>NZ_CP102577.1:87500-4887500 GCF_042231735.1 Corallococcus exercitus
TGAGGGGAGTCAAAAGAACCTGAAACCGCATGTCTACAAGCAGTTCGAGCACTACGGCGCAAGCCAGTGCGAGAGCGTACCTTTTGCATCATGATTCGGCGACTTAATATACGTAGCGAGGCTAAGCCGATAGGTGGAGCCGGAGCGAAAGCGAGTCCGAATAGGGCGCTAAGTTGCGTGTATTATAACCCGAAGCGGGGTGATCTACACATGGCCAGGTTGAAGTGCGGGTAACACCGCATGGAGGACCGAACTCATGAAAGTTGAAAATTTCTGGGATGAGCTGTGTGTAGGGGTGAAAGGCCAATCAAACTCCGTGATAGCTGGTTCTCCCCGAAAGATATTTAGGTATCGGCTCGGGTAATTCAATGCCGGAGGTAGAGCACTGAAACGGCTAGGGGTCTCACCAGATTACCAAACCGTATCAAACTCCGAATGCCGGCAATTGTTATCCCGGGACGCAGTCAGTGGGTGATAACGTCCATTGGCAAGAGGGGAATAACCCAGACCGACAGCTAAGGCCCCCAAATCTAGTCTAAGTGAACACTAGAAAGGATGTGGCAGGTCATTGACAACCAGGAGGTTGGCTTAGAAGCAGCCATCCTTTAAAGAAAGCGTAATAGCTCACTGGTCAAGACAGGCCGCGCCGAAAATGTAACGGGGCTCAAGACTAGTGCCGAAGCTTCGGGTCATGCGCGTCAGGCGCGTATGGCGGTAGGGGAGCGTCCCAGTTGCAGCGAAGGTAGACCGAAAGGGCTGCTGGAGCGACTGGGAGTGCTGATGCCGAAATGAGTAGCGATAAAGGGGGTGAGAAACCCCCTCGCCGTAAACCCAAGGTTTCCTGGGTCAAGTTAATCTTCCCAGGGTTAGCCGGGTCCTAAGCCGAGGCCGAAAGGCGTAGGTGATGGCAAGCAGGTTAATATTCCTGCGCCATCTTGCAGACGTTGAACTGAGGGAGGACGGAGAAAGCTAGGCGAGCTGACCGGTGGTTGTGTCAGTCTAAAGGCGTAGGGGTGTCGCGTACGAATAAAGGCGCGGCAGCTATCCCCGAGACCCCATGGCGCCCCGCAAGGGGTAAGTCGCTGATGCTCGGCTTCCAAGAAAAGTCCCGCAGGGAGTCTGCAGGGTGTCCGTACCGCAAACCGACACAGGTGGGTGAGGAGAAAATCCTAAGGCGCTTGAGAGAACTCTCCTCCAAGGAACTAGGCAAATTTCCACCGTAACTTCGGAAGAAGGTGGGCCTCTGGTAGGTGTAGGCGTACAGCCGAAGCCGAGAGAGGTTGCAGAGAAATGGCGGTAGCGACTGTTTACCAAAAACACAGGACTCTGCGAAGGCGACAAGCCGACGTATAGGGTCTGACTCCTGCCCGGTGCTGGAAGGTTAAGGGGATTCGTCAGCCGCAAGGCGAAGCGATGATCCGAAGCCCCAGTAAACGGCGGCCGTAACTATAACGGTCCTAAGGTAGCGAAATTCCTTGTCGGGTAAGTTCCGACCTGCACGAATGGAGTAACGACTTCCGCACTGTCTCGGAGAGGGACTCAGCGAAATTGAAATAGCTGTGCCGATGCAGTTTACCCGCAGCAAGACGGAAAGACCCCGTGAACCTTTACTACAACTTGACAGTGACACTAGGGATTGACTGTGTAGGATAGGTGGGAGCCTTTGAAGCCGGGCCGCTAGGTTCGGTGGAGGCAACGGTGAAATACCACCCTGTTGATTTCTGGTGTCTAACCATGTCTCGTCAGCCGGGACTGGGACACTGTCTGGTGGGTAGTTTGACTGGGGCGGTCGCCTCCCAAAAAGTAACGGAGGCGCGCGATGGTTCCCTCAGCCCGATTGGAAACCGGGCGTCGAGTGCAATGGCATAAGGGAGCTTGACTGCGAGACCGACAGGTCGAGCAGGTGCGAAAGCAGGTCATAGTGATCCGGTGGTCCTGAATGGAAGGGCCATCGCTCAACGGATAAAAGGTACTCCGGGGATAACAGGCTTATCTCCCCCAAGAGTTCACATCGACGGGGAGGTTTGGCACCTCGATGTCGGCTCATCGCATCCTGGGGCTGGAGCAGGTCCCAAGGGTTTGGCTGTTCGCCAATTAAAGCGGTACGCGAGCTGGGTTCAAAACGTCGTGAGACAGTTTGGTCCCTATCTGCTGTGGGCGTAGGATACTTGAGAGGCTCTGACCTTAGTACGAGAGGACCGGGTTGGAGGCACCGCTGGTGTACCAGTTGTCTCGCCAGAGGCATCGCTGGGTAGCCATGTGCCGATTGGATAACCGCTGAAAGCATCTAAGCGGGAAACCGACCTCAAGACCAGGTATCCCGGGCGCAAGCCCCTGAAGACTCGTGGAAGACTACCACGTTGATAGGCTGGGTGTGTAAGCGCGGTAACGCGTTAAGCTAACCAGTACTAATAAGTCGAGCGGCTTACTTCCCCCCTTCTCTTGCATGCCCCCACGCGGGGAGTAAGGGACTCGGGGCCAAGGCCGAGGCCAGGACGCCGTATGCGCGTCCGCCCGGAAGACATCAGCTATTCTCAATTGCTTCTTCGACTTCTCGAAGAGGCTTCATTCACGCAGAAACCTGCAACTTACCCTTCGTATGCACCGTCATTCGCTTTTCCGGTGGCAATGTCGGAGGGGTCACACCCGTTCCCATCCCGAACACGGAAGTTAAGCCCTCCAGAGCCGATGGTACTCCGCGGGAAACCGCGTGGGAGAGTAGGTCGCTGCCGGATTCTTTTTGAAAGCCCCTGACGCCGCAAGGCGCCAGGGGCTTTGTCTTTGCGGGCTTCGCTGCCGCCTGCGGCCGTCGCCGGCTTTAGCGTTGCTCCCGTGCTCGCGGGTGGCTCATTTCCCCCACGGGACCGAGGGGGAACCGGCCTGGTGGACTGCGGTCCTGCGCACGCCGAGGGTCGCACCGGGCCGACGTGGGGAGGCGGGTGGGTCAGTTCTGGCGGAAGGGGACGCCAAGTTCTCGGATTCCTTGGGGAAATGCGTCATCGTGGATGTTTGACCGGCGTTCCCACTGGATCTAGAGTCTCTGCTCCCCCCGGTCTGCGCACCGCCTGCCGCGGTCCGTACTCGCCGGCGTCGGGCAGCCCCGCGAGATGAAGAAGCCGACCTTCTTTGGGAAGTACCTGCTCCTCGAGCGCATCAACGTCGGCGGCATGGCCGAGGTCTTCATCGCGAAGGCCTTTGGCGTCGAAGGCTTCGAGCGCATCCTCGCCATCAAGAAGATCCTTCCGACGATGGCGGAGGATGACGAGTTCATCACGATGTTCATCGACGAGGCGCGGATCAGCGTTCAGCTGAACCACGCCAACATCGTGCACATCCACGAGCTCGGGAAGCACGAGGACACGTACTTCATCGCCATGGAGTACGTGGCGGGCCGTGACGTCCGCACGCTCCTGGAGCGCTACCGTCGCCGCAAGGAGATCATGCCCACCGCTCAGGCGGTGTTCATCGTCTCCAAGATGTGTGAAGGCCTGGACTACGCCCACCGCAAGAAGGACGCGCGCGGCCAGGATCTGCACATCATCCACCGCGACGTCTCTCCGCAGAACATCCTCGTCTCGTACGAAGGCGAGGTGAAGATCATCGACTTTGGCATCGCCAAGGCCGCCAACCGCTCGCAGAAGACGCAGGCCGGCATCCTCAAGGGGAAGTTCGGCTACATGAGCCCGGAGCAGGTCCGGGGCATGCCCATCGACCGGCGCAGCGACATCTTCGCGGTCGGCGTGCTGCTCTACGAGATGCTCACGGGCGAGAAGCTCTTCGTGGGCGAGTCGGACTTCTCCACGCTGGAGAAGGTGCGCAACGCGGACATCCCGCTGCCGCGCGAGTTCAATCCGAACATCTCCGCGGGCCTGGAGAAGGTCGTCCTCAAGGCGCTCGCGCGCGAGCCCGAGGATCGCTACCAGTGGGCGTCGGACCTGCAGGAGGACCTGATGCGCTTCCTCCTCGCGGGGGACGCCATCTACTCGTCGAAGCACCTGTCCGGCTTCATGAAGGAGGCCTTCGCCGAGGACATGCTCCGTGAGGCGGAGAAGATGGAGCGCTATGCCTCTGTCGAGCGCCCGGACCAGATCGAACACTCGGGCGTGACGGTTCCGCCCCCGGCCGCGGCGCCTCGCGCGACCGCGCAGAAGAAGTCACCCGCGCCTTCGCCTTCGGGCTCTCCCGCGGGCCGCGCCTCCACGGCGCCTGCCCAGCCCGCGCCTGGCTACATCCCTCCGCCCACCGACGAGGAGTTGGCGGAGATGGATGGCGCCGCGGACAAGACGCAGATCGTGGACTCCACGCACACGTTCCGGGCCCCGGAGACGCGGATCGCCGACAGCAGCGTCGTCGTGGACGACAGCATCACCGGCCGCTCGGAGAACCCCATTGACCGGGCGGGGCACCACACCAGCGCTTCTCCCTTCGCTCAGGACGACGGGAGAGGCGGCAAGGGCAAGAGCGGTCCCAAGTCCCAGGTCATCATCGGGGACGAGGGTGGGGAGGCCTACGCGGGCGCGACCATGATTGGCCCTGCGCCGACGGCGCCGCCTTCGCGCTCACGGGGGGGCTCTGCCGCCCCGGTGCTGGATCCCGAGGAAGAGGAGACCACTGGCAACATCACCCTCCCGGTGGGCGCGCGCCACAACGGCCTTCGCCCCCAGGCCGCTGAAGCGGACGACCCGGAAGGCGCCTACGACGACCAGGGCGACGATTTCGAGCGCGACGGCCAGGAGGACTACGGAGACGAGGGGCAGGACGGCGAGGAGCCGCCCTACGACGACGAGGCTGACGGCCCTGCGACCATCCCGCAGAAGGCTTCCAAGATGGCGAAGCCGGCCCCGGCCGCCAAGGTCGATGCCAAGGCCAAGGCCAAGGCACCCGCCGGACCGAAGAAGCCGCTGCCCAAGCCCGCCATCATCGGCGTGGCCGCGGGCGTGGCCCTGCTCCTCATCGTGGGCGTGATCTTCGTGGTGCGTGGCTCATCCACGGGCTCCGTGAACTTCGTCGCGCCCGTGGGAGCCACCGTCCTCGTGGACGGGGAGACCGTCAACGCCAACCAGGTCATCGAGCTCTCCGCGGGCCTGCACAATGTGACCGCGTCCGCCCCGGGCTACCAGCCCGTGACGCAGCAGATCGAGGTCACCGCCGGACAGGCGGCGGCCCCCATCCTCCTCAGCCTGAAGGCGGAGGCGGCTTCCAAGCCTCCAGAGCCCAAGCCCGTGGAGCCCCCGCCCTCGCCTCCGGCGACGCCTCCGGTGGTCGAGAACAAGCCGCCTCCCACGACGCCGGAGCCCCCTCCCGAGAAGCCCGTCGAGCCGCCCGCGCCGAAGACGTTCACGGCCCTGTTCGAAGGACAGGAGGGCGCGGAGATCACCGTCAACGGCAAGTCCCTGGGCAAGGTCCCCGGGGCGAAGCTCGGCGACCTGGAGATGGGCAAGAAGTACACCTTCACGGCGAAGCGCGCGGGCTACAAGCCGTTCTCCGGCGACTTCACGTCCAACGGTGACTCCGAGGTGCGTGTCCCCGTGGACATGGTGGCCGAAGCCCCGCCGCCCGAGCCGACG
Organism: Corallococcus exercitus; assembly: GCF_042231735.1. Lineage (GTDB taxonomy): Bacteria > Myxococcota > Myxococcia > Myxococcales > Myxococcaceae > Corallococcus > Corallococcus exercitus_B. The sequence continues at coordinate 93,068 of NZ_CP102577.1, forward strand.
CCGAAGCCCACGCCTGCTCCTCCGAAGCCCAAGCCGCCGGTGGTCGCGGACCCGGCCCCGAAGCCCCAGCCCAAGCCTCCGCCTGCGAAGCCCGCCGTTGCCGCGACGGGCAAGTTCGCCTGCAGCACGTCACCGGCGGGCGCTCAAATCTGGGTGGACGGGAAGAACACGAACCGCGTGACCCCGGTGCCGCTGGGCAATCCGCTGACGCTGCCGGTGGGCAAGCGCAAGGTCGTCTTCAAGCTCAACGGCAAGTCGACCAAGCCCCAGGTCGTCGTCGTCGAGGCGGAAGGCGTGGCCAAGCTCATCAACATCAAGGTGGAGTGAACGGACGCACCGCGCCATCGGGCATCTTGTGCCCCCTGCGATTGTTGAACAGGGATGTCAGGGGGCAGGCTATGACGCCTCGCCCACGACGCTCCTTACGTTGAGGTGATGTGTTCATGAGCACGACGTCCACTCGAGGCAAGCCCGACGCTGGCCCCGCGCAGCAGCCGTTCACCTATCCCCTTCGCAAGGAGTTCGTGGAGCCCGACTGGCGGCGCATCCCGGGCTACAAGGACGTCACCGCGGCGGAGTGGGAGAGCTCGGTGTGGCAGCGCAAGCACACCGTGAAGAACCTGCGCGAGCTGAAGGCGACGCTCGGGGGGCTGCTGCCGGACGACCTGGCCGCGAGCATGGAGCTGGACCAGAAGGAGCGGGCGACGATGTCCATCCTCGTCCCGCCCCAGATGCTCAACACCATGAACCTGGAGGACCTGTGGAACGACCCGGTCCGCAGGTACATGCTGCCGGCGCTCGCCGACCGCCGCACGGACTGGCCCAACCACCCGCGCGCCAGCCGTGACAGCCTCCACGAGGCGGACATGTGGGTCGTCGAGGGCCTGACGCACCGCTATCCGACGAAGGTGCTGGCGGAGATGCTGCCCACGTGCCCGCAGTACTGCGGCCACTGCACGCGCATGGACCTGGTGGGCAACGACGTCCCGCAGGTGTCCAAGCACAAGTTCGCGACGGGGCAGAAGGAGCGCTACGAGCAGATGCTGGACTACCTGCGCCGCACGCCCACCGTGCGCGACGTGGTGGTGTCCGGCGGCGACATCGCGAACCTGCCCATCCAGGCGCTGGAGCCGTTCGTCAGCGCGCTGATGGACATCCCGAACATCCGCGACATCCGCCTGGCGTCCAAGGGACTCATGGCGCTGCCGCAGCACTTCCTCCAGGACAGCGTGCTGGCGGGGCTGGACCGGCTGGCGAAGAAGGCCGTGGAGCGCGGGGTGGACCTGGCGCTGCACACGCACGTGAACCACGCGCAGCAGCTCACGCCGCTGGTGGGCAAGGCGGTGCGCAAGCTGCTCGACATGGGCTTCCGCGACGTGCGCAACCAGGGCGTGCTCTTGCGCGGCGTGAACGACAGCCCCAAGGCGCTGCTGGACCTGTGCTTCACGCTGCTCGACCACGCGAAGATCCTGCCGTACTACTTCTACATGTGCGACATGATCCCCAACAGCGAGCACTGGCGGCTGTCGGTGGCGCAGGCGCAGAAGCTCCAGCACGACATCATGGGCTACATGCCGGGCTTCGCCACGCCGCGCATCGTCTGTGACGTGCCGTTCGTGGGGAAGCGGTGGATCCACCAGGTGGCGGAGTACGACCGCGAGCGCGGCATCTCCTACTGGACCAAGAACTACCGCACGAGCGTGGAAGCGAACGACGCCGGCGCACTTGAGCGGAAGTACGAGTACTTCGATCCCATCGACACGCTGCCGGAGTCCGGCCAGGCGTGGTGGCGGGAGCAGCCCAAGGCGGCGTGATGGACTCCTCCGCGGGCGCGACGGCGCCCATGTCGTCCCCCCGTCCCTCGCTCAGTGCCGAGGGGCGGGCCCGGTTGTTCCCGTCCGCGACCGACGCGGAGTGGACGGACTGGCGCTGGCAGCAGCGTCACTCGGTGCGCAACCTGGAGCAGCTGGAGCGCTACGTGCGCCTGACCCCGGAGGAGCGCGCCGGGGTGCAGGAGACGTCCTCGCTGTTCCGGATTGGCATCAGCCCGTACTACCTGTCGCTCATCGACCCGGAGCACGCGTCGTGTCCGGTGCGCATGCAGTCCATCCCGGTGCGCGCGGAGGCCCGGGTGCGGCCCGGGGAGCTGGAGGATCCGCTCGGCGAGGACAAGACGCGCCCGGAGGAGTGCATCGTCCACAAGTATCCGGACCGGGTGCTGTTCCTGGCCCTCGATACGTGCTCGGTCTACTGCCGCCACTGCACGCGGCGGCGCATCACCAAGGGCGGTGAGGCGGAGCTCACCAAGGACCAGATGCGCCGGGGCATCGACTACGTGCGCAGCCACCCGGAGGTGCGCGACGTGCTCATCTCCGGAGGCGATCCGTTCCTGCTGAGCGAGGAGCGGCTGGAGTCGCTGCTCGCGCCGCTGAGCGAGATTCCCCACGTGGAGATGATCCGCATCGGGACGCGCGTGCCGGTGGTGCTGCCCATGCGCGTCACCGACTCGCTGGCGCGCCTGCTGCGCCGGTACGCGCCCGTCTACGTCATCACCCACTTCAACCACCCGAAGGAAGTGACGCCCGAGGCCCGGGAGGCGTGCGAGCGGCTGGTGGACCATGGCGTGCCGGTGGAGAACCAAGCGGTGCTGATGCGGCAGCTCAACTCGGATGCGCGCATCATCAAGGAGCTGTCGCACGTGCTCCTGCGCAGCCGCGTGCGGCCGTACTACCTGCACCAGATGGACGTGGCTGAAGGGTGCGAGCACCTGCGCACGCCCATCGCCAAGGGGCTGGAGATCCTCCAGCAGCTGCGCGGTCACACCAGCGGGCTCGCGGTGCCGCACCTCGCGGTGGACCTGCCCGGTGGGGGAGGGAAGGTCACCCTCCAGCCCGACTACGTCATCGAGCGGGGTGAGCGGGAGACCCTGTTCCGCAACTACAAGGGCCAGACGTACGCCTACCCGGAGCCGGAGGAGACCGACTGCTCCTGCCCGTACGACGAGGTGTGGCAGGCTCGGTCGCGGGAGCTGGGCTCCAGGGGCCGCTGACGGCCGTCGCGGCGGGGCTACCTGCCGCGGCGCGAGCCTGACCTGGAGGCCTTCTTCCGGCTGATGGAGGACTTCGCCGGCACGCCGGCGGGGGCGCCCATCTCCACGACCGGCGAGTTCTCCAGGCTGCTGTCGACGTCCACGGAGGGCTCCGCGCCCTCCTCGGACTCCAGCTCCACGGGGTCCGCGTCGCTGAAGCCCTGCTGGATGTGGACCTCGCCGTCGCCCTTGCGCTTCTTCGCCTCGGCTTCCTTCTCCGCCTTGGCCTTGTCGTCGAGCCGCCTGGCCTCGTTGGCGACGCGCTGGTTGTCTTCGGGCGTCATCCGGGCCGTGAAGGTGGCGAACTCCTTCGCGGAGACGCCGTGCTTCTCCATGACCTTGGCGGCTTCCTTCTGCTGGTCGCGGATGGACTGGCCGCGCTCGGCGTTGCTCATCTCCGACGGCTTGCGGTTGCCGTAGTCGGCGTTCACCTTCGCCAGGGCCGCGGCCTCATCGCGCTGGATGGCCGCCACCTTCTCCGGCGTCAGGCCGTCGTCCTCCGCGAGGGCAGGGGCCGCCAGCATGAGCGACGAGGCAGCGAGCATCAACGAGAGACGGGTCTTCATGGGGAGGCTCCTCAATCCGGCCCATCATAGGCACGGAGTCAGAGGCGACGCATGGGCGGTTCTTCAGGGCGCCTGACACCGCGCGCAGCCGTCACCCGCGCCCGCGCACTGCTCGCGCGCCCTGGCGCAGCGCGGCGGCAGGTCGTCCCGGTCCGCCTGCTGCTCCACGAGGCCGCAGAGCTCCTCCGCCGTGGCGCACGTCTTCGCGGAGACGTCGCACTGCTGCGCGCACGTCAGGCCGTCTCCCTGCTCGCGGGCGCGGAGCTCGTCGAGGCGGGCCTCGATGCCGTCGATGGCCGCGTCGTCGTCCCCGGCCACCCGGGTGTCCACGTGCTTCGTGCAGCCCGCCAGCGTGATTCCCGCGATGAGGAGGGCCAGCCATGACCGGGTCGCTCGCATGGTCCTACCCATATGCGTCCGCTCAGGGCCGCGTCCAGTCAGCGGCGCTCAGGGGAGCGCATGCGGCGCTCGGGGCGGGGCTCGGGTTCAGGGGGACGGCTCCAATAGAGCCAGGCCGTGAGGGCCAGGAGCGCGGCCACGGCCAGCCTCCGCAGCCATTCCTCCCGCGCCCTCCCGGGCGAGTCCGCGTCGGCCTCGGCGGCCCGGGCCAGCGCGGCCTCCACTTCGGGTCCCAGCTCATGCATCCGCCGGCACAGCCAGGCCACGGGGGCGAGCGCCACCGGCACGGGCGCGGTGTCCTTCTCCACGGCCACGGCCAGCATGCGCTCCCAGGCGGTGGCTTCCTCCTGGCTCTCGGGGGACCTGGCGGACAGTCCCAGCTGACGGGACAGGGCCTCCGCGGAACGGAGCAGGAGCACCGCGAAGGCGTCGCTTGAAATCCCGTACCAGGCCGCGCACTCCGCCAGGGGACGGCGCTCCACGAGCCGGCGGACCAGCACGGCGGCCGTGCGGGGCTCCAGCTCGCGCAGGGCCGTGACGAGGGCCTCGGGGGACAGGCGGGCGGCTTCGGGGACGGAGGCGGTCACGGGGCTCCATTCTGCGGCATCCGCCTGGGGTTTTCGCGGGCTCCGGCCGTGGGGGTGCACCGGACTCCGGCCGATTTCTTGAGGCGGATCGCTCCGCCCCTAGACTGTTGGACCATGTTGCAACGTGTGGCACTGCTGCTGCTCCTGCTCGCGTCGTCGCGGGCGTTCGCCGTGGAGACGATGCGCATTGCCATGGATGACCCCGGCGACGAGGTCCGCGTGAGCGGCCGGGGCCTGGGCTTCGGCCCCGATGCCGAGGACGGCGCCTTCGTCCCCATCACCGCGGGCCAGGCCACCGTGCGCCGCCGCAACGGCAAGCTGGAGGTCAACGGTGCGCCTGTCATCGGGGATGCCATCCGCTTCCGGGGCGGCCTGGAGGCCACCGACGCGGGCGGCCCCGGCAATGAACCGCTCAAGGCGGGGAGCGCGCAGGTGCGTGGCGACGTCGTCGTGCGCCTCTTCAAGAGCAGCCTCCAGCTCATCAACGTCATCCCCCTGGAGGACTACCTCGCGGCGGTACTCGGCAGCGAGATGCCCGTGTCCTTCCCCCTGGAGGCCCTCAAGGCCCAGGCCGTGGCCGCGCGGACGTACGCGCTGCAGAAGAAGCTCGACGCCTACGGCGCCGCCTTCCACATGGGCAGCAGCGTGCTCCACCAGGTGTACGGCGGCGTGAACCGCGAGGACGCCAAGACGCGCGCCGCCGTGGAGGCCACGCGGGGCGAGGTGCTCACGTATGACCTGGCCCCCATCGAGGCGTACTTCCATGCCTCCTGCGGCGGGCACACCGAGTCCGGCCAGGACGCCCTCCAGCGGAACCTGCCGTACCTGCAGCCCGTCGACTGCCCCTGCGGCAAGCTGCCCGCCAGCCGCTGGACCGCGACCCTCTCCGAGGCGGAGCTGCGCAAGGCGCTGAAGTCCCCAGCGGACGGCATGCGCGTCACCGGCCGCACGCCCACGCACCGGGTGACCCGCGTGACGCTGGCGGATGGCACCGTGGTGGACGGCGTGCAGTTCCGCCGCAAGCTGGGCTACACGCGCCTCAAGAGCCTGGACTTCGACGTGGAAGCCTCCGGCAAGAACTACGTGTTCACCGGGCGTGGCTACGGCCACGGGGCGGGGCTGTGCCAGTGGGGCGCCAAGGCCTTCGCCGACCAGGGCAAGCCGTACCGGGAGATCCTCTCCCACTACTACCCGGGCGCCGAGTTCCAGCAGCTCTACTGACCTCCCACGCCGGTTCCGCGAGGGCGCGGGGGCTGCTACAAGCGCCAACCCCGTGTCGTCCCTCCTCTCCGACTACGATTTCGAGCTCCCCGAGGCGCAGATCGCCCAGGCCCCGCTGCCCGACCGGGACGCGTCGCGCCTGATGGTCGTCAGCCGCGCCACCGGCGCCTGGAGCCACCAGCACTTCACCGACCTCGTGGACCTGCTGCGCGAGGGCGACCTGCTCGTCCTCAACGACGCGCGCGTCATCCCCGCGCGCCTGCTGGGCCAGAAGAGCGGCACCGGCGGCCGCGTGGAACTGCTCGTGGTGCGGCCCGCCGCGGCGGCCACGCTCACCTCCGCCGCGCTCGGCGGCGCGCCTGAATCCCTCGAGTGGGTCTGCCTGGGTCAGGCGTCCAAGGGGCTCAAGCCCGGCCAGTCCGTCACCTTCGCCGGGGGCCTGTCCGCCGAAATCCTGGAGGCCCTGGGGGGAGGGGAGTACCGGGTGCGCTTCCACGCGGCCCCGGGCACGTCGCTCGCCAGCCTCCTGGACGCGGCGGGACGGCTGCCCCTGCCTCCGTACATCACCCGCGAGCCCAGCAGCGCGGACGCCGAGCGCTACCAGACCGTGTACGCGCGCGCGTCCGGCGCCGTGGCCGCGCCCACCGCCGGCCTGCACTTCACGCCCGAGGTCTTCGCGAAGCTCGCGGCGAAGGGCGTGCGGCGCGCGGAGGTGACGCTCGACGTGGGGCCCGGCACCTTCCTCCCCGTGCGTGAGGAGGTGCTGGACAAGCACCACATGCACCCGGAGCGCTTCACCGTGCCGGAGGCCACCGCCGCCGCCGTGAACGCCGCGAAGGCGCAAGGCCGCCGCGTGGTCGCCGTGGGCACCACCGTGGTGCGCACGCTGGAGTCCGCCACCGACCCGGACACGGGCCGGCTGCGCAGCGGCCCCGGCGAGACGGCGATGTTCATCCGGCCCGGCTATGTCTTCCGCCAGGTGGACGTGCTCCTCACGAACTTCCACCTGCCGCGCTCCACGCTGGTGATGCTGGTGAGCGCGCTCCTGGGGCGGGAGCGCACGCTCGCCGCGTACCAGGAGGCCGTGCGCGCGGGCTACCGGTTCTTCAGTTACGGCGATGCCATGTTGGTGAAGGAGTGAGTGCCGTGGTCGACGAGCAGGGCAGGGAAAAGGGCGAGAAGGGCGATACCCGCGTGCCCCCGGGGCTGGTGCGCTTCGAGCTGTTGCACGAGGACCAGAGCGGCACCAAGGCGCGGCGCGGCCGGCTGCACACGCCGCATGGCCCCATCGAGACGCCCATCTTCATGCCCGTGGGCACCGTGGGCAGCGTCAAGGGCGTGGGCCCGGATGACCTGAAGACCCTGGACGCGCAGATCATCCTGGGCAACACCTACCACCTGATGCTCCGCCCCGGAGAGCCGCTCATCGGGGAGATGGGCGGCCTGCACCGCTTCATCTCCTGGGACCGGCCCATGCTCACCGACAGCGGCGGCTTCCAGGTGTTCAGCCTGTCGGAGAAGCGGAAGATCACCGAGGAGGGCGCCGCGTTCCAGTCGCACCTGGACGGCTCGCGGCACTCGCTGTCGCCGGAGCGCTCCATTGAAATCCAGGAGACGCTGGGCGCGGACGTCATCATGGCGTTCGACGAGTGCCCCCCGTCCACCGAGGACCGGGCCTACCTGGAGAAGTCCCTGGCGCGCACCACGCGCTGGCTGCACCGGTGCGTGAAGGCGTGGAGCCGCGAGCGCTCGTCGCTCTTCGGCATCGTGCAGGGCGGCCTCCACGAGGACCTGCGCAAGCGCCACGCGGAGGAGATCTGCGCGGTGGACCTGCCCGGCTACGCGCTGGGGGGCTACTCCGTGGGCGAGGCGCCGGAGGCGATGCACGCGGGCGTGGCGTACTCGGCGCCGCTCCTGCCCCGGGACAAGCCGCGCTACCTCATGGGCGTGGGCACGCCGCTGGACCTGGTGACGTGCGTGGAGCAGGGCGTGGACATGTTCGACTGCGTGCTGCCCACGCGGTGCGCCCGCAACGGCCTGCTCTTCACCTCGGAGGGCAAGCTGGTCATCCGCAACGCGGCCTACGCCAAGGACCCCCGCCCGGTGGACCCTGCGTGCTCCTGCTACACCTGCCGCACGTTCAGCCGGTCCTACCTGCGGCACCTGTTCGCGGCGGGAGAAATCCTGGCGATGCGGCTCAACACCCTGCACAACCTCCACTACTTCCTGGACCTGATGGCCCAGGTGCGCCGGGCCATCGCCGAGGACCGCTTCGCCGCGTTCGCCCGGGACTTCCGGCAGAAGGCCATGGCGCAGGAGGCCGAACGCAAAGGCGGCCGGTGAGCGGGCAACGGGATTGCCGCGCTTCCGGCGTTCACTTGCTCACATGGGGCGCCCTTGCTAAGAGGCCACCCTTTCGGATGTTTTGACCCCACCCGTACGCCGGGTCGGGGCCTTTCCGAGTCCTTCCTCCCAAACGACGAGGCAGTACGTGGCTGACAGTTTCCTGATTCTCGCGCAGGCCGGGGCCGGTTCCCCCCTGGGGACCTTCGGCTTCCTCGCCGTGCTGGTGGCCATCATGTACTTCGTGATGATCCGCCCCCAGCAGAAGCAGCTCAAGGAGCACCGCAACCTGCTCGCGGGGCTGAAGAAGGGCGATGACGTCGTGACGTCCGGCGGCATCCTCGGTCGCATCCACCAGGTGGACGACTCCACCGTGACGCTGGAAGTCGCCAGCGGGGTGCGCGTGCGCGTGCTCAAGACGGCTGTCAGTGCGAAGGGAACCGTTCCGGTGGCGGGCGCCCCGGCGGCGGCCCCCGCTGAGAAGAAGGAGGAGAAGTAATGGACCGCGGCTGGTGGTGGAAGTTCGGAATGATTGTCGCGGTGACGCTGGGAACGATCTGGTTCCTCGTCCCGACGTACTACTCGCTGGTGGTGTTGGACCGCTCCGAGCGCAACAACATCGCCGTGCTGGAGCAGCGGCTGCCCGCGTGGGCGCCCCCCGCGAAGTACCGCCTCAACCTGGGGCTGGACCTGCAGGGCGGCATCCACATGGTGATGCGGGTGGACACCAAGACGGCCCTGCAGAAGCGCACCGAGCGCCGCGGGACGCAGATCGCCACCTACGTCAACGACAAGAAGCTGGGCGAGGTGACGGCGGACACGGATCCGGAGCGGCTGCAGCTGACGCTGACCGCGAAGGACCCGGCGACCATGGACGCCATCCAGAAGGAAGTGCTCGCCACCTTCACGGACTTCACCCTGGAGTCGCGCAACGGCGGCACGCTGGTGCTCAAGCCGGACGAGGGCCAGGTGAACCGCTTCCGTGACGAGGCCGTGGACCAGGCCATGCTCGTCATCCGCCGCCGCATCGACAAGTGGGGCGTGGCGGAAGTGGACGTGCGCAAGCTGGGCACGGACTCCATCCAGATTTCGCTGCCCGGCCGCAGCAACCCGGAGCAGGCCAAGGAACTGGTGGGCACCACCGCGCAGCTGGAGTTCCGGATGGTGGACGACACCAACCCGCAGGTGTTCGCGCAGATGTTCCAGCAGAACCCGCCCCCGGCGGAGAGCAACATCACCCTGGTGGAGGACGAGGGCTTCCCGCAGCTGTCCTCGCCCAACCGCGAGGCGCTGCTGGCGTACGCGAAGGACAAGACGCCGGAAGGCCGCGACGTCGTCACCGAGTGCGTGGCGAACCCGGTGAAGAAGAACGACTGCATCGCGTACCGCAGCTACCTCTTGGACAAGAACGTTCCGCTCACGGGTGAGAGCCTGGCGGGCGCGGACGCGTCCGTCAGCCAGATGAACGAGCCCGAGGTGAACATCGCGTTCGACCCGGCGGGCTCGCGCGAGTTCGAGCGGCTCACCGAGGCCGCCGTGGGCCGCCGCATGGCCATCGTGCTGGACGACAACGTGCACACCGCCCCGCGCATCAACGAGAAGATTGGCGGCGGCCGCGCGCGCATCACCATGGGCCGCGCCAGCGGGCGCAGCTTCGAGGAGTGGCTGGGCGAGGCGCAGACGCTGGCGCTGGTGCTCAAGGCCGGCGCGCTGCCCGCGCCGGTGACGGTGGGCGAAATCCGTCAGGTGGGCGCGACGCTGGGCGACGAGCTCATCAAGAAGGGCAGCCTGGCCGCGCTGGTGGGCCTGGCGCTCGTCATCGTCTTCATGGCCATCTACTACCGCAAGTCCGGCCTCATCGCGGACGTGGCGCTCCTGCTCAACGGCCTGCTCATCCTGGCGGGCCTGGCGTTCTTCAACGCCACGCTGACCCTGCCGGGCATCGCGGGCTTCGTGCTCACGCTGGGCATCGCGGTGGACGCGAACGTGCTCATCAACGAGCGCATCCGCGAGGAGCTGTCCCACGGCAAGTCCGCGCGCGCGGCGGTGGACCAGGGCTACGACCGCGCCTTCTGGACCATCTTCGACGCGCACGTGACGACGCTCATCGCGGGCTTCATCCTGTTCTTCACGGGAACGGGGCCCGTCCGCGGCTTCGCCACCACGCTCATCGTGGGCCTGCTGGCGTCGCTGTTCACGTCCATCGTCGTGACGCGCGTCATCACGACCTACTTCGTCCACGGCCGTAACGCGCAGTCGGTGTCCGTCTAACCGGCCCCCACAGGCGCCACGGGAAATCCGCCATGCAGATTCTCAAGCACAAGACGAACATCGACTTCATCGGCAAGCGCAAGCCGGCGCTCTTCATCTCCACGCTCATCAACCTGGCCATCATCGTCGGCATCGCCGCGGTGGGGTTCAACTTCGGCGTGGACTTCGCCGGCGGCACGGTGGTGGAGCTGAAGTACAACACGCCCACCACCGCGGAGCAGGTGCGTGAGAAGGCCCAGGCTGGCGGCCTTCACGACGTCAGCGTCCAGGGCGTGGGCGCGGCCGAGGAGAACTCCTTCCTCCTGCGCATGGGCGGCGTCACGCAGCTCACCGCGGAGAACGCCGAGCGCGCGAAGGCGGCCATCCAGGGCCTGGGTGAGGTGCGCAACGTCTACGCCGACATGGCCAACGGCATCGTGAACTTCCGCTCCGCGCAGCCCATGTCCGCGGAGGCGGTGAAGAAGGCCGTGCAGGACGGCGCGGGCATTGGCGTGCAGGAGGTGCGTGACCTGGGCGCGAACCAGGGCGGCACCGGCTACGACTACCAGGTCGTCGCGAGCGGCATGGCGGACAAGGTGTTCGCCGCGCTGAGCGCGGGCTCCGACAAGCCCGACTTCGAGCAGCGCCGCGTGGACTACGTGGGTCCGCAGGTGGGCAAGCAGCTGCGCAACCGCGGCATCATGGCGCTGGTGTATTCCATGGTCGCCATCCTCATCTACGTGGCGTTCCGCTTCGACTTCAAGTTCGGCCCGGGCGCGCTGCTCGCCATGCTCCACGACGTCATCATGGTGGCGGGCTACTACCTGGTGAGCCAGCGCGAGTTCAACCTCACGTCCATCGCCGCGCTGCTCACCATCGTGGGCTACTCGGTGAACGACACCATCGTCATCTACGACCGCATCCGCGAGGACATGGTGAAGTACAAGGGCAAGCCGCTGCCGGAGGTCATCAACATCGCCGTCAACGACACGCTGGGGCGCACCATCCTCACCTCCGGCGTGACGGCGCTGTCGCTCATCGGTCTGCTCATCTTCGGCGTGGGCGAAATCTTCGACTTCGCCATGGCGATGCTGGTGGGCATCCTCGTGGGCACGTACTCGTCCGTGTACATCGCCAGCCCGCTGGTCATCTGGCTGGACGAGCGCGCGCACGCCCGCGAGGGGCACTCCGGCGGCGCCAAGCAGGAACCGAAGACGGCCTGAGCCGGCCTCCGAGCCGGTTGACGCCTGGAAGCAACGAGGGCCCTCCTCCCATGCGTGGGAGCGAGGGCCCTTCGCTTTAGAAGCGCGCGCCCAGCGTGAGCGACGCGTCCATGAGGCCGCCGCCCGCGTCGTCCGTGGCGGTGGCTTCCGCGAAGTCCTGGTCGATGAGGACGCGGTACGTGCCGCGCACGCCCGCGGTGAGGCCGCCGGTGTTGAACTCCAGGCCCACCGCGAGCGGCACCTCTTCCATCAGGTCGCTGTCGTAGAGCCCCGCGCCCGCGCCGCGCACGTCCACGTAGGACAGGCCCAGGCCCACGCCCGCGAAGGGGCGCACCGCGGTGAGGAAGGGCGGCGACACCTTCACCAGCGCGCTGCCGCCGTTGCGCACCAGCGAGGGCGCGTCGAAGAGGCGCGTGTCGGCGACCTTGTTCTGCGAGCCCTCGTAGCCGACCTCGAAGCCGAGGAAGGTGGTGGGCTGGAGGTTGAGCGTGAGGCCCCACAGCGGGCCGGTGCTCGACAGGTCGCCCAGGTCGCCCGTGTAGTCGCCAATGCCGCCGCGCAGGAACACGTTCACGTCCCCCTGCTTCTTCTGCGCGAGCGCGGGCCCCGCGCCCAACACGACGACCATCAGGGCACCGCCCTGGAGAAACCTGCGAAGCATGCGGACCTCCTCTGTCCACGGGTGTGCACTCAAGCTGGGCACCGCGTACCCGCCGTGCAGGTCCACAGCAGGAAGGCAGGCGAGCGCACGGCTGAACACGCGTGCAGGAGGGAGGTGTGAGTGGACGGGTTGGACTGCCTTGGTCGGACGTCTGAGGTACTGTCCTCCTCCATGCGGTGGTTGCTTCCAGATGTCGTCGAGCAGGAGGTCGGTTCGCTTGCGGGTGAGCTGTCGCTGCACCCGTTGGCGGCGAGGGTGTTGCTCCACCGGGGCTACCGTACGCCGGAGGCGGCGTCGGCCTTCCTGTCGGACCGGCTGGCGGACCTGCCGGACCCGTTCCGGATGAAGGGCATGGGCCCCGCGGTGGAGCGCGTGCTGCGCGCGGTGCGGCTCAAGGAGAAGGTGACGCTCTACGGGGACTACGACGTGGACGGCGTGTCCTCCACGTCGCTCATGTACCTGTTCCTCAAGGAGCTGGGGGCCGCCCCCGCCACGTACATCCCGCACCGGCTGGACGAGGGCTACGGCCTCAACCTGGCCGCGGTGGAGCGCATCGCGCAGGACGGCACGCGCCTGCTGGTGACCTTGGACTGCGGCATCACCTCCGTGGCGGAGATTGCCCGCGCGAAGGAGATGGGCCTGGACGTCGTGGTGGTGGACCACCACACGGTGCCGCCCACGCTGCCGCCCGCCACGGCGGTGCTCAACCCGCACCAGCCCGGCTGCGAGTACCCCACGAAGGTGCTGTGCGCCGCGGGCGTGGCCTTCAACCTGTGCATGGGGCTGCGCAAGCGGCTGCGCGACGACGGCTTCTTCGCCACGCGCAAAGAACCCAACCTCAAGGCGCTGATGGACCTGGTGGCGCTGGCCACCGTGGCGGATGTGGTGCCGCTCACCGGCGCCAACCGCATCCTCGTGGCGCACGGCCTCCAGGAGCTGTCCCAGGGCCGCCGCCCCGGCATCCGCGCGCTGAAGGAGGTGGCCGGCATGGAGCCGGACGCGTCCGTCACCGCGGGGCAGGTGGGCTTCCGCCTGGGGCCCCGCATCAACGCCGCGGGCCGCCTGCACGACGCGTCGCTGGGCCTCCAGCTCCTGTGCGCGGACTCCGTGGAGACGGCGCGCTCGCTGGCGCAGGTGTTGGATCGCGCGAACGCGGAGCGGCAGGGCATTGAGAGCAGCATCCTCACGCAGGCGCTGGCGCAGGCGGAGGAGCACAAGGACGCGCGCGGGCTGGTGCTCTACGACGAGGGCTGGCACCCGGGCGTCATCGGCATCGTGGCGTCGCGCGTGGTGGAGCGCTACCACCGGCCCACGGTGATGGTGGGCGTGAAGGACGGGGTGGGGAAGGGCTCGGCGCGCAGCATCGAGGCGTTCCACCTGTACGACGCGCTCACCGGCTGCTCGGACCTGCTCATGCGCTACGGCGGGCACAAGCACGCCGCCGGCCTCACCGTGGACGCGAAGCAGCTGCCCGCCTTGCGCGAGGCCTTCGCGAAGATTGCCCTCCAGCGCCTGACGCCCGAGGACCTGATTCCGCGCTGCCGCGTGGACGCGGTGGTGAACCCGCGCGACCTGGACGCGACGGCGGTGGAGTCGCTGCAGAAGCTGGGGCCCTTTGGCCAGGGCAACCCGGAGCCGGTGCTGGTGCTGCGCGGCCAGCAGGCCCGGCCGCGCGTGCTGCCCCCGAAGTCCGGCGCCAGCGGCGCGGGGCACCTCAAGCTCGCGCTCGTGGACGCGCCGGAGCTGGACGCCATCGGCTTCGGCATGGCGGACCGCGTGTCGCTGGTGGAGGGGCCGGTGGACCTGGCCTTCCAGGCCGGCTTCGACACCTTCCGGGGCCAGCGCAAGCTGTCCCTGCGCCTCAAGGACGTGCGTCAGGCCGCCTGACGCCGTCCGCGGTACTCCTTCGCTACGCGAGCCCCCAGCGCACCCGGCCCGGCGACATCAGCGCGCCGGCCCGCGCCAGCTCGTTGAGGCGGAAGCGCTCCGCCTGGCGCTCGAAGGCGGTGCGGCAGCCCTCCGAGCAGAAGAAGTACCGGCGCTTCTTGTACTCCGACGAGGGATGGCCCTCCGGGGCCTCCAGGTGCCGGCCGCACACCGGATCCCAGTGCCGCGTGTTGCCCTGTTCCTGTTCCTGACCACCGTTCATCTTCCACCTCCAGCCCGACGCCCCAGACTCCCCCACCCGGGGCGAGTGTAAGCAGGGGTCGTGCCAGCGGTCCATCTCCTTGGAAGGCCAAGGAGCGCGGCCCTGGAGGGAGGGCAAAAGGGGGAAAAAGTTCAGCCCCCGCCACCGCTTCCCGGGTGGGAAGGGCGCGGGGGCCGAAGGGACGTCCAAGGGCCAGGCGCTAGAAGCCGACGCCGGCGCTGCCGCCGATGAAGAAGTCGTTGGCGTAGCCGCGCCTGAAGCCCATGGCCTCCAGGCGGAAGGTGAGGTTCAGCGTGCGCGACAGCGCGGGCCGGCCGCGGATGCCCAGGCCGTACTGGACGACGGGCTTGAGGCCGTTCACCTGGGTCTCGTCCTCGCCAATGGTGATGCCGGTGTTCTGATAGGCGAGTCCGCCACCGGCCTGGAGGAACAGACCGAAGGGCGAGTCGCCGAAGCGGAACAACCAGGCGGGTGCGAGCGTGAAGTAGTGAAGCCGCGTGTCCCCCTTGATGAATTCCGTGCCGTCACTGAGGCTGCCGTAGATCCAGCGCAGGTCCGCGAAGAGGGCCTCGCGCAGGGTCTCGTTCTCGGTGAAGAACGAGCGGCCGAACTCCCAGGTGGCGCGCACGCCCAGGCCGGGCTTGTTGTCGGAGAAGTCACCGCGGGCGCTGTCCACCATCAACAGGCCGGCCACCAGCTCCACCGCGACGCCCAGGTTGGGGTCGTCCAGGCGGGCCATGGCCCGGAAGCCGTCGTCGTTCTCGCGCTCGGCGGCCTCGCGGAACTCGTCCGTTTCATCCACCAGCTTGCGGCGCCGCTCGTACGCGTCGTCGTCCTCCTTCTGGGCCTTCTCCTGGGCGCGTTCGGCTTCCTGCTCCGGGTAGGCGTAGGGGTCGTCGTCGTCCGCGCTCTGGGCGAAGGCGGCGGGGGTGATGAGCAGGCTGCCAGCGAGGCAGGCCTTGAGCCAGGTGTTCAAGGGAGCGGGCCTCATTCGAAGATGCTGGGGCAGGTGGTGCCGCCCGCCGCGCTGGCCGGGCAGAGGTTGTCGCCGATGAGGTCCGCGCGCGGGATCTGCAGGTGGTCCATGAACTCGTTGCAGACGGCCTTGCGCAGCTCCAGGTCGGTGATGTGCGAGATGATGGCCCGGGCGGGGATGGCCAGCGTGAACAGCGACTGGTCCCCCAGCACCATCTGCGTGTACTGGTAGATGCCCGGCTTGCCAGGGTCCGTGTCGTAGTACGCGGAGACGATGTCGCGCTGCAGCTGGGCCTCCTGGCCGGTGGAGCGGCCCGCCTGGTAGAGCGCGGTCGCCAGCAGCGTGCCCACCATGTACTCGGCGCCGTCGGCGGAGAAGGTGTTCAGGTCCTGCTGCTGCACGCGGGCGTACAGGAGCGCGCTCATGCAGCGGTTGCCGTTGGACAGGTCCCGCGCGTCGGTGACGCCGGCGTAGGGGCCGCCGTCGAAGGAGGGCGCCATGAAGCGGGGGTCACACCCGCTGGGGCTGCGGCAGGTGGCGCCGTAGGCGTGGTAGTCCGCCAGGCCTTCGTCAAAGGACTTGAGCACGTTGGCGCCCTGGCTGGGCGCCTGCGAGCCCCAGACGGACAGCGCCAGGGGCAGCGACTGGCCGGCGTACGCCAGCCGGTTGAACACGAGGTGCGAGTACTCGTGCGCCATCACCGCCGCGTTGAGGGGCAGCGGGGCGCGCTGGATCTTCTCGAACGGGAGCACCAGGAACGACTGGAGCACCGGGTAGAAGATGGCGTTGTCCTCCGCCGGCTCCTTGCTCACCTGCGTCTGGATGAACTCCGGGAAGTAGTAGAGCGTCGGCGTGGGCTCGAAGGTCACGACCTTCACGTTGGCGACGGTGCGGAAGTACTCGTTGGCGCGCTCGAGGTTGTAATACGAGGTCACCATGTTCCAGGAGTGGAAGTCCGCGGGCCAGAGGACGTCCTCGCCCGTCTTCTCATCCTTCTGGGTGATGTAGCTGGCCTTCACGTCGTGGCCGGACTTCTTGAGCAGCACGTCCGCGATGGTGTCCTCCGTGGCGTTCTGGAGCCCGGGGTCGTTCGCGTCGATGACGATGCGGGCGCCGCCCTGGAGGTCGCCGACGGTGCCCTTCAGGCCGACGACGTCCTCGATGGTGGTGAGTTCGACCTGCGTGGGGACGTACTGGCCATTGCTGGAGCGGGACAGGACGGAGACCTTCACGGGGGCCTCGCTGTCCGGCGCGCAGCCCGTGGCCAGGGTCAGCCCGACGGCGGCGGTGATGACTGTTCGGAGCATGACGCCCGTTTTACTCCGGACCGCCCGGAACGTGTATTCCCCTCCGAACGAGACCGGGCTGGCGGGCAGCCACGAGGGGGGCGCCCGAGCCAGGATTCCTTGACGCGTCGTTTCCTCGATCCGCTATGGTGCCCGGCCTTCCTTCCCGAACCAAACGCAGGCGGTCTCCATGGCGGTCCCGTTCATTTCAGAGGTCAAGCGTACCCACACCTGCGGTCAGCTCACGGCCGCGAACGTTGGCGAAGAGGTGGTCCTCTTCGGCTGGGTGCACAACCGCCGAGACCACGGTGGCGCGGTGTTCATCGACCTGCGGGATCGCGAAGGGCTCACCCAGGTGGTGTTCGAGCCGGACAGCAAGGAAGCCCACGAGACGGCCGGCCACCTGCGCCTGGAGTACTGCATCGGCATCAAGGGCAAGGTGCTGTCGCGCGGCAAGAACGTGAACCCGAAGATGAAGACGGGGGAGATCGAGGTGAAGGCCTCGGACCTGACCATCTTCAACCGCTCGGAGCCCACGCCGTTCCTCATCGAGGACAACGTGGACACGTCCGAGGAGAAGCGCCTGGCGCACCGCTACCTGGACCTGCGCCGCGGGCCCCTCCAGAAGACGCTGATGACGCGCTCGAAGATGAACACGCTCGCGCGTTCCTACATGGCGGGCAACGGCTTCCTGGAGCTGGAGACGCCCTTCATGGGCAAGTACACGCCGGGCGGCGCGCGCAACTTCCTGGTCCCCAGCCGCCTGAACCCGGGCAAGTTCTACGCGCTGGCGGAGAGCCCGCAGCTCTACAAGCAGCTGTTCATGGTCGCGGGCTTCGACCGGTACTTCCAGATCGTGAAGTGCTTCCGCGATGAAGACCTGCGCCTGGACCGGCAGCCGGAGTTCACGCAGATCGACGTGGAGATGAGCTTCGTCACCCAGGACGACATCTTCACCATCATCGAAGGCCTGCTGAAGAAGCTGTGGGGCGAGGTGCTGGGCATCGACATCCCGACGCCCTTCATGCGCATGGACTTCTACGAGTCCATGGCGAAGTACGGCAACGACAAGCCGGACCTGCGCTTCGGGCTGGAGCACGTGGTGCTCACCGACGTCATCCGCGAGCACGGCGCCCAGGGCGGCGTGCCCATGATGTGGGAGGCGGTGCAGGACAAGGGCATCGTCAAGGCGATGGTCGTCCCGGCGGAGAAGGCGCTGTCCCGCGCGGAGAGCGACAAGCTGGAGGACTTCGCGAAGCAGGCGGGCGCCAAGGGCCTGGCGCGCGCGAAGGTGGGCGAGGGCGGTGAGTGGACCCAGTCCCCGCTGTCCAAGACGATTACGCCGGCGCTGCGGCAGGCCATCAACCAGGCCGTGAACGCGAAGACGGGCGACCTCATCCTGTTCCAGTTCGGCCGCGAGTCGCTGGTGCACACGGTGATGGCGAACCTGCGCGTGCACGTGGCGAAGAAGCTGGGGCTCATCCCCGAGTACGGCAGCGGCGGCCAGTGGAAGTTCCTCTGGGTGGTGAACCCGCCCCTCTTCGAGTTCGACGAGGAGACGAACACCTGGGCCGCGGCGCACCACGCCTTCACCCGGCCGCACGACGAGGACGTGCAGTACCTGGGGACCGACCCCGGCCGCGTGAAGTGCCACCGCTACGACGTGGTGCTCAACGGCTTCGAGATTGGCGGCGGCTCCATCCGCCTGCATGACCCGAAGGTGCAGAGCGAGGTCTTCAAGGCGCTGGGCATCCAGGAGGAGGAGGCGCGCGTGAAGTTCGGCTTCCTGCTGGACGCGCTCAAGTTCGGCGCGCCCCCGCACGGCGGCATCGCGCTGGGCATGGACCGCCTGGTGATGCTGCTGACGGGCGCGGAGTCCCTGCGCGACGTGATTCCGTTCCCCAAGACGAAGACGGGCACGGACACGATGACGGGCGCCCCCGGCGACGTGGACGAGAAGCAGCTGCGCGACCTGCACGTGCGCACGGTGCCGCTGCCGCAGAAGTAGTCAGCGTTACGACGCCGGGTGGAGGACACTCCCGGCGTGCCGCTTTCGTTCCTCGCCGCACCCCGGGCCCCGCGAAAGGCCCGGGGAGTGGCGGGAAGGTGACGGACGGCCCTCCTGCACGGCTGGACATCCTGACGCGCGTTGCCATTGAGGACCCGTGGCGTGCGAGGGAGCGGGCGCGATGCGGGCACGGGCCGTATGGGCGTGGGGGTTGGCGTGGGCCCTGCTGTGCGCGGGACCGGCCTTCGCCGCCGAGACGAAGATGCCCCCGGGCCTCAGCGGTGGATGGGGCGGGGCGCGCGGGCTGCTCTTCGAGCTGGGTGTCGGGCTCCAGGCCCGCTACGTGACGGAGCTTGCCTACAACGCGCGCGGCGGCAAGGGGCACGCGCTGCGGCAGGCGGGCCAGCTCAACGTGGGGCTGGGGCTGGACCTGGAGAAGCTGGCCGGGCTCAAGGGTGGCACCTTCCAGTTCACGTTCACGCACCGCAACGGCAACAACCTGAACGCGGACATGGCGTTGGGGAACCTCCAGCTGGTGCAGGAGGTGTACGGGCGCGGCAACGTCGGGCGCCTCACGCAGCTCTGGTACGACCAGCTCCTCTGGGACGGGCGGGTGCACCTGAAGCTGGGCCGCGTCCCCATGGGCGAGGACACGGCGGACTTCCCCTGCGACTTCCAGAACCTGAACTTCTGCGGCGCGCAGCCCGGCAACATCGTGGGCAACTACTGGTTCAACTGGCCGGTGAGCCAGTGGGGCACGCGGCTGCGCGTGGACGTGGCGAAGGTGGCCTACGTGCAGCTGGCCGCCTACGAGGTGAACCCGCGCAACCTGGAGGAGGCCTTCTACCTGGGGCACTTCAGCGGCGCGACGGGCGTGATGCTGCCCCTGGAGCTGGGGTGGAACCCGAAGTTCCTGGGCGGGCGGCTGGAGGGGCTCTACAAGCTGGGCGTCTGGTACGACACGTCCAACGCGCCGGACGTGCTCCTGGCCGACGTGGAGCGCGACGGGCGCTACGGCGCGTACCTCGTCGCGCGCCAGCAGCTCACGCACGTCCTGGGCGCGGAGAACGCGGCGCAGGGGCTCAACGTCTTCCTGCGCCTGACGCACACGGACCGGAGGACCTCCGCGCAGGACAGCCAGTACTCGCTGGGCCTGGGGTACACGGGCGTCTTCGGCCGGGCGGATGACGACGTGGGCTTCGCGCTGGGCCGCACGCACTCCAACGGGCGCTACGTCACCGCGCAGCGGCTGAAGCAGGCACAGGACCCCACCACGGTGGTGCCTCGCACGGAGTACCTGGGCGAGCTGTACTACAGCCTCCACGCGACGCCGTGGCTCGTGCTGCGGCCCAACCTCCAATACATCCGCCCCGGCGGTGACGAGGACGCGCGCAACATCGTGGTGCTGGGCCTCAAGGGGGCGTTGACCCTGTAGGGCATGTGGGGAGAGGGCCCCCTTTCCGTGCCGCTTCGCGGGTGGCCTAGAGTGGGGCCATGGCCCTGTCACCCTCGTGGGATGCGTGGCTGTCGGAGAACCTGCTGCGTGGCGTGCCCGTGGAGGCGCTGGCCCGGGCACTGGTCGCCGGAGGGATGGCCCCGGAGGAGGCCCGTTCGGAAGTCGCGCGCGCAGGGCGGCACCCGGCGGTGGAGGCCGGGGGGGCGCACGGGGCGCGGGCGGCGGAGGTGGTGTCGCTCCTGGACGCGCGCGCTTCGCTGCATGGGCAGTCGCGCCGGGGAGTGGAGCGGCGGCGGGGCGTGTCCGCGGAGGAGTTCCAGGCGCGCTACTACCGGGCGCACCGCCCTGTCGTGCTGGAGGACTTCCTGGAGGGCTGGCCGCTCTTGGAGCGCTGGCGGCCGGAGGCGCTGGCGCGCGACTACGGCGACGTGGAGGTGGAGGTCATGGCGGGCCGCGAAGCCCGCGCGGACCATGACCTGTCCCCGGACGCGTGCCGCACGGTGATGCGGCTGGCGGACTTCCTCCACCGGCTGGAGCAGGGCGGGCCCACCAACGACCTGTACCTCACCGCTCGCAACTTCGCGCTGGAGCGGCCGGAGCTGCGGGGGCTGCTGGAGGACCTGCGGCCGGCCCCGGGCTTCGTGTACCCGAAGCGGCAGCACGGGGGCCTCAAGCTGTGGGTGGGCCCGGCGGGCACGCGCACGGCGCTGCACCATGACGTGGACTCGGTGCTGTTCTGCCAGGTCCACGGGCGCAAGCGCTTCTGGTTGGTTCCGTCCTTCGAGACGCCTCGCCTGTACAACCACGAGCACGTGTGGAGCGCCGTGGACGCCGCGGCGCCGGACCTGGAGCGCTTCCCGGACTTCGCCGCCGCGCACGTGCACGAGGTGGTGGTGGGCCCGGGGGAGATGCTCTTCATCCCCGTGGGCTGGTGGCACCAGGTGTACGCGCTGGACGTGAGCGTGTCGCTGACGTTCCAGTCACTGGAGGTCCCGGGCGGAAACGCGCGGTGGCACACCTTCGGTTGAGGTGTGCCTTGTCCCGCTTCAATGGCTTGCGTCAGTCGTTGAGGTTTTCGCCCTTCGGCGTTTGAGGAAGGGGCGGCGTGGAAGGCGGCGGCGTGGGCGCGGGGACTTCAGGCGCCCGCTTCCGGCGGAGGTCCTCCTGCTCGGGGGCAACCGGGGGATTGGGGTTCGGGACGATTTTGTATGAGTTCTCGGGAGGCGTCATGGAGTCCGCTCGTGGTGGATGTGGACGACCCAAATGGTTCAGCCCGACTCAAGGGGGCCGGCGATGACGTCTTCCTTCCCCCCTGAATGGAGAACGTGGCTCGCGAATAACCTTGCGCGTGGGGTGCCCCCCGAGAGCCTGCGAGCCCGGTTGGAGGCGGCGGGAGTGGCCCCGGAGGTTGTCTGGGAAACGATTCGGGACGCGGAGACACATCCCGTCCTGACGCGGGCTCGTGAATTCACGACACGTCTGGGATTGCTTGAATCGTTGCTCGCGACGCGGTCGGCCTTGCGAAGACAGGCATTGCCAGGTCCGCGCGTGGAGCGGCGGTCGCGGCTGGCTCCGGCGGAGTTCTTCAATGAATACTACCGGCGCAACCAGCCGGTTGTGATTGAGGGGCTGATGGAGGACTGGCCGGCTCGGACGCGGTGGACGCCCGCGTGGCTGGCCGAGCATTTCGGGGACGAGACGGTGGAGGTGATGGCGGGGCGCGATGCCCAGGCGCTGCCGGACCTCCACGCGGACCGCCTGCGCCGGGACGTGCCGCTGCGGGAGCTGCTGGCGCGGTTCGACGGTGCGCCGGCGAACGACATGTATCTGGTGGCTCGAAACAGCCTGCTCTTGCGCGATGCGTTCCGGCCGCTGCTGGAGGACCTGCGTGCGCCGGAGGGCTACATCCAGCCGGACCTGCGCGAGCCCGACCGCGTGCACCTGTGGCTGGGGCCGGCGGGGACGCTGTCCAACCTGCACCATGATCACCTCAACGTCCTGTTCTGTCAGGTGTGGGGGCGCAAGCAGGTGTGGCTGGCGCCTTCGTGGGAGACGCCGTGGATGGCCAACGTGCGCGGCTTCTACAGCGCGGTGGACGTGCTGGCGCCGGACCTGGAGCGCTTCCCGGACTTCGCCCGGGTGGCGTTGCACACGGTGGAGGTGGGGCCGGGGGACACGCTCTTCATCCCGGTGGGGTGGTGGCATGCGCTGCGGGCGCTGGACCCGAGCCTGTCGGTGACGTTCGTGAGCTTCGAGCAGACACCCGGGATGAACACCTGCTGGCGGGAGGGCTGGCTGGGCGCCACGCCCTCGGAGGAGCACCGATGAGAGCTTCGCGAGAGGTGGAGGCGGGGACCTCGCCGCTGACGCCCGAGTGGCGGCGGTGGCTGGTGGAGAACCTGGTGCGCGGTGCGTCGCCGAAGGAGCTGGTGGCGTCGCTGGAGCAGGCGGGCGTGACGGCGGAGCAGGCGCGGCGGGCGGTGGAGGTGGAGCAACAGGAGCCCATCGTCGCGGGAGCGCTGCGCGCGGTGGGCATGCAGCGCAAGCTGGAGGGGCTGCTGGACGTGTACGCGGAGCTGTTCCAGCAGACGGAAGGGCCTCCGCGGGTGGACCGGCATGAAGCGCTGGCGCCCGCCGCGTTCTTCGACCGCTACTACTTCGACAACCTGCCGGTGGTGCTGCGGGAGGGCTGGAGCGCGTCGCTGGAGTCGCGGGCCTGGAGCCCCGGGAACGTCGCCGCGCTCCTGGGCGAGCGTGAGGCGAGACACGCGTGCTGCGTGCCGTTGTTCGAGGACCCCCGGCTGGAGTCCCTGGCTCGGGGCCTGACGACGCTCCGGGGCTTCACGGCGGAGGACGCTCGCGCGTGCGAGCCCCGGCTGTGGTGGGAGCCGCCCGGGGCGGAGGTCCCCCTGCGCTCGGCGCGGCGCAACGTGCTGCTGGCGCAGGTGCACGGGGAGCGGCGGCTCCAGCTCGTCCCGGCGTTCGAGCTGCGGCGCGTAACCACGGCGTCGGCCGAGCCCGGGGGCGACGACGCCCCGTTGCGCCTGGAGGTGAGGCTGTCGCCCGGAGAGCTGCTGCTGCTGCCGGTGGGGTGGTGGTACGGCTTCAGTGCGCCAGACGGCGGCGTCGCCGTCTCGTTCGAGTCCTTCGCGCTGCCTGAACCCAACGTGACGTGGGACGCCGACGCGGAGCCCCAGCCGTCGCCCCTGCCTCCGAGGGACTGAGCCGCGCCGGGCGCTACTGGTACAGCAGGACCTTGTCCACCCAGCGCATGCCGGGCTGTTTCTTGCGCCAGTCGAGGCGCTCGGCGCGCAGGGCCTGGGAGGGTTCCTCGCCGGACTGGATGCGCTCGCGCACCGCGCGGAAGAAGGCGCCCGCGTCGTTGGGAATCTCCGCCGTGGCGGCGAAGACCGCCCGGGCTCCCGACGCGACGAACGCCTGCGGCAGCGATGACGTCTCATGCAGGATGGGCGCGAGGCGGGCCGCGCTGCAGGCGCCCAGCACCACCAGCGGCGCACCCTGCAGGTGACGGCGGCGCAGCTCCTCCGCGGTGAGCGCGTAGCGGCCGTCCTGCTGCGGCGACAGCGCGATGACCGTGGCGTCCGACAGCGCGCGGTCCACCACGCCGTGCGCGTGGATGTCGATGTCCGTGGCCTGCTCCATCGCCTCCAGCACGCGCTCGGGCGTGGCCTGCGCGCCCTTGAGCCGCAAGAGCCGCTGCGCCCCCGCCAGGTCCACGTCCGTCGCGGAAGGCAGCCGCGCCAGCCTCAGCGTCATCGGCGGCTCCACGTCCGAGACGACGACGTGCAGCGGGGGCTTCGCGGGGGAGCTCGCGTGCGCGCCCGTGCTGACCCGGTAGCTCCAGGCCAGGTTCGCCGGCAGGATGCCCGCGCGGCTGTCCAGCGGGGGCGCGGCCAGCACCGCCACGCGGGGACAGTCGCGCAGCAGGTCCACCAGGTCCGCGGGCACCAGCCCCGTCAAATCGTCGCGCAGGGGCGTGGTGCGCGAGGCGTCATAGCGTCCCTGCACCTGGCCCTGTGGCCCGCGCACCACCGTCACGGTGCGCTCGGCCTCCACCGCCGCCGCCAGCACGCAGCCCTCCGGCACGGGCACATGGAGGCTTTCGGCCACCACGTCCATCGCTTCCCGGAAGGCCCCGGCGTGGCCCGCGCTCACCGCCAGCGTCTGGAAGGCCACCGCCCTCGCGTCGCGTGCATCCGCGTTCACGCGCAAGAGCGGCTCCGCCTCCGCGATGGCCTGCCGGAGCACCCGCTGGCCCTCGCGCCAGTCCCGGTCCACCTCGAACCGTCCCCGGATGAGCGTGGCCAGCACGCGCCGCCCCGCGTCTTCCCGCAGCGGTGACACCCGCTCCAGCTGCGCGCTCAGGCGTGCCGCGTCGGATGGCCGGGGCGCCAGGCGCGCCAGGTCCGCGAGGATCCACGCGGCCTGGAGCCCCGGCGACTGACTGCAGGCCAGTGACTCCTCCAGCTCCTGCCGCGCCTCCTGCGGACGGAAGCGCATCAGCGCCAGCGAGGCCAGGTTGAGGTGCGCCTGCGTGCGGGCCTTGCAGTCATCGGGCTGGCGAGCCAGGGACTCCATGAGGTAGGCGCGCGAGAGCGCCACCCGCACCTGGAAGCGCGTCGCGTTGGCCATCATCACCAGCGCCGCGCCCTCGCGGTCCCATTCCCCCAGCGCGGCGGCCTCCTGCCACGCGGTGCTCGCGGCCTCCTCCGCCTCCATCAGCCGGTTGGACGCGGTCGCGCGGCTGCTCAGCCGCAGGAGCACGTCCACGCAGCGCAGGGGCAGCTTGCGCGCGCGGCATTCCTTCAGCGTCTCCCGCAGCCGGTCCCCGGCCTGGGGCCCCTGTCCCGACAGGTCGTCCAGCCGCGCTTCCTCCTGCGCCACGCGTAGGAGGATCCACGGGTCCGTCTCTCCCACCGTCAGGGCGCGCAGCTCTTCATGCGTGCGCGCCACGCCCGGGGTGCGCAGGAGCGCGCCGAGCAGCACATCCTTCGCCGTGGCCTCCTGGCGCAGCCGTTCGATGAAGCCCGCCGGACTGGGATGCGCGTCCTGCACCAGCTTCGCGTACTCCCGAGCGAGCGGCGCCCGGCGCGCGAAGTCCAGCTTCGCCACCCGCCGCACGGTGTCCTCCAGCACGGTGCCTCCGGCCGCGTGGTCCAGCACCCGCGCCAGCGGCAGCAGCTCCTCCACCCGCGCGGAGTCCTCCGCCGTCGCCAGCAGGTCGTAGAAGGACTCGCGCGCCAGGCCCGGGAAGCGGGCCGCTCCCTCCACCGGCAGCGGCGCCTGGGGCGAGCGCAGCCGGGCGAGGAGCGCCTCGCGCGTGGCCTTCCATGCATCCGCCCGCGCCTGGAACCGGGCGCGCAACGTCCGCGCCTGCTCGCGCGCCTCGTCGCTCCAGCCGGGCTCGCCCTTCGCGGCCACCGCCTCGAACGCCGTGGCCGCGAGGAGCGTCAGCCCCAGCTCGCGCGCCATCACGGCCTGGTTCCAGCGCGCCTGCGGGTGCTCGGGCATGGCCTCCAGCGTGGCGTCCAGCAACGTCAGGGCTTCGTCGGAGCGGCCGCGCAGGATGGCGACGGCGGCCAGGTCGCTGTCCCGGTCCAACGACGGGGACGTGCGCATCAGGTACGCGCGCGCCTGCTCCGTGTCGCCATGCAGCAGGTAGCTGACGCCCACGCCGTGCGCATCCCCGCGCTCCTCCA
The DNA here is from genome assembly GCF_042231735.1 of Corallococcus exercitus. Taxonomy (GTDB): domain Bacteria; phylum Myxococcota; class Myxococcia; order Myxococcales; family Myxococcaceae; genus Corallococcus; species Corallococcus exercitus_B. The sequence continues at coordinate 119,001 of NZ_CP102577.1, forward strand.
GGCGGGACAGCGCGCCCAGGGGCACCGGCGGGGCCAGCGTGTCCCCGCCCCGGGGCGGCGCATGGGGGCGGTACACGTCCGCGGCAGGGAGGCTCAGCCGCACCTCCAGGGGACGGTGGGACGCGTCCGAGAGCCACAGCGCCGGGGTCTCCGGCCCGGTGCCTCGCTGCCTCCAGGCGCGCACGGCGACGAAGCCCAGCGCCATGCAGAGCGCCAGGGCCAGCAGGCCTCCCACGCGCGTCACGCCTTCGCGCCCCGGAAGGCGCGTGCCCCGGGGCGTTTGCCACATGCCTGCCATCCGGGGCCTCCCGCGCGCCCCCGCACCTGCTCCGCGGGTCCAGCGGGCACCAGTCTAGGGCCAATGCCCCCGGGCATGACAAACCGGGGGGCAAGGCGGCGTCCGGTGGCGGACCGCCTACTCCACCTTCTGGGGGGCCCGCGTGGACTCCACCACCCGGTGGATGGGGTACAGCTCGCCCACCTTGAGGCTGTCGTCCAGGAACTGCCAGCGGCAGAAGCCGTCGTCCGAGTGCGGCTCCAGCAGGTAGGTGATGAGCGTGCCCGTGCGCTGGTCGGTACCGACCAGGAGGGTGCCGGCGGGGAACTCCTGCTCGGAGCGCTCGGGGGCCACGGTGAGGATGGTCTCGAAGCGCACCGGCTTGGGCTTCTGGCTGAGCGGCACCTCGTCCTGGCCCGGGGGCGGCACGTTGGCGGCGACGTCCGGGCTGAAGGTCTCCTCGCGGCGGGCGATGCGGTAGCTGTCCACCTGGAAGCGCTGCGCCTTGGCCAGCTTCTCGTAGCGGATGCCGTGGCCGTCCAGGCGCGAGGCCAGCGACGCGGGCACCAGGTACCCGGCCGGCGTGCTCACCGCCTGCGTGGGCACGAAGGTGCGGTGGTGCGGCGTCTTGTAGACCTTCTTGCGCTTGCCCGGGTATCGGCGGCCCTGGATGCTGGCCTCGTCGAAGGAGTTGATGACGGCCGTGTCACCGTCCTTCACGTAGGCCGGGTAGTCGAACACCAGCGCGCCGTCCGACGCGCGCTGCGCGACGCCGTAGTTGATGCCCACCCACTCGCGCACGTTGGGGTTCTGGCCGCGCGCGATGATGGCGGCCTCCTCGAACTCGGTGACCCGGCGGTACTCCTTCGCGTAGCGGGCCGCGTCGCGGATGAGCTCCAGCACCCACGCGCGGATGACGGCGCAGCGGCGGGGGAAGTCGATGTAGCTGTACGTCTCCAGCAGCACGTCCAGCCGGCCCAGCAGGCCGCGGTAGTGGCTGCCGAAGCGGGGCAGGGCGGGGTAGGTGTGCCAGCCGGAGCGCGGGTCGCCCTCCTTGCGGAAGTTGCCGTACCAGAAGCTGTCGAAGCCGTGCTTCGTCTTCACCGCGGCGGACACGCGCTCGGCCAGCTCGCGGTTGTAGTCGCGCGAGGTGTGCAGGAGGTCCGCGTTGCCGTGCGGGATGTCGAAGGTGAGGTCGAACCCGTGGATGCTGCCGTCGGTGGTGTGGCAGTCCACGAAGAGGTGCGGCCACCACGCCTGGTACAGCTTCGCGAGGGCGCGCGTCTCCGGCGCCTCCTGCTTCATGTTGTCGCGGTTGAGGTTCCAGCCCTCGCCCGTGTAGCGCATGCCCACGCCGCCGGGCGGGTTCACCTGGCCCTCCAGGTTCTTCAGGTCCAGCGCGCGGTTGCCCTTGCTGATGCGGTCGTTGCCGTCCGGGTTGAAGTTGGGGACGAAGACGATGCACAGCCGGTCCAGCAGCTTCTTGCCCATGGACGTGAGCGTGAGGTCGCGCGCGAGCGCCTGGAGGGTCTCCTTGCCCTCCACCTCGCCGGCGTGGATGTTGGCCTCCACCATCACGATGAGCTTCTTCTGCTTCTTCGCCAGCTCCGGCGTGAAGCAGTTGCGGTCGCTCAGGATGAGCGACATGAGCGGCTGGCCTTCACCGCTCTGGCCGAAGTCCACGCGCTTCGCGAGCTTCGTCTGGGCACAGAGGGCGTCGACGAAGGCGACCACGTCGGCGCTGCGAGACGTTTCCTGGTAGTCGGTGGCTTCCGCGCGGGTGAGCAGCTTGGGAGTGGGCATAGGTGCCGCGCATCCGAGCGCTCCGGACCTGCGGCGTCAAGCACGCGCGAAGTGGGGCCGTCTTGCCGCGCCGTGGCGGTGTCCCATATGAAACCCGACGGAAAAAGTGCAGTGGAGGGGGCTTCATGACGCGGAGTGATCAGCGGCGCGGGAACGCGCTGGGTGTGCTGCTGCTGGGATGCGCGGCGGTGTGGGGCGCCGGGTGCAAGAAGGAGCAGCCCCCCGCGAGCGCGCCCGTGGACGCGGGCGTGGTGGCCGTCGCCGTGGCGGACGCGGGCGCTCCGGACGCGGGGACGGTCGCGAAGGTGGTGAAGCCGCTGCGGTTCTCGGACGTGACGCTCAAGTTCCAGGACAACCGCATGGCGGTGACCTACACGCTGACCAATCCGGGCACGGCGCAGGGGCGCGGGGATGCATGCCTGTCGCTGCACGACGACCAGGGCAGGGTCATTGAAGTGAAGCGGATGGGCGGCATCACCGTGAAGGGTGGGACGACGGACACGTTTGAGGACAAGGTGTCCCTGGGCGGGACGTCCTGGAAGCAGACCCGGACCGTGATGCTCTACACGGCCGGCGAATACCGCTGTTCGAGCGGAGCCCCCGTGGCGACCAGTGAGTTGCTGCGCCTGCTGCCCACGGGCCAGCCCGCTCCGGCGGACGCGCCTCCGCCTCAGCCGCAGCAGGACTCGAAGGCGACCGACTTCGAGGTGTCCGGCGTCGAGCTGACCCAGGCCGGGCTGTCCGACGACTACACCCTCACGTACACGGTGAAGAACGTGAGTGACCACCGGTCGTCGGGCTCGGGGTGCCTGCGGGCGTATGTGGGGCAGGAGGGCGCCCCCCACCTGGAGGAGTCGCCGGAGGGAGACTTCAGCCTGGCCCCGGGGGCTTCGGAGACGATCAAGGACTCCGTCATCTTCGACAACGACCGGAACTGGGACCGGGTGACGGTGCTGCGCCTCTTCACCAGCCCCTTTGGCTGCGCGGACGACGCGGACACGGACAACACCGGCTTCAAGTTCATGAAACCCGAGTCCGTCCATGCGCCGGAGGAGGGGGTGGAGGCCGAGCCCGTCAGTTACCCCGAGGACGAAACGGGGATGGACTCGAGCGACGCCTACGACCCGGAAGAGGAGTTCAACCACGAGCCGCCTGCCGCGGACGACGCGTCGCCGGAAACCCCGGGGAACTGATGCCGTGGTGGAAGCCGTGGGAGGACATCCCCGTCTAAGTAGGTGGCCAGAAGTTGATGAACAAGGCCTGCGGCCTGAAGGTTCTCCGCGAAGACGCGCGCCTTGCGAAGCGCAGCGGTGAGTCGCGACGGTGTGCATCCGCGGGCGTGACGGCGGGCCCACGGGCGGGGGCGCCCGCCGGGCGCGCCTTCGCCAAACCTGTCTGACAGTCGGACAGGTTCGCACTGCCTGGGGCCCAGGCCGGCCTGGCCCGGCAGCCGCCGAGAACAATGTGCCCACGCGTCCATGTCAGACCCCTCTGGTTGGATGGGCGAGGCTGAGACGAGGAGGAGGACGGTGATGGTGCGGGTGGGGCTCGTGGCGTACGTGGAGGAGCAACTCGAGCGCGAGATTTCGCTCGGGAGGCTGCCGAGGAACGGGCAGATTGGCTCGGAGCAGGTGCTGGCGCGTCGCTATGGGGTGAGTCGAGGCACCGTGCGCGAAGCGCTGCGGCGGCTGGCGGCGCGAGGCCTGGTGGTGCAGCGTCCCGGCCGGGTGACGCGTGCGGTGGCGCTGGATGAGTCGCTGACGCTGGAGAACCTGGGCCTGGCGCTGCATGACGCGCGCTCCGAGGAATGCCGGCGGCTGCTGGAGGGCTTCTTCAGCCTCAAGCGGCAGGTGCTGGTGGAGCTCCTGGCGGACTGCTGCGCGAGTGCCTCCGAGCGGGACGTGAGCCTGCTGGAGGACACCTGCTACAGGCTCTCGGACGCGGCGCACTGGAACCCCGGGGCACGGTGCGCGCAGCTGGAATTCGAGTTGCTGCGGCTGGCGGCCCAGGCGGCGTCACGTCCAGGGCACCTACTCCTCATTCAGTCCCTGCAACGGGCCCTGAGAGGCAACGCGGCCCGGCTGCTGTCCTTCATGGGCGGCGAATCCCTGCGCCAGTGGGCCCTGTGCGCGATGCACGCCTTGAGCGAGCGCGACGCGCAGGCACTTCAGCACCAGCTGCCTACGCTGATGAAGGCGTGCGATGAGGGCGTGCTCAACCGCTTCGCACCAGCCCCCCAGGAGCCTGTGTCTCCCGAGGTCCAGTGCGCCCAGGAGGGCCTCCTCGAAGCCCCCGCGTCAGCCACCGTGCAGGACGATGCGCTTGATGCACGCCCGTATGTTGAGGAGCACGGCCTTGATGCCCCCGCGTCAGTCACTGCGCAAGACGACGCTTTTGAGACACACCCTTCCGTGGAGGAGCACGGCCTCGGCGCCCCCACGTCAGCCACCGAGGCGCTCGGAACTTCCCCCTGCGCGCCCAATGAGGGGGGCGTTGGGTGGGCGTGCCGGGCGCGACCTTGGGAAGCCCCATCCGACTGTCGGACGGACTGCATCACGCCACCCAGGCCCCCAGGCCCAGGGGACTGCGCGCCTCCGGAAGCTCCGTTGCTCGCTCACCAGGGCGACCTGCTTCGTGTGCAGCCACGGCCCTTCGCTTCTTCCATCGTCCATGAAGACCCGCACGTCGCCCCTCTGAAAGAGCACTCCTGTGCCGACTGCCCCCGACGTATCCGCTTGAGCCGTGCCTCCGCCCCGGATGAGGCAACGAACTCCTGAGGGCCTATCTAAGTAGGGAGCCACAAGTTCCGAGACGAATGCAGGGGCCTTGCCCGTTCCCCCCCGCTTCGCCTCGGATTCGTTCAGGAACATTTGGCGACCTACTTAGCGCGCGGGCATCCCGAGCACGTAGGTGACGGCGCCCTTGCCCTTCTCGCGCACCTGGCCCACCTCCCAGGTGTAGCCGGGGCGCTGGAGGCCCCGCGTCAGGGCCTTCAGTTCCTCCGGCCGGTGGGCCCGGAGCGTGGACACCAGCCCGTCCCATGCGAGCGCCAGCGGCGCCACCGGCACCGCGTACGTGAGCAACAGGCGCAGCGGCGTCAGCGGCCGGATGAGCGGCGTGAAGAGCAGCACCAGCAGCGGCACGAGCAGCGTGCCCAGGACGCCGCCCGGTGTGCGGTGCACCACCTCGAAGGCCGCGAAAGCCTCACCCCTGCGCTGCGCGTCCTCCAGCACCTCGCGGACCTCCTCCGGGCGGAAGTGGTGCAGGGCGTTGAAGAGCGTGCGCATGCCGCGCAGGTCCTCCGGCACCTGCCGCGCATCCACCGGCCGGGACAGGTACGTCGCGCCTTCCGTCCGCGCCCGCTGGGCGGCCTCCGCGTTGGGGTAGAGGTCCGTGAGCACCGCCCGCGTCTCCAGGCCGTGCCGGGACTTCAGCAGCCGCTGCAGGCGGAGCACGGGCCCCTGGCCGCCGGAGCCCAGGTCCACCAGCGTGTCCGTGCCGGACGCCCGCAGCCCCTTCGCGAGCACGTCCGCCGCCGCGTCGAACAGCCCCATCCGCGTGGACACCGTGTGCAGGTAGTCCGTGGACAGGTTGCGCACCGCTGGCGGATACCAGGATTGATCAATCAGCTCGAACAGGTGCAGGCGGGGCAGCAGGGCAGGGGGCTCGGTGGCGGTGGAGTCCATGCGGGACAAGGTGCCGTCCACGCGCGTCCGGTGCACTGACCGCTCGCGCCAGAACGGCTTGCCGCCCGCGCCAGGCGGTCGCTAGCGTCCCTGCCCGTGACGTCCTCCGCTCCCCCTTCGCTCTCCGCCCGGCTGGCACGGCAGGGCCTGCTCGCGGCGGCGAAGCGTGGCGTGCCCGCGGAACGGCTCTGCGAGGAGCTGGGACTGCGGTGGTCGGACCTGGACGACCCGGAGGCGCGCATCCCCTACGCCGTCCTCGACGACATCCTGGAGCGCGCCGTGGCGCTAACCGGGGATGACCACCTGGGCCTGCACATGACCGGGCTGGACGTGATGGACGCGGACGATCCCGCGTCGCTCGTCATCCTCACCAGCACCCACCTTCGCGAGGCCCTGGTGCGCGGCTGCCGCTACCAGCGCGTGTGGGGCGACGGCGAGCGCTTCGTCGTGGAGGACACGCCGCACGGGGTGCGCATGCGCTTCACGCCGGTGGGCCCCTGCTGGCGGCCCGCGCACCGGCACCTCACGGAGCTGGCGCTGGTGCAGCTCGCCATGGGCGTGCGCGTCTTCACCGGCGCGGACGTGCGGCCCCTGCGCGCGCGCTTCGTCCACGCGGCGCCCGCGGACACGCGCGAGCACGAGGCCCTCTTCGGCTGTCCGCTGGAGTTCGATGCCCCGGCCAGCGACCTGGAGTTCTCCCACGCGGACGCGGACCGGCCCTTCGTCCACGCGGACGCGCTGCTCAACGCCGTCTTCGAACACCACGCGCGCCGCGCGCTGGAGCGGCTGCCCGTCACGGACACCCTGTCGGACCGCGTGCGCGAACAGGTGCGGCGGACGCTGGCGGGGGGCGACTTCTCCTTCACCGCCGTGGCGCGGGCCCTGCGCGTCCCACCCCGCACCTTGCAGCGGCAGCTGGCGGCGGAGGGCCGCACCTACGCGGGCATCGTGGAGGCGCTCCGGCGCGAGCTGTCCCAGGGCTACCTCCAGCGGCGCATGTCCATCGCGGAGGTGTCCTTCCTGCTGGGGTACGCGGATCCGGTGGCCTTCCACCGCGCCTTCAAGCGCTGGTGGCGCACGTCCCCCGAAGCCTTCCGCCGGGCCCGGGCTGGGAGCTGACAGGCAAGCGGGCCCCGGGCGCCTTCCGGGAAGGAAGCCGGGACTTTGTCGGGGAGCAGGCGTGCCTACGTTTTCCCCCATGAGGGCCGGGACCCTCGGGGAGACGACCATGTGGACACGCCACTTCAACGGGCTCGTCGTGCTGGGTGTGATTGGAACCGTGAGCTTCACGACGGGCTGCAATGAGCGGCAGCAACAGGCCGTCAACGAGAACGCCCGGCAGGTCGGGCAGGAGGTAGGCGAGGCCGCCAAGGACGTCCAGCACGGCGCCAGCAAGGCCGCGGACAGCCTCCGCGAGTCCAGCCGCGAGGCCGCCGACGGCTTCCAGGAAGGGGTGGGCGGCTCCGGCGACACGGCCTCCGAGGAACAGAAGGCCGATGAGCGCAGCGGTGACGGGCCGGACATCGGCCGCGACCCGGGCGTCATCCACGACGGCGAGGGTCCGCTGGAAGAACGCTGAAAGACGCAACGCGCCGGACACGCTGCGGCCCGGCGGTGTGTTTGAATGTGGACCATGGTCGCGGCCCCAGCCCTCCGTGGTCTTCCGGTGTCTCCCGCCCGCTGGCTGTGCCTGTTGCCGTGCCTGCTGACGGTGGCGTGCGTGACCACGCAGGAGGCGACGCGTGCCCCCTCGTTGGAAGAGAAGTGCGACGGCGGGAGCGCCTGGGCCTGCGAGACCTGGGCGAAGCAGCTCCAGGTGGATGGCCGCATGGAGGAGGCGGACCGGGCCTTCGGGCTCGCGTGCGCGATGGGCTCCACGTCCGCCTGCCTGACGCAGGGCAAGGATCGGCTGGCGCGCGGCGACCTGGACGGCGCGGAGCCGCCGCTGCGCAAGGTGTACGACGAGGACTCGGAAGAGGCCGCGCTGGCGCTCGCGGACATCCAGGACGCGCGCGGGGACGCAGCGGGCGCGGCGCACTTCCGCTACGAGGCGCTGGCCATCGACAAGTCGACGACGGAGTTCGCGATCGGCTGGCGCGTTCCGTTCGATGGCGGGTTGGGGTGGGCGCTGGACGTGAACGTGCAGCCCATGGGGCTCAAGGCGCGCCGGCTGACGCTGGGCGCCAACATGGGCCTGGACTCGAGGCGGCTGTCGCTGAACGCCACCGTGGGTTACCAGCACTTCGTGACGAACTGGTTCGCGCCCTATGGCCGGGCGCTGGTGGGCCCGTACCTGGACAACTCGCCCTCGCGGCGCACCCCCATCAACCTGGGGGCCGAGCTGGGCATGAAGTTCTTCGCGGGGCCCCTGGGCCACCTGGGCACCGGGTTCGGCACGTCGCTGGACGGCTCCACCTACTACTTCCTCGAAGCCGGACTGGACTGGGTGCTGACGCTGGCGGTGCTCGCGCACCTGTGACGGCTCAGGTCACGCCCAGCTTCGGGCACACGTCGTTGAAGACGCACTCCGCGCACTTGGGCTTCTTGGCCACGCAGGTGTAGCGGCCGTGCAGCACCACGGCGGGGCCGAAGAAGGTCCAGTCGTCCTTCGGCACCAGCTTCATCAGGTCCGTCTCGATGGCCTCCGGCTTCTCCTGCTTCGTCAGGCCCAGGCGCTGGCTGACGCGGGCGACGTGCGTGTCCACGATGACGCCGGAGGCCTGCTGGAAGGCGGTGTTGAGCACGACGTTGGCCGTCTTGCGCGCCACGCCGGGCAGCTCCACCAGGTCCTCCATGCGCGGCGGCACCTCGCCCCCGTGGGCGTCCAGCAGCGCGCGGCTCATGGCCTGCACCGTCTTGGTCTTCTGCTTGAAGAAGCCGGTGGGCTTGAGGTCCTCCTCCAGCTCGGCGGTGTCCGCGTCCGCGATGGCCTGGGGGCCGTCGTACTTCTTCCACAGCTCGGCGGTGACGCGGTTGACGCGCTCGTCGGTGCACTGCGCGGCCAGGATGGTGGCCACCAGCAGCTGGTAGGGGGTGTTCCAGTTCAGCTCGTACTTCGCGTCGGGATACTTCTCGCGCAGGCGTTCGAGCACCACGGGGACAAGGGCGGCGGGTTTCATGGGCGGGTCCTCACATCGACCGTTCGACGAGCGTCGTCAACTCCGCGTCGGTGAGCGGGAGCGGATTGCCCTTCATGCTGCTGGCGGCGCGGGCCTTGACGACGAGGCCGGGCACCGCCGCGTCGGTGAGGCCCATGTCGCGCAGGCCCCGGATGCGCACGGCGTGGACCAGGTCCTTCACCCAGGTGATGCTGTCCTCGGCGCGGGCGTTGGACTGGCCGGTGAGCAGCACCGCCAGCTCGCGGAAGCGGGGCAGGGCGGGGTGGTCCGGAGCGCGGGAGCGCAGCGCCTCCAGGTTCACCTCCAGGGTGGCCCCGAGCAGCGCGGCGCACAGCGCGCCATGGGCCGCGCCGAGCATCCCGCCCAGCGGCGCCGCGAAGCCATGCACCGCGCCCAGGCCCGCGTTGGCGAGGCACAGGCCGCCGAAGAGGCTGGCGAGGGCCAGGTCCTCGCGCTCCGCCGGGCCGGGGCCGTGCAGCACCGCTTTGCGCAGGGAGCGCGCCGAGCGCTGCATGCCTTCGCGCGCGAGCGCATCCGTGAGCGGCTGGGCGCGGATGGACAGGAACGGTTCAATGAGCTGCGACAGCGCGTCCAGGCCGCCCGCCGCGAGCACGGCCGCAGGCGCGTGCTCCAGCAGGTCCGGATCCACCAGGGCCACGCGGGGGAGCATCATCGGGCTGCGCAGGCTGGCCTTCACGCCGGCCTCCTTCGAGCCCAGCACCGCGTTGCGCGTCACCTCCGAGCCGGTGCCCGCCGTGGTCGGCACGGCCACGAACGGCAGCGGCGGCTTCGTCAGGGCCTGGCCCCGGCCGATGACCTCCAGGTAGTCCAGCGGGTCGCCTCCATTCGCGGCGAGCGCGGCGATGGCCTTGCCCGCGTCGAGCGCGCTGCCACCGCCCAGGGCGACGACCGCGTCACAGCCCGCGTCCACGGCGGCGGCGGTGCCTTCGCGCGCGAGGTCGACGGTGGGCTCGCCCGCGACGCGGAAGGAGGCGGAAGGGATGCCCAGCCGTTCGAGCCCCGCGCGGACGGGCTCGGCGCGGGCGGGATTGGTCCCGGTGACGAGCAGGACCTTCCGGCCGCCGAGGCCGCGCACGAGGTCGGGGACTTCCTGGACGCGGCCCGGGCCGAAGAGGACGCGGGTGGCGGTGGCGAACTCGAAGGGGGCGGACGTCATGTCACCAGGCCGCGTCGTCGGGGAAGCGGTTGGCGTAGCGGCGGGCGGTGCGGGGCTCGGCCATCATGGGGGCGACGGTGTCACGCCACGTGAGGTAGTGGGCGGTCTCCTTGTGCGCGGCGGGGGCGTCCGGGGAGCGGTAGGCCTCCACGAGGACGAAGCGGGTGGGGTCTTCGTTGTCCTGGCAGACGTCGAAGCGGGCGATGCCGGGCTCCTTCACGCTCTCGCGGGCGTTGGCGAGGGTGGCCTGGAGGAAGGCGTCGACGTGCTGGGGCAGCACGTGCACGTGGACATGGACGACGAGCAGGCTCGTGGGCATGGCGCGCACGGTAGCGCGGGCGTCCCCGAGCGGAAACCGCTAGGGTTCCGGGCCGTTCACTCCCTCAATTTCGGAGCAAGACAGCGCATGGTCTCGGACCTCTTCGACGCGTCCCGCTGGCAGCCGGTGGAAGGCCACAAGTTCAAGGACATCACGTTCCACCGCGCGGTGGATCAGGGCACGGTGCGCATCGCGTTCAACCGGCCGGAGGTGCGCAACGCGTTCCGTCCGAAGACGGTGGACGAGCTGGCCCGGGCGCTGGAGGCCACGCGGTTCATGACGGACGTGGGCGTGGTGCTGCTCACGGGCAACGGGCCGTCGCCGAAGGACGGCGGGTGGGCGTTCTGCTCGGGAGGCGACCAGCGCATCCGAGGCAAGGACGGCTACAAGTACGAGCCCGGCGAGGACGCGGCGGATCCGGCGCGGCTGGGGCGGCTGCACATCCTGGAGGTGCAGCGGCAGATCCGCTTCCTGCCGAAGGTGGTGATGGCGGTGGTGCCGGGCTGGACGGCGGGTGGCGGGCACAGCCTGCATGTCGTCTGTGACCTGACCATCGCGAGCAAGGAACACGGGATGTTCAAGCAGACGGACGCGGACGTGGCCAGCTACGACGCGGGCTACGGCAGCGCGCTCCTGGCGCGGCAGGTGGGGCAGAAGCGCGCGCGGGAGATCTTCTTCCTGGGCCAGGCCTACACTGCGGACGAGGCGTTCCAGATGAACGCCATCAACAAGTCCGTGCCGCACAAGGACCTGGAGAAGGTGGCGCTGGAGTGGGCGGCGGAGATCAACACCAAGAGCCCCACGGCCATCAAGATGCTGAAGTATGCCTTCAACCTCCCGGACGACGGGCTCGTGGGCCAGCAGCTCTTCGCCGGTGAGGCCACGCGTCTGGGTTACGGCACGGAAGAGGCACAGGAAGGCCGCGACGCGTTTGTTCAAAAGCGCAAGCGCGACTTCAAGCGCTTCCCCTGGACGTACTGAGCTTGAGATTCGGGTTGGATGGGGCATACCTACCCTGGTAGGTTGTCCCTCCATGCGCGTACTCCCACTGCTCAGGTATGGCCTCCTGCTTGTCCTGATCGCTTCGCCGTCCCTGGCGAGGGAGGTGTCAGACAAGCTCACAATCCGGACTCTCAAGGTCCCAGCTCATCCAGCACAGGAGGCGTCGTCCATCTATGTCTCCTGGCAGGTGGTGACAGCGCTTCGATTCGAGACGGAAGTGGATCCCGCCCGGACGAAGTTCCTGGGGTGGGAAGGACGTTTCGAAGCGCCGTTGATCGGAGGCAAGAAGGTCATCCTTGAGCCGCTGCGTGAGCTCGATAGCGGCGAAGCGTTACCCCTGCTGGTGACACTCGTTGATGGAACAGAGTTTACGTTCCTCGTGAGGGCCAAGAGCCGCGAGAGCTGGGGCTGGATCGACTATCAGGTCAACGTGTTCAAGGACCCCGACAGTTATAACGCGGTCCTCTCGTCGCTCTATGACTCGCTCAGCCGTGAGCGCAAGCTGAGTGAGGAGAATGAACGCTTCAAGAAGGAAGAGAACTCGGTTGACCACGCCTATGCGACGCTTCTCGCGAATGGACAGGTCAGGAAGACGCCGTTTCGGCGTGCGAAGTTCTGGCGCTCGAAGAACGAAGACATGGACATGGTTGTTGAAGTCTTTTCGGGTCCAGAAAAGGCAGCGGCCGTGATTCACCTGACGAACACCTATCATGGCCAGCCCTGGAGGTTCGATGGGGCCTATCTCACTCGCGACTTCTCCAGCTACACCGCTCGCCCGTTCGCGCTTCGCCTGAATCGCTCCGTTCTCGTTTCGGGGCAGTCGGGAAGGATCGCCGTCGTCGTCGACAAGAGCGCCTTTGAGGACAAGGATGGGCAACTGGCTGATCTGGCCCTCCAAATCTTCCGGGACGATGGGCTCCTCCAGGTGCTTGTCGCGATGGATCACACCCTGCTTCGGCAGTAGAAGTGGCGCTCATGCGCATGCCCAAGGCCCTGTTGCTCGGCTCCGTTCTCCTGCTTGGCGCCCCTTCCGGCTGCACAACGGCGGGCGGTGTAGCGCTACGCCCCGACGGAACCCCAGGACCGCAGGAGTGCCCGGCGAAGGCCCTCGAAGTCATGCGGTACCTGCGGCTGCGCGTCGGGGATGCAGCGCTGGCGGATCTCGATGCCAACCAGATCGACGCCCGCCGCATCTCGCTCTACGACGGACCCATTGAGAGCATCCTCAAGGACGACATGGGCACCCTTGAGGCGACGACACGCTTGTATGGGCAGGTCTGGACGAGCGGGCCCCAGGTCGTCATCCGCTGGTACGAGGCCCACCCACCAGACGGCGACAAGGTTCCCATCTGCGCCGTGGCGCGGCTCAGCCGGGATCAGATGAGGAAGTTGCCTGAGTCAAAGCCCGGAATGGCGATTCTCGACGGCTCTGTTGCGGCTGCCTACATCGTCGATTCATTTCGCTGAGCGTTAACGGAATTGTAGGAAGACCCAATGGCATACAACGCCAATTTTGACGTCGATGCCGTGATGGGCGTCCTTGGGACGATCAGTGAGAGGTTCCAGGACGGAACGCCCGAGGACGAGGCCCTGAGAATCGCCGCGGTGGCGTTGCTCTACGTCCGCGAGAACGGGAAGCTGGAAGACTATCGCGAGTACTTCCGGAGGTTCTTCATCCCCGCCACGGAGTCCATTGTCGTAGTCCAGTCGTTCTCGACGACAGAGGAGGCTGACGCCTGGCTCGCGCGGGGGCAGGGGAAGGAGGGCGACCTTGTTCGTGTCGCGGGAAGGGGCTTCCGGGTCATCCCTCGCAGGAAGGGCAGCGGGCTGATGTTTCTGCGCACGCCACTTCCCGAAGAGATGGAGCCCTGAGCTGGCTCAGATGTTGATGCGGGAGCTGACCGTCCGCACGTCCAGGCCCAAGGCCGCGAACTGCGCGGCGTGGGCCCGGAGCAATTCCAGCAGCCGGGGATGCACATCTTCTTCTTCGTTGGACAGGATGAAGCCGTAGTTCGTCTTGGACAACATCCAGGAGATCCACAGCATCTCCGTGGCCTCGTCCGGCGTGGGCGCGACGTCCAGGTCCGCTTCCGTCGACAGCGCGCCTCCCTTGCCCCAGCGCAATCCCAGACACGAGTACAGGACCTCGCCCGCGTCCTCCCACTGGAGGTTGTTCGCCCAGGCGTGCCGGAACGTCGCGAAGAAGATGACGTAGCGACAGAGGCTCTTCAGCGCCTCCAACTCACCGGGCTGCGGCGCATCCGTCCGCGTCACCGCGCTCACGGCCTTGGATGCCGGCTCCGAGACCTTCGCGCCCAGGTCCATGCGCTCGGAGCGCACGAACCACGGCGCTTCCTTGCCCGGCACCCGCGCCCGCAGGTAACGACAGACGAACGCTGGCGCTGAATGCGCCACCAGGTCGTCCGAGAACCGGTGCACCTCCTGCCATTGCGCTTCAATCTCCGCGCCGTGCTCCGCGAAGAACGCGTCGATGTGCTCCCCGAGCAGCTTCCAGAACAGCTGCCCCGCATGCGCGTAGCGGTGCCCCTCGCAGACCGGCGTCGCGGGCGCGAAGCCCTTCCAGTCGTAGCTGCCCAGCAGATGCTCCAGCCGCTGGTTGATGCTTCGTTCCGTCAACGCACTGGCCCGCGAGATGTACCCCGTGGGCCCCACCAGGAACCCGTTGGCGGCATGGTTGATCAACACCACCTCCCGCAGGTGCGGCATCAACAACCAGCGCAAGGGATTGCGCCGCAGGTTCCGGTGCGCGGCGATGGCGTACTGCTCCACGTTGAAGTGGCATTGCCCCAGGTGGTTGCCCAGCTCCACGTCCAGCGTCGCGCTCACCCGCGCCATCCGCTTCGCCGCTTCCCACTCCGCGCCATCCGAGGGCGTGAACGTCCGGCGCGTCACCGGTGAGCCGGGGGCCGTCGCTCCAGGCTCCCGCATCCCCAGGATGATCCGCTGGGGCATCAGCTTGCCGTCCACCAGCCGCAGCCGGAGGTCCACGTCCGGCAGGCAGTGCACGCCGTCCTGCTCATAGGCGTTCCAGGGCAGGTACAGCCGGAACGCCTGTGCATCCTCCGGGTCCCGGTCCAGGATGCTGGAGAACATCCCGTTGAGCAGCCGCTCCCCGAACCAGGCGTCGCTGCGCGAGGAGCCCGGTGACTCCCGCTCCATCCGGACCGTCGTCGTCTCCGGATAGTCCGCCTGGATCTTCGCGAGGCTCGGCGCCTGCCCCAGGCGGATCTGCAGCTGGTGCTGCCGCTTCACCAGCTCGATGGGCGCGACGGCCTTGAGCATCGCCAGCGCACGTCCCGGCGCGTAGGCCGTCGGCGGGGTGCCTTCCTCCACCACGAGCAGCCGGGCCAGCGGCGTCGATGGGTCGTATTCCCAGTACGGCAGCCGGAGCGTCCCGAAGTCGTGCTCCAACCCGCCGTGGTCGTCCGGCCCGCGCTCGGAACCGATGCGCTTCCACGTCTCCACCACGCGGCCGTCCTGGCGGAACGTGTGCTGCGGTTCGAAGAAGCGCAGCTCCAGGTCCGGCAGGTCCCCTTCACCCGCGTCCGCCGGGTCGTAGCGGATCTCGAACGCGCCATCCGGGCCCGTGAAGGTCTCGCCCAGGAAGTCGTCCGGCGTGCCGAGGTCCCGGTCCCACAGCTCCACCTTGATGTGGTGCAAGGGGATGGGCCCTTGCGGTCCGTCCTGCTCGAACACGAGCCGGCCCCGGGCCCGCGCGGGCAGGGTGGAGGCATCCCTCAGCGCTCGCGGCGCCCGCACCTGCTTGACCAGGTTGCGGCTGACCGCCAGCCGCTCCTTCATTCCCAGCCCCGCGTACCACCGGGCCAGCTCCTCCGCCTCCAGGAGCGGCGGCTCCCCGGCCTTGGAGGAGAACCCCAGCGAGGTCAGCAGGCGGCGCCACGCGGTGCGCATCAGCTCCGCGCCTCGAGATGGGAACGACGGGAAGCGGGCTTCATCGCGCGGGAAGGTACCATGCCTGCGGTAATCCCATACTCGTGCCCCCGCCCCCGAGGGCAGGCGGCTATTGGATCCACGGCAGCCCGCTCTCGTCACCTGCTCCGCATGAGCCGTGGCGCCTCCCCACATTGTCCGCCCTGCTTCCACCGGCGTACCTTCCGCGCCTCGTGCTAGTGGGAGATTCCATGAGTACCGATTACACGCTGACGATTCGCACGAGCTCGAAGCTCGGCGCGGGAACCAACTCGGCCATCTCCGTGGTCCTGGTGGGTACGAAGGGCGAGAGCCAGCCGTACCTGCTGGACAAGCGCTTCCACAATGACTTCGAGGCCGGCGCGGTGGATGCCTACACCGTCAAGGCCGAGGACCTGGGCGACCTGCTCCTGCTCCGGTTCTCCAACGCGGGCGGCGGCGTCGGAGGCGACTGGCTCCTCGACTCGGTGACCGTCACCACGACGGGGAGGCACTGGTTCTTCCCGTACTACCGCTGGGTCCTGGGCAAGACCTCCGCCGAGGTCCTCGAGGGCACCGCGCGGCTGCCCCAGCAGGTCCGGCACGAGCGGGAGCAGGTGGCCCGCAACGACCTGCTCCTGGCCCGCCAGCGCATGTATCCCTGGCGCCCCGCGGAGGCGACCGCCGGGCTGCCCGGGGCGCTCGACATCTCGGAGGAGCGGCCGCTGCCGAAGGACGAGCTCTACCGGGGCCTCGTGGACGGCAGCTACGAGGTCGTCATCGCGAAGACGCTCGCGGCCATCAAGCTGCACATGCCCGTGCTGAGCAAGGCGTGGAACGGCCTCGTGGACATCTTCGACTTCTTCAAGGGCCTCGAGCTGCCCACGCTCGCGAAGCGCTGGCAGGACGACGCGGAGTTCGCCCGGCAGGCCGTGCAGGGCATCAGCCCCGTCCACATCCAGTCCATCACCGCGCTGCCGGAGGGCATGCCCCTCACGGACGGTGAGCTGCGCGGGCTGCTGTCTCCGGGCACGACGCTCCAGCAGGCGCTGGCCGGCAAGCGCGTCTTCCTGCTCGACTTCGAGATCCTGGGCGACGTGCCCATGTTCAAGAAGACCGACAAGGACGGCGTCGAGGAGCGCCGGTGGGCGCCCGCGTCCCGCTGCCTGCTGTACCTGGATGACACGCGGCAGCTGCGGCCCATCGCCATCCAGCTGGGCCGCGACCCGGAGCTGGATCCGGTGTTCACGCCCAATGACAGTCCGCACGACTGGCTGGCCGCGAAGATCTACGTCCGGTGCAGCGAGGGCAACACGCACCAGATGGTGGGCCACGCGCTCAGGACCCACTTCATCGCCGAGCCGTTCGTGATGGCGACGATGCGCAACCTTCCGGACCCGCACCCGGTCTACAAGCTGCTGCGCCGCCACTTCCGCTACACGCTCGCCATCAACGATGGCGCCCGGAAGGGGCTGCTCGCGGCGGGCGGCGTGTTCGACGACCTCATCGCCACCGGCGGCCCCGACCAGGGACACGTGTTCCTGGGCAAGAAGGGCTACAAGGCCTGGACGCTCGCGGACAACAAGCCGCGCCCGGACATCGAGCGCCGTGGCGTGCTCGACCCGGCGGTGCTCCCGCACTACCCGTACCGCGACGACTCGCTGCCCCTGTGGGAGGCGCTGGAGGAGTACGTCGGCGGGGTGCTGGGGCATTTCTACAAGTCGGACGAGGACCTGGTGCGCGACACCGACATGCAGCGCTGGTGGAAGGACCTCACCGAGCACGGCATGTCCGTGGAGAAGCTGCCCTGCGCGGAGTTGAAGCGCGTCTCCGACCTCACCGACATCCTCACCACGGTGCTCTTCACGGTCAGCGTCCAGCACGCGGCGGTGAACTACCTCCAGTACGAGCACTACGCCTTCGTGCCCAACGCGCCCCTGTGCATGCGCCAGGCGCCTCCGCGCAAGAAGGGTGTCCTGGGGGAGAAGGACCTCGACGCGATGATTCCTTCCAAGACGCAGATGCTCTGGCAGGTGGCCGTGGGCCGCGCGCTGTCCAGCTTCGGGGAGGACGAGGAGTACCTCCTCCACGAGGGCGGCTGGCGCGAGGACTACTTCCAGGAGCCGGAGCTGCTCGCCATCCGCGACCGCTTCCACTCCCGCCTGCGCGCGCAGAGCGAGGCCGTGAAGGCGCGCAACGCGAAGAGCGCGGTGCCGTACACCGTCCTGCAGGCCGACCGCATCCCCTGCGGCATCACCGTCTAGCGCCGTCAGGAGACTCCGTCCGTGCCCAACGCTCTTTCTCGCGGCATCTTCAACCTGTTCTTCGGAGCGAAGCGCAAGCCGTTCGCGTCGCTGCCCGGTCCCCAGCCGGGAATCCTCGGCACCGCCGGGGACTTCCTGGGGGCGTCTCCCTGGGACGTCTGCGCGCGCTACGGCCGCGAGTACGGCGGCGTCACCCTCATCTGGATGGGGCCCAACCCCGGGCTGGTGCTCAACGACCCGGCGCTCATCGCGGAGGTCTACGAGTCCCCGCGCCGGATGGAGTTCGAGAAGGGGAACATCAGCGAGCAGATCCGCCCCTCGACGACGGACGACACGGCGTTCACGGCGGAGCTGCGCGGGGACTGGGTGCAGAAGCGCGCCCTGGAGCCCTCCGCGCAGTCGTGGGCTCCGGAGGCGCTGGCGGACCTGGTGGGCCCCATGCAGGCGTCCATCTCCGAGTCCCTGGATGCACTGCTGAAGCAAGAGCGCATCGACGACCTCGCGCCCGTGCTGCGCCGGCTGACGTTCGACGCGTTCTCGGTGGCTCAGGTGGGGGAGAAGCTGTCGGATCAGGTGTTCGAGGACTTCATGCTGCTCGCGCGGGCGGCGGACGCGCGAATCCAGTCGAAGCTGCCCCTGAAGTTCGTGAAGCCGCCCAAGGACTTCGAGGCGGTGAAGGCGCGCTTCTACGGGCACTTCGTGGACCGCATCCGCGAGGCGCGCAAGCGCCAGGACCCGCGTGCCATGGACCTCATGTCGCGCTACCTGCGGGAGACGCCGGGCATTGATGATCAGGTGCTGGCGCACATGCTCGGGGGCACCTATTTCGGCGGTGCGTTCTCCTCCAGCGTCACGCTGGTGGGGGCGTTCCACCAGCTCAACAAGTATCCCCAGGCCGAAGCGCGCCTTGTGGCCGAGGCAGCCTCGCTGGTGGCCGACGGCCCGCTGACGTCCGGGAAGCTGGAGGGCGCGAAGTGGGCGGAGGCCGTGGCCTACGAGGCGCTGCGCATCCTGCCGGCGGTCCGGGTGATGACGCGCACGCCGTCGAAGGACGCGCAGCTGGCCGGCGTCACGTTGCCGGCGGGGTCGATGATCATGATCTCGAACCAGCACCTGCACCGCGACCCGAAGCACTGGGAGGACCCGGACACGTTCAAGCCGGAGCGCTGGCTGGACGGGGGCGCGGCGAGGGACCCCCTGGGGAGCGGCTACTTCTTCCCGTTCGGAAGGGGGCCGCGAGCCTGCGTGGGCGCGGACTTCGCGATGGTGTTCCTGAAGACAGCGCTGACGACGATTGCCTCCCGCGTGAAGGTCCAGCTCGATTCGACGGATCCCTTCGAGGAGGGCTTCTTCTTCGGCGTGGTGCTGCCCAAGGGCGTCACCGGAAAGCTCGTCGCCCGGACGGCTCAGGCATCACAGGACGTGCGCGCCCGGAGCGCCTAGAACGGAGGGGTCGAGCAGAGCCGCCTCGCCCCCCCGCGGCCGCTGCTACTGGCTCGCGAGCGCGTACGGCCTGAGAGACACCACCGCGTTGCCGCGTGCTCCGCTGTAGTTGGTGTAGGTCTGGTTCTTCTCCAGGGTGTAGAACGAATCGACATAGTCGTCGTCGTTGGTGAACCATTCACCCGGCATGCGATCCACCAGCCCGCTGCCCAGGGCCACCAGGGCGCCGATCTCCGGCTGGCCGATGGCGGTCAGGATCTGGCTTGCGACATTGAACAGGTAGCTCACCAGCTCCTGGTAGCTGGTGTTGTCGTCGTGCTCCATGAGGATGACGTTCGCCGCGGCCCAGCGGTAACGCTCCCAGAAGATCAGGACCTGGTTCGGGGCGTAGATCCTGCCGTCCGTGTCCAGATAGGGCATGTCGACGATATCCAACTGCGGCGCGTCACGGCTGGGGTCGACACCATTGACGATGGCATAGACCTCCGCGTTACCGGAGATCCACGGCTCCTCGTCGTTGTTCAGGTAGATGCGGTCGAGGATCGTCACCGGAGTGCTGGTCACCGCGGCGGCCGTGTCCAGAACGGGCAGGGGACGTTGCCCGAGGGCCACGAGCTGCTCGCGCATCAGCTTGATGCCGGCGGCCAGGTCCCTGCGCGCGTCGATGTCCACCACCAACACCGGCTGGCCGGGCATGCGGTGCACGTCGAGGCGGTGCACGCGGCCAAGGCCATCGAAGGCCTCGATGAATCGCCACTGGGAATCATCGCCATCCGGTTCGTACGCGTAGAGGGGTTCAACGCCTTGCTGCAATGCCGTCAGCATGGACGCGCTGGCCAGACGAAGCTGCAGCAGGCTGTCGAGCTCACGATCGATGCCCTTGAGCCGACGGATGCTCAGGTCCGCTCGCTCCGCCACGCTCGTGACGGAAGCCGGGGCCGGCACGGTGCTCAGCCACTGCTTCAGGTCCACCGCGAGCTGCTCGCCGCTCAAGCGGGAAGCGAGAGCCTTTCGCAGCACCGGGTCCTGCTTCGCCAGGGTCAGCGCCACCTCGCGCTTGTCGGCGGCCAGCGACACGCTGATGCGTTCGCGCAGCGCCGCTGGCTTCATGGCGGCGGCTCGAGCTTGGGGGGCTGCGTTCACACAAACGAACAGCGCGATGACCATCCCTATCCGCTTCATTGGATTCTCCGATGGGTGAGAGAGGGCGCTGGTCTGAACCGTCAGATGCCTGATTTTCGCCCTTTCCTCAGAATGGACAATCCCAGGCATTCAAATCAAGATCCCTTTGTATGGGTGGGAATGGCCCCGATCGTTGATGTGTGTCCAATGTCAGGGGCTACGTCGCATCATGGAAAATGATGCCCATCGTGTGCCTCAGGCCTGAGCGCACGCGGCTGACACCGTGCCGCAGGTTGACGCGGTAGGGGCCTCGCGTGCCCTGGACAGGGCGATGATGCACCGCGAAGACGACTGCGTCTCCCTGACGCAGGGAGACGACCTCCGCGCGTGACTGCATTCGGGGGCGCTGCTCCGTCAGCACGAACTCGCCGCCTGTGAAGTCCCGGCCGGGTTCGGAGAGGAGAAGGGCCACCTGGAGCGGGAAGACGTGCTCGCCATACAGGTCCTGGTGCAGGCAGTTGTAGTCGTCCACGCCGTAGCGCAGGAGCAGGGGAGTGGGCCGCACCTGTCCGGCTTCGTGGCAGCGCGCGAGGAAGTCCGCGTGCGCGTCCGGATACCGCACGTCGATGCCCATGGCCGTGTTCCAGCGGTTCGCGACGGGCGCGAGGCACGGGTACAGCGCCGTGCGCAGCTCCGTCACGACCTCCGGCAGCGGATGGTCGAAGTATTTGTATTCACCCCGGCCGAAGCCGTGTCTTGCCATCACCACGCGGCTGCGGAAGGCGTCCTCCACGTCGTAGAGCAGCGCCAAGGCCTCACACTCATCGGGCGTGAGCAGGTGCTCCAGCACCGCGCACCCACGGGCATCCAGCTCCCGGCCCGTTGCCTCCCAGTCCACCACTCGCACCCGCGCCGGGACTCCCGCCACGGAACGGACCGCGAGCGCACCGCCGCGCCGTGCGCTCATCCCTGGGCCCCCCGCTTGAGCCCTTCTCGCCTGGAGGCCTCCGCCTCGCGGTCCAGCAGCGTGCGCTTGCGCTCCACGCCCCAGCGATAGCCAGACAGCGCTCCGTCGTTGCGCACCACCCGGTGGCAGGGAATCACCACCGCCAGCGCGTTCGCGCCGCACGCCTGGGCCACCGCGCGCACCGACTTCGGTGAACCAATCCGCTCCGCGATGTCCGTGTAGCTCGCCGTCTTCCCGGCCGGAATCTCCCGCAGCGCCTGCCACACGCGCTGCTGGAACGCCGTGCCCCGCACGTCCAGCGGCAGGTCCAGCCCCACACCCGGCGCCTCCACGAAGCCCACGACCTTCGCCACCAGCTGCTCGAACGTCGCGTCCCCGCCCACCAGCGTCGCCTGCGGGAAGCGGTCCTGGAGGTCCTTCGCCAGTGCGTCCGGATCATCCCCCATCAGGATGGCGCACACGCCCCGGTCGCTTGTGGCCACGAGGATGGGCCCCAGCGAGCACTCCGCGATGGCGAAGCGGATCTCCGTGTTCGCGCCCCCGGCGCGGAAGTTCGTCGGCGTCATGCCCAGGACCTGGCTGGAGGTTTCGTAGAAGCGGCCGCTGGAGTTGAACCCGGCGTCGTAGATGGCTTCGGTGACGGAGCCACGCTTCGTCAGGCCCGTGCGGATCCGCTCCGCCCGCTGCGCCGCCGCGTACCCCTTGGGCGTCAGGCCCGTCACGGCCTTGAACACGCGGTGCAGGTGATACGGCGACAGCCCCGCGCGCTCCGCCAGTTGCTCCAGGCTCGGCATCTCCTCGGACGCCTGGATGAAGCGGCACAGCTCGGCCACCCGGTCCGCGTGCTTCACGGCGAGCGAGGGCTCCCCCGGCTTGCAGCGCATGCACGCGCGAAACCCCGCCTGCTCCGCCGCCGCCACCGACGCGTGGAACTCCACGTTCTCCGGCCGGGGCGTCCTCGCACCACACGACGGCCGGCAGTACACGCCCGTCGTCCGCACGGAATAGAAGAAGCGCCCATCCGCCGCCGCATCCCGAGCGACGACCGCCGCCCAGCGCGGGTCACCCACCGTCGCCGCCGCGAGGGCTTCCGTCTTCGTCGCCATGCACTGCCTCCCTTCGATGTCCACGAGGCGAAACCTAACCCCCGGCATCCAGGCCAGCACTCCGCGCCTTGCGGTCGAATTCGGACCCGCGCCCCGGAAGACCCCCGGGGCGCGGGAAGAGCACTCCCGCTACCCGCAGGCGTCCACGAGCCTGCGCTCCGGCCGCTGCTCCCAGCCACGCCCGTGGAAGGCGGCGCCCACCACCAGCGGCATCGTCACCGTGGCCTCTCCGTACACCATCTGCTCGTGCACGGTGGACACCTTGCCCCAGCTGCTGGCCTCGCGCAGCGTGGAGCCGGACAGCGCGCCGTCACGCTCGTCCGCCACCGTGAGCTGCACCGCGTACTTGTGCATGGCCACCGGCTGCTCCACGAAGTCCGCCGCCACCACGATGTCCTGGGCGAAGTTCTTCGGCACGCCGCCGCCCACCATGAACAACCCCGAGTCCTCCATCCGCAGCCGGCACTTCGTCAGCTCCAGGAAGTCCCTCGCGCTGTCGATGGACACCTGGGGCTTCCCCGCGCGGTGCCACTGGTGGTGCACCAGCCCGAACCCCGCCGAGCAGTCGCTGAACGCCGGGACGAAGATGGGCACGCCCATTTCATGCGCCGCCAGCACCACGCTGTCGCGCGTCTTGCCGTGCTTCACCAGGTAGCGGCCCATCTCCCCGATGAACTCGCGCGACGAGTACGGGCGCGGCTCCAGCTCCGCCGCGATGCGCGCGATGGTGGCGTCGCACTCGCGCAGCTCGTCCTCGTCGATGTACGTGTCGTAGATGCGGTCGATGTGCAGCTCGCGCAGCGCGTTGTCGTCCGCGTCCGCGCGGCCCTTGTAGTGGCGGAAGCCCAGGGCCTCGAAGAAGTCCTGGTCCACGATGAGCGCCCCGGTGGAGACGATGGCGTCCACCATCCGGTGACGCACCATGTCCACCACCACCTGCTTCAGGCCGGCGGAGAACAGGCTGCCGGCGAGGCAGAGGATGACGCCGCACCTCTCGTCACGGAGCATGGCGTCATAGAGCCCCGCGGCGCGGCTCAGGTTGCGCGCCTGGAAGGCCATGTGCCCCATGGCCTCCACGAGGGGCCGCACGTCCAGGGCCTTGATGTCGATGTGCTGGATGGGAGCGCGAAGCAGCCCGGTCTTGCTGGGAGTGTCTGTCACGGCGGGTGTACCCCGACGGCCTGTGATGGAGGTCGGGAGGCCCTGGGCCGACAACAAGCGCCACCCGAGACGTCCTACGGTCCGGCCTCGGGGAGAGGGGGGACCGCCATCGGAGACGTCAGGTGGCGTGCGACCCCTGCTCCCTAACACGCCCGCCAGCCGGGTGCGAGCAATGCGTGGCGGCACGTCCGCGTATGACGTGACAGGATGCCGCACCCCAGTTCCTCCTTCCCATGAGCAAGCCATGTCCCACCTGCGTCTGATGTGGAAGCGCTCCCGTCTGCTCTGGCCCACGCTGGCCGCCTGCGCCGCGGTCCCCGCCTGGGCCGCTCCCGCGCCCATCGCCGTCCCCAACGCCGGCTTCGAAGCCGCCGCCTCCACCGGCCTGCCCCAGGGCTGGACCGCCTCCGGT
The DNA here is from genome assembly GCF_042231735.1 of Corallococcus exercitus. Taxonomy (GTDB): domain Bacteria; phylum Myxococcota; class Myxococcia; order Myxococcales; family Myxococcaceae; genus Corallococcus; species Corallococcus exercitus_B. The sequence continues at coordinate 142,789 of NZ_CP102577.1, forward strand.
CAGGGCAAGGTGTCCGCCCGCGGCGACGCGAAGGCGGAGGGCAGCCGCAGCCTGGCCATTGAAAGCCCCCAGGGCGGCGCGGAGACCACCGTCGCATCCGAGCCCGTGAAGCTCCAGGTGGGCCGCCTCTACCGGCTCTCCGCCTGGGTCCGCACGAAGGGCGTGCAGGCGGACGCGCAGGCCCGCTACCCCACGGCGCTGGGCGCATGTCTGTCCATGCAGAGCTTTCCCTTCACCAACTGCTCGCCGCCGCAGGGCGCGGACGCCAGCGGCCGGGTGCAGGTGCTGTTCTTCGCCACCCAGTCCAGTGACCGCGTGCGCGCGCACCTGGGCCACAACGGCAAGGCCACCGGCACCGCGTGGTTCGACGACGTGAAGCTGGAGGAGGTGGACGACATCACCGCGTACGTCCCCATGGAGAGCGTGCGCTGGGCCGGCAAGGGCTTCCGCTACGACGACGGCGGCTGGGTGTACGTGCACATCGAGGGCGAGCCCTACGAGCGCGGCCGGCAGTACGGCGAGCTCGTGTCGCAGGAGATCGTCCGCTACATCGAGAAGCTGGGCATCCAGAAGGACAAGGCGGACGCCGCGAAGGGCTGGGCGCAGGTGCGCCTGCTGGCGGACTCGCTGTTCCTGCGCCGCTTCGACCCTGAGTTCCTGGAGGAGATGAAGGGCATCGCCGACGGCGCCAACGTGGGCGGCGCGAAGTTCAAGGGCCCGGATGGCAAGGAGCGCGACCTGGACGTCCTGGACGTCGTCGCCCTCAACTCCGCGGTGGACCTGGGCCAGCTGGAGGATGCCAACCGCGTCACCGCGTCCCCGCTCTCCGGCCGCACCTTCCTCAAGGGCGAGGACGAGAACGGCCGGGCAGGGGAGGGCGACCACTGCTCGTCCTTCGTGGCCACCAAGTCCGCGACGAAGGACGGCCGCGTCGTCATGGGGCAGATCTTCATGTGGAACGGCTACACCGGCGTCCACTGGGACGTGGTGCTGGACGTGCAGCCCACCAAGGGCCACCGCTTCGTGATGCAGACCTTCCCGGGCGGCATCCACAGCGGCTCCGACTGGATGCTCAACGACGCGGGCATCGTCATCGGTGAGACGACGGTGGGCCAGACGCCCTTCAACATCGACGGCACCCCGCAGAGCAACCGCATCCGCAAGGCCGTGCAGTACGCGAACTCCATCGACGACGTGGAGCGCATCCTCAAGGACCGCAACAACGGCCTCTACACCAACGACTGGACGCTGGCGGACACCAAGACGGACGAGGGCGCGTGCCTGCTCCTGGGCACCGCGAAGACGCGCCTGTGGCGCACCGGCAGCAAGGGCAAGCCCTCCGACACGCCCGGAAACCTCAAGGACTTCATCTGGGCCAACAACAACAACCGCGACCCGGAGGTGCGCAAGGAGTCCGTGCCCAACGCGAGCAACGCCCCGGTGGACCTGGCCTTCAACACCTGGAACCGCGACATCGCCTTCCAGGAGGCCTACGCGAAGTACGGCAAGGGCGGCTTCGACGTGGACAGCGCCACGCGGATGATGGCCTCCAGCCCCATCAACCGCCCCCACGCGTGTGACGGCAAAATCACGACGTCGGAGATGACGGAGAAGCTGATGTTCCTCGCGCACTACGGCAAGACGACGCTGCGCGAGAAGATGGTGGGCAGCCGCTGGATTCCGGACCTGCCGGGCGCCACGCCGCACCTGTCCCTGGGCTACACCGCCTTCAGCCCCATCTACGTGGCGGACAAGCTCAAGGCCGCCAAGGCGAAGCAGAAGCCGGAGCCCAAGGCGGACAAGCCCCAGCGCGACTTCGCCCGCGTGAAGGACGCGCTCCGCTTCGACGAGAAGAAGCTCTGGGCCAACACGGTGTTCCCCGCGACGGACGCGGACAACTGGTTCGGCAGCGGGTCCGCCGCGTACTGGACCCAGCTCCGGGACCTGCCGGAGGGGGATGACCTCGCCAAGGCCTTCGACGCCCAGCGCGACGCGCTCGCGGAGCTCAACGCCCGCTACCTGTACATCACCGCCCGCGAGGGCGACGTGGTGCCCACCGCCGCGCGCACGGACTACGGCCGCTACGGCGCGTACGCGGTGCCGCGCATCAAGGGCACGTACCTCTTGCACCAGCTGCGGCTGACCCTGGGCAACGCGAAGTTCGCCAAGGTGATGGACGCGGTGCACGGGAAGTTCGCCAACAAGAAGCTCACCACGCAGGACTTCATCCGCACCGCCTCGGAGGCCGCGGGCCAGGACGTGGGCCCGCTCGTGAAGCAGTGGGTGGCGCGCGGGGGGCTGCCCGCGCCGCGCCTCACCACGCGCGCCCAGAAGGCGAAGGAGGGCTACGAAGTCACGCTGAAGGTGGACCAGTCCGGCACGCCCTGGCGCTTCGCCACGCTGGTGGAGGTGCAGACGGAGAAGGGCAGCGTGCTGGAGCGCGTGGAGGTGAAGGGCGCCAGCGACACCTTCACCGTGAAGGTCGCGGACCGGCCGGTGCGCGTGGTGTTCAACGCGGGCAACGACATCCCCGTGGCCCGCGAGCGCTACCAGACCCTGTCCAACACCCTGGACGACTGGGAGAAGCTCCTCTTCGTCTACGGCTCCGCGCGCCAGGTGGAGTCCATGCGCACGCTGGCGACGAACTACCGCGAGCAGCTGGCGGACGCGTCCCCGGAGCGGCTGGCCCCGCTCAAGCCGGACGCGGAGGTGACGGACGCGGAGCTGGCGGACCGCGACCTCGTCGTCTTCGGTGGTCTGGAGGACAACGGGCTGCTGGCGCGCCTGGCGGCGGAGAAGAAGCTGCCGGTGGAGCTGGGCCGGCGCTACTTCCGGTGGCAGGGCAAGACGTACGGCCGCGCGGATGACGGCCTGGCCATGGCGCTGCCCAACCCCTGGAACCCGAAGCGGACGCTGTACCTCTTCGTCGCCAACAGCGGCCTGGAGCTGTGGCACATGACGCGCTCCTTCCAGCGCGGCCTCCAGAGCTGGGCCCTGTTCCGCGCGGGCGAGGTGAGCGGCAAGGGCTTCCACGCCGCCGACGGCCTCACCCAGGAGCTGTCCGTGGAGCTGCCCGCGCCCAAGCTGGGCATGCTCACGCCCTGAAGAACGGCGCCCGAAACCGCGCGGAAGGCAGGAGTCCTTCCGCGCGGTGGGGGCGGGCCGCCGCGTCAGGGGGCTGGCGCGGGGCCGTGGTACTTCGGGACCAGCCGGGCCGCGAGGTCCATGGCCAGGGCCACCATGGTCATGGTCGGGTTCCAGGAGCCGCCCTGCGGCCAGAGGGCGCCTCCGGTGACGTAGACGTTCTTCGTTCCCCTCAGCAGGTAGTCCAGGGTGACCGGCGCGCTGTCGTCCTCGCCAATGTGGAGCGTCGAGCTCTCGTGCACGAGGGCGTCCACCCGCCGCTCCTTCTGTTCCGGGCGGTTGGAGGTCCAGGTCCCCGCGTCGGGAAGGCCGTGCCAGTACTGCACCCGGTCCGGTCCCTTCGGGCTGAGTATCTTCTCCAGGACCTCGAAGGTGCTCTGGTCCATCACGTCCCAGGTGTGCTGGTCGGACTCGTTCTCCGTCACCCGGAGCAATGAGTTGGTCGTGGGGTCCGCGTCCGCGCCGTTCGCCCGGAACCACGAGTTCGGATTGCGGTAGTCCAGCTCGCCGAGCACCGCGCAGACGAACACCACGTACTCCTTGGAGGACTGGAGCTGCGCCATGGAGGCGGTGGCCACCACGTCCGGCATGTACCGCAGCGCGGTGCCCGCGTTGCGCTCGGGGGCTCGGTCCGACAGCGCCGAAAGCTGGATGTGGAACTGCTGGGACCAGTCCTGTCCCTTGCCGGCGACGTAGCACGCGCCCAGCTCCAGGTTCCCGAGCTCCCCCCGGGGGTCCAGGTCCGCGCGGGGCACTCGCGCGACGATGGAGGTGATGAAGTGGGCGGAGAAGCGCTCCCCGACATTCTTGAGGTGGGGAAAGGAATTGCGCACGAGCGTCGTCGGAGGGAGCGTGCCCATGGCCAGGATGAGCTTCGCGTCATTGAGCGGCAGCACCCCGCGCGAGGTCACCAGCGCGGTCGCCCTGCCATCCTGCTGCACGATGCTTTCGACGATGCACTCCGTGGCGATGTCGAGCGGCGCGCCCTTGTGCTCCAGGTCCAACTGCCGCTGATGCATCACCAGATCGAGCAGGGGACCGGGGGTCGCATACTTCTGGAAGTCGATGCCGTTCGTGTCCGGGGAGCCGGAGGCGAGCGGCGCCGGTTCGGTCCGGTACATGGCGGGCGCCTGTCCCAGGCCCTGCTCCAGCAGGCGCTGGACGGTGAGCTGCAGGGCGCCGTACACGGGCCGCTGCTGCTGGATGATGCTCAGCTCCTCCGGGCCCCGGTGGGCGTCCACCTTGTCCGCGGGCCGCACCTGGAGCAGCGCCTCCGCGCGGGCGAAGTTCTCCTCGGCCGCCGCGATGGTGCGCGCCGGCCACCCCTGCAGCTCCTGGCCCTTGGGGCGGGGGCACCACGCGCTCCACTGGATGGACCGCCCTCCGAAGAAGGGCACCATGCCGTGCTGCCACCTGACGGTGCCATCCTCGCCGCTCGCCGTGGACGCCGCCAGCGTCCACGGGAACGTCTCCGTCAGGCCGCCCAGCGTTCCGACGAAAGGCAGCGGCAGGTTCTGGAAGTGTTCCGGCAGGAAGAAGGGGCCTCGCTCCAGCATCAGGATGCGGCAATGCGGGTTCTGCTCCAGCGCGCGGTGCGCGACGGCGAGCGCGCAGAAGCCCGTTCCGACAATCACCAGGTCGTACTTCTTCTCCTCCCGGGCCTTCTTCCACCCTGCGTTGGACAGGAAGAAGACGTGGTCCATCACCCGCTGCCCCGTGGGGGACTGGGGCCCGGGCGTGGGAAAGCCATGTTGGAAATTGGGAGTCGACGAAGCAGCGGACATGAGCGCTCCTTGTGGACAGTCCCGTGGGCCGGGATTGTCAGACAAAATCCTCCCATCGTGCGTGGCTCGGCTGTCAATGGTGAGAGGGATTGAAATGACTGGCACCGCGGTCGCGGGTCCCCTCGGACCTGTCATCGAGGGCAAGCCAGGCCTCGTATGGTTGACAGTCTGGATTCGCGGCTTGCATTCCCGCGCCTGTCCGGAGGCACCGGCGCCCGCTTCTCCCTGCTGGCGCCCGACAACACGCGTCCGGCACCTTCGTGAAGGTGGTGCAGCGCGTGCCCGTGCGGCTTCCCGGCAGCGACGCATGAACCTGTCCGACTGTCGGACAGGTTCGGGCCGCGTCGGGCGGAGGCCCCGGCCAGCACGGGGCCGGGGCTGGCACGGAGGCTGCCGTCAGAGCGTGACGGCCATCTCCACGTCCGCGCGCGAATAGCCGGTCTCCCGCGATACCTCCGGGCCGCTACGCGTCACGACGAAGCCATGCTTGCGGTACAGGCCCAGCGCGGGCCCCAGGGCGCTGTTGGTGACGAGGTACATCCGCTTCGCGCCGCGCTCGCGGGCCGTGGCCAGCGCGGCCCGCATCAGCGCGTCGCCCAGGTCGCGGCCCCGAGCCTCCGGGGCTACCGCCATCTTGCACAGCTCGAACGTCTCCGCGTCCTCGCGCCTCAGCGCGCACGTGCCCAGCACCTGCCCGTCCACGAGCGCGAAGAACACCTCGCCCCCCGGCGCCACGAACATGCCGTGGGGATCCGCGAACGAGGCCGCGTCCGAGCCCTCGATGCGGAAGTCCTTTTCAATCCACTGCCGGTTGAGCCGCTCGAAGTGCTCACGCAGCTCCGGCCGGTAGGGGACGACCTCGACGGAGGAGGGGGCCATGGCGCTCACGCGGTGGCGGTGGCGGCGGCGGGCTTCTTGCGCAGGAAGAGCGCGAAGATGAGCGCCACGATGCTGATGCCCACCAGCGTGATGAGGCCGTCCGCCGCGATGGTGGCGCGCGGTCCGATGTTCCGGAACTCCGACGCGTGCCCGTCCAGCGCCGTCGTGTAGCTGATGGCGAAGTTGGAGGCCGCGACGAAGAGCGAGTACTTCGTCGTCACCGCCGCGCCGTCGCTCACCATCTCCAGCACCATGCCGGCGAAGGCCGCGAAGCCCGCGCCGTTGGCCAGGCTGTACGCGAGCGAGCCCCAGATGAACGTGCTCGTCGTCATGGGCCCCGCCGCCATGGCGAAGGCACACAGCGCCGTGGCGCCGCCCATCAGCGCGTACGCGAGCTTGCGGTTCATCCGGTCCGACAGCCAGCCGCCCAGCAGCGAGCCCACCGCGCCGGTGACGCCCATGCCCAGGCCGCTCACCAGCTCCACCGTGTGCTCCGGCACCTGGTACGCGCCCGCCATCGCGCTGAAGAGGTTGGTGAGCGCGCCGCAGCTCACCGGTGCCAGGCAGAGGATGAGCATGATGAACCCGTCGCGGCTGAACGCCGTCTTCGCCAGGTCCACCACGATGCTCTTCACCCGGTTCACCGCCGTCCGGAACAGCGGCCCCGTGGGTGCCGTCGTGGGGTCGTGCCGCTCGGTGATCCAGAAGATGCCCGCGCCGCTCGCCAGCACCAGCGTGGAGAGCACGATGCCCGCCACCTGCCGGGAGAACCGGCTCGCGAGGAAGATGGCCAGCGCGCCCATGAGCGCGGTGGAGCCCACGTTGCCCGCCATCTGCCAGCCGCCCGTGCGCCCCTTGTCGGCCGGCTTGGACGTCGTGGCCATCAGCCCGTTGAGCGCCGCGTGCGCCGTCGTCGCCGCCGCCTGCAGCGCGGTGAGCAGCAGCGTGAAGAGGCCCAGGTGCCGGGCGGGCTCCGGGAACACCGCGCACGCGAGGATCAGCACCGCGGTGAGCAGCGTGCTCACGCCGTACCAGACGCGGCGCCACGGCCCCAGGTCGATGAGCGGCACCCACAGCAGCTTCCACGCGTGCGGGGAGAAGGCCGTGCCCGACAGCACGCCAATCTCCGCCAGCGGCATCCCGTCCTTCGCCAGCCAGTACGGCACCGCCGTCTGCAGGTAGCCCACGGCGGCGCCGAACTGCACCTCCAGCAGGCCGAACAGCGGGGGCCAGGACCAACGCGCTTCCTCGGCGGGCGCCGTGGCGGGAAGGGCTGTCTCTTGTTCAATCAAGGGCGACACCTACAGGTGGGGACAAAGGGAGGGTGGGATTCTAGACAGCTCCCGCGTCCTGCACAGCGCGACGCACCGCGCTGTCCCCTGGGCTGCACGGGGTGGGAGGGTTGCCTCCAACGGGCAGTCCTGGTCCGTGTCGGAAGGCAGGACTAGCTTGCCGCCCGCTTCCTCCCCAACCCCGAGGTCCCCCGATGACGTTGAAGACCCGACTGCTGGTCGTCTCCACGGCCGGCCTGTTCGCCGCCGCGCCCGCCGTGGCCAAGCCGCTGGATGGTGCCAGCACCGACGTGATGATCCAGGGCTTCCACTGGAACTCCGCCAGCGCGGGCGGGTGGTGGAACACGGTGAAGAACAACGCGGCCACGCTGAAGTCCGCGGGCTTCACGATGATCTGGCTGCCGCCGCCCTCCGACGCTGCGTCCACCCAGGGCTACCTGCCCCGGCAGCTCAACGTGCTCAACTCCAGCTACGGCACGGAAGCGGAGCTCACCCAGGCGCTCGCCGCGCTCAACGCGCAGGGCGTGAAGCCCATCGCGGACATCGTGGTGAACCACCGCGTGGGCACCGCCAACTGGGCGGACTTCACCAACCCGACGTGGGGCGGTTGCAGCGCGGTGGCCGCGGGCGATGAATGGCCGAGCGCCTGCGGCAACGCCGACAGCGGCGAGGGCTACGCCGCGGCGCGCGACCTGGACCACTCGCAGGCGAACGTGCGCGCGGACCTGAAGACGTGGATGAACACGCGGCTGAAGGGCGTGGGCTTCGCGGGCTGGCGGTTCGACTTCGTGAAGGGCTTCGCGGGCAGCTACGTGAAGGAGTACGTCACCGCGACGGACCCGTGGTTCTGCGTCGGTGAGTTCTGGCCGACGAACTACTTCGACGCGAACAACCCCAACAACTGGAAGCAGCAGATCACCAACTGGGTGGACGCGACCACGGGCAGCTGCGCCGCGTTCGACTTCGCCACCAAGGGCCTGCTCAACGACGCGCTCACCAACAACAACTACGCGCGCCTGAAGGCAGCCGACGGCAAGCCCGCGGGCGGCATCGGCTGGTGGGCCAGCCGCCACGTCACCTTCGTGGACAACCACGACACCGGCCCCAGCGAGGCGTGCGGCAACGGGCAGAACCACTGGCCGGTGCCGTGCACCAAGGTGATGCAGGGCTACGCCTACGTGCTCACCCACCCGGGCATCCCCACCGTCTACTGGGCGCACTACTTCAACTGGGGCCTGGGCAGCTCCATCAAGACGCTGATGGACATCCGCAAGAACGCGGGCCTCACCTCCGAGTCCACCGTCAGCATCCAGCGCGCGGAGAGCGGCCTGTACGCGGCCATCATCGGCGGCAAGGTGGCCATGAAGATCGGCAGCGGCGCCTGGAGCCCCGGCACCGGCTGGACGCAGGCCGCCTCCGGCACCGACTACACCGTGTGGACCTCCAATGGCACCACGCCGCCCCCCACCACCGCCAACGTGGAGTTCGTGTGCAACAACGGCACGACCGTGATGGGCCAGAACGTCTACGTCACCGGCAGCGTCGCGGCGCTCGACAGCTGGAGCCCCACCACCACGAAGATTCTCAGCCCCACCGCGTACCCCACCTGGCGCGGCACCTACGCGCTGCCCGCGAACACCACCGTGCAGTGGAAGTGCCTGAAGCGTGACGGCAGCGGCAACGTCGTGTGGCAGGGCGGGAGCAACAACTCCGTCACCACCCCGGCCGCCGGCGGCAGCATCACCGCCACCGCCAGCTTCTAAGACGCCGAGACAGGCGCCCCTGTTACATGTCTCTCCGGGGGCGCCTGTGTTTCATCTGTTACTTGAGTTCCTGTCTTCAAGCTGTCACAGGGAGCGGTTGACTCCCAGGGCGGGTTCCCCCACTCGCCCTCCTTGAAAAGGTGGACGCGATGAAGCGTGGAACGGCAGTGCGAAGCGTGGTGCTGGGCATGTCCGCGGTGGGCCTGATGGGTGCCTGTGGCGGCCAGCCGGAGCAGGCCCCGGCCCCCGAGTCCGGCGACACGGTGACGACGGCGACGCAGCAGCTGGTGCCGGCTCCGCCCACGCCGTTCGACAACTACCTGTACATCGCGGGCAACCTCTCCGTGGGCAGCGCGGTGACGGGGAACACCGGCACGTCGGCGAACTACGAGGGCTACACGCTCACCGTTCCCGCGCACACGCAGGTGGCGCTGGAGGTGACGCACCTGGGCACCGGCATGGGCGTGGACACGGGCCTCTACGTGTACGGCCCGAAGACGCAGTACGGCTACGGCTACCGCCCGCTCTACGGGGACGACGACTCCGGCTACGGCGAGCTGAGCAAGCTTCCGCTCGCGACCTTCGACGCGGCGGGCGAGTACCTGGTGGTGGTGGGCTGGAGCAACGGCCTGGCCAAGAACTACCGCCTCCAGGCCTCCTGCGTGGGCGGCGCGTGCGTGGCGAACCCCAGCCCGGCGCCGGCCAACACCCCGGTGAAGCTGGCGGCGTTCCCCCTGGAGGGAAACCTCCAGGCGCTGCTCAACGGCGGCAACGCGTACCGCGAGGACATGTACTCGTTCCTGGACCGGTATGACTTCGCGTGGCCGTACTCGACGCCCGCGTCGCTGGACGCCGCCGCGGCGGCGGTGCTCGCGCGCAGCGAGTACCAGGGCTACCGCAACGACGTGCCGGACACGTACACCTACGCGGCGTTCCTGTCGCGGATGTACAGCCAGTTCCAGCCGCTGCACCAGGCCATCCTCGACACCTACGGCGAGAGCGGCGCGAACGCGCAGGTGAAGAGCTACTTCCGCGAGTTCAGCACCGGCCCCAACGGCGACAACTGGCGCACGCTCAACATCATCCTGCTGCCCGAGTCCCGCCACGTCCTCGTGTACGAGCAGACCGCCCACGAGATCTGACGCACGCGGCAGGCCCCGAAAACACCACCGCCCTCCTCTTCGCGTACCGGAAGGGGAGGGCGGTCTGTTTTCGAAGCGCTGTGCTTCGGTGTGTCAGCTCACGGCGCGTGGGCCGGGGCCGGCTCGTGCGGCGTGGGCGTCTCCTCCTCACCGCTGGACCGCTTCGCGTCCCCACGCACCTTCTGCATGAGGATGTAGAGGCCGGGGATGAAGATGAGGTTGACGATGGTGGACACCAGCATGCCGCCGAACACCGCGGTGCCCAGCGAGTTGCGCGCCGCCGCGCCCGCGCCGGACGCCGTCATCAGCGGCACGACGCCCAGGAGGAACGCGATGGACGTCATGAGGATGGGGCGCAGGCGGACTTCGGCCGCCGTCACCACCGCCTCCAGGGCGCTCTTGCCCTGCTCACGCAGCTGCTCCGCGAACTCCACGATGAGGATGGCGTTCTTGGAGGACAGGCCCACCAGCATCACCAGACCCACCTGGCAGAACACGTCGTTGGCGAAGCCGCGCGCCACCTGCAACCCGAGGGCGCCCATGATGGCCAGCGGCACCGACAGGATGATGACGAACGGGAGGCTGAAGCTCTCGTACTGCGCCGCCAGCACCAGGAACACGAAGAGGATGCCCAGGGCGAAGATGATCATCGTCTGCCCGCCGGACTCCTTCTGCTCCAGGCTGATGCCCGTCCACTCCGACGACATGCCCTGGGGCAGCGACGCCTGGGCCACCTGCTCCATGGCCTCCAGCGCCTGACCGGACGACACGCCGGGAGCGCCCTGGCCGTTGATCTCCACGGAGCGGAACAGGTTGTAGTGCTTGATGACCTGCGCGGAGACGATGGGCGTCACCTTCACCAGCGACTCCAGCGGAATCATGTCCCCGGTCTCCGTGCGCGCGTAGAACGAACCGATGTCCTGGGGGCTGTCGCGGAACTGCTGCTCGGCCTGGACGTACACGCGGTAGGTGCGGCTGGCGTAGTTGAAGTCGTTGACGTACTGGCTGCCCATGTAGAGCTGCATCACGCCGAAGATCTGCTCGATGGGCACGCCCAGCGCCTTGGCCTTCTGGCGGTCCACCTCCACGTCCAGGATGGGCGTGTTGGCGTTGAAGGGGGTGAAGACGCCGCGCAGGCGGCCCTCCTCGTTGCCCTTCTGCACCATCTCCTGCGTGGCGTTGGCCAGGTCCTCCAGCGAGTGGTTGCCGGCGACGTCCTCCACGATGAACTGGAAGCCGCCCACGCTGCCCACGCCGCGGATGGCCGGGGGCTGGAAGGGGATGACGCGCGCGCTGCCAATCTTGCCCAGCGGCCCGCGCAGCCGCTCCACCAGCGCGGCCACGGACTGGTCCTTGCCCGTGCGCTCCTCCCACGGCTTGAGGGCCGTGAAGACGGTGGCGTAGTTGGACCCGTTGCCGCTGGGGGAGAAGCCACCGATGGCGAACATCACGTTCACCTCCGGCTGGGCCTTGAGCACCGCCTCCACCTCCTGGAGCACCTTCTCCGTCTGGGTGAGGGACATGCCCTCCGGCCCCTGCACGGAGATGATGACGTAGCCCTGGTCCTCGTCCGGGATGAAGCCCGTGGGCGCCGAGCGGAACAGCATCACCGTGGCGCCGATGCAGGCGAGGAACGCGACCAGCACGAGGAGGGGGTGCGCCAGCAGCTTGCGCAGGCCCCTGCCGTAGGTGTCGCGCGTCCAGTCCAGCACCTGGTCCACCTTGCGGAAGAAGATCCACTTGGGGCCGTGGTGGTGCTTGAGCAGCCGCGCGGACAGCGCGGGCGTGAGCGTCAGCGCGCAGAAGGTGGACAGGGCCACCGACGCGGCGATGGTGAGCGCGAACTGCCGGTAGATGGAGCCCGTGGTGCCCGGGAAGAGGGCCACCGGGATGAACACCGCCACCAGCACCACGGAGATGGCCACCACCGCGCCGGCCACCTCCTTCATGCCCTCGCGCGCCGCCTGGAACGGCTTGAGCCCGCGCTCCGCCATCAGGCGCTCGATGTTCTCGATGACCACGATGGCGTCGTCCACGACGAGGCCCGTGGCCAGGGTGAGGCCGAAGAGGGTGAGGGTGTTGATGGAGAAGCCCATCAGGTAGACGAACGCGAACGTGCCCACGAGCGACACCGGCAGGGTGAGCGCGGTGATGAGCACGCTGCGCCACCCGTGCAGGAACAGGAAGATGACCAGGATGACGAGCACGATGGCTTCAATCAGCGTGTGGACCACCTCGTTGACGGAGGCGCGCACCGCGAGCGTGGTGTCCGTACCGGTGCGGTACTCCAGGCCCGGCGGGAAGGCCTGCGCCAGCCGGTCCAGTTCCTTGATGACGCCGTCGCGCACGTCCAGCGCGTTGGCGGTGGGCAGCTGGAAGATGGCCAGACCCACGCCGGTGCGGCCGTTGAAGCGGAGCAGGGTGCTGTAGTTCTCCGCGCCCAGCTCCACGCGGCCCACGTCCTTCACCGTGACGGCGCGGCCGTCGTTGTTGCGCATGAGGACGATGTCGCCGAACTCCTCCGGCTCCACCAGGCGGCCCCGGGCGCGCACGGCGATCTGATACGGCTGCGCGTCGCTGGAGGGCGGCTGGCCCACCTGGCCGGCGGCCACCTGGAGGTTCTGCTCCTGGAGGGCGCGCACCACGTCCTGCGGCGTCATGTTGCGCCGGGCCAGCTCCGAGGGGTCCAGCCACAGGCGCATGGAGAACTTGCGCTCACCGAAGATGCGCACCTCGCCCACGCCCCGGACGCGCTTGATGGCGTCCTTGAGGTTCACGTCCGCGTAGTTGGAGAGGAACTTCGCGTCGTAGCGGTTGTCCGGGGAGGACAGGCCCACCGTCAGCAGCATCTGGCTGGAGGCCTTGTTCACCACGATGCCCGTCTGGTTCACCTGCGCGGGCAGGCGGGCCGCGGCGCGGCTCACGCGGTTCTGCACGTCCACCGCCGCCACCTCGATGTTGCGCGTGGGGGCGAAGGTGACGGTGATGGTGCTGGTGCCGTCGTTGCTGCTGGTGGAGGTGATGTAGCGCATGTCCTCCACGCCGTTGAGCTCCTGCTCCAACGGGATGGTGACGGCGGACTCCACCACCTCGGCGCTCGCGCCGACGTAGGTGCTGGTGACGGTGACTTGCGGCGGCGCCAGGTCCGGATACTGCGCGATGGGCAGCGTCGGGATGGCGATGACGCCCACCAGCGTCAGGATGATGGAGCAGACGATGGCGAAGACAGGCCTGCGGATGAAGAAGTCGACGAACACGGTGTGGCGCCTCTCTTGCGAATCGCCTGCTAGCGGCTGCCGCCGGTGGTGCCGCCACCACCGGAGGCTGTGCGCGGCAGCTGGGAGGACTCGTCGGTGTTCACGGTGACCTGCTTGGGGATGACGGGCATGCCGTCGCGCAGCATGTGCAGCGACGACACCGCGACGAGGTCGCCCTGCTTCAGGCCCCCCTCGACGACGTAGGACATGTCGCCCAGCGCGCCCAGGGCCACCGGGCGGCGCTCCACCAGCGTCTTGCCGTCCTTCTTCTCCACCACCATGGCGAAGGGCTGGCCGCTCTGGCGCACCACCGCGAGCGCCGGAATCTGGAGCGCGTCCCGCGTGGCGTACACCAGCCGCGCCCGCAAGAGCTCACTGGGGCGCAGGCCCACGGTGTTGCGGAAGGCGGCCTTCACCTCCACCAGCTGCGTGCGAGGGTCCGCCTGCGGCGCCACGTAGAAGACGGTGCTGGAGAGGATGACCTTGCCCTGCTGATCCAACAGCTCCAGCTGGGTGTCCGGCTTGAGCGACCGCGCGCGGAACGCCGGCACCGACACGCTGACCTCCAGCGCGTCCGCCTGGGCCACCGTCGTGAGCGTCGTGGTGGCGCTCACGAAGTCACCCACGCGCACCAGCACGTCGCCCATGGTGCCCGCGAACGGCGCGCGCACCACGTGGAACTGCAGCTGCACCTGGCGCTGGGCCACCGTCGCGCCCGCCGCGCGCGACGCCGCCTCCGCCGCCTTCACCGCCGCCTGGGCGCGCTCCAGCTCCTGCACGCTCGCCAGGCCCTCGCGGTTGAGGGACTCCGTGCGCGCCAGGGTGCGCCGGGCCAGCTCCAGCTCCACCGTGGTGGAGCTCTGCTGGGCCTGCGCGCTGTCCAGCGCCGCGGTCTCCTCGCGCGCGTCCACCTCAATCAGCGGCGCGCCGGCCTCCACCTTCTGGCCCGGCTTCACCAGAATCTTGCGCACGTAGCCGTTCACCTGCGGCAGCACCGTCACGCTCTGCCGCGACAGCAGCGAGCCCAGGTACTCCCCGGTGTCCCGCACCTCGTGCGGCGCCAGCGCCACCACCTGCACCTCGCGCGGCGGCGGAGCGGCCTTCGCCTCCGGCTTGCCCGAGCACCCGGCCACGCCAGCCACCAGCGCCGCGCCCAACACCGTCCTCGTCATCAGCGCCTTCAGGGGGCGTACCCTCGTCACCAGTCGCACCGGGCCTCCGTCAGGAACGCGTCCAGGCGGGCCTGGACGAGCTCGAATTCCCTCAAAACCAACGCGAGCTGGGCCTGGCGAAGGGCGGCTCCGCTCTGCACCAGCTCCAAGCTGCTACCTCGACCCACCTCGAAGGCCCGGCGCGTGAGCCGGTCCGTCCGGTCCGCGAGCTCCAGGGACTCGGCGGCGGTCTTCAACAATGCTTCGGCCACTTCCACTCCACGCCGCGCGCGGGAAATTTCCACGCCCACGTTGCGGCGGGTGGCCTCCAGCGACTGGGCCGCCTGCTGCTCGATGCCTTCGCGCTCGCGCACGAGCCCGCCGCGCTGACCGCCCTCCCACAGGGGGACGGACAGCACCGCGGACACGTTCCAGGTGGCGAAGCGGCCAAAGCCGGGGTCGGTGGTGAAGCCCACGAGCGTGCTGCTCAGTCCCAGGGTAGGCAGGTAGCCGGCGGACGCCTGGCGCCGGCTCTCCCGGGCCGCGTCCACGTTGGAGCGCTGGGCCACCAGGTCCGGCCGCGCGCTCACGTCCTGCAGGGGCGCGCAGTCCCGGCGCGTCTGGTCCACCAGCCCCGCGAGGTTGAAGGCCGGGTTGACGCCCACGCCGTGGTCCTCGCCCAGGGACAGGCCCAGCGACTCGCGCGTCCGCCGGAGCTGTTCGTCCCCGGCCACCAGCGACTGCCGGGCCACCGCCACGTCCTGGCCCACCCGCACCACGTCCAGCTGCGTGCCGGCGCCCAGTTCAAACGAGCGCTGGGTGAGGGCCTGACGCTCCAGGGCCTGACGCAGGCCCACGCGGTTGATCTCCGCGGCGCGCTCGGCGGCCACCGTGGCCACCAGCACCTGCGCCAGCCCCTGGGTGAGGCGGCGCTGCACGTCCTGGAGGTTGGCCACCGAGGCGCTCTCCGACGCCTTCGCGGAAGCCAGGCCCCGCCACGCGCTGACGTCGATGATGGACTGGGTGAGGGTGGCGGACAGCGTGCCCAGGGGGGCGCTGGGGGCCTTGGTCCCGGTGCCGGTGTTGGAGCCGCCCACGAAGCCGCCGCCCGCGGCGGACGGGACATCCGGGTGGAGCACGTCCACGCCCACGCCCGCCGTGGCCCGCGCGTTGGGCAGCAGCAGCCCCAGCGACTGGCGCCACCGGCCCTGCGCCCGCGTCACGCCGGCTTCCGCGCTGCGCAGGTCCGTGGACTGCTGGCGCACCCGGGTGAGGGCCTCGTCCCACGTCTTCACCTGCTCCGGCGCGGGAGGGACGGGCGCGAGCATCGGGTCATCCACCTTCGGCTGGAAGGGGACGGGGGCCGCGGTGGAGGCGCCGGCCTCAGGCGTGGCCGGCTGTTGCCGGGGCGCCGGGGCGGCGGAGGGGGTGGGAGACGGGGCCTGCGGCGCTGCGGCGAGGAGGAGGACGAGGAGGGCGCTGGGGGTGGCCATACTCTGGAGCGGCAGGTCTTTCCGGCAGGAGCGAGTGGTGGTACCCACCCCGGGATCTCTGCGCGCGGTCAAGATGTAATTGACAACCGTTGTTGAATGCAATCATCTCTTACGCCCATGACCCTCGCCGAGCAAGTGGCATCGACGCGACGCGCAGTGGTCCGGCTGCTCACCCAGAAAGTGGGAGAGCAAACGGACCGGCCGCTGATGCAACTGCTCGTGCTGAAGTACATCGGCGCGCACGGCATCCACAGTCAGGCCGCCATCGCGGAGCGGCTGCTCGTGGACGCGCCCGCCGTGAGCCGGCTGGTGGACCGCCTGGAAGAGGATGGGCTGGTGGCGCGCCGCGCGGGGGAGAACCGTCGCTGCGTGCGCCTGGAGATCACCGACGCGGGGCGCAAGGAGTGCCAGGCGCTGGAGCGCGCCGCGGAGTGGGTGGACGCCCAGGCGCGCACGTACCTGGCGCCGCCGGAGCTCGAGGAGCTGTCGCGCCTGCTGGACAAGCTCCAGACGGGGCTGTGCCAGCTGCTGGGCACCGAGCCCGCCGCGGCCCCGCGCAAGGACGACCCGTCCTGTGCGCCAGCCACCTCCAACGACAACGGGTGACGACGGGAGGAGGGAAGCCGGGCGCGTCCTGCCCGGCCTGCCGCCGCCCGCCGCCACCCGTGTGCCACGTCCGGGGGGAGTGGAGCGTCTGACTACCGGTGACGCGGGATGTTGCGGGCCACGTGCAGGGCCCACGCCTCGGCGGAGTCCAGCTCCGCGCGGGCTTCCGCGTAGCGGTCCTTCGCCTCTTCACTGGCGTCGTTGGCGAAGATGGCGTCGTGCAGCTCCTTCTGCGCCCGGGTCAGCCGCAGGCTGGTCTGCAACCACAGCCGGGCCGCCATGCGCGGCGTAATCACCACCTGGGTGGGATCCCACACCTCCAGGGCGGCGTAGTCAGCGGAAGACAGCTCTTCGTAGTGGGGGGCCTGCTCGGTTCGTGCGTTCATGCCCGGATGTTCGCCATGGATTCCGGGCAGGGCATCCGGGCCGCCTGGGCAGGAAGACGGCCACTGGTGAGCAGTCGAGGACAGTTCCTTCATCCCCTGGGGTACTCGCCTTCCTTGATTTGCGGGAAAACTTCATACAGTGAGGCTGGGGAAATGCTTCCCACACTGCAACCATGGAGGGACTGGGTGGCCTTCTCCTAGAATCCTCCGCTCCATGCGTGACGTGAGAGGGATTCCCTGGACCTGAACACCTTGAACAAGTTGCTCACCGTCGGCGTCCAGAACGGGGCTTCGGACATCCACTTCCGCCCGGGTGATCCGCCCATCTACCGGGTGAACGGCGTGCTGCGGCCGCTGAAGATGGAAAAGCTCCAAGCGGATCACACGAAGCAGGTGGCGCTGCACGTGATGAATGATCCGATGATGAAGGCGCAGGTGGACAGCGTGCAGGAGTGCGACTCGTCCTACAGCCTTCCGGGCGTGGCGCGTTTCCGGGTGAACATCTACCGGCAGCGCGGCTCGCTGGCGTGCATCCTGCGCATCATCCCGGATGAGATTCCCAGCATCGACGGGCTGGGGCTGCCGCAGGTGCTGAAGACCATCGCGGGCAACGAGCGCGGGCTGGTGCTGGTGACGGGGGCGACGGGGTCCGGCAAGAGCTCCACGCTGGCGTCGATGATCAACCACATCAACCACACGGAGAGCCTGCACATCCTCACCATCGAGGACCCCATCGAGTTCATCTACAAGAACGTGAAGTCCTCCATCTCCCAGCGCGAGATTGGCCCGGACACGCAGAACTTCGCCATCGCGCTGCGGGCCGCGCTGCGTCAGGATCCGGACGTCATCCTGGTGGGCGAGATGCGCGACACGGAGACCATCGACATCGCGCTGAAGGCTTCGGAGACGGGCCACCTGGTGCTGTCCACGGTGCACACCACGGACGCGTCGCGCACCATCAACCGCCTGGTGTCGGTGTTCCCGGCGGAGGAGCAGACCATGGTGCGCATGCGCCTGGCGGACTCGCTCAAGGCGACCGTGTCCCAGCGCCTGCTGCCGCGCGCCACCGGCAAGGGCCGCACGGTGGCGCTGGAGATCATGGTGCAGACGAAGACGGTGGAGCAGTACATCCGGGACGACCGCGCCGCGGAGCTGAAGGACGTCATCGAGAAGGGCCGCGACATGTTCGGCATGCAGTCCTTCGACCAGCACCTGACGCAGCTGTACCGCAACGGGGACATCACGCTGGAGACGGCGCAGAGCGCGGCCTCCAACCCGGCGGACTTCCAGCGCGCGCTCGAGTTCGACTGACGCGCGCGCCGGAAGGCAGGGCCTTGCGGACTACTTCTTCGCGGACGGCTTGTTGATGTTCGCGAAGAAGTCGTTGCCCTTGTCGTCCACGACGATGAAGGCCGGGAAGTCGACCACGTCAATCTTCCACACGGCCTCCATGCCCAGCTCGGCGTACTCCAGCACCTCCACCTTCTTGATGCAGTCCTGCGCGAGCCGCGCCGCCGGGCCGCCGATGGAGCCCAGGTAGAAGCCGCCGTGCTTCTTGCACGCCTCCGTGACGGCCGGGGAGCGGTTGCCCTTGGCGAGCATCACGAAGCTGCCGCCCTCCGCCTGGAACTGATCCACGTACGCGTCCATGCGGCCCGCGGTGGTGGGGCCGAAGGAGCCGGACGCGTAGCCCTCCGGCGTCTTCGCCGGGCCCGCGTAGTAGACCATGTGGTCCTTGAGGTACTGGGGCATGCCCTCGCCCCGGTCCAGACGCTCCTTGATCTTCGCGTGCGCGATGTCGCGCGCCACCACCAGCGAGCCCGACAGCGACAGGCGCGTCTTGATGGGGTAGCGCGACAGCTCCGCGCGCAGGTCGCTCATGGGGCGGTTCAGGTCCAGCTTCACCACGTCACCGGACAGGTCCGACTCCGCCGTCTCCGGCAGGTACTTCGCCGGGTCCGTCTCCAGCGCCTCCAGGAAGACGCCGTCGCGGGTGATCTTCCCCAGCGCCTGCCGGTCCGCGGAGCAGGACACGGCGATGGCCACCGGGCAGGACGCGCCGTGGCGCGGCAGGCGGATGACGCGCACGTCGTGGCAGAAGTACTTGCCGCCGAACTGCGCGCCAATGCCGGTGCGCTGCGTGAGCTTGAGCACCTCCTGCTCCAGCTCCACGTCGCGGAAGCCCCGGCCCAGCGCGTTGCCGGACGTGGGCAGGGTGTCCAGGTAGCGCGCGGAGGCGTACTTCGCCGTCTTCAGCGCGAACTCCGCGGACGTGCCACCCACCACGATGGCCAGGTGGTACGGCGGGCACGCGGCGGTGCCCAGCGAGCGGATCTTCTGCTCCAGGAACGCGAGCAGGCTCTGCGGGTTGAGGACGGCCTTCGTCTCCTGGAAGAGGTAGCTCTTGTTCGCGGAGCCGCCGCCCTTGGCCATGAAGAGGAACTTGTAGGCGTCGCCGTCGGTCGCGTAGAGCTCGATCTGCGCGGGCAGGTTGTTGCCCGTGTTGACCTCCTTGTACATGTCCAGCGGCGCCATCTGCGAGTAGCGCAGGTTGGACGTGAGGTACGTGTCGAACACGCCCCGGGAGATGGCCGCTTCATCACCGCCACGGGTGAGGACGTACTGGCCCTTCTTGCCCATCACGATGGCGGTGCCGGTGTCCTGGCAGGAGGGGAGCACGCCGCCCGCGGCGATGTTCGCGTTCTTGAGCAGCTCCACCGCCACGAACTTGTCGTTGGACGACGCCTCCGGGTCCTTGAGGATGTTGGAGAGCTGCTGGAGGTGGCCCGGGCGCAAGAGGTGGGAGATGTCCCGCATGGCCTCGCGGGTGAGCAGCGTGAGCGCCTCCGGCTCCACCTGGAGGAAGCTGCGCCCGCCGGCCTCGAACGTGGAGACGCCCTCCTTCGTGAGCAGGCGGTAGGGCGTCTCGTCCTTGCCAAGCGGCAGCATGTCCTGGAACTGGAAGTCACTCATCGCGGGCGGTCTCTTCGGAGAAGGGGTGGACGGCAGGGGACTCTACTCACCGGGCGGCGCGCGGGGCGGCACTTCGTAGAGGTAGACGGGCGTGCGGTACAGGTCCTGGAGCCTCACGAACCGCACCGGGTTCCACCCCCGGAGTCCGAAGGTGTGACTGAGGATGCGAGCCCCTTCCGGAAGCTCGGCGGCGAAGCGGGGCGCCAGGCGCGTCATGATGCCCGGGGACAGGTAGCAGACGACGCAGGTTGCGTCCTGGAAGGACGCGGCGAAGAAGTCCCCGCGTACCAGCGTGAGGTTTCCGCGCGGGAAGAGGCGCTGGCGCAGCCGGCTGAAGCACCAGGGCAGCCAGGACAGCTCGTACGCGACGATGCGCGCCTGGGGGCAGTGGTCCGCCAGGGCGAAGGCCACGTCCCCCCACCCCGAGCCCAGGTCCAGCACGGTGCCCCGCGTGTCCGCCGGGAGCATGGCCAGCAGCGCCCGCCGCACCCGGGGCGAGCTGGGCATGGGCGGCGCGCCCGTGCGCAGGGTGGACACGACGATGGACAGCACCCCCACGAGGAGCACCGCCCAGAAGAGCAGCAGGAGGAGGAAGGAGCCGGTCGCGCTCACGGAAAGGCGCGCATCATCGCGCGGGGGCGCCCTCGCGTGGGGCCCTACTTGCGCGGGTGGCCGGCGTCCGCCCGGACGACGCGGGGCGGGCTGGAGTCCGCCCGGGCGTTGGCGGGGGCCGGGGCGGGGGGCGGCTCAACCTCTTCGAAGAGGGCCCGGCCCAACACGAGGCAGAATGAGGCCCCTACGCAGAGTGCCACCACATGGAAGTAGTACGCCATGGCACTTGGGTCCAAGCATGGACCATACCAGCGGCGACCCTCCTCGGAAGGTGGGGGTCGGCGGGCCCCAGCTGTGACCGTCCTGGCTACAAGGCCCGTCCACCGGTGGCCGCCCAGGCAACAGCCCCCTCACCCGGGGTTCAACCCTTCGGACGCGTTGGTTTTCACCGGGCGCCCGCGAGGCCTCAGACGGAGGGCGCGGCCTCGGTGGGGTCCTGTTCGGGGGCGGGCGGGCGGTGCGCGGCGGACTCCAGCCGGTCCACGTTGCGCAGCTCCGGGAAGAGCCAGGCCCAGAGGCCCACGACGACCAACGTGCCCACGGCGCCAATGACCACCGCGTGCACGGCGCCCAGGGCCTCCGCGAGCGAGCCCGCGCGGAACTCGCCCAGCTCGTTGGAGGCGCCGATGCACATCATGTTCACCGCGCCCACGCGGCCGCGCATGTCGTCCGGCGTGGAGACCAGCTCCAGGGTGTGGCGCACCACCACGCTCACCATGTCCGCCGCCCCGCCAATGGCGAGCGCCGCGAGCGACAGGGGCAGGGACCTGCTCAGGCCGAACACCAGCGTGGCCGCGCCGAACACCGCCACCGCGGCGAACATCTTCCACCCGGCGTGGCCGCCCAGCGGCCGGAACGCGAGCAGCACCGCCACCACCGCGGCGCCCGCGGCCGGAGCGCTGCGCAAGAGGCCCAGGCCCCACGGGCCGGTGTGCAGCACGTCGCGCGCGTAGATGGGCAGCAGCGCCACCGCGCCGCCCAGCAGCACCGCGAAGAGGTCCAGGGTGAGGCTGCCCAGCAGCATCCGCTTCTGGCGCACGAAGCGCAGGCCCGCGACGAGCGTCTTCAGGGAGATGGGCTCGCGCGACGCGCTGCCGGTGCGCACCTTGAGCGAGAGGATCCAGACAATCGTGAGCGCGCACAGCGACGCGGACGTGATGTAGACGCCCTTGCCGCCCAGCCACCCGTAGAGCAGGCCGCCCAGGGCGGGGCCGGTGATGGTGGCCACCTGCCACGTGATGGAGTTCACCGCCACCGCGCGCGTCAGCTCCTCCGGCGGCACCAGGTAGGGCGTGAGCGCGGAGCCCGCGGGCGCGTAGAAGGCCCTCGCGGTGCCGAACAGCACCAGCACGCCGTAGACGAACCGCACGTCCGTGATGTGGCCCAGCGTGAAGACCAGGAGCAGCAGGCTGCACACCAGCATCACGCCCTGGCAGATGGCCAGGATGCGGCGGCGGTCGAAGCGGTCCGCCACCTGTCCGCCCAGCAGGCTGAAGAGGAGGAAGGGGACGAACTGGGCCAGGCCCGTGTAGCCCAGCGCGAGCGCGCTCCCGGTGAGCTCGTACACCTGCCAGCCGATGGCCACCGACTCGATCTGCGCCGCGAGCACCGCGCACAGGCGGGCGATCTGGTACAGCCGGAAGTCGCGGAAACGGAAGATGGACGTGGCGAGGACGGAAGGGGTGGCCATGGAAGTGGCTGCGCTGTAACGCAGCCCGTCCCCCGCCGCCAGCCACAAGGGGCGCTGGGGCCCCCGCGCGGCTTATGAGGTCGCGCGCATCCGGTTGAGCCGGTCGTAGTGGCGGTAGCCCAGCTTGTCGAGCGCGGCGGGCGGCGCGAGGCCGATGTCCACCAGCGTCTTGATGTCGTACGTGCCCGCGAGCACCGGCGGCGCGTAGTTGGCCACCGCCTCCGGCGTGCGGAAGCCGGGCAGCGGGAAGAGCACCTGGCTGGTGTGCACGTGCATGAAGTGCGCGGCGGACTGGCGCTGCCACCCCGGCACGCCCGGCGCGGTGATGACGTGCGGCGTGGCGAGGAACGTGCCGCCCGTCAGGATTTCCAGCTGCTGGCCCACCTGCGCCACGATGCAGCCCGCGGGCGCGGTGCCGCGCACCAGCTGGCCCTGCGGCGCGTCCGGCGTCGCGCGCGTGCGCAGGTACAGGCCGCTCTTGTCATCCGGCTTCGCGGCGGGGCGGCCCTCCGGGTCCAGGAACCGGCCGCCGGGCAGGAGCGTCAGCAGGTTGAAGTCGGTGTGCTCCTCGCCCCAGAGGATGCCGGTGTTCACCTGGGTGGGGCCCAGCGGCAGGTACTGGAGCGCGCGCGTGACGTGGGGCGCCTTGTCGCACGCGGCGGTGAAGGTGTCCTCTGGCAGGTTCAGCGCCAGGGCGGCGCCGCGCAAGAGCTTGAGGCCGGCCTCGTGCAGCGCGCGGCCCAGGGTGAGCAGGCCCTCCTGGAAGAAGGGCGGCGCGTCGTCCGGCCAGATGTTCTCCGGGTACAGCTCCGGGAACTCCATGGCGGACTGCGGGTCCGTGGGGGTGGGCGCCGCGAAGTAGCACTCCTTGAAGTCCGGCTGCCCGTTGCTCGCGACGGCGACCTCCGTGTTGGGAGGCGTCCAGCCGCGCTGGTACCAGAAGTCCGCGCGGCCCAGGGGGCGCTTCTCCGCGTCCGGACGGGCCACGAAGGCGGAGAACGCGTCGTAGAAGCGCTCCAGCGCCGGCGCGTCCACGCCGTGGTTCTTCACGAACACGAGACCGAAGACGCCAAAGGCCTCGCGAAGGGCCGCCGCGGCGCGCTCGAGGCGAGCCGGTTCACCCGACGCGAGGTCCAGCAGGTCGACCGTCGGAATGTTCATCGAGGAGGTGTCCGCCATGGTGGGCCCAGGTGTATCGCGCCCGGGCCCGCCTGAGGAGGGGGACCGTGCCTGTCCGCCCCCTGCCGTTCCGGGGAAATCCAGGAGGGCCCCTTCCTCCGTGCGCGCCGCTTCAGCGCGCGGCGACCGTCACGTCCACCGGGGCGCACGTCACCGGGGTGGACTTGTAGTCGCCGCCCGGCCGGGGGACGTCCTCCTTGCGCGTGGCCACGTCCATCAGCGGGTCGCCGAAGGTGATGCGGTAGGTGCCCGGCTTCTTGAAGTCATACGCCTGCGTCACCTCCACGGTGTTCTCCACCGTCGCGCCCGGCGCGATGGCCGTGTAGCTGTCCGCGGACGGGGCGGCGCGCTTCACCATGGGGCCCTGGTACTGCACCTCCTCACCATCGCGGGTGACGTGGAACACGGTGCCCAGGATGCCCTCCAGCGGCGTCTGCCACTTGAGGACCCAGGCGGGCGTGTCGGCGCGGTTGGTGAGCTTGAAGAGGACCTCCACGGGCTCGCCGACCTTGACCTTCGAGGGGGCGCTCAGGGCGCACTCCAGCCTGGGGGTCGTCATGGCGGAGGGCTCCGGAGCGGGCTCGGCGGCGGGCGGGGGCGTGGCGGCGGGAGGCGGCGTCGCGGCGACGGGGGCCTGCTGTTGCGCGGGCGGCTCCGCGGGCTTCGGCGTACAGGCGGTGACACCGGCGGCGGCGGACAGCACCGCGAGCCATGCGAGGTTCCTTCGTCCCAGCCCCATCACGTGATGCTCCTTGTGTTCGTGTGGCGAATAGAAAAGGGGCGCGAGCCCATGTGGCCCGCGCCCCCGGTCAACGGCCCAGCGTCACCTTACGGCAGCGCGGGGGTGTTCTCCGCGAAGTATTCGTGGCTGTCCGCGTTGTCACGCGCGCGCGTGGGGTTGGACCTGGCCAGGTTCTTGGCGGCCGTCTGGCCGTAGGCCCAGTCGTCCGTGCCGGCCACGACGGTGAAGTGGCTCATCTCGTGGACCAGCGTGCCCGCGCGCGAGTCCGTGCCCGTGTTGGGGGCGTTCCAGAAGGCGCCGCACACGTAGATCTTGTACGGCGAGGACGGGTACACGTACGCGTAGGTGCCGCTCTCGTTGCAGCTGCAGTCCACGACGACGGAGGCGGACGCAAACGCGTTCTTGATGCTGTTGAAGTGCGTCTTGATGGTGTTCCAGTTGGTGCTGGAGTACGTGCCGAACCACGTGGTGTAGCGCGTGGTCGCGGACGGCGTACCGCTCAGGTAGCTGTACGAGTTGTTGGAGTAGGTCTGCGCGCTGCTGAACGCGGTGGCGATGGCGCTCTGCTCGGAGCTGGTGCACGCGCCGGAGTAGGACAGACCCTGCGCCGTCACCTGGCGCATCGCCTCGGCCTCGTCGCGGGTGTTGCGGCGGCCCTCGATGAAGAGGCTGACCGCGTTGGAGGACAGCGCCGTCACGCCCTCACGCTGCTCCAGCTCGTAGCGGATGGTGTAGGTGCCGGAGACGGACAGGTCATACGCGTCCGACACGACGACCGGACCGGAGATGCTCTGGCCGGGGGCCAGGGTGATGAGGTCCTCGGAGCGGCCCAGCACGCGCTTGAAGTGCGCGCCGGTGTACTCCACGGCCTGGCCGTCACGCGACACCGACAGGCGGCCCTCGTTGAGGCCCTCGCCCGGCGCGTCCCACTTGTAGAGGCTGACCGGCGAGGAAGAGGTGTTGGTCAGCGTCACCTCCACCGTCACGCGCTCGCTGGCGGCCATGGAGGCCTTGCCCACGGACACCTGCGCCGTCAGGGCGCCCTGGGCCTGCTCCGTGGCCCCGGCCGGGGTGGACTCGCCCTCCGCCGGAGGAGCGCCGCAACCACTCAGCAGGGAGACGCCGACCACCGTGCCCATCAGCCACTTGAAACCGCGAAGGCTCTTGCTCACGAGGAACTTCCTTTCGGAAACGACGCGACGGAACACCCAAGGGGGAATGCCCGGGTCCGCATGCTTATAGGAGAAACCGGGCCCACTGATGATGGCATGAAATACTGTGAAATAAATGCCTACCGACTATTCGGGTTCACGCCGGGTCGCGGCCGACCGTGGCCGGCAGCGTTAGTCTTCACGCGGCAACTGGCACCAACGAAGACACGGCGAAGGGGTGGCGGACGATGCGCGCGGTGGTGTTCGAGCACGAGGAGCACGAGGGGCCGGGCCTGCTGGGGCCGGCGCTGGAGGCGGCGGGGTTCACGCTGGTGCGGCGCTTCCGGACGGTGAAGCGCGAGGACGTGGACGCGCCGCTGGTGGTGGTGATGGGCGGACCCATGGGCGTGTACGAGGCGGACGCCCATCCGTTCCTCAACGAGGAGCTGGCGCTCCTGGGGGAGCGGCTGGCGAACGACCGCGCGTGCGTGGGCGTGTGCCTGGGTGCGCAATTGCTGGCGGCGGCGGCGGGGGCGACGGTGTCTCCGGGCAAGAACGGCTTCGAGGTGGGCGTGGGGCCGGTGCGCTGGACGCAGGACGCGCTGAAGGACCCGGTGGTGGCGGGCGTGAAGCCGCGCACGGCGGTGGCGCACTGGCACGGGGACACGTACACGCCGGTGCCCGGCGCGACGCTGCTCGCGTCCACGGACCGCTACACGCAGCAGGCGTTCCGGCTGGGCAAGTCCTACGGCTTCCAGTTCCACCTGGAGCTGACGGCGCGGGAGCTGGGGCGCTGGCTGGAACTGGGGGCGGAGGACCTGGTCACCCGGGGCAAGGACGTGGAGGCGCTGAAGGCGCAGCTGCCCAAGCTGCAGGCGGCGGAGGCGGAGAACACGGAGCTCCTGCACCGGCTCGCGCATCAGCTGGCCAAGGGCCTACGCTGAGGGCGGTCCCCGGGGAGGGCCGGACGCCATGAAGCTGACCCGCCTGCATGTGCACCACTACCGCGGGCTCGCGCCGGACACGGTGCTGACGTTCGGCCCCGCGCTCAACGTGGTGGTGGGCGCGACGGGCAGCGGCCGCACGACGCTGCTGGAGCTGGTGTCCGCGGTGCTGTGCTCGGACTTCTCCGGGCTCCTGCGTGAGCCGTTCGCGCTGGACTACGCGCTGCGCTTCGACGCGCTGACGGTGGACGTGGCCGTGCGCAACGAACCCCCCGCGGCGCTGCCCGCCACGGCGGGGGAGGGTGGACCTGAAAAGGCAGGCCCGGGGGCCGCGCTGGCGCTGCCGCCCGGAGCGCTGGCGCACGGGCTGATGCCCTCCATCGTGGCGACGGTGCGGTGGGACGCGGCGGAGGACGCGCGGCTCGTCATGCGCGCGAGCGCCACGGGCTTCGCGTGCGAGGTGGCGGGCGCGGCCGGCTTCTCCAAGCGCATGCACTGGTCTGTGTTGGATCGCTCCGTGTGGACGCTGCTCTTCATGGCCGCGCAGTACCTGGAGCGCGGCGTGAAGGACCGGCTGAAGGACCTGCTGCGGGAGACGTTCCTGCTGGCGCCGCCGCGCTTCGACGAATCCCTGGGCATGTTCGAGCGCATCGGCGCCATCCGCTACGCGATGGAGCAGCGCGGAGAAGAGCTGTTTCCGCTGGGCCTCATGGCGCTGCCCACCTGGATGCCCGGCTGGCTGCGCGAGCAGGTGGAGCACGAGCCCGTGCCTCCGGCGCTGCTCCTGCGCCACGACGCCATGCCCCGGAGCTTCCTCGCGCGCTTCGTGACGCTGGCGGGCTTCGCGTCGGGCACGCTGTCCGTGGACGTGACGGAGACGACGCCGCTGTCCCAGGGCGGGCGGCTGGGCTTCAGCGGCTTCCGCTTCGCGTTCGTGCGCGCGGACGGCACGCCGGTGACGCAGGAGCAGCTGGGCCATGGCCAGAAGAGGCTGTTGTCCTTCCTCTACTACCTGGACGTGCACGAGGCCTTCGTCATCGCGGACGAGCTGGCGGACGGGCTGCATCCGGACCTGGTGCGCGCGTGCGTGCACGACGTGGGCGAACGGCAGGCCTTCGTCACCAGCCAGAGCCCGCTCGTGTTCGAACACCTGACGTTCGCCAGCGCGGAGCAGCTGCGCACGTCGTTGATCCGCTGCGAGACGGGCGCGGGACGCGGCGGCTGGCGGTGGACGCAGCCGACGCCGGAGGAGGCCGCGCGGTGGTTCGACGCGTACCGCGCGGGCTCCGTGCCGCTGGGCGCGGTGCTGCGCGCCCAGGGCTTCGGGTGAGGCTCAGGGGCCCGTCAGCCCCTTGAACAGGAAGCCATCGTCGAACCCGCGCGAGACGTAAGCCGTGGTGCCCAGGTTCAGGGTGCCGGAGAAGGTCCCCGCCCCCACGAACCCGCCCTGCTTGTTCACCGCCACGTCCGTGAAGTACGGGCGGCCCGTCGAGGAGTACGTGCGCCGCCACTGCTGCTGTCCCTGGAGGCGCTCCAGCCTCGCGGTGAAGAGCGTGTAGCCAGCGGACGAATCCACCGCGGTGGAGGCTCCGCCCACCACCACGCTGTCGTCCTCGGCCATGGCCACCGCGCCCACGGGCTGCGGGTAGCTGTGCGCCCAGCGCTCCTCGCCGGCCCGGGTCCACGCGACGAGGAAGCCCGCGTTCTTGCCCGAGCCGGGACCCGGGAAGTCTTGACCCGCGAACGTGAAGGCGTCGTTGAGTTGGCCGCCCGCCACCACGCGGTTGCCGTGCACCGCCACGCCGAGCGCGCCGCCGCTCGCACCCACCAACGCCCGCGTCCAGGCCACCGTGCCCGTGGGGGCCACCTTCCAGACTTGCGGGTCGGGGTACTGGATGCCCGCGAAGTAGAAGGCATCCATTTCATCCACAGCGACGCTGCTGCCGCCGCTCAGGTTCCACTGCTCGCGCACGGTCCACTGCGGCGTGCCGGCGGCGTTGAACTTCGTGAGGAAGGCCGTCTGCACGTCCGTCACCATCGAGGAATTGGGCCCCAGGCCAAAGTCCACCGTGAGCCAGGCACTGCCCGTCAGCGCGATGGCGTCCTGCGAGTCGGTGACCACGTCCGTGGGGAAGACCCTGCCCGTGAAATGCCGGGCCCACCGGAACTGCCCCGTCTTGCTCAGCTTCAGGAGGAAGGCGCCCGCCGGCTTTACGCCCTCGCCCAGGTCGACGGGCTGGTACGCATCCCCTGAGATGATGACGTTGCGCTCGCGGTCCACCGTGAGCCCCTGCGCGGCGACGGTGGTCTGCTGGCCGGGCTGGAGTACGCCCTCGAAGGTCCGGGTCCACAAGAGCGCGCCGGCCGGCGTGTACTTCGCCACCGCGAGCCCAAACTGATTGGAATTGCCCGAGCCGACCGGGCCCGCGCCCAGGTCCACGCTGCCTTGATAGTTGAACAGCGCGAGAATGTTGCCGTCGCGGTCGAAGGCCACCGCACGGGCCTGGTCCGAACCGGAGGAGCCCAGGTGCTTCGTCCAGACGAAGTCACCCCCCGCGAGCTCCGTCTCCTGTGAGCGCGGGGCGGACTCGGGCGCCTCCACGGGCTCGCACCCACCGAGCGCCACCGCCACCACGACGCTCCAGAGAAGCCGCTCGCCCATCCACCTGCATGTCATTCCCATGTGCACCCCGCTGTGTCCCCAAAGACAGACAGTGCGAGTTAGGAATGACCCGGGGTTTGGGACACTGCCCTGGAGGGCAGCGTGGGTTTGACGTTTGAACAGTCGTCAGTGGCCGGACAGCAGCTCCGTGCTGAAGGAGAAGCCGCCCAGCAGGTAGGGCATGGCGTTCACGCGGTTCTCGTGTTGGAGGTACCAGCCGGCGATGAGCAGCACGGTGGGCTTGCTCATGAGGCCGCCCGGCTTCGTGTCAAAGGCATACGCGACGATGGGGCCCACGCGGACGTGCGCATTGGTGGGCAGGGTGCGCCCGGGCAGCGGCTCCACCGCGGCGGTGTCTTCGTTGTAGCGGGGCCACACCGCGGAGAGCCGGGCGCCCAGGGTCCACTGTCCGGCCAGCCAGAGCAGGTCCGTGTCGTTGGCGAGCACCCAGCCCTTGCCGGGCACCAGCGTGTCCAGCGTCGGGTCGTAGAACGTGCCGCGCTCCCCGCCGTCGCGCAGCGACACGTTCCAGTACTCGATGGCCAGCTTCGTGCGCAGCGCCACCGACTTCACCTTCGCCTGGAGCATGGGCTCCACGAAGAAGTGGTGTCCGGAGGTGCCGTAGGCCGCGTCGTTGGTCGCGCTGCGCAGGTCGTCGTCGTAGGGCTGGAAGGAGTCCGGGTACGACTGGACGCTGCCGAAGGTGCCGAAGAACTGGACGTACTCGTAGCCGGCGCGGAGGTTGAACATCGCCACCGGTTGCAGCTCCACCACGGGGCCCAGCTTGAAGAACGCGGGGCTCAGCTTGAGGCTCGCGCCGGCGCTCGCGTACGTGTCGCGCAGCAGCAGGGAAGGGCTGTCGAAGAGGCGCTTCTGGTAGACGAGCCGGTTCTGCGACTCGAGCCCCAGCGGGTTGTAGCGGACGACGTTGAGCGTGGTGAAGTAGACGCGGCGCTCGGGCAGGGACGGCTGCACCGGGGGCGGCACGTCCTCCGTGATGGGCGGCTGGGGCTGCTGCGCGGCCACGGGCGCGCCCAGGCCCAGGAGGGCGAGCAGCGCGGCGCGCGTGAGCCCCTTCGACAGGGACGGTGAGCGGACAGGCGTCGGGCGCTGCGGGTACTCGTTCGCGGGCATGCGTCCTCTTCGGCGGGCGTCCGCGGGAGGGCCCCCGGGCAAGGGCCCCTCGTCGCGGGCAGCGGGAGCGTCGTGCACCTGACGCGCGCGCTTCAAGACGCACCAGGACGAAGCCGGGTGACACCGGGCGTCACCGGCGGCCTTCTCCGGCCGCGGGGCCGGGCTTCAGGAGGAAGGACGGCGCGCGCCCCTTGAAGGGCAGGGCGAAGACGCGCGCGGCCAGGTCGAAGTTGGCGTCGGTGGTGGCGTCGGTGCTGGCGCCGTCGGGGTCGCCATTCACCACCGCCAGCGAGTACTGCCACCGGCCGCCTTCGCCCTCGCCGTGCAGCTCCAGGCCCTCGTCGCGGTTGGGGACCAGGTCCACCGTGAGCGAGCGCTCGATGAAGGGGTTGTCCATGTCCGACTGGAGCAGCTCCAGCCCGAACGGCGTCTTGAACCGGCCCGTGCGCAGGCGGCCCCATTCCCCCGGACGGAAGTCGATGCCCGCGTCCTGGATGATGGATTGCCCGACGCCGAAGTCCGGCATGAAGCGGAAGTCGACGAAGCCGAAGCGCGTCCCGTCCAGGATGGGGCGCATGCGCCGCACGATGAACGTGTTGGTGCCGGTGCGCTCCGGGTCCTCCAGGAAGAAGCGCCCGTCGCCCTGGCGCTGCCCGCGCAGCTTGAGCACGAAGGCCTTGTCCGCGGACGACAGCGTGAAGCCCTCCTCCGACGCCTGGACGACCGCAGGCTCCGAGGCCTTCGGAGGCTCCGGGGCCTGGGCCCGTGCCTGAGGCGAAGCGAGCAGCAGGCCCGTGGCGGCGCCGAGGGCGGACACGCGGAGGCCTCTTGGGGGGAACGGGGGCCAGGGGCGGGAGTGCCCCGTGCCGGGAGGGCGCGACCGGGAAGCAGGCGGGCACGTTGAGAGTGGGAAAGTCCTGCTGTCAAGGATCGCAGGGAAGACCCGTTGTCACCTTCACTTGCCGGAGCCGGGGAGGTCTGGTTCATGCTGGGCGCCATGTCCGTGACAAGACCCCGCGCCGCATCGATGTACGTCGACCTGGACCGCGACGCGTGGCGCGAGCTCCGGGACTCCACGCCGATGACGCTGACGGCGGAGGAGGTGGAGCGGCTGCGGGGCCTGGGCGACCGGCTGGACATCCACGAGGTGGAGGACGTCTACCTGCCGCTGTCGCGCCTCCTGCACCTGCAGGTGGCGTCGGCGCAGTCGCTGTGGGCGGCGCAGCAGGCGTTCATGGGGCACTCGGTGCGCAAGGTGCCGTTCATCATCGCCGTGGCGGGCAGCGTGGCGGTGGGCAAGAGCACCACGTCGCGCATCCTCCAGGCGCTCCTGGCGCGCTGGCCGGATCATCCGCGCGTGGCGCTGGTGACGACGGACGGGTTCCTGCATCCCAACCGGGTGCTCGCCGAGCGGGGCATCATGAACCGCAAGGGCTTTCCGGAGAGCTATGACCGGCGCGCGCTGGTGCGCTTCCTGGCGGAGCTGAAGGCGGGGCGCGAGGAGGTGACGGCGCCGGTGTACTCGCACCTCGTCTACGACATCGTGCCGGAGGAGGCGCAGTCCATCCGGCAGCCGGACATCCTCATCCTGGAGGGGCTCAACGTCCTGCAGACGGGGCCGGTGGAGGGCGGGCGGCTGCCGCAGACGTTCCTGTCGGACTTCTTCGACTTCTCCATCTACGTGGACGCGAACGAGACGGACATCCGCCACTGGTACGTCGAGCGCTTCCTGCACCTGTGGGAGACGGCGTTCCGCGACGAGCGGTCCTTCTTCCGCCGCTTCTCGGAGCTCACGCGTGAGCAGGCCATCGCGCGGGCCGCGTCGGTGTGGGCGGAGATCAACGGGCCCAACCTGGCGGAGAACATCGCGCCCACGCGTTCACGGGCGCGGCTCATCCTGGTGAAGGGCAGCGACCACAAGGTCCGCCGCGTGCGGATGCGCAAGCTGTGAGCAGCGCTTCGGGAAGGACGGACATGGCTCCACGAATGGGTTCGCTCTGGGACGCGGTGGGGAACACGCCGCTGTTGCGCATTGGGTCGCTCAGCCGCCAGACGGGCTGCGACCTCGTCGCCAAGGCGGAGTTCATGAACCCGGGCGGCAGCATCAAGGACCGGGCCGCGAAGGGCATGATTCAACGCGCGGAGGCCACGGGGCAGCTGAAGCCCGGCGGCACGATTGTCGAAGGCACCGCGGGCAACACGGGCATCGGCCTGGGGTTGCTGGGGCGCGAGCGGGGCTACCGCGTGGTGGTGACGATGCCGGACAACCAGGCGCGCGAGAAGTACGAGCTCCTGGAGGCAATGGGCGTGGAGGTGCGGCGGGTGCCGGCGGTGCCGTTCTCCAATCCCTCGCATTTCTTCCACCAGGCGCGGGTGCTGGCGGAGGCGAACGGCTGGGCGTGGATGAACCAGTTCGAGAACACGGCGAACGGCGACTTCCACTACGAGACGACGGGGCCGGAGATCTGGGAGCAGGCGGAAGGCAAGGTGGACGTGTTGGTGGCGGCGGTGGGCAGCGGCGGCACGCTGTCCGGGACGAGCCGCTACCTGAAGGAGAAGAACCCGGCCCTGCGCGTGGTGTTGGTGGATCCGCCGGGGTCGGGGCTCTACTGCCAGGTGCGCACGGGGAAGATGGAGACGGCGGGCAGCTCCATCACGGAAGGCATTGGCATCATGCGGCTGACGGAGAACTTCCGGCAGGCGCGCGTGGATGAGGCGATGCGCCTGGAGGACCAGGACATGCTGGAGATGCTCTACCACCTGGCGCGCGAGGACGCGCTGGTGGTGGGCACCTCCGCGGCCCTGAACGTGAGGGCCGCGTGGGAGGTGGCACGCAAGCACCAGGGACAGGGCCTGCGCATCGTCACGTTCCTGTGCGACCACGGCAGCCGCTACGCCTCCAAGGTGTTCAACCCGGAGTTCCTCGCGTCGAAGCAGCTCACGGTGAAGCCGCTGCCGGCGGTGTGAGTCCTACTGGCTGGCAACCACCTTGAGCACGGGCTCCGGGGGCGCCTCCTCCTTGGCGGTGAGGGACAGCTCCAGGCTCCGGGCCACCAGCGCCTTGAGTGCCCACACCTCCGGAATCGTCTGGATGTAGACCCGGCTCACGCCGAAGGCCGCGGGGGCCGCCTCGACTTCGAACCCCGCGGCGAGGGCCTTCGCCTCGTCGAGGGGAACCCAGGTGGCGATGCACTTGCGCTTGCCATTGCCGAAGAACCGCACGAACCACTTCGTGGGTTTCTTGAAGGACACGTTGAAGTAGTTCGAGGTGTCCCGGTAGAGGACGTCCTCCGCCGCGTGGCCGTTCTTGGTGCAGATGTCCCGGATGACGCCGAAGAAGGTCAGCTCCTCCTCGGTGGGCTCCACGGTGGCGCGCCCCTTGTCGTCGCCGGTGGCGCGGGGCTCCGGGTCGAAGGCCTTGGCGCTGTCGGCCTTCACCGCGTTGGGGCCCTCCTTGGCGGTGGGTGCCTCCACGCCTTCGTTCAGCCGCTGGATGCGCTCCTTGAGCTTGTCGAGGAAGTCATCGCCCATGACGCGGAGGAGGGTGGGCTCGATGGCCTCCTTCGCGACCTCCGAGAGCCTTTCCATCACGGCGGTCGTCCGCTTCCCCTTGTAGATGTCCTCGGTGAGCCACTTGAGGAAGCCCTCGTGCTCGCCGGGGGATTTCAGGGCAGCGGACAGCTTGTCGATCATCCCCTGGCGGTAGCGGCTGTTCTCCGCGTCGGTGATGAGCGTCGTGGCGTTGAAGGATTCTCGGCTGAACTTGGAGAGGAACTTCGCGACCTTGGCCCAGTCCGACTTGGTGTCCTCCAGGGAGAACGTGAAGAAGGGCTCCGGGTCCATGACGTTGGGGTTCTCCAGGTCCCCGAAGAACAGGTAGTGGCACCCATCCGTGATGATGCCGAAGTGGAGTTCGGGGAGCTGGGAGAGGTAACGGGCCAGTTGCTGGGCGCGTGACTTGAGGTCCGTGCCCAGGGGTTTGGTCTCGATGACGATGAGGGGCTTCTGTCCCGTCTGGTCGAAGATGGCGAAGTCCATCCGGTCCGGGAGCTTCTTGCCGTCGCCCTGGACGAAGTCCGCCGCGTACTCGAGGCGCACTTCGCGAGGGAGACCGGGGTCGTAGCCAAGCAGCCGGATGAAGGGGACCACCAGGGCCAGCTTGGCGGTCTCTTCGTTGGTGATGAAGTTCTTGGAGTCCTGATAGCGCTTGACCAGCTCCAGCAATTGATTCGCGTCCACGGTCGTTCCCCCCCTGCAACCCGTCGAAGGCGGGCTCCGGGAACAACAATCCTGGGGAGTGTCTTTGTCCATACCTCCTACGAGTGAGTAGGGGTTCTGGCAGGTGTCCCAGGCAAGGAGGTTCCATCCTGCGACAGGATGCCTCCAGAAGCAGGTGGTTCTGGGGCGTGGGGCATGGAGGGGCCAGATGCGCATGGCCCACTGTCCCGGTGGACGTGGGAGCCCTGGGCGACATGAAGCGGTCCTTCCTCCTTGCTCACCGCCCCACGGTGTTGTCCGTAGAAGTCGGTGGGTGGAGCCTCGGGCTGAATGCCGGCCTCTGGAGACGAACCGTCCCAACCTGCCCGACAGTCGGACAGGTCTTCCAAAGCCGCGCCCGGTCCAGGCCCGTTGGGGGCGGCTGGAGCCGGCAGCGCCGCGGGGATGCCCTCGTAGGTGGAAGTGTCCTCAGGGGGCGCATGCGCATGCGTGGCGGGAGCAAACTGGTCGAGCACGCGCTCGTCGCACGCCTTCATCAGCGCAGGCAGCTGGTGCTGAAGTGCCTGCGCGTCGCGCTCGCTCAGGGCGTGCATCGCGCACAGGGCCCACTGGCGCAGGGATTCGCCGCCCATGAAGGACAGCAGCCGGGCCGCGTTGCCTCTCAGGGCCCGTTGCAGGGACTGAATGAGGAGCAGGTGCCCTGGACGTGACGCCGCCTGGGCCGCCAGCCGCAGTAACTCGAATTCCAGCTGCGCGCACCGTGCCCCAGGGTTCCAGTGCGCCGCATCCGAGAGCCTGTAGCAGGCGTCTTCCAGCAGGCTCACGTCCCGCTCGGAGGCAGTCGCGCAGCAGTCCGCCAGGAGCTCCACCAGCACCTGCCGCTTGAGGCTGAAGAAGCCCTCCAGCAGCCGCCGGCATTCCTCGGAGCGCTCGTCATGCAGCGCCAGGCCCAGGTTCTCCAGCGTCAGCGACTCGTCCAGCGTCACCGCTCGCGCCTGGCGCCCGGAGCGCTGCACCACCAGCCCCCGCGCCGCCAACCGGCGCAAGGCCTCGCGCACCGTGCCTCGGCTCACTCCAAAGCGGCGGGCCATCATCCTCTCTGAGGCCAGCCGTCCGTTCCTCGGCAGCCGCCCCAGCGCGATGTCCCGCTCGAGTTGCTCCTCCACATACGCCACGAGACCTACCCGCACCATCACCGTCCGCCTCCTCGTCCCACCTTCGCCCATCCAACCAGACGGGTCTGACATGGACGCGGATGCCGCCGTCCACCTTGCCAATGAGGACCGTGCGCCCCCGGGCCGGAGGCGGGGCGAACTGGTCCGACAGTCGGACCAGTTGGGCGAAGGCGCCTCCGGCAGGGCGCCTTTGACTGTGGCTCCATCCTGCCTTCCGCTCAATCACACCGTCGCGTCCCACTGCTGCATTCCTTGGGGCGTGCGTTCTCGCGGAGAACTCAGGAATGCAGGGTTTATCGACGAGCTTCTGACGCCCTGTCTAGGATGCGCGCCGTCCTCTTCCTTCACGGAGCTTCGATGGTGCGCACCCGGTTCGTAGGTCTCCTGGCGTTGCTGTTCGTCGCGGTCCCCGTCGTGTCGGGGGCGCAGGATGCCGTGGCTCCGGCGGCGGTGGCCTCTGGCGACGAGGCGACGCATCAGGCGCTGCGCGCCATCAAGCAGGACATGGAGGACGCGCTCAACAAGCAGGATCTGGACCGGCTGCTGTCGCACCTGCATCCGGACGTCGTGTTCTCCACCATGAACAACGACGTGCGCGTGGGGAAGGACGCCATCCGCGCGTACTACGCGGAGATGCTGGGCGGCCCGAACAGCGTCGTGAAGAAGGTCACGGCGAAGTTCGATGTGGATGCGCTTACGCGTCTGTATGGCAACTCGGGCGTCGCCTATGGCTCGTCGCTGGACCACTACATCCTGAATGACGGCACGGACCTGACCGTCAATGGGCGGTGGACCTGCACGCTGGTGAAGGAGGGCGACCGGTGGCTCATCGCCGCGTTCCACTACTCCACCAACGTGTTCGACAACCCCCTGCTCACCAAGGTGAAGAACGCCGCCATGGGCTTCGGGGCGCTGGTCGCGGTCGCCGCGCTCGCGGCGGGGTTCTTCATCGGACGTCGGGGACGCCGGCCGGCGACGGCTTGAGCGCGAGCCGCATGGGCTGGCGCTGGCCGTAGGTGAGCGAGCGCCACAGCCATTCGGCCGGACCGAAGCGGAAGTGCGACAGCCATGCGCGGCTGAACGGAATCTGGAGCGCGAACACCCCCATCGTCAGCGCTACACACTGTGACGGCGGCAGCTTGCCCACGAGCCCCAGCCCCCACCCGTCATAGAGGCAGAGGCTCACCACCGTCTGCATCAGGTAGTTGGTCAGCGCCATGCGCCCCACCGGCGCCAGCACGCCCATCCACCGGCGCCAGCGCTCCTTCTGGAAGAGCAGGGCGAAGGCGGCCACGTAGAACGCGGCGAGACCCAGGTAGCCCAGTTCCTGGATGGCGGACAGGGTGAACATCCAGTGTGCCTTCGACGGGTCCAGCAGCCCCGCGAGGCGCAGGTGCTGCACCACCACCCCCGCGCCATTTCCCAGCACGCCCAGCACCAGCCCCCAGCCCAGCAGCTTCCGGTGCCAGGCGCGGTGGCGCTCCACGTCCTGGAGCAACAGGTGCCGGCCCGCCAGCAGTCCCAGCAGGAAGCGGCCCAGGATGAAGATCATCCACAGCAGCCGCTTGAGCGTGGGCAGCATGTACTGGAGGAAGGTCGCGTTCGCGGCCTGCGTCGTCCAGAGCGAGTCGCTCTTGAGGCCCAGCAGCAGCTGCCCGCGTGTCTGGGCCTCCATGGCTTCGGTGGCCTTCGCGGCGTCGGCCGCGGCCTGCGAGCCGTGGAGCAGGATGGGACCGAAGTGCAGGAGCGCCGGCACCACCAGCGGGACCACCACCACCGACAGGCCCACCCACATCCAGAGCGTCCGGTCCGAACGGTCCCGGAAGAGGAGCAGCGCGAAGCCCAGCAGCGCGTACGTGGAGAGCACGTCTCCCGCCCACAGCACCGTGAGGTGCACCACGCCGATGCCCAGCAGCACCAGCAGCCGTCGCGAGTACACCGGGACGACGGAGGCTCCACGGCCCTCGGCTCGCTTCAGCTGGATGGAGAACCCCAGCCCGAAGAGGAAGGCGAACAGCGTGACGAACTTCTGGTTCACGAAGAAGTGGTAGAGCGCCGCGACGGCTGCCTCGAAAGGCGGTGCCGCCAGCGCCTGGGCCTGCTCTCGCGGCATGAGCACGCGGCCGCTGAACCACGCGAAGCTGTTCGACACGAAGACGCCCCACAACGCGAAGCCGCGCAGCACGTCCAGGAGCGGCAGCCGTTCAGAGGCGTCCACCGGGCGGGCGCTGGAAGCGGAAGGGACGGAGTCGGACATGCGTCCAGCAGATGCCTCCCTCCCGTTCCCGTCAACGCATGCAGCACGTCGTCCACCGTGGCCGCACCCCACGCGCGGGTATGACGACCGCGCGTGAAAGACTCAGGAGGTTTCGAGCACCGGCGACTCGCGCAGGAAGGGCATGCGACGCGGCAGCTTCCGGGCCCAGAAGGCTTCCACCGACCGGTGGAAGAGGCGCAGCAGCGCGACTCCGGGCCTGCCTTCCAGGTGGGCAAGCTCCTTCGCGGAACGGTCCAGCAGGGTGCGGGCCCGCTGGTATTCGCTCCGCGCCCACGTCCGTCCGGCTTCGGCCGAGAGCAGGGCGTCGAAGTCCTCCGGATCATGCCCCTGGGCGCGCACCTCCGCCGCGACGTCGGCGGGGACGTTGAAGAGGCCCTGGGACAGGTCCTCGCGCAGGTCGCGCATCACGGAACACCAACCCAACGCCGCGAGCAGGGAAGGGGCCTCATCCGGGCGCACCTGGGCGTCCGCGACGTGCAGCATCAGCCCCACGGAGAGCCGGAAGGTGTTGCCGAGTTGGGTCTGGAGCGTCGCCGCGTCCCACCAGCGCCCATCGCGTACCCGCTCGCGGTCGCGGCGCATCGTGCGCACCAGCTCGAACACCTGCCCGCGAGCCGCCGGATCGGTCAGCTCCGTGAGCAGCACCCGGCCGAGCGTGGTCGCGGTGTCGTGGAACTCTGTCACCGGGGCCTGCGCTCCGGTCTCCAACGTGCGCAGGAGCGCGTCGATGGCGTCCAGCGGCTCGCCTTCGACAGGACGGTCTCCATCCAGCACGTCATCCACCAACTGGAGGAAGCAGAACCCCACCCGCGCCCTGCGCGCCTTGCTCCAGCGCCCCAGGGATTGTTGATACAGCGCGAGCGCGATGAGGCCGTAGCGCGGGTGCCTGCGGGCGAAGCGGTACAGCTCCCGCGCGCAGAGCGCTTCCACCCGCACCGCTTCGAGGAACTCCGCCTTCCGGACCCGGGGCGCCACGACACGCCACGTGCCCCAGGCGAGCAGTGCTCCCGCGAGCACGTCCACCAGGTGGTGCTCGTGGATGAGCAGCGTGGACGCCGCGATGGCCAGCGCCCACAGCGCGAACGCGGTGCTCGCCACCGTGCCTGCGCGTTCGCGGTAGGCCAGGGCCGCCGTGCAGGCGAAGGCGACGTGGAGCGACGGCAGGTAGTTGCGCTCCAGGTTCATCGTGTCCGCGGCCTGGAAGACGGACGTCCAACCTCCGGTGACGGCTCGCGGCGGCCAGGCCACCTCGACCGGCAGGACGAGGAAGCAGAGCGCGCCCAGCACCGTCTCCGCGCACAGCGCCAGCGCGAAGGGCAGCATCCGCCGCCAGGTCCGGAAGATGAACAGGGACAGGAGCAGCAGCACGTCCATGCTGACGTAGACCGCGGCCCAGCCGGGCATGAACGGGATGCGCTGTTCGAACGGCAGGTCCACGCGCAGGCCGCCGGGATAGAAGCCCGTCACCCAGCTCGCGCCGCCGTACACCGCGAGGAAGAACAGCGCGAAGCCGAACGTCATCGCCCCCGTGCGCTTCAATTCCTCTCGCGCGGGCCAGCCGAAGAGCGGGCCCTCCGCCTGCGCCTCATCACCGGAGGACGCACTCACTTCGTCTGCTCCGGGAATGGCTTGGGCCCCCGCCACATCGCCAGCCAGACCCGCAGGAAGGACGGACGAGGGACGCCCTCATCCACGTAGCGGCCCAGGTAGAGCCAGGGCACCTGCGGGTGCCGGTGGTGCGCTCGGTGGTAGTGGTAGTTGAGGAACACCCAGCGCACCGGCGCCGCGACCTTCAGGTCCCACGCGCCTTCGCGCACGTCCAGCGGCGACCACGCGTGATCCGCGTACTGGAGCGAGCTCCAGTTCACCGCGAACGCCGCGTAGCAGAGCGCCCACCCCACGAGCGTCAGGTCCAGCGCGTACGCCAGCCCCGCCTGCACCGCCACCATCCCCAGCACCTCCACCCGGATGGCCGCGCCCGGTGCGTCCTCCAGCCGCCCCAGGTACGCGTCCGCTCCCGTCTGTTCCCCGTAGCGCGTGCCCGGGCCTCGCAGCCTTCGCAGCAGGCCCGGCGCGAGCGCGAACACCAGCGCCCCCAGCGGCACGAACAGCCAGTAGACGCCGGTCAGGATGACGTACCACTGCGCATACTTGAGGAAGCGGTGGTCGCCCGGGTGCAGGTAGTCGAACTGCTCGCGCGCCGTGCGGTTGTACCGGTGATGCGTGAGGTGGAACGCGCGCTGCAACGTGAACGACGTGGGGAAGAACGTCGCCGCCAGCCGGCCCAGCCCGTCGTTGATCCGTCGCGACGGATGCAGCACGCCGTGCGTCGCTTCGTGCAGCAGCGAGAACACCGTGTTGTTCACGTAGGAGAACACCCCGGCCGCCACCAGCCGCACCCAGAGCCCTTCCGCGTGCGACGCCGTCCACAGGCACAGCGCCCCCGCGCCCATCGCCGCGACGAGCAACAGCGCATTGAGCGCGGCGGGAATCGGCGGGGCGTCATCGGCGCGCATCGTCCCCGTCCTCGGGCAGGCCCACTGCGAAGTCGAGCAGCTGGCGCATCACCGGATCCGCCGTCGCGGTCGTGACGTTGAAGCGCATGCCGTCCAGCACGGACAGGTCCCGGCGCAGGAACGACGTGTAGAGCCAGCGCGACACGCCGAGCACCAGCGCCGCCGCGCCTGGAATCCGTCCCCGACGCGCCGCGACGGCGAGCCGCACCGACGTGCCCTCCGCCGCCGGCGTCAGGCTCGCCAGCAGCAGCCCCCGTGCACGGCCCAGGTCGCTCTTCACCGACATCAGCGTGCCGCCGTGCAGCGTGAGCTCCACGCGGATGCGGTTGCCCGACAGCGCCTTCATCAGCCGGTCGCTCGCGCCCGTGCCGATGACGCGCGACGTGTAGCGCAGCCGCAGGGTGTACCGGTCCGGCGTCTCCCAGGTGGGCGTGTCCCACAGCTCCCGGTGGTGCACCGTGCGCAGGTGCTCCAGGTCGAAGGCGTTCGCCGCCAGCGGCAACCAGGGACACCGCACCGTCACCGGAGGTCCCACGTTCCAGACATGCTCCCCACCCGCCAGGTCGGGTGGGGGAAACAGCGCCTGGGGCCCGTTGAAGACCAGCACCCCGCCAAAGCGCTCCTCCACCGGCCAGGCCCGGGGCCCCGGCAGGGCGGACACGTCGCTCCGTCCCGGCGCGGCGCGGCAGCGGCCCCCGCCATCGAAGCTCCAATGATGCAGCGGACAGCGCAGCTGCTCGCCCTGGACGGTGCCGTGCTTCAGGTGGGCCCCCAGGTGGGGACAGTGCGCGGACAGGGCGTGGACGCGCCCCTCCTGGCTCCGGAACACCACGACCTCGTGGCCTCCCACCTGGACGCCCATCGCCTGACCGGGGCGCAGGGCGGCGGAAGGGGCCACGAGGTACCAGGAGCGCGGGCGCGAGGGCCCGGGGAGGCGGTCCGGAGACACCCCGGCCGGGACGGGAACAACCATGCCCGGACCCTACCGGACCCGGTGTCTCCAGGGCCACGGGGGGGGCCGGTCGAGGCTGGCTTTACGCCCGGGTTCCTGGTTTGTCAGGCGCTGTGGAACCGGGCGCGCCGCCCCGACGGGGCGGGCCTGGGAAGGGACGTGTGACATGGCTGGTGATACGGCGGGCAGCAGTCGCGGCGGTTCGGTGCGGGGCGGCACGCTCCAGGTGGTGCAGTCCCTGGCGGCTCAAGGCGAGCCGGAGCGCGCGGCGCAGCTCTACGAGGAGCTGGGCGCGGCGCAGCGCGAACGCCTGCGCAAGGAGGCCGCGCAGGGGTCCGTGAAGGAGCGCCATTGGCTGGTGGACGTGCTGCGCCGGGCGCGCGACTTCACGGGCGCGGCGCGGCTTTTGGACGGCAGCGGCGACGACGTGTCGGTGGCGGACCTGTACGCGCAGGGCGGCCAGTTCGTGGCGGCCGCGGAGGCGTACCTGCGCGCGGGCGAGGTGGAGCGCGCCGCGGCGGCCTTCGAGCGGGGTGGGGCGCTGGAGCGCGCGCTGGAGGTCTACCGGGGCCTGGGCGCCCGCGAGTCCATGGCGCACTGCCTGGTCCGCCTGGGCCGTCCCTTCGAGGCCGCGGACCTCTACCACGAGCTGGGACAGGCCCACGCGGAGGCGGAGGCGCTGGGGGGCGTGCTCGCGGAGGATCCGCGCTACGTCGAAGCGGTGCTGCGCACGTGCAAGGTGCTGGACGCCGGAGGCTTCACGCACCGGGCGCTCGCGGTGCTGGCGGACGCGCTGAGCAGCTCCGAGCTCCTGCGCGCGGATCCGGTGCTGGTGACGGAGAAGGCGCGGCTCTTGCGGCGCATGGGCCTGGACGTGGAGGCGGAGGCGCTCCTCGCGCGGCTGGCCGCCGGCGCGACCGTGCCGGAGGCCAGCGGCTACCGCTTCCTCAAGGCCATTCCCATCTTCGGCGAGCTGACGCTGGAGGACATGAAGGACCTGTACCGGCTGGCGCGGCCCGTGACGGCCACGCCGGGCTCGGTGCTGCTGGAGAAGGGCGTGCCCGGCACGGGACTGCTCGTGCTGCTGGAGGGCACGGTGGACGTCTTCGCCGGCAACGAGCCGAACGCGCGGCACCTCAACACGCTGGGGCCGGGCTCGTTCCTGGGGGAGATCTCCCTCGTCCAGGACGGCCCCGTGTCCGCGAACGTGCGCGCGAAGACGGCGGTGCGCGCGCTGCGCATCACCCGCGAGAGCTTCCAGCACTTCCTGGCCACGCACGACGCGGCCTCGCTGCACATCTACCGGCTCTTCACGCAGAACCTCGCGGCGCGCGTGCGGGCACTGAGCGGCTGAACGCGGGAGCGCCCCGGTCCTTGTTGGCGCCCCGCACCAACGCCCTGCCCGTGAGGAAGCGGGCGAGCTTGGCGAGGGGGCCTTTCATCGGACCCAGGTTCATCCCCATCCTCCTGGACGACCCTCCTGTCCGGAAGGATGCCCCGATGGTTTCAATCGACGCACTGAGGCACCAGGCTCGCGCGAACTGGCACACGTGGTTGGCGTGGGTGGCCATGCCCATCGCCGCGCTCCCGCTCCTGGGGGTGGGTGGCCTTCGCAGGACCGGCCTCGTGGACGAGTTGACCGCGGGGGCCGTGGGGCTGGGCGTGCTGTCGCTGACGCTCATCGGCCTGGGGCAGCTCTCCCGGACGGCTGCCCGCCCGGCTGCCAGGAAGGCGTGGGAGAAGGCGCCGAAGGACTTCCCCATCTCCGGCGCGATGGTGCCCGAGGAGTTCGCCGCGTCGATGGCGTCCGGCCACTGACTTCAGGGACGGCGCTCGATGCCGATGGCGATGGAGGGGCCGGAGAGGGCCTCGCCGGTGCCATCGGAGAGCGACACGATGCCCAGGCTGGCGGAGAACACGGTGGTGCCAGAGCCGCCGGTGCCCTTGAGGAAGCTGCGCACGCCCAGCTCGCCGAAGCCCCATCCGCTGGCCGACCCCCCGCCCGCGCCGAAGAGGGAGAGGCTGGGGGTGAGGGGCACCTGGACCTCGCCACGTCCGGAGCCGAAGCGGAACTGGTTGTCGCGCGAGAGGATGGCGGAGTTCCAGGCGATGTGGAACCCGTCGAGCGCGCCCAGCCGCAGCACCTGCTGGAAGGTCGGCCCCGCGTTGGAGTCGCACACGGTCGTGGGGTCGAGGGGCTCGTAGGTGATGGGGTCGTACGTGTACTGCGGGGCGCACTCCTTCTGCCCGAACTGCCCGCCCGCGCCGAGCCCGACCTCCAGGAACGCGGTGGAGTAGGCCGCCGCGACGTACGCGGAGCCCGGCGTGTGGCGCAGGCCCGTGCCCAGCCCGAAGCCCACGGGGTCCAGCTGGGCGCTCAGCACCAGGGGCAGGTCCCCCGGCCGCCACGAGATGAACGCATCCAGCAGCAGGCCGCCCGCGCGAGCGGACTTGCCCTGCCGCGTCTTCGCATCCAGCGCGAGGAAGGGCCGCGCGTGGAAGCCGTAGCGCAGGCGCGGCACACCGGGCTCGGGGAAGAAGAGGCGCGCGGTGGCGGGGGCGTCCGTGACGACGGCGGTGTCACCGACGCGCACGTTCTCGCCCCGGCCCAGGCGGGCGATGGCGGTGTCCTCGCGCGATTCGACGACCCGCAGCACCACCTCGCGGGAGTCCTGCGTGCGGATGCGGACGCGCGTGCCTTCGCCGAGGCCCGCCGCGTTGCCACCGGAGAGCGTCACGTCGCCGTCGTTCACGGCGGTGACGGTGACCCGGGTGGAGGAGGGGGCCGCTGGGGGAGGAGGGGCCTGGGTGGGCGGCGGCGCCTGGGGCACGACGGTGAGGTCGCGCGTCGCGCCCAGCGCGGAGGCCAGCGAGTCCGGCCGCGGCTGTTCCGGCGTGGCGAGGGAGAACGCATGGGCCTCCTCACGCTGCTCGATGGCGAGGAGGGACTGGCCCACGACGACGAGCCGCACGAAGCGCCGGCCCTCCTCGATGCGGCGCACGAGCTGGGGCGCCGAGCCATCAATCTTGAGCACGGCGATGCCGCCACGCGCGAGGGCGGCGTAGGTCACGCCCTGGTGGACGACG
The DNA here is from genome assembly GCF_042231735.1 of Corallococcus exercitus. Taxonomy (GTDB): domain Bacteria; phylum Myxococcota; class Myxococcia; order Myxococcales; family Myxococcaceae; genus Corallococcus; species Corallococcus exercitus_B. The sequence goes on from NZ_CP102577.1 coordinate 186,999, forward strand.
GAGTCAAGGACAGGGCCCAGGCCCAGCGTCTCCGCGGCAAGGGAGGCCGGGGACGCGGGAGCCTGGGCGACGATGACAGAGGCGAGGAGCGCGGAGACGAGCATGACAGCCCGCTCTATATCGCTCCTGCGCCCCGGTGTTCCTGGCCTTCGGGTGACTAATCGACAAGCAGCCGCATCACGGGCGCGGGGTCCACGGCCACCATCAGCGGCCGCGTGAAGTTGCTGAAGGACACCAGCGCCTGCCCTGGCGCGAGCCGGGAGACGCGGTTCCACAAGCTCTCATCGATGCTCCCTACCGACTTCTGCATCCGGCTGATGACCGCGCCGTCGGTGATCTTGTGGATGATGAAGTTGTTGAGCAGGGCCAGCACCTCGTTGGGCAGGTGCTGGGGCAGTTGCGTGACGAAGACGAGGCCCAGCCACCGCTTGCGGCCCCGCTTCGCGATGCGCGAGACCTGCTCGAACAGGACGGGCATCTGCGAGATGCGACTGGCGGACAGGAACTCGTGGGCCTCCTCGATGATGATGAGCACGGGCGTCACATCGCCGCCCTCGCGGTCGGCCTTCTCGTAGGCCTCCTCCTGCCGCTCCTGGATGCCGCGCAGGATGTCCGCGATGACCAGGTTGTTGAGCTGGGGCGAGTCCGTGTCCGACAGGTCGATGACGGACACGCGGCCGGGGCTGAGCATCGCGTCGTACTTCACGCCCGAGGACGTGCCCCGGTCGAAGATGTTGAGCCGCTTCAGGCGGTAGAGCTTGCTGGCCAGGGCCTTCCAGCTGATCTCCGTGCGGCTGCTCGCGGCGTACACGCGCTGCATCACCAGGCCGGGATTGCTCTTGAACTCGCTGTAGAACTGCGGCCCGGAAGGCACGGGGGCAGGGGTCTCTTCAGGCTCCTCGCCGAGTCCCAGGTCCCCCTGCGCCGCGGCACGCTTGCGTGAACCCGCTCGGGTCCCCGCGCCGCGTCCCTCCAGCTTGCCTTCATCACTGAGGCTGTAGATGTAGGCGGTCACCACGTCCAGCACGTGCTGGATGGTCATTCGCGGATAGCCGGTGGTCAGCTCATCCACATCCATCACCTGCCGCTGCTGCTCCGGGTCCCTGGAGTCGGTCGGGAAGATCTTGAAGTCCTGCAGCAGCAGCTTGGTGACGTCATAGGCCTTGATGAACCGCTCGTGCTGCGCTTCGGACAGCTCCAGGATCTCCGCGAGGGCGTAGGGCGACAGGCTGGAGAAGTTCAGGGAGAAGCGGTGCAGGGCACGATGCCGGGGGTTGCGCGTCTTGCGCCCGTCCAGGTGATGGATGTGGAGATCCTTCACGCCTTCCGCCTTGTCTCCCCGCCGCCGGAGCGCCTCCAGCATCGCCTCATGGTTCGTGGGTTGGTGGATATGGGTGTACTCACCCTCCACGTCGAACACGATGGTGGCGATGCCCGCGAGCTGCGCGCGGTGGATGAGCGTGGCGACGGTGGTGGACTTGCCGCCGCCCGTCGTTCCGATGATGCCCGTGTGCCGGGGCAGGACGGACTTGTCCCGCGGGTTCAGGCGGGCCTCCATGCCCTCGTAGCCCACCACCATGCCAAGGCTCAGGTCTCCGCCGACGCCCAGCACGCGGGCGCTCTCCTTTTCATCCAGGATGAAGACAGGGCTCTGCGGACGGGGCCGGAAGCGCGGCGGATGCAGCGTCCCGCGCACCTCCTCGCCCAGCAGCTCCACCTCGGCGCGGCCGTGATAGTCGAACGTGTACGTCAGCTTCTTGCCGTGGGTGACCACGCCAATGGCCATGGAGGAGTTCGCGGGCACGGCGTTGGGCTCCGCGAAGGGCCCGCTCACGACGACCCCCAGGTAGGAACGGCCATCCTCCCGGGACTTCACCCGCACCAGCGTCTGGGAGGCCAGCCTGGGCAGGTCCTCCTTGGTCGACAGCACGGTGATGAGGTTGTCGTGGCTGGAGGACGTGTCGAAGTGGGTGAAGCCCACCGCGAAAGCCAGCTCAGGGTCGGCCTTCACCGCCTCCTGGGCCTCCTTCTGCGCGGCGGCCAGTGCGTGGAGGACCTCCCGTGGCGTCTCCTGGACGATGTTGTTCGTCGCGGGAGGGGGGCGGCTCCCGGAGGGAGGCGCCGAGGGCGGAGCCTGCGCCGGGCGCACCTGGGAGGACGCGGCGGACGCGGGCATGGGGCGCGCGCCGTTGGGGCCCGGAGGCCGGATGCCATTGCCAGCCGGCCGGATGTTGCCGTTCAGCGGATGCGGCGCCTGCCCGTTGCGGAGGCTGTTGCCATTGTGCGGCGGATACGGCCCCGGGCTGCCAGGACCTCGGCCATTGTCAGACATGGATGGATTTCCCCCTCGGTGGGACTAGCGGCGAAGCTTGCGGACGTTCAGGTACTGGAGGCTGGGATCGGCCTGGGCGTAGGCGTCCTGGACCAGGCCATGGAAGCCGTCCTCGCCAAAGACGCTGTGACAGGTCATCGCGGCGACATCCAGGAGCATGGGGTAGCCCTGCTCCGGCCGCAGGATGCTGTCCGCCATGGCGATGCGCACCGCGAAGTGGACATGCTCCTGGTGCGCGTAGAAGAGGCGGGGCGGCGAGTTGTTCGACGCGCGGTAAAGCCCCATCACGACCTGGGGGCAGTAGCGCTGGACGAACCGGCTCGCCTTCGCGAAGCCCTCGTCGTCATAGCGCCACCCTTCGAGGATCTCCTGCCCGTAGGACTCCAGCGTCTCGAGGATGGCGTACTCGCCCGCATCGAGCGAGTGCCCCAGCGTGAGGAACCCCCGGTGCTCGAGCTTGTCCGTGACGAAGACGAACTTCTGTTGCTGGGAGACCAGGTTCGCGAGCATCGCGAGCGATGCGTCCAGGAGCCCCCGGTAGCCGGAGCCGGTGACCAGCTCGTACGCCAGCGGGTTCCCGACTCCCATGCGCCATTCCGCCTGGAGTCGCTCGGCAAGGATGGCCCGCTCCGCATAGGTGCGGATGCCCCGGGTGGCCAGCTTCGACAGGCTGTCCTTGTTTCGCGGTGCATTGCGCGAACGGTTCTCCCGCCGCTCGACGTATTCGCGAGCCTGTTTGAAGGAGTCGTCCATCTGGAACGTGACCTCCTTGCGGAACAGCCGCTGGGAGAAGGTCCCCGATGAGCCGCCATAGCCGACCGCGGCGATGCCCAGCTGGGTGATTCCCAGGGCCAGGGTGTCGTGGGACACCGCGCGTCCATTCACCGCCTCGACCTTGCCCGGGAACAGGTAGCCGTCGAGGACGGCGCGCAGCTGCGCCTCCGTGGCCTGATAGACGCCCGCACCCTTGGGGGCGTGCGGGCCCGTCTTCAGGAGCGGCAGCAATTCCTTGCGCACGGAGGCACGCAGCACGTCCTCCTTGCCCAGGGCACCGCCAATCTTCTCCCGGAAGATCCGCATGATGTCTTCCAGGGGGAGCCCGTTTACCCACCGCTCCAGGTCGAGCGTCTGGGCCAGGGTCTCGCCAAAGGACTCGAGGTAGTCCCTGTCCCCGGCGAGTTCGCTGTCATCCAGGGGATCCGCCATGGCTAGCCCGGGTTCCTTTCGCCCAGCACCGAGGACAGGACGAAGCGCGGCGCTCCTTCCCGTTGAGCCAGCACCCGCGCGTAGGCCTCCGCCTTCCGCGAGGGGAGGCCAAACGCGCGTTGGAGCCGAGCGGCCCGCTCCTCGCGCGGGCCTTGCTTCATGACCTGCGTTGCGACGGCTTCGGGAGCAAGCCATTCAAAAGCAAGCCGGTCCGCGCGTTGTTCCACCCGCAAGACGTCCCCGGTGTGGATGTCGCCCAGGTCGTCCCGCTCCATCAGGTGGATCTGGGGCTTCATGGGAACGCCATCCAGCGCGGAGGTCAGCAGCTGCTCCGGCGTAGGCAGCTGTTGCAGGTCGAGCACCGGCAGGATGCTGTCGCCAAAGAAGCGCAGGGCCTTCTGGCGTGGAACCAGGTGGTCGAGGACGAAGTGCGCCAGCTCGTGCGCCGCCGTGAAGCGCTGCTCCTCCAGCGGGTCCTTGCGCGAATAGAAGAGGAAGGCGGTGCCGCGCAGGGCCACGATGCATCCGTGCATGTTCCGGTCGTCGCCTTCCGGCATGGACTTCCAGCCACGCCGGGACAGGTAGGCACGGACGGTGTGCACGGTGACTTCATCCAGGGAGACGAAGCTGACCTGCAGGACCTTCTGCGCGTCCGCGACGATGGGGCGAGGAAAGGTCCCGGGTTCGGGAAGACTGGCCACCTGGAGGGCATCCCGCAGCCAGCGTTCCCTCATGACTTCTTCTCGCGGTCGCGTGCGGCCAGGAGCACGGCGCGCGCTTCCGGCTCCAGGGGGCTGTTCTCCGTCGCGATGAGCGCGGCGGTGGCCTCCATGTCGCGCAGGACCTTGGAGAGCTCGAACCCGTCGATGCCGAAGTGCTCGGCGATCTGGTTCACGTGCTCGGAGAACGCCGCGCCTTCGGGCCTCCGGCACAGGGACACCCAGTGGAGCGTCTCCACCGTGCAGCCCAGCTTCTGGGCGAAGGCCTGGACCGACAGGTCTTCCAGGTCCCGGTACCACGCGAACACGGAGCCCAGCATGTCGGGTTCCCGCGCACCACGTTCGGCCGCTGCTTCCAGCCAGTCAGGATTCGTCATGGGTGTCCTCCTCCTTTCCGAGCCGCCTCAGCTGCTTGAGGAGGCGGTCGCGGTTCTGCTTCACCACCCGCTTGCGTTCGGGCGCGGGCAGCCCTGCCTTGCCCAGGGGGCGGGCCAGCTCCAGGGTGGAGCTCTCTCCCTGGAGGATGAGCCGGAGGACTCCCTGGTCCTCCTGCGTCAGGTTGCGACGTTCGAGTCTCTTCAGGGCCAGGGCGGTTTCCACGGCTGCCTCCATCTCTTCATTCGGAGGCCTCGCCTGGAGTTCGACCACGTCCGCGAATTTTTGTTCGCGCAGGACCCGGCGCTGGTGGGAGCGCCGTGAATCCAACACGTTCCGCCGGGCCACCAGCGTCAGGTAGCTGCGCAGGAGGGACTGGTCCCGGTCGTAGCCGTCAGGCCGGCCCAGGTACTCGATGACCGCTTCCAGGGCACACGCACGGGCCTCCTCGGTGTCGCACTTCATCTCCGCGGTGAGCGTCTTCAGCATGAACGGCACGAAGAGCTCGAAGACCTTCGCGTTCGCGACAGGCATCCGCTTCAAGACCTGGTCGTGAAGCGCCCACTCCTCTTCCCTTGATGGGTAACTCATCCCCCACACCTCACTGACATGCGCACGCCCGCTTTCAGGTTGGCTACGGTCCGTCTGGACTTTCGCTACAGCCCTGGAGAGTTCGACGGCGGAGCGTCTCCGTCCGAGCCGGGAGGTTGGCGGCAGGGAGGATCGGTGTCTGTACCTCGGAAGTGGTACTGCCTTTGAGAACAGTGAGTCCTTCGCGATCCCCCTGGATCGGAAAAGACACCTGTTTCAATGCAACGCGGCAGGTGGCGTTCCCCCGGACTTCATCCACGCGTCAATGGCCCGCCGCACCTCGTCACGGAGGTCCTGTCCAATCCGCGGATACGCGCTGTCATCCAGGTTCGCCAATGACACACGGGCCGACCAGGGAGGTCCGTCGAAGCCGCTGCCGTTGAGCAGCACCACGCCGTGTTTCCGGGCCAGCTTGAAGACGATGTCCAGCGGGTCGTGGTGCTCCCGGACGAAGCGGACGAAGTCCTCGCCCAGGTGCTCCCGGCACCAGGCCTCCAGGTCGAGCGTCTGGTAATAGGCCGTGCGCAGCGGATCCGCGTGCAGGGGAATGCCCATCCCTTCGAACAGGGCCTCGAGCCGGTCCTGGCAGATGCGCTGGCAGCGCTTCTTGTAGACGTCGTCCTTGTCCAAGAGCGAGAACAGCGAGAACAACGTCATCTGGAGCTGCTGGGGCAAGGACAGGCCCGCCGTGTGGCTCAGCGCCACGGCGCGGCTGTCCGCCACCATCCGGTCGATGAACTTCAGCCGCCCCGGGTGCAGCGAGGTGGCGCCATAGCGCGCCTCCAGCCGCGCACGGACCTTCGCGGGCTGCTTCGCCAGCGCCTCATCCAGGATGTTGTCTTCATGCAGCGCCACCACACCCAGCCGCCAGCCCGTGCAGCCGAAGTGCTTGGAGTACGAGTAGACCAGCAGCGTGTTGCGCGGCAGGTCCGCGGCCAGCGAACGGAAGCCGTTCACGAACGTGCCGTAGACGTCGTCGGTGATGATCAACAGGTCCGGCCGGCGCTTGCGCACCAGCTCCACCAGCTTGTGCACGGACTCCTTGCGCATGGCCACCGCGCCCGGGTTGGACGGGTTGACGACGAGGAACGCCTTGATGCGCGGGTCCTCCAGCTTGCGCAGCTCCGCGTCCGGGTACTGCCAGGTGTGGCGGCCGTCCTTCGTGGTGGCGCTCTGCTGGATGTCCACCGTGCGCAGCTGGAACTCGTCCAGCCGGGGAATCGCCAGATACGGCGTGAAGAGGGGCGAGCCCAGCGCGAGGGTGTCTCCCTTGTGCAGCAGGCCGTTCACCATCAAGGAGTGGAAGAGGTAGGTCATCGCCGCGGTGCCGCCCTCGACCGCGAAGAGGTCGAACCGGCCGTGCGGCGGCCGGCCCGCGAACAACTCCCGCGCCAGGTACTCCTGCACGATGCGCTCGGCGTGGGGGAGCATCCGGTCCGGGACCGGGTAGTTGTCTCCGATGACGGCGTCCGTGAGCTCCCAGATGAACCGGTCCGGGTTGAAGCCCAGCGTGTGCTCCCCGTACGTCAGGACGCCGCGTAGCAGCTGCACGGCGGGCTCGTCGTCGCTCGCATCCAGGAAGTCATGCAGGCGTCTGGCGATGCCCGGGGAGCGGGGCATGCCCGCCAGCCCCACGCCGGGCTCGTCCCAGGCCCGCCGGCTCTCCGCGAGCGCGAACTGGCCCAGCAGGAAGAAGGCCTCGCGCGGCGTGGTGGCGATCCAGTTGGGGTTGCCCCGGCCGGCGTTGAGCATCACCGCCTCGCGGGTCTTCACGGCCTCGTCCGCGACCTGGGGGAGCGCGTCCTTCAGCTCCAGGGGGCTGAGCTTGCGCAGCTCACGGTCGGAAGGGGCTCCCGGGTCCTCGGGCGTCTGCTCGGTCATGGCGTCCTCCTCCAGCGTGCGTCCAAGGTGAATCACCCCCGGGACGCGGGCCATGCGCCACGGGGTGGGGCGGGCAGCGGCAGCGGGCGGTTGGCCGGGCTCATCGGAAAAAGACAACCCGTGAGCGCACTCGGGCGAGCAGCGACGAATGAAAGGTCGGGGCCGGACACACAGTCCGGCAAGTACCGTGGAAGCGAGACCCGCCATGTCTTCATGGAGTTGCCGTGTCGCGACAGCACAGCGTGAACTGGATGACGCGCTCCGCGTCCGTTACCAGGTCTTTGGCGAGGAGATGCGGATGCTGGGGCCCAAGCGCCCGCGTGCGCCGCGCGAGGCGGACTGCTTCGACACGCTCCGGACCACCGCCCACGTCGTCGTCTACGCGGGCGCGGAGGCCGTCGCGACCGCCCGGCTGCTGACGCCCAACGCGGAGGTGGCCGCCTTCGCGGACACGGTGGTGGGGCTGGACATCGAGAAGAAGCTCGACCTGTCGGAGTTCGTCGCGCCGGGCCGCGTGTTCGCGGAGACCACGCGCTACTGCGTGACCCGGCGCTACCGCAACTCGGCGGTGCTGCGCCTCCAGGCGGGCCTGTACCGCGAGAGCCGCCGGCGCGGCGTCACCCACTGGATCGCTGCGGCCAACATGGAGACGGACTCCCAGGAGGAGGCGGACCTCTACTTCCAGGCCGCCGCGCGCCGGGGCTGGGTGAGCGACGGCTTCCGCGTCCGGACGCGGGAGTTCCCCCCGCCGCCCGTGGGGCCCCTGGCGGCCCGCCTCACCGCGGAGCAGCGTGACCAGGCCCGCCAGGACCTGGACGCCCTGCGCATGCCGCCCGTGCTGTCGCTGTTCGCGGACAAGATGGGCGCACGCTTCATCGGTCCGCCGCACTTCGATCCCGCCTTCCATCGCTTCACCGTGCCGCTCGTCGCCGCGCTGGATGCGATTCCCCAGCGGACGCTGGACCTCTTCGACTCGCTGGACGCTGACGCCGCCTGACCCCGGGCCGGCGCGCTCCTCACTTCCCCCTTCACCCTCAACGCCACACCCAACGGGCCTCCACGGGCCCCTGTCAGGAGACGTGTATGTGCAAGCAGCCCAAGCATGAGCAGACGGCGAAGACGGACTGGCTGGACTCCCTGCGGCACGAGGCGCGGATGCTCGTGCGCGAGCTGGACGCGACGGCGGGCGTCCGGCGCCTCTTCGAGGGGCGCATCCGTCAGGATGATTACGCCTACTACCTCATCCAGACGTACCAGTACGTGCGGTGGAGCGAGGGGTTCTTCACCGGGTCTGGCGAGCGCACGAAGCGCGAGGGCCAGAGCCCCGCGCTCGCGGACCTGCTGTTCCAGAAGGCGCGCGAGGAGAAGGGGCATGAGCAGTGGTTGCTCAGGGACCTGAAGGAACTGGGCTGGACGCAGGAGCGCGTGGAGCGCGCGCCCATCTGCCCCGCGGTGCGCGCCTACGTGGAGTGGAACCGCTTCACCACGCAGTCGGGCGTGCCCACGGCGTTCCTCGGCACGGCCTACGTGCTGGAGTACCTCTCGGTGAACAGGGCCCCGGACTCGGTGGACCGGCTCATCGCGGACAGCGGCATCCCCAACATCCACAAGGCCGTCCTCTTCCTGCGCGGCCACGGCGCCGCGGACGGCGACCACGTGGCGGAGCTGGAGTCGGTGCTGCGCACGCTCACGTCCCCGGAGGAGCAGGCCGCGCTGCTGCTCTCCGCCCGCACCACGCGCGCGCTGTTCCCGAAGTTCTTCCGGGAGCCCTGAGCGCGCCCCCGGACCTCCTCACCCCGGCTTCTGCCTCCAGGCGGCCTGGTAGAGGAGGTCCGTGCGGCTCTCGATGCCCAGCTTGGGGAAGATGTTGCGCAGGTGCGTCTTCACCGTGTTGAGCGTCAGGCCCAGGTCCTCGGCGATGGTCTCGTTCGTCCAGTTGCTGAGGACCCCCTCGACCACTTCCGCCTCGCGCCTGGAGAGCTTCTGGCGCCAGGGCTCCGGCATCGGGATGGCCCGCGAGCACTCCTGCAACACCAGCCCCCAGGGACGGCTGCCGCGCTGCTCCGGCAGTTCCACGAACGTCACCTTGAAGTTGTGCTTACCTGCGCCCTCATAAATACAGAATGTCGAAGAACTGAATGTCGGCTACTGGGTGACAAGCGCAGTCGGAAGAGATGCTATAAGTCTCCGAAAATTATTTTGAAGTAGCCGGGAAGTCTCTTCGGCAGAGAGGCCCCAGACCTCCGACAAAACCATCTCTGCATTCAAGGCATGCCAAGGCATCAAGGGAGAATCGCCATTCCTGACAAATGGCCCATCTGTTTCCGTGACGATCCTGGCTTGATCGATTGACTCTATCAATTTTCGCCCTTTATTGCTGCGCGCCATGGCAGGGCCGACGCTAAACCAACATCCAAGCTCGGCTGCGCTCGCTGCTTCTCGTGTCGTACCAGAAAACCAATGCAAAACAGGGACATTGGTTGCGGAGTGAGTCTCAAGCGAATCCAGGACTTCGGTAACGGCACACCTAGAATGCATGGAGAGGATGCGTCCCCCAAGTGTGTTGCAGGCGGACAGAATCTTGTTGAGCACTTGTTTTTGCAAGCCAAGTGACGGCCTGTGTTGTGGCGAGCCATCAAGTCCTATTTCACCGACATACCGTGCCTCTGGAAGGAGGCTGCATAAGAGGTCCACCTCCGAGTGACGTTCTGCGACCAACTCTGGATGCAGGCCGAGAGCAACCTTGATGCGGTCCGCATTGGAGACAATTTGGCGCGTGCGCTGCCATGTGCGGGGTGTCGTTGTTACTGCGAGCACATACATTCCGCGTTGTGCGATTCCTTCGACAATTTCTTTGGGGTTTGGGTACAAATCAATGTGACAATGGAAATCGATCATGAGATGCCAATGGATTCAAAGTAGCTTCTTAGCTCAAGAACACCGCGTTCTGCGATTGAGATATACGGCGCTGCATTTCCAAGATCTGCGGAGTTGAGGGCTCCTCCGATCCAGTTCTCAATTCCTGAGCGTTTAATGGTTTCGATCGCCATGCAGGCGGATTTGACATCGTCAAAGCCACGATGGCGAGGCCCGGGAAGAGAGAGGTCCTTGTATTTATAAGACGTCAAGTCTTGCAGCCCCCACCGATGTACTGCGGCGCGGCGGATGAGACATGGAACGCAGCGCCCACAATGCTCGAAACCACTGCGAGCGTATCTTCCACAACTCGTAGACCTGAAGACCAGTTCGCGCAGGAGTTCCTGGTTCGCGCAGGACAGCAGCATTTCGCCTTTTGTTTTGAACTGAAATGGGTTCGAGATGCTTACTCGAAGGTTGGCGGCGGTAAGGACTTTTTGTAGTTTTGCCAAATAAACGGGATGCGTTGTTCTCGTGCTCAGGCTTCCGAGTCTAAGCGATGTTAATGGGATGTTGAGGCTAATATACCCATTCTCAGGCATGAACAATTCGACGACTTCGCCGTCGCGATGCCGATCTAGGCTCGTGGCCGCGATTATTCCATAAGCTATAAAGATGAGCGATCTGGCTCGCTGGGATCTTTCAGAGGGTCCAGGAGGACGCACTAGATGATTTAATTGGAGATGCACTGACGTTGGAGCGATTCTGGCTGCAAAGTCTCGCTGGGTATGTTTGTCGCCTTTTGCGATCTGACTTACCAAGAGCGGCTGTTTGCCTGTGCTGACCAAGTCAATTGCGCCAACCAAACTGTCAACTCCACCAGAGAGCAAGCAGACGCTGTCGGCATTCTGGGCCAACTGAGTCCATGTGAAGTCGGGCAGCGTGCCTCCCTCCATAAAGTCAATGCGCCAGATGTCGCCTGTTAAGAAGCGGAGTGCTGATTCCAGTTGTGGGGCCTGCGCAGTCCAGAATGGGCGATCGATAACTGCAATGCTGAGATCGATTTCGCGTGTCCAACCGTCTGGACTTATGGAGCGGCTGCAACCTTCGTCGGCGGCTATGGCGGAGAGAGCAATTGAGAGAAAGTCCCAGGCATGGGGAGCCGGAGCTAGCTTTAGCTTGCGGAGTACCCAGTATAAAGAAGCGCCGGCGGTTCCTGTGACGCTGTTTGGGGCGTGATCGTACAGCGCATAGTGAATCTCGCGGGTCAAGTTCTTTCTGGAGGGAAGCAATTTCGCTGGAGCGCATATGACTTTCATTGGATGTACCCTTCGAAAACTTCAAAAGTGTCTCTAATCACTTGTCCCGTAAGCCCAGTTGCAGAACTTCTTGTTAGCCTCTCTCCGCGTTCCCTTCTAAGGCGAAAACAGGCGGCCAGTCTCTCTTGGACGTACTGTCTGACTTCTTCAAGACGCTGAACCCCTATGAGTGGAGTTGCAGCCTTGTCTAGAAGGGCCTTGCCTATATCGAGCTCAATTCTGTGGCAAAGGTCGCGAGCAATATAGCGCTCTGTGACATTTTCGATTTGCTCTTGAGTCAGGGCGGTCAGGTCGGATTCTGGATCTTGCTCAAGCAGATCTGCGATCGCCAGGGCGAGCGCATTTCTGCTTGCCTCGGCGTCCTGGGTGCCATCTGTCGGACGAATTGCATTGATTATTCTATCTCCAACTTCTTTTGCGGACAGTCCTGCGAGCGATGGCGCATCGAAACCAAGCTCGGACTGTATCGTTTGGCCTGAGCGTAGTGCGTCGAAGATGCCATAAAGAACTCCGGCCGTTCGAGCTGTTGCAGCGAGGCGTTGGGCCGCACGTTGTGAGCCACCAAGGCCCGCGCTGGTGTAGTGGCCAAGACCTCGTTGCAAGTCTTCGCGTGATCCGCTGCGTGCAAAGCTGCCAAGACCGCTGCGTGCTCCTGCGAATCGGCGCCCTTGCGCGAGTTCCGGAGCTATCCGAGCGGGCTCTGGCGTCGGCTGCGGTTCGAATGGTGTGTCCTCTGGCGAAGAAGGTTCAATCTCCTCCTGCGGGCCTTGTTGGGGTGCTGGTTCGAGTGGCGGCACCCAGGGAGGGAGTAATGGAACATTGCTGCTAGGCCCTTTGCTTGATGCAGATGTTCCCATTACTGAGCAGTCCTTAGTTCGGTTGTGATTGCACGCTTGACGGTTGTGGGGGTGTCTTCTTTGTTGTGCCAATGACTGAGGACGGCTTTGCCCCAAGATTTGTTGCCGATGGCGGGCACTATCGATGCACGCAATTGAACGCCTGGGACAGACTTCAGGAAATCAGCGAATCGGCTGGCTTGATGTGGATCTGCCTGTGAAACCGTAAGGCACGCATATAGAATGGGAGTTAGACTCCATTCTTGCGCTTGTCGGGCTTTGCTGAGGAGTCTGTCCATGATGAGCGCCACTTCGCGTTGCGGAAGTTCCTTCACCTTTGCTGTCAGGATGGCGCTCCCTTGCTGGGTAAGTCCCAGTAGAGCTTCGAGTAGACGAAACCCCTCGGCCGATAGTTGGTCGGTCGCGGTGATGATGGGTAAATGCTCACGGCTAACGTAAACCGTGGAACGCATGTCTACGTCAGCCAACGCTGGCTGCAGCGCCAGCCAATCCGTTATGAATTCGCCTTTCCAGGTGGAGGGGAGTTGCTCAATGGGGACAGCCAATGATGCTTTCTCTTCCCATTCTTTTAGGAACTTTGGTTTTCCGTCTTCGCTGTCGTTTATTTTGCTGATAAGAAAAGCGTATGCGTCTTCTGACCCGCACCGTTCAAATAGAAGCATTTTGGCAAGTGTTGCCTCGTCGACGGAGACGCCTTGCAGGCGCGCCATCGACAATCTTATCGATAGAGTGTTGAGGAAGCGCTTGATCAGTCGCGGGTTGCCCGCAATCTGCTTGGCAGTGGTCATCAGCGGAGCGAGCCGGTCTGCGAGTTCCAACTGGGCCGTTAGGACAGTGGGGCAGTTCTCAATCAAGGATGAGACAAATGCCCGGTCGACACGTTTGCCTTGCCAGGAGTCGCCTAGCTGTTTGCAGATGTTTGAGCGAAGGGAGTCGCGTGTTGCTTCCGGGAGTTGACTGTTTTCAATAAAGAGAAGCATTATGTAGGCGCGGACCTCCTGTGTCCCAAGAGGCGGAACGCGGATTGGTATTTGTATTAATTTGTCGAAGTAGTTTGTTACCATGTCGTCGGTCGCCTCGACATTCTTGAAGTGCGACCGCACGGCGTGTCGTATCATTTTGTCGTCGGCTGCGACGATGAAGGCGGTGCGCTCCATGAAAAGAAATAGTCGTATTGCCTCCAATGTCGAAATTGCCGTATTGGGAAGGCAGCGATCAAGGTCGTCAATAAGGACGACCATGGTTATGCCTGCCTCCTTGAGGGCTTGGTTGAAGCACTCTCTGATGTCGTGGATGGCCTTGGGTGGGGACTGGGGCTTCCTAAGGAGGGATTTGCCAGTTTCTGCAGCTCGTTTCCCAAGCTTTTCGAGCGCCTCCGTGTCTTTGGCCGTTACTTCGCCGTCAGCGAGGCCTTCTGCTGTACTCAGTGCTGCTCCAATCAATCCTACTGGAGGAAGTCCAAGGGCCATCGATGCAACCGAGCCTGCCGTGACCGTTGCGGCCCTGATCCAGTTGACCCTGTCCAGCAATTCGACTGCCTTTGTTAGATTGGTTTTGGAATTCTTCCCGTGCTCGACGAGGGCTTGCGCGATTACTTCCATTAGGGCTGCCCTTGCGTCGTCGTAGCCTTGGTATAGCCAGGCATTGAAGTTGATAAACAGGAACTTGCCCTTTCCTCGTTCCTCAAGTGAGTCGGCTATGAGTTTCACCATGGAGGACTTCCCAACACCCCATCCTCCGGAAATGCCTATGGAGAGTGGTCTGCCTGCTGCCTGAATGATTGTTTCTGCCGTTGTGTCGGCGACATGTCGAAAGTTGAGAAAGTCGCGGTTGGTTTCGCTGTCAGACCACATTGGGTGCTTCCTTTGTTTTGGATGGATGCCTTGAGTCGGCTGGTGGCTTGTTGGTTGAGGCGTTGCGGCGAAACAGTAAGGCTAGCTTGAATTGATTGATTGGTGTTGACTTTGCGTGAAGTTTGCGCTGGAGGCCGCCAGGGGTAGTCCGTGAGGTTCATGGACGAGTGATCGCCTCTCCACTGCGCGCTTGTCATCCGAATTCATGGCCTTGATAGTACCACTTACAGGTCCTGCTGAATGTCGGGACGAAGTCGGCGCAGGCCTGTGACGGAGCAACCAAGGACGAGGACACGGAAGTCGATGCCGTGCTTGCGTTCGTCGCGGACCTCAATCCGGCACAGTTGGTTCTTCCACGCCAGCGCGTGCTCCACGAGCCTGCGCTCGCGTCCATGCCGTTCTTAGCTTCAGGACCTAGGCGATCAATGCAGGTGACGATGCCGTCCAGGCAGAACCCACGTCGTTCCTTCCGGGATGCATTGGCTTGTCACCGTTGACTCTTCCCGGGTCGCAAATATCGCTGGCAAAAAAGCAGCTTCACCACTGGCGACGATTTCGCGAACCATACTCCTTAACCTGAACTGGCCTTTTCCAGCGATCAGTTCAGCCCTGATTTACGTTAGGTGCTGCTACCCACCATTTTCACCCCGGCTTCTGCCTCCAGGCGGCCTGGTAGAGGAGGTCCGTGCGGCTCTCGATGCCCAGCTTGGGGAAGATGTTGCGCAGGTGCGTCTTCACCGTGTTGAGCGTCAGGCCCAGGTCCTCGGCGATGGTCTCGTTCGTCCAGTTGCTGAGGACCCCCTCGACCACTTCCGCCTCGCGCCTGGAGAGCTTCTGGCGCCAGGGCTCCGGCATCGGGATGGCCCGCGAGCACTCCTGCAACACCAGCCCCCAGGGACGGCTGCCGCGCTGCTCCGGCAGCTCCACGAACGTCACCTTCAGGTCGTGCTTCGCCCCGGAGCGCGTCCACGTGTCCATGCCCAGGGCCCGCTTCGTGCCCGGCGCCCGGAGGTGCGCCAGGTGCTCTCGCAACTCTTGCGGCAGCCGCGCGTCGTTCGCCTTCAGCTCCTCCGGGTACCAGCGCCGCAGCAGCTCCGTGGCTCCCGGCGTCCGCAGCTTCTCGTGCTCCGGTGGATCCATCACGACGCACTCGGCGCCCTGGTGGCGGAAGAGGGCGTCCAGAAGGTCGCCCCGCGTCGCCTCGTTCCCGAACAGCCGGCAGTTGCGCACGGTGTTCGTCAGGTAGGGCGTCAGGTCTTCGAGGAGGGCCTGCTCCCGCTCGGAGAAGGGCAGGGCGTGCTCGCGGTACAGCGTGAAGCCGCCGTGCCAGTCCTGCCGCAGGTCCAGCAGCACCGCCATCACGTGCTCCAGCGGCAGCCCCAGCTCCCGGCAGCGCAGGTACAGGAGGCTGCGCTTCAACTCCTTGCGCGACAGCGTGTCCGAGTCGCGCACGAGGTTCACCGTGGCGAGCTCTGGATAGTGCGCGAAGAGGATGCCCGGCGCCCCCAATCCCATCCACTCGTAGTCCCCGGGACGCTCCGGCCTGGACACGCACAGCGCCGCGTAGTCACAGGGCAGCAGCTGCGCGAGGGTCCCCTGGGCCCGGGCCAGGACCTCGGTCAAATCCAGGGAGCTGGAGAGCACCTGGGTCAGCTCGAGCAGGAGCGCCTGTTCGCGCGCGGTGAGAACCATTCGACGGGCCTCCTTCCATCCGGTCCGTGCAAGGACATACCGGTGGGGAGGCCTGGGGGTCTGTACCCCGCAGTGGGTATGGACGGGCTTCGCTCACACGAAGCCCGCCCACGCCTGTCATTGCGATGTCTGTCGATGCGGCGACGGCGCTAGTTGCCCGCGCTGCCTTCCACCGGCGGCGTGCCCGTGGTGGGGCTCGCGGAGCTGCCCATCTTCTTGTTCTGGTCCCAGGCCGGCGGCGTCACTTCCATCTTCGCCCCCTTGTTGCCCGGGGTGCCGGAGTTCGGGGCGCCCGGCTCCGCAGCGGACGAGTGGTCGCTCGTGCTGTTACTCCCCTGCTCGGTGGAGCCGGAGCCGCCGACGCCTTCATCCACGCTGCCCGGCGCCACGGCGTTGTCGTCCGCCTCGTCCGCGGGCTTGAGGTCCTCGGAGTCCGAGGAGGCGGCGCCCGAGCCGCCCGTGGCCTTGTCCCAGCGCTCCGCGCTGTCCTGGGGCGCGTCCGTGGACGGCTCCTGCATGGGCGGGGTCTCGTGGTCGGTGTGGCTCTGCGCGAACGCCTGGCCGGAGAAGGCGAGTGCTGCCAGTGCTGCCATCAGGGGGAGCTTCATGGGTGGCTCTCCTTCGAAGAACGTGTGTGCTTCGAAGGTGGCGACCGTTGGGTGGGAAACAAGCGCTTGACGCACACCCGGCCCCAAGCC
This sequence comes from Corallococcus exercitus, assembly GCF_042231735.1. Lineage (GTDB taxonomy): Bacteria > Myxococcota > Myxococcia > Myxococcales > Myxococcaceae > Corallococcus > Corallococcus exercitus_B. Next base: position 203,378 of record NZ_CP102577.1, read on the forward strand.
GCATCCCCGCTCGTGGGGCGGACAGGCGTCCTTCAGCCCGCCAGCGCGCGCGGCGGCACCGAGCCCACGGTCCAGGCGGTGAGCTTGCGCAAGAGCTCCGCGCGGTCCTCCGGCACGGAGAAGAGGTGGTCCGCGCGCGGGTAGAAGGCGTAGGTGACGCGGCCCTCCAGCTTCAGCGGCGAGAGCATCTCGTAGAACTGGCGCTCGTGGTTGAAGGACAGCCCCATGCCCCCGGAGAACACGAAGCACAGGCTGACGCCGCGCTCCAAGAGGTGCTTGTAGTCCTGCGTCAGCTGCGAGCGCTCGGGGTACTCGCGCGTGTAGACCTCGTCGGCTTCTCCGGCCTCGCGCAGCTGGGCGGGCAGCTTGCGCTTGCGCAGGAAGCGGGTCCACCGGCGGGGGCTCAGGTAGCGCAGCTGGAAGCGCAGGTGGTAGCCCAGCGTGCGGTACGTGTACCCGTCGATGAAGGCCGCCGCCACCACGCGCTCATCGGCCACCGTCACCGCGTGCGCGCTGTCCACGCCGGAGCACAGGCCGATGAGCGCGAAGCGCTTCTGGCCCTTCTTCTGCTCCAGGTAGTCGAGCGCCGCGCGCGTCTCCTCGCGGGCGCGCTGGAACTCGTCGGAGCCGCCCTCCCGGCGCGGGCGGCTGTCGCCCAGGCCGGACAGGTCGAAGCGCAGCGTGGTGATGCCGCGCCCCGCCAGCCGCCGGGCCAGCTCCACCCACAGCCGGTACGGGCCCACGTGGTGGTTGAGGCCCACGTTGGACAGCACCACCGCGGGCGCCTCCGGCAGGACCTTCGCCGGGTCGGGCTCCGTGAGGATGCCCACGAGGCTCTGCTCGGGGCCAAAGGTACAGATGCGCTCGCGCATCACGCGGCCTCCTTCAGGAGCGTGGTGATGGTCTGCAGGATGCGGTTGGACAGGAGCGCGGACTCCTGGCCGCCCGCGCCCTCCTCGGGCACCAGGTGGTGCTGGAAGGGCAGGCCCGTCGCCTCCAGGCGCTCCTGGAGGCGCTGGTACTCGGGCCGGGCCGCGCCGGCCACCAGGTGCGTGCGCGTCGCGGGCCACGCGGGCAGCGCGGCCAGGTCCAGCGCGAGGATGTCCTCACGCAGGGCGCGGGGGAACGCGAAGCCGAGCAGCTCCTCGCGCACCTCCAGCGGGCTCTCGGGCTGGGGATACAGGGTGCGGGTGTCCCGGCGCGCCTGGAGCAGCTCCAGCTCCTGGAGCCAGGCCTCGCCCTGGACCAGCGGTTCCCAGAGCACGAGCGCGGCGGTGGACAGCCCCTCCGCGGCAGCGCGCACCGCGAGCGCCGCGCCCAGGCGCAGGCCCACGAGCGCCACGCGCTGCACGCCCGTCACGTCCTGCAGCTCATTGGCGGCGTTGCGGATGTCCTGGACCCACGTGGCCACGCGGCCCTCGTGGACCTCTCCGGCCGAGTCCCCCGTGCCGTAGTAGTCGAAGCGGAAGACGTGGAAGCCCTCGCGCGCGAGCATCCCGGCCAGCTTCCGGAAGGCCCAGTGCGTCAACATGTACTCCTGGGCGGCGGGATAGCAGAGCACCACCCCGGTGGCGCGTTCGGCGCCCTGCGCGGGGTGGTGCATGCCAAAGAGCTGTCGTTCGGAGGTGCCGAAGAAGCAAGGCGTCACGGTCTGACCATTCTCCTCGGAGGGGCGCTCAGTCCGAGCGCCCCGGCAGGTTCCGCTTCAGCTTATTGAACAAGCGTTGCGCCAGGGGAACAGAAGTCTCCTGGGCGGCAGTCTTTGGCGGCGTGATGGGCTGCGTCCTGGCGGTCGAGGCAGCGGTCGGCACCACGGGCGCGAGCTGCGAGGCCACCTGCTCCAGCGTGTTGAGCAGGAGCGTGCGCGGGTGCAGCTCCTGGTTCAGCTCCTTCCGGACGCGCATCACCACCTGGAACGACAGGAGCGAGTGCCCGCCGATGTTGAAGAAGTTGTCGTGCACGCCCACCTGCGCGATGCCCAGCACCTCCCTCCAGATGCGCGCCAGGTGCTGCTCCGCCGGCGTGCGCGGCGCGACGAAGGCGTCCTCGACGGGACGCGTGGTGCCCGCCGGGGGCGGCAGGGCCTTGCGGTCCACCTTGCCGTTCGGCGTGAGCGGCAGCGCCTCCAGCTCCACGAAGTGCTGCGGCACCATGTACTGCGGCAGCTGCGTGCGCAGGTGCTTGCGGAGCTCCGTGTCCGTGTAGGCCTGTCCCGGCTTCGTCACGAGGTACGCGACGAGGCGGCGGTCGCCCGGGCGATCCTCGCGCACGAGGGCGACGGCCTGGGCCAGGGACGGGTGCGAGGCCAGCGCCGCCTCGACTTCGCCCAGCTCGATGCGGAAGCCACGCAGCTTCACCTGCGAGTCATTGCGGCCCAGGTACTCCACCGTGCCGTCCGCCAGCCACCGGGCGAGGTCGCCCGTGCGGTACATGCGCTCGCCAGGGCGGAAGGGGTTGGGCAGGAAGCGCTCCTGCGTCAATTCCGGCCGGTGCAGGTAGCCCAGCGTCACGCCGTCGCCGCCGATGTACAGCTCGCCCGCGACGCCCACCGGCACGGGGGCCAGGTGCGCGTCGAGGAGGTAGAGCTGGGTGTTGGCGATGGGGCGGCCGATGCGGATGGAGGAGAGGGGAGGCTGCACGCGCCAGGTGGTGGACCAGACGGTGGTCTCCGTGGGGCCGTACATGTTCCAGAGGCTGGCGACGCGGGCGAGCAGCGCCTCGGCCAGCTCTCGCGGAAGGGCTTCGCCGCCGCACAGGGCCTTGAAGCCCGGACGCGGCTGCCAGCCGGCCTCCAGCAGCAGGCGCCAGGTGGAGGGCGTGGCCTGCATGACGGTGACGGCGTTGGCTTCCAGCGCCGCCTTGAGCAGCGCGCCGTCGGAGGCGGTGTCGCGGGAGGCGAGCACCACCTGGGCACCGGTGGTGAGGGGCAGCAGCAGCTCCAGCACGGCGATGTCGAAGGAGAGCGTGGTGACGGCCAGCAGCACGTCCTGCGAGGAGAGGCCCGGGGCCTCCTGCATGGTGCCCAGGAAGTTCACCACCGCCCGGTGCGGCACGCGCACGCCCTTCGGCTTGCCCGTCGAACCCGACGTGTAGATGACGTACGCCACAGCTTCGGGCGTGACGCCGGGAACCTCGGGGGCCGTGTCCGCCTGCGACGTGGTGTCCTCGACGAGGAGGGCCTTCGCCGTGGTGGAGGGCAGGGTGCCCTGGATCGCGCGCTGCGTGACGATGAGCGACAGCTTCGCGTCCTCGACCATGAAGGACAGGCGCTCGGGCGGGAAGCCGGGGTCGAGCGGCACGTAGCCCGCGCCCGCTTCCAGGATGCCCAGCAGGCCCACCACCATGTCCGGACCGCGCTCGGTGAAGAGGCCGACGAGGCTTCCCGGCGTGACCCCCTCCTGCTTGAGCGCGTTCGCCACCTGGTGGCTGCGCTGCAGGAGCTGACGGTAGGTGAGCGTCACGGCGCCGGAGCGCAGGGCCACAGCGTCGGGCGTGGCCTGGGCCTGCGCGGCGACGAGCGTGTGGACGAAGGCGCTCCGGTCGAACGGCCTCTCGGTGGCGTTCCAGTCCACCAGCACACGCTGCTTCTCCGCCTCGGGCAACAGCGGCAGGCTCGAAACGGGGACTCCCGCGTCGGACAGCGCGGCCCGCAGCAGCGTGCGGATCTGCTCGAGCATGCGGACGACGGTGTCCCGCTCGAACAGGTCGGTGTTGTAGTCCATGCCGCCGACGATGCCGTTGGCCGTCTCCTTCACCCAGAAGCTCAGGTCCAGTGGCGTCGCGTGCGCGTGCACGTGCACCTGGCCGTAGGTGAGGTCACCCAGGCTGGAGCCACGGTTGCGGACGTCCTGGAAGGTGAAGAACGTCTGGAACAGCGGCGTGCGGCTCAGGTCGCGCTGCACCCCCAGCTGCTGCATCAGCAGCTCGATGGGCATGTCCTGGTGGCCGAACGCCTCCATGCACGTGGTGCGCACGCGCTCCAGGAGCTGCCGGAACGTCAGCTCCGGCGCCAGCTGCGTGCGCAGGACGAGCGTGTTGACGAAGAAGCCCAGCAGGTCCTCGACCTCCGGATGCGAGCGGCCGCGGATGGGCGTTCCCACGACCAGGTCTTCCTGGCCGCTGTAGCGGTGCAGCAGCGTCTTGAACGCCGTGAGCAGCACCATGTACAGCGTGGCGTTGGACTCGCGGCCCAGCTTCGTGAGCGCGTCCACCTCCGCGCCGGTGAGCACGAAGGGCTCGGTGCCGCCCTTGAGGCTCATCTGCGCGGGGCGCGGCTTGTCCGTGGGCAGCTCCAGCGCGGGCAGGTTCCCGGAGAGCTTCCCCTTCCAGTAGCGCGCCTGGCGCTCCAGCTCCTCGCCCTGGAGCCAGTTGCGGTGCCACTCGGTGAAGTCCGCGTACTGGATGGGCAGGGTGGGGAGGTGGGGCTCCTGGCCCCGGGTGAGCGCGGAGTAGATGATGTCCAGCTCGCGCAGGAACACGTCGAACGACCACCCATCCCAGATGAGGTGATGGGGCATGAAGAAGAGGACGTGCTCGGTGGCACCCAGCCGGAACAGCGTCAGCCGGAACAGCGGCGGCGCCGTGATGGGGATGGACTCGTCCGCCAGCGCCTGGAGGCGGCGCAGCAGGTCCTCCTCGCGCGTGTTCGCGGGGACGGACTCCAGGTCCACCGGCTCCAGCTCCACCGTCAGCTCCGGAGCCACGTGCTGCACCGGCGTGCCCTCATCCCACCGCACGAAGGTGCGCAGGGACGCCTGGCGCTCCAGCAGCTTGTTGAAGCTGAAGCGCAGCGCGCCCACGTCCAGCGCGCCGTGGAGGCGGAACGCGGAGGGCAGGTTGTAGACGGCGGTGCCCGGGTTGAGCTGCTCCAGGAACCACAGCCGCTGCTGCATGAGGGACAGCGGCGCGGGCTCGGTGCCGGCGCGGGGCGAGATGCGCTGCGCGGGGCTCGCGGCCCCATCGTCGCCGCGCACCAGCCGGGCCAGCTTCTCCACGGTGGGCGCCTCGAACATGCGGCGCAGCGTGAGGCTGACGTCCAGGTCCCGGCTCGCGCGCGTGAGGGCCTGCGACGCCAGCAGCGAGTGGCCGCCCAGACGGAAGAAGTCCGCCGTGACGCTCACCCGGCGCAGCCCCAGCACGTCCGCGAAGATGGCCGCGAGCTTCTGCTCCGTCTCGTCGCGAGGCGCGACGTAGGCGTCCTCCTGCGACTCCACCTGCGGCGACGGAAGGGCCTTGCGGTCCACCTTGCCGTTCGGCGTGAGCGGCAGCGCGGGTAGGGCCACGAAGTGCTGCGGCACCATGTACTCCGGCAGCCCCTGCTTGAGGTGCGCGCGGAGGACTTCATCCGAGGGCGTCGTCTGCCCGGGCCGGGCGATGAGGTACGCGACGAGGCGACGGTCGCCAGGGCGATCCTCGCGCACGAGGGCGACGGCCTGGGCCAGGGACGGATGCGAGGCCAACGCCGCCTCGATTTCGCCCAGCTCAATGCGGAAGCCGCGCAGCTTCACCTGCGAGTCATTGCGGCCCAGGTACTCCACCGTGCCGTCCGCCAGCCACCGGGCCAGGTCGCCCGTGCGGTACATGCGCTCGCCAGGGCGGAAGGGGTTGGGCAGGAAGCGCTCCTGCGTCAGCTCCGGCCGGTGGAGGTAGCCCAGCGTCACGCCGTCGCCGCCGATGTACAGCTCGCCCGCGACGCCCACCGGCACGGGGGCCAGGTGCGCGTCGAGGAGGTAGAGCTGGGTGTTGGCGATGGGCCGGCCGATGCGGATGGAGGAGAGGGGAGGCTGCACGCGCCAGGTGGTGGACCAGACGGTGGTCTCCGTGGGGCCGTACATGTTCCAGAGGCTGGCGACGCGGGCGAGCAGCGCCTCGGCCAGCTCACGCGGAAGGGCCTCACCGCCGCACAGGGCCTTGAAGCCCGGACGCGGCTGCCAGCCGGCCTCCAGCAGCAGGCGCCAGGTGGAGGGCGTGGCCTGCATGACGGTGACGGCGTTGGCTTCCAGCGCCGCCTTGAGCAGTGCACCGTCGGAAGCGGTGTCGCGGGAGGCGAGCACCACCTGGGCACCGGTGGTGAGCGGCAGCAGCAGCTCCAGCACGGCGATGTCGAAGGAGAGCGTGGTGACGGCCAGCAGCACGTCCTGCGAGGAGAGGCCCGGGGCCTCCTGCATGGTGCCCAGGAAGTTCACCACCGCCCGGTGCGGTACGCGCACGCCCTTCGGCTTGCCCGTCGAACCCGACGTGTAGATGACGTACGCCACGGCCTCCGGAGAGACGTCCTGCGCAGGCAGCGCGGACTCCGGCTGCGACGCCGTGTCCTCGATGAGCAGGGGCTTCACGCTGGTGGACGGTAGGGCCGCCACCAGGGCCTGCTGCGTGAGGATGGTGGAGAGCTTCGCGTCCTCGACCATGAAGGCGAGGCGTTCAGCCGGGAAGCCAGGGTCCAGCGGCACGTAGCCCGCGCCGGCCTCGAGGATGCCCAGCAGCCCCACCACCATGTCCGCGCCGCGATTCGTGAAGAGGCCGACGAGGCTTCCGGGGGCAACGCCCTCCTGCTTCAGCGCATGCGCCACCTGATGGGCGCGCTGGAGCAGTTGCTGGTACGTGAGCGTCACGGCGCCGGAGCGCAGGGCCACCGCGTCGGGCGTGGCCCGGGCCTGGGCGGCCACGAGCGTGTGGACGAAGGCCTCGCGGTCGAACGGCTTCGCGGTGGCGTTCCAGTCCACCAGCACGCGCTGCTTCTCCGCGGCGGGCAAGAGCGGCAGGCGCGACACGGGACTTTCCGCGTCGGCGACCACGCCGCGCAGCAATTCTTCGTAACACGCCATCCAGCGGCGGACCGTGGAGCCGTCGAAGAGGTCGGTGTTGTACTGGCACTCCAGCACCACGCGGCCATGGGCCTCGGCCGCGTTGATGAAGAGGTCGAAGTTCTCGAAGTGGCGCGGGTTGCTCGCCAGGGTGCAGGTGAGGCCCTGGAACGCGAGCTGCTCACCCGTGACGGCCTGGTCCACGTTGAACAGCACGTTGACCAGCGGCAGCCGGCTGGGGTCGCGCGGCAGCGCCAGCTGCTTGAGCAGCGTGCCGAACGTGTACTCCTGGTGCTCGTAGGCATCGAGCATCGTGGTGCGCAGCTGCTTGAGCACCTGCGTGAAGGGCGCCTCCGCGGCGACGTTGCTGCGCAGGGGCAGCGCGTTCACGCAGTGGCCCACCAGGTCCTTCAGCCCGGCCACGGACTGGCCCGCGGCGGGGATGGCCACCACCACGTCTTCCAGCCCCGTCAGCCGGTGCAGCAGCGCCTTGAAGCCCGCCAGCAGCGTGGTGAAGAAGCTGCCGCCGTGGCGCGCACCCACGCGCTTGAGCTGCTCCACGAGCGCGGGCTCCAGGACGTAGTCCTCACGCCGCGAGCTGTACGTCTTGGACGGCGGACGGCGCTTGTCGAGCGGCAGCTCCAGCACCGGCAGCGTGCCGGAGAACTGCTTCAGCCAGTAGCGCTCGTGCTCCGCGTACTCCGGCGTCGTGGCCAGCTGCGCCTGCGCGCGCGCGTAGTCGCTGAACGTGGGCGCGGGCGAGAGCGTGGGCGGGGTGCGCCGCACGTGCGCCGAGTAGAACGCCGCCAGGTCGCGCAGCATCACCGCCATGGACCAGCCGTCGCACACGATGTGGTGCGCGGTCAGCGTCAGCAGGTGCTCCTGGGCGGACAGCCGCGCCAGGCGCGGGCGCAGGAGCGGCCCGGTCTCCAGGGGCAGCGGTGTCTCCACCTCGTGGGTGACGAGCTCGCGGACGCGGGCGTCGCGCTCGGAGGGCGGCAGCGCGTCCAGCGACACGACCTCCAGCAAGAGGGGCGTGGCGGCGGCGACGCACAGCGTGAGGCCATCCGCGCTGAACGTGGTGCGCAGCGCTTCGTGCCGCGCCATCAGGTCCTGGAGCGCGGCGCGCAGGCCCTCGACGTCCAGGGGGCCTTGCAGCCGCACGGACATGGATTCGTTGAAGGCGCACGACGCGTCCGGGCCCATCTGCACGCCGGTCCACACCTCGCGCTGGGGCTCGGTGGACGGCGCGGTGAGCAGCAGCGCGGGCCCGGCGAAGGGATCGAAATCGTCGGGCAGGTCCTGCGTCGGGGAGTCGGGGGTCTTCATCGGGTCTCGCTCAGCTTGACGAACTTGCCGGGCACCGTGGGGTGCGGGACGAACCAGGCGGGGTTGCCCTGCGGATCACGCCCCAGGCGGGCGCCGGGGACGGGGGGCTGGTTGGAATCGAACGCGGCGGGGGCCTGCGGCTGGGGCCGCGCCGTGCCGGGCAGGAAGCCCGCGTCCTGCAGCTCCGTGACGCTGTCCTGGAACGCGGTGATGAGGCGCTGCACGTCCGCATCCGAGTGCGCGGTCGTGAAGAAGCACGGGAAGCCATCCCAGATGTGGATGCCCTTGTCGCGCAGCAGGCAGAACAGCAGGTCCGCGTTCGCGACGTCCGCCGTGACGAACGTCTTCCACAGCGACCCGAAGTGCTTGATGCGCAGCGGGGCGCCCACCTCGTCGAAGAACGCGTTGAGCGTGCTGGCGAGCCGGTCCGCCTTGGCGCTCACGCTGCGCTGGAGCTCCGGGCCCGCGGCCTTCATGTGCTCCAGCGCGGCCTTCGCGGCGGCGAGCGCCAGCGGGTGGCGCACGAACGTGCCGGCGAAGTACGTCACACCCACGGTGGGCACGGAGTCGTCACCGAACTGCCAGTGGCCGCCGTCCAGCGCGTCCATGAACGGGCGCTTGCCCGCGATGACGCCGATGGGCATGCCGCCGCCCACGACCTTGCCGTAGGTGGCCACGTCCGCCTGCACGCCGAACACCGCCTGGGCACCGCCCGGGTGCATGCGGAAGCCGGTGATGACCTCGTCGAAGATGTAGACGGAGCCGGACTTCTGCGTGAGGTCGCGCAGCTGGTGCAGGAACTCGCGCGGCTGGAAGTCCGGGCGGCGGCTCTGCACGGGCTCCACCATGATGGCCGCCAGTGAGTCCGCGCGGGAGCGCAGGATTTCGAGCGACTCCGGCGTGCCGTAGTCCAGCACGAGCACGTCCTGCACCGCGCCCGCCATGATGCCCGGGGCGGCCGGCACGGTGCGCAGGCTCTTGGTGCCGCGCACCAGCACCTCGTCGAAGATGCCGTGGTAGCTGCCGGAGAAGATGGCCACGGTGCTGCGGCCGGTGACGGTGCGGGCGATTCGCAGCGCGCCCATCACGGCCTCGGAGCCGGTGTTGCAGAGCGCCGCGCGGTCCGCGCCGGTGAACTCACAGACGAGCTTGGCGACCTCGCCGGCCAAGGGGTGCATGGGCCCCAGCTCGTAGCCGTCGTCCACCTGCTTGTGCACGGCCTGGGTGATGAAGTCCGGCGCGTGGCCGAACATCACGGAGCCGAAGCCGTTGAGCGCGTCCAGGTACTCGTTGCCGTCCACGTCCCAGAGCTTGGAGCCCTTGGAGCGGTTCACGGCCAGCGGGTAGATGAGCTCCTTGAGCAGCGGACGGAAGCCCGTCACCACGCGCGGATCCGACAGCTGGCTCCGGTTCTCCTGGGCGGAGCGCTTGGAGCCCTGCGTCTTCGTCGTGTAGCGGCGGGTGAAGTCCTCCAGGAACGTCTGCTGGCGGGGCGTGAGCGAGTCCTTCGGCGCGAGGCTGATGCGCGCGATGGCGCCGAAGGCCTTCTTCACGTCGTACTTCACCGGGCCCTTGAGGTCGGCCTCATCGGACGCGGCGGCCGGGGCGGGCGCGGGCTGCGTGGCCTGGGGCTGCGCGGCCGTGTTCTGCGAGGCCTGCGGCTGCGCGGCCACCGGCTCGGACGGGGCCTGCGCGGCGGGAGCCGGGGCGAAGGACTGCGGGGCCAGCGCCTGCGCGGGCTGACCGGATAGGAGCGCGAGCTGCTGGGTCATCAGCCAGAGCTGCTGCGCGACGACCGCCTGGAGCGTCCCAGCGGGTGCTGCCAGCGCCTGCGCCTGGAAGGCACCTGCCATGGCCTGCGCCGGGAACGCGGCACCCGCGGGCATGGCCTGCGCCGGGAACGCAGCGCCGGCAGGCACGCCCTGCGCGAAGGCACCCCCAGCAGCCGCCTGCGCCGGGAACGCGGCGCCCGCGGACGTGGCGACCTGCGGCTGGCCGAGGATGTTCGCGGTGAGCTGCGCGGTCGGCGCGGCGGCGGCCACCGGCGCGGCCTCCGGGGGCATGCGGCCGTCGAGGAACGCGGCGAGCTGGCCCAGCGACGGGACCTCCTCCAGCAGCTGCCGGAACGTCACCTTCACGCCGAACTGCTTCTGCACCGCGAGCGCCGCCTGCGTCAGCACCAGCGAGTCGAGCCCCAGCTCCAGGAAGCTTGAGCCCGGATCCGCGTCGGCCAGCTCCAGGCCGCTCAGCTCCTCGAACAGGGTGCGCAGGGTGGGGACAAGACGCTCGGCACGGGGAACAGGGGCGGGACTCACGGCGACTCCGGTGGAGGGTGTGGGGGCGGGCACGGACGCCCGCTCGAGGTCGATCCAGTGGCGCTGCCGCTGGAAGGGATACGTAGGAAGGGTGACGCGCTGGCGCTGCTCGTCGGCGTGGAAGGCCCGCCAGTCCAGGGCCACGCCCCGGCGCCAGAGCTGGCCCGCGGCGTTGAGGAGGGCGCTCCAGTCGGCTGCGTCGCCGCTGGACTCGCCCAGGGAGGTGAAGACCCGCGAGCGCTGGTCGGCCGTGGCCTGCTGCCGCGCCAGCGTGGCGAGCGTCACGCGCGGGCCCACCTCCAGCAGCAGGTGGTCGCCCTTGTCCCAGAGCGTGCGCAGCGCGGGCGAGAAGCGCACCGTGTCGCGCAGGTGCCGCGCCCAGTACTCGGGCGACGTCGCCTCGGAGGCCTTCAGCCACGTGCCCGTCGCCGTGGAGACGATGGGGATGCGCGGCTCGGACAGGCGCATGCCCTTCACCGTCTCCAGGAACGGCGCCACCGCGGCGTCCATCATCGGCGAGTGGAACGCGTGCGACGTCTGGAGCAGCCGGCACGGGGTGCCCTCCGCCTCCAGCGCGGCCTGGAGCCGCTGCACGGCCTCCGTGGGCCCGGACACCACGCACAGGCGCGGCCCGTTGTCCGACGCGATGGCCAGCCCGTCCGTCAGCCGGGGCGCCACCGCGTCCGCGGACAGGCGCACCGACAGCATGCTGCCCGGCGCCTGCGCCTGCATGAGCAGGCCGCGCTTCGCCACCAGGTGCAGCGCGTCCTCCAGCGTGAAGACGCCCGCGAGGCACGCGGCGACGAACTCGCCCACGCTGTGGCCCACGAGCGCGTCCGGCCGCACGCCCCAGCTCCACCAGAGCTGCGCGAGCGCGTACTCCACGGTGAAGAGGGCCGCCTGCGCGAACGACGTCTGGCGCAGCGCCTCGGAGGCCTCGGGCGACTCGGGGGCCTTCGGGAAGAGCACCTCGCGCAGGTCGCGCCCGAGCAGCGGCTTGAGCACCTCCGCGCACGCATCCACCGTGGCGCGGAAGGCCGGCGCGTGGCGGTACAGCCCGTGCGCCATGTCCGGATGCTGCGAGCCCTGACCCGGGAAGAGGAACGCGACCGGCGGCGTGGACTCCAGGCCGGAAGCCTCCGGCTCGGCCGCCGTCAGCGCCCGCACGGCCTCCTCCTGCGTGCCCGCCACGACAGCACGCCGGAACGGGAACGCCTTGCGCCCCGTGGCCAGCGTGTGCGCCACGTCCGCGAGCGATTCCTCCGGATGCGCCTGGAGGTGCGCGGCCAGCCGCTGCGCCGCCTGCGTCAGCGCCGCGGGCGTCTTCGCCGACAGCGTCAGCAGCTGGCGCGGCTTCGAAGGACCGGAGGCCGGACGCTCCGGCGCCTCCTCCACCACGACGTGCGCGTTGGTGCCGCCCACGCCGAACGAGCTCACGCCCGCGCGCAGGGGGCCCGTGCCCTCCGGCCAGGCGGAGCGCTTCGTCTGGACGAAGAAGGGGCTGCGCGGAAAGTCGATCTTCGGGTTGGGTGCCTGGAAGTGCAGCGTCGGCGGCAGCTCGCGGTGCTTGAGCGCGAGCACCGTCTTGAGCAGGCCCGCCACGCCCGCCGCGGCGGTGAGGTGGCCGAAGTTGCTCTTCACCGAACCGATGGCGCAGAAGCCCGTGTCCGCGGTGTGCGCGCGGAACGCCTGCGACAGCGCCTCCACCTCGATGGGGTCGCCCAGCGGCGTCGCCGTGCCGTGCGCCTCCACGTAGCGGATGGTGCGTGGGTCGATGCCCGCGTTCGCGTGCGCCGTCGCGATGGCGGTGGCCTGGCCCTCCACGCCCGGCGCCGCGAAGCTCACCTTGGCCGCGCCGTCGTTGTTGATGCCCACGCCGCGAAGCACCGCGTGGATGACGTCGCCGTCCGCCTGCGCGTCCGACAGGCGCTTGAGCACCACCGCGCCCAGGCCGTCGCTGAAGAGGGTTCCGGTGGCGTTCGCGTCGAAGGGCCGGCAGTGCCCGTCCTGGGAGAGCATGCCGCCCTCCTGGTACAGGTGGCCGGACTTCTGCGGCACCGTCACGGACGCGCCGCCCGCCAGCGCCACGTCGCACTGGTGCGTCTGGAGCGCCCAGAAGGCCTGCGCCACCGCGACCAGCGACGTGGAGCACGCGGTGTTGAGCGACAGCGCGGGCCCGCGCAGGTCCAGCTTGTGCGCGACGCGGGTCGCCACGTAGTCCTTCTCGTTGGCGACCATCGCCTGGAAGGCGCCCACCCGGCCCACGATGTCCTGCCGGGGCAGGACGTGCAGCGGCCCATAGCTGTTGTTGTGCGTGCCCGCGAAGACGCCGATGAGGCCGGGATACGTCTCCGGCACGCAGCCGGCGGACTCCAGCGCCTCCCACGCCGTCTCCAGGAACAGGCGCTGCTGCGGATCCATCACCTGCGCCTCCTTCGGCGTGATGCCGAAGAAGGCCGCGTCGAACAGCTCCACGCCGTCCAGGATGCCGCGCGCCCGCACGTACTCGGGGGCGTCACGCTCGGCGGCGGGGACGGACGCATCCACCTCCTCGCGCGTGAAGGTGGCGACGGACTCCACGCCGCCCACCAGGTTCTTCCAGAACGTCTCCACGTCGGGCGCGCCGGGGAAGCGGCCCGCCATGCCGATGATGGCCACCGGCTCCGCGCCGCCCGCGGCCTGCTGGCGCTTCGCCTGCCGTGCCTCCGCCAGCTGCTTGAGCGACGGGCGCGACGCATCCCCGCTCAGCACCGCCGCCAGCTGCGCCACGGTGGGGGACTGGAACAGCTGGACGATGGGGATCTCCAGCCCGTGCGCCTGCCGCAGCCGCGCCACGCACTGGAGCGCGAGCAGCGAGTTGCCGCCCAGCTCGAAGAAGCTGTCGTGCACGCCCACCCGGTCGATGCGCAACAGCTGCGCCCACGCCTCCGCGAGCGTGCGCTCCAGCGGCGAGCGCGGCGCGACGAACGCCTGCTGCAGCTCCGGCCGCGTGGGCAGCGGGGCGGGCAGGGCGCGGCGGTCAATCTTGCCGCTGGGCGTGCGCGGCAGGGCCTCCAGCAGGACGAACGCGGAGGGCACCATGTAGTCCGGCACCCGCGTGGACAGGTGGCGCCGCAGCGCCCCGGCCGCGTGCTCCAGCGTGCCGTCCGGGACGACGTAGGCGACCAGCCGCTTGTCGCCGGGCACGTCCTCGCGCGCCACCACCGCCACCTGCTTCACCGCCGGGTGGCTGCCGAGCGCGACTTCAATCTCGCCCAGCTCGATGCGGTAGCCGCGCACCTTGACCTGGCCGTCGATGCGGCCCAGGAACTCCACGTTGCCGTCCGGCAGCACTCGCGCCAGGTCGCCCGTCTTGTACGCGCGCTCGCTGGTGCCGGGCTTGAGCGGGTGCGGCACGAAGCGCTCCGCCGTCAGCGCCTCGCGGTGCAGATAGCCGCGCGCCAGGCACACGCCCGCGAGGTACAGCTCGCCGGACTCGCCGTGCGGCACGGGCTTCTTCTGCTCGTCCAGCACCAGCAGCTCGCAGCCGTCCAGCGCCTTGCCGATGGGCGGTAGCGCGGGCCACGCGTCCGGGGAGCCCCGGAGCACGTAGCTGGAGACGACGTGCGTCTCCGACGGGCCGTAGTGGTTGTGCAGCGCGCAGCCCGGCAGCGCGGAGAAGAACGCGCGCAGGTGGTGCGTCACCTGGAGCTGCTCGCCCGCGGTGACGACCTCCCGCAGCGACGGCGGCACCTTCTGGTGCGAGGTGGCGATCTCCGCCACGTTCTGCAGCGCGATGAAGGGCAGGAACAGCCGCTCCACGCGCTCGTCGGCCAGGAGCTGCAACAGCAGCACGGCGTCCAGCCGCAGCGCGTCCCGCACCAGCACCAGCGTCCCGCCGGAGCACCAGGTGCCGAACAGCTCCTGGAACGACACGTCGAAGGACAGCGGGGAGAACTGCAGCGTGCGCGTGCCCGGCCCCGCGATGGACTGGCCCAGCTGCCACGCGATGAGGTTGGCGAGCGGCCGGTGTCCCATGGCCACGCCCTTGGGCGTACCCGTGGAGCCCGACGTGTAGATGGCGTAGGCCAGCCCCTCCAGGCTCGACGCGTCCACCGGCGAGGCCGGGGCGTCGGCGGCGAAGAGGGCAGGGGATTCATCCAGGCACAGCACCGGACCCGCGAAGGCAGGCAGGCCCGCGCGCAGCTTCGCCTGGGTGAGCAGCACCGGCGCCTTCGCGTCCTCCAGCATGAAAGCCAGACGCGGCGCGGGGTAGGCCGGATCCAATGGCAGATACGCGCCGCCCGCCTTGAGCACGGCCAGCACCGCCACCACCATCTCCACCGAGCGCTCCAGGCACACGCCGACGAGCACGTCCGTGGTGACGCCCAGGCTGCGCAGGTGGTGCGCGAGCTGGTTGGAGCGACGGTCCAACGCCGCGTACGTCAGCCCCGCGCCCTCGAACCGGACCGCCTCGGCGTCAGGCGTCCGGGACGCTTGCGCAGTGAAACGCGCCACCACTGTCTGCATGAGCGCTGCATCCACGGACATATCCCCCACGGTCATCCGACCTTCCGGTTCCGAACACTTGAAATTGATGTGGATGGGAGAGGCCGTCCAACCCGGTCATGCAGCATGCCATGCCTGGAAAGGAATGATCGCGCCCGGGCAGATTCCTTACAGCCGGACGGCCTCTTGGCCGCCCTCCAGCCATCGCATTCAGAGAAAGCGCGAAAAGAACGCCAACACCCTGCGTGGATATTCTTCCGGCGAGGCCTGGAGGTAGCTTTCGTGCCCCGCCCCCGGCACGCGCCACTTCTCCCAGGGGCCTTGACCTTGGCGCAGCAGGTCATCCAGCGCGGCGTCCGGCACCCAGGGGTCCATCGCGCCGGCCACCAGCAGGACGGGACGGCCCGCCAACGCGGCCATGTCCCGCGCGGGTTGGACGGCGTTCACGTCCACGCCCGCGCGCTTCATCACCCCCAGCGCCGGCCACAGGCCCAGGGGGCCCCAGTGTCCCAGCTCATCCTGGAGCGCCTGCGCGGGAGCGACGGCCGCGGCCTCCACCACCACGGCCTTGAGGCGCGGATCCTCCGCCGCGGCCTTCAGCACCGAGTAGCCCCCCAGCGAGAACCCGAGTGCGCCGATGCGCTTCGCGTCCACCTCCGGCTGACGCGTGGCGAAGTCCACCGCCGCCCGCACCTGGGCCGCCTCGCGGTCCCCGTAGGTGGACACCGTTCCGTCGCTCTCCCCATGGGCGCCCAGGTCGAAGAGCACCAGCCCGTACCCGGCCTGCGCCAGGAACCGGGCCTCGGGCAGGAGCTGCGTGCGGTTGCCTGACAGGCCATGGACCAGGACGACGAGCGCCCCGTCGCGCGGCGGCAGGTACCAGCCCTTGAGCTGGAGGCCGTCGCGGTCCTGGAACGCCACGTCGCGCAGGCCCGCGAGCTCCGCTTCCCGCGGAGGGCTCCCCACCGGCTGCCGGGGCGGGTGCACCTCCTGGGAGATGTAGCGCGCGCTGCGCACCGCGACCCACGCCGCCATCGCCAGCAGGGCCACGCCGCCCAGCACCAGCCCGGCGACGAGCGGACGCTTCACGCGGACTCCCGCGCCACCCACGCGTCGATCTTCGCCTCCAGCACGTCCAGCGGCAGCGAGCCCGTCAGCAGCACCTGATCATGGAAGGCCTTCACGTCGAAGCGCTTGCCCAATGCGGCCTCCGCCCGGTCGCGCAGGGCGCGGATCCGCAGCTGGCCGACCTTGTACGCCAGCGCCTGGCCCGGCCACGCGATGTAGCGGTCCACCTCGTTGGTGACGTCCAGCTCCTGGCGCGGCGCGTTCTCCATGAAGAAGTCCAGCGCCTGCTTCCGCGTCCACCGCTTCGCGTGCAGGCCGGTGTCCACCACCAGCCGCACCGCGCGCCACATCTCGTAGGCCAGCTGGCCGAACTTGTCGTGCGGGTCGTCGTACAGGCCCAGCTCGTCGCCCAGCGACTCCGCGTAGAGCGCCCAGCCCTCGTCGAAGGCCACGTAGGACGTGAAGCGGCGGAAGTCCGGCACGTCGGTCTGCTCGGAGGCCAGGGACACCTGGAAGTGGTGGCCGGGCACGGCCTCGTGCAGCGTCAGGGGCACCATCTCCCAGACGGGCCGCGTCTCCGGCCGGTAGAGGTTCACCTGGAAGGTGCCCGGCCGCGAGCCGTCCGCGGAGGCCGGGAAGTAGAAGCCCGTCGTCACGTCCGGGGCCATGGCCTCCGGGATGGGTTCGACGACGTAGGGCTTCTTCGGCATCGTGCGGAACAGCCGCGTGAGCAGCGGGTCGATGCGCTTCGTCAGGGCCCGGTAGCGCGCGAGCAGCGACTCACCCGTGGGCTCGTAGAAGCGCGCTTCCGTGCGCAGCTTCTCGAAGAAGGCCTGCCGCGTGCCGGTGAAGCCCGTGCGAGCCATCACCCCGTCCAGCTCCGCGCGCAGCCGCGTCACCTCCGCGAGCCCCATCGCATGGATTTCTTCGGGCGTCAGCCGCGTCGTCGTGTGCCGGCGCGCGAGCACCGTGTACATCGCCTCGCCGTCCGGGAACTGCCACACGCCCACGGTCTCCGGGGCCGCGGGCAGGTACTCCGTGGTGACGAAGTCCAGCGCGCGCTGGAGCGCGGGGACCACGGTGTTCGCGATGGCGTCACGGCCCGCCTGCTGGAGCCTCCGCGCGTCCTCCGCCGGGATGTCCTTGGGCATGCGGGTGAAGGGCCCGTAGAAGCCGCTCCGCGTCGGGTCCTTCACCACCTGCCGCTCCAGCTGCGGCGGGATGCGCTGGAGCACGATGCGCGGGTGGATGCGGTGCTGGCGCATGCCCTCGCGCATCAGCGCCACCACCTGATCCGCGTAGGCGCCGAAGCGCTCCAGCCGCTTCACCCAGTCCTCGTAGTCCCGCACCGTCTCGAAGCGCAGGGTGTCCGCGAGCTGGTACGCCGTCTGGAGCCCCGGCGGCTGCTTGAGCCCCTCCGGCAGGCCGCCCATCTGGTTGAGGGGCAAGAGGTGTGACTTCACCCCGTACTCCTCAATCCACGTCTCGTGCATCCGGCGGAAGAGGTCCAGGTGCAGCCGGTCCGCGTCGCTGTCCAGCCCGGCGCGGTCCACGTCCTGGAGCCGGCGCAGCACGTCCTGGCTGTGCCGGTGATCCGCCTCCAGCGCGGCGAGGCTCAGGTCGTCCCACCTGTCATTCCAGCGCCGGTCCCCCAGCAGCGACGCATAGGTGGGGTACTGCTGGAGGGAGTACTGCCACTCCGCTTCGAGCAGGGCATGCAGCGAAGCGGAGGCGGCACCGCGCCGGGGGACGGACTCGGATGACATGGACGGACTCCGGAGTGGGAAGCGCGACTAGACGAACAGCGAAGGATCGAACTCGTCCACGTTGACCGGCAGGAGCCGGGGCAGGGGACGCTGGAAGACGCGGGCGTTGAGCTCCAGGTCCACGACCTTCAGGCCCATCGGGGTGAGCTCGCGGAAGCGCTGGCTCACGTACTCGCGCAGGCCCAGCACGGCGACCTGGCGCTTCTCCTCCAGCAGGGGCTTGAGCGCCTCCGCGAAGTCCGCGCCGTCGTGGCTGGCCAGGCCCACCGCCGCTCCCGGGCGCTGGGTGCGGATGTTCTCCAGCAGCTTGAGGATGCCCAGGTCCACGACCTTCTGATCCGGCCGGCCGTGCAGGAGCGCGACCTCACAGCCCGCGGACTTCAGCGCGCGCACGAAGCCAATCATCGCGTCCGGCAGCTGCTCCCCGCGCGCGTTGAGCACCACCACGCAGCGCACCGGCTTGGGGAAGTAGGTGTCGCAGAAGGCGACGAGCCGGTCGAACTGCACCCGGTCCTGGGGCTCGGGCTTGCGCCCGACGATGTTGGAGACGGCCCAGTCGACGTTCTCGGCGTCGATGAGGACGTAGGATGCGGCGGCGGGACGGGCGGATTGCATGGCGGACACCATACGCGGGCTGCTGGCCGTTGTGGGTTTTCATCGACCCATGCGAATCCGTTGGAACTCCTCCAACAGCAGCTCCGACACGCGCCGCACGCGGGGAATATCCAGCGCGGACCTCGCGCACACGAGGTGCGTCTGGCTCCGGGAGAAGGGGCCCAGGTCCAGCTCCAGGGGGACGAGCTGCGTCGGGCGTGTGAAGCGGTGCGCCATGCGCGCCATCACCATGGCGCCCAGGCCGGCCTCCGCCGCCGCGAGCATCACCAGGTAGCTGTCCGCCGTGAAGGACGGGCTGAAGCCGGGGACCATCGACTCCAGCTGGGGGTTGGGCGGGACGGCTTCGAAGGGCGGCGCCCACGCCACCCAGGGCAGCTGCTGGAGCGTGACCTTCTTGGGCAGCCGGGCCTTCAAGGCCTTGGACACGAAGACGGCGTTGGGGACCTCCAGCGTGTCCACGAGCTTGAGGTCCGCGCTCGTGGGAGGCCGCCCGCGCAGCGCGAGGTCCGCCTCGCCGCGCCCCAGGTCCAGGTACTGAACCTGCGACTGCACCTCCAGGCGCAGGCCCGGGTGCTTCTGGGCGACGAAGGCGGCGAAGGGGGCCACGAAGTCGAAGCTCAGGTAGGGCGTGGCCGTCACGCGCACGATGCCCCGGGGTGAGCTGTCCGCGGACTCCGCCGCGCGGTGCAGCTCTCCGGCCCACTCCGCCATCTTCTTCGCGGGCACGAGCAGCCGCTCACCGGCGGAGGTGAGCGCCGCGCCATCCACGCTCCGGCGGAACAGCGCCGAGCCCACCGCGTACTCCAGCGCGGCCAGCCTGCGGCTCACCGTGGGCTGACCGATGCGCAGCCGCCGTGCCGCCGCGCTGAAGCTGCCCGTCTCCGCGATGGCGAGGAACAGCCGGGCGTCGTCCCAGGAGATATCCATGAATGGATGGCATCATGCCGTTTTCGTCAATTTCCATCCACGGGTGCATCCCGCATCTTGCCGCCTGTCCCGAACGCCCGGTGCCCCGGGCCGGCAAGAAGGAGTCCCCGCCATGAAGTCCTCCCTGCTCGCGCTCTGCCTGTCCGTCGTGGGTTTCACCACTGGCTGCGCCACGTCCTCCCATGCCGTCCAGAAGTCCGCGCTCGGCGTGACGCGGCCCGCGGATGCGCTGCTCGCGCAGCTGGACGCGCCGGGACCGGTGGAGCTGGAGACCGTGGCGTCGTGCGACTGGGCCGTGGACCGGAGCGGTCTCATCAACCTGGACCACCCGGTGGCGGAGGCGGCGCACCTGGAGGACGGGGACGAGCCCATCCAGGTCTTCTTCCACGCGCTGCGCCACCCGACGCGCGGGCTGTACATCGTGGACACCGGCGTGGAGACGGCGCTGCGGGACGCGCCCGAGCGCTCGGCGTTGCGAGGCGTCGTGGCGAGCGCGATGCACATGGAGAAGATGAAGGTGCTGGCGCCGCTGGGCGAGTGGCTGGCGAAGCAGCCCCAGCCGCTCTCCGGCGTCTTCCTCACGCACCTGCACCCGGACCACATCAGCGGCATGGCGGACGCGCCGGCGGGGACGCCCGTCTTCACCGGCCCGGGCGAGGCGGGCAGCCGCGCCTTCGTGAACCTGCTGGTGCAGGGCGCCACGGACCGCGCGCTGGAGGGCAAGCCGGCGTTGTCGGAGTGGAACTACACGGCCGACCCGAAGGGCCTCTTCGACGGCGCGGTGGACGTCTTCGGGGACGCTTCCGTGTGGGCGCTCTGGGTGCCGGGGCACACGCCGGGCAGCACCGCGTACCTCGTGCGCTCCACGAAGGGGCCGGTGCTGCTCCTGGGAGATGCCAGCCACACGCGCTGGGGCTGGGAGCACGACGTGGAGCCGGGCACCTTCACGCAGGACGGGCCCCGGAGCGTGGAGAGCTTCAGGAAGCTGCGCGCGTTCGTCGCCGCGCACCCGCAGGTGGAGGTGCGCTTCGGCCACCAGCACTGAGGCCCTCCAGGCCTCCCCGGAACGCGCGGCGGTAGGCGAGGGGGCTGGTGGTGACGAAGCGCTGGAAGTGTTCGCGGAAGGTGGTGAGCGAGCCGAAGCCCACCTTCTCCGCGATGGCCTCCACGGACTGGCCGGTGGTCTCCAGCAGGTGCTGGGCGCGGCGCACGCGGGCGTGGAGGAGCCACTGGAGGGGCGTGGTGCCGGTCTGCTCCCGGAAGCGGCGGCTCAGGGTGCGCTCGCTCAGCGCGGCCTTCCGGGCGAGGGCCTGGAGCGTGAGGGGCCGGTGCAGGTGGTCCTCCATCCAGTGCAGGAGCGGCTCCAGCGACGCGCCTTCGGGCGCGGGGGGCACGTGGGTGATGAACTGGGACTGGCCGCCGTCCCGCTCCAGCGGCATCACGGCCAGCCTCGCCGCGTCCGCCGCCACCGCGGCGCCATGGTCGCGCCGCACCAGGTGGAGGCAGAGGTCCAGCCCCGCCGCCGCGCCCGCGGAGGTGAGGAGTTGGCCGTTGTCGACGTAGAGGACGTTCGGATCCACCTGGATGGCGGGATGGCGCCGGGCCAGCTCCTCCGCGGCCATCCAGTGCGTGGTCGCGCGCAGCCCGTCGAGCAGCCCCGTCGCGGCCAGGAGGAACGCCCCCGTGCAGATGGACGCGATGCGCGTGCCCCGGCCAGCCGCCGCGCGGAGCGCCTTCAAGAGCGCGGGAGGGACGGGCGCGGAGAGGTCCGTGATGCCGGGCAGGAAGATGGTGTCCGCGCGCGCCAGCGAGCCCAGGCCATGGTGGGTCTTCACCCGGAACGCGCCCGCGTGGACCTCCGGGGTCAGGCCGCAGACGCGGACCTGATAGCCGGGGCCCCCGAAGGGCAGCCGCACGTGGCGGAAGACCTCGGTGGGAATCGAGAGGTCGAAGGGCACCACTCCATCCAGCGCGACGATGGCCACGGTGTGCATGGCGGGAAGATGCCAGGGCGGGGTGTTCCCGCCAAGGCGGCCCATGGCGGGAAGTCGTCGAAAGATGGCGTTTCCGCCACTCACGGTGCGGGGAGGGCGTGTGGCATATGGGCGGGGTGTGACGGATGCACGGTGAGGGTTTTCGCGTGTTGATCTACCGCTTGCTGCTCCTGCTGAAGTTCGTGGGCGTGGTGCTCTACGGGGGTGGGCTCGTGGGGGCGCTGGCCGCGACGACGTCGCAAGACCGCAAGCGCGCGGTGCACGCCATCGCGTCGCCGGGGCTGGTGGTGACCTGGACGGCGGGCTACCTGCTCACGCTCCAGTTCAACCTCGCGTTGACGGAGGCGTGGATACTGGGCGGGCTGGCGCTGTCGCTGGTGTCGCAGCTGTCGCTGGTGGCCATGGCGACCCGCGAGCGGCGCACGCTGCCGGGCGCGCTGATGGCCGCGGTGCCGTTCTTCCTCGTCCTGGTGTTGATGGTCTTCCGGCCGCGCTGGCCCTGGGTGGACACATGAGTGCGCTGAGACAGCTGCGGTGGGTGGCCTTCCTGGAGGGGATGTCCTTCCTGGGGCTGCTCTTCATCGCGATGCCGGTGAAGTACCTGCTGGGGCAGCCCCTGGCGGTGAGGGTCGCCGGAAGCATCCACGGGCTCCTCTTCCTGCTCTTCGTGTCCTCGCTGTTCCGCGCGGCCTCCGAGCACGGCTGGCCGGCGCGCCGTTCCTTCGCGGCGTTCGGTGCGTCGCTGGTGCCGTTCGGGACCTTCGTGCTGGACCGCGCGCTGCGGCGGGAGGAGCAGCGCGCGGGTGACCACAGCACCACTCAGTCGCAGGAGCTGCCTACCGCAGGCGGAACGAGCCCTCGGAGATGATCAGCAGCTCTACGCTGGTGTTCGCCTTGGCGCCGAAGGCCGTCAGGGTGGCGGTGGCGTTGCCTCGCACCGCGGCGTCGTAGGTGGTGAAGGCGTTGACCACCGCTTCAGAGAGCGCCGTGGCGGAAGCCTTGCCGGACTGCTCCAGGACGCTGCCCAGCGTGGCTTCGAGCACCACGCCCGCCTGCGCTCCCGCGTGCACCGAGGAGTCGAAGGCGAGCTGGTTGCTGCTCGTGACCCCCAGGTACGTGCCCATCACGGATGCGCTGCCGCCGGTGGCGAGCTGGGCGTCGTAGGACGTCCATGCCGTCGCGGCGTCACCGGCCGAAGAGGCGCCGGAGAGGTTCGTGCGCAGCGCCATGGCGGCCGTGTTCGCCTGGGCCAGCACCGTGTCGGTGGCACTGGCGCCCTGGAGCAGGGCCTTCACGGCGGCCTCGGTGGCGCGCGCCTCCAACGCGGCGGCGGCCCGCATCGACGCGTCCGCGACCGCGATTCCCGCGCCCGTCGACAGCCGAGCCTCCACCGCCATGCGATAGGCCACGCTGGCCTCGCGCTCCGCTTGCTGGTCCTGCACGTCGTTCGCCTGGGGCGTGGCCGCGCGCACCTCCGCGAAGAACGTGTCATACGCCTGCGCCGCCTGCCCACCCGTGTCCAGCGCCGCGTCCAGCTTCGCCGCCGCGTCCAGTGACGCGCTGAAGAGCTGGTCCTGCGTGATGACCACACCCGCACGGGCATACGCCTTGATCCGCGTCGCCTGCGCCGCGCGCACCGCCGCGCCGAGCGCCTCCACCGACTCCGTCGCCGTCTCCTTGAGCTGACCGCGCACCGCCGTCGCCTGCTCCACGTTCAGCCGCGCGCGCAGGTCCACCGTGTCCACGCCGCCCGGTGCCTCTCCGTCCCGCACCATCTGGACGTAGACCTCCGCCTCCAGCGAGGACTCGCTGGTGATGGGCGGCGCCGTGCGCACGTCCTGGCCGGACTGCGGCGCCGTGGAGTCCAGCAGCGCGGAGCCCACCGTGATGCCGGACTTGTTCACCGCCTCGATGATCAGCCGCTGCCCCGCGTCGTCCAGCTCCAGCGTGTAGCTGCCGTCCGCCGCGACGTCGGCCTCGGCCAGTGTCGTCAGGTCACCCGCCGCCAGGACGCGGCTGATCCGCACCGTGGTGGTGGCCGCCGCCGTCCCGTCGCCCCCCAGCGCGGGCGCGCCGTCGGTAAGCCCCTGCGACTGCTGACCGCCACCGTTGGTGACGTGCCCCCGGACCTGCACCTTGTCGCCGCCGCCACAGGCCGCGAGCCACAGACCTACGACTGCACCCAGCACCACTTCACCCGCGCGACGCGTCCGCATGTGTAGGGAACCCCCGCCGGGCTCGAACCCGCCTCGGCATTGGAGGGGAATACAACCAGGGGAAACGCAGGATGCAAGCAGCCGGGCGTGCCGCGGCCCCGGGCCGCCGTCAGCTCATCTTCTCGAGCAGGCTCCGGAGCTCCGCCTGCTCCGCCGCGCTCAGGCGGCCAAGCCGCGCGCCGAACGCGTCCGACAGCAGCGCCAGGCCCCGCGCCGTCACCTTGCGTCCGGCGGGGGTGACCTGCAGCCGGTGCCGGCGCAGGTCCTCGGCGTCGATCTCCCGGCGCAGGAAGCCCGCCGCCTCCAGCCGCTTCACGTACACCGTCACCGTCGGCTTGGGCATGCTCAGCGTCGCCGCCAGCTCCGCCGGGTAGGGCGTCTCCTCCACCTGCGCCAGCACGAACAGCTCCTTCATCTCCAGCCCCAACTTGGAGATGTCCGGGGAGACACCGGAGATGACCGACATCAGCAGGTTGTAGTTCAGCGACCAGATCTTCGCCGGGTCGATTCTCGACATGGGCCCTTGCGCGGAAATTGGTACAAAATTAAATCAGTTTAAGGCTGAACCAGTTCGGCCTCCCCAAAACGGTAACACATCCCCAGGAGCCCCCATGTCTCTCAGCCACTACGTGACGCTCGGCCGCTCCGGCCTTCGCGTGAGCCCGCTGTGCCTCGGTGCGATGACGTTCGGTGAAGACCTCGGCTGGGGCACCAGCGTGGAGGAGTCCGAGCGGATCATCGACCGCTTCATCGACCTGGGCGGCAACTTCATCGACACGGCGAACTTCTACACGAAGAGCCACTCCGAGAAGATCATCGGCGACCACGTCGGGCGGCACGCGGCCCGGCGCGACCGGCTGGTCATCGCGACGAAGTTCAGCGGGAACCTCTACCCCGGGGATCCGAACGGGGGCGGCTCCGGCCGCAAGTCCATCATCGCGGCCTGCGAGAACTCGCTCCGCCGCCTGCAGACCGACTACATCGACCTCTACTGGCTGCACAACTGGGACAAGCACACGCCCATCGACGAGACGATGGCCGCGCTCGAGGACCTCGTCCGGGCCGGCAAGGTCCGCTACCTCGGCGTCTCCGACACGCCGGCGTGGAAGATCGTCGAGGCGAACATGACGGCGCGCTTCCGGGGCTGGTCCGCCTTCATCGGGTTGCAGATCGAATACTCGCTGCTCGAGCGCAGCGTGGAGCAGGAGCTGGTGCCCATGGCCCTGGAGCACGGGCTGGGCATCACGCCCTGGTCGCCGCTCAAGAGCGGTGCGCTCAGCGGCAAGTACACCCGCGCGAACGCGGGACAGCTGAAGGGCGACCGGGGCGCCTTCATCGAGCCCTACCTGAACGAGAAGACCTACACCGTCGTCGACGCGCTCGAGGCCATCGCCCGCGCGCACGAGAGCACCCCGGCGCGCGTGGCGCTGGCCTGGGTCATGGCGAAGCCGGGCGTGGGCTCCACCATCATCGGCGCGCGGCGCATGTCGCAGCTCGAGGACAACCTGAAGGCCGCCGAAGTGAAGCTCACGGCCGAGGAGCTGGGCCGGCTGGATGAGCTCACGAAGCCCACGTTCGGGTTCCCGCAGAGCATGGAGCCCATGTTCCCCGCCATCCACAACGGAGGGACGTCCGTGAACGGCGTCCAGATGCCGGCTTCGCCCTTCGGCGTGGAGAAGGGCGACAAGGTCTACTGACCGCGCTCACCGCCGGGGCCGGGGCTTCACGCCCGGCCCCGTCTCCTCGCGCGCGAACGCGTCCGCCACGAAGTCCACGAACACGCGGACGCGGGGCGACAGGTGCCGGCGCTCCGGATAGACGACGAACACGTCGGGCCCCGGCGAGTCCACCTCGCCGAGCACGGCCCGCAGCTGTCCGGAGGCCAGCGCCCGCGCGGCGACGAACTCCGGGATGCGCGCGATGCCCACGCCCTCCATCGCCAGTGCCAGCAGGGCCTCGTTGTTGTCGGACGCGAACGGGCCGGGCACGTCCACTGGCGTGCCATCCAGCCGCCACGGGACGCGCTGGCCGTCGCGCAGGTAGGCCAGACACGCGTGGCGCTGGAGGTCCGCCACCCTCCGGGGCGTGCCGTGCCGTCGCAGGTACGCGGGCGACGCGCAGATGACCGCGCGCGACGCGCCCAGCCGCCGGCGGACGAGCCGCGCATCCGCGCTCTCCCCCATGCGCAGGCCCACGTCCACGCGCTCCTCCACCAGGTCGATGAAGCGGTCCGTGAGCCCCAGCGCGCACTGGACCTGCGGGTATGCGGCGAGGAACGTCGGCAGGCGCGGCACCAGCCAGTAGCGGCCCAGGTCCATGGGCGCGGTGACGTGCAGCGGGCCCCGGGGGCCCTTTGATTCGCGCAGCTCCCCCTGCGCCGCCTCCAGCTCCGCCACGATGCGCTGGCCCCGCTCGAAGAGGGACAGCCCTTCCGGCGTGGGCTGGAGCCGCCGCGTGCCGCGCTGGAGGAGCAGCACGCCCAGCCGGCCCTCCAGGCGGGCCACCGTCTTGCTGACCGCGGAAGGGGACACGCCGAGCGCCCGGGCCGCCGCGCTGAAGCTGCCCGTCTCGAGCGTACGCACGAAGGCGCCCAGCCCGGCGAGCGGCTCCTGGATGAGGGTCATTCAAGAACTCTAGGAACAGGACATGTGCCCGGCAAGCCACTACCCGTCCACCGGGGAACAGTGCAGGTTTCCTCCCATTCACGGGAGCGGATCATGAAAGTCTTCGTGTTGGGCGCGACGGGGTACATCGGCGGGTCGGTGGCGGCGCGGTTGCTGGCGGCGGGGCACCAGGTGGTGGGCACCGCGCGGACTCCGGACAAGGCGCGGGCGCTGGAGGCGCGCGGCATCCAGGCGACGGTCGCTTCCTTCGACGACCTGGACGCGCTCGCGCGGCTGGCGAAGGAAGCCGACGCCGTCATCAACGCGGCGTCCGCGGACGAGCGCAAGGTGGTGGAGGCGCTGCTCGCCGCGCTGAAAGGCTCCGGCAAGCACTTCATCCACACCAGCGGCTCCAGCATCGTCGCCACCGACGCGGGCGGCGAGCTGACGGCCGGCGTGCACGACGAGGACACGCCCGTCGAGCCCGTGCCGGAGAAGGTGGCACGCATCTCACTGGACAGGACGGTGCTGGACGCCGCGAAGGACGGCATCCACACGAACGTCATCTGCCCGTGCCTCATCTACGGCAAGGGGCTGGGGCTGAACCCGGACAGCGTGCAACTGCCGCCGCTCATCCAGTACGCGCGGGAGACGGGGACGGCGCGCTACATCGGGAAGGGAGAGAACGTCTGGTCCAACGTGCACATCGAGGACCTGGCGGACCTGTACCTCCTGGTGCTGGAGCGCGCGCCGGCCGGGACGTTCTTCTTCGCGGAGAACGGCGAGGCGAACTTCCGGGACGTGGTGACCGCCATCGGCAAGAGCCTCCACCTGCCCGTGGCCAGCATGCCGCTGGCGGAAGGGGAGAAGCGCTGGGGCGTGGAGCTGGGGCGGCTGGCGCTCGCGTCCAACAGCCGCATCCGCGCGAAGCGGGCCCGCGCCCTGGGCTGGAAGCCGCACCGGCCCTCCGTGTTCGACGTGCTCGCGGAGCTGAAGTAGGCGCCCGGCCGGTCACCTCGAGGCCGGAGGTTTTCCGGTGCCCGGATGCGGGGCTCGGTCCGTATGCCTGGGGACCCCGTCCTTCCACCGAGCCCGTGATGCCCTCCGTCCCACGCTGGTCCTGGTTCTCCGCGCTGCTGCTGGGGGCGCTCTGCGCCTGTGGCGGGTCCGTCCCTCCCGGGGTGGCGCCCCCCACGAACCCGGTCCTGGCCGCGCGGCTGGATGCGGCGCGCGAGGCCATCCGGGCGGACACGTGCTTCCGGGAACGGCCGGACGGTGCGGGGTGTGAGTGGGGGGACTTCGCCTACGACCCTGGCGCGTTCGCGATGCGCCACGACAGCGGCGAGGCCATCCTCGTCATCGACGACTTCCCCACGCTGCCGCTCCGGGCGCTGCGCTACCACAACCGCCTCCGGGGGTACTTCCGGGTGGACGGGCAGGGGCGGCTGGCGCCGGTGCCCTTCTCCTGGCGCCTTCCCGCCACGCTCTCGCGCACGCTCCAGTCGTTCGCGACGCCGGACTTCCTCCCCGCGGAGGAGCTGCGCACCCTGTCGGCGCCGCTCGCGGAGACGTACCCCGCCCAGGTCATGGAGAGCGTGGGCCACGGCAGCTTCGTGTTCTCGTTGCTGGTGGAGACGAACCCGCACCAGCCCCTGGTCCTGCTGGACACGTTGAGCTTCACCGCCTTCGCTCCGGAGGAGTTCTGCGACGGCTCCGGGACGCCCGAGTCCCTGGAGCGACTGCGCGCGAAGGCCTCGGTCGTCGCGGAGGAGCTGCGCGGCCTGATGGCGGCGCACGGCGTGCGCTACGTCAACCTGAGCTCGGGCGTGACGCTGGCCTCGGTGCGCCAGGACTGGTCCGCGTCCTGCCAGGGCCCGCTTCCGGACGACCGCGTGCTGCGCGCGAAGCTGGCGGCCTATACGCCCATCTACACGGCGCTCTTCCACACGCCGGGCGTCTTCACGGCCCAGGCCGCCATCGACGCGGCGAGCCCGGAGGACAACCCCTTCGACTTCGCGTCGGAGGCCTTTCCCAACCGGCTGCGGGTGGGGTTCTTCACGGTGCTCGAGTCCGGGCTGGACGCGGAAGGGAAGGGCGCGCATGAGGGCCTGGGCGGATGGCCAGGGCAGGCCAACGTGGACCTGTATGTGAATACGGGCGTGCTGCCCCAGCGGCCCTTCGAGCACAACCGGACGCCGCTGCTCCAGGTGGATGCCTTCGGGGTGGACATCCTCCCCATCACCCGGGCCACGACGTCCTGGGTCGCGCCCCTGGCCCTGTCCCGGTTCATCCACGCGCGGTCCGCGCACTTCGCGGGCCAGGAGCTGTCCGACGCGCTGATCCTCCAGGTGCTCGGACGGATGAGGCCGCCCAGCTGCGAGGACCTCCCCGGGGCCGTCTGCCTCTACCAGGACCCGCTGCTGCACGGGCAGACGGAAGCGGTCCGGCTCGGCTACCGCCCTCGCGAGTACGTCGCGCCCTGAGTGCTCCCCGCGGGGCGCGATGGTGTAGGAAGGCCTCGTGACGCCTCCGAGCCTTCCCTCGCGCCCCGTCTCCACGGCTGCCTTCCAGGGCGTGACGCTGGTCTTCTTCGCGGGCTGCGCCGCGTGGCTCGTGCGCGAGTCGCGCGAGCTGGGCGGCCGTCCCGGGATGATGGCGCTGGGGGTGTCGGTGGCCGCGGGCGGACTGGCGCTCGTGGCGCTGGGCGCGCTCGTGGGGCTGTGGCGCGGTGGGCGGCTGGTGGCGCTGCGCTCGCGCGCGGAGATGGGCACCTATGCGCTGGTGCTCGCGACCATGGGCGTGCTGGCGCTGGTGGGGCTGCGGCTGCTCTCCTCGGAGGGCCGGCCCGCGCTCGCCACGTTCTGCCTGGGCGTCGCCGGGTGGCTCGCGGGCGTGGGGCTGCATGCGGTGCCCGCGCTGTTCCTGGGCCCCACTGGCTTCATCGACTCGCTGGGGCGGCGCACGCCGTTCTCCCGGCTGGAGTGGTTCTCGTTCCAGCGGGAGCAGGGGGACCTGCCCCGCGTGCGGCTCCAGGCAGGGCACGGGACGCGGCTGCTGCTGGCCGCGCGGCTCGACAGCTCGGAGGAGGAGCCGGTGCGGGCCGCGCTGCTCGGGGCGGGCCTTACCGTCCGGCGGCGGTAGCGGCCTTCCACGGGTCTCCCCCCACGCCGAAGGCCTCCAGCTGGAAGGACTGGGTACCGGAGACGCGCACCAGGCCCAGCGCCGGAACGGCCGGCGACCACTGCGCGGTGATGCCTCCCGCGTACGAGTACTCCGTCACCGCCAGCTTCTTGCCGGCGATGGTCTCCGAGCCCTGGCGGAGCAGGTGGGGCTGGCGGTCAGCGCCCGGTTGGTTGAAGGGCGCGGGCGTGTCGGACGGCGGCCGGCCCGGCACCCGCAGCCGCATGAGCAGCACGCTCTTCGCGCTGAAGCGCTCGCCCTCCACCAGGAAGTCGAAGCCCACACGCCCGGTGGCGGGCACGTCGATCTCCAGGAGGACCCACCGGCCGCGCTTGCCCTCGTAGCGTCCCGGGCCCCCCATCTTGATGACGAACTGCGCGGGCCCGTCCGGCGACATGTTCACGTAGCGCGCCCAGCCGCCTTCGCGAACGACGAGCGGCAGCCCGAACAACGCATCCGGCGCGCGGTCCTGCGCCCGGGCGGGCAGCGCCGCCAGGCCCATGAACAACACCGCGAGCAACAACACACTCCGTCCCATGCGTCCTCCACGCTTGTCCGGCGCGGAGCCCCGGTCCCATAGTGCTGTTCCCATGCGCCGCCTCCTGTGTCCCGTGTGCACCGCCGTGCTGCTCTCCGCCACGCCGGCCACGTCCGCCGCGCCCGACGCGGGCACCGCTCCGGCCCGCCCCGCCACGACGGCGGCTCCCACCGACGCCGGAACGCTGGCCCCGGCGGATCCGCCCATCGCCCCCGAGCGCCTCGCGGAGGCGCGCGCCCTGGTGCCGTCCCTGCTCCTGTACGGCCAGCTCCAGCCCGTCGTGGGCTCGTGGGTGGAATACACCGTCCAGTCGAAGCAGGGCATGTCGAAGCAGGGCACCTTCACCGTGCGTGCCGCCGTGGTGGGCGAGACGCCGCGCGAGCACGACACGCTCTACCAGGTGGAGCTGGACTACCAGACGGCGCCCCGCGCCCTCTTCGTCGTCTGGGTGTCGCGCGCCGGCACCGCTCGCGCCGTGGTGGAGCGGCTGGCCCTCTCCGTTCCGCCCAACACCCCCGTCTCCATCCCCGTGGACCTCCTCGCGGACCACGCCACGCTCCGGGGCGTGCCGGTCCGCCAGCGTGACCTCGACCTGCGCACCGGCCCCTTCGCCGGCAAGGGCCGCGAACAGACCTTCCGTCTGGAGTCCGGCCAGAAGATGACGGTGGTGACCGCGGCCCAGGTTCCCGTGTTCGGCGTGGAGTCCCTGCGCGACGCGGAGTCCACCTGGACGGCCCAGAAGAGCGGCACCGGTGCCCGGCCCGCGCTGGACGCCGTGCCGCTCTCGCTGCCCCGGCTGCCCGTTCCCTGACGCCGGGGCGCCTTCAGCCGAACGGATAGCCCAGCACGCAGTAGAAGCCGCGGATGTAGATGGTGAGCGCCGCGAACATCTCCGGCGCGAACGTGGTGATGGCGCCGAGCCCGAACATGAGCGCCATCAGCAGGATGGTGAACTCCGCCATGGCCTGCCCCCGCGAGCGAGGGCGCCGCAGCCACCGGTAGCCGCGCGACAACAAGCCGTTCATCGATTCGACTCCTGGGGAGGGGGAGGGGAGGTACGTTCGATGACGAACGTGATCAGCGACTCCGGAGGACCGTCCTTGTCCAGCGGAGACAGCGACAGCGACACGCGCTCACCGGGACGCTCGAAGTCGAGCAGCTCCACGCCCTTGGCGAGGCGCCGCTCCGAAGGGGTGTAGCCCCGCGAGGGCATCTGCGCCCGGTAGAACTCCGCGAGCATCTGCGGCGTGCCGTGCGCCACCTGGGTGAGCGTGGTGCTGCCCGCGCCGCGCCCGGCGCCCTGCTCGTCCACGCGCAGCACCGTCAACGCGCCCGGAGGCTGCGGCAGCGACGCGGGCGCCGTGCCCTGCAGGTGGATGCCCTCGGGCGCCTCCACCAGCGACGGGAACACGAGCGTGCGCGTCGTGGCGCCGCCCACGCGGATGGTGGTGACGGCCACCATCGCGCCCAGCCGCTCGTCGTAGTAGTTCACCGCGCCGCCGCCCGCGCCGTCGTCCTGCGTGACGATGTTGCGGCCCCGGAGCCGGAACTCCCGCGCGTAGAACTCCAGCACCTCGCCCGGCGGGTGGTCCGTCTCGAAGTAGCCCAGCTCCATGGGGCTGCCGTTGGCCTCCAGCCGGCCCATGGGCACGAGCACGGCGCCGGGAAACGGCGGGAACACCCGCTGCACCCGGCCCACGCCCGCATCCGGAAGCGGCGGCGCCGGAGGCAGCGCCAGCTCGGGAGCGGACGGCTTCGCACGGGGCTCGGAGGGAGCGGCCGGCGGGTCCTTCATCAGCGCGGCGGTGGCCACGAGCGCGAGCAGCCCGCCCAGGCCCAGCCAGCGCGTGAGCGCGCCCGTGTGGTCCGTCAGGCCACTCATGGCACGCAGGCGTCGCTGTTGTAGTGGAAGTAGGCCGCCGCCGCCGTCGTGGACTGCGAGTACTCGGACTCCGGGGCGTAGGAGAGGGTCGTGCCCTGGAAGAAGTTCCCGCGGCACCGGTATGAGCGCATGGGCCAGTTGTCGCCCCGGCCTCCGGAGTTGGTGAGCCCGCGCTTCGTCTTGATGGCGTTGGGCTCGCAGCTGCCGAAGCAGTAGCTCGTGTCGTTGCGCCAGTACGCGGCCTGGAGCACGTCGCCGGGCACCGTGCGCGTCGGCGGTCCCGCGGCGAACCTGCCCGCGGCCGGCACGTCGCGGATGAGCACGGAGTCGCGGACGTATTCCTCGGAGAAGGGGAAGTCGAGCCCCAGCACGGACAGCACCGCCTCGATGGCCTCCAGCGCCCCGCCGCCGCCGCTCGCCACGCCCGCGTACACGATGCGGCTCACGCGGTCGTGCGTGCGCTGCTCCACCCGCTCATACGTCTGCGATGGCGCGTCACCCGGCTCCCACGCCCGCCACGTGTCGTGGAAGAGGTAGAAGTGCTCCTCGAAGTTCAGGTCCAGCTGGTTGCCGTCGAAGCCCGTCGTGTAGAGGGCGATCTCCCGGGGGATGATGCGGTTCACCAGCTGGACCTGCACGTCCGCCTGGACCGCGCCCTCGCTGGGGTTGAACCCCATGTCCCGCACCAGCTCCTCCGGCGTGCTGCCCAGGGCGCCCAGGGCCGCGCCCGCCAGGCCGCCCATGCCCGACTGGGAGCCCATCTTCGACAGATCCACGCTCTCCAGCGGCGCGTCCGCGTTCCGGGCCTGGACCTGGATGGTGATGCCGTTCTGGTAGGCCGTGCCCAGCGTGCCCGTCTTGGTGGAGCCGTCCAGGTCCTGGTAGCGCTGCCGCGCCTCCGCGACGATGCCGGGGAGGTCCTGGCGCACCGTGCGCTCGAAGGCCACGAAGCGCGCCATCTCCGCCATCTTGATGCGCGCGCGCTGCACCTCCCAGAAGTAGTTCGCCCAGAGGACCAGCACGATGATGAGCGGCGCCAGCAGCGCCAGCTCCACCGTCGCCGTCCCCCGCGCTGCCCGGCGGGCGTGACGCATGCCGGGGCGCATCAGTAGTTGATGCCTTGAATGAGCCATTCGCTGTCCTCCCAGGCCGGCACCAGCCACTTGAGGTGATCCGCGTCCCAGTGCGTCTGGATGGGCGCCAGGCGCGCGGTCCAGAGCGGGTTGAAGAAGTTGGGCTCCTCCTTCCACTGGCCGGGCCGGTGGTAGATGGCGCGGCCCACCGCCATGGCCATCATGCCGCCGGTGCGCTGGCGGAAGTCCGCCGCGTAGCCGTCCTGCTTGCCGCCCACGTACTGCCAGGTCATGTCCAGGTACGACTCGCGGATGCCCTCGTCGTTGTTCTCCGCGACGTTGTACTTGCCGTCGCCGCTGCCCTCCATGAACGCGTTCTGGGACAGGTTCTCCAGCTCGTAGACCGGCTTGTTGCCGGTGCGCTCCGCGCCCATGTCCTTGCCCAGGACGATGAGGTTGCACGGGTAGCCGAAGTGGTTCTGCCGGGGGCTCACGAAGCTGGTGTCGGACGTGACGAACGGCGTGATGCCCAGCCACGGGTGGTGGTCATCCGTCTTGCTGGAGCCGTATTCCTGGTGGAAGCCGCCCCGGTTGTCCGCCGCCGCCCGGAAGCGCAGCCGGAAGACGTCGCTCCAGCCGAAGAGGAAGCAGGTGGGGCGCACCTCGATGCGGATGTCGTCCGACGCGAAGAGCTGATCCTTGCGGTTGTTCTCGAAGCCCTCGTCGAAGCTCTTGATCTGACTGTCCGCCGTCTTGCGGATGCGCAGCTCCCCAATGCCGACGCACAGCCGGAACTCCCACTTGCGTCCAATGAGGATGGGCCCCTCGCCCTGCGCCGTCCACGTGCGCCGCACGCCGTTGGCCAGGTTGCCCATCAAGAGGCGGTACTTGGCCATGTTCGGATCCGACAGCTTGTTGGCCGACGCCAGCTTCGCGCGCGTGAGCATGCCGGTGGGGTCCATGCCCATGGTGGGACTGCTGCTGAAGGGGCCGTCATCCAGGACGTGGAGGAAGTTCTTGGCGTTGGAGTAGTTGATGTCGGCCGGGTTGCCGAACAGCGAGGAGACGGAGGCGTTGTTGAAGGACTGCCCGGAGTCCATGTCCGCGGTGACGTCCGCCCGGGGGTCGGTGCCCGAGATGACGTTCCCATGTCCCTGCGTGGTGTAGAGGTCGAAGAGGGTGCCCGTGAGCATGGCCTCCTGGGCCAGCCACAGCGCGATGTTGAGCGCTGTCAGCACGGGGATGAGCAGTCGTGAGACCGTCTCCACCGTGACCTTCCAGGCTTTTATCGCCGCGGACACGGCCGCGAAGACGGCGCCGATGCCGGGGATGTATTGCAGGTACTTGGCCGCGACGCCGATGGTGCGGTCCAGGTACACCGCGTGGCTCACGTAGGACATCACCGTGAGCATCGCGGAGTAGTGCACGATCATCGCGCGGTTGGTGTACGCGAGGAAGTTGTAGGCCCGCGCCTCCTTCACCGCCAGCGAGTACGCCTGCGCGTCCGCGGCGTCCTGCAGCTTGATCTTCTCGTACACGCCGCGGCCGATGCCCACCGACGTCATGATGGTGACGGCCAGCACCAGCATGACCACCACCCCAAGCACCATGGCCTGCCCGCGCTCGTCGCGCCGCAGTCTCCGCAAGATCCGAAACATCCGAGGGGGTCCTTCTGGCCAGCGTCGGGGGAGACGCTAGCCGTCCACCGCGCATGCGTTGGGGCCGTATGCGCCGCTGTTGAGGAGGTTGGACTGCATGCGCATCGAATAGGTGGCGACGACGGGGATGGCGAAGACGTTGCTGTCGGCGAGCGTGCGGATCTTCTGGTGGTCCGGGGTCTGTCCCGCGCCCTGGTCCTCCAGGTGGTCCGTGAGGCTGCCGCCGTTCACCTTCTGGGTGGTGAAGTTGACGCCCCGCATGGCCAGGCCGTTGAGCGCCTCGCGGCCCATGTAGAAGGCGTGCAGCTGCCAGTTCGCGAACGGGATGCGCATTTCGTAGAAGTACGTCACGCGCACCGTGAGGAGGTTGGCCTCGATGACCTGCGCGTTGCGCACGTCGTCGTAGTCCAGCTCCCGCCCCTGCATGTGTGAGCCATACGACGAGAAGAGGCCCGGCAGCTGGCTCTTCCGGGGGTTGAGCACCTCCACCCGCACGCGCTCCAGGTCCACCTCCTGGTAGCGCTGGTTCTGATCCGCCAGCTTCGGATCCGTGTAGGCGTCATGGACCAGCGCCACGTTGATGAGCGTGTCCACGCGGCCCTTGCCGCCGGACTTGGGCGGGCCCAGGGTGGGCAGCACCGCCACGTAGGCGGCCTTCTTCATGATCTCGCAGTCGCCGTGGTTGACGATGCCCGCGCGCGCCGCCCGGTACGCGGCGTACTCCGTCATCAGCCGCGCGTGGTGCAGCGTCCCCAACTGGAGGATGCCCAGGATGAGGAACACCATCACCGGGATGACCAGCGCGGACTCCACGAGCGCCTGACCCGACTCACCGGAATGGGTTGGCTGGGACTTTTTCATGGGGCGTCCAATCTTCACACGGTGTGTCATGGGGATGCCAGTCGGCGGCCGCCCGGACGTCCGCCAGCCTTCTCCATGAAACAGGACCGTATCCCATGCAGGACGCGGAGAGACGGTATCGGGCGCGTGGACGCGTCCGGCCGGCGGAGCCCACCCGCCGGGTGGGGGTGGACTTTACCGGGAGCGCCGCGCGGGCTTCGGACCGTGCACCAGCGTGGCGACGAGCGTCTTCACCAGCGCCTCCGCCGGTGCGCCCTGGAACCCGGAGCAGGTGAGCTTGAGGCTGATGATGCCGTGCAGCCCCGCCCAGAACACCTCCGCCAGCCGCTCGGCGGACGTGGCTTCAAGCGCCCGGCCATCCGCCTTCAGGTCCTCGAAGGCCCGCACCAGCAGTGCGAAGGACTTCGGGCCCGCGCCCTCCTTCTTGTCCTGGAAGAGGTCCGCGGACAGCTTGGGGTCCTCCATGAAGACGAGGCGGTAGGTCTCCGGGTGCTTCAAGCCGAAGGCCAGGTACGCCTCCGCCAGGCGTGACAGCCGCTCCGCGGGCTCCTTCACGGCGGCCGCCGGCTCCAGCAGCGCGAGCAGCTCCTGGAAGCCGCGCACGCACAGCTCCCGCGCGATGGCGTCGCGGTTCTCGAAGTGGAGGTAGAGCGTCGCGGGCGCGTACTCCACCGCGTCCGCCAGCTTGCGCATGGAGAGCGCGCCAAAGCCTTCCTTCATCACCATGTCGCGAGCCACCTGGAGGATGTGCTCCCGCAGCTCCGCCCGCTGACGCTCCTTGCGCTCCGTGACGCCCATGTCACGAGGGTAGGCCTTGACGAAAAGAACGGCCACCAATAGATGAACGGTGTTCACTGAACGATGTTCATAAAATCGTCAGCTGTTCATTCCCGGGAGGACGACATGGAGACGGTGGCGTTGTTTGGCGCTTCGGGCGTCGTTGGGCAGAGCGTGGCGCGGACGCTCCAGGCGCAGGGCCGGCCGTACCGGGTGGTCGGACGCTCGGAAGCAAGTCTGCGGAGGGAGTTCGGCGCGGATCCCCGGGCGGAGGTGGTGACGTGGAATCCGGAGGACCCGGCGTCCATCCGGGCCGCGGCGCGGGGCGTCCGGACGATCATCTACATGGTGGGGGTGAACTACTGGCAGTTCCACCTGCACCCGGAGCTGATGCGCCGCACGCTGGACGCGGCCATCGCGGAGGGCGTGGAGCGGGTGGTGCTCATCGGCACGGTGTATCCGTACGGGATGCCGCGCACCGCGACGGTGCCGGAGTCCCATCCGCGCGAGCCGAACTCCTTCAAGGGCCGCATGCGCAAGGCCCAGGAGGACCTGCTGCTGGAGGCGGACGCGGCGGGCGCCATCCAGGGCACCATCCTGCGGCTGCCGGACTTCTACGGGCCGGGCGTGGAGCGCAGCTTCCTCTACCGCGCCTTCGTCGCCGCGACGCAGGGCAAGCGCGCGCCGCTCATCGGGCCGCTCGACACACCGCATGAGTTCGTCTTCGTCAACGACGTGGGCCCCGTCGTCGCCGCGCTGATGGACGAGCCCCGCGCGTATGGCCGCTTCTGGAACCTGGCGGGCGCGGGTGTCACCACGCAGCGCGAGATGGTGAAGGAGCTCTACGCGCAGGCGGGCCACGCGCCGAAGACGATGACGATGGGGAAGACGCTGGTGCGGCTGGTGGGCCTCTTCGACCCGTTCATGAAGGAGCTCGTGGAGATGTACTACCTGCTCACGAACCCCGTGCTGATGGACGACTCCGCGCTGCGCGGCCTCCTGGGCACGGTGCACAAGACGCCCTACGCGGAGGGCATCCGCCAGACGCTCGCGGCGCTGCGCGGGGACCCGGCGGCGAAGGCCCGCCCGGCGCCGGTCCCCGCGACGACCTGAGCCCCGGCGCTCAGGCGGGCCGGGGCGTGGGGGGACGCACGCCGCCAATGCCGCGCTCCCGCGTGCGGGCGTTGGCCAGGCGCTGCCGGTGGCCGGCGAGCAGATCGCTGCGCGTGAGGATGCCCACGACCTGCTCCGGCCGGGCGCGGGAGACGACGGGCAGGCGGCCCACGCCCTCGTCCACCATCAGGTCGGCCGCCTCGCGCAGGGAGCTGTCGTCGAACACGACCGCCGGGGGACGCTTCACCACGTCCTTCATCCGCCGGCCGGCGCTGTCCTGGCTGTCCAGCAGATCCCTCCGGGTGACGACGCCCACGAGCGCCCCCTCGCGGGAGACGACGGGGAAGCCCTGGTGGCGGGAGCCCGCGGCGTCGGACGCAAGCCACGCGCGCACCTCCTCCAGCGGCATGTCCGCCTGCAACATCACCACGGGCTTGAGGCCGTGCTCGCGCACGAGCGTCTGGCTCAGCGCGTCCGAGCCCAGCTCCGTGGGGATGCGGGCGCCTCGCCGCGCCAGCTTCTCCGTCATGATGGAGTGACGCATGAGCAGCGCGGACACCAGATAGGACGCCGCGCACCCGGCGAGCAGCGGCAACAGGCCCATCGGCTGCCGCGTGGTCTCGAAGGCGAACACCACCGACGCCAGCAGCGCGCGCGACGCTCCCGCGAAGAGGGCGGCCATGCCCACCAGCGCCGCGACGCGCACGTCCACGCCCAGGCTGGGGAACAGCTGCGTGGCGAGCAGCCCCAGGCCGGAGCCCAGGCCGCCGCCCAGCGTGAAGAGGGGCGCCAGCGTGCCGCCGGACGTCCCGCTCCCCAGCGCGACGGACCAGGAGATGAACTTGAGCGCGCAGAAGACGAGCATCGCCGTCCCCACGAAGTGGCCGGACAGGATGTCCTCGATGTTGGTGTAGCCCACGCCCAGCGTGCGCGGGGACAGCCAGCCCACCACGCCCACGACGATGCCGCCCAGCGCCGGCCACCACATCCAGTGGATGGGCAGCTTCTCGAACGCGTCCTCCAGCCAGTACACCGCGCGCGTGCACAGCACGGAGGCGCCACCCACGATGAGGCCCAGCACCCCATAGAACGCGAGCGCCGTGCCGGACGGCGTGGTCAGGTCCGGGATGGCGAACGCGGGCGCGCCGCCCATGAAGGCGATGCGCACGCCGGTCGCGGTCGCGGTGGCCAGGGCGACGGGGATGACGGAGCGGGGCTTGAACTCGAAGAGCAGCAGCTCCACGGCGAGGAGCACGGCGGACACCGGCGCGCCGAACGTGGCGGCCATGCCCGCGGCGGCGCCCGCGGCGAGCAGCGCCTTGCGCTCGTCCGCCGTGACGTGGAGCCCCTGTCCCAGGAGCGACCCCAGCGCGCCGCCCGTGGCGATGATGGGCCCCTCCGCGCCGAACGGGCCGCCGGTGCCGATGGCGATGGCCGACGACAGCGGCTTGAGCAGCGTCATCCGGGGCGGGATGCGGCTCTGGTTGAAGAGCACCTGCTCCATGGCCTCCGGGATGCCGTGGCCCCGGATGGCCCGCGAGCCGTAGCGCGCCATCAGTCCCACGATGATGGCGCCCGCCACGGGCACGAGCACCACCCAGCCTCCCAGCGTGTTGGCCTCGGGTGACACCGGCTGCACGGACAGCCGCCCGAAGAAGGCCAGGTTCGTGACGAAGTGGATGAGCGTGCCCAGCCCCTGCGCCACCAGGCCGGCGACGGCCGCGAGCCCCACCGCCAGGACGCTGATGTACACCGTGCGGGAGTCCACCGACACGGAGGTGGCGGGGGTGCGCAGGCTGGCGAGCGCGGGGCCCATCGACGGGGCCACGGGGAGGCCGGACCGTTCCTCCGGCCTTTCGCCCAGGCCCTCCTCGATGCGTTCAACCTCAGGCTTCTTCATCCGGTTGCTCCCGTGTCTTGCGGCGCCGCGGAGGGCGCGAGGCTTCGTCTTCGAAAAAGAGCGGGGCTTCGTCCCCACCGAGCCCCAGCGCGCGCACCCAGGCGTCCAATCCCTGGACCAGCCCCGCGCGCACGTCGGGCTTCAGGCCCCGCAGCCCGGAGATGAGCCGGGCCTGGGCCATGGGCGGCGCCTTGCGCACCAGCGTGCGGCCCTTGGGCTCCAGCGCCACCTCCACCCGGCGGCCGTCCTCGTCGGAGCGGCGGCGGCTCACCAGTCCCTGCTCGATGAGCTTCGTGACGACGACGGACACGCTGCTCTGGTGCGTGAGCGTTCGCTCCGCGAGCGTGTTGATGGAGCAGGGCCCGGACTCCGCCAACTCCTGGAGGATGAAGAGCTGGGCGCCGCTGATGCCCACCAGCCGCTCGGACGCGCGAGCGGAGACCCGCAGCAGCCGCACCAGCCGGCGCACGCCGTCCATCGCCGCGCGCACCTCGGCGGAGACGTCCGCGGGCGGCGTTCGATTTGAATGGGAGCCCATATATCTGCCCGCAACCTACGGGGCAGGGGGCACGGGTACAAGCAAAAGCGCGGGGGATGCCCGGCCGCCTGGGGGCCGGCGGGAGGGCGGCGCTCGACGAAGGGGGAGCCCCCCACCCTCGGAGCGCGCGGCCCGGGACGTGCCACGGCGGGAACCACCGCGAGGCCCGGCCATGGCGCCCGGGCCCCGCGACGCAGCGAATCCGGCTCAGGTGCCGGCGGTGACGGCCTGCTCGGCGGCGGGGTGCTCCTCGCTGCACACCTGCGAGGCGTCGTCCGCCTGGCGGGCCTCGTCCGCGGTCACCGAGGCCGTGGTGGTGGGGGCGACGGCGACGCCGCCACAGGACTGATAGTTCGTGTACTCACCGCACGTCGTCTCCACCGTGACCCCGATGTAGCAGTACGCGTCGCACTCCTGCGTGCGACAGCCCAGGTAGCTGCACTGGGGCGGCAGGGCAAAGGCAGCCGTGGGGGCCAGCGACAGGACAGCCGAGACCGACAGCAGGGACTTCACCAGCTTGCGCATGTGTGCTCCTCGTGAGGGAACGGCGCGGCGAGTGTGGCCCTCCTTCCCAGACAAGTAAATGCAGGCGGTGGGAGGGTTTGGAGTCACCCCAGGGTGATGACTGTCATTGGGGAACTTTCCGGCGTGGCGGTGCGGCGCCGGGTGTCGCGGCCGGAACCGGCGGGTCCGGGCGTTCGCGCTGGGCCAGGAGCCAGTCACAGAAGAGGCGCGCGGCCGGGCGCAGCCGCCGGTGCGAGGGGTACACCACGAAATAGCTGGCGCGGGTGGGCACGATGGGACCGGGCAGCCGGATGAGCCGGCCGTCCGCGAAGTAGGGCGTGACAATCTTCTCGCGCGCCAGCGCCGCGCCCAGGCCCTGCACCGCGGCCATCAGCGCGCCGGTGGTGTCGCTGAAGCTGTAGCGCTCCTCGAAGTGAACCCCGCGCACGTCCGCCGAACGGAACCAGTCCTGCCAGCCCTGGCGGGAGAGGTCCGCGATGAGCGGGAGCTTCGCCACGTCCGCCGCCTCGCGCGTGTGCTCGATGCCCGCGAGCCGCGGGGAGGCCACGGGAAACAGGGCGTCGTCCATCAGCGGCTGCGCGCTCAGGCCCGGCCACGGGGGCTGGCCATAGCGGATGCCCAGGTCCGGCCCGCCCTCGTCGAAGCGGGTGAGCGCCATCTCCGTGTCCACGTGGATCCGCACGCGCGGGTGCTGGGCCGTGAAGCCGGGCATGCGTGGCAGGAGCCAGGTGTACGTCAGCGAGTGCACGGTGGTGACGCGCACCACGGCGTCCTCGTCCCGCGACCGCTTGAGGCCCCCGAGCACGTTGTCCATGTCCGACAGCGCGGTGCTGGCGGCGTCCGCGAGCTGGCGCCCCTCGGCCGTCAGCGCCACGCCCCGGGCATGCCGCTGGAAGAGCACGACGCCCAACCGGTCCTCCAGCTTGCGGACGTGGTGGCTGACCGCGCTGGCGGTCAGGTGCAGCTCCTCCGCCGCGCGGGCGAAGTTCTGGTGGCGGGCGGCGGACTCGAAGGCCGCCAGGGCGGGGAGCAGGTCGGTGCGCAGGGTCATGGGCCGAGCCTCAAATCTGGCTCATGTCTGACACGGAAACGATGCGCTTGTGAAGCGGAGGTGACGGCGTGAAGAAAGGGCCAGACAGAAGTCAGATTCCTTCCTCGCACGAGGGGGCCGCCATGAGCGCATCCGTTCCCGTCCATCCCCAGGCCGTGACTCCCACCTTGAACCGGGCGTGGCTCACGCCCCTGGAGCTGGGCGGGCTGGCCGCCATCTGGGGCACGTCCTTCCTGTTCCTGCGCATCGCGGCGCCGGCCTTCGGCCCCGTTCCCCTGGTGGCGCTGCGCCTGGTGCTGGGCTCGGCGGTGCTGATGCCCTTCCTCTGGCGCGCGCGCGGGGCCATCCGTCCCGAGCTGTGGCCCCGGCTGGCGCTGGTGGGCGTCATCAACGCGGCGGTGCCCTTCTCGCTGTTCGCCTGGGCCGCGCGGCAGGCCCCCGCGGGCATCGGGGCCATCACCAACAGCATGGCGGTGCTCTTCACCGCCCTGGTGGCGTTCCTCTTCTACGGCGAGCGCATCGGAGGCCGGCGCGCGGTGGCGCTGCTCGTGGGCTTCGCCGGGGTGGTGGTGCTGGCCAGCGGGAAGGCCGCGGGCGCGAGTGTCGCCTGGGCCGTGGCGGCGGGGACCACGGGCGCGTTCCTCTACGGCATCGGCTCGAACCTGGTGCGCCGCCACTTCACCGGGCTGCCGGCCTCCGCGGTCGCCGCCGCCACGCTGGCCAGCGGCGCGGTGCTGATGCTGCCCTTCGCGGTGGTCATGTGGCCCGCGGAGCCCATTGGCACGCGGGCCTGGTTGGCGGCGGCGGCCCTGGGCGTCATCTGCACCGGCTTCGGGTACGCGGTGTTCTACCGCCTCATCCAGCGCATCGGCGCGCCGCGCGCCGCCGTCGTCACCTACCTGGTGCCGCTGTTCGCGCTGACCTGGGCCTGGCTGCTCCTGGGCGAGCCGCTGACGCCCACCATGCTGGTGTCAGGCACCCTCATCCTGGGGAGCGTGGCGCTGGGACAGTCCGCCTCGGCGCCGAAGGTGAAGTGAGGCGTCAGCGCCGCTCGAACTTCCAGATGCCGTAGCCGTCGCGGACCGTGGGCATGAACCGGCGGACGATGAACGCCGGGACGCGCTTGCCAGCGAGCTCCAGCGCGCGCAGCGGGACGGAGGTGGAGGACGCGACCGTGTAGCCCGCCTCCAGGAGGGGGGCCTCCGGCGTGTCCGTCATGTCCTGGAAGGACGCGCCCATGCTGGCGAGCACCTCGTGCAGCTCGCGGCTGTACTCGCGCTGGAAGGTGGCGCGCATCAGGTCGCAGTACACGGCGTGGTGGGGGAACACCTGGGCGAGCACCGCGAACATGTCCCGGCGCTGCGC
Source organism: Corallococcus exercitus (assembly GCF_042231735.1). Taxonomy (GTDB): domain Bacteria; phylum Myxococcota; class Myxococcia; order Myxococcales; family Myxococcaceae; genus Corallococcus; species Corallococcus exercitus_B. Next base: position 245,963 of record NZ_CP102577.1, read on the forward strand.
GTTCGACAGGTACATGAGCACGCCCTCGATGATGACGTGCGTGCGCCGCGAGTCCTGGTAGGGCGCGAGCTTCCGCGCCAGCGACTCCGCCGCGAAGTCGATGGAGAGGCGCTCCAGCGGGTTGCGCGCCTCCGTCACCGGCAGCTTCGCGTCCTTGAGCGTGAGGATGGCGGGCTCGTCCACCTCCAGCCACCGGCCGCCGCGAAGCCGGTAGGCCCGCGTGTCGAAGCCCGCGCCCAGCACCACCACCCGCGCGTCGGGGGCCCGGTCCAGCTCCTCCTGCAACAGCGCGTCGATGATCTGATGCCGCGCGGCGTTGCTCGCGTTGGCCTCGCGGAAGGACTGGAAGCGGGCCCAGACCTGCCGCGCCTCGTCATCCATGAAGCGGGACGCGAAGGTGTCACCGCACAGCGGCCGGGGCTGGCGTGCGTCCTCGGCCCGGCAGGCCAGGGTGTAATAGGCGGTCTTCGAAATGGCGTTGGCCATGGGGGGCGCTCCTTGAAACCTGCTCGCAGCTTGCATGAGATACGCGCTTTCACGAAAGGTTGGTCCAGATGCGATTCGTGATGGCGCTGGGTGTGGTCGCGTTGGGCGCGGGTTGCGCGCACTCCCCGAGGACGGCGGGCCCGGCGGAGCCTGACCTGGCTTCGCGGGCCCGGCAGCTCTCGGCGGAGGCGGAGCAGGCCTATGACTCGCTGGACTTCGAGCGGTGCGCGGAGCGCTTCCGCGCCTCCGGCGAGGCGGACGTGGAGGGGCCGGACCGCGCGGAGTCCTTCTATCGCTCCGCGGGGTGCGCCTCGCTCGCGGGCCACACGGACGCGGCCGTGGAGGTGCTGAAGCGCGCGGTCCAGGGCGGCTACTACGACGCGGATCATCTCGAATACGACCCGGAGCTGGCGGCGCTGCACCCGCTGCCCGCGTGGAGCGGCATCGTCGCGGAGGCCCGCGCCAACCTGGCGAAGGCACCCGAGGCGCCCTTCATGACGATGACGCTCATGGGCGTGGATGCCTTCGGTTCGCGGAAGGTGGACCGGGAGACGATCCAGCGGCTGATGGGGCTGGAGGTGGGCAAGCCCATCGTGCACAGCGCCGCCATCTTCAGGCAGAAGGAGGCGGCGCTGCGTGAGCAGTACGGCCTGGCCTTCGCCCGCGTGGGCATGTCCATCTACTTCGCCGCGGAGCGCAAGGGCACCGCCTTCGTGGTGGTGGACATGGTGGATGCCGAGGACGCGGGCCGGCTGCGCTTCCTCCCGGAGCCCAAGGGGCACCCCACGGATCCGGAAGGACTGGTTGCCCGGTGGAACGACTATGTGCAGCGCCTGCAGCAGCTCCAGATGCAGGGGAAGCTGGCTGAAGACTCCAGCTGCAAGGTCGCGAGCTGCGTCGGTGGGTTCGGTCATCCGGACCTCGCGGCCTTCGAGCCGGAGTTCCTCGCGAAGGTGCCAGGGCAGCTGGACGCGCTGACCGCCGTCCTGCGCGAGGAGGCGGACCCGGAGAAGCGGGGCGCGGCGGCCTACCTGCTGGCCTACGCCCCCACGAACGAGGAGACCGCGCAACGGTTGCAGCCCTTCATCCGGGATCCGGAGTCCTCCGTGCGCAACAGCGTGCTGCGCGTGCTGACGGCCACGCAGGAGGCCGCGACGAAGCCCCTGGTGGACCTGGCCGCGGTGGCGGACGCGGTGGCGATGCCGACGGCGACCGACCGCAACAAGGCGACGTACCTCCTCTCCTACCTGCTGGACGACCTTCCACCGGACGCGCTGAAGGCGCAGCGTGCCGGGCTGCTCCGCCAGCTGGGAGAACGGCTGGTGGAGATGTCCGCGCTCACGTTGCCCATCAACCGCGACCCCGCGGTCCAGGTGTTGAAGCAGCTCTCCGGTGAGAAGTACGAGACCGCCGACGAGTGGCGCGCGTGGCTCGCGCGTCAGCCGAAGACGGCGGGGTAGGGGACCCGTCAGTCCGCGACGACGACGGACACGGGCGTGGAGAACTGCCGCACGACGCAGTCCTCCGCGCTCCCGTCCTCCCACGCCAGCATCGCGAACTCGGCCGGCGCGTCGAGCGCGACGATGGGGTGGTGCCACACGCCCCGGTGGTAGTTCACGCCCTGGCCGGGGCCGCACACGAACGCGACGAGCCCCTCCAGGTCGGGCCCGCCAGAGGGCGCGGTGGGCGCGACGCACACCAGGAAGCGCGAGCAGCGCATGGGCAGGAACGCCTGGCTCGACTGGGGATGGTGTTCGAGCAGCTTCACGGTGAAGGGGAGCGGCTGCGGCACGGAGCGGAACACCGCGAGGTTGGGCTTCGCGCCCGGCCGTCCGTTCTCCAGCCGCGCCGACCAGTCGAACCGCACCGCGGTGCCCTGGTTCGCCGAAGCGCCGCTCTTGAGTCCGGCCGACACGACGTCCCCGAAGGGAGCGAAGCCCTCCGGCGTCAGGGGCAGGGCGACGATGGAGCGGAGCGGGGCGGGAGCGTCCTTCATGGGAGGACGACTATAGGGGCGCGTGCCCCGGGACATCAGGCCGCGCCGGGCCGCGTTCCGGTGGCAACGGGCTGTCCGGACTCAAGGGAAGTACGACTCTTTCTTGACATCACGCGTCCGCGCCTCTACAGGAAGTGAAATTGAGAATGCGTATCGTTTTCATGTCCGGGTCCCCGTCCCGGCTGGAACGGCACATCTCTCATCCCCCCCATCCAAGAGGCCGTTGCCGATGAAGCATCTGTTTGCCTTGCGTTCCTTGCGACTCTCCACCGCGGCGGTCGCCCTGTCCCTGTTCGTGGGCTGCGGCGATTCGGAAGAGGAAGGAACCGACCCTGAAGGACCGCTGTATGCCATCACCACGCAGCAGCTGGTGGCGGACCCCGTTGAGAGCTACGTGGTGGTGACGCCGCACGCGGAGCAGGCCGCGTCGCTGTCGCTGGAGGGCGCCATCAAGGTGCCCGGCCGCGCGCTGGGCGTGGGCATCCCGAAGTCCGGCTCCGTCTACGTGGTGAGCGACGAGAGCGCGACGGTGACCCGCTACACGCTGAACAGCGCCGGGAAGCTGGAGGCCGCGGGCACCGTGAGCTTCAGCGGCCAGGGCGTGACGTCGCTGGGCGAGTACCAGGCCAACTTCCAGTTCGTTTCGGAGACGAAGGCGTACTTCTTCGACGGCAACGCCGCGCGGATCGTCATCTGGAACCCCACCGCGATGACGGTGACGGGCACCCGCCCGCTGGACTCGCTGCTCATCCCGGACACGGTCATGGCGTTCTCCGGCGCGGTCGTGCACACCGGCGGGCAGATCCTCATGCCCGTGGGGTGGCGCCCGGTGGAGGGCACCAACGTCACGAAGAGGGCGGGCATGGTCGCCATCGACACCGCGACGGACGCCGTCACGGTCGCGACGGACGACCGGTGCGGCTACACGCACGACGCCGTGCTCGGCACCGACGGCAAGGTGTACGTCGCCACGGAGGCCTACGGCGCGGCGGTGCGCCGGGTGATGGGCCTGGACGCGCCGGAGCCCTGCCTGCTCCGGTACGATCCCCAGACGCGCCTGTTCGACACGACCTTCTACCGCTCCCTGGACTCGCTGGTGGGCGGCGGCTTCGCGGGCGCGCTCATCCCCAGCCCCACGGCGGGGACGGCGTACGTGCGCGTGCTCGACGAGAGCATCGCCCCGGTGACGGAGGGCACGCATCCGCGCACCATCGCGAGCGGCACTGGCTGGCAGTGGTGGGAGCTGAAGCTGGACACGCTGACCGCGTCGCGGAAGGCCGACATCCCGTCCACCTCCGGCAGCGTCTTCCTCTTCGAGTCGGAGAACCAGACGCTCTACACCGAGTTCGGCGCCGGCGCGTCCTCCACCACCTTCCGGGTGCTGGGCGACAACGGCAAGGCCACCGTGACGACGCAGGGCCTGTCCTTCTCCTTCCTCCAGCTGCGCTAGCCAGGACCCAAGACCATGAACGGAAATCCGATGCGTCAGTGGATCCGCGGCGGCCTGTCTGTCATTGCCCTGCTGGCGGCGACGCCTGCCTTCGCCACCAGCACGGGCATCACCGGCAACTCCAGCAAGGATGGGGCCACCTGCAACACGTGCCACAACGGCGGCGCGGCGCCCACCGTGGAGCTGGAGGGGCCCACGACGCTGGAGAAGGGGGCCACCGGCCAGTACACCTTCATCATCCGTGGCGGCGCCGCGAAGACGGGCGGGGTGGACATCGCCGTGGACAACACGGGGGCCAGCCTCGTGGCCGGCACCGGGATGAAGAAGCTGGGCAGCGAGCTGACCCACTCCGCGCCCCAGGCCTTCACGGGCACGGAGCTGCGGTTCAACTTCTCCCTCGTCGCGCCCGCCACGGACGTGACGCTCAACCTCTTCGGCGCGGGCAACTCGGCGAACGCGGACCAGAAGAGCGATGGCGACCGCGCCGCCGCGACGAAGCTGAGCATCAAGGTGGGCAATGGCTCGCCCGTGGCGGAGGATCCGGGCAAGGACGAAGGCGAGGACTCCGGTGGCTGCACCGCCGCGAGCAGCGCCCCGGTCTGGGCGCTCGTGCTGGCGGGGCTGCCGCTGGCCGTGCGCCGCCGCCGTCGGAGCTGAGGCACGGCAGGCGGTCCTGAAGGAGGCGGCCCCTTTCCCGCGTGAGCAGGGAAGGGGCCGTGTTGCATCAGTCCGCGAAGGAGTTGGGCGCCTTGCTGAACCCCGCCTTCGCGTGGTGCGCCAGCCGCTCCGAGCGCGAGGCGTGCTCCAGCGCGGCGATGATGGCCTTCTCCGCGTCCGGCCCCCACTCCTTCACCTTGGCGGGGTCCACGCCCTTGTCCTTCACGTACTTCTCCAGCGCGGCGGCGGCGACCTTCGCGCCCGAGCCGGCGTTGACCGCGAGGTCGGTCAGGATGGCATTGCCATACTCGCTGGTGACGACGTCCTTGAGCTTCAGCTTCGCCGTCTTGGGTTGGCCCTCGGCATCCCTGCCCGTCACCGACACCGCCCTGTCGCGGGTGCCGGAGATCTTCCCCTCGTTGGCGTACTTGATTTGAGCCTGCTGCATGGCCGGGTCGGCGCCGGCGGCCATGAAGACGGCGGCCAGCTTCACGTCGGTGCGGATGGCCTCGGCCGCGGCCACGCCCTTGAGCACCGTGCCGTCCGGGCGGGTGAGCACCACGCCCTTGGCGTCGACGTCGATGCCGAACTTGCCGAAGCTCTTCTCGTACTGCGCCGGGTCGGTCTTCTTCAGGTCGCGCATGAACCCGGCCAGCGTGCCGTTGCCGTCCTTGCCGAGCGTCCACTGGGTGAAGCCCCACGAGACGCGCCCGGTGTCCCAGGTGTTCACCTTGCTGAAGGTGCCCTCCAGGCCGGAGATGGACGCGAGGATCTTCTGCCGGTCCTCGCTGATGCCGCTCTTCTCCAGCTGGGACGTGACCTGGGCGGCGGAGTCACCCGACACGGCGCCGCCATCCACCGCGTTCCACGAGTTCGTGTACGCGGTCTCACGGCCATCCCGCATGGTCACGGTCGTCCCGTTCACCGTGACCTCCGAGCGGGTCTGCTTCACGGCGACCATGGGCGCGTACGCGTCGACCCGCGCGAGCAGCCCGTCCTTCACCGTCTTCGCCCGGGCCTGCGCGTCGGTGACCTTCGCCTTCGCCGCGTCGAGCGCGGTCTTCTGGGACTGACGGAACTTCTCCGCCTCGACGGGGTCCTTCGGCACCTTCGCCTTCTTCTGCTGCTTCTCCAGTTTGGCGAGCCCGCGCTCGGCGACCTTCACCGCCGCGGTGGCGTCGCGGAGGTCCTGGTTCGAGCCGATGTGCTCCTTCATCCACGCCTTGACCTTCTCGCCCTCGGCCTGGACGGTCGCATCCGCGGCCGTGAGCTTCTCCTGCGCGGCCTTCTTCGCCGGCTCGGTGGTGGCCGCGGTGACGGCCGCCTGCGCCTTGTTGCGCGCCTCCACCGCCTTCTTGAGCGGGGCGTAGAGCTTCGCCTTCGGGGGCTTCCAGGTGGCGACGTTGCGGGGGATGAGGTTGTTGAGCTCGACGGCGTTCCCGCGCTGGATGACGCCCTCGTCCTTGGACTTCACCTGGATGGCATCGAGGTTCTTCTGGATGTCGCTCGCGGTGGCGGCTGAGACGTTCGTGGTCGCCGCGGCCTTGGCCGTGGCCTTCACCGGCGCGGTGGGGGCGGCCGGCCCCTGGCGCCCGAGCGCCGTGAGCGCGCGCTTCAGGTCCGCGCCCTCGAGCTCGAGGTTGAGCGCGTCCTCCAGCGGCGTGCCGGTCAGCTTCTCGTACTTCCGCGCCACGTCCTTGAGCTGGGATGGGTCCAGGCCCTCCAGGGCCTCGAAGACCGCGGCCTCGTCGGTGCCCCAGATGTCATCCATCGCCGTCTTGAGCTTCGCCGCGGCGGCATCCGCGGCGCTGGTGGGCGCCGCGCGCCTCTGGGTTCCCGCGGAGGCGGACAGCGGGTTGAAGGAGAAGCCCTGGTGGGAGGGGGGGCGCCCGCGAATCTGGTCCGCCAGCCGCTTGAGCGTCGCGCCCGAAGCGCCGCCCGCGACGGCCTTGAGGAGGAAGGTGCGCTCCGCGTCCGCGTTGGAGCGGGGAGAGGCCTTGGTGCTGAGGCCCGCCTTCGCCAGCAGGGTCGACAGGTCCTTCTGCTGCGCGGGGCTGAGCCCGCCCAGCGCGGTGGCGACCGCGCCCGCGTCGGCCGGGGACATGCCGCTGGAGAGCGCCTTCAGCAAGGCCTGTCGCGTGGGGCCATCCGGAAGGGCGGAGAGCTGCTGCTCCATCTTCCGCTGCGCCGGAGCCTTCGCGCCCGCCGCGACCGGAGCGGCCATGGACGAGGCGGCGCTGGAGCGGCGCGAGGACGCCACGGTCGCGGCGGAGGGCGCCTGCGTGACAGGCGTGTCCACACTCGCGACGGACGTCGTCTTCGGGTCAGGGGAGCCGGAGATCTTGACCATGGGCTCTCCAGCCTAACGCACTGTCCGTATGACGGACATCCCGCGGCCGGAACGCCGGGCAGGGGAGCGGAGGAAGCGAGCGCAGGGTTCCCGGTCGAGGAAGGGCCGGAAGCTCGCGGCGCGCCCCGCCTCCTTCCTGCCATCCCGAGCACCCATCTCCACCGTCAGTGGGGGAGGCAGAGACTGTCATGGCGCAGGGATATTCCATCAACATCGGTTTGAACTCGGTGGATCCACGGCACTACGCGGGCTGGGATGGCCAGCTCCAGGCGTGCGAAGCGGATGCCGAGGACATGATCAGCATCGCGAAGGCGCAGGAATTCAGCCGCATCCGCCCCTTCCTCACGAAGGACGCCACGCGCGCGAGCGTGCTCGCGGAGCTGGGCGAGGCGGCGTCGGTCCTCCAGGCCGGAGACCTGTTGCTGTTCACCTACTCGGGGCACGGCGGCCAGCTCCCTGACATGAACGGGGAAGAGGACGACGGCCTGGATGAGACGTGGTGTCTGTACGACGGGGAGCTCGTCGACGACGAAATCTACCAGGCGATGACGAAGCTCAAGGCCGGCGTGCGGGTCTTCATGCTCTCCGACAGCTGCCACAGCGGCTCGGTGAGCAGTGTGGCCTATGCGGCCCTGCGCTCCAGCGGCAGCCTGCAGCTGCTGGCGGATTCAATGCGGAGCACGGAGGCCACGGAGCGCCGCTTCAAGGAGATGCCCCTGGGCATCGAGCAGCGCACGTACCGCGAGAACAAGGCGATGTACGACGCCATCTTGAAGGGGCTGCCGAAGGAGGACCCGAGGCTGACGCTCAAGGCCACGGTGCTGCTCATCTCCGGCTGCCAGGACAACCAGCTCTCCAGCGACGGCGTGTACAACGGCCTCTTCACGGCCAACCTGCTGCGCGTCTGGAACGGCGGGAAGTTCAAGGCCAGCTACCCGACCTTCCACCGCCGCATCCTGCGCAAGATGCCGCCCATCCAGTCTCCGGCGTACTCCATCATCGGAGTGCCGAGCCGCGAGTTCGAGCGGCAGGTGCCGTTCCGCGTGGGCTGAGATGGGATTGCCCTCGCGGCGACGAGGAAGCGATGCCGCTCCACGCGGCATCGCTCCCTTCAAGTCAGCAGCCGCTAGTCCTTCGTGCAGACGACGTCGTCGACCTGGAGGTGGCCGCGGTCGGCGACGCTGCGGCTCGGATAGAAGAGCAGGCGCCAGTCCCGCACGTTGCCGGTGAAGCGGAAGAACACCGGCTGCCACTCATCGCTGTCGACGGCGATGAAGTCCGTCTGCGGGCTCCAGCCGCCGCTCGAATAGAGGCGGTGACGGATGCTGCCGTGGCCGCGCACCCGGTACGAACAGGAGTAGCTGCCGGTCGGCACGTTGAACTTCTCCAGCGAGAAGCGCTCCGCGACCTCGATGGGGACCACGAACTGCAGCGCCGCCGAACCGCCGTGCACCGCGCTCGTGTAGCGCACGAGCCGCGAGGGCTTGATCTCCGTGCCCGGGTCCGCGACGCCGTTGTCGAGGCCGTACCAGAAGTCAGGGACGAAGTTGTTCCCGTAGTAGGGGATGGCGCGGGTGCTCCAGTTCTCGAAGCCACCATTGCGGATGATGTTCGCGGAGTGGTCGGCCGCGACGCAGCGCTTGGTGGCCGGGTCGCAGGCGGGCAGGGCGCCACGGCAGTCGTAGGTCGTGAAGCAGGCCCCTTCGGCCAGCTCGCACACGCCCGTCGTGGGATTGCAGCTCGTCGCGGGGTTGTTGCACGTCACGCCAGCGCACGGGTCGCCCTCGACGCAGAGGTGCGTGGCGGTGTCGCAGACGGGCGTCTCCGGAGTCCCCGCGCAGTCGGCGTGGCGCACGCAGCGCTCCTCCGCGGTCACGCACGTGTGGGTCGCATCGCAGGTCTGCCACTCGTTGCAGTCCGCGGCGTCTTCGCAGCGGCCGGAGAGCGGCTGGCAGGTCGCGGTGGCGTTGTCGCACCGCGCCCAGACCTCACAGCTGACCTGATCACAAGGCTCGGGAGCCCGGACACAGCGGACGTCGTCGATGAGCAGATGCTCGCCGCTGGTCTTCTGGACGCTGAAGATGAGCTCGAACGTCTCGAAGACGGCGTTGGCCAGGTTGAAGGAGTAGGCCACCTGCTTCCACGTCTGGGTGTCGACGGCGGTGTAGCCCGAGTAGTTGGAGTAGTCGGTACCAAAGAAGGCGTTGCGGACCTCACCCTTCCCCCGTACCTGGTAGGTGCAGGAGTAGCGGCCCGCAGCCATGGACTTCGCCGCGGTGCTGAAGCGCTTGTGGGCGTCCGTGGTGTTGATCAGCCGGGCCGCGTTCACGCCCTCGAAGGCCTGCGTCGTGACCTTCTGCACCGCTTCTTCGATGTTCGTCGTGCTCCCGGACCACAGCGCCGGAAGCGCTCCGGGCCATTCCTCGAAGCCCCCGTTGTCGATGACGTTCACCTCGACAGGCTGGCCTGCGTCCGGCGTCTCGGTGCCGGAGTCAGGGGTCTCCGTGCCCGCGTCGGGCGTCTCGGTGCCGGAGTCAGGAGTCTCCGTGCCTGCGTCCGGCGTCTCGGTGCCGGAGTCAGGCGTCTCCGTGCCGGAGTCAGGGGGCTCCGAGCCCGCATCAGGCTCCTCGGTGCCTGCATCCGGCAGCGGGTTGCCCGAATCAGGCGTCTCGACGCTCGCGTCGGGCCGGGGCTGCCCGGCATCCGGCGCCTCCGGCGAATTCGAATCACCGCATGCGACCACCAACACCAGCAGCGAAGTCAGACACACTCGAAACAACGTCAACGCGAGCCTCCGGTTCCAGTACCGGATCTTTACTACCACACTGTTCCGGGTGGGCTGTCAGCGGCCCTCCGCGCCGTCCTGCCCCACGCGGGAGCGGGCCGGGGGGGACCTCCTGGCGCACCGAGGCCCCGTAGGTCACGAGCATGGCGGCAGCGAGCGCGGCCAGGGCGCCTCCCAGCGCGAGGGGGCGCTCCCACCTACTCCACGTGCGAGTGGCCGTCCGGGGGCCCATCTCCCGCGGTTCGCGAGGGAGAAGACGCGTCCCGCAGCCGGGTGCGTCAGCCCATTCCGCCGGCCAGCTCCCGGGCTGCCTCGATGAACAGGCGCAAGGGCTCCGAGCGCTGTGCGCGGCTCGGGTAGTAGAGGAAGAAGCCCGGCACGGTGGGCGCGTAGTCCTCCAGCACCCGCACGAGACGTCCGGAATCCAGCGGCTCCTGGATGGATGGCTCCAGGGCATACGTCAGCCCCAGCCCCGCGGCGGCGAATGCCACGCCGGCCATCTCGTCGTTGGTGGCGATGCTGCCCTGCACCGGGATGCGCCAGGTCTTGCCGCCGCGCTCGAGTTCCCAGGCATAGGGAGTCCCGGTGGTCTGTGAGCGCAGGACGATGCACTTGTGCTGGAGCAGGTCCTCGGGGCGCTCCGGGCGGCCGTGCTGCTTGAGGTAGGCCGGCGCACCCACCACCACGAAGCGGAAGGCGTCCGTCAGTCGCACCTGCACCATGTCGCGCTCGAGGGTCTCGCTCAGGCGCACGCCTGCGTCGTAGCCCTCCGCGACGATGTCGATGAGGCGCTGTTCGACGATGACGTCCACCTCCACGCGGGGATGGCGCGCCTGGAAGGAGGGCAGCACGGGCGTGATGAGCAGGGGCACCGCGGCTCGTGGCACGGACAGCTTCAGCCGTCCGACCACCTCCCCGGGCTGCGCCAAGGCGCCCTGGAGCGCGGCAGCGGCCTGGGCAAGGCCTGGACCGGCCTCTTCCACCAGCCGTCGCCCCGCGTCCGTCAGGGCCACGCTGCGCGTGGTGCGCTGGAGCAGGACCACGCTCAGCTGCTCCTCCAGCTGCCGGACGGACTGGCTCACGGCCGCCGTGGAGACGCCCAGCTCGCGCGCCGCGCCACGGAAGCTCTGGAGCCGCGCGACAGCAAGGAACACGTGCAGCTGCTGGAAGGGGGCTGTCTTCATCGCGATAGGTCACTTTCCGCGCATCTCCGGGCCGCCATCAACTCCTGCTTAACGGCCCGTTCGCTCCTCGCCATCTGGCGCCCAGAGGGCGCGCCGCGTACTCCTCTCATCAGGCCCCGCTGCTCCAGAGAGCGCGATGCGCGGGGCCCTGGCTCAACGCGGACGTCGAGTCCTTCAAGCGCGTCCCTCCACCTGAGAGAGCTTCATGTCCATCCCACTCGCCGGAGCGCCCCTGGCGCCGGCCTCGCGTTCCACGTCCTGGGGCGCCGTGTTCGCGCTCACCCTGTGCGTCTCGACGCTCATCGCGTCCGAGTTCATGCCGGTGAGCCTCCTGACGCCCATCGCGTCGGACCTCCACCTGAGCGAAGGCCGCGCCGGTCAGGCGATCTCCGTGTCCGGGCTCTTCGCCGTGCTGACGAGCCTCTTCATCGCGTCCGTGGCCCGGTCCGTCGACCGCCGCAAGCTGCTCCTCGGGCTCACCGGCTCGATGCTGGTCTCGGGGCTCGTGACCGCCCTGGCGCCGAGCTTCACCGTGCTCATGGTGGGCCGTGCGCTCATCGGCGTGGTCATCGGCGGCTTCTGGTCGTTGTCGGCGGCCACCGTCATGCGGCTGGTCCCCGAGTCCAGCGTGCCACGTGCGCTCAGCCTGCTGAACGGCGGCAACGCGCTGGCCACCACCATCGCGGCGCCGCTCGGCAGCTTCCTGGGCCAGTACATCGGGTGGCGGGGGGCGTTCTTCGCGGTCGTCCCGCTCGCGGCCATCACGCTCGTGTGGCAATTCCTCACGCTGCCTTCGATGCCCACGGAGCGCGCCGCTCCGCCTCCGAGCACGTTCGCCATCCTCCGGCGTCCCCGGGCGCTGTGGGGCATCCTGGCGGTCACGCTCTTCTTCATGGGCCAGTTCGCCCTCTTCACGTACCTGCGTCCCTTCCTGGAGACGGTCACGCGGGTCGGGGTGTCCACCCTGTCGTTGATGCTGTTGGGGATGGGCGTCGCGGGGCTCCTGGGCACGTATCTCATTGGCTTCCTGGTGACCCGGCAGCTGTCCGCGGTGCTCATCGCCGCACCGGTGGCGATGGCCGTCATCGCGGTCGCGCTGGTCGTCCTCGGCCAGTCCGTCGCGGCAACGGCCGTCCTCCTCGTGGGGTGGGGGCTCATCGGCACGGCGGCGCCGGTCGCATGGTGGACGTGGCTCAGCCGCACGCTGCCGCGCGACGCGGAGGCTGGCGGCGGCCTCATGGTCGCGGCCATCCAGCTCGCCATCACGGCTGGCGCTTCGCTCGGAGGACTGCTGTTCGACCGCGGCGGCTACCAGAGCACCTTCGTGCTGAGCGCCGCACTGCTGGGAGGAGGGGCCCTCCTGGCCCTCCGCGCATCAAGAGATGTCTGTGTTGGCGAGGCCGAGGTCCCCATGGCGTCGCTGAAGAGCGTCACCTGAAATCCCATCAACCCAAGAGGATGAAGACAATGAAACAGCGTTTGCTTGGCGCACTGCTGCTCGGTTCATTCGCCGCACCGGGAGCCTGGGCTGCGTCCCCGGCCTCCGTGGCGCGTCCCACGCCGGGCCTCGCGTCCGGGGACACCTCCAACGGCGCGGACAACTTCTACACGAGCGACAAGGTCACCGTTCAGAAGGTCGTCTTCAAGAACCAATACAAGATGAAGGTCGCCGGGAACCTGTTCGTTCCCAAGGGCCTGAAGCGCGGCGCGAAGAACCCGGCGATCGTCGTCGGACATCCCATGGGCGCGGTCAAGGAGCAGAGCGCGAACCTGTACGCCACGAAGCTGGCGGAGCAGGGCTTCATCACCCTGTCCCTGGACCTGTCCTTCTGGGGCGAGAGTGAAGGCCAGCCGCGCAACGTGGTCGCGCCGGACGTCTACTCCGAGGACTTCAGCGCCGCGGTGGACTTCCTGCGCACCCAGCAGGTTGTCGACAGGGAGCGGATTGGCGTCCTGGGGATTTGCGGCAGCGGGAGCTTCGGCATCAGCGCGGCCAAGATCGATCCCCGCATCAAGGCCGTCGCGACCGTCAGCATGTATGACATGGGCGCCGCCAACCGGAACGGGCTCAAGCATTCGGTGACCCTTGAACAGCGAAAGAAGGTCCTCGAGGAGGCCGCGCTCCAGCGCGACGTGGAGTTCGCGGGAGGCGAAACAAAATACACGAGCGGGACGCCCGAAGCGCTGACGGACAGGTCCACTGCGATTGACCGTGAGTTCTACGACTTCTACCGGACCGCGCGGGGACACAGCTCGAACACCACGACGCATCCGACGCTCAGCAGCAATACCCGGTTCATGAACTTCTATCCGTTCACGGACATCGAGACGATCTCTCCCCGGCCCATGCTCTTCATCGCGGGTGAGAACGCCCATTCCCGGGAGTTCAGCGACGAGGCCTACCGGCTCGCCGGTGAGCCCAAGGAGCTGGTCATCGTGCCGGGCGCGGGCCACGTGGACCTCTACGACCGTGTCGGCCTCATCCCCTTCGACAAGCTGACCACGTTCTTCCGGACGAACCTGAAGTGACCCAAGCCCCTCTCTCCCTGCGCCCGGAAGAAGCTTCAGCCAGAGTCCATCGCTGCTCATCGTATGGGGCTCCCTGCCGCGCGGCATCGCGTCATGCTCCGCGCCCGCCTCGCAACGCCCCCGTTTCCACTTATTGATCCTCGTCAATGCGGGCGAGGGCGGTCACCTCCACTCTGGGGGCCACAACGTCGCTGAACGTTCTGGAGCCCTCGTGATGAACATCTCCCGCCTTCACTCCCGCACCCTGGGAGCTCTCTTTCTTCTTCCGTTCTTCGCCTATGGCATCGGCACCGCGATCGTCACGTCCGTCCTGAAGGAGCCGGCGCATCTGCCCTTGCTGGCGGGTCAGAGGACGCTGTTCGTCGGGGGCGCGCTGCTGCTCCTGTTGGACGCCCTCTTCGTCGTCGGGATTGGCGTGCTGTTCTTTCCCATCCTCCGCGAGCGGAGCCCGGGCATCGCCCTCGCGTACGTCTGCACCCGGGTCATGGAGGCGCTGACCCTCATCGTCGGCGTCGTATTCCTGCTGTGCATCCTTCAGCTCGGAGATACCGCGCAAGGACGGACGGCGCTGGATCTGGTGACCCTGTCCAACCTTCTCTCGAAGGGGAACTTCTGGGCGTACCAGGTCGCGATGCTCATCCTGGGGGTCGGCAGCGTGGCGTTCTGCCTGTCGCTGTACCGCTCCCGGCTTCTTCCCGCGTGGCTTCCGCTGGTGGGCGCGGCGGGCTACGGGCTCCTGGCGCTGGGGTCCGTGCTCGAGATCTTCGGGCTGCCGTGGAGCATCTTCTTCTCGGGGCCCGGGGGCTTGTTCGAGCTCGTCCTGGGCGGCTGGCTCATCGCCAAGGGGTTCCGGACGGTCACGCCTTCCGTCGCGGCGTAGCTGGCTTGCCGCGCGTGGCGAGACGCTTGCGGATCCGGCTCAGCGACTCGGGCTTCACGCCGATGTAGCTGGCCAGCTGGTACTGGGGTATCCGCTGGAGGATGTCCGGCCGCGTCTTCGCGAGCTTGAGGTAGCGCTGCTCCGGGGTGTCGCTGAGATGGGAGGCGAACCGCTCCTGCTGTTCCGCGAGGACCCGCTGCATCACCATCCGGGAGATGCTCTCGAAGCGAGGGAAGCGCCGGTACAGGTCCCCCTCGCGTTGCTCGGTGCCCACCACCACGGTGGTGTCTTCCGCGCAGACCAGGAAGTGCTCCGCCGGGGTCTGGTTCATCATGCTGTGAATGGAGAGGACCCAGTCGTCCTCGGTGAAGAACCCGTTGCTGTGCTCTTCACCGTCGACGACGGAGTACTGGCGGACGCAGCCCTGGAGGACGAAGTAGGCCTCGGTGGAGACCTGGCCGGCCATGAGCAGGTGCGCGCCTTTGGGAAAGGTCTTCACCACCATGCTGTCCAGGATGGCCTGGGCCTCCTCGTCCGACAGAGGCGCGATGCGGCGGAAGTAGTCGACGAGCCTGTTTTTCATGAGGGCACTGCACGACCGGCGGGGACTCCATCATTCACGGCCAGGACGAAGCGTGCCCAGGCCGTGTCGAGCTGGGTGAGCAACACACTGCGAAGGCTGCTGTTCGCCTGGGCATCCATGGGGGGAGCTTCCCATGGTTCTCCTTGCGAGTGGCCCGTCATCGGTCCACGCTCGCGGGATGGAAAATCCTTCTGCTGAGTGGAAGCTGCCGTGGGACGGAGGGTGCCGCTGCGGGAAGGTCCGCCTGCGGGTCACCCTGCCGCCGATCGTCACCATGGCGTGTCACTGCACCGGCTGTCAGCGCATGAGCTCCAGCGCGTTCAGCCTGACCATGGCGGTGCCCACGCCCGGCTTCCAGATCCTCTCCGGCGAGCCGGTGGTGGGCGGGCTGCATGGGGCGTCGAAGCACATGTTCTGCGGCTACTGCATGACGTGGATGTTCACGCGGCCCGAGGGCATGGATGACTTCGTGAACCTGCGGCCGACCATGCTCGACAATCCGGGCTGGTTCGTGCCGTTCATCGAGACCTTCACGAACGAGAAGCTGCCCTGGGCGACGACGCCCGCGGCGCACTCCTACGCGACGCTGCCCGATCCGTCCTTGTACGAAGGGCTCATGCGCGAGTTCGCCGAGAAGGGCGCGCGCCCCAGGTAACCGGCGCACCGCCCCCTGGTTGCAGGGCAGGCCGCCAGGCTGTGTCCCTGCCCGCCATTGTCCCCAGGACCGAGAGGCATCCTCCCGGTCCGTCTCCATCTTCCGAGGATGCACGCGGGGCCCGGACGTGGAGACGATGCGTGAAGGTAGACCTGTTCCAGCTCTTCGCGGTGTCCGCCGTGGTGATGGGCCTGGCCCAGACCCTCACGAAGGAGCGCATCTTCGCCGGGCTGCGTGAGCGGCTCGGCGGGAAGGACACCTGGCTTGGCTACCTGGTGTCCTGTCCCTACTGCGCTTCGCACTACTTCGCCTTCGTCCTGGTCCCGCTCACGGGGACCTACGCCATCGACGTGACGGTGGGCGGCTGGGTGGGCGGGGTGCTGCGCTGGTTCCTGTCCTCCCTGCTGATCACCGTCATCGCGGCCTTCTTCCGGGTCGTCTTCTGGTTCGTGGACGAGACCCAGGGCCTGGTGCGCCGGCGGCAGCGGACGGAGGAAGAGGAGATCGCCACCAGGCGCCTCATGCGCAAGAAGGTGGAGCAGACCCTTCCTCCACGCGAGCGCACCGAGCCCCCCGAGCCGCCGCACTGAGCTCGCGCTCCGCTGGCGGGAGAAGCCCCGCAACCCTGGCACCCGCGGGGGCGCTGCCCATCCCTCAGGCGCGGACCATGCCCCCGTGCCGCAGCGGCCGTTGCCGCCGGCCGCGCCGCGCGAGGAACCACGCAATCGGGAAGAGGACCGCGAACCCGACCAGCGAGGACACGACGACCATCACTTCGGCGTTCTGATCCCCCATCCCCTGGGTGGCCACCACCATCGCCGCGGCGATGTTGCGTTGCCCGGTGCCCAGCCCCAACACCACGTGTCCTCCGCGGTACTCGCGGCCGAAGACCCAGCCGATAGCGAAGGCGCCCGGAATCAGGATCAGCGGGGCGAAGATGGCGCCTGTATGGATGATGCGCACGACGCCCCCGAAGTTGGCCACGAGGGTCGCGGCGACCAGCACGGCCAGCGCCCCCATGGCGAGCTTGCCCAACCGGGGCCGGAGCCGTTCCGCCAGCGTCGGGTGCCGGGCCCGGACGGAGAGCCCCGCGCCCAGGGGAAGAATCATCGTCCACAGCAGCGGCAACGCGATGGCCGCCGGACGCACCCTCACGTCCGGCACCACCAGCGGGACCACCAGGGGCATGTAGACGACGGTGGCCAGCATGAGGAGCACCGTCAGTGACGCGCTCAACGGCATGTTGCCGCCCGCGACCGCGGTGAGCCTCACGAGGAATAAAGCACCCGCCGCCGTGCCGAGGAGCATGAAGCCGGAGGCATGGGACCTGTCCAGGGGGACCACCTGCAGCACGCCGTACGCAAGCAGTGGGACGAGGACGAAGTTCGTCACCAGCGCACGGATGGCCCCACGCGAGTCGCGCAGTGGGCCCAATATCTCGCGAAGCGTATGGCTCAGCCCGACGGCGAGCATGGTGCAGACGGAGAACACCAGGATCCCGATGCTCGACAGCGCCTGAAGGAGCCCGGCCCTCATGTGTTGAAGGTCACGGTGGCCGCACGAAACCGCAAGCCCGCCGGACGACCGCGCGACCGGACTGCCAGGCAAGGACCGGCCCGCGCGCCCCGCGTGAGCGTCACCCAGGCGGATGGCCGGACCGAGACGCGCGGCTTTGCAGGCTCGTTCGTCGTCCGCATCTCTCGGGAGGAGGCACGCGACGATGGCGAAGAGAAAGGGGCGGACTCCGAGGCGGATCGAGCGGGACACCTACCCGAGGCCCGAGCACCGCTTCCCGAATGCGAAGATCGGGATGACCTGGCAGGACTCGGAACCCGACTCCCCCGGCTTCCAGAGGGCGCCGCCGGGCGCGCCGAACATCGTGCTCGTGCTGCTGGACGACGTGGGCTACGGGTGGCCGAGCAGCTACGGCGGGCTCGTGCGCATGCCCACCTCGGAGCGGCTGGCGAAGGAGGGCCTCACCTATTGCCAGTTCCACACCACCGCGCTCTGCGCGCCCACGCGGGCGGCGCTGCTCACCGGCCGCAACCACCACTCGGCCGCTTTCGGGGTGGTGGGGGAGATGGCCACCGGCTACCCGGGTTACAGCGGCATCCTCTCGCGGAGCTGCGCGACCATCGCGGAGCTGCTGGGCCCCAACGGCTACGCCACCGGCTGGTGGGGGAAGAATCACACCACCCCGCTGAACCAGGCCTCCGCCGCGGGGCCCTTCACGCACTGGCCCACCCGGCGTGGCTTCGACTACTTCTACGGGTTCCTCGGCGGAGGGACGGACCAGTTCTATCCAGCGCTCTACCGCGACACGACCCCCGTCAATCCAACGGGCACGCCGGAGCAGGGCTACCAGCTCACGCGGGACCTCGCGAACGACTGCATCGCCTGGATGCGAGCGCAGAAGGCCATTGCCCCGGAGCGACCGTTCTTCGTGCACTTCGCCCCCGCCGCGGCGCACGGCCCGCACCAGCCGCCCCTCGACTGGCGCGGGCGGAACGCCGGCCGCTTCGACATGGGCTGGGACCGCTATCGCGAGGTCGTCTACCAGCGGCAGCTCGAGCTGGGCGTCATCGCCCCGGGGACGAGGCTGACCTCCCGGCCGGAAGAGCTGCCGGCCTGGGACAGCTTCGATGCCGAGGCCCAGGCGCTGCTCCGCCTCCAGGCCGAGAACTACGCGGACTACCTCGAGCACTGCGACCACGAAGTGGGCCGGCTGGTCCACGCCCTCGAGGAGCTGGGCGAGTTCGAGAACACGCTCTTCCTCTACATCCTCGGCGACAACGGCTCGAGCGCGGAGGGCTCGCTGACCGGGACCCTCAACGAGAGCGCCAGCATGCAGGGCATCGAACCGCCCATCGAGGCGAGCCTCGCGCGGATGGGGGAGTGGGGGCTGCCGGGAACCACGCCGCATTACGCGGTGGGCTGGGCCTGGGCCGGGGACACCCCGTTCCAGTGGATGAAGCAGGTGGCGTCCCATTTCGGGGGCACCCGCAACGGGATGATCATGAGCTGGCCCTCTTGGATCGCCGACAAGGGCCAGAAGCGCTTCCAGTTCCATCACGTCATCGACGTCGTTCCCACCCTCCTCGAGGCCGTTGGAATCCGCGAGCCGGTCAGCGTCGACGGCGTGCCGCAGAAGCCGATGGAAGGCGTGAGCATGGCGTACACCTTCGACCGGGCCCACGCGGAGGCGAAGAGCACGCGCACCACGCAGTACTTCGAGATGCTGGGCAACCGCGCGCTCTATCACGACGGCTGGACGGCCTGCTGCCGGCACGGCCGGCTCCCCTGGGTCACCCGGGGCAGTGCCCGCTTCGACGAGGACACCTGGGAGCTGTACCACCTGGAGGAGGACTTCAGTCAGGCGGAGGACCTGGCGGCCCGCTACCCCAGGAAGCTGCGCGAGCTTCAGGACCTGTTCCTGCTGGAGGCGGCGAAGTACGACGTGTTCCCGCTGGATGATCGCTTCGCGGAGCGGGCGGATGTGAGCTTGCGGCCGGGCTTCTTCGCCGGCCGCAGGCGGCTGACCCTCTACCCGGGCATGGTGCGGCTGCCGGAGAGCAGCGGCCTCACGCTGGCGAACGTCGACCACGCCATCACCCTCCACGCGCGACTGCCCGAGGAGGGCGCGGAGGGCGTGCTGGTGTGCCTGGGCGGAGATACCGCGGGCTGGAGCCTGTTCGTGGAGGACGGGCGGATGCGCTACCACTACAACTGGTTCGGGTTCGAGCGCTTCGACGTCCTCTCCGGGACAGCGCTGCCTGGCGGCGAGGCCGAACTGCGGATGGAGTTCACCTGTGAGACGCCGGGGACTTCAGGAGGGCCGGCCGTGGTGCGGCTCCTCTGCGACGGCGCAGTGGTGGGGCAGGGGCGGATTGCCAGGCAGGTGCCAGGGTATTTCGGCCTCGGCGAGACCCTTGATGTCGGAGAGGACACGCTCTCCCCGGTCTGGCCCGGCTACCGCGACCGGTTGCCCTTCCGCTTCAACGGAAGCATCGACCGGGTGGAGTTCGAGCTTGGCGAGGCCGCGCCACGCCCCATGGCGGAGCTGCTCGAGGAACAGCTCCATCAGGACTGAGGCGTCACGTGGAAGGACTCGACCCGGTTCCGAGCATGTTGATTCGCCTCGCATTGGCCTTCGCGCTGGGGGTGCCCGTGGGGTGGGAGCGAGAGCACCGGGCGCTCTCGCCTGGCCTGCGCACGTTTCCGCTCGTCGGCATGGGAGCGTGTGCATTCCTGCTCATCGGTCAGCATGCCTTCCCTGGCGAGGCGCGCGCTCAGGGCTATGTCTTTCAGGCGGTGTTGAGCGGCATCGGGTTCATCGGAGGAGGCGCCATCGTCAAGGGCAGGGGAGAGATCCAGGGGATCGCGACCGCCGTGAGCATCTGGATCACCGCCGCGGTCGGGGCTGCTGTCGCCTATCGGCTCTATTGGCTCGGGGCGGTCCTGTCGCTCACGACCGTGGCGGCGCTGCAGCTGCTCAAGCCGTTCAAGGAACACACGTAGCTCAGGCTCGAGCAGGAGCCTGGTTGGATCACGGAGCCGCCAGCGCCGGATGCAACCAGGACGGGTCGGCCCCTACAGGCAGATGTACTGGTATCTTTCCGCGCCGACAATACAAGTCGCGCCCAGCTGCGAGCAGGCTCCACCGGGGGAGAAGTTGGTGCAGTTGATGGACTGGCAGGAGAAGGCGCACGTACCGGTGTTGGTCCATACTCCACCGGTGGCGACGCACGCTCCGTTGCCGCAGGTCTGTCCGCTGTCAGAGGTCGTGCCGGTTTCCTGCCCACCTGGGGCGAGGGCCGCCCGGGCCTGTGCGGTGGCGGCCGGCGTGGGACTCACGGTCTTCGAGGTGCAGCTCATGCTGCCCAGTGCGAGCGCGCTGAGCAGGAGAGCGGAGATTCTGGCTTTGTGCATGGGTCGCCTTAGAGCCTGGAATGCGCGGGAGATGCAACAAGGCCCAGGCTTTTGACGCTCAACGCCACGGCCCTTTCCCGGGCATCGCCGCGGGACATGAGAAGGCCGCCCGCGGAAGGAAGAGCTCCTTCCCCCGCGGACGGCCCTGGACAGCGGAGGCTCACGAGGCCGCGGCTGGCGGCCCCGAGCTCAGCCCCTACTCGGAGACGTACACCCGGCCGATGAACTCACCCGTGTTACCGGCGGCGTCCGTGGCCGTGACGATGACGTCGTTGTAGCCCGTATCCGCCACGCGCACGGAGTGGGTGACGGTGTTCGTCCCCTCGCCCACGCTGGAGTGCTCCACCCAGTTGGTGGACACCGTCGAGGGCGACGCATCCGTCACCTCGCTGGTGATGTCCACCCAGACGGAGGGCTGAGCCTCGTCCGGAAGGGGCGAGAGGATCCGGATGACCGGCGCGGTGCGATCCACGGTGACGACGCGCGTCTGCGACACCACCCCGCCCTGGGCGTCGATGGCCGTGAACACGATGGTGTACGTGCCCTCCTCCAGCGTCAGGAAGTGCACCGCGTGCCCGCCCGCCACTTCCGGCTCCACCGGGATGGGCGCCCCATCGTTGACGGTGAAGTACGCGAAGATGATGGGCGCGCCGCTCGGGCCCGGCAGGATGTAGCCACACGCCTTGACCTGCTCATCGCGCGTGTAGCGGGGCATGTTGCACATGGTCATGTCCGGCGGCGGAGCCGACGGATCCGTCACGTAGATGGTGCTACCGCAGCTCACCGACTGCCCGCCGAAGTCCGTGGCCGTGTAGGTCACGGGCGTGGCGCCGGGCGCGTAGAGCTGGGTGGGAGGGCCGGACACGGAGGCCACGGCGCACGTATCCGTCGCATGGGCCGCGGCGGGCGTCACCACCGCCCCTTCCGAAGACGGAGCCTCCACGATCAACGGCCCCGGGCAGACGATGGACGGAGCCTGGGTGTCCACCACCGTCACCTCACGGCTGGCCGAGGCGCTGAGCCCCGCACCGTCCGTCGCGGTGTAACCGATGTTGTAGACGCCCACCGTGCCGACATCGACCGCGCCGGAGCGGACGAGGTTCGCGGTCAGGTCACCCGCGCAGACGTCCGACGCGGTGGCGCCGGGGTCGGCGTACGCGCCGCCGTTGCACTCGAGGCTCTGCGACGCCGGCCCCACCAGGGCCACCGTGGGGGCCAGGGTGTCCTGCACGCTGACGGTGCGCGAGGCGCTCGCGGCGTTGCCGGAGGGATCCGTCACGCCGTAGCGCACGGTGTAGCTGCCCGGGCGCGAGGTGTCGACGGTGCTGGACGCCACGACCGCGCCCGAGAGGTTGCCCACACACGCATCCGCGGCCGTGGCCCCCGCCTCGTTGTACGTGCCGACATTGCACTCCAGGGTGGCGGTGGCCGGGTTCGGCGTGACGACGGGAGCCTGGGTGTCACGGACCACGACCGCGCTGGTGCAGGACGCGCCGTTGCCCGAGCTGTCCGTCGCGGTGTGCGTCACGACGTGGCTCCCCAGCGGATAGAAGGCCGGCGAGGGGCTGTTCACCGACGGCGTGCCACAGTTGTCGCTGGCGCTCGCCATGCCGGTGTCCACGTTCGCGCCACCGCCCACGCACTCCGCCTGCTGGTTCGCGGGGCAGCTCAGCACCGGCGCGCTGCTGTCCACCACCTGGACGCTGGCGGTGCAGCTGCTGGACAGCCCCGTCTGGTCCACGCACGTCAGCGTGACGGAGGTGGTCCCCAGGCCGAAGAGGCCCGCGGGCGACTGGGTGCAGCCCACCAGGTCGCCGTCCGGATCCGAGGACCCGTTGTTGACGTTGCCGGCGACGCCACAGGTAGCGCCCGCGTCCAGCACCAGGTCGCGGCACAGCGCCGTGGGCGGCCGCTTCGTCTGGGTCCAGTCCTTGAGGGCGAGGTTCGACAGCGCCACCTCTCCGCTGTTCTTCACGAACGAGGCCTGCACCTGGTCGCGCCCCACGCCGCCGCTGCCCACGTAGGTGAAGCTGGCGTGGCCCGTGCTGTTCGTCGCGGCCTGGCCGGTGCGGCCGGCGTTCGGGCCGGCGTTGATGAGGAAGGACACCATCCGGTTGACCAGGGGGCGGCCCAGGTCATCCTGCAGGGTGGCGGTCACCGTGTGGGACTGGCCCACCTCGCTCGTCGCCAGCGTGGGCCCGAGCACGATGCCCTCGCCGACGATGGCGGCCGCCGAGCGCAGCGACAAGGCGGCGAAGAAGATGTTGTCGTCGTTCGAGGCGTTGAACGTCCTGATGGCGATCTGCGTGGCGCCGTGGCTCACGAAGGGCAGCACGTTGTACAGCTCGTCGTCGATGCGGGGACCGGGGCCCGTGGCCGAGGGCGAGGGGTTGTCGTTGGTGTCATCCAGGCCGCCCACCGTCAGGAGCGCGCCGTTGGCGGAAGCCCCGTCATCCTGACCGCCCGCGACGGACGTCAGCCGCTGGTTGTTGACGTCCACCGTGCTGCGCTGCTGCTCGTTCGCAGAGCCAATCTGGCTGCCGAACGAGATGCCCAACGACAGGTCCAGGCCCAGCTTCGGGTCGTTCTTGTTGAGGGGCTCCGAGAGGGAGATGTTGAACGTGTCACCCGTGGTGTTCTGGGCCCCGAAGAGCAGGATGGCCGTGTTGACGGCGGTCTCGCTCGGGTTGTCGAAGATGACGGTGAGGACCTCACCTTCGATTTGCGACGTGGAGGACTCGGAGATGGTGAAGGACACGCGGCCCGCGGGAGCGGCGTCGAGCTTCCCCTTCACCAGGGACGTCACGTCCGCCCAGTGGTTCCACGAGCTGATGCTGTTGGCGATGCTGGTGGTCCAGGCCACGGCCTGGGAGTCGATGCGCACGTCCGTGTTGCCGAGCTTGTACCCCGAGAAGCCCGTGCTCGCCGCCGCCAGGTAGGCGCGGCGCACGGTGGCGCCCGCGGAGGGCTTGTTCGCCTGCACGATGCCGCTGGGACCGTTGGTCCCCAGCCCGTCGATGGAGAGGGTGATGAAGCCCGACTCGGTGACCTTCAGCACGTTCAAGGCGGAAGCGGAGACCCGCTCCTGCTGGAGCCGGCGGGCCTCCGGCTTGAATCCCGCGGGCCTCGTGCCAGGCAGGGCCCCTTCAGAGGGGGCGGCCTCCACCGGGGAGGCGCCCCCCGTCGTGGCCTGGGCGCCCTCTTCTGGCGCGGGCGTTCCACAGGCCGTCATCCACAGGCCGAGCGCCACGGTTCCTATCCATCGGCTGAGACTGCTTCGCATGGTGTTTCTCCTGAACGTCGTTGAACGTCACTTGGGCCGCGTGAAACGAAGGCAAGGCAATGCCCCGCCAGGACGGGCGCCTGGATGCGCGCCCGTGGAGGACGAAGCTTCGGTTTGGGATGACGGGCCGGAGAGGCCGCGTCAGGCGTGAACGGGGTTCAGCCCCGGCGTACGGAGGCTTCGCGCCGCCTGCGGCGCAGCAGGGCCGCCAGGGACACCACCAACCACCCGGTGGCCTCCGCCGCGCTTCCCGTGCGGCAGCCGCATCCGGATGCGTCCTCCGGCGCCTGGGCCACGACGCGCACCTGGAAGGCACAGCTCGCGCTGTTGCCCGACGCATCGCTGGCGGTGAGTTCGACGGAGGTCTGGCCCACGGGGAACGTGCTTCCGGAAGGAGGGCTGTAGCTCAGCGTCACCTGGGAGACGGCGTCCGTCGCCTGCGCGGCGCCGTACTGGACGGCGCCCCCCTTGTCGCTGGAAGCGACGGCCTCTTGTGAGGGCGGGCACGTCACCTGGGGCGGGGTGGTGTCACGCACCTTCACCCGGAAGGAGCAGGTCTCGGTGTTTCCCGCGGCATCCGTGGCGGTGACCACGACGGCCGAGTCCCCCAGAGGAAACAGGGTGCCGCTGCCGAGGCTGTAGCCCAGCTGGGGGGGCGTGCCGCTGTCATCGCCGCCTTGCGCGGGGGCATAGGAGACCTGGGCCCCGCTCGCGGTGGTGGCCTCCGCCGTCACGTCGCTGGCGCAGACCACCGTGGGAGGAGCGCAATCGCCGAAGCTGGCGGCGGGGACCGTGAACAGCTCGTCGCCCTGGGTCCCGTTGGTGGCGCGGAAGTAGACCGAACTCCCCACCAGGCTCAAGACCCGGGCTTCCGAGCCCGTGGACCCGGGCGCCAGGTCCGCCACCAGCCGGGTGCCGGCTTCGGTCCCGTCGCTGCTCCAGGGTTCGGCGCCATGGGTCCCGTCGTCCGCCACGAAGAGCAGGACTTGCCCCACCCGGATCAGGGCCGAGATCGCGGAGCTGTCGGCGCCGGCGCGCAGGTCCTTCACGAGGGTGGTACCGGCGGCCGTGCCGTCGCTCCGCCACAGTTCGCGGCCGTGGGTGCCATCATTCGCCACGAAGTAGAGCCAGGCCCCATGGGCCGTCAGCTGCGCGGGGAGCGCGTCGCCTTCCCCCGTGCGGACGTCTCGAACGAGCGTGGTTCCCTCCGGGGTGCCATCGCTCCTCCACAGCTCCTGACCATGCATGGGGTCGCTCATGCTGAAGAAGAGCGTGCTGCCCACCGCTTTGAGTTGCTCCGGGGAGGAGTGGGAGGTGACGGAGGGAGGCGCGAGGCGGCGGGTGCCCTCGGCGGTGCCATCACTCCGCCAAAGCCCTGGCCCGTGGGTGCCGTCATCCGCGGCGAGGTAGAGCCCCCCGTCAAGGACCGTCAGCTCCGTGGGGAAGGAGGACTCGGCGCCCGGGCGGAAGTCCTTGACGAGCGTGGTACCCGCCACCGTGCCGTCGCTCTTCCACAACTCATAGCCTGACACCCCGTCCTCGGCGGCGAAGAAGAGGGTGTTGCCCACGGACGTCAGCGACGTCGGCTGTGCGCCGTTGCTCCCGGGAAAGACATCCTTGACGAGAGTCGTGCCCGCGGCGGAGCCGTCGCTCTTCCACAGCTCGAAGCCCGATACGCCGTCGTCCGCCACGAAGTAAAGACTGTCACCCAGGGCCAGGAGGCTGGTGGGCAGGCTGGAGCCCCCGCCCGGGACGATATCCTTGACGAGCGTGGTGCCCCCCTCCGTGCCATCGCTCTTCCACAACTCAAGCCCGTTCGTGCCGTTGTCCGCGATGAAGAAGAGGGAGCGCCCCACCACCGTGAGTTGGGAGGGCGAGGAGCCATTGGCGCCAGGAAGGATGTCCTTGACGCGCGTGGTCCCGGTGGAGGTGCCGTCACTCCGCCAGAGCTCGACGCCACTGACACCGTCGTCGGCGACGAAGAACAGGGTATCGCCGACGGTCACGCCCGCCCCCGGGGTGCTCCCTATCGCCCCGGGGGCGATGTCCTTGAGCAACGAGGGCGGACGACACTCGGGAGCGGGGGTTCCTGCCGCCGAGGGAGTACCCACCGACAGCAGTCCCAACAACAGCGGTGCACACCTGCTCTTCTGCTTCAGCAGCGTCCGGTTTGCCATTCCACCCCCCATGACAGCCAGTCCTGGCCACCGGTTCGAGTCAACGGGCGGAGGACGGCGAAGAAATGGGCACCCGGCGGCATCCAACCCTACAGATGGGGCCCGTTCTATTGACGTATCGTCCTTTAAAAATACACGAATAGTCAACTCCAGCCAGGACCCTCAAGCGATTTTTTTTGCTTGGCAATGCTGGGTATGTGCACACCCAGATCGGCAATCGTTGTCACCGGCTACCTGGGTCTTGATTGACGGATGAACGCCAGGGATTGGCCAGGCCGCGCGACAATCACTGCTCAGGCTGGGGGCGCGTGGAGACCTCTCATCCCCGCGCAGCGCCACACTCCGGAATCGCAAGGAGACGCCGGAGCAACTCCGTGTAAGCCCCTGGACGCTTGGGGGCATGAGCCACCTGTCTACGGAACCCGGAAGCAGGCTCGACCAGCGCGAGGCACGAGTCCGGGCGCGGTTCGCAGCGGCTCTCAGCGAGGCTCAGGCGCGGTGGGCAGGAGGAGGACGCATCAGCGCGCCGTCAGTGGAGAGGAGCGCCGAAACGGTTCAGCCCCGTAGGCACCCTGTGTTTCCAGGGTACCTACGGGGCTGTTCCAGTGTCCCCGACGGGATTCGAACCCGTGTTACCGGCTTGAAAGGCCAGCGTCCTGGGCCTCTAGACGACGGGGACGTCGTCACTGCTTGAGTCGCGGGGGGCTCGAACCCCCGACCCTCGGCTTAAAAGGCCGGTGCTCTACCAGCTGAGCTAGCGACTCGCTATTCTTTTTTTAGCTCCAGCCGCGGATCCGCCAGCGGCTCCGCGAGGCGCTTCCTACCAGCAGCGCCCGGGGAGTTCCACTGGCGATCGCAGGCGCCGCTTCCTGACACGCTCCGTCCTGGCCCCGGTGAACATCCGGCCCCCCGGCGCCCTCCGCCCGTCAGCGTCCGGCGCTATACACAGGGCATGTCCCAGGAAGTTCCCGAACCGCCCGACACCGAGGACGAAGAGGCAGGGGAGCAGGCCCCGTTCCGCCGCTACCTCACCCGGGTGGGCGCCGAGCGCATGCACCGCGAGCTGCTCCAGCTCCTCAACGAGGCGCGCCCCAAGGTCACCGCCGAGGTGTCCGCCGCCGCCGCCCAGGGCGACCGTTCAGAAAACGCCGAATACATCTACGGCAAGAAGCGCCTGAGGGAGATCGACCGGCGCATCCGCTTCCTCTCGAAGCGCCTGGACACCGCCACCATCGTCAACCCCTCGGAGCAGGAGGACCGCTCGAAAGTCTACTTCGGCGCCACCGTTACCCTGGAGGACGAGGCCGGAATCCGCAGCACGTATCAGATTGTCGGCTCGGATGAGATCGACGCCTCTGGAGGCCGCATCAGCGTCGAGTCACCCATGGGCCGCGCGCTCCTGCGCAAGGCCCCGGGCGACACGGTGGAGGTGCGGCGCCCCCGGGGTGAGATTGAACTCACCCTGGTGGACATCCGCTACGACTAGGACGCCCCCATGCCCCGGACGCCAGAGCTCAGCACCCACGCTCGCCGCACCTATTCGCGCCTGAGCAGCGTGGACCTGGCTGCGTCCGCGGAAGAGGGCCTGTCGCTGGACGACCTGGGCCTGGAGTCCGGCAGCGACCGCGTGGGCCTGGCGTTCGGCACCTACAGCCGCGAGGGACTGGAGCGCGCCCTGCAGGCCTACGGCTTCGCGAAGCGCCTGGAGGAGCGCGTGGGCCCCTTCGAGCTGCGCCTGTCCTGCCAGGATCCGTTCCAGCCGCGCCTCACCCTGCAGAGCCGCCGCTACCACACGCCCGTCGTGGACCTGTCCCTGCGCCAGGCCCCGGGCTCGGAGGTGGGCTTCACGCGCGCGGTGGCGGAGGCCCCGCTGCTCTACGTGGACAGCCTCCTGCTGCAGCACCCGGGGCGCCCCTTCGACTGGGCCCGGCCGCCCCTGCCCGGACAGCTCCACCCGGGACTCTCCCTGTCGCGCGACATCCTGGAGCTGCTCCACCTCATGGCCCGCCGCATCGGCGCGGAAGGGGTGGCGCTGACGCCCGCGACGTTCTCCGCCGCGTGCGTCTACGAGCCGTGCTTCTCGTTCGTGGACGGCGCCGCCCAGGGACGCTTCAGCGCGCTTCGCCGCGCGGGCCGCGGCTGGCCCCGCTGGCTGCTGGCGTGGGCGGTGGAGCTGGGCTGCATGCGGGATGCGGAGGGCCAGCAGGCCCTCTTCACGCCCACGCCGATGATCAGCCCCCTGTCGCGGCGGCTGGCCCGGCGGCTGGACACGCGCGGCTGGCACCGGGCCCGGCGCTCCCACGCGCAGCAGGTGCTGTCGCTGGATGAAGAGGCGCTGCAGGCGCGCTTCCCCTGGGCCCGCATGCCTCCCGGCCCTCCGCCCGAAAGGGTGGTGGAGCTGCTCGGGTATGATCCGCTGGCGCCCGCGTCGCCGTACCAGGACGCCTGCGAGCCGGCGGCGGCTCCGCCGTGGACCGCCGCGACGTCCTGAGGGCCCGCTGTAGCGCCCTGTTCCGTCGGGAATGCCGTGCTCTTTCGGACGGACGTTCGCCTTTCCCGACGGGAATGCGGCTGGTTCCCCCTCGTTCGGTGCCTATATTGAGAGGCGTCGGTCCTCCACGGTCGTCGCTCGCTGTCAGCAATCGCACCCGAACCAGGTCAGGTCGCGAAGCCCTCGATGCGAAAGAACTTCATCCTCGACACGAACGTCCTCCTCCATGACCCCCGCAGCATCTACGGGTTCAAGGACAACAACGTCATCATCCCCATCTACGTCATCGAGGAGATCGATCAGTTCAAGCGCGATCTCTCCGAGCTGGGGCGCAACGCGCGACTGGTGGCGCGCTACCTGGACTCCTTCCGCGCGGAAGGCTCCATGAAGGAGGGCGTCCCGCTGCCGCACGGCGGGATGCTCCGCGTGGCCTTCACCGACCGTTCGCTGCCGTCCTCCATGGCGGACAGCAACCTGGTGGACAACCGCATCCTCGCGGTGGCCCTGGACCTGATGGAGACGGAGCCGGACACCCAGGCCGTCTTCATCACCAAGGACACCAACCTGCGCATCCGCGCCGACGCCCTGGGCCTGTCCGCCCAGGACTTCGACACCGAGCGCGTCGAAATCACCGACCTCTACACGGGCTTCACGGAGCTGCTCGTCCCCACGGACATGGTGGATCAGCTCTACAAGCCCGGCGGCGAGGTGGAGGTGCCGGCCCAGGACCGGCTCTTCCCCAATCAGCTGGTGCTGCTCAAGGACGAGCTCAACCCGTCCCACACCGCCATGGCCCGCTTCAACGGCGCCAAGGCGCGGCTCGTGCCGCTCGCGCGCCAGAGCAAGGAGGGCACCTGGGGCATCCGGCCGCGCAACATGGAGCAGGCCTTCTGCCTGGACCTGCTGCTCAATGACGACATCAAGCTCGTGACGATTGTCGGCAAGGCGGGCACGGGCAAGACGCTGCTCGCCATCGCCGCGGGCCTGCAGAAGGTGACGGAGGAGGGGCTGTACCACAAGCTGCTGGTCAGCCGGCCCATCTTCCCCCTGGGCCGGGACATCGGCTACCTGCCGGGCAGCGTGGAGGAGAAGCTCAACCCCTGGATGCAGCCCATCTTCGACAACGTCGAGTTCCTCATGAACCTGAGCCGCGCGGACAAGAAGGCCGGGCGCGGCCACCATGAGCTCATCGACCTGGGGCTGATGGAGATTGAGCCGCTCACGTACATCCGTGGGCGCAGCATCCCCAACCAGTTCATCATCGTGGACGAGGCGCAGAACCTCACCCCGCACGAGGTGAAGACCATCCTCACCCGCGTGGGCGACAACACGAAGATCATCCTCACCGGCGACCCGTTCCAGATCGACAACCCGTACGTGGACTCGACGAACAACGGCCTGGTGCACGTGGTCAACCGCTTCAAGAACGAGAAGATCGCCGGCCACATCACCATGGCCAAGGGCGAGCGCAGCATGCTGGCCGAGTTGGCGGCCAACCTGCTGTAGAGCGCCCGAGCCCCGCGCCTGCTAGAGACGTGTCATGACCCAGGACGGCACCGACAAGCCCGACACCCCCGGCGAGGAGAAGAAGCCCCTCGTCGAGTACCCCTCCGTCTACGAGTACAAGGTGATGGGCAAGGCGACGGTCGAGGAGACGCCCGGCTTCGAGGAGCACGTGCGCTCGCTCTTCCGGCGGAAGATGGGGACGGAGGTGTCCCCGGACTCCATCCACGTGCAGCACAGCCGCAAGGGGAAGTTCGTGTCCCTGAGCGTGTCCGTGCTGCTCATCTCCGAGGAGCAGCGCCGGGCCATCTACACGGAGCTGCACCAGGATCCGCGCATCGTCTACTACCTGTGAGGCAGGCGGTGCGTGGGCGGATGCCGCAGGGGGGCCCGGGGCCCGCCGATGGCTGGAAGTCCGGCCAGGGTGCGTATATGAGGGTGGAATGAGTCCCGCTGAGCACTTCCCGCTGTACCACCCGCCGGGGGCGCAGCGCGCGTTCGGATCCGACGACGCCACGCGCCGCTTCGCCAAGGTGGCCCAGCTCGAGCAGGGCTCGCGCGTGCTGGTGCTCGGCTGTGGTCCGGAGGGCAGCGCCGCCGTCCTGCTGGCCCAGGAGCTGAAGTGCTCCGTGGTGGCCGTGGACACGGAGGAGGCCCTGGTGTCCCCCGTGCGCGAGCGCGTGCGCTCCCAGGGCCTGTCGGATCGCATCGAGGTGCGCCGCGTGGCGCCGGATGCGCTGGGCATGCTGGACGGCCCCTTCCACGGCATCCTCGTGCCGGGGCGCGTGCACTACCCGCTGGACGTGTCGCTGCGCGTGTTCCGCCCGCTCTTGGGCAAACGCGGCCGCGTGGGCTTCACCTTCCCGGCGCGCGTGGGCCGCTTCACGCCCAAGCCCGTGCTGGACTTCTGGGAGAAGCGCCTGGGCGCGCCGCTGCTGCTGCCGCGCGAGCTGCTCCAGGCGCTGGAGACCGGCGGCTTCGAGCCCGAGTCCGTGGAGTCGCTGCACGACACGGAGCTGGACGCGCTCTACAAGGACATGGAAGCGCACCTGCCGGAAGGCGCGTCGCCGGAGAGCGCCACCTTCCGCGAGGAGCTGGCCCTGCACCGCGAGCACAACCAGCGGCCGGGCGTCAGCTACGCGTTCGCCGTGGGACGGCGCAAGGAGCCGGGTGAGAAGCCCCCGGCGTCGCGCGACCGCGGCTGAGAGCAGCAGGGGGTTTGCAGCGTGGGGGAGGGCCCGGAGGCTTTCCGGGCCCTTCAACCGCCGGGACTACTGCACGCCGTTGAAGTCGAGCAGCTCGATGGACTCGGGCGCCACGGACAGCGTGACCTGCTCGCGGTAGCCGGCCGCGTCGCCGCCGACCTGGAAGGGCATGGGGCGCGCGAAGCGGATGGTGACCTCGCGGGCGTGGAAGTCGTGCAGGCCTTCCGGAGCCCAGCGGCCGTTCCACAGGCGGGGCAGGTTCGCCAGCACCTGCGTGGGCGACACCTGGCCCAGGCGCAGCTGCAGGAAGCCCCGGCGGTCATTCGCGTGGGGGAACATGCGGAAGCCGTAGCCGTAGAAGGGCATGGTGCCCGCGGCGGCCATCATCAGCTTGCCCCGGAAGAGCACCGCGCCCGGCGCCAGCGGCCCGCCCACGGCCTGGCCTTCCGCGCCCAGGCGGTAGGCCTCCGACGGGCCATTGACGACTTCACACTCCACCAGCACGGAGCTGGTGAGGTAGTGCGGCACCGTCTTGAAGGCCACCGCGGAGAAGTAGCCGCCACCGCCGGACATGACCCGCTTGAACATGCCCTTGCCCAGCGACTCCTTCACGGAGATGTAGTCGTTGAGCACCTTGCCATCCACGCCCAGGCCCGCGAAGGGCGCGCGCTGGCCGTCCACCTGCACCAGGTCCATGGTGCGCACGCCGGGCACTTCCGCCGCGCGGGCGCGCACCACGTCGTTGAGGATGCCGTCGCCCCGGGTGCTGGACGCGTTGACGAACGCCGCGATGCCGTTGCCCGTGCCCAGCTTGAGGATGCCGAAGCGCGGCGCGCTCTGACCGGCGAACTTCCCGCGCGGGCCCACCTGCTGGAGCACCTCGTTGACGAAGCCCATGAAGGTGCCGTCGCCGCCGCCGGTGAACACGGTGGGGTAGCCCCGCTCCAGCACCGTCTGCGCGATGCGGCGCGCGTCCAGCGGCGAGCGCGATAGGAACAGGTCCTCCTCCGGCACCACGTGCGACAGCAGCTTGACCACCCGGGCATCCACCTTGCGGGCGTTCGCGTTCAGCAGCACCGCGACCTTCGGTTCGGCGGACGGCTGCGCCGCCGGCGAGCGGCGGAAGTCCGTGGAACGGAGGGGCTGAACCAGCATGGACGACTCCAGGGGGGCGGGGAGCGGTATGACAGCGCTGACGCGGTTTGGACTGTGCACTTTTCTCGCCAACCCCTGACGCGTGGCGTTAGCCGGGCGCCCTGATGTGATTTCGAGGGGTTGA
Organism: Corallococcus exercitus; assembly: GCF_042231735.1. Taxonomy (GTDB): domain Bacteria; phylum Myxococcota; class Myxococcia; order Myxococcales; family Myxococcaceae; genus Corallococcus; species Corallococcus exercitus_B. The sequence continues at coordinate 278,385 of NZ_CP102577.1, forward strand.
ACGGTCCGCTGGTGTCCAATATGCCCGCCCGGTTGCTACCGCGGGGTGACGGCGGTGTAGAGCGCGTTACGCACCCGTGGCGCCCGGATGGCGTTCCGGTGACGCGGTGCCTCCTGGGCGCCCGCGGGGCCTGCGCACTGCGCTACGCAGCGGCCGTCATCACCTTTGCGCTGGGTGCCCGGGCCTACGGGGAAACCCGTCCTCGCGTTTGACACGCCGGGGGGGGTGGTTACGTTGGGCATACATCGGGATTTCGCAGGAAAAACGCAGTCATTTCCAGAGGATGGGAACCGTGGGCAAGATTATCGGAATCGACCTGGGCACCACGAACAGCGTGGTGGCGATCATGGAGGGTCGCGAGCCCAAGGTCATCGTCAACGAAGAGGGAGCCCCCACCACGCCTTCGGTGGTCGCGTTCACGAAGGACGGGGAGCGCCTGGTCGGTCAGGTGGCGAAGCGCCAGGCCATCACCAACCCGGAGCAGACCGTCTACTCGGTGAAGCGCTTCATGGGCCGCCGTTTCGAGGAGACGACCGAGGAAGCGAAGCTCGTCCCCTACAAGGTGGCCCGGGGCCCCAACGGCGACGCTCGCGTGGACATCGCGGGCAAGCAGTACAGCGCGCCGGAGATCAGCGCGCAGGTGCTGCTGAAGCTCAAGCGCGCCGCGGAGAACTACCTGGGTGAGAAGGTGACGGAGGCGGTCATCACCGTCCCCGCGTACTTCAACGACGCCCAGCGCCAGGCCACGAAGGACGCCGGTGAGATCGCCGGCCTCACGGTGCGCCGCATCGTGAACGAGCCCACCGCCGCCGCGCTCGCGTACGGCATGGACAAGAAGAAGGATGAGAAGATCGCCGTCTACGACTTCGGCGGCGGCACCTTCGACGTGTCCATCCTGGAGGTGGGCGAGAGCGTCGTGGACGTGCTCGCGACCAACGGCGACACGCACCTGGGCGGCGACAACATCGACCTGGAGATCATGAACTGGCTGATCAGCGAGTTCAAGAAGGACACCGGGCTCGACGTCAGCAAGGACAAGATGGTCATCCAGCGCCTGAAGGAGGCGGCGGAGAAGGCCAAGATCGAGCTGTCCAGCGCGATGCAGACGGACATCAACCTGCCGTTCCTCACGGCGGACGCGTCCGGTCCGAAGCACCTGAACGTGAAGCTCACGCGCGCCAAGTTCGAGCAGATGATTGGCCCGCTGGTGGAGCGTTCGCTGGAGCCCTGCCGCAAGTGCCTCAAGGACGCGGGCCTGGAGCCCAAGGACCTCAACGAGGTCGTGCTCGTGGGCGGCACCACGCGCATCCCCATGGTGCAGGAGGCGGTGAAGCGGCTGTTCGGCAAGGAGCCGAACCGCACGGTGAACCCGGACGAGGTCGTGGCCGTGGGCGCCGCGGTGCAGGCGGGCGTGCTCTCCGGCGAGGTGAAGGACATCCTCCTGCTGGACGTGACGCCGCTGTCCCTGGGCGTGGAGACGCTGGGCGGCGTAATGACGAAGCTCATCGAGCGCAACACCACCATCCCCACGCGCAAGTCGGAGACCTTCTCCACGGCGGCGGACGGTCAGACGCAGGTGGAGATCCACGTGCTGCAGGGTGAGCGCGAGATGGCGGGCGACAACCGCAGCCTCGGCCGCTTCCACCTGACGGGCATGCCCCCGGCGCCGCGCGGCGTGCCGCAGATCGAGGTGACGTTCGACATCGACGCGAACGGCATCCTCAACGTCAGCGCGAAGGACAAGGCGACGGGCAAGGAGCAGAAGGTCACCATCAGCCACTCGTCCGGTCTGTCGAAGGACGAAGTGGAGAAGATGGTCAAGGACGCGAGCGCCAACGAGACCGCGGACAAGGCTCGCCGCGAGCTGGTCGAGGTGAAGAACCAGGCGGAGAGCCAGGCCTACGCCGCGGAGAAGATGGTCAAGGAGAACAAGGACAAGCTCACCCCCGACGTGGCGAAGGCCATCGAGGACGGTGTCGCGGAGCTGAACAAGGTCCGCGAGGGGCAGGACAAGGACGCCATCAAGGCGGCCCTCGAGAAGCTCCAGCAGGCCAGCTACAAGGCGGCGGAGGAGATGTACCGCGCCACCGGCGGCGCGCCGGGCGCCACGCCTCCTCCGGGCGCCGAGCCCTCCGCGGCTCCGGGCTCCAGCGCCCAGCCGTCCGCGAAGGACGACGTGGTGGACGCCGAGTTCCGCCAGTCGTAAGGCCATGAGCCACCCGCCGCCTGGCGGGGGCTGAAGTCCGAGGGCCGGTGCTCCGACGAGGGGCGCCGGCCTTCGTCTTTCCGGACGGGTGTGCCGGACGCGGGATGAGGGCCGGGAGCAACCCCGCGATTTCACGCGGGCCTTGGGTGGCGGAGGCACTGCAAGGGGCGGGCGGGTTCCTCGCAGTCCCGCACGAAGGTGTCCGCCCCATGTCCCGCATCGACTCGCTGCTGTCCGCCGTCCTCCCGGACGTCGCCGCCCCTGAAGTCACGTCCGTCCCCTCGGCCCCGCGCGCGGAGGCGCCTTCACGGACGACGGCCGCTCCGGCCAACTCCGTGGAGGTGTTTCGGGACGCCGGCGCGCCGGCCGCGAGTCCCACGCGGGCAGCGCAGGTGGCGCCCCGGACGCGGGAGGGCAATGGCTTCGACTTCGGCGTGGGGGGCGCGTTCCCGCCGAAGCCCACGGGCTCCCTGCAGGAGCAGGTGAAGCAGGGCGCGCGGCTGATGGAGCAGACCCAGGCCGCGGCCTTCAGCGTGACGTTCGAGCAGGGGCCCGCGATGGATGCCTACGCGCGCAAGCAGCTGGGGCACCTGGACCCGAGCCCGCCCATCGCGGGCGCGCCCACGGCGCTCACGGACTACACGAGCAGCATCCCCGGCGTGTCCGCGAAGGCGGCCTTCGAGGCCTTCGTCAGCAACCCGGAGCTGCTCTTCGGCGCGGCGGGCATCTCGCTGCGGCCGGCGGCGAGCGCGCTGACGGACGGCGCCCGGCTGTTCCTGGAGGAGCAGGGGCCGCCGCCGGTGTGGGCGCCCATCACCGTGAAGCTCAACGAGACGGAGCGCGTCGTCCACATCACCACCCTGGACGGACACCCGCTGCGGGGCACCAACCAGTTCGTCTTCGACGACGACGGCAGCGGAGGCACGTGCATCCGACAGTACTCTGCCTTCCAGGGCAGCTCCCCGGCGACGTCGGTGGGCCTCGTGCTGATGGATCCTATTGAACGGCAGCACGACATCTGGCGCAGCGTGCACGGACAACTGCATGAGATGCTCAAGCCGCGTTGACATACTGGGCCCTGGGGGAGGTGACGCATGACGACGCTCCAGACGACACCGCCGGGACATGACGTGGTCCTCTACGACAGCCACTGCCGCGTGTGCAGCGGCGCCGCGAGGGAGATGCGCAAGCTGGTGGGCGGACAGGGCACGCAGCTGCTGTCGTTCCGCGACGAGGGCGTCCTGGACGCCTTCCCGGGGGTGAGCTTCGAGCGCTGCGAGAAGGCCATGCAGCTCATCCAGGCGGATGGCCGGGTCCTGGAGGGCGCGGAGGCCATCGTCCGCGCGCTGGGCCGGCGGCCACTGGGGCGGCTGCTCTACGTGTACTACGTCCCGGGCTTAAGGCACCTGGCGGACGCGGTGTATGGGGTGGTGGCCCGCTACCGCTTCCGCATCGCGGGTCGCGACTGCCCCGACGGGGCCTGCGCGGTGCACTTCAAATAGGGGGAGGGGCGCGGGTAGCATGCGGCCTTCCCCGCAGCCCCTGGCCCTTTCGTGACCTCGCCTCCTTCGAACCTGCAGGCCGCCCAGTCCTTTCGCCGCTTCTTCGGGGAGCTGCGGGAGACGTACCTGGAGCGCGAGACGCTGTTCACGCAGATCGAGCTGGCGCTGCTCTGCCGCGAGCACGTGCTGGTGGTGGGGCCGCCCGGGACGGCGAAGAGCGCGGTCGCCAGCGCCGTCCTGGGGCGCATCACCGACGAGGTGTCCGGGCTGCCGTCGCTGTTCTCCAAGCAGATCGCGGAGACGACGCTGCAGACGGACCTCATCGGCCCGGTGGACTTCAAGGTGCTCACGGAGACCGGGCGCACCGAGTACCTCACCGACGAGGGCATGCTGGGGGCGGTGCACGCGTTCCTGGACGAGGTCTTCGACGGCCGGGACATGCTGCTGCGCTCCATCCTCAACGTGATGTACGAGCGGGAGCTGAAGCACGGCCGCAAGGTGACAGCCGGCCGTACCGAGTGCGTGGTGATGACGAGCAACCGGTACCTCACGGAGGTGCTCGCGCGCTCGCCGGAGCTGCTCCTGGCGTTCGCGGACCGGTTGAGCTTCATCAGCTTCGTGCCCAAGGCCTTCGCCCGGCGGGAGAGCCGGGCCGCCATGCTGCACCGGTTCGTGCACGGGACGCGGCCGGACCTGCGCGCCACGCTGACGCTCCAGCAACTGGACCTGCTCCAGGACGCGGTGGCCCAGGTGACGGTGCCCGGCCACGTGCTGGAGGGCGTGGAGATGCTGACGGACGCGCTGGAGCGCGCGCTCGTGGCGCAGGTGTCGAAGCTGCCGGACTACGTGCCCACGAAGTACTTCTCCCAGCGCTCGGTGGTGAAGGCGCTCTGGACGCTGAAGGCGGCGGTGGTGCGCGATCAGATCTACCGCCGTCCGGACCGGCCGCTCGAGGCGACGGTGGAGGACCTGGACGCGCTGCGCTGGTTCTTCCTCCTGGGCGGCCCGCCCGCGGCGGAGGCGGACGCGCTGCTCAAGGCGGCGGTGGATCCGCGTGAGCGGGCGCAGCTGGAGATCGTCCGGCTGGAGCAGCGCACCTTCGACGAGGTGCTGGGCAAGGTGCGCCAGGAGCTGGGCGGCGGCGTGGAGCGCGAGGCGACGACGCTCGCGGCCGCGGATGACGTGAACGCCGCGGAGGGCTTGAGCCGCAACTGGCAGGCGGGGGTGGTGTCCAGCACCGCTCGCGGCGTGCTGGGGAAGCTGGTGCCCGGACCGCGCCACGGCCAGAACCGGGCCCCGCTGCTGGTGGCGGCGCGAGCGCTGGTGGTGGCCCTGGAGCAGCGGCTGTCGCGGGGCATGACGGCGGGGCAGGGAGAGGGGCGCGGCGGCGTGTCGCTGCTCATCGCCATCCGCGACGTCCTGGAGTTGTGCCGGGCGGTGCCGGAGCTGAAGCCGGGCTACCCCGCGCTGTGCGAGGCGTCCGCGCGGTTCCTGGAGCAGGCGCTGGAGATGAGCGCGTCCGCGGCGGAGGGGCTCGCCTTCGAGGACAGCGTGAAGATGGAGTGGCTGGTCGGGCTCGCGGAGAACCTGGAGGAGGAGCTGGGCGTGATGGGCTCGCTGGCGGCGATGCTCAGCGAGGCGGTGCCCTCCCTCCACGAACGGCTGCGCGACGCGGACCGGGCCACGCGCCGACGGGTGGTGGCCGCGCTCCGGCGCCGGGTGTCGGCGGCGTTCCCCGCGCAGGCCCCCCGGGGCCGCAAGGATCCGCTGGACGCGCTCTCCGCGGACTCGCGGCGCCTCACCCAGCTGGAGAACGCCCTCACGGCGTTGGATCCGTCCCAGGCGGGATTGAAGCAGGAGCTGCTCCGGCCGCTGAGCATCGCGTACGCGCGCGAGGTGCTGGGCGCGACCCCGTTCGAGCGCATCGAGCAGTACGGCCGCGCGGTGCAGGCGGTGGCGGAGAACCTGCGGCGCGAGGGCGTGACGGCGGAGCCGGTGCTCGCCGAGTGCCGCGACCTGATGGAGAACCGCCTCCGGGAGCATGCCCGCGTGCTGTCGCGCGAGGTGGCCAGCCCCCCGCCGGCCCCCAACGCCGTGCTCAACGGCGACGCGTACACCTACTACCGGGGAGAGCTGTCCGCGCAGGCCCCCGACGGCGAGCTGAACGCGCTGGTGGGCCTGGACGGCCAGCTGATGGCGGCACGTCCTCCGTCGGCCTCGGCGTTCCTCTCCGACACCGTGCGAGCGGCGGTGGCCGAGGCGGAGCTGTCCTTCCTCCAGTCGCGCATCAAGTACCTGCGCAGCTGGCTGACGCAGCTGCTGTCCACGTTGCCCGCGCCGGACGCGCTCAACAGCCGTGCGGACGCGGAGCGCACCTTCGAACGGCTGGTGCGCAGCCGCTTTCCCCAGCTCGCGCTCAAGGAAGGCGAGCTGGTGCGGCTCAAGGCCACCCTGGGCATGCTGGAGGCGCTCCCGGGCGAGCTGGGAGAGAGCGCGCGCAAGCTGTCCACCCAGCTTCGCGGCATCGACGAGGACTTCGGGCGCTTCAGCCGGCAGGTGCTGGAGCGGCGGACCGCGCAGTGATCGCCAGGGCCGTGCACGGAAGGCGGCGCTGAGGCGTGCTGGCGCGTCGGCTCACCCCCCTGCGGCAGCGCCTGGATGCGCTCCGCCAGCCCGTCGCGGCGCGTGGCGGCGCGTGGTCCTGGCCCTTCGGCCGCAAGCTGAAGGGGCCGGAGGACCTGGGCCTGCCGGTGCTCGTGGCGCTCGACCGGGAGCTGGACCGCGTGGGCATCCACACCGCCGCGGATGCCCGGCTGCTGCTCGCGCTGGGCACGCAGCGGGGCAGGGCGGGGGCGCTCGCGCAGGGCCTGGCGGCGCGCGCGAACCAGGCGCTGGAGGAGTACGAGGAGTGCCTGCGCCTGGTGGAGCGCGCGCACCGCTCCGGGGAGCTGCCCGCGGGGGCGCTGACGGCGCTCGACCGCGGCTTCGTGCGGCTGGCCCGCGCGATGAAGGTGGCGGATCTCTTCGGACGTCCGCTGGAGGCGCAGGGCGGAGACGACGCGCCGTTTGAAATCTTCGAGCGCCCGAGCGAGACGACCCGGGAGCGGCCTCCCGCCAACGCACGCCTGGCCATCGCGGAGCTGCTGGCCGCCCGCGCGCGGGACAACGTCATCGACCTGGTGCAGAAGCGGCGCGACCTGGACCTGGCCCACGAGATGCTGCTGCGCCTGGGCACGACGGACGCGGACCGCGCGCGGAGCATGGCGCTGCGCAACGACGTGGCGGAGGCCCGCGAGCGGGTGCGCGAGGTGCCGCCCACGCGCTCCCTGGAGGCGCTGGTGCGCGGCGTGCGGGAGACCGCCCAGAAGGATCCCCGGGGCGCCTATCGTTCGCTGCAGGGCCTCTACGAGCGCGCCATCGAGGCGGGGGACGCGGAGCTGGCCTCGGCGGCGCGGCGCGCGCTGACGCCGCTGCTTCCCCCTGAAGAGCGGCTGACGCGGATGGTGGAGGAGGCGGAGGCGGGGGCTCGGCTGCAGTGGCTGGGGGAGGCGGATGCCGAGGAGGACTCCGGACGCGAGGCGGAAGATGCGCCGGACGAGCAGCTCGCGGACCTGGCGTTCTCCCTGAAGCCGGAGCAGCTGGCCACGTTCGACCTGGCGGCGGGGTGCGCGCGCTACTTCGACGTGGAGGACGCGCTGTCGGAGGAGATCGTCGAGAAGGACGCCGCCGCGGCCCGGGCCGTCCCTCGCCAGGTGCCTTATCCCACGCAGACGATGTCGTTCGCCACGACGGGGAGCCTGGACGAGGTCCACCACTTCGTCATCACGGATCCTCGGCGCATCCTCCAGGACCTCGCGGCGCACCGGCAGCTCGTGCGCACCTACCTGGACGACGCGCCGCCCCCCAAGCCGCGCAAGGTGAAGCGCACCGCCGTGCGCGTCTACGTCTGTGACGCCTCCGGCTCCATGCACGGTGCGCGGGCCCGCTTCCGCGACGCGCTGATCATCGCGGAGCTGAACAACCTGCGCGTGAAGGCACGGCGCGAAGAGAACTTCGACCCGCTCTACTTCAGCTTCTTCAACGACGTGCCCACGGAACTGGCCCGCGTGGACACCGCCGCGGAGGCGACGCGGCAGATTGAAAAGCTCTTCCGGGACTCGCCCGCGGAGGGGCAGACGGACATCTCGCTGGCCCTGCTGTCCGCGTTCGACTCCATCCGCGCCGCGCAGGGGCGCGACCCGTACCTCGCGCGCGCCACGGTGGTGCTCATCACCGACGGCGAGGACCGCGTGGACCTGGACCTCATCCGCCGCACCCGCGCGCCCATGGGCGCCCTGGACATCGCGCTGAGCTTCATCTCGCTGGGCGAGGAGAACCCGGACCTCAAGTCCCTGGTGCTGGAGCAGCGCGCCGCCGGAGGCCGCGCCTTCTACCACCCGCTCTCCGACGAGGAGATCCGCTGGGCGCGCACGGAGTTCGACACGCCCTGGCGCACGCTGCTGCCGCGCGACGTGCCGGCCTCGCTGGAGGCCCTGGAGGCGCTGGCCCCGCACCTGGACGCGCTGGAGGCGGTGGCGGCTGGCCGCGCACCCGGGACGGGGGTGGCCGTGGAGGCCTCCTTCGACGCGCTCTTCCCCTCCACGCCCCCGGCGTCCACCGTGCCGGAGGTGCCCGGCATGGAGCTGGTGGCGCGGGTGACGGACATCCTGGAGGCGGTGGGCGAGGCCGCGTCGCTCGCTCCCGCGGACCGGCGCGCGACGGAGAGCGTGGTGCTCCTGCAGCACCTGCTGTCCGTCTACGGACTCACGCCCGCGCGCTACCTGGCCGTGCTGTCCGGCGGCGCGCGTCCGGTGGGCGAGGCGCTGGAACGGGTGCGGCTGCTCTGCCGCCCGTTCGGGTAGGCTTCAGGGCACGCGCCATGTTCGGCTTCCTCAAACGCAAGAAGACGCCTCCGGCGCCCGTGGACCCGCTGGCCACGTTCGACCGGCTCATCGAGGACCTGGAGCGCCAGGCGGCCGAGGTGCGCAAGTCCGCCGCCACGCTGCTGGCCCTCAAGGGCGAGCTCTCCCGCGGGGTGACGCGCTACACGGCCCGCCTGGGCGACATCGCCGGACGGCGCCAGACGGCGCACGACCGGGGGGACGCGAAGGGCGTGGGCGTGCTGGAGCGCGACCGCGTGCAGACCGAGCGCCTGCTGGAGTCCACGCGCGAGTCGCTGCGGCGCGCGGAGCGGGACTCGGAGCTGCTGCTGGGCGCGGCCAGCGAGCTGGGCGAGCGCGTGGCGGACCTGCGCATCGAACGCGAGAGCGCGTCCGCGCGGATGGCCGCGGGCGGCGTCGTCACCGAGGCCTTGCGCGAGCAGGTGGAGCGCTTCGACCGGGTGATGGCACTGGAGGCCGCGCGCGACGAGGTGGAGAAGGCGCACGCGCTGGCGGACATCTACCGCGAGGAGCACCAGCCCCCCACGACGCCCGAGCGCGTGAAGTAGGGGAGGGGGCCTAGTTGCGCCGCGCCGTCTGGTGCAGCTCCAGCACGATGTTGCCGCCCTTGAGCAGCCGCACCGCGCCGGACGTCTGGCTCACGACGAGCGCGATGCAGTGGGTGGTGGAGGTGATGCCCGCGGCGGCCGCGTGACGCGCGCCCAGGCCCAGGGGAATCTTCACCGTGTCGTCGTTGGCGGACAGGTAGCGGCCCGCGGCCAGCACCACGCCGTCCTCGCGGATGACGAACGCGCCGTCCAGCACGGAGAAGTTCTTGATGGCGTCGCGGATCTTCGGGTCGAGCACGTTGCGCTCGGACTCCGACAGGCCCTGGAACGGGTTGATGGTGAGCTGCCGGCTCTTCTCCAGCACGGCCGTGTGGTCGCCAATCGTGATGATGGTCCCGATGGGGTGGCCCTCGAAGCCCTCCTGGCCAATCTGGAGCGCCAGCTGGATGAGCGCGTCCACCACCTGCGAGTTGAACTCCTCGCCCAGCTTCACGCCCTCGATGGCCAGCCGGTCGTCCAGCGACCCGCCGATGCGCATCTGCATCAGCGTGTCCGGCGCGCGGCCCACCTTGCCCGTCATGCAGAGCACGAGGTCGCCTTCCTTGAACGCGCCCTGGGACAGCGCGGACACGAGCGCCACCTTCACCCGCTCGGTGCGCGAGTAGTCATACGCGGGGATGACGAGCGCGCGGACCTTCTTGTGCTGGTGCTCCTGCGCCAGCTTGTCCAGCGTCACCGCGTACACCAGCTTCTTGCGCGCGGGCTTACCCCGGAGGTCCTCCGGCGGAATCGGCGTGTCGCTGATGTAGAGGAAGTGGTCGACCTCGCTCTTGGCGGCCAGGGAAAGCGCCGAGCGCAAGAATTCCCGATCGAACTTCGTGTTGTCGCTCAAGGCGCCCCTCGTGCACCCACGTTTTTAAAGCAGGTCAGCTTGACACTGGCAGCTGCCTGAATAAAGCTTTCGGGCCCTTTTTTTCGGGGTCAGGCCCCCTCTACCCGTCCAACGGAGCCGCAGGCTGTGAACCAGAAAGATCTCAAGCGTTACAAGAAGATGCTCGAGGACAGCAAAGCGAGCCTGCTCGAAAGCGCGAAGAAGACCCTGGTGGAGGAATCGTCCTTCGACACGGACGACCTGCCTGACGAAATCGACCAGGCCGCCTCCGAGTACACCCAGTCCATGGTCTTTCGTCTGCGCGACCGGGAGAAGTTCCTCCTGCAGAAGATCGACGCCGCGCTCAAGCGCGTGGAGGACGGCACCTTCGGCATCTGCGAGCGCTGCGAGGAGGACATCTCCCCCAAGCGTCTGGATGCGCGTCCGGTGACGACGCTCTGCATCCGCTGCAAGGAAGAGCAGGAGAAGAAGGAGAAGTCCTACGGCTGAAAGGCCGTTGGCTTCACCGGGCCGCACGGTGCTCCCGTGCGGTCCGCGCTTCAGCGTGCAGTCGCTTCAGGCCGCCGCGGGCTGGATCTCCACCCGCAGCAGCTGACGGCCGATGAGGAAGTGGTCGCCGTTGTCGACGAAGGTCGGCCCCGCCAGACGGATGAAGGTGCCGTTGGACGAGCCCACGTCGCGCACCATCAGCCGGTCCCCCCTGACCTGTAGCAGCGCATGCCTCCCGGACACGAAGCCGTCCGTGGGGAAGGCGATGTCGCCCTGCTCACGACCCAGCAGGTTGTCGCCGTCCTTGAGCGGGAAGGCCGCGCCGCGCAGGCCGCCCTCCAACAGCTGGATGAGCCGCAGCCGGTAGCCTGGATCCGGCGAGCCCCACACCTGCGTGCCGCCGGGCCCCAGCGCCGCGGCGGGGATGGGCTCCAGCACCAGGCGCTGACGGCCCAGGCGCAGCTCTCCGCCGGCGGGCAGCTCGCGCTCGTTGCGCAGGCGCACGAAGACGCCGTTGGCGCCGCCCACGTCCTCAATGGCGAGCCGGGCGCCGGAGAAGAAGAAGCGCGCCTGCACGGGCATGATGAACGGGTCGTCGTTGAGCGCGATGTCCGCCTGCTGGCCGCAGGTGAGGGTGTCGCGCTGCATGCGCACGAGCGACTCGGGGCCGCCGTCCGCCCGCACCACGCGGATGGACACCTGCGGGCGCGACGAGACGTGCGCCACGGCCATCACCATCGTCCCGGAGCGCAGCGCCGAGCCACAAGCTCGGCACACAGTGGCATCCCGGGAATTCTCGGTGTCACAGCGGGGGCAATATTCCACGGCGTCCATGGGAGCTTCCCTTCTAGCAGGCCCGCGCCGCGTTGGGGGGCCCGAGAAGCGCACGGCTTGCTCCCCACCCGAGGGGCATGGTGAAGTCCCGGCCCCACTGACTGGACGCTGACGTGTACTGCCCTTCCTGCGGCGCTGACGCCGAAGACTCTTCCCGCTACTGCCCCGCCTGCGGCGCGACGCTCCTGCGCTCGGCGGAGGGCGGCGACGAATACGTGGGCAAGACGATTGCCTCCAAGTACCGGGTGGAGGCCCTCATCGGCGAAGGCGGCATGGGCAAGGTGTACCGCGCCCGTCAGCTCGCGCTGGACAAGGTGGTGGTGCTGAAGGTGCTGCGCCACACGCTGCTGTCGGACGAGCGCACCGTCGCGCGCTTCCAGCGCGAGGCCAAGGCGGCCAGCCGCCTCAACCACCCCAACTCCATCAGCGTGCTGGACTTCGGCCAGGCCGACGACGGCGCGCTCTTCATCGCGATGGAGTACGTGGCCGGGCAGGACCTGCATCAGATCCTCAGCCGCGAGTGGCCGCTGGGCGAGGCGCGCGTGGTGCGCATCGCCCTTCAAATCCTCAGCGCGCTGTCGGACGCGCACGGCGCGGGCGTCATCCACCGGGACCTCAAGCCCGAGAACATCATGGTGGAGCAGCGCCGCAACGAGCCGGACTTCGTGAAGGTGCTGGACTTCGGCATCGCGAAGATCACCGACTCGCAGGACGAGGGCCCGGCCCTCACGCGCGCGGGCTTCGTGTGCGGTACCCCCGAGTACATGTCGCCGGAGCAGGCGCGGGGCGCGGTGCTGGATCACCGCTCGGACCTGTACGCGGTGGGCGTCATCCTCTACCAGCTGATGACGGGCCTCTTGCCCTTCGAGTCCGACTCGGCGGTGGGCTTCGCCACCAAGCACCTCACCGAGGAGCCGCCCCCGCCCACGCGCCGCCGTCCGGACGCGCGCATCTCCCCGGGCATGGAGCGGCTGATCCTCCGCGTCCTGTCCAAGGACCCGGATGACCGGCCGGCCAACGCCGCGGCCTTCAAGACGGAGCTGCTCGCGGTCGACAAGGAGCGCCGTCGCGGCGGGGCCAGCAGTGCCAGCGACACCGGCGGGCGCCGTCCCCAGGCCTCCGGCGTGCTGGCCCCCATCCCGCGCAGGTCGCAGGCCGCGCACAACGCCGCGCGCAACAACACGGGCTGGAACGACGTGACGGTGGAAGCCACCGTGCAGGGCCTGCCGAACTCGCGCACCCCTGTCTCCGAGGAGGCCACGCTCGCGCCCGAGGGCACCCGCACCTCCGTGGTAGCGCCCGCCTCCAACGGCGGCGACGGCATCATCCTCTTCTTCAAGGCGCTCACCACGGTGCTGGTGCTGGGGGCGGTGGGCTTCTTCGTCTACTACTTCGGCATTGGCGCGGGCAGCGGCTCCGAGGGGGGCCAGTACGTGGCGCCGCCCAACGCGCCCCGGCTGCTCACGTCGGGTTCGGATCAGCCGGACTACCTGCGGCAGATCCCCAGCAACGCGCGCAACGTGGACAAGGCGCGCAAGCTGACGCAGGACGGGGACCGCGACGTGCTGGCCGGGGAGCTGGGCCGCGCGACCTCCAGCTACAAGGAAGCCTTCAACTTCAACCCGGAAGCGGAGCTGGCCCTCAAGCTGGGCGAGCTGTACTGGCAGCGCGACAACACCGACGAGGCCCGCGGCTGGTGGGTGCGCCACCTGACCGACATGCCGGACTCGCGCGCGCGTGCGTACATCGAGGTCCGGTTGGGCAGCCCGGTGGCGCGTCCCTCGGCGCCCTGAGAGCCCGGCTGGATGACGCCGTAGTCGGGCCCGGCCTGTTGGGGCCCGGGCCGCTCCCCGTCAGCCCAGCGTCTCCACCTGCATGACGTGCTGGCCCAGGCGGACGCGGTCGCCCGGGCGCAGGGGGCGCTCCGTCGCGGGCGGGATGCGCACGAAGGTGCCCAGGCCGCCGGAGAGGTCGCGCAGCATCGCGCCCGTCGCCGTGGGGCTCAGCTCGCAGTGGCGGCCGGCGAGCCCCTCGTCGTTCGGGTACGCGAGGTCGCAGTGGGCCTGCCCGATGGTGAGCAGCGCCGCGGCCGTCACCACCGCGCGGCCCGCCCTGCCACCCATGTGCACCTCTTCCACGCCGTACAGCGCCTGGCCGAGCGGCACCGGCGAGCCGTAGGCGTTGGGCCGGCCCGCCACTGGCGGTGGGGACTCCACGCGGCCGGTGAAGCGGAACAGCCGCTGGCCGGCGCTGAAGAGGGCGCGCGGCGCCAGCGGCTCCGTGCCGGCGAAGGTGACGTAGACGCCCGACGCGCTCGACTCGTCGCGCACGAAGAGGGCGCCGTCCTTCACCAGGAAGGTCGCGTGCAGCGGCGACACGAAGACGTCGTCCGGGAAGAGGATGGCGCCGCGCTGGCGGCCCACCACGCAGCCCGTCACCGGCAGCTTGTAGCGCTGGCCGCGCGTCGTCCCGGCGATCACCGCCAGCCCGAAGCGCGACGCCACCGGAGCCGGACGCGCCGTCGCGCCGGTGGTCGTGGGGGCCGTGGGGGGCGTGCCACCGGGGACCGGGGCCGTGGCCCCCGTGCCGCCCCGGGGGGGCAGCGCGCTGTCCGGCACGGGCGGAGGCGGACGGGTGTTCGCGGGCGGAAGGGCGGGTCCGTAGCCTGCTCGCGGCGGGGGCGGCGGCGTCCCGGCGGGCTGCGCGGCCCGGCGGGCCTCCACCATCAGCCCCTGGGCGGCGGTGGGCGGCGGGGTGCGCGCGGAGGGCTTGAGCCCGGGCGGCACCGCGCTGGGAGGCGGGGGCGGCGTGGGCGGGGCCAGCACCTCCCCCGGGCGCGTGAAGCTCGCGACGGCGGCGGGGCGGCCGGGGCCCACGACCGGGGGCGGCGTCGCCGGCCGGGGAGGGGGCGCGGCCACCGGACGGGGGGCCGCGGCGGCCTCTTCCAGCGCCTGGCCGCACAGCACGCAGGTGGCCGAGCGTGGCGGGTTGTAGCCGTCACAATTCGGGCAGACCACCGGGAGCGCGGACAGCAGAAGCAGAGACATGGGCAGTGGGCCAATCTAGGGGGGCGTGAAACGCCGGGTCAATGAAAGCCTCGGACCCGTGTCCAAGGCGCCCGGGCTCCATCCAGGACCCGGCGGGGCACGCGATGTTCCAGGGTAACGTTGCCCCTGCTGTTTGAGGCAGTTACGATTGTCACCGCCTCGATGATTCGCCTGAACGACATCCTGCAGCGGGTTGCGTCGTACCACCCGGACCCCGACCTGGACATCATCAAGAAGGCGTACGTCTACTCGGCCAAGGTCCATCAGGGGCAGCTCCGCAAGTCCGGAGAGCCCTACCTGATTCATCCCCTGGAGGTGGCGGGCATCCTGGCGGAGCTGAAGCTGGACGAGGCGTCCATCGTCACCGGCCTGCTCCACGACACCATCGAGGACACGCTCGCCACCGCGGAGGAGCTCACGGAGCTGTTCGGTCCGGAGGTCGCCCAGCTGGTGGACGGCGTGACGAAGCTGTCCAAGTTCTCCGCGTCCGCGACGCTCTCCCAGGAGGAGAAGCAGGCGGAGAACTTCCGCAAGATGATCATCGCGATGGCGCAGGACATCCGCGTCATCCTCGTGAAGCTGGCGGACCGCACGCACAACATGCGGACGCTGGATCACATGTCCGAGGAGAAGCAGGCCCGCATCGGACAGGAGACGCTGGACATCTACGCGCCCCTGGCCAACCGCCTGGGCATCTCCTGGATCAAGACGGAGCTGGAGGACCTGTCCTTCCGCTACGTGAAGCCCCAGGAGTTCTTCGCGCTGGAGGAGCAGCTCAACAAGCGCAAGAAGGAGCGCGAGGCGTACATCGAGGACACCTGCGACCTGATGCGCGCCAAGCTCCAGGAGCGCGGCCTCAAGGGCGACGTCAGCGGGCGCTTCAAGCACGTCTACAGCATCTGGAAGAAGATCAAGTCGCAGGGCATCGACTTCGATCAGATCCACGACATCATCGCGTTCCGCATCATCGCGCCGTCCGTGCCCGCCTGCTACGAGGCGCTGGGCATGGTGCACCAGATGTGGAAGCCGGTGCCCGGGCGCTTCAAGGACTTCATCGCCATCCCGAAGCCCAACATGTACCAGTCCCTGCACACCACGGTGATTGGTCCGTTGAGCGAGCGCGTGGAGGTGCAGATCCGCACCGCGGAGATGCACAAGATCGCGGAGGAGGGCATCGCGGCGCACTGGGCCTACAAGGAAGGCCGCGCGCCCATCTCCAAGGACGACGAGAAGTTCGCCTGGCTGCGCCAGCTGATGGAGTGGCAGCAGGACCTCAAGGACCCCAAGGAGTTCCTGGAGACGGTGAAGGTGGACCTCTTCACCGACGAGGTCTTCGTCTTCACGCCCAAGGGCGACGTGCGCAGCCTGCCGCGCGGCGCGACGCCGGTGGACTTCGCGTACGCCATCCACTCGGACGTGGGCGGCCGGTGCGTGGGCGCCAAGGTGAACGGCAAGATCGTCCCCCTGCGCTACAAGCTGAAGAACGGCGACACGGTGGAGGTGCTCACCAGCCCGCAGGCGCACCCGTCCAAGGACTGGCTCACCTTCGTCAAGACGAGCCGCGCGCAGCAGCGCATCCGCGGCTTCATCAAGCAGCAGCAGCGCGACAAGAGCCTGCAGCTGGGCCGCGAATTGGTGGAGCGCGAGTTCAAGCGCTTCCAGCTCAACTTCAACAAGCAGATGAAGTCCGGCGAGCTCAAGAAGGTCGCCGAGGAGCTGGGCTTCCGCGTCGAGGACGACCTGCTGGTCGCCATCGGCTACGGCAAGGTGACGCCGCAGCAGCTGGTGCAGCGCATCGTGCCGCAGGACAAGCTGGCGCAGGCGGAGCCGCCTCCGCGTCCCACGGACGGCAGCGGGACGGGCAGTGGCACGGGGGCGAACGCCTCCATGCTGCCGGGCCTGTCGCGCATGACGGACCTGGCCAAGCGGCTGGTGGGGCGCAACAGCCGCAGCGGCGTCCAGATTGGCGGCGTGGACGACGTGCTGGTGCGCTTCGGGCGCTGTTGCAACCCCGTTCCCGGAGACCCCATCGCGGGGTTCATCACCCGGGGGCGGGGGGTGACGGTGCACACGGTGGGGTGTGAGAAGGCCCTGGCCACGGACCCCGAGCGGCGCGTGGACGTGTCCTGGGACGTGAAGGGTGACTTCAAGCGGCCCGTCACGCTGCGAGTGCTCACGGCGGACCGGCCGGGCCTCCTGGCGGACATCACCAACACGTTCTCCAAGAAGAGCGTCAACATCTCCCAGGCGAACTGCCGGGCCACCGGCGACGACCGGGCCGTCAATACCTTCGAGGTCACCATCTCCGACCTCAAGCAGCTGACGGACCTGATGCGCTCCATCGAGCGGTTGACGGGCGTCTACTCGGTCGAGCGAATCTAGCCCCGGCCTGTGCTACAGCGCGCGGCGGACCCGCGGCCCCCGTCTTCCTGGACGGGGCCGCCTCAACGCGAGGTGTGCTGCATGGCGCGCAAGGCAATCCACTCCGACGACGCCCCCAAGGCGATTGGCCCCTACTCCCAGGCCGTGCAGGTGGACGCCGGGAAGATGACGTTCCTGTCCGGCCAGATTCCCCTGGACCCGAAGACGATGGAAATCGTCCCCGGGGACGTCGTCGCGCAGGCCGAGCAGGTGATGAAGAACCTGAAGGCCGTGCTCGCCGCCAGCGGCCTGGACTTCTCCCACGTCGTGCGCTGCACCATCTTCCTCACCGACCTGGGGGACTTCGCCAAGGTGAACGAGGTGTACGGCCGCGCCTTCACCGGCTCCCCGCCGGCCCGCGCCACCGTGCAGGTGTCCGCGCTGCCGCGCGGCTCCAAGGTGGAGATCGACGCCATCGCCGTGTCCTGACGCCTCACGCCGGACACGAGCATCCGCTGGAAACACGAAGGCCGTCGGTTCCCGCTGTGGGAGCCGACGGCCTGGGTGCTTCAGCAGCAGTGGGGGAGGGCTACTTCGCTTCCGCCGCCATCACCACGCCGGCCTTCTTCAGCTCCTCGTCGATGACCTTCTTGAAGACATCGTAGGGCTGCGCACCCACCAGCGTGCGGCCGTTGATGAAGAAGGTGGGCGTGCCGTTGGCGCCCTTGGAGGCACCGTCCGCCATGTCCGCTTCAATCTGCTTGTCGAACTTGCCCGAGTCCATGGCGGTCTTGAACTTGTTCATGTCCAGCTTCAGCTCCTGGGCGTACTTGTCCAGGCTGGCGCGGTCCAGCGCGCGCTGGTTGGCGAAGAGCTTGTCGTGCATCTCCCAGAACTTGCCCTGCTCGTGGGCGGCCATGGAGGCCTGCGCGGCGGCCTTCGCGTTCTGGTGGAAGGACAGGGGCTGGTGCTTGAAGGCGATCTTGACCTTGCCCTTGTACTCCTTCTCCACCTGCTCAAGCGTCGGCACGGCGCGGCTGCAGAAGGGGCACTCGAAGTCGGACCAGGCGACGATGGTCACGGGCGCGTTCTTCGGACCGCGAACCGGGGCGTTGCCCACTTCCACCTTCTGCACGGCCGGCTCGGCGGGCGCCGCGGGGGCGGCCGGAGCGGCGTTGACGTTGTCCAGGTTCAGCTTGGCGTAGAGGTCCTCCGCCTTGGTGCCGGCGGCGAGCGCCTTGTCGGCCTTGGCGATCTCCTGGTCGATGAGGGGCTTGAAGGCCTCGAAGGGCTGCGCGCCGGAGAGGAAGCGGCCGTTGATGAAGAAGGCCGGCGTGCCGTTGGCGCCCACCGCCATGCCCGCGGCGGCGTCCGCGTCCACCTTCGCGGAGAACTTGTTGGAGTCCAGGGCCGCCTTGAACTTGTTCATGTCCAGGCCGATCTCCTGGGCGTACTTCTCCAGGTCACCGCGCTCCAGGGCGCGCTGGTTGGCGAAGAGCTTGTCGTGCATCTCCCAGAACTTGCCCTGCTCGTGGGCGGCCATGGAGGCCTGCGCGGCGAGCTTCGCGTGCGAGTGCATGGGCAGCGGCTGGTGGCGGAACACCACGCGCACGTCCTTGCCGTAGGTCTCCTTGATCTTGTTGATGGTGGGCACGGCGCGGCTGCAGAACGGGCACTCGAAGTCGGACCACTCGACGATGGTCACCTTCGCGGTGGCCGGGCCAACGGCGGGGGAGTCCGCGGGGACGTCCACCTTCTTCGCGGCGGCGGGGGGCTCCGCCTGCTGCTGGGCGCGGGCCGGGGCGCGCTCGACGCCCTTCTCCATGATGCGCGCGTACACCTGCGACGGGGCGACGCCGCTCTTCACCAGGCCCTCGGCCTTGGCGAGCTCCTCGTCGATGAGGGCCTTGAAGTTGTCGATGGGCTGCGCGCCGGAGAGGAAGCGGCCGTTGATGAAGAAGGCCGGCGTGCCGCTGGCGCCCAGCTGCTGGGCCAGGGCCTGATCCTTGTCGATGGAAGCGCCCAGGCGGGAGTCCGCCATGTCCGCCTTCCACTTCGCCACGTCCAGGCCAATCTGCTTGGCGTAGCCCTCCAGGCTCTCCCCATCCAGCTTCTTGTTGTTGGCGAAGAGCAGGCTGTGCATGTCCCAGTACTTGCCCTGCTCACCGGCCGCGAGCGCCGCGAGCGCCGCGGGGCGGGCGTGCGGGTGGAAGGACAGCGGGTTCTGCCGCATCACCACGCGCAGCTTGCTGCCGTAGTCCTTCTGGAGCTGCTCGACGGTCTTGTCCGCGCGGCTGCAGAACGGGCACTCGTAGTCGGAGAACTCCACGAGGGTGACCAGCGCGTTGACGCTGCCCTTCGAGGGAGCGCCGTCGACGGGCACCTTGAAGATGGTGGGGTCCACGGCGCGCGCGGGCTTGTTGGCTGCCTGCGCGACGGAGGGCGTGTTGCCGGGGGTGGTTTTCGAGCCGCTGGCGGCACGGCCGCCAACGAACCCGAGCACCAGGCCGACCAGCAAGGCCACGATGACATTGGGCTTCATGGGTTGGGAATGCTCCTGCGCCATAGGTCCGACTCCGGGCCCCAAGCGGGTGTCTGGGTAGGGAAAGGGCGGGGTACTTAACAGAGGGAATTCCAGACACGCAAGCCGCGATGACCGCCTGCGTCCGCCACGAATCCAGAGGCCTCGAAGGGGCGGACAACGACGCAGGGAGGACCAAAATTCCCTCTCACGGCGCGCGTCCTGCCACTTTGGCAGTCAGGGTTTCGTGCCAGGATGCACGGCCATGGAAGCCGGTGTGCGTGTGGATACGTCCGGGGCACTCTGCCCGGTGCCCATCCTGGAGATCGCCAAGGCGATGCGCCGCCTTCCGGCCGGGGCGCTGGTGGAGCTCATCTCCACCGACCGCGGGCTGGAGGCGGACCTGCCCGCGTGGTGCGACGCGACGGGCAACACGCTCGTCCGCATGGAGCGCCGCGGCGCCCACTATGTGGGCTGGGTGCGCAAGGCGGGGTGAGCCTCCGTGGGGCGGGGGCCTACAGCAGCTGAAGGACGCGGTCCTCCAGGCGGCGGCCGCGGCTGACGCCGAGGATGAGCACCTGGTGCTGGAGGAGGTGGCCGACGGTGCGGCTGATGACCTCCTCGGCCTTGTGGGCCTGGCCGTCGAAGCGCACTCGCAGCACGTCCGGGCCCTCCATGCGCGCGTCGGTGACGCCGGGCAGGGAGGTGATTTCGGGGATGATGACGTCGCCCCGGGCAATCTGGACGCGGAACTCGGCGCCCTGGCCGGTGAGCTCGGACATGGTGCCCGCCTGCGCGAGCGAGCCCTTGTCGAGGATGGCGGCGGCGTCGCACAGCTCCTCCAACTCCTGGAGGTTGTGGCTGGAGACGACCACCGTCTGCGTGCCCTTCATGTCCTTGATGACCTGGCGCACCTGCGCGGCGATGCGCGGATCCAGGCCGGCGGTGGGCTCGTCCAGGAGGACGAGGGGCGGGCGGCCCATCAGGGCCTGGGCCATGGCGGCGCGCTTGGCCATGCCGTGGCTGAGCGCCTGCGTCTGGACCTTCCAGGCCTCCATCAGGCCCACCTTCTCCAGGGCGCCCCGGGCCTCGTGCTCCGGCTGGGGCAGGTCCGACAGGCGGGCCCAGTACATGAGGAGCGCGCCCACCTCCCAGCCGGGGGGCAGCACCGCGTCCTGGGGCAGCGCGCCCACGCGGCCCTTGAGGGCGCCGGGCGTGGTGGGCGACACGCCCATCACCTGGAGCGAGCCCTCGGACGGGTAGAGGTAGCCGCACATCATGGAGAAGGTGGTCGTCTTGCCGGCGCCGTTGGGTCCGATGAGGCCGAAGACGTCACCCTGCTGGACCTGGAAGCTGACCGCGTTGACGGCGACCTTGGGGCCGAAGCGCTTGGAGATGTTGGACAGCTGGATGGCCGGGTCGCTCACAGGTCCCTCGCGCGCAGGACGCCGTAGGCGCCGAAGAGGAAGACGGCCGCGAAGGCGGCGTACGCCGCGCCGCTGACGGCGAACTCGGCGAGCTTCGGGTGCAGCAGGTTGCCCGAGTAGTTGGACGGGGACAGGTAGCGCACGAAGCGCAGCAGGTTCTCCGCGCTCACGGCCCGGCCCACGGAGTCCATCAGCCAGAAGACGAAGAGCAGGATGAAGTTGAAGACCAGGCTCACCGCGGGGCTGCGGAAGAGGCTGGAGCACAGGCTGGTGAGGGCCACGTAGGCCAGCGAGAAGACGATGGTGGCGACCCAGAACTTCAGGAGGTTGAGCACCAGCACCCCGAAGGCGAAGTCGTCGTTGAGGATGCGCGCGTAGATGAAGATGGCCAGGTCGATGAACAGCACCAGCCCCACCAGCAGCGTGGCCTGGGAGAGGAACTTGCCCAGCAGCACCGACGAGCGGCGCGCGCGCACCGTGAGGTAGCGCATGGAGCGCGGACCCACTTCGCCGCTCACCTGGTCGAAGCCCATCAGCGCGATGTAGGCGGGCAGGAAGAAGAGGGTGACCTTGAAGACGATGAGCACCACGATGGGCACCTGCGCCAGGGCCTCCATCATCGCGGTGTCGTTGTTGGTGAGGAAGCCCAGCACTCCCTGGTGCAGCTGCTCCGCGGCCTTCGTGGCGAACTCCGAGTCCTCGCCGTTCGCGCCGAGCTTCGCGTTCAGCTGGGCTTGCAGATCCCGGGTGACGAAGCCCACCACGAGCAGCACCAGCGCGGAGAACATGCTGTAGAGCCCGAGCAGCACGATGGCCCGGCCGCTTCTCACGGCCCGTCGCAGCTCCGCTGCCCAGATCACCAATGTCTCTTTGAGTCCGTCCAAGGTGCACAGGACCCTACTGGACCTCCGGTCACCTTCCCAGGTTTCTCCCTGACGAAGGCAGCAGTCGAGGAGGCAAGCCGTGGACAGCGCGCCCTCAGCGACTAGGATCCGGCGGTCTGCTCCCTGCCCCCCAAGGAGAGCCCCGAAGCATGACGAAGCGCCGCCTCCTCGCCGCCCTGCCGCTGTTCCCCCTCACGCTGCTCCTGGGCGCCTCCGCGCCCGGGACGGACGCGAGCACCGCGTCGTCACCCGCCGCCCCGACGGACGCCCAGGCGCTGGCGCAGGCCGTGACCGCGCTGGCAACGGACGCGGGCCCCGCGGGTGCCCGTGCGCTGGTGGAGAAGGTGGAGGCCGAGCAGCGCGCACAGGCGGCTTCGCCGGACGCGGGGGCCGCCGCGAGCATCGCGCAGGCTCCGGACTCCGGGACGACCCCTGAAGCCGTGGTGGCCGGGCCGGGCACGGACACGCGCCCGGTGGATGCCCGCGCGCTGGCGGAGGCGCTGGCCACGAAGGACGAGGCCGCGCTGGAGCCCGGCATGGTGCCCCCGATGCCGGTGCCCTCGCGGGAGAAGGCGCCGCCGTTCGGCAAGCTCCAGGGGCTGCCCCGCGCGCAGGACCTGGTGGCCCGCGCGAAGCTGGAGGGCAACAAGCTGGTGGTGAAGGGCGGCAAGAGCGCGCCGGATCAGGTGCTCACCATCGACCCGGGCCTCCAGGCGTCGCTCACGAAGATCATGCAGAACTACCAGGTGCCCTACGGCGCCGCGGTGGTGCTGGAGCCCTCCACCGGCCGCGTCCTCGCGATGGCGGAGCACTCGGAGGCGAAGCCGGAGCTGCGCGGGCTGCCCGTGCGCGCGGTGTACCCGGCCGCGAGCATCTTCAAGATCGTCACCGGCAGCGCGCTGCTGGAGGCCGGCGTGTCGCCCGACACCGAGGCGTGCTTCCACGGCGGCAAGCGCCGGCTGAACGAGCGGCAGCTCGAGGACACCGAGCGCGACGGCGCCTGCTATTCGCTGGCGCTGGCCATGGGCAAGAGCGCCAACGTCATCTTCGCCAAGATGACGAGCAAGCACCTCTCCGCGGACGCCCTCAAGCGCATGGCGGCGCGCCTGCGCTTCAACCGCGAGATTCCCTTCGCCCAGCCGCTGGACGTGTCGCTCGCGTACATCCCGGAGGACGGCTTCGCGCTCGCCAACACCGGCGCGGGCTTTGGCGACGTGTACCTGTCCCCGCTGCACGGCGCGCTGCTGGCCTCCGTCGCCGCCAACGACGGCCGCTGGGTGGACCCCGTGCTGGTGGAGCCGGAGCCCTTCATGCCCCTGCCGGAGCCGGAGCCGGTGCTCACGCCCACCGCCGCGCGCGAGCTCACGCGGATGCTGGAGGAGACCGTCACCCACGGCACCGCGCGCGGCGTCTTCCGCGAGCGCGGCTTCCAGGTGAAGGACGCCGTGGGCAAGACGGGCACGCTCGCGGACCGCGAGCCCTTCCGGGACTACTCGTGGTTCGTGGGCTTCGCGCCCAAGGACAACCCGCGCATCGCCGTGGCCGCGCTCATCGTGAACGACCCGAAGTGGCGCATCCGCGGCTCCTACCTGGGCCGCGAGGCCCTGCGCCTGGCGCTGGAGCGCATCCCCGCGCCGGTGGAGGTGACGGCCCCCGCGGGCGCCGCCGGCAAGCACTGAGGCGCGGCGGTCAGGACAGCGGACGCGGGGTGAGCTTCACCAGCCCCGTGTCCACGAAGCCCTGGAAGAACTTCAGCGCCTCCAGCTCCTGCAGCGGCGACACGTGCACGATGGCCGCCACGTCCCGCCGTCCGTCGATGCGCGACAGCAGGTAGCGCTCCGGTGACGTGAGCGGCAGCGTCTTCAGGTGCGCGGGCGTCACCATCAGCGCCGGCACCCGCGACGGCTCCATCAGCGCCTTGCGCAGCTCCGCGAGCAGCCGTCCTTCCGCGTCGCGCAGCAGCTTCGCGGTGTGCTCGGAGGGGGCAATCTCGTGCGCGCGCCGCACCAGCGCCTCGCCGTCGCGCAGGTTGCCCGCGTCCAGGAAGAGCTGGGCGGCCTGGAGCACCTCGTCGGAGGAGGACTCGGAGCCGATGACGCCGCCCGAGTCCATGTCGTCGTCGTCATCCTCCACCACCACGACGGTGTGCGAGCCGGGCTCCGGGGCGGGCAGGGGCGCCTCGTCCGACACGCGCAGCGCGTCCTGCCGGTAGAGCGCGTACAGCCGCTGGTAGAGGAAGAAGTCGGTGGCGTGCAGCGCCAGCGCGATGCCGTCGATGCTCAGGCCGTCCTTCGCCAGCTGCACGATGCGCTCGTCCATGCTGCCGGCCTTGCGGTCCGTCAGCTTGCGCTCGTCCACCTCCAGGCGCACGCGGCCGGAAGGGAACACCGCGCGGATGGCCTGCCACGCCGTCTCGCGGAACTCGCCCTCGCGGTGTACGTCCAGGAGGTCCACGCTGACGTCCAGGCCCTCCAGCTCCGGCGCGGCGTCCGTGGCGCGGAAGTCGAAGCCGCCTTCCTCCCAGGTGAAGGCATCCAGCAGCATCTCCCGGAACTTGTGGGAGAGCGTGGTGCGCACGGTGGCTTCCGACACCGTGCCCGTCATGATGAGGATCTTCCCCAGCAGGATGTGCGTCTCCGCCTGCGTGGCGAACGCGCGCTCCAGCTGGTCCTCCGTCAGGTGGCCCTGGTTGATGAGGAACTGGCCGAAGTACTCGCGCGGCTGGTTGGAGCTGGCGGTGATGACGTGGCCGTCGCGCAGCTGAAGCTGCTTGCGCACGTCTCCCCGCTCCACGTTCAGGGTGCCGGTGGCCCGGCGATTCCCGAGGTGGACGACCAGGTCCTTGAGGGGCATCGTCGAAAAATCACCACACACGCCGCGCATCGAGCGCCCATCCTGCAACGCATGCGAGTCGATATCTACTCGAAACCCCGGTGTTCCCTCTGCGTGAAGGCCCTCGCCGTGGTCGAGGAGGTACAGGGCCGGCTGCCGTTCGAGCTCTACGTCACCGACATCCTCCAGAGCCCGGACCTCTTCGAGGCGTGGCGTTACGACATCCCCGTGGTCCTCATCGAGGGTGTGCCTGCCTTCAAGCACCGCGTGGACGCCGAGGCCCTGGAAGCCCGGATCCGCGAGGTGATGAATGGCATACCCATTGCTAAAACCGTGGGCCAGGATGGGTAACGGAGTGCCCTTTCCTAAGAAATCCGAGGGGATACGAAGGGCGCAAAAGTGACGGGGCTGTAAATCTGGGCGGGTGGGAGGGGTGGTGGGGCAGAAAATGCTGGAAAGGAGGGGTCGACGGTGGGCGTGAAGCGCAAGCGAGCGGGAAAGTCGGGCCAGCCTCCTACGGTGCTGCTGGTGGAGCCGCGCGCGGAGGACCTGGAGCGCACCCGGGCGCTCCTGGGCGAGGCGGGCTTCCGCGTGGTTCCCCTGACGCGTTTCGACGCGGCGGTGCCCCTCTTCGAGGTGATCCGCCCGGACGCGGTGCTGCTGGCCGCGCAGCCACCGGACTACGCGGCGGTGCAGACGGCGCGGCGCCTGCGCCAGGTGGGCAAGGGCACGGTGCCGATGATGTACCTGGTGGATTCGCATGACCGGGACGCGTGGCGCTACTGCGTGGAGAAGGGGCAGTGCGTGGACGTGGTGCCGCGCGCGGTGGATGGCGCGGAGCTGTCCATGAAGCTGCACGCGCAGATGCGCCTGAAGCAGTCGGTGGAGCGCGCGGCGGCGGGCGAAGAGGCCGGCACGGCGCTGGCGCTGCATGATCCGGTGACGGGGCTCTACAACCGGCCGTTCCTGCTGGCCCTCATCGGGCTGGAGGCCCGCCGGACGGAGCGCTACGGCGGGACGTTCTCGGTGGTGGCGGCGGAGGTGACGGGGTGGAGCGCGCTTCGAAAGGAGCACGGCAAGAGCATGGCGGAGCGGCTGCTCGTCTACAGCGCGGTGGTGCTGGGACAGACGGTGCGCGAGGCCGACGCGGTGGCACGGGTAGGGGACAGTCAGTTCGCCATGCTGCTGCCGGGCACGCCCTCGGAGGCGGTGCCGGAGGTGCTGGCGCGGGTGGAGGCGCGGTTCGAGGCCGCCCGGTTCCAGATGGAGGGTCGCGTGGTGCGCACGGCGCTGGAGCTGGGGGCGGTGAGCTTCCCGGACACGGTGGGGGCTCCCACCCAGCTCCTGGGCGCGGCACTGCAGACCTTGAGGCGTACACGCGAGCTTCGGCGGGCGGCCGGTCCGGCCCGCTTGATGTCGGTTTGATTCAGTTCACGAGGGTTTGATGCACAGGGCGAGCGGAGGCGTGGGGATGGATCGGATCGCGGTGCTGGTGGTGGATGACGAGGAGTCGGTGCGCACGTTCCTGTCCGAGCTCTTGGGCAGCTCGGGCTACCAGGTGCGCTGTGCGTCGAGCGGTTCGCAGGCGCTGGAGATGCTCTCCGGTGGCTCGTTCGACGCGGTGCTGCTGGACGTGGTGATGCCGGAGATGAGTGGCCTGGAGGTGCTTCGCCGCTACCGTGGGACGGGCGGCACGGCCCCGGTCATCGTGTTGAGCGCGCTGTCCGGCGCGGACGACGCGGTGCGCGCGCTGAAGATGGGCGCGTCCGACTATCTGGCGAAGCCCTTTGGCAACGACGAGCTGCAGGACGTGCTCGCGCGCGCCCTGGGGACCCGGGTGCCGGAGCGCCAGGCGACCGCGCCCGCGCCCCGCGTGGTGCTGACGCCCGCGGAGGCCGCGGCGGAGGCCCGCGTGCTCATCTCCACGTCGCCGGCCATGCGCCGCGCGCGTGCGCTGGTGGAGCGCATCGCGGACACGGACGTGCCGGTGCTGCTGCTGGGTGAGTCCGGTACGGGCAAGGAAGTGATTGCCCGGGAAATCCATGCGCGCAGCCAGCGCCATGGCCGGCCGTTCATCAAGGTGAACTGCGCGGCGCTGCCGGGAGAGCTGCTGGAGAGCGAGCTGTTCGGCCACGAGCGCGGCGCCTTCACGGGCGCCACGGCGGAGAAGCCGGGCAAGTTCGAGCTGGCGGACCAGGGCACCATCTTCCTGGATGAGATTGGCGAGATGGCCATCCGCCTCCAGGCGAAGCTGCTCCAGGTGCTGCAGGACGAGGAGTTCTTCCGCGTCGGTGGCAAGAAGAGCGTCCGCGTGGACAGCCGCGTGGTGGTGGCGACGAACCGCGACCTGGAGAAGGAGATCGCGCTCGGCAACTTCCGCGAGGACCTCTACTACCGCCTCAACGTGGTGGCCATCCGCCTGCCGCCCCTGCGCGAGCGCCGCGAGGACGTGGTGCCGCTCACCGACCACTTCCTCAAGAAGTACGGCCGCGGCTTCATGACGAACGTGTCCGAGCTGCCCTCCGAGGTGCTCCACGCGTTCACCGACTACGAGTGGCCGGGCAACGTGCGCGAGCTGGAGAACATGGTCCGCCGGCTGTGCGTGTTGAAGGACCCGACCCTGGTGCTGGACGAAATCCACGCCGGGGGCCGTGCTCCGGCGAGCGCCCCGTCGCTGCCCACGTCGTTCGGGGGCGGGGACGAGTTCATCCCGCCGCCGTCGCGCCACCTGGACGAGTCCGCCCGCGTCTTCGCGGCCCCGCCGCCCTCGCATGCGGCGGTCTCGAACTCGGGCGTGCAGGTGCTGGAGATGCCCGCGCGCGGCGTGATGCTGACGCCGGCCCCGGTGTCGGACGCCACGCCGTTCAACGCCGTGACGCCGCAGCGCTACGCGAACCCGTTCGACGCGCCCCAGCCGCCGCCCCCGCCGCCTCCGGCCGGGGAGCTGTCGCTCAAGGACATTGGCAAGCGCGCGGCGATGCTCGCGGAGCGCGAGGCCATCCTCGCGATGCTCCAGCGCACCGCGTGGAACAAGCGCCGCGCCGCCGGCAAGCTGCGCATCAGCTACAAGGCGCTGCTCTACAAGATCAAGGAGTGCGGCATCATCGACCCTCGCGCGAGCGCGGAGTTCTGAAGCCGGCCTTGAAGACGTGAGACGACGGCCCTTCTTCCGGATGACGGGAGGAGGGCCGTTCACGTTGGGGGCGGGCCTTGCGCGGAGCAGCCGTTGCCCGGTATCGCGGAGGGCATGACCGCTCCGCTCCTCCTGCTTGGCTGTGGCTACACGCTCACGCGGTTCGCGGTGGCGGAGGCCCGCGCGGGCCGCGAGGTGCTGGCCACGACCCGGGATGCGGCCCGCCGCGCGGTGCTGGAGGGCGCGGGCGTCCGGGTGGTGTCCATGGATGAGGCGCTGTCACGGACCGCGGGCGCGCACGTCGTGGACTCCGTTCCGCCGGATGCCGGGCTGGATGCCCGCTTCGCGCAGGGGCTGGCCGGCTCGCGTCCATCGCGGCTCGTCTACCTGTCCTCCACGGGCGTCTATGGCTCCGCTCGCGGGCACGTGGATGAGTCCACGCCGGTGGATACGGCCTCCGCGACGTCCCGGGCCCGGCTGGAGGCGGAGGCCCTCTTCCTTCCGTTGGGCGCGAGCGTCCTGCGCATCGCGGGCATCTACGGCCCGGGGCGCGGCACGTCCGGACGGCTGAAGGCGGGCACGCTGCGCATCCCGGAGTCGGGTGGGGGACGGCTGTCGCGCATCCACGTGGACGACCTGGTGGAGGCGGTGCGCGTGGTGCTCGAGCGCGGCGCTCCGGGCGAGGTGTACTGCGCGGCCGACCGCCGGCCCGCGACGCAGGAGGAGACGGCCTCCTGGCTCTGCCAGCACCTGGGGCTGCCCATGCCGCCGCGCGTGCCCTTCGAGTCGCTGCATGAGTCCCTGCGCGGCGACCGCGCCATCAGCGCCGCGAAGCTGGAGGCGCTGGGCTGGACGCCGCGCTACCCGGACTTCACCACGGGCTTCCTCGCGGCGATGGACGAGGAGTCGCGCGGCCAGGTCCTCCCAGCCGCGGCGCGATGACGCGCTCGAACACCCGCATGCAAGCCTCGCGAGGACTCCACCCGGACTTCCTTCGCGACCTGGCGCGGGAGGGGCGGCCCGGGACAGTGGCGAATTCCGGACGGCGGAACCGGGCGTTCCGTGGGAGGCCGCCCGCGTCATCAGCGGATCGCGATGGATGCCATCAGCCGGGGTCGGGGCGCACCTTTGCGAGGTGTCAGTCCCCGGTGACAGGCTTGCGCTTTCGAGCCGCGTGGAAGCGCGCGGCGTTGCGAATCCTGTCCGCTGGGGGAACCGAAGATGTCCAGGTCGTTGCTGTTCGCGGCGTTCAACGAGGGCGTCCACCGTTCCATGGCCGGCAACCACGAGGCCGCGGTCCAGTCGTTTGATCAGGTCCTCAGCGTGGATCCGCGCCACTTCCCCGCGCTCACCGCGAAGTCCTTCGCGCTCAAGCAGCTGGGGCGCACCGAAGAGGCGCTGAAGGGCTTCCAGCGCGCCATCGAGCTGGACCCGGCCGCGGCGGACCCCCACCGCGAGGCCGCGCTCTGCCAGCTGGAGCTGGGTGAACCGGAGGCCGCCGCCCTCCTGATGGAGCGGGCGGTCCAGCTCAACCCCACCCCCGGCTACCGCGAGGCCGCCGCCATCGAGGTCTACTCCCTGGGTAATGCCCTGTTGACCCAGGGCCGGCGGCCGGACAAGGCCCGCTACCGGCTGGCCCGTCAGGTCTTCGAACTGGCGCTGGAGCTGTCGCCCGCCTACGTGGAGGCGGCCAAGGCCCTGGCGGACGTCTGGGAACACCTGGGGGACCCTACCCAGCGGGAGCACTACACCCAGCTGGCGACCCGCCTGCGCCCCGCCTCCTCCTAGGCCGCTCCCATCAAATTTTTACAAAAGCGGAGGGAAAGGGCGGGACGCCGGTGTTGAATGCCGAGCGGCCCCCCCACCAGGAGAACCCTTCGCATGATCGTGATGCTCGAGCCGGATTCCCCCGAATCCGTCGTGAATGCCGTCCTCCAACTCGCTTCGCAGTACGAGGGCGTCACCCCGCGTGTCCATGTGGTCCGGGGCGCCGAGTCCACCATCACGGAGCTGTACCTGCTGGGCTCCACCGCGCAGGTGCCGCTGGAGCCCTTCCAGCAGCTGCCCGGCGTGCGCCAGGTGGTCCGCGTCTCGCAGAAGTACCGCATCATCGGCCGGCACGGCGGTCAGCGGACCACTGCGGGCTTCGAGTACAACGGCGTCACCTTCGATGACCGCTCGGTGAACCTCTTCGCGGGCCTGTGCGCGGTGGATTCGCTGGAGAGCGTGGACGCGATGATGGCGGCGCTCGCCCGCTGCGGCATCAACACCACGCGCATGGGCGCGTACAAGCCGCGCACCAACCCGTACGAGTTCCAGGGCCTGGGCGCGAAGTGCCTGCCCTGGGTGTTCGACTCCGCGGGCAAGCACGGCATCAAGGTCATCGCGATGGAGGTGACGCACCCGCGCCACATCGACGAGATCAACGACGCGCTGAAGAAGTCGGGAGCCCCCACGGGCGTGATGCTCCAGGTGGGCACGCGCAACGCGCAGAACTTCGAGCTGCTCAAGCAGATTGGCCAGCAGCACGCCTTCCCGGTGCTCTTCAAGCGCGGCATGGGCATCACGCTGGAGGAGTCCCTCAACGCGTGCGAGTACGTCGCGAGCGAGGGCAACCCCAAGATTGTCTTCTGCCTGCGCGGCGTGAAGACGCACCTGGGCGACCCGCACCGCAACATGGTGGACTTCGCGCACGTGCCGGTGGTGCGCCGCCTCACGCGCATGCCGGTGTGCGTGGACCCCTCGCACGCCATTGGCCGCGCGGAGGCCCCGCCGGACGGGCTGCCGGACATCTTCCACGCGATTGGCCAGGGGCTCATCGCGGGCGCGTCCATGGTGCTGGTGGACTTCCACCCGACGCCGGAGAAGGCGCTGTGCGACGGGCCGCAGGCGCTGCGCCTGGAGCAGCTGGGCGCGCTCCAGCGCTACACGAACATCGTGCGCGCCGCGTACACGGAGGCCGTGAGCAACGGCGATGGGACGCAGGCCGCCGCTCCGGCCCAGGCCGTCAGTCGCTGAGCGCGTAGCTGCCCAGCACCCGGAGCGACGTGCACACGCTCCGGGCTTCGGCCAGGGCCGCCTTCACCGGCGCGGAGTCCTCCGCGCCATCCACGTCCAGGCACCAGCGGTAGTCCCACGCGCGCACGCCGCCGGGCCGCGACTCCAGCCGCGCGACGTTCACCCCTCGCGCGGCGAAGGCCGAGAGCACGCCCGCGAGCGCGCCGGGGCCGTTGTCGAGCGTGAGCACCACGGACGTCTTCCACCGCGAGCCCAGATTGGGCGGTACGGCCGGGCCCACCGCGAGGAAGCGGGTGGCGTTGTCCGGTGAGTCCGCGATGTCCTCCGCCAGCACCGTGAGGCCGTAGAGCTCCGCCGCGGTCCGGCTGGCGATGGCCGCCGTGCCCTCCAGGGCCTCCTGCGCCACGCGCCGCGCGGCCACGGCGGTGTTCGCTTCGGGCACGGGCTGGAGGTGGTGCTTCCTCAGCCAGGCCCCGCACTGCGCCAGCGCCTGGGGATGCGACAGCGCGCGCGTGAGGCCCTCCAGCGCGCGGCCCGGCGGCGCGAGCAGGCAGTGGCGCACGCGCAGGCGCAATTCACCGGCGATGGGCGGGGTGAACTCCAGGAGCAGGTCCACCACCTCCGCCACCGGCCCCGCGAGCGCGCTCTCCATGGGGACGACGCCGCCGTCCACCGTGCCCCGGGCCACGGCCTGGAAGACGTCGCGGAAGGTGGGGCAGGGGATGCGCGTCACCGAGGCGCCGAAGAGGGCGCCCGTGGCCTCGTCGCCGTACGCGCCGCGCTCGCCCTGGAAGGCGATGCGGCGGGGGGCGGCATCAGCCATCGACGGGCTCCGCTCGCGGGTACGTGCCCAGCACGCGCAGCGACGACGTGAGCGGGCGCAGGTCGTCCAGCGCGGCCGTCACCGCGGCGGATGCGGCGTGGCCCTCCACGTCCAGGTAGAAGCGGTACTGCCACGGCGCGCCCGGGATGGGGCGCGACTCCAGCTTGGAGAGGTTCACCCCACGCTGCGTGAGCCGCTGCAGCACCTGGCCCAGCGCGCCCGGGCGGTGCTCCAGCACCACCAGCAGCGACGTCTTGCACGGCACGTCCGGCGCGAGCGGCGTGGGCTGGCGCCCCACCTCCACGAAGCGCGTGAAGTCCGAGCCGGGCTGCAGGTCGCGGGCGAGCACCACGAGCCCGAAGCGGCTGGCCGCGGACTCGCTGGCGATGGCGGCCACCGTCACGTCGTTGCGGTCCGCGACCATCCGCGCGGCGACGGCGGTGTCCGGCCCCAGCACGGCGCGGGCCCCGGGCACGTGCGTGCGCAGGAAGTCCTCGCACTGCGCCAGCGCCTGCGGATGGGAGAGCACCTCGCGCAGGTCCTCCAGCTTCGCGCCCTTCACGCCCAAGAGCCGGTGGTCCACCTGGCTCACCACCTCGCCGGTGATGACGGCGTCGCCCGCGGCGAGCACGTCGTAGACCTCGTTCATGCTGCCGGCGGTGGTGTTCTCGATGGGCAAGAGCAGCAGGTCCTGCGCGCCCTGCTTCAGGGCCTCCACGGCCTGCCGGGCGGTGTCGAAGCCGGTGAGGAGCACGCCGCCAGGACGTTGGCTGTAGCGCTGGCGGGCGGCCAGGTGGCTGTAGGAGCCCTCGACGCCGAGGTAGCCCACGCGCAGGGGCGTGGTGTCCAGCCGGGTCACCAGCGCCTGCTGCCGGGCCACGGACATGTCCAGGATGACGCGGTAGAGGCGCTCCACCTCGTGCGGATCCAGGCCGCGCTCCGCTGCCCGGCCGCGCAGCTTGCGCAGGAGCAGGTCCTCGCGTTGCGGGTCCCGGAAGGGCCAGGCCGTCACCAGCTTGGCGCGCGCCACGTCGTCGGCCAGGGCCATGCGCCGCTGGAGCGCATCGAGGATGTCCTCGTCGATGCGTTCAATCTGCGCCCGCAGGGTCTCCAGGGAGGGGATGTCCGCCATTGCCGGAACATAACAACTCGCGTCGGAGGAGCGGACTTCTCTGGAGGGCCCTTCACATTCCCAGGCGCCGGGCGAGCTCCGGGGGCACCGGGTAGACGGACTCCTTCGGCAAGAGGCGCGTGGCCTGGTCCGCGCGGCCGTCGTCCAGGTGCTTGCGCAGCTTCTGGACCAGGGGCGTGAGGTCGGTGATGGACACGGTCCAGTCCTCCACGAAGCGCTGGATGACGGCGCGGCTCAGGCCCACCTGGATGCTGTCGTGGGGCAGGCCCGCGCCGCGCAGCGTGCGCTCTGGGTCCCACTGGACGTGGACGGGCGCGGACTCGAAGGCCTTGCGCCACGCGTCCGGGGAGCCGTGGGCCTTCGGCTCGTAGCCGGTGAGGACGGCGGAGCCCAGCGCCTCCTCCCAGCCGGAGCGCTTGATGCGGACCGCGAGCGTGCGCTCCTGGCCGCTCTTCCGTCCAAAGTTGGAGCGGTGCATGAGCCACAGGAGGCTGGGTTTGATCCACGTCATCCGGCCCACGGAGAACGGCGGGCCGAACTTCTGCTGCTTCACGGCCACGTCCGCGATGGCGTCGGAATAGGCCTGGTACATCACGATGGTCGCGCGGTCGAAGTCGGCGCGGACTTCGCGGGCTGCGCTCATGGGCGGGCTCTGGGCCTGGCTTTCGGCTTGGGCTTTGACGCGGCGGTCTTGGGAAGCTTCGTCTTGCCCATCTTCAGGACGAGCTCGAAGTGCTCGGCGGGGGTGGGCGTCACGCTGAGGCGGCTGCGGGTGAGCAGCGGGAAGTCCTTGAGCGCGGGCGTGGCCTTGATGGTGGCGAGCGTCACGGGCGTGGTGAAGGCGACGACGGGGCCCACGTCCACGGAAGCCCAGTCCTCGCCGGGGGCGGTGGGGTCCGGGCCCGGCTTGGAGAGGACGCACGCCACGCCGACGACGGCCTTGTCCTCATTGGAGTGGTAGTAGAGGCACAGGTCCCCGGGCGTCATGGCCCGCAGGTTGTTGCGTGCCTCGAAGTTGCGCACGCCCGTCCACTCCGTCCTGCCGTCCTCCTCCAGCTTCGCGTACGCGTAGACGGAGGGCTCGCTCTTGATCAACCAGTACCGCGCAGTCGCCATGGCGGCGCACCCTAGCTCAGGGAGGCGTCTCGCGCGCCTGGGCCGCGCCTTGTTGCTTGAAGAGCTCGAAGACCCGCTCCTCGTCCATGAAGGCGACTTCACGCCGCGTGGGATCCGCATCCGTGTAGCCCACACGCCGGGCCGCGTCGTCGAGTCCGGGGAAGCGTTTGCGCACCTCGGCCCAGATGGTCCGGTCGTCTTGGGTCATGGAGCAGGGAAGGGGAATCAGGATGCGGGCTTTCAGCCCCGGGGAGAGTGCATCCGGCAGCTCGTTGAAGGAGAGGAAGTCTCCCGAAGAAAGCGGCATGGGGAGCTCCGTCCGGGTGAACACCCCCACCACGGGCAGGGTCCGGATGACGACGCCGTCCAGCGGGGTCGGCGTGGAGCGCGAGGGACGGCCGTAGGTGAGGGCCGACATGCCGATCTGCACGGTGCAAAGGTCTGGATGGACGGAGAGCATGAGGGCGTCGCCCTCGCGGATATCGACCTCGAAGTCGCGGGAACCCTCGACGGCCGAGTCCTTCAGGAAGACCGCATGTCGGCCGCTGGGGACCGGAAACGCGAGGTGATGGTCGACGTGGAGCACCGGTGCCACGGGCTGGTCATCCACGCGCAGGACGACGTCGCGGTCAGGTTGCTGGCCCGTGGCCACGACGTGGAGGAGGCCGCCCTCGGGACGGCCATCGCTGTCATCGCTGTTGCTGAGCGCGGACAGCACACCCCACAGCACGAGCACCGCCGCGAGAAGCCCCAGGGCCACCTTCGCGTAGCCCGGTGAGCCAGCGGGGTCGTTGGGCTCCGGTGGGGCGTGTCCGGCCGCGGGCGCGGAGAGGACGGAGAACACCCACCGCACGAAGAGGACCGCGAGCAGGATGCCGAGTGCTTCCAGCGCGTAGCCCTCGGTGATGGGGCGGATGAGGCGGAGCATGGTGTCCTCCTGAGCGTCTTCAGGACCTCTTCCGGGGCTGGAAGGGGCGGGGCCTCCTGCGCACCGAGCAGGGTGTCACTCGTCGGCGGGGGACCTGATTCGGAGAGCAGGGAACTCACATTGGCGCACGGCTTCCCCCCAGAAGTGGCGTCCGAGCTACTTCTGGGAGTCATGTCACGCCCGGTTTTGGAGCGTCAAGGCACGGGGCTCACGCCCCACAGCCCCACGGTTCCGTCCCCCTGGCCCCAGGCGATGAAGCGACCGTCGGGTGAGAAGACAGCGTCACTCGTCTGGAGGTCTTCATCGTCTGAGTGGCTGAACAACACCTCGCCGGTATCGAAGTGGTGGACCGCGAAGCCACGGCCGTCGCCCGATTCGACAAGCAATGTCCCGTCCAGACTGAAATCGAGATTGCTCGCGTATTGGCAGTGGGGGATCGATTTCAGGATGCGCCGTTCATTCACATCCACGACCAGGACCTCGCTTGCGTTTCCTCCGACGACGAGGAGCGGCTGGGTGGGATGGAATGCAACGCTCCACACGAACGGCAGCTGTTCAATGGGCAGATGCCACGGCTGGGCGTTCGTCGTCAGGTCCCAGAGGTAGAGACACTCGTGCCCCTGGTCATGATGCGAAATCACCGATGCCGCGAACCGTGAGTCCCGGGAGAAGGCACACTCCTTCACGGTGAAGTCCCCCTCGATCCCAGGCAGGTCGCGAATCTGTTTCCAGGACCTCACGTCCCATAGCCAGGCCCCGTCACGTTCCAGGATGACCAGCAACGTGCCGTCCCTGGACGCGCCCAAGCCGGAGACAGGAGAGGGAAGGGTGTCCTCACGCCAGAGCGAACCGTCCGTCGTGGACAAGGAGAGGAGTCTCGGGCGCCAGGGTGTCGCGGCCTCGCCGACCGGCGGTCCCCCGGCCACGATGAGGTCCGCGCTCGAGAGAAAGGCCACACTGGGCTCCAGTTTCAATTCGACCGAGCCAGCGGGGACGTCCGATGCCGTCTCCAGATTCCACCACCGCAAGCGGTAGGGTGTGTTCAGCTTGTCTATCGAGAGCAACCGGGTGCCCAGCGGGTCGAAACCGAGGGTCTGGCCCCAGCCCAGTTCGATTCGTGAAGGGCCCAGTTGCCGCACACGCTTCAGGCCGGCCGCGTTGGCCGGGGTGATGACTGCATGGGTCAGGTCCGTCGGGCTCATGTCGTGTAGGCCGGAATGGAAACGCACGTGGGAAGGAAGACGCTAACCGTCAGGTCCCTGGCGGACGCAGCCATGGGCAGGGCGTGGACGCTCGAGGAGACGCGGCCTGACGACCGCGAGGCCCTCTTCGAGGCCTATCTCGCGGCGGCGCGCCTAGGGAAGATGGAGGCCATGACGAACGTGGGCCTCCATCTCCTCTCTGGAGACGGTGTCCGGCGTAACCCGAAGCGTTCCCGGATGTGGACCGAAAGGGCAGCCGCGCTGGGGGACGACGTCGCGGCGTTCAACCTGGGCCTCGCCTATGACCACGGAACGGGAGTCCGGAAGAACAAAGGCCTCGCGGAGGCCTGGTATCGCCGGGCCGTCGCCCTGGGGTGCTCCGTCGCCGAGGGAAGTCTGGCGCATCTGCTGCTCGGGGGCCCCGAGGCCCACCGCCAGAAGGAGGCGATCCGGATCTACCGGAAGCTCGCACGGCAAGGGCACCCGATTCCGGCATACAACGTCGGTCTGGCGTATGAGTTTGGAATGGGCGTCCGCAAGAACCTGAAGCGAGCCACTGCGTATTACGAAATGGCCGCGAAGGGCGGCGACGTGGATGCCCAGCTGGCCCTGGGCTACAACCATCTCAATGGCAATGGCGTTCCTCCAGACGCCATGCGTGCCTTTGGCTGGTATCGCCGGGCGGCGAAGCAAGGGAATGCCAAGGCATCCTTCAGCCTGGGACAGATGTTCGCGCAAGGCCTGGGCGTTCCCCAATCCAAGGCGCGAGCCTCGCGGCACTTCCGTGATGCCGCGAGCCTGGGACATGCGAGGGCCGCCAGATGGCTGCGGAAGCTCCAGAAAGCCTGATCACCCCACGTTCGTCTTGCTGAACACCCGCAGCGCCTCCGCCACGCTCCAGGCCTGGGCGAAGCAGCCTCGCGGGCGGTAGGGCTCCGTCGCGTCGAAGATTTCAGAAATCTGCCCGATGCCCGCGTGTGACAGGTGGGCCTCCATTCCAACAAGCAGAGCCCTCGCGGCCTTCAGGTCCGGGGCCACCTTCAACGTCGCGTCTACATAATGGCCAATCAGCCAGCCCCACACCGTGCCCTGGTGATAGGCCGCGTCCCGGGTGCGCAGGTCTCCGTCGTACGTCGGCTTGTAGTCCTTGCTCCCCGGCGCCAGGCTGCGCAGCCCCACCGGCGTCACCAGCTCCCTGCGCACCACCTCCAGCACCCGAGCCCACCGCTCGCGCTGCAACACCGGGTGCTTCAGGGAGATGGCGAAGACCTGGTTCGGCCGCACGCTCGCGTCCTCACGGCCGTCCTCTCCGTCCACCACGTCGTAGAGGCAGCCGCCCGCTTCGTTCCAGAAGCGCTGGTTGAAGCTGCCCTGCGCCCGCTCCGCCGCGCCCCGGTACGGGCCCGCGTCCTGGCCCAGCCGCTCCGCCCAGCCCGCCATCAGGCGCAAGGCATTGAACCAGAGCGCGTTGATCTCCACCGCCTTGCCCCGGCGCGGCGTCACCACCCAGCCGTCCACCTTCGCGTCCATCCAGGTGAGCTGATAGCCCTCCTGTCCCTGCCGCAGGAGCCCGTCCGCCGGGTCCACGCCGATGTGGAAGCGCGTGCCCTTCTGGTGGTGCGCCACGATGTCCTGCAACGTCGGGAACAGGTCGCGCAGCAGGGACTCGTCTCCCGTCTCCTCCAGGTAGCGGTCCACCGCGTGGAAGAACCAGAGTGTCGCGTCCGCCGTGTGGTAGACGCCCTCGTTCTCCCCGTCCGGGAAGTAGTTCGGAATCAGCCCGTCCCGCACGTAGTGCTCGAACGTGCGCAGGATGGCCGCCGCCTCGCGGTAGCGCCCCGTGGCCAGCGTCAGCCCGTCCAGGCTGATCATCGTGTCCCGGCCCCAGTCCGTGAACCACGGGTAGCCCGCGATGACGCTCCTCGCCTCCAGGCCCATCGACCGCGCCCACGCGGCGTCCGCCGGCCTTGGCGGATCAATGATGAACTGGTCCGCCGCCAGCACCAGCCGCGCCGGCACTCCTGTCCGCCCATGCTCCGGGGCCTGCTCCAGCAGTCGCTGCTGCCGTAGCAGCTCCCGCTCGAAGACCTCCGCGGGCTTCCGCTCCAGCAGGTGGACCGGCTTCTCCGTCGTGAGCCCGAAATACAAAGTGCCCCCGGGCTTCAACGTCGCGGTGAAGTAGCCCGGCGAGCGCTGCACCTCCGTGAAGTCATACCCGCGCGCCTTCTCCAGCCGCAGGTGCTGCGGCTTCGACGTCTCCTCCAGGCTCACGAACGGAGTGGGCCCCTCCGAATACAGCCGCATCCGCTGCCGGGGACCGTCCTCGCCGTTGCGCAGCTCCACCAGCGGGCCACGCAGCGTGACGATGGGCTCTCCCGCGTCCTTCAACAGGGGCCCGTCGTGCGGGCGCAGCACCGGGAACGGCCGCAGGTGCAGCGTCACCTCCGGGCCAGACAGGTGCCGCCACTCGAGGAACACCGTGTCCTCGCCGTGCACCATCACGCAGCGCCGGCGCAGCCGCGCGCGTCCCACCGCGAACTCCCAGACGGGCATCAGCCCCTCCAGGTGGAAGCGCCGCAGGTGCCTCGCGCCATCCTCCCGCGCGCTGCCGTCCGCGTGCTCCTCGCAGGCGAGCCGGTAGCGCTCCCCGTCCACCAGCGCCGTCTCCTCCAGCCGCGCCATCAGCACCGTGCGGCCCAGCTTCTCCAGCGTGGGGATGAAGAGGCCGTGGTAGCGGCGCGTGTTGCAGCCCACCACCGTGCTGGAGGCATAGCCCCCGCGGCCGTTGGTCAGCAGCCACTCGTGGGACACGCCGGTGCGGAAGTCGGCGCCGTCCGGGAAGTCGAACGACAAGCGGGGCAGGGCAGGGGCAGGTGCATTCACGCCTTCGTCTCCTCCTCGCTCGTCGACACGAGCGCGGTCTGTCCGGGCAACGGCCATCGTCCATCCTCCGGAATCGGAGGCGTGCCCATTGCGCAGTCTCGGGCCTGGTCACTGGACAACAACGAACGGCCGTCTGTTCGTGCCCAGGTGGAGGCGCACCGGCCGCCCGCCTTCATGCCCGCCGGGAGCGAATCCCGAACACGCGGCTTGGGTGGAGCCGTGTGGGGAGGGTAGGAAGGAGGGAGGGGAGGACAGCCGGACGGCCAGGCCCTCGCCTCCATCGCGAGCGCGCCGGAACCCCGGTCCCTGGAACCCTTGCGACGGACCCCCTGGGGCCGCACCTCACCCAGAGCCTTCGGGTGTGCACCGATTTCCCGAGGAGACACGGCGTGGCCATCGTGAAGTCAGCGGGCATCAGCGGCCGCCAGCACGGGCTGGCCGAGCAGGTCTTCTCCCGCGCCGCCGGCGCACCGCTCGTGCCGGGCAACGACGTGAAGCTGCTGCGCGACGCGCGCGAGAACTACCCCGCGTGGCTGCGCGCCATCCAGCAGGCAGAGCGCTCCATCCTCTTCGAGAACTACATCATTGAAGATGATGAAGTGGGCCGCGGCTTCGCGGAGGCGCTGGCCGTCCGTGCTCGCGACGGCGTGCAGGTCCGCGTCCTCTATGACTGGCTGGGCTGCCTGGGCCCCGCGTCCCACCACTACTGGCGCTCCCTGCGCGACGCGGGCGTGGAGGTGCGCTGCTTCAATCCCTTCCAGTTCGACCGGCCCCTGGCGTGGTTGGGCCGCAACCACCGGAAGACGCTCACCGTGGACGGCGAGGTGGGCTTCGTCTCCGGCCTGTGCGTGAGCCACAAGTGGGTGGGCGACGCGCGAAAGGGCGTGGCCCCGTGGCGCGACACCGGCCTGGAGATCCGCGGCCCCGCCGTGGCGGACCTCGTGCGCGCCTTCGCTCAAGGCTGGAGCACCGTGGGGCCTCCCCTGGATGAAGAGGGCTGCCTCTCCGCCCGGGCCTCCACGCCCATGGGCGACGTGTCCCTGCGCGTGGTGGCCGGGGTGCCCTGGAGCGCGGGTTTGTTCCGCGTGGACCAGCTCATCGCGTCGCTCGCGCGCAAGCGGCTGTGGCTCACCGACGCGTACTTCGTGGGCACCGCCACCTATGTCCAGGCGCTCCGGGCCGCGTCGCGCGACGGCGTGGACGTGCGGCTGCTCGTGCCCGGCAGCAGCGACATCCCCGCGCTGCGCCCGCTCACCCAGGCCGGCTACCGCCCCCTGCTGGAGGCCGGCATCCGCGTCTATGAATGGAATGGCACCATGCTCCACGCCAAGACGGCCGTGGCGGATGGCACCTGGGCGCGCGTCGGTTCCTCCAACCTCAACCCCGCCAGCTGGCTGGGCAACTCCGAAATCGATGTCGCCGTGGAGAACGCGCCCTTCGCCCAGTGCATGGAGGACATGTACCTCCAGGACCTGGAGCACGCGACGGAGGTGGTGCTCAGCGGCAAGGCGCGGCGCTTGAGGGCCGCGTCTCCGCTGCCGCGCTCGCAGCGGGGGGCTCCCGGCGGGCGGGGCAGCATGAGCCGCGCGGCCGCGGGCGCGGTGCGCCTGGGCAACACCGTGGGCGCCGCCGTCACCAACCACCGCGAGCTGGGCCGCACTGAATCCAAGGTCGTCTTCGGCGCGGGCGTGGTGCCCCTGGTGCTCGCGGGCGTGGCGCTCTACTGGCCCCATGCCGTGGCCGTGCCGGTGGCGCTCATCTGCGCGTGGGCCGGCATCGCCCTGTGGAGCCGGGCCGTGCGCCTGCGCCGCCAGGAAGCCCGGGGCACCGAACCGCTGCCGCTGCCGGAGCACGAGGTGCCGCCGCTGCCCGCCGCGGAGCCTCGCGCCCTCCCGGAGGCTCCTGCCCCCCGCGCGCCGGAAGCCGGGCCGCACCAGCCCTGAAGAGAAGGGGAGGGCCGGACATGACAAGGGCCCACGGGCCGGGAGCGGGGGAAGTCTGGCTTCCCTCTTCGCTGATCCGGCCCGAAGGCCCGTGAATCCTTACAGCGTTTCAGCCTTCGGCTTGCGCGGCGCTAGGCCTGCTTCGCGACGCCCGCGGGCTCCGCCGCCTTGCCATTCAGGAGCGCGCTGCCCCCGTACAGGGCCAGGCCGACCATGCCCAGCACGCCCGCTTCGATGCCGTTGCTCATCGAGGCCCCCATCAGCCCCACGATGCTGGTTCCGAGCATGAAGACCACCCCCACCGCCCCTGCCACCTTGCCCATCCGCTGTCCCCCTCTGGACTGAATTGGACCCCTGAACCACTACCGCTGTTCGACGCCCAAACCCTTCTTCAAGGCGCGTGCCAGGGCGTTGGCACGGGGGCCCCAGAGGGAGTGGGAGATGAAGTGGAAGGTGCGGGGCGCACGTTGGGCAATCCTCTTCCACCCCGTGGAAGCGATCGGCAGAAAGCACAGGGGAGAACACCGGGGTGGGACCGGAATTTTTCCCGGATGCGCCCATGTGCGCCTGATGTGGCACGCCGTAACCCACTGCATTCCAAGGGTTTTCCCTCTCCCCGGTCGCTGGCACACGCGCTGCTAAGAGCCTCCGCCAGAAGCGAGCCACCCGGCCCTTCAGGGCGTGTGAACGGTGGCCCGCGCGGACATCAGTCGAACGAAGGAGAGCGGAAGATGGGAATGCGGCGCACGGGGTTCTGGACGGTGATGGGGATGCTCCTCCTGTCGGGTTGTGCTCACCAGCAGACGCTGAAGGTCGACAACGCGGAGCAGCCCTACCGCATCGGCCGCGAGGACGTGCTCGACGTGAGCGTCTGGCGTGACCAGGAGCTGTCGCGCACGGTGCCGGTGCGTCCCGACGGTTTCATCTCCATCCCGATGGTGGGTGAGATCCAGGCCGCGGGCAAGACGCCCACGGAGCTGGCGGAGGCGCTCAAGTCGGGCCTCCAGCCGTACGTGCAGGAGCCGCGCGTGACGGTCATCGTCCGCGAGGTCAACAGCAGCCGCGTCTTCGTGACGGGGGAAGTGGCCCACCCGGGCGCCTACCCGCTGCGCGGCCGCGTGTCGCTGCTGCAGGCCATCGCGCTGGCGGGCGGCTTCACGGACTTCGCCAACTCCGACGGCATCGTCGTCATCCGCACGGACGGCAAGGGCGGGCAGATCCCGGTGCGCTACAGCGACCTGGTCTCCCCCGACGGCGAGAACGTCATCCTGCGGCCGGGTGACACCGTCGTCGTCCCGTGAGGCGGGGCGGGCGCGAAGACAAAAAAGACAGACATCCGGAATCAGCGAACGTGGGCGTGGGTATGGACGGGAGGGCGGCGGTGAGGGGCAACTGGAAGCGGGCAGTGATTGCAGGCTGTCTCATCGCCGCGCCGGCCGCGCAGGCGGCCACCATCCTGGAGCCGCGGCTGCGCCTGACGGCGGAGGAGCGCTTCGACAACGACATCCGTCTGGGGTCGGGTGGAACCAACGGACAGTTCATGACGAAGCTGTCCCCGCGGGTGGGCCTGGACGTGAAGAACGAGCGGCTGACGCTCGACTCGTTCTACGCCACGGACCTGCTCGCGCGGCACGGCTCCGGCAAGACGACGGTGGACCACCGCGCCGGCATCGGCTTCCGGGACGTGCTGTCCCGCCGGCTGCGGCTGGACGCCAGCGCCAGGGTGTTCCGCGTCACCGACCCCACGTCGCTGCCGCGTGACGGCCTGGCGCGCTCCACGGCGCCCACCTTCTATGCACAGACGAAGGTGGGGCTCACGGGGCGCGTCACGGAGCGCATGGATGTGCGCGGCAACTACGCGTTCGAAGCGACGCGCATCATCGAGCCGGGACGGGTGGCGGGCTACGCGCACACCCCGTCGGTGGAGCTGTGGTACCGCACCACGCGCCGGCTGTCCCTGGGCGCCGAGTACCGCTACCAGGGCTTCCTGTACGACGCCGACTACAGCCAGGCGCACGGCGCTTCCGCGGCCCTGCGCTACCGGCTGACGCGGCCCACCACGCTCACCCTCCGGGGCGGGCCGGTGCGCTACCTGCCGTCGGACGCGTCGCGCGGCGGGTGGCTGCCCCGCGTGGCCCTGGAAGTGGTGCGTGAGGGCGAGCGCAGCGACTTCGGCTTCGCCGTGGGTCACGACCTGGTGGGCGCGAGCGGTTTTTCCGGCGCGGTGTGGGCGGACTACGCGTCGGTGATGGGGGCGCACCGTTTCACCCAGAAGCTGTCGGCCTTCGGGGCGGCCAGCTTCTTCCGGAACGGGACGGCGCCCGGTGAGAACTACACGGAGTGGCGCAACACCACGAACGTGTCGCAGGGCTATGCGGTGGGTGGAGGCGTCGAGTACCGGCTGAGCCGGAAGCTGGCGCTGCAGGGGGCGTTCGACCGCATCGCGCAGGTGGGTGCGGCGGATGTCGCTGGGGCGGGGGACCTGACACGCAACGTGTTCGCCCTCCGTCTGGTCATGACAGCTTGGTAGGCAACTTTCGGGAGTTCAAGGTGGAGGAGCGGATCATGGAGCGTGGGATGACGGCGGACCAGTTGCTTTCGGCCCTGTGGCGCCGCAAGGCCCTGGTGGGGGCGATCGCTGCAGCAATCTTCGTGTTGGGCGCGGCCATCGTGATGACCCGGCCGAGCATTTATGAAGCGTCGGTGGTGGTGCGTGTGGAGCCGCAGCGCCCCGGCGAGGAGATGGTCCAGCGCACGGTGAGCGAGCTCATCGAGCAGCGGCTGGTCACCGTCCGCCAGGAGCTCCTGGCGCGGCCGGTGCTCCAGAAGGCCATCGAGGAGATGAACCTCTACCCGGAGCTCGTGTCCGAGAAGGGCGTCGAGGCGGCGGTGGAGCAGATGCGCAAGGACCTCACCGTGCGCGTCGAGGGTGAGACGGCCTTCGAGCTCACCTACGCGGGCCGCGACCCGCAGGTGGTGGCGCAGGTGGCCAACCGGCTGCCGGCCATCTTCTCCGAGGAGACGCTGAAGATCCGCCAGACGCAGGCGGCCCGCGCCACCGACCTCTTCACCGAGGAGATGGTCGCCATGGGCAAGGCCGTGTCCTCCTGGGAGAGCAAGATCGCCAGGTTCAAGGTGGACCACCTGGGCGAGCTGCCCGAGCAGATGGAGATGAACATGCGCGGCCTGGAGCGCATCAGCGCCCAGCTGCAGACGAAGTCCGAGGAGCTGCGCTCCGCTGAAGCGCGCCGCTCCGACCTGGCCCGCGCCCGCAACGCCGCGGACAGCGAGGCCGGCCGGCTGGAGGCCACGGAGAGCGGCCTGTCCCGCACCCTCACGCAGGCCAAGACGCAGTGGACGCCGGACCACCCGGAAGTGAAGCGGATGGAGCGCGAGCTGGGTGACATCAGCGCCCAGCGCAAGGACGCCGAAGGCCGCATGTACGCCGAGCGCAACGAGCGCACCCGCGTGGCCCAGCTCATCACCAACATCCAGAAGGACATCGTGGACCTCCAGAAGCAGGCCGAGGCGTACCAGGCGCGGCTGA
Source organism: Corallococcus exercitus (assembly GCF_042231735.1). GTDB lineage: Bacteria > Myxococcota > Myxococcia > Myxococcales > Myxococcaceae > Corallococcus > Corallococcus exercitus_B. The sequence continues at coordinate 322,593 of NZ_CP102577.1, forward strand.
ACAACACCCCGCGCTGGGCCCAGGAGCTGGCGGTCATGAACCGGGACTACGAAATCGCCCGCACCAAGTACCAGAGCGTGGTCAGCCGCAAGGTGGAGGCGGAGATCGCCCAGGAGCTGGAGGCCAAGAGCGCCAAGAGCCTGTTCAACGTCATCTCGCCCGCCGGGGTGCCTTCCTCCCCGGCCCGCCCGGACCGCATGAGCGGCCTGCTCATCGCCGCTCTGGTGGCCCTGGCCCTGGGTGTCCTCACCGGCACCGTGCTCGAGATGCGCGACGACAGCCTGCGCGACGGCACCGAGGTCCGTGAGCGCATCACGCTCCCTGTCCTGGCGGTGGTCCCGAACATGCAGGGCAAGACGGAGAAGCGGATCTTGATGCCGATGGCTGGGAGCAAGAACAGCGTCTCCTCGCCCACGACCCTGAATTAATTGCCGCCCTCTTACGGAAAGGATTGGAGAACTCAGATGGACTCGACGATGGAGCGGGCCGGTAACTTCCTCCCCCGCGTGGATGACAGCGCGGCTTCCAGCAACGCGGTGGACCGCCGGGTGGTGACGCTCACGGCCCCTGCTTCCGCGGCCGCCGAGCAGTACCGCACCCTGTACTACCGCCTGGAGCGGATGCGCGAGCAGCGCCCGATGAAGGTGGTGGCGCTCACCTCCGCGATGCCCGGCGAGGGCAAGACGGTGACGAGCGTGAACCTGGCCCTGGCCGCCGCCCGGGCGAACCCGGAGCGCCGCATCCTGCTGGTGGACGCGGACCTGCGCCGGGGGCAGGTGGCCCCCACGCTGGGCATGCGCAACAAGCAGGGCCTGGCGGAGCTCTTGGCCGGTGAGTGCGACGTGCGCGACGTGGTGCGCCGCTTCAACTCCACGCGGCTGGCGGTCATCCCCGCCGGCGCCACGCCGGAGGAGAGCACCCAGGTGCTGGCCAGCACCCGCATGAAGCAGTTCCTCAAGGCGGTGCGCGAGGGCTTCGACGAGGTGTACGTGGACCTGCCGCCCACGCTGCCGTTCGCGGACGCGGCCATCCTCGGCCACCAGATGGACGGCGTGCTGATGGTCATCCGCGCCAACGTCACCCCCTCCAAGGTGGTGAACCAGGCGGTGGAGCAGCTGGCGGGCGCGGCGCTGGTGGGCTGCGTGCTCAACGGCGCGGAAGTGAACGCGACCCCGTACCTGAAGAACTACGTGAAGAAGTAGCAGGCAGGCAGTCGAGGTGGAGTGTTTTCAGGGCCCGACCCGCTCCTCGCACCGATGAGGTGCGAAGGGCGGGGGGCCTGGAGCGGCGGCGGGTCGGGGTTGGAGGAGTCACGTGCTTCGCGTTTTCCATCACTACTTTTCAGCCAAGAAGTTGACGTTCTTCCTCGCCGAGTCGTCGGCGATCGCGCTGGCCTGTGTCGCGGGTGCCGCGGCCTGCGCGGCCCTCTTCGCGCCCCTGGGTTCCCAGCCCCCGTTCGCCACGATGTGGCCGACGCTGGTGGGACTGGGCCTGGCCTTCGTCGTCACCTTCCAGTTCACGCTGTACCTGTTGGACCTGTACGACCTTCGCATCGCCGCCGAGGACCGCACGCGCGGCTACCGCTTCCTCAAGGCCGCGGGCGTCACCGCGATGGTGGCGGGCGGGGTGATGCTGCTCCTGCCGCTGGCCCTGCCGGTGGTGCTGCCTCCCGGGACGCTCTTGGGCGGCGCGATGGGCGCCCTGGCCGGCACCCTGGTGGTGCGCGTCTCCATCCGGGCGCTGGTGGGTGAACCCGACGCGGTGCTCGTCGTCGGTGACGGCCTCAAGGCCCGCGCGGTGGCGAGCGCCATTGAAGACGGCGGCGAGGGGTCCTTCCGCGTGGTGGCCCTGGTGGACCCGCGCAAGGTGGAGGAGCCGCTGGACGCGATGGCGTCCCGCCTCAACGCCTCCTACGTGGTGCAGGCCGCGGATGACATGCGCGGCGCCAACTGGGTGGACTCGCTCCTGCGCTGCCGGCTGGACGGGCGGCGGGTGTACGATGCGGCGGGCTTCTGCGAGCGCGTGCTGCGCCGCATCCCGGTGCAGTTCCTGCGCGCCAGCGACTTCGCCTTCGCGGATGAGATGACGGTGTCGCCGCTGCGCCGGGCCTTCAAGCGCGTGTTCGACGTGGCGGTGGCGTCGCTCCTGCTGCTGCTGGCCTCGCCCTTCCTGGTGCTGGTGGCGCTGGCCATCAAGCTGGACTCCAAGGGCCCCGTCTTCTACCGGCAGGACCGCGTGGGCCTGGGCGGCCGCTCGTATCCGCTCTGGAAGTTCCGCAGCATGCGCACCGACGCGGAGAAGAACGGCGCGGTGTGGGCGCGCTCCAACGACGACCGCGTCACGCGGGTGGGCAAGTTCATCCGCAAGACGCGCATCGACGAGATTCCCCAGGTGTTCAACGTGCTGCTGGGCCACATGAGCTTCGTGGGCCCGCGTCCGGAGCGTCCGGTGTTCACCGAGCAGCTCAAGCAGCAGATTCCGTTCTACGGCCTGCGCGAGGCGGTGAAGCCGGGCATCACGGGCTGGGCGCAGATCCGCTACCCCTACGGGGCCTCGGTGGAGGACGCGCGCAACAAGCTGGAGTTCGACCTCTACTATGTGAAGAACGGGTCGTTGTTCCTGGACGTCGGCATTATCTTCCACACGGTCCGGCACGTGCTGTTGGGGCGGGGTGCCCGGTAGCCTGGTTCAGTAGTGAGTGATTGAGACCATCCGCGGCCTCCGGTTGTCGGGGGAGGCCGGGATGCCAAGGGTGGGGCCATGGATTGGGATGGGCGAGGGGGTCGGAACATGGTGGGCATGGACGTGGATGCGCCGTTGTCGGAGCAGTGGAGCCAGGACGACGCGCGCAACAAGCACCAGGCCGTTGAACGCAACGAGCTGCTGCAGGCGCCGAAGAACCGCCCGACGCGCATCGTCGCGATGGGCGGCGGCACGGGCCTCCCCATGGTGCTCAAGGGGCTGGCCCGCCGCGCGACCCCCAGGGGTGGCCAGCCCGGCGTGGACATCACCGCGGTCGTGGCGATGAGCGACGACGGCGGCAGCTCCGGCCGCCTGCGCCGCCAGCACGGCGTGCTGCCCCCGGGCGACATCCGCAACTGCCTGGTGGCGCTCGCGGGGGGCAAGAGCGCGCTGAAGGACGTGTTCCAGTACCGCTTCGGCGGCGCGAAGGGCCTCGCCGGCCACGCGGTGGGCAACCTGCTCATCGCCGCGCTCGCGGAGCTGAAGGGTGACTTCCTGGAGGCGGTGCGGCTGTCCGGGGAGCTGTTGGGCGCGCAGGGCCTGGTGCTGCCCAGCACGCTCGCGTCGGTGCAGCTCGTCGCCCAGATGCACGACGACACGGAGGTGGTGGGTGAGCGCAACATCTGCCGCGCCCAGGGCCGCGTGCGCCGCGTGTCGCTCAGCCCCCGCTCGCCGCCCCCGGTGGACGGCCTGCTGGAGGCCATCTACTCCGCGGACCTCATCGCCATCGGGCCGGGCTCGCTGTACTCGAGCGTGCTGCCCAACCTGCTGGTGGACGGCGTGGCCCAGGCGCTGAAGGAGACGCGCGCGCTGAAGGTCATGGTGGCCAACCTGATGACCCAGCCGGGTGAGACGGACGGCATGAACTGCCTGGACCACGTGCAGGCCGTCATCGACCACGTGGGGCCGGTGCTGGACGCGGTGCTCGTCAACGGCCGTGCTCCCTCGGAGGAGTCCATCCAGCGCTATGCGCGCAAGGGCTCCTACATGGTCACGGCGGAGACGCGGGAGCTCTTGTCCTCCGGCGTGATTCCGGTGCAGGCGGACCTGCTCAAGGAGGGGTCCAAGATCCGACACGACAGCCGCAAGGTCGCCGCCTGCCTGCTGAAGATGGCGCGCAGCGGGTTGTAGGCCGCGCTGCCCATCACCACCTTGGGGCCCGCTCACATGCAAGCCATTCCCTTTCAAGCCGCCCCCCGGGTCGAGGAAGTCAACGACCGGGCGGCCTTCATGACCCTGGAAGCCGAGTGGAACGCGCTCGTGGAGACGACCTCCAACGAGCTGTTCTACCGGCACGAGTTCCTGCGGCTGTGGCTGGACAACTTCGCCGCCGGGGCGCGCATGCGCGTGCTGCTCTTGCGCGGCGAGGACGGAACGCTCACCGCCGCGCTGCCGCTGGTGGAGGAGCGCACGTCGATGTACGGCGTGCCGGTGCGCCAGCTCACCTCCGCGGCCAACGCGCACTCCTGCCGCTTCGACGTGCTGGCGCGGGAGCCGGACGCCGCGGCCCGGGCCTTCCTGTCGCACCTTCGTGAAACCGGCGGCTGGGACGTGCTGCGGCTGACGGACGTGCCGGACGGCGGCGTGGGCTTCCGCCTGCTGGAGGCCGCGAAGCAGGACGGGCTGCCGGTGGGCGAGTGGGAGTCCCTGCAGTCGCCCTACGTGCCCTTGCCCGCGAAGAAGGACGCGTACTTCGCGAAGCTGCCGTCCAAGTTCAAGGCCAACTGCCGCCGCCGCCGCCGCAAGCTGGAGGAGAAGGGGAAGGTCACCTTCGAGCGCGTCTGCGGCGGGCTGGACCTGGAGGGCACCCTGGAGGAGGGGCTGCTCTTGGAGCAGAGCGGCTGGAAGGGCGCGAATGGCACGGCCATGGCGCAGGACGCGAAGACGCGCGGCTTCTACACGGAGCTGGCGCGCGACGCGGCCTACCGCGACCGCCTGGCGCTGTACTTCCTGCGCCTGGACGGGCGCGCGGTGGCGTTCCAGTACGGCCTGGAATACGGCGGGCGCTACTTCCTGCTGAAGCCCGGCTACGACGAGCGCCTGAAGGAGTGCAGCCCGGGGCAGCTCCTCATGGAGGAGGTGCTGGGGCACTGCCTGGAGCGCGGGCTGACCGAGTTCGATTTCCTGGGGCCGGACATGGTGTGGAAGCGCGACTGGACGGATCAGGTCCGCAGGCACACCTGGCTCTACGTGTTCAACGACACCGCCTTCGGCCGGGCCCTGTGCTCGGCGAAGTTCCGGTGGGTACCGGCGGCGAAAGAGGTGGTGGCGCGATGGAAGCGGTGAAGACGACTGCCAAGCTGTTCGTTCCGTCCCTGCCCACGCTGTGGCCGGGCATGCTGATGGCCCCGCCGCGCCCCGGGGCGCTGCCGCCGTTCTCGTCTCCCAACGCGCGCTACTTCTACTTCGCGCGCAACGCCGTCTGGCTGACCATGAAGATGCTGCGCCTGGACGGCGGCGAGGTGCTGATGCCCGCCTACCACCACGGCGTGGAGGTGGAGGCCGTGGTGGACGCGGGCGCGACGCCGCGCTTCTACCGCGTGGGCAGCCGCTGGGACGTGGACGTGGCGGACGTGGCGAAGCGGATTACGCCGAAGACGCGTGCGCTCTACCTCATCCACTACGCGGGCTTCCCGGGGCCGGTGGACGCCATGCGCAAGCTGGCGGACGAGCACGGCATCCCGCTGATTGAGGACTGCGCGCTGTCCCTGCTGTCGTCCGACGGCGCGACGCCGCTGGGCACCACGGGCGACGTGGGCATCTTCTGCCTCTACAAGACGCTTCCGGTACCCAATGGGGGTGCGCTGGTCGTCAATGGCAAGCGTTCGTACAGCCTGCCGGAGCCGCCCGCGCCGCCGGTGGCGTCCACCTTCAGCCACACCGTGTCCGCGCTCCTCCAGAACCTGGAGCTGCGCGGCGGGGCGGTGGGCCGGGGCCTGCGCGGCCTGGTGCGCTCGGTGGGGCACGGCACGGTGAAGGCCGCGAGCATCGAGCGCGTGGCCACGGGCACGCAGCACTTCGACCGGCGGCACGTGGACCTGGGCATGAGCCCGCTGACCAAGCGGATTGCCCTGGCGCAGGACCTGGAGGGCATCGTCGAGGCCCGGCGCCGCAACTACTTCCTCTTGCTGGGCCGGCTGCGCGACGTGTCTCCGCCGCTCTTCAACCAGCTGCCCGCGGGCGTCAGCCCCCTGTTCTACCCGATGGTGGTGCAGGACAAGGAGACGCTGCTGGCGAAGCTGCGCGAGAAGGGCATCGACGCCATCGACTTCTGGAAGCGCTTCCATCCCGCGTGCGACCCGACGGAGTTCCCGGAGGTCGCGCAGCTGCGGCGCACCATCCTGGAGATTCCGTGCCACCAGGACCTGTCGCCGGAGGTGATGGGGCAGGTGGCGGACGTGGTCCGGGAAGCGCTCAAGTCCGAGCGCCGTCCGAGCAAGCGCGCGTCGTGAGGGAACAGGAGCTGGCTCCCGGGTTGCAATGGCACCCGGGGGCCGGGGCAGTGCTTCGGGAAAGGCATCGGGGTGACGCGGTGATCCGCGAAGATGAGTTGACGTCGGGTCCGAGGTTGACGCCGCGGTTGGACGTGGCGGCGGTGGGCAGTGCCTCTCAGATGGCGGGGATGCGGGCGGAGTGGAACGCGCTGCTGGACGCGAGCACGGCCGGTCCGTTCAACGCCTGGGAGTGGCTGTATCCGTGGTGCCGCCGCATCGCGCCCGAAGTCCGGCCGCTGGTGCTGACGGCCCGCGACCGGCTGGGCACGCTGGTGGGCCTGCTGCCGCTGGGGCTGGAGCACCGCTGGGTGAACGGCATGCGCGTGCGGCGCCTGGGCTTCCTGGGTGAGACGCACGTGGGCAGCGACTACCTGGACGTGGTGGCGCGCAAGGGCCGCGAGGCGGAAGCCGCCCGGGCGTTCTTCAACGTGCTCCAGGGGCTGCGCGATGAGTGGGACGTGCTGGATTTGACGGACCTGCGCGAGGGCTCGACGACGCTCGGCGTGGCGCGCGAGGTGTTTGGCGACGTGCGCGTGACGGAGCGCTACGTGTGCCCGTACGAGACGCTGGTGCCGGGCGAGCCGTTCGACGCGTTCCTCAAGCGCACGGGCCGCCGGGACAACTACCTGCGCCGGCGCAAGTGGCTGGAGAAGCAGGACGGCTACCGCATCGAGCGCACGGACGCGCCGGGCCAGCTGGCCGGCCCGATGACGGACTTCTTCCGGCTGCACGCGCTGCGCTGGTCCTCGGACGGCGGCTCCCAGGGCATCAAGGGCGCCGGGGTGGAGGCGTTCCACCGGGACGCCACGCAGTGGCTGGCGGAGCGGGGCCGGCTGCGGATGTACACGATGAAATTGGGCGGCCAGGCGGTGGCGTCCGTGTACGGCATCCTGCATGGCCAGACGTTCGTGTACTTCCAGTCCGGGTATGACCCGGCGTGGCGCAACCGCAGCGTGGGCTTGGTGCTGGTGGGCGAGACGTTCAAGGACGCCATCGAGATGGGCCTCACGGAGTACGACTTCCTGCGAGGCACGGAGACGTACAAGTCCGACTGGGTGACGAAGCAGCGCCAGACGGTGTCGCTGCGCGCCCACGGGGCCGGCTTCGCGGGCGAGTGGTTCACCCGCTCCGAGGAGTGGGCCCGCCAGACGCGCAACGCGGTGAAGGGCGTGCTGTCCGACGAGCTGGTGGAGAAGGTGCGCCGCTTCCGCCGCCGCAAGGCCGCGGTGCGGTAGGGCGCGGGAAGCGCCGGTCACCGCCGCGCGTCGCGTGCGACGGTGACCGTGAACGTCGTCCCGGTCTCCGGCGTACTCTCCACCGTGACGGAGCCCTGGTGCGCCTGGGCCAGGCCCTCCACGAGGGTCAAGCCCAGGCCCCAGCCCTTCTGGGCCTGCGTGGCCTCCCGCCGGCGGTACTGCTGGAACAGGGCGCGCTGATCCTCCCGGGGAATGGGATTGCCCCAGTTGTGGACGGAGAGGGTCACCGTGTCCGGCCCGGCCTCGGCCAGGGTGACGGTGACGGGGCGGTCGTGCGCGCCGTACTTGATGGCGTTGGCGCACAGGTTCTCCAGCATCCGCCGCAGCGCCTCTCGGCTCCAGTGTCCGGGGAGCGTCTCCGGCGCGTCCAGGATGAACCGGTCGCCGTGCACCAGGGCCAGCTCCTCCAGTGTCTCCCGGGCCAGGACGGTCAGGTCGCACGGGGCGATGTCCACGGCGATGCCTTCGCCCGCGCGGATGCGATTGGCGTCCAGCAGGTCGCGGATCATCTGGTCCGCCCGGTCCAGGTTCTCGCTGATGCGCGCGACCAGCTTGTAGAGGACGGTGGGGTCGGCTCCCTTGCGGGCCAGCATCTGGGCGTTCAGCTTCGCGGCGGTGAGGGGCGTCCGCAGGTCGTGCGTGAGCGTGGCGACGAAGCGCTCGCGCAGGTCGCGCTCCTCCTCCAGCCGCGCGGTGGTCGTCTTCTGGTCATGGATGTCCGTGTTGGCGCCAATCCACTTCACCACGCGCCCCTCGGTGTCGCGGATGGCGACGCCCCGGACCAGGTGCCAGCGGTACTGGCCGTCGGAGCCCCGGCGGAAGCGCTGCTCCATGAGGAAGTCACCGCCGGTCGCCACCGCCTCCTGCACCTTCAGCCGGGTCCGCTCCACGTCCTCCGGGTGCATGGGCAGCGTGTCCACGTCATCCCAGCGGGTGTCCCGGGGCAGGCCCAGGTACTGGAACCACCAGTCGTTGTACCAGTCGACGAAGAAGCTCGCGTCGGCGGTCCAGACAATCTGGGGCAGGGCGTTGGCGATCTGCCGGAAGCGCGCCTCGCTCTCTTCCAGCAGCCGGCGGCCCTCCACCTGTGCGGTCACATCGACCATCAGGCAGCTCACGGCGCGTGGAGTCCCATGCGCGTCCTTGAGCGCGGTGTAGCTGGCGTTGAGGTAGTGCCGCCGGGGCACGCCCTGCGCGTCCGGCAGCGTCACCGGGAGCTCGGGCCAGGTGTAGGGCTGACCGGTTTCATGGACCTGCTGGACGATGGGGAGGACGCGCGTCTGTTCTTCGGGGAAGGCCGTCCGCAGGGGCACCCCGAGCACGTCGCGATTCACCAGGCGCTCGTAGGGCGGGTTCACCAGGGTGAAGCGGTGCTCGGGCCCCGACATGACCACCATGGGGGTCGGGGCCTGCATGAAGACCTCCTGCAGCTCCAGCCGGGTGGCCTTCAGCTCCTCGTCCAGGGACCGCTGATCATCCACGTCGGTCGTCGTTCCAATCCAGCCCCGCAGATGACCGTCGTCGTTGAAGACGGGGTTGCCCCGTGCCTCGCACCAGCGGAAGCCGGCGTCCTTTCGCTTCACCCGGTAGGACAGGCGCAGGGGCCCCTGGCTTTCGCGCGCCTGGCGGACCGCCTCGGACAGGGCGGACACGTCGTCGGGGTGGAGGGCCTGGGTGAAGCGGGAGCCGCCCCCTTCGGCGCCGGAGGGATGTCCGGTCCACTGCGTCCACTGCCTGCTCACGAACTCGATCCGGCCGTCCGGCGCGCAGAGCCAGACCACGTGGGGGATGTTCTCCATGAGGGAGCGGAAGTGCTCCTCGATGGAGCGCTCCCGCGACTGGACGAAGCGGATGTAGCCCACGCTGGCCTCCGCCATGCCCTGCTCGATGACGGAGAGGATGATGTCGCGCTCGGGCGGGGCGAGCGGGCCCTCCTGCTCCAGCACCTGGAAGATGACCTCGCGCAGGAGCTGGTACTCGCGGAGCATCTGCTGGAGCGAGTACTCCTTGAGTCCCGAGCGCTGCTTCCCGTGGACCTGGGCCACGGTGTTCAGGTCCTCCTCCACGGTGGAGTGATCCAGGCCCGTCTTCAGCGCCACGGCCATGCGCTCCAGGAACCGGGGCAGGCTGTCGCGGAGGTGGTGCTCATCCTGGGCACTGGCCGCCGGGATGGCCTGGCGGACGCGGTCGGTCCACCACTGGACGATGGTATCCCGATGCGCCCTCAGCCGCGCCGCCGCCGTGGTGGGCCGCGCCTCGGAGTCATGCGAGGAGCAATCATTCATCGTGCTCGCACCCTTGCTTCACGGGGAGACACCCGTCCGGACGCGCGTTCCCCTGTGATGGGCGCCATGTGTCGGCACTGGAGCGGTATCCCCGAGCGGACCTGCATGCCGCTGTTGCCTCCTGGTGAAATGCCCAAGCCCCGCGGGTAGAAGTTAGTGCCGCGCGCGGCCTGGAGGCAGAGCGCCGCCTCGGGGGGGCCCATCCGCTGTGCGGACGGGCGGGCAGGCGATGCGAAGGTTCGAGCGGGGGCGCCTGTGGTCATGGACAGACAGCGGTGTGCGGTGCTGGATGACTACCAGGGCGTTTCGACGCGGCTGGCGGACGGGTCGTCCTTGCGCGTTCGGCATGGACGTCCCAGGGGGCTGGTGGGACGCGCGGAGCTCGCGAGGATGCGACATCCGCGCGTTCCTCGACGGCGCGCCCATCCGCGGGCTGGGGTGAGGCTCAGGGGAAGTTCTCTGGCCTGCTGGTGAAGAGCGCGTGGAAGAGCGTCGTTTTCGGAGGGGACTTCCAGCCCACGAAAACAGGCGCTGGATGGTTGGCGATGGCAGGTGGCAGCAGGCTCAGCCCCATCGTGGACTCCATGAGTCTCGCCATCGTGACCGCGGGCTCTACCTCGGGAGGCTCCAGATCGAGCTGCCGGAAGACCTGTCGATCGCCAAATTCAATCAGGGCCCGGTACACGGTGTAGACCGGCGCGATGATGCTGGCGCAGCCGACGTAGACCCAGTGCAAACCGGGTGGCTCACGGCCGCGACTTGGATAGATGACGCACCAAAAGCATGCATCCGATGCGGTGGTGATGTTTCCGACGCTCTTCTCTGGGAACGCCTTTCTGAGTTGTTCGATCAAGACGTCCCAGGCACCAGGCTCTGCCAACTTCTTCTGCCAGAGCGCATGGAGCAGATGTGCTTCGGGGCTGGGTTCCTGATTGGGGTCTTCCTGCGAGGGCCAGTAGGTCCGCGCGATCTCCAGCAACTCCTCGGTGGATGGAACCATGGGTTACAGGCCTCCGCCGGTTGTTGGCCCCGTAGGGGTCACCACCACGGGCTTGATGCCCGACTTGCAGGTCCTGGTGACCTGGGCCCCCTTGATGGCGGCATCAAGCGTCAGGTTGTAGAACGTCTTGAACTCCTCGCAGGCCATCCCGATGGGCGTGGCTGGCGTCGCCCTGGAAAGGGTGGCCCTTGCTGCCTGATTCGCGCAGCTCGCGGAAAGGCTTTGCGCCTGTTCGGTGGAAATGAACCCCTGCGCCTTATTGGCGATGGGCATCTCCACGCCGAACCTGCAGAGGAACATCTCCCCCGTGTCTCGGGCGATGCCGACGTGAAGGCACGCTGCTCGCCAGCCGCCGGACTCCCCGCCGTCCCACTTCACGACTTCATGAAAGACGAAGTGACGGGGGCGCAGCGCGCCCTCCACGTACGTCGCGGAACCGCCTGTCGCGCAGGCGGATGACAACGCGACGGCGCACAGCGCGACAGCAGCCTTCCAGCAGCCGGATGCACCCATGGCCCACCTCCAGGGGTGACACTTCGGGGACCGGAAGACCGGCCCCCCACGGCGCACAGCCTACGCCTACTGCTGCGCGACCTCCGCGCGCAGCTGGGCGATGGCGGGGGCCAGCTGCGGGGGCTGCATGTTCTTGGGCACTTCCACCGTGAAGCGTTCGAAATGCGCCAGCGCTCCGGCCTTGTCGCCCCGGCGCAGCGACAGGCTGCCCAGGAAGATGAGCGCCTCCTGCGCGTCCGGCCACGTGTCCACCAGCTCCGTCAGCTCCTGCTCCGCGCCCTGGAGGTCGCCCTGCGACGCCGCACGCAGCACGCCCCGGTGCACCCGCAGCTCCACGTTGAACGGATCCACCGCGAGGCCCTTCAGCGTCACCTTCATCGCTTCCTCGAACTGCTGCTGGCGGATGAGCTCGTGGCTCAGCATCGACGCGGCCTCCACGTCGCCCGGGTTCGACGCCAGCCGCTGGCGCGCCTGCTCCAGCTCGTCGTTCGGCTCGGGCATCTCCGCCTGCTGCTGCTGGGCCATGCCCGGCGGCGTCGCGCCCGTGCCCATCTGGCCCTCCTCGCGCGGCTTCTGCTCGGAGACGAGCAGGTAGCCCAGGCCGCCGAAGAAGACGACCACGCCCGCGCCCCACATCGCGCCCACCAGCTGCGGGTTGCGCGACGCCCAGCCCGAGGGCGCCGGCACGTTGCGCGCGGGCGCCTTCGCTCCCGCCGCCTGCCGCTTCTGGTGCTCGTCCTTCGCGCGCAGCGCGGCGGCCGCTTCCTTCTCCAGCCGCGCCTTCTCCGCCGTGTAGTGCTCCGCGGTGAAGTGGTGCTTCTCCGCCTCCAGCGTGCGCAGCTGCTCGATGAGCGACTGCGCCCGCTGCGCCAGGTCATCCACCGTGCCGTCCGTCTTCGGCGACGCGTCCGGCAGCGCGCTCCCCGTCTTCATCTTCATGTAGAGGAGCCACGCGGCCGCCAGCACGAAGGCGACCGACAGGACGATGATTCCGGGCAACCAGTTGGTGGGCTCGGGCTGCATGGCTTAGCGCTCCAGCTCCCGGCGCACGGCCTGGAGGTAGGGGTCCGCATCGTCGGTGGACGGCGCGGGAGTGGAAGGGGAGGGGACCGGCGCGGCTTCCGCCGCCGTGGCGCCCTCGGGCAGGGGCTGACGCTGTTTCAGGATGACGAAGAGGCCGCCCAGCACCAGCGCCACCGGGCCCAGCCACACGAACCAGTTGAAGCCCTCCGCGCGCGGCTCCAGCAGCACCCACTCGCCGTAGCGCGCCACGAAGTAGTCGACGATCTCCGTGTCCGTCTTCCCCTCGGAGACGAGCTCGCGCACCTTGTCCAGCTGCGCGCGCGCCATGGACGACGGGCTGTCCGCCACCGACAGGCCCTGGCACACGGCGCAGCGCAGCTTCTTCGCCAGCTGCTGCACCCGCGCCTCCTGGGCCGGCGCGAGCGGGTCACTCGCGGCCTGCTGCGGCGCGAACTGCCCCGTGGCAAGGCTCAGGGCGAGGGTCAACGAGACGAGGACGGCATTCATCGGGGGCTCCAGCGGGGGCCGTCCCTAACTACCGCCCCCTGACGGGTATTGCACAGTGAAACCTGGGCCGCACGCCCGCCGCCCGGGCAGCCCCTCCGTGGGACGCTCCTCCGTGGGACGCTCCTCCGTGGGACGCTCGCGGTCTTCAGCCCCGGTAGCCCGGCTCGGGCTCGGTCTCCAGGTCCTGGTCCGGGTCGTAGGGGTCGTCCTCCGGGGGGAGCAGCCCTTGCGGCTCGTCGCGGCCCAGCGCGTGGCGCACGGCATGGAAGCCCACCGCCCCCAGGCCGAGGAGGAACGCGAACGGCCCCACCGCGAGCTTCACCCCCGCGAGCGCCCAGAGCAGGCTCACGCTCACCGCGCCCACCGGCACCCACCGCAGGAAGGCCGGGCGCTCCACGTCCGGCCGCAGCGCCGCGAGCACGAGCAGCGACAGGAGCGCCAGCAGCGGCAGGTCCGACAGCGGCAGGTCCCAGCCCGAGCGCGACGCGACGCCGCCCCCCAGGCTGTAGAGCGAGTCATCCGAGGGCCGCGTCGTGGGCAGCACGCGCAGCTCCGGCGGCGCGCCGCGCACGCTCCCCGGCACCGGCGCGTTGTCCGGCAGGGGCGACCCGTCCGCCATCACCGTCCCCCAGGGAAGGAACAGCGCCACCACGCACACCGCCACGCCCGCCAGCGCCAGCACCCGGGGGAAGCCCAGCAGCGAGCGCGGGTCGAAGTCGCGGCCCACGCCGTCCGGCCCCGCGATGACGAGCTTGGACTGCTCCAGGGCGATCAGCAGCGTGCCCGCCGCCCACAGGGGCAGGAGCAGGTTGAAGCCCGACAGCAGCCGCACCGTGAGCGCCACGAGCAGCAGCGTGAACGCGGCGGGGACCTCCGGCCGCATCAGCACCAGCGGCACGTGGTCCACCCAGCCCGGCGCGTTGCCGTCACGGCGCAGCTCGCGCGCGACCAGCGCCACGCTCCCCACGAGCGTCAGCAGCGTCCCCAGCACGCCCACGCTGGGGAAGAAGGGGAGGATGGACAGCACCAGCGAGAACGTCACCAGCCCCACGCCCACCACGCTCCGCGAGTGCCCCGGCACGTCCTTCAGCCAGCGCGGGCCCGTGTAGGAATCCTCCTCCTCGTACGCGTCCGGCGGGGGCTGCGCCTTCGAGCCGCGCGGGGGCGCGGCGCCGGTGCGACCCTGCTGCCGGGCGTCCTCCTCCTCATCCAGGATCTCCGCCGCGTAGGCCGGCTCGGTCATGGGGCGGCTGGGGCGCTGGCTCTTCGCGCTGCTGGCGCGGGGCGGGGCCGCGGGACGCGCGGGCATCTTCGCGCCGCAGTTCTCGCAGTACATCAAGCGGACGTCCGCCGCGCTCTCACCGCACTCGGGGCACTGCATGGAGGACCACCTCGCTGGAGCAGGGGCCGGGGGATGCCCCCGCGAACGACGCCGGCAGCAGGGATCTACTACGGATTCCAGGCCTCCCGCGAGGCGGCCCCGGGAATGCGGCTCCAACGCCGGCTCCCGGGTGCCTGCCTTCCAAGCGGGCGGTGCCAGCTCAGGGCTGGCGCGCGGCTTCCGCGGTGGGAGCGGTGGCCGGCTGGGTCAGCTCCTTCACCCGGGCCGCCAGGATCTGCGGGTTGATGGGGCCCACGTGCTTGCCGCGGATGACGCCCTGCGCGTCGATGAAGTACGTCTCCGGCACGCCCGCGACGCCGTAGTCCACCGCCATGCGCGAGCGCTCGTCCATCAGCTGCGGGAAGCTGGCCCCCATGCGGCGCAGGAAGTCGCGCGCGTTGGGCTCCGTGTCCTCGAAGACGACGCCCATGAACAGGGCCTGGGCGCCCATCTCCCGCGCGCCCCACTCGAGCACCGGGTGCTCGTACTTGCAGGGCCCGCACCACGACGCCCAGAAGTTGATGACCACCGGGCGGCCCTTGAGGTCCGCGAGCTTCACCGGGTCGCCGCCGTCCAGCGGCTTGAGGGTGAAGTCCGGCGCGGGCGCGCCCTTCAGCATGAAGGGCACCTCGTGCGGGTCGCGCCCGAAGCCCTGGAAGAGGACGAAGAGCAGCGCCGCACCGACGGCGGCGAACACCAGGGGAAGCCGCCAGCGCTTCATGCCGCACCCCGCTCGGCGTCCGTGCCCGGAAGGGGAGGCGCCGCGCCCACCGGCGCCGCGTCCGTGCGCAGCACCGCGGCCTTGCGCTGCGGCCACACCGCGATGAGCGTGCCCAGCATCAGGAGCGGCAGGCTGTACCAGATCCATCCCACCAGCGGGAACACCCAGACGTTGAAGCTCGCCGTGCCCGTCGTCTCGCTGAAGGCCATCAGCGAGATGTACAGGTCCTCCTGGGGCGACTCACGCACCGCGGGCGTGCCCACGGGGTCTGTGCTGCGCTCGTAGTAGTTCATGCGCGGGCGCAGCTCCGACACCTTGCCGTTGGGCGCCGTCACCTCCAGGCGCGCGGCGACATAGGTGCGGTGCGGCTCCTCGCCGCTGGACAGGCCCAGGTACTTCAGCTGGTAGCCGTCCAGCATCATCGTGCCGTCCTTCTTCAGCGTGCCGGACGTGTGCTTCACGTACGCGCTGGAGGCCGCCACGGCGACGATGATGATGACGATGCCCAGGTGCACCACGTAGCCGCCGAAGCGGCGGCGCGCCTTGCTCGTGGCCGTGGCCACCGCCGTGACGAAGCCCTCCTTGCGCTCCGTCATGCGCACGCGCACCGGCACCACCAGCTCGCGCAGGGTGATGACGGTGACGAAGCCGCCCAGGCCGAAGGTGAGCAGCGGGTACACGCCGCGCAGCCCCGCCGCGTAGCAGGCGACGGTGATGACGATGCCCACCGCCGCGGGGATGATGAACTGCCGGCGCAGCGTGGCCTTGTCCGGCGTGCCCCAGGGCAGCACCGGGCCCACGCCCATGAGGAAGAGCACCGCGATGCCGCCCGGCACCGCCATCTTGTTGAAGTACGGCTCGCCCACGCTCACGCGGATGCCGCGCACGGCCTCCGACACCAGCGGGTAGAGCGTGCCCAGGAGCACCGTGAAGGTGATGGCCACGAACACCAGGTTGTTCACCAGGATGCTCGCCTCGCGAGACATCATGGACGAGAGCCGGCCCTCCGGCGCCAGCAGGTGGCCGCGCGTGGCCAGCAGGCCAATGCACACCACCAGCAGGACGGCGATGAACACGAGGAACGTGGGCCCGATGTCCGACTGGGTGAACGAGTGCACCGAGTTGAAGATGCCGGAGCGGGTCATGAACGTGCCCAGGATGGTGAGCACGAAGGACGCCAGCGCGAGGCTCAGCGTCCACAGCTTCAGCATCCGCTTGCGCTCCTGCACCATGGTGGAGTGCATGAACGCCGTCGCGGTCAGCCACGGCAGGAACGACGCGTTCTCCACCGGATCCCACGCCCAGTAGCCGCCCCAGCCCAGCACCGCGTACGCCCACCAGGAGCCCAGCACGATGCCCAGCGTGAGGAACATCCATGCGATGAGCGTCCAGCGCCTCAGCGGCGCCATCCACGCTTCACCAATCTCCCCGCGCAGCAGGCCCGCCACGGCGACGCCGAACGGCACCGTCATGCCCACGTAGCCCGCGTAGAGCATGGGCGGGTGGATGATCATCAGGAAGTGGTTCTGCAGGAGCGGGTTGGGCCCCGGGCCGTCCGCCGGCACCGGCGACACGGCGCCCCAGGGGTTGGCCGGGCCCGCGATGAGGAAGGCGAAGAAGACGCCCACGGCCAGCATGGTGCCCAGCGCCAGCTGCATGTAGCGCGCGTGTTCCTTGCGGTGCACCCAGGCGAACGCCGCCAGGTACACGCCCATGATGAGGCCCCAGAAGAGGATGGAGCCTTCCAGCGCGCTCCACAGCGACACGATGGTGTAGATGAGCGGCGTCGCGCGGCTGCCCACCTGGGCCACGTACTTCACGCTGAAGTCGTGGTTGATGAGCGCTTCCACCATCACCAGGTTGCTGCCAATCATGCACGCGGCGAAGCCCCACACCGCGCGCAGCACCCAGGGGTAGCTGGCGTCCGTGCGGCGCAGGCCGCCCACCAGCCCCAGGATGGCGCCGAAGGCGGCGAAGGCCAGGCCCGCGAGGACCAGCCCATAGCCCAGCATTCCGTTCACGGCGCCCCCGGCGGCGTCACGGTCGCGGTGGTGGCACCTTCCGCGAGCGTGTCCTGCCACTTGCGCGGCTCCTCGCCTTCCTTGGGAGCGCGGTACTCGTTGGAGTGGTTCACCATCAGCCGGTTGGACGTGAAGACGCCGGACTTGTCGTAGGTGCCCTCCACCACGACGCCGATCTTCTCGCGGAACATCTGCGGGGGCGTCTCCAGCGAGCGCACGTGCACGCTCTTGGCGTCCGCCTCCGGGCCGTCCGCCACGCGGAAGTCCAGCGTGGTGTGGCCCTCGTTCCACTGGATGCTGCCCGGCTGCACCACGCCGCCCAGGCGGATGGTGGCCGTGTAGGCCTTGTCGCCGTTGGAGATCAGCTCCGACGGGCTCCAGTAATAGACGAGGTTGTCGCCGATGTTGCCGAAGGCGATGAAACCGAGGCCGGCGCCGGCGAAGAGCAGGGCTCCCAGCGCGATGAGACGGTTGCGGTTGACGGGCGTCATGGGCTCACTCCTTCGAATCGGCGGCGCGGGGACGGCGCGCCCAGAGGGATACCGAGTAGAGCACGAAGGCGGCCACGGTGATGCCGTAGCAGGCCCACACATAGCCCCAGCCACCCTGGAGGCGGCCACTGCCCACCTGGGCCAGGAGCATCAGCGACGTCAGCGAGGTCATGTTCAGGCCACCTTCGAGGAATGGGACGCGCGCAGCGCGGGGTCATCCGTGGGCAGCGCCTCCGGCAGCGCCACCTCCGCCTTCCGCTCCGCGAGCGCGGTGCGGTAGCGGTGCACGAGGAAGACGATGAGCAGCGCCAGCATGCCGAACGCCGCCACGCGCAGGGGCAGCACCATCTGCGGGTCCACCGTCTTGGGGCTGGACTGCACCTGATGGAGGCTGCGCCACCAGCGCACGGAGAACCACACGATGGGCAGGTTGATGGCCCCGATGATGGCCACCACCGCGCTCCACACCGCGCGCTTCTCCGGGTCCTCGACGAAGCGCCGCAGCACCAGGTAGCCCGTGTAGGAGACCAGCAGGATGGCCTCCGACGTCAGGCGCGGGTCCCAGGACCAGTACACGCCCCAGGTGGGGCGGCCCCAGATGGCGCCGGTGATCATGCCCAGCGTGCCGAAGAGCAGGCCGACCTCCGCGGAGGCCTCCGCCATGGCGTCCGTCTTCCACGACTGACGCATCAGGTACGTCACCGCGGCCACGAAGTTGATGAACATGGCCAGCATGGCCATCCACTGGAGCGGCACGTGGACGTACATGATGCGCTGCACCTCGCCCATCTCACGGTCGGGCGGCGCCCACGCAAGGCCCAGCCACCAGCCCGCGCCCAGCAGTGCCAGCGTCAGCGCCGGCAGGCCAAACTTGACGAACTTGTTCATCCTTCAGTCCTCGATGACCCGGGGAAACAGCACGAAGCCCACGCCCCAGTAAATCAGATTGAACCCCAGCAGCAGCCCCTGCCATGAGCCCAGCTGCTGCATCGGGTCACCCTGGAGTACGAGTGTGGTCCCCTTGGCAGCGGACAGGAGGGCCGGGATGACGAGCGGGAACAATAGCAGAGGCAGCAACACATCCCGGGCCCGGGCATTGCTTGAGATGGCCGCATAGACGGTCCCCGGGGCGCTCAGCGCCAGGCTGCCCAGGACCAGGATGCCCGCCAGGTCACCGACCCCGGTGACGATGCGCACCCCGTACAGGGCCACCATCACGGGCACCAGCACCACCGACAGCGCCAGCAGCAGCAGGGCGTTGCCCAGCGCCTTGGACAGGAAGATGGCGCGCGCGTCCGCCGGGGCCAGCCGCACGCCGTCCAGGCAGGCGTTCTCCGTCTCCACGCGGAAGGACTCGCCCAGGGACAGGACGCTGGCGAAGAGGATGGCCAGCCAGAGGTAGCCGCCCGCGTTGCGCTCCAGGAGCTTCGTGTCCGGGCCCAGCGCGAAGGAGAAGAGCAGCAGCGTGGCCATGGCGAAGAACACCAGCGCGTTGAGCCGCGCGCGGGTGCGCCATTCAATGAGCAGGTCCTTGCGGAGCAGGACGAGCGTCGTCGCGAAGAGGCCCGGGGGGCGCTTCGTCTTGGGCGCGCTCATGCCGCCACCGCCCGGCCGTCCTGCAGGTGCAGCCGCTCCTCGCACAGGCTCAGGCCCTGTTCGATGAGGTGCGTGGCCAGCACCACGGTGGTGCCGCCCGCCTTGAGCTCCGCGATGACGCCCTCCATGTCCTGGATGCCGGCGGGGTCCAGCTCGCCGAAGGGTTCGTCCAGCAGCGCCAGGGCCGGGGCCTTCATCAGGAGCCGCGCGATGGCCAGGCGCTTGCGCATGCCCGCGCTGAAGCCGCGCACCGGGCTGTCCGTGCGGCGGGTGAGGCCCACCTTGTTGAGCAGCGCGTCCGCGACGTCCTGGGGCGCGTCCACGCCCAAGAGGCGCCCCAGCACCATCAGGTTCTGCTGCGCGGTGAGGTCCTCGTAGAGGAAGCTGGCGTGGGACAGGAGCGCCACGTCGCGGCGCACCGCCTCGCGATCCAGGACGGCGTCCCGGCCCAGCACCTCCACCCGGCCCGCGGTGGGCCCGAGCGCGGTGGCCACGAGGCGCAGGAGCGTCGTCTTCCCGGAGCCGTTGTGGCCGGTGAGCAGCAGCGAACGGCCGGCGGGCAGCGTGTAGGTGAGCCGCGCCAGCGCCCACCTGCGCCCATAGCGCTTGCTCACGTCATGGAGGGCGAGCGCGGGGGCTGATCCAGAGGGGGGAGGGGGCATCGGCGGGCCGTTTCGTAGCCTTAAAAGCCCCTGTTCACCAGTGAAACCCCTGGGGTCGCCCGCCGGAGGACAAGAAGTTTTTACGCCTGCTTCTTCCGTCGCTTTCGCCGGGGGACTGAAAGGTTTTCGCCATGGGTGGGCGCCCGACTGCCCTGGTGCACCCAGGTAGGACCCCTTCAGGGGCATACATGCCCCGGAAGGCACGGGGTTTCACGGGGTTGCGGGGGATTTCCACCACCTACCTGCCCTGGCATCCAGCATGCACACACGCGGGCGGGGCCCGGTCCAATGGGGGGAGCGGGCAGACGGCGAAAGCCGCGAGGGAGGCGTGATGGCTGGGAAGGTGTTGCGGCGGGCGGCGAAGGCGGCGGCGGCGGGTTTCCTCCACTACAGCGGGGTGCGCAAGGCGATGGCGGCGTACCGCCGTTCGCAGTCGGGGGGACGGCGCATCCTCATCGTGAGCTACCACCGCGTGGTGAGCGACTTCACGGGGGAGCTGCAGCGCTCCATCCCGGGCCTGCTCATCTCCCAGGAGACGTTCCGCCGTCACCTGGAGGAGGCGCACGCGGCCGGCTTCGAGCTGGCGAGCCTGGGGGACGCGGTGGACGTGATGGCGGGCCGCCGCACCGCGAAGAAGGACCTGTTCGTGGTGACGTTCGACGACGGCTACCGCGACGTGTACCGGTACGCGTACCCGGTGCTCAAGCAGATGGGCGTGCCGGCCATCACCTACCTGCCCACGGCCTTCATCAACACGGACAAGCGCTTCAACCACGACCGGCTGTTCCACCTGCTGCGCTGCGTGCAGGAGCGGAAGTTCCGCCCTGACTACGACACCATGCCCACCCCGTCGGTGCAGCTGTTGGGGCCCATCCTCACCGGGCGCAAGACGGTGTCCGCGGCGCTGGACGACTTCATCGGCGAGCACCCGACGCGCGTGCTCACGGGCATCATCGACTCGCTGGAGCAGCAGCTGGGCGGCGGCGCGGACCTGGTGCCGGAGCAGGGCGACGTCATGAACTGGGACGAGGTGCGCCAGATGGCGCGCGACGGCTTCGAGTTCGGCGCGCACACGCTGGGCCACACGGTGCTGACGCTGGAGCCCACGGAGGTGGTGGAGAAGGAGATCGTCGAGTCCAAGGAAACCATCGAGCGCGAGGTCGGCGTCCAGGTGAAGGACTTCGCGTACTGCAACGGCTGGTACTCGGATGAGATGATCCGCGTGCTCAAGCAGCACGGCTTCCGCTCGGGCGTCACCACGGAGGACCTGCCCAACCGCGTGGGCGGCGACCCGTTCGCCCTCAAGCGCAAGGTGATGTGGGAGAACTTCAGCCTGGGGATGATGGGGGACTACTCGTCCACGCTCACGGTGTGCCAGTTCGATGACTGCTTCGGCGTGCTGGGCATGAGCCACCCGGTGCTGGGCCACCGGCCGCACATCCTGACCCCGATGAACACCGCCAACGTGCTCGTCGAGGAGCTGGACTCGGCGCTCGCGAAGGCGACCCCGGTGGAAGTCGTGGACGTGACAGCGCCGGTGATCGCGACGGAGCCCCGGGTTGCGCCCCTGGCGGCGGGTGCGCAGGTCGTGGTGGCGTCGAACGTGGCCCTTGCCCCGGAGGCGGCGCAGCCGGAGGAGCTCCAGTGAGTGTGTCACCCAAGCCGGCCTCGGCCCCGTCGTTCCTGGGGCGGGCCGGCCCGTTGGTGTTGGCCCGGTTGTTCACCGCCGGGCTGACGCTGTCCATTCCGCTCGTGCTCGCCCGGGTGCTGCACCTGGACGAGTACGGCACCTACTACCAGCTGTTCCTCATCGCCACGACGCTGTCGTACGTGCTGCCGTTCGGCGTGGCGCAGAGCCTCTACTACTTCCTGCCCCGCGCGGAGGCGAAGCGGCCGTACCTGGGCCACGCGCTGCTCTTCGTCACGGGCGCGGGCATCGTGGCGGCGGGGCTGGTGTGGGCCTTCCTGGGCCACGTGGCGGCCTACTTCAACAACCCGGCGCTGATGGAGCACCGCGCGGCGCTGGCGCTCTACACGGCGTTCTTCCTGGGCAGCTACCCGCTGGAGATTTCGCTCACCAGCCAGGGGAAGACGAAGGCGTCCGCGGTGGTGTACCTGGCGTCCGACGCGGTGCGCTCGGGCGTGATGGTGCTGCCGCCGCTGCTGGGCTTCTCCCTGCACGGGATGATGATCGCCGTGGCCTGCTTCGCGGGGCTTCGCTACGCGGCCACGTGGGTGGTGTCGCTGCGCGGCTCCACGGGTCCGCTGGTGGACTGGAAGCTGTTCAAGGAGCAGCTGGTGTACGCGGCGCCGTTTGGGGCCGCGATGTGCCTGGCCATCCCCCAGCAGAACGCGCACATGTACGCGGTGGCGGGCGTGGTGGCCCCCGCGGTGTACGCGCTCTACCGGGTGGGCTGCTTCCAGCTGCCGGTGGTGGACCTGCTCTACACGCCCACCAGCGAGGTGCTGATGGTGCGCCTGGGTGAGCTGGAGCGCGAGGGCCGGCTGGAGGAGGGCGTGGAGGCCTTCCGGGAAGCGGCCGGCAAGCTGGCGTACGTGTTCCTGCCCTTCGCGGCGTTCCTCTTCGCGGCGGCGCCGGAGTTCGTGGGGGCCATGTTCGGCCAGAAGTTCCTGCCGGCGGTCCCCATCTTCCGGGTGAGCGTGCTGGGCGTGGTGCTGTCCATCCTGCCCATGGACGGGACGCTCCGGGCCCGGGGCCAGACGCGGGCCATCTTCAACTCGTACCTGGTGAAGGCGGTGGTGACGGTGCCGCTGCTCTGGGTGGGCGTGAAGTACTTCGGGATGATGGGCGGCATCGCGTCCTGGGCGCTGGCGGAGGTCGTGGGCAAGGGGATGCTGCTCGTGCGCGTGCCCCAGGCGCTGTCCACGCCGGAGCGCAAGCTGGGCCTCAAGGACGTCATCCCGTGGCGGGAGCTGGGGCAGGCGTCGCTGGCGGCGTTCGCGGCGGGCGGGAGCATCTTCCTCCTGCGCACGGGCGTGCACGACACGTGGATGAACCTGCCCACGGGCTTCTTGTGGCGGGTGCTGCCGCTGGCGGTGGCGGGGCTGCTCTTCGTCGTGGGGTACGTGGTGGGCCTGTATGCGCAGGGCGTTCGCCCCTTGAGCGCGCTGCAGTCGCTGCGTCCCCGCCGGGCGGTCTGAGCCACCGTCGGGAATTGAACGCGTGGGGAGCACTTCCCTCCCCACGCGTGGGTACTTACCTTCCAGGCGTCACGGAATACGGGCGGGCGAGGAGAGGCGTGATGGGATTCGACGCGATGACGTTGTACCGGCTGGCGCATGGTCTCAAGCAGCGAGGGGTGCCGTTGCTGCCGGCGGTGCTGCGCAAGGCCATCTACTACCTCCACAGCTCGTACATCCCCGAGGACGCGGAGCTGGGGGAGGGGACGCAGCTGGGCTACGGCGGCATCGGCGTGGTCATCCACAAGGCGGCGAAGGTGGGCCGTCACGTCCTCATCTCGCAGCAGGTGACCATTGGCGGGCGCTCCGGGCTGGAGGGCGCGCCGGTGATTGGCGACTACGTGCGCATCGGCGCGGGCGCGAAGGTCCTGGGCAACATCCAGGTCGGCGACTTCGCGGTGATTGGCGCCAACGCGGTGGTGGTGAAGGACGTGCCCGCGGGCGCGGTGGTGGCTGGCGTGCCGGCGAAGGTCATTCGCCAGGATCCGGATCCGCTCACCACGTACCAGCGCGAGATGGGCCTCTTGCCCGCGCGGACGCCGCCGAAGCTCACCCAGGTTCCACGCCCCTCCGCGCAGGCTTCCGCGCGCTAGGCACTCACGCTTCGCTGGAGAAGAGGGCTTCCTTCATGCGCGTGCTGCTCGTCGGGGACTACCCGCCGCCGTACGGGGGCGTGGCCATCCACGTCCGTCAACTTCATCAATTCCTTCGCGACCGCGGGGTCGAGGCGAAGGTGCTCGACATCGGGAAGGGTGGCCGGCCGGCTCCGGACGTCCTCCCCGTGCAAGGCGCCGCCGCCTTCGGCCTGCGGCTCGCGGGATTCACCTCCGCGGGCTGGACGGTCCACCTGCACACCAGCGGCAACAACCCAAAGGCCTGGGTGCTGGCGGCGCTGGTGGGCAGCATGCCCGGGCCTCGTTCGCCGCGCGTCATCACGCTGCACTCGGGACTGATTCCAGACTACCTGGCGGAGTCTCAGGCCCGGCGCGTGTTCGCGCGCACGGCGCTGGCGGGCTACGCGCGGGTGGTGGCCGTGTCCCCGGCGGTGCGCGACGCGGTGGTCGCGTGCGGCGTGCCGGCGGAGAAGGTCCTGGTGCATCCGGCCTTCTGCGCCTCTCAGGTGCAGCCCGGTCCGGTGACGCCGGAGGTGGAGGCCGCGCGCGAGCGGCGTCGTCCGCTGCTCGCGATGGCGCACCACCCGTCGCCCGTGTACGGGCGCAAGCAGATGTTCCGCGCGCTGAAGCTCGTCGCGGAGACGCACCCGGACGTGGGCCTGGCGCTGTTCGGCCCGGGCACGCGCGCCGAGGAGTTCATCCGCGACGCGCGCGAGCTGGGCGTGGCGGGGCTCCTGGAGGACCTGGGCGAGCTGGAGCACGCGAAGGCGCTGGGGCTCCTGTCCCAGAGCGACGTCTTCATCCGGCCCACCACGCACGACGGGGACTCCATCTCCGTGCGCGAGGCGCTGGCGCTGGGCGTGCCGTGCGTGGCCAGCGACGTGTGCGCGCGGCCGGAGGGCACGCGGCTGTTCAAGGGCGGAGACGAGCGGGCGCTGGCGCAGGCGGTGCGCGACGCGCTGGCGGCGGGCCCGGCGAAGGTGATGGCCCCGGATGCGGGGCCGGTGATGCTGGACGTGTACGCGGAGCTGCTGCCGTCCGGCATGGCAGGTGCAGGAACCGTGAACGCGGCGTGACGGAGTGGGGACGGGTTGGGGCGCCTTCGGAGACGACAGGCGCGCTTCAGGGACTTCAGCACTGAACTTTTGACTTCAGGAGTGGACGATGCGGCGCAGTGAAGAGATGGACTTGTCGAAGCGGGCCCTTCGCGGGCGGGACCTGGTGGTGTTCTCCAACGACTGGGACGGCGACCCCCTGTCGAAGGTGCACATCATGCGGATCCTCTCGCGGGACAACCGCGTGCTGTGGGTGAACAGCATCGGCAACCGCGCGCCCAAGGCGAACGCGCACGACGCGCAGCGGATCATCAAGAAGCTGAAGACGTTCACGCAGGGCATCAAGGAGGTGGAGCCCAACCTGCACGTCCTGGCCCCGCTGGCCATTCCGTTCTACGGCTCGGAGACGGTGCGCCAGGCGAACCGCCACCTGCTGCGGCTCCAGGTGCTGCGCGCGATGAAGCAGCTGAAGTTCGAGCGCCCCATCTCCTGGAGCTTCCTGCCCGCTTCCGCGCCGGTGTCCGGCACGCTGGGCGAGGACTTCGTCGTGTACCACTGCGTGGATGAGTTCTCCGCGTTCAGCGACACGAACGGCAAGCACATCGCGGAGCTGGAGGAGCGCCTCCTGCGCCGCGCGGACATGTGCATCACGTCCGCGGAGCGCCTGTATGAGAACAAGAAGCGCCTCAACGCGCGCACGGTGCTGGTGCGCCACGGCACGGACTTCTCGCACTTCGTGAAGGCGTGCGACCCGGAGACGAAGATTCCGGACGACATCGCGAAGCTGCCCAAGCCCATCATCGGCTTCTTCGGGCTGGTGGCGGACTGGATCGACCAGGACGCCATCATCGCGTGCGCGAAGGCGCACCCGGAGGGCTCGGTGGTCATCGTGGGCAAGACGACGCCGGACTGCGACGACAGCCGCCTGCGCGCCATTCCCAACATCCACATGCTGGGCCGCAAGCCGTACGCGGACCTGCCGGGCTACAACAAGGCGTTCGACGTGGCGCTCAACCCGTTCGTCATCAACGAGCTGACGCTCAACTCCAACCCGCTGAAGGTGCGCGAGTACCTGGCGTCCGGCCTGCCGGTGGTGTCGTCTGATTTGCCGGAGGTCCGCAAGGTGGGGCTGTGCCGCATCGCCACCACGCCCGAGGACTACGTGAAGCAGGTCAACGCGGCGCTGGCGGACAACCCGGGCCCGAACCGGGAGCGCGCGGAGAAGATCTTCCACGAGAGCTGGGAGGCGCGCGTCGCGGAGATCCGCCAGCACGTGGGTGAGGCGATGCTCGCGGCGGGCAAGAAGCTGTAGGTCCGGTCGGGCGGCAGGAGGGCGCGGGTCCGGGGCGTGTGCGCGCACCGGGCACCGCGCCTTCGTCATTCGCGCGGGTCGTCCGCGCGGCCCGTCACGCGGCGCTCCAGGAGGGCGTAGCGGCGGGCAAGCCGGGTGTAGTCGGCGGGGCGGATGGGGGTGCGCTCCCGCGTGCGCAGGAGGTCCTCCTTCGCGTCCAGGTAGTCGCGCGCGGGCACGCCGCAGGTCTCCTCCAAGAGGCGCGCGGCCTCCGCATCCGGCAGGGAGGGGGTGATGCCCAGGCGCTCGTGCATCAGGCGCCGCAGGGCGGTGTCGAGCTCCGGCAGCAGCTCCGCCTCCACCTTCGCGCGGCGCATGAGCCAGCCCATGGAGCGCACGTATTCGCGCGACGAACGGTGCCGCTCCACGCGCACGGGCCGGGGCGCGCCGAAGCGGGTGCCTCGGGAGACGACGTAGACGAGCCCCACGGCGAGGCTCTGCGCGATGAAGACCCAGAGGCCCTGGGACAGGGGCGGGCGGGTGACGACGGCGTGGTGGAACTCGTCGAAGCGCAGGGGCCCGCGCGCGGCGAGCGCATCCCAGAAGCGCAGGTTGTCGAGCAGCTCCAGGCGCCGGTTCTCCGCGAGGTCCGGGCCCGCGACGACGTAGACCTCGCCCTGGCCCAGGCCCCAGCGCCACACCACGCCCGCCGCGCCCAGCCCCGCGAGCGGCACCGCGTCCTCGTGCTCCATCCGCAGGCTCCGGTCCCGGGCCACGCGCAGCAGCGACAGGTCGCGCAGCGCGCCCGCGGGAAGCCACACGTCCACGGTGACGCCGGCGGGGTCCACCCATTCGGAGGCGAGGCCCTGGTGGTTGGTGCCGGGCAGGGCTCCGGTGGTGATGCGTAGCCATTCCTCCAGGCCCGGCTGGTGTTCGCCCAAAGCGTGCGGAGACAGATACACGAGCGTGCCGCCGCCCCGGACGAAGCGCTCCAGCGCGGCGACCTCCTCCTTCGTCACCGGCTGGGCCTGCGGCGCGGCGATGATCAGCGTGCGCGTGCCGGAGGGGAGCGACTCCAGCGAGGCCGTCTGCTCGCTGACGTCGCGTCCGCGCTCGCGCAGGTAGACGAAGAGGGCCTTGAGGCCCAGGGGCCCCGGGTTCGTGATGGACGGCACGGGGGAGTCCGGCGGGGCCTCATGCGAGGCAAGGCCCACCGCCAGCGCCACGGCGATCAGCACTCCCAGGACGACCGTGACGCGCGCGTTCCTCACGGCCGGCCCTCCGCGAGCGAGCCGTGCAACTGCTCCACGGACTCCACGAAGCGCGCGGCTTCCTCACGCGACACCGGCTCCAGTGAGTAGAAGGCCTGGTCGTACCAGCCGACCAGCCGCTCCACCTCACCCGTCACGCGCGCGGGGGCGCCTCGCGTGGGCAGCTCCGCGGCCAGCTCGCGGTTCGTCTTCACCCGGTCGGGCCGTGCCAGCTTGCGCTGCTCCAGCGTGGACAGCAGGCCCAGCAGACCCTCGCGGATGGCCTCGCGCGCGTCCTCCGTCTCCAGCGCGGTGCGAGCCCGGCCCAGGTGTTCTCCGGGCGTGTCCAGCTCCAGGGGCGCGGCCTCGCTTTGCACACCCGGCGCGGTGACGGGCTTCCTGCTCCGGCGCCAGCGCACCCGCAGCACGCCGAACAACACCACCGCCAGGGCCACGCCCAGCATCACCGCGCGCGTGGCCACCGCGAAGCCCTGCGCGCCCCTGGATTCGAAGAGCCCCTCCAGCCAGGTCTGCAGCTCGCGCAGCAGGCGCGTCAGCAGGTCGCTGTTGCGCTGCCGGGCCTTCGCGAACTCCGGCCGGTCGAGGATGGCTCGCAGCCGCTCGGGTTCACTCGTCACGCCGGGCGCCGCCGTCGGTTCCGCGTCCAGCCTGCACACGGCCTCCAGGTACACCGTGAGCTGGCGGGCCCGGTCCGGCGCTGTCTGTCCGGAGGTCCCAGGCGGAAGGGGCACGCCGTCCAGGGCCTCCACCAGCCGGTTCACCTCCGCGTTGAGCTCCTGGGGCCGGGAGCTCGCCGTGTCCTCCAGCCGTCGCGACACGGCCTCCCGGTCCGCGCACGGGGGCAGGGTGGCCAGCAGGAGGAACAGGGGCAGGGCGGGCACGGGATGTCAGGGGGACGGCGTCGCCGGCTCCGCGGTCGCGATCCGCCGCTCCAGGTCCAGGCCTTCGCGGCGCACGCGCATGTCCACGTAGAAGAACGCGGACACCACGAAGCTCAGCGGCGTGAAGAAGGACTGTCCCACCACCTGCAACAGCTCCGCGGGGACGAGCAGCGCCTGCGGGATCGCCGCCTGGGCCGCCGGGTCCAACAGGTTGCCACCGTAGGCGAGCCGGACGATCCACGCGGGCAGCCCCGACACCAGGCTCACCGCGATGAGGATGCCGCCCACCACCGTGGACAGCACCATGGCGCGCACCGTGCCCCGGCCAAAGAACCCCGGCTCGACGCGGCCCTTCAGCAGGGCCCCGGAGCGCTTGAACGCCGCCCACGCCCCCACGTCCTCCATCGCCAGCACCGGCGGCAGGAGCATGAAGCGCAGGAAGTACCAGAGCACCGCCGCCAGCGCGCCCAGCCCCAGCACGATGGCGCCGATGATGATCAACGCGATGCTCACCGCCGTGCTGCCGCCGGAGCCCTTGCCGGTGACGGCCGCGACCACGCCCAGCCCCATGACCACGGAGCCGGGCAGACACAGCAGGAGCGTCACGCCCACGGACCACAGAATCGACAGGAGGTAGGTCGCCGTCAGCGTGCCCAGGCGCGACACCGCCCGGCGCAGTCCGTCCGAGGGACGCACGGGTTCACCCAGCCGCGCGGGCACCACGTACCGGGCCGCCGCCGTGGTGGCCACCCAGAAGTTCCACACGAGGAACACGTACAGCACGAGCATCAGCCCCAGCATGATGCCGGACTGGCTCAGCGCCTGCGTGGGGTCCGTGCCCTCGGGGGCCTTGCCCAGCCCGGGCAGCACGCCCACCGTGCGCGTCATCACGACGGTGAACGCCTTGACCGCGATGTAGTTGAGCAGGTCGAACCCCAGGCACAGCACGAACAGGGGCTTCAGGTGCGCGCGCCAGAACGTCGCCGCACGGTCGATGATTTCTCCGATGGCAAGGGGGCGCAGCTCAACGGAGGTCGGGGAAGGCGTCACGGCCGCGCAGCATAGCCTCGCCTCAAGCCCGCTGGGGCACGTACGCGTCCAGCAGCGCCCGGGCCGCCACGCGCGGATCCCCGGCCTCCAGCACGGCGGAGATGACCGCGACGCCCCAGGTCCCCGGCACCTCCCGGGCACGCTCGGGCGTCATCCCTCCCAGCGCCAGGGCAGGGCAGGGCAGCCGCTCCGAAAGCTCCCTGAACCCGCGAGGCCCCAGCGTGTCGCGCGTGTCCCCGGGCTTGGAGCCAGGCGCGAACACCGGGCTCACCAGCGCCAGGTCCGCGCCCACCGCGTCTTCCGCCTCGCGCGCGTCGTGCACCGCCACGCTCACGAGCCGGCCGGACGGCAGGAACGGGCGCACGTCACGCGGCGAAGGTCCCGACGCCGGCAGATGCAGGTGCGCGCCCACGAGCAGCGCGACGTCCAGCCGCCCGTTCACGAACAGCGCCCGGCCCCGGCACACCTCCGCCAGGAGCCGCGCCTCCTCCAGGAACAGCCGCCCGGAGGCCTCCGGATGACGGTGCTGCACGGCGACCTCCGGCCCCGCCTCCAGCGCCCGCTCCAACGCGGTCAACAACCGCGCCCGGGGCAGCCGCCAGTCCGTGATGACCACGAGGCGGGGCAGGGCGGGCACCGCTACTCCACGAGCCCTTCGATGGGGCTGGACGCGGAGCCGTACGCCTTGCGCGGGATGCGCCCCGCCAGGAACGCGTCACGGCCGGCCTCCACCGCCTTCTTCATCGCCACGGCCATGCGCACCGGATCCTTCGCGCCCGCGATGGCGGTGTTCATGAGCAGCGCGTCCACGCCCAGCTCCATCGCGATGGCCGCGTCGGAGGCCGTGCCCACGCCCGCGTCCACGATGACCGGCACCTTCACCACCTCGCGGATGAGCCGCAGGTTGTGCGGGTTGCGGATGCCCAGCCCGCTGCCGATGGGCGCCGCCAGCGGCATCACCGCCGCGCAGCCCGCGTCCTCCAGCTTGCGCGCCGTGATGGGGTCGTCGCTGGTGTAGGGCAGCACCGTGAAGCCCTCCTTCACCAGGATGCGCGCCGCCTTCACCGTCTCCTCGACGTCGGGGTAGAGCGTCTTCTCGTCGCCCAGCACCTCCAGCTTCACCCACTTGCTCATGCCCAGCTCTTCGGCCAGCCGGCACGTGCGCACCGCGTCCTCCGCCGTGTAGCAGAGCGCCGTGTTGGGCAAGAGGCGCATCTTGTCGCGGTCGATCCAGTTCATCAGCGACGCCTCGCCCGTCGCCTTCAGGTCCAGCCGCCGCACCGCCACCGTGACGAGCTCCGCGCCCGACGCTTCGTGGCACTGCTTCATCACCTCGTGGCTGGGGTACTTCCCCGTCCCGACGATGAGCCGCGAGGTGAACGTCACCCCCGCCAGCGTGAAAGGCTTGTCCGCGATGCCGCTCATGACCGTCTCCTCTCCAGGGCCTGCGCTCACCCGCCACCGACGAAGGTGACGATCTCCACCCGGTCCCCGTCCTGGAGCCGGTGCTCGGGATGACGGGCGCGGCGCACCACCTCCGCGTTCACCTCCACCGCCACCCCCGGGCCGCTGCCCAGCTCCAGCAGCGCCAGCAGGGACGAAAGGGTGCTGCCCTCCGGCAGCGTCCGCGCTTCTCCGTTGACCCACACGTTCACGGCTTCACGGCTCCTTCCGGCCCCCTTCGGACGGGACCCGCCGGTGCCAGTACAAGGGCGGTTCTGCCCTGTCAACGCACAGCCTCCCCTGCGCGACAGGCCTGCTACAGCGCGCGGGAACGGATTTTTCGCGCTCGGATGCGTTTTGTTCCGCTTCCCCAGCAGGCAGGGAGCCGGGCCCTCCCTCTTGCGCAGGCCGCCCCTGGGCATTGGACGAACGTCCGACAAGCGCTGTGCAGGTACGAGGCCAGCAACCAGTTTCTGCCCAACGCCGGGGAACAAAAAGCCCGGCCTTGAGAACACACTCACAGGGGGCACTCACATGCGGAAGCTCATGATTGCGGTCACGGCGGTCGCGGGTCTGACGATGGTCACCGGCTGCAAGAAGGATGACGTCCAGTCGCAGCGCGAGGATGTCGCCGAGGCCCGTCAGGAAGCGGCGCAGGAGACGGCGGAGGCCCGTCAGGACGAGAGCAGGGAGCTGGCGTCGGCGCAGCAGGGCGCCAACGAGGACGTCGCGGAGGCCCGTCAGGACGCGAACGACAAGATCGCCAGCGCCAACGAGGAGGTCCGCGACGAGGAGCAGGACCTGGCCGAGGCGCAGGCCAACCGCAACGAGGACCTCGCCGAGGACCAGGCCAACCGCAATGAGGACCTGGCCGCGGGCGGCTCCGGCATGGCCGGCACCACCTCCGCCGCCGCCGCGACCACCGTCAACGGTCGCGTGCTGTCCAAGTCCGGCGACACGCTGACGCTGGTGGACAGCTCCAACAAGGAACTGAAGATCAAGACCAACGACAAGACGGCCGTCATGGACAACGGCAGCCGCGCCGTGAAGCTGGACGACATCCAGGAGGGCTCGCAGGTGCGCGCCTCCTACGTGATGGACGGCAAGGACATGGTCGCCAAGGACGTCACCCTGGTGGCGCCCGTGAAGAAGATGGACAAGTAATCCCCGCGCCTCACGCGCACCTGTCCTTCGCGGACTGGGGAAATACTTGAAGGCGGCGGCTCCCACCCTCTCGGTGGGGGCCGTTTCCTTTTTAGTCGGGGAAACACCCGGTGGGGTCGGATGGGGATGTCTGACCCGGGTGGTAGGACGCGGGCGTGAGGTCTTCCTCATGCCTTCCCGCCCCCGGGAAGCGTCCTTCCGAGTCAGGAGCGTCAGCCACGATGGCCACCCATCCCCCCGCGTATTCCGCGTCCCGGCCCTTCATCCTCTTCTCCACCGGGGCCACGTCCTATGAGCTGGTGCGCTACCTGGGGTCGCGCGCCGGAGGGGAGCTGCTGCTCGCCCGCCGGCACTACGCGCGCACGCCGGGCGGACTGGTGCTCATCAAGCGCCTGCGCGACGTGACGGATGACGTGGCGCGGGCGCGGCTGCGCGAGGAGGTGAAGCTGCTCATGCGGCTGTCCCACCCGGCCATCGCGCCGGTGTACCTGGTGCGGGTGCACGACGGGGCGCCCCACCTGGTGACGGAGTACGTGGATGGGCCGTGCCTGGAGACGCTGTCCAGCTTCGCGGCGCTGCGGCGGCGGCCCTTCCCGGAGGCGTTCGCCGCGTACGTGGGCGCGGAGGTGGCGGACGCGCTCCACCACGCCCACGCGCTGGAGGACGCGCGCGGCCTGCCCGTGGGGGTGGTGCACCGCGACGTCAGCCCCCGCTCCGTGCGCGTGGACGTGCACGGGCGGGTGCGGCTGTCGGACTTCGCGCTCGCGTGGTCGCGGCTGCCCGGGCGCGTGGTGACGGAGCCGGGGCTCGTGCGCGGGGACGTGGCCTATGCCTCGCCGGAGGCCCTGGAGGGCCAGCCGCTGGATGGCCGCGCGGACCTGTTCTCCCTGGGGATGGTGCTCCTGGAGCTGCTCACCGGCCTGCACCTGCTGGACCTGGAGGACGTGGAGCGCGCCGCGCAGCAGGTCCAGCCCCTGCCCGGGACTCGCGGGCTGTGCGCGGAGACGCCCAGCTGGCTCCCCGCGCCCCTGATGGCCGCGCGCATGGCGTGCCTGACGCCAGCGCACGTGGAGCAGGCGACGCGCGGCCTGTCGCCGGGCATGCGGGCAGTGCTTCAGCGGGTGCTCCAGCGCGACCGCGACCTGCGCTTCCAGACGGGCGCGGAGCTTCGGGACGCGCTCCGGGGGCTGCTGAACGCGGAAGGCCGGCCCTATGGCCCTCCCGAAGCGCTGCGCGAGGTGGCGGAGGTGCGCACCGACGCGCTCGTGGGCCCCCTGGGGGAGGCGGAGGCGGGGCTCCCGCTGGAGGACGACCTGTGGGACGGCTGCGACGACGACGGCGCGGACTGGACGTGAGCCCACCTTCCGGACGTCCCGGGGTGCTTGTCATCGTGGGAGGCCGTGGCGAAGACTGCTGGCATGGGTGACGTGAAGGAGCTGCACCGTCAGTGGTGCATCGCGGACGGGCACGCGGATTCGCTGATGTGGAACCGCGACCTGTGCGAGCGGTCGACGGAGGGGCACGTGGACTTCCCCCGCCTGCGGGAGGCGGGGGTGAAGCTGCAGTGCTTCACGCTGGTGACCCGGGGCTTCCCGTTCATTGGCGGCTTCCCGCTGTTCGCCGCGTGGCGCAAGTGGCCCCGCGAGGCGCGCGGCGGCGAGTGGTCCCGCGCGCTCTGGCAGATTGAGCAACTGGACGCGTTCTGCGCGCGCTCCGGGGACACCGTGCGCGTCGCCACCACCGGGGCGGGGCTGGAGGACAACCTCGCGAACGGGCGGCTGTCGGCGGTGCTGGGCGTGGAGGGCGGCCACGCGATTGAAGGCCAGGTGGAGCGGCTCGCGGAGCTGCACCGGCGCGGGGTGCGCTTCATGGGGCTCACGCACCTGTCCAACAACGACCTGGGCGGCTCGTCCTTTCCCATGATGGGCAACCGGGGGCTGACGCCGCTGGGGCACCAGGTGATGGAGGAGATGGCCCGCCTGGGGCTGAGCGTGGACGTGGCGCATGCCTCCGAGCAGACGCTCACGGACCTCTTCGCGCACCCCACCGTGCGCTACTTCTGCTCGCACACCGGCGTGCGCGCGGCGGGCGGCGGCTGGCGCAACCTGTCCGACGCGGCGCTGCGCACCATCGCCCAGCGCGGCGGCGTGGTGGGCATCATCCTGGCGCCGGTGTACCTGGGCGGCGACACGTGGGACGACGTGGTCCGCCACGTGGAGCACGCGGTGGACGTGATGGGGGAGGAGGGGGTGGGCGTGGGCTCGGACTACGACGGCATGGTGGCGCTGCCCCGGGGCATGCGGGACGTGACGGACCTGCCCCGCCTCACGGAGGCGCTGCTCAAACGACACCCGGAGTCCTGGGTGGAACGTGTGATGGGTGGCAACTTCCGGCGTTACTTCCGCGAGACGCTCGGCGGCGGTTGACAGCGAAATACCTGTCGAAAAGAGTCGCCGGCACCCATGAACCGTCTTCCCCTCGCGCTCTTGTCCCTCGTCGGTTTCCTCCTCCTTTCCGGCTGTGGCGGGCCGGGCTCGGGCGACTCGTGTGACGGCGGCGACTACGTGTGCCAGGACGACGCGCAGGCCCTGGAGTGCCGCAACGGCACCTGGCGTCCGCTGGCGTGCCGCGGGCCGCTGGGCTGCCGGGAGCTGGCGGACAGCGTGCGCTGTGACACGTCCCTCAACCAGGAGAACGACGGGTGCGCCACGGACGCGGAAGGCAAGGGCGTGTGCAGCCCGAACGGCGTCGCGCTCCTCACGTGCCAGCAGGGCGTGCTGGTGAAGACGGCGGATTGCTCGTCCTGCGCCGTGCAGGACTCGCAGGCCGTCTGCCAGCCCTGACTTCGGCGACTTCAGCGCTCCGGTTCCCCGCCTGAGGAGGGCGGTGGGGTGCCGGGGGGCGGCGCGGGCAGGTAGCCGCCCGCGGCCATGCGCTTCGCGGACCGTTCGTACATGGCCGGTGAGAGGCCCTGGACGCCGGTGCCGTCAATCCACCGGTTGTAGAAGTTGAACAGCGCGCAGACGGAGACCGCGTCGTAGACGGCCTCGTCCGTCCAGCCGGCGGCCTTCAGGCGCTCCACGTCCTCGCGGCGCACGTCTCCCGGCGCGTCGTTGAGTTGGTCCACGAAGGCGAACAGCGCCTTCTCGGCCTCCGGGATGGGGGCCGTCCTCACATCGTCCAGCACCGCCTGGACGCGCTCCGTGCTGCCCAGCAATTCCGCCGCGACCGCGGCGTGGGAGCCCGTTCAAAACACGCAGGCGTTGCGCCGCGACGTGTACGCGGCGATGAGCTCCCGCAGCCCGGCGGACAGCGGGGACGGGCCGCGCATCACCTCGTGGGTGAAGGCGGACAGCGCGTCCGTCATGCGCGGCTTGAACGCGAACAGGTGCCAGATGCCCGGCGGCGTCATGCCCCCGGCCCGCGCCATGGCGATCATCTTCCCGTAGTGCCCGTCGGACTCGTGCGACTCGACGTCGGGCAGGTACATGGCTTCCGGGGCGGGGGACTTCATCATCGCGCACTTCCCTGGCTTTGAACGGGGACGCCCATCAGGCCAGCGACGCGAGGAAGCTGTCCAGCACCGTGTTGAAGGCCTCCGGCTGCTCCTGGTTGGGCAGGTGCGCCGCGCCGGGGATGACCTCCAGCCGCGCGCCCTGCACCAGGTCCGCCATCTGCTTCGCCTTCGCCAGGGGCGTCACCGTGTCGTGCTCGCCCACCACGACGAGCGCGGGGCCCGCGTAGCGCGCGAGCAGGTCCTTGCTGTCCAGCCGCAGGCCCATGCCCCGCTGCGCGGCGGCGATGGACTCCGGTGACACGGCCAGGCCCAGCCGCGTCACCTCGCGGCCCACCGGGGACTCCGGCCCCGCGTGCACCAGCTTGGGGACCAGGCCCTGGACGACGGACGCCGTGCCTTCCTTCAGCGCCTGCTGGGCGGTGGCCTCGCGCTTGTCCCTTCCGGCGGCGTCGTCCGCGGTGCACTGCGTGTCCACCAGCACCAGCCCGCGCACCCGGCCCGGGTCCTCGCGCAGGAGCGCCAGGGCCGCGTAGCCCCCCATGGACACGCCGCCCACCACCGCCGCGTGGAGGTTCAGCGCGTCCAGCAGCGCGAGCGCGTCCTGCGCCAGCGTCCGCATCTCCGTGGGGCCTTCACCCCACCGGCTCTGGCCAAAGCCGCGCAGGTCCGGCACGAGGAAGCGGTAGCGCCCGGACAGCGCGGCCACCTGCTGGTCGAACGCGGAGCCATCCAGCGGGAAGGCGTGCAGGAGCAGCACCGGCAACCCCTGGCCCACGTCCCGGTAGTGCAGCGGAATCCCATCCACGGTGACCGTCAGCATGCGTCCCTCCCTCGGGCCGTCAGGCCGTCCAGGTGCGGCGTCAGATCCACTTCTTGTACTTGAACCAGCCAACGAGCCCCATGGGGAAGCCCACCATGGTCACCCACATGGCGGCGTACCAGCCCGGTCCCGTCAACTGTTCGAAGTTCTGCCCGAAGAACCCCACGATGAAGGACAGGGGCAGGAAGAGGGTGGCGAAGATGGTGAGCTGCTTGCTGATGTCGTTGGTGCGCTGGGCCACCATGGACAGGTAGCCGTCCATCACGTTGCCCACCACGTCGCGGCTGGCGTCTATCTGCTCGTAGAGCCGCACCAGGTGGTCGTAGACGTCGCGGAAGTACAGCGTCGTCTTCTCCTGAATCTGCGGAATGCCCCGGCGCGACAGCATGCCCACCACGTCCCGCTGGGGGGACAGCACGCGGCGCAGCGTCACCAGCGCGCGCTTGAGCTGGAAGATGCGCTGGAGTTGCTCCGGATCCGGCTGGGCGAAGATGGCGTCCTCCAGCTCATCCAGCCGGTCGCCGAAGTCGTCCATGATGGGGAACTGCGCGTCCACGAGCGCGTCCGCGAGCAGGTAGAGGATGACGTCCACGCCCCGGCCCAGCGTGCCCGCGGGGTCGTCCTTCACGCGCCGCAGGACGGCCTCATGGCTGGGCAGCCGCAGCGCGTGCACGCTGATGAGCCAGTCCTGCGCGAGGAAGAAGTGCTGCTCGTGCAGCGTGAGCTCCGTGACGTCCGAGCCGCAGCTGAAGCCCTGCATCACGATGAACTGGTGGTGCGGGTACTCCTCCAGCTTGGGCCGCTGGTCCAGGTGCAGGCAGTCCTCCACCGCCAGGCGGTGCAGCTGGAAGCGCTCGGCCAGCCGGCCCAGCACCTCCGCGTCCGGCTCCAGGACGTCGATCCACTTGGGCCCTGGCCGGTCGAGCAGCTCGTCGCCCCCCAAGACAGCCCTGCCGTCCTCCCACAGACAGACCTGGATCATTTCCGTGGACTCCCCGGCCCACCTGTCGGGCCCGGGACGCTTGCTAGAACTCCCCGGACGCGATGTCGAGCGGTAGAGTGGGGGCAACGTGTCCGCTGCCGCCGAGAATCCTCCGCCGGCCTCCTTGACCCCGAGGCTCGAACAAATCCTCCAGTCGCTGCCCGACCGCGCCTTCGCCGCGCGGCTGCGCGCGGTGTATCTCGCCGCGGCCCAGGCCATCTCCCGGCTGAGCGACCTGGACCTGGTGAAATACGAGACGCCCGTCGTCGACGCCAGCCCCGACCTGTCGCTATGGGAGGAGATGGCGCCCGTCATCCGCGACACGGTGATGGACGTCAACGCGCTGCTCAACGTCATCCGGGAGCAGTTCCCCGGCACGGCGCAGGCGTCCGCGGCCCGCAAGGGCCCCGGGGACGTGCCAGGCATGCTCCAGGAGGGCATGGCGCGGCTGGCCCAGAGCATCACCCAGCTGGGCGAGGCCATGCGCAACCCGTCCGTGGTGAGCGACCGCTGGCAGCTGCTGGCGGAAATCCAGCGCTTCCGGTCCGACTACCGCGAACAGATGAGCCAGCTCGTCTTCGAGTCCGCGAGCACCTTCGGCGAGGTGTCGCGCGCCCAGGTGGTGCCCGGCTACGAGGCGGAGGTGAAGGCGGCCGTCACGGTGCGCGCCATCACGTCCGACCTGTCGCGCATCGTCGCGGCGCGGCTCAACAAGGTGCGCGACGCGAAGCCGGAGGAGGTGCTGTGGAACGCGCAGCAGCTCCAGACGGAGCTGGACGCCTTCGGCCGCACCGCCGCGTACCGGAACCTGCGCGCGCAGGACAAGCGCCACATCGTCGAGGCCCGCGCGGAGATTGGCGCGCTCGCGCTCGAGTCCGCCCCGGAGCAGGCGCGGCTGCTGGCGGTGACGGAAGGCCTGGACGCGCTGGTGCGGAGCCTGTCCGCGGTGAACCAGCGCCAGCTGCTCATCCTCCACGACCGCGAGGTGTGGGCCGCGTGCGGCGTGCGCCTGGAGCGCGCGCTGTCCCAGTCGAAGAAGGACCCCGCCGCGTCCGCCAAGGCGCTCGCGGAGGCCGCGGCCAGCGCGCAGTCGCTCTATGGCCGGGACGCGACCATGGATGCGTTCCTGCGCAAGGCGCGCAAGCTGAAGCTCGCCACGCTCACGGGCCCGGAGCTGCTCTCCACCATCGAGTCCTTCCAGGCCCAGCTCGCGCAACTGGACGTGATGTGACGACCGTCCGAGCGAAGGTCGCGGAGCCGCGCCCCCTGCGGCAGGCGGACCTGTCCGGCGTGCAGGGCGTCTTCACCGACGTGGACGGCACGCTGACGACGGGCCACAAGCTGCGCAGCCAGACGGTGCGGGCCCTGGAGCAGCTGTCCGCGTCCGGCCTGCGCGTGGTGCTGGTGAGCGGCCGTCCGGCGGGGTGGGGCGAGGCGTGGGCCCGGCAGCTCCCGGTGGACGGCGTCGTGGTGGAGAACGGCGGGCTGTTCTTCCTCAAGGACGCCAAGGGGAAGCTGCGCAAGGTGTACCTGGAGCCGCCGGCCCAGCGCGTGGCCAACCGCCAGCGCCTGGAGAAGGAGGTCCAGCGCGTGCTCGCCCAGGTGCCTGGCGCGCGGCTGTCCGTGGACAGCCGCTACACGGAAGTGGACCTGGCCGTGGATTACAACGAGGAGGCCCGGCTGGGCGACGAAGGCGCCTCCCGCATCGAAACGCTGCTGCGGGCGCGGGGCGTGACGGCGGTGCGCTCGTCCGTCCACGTCAACTGCTGGCTGGGCCGCTTCGACAAGCTCTCCGCGTCGCGCCGCTTCGCGAAGGTGGCGTGGGGAGAAAAGCTGGAGCCCGCGGACGGCCGGTACGTCTACGCGGGGGATTCTTTCAACGACGCTCCGATGTTCCAGGCGTTCAAGCTGGGCGTGGGCGTGGCCAACGTGCGCGCGGTGCTGGACCGCATTGAAGCGCCGCCGGCCTTCATCACCCGGGCGCCCGAGGGGCGGGGCTTCGAGGAGCTGGCGCGTGCCCTCCTCGCCCGCCGCCGGCAGGCCCGCAGTCGCAGTCGAGGAGTTTCAACGTGAATGTCGTGAAGCTGGAGCTGGCCCGGGGCCTGGGGCGTCACCTGCGCGCGGGGCACCCGTGGGTGTTCCGCAAGGCCCTGGAGCACATGCCGCGAATCCCGGCCGGCAGCGTGGTGGACCTGACGGAGAACGGGAAGTTCGTCGCGCGCGGGTACTACGACCCGCACTCGGCCATCGCGGTGCGCGTGCTGACGCGGGACTCGCGCGAGACGGTGGACTCGCGCTTCATCACCCAGCGCGTGCAGCGCGCCCTGGCCGCGCGCACGGCGCTCATCGACCTGAAGGACACGGACAGCTACCGCCTCATCCACGGCGAGGGTGACGGCCTGCCCGGCGTGGTGGTGGACCTGTACGCGGGCTGGGCGGTGATGAAGCTGTACTCCGCGGGCCTCACCCCCTACCGCCCCCTCATCGTGGAGGCGCTGAAGGCGGGCGTCCCGGGCTTGAAGGGCATCCTCGGCCGCGACGAGGTGGGGCGCGACGACGTGGAGGAGGATGACGGGCGCGGCAGCGGGAAGATGCTGTGGGGCGAGGAGGCCCCGGAGCTCATCCCCATCCGCGAGCGCGGCGCCATCTTCCTGGTGGACGCGTGGAAGGGGCAGAAGACGGGGTTCTTCCTGGATCAGCGTGAGAACCGCTACCTCATCCGCCGGCTGGGGCAGGGCAGGGACGTGCTCAACTGCTTCAGCTTCAGCGGCGGCTTCTCCGTGAACGCGGCGCTGGGCGGGGCCAACAGCGTCTTCTCCGTGGATCAGGACCCGGAGGCCATCGCCCTGGCGCGCGAGAACTTCACCCGCAACGGGCTGCCCGCCGCGAAGCACGACTTCCTGGCGGCGGACGTGTTCGCGCTCATCCAGTCGTTCAAGGAGGAGGGCCGCACGTTCGACCTCATCATCCTGGACCCGCCCGCGTTCGCGAAGAGCCAGCGCGCGGTGGAGGCCGCGGTGGACGGCTACGCGTCGCTCAACCGGCAGGCCCTGGCGCTCCTGCGTCCCGGCGGGCTGCTGGCCACGGCGTCGTGCTCCGCGCGCGTGACGGGGGACATGTTCATGGGCGCCGTGCGCGAGGCGGGCTTCAAGGCCGGCGTGGACCTGGCGCTCGTGGAGGAGCGCTACCAGCCGCCGGACCATCCCGTGCGCCTGCAGTTCCCGGAAGGGAAGTACCTCAAGTTCTACGTGATGCAGTCGGTATAGCGGACCGCCCGGCCCCGGGGCGCGCCCGTCATGGGGCGCGCCTCCCGTGGGGCTCGGGAGCGCTCAGGTACCGAAGACCTTGTGGGCCACGCGGTCCAGCACGTCCTTGCCCCAGACGACGCTGGCCTTGCCCAGCCGGTCCAGGTCGCGGGTGAACTCGCGGCCGTCCGGCACGACTTCGTAGGTGCGGGTCAGGAAGAGGCTGCCGCTGCCGGGCTCGAAGTCGACGTTGCCGCCGCCGGTGTCCGTGCCCTCTTCCTGCTGCTGCCGGAAGCCCTCGATGATGCCGGGCTTGGGCGGTTCACGGAACCGGTAGATGAGCGCGCTGCACTTGAGCGCGAGCGGGGACTCGACGTGCTCGAAGGCGTACTGGCCTTCGCCGTTGAGCATGCCGCCCAGTCCCTGTTCGTTGAGGCCTTCGCTGACGCCGGCGCCCTGGGACTGGAGGTACCACTTCACCAGCTGCCGGGCCGCGTCGCGCGTCATCGGTCCGCCCGCGGACGGCGCAGGACGCGCCATGCCCATGGAGGACAGCAGCCACTGCAGCTTGCTGGTAAAGGAGCTGATCACTTCGCGGGGATGACGCGATCCGCGACGCGGTTGAACACTTCGTCGCCCCACACGAGGCTGGCTTCCACGAGCCGGTCGACGTCTTCCTTGAACTGCTGCTCCGACGGCACCACGCCGTACGTGCGGCTCAGGAAGAGGCTCTTGTTCTCGGTCTCGTAGTCCACCTTGCCGCCGCCGGTGTCCGTGCCCTTCTTCTCTTCGTCACGGAAGCCGTCGATGACGCCCGGACGGGGCGCGTCGCGGAAGCGGTAGATGAGGGCGCTGCACTTCAGCGCCCCCGAGTCCTTCACATGCTCGAAGTAGACCTGCGCGTCGCCAAGCGCGGCGCCGCCAAATCCCTTCGCGTTCAGCCCGGAGGCCTGCGCATCGCCTCCGTGGGCCCGGATGAATGACTGCACCAGTCGCTGGGCTTCTTCGAGCGTCATACGTGCAGTCATACCAGTCCGGACCCGGGATGAGAACTAGCCGGCGCGCGCCTGGTCGAACGGGACGCGCTGGTTGAGGTACGTGTCGTTGATGTTGTGCGCGCCAGAGAAGATGCTCTTCTCGGAGAAGTAGCGGATCTTCGCGTCCTTGCCCGCGTGCTTGAGCAGGTCCAGGGGGCCCTTGCCGCTGGTGCCCAGACCGAAGAGGCCCGGCACGGGGTCCTTGTCGTTGACGTAGTGGACGTACTTGGGGCCGTCCGGGTAGGTCGCCGCCGCGGCGCCGAAGGTCTCCACGGAGACCTTGCCCAGCTTCTCCTGCACCTGCGCGGGGGACAACCCGTCTTCGATGCGCAGCCGCTTGGCCACGTCGTTCAGCGCGCGGCTGGTGATGAGGCCACCCTGGCTGTGCGCCATCAGGTGCACGTCACGGCCGGCCTTCAGCTCGTTGTAGAGCGAGTCCGCCAGCGTATCCACCGCCGGGTTCTTGCCCTTGTCCATCTTGTCCGTGATGCACTGGCCCAGGTCCTTGAAGAAGCCCTCGGTGGAGTTGTGGATGCCGATGGTCTTCTGGCCCGTCTTGTCCGCGATGGCCTGCAGCGTGGTCTCCTGACCCGCCTTGTCCGTCATCATCCCGTTCACGTAGATGATGGTGCCGGGCTGCTTCACGCCGCCCTTGGGCTCGTAGGCGGGGACCTGGCTCAGCGGGGTGCTGGCGTCGAAGGCCTGCCCGCCCTTGCCCATGATCTTGCCGTCATAGGCCTTGTCCTTCGCGCCCGCCGGGGCGGTGAACACGGCCGCGGGGGCCGCGGTGCGCACCGCGCTGTTCGTCGCCTTGGCGTCGAAGCCGTCCTTCACGGTGTTGGCCGGCTTCGCCGTGGCCGCCGCGGTGGCAGGCTTCGCCGCGGGGGTCGTGCCAGCCGCACCCGTCGTGGTGGTGCGCGCGATGTTGTTGTTGGAGGTGCGCCCGATGGTTCCCATGGCTTGAGGCTCCTGCGGTTTGCGGATTTTTGAAGGGGGGAGGGAAAGCTTGCTGCGTTGATCCATTCTCACCCGAAGCGCCGAAAAGTTGCGAGCCGGTCACCGAATGTGTGCAACGCGCTGCGTTGCGGACGTCTGGACAGGGTGGGACGGGAGGGGGCGGTTAAGGTGGGGGCATGGTCCAGAAAGGTCAGTTCCTGGAGCGCTCCACGCTCATCCCCGTGGGGTCGGACGGCGCGGTGATGGAGGGCACGGTGCACCGGGGCCAGAAGTCGCCGCCGCTGCTCATCCTCCCGCCCCGGCCGGAAGAAGGGGGCGGGATGGATCACGTCGTGGCGGCGGAGCTGGCCTTCGCGGTGGCGCGGGCGGGCTTTCCCACCCTGCGCTTCAACCACCGGGGCGTGGGGGCCAGCCAGGGTGTCCGGGGCACCGGCGGGGCGCTGGTGGAGGACGCGGAGGCCGCGATGCGGGTGGCGCTGGAGAACGCGGGCACGACCGCGCTCGCGGTGGCGTCGCTGCACGGCGGGGCCCGGGTGGCGCTGGCGCTCCAGGAGCGGCACCCGGCGGTGGGCGGACTGTGTCTGGTGGCGCCGGATGTGGACCCGCTGTCGCTCGTGCGACTGTCATGTCCGCTGCTGGTGATTGTCGGGGCGGAGGACACCCGGGTGCCCCGGGCGGCGCTGGCCGCCGCTGTCGCCGAGGCCGGGGGCGATTTAGAGGTCATCGACGATGCCGGGGCGACCTTCCATCGCAACCTTCCCCAGGTGGGCCGGGCGGCGGCGGCGTGGCTCCAGCGGCTGGCAGGCGGGTAGGGCGGGGGCGTGCAAGCCGGCGGACTTCTTGACGTTTCTTCATCCCCGGCGCCTTGCACGGCCGGCCGGGGGGCGGACAGACTGAAAGCGCAGACCCAATCGTCCCGCCGTGCGTTCGTAGTGGGTCTTCGAGGCGTCTTCGTTCAAGGAGTGTCCCGATGCGGATGAGGCGATGGAACGTGGTTCTCGCGGCGCTGGCCCTGTCGGCCTCGGCGTGTGCTTCCGCGTCGCGGGAGCCGGAGGCCCCGGCCGGGCAGGACCTGGCGGCCGCGGAGGCGGAGGTGGCCCGGGCGGTGGCGGAGGGCTCGGATGACGTGGTGTCCGGCGCCATCGTGGTGGACTTCAAGGACGGCACCACGAAGGAGCAGTTCGACGCCTGGGAGCAGGAGTGGGGCGTGGACCTGGAGTTCAACTCCCTGGAGGGCCCCCGGACGGGCGTCACGCTGGCGGTGGGCGTGGACGACGTGGAGGACGTGCTCCAGCGCGTCCGCCAGAACCCGGCGGTGGAGTCCGCCGAGCCGCTCATGCAGGTGCGCACCAGCTACACGCCGAACGACCCCCAGTTCGAAGCCCAGTGGAACCTCCGGATGATCGACATGCCGAAGGCCTGGGACGGCAACCGGGGCAAGGGCGTGGTGGTGGCGGTCATCGACACGGGCATCGCCTACGAGGACCACGACGACTTCAAGCAGGTGCCGGACCTGAAGGGCGTGTCGTTCGTGAAGGGCTATGACTTCGTCAACGACGACGAGCACGCCAACGACGACCACGGCCACGGCACGCACGTGGCGGGCACCATCGCGCAGGCCACCAACAACGGCGAGGGCGTGGCGGGCGTGGCATTCGACGCGACGCTGATGCCCCTCAAGGTGCTCAACCACTTCGGCAGCGGCACCTCCGCGGACATCGCGGACGCCATCCGCTTCGCGGCGGACCACGACGCGAAGGTCATCAACATGTCGCTGGGCGGAGGCCTGTACTCGCAGGTCATGGCCAGCGCGGTGGACTACGCGCGCAAGAAGGGCGTCACCGTGGTGGCCGCGGCGGGCAACACCGGACGCGGCAAGGTGGAGTTCCCCGCGGCGTACCCGGGCGCGGTGGCGGTGAGCGCGGTGGGTCCGTCCGGCTCGCGCGCGCCGTACTCGTCCTACGGCAAGGAGCTGGACATCGCGGCGCCCGGTGGTGACAAGCGCCAGGGCGACTCCGGCGGCATCCTGCAGAACACCATCGACCCGCGCGACCCGTCGCGCTCCATCTACGCCTGGTACCAGGGCACCAGCATGGCCGCCCCGCACGTGGCCGCCGTCGCCGCCATGCTCTACGGCGCGGGCGCCGCCTCGCCGGACGAGGTGGAGCAGGCGCTCTACGCCGGCGCGAAGGTGGCGGAGAACCAGGCCTGGTCGGAGGAGTACGGCCACGGCGTCCTCAACGCCAACGCGTCGCTGCAGGCCTTCAACAAGGGCGCTTCTCCCCGGTGGCCGTCGCTGGCCTGGGCGGCGGCGCTGCTCGCGGTGGTGCTGCTCACGCTGCGCGGCCGCGAGCGTCCGGGCTACCTCAACGTGCTCTTCCGCCCGGCGTTCCTCGTGCCGCTGGTCCTCTCCACGGTGGGCTTCTTCTTCCTGCGCACCTGGTTCGCGGGCGCGGCGGGCACGGCCCAGGACGTGGTGAGCGTGGCGTCGCTGCCCATCCCGGACTGGCAGCGCATCATCTTCGGCCGGGGCACGGTCAATCCGCTGTTCTACAGCGCGCTCATCCCCCTGGTGCTGTCGCTGCCGGCCATCGCGTGGCGGGGCTTCCGTCCGGCGGTGGGCGG
Organism: Corallococcus exercitus; assembly: GCF_042231735.1. GTDB lineage: Bacteria > Myxococcota > Myxococcia > Myxococcales > Myxococcaceae > Corallococcus > Corallococcus exercitus_B. The sequence goes on from NZ_CP102577.1 coordinate 367,438, forward strand.
CCTGGCGTTGGGCTTCGCGGGCTTCCTGGCCTACGCGGCGTGGGCGGGCGCTCCGGCCCTGGCGTGGATGCCGTTCACCTTCCTGGCGAAGCCGTGGCTGGGCTTCAACACGGTGGTGTGCCTCGTCATCGCTCGCGCGATGCTCAAGCGGGAGGACGCATGAAGCTCTCCGGCACGGTGCAGTACCAGGACCTGGAGGGCGGCGTGTGGGTCCTGAAGGCCGACGACGGCCGGACGTACCAGCTGGCGGGCGGTGACCGGAAGATCAAGAAGGACGGTCAGCGCATCTCCGCCGAGGGCAGCATCCAGCGCGACACCCTCACCGCCGCCATGGTGGGGCCGGTGTTCCACGTCACCTCGTACACCGCGGACTGAAGGGGCGCCCGGGGTGAGCGCCCCTTGGAGGGCCTCACCCCGCGAGGGCCCGCGCGGCCTGCCGCTCCGTCACGGCCTTCTGGAGGTGCCGGGCCAGGCGGGAGATGCCCACGTCGATCTGCTCCGGCGTGAGGTAGCTGCACGACAGCCGCAGCTCGTGCTCGCCGCCTTCGCCCAGGTAGAAGTAGCGCATGGGCGTCCAGAGCACCTGGAAGTCGCGCGCGGACTCCTCCAGCAGCGCCTCGTCCACTTCGATGGGCAGCTTCATGACGAGGAAGAAGCCCCCGTCCGGCACGTTCCACGTCACGTCGCGAGCCCAGGCCGCGCTCCGGGGGAAGGCGCGCTCCAGCGCCTGGAGCGTCGCGTCCATGTTGTTCTTGTAGAAGCGGATGGCCTCCTGGTTCGCCTCCAGGAGCCCGCCGTCGTTCAGCACCAGCATGCCGCCCACGATGGCCTGGCACAGCGACGACGTGTTCACGGTCAGCAGGCTCTTGATCTTGGAGAACGCGTCCGCGAGCAGGTGCGTCTTGCCGTCCGGTCCGGCGACGCGCTGATCCACCACGGCGAAGCCCAGGCGCAGGCCGGGGAACGCGGACTTGGAGAACGAGCCCAGGTAGATGACCTGCTGGCGCTCATCCAGCGCCTTGAGGGTGGGCTTGCGCGAGCCCTCGCGCGAGAAGAAGCCGTAGGGGTTGTCCTCCAGGATGAGGAACTGCTCGCGCGCGGCGATGTCCAGCAGGCGCTGGCGTGACGCCTCCGGGAGGCTGCGTCCGGACGGGTTGGCGAAGTCCGCGACGAGGTAGAGCGCGCGGGGCCGCTTGCCCTCCGCGCGCAGCTCCCTCAGCCGCGCCTCGAGCGCATCCAGGTCCAGCCCGTCCTCGCGCTCGGGCACCGGGGCGACCGCGATGTCCAGGAGCCGCGCCGCGCCGGTGATGCCGATGTAGCAGGGCATGCCCACCAGCAGCACGTCCTCCGGCTGGGAGAAGAGGGCGCGCAGGGAGAGGAACATGCCCTCCTGGCAGCCGACGGTGACGACGATGGACTCCGGCGCCGCGCGGATGCCCTCGTCCTTCTCCAGCATCCGCGCGAGCAGCTCTCCGATGTGGCCGTTGGTCCGGCCGTACTGGAACAGGAGGCTGGTGACCTTCGCCTCGCTGAGGCCCCGCTCCTCGCGCAGGTAGCGCTGGTAGGCGTCCAGGTACGTGGCGATCTGCCGGGAGTCGTAGAACTTCTCGTTCGGCCTGCCGGGCGCGAAGGAGATCGCCTCCGGGAACCGGATCGCGATCTCGTTCAGGAAGTTCATCACGTCCAGGAGCGGATCGGCCAGCGAGGCGTGCAGGAGGTCAGGCGTGAGCATGGCGGACGTGGACGATAGGAGGCCACGGCCCGCCAGTGCCAGGGTCCCCCTGGAATCGCTTCCGGTGCCCCCTCAGCGGCGGGGCTTGCCCTTGCCGGGGCCATGTGCCTCCGACTGCCGGAGCCGCTCCTCCTCGTAGGCCTCCATGGGCACCTCGCCCCTGCGCACGGCGTCGCGAAGCTGTCGCAGGGCCTTGCGCTCGGCCTGGAGCGCCGGATCCGCGTTCTTGCCCAGCGGCTCCACCGGGTGCTGGACGTCGTAGACGCTCAGGGACACGCCGCGCCCATCCACGAGTGCCAGGGCCACCAGGGACAGCGTGGCGGCCGTCACCCAGGGCAGCAGCTGCACGGCGAAGAGGGGCACGGGCTTCGTGGCGCGCACCTCCTCGTCTCCGGGCATCGTTCCGCGTCCCCAGACCGAGGGGAAGTGCCGGGACGCGGCGCGCAGGCCCAGCATCGCCGTCCACCCCACGAGCGCCAGCCCCAGCACGGCGCGCCAGTCCGTCACGTCGTCCGTCGCCCCGTCCTTCGCGAGCCCCGAGTGCGTGGCGACGAGGAACAGCACCGACGACACGATGTTGTTGGCCGCGTGCGCCGCGATGCCCGGCCACAGCGAGCCGGTGCGCAGGAAGAGCCAGCCGAACAGCAGCCCCAGCTCCGCCCGCGCGAGGAAGCCCACCGGATCCAGGTGGAACGCGCTGAACACCACCGACGTGATGATCAGCGCGCGCCACGGCGAGGCCGGGGCGGGCGGCGTCAGGGCCCGCTGGAAGAGACCGCGGAAGAAGACCTCCTCGCACAGCGGCGCGGCCACGGACACGCCGCCCAGCAGCAGCGCCAGCTCCACGGGCGCCTGGCCCTCGAAGAGGCGCGAGGCGTCGAACAGCTCGCGCAGCCACGCGGGGGCCACCCGCTGCGCGAGGAACTGCACGGGCACCACCACGGCGAAGAAGTTGGCCACGCCCAGCAGGAAGCCGAACAGCGCGGCAGGGCCCGGGAACGGGGTGAGGCCCACGTAGGCGGCGGGCCGGTACCCCGAGCGGCGCAGCATGATCCACGCGAGGCCCAGGAAGAGGAACACTTCCGTGAACCACACGCCGAACGCGGGGTTGAGCAGCTGGGTCAGCGCTCCCAGCGTCAGGAAGAGGCCGAAGGCCAGGGCCGCGGCGAGCACGGGGTGGGGCGGCGACAGCGGCGCGGGGGCCTCCGCCGGCCGCGGGTCGCTGGAAGGGGAGGCTTCGTCCACCGTGTCGTCTCCTGCCCCCTCTTTCCGCCAGGCGGAAGAGGGGTGGGGTGCCGCGTTCGCTTCGAGGCGCTGATGGCGCTGCTCAGGCCCGGTGGAGATAGCCGCGGATCTGCTCCGCGAGCGGGTTCTTCCGGGGCAGCTCCGCCGCCGCGGCCGGATCTCCCAGCCGCAGCTTCTTGTCCTCTTCCACGAGGATGCGCTGATCCAACAGGTACTCCACCGCGTTCTCCAGCGTCGTCTTCGCCAGGGACTCGGCGGCGGTGATGCGGCCGGCGTTGTACTCGAGGCGCCCGGTCTCCAGCGCCAGCTTGACGAACGTCTTGCGGTCGGTGGCCACGCCCGCGGCCACGTCCGGCAACGTCATGGCGGCCAGCAGGTAGGCCTCCAGGAAGTCGCGCAGCAGGTCCGCGAGGAACTCCAGGTCCGGCTGCGCGTGGGCCTCCGGCGCGCGCGTGAGCGTGTCGCCCTCGTGGATGACCAGGCCCATGCGCACGAGCCGCTCCACGCACTCGGAGAAGATGGTGTCGAACGACGCGCCCACCCGGTAGATGAACTCCACCTTGAAGAGGCGCGACAGGAACAGCGCGCGGGCCTTCACGGTGTCGTACGGCGCGGGCGTGCCCGCGAGCAGCGCGTTGGCCACCAGGCTGCGCGCGGCCACCAGGTTCATCAGTGTGTTCTTGTAGAAGGACATCTCCGGGCGGCGCGCGTCCTCCACCTGGTAGCTGACCTCGCCGCGCGCCTCCTTCGTGCGCACCATCTCGTCGGAGATGAACTCGCGCATCGCGTCCTGGATGGGGCCCAGCGTCTCCGGGTTGCTCGGCGCGTTGGCCAGCTCCTTGGACAGCCGCGCGCCGTCCTCGGAGGCGATGCGGCGCAGCAGGCTGATCCGGTCCGTGAGCTCGCGCTGGGTGAGGCCGCGCCGGCGGTGGGCCAGGAGCGACGCGCTCACCAGCGCGTGCGGCGTGACGGTGGACACCTTGCTGATGCCGTACATCACGCGGTTGCCCAGCGCGCGCACCAGGCCCTTCTTCTGCTCGTCCGTCACCGGCTCCTGCGGCGACAGGCCACGCGCCTTCATGAACTCCACCAGCGACAGCGGCTCGTCGAAGGTGAGGTGGATGCGGCCGTAGCGCGCCGCCAGCACCTTGGGCGCGCTCAAGAGGGCCTTCAAGTCCTCCGGCTTCTTCTCCCCGCCGGCCAGCTCCTTCGAGTAGCTGTCGGACTCCACCACCTTCTCGTAGTCGATGGAGACGGGCACGAAGTAGAGGTCGTTGCGAGCGCCGTCCAGCACCGCCTCCACCTGCCACGTGAGCATGCCCAGCTTGGGCGTGAGCAGCTTGCCCGTGCGGGAGCGTCCGCCCTCGGGGAAGAACTCCTGGTGGATGCCGTCGTGCACCAGCTTCTTGATGTACGCCTTGAAGGACGCGGCGTAGACCTTGTCGCCCTTGAACGACCGGCGCAGGAAGAACGCGCCGCAGCGGCGGAACAGCGGGCCCAGGGGCCAGAAGGACAGGTTCGCGCCCGCGGCGACCAGCGGCGCGGTGTAGCCCCGGTTCCACAACACCCAGCTCATCACCAGGTAGTCCACGTGGCTCTTGTGGCTGGGGCAGAGCACCACCGGCGCCTTGCCCGCGGCCTTGAGCGCGCGGTGCAGGCCCGCCTCGTCCACGCCAATGCCGTCGTAGATGCGGTTGAACACCCACTCCAGCACCGGCGCGATGAGCGCCAGCACGGACGGGTTGAGCCTGGCCGCGATGGCCTCCAGGTTGCGCTTCGCCTCGCGCTGCACGCTCGTGGGCTTGCGGCCGGTGGCGGCGGCGTGCTCGTCCAGCACCTTGCGCAGCTGCCGGTCGCGCAGCGTCTCCTCGATGAGCCGGTCCGTGGGCTTCTGCGGCGGACCGAACACCGCGCGCGTCTCACGCGCCAGGTACACGTGCAGCGTGCTGCGCACCTTGCGCGCCAGCACCTCGTCGCTGACGCCCGGGTTCTCCTCGATGAAGCGGCGCAGGTCGATGGGCTCTCCCACGCGGAACTGCGCGCGCTTGTAGTTGCGGAAGAAGGCCACCATGGAGTGCACGAAGCCCGGTGCCTCGGGGCTTCCGAACACCACGTCGCGCCAGCCCGGCTTGAGCTTCGCGGCGCGCTTCTCCCAGACGAACAGCTCCGGCACCAGGAACACCGGCCGCTCGGATCCGCGCGCCAGCCGGACCAGCTCGGGGAAGGGATCCTCGCGCGTCTCCTTGCCGGAGGCGTGCAGGAGCGCCGTGCGGCGCAGGAACACCAGGCCGCTGCCGCCCTGCTCGCGGGCGTAGCGGAAGCGCTCCTCCACCGCGCCGCCCTGCGCCGTCTGACGCCAGGGCCGGGTGAACCACGGGCGCAGGTTCACCACCGCGCGGATGGGCGGCATGGCCCGGCGGACCATGGCCCACGCGATGTAGAGGAAGTTGATCCACGCGGTGGTGCGCATGACGTGCACCACGAAGCCCCGGGCGCTGAGCGCGCGCAGCTCGTTCTCGGCCTCGGGGGGGAAATGCACCCCGTCGAAGTACCGTGCCCCGAGCACCCGGGACATGGGACCGAATTCCTCCTTCAAGGCCTCTCCTTGCGTCGCGGTCTGCGCCAGCGCGGTGTCCATCGCAGCCCCCCAGGCTACATGTTTTCCGGCGTCGGGATGCCCAGCAAGGTGAGCCCCGCCGCCAGCGTGATGCGAGTCGCGTCCGTGAGCGCCAACCGCGCCGCCCGTACCGCGTCATTCCCTTCGACGAGGATGCGCTTGTCGCGGTCCTTGTTACCCGCCGTGTAGTAGCGGCTGTACGCCGCCGCGACGTCCAGCAGCAGCCGCGCCACGAGGCTCGGCTCGTACTGCTCCGCCGCCGCCTTCACCGTGTCCGGCAGCCGCATCAGCTCGCGCACCAGGGCCTGCTCCTCCGGGAGCGTGAGCAGCGCGGGGTCGTACGCCGTGGGCACGCCGCCGCCCTTGCGCAGCACGTTCGCGCTCCGGGCGTGCGCGTACTGGAGATAGGGCCCCGTGTGCCCCTCCAGGCTCGTCACCTCGTCCCAGTCGAACGTGTAGTCGCTGGCGCGGTTGTGCTTCAGGTCGCCGAAGACGATGGCGCCCAGGCCGATCTGCTCCGACAGCGCGTCCGCGTCCGTCGTCTCCAGGTTGCCCTGCGCGACGTTCTCCTTCACGCGCTGGAGCACGCGCTCCTTCGCCTCGTCCAGGACCTGATCCAGCTCCACCACCTGGCCCTTGCGCGTGCTCATGCCGTGGATGCGGCCGAACGGCACGTGCACGCACTTGTCCGCCCACGGCTGCCCCATCTCCTTCAGGGTGCGGAACACCTGGCGGAAGTGCAGCGCCTGGTCCTGCGCGACGACGTAGAGCGACTTGTCGAACTGGAAGCGCGCGTAGCGGTCCTCGGCGGCGGCCAGGTCGCGCGTGGCGTAGAGCGTGCTGCCGTCGTTCTTCTTGAGGAGCACGGGCGGCTCGCCGTCCGCGTAGGGCATGTCCACGATGATGGCGCCCTGGGACTCCTTCGTGCCGGGCTTCTTCGCGATCTGCTCGATGACCGCGTCCATCTTGCCCTGGTAGCGGCTCTCACCCTCGATGTGCTCGAAGTCGATGCCCATGCGCGCGTAGACGCGCTTGAAGCCCTTGAGGCTCGTCTCCCGGAACTGGTTCCAGAGCTTCATCGCCTCCGGCTCGTTGGCCTCCATGCGGCGGAAGAACTCGCGGGCCTTCTCGTCGAAGGCGGGGTCCTCGCCAGCGCGCTTGTTGGCCTGCACGTAGACCTGGACCAGGTGCGCCATGTCGTCGATGCGCGCCGGGTCGCCGTACTCCTGGAAGCCCACGGCCACGAGGCCGAACTGCTTGCCCCAGTCACCCAGGTAGTTGATGCCCTCCACGCGCCAGCCCAGCGCGCGGTACAGGTTCGCGATGCAGTGGCCCAGGAACGTGGTGCGGATGTGGTGGAAGCCAATGGGCTTGGCGATGTTGGGCGACGAGTAGTCGATGACCACCGTCTTGCCCTTGCCGTCCTCCGCGTCGCTGCCGTAGGCCACGCCCGCCAGGCGCACGCCGTCGATGACCTCCTGGGTGAAGGGGAGGGGGAGGAAGCGCGCGTTGACGTACGGGCCCACGGCCTTCACCTCCAGGCCCGGGACCTGGAGTGTCTGCGCCAGCTGCGCGGCGATGGCGGGGGGCGCCTTCTTCTGCGCCTTGGCGAGGGGGAAGGTGGCGAAGCTCAGGTCGCCGTGCGCGGGGTCCGCGGGCTTGACCTGGGGCTCGATGTCGGCGGCGGGGACACCCAGGGCCCCGGCCAGGGCCTGGGCGAACGCCGCGCGGTAGCGGGAGTAGACGGAAGTGCTCATGGACCGCGCGGATACTACCCAAGGCGGGGCGCCTTCCAGCCACCTCTTCTGTGGGGAAGGCGCCGGAGCGTCTTTCAGGTCACGGCGGGGCCGCGGCTCTTGGGGCGCACCACCGAGGCCACGGTGTCCAGCAGCTTGGGCAGCTTCAGCGGCTTCTCGAAGTACCCGTCGATGCGGTCCGGCCCTTCACCCGAGGTGAGGGACGCCACGTCGCTCGCGCCCGAGATGATGTAGACGACCACGTCCGCCAGCGACTCCGTGGTGCGGATGTAGTGGAGCACGGAGCGTCCGTCCTCCCCCGACAGCCGCAGGTCCAGCAGCACCATGGCCGGCCGGATGTGGGACAGGATGGAGCGCGCCTCGGCGGCGCCGGACGTGGCCATCACCCGGTAGCCCTCCTGCTCCAGCACCTGCTCCAGGACCTCGCGGCAGTCCACGTCGTCCTCCACCAGGAGGATGCCGCCCGCCTTGGGCGCCGCCTGGTTCACGTCCGGGGCGCTCACGGCGCTCGCGAACAGGGGCAGGACCATCTGGAACGTGCTGCCCTCGCCCAGCACGCTGGACGCGTCCACGCGGCCGCCGTGCAGCGCGACGATCTTCGCGACGAGCGGCAGGCCCAGGCCCGCGCCCGGCGGACGGGGCATGCCCGGCTGCGCGCGGTAGAACGAGTCGAAGACGTGCTCCAGCGCCTCGGCCGTCATGCCCTGGCCGGAGTCCTTCACGGTGAGGATGCCCAGGCCCTCGCTGGACGACACGCTCACCTCGACGACGTCGTCCGTCTCGCTGTGGTGGATGCCGTTCTCCACGAGGTTGTGGATGGCCTCGGAGATGCGCTCGCGGTCGCCCCGGACGAACACCTCCGGGCAGGGGGGAATCACCACGCGCACGCGGCTGTGCTCCGCGACGGCGCCCAGCCCCCGGATCACCTCTTCCGCCACGGCCTTGAGGCCGAAGGGGCGCTGGTTGAGCTGCATCTTCCCGGACGACAGCCGGGACATCAGCACCAGGTCGTTCACCTGCTGCAGCAGCCGGTCCGCGTTGCGATCGCAGATCTGCACCGCGCGGCGCTGGCCGTCCGTCAGCGCACCCAGCTTCTCCCGGCCCAGCATGGCCAGGTAGGCCTTGATGGTGGTGAGCGGGTTCTTCAAGTCGTGGGACACGTTGCCGAGCAGCTCCTCGCGGTTCTGCTCCAGGCTCTTGAGGCCCGCGATGGCCGTCTGCAGGTCCTTGTTGCGCCGGGCGCTGTCGTCGCGCAGCCGGGCCACCTCGTAGGCGGCGGTGAGCTGCGACGCCAGCGACTGCATCAGCACGTCGGACGCCTTGCGGCGCGCGCCCAGCACCACGAGCACGCCCGTCACGCCCTGCGGTCCCTCCAGGGGAACGGCGACGGTGTCGTCCTCGCGCAGGAGCACCTTGTCGGTGAAGCACCGGCCCACCACGCCCTCTCCCGGGACGGCGGCGGTGACGCGCTCGTCGTAGCGTCCGCGCACGTGCTCCACGTGCAGCTGGTTGCGCGACGGGAAGTGGCGCGCGACGTAGCAGACCTTCGGCTTGAGCAGCGTGTGGAGCGTCTGCAGCTGCGCGCGCAGGGCCTCGGTGGGGCCCGCGTTGTCGGTGAGCTGCCGGCCCATCTCCAGCAACGCCTGGGCGGCGGTGTCGGTGTCCACGGGCGGAGGCGGTTTGGCCGTCCGCTTCGGGGGAACCTTCTTCGCGGTGGTGGCGGCGGGGCGCAGCGGAACCACCTCTGCGAGCTGCGGACCCTTCTTCTTCGATGGCACGCGTGAATCCTGCTTCATGTTCCGCGTGGGAGGGAACCTCACCGGAGCCCGGCGCCCTCCACCAACGCCGAGCGTGTCAGGTGTCCGACAGCCCCCCAGCCCCGCCGTCCGGGCCTACATCCCGGGAACGGCCGGGCGCCTGCTCACGGCCGGCGCTGGATGCGGCCGTCCTTGTCCAGGCTGTAGGGCTCCACGAGGGCGGCCTGCACCTTGTCCTGGTAGCCCTGCACGCCGAAGCCGCTCTCCGCCAGGGCCGCCAGCGCCACGGTCTGCACGCGGCGCGCGGTGTCCTCGGAGGTGAGCAGCTGGAGCAGGGGCTCGCGCGCCGGCTCGTACTTCAGGGGCCCCAGGACGTTGATGGCGGCGATCTTCACGTCGTCGGACATGTCCTCCAGGAAGGGGAGGACGGCCGGGGCCACGCGCGGGTCCTGCTTGCCCAGCACGTGGTGCAGCAGCACGACCTTCTTCTCCGGGTCGCGCGTGTAGCGGGAGGACAGGTGCAGGAGCGTGTCGGCGATGACGCCCATGAGCGCGTCCTCGGAGAGCAGCTCCTGGAGGATGCGCAGCGCCCAGGACGTGGCCTGATCGCTCGTCTTGAGGAAGGCGCTCACCGGCGCGACGGCGTCCTGGCCGAAGTGCTTGATGAGCTCGAAGGTGTGTTCCTTCTCGTCCGCGTCGGTGGTGAGCGGGTCCACGGTGATGGTGAACCGGCTGAGCAGCACCGTGACGGCCTCGGGGTACTTCATCTCCCCCAGCTGCTGCAGGGCCTTCTGCCGCGTGGACGGCTCCCCGTACTTCTGGGTCACCTTGGACTTGAGCTTGAGGGCTTTTTCGGGGCCCGAGCCGCCCGTGAAGATATCGAAGAGACCCATAGGTACGTACCCGCTCCGGATTCGGAAGGTGGAGGCGCCATGTAGGACGGTGCGCCTTCGAGGACAAGAGGCAAGACGACTACAACGACAGCTCCCGGCGCACGTCTCCCCGGTAGGCCCGCGCCAGCGTCTCCGCGGCGGCCCGGACCTCGTCCGTGGCCTCCTCGGGGACCTTCACCTGGAGCAGCAGGTACATGTCGCCCGGGGTGCCTCCCCGGAGCGACGGGACGCCGCGTCCCTTGAGCCGCATCTTGCGGCCGGACTGCGAACCCGCCGGGACCTTCAGCGTCACCTCGCCCTGGAACGTGGGCACGCGCACCTCGCCGCCCAGGAGCGCCTCGGACACCGTCACCGGGAGATCCAGGTAGAGGTCGTCACCCTCGCGGCGGACCAGCGGGTGCTCGGACACCTCCGTCTCGATGTAGAGGTCCCCCGGAGGGCCCCCCTGGATGCCCGCCGCGCCCTGGCCCGCCAGCCGCACCTTGGAGCCGGTGACGACGCCCGCCGGAATCTTCACCGTCAGCCGGGTCGTCTCCTCCTTGATGCCACTGCCGCCGCACTGGGAGCAGGGCTCCGGGGCCTTCCCGCTGCCGCGGCAGGTGGGGCACACGCCGGACCCGCCGAACATGGCGCCGCCCCGGCGCGCCCGGCCCGTGCCGTTGCACGTGGGGCACGTCACCAGCTTCCCCGTGTTGCCCTCGCCGTGGCACTTGGAGCAGCGGCCCGGACGCTGGAGGGACAGGGTGCGCTCGGTGCCGGTGACGGCCTCGGCGAGGGACACCTGCACGCGGGTCGTCAGGTCGTCGCCGCGCTCGGCCGCCGTGGACCGGCTGCCGCCCCGGCCCCGGCCGAAGAGGTCGTTGATGTCGAAGCCGCCTCCGCCGCCGCCAGCACCCGCGCGCCCGAAGATGTCGTTGAAGAGGTCCCCCAGGTCCACGCCCTCGGTGCTGAAGGGGATGCCGCCGCCGCCGCTGCCCCCGGCCGCCTGGGCCGCGCGGTACTGGCGGTAGGCCGCGGCCTTCTTCTCGTCGAAGCCGATCTTCTCCGCGTCCTCGCCGAACTCGTCGTAGAGCGCGCGCTTCTTCGGATCGCCCAGCACCTCGAAGGCGGTGTTGATGCGCTTGAACTTCTCCTCGGCCCCCTTGTCCCCGGGGTTGACGTCCGGGTGGTGCTGGCGCGCCAGCTTCCGGAAGGCCTTCTTGAGGTCGTCCGCCGAGGCCGTCCGTGGCACGCCCAGAATCTGGTAGTAGTCGTCAGCCATAGGTCTTTAGGGTGGTGCAGTACCCGACAAGGAAGAACGTAACCAGCGGGGCGGTGAGCGCCAGCACGGGATGTCGGGACAGCGCCGCGATGGTTACAGTCGCCGGAAGATGAGGAAGGCCATGCCAGCACCGCGCCCCCGCCGGACGGCCCCCTTGTGGCTGGCGTGCGGACTGCTTCCAGTGGCCCTGGGGTCCGGGACGACCGCCCATGCCGCCCCACCGCCGCCCGCTCCCTCCATGGATGAGGGCAGGGTGGTGGACCGCGTCGTGGCGGTCATCGAGGGACAGGTCCTCACCCAGAGCGAGCTGGAGATGGAGGCCCGGGTGGCGCTGATCCAGCGGGGGGCCGTGCAGGCCGCCGCCCTGCCGCTGGACGAGCAGACGCTCCGGGGGGCCCTGGAGCTGTCCATCAACCAGCGCCTCCAGGTCCTGAGCGCGGACCGCCTGCAGGCCTTCCCGGCCGAACCGGCGGAGGTGGAGGTCCGGCTGGACGCCTTCCGCGCACGGCTGGGAGGGGAGGAGGCACTCCAGCGCTTCCTGGCCCGGCACGGCGTGGACCGCGACGCCCTGGTGGCCGTGCTGGCGCGGGGGCTGAGGGCGGAGCGAATCCTCGACAGTCGGGTCCGGTTGAAGGCACAGGTGAGCGAGGCGGAGGTTCGTCACCACTATGACGCGCACCGGGACCTGTACCCCGGTGAGTTCGACCAGGCGGCGCGCACGGCCATCCGCGAGGAGCTGGTGCGGGCGCGCTACGGAGAGCTGGCGGCCCAGGCCCTGGCTGAAGTACGCAGGTCGGCGCAGGTGCGGCGGGTGGCGCCCTTCGCACGGGAGGCACGGCGATGAGACGGCTGCGGGAGGACGGGACGCCCGACAGGGGGAAGGGCTTCCTCATCCGGCAGATGACCGTGGACGACATGCCGGCGGTGATGGCGCTGGAGAAGGCGTCCTTCAAGAACCCCTGGTCCACGGAGCTGCTCGGGCGCGAGCTCCAGCATGACTGGTCCACCATCCTCCTCGTGGAGGAGCCGCGCCCCGAGGGCGGCGTGGAGCTCCTGGGCCTGGCCATCTTCTGGATCGTCCACGACGAGGTCCACGTCCTCAACGTCGCTACCGCCCCCGTGCACCGCCGCCGGGGCGTCGCGCGCACCGTGATGGAGGAGGTCCTCCGCCGGGGCGTGGCGCGGCGGTGCTCCCTGGCCACGCTGGAGGTGCGCCGGGGCAACGAATCCGCCCTCAACCTCTACCGCTCGCTGGGCTTCCGGCCGGTCGGCATCCGTCCGAACTACTACGTGGACGAGGGCGAGGACGCGATCGTGATGGTCCTCGACTTCTAGGGGCGTAAGGGAGTAGAGCGTCCGGCCGTCGTCGCAGTCCCAGGTTTTTCGGGTGTGAGGGGAATGCACCCGGGTCCTCTGGCCGGTTCTGGCCCAGGGGCAAGCCATGCTTGACACCCGGGGGGCCCTCCCTATACTCGCGGGCCTTTTGTGTAGCCTGTAGGTAGATATGCTCCGCTTTCGTGTAGCCGGACGCGGGGTCCCCATCGAAGAAGAGGTTTCAGTGCCGACCATCAGCCAGCTCGTCCGCAAGGGCCGCGAGAAGCTCAACATCAAGGGCAAGAGCCCTGCCCTGAAGGAGTGCCCCCAGAAGCGCGGCGTTTGCACGCGCGTCTACACCACGACCCCGAAGAAGCCGAACTCGGCCCTCCGCAAGGTGGCCCGCGTGCGTCTCACCAACGGCATCGAGGTCACCTCCTACATCCCCGGCGTGGGTCACAACCTCCAGGAGCACTCGGTGGTCATGATCCGCGGTGGCCGTGTGAAGGACCTCCCGGGCGTTCGCTACCACATCATCCGCGGCACGCTGGACTCCGTGGGCGTTGCCGGTCGCAAGCAGAGCCGTTCGAAGTACGGCGCCAAGCGCCCCAGCTAGTTCCGGTTCCCCCGCGCGTCGTTGGCGCGGAACACCTTCGCGGTATCTGAAGAAGTGTCGGACGCTGGCCCCACACCCTGGGGAGTGTCCCTGGAAGTTCCAAGCAGTCGTTCTTGAAGCCCCTGAACAAGGCTTCCCTCGGAGCGAGGGGAGTGGGGCGTAAGGGAAGAGATGCCTCGTCGTCGCGTAGTCGCCAAGCGGAAGATTCTCCCGGATCCGAAGTTCCAGGACCGGCTCGTCACCAAGTTCGTCAACGACCTGATGCGCAAGGGGAAGAAGTCCATCGCGGAGGGCGTGTGCTACGGCGCCTTCGCCCTCATGGAGGAGCGCGCGAAGGAAGACCCCCTCAAGACGTTCAAGAAGGCCCTGGACAACGTCAAGCCCGTCCTCGAGGTGAAGAGCCGCCGCGTCGGTGGCGCCACCTACCAGGTGCCCGTGGAGGTCCGTCAGGACCGCCGCGTCGCGCTGGGCATGCGCTGGATCATCTCCTACGCCAAGGCGCGTGGTGAGAAGACCATGCAGGAGAAGCTGGCCGGCGAGATCATGGACGCCGCCAACAACCGCGGCAACGCGGTGAAGAAGCGTGAAGACACGCACAAGATGGCGGAAGCCAACAAGGCCTTCGCTCACTACCGCTGGTAGGTCCCGAAAGGGGCTTCGCGGTTGCCGCCCGGATGCGCTGCCAGCGTCCGGGCGGTTTTGTTTGTCAGCCCTGGCTGAAAGCCCAAGAGACGTCCGGAAGGAACCGAGTCATGGCCCGTGAGTTCCCCCTCGAGCGCTACCGCAACATCGGCATCATGGCGCACATCGATGCCGGCAAGACGACCACCACCGAGCGGATCCTGTTCTACACAGGCGCCATCCACAAGATGGGCGAGGTGCACGAAGGCACCACCACCACGGACTGGATGGTCCAGGAGCGCGAGCGCGGCATCACCATCACCTCCGCGGCCATCAGCGCCTTCTGGGAGCGGATGGGCCAGCGCTACCGCGTGAACATCATCGACACGCCGGGGCACGTGGACTTCACCATCGAGGTGGAGCGCTCGCTGCGCGTGCTCGACGGCGCCATCGCCGTGTTCGACGCGGTCAACGGCGTGGAGCCGCAGTCGGAGACGGTGTGGCGCCAGGCGGACCGCTACAAGGTCCCGCGCATCTGCTTCATCAACAAGATGGACCGCGTGGGCGCGGACTTCGAGATGTCCGTCGGCACCATCAAGGAGAAGCTCGGCGCGCGTCCGGTGCGCATGCAGCTGCCCCTGGGCAGCGAGGACAAGCTCAAGGGCGTCATCGACCTGGTGCGCATGAAGGCGCTGGTGTTCCAGGACGCGGAGCAGGGCAGCCGCTTCGACATCGTGGACATCCCGGAGGACTACCAGGAGGCCGCCAACGTCGCGCGCGGGGAGCTGCTGGAGGCCGCGGCGGAGCAGGACGACGCGCTCACGGAGAAGTTCCTCAACGGCGACGAGCTGACCGAAGAGGAAGTGCGCGGCGCCATCCGCAAGGGCTGCGTGGGGCTGAAGCTGTTCCCGGTGTTCTGCGGCTCGGCGTTCCGCCACAAGGGCGTGCAGCCGCTGCTGGACGCGGTGGTGGACTACCTGCCCAGCCCGCTCGAAATCCCGCCAATCCACGGCAAGACGCCCAAGGGCGAGGACGCCATCCGCGAGACGCGCGACGACGCGCCCTTCAGCGCGCTGGCGTTCAAGATCATGAACGACCCGTCCTTCTCGTCGCAGACGCTGACGTTCCTGCGCGTCTACTCGGGGAAGCTGGAGGCGGGCACGGCGGTGTGGAACTCCGTGAAGGGCAAGCGCGAGCGCGTCAGCCGGCTCGTGCAGATGCGCGCGGACAAGAAGGACGAGCTGACGGAGTGCTACGCCGGCGACATCTGCGCGGTGGTGGGCCTGAAGCTCGCGACCACGGGCGACACGCTCTGTGACGACAAGCAGCCCGTCATCCTGGAGCGGATGGAGTTCCCCGAGCCGGTCATCGACATCGCCATCGAGCCGAAGTCCACCGCGGACCAGGACAAGATCATCCAGGCCCTGCAGCGGCTGGCCATGGAGGACCCGTCCTTCCGCGTGCGCTCCAACGAGGAGACGGGCCAGACGCTCATCGCCGGCATGGGCGAGCTGCACCTCGAAATCATCGTCGACCGGCTCCTGCGCGAGTTCAAGGTGGACGCGAACATCGGCAAGCCGCAGGTGGCCTACCGCGAGACGGTGACCGGGACGAAGGAGGCGGAGGGCAAGTACATCCGCCAGGCGGGAGGCAAGGGGCAGTACGGCCACATCAACCTGCGCGTGTCCCCGAACGAGCCCGGCAAGGGCTTCGAGTTCGTCAACAGCATCACTGGCGGCGCCGTGTCCAAGGAGTTCGTGGACGCCGCGCGCGACGGCGCGAAGGAGGCCATGCAGAACGGCCCCGTGGCGGGCTACCCCATGGTGGACGTGAAGGTGGAGGCCTATGACGGCTCCATGCACGACGTGGACTCGTCGGAGATGGCGTTCAAGATCGCCGGCTCCATGGCCTTCAAGGACGCGGTCCGCGCGGCGAACCCGGTCCTCCTGGAGCCCATCATGGCCACGGAGGTCGTCACCCCGGAGGCCGCCATGGGCGACGTTATCGGCGACCTGAACGGCCGGCGTGGGAAGATCCTGGGCATGACGCCCCGGCCTGGCGGCGTGCAGGCCATCCAGGCGGAGGTGCCCCTGGCCGCCATGTTCGGGTACTCGACCGACCTGCGCAGCAAGAGCCAGGGAAGGGCGACCTACACCATGCAGTTCAAGCACTACGCACCGGCGCCCAAGTCAGCGCTCAACCCGAGCTACTGACCTCCTGGCCGTAGGGGGAGCCGCCGGGCGAATTCTGTTGACGTTCCAGCGGCTTTGAAGCACACGCAGCACCCTTCGGAAGTTCTCTCGAAGTCCTATACCGCCGGGGTTGCACCGGCGGCGTCGTGAGGAGCGGTTCATGTCCAAGGAAAAGTTCGATCGCAGCCTGCCCCACGTGAACATCGGAACGATTGGGCACGTGGACCACGGCAAGACGTCGCTGACGGCGGCCATCACGAAGGTGCTGGCGAAGACGGGCGGCGCCACGTTCCTGGCGTACGACCAGATTGACAAGGCGCCGGAAGAGCGCGAGCGCGGCATCACCATCTCCACGGCGCACGTGGAGTACAAGACGAAGAACCGCCACTACGCGCACGTCGACTGCCCGGGGCACGCCGACTACGTGAAGAACATGATCACGGGCGCGGCGCAGATGGACGGCGCCATCCTGGTGGTGTCGGCGGCGGACGGCCCGATGCCCCAGACGCGTGAGCACATCCTGCTGGCGCGCCAGGTGGGCGTGCCCTACATCGTGGTCTTCCTGAACAAGGTGGACCTGCTGGACGACCCCGAGCTGCGCGAGCTCGTGGAAATGGAAGTTCGCGACCTGCTCAAGAAGTACGAGTTCCCTGGCGACACCATCCCCATCGTCCCCGGCTCCGCGGTGAAGGCGCTGGAGGGTGACACCTCCGACATCGGCGAGCCGGCCATCCTGAAGCTGATGGAGGCGGTGGACAGCTACATCCCGACGCCGCAGCGCGCGACGGACAAGCCCTTCCTGATGCCGGTGGAAGACGTCTTCTCCATCGCCGGCCGTGGCACGGTGGCCACCGGCCGCGTGGAGCGCGGTGTCATCAAGGTGGGCGAGGAAGTGGAAGTCGTCGGTCTGCGCGCGACGCAGAAGACGGTGGTGACGGGCGTGGAGATGTTCCGCAAGCTGCTGGACGAGGGCCGGGCGGGCGACAACATCGGCGCGCTGGTGCGCGGCCTCAAGCGCGAGGACATGGAGCGCGGGCAGGTGCTGGCCAAGCCGGGCAGCATCACGCCGCACACGAAGTTCAAGGCTCAGATTTACGTGCTGTCGAAGGAAGAGGGCGGCCGCCACACCCCGTTCTTCAAGGGGTACCGTCCGCAGTTCTACTTCCGCACCACGGACGTGACGGGCACGGTGAAGCTGCCGGACAACGTCGAGATGGTCATGCCGGGCGACAACATCGCCATCGAGGTGGAGCTCATCACCCCGGTCGCGATGGAGAAGGAGCTCCGGTTCGCGGTTCGTGAAGGCGGCCGCACGGTGGGCGCGGGCGTCGTGGCGGAAATCATCGCGTAGCACTCAGCCCACCAGCTCTCCGGAAGGCCCCTTGTGGGCGGTTCCGGGGAGCCGGTGGAAATCCAGTTGCAACCCATGGGGTGTGGTGGTACACACCGCGCCCCTTCGTTCCGAAGAAACGGTTCTCTGAAATCCAGGCGTTGACGGGCGTACCGCCTCACGGTTCCCAGAGGTCGTTCAAAGAGGTTCTTGCGAATGGCGACACAGAAGATCCGCATCCGGCTGAAGGCGTACGACTCGAAGCTCCTGGACCAGAGTGCTGGGGAGATCGTCGAGACGGCCAAGCGCACGGGCGCCAAGGTGGCCGGTCCGATCCCCCTGCCGACGCGCATCAACAAGTTCACCGTGTTGCGTTCGCCGCACGTGGACAAGAAGAGCCGCGAGCAGTTCGAGATCCGCACGCACAAGCGCCTGCTCGATATCCTCGAGCCGACCCAGCAGACGCTGGACGCGCTGATGAAGCTGGATCTGTCTGCCGGCGTTGACGTCGAGATCAAGTCCTAGGAAGCGGGATGGCGTCGGAGTGGTTTCACTCTGACCCCCGAGGAAAGTGCCATGGCGAAGTTTGACGTAGTCGACCTGGATTTGAAGAAGGTGTCGGAGATCGAGCTCTCCGACGAGATCTTCGGCGCCGAGCCGAACACCCACCTGTTCTACGAGGTGGCGAAGATGCAGCAGATCAACCGGCGCCGCGGCACGGTCGGGGTGAAGAACACCTCGCTCGTCAGCGGCGGCGGCAAGAAGCCCTGGAAGCAGAAGGGCACCGGCCGCGCCCGTCAGGGTTCGATCCGCGCTTCCCACTGGGTGGGCGGCGGCAAGGCGATGGCCCCCAAGGCCCGTGACTACTTCTACCGGCCGCCCCGCAAGGTCCGCCGCGGTGCCCTGCGCGCCGTGCTGTCCCTGCGTGCCCGGGAGAAGCAGCTCATCATCCTGGATGGCTTCAAGCTGGACGCCCCGAAGTCGAAGCAGGCCTTCGAGGTGCTCACGCGCCGTCTGAAGCTCCAGAACGCGCTGGTCATCGACGAGCGTGGCAACACCAACCTGCACCGCAGCGTGCGCAACCTGGCGAAGTTCGACGTGCTGCCGCCCGAGGGTCTCAACCTCGAGTCCGTGCTCAAGCACTCGCACATCGTCCTGACTTCCGCCGCCGCGAAGGCGCTCGAGGGGTCCCTGTCATGAACCTGAACGACGTCATCAAGGGCCCGCTCATCACGGAGAAGCTGGACAAGGCCCGGGAGAAGTTCCGCCAGTACTCGTTCATCGTGGACCGCAAGGCCACGAAGCACGACGTGTCCCGCGCGGTCCAGTCCCTGTTCAAGGTCACGGTGGAGGGTGTTCGCACCAACATCGTGCGTGGCAAGACGAAGCGGGTGGGCAAGAGCATCGGCCAGCGCCCCAACTTCAAGAAGGCGGTCGTCACCCTCAAGGAAGGTGACAAGATCGAACTCTTCGAAGGGGGAGCGGTCTGACGCCACTGGCGTACAGATCCGCCTGAGAGGAACACACCATGGGCATCAAGAAGTACAAGCCGACAAGCGCCGCCCGCCGTCTGATGACGGTGTCCGACTTCGCGGACATCACCAAGGACTCGCCGGAGAAGTCCCTCACCGAGCCCATCAAGCGCTCCGGTGGCCGCAACGTCCACGGGCACATCACCCGCCGCCACCAGGGTGGTGGTCACAAGCGCCGCTACCGCGTCATCGACTTCAAGCGTCGTGACAAGGACGGCGTGCCGGCCAAGGTCGTCGCGGTCGAGTACGACCCGAACCGCACCGCCAACATCGCCCTCCTGCACTACGCGGACGGCGACAAGCGCTACATCCTGGCCCCCGTGGGCCTGAGCGTGGGCGACACCGTGTTCGCCGGCTCCACCGCCGACATCCGGCCGGGCAACAGCCTGCCGCTGCAGAACATCCCGGTGGGTACGGTCATCCACAACGTGGAGCTGAAGCCGGGCCGTGGCGCCCAGGTCATCCGCTCCGCGGGCACCTCCGGCCAGCTGATGGCGAAGGAGGAGCGCTACGCCCAGGTCCGTATGCCCTCGGGCGCCGTGCGCAAGGTGCTCATCGAGTGCCGCGCCACCGTGGGCCAGGTGGGCAACATCGAGCACGAAATCATCCGCATCGGCAAGGCGGGCAAGAGCCGCTGGCTGGGCATCCGTCCCACCGTCCGCGGTCTGGCGATGAACCCTGTCGACCACCCGCACGGTGGTGGTGAGGGTAAGTCCGGCCAGGGTAACCCGCACCCGGTGTCTCCGTGGGGCAAGAAGACCAAGGGCCTCACTACGCGCACCAACAAGCGCACCGACAAGTTCATCGTGAGCGGCCGCCGCCAGGGCGCGCGCAGCCAGTAAGAGGATTTGAAACATGGCTCGTTCGATCAAGAAGGGTCCGTTCGTTGACGATCACCTCCTCAAGAAGATCGAGGGGATGATCGCCGCGAACAAGAAGGCGGTCGTCAAGACCTGGTCCCGGCGCTCCACGATTCTCCCTGAGTTCGTGGGTCACACCTTCGCCGTTCACAACGGCAAGAAGTTCATTCCGGTGTTCGTCACGGAGAACATGGTGGGCCACAAGCTCGGCGAGTTCGCTCCTACGCGCACCTTCGGTGGGCACTCGGCGGAGAAGAAGGTCGCCAAGGCCCCGGGCAAGTAGCCCGTTCGCACGCCTGAGAGCCTGAGGAGATGACCATGGAGTCGACTGCACATCTGCGTCACCTGCGCATGAGCCCGCGCAAGCTGTCCCTCGTCGCGGCGCTCATCCGGGGCAAGCCTGTTGAGGCCGCCCTGAACATCCTGAAGTTCACCCCGCGCGCTGCCGCGCGGCCGGTGGAGAAGCTCATCAAGAGCGCCGTCGCCAACGCGACGGACCTGTCCAAGGGTCAGGTCGACGTGGATACGCTCTACGTCAAGACCATCTCCGTGGACCAGGCCGCCACCCAGCGCCGGTTCATGCCGCGCGCCATGGGACGCGCGACGCCCATCCAGAAGAAGTCTGCCCACGTCCACGTCGTGCTGGCCGAGGCCAAGAAGTAGGACCCGTCGGGCCCCGCCCGGACGCACCAAGGAGATTCAGTTTGGGACAGAAAGTACATCCGATCGGGTTCCGGCTCGGCGTCATCAAGACCTGGGACTCCAAGTGGTTCGAGCACAAGAACTACGCCCAGTGGCTCCACGAGGACATCCGCATCCGCGAGTTCGTGAAGAAGTCGCTGAACCACGCGGGCGTGTCCAAGGTGGAGATTGAGCGCGCCGCCAACAAGGTGAAGGTCAACGTCCACACCGCTCGGCCGGGCATCGTCATCGGCAAGCGCGGCGCTGGCATCGAGACCGTCAAGAAGGACCTGCAGCAGTTCACCAAGAACGAGGTCTTCCTGAACATCGTCGAGGTCCGCAAGGCCGAGACCGACGCGCAGCTCGTGGCGGAGAACATCGCCACGCAGCTCGAGCGCCGCATCGCCTTCCGCCGCGCCATGAAGAAGGCGCTGCAGACCGCGATGAAGTTCGGAGCCAAGGGTATCCGCGTGGCCTGCTCGGGCCGCCTGGGTGGCGCCGAGATGGCCCGCTACGAGTGGTACCGCGAGGGCCGCGTGCCCCTGCACACCCTCCGCGCGGACATCGACTTCGGCTTCGCCGAGGCCAAGACGACCTACGGCAAGATTGGCTGCAAGGTCTGGATCTGCAAGGGCGAGGTCCTCCCCGGCAAGGGCGGCCAGGCCCCCATGCCCACCAACCGGTAAGACGCCCCTGTGGGGCGGGTTTAAGAGACCCGCCCTGCACGGAAGGCACGAAGGACATCGACCATGCTTCAGCCTGCTCGAACCAAATACCGCAAGATGCAGAAGGGCCGCATGTTCGGCTCGGCCCACCGCGGCAGCGACCTCACCTACGGTGAGTTCGGCCTGGTGAGCCTCCAGCCGGGCTGGATCACCTCGCGCCAGATCGAGGCGGCCCGTATCGCGATGACCCGCCACGTGAAGCGCGGCGGCAAGATCTGGATCCGGATCTTCCCGGACAAGCCCATCACGAAGAAGCCCGCCGAAACCCGTATGGGTACCGGTAAGGGTGGCGTGGAGTACTACGTCGCGGTCGTCAAGCCGGGACGCGTCCTCTACGAGATGGAGGGCATGACGCAGGAGATCGCCACCGGTGCGCTGAAGCTGGCGCAGGCGAAGCTGCCGGTGCTCACCAAGATCGTGCGCCGCAGCGAGCTCTCGCTGTAGTCACGCACCGCCGGGGGCGGGCGCTCCACCTGGTGACAGGGGAGGGCGCCCGCATCCCGTGCCGAGGAGACCAAGATGGCGACTGCGAAGGAACTGAAGGACCTGTCGACGGACGACCTGCAGAACCGCGCGAAGGAACTGCGCGACACGCTGGTCCAGGATCGGCTCAAGCGTCGGACCGGCTCGCTGGACAGCCCCGCTGAGGGCGTGCAGCACCGCCGTGATCTGGCCCGCATCCTCACCGTCCTGGGCCAGAAGGCCCGGGCCGCGAAGGCGGGGTAGTAGTAGCAGTGCATCCGCGGGCATCCGGGCTCACCCGGATGTTCGTGGCCATCCGGGCAGAGGGCCCGGGTGCATGACAGACAGTGAGAACCAACATGGCTGAAGCGACCGAAACGCCCGCTGCCGAGACCTCCACCCGGGGTCGTCCCAAGACCCGCGTGGGCATCGTCACCTCCAACAAGATGCAGAAGACGGTGGTCGTCACCGTCCAGCGTCGTGCTCCCCACCCGAAGTACGGGAAGATCATGAGCCTGCGCGAGAAGTACAAGGCGCACGTCGAGGATCACGACTACCCGAAGAAGGTCACCATCAACGAGGGTGACCGGGTGCGCATCGCCGAGACCAAGCCCGCTTCGAAGGACAAGCGTTGGCGCGTGGTCGAGGTGTTGGAGAAGAGCAAGAACGTCTAGGTAGGCCACACCGCGTCCGTGCGCCATGAAGCGCGTGGACGGGTTCGAGCAAGAGGAGACTTCACATGATTCAGATGCAGAGTGTGCTCGATGTGGCCGACAATTCGGGCGCCAAGAAGGTGTTTTGCATCAAGGTTCTCGGCGGCTCCAAGCGCAAGTACGCCTCCATCGGCGACGTGATTGTCGTGTCGATCCGCGAGGCCCTGCCCAACTCCAAGGTGAAGAAGGGTGACGTCGCGAAGGCCGTCATCGTCCGCACCCGTCGCGAGGTGGGTCGTGCGGATGGCAGCTACATCAAGTTCGACGGCAACTCGGCGGTCCTCATCAACAAGGACCTGGAGCCCATCGGGACGCGCATCTTTGGGCCGGTCGCCCGTGAGCTGCGTGCCCGCAAGTTCATGAAGATCATCTCGCTGGCGCCCGAGGTCCTCTAAGAGGACGCAGGCCTGACGGCGAACAGCCAGAGTGAGGAAGCCATGCAGAAGCTGAAAGTCGGTGACACCATCCAGGTCATCTCCGGGTCTGAGCGCTCGGAGAAGACGCCGGCGACCAAGCGCGGCAAGGTGCTGAAGGTTGACCGGGAGGCGGGCCGCGTGACGGTCGAGGGCCTGCGCCTGGTCAAGCGCCACATGCGCAAGACGCCGCAGAGCCCCGAGGGCGGCATCATCGAGAAGCCGGGCACCATCGCGCTCTCGAACGTCCAGGTGGTCTGCGCCAAGTGCGACAAGCCGACGCGCGTCGGCATCCGCAAGGAGGGGGAGTCCTCCAAGCGGTTCTGCAAGCAGTGTGACGCCCTGATTGACTAGGGGTCGGTGTTCGGGCATGTATGCGCGCCCCTTGCCCCACCATGTGGTGGGGCAAGCGGGCGTGCACGTCCAGAGAGCTGAAATGGTTGGGCTCTCCGGGTGTTTCCACGTTCTAGACGCAGGACTGATCGGACGCGCTGGGTCCATGACGGCGCCCCGAAGCAGGGGAATGACAGATGGCTGACGAGAAGAAGGCCGACTCGAAGGAAAAGAAGAGCAAGAAGCGCGGCAAAGAAGAAGCCAAGAAGGTCGGCTTCGCCGCGAACATCGAAGAGGGCCTGAAGGCCCGCTCGGCGCGCCTCAAGGACCGCTTCCGTTCGGAAGGCGTCCCCGCGCTGATGAAGGAACTGGGGCTCAAGAACCCCATGGAAGTGCCGCGGCTGGAGAAGATCGTCGTCAACATGGGTCTGGGCGAGGCGCTCGCCAACAACAAGATCCTGGAGTCGGCGGTGGACCAGCTGGCCGCCATCACCGGTCAGAAGCCGGTCGTGACGCGCGCGCGCAAGTCCATCGCGAACTTCAAGCTGCGCCAGGGCCAGGCCATCGGTGCCGCCGTCACGCTGCGCGGCGACCGCATGTTCGAGTTCATGGACCGCCTCATCACCGTCGCGCTGCCGCGCGTGCGTGACTTCAAGGGCGTGTCCCCGAAGGCCTTCGACGGGAAGGGCAACTACACGCTCGGTGTCCGCGAGCAGATCATCTTCCCGGAAATCAACTACGATCAGATCGAGAAGGTGAAGGGGCTCAACATCAGCTTCGTCACCACCGCCCCGAACGACGAGCAGGGACTGGCGCTGATGCGTCACTTCGGCATGCCGTTCCGTCAGTAGGACCGAGCCCAGGACTCCCATCGATCATGGCCAAGCTCTCCAAGATTGCCCAGGCGAAGCGCAAGCTGAAGTTCCCCGTGCGTCAGTACAACCGCTGCCCGCTCTGCGGTCGTCCTCGCGCCTTCCTGCGCAAGTTCAAGATGTGCCGCATCTGCCTGCGTCACCGCGCGCTGCGCGGTGAAATCACCGGCGTCACCAAGTCGTCCTGGTAGGCGCTGGAACCCGGAAGCCGTCCCTGTCCTGAAGAGGGCAGGGCGGTGCCCGGTTGAAGTAGAAGGGAAGTGGCGGTCTCCGCGAACCCCCGGGATGGGCCCGGCAGGCGTGGTGGCTGCAAGCGCGGTGTGCTCCTGAAGGAGCTCCCGCATTGCTTGAAGGTGCTTCATGCCGGTCAATGATCCCGTCGGCGACATGCTGACCCGCCTGCGCAACGCCTCGCGTGCGCGGCACGACAAGGTTCTCATTCCCCACTCGAAGCTCAAGGTGGAGATCGTCAAGGTCCTCAAGGACGAGGGCTACATCGGGGATTTCACCATCCACGAGGTCGCGCCGCAGAGCGAGATCACCGTCCAGCTGAAGTACGGCCCGGACCGCAGCCCGGCCATCACCGGCATTCGCCGTGTGTCGAAGCCCGGCCTGCGCCGCTACGTCGCGGTGCGCGACATCCAGCCGGTGCTCGGCGGCATGGGCATCTCCATCCTCTCCACCTCGCGCGGCATCCTGGTGGACACCGAGGCCCGGAAGCAGAAGGTCGGCGGCGAGCTGCTCTGCACGGTCTACTAGCCAGGAGCCTGGGTGATGCGCTCCGCGAGGAGCGCGCCCCGGGCGACGACAGCACGAGGCAATCATGAGTCGGATTGGAAAACTGGCGATCAAGCTTGGCGACAAGACGAAGGTGAACGTCGCCAACCAGCAGGTCAACTTTGACGGCCCCAAGGGCAAGCTGTCCGTCAAGCTCCCCGCCAAGGTGAAGGTGGAGGTGAAGGACGGCCAGGTGACGGTGCAGCGTGAGGACGACTCGCGTGAAGCCCGCAGCCTGCACGGCCTGACGCGGACCATCCTCGCCAACGCGGCGAAGGGTGTCTCCACGGGCTTCGAGCGGCGCCTGGACATCCGCGGCGTTGGTTTCCGCGCGGAAGTGAAGGGCAAGGCCATCCACTTCTCGCTCGGCTACTCGCACCCGGTGGTGTTCAACCTGCCGGAGGGTGTGACGGCGGAAGTCGACAAGGTCTCCCGCACCGAGGACAGCCTTCCCACGGTGGGGCTCACGCTCCGCTCGGCGGACAAGGAAGCCCTGGGCGCCACGGCGGTCAACATCCGCTCGCTGCGTCCGCCGGAGCCCTACAAGGGCAAGGGCATCAAGTACTCCGAGGAGCGCATCCGTCGCAAGGAGGGCAAGACCGGTACGACCTAGTCGTCGCCGCGTCTTCGCCGAGCATTCAACCCCGCCGGGCCTTGAAGCCTGGCGGAATCATCCGGCGGCGGAAGGCCGCATCGCCGCCGGACGGAAAAGGAAGCAGCCATGTCCAAGACTGTCGAGCAGCGCCTCAAGAGGAAGAACCGCATCCGCAAGAAGCTCTCGGGTACCACCGAGCGCCCGCGGCTCACGGTGTACAAGAGCCTCAAGCACATCTACGCGCAGGTGGTGGACGACTCCACCGGCCGCACGCTGGCGTATGCGTCGTCCCTGTCCAAGGAGCTGAAGGGCAAGGACGAGGGCGACAAGAAGGCCGACGCGAAGCGCGTGGGCTCCCTCATCGCGGAGAAGTGCAAGGCCGCCAACGTCGATGCGGTGGTGTTCGACCGCAACGGCTTCCCCTACCATGGGCGCATCGCTGCCGTGGCCGACGCCGCGCGCGAAGCCGGCCTGAAGTTCTAGGTACCAGAAAGGAATTCCTCAAGTGGCAACTCCGATCAATCCGAACGATCTGGACCTGACCGACCGCGTGGTGAACATCAACCGCGTGGCCAAGGTGGTGAAGGGTGGCCGCCGTTTCTCGTTCGCCGCGCTCGTCGTGGTGGGCGATGGCAACGGGCACGTGGGCGTGGGCCTGGGCAAGGCCAACGAAGTCCCCGAGGCCATCCGCAAGGGCGGCGAGAACGCGAAGAAGAACCTGTTCCGCGTTCCGCGCATGGGTCACACCATCCCGCACGAGATCCTGGGGCACTTCGGTGCCGGCTGGGTGCTCCTGAAGCCGGCCTCCGAAGGTACGGGCGTCATCGCCGGTGGCGCGGTGCGCGCGGTGCTGGAGGCGGCGGGCATCCGCAACATCCTGACCAAGAGCCAGGGTTCGCGGAATCCGCACAACGTGCTGAAGGCCACGGTCGCGGGCCTGAAGCTGCTGCGCAGCGCCGAGCAGGTCGCGCGGCTGCGTGGCAAGGACGTCGAGACGCAGAAGCTCGCGGGCGAGGCGAGGGGCTAGCCATGGCGCTCAAGGTGAAGCTGACGAAGAGCTACTCGGGTTCTTCCGAGGACATGCTGGCCACCATCAAGGGCCTCGGTCTGAAGAAGTTCGGCGACGAGCGGCTGTTGAAGGACACCCCGGCGGTGCGCGGCATGGTGTTCAAGGTGAAGCACCTGGTCTCCCTGGAGACGGTCAGCCAGGAGGCTCCGGCGCCCAAGCGCCGCAAGCCCCGGAAGATTGTCGCCCGGGACCGCGCCCTGGAGCGCCTGGCCGCCAAGGCCAAGGCCTGAGAACTGAGGATCCATCATGAGCATCCTGACCAATCTGAAGCGCCCTGAGGGCTCCTGGCACCGCAAGAAGCGCGTGGGCCGTGGCCAGGGTAGCGGCCTGGGCAAGACGGCCGGCCGCGGCGGCAAGGGCCAGAAGGCCCGCTCCGGCAACATGCGGTTCGAGGGCTTCGAAGGCGGCCAGAGCCCGCTGCAGCGCCGCCTGCCGAAGTTCGGCTTCAACCCGCCCAACCGCACCACCTACGCGGTGGTGAACCTGGGCGACCTGGAGCACGTGTTCGATGCGGGCGCCACGGTGGACGAGGCCGCGCTGAAGCAGGCGGGCCTGGTCAAGGGCCGTTATGACGGCGTGAAGGTCCTGGCCCATGGCGAGCTCGCCAAGAAGCTGACCGTTCGCGTGAACAAGGTGTCCGCGGCGGCCCGCGAGAACATCGAGAAGGCGGGCGGCTCCGTGGAAGAGCTCCCGCTGGTGGCGCACAAGCCGGAGTCGGCCTCCAAGGCCCACGCCGGCAAGGGCGTCAAGGCTCCTCGCCAGCCCCGGGCGTAGGCGTGACCGGCGCGCATCACGGTGATGTGGTGCGCGCCCCCAGCCTTGTGTAGGCTTCCGCGCCCCTTTCCGGAACCGGAGAGGGGCGTTTGTTGTTGCTGGCAGAACCTCTTGAAGAGGATGGCATTACCGTGGCCCTGAACGCCCTCGCCAACGTCTTCCGCATCGCGGAGCTGCGCAGCCGGCTTGCGTACACGCTCGTGCTGCTGTCCGTCTACCGCATCGGCATCTTCATCAACACGCCGGGCGTGGACCGCTCCGCGATGAACGCGTTCATGGACGCCCAGAAGCAATCGGGCGGCCTCGTGTCGCTGTTCAACCTCTTCTCCGGCGGCGCGCTGGAGCAGATGTCCATCTTCGGTCTGGGCATCATGCCGTACGTGAGCGCCTCCATCATCATCCAGCTCCTGGCGGTGGTGGTGCCCAGCCTGGAGCGCCTGCAGAAGGAAGGCGCCGCGGGCCGCCAGAAGATCAACCAGTACACGCGCTACGGCAGCATCGCGCTGTCCATCGTGCAGGGCGTCGGCATCTCGCGGTGGCTGGCCTCGCTGGGCCGCTCCGACGCGGGGCAGGGCGGCTTCAACCAGGTGGTGGTGCCCAACGACAACCTCTGGTTCACCTTCATGACGGTGGTGAGCCTCACGGCGGGCACGGCCTTCATCATGTGGCTGGGCGAGCGCATCACCGAGCGCGGCATCGGCAACGGCATCTCGCTCATCATCTTCGCAGGCATCGTGGCGCGCGTGCTGCCCGGCGCGAAGACGCTGCTGGACCTGACGACGCAGGAAGTGGTGAACGTGGCCGCGGTGCTGGGCCTGCTCTTCTTCATGCTCCTCATCATCGGCGTGGTGGTCTACGTGGAGCGGGGCATGCGGCGCGTGCCCATCCAGTACGCCAAGCGCATGGCGGGCCGGCGCATGTTCGCGGGACAGGCCACGTACTTCCCCATGAAGGTGAACGCCTCGGGCGTGATTCCCCCCATCTTCGCCGGCGCGGTGCTGTCCTTCCCGGCGACGCTGGGCGCGTGGTTCCCCTTCCTGCAGGGCTTCCAGCGCGCCATCGAGGGCAACCTCTGGGTCTACAACGGCCTGTTCGTGCTGCTGGTGGTGTTCTTCTCCTACTTCTACACGGCGCTCACGTTCCGGCCGGATGATGTGGCGGACAACATCAAGAAGCAGGGTGGCTACATCCCCGGCATCCGCCCGGGCCGTCAGACGGCGGAGTTCATTGAGCGGACGCTCAACCGCCTCACGTTCGGTGGCGCCATCTACCTGGCCATCATCTGCGTGATTCCGTCCGTCATCAGCAGCGTGCTGGGCGTGCAGTTCACCTTCGGTGGCACGGCGCTGCTCATCGTCGTGGGCGTGGCGCTGGACACGGTGCAGCAGATTGAAGGGCACCTCATCAGCCGCAACTACGAAGGCTTCGCGGGTCCGCGCGGTCCGCGCATCCGTGGTCGGGTCCGCGTGGCGGCCTGACGTCTGTCGGTTGTGTTCCGGCGCCTCTCCCCAATGGTGGGGAGGGGCGCCTCGTCGTTCAAGGGTGGACGCTGGTGCAAAGGAGCGACATGAACCTCATCCTCTTGGGGCCGCCGAACGCCGGGAAGGGAACCCAGGCGAAGAAGCTCTACGCGGACTTCCAGATCCCGCAGATCTCCACCGGCGACATCCTGCGCAAGGCCGTGAAGGACGGCACTCCGCTGGGCAAGGTGGCCGGGCCGCTGATGGCCGCGGGGCAGTACGTTCCCGACGATGTCGTCATCGGCATCGTGGAGGAGCGGCTGAAGGAGTCGGACGTGGCCAAGGGCTTCGTGCTCGACGGCTTTCCGCGCACCCCGGGGCAGGCGGACGCGCTGGACCGGATGCTGGAGCGGCTCGGTAAGCAGCTGAACGCGGTGGTGTCGCTCGAGGTCCCCCACTCGACGCTGGTCGAGCGCGGCTCCGGCCGGCGCGTGTGCCCGAACGACGGGTCCGTCTTCCACGTCACGCAGAGCCCGCCGAAGCGCGCCGGCCTGTGCGACAAGTGCAGCACGGAGCTCGTGCAGCGCCCGGATGACACGCCGGAGGTCATCGAGAAGCGCCTGCAGAAGTACGACGCGGAGACGTCCCCCCTGAAGGACTTCTACGCGAAGAAGGGGCTGCTCAAGAGCGTGGACGGCGTCGGTTCTCCGGAGGGCATCTACGAGGAGATCAAGAAGGCCGCCGGCCGTCCTGCCTGAGGCCAGGCAGCGGGGCGGGGGCAGGGCCGGTCCGGACTGCCGCCCCACCGGTCGCGGGTTCCCGACAGAGCAGGCCGGTAGGGAAAGGGGCGCATGAACCCGGTGGAACTCAAGAGCCCGGACGAGATTGCCCTGATGCGGGAAGCAGGGCGCATCGTCTGTGAAATCCTGGACGAGCTGGAGAAGGCGGTGGCTCCCGGGGTTTCCACCTGGGAGCTGGACGCCCTGGCGGAGAAGCTCATCACCCAGAAGGGCGCCAGGCCGGCGTTCAAGGGCTACCACGGCTTCCCGGGCGTCCTCTGCGCCTCCGTGAACCAGGAGGTGGTCCACGGCATCCCCAACCGGAAGCGGCGGTTGGTGGCCGGGGACCTGATGAAGCTGGACTTCGGGGTCGTCTACCGCGGCTTCTTCGGGGACTCGGCGCGGACGGTGCCGGTGGGGAAGGTGACACCGGAGGCCCAGGCCCTGGTGGACGCCACCCGGCAGTCCCTGGAGAAGGCCATCCAGGTGATGCAGCCCGGCAACCGGATTGGCGACATTGGCCATGCGGTGCAGAGCCATGTGGAGGCCCGGGGGTTCTCCGTGGTCCGGGACTTCACCGGACATGGGATTGGCCGGAAGTTGCACGAGCCGCCCCAGGTTCCCAACTACGGGCAGGCGGGGGCGGGGATGAAGCTGCGGCCGGGCATGGTCCTGGCGGTGGAACCGATGGTGAACCAGGGAACGCCCGACGTGGAGGTCCTGGAGGACGAGTGGACGGCCGTCACCGTGGACGGCAAGTTGTCTGCCCACTTCGAGCACACCATCCTGATCTCGGAGCGGGGGCCGGAAGTGCTCACCCGGCGCTCATGAAGGCCCCCGGACCCGGGGTGAAATAGGGTGATGTCAGAAGGTGTTGATAGAGGTCCAGATTTCAGATCGCGCGGCGCTTGCTACTTACGGACCAAAGTGTTATCCCGCCGCGCTTCCAGAAGGTTCGTGGTCCGGGAAGAAGGTTGACGCTTGCCGAAGGATGATTCCATCGAAGTCGAGGGGACCGTCATGGAACCCCTACCGAACGCGATGTTCCGCGTGGTGCTGGACAACGGCCACAAGGTTCTCGCGCACATCTCGGGCAAGATGCGGATGCACTTCATCCGTATCCTCCCGGGCGACAAGGTGAAGGTCGAGTTGTCGCCGTATGACCTGACCCGTGGACGGATCACGTACCGGGCCAAGTAATTCGCGCCGGCCGCCTGTGCGGACCGGCTGTTGTGCTTTTCTCCGCTGAAGGAAGGAAGTTCGCTCCATGAAGGTTCGGGCGTCCGTCAAGAAGATCTGCGACAAGTGCAAGGTTGTCCGCCGCAAGGGCATCGTGCGCGTCATTTGCGCCTCCAACCCCCGGCACAAGCAGCGCCAGGGCTGAGAGTCCCCAGGGACTCTTAAGCCTCAGACCAACTCCAAAACGAAGGAAGACCGAAGATGGCTCGTATCGCCGGCATCGATCTGCCGCCCAACAAGCGCGCGGTGATCTCGCTCCAGTACATCTACGGGATCGGTAACAAGACCGCGCACGACATCATTGAGGCGGCGGGCATCGATCTCACCACCCGGACCAAGGACCTCACCGAGGACCAGGCTCGAAAGATCCGTGAGATCATCGAGGCCAGCTACAAGGTCGAGGGTGATCTCCGGCGCGAGGTGACCATGAACATCAAGCGGCTGATGGACCTGGGGTGCTACCGGGGTCTGCGTCACCGCAAGGGTCTTCCGGTCCGCGGCCAGCGCACCCACACCAACGCGCGCACCCGCAAGGGCCCCAAGCGCGGCATCGTTCGCGCGAAGCCGGCCGCTCCGGCCCGCTAAACCCTCTGGCGCCTGCGGCCTCACCCCGTGTGAGGCCCGGGCGTTGATCACCTACTCCCAGGAGCAGCGATTCACATGGCTGACGAGATCAATACCGCCGCCGCGCCGGCTGGTGCCGAGGGTGGCGAGACCCCTGCGGCGAAGAAGAGCAAGCGCAAGGGCAAGAAGAACATCCTCAACGGCGTGGTCCATATCCAGTCCACGTTCAACAACACCATCATCACGATCACGGACGTGTCCGGGAACGTGATCTCCTGGTCGTCGGCCGGGGCGCGCGGCTTCAAGGGCAGCCGCAAGTCCACGCCGTTCGCGGCCCAGGTCGCCGCTGGCGACGCCGCGGCGAAGGCGATGGAGCACGGCCTGAAGACCGTGACGGTGTTCGTGAAGGGTCCGGGCGCGGGCCGTGAGTCGGCGCTGCGCGCGCTGGCCGCCGCCGGCCTGAAGATCAGCCTCATCCGCGACGTGACGCCCATCCCGCACAACGGCTGCCGTCAGCCCAAGCGCCGCCGCGTCTAATCACCGCTTCGGGCCGGGGCTCGCGTCATGCGCGGGCCCGGCTCCAGACCATCTGCAAGGAGAGTTTCCGTGGCTCGTTACACCGCGAGCGCCTGCCGTATCTGCCGGCGCGAGAACCTGAAGATGTACCTCAAGGGCGACCGTTGCTACACGGACAAGTGCGCCATCGAGCGCCGCCCCTATCCCCCCGGTCAGCACGGCCAGGGCCGCGTGAAGTTCTCCGGCTACGGCGTGCAGCTGCGCGAGAAGCAGAAGGTCAAGCGCATGTACGGCCTGCTCGAGAACCAGTTCCGCGGGTACTACCACCGCGCGTCCGCGGCCAAGGGCAAGACGGGTGAGAACCTGCTGCAGCAGCTGGAGCTCCGCCTGGACAACGTGGTGTTCCGCATGGGCTTCGCGGACACGCGCAACGAGGCGCGCCAGCTGGTGCGTCACGGTCACTTCCAGGTCAACGGCCGCCGGGTGAACATCCCGTCGTTCTCCGTGAAGCCGGGCAGCGCCGTGGAAGTGGTGGAGAAGAGCCGCAAGGTGCTCCGCATCTCCGAGGCGCTGGAGACGGTGGACCGCCGTGGCGTTCCCCAGTGGATCGACCTGGACAAGAAGGCGTTCAAGGGCACGGTCAAGACGGTCCCCAACCGCGAGGACCTGACCATGCCCATCCAGGAGCAGCTCATCGTCGAGTTGTACTCGAAGTAGTCCTGGGTGCCGGGCCCGCTTTCCCGGGCCCCTCCCGCAGTGGACGCCCTGGCCGACGAGGCCGGGGCGTCGTTGCTTTGTCGCCTGGAGGGCGCGTCCTGCGCGCGCCGGGCGAAGCTGTTACGCAGTCCCCCCGCGTGCCCGTCCTCCCGCCACTTTGGCGGGGATGTGGGTGATGGCGCACGTTCCGAGGAGCAGTCCCCATGGCGGATACGTTTGTTGCGAAGAACTGGCGCGACCTCATCAAGCCGCGCCGCATGGAAGTGGACCAGGACTCGCTGAGCCCCACGTACGGCAAGTTCGTGGCGGAGCCGCTCGAGCGCGGCTTCGGGACGACGCTGGGCAACTCGCTGCGGCGGGTGCTGCTGTCGTCGCTGCAGGGCGCGGCCATCACCTCCGTGAAGATTGAAGGCGTGGACCACGAGTTCACGACCATCCCCGAGGTGGCCGAGGACGTCACGGACGTCGTGTTGAACCTGAAGGAGGTCCTCCTCCGGATGCACACGAACGAGACGAAGACGCTGCGCATCGAGGTGGAAGGGCCCAAGGAAGTGAAGGCGGGCGACCTCATCGCGGACCAGGACGTGGAGATCCTCAACCCGGGTCACCACATCTGCACCGTGTCCGAGGGTGGCAAGGTGCGCATGGAGCTGACGTGCCGCCGGGGCCGGGGCTACGTGCCGGCGTCCACCAACAAGGTGGCGGGCGCGCCCATCGGGACCATCCCCATCGACTCGCTCTTCTCGCCCATCCGCAAGGTGAACTACCAGGTCACCAACGCGCGCGTCGGTCAGGTCACGGACTACGACAAGCTGTCGCTCGAGGTCTGGACGGACGGCTCCGTGGTGCCGCAGGACGCGGTGGCCTACGCGGCGAAGATCATCAAGGAGCAGCTCACGGTGTTCGTGAACTTCGACGAGACCGAGGAGCCGGTCGTCGCCGAGGCGCCGAAGGAAGAGGCCAAGCTCAACGAGAACCTGTTCCGCTCGGTGGACGAGCTGGAGCTGTCGGTGCGTTCGGCCAACTGCCTGCAGCAGGCGAACATCAAGTCCATCGGTGACCTGGTCCAGCGCACCGAGGCGGAGATGCTCAAGACGAAGAACTTCGGCCGCAAGTCCCTGAAGGAAATCAAGGAGATCCTCGCGGAGATGGGCCTGTCGCTGGGCATGAAGCTGGAGAACTGGCCGCCGAAGAACGCGCCGGCTCCCGCGGCCCCCAAGGCCTAGCGCGTCGTTGTTTCCTGAAGCACCTGTCCCGCCTCCCACCGACACGGCTTCACGGTGGCGCGAAGGCAGGGGGCCCTGGTACACAGGGCCCGATTCAACGGCGGCCCCCGGTGTCGGGGCCGTCCTTCCCACCCGGTACCTGATACGGCCGGAGTGGTGGGGTTCTCAAGAAGAGGCCCCGGAGCACGCGCATGCGCCACAAGGTCGGACAAAGGAAGCTGCACCGCACCACGAGCCACCGTCTCGCGATGCTGAACAACATGGTCACGTCGCTGCTGGAGCACGGGGCCATCCGCACCACCGTTCCCAAGGCGAAGGAAGTCCGTCCGCTGGCCGAGCGCATCATCACGCTCGCCAAGCGCGGTGGCCTGTCCAACGTGCGCCTCGCTGCCCGCACCGTGAAGGACCGCGCGGTCCTCCAGAAGGTGTTCAGCGAGTACAAGGAGCGTTACGCCGCCCGCCCGGGTGGCTACACCCGCATCGTGCGCCTGGGCTTCCGCCGGGGCGACGCCGCGGAGATGGCCCTCATCGAGCTGGTGGACCGTCCCGCGAAGGCTCCGGCCGCCGCCGAGACGACCGAGGCTCCCGCCGCCGAGGCGAAGACCGAGGGTTGAGCCGTTCCCCGCGCCCGGGCCTCTCTCCTGAGTGAGGCCCGGCCGGACTGAAGAAGCACCCAGGGCGCCTTCCTGCTTCAGGAGGGCGCCCTTCGTGTTTTCCGGAGGCAGGCAGGGGACTCCCCGCGGCGGGCTACTTCTTCGGCGCGAGGAGGCGCTTCCACTCCTCCTGGAGGGAGGGCGTGAGGTCGGCGTTGTCGTCCGCGCTCTTCATCGTCAGTGCCTGGAAGCGGAGGTCCGCGGGCGCGGCGCCGCCGTTCTTCCCCAGCAGCTGCTTGGGCGTGATGGTGACGAAGTTGCCGGGCTGCACCTCCGCCACCACCGCCTTGTACTCGTTGTTCACGGTGATGATGACGTCGCGCCAGACGTCCGTGCTCTCGTTCCAGATGGTGACGGAGGGCCGGTCCAGCTTGTCGCTGAGCACCAGGCGCGCGTCCATGTCCCCCGTGTCCAGGGAGCTGCCCGGGCACGCGATGGCGAAGCTGGCGACGGACAGCGCCACCCAGGTCGCGACGATGCCGGCCTTGTACTTGAAGAAGCGGTCGCTGGCGCGGAAGTCCGCGAGCTGCTCCTTCAGGATGGAGAAGGCGTTGAGGAGGACGTTGGACGTCTCCGCGGCGACGCGCTTGCCCAGCGGGCCTTCCGTCTTGGGCTTCTCCAGCGGGGCCGTGCGGGCGGCGCTCACGGCGCGCATGCCGGGGCTGGTGGCCGCGCGGGGCTGGGTGCCGGGATTCGACGGCGTCCGGGGCGGCGGGGTGCTGGGAGGGGCGGGTTTGCGCGCGTCGCTCATCGGAGGCGGAGTGTAGAGGGCGCGGTGCGCCGGTGGCTACTGGCCCTTGAGCACCTGCAGGGCCTTGCTGGCCACCGCGTTGTCGGGCTGGGTCTCCAGCACCTTGCCCAGCCAGCGCTCCGCTTCGCTCGCGGCCTTCTGGCGCTCCTCGGGGCGGCGGGCCTTCTGGGCTTCCTCGGTGTAGAGCAGGCCCAGGCGCAGGGCGAACTCGGTGTTCTCCGGGTCCTTGTCCGCCACGTACTTGAGCTCGCGCTGCGCGGCCGCGTAGTCCCCCTCCAGCTGGTACACGAGCGACAGCTTTCCGCGCGCGGGCGCCGAGTCCGGCGTCAGCGTCACCGCCACCTGGAAGGCCTCCTTCGCGGTGGCCAGGTCGCGGGCCTCCAGGCGCAGGTCGCCCAGGCGGAACCAGGCCAGCTCCAGCAGCGGGTTGAGCGCCACGGCCTTCTCGAAGGCGGTGCGCGCCGCGTCCGTGCGCTGGCGCGACAGGTACAGCTCTCCCAGGTAGAGCTGGTTCTTGCCGTCCTGGGGGGCACGCTCGATGGCCTGCTTGAACTCGTCCACGGCGCGGCCGGCGTCATCCAGCCGCTGGTAGGCCAGCCCCAGGAGGGCGTGCACCACGGCCAGGTCCGGGTAGTCGTGGAGGATCTCCTCGAAGGCGATGAGGGCGTGCTGGGGCGCGTCCAGCTCGTGCAGGTAGCGCATGCCCTCCTCGAGCTTCGCCTCCGCCGCCTTGGGGAAGCCCTGGAACGGATCCGCCAGCTGGTTCATCAGCGCCCGCGCGGTGGCGACCTCTGACGGCGTGGGGTTGCCCTTCACGACGGTGCCCAGGGCCTCCACGGCGCCCGCCGGGTCGCCCGTGCGGGCCAGGGCCTTGGCCAGGGGCAGCTTCCAGCCCGCGCGCTCCGGGGCCAGCTCCACGGCCTTGCGCAGCGGGCCCAGCGCGGCGGCGTAGTGCTCCGACTCCAGGCGCGCGACGCCCAGGCGGTAGTGGAACTCCGCGGTGGTGGGGGACAGCGTGATGGCGCGCTCGAAGGCGGCCACGGTGGGGGCGCCCGCGTCCCGGGCCCGGGAGAAGAGGGTCAGGCCCAGCATGTACTGGTCCACCGCGCGCTCGTTCTTCGCGATGGCCTGGCGCAGCTCCTCCGCCCAGGCGTCCGCGCGGCCTGCCTTCACCTGGGCCTCGGTGAGGGCGCGGGCCACGTCCACGTCGTCCGGCGTGCGCGCGTGCAACTCACGCAGGAGCTTCAGCGCATCCTCGGGCTGGTTCCCGTCCAGGTACGCGCGCGCCTGCGCCTGGGGCGACAGCGCGGGGGCCTGGGCCTGGCCGTGGCCGCAGCCGGTGACGAGCAGGCCTACTCCCAGGAGGGCGGCGGGCCAGCGGAGCATGCGGAGGCGGTTCGAGGTCGGCGTCAGGGGCACGGGGAGCTCAGGAGGCCTTGGATGTGGCGGAGGAGACGCGCTGGGCGACGCCCTCCTGGTTCGGCGCGGCGACGGCCGTGTCCGGGTCACCGCCCTTGCCGCCCAGGGAGAGGCTGTCGGCGATGATCTGCGCGCGCACGGCGCGGGCCAGGCCCTCGCGGTCGTTGTCCGCGAAGCCGGTGGTGTCGATGGGGCGGCCAATCTTCACGCGCACCGGGCCCGGCGTGATGTTCCACGAGTTCTTGGGCATCACGTTGTCGGTGCCCTCGATGGTGACGGGGCAGATGGGCACGCGGGCCTTGAGCGCGAGCGCGAAGGGGCCCTTCTTGAAGGGCAGCACGCGGCCGTCCTCGGAGCGGGTGCCCTCCGGGTACAGGAAGATGCTGGTGCCCGCGCGAATCTTCCGCGCTGCTTTTTCCAGCGACGCGATGGCCGACGAGCGGTCGCCGCGGTCAATGAAGATATGCCCCGCCAGCCAGAGGTACCAGCCGATGAGCGGCACGAGGCGCAGCTGCGACTTGGCGACGAAGCGGAAGTCCACCGGCACGGAGACGAAGTGCGCCGGGATGTCGAGCGTGGACAGGTGGTTGCCGACGTAGATGGTGGGCCGCTTCGGGTCCACGTTCTCCCCGCCGATGACCTCCAGCTTCGCGCCGCCGGCCCACAGGAGCACGGGCGACCAGAACTTCCGGACGACCCACACGGAGCGCGACGGGTTGAGCGTCACCAGCATCGCGAGGCAGGCCAGCGGGAAGCAGACGAAGGACCACACCGTGACCACCAGGATGCACCACAGCTTGCGCAGCATGCGTCGCCTTTCCTCCTACCGGGGGGCTTGAGCGCCGGACGGGCCCCGGGGGTGCCGCTCACCGGTCGGGCAGCCAGGCGGCTCGGCGGGGGCGCCGGCACGGGCTCCTGGGCGTGCGCAACGGGGCGGGGGCATGCACTTTATCTACCATGGCTCCCCTCGCCATTGTTTCTGGTGAATGCCGCTCGCTGGGGTTACAAGCAAGGGTGGCGTGGCCAGGAAAAAGTTCATCGCCATCGCGGGCAACATCGGGGCCGGAAAGACGGAGCTCACGTCCTTCCTGTGCCGGAAGTACGGCCTCACGCCGTCCTTCGAGCCCAATGACCAGAACCCCTACCTCGCGGATTTCTACAAGGACATGAAGACGTGGGCGTTCCGCTCGCAGCTCTTCTTCCTGACGCACAAGTTCCGCCTGCACCGGGAGCTGGAGCGGACGCCCGGCACCGTGCTCCAGGACCGGACGCTCTATGAGGACGCGGAAATCTTCGCCAAGAACCTCCACCGCCAGCGGCTCATCGACAAGCGCGACTGGTCCACGTACTGGGAGCTGTACCAGACCATCTCCCAGGCACTCCGGCCGCCCGACCTGATGATCTACCTGCGCTGCCCGGTGGTCACCCTGAAGGAACGCATCCGCCTGCGCGGACGTTCCATGGAGAAGGACATCCCGACCGCGTACCTCAAGCGCCTCAACGCCCTCTACGAGGAGTGGTTCGAGGGCTACTCGCTGTCGCCGGTGCTGGTGCTGGGGACGGACAAGCTGGACTACCTCACCAACCTGGTGGACCGCGTGGACCTCTTCCGACAGATCGAGAAGCACCTGTGAGGGAGGTCTACGTCCTGGCCACCGAGCAGCCCGAGCCGCCGACCCTGGACGCGCTGCGCGCGGCGTTCGCCACGGACGAGGTGGAGTTCGTTCCGCACGAGGGCGACTGGGGCTTCACCGTGCGGGCGGACGGGTCGGAGGTGAAGGTGGTGCTCAAGCCCCTGAGCGACGGCCGGCCGCGCGTCAGCCAGGAGCTGTTCAGCGGCAGCCCGGAGGCCTTCGCGCGCGTGGAGAAGTCCCAGGCCTGCTACGCGTTCCTCCTGGAGCCGGGCGGCGCGCAGCCCACGCTGCCCGTCTTCGAGGCGCTGTGGACCGTGCGCACGCTGATGGAGCAGGCCCCGGGCGTGCTCGTGGACCTGACGGCGTTCAAGCTTCACGAGCCCGAGGACGTCGTCGAAATCACGGAGCTGGACTTCGACATCCGCGACCACGTGCACCTGCACGCCATCGAGCTGGCGGAGGGTGACACGCCGCTGTGGGTGCACTCGCACGGGATGGAGAAGTTCGGCGCGCGCGACGTGGAGATCTTCCACCTGGGCGAGGGCGACCTCCTGGCCGCGGAGAGCTTCCTCCACGAGCTGTGCACGGACCTGGCGTTCGCGCAGGGCCCGGCGCTGCGCGCGGAGGTGTCCACCAGCGAGGGCCAGAGCTTCACCCTGGTGCCCTCCGAGGAGGCCCGCGCGAACCTGCTGGGCGTGCCGCTGGACGCCTTCGAGGGCCACGAGGGGCTGTTCCTCTCGGTGGTGTCGCCCCTGGGCCGGCACAACACGGCGGAGCTCTTGGCGACGTACCGGGAGCGCTTCGCCAAGGAGCCGGCGGAGCAGACCCAGGCCATGAAGGAGGAGGCGCAGGCGCTGCTGCCCGCGTTCCTGGCGCGCTTCCAGCGCAAGGGGTTGATGGAGCCCCTGACGTTCCTGGTGCGGGCCCCCTTCGAGACGCACCCGGAGGGCGATGTGGTGGTGGAGAACCTGTGGCTGGAGGCGGTGGCCCGGGACGAGGGCTCCGTCGTGGGCCGGCTGGTGGATGGCGCGGTGCACACCACGGAGTGGCGCAAGGGGGCCCACGTGGAGGTGGAGGAGAAGCAGATCAACGCCCTGGCCATTGCCCGGGAGGGCCGCGCGCTCAACGAGTCCGAGCTGCGGAGTCTTTTGACCGCCGAACGCCCGATGTAGCGCTGCGCGTCCAGCCCAACGCGGCTTGCGGGCGCCCCGAGGGGCGCTGCTAGGCTCCGCGTCCGCATGCCGGCACTCCTGCTGCTCACGGGCCCGTCCGCGGGGCGCCGGTACGAGGTCGTCTCCCAGCTGACCCTCGGGCGCAGCCCCTCCTGCGACATCCCGCTGGAAGACGACCAGGTGTCGCGGCGCCACGCGCAGCTGTTCCTGGACACCGTCGCGGGACAGGTGCGGCTGCGCGACCTGGGCTCCACCAACGGCACGCTGCTCAACGGGCAGCGGCTGGCGCTCCAGGAAGAGGCGGTGCTGCGGCCGGGCGACCGGATGCGCGTGGGCGCCACCATCGCGGTGTACGAGCCGCCGCCGGTGTCCATCGTCGACGAGCCCTCCGGCGCGCCCGCCTCGGAGCCGGAGCACGTCCCCATCGAGGAGGTGCTGCCGCACGTGGGCGCGGCCGCGGCGATGTACTCGGCGGGGACGGCGCTCCTGGGCGCCACCAGCGAGGCGATGGTGCTGCGGCGGCTGTCCGAGGAGACGGCGCACGCGCTCAACGCCGACCGCGCGGCGGCGCTGTTGAGCGGGCCGGAGGGGCTTCGCACGGCGGCGGTGTCCGGCGCGGCGTCCGTGGAGGTGCCCCGCGCGCTGGTGCAGGCGGCGCTGGAGCGCAAGGAGCTGGGGCGGACGGACACGGCGCTGTGCTCGCCGCTGGTGGCTTCGGGCGGGATGCCCTTTGGCGTGCTGTACGTGGAGCGCGAGGAGTCGCCGTTCACCGAGGGCGAGGGCCAGCTGCTCGCGTCGCTGGGACGGCTGGGCGGCGAGGCCTATACGGCGGTGCGCTCGCGCGCCGAGGCGGAGGCGGCGGAGCTGCCCTGGGTGACGCCGCTGGGGACGTCGCGGGCGTTCCGGGGCGTGGTGGAGGAGGCGCGGCGCGCGGCGGGCAGCGCCGCCCCGGTGGTGCTGTACGGCGAGCCGGGCACGGGCAAGGCGCTGCTGGCGCACTTCCTCCATGGCAGGTCTCCGCGCGCGCTGGGGCCGTGGGTGACGGTGGAGTGCCGGCAGTCCCTGGAGGCGGTGGAGGTGGCGCTCTTCGGCCGTGCGGGCGCGCCCGGCCAGCCTCCGGTGACGTCCGCGGTGCTGCGCGCGGACGCGGGCACG
The DNA here is from genome assembly GCF_042231735.1 of Corallococcus exercitus. GTDB lineage: Bacteria > Myxococcota > Myxococcia > Myxococcales > Myxococcaceae > Corallococcus > Corallococcus exercitus_B. The sequence goes on from NZ_CP102577.1 coordinate 407,864, forward strand.
TTGCTCCTGCGCCACGTGGAGGCGCTTCCCCGGCCCGCGGCGGAGCGGCTGGCGCGGATGCTGGCCCGGCGCGCGGCTCCGGCCCGGCAGGGCGGCGAGGAGCCCGTGGACGTGCGCATCGTCGCCACCAGTGCTTCGCCGGTGTCGCGGCTCGCGTCCCGGGGAGAGTTCGACGCGGCGCTGGCCCGGGGGCTGGCGGGCTTCGAGCTGGAGGTGCCGCCGCTTCGGGAGCGGCGGGGCGACGTGCCGGTGCTGCTGGAACACTTCGCGCTGCGCGGTGCCCGGCAGGGAGGGCGGGAGGCGCCGGTGCTGGGACCGGAGGCCCGGCGCCTGCTGGCGGAGTATCCGTGGCCTCAGAACGTGCGCGAGCTGGAGCTGGTGGCGGAGCGGCTGGGGCGCGTGTACGCGGCGGGCCACGTGGGCATCCCGCAGCTGCCCCCGGAGGTGCGCGAGGGCGCGGTGGGGCAGGCGCCTCGCACGTTGCAGGAGCAGGTGGCCCGCCTGGAGCGCGACGCCATCGCGGAGGCGCTTCGCGAGTCCGGCTGGAAGAAGGTCCGCGCGGCGGAGCTCCTGGGCATCAGCCGGCCCACGCTCGACCGGAAGATGGAGGAGTACGGGCTGACGCTGGAGCGGGGGACTCGCGGCTGAGCGGCCGCCCGCGCGCTCAGGCCTTCGTGACGGCGGTGTCCTTGCGGCGGCTGATCAGCACGCCCGTGAGGATGAGCGCCGCGCCGAGCGTCTGGAGCAGGGTGGGGCGCTCGCCGCGGATCGCCCAGGCGGTGAGGGCGGCCACCACGGGGATGCCCGTGCCGTAGAGCGTCGTGCGGTTGGTGCCCACCTGCTGCACGCTGCGGAACCACACGAAGTACGCGAGCACCAGCGGCACCAGCGCCGAGTACACGAGGGCGACCCAGCCCGCGGCGCTCACGCGCGACGTGTCCAGCGCGATGACCTGGGAGGCTCCGGCCAGCACCACGCCCGGGGCCCCCGTGAGCATGGTGATGGCGGTGACGCGCAGCGCGGACACGCCCGGGCCCACCGCGCGCGTGCCCACCGTGTAGATGGCCCAGCACAGCGAGCTGCAGACAATCAGCGCGTCGCCCGTCCACGTCGCCGCGCCCAGGTTCGGGCCTCGCGCTCCGACCACGAGCAGCATCCCCACCACCGCGAGGGACAGCCCCGCGACGACGGGGCGCCGCAGCCGCTCGATGCCGAGCACCGCGCCCAGCGCCGCCGTCACCACCGGGCTCACCGCCGTGAGCATTCCGCTGTTGGCCGCCGTGGTCCGCGCGAGGCCCTCGATGAAGAACAGCTGGTACAGCGTGTTGCCCACGAACCCCAGCGCGGTGAGCCGCAGGAACGTCTTCCACGGCATCGGCTTGTGGCCTTCCACCGCGAACAACACGAGCCCCATCGCGAGCGCCGCGAGTCCGAAGCGCAGCGACATGAAGGCCCGGGGCGGCATGCCCTCCAGCGCGTCCTTCACGAGGGTGTAGTTCGTTCCCCAGACGACCACGACGGCGATCATCGCGACGTCGGAGGCGGAGAGGAGACGGGCAGGCGCTGCGACCGCGGGCGACGAGGTGCTCACGCGGCGGGGCATAGGGCGCCGCGAGTCCGGATGCAACCGACGGAGCTGCAACGAACAGCCAGCCCTGTGCCGCTTCCATGGCAGGTGACCCGCACGCGCGGTGCTCCGTCCAGGCGACGTCGCGCCGACGTTTCCCCACGCCCGTGCTTGTCCGGCCGCCCCGGCCATGGCGTAAATGCCCGCCCATGGACTTCCGCTATTCGGACGAGGTGCGGCGCGCGAAGGACTCCGGGCAGCCGCTGGTGGCGCTGGAGACGAGCGTCGTCGCGCAGGGCCTGCCCTATCCCGACAACCTGGCCGCCGCTCGCGCGTGCGAGGAGGCCATCCGCCGCGCCGGCGCCGTGCCCGCGCCCATCGCCATGGTGGACGGCGAGGTGTGGATCGGCCTGGAGGACGCCGCGCTGCGCCGGCTGGCCGAAGGGAAGGAGAAGCTCCTCAAGCTGGGCTCGCGCGACCTGGCCGTGGCGATGGCCACCCGCGCCAGCGGTGGCACCACCGTGAGCGCCACGTGCGAGCTGGCCGCGGCGGCGGGCATCCGCGTCTTCTCCACCGGCGGCATCGGCGGCGTGCACCGGGGCGCCTCCGAGCACTGGGACATCTCCCAGGACATCGCGGCGCTGTCCCGCTACCCCGTCGCCGTGGTGTGCGCGGGCGCCAAGTCCGTGCTGGACCTGCCGAAGACGATGGAGCTGCTGGAGACGGCGGGTGTGCCCGTCATCGGCGTGGGCACGAACGAGCTGCCGTCCTTCTACAGCCGCGAGTCCGGCCTCTCCCTGGAGCACCGCGCGGACGACGCGGAGACCGCCGCGCGCATCGCCCACGCCCGCTTCGACGTGCTGGGGCAGGGCGGCGTGCTCTACACCGTGCCGCCTCCGGCGGAGGCCGCGCTGGGCCGCAACGACGTGGAGCTGCACATCGCGTCGGCGCTGGCGGACGCGGACCGCCAGGGCGTGCGCGGCAAGGCCGTGACGCCGTTCCTCCTGGGCGAGATGGCCAGGCGCACCGGCGGCAAGAGCCTCAAGACGAACCTGGCGCTGCTGGAGAACAACGCGCGCTTCGCGGGGGCGCTGGCCGTGGCCTACGCCCGCTTCGCGAAGCGCTGAACGCCGCGCGACGACGACTCAGGACGCGCGGTGCTGGAACCAGGACACCAGGTCCTCCAGCGCCGCGCGGTCCACGTCGTCGAAGGTGTTCTTGTGCTCGGAGTCGATGTCGAGCACCGCGAGCAGCTCGCGGTTGCGCCCGTACACCGGCACGACGATCTCCGACGCGGAGCGCCCGTCGCAGGTGATGTGGCCCGGGAAGGCGTGCACGTCCGGCACCACCACCGTCTCCCCCTTCGCCGCGGACGTGCCGCACACGCCCTTGCCGAAGGTGATCTCCAGGCACCCGAGCGTCCCCTGGTAGGGGCCCACGCGCAGCAGCTTCCCGGGCGTCACCACCCGGTAGAAGCCCGTCCACAGGTGGCCGAAGGCGTGGTGGAGCAGGCAGCTCATCGTCGCCATCGCGCAGATGTCGTCATCCACGCCTTCGAGGATGGCGAGCGCGTGCGTCTTCAACTCGGCGTATGCCTCGGTCTTGGGCTGACCGCGCAGATCCAGGGTGACTTCGGCCATGATGGGGTCCTCTGTCAGGAAGTCCGTCCCGCCCCTTCTAACAACCCTCGTGCCCGCTGGCACAAGGAGGTCGTGTGGAACCGCTCGTCCTGGATTCGCGAACCCGTCTGCTCGTGCTCACCGGTGCTGGAGTCTCCGCGGAGAGCGGGGTGCCCACCTTCCGGGGCATGAACGGGCTGTGGGAGAACCACCCCGTCGAGGCCGTGGCGTCCCCCCAGGGCTTCGAGGCGAACCCCGCGCTCGTCTGGCGCTTCTATTCGCAGCGCCGGGCGGGGGCGGCGGACGTGAAGCCCAACCCGGGCCATGACGCGCTGGTGCGCTGGGAGCAGCACCTGGGCGACCGCTTCCTCCTGGCCACCCAGAACGTGGACGGCCTGCACACGCGGGCGGGCAGCCAGCGCGTGGTGGACATGCACGGCAACCTCTTCCGCACGAAGTGCGCGGACTGCTCGCGCGAGCCCTTCGCCGACACCTCCGTGCACCCGTCGGGCACGGTGCCGAAGTGCGACGCCTGCGGGGGCCGGCTGCGGCCGGACATCGTCTGGTTCGGGGAGATGCTGGACCCCAAGGACCTGGCGCGCATCGGCGAGTTCATCTCGCGCCAGGACGGCACGCGGCTGGTGTTCCTGGCCGCGGGGACGTCCGGCGCGGTGTGGCCGGCGGCGGGCCTCGTGGACGAGGTGCGCTCCGTGCGCGGGGACACGTGGCTCGTGAACTACGAGTCCGCCGCGAACACGGAGCGCTTCCACCACTTCGTCCAGGGCCAGAGCGGGCAGGTGCTGCCCACCTTGGCGAAGCTCGTCTGAGGCCTGGAGCGCGGCGCTACGGGCCCCGGAGGACGGTCAGCCCCTGGTCGGTGAGGACCAGCAGCATGCTCGGCTTCACGGTGGGCTCGTAGACGAGCTGCTTGACCTGCTGGCCGGACACCTCCCGCACCCGGGCCAGCGTGGTGCCGTCCGGCTCCAGCCGCCAGAGCCCGGCGCCGTGGGTGCCGATGTAGAGCGCGCCGTCGTCCGTCGCCTTGAGCGCGCGGATGTCGTTCGACGGCAGCCCCGCGAGCTTCGACCAGTTCCCGGCCGAGCGGGACTTCGGCGTCAGCGCCCAGACGCCGTACTCCTTGCTGCCCAGGTAGTAGCGGCCCGAGGTGACCTGCTCGAAGGCGCGCCAGTAGTCGTCGGTGGCCTGGCCGTTGATCAGCTCGTTGTAGCTCTTGAACTTCCAGGGCGTGGGGCCTTCCCAGGTGAACTCGCGGTCCCACTCCTCCAGCTTCGGGCTGGGCACGAGCACGCCGAGCATCTGCTCGTTGGCGACGAGGACGTCACCGTTCTGCCCGATGCCCAGGCCGTACATGTACGGGCACTGCAGCGAGCCCCATTCCGAGCCGTCCTCGAAGAGGTACCAGCCCGGGTGGCGGTGGCTGTTGTAGGTGAGCCCCTGGATGCGCGTCACGCCGTGGTTGGTGGTGATGTAGAGGTCGCCGCGGTCCCGGCCGCGCGTCACGCGGGCGCAGTTGAGGACGGAGCGGTCCTCCTCGTAGTGGAAGTCATTGGTGTTGTGGATGCCCGCCTGCCGGTCCTTGTTCGACGCGCCGGTGGTGCGCCACAGGTGCTCCTCGAGCTTGACGCTGCCATCCGGTTGGACGCGGACGGCGTCGAGGTCTCCCTTCTGGTACTCGGCGAAGCGCTCGGGCGAGTAGCCCGCCTCGCCCTTCCAGGGGATGTACGTGCGCTGCTCGATGCCGGCGGCGCGCTTCATCTCGTTGGCGGTGTAGCCCACGTAGGCGCGTCCGGCCTCTCCGCCGCAGATGACCGAGGAGCCCGTCGCGAGCGCCTCCGGACCGAACGGCTCCCGCGCCTGGCCCACGCCGGTGGTCCACGTGGGCGCGGTGTCGCCCGGGCGAAGCACGCCGATGCGGCGGCCGTCGAGGAACCAGAGGTTCAACCCCTCATCGACGCCGACGCTCTGGGGCCTGCCGACGTCATACGCGCGCGTGTAGTCGAGCACCGCGTCCGTGGGCCACGGGCCCGCATCGGGTGTCTCGCCGGTGCCGGCATCCGGATCCGTCGTCCCCGCGTCGGGGGTTCCGCCCGCATCCGGTGTCCCTCCATCTTCGTCAGGAGGGAGCGTGCCGGAGTCCGGAATGGAACCCGGCGGGGGGAGCGAGGGAACTTCGTTTCCATCGGATGGATCGACGACAGGGTCGTCCTGCGGCTCAACTGTCGGCGACTCGCCGTTGCAACCCGCCGACAGCAAAGACATGACCACCAACCCCGTCCCCACCACGCCTGCGCGAATACCCATTCCGTGTCTTCCTCCACGGGGACTCCATGGCAAGACCCGGGCCAGCGTGTTTCACGTCAGGCGGCTTCAATCCCTTGCGTCGAGGGCGGCGCGTGCGCGGCCCGTGTCTGGCGTGCCTTCCAGTACCCTTCGCCACGAGTCCCGCCATGTCACAGGAACGCTTCACGACCAGCCGCGAGGTGTATCACCGCATCCGGTGGGATCCCCGGCTCGATGCCCGCGAGTTCGTCGTCGGCTACGACGCGCACCGCGGCGCGATGGAGGAGATGCCCTTCGAGGCGTTCGTCCCCGATGGCGAGATTCCGTGGCACCGCGTCTGGTACTTCAAGCGCGGGCCCCAGGTGGTGTGGGACCGCAAGGAACGCATCGACCTGCTGAGCAATGCCCGGCCCGAGGAGGAGCCCGCTCCGCCTGCGCTCCTCGCGGTGCCGGGCTTCACTCCGCTGCCCGCATGGCGGTACGACGCGCGCTCGGGCTCGTGGACAGAGCGCCCGCGTGAGGCGGGCCGCGCACCTCCGAATCCGGCTTCGCTCACCATCGCCACCTTCAACGTCCTCTTCGACCTGTACGACGCGGAGCTGCTGGCGACCGAGCGCAGGACCCCGGCGGCACTCGCGCTGCTCCGTGAGACGGACGCGGACGTCATCGCGCTCCAGGAAGTCACTCCGTCGTTTCTCCGGGCCCTGCTCGCGGAACCCTGGGTGCGCGAGCACGGGTGGCTGTCCGACGGTCCCGGCGCGCACACCGTGGAGCGCTATGGCCAGGTGCTCCTGTCTCGCGTGCCCTTGGCTTCCGTGTGGCAGCGCGTCTTCTCCCGGGACAAGCGCATCATCGCCGCCGAGCTGCGCCTCGCGGGGGGCGCTCTGTGGGTGGCCACTCCGCACCTGACGAGCAACCGGGACGCGTCCGGCGCCTCCGCGCGCGCCGTGCAGGTCGAGGCCCTTCTCGAATGGGCGCGTGCGCTCGGTGCCACGGGTGACAAGGAGGCTCCGGACCTGGTGCTGGCCGGCGACTTCAACTTCGGGGACGGAGCGCCAGAGGCCGAGTCCTTCGCGCGCGCGGGCTTCGTGGACGCGTGGTCCGCGCTGCGGCCTTCGGAAGAAGGGGAGACGTTCAACCCCCGGTTGAACACGCTGGCGGCGCTCACCACCGTCTCCGGGCGACTCCAGCGGTTGGACCGGGTGCTCGTGGCGTCTCCTTCGGGCCGGCTCGCGCCAACGGCCGTGGAGCTCTTCGGCGAAGCGCCCCTGGCGGGCCCTCCCGCGCCGAACGGGCAGGCCCTCTTCGTGTCGGATCACTTCGGACTGCGCTGCGTCCTCCGCCGGGATGCGGCCACGCTCGCACCACGGACCTCCACGGCGCTGGTGCACCACACGGCCCTGGTGCTCATTCCCCCTGACGATGTCTGGGGACCCATCCAGGCGCTCCGCAAGAAGCACGACGCGAAGTTCCTGCGGTGGATGCCCCACGTCACGCTGCTGTATCCCTTCGTCCCGGAAGAGGACTTCGAGACGGCGGAGGCGCTCCTCGTGGATGCCCTCCAGGGCATTGAGCCCTTCGAGGTGACGCTCTCCACGTTCGGCCACTTCGAGCACCGCGCCAACGCGACGGCATGGCTCCGCCCCGATGCCCAGCCCTCCAGCGCGCTGGCGGCCCTGCACGCGAGGCTCGTGGCGGCCCTGCCAGAATGCGCCACGTCCGCCCACGGCGGCTTCACGCCCCACCTCTCCGTGGGCCAGCTCCCGCTCTCTGGAGACACTGCTCAAACCCTCGCCGAGTGGCAGCGAAGCTGGCGGCCACTGAAGTTCCGCGTGGGCGAGCTCTGTCTCATCCGGAGGAAGGGCGACACGCCCTTCGAGGTCATCCGGCGCATCCCCCTTGCACAGGCACGAAGCACGACGCCGGAGCACGAAGACGCTCCGTTGCGCGAGGCATTGGGGGCCGTCGGCGCCAGCGAATCCCAAGACGGACACGCCGCCAGGACCGCGGCGGTGGAGCAGCTGCGGCGGCACTGCGAGCGGATCGGCACCACGCTGCATCCCTATGGCTCGTATCTCCTGGGCACGGATGGCGTGGGCAGTGACGTGGATGCAGTCGCCATCGGCCCGGCGGGTCTGCCTCGCGAGGACTTCGCGCGAGCGCTCCTCCAGGAGCTGGCACCCGGCACGGCTCGCTACGTGGCGGACGCCGCCATTCCGCTGGTGAAGCTGTCCCTGGGAGGCGTGAGCTTCGACCTGGCCTATACGAGCCGCCCGGAGGGCGTGACTCCTGATGATCCCCTGACGCTGCTCGCGCGGCATGGCGACCGGCTGGACCCCGCGGGCCTCCGCGCCGTGCTGGGACTGGCGGACACGTTGGGTCTCATGGATGCCATTGCCCGTGACGGCGGGCGGACCGAAAGGTTCCGGACCCTGCTGCGCGCGGTGAAGGCCTGGGCCCGGGCGCGGGGCATCTACTCGCACGCGCTGGGCTACGTTGGCGGGTTGTCCTGGACGCTGCTCGCGGCCTGGGCCTGCACCCGCGCGTCCCAGGAAGCGATGCGGTCCGACGCGTCGCTGCTCGCGCACTTCTTCGGCACCTTCGCCTCCTGGCCGTGGCCCCAACCCGTGGCGCTCACGCCCGAAACGGCGCGGTACCGGCCCGACGGCAAGCGCGACCTCCTGCCTGTCATTGCTCCCGCGCTCCCCGCGCGAAACACCGCGCGCAACGTGTCGCGGTCCACGTTCCGCGTCATCCGGGAGGAGCTGCTCCGCGCCCGCGAGCTCGTGGCCAACGCCCGCGCGTCACGCACGCCCTCCGCATGGGCAGCGCTCTTCCAGCCTTTCAACGCCAATGCGTCCCCACAGGCCGCGCTGCGCCTGTCCGTCGAAGCCGCCATCTCCGAGGACCGGGAGGTGGTCGCGGGTTGGGTCCTCGGACACGTCACGGCCCTGGTGTACCGGCTGGAAGGCGACCGGCGTCTGTCCGTGCGCCCATTCCAGCCCGCGCACGCCGGAGGCCCCCTGCTCATCGGGCTGGAGGTGCGCGATGCACGGGACGCGGACGCCTTGTCCTGGCAGCCGCGGAGTCCGCTGGTCGCGGCCGTGGAGGCGTTCCGCGCGTCCTTCCAGGAATGGACGCACCGCCCGGCCGGCGCGGTGCTCCAGGTCGAGTGGGTGCGTGGCAATGACAGCTCACGGAGCGACGCTCCCGCTCCGTAAAGCCTGTCACCCAGACGCCCGCGTCACTTCGCTCCCGCGAGCCACGAACCCCAGCGCACGATGCGCGTGCCACCCTCCGGCTCGTTCTTGCCACCTGCCACCACGCGCTCGGTGCTGCTGGCGAGCGGCTGGAAGCGCGCCTCGTAGGGCAGGCCCGCGAGCCCCGGCGCCCACGGCTCGGCCGCCCAGGTCTGCGAGAAGGCGCGCTGGGTGCCCTCGAAGTTCTCGCTGCTCTGCTCGATGAGCGCGGGCACGTCGCGGCCCTCCGCGCTGAAGGTGCCGCGTGTCGCGGACACGGCGGACGCGGGCGGCCAATCCCCCGTGGACAGCACCTCCCAGGGCAGACCCATCAGCAGCTCCTCCAGCGGCTCCGGCTCGGCCTGGGTGAAGTCGGAGCACGGGGCGGCGTTGGCCTCGACGGGGCCCTCGGTGCGCAGGAGGTAGCCGCGCTCCGCGCTGAAGCACACGCGCTGCACGCCGGGCGGGGTCCCCGCCACGTCCACGAACCGCTCGTAGAACGCGCCCGGGCCCAGGGGGCGCTCCAGCGCGGGCACGGGAGCGCTGGCCTCCGCTGAACCCTCGCGGACCTCGCGCAGCGTCAGCTTGAAGCCGCCCGGCATGCCGAAGCCGGACGCCTCCGTCCCCGCCTCGATCAGACCGCGCATGAGATACAGCGGGCCCGGCGCGTTGGCGTACACCCGCGTGCGCAGCGGGCCGTCCACGGGGCGCTGGTCGCTCACGTAGCGGACCGCCTCCCAGCTGCGGCCCGCGCTGGAGACGACCTCGGCGGTGGCCTTGCCCCCATGGGGCACGTCGAGCGGGCGCGTCGTGTCCGCGCGCACCGGGAAGAGCAGGTCCTGCGCCAGCCGCGCCCGGGACAGGGGCCTGCCCGCCTCATCGCTGAAGGCCGCGCGCACCCAGACCCAGGGCTGCTGCACGGCCACCACCTCCAGCGTCAGCTGCCCCTGAAGACTGCTCGCGGTGCCCCCACCTCCGCGGGGCGAGGGGCCCTGCGCCGCGCTGAAGGCGTAGGTGAGCCGATCCCCCACGCGTGCGCGCGCCCAGGCCTCGGTGGACTGCACGGACGCGGTGTCCTGGGACCGCGTGTCCGAAGGGGACGGGCCGCTCGACTTCGTGCTCTCGCAGCCAGGGAGGAACGACAGGGCCGCACCCAACAGCGCGGCGATGGGGAGGGAAGGGCGCATGGACATGGGGACGGGATACCCCGGGAGTGGATTCACTCCCAGCTTTAGCGGGACCTACATGTATTGCATGGATTTACGGGGTAAATGAGACCCCGGGGCAGGTGACTGATTGAAAGACACCCCTGTCCGAAAACAGGATGCCCCCCATGGCCCAGGCAAAAGGGCTGTCATGTCAGCTGCTTGCGCTTCAAAACGTCACGCCGTTTTACGCCCAGATTCTTGGAAGCTGGAGTATCGGCGCTCCATGAAAATCAACAAAACCAAGTTATTCCCTCTGACGTCCGGCTGGCCCGGCAGTTGCTCAGTGGCGGGGCAAGCTGTCCGCGGCTGACGGGAAGGTCAGGCGGCAGCGGATCTCCCCCGAACCAGAGGAACGACGAATGTTCAAGAAGGCGGCAGTCCTCGTGGCGAGCTGTGGTGCGTTTCTGTCCGGCTGCGGTACCGACGTGGAGGGCGAGAACCAGCAGATCGTCTCGAACCTGATCGAGGCCGGCTTCCCGGAGAACGACATCATGGTGGTTGACGGCCAGGTGTACGTGGGCCGTGACGCGCACGTCTCCCTGGAGGCCTCCAACGAGATGCTCCAGACGGGCAAGGAGACCCAGGAGCAGTACCGCACGACGAACCTCGTCGGCACGACCATCACGAAGATCTGCATCAACCCCACGTCCGGGTTCAACAGCTACAGCCGCCTGAGCGCGGGCCTGGATGCGGCTATCCAGAACTACAACCAGCGCGGCCTGCGCTTCACGATGGCGCGCGGCCCCACCACGGGCTGCAGCGCGAACATCACCGCGCAGACCATGTCCGGCACGGGCGGCTCCGCGGGCTTCCCGTCGGGCGGCCGTCCCTACGGCACCATCAACATCGGCACGGGCCTGCAGAGCTACAGCGCGGACGTGAACGAGCACGTCATCACGCACGAGCTGGGTCACGCGATCGGCTTCCGTCACTCTGACTACTACAACCGCTCCATCAGCTGCGGCGGCTCCGCCACCAACGAGGGCACCGCGGGCGTGGGCGCCATCCACATCAGCGGCACGCCGACCACCGCGACGGTGGGCGGCTCCATCATGAACTCCTGCTTCCGCTCGACGGAGACCGGCGAGTTCACCAGCTCCGACATCACGGCGCTGAACGCCCTGTACTAGTCTCCAGCAATGGCGTCGCGACCCCTTGAGTCCTTCATGAGTCCGTGGGGTCGCATCCTCGCGGGCACCTTCCTCGTCCTGGGCCTTGCGGCCTGTGGAAAGGAGAAGGTGCCCGCGGATTCCCGCCCGGCAGTCTGTGAGAGTCCCACGGCGTCGCGGGTGCGCCAGCCGTCGGAGGTGCGCGGCCTCTCGCAGTGTGGCCCGACCGCCGACTTCACCCCCATCAACAGCTACCAGGGCGAGTTCGCGGACGTCGCGCAGACGGTCGAGGACGCGGTCGTCCTGATTGAGGGGCGCTGCACCGGAACGCTGATTGAAGCGAGCACGGGTCCCGTGGTGGTGACGGCGGGGCACTGTGTCGCGCTCGGCGACCGGCCGCTGATTGTCTTCAACCTCGAGGACCAGTCCGACGGCGACCCGCTCATCACCGAGGGCACCGTCTTCGAGCAGTCGCTCGAACCCGACTACGCGCTCATCCGGCTGGACGTCATTCCGCAGGTGACCCCGGTCCTGCTGACGGCCGTGCCCAGCGAGCGCCTGGCGATCATCCAGCATCCCCGGGGCAGGCCCAAGGTCATCGCCGAGGGCGAGTACCTGGATGCTTGCAATTCATTGGTCTACTACGCGGACCTGGACACCCTGGTCAGCAGCTCCGGCGCGGGCGTGCTCAACCGTCAGGGCCACCTGCTGGGCATCCACACCGACGGCGATTGCGACGAGACCGGCCGCGGCGCCAACCGGGGTTGGACGATAGAGGCCATTGTCGCGGCGTCGCCGTACCTGGTGGACGCGGACATCGTCGAGCGCTGAGACCGGACTCCGCTCGACAACACGCGAGGGGAGACGACCATGTTCAAGAGAGCGGCAGTGCTCGTGGTGGGCTGGGGTGCGTTGCTGTCCGGCTGCGGGACCGACCTGGAGCAGGAGCACCAGGAGATCGTCTCCAACCTGCTGGAAGCAGGGTTCCAGGCGGGCGACATCCAGGTCTCGGAGGAGGCTGTCCACGTGGGGGGCGACGCCCGGGTGAGCGTCGAGGCCTCACGCGAGATGCTCCAATCCGGCGAGGGCAGCGCGGAGCACTACCGGACGACCAACGTCGTCAGCACGTCCCTCGTGAAGAAGATCTGCATCAACCCCACGTCCACGTTCACCAGCCTCAGCCGCCTGAGCCAGGGGCTGGACATGGCCATCCAGAACTACAACGCCCTGGGGCTCTGCTTCTCCATGGTGCGTGGGCCGGCCACCGGCTGCAACGCGACCATCGTCGCGACGACCATGGCGGGCACGGGCTACAACTCGGGATATCCCTCGGGGGGCAAGCCCTACGGGACCATCACCATCGGCACGGGGTGGAACACCGCGCCGCTCGACACGGTCGAGCACATCCTCACGCACGAGCTGGGTCACGCGCTGGGCATGCGCCACTCGGACTACTACTCCCAGGTCATCAGCTGTGGCACCGGCGGCAGCGAAGGCACGGCGGGCGTGGGGGCCATCCTCATCCCCGGCACGCCCTCCACGTCCTACGTGAACGGATCCATCTTCAACGCCTGCCTTCCGCCGAACCCCACCGGCGAGTTCACCAGCACGGACATCACCGCGCTGAGGTACCTCTACCGCTGCTGAGTCCGGCGAAGCGCGGCCCGGAGATGGTGGAACCCGTCCCGGGCCGACAGGTGCTTCCGCTCAGGGCACGGTGACGGTGATGGGGGCGCTGCGCAGCTCGTTGCCCGCGCGGTCCGTGGCGATGGCGACGAGGGTGTGCGTGCCGGACTTGCCCGTGGTGTCCCACGTCTTCGTGTACGGCGCGGTGGTCGCGAAGGGCGACAGCCGCGCGCCGTCCACCTCGAAGGCGACGTAGGCCATGGCCTGGCTGTCGCCCGCCGTGGCCGCCAGCGTGACGACGCCGCTGACCACCGCGCCGTTGGCCGGCGAGGTGATGGTGGAGATGAACGGCTTCACGTTGTCCACGATGAACGTCCGGGTGTAGACCACGGACGCGTTGCCCGCGGCGTCGGTCGCCTGGAACCCGAGCGTGTACTGGCGGTTGCTCAGGAACTGCGTGTTCCACGAGTAGTAGTAGACGGTGCCGCTGCCGGTGAGGGTCGCCGGAATCACGGACCCGTCCAGGTAGACCCGCGTCAGAGCCATGGGCGCGCCACCCTGCAGGGCCACCGACCACGAGGCGTTGACGGTGCCGCGCACGTAGTTCCCCATGATGGGGGGATTCTGGGGCTGGCTCCCGACGATCAGCGGGGGATTGTTGTCCACCATGACGCTCACCACGCTGGAGGTGCCGCTGTTGCCGGCGGCATCGAAGGCCTGCGCCGTCAGCGAGTGCCACGTCCCCGACTGGTACGGCGTGCTCCAGGAGACGGTGTACGGCGGGGTGGTGGCCGAGCCGATGAGCGTGGTGCCGTCGAAGAAGTCCACGCGGGCGACGCCCACGTCATCCGTGGCGTTCGCGGTGACGGCGACGGTGGAGCGCACGTAGCTGCCCGGAGCCGGCGCGGTGACCTGCGCGGTGGGCGCCTGGGTGTCGGGATCCTCCTCCAGGAGGAGCCGGTCCGCCTGCGCCGTGACGATGAGCTTCAGCGGCCGGCCGTTCGCGTCGAGCGCGTTGAAGGCGGAGGGGCCCTCGACCTCGCTGCCCCGAGCCAGGTCGCGCAGGCGCAGGGGGGCTCGCGTCAGGTCCAGCTTCCCGTCGGCGCGCACCGGCCAGTCCCGGAGCAGCTGGGCCACGCGCTCCCGCGCGGCGGCGCTCTGGAGGCTCGACTCGGGGCCGGACTCCTTCGCGAGCCAGCTCCGCACGAAGTCCTCGGGAGCCTCGGGGCCGCTCAGCCGCGCCACCCGCTGGCTGAAGGTCGCCGCGTCCTCCTGCCGGGTCTCGGACACGGTGGTGTCCGGGTTGCCCGCGACCTCACCACAGCCAGCGGCAGCCAGGGCGCTTGCACCGACGAGCGCGGCAACGAGACTCCGGGTCCCTCTCGAAACGATTCGCATTTGGATTTCCCCTCAGGCGGGCACCCGCGTGGGGTGGGGCGCCCGTGGCGAAAGACATATCAAAATTGCCTTTCGGGGGTTCAGGGTAATTCCCCTTGGAAAGCTTGTTGCCCCAAGCGGATCAGTCGGCTTGCGTCGCGCGCTTGGGTGTGAGCTGTGCTTCGAGCGTCCGTGCCCAGTGGGCGAGCACCTTGCGGCGCCGGGCGGTGTCGTCGTGGAGCAGGTTCGCGAGCGCCAGGCCCCGGAGGAGGTCCAGCGTCGCGCGCACGGCGTCGCGCACGTCGCGGTCGCGCTCATCGAGTCCGAGCAGCTCCACGGTGAGCCGGTGCACCTCGCGTCCCACGTGCGTTTCGAGCGGCAGCAGGAGGGCCTTCAGCTCCGCGTCGGCCCCGGCCGCCACCCACAGGTGCGTCGCGGCGGTGAAGAGCGGGCCGGCGTAGACGTCATGCAGCAGGTTCAAGAGGGGCTCGACGCGCCGCCGGCTCTCCGACAGGCCCTTCGCGCGCCGCACCAGCTCCTCCACCTGCTGGTGGAAGACGTGCTCCACGGCGGCCGCGACCAGGGCCGCGCGCGTCGGGAAGTGGTGCTGGCAGGCGCCGCGCGACACCCCCGCGCGCTCGGCGATGGCGCCCATCGTCGCCCCCGCCCAGCCCTTCTCCACGAGCACTTCGATGGCGGCCGTCATCAGCTTCTGCCGCGTCACCCGGCTGCGCTCCTGCTCCTGCCGTGTCGTTCCGCTCGCCGTGCCGCTCATGGAGCCACACTGTTGCGGCGGGAAGAAAAAAGCAATCGTGATTGCTTTCTTTGGAGGGCGGGGTGCAGACTCGCCGCTCCCAGGCACAGGAGGTGCGATGGACGGGCGATCGCTGCGCATCGGCAATGCATCCGGCTTCTACGGCGACCGCTTCTCCGCGTTCCGGGAGATGCTGGAGGGCGGTCCGCTCGACGTCCTCACCGGCGACTACCTGGCGGAGCTGACCATGCTCATCCTGGGCCGCGACCGGCTGAAGAACCCGGACAGCGGCTACGCCAAGACGTTCCTGCGCCAGCTGGAGGAGACGCTCGGGCTCGCGGTGGAGCGCAAGGTCCGCATCGTCGCGAACGCCGGGGGCCTCAATCCCCAGGGGCTCGCGAACGACCTGCGCGCGCTCGCCACGAAGCTGGGGCTGTCCGTCCACATCGCGCACGTCGAAGGCGATGACCTCGTCGGACGCGCGGACGAGCTCGGCTTCGACCAGCCGCTCACGGCGAACGCGTACCTCGGGGGCTGGGGCATCGCGGCGTGCCTCGACGCGGGCGCGGACATCGTCGTCACGGGGCGCGTGACGGACGCTTCGCTCGTCGTCGGCCCCGCGGCCTCCCACTTCGGCTGGAAGCGCGACGACTGGGACCGCCTCGCGGGCGCCATGGTCGCGGGCCACGTCCTGGAGTGCGGCGCCCAGGCGACCGGCGGCAACTTCGCGCGCTTCAGTGAAATCGACGTGCGCCGCCCCGGCTTCCCGCTCGCGGAGGTCTTCGCCGACGGCTCGAGCATCATCACGAAGCATCCGGGCACCGGGGGCGCCGTCACCGTCGACACGGTGAAGGCCCAGCTCGTCTATGAAATCGGCGGGGCCCGCTATGCCGGCCCGGACGCCACCGCGCGCTTCGACACCATCGTCATTGACGCGGAGGGCACCGACCGGGTGCGCCTGTCGGGCGTGCGCGGCGAGCCGCCCCCTCCGGACGTGAAGGTGTGCCTGAACCGGCTCGGCGGCTTCCGCAACGACGCCCAGTTCGTGCTGGTCGGCCTGGACATCGAGGAGAAGGCCGCGCTCGTGCAGGCGCAGCTGGAGGCGACGCTCAAGCCCCGGCCCGCCGAGGTCCTCTACACGCTCGCGCGCACCGACCACGTCGACGCTCCGAGCGAGGAGCAGGCGTCCGCGACCCTGCGGGTCACCGTGAAGGACGCCGACCCGAAGGTCGCCGGCCGTTCCTTCAACGGCGCCGTGGTGGAGCTCGCGCTGTCCAGCTACCCCGGCTTCTTCCTGCCCGCGCTGCCCGGTGACGCTTCGCCCTTCGGCGTCTACACCGCGGGCTATGTGGACGCGCGGAAGGTGCCGCACGTCGCGGTGCTGCCGGATGGGCGGCGCATCGACGTGTTGCCGCCGGCGGAGACGCGGAGGCTCGAGGCGGTTCCCGCGCCGCCGCTGCCCGCGCCGCTGTTGTCGGGTGTCGCCCGGCGCGTGCCGCTCGGCCAGTTGGCCCTGGCCCGCAGCGGGGACAAGGGCGGGGACGCGAACGTCGGCGTCTGGGTCCGCACCGACGATGCGTGGAGCTGGCTCGTGCATACCCTCACGGAGGAGCGGCTGCGCACGCTCCTTCCGGAGACGCAGGCGCTGAAGGTCCAGCGCCACGTGCTCCCGAACCTGCGCGCCCTGAACTTCGTCATCGAGGGACTGCTCGGTGAGGGCGTCTCGTCGTCCACCCGCTTCGACCAGCAGGCCAAGGCGCTGGGCGAGTGGCTGCGCTCGCGCCACGTCGACGTCCCGGAATCGCTTCTCTAGCGCCTTCGCGCGCTCCCACGGCCCACCGAGGAAGCCATGCAGCAGACCCAGGAACACCGCGCCATCCGCCAGACCGTCCGCAAGTTCGTGGAACAGGAGCTGAACCCGCACGTCGACGCCTGGGAGGCCGCGGAGATCTTCCCGGCCCGGGAGGTGTTCCGGAAGCTGGGCGAGCTCGGGCTGCTCGGCATCACGAAGCCCACGGAGTTCGGCGGGCTGGGGCTCGACGCTTCGTTCTCCGTCGCCTTCGCGGAGGAGCTGGGCCACTGCACCTGCGGCGCGCTGCCCATGGCCATCGGCGTCGTGACCGACATGGCGACTCCGGCGCTCGCCCGCTTCGGCAGCGATGCGCTGAGGCGTGAGTTCCTGGCGCCGACGCTCACGGGCGAGCGCGTCTGCTCCATCGCGGTGAGTGAGCCCGGCGCCGGCTCCGACGTGGCGAGCGTGACGACCACGGCGCGCCGCGACGGCGACGACTACGTCATCGACGGCAGCAAGATGTGGATCACCAACGGCATGCAGGCGGACTGGATCTGCCTGCTCGCCAACACGGGGGAGGGGCCTGCGCACGCGAACAAGTCGCTCATCATCGTGCCCATGGACCGCCCCGGCATCACCCGGTCGAAGATCCGCAAGCTCGGCATGTGGGCGTCGGACACGGCGCAGCTCTTCTTCGACGGCGTGCGTGTCCCCACGCGCTTCCGCATCGGCGACGAGGGGCGCGGCTTCGCCATGCAGATGCAGCAGTTCCAGGAGGAGCGGCTGTTCGTGTCGGCGAGCACGCTCGTCACCTTCGACCGGCTCATCGCCCAGACGGCCGAGTACACGCGGCAGCGCAAGGCCTTTGGCCAGTCCATCCTCGACAATCAGAGCGTGCACTTCCGGCTCGCTGAATTGCAGACGGAGGTCGAGGCGCTCCGGGCGCTCATCTACCGGACCGTCGGCATGTACATCGAGAACAAGGACGACCCGGAGGTCGTGAAGCTGGCCTCGATGTGCAAGCTCAAGTCGGGCCGGCTGGCCCGCGAGCTCGTCGATGGCTGCCTCCAGTACTGGGGCGGCATGGGCTTCACCTGGGACAACCCCGTCGCCCGCGCCTACCGCGACCTGCGCCTGGGCTCCATCGGTGGCGGCGCCGACGAGGTGATGCTCGGAATCATCAGCAAGGCCATGGGCACGCTGCCCCGCAAGGCCCGCTAGGAGAACACGATGGGATACCGTTCAGTCTTCGCTCCGGATGCGTTCGCGGACCGCACCATCATCGTCACCGGCGCTGGCAGCGGCATCGGCCGGTGCACCGCGCACGAGCTCGCGTCGCTCGGCGCGCACGTCGTCCTCGTGGGCCGCAAGCAGGAGAAGCTCGCGAAGGTCGCCGGGGAGCTGGCCGCCGAGGGCCATGCCTCCACGCAGCACGCCGTGGACATCCGTGACGAGGCGGCGGTGACCGCCATGGTCGCCGCCGTCGTCAAGGAGCGCGGCCGCATCCACGGGCTCGTGAACAACGCGGGCGGGCAGTTCCCGTCGCCGCTGTCGGCCATCTCCAAGAAGGGCTTCGAGGCGGTCGTCGCGACGAACCTCACCGGCGGCTTCCTGGTCGCGCGCGAGGTGTTCAACCAGTCCATGACCGACCACGGCGGCGCCATCGTGAACATGCTCGCGGATGCCTGGAACGGCATGCCGGGCATGGGGCACTCGGGCGCGGCCCGCGCCGGCATGTTCAACCTCACGCAGACGGCCGCCGTCGAGTGGGCCTTCGCCGGGGTCCGCGTGAACGCCGTCGCGCCGGGCTGGGTCGCCTCCAGCGGCCTGGACACCTACGAGGACCCCTTCGTCCGCGAGATGATCCCCCTGCTGCGCAAGCAGGTGCCCCTGCACCGGCTGGCCACGGAGGCGGAGGTCAGCGGCGCCATCGTCTTCCTGCTCTCCGACGTGGCGGCGTTCATCAGCGGCGAGGTCATCCGCATCGACGGAGCCGCGTCCTGCAACACGAAGGCGTTCCCGCTGTCGGAGCACTCGAACTCGAAGCCGTACGAAGGGTTCCACCTGGCCCAGGGGCCCGCCATCCTCGACGGCCCGAAGGAGAAGTGACGTGCCCACGCTCGTCTCCCAAGTCGAACCGGCCTCCGCCGCCTTCACGACGCAGCGCAAGGAGATGCTTGCCCGCGTCGCCGAGCTGCGCGCCATCGAGCAGAAGTCGCGCGACACCGAGCAGCTGGCCCGCGAGAAGTTCAAGCAGCGCGGGCAGCTCCTGCCACGGGAGCGCCTGGCGCTGCTGCTCGACCGGGGCTCGCCCTTCCTCGAGCTCTCCACGCTCTGCGGCTACAAGCACCACGACGACAGCGACGGCTCGCTGGCGGGTGGGAACACCCTCATCGGCATTGGCTTCGTGTCCGGCGTGCGCTGCCTGGTGTTCGTGAGCAACTCCGCCGTGAAGGGCGGCACCGCGACGCCGTGGGGTGTCCAGAAGGCCCTGCGCGCGCAGGAGATCGCGCTGGAGAACCGGCTGCCCGTCGTGTCGCTCGTGGAGAGCGGCGGCGCGAACCTGCTCTACCAGCAGGAGATCTTCATCCCGGGCGGGGAGACCTTCTACAACCAGGCGAAGCTGTCCGCGGCCGGCATCCCCCAGGTCACCGTCGTCCACGGCTCGAGCACGGCGGGCGGCGCGTACATCCCGGGCCTGTCCGACCACGTCGTGATGGTGCGCGGCAAGGCGAAGGTGTTCCTCGCCGGCCCGCCGCTGCTGCTCGCGGCCACGGGCGAGGTCGCCACGGACGAGGACCTGGGCGGCGCGGAGATGCACACCACCGTGGCCGGCACCTCGGACCACCTCGCGGAGGACGACGCCGACGGCATCCGCATCGCGCGGGAGATCGTCGCGTCGCTCGGGTGGAACGACGCGCTGCCTCGGCCCGCGCGCCCCGGCTTCGAGCCGCCGCGCTACGCGGCGGAGGAGCTGTGTGGCGTCGTGCCCATCGACCACCGGAAGCCCTACGACTGCCGCGAGGTGATTGCCCGGCTCGTGGACGGCTCGGACTTCTCCCCCTTCAAGGACGACTACGACGCGCTCACCGTCTGCGGCTGGGCGCGCATCGAGGGCCGGGCGGTCGGCATCATCGGCAACAACGGGCCCATCACGGCGAAGGGCGCGACGAAGGCGGGACAGTTCATCCAGCTCTGCTGCCAGGCGCGGACGCCCATCGTCTACCTGCAGAACACCACCGGTTACATGGTGGGCACCCAGTCCGAGCAGGGCGGCATCGTGAAGCACGGCGCGAAGATGCTGCAGGCCGTGGCGAACGCGACCGTGCCGCAGATGACCCTTCTGCTGGGCGGTGCCTTCGGGGCCGGCAACTACGGCATGTGCGGCCGTGCGTTCCACCCGCGCTTCATCTTCGCCTGGCCCAACGCGCGCACCGCGGTGATGGGCGGCGAGCAGGCGGCGAAGGTGCTGACCATCGTCGCCACGGAGAAGGCCCGGCGCGCGGGGCTGCCGCCCGACCAGGAGTTCCTGGATGGGATGGCCAAGCCGCTCATCGAGCAGTTCGACCAGGAGTCGGATGCCTTCCACTGCAGCGCGCGGCTGTTCGACGACGGTGTCATCGACCCCCGGGACACGCGGCGGGTGCTCGGGTTCATCCTGGCCACGTGCGACGAGGCTTCGCGCCGCACGCTGTCGCCCAACTCCTTCGGCGTCGCCCGGCTGTAGGCGAGGGGAATCATGAAACGCATCCACAAGGTGCTGGTGGCGAACCGGGGTGAGATCGCCGTGCGCGTGCTGCGGACGTGCCGCCGGCTCGGCCTGCGCACGGTCGCCGTCTTCTCCGACGCGGACCGGGAGGCCCCCCACGTGCGGCTCGCCGACGAGGCGATGCACCTGGGGCCGGCGCCCGCGAGGGAGTCCTACCTCTCCATCGAGCGGGTCCTCGCCGCGGCGAAGGCCTCCGGGGCGGACGCCATCCATCCCGGGTACGGCTTCCTCTCCGAGAACGAGGACTTCGCGCGTGCGTGCGCGGAGGCCGGCTTCGTGTTCGTCGGGCCGCCGGCGGAAGCCATCGAGCTGATGGGGAACAAGCGGCAGGCGAAGCTGCGCATGCAGGCCGCCGACGTGCCGTGCATCCCCGGCTATGAGGCGGCCCGTCCCGGTGAGTCGCTCGAGGACGAGGCCCTGGTCCGCGAGGGCCAGCGCATCGGGTTCCCCATCATGGTGAAGGCCGCGGCGGGCGGCGGTGGCCGCGGCATGCGCCTGGTCCGCGACCCGGGCGCGCTGCTGGACGCCATCCGCTCCGCGCGCTCGGAGGCGACGAACGCTTTCGGCAGCGGCGAGCTCATCCTGGAGCGCGCCATCGAAGGCGCGCGCCACGTGGAGGTGCAGGTCTTCGCGGACGAACATGGCAACGCTGTGCACCTGGGGGAGCGCGACTGCTCCATCCAGCGGCGGCACCAGAAGGTGATTGAAGAGAGCCCGTCCCCGGCCGTCACGCCCGAGCTGCGCGAGCGCATGGGCGCCGTGGCGGTGCAGGCCGTCCGCGCCATCGGGTATCGCGGCGCGGGCACCATCGAGTTCCTCCTGGCCCCGAATGGCGACTTCTTCTTCATGGAGATGAACACGCGCCTGCAGGTGGAGCACCCGGTGACGGAGCTCGTCACCGGGCTCGACCTGGTGGAATGGCAGCTGCGCGTCGCCGACGGCGAGCCGCTTCCGTTGACGCAGGCGGAGGTCACCTTCCGTGGGCACGCCATCGAGGCGCGCCTGTGCGCGGAGGATCCGGCCAGGGGCTTCCTCCCGCAGGCGGGGCGGCTGCTCGCGTGGGTGCCGCCGGAAGGCGAGGGCATCCGCGTGGACCACGGCGTGCGTGAGGGGCAGGACATCACGCCGTTCTACGACTCCATGCAGGCGAAGCTCATCGCGCATGGGCCGGACCGCGAGACGGCGCGCGAGCGGCTGGCCGCGGCGCTGCGCGAGCTGACGGTGTTCGGCGTCACGACGAACAGCACCTTCATCCAGCACGTCCTCGGGCACGAGGCGTTCCGCTCCGGCCGTTACGACACGGGCTTCGTCGGCGCGCACACGCCGCCGGAGACGCTGCAAGCGCTGGGGCAGGCCTCCACGGAGGACCAGGCCATCCTGGCCGCCGTGCTCTTCCATGACGACGCGGTGGCGCTGGCCCGCAAGGGCGGGTTCGACGCGGCGCTGACGGGCTGGAGCAGCTCCTACGCCCTGCCGGTGCCGGTCGTCCTGCATGACGGGACCGCGGAGCTCCGCGCTTCGGTCCGCCCCGTCTCGCCGGAGGCGTACGACGTCCGCATCGGGGACACGCGGGTCTCGCTCTCCCTGCGCGGGCTGGGCGCCGAGCGCGTGGAGGTCGAAATGGCGGGGAGGCGCCGCGCGGTCCGCTACCGCCGCGCGGGAGGCACGTTGTGGTGCTCGCTGGACGGCATCACGCGCAGCTTGCGCGACGTCTCCTTCCGGCTGCCCTCCGAACGCGAGCGGGCCAGCGACGGCCGCCTGCGCGCGCCCATGGATGGACGTATCATCCGGGTGAGCACCCAGGTGGGTGCGACGGTGAAGCGGGGCGACGTGCTGGTGGTGCTCGAGGCGATGAAGATGGAGTCGTCCCTCATCGCTCCCACGGATGGTGTCGTCACCGCGGTGAACGTCACGGTCGGGGCGCAGGTGCCGGCACGGCACGTCGTCGCGGTCGTCTCCCCTGAAGCGAAGGAGGCAGCATGAGTGAAGCACCGCTCGTCCGTTACGAGGTGTCTCGCGGCGTCGCGACCCTCACGCTCGACTCGCCCCGCAACCGCAACGCGCTGTCGCGGGCGCTCGTCACGCAGCTGCTGGAGCGGCTGCACGCCGTGGGGGCGGACCCCTCGGTGCGCGCGGTCGTCCTGGCGGCCACGGGGCCCGCGTTCTGCGCCGGTGCGGACCTCTCGGAGATGGCGGACGGAGGCGCCGCGAAGGCACCGGCCGTGCTGCTCGACGTGCTGCGCACCCTCGTGACGCTGCCCCAGCCGGTCGTCGCGAAGGTCGCGGGGCAGGTGAGGGCGGGGGGCATCGGCATCGTGGGCGCGTGCGACGTGGCGGTCGTCGCGGAGTCCGTGAAGTTCGCCTTCACGGAGGCGCGCATCGGCGTCACGCCCGCGGTCATCTCCCTCACCACGCTGCCGCACCTGACCCGCCGGGCGGCGAGCCGCTACTTCCTCACCGGTGAGGCGTTCGACGCCGCCGAGGCCGCGCGCATCGGGCTCATCACGTCCGCGGTGCCGGACGCGTCGCTGGAGGGCGCCGTCGAGCAGATCCTGGAGACCTTCCGGGTGTCGTCACCGCAAGGCCTTCGCGAGACGAAGCAGCTGGTGGCCGCCGGGCTGCGCGCGCGCCTGGACGCCGGGGGCGCGGACATGGTCGCGCTCTCCGGACGGCTGTTCGCCTCAGAAGAGGCCCAGGAGGGCATGCTTGCCTTCCTGGAGCGCCGTCCCCCCGCGTGGGCCACACCCAAGTAGACGAAAAGGAGCACACGATGTCCGCGACCCAGGAAGCGCAGTTCCCGCGCATCAGCCGAGTCTCGCTGGGAGACATCGTCCACCGGTCGGCACTGCGCTGGCCGGAGCGGACGGCGCTCGTCGACGGTGACCTCGAGTTCACCTACGCGGAGCTCGACCGGCGCTCGAACGCGTTCGCGCACTACCTGCTCGCGCAGGGCCTTCCCCAGGGCGCGCGCATCGCGATGCTCTGCGGCAACTCGGCGCAGATGGTCACTGCGTTCATCGGCATCTACAAGGCCGGGCTCGTCTGGGTGCCCATCAACACCGGCCTCGCCGTGGAGGCCGTCCGGTACATCCTCGAGCACGCCGAAGCCACGCACGTCGTCATCGACGCGGAGTTCCTGGCGAAGCCCGGGCTGCGGGCGATGCTCGACGCGCTGGGCACCCGCCTCATCGTCTGCGTTCCGGAGGGCCAGGCGTCACCGGGCGGGGACATGGCCGCGTTCCCGGACACGCTGAAGGGACAGCACGGCACCCTGCCGGAGGTGGGCATCGAGAGCGGCCAGCTCGCGCAGATCATGTACACCAGCGGCACCACCGGCCAGCAGAAGGGCGTCATGCACTCGCACGCGTCGGTGCACGCGGCGCTGAGTGGCAACCTCTTCGAGCTGGAGATGCGGCCGGGCGACTCCACCCTCTGCGTGCTCCCGATGTTCCACTGCGCGCAGCACGCCATCGTGATGACGTTCCTGCTGGCCGGGGCGGCCATCGTCGTGCGGCGTGTCTTCGACCCGGCCGCGATGCTCGCGACCATCGAGCGGCGCGGCATCACGTTCCTGCTGGGCCTGCCGGTGATGTACGGCGCGATGCTGGCGCACCCGGCGCGGCCGGCGACGAAGCTGTCCAGCCTGCGCATGTGCCTCTACGTGATGGCCCCCATGGCCCGCACGCTGCTCGTGGAGCTCATCGAGCACTTCTGCCCGGGAGGCTTCGCGCTCGCGTCCGGGCAGACGGAGATGTACCCGGCGACGACCATGTTCAAGCCGGAGCAGCAGCTCAAGCGGTTCGGCTCGTACTGGGGAGACTCGGTCGTGACGAACGAGACGGCCATCATGGACGATGACGGCCGGCTGCTCGGACGCGGCGAGGTGGGAGAGATCGTCCATCGCGGGCCGAACGTGATGCTCGGCTACTACAAGGACCCGGAGGCGACCGCGCGGGCGCGCGCCTTCGGCTGGCACCACACCGGCGACCTGGGCATGTTCGACGCCGACGGCCAGCTCCTCTTCGTGGACCGCAAGAAGGACATGATCAAGACGGGCGGAGAGAACGTCCCGTCCATCAAGGTGGAGGAGGTCCTCCTGCGCCACCCCGCCGTGCTCCAGGTCGCGGTGGTGGGGCTGCCGCACTCGCGCTGGACGGAGGCGGTGACGGGCTTCGTCGTGCTCAAGCCCGGCGCGTCCGCGACGGAGGCGGAGATCAACGCCCACTGCCGCCAGCACCTGGGAGGGTTCGAGGTGCCGAAGGCCATCGTCCTGCTCCCGGCCATGCCGCAGACGAGCACGGGCAAGGCGCAGAAATTCGTGCTCCGGCAGCAGTACGCGCGGCACTACGATGCGGGACGTGATGACCTCGATACCCCCTGAGTCCGCCCCGCCGAAGAAGACCGCCCTGCCTGGAGTCGCACTGGGCTTTGCCATCGCAAGCCTGTGCGTGGGCTGTCTGTGGCCGGTGGGCATCCTGCTCTCCGTCTTCGCGATGATGAAGACGGGCAAGCCGGAGTATGCCGGCCGCAGGGGGCTCGCCACGGCGGCGCTCATCGTGTCGTGCCTGGGCTTCTTCTTCATTGGCATCCAGGCCGCCATCGTCATTCCCAACTTCATCAAGTTCCAGGCGCGCTCGAAGCAGGCGGAGTGCAAGGCCAACCTGCAGTCGGTCTTCCTGTCGGCGAGGACGCGGATGCTGGAAGAGCAGCCCCTGGACGACTTCCAGGCGCTGGGCTTCGAGCCCGGGCCGCGCAATCGCTATGCGTACGTGCTGGCGATGCCGGAGGCCGTCATCCCCGTGGCCGGAAGCTTCCCGGCGCTCGACCCGGAGGAGATCCAGACGGCGCTCGCCAGGGCGGAGGTGGAGCCCGGCGTGCAGGGGCAATGTCCTGACTGCGCCCTGACGGTCGCGTGCGTGGGCAACGTGGACAACGACGCCACGCTGGACGTGTGGAGCATCTCCACCGCCAACCGCACGGACGCCAACAACGAGGCCATCGCTCCCGGAGAGGCCTTCCACCACGTGGACGACATCAATCAGTGAGCGGTCCCGGGGGCGGGTAGTCATTCGGGTTTGTGAGGCCTTTCCAGGATGACGCAGCTCACCCGGCGGCTGTCGTGCCCGGGGCCCCTGCGCGTTTCCGGCCGGACGTGATAGTTATTGCCGGAGTGGGGGCCGAGGGGGGCGAAACCCGACTCGTGGCGTGGGACGGAGTGACGGAGTGGCCCTGACGGACCTGCTGGCGCTGCCGGGAGCGCCTGCCTCCAACAACATCGTCCGGATCCGGCTCTAGCCCCGGACTGCGCTGCTTCGAAAGCCTTTCAATGACTGCTCAAGTACGAAGTGCCTCCCCGCGCCGCATGGGGAGGCTGCTGGGCTTGCTGCTGGCGAGCCTGGGCGCCGCCCATTGCCATGAGAACGTGGAGCCGCCTCCACCGGTGGAGGTGGATGAGCCGGATGAGCCGGAGGAGGAGGAGAAGACCTTCTTTCCGGCGGTGGCCCGTGACGCCCGTCTGCTCCAGGTGGATGAAGCGCAGCGCGTCCTGTTGTCCGTTCGTGCGGATGGCACGTACGCGCAGGCGCTTCCCACGGGAGACCCCGTGCGCATCGCGGACGTGGCGGAAGGGGCGGACATCTCGACCGACAGCCAGACGGTGGTGCTGTGGAGCGCGGCGGTGAACGACGAGCGGACGGTCTGGCTCTGGCGGGCCGGGACGCCGGAGGCCATCCTGCTCAGCCAGAAGGCGCGGGGCGCGGTGCTTCATGACGAAGCGCAGAGCTACGTGGCCTTCCTGGAACGGGACGGCGCGGGAACCACCTCCGTCCGCGTGGCGGGGACGGCGTCCTGCATGCCCGGCGACTGCGTGCTCCAGACGCCGCTCCAGGTCCAGGGCGGGACGCCGGTGCTCGAGCGCGGTGGCCGCCTGCTGTCCCTGGTGGAGGGAACCCACCGTTGGTTCATCAACACGTCCGCGGGCGCGGTCACGGACCTGGGCGTCCTGCCGGGCCCCTCGTTCCTGTCGCCCGAGGGGACTCGCTACGGCTGGGTGGTGGAGGATTCGCAGCATGTGCGGGTGTTCGACACCGCCACGGGCGTGCAGCTCTGGGAACAGGGCGGCAACCCCGCCCCCGTCTACGTGAAATGGACCTACACCGGTGCCTTCATGCTCAACGAGGCGAGCGTCCTGGTGACCGCCTATGCGACGGAACAATGGGGAGGCCCCTCCCTCCCTGGGTCCCACTTCATGGACAGGTGCTGGGCGGAGGGCTGCAACATGGTCACAGCCCTCTACGCGTGCAGTCCGGTCGAGAGCTCCGGACAGCCGGCGATGCATTGCCAGTCGGACCCCTGCATCACGCGCGGCTGCACGACGCCCCAACCGCAGATCCGGGACGGCGAAGGGGTGTCGGTCCACACGCTAGACAGCGGCACCCTGGCCGGGCCCTTCTTCAGCCGGGGCTTCAAGGATGTGGTCTCGCTCAAAGGCATCGCAGGGCGGCAGGTCTCGCTGGAATGGAAACGGCAGGAGTCGCTCTGGAAGCTGAACCTGGAGGCTCCCACTCCGACGGCGCCCATCCAGTTCCTGCCGGATCAGCAGCGGGTGCTGTTCCATCAACCGGTGTCACGGGACGGGACCGTCGAAGACCATCTCTGGACGTGGGACCGGTTCGAGCGGGTCGACCTGGGGGTGCTGGGTGGAACGCCCGGGCCTGGAAGCCTCATGCGGGACGACCCGCCCACGCTCTACATGGATGTCGACACCGTGAACGCGGACGGCACCTCCGCCAGATCCATCATTCGCGTCGCGCTCTGAGCGCCGTTCGTACGGCCGGGCCCCGACGTGGACCCGGCCGTGGTTCATCTGCTCCGGCCTACTGGCAGATGGTGACGTCCGAACACACGCACTGCCTGCCGCCGCCCAGGCCACACTGCCGGAAACACGAGCAGTCTTCGTTCATGCAGATGTTGGGGCAGATGCCCCCGGCCTCGGAGTTGGTGGGAACGAGCGTCCCGACGGCGCCTCCAGCCACGACTCCCAGCACGAACATCCACTTCGCCATTGCCTTGCGCATGAACCGCCTCCCGGGTTGAACGACCCGCCAAGTCTAGCGTCACGTCCTCTTCCGCCGTGAGCTCAGGGGGCGGCGTGGGGCGTGCCCACGTGGCCGTCTTCCGGGACACGTCCGTCCCCGCCGAGGGCCCACGCCGCCGGCAGTGCGAGCACGGCGCTCGTTCCGGGAAGGTGCCGCGTGGCGTAGCCGAACGCGCCCGGTGCCGCGAGGAAGGACTCCAGCGAAGGGTCGTTCTCGAAGCGAGGCTCCTCGCGCAGCTTGTGGTCCAGGAAGACGAGCTCGATGCGTTCGCGGCGCAGGTACTGGGTGAATGACTCACCCGGGCGCCGCGTCCAGGGCGGAACGCGCCGGAAGGGGGCACCCAGGTACACCGGCAGCCCGCCCTGCGTGTCCAGGACGCCCAGGGAGCCTCCTGCCGCGACGTGGCTTCCCAGCCCGAGCGCGCGCAGGGCCCGCACCTGCTGGAGCAGCTCCCTGCGCGGCCTGGAACGGGCATCGGGAGCAGGCACCGCCAGCACCACCAGGACCGCCGACAGCGCGGCGCCCCCCAACGCGCCAGCGGTGCCCACCGCGCGGGACGGTCCCGGGGGAAGGCCGGGCACGTCCAGCGCGTGCTTCATCAACGCGAGCAGCGCCAGCCCCATCACGCCCGGAATGACGAGGTAATGCTGCCGGGGGTAGAAGAGGACCGAGGACACGATGCCGGGGAGGAGCACCGCGGCTGCCGCGACCGCGCTCCAGGCCACCCGCGGCGTCGCCAGGGCCCGGACCGCGTTCCTCCCGCGCCGGGCGAAAGCCCCCAGCGGAAGCGCCAGCACGGCGACGAGGAGCAGCACGTGCGCCATCTGCTCGCGCGTCCAGGGTCCGTTCCGGGGCGTGGGCGGCACGTCGCCGTAGCCGTAGGTGAAGAGCTTGCGCGACTCGCGGGGAAGGCGCGACAGGTTCCAGCGCACGTGCGCGAGGAACGCCCCCGGGTTCGAGCGCAGGGCGTCCCCCAGCGTGCTGGCCTCACCGAAGACGGGCTGGAGCACCTGTTCGCACCGGGACCAGGGATTGACCCGGACCTCGCCCGTGCGCCTGGCGAGTCCGTCCGCGAAGTGCTGACAGAACGCGTAGAAGCGCCGGTTGCTGGTGTTGCCGAACGGGTTGCCCAGGAGGCCCACCAGGACGAGGACCATCCCCGCGTAGGCCACCGCCGTGCCCCACGCGTGACGTCGTCGCGCGGGCTCCCGGCGGACGCGGCGCGACAGCTGGAGGCCCAGCAGCGCGGACACCGCCAGGAAGGACAGGAAGCCCTCGGGCCGTGCGAACGACGCCAGCAGCAAGCCCGCTCCCAGCCGGCCCCAGGCGCCCTCGGGCGTGGCGGCCCGGCACGCGGCGCACGACGCGGCCAGGATGATCAGCAGCGCCAGCAGGGTGGGGCGCGGCTGGATGTGCGGCGCCAGCGACAGCAGGTACACCGCGCTCGCGGCCAGCGAGAACCCGGGCCGGACCCCCACCTGTCGCAGCAGCGCGTAGCCCGCGACGGACGTCAGCAGCACGAGCCACCGGGTGTTCGCGTAGTAGAGCGCCACCGGATCCGGCCAGACGTACGAGAGCGCGAAGTACCAGAGCGAGTACAGCGGCCCCCACTCCGGATCCGGCAGCCCGCTCTGGGGCAGCGTGAGCGCGCGGTGCAGGTAGTCCGCCTCGTCCCACGGCGCCAGGTCGAGCACCGCTTCGACGCCCTGGCCCAGCTTCACGCATGCCAGCACGAGCGCCAGCAGACACACCGCCTCGGCGAGGAACGCGAGGGGCCTGGCTGGGGACATGGATCCGCTCCTCGCCGCGCGGAGGGTTCGCGGGACGCGCGCCACCCTACCGTCGGGGTTCGGGAATCCGGGGCATGGCCCCCGGTGTCCGTCCACGGAGCGACGAAGCCCACCGCATCAGGGCCTCCGCCCCTGGACCCTGGGACCAGACAAGCATCCGGCATGGGACAAAGGTCGGAGACGGCCAGCCGGGCTCGCGCAGCACGGCCCGGCCGTCCAGGCATCAGTCCAGGCTTCGGCGCGCAATCGCAGACAGCGCGAATCACCTGAACCCGCGGGGGTGTTGAGGCCGCATGGAACAGCATGGACAGGCATGGGAAGCGGAGAGCCCTCGCAAGGACCTCCGGGGCGCCGAAGCGCGGTTCGACACCGCGACCCTCATGGCGGGCCTCTACGGAGACGGCATCATCGCCCGCAGGGGGGCCTTCTCGCCGGAATGGGTCCGCCAGGTGGGAGAGGACATCGACGTCCTGTTCCGCGAGGCACTCGGGCGGCCGGGCGGCGCGCTGCCCCGAGGCCCCAACCGCTACTACGTGGAGATCCACCCCGAGCGGCTCCGCGGCTTCGTGGAGCTCGTCACGCATCCGTGGCTGGTGGCGGTGTGCGAGGCCGTGCTCGGCCCGGACTATCGCGTGGTGGAGCTGGGCTTCGACATTCCAGGGCCGGGCGCCCTGAACCAGCCCTGGCACCGGGACTTCCCCGCGCCGCAGGCCACGCTCACCGGGCGGCGCCTGAACTCGCTCGCCTTCAACCTCACCACCGTGGACGTCCACGAGGACATGGGGCCCCTGGAGATCGCCCCCGGCACGCAGTGGGAAGCGGGCGAGGACTTCGACGGCGGCATGTTCCCGCCCAAATCGCAGGCGTCCCGCTATGAGCGCCTCGCCCAGCGCAAGATGCCCAAGGTGGGCGACCTCTCCGCGCGCTCCGCCCTCACCATCCACCGGGGCACGGCCAACCGCTCCAACAAGTCCCGCCCGGCCCTCGTGCTCGGCGTGGATGCGCCGGACGGGCGCAACGCGGAGCGGCACGACCTGCAGCTCAGCCGCGCGTACCACGACACCCTGCCGGAGGCCGTGCGCCGCCACATGACGTACCGCGTGGTGGACTCGCTGGAGACCATCGTCCAGGCGCACACCATCGACGGGCTCCTGACGAGCGACGCCTGAGGCGCCGGGCTACCGGGCCGTTCCAGGAATGAGAGGGCCGCCCCGCTGCCTGCGTGGCGGCCTCTCGCGCGCTGGAGCGGGTTCGTCCTTGTGCGGCGGCTCCTGCACGCGAAGGGCGAAGAGGAGCGTGGCCCCCATGCCCACGCCCGCGAGCGTCAGGAAGGCGGCGGGATAGCCCCCGAGCTTCACCATCCAGCCGCCCAGGATGTTGCTCAGCGCCATCCCCAGCCCGACGGCCGAGTACGTCATTCCCTGGAGCAGGTTGAAGTGGCCGGTGCCCTTGCCCAGGTCCGCCATCATGACGATGAGCAGCACGCCGTAGATGCCCGCGCCCAGACCGTCCACCACCTGGAGTCCAATGAGGACGGGCTTGGTGTCGATGAAGGCGAAGAGCAGGGCGCGCACCGGCACCAGCAGGAAGGCCACGAGGAAGAGGCGCTTGCGGCCGTGCGTCGCCGCCCACCTCGAGGCCAGCGGCGCGACGGCGATCATCACCGCCTGGGCAATCGTGATGCAGATGGACAGGAACAGCGCCGAGTTCCGGACGTCGTCGAGCCCCAGCTTCTGGCCCAGCAGCGGCAGCATCGCCCCGTTGGCCAGGTTCCACAGGCCCATGCAGACGATGAAGAAGGCGATGTTCCGCCGCGACCACAGCGCCCGGGCGCCGGCGAGAGAGGACGTCGCGGAGCGGGAGCCCTCCTCCGCAGCGGCCCGTGCCAGGTCGTGGTCGATGTCCCGCTCGCGGATGAGCAGGGTGGCCGCGATGATGGCCACGCACTGGAACACCGAGAAGTAGAAGATGCCCTCGTAGGAGATGTACCAGCCGATGAAGATGGACACCACGGCGGCCAGCATGTTGCCCGCGTGGTTGAAGCCCTCGTTGCGGCCGATGCGCCGGGACATGCGCTGGTGCCCGACCATGCCCAGCGTGATGGCCGCGACGCAGGGCGGAAACAGCGTCTGCACGAGGCCCAGCGCCACCTGCGCCAGGCTGATGGGGAGCAGGGTGGGGAGGAAGACGACCGTCAGGCAGGACGCCGCGACGATGGCGGACGCGAGGATGAGCAGCAGGCGCTTGAGGCGCGTGTGGTCGATGAGCGCGCCCACCGGCGCCTGCGCGAGGATGGAGACGAACCAGGGGATGGCCACCACCCAGCCAATGCGGGCCGGGTCCCACTTCAGGTCCGTCAGCAGGTAGACGGAGAGGTAGACGCCCACGCCGTCCTTCACGTCCGCCATGAAGACGTTGACGAGGTCCAGCCCTCGCAGGCTGCGTTTCGAAGCACCCAAGGGACACCCCCAGGTCCAAGGGTGTCCTTCGTGAGCATCGCGGACATCGGCCGGAGGCGCCCCGCGGTCAGGCTCCTGCCCGCGCCGTCAGCGCGGCGCGCGCCCGGCCCAGCAGCCATGCGGCGCCCCGGCTCGCGTCCTTGATGAGCGCCACGGGGGCCTCGGGCGACAGCAGCAGGGGCTGCTTCAACGAGCCCTGCGGCGCGTCCTTCGGCATCGGGTTGATGCCGATGCCCTGCTCGTAGACCATCTTCCCGCCGAGCGTCGCCGTGTAGAGCGAGAAGGCGCACGCGCCCAGGCCCAGCGCCGTCGTCACGGCGGTGGGCGCCTTCGCCAGCCGCCACGCCATGATGCCCAGCGCGCCCAGCGTGATGAGGGCATTGCCCACGCCGTGCAGGACCGTCATGTCCCGGGCGCGCGGCGAGTTCATGCGCACCTCCTGGCTCGCGGCCAGGCCCGCCACCCCGGCGAACACCGCGCTCGCCGCGCCCGCCACCCACAGGCGGCGCCCCACCTTCTCCCAGGCGCGGTCCCCCGTCGTCACCACGATGAGGTCCGCCACGGCCGCCGTCGGCAGCAACGCCAGCGGCATGTGCACCACCGACGGGTGCAGCTCATGAAGCAGCATCTCCCTTTTCATCGTCCCCTCCCGGTCCTGTCGAAGCGGAAGGTAGGCATGGGGCAGGGCGCCTGCGTCGGGCCCCCGGTCGGAGCCCCCCTTCGTGCGGGAAATGGGCAGGGGACAACGTTTCAGCTGGATCCACGTCCAAGGCCGCTGCTGGTGGCGGCTGCCTGCCTCCCTGGCGCGGGCCTGGGCGGGCGAATTGCTTCCCCTGGACACCGCCCGTGCGTATCACTGGTTTCCGTGCGTACTCCCACCGACCGATACCTGCCGCCTCGCGCGGATGCTTCCTCCTCCGTGGCGGCCCAGCGCGGGCGGGTCATCGTCATCGCGCCCACGCGCGCCGCGTGCGAGACCATCGAGCTGGCGCTCGGGCTGGAGCTGCGCACGTACCTGGAGGAGCACCACGGCAAGCGCCTCCGGGAGCTGGCCCGGAGCGGGCAGGGGTTCGGCATCGTCGCGGGCACCGGCACGGGCAAGACGCTCGCCATCCGCCCCATCGCGGAGGAGCTCGTGGGCCGCAAGCCCCTGCGGGTGGCGGTGGTCAACCGGGAGCGGGAGGCCACCGCGGAGACGCCGCTCGCGGACGTGGTCATCGTCACCACCGGCATCGCGCGGCGCTGGTTCCAGGGCGGCGTCATCCGGCGGGAGGACACGCTCATCGTGGATGAGATCCACCAGACCTCCGCGGAGCTGGAGCTGTGCCTGGCCCTGGGCAAGCGCGTGGGCTGCCGCTTCATCTGGCTGTCCGCCACCGTGGATCCGGCCTTCTACTCGCGCTACCTGGACAGCGCGGACGTGCTCCAGGTGTCCTCCTTCGACCCGCGCAAGGCGGCCACGGTGGAGGTGGAGCGCCGCCAGCCCCTGTCCTTCCTCGACGACGCCTTCCTGCGGGACGTGGAGCGGCGTGGGCGCGGCGTGGGCGTGTTCCTGGCCACGCGCGCAGGGGTGGAGGAGGTGGCGGCCCACGTGCGCGCGGACTGGCCGGAGATCCACGCGGCGCACTACCACGGCGGCGAACCGCTGCGCGCCATCCGCCCCTTCCTGGAAGGCACGGCGCCCCGGCCCTTCGTGCTCGCGATGACGGCGGCGGGGCAGAGCGCGCTCAACGTGCCGGGGCTGGACACGGTCGTCATCGACGACATGCGCTTCACGAACCTGGTGGAGGGCGGCCGCAACATCCTCACCCGCGTGCACCTGGGCAACAACGAGCTCTTGCAGATGGCGGGGCGCGTGCACGGGCGCGTGGAGGGCGGGCGCGTCTTCATCCTGAGTGACCGGCCGCTCCACTTCGCCTCGCTCAAGCCCACCGAGCCCGAGTTCCAGCTCGCGGGCGAGCCGGAGCGCGTGGCCCTCACCGCGGCGGCCCTGGGCGTGCGGGCGGACGAGCTGGACCTGCCCGTGCCGTTGGACCGCAACGCCTATCGCCGGGCGCTCGGGAAGCTCCAGGCGCGCAACATCGTGGACGCGGACGGGCGGCTGTCCGACTACGGCCGCGCGGTGGAGGCCCTGCCCGTGGAGCGCCCCTGGGCGGAGCTCATCGTCAACGCGGAGGACGCGCTGCTGCCGTTCCTCGCGGTGTGCAGCTCGGTGGAGTCGCTGCACCGGATGACGCGCGAGGAGCGCAACCTGGAGGGCGTGCTCGTGCCCGGCAGCGACCACCTGACCGCGTACAACCTGTACGCGGAGGCCTTCCAGGAGGCGGGCACGGTGGGCGAGGTGCAGGGGCTGCCGCGCCACGTGTTCAACGCGGAGAAGCTCGCGGCGTGGGCGGAGGGGCGCGGGGTGCTGGTGAAGGCCCTGGAGGACGCGGCGCTCGCGATGGCGAGCGTGTACCGGAGCGTGGGGCTGAAGCTGCCCGCGCACATGCCCTTCGCGACCTCCCGCGTCTACCAGCGCTTCTGCGATCTGCTCGCGCGCTTCATGCCCTTCGACCTGGTCATCGACGAGCGCACGGCCTGGGGCGAGGTCGCGCGCGTGTCGAAGACGAGCGTGTGCGGCAACCTGGGCGCGGTGGCGGGCCCGCTGCGCTACTTCGCGGACCGCAACGGCGATTCGCAGGCCGGCATCGAAGGCACCCAGCTGCCCCAGTCGCTGCTGCGCCGCTACGCCCGGCGGCACTCGGCGGCGCCAGCGTACGACGCGCGCTTCCGCTCGGTCGTGCTCATCACGCGGGTGGAGTTCTTCGGCTTCGCGCTGGAACAGGAGGTGGAGGTGCTGCGCGCCTGGGGGCCGGAACTCGCCAAGGCGGCCCGGCACGCGCTCGCGGAGGCGCTGGCGCAGGGCGAGGCGCCCCATCCCGCGGTGGACCGTCACCGCGTCGCCATCGCGGAGGTGCGCGAGCTGTGGCGGCGCTCGGGCGGAACCACCGCGCAGCTTGGGTTCCCGGAGCTCACCGCGCTCTACGAGGCGCAGCTGGAGGGCGTGGACACGCTCGACGACTTCAAGGCGCGCCCGCTGCGGCTCGACCTGGACGCGCTCGTGCCGCCCGCGACGCGCCGGGCCCTGCGGGCGCTGCCGGACGCCGTGGAGGTGCGCGAGCAGGAGGTCGCGCTCGAGTACGACGTGGAGACGCTGTCGGATGGGGCCCCCCGCGGCGTGGTGCGGCTGCACCTGCCGGAGAAGCTCGCCCGGACGTTGGTGGAGGAGGAGCTGCCGCTGCTCGACCGCCCTCAGCGCTTCGCCGTGGCCCGGGGCCGTCGGGGCGTGCTCCAGGCCCGCTCGCTCCTTGAGCTCCAGGAGCTGCTCGACCGGCCCTGGATGCCGGACGAGATCGCCGAGGTCACCCGGGAGCGCCCGCCCCAGACGCAGGAACGGGAGCGCGGCGCTCCCAGACGCGGACCCAACCGGGGCCACCACGGCAAGGCGCCCAGGAACGCAAAACGGCCAGGAGGCGGCAGGCGGC
Organism: Corallococcus exercitus; assembly: GCF_042231735.1. Lineage (GTDB taxonomy): Bacteria > Myxococcota > Myxococcia > Myxococcales > Myxococcaceae > Corallococcus > Corallococcus exercitus_B. Next base: position 443,098 of record NZ_CP102577.1, read on the forward strand.
GGCGCTGAGCGTCAGAAGCCGAAGCCCAGCCGCAGGAGGTCCAGGTTGATGTCCACGATGCCCCCGCTCCCGCGGCTGCTGCCCCACGGCAGGTTGTACCGGGCGCCGAGGTCCACCACGTCGCGCCGCTGGTTCCAGCTGTAGCCCACGCCCGCGCCGAACACGAAGGCCAGGTAGAAGTTCGAGGCCGTCGTCTTCTGGAAGCCCAGGTCGAGGCCGAGCGTGAGCTGCCCTCCCGTCGCGCCTCCATCGGGCCGGTCCTTCTCGTTGATCACCATGCCGCTCAGCTTGGGCTGGAGGAAGAAGCCATTGCCCCGTGCCCGGGCCCACGGCCTCCAGGCCACGCCCGTGGAGAGCGTGAGGGAGCGGACCGTGCCGCAGCTGTCGAAGTCGTCGGTGCAGCGGCGGCGCGAGAACCGGGGAGTGATCTCCAGGACCAGGTCGCTCCGGTCCGACAGCTTGCGGTTCACCCCGACAGGGAGCGCCAGATGGACCATGTCGCCCATGGGCGGTCCCATCACCGCGAAGAAGCCATGCATCGCGGGAGCGACCCAGAGCACGTTCGCAGGCCGCTCACCCACCAGGGGCTGCTGTCCTGGTCGCTCCATGGACTGGGCCCGGGCCTGCGTCACGGAGAGGAGAAGGAGCACGGGGACCAGCATCGCCTTGTTCAACGCATGCCTCCTGCGGCGGGGAGTCCCTTGCTGGAGCAAGGGACGTTCCACCGGCACGCACGAGACTCACGCAGAGTGACAGTCCCTCCGCGCATGACACGCCTGTCAGAGCCCGCGGGGGAGGACCCCGGACACAGGTGTCACACGCGCCGCTCGGCGAGCGCGGCGAGCTGCGCCGTGACGGTGCCCCAGCCTTCGTGGAAGCCCAGGTCGTTGTGCAGGTCCCTGTCCCCGCGGTTCTTGTGCATCACGTGGGCGCTGTAGTCGGTGCCCTGAGGATGATCCTTCAGCGTGATGATGGCGGTCATGAGCGGCATGCCGGAGACGTCCGCGGGCCGCCAGTCCGCGACCAGCGTGTTCGTGAACACGATGCGCTCCAGCGTGTCCACGGCGAGGAAGCACGCGCTGAGGTGCGGCATGAAGTCGCTGGTGGCCGCCTCGCTGAAGTGCGTCACCAGCGCACCGCCGGAGCGCAGGTCCAGCTCCAACACCTTGCACCGGGAAGGCGCCGGCACCCACCACTGCGCGAAGCTGACGGGGTCCGTCCACGCCTTCCAGACCACGGCGCGAGGGGCCTTGATGATGCGCGAGATGCTCAGGTCGAGCTCGGGATGCAGGGCAGGGGACATCGCTTCACTCCTTGTTGGAGAGGGTGGTGACGAACTGCTCGAGCCGGTCCGTGCGGGCTTCCCAGAGGGCACGCTGCGCGGACAGCCAGGACTCCACGACGGCGAAGGGCTTCTTCTCCAGCGCGCACGTCCGCACGCGCCCCTCCTTGTGCGTGCGGATGAGCCCGCTCTCCTCCAGGAAGTGGATGTGCTTCATGAAGGAGGGCAGGGCCATGTCGAAGGGCTTCGCCAGGTCGCTGATGCTGGCGGGCCCCTTGCCCAGACGCGACAGCACGGCCCGACGGGTCGGATCCGCGAGCGCCTGGAAAATTCCATTCAGCTGTTCCGGATGCTTTTCCACGAGGCTAAGTAACGTCTCCCGACACTTAGCGCAAGGGCTAAGTGATGGGGTGGCCTTTTGTGATAGCCGGGCACGAACCCCCTGGAGGCGTGATGCTGAATCGAAGTGCCTGGCTGTTCCCCTGTCTTGCCTTGCTGCTGCCCGGATGCATGCCATTGGAGGCGGATGAAGCGCTGGCGCCGGAGGCCCAGGCGCAGGCCCTGACCGGCACGGAGGTCATCGACTTCGCCTCCGCGAGCACGCAGGCGAACACGGACGCGTCCGGCAAGAGCGGCGGCATGGCCGTGCTCAAGACGAACAGCGCGAACTGCACGGTCGGCGCGTACGCGGACTGCTATGCGCAGTACATCGAGTTCAGCCCCAGCTACACGGGCTACCTGACCTTCAAGCTCTCCAGCCTCACCCAGGCTGCGCCCACCCCCGCCCAGGTCACCCAGCTCCAGCTGCTGACGAAGTACCAGGGGCCCGGCGTGGCCACGTCCTACTACCAGTGGCAGCTCTACCGGTTCACGACCTCCAGCTGGGTCAACATCGCCAGCTCGCAGGGGCGCGGTGACTGGGTGTGGACCCCGGCCCTGACGCTCAACCTGCCCACCACCGAAGTGGCCGCGAACTTCGTGTCGAGCACCGGCGACATCCGCGCGCGCATCGTCAAGGGCGCGGGCACGGACGCGGCGCAGCTCGACAGCCTCCGCCTCCAGGTGTCCTGGGACATCGCCACGACGTGCACCGCGGAGACCGACGCGGCCTTCTGCTCGCGGCTGGGCAAGAACTGCGGCCAGGTGAGCGGCACCGACAACTGCGGCCAGGCGCGCACGGTCGTCAGCTGCGGCGCCTGCCAGAGCCCGGCGACGTGCGGCGGTGGCGGCACCGCGAACGTCTGCGGCCAGGGCTCCGCCTGCACGGTGGCGGCCTTCCCCAGGGGCACCACCTGGATGTGGGACCTGGAGCACGCCTCCCTCCCCACGAACCTCGACGCGCAGGTCTACGTCGTGGACCTCTTCAACACGACCAGCGCGAAGATCCAGGAGTACAAGACCGCCGGGAAGAAGGTCGTCTGCTACTTCAGCGCCGGCACCTACGAGGACTGGCGCGAGGACGCGAACCAGTTCCCGCAGGACACGTACTGCACCCCCGGTGAGAACTGCGCGCAGTCCGTCCACATCCTCGGAGACTGGTGCACGAGCGGCGGCGGCTGTGAGTGGTGGTTGGACCACCGCAAGCAGGCGGTGCGGACGGTGATGACGTCGCGCATGCAGCTGGCGAAGAACAAGGGCTGCGACGCGGTGGAGCCGGACAACATCGACGGCTACTCGCACGACGATGAAATCAGCTGCACCGACCAGGCCTGCTGGGGCCTCACGGCGACGAACCAGCTCGACTACAACCGCTGGCTGGCCACCACCGCCCACTCGCTGTGCCTGGGCATCGCGCTCAAGAACGACGTGGACCAGGTCCCCTCGCTCGCGGACTCCTTCGACTTCGCCATCAACGAGGAGTGCCAGAAGTACAACGAGTGCGGCGCCTACAAGACCTGGTTCACCAACAAGAACAAGGCGGTCTTCAACGCCGAGTACCGCGTGGACTCGGGTGGGGACACCACGAATTGGACGAACTGCACGGGGACGGGAGCGACCTGCGCCTGCGGTGAGAGCAACTTCGTCCAGGGGGACCTGCGCACGCTGGTCTTCAGCACCGCGTCGGTCCGCTACGACAACATCCACTTCAGCTGCTGGTAGCGCGGGCGGGCCGGGGCGGTCTTCACGCCCCGGCCTTCATGGAGGGGCGCGGCACGCTGGCGGCATGCCTCGCCCCGGCGGCGCTAGGCCGGTGGCTCCTCACCACCGGCGGAGACATCAATCGTCCCGTTGGCTGTCTTTGTGTCATTCCAGGGCTGGGGTTGGTCGCTCGTGAAGCTGTAGTTGTAGCGGTGGGACTTCTTCTGCGAGCCCGAGGGCGCGTGCGCGTGCGCGACGTAGAAGACGAAGTACCAGGCGGTCACGCCCCTGTCATATTCCGTCGCGGTCTGGGAGATGACCCGGACGGGCTTCTCCAGCGTCAGGCGCGGTTGCCCGGCCTCGCTGGGCGCCAACACCAGGAGCGTGAGCGCACCGCCCGGCGTTGTCCGGCAGGGCGGTACCTTGATGGGATTGATGCTGTTGTGCTCGGGGAAGTCGATGACTGCGTCCAGCTTGAATGGCATGCGGTTCTCCAGCGTTGCCCCGGAAGGGGCGCGGGGCGCCCGTCCTTCCTATTCAATCGCAATGCCGGACTGACGGCCGTGGGTTCCTGTGCGCCCGCGGACGCCGCGGTCCCAGGTCGGCGGCACGTCGGCGACATGCCGCGCGTCATTCGCCCGGAGCGCACTTCGCGTCCGTTCAGGGCTCGCGTCATACTCAGGGCCCTCTTCACGAGGCCCCCTGCCAATGACCCGCGATGATGAGAAGGAGATCTGGCTCGCCATCGATGAGGGCCTCCTGCCGCGGGAACAGGCGGGGGCCCTGCTGGAGGAGGCCCGGCGGCGCCAACGCCGCCCGCTGGAGCTGCTCCGCGAGCGGGGCGTGGTGTCCGAGGAGACGCTCCAGTCACTCCTGAAGGACAGCGCTACCCCGGTGGGGCCCCAGCCCATGGAGGGCCCGCCCGACGACGAGACCGCCACCCTCGACGGGCCTCCGGGCCTCCGGGCCCTGGCGCCGCGACAGGCCGGCGCCCCGGCCTTCCCCATCCCCGGGTGGGAGCGGTACCAGTCCGTGCGGTTCCTCGGACAGGGCGGCATGGGGCGCGTGTTCCTGGCCCTGGATCCCCGGCTGCGCCGCCACGTGGCCCTCAAGTTCGTCCGGGACGACGACGAGGCCCTGACCCGCCGCTTCATCTGCGAGGCGCGCGCCCAGGCCAAGGTGCGTCACGAACGCGTGTGCCAGGTGTACGAGGTCGGTCACGTCGAGGGGAAGGTCTTCATCGCCATGCAGTACATCGACGGCCAGCCGTTGAGCGCCCTGGTGGGCTCTCTCACCGTCGAGCAGAAGGCCCTGGTGATGCGCGAGGCGGCCCTGGGGGTGCACGAAGCCCACCGCGTGGGGCTCATCCACCGGGACATCAAGCCCTCCAACATCATGGTCGAGCGCGCCGAGGACGGCACGCCCCGGCCCTACGTGATGGACTTCGGCCTGGCGCGGGACTGGAACGAATCCGTGACGGCCACCGGCGCGGTGCTGGGCACGCCGCACTACATGGCCCCGGAGCAGGCGCGTGGGGAGGTGAGCCGGCTCGACCGGCGCGCGGACGTCTACAGCCTGGGCGCCAGCCTCTACTTCCTCCTCACCGGCCAGGTCCCCATCCCGGGTGCCAACGGCCTGGAGGTGCTCAACAACATCCCCACGGCGGAGCCGCGACCGCCGCGGCTGCTGGAGCCGGGCCTGCCGCCGGACCTGGAGGCCGTCGCCCTCAAGTGCCTGGAGAAGGATCGCTCCGCCCGCTACGACTCGGCGCGCGCGCTCGCGGAGGACCTGGACCGGTTCCTCTCTGGCGAGCCCGTGCTGGCGCGCACCGGCTTTGGCTACGCCCTGCGCAAGCGGTTGCGCAAGCACCGGCTCCTGGCCTCCGTGAGCGCCGCCGCGCTGGTCGCCGTGTCGGTGGCGCTGGGCTGGGGCGCCCTGGCGCGCCGCGAGGCCGCCGAGCGCGAGCGGATCGCCCAGCGCTTCACCGAGCTGGTGGAGCACCTCGAGGCCATGGTGCGCTACTCCGCGCTCTCCCGGCTGCACGACACCCGCGAGGACCGCCGGGCCCTCCAGGCGCGCATGGCGGAGCTGGAGGCGGAGATTGCCCGCGCCGGGCCGCGCGCCCTGGGCCCCGGGCACTACGCGCTGGGGCGCGGCCACCTCGCGCTGGGGGACGAACAGAAGGCCCGCGAGCTGCTCGAGTCCGCCTGGAGTCACGGCTTCCACGAGCCCCGGGCCGCGTACGCGCTCGCCCTCGTGACGGGGCGGCGCTACCAGCAGCAGCTCCTGGAGGCGCAGCGGATCCGCAATCCCCAGCTGCGGGAGGTCTCGACGCGCGACGCGGAGCGCCTCTACCGGGACCCGGCGCTGGCATGGCTCAAGCAGAGCGAAGGCGCCCAGGTGCCGTCGGTGGAGTACGTGGCGGCGCTGGTGGCCTTCTATGAAGGCCGCTTCGACGAGGCCCTGGCCCTGCTGGAGAGGGCCCGGACCCGGCTGCCGTGGTTCCATGAGCTGCCCATGCTGCGCGGGGACCTGCTGGAGGCCCGGGCCTTCAAGCGCTGGAACGGAGGGGACCCCGAGGGAGCGCGCACGGACTTCGACGCCGGCCGCAAGGCCTACGCGGCGGCGGCGGCGGCGGCGGAGAGCGAGCCCGCCGTGTACCGGTCCCTGGCGCGGCTCGAGGCGGACGCGATGGTGATGGAGCTGTATGGGAAGGGGGACGTGATGCCCTCCTACCAGCGCGCCCTGGACGCCCTGGCGCGCTGCCTCACCGTGGTTCCGGAGGACGCCGCGTGCCTGGTGCAGATGGCGCGCGTCCACCACCGCCTGGCCGAGTACCAGCTCACACGGGGCGAGGACGGGACGGTGCCGCTCGCGAAAGCGATGGATGCCGCGCGGCGCGCGAAGGCGGTGGAGCCCCCGCGCCTGGAGGCCACGCTCTACCTGGCGCGGAGCGTCTGGCTCCAGGCGCGCTACCGCATCGAGAAGGGCGAGGATCCCCGCGAGCTGCTCGCGAAGTCCGCCGCGTTGTTCGAGAGCATTCCCGTGACGGACCGGGACCGGGGCTTCTACGGAGACTACGGCCTCGTCTTCAAGACCTGGGCGGACTTCGAGGACCAGGTGGGGGCGGACTCCCAGGGCAGCCGCGACAAGGCCATCCGCGCCTACGAGGCGGCCATCGCGCTCGACGCGCGCATTCCCGAGGATTGGATCAACCTGGGCAGCGCGCTCTTCACCCGCGCGGCCCTGCCGCGCAACGCGGAGGCGGACCAGGACCTGGAGAAGGCCCTTCACGCGCTCGAGAAGGCCCGGGCCCTCAACCCCGGGCACATGGTGCCGTACTTCTACGCGGGCGAGGTCCATGCGCAACGGGCCCGCCGGCGGAGGAATCGCGGTGAGGACCCACGCCCCGAGCTGGCGCTCGCCCTGGAGCAGTACCGGCGGGGAATCGCCATCAATCCCAAAATCCCCAACCTCCACAACGGGGTGGGCGGCGTGCTGGTGCTCCAGGCGGATGATGCGTGGAACCGGGGGGAGGATCCGCTTCCCGTGCTCGACGAGGCCCGGGCCGCGTACGCGCAGGCCATCGCGGTCGCGCCGGGACAGGGCTTCGCCTATGCGAACCTGGGCTCCCTGCTCGTCCGGCGCTGCAACTACCTGCTCGCGCGGGGCGAGGATCCCCGGCCGAGCGCTCACGAGGCGGAAGCGCCACTGCGGCAGGGCCTGGAGCGGATGCCGGGGGCCACCTGGCTGAGGGGCCTGCTGGGCACGGTGCACGTCATCCAGGCCCGCTTCGAGCTGGACCACGGGAGGGACCCGGGGGCCGAGCTGTCGCGCGCACTGGAGGAGCTGCGCGCCGCGCTGGAGAAGAACCCACAGGACGCGGAGATGTGGCTCCAGCTCGGAAAGGCGAAGGCGATGGAGGCCCGCTGGAAGGAGCGGCGCGGGCCGCTCCAGACCGGGGCGGTGGAGGAGGTGGCGAAGTCCTTCGAGAAGGCCATCACGCTCTCACCGGACGAGCCGGAGTATCGCCTGGAGGCCGGCCTCTTCTACCGCCACCACGGGGAGCGGAAGCAGCGCGAGGGCGGGGATGCAGGCCCCTGGCTCCAGCGAGGGTTGGAGCTGGCGGAGCAGGTCCTGAAGGCCCGGCCTGACTGGCCCGTGGCCCAGGCCCTGCGTGCCAGCTTGCGTCTGGAGTGGGCAGACACCGCCGGGCCCGAGGATCCGAATCACTGGCGGCGTCTGGCATTGGAAGAGCTCACCCAGGCGCTCCAGCGCAATCCGAACCTGTCCCACGAGTGGAGCGGCGTGCTCACCGCCGCGCGGCGTCCTGGCGCCGGCCCCTGAGCCGTGAAGGCTAGCGCCCGGCGCTGTTGCCGGACGTTTCAATGGTCCCGTTGTTCTGCTTTGAGTCAGGCGCTCGGCTGTCGGACGTGGTGCTGTCGGGCGTGATGCTGTGGGGGTTGCAGCATGACATGGCGCTCTCCAGGGCTTCCCGGAAGGATTCCGGGGGTGACGTCTGGCATTTCAAGCAGGATGCCAACCATGCAACCCCCTGCGTCCCATGGGCTTGCCACGCATGGAGCCTGTGGGGCCAGACTCGCGGTGAAACAGCACGCCTCGCGACATGCCGCCGACATGCCGCCGTCGGTTCAGGCGTCCTTCGGGACCAGTCCCAGCTCCTTGACGCGCCGGTTCAAGGCCCGCTTGGAGACCTCCAGGCGCCGTACCATCTCATCCAGATTGCCACCGCATGCGTGGAAGCAGAGGGTGAGCTCCTCCACGCTCAGGTCACCGGCCAGGCGGATGCTGGGGTTGCGCTCGATGAGGTCGTAGATGGAGGAGCGGGCGATGCCCAGGTGGTGCGCGGCCTTCTTGACGTCCCAGTCGTGCGCGCGCAGGGCCGTGAGCAGCTCCTCCTCGCCCACCTCCGTGGACTTGCGGCGTGCCGCGACCTCGGGCTCTGGAGCAGGAGCTTGGGGTGGAGGCGCCCGGTGCGGGGCGGCTTGCGGAAGCCGCAGCTCCTGGGCGAGGCGCGTGTCCAGCTCCAGGAAGGACTGGCCCCGGCTGCCGATGACGAGCTGCTTGGCCACGTTGCGCAGCTGGCGGATGTTCCCCGGCCAGGGGAAGAGCAGCAGGCGGACCGCCAGCGCCGCCGGCACCCAGGGCGGTGCGTAGGGGTCGCTCGGGGTGAGGAGGTGGGCCTCTCCCAGCGCCTCCAGTTCCTGGCGGGCGAAGTGGAGGAACAGCGGCCCGATGTCCTCCCGGCGCTCGCGCAGGGGCGGGATCCGGAGCTCGTAGCCGGCCAGCCGGTGGAGGAGCGGGGCCCGGAAGCGTCCGTCAGCGATCTGCGCTTCCAGGTCCGCGTCCGTGGCGGCCACGAGGCGGACGTCCGTGGCCACGGGCCTGCTGGCCCCGACCGGGTACATCTCCCCGGTTTCCAGCACCCGGAGGAGCATGACCTGCACCTCGGGGGAGGCTTCGCCCACCTCGTCGAGGAAGAGGGTGCCGCCCTGGGCGGCGCGGAAGAAGCCCTCGCGGTCGCGCTGGGCGCCGGTGAAGGCCCCCCGGACGCTGCCGAAGAGCTCCGCGGCGGCCAGCTCCTTGGGGATGGCCCCCAGGTTGACGCTGATGAACGGGCCGCTGCGCCGGCTGCGCGCATGGAGGGCCTGGGCCACCAGCTCCTTGCCCGCCCCCGTCTCGCCCCGGATGAGCACGGGCACGTCCACGTCGGCCACGCGCTCGATGTGCCGGCGCAGGCCGTGGAGGGCGGCGCTCTGTCCCACCATGCCCAGCGAGGCGGGGGCGTGCGCTTCGGGAGGCGGGGCCAGGTGCAGCAGCAGCACGGTGCGCCCGGAGAACTCGAGCGGGACGCCCCGCGCGAGCTCCTCGGGGCCGAACTCCCGGCCGCCGTGGAGCGGCTCTCCCGCGCAGGTGCAGCGTCCTTCGTCTCCCGGGACGACGCGGACCCCTTCGCCCACCGGAGCGAACAGGACGGGCTTGCGGCTCATGAAGGGGTCGCCCAGCGGCAGCCCCAGCGGTTCACCCGGGCGGGTGAAGTCCGGGGCATTGCGGGAGAGCGCCACCTCCCGCCCGGCGAGGAGGCCATGGAGCAGCAGCCGCTCTCCGATGCGCGCGGCCGTGGGGTGCGAGACGAGCGTCAACGCAGGGATGGGGCGCGCGGCGGAGCGTTGTCCCCGCGGCATCGATTCGGCGGCCGTGGAGACATCCGCCGTTGCGACGGGGGCCTGGGGATCGCGAGCACCGGGACGAGGCATTGGCGCGAATGTACCTCACCCTCCCGGGAAGGCACTCCGGGCCTGGCATATCGCGTGCTTATGCCTGACGTCGGAGCGCACGAGACGAAGTCAAGGCGCTCTTGAACAACCCCATACCCTTGCAAGGGTATCCCACCCGGAGAACCAATCCATGGCGACCAACTATCAGATCAGCATCCAGATGAGCGACGAGACCCTCACCGCGCTGACGGACGGCGGGTACTACCTGTATGGCTTCAAGGGCGTGAGCACCGCGATGAAGGGCGGGGCGCCGCTCGTCTGGTTCCAGTCGCAGGCGTACTCCCAGAGCACGATCCTCCAGTGGCAGGAGCAGTACCAGGCCTACACCTCCACCAACGCCATCATCCCCAACGGTCACATCTCCGCGAGCGCGGCGTACGACATCGACCTGGAGCAGACCCTGAACGTCACCGGCCAGAGCGGCATCGGGCAGGTCGTCCAGGGAGGCACGCCCGGCGCCATCTCCATCGTCAACCAGACGAATCCGCCCAAGCAGTTCACGTGTGGCATCTCGCAGGTGCAGAGCATCGCCGGCGGCGCGTCCACCAGCACGCCCCTGTGCGCCTTCCCGCTCTACGGCACCGGCGCGGACGTCATGGCTCCCATCGAGCGCTGCCTCCTGATGTTCGCCACGCAGCAGGTCAACACCGGCACGGTGATCTACAAGGCCTACAGCCAGGGCATCCTGGCGGATCTGACGGGGGCGCAGCAGCGGTCCGTCTCGTTCGACATCAACAACGGCTGGAGCTGGGGCGGCGGCTCGTGGGCCAGCAGCGTCGCGCCCCAGACGGACCTCGTTCCGCTCCTGATTTCCAGCAGCACCGTCACCTCCATCAGCCGGAAGCTCGTGGCTTAAGGCTGGCGGCGCGAGCCTCAAGCCAGACGCGAGGAAGGGTCCCATGCAGGAGCGCACTCTCATCCACATGGGGCTCCACCTCGCGGCGCTGGCCGTCCTGACGTGTGGCCCGGACGCGCTGGCGGTTCCGGCCAGCCCCTACCGGGTCACCCTCACGTTGAGCGAGGACACCGTCAAGGGGCTGGCGGAGTCCGGCACCTTTCTCTACGGCTTCATGGCCGTCGGCGGCACGGACCAGGCAGGGGTGCCGCTGGTCTGGTTCCAGCTGCGCGACTATTCGCTCACCACCATCATCTCATGGCAGGAGCAATGGCAGGCCTATGTCTCGCTTCAGCCGACCGCTCCGACGCCCCTGTTCAACGCCAGCGCCTCGTACGGCATCACGCCGGGCCAGACCTTTCAGGTCCAGACGCCCCAAGGCCTGGGGCAGGTCGTCAATGACGGGATGCCGGGTGCCATCTCCATCGTGAATCAAACGCAGACGCCGCTCACCTGCGGCATCTCCCTGCTGTCCGGGGGCGCCTCCGCCCCCATCGCGGCCTTCCCCCTCTACGGAAACGGGCTCCAGCTCCTTGTCCCCGTGAAGCGGGTGCTCTTGATGTTCTCGACGGTCCCGCTCGAGCCGGGGACCGCGCTCCGGCGCTCGTGCGGCCCCGGGGTCCTGATGGATTTCAGCGACGCGCGGACGCGTGGGCTCTCATTCGATCTCAACACCGGCTGGGATTGGGGAGGCCAGGGCTGGGCGCGGGCGGTCCCGGCCGGTTCGGACCTCGCCCCGTTGCTCATTGTCCAAACGGCCCCCCTGATGCCTCTTCACCGCCCTGTCAAGCCCCCTCCAGCCGTCGTACCTGCCCCATTGAAAAAACAATGACGCTCAATCCCCGGCCCTCGCCTCAATACTGGACCGTCGCGGTGTAGGCGAAGTGGTCGGAGCCGTACTTCTCCAGCCGCTCGGCGGGGCCGGTGCCGATGCCGATGCTGACGTAGATCTGATCGATGGGCACGCCGTCGACGCCCGCGGTGCGCAGGTGGTTCATCCCGGGGATGTCCTGCGACAGCGCGCGGTTGAAGTCTCCCACCAGGACGACGGGCAGCCCCCGGCCGCGCAGCTCCGCCACCACCTCACGCACCACCGCGTTGTGCGTGCGCCAGCGCTCCTGCCGCTCGGGGTGCTCCCCATTCCAGGCGCCAGAGATGTAGTGGGTGTTGACGAACGCCAGCTTCGCGCCGGTCGCGAGGTTCTTCAGCACGACCCAGTTCACGAAGCGCGACGGCGTCACCCCGGCCTCACCGCCGTGCGTGAGGCGGGACCCGTCACCGGTCTTCTCGTACTTGTTCTTGCGCCAGGAGATGGCGATGGAGTTGCGGGCGTCCAGCCGGTCCTCGCCGGGCCGGAAGTGGGCGTAGTACTCCATCGCTCCCAGCTTGGAGTGCCCCTCCGCGGTGCTCACCTCCTGCCAGCCGATGACGTCCGCGAGCGGCTGGAAGTTCGCCTCTCCGTAATGCGTGTTGTGCGTCGCGACCGTGGTCGTCGTGACGGCGAGCGCCGCCGTCTGCTCCGGAGAGGTGGAGGGCAGGAGCCCCAGGGAGAGCAGCACACTGAGAACTGCCGAGGACAGGAGCTTGAGCATGGTTCCCTCGAAACGTGCGCCAGGCCTTTCCTGGCGCATCAAGGGAAACTAGCTAAACCAGCAAATATAGAAAACCCCTAGGGGAGGATGAAGTCCTTGGGGCGCAGCGGCTCCGGCTGGGGCTCCCCCAGCGCCTCCAGCAGGTTGATCTCCGCCGTGCGGGCCATCGCGAGCAGGGGCAGGTCGTTGGGTGCCTGTCCGAAGGGCTCCTCCAGCTCCTCGCTCAGCAGGTCCAGGCCGAAGAAGGTGTAGGCAATCATCGCCGTGAGCACGGGCGTGAACCACCCCATGGACTCGGCGAGCCCGAACGGCAGCATCAGGCAGAAGAGGTAGGCGGTGCGGTGCAGGAGCACCGTGTAGGCGAAGGGCAGGGGCGTGAGGCGGATCCGCTCGCAGGCGGTGAAGACGCTCATCATGGCGTGCACCCGTTCGTTCAAGGCACCCCAGGTGATGTCGGTGAGTCGGCCCTCCCGCAGCAGGCGGGCCAGCTCCACCTGGTGCTCACGCAGGAGGGCGTTCGGGCGGTTGACACTGCTCAGGACGCGTGCGCGCTCGGAGTCGGAGACATAGCGGCTGATGTCCTCTCCGGCGTCGTGTCCCCGCAGGTGCGCGGCGAGTGCGTAGGGGAAGGCGATGGTGCGATGCACCAGCCGCCGGGCCGCCTGCCGTCCCGCGACGGGCAGCTCGTCGCGCCCATCGTCCAGCAGCGCGATGGCCGCGTGGGTGAAGGCGCGCACCTCGATGATGAGCGCGCCCCACTGCTTCCGGCCCTCCCACCACCGGTCGTAGCAGGCGTTGTTGCGGAAGCCGAGGAAGATGGAGAGCGCGATGCCGAGCAGAGACAGGGGCGCGGGCGACGTCACCGGAAGCCGCAGGTAGCCCTGCTTGAGCGTCAGGACGACGAGGGAGGCGAGCGCCGCGACGCCCAGCACGTGAGGCAGGACGCGCGGCAGGATGGTGCCGCGCACGACGAAGAGCAGCTTGAAGAAGCCAGGACGGGGACGAACGATCACGAGCGGGGTCTCGTGCACCAAATCCCGCCGGGTCGCAAGCGCGCGGTGCGGTGCGCTTCGACCCGCCTCCCCTGAAGTCTTCTCTGCCAGGGAGCGTGAATATTTTCGCGCGCAGTGCGTGACAAGGAACGGCGGCGACAACGTCTACCGTTTCGACCGCACCCATCCCGCACCCCACCTGGAGTCCCATGAACCGCATCGTCCGTGCCGTGCTCGTTTCGTCCCTGTTTGTCTCGTCCGCCGGCTTCGCGCAGGACGCGGAGTTCAACATGCAGGTGGATGTCGATGATGCGGACATGCCCTCCGCCCGCATCAAGATGAAGACGACGACGAACGTGGATGGCGAGGAGACCACCACCGTGAAGGTGCGCGGCGGCGGCACCAAGATGGACGTCCGCGTGACGGGCGGCATGACGGGTGGAACGATGGAGACGGAGAGCCGGACGGAGACCCGGACGGAGACCCGCGGGTTCAGCCGGTCGGAACCCCGTGACGAGCCCCGCGAGGAGCGCCGCGCGGAGCGGCCGATGCCCTCCGAGCCCGCGTTCCGCGACTGTGGCGTGGGCTCGGACGAGGGCTGCACGACACGGCGGGATGGACAGCTCCCGATGGACGCCTCCACCTGGCGCGGCTTCTACCAGTCGCTCAAGAGCGAGAACAACGAGCTCGTCCGCCAGGAGAAGGCGGAGAAGATGCTCAAGCGGGTCTACCTGACCGCGGCGCAGTTCGGCCTGGTGCTGGACCTGTTCAACAATGAGATCACCCGCCTGGAGGTGGCGAAGGTCACCGCGCCCCACGTGGTGGATCCGCAGCACGCGCTGGGCTTCTCCTCCAAGTGGCGCAACTCCATCAGCGGCAGCGAGTACACCGACATCATCACCGAGTAGTCCCGGAAGGTCCTAGACTGCCTCCTTCCTGGAGGCTGAATGCACCCGAAGAGACCCCACCGGTTCCCCGCGTCCACGCTCCTTTCGCTGGCCGCGGGGTTCGTGCTCGCCTGCGCCGCGGGCTGTTCAAGCGATGACGCGGGCGTGGACGTTCCCAATCCGCTGACCAACCCCAAGGACGGGCCTCCCGCTGGCAATCCCAACGCGGAGGCCACGTGCAGCGTGCCCGCCGAGGCGGGACTCGCGGACGTCTCCCGTCCCACCACCGTCGTCGGGACGGGGACGCCGGCCAGCTGTACCGGCGAGGCCTTCGTCCAGGCCGTGGCGAAGGGCGGGGTCATCACCTTCGACTGCGGCCCGGAACCCGTCGTCATCACGCTCGACCGGACGGCGAAGGTCTTCAACGACAAGGGACCGGACATCGTCATCGACGGCAAGGGGCTGGTGACGCTCAGCGGGGCAGGGAAGCACCGCATCCTGTACATGAACACCTGCGACCAGGCCCAGGTGTGGACGACCTCCCACTGCCAGGACCAGGACCACCCCCGGCTGACGCTCCAGAACCTCACGTTCGTGGATGCCAGCTCCAAGAGCGAGTCGGAGTACGACGGGGGCGGCGCGGTCTGGGTGCGCGGCGGGCGGGTGAAGGTCATCAACTCCCGCTTCTTCAACAACGCGTGCGCGGATGTCGGGCCTGACGTCGGGGGCGGCGCGCTGCGGGTGTTCGACCAGTACGACGACCTGCCTGTCTACGTGGTGAACACGACCTTCGGCGGCAAGGAGGGCTACGGCGGGGTCTGCTCCAACGGCGGCGGCATCAGCAGCATTGGCGTGTCGTGGACCGTCATCAACAGCCTCTTCTCCCACAACCGGGCCATCGGCAAGGGCGCCAATCCCGCCAGCCCGGGCACGCCGGGCGGGGGCAGCGGCGGGGCCATCTACAACGACGGCAACACGATGACGCTGTCGCTCTGCGGCACGCGGATTGAGCACAACGAGGTCAACGCCCACGGCAGCGCCATCTTCTTCGTGAGCAATGACCACTCGGGCGACATCCGCATCGACCGCTCGGTCATCCAGAACAACCAGGGCGGCTCCTGGTACGAGTCCTATCCTCAAATCTCCAACCACGCGGACACGCCCATCCGGGTGACGAACTCCACGATCGAGTGACAGCGGCCCTGGTGGCGTGCCAAAGCCTTTCAGTATGCTCCGCCCCGGTCTTGCATCCGACCGGGGGGACTCATGACGGAACGACGTGAGTGGGTGTTCGGAGCGCACCGGGTGCACCTGGAGGCGCCCGATGTCTTGTGGGTCGACTTCAACGGCGCCACGAACCTGGACGATGCGAAGCGTCTGCTCTCCATCGTGCAGGAGGTGGCGGTCGACGGCCCGGTGTTCGTCGTCGTGGACATCGACGGGTCCGTCATCGACAAGCCCGCCCGCGAGTACTTCAGCAAGGAATCCAGCCCGGAGTGGCTGCGCGGCGTCATCTACGTCGGAACCCAGCGCCTGCAGATGGCGAGCGCCAAGGCCGTCGCGTTCGCGCTCTACCTCACGGGCAGGCTGAAGGGCGACGTCGAGTTCGTCACGAGCGGGCAGGCCGCGCGCGAGCTCATCGAACGCAAGCGCGCGAAGGCGGCCGCGGGCCGCTGAACCCGGTTGCTCCGAGGAGGCTCCGTCCGGCATGAAGCCAGCCACCATGACCGTCCCCTCGCTTGCCGCCATCGTCCTCGCCTCCCTCCTCGTCGGGTGTGCGGGAGCCACCGCGAACAGCCGGGGCGCGCCAGCCCCGGAGGCGAGCACGGTGGACACCCTCTTCCGCGACTACGACGGCCTGGATCGCCCCGGAGCCAGCGTCGTGGTGATCCATGACGGGCAGGTCGTGCTCCGTCGGGCCTACGGCCTGGCCGGACTGGAGAAGCGCGAGCCCGCCACGCCCGACAGCAACTACCGGCTCGCCTCGCTCACCAAGCAGTTCACGGCCACGGCCATCCTGCTGCTGGTCCAGGATGGCCGGCTCCGGATCGAGGACCGCGTGGTGGACGTGCTCCCCGGCTTCCCGCCCTCCCTGCGGGAGGTCCGCGTCCACCACCTGCTCCAGCACACGTCGGGCCTCTGGGACTACGAGGACTTCGTCCCGGCGACGCAGCCGGTGCAGGTGAAGGACCGGGACGTGCTGACCCTGGTCTCCCGCGTGGACCGCACGTACTTCCCGCCTGGAACGGCGGTGCGCTACAGCAACTCCGGCTACGCGGTGCTCGCGCTCCTGGTGGAGCAGGTGAGCGGAATGCCGTTCGCGCGGTTCCTGCACGAGCGCGTCTTCGTTCCGGGCGGCATGCGTTCGACCGTGGCGCACGAGGAGGGGGTCTCCCAGGTGCCCCGCCGTGCGTATGGGTATGCCGTGGGCCCGAGCGGCTTCGTCCCCAGGGACCAGAGCCCCACCAGTGCCGTGCTGGGGGATGGCGGCATCTACTCGTCCGTGATGGACCTGGTGGCGTGGGACCGGGCGCTGGATTCGGACGCGCTGCTCCGCACGGAGACCCGGAAGCAGGCCTGGCTGCCGCCGACGCTTCAGGGCGCCTCCTCGCGCTACGGCTTCGGCTGGTTCGTCGACGACGACGGGGGGCGGCAGCGGCTGTCGCACCACGGTGAGACGTGTGGCTTCACCAACGCCATCGTGAAGTATCCGGAGCAGCGCCTCACGGTCATCGTCCTGACGAACCGCGCGGGCGGAGCACCGTGGACGCTGGCCCAGGGACTCGCGGACCTGTGGCTGGACAGGCCCGCGAAGGACGGGCCGCCCACGAACCGCCCCTGGCCGTTCGAGACCCTGCCCAACGCGCACTGAAGGGGGCCTTGGGTTACCTTCGGACCCATGCGCGCATGGCTGGGGTGGTTGGTGGTGTTCTGTGTCCTTGGCACTCCGGCCCTGGGTGTCACGGTGGAATCAATCCCCCGGCCCTCCAAGGGCTCCTGGACGGTGGACCTCACCCCGAACCGCGTCCTCACGCCGGCGGTCAGGGCGGAGGTGGACCAGCTGGCCCATGCGCTGAACGACGAAGGGCTCGGCCAGCTCATGGTGGTGATGGTGGGCACGACGTCGCGAAGGCCCCCGCGTGAGTTCGCGCTGGCGCTCTTCAACCGCTGGGGCATCGGCCATGCCGGGCGGGACGACGGCGTGCTGCTCTTCATCGCGTATTCCGACCGCAAGGCGGAGATCATCCTCGGAGACGGGGTCGACGAGCCCGAGGACCAGGAGGCCAGCGACGCCGTGATGGCGCAGGACATCGTGCCCGCCTTCAAGCGTGGAGACCCGAACGAGGCCGTGCGGCAGGGCGCGCAGGGCCTGAAGGCGCTCATCGAGAACGCGCGGCTCAACAACCCCGGTGCCGCCGCCGCCGACCTGGGAGGCCAGGAGCCGGCATCAGCGCCGACCGTGAGCATCACGGAAGCGCCCGCGAGCATGACGGAAACGTCGTCCTCGGAGCCGAGCCTCGGCTTCTTCGCGGGCGCCACGGGCGTGGTTGGCGCGCTGGGGCTGGCCGGCAGTGCCTGGCTCCGCCGTCGTCCTCGCAAGTGCCGGACGTGCGGCAACCCGCGGGCGCGGCTTGGTGAGGCGCAGGACGATGCCCACCTGGACCCGGGCCAGCGGAAGGAGGAGTCGCTGGGCTCGGTGGACTACGACGTCTGGTGGTGTGAGTCGTGCGAGGACGGAACCGTCGAGCGCTATGGCCGGTTCTTCTCCCGCTTCAAGCGCTGCACGCGGTGCCGCTATGTGACGGGCAAGCAGACCTCGCGGACGCTGCGAAGCGCGACGTACGACCACGGGGGCGAAGTGGAGGTCACGGTGCGCTGCGGGCACTGTGACTACGTCACCACCTCACGCCACAGCACGCCGCGGCGCACCCGGTCCTCGTCGTCGAGCTCCTCCTCCCGCTCCTCGAGCTCCTCCCGGTCCTCTGGAGGCGGGCGCTCCTCGGGCGGCGGCTCCAGCGGAAGCTGGTAGTCGCGTCATCCGGCTCAGCCTGTGCGCCCCCGGGCGCGGCTCAGGAGCGCGCTGGCGCCCAGAGGGCGCTGTGGGCCTCCGGCGCGTCCGGGGACTCCTCCGCCGTGTAGAAGTAGGCCGCGACCGTGGCGCGGCCCCGTCCCTCCGGACACATCAGCGCGGAGGGGTGGCCATGCCAGTGGGTGTCCCCGTGCGCCATCACGACCAGCCGGTCGAGCACTGGCGCGATGCGCGCCTCGCACCGGGACAGGTCGGCGTTCCACAGCTCCAGGTCTCCGCCCCAGGCGGGCTCCCAGCCCGGGTTCAGGTAGTAGAGGACGGTGAGCCGCCGTGAGAGCGCGCGGGTGCGGTCACGGTTGAAGTCCGCGTGGAGCGCCAGATGGCCTCCTCGCAGCGTGAGGTGCAGCCCCGCGCCCCGGAAGTGCGGATCCGCGATGAGCCCTTTGACGCCGGTGAGCGTCTCCAGGAAGTCGAGGAACGCCATGCCCGAGAGCTCCGCGAGCAGATGGCGAAGCGCGCCAGGCACGCCCTCGAAGGCCTTGCGCTGAAGCTGGCCCAACCGCGCTGCCTGCTCCGGGTGATCGCGCCGCATCCACGGAGCCCCGGTCGCGCCGGGAAAGACGCCGGCCAGTCCCGTCGCCAGCCGTTCGCCCAGGAAGCCATCGATGACGACGTGCGGATGGGGCCGGGCGGTGCCATAGGCGTCACGATGCTCCAACGCGAGCGAGCGGAGCGCCGTCCGGCTGAGGAAGAAGCTGGGCCCCAGCAACGGGCCCTCTTCGAGGGTTGCGACGCTCACGGGATCTCTTCCGCTCGGGTGTCCGGACTTCGATGATGCCATGCGCGCGGAACCCACGTCTTACCCGGGGGCGCCGCCTTCGGTCTCGAGGAGTGCCGCGAGGAACAGCGCATACGTGAGCTCGGCGACGGGCCGCCGCTCCCGCCGGGCCTGGAGGCGCAGCGCCTTGGGCAGGGAGCAGACCTGGCCCCCTTCACCGTCGCGCATCTGGACATAGCCTCGCGGGGAATAGCCAACCACCTGCCAGCCCATTCCACCCAGCGCCCGGCTGAGGTCGTCGGTGAGCTGGTGGTGGATGGCGCGAGCGATGGGGACGGGGCGGAAACGCTCGCTCGACCAGCCTTCCGCGTCCTCGCGCCAACCCCGCGCGCGCAGGTAGTTCACCTTGCGCGCAAGCGACAATCCGCCGACGTGGCGCTCGAGCTTCATGGGCCTCCTCGGGACTGGGACGCACTGGCATATTCCATACACAGACCACCGTCCCCAATCCGATAGGTAGGGCCGGGCCAATCCGTTACATGGGGCCTCCACGAAAAAGGAGACTCACAATGGCTACCGCCACCCGATTCGCTTTCACCCAGCCCAGCTCGCCTGGGACCGAGTTCATCATTGAGTTGACGGATGAGGCGATGATTGCCCATGCGCGCCGAGTCCTTTCAGGAGAGGAGAAGAACGCGGTCCACGTCCACGGGCGCATCATCAAGCGGACCGCCCCCTACAATCCGAAATTCTCGTTCCACATCGACCCCCAGACCATCCGTTTCTTCGAGATGGCCATCGAGGTCTGCGACGCCAACATGACCTATGTCGAGGACCATCTGGACGAAGCCGGCGGCGCGTTCCTGCCCGGTGGTCACTGGTGCCCGTGGGACTCCAAGCTGACGCGTGAACTGAAGGCGTAAGCGGCGCGCCGCTGCCTCCGGTTCTGCTAAGTCGGGACGAAACGCTCCGGAGGCCCGACGACCATGGCGACGAAGACCCGAGTCCCGCAGACGATTGACGCCTACCTGGCGGGCCTGGAGGACCCCACGGTGAAGAAGACCCTGGGGGCCCTGCGCACGCAGCTGCGGAAGCTGCTCCCCAAGGCCACCGAGTCCATCACCTACCAGATGCCCACCTTCAAGGTGGACGGGGCCTCCGTGGCGGGCTTCGCGTTCTTCAAGAACCACTGCGGCTACTACCCCTTCAGCGGCAGCGTGGTGCCGGCCCTGAAGTCGGAGCTGGCCGGGTACGCCACGTCGAAGAGCGGCGTCACCTTTTCCCCAGACCAACCGCTTCCCGCGAAGCTGGTGAAGACGCTGGTGCAGGCGCGGCTCGCGGAGATCGCCACGCGCGGGAAGAAGCCCGCGGCCGCGAAGAAGGCCGCGGCCGTGAAGAGGCCCGCGGCCGCGAAGAAGGCGCTCGTCACCGACCGGGTCACCGACGCCGCCGTGAAGGAGGCCACCGGACGCGACTGGAAGGCGTGGATGCGCGCGCTGGACAAGGCGGGGGCGGCCGGGCTGGCCCACAAGCAGCTCGTCGCGCTCGTGAGCCGGGAGGTCGAGTCCGGGTGGTGGCAGCAGTCGATCGCGGTGGCGTACGAGCAGGCCCGAGGCCAGCGCGTGGTGGGCCAGACCGCCGCCACGGGCTTCCAGGTGGGCGTGGTGCGCACGCTGCCCATGACCGCCCCTGAGCTCTGGGCCTGGGTCACGACCCAGCCGGAGCGCTGGCTGGGCCCGGGCGCGACGCTGAAGGCCGAGCCGGGCGGGGAATACAAGGTCCCCAAGCGGCGCGGGTCCCCCGGCGTGCGCGGAGAGGTCCGGGTGGTGAAGCCCGGGCAACGCCTGCGCATGACCTGGCAGCCGGACGGCTGGACGAAGCCCGCCACGTTGCAGCTCACGCTGACGCCCAAGGCGAAGGGCGCCTCCCTCCACGTGCACATGGAGAAGCTCCCGGACGCGGAAGCCCGGGAGGCCATGCGGGAGCGCTGGTCGAAGGTCCTCGCCCAGGCCGTCTAGCGAAGTGCGCCTCTCCTCCGGGAAGTGAAGCAGGGGAGGCCCATCACAGGCGGAACTCCTGCTCCAGCAGCGCCGCCGCGCGCGCGGCTCCGGCCCCCGCCCGGAGCTCCCGCTTGAGGCCCGCGAGCCGGGCCGCGACGGCCGGATCCTCCGTGAGCTGAAGCAGCGCCGAGCGCAGCGCGTCTGGCGTTGCGTGCTCCGTGTCGAGCCGCCGCGCGATGCCCAGCGCGACGAGCTGGTCGGCGTTGGCGAACTGGTCCGACGCCTGGGGCACGGCAATCATTGGCACCCCGCAGTACAGGCCCTCCTGCGAGCCGCCCATCCCGGCGTGGGTGACGAACGCGTCGGCCTGCTCGAGCACCGCCAGCTGCGGCACCCAGCGGTGGACCTCGACGTTGTCCGGGATGGCGCCAAGGTCCTCCATCGCCACGTGCTTGCCGATCTGCAGCACGACGTGCCAGCCGGGAAGCCCTCCGAAGGCGGCGAGGCACGCGCGGTAGAAGGCGGGCTGGAGGGTGAAGGTCGAGCCGAGCGACACCAGCAGCACCTTCTCCACGCCCGGGGGGCGCTGCCACGAGCCCTGCGCCGAGCGGTCTCCGAAGCACGGCCCCACGAAGGTGAAGCGCTTGCGGTCCACCCGGTCCGCGTGGGGTTGGAGCGCGCTCGGGATGAGCACCAGGCCGCGCGGCGGCTTGCCGACGAACAGCATGGCGTCCGTCTCCGCCACGCCGCACTCCTGGAGCCAGGCGGAGTAGCGCTGGTAGTGCGCCACGGCGCGCGGCTCGGTGCGCAGCATCTCCACCATCGCGGCCATGTCCTGCTCGTAGCCCTCCCAGGCAACCATGCTGGGGGAGAGCTGGACCGCGGGGAGGCCCCAGTTCTCCGCGAGGATTCGCGCCGTCGAACAGCCGATGTCGTACAGGAAGAGATCCGGCCGGTCGTGCTCATAGGCCGCGCGCAGCTGCGGAAGCATGGCCATGGCGTCATCGAGGAACATGTCCAGCTGCCCCACCATGTCGTCGGGCCAGCGTGTGTTCGGCGTCCCCTCGCGCGGGAGGAGGGAGCGGTAGGGCCGGAGCTCCGCGCCCGTGCGGGAGATGGCTTCCGCGAAGGCGGCGTCGTTGGCGTACGTCACCCGGTGCCCCCGGGACACCAGCTCCCGGATGAGCTCCAGGCTCGGATTGACGTGGCCATGGGCGGGGATGCTGACCATCGCGATGTGGGCACGACGAGACATGGAGCTCTCCTGGCAGGATGTTGGCGAGACGGACCGTCTCGTTTCGTCATGAACCATGGAGGAGGGGCGGACGTCAAGACGAGACGTTCCGTCTCGCGAGCTGGTAGGGTGGCGTCCGATGACTGACCCGAAGACCCCGGAACCGTCCCGCCGCAGTGAGCGCTCCCGCCAGGCCATCCTCACCGCCGCCGTCGAGCTCGTCGGGGAGGTGGGCTATGCGCGTCTGACGGTCGAGGCGATCGCGGCGCGGGCGGGGGTGGGCAAGCAGACCATCTACCGCTGGTGGCCTTCCAAGGGGGCGGTGGTGCTGGACGCCTTCGTGGAGCTGAGCGGCGGCAACCAGCCCGCGGCCCTGCCGGACACCGGCAACCTGGAGGCGGACCTGAGGACGGTGCTGCGGGCCACCGTGAAGGAGCTCACGGATCCGCGCTTCGAGTTGCCCTCGCGGGCGCTCACCGCCGAGTCCCAGGCGGACGCCGCGCTGGCCCAGCAGTTCGTGGAGGCCGTGCTGCGGCCCCACCTGAAGGCGATTCAGGAGCGGCTGCGCTCGGCACAGCGCGCGGGCCAGGTCGCGAAGGGGGTGGACCTGGCGGTCGCGGTGGAGTTGCTCGTCGGGCCGCTCTTCCACCGGTGGCTGCTTCGCACCGCGCCCCTCACGAGCGCGTACGCGGACACCGTGGCGGCGCTGGTCATCGCCGCGCTGCGGCCCCCGTCAAAGGGACGCTAGCGGGCCCTCGACGCCCACGTGCCGGGCGTTCACGACCAGGGCCGCGGTGAGGGTGCCGATGCCCGAGGCCCCCATGGCGGCCATGTGCTGGAACCACCAGTGCATCCGCTCCTGGGGCGGCCGCATCCAGTACCACAGGCCGGTGAGGCCGCAGAGGATGCCCACCGGCGCGAAGCCCCACAGCAGCGGTATGCCCATCCGCAGGCCGTACGCCCCGGTGAAGAGCCCCAGGCACAAGAGCAGCGTGGACAGCCCCACGTCCAGCGGGTGCGTGCTCGCCTCCGTGCGCGTCTTCGTCCTCGGCACGCGCACTCCCATGGACGCGGCCGCCGCGCTCAGCACCGCGAGGTAGACGAAGAAGAGGGCCATGGGCTGCTCGCGCGGCGCCTGGAGGAAGCGCCCTCCGGAGCTGACCAGCGCGAAGAGCGCGGCGGAGATCGTGGCGCCCACGTAGATCCGGCCCGCGCGCCGGTGCAGGGCACCTCCCTTGTGCGCCACCAGGGGAAGCCAGAGCGTGACGAACGCGACGACGCCCGACGCGATGTGGAGCCAACGGGCGAGCAGGTAGAGCGACATGGAGGCCTCTGGCGGGGTGCGAGTCCGAAAGGACGGTACGCGCCCGCGCGGGTGCCTCCATCTGACGGAAGTCATACGGCCCGCATGTGACTTCCGGCACATGGCCCGTCCTCCAGGGGTGTCCTAGGGTCTCCCGTCATGCCCGAGCGGTCCCCCGTGGCCAAGCCCGCCACCACCCATCGCATGCTGCTCGTCGCCGGGATGCTGACCTGGGCCGTGGTCGGCTTCGCGCACGCCGAGGACCTGGCGCGTGAGCCCGCGCGGTGGATGGCTCCGGACACGCTGCTCTGGGGTCTCTCGCTCCTCACCTTCGGTGGGGCCTTCTGGTTCCAGACGCGGGTGCAGGGCAAAGGAGAGCTGCCGCTGCTCGCCGCGCAGACGCTCGCGGCGCTGGTCTGCCTCGCCACGGGGGAGAGCAGGCTGGACGGCGCGCTGCTCGCCATCACCGCGGGGCAGGTCCCCGAAATCCTCCCGCAGCGCCGGGCGCTGGCGTGGGTGGGGGCCCAGGTGGGGGGCATGTTCGTCGTGTTCGCCGTCCACCACCCGCTCGTCCAGGCCCTGGTGCAGACGCTCATCTACACCGGCTTCCAGGTCTTCACGTTCGGCACGGCGCTGGTGATGGTCCGCGAAGCGGAGGCCCGCCGCGAACTGGCCCGGGTCCACGTGGAGCTCCAGGCCACCCAGGTGCTGCTCGCCACCCGTGAGCGCGAGGGCGAGCGGCTGCGCATCGCCCGCGAGCTGCACGACTCCGTGGGGCACCACCTCACCGCGCTCAGCCTCAACCTGGAGGCCGCCGCGCATACCGCGAAGGACCCCGCCTCCACCGGACACCTGCGCCGCGCCAGGGATGCGGCCCGCACGCTGCTGTCCGAGGTGCGGGGAACGGTGACGGCGCTGCGCGATGCGCCCACGCCCCTGCTGCCGTCGCTGCGAGCACTCGCGGAGGGCGTCCCGGGACTCGCCGTCCACCTGGAGGTCCCCGAGGCGTTCGCCCTGGAGTCCTCCGAGGCTGCGCACTCGCTGTTCCGCTGCGTGCAGGAGGTCCTCACCAATACGCTGCGCCACGCAGGGGCCCGCAACCTGTGGATCACCATCGTGCCCACGGAGGATGGCGGGGTGCGGGTGCACGCGAGGGATGACGGGGGCGGCGCGGCGCAAGTGACGCCCGGCGCGGGGCTCACTGGCATGCGGGAGCGGTTCACCCGGCTGGGGGGCCGCGTGGAGTGGCGCGCGGCGGCGGGGCGGGGACTGGAGCTGGAGGCGTGGCTGCCGGCCACGCCGGAGAGCGGGGTGGGCACGTGAACACCCTCCGGCTGGTGCTCGTGGATGATCACGCCCTGGTGCGCCAGGGGCTGCGCAGCCTGTTGGAGCTCACGCCCGACCTGCGGGTGGTGGGCGAGGCCGCCGACGGCGAGGAGGCGCTGCGCAAGGTCGCGGAGCTGGACCCGGACGTGGTGCTGATGGACGTGCGCATGCCGCGCATGACGGGGCTGGAGGCCCTGCGCGCGCTGCGCCGCACGGATCCTGAGCGGCGCGTGGTGCTGCTCACCACCTTCGACGAGGACACGGCGCTCATCGAAGCCCTGCGCGCGGGAGTGCAGGGCTTCCTCCTCAAGGACGTGTCCCTGGAGGAGCTGGCGGAGGCCATCCGGCGTGTCGCCTCCGGACAGACGCTGCTGCCCCCCGGCATCGCGGAGCGCGTGGCGCGCGGCATGGCGGAGGTGCCCCGCGACTTCCCCCACGCGGACCTGCCGGAAGGGCTCACCCGCCGCGAGGTGGAGGTGCTGCGCCTCATCGCGCGGGGGCTGAGCAACCGGGAGATTGCTGAAGCGCTGGGGACGGCGGAGGGGACGGTGAAGAACCAGACCTCCAGCATCCTCTCCAAGCTGGGCGTGAGGGACCGCACCCGCGCCGTGCTGCGGGCCATGGAGCTGGGCTGTCTCTAGCGCGGCTTCCGCTCGAACCGCAGGTCCCCGAAGCCGAAGCCCGTCACCTGCCCGCTGGCATCCCGGGTGAGGTGGAGCAGGCCGTGGGGCGTGTTGAACGCATCAGCGAAGGCCGGCACGAGCGGCGGGCTTCCCAGGGCCCGGCCCTTCAGCACCGCCTTCCCATCCTTCAGCTCGATGCGCCAGGTCACCTCCAGCTCGGGGCTGTAGTACGTCCCCACCAGCTGCTTCCAGGCTGCGTCGGAGAGCGAGGAGGCCGGCTGCACCCGCTTGAAGACGGTCCGGATCTCCTCGCTGCGCAGGAACGTCATCTGCTCTCCCGCGAAGCGGAGGGTGAGGGGCGCCCCCTCCACGTCGAAGCGGTCTTCGCCCGCCGGCCGAAGCGGGAGCGCGCGTCCCGGGAAGGCCAGCTCCAGCTTGCCGTCCTGCTGGCGGACGTTCACCACGCGGTGGGCGTCCTCGTCGTAATAGAGGCCGGCGTACCGGGCGAGGTCCCCGCTCGCGGTCGCAAGCGTCGCGGGCGCCGCGGCCTTCGCGTCCCGCGGTTCGGCCGCCTGGAAGACATGGCCCAGGACGAGGTCCGCCACGCGCTCGGCGATGTCCGGTCGCATGTCCGCCCGGTTGCAGAGGATGGCGATGGAGAGGTGGTGCGCGGGGAAGCGCATCAACGCTGCGCGATAGCCTCCCCAGGCTCCGGAGTGATGGACGCGTTCCACTCCGCGATAGGTGTCCAGGAACAGCCCCCGGCCATAGGACGTGCTGGCGCCCGTGTTCAGGGTCCCGCGCACCTGGAGCCCGTCGATGAGGGCGCGCCCGCCCACCCTGGCGGTGGTGAAGTTCTCCTCCCATTTGACCAGCTCGGTGACGCTGGTCTGGACCTGTCCGTCCCCCAGCTGGTTCCAGTTCGACATGTCCAGCTGGAAGCCGCCCTTGCCGGCAGGGGCATAGGCCGTGGCGCGGCCGGGGACGACGGCCGTGTGGTCGTCGCGGAAATGGCTCCGCGCCATTCCCAGCGGCTGGAAGAACCGCTCCTTCGCGAACGCGGCCAGGTTCTGGCCCGTGACGCGCTTCACGATGAGCGCCGCCAGGAAGTAGCCACTGTTGCTGTATTCAAACCGCGCTCCGGGCTTGAACCTCAGCGCGCGCTGGCGGGCGATGACCTCCAGGGCGTCGTCGTCGTCGGTGACGTCCTCGTAGTGAAAGCCCTTGAGGAAGAGCAGGTCGTTGTAGTCGCGCAGCCCGCTCGTGTGGTGGAGCAGGTGGTCCACGGTGATGGGCGTCCCTGGGTCCGGCAGCTCCGGCACGTACTTCCGGATGTCATCCGTCAGCGCCAGCTTCCCCTCGTTGGCCAGCAGCACGACGCTCGCGGCGGTGAACTGCTTGGACACCGAGCCGACGTCGAACAGCGTCGTGGGGGTGATGGGCGTGCCCTGGTTCAGGTCCGCCGTGCCGTAGCCCCGTGAGTACAGGAGCTTGCCGTCCTGGGAGATGCCGAGCGCGCAGCCCGGGGTCGCAGGGCCGCTGTAGTCCTTGAACACCGCGTCGATGCGGGCCGGCTGGATGCGGACGGCGGAGGGTGGGGCGGCCAGGGCCGGAAGCGCCGTCATGAGTCCAACGAGCCCGACGACCGTGAAGCGCGGCGAGGCGTGCATGGGGGTTCTCTTGAAAGGAGGGACCACCGGGGTGGCACGCGAAGGCTGTCATGGGGTTGAGGGGCGCATCAACAGACGCCGGCCGCCTCAGCGAGTCTTCTGCTGGTAGGTCTTCACCAGCGCGTTCATGCGCCGCCCGCTCGGGTCCTCCTTGCGGGGATCGGAGACGACGAGCACCCACTTGCCCGAGACCACGCTGGAGCCGACAGCGTCGCCGATGAGCGCCCAGCCGGCCTCCTCCGCCTTCTTGGCCTGCTCCGCGCCGTCGAAGAGGCACACCGTGGCCTCCAGGCCGCTCACCTTGCCGGCCTGGCACTTCCCGCCGGGCAGCTTCTCGCCGACGTCGGTGAAGCCGGACGGTGACTCACCCGCCGCCTTCCACGCGTCCAGCACGTCGTTCGCATTGCTGGAGCATCCCGCCAGCAGCAATGCCCCCAGCGCGAATCCCTTGCGCCGCATGCTCAGTCCCGTCCCTTGTGTTTGTGCTTCTTGTGCTTGCCGTGACCGTGGCCATGGTCGTGGCCATGACCATGGTGATGGTCGTCATCGTCGTCGTCCCGGATGATGATGACCTCGCGGGAGGGCGGAGGCGGCCTGCCACCGACCCTCACGTCCACGTCCACGTTCACGCCCACCTGGATGATGGGGCCGTGGTACTGGGGCGGCGGCGCGAAGGCCATCACCGGCCGCGGCACGTTCCAGCCGCGATAGACCGTGTTGACCCGCACCCGCTTCGGGTTCTCCCGCCGGTATTCCTCGGGGTACTCGCCCGCGTAGAAGTGGACGTCCTCCTTGTCCACGAACTGCTGGCGCGGCGGCGGCTCGTAGGCGTGGTAGTGCGGCCCGTCGTGGTAGCAGTACTCCACCACGTCCACGTCCACGTCGATGTTGACGATCACGTTGAGCACCACCGGATGGTGCCCGTAGTAGGAGTGCCGGGGGCCCTCGTAGCCGAAGGGCGTCGGGTCGCCGATGAAGACGTAGACGTTGTCGCGCGTGCGGTAGAGCGTGTCCGCGTGCAACGGCGCGGCGGAGTGCACGTGCGGCGCCTCGAGGTGGCACAGCCCGTCCCGGGGCTGCCCGGTGCGCGGGTGCATTCCCGCGTACCTCCACTGCTTCGCTTCGGCCGCGCTGGCGGCCATGAGCAGCAGCGCCGTGGCCAGCGGGGCCAGATTCCTGTGTGACATGGTGGGGGTTCTCCCTGGAGGCGGGCACGCTCCAGCGAACCTCTGACCCGGACCGCCCCGGAGCGGTCACATCCGGGCGCGGGGCCCGCCTCCGCGGTGTCCGTGGAGGTGCTCCACGCGCCTCCCGGTGACAGCAGGCGCGAAACATTTCGGTGCCGCGACACTCAGCCTCCGGCGTGCTTCGCGGCCATCGCCATCCGCGCGGCGTCGACTAGGGTCGCGCCGCATGAACCCCCGTCTGCCCCTCGTCTTCCTCGCCGCCTTCCTCGCCGTGTCCAGCGCGGGGGCCAAGCCCTACCGCGCCATGGTGACGCGCACCGCGTCCACCACGAAGGCCGGCAACCTGGAGCTGGGCCTGCGCTACCAGGGCTTCTTCGCGTTGGACCTGGATGCGTCGCAGCCCTACCAGCAGATCTCCCCGAGCCTGCGCTTCGGCATCGTCGACAACCTGGAGGCCAACCTCTACGTGGAGCTGCTGGCGCTGGGGCTTCCCGGCGAGGACGACTTCAAGGTCGCCTTCGGTGACATCCCGCTCGGGTTGCAGTGGACGTTCCTGGAGACGAGCCAGGCGGCGCTGGCGGCCTACGGGCGCGTGACGCTGCCCACCGGGCCCAGCGACGAGGACGGCATCATTCCGAGCCTGTCCGACGGCACCTGGGACTATGAGGGCACCCTCGTGGGCGAGCTGCGCGCGGGCAAGGACCTGCGCTTCATGCTCAATGGCAGCTATCTCCACCAGGGCACCCGGGACCGCGGAACGCTGCCGGAGTTCGATGTCCCGGACGCGGTCCAGCTCGCGCTCGCGGCGACCTACAACCTGGACAACTTCACGATGCTGGGGCTGGAGGTGGTGGGCCGCCTCTACTTCGAGGACGTCATCACCCCCGTCTGGCGGGACAACGCCGCGCAGGTGGAGATCCTCCCGATGGTGCGCCACGAGGCGTTCCCCGGCCTGGTGCTGGAGGCCGTCGCGGGCGTGGCCGTCACCGAGGACCTGCGGGAGATCTACCAGTTCCGCGTCCTGCTCGGTGCGACCTACGAGTTCGACCTCTCCTCGGGGCCCAAGCTGCCGAAGAGCAAGCAGGACCTGCGTCCGCCCAAGAAGCCCGCGCCCAAGCGCCGCCGCTGAGCAAGGGGGCTGTCTCGACTTTCGAACCTGCCCCGGCGGGCGCGGCCGGGGCTGGACACTTCGACTGTCCAGGCCCGGACGGCACGACCCGGGGACTGGGGCGCTGGGGGCAGTCGTCCGTCCTTTCCTGGATGGGCCGCTGTTCCCCGGGGGGCATTGGGACGGGTCCGGGGCACCCATACCCTTGCGGGCCACATCGACCTGAAGCGAGGCCCCCCGATGTCGAAACCCCGCTGCTCATGCCACTCCCGGTTGCTCCGTGTGCCGGTCCTGTTGCTCTCCCTGCTGCTGTGCAGCGCATGTGAGGCCGTGGGGCGGATCGAGACTCCCGAAGGGCAGGCTCTTGCCCTGGAGCCGTTTCCTGCTCTGCCGGCCCCCGCCGGGCTTCGCCCCGTCGCGATCTGGGAGAGCATGTTCGTGGATGAGTGGGGGCGGGAGCACGAGGAGACCTTCCTGCCCTGGAGCCACTCGCGCGACAGCTGGGACTTCTACAACCTCGCCTACGGCCTGGACGCCAACACCGCGATGTACCGGGCGACCGGGAGAGTTGCGTACCTCGACCGGGCGCTGCTCTACGCCAACAACCTGGTGGCCTCCGCGCGCGTCTCCTCGTCGCTTCCGCGAAGCCAGTTCAAGGACGAGTACCTGGGCTGGTCCTCGTCGAAGTCGGAGCCGTCCGGGCAGGAGGTGCCGCTGTATGAGAGCTATTGCTGGCGCTACGTGACGCGTCTGCTGCGCGTCATCCGCGAGACGCCGGCGCTCTACGCCGCCAGCGCCTACCGCGCGCAGTACGACCGGCTGCTGGCGTTCACGGAGAAGCACATCTTCGACAAGTGGTTCCTGCGAGGGGCGGATGACTTCGTCTACCGCAACCGCACGCACATGGCCGCGCACTGGGCCTTCATCTCCATGGACCTGTCGAGGATGACCACCGACCCCGAGCGCAAGGCCCGCTACCTGGAGGTCTTCGACAACATCCACCACGGCATGCCGAACTTCCCGACCTCCCTGCGCACGAAGCTGGAACCCAACCCGGACCACCCGGGGGCCTGGTTCTGGAACGACAAGTGGGACACGAACGCCCAGCCCGGTCAGGACGTGGCGCACGCGAACAACCTGCTGGCCTTCATCGTCGAGGCCCACGACGCGGGCATGGAGTGGACGGACGCGGACATCCGCGGGTTCGTCGTGACGCTCAACACCGTCATCTGGCCCGCGCCCAGGGTGTTCGCGGAGTATGTGGATGGCTCGGGGGCAGGGGAGGGCTGGTTCAACGACGGGCTGATGAAGCTCGGCCGCTACGACGTCAACCTCCAGCGCCGGCTGGAGCAGCATCGCGTCGGGCAGAACACCCAGTACTTCGCCAACTGCGCGCTCAACGTGCGGCTGCTGTCCGAACGGGCCGTGCAGTAGGCGGCCGGCTCGGGGAGGGGAGGCCGGTTCGCTTTGCGCGTGCCGGCGCCCCTTCGCGCGCAGCCCCGTGGCTCAGCGGGCCGTGCGTGCTCCCGGGAACAGGCGGACCCCCAGGGCCGCCAGCGAGGTGAGCGTCGCCAGCAGCGTCACGGCCGTCCATCCCCACCGGGCCAGCACGAGGCTGCCGCCGGCCGCGCCGATGGACATGCCGATGAACATGGTGACGAACAGCACCGCGTTGAGCCGGCTGCGCGCGGCGGGGTCGATGCCGAAGACGAGGGTCTGGTGCGCCACGAGCGTGATCTGCGCGCCCAGGTCGAAGCCGATGGCGCTGGCGCCAATCAGCCACAGCCGGTGATTCGGCTCCAGCCACGGCGCCGCGAACATCGTGGCGAAGGAGACGACGGTCAGGCCGGCGCCCAGCCGCGTCACGACTTCCGGCCCGAAGCGATCCGCGATGCGGCCCGCCACCGGCGCCCCCAGCGCTCCCGCCGCGCCCGCGAGGCCAAAGGCCCCTGCCGCCGCGCTCCCCAGGTGGAACGGCGCGCCATGCAGCATCACGGCGAGCGTGGACCAGAACGCGCTGAAGCCGATGGAGATCAGCCCCTGCGCCAGCGCCGCCCGGCGAAGCGCCCCGTACCTGCGCCACAGGCCGGCGAGCGAGCCGAGCAGGGCGCCGTAGGAGAGCGTGTTGGTCGGGTGGAAGCGGGGCAGGCCGCGCCAGGCCGCCACGCCGACGAACGCCACGCTGGCGGCGGCGACCCCGTACATGGCGCGCCAGCCGAAGTGCTCGGCGACCACGCCGCTGATGACACGGGACAGGAGGATGCCGAGCAGCAGGCCGGTCATCACCGTGCCGACGACCTTGCCGCGCTCCTGCTCGGGGGCCAGGGTCGCGGCGGCCGGCACGATGTCCTGCGCCAGCGTCGCCGTCAGGCCCACGGCGAAGCTCACGAGGAGCAGCAGCTGGATGCCCGGCGCGATGCCGCCCAGCAGCAGCGCCACGCTCAGCAGGGCGGCCTTGATGAGGATGATGCGGCGCCGGTCGAAGCGGTCGCCCAGCGGCGTCAGCAGCAGGATGCCCAGCGCGTAGCCCAGCTGCGTGAGCATGGGCACGAGTCCCACCGCGGTGTCGGAGGCGCCGATGGAGGCCCCCATCACCCCGAGCATCGGCTGGCTGTAATAGATGGAGGCCACCGACAGGCCAGCGCTCGCGGCCAGCAGCAGGCGCAGGCCGCCCGACAGGGACGGGCTGGCGGCGGAGACCCGCGCGGGGAGGGGGACGTTTCCGGCGGTTCCATGTACGGCGCGAATGAAGGACATGATGTTCACCTCGGCTGATGCGCTACGAGGCAACAGTGCGCCAGAGGGGCAGGGCGCGGTAGACGCGTGCTCCGTACAGCGGTTATACGCTGCGCGTATCAACATGCCCCGCCCCTCCAAGCAGGTCCGGCCGAGGAGTTCCGCCCCCACCACGCCCGCCAGCGCCGACCGGCTGGAGCTGATGCAGACCTTCCTGCGCATCGTTGACGCGGGGAGCCTGTCCTCCGCCGCCGCGCAGCTGGGCACCACGCAGCCGACGGTGAGCCGCCGGCTCCAGGCGCTGGAGCGCTCGCTGGGGCTGCGGCTGCTGCAGCGCTCCACCCATGCGATGAAGCTCACCGAGGACGGCGCGCGCTGCTACGAACGGGCAAAGGAGTTGCTGGCCAGCTGGGAGCTGTTCGAGGCCGACCTGCGCGGCGCGAGCGACGAACCGGAGGGCACGCTGCGCGTCGTGGTGCCGCACGCGTTCGGGCAGCAGTTGTTGGTGGAGCCGCTGACGGAGTACCTGCGCCGCCACCCGCGGGTCTCCGTCGAATGGCTGCTGCACGACCGGGCGGTGGACTTCATCGCGGACGGGATTGATTGCGCGATCCACGTCGGCGAGGTGCATGACCCGAGCGTGGTGGCGATCCGCGTGGCCGAGGTGCCGCGCATCGTCGCGGCCGCGCCCTCCGTGCTGGCGGGAGGGCCGGTGCCGACGCATCCCGACGAGCTGGCCAGGCTGCCCTGGCTGTCCCTGCGCACGTTCTATCGCAACGAGCTCTCACTGACCCACGTGGCCACCGGAGAGGTCCAGCCCATCGTCTTCCAGCCCCGCGTGAGCACGGACAGCCTCTACGCGCTTCGCAGCGCAGCGGTGAAGGGGCTCGGTGTCTGCGTGGGCTCGTCCTGGGTGATGCACGAGGACATCCAGCGGGGCCGGCTGCTGCACCTGGTGCCGCGATGGCAGGCCGCGCCCCTGCCCATGTACCTGCTCTATCCGTATGCGCGGTTTCACCCAGCGCGGCTGCGCAGGTTCGTGGAGTTGATGCGGGAGATGATCCCCGCAGCCCTGGCGGTGGCGGTGCGCTGAGCCGTCCGTGGTAGGTTTTCAGCGCTTTTCCCGGCGCAATGCCATTCCACGAAGAGGAGCTCCCATGAAGAAGTCCGCGCTGCTGTCCGTGCTGTCCGGTTTGCTGCTGGTGGCCTGTGGTGGAGTCCCCGACTCGAGCACCGAGCCGGCCGATGCGCCCCTGGGCACCACCGAGGCCGCGGTGTGCTCCGATGGAAGCTGTACGTGTATCGCGCCGGACTGCGACGCCCTGAACTGGACGACCTGCGGGAAGGGAAGCGCCACGACGACGTGCTCCTGGAACGACGGCACCACCTGCAGGACCGCCACCTGCAGCTGCTCGAGCATGAGGTGGCTCTGCCCTTGAGCGGGCTGCAACGCCTTTCGAACGTCCAGCCGGATTGTGGGCTGGCCGACACGGTTGTTTGAGAAGGAATTCGGATCCTGGGTAGCCTTGAACGTTCAATCCTACCCAGGAGTCCGGATGCGGAAGTGGATGAGCCCGCTTGGCGGCATTGGCAGCCTTGCTGTTGTCCTTGCCTCGTTGACAGCCTCCGCGGCGCCGACGTCGTGCACGGATGAAAGCGAATGCAATTGCGCTACACCCTGCAGCGAAATCTGCTTCATGGGGCCCATCGGGGCCCGCTATCCGTCAACGTGTGGCCAGGACGGGATTTGCATTGACTATTGTGGTGGCGTTGGCGCCGAGGCCTCTGCCACCCAGGCGGCTCAGGCGCAACAGGACGCCTCCCTGGACGTCTGCACCGAGCCGGTCCCGCAGGCCAGCACCGCGAAGAGCTGAAGGGCGGAGCCGCTCCCGTGTCCCGTCGTGCTACCTGGCGGCGGGCACGAGGCCGTAGAGGGTGGTGACCTCCTTGGAGCGCGCGGCGTGCAGCGGGTCCGCCTTGTCCTTCGCCTTGGAGTGCCGCGCCGGGTTGGACTTCCGCCACGCCACCTTCAGGCCGCAGCGCTCGAATTGCTCCTCGAGCCACCCGGGCGGACGCAGCCCCAGCAGCACCGCCAGGTCCGACAGGATGAGCAATCCCTCTCCACCCGGCGTCAGCGCGGCGGGGAGCCCTTCGAGGAAGCGCCGCAGGAACTGGCTGTCCTCGTCGAACACCGCGCGGTCCACCCGGTTCTTGGGAGGTTCGGGGATCCACGGCGGGTTGCAGACGACGAGGTCCGCCTTGCCCTCCGGGAACAGGTCCGCCTCCGCCACCTGGAAGCGCTGCGCAAGGCCAAGCCGCTCCGCGTTCTCGCGTGCGCACGCGACCGCGCGGGAATCGCAGTCCGTGGCCTGCGCGAACGCCGCGCCGCGCTGCAGGAGGAGGAAGGAGAGCACGCCGGTGCCGGTGCCCACGTCGAACACGCGCTTGCCCTTCACGTCCGGCACGGCCGCCAACAACTCCACGTAGTCGGTGCGCGTGGGCAGGTAGACGCCGTAGTGCGGATGGAGCAGGCCCTTCAGTCCCGGGACCGCCAGGCCCTTGCGCCGCCACTCCGCCGCTCCGAGCATGCCGAGCAGCTGCTTGAGCGGCACGACGGTGAAGTCCGCCGTGGGCTCGCCCCACACCTGCCAGCACGCCTCCGCGACGTCCGGTGCGCGTGAGAGCTCCAGGTGGTAGCCGCGGTCCAGCGCGACGACGATGCGCGACAGCGTCGCGTGCTCCTGCTGCCGGGCGCGGCGTTCGGCCCGGAAGGCCTCCAGCGGTGAGCGGGCCTGCCAGGGGCGCTCGAGCCGCCGGCCCAGCGCGCCGAGCAGCTGCTTCGCGTTGTGGAAGTCGCCGGTGTAGCGCAGGAACTCGCCCCGGCGGACGCGCTTGAGCGCGGCGTCGGCGCTGAGCCCGTCGTCCACGGGCGACAGGCGCGTGGGGGCGGGCTCGTCACTCTCCGAGTGCCAGGTGAACGCGGCGTCGGCCGGAAACTCGAAGGTCGCGGCGGCGGGGCGGCGGGGACGGTCCATGGGCCGTGGGGTAGCACGTCCTGGCCCCTCCGGCCCTGCGTCTTGCGACGAATTGTTCCGGAGTCAGGACTCACGGCACAGCCGGTCCACGAACTTCAGCATCGTCGGCAGGCGCGATGAGCCGTGCATCCGCCGGATGTGCTCCGCGGCGGTCGCGGTCTCCATGCCGATGGCGGTGATGAGCAACGGCTTCAGGCTCTGGCCTCGCACGATGGGCAGGGCCGAGCCGGTGGTGACATAGGGCGTCTTGGCCACGCCGATGACGGGCACCGCGCGGCAGAGCGCCTCGTACAGGTGGGCACCCAGGCCCGGCTTGTCCTCTCCGAGCCACACGTAGCCGTCCACGACGATGGCCTCCAGCGGCTCCTGCACCCCGGCCAACACCCGCAGCAGGTGCGGCAGCTCGCGGCGGTAGAACTGGCCGGGCTCGTAGGGCTCCGCGACGGGGCCCCGCTCCACCAGGTGCCCGGCCTCCTTGCCGTCCGTCCAACCACGGAAGAGGACGCACGCGGCCACGGTGACGTCAGGGCGGTAGTCCACGTCCACGCAGGCGAGCATCCGGTTCTCCTTGCCGGCCCCAGGCTACACGGGCCCGCGCTCCACTGGAGTCTTCCGCGCAAGTGCGCCTAGATTCAGGATTTGTCTGTTTTGCTGTGAATACCCATTCGTGTGCCGGAGGAGCCCAGGTGATGAGGCGTGTGACGACTTGGAAGCGGGCGGTGGTGCTGCAAGCAATGTGTCTGCTGGGCGGCGCGGGGACGGCCGGGGCGGTGACGCCCACGAACGTGACGAAGGTGGCGCGGGTGACGGGCGCCACGCAGGCA
Organism: Corallococcus exercitus; assembly: GCF_042231735.1. Taxonomy (GTDB): domain Bacteria; phylum Myxococcota; class Myxococcia; order Myxococcales; family Myxococcaceae; genus Corallococcus; species Corallococcus exercitus_B. The sequence goes on from NZ_CP102577.1 coordinate 478,978, forward strand.
GGGGAGACGCTGCCCAACCCGAACCAGACGCACACGAACTACGAGGTGTACGGCACGGACCTGGGCATCGTCTGGGACAAGGGGGGCGGCGAGGTGTTCGTCCTGTTCGGAGACACCTTCGGCGCGGGCTGGTGCGGCAACGGCGGGTGCGGCGGCGGCTGGCGCAGCAACGTGCTGGCGCGCTCGGCGGACACCACGCTGTCCAACGGCCTGACTTTCACCACCATGGTGCAGGACGGCACCCGCCACGCGAAGGAGGTGCTGGCGTCCCGGAAGGTGGACAACGACGAGATCACCGTCATCCCCACCGCGGGCGTCAGCGTCGGGACGCGCCACTACATCCACTACATGTCCGTGAAGCACTGGGGCAATCCGGGGCAGTGGACCACCAACTACGCGGGCATCGCGTACTCGGACGACAACGGGCAGAACTGGGTGAAGCACCCCACGGCGCGCTGGGTGAACAACGCGTCCTTCACGAACCCCTTCCAGATGGGCGCCTTCGTGAAGAACGGCGGCTTCGTCTACCTGTACGCCACGCCCAACGGGCGCTACGGCAACGTGCACCTGGCGCGCGTGCCGGAGGGCGCGCTGCTGGACATCAACGCGTACCGGTACTGGGACGGCAACGGCTGGTCCGCGTCCCAGGCGGCGGCGCGGCCGGTGGTCATCGGCATCGCGGGGGAGCTGTCCGTCTCCTACAACGCCGCGCTGGGCCGCTTCCTGATGACGTATCTCAACGAGCACCGGCAGGCCGTGGTGCTGCGCGATGCCGGCACGCCCACCGGGCCCTGGAGCGGGGAGAAGCTGCTGGCCACCGGCGCCGCCTTCCCCGGCATCTACAACGGCTTCATCCACCCGTGGGGCAACGGCGCCAGCGAGCTGTACTTCATCATCTCGCAGTGGACGCCCTACAACACGTTCCTGCTGCGCGCGACGCTCACCGCCGACGCGGACGGCAACAACCTGCTGTCCGAGCCGGGCTTCGAGACGCAGGGCCCCACGCCGACGATGGCCCCCTGGTACCTGGCGGGCGCGGGCGGCATCGACCGGGCGCTGGGCCAGGCGCACTCCGGCCAGGACAACGGCTTCGTGCGCGCGTCCAGTGGCTGGAACGCGCTCAAGCAGAGCGTCGTGGTGCAGCCGTACACGGACTACACGCTCAAGGGCTGGCTGCGCTCCTCGTCCAACACCACCCGGGGCTACTTCGGCGCGCGCGCCGCGGGCAACGGCCCCATCCTGGGGGAGACGCAGTACGGCTCGCTGCCGTCCTGGGCGGAGCGCACCGTCACCTTCAACTCCGGCGCCAACTCCATCGTGGAGGTGTACGGCGGCGTGTGGGCGGACGCGGGTGACACCTGGGCGCAGCTGGATGACGTGAGCCTCACCCGGGGCGCGAACCTGGTGGCGCAGGGCGGCTTCGAACAGCAGCCGTCCTCCACCGCCACCTCCCCGTGGTCCGTGTTCGGCAAAGGCGGCATCGACCGGGGACTGGGCTTCGCGCGCACGGGCGCCAACAACGGCTTCGTGCGCAACGACACCGGCTGGAACGCCCTCAAGCAGGAGGTCGCGGTGACGCCCAACACCGTCTACACGCTGACCGGCTGGGTGAAGACGTCCTCCAACCAGAACGACGGCTACTTCGGCGTGCGCGGGCTCAACGCCGGCCCCATCCTCAACGAGGTGCACCTGACGCAGCCGCTGGGCGGCTACACGCTCCAGACCGTCACCTTCAACTCCGGCTCGAACCACAGCGTGGAGGTGTACGCCGGGACGTGGGCGAACGCGGGCGACACCTGGCTCCAGGTGGACGACGTGGCGGTGGTCCGCAACTGAAACCGCCGCGTGCGAGCCAAGGGCCGATGCGGTCATCGGCCCTCCAGGAGTCGCTCAGGCGAGCAGGACCTGGAGTCCCTGCAGGAGGTGCATCGCGGCATCGCGAGAGGGCAGCCCCGCCTGCTCGACGAGCACGGCCTCGGGCTCCTCACTCGCGACCCTTCGCTCCAGGTCGTGGAAGGCTTCGAGACGCGCCTGACGCACCCGCTGGCGCGCTTCGGGCGTGAGGCGCTCAAGCGCCCAGGCCTCCACGGCCCAGGACAGCTCGGCATGGCGCAGCTCATCCTCGGCGATCCGGCTCAGCGCCTCCCGCACCTGCTCGTCGCGCGCCGTGCGTGCCTGCCACGCGGCCACCATCGCGCCATAGGTCTCGCCGACACACCCTTCCTTCGCGTTCTCCGACAGCAGGGCCTCCAGCGAGCGCGAGGAGAACGGAGCGACCTCCACCGCGGGCACGGTGGCGCCGTGTCGCCGGGCCAGTGCTCGCGCGGCGCGCGTGTGGCGGACCTCTTCTCCGGCCGAGCGTCGGGCCGCGCGGATCAGCTCGGCGGGAGCGCCGTGGGCCTTCAGCTCCTCCGCGAGCCGGAGGAAGGCGGGCACGGAGGCCGCCTCCAACCAGGCCATCCGCGCGAAGTGGCTGCCCAGCGCGCACCGCGCCTGCGCTCGCGCCGCCTGGAGTCCCTCGGGCCGGCGTCCGTCGGAAGCGCATCCCGCGGGTGCGGTGTAGAAGCAGTTCGTGTAGGGCTTCATGAGCACACCGCCGTCCTCTTGCCACGAGGAAACGGAGTGGACCTGGCAGCGATGGGCGTCCGGACGGCACACCGCCAGGCAGTTCGAGTCCGTGGGGGTTCCCCCGTCCGGAAGCCAGCCGCTGACGTCGTAGCGTGCCTCGCGCGCGTCATACGGGATGCATCCCGGATCCTCTTCCGCGCAACCCATGACCGACAAGACGGGCGCGGCGAACAGCAGCCGGGCCACGGTCTGTCGAAGCAGCAGGTTGCGTGGAAGCAGGTGGTTCTTGTCGTTGGCCATGCGAGTTCCCCCTCGGGTGTTGAAGGCTTTCAGGTGGCGTTCAAGACGAGGGCGTCAATCGCCGGACGCATGAGCACGCCCCTGAAACCGCGTCACCGGTCTTAGTCCAATCCCTGACGCAATGGCAGAGGCCATCCCTCTCATGGGTTGTGGGGTCACCGGCTTTCGGAGTCCAGGGCGCGCAGGCGCTCCGTGAGGCGTTCCGCCAGCGTGGGGACCTGGGGCTCTTCGAGGAGGGTCAGGTGCGTGCCCGGCACGTGGCATACCGAGACGCCTCCCGGGAGCCAGGCCTTCCAGCCTTCGTCCTCGGCGCGGTTGGGGTCGCTCGCGCGGACCGCGGCGCGGAAGAGCTCGGCGGGGCCTTCGTAGCGGCTGGCGGGCACGTAGCCACGGTTGGCCTCTCCCAGCCGTTCGTGGACGGCGAAGAGGCGCTCGATCTGTCCCGGCTCCAACCCGCCAGCGGCAGGCAGGTTCCGGAGGAGTTGGACCATCCGCGACAGCAGCGCTTCGCCGTCGAGGCTTTCCAGTTGCTCGAGCTCGGAGGCGGGGACGTCCTGGACGGGGAGCCCGACCATCTTGCCGAACGCGGCCAGACGGATCAGCGGCGGCGGCTCCGGGTCCGGCTCTCCCGACGGTGCGAGGCTGTCGAGCAGCGCCAGGAACTCCACCGGCTCGCCGAGGGCCTGGAGCTGACGCGCCATCTCGTAGACCACCAGGCCGCCGAAGGACCAGCCCGCGAGCCGGTAGGGACCGTGGGGCTGCACTTCGCGCACCTGCTCCAGGTAGAGCCGGGCCAGGGCCTCCATGGACGACGGCGGCAGCTCTCCGTCCTCCAGGCCGGGCGCGAACACGCCATACACGGGCCGCTCGTTGCCCAGGTGGCGCACGAGGTCCGCGTAGCTGAGCACGCCACCGCCGCCGCCATGCACGAGGAACAGCGGCCGGCGCTGTGAGTCCCCCGTGTCGAGCCGCGCCAGGTTGGGGCCCAGCGCGCGGGTCTCGTCGGAGGGCGACAGCAGCGTTGCGAGCCGCTCGACGGTGGAGCCCTGGAAGAGCGCGGACAGGGGCAGCGCCCGGCCCGTGCGCTCGCGGAGGAGCGCCATCAGGTGCACGGCGAGCAGCGAGTGGCCGCCCAGGTCGAAGAAGTCCGCATCGGCGCTGACGCGCTCCAGGCGCAGCACCTCCGCGAAGGCCTGTGCAAGCAGTTGCTCCATGGGCGTGCGCGGCGCGACGTAGCGGCCGTGGGACGCGGCGGCGTCCGGGGCGGGCAGGGCCCTGCGGTCCACCTTGCCGTTCGCGTTGAGGGGCAGGGCCTCCAGCACGACGAAGGCGGAGGGCACCATGTAGCCGGGCAGCTGTTGCTGGAGCTGGACTCGCAGCGTCTCCGCCAGGTCTTCGGACGCAGGCATGGACGGGACAACGTAGGCGACGAGGCGCTTGTCGCCGGGAACGTCCTCGCGAGCCAGCACCAGGGCCTCCGCGACGGCGGGGAGCTGGCGCAGCGCGGCTTCGATCTCGCCGGGTTCGATGCGGAAGCCGCGCAGCTTGAGCTGGAAGTCGGTGCGGCCGAGGAAGTCGAGCGTGCCGTCCGCGCGCCAGCGGGCCTTGTCACCCGTGCGGTAGAGGCGCTGGCCCGGAGTGGTGGCGAAGGGATGCGGGACGAAGCGCTCGGCGGTGAGGTCGGAGCGGTTCAGGTAGCCCCAGGCGAGGCCGTCACCGCCGACGAAGAGCTCGCCGGAGACACCCACGGGCACCGGGCGCAGATGCGTGTCGAGCACGTAGGCCGTGGCATTGGAGATGGGGCGGCCAATCGACACGGGACCGTCCACGCGCGTGTCGGGATGGAGCGTCAGCGTGGCGGAGAAGGTCGTGTTCTCGGTGGGGCCGTAGCCGTTGACGAGGACGGAGCCCGGGCTCAGGCGGGAGAGGTGCTGGCGCACGCGCTCCGCGGGCAGCACGTCGCCACCCGCGAGGACCTGGCGGACCTGCGCGAGGGCTTCGCCCTGATGCAGCGTCATCTGCTCGAAGAGGGCTGCGGTGAGCCACAGCGTCGTCACGCGGTGATGACGAAGCAGGGCCGCGAGCTCCTCGGTGGAGACGGCATGGTGCGGCGCGAGGACGAGCTTCGCGCCGTGGAGCAGCGCTCCCCAGATTTCGAGCGTGGAGGCATCGAAGGCGACGGGGGCGAACTGGAGGAAGACCTCGTCGGGGCCGAAGTCGATGAAGGCGCTGCCGAGCACCAGCCGGGTGACGCCCCGGTGAGGCACCAGGACACCCTTGGGCCTGCCGGTGGAGCCGGAGGTGAACATCACGTAGGCGAGGCTGTCTGGCGACGTGGAGACAGCAGGCGCATGCGTGGGCTGACGCGCGAGGAGCGAGGCCTCGTCGTCCAGCAGGAGGGTGCGGCCGGGGAAGGACGGCAGACGCTGCGCCAGCGAGGCGTGGGACAGCAGCAGGGGCGAGGCGCAGTCCTGCAGCAGCAGGGCAAGGCGCTCACGGGGATGGGCCAGCTCCAGGGGGACGTAGGCGGCGCCAGCCTTGAGGATGGCGAGGAGGGCGACGATGAGGTCGAAGGAACGCTCCAGGCCCACGGCCACGGGCGTGCCCGGAGTGACGCCCAGACCCATGAGGGCATGGGCGAGCTGGTTGGCGCGCTCATCGAGCTGCCGGTACGTGAGGCGGTCCTCACCGGAGATGAGGGCCACGGCCTCCGGCGTGCGCCGGGCCTGGGCCTGGAACAGCTCGGGCAGGGTGGCATCGCGCGGGGTGTGGGTGCGCGTGTCGTTCCAGTCGAGCAACACCTGACGCTGCTCGTCCTGGGAGAGCATGGATGCGGATGCGAGCGGCGCCTCCGGATGCGCGACGAGGGCTTCGACGAGGGCGCCGAAGTGACGCGCCATGCGCTGCGCCGTGGCGGGGGCGAAGAGGTCGGTGTTGTAGCCGAGCGAACCGTCGAAGCCGTCCGGTGTCTCGAAGAGGAACAGCTCCAGCTCGGCCTTGACGCTGTGGCCTTCCACGTCCAGCGGGCGCAGGACGACGCCCGGCAGCTGGACGGCGGGCATGGAGGTGTTCTGCAGGGAGAAGAGGGCCTGGAACAGCGGCGGCCGCGTCAGGTCGCGCTGCGGCCTCAGGTCCTCGACGAGGCGCTCGAAGGGGACGTCCTGGTGGGCATAGGCACCCAGGGAGGCCTCGCGCACCTGCTGGAGCAGCTGGTGGAAGGACGCGCCAGGGGACACGCGGGAGCGAAGGACGAGCGTGTTGACGAAGAAGCCGATGAGGCTCTCCGTTTCCGCGTGCGTGCGGCCCGCGATGGGCGTGCCGACGCTGATGTCCTCCTGGCCCGCGTAGCGCGAGAGGAGCACCTGGAAGGCCGCCAGCAGGAGCATGAACGGTGTGACGCCGCCACTCCGGCCCAGGGTCTTGAGGGCGTGCGCGAGCGACGCGGACAGCCGCAGCGGGACGACGTCTCCATGGAAGGTCTGCATGGGGGGGCGCGGCTTGTCCGTGGGCAGCTCCAGGGGCGCCGCGTCCGCGAGGCGCTGACGCCAGTAGGAGAGCTGGGCGTCGAGGACCTCGCCTTGCAACCACGAGCGCTGCCAGAGGGCGTAGTCGGCGTACTGGACAGGCAGCTCGGGCAGGGGCGAGGGCCGGCCGTCGGAGAAGGCCTCGTAGAGCGCGGCCACCTCGCGGACGAGGACGCCACGGGACCAGCCGTCGGAGACGATGTGGTGCAGGGTGAAGACGAGCACGTGCTCGGTGGGCGTGAGCTTCAGCAGCAGCGCGCGCACGAGCGGACCGGAGGCCAGGTCGAAGGCACGCTGGGCTTCGGTGGATGCCAGACGACGGGCTTCGTCGAGGGCTGCGTCGCCCAGGTGGCTGAGGTCCACCGTGGGCAGGGGCAGGTCGGTGGGGGACTCGATGTGCTGGAAGGGCTGGCCCTGGCGCGAGGGGAAGCGGGTGCGCAGGGCTTCGTGGCGGCGCACCAGCTCGGTGAGGCTCTGGCCCAGGGCTTCGACGTGCAGCTCACCTTCCAGGCGGAGGATGGACGGGACGTTGTAGGTGGACGACCCGGGGACGAGCTGATCAATGAACCACAGGCGCTGCTGAGCGAAGGACAGCGGCAGCTCTCCCGTGCGAGGTGCCGGCACGAGCGGAGGTGCCTTCACGCCGGACGCCTGCTTCCCTGCGTCGTCGATGCGGCGCGCGAGGTCCGTCAGGACCGGAGCTTCGAAGACGGAGCGCAGGGGCAGCTCCACTCCGAACGCCGCACGCACGCGGGCCACGAGCTGTGTGGCGAGCAGCGAGTGTCCGCCCGACTCGAAGAACTGATCCTGTGAGCCCACGCGGGGAAGATGCAGCACTTCGGCCCAGAGAGACGCGAGCAGCTCCTCCGTGGGCGTGCGAGGCGCCACGTAGTCGGAGCTCGACGCGGAAGCCTCCGGAGCGGGAAGGGCCTTGCGGTCGACCTTGCCGTTGGAAGTGAGGGGCAGGGCCTCCAGGAAGACGAATGCGGAGGGCACCATGTACTCGGGCAGCCGCTGCTTCAGGGCGTCGCGGAGTGAGGACAGTTCCGTGGAGTCCGCGACGACGTAGGCGACGAGGCGCGCCTCGCCGGGCGAGTCCTGGCGAGCCACGACGACGGCTTCATGCACGGAAGGAAGAGCACGAAGCACGGTGGCGATTTCGCCGGGCTCCACACGGAAACCACGCACCTTCACCTGGAAGTCGACGCGGCCGAGGAACTCCACTCGACCGTCCGCGAGCCAGCGCACGCGGTCGCCCGTGCGGTACATGCGAGCGCCCGCGGTAGGACTGAACGGGTCCGGCACGTAGCGCTCGGCCGTCAAGTCAGGGCGGCCGAGGTAGCCGCGCGTCACCTGTGCGCCACCGACGAAGAGCTCGCCGGGGACGCCCAGCGGAGTGGGCCGCAGCGAAGCATCCAGGACGTAGAGGCGAGAGTGTGCCAGCGGCCAGCCCAGTGCCACGGAGGCGGGAGTCGGATTTGCCGGAGGCAGCTGCACGCGGCCAGCGAGCACGCCGACCGTCGTCTCGGTGGGGCCGTAGTGGTTGTGCACCTCGCAGTCCGGAGCGAGTGCATGGACGGACTGGAGCAGGGCCCAGGTGGAGGACTCACCGCCAAGCACCAGACGCTTGCGAGGCAGGACGTGTCGAGGCTCGGGAGCGGTGAGAAGGGCGGCCAGGTGCGAAGGAACCACCTTCATGCAGTCAATGGGGTGATGCGCGAAGTAGTCGGCCAGTGCCGCGGGGCTGGAGGCGCACTCCTGGGAGAGGACGTGAAGCAGGCCACCGGTGGTGAGGGCGGGGAAGAGGACGGTGTTGCCCAGGTCGGCGACGAAGGTGGAGACGAGCGCGAAGCTGGAGCAGGCCTCCAGGCCCAGACGCTGCGTCACCGAATCGACGTAGGTGGAAAGCTGGGAGTGCGCGACGGCGACGCCCTTGGGCCTGCCGGTGGAGCCGGAGGTGAAGAGGACGTAGGCGAGGGAGCCCGGATGCGCCTCACCCGAAGGCGCGTCGGTGCGCAGGCGTGAGAGCACCGAGGCGTCCTCATCCAGGCGAACGACGTGCGCGCTGGAAGAGGAGGCGAAGGAGGACGCGGAAAGCACCGAAGCGTCCTCGTCCGGGCGAACGACGTGCGAGATGGAAGAGGCAAACGCGGACGCGTGGCGGGCCACCGTAACGACGACGGGCGCGGAGACCTCCTGCACGAGGGACTGCAAGCGTAGGGCAGGCTGAGCCGGGTCCAGTGGCACGTAGGCACCCCCGGCCTTCCAGACGCCCAGCAAGGCAACGACGGTTTCAACGGAGCGCTCCAGGCACAGGGCGACGCACGAGTCGGTGCCGACGCCCAGCGAGCGGAGGTGCCAGGCCAGTTGGTTGGCACGTGCGTCCAGCTCTCCGTAGGTGAGCACCTGGCCGTCGCACGCCACGGCGGGCGCATCCGGCTGGAGGGCAGCGCGCTGCTCGAAGAGGGAGTGCACGCTGCGCGGCGGAGGAAGCGGCGCCGCGGTGGAGACGAAGTCCGAGAGGAGCAGCTTCTTCTCCGCGTCCGTCAGCAGCGGCAGCTCACTGACGTGTGAGTCGGGCGAAGCAAGCGCGGCGTCCAAGAGGACGTGCAGGTGCTCCACCATGCGGGAGACGGTGGCCTCCACGAAGAGGTCGGTGCGGTAGCCCAGGGTGCCGGTGAGGCCATGCGGCGTCTGGGAGAGCGACAGGGTGAGGTCGGACTTGGTCGCCTCGAAGTCGCGCGCGAGCGGCTGGAAGGACAGGCCGGCGAGACTCAGCTCCGAGGCCGGCGCGTTCTGCAGCACGAGCATGACCTGGAAGAGAGGCGAGTGGCTCAAGCTGCGCTGCGGTTGCAGCTCCTCGACGAGCTTCTCGAAGGGCAGGTGCTGGTGCTCGTAGGCGGCCAGGGTGGTGTCACGCACCTGGGCCAGGAGTTGCCGGAACGAAGCGTCCGGCGCGACGTGGGAGCGCAGGACCAGGGTGTTGATGAACAGGCCGATGAGGCCCTCGGTCTCCCCCCGGGTGCGGCCGGCGATGGGCGTGCCGACGGAGACGTCCTCCTGGCCGGAGTAGCGCGACAGCAGCACCTGGAAGGCGGCCAGCAGGGCCATGAAGGGCGTGACGCCTTCACGCTGGCAGAAGTCCGTGAGCGCATCGGACAGCGGCAGGTGCACGGGCAGGGACGCACCGCGCTGGGACTGCACGGCGGGACGCGGCCTATCCGTGGGCAGCTCCAGCAGGGCAGGCGCGCCCGTGAGCTGCTGCTTCCAGTAGCCCAGCTGCGCCTCCAGCACCTCTCCCTGCAACCACGAGCGCTGCCACACGGCGTAGTCCGCGTACTGGACCGGCAGCGCTGGCAGCGGCGAGGACCTGCCCTGGACGAAGGCCCCGTAGAGCCCCGCCACTTCTCGCACGAGCACGTCCATGGACCAGCCGTCGGAGACGATGTGGTGCATCGTCAAGAGCAGCACGTGCTCTTGCGAATCAAGCCGGATCAGCGAGGCGCGCAGCAGCGGCCCGCGCGCGAGGTCGAACGGACGCACGGCCTCGGCGGCGGCCCGTCCCTGGGCCTCGGCCTCACGTTCGGCCCTGGGCAGCGCGCCCAGGTCCACCACGGTCAGGTGGAAGTCACCGGCGGGATGGACCTCCTGGAATGGCTCCGCGTCACGAACCACGAACGTGGTGCGCAGGGCCTCGTGACGATGAAGGAGCGCGCGGAAGGTCTGCTCCAGGGCTGGCACGTCCAGCGCTCCCCGCACGCGCAGCGCGAACGGGATGTTGTACGTGGCGGTGCCGGGCTGCAGCTGATCAATGAACCACAGCCGCTGCTGCGCGAACGACAGCGGCAGCGGGCCCGTGCGCGGCACGGGGACCAGCGGAGGCGGCGCGGGCAGCTCCACCTTCCGCTGGGCGACCAGCGTCCGGTACACCTCGCGAGCGCGCCGGTGTGCCTCGGACCAGGTGAGGGTTTCGCCCTCCAGCTCCGCGGCCACGGCCTCCGGCGTGAGCCGGGCCTGGGCCTGGAGCAGCCGGTGCAGGCCGGCGTCCTTCGCGGTGGCGGCGGATGAATCACGCCACGTGCGGAACAACAGGTGCCGCTCCCCAGCCGTGAGCAGGGGCAGCGCGTGGAGCGGATGATCCGGCCCCGCGAGCGCTCCCTCCAGCAGCACGCGCAGGTGGCCCATCATGCGCTCCGCCGTCGAGGCGTCGAACAGGTCGGTGCTGTACTCCAGCACGCCGCGCAGCCCCTGGCCCCGGTCGTTGACGGACAGGACGAGGTCGAACTTCGCCGCGCGGTGCTCGATCTTGAGCGAGCCCATCCGAAGCCCGGGCCCGAGCACCTCGGGCATCGGGGCGTTCTGGTACGCGAGCATCACCTGGAAGAGGGGCGCGCGGCCGGCGACGCGCTCGGGCCGCAGGGCTTCCACCAGCTTCTCGAAGGGCACGTCCTGATGGGCATAGGCGCCCAGCGTCACCTCGCGCACCCGGGCGAGCAGCGCGCGGAAGCTGGGGACCCCGGCGAGGTCCGTGCGCAGGACCAGCGTGTTGACGAAGAAGCCGATGAGCCCCTCCAGCTCCGCGTGCGTGCGGCCGGCGATGGGCGAGCCCACGGAGATGTCCTCCTGGCCGGAGTAGCGCGACAGCAGCACCTGGAACGCGGCCAGCACCACCATGGACGGCGTGACGCCCTCCTGGCGGCAGAGGGCCTGGAGCGCCTCCGACAGCTCCACGGGGAACTGGAACGCATGCGCGCCACCCTGGAGCGTCGGCGCGGCCGGGCGAGGGCGATCCGTGGGCAGCTCCAGCGTCCGGGGCGCGCCCTGGAGCCGGGCCCGCCACCAGCCGAGCTGTGCCTCCAGCACCTCGTCGCGCAGCCACCCGCGCTGCCAGAGGGCGAAGTCCGGGTACTGCACGGCGAGCGGTTCAAGGCTCGCGGGTCGTCCCTGCGCGTGGGCCGTGTACAGCGTCGTCAGCTCCTGGACGAGGACGCCCATGGACCAGCCGTCGGAGATGACGTGGTGCAGGGTGATGAGCAGCGCGTGTCGCGCCTCATCCAACCGGACGAGGAGCACGCGCCAGAGCGGCCCCGTCGACAGGTCGAAGGGCCGCCCTGCCTCGTGTTCGACGAGGCGCTGGAGCGCGGCTTCGCGTTCGTTGGCGGGTAGGTCACTGACGTCCGCCCAGACCGCGGGCAGCGGAGGCTCCGGGGCGATGACCTGGACGGGCTGGTGCCCGTGCTCCTGGAGCGTGGTGCGCAGGGACTCGTGGCGCTGGAGCACGTCGCGCAGGGCGCGCGTGAGCGCGGGCACGTCGAGCGGGCCCTCCAGACGCACGGCGGTGGGGAGGTTGTAGTTCGTGCTGTCGGGGTCCAGCTTCGAGAGGAACCACAGGCGCTGCTGCGCGAAGGACAGGGGCGCGGGGGCCTGCGTGGTCCGCGCGCGGAGCGGCGGCACGGGCGCCGCGGGCCGCTCCAGCACCAGCGCGTCGATGCGGCGGGCCACCGCCTCCACGGTGGGGCTCGCGAAGAAGTCGGGCAGGGAGAGCTCGACCCCGAAGTGCTGACGCACACGCGCGAGCACCTGGGTGGCGCTCAGCGAGTGGCCGCCCAGGTCGAAGAAGCTGTCCTCGGCGCCGGGTTCCTCGACGCGAAGCACGCGGCTCCAGAGCGCCGCCAGCTCGCGCTCCGTGTCGGTGCGCGGCGGGCGGGTGGGGACGCGGACCCGCGAGGCTTCGGGAGCGGGCAGGGCCTTGCGGTCCACCTTGCCACTGGGTGTCAGGGGCAGGGCCTCCAGCACCACGAAGGCGGAGGGCACCATGTACTCCGGCAGCTTCTCGTGCAGCCGCGAGCGCAGCGCGGAGACCTCCACCGCCTCCGTGCCGCTGCTCCGGACGACGTAGGCGACAAGTCGCTTGTCGCCAGCCACGTCCTCGCGGGCTACCACGACCGCCTGGCGCACGCCGGGGTGCTGCTCCAGCGCGGCTTCAATCTCCCCCAGTTCGATGCGCAGGCCGCGCACCTTCACCTGGAAGTCCGCACGGCCCACGTACTCGATGGCGCCATCCGGCAGCCAGCGGGCCACGTCGCCGGTGCGGTACAGCCGCGCGCCCGGCGAGTCGCTGAAGCCATCCGGGATGAAGCGCTCGGCCGTCAGCTCCGGGCGTCCCAGGTAGCCGCGCCCCACCTGCACGCCGCCAATGAAGAGCTCACCGGGAACGCCCACGGGCACCGGCTCCAGGCGGGAGTCCAGCAGGCGGATCTGGGTATTGGCCACCGGCCGGCCAATGGGCACGGAGCGTCGCGACTCACCCGGCAGGCACTGGTGGAAGGTGACGTCGACGGCAGCCTCGGTGGGGCCGTAGAGGTTGTGCAGCCCGGCCCACGGCAGCCGTCGCAGGCAGCGCTCCGCGAGTTCCAGCGGCAAGGCCTCACCGCTGCACACCACGCGGCGCAGGGAGGTGCACGCTTCCAGCCCGGGCTCCTCCAGGAACACCTGGAGCATGGAGGGCACGAAGTGCAGCGTGGTGACGCCGGCCTCGGAGATGAGGCGCGCGAGGTAGGCGGGGTCCTGGTGTCCGCCGGGCTTGGCGACGACGAGGCGCGCACCCGTCATGAGGGGCCAGAAGAACTCCCAGACGGAGACGTCGAAGCTGAAGGGCGTCTTCTGCAGGACGACGTCCGAAGGCCCCAGGCCATAGGCGGACTGCATCCACAGCAGCCGGTTGACGACGGGACCATGGGCATTCATGGCGCCCTTGGGGCGCCCCGTGCTGCCGGAGGTGAAGATGACGTAGGCCAGGCCGTCGGCGGTGGCGCGAGGAGGAGGCGCATGCCGGGGCTGGAGCGAGATGTCCTCCCACTGGGTGTCGATGCACAGCACCCGGGCGTCATGGGCGGGCAGACGCGACAGCAGGTGCTCCTGGGCCAGGAGGACGGCGGGGCGCGCGTCCTCCAGCATCCAGGTGAGGCGCTGGGCGGGGTAGGCGGGGTCGAAGGGGACGTAGGCGCCGCCGGCCTTGAGCGTGGCGAGCAGGGCCACGACGAGCTCCAGGGAGCGCTCCAGCAGCAGGCCCACGCGAACCTCGGGCCCCACGCCGCGCGCGATGAGGGCATGGGCGAGCTGATTGGCCCGCGCGTCCAGCTCCCGGTACGTGAGCGTGCGGCCCTCGAACACCAAAGCAACCGCGTCGGGCGTGCGCTCCACCTGGGCCTCGATGAGGCCATGCAGCGTGGCATCGCGCGGGAAGTCGGCCGCCGTCGCGTTCCACTCCACCAGCACCTGCCGACGCTCGGCGTCCGTGAGCGGGCGGACGTTGGCGGAGTCCTCGCCCGGCTCCACCGGAGTGGGCTTCGCCACTTCGCGCGCCGCGACCTCCTCCAGCGGGAGGAGGGGCACGGACAGCGCGGGGCCTTCACGCCGGCGGGAAGGCGCCGGCATGCCCCGGCCTTCGAGGGCCGCGTCGATGCGCGCGGCCAGCCCTTCGACGGTGGGCGCGTCGAAGAGGGCGCGCAGTGGCAGTTCCACGCCGAACGCCTCCCGGATGCGGCTGATGGCCTGCGTGGCCAGCAGTGAGTGGCCGCCCAGGTCGAAGAAGCTGTCGGTGGCTCCCACCCGGGGGACACCCAGGAGCGGACGCCACAGCCCGGCGAGCCGCTCCTCGGTGCCGGTGCGCGGCGGGACGTGCTCGCGGTCCTCGCCGGTGAAGTCCGGCGCGGGCAGGGCCTTGCGGTCCACCTTGCCGTTGGCGGTGAGGGGCAGGGCGGGCAGCGCCACGAAGGCCGCGGGCACCATGTACTCGGGCAGGTGCTGCTTCAGGTGCTCCCGGAGCGCGGCCGCGTCCGGCGCGTCCGCGACGACGTAGGCCACGAGGCGCCGGTCGCCCGGCACGTCCTCGCGCACCAGCACCACCGCCTCCTTCACCGAGGGGGCCGCGCGCAGCACCGCCTCCACCTCTCCCAGTTCGATGCGGAAGCCGCGCACCTTCACCTGCGCGTCGGCGCGGCCAACGAACTCCAGCGTGCCGTCCTCGCGCCAGCGCACCACGTCGCCCGTGCGGTACAGCCTTGCTCCGGGTTCGCCCGAGAAGGCGTCCGGCAGGAAGCGCTCGGCCGTCAGCGCGGGACGCCCCGCGTAGCCACGCGCCACGCCCACGCCTCCCAGGTACAGCTCTCCCCGCACGCCCACGGGCACCGGCTCGCCGCGCGCGTCCAGCGCGTAGGCGCGCACGTTGGCCAGGGGCCTGCCGATGGCGGGCACCCGTCCGTCCGCCACGCAGTCGGTGAGCGTGGCCACCACCGTGGCCTCCGTGGGGCCGTAGGTGTTGAGCAACCTCCGCCCGGAGGCCCAGCTCGCCACCACGTCGGCTGGCAGCGCCTCGCCTCCGGAGATGACGGTGCGCAGCGCGGGCAGCCCGTCCGCGGGCGTGGCCGCCAGCGCCGCGGGCGTGAGGCTGATGACGGTGAGGGCCTCCTCGCGCAGCAACTGCTGGAGCGGCGCGCCCGGCATCAGCTTCTCCATCGGCGCCAGCACCAGCGTCGCGCCGGCGCACAGCGTGGTGAAGATCTCCTCCACCGACAGGTCGAAGCTCAGGTTGGCGAACTGGAGGACGCGGTCCCCCGGCCCGATGCCATACGCCAGCGCCTCGTGCGTGACGAGGTTGGCCACGCTCCGGTGCTCCACCAGGGTGCCCTTGGGCAGGCCGGTGCTGCCGGACGTGTAGAGCAGGTACGCCAGGTGGCGCGGGGTGACGCCGCAGGCCGGTGCGTCGGTGCGCTCCTGCGCGAGGGCGTCGCGTTCCGCGTCCAGGCAGAGCGCGGACGTGCGGTGGGGCTCGGGGAAGCGGTCGCGCAGCGCCGCCTGCGTCAGCAGCACCCGGGCGCCGCTGTCCTCCAACATGAAGGCGCGCCGCTCGCTCGGCAGGAGCGGATCCACCGGCACCCACGCGCCTCCGGCCTTGAGGATGCCCAGCAGGCCGATGACGACGTCCAGCGAGCGCTCCACGCTCAGGGCCACGCGCACCTCGGGCCCGACACCCCGGCGGCGCAGCGCGTGGGCGACCTGGTTGGCGCGGGTGTCCAGCTCCGCGTACGTGAGGTGCGTTCCCCCGAACGTGGCGGCGCGTGCGTCTGGCGCGCGGCGCACCTGGGCCTCGAAGAGGGTGTGCACGCAGGCGTCGGGGAAGTCCGCGCGCGTGGCGTTCCAGTCCACCAGCACCTGCTGGCGCTCCGCTTCCGTCAGCAGCGGGAGCGCGGAGAGCCGGCGCTCGGGAGCGGCCACCAGGGCCTCCACCAGCACGCGCAGGTGGTGCATCAGCCGCTCGGCGGTGGAGGCGTCGTAGAAGTCCTGGGCATACTCCAGGGTCCCCGTGAAGCCCCTCTCGGTCCGGCTGAGCGCCAGCGTCAGGTCGAACTTGGCGGCGCGGCCTCGCGACGGGAGCGCGCGGAACGTCAGCCCCGGGACGGACAGCTCCGCCGGGGGCGTGTTCTGGAGAATGAACATCACCTGGAACAGCGGCGCCTGGTGCAGGTCGCGCATCGGCTGGAGCTGTTCGAAGGGCACGTGCTGGTGCGCGAAGGCGTCCAGCGCGGTGGTGCGCACACGGGCCAGCAGCTCGCGCACGGTGGGGTCCCCGTCCAGGCGGGTGCGCAGGACCAGGGTGTTGAGGAAGAAGCCGATGAGCCCTTCCAGCTCCGCGCGGTTGCGGCCCGCGACGGGCGAACCCACGCTGATGTCGTCCTGGCCGGAGTAGCGCGCCAGGAGCACCTGGAAGGCCGCCAGCAGGAACATGAAGGGCGTGACGCCCTCGCGGCGGCAGAGCGCCTCCACGGCTTCGCTCAGCGCCAGCGGAAGCTCCACGGGGAGCAGCCCCGCACGGAGCGAGGCGTGGGGCGCGCGGGGCCGGTCGGTGGGCAGCTCCAGCGCTTGCGGTGCCCCGTCCAGCTGGCGCCGCCACCAGGTGAGCTGCTCCTCCAGCACGTCCCCTTGCAGCCACTGGCGCTGCCAGGCGGCGTAGTCGCCGAACTGGAGGGGCAGGGGCGGCAGGGACGCGGGGGTGTGGGTGGCGAAGGCCCGGTAGAGCTCCACCACCTCGCGCACCATCACGGACATGGACCAGCCGTCGCTGATGATGTGATGCAGCGTGAGGAGCAGCACGTGCTCCCCGGCGTCCAGGACCAGCAGCGACACGCGCAGCAGCGGGCCCGTGGCCAGGTCGAAGGGACGCAAGGCCTCCGCGTCGGAGCGTCGCTGCGCCTCGGCCTCACGCGCGTCGGCGGGCAGCGAGCGCAGGTCGATGGGCTCCAGCGTCAGGGGGCCGGGCGGCGCGATGACCTGGATGGGGCCCTCGGCGGTCGCGCGGAACGTGGTGCGCAGGGCTTCGTGCCGGTGCACCAGGGCCTCGAGGGCGTGGCGCAGGGCCTGGACGTCCAGCGCTCCCGACAGGCGCAGGGCCAGGGGCATGTTGAAGGCCGTGCCGCCGGGGGCCAGCTGGTCGAGCAACCACACCCGGTGCTGCGAGTACGAGACGGGCAGCGCCTCGGAGGACGGCGCGCGCTGGAGGGGCGGCGCCGCCGCGAGCTGGCCGGACTGGAGCGCGGCGTCGATGCGTGCCGCCACCTCCGCCAGGGTCGGCCCTTCGAACAGCGCCTGGAGGGGCAGCTCGACGCCGAACGTGGCGCGCAGGCGCGAGACGAGCTGCGTGGCCAGGAGTGAGTGACCGCCCAGTTCGAAGAAGTGGTCGGTGGCACCCACGCGCGGCACGCGAAGCACCTGGGCCCAGAGCGCCGCGACCTGCTCCTCGGTGGGCGTGCGCGGGGCGACATACCCGGCGGTGGAGACCGGAGCCTCCGGCAGGGGCAGGGCCTTGCGGTCCACCTTGCCATTGGGCGTGAGCGGGAACGCATCCAGCGCCATGAAGAGCGACGGCACCAGGTGCTCGGGCAGGTGCTGGCGGGCGAAGTCGCGCAGCGCCGCGGGCTCCAGCGTTTGTCCGTCCCGCAGCACCAGCCACGCCACGAGCCTGCCATCGCCGGAAGCGTCGAGCCGGGCCCCGGCCACTGCCTGGAGCACGTCCGGGTGCCGGACGAGAGCGGCCTCCACCTCTCCGGGTTCGATGCGGAAGCCACGCACCTTCACCTGGAAGTCGGTGCGGCCCAGGAAGTCGAGCGTCCCGTCGGAGCGCCAGCGCGCGAGGTCGCCCGTGCGGTACATGCGAGCGCCGGGGTCGCCGGAGAGGGCATCCGGCACGAAGCGCTCGGCGGTCAGTTCCGGGCGCGCCAGGTAGCCGCGCACCACGCCGTCGCCCGCGATGAAGAGCTCACCGGGAACACCCACGGGCACGGGCTGGCCCCGCGGATCCAACACGTACAGGCGCGTGTTCGCGATGGGCGCGCCAATGGAGATGGTGGCGGGCAGTGCCTCGCCGGTGACGGCGTGCACGGAGGAATAGACGGTGGTCTCCGTGGGCCCATACATGTTGCGCAGCAAGGCCGAGGGCACGGCTTCCCGCAGCTGGAGCGCGAGCGCCCCGGGCAAGGCTTCGCCGCCGACGAGCAGGTGCCGCAGTGCTCCCAGCGACGTCACGGAGTCGGGCGCCAGCACGAGTGTGCGCGCGAAGGCGGGCGTGCACTGCAGGTGGGTGACAGCGTGGCGACGCAGCAGCTGCGCGAGCGGGAGCGCGCCGCTCCGGGCCACGGCCTGCTCGTCGTGGAGGACGACCTGGAAGCCGCGCGTCAGCGTCCAGAGCAGCTCCAGGACGTGGATGTCGAAGGAGATGCTGGTGACGGCGAGCCAGGTGCCTGGAGTGGACGTCTCCAGCTCCGCGTCCATGGCCTCCAGGAAGTTCGAGAGGGTGTGATGGGTCACCATGACGCCCTTGGGGCGGCCTGTGCTTCCCGACGTGTAGATGACGTAGGCCAGCGTCGCGGGCAGGGAGGCACCCGGAGCGTGCGCGGCCTCGCCGTCGCCGGTCTCCTCGATGAACACCACGTCCAGCCCGTCCGCCGGCACCGCGTCCCGCAGCGGCCGTTGGGTGACGAGCACGCGGGCCCGCGAGTCGCGGAGCATCCAGGCGAGGCGGTCCGCCGGGTAGCCCGGATCCAACGGCAGGTAGGCGCCGCCAGCATGGAGGATGGCGAGCATCGCCACGACCATGTCCGGAGCGCGGCGGGCGCACAGGGCCACGGGCTCATCCGGGCGCACGCCCAGCGCCTGGAGCCTGCGTGAGAGGCGCAGGACTCGCTGGTGGAGCTCACGGTAGGTGAGCCGCTCCTCTCCGGCGACGAGCGCGACCGCGTCCGGTGTGCGGGTGGCCTGGGCTTCGAACCGGGAGTGGACGCGGGTGGCGTCGAAGGGACGGGCAGTGTCGTTCCACGCGAGGAGCACCTGCTGGCACTCCTCGGGCGGGAGCAGGGGCAGGTCGTGCACGCGTGTTCCTGGCGTGCGAACGGCGGCCTCCAGCAGCACGCGCAGATGGCCGACGAGCCGGCGGATGGAGTCCTCGCGGAACAAGGCGGTGCTGTACGTGATGGAACCGGCCAGACCCTGGGGCGAGTCCGTGAAGGCGAAGGTGAGGTCGAACTTCGAGGACGTGCTTCCGTCCTGCTCGACGGGGCGCAGGGACAGGATGTCAGGCCGTGCACCTTCCTCCGCGCGGGGCGCGTTCTGGAGGATGAGCATCACCTGGAAGAGCGGTGAGCGGCTCAGGTCGCGCTGAGGCTGAAGCTCCTCGACGAGCTTCTCGAAGGGGATGTCCTGGTGCGCGTAGGCCCCGAGGGTGGCTTCACGCACGCGGCCGAGCAGTTCCACGAAGGTGGGGCCGTCATCCAAGCGGGAGCGCAGCGCGAGCGTGTTGATGAAGAAGCCGATGAGGCCTTCGAGCTCCGCGAAGCGGCGGCCCGCGATGGGCGAGCCGATGACGACGTCGTCCTGCCCGGAGTGGCGCGCGAGCAGGGCCTGGGTGGAAGCCAGCAGCGCCATGAAGAGCGTGGCGCCGTGCCGCTGGGCCAGCGTCTGGAGGCCGTTGGAAAGCTCCTGGGGGAGCAGGAACTGGACGGAGGCGCCGCGGAAGGACTGGACGGCGGGACGGGGGAAATCGGTGGGCAGATCCAGCGCGCTCGGTGCGCCGGTCAGGTGCTGACGCCACCAGGAGCGCTGCCGCTCGAGGGCGTCTCCCTGCAACCAGTTGCGCTGCCAGAGAGCGTAGTCCGCGTACTGGAGGGGCAGTGCAGCCAGTGGCGAAGTGAGGCCTGTGGAGAAGGCGCGGTAGAGGGCACCCAGCTCGCGCACGAGGATGCCCATGGACCAGCCGTCGGAGACGATGTGGTGCATCGTCACGAGCAGCACGTGCTGCTGCTCGGCAAGCCTCAGCAGCGAGGCGCGGAGCAGCGGGCCCTTCGCGAGGTCGAAGGGGCGCAGGGCTTCGGCGCCAGCAAGACGCCGGGCCTCAGCTTCGCGCGCGTCCGGAGCGAGGTGCTCCAGGTCCTGCACGTGCAGGGTGAAGTCAGCGGTGGAGTGGAAGCGTTGGACGGGCTCGCCCGCGTGCTCATGGAAGGTGGTGCGCAGGGACTCGTGACGCTGGAGGAGCTCGCGGAAGGAGCGCTCCAAGGCTGTCAGGTCCAGCGGCCCGTCCAGGTGCAGGGCGCCCGGGATGTTGTACGTGGAAGTCCCGGGCTGGAGCTGATCCAGGAACCACAGTCGCTGCTGAGCGAACGACAGCGGCGCTTCATCGCCACGCGCGATGGCGGCGGGTGGCGGCAGGGCGGTGCCTTCGGTGGCCTGTAGCGCTTCGTCCACACGGAGGGCGAGCCGGGCGAGCGTGGGGGCCTCGAAGAGGGCACGCAGGGGCAGCTCCACGCCGAAGGCGGAGCGGATCCGCGAGACGAGCTGCGTGGCCATCAAGGAGTGGCCACCGAGCGCGAAGAAGTCGTCCTCGCGTCCGATGCGATCCACACGGAGCACGTTGGCCCAGAGGCCGGCCAGCAGTTCCTCGGTGGGCGTGCTTGGGCGCGTGTACGACTCACGTTCCTGCGCGGAGGCCTCCGGCGCGGGAAGCGCGTTGCGGTCGAGCTTGCCGTTGGGTGAGAGCGGCAGGGCCTCCAGCGCGACGAAGGCGGAGGGCACCATGTACTCGGGCAGCCGCTGCCGCAGGGCCTCGCGCACGGTGGCGATGTCGAGGGTCGCGGAGGCGGGGACGACGTAGGCGACGAGGCGCTTGTCGCCAGCCACGTCCTCGCGGGCCACGACCACCGCCTGGCGCACGCCGGGGTGCTGCTCCAGCGCGGACTCAATCTCGCCCAACTCGATGCGCAGGCCGCGCACCTTCACCTGGAAGTCCGCACGGCCCACGTACTCGATGGCACCGTCGGGCAGCCAGCGGGCCACGTCGCCCGTGCGGTACAGCCGCGCGCCCGGTGTGTCGCTGAAGGCATCCGGAATGAAGCGCTCGGCCGTCAGCTCCGGGCGTCCCAGGTAGCCGCGTCCCACCTGCACGCCGCCAATGAAGAGCTCTCCCGGCACGCCCACGGGCACCGGCTCCAGGCGGGAGTCCAGCAGGCGGATCTGGGTATTGGCCACCGGTCGGCCAATGGGTACGGAGCGTCGCGACTCACCCGGCAGGCACGGGTGGAAGGTGACGTCGACGGCGGCCTCGGTGGGGCCGTAGAGGTTGTGAAGCCCGGCCCACGGCAGCCGCTGCAAGCAGCGCTCGGCAAGCTCCACCGGCAGGGCCTCGCCGCTGCACACCACGCGGCGCAGGGAGGTGCACGCTTCCAGCCCGGGCTCCTCCAGGAACACCTGGAGCATGGAGGGCACGAAGTGCAGCGTGGTGACGCCGGCCTCGGAGATGAGGCGCGCGAGGTAGGCCGGGTCCTGGTGGCCGCCGGGCTTGGCGACAACGAGGCGTGCGCCCGTCATGAGGGGCCAGAAGAACTCCCAGACGGAGACGTCGAAGCTGAAGGGCGTCTTCTGCAGGACGACGTCCGAAGGGCCCAAGGCGTAGGCGGACTGCATCCACAGCAGCCGGTTGACGACGGGGCCATGGGCATTCATCGCGCCCTTGGGGCGCCCCGTGCTGCCGGAGGTGAAGATGACGTAGGCCAGGCCGTCGGCGGTGGCGCGAGGGGGAGGCGCATGCCGGGGCTGGAGCGCGATGGCCTCCCACTGGGTGTCGATGCACAGCACCTGGGCGTCATGCGCGGGCAGGCGCGACAGCAGGTGCTCCTGGGCCAACAGCACGGCGGGGCGCGCGTCCTCCAGCATCCAGGTGAGGCGCTGGGCGGGGTAGGCGGGGTCGAAGGGGACGTAGGCGCCGCCGGCCTTGAGCGTGGCGAGCAGGGCGACGACGAGCTCCAGGGAGCGCTCCAGCAGCAGGCCGACGCGAACCTCGGGCCCCACGCCGCGCGCGATGAGGGCATGGGCGAGCTGATTGGCCCGCGCATCCAGCTCCCGGTACGTGAGCGTACGGTCCTCGAAAATGAGCGCCACGGCATCCGGTGTGCGCTCCACTTGCGCCTGGGTCAGCTCCGGCAGGGTGGCTGCGCGCGGGAAGTCGACGCGGGTGTCGTTCCAGTCGAGCAGCACCTGGCGCTGCTCGGCCTCGTCCATGAGGGGCAGCGCGGACACAGGCTGCCCGGCATCCAGGACGACGGCCTGAAGCAGCACGCGCAGGTGGCTGATGAGCCGGCGAATGGAGTCCTCGCGGAACAGGGCGGTGCTGTACGTGACGGAGCCGGCCAGCCCCTGGGGCGAGTCCGTGAAGACGAAGGAGAGGTCGAACTTCGAGGACGTGCTGCCGTCCTGCTCGACGGGGCGCAGGGACAGGGCGTCGGGCCGTGCGCCTTCCTCCGCGCGGGGCGTGTTCTGGAGGATGAGCATCACCTGGAAGAGCGGTGAGCGGCTCAGGTCGCGCTGGGGCTGCAGCTCTTCGACGAGCTTCTCGAAGGGAATGTCCTGGTGCGCGTAGGCCCCGAGGGTGGCTTCACGCACGCGGCCCAGCAGTTCCACGAAGGTGGGGCCGTCATCCAGGCGGGAGCGCAGCGCGAGCGTGTTGATGAAGAAGCCGATGAGGCCTTCGAGCTCCGCGAAGCGGCGGCCCGCGATGGGCGAGCCGATGACGATGTCGTCCTGCCCGGAGTGGCGCGCGAGCAAGGCCTGGGTGGAGGCCAGCAGCGCCATGAAGAGCGTGGCGCCGTTACACTGGGCCAGCGTCTGGAGGCCGTTGGCAAGCTCCGCGGGAAGCAGGAACTGGACGGAGGCGCCAGCGAAGGACTGGACGGCGGGACGCGGGAAGTCGGTGGGCAGCTCCAGCGCACGCGGTGCGCCGGACAGGTGCTGACGCCACCAGGAGCGCTGCCGCTCAAGGGCGTCACCCTGCAACCAGTTGCGCTGCCAGAGAGCGTAGTCGGCGTACTGGAGGGGCAGTGCAGCCAGCGGTGAGTCCAGGCCGGCGGCGAAGGCGCGGTAGAGGGCACCCAGTTCGCGCACGAGGATGCCCATGGACCAGCCGTCGGAGACGATGTGGTGCATCGTCACGAGCAGCACGTGCTGGTGCTCAGCGAGCCTCAGCAGCGAGGCGCGCAGCAGCGGACCCTTCGCGAGGTCGAAGGGGCGCAAGGCTTCGGCGCCAGCGAGACGCCGGGCCTCCGCGTCGCGGGCGTCCGGAGCGAGGTGCTCCAGGTCCTGCACATCCAGGCTGAAGTCGGCAGTGGCGTGGAATCGTTGGACGGGCTCGCCTGCGTGCTCATGGAAGGTGGTGCGCAGGGACTCGTGGCGCTGGAGGAGCTCGCGGAAGGAGCGCTCCAAGGCTGTCAGGTCCAGCGGCCCGTCCAGGCGCAGGGCGCCCGGGATGTTGTACGTGGCCGTCCCGGGCTGGAGCTGATCCAGGAACCACAGTCGCTGCTGAGCGAACGACAGCGGCGCTTCATCGCCACGCGCGATGGCGGCGGGTGCCGGCAGGGCGGTGCCTTCGGTGGCCTGTAGCGCTTCGTCCACACGGAGGGCGAGCCGGGCGAGCGTGGGAGCCTCGAAGAGGGCACGCAGGGGCAGCTCCACGCCAAGGGCGGAGCGGATCCGCGAGACGAGCTGGGTCCCCAGCAGCGAATGTCCACCCACCTCGAAGAAGTCGTCCTCCGCGCCGATGCGCTCCACGCGGAGCACTTCGGTCCAGAGGGCCGCGAGCTTCTGCTCGGTGGGAGTCGTCGGGGGCACGTAGCGTCCCGGCTCCAGCGCGGTCGCGGTGGGGGCGGGAAGGGCGTTGCGGTCCACCTTGCCATTGGGCGTGAGGGGCAGGGCCTCCATCACGACGAAGGAGGAGGGCACCATGTGCGCAGGCAGCAGTTGCTGGAGGTGGGCTCGCAGCGCCGCGGC
Source organism: Corallococcus exercitus (assembly GCF_042231735.1). GTDB lineage: Bacteria > Myxococcota > Myxococcia > Myxococcales > Myxococcaceae > Corallococcus > Corallococcus exercitus_B. Next base: position 502,731 of record NZ_CP102577.1, read on the forward strand.
ATCCAGCGTCGGTCCACCGGCCCCGGAGGGAATGGCGACGTAGGCGACGAGGCGCTTGTCGCCGGGCACGTCCTCGCGGGCCATCACCAGCGTCTCGGCGACACCGGGCAGCCGCTGCAATGCGGACTCCACCTCACCCGGTTCGATGCGGAAGCCGCGCACCTTCACCTGGAAGTCGGTGCGGCCCAGGAACTCCAACGTGCCGTCCGCGCGCCAGCGGGCCTTGTCGCCCGTGCGGTAGAGGCGCTCACCGGGCGAGGACGTGAAGGCATTGGGAATGAAGCGCTCGGCGGTGAGGTCGGGGCGGCGCAGGTAGCCCCACGCGAGGCCGGCGCCACCGACGAACAGCTCCCCAGCCACGCCCACGGGCACAGGCCGCAGGTGGGTATCCAGCACGTAGACCGTGGACTGCCCGATGGGCTTGCCGATGGGCACCGCGTGCCCGACGGGGGACCCCGGGCCCATGACGTGGGCGGTGGAGGCGGTGGTGTTCTCTGTCGGGCCGTAGCCGTTGACGAGCACGGATCCAGGAGCCAGCTTCGCCAGGTGCTGGCGGGCGCGCTCGGCGGGCATCACGTCGCCACCGATCATGAGCTGGTTGACCCGCGCCAGGGTCTCGCCCTGATGGATTGCCAGCTGCTCGAAGAGGGCCGTGGTGAGGACGACGCTCGTCGGGGAATGGCGGCGGAAGAAGGCCGCGAGCTCCTCCAGCGAGAGCGAATGCGGCGGCGCGAGCACCAGCTGGGCCCCGTGCAGCAGCGCACCCCAGATCTCCATCGTGGACGCGTCGAAGGCGGTGGGGGCCAGCTGGAAGTAGCGGTGCTCCGGACCGAAGCGGAAGTAGGACGCGCCGCACACCAGCCGCACGACGCCGCGGTGGGGCACCATGACGCCCTTGGGCCGGCCGGTGGAGCCGGAGGTGAACATCACGTAGGCGAGGCTGTCCGGCGATGCGGGCACCCTGGGCGCATGAGTCGGCTTGCGCTCGAGCAGCGCGGCGTCGTCATCCATCAGCAGGGAGGCGCCGAAGAACGACGGAAGGCTCTGCTCCCAATCGGAGCGGGTCACCAGCACGGGCGCCCCGGAGTCCTCCAGCAGCATGGCGAGGCGCTCGTGGGGGTAGTTCATCTCCAGCGGGACGTAGGCCCCGCCGGCCTTGAGGACACCCAGGATGGCGACGATGAGGTCGAGCGAGCGCCCGAGGCCCAGCGCCACGGGAGTGCCCGGACGCACGCCCAGGCCGATGAGCGCATGGGCGAGCTGGTTGGCGCGCTCATCCAGCTGCCGGTACGTGAGGTGGTCATCACCGAAGACCACGGCCACCGCGTCGGGCACCGCGCGCGCCTGATCCGCGAAGCGCTGGTGGATGGAGAGCTCGTCGGGGAACGGCGACCGCGTGTCGTTCCACTGCACCAGGAGCTGGCGCAGCTCGTCCTGGGAAAGCATGGGCGCGGAGGCGAGCGGCGCCTCGGGATGGGAGACGAGCGCTTCGACAAGGGAGACGAAGTGCCGCGCCATGCGCTGTGCGGTAGCGGGAGCGAAGAGGTCGGTGTTGAAGCAGAGCGCGCCCTCGAAGCCGTCGGAGGACTCGAAGACGAACAGCTCCAGCTCGGCCTTGACGTTGTGGCCCTCCAGCTCCAGGCCTCGCAGGGAGAGCCCGGGGAGCTGGAGCGAAGGCATGGACGTGTTCTGCAGGGCGAAGAGGGCCTGGAAGAGCGGCGGGCGCGTCAGGTCGCGCTGGGGCCTCAGGTCCTCGACGAGTCGCTCGAAGGGGATGTCCTGGTGTGCGTAGGCGCCGAGGGACGCTTCACGCACCTGCTGGAGCAACTGGCGGAACGAGGCACCCGACGCGACGTGAGAGCGAAGGACGAGCGTGTTGACGAAGAAGCCGATGAGGCCCTCGGTCTCCACGCGAGTACGGCCGGCGATGGGCGTGCCGACACTGATGTCCTCCTGGCCGGAGTAGCGGGCCAGCAGCGCCTGGAAGGCAGCCATCAGGAGCATGAAGGGCGTGACTGCTTCACGCTGGGCGAGCGCCTTGAGCGCACCCGTCAGCGGCAGGGGCAGCCGCAGTGGCTGCACGCCACCGTGGGCCTTCTGCACGGCGGGGCGGGGGAAGTCAGTGGCCAGCTCCAGCGGAGCCGCGTCCGAGAGGCGCTGGCGCCAGTAGGCAAGCTGGGTGTCGAGCACCTCGCCCTGCAACCAGGAGCGCTGCCAGAGGGCGTAGTCGGCGTACTGGATGGGCAGCTCACGCAGGGGTGAGGGCTGACCTTCGGAGAAGGCCGTGTAGAGCGCGGCCACCTCGCGGATGAGGACACCGCGGGACCAGCCGTCGGACACGATGTGGTGCAGGGTGAAGACGAGCACGTGCTCGGTAGGCGTGAGCTTCAGCAGCAGCGCGCGCACGAGCGGACCGGCGGCCAGGTTGAAGGGACGCTGGGCCTCGATGGACGCCAGGTGCCGCGCTTCGTCGAAAGCCGCATCGCCCAGGTGGCGGAGGTCCACCATCGGCAGGGGCAGGTCGCTGGGGGAAGCGATGCGCTGGAAGGGCTGACCCTGGGTTTCGGAGAAGGTGGTGCGCAGGGCCTCGTGGCGGCGCACCAGCTCGGTGAGGCTCTGCCTCAGGGCTTCGAGGTGCAGCTCGCCTTCCAGCCGGAGGATGGACGGGATGTTGTAGGTGGACGACCCGGGGACGAGCTGATCCATGAACCACAGGCGCTGCTGCGCGAAAGACAGCGGCAGCTCTCCCGTGCGCGGCGCCGGCGCCAGCGGAGGGGCCTGGAAAGCATGCGCCTGTCGCGCGGCCTCGATGCGCGGTGCGAGGGCCGCGATGGTGGGCGCCTCGAAGAGCGCGCGCAGCGGCACTTCCACGCCGAAGGCGGAACGGATGCGGGAGACCAGCTGTGTGGCCAGCAGTGAATGGCCGCCGAGGGCGAAGAAGTCCTCCGCGATGCCAACGCGTTCCAGGCGCAGCACGTCGGCCCAGAGGGACGCGAGCAGTTCCTCGGTGGGAGTGGTTGGGGAGACGTACCCGGTGGAGGATGCGGATGCCTGCGGGATGGGCAGCGCCTGACGGTCGACCTTGCCGTTGGGAGTGAGAGGCAGGGCCTCCAGGAAGACGAAGGCGGAGGGCACCATGTACTCGGGCAGCCGCTGCTTCAGGCTCTCCCGAAGCGCGGACACGTCCGTGGAGTCCGCGACGACGTAGGCGACCAGGCGCGTGTCGCCGGGGGAGTCTTCGCGAGCCACGACGACGGCTTCGTTCACGGAGGGAAGCGTCCGCAGCACGGTGGCGACTTCGCCGGGCTCCACGCGGAAGCCACGCACCTTCACCTGGAAGTCGACGCGGCCGAGGAACTCCACGCGGCCGTCCGCGAGCCAGCGCACGCGGTCACCCGTGCGGTACATGCGAGCGCCAGGGATGGGGCTGAACGGATCCGGCACGTACCGCTCAGCCGTCAGGTCAGGCCGAGCGAGGTAGCCACGCGTCACCTGCGCGCCACCGACGAAGAGCTCGCCGGGGACGCCCAGAGGCGTGGGCCGCAGCGAAGCATCCAGGACGTAGAGGCGGGAGTGCGCCAGCGGCCAGCCCAGTGCCACGGAGGCGGGAGCCGGGTGTGCCGGAGGCAGCTGCACGCGGCCTGCGAGCACGCCGACAGTCGTCTCGGTGGGGCCGTAGTGGTTGTGCACCTCGCAGTCCGGAGCGAGCGCATGCACGGACTGGAGCAGGGCCCAGGTGGAGGACTCACCGCCGAGCACCAGACGCTTGCGAGGCAGGACGTGGCGAGGCTCGGGAGCGGTGAGCAATGCGGCCAGGTGCGAAGGCACCACCTTCATGCAGTCAATGGGATGACGCGCGAAGTAGTCGGCCAGTGCCGCGGGGCTGGAAGCGCACTCCTGGGAGAGGACGTGCAGGAGCCCACCCGTGGTGAGGGCGGGGAAGAGGACGGTATTGCCCAGGTCGGCGACGAAGGTGGAGACGAGCGCGAAGCTGGAGCAAGCCTCCAGGCCCAGTCGCTGCGTCACGGAGTCGACGTAGGTGAAGAGCTGGGAGTGCGCGACGGCGACGCCCTTGGGCCTGCCGGTGGAGCCCGAAGTGAAGAGGACGTAGGCGAGAGAGTCCGCCAATGCCTTGGCGGGAGGCGCATCGGTGCGCAGGCACGAAAGCGCCAGGGCGTCCTCATCCAGACGAACGACGTGCGCGCTGGAAGAGGCAAACGCGGACGCGTGGCGAGCCACCGTAACGACGACGGGCGCGGAGACTTCCTGCACCAGGGACTGCAAGCGCAATGCGGGCTGAGCCGGATCCAGCGGCACGTAGGCACCACCGGCCTTCCAGACGCCCAGCAGCGCAACGACAGTCTCGACGGAGCGCTCCAGGCACAGGGCGACGCACGAATCGGTGCCGACGCCCAGCGAGCGCAGGTGCCAGGCCAACTGGTTGGCACGTGCGTCCAGCTCTCCGTAGGTGAGCACCTGGCCGTCGCACGCCACGGCGGGCGCATCCGGCTGGAGGGCAGCCCGCTGTTCGAAGAGGGAGTGCACGCTCCGAGGCAGAGGAAGCGGCGCCTCCGTGGAGACGAAGTCCTGAAGCAGCAGCTTCCGCTCCGTGTCCGTCAGGAGCGGCAACTCACTGACAAGCATCCCAGGAGAGGCAAGCGCGGCCTCCAGCAGGACGCGCAGGTGCTCCACCATGCGGGAGACGGTGGCCTGCTCGAACAGGTCCGTGCGGTAGCCAAGGGCTCCCGTGAGACCCTGGGGTGTCTGCGTCAGGGAGAGCCGCAGATCGAACTTGGTGGACTCGAAGTCCTGCTCCAGGGGCCGGAAGGTCAGGCCCGCGAGGCTCAGCTCCGTGGCAGGCATGTTCTGCAGCACGAGCATGACCTGGAAGAGGGGCGAGTGACTCAGGCTGCGCTGTGGCTGCAGCTCCTCGACGAGCTTCTCGAAGGGCAGGTGCTGGTGCTCGTAGGCGGCCAGGGTGGTGTCACGCACCTGGGCCACGAGCTGGCGGAACGAAGCCGCGGGCTGCACGTTCGAGCGCAACACGAGTGTGTTGACGAAGAAGCCGATGAGGCCCTCGGTCTCCGCGCGAGTGCGGCCAGCGATGGGAGAGCCGACGGAGACGTCCTCCTGGCCGGAGTAGCGCGACAGCAGCACCTGGAAGGCGGCCAGCAGGGCCATGAAGGGCGTGACGCCCTCGCGCTGACAGAAGTCGGACAGCGCCGCTGACAAAGACAGAGGCAGGTGCACGGGCAGGGACGCACCGCGCTGAGACTGCACTGCGGGACGCGGCTTGTCCGTGGGCAGCTCCAGCAGGGCGGGAGCACCGGAGAGCTGCTGCTTCCAGTAGTCCAGCTGCGCTCCGAGCGCATCGCCTTGCAGCCACGAGCGCTGCCAGACGGCGAAGTCGGCATACTGCAAGGGCAGGTCGGGAAGCGGTGAAGGCCTGTTCTGGACGAAGGCCGCATAGAGCGCGGCCACCTCGCGCACGAGCACCCCGCGAGACCATCCGTCCGAGACGATGTGGTGCAGTGTCACGAGCAGCACGTGCTGGTGCTCGGTGAGCTTCAGGAGCGAGGCGCGCAGCAGCGGGCCCCGGGTGAGCTCAAAGGGACGCAGCGCTTCCTCGGCGGCGAGCCGCTGCGCTTCCGTCTGACGCGCCTCCTCGGTGAGGTGCTCCAGGTCCACCCGGTCCAGGATGAAGTCCACGGAGGAGTGGATGCGCTGGACGGGCTCGCCCGCGTGCGCGTGGAAGGTGGTGCGCAGGGACTCGTGACGGCGGATGAGCTCGTGGAAGGCGCGCTCCAGGGCGGAGACGTCGGCTGGACCCTCCAGGCGCAGCGCGTACGGCATGTTGTACGTGGCCGTTCCAGGCTGGAGCTGATCCAGGAACCAGAGCCGCTGCTGCGCGAACGACAGCGGCAGCTCCCCCGTGCGAGGCACCGCGACGAGGGGTGGTGCCAGAAGCCCGGACGTACGGGCCCTGGCGTCATCGATGCGGCGCGCGAGGCCTGTCAGGCTCGGGGCTTCGAAGACGGAGCGCAGGGGCAGCTCCACGTCGAAAGCCGCGCGCACGCGGGCCACGAGCTGCGTGGCCAGCAGCGAGTGTCCGCCCAGCTCGAAGAAGTGGTCGGTGGAGCCTACGCGGGGAAGGCGCAGCACCTCGGCCCAGAGGGACGCGAGCTTCTCCTCGGTAGGCGTGCCCGGGGCGACGTAGGCGGAGGAAGAGCTGGTGGCTTCGGGAACGGGAAGGGCCTTGCGGTCGACCTTGCCGTTGGGAGTGAGGGGCAGGGCCTCCAGGAAGACGAAGGCGGAGGGCACCATGTACTCGGGCAGCCGCTGCTTCAGGGCGTCGCGGAGCGAGGACACGTCCGTGGAGTCCGCGACGACGTAGGCGACGAGGCGTGCCTCGCCGGGAGAATCCTCGCGAGCCACGACGACGGCTTCATGCACGGAGGGAAGTGCACGAAGCACGGTGGCGATTTCGCCGGGCTCCACGCGGAAGCCACGCACCTTCACCTGGAAGTCGACGCGGCCGAGGAACTCCACGCGGCCGTCCGCGAGCCAGCGCACGCGGTCACCCGTGCGGTACATGCGAGCACCGGCAATAGGGCTGAACGGATCCGGCACGTAGCGCTCGGCCGTCAAGTCAGGGCGGCCGAGGTAGCCGCGCGTCACCTGTGCGCCACCGACGAAGAGCTCGCCGGGGACGCCCAGCGGAGTGGGCCGCAGCGAAGCATCCAGGACGTAGAGGCGAGAGTGCGCCAGCGGCCAGCCCAGTGCCACGGAGGCGGGAGTCGGATTTGCCGGAGGCAGGAGCACACGGCCTGCGAGCACGCCAACGGTCGTCTCGGTGGGGCCGTAGTGGTTGTGAACCTCGCAGTCCGGAGCGAGCGCATGCACGGACTGGAGCAGGGCCCAGGTGGAGGACTCACCGCCGAGCACCAGACGCTTGCGAGGCAGGACGTGGCGAGGCTCGGGAGCAGTAAGCAATGCGGCCAGGTGCGAAGGCACCACCTTCATGCAGTCGATGGGGTGACGCGCGAAGTAGTCGGCCAGTGCCGCGGGGCTGGAGGCGCACTCCTGGGAGAGGACGTGCAGGAGCCCACCCGTGGTGAGGGCGGGGAAGAGGACGGTGTTGCCCAGGTCGGCGACGAAGGTGGAGACGAGCGCGAAGCTTGCGCAGGCCTCCAGGCCCAGGCGCTGCGTCACGGAGTCGACGTAGGTGAAGAGCTGGGAGTGCGCGACGGCGACGCCCTTGGGCCTGCCAGTGGAGCCCGAAGTGAAGAGGACGTAGGCGAGGGAGTCCGGATGCGCCTCCCCCGGAGGGGCGTCGGTGCGCAGGCGCGAAAGCGCCAGGGCGTCTTCATCCAGGCGGACGGCATGCGCGGAAGTGGATGCGAAGGAGGACGCGTGGCGAGCCACCGTAACGACGACGGGCGCGGAGACTTCCTGCACGAGGGACTGCAAGCGTAGGGCAGGCTGAGCCGGGTCCAGTGGCACGTAGGCACCCCCGGCCTTCCAGACGCCCAGCAAGGCAACAACGGTTTCGACGGAGCGCTCCAGGCACAGGGCGACGCACGAGTCAGTGCCGACGCCCAGCGAGCGCAGGTGCCAGGCCAACTGGTTGGCGCGCGCGTCCAGCTCTCCGTAGGTAAGTACCTGGCCGTCGCACGCCACGGCGGGCGCATCCGGCTGGAGGGCCGCGCGCTGCTCGAAGAGGGAGTGCACGCTGCACGGCGGAGGAAGCGGCGCCGCGGTGGAGACGAAGTCCGAGAGGAGCAGCTTCTTCTCCGCGTCCGTCAGCAGCGGCAGCTCACTGACGTGTGAGTCGGGCGAAGCGAGCGCGGCCTCCAAGAGGACGCGCAGGTGCTCGACCATGCGGGAGATGGTGGCCTCCACGAAGAGGTCGGTGCGGTAGCCCAGGGTGCCGGTGAGGCCATGCGGCGTCTGGGAGAGTGACAGGGTGAGGTCGGACTTGGTCGCCTCGAAGTCGCGCGCGAGCGGCTGGAAGGACAGCCCCGAAAGACTCAGCTCCGAGGCTGGCGCGTTCTGCAGCACGAGCATCACCTGGAAGAGAGGCGAGTGACTCAGGCTGCGCTGCGGTTGCAGCTCCTCGACGAGCTTCTCGAAGGGCAGGTGCTGGTGCTCGTAGGCGGCCAGGGTGGTGTCACGCACCTGGGCCAGGAGCTGCCGGAACGAAGCGTCCGGCGCGACGTGGGAGCGCAGGACCAGGGTGTTGATGAACAGGCCGATGAGGCCCTCGGTCTCCCCCCGGGTGCGGCCGGCGATGGGCGTGCCGACGGAGACATCCTCCTGGCCGGAGTAGCGCGACAGCAGCACCTGGAAGGCCGCCAGCAGGGCCATGAAGGGCGTGACGCCTTCACGTTGGCAGAAGTCCGTGAGCGCATCGGACAGCGGCAGGTGCACGGGCAGGGACGCACCGCGCTGGGACTGCACGGCGGGACGCGGCCTGTCCGTGGGCAGCTCCAGCAGGGCAGGAGCGCCCGTGAGCTGCTGCTTCCAGTAGCCCAGCTGCGCCTCCAGCACCTCCCCCTGCAACCACGACCGCTGCCATGCCGCGTAGTCCGCGTACTGCACGGGCAGCGGGGCCACGTCCGGCGTCCGCCCTTCACGGAACGCCTCGTAGAAGGAGACAAGCTCCCGCACGAGCACGCCCGTGGACCAGCCGTCGGAGACGATGTGGTGCATCGTCAAGAGCAGTACGTGCTCGGTGGCCGCGAGCCTCAGCAACTGGACGCGCAGCAGCGGCCCTTGCGCGAGATCGAACGGACGCATGGCCTCGGCGGAGGCCAGGCGCCGCGACTCCTCCAGCGCCGCGTCTCCCCGTGCGCTCAGGTCCACCACGGGCAGGGAGAAGTCGACAGCGGGGTGGATGACCTGGACGGGCTCGGGCTGCCGTGGCGCGAAGGTTGTGCGGAGGGGTTCGTGCCGCTCGATGAGGGCGCGGAAGGCCCGCTCCAGCGCCGCGACGTCCACGACCCCCTGCATCCGCAGGGCCGTGGGAATGTTGTAGGCGAGGTTCCCAGGCTCCAGCTGATCAATCAGCCACAGCCGCTGCTGCGCGAAGGACAGCGGCAGGTCCCCCGTGCGAGGCACCGGCGTCAACGCAGGCCCCTCCACGGAAGCCCGAGGCCCGGCCTCGTCGATGCGCCGGGCGAGCGCCGCCAGGGTGGGCGCCTCGAAGAAGGTGCGAAGCGGCAGCTCCACGCCGAAGGCCGCGAGCACGCGCGAGACAAGCTGGGTGGCCAGCAGCGAATGTCCACCCGCCTCGAAGAAGTCGTCCTCCGCGCCGATGCGCTCCACGCGGAGCACCTCGGTCCAGAGGGCCGCGAGCTTCTGCTCGGTGGGAGTCGTCGGGGGCACGTAGCGTCCCGGCTCCAGCGCGGTCGCGGTGGGCGCGGGAAGGGCGTTGCGGTCCACCTTGCCATTGGGCGTGAGGGGCAGGGCCTCCATCACGACGAAGGAGGAGGGCACCATGTGCGCGGGCAGCAGTTGCTGGAGGTGGGCTCGCAGCGCCGCGGCATCCAGCGTCGGTCCACCGGCCCCGGAGGGAATGGCGACGTAGGCGACGAGGCGCTTGTCGCCGGGCACGTCCTCGCGGGCCATCACCAGCGTCTCGGCGACACCGGGCAGTTGCTGCAGCGCGGACTCCACCTCGCCCGGTTCAATGCGGAAGCCGCGCACCTTCACCTGGAAGTCGATGCGGCCCAGGAACTCCAGCGTGCCGTCCGCGCGCCAGCGGGCCTTGTCGCCCGTGCGGTAGAGGCGCTCGCCCGGAATCGCGGCAAAGGGATGCGGAACGAAGCGCTCGGCGGTGAGGTCGGGGCGGCGCAGATGGCCCCACGCGAGGCCGTCGCCTCCGACGAACAGCTCCCCAGCCACGCCCACGGGCACGGGCCGCAGGTGGGTATCCAGCACGTAGGTCGTGGACTGCCCGATGGGCTTGCCGATGGGCACCGCGTGCCCGACGGTGGCCCCCGGGCCCATGACATGGGCGGTGGAGGCGGTGGTGTTCTCTGTCGGGCCGTAGCCGTTGACGAGCACGGAGCCGGGAGCCAGCTTCGCCAGGTGCTGGCGGGCGCGCTCCGCGGGCATCACGTCGCCACCGACCATGAGCTGGGGCACGCGCGCCAGCGTGTCTCCCTGGTGGAGCGCCAGCTGCTCGAAGAGCGCCGTGGTGAGGATGACGCTGGTGGGGGCGTGGCGGCGGAAGAGGGCTGCGAGCTCCTCCAGCGACAGCGAATGCGGCGGCGCGAGCACCAGCTGGGCTCCGTGCAGCAGCGCGCCCCAGATCTCCTGAGTGGAGGTGTCGAAGGCGATGGCCGCCAGTTGGAGGTAACGGTGCTCCGGGCCGAAGCGGAAGTAGGACGCGCCGCACACCAGCCGCACGACGCCGCGGTGGGCCACCATGACGCCCTTGGGCCGGCCGGTGGAGCCCGAGGTGAACATCACGTAGGCGAGGCTGTCCGCCGAGGTGAACACGGCGGGCGCGTGCGTGGGCTTGTTCGCGAGCAGCGCGGCGTCGTCATCCATCAGCAGGGTGGCGCCGAAGAACGACGGAAGGCTCTGCTCCCAATCGGAGCGGGTCACCAGCACGGGCGCCCCGGAGTCCTCCAGCAGCATGGCGAGGCGCTCGTGGGGGTAGTTCATCTCCAGCGGGACGTAGGCCCCGCCGGCCTTGAGGACACCCAGGATGGCGACGATGAGGTCGAGCGAGCGCCCGAGGCCCAGCGCCACGGGAGTGCCCGGACGCACGCCCAGGCCGATGAGCGCATGGGCAAGCTGGTTGGCGCGCTCATCCAGTTGCCGGTACGTGAGGTGGTCATCACCGAAGACCACGGCCACCGCGTCCGGCCTCGCGCGCGCCTGATCCGCGAAGCGCTGGTGGATGGAGAGCTCGTCGGGGAAGGGCGACCGCGTGTCGTTCCAGTCGATGAGCACCTGGCGCTGCTCGGCCTCGTCCATGAGCGGTAGCGCGGACACGGGCTGCCGCACGTCCCGGACGACGGCCTGGAGCAGCGAACGCAGGTGTCCCAGCATGCGCGCGACGGTGGCCTCGTCGAAGAGGGCGGTGCGGTACTCGGCGGAGAGGCGAAGGCCGCGAGCCTCCTCGGAGGCGATGAGCGTCAGGTCGAAGCGGGCCACGCCGCCGTCCACCGGCAACGTGTCCATGCGCAGGCCGGGAAGCGGCACGAGCGACAGGGGCGCGTTCTGCAGGACGAACATCACCTGGAACAGCGGTGAGACGTTCAGCCAGCGCGAGGGCTGGAGCACCTCCACCAGCTTCTCGAAGGGCACGTCCTGGTGCGCGAAGGCGCCAAGGGCGGAGTCATGCACCTGGCTCAGCAGCTCACGGAAGGACGGGTCCCCGGACAGGTCCGCGCGAAGGACGAGCGTGTTGACGAACAGGCCGATGAGGCCTTCGAGCTCGGAGCGCGAGCGGCCGGCGACGGGAGTGCCGACGGCGAGGTCGTCCTGACCGGAGTAGCGCTGGAGCAGGACGTTGAACGCCGCCAGCAGCACGGAGAACAGCGTGCGGCCCTCGCGCAGGGCCACGAGCTTGAGGCGCTGGACGAGCGGAAGGGGCAACAGCAACTCGTAGCGAGCCCCCCGGCCGTCGGGCTGCGCCTGGCGTGGCCGGTCCGTAGGCAGCTCCAGCACGGCGTGCGGATCCAACCGCTGACGCCAGTACGACAGCTGTGCTTCGAGCGCGTCCCCCCGCATCCACTGGCGCTGCCATGCGGCATGGTCCGCGTACTGCAGGCGCAGCGGTGTCAGGGACGGGGCCTGGCCGGAAGCGAAGGCCCGGTACAACTCCGCCACCTCGCGGACGAGCACGCCCAGGGACCAGCCGTCGGACACGATGTGGTGGATCGTCAGGAGCAGCAGGTGCTCCTGCTCCTCCAGGACCAGGAGGGCCGCGCGCAGCAGGGGCCCGGTGGTGAGCGTGAAGGGGCGAACGGCCTCGGCGGTGGCGCGGCGGCGTGCCTCGGCCTGACGCTCCTCGTGCGGCAGGGAGCGCAGGTCGGTGAGGTCCAGCGCCAGGGCGGAAGGCGGCGCGATGATCTGGACGGGGCCTTCGGGCGTGTCGCGGAACGTGGTGCGCAGGGCCTCGTGCCGGTGCACCAGCGCCTCGAGCCCCCGGCGCAGGGAATCGACGTCCAGAGCCCCGGACAGCCGTAGGGCGACGGGCATGTTGTACGTGGCCGTCCCGGGCTCCAGCTGATCAATCAGCCACAGCCGCTGCTGGGCGAAGGACAGCGGCGGAGCGTCCCCGCGCGGCACCGGCACCAGGGGTGGCAACCCGGTCGCGGGTTCCGACGCGCTGGTCGCGTCGAGGTGCCGCGCGAGGCCTTCCAACGTCGGGGCCTCGAAGACGGTGCGCAGGGCCAGCTCCACGCCGAAGACCGCGCGCACGCGTGAGACCATCTGCGTGGCCAGGAGCGAGTGGCCGCCCAGCTCGAAGAAGTGGTCGGTGGCGCCCACGCGGGGAACGCGCAGCACCTGGGCCCAGAGTGCCGCGAGCTTCTCCTCGGTGGGGTTGCGCGGGGCGACGTACTCAGCGGTGGAGACCGGGGCCTCCGGGGCCGGCAGGGCCTTGCGGTCCACCTTGCCACTGGGCGTCAGGGGCAGGGCCTCCAGCACCACGAACGCGGAGGGCACCATGTACTCCGGCAGCTTCTCGTGCAGCCGCGAGCGCAGCGCGGAGACGTCCACCGTCTCCGCGCCACTCCGGCATGCGACGTAGGCCACCAGCCGCTTGTCACCGGCAGCGTCCTCACGGGCCACGACCACCGCCTGGCGCACGCCGGGGTGCTGCTCCAGAGCGGACTCAATCTCGCCCAGCTCGATGCGCAGGCCGCGCACCTTCACCTGGAAGTCCGCACGGCCCACGTACTCGATGGCGCCGTCGGGCAGCCAGCGGGCCACGTCGCCGGTGCGGTACAGCCGCGCGCCCGGCGAGTCGCTGAAGGCATCCGGGATGAAGCGCTCGGCCGTCAGCTCCGGGCGTCCCAGGTAGCCGCGCCCCACCTGCACGCCGCCGATGAAGAGCTCTCCCGGCACACCCACGGGCACGGGCTCCAGGCGGGAGTCCAGCAGGCGGATATGGGTATTGGCCACCGGCCGGCCAATGGGCACGGAGCGTCGCGACTCACCCGGCAGGCACTGGTGGAAGGTGACGTCGACGGCGGCCTCGGTGGGGCCGTAGAGGTTGTGCAGCCCGGCCCACGGCAGCCGCCGCAAGCAGCGCTCGGCAAGCTCCACCGGCAGGGCCTCGCCGCTGCACACCACGCGGCGCAGGGAGGTGCACGCTTCCAGGCCGGGCTCCTCCAGGAACACCTGGAGCATGGAGGGCACGAAGTGCAGCGTGGTGACACCGGCCTCGGAGATGAGGCGCGCGAGGTACGTCGGGTCCTGGTGTCCCCCAGGCTTCGCGACGACGAGGCGCGCGCCCGTCATGAGAGGCCAGAAGAATTCCCAGACGGAGACGTCGAAGCTGAAGGGCGTCTTCTGCAGGACGACGTCCGAAGGCCCCAGGCCATAGGCGGACTGCATCCACAGCAGCCGGTTGACGACCGGGCCATGGGCATTCATCGCGCCCTTGGGACGGCCGGTGCTACCGGAGGTGAAGATGACGTAGGCCAGACCATCGGCGGTGGCGCGAGGAGGAGGCGCATGCCGGGGCTGGAGCGCGATGTCCTCCCACTGGGTGTCGATGCACAGCACCTGGGCGTCATGTGCGGGCAGACGCGACAGCAGGTGCTCCTGGGCCAGCAGCACGGCGGGACGCGCGTCCTCCAGCATCCAGGTGAGGCGTTGGGCGGGGTAGGCGGGGTCGAAGGGGACGTAGGCGCCGCCGGCCTTGAGCGTGGCGAGCAGGGCCACGACGAGCTCCAGCGAGCGCTCCAGCAGCAGGCCGACGCGAACCTCGGGACCCACGCCCCGTGCGATGAGGGCATGGGCGAGCTGGTTGGCCCGCGCATCCAGCTCCCGGTACGTGAGCGTGCGGCCCTCGAACACCAAAGCAACCGCGTCGGGCGTGCGCTCCACCTGCGCCTGGATCAGCTCCGGCAGGGTGGCCGCGCGGGGGAAATCAGCCGCCGTCGCGTTCCAGTCGAGCAGCACCTGACGCTGCTCGACCTCGTCCATGAGGGGCAGCGCGGACACACGCTGTCCGGCGTCCAGGACGACGGCCTGGAGCAGCGAACGCAGGTGCCCCAGCATGCGCGCGACGGTGGTTTCGTCGAAGAGGGCGGTGCGGTACTCGGCGATGAGGCGCAGGCCGCGAGCCTCTTCGGTGGCGATGAGCGTCAGGTCGAACCGGGCCGCGCCCGCGTCCACCGGCTGTGCATCCATGCGCAGGCCGGGGAGGGGAGGGAGGGAGAGCGGCGCGTTCTGCAGGACGAACATCACCTGGAACAGCGGTGAGACGTTCAGCCGGCGCGAGGGCTGGAGCACCTCCACCAGCTTTTCGAAGGACACGTCCTGGTGCGCGAAGGCGCCAAGGGCGGAGTCATGCACCTGGCCCAACAGCTGACGGAAGGACGGGTCCCCGGACAGGTCCGAACGCAGGACGAGCGTGTTGACGAACAGGCCGATGAGGCCTTCGAGCTCGGAGCGCGAGCGGCCGGCGACAGGGGTGCCAACGGTGAGGTCGTCCTGACCGGAGTAGCGCTGGAGCAGGACGTTGAACGCCGCCAGCAGCACGGAGAACAGCGTGCGGCCCTCGCGCTGGCCCAGCTCCTTGAGGGCCTGGGTGAGCACCAGGGACAGGACGATGGAGTGGCGCGCGCCCTGGACGTCCATGTTCGCGGGGCGCGGACGGTCCGAGGGCAGCTCCAGCACGGCGTGAGGATCCAACCGCTGGCGCCAGTACGACAGCTGCGCTTCGAGCGCGTCCCCCTGCGACCCCTGCCGCTGCCACGCGGCAAAGTCCGCGTACTGCAACGGCAAAGCCGTCAGGGACGACGGCTGGCCGGACGCGAAGGCCTGGTACAGCTCCGCCACCTCGCGGACCAGCACGCCCATGGACCAGCCGTCGGACACGATGTGGTGGACCGTGACGAGCAGCAGGTGCTCTTGCGCGGAGAGCCGATAGCGCACCGCGCGAAGCAGCGGCCCCCGCTCCAGGTCGAACGGCACACGGACGTCTTCCCGCACACGGCGCAAGGCCTCGGGTTCACGCTGCGCTTCAGGCAGGCCCCCCAGGTCCACCTCCGCGATGGACAGCTCCAGGTCCGGAGCGACCTGCTGGAGCGGCCGGCCCTCGTGCTCCGGGAAGGTGGTGCGAAGCGCGTCATGGCGGTCCACGACGGCCTGGAAGGCCCGGGAGAGCGCCACGGGGTCCAGCTTCCCGGAGAGGCGCACGGTGACGGCCATGTGGAGCGCCGCGTTGCCGGGTGACAGCCGCTCCTGGAGCCACATCCGTTCCTGCCCGAAGGAGGCGGCCACGCGGGTGGACGGACGGATCTTTCCACGCAGCAATTCGGCCAGCCGCGAGCGCTTGTCATCAGAGGGGAGGGTCATGTTGGCGCCAGCTCCTTCGTGTCGCACGGACGGGCGCCGACTCCTCCTGTGGAGCGGCGTCTTCCTGAAGTGCGCGACGACGTGAACTGGGGGCCAGCTATCTCACCGAACGGTTACCTTGTCCAAACACGAGGCGGACTGAGCCCGGCGGCCAGGATGTCCGGGGCGCGTGAATCGCGCACGGCAAGCTCCTGGGTGTCCACGGACGCAATCACACACAGTGCGGGCCGCTCGATGAGGCGCTTCGTGGAGGTTGTCTGGCGGGCCTGCGCGCCTCTAGGCTTGCCGGATGAAACGACTCCTCGCGGCGCTGCTCCTGCTTCCTTCGATGGCCTTCGGCCAGGTGCGTGTCGACATCGATGTGAAGCTGCCCGACATCGTCTTCAAGACCGCGCCGGCGCTCGTCGTCGTGCAGCCCGGCGTGCAGGTGGTGGAGGACTACGACGAGGACCTCTACGTCGTGGACGATGCGTACTGGGTGCGCCGCGATGGGCGGTGGTACCGGGCGCGCGACTACCGCGGTGGCTGGGAGGTCGTGGAGGAGCGGCGGGTCCCCGTCACCGTCGTCAAGCTGCCTCCCGGGCGCTACAAGCGGTGGAAGCGCTCGAAGAAGGGGGCCGTCGTGCCCGCGTCGTACCGTGAAGGCGGCCGCGAGCACCATCATGACCGGGACCGCGGCGATGACCACCACAAGGACCGGGGTCACGACGACCACCACAAGGGCGGCAAGGGCAAGGGGAAGAAGTAGCTCCGCCTCGGGGGCCCGTCAGGGGCCCGGCGGCGCGCCACCCGCTGGCGCGCGGACGAAGAGCGCCTTGCCCGCGCGAATCGTGCACTTCACGGCGGTGAACCGCCGGACATCCGTGGCGGGATCGCCGTCGAGCACCACGAGGTCGGCGTCGAAGCCTGGCTTGACGCGGCCCCGGCGCTCGGCGGCGCTCCAGCGCGCCGCGGGTGCGGTGGTCAGCGACGCGAGGAGCTGCATCGGCGTCAGCCCCGCGTGCGCCATGAGGACGTATTCCTGCGTCGGATCCAGGTCCGTCATGTACCCGGCGTCAGTGCCGAACAGGACCTGGCCCCCGGCGCTCGAGAACGCCGCGAGCTGCCGTTCGGCAGCCGCCACGATGCGCTCGCGCACGTCGGTGGGCACGTCCGCCTTGGCGAGCTCGTAGCCCCAGAGCTGCAGCGTGGGGACCACGGAGACGTGGCGCGAGACCATCTGTCCGATGAGCTCGGCGCTCCACTCCCTCTTCGGTGAATCAATGGTGGTGTGCACGATGACGTCGGCGCCGGCCTGCACGGCGGTGCTCACGCCGTCGGGATCCGTGGGATGCACCATGACCAGGCCTCCCCGACGGTGCGTTTCGTCCGCCGCGGCGCGCGCGATGTCCGCGGCCATGCGCCGGATCTCGCCATGCCCCTGGGGCGTGGCGACGAAGAGCTTGGTCCCCTGCGCGCCGGTTTCGAAGCTCGTGCGGACGTTGGCGCGAGCCTCCTCCGCCGACGCGGGTTGCGGAAGCTGTCGCAGCAGCTCGGGCGGCAGGTCGCGCAGGTAGAAGGGGATGCCGTTCTCCGGATACAGCGGGGAGCCGACGGTGAGGATCGCCGGGCCCTGGAGTTCGCCACGCTCGATGCGCTGGCGGAGGGCCCCGGTGTTCGCGGGGTCGGAGCCGGTATCGACGACCGTCGTGAAGCCAAAGCGCGTGGTCAGCTGGCTCAGGGGCTGCTGGAGTTCGTCACGCGGCCGGTCCGCGGCCCCGGCGAACGCAGGGTCCGTGAAGTGGACGTGGCTGTTCTGGAACCCGGCCGTGATGACCCCGCCGCCGCAGGCGTCCTCGCGCCGCACGCCCGCCGGCGGGGCGTCCGACGCGGAACCGATGGCTTCAATCTTCCCATCGCTCACGAGCACCCAGGCGTTGTCCAGCGGCGGCGCGTCCGGAGCGACATAGAGCCGCGTGCCAGTCAGGAGCCAGCGATCAGTGGCGGCAGGACGCTGGTTCGACGCGCAGCCCGCGGTGGCCAGCCAGAGAAGACTCAGTGCGATCCGTTTCACGATGTTCACCTCGCTGCGCCGCACCGTGCACTCAAGAACGCACCCAGTCAATCGGCCAGCTCGGCACAGACCACCCCATCCCTGTGTCGATGCAATGGAGGGCGTCGCATGTTGCCCTCTTCTTCCCCTCTCGGTCGCAATCTCGCCATGGGCGCACTGGCCCGGTCCGGCGTTTGATATGACTTCAGGCATGTCCCTGAAGGCCTCCCTCGTCACGTCGCTGGGTGCCGCTTCGGTATATCCTGCTTTGTCGGAACCTTATTGACTTCCTGGTTTGGGCGCTCGCAATGTCTCCCCCGTCGCGAAGGTTGGCGACAGGGGAGCACACCATGCCGAAGTCGAAGCAACTCGCGTCCTGCCTTGCCCTTGCCCTGGCTGCGTCCGCGCCGGCGGCCCTGGCTGATTCGGCCATCTACGGCGGGGGGCCGTTCTATTCCGGCGGCACCGCGGTGATGAACGACCTGCGCGGCTCGGGCTTCACCACCGTGATCCTCTGGAGCTTCCACATCGAGGACAACGGCGACCTCGTCTACAACGACATCCCGGTGGTCAGGAACGGCGCCTACATTGGAGACCCGGCGTGGCCCACGCGGCTGGCCACGCTGAAGACGGCGCCGACCTCGGTCAATCGCATTGAAGTGTCCATTGGCGCCTGGAGCGTTCCGGACTTCGAGCGCATGGCCCGGCTGGTCAACGGCACCGCCGCGGGCTGCGGCAGCACCCTGGTCTGCGGCACCGGCACCAACAGCATCCTGTACCGCAACTTCCAGGCGCTGAAGACCGCCACCGGCGCCACCGCGGTCAACTTCGACGACGAGAGCGCTTACGACCTGGCCCCGACGACCCAGTTCGGGCAGATGCTCATTGGACAGGGCTACAAGATCACCTTCGCGCCCTACACCCAGCAGACCTTCTGGCGCAGCCTCAAGGACAACCTCGGCAGCGCGGTCGACGGCATCTACCTGCAGGTGTACGACGGCGGCGCCGGCAACAACCCGGCGAGCTGGAACACCGCGATGGGCATGACGGTGGACCCGGGCCTGTGGTCCCGCCACGGCTCCGGCTGCGCCAGCGGTGACAGTCCGGCCACGGTGCAGAGCAAGATGAGCAACTGGAAGAGCTCCGCCGGCATCAACGGCGGCTTCATCTGGCTGTACGACGACATCCAGGCGTGCGCGGCGCAGGGCACGAGCGCCCAGTACGCGGCGGCGATCAACACCGCGGTCAGTGGCAACACCCCGCCGGTGGCCAACTTCGGCGTCACCGTGAGCGGGCTGACCGCGACCTTCAGCGACGCCTCCAGCGACAGCGACGGCAGCATCGCCTCGCGCAGCTGGAACTTCGGCGACGGCAGCGGTTCGACCACCACCAACCCCAGCCATGTCTATGCCAGCGGAGGCAACTACACCGTCAGCCTGACGGTGACCGACAACGGCGGGGCCAGCCACACCAAGACGCAGACCGTCTCGGTGGGCGCCGGCTACGTCAACCTGGCGCTCAACAAGCCGGCGACCGGCTCCACCGCCTGCAACAGCAGCGAAACGCCGGCCAAGGCGGTCAACGGGAGCGTCTCCGGTGGCACGACGGACAAGTTCTGCTCGTTGGCCTCGGGGGCCTGGCTGCAGGTGGACCTCGGCTCTGCGCAGACGGTCAGCAGCTTCGTCGTCAAGCACGCGGGCGCGGGCGGTGAATCCAGCACCTGGAACACCCGGGCCTTCACCATCCAGACCTCCAGCAACGGCACGAACTGGAGCACCCCGGTGACGGTGACGAACAACACCGCCAGCACCACCACGCACGCCATCAGCGCCACCTCGGCGCGCTACCTCAAGCTCAACGTGACCACCGCGTCCCAGAACGGCGACCCGGCGACGCGCATCTACGAATTCGAGGTGCGCTGACCCGGGTTGCAGGAGCGGCATCGCGCGTCGCGGGCACGGACGCGCGATGCCCCACGGCCCTGGGCTACGGCTGCACTACGCCCGACTCGTAGGCCTTGCGGATGGCCTGGGCGCAGACGCGGGACTTCTCACCCTCCTCGTCACCGAAGAACTGACGATTGCGGGCCAGGATCATGTACCGGCTCCTGGCGGGACTCACCCAGGGATAGAAGCCGAATGCTCCCGGAGAGGAGTGGCCCGTCACGGTCCACTCGCCGTTGCGCATCTCTCCCTCGATCCAGTGCCCGAGGCCGTAATACGCCTCGCCCCCCGTCCACGGGGTGAAGGACACGCCGGGCCCTCCTGGCCAGGCCGGGACGGCGTCCACGGTCAGCAGGGAGGACATCACGTACTCGTCGTTGATCATCTTCGACAGGAAGACGCGGTACTGGGCCGCGCTGGCGGAGAAACCCCCGGCCACGGCGACGTCGCTGTCGGACTCCGGCAGGGTGGTGCCCAGCCGGGCGTTGACCCAATCCATGACGCTCAGCAGCCCCGTGCCCTTCCGCGAGCCAATGTCGTCCAGGGCCAGCTTCTGCAGGTGGCCGCCGTTGTAGAAATACCGGCCGCTCTGGAGCGGGCGGTAGGAGACGTCCTTGTAGGCGGAGCCGTAGCACTCCGAGACGGTCGTCCCGGGGTCCCCACACAGGGTGCTGCGCTCGTCGATGTAGCCGCTGGTGAAGTTGAGCAGCTTCTTCTCGTTCGCGGTGAGGTTCGCGTACCCCCGCGACTGCACGTAGGCCCCCGCGTACAGCCACTTGCTCGCGGACGCGATGGGCAGCACCGTCGTGGCCGTCACGCCGCCGCCCTTCGGGATGGCGTAGAGCGGCCCCGCGCGATTGCCAAACTCCCAGTAGAAGTTCCCGAGCGGCGTGCAGCTCGTGGAGGTGTTGGCCGTGGTCAGCGCGGCCTGCTCGCCCGCCGTGAGTTCCGCCTGGGACGTGGCCAGGGGCGCATCCTCGACAGGGCCGAGGGCGTCCTCGGCGGTTCCACAGCCGATGAGGCCCAGGGCCAGCAGCCCGCACGCCGGGATGAACGTCGTCCTTCCGAATTGCTTCATGGGTATTTCCTCCGGGTTGGACCCCTGTGAACCCGGGATGCGTCCGGAAGTTTCGCGGCGCTATTTCGCGGGCGGCCGTTCCGAGGCGCGGGGAGCCGGGCGCGGGGGCTCGGCCTTGTAGGCGGACCAGGACAGCGACACCTCCGCGCCCGTCGCGTCGCGACCGTGGAGGGAGTCGATGACCTGCTTCACCTCCGGGCGCACGTCGGAGGGCAGCACGGTGACGTGGCCCCGGAAGCCTCCGCGTCCCAGGTCCTCCTCCACGGTGATGACCTCGCGCCACGCCCGTGTGCGGGAGTCCACCTGGTCGTCCCACGTCACCGTGAGGCGTTCCACGCGCTCCCACGTGACGGCGCCGCCTTCCGGCACGTCGACCTGGACCTTGCTCCTCCAGCCCTCGTCCGAAGTCCGTGGGGCCTCGCGCTCCAGCTGGAGGCTCGCCCGGGGTGGCGCATCGGAAACAGGCTGCCCCCGGACCTGCACGAACGCCGTCGCGGTCTGCTCGGCTGCTGCGCCCCGCGCGGATACCCGCACCGTGTGGACACGCGCTTCCGGTTCGCCTGCGTAGACATGCGAGGCCGTGGGCTCCGTCGTCGCGGTGGAGCGTCCATCCCCGAAGTCCCAGGTGTACGCGGTGGCGGGGTAGGGGGACACCGCCCGGAAGGCGAAGGCCGTGGGGCCCTGCTGGGCGGCTTCGAGGCGAAGCGCGCGGGCCTGCCCCTCGTCCTGACCGCACGCGCGCACGTCGATGCTGGCGACCTGCTCGGCCAGGACGCCGACGCGCCGGCCCCCCAGGTCCTTGCAGAGCTGGAAGCGCACGAAGTACCGGCCGGGCGTGGCGGGTGCACGCCAGGGAAGGCGTGTGCCGGGCTGCAGCTCCGCGCCCGTCTCCGCCCCCGGCCACACCCAGCGCGGGACGGCGTCCGGTTCGGCCGTGCCTCCCACGCGAGCGGACAACGTCATCCGCTCCCCCGCGCAGACCCACGGGCGGTCCGTGTCGATGCCCTCGATGACGGCGGTCGACGTCAGCACCACCCGCTCCTCGTTGAGCGCGGCGGAGAGGGCTTCTCCCGTCGCGGCGGGCGGAATGCGCTCGGGGGCGGGTGGCTGTGATGGCGCGGCACGCACGATGGGAGCCGGCGCCCCCTGGGGAGGGGCCACTCCCCAGGGGGCCGGGAGCACCGGAGGCGCATCCTCCTGTGACCGCGCACGGGCCAACCCGAAGACCCCGAGGCCAGCACTGATCAGCAGCACCAGCACGCCGCCGGCCTGCTTCCTTCGGTCGCGACCTCCAGGGGCCCCAGGGGACATGGGTGGTCGAGCGTCAGAAGCCGAAGTCGTTGAGGTGGCGCCGGTAGCCCTGGGAGTTGGGCCGGTACCACTGGTCATCCCAGCCCTTGAACTCCACGTCGTCGAGCAGCCGCTCCGTCTTCCCGTTGAGCACGACCGGGTTGATGAGCTGCACGGCCGTGGAGCCCACGTTGCGCGAGGCAAGCTTGTTCGCGGTGGTATCCAGGTACTGAGCCGTCGTGCGGCTGCAGTAGTCCTGGGAGAAGCACCCCTTGTCGCACGTGGAGAGGGTGTTGTAGGCGGCGTGCTTGTCCTCGGCCATGTAGAGGACGGGCCATCCGCGATAGCCATTGCGTGAGTCGCTCAGGTCGTACTCGAGCTGATCGAACGCGTACCAGGCCGAGGAGTCACACGCGCTCTTGCGGTGCGCGGACAGGTAGGCCTGGTCGAGGTACCAGCGCCCGCCGGAGTAGTGCACCTCGAAGAGCTGGAACTCGGGGTCGCCGTCGTGGCCGGTGGTGACGCCGGTGTCCTCGAAGAAGGTGTCCAGGTAGAAGATGCGCACGGTGCGGGTGGCGAAGGCCTGGCTCTTGACGGCGTAGTACGGCCGGCGTGCCATGCCGCTCTCCCCGCTGTCGAACCAGAACAGCGGCATGAACCACTTCGCGAGCTGGTACTCGCAGTCGTCATTGAGGCCGTCCCGGTCCGCGTCCGTGCCGGTGCCCCAGCAGTTGTCGCCATAGGGAATGACGGAGAGGCCATCCGCCCGGGCCACCGGGGCGGACAGCGCGAGGAACAGGCCCAACGACACGACGGCGGTGCGAAGACCACGGCTCATGGAAGCGCTCCAGAGGGACGTCGAAGGAGGCCGGAGGCTACCGGTCGCGCGTGGACGGGAACAGGGGCGCGGAACCGCCAGCTTCCGTCGAGCAGCGGACGTTCCCGGGGGGCCGGGCAGCTCCCACCGGCGGAAGTTCGGGTACGGCCCATGGATTCGCGTGAGCATCACGCACCCCGCGCATCGGTCGACGCCGTGTTGCATTGATGCCTTCAACAACCATGACGCCTGCCCATGGCCGCGCCCAACGGCCCGTCCCCCGCCTGCTCTCGCAGGCGCTCCGCGTGGGGGCACTGCTCTGTGCCTGCATCCTGGCCTCGTGGAACCTCGATGCGCTGGTCCACAGCGTCCCCTTTCCCATCTTCCTCGCGGGAGTCATGGCCGCGGGCTGGTACGGCGGCCTCTGGCCCGCGCTCTCGCTGACGGTCCTCGCGACGCTCGTCCTCGACCTCCTGTTCATCCATCCCCTGCACTCGCCCGCCATCTCCAGCCCCGGCGAGGGCGTGCTGCTGGGCGTCTTCAGCGTCGTGGGCGTGCTCATCAGCACGGCGGCCGGCACGCTGCATGAGGCGCGCAGACGCGCGGAGCAGTCGCAGCGCCTCACCGAGGCGCTCGCTCGGGCCGTCACGCCCGCGGACATCGCCGAGGTCGCCCAGGCCCACACCCTGACGCTGCTGGGGGCTCGCGCCACCGCGCTGTGGGTGATTCCCGACGGGGGAGGCACGGAGACCGCGCGCCTCGTTCCCGCCCCCGCGGCGGAGTCCCCTCCGCCAGACGCGCTCGCCTCCCTCGCCCAGGAGGCCCTGCGCACGGGCGCACCGGTGTTGCCCCGGGGCACCGCGCGGGGGCTCTCCCTGCCGCTGCGGAGCGCCAGCCGGGTGCTGGGGGCGCTCGCCTTGCTCCTGCCGGGCCGCGGGGGTGCGGGGGCCCGGCAGCTCCAGGTGGCCCGGGCCCTGGGTGACGCCTGCGCGACAGCACTGGAGCGGGCCCTGCTCCACGAGCGGTTGCAGCGCGAGCGGAGGCTGCTCGACTCCGTGCTCGAGCAGGCCCCCGTGGGCGTCATCGTCGCCGAGGCGCCCAGCAGCCGGATCCTCTTCTACAACGCGGCCTCGGAGCGCATCCTCGGCCACCCCGTCATCCCCTCGGCGGACGTGTCGCACTACGCCCGCTATGGGGGCTACCACGCCGACGGCACCCCCGTGGCCGCCGAGGACTACCCCACCGCGCGCGCCCTCCTGAAGGGCGAGCAGGTGCGCAACGAATTGATGCGTTACCGCCGTGGCGACGGCCAGGACTCGCTCCTGGAGATCAGCGCGGCCCCGGTGCGGACTCCCGATGGAACCATCACGGCCTCCGTCTGCGTGTTCGCGGACGTGACCGAGCGCCAGCAGGCCGAGCAGCGCCTGCGCGCGAGCGAGGAGCGCTACCGCCAGCTGTTCGAAGCCGCGCCCCAGGTCATCTGGACGAACCGGACGGACGGCGGCAACACCCAGTTCAACTCGCTCTGGTTCAAGCTGACCGGGCAGACGCTGGAGGAGGCCTCCAACTACGGGTGGCTGAACGCCATCCATCCCGAGGACCGGGTGCGGCTGAAGCTGCAGCGTGAGGAGGCCATCCGTCAGGAACAGGCGTATGCCATTGATTTCCGCCTGAGGATGGTGAACGGCGGGTACCGGTGGCAGGTGGGGCGCGTGGTGCCCCTGTATGGCGACTCCGGCAAGCTCGAGGGCTGGCTGGGCGCCGCCATCGACGTCCATGAACGCAGGCGGGCGGAAGCCGTGCAGCACTTCCTCTCGGAGGCGAGCGCCACCCTGGCCCGCTCACTCGATGAGCGTGAGACGATCGAGCAGGCCACCCGGCTGATGGTGCCGGAGCTCGCCGACTGGTGCATCGTGGATCTCCAGACACCGAACGGGCTGGAGCGCGCGGCGGTGTTCCACCCGGATCCCAGCGCCGCCTCGGCGGTGGAGATCATCCGCCGCCACCGTCCCCGCCCGGAGTCACCCAGCCCCGTGCTGGAGGTCTTCCGCACCGGTCAGGCGAGGCTCGTGGAGCGGTTCGACGACGAGGACTACAGGGCCACCGTGTCGTCGGACGAGCACCTGGTCGCCGTGCGCGCGCTGGCGCCGCACACCCTCCTGGTGATCCCCCTGGTGGCCCGGGAGCGCCTGCTGGGAGCCATCACCCTGCTGCGCGGTGGGGCCCGCGAGCGCTTCACGGAGGAGGCGCAGGTGCTGGCGCAGGACTTCAGCCAGCGGTGCGCCCAGGCCATCGACAACGCGCGCCTCCTCACGGAGCTGAAGCGCTCCCTGCGGACCCGGGATGACTTCCTGTCGTCGGTGAGCCACGACCTGCGCAACCCGCTGTCGGTCATCATGATGCGCGCGGCGGGCCTGCGCGCGGAGGTGGACCAGCGAGGCAGCATCGTGCCCGAGCGCCTCACGACCGCGACGACGCGCATCCTGTCGGCCGCCGAGGAGATGCGCTCGATGGTCGAGAGCCTGCTCGACGTGGTGCGCAGCGAGATGGGCCAGCAGCCGAACCTGCGGCGCGTCCAGCTGGACGTGGGCGAGCTCGTGCGCGGCGTCATCGTGGATCAGCAGCAGGTCACCCAGCGACATACCTTCCAGGTCCACACCCCTGAAACGCCGGTGATGGCCTTCCTGGACGAGGTCCGCGTGCGGCGCGTCGTGCGCAACCTGCTGCTCAATGCGGTGAAGTACAGCCCGGAGGGGAGCAGCATCGACGTGCACGTCCAGCAGGGGGACGCTGAAGGCCGGAGCTGGGCCGTCATCGAGGTCCGGGACCAGGGCATCGGCATCCCCGCGAGCGACCTGCCGCACCTGTTCGAACGCTTCCACCGGGGCGGGAACGTCGTGGGGCGCATCCC
This sequence comes from Corallococcus exercitus, assembly GCF_042231735.1. Taxonomy (GTDB): domain Bacteria; phylum Myxococcota; class Myxococcia; order Myxococcales; family Myxococcaceae; genus Corallococcus; species Corallococcus exercitus_B. The sequence goes on from NZ_CP102577.1 coordinate 528,354, forward strand.
CGGCACGGGGCTCGGGCTGTTTGGAGCCCGGCAGCTCGTGGAACAGCACGGAGGCCGCATCACCGTGACGAGCGTGGAAGGGCAGGGCAGCACCTTCCGGGTGTGGCTGCCCCAGCAGCAGTGACGCGGGGGCAGGACGACCGCGCTCATCCTCGATGCCCCCGGCCGCGCGCCTTGAGCCTGAGCGAACCCGGTGGCCAGGCCCACGCGCCGCAAGGACGCCCCATGAAGCTCCGACGCCTGTCCCTGCTGTGAAGTCCGCGCCTGCCGCGCAGGGCAGGTAGAATCTCCGCGCCTTGGCTTGGCTGGAGGATTGATGCAGATCACGGCGGTGAGACTTCCCAAGAACTTCCTGGAGTTAGGGATGGAGCGCACGACCATGGACCGTTTGGGTTCCATGGTGGTTCTCGCGGGACCGAACGGCGGCGGCAAGTCCCGGCTCCTTCGGTCCGTCTACACCGCCGTTAAGTATTACCACCTGACAGAACAGCAGGAACACCTGCGGAGAGAGGTGGCATCCCAAAAAGAAATCTTGTCGACCCTGCGACTCGAGCTTTCCATCACAACCCAAGAGCTTCGCCTGGCTTCGCTCAAGAAGCAGATCGATGAACACGAGCAACTGCTTCAGAAACACGAGGAAACACTGGCGGATGTCCCCCTGGTCGAGCTCAAGCAGCTGAGGGACGACAGACCGATTCATCAGTACGTGCCCCGGTCCGTTGACTTCGTGGATCCCTTCAAGCAGGCCCGTAACGCGACCCTCGCGGCAGCAAACCAGGTGCGTAACGAGGTGGGCTTCGAGCCTCTCAGAGACGGCTGCCTTGCCTACATTGGTAATGTGCAGGACCGCTGGTTCCAGGCCACCCATCCCCAGGTGACCATCCCTGAGAATGAGAAGGCATTGGCTGTCGCCGAATACCAGCGGCTGCGCGACGATCTCAAGAAGCTCCTGGGTGCGCAGCTCGATCGCAACCTGGACGGCGCACCGACTCTTTGGGGCCGCTCCATCCCGAAGGCCGGACTCTCCGATGGTCAGCGCCTCCTCCTGCAACTCGCGGTGGCTCTCCACGCGCAGGGCACGAAGCTGAGCGAGGCCGTCCTTCTGCTTGACGAGCCCGAGACGCACCTACACCCAGCGGCAGTGATCGACGTCCTTGAAACGCTCCGCAAGGCGACGCCGGACGGGCAGCTCTGGATCGCGACCCACTCATTGCCCGTGCTGGCATGGGCACCGACCGAGTGCCTCTGGTTCGTTCGCGAGGGCCACACGAAGTGGGCGGGACGGGAACCTGAAATGGTGCTCTCCGGCCTGCTGGGTGATGCGCAAGGTCGTGAACGCCTGGAGGCGTTTCTCCAACTGCCCGCGCAGTTCGCGAGCAATCGTTTCGCGGCGGATTGCCTTCTGGCTCCGACCGTCGTCATGACCGGTGGCGACGATCCACAACTCCGGCAGATCCGCGACGCCATCCTCAAGCTGCAGAACCCCAGCCGCCCCCTCCGCATCCTGGATTTCGGTGCAGGCAAGGGGCGGTTGCTGGCGGCGCTGCGCGAAGCCCATAACGAAGTCCGGCCGTTCGTCGAGGTGATCGACTATCGCGCCTTCGACGCGGGTTCGACCGACAGCAAGCATTGCTCGTCGCTGATCGACACGGCCTACGGCGAGGGCGCATCGGCGGAGCGGTACTTCAGTCAATACGCCGAGCTGGAGGCTCAGCTCGACACAGGCAGCGTCGACGTGGCAATCCTGTGCAACGTCCTGCACGAAATCACGCCAAGTCAGTGGCCATCCCTCCTGGGGCCTGACTCGGCGCTTGCCCGACGGCTCCGGCCAGACGGGTTCCTGCTCATCGTCGAGGACATCCACATCCCAGTGGGGGAGAAGGCCCACCGCCACGGGTTCCTCCTGCTCGATACGTCCCCACTGAAGGGCTTGTTCGCCTGGCGCGAGAGCGATGCCTCCATCCAATTCGCGGCGGAGCGGGAGGGACGACTGAAAGCCTGGCTGGTGCCAGCATCACTCCTACAACGGGTCAGCTCCGCGACCCGCACCGAAGCACTCCGGCGTCTTCAGCGACAAGCGCGGGACGAACTCCAGAAGCTACGTGAGGAGACCACGAGCTACCGCAACGGCCAGCTCCACGGCCTGTGGACCCAGCTCTTCGCCAACGCAAGCCTCGCTCTGGAGGAGTTCGGCCCCACGGCCTGAAGCTTCCTACGCCAGCTCACCCACCCCGGGGCGTCGGGCGGGATGGGGCCTCTTCCCGGAAGATCAGCAACCCGTCCAGGACCGTGTCCCAGGGCGCCGTCATCCACGTGTAGTTCAACGGACGGGCCACCCTGGGCCCGAAGTCACGAAGCTGGCGCCCATCCAGATACCGGGTGTCCGCGGGGTGGTTCGAGAACGCCCAGCCCTCCAGGGAGTCGGCCGTCGCGGGGGCAAGGACGAAGGTGCGAGTCGTGCTGCCGAGGGAGTAGCTCCCGGCGCTCGCGGAGAACCCCAGCACGAAGGCCTGGGCTCCGAACCTCTCTTGGACATGCGACCCGAAGGACGTCCCGTGTCGCGCGTCCGCATCCACGCCCTTGAGGTCCTTCGCGGCATGGATGGTGGCAAGCCAGACGATGGCCTTCCGCGGCTTGGAGGACTGGGACAGGAGCCACTCCAGGTTGAGGAACATGGAGCGGTCCCGCGCGCTGAAGTCGCTCCAGTTCCGTGAGTCCTGGGGCTGCTCCGGAGCCTGCGACATCGCGGCGACCTGACGGGTGAACAACCGCTCCAGGTTGCGGACCATCTGCAGCGGGCGCTCGGCCCCGGGCATCGCGGCCGCTTCGGGGGCGGCGAGCACCGACGCCAATTCCTGCCAGCAGCCCAGGATGAACTTCGCGGTCTCGGCCGTGTACGGGTGGGCTTCGTCATATCCCCAGGCCATGTGCCGCTCGATTTCCGCTCCGCACGCGGCCTGCCTTGGACCGTCGAGGGAGGCGAGGAACTCACGCGTCATCTGGCGATGGGCGTAGGTGCCCCTGCCAATCTGATCATCGATCCCACCAGCCAGGAGGGTCCCCGCCTGGATGCGCGCGGTCAGGAACGGAATCAGGGGCGCCATCTCCTCGGTGGCCCACATCCCGCCAATCGCGGTGGCGACCGTGTCCTCGCTGACGGGTTGGCCCGCCTTCAGCAGCGCCTGGATGCGGAGGAAGTCGTAGGTGCCTGACTCGATGAAGAACGCATCGTACTGGCACTCCTCCACGAGCCTGCGCGTCAGGGCCACCTTGAAGGCGACCGTCCTGGCATTGCCGTGGTGGGACTCCTCGCCCAGCAGCGCGATCCTCTTGTCACAAAGCTCCCGGACGATCCGGTCGGCGTCCGAGTCCGCCACGGCCTCCCGCGCGGCCGTGCCCCGGGAGGGCGAGGGCGAGGCACAGGCTGAAAGCAGCGGGAGCAGGAGCAGGAGGTATTTCATTCGCGGTCCTTTCATGAGCGGAGTGACCTACTCTAAATCCGTTTTGGCCTGAAAACGTGACATCCTTTGCCGCGTCGTGAGGTGAGGGCCGCGTCTGATAAAGCCGGAGGGGAGTGCTCATCTCGCGCCGTCAACGACGGCCTGCCTGTCCCCGACCTTCCATGACCCGCCCGAACGCATCCCCCGACTTCGACCCCCAGCTCGCCGCGCTCCTGCCTTCGTTGGAGGGATATGTGCCGGTGAAGATGACGCTGGAGCAGCTCGAGCACTTCCGCGCGTTGAGCCGTGTGAGCCGGGAGGACCTGCTCGGAGATGCGAAGGTCCACTGCGTCGACCACCGCATCCCCGGGTACCAGGGCGCGGAGATCACGGTCTCGGTCATCACGCGCCAGGACCACGCGACTCCGGGGCCCGCGGTCTATTTCATCCATGGCGGCGGCATGGTGATGGGGACCCGCTTCGCGGGGGCGAAGCCGCTGGTGGACTGGGCGCTCCGTCATGATGCGGTCTGCGTGACGGTGGAATACCGGCTGGCGCCCGAGCATCCGGCGCCCACCCTGGTGGAGGACTGTTACGCCGGGCTGGAGTGGATGGCGGCGAACGCCGCGCTGCTGCGGTTTGATCCGAACCAGCTGGTCATCTTCGGCGGGAGCGGCGGGGGAGGGCTCGCGGCGGGGACGACGCTCCTGGCCCGGGATCGGCGCGGCCCGCGGCTGCTGGGCCAGCTGCTGCAATGCCCCATGCTGGACGACCGCAACGAGACGGAGTCCGCCCATCGGTACGACGGCGTCGGCGTCTGGGACCGCACCAGCAACCTGACGGCCTGGCGGGCGGTGCTGGGCGACCGTCTGGGCGGCCCTGACGTGTCTGCCTATTCCGCGCCCGCGCGAGCAACGGAACTCCGGGGGCTGCCTCCGACCTTCATCGACGTCGCGGCAGGGGAGACGTTCCGGGATGAAGCCGTGGCCTATGCGCGCGGAATCCTGGCCGCTGGCGGCGAGTGCGAGCTGCATGTCTGGGGGGGCGCCTTCCACGGCTTCTACGACATCGCCCCGCAGTCCGACGTGGCCCGGGCCTGCATCGCGACGCGCGACGCCTGGCTGGGACGGATGTTTGCCCGCGGCGCAGCGGGCAGGAGCGCGACGTAACGGAGGGCTCGGGGGCCGCTAAGTAGGTCGCCAAATGTTCCTGAACGAATCCGAGGCGAAGCGGGGGGAACGGGCAAGGCCCCTGCATTCGTCTCGGAACTGGTGGCTCCCTACTTAGATAGGCCCTCAGGAGTTCGTTGCCTCATCCGGGGCGGAGGCACGGCTCAAGCGGATACGTCGGGGGCAGTCGGCACAGGAGTGCTCTTTCAGAGGGGCGACGTGCGGGTCTTCATGGACGATGGAAGAAGCGAAGGGCCGTGGCTGCACACGAAGCAGGTCGCCCTGGTAAGCGAGCAACGGAGCTTCCGGAGGCGCGCAGTCCCCTGGGCCTGGGGGCCTGGGGGGCGTGATGCAGTCCGTCCGACAGTCGGATGGGTCTTCCCAAGGTCGCGCCCGGCACGCCCACCCAACGCCCCCCTCATTGGGCGCGCAGGGGGAAGTTCCGAACGCCTCGGTGGCAGACGTGGGGGCGCCGAGGCCGTGCTCCTCCACGGAAGGGTGTGTCTCAAAAGCGTCGTCTTGCGCAGTGACTGACGCGGGGGAATCAAGGCCGTGCTCCTCAACATACGGGCGTGCATCGAGCGCATCGTCCTGCGCGGTGGCTGACGCGGGGGCTTCGAGGAGGCCCTCCTGGGCGCACTGGACCTCGGGAGACACAGGCTCCTGGGGGGCTGGCGCGAACTGGTTGAGCACGCCCTCATCGCATGCCTTCATCAGCGTAGGCAGTTGGTGCTGAAGTGCCTGCGCGTCGCGCTCGCTCAGGGCGTGCATCGCGCACAGGGCCCACTGGCGCAGGGATTCGCCGCCCATGAAGGACAGCAGCCGGGCCGCGTTGCCTCTCAGGGCCCGTTGCAGGGACTGAATGAGGAGCACGTGCCCTGGACGTGACGCCGCCTGGGCCGCCAGCCGCAGCAACTCGAATTCCAGCTGCGCGCACCGTGCCCCGGGGTTCCAGTGCGCCGCGTCCGAGAGCCTGTAGCAGGTGTCCTCCAGCAGGCTCACGTCCCGCTCGGAGGCACTCGCGCAGCAGTCCGCCAGGAGCTCCACCAGCACCTGCCGCTTGAGGCTGAAGAAGCCCTCCAGCAGCCGCCGGCACTCCTCGGAGCGCTTGTCATGCAGCGCCAGTCCCAGGTTCTCCAGCGTCAGCGACTCATCCAGCGCCACCGCACGCGTCACCCGGCCGGGACGCTGCACCACCAGGCCTCGCGCCGCCAGCCGCCGCAGCGCTTCGCGCACGGTGCCTCGGCTCACCCCATAGCGACGCGCCAGCACCTGCTCCGAGCCAATCTGGCCGTTCCTCGGCAGCCTCCCGAGCGAAATCTCTCGCTCGAGTTGCTCCTCCACGTACGCCACGAGCCCCACCCGCACCATCACCGCCACCCTCCTCGCCCAGTACGCCTCCATCCAACCAGAAGGGTCTGACATGGACGCGGGGGCACACCGTCCTCATGTCCTCCCGTGCCGGTGCGGCCCCGGGCCCCATGCAGCGCGAACCTGTCCGACTGTCAGACAGGTTTGGCGAAGGCGCGCCCGGCGGGCGCCCCTGCCCGTGGGCCCGCCGTGACGCCCGCGGATGCACACCGTCGCGACTCACCGCTGCGCTTCGCAAGGCGCGTCTTCGCGGAGAACCTTCAGGCCGCAGGCCTTGTTCATCAACTTCTGGCCACCTACTTAGGCCGTCCGGTCCAGCTTCTCGGTCAGCACCTCGCGCATGTTCGTCGGCGCACGGCCCAGCAGCTCTCGCAGCGTGGGATCGACGGGCGCGAACTCGCCGTCGCGGCTCGCGCGGTAGAGGCCGAGCGAGATGGCCACCGCGGACGCGGGCATGCCGGAGGCCACGAGCTTCGCGCGCATCTCGTCCTCCGGCACGGTGCTCCGACGGAGCGGGCTTCCGAGGACGCTCGACGCGAGCTCGCACAGCGCTTCGAAGTCGAGCGCCTGCGATGCCGTGAGCGGCGGCGTCGGCCCGTCGTAGCGGCCCTCGTTCGTCAGGATCACCGCCGCCGCCTCCGCCAGGTCCGCGTGCGTGGTCCAGGAGACCTTGCCGTCCGTGGGCGCCTCGAAGACTCCCGTCTGCAGGCCCTTCGCCAGCAGGAACACCGCGCTCGAAGCGTAGAAGCCGTTGCGAAGCGCGGTCCACGCCAGCCCGGACTCGCCCAGCATCTGCTCCGTCGCCGCATGGTCGAGCATCGGGGGAAACGCCGAGGAACGGCTCGCGGCCATGTGGCTCGTGTAGACGATGCGTCGCGCTCCGGCAGCCCGTGCGGCGTCGATGGCGGCGCGGTGCTGGGCGAGGGTGTCGCCGCCCGTCGCGCGCGCATTCGATGAAACCATCAGCACCTGGGACGCGCCCTCGAAGGCGTGCGCCAGGCTCGCTGGATCCGCGAAGTCGCCCCTGCGCACCCGGACGCCACGTGCCGCCAGGTCCTGGGCCTTCCGCACGTCCCGGACACTGACGGCGACCCGGTCCGCCGGGACGCGGGTGATGAGGTTCTCCACGATGAGACGGCCGAGCTGCCCGGTGGCTCCGGTCACGACGATCATCGAACGCTCCTTGGAATATCAGCGAAAACGATTCTGCGTTACCGGCGATAACGTAGTGGCCGTTATCGGCGATATCAAGACTTCGTTATCGGCGTTCCGGGGGCTGCGTGCTATCTCAGCCCCATGAAGGAGAAGGACCGCGAGAAGGTCGCTGCCGAGGACGCGGAGGGCTCCGATGTGCGCGCGCGCATCATCGCGGCTGCCGCTGAACTCATCGCTTCCGGAGGGCCCGAGGCCGCCACCACGCGGGCCGTGGCCTCCGCCGCGGGGGTGCAGGCACCGACCCTCTACCGGCTCTTCGGCGACAAGCGCGGCCTCCTCGCGGCTGTCTTCGAGCACGCGATGAAGCGCTACGTGTCGGAGAAGGCCGCGCGCAAGCCGCACCCGGATCCGCTCCAGGACTTTCGCGACGGGTGGGATACGCACATCGCGTTCGGCCTCAGCCATCCCGGGCTGTTCGCCATCATGAGCAGCGATCCGCAGCTGGCGTCGCAGTCCCCGTCCCTTGGCGACGGGGAGGATGTCCTGCGGCGCCGCATCCGGAACCTCGCGCTCGCGGGGCGGCTGCGGGTCAGTGAGGAGCGGGCGCTCGGCCTCGTGTCGGCGATGGGCATTGGCGCCGTGCTCACGCTCCTGAGCCAGCCCGAAGGCAAGCGTGACCCCGGACTCGCCCAGGCCGCGCGCGAGGCAGCCGTGGCCGCCATCACGAGCGAGGCGGCGACACCGAAGAACGCGGAGGTCCGCGCCGTGGCCGCCGCGCTGCGTGCCTCCATGGGCCGGATCCGTGGGCTCTCAAAAGGCGAAAGCCTGCTGCTGAGCGAGCTGCTCGAGCGCATCGCGGACGCCGGGTAACCGCTATCGCGTCACGGCACCTCCCGCTCGACGCGGAACGGATTGCTGATCACCTGCTCCTGGCGGGAGCGCCCCTGGGAGTCGGTCCGCAGGGTGTCCACGTCGCTCACGATGCGGTACTCGCCGGACTGCAGCTCCGAGGGGAGCGTCAGCGTGCCTTGGTCCTGCGCACCGATCTTCAGCGTGTGAAGCACGGCCGGGCAGGCTTCGTTCTCGCCCAGGTGCGGCGTGTGGAGCCACCCGCTGTCCTCCCGGCGCTCGACCCGGACGGAGCAGAGGTTGTAGCCCACCTCGCGAGTGCCTTCGTTCTGAAGCACGAGCTGGACGGTGTCGCCGGGCAGGTACGCCGTGGCGTCCGTGGTGAGAGAGACCTCCACCTCCCCACAAGCCATGAGAAGCGAGGTGAGGGCCATCAACGGCAGTGTGCGTCGCATCTGCGTTCTCCTGGGGTTGAGTCCCGGCGCTGATGCAGCCGTCAGGCCATCGTCATCCCTGCATGATCCGGAGGGTTGCATGGGAGGCGCTCTCGGAAATCCACAGCCATGGCGACCGGGCTCTCAGGTATCTGAGGACCCGACGAGAGGTCCGCCAGACCCACGTACGTGTTGGGGCCGGGGACGCCGTCAGTGGGCCCGGTGGAGTCCCCCTGGTAGACTTCCCTGGACTCCGATGTGGGCTTCCGCGCCCCTCGCGAAGCAGGGGGGCCTGCCTTGACGTCCAATCCCAACCACGCTGCACCATCAAGGGGAATCACCATGAGAGGCTTTGTTCGCGCAGGGGCCGTGCTGCTGTCCGCGCTCATTGGCAGTGCCTGTGGCCAACCCGAGCGGGAGCAGGGGACGCGCCAGGAGCTCGGGTCACTGGAGAGCACGCTCCGCATCGAGCCCGCGTGGGAGCGGACGACCGGGTACTTCATCGAGGAGGTTCCCTATTTCCGGTACTATGGCGACGACGACCGGGACGAGACCTGGACGTCGAATGCCTGGGATGGGCGCAGCCAGGATGTCCAGGGCCGTCAAATTCCCGGCCATATCCCCGGAGACACCTGGTTCTACACGCCGGACCTTGGCCAGGGCCAGGTGGGCGCGGATGGCTACCTCAAAGGCACCTACTACTGGTTCAGGACCCAGGTGGAGCTCACCAACGTCGCGGCACTGAAGTCACTCAAGCTCGAGGACAAGTTCCGCCCAGGCCGCGTCGTCATGAACGACGGCTACGTCGTCTTCGTCAATGGCATCCCCGTGGTGGGCCTGTTGCCCGGCGTGACCAAGAGCCTGGTGACTGGCGGAGACCCGCTCCATGGCACCAGCATCGTCCAGGATGCATCCCTGCCCACGGAGTGGTCCTCCGAGGCTTTCCCCATCCCCCTCTACAAGCTGAGGGAGGGGACGAACGAGATCGCCGTCCTCTTCGAGGAACGCTACGGCGGCGGAGGCCTGGGGCACCTGGTCCTGGATGCGCAGTACTGATTGAGCCTTCCTCGGTGAACCTGGCTGGCCGTCAAGGCGTTCCCTTGTCCGCCTGGAGCACCTTGACCTTCAGCCAGTATTGAATGGCGTAGTCGCGATCAATTGGGATGGGCTGGCCCATTGCTTCCACTGGAGTCCCGCTCGACAGGACTCCGAGCACCGGGACGCCACGAAAGTAGCTTTCATTGTCGGGGGGCTGGCCTTGCCTCAAGACCAGGGCGCCTCTTGCCTGAAGCAGCGTGCCCTCACTGATGGTGCTCGGCGACTTCGTGAAATCCCTTCCGTCAATGTCACGTATCCTTGGCTTCGTCCACGAGCCGTTCTTTTGGTCCCCGATCCAGATGAAGCCGATTTTGTCTTCCAGGCTTGGCCGCTGGGTCTGTGGGGTTGCGAGCTGGGCGAGTTCAACAGTTCTTTCCGAGACAATATCTTCAAGCTTTATGGCTTGCGGTGCGATAGCAGGCGGATGCGCTACGCCTGCATCAGGCAGCCCGCCAGCGGAGATGCGCACTTCTCGCTCGGTGTTCTTTTGCAGCTGTTCGATGAGCGCTTTGTTCTGGTCGTTTTCTAGAGAAAGAGCAATGAGCTTGGTTTTCGTTTCCGTGTCGAACTCAATCTCCGTCGGCCCGATCTTCTTGATGTAGCTGAGATCGATGTTCAGGAGGCTCCCCGCGCAGTAGATGGCAATCAGGATGCTCGCGGTGAGGATGGGTGTTTTTGACAGTTCGACCAGCGCGTTGAGTCGAGCGGTTTGCTGGTTTTGGGCCGTAAGCTTCTTGTGCTCTGCCACCTCCTTGCGGATCTCGGCGAGCACCTCCTCGGACCTTCGGCTTGCATCACGGACTTGCTCAAGGAGCGGTTGAGAAACTTCGCGGGCAGCTGATTGGGCGCGAGTGGCTGCGTCCTGCGCGCTGCTGAGGAGCATTTGAATTCCTGTGCTCCAGTCCGAGGATATCTCAGGCAAGGACGGGTCTTTTTGGACGTCGGGCATGTCATCCCCCAGTGATCACACCGGCAACTGCTTGTAACGAGCCAGACCCGGTGTTGACCGCGAGCGTAAAATCAGAGGTGCGGCCTGTCCAGGCCGCATGGCAAATCAATAAAGAGGAGACCTGACGGAGGCCTCGAGGAAGGAGTTGGGCCCTGGGATGCTTCCAGAAAGCGTCCCTCGTCCTGCTCGCCGCGATTCGCGTCTGGCTCTGTGCGCCGGTTGCCCCGAGGGCGCACGCTCGCGCCTGGAATCGAGCAGGGCCATGCGTCGGGGGAGGGGGGCTGCACCCATCCGGGGAGAATGCGCACCTGATGTGGGTGGATCCACCCATCCATGACAGAGTGGGGATCATCCGAATCCCCCTCTCGATTGCGTTCTGGACCTTCCTCGCGCTGTCCAGCGCGGTGTTGTTCCTTGGAGCGCTCCTGCTGTGGGCGCTCACCCGCCCGTTTGACGCGAATGGACGCGTGCTTCACCTGTACTCGTGCTTCTGGGCGCAGCTGTATTTCTACGTGAACCCGATGTGGCACCTGCGGGTGGAGGGCCGCGAACGCCTGCCCTGGAAGGGCGCGGCGGTGCTGGTGGCCAACCACGAGTCGCTGGGGGACATCCTGGTCCTCTTCGGCCTCTACCGGCCGTTCAAGTGGGTCTCCAAGGCGGAGAACTTCAAGCTGCCGCTCATCGGCTGGAACATGCGCCTCAACCGCTATGTGCCGCTCATCCGTGGAGACCGCGCGAGCATCATCCAGATGATGGCCGGGTGCAGGCGCTGGCTGGCGCGCGGCGTCCCCATCCTGATGTTTCCCGAAGGCACCCGCTCCCATGACGGCCAGGTGAAGGCCTTCAAGGATGGCGCCTTCACGCTCTCCATCCAGGAGCACTGTCCCATCATCCCCATCGTCCTCACCGGCACCGCGCGCACCATGCCCAAGCACGGGCTCGTCCTCCAGCAGGCGGTCCACGCCCGGGTGCGCGTACTGGAGCCCATCGACCCCGCGGGCTTCGGTGGAGACATCCACGCCCTGCGCGACCACGTGCGCGACGTCATCATCCGCGAGAAGGCGCGCATGGAGGCCGAAGGGTGAGTCAAGGCGCGCCGAGCGCCGGCGGAGCCTCCGGCCGCCGGGTGCGCCGGCGCCAGTAGAGGAACACGGGCACGCCCGCGCCGAGCAGCAACGTGCCCTTGAGCGCGTTGAGCGGGTTGGAGGCCGTCGAGCCCAGCAGCACGTACAGCGCGGCCGCGATGAAGAGGAGCGGGGTGACGGGATAGCCGGGCACCCGGTACGCGGCGCGGGGCACCAGCCCCTGCCGCTCGCGCGCGCGGTAGACGAACAGCGTCGCGGCCGTGGCGCCGAAGACGAGCCAGTCGGCGAAGACGACGGAGTCGAGCAGCTCGCCGTACGTGCCCGTGCCCGTGAGGAGGATGGCCCAGGCCGCCTGGAACACGATGGCGTTGGAGGGCGTGCGGTAGCGCGGGTGCAGCCGCGCCATCCAGGGGAAGAACAGTCCATCCGCGGCCATGGCCTGGTAGACGCGCGGCGAGACGAGGATGACGAGGTTGAGGAAGCCGAAGGTGGAGAGGGCGACGCCCGCGGTGATGAACGTGCGGCCCGCGGGCCCCAGCAGCTGGCCGAGCGCGTCCGCCGCCGGGGCGCTGCTCGCCGCGAGCCCCGCCGCGCCGAGCGTGCGCAGGTAGGTGAGGTTCGCCAGCAGGTACACCGTCACCACGCCGATGACGCCGAGCAACAGCGCGCGCGGCAGGTTGCGCTCGGGGTCGACCATCTCCTCGGCCACGAAGTTCGTCTGCTGCCACCCGCCGTAGCTGAACAGCACCGGGACGAGCGCCGCCCCCAGGGCGAGCACGAGGGAGTCAGGCGCCTGGGGCACGGCGGCCGCCTCCACCGCCGCCGGACGGACGCCTTCGAGCAGCAGCCCCGCGCCCACGAGCCCCGCGAGCGCCAGCAGCTTGAGCACGGTGAAGACGTTCTGCGTGAGCGCTCCGGGCCGCACGCCCAGGTAGTTCACCCCGGAGAGCAGGACGATGGCGCCGACGGCGAGGGGGAAGCGGAAGCCGGCCCCCAGGCCGGTGAGCGCGAGGGTGTAGTTGGCGAAGGTGACGGCCACCGCGGCGATGGCGCCGGTGGCGATCATCAGCATCATCCCCCATGCGTTGAGGAACGCGGGCAGCGGGCCGAAGGCGTCGCGCAGGTAGACGTAGCTGCCGCCCGCCTTGGGGATGCGCTGTCCCAGCTCCCCGTAGATGAAGGCGCCGATGAGCGCCACGCCTCCGCCGAGCAGCCACACGCCCAGGGTGAGCCCCGGCGTGTGCACGCGCTGCGCGACGATGGCCGGGTTGAGGAAGATGCCCGAGCCGATGATGCCGCCGATGACGAGCATCACCCCCGAGAAGAGGCCGACGCGGCGCGCGTATCCGTCACGAGGCTCGGCCGGGCGGGCTTCATCCTGGAGAGGGGAGGGGCTCATGGGCGCCGAGCATAGGGGGCTCAGTGCCACGACACGAACACCTGGAACCGCGGGGTCTGCTGGGGGTCGCGCTTCGCGTCGGGAATGAGGCTGTCGCGCCGGAAGAGCTGGAGGCTGCCACCCAGCCCCAGCCCACGGTAGACCGGGATGTCCGCATGGAGGCGTCCCTCGTGGATGAGGTGGTCCTTCACCACTCCGTCCAGCGTGTGGATCCATGACGTCTCCAGCTCCACGCCGACGTACTCCCACGGCCAGGAGCCCAGCGCGGCCCGCAGCGTGACGCCCACCCCGGGGCCGTAGTCGTAGCCCCGTCCGCTGGTTTCGGAGAGGTTGGAGGAGATGGCCGCGAGCGCCACTCCCCGCAGGTCCAGGGCCGCGCGCACGTCCATCGAGCCCAGCACTGAATGGCGGTAGAGCAGGCTCCCGCTGAAGGACTGCGCTCCCACCTGGTAGTTGCCGATGTCCACGAAGTCGTAGAGCTGGTACGCGCCCAGCAGGACCTGCCACCGGGGGCGCTGCACCAGCGAGGTGACCGCGAGCAGCCCCTGCGCCTCGGCCTGACCCAGGAAATGGCCCTGGCGGACGATGAAGCTGGCGTCCACCGAGAAGCTGTCGAATGGCTTGTGGAAGTCGTCGAGGAACGGGTCGCCATGGCGCATGCCCAGCCCGATGAGGAGCCGGCCCTCGCCCGGTTCCCCTGCGTCGTTGTCTCCCTCCTGGAGGAACCCCACGCGCGCGATGCCGGCGAAGTGGGGCGGCGTCCACTCGCGCGGCGTGGGCCCGACCCTCCACGCCTCGCCCCGGACGACCCGGCTGAAGCCACGCCCCGGATTGAGCAGGCCCGCCGCCACCTCGCGGCCGCCCCGCTCCCAGCCCGTGGCACCGTTGTCCAGGATCATCGAGGACAACCGGTACAGCACCTCGCCGACGGCGAGACCTCCGATGCTGGTGTTGATGATGTCGTTGGTGGACGGGGGGTTGTTCTCGCCGAACACCTCCCACTGGAGGCTGCCAAAGAGGGTGAGGGGGGCGGCCTCCCAGTAGCTCAAGCCATTGTCGCGCCCGATGTTGTAGTAGATGGCGCCGTGGTACGGGTGGTCGAGCTGGTTGGCGGTGAACTTGTCCGCGTCCCACTCGAAGCCGCTCGTCAGGTTGCGCCGCCACACCTCCGGGCTCACCTCGGCCCAGTCGCGTTTGCGGATGAACCGGTTCACCGACCAGATCGCCGTGTTCGCCACCGTCACCTCGCCCAGCGCCAGCCAGACATTCCGGCGCGGAGGAGGCGGTTCCTGGCACCCGGCGGCGGCTTCCCGGCCCGCCTTCCCTTCGGCCCCAGGCGTGGGCTCCCCCTCGGCGAGCGGCGCATCCGCGGGGAAACCATGCGCCTGGGCCGGGAAGGCAGCGGCCAGCAGCAGCGCGGTCGCGACGTTCACGAGGGCTGCCGGGCTGGTCCGCCTGGACTTCACGGCCATGGTCCCCAACGCGCGGCCCCGCCTCTCCTGAGCCGGAATGAGTGCCCCCCGGCCCGCCACGCCGGGAAGCCTGTCGGGATGGAGGGTGGGGCTGACCTGCCAGGCCGGCCATCAGCCCTGGAGCCGGAGGAGCCGTCGGACGCGCAACGGTTGCCTCCTCTCTGCTCGAATCACAGGGCAATGGAGGGGCCAGGCGGAGGCTGTCGCGGCCCCGATGCCGCGGCGAATGGAATCTCCGGTTCCCCGCATTGTTTCAAGTGGCTTGATGAGTCAGTCATTGCGTCCCAACGAAGCCCGCGGACCCCGAAGGAAGGGCTCGCTCGTCGCGCTGCCGTGGGCGCTCCTCCTGCTCTCGCTCCTGACCGCGTGCCCACAGGCGGAGAACTACGCCGATGCGACAGGCCCGAGGTACAGCGGGGACCATCGGACTGCTGACGCTGCTTCCGCGGAAGCGCCCTCCTCGCTCACCGTCGTGACGTTCAACCTTTCCTTCGCAGAGCAGGTCTCCGAGGCGATAACGGCCCTCTCGAGACCGCCGCTCGCGGGGGCGGACGTCATCCTGATGCAGGAGATGGACGCGGCCTCCGTGGACCGGATCGCACGGGAGCTCGGGCTGGCCTACGTCTACTACCCCGGCTCGGTCGCGGTGGATGGGGATGACTTCGGGAACGCGGTGCTGAGCCGGTGGCCCATCACCGCGGATTGGAAGATCAACCTTCCCCATGACGACCCCTACCGCCAGCAGCACCGCATCGCTGTCGTCGCGACGCTGGACGTCCGGGGGACCCCCGTCCAGGCGGTCTGCGTGCACAACGCGACGCCCATCGTCGGGCTCGGCGCCCGGTTGGATCAGGCGGAGACCATCATCGACGCGCTCGACGGAACGGGGCCGTTGCAGATCATCGCTGGCGACTTCAACACCTCCGACCCGGGAAGCCTCAAGCAGACCGTGAAGCTGTTCTCGGAGCGGGGCTTCCACTGGGCCTCGGAAGGAGTGGGGGACACCGTGGACTCCGTGATTGGTGGCCTGCCGCTCGACTCCGTCTTCGTCCAGGGGCTCTCCGCGGTGGAGCGCGGCGTGGACAAGCGTCCCGCCGGGAGCGACCACCATCCCGTCTGGGTTCGCTTCGCGTGGCCGCCATGACGCCGCGACACGTCACGTGGGCCCTGGGCCTGGGCGGGCTCCTCCTCATCGCGCCCGGCTGCATGAGCGGAGCGCGGAACCTCGGCGCGGCGACGACCCCGGCGGGGACGACCGAGGTCGGCGTCTCAGTGAACGCGGTCGCTTTCGAGCGCGGCCGGGAGCGGGCGTACCTGCCCAGTCCCGAGCTCACCTTCCGCAAGGGGGTTGGCGAGAACTGGGATTGGGGCGGTCGCCTCACGCTGCTGGGCCTCGAGCTCGGGACCCGGCATCGGCTCGTCGAGCGGTCGCCCTGGACGTTGTCGGTCGCTCCGAGCGCGGGGCTCTGGTACGTGCCCGTCACCAACAACTCCACGGAGCCCGTCAATCTGCGCCTCGGGGCGCAGGCGCTGCTCGATTACCGGCTCAATCGGACGTGGACCATCACCGGGGGCGCCTCGCTGATGGGGACCTTCGCGGGACCGCTCACCGTCTTTCAAGGCAGGTTCAACGGCTCGCACCTGCTTGCCTTACCGGGCGGCTCGCTGGGCGTCGCGTTCCGGCTGCGCCCGAACCTGGAGCTGCGAGCAGAGGGCGGCCTCGAGCTTCCGCTCGACCTGAGAGACGGCCGCCGGCAGCCGACGGGCCATGTCGGGCTGACGCTCCGCTGGCGACGCGCCGACGCTCGCTGACGGAGCGGGGCGTGCACCGGCTCCAGCCCGCCCCCCCAGGGTGATTGTGCCCGGCCGCGGGGGCTCCCTAGTCTCGACTCGGGGGGCCCATGCTGCTCAAGCACGACTATTACGCCGACGAGGTCTGGCCGGGATGGATCAATGACATCCGCAACTCGCCCCGTCGCGCCATCTTCCTGCATGGGGTGA
Organism: Corallococcus exercitus; assembly: GCF_042231735.1. Classification (GTDB taxonomy): domain Bacteria; phylum Myxococcota; class Myxococcia; order Myxococcales; family Myxococcaceae; genus Corallococcus; species Corallococcus exercitus_B. The sequence continues at coordinate 544,776 of NZ_CP102577.1, forward strand.
TGGGCAGCGAGCTGTACGACCGGCAACGCCGTGACACCCTCTGGGCCGACTCGGGCATCTGGCACGAGGTGGACAACCTCGCCTTCCTGAACGTCACGCCCCAGGGCGGAGTCGACAGCCCCGGGCAGTTCATCTACGCACGCTCCACGGTCAACCTGCCCGTCTTCGGCGATCACTACGCCGACTGTCTCGCGGGAATCGGGTGGGGCCGCTTCAACTTCGACTGGCGCGACGGCATTGGCATCGAGGCCCAGCGGCTGGCGCTCTTCCTGCGGAGTCTGCGCACGGACGGGCAGCCGCTGCGCTTCGTCACCCACAGCATGGGCGGCTGCGTGCTGCTGCGGATGCTGGCCTCCACGCGTGAGTTCGATGACGCCATCGAGCGCATCGTCTTCTGCGCGCCGCCCTTCTGGGGTGCCCTCAAGCCCATCCGGGTCATCGAGGATGGCACCGGCTCGCCCGCGGACTGGCTCATCAGCAATGCCACCCTGCGCCAGTCCGCGGCGAGCATGCCGGGGCTCTTCAACCTCCTCGTGGCTCCCCGCGAGTACTGGCCCACCCGCCTACCCGGGCTGGACGCGACGCTGAAGTACCCCGTGCGCACCGGTCAGGACCTCTACAGCGCCGGGTCCTGGACCAATCCCTACCGCCTCGAGCTGCGCGACCCGCTGCTGCGCTTCTCATACAGCGGCTACCAGTTCACCCGCCCGCAGGCGCAGGACGTGGCCCAGCGCCTGGCGTCACGCATCGTGGTCATCGTCGGCCTGAATGGGAGGACGGACTACGCGGCGCGCATGGGGCCGGGAGGCTGGACGCTCCACTCGCAGCCGCCACCCCCTCAGGGCAGGCTCTCCAACGGTGACGGCACCGTGCTCTTCCAGTCCTCGTTCCTGCCGGGGCTGCCCACCAGCTGCTACCACGCCTATGTGCCCCCGGTGCGCGAGGACTCCCACAGCGACCTGGTCAACCTGCCGGAGGTCATCAACGCGATCCGCACGGCGCTCGCGGGAGACTCCCTGGCCTCCAGCGGGCTGGTGCCCTATGCGGACTTCATCCAGGCCATCGACTGGAGCCTCGAGGTCGAGCAGGCCCCCGAGCTCGGACTGACGCAGAACCTGGGTTACCTGGAGCGCGCGCGGCTGCGGGCGCGGCTTCCCCTGGCGGCGTGGGGACCCTCGCTGGACCCGGGAGGGAACGACGACCGGCTCTTCCATGCCACGCGGCAGTCCGCGTTCAAGGTGCTCCAGGGCGCGGACCTGCGCACGGAGGCAGGCCGCCTCGGGGTGAGCTACCGCTTCCTCGCCGACCACATCCGGGACCTGCTCCTGCCAGTGCTCTCCGGATGACGGCCCCTTCAAGGGGTGCGGCCTGGACGCAAGGTCAGAACGAAGCGTTCCACGTGAGCGCCGCGCCGCCGCGGGTGGGCGCGATGCTGACGTCGGTCAGCGCGGCGAGGGCGCGGTGCTGCCGCTTCCACTCGACATAGTTGTTGTGGCGGCTGATGCCCACGAGCAGGAGCGGAACGCCCACGGCCGTCAGGGCGCCGCCGATGACCAGCGAGGTCCCAAGGCAGACGTCCTGCGTGTCCCGGGGAACCATGCTCGTCTTGCAGAGGGGCGAGGTGAGCAGGTTGACCGCCCCGACGCCGGTCATGATGCTGCCCGTGACGAGCATCCCGGTGCCCGTGGGAGGAGGCTTGCCGGCGGACAGGTCCAGCCCGTGCTCCTGGGCGAGGACGGGAGCCGAGGCGAAGGTGACAGCTGCGCTCACAACCCATGAGAGAGTCACGTTCATGTGACAACGAGAGCGTGGGGGCGAGCAAAACGTCAAGCGTACCCCGGTCACACCTCCTCGCAGGGCGTGTCTGCCTTTGGGGTGATTTCGACCCGCACGCACCGGCCGTATGGCCTGGCGCATGAAACTGCTCAATCCACGACCGCGGTGGCTTCAATCTCGACGAGGACGCCCGGCTCGAAGAGCACGGAGACCCCGATGAGTGATGCCGGCGCCGGCACGATCCCCAGCTCCTTGGAGACCTGCTCGATGCCGGCGAGGAAGGCGGGCATCAACTCATGCTTCCAGTCGACCACGTAGAACGTCAGCCGGACGACGTCGTTGAACGTCGCCCCGGCGGCCGCGAGGGCGATGGCGACGTTGCGGTAGGCCTGCGCCACCTGTCCGGCCAGGTCCCCCCGCGCGACGAGCTGTCCCTGCGCGTCGTACGCGACCTGTCCCGCGACGTGCACCTGCCGGGTGCCGGTGGAGATCGCCACCTGCCGGTACACGTCGGGCTTCATGAGTCCATCGGGGTTGAGCAGGGTCACGGGCATGGAGGCGCTCCAAATGAATGGGTGAATGCCGGGTTCCTATACCGGGCCCATTGACGAACGGCGTTCCCCTCTCCAGCGACGCGGTCGCTACAATGGAGCGCCATCGATGAAACGCGCCCAACTGGATGAGATTTTCGCCTTCATGGCCGTCGTGGACGCGGGCAGCTTCGTGGGCGGCGGCCAGGCCCTCGGCCTGACGCGCTCGGCGGCGGGCAAGGCCCTGGCCCGGTTGGAATCCCGCCTCGGGGTGCGCCTGCTCAATCGCACGACACGCCAGCTGAGCCTCACCGACGAGGGCCGTGTCTTCCAGGAGCACTGCCTGCAAGTCCTCGCGGCCCTGGACGACGCGGAAGCCAGCGTGGGGCAGCGCGCGGGAACGCCTCGGGGGGTTCTCCGGCTTACGCTGCCGGCCGCCTTCGGCAGACGGCGGGTCCTTCCCTTGCTGCGGGACTACCTGCGGGCCTGGCCCGAGCTGCAGGCGGAGGTGAGCTTCACGGACCGCGTCTCGGACATCATCGAGGAGGGCTACGACCTGGCCGTGCGCATCAGTGCCTCCAGCACCGATACGCGCCTGGTCTCCCGGGTCGTGGCTCGACACCCGGTGTTCGTCTGCGCCGCGCCCTCCTACCTCAAGGCGCACGGTGAACCCGCCACGCTGGAGGACCTCGCGGCGCATGAGTGCCTGCTCTTCAGCAGCCGGACGCGGCGGCAGCCCTGGCATCTGCGTGAGAAGGGCGGCTCCCCGGTGAAGGTGGAGGGAAGAAGCCGCCTGCGGCTCGACAGTGGCGAGGCGCTCCGGGACGCGGCCGTCGCGGGACTGGGCATCGCCTATCTTCCCGGCTTCCTGGTCGATGAAGACCTGGCCAGCGGGCGGCTCAAGGCGCTGCTGCCGTTCTGCGAAACGGAGTACGTCCCGATCGTCGCGCTCTACCCGAGCAGGCGTCACCTGCCGGCGAAGGTGCGGCGCTTCATCGACCTGATGGTCGAGCAGTGGAGCGCGACCCCCGCGGCCTGAACGACAGGGGCGAGCTGACCTCGAGCTCGCCCCAGCCTCATCGCCTAGTTCTGCAAGGTCTGCGAAATCGAGCTGCTGTCACCCGCGGCGGACGTCGTCGCTCCGGGATAGGTCAGCTTGTACGACTCGGCACCGCCGTGGAACACGCCCGTGTCGTAGCCGCCGGTGAAGGCGGTCTTGTTCTCGGCGTAGGTCCAGCCGGCCGCCGTCTCGAAGTCCGCGTTCGTCACGGTGACGCCGTTGATCGCGACATCATCCACGTTGTAGGCGACCGCGTAGTTCGACACGCCCGCCTTGCTGATCAGCCGGAACCGCAGCTCGAAGCTCGGGCTGGCCGGCGCGATGTTGACCGTGTGCGACTGCCAGGCCGTGCCGTCCGCCGTGACATCGCTCTCCCACACGACCACGCCATCCACGAGCGCCTGCTTGAACCAGTAGCCAGCCGTCGGGCCGGCCACGCTGTCCTTCTCCCAGAACGTGAGCGTCTTGTTCACGTTCACCTGCTGCGTGACGGAGCTCGCATCCCCCGCGGCGGACGCCGTGGCCCCCGGGTAGGACAGCTTGTACGACCGCGCTCCCCCATGGAACGAGGAGTCATAGGCTCCCGTGAAGGCGGCGTTGTTCTCGGCATAGGTCCAGTCGGTCGAGGACTCGAAGCCCGCGTTCGCGACGGTCAGGCCGCCGATGGAGACATCATCGACATGGAAGGAGATGGGGTAGTTCGACACGCCCGCCTTGCTGATCAACCGGAACCGCAGGTCGAAGCTCGCTGCGCCAGGGTTGATCGCGACCGAGTGCGACTGCCAGCCCGTGCCGTCCGCCGTGACGTCGCTTTCCCACACGACCACGCCATTCACGAGCGCCTGCTTGTACCAGTAGCCGGCGGTGGAGCCGGCCTCGCTGTCCCGCTCCCAGAACGTGAGCACCTGGCCCGGGGGCGCGGCGCCATGCTCGTAGGCGCCAATGTCATACTTGCCACCCACGGGGCGGGGATTGCCGTCCAGGTCGACGGAGGGCGCGAAGGTGGGGGAGCCCGCGTTGATCGCCAGCGAACCCGCTGCCAGGTGGAAATCTCCCGCAGACGCGTTCACGAACCGAGGAGGGGCGATGACGGTCCCGGAATGGCTCGCGCCGGAGCTGAAGTTGTACGTGTTCTGATACACGAGGTTGTTCGTGTACGTGTTGTGCGAGCCGACGTCACCCGAGAGGTTCACGCCATAGACGTTGTTGACGAGGATGTTGTTGGAGACATTCACGTAGTCGGCGGGACCGCTGTATTTGTAATAATCGCCGCCGCCGACGATGATGCCCCACTGCGTGTTCACGATCGTGTTGTTGGCGATGGTGACCTCGTGGGCGTCATGCCAGAGGTGGATGCCTCCCCCTCCCGGGTTGTTGTAGGAGAGGTTGTTCGTCACCGTCGCCCGGGTGCTGATGTAGATGTTCTGGATGAACCGGCAGTTGTTTCCGATGTCGTGGACCTTGTTGCGCGTCACCACCGTGCCCGTCATGAAAGTGGTGAAGGCGCTATCCACGATGTTGATGCCGGAGCCGCCACCGCCGTTGCAGGCCTGATCGGAGCGGGCGGCGATGTGGTGGACGTCGTTGTTGCTGATCGTCACATACGAGCCCTGGTTGAGCAGGCCGTTAGGCATCCGGGTGCCCGTGCCATCGAACTCGAACCCGTCGATGTCGACGTACGCGCCCCGGTTCTCCCACATGATGCCCGTCGTCGCCGTGGCGTTCGGCGGGACGATCTTCGCCCGGGCGCCCGTGGTCGGGTTCGTGTCGGAGACGTAGCGGATGCGGGCGGCGGCCGTTCCGCTCTTCGTTGTCAGGAAGCTGCCGCTGTAGGTTCCTGGCGCGACATGGATGGTGGTGGGAGTGCCAGTGATGGCGGCCTGCGATGCCCTCAGAATGGTCCTGAAGGGATTGCTTTGCGAGCCCGTCGTGCCCGTCGCGTCACTGCCCGTCGTCGACACGTAGAGGTCGGCCGCGGACGCGGTGGAGGCTGAAAGCAGACAGAGGAAGGCCATCAAGGACGGTCTACGAAGAAAGTGCATGGTGTTTCTCCCTGGTGAACGCAGCGGCGCACCGGCGGTGCGTGGGGATACTCTCCATGTCTGACAAAACAGAGTAAAGCAAGAATTAACATTTTAACCGGAATTGCATGTTCGCTGGATTGTTTGATGGGGATGGCACGGACGCATCCAGCACACGAAAAAGCCCCGCCTCCCCGGGGGCACCGGAGAGGCGGGGCAGGGGGCCACGCGCTGAAGCGGGCTACTGACCGTCGAGCCTGCCGTCCAGGTTCCGGTCGAGCGCGATGCGCGTGCCGGAGCCCGGGGGCACCGCGGTGAAGGTCACCTCCTGGCCCAGCGTGTTCGCCAGCGCGCGCAGGGCCGCGGTGGTGAGGTTGGCGGTGCCGTCGTCGGGCTTCCAGGTGCCGGCCGCGCGGTCGAACAGGAAGCCCTTCACGCGGGTGCCGATGGCGGCCTTCGCCACCAGGTCGGCCTCATACGTGGCGCCGCCGAGGATCTTCGACACGAAGGGCGCCTTCGCCCGGGCCATCAACAGGTCGATGCGCGCCCCCACCGCGGAGGCGTTCGTCGACGTGAGCGTCACCTGCTGACCGACGATGGGCGCCAGGTCCGAGTCCACCGCCAGCATGTAGGCCTCCACGCTCCGGCGCTCGGAGTCGCTCCGGAAGCCCACCAGGGGGCCACCGATGCTGTTGTTGGCGAAGACGATGGCGCTGAAGAAGCGGAACAGCGTGTCCACCGCGCCGTCGTGCGTGAAGCCGAAGCCGCGAACCTGGTCGCCCGTGGGCCCGGTGTCCGGGTGCTGGAAGAAGCTGTTGTCCGGGAAGCCGAACATGCCGACCTTCGTGTACATGTTGCGCACGTGGGGAATCTTCATGATCTGGCTGATGCCTTCGAAGCTGGATTGGCCGTCGGTGCCGAAGAAGCCCTGCGACGGGTCTATGGTGTGACAGCCATTGCAGTTGAAGCCGGTGTTGGCGCCAATCGCCAGGCCGTCCACGCGGCGGCTGCCGAAGTAGAAGTCGCGGCCGGCCGCCTGCGTTGACGTGAGCGAGTTGTCCAGGTTGCGGATGGGATTGGGCGGCAGCTGCACCTGGAGCTGGAAGTCGGTGAACTTGTTCATCTCCGCCTCGGTGGGCTGGTCCGCGCGGCCGAGCAGTCCGGGGAAGGCGACGACGAAGTTCTTGAACGACAGGGCCTCGTCATACGCCCCCGCGCCGAAGAAGCCCGTGGAGCGGTCCCCGCGCCAGTGCATGGCGCCCGACGTGGACATGCCGCGCAGGGTCTGCGTCGTCATGGGGCCCTTCATCGGGTGGAAGGCATTCTGGTTGCCGGTGCCGTTGACGTCCGAGCCCGGGTGGCCGGTGAGCAGGCGGAACGCGCCAATCTCCAGGCTGCTCGCGAGCCGCTTGTCGATGGCGTTGGTCGTGACCGCGTCATCCGGGTTGCCCAGGTCCCACGCGAGCTCGTCCTTGTCGCCGAAGACGTGGCAGCTGGCGCAGGAGGCCTCGCCGTTGGCCGAGGAGAAGTTCGCGTCGTAGAGGAACGGGCGGCCCTGCACGACGGAAGGAGGCTCCGGGTTGTAGAGCGCGGCCGAGGCCACCTGGCTCTTCGTGCCGAGGTCGATGACCTTCACCGCGTTGTCGAAGCGGGTCATCACGTAGAGGCGGTTGCGCGCCTCGTCCAGCACCAGGCCGCTGGGGCCGCCGCCGCTCACCGGGATGTAGTTGGCGCTCGCCGTGCGGGGGTTGAACGTGTCCGCCTCCAGCGCCGCGGTGTCGAAGACGCCGACCTTGCTGGAGCTGAACGCGGCCACGTACAGCTTCGCGCCGTCGCTCGAAACGGCCATCTCCGTGGGGGTGGAGAGGCTGTGGTCGCGGGCCGTGGGGTCGAAGCCGGGGGAGCCGGCCAGCTTCGAATAGTCGATGTGCTTGTTCAGGTGGCGCGGCGACACCGACGTCCCCTTGATGACGGTGATGCGCATCTTCGCGATGTTGCCCTGCACCGTGGTGCCGCCGAAGACGCCGGGGCCCTCGAAGCGGGTGAGGTTGTTGGCGTCGCTGTTGGTCGCGTACACCGCGCCCGTCTTCGGGTTGGTGGCCAGGTTGAAGACGGTCGTGCCCACGCCCGTGTAGAACGCCTTCTGCTGAAGGCCGTCCGCGTCGATGGCGAAGACGTCCTTGTCCGGCAGGTTGAAGCGCACGCCGTTGTTCCAGTTGCGGCCGAGCGTGTCCTCCCAGCGGCTGGTGGCGCTGTTCCACTTGACGATGAGGCCCGTCTCCGGCGCCTTCGCGCCTTCAACGTTGGTGGACGGCCCGGGCAGCCCGCCCAGGAAGAGGTTGTTGCCCCAGGGGAACGTGTCCGGCTGGACCAGGCACACGCCCGCCGTCCTGAAGCCGTCGCACACGCTGTCCATGTTGATGGTCGTCGTCCGGTTGCCGGACTGCGCGATGGCCGCGTAGACCGTCCTCTTGTCCGGGCTGACGGCGAGCCCGCGCGGGGTGTCACCGAAGAGCGTCAGGATGCGCACGGGCGTGCCGCCCAGCGTCGTCCCCAGGGACGCGGGGTTGAAGACCCAGATGTCCGCGCGGCCCACGCCCGGCGTGGTGAGCTGCGGGTCCCCCGCGCCGGGCACGGAGGCGATGGACGGGTCCGTGCGGTGCTGGCCCCGGTGCGCGGTGGAGATGAACGCATGGCCGTTGGCGCCGGCGAACACGATGTCGCGCGGCTCGTCGCCCACCAGCAGCGTGCGCACCACGCGCGGCGTGCCGCTCACGCTCACCACGCTGATGCTGTCCGACAGGTGGTTGACCACCCAGACCTCGGTGTTGCTGCGCGCGGCGACGGAGACGGGCTCCAGGCCCACCGGCACCTCCGCCACCAGCGACAGGCCCCCGCTGGTGACGTTGAAGACCTCCAGGCGGTTGTCCGGCGTGTTGACGGCGAACAGCTTCGTGCCGTCCGGAGAGAGGGCCAGCGGGCGCACGTGCGCGCTCTCGAACTCGATGAACGCGGGCGCCTGGGCCGCGGCACGGGAGGAGACGAACAGCGACACGGCGGCGCACAGCAGACCGGCTCGGGCGCGCCACCGGTTCTTGCTCAGGGCCACCTGCGGGAAATGGACCATCTGGAACTCCTGGGTGAGCAGGTAAGAACTGCACAGTCGGAATTACCAGGGTGTGTCAGGACATCGCCCCCTCCGAAGGGAGGGGGAGGGGAGGGGGGCCCACGGCCGTGATGACGCGTTGCGTTGGTGGCGGATTGGCACTGGGCGTCCCGGGGCCCCGGTTCCCGCACGCACCGCCCGTGGTCTACTTGGCGCGCCATCGGTCGCAGGGGGGAACGTGCCCATGCCGAGCTCTCGAAATGCCCCAGGGAGCGCGCTCCCGGCGTCCGCGCCGCTGAGCGACCCGCTCTCGCACCTGCTGCCGACGAAGCTCTCGCCGCCGCAGACGGCGTCGGTGCTCGTGTCGCGGAGCGCGGCGCTCCGGAAGATCGACCGGGGTGTCGGCGGCAAGCTGGTGCTGGTGACCGCGCCGCTGGGCTCGGGCAAGACGACGCTGCTGACGCAGTGGTACCGCGAGGCGCGCGGGTCGCGGCTGCTCGCGTGGCTGTCGCTCGACGAGCGGGACAACGCGCCCGAGCGCTTCTTCTCGTACCTCGTCGGGGCCATCCGCCGCGCGGCCCCGGAGTTCGACGCGTACATCACGGGCCCGCTGGACGCGCAGGTGGCGCTCCCGCTGGACCATGCGACGACGGTGGTGCTGCGGAGCCTGTGGAACCTGGGGCGCGAGCTCGTCGTGGTGCTGGACGACTTCCACGTGCTGCGGGAGCGCGCGCTGACGCGGGCCTTCTCGTACCTGCTGGACCACGCGCCGCCGCACGTCCATTGGATCGTCTCGTCGCGCGGCCCGCCGGAGCTGGACCTGGCGAAGCTGAAGCTCACCGAGCAGCTGGTGACGCTCGACAGCCGCGACCTGGGCCTGGACGGGGAGGCCATCCACGAGCTGGGGCAGCGGCTGTGCGGCGCCGCGCTCAAGCCCGAGGACGTCGAGTACCTGCGCGCGCGCACCGAGGGCTGGGTGGCCGGCGTGAAGCTGGCCCTGCTGACGGCGGGCGAGCACGCCAGCGTGAGCGACGCGCTCCGCAAGGCCATTGGCTCCAACCACGACGTGGCGAAGTACCTCGCGGACGTGGTGCTGCGCGAGCAGACGGAGGAGGTGCACGCGTTCCTGGTGCTGAGCTCGGTGGTGGACCGGCTCAACGGAGAACTGTGCAACGCCCTCCTGGGCATCACCCGCGGGCCCGCGCTGCTGGCGGAGCTGGAGCGCGGACAGCTGTTCATCCAGTCGCTCGACACGCAGCACCAGTGGTACCGCTACCACCCGCTGTTCCTCGACTTCCTGCGCACCCAGCTCGCGTGCACGCACGGCGACCGCATCCCCGGGCTCCACCGCGCGGCGAGCGCGTGGTTCGCCGAGCACGGGCTGCCGGACGAGGCCCTGACGCACGCGTTCGCCTCCGGGGACCGGGGCTGGTGCCTGGAGCTCACGGCCCGCTGCGTGGAGGCGTGGATGCGCGAGGGAGAGATTGCCTCCGTGCTCCATTGGACGACGAAGCTGACGGCGGAGGAGACCCTGCGCTCGCCGGCCATCTGCGTGGCGCGCATCGCGTGCCTCACCCTGTCCCGCGCCTTCGTGCCGGCCTCCCTGGCGCTGCAGGACGCGCAGCGCCGGCTCCAGACGGCGGCGTCGGACCCGGAGCGCGAGCGGCTGTCGCGGCAGCTCTCCCGGCTCGCGCTGCTGCACGCCGTCCTCTCGGACTCCGCGCAGGGCTCCGTCATCGAGCTGGAGACGCCTCCGGGGGACGAGGACCCGGACGTCTTCATGGCGGGCGCGGTGCTGGCGGCGAAGGCGTACCAGGCGCTCCGGCTGAACCGGTTCGATGCGATGCGCCGGCTCGCGTCCATCGCGCGTGAGACGCTGCAGGCGCAGAACAACCCCTACATGGTGGGCTACACGGACGTGCTCATCGTGCTGGCGGACCGGGCCCAGGGAAACATGAAGGACGCGGTGGACCGGTGCGAGGCGGCCTTCGAGCGCGCGAGCCGCGGCCGGCGCAACCCGGTGTGGGTGAACGCGGCGACGGCGCTGGCCAACACCCGCTACGACCAGAACCGGCTGGACGAGGCCGAGGCGCTCTGCATCGAGGTCCTGCCGCTCCTGTCCCAGGCGGCGGTGTTCGAGACCTTCGCGATGGCCTACCTGGTGCTGGCCCGCATCAAGACGATTCGAGGCAAGTACGCGGAGGCGTGGCAGTTGCTGGACTACCTGCACAGCGTGCTCGAGTGCGGACACCAGACGCGCTTCCTGGCCCATGTCTGCGGGGAGAAGATCCGCCTGTCCCTGGTGGAGCAGACCCCCGCGCGGATGAAGGCGGTGGCGCAGGAGTTCGGCCTGGGCGAGCGCATGCGCCGGGGCGAGTGGAGCGAGCGGCGCTTCTACGACGAGGCCTGGGAGCAATCGGGCGTGGCGCAGGCCTGGGTGTTGATGGCGCGCGGGCGGCACGCCCGGGCGCACGGGCTGCTGGAGACGCTGCGGGCCAGCGCGCATGACGCCGGCTGCGTCGCCCGGGAGACGGCGCTGCTGGCCGCGCTGGCGGTGTGTCATTGGCGTGCCGGAGATCCGACGGCGGCGTTCGCCGCGGTGAACCGGGGCTTCGCGCTGGTGCCCCGCTTCGGCTTCAGCCGGGGCGTGTTCGACGAGACGCCGGGGCTGCAGGAGGTCATCGTCGCGGCGGCCACGCAGCGCAAGCTGAGCCACGTGCTGCCGGCCCGCTACACCGAGCGGTACCAGGACCTGCTGTCCCTGGGCCACGCGGGACAGGCCCCGTTCCCGGCCCTGCCCAGCGCGCCGCTGGAGCCGCTCACGGAGCGGGAGCTCCAGATGCTCAAGCTGCTGGCCCAGGGCCTGAGCAACCAGGAGATCAGCGAGCGCTCCAACGTGGCGCTCTCCACCACGAAGTGGCACCTGCGAAATGTCTTCGCGAAGCTCGACGTGACGACGCGCACCGCCGCCATCGTGAAGGCGCGGGAGCGGCTGGAACGGAATCTCTGACACCCACTCCGGGTGACCGGCGGGAACCGCCAGGCTCGGGGCGTCAAAGGGCCGTCGCGTGGCCGACAGCCCCCGGCCGGGGTCGTCTCCTGGGCTGGCGCCCCACGTCGTGGCGCCCATGGAGGTCGTGGCCCCGTCGGTGGGAGGGCGCTCACGGCCGGCCGGGAAGGGACTGTCCGGATGAAGGCGAACCGCTGGCTGTTGCTGGGGGCGCTGGGTGTGGCGCTCGGTGTCGTGGCGTGTAGCAGTGGAGACATCGGCAAGCCGCCGGAGAACCCGCCGGTCACCGTGGACGCCGGAGCGGACGCGGGGCCGCAGCCCCTCCCCGACGCGGGGCCTGGCTCCCAGTGCCTCGGCGAGGGCACGGCGTGCAGCCGGGACTCGGGCGCCCAGTGCTGTACGGGCCTCTGTTCGGACACGGGCGTCTGTCCGGCCCCCAGTACCCAGTGCACCGCCGCGGGCGAGGCCTGCACCAGCGGCATCGAGTGCTGCACGAACAGCTGCCTGGACGGCAAGTGCTCCACGCTGCAGTGCCTGGACGTGGGCAGCACGTGCGCCAGCGCGGAGGCGTGCTGCACGAAGCTCTGCGGCGCGGACGGCAAGTGCGCGGCGCTGCCTTCCAGCAGCACCAGCAACTGCAAGGTGCCGGGCCAGGCCTGCACCGGCGCGGGGGACTGCTGCTCCAGCAACTGCCAGGGCGGGGTCTGCAAGCCGGCGTACTCGTGCCAGGCCAACGACGACCTGTGCATGAAGGGCTCGGACTGCTGCGGCGGGGTGTGCTCGCAGGAGAACACGGGCACCCCGGGCCGCTGCGTGGCGGTCAGCGGTGGTGGCGCGGGCAGCTGCCTCCAGGACGGCAACCCGTGCTCGGGCTCCAGCAACTGCTGTTCGCGCACGTGCGTGGACCTTGGCTACGGGACCACCGTGTGCCAGCCGGTGGGCGGCTGCCGTCCCACGGGCAATTACTGCACCGGCGACGGCGTGTGCTGCGGAGGGGAGAAGCTGTCCAACGCGGTGGACTGCCGCGAGAGCCGCTGTGACAAGCCGAATGGCTGCAACCCGGTGGGCAACATCTGCGGCAGCGGCCAGCTGCCCGACGGCGGCATCATCGACGTGAACGCCCGCGAGGCCTGCTGCGACGGCCAGAAGGCCGTGTGCAAGGTGGACTCCGCCGGCGTGCCGCGCTGCTTCGGCGGCTGCCCCAACAACAACTGCCCGGCGGGCTGCCCCACGGGCTACACCGGCGAGGAGCCGTGCTGCATCGCGCAGGACCAGCAGTGCCAGTTCTCCGACCAGTGCTGCGGCGGCGCGCGCTGCCTGCCCGGCGCGAATGGCGGCCTGACCTGCCAGAAGGTGACGTGCGATCCCGTGGGCACGACGTGTGACCCGGAGAACTCCAAGTGCTGCGCGGGCACCACCTGCTCCATCGTCTCCGAGTTCGCCTACGCCTGCCTCGCCAAGGCCGTGCCGGGCGGTGGCGGCACCGACGGCGGCACGGGCACCCAGGACGGAGGCACGGGCGGAACGGACGCGGGCACGTGCGCAGCGAACGGGAAGGCCTGTGCCTCGGGTGCCGCCTGCTGCTCCGGCATCTGCACCAATGGCACCTGCGCGGCCCCCAGCGCCTGTCAGCCCCAGGGCCAGGCCTGCACCTCGCCCGCGGACTGCTGCGTCGGGCTGGGCTGCAACATCCCGGGGGGGAGCATCGTCGGCACCTGCGAGACGGGCTCGACCTGCTCCGCCGCCGGTCAGGCGTGCTCGCCCACCAGCCTGTGCTGCCCGCGGCTCAACTGCGAGACGTTCGCCGGCGAAGCCTGCACCGGGACGACGCCCTGCACTTGCAACAGCCCCATCGGCTGACAGGAGAAACCATGCTCACCTCCCTTCCTCGCACCCTGACCGCTGTCGCGTGCTCCCTCTTCCTGTCCCTGGGGCTCACGGCTTGCGGTGATGACGACATCAGCTCCGACGAGCAGGCCCGCCGCGCGTACCTCGGACTCGACCCGTCCGTGAGCAAGGCCCTGCAGCTGGGCTTCACCGGCTTCAACGCCGCGTCCAGCGCGAACATCCCGCCCCAGTCCACGACGGGCGACGCCTCCGGGACGCTGCTCGTCACCGGGCAGGTGGATCAGGGCAGCTCGGCCAACAAGGGCATGCGGCTGAGCATCGGCATGACCGGGTACTCCGACGGTGAGATCGTCCTGGGCGGGGACGAGGACCCGGTGAACATCACCTACGCCTCGAGCACGGACACGGCGGCGCAGCCGGAGCTCACCCTCCAGCTGCGCGACATCCCGGACGGCACCTTCACCGGGACGCTCAAGGGGCCCTTCCAGATGACCGGGGACCTGGAGGGCAGCGTCACCCTGGACCTTGCCCTCTCGGGTGAAATCGAGGACGACGGCACCGGCCAGGTCCGCCGCACGCCGGGCAGCACCCGGGTGACGGGCACCGCCACGTCCGGCGACGGCGTCTACACCGTCGACGTCACGCGGTAGCCAGAGGGGCCCACCGCTACGCCACGCGGGAAAGCCCCCGCCGCTCCATGAAGGCCTGCAGCTCGGGCCACCGGGCGGAGAGGAACTCGAGGTCGCCGGGGCGCACGGGCTGGAGGGACGCCAGCGTGGCATCGATGGCGGCCGCGTTGCCCACCGGGTCCAGGGCGTCCAGGGCAAAGGCCCTGAGCAGCTTGAGCCGGCGGGCGTCGCGCCCCACCAGCGCGTCCGCCTCGCCCGCCCGCGCATCCAGCTCGGTCACTGCGGCGGCGGGGTTGCCTTCGCGGCACAGGAGCGCGACCTCCGGCAGCAGCGCGTACATGGGGGGCAGGGCGCCGTTGCGCTTGCGTCCCTCCTCCAGCCAGGCGTGCGCGGAGGCCAGGTCTCCCTGAGCGAGCCGCGCCGTGGCGATCAGGCTGGGCATCCACCGGTGCATCGCCGGGACGGCGCTCCGCAGCTTGCCGGAGCGCTCCGCCGAGCCGAACAGCTCCAGCGCGCGTCCGGTGTCTCCCAGCGACAGCTGGCACTGCCCCATCATGGCGACCGAGATCGCCCGCTGGACGCCCTGGGTGGCGCGGCGGGCGGCTTCCTCGAAGTGGCGGGAGGCCTGCTGTTCGTCTCCCACGCTGAAGTAGGAGACGCCCTGGTGGTAGGTCCCCGCCCAGCGGCGGATCCGCCAGTAGAAGAAGGCGAACAGCACCAGGAAGACCGTGACGAGGAGCGGGACGTGCAGCTGGGGTCCCCAGGCCTCCCCGGCCCCGCGACCTCCCCGGCTGAAGTGATTGTAGGCGACCAGGAACACGCCGACCCAGACCGCCCAGGCGATGCCCCTTTGCACGGAGAGGAGTGGAAAGGGTTTGAGGTGGGACTCTTTCGGCAGGGGGAGTTCGTTCACGGGACCTGCGACCCTACCAGCTCGCTTTCAGCGACGCGGTCCGCGTGATTCAGACCGTACTCCCGCGCCTTGCGTGGCATCTCCGCCCTCCGGTTTCGTGAGCTGCTGGGGCCAGGGCCATTGGATGTCACCTGGGGCTGTTTTCCCACGATGCCGGACGACGCGCTGCGGTGGAGGGCGCGGAACGGACAATTGCAGCACTCCTTCACGGCAGCGGCCCAAAACGCCGCGTGCGTGTGAGATGGATTGCCTCCGCCACGCGAGCGCGGCGACGCTGCGCCGCCATGACGATCAGGCGACTGATGCGGGTGGGCGTGGTGGGTGGCGGAGCCATGGGGTGCGGCATCGCCCTCGAGCTCGCCATCGCCGGCAGGCGGGTGGTGCTCTACAACACGCGTCCGGACAGCAGTGAGCGCGCGAGGGCGAAGCTGGAGCGCGACGCGGCCCTGCTGGTGGAGACCGGCTTGCTGACCCCGGCGCAACGGGAGGCGGCGCTCGGGCGCATCCGGCGCACCACGGTGCTCGCGGAGGCAGTCGTGGACCAGGACCTCGTCCTCGAGTCCGTGCCCGAGGACCTCGCGCTCAAGCAGGAGGTCTTCCGCCAGCTGGACGCACTCGCGGCGCCGGACACCGTGCTCGCGTCCAACACCACCGCGCTGAGCGTGACGGCGCTGGCCCGCGACTGCACCCGGCCCGAGCGCGTCCTCAGCGCGCACTACTACCTGCCGGCGCACCTGGTTCCCCTGGTGGATGTCATCCCCGGGGAGCGGACCTCCCCCGACGTCGTGGAGGCCGTGCGCCAGTTGCTCGAGGAGGTGGGCAAGACGCCGGTGGTGTTCGCGAAGGACGTGCCGGGCTCGGTGGGCCCGCGGCTGCTCCAGGCGCTCATCGGCGAGGGAATCCGGCTGGTGCAGGAAGGCGTCGCCACGCCGGAGATGGTGGACCGCGTGCTCACCCAGGGCATCGGAAGGCGCCTGGGCGTGTCCGGCGTCTTCGACCGGCTGGACCTCGCGGGGTTGGACCTGGTCACCAGCGTCATGCGCAACGCCGGGCGCCCGGTGCCGCCGGTGCTCGAGCGGAAGGTGGAGCAGGGGGAACTGGGGCTGAAGACAGGGCAGGGCTTCTACACCTGGACGCCGGACACCACCGCCGCCTTCGAGGAGCGCGTCGCCCGCGGCCTCATCACCCAGCTTCGCGAGGACCGGGCCGAGGGCCGCCTCCGCGCCCCCACGGCGGAGGTCCCGGAATGAGCCCGCGGCACGTGCTGCTGGAGCCGGGCGTGCTGTCGGACTTCCTCGCGGACGCCCAGCGCGAATACGCGGCCTGCACCCCGGAGCTGCCGCCCCGGAGCTGGGCCGTGTTGCTGGGGCGCTTCGTCGAGGACGGGATGCGGGTGGAGCGCGTCCGCTTCGCCACCAACATCCGTGAGACGGACGAGGCCGTGCTCCAGGAGTTCGACGCCGCCATCATCCCGCGCTTCGGGGCCTGCTACGCCAATGGGCGGCGCGGCTACTGGTGCGAGCCCCGGGAGCTGCTGCGCATCACCGCGGAGGCGGAGGCCGCGGGGCTGGAGGTGCTCGGCTCCATCCACCTGCACCCGGACTGGCACCGCATCGGCCCGCCCCACGAGCGGGGCCTGCGGGTGAGCCAGGAGCCCACGCCCATGGACCGGCACCTGTTCCAGGGCGCCGGCTGGCCGCTCAACATGATCCTCTACCTGGAGCGGCGCGAGGGGCGGCTCTACCACGCGCTCGGGGCCTGGGCCTCCCCGGACGACTCCTCGCCCGACGCCGGCTGCCGCGCCCTGAGCCTGCACTTCGGCATGCCGGACACGGCGAGCACCGAGGCGCCACGCGTCAGTCGGTCAGCAACACCATCAGCAGATGGGCCAGGGCCTTCGCCTCAGCGTGTTCTGGGTTGAGCTCCAGCGCCTGGCCGGCCATGGCGTCGGCCTCGGTCAGGCGGCCCTGCTCCTTGAGGAACAGGCCGTAGGCGTAGAACGCCTCCGCGGACTTGGGCTCCTTCGCGATGCGCTCCAGGAACGGCTTCTCCTCGGCGTCCGGCGGCGTGAAGGCACCTGACGGAGGACACGGGTCGCCATACTGGCCCTTGATGCTCTTGGAGTACGCCCCTGGCGCGTGCACCTTGAGCGCCTTCATGAAGCGCTTGAGGTCCGTGGCCACCTCCGCGTCCCGGGCACAGAGCCCGAGCACGGCGATGTACAGCCCCTTGTTGAGCCCGGGGTAGGTGTCGGACTTCTCCACGGCCAGGAAGCCCCCGCTCGGTTGTGCCACGCGCACCCAGAGCACCTGGGCCTTCAGCCGGTCGAGCGCGGCCTGCGCCTCCGCTTCGGTCTTTCCGCCTCCGACGATGATGATGTCGTACGTGCGCGGCTTCGGCTCCCGGGCCGAGGCCAGCAACGGGACACAGACGGCCAGCAGCAGCAGGAGGCGGGAGTTCATCCCCCCAATCTACCTATACTGGGCGTACGGGGGAACGCAGCCACTCATGGCCACCAAGAAACAGCGACTGAAGCAGAAGAAGGTCGAGCGCGCGAAGAACTACCAGGAGCGGATGGAGCAGCGGCAGCTCGACGCGCGCATCGGGCCCCGGAAGCGGGAGGTCGCGATCATGCCCGCCGTGCAGGCGGAGCGCGACCTCACCGCCGCCGTGTTCGGTGGCGACGCGGAGGCCTATGCCGCCTTCGAGCAGGAGGTCTCGCTGCCGGCGGTCCTGCGGCTGCACCGGGTCTTCGGAGGCAGGGCGGGCGTGTCCGTCCTCGCGGGCGTCATCGAAGACGTCTGCCACGGAGACGCCGGGACCTTCGCCGAGCTCCTCCAGGGGCTCGGGAGCGAACGGGCGCTGCGGCACATGCTCGTCGTCTTCAACGGCGACACGACGCTCATCTCCATGCTGCTCACGCGGCTGGGGACGACAGGCGCGTTCACGGACGCCTTCAAGCAACAGGTGGAGGAGCGCGAGAAGGTCCGGCGCGAACAGGGTGAGGGGAACCTTCCCAGCATCGCGGGGCGCGTGGAGCGGTTCGCCACCGAGGCCAGGACGAAGCTCGCCCTCGCGCAGGCCCAGGCCGCCCAGAAGGCCCAGAACATCCAGCACCCCGTCGTCCAGAACCTGATGCGGGAGTGGTACGCGCGCCAGGCGGAGCTGGAGGACCTGTTGCGCAGCGGCAAGCCCTCCGTGCAGGCGCTGACGGGCGCCATCGTCACCCTCAACGACTTCCTCCAGGGCGCGGAGCGGGTGCGGGCCACCGTCGAGCAGGAGTGGTTCCACTGGATCAAGTTCCGGGACAGCAAGGCGAAGATCGACGAGCTCATCCGGGTGGCGAAGCAGAAGCACACGGACATCGCCGGGGAGCTGATGACGCGCTCCGGCCCCATGCCCTTTCCACAGCAGCGCATGGTCCCCAGCGCGAAGGACCTGGAGGCCGTCCAGGCACGGATGAACCAGGACAAGGCCCTGCGGACCCCGAGCCAGGCCTGGGCGCTCGTCGCCGCCGAGCGCAAGGGCGCGTTCGAGAAGGCCTTCGCCCGCGTCAAGGCCTTGCAGCGCATGGCGGACCTGAACGCGAAGTGGGGCACGGACTACGACGAGGAGGACTTCGAGCGCATCCTCCAGCACCTGGTGCAGCTGCGGCTCGTCACGAACTACACCTTCGCGAAGAAGCCCGGCGACAACCTGGACCAGCGCAAGAACAAGCCCGTCGGGACGCCGCTGAAGGACCTGCTGATGAGCAGCACCACCTTCAAACAGGTCTGGGAGACGGGCGCCAGCCAGGCCTCGACCGACCTGACCAAGCGCGGCGCCGTGGAGGAGCAGATGGGGTACGCCTTCGCCCTGAAGCGGACCCAGGGCCGGTTCCAGGACTACAACGACGCCACCAGCCGCTTCGCGCCCACCGACGGCGCGCAGATGCCCAAGTACGCGGCGCTCGTGTCCCCCACGCAGAAGCACGGCGTCGCGCAGCGCTACGGCAAGAGCTACGTCATCTGGAAGGACGCCCTGCACGAGCGCATGACGCACACCCCCGGAGACAGCTGGAACCAGCTGGACCAGGGCGTGAAGCACTTCACCAGTCCCAATCACCCGGAGATGCTCTTCGCGCACACGGATGAGCCCATCATCCGGCTGGCCGCCGCGGAGGCCACGGGGAAGGACGCCGCCTGGCTGAAGAAGCAGCGCGCGTCAGGGGCGGAGTTCGGTGGGCCCTACATCGAAACCCAGCTCCACGGGGACCTCACCTGGAAGGACGTGGCCACCATCGTCGTGGGCGACGACGAGGAGGACGCGGAGGCGATGGTCGAGCAGTTCCGGGCGTTCGCGAAGAAGCACGGCCACGACTTCCTCGTCCGCGGCAAGGGCGAGCGGGGCGCCGTCCCCATGGGAGGCCGCAAGGCCCCGTTTGTCCCGCGGGCCGTCGAGGTGAGCGTCGACAAGGGAGACATGCCCAAGCCGTCCTCGCGGAGCGCGCAGCGGCAGGTGTCCGCCGGGCATGGATACTTCCTCACGTCGGCGCAGGCCGCGCGGCTCGCCCGGGCGGGACGCCAGAACGTGGCCATCGCGCCCGACGGAGACTGCCTGTTCGCGTCGTTGATCCGCGTGGGCGCCTACGCCGGTTCGGTGATGCGGCTTCGCCAGCTCGTCGCGGACCGGGTGGCGAACGGGCGAATTGACATCAGCGCCTTCAATCTCGATCCACGACAGACGGCCGCGGACATCCGCCGGCTCGGCTCGTACAACAACCTCGCGGGGGATGCGACGCCCTCCCTCCTCGCGAACGCGCTCGGCATCAACATCCTCATCTACAACCCGGATGGCAGCACCACGACGCTCGACAGCGGAAGCGCTCGCACCTTCCACGTCATCCGGTTCCTCGCGCCCGCGGCGCACTACCATGCGACCGCGCCGCTCTGAGCGGCAGGTCAGGTGCTTCATGACCTCTCGACGCGTCTTCGGCGCCGCCCCGTTCAACGTCCCTGGGGAGTTCATCGGAGTCGACTTCTCCCCGGACTCGAAACACCTGTGGGCCATCCTCTCCACGGGGGAGCGCTCGCACGTGGTGTCTTTCGACATGGTGAGCGGGAAGGTGGCCGGACAGCACGAGGCCGACGGCGCCCTTCGGGGGGTGCGCGCGCTGCCAGGGGATGAGGTCCTCGTGGGTGGGTGGGGGCTCATCCGCCGTCTCTCCGCGAAGGGCAGGGCGGTCTGGACGCTGAAGGGCCAGCAGCCCCTCCACCTGGCTGGCGTGAGTGCGGACCGGTCCCTGTTCGCCACGATCGAGGGCAAGGTGGCCCAGGTCCGCGACGTGAAGCGCAACACCGTGCTCCACACGCTCAAGGAGAAGGACGGAGACCTCCATGCCGTTGCCTTCAGCGCGGACGGTGCGCTGCTGGCGACCGGGTCGGCTCAAGGCGTGGTCCGCCTGTTCGACGCGCGGACAGGGGAGGAGCGGGCAAGGCGCAAGAGCACCAAGGTCCTGGCCCTGGCCTTCTCGCCCTCCGGCGGGCACCTGCTCGTGGGCCACGGCAACGGCAAGGTGGGGCTGTGGGGCGTGCCGGACCTGAAGCCGGTGAGGCACTTCGTCGGCTGGCACGGGTTCGACGCGGGAGGCGGCGCGGGTTGCCGGTGGGTGGGCTTCTCCGCCGACGGCACGCGCGCGTACTCGCTGGGCAACGAACACCGGATTCGCACCTGGAGCGTGCCGGGCGGTGCTGCCGGGCCGGTCATCGACGTGCCCGCTCGCCACATGCAGGGCTCCGTGACGGCCCTGTCACCGGATGGGCGGTGGCTCGCCAGCGGATCCACCCAGGGCGCCCTCAGCGTCTGGTCCACGGCGGACGGTGCGTCGCGCACAGGTGAGGCCGCGCCGTCACCCATCCTGGGATTGGCGCTCATGCCGGGCGCTGTCGTTGCCGCCTCGAACCGTGCCTATGTCTCATGGGACCTGGGCTCTGGCTCGCGAACGGAGATCGAAGCCAACTTCCCTCCCACGGATGTGAAGGGCCTGTCTTCCGGGAGGCTGGTGCGGCTCGATTACGCATCCCTCTACGTGGAGAAGTCGCTCAGCGCGAAGTCACGCGAGGCCTTCGAACTGGCCAGCTACGCGTCGGGGCCGTTGGCCATCTCCCGGGATGAGACGCGGCTCGCCGCGCCCGCGCAGGAGCGGGTCCAGGTCTGGGAGCTGAAGCGGTCCCGGCTCCAGGCCGACCTGGTGCACAAGGAGCGCGTCCAGGCCTGTGCCTTCGGGCCCGCGGATGCGTGGCTGGTCACCGCGGACGATGCCCTGCACCTGTGGCGGTTGGGAAAGTCGCCAGAGATCATCCGGGACATCGCGCTGGACGACGGCGTCAGCGTTCAGGGGCTGGCGGTGTCCCCACGCGGCTGGATCGCGGTGAGCGTGGCGGACAGCGACCGCGATGACGCGGAGAGCTGGCTGTTGCTCGTGGACCCGCGAAGCGGCGAGACGGTGTGCCGGCTCGAACGGCATGACGCGATCCTGGGACAGCTGTTCTTCGCGGGGGACACACGCATCGGAGTGGCCGATTCGCTGGGGCGGCTGCTCCTCGTGGACGCGAAGGACCCGGCGAATGCGCGCTGGCTGGAGCCTGATCCGGAGGACGCCATGCCCACCTCGTTGGTGAAGGAGGCACGGCCCCTCGCGCGGCTCGGCGACACGGTGGCCCATGTGGGGCCGGATGGCAGCGTGGTGGTGGCGACGTTGAAGGACGGGCCGCTCGACGCGGGGGCTCCCTTCCTCCTCGAGGTGGGGGCCTCGCGTCCCATGCGCCTGTTTGGAGGGCCTGGCCGTCCAACACGCGACGGCGCATGAGGCTGCTGGGGTGATGTCCAGCGCCGCTTCCCCTTGCCAATACTCCGCGCCCTGGCTGCAAGGAATTGGAAGAGGGGGAGGCTGGCTCATGAAGAAAGCATTCACTCCGTGGATGTTCGCGCTCGCGGTGGCGCTGCTGGCGGGCTGCTCGGATTCCTCCAGGAATACCCGCCCGGTCCGGTTCGCTGTCTCCGTCAGCCAGGCCCTCGCCTCCGACATTGCTCGCGTCTCGGTCACCTCGAGCGCGGCGGATATCCCCTCGGTGACCGTGGACCTGGCTCCCACCCACGGCGTGTGGGGCGGCATCATTGGCAACATCCCCGCGGGCTCCAATCGCTCCTTCCTGGCTCAGGCCTTCGACTCCTCCGGCACCTTGCGCTTCGAAGGTTCCGCCACGGGAGTCACCATCACCGCCAACCAGAGCACCCTGGTCGCCATCACCCTCCAGCAGCTCCACCCTCCGCCGCCCTTCGACAACGAGGCGCCCCTCATTGACTCCCTGGTGGCCTCCGCCACCTCCGTGCCCGCGGGAGATTCCATCTCGCTGACGGCCACCGCGCATGACCCCAATCCGGGCGATGCCCTCTCCTACGCCTGGAGTGCGACCGCGGGGGCCTTCTCCGCGCCCTCGGCTGCCTCCACTTCGTGGGCCGCGCCTGCCTCCACGGGCATCCAGACCCTGACCCTGACCGTGACGGACTCGCGCGGCCTGTCCTCCAGCGTCGTGCTGACCGTCAACGTCACCTCGGGCGGCGAGGGAGATGCGGAGCTGTCCATCTGCTTCAACAGCTCCCCCGTGGTGACCGCGCTCAGTGCCAGCCCCACGCAGCTGGCCGTCGGGCAGACGACGTCTGTCTCCACCTCGGCTTCCGACCCGGACGGTGACAGCCTCTCCTACGCCTGGAGCGCATCCTGTGCCGGCACCTGGGCCCAGGCCTCCTCCCGTTCGGCCCGGTTCACGCCTTCGGAGCTGCCCGCGGGGAGCTGCAACAACTGCCGCCTGACCGTCACGGTCTCCGATGGGCGCGGCGGACAGACCACCGGCACCGTCGCCCTGTGCGTCAGCGACACGCCCCCGGCCAACCACTTCAACCCCGTCATCATCCGCTCGTACCGCTCCTCGGACACGGCCTCACCAGGCCAGGAGCTCACCTACGAGGTGGTGGCCAGCGATCCGGAAGGTTCCGCCCTCACGTTCTCCTGGGAGGCCAATACCGGCACCCTGGGCACGCCGGCCAGCGACGCCTCCCGCAGCCGCGTCACCTGGACGGCTCCCTCCTGTGCCAGCACACCCCCTTCCATCACCGCCACCGTCACCAATGCCTTCCACCTGACTGACACCCGCACCTTCACCGTGACGGGGCTGCCGGCCTGTGAGGAGCCCTGGTCCTTGACTGGCTCCCTGGCGGGGCTTCGCGCCGGCCACGAGGCAGCGCTGCTGCCCGACGGCAGGGTGCTCGTCATGGGAGGGGATCGCGCGGATAACGAATTCCTCGCGACGGCGGAGCTGTACGACCCGGCCACGGGGACCTGGGGCCCCACCGGCTCCATGGCGGACGCGCGTTGGCAGTTCACGGCGACGCTGCTCCCCGATGGCAGGGTCCTCGCCGTAGGGGGACTCAATTCCCCCGACTTTCTCGCGACGGCGGAGCTGTACGACCCGGCCACGGGCACCTGGAGCCCCACCGGCTCCATGCAGGATCGCCGCTCCGGCCATACGGCGACGCTGCTGCCCGATGGCACGGTGCTCGTCGCGGGGGGCATCAGCGATATCGGAGGGCGCGTGAGGGAGGAGGTGTACGACCCGGCCACGGGGACCTGGAGCCCGACCGGCGCCATGGCGGAAGCGCGTTGGGCCCACACGGCGACGCTGCTGCCCGATGGCAAGGTCCTCGTCGCCGGGGGATTCGGTCCTCCCAGCATGGCGACGGCGGAGCTCTACGACCCGGCCACGGGCACCTGGAGCCCCACCGGCTCCATGACCGAAGCTCGCGCCTTCCACACGGCGACACTGCTGCCCGATGGCAGGGTGCTCGTCACGGGGGGATTGGACATCTTTGGCGCCTCCCTGGCGACGGCGGAGGTGTACGACCCGGCCACGGGCACCTGGAGCCCCATCGGCTCCATGGCCGAAACTCGCGCCCTCCACACGGCGACGCTGCTGCCGGATGGCACGGTGCTCGTCGTGTCGGGACAGATGCCGCAAGTGTACGACCCGGCCACGAACACCTGGAGCCCTGCCGGAGCCCTGGTCGAACCCCGCTCGGACCACACCGCGACGCTGCTGCCCAACGGGCAGGTCCTCATCGCGGCGGGATTCGGGAGCTCCGGCGTCCGGCTGGCAACGGCGGAGCTGTACTCGCCCTGAGCGCGGAGGCTACTCGACGACGTAGACGAGGCTCTCCCCCTGGTAGTAGGGGCGGTAGCGGACGCCGCCGCATTGCTGGTAGGTGATGCCGCCCGCCACCGTGGCCGCGCACCCCGCGGGGAGCGCCGTGACGGTCTGCGCTCCCGCCGGCACCGCCACCACGGCCGTGTTCGTGCCGCCGTACATGGCATCCTGACGGGCGGCCGTGCGTCGCGAGGTGCGCCGCGCCACCCGGCGCGACGTGCCGTAGTAGGCCAGGGCCACGTCCGGGAGCAGCTCCCCCAGGAAGAAGAGTCCCATCAACATCGCCGCCGCCCGCTGGCGGGACTTGCGCGCGAGCATCCTCATTTCGAGCCTCCTTGCTGCGCCCCGCCCTGCGCATCGGGTGCGAGGAACGACACGCGCATCGCATCGCGTGGGGGCGTGAACTGGAACTGGTCCGGGGTGAGCTCGGGCGACAGGTTCCATTCGGACAGGTTCACCGAGTACTGCGGCGCTCCCGGCAGGTCCCGGGAGGTGATGACGTACTTGCGCGGCAGGGGCCGCGGGCCGTCCTCGACCCACACCTCCCAGTCCACGCCGTCGTTGTTGCGGAACGCCAGGTGGTGCACGGCCACGCCGTCCACCCTGGAGCTGCCGAGATACTTCCCGGAGCGCACGTCCTCGGTGAGGACGGCGTAGGGGTTGCTGACGAGCAGGTCCGCCCCGGGCGCATCCAATCCGAGCTTCTGTGAGGCCATGTCCAACGTGGCATCCAGGGTGGAGGGGGCTGGCGTCGTCGCATAGGCGTTGGCGCGCTCACCATGGAGGGTGAGCTGCCGGCCGTCGTAGAAGAGATGAAGCCTGGCCAGGTCTCCCGTGCGGTCCACGCGGAGCCGGTTGGGCCGCTGCAGGCGCACGTCACCCGCGCGCTGCAGCTGGACCTTCTGCCCCGAGTCGAGCACCTCATCGAGCGTCCCCTCGGTGCGGACGGAGAACTCACGCTGCGCGGACAGGAAGTCGCTCATCTGGCGCAGGATGCGCTGCGCCTGGGGGTCGATTCGATCGGTGGGCCCGGTGGAGGCTTTCGTCTGCTGCGCGTCCCCGAGCAGGGGCGTCGCTCCGAGGAGCAGGGCGAGCAGGGGCCCCCACCACCTCTTCCACGACCTTGCGCTGCGACCTGTGTCTGTCATGAGCACCTCCTGGGGCGCGAGAGACGCCCCGGACGCCGGGCGGCCTCGCGGCACGTCTTCGGCCATTGCCCCAGGACGTTGGGAGTGGGGCCACCGGGTACAAAGACTCACCGGATCGACCGCCGCGCTGTCTGGTGGCCCGTGGAAGGCCGCCGCGCAGGCTGCCCACGGCCGGACACCGTGGCCGCCGGACGCCCCGGTCCAGGGCTGAACGGGGGACGTCTGGCGCTACGCTGCCGCGCATGACGTCCCCGCCCGAAGCCGACCTCTCCACCGACGCGCTGTTCGCCCGCACGCTCCAGGGCGACGAGGAAGACGAGGGCGCGTGGAGCGCCATCTGGCAGCTGCACCACCGCGGAGGGGAGGACGTCTTCCAGCGGGCCGCCGCCTGGCTCCAGTCCCCGTCCCCCAAGGAGCGGGGACGCGGCGCGAACGTCCTTTCCCAACTGGATTTCCGGCACCGGGGGCCGGAGCTCGTCGCGCGCTTCACGGACGCACTCCTGCCGGCGCTCGCGAAGGAGCAGGACGCCGCAGTGCTGGAGGCGATGGCCGCCGCGCTGGGCCACCTGGGCGATCCCCGCGCGGTGCCCGCGCTGCTTCCCCTGAAGGACCACCCGGACGCCCACGTCCGCTTCGGCGTCGTCATGGGGTTGTCGCGGCACCGGGACGCCCAGGCGCTCCAGACGTTGCTCCAGCTCTCCCGCGACGCCGACGAGGTCGTGCGCGAGTGGGCCACGTTCACGCTCGGCTCCCAGGCGCGGGAGGTGGACACGCCGGAGCTGCGCGAGGCGCTGGTGGAGCGGCTCTCCGAAACCCACCCGAAGATTCGCGGGGAGGCGCTCCTGGGGCTGGCCCTGCGCAAGGACGCGCGCGTCCTCGAACCGCTGCGGCGCGTGCTGGAGGGGCCCGGGGTCACCACGCTGGACGTAGAGGCGGCCCAGGCGCTGGAGGACGTCTCGTTATTGCCGCTGCTTCTGGCGCACCGGGAGGCCTTCGACAAAGAGGACGACGACCCTGAGTTCCTCGCGGTCCTCTTCGAGGCCATCCACTCCCTGGAATCCCTCTCCCGGTGACGCTGGCCCGTTCCCTGGAACGGGCCAGCGCCCTGGAGACCTTCGAGCTGAGAGCGCTACCTGCCCTGAATCATGAGCAGGGCAGCCAGCGGAGGAGGCTCAATAGCAGGCGCAGTCGTTCCTGCTGGGACAGAAGCCATACGAGAAACCCATTTCGATACAAGACTGGATGCAGGCATCACAGGTATACGCCTGGGGCCCCTGAGGTGCGGGAGTAGAGAAGGCCAGCGTGGCACCGAATGACAAGGCAGAGGCCGCGGCGACGGCGAGCAATGTCTGTCCCGCGTTTTTCACGAAGCGAATCATGACAACTCCTGGATGGGCTGATATCCGTTCGAGACACCGCAGCAAGGGCTGCGGCCTGAAACGGTAGCCTTGCAAGGCGAAGCCGTCAAAGCGGCACAGCCGGGGCCCGTTGTCAGGTGTTCGCGCCGTGCCTCACTTCTCCAGGTCGCCGACGATCTTCTGGAAGGGCGACGGCTGGCCGGACAGCTTCTGGAAGAAGTTCCGGGCGTCGGTGCCCTCGTCGTAGTTCTTGAAGGCCACGTCGTTGCTGTTGTTCCCGTCGGGCTTCAGGCCCGAGTAGTCCTGGCGGGACGGCAGGCCGTGCTCGGCGCGGAGGGCGTTCTCGGTCGGGTTGTTCTTCGTGTGCGGCGTGGGGCGCAGGCCGATGGTCTCGAACTCCTCCCGCAGGCGGAGGCGGTCGTCGACGGTCTCCTTCATGTCGGTCGAGTGCGACGGGTACTGCTTGAAGATGGCAGCGTCGCTGTGCTTGCTGGCGGCCAGGGGGCTCACCTGGAGGCCGTTGGACGCGCGCCACGCGTGGACCGACTCGTGGCCCAGGCTGTTGAAGCGCTGGCCGCCGCCGTTCTCGTTGTACTTGACGTCGCTGGCCGTGCCGGCGCCGGGCTGGCCGTCGAAGCGGTACGCCGGGCGGGTGGACGACAGGGTGCCGTCGTTGCGGGGCACATGCGAGTTGGGCAGCGCCGAGTTGCGGCCCGAGTAGACGTCCATCGACGTCAGCGGATGGCGCAGCGTGCCCGTGGCGCCAGGGTTCACGGCCTGGGTGCGGCCGTTGATGTCGTTCAGCATCTGGTTGCCGACGGGCTTGCTCGTCAGGCGGTTGGTGGAGTTGCGCACGTCCTGCGTGAAGTCCGCGAACTGCGCGCCGGACTGGCCGTTGTCACGGCGGGTCCGGATGCCCTGGAGCTTGGGGTCCACCACGCCGTAGTCGGTGGGCTTGAGGTTGTTCTTGCCCGCCTGCAGCTCCGCGGGCGACACCGGGGCCTTCGGCTTCGCGGTCTCGGGCCGGGCCGGCAGGCTGTCGCTGCGGGGGCGGGAGGTGGAGGAGCTGGAGCCGAAGGAGGAAGAGGGCTTGGAGAAGGAAGAGGAGCGCAGCTTCATGGGGGGCCTCGGAAGTGGAGTGCAGCGACGGACCACCCCTACTGCACCCCCCGTGCCCACCGTTTCACGGCCCTTGGACCGTCTGCTCCTCATGGTTTCCAGGGGGTTACGGCGAAGTGGCGGCCGCGGCCCTGGTGACTGGAGTCGGGGGCCTGATGTCTGGAGTCATCAGGCCGTGATGGTGCTGACCTCGAGGCCCGCGGAATTCGAATCCGCGAGTTGCTTCTCCGCGGGTCCCCCAGCCCCTCGGTACGCCTGATGGGGCAACCCTGGACAATGGCGTAAGCCTTGAGCAGGGCTTGGCACCATCCGTCGCCAGCTCCACCCTGCGATTCCACGTGAAAGCCATCAATCCCAGGGCAGGTCGTCTGCCTTTCAAGGAAGGCCCCGCCATGTCATTTACTTGGAGTCGCCTCGAAACCCGCCAGCTGACCCCCTCGAGACTCCTGCAGGGGATGGCGGTTGCCTGCTTCGCCCTGGTGCTCTGTCTCTCGGGAGCGGCACAGGCTGGAGCCACGCCGCGGGTCGCCCCTTCCTTGAGCGCCGACATCCCGCTGGAGCTGCGCGAGGCGGTCGAGAAGTCACGCTATCGGATTCGGGAGCAGGAGCGCGCCACGCACCCGCACGGCTACCGGTGCGCCAACCCGGCTCAGGCCTTCGACGCAACCTTCACCGGAGCGGGATTGGACCTGACGCCGCGCGGGCCTTCGACCGGCTCCTCGCCGCTGCGAATGAGCCTGCGCGGCTACGGCTACGGCGAGCAGATGCAGCCCGTGGCGGCCGCCGAGCTGGTCGTCCGTGACAACCGCATCGAGTACCAGCGCGGGCCGCTGACCGAATGGTACATCAACGAGCGGCAGGGCCTCGAGCAGGGCTTCACCCTGGCGGCCCCGCCGGCGGGGTCCCCCTCGGGCGAACCGCTGGTGCTGCGGTTGGGCGTGACCGGTGAACTGCGTGCCGTGCTCGAGGCCGACGGTGCGCAGGTGGCCTTCGTGGACGCGGGCGGAGAGCGGGTGTGGAGCTACAGCAAGCTCGCCGCCTTCGACGCCAAGGGCCGCCAGTTGCCGGCCCGGATGCGCCTGGCGCGGGACGAAGTGCGGCTGGAGGTGGATGACCGGGACGCGGCCTACCCGGTGACCATCGATCCGCTCATCGTCACCGAGCAGGCGAAGCTCACCGCCAGCGACGCGGAGGGGGGCGACTTCTTCGGCTCCGCGGTGGCGCTCAGCGGCGACACCGCCGTCGTCGGCGTCCCGGGCTCCAACACGGCGCCGTTCCTCGATGGCGGCGCGGCCTACGTCTTCGTGCGAAGCGGCTCCACGTGGAGCGAGCAGGCGAAGCTCACCGCCAGTGACGCGGCGGAAGGGGTCGCCTTCGGCGCCTCGGTGGCGATCAGCGGCGACACCGTCATCATCAGTGATCCCAACCGCGACGTGGGTGCGGGCGCGGTCTATGTCTTCGTGCGGAGCGGGACGACGTGGAGTGAGCAGGGGAGGCTCACCCCCAGTGACCTGGAGGCAGGTGACCAGCTCGGCTTCTCGCTGGCACTCAGCGGCGACACCGCCATCGTCAGCGCCTTCCGCGACGATTCGGAGGCAGGCGAGAATACCGGCGCGGTCTACGTCTTCGTGCGAAGCGGCTCGACGTGGAGCGAGCAGGCGAAGCTCACCGCCAGCGACGCGGCGGAGCTTGAAGAGTTTGGCTTCGCGGTGGCGTTCAGCGGCGACACCACCTTCATCAGCGCCCCTAACGCTGACACGGAGGCGGGCGAGAATGCCGGCGCGGTCTACGTCTTCGTGCGCAGTGGCACGACGTGGAGCGAGCAGGCGAAGCTCACCGCCAGTGACGCGGCGGAAGGTGACCTCTTCGGCCGCTCGGTGGCGCTCAGCTGTGACACCGCCATCGTCGGCGCCGAAGGCGTCGACACGGAGGCGGGCGAGAATGCCGGCGCGGCCTACGTCTTCGTGCGCAGCGGCACGACGTGGAACGAGCAGGCGAGGCTCACCGCCAGCGACGCGGCGGCGTCCGACTCATTGGGCACCTCGGTGGCGCTCCGCGGCGACACCGCCATCGTCGGCGCCCCTTTCGACGACACGGCGGCGGGCACGGATGCCGGCTCGGCCTACGTCTTCGTGCGCAGCGGCACGATGTGGAGCGAGCAGGCGAGGCTCACCGCCAGCGACGCGGCGGAAGGTGACCTCTTCGGCCTCTCGATGGAGTTCAGCGGCGACACCCTCGTCATCGGCGCCCCGGCCGACGACACGCCGGCGGGCGAGAATGCCGGCTCGGCCTATGTCTTTGTGCTGGGCGGCAAGGCCGATCTTCAACTCAGTAAAAAGGTCAGCCCGGCCCCCGTGGTGCTCACCGGACAGCACGTGACCTATACCCTGACGCTCACCAACAATGGGCCGGCACCTGCCACGAACGTCGTCATCACCGACAAACTGCCCGGCTCGACCCGCTTCGTCTCGTGCAGAGCGAATCAGGGTGGGGTCTGTGGCGGAGCCGGTAACAACCGCGTCATCCGCTTCACCTCCCTTGCTCCCTCCACGACGGCAACCGTCACCCTCGTGGCTCGCGTCGCCTGCGACGTGACCGACGGCACGCCCATCATCAACTCCGCCACCGCCACTTCCGACACGCCGGACGCCAATCCCGCCAACAACTCGGCAACGGTGAAGAGCCGCGCCTTCAATCCGGCTCCCCTGGTCCTCTCCTCGGTCGCCACCTCCATGCTCTGGCCCCCGAACGGCAAGCTCATCAACGTCGGGCTCATGGGCCACGCGATCGACACGTGTCCTGGAGTCGCTCTCAAGGTGCGCGTGTTCAGCGACGAGAATGACCAGCCCTCCTCGCCGGATGCCAAGGACATTGCTCTGCGCACGCTGCGCTTGCGCGCCGAGCGCAGCGCGCAGGGCGACGGACGGGTCTACCTGATCGTCATCAAGGCCACGGACGCTGGAGGCAAGGTGGGAGTCAGCGTCCAGACCGTGGTCGTGCCCAGGAACCTGAGCCCGGCAAGCATCTCCTCGGTCCATCGCCAGGCGGCGGCGGCAAGGATCCATGCGCTGTCCCACAACGGCAACCCGCCACCCGGCTATTTCTCCATGGGCGCGCCCGGCGCTTCAGCCATTGGCCCGGAGCCGTAGGCGCCTCCGGGGGAGCTGGCTGCTATCCGTAGGGCGTCTGCTTGTGACGCTGGAACGGGTACGCCAGCTGCCCCAGGTAGGTCTCCGGCGGCTGGAACTTCGTGGTCCCGTACTTCGAGGGCCAGTGGGCCGGCATGTGCGCGGTGCCGAAGATGACGTCGATGAACGACAGGAAGACGGCGAAGTTCTTGTCGAGGCCTTCGTCGTCCGACGTGTGGTGCCAGTGGTGGAACTCCGGCGTGGCGAAGATCCAGCGCAGGTACGGCCAGCGGTGGTTGACGTTGGCGTGGATGTACACCGCGTGGAAGGACACGAAGACGAGGTAGCCGTAGATGGCGGCCGGGTGGAAGCCCAGCAGGAACACCGGCACGAAGCCCGCGAAGCGGTTGACCAGGATGTCCACCAGGTGGCTGCGCGGCCACGTGCGCCTGGAGGTCCAGCTTCACGGCCCAGGACAGGAACACCTGCACGGGGATGAGCACCGCGAAGGTCCAGGAGGAGTGCGGCGGGGCCTGAGCCTACACCACCCGGTTGAGGGCGCAGGAGCGCCCCCGGAGGGCCTCAGGGGACGCGGATGCCGTGGCGCGAAAGCGGCGCCCGCACCTGCGTCTCCGCCGTCTCCTGGCTCACCGTGACGTAGTCCCGGGACTCCATCCAGCCCAGCTCCGTCACGTGCTCCAGCAGGAAGCCCTCGCTCGTGACGCCATCCTTCGTGGTGCTGCGAAGCTTCTCCCAGAGCGGGGCCTGCGCATCCAGGGCCTCGCGCGCCACGCGCCCCAGCCGGTCCTTCTCCGCGGCATCCAGGTCCGGGGCCAGCCAGTCCAGGTAGAGGAACCCCAGCCGTCCGTGCAGGGCCTCCTCCTGGACCAGCGTGGTGAGCACCGCGCGCGTCAGCGGGTGGGACGTCGCGCGGAGGCAGCCGGACAGGAGCGCGAAGGAGAGCGTCTCCCCCACGCAGCACACCCGCACGATGAGCTCGCTGGCGCGCTGGAGGTAGGTGAGCGACGGGTCGAACGCCACGGCGAAGGCCCCGGGCGAGTAGGACAGCTGGGTGCCGCCTCCCAGCCGCATCGCCATCCGCGCGCAGAGCTCCACGTGGTGGATCTCCTCCGCGGGGAAGCGCGCCGCCAGGCTCCACAGGTCCAGGGGCACGCGCGCCTCACCCATCACCTGGACCAGCTGCCCCATCACCGTCGCGCTGCCGAATTCGTTGAGCGCCCGCAGCGTCCACGAGTACCGCGCCCGCTCCAGCAGCGCCGCCGGGTAGCGCGACGGCTCCAGCGAGTCCCACGGATAGCGTTCCGCCACGTGGCCCGACGCGCGCTCGTGCAGGGTCAGCGCGGGGCCGTCCGTCAGGTCCAGTTCGAAGAGCGTGTCGGTGGTCATGCCGGACGCCTCCTTCAAGGGTTCTGAGGCAGGCCCGCGTCCGTCCCCGCGTCGGTGCCCGCGTCCCTCGGGGCATTGTCGGTGCCATTGGACGGGTCGCAATCATTGTCAATCAGGCCCCCGTCATAGACGCACGGCGCGGGGTTGGTCGTCATGCCCATGCCGCACGCGACCATCGTGAAGGCCGCGCTCGCGGCGGTGGCGGCCAGCAGCACGCGGCCCCGGCGGCGCTCCGGAGGGGCGGGCTCCAACGGCAGGGAAGGGGACGACACATCGGGCTTCGGGGGGAAATCGCTCATGGATGACTCGCGGTTCGCCGGCCCGACAGCTCGCCCGGCACCCTAACCCGGAGGGCCTGGACCTGTCATCCACCCGTGCCGAAGCGGATGGGAGGGGCGGGTGACGGCATTGGCTTCGCCACCCACCTGCCTCAATCAATGACTAGCAGAGGCCAGCCCAGCGGACGTAGCCGTAGCCGCCGATGCAGGTATAGGGCGCGTAGCAGTAGAGCTGGCCACGGACCCAGTTCTCGCCGTTCGACGAGAACACCGAGCTGTCGGTGTTGAAGTGGTTGCCGTACTGCATCACGAACACGATCTGGGAGGACGTGTTGGGCTGGCTGTAGATACCGAGCTGGCTCCAGCAGACCGTATAGACAGACTCCTGATGGAAGCGAGGCTGCTCGAGGGTGGGCTGCTGCTCGGAGCCCATGGAGAGCTCCTCCTGGGCATCGACACCACAGCCCGTGCCGAGCAGCGCGACACCGCCAGCCAGGCCCACAATCATTCGCAGGTTCTTCATCATGTGATGTTTCTCCGTGAAATATGACGCCGCGCATCGTCCCCTTGCGGCGGGCAGTTGCCAGAGGAGGTCGCATTGTTTCAACGCGAGGCGCGCGGAACATATAGCGGAGGCACCCAACCTGTATCAAATGCGGGGCATTGCTCGCCTTCGCGAGCGGGCCTGCTTTCGCCGTTGCTGCTGGGGGCGTGACTTCGGCACCGTGGGAACCCTTTTCGCACAGCGAGTGGAACTCCACGAAACCGGGGGCACTTCAGTTGCACGTCTACAGCGAGATTCGCTGCCTCGGCCGGCAGCGTTCCGTTTGCACGTCATGAGTGACTGTTCAGGTCGGAGCCGGTGTTCCACAAGCGGATGCCAGCCTTTTGCCGTACCCGCAGCGGGTCCGGCAGGTGCGGCAGCCGTGCCACCCTTCCTGCAAGGAAATGACACCCATGCGCGGTCTCTCGCTCGCCACCGTACTGACCCTTGTCCTGTGCGCATCGCCCGCCGCGGCGGACACGGCGCCCTCCCTCCCCGAACCTACCGGCCGACAGCCGGTCGGCAGCACCTCCCTGTACCTGAAGGACACCTCGCGCCCCGACCCGTGGGTGCCTTCGGTGAGCTACCGGGAGCTGATGGTCTCCCTCTTCTACCCGGCGCTCTGGGCGCACGGTCCGAAGGCGCGGTACATGACCCCGGCGGAGTCGGCGGCGCTGCTCGCGGACAGCGGTCTCCCCGACGTGCCGCCCGACCTGCTGAGCAGGACGCGGACCCACTCCGTCCGCGATGCGTGGCCGGCCGGTTGGGCGCACAGCCTGCCGCTGGTCGTGCTGTCGCCGGGCTACAAAAAGCCCCGTGCCACGCTCAGCGCACTCGCCGAGGACCTGGCGAGCCACGGCTACGTCGTGGCGGTGGTGGACCACACCCATGAGACCCTTGCCACCAGCTTCCCCGACGGACACGTCACCGGGTGTGCCTCGTGCGACATCCCGCACGACCCCGGTTTCTGGCAGAAGCTGGAGCAGGGCCGGGCGGCCGACGTGTCCTTCGTGCTGGACGCGCTGACCGGTCCGCACGCGAAGTGGCGTGGCGCACACCTGCTCGATCCGTCCCGCGTCGGCATGGCCGGCCACTCCGTGGGGGGCGCGAGCACCCTTCCCACCATGGTCAATGACTCCCGCATCCAGGCCGGAATCGACATCGACGGCACCACGGAAACCCCGCTCCTCGCCCCCGGGTTGTCCCGGCCATTCATGATCCTGAGCCACCAGCTCACGCCCACCCTGTGCCAGCCCGGCGTGAACACGCCCTGGGAGCGGGACTGGCAGCAGATGACCGGGTGGAAGCGCTGGCTCGAGGTGGCAGGCACGGTGCACGCGTCGTTCACCGACGTCGGGCTGTTCGCGGACCACCTGGGCATCGACATCGGCGCGAGCACCCCCGGGGAGCGCACCCAGGCCATCACCCGGTCCTATGTCAAAGCGTTCTTCGACCAGCACCTGCTCGGCAAGCCGCGGCCACTGCTGGACACGGCCTCGCCGCTGTACCCCGAGCTCGTCTTCTGCCACTGAGCGTCTTCCGCCCGGCGGAGACGGCACCGTGGCCGTCACCCCCTGCTCGGTCTCCGCTACTTCCGGATGAACTGGCCCGACTGCAGCAGGGTGTGGATCTCCAGCTTCATCTTGTCGAAGTACTCATCCTCGAGGGACGCCTCGCCGGTCTCGAGGGTGACGTACCGCCGCTTCTCCCCGAAGTCGTCCCAGCGCCGCTTGATGGCACCGCGGCCCAGGAAGTTCTTGGGGCCGTCACCGCCCAGCTTGTTGTCCGAGAGGAAGTCGTCGTAGGGGATGAACAGGACCTTGGCGAACTTCCCCTTGTCGTCATAGTCCCGGATGACGTTCTCCAGCTTGCTCTGCTCCTGCTTGTTGCAGAACATCACGACCTGGAACTTCTCCACTCCCGGGATGGTGAAGCCACTCAGGAACTTGCAGAGGACCTTGAAGCTGCTTCCGCTCGAGGCGTAGTCCGTCACGCCCACCTTCAGGTTCGTCGGGCCGCTGGGGTTCCACTGCCTTGCTTGCTCGATGCCCTTTTCCAGCTTCCGGATCAGGTACTCCTGCCATGCCACGGAGGGCTTGGCGCCTTCCCCTCCGGTCGTG
Source organism: Corallococcus exercitus (assembly GCF_042231735.1). Classification (GTDB taxonomy): domain Bacteria; phylum Myxococcota; class Myxococcia; order Myxococcales; family Myxococcaceae; genus Corallococcus; species Corallococcus exercitus_B. Next base: position 580,010 of record NZ_CP102577.1, read on the forward strand.
AGGGAGCCGCTCACCTTGACCCCGGGCAGCCTCCTGGCGACCCCTGCTTCCTCGAGCTTCTCATTCACGAACCAGTTCATGCATCGCTTCACCAGCGTCAGGCTTTCACCCAGATACACCATCAAATCGATTTCGTGATGGATCGCCAGCTGGGCCAGATGGATGCTCATATCCACATAGGAGCCCAGGGTCCTTTGCGGATCCTTGTTCCATTCCTTGACGAAGAAGCTGTCCGCGCGGACCTGTCTCATCATGTCGGCGCCGCAGCAGTTCGTCAGGCACTCCCGTGGAACGAGCTCTCCGCAGTTCGAGCAGAAGCCGCGATAGTCCTTGCTGAAGGCACTCCTGCATTTCCCACACATGTCCAGCACCGGGTAGCCGGCGTTGGTGATGGGGCCTTCGCTGTATTCTCCGGGGTCGAATGGGCAGCCGGTATGACAGGGCATGGCGTTCCTCCTGCGGGTGGGCGCTGTATCCTTGACGAACCTTGGGAGATGGCTCGGCTTGCCGGGATGGAGGCCGCGGGCCCCGGAGCTGGGCCTACTCGAAGACGCCGATGCCCGGGTCGTTGCCACCGGACTTCGCGGGCTTCGTGGGCCGGGGCGGCGGCGCGGCGCGCACCGGATCCAGCCGCACGTTCACGCGCTGCTCCGCCGTGTCCGCGAGCCGGCTGTAGTCCAGGGTCTTCTCCTGGTCCTGATGCCCGGCGAGCTTGAAGCGCAGCTCGGTGACCTTGGAGCGCGGCATGAGCAGCTTGGTGGGCGTGGTGCCGATCTGCACATCGCCATCAAAGATGGCCGCGCCCGCGGGCGTGGAGATGAACTCCACCGTCACGTCCTGCGGCAGCGCGGCCGGAGGAGGCGTCGCCGGCTCCTGCACCCGCGCGGGCGGCGCATCCACGGGCGCCTTCGGAGGCGTCATCGCCACGGGGGCCGGCGTTGGTGCCGTCTCGCCACCCCCGCGCGCCATCACCACCGCGACGCCCGCGCCAATGAGCAGCAGCGGCACGCCGATGATCGCGGCCTTCACACCCGCGGACATGCCCTTGGGCGGCGGCGGAAGCTCCGGCTCCACGGGGCGGGGGGCAGGCGGACGGGCCCGGTTCGCGGCCACGGGTGCCGGACTGTGCGCGTTGGACGTCCCACGCGGCGCCGGTGCCTGCGCTCCCGCCGGCGTGGTCCCCCGGGGCTGCGGGGCCAGGCCCATCCGGGAGCCCGTCTTGCCCGGGGCCGGCGCACGGCCCGCGCGGCTGCCAGAGCCCAGCCGGCTGCCTGAACCCGCGCGGCTGCCAGAGCCCGCGCGGCTGCGGCTGCCCGTGCCTCGCTCCGCACCCGGCGTGCCGCCCGTGGGGTGGGCGTCCAGTTCCTCCTGGGACAGGCCCTCCACCGCGTCCAGCAGCGCGTCGATGAACTCCTGCGCGTTCTGGTACCGGTCCTCCTTCTCCGGCGCGAGCGCCTTGGCGAAGAAGGCGTCCAGCTCCGGCGGCACCGGCGCGCCCTGGCGCTTGCTGTTCACCGGGGGGACGGGCTGCGTCAGCGACGCCGTCAGCGCCTTGCGCACCGTGTTCGCGCCGTAGGGCGAGCTGCCCGTGAGGCAGAAGTAGAGCACGCCCGCCATCGAGTAGAGGTCGGAGCGCTGGTCCACGGACTCGCCGCCGGCCTGCTCGGGCGGCATGTACTGCGGGGTGCCCAGCACCTGGCCCGTGGAGGTGAGCTGCTCCTCCTCGTCCTGCTCCAGCGCCTTCACCAGACCGAAGTCCAGCACCTTGACGAAGTCCTTCCCGTCGAGCGCCTGGACCATGATGTTGTGCGGCTTCAGGTCGCGGTGGACGCAACCCTCTTCATGCGCGTGCGCCAGCCCCAGCGTGGCCTGCTCCAGCAGGTTCACCGCGCGGCGCAGCGTCATGGGCCCTTCGCGCTTCACCAGCTCCTTGAGGCTCTCCCCCTTGAGGAGCTCCATCACGTAGTAGCAGGTGCCGTCCGCCGCCCGGCCGAAGTCGAAGATGGTGATGACGTTCGGGTGGCGCAGCCGGCTGGCGATCTCCGCCTCGCGGCGGAAGCGCTCGAAGAACTGGGGCGCCGCGGCAAGCGACGGGTTGAGCGTCTTCACGGCCACCGGGCGCTGCACCGACGTCTGCGTGGCGCGGAACACCATGCCCATGCCGCCCTGACCCAGGACGCTTTCAATCTTGTACCGGCCGTCCAGCACCTGGCCCAGGAGCTGGAGACTCTGCGCCGCGCACAGGTGATCTTGACCTTCAGTACTACCGCAGTGGGGGCAGGGGGCGGCCATGGGTGCCGGGAGTATAGGCAAGCCCCGCCTTCCGCCCAACCGGGGAGATGTGCTCCCTGGGCAGTCAAGCAGGCATCAGAACCGTTCCCGTAGGGCTTCCCGGCTGTTATCTCCCCCCTCCGCCATGAGCCTCGTCATCGCCCAGGACATCAGCCTCGCCTACGGAAAGAAGGTCCTCTTCGACGAGGACAATTTCACCCTCGGTCCCAGGGACCGGGTGGGCCTGGTGGGGGCCAACGGGACGGGCAAGTCGTCCCTGATGAAGATCATCGCCGGGGTGAGCCAGCCGGACGGGGGCACCGTCCAGTACAGCCGCCGCGCCCGGGCGGGCTACCTGCCCCAGGAGATCGCCGGCCTGCCGGAGGGCACGGTGGTGGAAGCCGTCATGAGCACCGTGCCCGGCCGGGACTCGCTGGAGTCGCGCCTCAAGGACACGGAAGCCGCGCTCGCGGCCAGCACGGACGAGGAGGAGCAGCTGGAGCTGGCGCAGACGCTGGCGGACCTCCACGCGGAGCTGGACGACTTCGAGAACCGCTACGGCCGCCACCACGCCGAGCGCATCCTCAAGGGCCTGGGCTTCAAGGACGCGGACCTGTCCAAGCCCACCCAGGCGCTCTCCGGCGGCTGGCGCATGCGCGCGGCGCTGGCGGGCCTGCTGCTCCAGGACCCGGACCTGCTGCTCCTGGACGAGCCCACGAACCACCTGGACGTGCCCACGCTCGCGTGGTTCGACGGCTTCCTGCGCCGCTCCAACAAGGCGATGGTGCTCATCTCCCACGACCGCGACTTCCTCAACCGGCAGATCAACCGGGTGGTGTCGCTGGAGATGGAGGGCGTGCGCGAGTACGCCGGCAACTACGAGGACTACAAGCGCCAGCGCGCGGAGGAGATGGTGCTCCTCCAGGCCCGCGCGGAGAAGGTGGAGCAGCGCCGCGCGGAGCTGCAGGGCTTCATCGACCGGTTCGGCGCGAAGGCCACCAAGGCGAAGCAGGCGCAGAGCCGCGCGAAGATGCTGGCCAAGCTGGAGAAGGTCCAGATCCTGGAAGAGCGCCAGACGATGAAGTTCCGCTTCCCGGAAGTGGAGCGCAGCGGCCGGGACGTGGTGTTGATGGAGGGCATCACCAAGCGCTACGGCGCGCTCACCGTCTACGACGGGCTGAACGCGCGGCTGGAGCGGGGGCAGCGCATCGCCGTGGTGGGCGCGAACGGCGCGGGCAAGACGACGCTGCTCAAGATGGTCGCGGGGGAGCTGGCGCCGGACACCGGCAAGGTGACGCTGGGGCACAACGTGGTGGTGGGCTATTACGCGCAGCACCACGCGGACAAGCTGGACCGCCGCAACACCATTATTGAAGAGGTGCGGCCCCTGGCGGCGGACAAGCCGGAGAGCTACGTGCGCGGCGTGCTGGGCGCGTTCCTCTTCAGCGGCGACGACGTGGACAAGCCCATTGGCGTGCTGAGCGGTGGCGAGCGCGCGCGCGTGGCCCTGGCGAAGCTGCTGCTCATCCCGTCCAACTTCCTCTTGATGGACGAGCCGACGAACCACCTGGACCTGGACTCGTCGGAGATGCTGATCGAGGCGCTGAAGCTGTACGGCGGCACGCTCCTGTTCGTGAGCCACAACCGCAGCTTCATCAACAACCTCTGCACGCACGTCTGGGAGGTGGCGGACGGCAAGCTCACGTCGCACCCGGGCAACCTGGACGAATACCTCTACCACCAGGAGCAGCTGCGCCTGGCGGCGGAGGGCGCGGACACGGGCGCGTCGAACGGGAAGGGCGCGGCGGCGGGCGCGGGCCCGGTGTCGGAGAAGGAGCGCAAGCGCCTGGAGGCGGAGGCGCGCCAGCGGCGCTCGGTGGTGGAGGGCCCCATCAAGAAGGAGATCGCGAAGCTGGAGGAGCGCATCGCGAAGGTGGAGGCCGAGCAGAAGGACCGCGAGGGGCAGCTCGCGGATCCGGTGCTCTACAACGACTTCGCCCGGGCGAAGCCGCTGATGGACGCGCACCGCGCGGGCAAGGAGGAGCTGGAGGACCTCTATGCCCGGTGGGAGGCCGCGCAGGAGAAGCTGGCGGCGGCGCAGGCCTGATCAGCTGATCTCCGTGTAGCCGGCGTGCGGGTGGTCCGACGTGTCCCGGGTATCCACCTGGGCGCTGTTCTGGGTGTTCACGCCGGCGGTGGTCCACACCTGGTCGAAGTCCTCGATTTCATCCGGGTCGCCGCTCGTGCCGCCCACGGCGCGCTGCAGGCCGTACTGGCCGAAGATCTCCTGGACCTCCGAGGTGGAGGTGTTGAGGTCGCCCATCACCACGACGTCTCGCGCGGGCGGGCCCTTGGCCTCGGCGGCGGCGAGCTGCGCGATGTACGCGAGCTGCGCGTCACGCAGTTCCTTGTTCTCCTCACCCGCGGCGACGTGGACGTTGATGATGGTGCGCTCCTGGCCGTCCGGCCCCTTGACGCGGGTGACGAGCGCGGCGCGCGGCTCCGACGCGTCGTTGTGGCGGAGGACCTCGTTGTTGTCGTGCAGTTGGTTGCGCTCCTCGGGCGTCAGCTTGCCGTCCGCGAGGGCGGCCAGCTCGTCGGCGGAGGCGGCGCCCTTGCCCCCGACGCGGGTGGGCAGCGCGACGGTATAGGCCTCGGTGAGCTCATCCGGAGACGCGACGTAGGTGGCGTTGCCGTAGGTGGCATCCGAACCCCTGTCCTCCTTGATGCCGCCCTCCTGGTCATCGCCGGAGAAGGCCTCGCCCGTGACGAGCGTGCCCCCGGGCGTCTGGTAGAGGGTGGTGCCGTCCACGCCCTCGCGGATGGCGGTCTCGGGAGCCTCCGCGTAGATGTCCACGGGTTCAGGGCTGTCTTCTCCCAGGAAGACCGCGAAATCCCGGTCGACGCCGGCGACGATGTCGAGCGCGGTGTTCCGGTCGCCGCTGCGCTTGACGTTCACGTCCACTTCCTGGAACGCGACGACGGTGGCGCCGGAGTCCTTGATGAGCTCGGCCTGGGCCTTGCGGTTGGTCTTGCTGTTGTACTCGTCGCCCGCGCCCGTGGCGGTGTTGATGGTGAGGATGGCCGTGCCCGTCTTCTTGGACGGCAGGTCCTCCGCCTGCTGGGGCTTGTCGTAGCCGGTGTGGATGGCCCGGGGGTTGAGCTCCGGCATCGGGCTCTTGCGCCCAGGGCCCGACGGGGTGAACGAGTCCTGGTTCCGCAGGTGCGCGGGCGGCGGCTTGAGGGCGGGGGCGGCCTTCGGGGCCACCTCCGGGCGGGGGGCCGGCTTGGGCGTGATGCGGGCGCGGAAGGCGTCGCGGGCGGCGGGGCTCCAGAGGCTCATGGGATGGCTCCGTGGTCAGGTCGGGAACAGCGGGTTGCCGACATGTACGCAGCGCCCTGGAAAGGGGTTACAGGGGATTTACTGAACGTCGAAGACCTTCCGGACCGGCGCGCCGCCGCGCTCGATTTGAAGCTCGATGCGCCGGGCCTCGCGCAGCGTGTTGAAGGCCTCCAGCGCCTTGTCCGGGCTGTCCAGGTCCAGGCCGTTGATGCGCTGGAGCACGTCACCATTGCGCAGCCCCAACCGTGAGTAGAACGAGCCTTCACGGATGGAGAACAGCTTGAAGCCGACGGGGCGGCCGTCGCGGAAGGAGGGGACGACGCGGGCCTGCATCATCAGCTCATCCAGGTGCGTGAGCGCCTCGGTGACGTCCTCGCGGGGCACGGCATAGGTGTCCGCGCCCGTCTCGCGGATGCCACGGCCCAGCACGGCGCCGGGGTGGACGTTCACCGGAACGGGCGCCACGCTTCCGGAACCGTCGACGTATTCCAGCCGCCCGTCCACCAGCAGCAGGATGCGCTCCCGCTCGATGGCGAAGACGCGGGCGCCCTGGATGGTGTCACTGAGCATCAGGCTGCGCGCGCTGCCGGCCGGAAGCTCATGGATGGAGGCCATGGACCAGTGGGGATCCTGCGCCACCAGCGTCCCCAGCAGCCGGATGCCCAACGTGCTCCGGCGGAGGTCCGGCGGTCGCTCAGGATCCACCTCCACTGCCACCGCGGTGGCGAACGGGAGCCCCGTCAGCCGTGCCAGCCGCGCTTCATCCAACGCTGGCGCGGGAGGACCGTCTGAAGGCGCTGAAGCCGCGGCCCACGTGTCCCGAGGGCTCGGAGTCACGAAGGCCATGAACCCCTGGTTCACGATCAGCGCGGCCGTCAGGGCACACGCAAAGACAAGCAGGACGGACAGGCCCTGGACGGACCTCTGCTGCATGACACGGTTCACGCAAAACCTCCCTGTTTGGAACAGGGAGGCCTTGAGCAAGACAAGGGCCAGGAGGGGAGGGCGCCGGGCTTCAGAGGGAAGCGCCAACCCGCCCCGGCCTGTCGCTGGACCGCCTGTCAGGGAACGCGGTGCCGGGAATGACATCCCGCCATGACACGGTGTCTGAGCCAGCCCTCAGTGGCTGTGATAGAAGGACGAGCCCCAGATGGACGCCGTGCGGCTGGCGGGAGCCGCGCCGACATAGCAATGAGCGCCATCAAAGCCTCTGATGGGGTACGAGGGCAGCGGCGTGATGTAGAGACTGTTCGCGTACTTGACGGGCGTCGAGCCCCAGGGCAGCGGCATGACGAAGCAGTCGGCCCCGTCGAGCCAGGTCGACGAGGGGCAGGCATTGCCGGGGCTAGACGTCCGGTAGATTTTCCGGACCAGATGAAGTAGCTGGTGCGCTAGGAGGGGTAGGGAAGGATGTAACAGTTCGCGGTGTCCCCCGAAGGCGCCAGAAACGACGTGCCGGCCAGCGCGTTGACGTAATTGGCGTTGTTGTGGACGAACGCCGTCAGCCCGGCGGGGGTATCCATCACGTGGCAGTTCGCCACGTCCCATCCCGTTGGGAGGCCACGCAAGGGAAACTGGCGGTGGCGCAGGCGTAGGTCTGTGCCGATGGCTTACAGAATTTTTGCGTGCGCTACTTCGGTGTGCGCCCACAGTGTTTTATGGATAGTAGGTTTTTGATTTCGCGTAGGCGGGTTTTCTTCATTCTCCGGCGGCTGTGTCGTTAGCGGAGAACGCTACGCCTTCCGGGCGCCTAAACATTGACAGCCAGTGATGGCGCCAGGATTCAATGTCAATCTTATGTTCTGACGTTGTTCGAAGATGCGTACGCAACGGTTCTGTGAGTCCAGATGTGCAAATAATCTGCCCTTCGGCAGTGACTCCGATGGCACCAAGATGCAGGAGTCGGTGGCACAGGGGGCACAGGCAAACGACGTTTGACTCGGAGTCGGCTCCGCCTGCCCCTAATGGATGGACGTGATGGGCTTCGGAGTATGGGTGGCCATCAATGTAGTCAAAAAGTTTTCGGTCGCAGATTTGGCAGGCATTGTTCTCTGCTGCTTTTACTTTACGGACAACCTCTGAATCCCGTTCAATTCGCGAGCCAGAGTATTTAGATCGCGAAACGTCTCGCTCGAAAGAGCCAATAGGTGTGGTGGTCTGCCGTGGCTTGGGGGTGAACGAGATTGGGAGAGAATTTTCGCGCTGGTCAGCTATCGGAACATGTGTAGTGTTGGCAGATGAGCGTGTAGGGCCTTTTGCCTCCTGAGGTGGGGGTAGAGGGCTTTCAATTGCTGCTGTGTGGCCAAGCGAGAGATCGTTTGCGCTTGTGTCGCCGGGCGGCTCTTGCAGGTGGCTGGTGCCAGTCTCCTTGGCGGCAGGAGTAGAAAGTTTGGGCGGGATGACCGTAGAGGTCGCGACTTCCTCAAGGCTTCGACCAGGCCAGTATTTTTGACCAAGCTCTCGTGCCTTGGAAATCGCAGATGCGCTGTTTGACTCAAGGATTGCGGCGATGAAGTTGCCGGCTTGGTGTTGGTATCCGAGAAGCGCGGTAATTGCGATGCCAATTCGGGCTTGAGGAGAAGCGCTTTTAAGTTCTGTCTCCAGTAGCTTGAGCCCAAGTGTGCTTTTGGAGCTAATTGCCAATTGCCGCGCTTCGTGGTGTTTTCCTGGATGATTGAGGATGGCCTGGATGTGGTTTGTCCATGCTGGGTCATTCAGGGCGAGAAGTGTTCTTATGGCAGGCTTGGGGATTAGCTCAATCAGCTCGGAGGGCGTGGCGTCTGAATGGGCGGCGGCGATACGGGAGATGGTGTTTTTGAGATTCTCTAACGAGCCTCGACGACCATGGGTTGTTCCATAAATCTGTGCGGCGAGGGCGACGCTTTCCGTGGTGCTTTCCTCAAGGAGTTCAAAGCATTCTGGGGGGATGGCTGCGTCCGGATCTGTATAGGCTGAGGTTATTGCGGTCAGTGCATTGGAGATTCTGATTCGAGGGCGGTCGCTTAGAAGGTAGTCTATCGCCGCTAGGGGGGAGTACTGGGCCAGAAGTAGGACTGCTTCTTCGTTGATGCTGTCCGGGGCATCAAATGCAAGGCGTTCCAGTGTCTCAATTGTTTTCCTTGGATCGATAGGGTACGTCCAACGAGCAGCTAGCAGTTGAACTGGTTCGCCTCCTGTTGCTAGCGCATGCAGCACGCCACCTCGGGCGAGAGGTGTGTTTGAGGCAATGAGTGACTCGATTCGCCGAAGATAGTTGTGGCGGTTGGGGTTTCCTTTTAGTTGGTTTGTGTATAGCTCAAGCATCTGTTTTATGGCCGTGAGGTGGCCAAGATGCCATAGGAGGTTGATTAGGAATGTCTTGTCGGTTGTTTTGTTGGTTGTTTTTAGTTCTTCTAGAATGGCGGGGATGAATGAGGTGAGTCGGCGATGGCGAATTAGCTCACCTATTGCATTCTGGTGGTCGTCGCTGAGGAGTGCTAGGGAGATAACTGCTTTGGGTTGTCCCTTGATGAGCTGGGCGCGGTCTTTCGAGACTTGGTCTCGGAGGGCTATTCCGCGAAGTCTTCTTAGTTGGGCGAAGTCAATCATATTTTCTGATTGAAAGCGGTTTGTGGGAGGCTAGGAGGTGGTTATCTCTTGAAGATCTTCGACAGCAGCCACACGACGGCGGACTCCGCGGCGCTGTTGTTCAGGTGACGGGCCCGGCGGCCGTAGGTCTCGCTGGGCTGGGCCTTGGTCAGCTCGTCCGTGTAGGGCGCGGAGCCCTCCGGCGCGCAGCTTCCACAGTACAGCCGCTCCTCCCAGACGAAGCCGTAGCGCGCGTCCATCCGCCGGTCACACGTCACGCAGGCCGGCTCGTCGCCGATGCGCACCCTGGGCAAGAGGTTCAGGCTCCGCCGGTCGTCGTACTCGTGCTCGAAGTCGGCGGCGGGTGCCGGCTCGTGGCGGGGCTCCGGCTCCGCGGCCTTCTGGAGCCGGGCCAGCTCCTCCGCGTCCAGCGCCACGCCCCGGCACTTCCCGCAGACATCCACCGCCACGTCGCGCAGCTCCACCACCGGCAGCGGCGCCGCTCCGCACGTGGGACAGGTGGGCGCCTGACGCCCGCAGGACGGACAGCCCGGGACGTACTGGAGCGACGCCTCACAGCCCTTGCACCGTCCGGGCTTGCCCTTCGCCTGCTCGAACACGGCCGCCAGCGTGGGCGCGCCGACGACCTTCGCCAGCATCTCCTCCTCGAACCAGGCGGCGCCGCACGCACCGCACTCGTCGCGCACCAACCCCCGGGACCAGGTGTTGCGCATCGTCGTCTGGCAGAAGGGGCACGCCTGCATGGCGTCCGCCAGCCTACCGGGTCTTCCCCGGAAACGGGATGCCCGGCGCCCGCTCACCCCGCGCGGCGGCGCTTCTCCTTCTTTGGCTTGGGCTCCGGCGGCTTCGGGACGGGTGTGGGTTCGCGCAGCTCCTCCGGGACGGGCAGGGCGGGCTGCGAGGGGCGCGTGGGGGGCGCGGGCGTGCCCTCCGGCAATGCGCCTTCCACCGGCTCGGACGGGAGCGCCGGCAGCCGGATGATGAACGCGGTGCCTTCGCCCGTCTTGCTCTGCACGCTGATGCTGCCGCCGTGGTTCTTCACGATGCGTTGGCAGATGGCGAGCCCCAGGCCCGTGCCCTTCTGCTTCGTCGTGAAGAAGGGCACGAAGATGTGCGGCTGCTGATCCGCCGGGATGCCCGGGCCGGTGTCGGAGACGCGCACCTCCACGAACTCGCCGCCCGCGCTGCGCAGGTCCCCGAAGCGCTCCGGCTTCTCCGTGCGCACCGTGATGCGGCCCGTCTGCGGCCCCATCGCCTGCACCGCGTTCTGCACTAGGTTGATCAGCACCTGCTTGAGCTGCTCCGCGTCGCCCTCCGCGCGCGGCAGGCGCAGGTCCAGCTCCACCGCCAGCTCCACCGTGGCCGGCATGTCGTTCTGGATGAGCCGCATCGTGCGCGTCACCACCTCGTTGAGGTCGGTGGGCCCGAAGCTCTGCTTCAGCGGCCGGGAGTAGTCCAGGAACGCCGTCACCACGCCGTTGAGGCGGTTGACCTCCTCCACGATGACGTCCAGGAACTCGCCGTCCTCGCCCGGCAGCTTCTTGGGGTCCAGGCACTGCGCCGCGCCCTTGATGGCGCCCAGCGGGTTGCGGATTTCATGCGCCAGACCCGCCGCCATCTCGCCCAGCGCCGCCAGGCGGTCGCGCTCGCGGATCTTCTCGTACAGCTTGGAGTTCTCCAGCACCGTCGCCATCCGCTCGGAGACCTCCAGGATGAGGGCGATCTCATCCGACGCGTACGCCTCCGGCACCCGTTCGTCCCACAGGTTCAGGAAGCCGATGACGCGGTCGTTGCCCATCAGCGGCACGCAGATGCCCGCCTTCATCTGGAGCAGCGCGGCGCGCGTGTCGTTGAGCCGCTTCAGCTCATCGCGGAAGCGCTTGCCCTCCACCGCCTGCACCCGCATCACGGAGATGCGCCGCTCGATGTTCTCCAGCAGCACCGCCTTCTGCCCGCTGGCCACCGCGAACAGCACGCCGCGCGCGGCGGCCGTGTCCAGCAGCGCCACCGGCAGCGGCCCGCGCGAGTCCAGCAGCCGGTACCCGGGCCGGTCCTCCGCCATCAGGTACACCGACGCGTGCGTCACGCGCCCCGTCTCGTGCAGCGCGTCCAGCACCACGCGCGCCAGTTCCGAGATCTCGATGACGGACGCCATGCGCACGCGCAGGGCGCCCAGCGTGCCCAGGAGGGCGAAGCGCTCGCGGAAGAAGATGCGCACCACCATCTCCTCCACCTTGGTGCGCAGCGGATCCAACAGGATGAGGATGACGAACGCGGCCACCACCGTGTTGAAGACGAACAGCGACGTGTTCTCGTCCACCCACGCGGTGAGCACCGTGAAGACCGCGGCCAGGATGATGGCCAGCACCGTCTGCGAGGCGATCTTCCCCAACAGCTCGTGCAGGTCCATCAGCCGCAGCCGCAGGAGCGTCTGCGCGAGGAAGAACAGGTAGAGCGTCGCGAAGACCGGCCCCAGCGTGGGGAACGGGATGTCGAAGCGCGACAGGAAGTCCAACCCGTTGAACAGCACCGCCGCGCCCGCGCCAATGGCCAGGTACGCCAGCCGGAACTGCTCGATGCGCGACTCCGTCGTGCGCACCCGGTGCACCAGCAAGGACACGGAAGTGAACAGCGCGCCCAGCACCCAGGCGCCCATCGCCACCCGCGCCCAGGGTTTGTCCGCCAGGGGTGTAACGGCGACCGTCAGCCCCAGCACGCCGGACAGGAGGGCGAGCCGCCGGCCGACCTGGTGGGCGCCCTTGCTGACCCCCAGGAACTCGAGGAAGAAGGCGACCGCCGCCCCGGGCACCAGGGAGACGACGAGCACCGAGGCCCCGAGTGCGATGCGCGACACCCAGCGGTAGTCCTGGGCGGGAAAGATGCTGTGGAAGAAGAGGCTGAGGTAGTACCCGGCGACCGTCAGGGTGAAGACGGAGTAGAGCGTGAGGACCCGGGGCCGTCCGGGCCGCAACAACATGGACACGCCCAGGGCCAGACCGATGATGGAAGCAAGCAGGGCGCTCTGGGTGCGGATATCCATGTGCAGGCGGACAGTCTAACCTCTGTCAGGGGCTGGAAATTTTCCATCCATCCCCAGTTGTCCTCGGGCGTGCCCGAGCGCATCTCCCAGGGTCCCCGAGGCCCCCGCGAATGAAAGTCTCCCTCCAGCATCTCGCCCTCCTCGCCTCCGCGGCGCTGTTGTCCGCGCAGGCTCCCGCCCCCGCTGACTCCACGACCGCCGCCACGGCTCCGGCGGCACCGGCCACCACGGCTCCGGCACCGGCCCCCACCGACGACACGGATCAGGCCCCCACGACGCGCACGGACAGCGCGCCGTCGGAGGCGCAGCTGACGCCGCCGCCGGACGCGGACAAGGCGCCGTCGCCGGTGGGCTACGTGCAGGTGTTCAACCCGGCCTTCCCGGGGCTCGTGCCGCCCACGCCGGTGGTGCACCGCGGGCGCCGCTACGGGCTGGAGGACCTGACGCCGTACTTCGCGGACGGCAAGAAGCGGGACGCGAAGGACGCGTTCGACAAGGGCCAGTACACCCGGGCGCGCACCCTGCTGGAGGGCGAGGGTGACAGCCCGCCGGTGCGCTACCTGCGCGCGCTGTCGGCGGTGCGGGCCGGGGACGACAAGGCGGCGGCGACGGAGATGGCGGCGCTGGCCAACGACTACCCGGCGCTCAAGGACCGCTGCCTCACGCACGCGGGTGTGGCGCTGGAGTCCCAGGGACGGCTGGACGACGCGGCGGAGAGCTTCAAGCAGGTGCCGGAAGGCTCGCGCATGTACGTGGACGCGCGCCTGGGCCTGGCGCGCGTGCTGCGCAAGAAGAAGGACTACGACGGCGCCATGGCGGCGCTGACGCCGCTCACCCAGCGCATGATGACGGGCTGGGGCCGCAACGTGGGCGCGGAGGCGCTCATCGCCACGGCGGACCTCGCGGTGGAGAAGAAGGACAAGGCCGCGGAGAAGGCCGCGCTGTGGAAGCTGTGGGCCAGCCAGCCCCTGTCGCCCATCGTCAAGCAGGTGGAGAAGCGCCTCAAGGGGCAGACGCCGCCCGTGGACGCCAAGGTGGGCCGCGCGGAGGCGCTCATCGAAGCGCACCGCAACAAGCAGGGCATGGCCATCCTGGAGCCGATGCTCAAGACGCTGAAGCTGCCGGACGCGCTCGCGTGCCGCGCGCACTTCGCGTTCGGCAAGGGGCAGCGCAAGGAGCGCCAGCACACGGCCGCCATCCAGGTGCTCACGCCGGTGGTGGAGCAGTGCAAGGACCGCGACCTCCTGGCCCGCGCGCTGTACGTGCTGGGCTCGTCGCGCTCCATCGTGGATCAGCAGCGCGGCACGGACACCTACGAGCGGCTGGCGAAGGAGTTCCCGGACCACTCGTTCGCGGACGACGCGCTCTTCTACGCGGCGGACCTGTACGTGAAGACGAACCGTCCCAAGGACGCCATGGCGCGCCTGGACGAGGTGGCCCGGCTCTACCCCAAGGGCGACTTCCTGGGCGAGGCGCTCTTCAAGGCGTTCTGGGTGGCGCGCACGTCGAAGGCGGAGGACGGGGGCTTCTCCTTCCTGGACCGCATCGAGCAGCAGTTCGCCAACGCGGACGAGTCCTACGACGTGGAGCGCGCGCGCTACTGGCGGGCCCGCACGCTGGAGGAGCGCGGCAACATCCAGGGCGCCGCGGAGCTGATGGAGAAGCTCGCGGTGGAGCACCCGGCCACGTACTACGGCCTGATGGCGCGCTCGAAGCTGGGCGAGCTGGACCCGAAGCGGCTGGAGCGCGTGTCCGCGTCCATCTTCGACGTGCCGGAGTCCGCCAGCCCCTGGCCCATGTTCGCGGGCCCCATGGGGGACGACCCGCACTTCCGCGCGGGCGTGGAGCTCCTGCGGCTGGGCTTCCCGGACTCCGTGTCGTCGGAGCTGATGCTGGTGAACCGCACCAATCAGCCGCCAGAGTCCATGCGGCTCCTGGTGATGGTGCTGTCGCAGTCCGGCGACGCGCGATCGGCGCACGCCATCGCGCGGCTCGCGCTGCGCAAGGACCTGAGCGGGCGCATCACCGCGCAGACGCGGCCGGTGTGGGAGGTGGCCTATCCCAACGCGTTCCGCGACCTGATTGAGAAGCACACCTCGCCCGCGGGCGTGGAGCCGGACCTGCTCCAAGCGCTGATGCGCGAGGAGAGCGCGTTGGATCCCAAGGCCCTGTCCTGGGCCGGCGCCATGGGCCTCACGCAGCTGATGCCGTCCACGGCGAAGGGCGTGGCGCGCGAGCTCAAGGTGAAGAAGTTCACTGTGGACTCGCTGCTCCAGCCGGAGCTGAACATCCGCTTCGGCGCGCACTACCTGGGCGGGCTCATCAAACAGTTCAAGGGCCACACGCCCTACGCGGTGGGCAGCTACAACGCGGGCTCCGGCGCGGTGAACCGCTGGCGCGCGGCCAACCCGGACCTGCCCCTGGACGCGTGGGTGGAGGAGATCCCCATCGCGGAGACGCGCGGCTACATCAAGCGCGTGCTGCGCTCCTACAACACCTACCAGCTCCTCTACGGCCGCGTGCCCAAGGTGCCGGTGATGCCTAGTGCATCGCGTTAGTGTGTAATCCTGGCTGAAACCTGAATTCACGTATTCTTTGTGGAGGGGGAGGGGCGGGCCGTGGTTTCGTCGGCCGCCATGCTCCCCCTCCGAACGAGAATCGCTCCCCTCGCGGTCATGCTGTTCACCCTGGTGGGCCTGTGCCTTCCGGCCCGGGCCGAGGCGCAGGCCTGGTCACTGACGACGGAGCAGCGCCAGGCGTTCCTGCGCTACTACGCGCCGGTCATCTTCAAGCGCGCGAACGCGAACGACGGCAAGCACGGCTACGACTGGCTGACGAACTTCGACTTCGACCAGGACGGAGACTTCTCCAACAACAAGCTGCACTGGAAGCAGATCAACCAGTACGTGGACGCGTCGCGCACGGGGCCCAGCGCCTTTGACAGGTGGCGCATCCGGCCGACGCTCTACACCTCGCTGATTGAGTTCATGGACGGGGGGAAGAACCTCGTCCTCGTGTATCACCTGTATCACGCGCTGGATAAGAACGCGGCGGGCAACTGGCAGCTCCACGACTGGGAGCGCGTCGAGCTGCAGCTTCGCAACGTGGTGGGCAACCCGGGCAGCGGGGAGTCCGTGGCGTTCGCGGTGGTGACGCAGCACAAGCGCCACGTGGTGCGCCGGCAGGGCAGCACGGACCTGAACTTCATGCAGACGGGCACGGGCAGCCACCTGCTCATCTGGCAGGCGGAGTGGTCAGACAAGCTGCTGGCGCCGCACGGGCAGGAGCTGCGCTTCGTGACGGAGCCGTACTCGTTCTTCGCGGGGCGGATGGCGTCGGGCGGGAAGGCGGAGGCGGACGTGAACAACGACGACGGGCGCAAGAAGCTGCACTACGCGTTCGTGCCGGAGGACGACGCGGCGGCGGTGGCGGCGTTCAACGCGCAGCCGGTGCGCTACGCCACGGCGGACGCGCAGGCCAGCCGCTACGACAACGGGTCTTCCGCCAATTGGCCCGCGGTGAAGCGCGTCACCTATGAGCTGCAGGACCTGGCGGACATCCTCCCCACGCACTGGGAGTTCGGCGGCTACGCGACGCACTGGCTGCCGGACTCGCCGCGGTTCTTCTTCCTGGAGAGCCCGGTGGTGAACGAGGCGGGGCAGGCGGAGGTGAGCGCGGGCATGCAGCGCTTCTTCTCGAAGACGCGCGACATTGAAGGGCAGGACGACCGCGAGGGCTACCCGTCGAAGGCGTGGTTCTTCGGCACGTTCGAGCTCAACGACAAGGCGTCCGACACGGGCGGCGGCGGTGGCTCGTTCGGCGACAAGGCCTGGGCGAGCACCGTGGTGGACTCGCGCGGGCAGACGCGCACGAGCGCCAGCGGCTACCCGGCGTCGGCGAGTTCCTGGTGGTGGCAGCACGACTACTTCGTGCACTCGGGCGTGACGGACGACACCGACGGGCAGGAGCAGGGCTTCTGGCTGCAGGGCGGGTGGTACCTGCCCCAGAACGGCGGCTTCGACGGACGCTGGGTGCAGCTCTTCAGCGACCGGCCAGGCAAGGAGTCTGGCGAGTACTGATTTGGTCCTGATTGCCAGGTGGGGGCAGAGCGAGAAGCGGCGCTCATGCCCACCCGCCCGGCGCCGAGGGAAGCGGCTCGGGGGAGGGGATGGGCTGGTAGGATTGGAGGGTCGTCCCACCCCCCTCGTTTGCGTGAAGGAAACACGCCATGAGCCAGCCCAGCGCCCCCAGCCCCCAACACATAGACCTCAACCGAACCGCCGTGGAGATTGCCCCCGAGACCTTCTGGGTCGGGAAGCGCGAGCCCGGCGGCATCTTCTTCGCCAACCCGTACCTGCGCCGTTTCCGGGGCACGGACGCGCGGACGAAGAAACCCTCCGAGTTCAACCTCCTCATCGACCCCGGGTCGAGCAGCGACTTCTCCACCATCCACACGAAGGTGGTGTCGCTGATTGGCGGGATGGACCGGCTGTCGGCGCTCTTCATCAACCACCAGGACCCGGACGTGGGGTCGTCCGCGAACATCATCTCCGCGCGCTACTCGCCGCGCGCGAGCATCCTGTGCTCCGAGGACACCTGGCGGCTCATCGTCCACTTCAACCTGCCGCGCAACCGCTTCATCCCGACGGAGAAGTTCACGGCCGGGCTGAGCGTGCCCACGGGGCACAAGCTGCTGCCGGTGCCGTCGCCCTTCTGCCACTTCCGGGGCGCGGTGATGCTCTATGACCCGCAGACGCGGGTGCTCTTCACGGGGGACCTCTTCGGCGGCCTCACGGACAGCAAGGCGCAGGGGCTGTGGGCGGACGAGTCCGACTGGACGGGCATCCGGGCGTTCCATCAAATCTACATGCCGGTGAACTCGGCGCTGGTGCGCGCGGTGGCGGCCATCCGCAAGCTCACGCCCGCGGTGGAGATGATCGCCCCGCAGCACGGCCGCATCATCCGGGGCAAGCTGGTGCACCAGTTCCTGGAGCGCATGGAGCGGCTGCAGGTGGGCCTGGACATCATCGACGAGGCGCAGGACCGCACGCACCTCCAGGCGTGGAACTCGGTCATCGACCGGGTCCTGAACCTGGCGCGCGGCTACCTGGGCGACTCCGTGGAGGCCAAGCTCTCCGCGAGCGACGCGCTGTCGGACACGGCGAAGTTCAACGGCCCGCGGCTGGAGGTGAGCCGCATGGGCAAGTGGACGCTGGAGCACGTGGTGGAGGTGCTCTGCCAGGGGGAGCCCTCCGAAATCTCCGGCCCCATCATGGTGGAGGCCACCATCGCCGCCGCTGAATACAACCTGCCCACGCCGCACCTGGACATCGAAGGCGCGGGTGCGCCGGCCCCGGTCTCCCTGCTGGAGTCGTGAGAGGGGGGCGGGTGCATTCCAAGGACCGTGACAGCGGTGGCTTGACCTACCTGGGTCCGGAGGCGCTGAACGCGCGCCCGGGCAACGCCGTGGCCGAGGACGGCTCGGAGCCGACGCTGCCGCAGGTGCGGACGCCCGTGTCTCCCGGCGGCACGTTGATTCAGGGGGCCGTGACGCCGCGGCCCCTCGCGCCCGTGAGCCAGGGGCTCGTCCCCGGGCAGGTGGTGGCGGGGCGCTACCGGGTGGAGAAGTGGCTGGGCGTGGGTGGCACGTCGGCGGTGTACCAGGCGCTGGACTTGAAGACCCACCAGCGCGTGGCGCTCAAGGTGCTGGCCGTGCCGCACGCGGACGCGGCGATGGTGACGCGCTTCCGCCAGGAGGTGGAGCACGCCCGCGCCCTGGAGCACGTGAACATCCTGCATGTCTTCGACGTGGGCTCGGATGGGGACAGGCACTACCTGACGGTGGAGCTATTGGAGGGCAGGGACCTGCGGCAGGTGATGCTGGAGGGCCGCCCCACGCTGGCCAATGCCTTGCGGTGGCTGACGCACGCCACGGTGGCGCTGGAGCACGCGCACGCGCACGGCGTCCTGCACCGGGACGTGAAGCCGGGGAACCTGTTCATCACGCGCATGGGCGTGCTGAAGCTGATGGACTTCGGGCTCGCCAAGAGCGCGCACGTGATGGGCAACACGGCCCAGGGCGCGACCTTGGGGACGCCGGAGTACATGGCGCCGGAGCAGGTGACAGGGGCGGAGGTGTCTCCGGCCACGGACCTGTATGCGCTGGGCGTGGTGGCGTACGAGCTGCTCACCGGGCAGCTGCCGTTCCGTCACGCGCAGCCCGTGCCGCTGATGCTGATGCACGTGCAGGAGACGCCGGTGCCTCCGAGGAAGCTGCGTCCGGAGCTGCCGGAGGCTTTCGAGCAGGTCGTCCTCAAGCTGATGCGCAAGCGGCCGGAGGAGCGTCAAGCCAGCGCGACGATGCTGCGCGCTGAACTGGCGAGGCTGTGGCCTCTGGCACTCCAGCGCGGGCGCGGACTATAGGGGGCTCATCCACTGGGGGCCCTCATGTCTGTCAAATTCAACCACACCATCATCCACGCGAAGGACAAGGTGGCGTCCGCGCATTTCCTCGCGGAGTTGCTCGGGCTGCCGGAGCCCACGCCCTTCGGGCACTTCCAGGTGGTGAAGCTGACGGACGGGGCGTCGCTCGACTTCATCACCACGCAGGACGCCATCCACGGTCAGCACTACGCGTTCCTGGTGACGGAGGAGGTCTTCGATTCGCTGATCGCGAAGATCCGCGACCGGAAGATCCAGCACTGGGCCGACCCGCGCGGCCAGCATGAGAACCAGATCAACACCCATGACGGAGGCCGCGGGGTCTACTTCCAGGACCCGAATGGCCACTACATGGAAGCCATCACCGTGCCCTACGGCGGCTGGTGACACATCCAATCCCAGTCAGGAATGACACCTCGGGGTCCAGGGAAAGACCGCGAGCCCGGGTAACGCGGAAGACGGCGTGATACTTTCTCGGGGCGCGGCCCAGGCTGTCGCACACCTCGAGCAGGAGCATTCCGTCATGGCTGGCAGCTTCGACGTTCTCATCATCGGCAATGGGGTCCTGGGCCTTTCCACCGCCAATGCCCTGATTGCTCGGGACCCGGAGGTCCGCGTCGCGGTCATCGGCCCCGTGGCCCGGACCTACGGCGCCTCTCCGGCGGCCGGCGCGATGATGGGATGTTTCGGTGAAATCACCCGGGCGTCCGTGGCCGGGAAGTACGGCCCCATCAAGCTGGGGCTGGGCCTCCAGGCCCGGAAGCTGTGGCCCACGTGGCTCGCCGCCCTCAACGCGCAGCTCCCGGAGTCGGACCGGCTGGCCATCACGCCCGGCACCTTCGTGGTGGCCAACAACCGCTCCGGGCTCATCGAGGATGAGAACTTCACGGTCATGCGCCGCACGCTCCAGGAGTACCAGGAGCGCTTCGAGGACGTGAACCCGCTCCACATCGCCGGCATGCACCCCGCCGGCGACAGCCGCCCCACCGCCGCGCTCTTCATGCCGGATGAGGGCTCGCTGGACTCCAGCCGTCTGCTGGCGGGCCTGGCCGGCGCCGCGGTGCGCTCGTCGCGCGTCTCCTTCCTGGAGGACACCGTCAGCGGGCTGGTGGTGGAGGGTGGCCGCGCCGTGGGCGTGCAGCTGGCGGATGGCCAGAAGCTGTCCGCGAAGCACGTGCTGCTCGCCTCGGGCGTGCAGAGCCAGAAGGTGCTGGACTCGCTGCCGGACCTGGCCCGGCGCGTGCCCCGCCTGCTGCCCGGCATGGGCACGTCGCTGGTGCTGGAGACCACGGACTTCCCCCTCAACCCCAGCGTCATCCGCACGCCCAACCGCGCCTTCGCCTGCGGCCTGCACGTCGTGCCTCGCGGCGCGAACCGCGTCTACGTGGGCGCCACCAACAACACGATGCTCGCGCCGGCGGACCGGCCCACCGTGTCCGACGTGTTCTTCCTGATGGACTGCATGATGGAGCAGATCCACCAGGGCTATCAGGGCGCGAAGCTCATCTCCACGGCGGTGGGCAACCGCCCCATCGCCATCGACACGCTGCCGCTCATCGGCGGGACGTCGGTACAGGGCCTGTGGATCGCCTCCGGCACCTACCGCGACGGGCTGTTCCTCTCTCCGCTCGTGGCGCAGCACATGGCCGGCCTCATCCTGGGACAGGGCGGCCTGATGGAGAACGTCTTCCCCCCCGAGCGCAAGCCCATCAACCGCTTCACGCGCGAGGAGGCCATGGAGGAGACGGCGCGGCACTACGCCGCGGCCGGCTGGGAGCACGGCATCCGCATCCCCAAGGTCGGCTGGCACGAGACGTTCGCCCGCATGTTCAAGCGGACCATCACCACCGTCTACGAGGAGATTGGCACCGACTACGTGCTGCCGCCGGAGTTCGTCTACGTCGTCGACAACGACCGCGAGCGCATGGTGCCGTACTTCCGCGACTACTACCGGAGCGTGGACGCCGCCTGGTAGCGGCGCCCCGAGGGCCCGGGGCTACTGCGCCTCGCGGGCGAGCTGGATGAGCGCGTCGGCCAGCGCGGCCATGTGTTCGGGCCGCGAGGCCGGGTTGATGAAGACGGCCCGCAGGTACAGGCGGCCGCTGGCGTGCCGGTAGCAGCTCACCGCGAACTTCCGGCCCTGCATCAGCCGTGACAGCAGCGCGTCGTTGCGCGCGTTCTCCCTCGCGAGCCCCTCGGGCGTCCCGCCGTCGGCCTTCGGGATGAGGCGGAAGGCGAGCATGTTCATGGCCGGCGTGTCGGGGAAGAGCTCGAAGCAGCCGCTCTTCCTCAGGCGCCGCGTGAAGTCCCGGGTGAGCGCGAAGAGGTGGTCCACGAGCCTGCCGTAGCCATCACGGCCGAAGTGGCGCAGCAGCAGCCAGGCGCCCAGCGAGTTGAGCGCGCGCGAGCCGTCCAGCGTCACCTCGCCCAGGTCGGGCACCTCGCTCGCGACGAAGTAGTCCAGGCTCACCTTGCCCAGCAGCGTGAGCAGCCGCGCGTCGCGCACCAGCAGGCCGCCCAGCTGCGCGTTGAGGCCCAGCACCTTGTGGGGATCCAGCGTGACGGTGTCCGCGTCCTGGAGGCCGTCGAGCAGGCCCCGGTGACGCTGGGAGAAGAGCATCAGGCTGCCGTGGGCCGCGTCCACGTGGACGAGCGCGCCGTACTCACGGGCGAGCCGCATTCCCTCGCGCAAGGGGTCGACGGCGCCCACTCCCGAGCTTCCCGCGGTCAGCACCACCACGGCGGGAAGCTGGCCCTGGCGCCGCGCCTCCACCAGCGCGGCCTCCAGGGCGCTCGGACACAACCGGTCCTCCCGGTCGGTGGGAACGCGGTGGAGTCCCGCGTCGCCCAGCCCCAGCTGGCGGACGGCGGCGAAGATGCTGGGGTGCGAGGCCTCGGACGCGAAGACGCGCATCCCCCGGTGGCCCGTGCGCGACAGCGCCTCCACGAGCCCCAGCGCGTTGACGTCCGCCCCGGCGCGGCGCAGCGCTTCGTTGCGCAGGATGAGCAGGGCCTGGAAGTTGGATTGCGTCCCGCCGGAGGTGAAGCAGCCTCCGGCCTGGGGGACGTCCGGAAACGCGAGCGACGTGAGCCAGCCGAGAACCTGCCGCTCGACGAACGTGCCCGAGCGCGCGGACGAGAAGGTGATGGGGTCCTGCGCCAGGGCGCGGATGAGCAGGCCGCTGAAGACGGAGTAGTCCGTGGGCGGGACGTCCAGCTGCGCGAACCACGTGGGCGAGCGCTTGTCACGCCCGTGGGGCATCACGTGTTCGGCGACATCCGCGAGGATGGCCTCGATGGGTTGTCCCTCCTCCGGGAGCGGCGCCTCGAAGGCCTTGGCGATGACGCGGGCGGGGACGGACGGGGGGACGGGGCTGGAGGCCGGGGCCCGCAGCCGCTGGAGCGTGAGGGCGACAAAGCCCTCCAGCCGGGAGCGGACCTCGTCCTCGGGCAGGGCTTCGAAGGCGGCCCGCAGGGCTGGGGGCAGCTCCGGGTAGGAGGACTCGGTGACGTCGGCGTGGACCATCGCGGCGGGGGTCGCTCGTATCGCGCTCAAGGCGTCTCTCCTCCCACGCGGGAAGGCGGGGATGGGTGCTCATCGGGTTGAAGGGTGGCGGCGGGTGGCTGGGCTCGTGCGGTCGCGGCGTGCTCCAACAGCGGCGCGAGGACTCGCGCGAGCCCCTCCACGTAGAGGGGATGCAGCAGCGTGTAGTGGTCGCCGGGGACAGGGATGACGTCCACGTGGGGCGCAAGGGCGTCCCATCCGCGAGCGTCCGGATTGCCGGAGTCCGCGCCGACGATGAGCGTGAGGGGCACCGGAAGCGGCGTGAACGCGTGCCTTGCGAGCGCGCGGACGTTGGCGGTGAAGACGCGGAGCAGGATGCGCAGCTCCTCCAGTCCGGACTCCGCGGAGAAGAGGCCGGTCCGCTGACCTTCCGCGTGCAGGTGGTGCAGCAGCGCCTCCGGTCCGCCGCCGATGACGTTCGCGGGAAGGCGAGGGGGCAGCCCGGCGAGGCGGGCCAGGTCCAGCGCGAAGTGGAGGGCCAGCTCCGAGTCGTCATCCCCCATGGCGGCGTGGGCCGGGCTGGGCTCGATGAGGGCGAGCAGCTCCACGACTTCACCGGCCTGATGGAGGTGGCGCGCCATCTCCGCCGCGATGACGGCGCCGAGTGACCAGCCTCCCAGCCGGTAGGGGCCGTGCGGCTGGACGGAGCGGAGCGCCGCGACGTAGTGCCGGGCCATGGCGTCGATGGAGTCCAGCGGCGGCAGCCGGCCGTCGAGGCCCTGTGCCTGGAGGCCGTAGACGGGCTGCTCGGGCCCGAGCTGCCGCGCGAGGTCCGCGAAGGCGAGCACGTTGCCGCCCGCGGGGTGGACGCAGAAGAAGGGCTGGCGGGTCCCTCCGCGCTGGATGACGACGAGCGAGGACGTTGGGGCCGGGCCGTCATCGAGGACGGCCGCGAGCTGTTCGAGGGTCGGGGCCTGGAAGAGCGCGGCGAGCGGGAGGCTCTTGCCGGTCCGCGCGCGGATGCTCGCGGCCAGACGGACGGCGAGCAGTGAGTGGCCACCCGACGCGAAGAAGTCGTCGTGGATGCCGACCTGCTCCTTGTGGAGCAGCTCCGCCCAGAGCGTGGCCAGCAGTGCTTCGGTGGGCGTGCGCGGGGCGACGTAGCCGTGAGAGGAGGCGTGGGCGTCGGGAGGCGGCAGGGCCTTGCGGTCGAGCTTGGCCTGGGCGGTGAGAGGCAAGGCGTCCAGGCGCACGAAGGCGGAAGGCACCATGTACTCGGGCAGGTGCCGCAGGAGGAAGGTGCGCAGGCTGGAGGTGGCGAGGGTGTCCGGGGCGGTGACGTAGGCGACGAGGCGCTTGTCGCCGGGGACGTCCTCGCGGAGCAGCACGATGGCCTGGCGTACGTCGGGGTGGCGCAGCAGGGCGGCTTCGACTTCGGGCAACTCGATGCGGAAGCCGCGCAGCTTCACCTGGGAGTCGAGGCGGCCAAGGAACTCGAGCGAGCCGTCGGGACGCCAGCGGGCCTTGTCACCGGTGCGGTAGAGGCGCGCGCCGGGCGTGGAGGCGAAGGGGTCTGGCAGGAAGCGCTCTGCGGTGAGGGAGGGCTGCTCGAGGTAGCCGCGCGCGAGGCCGTCACCACCGATGAAGAGCTCACCGGGCAGGCCGATGGGAAGCGGGAGGCCCTGGGCGTCGAGGACGTAGACGCGGGTATTGGCCAGCGGCTTGCCGATGGGCAGGGAGGCACCGGGGAATGAGGAGTCTTCTAGCTGGAAGGCGGTGGCGAAGACGGTGGACTCGGTGGGGCCGTAGCCGTTGGTGACGGGGAGGTGGAGGGCGTCGAGGACGCGGCGCGCGTGAGGAAGCGAAACGACGTCGCCACCGGTGAGCAGGTGCTTGAGGGGGCGAAGGCCCTCGAGGTGGCCGTCGACCATCTGCGAGAAGAGGCCGGAGGTGAGCCAGAGGGTGGTGACGTTGAAGCGCTGAAGCAGGGCGCCCAACTCCTCGAGCGAAGGAGGGTGGGGCGGGGCGATGACGAGGCGGGAGCCGTGAAGCAGGGCGCCCCAGATTTCGAAGGTGGAGGCGTCGAAGGAAATGGGGGCGAGCAGCAGGAAGGACGCGTCGGGCCCGAAGTGGGTGAGGCCCGTGGCGAAGAGGGTACGAAGGACGGCGCGGTGAGGCGTGCCGACCCCTTTGGGCCTGCCAGAGGAGCCGGAGGTGAAGTCGATATAGGCGAGGCTCAGCGGCAGTGCGGAAGGTGCCGGGGCATGGGAGGGCAAGTCCTCCAGCGAGACTTCCTCCAGCACCACAGTGGTCAATGCCTGGGACTTCGCAGTGGCAGACGTGCTGCCTGCGGTTGAGGAGGCAAACGCATCCCTCACTGCCGTGGAGGCCAACGCGTCACTCGTTGTCGTTGAAGCGAACGCGCCGCGTGCTGCCGTGGCGCCGAATGCGTCGCTAGCTGTCGTGGAGGCGGAGACATTCCGCGTTGCATCGGCTGCTGTGCCGTCGCCAGGTAGCGCGGCGGCAGCCGCATCGCGTGTCGATGCGGAGATCAAGGCCTCGGGAAGCTTTGCCAGGAACGCACGGGACGTGAGGAGGACATGAGGACGGGCGTCCTCCACCATGGCCACAAGACGCTCACGCGGGTAGCTCGGGTCCAGCGGCACATAGGCGCCACCGGCCTTGAGGATGGCGAGCAGGCCGACGACGAGCTCCAGCGAGCGCTCCAGCGCGATGGCCACGCGCGAGTCAGTGGTAACGCCAAGGCCGCGCAGGTGGTGGGCGAGGCGGTTGGCCCGCGCATCCAGTTGCCGGTAGGTGAGGCGCGCCTCTCCGAACTCAAGAGCGAGCTTCTCCGGGAAGCGGGCGACGACCTGGGCGAAGACTTCCGGAAGGGTGGAGTCCTGCGGGTAGCTGGCGTCAGTGGCGTTCCACTCCACCAGCATCTGGCGCCGCTCGTCCTCGCCGAGCATGGAGACGGACGCGAGGGGCGCGTCCGGCTGGGACAGCAGCGCGTCCACGAGGCGGCCAAAGTGCGCGGCCAGTCGTGAGGCGGTGCTCACCTCGAAGAGGTCGGTGTTGAAGCCGAGCGCCCCTTGGAAGCCCTCGGGCGTGTCGGAGAGGATGAGCTGCAACTCGAACTTGGAGGTGGACGCTTCCACGTCCAGGGGATGCAGCGACAGGGCCTGTTCGCGAAGAGGTGCGGCCGGGGCGTTCTGCAGGGCGAAGAGGACCTGGAAGAGCGGAGCGCGGCTCATGTCGCGCGTGGGCTGAAGCTCTTCCACCAGCCGCTCGAAGGGCACGTCCTGATGGGCGTAGGCCCCGAGCGCTGTCTCCTTCACCTGCGCGAGCAAGGCCCGGAAGGAGAGGGCGGGGGCGACGCGTGCGCGAAGCACCAGCGTGTTGACGAAGAAGCCGATGAGGTCTTCGACCTCTCCACGTTGACGCCCAGCGATGGGAGAGCCGACGGTAACGTCCTCCTGGCCGGCGTAGCGGGAGAGCAGCACCTGGAAGGCACTCAGCAGCAGCATGAAGGGCGTGACGCCTTCCTGGAGGCCCAGGGCCTTGATGCGACTGGACGTCTCGGCCGGCAGGACGACGGACACCTGCGCGCCGTTGGAGGACTGCACGGGAGGCCGAGGCTTGTCCGTAGGCAGCTCCAACGGCACGGCACCAGAGAGCTGCTGCCTCCAGTAGTCCAGTTGCGCC
Source organism: Corallococcus exercitus (assembly GCF_042231735.1). GTDB lineage: Bacteria > Myxococcota > Myxococcia > Myxococcales > Myxococcaceae > Corallococcus > Corallococcus exercitus_B. The sequence continues at coordinate 605,906 of NZ_CP102577.1, forward strand.
TGGAGGACGTCGCCTTGCAGCCACTGCCGCTGCCAGACGGCGTAGTCGGCGTACTGCACGGGCAACGGAGGCAGGGGTGAAGGCCTGCCCTGGGAGAAGGCCTCGTAGAGGGCGGCCACTTCACGCACCAGCACGCCCATGGACCAGCCGTCGGAGACGATGTGGTGCATCGTCAGTAGCAACACGGACTCGTCCGTGCCCAGCCGCAACAGCCGTGCACGCAGGAGCGGTCCCTGGGCGAGATCGAAGGGACGTGTCGCTTCCTCGGCCGCGAGCCTCGACGCCTCCGCCTGCCGCTGTGCTTCGGGCAGTGCCCGCAGGTCCTCCACGCTCAGGGGCTGCCGTACGGGCGCGTGGATGCGCTGGAAGGGCACACCGTCGTGCACCACGAAGGTGGTGCGCAGGGCTTCGTGCCGTTCGAGCAGGACCGCGAAGCTTCGTTGCAGCGCGTCCTCGTCCACGGTGCTTCGCACGCGCAGCGCCATGGGCATGTTGTACGCACTGCCTCCCGGCTGGAGCGTGTCGAGGAACCACAGCCGCTGCTGCGCGAAAGATGCGGGCAGGTCCCCCGTGCGCGGCACGGGGACGATGGCGGGGGCCCGGTGCTCCGCTTCCGCGTGCCCATCCAACCGTGCGGCGAGCGCCGCGACGGTGGGCGCTTCGAAGAGCGCACGCACGGGCAGCTCCACCTGGAAGGCTTCACGCACGCGGGACACCACCTGCGTGGCCAGCAGCGAGTGTCCCCCCAGGGCGAAGAAGTCCTCATCCACGCCCAACTCGCGCAGACGCAGCACCTCCGCCCAGATGGTCATGAGCCGCTGTTCGATGGGGTTGCGGGGGGCCACTCGTGAGACACCGGCTCCCTTCACCTGCTCCGGCGCGGGCAGGGCCTTGCGGTCCACCTTGCCGTGCGTGTCGAGCGGCAGCGCCTCCAACGCGATGAACGCGGAGGGCACCATGTACACAGGCAGCTTTCGCGCCAGCATCGAGCGCAGGCCCGCCGTGTCGGCCGTGGGCCCGTCCGCCGTGAGGAGGTAGGCCACCAGCCGCTGATCGCCCGGCACGTCCTCGCGTGCCAGCACCACGGCCCGGCGCACTCCGGGCACTTCCTCCAGCGCGGCCTCCACCTCTCCCAATTCGATGCGGAAGCCGCGCAGCTTCACCTGGAAGTCGATGCGGCCCAGGAACTCCAGCTCCCCAGTGGGGCTCCAGCGCACCCGGTCCCCCGTGCGGTACAGCCGTTCGCCCGGTGTCGTCGCGAAGGGATCCGGAATGAACCGCTCGGCGGTGAGCCCGGGCCGGTGCAGGTAGCCTCGCGCCACGCCCGCGCCCGCGATGAACAACTCTCCCGGAACGCCGGGAGGCAGGGGCTGGAGACGCTCGTCGAGCACGTAGGTCCGGACGTTGGCCAGCGCCCTTCCCAGCGTGGGGCGTGTCGTGCCGCGCACCTCGCGGAGGGTGGCGTCCACGGTGCACTCGGTGGGACCGTAGACGTTGAAGCCATGGAGGCGCGGATGGGCGGACAGCTTCGCCCACAGCGCTTCATCCACGGCTTCCCCTCCCACCAACACCCGCAGGGCCCTGCCGGAGCCCAGACCTGCCTCCAGCAACAGCCGCAGGTGCGAGGGCGAGCAGTCCAGCACGTCCACGCCGTGCCGCTCTACCCAGGCCGTCATCAACGCCGCGTCCTCGCGCACTGCCTGGGGGACGACGCAGAGCGCGTGGCCGTCCGACAGCTGGACGAGCTGCTGGACGGAAGCGTCGAAGGACACCGGCGCGTTGAGGCTGACGCGCATCGGCCCCTGCACGCCGCGATAGGCCGTGGCACGAAGGGCTTCGCGCAGGTTCATCACCGAGGCGTGCTGCACCATCACGCCCTTTGGACGGCCCGTGCTGCCCGACGTGTAGATGACGTAGGCCAGGTGCGAGGGCACGCTCCACCGGACCGGGTTGCCGCTGGATTCCCGGGCGAGGGCTTCGCGCTGAGCCGCGTCGTCCAGGAATACGGCCTCCGCGTGGCGGTGCTCCACCCGCGCGCCCAGGTGGCGCTGCGTGAGGACCAGGGCCGCACCGCTGTCCTGGAGCATGAAGCCCAGCCGCTCGGGGGGCAGGGCCGGATCCAGGGGGACGTAGGCGCCACCCGCCTTGAGGATGGCGAGCACCGCCGCCACCAGGTCCACACTCCGCTCCAGGCACAGCGCGACCCGGACCTCGGGACCGACGCCACGGGCTCGCAGCCAGTGGGCGAGCCGGTTGACCCGGGCATTGAGCGCATCGAAGGAGAGCGCGCCCTGTTCATCGAGCACGGCGAGCGCGTCCGGTGTGCGGGCGGCCTGGTCCTCGAAGCCTTCGTGCAGGGCCCCGGTCCACGTGGGCTCCCGGCGGCTGTCATTCCAATCCAACAGCACCGCCTGACGCTCCCCCGCGGGCAGCAGGGGCAGGTCGCCCACCGGTGCATCCGGCGCGGCGAGCGCGGCCTCCGTCAGGATGCGCAGGTGTTCGCCCATGCGGACGACGGTGGCCGCGTCGAACAGGTCCGTGCGGTAGGCAAGCGTTCCTTCCAGGCCTCCAGGCTGCTGTGCCAGGGACAACGACAGGTCGAACTTGGCGGTCCGAGCGTCGGGCTCGAAAGGTTCGAGCCGCAGCGGTGCATGCGCGTTGGGGCCCGCAGGGATCTCCGTGCCCGACACCGGCAGGTTCTGGAGGGCGAACATCACCTGGAAGAGAGGGGAGTGACGAAGGGAGCGCTGGGGCTGGAGCTCCTCAACGAGCTTCTCGAAGGGGAGGTCCTGGTGCTCGAAGGCAGCGAGGGTGGAGGCGCGTACCTCGGAGAGGAGGTGGCGGAAGGAGCGGTGAAAGGAGATGCGGGAGCGCAGGACGAGGGTGTTGACGAAGAAGCCGATGAGGCCCTCGGTCTCGGAGCGGGTGCGGCCCGCGATGGGAGCGCCGACGCTGAGGTCGTGCTGGCCGGAGTAGCGGGAGAGGAGCAGCTGCCAGAGGGCGAGCAGGGCCATGAAGGGAGTGGCGCCCTGCTGCTGGCAGAAGGTGAGGAGGCGGGAGGTGAGGGCCGCGGGAAGCTGGACGGGGACGTACGCGCCGCGAGAGGACTGCACGGCGGGACGGGGCCTGTCGGTGGGCAGCTCCAGGAGGGCAGGGGCACCGGAGAGCTGCTGGCGCCAGAAGTCGAGCTGGCGGACGAGGACGTCCCCTTGCAGCCACTGACGCTGCCAGGAGGCGAAGTCGGCGTACTGCACGGACAGGGGCGGCAGCGACGAAGGCCTGCCCTGCGCGAAGGCCTCGTAGAGGGCAGCCACTTCCCGCACGAGCACGCCCATGGACCAGCCGTCGGAGACGATGTGGTGCATCGTCACCACCAGCACGTGCTCCTCCTCGGCCACTCGCAACAGCAGGGCTCGGAAGAGGGGCCCCCGTGAGAGGTCGAACGGGATCATGGCCTCTTCGGAGGCCCGGCGTCTGGCTTCGGTCTCCCGCGTTGCGTCCGGCAGGGTGCTCAGCTCCACGAACGACAGGTGGAAGTCCACGAGGGGCTGGATGACCTGCGCGGGCTCGCCGTCCTGCGTGCCGAAGACGGTGCGCAGGGCTTCGTGACGTTCGACGAGCGCGGTGAATGCACGCTGCATCGCCGCCACGTCGAGCGGGCCTCGCAAGCGCAACGCCGTGGGGATGTTGTAGGCGCTCCCCCCGGGTTCGATCTGGTCGATGAGCCACAGGCGCTGCTGCGCGAAGGACAGCGGCAGGGCGCCTGCGCGCGGCACCGGCAGCAGGGGTGGTGCCAGGAGCGGACGAGAACCCAGTGCCGCGTCGATTCGCAACGCGAGGGCGGACAGGACAGGGGCTTCGAAGAGGACGCGCAGCGGCAGCTCCACCCCGAAGGCGGCGCGGATCCGGGAGACGAGCTGGGTTGCCAGCAGCGAGTGGCCTCCCCGCTCGAAGAAGTGATCATCAGCGCCCACGCGCTCCACCTGGAGCAAGGGAGCCCACAGCTCGGCGAGTTGCTTTTCGGTGGGTGTGCGCGGGGCGACGTAGCCGTGAGCGGAGGCGTGGGCGTCAGGAGGAGGCAGGGCCCTGCGGTCGAGCTTGGCCTGGGCGGTGAGCGGCAAGGCGTCCAGGCGCACGAAGGCGGAAGGCACCATGTACTCGGGCAGGTGCCGCAGGAGGAAGGCGCGCAGGCTGGAGGTGGCGAGGGTGTCCGGGGCGGTGACGTAGGCGACGAGGCGCTTGTCGCCGGGGGCGTCCTCGCGGAGCAGCGCGACGGCCTGACGCACGTCGGGGTGGCGCAGCAGGGTGGCTTCGACTTCGGGCAGCTCAATGCGGAAGCCGCGCAGCTTCACCTGGGAGTCGAGGCGGCCGAGGAACTCGAGCGAGCCGTCGGGACGCCAGCGAGCCTTGTCCCCGGTGCGGTAGAGGCGCGCGCCGGGCGTGGAGGCGAAGGGGTCTGGCAGGAAGCGCTCTGCGGTGAGGGAGGGCTGCTCGAGGTAGCCGCGCGCGAGGCCGTCTCCACCGATGAAGAGCTCACCGGGCAGGCCGACGGGAAGCGGGAGGCCCTGGGCGTCGAGGACGTAGACGCGGGTATTGGCCAGCGGTTTGCCGATGGGCAGCGAGGCACCGGGGAATGCAGTGTCGCGCAGGTGGAAGGCGGTGGCGAAGACGGTGGACTCGGTGGGGCCGTAACCGTTGGTGATTGGGAGGTGGAGAGCGTCGAGGACGCGGCGCGCGTGAGGAAGCGAGACGACGTCGCCACCGGTGAGCAGGTGCTTGAGGGGGCGAAGGCCCTCGAGGTGGCCATCGACCATCTGCGAGAAGAGGCCGGAGGTGAGCCAGAGGGTGGTGACGTTGAAGCGCTGAAGCAGGGCGCCCAACTCTTCCAGGGAAGGAGGCTGGGGCGGGGCGATGACGAGGCGGGAGCCGTGAAGCAGGGCGCCCCAGATTTCGAAGGTGGAGGCGTCGAAGGAGATGGGGGCGAGCAGCAGGAAGGACGCGTCGGGCCCGAAGTGGGTGAGGCCCGTACCGAAGAGGGTGCGAAGGACGGCGCGGTGAGGCGTGCCGACACCTTTGGGCCTGCCGGAGGAGCCGGAGGTGAAGTCGATATAGGCGAGGCTCAGCGGCAGGGCGGACGGCGTGGGGGCGTGGGAGGGCAAGTCCTCCAGCGGGACGTCCTCCAGCACCACGGTGCTCAACGTCAGCCGCTTCGCGAAAGCAGACGTGTCGCCCACGGCTGAGGAGCTAAATGCGTCGCTCGTTGTCGTGGAGGCGGAGACATTCCGCGTTGCATCGGCTGCTGTGCCGTCGCCGGGTATCGCGGCGGCGGCAGCGTCGCGTGTCGACGCGGAGATCAGGGCTTCGGGCAGCTTCGCCAGGAGCGCACGGGACGTGAGGAGGACATGAGGACGGGCGTCCTCCACCATGGCCGCAAGACGCTCACGCGGGTAGCTCGGGTCCAGCGGCACATAGGCGCCACCGGCCTTGAGGATGGCGAGCAGGCCGACGACGAGCTCCAGCGAGCGCTCCAGGGCGATGGCCACGCGCGAGTCGGTGGTGACGCCGAGGCCGCGCAGGTGGTGGGCGAGGCGGTTCACTCGCTCATCCAACTGCCGGTAGGTGAGGCACGCCTCTCCGAACTCAAGAGCGAGCTTCTCCGGGAAGCGGGCGACGACCTGGGCGAAGACTTCTGGAAGGGTGGAGTCCTGCGGGTAGCTGGCGTCGGTGGCGTTCCACTCCGCCAGCACCTGGCGCCGCTCGTCCTCGTCGAGCATGGAGACGGAAGCGAGGGGCGCGTCCGGCTGAGACAGCAGCGCGTCCACGAGGCGGCCGAAGTGCGTGGCCAGTCGTGAGGCGGTGCTCACCTCGAAGAGGTCGGTGTTGAAGCCGAGTGCCCCTTGGAAGCCCTCAGGCGTGTCGGAGAGGATGAGCTGCAATTCGAACTTGGAGGTGGACGCTTCCACGTCCAGGGGATGCAGCGACAGGGCCTGCTCGCGAAGGGGCGCGGCCGGGGCGTTCTGCAGGGCGAAGAGGACCTGGAAGAGCGGGGCGCGGCTCATGTCGCGCGTGGGCTGAAGCTCTTCCACCAACCGCTCGAAGGGCACGTCCTGATGGGCGTAGGCCCCCAGCGCCATCTCCTTCACCTGTCGCAACAAGTGGACGAACGCCTTCTGCCCATCCACCTGGATGCGCAGTGCCAGCGTGTTGACGAAGAATCCGATGAGGTCTTCGAGCTCTCCGCGCTGACGTCCCGCGATGGGAGAGCCGACGGTGACGTCCTCCTGGCCGGCGTAGCGGGAGAGCAGCACCTGGAAGGCACCCAGCAGCAGCATGAAGGGCGTGACGCCCTCCTGGAGGCCCAGGGCCTTGATTCGGCGGGACGTCTCGACCGGCAGCACGACGGGCACCTGCGCGCCGTTGGAGGACTGCACGGGAGGCCGAGGCCTGTCCGTGGGCAGCTCCAACGGCACGGCACCGGAGAGCTGCTGCCTCCAGTAATCCAGTTGCGCCTGGAGGACGTCGCCTTGCAGCCACTGCCGCTGCCAGACGGCGTAGTCGGCGTACTGCACGGGCAGGGGTGGCAGGGGCGAAGGCCTGCCCTGAGAGAAGGCCTCATAGAGGGCAGCCACTTCACGCACCAGCACGCCCATGGACCAGCCGTCGGAGACGATGTGGTGCATCGTCAGCGCGAGCACGTGCTCGGTGGGCCCCAGGCGCCAGAGCTTCGCGCGGGCCAGCGGGCCGGAGTCGAGCTGGAAGGGGCGTGAGGCCTCCTCGCGCAGCTGTGGCTCCAGTGCAAGGGCGCCCGCCTCCACGACGACGAGCGGCAGCTGTGACGTGTGTGAGATGCGCTGAAGCGGCTGGCCTTCGTGCTGGACGAAGGTGGTGCGCAGGGCTTCGTGACGGTGCACCAGTTCGTCGAGCGCGCGTTGCAGCGCGGCCTCATCCAGGGGGCCCACCAGCCGCACGAAGGTGGGCATGTGGTAGGCGGCGCTCAGCGGCTGCAGCTGGTCGATGAACCAGAGGCGCTGCTGGGCGAAGGAGAGGGGGAGGTCCCCATCGCGCGGGACGGGGCGCAGGGCAGGGGCTTGCGTGCGCGCGGCGGAGTCGATGCGCGCCGCGAGCGCGGCCACGGTGGGCGCTTCGAAGAGCGCTCGCACCGGCAGCTCCACCTCCAGGGCGGAGCGGATCCGGGAGACCAGCTGCGTGGCCAGCAGCGAGTGGCCTCCCAGCTCGAAGAAGTGAGCGTGAATGCCGATGCCTTCCCGGCCCAGCACCTTCTCCCAGAGCGAGACCAGCTGGGTCTCCAGCGTGTTGCGCGGGGGCTCGTGGGTCGCGGATCCGCGTGGGGCTTCTGGTGCGGGCAGGGCCTTGCGGTCCACCTTGCCGTGGGCCGACAGCGGCAAGGCCTCCATTGTCACGAAGGCGGACGGCACCAGGTACTCCGGCAGCCGCTGGCGCAGGTGGTCGCGCAGCCGCGCGGTGTCCAGCTCCGCGGGCACGACGTAGGCCACCAGTCGCTTGTCTCCGGGGACATCCTCGCGCACCAGCACGGTCGCATCGGTGACCGCGGCGTGCTCGCGCAGCACCGCCTCCACTTCGCCCGGTTCGATGCGGAAGCCGCGCAGCTTCACCTGGAAGTCCATGCGCCCCAGGAACCTCAGCGTTCCGTCCGCGCTCCAGCACACGCGGTCCCCGGAGCGGTACAGCCGCTCACCCGGGATCGCCGCGAAGGGATGCGGCACGAAGCGTTCCGCGGTGAGGGCTGGCCGCCCCAGGTAGCCTCGCGCCAGGCCGTCGCCGCCGATGTACAGCTCGCCCGGCACCCCCACGGGGACCGGCTGCATCGCCGCATCCAGCACGTAGACCTGTGTGTTGGCGATGGGCCGGCCGATGGGCACGGAGCCGCCCACGGCGTCTCCGGGAGCCATCACGTGGCAGGTGGTGAAGGTCGTGCTCTCCGTGGGCCCGTAGCCGTTCACGAGGCCGCGCGACAGGGCCAGCCGCTCGCGAACCCTCGGCACGGGGAGCACATCGCCTCCGGCGAGGAGCTGCGCCACCGCCGCCAGGGCCCGGGGCTGCTCCTGCTGCATCTGGTCGAAGAGCGCCGCCGTCAGCCAGAGCACCGACACCCGATGCCGGAGCAGGGCCTGACCCAGCTCGTCCAGCGACGGAACCGCCTGGGGAAAGAGCACCAGCCGGCCGCCGTGCAACAGTGCACCCCAGATCTCCAGGGTCGACGCATCGAACGCCAGCGGCGCCAGCTGCAACACGACTTCCGAGGGCCCCAGCTTCACGAAGCGCGAGCCGATCAACAGCCGCACCACGCCCCGGTGGGGAATGGCCACGCCCTTGGGCGTCCCCGTCGAGCCCGACGTGTACGTGACATACGCCAGCTGCTCCGCACGGACGGGCGCGTGGAACGCCTCCGCCGGCTGACGTGCGATCCGTTCCCCGTCGGAGTCCAGGCACACCACCGGGCGCGAGGACTCCGGAAGCACCGGCGTCAGCGACTGATGCGTGAGCACCGCCGCCACGCCCGAATCCTCGAGCAGGAACGCCAGCCGCTGGGCCGGGTAGGAGGGATCCAGCGGCACGTAGCAGCCACCGGCCTTGAGGATGCCCAGCAGCCCCACCACCAGCTCCACGCTCCGGTGGAGACACACCCCGATGCGCGGCTCAATGCCCAGGTCCAGCGTCAGCAGGAAGCGCGCGAGCTGATTGGCCCGCGCATCCAGTTGCCGATAGGTGAGCGTCGCCCCTTCCGCCTCGACGGCGATGGCGTCTGGTGTCCGGAGCGCCTGCTCCTGGAAGAGCGAGTGGATGCTGGCGTCGCGGGGGAAGTCGGAAGCGGTGGCATTCCACTCGACGAGCACCTGGCGCCGCTCGTCCTCGCCGAGCATGGAGACGGAGGCCAGGGGCGCGTCGGGCCGCGCCAGCAGTGCGTCCACGAGGCGGCCGAAGTGCGCGGCCAGTCGCGAGGCGGTGCTCACCTCGAAGAGGTCCGTGTTGAAGGCGAGCGTGCCCTGGAAGCCCTCGGGAGTGTCGGAGAGGATGAGCTGCAACTCGAACTTGGAGGTCGCCGTGTCCGCCTCCAGGGGATGCAGCGACAGGGCCTGGTTCCGAAGGGGCTCCGTGTTGGGCGCGCCTTGCAGGGAGAAGAGGACCTGGAAGAGCGGGGCGCGGCTCATGTCGCGCGTGGGATGGAGTTCCTCCACCAGCCGTTCGAAGGGCACGTCCTGATGCGCGTAGGCCCCGAGCGCCGTCTCCTTCACCTGCGCGAGCAAGGCCCGGAAGGAGAGGGCGGGAGCGACGCGTGCGCGAAGCACCAGCGTGTTGACGAAGAAGCCGATGAGGTCTTCGAGCTCACCGCGTTGACGCCCAGCGATGGGCGAGCCGACGGTGACGTCCTCCTGGCCCGCGTAGCGGGAGAGCAGCACCTGGAAGGCACCCAGCAGCAGCATGAAGGGCGTGACGCCTTCCTGGAGGCCCAGGGCCTTGATGCGACTGGACGTCTCTGCCGGCAGGACGACGGACACCTGCGCGCCGTTGGAGGACTGCACGGGAGGCCGGGGCTTGTCCGTGGGCAGCTCCAACGGAGCGGCGCCGGAGAGCTGCTGCTTCCAGTAATCCAGTTGTGCCTTGAGGACGTCGCCTTGCAGCCACTGCCGCTGCCAGACGGCGTAGTCGGCGTACTGCACGGGCAGGGGTGGCAGCGGCGAAGGCCTGCCCTGGGAGAAGGCCTCGTAGAGGGCGGCTACTTCGCGCACCAGCACGCCCATGGACCAGCCGTCGGAGACGATGTGGTGCATCGTCAGCGCGAGCACGTGCTCCGTGGGCCCCAGGCGCCAGAGCTTCGCGCGAGCCAGCGGGCCGGCGTCGAGCTGGAAGGGCCGTGAAGCCTCCTCGCGCAGCTGCGGCTCCAGTGCAAGGGCGCCCGCCTCCACGACGACGAGCGGCAACTGTGACGTGGGCGAGATGCGCTGAAGCGGCTGGCCTTCGTGCTGGACGAAGGTGGTGCGCAGGGCTTCGTGACGGTGCACCAGTTCGTCGAGCGCGCGTTGCAGCGCGGCCTCATCCAGGGGGCCCACCAGCCGCACGAAGGCGGGCATGTGGTAGGCGGCGCTCATTGGCTGCAGCTGGTCGATGAACCAGAGGCGCTGCTGGGCGAAGGAGAGGGGGAGGTCCCCATCGCGCGGGACGGGGCGCAGGGCAGGGGCTTGCGTGCGCGCGGCGGAGTCGATGCGTGCCGCGAGCGCGGCCACGGTGGGCGCTTCGAAGAGGGCTCGCACCGGCAGCTCCACCTCGAAGGCCTGGCGGACCCGCGAGACCACCTGCGTGGCCAGCAGCGAGTGGCCACCGAGCGCGAAGAAGTCCTCCTCCACGCTGACCCGCTCCGCGCGCAACAGTCCGGCCCACAGGGCCGCGAGCCGTTCCTCGGTGGGGGTTCGCGGGGCGATGAAGGCCTCCGCGCGGGTCGTGTCTTCCGGCGCGGGCAGGGCCTTGCGATCCCGCTTGCCGTTCGAGGTGAGCGGCATCGCCTCCAGGTGCACGAATGCGGACGGCACCATGTAGGCCGGCAGCCGCTCCTGGAGGAAGGCGCGCAGCTCCCCGGCGGGCACGGGCTCCGCCGCGCTCACGACGTAGGCGACGAGCCTCGGGTCTCCGGGCATGTCCTCACGCGACACGACCCAGGCTTCCCTCACTGCGGGGTGCTCGCTCAGGGCCGCGGTGACTTCTCCCGGCTCCACGCGGAAGCCGCGCACCTTCACCTGGAAGTCGGCGCGGCCGATGAACTCCACGCGCCCGTCCGGCAGCCAGCGCACCCGGTCCCCGCTGCGGTACATGCGCGCGCCCGGCAGCGGGCTGTGCACGTCCGGCAGGTAGCGCTCCGCCGTCAGCTCCGGCCGGCCCAGGTAGCCGCGGGTCACCTGCGCGCCGCCGATGAACAGCTCGCCCGGGATGCCCACGGGCACGGGCCGCAGCCCTTCGTCCAGGACGTACAGCCGCGTGTGCGCCAGGGCCCGGCCCAGCGGCACCGGTGCCTGGGGCCGGACCTCCACCGGTCCCGCGATCACGCCCACGGTCGTCTCCGTGGGGCCGTAGTGGTTGAACAGCTCGCAGTCCGGCGCCAGTGCGCGCACCTGCTCCAGCAGGGCCGGCGAGGAGGACTCGCCTCCCAGCACCAGCTTCCTCCGGGGCAGGACGTGGCGAGGCTCGGCCGCCGTGAGCAGCGCCGCCAGGTGCGACGGGACGATCTTCATGCAGTCCACCGCGTGGCGCTGGAAGTACGCGGCCACCTCCGTGGGACTGCTGGCCAGCTCCTGCGGCAGCACGTGGAGCAGGCCTCCCGTGCACAGCGCGGGGAAGAGCACCGTGTTGCCCAGGTCCGCGGCGAACGTGGAGACGAGCGCGAAGCTCGCGCACTCCTCCAGCCGCAGCCTTTCGGTGGCGGCCCGCACGTACTGGAAGAGCTGGGCATGCTCCACGGCCACGCCCTTGGGCCGGCCCGTGCTGCCTGACGTGAAGAGGACGTAGGCCAGTGACCGCGCGGTGGCACCGTGGGCAGGCGCTTCCCGTGGCTGGGCCGAGAGTTCCTGCGCGTCCGTGTCCATCCGGACCACGTGCGCCGCGAGCGAAGTGAAGGCCTCCGTGTGACGGGATGCCGTCACGACGACGCGTGCCGCGACCTCCTCCACCAGGGACCGCAACCGCTGCGCGGGTTGGGACGGCTCCAGCGGGACGTACGCCCCCCCGGCCTTCCAGACCCCCAACAGCGCCACCACCATGTCCACCGAGCGCTCCAGGCACAGCCCGACGCGCACCTCGGGCCCCACGCCCAGCGAGCGCAGCCGCCACGCCAACTGGTTGGCGCGCGTGTCCAGCGCTCCATACGTGAGCACCTGATCACCGCAGGCCACCGCGGGCCGCTCCGGGTGGCGAGCGGCCTGCGCCTCGATGAGCGCGTGCAGCGGGCCCGGCGCGACGAAGGCGTCCGCCGTTGCGTTGAAGCCTTCCAGCAGCTGCGCGCGCTCCCCGGCGGACAGCAGGGACAGGTCGCCCACCGGAGCATCCGGCGCGGCGAGCGCGGCCTCCGTCAACGTGCGCAGGTGTTCGCCCATGCGGATGATGGTGGCCGCGTCGAACAGGTCCGTGCGGTAGAGGATCTCCCCGGTCAGGCCCTCGGGTGTCTCCGCCAGCGAGAGGTTCAGGTCGAACTTCGCCGCGACGACGTCCGACTCCACCGGACTCAACTCCAGCGCGGACGCGCCTCCCTCCACCTGGATGGCGGCGTCCGGCGTGTTCCTCAGCGTGAACATCACCTGGAAGAGAGGGGAGTGACGAAGGGAGCGCTGGGGCTGGAGCTCCTCAACGAGCTTCTCGAAGGGGAGGTCCTGGTGCTCGAAGGCAGCGAGGGTGGAGGCGCGTACCTCGGAGAGGAGGTGGCGGAAGGAGCGGTGAAAGGAGATGCGGGAGCGCAGGACGAGGGTGTTGACGAAGAAGCCGATGAGGCCCTCGGTCTCGGAGCGGGTACGGCCTGCGATGGGCGCGCCGACGCTGATGTCGTGCTGGCAGGAGTAGCGGGAGAGGAGCAGCTGCCAGAGGGCGAGCAGGGCCATGAAGGGAGTGGCGCCCTGCTGCTGGCAGAAGGTGAGGAGGCGGGAGGTGAGGGCCGCGGGAAGCTGGACGGGGACGTACGCGCCGCGAGAGGACTGGACGGCGGGACGGGGTCTGTCGGTGGGCAGTTCCAGCAGGGCGGGGGCACCGGAGAGTTGCTGGCGCCAGAAGTCGAGCTGGCGTGAGAGGACGTCACCTTGCAGCCACTGCCGCTGCCAGGAGGCGAAGTCGGCGTACTGGAGAGGCAGGGGCGCGAGAGCCGCGACGAGGTCCGAGGAGGAGGCGGCGTAGAAGGAGGCCACCTCGCGCACGAGCAGGGCCATGGACCAGCCGTCGGAGACGATGTGGTGCATCGTCACCACCAGCACATGCTCCTCCGCGCCCACTCTCAGCAGCAGGGCTCGCAGCAGCGGCCCCTCCGCCAGATTGAACGGGCGCCAGGTCTCCGCTTCGGCACGTTGCCGCACCTGGGCCTCGCGCTCCGTGTCCGGAGCGTCTGACAGGTCCACCTCTGGCAGCGTGAACTCCTTGGGCGGCTGGATGACCTGCACGGGCTCGCCGTCCTGCGTGGCGAAGACGGTGCGCAGGGATTCGTGACGCTCGACGAGCGCGGTGAAGGCTTTACCCAGCGCTCCCCGGTCCAGACGTCCGCGGACGCGCAGCACCGTGGGGATGTTGTAGGCGGTGCCACCGGGCTCGATCTGCTCGATGAGCCACAGGCGCTGCTGCGCGAAGGACAGCGGCAGCGCGCCCGTGCGCGGCACCGGCAGCAGGGGCGGGGCCCGCGATGCGTCCTCGGGCCGGGCCGCGTCCAGCCTTCGTGCGAGCGCCGAGAGCGTCGGGGCTTCGAAGAGGGCTTGCAGCGGCAGCTCCACGCCGAAGTCCGCGCGGATGCGGGAGACGAGCTGGGTGGCCAGCAGCGAATGGCCTCCCAGCTCGAAGAAGTGATCATCCGCCCCCACGCGCTCCACCTGGAGCAGCGGCGCCCAGAGCGCGGCGAGCCGTTCCTCCGTGGGCGTGCGCGGGGGCACGTGGCCCGGCGTGCCGCTCGCGCGGAGCTCGGGTGAAGGCAGGGCCTGCCGGTCCACCTTGCCACTGGAGGTGAGCGGCAACGCCTCCAGCACGACGAACGTCGCGGGCACCATGTACTCGGGCAGCCGCTGCTGGAGGAACGCGCGCAGCTCGGCCACGCCCGGGGTCCCGTCCCCGGTTGGCACCACGTACGCGACCAGCCTCGGCAGCCCCGGCGCATCCTCGCGCACCAGCGCCACGGCCTGGAGTACCGCCGCGTGCGCTTGCAGCGCGGCCTCCACTTCACCCAGCTCGATGCGGAAGCCGCGCAGCTTCACCTGGAAGTCGGTCCGGCCCAGGTACTCGACGTCCCCTTCCTGCCTCCAGCGCACGCGGTCGCCGGTGCGGTACAGCCTCGCGCCTGGCTCGGTGCCGAAGGGGTCGGGGAGGAAGCGCCCGGCGGTGAGATCCGGACGGCCCAGGTAGCCGCGGGCCAGTCCCACGCCCCCGATGAACAGCTCCCCGGGCACGCCCACGGGCACCGGCCGCAGGTGCGCGTCCAGCACGTAGAGCCGCGTGTTGGGCCACGGCTTGCCGATGCCGGGCGCGTCGGCTCGGACCGGCCCTGGCGTGATGGAGGCGCAGACGGTGGCTTCGGTGGGACCGTAGGCGTTGAGCAGCGTGCGGCCCTCGCTCCAGCGCCGGGCGACCTCCGGGGACAGGGCCTCGCCCGCGGAGATGACGGTGCGGAGGCTCTCGAGGCCTTCCGACGTCAGCTGCGCCAGCACCGACGGCGTCAGCGTGACGGCGGTGACCTCCTGCTCGGACAACAGCGCGCGCAGGGGCGCGTCCGGCAGCAGCCGCTCCCGGGGGGCCAGCACCAGCGTGGCTCCCGCGAGCAGCGGCGCGAAGGTCTCCAGGATGGCGGCATCGAAGGTCGGGGACGCGAATTGGAGGACGCGGCTCGCGGGAGACAGGTCATGGGCCCGGACCGCCGCGAGCACCGAATTGCACAGCCCTCGGTGCGCGAGGAGCGTGCCCTTGGGCCGGCCCGTGCTGCCCGAGGTGTAGATGACGTAGGCCAGGTGGCCCGCGTGGATCTCCACCTCCGGTGGCGTCGTGGGGCGGCGCGAGATGGCGGCCGCGTCGGTGTCGAAACAGCACGGCACGCAGGACGAGGACAGGGGCAGCACGTCCAGCAGCGCGTCCTGGGTCAACAGCACCTGGAGCCCCGAGTCCTCCAGCATCAGCGCGAGTCGCGCGGTGGGGTGGGCGGGATCCAGGCAGAGGAAGGCGCCTCCCGCCTTGAGGATGGCGAGCATCCCCACCACGCCCTCCACCGAGCGCTCCACGCACAGCCCCACGATGACCTCGGGGCCGACGCCCAGCGCGCGCAGCTGGTGCGCGAGTTGATTGGCGCGCGTGTCCAGCTGGCGGTACGTGAGGTGTTGCGATTCGAAGACGACCGCGCGCGCGTCCGGCGTGCTCCGGACCTGCGCCTCGAACAGCGAGTGCAGGCTCGCCTCGCGTGGGAAGTCCGCGTCGCTGGCGTTCCAGTCCACCAGCAGCTCACGGCGCTCGGCGTCCGTGAGCAGGGGCAGCTCGGACAGCCGCAGGTGGGGGCTTCGCAGTGCCGCCTCCAGCAGCACGTGCAGGTGGGTGACCAGGCGCTGCGCCGTCTCCGGACGGAACAGGTCGCTGGCGTACTCCAGCACGCCCGTCAGGCCTCGCGGCGTGTCGGTGAGCACCAGCGTGAGGTCGAAGCGGCCCGTGCCGCCCTCGAGGGGGATGGGCTCGAAGCGCAGCCCCGGCGCCTCCAGCGTGCCCATGGGCATGTTCTGGAACGTGAAGTTCACCTGGAAGAGCGGCGAGCGTGAAGGGTCCCGCTCAGGCCGCAGCACCTCGACGAGCTTCTCGAAGGGCAGGTCCTGGTGGGCGTGCGCCTCCAGGGTCGTGTCGCGCACGCGGGCGAGCAGCTCGCGGAACGTGGGGTCCGCGTGCAGGCGTGTGCGGTACACCAGCGTGTTCACGAAGAAGCCGATGAGCGCTTCCTGCTCCGCGAAGCGGCGGCCGGCCATGGCGCTGCCGACGCTCACGTCGTCCTGGCCCGAGTAGCGGCTGAGCAGGGCCTGGAATCCGGCCAGCAGGGCCATGAACGGGGTGACGCCCTCGGCCTGGCACAGCGCGGCCAGTGACTCGGAGAGCGCACGCGGCAGGGCGACGGGCACCGCGTCACCCCGGAAGGACGCCACCGGTGGACGCGGGAAGTCGGTGGGCAGCGTCAGGAACGCGGGGGCGCCTTCCAGCTGCTGACGCCACCAGCGGATCCTCGACTCCAGGGCCTCACCCCGAAGCCACGCGCGCTGCCAGGCGGCATGGTCGGCGTACTGCACCGGCAGCGGGGTCAGCGCGGAGGGCTGTCCGGACGCGAAGGCCTGGTAGAGCGCCACCATCTCCCGGACGAGCACGCCCAGCGACCAGCCGTCGGAGACGATGTGGTGCATCGTCACCACCAGCACGTGCCGCGTCTCTCCCAGGCGGATCAGCACCGCGCGCAGCAAGGGCCCCGCGGTGAGGTCGAACGGACGCAGCTGCTCCTCGGCCGCGAGCCGGTGCGCCTCCGCTTCGGGAGCGCCGTGGGACGACACGTCGAGGACCGCCAGCCGGAAGGCCGCTGGCGCGTGGATGCGTTGCAGAGGCGCGCCGCCGTCCGCGTGGAAGGTGGTGCGCAGCGCCTCGTGCCGGCGGACGAGCTCCGTGAAGGCCTGCTCCAGCGCGGCCGTGTCGACGCGGCCCTCCAGGCGGAGGGCGGACGGCATGTTGTAGGCGCTGCCTCCCGGATGCAGCTGCTCGAGGAACCAGAGGCTCTGCTGGGAGAAGGACAGCGGCAGGGGCCGTCCGTCGCGGGGCACGGGTGTCAGTGGCGGGAGGACGCTCGCGGGGGCACCGGTGGTCGCGGCGTCCACGCGCTCCGCGAGCTTCGCGGGCGTGGGCGCTTCGAAGAAGGCGCGCAGGGGCAGCTCCACGGCGAAGGCGGACCTCACGCGCGCGAGCACCTGGGTGGCCAGCAGCGAGTGGCCGCCCAGCTCGAAGAAGTCATCGTCCACGCCGAGCGTGTCGATGCCCAGCATCTCCTGCCACAGCTCCACCACGCGGCGCTCGGTGTCGCCACGGGGGGCCACGTACGGCGTCGCCAGCGGCGGGCGGGGATGCCGTCCGGTGTCCCGGGGCCGGGACCCGTCCGTCGGATCCGCAGCCGTCCCGGACGTCCCACCGGCCTCCGGCTCCTCAGCGCGCGGCGGGCCCCGGGAAATCCACCAGCGTCCCCCTTGAGCCGAGGCGGCGAGCAGGCCCAGCCACACCGGGATGACCTCCTCCCGCCACGCGTCCAGGTCCACCACGTACCAGCGCGGCCCCGGGCCCCGGTTCTGCTCCGCCGCGAAGGTGTCCATCGCGGCATGCGCGGCGGCCAGCACGCCACGCCCCACGCCTCCCACGACGGCCGTCAGCGAGGAGCACACTGTCACGAAGTCCGGAGCACGCCCCTGGAGGGCCCTGGCCAGCGCTCCCAGCACACCGACGCGGGAGCGGAAGACAGGTGCCCACGCCTCGGGAGTGGCGTCCGCCAGGGGTTGCCTGGCCGCGCCCGCCGTGCCCTCCGGCACGAAGAAGACGCCGTGGAGCGCGCCGAAGCGGGCCTCGGCGGCGAGCAGCCCCTGGAGGAGCGGCTCGGGCTCACCCGCGCCCATCGGCGCGAGGAGCACGCCCTGCGCCCCCGTGCGCTCAAGGCCCCCGAGGCGCTCCATGTTGGGCGCCTGGGGCACGGTATCGGTCAGCAGCACCAGCCGCGCCCGCGCGGTGGTGGCGAGCGCCTCGGCCAGGGCAAGGCCTCCGGCCTCCAGATCCCCCAGGACCACGTACACGCCGCCCTCGCGCAAGGGCGAGGGGGATGCCGCCGCGCGTGGCGGGACGACCGGCTCGAACGACTCCGTGAAGCGGTGCGGCCCGCGCAGCGCGACCACGGCCGGCCCGCCCGCGCCCAGCTCCGCCACCAGCCGATCCGCCCAACGCGGACCTTCCTCCGGCCGTGGCGCGCTCACGTCGATGGCGCGGCAGCGCAGCCCCGGGTACTCCTGGGACAGCACCCGACACACGCCGGACACGGTGGCCTGCCATGCGCGCAGGGGCTCCTCGCCCGTCACGTCCTGGGCGCCACACGTGAGCACGGCCAGCGTCACGGGCCGCTTGGCCGCGGCCGGCCCCAACCGCCGCGCGAGGTCGAGCAGCCCGTGAAGCACGCGGTCCACCGCGCCCGGGCCCTCCGCAGGGGCCAGGGGCCACAGGAACGCGACATGATCCGGCCCTTCGCCAGCCGCCAGCCGTTCCTCAAGCGGTGCCCAAAGCGACTCCGGATCCAACGCGAGCACGCCCGAGCCCCGTGCTTCCAGCCGTTCCTCAAACGGTGTCCGGGACGCGTCCGGGCTCAGCGCGAGCACATCCGCGCCACGCGCTTTCAGCCGTTCCTTGAGCGGCTTCAAGGGTGCGTTCGAGTCGAGCGCGAGCACGTCCGCGCCGCGCGCCTTCAACCGCTGCGCGATGCTTCCGCCAGGCGCGTTCGCATCCTCCAGCACCAGCCAGCGCTGAGCGTCGAAGCGGGGGACAGGGGCGCCCGCGATGCGCTGCCATGTGGGCACTGCGCACTCGAGCGCGGGCGTGACGTCCTCGCGGGGGACCTCGGACACGGCGAAGGCCGGAAGCCGGGCACCCGGAACGGACGCGACCGCGAGCAGGTCGAAGCGCTCCCGCTGGAAGGGGTAGGGCGGCAGCGGGACGCGGCGGCGGGGCTCCTTGCCGTACAGCTTCGCCAACTCGATGGGCGCACCGGCCAGCCAGAGCCGGGCGGCGGTCTCCGTCAGGTGCAGGTGGGCGTCCTGGCCGTCACGCGGGCGGGGCAGCGACGTGAGGGCGGTGGGAGGACTGCCCGCGGGCGCGCACTGCCGGACGAACGTTCCCAGGGCCTGGCCCGGACCGACTTCCAGATAGAGCCGTTCCGCGCCCCCGAGCAGCGTGGTCGCGGCCTGCGCGAAGCGGACGGGCTCGCGCAGGTGGCGCGCCCAGGTTCGTGGATCCGTGGCCTGCGCGGCGGTGATCCACGTCCCGGACAGGCTGGAGACGTACGGCCGCTTCGGCGGCGACAGGCGCACGCGCGAGAGCTCCTGGAGGAAGCCCGCCACCATGGGCTCCACGGCCTCCGAGTGAAACGCGTGCAGCGCGCGGACCCGCCGGGTGCTCACACCTCTGGCAGCCAGCGTCGCCTCCAGCGCCTCCAGCGCGGAGGAGGGCCCGGCCACCACGACCAGCGCGGGCGCGTTCACCGCCGCGACGGACACCCCCGGCGGCAGCAGCGGCGCGAGCGCGTCCTCCGGCAGGGACACCGACAGCATTCCGCCGGGCGGCAGTGCGTCCATGAGGCGTCCGCGCGCGGCAACCAGCGCCAGCGCGTCGGGGAGCGAGAAGACGCCCGCGAGGCACGCGGCCACGTACTCGCCCGTGCTGTGGCCGACCATGGCCTCCGGCTCCACGCCGAACGAACGCCACAGCTGCGCGAGCGCGTACTCCACCGCGAACATCGCGGGCTGCGCGAAGGTCATCCGCTCCAGCAGCGCTTCGGCCTCCTGTGCTGCCTGAGCCGGAAACAGCACGGAGCGCAGGTCGCGGCCCAGGTGCGCGGCCAGCGCGTCGCAACACGCGTCCAGGTGCTTGCGGAAGACGGGCTCCGCTTCGTACAGCGCGCGGCCCATGTCCACGTGGTGGCTGCCGTGGCCCGGGAAGAGGAACACCACGGGGCGGCGCGTGTTCACGCTGAAGCCCCCCAGGTGGCGGCGCGGATCCGCCAGCGCGGCCCGCGCATCCTCCAGGTTCCGGCAGAGCAGCGCGCGCCGGTGCTCGTGCGTGCGGCGGCCTCGCTGGAGCGTGGACGCGACGTCCGCCAGCTCCAGGCCCGGCGTGCGCTCCAGGTGCGCGGCGAGCCTCGCGGTGGCCTCGTCCAGCGCCCGGGGCGTGCGCGCGGACAGCGGCAGCACGTGCCACGCGCGCCGGGTGCCGGCGGCCTTCGCGCGCGGCGGCTCCTCCAGCACCACGTGGACGTTGGTGCCTCCCAGGCCGAACGAGCTGACCCCGGCCCGGCGCTTCACCGCCCCGTCCCACGGCCGGGGCTCGGCGGTGACGAAGAAGGGGCCGCCGTCGAAGTCGATGGCGGGGTTGGGCTGCTGGAAGTGGGGCGTGGGCGGGATGACCGCGTGCTTCAGGGCCAGCACCGTCTTGAGCAGCCCCGCCACGCCCGCGGCGGAGTCCAGGTGGCCGATGTTCGCCTTCACCGTGCCCAGCACACAGCGCCGCGTGCCCGAGCGCGCACCGCCGAAGGCCTGGTTGAGCGCGGCGACCTCCACCGGGTCGCCCAGCGCCGTCGCCGTGCCGTGCCCCTCCACGTACTGGAGGTCCTCCGGCTCCACGCCCGCGACGCCCAGCGCCTCCGCGATGGCGGCCGCCTGGCCCTCCACGCTGGGCGCGGTGAAGCCCGCCTTGGCGGAGCCGTCGTTGTTGACGGCCGACCCGAGGATGACCGCATGGATGGTGTCCCGATCCCGCACCGCCTCCGACAGGCGCTTGAGCACCACCACGCCCACGCCCGAGCCGAAGATGGTGCCTTGCGAGCGGGCGTCGTACGCGCGGCACAGCCCGTCCGGGGAGATGATCATCCCCGGCTGGTACGCGTACCCGGCCGCCTGCGGGAACGCCACGGAGACGCCGCCCGCGAGCGCCATCTCGCACTCGCCCGACAGGAGGCTCTGACAGGCCAGGTGCACCGCCACCAGCGCGCTGGAACAGCCCGTCTGCACGGTGGCGCTCGGCCCCCGCAGGCCCAGCCGGTGCGAGGTGCGCGTGGCGACGAAGTCCTTGTCGTTGGCGAGCGACAGGTTGTACAGGCCCACCGTCTGCAACAGCTCCGGGCGCCGCAGCAGCGCCTGGAACAGGTACGAGCTGGTGCTGGTGCTCGCGAAGGCGGCGATGGCCTCCGGGAAGCGCTCCGGGTCGTAGCCCGCGTCCTCCAGGGCCTCCAGCGCCGTCTCCATGAAGACGCGCTGCTGCGGATCCAGCACCTCCGCCTCGCGCGGGCTGTAGCCGAAGTACCCCGCGTCGAAGTGCGTGGGGCCGTCCAGCGGATACGCGGCGCGCACCCAGTCCGGCCGCTCGCGCTGGGCCTTGGGCACCCCGGCCTGCTCCAGGTCCGCCTCGGTCAGCTCGCGCCGCGAGTGCACGCCGCGCCGGAGGTTGTCCCAGAAGGCGTCGAGCGTGGGCGCGCCGGGAAAGCGTCCCGACATGCCAACGATGGCGATGCGCTCCACCGTGTCCGCCGTCTCCTCAGACATCCGCGTCTCCGTCCAACTCCGGCTCCAGCTCCACGTCGTCGTCCGAGTCCGTGTCCCGCGCGGGCGCGGCCACCGTCCTGCGCGCGAACGCCTGCCGCCGGCGCGACCGGTCGCGTCCGGACTTCGCCCCGTTGTCGGATCCGCCACCCTGCGCCATGCGCTCCGCCAGGGCCCGGACCGTGGAGTGCTGGAAGAGCACCGTCAGCGGCAGCTCCACGCCCATCTCCGCGCGCAGCCGCTGGTGCAGCCGCAGCGCGAGCAGCGAGTTGCCGCCCAGTTCGAAGAACGGATCATCCAGGCCCACGCGCTCCACCTGGAGCACCTCGCTCCAGAGCCGGGCCAGCTGCTCCTCCCGCTCCGTGCGCGGCGCCTCGAACGTCCGCCCCGAGTCCAGCTGCCCGGACGTGGGCGGCGGCAGCGCGCGCACGTCCAGCTTGCCGTTGGCGGTGAGGGGGAACGCGGGCACGGCGACGAAGGCGGACGGCACCATGTGCGGAGGAAGCCGCTCCAGGAGGAAGGCATGCAGCGCCTTCGCGGTGGGAGGCTGTCCCGCCGTGGCCGGGACGAGCCACGCGACGAGCCGCTGGCCCCCCGCGGGCGTGTCCTGGATGAGCACGGCGGCCTCCTCCACCGCGGCGTGCTGGCGGAGCGCCGCTTCAATCTCGCCCAGCTCGATGCGGAAGCCGCGCAGCTTCACCTGGCCATCCAGCCGGCCCAGGAACTCCAGCTCTCCGTCCGGCCGCCAGCGCACCCGGTCTCCCGTGCGGTAGAGGCGCGCGCCGGCTTCCGACGCGTAGGGATCCGGCACGAAGCGCTCGGCCGTGGTGCCCGGCAGGTTCAGGTAGCCGCGGGCCAGGCCCACGCCGCCCACGCACAGCTCCCCGGGGACGCCCACCGGCACCGGCGACAGCCGCGCGTCCAGCACGTACACGCGCACGTTGGGGATGGGGCGGCCCAGCGGCGGGGCGCGGCCCTCCGGGCGGACCTCCGTCGCGGTGGCCGTCACCGTCACCTCCGTGGGCCCATAGCCGTTGATGAAGCGCCGGCCCTCGCCCCAGCGCGCCACCAGCTCCGCGGTGCACGCCTCGCCGCCGGAGAAGACGGTGCGCAGCGCGGGCAGGCCCGTGGCGTCGGTGGCCGCGAGCGCCGTGGGGGTGGCGTTGAGCACGGTGATGGCCTGCTGCTTCAGCACCTGGTGCAGCGGCTCGCCGGGCATCAGCCGCTCCACGGGCGCCAGGCACAGGGTGCCGCCGGCGGTGAGGGTGGCGAAGATCTCCTCCACGGACACGTCGAAGCCGGGGTTGGAGAACTGGAGCACGCGCGAGCCCGGGCCCAGCTCGCTGACGCGCGCCTCGTGCACCACCAGGTTGCAGGCCGCGCGGTGCGTGGCCACGACGCCCTTGGGCTGGCCCGTGGAGCCGGAGGTGTAGATGACGTAGGCGGGGCCGTCCGGCAGGGGCGCTCCGGGGGGCGCCCGCGAGCTGTCCGCGTCGGGGACGCCGTCCTCGAAGCACACCGTGCGAGCACCCGGCGCGGGAGGCAGTCCCGCGAGCAGGGGACGGTGCGCCAGCAGCACCTTCACGGCGGAGTCCTGGAGCATGAAGGCCAGCCGCGCCGCGGGATAGGTCGGATCCAACGGCACATACGCGCCGCCCGCCTTGAGCGTCGCGAGCATGCCCACCACCATGTCGAACGAGCGCGAGGCACACAGCCCCACGTACGTCTCCGGCCCCACGCCTGAGCTGCGCAGGTGCCACGCCCACTGGTTGGCGCGAGCGTCCAGCTGCCGGTAGCTCAGCGCTTCGCCCTCGAAGGTGAGCGCGAGAGCGTCGGGCGTGCGGCGTGCCTGGGCCTCGAAGAGGGTGTGCAGCCCGTCCTCGTGGGGGTAGGGCGCGGATCCGCCGCTCCACGCTCCCAGCACCTGCTCGCGCTCGTCCGGGGTGAGCAGGGGCAGCCGCGACAGGGGCTCCTGCGGCGCGGCCAGGGCCCCCTCCAGCAAGCGGCTCAGGTGCGCCAGCATCCGGCGGACGGTGCCGGGCTCGAACAGGTCCGTGGCGTACTCCGCGGTGAGGCGCAGCCCCTGGGGCAGGTCCTCGGCGATGAGCGTCAGGTCGAACTGGGCGGAGCCCGTGTCCACCGGACGCGCCTCCAGTTGCAGGCCGGGCGCCTCCAGGGGCGGCAGCGGTGCGTTCTGGAGGACGAACATCACCTGGAAGAGGGGCGCGCGGCTTGGGTCGCGGCCCGGCTTGAGGGCGTCCACCAGCCGCTCGAAGGGAAGCTCCTCGCGAGCGAACGCGTCGAGCGCCACCGGCTGGAGCCGCGCCAGCAGCTCCCGGAACGACGGGGCGCCGGACAGGTCCGTGCGCAGGACGACCGTGTTGACGAACAGGCCGATGAGCCCCTCCAGCTCCGCGCGGGGGCGGTTGGCCACGGGCGTTCCGACGGCGAGGTCCTCCTGGCCGGTGTAGCGGTGGAGCAGGGTCTGGAACGCCGCGAGCAGAGTGACGAACAGCGTGCGCCCTTCCTTCCGGGCGAACGCCTTGAGGTCCGCGGTGAGCGCGGCGGGCAGTTGGAGCGCTTCACGAGCGCCGCGAGTGCCCAGCACCGCCGGACGAGGCTTGTCCGTGGGCAGCTCCAGCGACGCGTGCGGATCGATGCGCTCGCGCCACCACGCGAGCCGCGCCTCCGCCTCCGCGCCCTCCTGGGCCCGGCGCTGCCAGCCCGCGTAGTCGCCGTACTGCAACGGCAGCGGCGGCAGCGCGGAGGGCTTCCCTTCGAGGAAGGCCGCGTAGAGCGCCGTCAGCTCGCGGACGACGACGCCCATGGACCAGGCGTCCGACACGCCGTGGTGCATGGCGAAGAGCAGCAGGTGCTCGCGCGCGGACAACTGGAAGAGGCGCGCCCGGAACAGCGGCCCCCGTTCCAGGTCGAAGGGCTCACGGGCCACCTCCGCGACGCGCTGCACGGCCCGGGGCTCCCGCTCCGGCGGGGGAAGTGCCTGCAGGTCCTCCACCGGGAGCGCGGCCTCCTGCGTGGGCGCGATGACCTGCACGGGCCGGCCGTCCGCCAGCGAGAAGGTGGTGCGCAGCGCCTCATGGCGGAGCACCAGCGCCTGGAGCGCGCGCTGGAGCACCGGCGCCTGGAGCTCGCCCGTGAGCCGCACGGCCACCGGCATGTTCAGCGACGCCCCCCCGGGGCTCCACTGTTCCAGGAACCACATCCGTTCCTGCGCGAAGGAGAGCGGAGCGCGCTTGGGTGCCGCGACCTTCTCCTGGAGGAGCTTCGCTAGCAGGGCCCGCTTGTCGTCGGTGGGTGACGTCATGGATTCCGGTATTGCCCTGGAGGGCATGGAAACGTTGAGAACCCCGCGAATGTCTCACGAAACATCCCAGGCTCCGATACACGCCGGCAGGCCCCCTGCTTCGCGGCGGGTTTGACCCAGGGGCGGGGGACTTGACGCCGACGCCGCGGCCCCTCGCGCCCGCGAGCCAGGGACTCGTCCCCGGGCAGGTGGTGGCGGGGCGCTACCGGGTGGAGCGGTGGCTGGGCGTGGGCGGCACGTCGGCGGTGTACCAGGCGCTGGATTTGAAGAACCACCAGCGCGTGGCGCTCAAGGTGCTGGCCGTGCCTCACGCCGACGAGGCGATGGTGACGCGCTTCCGCCAGGAGGTGGAGCACGCGCGGGCCCTGGAGCACGTGAACATCTTGCACGTCTTCGACGTGGGCTCGGATGGCGACCGGCACTACCTGACGGTGGAATTGCTGGAGGGCAGGGACCTGCGGCAGGTGATGCTGGAAGGGCGCCCCGCAGGTGACCGGCGCGCAGGTGTCACCGGCCACGGACCTGTATGCGCTGGGCGTGGTGGCGTACGAGTTGCTCACCGGGCAACTGCCGTTCCGTCACGCGCAGCCCGTGCCGCTGATGCTGATGCACGTGCTGGAGCCGCCGGTGCCGCCGAGGAAGCTGCGCCCAGCGCTGCCGGAAGCCTTCGAGCAGGTCGTCCTCAAGCCACGAGAACCAGATCAACACCCATGACGGAGGCCGCGGGGTCTACTTCCAGGACCCCAGCGGCCACTACATGGAAGCCAGCACCGTGCCCTACGGCGGATGGTGATGCCTTGACGCAAAGTGCTGAAGCTCTGCGTGTTTACCCTGTCTGGGATGGCCCATGTCCTGATTGTATTCGCAAGTCAGCCCAACGGCCGGGCCAATGCAGGCAAGCGAAAAGAGTCGCTGCCTGCGGTTGAGGTGCGCCTTGATGCGCATGGGCAATGCGAGCAGGCCCACCTGCGCTTCATGAAGTTGCGCACGCAGCGAGGCTGCATGCTCAGATAACCGAAGATATGCCTGACACCTCCATGGTGTTTGGGGTTGTGTATGGACGTGTGTGGGCGTGTGACTGTCTTTGCGTTCAGTGCGGACTTCAAGGAAAGCCAGTTGTGCCCAGATGCTGGTTGATGACGGGGCTGGCCAGTTGATAGGCAACACGCATTGAGCTAATGTCGAGTCCCGGATTCAGCCTTGTTGAAAGGGGGGGCAATGCGATCTGTATGTTTGGTGCTTGCCGTGATTGTGAGTGGGCTCTGGAGTTCACCTGCTCAGGCTCAATGTGCGCCCGTTTCCCATGCTCGTGACGATTACGCCGCACTCAGCAGATTCTGGGGCACCACATTTCCGCTCTGCCGTCTCCGTGACGGGATGAATAATGCCTATGCTGATCGAGGTAATCGGGTCGTTTGGGCGGACCAGGCATGGCTTGATAGAATCGCAGGAACGTATGGCTCATGGGCCGCATCCGGGATTCTGGCACATGAGTGGGGGCATATGGTGCAGGGGAGTGTTTCTGGGACCGCTGCTGAGCTTCAAGCTGATTGCCTGGCAGGGGTCTTCTTGAAGGGAATGGGGCTCTCCTGGCAAACCGTTGAGCAGTTCGCCGCTGTGAATTGGAGCGAGGGCGGTGATCCCTATTGGGTGCCAGATGGGCATGGCACCAAAGCTCAGCGAGTCGTTGCTGCGAGGCGTGGTTATTCTGGGTATTTTGGACAGTCGGGTTACGCGCTTGTCGCGCTGTGTCCTTTGAGTGCATTCTGAGTCAGGGATGAGTTGAGGCGCTTTTCTACTGCTGGCTCTCTCGCAGGGGCACTTTCGCTGTGTCTCTGCGCGAGTTGGGAGGATGTTGAGCTAATGCACGTGCATGTTGGACGGCGAGATATTGTTCAGGTCTGAACTTCACGACGCCGAAGCGAGTAGTAGAGTCCCGGGGCATGGGCGCTGCCTCGAACCCCCCGGACAGCAAGAACGCACTGCTTCGCGGCCTTCCTTCCATCGAGCAACTCCTCCGGCGGCCGTCGCTGGAGTCCCGGCTCGCGAACCTTTCCCATGCCCGCGCGGTCGCGGCCCTGCGGCTCGCTGTCGAACGCGTGCGCTCCCGGCTCCTTGCCGGTGACGCGCGGCCCTTCGAGGACGCGGACGTGGAAGCCGCGCTCGAATCCCTGGCCACGCCGAACCTGCGGCCGGTGATCAACGCCACCGGCGTCGTGCTCCACACCAACCTGGGCCGTGCGCCGCTTGCCCCGGAAGCCGTGGAGCGCGTCGTCGCCGTGGCACGGGGCTACTCCAACCTCGAATACGACCTGGACGAAGGTGAACGCGGCAGCCGCTACGCGCCCCTCATCGGTCACCTGCGCACGCTCACCGGCGCGGAGGACGCCATCGTCGTCAACAACTGCGCGGGCGCCGTGCTGCTCGTCCTCGCCGCGTTGGCCTCCGGCCGTGAGTGCGTCGTGTCACGCGGAGAGCTCGTCGAAATCGGCGGCGGCTTCCGCATCCCGGACGTCATGCGCCAGTCCGGCGCGAAGCTCGTGGAGGTCGGCACCACCAACCGCACCCGCCGCGCGGACTACGCCAACGCCCTGAGCCCGGACACCGGCCTCATCGTGAAGGTCCACCGCTCCAACTTCGCGCTCGTCGGCTTCACGGAGGAGGCGCCCCTCGCGGAGCTGACGGAGCTGGGGCGCTCCCGCGACGTGCCCGTGTTCCAGGACCTGGGCTCGGGCGCGCTCGTGCCGCTGTCGGGCCCCGGCCTCACCCCGGAGCCCACCGTGGGCCAGGCCATCCGCGAGGGCGCGGACGTCGTGGCCTTCTCCGGCGACAAGCTCCTGGGCGGACCCCAGGCGGGCATCATCGTCGGCCGCGCGGACCTGCTCCAGCGCATCAAATCCCACCCGCTCACACGCGCGCTGCGTGTCGACAAGATGACGGTCGCGGCCCTGGAGGCGACGCTGGAGCTGTACCGGGATGGCCGCCCGGACGCCGTTCCCACCCAGAGCCTGCTCACCCAGCAGCCAGCGGTCTTGCAGGCCCGGGCGGAACGGCTGGCGGCCCTGCTCGCGGCGCACGGCATCGTGTGCCGCGTCGTGTCCGTGGATGGACAGGTGGGAGGGGGGGCCATGCCCCTGGCCCGGTTGCCTTCCTCCGCTTGCAGCCTCACCGTAGAGACGCCGAAAGTATTCCTGGAACGTCTGCGCGAAGGCGAGGTGCCGGTTATTGGCAGGATTGCGGATGACGAGGTCGTTCTCGACGTCCGGTGTCTCTCAGAGGAGGACCTGGGGCAGGTCGCGCAGGCTGTGGCGGCCGCCCGTTCGGGAAGCCAGCCATGATCAACAGCGCCGTGCTCGTTTTAAACCGGTACTACCAACCGGTTCACGTGACGTCAGTCAAACGGGCTTTTTCCCTGCTGTATCAAGGCGTCGCCAAAGCCATCGACGAGCAGTACCGGCTGTATGAGTTCGAGGACTGGGCCGCCCTCAGCGCCACCCAGGACAGCATCACCACCATCGACCGCACCATCCGTGTCCCGCGCGTGCTCGTGCTCGGCGCGTATGACCACCTGCCGCGCGCCAAGGTGCGCTTCTCGCGCCTCAACATCTACGCGCGCGACAACGACACCTGCCAGTACTGCGCGAAGCAGCTGCCCCGCAGCGAGCTCAACCTGGACCACGTCAACCCGCGCACCCAGGGGGGCAAGACGACGTGGGAGAACGTGGTGTGCTCCTGCGTCCCCTGCAACCTGAAGAAGGGCGGACGCACGCCCGAGCAGGCCGGCATGCGGCTGCTCAAGAAGCCCGTGCGCCCGCGCTGGACGCCGCTGTTCCGTGGCGCCATCCGCAAGGTCACCTACCGCGAGTGGCTGCCGTTCCTGCACCTGGCGGACGTGTCGTACTGGAACGTCGAACTGCTCGACGAGTGACAGCGAACGGTTCCCCGGCCGCCTGCTCCCCGAGCCTCCTGGCGACGGGGCACGGGCACCGGGGGCCGTAGGGGCCGGCCGTGAAATGGCGGGGTGTCGACTCGGGCAGTAGGACGGGCTTTGATGCGAGCCTTCGTGAAGCCCGCCCCCTTGCCTCCATCCGCCCCCGCCTCGCTTGCTGGCTCCTCGCCGCGTGCGGCCAATGACGTGTCGTCCGCCGGGCCCGCGGGCCTTACGCGGCGCGCCCGCTCGCGACGGATCATCGCGGTGGGCGGTGGCAAGGGCGGCATCGGCAAGTCGATGGTGTCCGCGAACCTGGGCGTCGCGCTCGCGCAGGCCGGCCACAAGGTGCTGCTCGTGGACGCGGACCTGGGCGGCGCCAACCTGCACACGTGCCTGGGCGTGGGGCCTCCGGAGGCCACGCTGTCGGACTTCCTCCGGCGCGGGAAGGCCAACCTCGAAGAGGTGATGGTCTCCACCGGCGTGCCCGGGCTGTCGCTGATCGCCGGCGCGCAGGACTCGCTGGACGCGGCGAACCTCAAGTACGCGCAGAAGCAGAAGCTCTTGCGCACGCTGCTGTCGCAGACGACGGCGGACTACCTCATCCTGGACCTGGGCGCGGGCACCAGCTTCAACACGCTCGACCTCTTCCTCATCGCGGACCACGGCCTGCTCGTCGTGCTGCCGGAGCCCACGTCCGTGGAGAACGCGTACCGCTTCGTCAAGGCGGCCTTCTTCCGCATGCTCCAGCAGACGGAGGCGCGCTACGGCATCCAGGACCTCGTCGAGAGCGCGCTGTCCACCC
Source organism: Corallococcus exercitus (assembly GCF_042231735.1). Lineage (GTDB taxonomy): Bacteria > Myxococcota > Myxococcia > Myxococcales > Myxococcaceae > Corallococcus > Corallococcus exercitus_B. The sequence goes on from NZ_CP102577.1 coordinate 635,020, forward strand.
GCGAGGGCGGCCTGCGGACCCTGCACGACGTCGTCGAACAGGTGCGGCGCAAGGCCCCTTCGGACGCGGAGCGGCTGGAGCGCGAGCTGGCGGCGTTCCGCGTGCACCTCGTCGTGAACCAGGCGCGCACGGACGCGGATGAGAAGGTGGGCGCCGCGATGGTGTCCGCGTGGAAGAAGTTCTTCGGCATCGACATGGATGACCTGGGCGCCCTGCGCTACGACGACGAGGCGTGGCGCGCGGTGCGCAAGCGCAAGCCGGTGCTCATCGAGCGGCCCGACTCGCCCGTGGCCCAGGGTCTCCAGCGCATCGCCGCGCGCATCCTGACGCTCGACGGCCCTTCCCCCGAGTCCGCCATCCCATGAAGCCCTTCGCGCAGCAGACCTACTACGAGCTCCTGGAGGTGCCGCCCACGGCCTCCGACGCGGAGATCCGCGCGGCCCACGAGCGCCTGATGGAGTTGTATTCACCGGATTCCATCGCGGTGTACGCGCTGGGAGACCCGGACCAGGTGGACGCGCTGCGTGAACGGATGAACGAAGCGATGGAGATGCTTACCGACGCGGACCTGCGCGTCGAGTATGACCGCTCCATCGGGCTGTCCACGGAGCGGCTCGCGAAGGCGGCCGTGACGGCGGATGCCGCGGACAAGGTGGACTCGGCCGCGCGGGTCGCGGAGGCCCTGGCCACCGCCGCCGCGGCGCTGGCGAAGGCGGCGGGCGCGGTGGACGCCGAACGGTTGGAGGCGGAGTCGCGACTGAAGGCCGCGGCGTCCGTGAGCGATACGGAAGGGGAGGCGCCCCGCGCGAGCGAGACGCCTGGAAAGAGCGAGGAGCGGATGCGCGGTGAGGAGTCGAAGCGGCAGGAGGCCTCGGGGAAGGACGCGCCAGGCGTGCCCTCCGAGCCGGTGATGGTGGGGGGCGTGGCGGTGGTGGAGGCCTTCCGTGCCTCGTTCACCCGGAGCCTGTCGTTCGTCTACGTCCCCACGACTCCGCTGCGCGGACAGGGCAGGGGAGCCACCGAAGCTCCGGCGCCCGCCCTGGACGCGAAGCCGTCCGCCCCCGAAGGCGCGACGCCTGCCGCGACACCGGAGGCCGTGGAGGCCGAGGCGTCCAGCACGCCCGCTCCCGAAGTGACCCCGTCGGCCGCGCAGGCGGTCAGCGCCAACGCTTCGGATCCGGTCAGCGCCCCTGCTTCGACGCCCGTGCAGGACGTGGCCGCGCAGGCCCCCGTGCAGAGCGGCACCGGCTCCGCGGTCGTCGCTGACGGATCCGCCGCCGCATCCGGTGGTTCCGCCGGGGTCGCTGACGGATCCGCCACGCCCCCGGACCGCGTGGAAGCCGCCCCTCCGGCCGCCGAGGCCGCCCCGCAGGCGCCCACCGTCGAGGCCTCCGCGGAGCCACCGGCCCCCGAGGCCAGCGCGGCGACGTCCCCAGCCGAGTCCAGCTCCGTGGCCACCAGCCCCGCGCCCACGCCAGAAGCCTCCAGCGCGGACGCCGTGACGACCACCCAGGGCGAGTCGGATCCGAACCCCGCCCCGGGCGCCCCGACCCCGGATTCCAGCACCACCGCGCTGGCCCGGATGCCGGCCACCGGCGCCTCCCGCGCCGCCGTGCGGCCCCTGACGTCGCGCCCCATCGACTCGCGTCCTTCCGCGAACAGCCCCACGGGGCCGGGCACCGTGAAGGGCCCCACGGTCCGCAAGCTCGGGGAGGCCCAGGTGCTGGCGCAGGACTCCGCCATCGCGACGGCCGAGTCCGCGCTGGCCCAGGTGGCCGCCAAGGTCCGCGAGGGCCGGCCCCGGGGCGTGGACATCCCGGCGGACGCCGAGTTCAACGGCGAGCTGCTGCGCCGCGTCCGCGAGGCCCGCGGCCTGTCCATCCAACAGCTCGCCGACCGCACCCGCATCTCCGTGCGTCACCTGGAGAACGTGGAGGCGGACCGCTACACCGCGCTCCCCACCACCGTGTACCTGCGCGGCATCCTCATGAACCTCGCCCGCGAGCTGGGCCTGGACCCCCTGCGCGTGTCCAAGAGCTACCTGGCGCTGTTCTCCGAGAAACCCGCCAAGTCGGGCCGTTGACCCGGAGGCGGCCGGGCACCCTCCCGTGCGACGGGAAAAGTTGACTCGCACGGGGTGGGTGCCTAAGTAGTGGCACGATGACGGAAGAGGAAAAGGTCAAGGCGATGCGACTCGCTCGCGCGATCGCCTCCGATATCTCGCTCTACAACGAGCAGAAGATCATCAAGGGCATCGAGCAGGACAACCTTTTCGAGGTCCTCAAGGAGGAACTGGAAGAGGGGCGCGCGCTCTACAAGAGCCGCGTGAGCGCGGAGATCAGCACCCAGGCGAACTTCTTCGAGCGCGCCATCAACGACATCGTGCTGCGCTCCAAGGCGCACGTGAAGTCGAAGATCTGGTAGCGCCCTCCGCCGTGGCCTCACCCGACACGCGCGAGCACCGCGCCCTCCCGGAAGCCCGGGGCGAGCGGCTGGATGCGTACCTCGCCCGCGCGTTCCCGGACCTCACCCGCTCCCGCCTCCAGGGCCTCATCGCGGACGGCCACGTGCTGTCCGACGGCAAGCCCGCCAAGGCCGCGCAGCGCCTGCGCGGGGGCGAGCTGCTGTCGCTCCACGTCCCCGCGCCCGTCGCCGCGATTCCCCAGGCCGAAGCCCTGCCCGTGTCCGTGCTGCACGAGGACCGGGACCTCGTCGTCGTGGACAAGGCCGCCGGCATGGTGGTGCACCCGGGCGCGGGGCACGCCTCCGGCACGCTGGTCAACGCGCTGCTGCACCGCGTGAAGGACCTGGCCGGCGTGGGCGGCGAGCTGCGCCCCGGCATCGTCCACCGGCTGGACAAGGACACCACCGGCTGCCTCGTCGTCGCCAAGCACGAGCAGGCCCTGGTGGCCCTCCAGAAGGCCTTCAAGACGCGCGAGGTCCAGAAGACGTACCTGGCCCTGGTGCACGGCGTGCCGCCCGCGGAAGGGCGCATTGAAACGCTCTATGGCCGCCACCCCATCCACCGCCAGAAGTTCACCGGCAAGGTGAAGGAGGGCAAGCCCGCCATCACCCTGTTCCGCGTGCGTGAGGCCTTTGAGGGCGCCGCGCTGGTGGAGGTGGACCTGCTCACCGGCCGCACGCATCAGATCCGCGTCCACCTGGCGGAGGCCGGGCACCCGCTGCTCTGCGACGCGCTCTACGGCGCCGGCCGCAAGGCGAAGGGCGCGGTGGCGCAGGCGCAGGAGGGGCTGGGCCGCCAGGCGCTGCACGCGTGGCGCCTGGCCTTCGAGCACCCGCGCACCCACAAGGCGCTGGACCTGGAAGCCCCCCTCCCGGAGGACTTCACGCAGGCGCTCACGCTCTTGCGCGAGGCGAGCGTGCCCGCGGGCCCGCCTCCGAAGGCTCAGGCGAAGGCGAAGGCGAAGCCCGCCTCGAAGAAGCCGGCGACGAAGGCTACAGGCCGGAAACGCTGAGCTGCTGCTGACGGCGGGAGAGGACCTTGATGGGCTGGATGGCCATCACCCGCATGAAGACGGACAGCAGCTCCGGGTCGAACTTCTGGCGCATCTCCGTCCACATCAGCATCAGCGCCACCTCCGGGCCGTACGCGTCCCGGTAGGGCCTGCGGGAGGTGAGCGCGTCGTACGCGTCGCAGATGGCGATGATCTTCGCGTACACCCCCAGGTTCGTCTTGGGGATGATCATCTGGATGTTGCCGCGCGCGTCGCGCACCGCCGTGCCGTAGTCCGTCTTGTGCTCGAACGTCGTCACCACGCGCAGGAGCGTGGAGCGGCTGAAGCCCTTCTCCATCAGGATGTTGCGCACGCTGATGAGCGGCGCGCGCGCCACGGCCGTCTTCTCGTCCGCGGTGAGCGCCCCGCGCTTGGTGGCCAGCTCCTCCGGCAGCGTCGTCATGCCCGCGTCGTGGAAGAGGGCGATGTAGCCCAGGTCGCGCAGCTGCGGCTTCGTGAGGCCCAGCTCCGCGCCGAACACGATGCACATCAGCGCCACGTTCACCTGGTGGTAGACGAGGTAGTCCTCCTCGCGCTTCTGCGTCGTCATGCCCAGGAAGTGGGTGCGCTGGTCGTAGGAGATGTCCACGAAGTCCTGCACCAGGCGCAGCGCCCGCGAGGACCCGATGGGCTTCCCCGCGCGCACGGACTCCAGGTACTTCTGCAGGAAGAACACCGCGCGGGCGTACACGGTCATCGCGTACTTCTTGCGGTCGACCTTCTGGTCGCCCGGCGTGTCCATGTCCTTGTTCAGCTTCTCCTTGAGCCTGGAGAACTTCGCCACGCGCATGTTGAGCAGCTTGCGCCCCTGGAGGCCGTCCTCCTCCGCGGTGGAGGACTGCTCCTTGCTGAAGATCCAGATGAAGTTCTTCAGCTCCTGCGTGGTGACGGGCTTCGTCAGCGTGATGCCGCCCACGTCCTTGGCGCGCATCTCCGCCAGGAGGTAGCGCTGGTTCTCGATGGAGTTCAGGTCCACCTTCACCAGCATGCCGTTGAGGTAGTACGAGTCCTTGACGCCCGTCAGCTCCAGCCGGCCTTCCTTGCCGATGATCTGGTTGATGATGTCCTGGAGCTGGTGCAGCGGCTTCTCGAAGACGGCGTTCTCCGGGTCGTACATCTTCACGGAGCGCACGAGCATGTAGAGGCCCGCGAGCATGGAGCGCGAGAGGTTCTGGAGCTTCTCGTTGTGCTCGCGCCCGTACTCCCCCAGGTTCTCTTCCTGGGTCTGATTGATCTTCAGGTTGTCGGCCATGGTGTCAGCTCGCCTCTTCCGGAAGCGCCGAGTCCCCGAACAGGGCCTTGCGCGTCTGGTACATCGCCTTGCGTGCCGCGGTGAGGACTTCCAGGGGCTGCGCCTTGTCCTCCACCACGGCCTGCAACATCTTGTAGGACTGGATGGAGCCCGCGCCGCCCAGGCCGGTGATGGCCAGCAGCTTGTCCTCCATCACCCGCCGCTTGTTGAGCAGCGACGGCTTCACCGTGAGCAGCTGCTGCATCATGGACAGCGCGGCGGGCAGGTTGGTGGCCCCGATGGCCCCGTACACGGCGGCCTTCTCGTCGGACGTCTTCTTGTCCCAGCCGGGGTCTCGCACCAGCCGCACCAGGTCCGTGAAGGCCTTCTCGCGGTCGAACTCCGGCAGCAGCTTCGCGGCCAGCATGCGCACCTGGGAGACGCTGTCGGTGAGCGCGTCGTGGATGATGCGCCGGGCCTCCGCCGTGCGGCCGCGCCCGATGATCTGCATGACCTCCAGCTTCACCACCAGGTTGGGGCTCTTCATCACCTGGCCGAACATCTTCACCCGCTCCGGGTGGTTGCTCTTCTCCAGGATGTAGACCATGTCGCGCACCGTCTGCGGCCGGTCCGACAGCAGGCGCGCCACGAACGGCTCCGGCAGGTCGCGCGCGAAGGTGGCCAGCACGTCGCCCAGGAGCGCGCGATTCTCCGGCAGCTCGATGGTCTCCAGCACGCTGAGCAGGGGCAGCACCGAGTCCACGCCCAGCGCCTGCAGGTAGCGCGTCACGTCCTGCGGCTGCCGCGTGCGCGTCGTCTTCAGCGACTCGCCCAGCCGCGTGAGGCGCTGCTCCTCGCCCATCTTGTGGAGGAAGTTGTTGAGCAGGCGCCCCAGGTCCTCGCCGCCCTCGCGCTGGGAGAGCGCGCGCAGCTTGAGGACGATCTGGTTCACCGTGGCGAAGTCGTCCTGGAGCAGCAGCATGTCCAACAGCTGCAGGAAGATCTCCTCCAGGAGGGCCGCGTCATCCACGCCGCCTTCCACCACCTGGAACACCGCGCCCACCAGCTTCGGGAAGAGGCGCGCGTTCTCCTCTTCGGTGATTTCGCGCTGGATGCGGGCCTTCAGGTCGTCCGAGGCGTGGCGGCCGCCCACGACGAGGCCGCGGATCTGCTCCACGCCGTCCAGCTTCGCGTCCAGGTCCTCCGCGGACACGCGCGCGAAGCGCAGGAAGTCATCCGAGTTCGTCTGGAGGCGGGAGTAGAGGTAGCCCACCACCTTGTCCACCTCCACCTGGACCTCGTCCTCGTTGGCTCCCTCCATGGAGAAGCCTTCCACCACCACGTACTCCACCTGCTGCATGCCCGCGCGCCACAGCTGCGCGAGCACGTCGTCCGCGCCGCGCTCCGGCTCCGACAGCGCGATGAGCGTGAGGGTGACCAGCTCCTCCAGCGGCAGCCCCGGCCGGAAGATGAGCTGACGGATGCCGTCGCGGAAGAACTTGTAGGGGAGCGGCGACTCCTCGGAGAAGAGCGGCTCGCCATGCAGCGTGAAGTTCTGCTGCTCCACCTTCAGCGAGAGCGGCCCGAACTTCTCCGTGTACGCGGAGATGGCCTCCTGCGCCTTGGCGAGGAACTCCGGGAAGCGCGCCTCGTTGTGGCGGTACATGCCAATCTGCTTGATGCCCTTGAGCAGGTGGAACGCGAACGTCTTCGCCAGCTCCACCTTCTCGCGGACCTCCGGCGACTGCTCCGGCTCGGCGTTCGCGTCCGTGACTTTCTGGGGCTGTGCCATGAAACCTGGAAGAATCCGGAGGGGGCGGAAGGCCCCGCTGGGGGAACCCGAAGTGTACTCCTGTCTCCCGTCGGCTCCCAATCCGAGAAACGCCCAGAATCCAGAGGTTTGAAGTGACAGCTGGGCAACACCGGGCGGACTGGCGGTGAATCCCGGGTGTGTTAGGCAGGGGGCCCCTTTCCTTCCGGAGTCCCGTCCATGAAGCGACTGGCCGCGTCCGCCCTCGTCCTGGCGTCCCTCACGGGGTGCTTCCGCATGAGCGTGCGCAGCCCGGCGCCGCGCGACGGGGCGCCGGAGTCCCAGCTGGGGGCGAGCTTCGTGGCGGGGCTGACGACGTCCAACGTGGCCGCGGCGGAGTGCCGGCATGGCCTGTCGCGGGTGGACGTGTACTGGCCGTGGTGGAGCCCGTTCGTCTACGCCTTCACCTTCGGCGTCGTGACGCCGCTGCGCGCGGAGTACGTCTGCGCGAAGGGGGCGGCGGACTCCGGCGGCGGCGACACGGAGGTGCCGCCGTCGGTGCCCGGGCTGTGACGGGGCCTCCCCGCCCGGAAGCGGGGAGGGCGCTTGCCGGCCGTCAGTGCGACGGCGGCGGGGCCTCCGCGCCGCTCTTGCCCTTGAGGGCGGAGCGGAAGAGGACCGCGGTGAGGACGGCGAAGAAGGCCAGGCCCCAGACGTTGGACCACGTCGGGTGCGCCAGCTCGCTCTCGCCCACGGCGTTGAGGAAGGCGCCCACCGCGCCCTCGTGCCCGAAGAGGGCGGGCAGGTTGATGGCGCGCGTCCAGGCGCCGTCGCTGGCGATCTCCAGGAACGCGATGAGCACGCCCGCGATGGAGCCGCCCGCGATGTAGCCGGAGGACATCAGCGTGCCGGGGGAGAACTCGGACTCCGCCGCGCTGCCGCCGCGCAGCTTGTCCACGAAGTGGCGCACCATGCCGCCCACGAAGATGGGGGCGCTGCTGCTGATGGGCAGGTACACGCCCACCGCGAAGGGCAGCGCGGACACGCCGCACAGCTCCAGCATCAGCGCGATGAAGACGCCCAGCAGCACCAGGTCCCACGGCAGCCGCTGCGTGAGGATGCCGTCGATGATGAGCGCGAACAGCTGCGCCTTGGGCGCCGAGTAGCGGGTGAGCGTCTGGCCCTCGTACTCGCTGATGCGGCCGCCGATGCCCGGGTCCACCACGTACTGGATGCGGCCCTGGTCATCCACCAGGTAGCGGCCGGCGGGCACGGGCGTGTCCGCGCCGCGCACGAAGCCTTCCTTGTAGACGCGGTCCGGACCGGCGGTGACGAGCCCCGCGTCCGACAGCTTCAGCGACGGGCCGTTGGCGGGCGACAGCGTGAGGCTGGACAGCTGCTCGGCCGGCACCGGGCGCCAGCTGCGCAGCTCCAGCGCGCCGTCCGCCGGCGCCACGTCCAGGCGCTCCGCCCACAGCGAGCGCTTGAGCTTTTCGGGCGTCATGCCGCGCTGGGTGAGCGCGTCCTGGGACACCGCCCAGCGGTAGGTGTGCTGGGTGCGCGTCTCCTGCGTCAGCTCCGTCACCTGCACGCCCGGGTGCGCTTCCGGGATGACCGCCGTGGCGCCCTGGTTGAGCAGCACCAGCACCAGGCCGATGAACATGGCGCTGGTCAGCACGCCCACGAAGAGGGCGATCTGCTGCTTCTTGGGCGTGCCGCCCACGAGGAACGCCGTCTTCAGGTCCTGCGCGGTGGTGCCGCCGTTGGACGCCGCGATGCCCACGATGGCCGCCGTGGTGAGCGCCATGAAGCGGTCCGGCGACGACGTCCAGCCGAACAGCAGGTACACGAGGCAGGTGACGAGCAGCGTGGCCACCACCATGCCGGAGATGGGGTTGGACGAGGAGCCGATCTCCCCGGTGATGCGCGCGCTCACCGTCACGAAGAAGAAGCCGAAGATGACGATGAGGATGGCGGAGATGAAGTTCACGTGCAGCGGCGGCGCCAGCCAGATGGCGAGGATCAGCAGCGCGCTGCCCACCAGCACCACCGTGATGGGCAGGTCCTGGTCCGTGCGCAGCACCGTGGGCAGGGCGCCCTGCGTGCGCGACTGGCGCAGCGTCTCCACGCTGCGCTTGAAGGCGCCCACGATGGTGGGCATGGAGCGGATGAGGCTGATGAGGCCGCCCGTCGCCACCGCGCCCGCGCCGATGTAGAGCACGTACGCGTTGCGGATCTGATCCGGCGACATGTCCTTGATGAGCTGCCCGTTGTGCACCAGCAGGGGCGTCTCCATGCCGCTGCCGAAGAAGGAGATCATCGGGATGAGGATGAGGTAGCTGAGCACGCCGCCCGCGAAGGTGATGCCCGCCACGCGAGGCCCGATGATGTAGCCCACGCCCAGGAGCTCCGGGGACACCTCCGTGGAGAGCGTCGCGGCCTTGAGCCCCTTGATGGGCGTGCCGATGGCCTCCTTGAAGAGCTTCATCCCGGAGTAGGCGAACTTGTAGACGCCGCCGATGATGAAACCCAGGATGACCGTGCGCGCGTTGGTGCCGCCCTGCTCACCGACGATGAGCACGTCCGCGCTGGCGGTGCCCTCCGGGTAGGTGAGCTTGCCGTGCTCCTGGACGATGAGGCCCTGGCGCAGGGGGATCATCATCAGCACGCCCAGCACGCCGCCCAGCGCGGCGGTGAGGAACGCGTGCGTGAGGCTGATGTCGTAGCCCAGGATGAGCAGCGCGGGCAGCGCCGCCGCCACGCCGAACGCGAGCGACTCACCCGCGGAGCCCGTCGTCTGGACGATGGTGTTCTCCAGGATGCTGGAGCGCCCCAGGGCCCGGAAGATGGCGATGGAGAGCACCGCCACCGGGATGGACGCGGACACCGTGAGGCCGACCTTGATGGCCAGGTACACGGACGACGCCGCGAACACGATGCCCAGCACCGACCCGAGCACCAGGCCGCGGATCGTCAGCTCCGCGGGCGACTGCTCCGGTGGGACGTAGGGCTTGTGCGAGGCGGGACCATGCGCCTCCGCGAGAGGGACGCGATCATCGACGACCGGCGGGGAACCGTGGGACAAGCAGGCACTCCTGACAGGAAATCAGGGGGCCCGTTGTAGCAGGGTCTCCGCCGGGGCGCGAAAACTGCCCGCTAGCCCTGGGCGGCGAGCGTCTCCGGATCCACCTCCGCCATGAGGGCGGCCAGCTCCGACTTGAGCTTGTCCTTGGCGCGGATCTCCAGCTGGCGCGCGCGCTCGCGGGAGAAGCCGAAGTGCTCGCCCAGCTCCTTGAGCGTCATGGGGCGCTCGTTCATCACGCGCTGCTCGATGATGAAGCGCTCGCGCGGATCCAGGCGCATGAGGGCGGTGCGGACGCGGTTGTTGATGAGGCCCGCCTCCTCCTTGTCCGCGAACTCGTCGTCCTGGGGCGCCGCGGCGCTCACCACGAAGTCCACGTGGCTGTTGCCGCCGTCCTCGCCCATGGGCGCGTCCAGGGACAAGTCCCGGCCGCCCATGCGCTGCTCCATCTCCCGCACCTCACCGGGCTTCACATGGAGCTTCCTGGCAATCTCGTCCACGTTCACCACGGCCTCGCCGCTGCCCAGCTTCTCCAGCTCGCGGCGCGTGCGCGCCAGACTGAAGAACAGCTTGCGCTGCGCCTGCGTGGTCCCAAGCTTCACCAGGGACCAGCTCTTCAGGATGTAGTTCTGGATGTACGCGCGGATCCACCACACCGCGTACGAGATGAGGCGGATGCCCTTGTCCGGGTCGAACTTCTGCACCGCCTTCATCAGGCCGATATTCCCCTCCTGGATGAGGTCCGACATCTTGATGCCGTAGGAGCGGTACTCGTAGGAGACCTTCACCACGAAGCGCAGGTTGCTGGTCACCAGCCGGTGACCCGCGGCCAGGTCTCCCTTGATGAACCGGCGCGCCAGCTCCTGCTCCTCTTCCACCTTCAGGAGCGAGTACTGGTTGATCTCCGAGAGGTACATCGCGAGGGAGCCGGAGTTGGACGACTGCTCGGTCGAAGCCTGCATGGATGGATTCTCCAAATCGGGCCTCCTGCCGCGGCGGAGGCGCTTGAAAAAGTGCTCTGGGTTCAAGTCCTACAACTTGACGTGTCTGCCCTGAGCAACCGGGATGCCAACCAGGGTTGGATGTATTCGCGTGTGTCTCCGAGGGGTTGGAAGACGCAGACCCGCGCCTCCTGGGAACGGTCTGTAACCGTTACCCGTGGCCGAGAGGAAATCCGCGGGTCTGCGAGGGGAGAAGGTGCACGGCTCACGGCCCTCGAGCGCACGTCGCGATGGCTTTCGCGAAGCGTGGTTCGCTCAAAGGCTTAATGCCGACGCAGGTCGACAGTGGCGACATTTCTCCACCTCGGCTGGGCGTTCCTGGGGAGGGCGGGCGACCGGCGACGGAAGCCGGCTTCCGTCCGGAGGGCACTTCTCTTCCGCTCAGGAGGCGCGGGCGGTAGGGCCCGCCTGTCCGGCCGGCTTCGCGGCGCGGCGGGCGGCTTCGGCGTCCAGCGCGCGGCGCAAGGTGGCGAGCAGGTGCTCGGCCTCTCCCTCGCGCAGGGTCCGGCCGCCGAAGCGGGCCTCCAGGTAGCGGCGGGTGAGGGGCGTCAGCGCCAGCGCCAGCGGGTGGCCGTCGCGCGCCAGGCGCGTGGTCAGGTCCTCCAGCGTCTCGTGCTCGAAGCGCGGCACGTGGGCGCGCTGGAGCACGGCGTCCACCCGGTCGAGGAAGCGCGTGGCCTCCAGCATGGGGGCGCGCCCCGTCCAGCGGGAGACGAAGCGGGCCGCGCGCCAGACGACGAGGGCCACGACGGCGGCCGTCACCCACGCGCGCGGCGGGGGCAGGCGGCTGGGGGCCTCGTTCGCGGGGGCCCCGGCCGGGCGGCGCGGCGGGCGGACCAGGGAGCTGGCCAGCGCGAACTGGTCGCGGAAGGAGTAGTCGACGACGGAGTTGCGCCAGCGCGCCTCCACCGCTTCATAGAAGGCGAGCACCTTCTCCAGCAGCACGGAGCCCTGGCTCGTGCGGTTCGACGGCGGCGTCGCGTCCACGGTGACGAAGCCCCGCCCCGGCACCAGCACGTGCGTCCACGCGTGCGCGTCCCCCGCGCGAATCAGGTAGCCGCCGTCCACGCGCGTGCCGCCGTAGAAGCCCGTGGCGAGCCGCGCCCCGATGCCCTGCGTGCGCAACAGCAGCGTGAGCGCGGTGGCGAAGTGCTCGCAGTGCCCCGCCTTGCGCACGAAGAGGAAGTCCGCCAGCGGGTCCTCCGGGATGCCTCCCTGCTCCAGCGTGTACGCGTAGTCCTTCTGCAGGAAGGCCGCGAGCTTGCGCGCCGCGGCCAGCGGCTCCTTCTCTCCCTGGAGCACCCGCGCCGCGAGCTGGGCCACGCGCGGATCCAGGTGCTCCGGCAGCGCCAGGAGCTGGTCGCGCTCCGCCTGGACCAGGCCGGCGGACAGGCCCGCCTTCGCGTCCGGGGGCAGGCTGTAGGCCTCGTAGGTGTACGAGGGCGCGGTGATGGTGAAGCGCACCTCGCCCCCGCCCTGGAGCTGCACGGGGCTGTTCCGGGTGCCGGTGGGGGTGTGGGCCATGGCGTTGCCCAGGCGCGAGGGCATCTCCAGGGCAATCAGCGTGCGGGCGCCGTACGCGGGCAGCAACTCGATGCGCTGGTGCAGGAGCGTGTCGCTGGCGGGGCGCAGGGTGATCTGCCGCTCGGTCTGCTTCGCGCCGACGACGTTGGTCCACTCCATGCCGTCGAAGGTGTCGTAGGTGCGGCCCACCCAGTAGGCGTCCAGCGCGTCGCGCTCCGGATCCGGCGTGAGCGTGGCGCGCAGCACCACGCGCGGGTTGCCCTTGATGGTGCCCGCGCCGCCCAGCCGCACGGTGTTGGAGTAGCCCGCGCTGCTCACCGCGCCCAGGCCCGGCGCCGAGCGCGGCCCCACCATGGCCCAGTTGAGGCGCGGGAAGAGGACGAAGAAGGCCACCGCGCCGGCCACCGCGAACGCCAGGCCCGCGGACAGCGGCCGCATCACCGCGCGCACCGGCACGGGCTCGCCGTCCGGCACCGCCGCCTCCACCACGCCCAGCGCCAGCGACAGGCTGGCCAGCACCCCGAAGGCGATGAGGCACAGCGCGTACGTCATGTCGCCGGACAGCGCCGCGCCACCGGCCACCATCAGCAGGCCCGTCAGGTGCGTCTGGCCCTCCGCCGCGGCGTCCGGCGTGGACAGCATCCGCTGCGCGGCGATGAGGCCCGCGAAGGCGCACGCGGCCACCACCGCGTTCATCGCGCCGGACGTCAGCTGGAGGCCCAGGAGCACCGCCGCGACCATGAGCCCCAGCGCGGACAGGCGCGCGTGGCGCGCGACGAGCCGCACGTCGCACAGCGCCAGCACCAGCGCGCCCAGGAAGATGCCCAGCGCCCACAGGGGGAGCTGTCCGGACACGGCCATCGCGCCGAAGGCGGAGCCCGCCGCCAGGTCGCGCAGGACGAGCCGCAGCCGCAGGGGGCGCTTCACGCGGCCTCCCGGGAGCCCGCTTCCGCTTCCGCGTCCTCGAAGCCCACCCACGCGAGCGCCTGGAGGATGCGGCGCTCCTGCGAGGCCCCCGCCGCCGGCCGCAGCGTGCGCTCCGGGAGCTGGAGGCCGACCTCGTGCCCCGCGTCCAGGAGCTGGTGCGCCTGGGCCGCGACCTCCTCACAGCGGCGCTCCAGCGCGTCGCCCGTGAGGCCCGTCTCCAGCGCGAGCTTCCAGACGCGGCGCTCCTCGCGCTCGCGCTCCACCTTCAGCAGGCGCCCCACCGCGGCGCTCTTCAGCCAGTGGATGCGGCGCGCGTCCTCGTTCGCGGCAAGCTCGCGCAGGCCCGCGACGTCACCGGTGCCATCCAGGTGGCGCGGGCTGCCCGCCTCGCCGCGAGGCCCCTTCTCCGCGGGCCCCGGCTCCTTGCAGGCGTAGCCCCGGCGCGGGTACACGAGCAGCATCCCCTCCAGGGAGAACACGCGCGTCTTGGCGAACAGGCCCAGCGGCCACGTCGTGGTGACGCGCACGCCGGACAGGCGCACGGGGCCCCGGTGGGGCGCGGCCAGGTCCGCCCGGACAATGTGCTCCTTGCCGGCGGGCAGGTGGCCCAGCTTCCCGGTGCCGGTGAGCGGGGAGAGGTCTTCCGAGAACGTCAGCGCGAAGCCGTGGCCCGCCTTGCGCGACACCGCCCAGCGGTAGGCGAAGGGCTCGCGCGCGAAGGCCGCGTCCGCGCCCACCCGGCGCACCGTCAGGTCGCGCAGGCAGCGCTCCGACAGCACGCCGGACACCACCACCATGCTGAGCAGCAGGCCCAGGAGCAGGTAGAGCAGGTTGTTGCCCGTGTTGAGCGCGCCCAGCCCCACGCCGAACGTCACCACCAGGTACGTGCGGCCCGTCTTCGTCACCGTCAGGGTGCGCGGCGGACGCAGGAAGGCGCGCAGCCGCGCCTTGAGGGAGGAGCGGGCGGGGGCCTTCACCGGGGCGCCGCCACCTTGCGGGCGATCTCCTCCACCAGGTGCGCCGCCTCGTCCCGCGCGGACACGCCCTGCACGGCGCTGCGCAGGAGCACGCGGTGCGCCCAGCAGGGCACCAGCATGGCGCGCACGTCGCCGGGGGTGACGAAGTCGCGTCCCTCCCACAGGGCCTGGGCCCGCGCCGCGGACCCCAGCGCCAGCACCGCGCGCGTGGAGGCGCCGCGCTCCAGGTCGCCGTGCTCGCGCGTGGCCCGCGCCAGCCGCACCACGTAGTCCGCCACCGCCGCGTCCAGCTTCACGTCCTGGACGAAGTCGCGCAGCGACGCGAACTCCTCCGGCCCCGTCACCGCCTCCACCGACGGCAGCGGGGACGCCGCGCCGCGCGTGGTGAGCAGGCGCGCCTCCACGTCCGGCGCCGGGTGGCCCAGCGACAGGCGCACGAGGAAGCGATCCAGCTGCGAGTCCGGCAGGGGATAGGTGCCGGAGAAGTCCACCGGGTTCTGGGTGGCGACGACGGTGAAGGGCGAGGGCAGGGGGTGCGTCTCACCGTCCAGCGACACCTGGCCCTGCGCCATGCCCTCCAGGAGCGCGGACTGGGTGCGCGGCGGCGCGCGGTTGAGCTCGTCCGCCAGCACCAGCTGCCGGAACAGCGGCCCGGGCCGGAAGGAGAAGGTGGCCGTCTGCGCGTGGAACACCTGCGCGCCCAGGATGTCCGCCGGCAGCAGGTCCGCGGTGAACTGGATGCGGGAGAAGGAGAGGGCGCACGCTCGGGCCAGGGCCTCCGCCAGCGTCGTCTTGCCCACGCCGGGCATGTCCTCCAGGAGCAGGTGCCCGCCGGCCACCACACAGGTGACGACGCGCCGGACCTCCTCGGGCTTGCCCTGCACGGCACGGCCAAGCTGGGCGGCGAGCCGCTCCATGACCGCACGTGCGGAAGCAGGGGAGGGAACTGGACCGAGGACGCGGGCGGGCTGGGTCATCCTGGGCGCGGACTCTAGCCCAGGCGACCGCGAGCAGGCACCCCTCCAGGCCGCCCGTGTTCCACGCCGGATGGCCGCTTGCCCTGGAGGCGCGGACACTTTCCGGGGATCCACACGGCCCGGAGGGCCTGACCGTGACTCAGACGGACAGGATGTCCTCGGGCGTGTAGTACGCCCGGTGCGTCGACGGCGAGGACAGCACGCCGAAGTAGCGGAACATCCGCTCGTGGTGCGTGGCCAGCCCGCGCAGCTCCACGGCGCCGTCCTTCAGCCCGTGGGTCAGGACACCCACCGCGCTGTCCTTGAACTCACGCAGGTGCGCGAAGTCCAGGACCACCTCGCTCTGGCCCAGCGCCTGGAGCGAGTTGCGCAGCTCCTGCGCCGTGCGGCCGTCCAGCGTTCCTTCCAGGCGCAGGGTGATCCGACCCGCCGCTTCCTGCTCTTGGTGAATCCGAAGCCCAGTCATGTTGCGCGCTCCCGCTGAGGTGTGCACGTGTGTGCCGCCTGCGATGGTGAATGGCGGCTGAGGCACGTTCCGGACCACCTGTGGGTCCGGGGGGGCCCCACGCGTCGTGGGGGGTGCACAGCCGGAGACAAACACTGCACCTTTCCGGAAGATTCGGTCAGTGGCGGGCTTGCAACTTCGGCCGGAGTGTTGGCGACCGGGCGAAGCGCATGTCACGCAGCGGTCAACCCTTGCGGTCGGCTGTCGGCTGCTCGGCACGCAGGCTGATGGCGCGCTCCTGCTGGGCCTTCAGCTTGCGGAACTCCTTCACGACCTTGGCGGGGTAGCCGGCCATGAACTTCACCCGGTTCTCCTTCTTGGCCAGGATGCGCCTGGCCAGCCCCGGACCCGCGTTGTAGGCGACGAGCGCGCCCTCCACGGAGCCGAAGCGGGTGATCAGGTCCGCCAGGTAGGCCGTGCCCAGGTTCACGTTCGTCTCGAAGTCGAAGAGGTTCGTGTGGCGGCCCAGCTTGTAGCCGGACTTCTCCGCCAGGTACTTGCCCGTGTCCGGCATCACCTGCATGAGGCCCATGGCGCCCACCCCGGACACCGCGTAGTTGTTGAAGGAGGACTCGCAGCGGATCAGCGCCACCACCAGCAGCGGATCCAGGTTGTTGCGCTCCGCCTCGCGGACGATGGAGACCGCCAGCCGGCGCTGCTGCCGCTCGGGGAGCCCGGAGGCGCGCACGGCCTCGGCCACGCCCAGCTGCTCCGCGCGGAGGTAGTCCGCCTCATCCTCATACTGCTGCAGACGGGCCAGGGCCGCCTTGAGCTGCGCATCCTTCTCCGCGAGCTGCGCCCTCAGGGCCGCGACGTCCGGCGCTTCACCCTGGGCACCCACCGGCACCTGCACCGGGAAAGCCATCGCGTTCGTCCCCACCAGCACCACCGCCGCCGCCATCGCCACCGTCCAACCCCGCATCTCGCCCTCCCCTGGCGCCCCAACTCCCCGCGCCCGCTAACTCGCCCACACCCAGCGGCTAAGCAGGCAACGTGCCAGCGTACGTGGCGGGCGCTGGCTGCCTCACGGATCCTTAAGAGAGGGCCTGAAACAGGTCCGGCGGGGCTCACGGTGGCCGGAAAAAATGCCCGGCCTGGGAAGTTTGTTTCCCAACCTGACCCTGCAGAAAGCTCCACCTGTTGCCGCGGTGCGCCCGCGTTCCTAGCTTGCGCCCGGTCTGATTCCTGGACCTTCGTGTGGCGGGAGGCGTGGCGTGTACTGGACCATGGGCATCATCTTGATGGTGTTGTGGGTGATGGGGCTGATCACCGGTTCGACGGAGGGGCAGTGGGTGCACCTCCTCCTGGTGTTCTCGCTCATCGCGTTCGTGCTGGGCGTCGCGTCGCTGGGGCGCCGGCGGGGGCTGGCGTGAACCTGCCGGAGCTGGACATGGCGTGGCTGGAGCTGCCGCGGGACAAGGCGGGCTTCGTGCGGCGCGAATGTCCCCGCTGCCAGCGCTCCTTCAAGACGCGGCCCAGCCGCCACGACGCGGGGATGCTGCAGCGGCTGCTCGCGGGCTACTTCCCCTTCGAGAACCTCCACGAGGCGTACACGGCGGAGGAGCTGCCCGCGTGGCACTGCCTGTACTGCGGCCACCGCGCGCTGCCGGACGCGTGGCTCACGCCGGAGCAGTCCGCGCACGTGGAGCAGATGGCGCGCGCGTGGGCGAACCACGTGCGGTACGAACAGCTGGCGTACGTGCAGCGCACGCTGTCGCAGAACCCGCGGCCCACCTTCGTGTCGGTGGCGCCGGAGCCGCTGCCCCGGCCGCTGCCTCAGGACGAGGAGCTGCTGCGCACGCTCCCCATGGTCTGCTGCGGGGAAGAGGTGCAGGCGTCGTGGGACTGGGATCAGCCCATGGTCTGTCCGCGCTGCGGCGCGCACCACGGCGGGCTCTCCGGCCGCCAGCAGGTGCATCTGGAGTTCGTGCGCGAGTAGGCAAGGCCCGGCCGCCCGGCCGGATCATCCCGGAGTGGACGGGCGGGTCGCGCGGAGGGCAGGCTCCTTCGCGCGATGAAGCCGTTTCCCGCAGCCCGGGTGGTGTTGCTGGCCCTGGTCCTGCTGGGGCCGGCCGCCGTGCACGCCCATGAGGTGGAGGTCGCGCCCGCGGCGGTGGACGGCTTCGCCGGCTGGGTGGGCGAGGGCATCCGCCACATCCTCGCGGGCGCGGATCATCTCCTGTTCCTCTTCGCCGTGTTGCTGGTGGGCGGCTCGCTGCGGCGGATCCTCCTCCTGGTGACGTCCTTCACGCTGGCGCACTCGCTGACGCTGGCGGTCACCTCGCTGGGCTGGTGGACGCTGAGCGCGCGGGGCACGCGGTGGGCCGAGGCCGCGATCGCCGCCTCCATCCTCTACATGGCGCTGGAGAACCTGCTGCTGCGCCGGCATGGACACCGCGCGGGGCTCACCTTCCTGTTCGGCCTGGTGCACGGGCTGGGCTTCGCGAGCGTGCTCAGCGGCTACGGACTGGGGGACTCCGTGGTGGTGGCGCTCGTGGGCTTCAACCTGGGCGTGGAGCTGGGGCAGGCGGTGGTGGTGGCCCTCCTGGTCCCCGTGCTGCGCATCGTCCAGCGCAGGCCCCGGCTGCACTCGAAGGTTGTGCGCCTGTCATCCATCTGCCTCGCGGGGGCGGGGCTTTATTGGATGGTTGCTCGCGCGGTCGGTTGAATTGCCCCAACAGCGTCCCTAGCTTGCGTTGACGAGGGTGGGGGAGGGACGCTGATGGGTGCGAGGCATACCCGGCTGGCCGCTGCACTGGCCGCCGCGTGGGAGGCGGAAGTGGTGTCAGCTCGTCGCATGACGGGGCTGGCGGAGCGCATGAACGACGCGCGGGTCCGGGCGCGCCTGATGGTGCTGGCCGCGTTCTGCCGCGCCCATGCGTCCCGGCTGCTGGCCCGTCTGGCGGCGCTGGGACGCGGGCCGCTGCCGGTGCCTCCAGAGGAGATCGATCTGGATCCGGACACGGTGCTGGAGCTGCGCCGGGAGGGGGCCTTCGCCCGCGCGTCGGCCGCGCGCTACGAGACCACCGCGGAGATGGCGCGCCAGCACGCGGACCTGTCGTCCGCGTGGGTGTGCGAGCTGAACCGGACCGAGGAGCAGGACCGCGCCCGGGAGCTGCTCGCCCTGGCGGAAGGCGCCCTGGCGGCGGTGCGGCGGGGCGAGTCCCAGGCCGTCGCGGCCCCCGCGGACTCCTGAGGGAGTGACGGGGCCGGGCGCTTTCGGACGCGCTCGGCCGGTGACAGTCCTGGCGACTTGGGCGTATGACTCCGCCCATGGCGAAGGAGAGCTACAACGATCTCATCTTCCAGCTCGGCGACCTGGCCCGGGACGTCCTCCCGGGCAAGCCGAACTGCCCCCGCTCCATGGAACGCGTCTACCGCGCCGAAGAGGTGCTGGAGGCGCGCCGGGATGAGCTGGCGGCGCTGGAAGCGGAGATGAACGACGAGGACGTGGCCTATCAGGATTTCCTGGCGCAGCACGAGGACGACTGTGCCGCCCAGAAGGAGATCACCGGCCGGTTCCAGAAGGCGGTGACGGCGGTGGAGGGCAAGGTGAAGGGGCTGCGCAAGACGCTGGACACGCGCCGCGCCGACCTCCGCTACGCCATCGCGGGCCTCAAGAAGCTGGAGGCGAAGCTCGCGGACCTGGAGATGACCACCCAGGACCCCGTGAAGCTGGACACCGCCCGGCAGAACCTGAAGAAGAACCGCATCGCCCAGATGCGCCTGGCCCGCGAGGTCGAGGACTGGGAGGCCCAGCTGTCCAGCGCCCTCACGCCCACCCCCGGTCAGCCCGGCGCGGCGGGCATCCTGGCGCACAAGCGCCTGATCGAGCTGGAGGACGGCGCCGCGGAGCAGAAGCGGCAGCACGACGCCCGGATGGCGGAGCTCGACCAGGCCATCGCCGCCAAGGAGGAGGAGATCAAGGGCGCGGAAGATTATCTGGATCAAGCCCTGTTCCTCCTCGGCGAAGAGGTGTATGCCCAGCGCATCGCGGATACGCAGCTCAACCCCTTCTACCCGCGGTTGGATGTCGCGCAGTGAGGGGGACGCCCACCCTTGGTGCTTGACGTAGGGGACGTGTTTGCTATCTTGCGCCGCTTCCTGGCGGCCGCGGGGACGCGTGTAGGCCAGTTCATTGATTTCATTGGGCTTTCAGCGCCACGGGCGCTCGCTGTGAGGACGACGTGAAGGGTCTGATTGGCAAGAAGATCGGCATGACCCAGGTGTTCAACGACGAGGGCAACCTCGTTCCGGTGACGGTCATCGACGTCAACACCTGTCTGGTGGTCGGCAAGCGCACCCCGGAGAAGGATCAGTACTCCGCGGTGACCGTGGGCTTTGGCGAAGTGCGCGAGAAGGTCCTGAACAAGCCGCAGCTCGGCTTCTTCAAGAAGGCCAGCGCCACGCCGCGCCGCCACCTGCGTGAGTTCCGCGTCACGGCCGAGGAGGCCGCGGGCTTCAACGTGGGCGACGCCATCAAGGCGGACATGTTCGCCAAGGGCGAGCTGGTGGACGTCACCGGCGTGACCAAGGGTCGCGGCTTCTCCGGCGTCATGCGCCGCTGGAGCTTCAAGGGTTCGCAGACCAAGACGCACGGTACGCACGAGTATCAGCGTCACCCGGGCGCCATCGGTCAGCGTAAGACGCCGGGCCGTACGTACCCGAACAAGAAGATGCCGGGTCACTACGGCGTCGAGCGCGTCACCACGCAGAACCTGACCGTGGTGGACGTGGACGTGGAGAAGGGCCTCGTGCTCGTGAAGGGCGCGGTCGCCGGCCACAACGACGGCATCGTCATCGTGCGCCCCTCCATCAAGGTGGCCATGCGCGCGCAGCACAAGGCCGCGCGCTAGTTTCCTGAGCCGCTGACGCCGGGGCGCTTCACCGCGCCCCGTTCAACGCCCCGCTTCCGGCACCTTCGGGTCCCGGGCGGGGCGTTCGTCGTTTCCGGCGACGCGAGGGCTCGCATCCTCGTGGAAACGTTGAGTGCTGGTCGCCCTGGCGACAAAGGGCGAAAACTTTACCGACTGCCGCTGGGATCCGCTTGCGGTGAAGGGGCGCCGTGCTCACATGGCTGTCCCACGCCGGAGCCTCGCCGTCCAAGCAGACGGGTTGCCATCCGGATCACCCAACGGCCCACCCCCGGGCCGGGCAGGAGATATGAACGCACGCACGCTTCGCGTCTTCGCCGCGCTGAGCCTCTCGCTGACGGCGCTCGGCGCCGCCGCACAGGAAGACGGCGTCCTGGACTCGGCGGTCGTCCGCAACCGGCTCTACAAGCCCGCGGGCCATCCGGAGCTGTCCCTGTCCGTGGGCCTGCCAGTGCAGACGCACCTGACGGCGCACTACTTCTTCGACGCCGGCCTGGCCTACAACCTCTTCGACACGTTCGCG
The DNA here is from genome assembly GCF_042231735.1 of Corallococcus exercitus. GTDB lineage: Bacteria > Myxococcota > Myxococcia > Myxococcales > Myxococcaceae > Corallococcus > Corallococcus exercitus_B. The sequence goes on from NZ_CP102577.1 coordinate 655,906, forward strand.
CTGGAAGCGCGCGCGGGCTACGCCGCCAGCCGCCACACGGGCCTGGCGCGCTCCATCTCCGAATCCTTCCTGGACCGCGAGGACAAGCGCGTCACGGACGAGCTGGAGGACATGTGGCGGATGGGCCTGCACGGCGTCGTCGGCGCGCGGTGGGCTCCCATCTACGGGAAGATCTCCCTCGTCGCGGACATCCCGGTGCACTTCCAGACGTACCTCTGGGCGGGCGGCGGCCTCACGGACCTGAAGCGCCAGTCCGTCATCCAGTGCACCCAGGTGGTGGACCGGGCCGCGGGCGTCTGTGACAACCGCACGGACGTGACGGACCGGGGCAGCGCCACGGAGAACTACTGGGTGAAGGAGTCGCGCGTGGCGCCGGTGGTGTCCGCCGCGCTGGGCTTCCGCTTCTTCATCAAGGAGCAGCACGGCATCCGGCTGGAGCTGCGCGACTGGATCTTCAAGGACAGCTACCGCGTGAACCTGCTGCGCGACGACTGGGAGGCCGGCAATGCCACCGGCGAGCCCGCCGGCAGCCCGGGCCTCACGCACCTGGTGCAGTTCGACCTCGGCTACACCTTCTCCTTCTGACCCCTTCCTATGCGACCCTTCCGTTCCATCGCGCTCCTCGTCGCCGCGGTGCCTGCCCTCGCGTTCGCGCAAGGCGCCGCCCCGGCGCAGCCGCCGGCCGCTCCGGGTCCGGATGCGACCGCGCCGGCCTCTCCTTCACCCGCGGAACCGCCGGAGCGCCAGCGCACCGAGCGCGACGCGCCCGCCGTGCCCCAGTCCTCTCCGGAAGCCGCGCCGGCCCGGCCGTCCGCGCCCACGCCCACCGACGAGGACGACACCGGCGGCACGCCGTCCGCCCCGTCTTCGGAGGCCCAGGCTCCGGCCGCCACCCCGCCCGCGGACGCGCCGGTGCTGGACTCCGGTGAGGCGCCGCGCACCACGGACGCGCAGCAGCAGCGGCTGGTGAATGGCGCGCCGCTCTACAACCCGAACGTCAACGTCCACATCGTCCAGAAGAAGCGCTTCGCGGACGAGGGCAAGCACGAGCTGGTGCTGTACCCCGGCGTCGTGCAGGTGAACGGCAAGTTCACCAACCACGTGGGCACCGCGCTGCACTACGTCTACCACCTGCAGGAGAACTTCGCCCTCCAGGTGGGCGGCCAGTACAACTGGTACTCCGACGAGAGCGACTTCAACCTGGAGCTCATCGACAAGGTGCGCGAGCAGGCCCAGGCCGCGTCGTCGCTCCTGCTCCAGTGGGGCGCTCACGCGGGTGTCGAGGTGACGCCGCTCTACGGCAAGTTCGCCTTCTTCAACAACTCGCTGGCGCAGTTCAGCCTGGTGCTCAGCGGCGGCGCCGGCATCGGCAAGACGCGCCACCTCATCCGCCCGGAGGTGGCGAACGAGGTGGAGGGCCAGACGTACCAGGTGCCCGCGCGCTTCGGCGACACCGGCAACAAGTTCCTGGGTGAGGTGGGCGGCGGCTTCCGCGTGCAGTTCGGCGAGTCCTACGCCATCCGCCTGGAGGTGCGCGACCTCATCTACACCGCGCGCGTGGACAAGGTGGACGGCTGCAACCTGGCGGACTTCGAGGCGCTGGAGGCCGCGCGCGCCGCCAACCAGCCCTTCGACGGCCTCAACCTGAGCGGCAGCTGCAAGGTGGCCAAGTTCGACGGCGTGGACCCGGAGACGAAGAAGAACTACCGCGAGGACATCATCCTCGGGAGGGATCTCGTCGCCGAGCCTTCGTCGGACGTCCTCAACAACGTCAGCTTCTACGCTGGCTTCTCGGTGCTCTTCTAGCCATGTCCCGACTGCTCCGACTCCTCGTCGTCCTCGGGCCCCTCGCCGTGCCCGCGGTGGCCTTCGCCCAGCAGGACGTGGGCGCCTACAACCGCGCGCTGTCCGCCTTCAACGCGGGCCAGCTCGACACCGCCGCCCCCCTCTTCGCGCAGCTGGCGGAAGGGGAGGACGCGGACCTCAAGGGCAAGGCCGAGTTCTACCTGGCGCAGACCTTCGCCAAGAAGGAGCTGCCCGTCGCGGCCTTCATCTCCTACGCGGCCATCGTCAACGCCGGCCCCAAGCACCCCTCGTACCTGAAGGCCATCGAGGGGCTGGTGGACATGCAGCAGCGGCTGGATGAGCAGAACCTCATCCCCAGCATCCTCAACCAGGCCTACACCGACGAGGTGCGCGACCAGTGGGTCACGCTGCCCAAGGAGGTGCTCGCGCGCATCAACTACCTGGTGGGCACCGCCAGCCAGCGCCGCATGCGCTTCGAGGAGTCCCGGTCGCTGCTGGAGGCCGTGCCCGCCGACAGCCGCGTCTACGCGAAGGCCCGCTACCTCTTGGGCACGGTGCTCGCCGACCCGCGCTTCCCGGGCCGTCCCGGGGAAGGGGAGACGCTGGACAAGGAGGCCATCGCCGCGTTCCAGGCCGCGCTCAACGCCAAGGAGCCGCAGGTGGAGCTGCCGGAGACGCGCGAGCTGGCGCTGCTGGCCCTGGGCCGCGTGCACTACCGCCGCGGCGAGTACGCGGACGCGGTGAAGGCGTACGAGGGCGTGCCCCGCTACGCGCGCTTCTGGGACCAGGCCCTGTTCGAGAACGGCTTCGCCCGCTTCCAGAACGAGGACTTCGGCGGCGCGCTGGGCAGCCTCCAGGCGCTGCACGCGCCGCAGTTCGAGGGCGCCTTCCAGCCCGAGTCGTGGATCCTCAAGGCCACCGTCTATTACTACTCGTGCCTCTATGACGAGGTGAAGACGACGCTCGCCGCGTTCGACGAGCGCTATGGCCCCATGGCGAAGCAGCTGGAGTCCTTCACCGGCGACGACGTCGCGCCCATCAACGCCTTCAACATGGTGTCCTCCGAGAACCGCCGCCTGCCGCGCGCGGTGTACCTGTGGATCCGCAACAACGAGCGCATCCGCGAGGTGATGCGGACCCTGTCCCGCGTGGACCAGGAGAAGCGCGCCATCAGTGAAGGCCCGTGGCGCGGGACGCCGTTCGCCGCGCAGACCGTGGCGTCGCTCGAGGAGATCCGCACCACGCTGCTCCAGGTGGGCGGCACGCTGGCCAAGAACCGCATCAAGGAGGCCGCGGACAACCTCCGCACCTTCTCCGACCAGGCGGAGATCATCCGCGTGCAGACCGCGCTGGATGAGAAGGACCTCTTCTCCGAGGGCGTGGACCAGAAGGCGCTGCTCACCCGCCAGACGCTCTACCGCCCGAAGATGCCCGGCGCGGACTACAACTACTGGCGCTTCCAGGGCGAGTTCTGGATCGACGAGATTGGCTACTACCAGTACACGCTCAAGCGGGGCTGCCCTGCCCGGCAGGAGAAGTAGCAGGGTAGGCCCCAGGCCCACCTGACAGCCACCGGCAGCACCCTCGAGGCCCCGCCACCGTGACTTTGCGTCACGGGGACGGGGCCTTCTGGCGTGATGTTGAGTCCTGAAAGGTGGCTCGGCGTGATCGCGTACGCCGGGGCACAAGGCACGTTCCGGGCCACTTCTCAATCTGGGTACCCGCGTCTACTTTCCGTCGTCCCTCCCAACTGGGCAGAAGTTTTCCCAGGGTGGCGAGGCGCGGTTCTCCAGGAGCTCGCATGAAGGTGGTTCTTCGGTTCGGTGCACTGGCGGTGGGCGTCGCGCTCGCGGCCGGTGGGGTGGGGGAGGCGGCGGAGCAGACGGCACCGCCGCGCAAGGTGGCGACGAAGAAGTCCTCTTCTGCGAAGGCCGCGGCCAGGAAGGCCGAGGCCAGCAAGAAGGACAAGGAGGAGGCGAAGAAGGCGGAGCTGCCGCCCGGCGTCGCGCCCCAGGACATGCGCAAGGGCCCGGCGCGGGTGAAGCCCGCCACGGCCAAGTTCGCGGACGTGCCGCGCATCGCGGACTCCAAGAAGGACGCGCTCGCGGACAAGAAGCGCGACGAGGCCATTGAAGGCTTCAAGCGCCTCATCCCCAAGCTGCAGGAGACCTCCACCCAGAAGGCGGAGATGCAGTACCGCCTGTCGGAGCTCTACTGGGAGAAGTCCAAGTACCTCTACCAGCTGGAGATGGAGAAGTTCCTCACGGCGGAGAAGGCCTACGACGCCGCCGTGGCGCGCGGCGAGAAGGCCACCGCTCCGGAGCAGGACCACCGTGAGTCGGAGCGCTACCGCGCCGAGACCATGCGCATCTACGAGGCCATCCTCAGCGAGTACCCGGACTACCCGGCCCGCGACGAGGTCCTCTTCTCCCTGGGCTACAACCTCTACGAGCTCAACCGCCGCGAGGACGCGGTGGCGCGCTACGAGGAGCTGATCCGCGACTTCCCGAAGTCGCAGTTCGTCCCGGACGCGTACATCCAGCTGGGCAACCACTACTTCGAGAACAACAAGCTCGCGCCCGCGAAGGAGAACTACGAGAAGGCGCGCGACTCCGGCGTTCCCAAGATCTACGCCTACGCCACCTACAAGCTGTCCTGGTGTGACTTCAACGCGGGCGACCTGGACGCGGGCCTGAAGAAGCTCCACGAGGTCGTGGACTACGCGAGCCAGCGCGGCGAGGAGCTGGGCGACCTGCGCACGGAGGCCCTCAACGACCTCACCGTCTTCTACGTCCAGCTGGATCAGCCCAAGGAGGCGCTCGCCTACTTCAAGCAGAAGGCCCCGCCCAAGCGCCAGGGCCGGCTGCTCGCCAAGACGGCCGCGGGCCTGGTGGACGCGGGCCACTTCGACAGCGCCATCCTGGTGTACCGCACGCTCATCGACGACGCGCCCATGGGCGCGAACGCTCCCGAGTACCAGCAGGCCGTGGTGCGCGCCTACGAAGGGCTGCGCCAGCGCCAGCAGGTCCGCAAGGAGATGAAGCGGATGGTGGACCTCTACCGCCCGGGTGGCGAGTGGTGGACCGCCAACGCGGGCAACGCGGGCGTGCTGCGCAACGCCTTCAGCGTGACCGAAGAGGCCATGCGCGTGATGGTCACCGAGTACCACCAGGAGGCGCAGAAGACGCGCCAGGTGGAGACCTACCGGCTCGCGCGCGACATCTACAAGCAGTACGTGGACGCGTTCGCCTCCAGCGACAACCCGGAGTTCGTCGCGGACTCCGCCTTCAACATCCGCTTCTTCTACGCTGAAATCCTCTGGGCCCTGGAGGAGTGGGAGGCCGCCGCCGGTGAGTACGACGCCGTGGTGGCGTTCAAGATCCCGGACCGCGACTCCGCGAAGGAGGTCTCCAACGAGTCCTACCGCAAGTCCGCCGCGTACAACGCGGTGCTCGCCTACGACAAGCTCGTCAAGATTGAACGCGGCCAGCTCTCCAAGAGCGACCTGAAGGACGGCCAGAAGGTCGACGAGAAGAAGGACAAGGGCGACGTCGCCAGGCAGAAGCTGGTGAAGCGCGACGCCAAGGAGCAGGCCGAGCAGCCGCTCACCAAGTTCGAGGACCGGCTGGTCGCCGCGTGCGACACGTACAACACCCTCTTCCCGGGCAACCAGGATGAGATCGACCTGCGCTACCAGGCGGCCGTCATCCTCTACGACCGCGCGCACTTCGTGGACGCGGCCCGCCGCTTCGGGGAGATCATCGACAAGTTCCCGGAGGAGCGCCGCTCGCGCGACGCCGCGGACCTGACCATGTACGTGCTGGAGAGCCGCGAGGAGTGGCAGGAGCTCAACACGCTCTCGCGCAAGTTCCTGGGCAACAAGAAGCTGTCCAAGCCCGGCTCGGACTTCGCCCTGCGCGTGGCCCGCGTGGTGGAGGGCAGCCAGTACAAGTACGTGGACGAGGTCGTCTACAAGAAGGAGAAGAACCCGGCGAAGGCCGCCGAGGAGTTCCTCGCCTTCGTGACGGAGTTCCCCAAGTCGGAGAACGCGGACCGCGCGCTCACCTACGCGATGGTCATCGCGCAGGAGGCCGGTGAGGTGGACAAGGGCATCACCGCCGGCGAGCGCGTCCTCAAGGAGTACCCGAACAGCAACTTCGAGCTGAAGACCCGCTACACGCTGTCCGGCCTCTACGAGAAGGTCGCCGAGTTCAAGAAGGCCGCGGCCATGTCCGAGTCCTTCGTGGCCGAGTACGACGCCGCCCTCAAGGCCCGCGAGTCGCAGTCGAAGAAGGACAAGGAGAAGAAGGCCAAGGCCACCACCGTCGCGAAGAAGGACGACACGCCGGGCGCCGCGGAGGACGCGGAGTCCAAGCGCGCGCAGAAGGCCGCCGAGCGCAAGGCGCAGGTGGACGCGGCGGGCGAGTGGGTGGCGGACGCCCTCTTCAACGCGGGCGTCTGGTACGACGGCCTGGGCGAGTCCCAGAAGGCCGTCAACGCCTGGAACAGCTACCTGACGCGCTTCAAGGACCGCAAGGACGTGCCCCAGGTGGCGTTCTCCATCGGCCTCGTGTGGGAGAAGGAGAAGAAGTGGGGCGACGCGGCCCGCGCCTTCGACCGCTTCGTGGAGGACTACGGCCGGGACTCGCGCACCGCCGCGGGGCAGCCGTACCTGGCGCGCTACCACCAGCTGCTCGCGTACCAGAAGATGAAGGACGTGCGCGGCCAGGAGAAGGCGCAGGAGGAGCTGGTGCGCGGCTGGAACAAGCTGGCGGAGAGCGTGCGCAAGGACACCGCGGTGCTCAACGCGTACGGCCACGCGCGCTTCCTGGCGCTGGAGCCCACGTGGAAGCGCTTCAGCGACATCAAGTTCACGCGCGTCTCCACCATCCGCCGCGACCTGCAGGCCAAGCAGAAGGAGATGCTGCGCGTGGAGAAGGAGTACGCGGCGGTGCTCGCCACGGGCTCCGGCGAGTGGGGCATCGCGGCGCTGACCCGCATTGGCCTCGCGTACGCGGACTTCGCGCGCAACATCATGGACTCGCCGGACCCCTCCGGGCTGGATGACGAGCAGCTCAGCATGTACCGCGCGGAGCTGGAGAACCTGGCCATGCCCCTGGAGGAGAAGTCCAGCGAGGCCCTGGAGAAGGGCCTCCAGAAGGCCTACGAGCTGGGCATCTACAGCGAGTGGACGCTGGCCGCGCAGGATCAGATCAACAAGCTGCGTCCGGGCGCCTACGCCCAGGTGAAGCCGGTGACGTACCGGGGCAGCAGTGATTCGCGCATCGCCGCGGGCGTGCTGAAGGACCTCAACGGCCCCATCAGCGCCTCCGCGGAGCCGAAGCCCGCCGCCGCGCCGGAGGCCGTGCCCGCCGAGGGCGCGAAGCCTGCCGCTCCGGAAGGGGCCCCGGAGGCCGCGAAGCCTGAACCCACCGCGTCGCTCGAGGGGGTGCGGCCGTGAAGACGAACCACAGCATCGACATCAGCAGCCAGTTGAAGGGGATGGGGACGACGGGGATGAACGGCTTTCGCACCAAGCGGATGTTCCTGGCGGGGGCCTTCGCCTTCGCCTTCACCACGGCCTGCGCCACGGGGCCCCGCCCCACGCCGGTCGCGATGAACACGGTGGAGAAGCCCGCCGCCGTGGCCGCCGCCACGCCCGCGCCCGCCCCGGTGCAGAAGGGTGACACCGACGGCCAGTTCGCCGAGGCCCTGAAGGCCTACGAGGCCGGTGACCTGGACGCCGCGCGCAAGGGCTTCGAGGCGGTCGTCTCCCAGGAGCCCAAGGCGCTCAACGCCCGGTTCAACCTGGGCGTCATCGCGGAGAAGCAGGGCCGCCCGGCGGACGCCCGCGCGGCGTACGAGCAGGTGCTCACCCTCGATCCGGCGCATACCCCGTCGGTGATGAACCTGGGGCTGATGCACCGGCACGAGGGCCAGCTGGACGAGGCCCTCGCGCTGTACACGAAGGCGCTCCAGACGCCGGGCCACGAACACGACGAGCCCGTGCTCAACGCGCTGGCCGCGACGTACCGGCTGGCGGGCAAGCTGGACGAGGCGGAGGCCACCGGCCGGCGCGTGCTCGCGCGCAGCAAGGACAACGCGGAGGCGTACAAGACGCTGGCGCTGGTGGCGTACGACCGAGGCCAGTACCGCCTGGCGGAGCTGCTGGTCATCAACGCGCGCAAGGTGGCGCAGGACGACCCGGCCATCTCCAACACGCTGGGGATGATCTACCTGAAGATGGACGACCGCCCGCGCGCGCTCGCCCAGTTCCAGAAGGCCGTGTCGCTGGATGACAACTTCGCGCCCGGCCACCTCAACCTGGGCGCCCTGGCGCTGAGCTACCGCGACTACGCGGGCGCGGAGAAGGCCTTCACCAAGGCCCTGTCCCTGGAGCCCGACGGCCTGGAGGGCCAGCTGTACCTGGCGTACGCGCTGGACGGCCAGAAGGGCCTGGATCCGAAGAAGGGCGTGGCCGCGGGCGAGGCCTTCGAGAAGGTGCTCGCGCGCGCCGCGGACAAGCCGGAGGCGGTGTGCGGCGCGGGCTGGGCGTACGCGGCCGACCGCGCGGGCTTCGAGAAGGCCATCGCGTTCCTGGACCGCTGCAAGGAGCTGCCCGTCTCGACGGATCAGGACAAGCAGCTCATCACCGCCAAGGTGAACGGCCTGCAGAACATGCTCAAGAACCCGCCGCCGGCGCCGGCTCCGGCCGCCACGGCGGAGGCGGAGGGCGAGCCCAAGACGGACGCGGCCGCCACCGGAGGCGCGGGTTCGTCCGTGATGAACCAGCTGCCCCAGGACGCCAACGCGCCCGAGCAGATCCCCGCCGAGGGCGCCGCGGAAGGCAGCACCGGTGCGCCCGAGGCGGCTTCGGAGGCGGCTCCCGAAGCGGCTCCGGCCGCGCCCGCCGCCAACGAAACGTCTGGCAATGGACAGGCGGCGCCTTCGCCTGCGCCGACGCCCTGAAGAAACAACAGTCGCCCTGGCGGGAAGGACGAGAACTTTCTTCCCGTCTCCAGGCCCCCAGGTGCAAGCGGCCGGGCGACTCCCTTAGAATCCAGGGACTTGGAGTTGGTGCGAGCCCTGCAATGGATGGCGCGAAGCGGGCCTGGCGGAGACATCACATGAAAAGACTGCTGGCAGCGATGGTGATGGTGGCGGGACTGGGGGCGGCTCCCGCCCTGGCGCAGGACAGCGGCAGGGACTCGGTGAAGATCATCCAGGAGGAGGATCGCACCGTGTACCGCAAGAAGACGGTGATTGATTTCACGGATGTCGCGGTGGAGGGCGAGCTCACGAAGCCGGAGGGCTCCTACGTGCTCAACCGCAAGAAGACGGATTTCCAGAGCCTCATCAAGGTCCGGGAGAACTTCGACCCGGAGCTTCAGAAGTCGGCGGACAATCTCTAGACAGCACAGGTGGCGTTGAACGTTTTCGGGACGGGAAGGGAAGAAGGAAGAACTTCATGGCGGCGGCGAGAAAAAACGGTTTGACGCTTCGGATCACCACCCCCGACGGCTCCATCCAGGAGACGGTTTCGGAGGCGGAGAGTGTCATCGTGGGGTCGGGCGCCCAGGCGGCGGTGAAGATTCAGGATCCGCGCGTGTCCAACCTCCACGTGATGCTGAAGGTGGACAACGATGGCTCCGTGACGGCCATCGACCTGGGCAGTGAAGGTGGCACCCAGGTGTCCGGGCAGAAGCTCATCATCCCCACGGCGCTCAAGCCCGGGGACGTGCTCACGGTGGGCACCTCTCAGGTGGAGGTGCTCTTCGGTGACGCGCCCCGGCCGGTGGCTCCGGCGGCGGCGGTGGCCCAGCCCGGCGTGTTCCAGCAGCGCCCGGTGATGCCTCCGGCGGCTCCGGTTCCGGCGCCGGTGGCCCACGCGGCGCCGGTGGCCCACGCGGCCCCGGTGCCTCCGAACATGCGGCAGGCGCCTCCTCCTCCGCGGCCCGCGATGAACGCGGCCAACGTGGTGGGCACGGTGAGCACGCCGCGCTCCGCTCCGGCGGGCGCGCTGGGCACGCAGGTGTCCACGAACGTGACGTCCACCCCGGTGTTCGGTCCTCCGGCGCCTCCGGTGGCGGCGCGCAAGGCCACGCCTCCCCAGGTGGCGGCGGCCCGCAAGCCGCAGCCTCCGCCGCACCTGCAGGAGCCGCTGCCCCGGGACGCGCAGCCGACGCCTGACGCGAAGGTGCTGCAGGTCTCCATGCTCTGGGGCGACCAGATGCTGGAGGTCCAGCACTTCAAGGACGGCGCGCCGGTCACCATCGGCGAGGGCGCGAAGAACACCTTCACCGTGTACTCGCCGCAGGTGGGCAAGAGCCACGTGCTCGCGGTGAGCAAGGGCGACAAGCTGGAGCTGCGCGCTCCGGCGGGCTCCGGCGTGTTCGTCACCAACAACGGTGACGTGCGCACGAAGGACGCGCTGCGCGCCGCGGGCCAGCTCAACAACGCCACGCCGGACCAGGAGCAGCTCTTCACCCTGGGCCTGCATGACCGGGCGGAGGTGTCGCTGGGCACGGTGGCGTTCGTGATGCGCTACGTGAAGCCGTCGCCGGCCATCCTGGCGACGTCGCTGTCGGACCGCGACTTCAGCTTCTTCAAGATCTCCGCCATCTGCCTGCTCGTGGCGGCGGCGTTCGTCACCGCCATGGTGCTGACGCCGCGCACGGAGACGAAGTCCGCGGACGACGTCTTCGAGTCCCAGCAGCGCGTGGCCAAGTTCCTCATCGCCCCGCAGAAGAAGGAGGAGGCGAAGAAGCTCCAGCTCTCCGGCGTGGAAGAGGGCGCCAAGGCCAAGGACGAAGAGGGCAAGTTCGGCAAGCAGGAGGCGAAGCAGGAGGAGGCCGCGCCCTCCAAGCCGGGCACCCCGGTGGTGGACAAGAGCAAGAAGGAGAAGGACCGCCAGGTGGTGGGCAAGGTCGGTCTGCTGGGCGCGCTCAAGGGCATGAAGGGTGGCGCGTCGGATGTGTTCGGTCCGGGCGGCATCGGCACCGGCATCAACAACTCGCTGGGCGGCCTCAAGGGCGGCGCGGCCATGGGTGACGCGCACGGCGTGGGCGGCCTGGGTTCGCGCGGCACGGGCAACGGCGGTGGCGGCACGGCGCTGGGCATCGGCGGCCTGGGCACCCAGGGCAACGGCCGGGGCACGGGTGGGTCCGGCGGCATCGACCTGGGCGGCCGCGGCAAGTCCGTCACCAAGGTCATCCCCGGCAAGACGACGGTGATTGGCGGCCTGGACAAGGACGTCATCGCCAAGGTCATCCGGCGGCACCAGAACGAGATCAAGTACTGCTACGAGTCGGAGCTGAACAAGAACCCGTCGCTGGCCGGCAAGGTCGCGGTGGCCTTCACCATCGACCCGGCGGGCGCGGTGGCGGACGCCACCGTGTCGGAGTCCACGCTGGGCAGCACCCCCGCGGAGCAGTGCATGATCTCCCGCATCCGCCGCTGGAAGTTCCCGGAGCCCAAGGGCGGCGGCGTGGTGAACGTGACGTACCCCTGGCTGTTCTCGCCCTCGGGCGCGGACGCCGCTGAGTAGTCCGGGGCGCGATTCGTAGACTGGAAGACCGAAGTGGCGTGGACGAAACGGTCCACGCCATTTTCGTTTTTCCCCGCTGCCGTTTCGTGCCCGGCATCACTACTGTCCGTGCCGCTGCTGCCTGGAGTGCGAGGGAGCAGGAGGACAACGTGACGGGAGGAGTCGTGAGGAAGTCGCTGCTGTTGGCCGCGTTCGCGCTGGCGACGCCGGCCCTGGGAGCCACCCCGCCGGAGGGCGTCCCATTCGAGCCGCGCCGGGGGTTCTTCACCGAGACCGACGTCGGGGTGTTCTTCACGGTGGGCGGCGAGAACAGCTACTCCAACGCGCAGTCGTACGTGCAGCTGGGCATCGGCTACGACCTGACGGAGCGGCTGTCGCTGGGCGCCCACTTCGCGCTGGGCTCCTCCGCGCAGAACTGCTTCGCGGGCTACCTGCCGGAGTCCAATGTCTGCGCGCTGTCGGACAACTTCACGGTGGCCTTCGGCGACCTGACGGCCGCGTACCACGTGCAGCTGGCCCACCGCTTCTACCTGACGCCCAAGGTGGCGGCGGGCTACACGCGCCTGGACCCCACGCCGGTGGATCCGGAGAAGGGGGACCCGGGCCGCTCCATCAACGCCTTCAACGCGGGCCTGGGCGTGGGCGTGGAGTACGCGACGTCCTTCGAGCACTTCTCCGTGGGCGCGGACCTGCTCGGGCGCTACATCATCGGGCCCAACATCATGACGTTCGCCGTGTTCCCGCGCGTGAAGTACACGTTCTGAGACGGGCTACGAGCCCAGACAGAACCCGGCGGCCTTCCGGGCGTGGATGGCCGTGGTGTCGAACACCGGCACCGACGCGTCACCGGGTTTGATCAGCAGGGTGATCTCCGTGCAGCCCAGGATGATGCCCTGGGCGCCCCGGCGGACCAGGCTCTCCATGATGCGCTGGTAGCGCTCCCGGGAGGCGGCCTTCACCTGGCCCAGGCACAGCTCCTGGTAGATGACGTCATGGACTACCTGGCGCTCCTCGTCGGTGGGCACCAGGACCTCCAGGCCTGATTCGGCGAGCCTGCCTTTGTAGAAGTCCTGCTCCATCGTGTAGCGCGTTCCGAGCAGGCCCACGGTCTTCACCCCGGCGCGGAGGACCTCCTGGGCGGTGGCCTCCGCGATGTGGAGGAAGGGGATGCGGATGGCGGAGGAGAGGTCCGCCGCCAGCTTGTGCATGGTGTTGGTGCACAGCACCAGGGCCTCGGCCCCCGCGCGTTCCAGCGCCCGGGCGGCGTCGCACAGGATGCGGGCCGCCTCGTCCCACCGGCCGCTGCTCTGGGCGTGCTCAATCTCCTGGAAGTCCACGCTGTAGAGGACGACCTTCGCGGAGTGATGGCCCCCCAGCTCTCGCTTCACGTGCTCGTTGATCAGCCGGTAGTACTCCGCCGAGGACTCCCAGCTCATCCCGCCCAGCAATCCAATCGTCTTCATCCGTTTCGTCCCTTCATTGATTGAGGGTCCGCTCCATGCGCCGCCTGCCGGGCGTAGCTCGCGGGACGCGGACGTGCTCGAAGTGCCGGGGATCCGGGCGCGGATACAAGAGGCCCCGAGGCTTTCCCGCGTTCGACTCCACGCTTCCTCCCGCCGGACGTCCGTGCGCGGTTCTACTACCGCTTCGACGGGCGGCGGACACGGGCCACGACCGGGGGGCGGATTCAGGTCCCTTCGCCGTGTGCGCACCGTGGAAGGCACCCTCGCAGCCCCTTGCAGGTATGCCCATGACCCCCGTCGTCCGTTCCCGCGCCCGCGCGTGGGTGCTGGTGCTGTCGTTGCTGTCCGTCCCCGCGCTCGCGCAGGGCCTCCCAGACCTGCCGCCCGCGGAAGCGTGCTGGGGCCAGGTGCCGGACGCGGACGGTGACGGCGTGAGCGACACCTGCGAGCTCCAGGTGGCGGCGGCCTTCATGCCCACGCTGTGGATTGCCCAGGGCGAGAAGGGCGTGGCGCGGCGGCCGTACTTCGCGGCGCGGCGCCTGAACTCCGCGCTGCACACCCTGCGCATCTTCTACATGAGCGCCTACTTCGAGGATCACGGCATCCCCAGCCTGGGCATCTTCAACGTCTTCGCGCACGACGGGGACTCCGAGTTCCAGGTGCTGGACGTGCACTACGCCGACGGCCGCTGGTTCCTGGACCAGGCCTTCCTGTCCGCGCACCTGGAGTCGGCCTGCGACTCGTCGGGCTGGTACTCCTACGCGCAGCTCGAATACGCGGGCGCGTTCCGGGGCGCGCCGCGCATCTACGTGGCCGGCAACAAGCACGGCGCCTACAACGCGAAGGCCACCTGCGACCGGGGCTGCTACTTCACCGACAGCTGCTCCCAGGGACGGCAGGAGGCGCTGGACCCGGAGAACCGGCTCGCGGCCCGCAACGTGGGGTCCCTCAGCGCGCCGTTGATCAACGCCGTCACCGTCAACGGCCAGACGGAGCGGCTCTTGGACGACGTGGAGTTCAAGGGCTGGGACGACCAGGCGGGCCGGAGCAACTCCTCGCCGTACCGCGCCCGGCTCGTCCAGTTCGGCTTCTAGGCCTGGAACGAAAGAGGGGCCGCCACCCGCGTGTGCGCGGGTGACGGCCCCTGGAAGCTTCAGGCGTTCAAGGCGAAGGACTACTCCGCCTCGGCGCGCTCCTCGCGCTTGCGGTCGCGCTCGGCGCGGTAGCGCTCGCCCACGGCCAGCGCCTTCTTGCGCATGCGCACGGACTTGGGCGTCACCTCGACGAGCTCGTCGTCGGCGATCCACTCCAGGGCCTTCTCCAGCCCCATCTCCTTGGGCGGCACGAGGATGACGTTCTCGTCGCGGCCGGCGGCGCGGATGTTGGTGAGCTTCTTCTCGCGGCAGCAGTTGACGTTGAGCTCGGACGGGTGCGCGTGCTCGCCGATGATCATGCCCTCGTACACCGTCACGCCCGCGCCGATGAAGAGCTGGCCGCGCTCCTGGATGCTGAACAGCGCGTAGGGCACCGTGTCGCCCAGGCGGTCGGAGACCATCGCGCCGTTGGCGCGCTTCGGGATGTAGCCGAACCACGGCTCGAAGCCGTCGAACTGGCTGCTCATGATGCCCTCACCGCGGGTGATGGTGAGGAACTCCGAGCGGAACCCGATGAGGCCGCGCGCGGGGATGCGGAACTGGAGGCGGGTGCGGCCCGAGCCCAGCTGCGCCATGTCCGTCATGCGGCCCTTGCGGGGCCCCAGGCGCTCCGTCACCGCGCCCACGCTGTTCTCCGGCACGTCGCAGAAGAGCAGCTCCATGGGCTCGTGCGTCTGCCCGTCCACCACCTTGGTGATGGGCTCCGGGTTGGAGGCGGTGAGCTCGTAGCCCTCGCGGCGCATGTTCTCGATGATGACCGCCAGCGCCAGTTCGCCACGGCCCACCACGCGGAACGCGTCCGGCGTCGCGGTGTCCTCCACGCGCACGGCCACGTTGCGGTAGGCCTCGCGGTACAGGCGCTCGCGCAGGTTGCGGGAGGTGACGTACTTGCCCTCCTTGCCCGCCAGCGGCCCGTCGTTGACCTTGAAGATCATCATCATCGTGGGCTCGTCCACGGTGATGCGCGGCAGCGCCACGGGCTTCTCGGCGTCCGCGATGGTGTCGCCAATAGAGATCTCTTCAATGCCCGCGATGGAGACGATCTCACCGGGGCCCGCGTCCGGGATCTCCGTGCGCTTCAGGCCGGAGAAGCCGAACAGCTTCACGACCTTGCCCTGCTGCACCTTGCCGCCCTCGCGGACGACGGACACGGGCATGTTCGGGGTGATGCGGCCCGCCTGCACGCGGCCCACCGCCAGACGGCCGACGTAGTCGTCGTAGTCCAGGTTGGCGACGAGCAGCTGCAGCGTCGTCTGCTCCGCCGGGGGCGCGGGCGGGGGCGGGATGTGCTTGATGATGGCGTCGTACAGCGGCTCCAGCGTCTTGCCCGGCACGTCCAGCGACGTGGAGGCCTGACCCTGGCGCGCGACGGTGTAGAGGACGGGCATCTCCAACTGCTCTTCGTTCGCGCCCAGGTCGATGTAGAGCGAGTACACCAGGTCCAGCACTTCCTTGGCCCGGGCGTCCTGACGGTCGATCTTGTTGATGACCAGCACCGTCTTCAGGCCCATGGCCAGCGCCTTGGTGAGCACGAAGCGCGTCTGGGGCAGGGGACCTTCAGCGGCGTCCACCAGCAGGATGACGCCATCGACCAGGCGCAGACCGCGCTCCACCTCGCCACCGAAGTCGGCGTGGCCCGGGGTGTCGATGATGTTGATCTGCATCCCCTTGTAGGAGACGGCGGTGTTCTTCGCGAGGATGGTGATGCCCTTCTCGCGTTCGAGGTCGTTCGAGTCCATGACCCGTTCGGCCACGTGCTCATTGGAGCGGAAGGTGCCTGCCTGCCGGAGCAGGTGGTCGACGAGGGTGGTCTTGCCGTGGTCGACGTGAGCGACGATGGCGACGTTGCGGATGTTTTCGCGAGAGATCATGCGGACCAACTGACTGAAAGAAGGTGCGAGGAGAGACGCCCAGGACGGGGTTTCTCAATCCCACCGGAACCCGGAAGGCGGGGGCTTATATGCCGGGGGCTTCCCACCTGCAATGAACGCGGGTGTCCAGCAGGCAAACAATCAAGCCCCCCACCCGCCGGGCGCTTATCCCACCTTTGGCTGTGACTCCGCGGTTTCAACCCCCAGCCGCTCTCTGAGGAAGCGCTCCACGCGCAGCTCCACGAGCCCCGGGACTTCCAGTGGGGCGGTATGGGTGCCCTCGGAAATCATCAGGAGCTCGGAGGCGGGGATGCGCTCGGCCATCTTCCGGGACAACCACCCGGGGGTGAAGCGGTCCTTCTCCCCGGCGACCACCAGGGTGGGCACGTCCACGCGCTCCAGGTGGTCCTCGGCGGTGTGGTTCGCCAGCGAGTCCAGGGTGCGCACGAACACGACGGGGTCCATCCGCGCCAGGTGCGTGAAGTAGGGCGCCAGGTCGTTGCGCGCGATGAGCTCCGGGTTCATCTCCAGGCGGATGGCCAGCTGCACCACCAGCTCCGTGGTGAGCGCCCCGTGCACGATGCGCGCGGTGTGGCGGGGGAAGCGCTCCACCGCGGCCCTCAGGGTGGGGAAGAGGCGCTTGAGCAGCGTGGAGTCATGGAAGGTGTCCAGGGGCAGGCCGTAGCTGCCGCACACCAGCACCAGCCCCTCCACGCGCCGGGCGTAGCGGCGGTGGAACTCCAGCGCCACCTGCACGCCCATGGAGTGGCCGAAGAGGACGGCCTTCTCCATGCCCGCCGCGTCCATCACCCGCGCCAGGTCGTCGCAGGTGTACTCCATGCCGATGCGCGTGCGGTCCGTGGGGACGGTGCTCTTGCCGTGGCCCCGGTAGTGCCATCTGAGCACGCGGTGGCGCCGGCCCAGGTAGGGCAGGAGGTACTTCCACGCGAAGCCGTCACAGCCCAGGCCGTCGCACAGCACCATGCCCGGGCTGCCCTCGCCCCGCACCTGGTAGTAGAGGTCCGCGCCGTCGGGGACCCGCAGCGAGTCCTGGCGGAAGGAGACCGCCTGTCCATGGGGCGCGCTCACGCTTCCACCTCGTCCGCGTCCAGGCCTTCGGGGATGCCCTTGTCCAGCCCGTAGCGGGAGATCTTCAGGATGAGGTTGGAGCGGCTGATGCCCAGCTCCCGCGACAGCCGGCTCTTGTTGTAGCGGGTGCGCACCAGGCCCTGGTGGATCATCTCCTTCTCCAGGGACTCCACCGCCTCGTGCAGCTTGCCGTGCGCGCGCGGGGCGATGAAGGGCCCGCCTCCGGGGACGACGGCGTCGCGGATGCGGCTGGAGAGCAGCTCCGCGGGGATGACCTCCAGCTCGCCGCCCAGCACCAGCAGCCGCTCGATTTCGTTCTCCAGCTCGCGGATGTTCCCGGGCCACGCGTACGCGCCCAGGATGCCCAGGGCCTCCGGCGCCAGGCCGCGCGCGCGCTGGCCCTCGCGGTGGTGCTTGCGCAGGAAGTGGTCGATGAGGACGGGCAGGTCGTCCTTGCGCTCGCGCAGGGGCGGCAGCTGCAGGCGGATGACGTTGATGCGGTAGAAGAGGTCCTCGCGGAACTCGCCGCGCTTGACCAGCTCGCCCAGGTCCTTGTGGGTGGCGGCGATGACGCGCACGTCGACCTCGCGGGACTGGGTGCCGCCCACGGGCAGGAAGGTGCCCTCCTGGAGCACGCGCAGGAGCTTCACCTGGAGGGCGGGGGACATGTCGCCCACTTCATCCAGGAAGAAGGTGCCCGTGTCCGCGACCTCGAAGAGGCCCTTCTTGTCCTTGAGCGCGCCGGTGAAGGCGCCCCGGGTGTGCCCGAAGAGGGCGCTCTCCAGCAGGTTGTCGTTGAAGGCGGAGCAGTTCTGCACGACGAACGGCTTGTCCTTGCGCGGGCCGTTGTGGTGGATGGCGCGCGCCACCAGCTCCTTGCCCGTGCCGGACTCGCCGTTGATGAGGACGGTGGAGTCGGAGTTCGCCACCTTCTCCATCAGGCGGAAGACTTCGTTCATGGCCCCGGAGCGGCCGATGATCTTCTCGAAGCGGTAGCGGTTGGACAGCTCGGAGGCCATGGACTGGATGGTCTCCTCCTTGCGCGTGAGCTCCACCTCCTGGTTGGCGATCTCCGTCACCGCGAACTCCAAGAGGTCCGACAGCTTGCTCAGCTCCGAGCCGTCCAGCACCGGCACGCGCTCCGCGGCGCCCTCCAGCTCCAGCAGCGCCCCGGGGGCGATGTCGCGCATCTTCCCCAGCAGCACCTGGCCGTCGCCGGGCGTGAGCGGCTGGCGGGCGAAGCCCTCCACGAAGAGGAAGCCCTCGTACTCGTTGCGGATGTAGAGCGGCGCGCCCACGATGGACAGGCGCAGGTGGCAGTCGTGGAACAGCGAGCGGCGCAGGTTCTTGGCGGCCTTGAACTTCTCGTGGAGCACCCGCACCGACTGGGCACACCGCCGCATCCCCTCCCGCGCCCCCAGCGAGTGGCGGCAGAAGTCGTTGGGCGGCGGGATGAAATCCCCGCGCTGCCAGTCGTGGACCAGGCCGTTGCGATCCGCGAACGACAGCTCCACCTGCCACCACTTGCGGATGACATCCCTCAACATGACAATGGTGTGCAGATTCTGATGCTTCTCGAAGTCCATCCCCACGGTCCTCGCCCTGTTGCGGATCAGGACAATGGATCTACGGGGTTGTCCGAAATCAATCCAGCGGCACCTGTCTGAATGACGGCGCTGTTCGCGTACCCTGGTTCCCTGTGAGCGCACCCCCACATACACACGGCAGGGCAGGGCACGGCCATTCGCACGACCACGATCATGACCATTCCCACCATGGGCACTCGCATGGCCATGGGCATGGACATTCGCACGGCCCCAAGCGGGGCGGGCTGGCGGAGGAGCGGCGCAAGGACCGCCGCCGGCTGCTGTTCGCGCTGGGGCTGACGGCGACCATCATGGTGGCGGAGGCGGTGGGGGGTTTCCTCACCAACTCGCTGGCGCTGCTCTCCGACGCCGGGCACATGCTGACGGACGTGTCGGCCATGGTCCTGAGCCTGCTGGCGCTGTGGTTCGCCGGGCGGCCCGCGGACCTGAAGAAGACCTACGGCTACTACCGGATGGAGATCCTGAGCGCGCTGCTCAACGGGGTGCTGCTCCTGGTCATCACCATCTTCATCCTGATGGAGGCCTGGGAGCGCATGCGCACGCCGGCCCCGGTGGAGCTGGGGACCATGTCGCTGGTGGCGGGCATCGGCCTGGTCGCGAACCTGGCGGCGCTGGGCTTCCTGCACCAGACGCACTCCATGAACGTGCGCGGCGCGTTCCTGCACGTGCTGGGGGACACGCTGTCGTCGGTGGGCGTGCTCATTGGCGCGGGCATCATGTGGTGGACCGGCTGGTACATCGTGGACCCCATCATCTCCGTGCTCATCTCCGCCATCATCGTCGTGGGCGCGCTGCGGCTGGTGAAGGACGCGGTGGACGTGCTGCTGGAGGCGGTGCCCGCGCACGTGGACCTGGAGCAGGTGAGGGATCTCATGGGGAAGGTGCCGGGCGTGCAGGCGGTGCATGACCTGCACGTGTGGACCATCTCCAGCGGGATGTACGCGCTGTCCGCGCACCTGGTGGTGGCGGACCCCATGGTCTGCAACAACGACGACATCCTGTCCGCGGTGAAGCACGACCTCTTCGACCGCTTCGGCATCGACCACACCACCATCCAGATCGAGAGCCAGTCCTACGCCCACCTGGGCGAGGTGCACTGACTCACGCTTGCGAAAGGCGCGCGGGGCGGGGATTCTCGCCGGCTCCTATGAGCGTGCTGGACAAGGTGTTGTCGCTGCGGCCGGGCAACGTGGTGGCGCGGGTGGGCCCGGGCTCCCGGGTGCCCCTGCTGGATCCACGGGAGCTGCTGCGGGCGCTGGAGTCCACGCCCATGGCGCTGCCGTGCCTGCCGGTGCTGTCCAAGGGCGCGCTGCCGGGCCTCTTGGGCGCCGCGCGCGCGGAGGACGCGGTGCTGGGCCTGGCGTGTCCGCACCCGCTGGCGGACCGGGGCGCGCCCGAGCGCTTCGTGCAGGCGGTGCACGCGGCCGCCCAGGAGGCCGGGCACACCCGGCCCCTGTTCCTCCAGGCCGGTCCCATCCGGGTGACGTCCACGGACGCGGACGTGCTGGACGCGCTCCAGGAAGGGCTCTTCCGCGTGGTGGACGCGGGCTTCGCGCTGGTGTCGTTGGATCTGTCGCGCCTCACGTCCTACGAGGCCGTGGAGGCGGTGAACGCGCTGGTGGGCCCGCTCAAGGAGCGCGAGCTGTCGCTGGAGGTCTCCCCGCCGCAGGTGTCCTCCGGCGGGCTGGTGGACGCGTGCGCGACGCTGCTGGAGGGGCTGTCGCAGTGGCAGGTCCCGGTGCGCTTGCTGCGCGTGCCGGACGCGCAGCTGGGGGACGGTGAGCTGGACGTGGAGGAGCTGCGCCGGGTGGTGGAGACCGCCTCGGCCAAGGGCGTGGCGGTGACGGTGGAGGACGTGTCCACGGGGGCGGCGCGGGGGCTGGCCAGCTACGTGGCCGCGGGCGTGCGCAAGGTGGACCGGGGAGGGCCCCTGGGACCGCTGGCCCTGCGCGCCTGGCCGCCGGAGGTGCGCGAGCCGGTGGTGGCGCGGGCCCAGGCGGCGGGCATGCCGGCCGGCGAGCTGCTGTCCGTGCTGGAGGAGGGGCTGCCGCCCCTGTCGCCTGGCGCGCGCGAGACGCTGGAGGCGCTGTCCTTCGCGGAGGCCACGGAGACGCTGGCGGCGCTGGGGGCGCACCGCTCGGCGTCGGTGGCCATGGCGTTCCTGGCGAAGCCGGACGGCGACCTGGGCTAGAAGGGCGCCCATGCGCATCGTGGCAGGCAGCGCGAAGGGCCGGGCCCTGACGGGGCCCAAGCCGTCGTCCGGACACATCCGCCCCACGGCGGACCGGGTCCGGGAAACCATCTTCAACATGCTGGGCCAGTTCCTGGACGGCCAGGCCGTGCTGGACCTGTACGCGGGCACCGGCGCGCTGGGGCTGGAGGCCCTGTCGCGGGGCGCGGGCCGGCTGGTGCTGGTGGACCAGGACCGCGAGGCCCTGGAGCTGTGCCGCAAGAACACCGACGCCCTGGGCTTCAGCGCCCAGGTGTCCATCCTGGCGCAGCCCGTGGTCCGTGCGCTGGGGACGCTGGGCAAGCAGGGGGAGAAGTTCGAGCTCGTCTTCGCGGATCCGCCCTACGCGGCGCGCGTGGTGGAGACGGTGCTGGAGGCGGTGGCGGCCGCGGGCGTGGTGACGCCGGGCGGCACCGTGGTGGTGGAGCACGACAAGCGGGAGGCGGCCCCGGACGCCCACGCCGGGCTCACCCGGGAGGACCAGCGCCGGTTCGGGGACACCCTGGTGAGCTTCTACCGGGCGCCGTGACGTGCGCTTGACCCGCCCCCTGGGCCCGCCGAGACTTCCGGGCACCCATGCCGGTTGCCATCTATCCTGGTTCGTTTGATCCGCTCACCAACGGGCACCTGAGCCTCATCCAGCGCAGCCTGAAGATGTTCGACCGGCTCATCGTCGCCATCGCGGTGAACCCGAAGAAGACGCCCCTCTTCAGCCAGGAGGAGCGCATCGAGCTCATCCGCGAGGCGGTGAACGACAGCCGCGTGGAGGTGGACGCCTTCCACGGCCTGCTCGTGGACTACGTGCACCAGCGCAACGTGAGCGTCGTCATCCGCGGGCTGCGCGCGGTGTCGGACTTCGAATACGAGTTCCAGCTGGCGAACATGAACCGCAAGCTGGCGCCGGACATCGACACTGTCTTCATGATGACGGGCGAGGACTACTTCTACATCTCCTCGCAGCTCGTCCGGGAGGTCGCCACCTTCGGAGGCAACGTGGAGGGGCTCGTCCCCCCGAACGTGAACGCGGGGCTGAAGAAGAAGTTCGGCCCGAAACCGTAGGGCCCCGGAGCGGCGACAGGGCAACGCAGCGCGCCCGTTGTGCTTGTCCGCTTCGGGAGTTCCGCGCTAGGCAGGGCGCATGAAACTCGCCCGCCGGCTGCAAGCCATCAAGCCCTCCGCCACCCTGGCCCTCAACGCCCGCGCCAAGGCGCTCGCCGCCAGTGGCAAGGACGTGGTGGTGCTGGCCGCCGGTGAGCCGGACTTCGACACGCCGGAGTTCGTGAAGCAGGCGGCCATCGACGCGCTCCGCTCGGGCTTCACCAAGTACACCGCCACCGCGGGCATGCCGGAGCTGCGCGAGGCGGTCTGCCGCAAGCTGGAGAAGGACAACGGCCTGAAGTACGCGCCGGATCAGGTGGTGGTGACGGCGGGCGGCAAGCAGTCGCTCTACAACTGCTTCCAGGCGCTGCTGGATGAAGGGGATGAAGTCATCATCTTCGCGCCGTACTGGGTGAGCTACCCGGACATGGTGCACCTGGCGGGCGGCACGCCGGTCATCGTCCCCACGCGCGAGGAGGACGGCTATGCGCCGGACCCCGCCGCCATCAAGAAGGCGCTCACCCCGCGCACGCGCGCCATCGTGCTCAACAGCCCGGCCAACCCCACGGGCGCGGTGTACTCGCGCGCCACGCTGGAGGGCATCGCGGACGCGGTGCGCGGCCACGACTGCATGCTCGTCACCGACGACATGTACGAGAAGCTCCTCTACACGGGGGAGCCGTTCCTCAATATCGGCAACGTGGCGCCGGACCTGGTGCCCCGGCTGCTGGTGTCCAACGGCCTGTCCAAGTCCTACGCGATGACGGGCTGGCGGCTGGGCTACGCGGCCGGGCCCAAGGCGCTCATCTCCGGCATGCAGCTCGTGCAGGACCAGTCCACCTCCAACGCGTCCTCCATCACCCAGAAGGCGGCGCTGGCTGCGCTCAACGGCCCCACGGACACCATCACCGCGATGGTGAACGAGTACCGCGCGCGCAGGGACCTGTTCGTCGCGGGGCTCAACGCCATCCCCGGCATCCGCTGCCGGCTGCCGGAAGGGGCCTTCTACGCGATGGCGGACGTGCGCGGCCTGCTGGGCAAGACGTACAAGGGCAAGCCGCTGACGGACTCGCTGCAGCTCTCCGAGGCGCTGCTCAACGACTTCCTCGTGGCGGCGGTGCCGGGAGACCCCTTCGGCGCGCCGGGCTACATCCGCATGAGCTTCGTCACCTCGCGCGAGGTGCTCCAGAAGGGCCTCGCGCGCCTGCGGGACTTCGTCGCCGCGCTGGGCTGAGCGCGGGCGCGGGTCCGTCATCCCGGTGAGGTGAAGCAGCGGTCTGGGGTGTTGACGCCCCGGATTTCTTCTTCACTTCGCGTGATCTGGAAAAACACGCACAGAGTCAATTTTCGCACTCCCAGCGCGTTTGAGGGGTTCGTTACGGGACGTCGTGCCCGGAACGGCTTCACCAGACTGACCGGGCGCCTCGCGCCCTCCACCGGGAAGAATCCACATGATGATGAAGAGAAAGGGCGCGCTCTGGGCGCTGCTCCTGGCCGTGCTGTCCGCTTGTGGCGCTGATGACGACATGGGGCAGGTGCGGGGACACGTCACGACAGAAGCGGGGGACGCGCTGGCGGGCGCCCAGGTACGCGTGGACGGCACGGGCGCCGTGGCCACGTCGAATTCGCTGGGCGAGTTCACCCTGTCGAACCTGCCGCGCGGTGGACACACGCTGGTGGCGTCCCACGCGGACTACGTCGACAGCTCGCAGCGGGTGGAGGTCAAGGCCGGGGCGGCGGCGGAGGTGTCGCTCAAGCTCGTGCTCGCCGTGGGGCGTGTGACGGGGACCGTCCGCATGGAGGACAACAGCTCTCCGGCGGGGGTGCTCGTCTCCGTCCCTGGCACCGACGTCAGCGCGGTGACGGACGCGCAGGGCGCCTTCACGCTGCCCGCGGTGCTCCCGGGCGCCCGGACCGTGGTGGCGCACATGGACCACTACAAGAAGGCCTCTCGGGACCTGGCGGTGGTTCGCGACGAGAACCCCTCCGTGGACTTCGTGCTGGCCCGGAATGAGACCGCCCCGGCGGTCACCGTCCCCCTGTTGTCGGTGCAGGGCGGCGTCCTCACGATCACGGGCGGGCCCTTCGGGATGGCGCGTGGCGAGAGCACGGTGACGGTGGGTGGGGTTCCGGTCGCGGAGTACTTCTCCTGGACGGACGCGAAGATCGTCGCGCGGGTGGCCGCGTCGCTCGCTTCCGGGGACCAGCCGGTGGTGGTGACGATGGAGGCGTCCTGGCGCCCGGTGGTCACGGACTCGGTGCGCGTCCTGCGGGCCAGGACGGTGTTCGTCGAGAATTCCCTGGGCGCGGGCATCCGGCCCGACGGCACCCTCGTGACGTGGGGAAAAGGGTGGCCGCCCATCGAGAATCCCCCGCAGGTGGGCGGCCTGGTGGGCGTCGCGCTGGGGACCTACCACAGCGTTCTGCTGAAGGCAGACGGCTCGCTGGTGTTGTGGGGCGGTGAAGCCGCATACCTCCCGCCCCTTGACGTGCACGACGGCGTGGCCGTGGCCTGCGCGCGCTACACCTGCTTCGTGCTCCGGGCGGATGGGACGGTCCTCGGTTGGAGCATGCACTCGGAGCCGGAGTCCGTGGTTCCCCAGGGGCTGAAGGACGTGGTGTCCATCGACGGAGGCTTGACCCACGTGGTCGCGGTGACGATGGACGGCCGCGTGGTGGCCTGGGGTCACAATGAGAACAACGCGACGACGGTCCCCGCGGGCCTCTCGGACGTGGCGGAGGTGGCGGCGGCGGGCAACCACACCATCGTCCTCAAGCGGGACGGCACCGTGACGGGATTCGGGTCCAGCTTCACGGGCGAAAGTTCCCCTCCCTCGGACCTCTCGGAGGTCATCTCCGTGGGGGGCGGCACGCTGCACGGCTATGCCCTCACGAAGGCGGGCCAGGTGCACTGCTGGGGCAATGGCTACGGCGTGTGCAACCTGCCCACGGAGGCCCTGTCCCAGGTCGCGCAGGTCGTGACCGTCAAGGACGGAGTCTGGGGCATGGTGCTCAAGCAGGACGGCACCCTGGTCTCCTGGAAGGGAGAGTATGCCGGTGAGCGCGTTCCTCCTCCCCAGGGGCTCATCCTGGCGGTGCCGCCTCTCTAAGAGGAGCGGCGCGACATCGCGGTGACAGGACAGGGTGCCCGGTGGGAACACCGGGCGCCCGTGTCGTCTTCAGTCCGTGTACGCGAAGGCGTGCCAGCTCAGGTCCGGGCTGCCGCGGAAGAGGAAGATGGCCGCGTGGCCGGAGAGGTTGCCCACCGCGGCCCAGGTGTCCTTGAGCGCGCGCGGATCCAACCCCAGGCGCGCGGGCGGCTTGCCGTACTTCTTCTCCATCTCCGCGATGGGCAGCACCTCGATGTCGTAGAGCGTGACCAGGTCCGTGCGCCGCGCGCGCAGCTGCTTCACCCACGCCTGCACCAGCTCGTCCGGGGTGTTGAAGCGCTTGTCCTCCAGCTGGAACGGATACGACAGCTCCGCGGACGCGTTGCGCACATCCCCCGTCAGCAGGCTCTGGAAGAGGAAGCGCGCTTCGTTGTGGATCATCGTGCGCGCGATGCCTTCGGGGGACAGGTCCTCCTCGCTGGGGCGCGCGGCCTCACGGCCCGGGCCCAGCTGGACGCTGCCCGCGGTGGAGGGGGTGGGCGGCGTCGGCGGGCGCGCGGTGGGAGCCATGGGCGCGGCGGCCGGGGCCGGGGTGGGCGCTGGCGCGGCCTTGCGCGGGGCCGGGGTGGGGGACGCCGCCGGTGGCTGGGCCGGCGTGGGCGCGGCAGGGGCTGGAGCCTCGGCCGGCGTCGGCGCGGCGGGAGCCGGAGCCTGGGCGGGGGCCGGGGTGGGCTCGGCGGGGGCGGGCGTGGCGGGAGCGGTGTCCTGGGCGAGGGCGGGCGCGGAGAGAAGGACGAGCAGGGCCAGGGGCCAGCGACGCATGAAACCTCCGGTGGGAAGCGCGGCAGCGTAGCAGAGGACGCCGGGCCGGGGTCCTCCGAGCAAGCGGCCATCGGACGGTCCCTTTGGATGCCACAACGCACCGCGTGCATGTGGGGGCGGACGTTGGTATGGGGGGCGCCCGATGCCCAAGCGCACTGATATCCGGAAGGTTCTCGTGATTGGCTCGGGCCCGATTGTCATCGGGCAGGCCGTCGAGTTCGACTACTCAGGCACCCAGGCGATCAAGGCGCTTCGGGACGAGGGCGTGGAGGTGGTGCTGCTCAACAGCAACCCCGCCACGGTGATGACGGACCCCGAGTTCGCGCACCGCACCTACATCGAGCCCATCACCGTGGAGGCGGCGGAGAAGATCCTCGCCGCCGAGCGCCCGGACTCCCTCCTGCCCACCATGGGCGGACAGACGGCGCTCAACCTGGCGAAGGCGCTCGCGGAGCGGGGCATCCTGGAGAAGTACGGGGTGC
This sequence comes from Corallococcus exercitus, assembly GCF_042231735.1. Taxonomy (GTDB): domain Bacteria; phylum Myxococcota; class Myxococcia; order Myxococcales; family Myxococcaceae; genus Corallococcus; species Corallococcus exercitus_B. The sequence continues at coordinate 682,185 of NZ_CP102577.1, forward strand.
GGCTCATCGGCGCGTCGCTGGAGGCCATCAACAAGGCCGAGGACCGCCAGCTCTTCAAGGCGGCCATGCAGAAGATTGGCGTGGCGCTGCCCAAGAGCGGCTACGCCACGACGCTCACGGACGCGATGGCGCTGGTGGAGGAGATCGGCTTCCCGGCCATCATCCGCCCCTCCTTCACGCTGGGCGGCACGGGCGGCGGCATCGCGTACAACCGCGAGGAGTTCGAGGCCATCTGCCGCTCGGGCCTCAAGGCGAGCCCCACCTCCACCATCCTCGTGGAGGAGAGCGTGCTCGGCTGGAAGGAGTACGAGCTGGAGGTGGTCCGCGACTCCGCGGACAACGTCATCATCATCTGCTCCATCGAGAACCTGGATCCGATGGGCGTGCACACCGGTGACTCCATCACCGTGGCGCCCGCGCAGACGCTGACGGACCGCGAGTACCAGCGCATGCGGCAGGCCTCGCTGGCCATCATCCGCGAGATTGGCGTCGACACGGGTGGCTCCAACATCCAGTTCGGCATCCACCCGCGCGACGGCCGCATGGTCGTCATCGAGATGAACCCGCGCGTGTCGCGCTCCAGCGCGCTGGCGTCCAAGGCGACGGGCTACCCCATCGCGAAGGTCGCCGCGAAGCTGGCGCTGGGCTACACGCTGGATGAGCTGCGCAACGACATCACCCGCGACACGCCGGCCTCCTTCGAGCCGACGCTGGACTACGTGGTGGTGAAGGTGCCGCGCTTCAACTTCGAGAAGTTCCCCAAGGCGGACCGCACGCTGACGACGAGCATGCGCTCGGTGGGCGAGGTGATGGCCATTGGCCGCACCTTCCCCGAGGCGTACATGAAGGCGCTGCGCTCCATGGAGCTGGGGCGCGTGGGCCTGGAGTCGCCGGAGCTGCCCACGGAGAAGGAGGAGCGGCAGAAGGTGCTGAACGAGGGGCTGCGCGTGCCCCGCCCGGAGCGTCCGTGGTTCGTGGCGCAGGCGTTCCGCGAGGGCATGACGGTGGAGCAGGTCCACGCGCTCTCCGCCATCGACCCGTGGTTCCTGCGGCACATCGAAGCGCTGGTGCACGAGGCGCAGTCGCTGGCGGACATCGGCCGGCTGGACCATCTGCCGGACGACGTCTTGCGCCAGGCGAAGTCGCACGGCTTCTCCGACAAGTACCTGGGCAACCTGATGGGCTACCCGGAGGCGGAGGTGCGGGCGCACCGGCACTCGCGCGGCATCCGTCCGGTGTTCAAGCGGGTGGACACCTGCGCCGCGGAGTTCGAGGCGTACACGCCCTACCTGTACTCCACCTACGAGGAGGAGGACGAGGCGCCCCCCACGGACCGGCAGAAGGTCCTGATCCTGGGCAGCGGTCCCATCCGCATCGGCCAGGGCATCGAGTTCGACTACGCGTGCGTGCACGCGGCCTTCGCGCTGCGCGAGGCCGGGTACGAGACGGTGATGGTCAACTGCAACCCGGAGACGGTGTCCACGGACTACGACACGTCCGACCGCCTCTACTTCGAGCCGCTGACCATTGAAGACGTGCTGGAGGTGTCCCAGCGCGAGAAGCCGGTGGGCGCCATCGTGCAGTTCGGCGGGCAGACGCCGCTGCGGCTGAGCGTGCCGCTGGAGCAGGCGGGGCTGCCGATCCTGGGCACGTCGCCGGACGCCATCGACCGGGCGGAGGACCGCGAGAAGTTCTCCAAGCTGATTGAGAAGCTGGGCCTGAAGCAGCCGGAGAACGGCGTCGCGCGCAGCCACGCGGAGGCCTTCAAGGTGGCCGAGCGCATCGGCTATCCGGTGATGGTGCGTCCGTCGTACGTGCTGGGCGGCCGGGCGATGGAGACGGTCTACGACGCGGCCAGCCTGGAGCGCTACATGCGCGAGGCGGTGAGCGCGTCGCCGGAGCACCCGGTGCTCATCGACCGCTTCCTGAAGGACGCCATCGAGGTGGACCTGGACCTGGTGGCGGACCGCACGGGGCAGGTGCTGATTGGCGGCGTGCTGGAGCACATCCAGGAGGCGGGGGTGCACTCGGGTGACGCGGCGGCGACGCTGCCGCCGCACTCGCTGTCGCCGGACCTGGTGGAGCGGATGAAGGACCAGGCCATCGCCATGGCGCGCGAGTTGGGCGTGGTGGGCCTGATGAACGTGCAGTTCGCCATCCAGGGGAAGAACATCTACATCCTGGAAGTGAACCCACGCGCCAGCCGCACGGTGCCGTTCATCTCCAAGGCCACGGGCATGCCGATGGCGAAGATCGCCGCGCTCTGCATGGTGGGCAAGACGCTGAAGGAGCTGGGCCGCACGGAGGAGCCGGAGTTCCGGCACGTGGCGGTCAAGGAGAGCGTCTTCCCGTTCGCGCGCTTCGCCGGGGTGGACGTGATTCTGGGGCCGGAGATGAAGTCCACGGGCGAGGTGATGGGCCTGGCGGAGGACTACGCGTCGGCCTTCGCGAAGAGCCAGCTGGCGGCGGGCGTGAAGCTGCCCAAGACGGGCCGGGTGTTCATCTCCGTGAAGGACGAGGACAAGCCGGCGGTGGTGGACCTGGCGCGGCGCCTGCGTTCCCTGGGCTTCAGCCTGACGGCGACGTCGGGCACGCACGACTACCTGCAGACGAAGGGCATCGAGTCGCAGCGGGTGCAGAAGGTGAAGGAGGGCCGGCCGAACATCGTCGACAAGATCGTCGACGGGGAGATCGTCCTGGTCATCAACACCACCTTCGGCAAGCAGGAGATCGCGGACAGCTTCTCCATCCGCCGTGAGTCGCTGATGCACTCGGTGCCGTACTACACGACGGTGCAGGCGGCGCGCATGGCGGTGGGCGCGCTGGAGTCGCTGAAGCGCTCGGACCTCGCGGTGAAGCCGCTGCAGGGCTACCTGTACGGCGACGCGGGCGTGCCTCCGGCGCGGCGGTAGTGCTGTAAGGAATTGCGCCCCCTGGATGACAGGGGGCGCGCAGGACCTGGGCGTTGATGGCGAAGGCAGGGTGTCCCTCCTGCCCCTCGCGCCGCCCATGTTCAAAATCCGAAAGTCCTGTTAGGGTTGCGAAAGGCTTTCAGCCTGCACAATCCGTCGTGGCTGGGATGGGACCCGCCCAATCCCTGCACCCCTGAACGTCAGGGAGCCGCTGACGGGTCAGTCCATCCGCTTCCCGGATGCCTCCCCTTGCTTCGTTGCCTTGAGAGATCTGTCTTGACCCATTCCACCTCCCGACTCGTGTCATTGCGCACGGCCGGGCTTGCAATCTTTTTCAGCCTTCTCACGGCATGTATTGATGAGGCTCCCGCGCCGCAGGAGTTGGTAGGCACTCGCCCACAAGCCTTGAGCCTGGCGCGGAACACGGCCATCTCCGGGCGGTTCTACGCCTTCACGGTCCTGGCGACCGAGGGACAGGATCCAAGTGCGGGGCGGGGAGGCTACAATCACCCGCCGGGGCTCGCCGAAAACGGGGCCATTGCCTTCTATCACAACGATCATGCGGGCTCGGAGCTGAGTGCCATTGCCGCGGCGGAGCTCGCTCTGGACGGAGGGGTGGGATTCAAGGTCGTCAGTTATGGCCCCAGCACTGTCCGCCGATACCTGTCGAGTGGCTCCATCAACGAGATGGGGCATGTCGCGGTAACGGCGCGCCAATCCAGCACCAATACCCAGACGCTCTACCTGTTCGACACAAACCCGGCGACGGCGGGCGACATTGGCAGCTTCGCGACGAGCGGCGGCCCTCGGGACGTGGATTTCGCCACCATCACCCCGAACGTCACCATCAACAACAGTGACAAGGTGGCTTTCATTGCCACGAACAAGGACGGTGGGACGGTCCTTGTCTCCATGGGGCTGAACGAGGATGGGGGCACGCTCCAGCAGGCCAAGCTGGACGGTGGCTTTCCGGTCATCGTGGATGCGAACAACCAGACCCTGATCCGCCCGGATGAGACGAGCGAGCTGCTGCTCTTCCCGTATCCGGTGAACTCAGCGCCTCCCGTGGCGGTGCTGCCAGCGGGCTACTTCTCCTACGTGGGCAAGAAGCCCGGCATCTCACGGGATGGAAAGCTCATTGCATTCTATGGAGACCTGACGCCCGCGGGAGCTCAAGCGCTTCGGGAGGAGGCGGGCCCCGGTATCTTCCTGAGCGCCACCAATGCCGCGGGAACGCGCCTGTTCGCCAAGATCGCGGGGAAGGGCAAGCGCTTCGAGGTTCAAGACTCCCGATTCAATAACATGGATGGTCTCTGCATCCCCGACGGTGGGCCTGCCAGCGAAGTCTGCTACTCGGCTGAGCTTGGCTTTGATTCGAACCTCACCCCCCGCTCGCTCACCTTCCCGAATCCGGACGAGCGGGTGCTCGTCATCCGGCACAAGTACAACTCCATCTTGAATGGGGACACCGCCGTCGTCGCGTTCACGGCCACTCCGGAAGGGGAGGACTTCATGAAGACGTTCAGTCCGCAGAAGGGCCTGTGGACTGTCCGGATGAACCTGGTGAACGCGGCCGACTACCCCATCTCCAAGCTCCTGGCTCCGACGCCCGTCATCCAGGTGGGAGACACCCTCGGGGACAGGACGGTCCAGGGATTCACCTACGACTTCGCCCTCGCACGTGCCCCCCGCTACCGCAGTGGGATTACCGCGCCAGGCTTCACGCAGGGGGAGCACCAGCTGGCCCTCAACGTCCAGACACAGCAAGGCCGGCTCCTGGCCCTCGCGACCTGGAGGGATGCGGACGCGGATGCGTTGCCCGACCACTGGGAGGCGCGCGGTATCGACTTCAATCAGGATGGCACCATCGACCTGCCGCTCCACCTGGCGCCCTACAATGCCAAGGTCAACGAGAAGGACCTCTTCGTTGAAGCGGACTACATGGAGGATCCGGATGACGGCGGCGTCGCGCATCGGCCCACCGCGGCTCAGATGACGGCCATTCAGGACGTCTTCCGCAAGAACAAGATCGCGCTTCACGTCAGCTTCGATGAACAGCTGCCCGAGGCGGACTATACGGCGTTTCAGGCGATGGAGGTCGACTCCCAGCTCGACGGTGGGTCCTCCTCCCTGGCGTTCGTTGAGCCGCTGGTCTACGGCACCGGCATGAACCCCTGCGCACCGGATGCGGGGGCCCACCTGGGGACGGCCACTGAGCGCGCCTCCGCCGCATGCCCCGACGTCATGGGCGCCCGCTACCTGAGTCACCGCTACGTCCTCTTCGCGGACTCGAATGGGAACGCGATCCACTCCACTGGCATCGCGCGGAACAACGGCAACCTTCTCGTCGTGGCCGCGTCAAGCCTGGGGGACTACGTGGCCTCCGATGGAGGCGTGACACTTCCCGAGCGGGTTGTCTCCACCGGCCTGATGATGGCGCGGTGTACGCAGCCGTTTGATCGCAAGCGCTGCGGGCTTCAGCAGATGAACGCGGACACGTTCATGCACGAGCTGGGGCACACGCTTGGGCTCCGGCACGGTGGCGGAGACAACTTGAGCTGCAAGCCTCACCATCAGAGCGTGATGAATTACGCCTACCAGTTCGCCAAGGATGATCCGGAGCGAGTCCTCGACTACTCACAGGCGGATCTGGGCCCGCTCGACAAGACCCAGCTCAATGAGCCCCAGGGCGTTGGGGCGGTCCTGGTGAAGAACCTTGTCCACGGTCTGCCCGACGGAGGTGTTCAGCGGGTCGATGCCGGTACCCTGGCCATTGACTGGAACGGCAGCGGGGCCGCGACGGATACGGGCATTCCCGTTCCCATCGACACCTTCGGTAGCTCCTGCCCTGGCAACAGCGCGGCGGTGCTTTCCGGGGCCGAGGAGTGGTCGAAGATCAACTTCGAATTCCGCACGGCGTCGCGCTCGGAGAAGACAGGCGTTTCGAACGGGGGACCGGTAGAGCTGACCGTCGACCCTCGGGAGCCCGTGCCTGACGTGGACTTCGACGGAGATGGGCTGGGCGTTCGCAATGACAACTGCCCGCTGGTCCACAACCCGGGACAGCAGGACAGTGATGGGGATGGGATCGGGGACGCGTGCGATCCCGACCTGGCCTATGTGGATGTGCAGCTCGTGGCGGCGCTGTCGCCGACCACGGTGGCCGTGAACGGTGAGATGCAGTTGACGGCGACCGCTACCAACACGGGCACGCTTCCGGCCACGGGGCTGTATTTCCGAGTGGTTCTTCCGGAGGAGGTCACCCTGGTTCAAAGCACGGGTGGAACAGGACAGCCCTGCCACGCCTCTGGCACGCGTATCATCTGCGCGGCGCAAGCGATCGTCGGGAGCTCGTCCACGAGCATCTCGCTCGTGCTGAAGCCCACGGAGCTGGGGGCGTTCTCGGTCTCGGTCGATGCCGATGTGCCGGTGGATCCGACCCTGGCCAACAACACGGTGACGCTGGAGGGAGTGGCGGGCGTCTGCACTCCCAAGACCTGCGTGGAGCTGGGCGCGACCTGTGGATCCGTGCCGGATGAATGTGGCGGTACGCTTTCCTGTGGTTCGTGCACATCCCCGTTGACCTGTGGCGGTGGTGGCACGGCGAACGTCTGTGGTTGCTCCGCGGAAACAGACAGCCAGTTCTGCTCGCGGCAGGGCAAGAACTGCGGGGCCGTCACAGGCACGGACAACTGTGGCCAGACGCGCACGGTGGCGTCCTGTGGAAGCTGCACCAGTCCTCAGACCTGCGGTGGCGGCGGCACGGCCAACGTCTGCGCTTGCTCAGGGGAGACGGACGCTCAGTTCTGCACCCGCCTGGGGAAGAGCTGTGGGGCGGTGACCGGCACGGACAACTGCGGTCAGGCGCGCACGGTGGCCTCCTGCGGGAGCTGCACCAGTCCGCAGACCTGCGGTGGCGGCGGCACGGCCAACGTCTGTGGAACCTGCACTCCCGTGCCTCAGGCGACGGCTTGTGCGAACTGGCAGTGCGGCACGGCGTCGGACGGGTGTGGCGGATCTTATACCTGTGGAACCTGCGGACCGGGGCTGGGGTGTGCGCCCATCAGCCACGTCTGTGGCACGCCCAGTTGCCCCGGGGGAGGCATCTCCGTGTGCAACGACCTGTTCTGCCGCTGCGAAGGAGGAAATGACATGTGACCCGCGGGGAGCCTCCGCGGGTTCCCTGGGTTCATCAAGCTGAAGACAGAAGACCGTGAGTGCTCGCGGCCCCTGGGAGCTCGGGGGCCGCGAGTCATGGAGGAAGAGGGGACGAATGCGCATCGAGGAGTTCCGGCCTGCGCTCGAGAAGGCGGCGTCAAGAATCGGGATGGGGGTCCGCTTCAGTCCTGGCGCGACAGGGGAAGCCCTCGACGCGTGTGAGCGGCGGCTGGGCGTGACGTTCCCTGCGAACGTCCGGCGCTTCTACGCGGCCCATGACGGGGTGTGGGTGGAGGCGCCGTCGCTCATCATCCGGCCCCTGGAGGAGCTGGTCCTGGCGCCTGGCGGGCGGCTGTCCTTCGCGGACTTCGACTTCCAGCACACCCTGGCGTTCGCCGTGGATGCGGTGAACGAAGCAGGGGAGTGGGACATCGTGAACGCGAAGACCGGCTTCAAGGTCACCCTCACGATGGCGAGCTTCTGGTCCAACAAGGTCTTCGCCTGGGTGATGCGCCAGCGGCCCATCTGGGCCGAGGAGCATCCGACGCAGGTGTTCCTGGGGCAGCAGGACGTGCCGGAGATCGGGTCGAGCATCACCGACCCCGTGGAAAAGGCGTTCTTCGACATGGCCATGGCCGCGGCGGTGTTGCGGTGGACGAACGGCGACGCGCCCGTGGCTGGGTTTGACCTCACGTTCTTCGCTCGAGTCGTGAAGGACCTCGCGTCGCGCAAGGAGGAGGTGTTGCGCGTGCTCAATGGCGAGGAGCCGGATTGGCTGTAGCTCTAAAAGGGAATGACCGGTGGCATCAATCCGACACCGGCAGCTCCACGATGAACGTCGCGCCCTTCCCGGGTTGGCTCTCCGCGCGCAGGGTGCCGTGGTGGGCTTCGACAATCTGCCTGGTGATGAAGAGGCCCAATCCCAGGCCTCCGTAGTGCCTTGTCGACACGGCGCGGGTGAACTTCTCGAAGATGGCCTGGAGGCTCCCCTGCGCGATGCCGATGCCTTCGTCCTTCACGCTCAGCCTCGCCCGGCCCAGGCCCTTCTCCACCCGGATGGTCACCGGGTGGCCCGCGCCGTACTTCAGCGCGTTGGACAGCAGGCTGCTCACCACCTGCTCCAGCCGGTGGCGGTCCCAGCGGCCCGCCACGCCCGGGGCGGCTTCGATGATGAGCTCGCAGCCCGCCTTCGCCGCCTGCGCCTGGAAGCGCTCCACCTCCTTGCGCACCACGTCCGCCAGGTCCACGTCCTCCAGCCGCAGCGGCGCGGAGGGGCCCGTGAGCTGCGTCACCTCCAGCAGGTCGTTGATGAGCGTGGTCATCTTGCGGACCTGCCCGGAGACGGTCTCCGCGGTCCTCGTCACGCGCTCCCGCAGCGTCTCCAGCGTCTGGGCTGACTGCGCGTCGCGCACCAGGGACTGGAGCTTGAGCTGCAACGGCGTCAGCGGCGTCTTCAATTCGTGCGACGCCACCGTCAGGAACTCGTCCCGCAGGGACACCGCGTGCTGGAGCTGGGCCTGCGTCTTGCGCAGCTCGGTGACGTCCTGGAGGGCCAGGAGGATGGCCGCCGGATGCCCGTGCTGGGCGGGCAGCGGCGCCGCCTCCACCAGCAGGGAGTAGTGCCCGGTGGGCGTGTGCCAGATGACCGGCTCTCCGTGGACGGGCGAGCCCTTCGCGGCCCGGACGCCCGGAATCTCATCCATGCTCAGCTCGCGTCCCGTTTCGTCCGTGAAGCGATGCGCCCCCGAGTAGGACTCCGCCCGCAGGCCCCCGGGGAAGTCGCCGCCGGCCATCTGCCGGGCCGCCTGGTTCGCGAAGAGGATGCGGCCCGTCCGCGGCGCCACCAGGATGAGCGCCACCGGCGTCCGGTCCAGCACCGCCTCCAGCCACTGCTGCTGGTTCCTCAGCGACGCGGCCCACTCCTCCAGCTTCTTCCGGGCCTCCACCCGCTCCGTCACGTCGATGGCGAACGACAACACGGAGTCCACCTGGCCCGACAGGTCGCGCAGCGGCTGGCACACGAGGTCGAACCGGCGCGTGGCCTCCACCCCTTCGCCCTGGAAGTCGGTGGTGACGGCGATCTCCTTCTCCATCACCGGCTCGCCGCTGGTGTAGGCCTTCTCCAGCATCCTGGAGTAGTGCAGGCACTTGAGCTGCTCCGCGTTCCTGACGGAGGTGCCCAGCAGCTCCGCTCCCTGGGACAGCCGCTTGTAGAGGGGGTTCACCAGCGTGAAGACCTGCTCCTTGCCGGTGAGGAGCGCGATGGACGCCGGGGCGCTCGTCAGCACGGCGCGCAGCCTCGCGCGCTCGTTCTCCGCCCGGGCCTCCGCCTGCTTGCGGTCGGTGATGTCCTCCGCCGTGGACACCCACTCGCGGATGGCGCCCTTGTCGCCGAACACGGGCACGGCCCGGCCCACCACGTCCCGGTAGCCCCCGGCGTGGAAGCGCAGGCGGAACTCGCCCCGGTAGGACGTCTTCGTGCGCAGGGACTCCACCCAGCCGCGCACCACGCGCTTGCGGTCCTCCGGGTGGATGGCGGCGAGCCAGCCCAGCCCCAGGTGCTCCTCATGCGTCTGGCCCGTGAACGCCAGCCAGCGGGGCGCGGGCTCCACCACCTCGCCCCGGGCGTTGGTGGTCCATACCGGCTGCGCCATGGCCTCCACCAGCGAGCGGTAGCGCTGCTCGCTGGCCCGGAGGGCTTCGTGGGCCCTCCGCTGCTCGGTGATCTCCGCGACGATGACGCCGATGCCCAGCAGCACGCCCGCTGGCGTGCGCACCGGGTAGTAGCTGACGAGGAAGTGGCGCTCCACGCCCACCTCCTTCGGCGTGGCGCCGCTGACCTCCACCGTCTGCGCGGTCCCGCCCTCCAGGATGCGCTGGTACTGGAGGCGGAGCGTGGGCCACATCTCCGGGACGATCTCCTGCACCTTGCGCCCCAGGTGGGCCGCGCGCGGAATGCCGTTCATGGCGGCGAGCGCGTCGTTGACCTGGACGAAGCGCTGCTCCATGTCCACGACCGCGAGCCCCACCGGCGTGCTCGCCACCAGCGTCTCGAGGAGCAGCCGGGAGTGCGCGTCGGTGATGGACTCGGAGGACTCCGGGTCGAAGCTTGCGCTGTGACTCTCCACGCGCGCCTCCTCTGACCCCGGCCCTTCCCGGCGAGCTTGGAGGCAGGGCCCCGTGAAGCCGCTTCCCACCATGGGAGTGGCCTGACCTGGAGGGTGTGCATCCCCGGCCCTCGCGGGCAATCCGCGCCCGCCTGGAGGAGCAGCCGCTGATTGGCCGCGCCCCCACGAACAGTCCCAACGGCGGCGTCCCGGATGACGAGCGGCCTCCAGGAAGAGGGGCGCGACCCGGCGGACAACCACCCCGTCCCACCCTCCCCGCAGGGCAGGGTCGGCGTCAGGTTTGACACACTCCAGGTCAAAGGCTGTCGGCCCTCCAGTGTTGACGTCCGTCTGGTTCCTGGTTCATTGTCGCCCCCTCGTCGCATGTCGCATGCGGTGGACCAGGCGGTTCTGCGGGGTACCGGGGGGTGCCGTGACGCAGCAGCTTGAAACCAGACATGCCGCTGCCCTGGAGGGTCCCTTCGCGTGATTCGCGAGATCCTCAGCGGCCTGCTGTGGCAGGGCAGGATGGCCTTGCGCAGCGGCGACGTGCGCGTCTTCGCCGCGCATGGCTACGTGGACGAGGGCTACCGGCCCTCGCGCGTGCCCTTCTTCTCCGTCGTCGGTCCGCTGGGCCTCTTCCCTGAACCCGAGCGCGAGAACGGCCGCACCGGCGTCGCCACCGTCCGCGTCCCGGGGCACCTCATCGGCAGGCCTCGCGCCGCCGCGGACAGCGTGCCTCCGGGCGGCTCGCTCAAGCTGCGCCTGGATGGCCGCGCCACCGTCACCCTCACGGGCCTGCCGGGAGGTTCGTTCGCCTCCACCGCCACCGGCCCCGCGCTCGCGGCCGCCCTCAACGCGAAGCTGGAGGAGGCGCGCATGGGCGGCCTCTTCCAGGAGCCCACGGGCGCGCCGCTCACGGACCCCCTGCTGCTGGAGGCGCTCGCCGCCGCGACCGCGCGCTGGGACCTGGAGGGGGGCCGGCTCGCGCTCAGCTCCGACCCGGGCATCGCGTCCATGGAGTTCCGCTCCAGCGTGGAGGTGCTGCCCGTCACCGGCAGCATCGCGGGCCCCCTGGGCCTGGAGCCTCCGGAGCGGGCCCAGGAGGGCAGGGCGTTCCTGAGCAAGCTGCGCGCGCCCAAGGCCATGGCCATCGACGTGCAGGTGGACCTGTGGGCGGGCTCGCAGGTGGACCTGGCGTCCATCATGGACACGGTGGCGCTCTCCATCCCCACGCGCGGGCAGATGGTCCTCCGCCCGTCGCTCTTGGCCGAGGACGTCCCCGACGGCGCCACGAAGCTGCGCCTCCTGCCGCGCGGTGAGCCCACCACGCTCCTGTCCCTGGCGCACCTGGAGTCCAGCGACCAGGGCCTGGAGCGCGCGCGTGGCGGACGCGTGGACCTGACGCCGGGCGCGTCCTTCCTGCCGGCCTCCGAGGGCCTGCGCCTGTCCGGCACCGGCACCGCCTCCGTCCTCGTGCACCCCATGCCCGCCGTGCCGGATGCCTTCCACGCCGACAATCCGGCCCCGGACGGGCTGGCGCTGTCGCTGGGGCTGCGGGTGGCCTCCGGTGCCGTGGCCGCGCAGACGCTGCCGGTGGCCGTCCTGATGTCGCAGGGGCAGCCCGTGCTGCGGCTCGTCGTCCGCTACGAGCAGGTGGGCACCCGGCTCATGGGCGAGGTGGTGGCCACCGCGACGCTGTCCCAGGGCAGCGGCACGCAGGTCGCGGAGACGCGCTGGCGCCTCCCCGCGGAGCGGCTGGAGGCCGGCGTGGTGCTGCACGCGCGGCTGGAGGCGGGGGAGGGCGTGGTGTGGCTGTCGGCGGACGGGTCGCCGCAGCCGCTCCAGGACGCGGAGGCCACGCCCGCGCCGCCCGTCGCCGCGCCCGGCGTCACCGTCGCCGGCAGCGACATGGTGCTCACGCTGGGAGCGCAGACGGGCACGCCGCTGGACTTCACGGTGGACCACCTGCACCTGGTGGCGGAGCCGGTGGGGCCGTTGGATCCGGCGCTGCGCCGCAGCGTCACCGCGGCCCCTCGCCTCAAGGTCGGCGACGTGGTGGTGCTGGGCGCGAGCGAGGACGGCTATCGCGTGGGCAAGCGGCGCTTCCAGGCGCTGGTGCTCGGGCTGGACGGAGACGCGGTGACGCTCAGCCGGCCCGTGGAGGGCGCCTGGACCCGGGGCCGCACGCTGGTGTTCCAGGAGGAGTGCTTCTTCTTCCAGACCCAGCTGCGCCGCCGCGACGACCTCTTGAACCACCTGTACCGCTGCAGCGTGGACTACCGCGTCTCCGCGCTGATGGACGAGCCGAACGCGCGCGCCAGCGCCCGGCTCGTCGAGAAGCCCCAGGTGGACCTCATCGCGCGCGGTGCCTCGCGCGGCGCCAGCGGCCACCCGGGAACGTCCGTCACCGAAGTCGATACCGCCAGGCGCGGGACCATCTGAACCCAGGAGGATGAACGTGGCTGAGCGATTGCATCCGGGCGTCTATGTCGAAGAGATCAGTGCCGGTGCGCGCCCCATCGAAGGGGTGGGCACGTCCACGGCGGCGTTCGTCGGACGCACGGCGCGCGGCATCCCGGGCCTGGCCCAGTTCGTCACCGGCTTCGCCGAGTACGAGCGCGCCTTCGGGGGCCACGAGCCGGGGGAGGCGGGCCTCGTCGCGCAGGCGGTGGAGGCCTTCTTCGACTCGGGCGGACGCCGCGCCTACGTCGTGCGCGTGCTGCCCTCGGACGCGGTGGCCGGCGCGTCCGCGCCCCTCGTCTCGCGCGCGGGCGGTGGCCTCAACGCCCTCACGTTCCTCGCGCGGGGCGCGGGCGAGTGGTCCGACTCCCTGCGCGTCCACGTGAGCGACTCCATCAACTTCCCCAGCGAGGCCTTCCGCGTGGAGGTCATCTGGACGGAGGCCGGAGCCACGCGCCGCCTGGAGACGTTCGAGGACGTGCGCATGGACCCGTCCAGCGAGGACTACGTCGCGGACCGCATCAACGACATCTCCCGCTACATCCGCGTGCGCGACGAGTTCCAGGTGAGGCTGGCCGCGCAGCCTTCCGGCTCGGTGCTGGTGCCGGGGGTGCCGCCCAGGCTCAAGGCCGCCGTGCTGTCCGGCACCAAGTACAGCCTCTACGACGGCGGCAAGCTGCAGGTCTCCACCTGGGACGAGGCCCAGCCGGACCTGCCCCGCACGACGCTGGACGTGCCCATCACCCAGGCCCTGGTGACGACCGCGGTGCCGGCCGCCGCGTTCGCCAACGGCCGCACGCAGCTGGACGCCACCCAGCTCAAGACCTTCCTCACCCAGGCCGTCACCGCCGCGGGGCTCACCAACACCTTCGTCATCGGCGGCTCGGACTCGCCGGAGATTTCGCTGAAGGTGGCCACCGGGCCCACGCTCACCATCGCCAAGCCCTCGGGCACGACGTACGACCTGGATGAGGAGGACGCGAAGGTCACCGTGGGCCCGCCGGGCGGCACCACGGTGGTGCCCATCCCCATCCTGGCGGCGAACGCGGCGGCGGTGACGCCCGCGGAGCTGAACCAGTCGCTGACCACGGCGCTCGCCGGCAAGGTCGCGTCGGTGGTGACGGACGGGCAGGGCAACACCGTCATCACCGGCCTGCCCACGGCGGCGGGCACCTCCACGCTGTCGCTCACCGCCACCGGCCTCACCGGCAACGCCGCCGCCGGCACCGCGGGCCTGACGGCGGAGAGCTTCGACGGGCTCCAGCTCTCCATCAGCGAAACGCTCCAGCCCACGGTGCCCACCATGCTCCGGCAGCTGGGCTTCGCGGCGCGCGCCCGGGGCTACTCCAACGACTCGCCCGCGAACCCCGCCGTGCGTCCGGCGTCGGTGACGAACGTGCGGCTCCTGGGCGGCGACGACGGCACGGGCCTGCTGGACACCTCCGACTTCGCGGGCGACGCGAAGCTGCGCACCGGCCTGCACGCGCTGGACACGGAGGAGATCAACATCGTGGCGCTGCCGGGCAAGAACGAGGTCGCGTTCATCTCCACCGGCATCGCGTACTGCGACAACCGGGGCGACTGCTTCTTCCTCGCGGATGGCCCCGGCGGCGTGGACAAGGACTTCGTCGTCGCGCCGGATGACGCGAAGCAGTTCGTGGAGGGCCTGCCCGCGCGCTCGAAGAACTCCGCCATGTTCTACCCGTGGATCCGCGTGGCGGATCCGGTGGGCGTGGGGCGCAACCCCACGCGGCTGGTGCCACCGTCCGGCCACGTGGCGGGCCTGTTCGCCCGCACGGACACCACGCGCGGCGTGTGGAAGGCGCCCGCCGGCATCGAGGCGTCCATCTCCGAGGCGCTGGGGCTGCAGTACTCCGTCATCGACGCGGAGCAGGACCTGCTCAACCCGGTGAGCCTCAACTGCCTGCGCCAGTTCCCCGGCGTGGGGCTGGTGTCGTGGGGCTCGCGCACGCTGTCTCCGGATCCGGAGTGGCGCTACATCCCGGTGCGCCGCACCGCGCTCTTCCTCAAGGAGTCCCTGCGGCGCGGCCTGAAGTGGGCGGTGTTCGAGCCCAACGACGAGGAGCTGTGGGGCCGCATCCGCGTCTCCATCGAGTCCTTCATGCTGGGGCTCTTCCGCCAGGGCGCCTTCCAGGGCAGCACGCCCGAGGAGGCCTTCAGCGTCGTCTGCGACCGGAGCACCAACCCGCAGGAGAACGTGGACGCGGGCATCGTCACCGCGCAGGTGGCCTTCGCGCCGCTGAAGCCCGCGGAGTTCGTGGTCATCGAAATCAGCCAGAAGAGCCTGCTGGCGGCCTGATGCCCACGCCCGTCCCCGCCAACGCGCGCAACCCGCTGCGGACCTTCCGCTTCCGGCTCCGGATGAGCACGTCCGCGGCCGGCGAGTACGTGGCGGGGGTGCGCTCCGTGTCCGGCCTGTCCGTCAACGTGGGGGCCTACGAAATCTGGGAGGGCGGCAACAACCTGCACCGCTACGCCCAGCCCCACAAGGTGAGCTGGGATCCGCTCGTGCTGGAGCAGGGGCTGGCGCTCGACGACACGCTGGAGCGCTGGGCGCGGGCGGTGCTGGAGTTCGCGCGCACCGGCAAGGCGCCCGGCGAGCCGGTGAAGCGCGACCTCTTCATCGACCTGTGGGACGCGTACGCGCACCCCACGGACGTGCCCACGCCCGGGGGCATGGAGGCGCGCATCCGCAGCTTCCACGTGCACAACGCGTGGGTGAGCAAGTTCCACGCCCTGCCCAAGCTGGACGCCATGGCGGGGGAGGTGGCGCTCCTGTCGCTGGAGCTCACCCACGAAGGCTGGGAGCCGGTGCCCCGGCCCGTCCTGTCCAAGCCGGCGACGACCATCCCGACGCCCTGACGACCCCATTCGAGGAGCCACGCCATGCCCCGATTCGTCGAATCCACGAAGCGCGACCCGTACCGCAACTTCAACTTCCGCGTGCTGTTCAACAACATCGAGGTGGCCGCGTGCCGCAAAATCAGCGGCCTCACCGGCACCGTGGAGGTGGTGAAGTTCCGCTCCGGCAACAGCACGTCCACCGTGGACGAGCTGTCCCCGGGCCGCGTGCACTACGAGCCCTTCACGCTGGAGGCGGGCCTCACCCAGGACACGACGTTCCGGGACTGGGCCCTCCAGCTCATCCGCCACGAGGCCACGCCGGGCTTCCGCGCCGCGGAGCCGGACTACCGGCGCACCGTTGAAATCCTCGTCTACGACCTGGACTTCAACCGCGCGGTGAAGAAGTTCGTGCTGCGCAACGCGTGGGTCTCGAAGTTCACCGCGATGTCGGAGCTCGCCGCGGAGGCGAACGAGATCCTCATCGAGACCGTCGAAATCCAGCACGAGGGCTTCACGCTGGAGGCGGTGACCTGACGTGCTCCTGGAGCCTCCCATCCCGGTGCTGCTGCCGCACGGCCTCTTCGACGAGGACGGCCGCTGTCACCGCCAGGGCGAGCTGCGCCCGCTCACCGGCCGCGAGGAGTGGGCGCTGGCCCAGGCCGGCGAGCGTCCGGGGCCGCGCGCGGTGAGCGCGTTGCTGGCGGCGTGCCTGGGACGGCTGGGGGACTATCCGCGCGTGGACGCGGAGCTGGCGGCCTGCCTCACGCGCGGGGACCGGCACCACCTGGCGCTGCACCTGCGGGCCCGGATGTACGGGGACCGGGTGACGCTGGTGGCGCGCTGCCCCGCGCCCGGGTGCGAGGCGATGGCGGACGTGGACGTGCGGCTCTCCGCGCTCTCCCCGGACCGGGCCGTGGAAGCGCCGGAGGTGCTCACCGTCGCGCTGCCGGAAGGCCGGGCGGAGGTGCGTGAGCCGACGGGCGAGGACGACGCGCTGCTCGCGGAAGCGCAGGGCACCCGCGCGGAGCGGTCCGCGCTCCTGTGGTCGCGGCTGGTGGCGGTGGAGGGCGTGGCGCTGACGCCCGACGCGTGGCTGTCGCTGCCCGCGCGCTCGCGGCACGCGGTGGCGCTGGCGCTGGCGCAAGGAACGTCCGCGCCGGACCTGGGGCTCCTGGCGCGCTGTCCGAAGTGCGCCGCGTGGCTGGAGCTGGAGCTGGATCCGTTCGCGCTGCTGGCGCGCGAGCTGCGGGGGGGGGCGGCGCGGCTGGAGACGGAGGTGCACGTGCTGGCCTTCCACTACCACTGGTCGGAGGCGGACATCCTGGCCCTGCCGCGGGCGCGGCGGTGGCGCTACCTGGAGCTGCTTCGCAACGAGCTGGAAGGCCGTCCGCTGGTGGATGGCTGGAGCTGACGAGAGAGGACGCACACGCCATGGCCCCACCCCCGGTGCAAGGACAGGTCGGACTCACCCGCCGCGAGCTGGAGCGTGAGCTCGCGTGGATGCTGCGCAGCGTCCCGGAGAACCCCAAGGAGTTCATGAAGCTGCTCACCCAGACGGTGGTGACGCTGATGGACAAGAACAACGAAGCCATCGCCCGCGGGCTCGCCCAGCGCGAGTCCACCGGCACCGGTGCCCGGGGCAACGGATGACGCGCAACCTGGACCCGACGCTCATCGCGTTCGACCAGCAGCTCCAGAAGGGCATGCTGGTGACGCTGCCGCAGACGGCCGACGACAAGAAGTCGGAGCCCTCCGTGCGCGCGCTGCGCTTCCAGTACAACCCGGAGACGGTGACGCGCACGCGCGCGGGCCAGTGGGAGACGAAGCCCGGCAAGACGCCCGAGCAGACCAAGGTCCTCACCGACGGCCAGCGCGGCGGCGGCCTGCACGCCAAGAGCGAGACGATTGCGTTGAAGCTCGTCTTCGACGTGACGGAGGCGCTGCTGCGCGACACGAAGGGGGAGGGGACCCAGGGCGTGCTGCCGGAGCTGGCCATCCTGGAGGGCATGGCGCTGGGCAAGGACCAGACGGGCGAGGAGGAGAAGAAGCCCGCGACGAAGCTCGTGTCGCTCAACCCCACGGAGCTCCTGCTGATGCTGGGGCCGCGCACCTTCCCGGTGGTCATCACCGGCATGACCATCGTGGAGCAGCGATTCGACCCGGCGCTGTACCCGCTGCGCGCGGAGGTGGACCTGCGCATGCGCATCCTGGAGGTGGGGGAGAACGCGGCGAACAACAAGGTGGCCCAGGCGTTCGCCAACCTGCGGGACCAGCGCCTGCGGATGGAGGACCTGGCGGCGGTGAAGGGCGCGGACGCGAGCACCCTCATCGCGCAGGCCCTGGCGCCGCAGGTGAAGCTCAACGGGGCGAGCTGAAGCGGCCATGAGCGACCCTTCCTCGCGACACAAGGACCTGCCGACGTACGCGGTGCCGCTGGGCCCGGAGGGCGCCACGGTGTCGCTGTACGTGCCCCGCGTGGCGCCGCGCGTGCCCACGTCCCTCCTGCACAAGGTGGTGGCGGGGGACCGGTTGGATCTGCTCGCGCAGCGCTACTTCAGCGACCCGTTCCAGGCGTGGCGCATCGTGGACGCCAACCCCACCTTCGAGCCCGAGGCGCTCCTGGTGCCGGGCACGGTGCTGCTCATCCCGGAGAAGCCCTGATGGCGGAGCAGCGCGCGGCGTTCCTCCAGCTGTGGATCGACGGGCAGCCCGTGACGGACGCCCGCAGCCGGGTGTCTCGTCTGGAGGTGGACGAGCGCACCGACGACGCGTCGTCCTTCCACCTGTCGCTGGACATGGCGCCCACGGACGCCGGGGACTGGGACGCGCTGGCGGACGGCCGGTTCGCGCTGCTCAAGCGCATCACCATCAGCTTCGGGCTGGGGCTTCCGGACAGCGAGGCGCCGGACGTGCAGGAGGTGGTGTTCGACGGGTACATCACCGCGGTGGAGCCGTACTTCGGCCCGTCGCGCGTGCCGGACTCGTCGCTGGAGGTGTACGGGCTGGACGCGTCGTGCCTGATGCACCTGGAGGAGCGCACGCGGTCGTTCAGCGGGCTGTCCGACGCGGGCATCGTGCGGCAGCTCTACGGCGAGTACGGCTTCGCGCTGGACGTGCAGGAGACGGCGCCGGTGCGCGACCCGGCGCGCGCGGTGGTGCTCCAGCGCGGCACGGATGCGTCGCTCATCCGGTGGCTCGCGCGGCGCAACGGCTACGAGGCCTTCGTGGAGCGCAAGCAGGGCCCGGTGGGCGCGGGCGCGAACGCGGCGGCGGAGTGCGTGGGCCACTTCCACCTGCCCCGGCCGGACGGGCCGAAGCAGCCGGACCTGTCGCTGATTCCACGCTCCACGCCGTCGGTCATCGAGCTCAAGGCGCGCTGGGAGAGCCACCGGCCCACGGAGCTGCGGGGCGAGCACATCGACGAGCGCACGCGGCGCATCCGCACCTCCACGGTGACGGCGCCGCGCTTCCCTCGCATGGGGACCACCAGCCGCGCGGACATCCTGAAGGCGCGCATGGCGGCGGTGCTGCCGAAGCGGCCGCGGACGAAGGCAGTGGGCTTGCAGTTCGTGGACGTGCCGCACGACGTGCCGGAGGTGGAGAACCTGGCGTGGGCGGACTACCGCGAGGCGGACTGGCTGGCGGAGGCGAACGGCACGGTGCAGGGGCTGCGGTACGAGCGCATCCTCCGCGCCCGGCGTCCGGTGGGGCTCGTGGGCGCGGGCAAGCTGATGGACGGCACCTGGTACGTGCGCGGCGCGCGGCACCGCTGGGTGTGGGCGGAGGCGCTGGCCCGCTACGAAGTGGACGTGGACCTGGCGCGCGACGCGCTCAACGGGGTGGCGTGATGGGGCGCGGCCTGCACTTCCCCTTCCAGCTGGGAGACCTGGGCACGCCCCGCACGGTGGGGCCCACGCAGGTCATCCGGCAGCAGCTGGAGCAGCTGCTCTTCACGCTGCCCGGCGAGCGGGTGAACCGGCCGCGCTTCGGGTGCGGGGTGCAGCGGATGGTGTTCGGCGCCGCGAGCCCGGAGGCCGCCGCCGCGGCCGAGTACATCATCCGCCTCAACGTGCAGGAGTTCATGCGCGACGTGGTGCGCCTGGACGCGGTGAAGGTGAGCGCCGAGGACGCGACGCTCTACGTGGACATCCTCTACACGCTGCTGGCGACGGGCGAGGAGCACGCGGAGCTGTTCCGCCGGGACCTGGAGGCGCCGCCGTGAACGCGCACGTCCTGCTGACATTGCCGCCGGAGGCGGGCGAGGAGCGTGCGGAGCCGTTCCGCCGGGATCTGGAGGCCCTGCCGTGAGCGTGCGCGTCCTGCTGACCTTGCCGCTGGAAGCTTCGCTCGCGGCGGCCCAGGCCGCGTTGCCGGCGACGCCGCCGGGCGAAGTGGAGTGGGTGCTACCCGTGGGCGAGGGCGTGCTCACCACGGACCTCGTCGTCGGCACGCCGGCGCATGCGCTGCGGCTCACGGGGGGGCCGGGCGTGACGCTGAAGCTCGATGGCGGAACGCTCGAGGTCACGGGCCTCGTGACCGGCCTGTCGGACGTGACGGTGGTGGCGGTGGACTCCGGGTTGATCCTCCTGGGGACTCGGGTGGAGGTGGCGGACGTCACGGTGAGCGCCAACGCGTCGGGCGATTGCGCGGCGCTGAGCGTGGAGACGCCGGATGGCACGGTGGCCATCGACTCGCTCACGGTGACGGCGGCGAAGGGCGAGGACGCCACGGGGCTCCGGCTCCTGGCGGCGGAGGCTCGCGTCACTGGCCTGTCCATCGAGGCCGTGGAGGCCACGGTGGGTGAGGCCTTCGGCGTGCGGGCGGTCTGCCAGCGCTCGCAGTGGGCGGACGTGACGGTGCGGGACGTCGTGGGCGTGGGGTCGGGCGTGGGCGTGGAGCTGGCGGGCTTCACTCGCGCGGACCTGTCCGGGCTCACGGTGTCGAAGGTGTCCGGTGGGAGCGCGACCGGTGCTCGGGTGCTGGTCGCCCGGGAGGAGGGCGAGGGTCTGTCCGCGGTGGACGTGTCCGTGACCGACGTGAAGGCGCTGGGGACGGAGTGGGGCGTCGGGCTGGTGGCGGCTTCGGTGGGTGCGTTGCAGGTGCGCGGCTTCACCGTGCAGCGGGTGCAGGGGGCGTTCGCGCTGGGCCTGCTCGCGCTGGGCGGGCGGGGCATTGAGACGGGCATCGGGCAGGTGGAGGACGTCGCGGGCGGCTCGCGGGCCACGGGCATGCGGGTGCTGGGCGGTCCTTCACTGGAGCCGGTGGCGGTTCGCGACGTGGAGGTGAGCCGGGTGTCGGCCACGCCGGTTCCGGTGGGCGCGCAGCCGGCCTCGGCGTGGTCGGACTGGCTCACCGCCGCGCTGGACTCATTGTCGGCTTCGGTCGTGGGGCCGCTCACGCTGCCTGCGCTTCCCTCCGATGCGGACGTCGTGGGCCTGCATGTGGCCGCGCCGCTGGGCGGCCTGGAGCCGGTGCTGGACGTGGGCACGCCGGGAGAGATGGCCGTCGAGGACTGCTCCCTCTTCGTCATCACCGGCACCGCGCTCCAGTTGGAAGGCGGGCTGCGCACGGCGCTGGTACGGCGCAGCGAGGCCTGGACGTCCGTGCACGCGGGCTGGCTCCAGGCGGAGCAGCTGCTGCTGGCGCAGCTCACCTGGCACCGGCATGCGCATGGGCTGCGGCTGGGGCCGGGGGAGATCCGCGCGTACGACTCGCTGTTCACGGCCATTGGCGGCGCGCCCTTCGTGCTGGAGACGGACGCGGAGCTGTCCGCTTCGCCCGCGTTGTTCGCGCAGGGCGCGGGCCTGCCGTTCCTGGAGGTGGGGCCGCTGCCATACCGGACGCCCGGTGCTCCGGAGGTGCCTCCCGTGCTCCTCACCGGCGGCCTGCCGCCCCCGGAGACCGTGGACCTGCGGCTGGTGCCCGACGCGGCCATTTCGCGCGCGGCGGTGCCCGTGCCGGGCGACGGTCCTCGCGACCCCGCGCCGTTCGTGGGCGCGTGGGCTCCGGACGTGGTGCCGGGCTGTGACGTGCGGGATCCGCAGCCGCGTCCATGGCTTGCGGCGCCGGAGCGGCCGGCTCCTGGCGCGTTGGTGGACTACCGTGCCCGCGACGCGCAGTCGCTGCTGGCGGTGATGCTGGAGCGGGCCCGCACGGTGATGGCGCCGTGGGAGGACCGGGGGCCCGCGGACTTCACGACCATGCTGCTGGAGGCGGTGGCCGCGCAGCTCGACTCGCTGGCGTACCGGCAGGAGCGCGCGGTGGTGGAGGGCTTCCTGGAGGACGCCCGGCTGCGGCGCTCCGTGGAGGACCACGCGCGCGGCCTGGACTACGTGCCGGACCCCGGGCTCTCCGCCACGGTGATGCTGCGGTTCCGGTTGGATCCAGCAGCGCTCGCCGCGCTGGTGAAGGCCCGGCTGGAGGAGCTGCACCTGCCGGTGCTTCCTCCCGGCACCACCGCGCTGGAGTTCCTCACCGGCGGTGGCGTGCTGGAGATCCCGGCCGACACGCTGGTGGCGAACGCCACCACGGACGAGCACTCGCTGGTGTTCGTCACCGAGTCGCCCCTGTCGTACTTCCCCCGCCTGGAGGCCGTGACGCTCGCGGAGTCCGTGCGGCCGGGGGACACCGGGGCCACGCTCGCGGGCCTCTACCCGGAGCTGGAGCCCGGCCGGTGGCTGATCCTCTACCGGGGACGCGGCGAGGGGGGGCACGTGGTGCGCGTGACGTCCGTGGCGCTCGCCACCGATACGACCTTCGTCGGGTGGGATCCCCGCCGCTTCGCGCCGGAGGCCTTCCTGGCCCCGGGGGACCCCGCGCCCGGGCCTCGCGCGACGGTGCTGGGCAACGTGGTGCCCGCGCATCACGGGCTGCCGGTGACGCCGCTTCCGGAGGGCTTCGAGGCGGACTCGGCGGAGCCCTTCGCGCGCAGCCTCGCGCAGTGGCGCGCGCTGCTGTCGCCCGTCGTGGACGGCAGCCAGGAGCGCGAGTGGGCCCTGCCGTTCCACCCGGTCAGCGTCCAGGCCTCCGGGTATCCGCTGCCGGGCGAGGCATCGCGGCGCGGGACGCCCCAGCTCCAGGTGAGCGTGGAGGACGACCCGTGGACGCTGGTGGACGACCTGTCCGTCCAGGGACCGGGGGATGAGGTCATCGTGCTGCGCGCGACTCCCACGGGCGGTGCCAGCCTGCGCTGGGGCGACGGCGTCAATGGCGCCGCGCTGCCGCCCCGGGAGACGACGCTGGGGCTGTCGTTGCGCATTGGCCTGGGGACGCTGGCCAACGTGGGGGAGGGCGTGCTCACGCGGCTGCTCCAGGTGCCGTTGGATCCGCAGCGCTCCGCGTCCGCGGGCGAGCTGCTGGCCCAGTCGATGGACGACGTGCGCCTGCTGGTGCGCGTGGACAACCCGCTGCCCGCGGTGGGGGGACGGGATCCGGAGTCGCTCGACTCCATCCGCTACCGCGCGCCGGCGGGCGTGTCGCAGCCCCTGTCCGCCGTCACCGTCGAGGACTACGTGCGCATGCTCCAGCAGCTGCCGGAGGTGGCCGGGGCCTCCGCGCGCGTCGTGGGCCGGGACCTGCGCACGGTCATCCGCGTGACGGTGCTGCTGCGCGACGAGGACACGCTGGACCGTGACGAGCTGCTGCGCCGCTGGGCCGGGGTGCGGCGGCGGTTGGAGGAGATCCGCCTGCTGGGCGTGGACGTGGAAGCGCTGCCGCCGAAATGGGTTCCACTGGATCTGGACCTGGAGGTGGATGCCGCGCCGCACGCGCAGGCGGACCAGGTGCGCGACGCAGTGGTGGGCGCCATCGCGGGTGACGGGGGCCTGTTGGATCCGGACCGCTCCGGCCTGAACGGCGACGTGCAGCTCGCGGACCTGTACCAGGCGGTGCTGCGCGTGCCGGGCGTGACGGCGGTGCGGGTGAAGCGCTTCCGCCGGCTGGAGCCCCACGCGCAGGAGCGGCTGGAGTCGGGCGTCATCCCCATTGGACCGGAGGAGGTGGCCACCGCGCGTGGGGGTTACTGGCCGGGCTCGGAAGGCGTCCTCACCGTGCAGGTCTGCGGAGGGCTGCGATGAGCCGCGTTCCTTCCTCGCACCAGGCGCTGACGCATGAGCAGCTCCGCACCCGGCTGGGAGAGTCGGCGCGCATCGTCTTCTCCCGGCTGGACGAGGCACCGACCTGGAACCCGCTCGCGTACGCTGCGCCGTCGTCGGTGGACCTGGGGCGCGGGCTGCTCGACAGCGTGGCGCTGGCGCTGCATGTGCTGTGGACGTACCAGCAGGCGTGGGCGGAGGAGGGCTTCCTCGCCACCGCGCGGCTGGAGGACTTCGTCTCCAAGTTGCTCGGGCACATCGGCTACCGGCCGAGCCCGGGCACCGCGGCGGTGGGGCTCCAGCACTTCCGCTGCAAGGCGAACGTGCGCGGCACGCTGCCGGCTGGGACGGCGGTGAACTCAGCGGCGGAAGGCGAAGAGGCCGCCGCCGTCTTCGAGACGCTCGCGCCACTGCGCCTGCTGCCGGAGCTCAACGAGCTCCGCGCGTTCCTGCCACCTCGCACGGGCGCGGAGACGGGCACGGGGACGGGAGCCGGAACAGGGACGGGTGGTGGCACGGGGACGGGGGGGACGGGCACGGGAGGCGGCACGGGCGGGGCAGGGGGCGGAACCGGTGCGCCTTCCGGCGAGGCGGGTGAGCCCGGTGCTCCGGCGCCCTCGGGCGGCATCTTCGGGCCGGGGTCGGTGGTCGCGGGACTTCAGGATCGCATCGAGGTGCAGCGCCACGGTCCGCTGGAGGAACGGCGGGTGGCTCGGGCGAAGCAGGATGCTCGCAAGCTGGCGTCGCTGATGAAGACGCTGGACCTGGGCGGGGATGCCGCGTGCAAGGGCACCCTGGACGCGCTCTGCGAACAGCTGTGCGAGGCCCAGAAGGTCGTGGCGCAGGCGGTGCCCCCGCCCGGCCGTCCCGTGGGGGCGTTGTCCGAGTCGCAGGAGATCCTCGCCCGTCAGCTTCGGAATCTACAGAAGCGGCAGGCGGAGGCCCTGGCCGCGTTGGAGGCGGCCCTGGCGCCCTGCGCGGACGAGGACCCGGCGCTGCACGCCGTGCGGTTGGACAAGATGGTCACATTCCTGGATGCCTTCGTGAACAGCCTCATCCAGGAGGCGCGGGATCAGCTCGTCATCCTCAAGGGCAGCGAGGCGCTGAACCGGGCGGACCTCGCCTTTGGCGCCGAGGCAGGTGTGGCCCGGCCGCTGGGCGTGGCGAGCGCCGGCACGGATACGGTCTATCTGCTGGCGCTGACGGATGCGTCCGGGCTCACGTCGCAGGAGCCGCCGGTGCGCCCGGGGGACTGGCTGGTGCTGGCCGAGGACGTGGAGCGGCTGGGCCCCGGCGGCGTGAAGGGCACCGAGCGGCTCTACCGCGAAGCCCTGCGCGTGCTGCGCGTGCGCATGGAGATTCCGCCGGGTCAGCGCACGCCGATGACGCAGGTGACGTTCCAGCCGCCGCTGTCGCGCTCGTACGCGTTGGACCGCGTGGTGCTGCTGGGCAACAACACGCTCGTCAGCGAGGGCTCCACGGTGGAGGAGGTCGCCGTGCCCGCGCTGGACCTGCGCACGGTGCCGCTGCTTCACGGTCCGGTGACGTGGCTGCGCGACCCGAGCCACGCGGGAGGCCGCCGGCCGGAGGTGTCCCTGACGGTGGGGGGACGCGCGTGGCATCCGGTGGATTCGCTCCTGGACGCGGCGCCGGACGAGCTGGCCTTCGCGGTGGAGCCGCTGCCAGCCGGGGCCGCGCGACTGCGCTTCGGCGGCGAGGACCACGGCTCGGCGTTGCCCCTGGGCGCGGAGGTACGGGTCCGGTATCGCGTGGGGCGGGGGACGGGCGGCAACCGTGCCGCGCTGCGGCTGATGGCGATGGCGACGCCGCATCCGTGCGTGGAGAAGACCTTCAACCCCTTGTCGCTGGCCGGTGGAACGGACCCGGAGGCACCCGCGCTGGCGCGCGTGCGAGGGCCCGCCACGGTGGGTGCGATGGACCGCGCTGTGTCGCTGCCGGACGTGCTGGCGCTGACGCTGGTGTTCGACGGCGTGCACCGCGCGAACGTGTTCCGCGACGCCGTGCGCCGCCGGTCCTTGAAGGTGGTGGTGTCCGGGCCAGAGGGTGCGGCCCTGCGCGCGTCCGACCTGGAGGCACTGCACGCGCACCTGGCGGCGCGGGTGGCACCGGGCGTGGAGCTGCACCTGACCAACCGGCAGCGCGTGGAAGTGCGGCTGCGAGTGCTGCTGCGCGTGGTGAAGGGGGCGGATCCGGTCGCGGTGCTCCAGGAGACGCGCTTGCGCCTGGGCGTGGACCGCGACCCGGAGCGCGAGCTGGGGTTGCTGGATCCGGACCGCGTGGAGCTGGGCCAGGACCTCCAGCTGTCGGACGTGTACGGTGCGCTCGCGGGAATCAGCGGCCTGCGGTCGGTGGTGGTGCAGCGGCTGCATCGCGAAGGCACGCCGCCGTCCCTCTTCGAGCGCATCGCCACCGCGCCCGGCGAACTGCTCGCATGGGCACCGCCGTCCGGCGAAAGCGACGGCGTCGCGCTGTCCTACGAGGAGGCCCAGGACCTATGAGCCCCGCCTCGATGCACCGGCCCGGTCATCGCCCCAAGCTCACGGACCTGGGGTCTGTCTCCATGGATGAGAAGGCGAGAACCCGGCTGGGACACCCCGTCGGCGGCGCACCACATGAACCTGTCCGACTGTCGGACAGGTTTGGAAGGCCGCGGCCGGCCCCTCTGGGCTGCCGGGTTCCCTCGGACGTTCCTCATCGGACCGGCAGACTCACCTGCCGTGGCTGGGCTGGGCTCCCGCCCCCCCCGAGCACCGGAAACCTGTCCGACAGTCGGACAGGTTTGGGGAGCCGGGGCTGGAGGGGCCTCCGCTCCTACCGGGCAGGGGAAACCGGTCCGACAGTTGGACCGGTTTGGAGAACCGGGGCTGGCGGGATGCCGCTGCTCCAGCCGGGCACTGGAAACCTGTCCGACAGTCGGACCGGTTGGGCGAACCGCAGCGGAGAGAGGCCGCTCCCGCCGGGCACCGGAAACCTGTCCGACAGTCGGACCAGTTGGGCGAATCGTGGCAGGGGGAGGGCGCTCCAGCCGGGCACCGGAAACCTGTCCGACAGTCGGACCAGTTGGGCGAGCCGTGGCGGGGGGAGGCTGCGCCAGCCGGGTACCGGAAACCTGTCCGACAGTCGGACCAGTTGGGCGAACCGCGGTGGGGGGAGTCCGCTTCAGCCGGGCACCGGAAACCTGTCCGACTGTCGGACAGGTTTGGACCGCGACGGGCGGGAGGTGGGCAGCCTGGATGTCCGGGGGCTTGACGTGGGCCGTCACGGTGGGACCGCAACACTGCGCTTCGTGGAGGTGCGGATCCCATGAGCCTTCCCTCCCAGCGGCTGATCCAGCTCCTCCCAGGCCTCTACACGGCGCGGGACTCCACGCTCGCGGACCATCCGTTCCTCAAGCTGCTCTCCGTGCTGGGCATGGAGCTGGACGCGTTCTCCCGCGCGGTGGACCAGCTGTGGGACGACCACTTCGTGGAGCGCGCCGGACCGCAGGCGCTGCCGTTGCTCGCGGAGCTCATGGGTGCGCGGCTGCTCACCGACGACCCTCGCGTGCAGCGTGGGGTGGTGGCCCGCGCGGTGGCGTGGCGTCGGCGGAAGGGCACGCTCGCGTCGCTGGAGGAGGTGCTGTCCGTCACCAGCCTCTGGGACGCGGAGGTGGATGAGTCCTTCCGCTCCCTGCTGGAGACCCAGGACCTCAATGACGTGCTGCCCTGGCGCGGCCGCAGCGCGGTGGTGTGGGATCCCATCGGCCTCGCGGATCCGCTCACCCGCCGCTCGCCCGGCGTCGAGCGTCCTCGCGATGGCGTCCCGGAGCGCGGTCCGGTCATTGGCATCGCCCCGGGGGAGACGCTGGATCAGGCCCTGCGCCGGCTGGGGAGCGCGGATGCCGGCCGCCATGCCGCGACGCCGCGCACGCTGGACCTGCTGGGCTGGGCACGCCCGGACGTGGCGCTCATCCGCACCGCGCGACTGACACCCGTGGAGCTGGAGGAAGTCACCCCCGCCACGGTGCACACCCTGCCCAACGGCTACCGGGGCTTCCGCGTGGATCCCCTGGACCGCGATGGCCCCCTGGTGTGGCTCAAGCCGCTGGAGCGAGCGGACCTCACGGGCGGCCTCACCGCGCGCCATGAGCCCGCGCCTCCGTCGCTCGCCACGGGGCGCACGGCGGCGATGCTGCTCACCCCCACCGCGCTGGCCGAGGACGCCAACGCCGCGGAACGCGCGGACGCCATCACCGTCTCCGTCGACGGCATTCCGCTGGTGGGACCGGAATCGCTGCCGCTCCTGCGTGGCCCCCTGCCCACCGCGCCTGTCGGGCCCGCCCCCACGCTCCGGTTCGCGGACCGGGGCCGGCCGTCGCCGGGGGACACGTGGCGCCTCACGCTGCTCGCGGCGCGTGAGAACTCGGACACGGTGCTCCTGTCCACGGAACTGACATCGGGCACGCTGAACACCGTCACCGTCGCTCCGGAAGCGAACCTGCTCCTGGGCGGCACCACGGCGGCGCTCCTCGTCGAACGCTTGAGCGGCGAGCCGCGCCTGCGCGACGTGGACGGCTCGTGGCGCACCCTCGCCGCGGGCATTCGCCAGGGACCACCCCGCAGCAACGCCGTCCGCGTGGACCTGTCGGGCGCCCCATGGGTCGCGCGCATCGAGCAACACCTCGCGGACGGCAGCCTGCGCCTCGCCCGCTTCGACGCGAGCGCCGACGGCGCGCCCTGGCAGGTGGCGGAGCTGGGCGGCGCGCTGCCTCCGGATGGTCCGGGCATGTCCCTCGCCGTCGTCGGAGACGCGCTGCTGCTGGTGGCACCGGATGGGACGGGAAAGCTGGGCGTGTGGTCGGTGACGGACCTGGACACCGCCACGCCGACGGCAGCGCGGCTGGACACCGCGAGCCCGCGGCAGCCCTCCGCGCGCCTGGCGCCTGGCCTGTGCGTGCGAAGTGGCCGGCTCTTCGTCCACGGCGGCGACCTGGGCGGCGCGCCCACCGGTGACCTCTGGTCGCTGCCGGTCGCGGGTGGACCGTGGCGGCCCCATGCGGTGCGCAACCGCCAGGAGCGCAAGGCCGCGACACTGCTGAGCACGCCGCAGGGCCTGGTGCTCGTGGGCGGCGAGGCCGTGACGGGCGAGCTGGCCGTGCCGGTGATGGCCTGCGACCCGGCCTCCGCGAGCCCGGCCTGGCGTCCCCTGGCCCCGCTGCCCATCACCGCGAACCTGCCCGGCCTGCTCGTGGCGGCGCCGACCGCCGAGGGCCTGGAGGCGCTCGTCTGGGCGGACACGACGCGTCCCCGCAGGATGACGCTGAAGGCAGGAGAGGGCGCCTGGGTCACGGGACCGCTGGAACTCTCGGGCACGAACCCTCCGGTTCCAGGAGAGGCGCTGTACGTCGATGGCCGCTTGCTCCTGGTGGATCCGGTGCCATTGCCCGCGTCGGAGGTCGTCTTCTCGTTGGGAGGACGCGGACATTTGGCCTTCCTGCCGGAGCTGGCCCTGCTGCCGGATGAGCTCCTGCGCTTCAACGTCGCCAACGACGGCGCAGTGTTCATCGAGCCTCGCGAGGGCCAGCCGCTCCCGCTCGACTCCCGGCCCGGTGGCGCGTACCACTCCCGGGATGCGTCGGGGGTCGGCGGCGCGCGGCGCTACTCGATTCCCGGCCGGCTGAAGCGCCACCCGTTCACGCTGCGCCAGCGAAGCCTGGGCCCGTGGACGACGCTCGCCCCGAGCAACGCCTCCGGCATCGTCGCGGTGGATCCGCGCCTGGGACGCGTCGTGCTCCAGGACGACGCGCCCGTGGGCCGCGTCACCGTGTCCGCGCGGGTGGGGCGGGGTGCCTCGCTGGGCGCGGGGCTGCTCCCACCGGACCGTCGTCCGCCCGCCGCGTGGGCGGAGCCGGACCTCCCGTTCATCGACCCTCCGGACCGTCCTGGCGACCGCTCCGGCACGGGTCTTCCCGTCACCGCGTGGATCTCCCCGGAGCGCGCGGGCGGAGTGCTGGCGGCCGGAGGCCAGGAGCGGCCCATCGTCTCGACCGTCGCGCAAGGACTCGGCTCCGGAACGCCCCCGGTGCTGGGCCTCATCGGTTCGCCGCGCCTGCCGCCGGAGCGCCTGTCCCAGGGGCTCGACGGTGGGCTGTCCCTCTTCGCCGCGGACACGGGCGCGGCCCCCTGCATCGGCGCGGATGAGCATGGCCTCTCGCTGGCGCTCTACCCGGGGTTCGGGGGCAGCGCGGCCACGCGCGTGTGGCTCGCGGGCCTGTGGCTCGCGGGACGCCTGGAGCTGGTGCTCGCGCGGGGGCAGGCGGACCTGCGCTGGTGCAACCTGGGCGCTCCCGGGCAGGTGGGCCTGTGGATGCCGGGCGGTGGGCACCAGGACATCAGCGCGCGGCGCTCGCTGCCTCCCGCGGACGTGGAGCTGCGCCTCTACGGCTGCATGGTGGGCGTCATCGAGCTGCCGCCCTGGGTACACCTCGTCGCCGCGGGCTGCACCTTCGACGCAGGGGACCGGGGCGCGGTCGCCATCCGCGCGGCGGGGGCTCGCGTGCGGCTGCGGCACTGCACGGTGCTGGGCGCCACCGAGGCGGGCGTGCTGGAGGCGTCCTCCTGCGCCTTCGCGGGCGAGGTGCGCACGGACCGGCCGGACCTGGGCTGGCTGCGCTACAGCCTGCACGCGCGCGGCGGACAGCCTCCGGTGTCGCACCAGTCGCGGGTGCACACCGTGTCCTTCCAATCCAACCGCCAGACGGACCCGGGCTACCTCGTCCTGGGCGACAACAACGGCCCCGAAGCGCTCCATGCCTCCGAGCGCGGCGGAGTCCCCGGCGCCCACGGCGAGCGCTCCGACCACGAGCGCGAGCTGTCCGCGCGCACCGACGACAGCATGCCCATTGGCGTGACGCCCTTCCACGCCGACCGCAGCCAGGACGACCTCAATCGGATGAACCGATCATGACCGTGAAAGCGTACACCTCCAGGTCCCGCTTCGACGAAGCCCGGCGATTCTCCGGCGTCTACCAGCAGATGGGGCGCATGAGCCTCGACGCTGACTGGAACGAGGAGGTGCGGCTGCGCACCGTGGATGCGCGCCGCCGCTCCGCCGACGTCGCCGAGGGCTCGCCCGACGACGGCTTCCGCATCGTCGACACGTACCTCGTGGACCCCATCCGCAACGTGCTCGGCTGGACGGGGCAGGGCCTGCCCGTGGGCGACGAGCGCACCATCCCACGCGAGCTGCGCCTGGACCGCTACGACGCGGAGACGCTGCCCTTCGTGGTGCGCAGCCGGGGCCACATCGCGCTGCGCCGCACGCTGCCCGCACCGCTGGACCTCACCGCCGTGCCGCGCTCCGACGGCACGACCTTCACCGCATCGGCGCTCGTCATCGGCGTGCGCTTCGAGCGGCCGCCCACCGACGATGAGATCATCGATCTGCGCGTGGTGGTCGCGGACACGGACGGCCACGAGACCATCATCTCCGCCGGGCTGGGCCAGCGCCCCGCCGGCTGGAACGACGTGCGCTTCCCCGTCTCCGCGTTCGCGAGCGTGGACCCGGCGAAGCTGAAGACCTGGGGCATCCTGGGCCTGCCACCGGTGGCCCGCACGTGGGTGACCGCGCTGCGCGTGGAGGACGCGGCCCTGGGCGCGGACGTCGTCATCCGGGGCGGTGACGGGACGCTGCCGGGCGCGGGCCGCATCCTGCTCGACGGCGTGCGCGTCTTCCTGGAGCAGGACCTGCGCTACTCCGCGCAGCCGGACCTGCCGGAGGCGCCCCCGCTGGCCGCGCTGCCCACGGACGGCACGCGGCACCACTTCTTCTTCCTCGACTGCTGGGAGCAGACCACCACCCACCTGGACGACGCGTTCCTGGAGGAGCCCGCGCTGGACGGCCAGGACACCACCGTGCGCCTGCGGCTCGTCACCCAGGTGCGCGCGCTCCAGGGTCTGGCCGCCACCGACGCGGAAGCCCTGCCCACGCCCACCAGCGGCGCGCGGCTCACCACCAACATCCCGAAGGGCGCGCTGCCGGACCGCTTCCCTCCGGAGCCGCTGGACCCCTGCCGCGACCGCTGCCTCGCCACGGAGAGCGCCTCCACGGGCGAGGGCTACGTGGGCTCCGACAACCTCCACTTCCGCGTGGAGTTCTTCCGGGGCGGCGCGCAGCCGGTGGTGCTGTGGTCGCGCGACAACGGCTCCACGGTGCTGCCGCTCACCGCGCCCGCGGCGGCGGACGCGATGACGCTCCAGGTCTCCCCCGCGAGCGCCTCGAAGCTGCGCGCGGGCGACCTCGTCGTCATCGAGGACCGCGTCACGCGGCTCCAGCCGGAGGGCCCGTCGCTGCCGGTGCTGCGGCGGCTGCGTGGCGTCCAGGCGGACACGGGCAAGCTGGAGCTGGCGGACGCGAGCGCCGTGCTCACCACGGACCCCGCGGTGGTCCCCGTGGGAGGCACGCTGGGCCGTGCCTTCAGCCCCGCGCAGGGCGCCGTGGTGCGCCGGTGGGACGGCGGTGACCTGGCGGTGCCGAACGTGCGCTACCGCTTCGAGGACGGCATCACGCTGGCCTTCGCCAACACGCAAGGGCGCGCGAGCGAGTACTGGTCCTTCACCGTGCGCGTGCGCGCGGCGGACGGCGCGGCCCGGGGCGAGGTGGAGCAGCTCACGGACGCGCCCGTGCACGGCCCGGTGCACCACTGCGTGCCGCTGGCGCGCGTGACGGGCGGCGCGGTGCGCACCTTCCAGGACCTGCGTCCGCGCTACCTGCCGCTCGCCCAGGTGCGCGACAGGCTGGTGGAGCTCTCCGAGCGCGTCGTGGGCCCCGGCGTCTTCACGGTGGTGGTGGGCGACGGCGTGCGCAGCTTCGGCGACGTGGACCAGGACCTGCTCGAAGGCATCACCGGCGACGAGGCGCTCCAGGCGGCCGTGGACCGGATGGGCGGGCAGGGCGGCTCCATCTTCGTGCGCTCCGGCCGCTACAAGCTGGAGCACCCGGTGCTCCTGCGCAACCTGTCCTCCGTGCACCTGCTGGGCGACGGCGAGGCCACCGAGCTGCGCACCCAGGGCTCCGGCGGCGCCTTCTTCGTGGACCGCTGCGGCCTGGAAGGCGACGTGCGCATCGAGGACCTCAAGCTGGTGGAGGCCCCCTTCGAGGACGTCGTCATCGGCGGAGGACTCCAGCCTGTCGTCAAGGCGGTGAAGGCGAGCGTGTCCACCACGGACGGCAGGCGCTTCGTGCCGCTCTTGGAGGTGGACGACGACCGCGTGCTGGAAGAGGACGACGTGAAGCACCCGTCCGCCGAGGCCGACTTCGTGGACGTGGTCGCCGGCCGCATCAAGGTCATCGTCCCCGGCCAGGGCCGCGCGGCGGGCTCCGTGGTGGCCACGCTGGTGCAGCTGCGCAAGCTGCAGCGGCTGCACCCGGGCCAGCCGCTGGAGGACGTGCCGGAGGCCAAGCCGCTGCTCGACGCGCTGGCCACGCTGCCGCACGGCGTGGTGACGCTGGCGGACTCCAGCGGCGTGACGCTGCGCCGCTGCCACATCCAGGCGAACCAGGCCGGCTCGGAGGCGACGGGCGTGCTGGTGACGGGCACCTGCGCGCGCATCGTCATCGACGAGAACCGCATCGGCGCGGCGACGGGCATCGCGGTGGCGCCCTATGCCCCGTACCTCGCGGAGCGCTTCCTCGCGTCCTTCCCGCGCGCGGGCCTCTTCGTCGACGCGCTGGCCATCACGAACAACCGGCTCCAGCCGCTGGGAGAGGCGACCACGGGCATCCACGTCGCGGACGGGCGCCTGGCCGGCGTGGAGGTGCGCGGCAACCGCGTCCAGGGCTTCCACGTGGGCATCCTCGTGCAGGACCTGGCGGAAGGAGGCGTGACGGGGCCGGTGGACCGCGTGGTGGTGGCGGAGAATCAAGTCCTGGGCTCCGCGGCCGTGGGCATCCAGGTCGCGGGCGACGGCGTGGACGTCGTGGGCAATGAGATCCGCAACGCCGTGTCGGACGGCCTGTTCCAGGTGGGCATCCAGCTGTCGGGCCGGGCGCTGCGCGTGCGCGAGTCGTGGATCTCCCTGCCGGCCGTGCCCGCCGCGTCGGTGCTGGGCGTGGTGGCCGGCATCGTCGTGGGCGACGGCCTGGATGACGGCCAGTCCAACGGCCGCCCCGCCGCGGACGTGGAGGTGGTGGACAACCGCATCGAGGGCGACGGCGAGTCCACGCCGGGCTTCGGCATCCTGCTGGGCGGCCCGCACCCGGTGTTCGACGTGCGCATCCGGGGCAACGTGGTGCGCGCGCTGGGGGACGCGGCCGTGCGCACCTGGGGCACGGGCGGCGCGGTGGGGCGCCTGCGCATCGAGGACAACCGCTTCGAACAGGTGGCGCTCGCGGACGTGCCGTCGCAGACGGACAACACCGTGGCGCTGTCCCGGTTGGACCCGGGCCTGGGCGGCATCCTGAACGCGGACGCCCGCGCCCGGCCCCGGCCGCTCCTGGAGGCGCTGCTCGCCAACGCCACGCCCCGCGTGCGCGCTCCGCTGGACGCCGCGCTGCGCTGGCTGGAGCGGCTGACGCTCCGGGGCGCGGTGGTGCTCGCGGGCGTGGACGAGGCGCAGGTGCGCGGCAACCGGCTGCTCCAGGTGGGAAGGACGCAGGCGTACGGCGCGCCCGGCCTCGCGGACGCGGAGGTGCGCGCGGCGGGCATCGCGGTGGTGTCCGGCTCCGGCATCACCGTGGAGGGCAACGAGGTGGACGGCGTGCACGCGCCGGTGACGAAGACGCAGCCGCCGCCGGTGACGGGGCCGGTGAAGCTGCCGCCCATCACCCAGGTGCTCCAGCAGCTCAGCGTCACGACCACCACCGTCCGTCCGGAGCGTGCAGACGTGCACGGTGCCGTGGTGGGCATGTACGCCACCGTGTTGCAGTACACGGGCGCGAACGAGGACGGACGCCAGAAGATCGGCCGGGGGCTGTACGGGCCGCTGGACACCATCGCGCTGGAGCTGAAGGACCTGGGGACGATGCCCGCCTCCATCATCGACGCGCTGGTGCGCGAGGTGGCGGAGATGCGCGCCGCCCAGGGCTTCGAGGACCACACGAAGACGTCGCACGCGGTGCGCTCGTCGCTGGCGCGGGCCTCCAGCTTCACCGCGCCGGATGACGTGTCCCAGGAGGCGTGGGACACCGTGGCGCAGTTCGACCTGGCCACCGTGTCCGGCAAGGAGGCCGTGGCGAAGACGGCGGACCGCATCAAGGGCGCGTTCGACTCGCTGGTGCAGGGACTGCCCACCAACGTGAAGAAGGTCCTGCTCGAGGCCCTGGGCCGGGTGCAGGGCGGGCCCGGGGACCTGACGGCCCTCGTCACCCTGTCCGGCGCGTTGAGCCAGGTGGCCCAGCTGCGCGAGGCGCAGGTGCAGCGCGCGCGTCAGCCCGTCATCGGCCAGGCGGTGGGGCCCAAGAAGACCATCATCGGCACCTTCGCCGAAGCCGCGCTCCAGCAGCTCCCGCTTCAAGCCGGCCCCAAGCGCGCGAAGGCCAACGCGGACGTGCTCGTGCAGCTGCGCCAGTCCAAGGAGGCCCTGGCGGATCAGCTCAAGGAACTCCACCCCGCGCTCGCCTTGCAGGTGGAGGCGGACTACCGCGACGTGGAGCGCACCAGCGGACAGGCGCAGCCGGTGGAGCGCCTGCGCGCCACGCTCAAGCAGGTGCTGGAGTTCACCACCGGCCAGCTGCCCTCGGCGGAGGTCGCGCTGGAGGACGCCGCGCGCGTCACGGCGCAGGGACGCACCGCCACCATCGGCCTGTACGCCACGAACCTGGACCGGCAGGCCGCGGGGCTCGTCACCGAGTCCGAGGACTCGGTGGAGAAGCAGCTGCGCGCCTTCGGCACCGCGGTGGGCCAGCTGGGCGAGCTGGTGAGCGGCGACGCGGAGCTGTCCACGCTGTCGCTCCAGGCGCACCAGGCGGTGCTCGCCGCCATCGCCCAGCCGCAGAAGCGCATGGAGCAGGTGGCCATCGCCCGGGGGCTCCTGGACCGCATCCGGGTGACGACGCTGGACGTGCTCCCGGTGCTGCCCACGCTCCCTTCACCCATGCCGGTGAAGGCGGAGCCGCTGGAGCGCTGGGTCTCCGCCCTGGGCGCGCTGGTGCTGGCGGTGCGCGGCCTGGCGCCGGGGCCGGTGCTCACCGGGTCGCTCCAGCTCTACCTCTCCCACTACGAGCGCGTGCTGGACATCGCGGGCGTCCAGGGGAAGTTCCGCACGCTGGCGCTCAAGCGCGTGACGGAGGCCATCACCACGCTCAACGGCGGCAATGGGGGCGCGGCCTCGCGCCAGGCCCTGCACCTGCTGGTGGACGAGCCCGCCACCACCGCCGCGGAGGCCATCGCCAAGTCCAGCGCGGTGACGGCCGAGCTGGACGCCGCCGCGGTGCTGCTGCGCGCCGTGGAGCAGGCCCTGGACCCCGCCGAGGACGATGCGTCGCGGGTCGCCCGCCTCCAGGAGTACCTGCGCCAGCGCGCCGAGAAGGTCTCCGCGTCGCTCGTCGCCGTCGTCACCGGCATGCAGGACCTGGACGGCATCCTGGGCGTGCTGCGCAAGTCGCTGGAGCAGCTGGCGCGCGGCGAGGCCCCGGACCCCGGCGACCTGGTGGACCCCGTCTTCGACACCTTCCCGTCGCCCGCGGACGGCCTCTTCGTGTCGGGCGTGCAGGGCCGCGTGCGGCTGGCGAACAACACCGTGCGCGACACCGTCACCGGCATCACCGCCCTGGGCGCGGCGGGGCACCTGCTGACGGAGGCGCCCACCGAGCCGGGCTCGCTGCTGGACGTGGAGGGCAACCGGCTGGAGGGGTGCGCGGTGGCGGGGCTGCGGCTGCGGCCGGACCTGTCCGTGACGGTCGTCTCCGACAACCACCTCTTCGCGTGCGCGGGGCTGCCCACCGCGGGCGACCCCGGCCTGGGCCAGGCGGTCGCCACCTTCGTGGGCTCCGGCGAGCTGGTGGTGAAGGGCAACGTCTTCCTGGAGAGCGGCAACGCGCTGCCCCAGGCGCTGCTCCACGAGGTGGCCATCGACTGGCGGGGAGAGACGGTGGTGCGCGGCAACACCGTGCGCCACGAGGGCGGCGGAGGCGGCGGCGCGGGCGTCCTCGTCGTCACCGACACGC
Source organism: Corallococcus exercitus (assembly GCF_042231735.1). Taxonomy (GTDB): domain Bacteria; phylum Myxococcota; class Myxococcia; order Myxococcales; family Myxococcaceae; genus Corallococcus; species Corallococcus exercitus_B. The sequence goes on from NZ_CP102577.1 coordinate 718,947, forward strand.
TGCCACCGGACCTGGTGACGAAGCTGTCGCGAGTGCCCTTCCTCGCCACGGATCCGGTGCCCAAGCCGGGCACGGACGGGCGCACCGTCCCGGGCAAGCCGTTGCCGTCCTCCTCCCTGGCCACGCTCGCCTCCGTGCCTCGGGTGGAGGATCTGGTGCAGATCGGCTCGCTGAAGCAGAAGTTCGCCGCGGGGCCGGTGCTCAACCGCGCGCTCGCGGTGAAGGCCCAGGACTTCGCGCCCGCCCTGAGCGCCAGCGCGGCGGCCTCGCGCTACCTCTCCGCCACGGCCGCGCTGGTGAAGCCCGCGCTGGTGGACTTCCTCATCAAGCCCATCCCCATCCTCCCGCGGCCCATCGTGAAGGCGAAGCGGGGCGTGCAGGTGGAGGGCAACGACATCACCGCGCGCGGCCCCGCGTTGCTGCTGTTGGGCAACGGCGGCGCGGTCATCTCCGCCGCCGTGTCCGGCAACGAGCTGCGCAGTCAGGGCGGCGTGGGCGCGGTGTACCTGCGCCGCGCGGACTCCACCGTCTTCAGCGGAAACCGGTGCCAGTGCCTGGACGCGGTGAACGTCGTCGTCCTTCGCGTGGAGCGCGCGCCGGTGACGTTCACCGGCAACGTGGTGTTGGGCGCGGAGACGGTGACGCCGCCCCGGCCGGTGGTGCGTCCCCCGTGGACGCTGCCCGCGGACAAGCTGACGCTCCAGATTCCCGTGGGCGGCGGCTCCACCCTGGGCGTGCCCCTGGACCAGGGGCTGCTCCTGGGCGGCCTCCAGCGCCGCCGCGACGTGGCGAGCGACGCCTTCTCCACGCTGCTTTCGGAGCTCGTCACCCAGCCCCAGACCCGCGCGGAGATCCCCTCCAAGGCCGTGCTGGACCAGAGCACCGTGGAGGACGTCCGCTCGAAGCTGCCCGCGACCATGGACGTGCGCCTGGGGGCCCGGACGCTCTACGGCATCGCCGTGACGAAGGACGACTCGCCCACCAGCGCGCTGCGCGACCTGGTGGACCGCGTCGCGATGCACGCGGAGAAGCCCGAGGACGTACAGGGCCAGGTGCGCTCCGTGCTGGCCGCGTCGCAGGGCGACCCGAAGAAGGCCCTCCAACTGGTGGACAAGAGCGTGCTCGGCATCGACTCGGCGGCGTCCACCGTGAAGGAGAGCATCCTCAACGTCTCCGTGCTGCACGAGGTGCTGGCGGACTCGTTCTACTCGGGCGGCGTGAAGGGCCCCAAGCCGGTGCAGGACGCCGGCGTGCTGCCCGTGCCGGAGGAGCCGCCGCCGGATCCGTACGCCCACTCCGTCGTCATCCTGGGCGGCTCGCGCGTGGCGGCCGTCGGCAACGCGACCACCTCCGGCGTTCACGTCCAGGAAGCCGACGCCGTGGTGGAGCTCAACCCGTAGCGCTGGAAGCCCTTTCACCAGGACACCCCCATGCCCGACCCCTTCGCCCTCAGTGGCCGCGTCGCCCTCCAGCGCACCGCGCTGCCCGAAGTCACCCTCTCCGCCACGCCGGACGCGCCCGACGCGAAGGCCGCGGCGCTGGCGAACCTGGCCGGCACGCGCGCGAAGCTGGACCTGGACGCCGCCGTGCTCAAGGCCCTGGACGTGCGCATCTCCCGGCTGCCGCCCATTCCCACCGTGCCCGCCACGCTCCAGGACCTGGTGCGCGCCGCGCGCCGCAAGCTCGCTTCCGAGCGCCAGCGCGAGGTGGGCGTCTGGGTGGACACGCGCGTGAAGCTGGCGACGCGGCTCGTGCAGAAGCTGGAGGAGTGATGCGCAAGCTGCTCGAAGCCCGCATGGGGCAGCGCTGCTACCTCTTCACCACGCTGGGCCAGGTGTACGTGGGCCTGGTGGTGGAGCTCATCGACGACGTCGTCCACCTCACCGGGCCGGACGGCCTCACACCCGTCTACATCAACCTGTCGGACGTCTCCGGCGTGCGCCAGTACGACGAGGACAACGACCTGGGGACCGCGCGATGATTGAACAACTGCTGCAGCAGCTCATCGAACGCACGGAGAGCCGCTACTTCGGCAAGTACCGAGGCTATGTGACCAACGTGTCGGATCCCCTCAACCTGGGGCGCATCCAGTGCGTGGTGCCGCGTTTGATGGGGGACGTGGCCACCGGCTGGGCCATGCCGTGCACGCCCTACGCGGGCCCGGACCAGGGCCTCTTCGTGGTGCCGGACGTGGGCGCGGGCGTCTGGGTGGAGTTCGAGGGGGGCGACCTGTCCCAGCCCATCTGGAGCGGCATGTGGTGGGGCCAGCCCGCCCTCTCCGACCTGGGCCAGCCGGACTCCAGCGCGCGCGTGGCCCCGGACGTCAGCGAGGTGCCCAAGCACGACTATCCGCCGCAGTCCGCGGTGCCGGGCGTGCGGATGCTCAAGTCCGCCACGGGCCACTACATCGTCCTGGACGACCGGCCGGAGTCCGCGCGCGTGGAGATCCACGACCGGCAGGGCAACCGCGTCATCCTGTCCGCGGAGGGACTGGACCGGCTCATCAGCAACGAGCGCACGGTGAACGAGGGCAACCGCTCCGCGGAGGTGGACGGCGACGACCGGCTGGAGGTGGGCGGCGCGCAGGAGGAGACGGTGGACGGCAGCCACACCCGCGACGTGGGCGGGGACGTGTCGCTGCACGTGACGGGGTCGCTGACGGAGAAGGTGGACGTGGCGGGCTACAGCCGCGTGGTGGGCGGCAGCGGCCTGAAGGAGACGGTGGGCGGCCCGCGCGAGGACCGCATCCAGGGCAGCCACACGCGCACCGTGTCCGGCGCGTCGCAGGAGACGGCGGTGGGCGGCTTCGGCGTCACGTCCGGCGGCAACGTGAACCTCGCCGCGGGCAAGGCGGTGAAGGTCGCCGCGACGATGCCGGACATGCCGGGCCCGTCGCTCAACGCCATCTCCATCGACGCGCTGATGGGCAACGTGTCCATCAACACCATGTTGGGCATGTGCCAGGTGGGCGGCATCTCCGCCATCTCGCCCATGGTGCTGGGGGACGGGCTGGCCATCCACTTCACGATGCTGGCCCAGATCCTCAAGGCCGTGAACCCGATGACGGTGGCCGCGTACGGGCCGCTGCTGGACGTCTGGGCCGCGATGACGCCGATGCTGGACTGGTCCTACTTCGGCTTCGTCAAGCGCATGCCGGTGGGGTGACGCGATGAAGGAGCCCGGCTGGAAGCCGCTGGAAGCATCGGTGCTGCGCGAGCGGCTGGAAGAGGTGAAGGCCCTGCTGCTCCAGGCGGCGGCGGTGGGCGTGGCCCAGGACGCCGAGCGGCTGGAGAAGCTGATGGAGCTGGAACAACGCACCCGGGAGGACACGCGTGGCCGAGTTCAACGACGCCGCTATCGCTGAGCTCCACGGCGCGCTGGAGGTCTGCTGCGACGAGCTGGCGAAGGCCCTGGCCGAGGCGGAAGGGACAGAAGGCGACGGCACCGGGACGGGGACGGGGACGGGCGCGGGGACCGCGGCCGGGCCCGCGTGGCGGCCGTTGGTGCTCGCGGCGCCGCCGGGGCTGGAGCAGCTGGTGGGCATCGTCAAGCCGCCGCTCCAGATCATCATCGCGGTGCTCCAGTTCGTGAAGGCGCTGCTCCAGGCGCTGGCGGCCATCCTCCTGGGGCTGCTGGATCCGTTCCGCGCGCTCATCCTCGCGGCCTACACGCTGCTCAAGGACATCATCGACGACCTGCTCAACGCGGGCGCGTACCTCTACGCGGACGCGCCGGGCATCGGTCCCACGGAGACGAACCTGGCGGAGACGGGCTTCATCCCGAACCTGCCCAGGGACTTCAAGGCGGGGTTCGCGCTGGAGCGGCCGCCGGCGACGCCGGACGCCTTCGCGCGCTGGGCGGGGCGGTTCACCGCGTCGTTCGACGACCCGGGGGACAACGCGCGCCCGGTGGTCACGGACGGCGCGCCGGTGCAGGCGGTGTTCATCGTGATGGCGGCGCCCTCGCTGGATGCGCTCCGGCAGGCGCTGTACCTGCTGGGCAAGCTGCTCAACATCAGCGCGTTCAAGAAGGCGTTCGAGAAGTACCCCAGGGGCTCGCTGGATCCGCGCCGCAGCCGGGCGCGTGGCAAGTCAGTGAAGCCGGACTGGAAGTCCGCGCGCATGCGCGACCTGTTCCCGGACCTGGAGAAGCTGCTCATCCTCCCGGAGGCGCTCCGGTCGCTGCTGCTGTCCGTGGACAACCTCGCGTCGCTCATCAAGAGCCTCGCCGCCGCGATGCAGGACAAGGCGCAGGTGTTGATGAAGCTGGCGCAGGCGGTGCAGGCCATCATCGACCTGCTGGACGCGCTGAAGTCCGCGGGCATGTACGCGCTGCCGGTGTCCACGACGGGCGGGGTGGCGGGGCTGAAGCAGGCCTTCCTCACGGCGACGAACCGGCCCCCGGGCGGCTACGTGGGCGGCATCTGCCTGCTGGCGTCCGGGCCCAACCTGGCGAAGGCCGCGATGCTCTGGGAGCTGCTGGGGATGTCCGCCGCCATGGACCTGGCGTCGGGAGAGCTCACGCTGAAGGACGTGGCGAAGGCGATAGAGAACAGCAAGGCGGCCCAGGTGCTGGAGGCGAGCGCGGACGAGGTGAAGGACGCCTGGGGCAACCTGAAGACGAAGGCCCAGAAGCAGGCGGACACGTTCGTGAAGGCGGTGGAGGAGGCGCCCGAGGAGTTCGTGAAGGCGGTGGGGCGCACGCCGGAGGAGCTCAAGGCCGCCGCCGAGCGGGGTCGCTCCACGCTGGTGGAGGTGCTGGACCAGTCGAAGGAGCATCTGGAGGAGCAGAAGGAGATCGTCGAGGGCATGGCCACGACGAAGCACTCCCAGCGCCGGGGAGCGCGTTCGCTGGCGATGGGGTTTGGCGGGCCGGGTGCGTCGGAGCGTCCACCGAGCCCGCAGCCGCCCGCCGCTGAACCGCCCGCGCCGGCTCCCGGCACGCCGAAGAAAGGAACCGGCCCGTGAGCGCGGTGAAGCGCCTGAGCATGGAGCTGGATGGGTGGCAGGCGGCCTGGAAGCAGCTGGAGGCCTTCCTGGACCGCGTGGAAGGCGTGGCGGACCAGGACGCGCCGCACGTGCAGACGGTGTGCGCGCTGCTGCCGGTGTTCAACGTCATCGAGCGGGCCCGCCGTCGCGCGGTCGGAATCGCGCTGGCGCCGGCCCTGGCCAGTGCTCCCCGGGGCGAAGGGCTGCCCGCGGTGTCCGTCGGCTCATTGGTGGGGACGGAGGGCCGGCTGCCAGGAGTGGAGGAGCTGGAGTTCGCGGTGGGCACCATCGGCACGGACAGCGACGGGCAGCTCACGGGCGCGGCGGTGCTCTCCAGCACGGTGACGCTGTTCGCGTTCCGCGACGAGAAGCACGGCGGCGAGGTGGCGGTGCGCGTGCCCACGTATGACTTCGGGCCGCTGTCGGCGAGCGGCGTCGTGTCGGACGCCATCGACGCGGGCCTCTTCACCACGGACCAGCGGAAGGAGGCCGCGGAGAGCGGCGTCGCGGAACTGGGGACGTGGACGGGCCTGCGCACCGCGAGGCGGGCACAGCTGACGACAACGTCGGAGACGGTGTCGCTCAGCAGCGTGCTGGACGGGCTGTCCGTCTCGTCGCTTTCGAGCGCCTTCGACCCGGTGGCCTCGGGCGCTGCGGCCCGGAAGAGCGAGTGTCTGGCGGACCGGAACGTGCTGCTCCAGGCGAAGGCCACGGTGGAGGAGCAGGGCGCGGCCCCGGAGCTGACGGATGCGCTCCAGCGCGCGGCGGACTCGTTGCAGGCGTCAGCGACGGACTACGGCGCGGTGGCCACGGCGCTCCAGCCTCCGCGCACCGTGATTGGGTCCGTGCCCGGACTGGCGTCGCTGAAGACCACGCTGCGGAGGGCGGACTCCCCCGGCATCCCCGGGCAGCTGTCCAACGAGCTGACGACGCTGGACATCGAAGCGGGGAAGGGGATGGACGAAGCGGTGGCGGCGCGGCTGGCGTATCCGGACGGCCCGCTCCGGATGCTCCGGACGCTGGAGTGGTCGCTGCGCTTCCACTGGGTGTTCCGCCAGAGGTGGTTCGACGCGCGCAACCGGGCCGCGCTGGCGCCGCTGCTGCGGCAGGTGCTGAAGCCGTTCTGCGACAGCCTGACGCGGGTGCTCGCGGGACAGTCCACGGGGATTCCGCTGGTGGGCCCGGTGCTGCTGGTGAAGGACACGCCCACGCAGGCGACGGCGCTGTCGGTGACGCCCACGGTGGACCTGGGGCGGGTGCAGGCGGGGCACGTGGCGCACGTGGGCGGAGACCGGCCCACGCTGGCGCTGGTGCTGGGCTGGGAGGTGAAGGGGGGCACGCCGGGCGAGAAGCGGCTGCGCATCGCGCCGCTGAACGTGTCCATCGCGACGGACGCGAAGCTGCCGGGGGTGGCGGGACTGGTGAGGAGTGGTGCGCCGGTGGACGGGAGCGCCGTGTCGGTCTCGTCGCAGGAGCTGCTGGACGGGCACTCGGCGGCGGGCCCGCAGGCGGACGGGGTGGTGCAGGAGGTCATCGCGCTGGGCGCGAAGCTGAACCTGCTGCTGGGGCAGGGCGGTGGGGCGCTGGGGCTGGTGCCGCCGGCGGTGGCGGCGCCGTATCCAGGCCAGACGTTCAAGCTGCTGCCTCCCGTGGAGGTCGGCGCGACGCGGCTGTTCCTGGACGGGGTGCCTTCCGCGAGCGCGTCCGGCTCGAGCAAGCCCGTGCAGGTGGCGAGGCCGGGGGAACTGCTGCTGGTGCGAGGCGCGGACGACGAAGGCACCTGGTGGCAGGGCGTGGCGCAGGTGGACACGGTGGACGTGCGCACGGGCGCGGCGGCCCGGGCGGATGATGAGGTGACGACGACGCCCACGCCCCTGTGCTGCGGGGACGACGAGGCGGTCGTGGTCATCACGCTGCGCGACCTGCAACTGCCGAAGGCGCTGGTGCGCGACGTGACACTGCGGCGCGACTTCAAGGGCTTCGGAGGTCCCAGCCTCGCCACGGGCGTGATGCTGCCCATCGAGCTGGACCCGGGCACGGCGAACATCACGGTGCAGGACGGCGGCGTGACGAAGATGGTGCTGCGGGACCCGGAGCTGCGGGCCGCGACCACGGTCCTCAAGTCCTGGCTGGGAGTGCCGACATGAGCGAAGCACGAGACGACCTCTTCGCGGTGGCCGCGCTTCTCGCGGACCTGGACCGGGTGCTCCATCCGCTGGAGCGGGGAGAGGGCGGGGACTTCAAGGTGGATCCGCCCCTGCCGCCGTCCCTGCCGACGCCGGGTGCGCAGAGGCGGGGAGGGGAGACAGGTCGCGCGGTGAAGACCGCGTCGCCCACGTCAGGCCCCAGGTCCATGGCGCTCACCGAGCCTGGAGACGTGACGCCGCCGGTGCTCCTCAGGCCCGCTGTTCAGGCCCAGGGCCCCACCAGGACGGAACCCCTCGCGCCGGTCCGCCGTCGCGTTCCCCGGCCCGAAGGGACACCGGCAACGACGCGGGAACCAAGGCCCACGGTCGAAGCCCCGACCCGAATCCAGGAAGAGGGCCCACGTCCCACGAGCGCGGTCCCCGTGGTCGCTACCGCTCCAGAGCCCCACGCGGAGTTCGTGGAGTCACCTCCAATCCTTCCTCGCATCCAGGCCCGGGAGGTTCCTTCCCAGGATGGCCCCCGGGTCGCACCCGCGAAGCAGGACACTCCTGAAGTGTTTCCTGTGGTCGAAGCGGTGGTGGAAGCCCCCGTCTCCCGGAGGAACCGGGTGCCGCGGCCCTCCGAGGAAAGGACCACCGAACGCCCTCGGGTCAGCGCACGGGCTCCGGAGCCCGCCACGCGGCGCCACCGGGTTGCCCGCGCCGTCGCGCAACCTCAACAACAGGCTTCCCCCGTGGCGCCCGGTATGACCCCGGCACGGGTATCGCCACGGAGAAGGCCACTCCACGCGCCGGACCGCCTGCCTGCCCCGGACACGCGAAAGGCCCCACCGTTCCAGGACGCACCCGGGCCACGACGTCACGACAGCGTCGCCCAGCCCGAAAGGACAGCCGCGCGGGAACCCGCACCGCCAGGACGAAGCAAGCCGGCGGAACCCGCACGTCCTCCATCACGGAGCGTGGGGCGCCCCGTACCAGCAGGGCCGGTGCACATCGAAGTGAAGACGTTGCTTCCTCCGCCGCGAGTCGAAGCACCGCCCCGGCAGGAAGCCCTGGATGAAGACCTCCCGTGGATTGAAGCACCGGATGACGAAATGGACACCGGTGCGCGAGCCCTCTTCGTGAACGGACGTCGCGTCACGGACAGGGACCACGAAGCGCTCCAGCAAGCAGAACAGCGACTGCGGCGCCGGATGACCGGCCGCTCCCTGTGGCGGAGGCGAGGATGAGTGGACTTCCTCCAAGGCAGCGACTGGGGCACCTGTTGCGCTCCCTCTCCAAGCACCTTCCAGATCAGCTCGACGGCCTGCTGGAGAACGCGAGGTTCAAGGATGGTGCCGCCGCGCTCCAACGGCTGGCGGACCCGGCGCACGTGGAGAAGGCCCTGGCGCGCATGTCGCCCGAGGAGGCTGGATGGCTCGCCGACATCCTGACCGAACGCTGGTCATGGATCGTCGACGTCCAGCTGGATCCCGAAGTGGCCATCGTCGCGCCCGAAGAACTCTGGATCGGCGCGGAGCCTGTGCGTCTGCCCATGTCGCTCGCGGCGGTGGGCCTGGATGAGGGGTTCGAAGCACTCTGGGAAGGCGCGGTGCTACCGGGCCCGCAGTCCTCCAGGGCCACGCTCCTCGCGAAGCCACCCGAAGGCAAGGCACCCGAAGTCGCCCGCGTCCGGGCCCAGGTCCGCGCGAGCGTGAAAGGCCAGCGCTGCGTGCTCATCGCACAAGCCCAGGTCGCGCTGAGAAGGCCGTCGGTGGTGGTGAGCGACGACCGGCGCAGGCTGCTGGCCCAGGATCAAGCGGGCCGCCCGGCGGTGGGTTGCCGCCTGGAGATCGGCACGGAGGTGCACATCACGGGTCCAGGCGGGCTGGTGGAACTGGAAGTCCCAGCGCCGTCCGGCGTGTCACTCAAGCTGGAAGGCATCCCCGCGGGCCGCATTCCAGGAGGCAAGCCATGAAGACCATGACGCCCCAGACGCGCAAGACCCCCGACCGCAAGCCGGCCATGAACAAGTCCATCGCCCCTTCGCAGCAACCCAAGACCGACACACCCCGAGCCCAGCTCGGAAGCGCGGCCGCGGGGCCCACGATGAAGGCCGCGGCCGGAAGCAACTTCAAGGCGAAGAGCGCGCCCAAAGTCGCGGCGAACCCCAACATCCGGATGCCGAAGAAGTAGCTAGAGCGGATGCTGCCCAGTCAATTTGTACAGGTCGGCCCTCGCCACGCTTCCATGAGGTGCGCGCAGGGGCTCAATCCTACAGGACCTGACCACCCCCTGTCAGGTTTTGTGGGCACCCGTCAGGGAACTAGCTTATCCTCATTACTACATACACAAACTGCACCCAGGATACAGCCAAACAGGATGCCTCATGCCCAATGTCGAGACGCTCATACTCCGATTCAGAGACCTGACGACGCCACAGGGCGAAACAGTGAAGCGGCACAACAAGATCGCTGAGCAGCACGGGTACGTTTGGTGGGGTTGGTGGAACAAAGGGGGCGAGCAAGTCCCGGTCACTACTTTTGGTGAACTGCTCACCAAAATGACCAACAAAGCCTCCAGACGAGGAAGGCAGAGCCAATCCAGTCTGACGCTATATCTCCTTGATTCGGGGACGAGCCAGCTCTTCGAGGCGCTGTGTTTCGAGATCAAGTGGTCCCCAACTCGGGAACTTCTCAAAACACCTGAAACAGCGAAGACACCAACCTACTATAAGTCTAACCGGAACTTGGCATGGTTTAAGTTGGGCGCAATTAAGCCCTCAAACATCAATCTGCAGACCCTCTCCTATGTGCAGGTAGACGAGTTTTTTGTCGACGCCCCATCCAAGTACACGGCTTTCTACAACAAGAGAGTGCACTCAACAGGCGAACTTACGCATCAGAACAGAACTATCTGGTTCGTGCGTCCGAGTCTTCCGACCGACAGCAACCACGAGATTTCAATTGCAGGCACGGAGCAGCTCGCTCCGTCACACTTTTCACGCAACTTCACATCCTCGTCCAGCCTTAATTTACTCTGGGTGTCTGATCTCCACTACACAGCTGGCTCCAACAGCCACCATGCCTTCCCAATCAAGCCGAGCACGGCAAAGAAGAGCCTAGGCCATGCGATTGAACTAGCTTTGCGTGATTCAGGAACACCGGATCTTGCAGGAGTGGTGGTTTCCGGAGACGTCACATGGAAGGCGGATCCGGCCGAATTTGAGCAATCCAAGAGCTTCTTCGACTGGACACGGAGCTGGGCGAAGCTAGAGCCGCACCAGTTTGCAGTTTGTCCGGGCAATCACGATGTAGCCTTCTCGGCTCGCCCGAACGACAAAGACTCACCCATTGACATTGCGTTCGAACAGGCACGAAATCCATACTCGAAGTTTTACCAAGACCTATTTCACCTCCCCGCGAATCAGTTTTTGAGCTGCGGCCGTCGAATCCTCGTAGGAGGGGCAATTCCCATTGAGATTGTCTGCCTGAACTCATCGCTGCTTGAGCAGCGGCCGGGGATTTTCCAAGGCCACGGATTTGTTGGCGATGAGCAACTACGAGATGCCTCAAAGCAGCTCGGCTGGGAGGGAAAGAGCGACGAGGCGCCGCGACCCTACCGGATCGTGGTCCTGCACCACCATCTAGTGCCGACAAGCTTTCGCGAACAGCCAGTTCCAGGAGCGCTCTACAGTGTAGTCCTTGACGCAGAGGCTCTCATGCAATGGATGGTCAAGCATCGAGTCAATCTTGTGCTGCATGGCCACATGCATCAACCGTCGTGCACCGAGATCGTTAAGCCGACGTCGCTCGTCGGGAGCGTTTCCAACTGGTGGCGCTTCCACGTCATCGGTATGGGGAGCACAGGAGTCGAGCGTAACCATCTCCCTCCCAACACGCCAAACACCTTCGGTGTTCTTCAGTTCAAGCGCAACTCCGTACGAGTCACCGTGCGATCAGTCGACGCGGTTGCGGAATCCCAGGAGGTTTGGAACATTGAACTGCCGTACGAATCCGCTCGAGAGCGAGCATGAAACTACTTATAACAGACCTCGACAACACGCTGTATGACTGGGTTACGTTTTTCTCAACGGCATTCAAGGCAATGTCGAGTGAGCTGACTCGGCTACTTGATATCGACGAGGCGACGCTGTTTGCTGAATTTAGAGCGATTCACCAGCGATACGGCGACTCGGAATACCCCTTTGCTTTACTAGAGCTTCCATCAGCAAGACGGCGTTTTGGGGACATTCCGGTCGGAGAGATGAAGCGACATCTTGACTCGGCCCTGCACGCCTTCAATTCTGCTCGCTCGCGAGAGTTGCGACTGTACGAGTCCGTCAAAGAGACTTTGCAGATACTTTCCGCATCCGGCGTAGTCATTGTCGGACATACGGAAGCTCTAGCCGTTAATGCGGAATTCCGACTCAGACGACTGGGAATCGAAAAGCACTTTAAGCACCTTTACGCACTTGAGGGAAATGTAACTCCGCATCCCGACAGCTCAGATCGCCAGCCCACGCCAATGCGAGAAGGTTTTGTGCGACTAGTTCCACGTGCGGAGCGAAAGCCCAACCCGCGCTTGCTCGCAGACATCTGCAACCGAGAAGAAATTTCTCTAGCTGAATCCTGGTATGTTGGTGATAGCCTCATCAGGGACATTGCGATGGCGAAGGCGGCTGGCGTCAAAGCTGTCTGGGCAGAGTACGGCACCCGCTACGACCAGTCTCAATGGGCGGCGCTCGTGAAGATCAGCCATTGGACTTCTGAAGACGTAAAGCGCGAAGCCGAACTGAAGCAGAATGCCGCCAAAATCACTCCAGACCACACGATCCAGCGCTATTCCGAGCTACTGGCTCTTGCCGCAGCAGGATGACGTCGAATAGGCGCTTTGCCACAGCCTGTGGCGCAGACCAACAGACAAATGGTGTCATGCCGGAGAGGACTGGTCCTACAGTTGGAGTTCGGAAAGGACCGCAGTTCGCCTCCTGTTGAAGAAACAGGAGGGGGAGCGAGACTTCCCATGCAGCAGCCATCGGCCACTGAAGCGCAGGCACCGGAAGTTCTGCTGGTTGGCCGTCTCGTAATGGAACTGGAGGCGGTAGGCAGCCTGGCTGCAACCTCTCTTGCGTAGGCACGAGGCGCAGGCCACGACATTTGAATACGTGAAGGCGGCACTGGAAGAGCGCAACACAAGAATGCGTGCTGCCTCTCGGAAGACGCGAGGCACCGAATGCCCTATGCCTTCCGGCACGTGCTGTTGCGCCTTTAGCCACTACGCTCTCTTCCCGTGCTACGCCAGCGCACGCGCCCTGCTTGGTGTCTGGAAAAGTATTTAGGCTGTTTCCTGAGATGGTCTGATGCCACAGCACTTGCCTATTAGTTTGCAAATATCCAAAAGGTCGAGCACTCCTTCTTCTGGTCCTCTCTCCCAAAGCTTTACCATTCGATCGTCATCGCCGGTGGTGCCGAAGTATGGCTGGAGTTCGGCTCCCCTTAAACGAATGCCCTTTGGATCCTCAAGAGCTATGAGCGAAAGATGGATTTGCCTGTGCTTCCATACTCGGAATACCCACCCCAGCCAGAATCGCTTTTCATTAAGCGAAACGGAGACGCCATAGTACCAAGTTTTCCCTGGAGATTTCGAACCATCAATCTTTGAGAATTGAAGGCGAGGCGAGAAACGCGCCCGAATGAACTGAAGGGCTAACCAAAGGTTGCGCCAAGTCAAGCCTCTTCTCTTTGTTTCCCAGTACTTCATGTATTGATTGGCACCCAAGACCAAATCGGCCGATGCGAGTTTCGAGCTGCCCAGCCAGAGGCCCGCAAGTGAACCAATCGTCTTGGAGCCGAGAATGCCATCAATGGCCTCCCAATGAATGATTTTCACTCCGTCTCCAAGTTGCTTTGGTGGCTGCCGCCAGCTTGGCATGATCAATACGTCAATTCGCGTATTGTTGTCGGCTTGTTTGCCTAGTCTGAGAGCCTTTGTCTGTCGCTTGGTAAAGGGAGCATCGCCTTTGAGCTCGATGCGCACTTGCCTGCCGCTGTCGGACGTCAATACGATGTCGTGACGTGCTTCACGGTTGGCTGACCACTCTTGGCTCGTGACCTTCCGGAGATTCCATCTCAAGTCGGTTCCAATTGCCTCCTGGAACCTCCTGATGACTCGCTGGGAGCGCAACGCTTCGACCAAAATGGCTTCGGCAAGGGCCTCTCGTTGCGTGACATAGCGCGAAATGACATCAAGCCAGTTGCTCATGTTTTCCTTGTGTGGCTGATCGTCTCTTCTGGGTTTATACAAAGTGTATGCGAGGGGTCTTGGGAGGGGTACCCAATGTGCTTGGATTGAGCAGCGCGCTACTGAGTTGGCGTGATTCCAGTGTGTGCGGCATGATTCTAGTGTCAGGAGCATCCTTGGTCTTGGTCCACTACGGCTGTAGCGCTTGCTTCATCAAGCCGAAGATGCCACCACCCACCGCACGGCTCCCACCGCACTCCCATCCTCCGCCGCCACCTCGCGACGGGAAGCGCACCGCGGCTGCTCCCGTCCGCCGCACAGCAGGCCATCCCGCGCCCACTGAGGCAGCGAAGCGACAAGCTTCTCCACGCCCCATGGCGAGGCGCGCGAAGCCCCGTCTTCCATCATCGAATTGCCCCACGGGAACAGCCGCCCATCCGGCCCCCGGGCCGCCATCTCCCATTCGTCACCAGAAGGCAGCCGCAGCTCCACGCCTTCGATGCGGGCCAACGCCTCGCACACCTGCTCCGCTTCCACCCGCGTGCAGGGCAGGGGCTCCTCCGCGTCCGGCCCCGCCGTGCCCACCGGCCCCTGCGAAGCCGCCAGAGCCCAGGCCGCCGCGGCCCGGCTCACGGGCACCCGTGCGACGAAGTACCCAGGTGACTTCACCCGCCGCAGCGTCCCCTCCGTCCCCAGCCAGTGCTCCACGGGCGGCACCCAACTCGCTTCCAGCCCGGAGCGGCGCAGCCGGTACGTGCCCTCCCGCTCCACCAGCGCTTCCGGCAACGACGCGGGAGGCGGCCCCGGATCCACGGGCGTCGTCAGCGAGTACAGGAGCAGTTGGGGGTCGTTCCGCACTTCCACGGGACCTGACAGCGCGCGCAGGAGCGGCGACATCCGCTCGCGCTTCGGTGAACCCTCCGGGGGCGGCGGCCGGCCTGCGAGTAAATCGGCCACCACGTTCCGCAGGCCCACGTAGAAATGCCGGTCCAACGGGGACGCGCCTTCTCGCGTCGACGTGGGGATGTTCGCCTCGCGCAGCGCCGGCAGCACCGCGCGGGCCTGGAGTCGTGCCGCCGCAAGCACCGCCGTCACCCGCACCTCCGCGTCCTCGTCCACCAGCGCCGAGTTCAGCACCGCGTCGATGTCCGGATTGGACGCCGTGTAGTCGTGGATGAGCCAGCGCAGCACCTGCCGCCGCTGCTCCTCACCGGGCAGGTGCGCGAACAGCACGGAGCGGTCCGGATGCGCCTCCTTCTCCGCCTTCAGCCGCTGGAATACCTCCTCCGTCCCATCCGGCACCAGCGATGCCAGCACGCGCTCCGCGGTCCGCGACACGCTGAACTCCGGGTGGAACCGCAGCGCCGACACGCGGTCCAGCGACGCGCGCTCGCGCAGCGTCTCCGTGGCCAGCAATCCCAGCAGGACCTCCCGCGTCTCCGACGACGTCAGCAGCGCCGCCAGCGCCGGCGCATCCAGCACCGGCACCGCCTTGCGCACGGTCGCCCATTGCCCCAGCGCATCGCGGCCGGAGAACTCGAGCACCCGCAGCCGGAGCACCGGATTGAACGTGTAGTGCAGCGCCGTGTCCGTCCCTCGGTGCACGTACACCGCGAGCTCCGGCTCGCCGGGGATGATGGGCGGCGTCTGGCTTTCGGACTGGAGGAACCAGCCCAGCGCGGACAGCACCCCGTCCATCGCCTCGAACGAAACCTCCGGCCGCGCGACGAGGGCAGGGGAGCGCATCAGGCCGGCTTCACGCGCGCATGCAGCGACTCACCCACCCGCGCCACCGGCCGCCCCTCCACACCCACGAAGTACGCGCGCGCGGCCCACACCAGGTCACTCCACGAGGCCCGCTCCGCGGCCTTGTTCTTCGGATAGCCCTCCACGTAGGAGTCCCACGCGGGCCGCACCGCTTCCGACGGGGCCTGGACCTTCATCGCCGTCGCCAGGTAGCGCACGAAGCCCTGGACGTTGAAGCCGAACTGCTCTCCGGGCGTGAGCGTCGCCGGGAGCTTCCCGCCTCCCACCAGCTTCGCCGCCAGGTCCGGGTCGCCCAGACACAGCGCCACCAGCCCACAGCGGTACAGCAGCAGGTCGTCCTGCTTCTTCACCGTCTTCGCGATGGCCGCCAGCCACGCCTTCGCTGCCGAGCCCTCCACCAGCCCCTGCGCGGCCCCGCAGGCCTCCGCCGCGTTCACGAAGGACAGCACCTGGATGGCGACACGCGGGGGATCCACGGACTCGAAGAGCCGCCCGGCCTGCGTGAGCGCGGGCTCGCACATCGGCACCAGCGGCTCGGCCGCCGCGCGGGCCTCCGTGGCCCCCGTCAGCACGATGAGCGACGCCAGCACGTCCGCCAGCGTCCGCAGGTGCGTCACCGGGGTGTTCGGCTTCGCCAGCGCCATCGCGGTGAAGCGCTTCATGAACTCCCGCGCGTGGGCGTCCTCTCCCCACTCGGAGGAGAAGAGCCCGGCCCACGTGCCTGGAGCGCTGTTCGAGGACTCGGCCATGGGGTCTCTCCTTACGAGTGCTTCCGCTGCCGGAAGATGGCCATGTGGCGGTTCCACAGGGCGCGGTGCGCATTTTTGACGGGCGCCGCGGCGCGCTGCAATCGCTCGAAGAGGCCACCGACCTCCGCCTCCATCCGCAGCTTCGCGACGAACTTCGTCTCCGCCTTCAGCCCCGCGTCCTTGCTCCGCTGGAGCCGCGCCAGGTTGGCTTCCTCCCAGGCCCCCAGGTCAAGCTTACGAGCCAACGACAGCAGCGTGTCCACCTCCGCCTCCGTGCGGGTGAAGCGCTCCAGGAAGCGCTCCACCGTGCCATACGTCTTCTTCTCCTCCGGCGCGCCGGCCTCGGTGAGCAGCAGGCTCTTGGCCACGCCCACGTCCAGCTTCGGGATGTTCCGCAGGGGAGCGTCACAGAAGGGACAGGCTGACGGCTCCTGGAGGACGGTCCGCCGTCCTCCTTCCAGGTCCACCTTGTTGTGGACGGTGAACGTGGAGCCGCACACGAAGCAGGTGACGGAGATGGAAGGGGCGACGCGCATGTCGGAACCTCATCATGGAGGAGGCCAGATGGGCGGCAAGAGATCGATGACGCGGCGGCCGAAGCTCTCCGCGTCCGTTTCAATGGGCTGCCGGAAGTACCGGGGGTCCCCCGGCCCATAGTAGTGGCCGCCGGAGCCGGGCAGGTTGCGCCACCACCGGCGCGAGAACGGATGCGACTGCCGGCCCAGCGAGTACTGGTAGGCCTGATACGCCTGATAGTAGTGGCGCGACTCGTGGACGGCGGTGCCCACCGCGTCGCCCACGTCCAGGTTCTCGTTGATGACGATGACGCCCCGCCGGTTCATGGGCGAGAGCCGGCCCTGAGGCGTCACGTTGAAGTTCCACTCCATCCAGCCGTAGTCCCCCGCCGCCAGGTTCTGGAACTCGACCCGGGGACGGCGTGACTTGGGGATGCCCAGCGCGTCCATGGCCGCGCTCACCGACTTCTTGAGCGCCTGCTGACGGTCGCGCAGCGACAGCGTGCCGAACGTGGCGGGGTCCAGCTCCGGGATGGCCTCCAGCCCCTTCTGGAGGTCGCGCATCTGCGCCAGCTCGAAGGGCTTGAACCGGCGGTTGCGCCAGCTGCGCGAGAGGGTGATGTCGAAGTCTCCCCAGCCCAGCACGTTGCCGGTGGGGCCAATCGTGCGCACGCGCTTCGCGGCCTCGAACGGTTCGGTGATGCGGGCGATCTCCCCCGGCTTCACGTTCGGGTCCAGGCTGTGGATGAGGCTCTTCAGCTCGCTGGGGTCGATGTTGTACTGCGCCAGCAGGCCCGGCTTGCGCTTCGTGCCCTTGAGGGCCTTCTCCACCTTCTCCAGCGCCTTCATCGTGGGCTTGACGCGGCCCTTGTGCATCGCGGCCTTGAACTCCTTCATCAAGGCCTCGATCTCCGCGCGGGCCGCGGCGCCCTCGGGGATGACGGCGTGGACCAGGGACAGCTTGCGCCACGCATCCGCGATGCGCTCGACGCGGCCCACCAGGTCCCGGCCCGGCGCGGGCATGGGCGTCTTCGGCCCGATGCGCAGCTCGATGGAGAGCTGCCACTCGTCGATGGCCTTGCCCAGGGCCTCCAGGTGCGCGGGCCCCAGGCCGTGCGCCTTCGCCCAGGCCAGGTCGGTCAGCTTGTCTCGCAGCTCGTCCAGGTTCTGGCGGAGGTTCTCTCCCACCGCGGTGAACTTCTCGAGCGTCGGAGCGTGGCCGCCGC
Source organism: Corallococcus exercitus (assembly GCF_042231735.1). GTDB lineage: Bacteria > Myxococcota > Myxococcia > Myxococcales > Myxococcaceae > Corallococcus > Corallococcus exercitus_B. Next base: position 736,561 of record NZ_CP102577.1, read on the forward strand.
CCTTGACCTCCACGACGTGGAGCTTCGCGAGCTTCGGATCCGCGGCGTGGTCGAACTCGACGATGATCTCGTCGAAGCCGCTGCCCTGCGCCTCGCCCAGGGGCTTGAAGTCCAGCCGCCGGAACTTCTCCGTCGGGCCCAGCTTGTTGCCGAGAACCGCCTCCGTCATCTTCTTGGACTGGATGTTCTCCAGCGCCCCGCCGGCCTCGGTGATGTCCCTGCCGCGCACCTGCCAGCGGTTGCCGGACCGCTTGGACATGATGAGCTGGAGGTATTCCTTCTCACCCGTGGCACGGGTCACCTCCACCAGCTTGTAGTAGCGGATCTCCGTGGTGCCGGGCTTGAGCTCCTGCCAGGCGGGGCCGATCTGCGCCACCGTGTCCTTCGGGTCCAGCTTCAGCGTGGTGCGCCCACGCTGCTGCTGCGAGAACACCTGGCGCTCCGCGCCCTGGATGAACGGGTCGTCCTTCAGCGGCGGCGTCTTCGAGAACGGTCCCACGTCCGGGTGGTCGGCGTGATGCACGGTGTTGGGCCAGGCGTCGTTGGCCCGGCCCGTCTGCGAGATGACCGGCTCCGTGTCCGTCACGGTGAGCACCGGCGCCTGCCGTTTCTTGCCGCCCCCCGCGCGCTTCTTGGCCGCCGTCTTCGCCGGCGCCTTCGGAGGCTTCTTGGTGAACAGGCGCGGCGGTTCATTCAGGTACTGCGGCTTCGCGCGCACGCCCTGGCCGAACTCCGCCAGGTCCAGGGGCGTGAAGGCATCCACCTCCTTCATCCGCTGGCGCAGGTTCTCCAGCGTCTTCTCGCCCTGGCGGATGCGGCGGGCCGCCTCCGCGGGGTCCATGGACACGCCGCGCTTGCCCTCCAGCGAGGCCAGCAGCGACTCCTGCGCGTCGATCTCCAGGCGCAGCTTCTTGCGGTAGAGCTCGAACTGCTTCTCGATGGGCAGCTTGTCCCAGTGCCGCAGCGCCGTTTCGTCCAGCGACTTGACCAGGCCGCGCGTCGCCTTGTCGTGGCGCTGGAGCAGGTGCAGGCCCTCCTCGCCCAGCGCCGACAGGTCCGCGCCCGCCTTGACGACGATGGTGGGCTTGCCCCGCCGGAACATCGTGACGGCCTGGCCGCTCTTGCTGCCGGTGAGCGCCTGGAAGTCCGCCTCGGAGACCAGCTCGATGGGCGTCTTCGCGAAGGCCTTCCGCTGCGCGGGCGGGATGTGCTCCAGCAGCTCCTTGCGCATCACGCGCTGGAGCTGCTTCTTGTCGAAGTCGTTCGACATCTGCTTGAGCAGGCTGTCGTCGAACTCGCGCAGGAACTCCTTCATGTTCCCGGCGGGGTTCTCCGCCTTCCACTTCTTGAAGAGGGTCAGCCGCTCCTTGGGCGTGCCCCGGAAGTGCAGCAGGTCCTGGGTGCGCGGAGGCAGCCGGGGCTTGGAGATGCCGCCCAGCGCGCCCAGGCCCCCGGCCAGCACCGCGCCCGGCGCCGCCTGCATCACGGTGCCCGCCAGCACGTTGAGGAGCGCGTTGCCGCCCTTGTAGTTCTCGTCGTTGAGGACGTTGCCCAGGAAGGCGGACGGCACGGACTGCACCAGGCCCTCGGCGCCCTGCGCCAGGCCGTGCGCCGTCATGCGCGCCAGCGTGCCGCCCTTCTCCGCCATGCGCGCCAGGAACCCCAGCTTGAGCAGCTTGGAGCCCATGCCCGCCGTCGCCGCGGCGGTGAGCGCATCCAACGCGCCCACGCCCGCGTCGGTGGCCGCCTCCTCCCAGCCGTAGGCGGCGCCCTTCATGGCGGCCTTCGTCGCCATCATCACGGCGGCCGTCGCCAGCGCCGTGCCCACCAGCACCGTGGAGCTGGCCATGAACGCGCCGAACGCCGCCCAGAACCCCACGCCCGCCGGTGGGAAGAAGATGCTCACGACGACGCCAATGGCGACCACCACCGCCATCACCACCGCGCCGAGGATGTTCACGAGCCGGTCGGTGACGAAGTCCACCTGCTCGCGGTGCATCCTCACCGACTCGTCGGCGTGCCCCGCCTGGACCGTCACGCGCTCGGCCTTCTTCTCCCAGTCGTCCTGCCAGGCGCGCAGCCCGTCTGCGGTGTAGTTCTTGTCCCCGGGCTTGGGGCGCATCCGCTCGTGCCGCTCCAGGGCCGCCACCTCGGCGTCCAGCGCGGACGCCTGGTACAGCACCAGCTGGTACTCCGAGGACGCCATGCCGTTGGTGGAGCGCGCCTCGAAGTGCGCGCGGCGCCAGGCCCGGTCCGCCTTCTCCTGGGGCGTGACGGGCTCGCCGTGGTCCACCATGTCCAGGATGTCGAAGGCCTCGCGCCCGCTCAGCTCCTCGTCGATGCGCGCGCGGAAGCGCTCGAGGGGCGTGCGCGTGTCGCCAGGGTCGGGCGGGTTGTTCTTCGCCCACTCCTCGGCCATGGCCTTGATCTCCTCCTTCGTCTTTCCGGCCATGACCTCCTTGAGCGCGTCCTCGTCCGTGCCCGCGCCCTGCACGGCGTACTGAACGACCTCCGCGTCGGTGAGGTAGCCCTTCTTCAGGAGCGCATCGACGGCCTCCCGGTCCGCGCCGGACGTGTCCATGCGGACGGCCTGCTCGAACGTGGGCTGGCCCAGCGTGGCGTCCACGTAGGCGGCGTCGTACTCGGCCGCCAGCGCCTTCATGTTCGCCGGGGCGTTGGCCTGGGCCCGGGCCTTCGCCTGGACGTCCACCTCCTTGCGTTCCTTCGCGATGCGGGCCTGGAGCTTCTCCGGGCTCCACTTGTCCAGGAACTCCACCTCGCTGATGAGGCCCTTCTTGCGGTCCTCATCGGTGAGCGGGCCCTTGCTGGCGGGCTTGACCCTCGCCGCGTCCAGCTCGCGCTCGATGTCCAGCCGCTCCTGGATGTCCAGGTAGCCGTCGCGCCGCGCGTCGGCGATCTGCCGCTTGCCCTCCGCGGACATCGCGTCGCGGATGATCTTGTCGTCCGCGTAGAAGATGCTGGTGTGCTCGATGTGGATGCGCGCCGCATCCACCTGGAGTCCCTTGTCGTCGCGCAGGCCCTGGATGAGCTTGAGCTCGTCGCCCTGCATCTCGTCGCGGAACGCGGCGCTGAGCGCGCTCTCCGTGCCCACGCGCTCGGTCCAGTCCTTGCCGTATTGCTTCTCATACGACGCGTCGAGCGCCTGGTTGCGCTTGAGCAGCTCCTCGCGGAACGTCTTGGAGTCCCAGCCGTACTGCTGCGCGTCGGCCTCCGTCTCCTTGCGGATGCGGTCGTAGACGCCCTCCATGGCCTTGCGGTCGGTGCCCAGGCCGAAGAACCACCCGCCGCGCATCGCGCGGTCCATCTCGATGGCGCGCGCGTCCTCGGTGCGGCCCTCCACCAGGGCGTGCATCTCGTCGGCGTCGTGGGTCTTGAGCGCGCCGCTGCGCAGCTCGTCGTCCATCTGGGCGACGAGGTCCTTGCCGTACTTCGCCTGGTAGGCCTTCTTGATGGCCTCAATCTGCTCCGGCGTCTTGCCGCGCAGCAGGTTGAGGATGGCGCCCTCGTCCGTGCCCAGGCCCGTGCCCAGGAAGGTGCCCTCCATGGCTTCGTTCAGCTCCACGGCGGCGACCTTGGCGGCGTTGCCGGAGAGCAGCGCCTCGGCCTTGTCGGCGTCGTGCGTGGTGGTGCTGAAGAAGTCGTCCAGCTCGCTCTTGAGCCGCGCGCGCAGGTTCTCGCCGTGCTCCTTCTCGTAGAGGACCTCGACGTAGTGGCCCTGCAGCGGGTTGAGGTTGGCGAGCGCGTCGAAGATCTTCTTCTCGTCCGTGCCCCACTGGTCCACGCCCTCCCAGACCATGAGGGTGATGTTGCGGGCGCGGTTGCTGAAGAGCGGCTCCTGCTGGTCCACGACGGTCTTCAGGCGCTCCAGGTCGGTGGACGCGAGCAGCTCCTTGTCCAGCGCCTCCAGCAGCGGCTTCTTGCGCTGGCCGGTGATGCGCACGGCCAGGCCCTCCGCCAGCGCCTGCACGGGGTCCTTGCCGCCCTTGCCGTAGTAGGAGAGCAGGATGGCCTTCTGCTCCTCGCTGAGGGCGTTGTTGCCCTTGATGGTCTCCTCGTCCAGCTCCTCGCCCTGGCGCAGGCGCACCTCCGCGAGGAACAGCATGTTCTGGTCCAGCGACGCCTTGTTCTCCTGCGCGCGCGCGGCCTCCCACGCGCGGCTCTCGTCGTGGGCGGCGGCCAGCCAGTCGATGATCCACCCGAGCAGCCGGTCCCAGAAGCCGCGCTCGTAGCCGATCTGCTTCGCGTGCCAGTCGCGGATGACCTCCCGGGCCTCCTTGCCGGCGTCGCGCAGCTCCTGCTGGTAGCGCTCGACGCTCTTGTCGATGTCGCGCTTCGCCTGGGTGACGACGGCGGCAATCTCCTTGCGGCGGTCGTCCAGCCACTTCTTGGTGGGACGGTACGCCTCCGCGGCGGCCTTGAGCTTCACCGGATCATCGCCGGCGTCCTTCTCCAGCTCCCATTTGTCCTGGAGGGCGGCCAGCTCGTAGGCGCGCATCTGGTCGGTCGCGGCCTTCGCGAAGGCTTCCTTGAAGCGCTTGCCGTTCTGGTCGTACCGGACGACCCAGTTGCTCACCTTGGTGTCGACCGCGGCGATGAGGGCGTCGCGCTTGCGGCGGGCCTCCGTCAGGTCGACGCCGCCCTTGATGGCGGCGGCCTTCGCCTCGGACTGCGCGTCGAGCGAGGCGCGCATGCGCGACAGGGAGTCCGCGAACCCCTTGCCGCTCTGCTCCAGGCTCGTCTTCGCGTCCTCGTGGGCCTTGCTGAGCGTCTCGGTGGTGGCGGTGTGCGAGTCCACCAGCTGCTTGCGGCGGGCCTCCACCTTCGCGTCCAGGTCCTCCTTCTTGAGCTGCGCGGCGTCCGCGACGCGCTGGAGCTCGGCGGCGAAGATGGTGCGCTCGGCGGTGACGAGCGCCGTGCCCCAGGACGCGTCCAGGCCACCCGGGACGTAGGCCTCCCGGGCCTTCTGGACGGAGGCGTCGGCGTACTTGTCCGGAGCGGCGAGCAGCCGCGCCAGCACGTCGCCAATGTCCACGCGCGCGAAGTCGGGGACGTTGATGGGCGCGGGCGCGCCCTGTTCCAGGACGGTGAGGCCCTTCGCGGGCTCCTTGGGCTGGGCCTTCGCCTTCTTCTGCTTGTCGGCCGCGGCGGTGATCTTCTTCTGGAGGAGCGTCCAGTCCTTGAGCTTGTCGGGGTCGGTGGGCTTCGGGCCGCCGGGCTTGTAGACGATGTCGCCGAGCGGCCCCTTGATGAGCATGTGCCCGCCGTCGTCCTGCATGAGCTGCGAGCCGATCTCCGGCACGTGGCCCAGCGGACTCTTCTGCAGGTCGGGGAGCTTCGCGTTGCGGACCTCCAGCTTCCGCTCGCACTTCGCGTCCACCAGCGAGGAGGCCTTGCCGGTGGGGTCGTCCGGGATGGCGGGCAGGTCCTTCGGCTGCTGCGCCGGGGTGATGGCCTTCTTGCCCTCGTCCTCCAGTTGCTTGAGGCGCGCGGCGCGGACCGCGTTGGGGTCCACGGCGGCCTGGGTGATCTTGAACGTGTAGCGGGGCGCGGGAGGAAGCTTGGGCTCCGGCACCTTCGCCGTGGTGCCGGCGATGCGGCCCTTCCAGGCGGCGACGGCGTCCGCGCCCTCGCTCGCCGCCGGAGCGGCGGGGATGGGCGCAGCCGTGACAGGTGCCTCCGCCGTGGGCGCGGGAGGCGCGGCCGGCAGCGGGGCAGGGGGCTCCACCGCGATGGCGCCCGTCGGATCCGGCGCGGACTCCAGGCCCTGCTGGATGCCCTGGACGCCCTTCGCGTGGGCCTCGGCCAGCTGCTTCTGCGCGTCCAGCGCCGCCGGAGCCACGGGGACCGCGGGCGAGGGAGCCTCCTCGGGAAGGCCCGTATCGACCGTGGCATCCGTCTGGATGGGAGGAGGCTTCGCGACGGCTCCGGGCCCCGTGCCACCGGAGGCCTGGCGGATGACGATGCGGACGTCGCTCCGCGCCGACAGCGCGGACACCACCGTGTCGATGCGCGCGGCTTCATCCATGCCGCCGGGGGCCGTTCCCGCGGGGACGGCGGCGGGCTCGGGTGCTTGATCCGGCGTGGCTGCTTCACCGCCCGCGCTGGGCGCATCGACGGTGGTCTCCGGCGGCGGGGCGCCGGTGGGCGACGTGCTGCCCCCCAGACCCGCTGCTTCGACGCTTGCATCGAGCGTCGCCGTGCCTCCGGTGAACGGGCTGAGCGCCAGCGGGGTGGAGGGCGTGAGGTCGGAGGCGCGGGCCTCGGCCAGGCGCGCGGCGAGGTCTCCCAGCTGATCCGCGGAGCCCGGGGGCAGGACGGACGTGCGCGCCGCCGCACGCCGCCGGGCATCCTCCTCCTGCTGCGCGAGGGTCGCGGGCTGGGATTCCCCCGGCGCCTGCGCGAGCCCGGTGTTCGGCTGTGGCGCGAGCCCGTGGATGCCCAGCTCCGCCTCGACGGCGCCGGGCGTGGAGAGCAGCGCGACCTCTGGCGGGTGGCCGGGGCACGGCTCGAAGAGGTGCGAGCGCGGACCGCCCAGCGTCCGCCACGCCGGGTCGCTCCAGCGGCGCTCCTGGTCGCGCGCGGCCTCGCGGAGCACGGGCCCATGCAGGGCCGGGGACGCGCCCTTCAGCGACGCGAGCCGGGCCGCCAGCTCGCGCGCGGGATTGGAGGAGGACGGGCCCCGGGGAACGACGCCCGGTGCACGCGGCAGGGCCGCTGAGGACGAGGGAGTGCGCCCGGAGCCCTTCCGGATCGTGGCCTTGGCGGACGCCTTCGAGCCCTGTTCACGGATGCGCACGGTCCCCCCGTACCACCAGTGAATGGGACGCTAGGCCATCTCCACGTCCAGCACCAGGGAGGCCCGGATGGGATGTCCATGACTGCTCCAGAAGCGGTGGAGCAGGTCGAAGTCGTAGCTCTCCTGGACGCGAGGGGTGAGCTTGCGGCCATCCAGCTCATGCGGGAGGCCGCGCGCGAGCAGCCCATGGAGCACGCCGAGCAGCTCGTGCTCCTCCTCCGCGCGGTTGGACCAGGCGGAGACGATGAGGCCCAGACGCAGCGCGCCGCTCTGGGTGACGGCCAGCCGGTAGAGCGCGAGCGACACGGCGGGCCGCTTCCCCGCGAGCGCCTCCCGGGTGGGAGAGCCGTGGAGGATGTGGATCTCCTTGAGGAAGTGTTGTCGCAGCTGCGAGTCCAGCGCCTCCTGGAACACCTCCGCCACGCGGCGCAGCCGGGTCCCCGCGTCCGCGGGAGCATCCGCCTCCGGACGCCGGGACAGCCGGCCCAGCTCGTACAGCTCCAGGGCGACGGCGCGCTCCAGGTGCTCCTGGGCCAGCGGGGCGCCGGCCTGTTCGGCGAGGAAGATGGCCTTGAGCGCGGCGTTGCGGATGTCGCCGCCCGCCAGCCGGTGCCGCTGGGCGAGCCCCGCCAGGTCGAGCGTCCCCACGCGAGGCACGCCCTCCGGAAGCATCAGCTCCCAGATGCGCCGGCGCTCCTCGACCTCGGGGAAGGGGAACTCGATGCGCGCGTGGAAGCGGCGCAGGAACGCTTCGTCGATGGCGGTCTGGAGGTTGGTGGCGAGGATGATCAGTCCGTCGTGGCGCTCGATGCGCTGGAGAAGGAAGCCGACCTCCAGGTTGGCGAAGCGATCATTGGCGTTGCTGACCTCCGTGCGAGCGGAGAACAGCGAGTCCGCCTCGTCGAAGAACAGCACGGCGCCCGCGCGCTCGCCGTGGGAGAGCACCTCGTCGATGTTCTTCTCCGTCTCGCCCACGTACTTGCTGACGAGCCGCGACAGGTCGACGACGTACAGCGGCCGGCCCACCGCATGGGCGATGACCTCCGCGGCCAGCGTCTTGCCGGTGCCGGAGCGTCCGGAGAAGAGGGCCACCGGGCCGGTGTGCAGCCGGAAGCGGCGCAGCAGGCCGCGCTCCTCGGCGACGCGGTCGCGCTGGGCCACGTAGAACAGCAGGCGCTCCAGCGCCGCGCGGGTCGTGTCGCGCACCACGAGGTCCGCGAACGTCCGCGACGTCTCCAGCCGGTAGCCATGGCGCAGCGGCACCTGCACGAGCCGCGACGCGGCGGCGCGAAGGGCGTCCGCATCACCCCCTGGCGCCGAGTCGAACACGCGGCGGATCTCCTGGAGCCCGCCCCGGAAGCCGGACGCCAGCCGTCCCGCGTCCGCCTCCGCCAGGGACAGTCCCCGGGCCCGGGCCTCCTCCCGCCACAGGGCCCGCCGCTGGATGAAGCCCAGCGCGGGAGCCTCGTGGTGCGGCACGGCGACAGGCTGCGCGGAGTCCGCGAGCACCAGGGCCCGCCCGCCGAATCGCTGGCACAGGCCCGACAGCGTCTCCGTGACGGACAGCGCCAGTCCGCGCTCACACCCGGACACGTCCAGGGCCAGCACGGCGCCGCGCACGGAGGCCAGGCGCCAGAGGGCCCGGGCCATGGACGCCGGCTCCTGTGTGCCCGCCCACCGCGCGACGACGAGGGGCATCCCCGCATCGGAGGCGAGCCCCAGCGCCACGCCCAGGCGCTCACCCTCGCCATGCACGACGGCGAACGTCCCCGGCGCCGCGCGCTCGCCGGACGGCAGGGCGTCCACGCCATGCCACTCCAGCGTGAGGTCCCCCATCACGGAGGGACGGGGCAATTCCAGCAGGGCCTCGCGGACCTCCGGAGCCAGGTCCACGGGCCGGAGCATGGGAGGAAAGGCGCCGGCGCCCGTCTGCAGCAATCCGCCCCCCACGAGGAGCCCGCTGTCGGTCAGCGACGCCATCAAGCGCTGCGCGCGAGCCGGCGTGCGGCCCAGCACGGTGAGCAGCAGCCGCTCCACGTTCCATCCCTGCGCGGTCTCGTCCTGGAGCACGGCGAACAGGCGCGGGTAGCGCGGCTCCAGCCAGGCCGCGAGCAGCAGCAGCAGCGCCTCCTCCTCCACGGGGTCGACGCGCAGCGAAGCGCGCAGCCGGGCGAAGGGGAGGGGTGGCGAAGCGCCCAGGAGCGGCGTCTCCGCCAGCGCGGTGCTGAAGGCCAGCTCCGCCGCGGAGGGGCGCACGGTGGTGCGCACGGCATCCCAGCCACTCTCCTGCTCACCCCGAAGCTTCGACGCGCGGGCCTCCTCCAGGTCACACACCTGGACGAGCAGCGCATCCAGACGCCTCAGCGTCTCCCCCCACAACGGATCCATGGGCGCCTCCGGCCGGCCAGCATACGGGGGGCGGGTGGATCAGGCCATCGAGGGAGCCAAAAGAGGGGGGTGCCACTGCGTTGGTATTCCGCCAATGGATTGGAGGAAGTGCTGACCCGGTGGCGGGGCGGGTGGTAGAGACCGGCACATGACTCAGAGCGGTACTGAAGGGGTGTCGCCCCTGGAGTTCCGGGAGGCGATGTCCCGGTGGGCGAGCGGGGTGGCGGTGGTCTCCGTCCGGGACACGGACGGGGTCGCGGCGACGACGGTCAGCTCCTTCAGCTCGCTCTCCCTCACGCCTCCGCTGATCGTCCTGTCGCTGCAGCAGTCCTCCCGCACGCTCAAGCGCGTGGAGGCCGCCCGTCGCTTCAGTGTGAGCGTGTTGTCCACCTCCCAACGCGACGTGTCGATCCGCTGCGCGAAGGGGGAGGCCGAAGGCCTGGTGTTCGACGAAAGCGCCTTCGTGCAGGACAGCCTGGTGGGTCTGGCGTGCGCTCTGTTGGATGTGCACCGTTACGGCGATCACCTGTTGCTGGTGGGCCGCGTGGAGCGCATCCAGCGGGGAGCGGAGGCCGAGCCCCTGCTCTACTGGAACCGGGCGTATCGCGCGCTGACGGCGCACCCGGAGCCAGGGCCCGCCCCGAAGTCGTGAAACCGCAGACGAACCTCACGTAACCCAGAAAGGACGTACCCGATGCCCTTCACGCTGCCCGAGCTTCCGTACAAGAAGGACGCGCTGGCCCCTCACATGAGCGCGGAGACGCTGGAGTACCACCACGACAAGCATCACGCGACGTACGTCAACAAGCTGAACGAGCTGACCGCGGGCAAGCCCGAGGCCACCAAGTCGCTGGTCGAGGTCATCCTCAGCAGCGACGGCGCCGTGTTCAACAACGCCGCCCAGGTGTGGAACCACACCTTCTTCTGGAACTGCATGACGCCGACCAACGGCGGCGGCAAGCCGACGGGGGAGATCGCGGAGGCCATCAACCGCGACTTCGGCTCCTACGAGGAGTTCAAGCGGCAGTTCGCCGACGCCGCCGCCACGCAGTTCGGCTCCGGCTGGGCGTGGCTGGTGCAGGACAGCGGCGGCAAGCTGTCCGTGATGAAGACGGCCAACGCGGACCTGCCGATGAAGCACGGCAAGAAGGCGCTGCTCACCATCGACGTCTGGGAGCACGCCTACTACATCGACTACCGCAACGCGCGCCCCAAGTTCATCGAGACCTTCCTCACCAGCCTGGTGAACTGGGACTTCGTGAACCAGAACCTGAAGGCCACGGACGTCAAGTGATGTGAAGTGACGGGAACCGCGCGGCCCGGCTCGGCACGGTCCGGAGCGGCGCGGTTCCTGGAATCGGTTTGAGAAGGTCAGTGGGGCGAAGGCCAGGCCCCGGCCAATCCCTCCACCAAGAACAGTCGCGAGAGCGCCTCGCTGTAGCTGTATGCGTAGAACTTTCCGTCCGCGGAGAGTGCCAGCGTCATCACGGAGATGAGGCCCGGCATGGTGCCCCCCGCGGGGACGGTCAGGTGCGGCGTGCTCGCGCCGGTCCTCACGTCGACCCGGGAGACCTGCACCGGGAGCGAGACGCGTCGCAGGTAGAGGGCTTCTCCGCTCGCATCCCAGGCCACCACGGTCTGGCCCGAGAAGCGGCCGGGGACGGTGCTTCGCGCTTCACCTGTCGCGGAAGACACGCGGAGGTTTCCTTCCGCATCCACCGCCGCGAGCCGTGCGCCGTCCGGGGAGATGGCCGTGTCGAAGCCCGTGCCTTCCGGTGTGATGGGCGTAGGGGCTCCGGCACCGGGCTCGTACACCCACAGGCGGGCGCGATGGCCCTCCTCGTTGGCGCGCAGGAGCAACCGCCTTCCATCCGGGAACCAGCGCGCGGTGAGCACCGTGGCGACCGGCGCGAGCGACAGGGGACGCGGCTCCCCCGCGCCCGTGGGCAGCAGCAGGTACTCCATCCGCTCGCCGTAGCGCGCCGTGAACACCTGCTTGCCGTCCGGAGACAGCGCCATGGGAATGCCATCTCCCAGCCGCACGGGTGGGGCGCCATCGGTGGTCCGCAGGTAGGCGCCGTAGGTGGGGCCCTCCACCTCGCCGCCCTCCGCGAAGATGAGCGTCCGGCCGTCGCGGGACAGGTCGGTCATGAATGAGGAGTCCGACCACGCCAGGTCGCGCTCCGTCCCCGCCTGGCCGAACGCGAGCCCGGTGCGGATCACCGGGTGGTCCACCAGGACGGCGCCCTCGCTGGAGATGTCATGCAGCACCATCCTCCCGGCGATGCGATCCACTGGCCGCAGCGTGCCTCGCAGGTCGACCGCGAACAGCTCGGAGTCGGCGCCCGTGCGGGAGGCGGTGAACCACACCTCGCGCCCGTCCGGAGCCCACGCGAGCCCCCGGATGCTCGCCCAGTCCGCGGAGAGCTCCCGGGGCGGACCGTCCTTCTCCAGTACCCAGACGCCGCCCCGGTCGTCCTTCGGATGCGCGTGGAACAGGAACGCGATCCGCGCTCCGTCCGGAGACACGCGCGCGTGGCTGATCCACCCCTGGGACTCGAAGCGCACCGTGCCGGGAGGCTGCTCCAGCCGGAAGTTCTCACCCACGCGGCGCACCACCGCGAGCGGTCCGTCGCTCCGCCCCCAGTCCGCCTCCAGCACGCCGTCGAGCACGGCCCGCGGCGCGCCACCACCCAGCGGCATCAGGCCCAGCGTCCCGCTGCCATGGTCCGCGTCGAAGAAGCGGGGCTCGAGCAACACCGCCAGCTCTCCGCGCGACGACGCGGCGAGCACGTCCGCGGGGTGCCCCAGCGGTTGTGACAACGGCCGTTCGGTGCGGGCGCTGTAGAGCTCCGCGCGTCCTCCCTCCCACGCCGCGCCATAGAGCAGCGTGTGGCCGTCCGCGGAGAACCGCGCGTTGAGCACGTGGCCCCGGCGGAACGTGACGGGGCGGTACGTCGGGCGCGCCGCCTGCGCCGCCGTCGCCTCCGGGGCAGCCTGCCCGCGTAGGAAGGCCACGAGCCCGCCGGCCACGAACAGCAGCACGACCGCCGCGGCCGCGAACAGGGCAGGGTGGAGGACCGGGCGCCGCCGCACGGCCAGGGGCGCGCCGCGAGCCGCGATGGACTCCAGGGCGAAGGCCAGGTCCTGCGCGGACTGGAACCGGTCCCCCGGGGCCTTCGCCAGACAGCGGGCGATCACCGCCCCCAGCTCCCCCGGCAGCACGGGAGGTTCATCGCGGAGCGCGGCGCTCATCCGCTCCACCGGGCTGTCCCCGCCGAAGGGCGCACGGCCGCTCACGGCCTCGTGGAGCACCGCGCCGAGCGAGAACACGTCCGCGCGAGCATCCACGCCCTGACCGCGGATCTGCTCCGGTGCCATGTACCCGGCGGTGCCCACCACCGCGCCGCTCTGGGTCAGCGAAGCGTCCTCGGTGCGCTCGGTGAGCCGCGCCAGACCGAAGTCGAGGATCCGCGCGCTCCCGTTCGAGCAGAGGAAGATGTTCGCGGGCTTGAGGTCGCGGTGGATGACGCCGCGTGCGTGCGCGGCCGCGAGCCCCTGCGACAACTGGAGGCCCAGCCGCGCCACCTGCTCCAGCGGCAGCGGTCCCCGCATCAGCCGCGTCCGCAGGGTGACGCCCTCCAGCCACTCGGTGACGAGGTAGGGCACGTCCTCGTGGGTGCCCACGTCGAACAGGGTGAGCAGGTGCGGATGGGACAGCACCCCCGCGGCGCGGGCCTCCTGCCGGAAGCGCGCCAGGCGCTCCGCGTCCTGGGCGAACCGCGCGGGCAGCACCTTCACCGCCACGTCCCGTCCCAGCCTGTGGTCGCGCGCCCGGTACACGTCACCCATCGCGCCACTGCCAGCATGTTCGACGATGACGTACGGCCCCACCTGCTCCCCCGGGGCGAAGGCGCGCAGCGGAGGGGCCGCCTCGGTGAGCCGGCCCTCCGCATGCCATGTCGCCGCGACGGCCGCGATCAGCGAGCCGCAGGCCTCACAGCGTGAGAGGTGGGCCTCGGCGAGGCCGCGCTGCTCTGGCGGCAGGCGGTCCTCCACGAAGGCGAGAATCGTTTCCTCGGAAGGACACCCGGACATGGTGGGACGCGACTCTAGGGGCGTTGGTGCTCAGGGAAGAAGCGGGGGCACCGCGACCCGGTACGCGCGGAAGGGCAGGGCCGGCGCACCCGGCGTGCCGAAGAGGAAGCCCATCTGCGACTCCAGCACCCAGGCCCCGTCCTCGGTGAGCGCGGCGGCGGTCGGCTCCACGAACCCGTTGGCGAGCACCTCCTTCGCCCCCGCGCCTTCACCGAGCGTCACCAGGGACGCCTGACCCGCCGTGTTCTCCACGACCAGCAGCCGCTGTGAGTCCACCCACTCCAGCCCATCCGGCGTCTCCAGCGCCGGGGCCACCGGGATGATTACCGGCGCCGCCGCGCTGCCATCCGGTTGGATGTCGATGGAGAACAGCGTGCCCGTGTCGCTCTTCACGACGTAGAGCCTGCTCGCCCCGTCGTAGGCGATGCCATTGAGGGTGAAGGCCCCAGGCTCGGAGGGCGCGAACGCGTCATCCGAGGCCCACGTCGTGAGCGCCGTCCCACCGACCGCGAGCCGGACGATGATGTTCGCGAACGAATCCGTCGCGTACACGTTGCCCGCCGCGTCGACGGTCACGTCGTTGCAGAAGCCACTCTCACCGGGCATGGGATGGCTGGCCTTCTGTGCGCCCGTGGAGAGCGCATACGCGGCCAGGTGCGCGGGCTGCTCGGGCGGAAGCAGGTCGTCGTAGGTGCAGGCCCAGAGCGTGTCGTGCGCTTCGTCCACCGCGAGCCCGTAGACGCCGAAGGCGGGGCGGCCCGGGACGAAGACCTCGGCCCCCAATGCTCCCGGCCGGGCGCGAGCGATGGCCCCCGTGCCCAGGCTGCCCGCGTAGAGCGTGCCGTCCTTCGCGGCCGCGATGCCCTCCGGATAGAAGTCCTCGTCAGGCCACTGCACTTGCGTCAGGCCGGAGCCAGGGGCCTCCGGGAACGGCTCGCAGGCGGAGAGGGCGGCGGCGAGGGTGACGACGGACATCCACGAACAGGCGCGCATGGGGCTTTCCTCGGTGAGGCCCGGAAGGGGCCTTTCGATGCCCTGACACCGGCCGGAAAAACCCTTGCAGCGAAAGTTCAGCCCCCCTGGCCGAGCAGCCGCGTGAGGCTCAAGTCCACCTGGCTCACGACCAGCGCCGCGATGCTGTCCACCGACGACGCGCCGACCCCCAGGCGCTCACAGAGCTGCCGCGTCGTGGTCTCCGCCACCTGTTCGCGGGCGCGGCTGAGCCAGCGCGAGACGGTGGACATGTGCACGCGGTAGAGCGCCGCGATGGCCTCCAGGGACAGCGCCTCCACGTGGTACAGGCGCATCAGGGTTCGGTCCCGGTCGGACAGCTGCTCCAGCGCTGTTCGCACGGCCTCCGTGAAGGCCTCGCGGTAGCGCGAGCGGAGGTGCTCCAGCTCTGGTCCCAGCTGCTCGCCGAACGCGGTCTCGACGGAGTCCTGGGCCACTGCGTCGGCCCGCGCTTCGGAGCGCTTGAGGTTGAGCGCGATGCGCAGCGCCGCCACCCGCACCCAGCCGCCCAGCGCGCCGCCGCCGGTGAACTCCGAAATCTTCGGCTCGGAGCCCGGCTCCGCGGTGAACAGCTTCTCGCGCAGCAGCTGCCGCACCTCCGCCACGAACGCGGGCGAGCGGTCCACCCCGGACACGAACGCGCCGACCTCGCGGAGGTAGTCGTCCTCGAAGAACTGGAGCGCGGCGCGCTGGTGCCGCAGGCACCCGAAGGTCAGGTACAGCTCCGAGAAGGCAGGGGAGTCCCCATCGAGCGCCGCCAGCAGGGCCGAAGGGGACGCGAGCCGCTCCGCGACGAACGCGACGAACGCCAGGGGCTCCACCCCCAGGCCGGGCCAGCGCGAGCCGGCGCGCTCGATCGCCGAGGCGAACAGGCCCTCCAGCCGCGCGGGCTCCGGAAGCGAAGCCGGCGCGCAGCCAGAGGCCGCGAGGAAGGCGGAGGCCAGCGGGGTGGGAGCAGGGGGCACGCCCGGGACGCTACTCAGACATCGCCGCTGGCGGAACCCACCCGCCGGACGGACCCCTTTCCCGCTTCGCGATACGTCGGGGCGCTACGCCGCGGACGTCGACGGCGGCGCGGCCGACTTCAGGCCGTAGCGGAAGCCCATGCCCAGGTGTCCCGGCGGGCCCTGCGTGAGGGGCTTGTTGACCTCCTCGGCCAGGGGGCCGACCTTCGCCGCCACCTGGGCCAGCTTCTGCCGGTCGAAGTTGTACACGTCGATAGCGTTGCCGCCGACCATCATCGACACGTCCAGCGACGGCATCCCGGAGAAGGTGAACTGCATCGACTTCTTCGAGTGCGGCCACGTGCCCTCCAGGTGCGGGAAGTCCGACCCCCAGAGGATGTTCTTCAACCCGATGGCGTGCCGCTGCTCCGCCTCCTCGCGGAACATGAAGGTCCCCACGTAGCACTGGCGCGCCCAGTACTCGCTCGGCTTCATGCGCAGCGTCTGGCGCACCGCCGCGAACCACGGCATGTCGTAGAAGAAGTCCAGCTCCGCCAGCTTCTGCGGCGCCCAGTACGCGGACTGCTCGGTGAACACCACCTTGAGCTTCGGGTGCCGCTCGAACACGCCGCCCCACATCATGTACCAGAGGGGCGCGGAGCCGTAGAAGCTCAGCTCCGTCATCCGGATGAGGAACGCGTCCGGCGACGTGCCGTACGGCGGCTGGCCACCGCCCGCGTGCACGTTCACGGGCATGCCCAGGTCCTCGCACACCGACCAGAGCGGCTCGTAGATGGGGTCGTTGTAGCCGCGCATCTCCGTCAAGAGCAGCAGCGGCAGCAGCACGCCGCCCGTCAGCCCGGAGGCATGCGCGCGCTTGACCTCCTCCACCATCAAGCCCACGTCATGCGTCGGTAGGATGGCCACGCCCGCGTGACGTCCCGGGTTGGTGGCACAGAACTCGGACAGCCACCGGTTGTACGCACGCGCTCCCGCGGCCACCAGCTCCACCGGGTACAGCTCCGGCTGCTTGCCCGGCTCACCGCCGCCCATCTGGCCAATGCCGCGCCGGCCATGCGCATACCCCGCGCCGAAGGGCGGCTCGTTGTCCACGTTGCCGTCCGGGAAGATGACGTCACCCACCACGCCGTCCTTCTCCAGCACCGCCAGCCGACGCGCCGGGTCCCAAAGGCTCTCCGACGCGTCCGCGAAGGACACGGTCGCCGTGAACTCGGACGCGGCCTCCTCGGAGAGGCCAATCGTCTTCATGCTCTCCACGAAGGTGTCCGACGAAGCCTCGGCCGGCGCCCCGGCGGGGGCAGCGGGCTTGCCGTCCGGCGTGCCGCGGCTCTCCTTCAGGTAGTCCTCGAACGCGTTCCAGTGCTTCTTCTCCAGGTAGTCCCGGAACGTGCGGGCCGGCGGTCCGGCGTGGCCGTCCGAGGTGACGACGACGTAGCGGCCATTCGAAAGATGCGGCTCGGTCATGTGGTGTCCTGTGGGAACGGTGCTGCGGGGTGGGCGGAGTACGCCGTGACAGCGCGTTTCAGCGGTTAAACAGGGATGGCAGCATAGGCGTTCCTGGGGAGTGATTGCAGTCGCGATCCGCCGCCGTATTCCCGCGTGACCTGGGAAAGGTCCCTGCGGCCACGCTGATCAGGAATCAGTGAGCTGCCAGTGAAGTTCAGGTCACGGGGATTAATCGGCGAGATCTGGTTTCCACCTGCATTTCCATTTGTTATCTAGCGCACCCCGGATCGGGGATCCGGGGTGGGCCATTTCGATGAGGGACGGCCGGGGGAAGGCCGCGAGTGCTGCTCGTGAGTGGAGACGGAACCAGAGGCCCGACGCTGTCGGAGGAGGAGAAGCGGGAGCTGCTGATCCGCCTGCTGCAGGGCCGCCGTCCGGGCGCCCGCGCCCAGGCCATCGCCATCGTGGGAATAAGTGGCCGCTATCCCCAGGCGGAGAGGCTTGACGGGCTGTGGGAGAACCTGAAGGCCGGCCGCAACTGCATCAGCGAAATTCCTCCCACGCGCTGGGATTGGCGGCGCTTCCACTCGGATGACCCGGAGGCGCCGGAGTCCATCTACAGCCGGTGGGGTGGGTTCCTCGCGGACGCGGACGCGTTCGATGCGGCGTTCTTCAACCTCTCGCCGCGCGAAGCCGACGGGATGGATCCCCAGGAGCGGCAGTTCCTGGAGGTGGCGTGGGCCACCTTCGAGGACGCGGGCTACGACGTGAGCGCGCCGTCGCTGGACCGGGACGTGGGCGTGTTCGTGGGGGTGATGAACGGCGGCTACGGGTGGGTGGCGTCGGAGGCGTGGGGCTCCGGGCAGCGGACCGCCGCGCGCAGCCCGTTCTGGTCCGTGGCCAACCGCGTCTCGTACCACCTCAACCTGTCCGGTCCCAGCTTCGCGGTGGACTCCGCCTGCTCGTCGTCCTTCACGGCGCTGCACCTGGCGTGTGAGAGCCTGCGCCGGGGCGAGTGCCGGGCCGCGCTCGCGGGTGGGGTGAACCTCATCCTCCACCCGATGCACTACCACGCCCTCACCAGCATGAAGATGCTGTCCCGGGGGGATGCGTGCCGCGCCTTCGGGGAGGGCGCGGACGGCTTCGTGGACGGCGAGGGCGTGGGGGCCGTCCTGCTGAAGACGCTGGAGCAGGCGCTCGTCGACGGCGACCGGATCCACGCGGTCATCCTCGGCAGCGCGGTCAACGCCGGGGGCAAGACGAGTGGCTACACCGTCCCCAATCCGCACGCGCAGCAGCGGGTCATCTCCCGGGTGCTGGCGGAGACCGGCGTCCACGCGCGCACGCTGAGCTACGTGGAGGCGCACGGGACGGGCACGTCGCTGGGGGACCCCATCGAGGTGGCCGCGCTCCAGCGCGCGTTCCGTGAGCACACGCAGGAGCGGCGGTTCTGCGCGCTGGGGTCGCTGAAGGCGAACATCGGGCACCTGGAGTCCGCGGCGGGCATCGCGGCGCTGACCAAGGTCGTGCTGCAGCTGCGCGAGGGGATGCTCGTCCCGTCGCCGCACTCGGAGCGCCCCAACCCGAAGATCGACTTCGACGCGTCGCCCTTCTTCGTGCAGCGCGAGCTGGCGGAGTGGCGCAGGCCGGAGGTGGAGGAGGGCGGGCGCGTGCGGCAGGTGCCGCGCCGGGCGGGGATCAGCTCCTTCGGGGCGGGCGGGGCGAACGCGCACGTCCTGGTCGAGGAGTACGTGGCGCCGCCCCGGCGGGAGGTGCCCGAGTCCGGGCCTGTCGTCCTGGTGCTCTCCGCGAAGAACCTGGAGCGGCTCCGGGTGCATGCGCGGCAGGTGGCGGCGTTCCTCGTGGGGAACGCGCGGGCGCGCGCCAGTGGAGCGCGTCACGCGGCGCTGGCGGACATCGCCTTCACGTCACAGGTGGGACGGCAGGCGATGGAGGAGCGGCTCGCCGTCGTGGCCTCCACGGAGGAGGCGCTGGCGGACGCGCTCCAGGCCTTCGCTTCCGAGCAGCCTGCTTCGCTCCCTGTCTTCCACGGCCGCGTCCGGGGGCTCTCGGAGGCGGCCGCACCGCTTCCGGCCGGGACGGCCGATGCCGAAGCGCTGGCGCGTGCCTGGGTGGCGGGCGCGCGCGTGGACTGGCGGGCGGCCCTGCATGCGGGGCGTTCGCGGCAGCGCGTCTCGATGCCCACCTATCCGTTCGTGAGGAAGCGCCACTGGATTGGCGAGCACCGCGCGCCAACGGTCCAGCGCGCGGCGGAGCCCGTGAGCTCCGCACCCGCCGTCGTTCCGCAGCCCGCCGTCCCCGTCCGGCCCACGCCTTCCGCCGCGGAGGTCGCTCCGGCGCCCCCGCCGCCTCCCCGACATGAGGTCCCCATCGTGAACAGACCCAAGATCCAGCTGCGGCGGCCCGGGCAGACCTCCGCGAGGGAGACGCGCGAGGAGACCCCCGTGGCCCCGGTCGAGACCGTCCGCGCCGCCGCGCCCGAAGTCGCCGCGCCGCCGGCTCCACCCGCCGTGAATCCGGCGGAGGCCCAGGCCCGGTCGGAAGGCCTCAAGCAGACCGTGAAGGGGGCCCTGGCGCGCGTGCTCTTCTGCGAGCCCGGGGACATCGACGAGGAGAAGAACTTCCTCGAGCTGGGGCTGGATTCGATCCTCATGGTGGAGCTGACCAAGGGGTTGAGCCAGGACCTCCAGCTCAAGCTCAAGGTCAACAAGCTCTACGACCATCCGTCGGTCCTCCGGCTGGCCGAGTACCTGGCCTCGCAGGTCCCCGCCGCCGCGTCGCCTTCCGCGCCCGCGCCAGCACCTCGCGAGGCCATCCCCGCGCCGCGAGCCCCCGAGCCGGAGGCCCGTGCTTCCATCCCCGCGCCGCGCGCCACTGAGCCCGAGTCTCGTGTTCCAGCGGCTCCGGCCCGCGTGTCCGAGCCCGCGCCGCGCGAGTCCGCTCCGGTGGCCGAACGTCCCCGCGTCCCTGACGCGCATGCGCTGGAGGCCGAACCCCCTCCGTTCCACGTCACCCTGAAGCGCAAGCCGACGCCGAGCGCTCCCGAGCCCACCCCGGCTCCCGCCGTGGCCGCGTCCACCGACGTCGCCATCATCGGCATGTCCGCGCGCTTCCCGGGTGCCCGGAACCTGGACGAGTACTGGGCCCACCTGGCGGCGGGCGTGGACTCGGTGACGGAGGTCCCTCCGGAGCGCTGGGACGTCCAGCGCTACTACGATCCGGATCCGAAGAAGAAGGACCGCTCCACCAGCAAGTGGGGCGGCTTCCTGTCGGACATCGACAAGTTCGACCCGCTCTTCTTCAGCATCTCCCCGGCCGAGGCCCGGCTGATGGACCCGCAGCAGCGCCTGTTCCTCCAGGAGTCCTGGAAGGCGCTGGAGGACGCGGGCTACTCGCCGGAGCAGCTCAGCAAGGCCCGCTGCGGCGTCTACGTCGGGGTGATGAACAACGACTACAACCGGCTGGTGGGCCTGGCGGACCCCGACCGCAGCCCCGCGCTCCAACTGCTGGGCAACTCCAACTCCATCCTCGCCGCGCGCATCGCGTACCTCCTGAACCTCAAGGGGCCCGCGCTGGCGCTGGACACCGCCTGCTCCTCGTCGCTCGTGGCCACGCACCTGGCCGTGCGCAGCCTGCTCGCGGGAGACGTGGACCTCATGCTCGCGGGCGGCGTGACGCTCTACATCACCGAGGATCCGTACATCCAGATGAGCAAGGCCGGCATGCTGTCGCCCAACGGGCGCTGCCGCGCCTTCGATGACCGGGCGGACGGCTTCGTCCCCGGCGAGGGCGTGGGCGTCGTCGTCCTCAAGCGGCTCGCGGACGCGCTCCGCGACGGCGACCACGTGTACGGCGTCATCCGGGGCTCCGGGACCAACCAGGACGGCAAGACGAACGGCATCTCCGCGCCCAGCTCGGACGCGCAGACGGAGCTGGAGCTCCAGGTCTACCAGCGCGCCGGCATCAGCCCGGAGTCCGTGACGTACGTGGAGGCGCACGGCACGGGCACGAAGCTGGGCGACCCCATCGAGGTGGAGGCGCTCACGGAGGCCTTCTCGCGCTACACCGACCGCAAGCAGTTCTGCTTCCTCGGGTCGGTGAAGTCGAACCTCGGCCACACGTCCGCCGCCGCGGGCGTGGCCGGCCTCATCAAGGTCCTGCTGTCCTTCCAGCACCGCCAGCTGCCGCCCTCGCTCCACTTCGAGCGGCAGAACAGCAACATCGACTTCGCCGCGACGCCGTTCGTCGTGAACACCGCGCTGCGGGACTGGACCGTCCCCGGCAACGGTCCCCGGCGCGCGGCCCTCAGCGGCTTCGCCTTCAGCGGCACCAACGCGCACCTCCTCCTGGAGGAGCCCCCCGCACGGCCCGGCGCGCCCCGGGAGGCGAGGGGCACCGCGCGCCTCGTCGTCTTCTCCGGCAAGACGGAGGAGGCCCTGACGCGGCGGCTGGAGGACATGGCCACCTGGCTGCGCCGCCACGGTGAGGCGCACCGGCTGGGGGACATCGCCTTCACGCTGCTCGTGGGCCGGGCCCACCACAAGGCCCGCACGGCGTTCGTGGTGCGCAGCCACCGCGAGCTGCTGGACGGCATCGAGGCGGCCCTGGCGGGACGCGAGGTGCCGTATCAGCTCACGTCCGATCCGCGGGACGCGGGACGGAAGGTGGATCCGCTCCTCAAGGAGCTGGGGCGGACGCTGATGGCGGAGCTGGCCTCGCCGGGCGCACAGGCCGGGGAAGGGGCCCAGGAGCAGCTCTTCTCGCTGGCGTCGCTCTACGTGAAGGCCGCGCCGCTGAACTGGGCGGCGCTGTTCTCCGGTCCCCACCAGCGCGTGCCGCTGCCCACGTACCCCTTCGCGCAGGAGCGTCACTGGGTCACGCCCGTCATGGGCGCGGCCCTTCCCGAAGCCCCCCGGACCGTGGAGGCACGGGCGGCCGCCGTCCGTCGCCGCACGGTGCTGGAGGCCTCGTCGCCGCTGGTGGCGGATCACCGCGTGAACGGCGCGGGCGTGCTGCCGGGCATGGCCTACCTCGAGCTGGCCCGTGAGGCCTTCGCGGCCGCGCATGGCGAGGGGCCGGTGTCCCTCTCGCAGGTGCTCTGGCTCCAGCCCTGCGTCCTCGACGGTGCGCGGAAGGTGCTGTGGACCACGCTGGAGGAGAAGGGCGGCCACGCGCTCTTCGAGGTCCGCTCCGGTGAGGGAGACGACGCGGTCCTGCACTGCAAGGGACGCATCGAGGCGGCGGTGGAGCGCGCGGGGGCCGAGTCGTTCGCGCTCCGTCCGTTCCAGGCCCGGAGCACGCACCACGTCGATGGCGAGGTGCTGCGCCAGCGCTTCGCCCAGATGGGGATCCACTACGGTCCCACCTTCCGCGCCCTGCGCGAGGTGTGGAGCGACGCAAGCGAGGCCCTGGGCCGCCTGGAGGGCGCCGCGCCGGAGGGCAGCCGCTGGAGCCTTCCGCCGCAGCTGCTGGACTCGGCCGCGCAGGCCGTGGCCGCGCTCACGTCGTCGTCCGGCGCGCTGATGCTGCCGTTCTCGCTGGGAGGCGTGGACGTGCGTCGCCCGCTGCCGGCTTCGGGCAGGGCGTACGCGCGGGTGCGGATGCAGGACCCCGCGCGCGTCGACGTCGCGCTGCTGGATGAGCAGGGCGAGGTGTGCGTCGAGCTGCGGGACCTGGGCTTCCGCGAGCGCAAGTCGCGGCCGCAGGGCTTCTTCTACCTGCCCCGCTGGACGGAAGCGGCGCTGCCGGCGCAGGACCGCGAGCTGGGGCGCGCGGTCATCGTCGCGGGTGCGGACAGCCTGGGCCTGGAGGACGGCCTGGCCGCGGTCCATGCCCGCGCGGGCGTACTGCGGGTCCGTCTGGGTGCGCGCACCCGGCGCGAGGCCGAGGGCCGGTGGGAGTGGTCCAGCGCGGATGAGGCCGGCGTCGAGGCGTGGTGGAACGAGGCCGGGCAGCCCCGGCGGCTCTACTTCCTCGCGGGCATCGACGCGCGGGCGGCGGCGCTGGACGACGTGGAGGCGCTGGAGGCCAGCCAGGAGCGCGGCGTGCTGGCACTGTTCCGGATGCTCAAGGGCCTGTCGCGGCTGGGCGTGCTCCAGCAGCGCCTGGAGCTGGTGGTCGTCACCGCGGACGTGTTCCCCGTCACCGGCACGGAGCAGGCGCGTCCGTCCGGCGCGAGCCTCCACGGCCTGTGCAAGTCGCTGGCGAAGGAGCACCCCCAGCTGGCGGTGAGCTGCATCGACGTGGGGGCGCGTGACGCGCTCCATGCCCCGGGCGTGCTCGTCTCCCAGCTGGTCGCGGAGCCGGAGCACAAGGGCCGTCTGGACGTGGCCTTGCGCGAGGGGCGCCGTCACGTCCGGCAGCTCGTTCCCGCCCGTCTGGAGGCAGGGGACGGAGTCCTGCGCCAGGGCGGCGTCTACGTCATCGTGGGCGGTCTGGGCGGCATCGGGCTGGCGCTCGCGGAGGACCTGGCCGGGCGCTTCCAGGCGCGGCTGGTCCTCACCGGACGCGGTCCCCTGACGGAAGCACAGCGCGAGCGCATCGCGGCCATGGAGGCGCGCGGCGCAAGCGTGCTGCACGTCCGCGCGGACGTCACGCGCCCCGCGAGCATGCGGGACGTGATGGCCCAGGCGAAGGCGCGCTTCGGGGCAGTCCATGGCGTGGTGCACTCCGCGCTGGTCCTCCGCGACGCGCCCATCGAGCGCATGGACGCCACGGCGTTCATGGAGGCGATGGATGCCAAGGTCCGGGGCAGCGCGGTGCTGGCCCAGGTGCTGAAGGACGAGCCGCTCGACTTCCTGGTGTTCTTCTCGTCCATCCAGTCCTTCTCGGGGAACGCGGGGCAGGGCAACTACGCCGCGGCCTCCCTGTTCCAGGACACCTTCGCCGGGTGGCTGGGCCGCTCCGCGCGCTTCCCCGTGAGCGTCGTCAACTGGGGCTACTGGGGCTCCGTGGGCGCCGTCACGGATCCGAAGTACCAGCGCGCCATGGAGCTGCGAGGCGTGCACTCCATCGAGGTCGCCGAGGGCCTGGAGGCCCTGCGCCAGGTGCTCGCGAGCAGCGCCCCCCAGGTGGTCGCCTTCAAGGGCACCCCGGAGGCGTTGGCGAAGCTGGGCGTCTCCCAGGAGGAGCCCGTCGCGGTCGCGGGCCGCCGTCAGGCGCAGGGGCGTGAGGTCCGGCCCCCGGAGCCGGTCCGCGCGCCCGTGGAGGCCCGCCCGGCGTCGCAGGCGGTGGTGCCCGTGCGGACGGGGCCGTCGCTCGCGGAGGTGGAGCGCCGCATCGGTCAGCTCACCAGCGAGGCGCTCAGCGTCAGCTCGGACGTCATCAACCCGGAGGTGCCGTTCTCGGACTACGGCGTCGACTCCATCACCGGCGCCGGGATGATCGAGCGCATCAGCGAGGCGTTCGACCTCGAGCTGCCCATCACGGTCGTCTTCGACTACTCGAGCGTCCGCGCCCTGGCCCGGCACATCCTGTCCCTGCTCGACGCGGCGAAGCCCCAGGCTGCTCCCGTGGCGCCGCCAGCGCGCGAGCCTGAACCGGCCTACGCCAGCCCGGAACCGCCGCCCGCGTTCGCACCCCAGCCGCGGGTGGAAGCGCCCAGGCCGTCCCTCCCGACGGTGCCTCCTCCCGCGCCCCAGGCGCAGCCGGTGCGTGAGGCCGCCGCGCCCCGTCCGGCCTCGCGCTCCATCGCCGTCATCGGCATGTCCGGGCGCTTCCCCGGTGCGCCCGACCTGGACACCTTCTGGAAGCGGCTGGCCGCGGGCGACAACCTGGTCGGGGAGATTCCCAAGGAACGCTGGGACATCGACGCGTACTACGACGCGGACCCGCGCAACCTCGACGCGACGAACTGCCGCTACGGCGCCGTGCTCGACGACATCGACAAGTTCGACGCGGCCTTCTTCAACATCGCGGGGCGGGAGGCGGACCTGTCCGACCCGCAGCAGCGCGTGTTCCTGGAGGAGGCGTGGAAGGCGCTGGAGGACGCGGGCTACGCGGCCCGGTCCATGTCGGAGAAGCGCTGCGGCGTCTACGTCGGCGTCGACGTGGGCGACTACGGCCTGCGCATGGCCCAGGCCGGCATCAAGCGCGAGGCCCAGGCCATCTGGGGCAACGACACGTCCATCCTCGCGGCCCGCATCGCGTACTTCCTCAACCTGAAGGGCCCGAGCATGGCCATCAACACGGCCTGCTCCTCGTCGCTGGTGTCCATCCACCTGGCCTGCCAGAGCCTGCTCGCTGGTGAGACGGAGATGGCGCTCGCGGGCGGCGTCTACGTCTCCACGATGCCCAACTTCCACATCTACGCGAGCAACGCGCAGATGCTGTCGGTGGACGGCAAGTGCAAGTCGTTCGCCGCCGGTGCCAACGGCTTCGTGCCGGGCGAGGGCGTGGGCGTCGTCGTCCTCAAGCCGCTGGAGGCGGCGCTGCGCGACGGCGATCAGATCCACGGCGTCATCCGCGCCTCCGCCATCAACCAGGACGGCAAGACGAACGGCATCACCGCGCCCAGCGCCGCGTCCCAGACGGAGCTGGAGGCGTCCGTCTACGAGGCGGCGGGCTGCGACCCGGCGACCATCACCTTCGTGGAGGCCCACGGCTCGGGCACGCGGCTGGGCGACCCCATCGAGGTCAAGGCGCTCACGGACGCGTTCCGGCGCTGGACGGACAAGCGCGGCTACTGCGCGCTCGGCTCGGTGAAGACGAACGTCGGGCACACCATCGCCGCGGCCGGCATCGCGGGCGTGCTGAAGGTGCTGCTGTCGCTGCGGCACGGCGCCATCCCGCCGTCGCTCCACTTCGACACGCCCAACGAGTTCATCGACTTCAAGAACAGCCCCTTCGTCGTCAACACGCGGCTGAAGCCCTGGGAGCCCGCACCGTCGGCGCCCCGCAGGGCGGCCGTCAGCTCCTTCGGCTTCAGCGGCACCAACGCGCACCTGCTCATCGAAGCCCCGCCCGAGCAGCCCGCGCCGTCCGCCGCGCACGGCCCGCAGCTCCTCCCGCTGTCGGCCCGGACGCCGGAGGGCCTGAAGGCCGCCGCCACGCGGCTCGCGGACTTCCTGCGCCGCCAGCAGCCCTCGCGTCCCAGCGAGGGCAGGGGAGACGGTTCGCGCATCCGCGAGGCGCTGCTGGAGGCCGCAGCGGGCATCCTGGACGTCCCGGCCTCGGCCCTGGATCCGGAGCGCCCCTTCGAGGAGGCCGGCTTCGACGTCGTCCAGCTCGCGGCGTTCGCGGATGAGATTGGCCGCCGGCTGGACCTCGAGGTGCGCCCGCGCCTCTTCATCGAGTGCCCGACCCTGGCGTCGCTGGAGCGGCACCTGACGGAGCGTCAGCGCGGCGCTGGTGTCGAAGTCCTTCCGGAGGGCACGCCCGTCTCGCTCTCCGACGTGGCGTACACCCTCCAGGTGGGCCGCGAACCGATGCCGGAGCGGCTGGCGGTGGTGGCCCGCGACGTGACCGAGGCCATCGACGCGCTGACCCGCTTCGCCCAGGGGCAGACGGCTCCGGGCCTCTTCACCGGCAAGGTGGACGCGGCCCTGCCGCTCGCGGGCCTGCTCTCCGAGGGCCGCGCCGGCACGGCCTTCCTCCAGGTCGCGATGGAGGAGCGGCAGCTCTCCACGCTGGCCCAGCTCTGGAGCATAGGCGTGGAGCTGCCCTGGCGCACGCTCCACGGCGCGGAGCGGCCCCGGAAGGTGTCGCTGCCCACGTATCCGTTCGCGCGGGTGCGCCACTGGTTCCCGGAGTCGCGTCCCGTCACGCAGGAGGCCGCGTCGCTGCTCACGCCGCGCGTGGAGCAGGCGCTGCGCGACAGCACGGTGCGCGAGCTGCCTCCGCCCGCGAGCCGCGAGGACTACGAGCGCTTCAACTCACTCATGCTGCTGGGCTTCTTCCAGCGAATGGGCGTCTTCCTCCGCTCGGGGGAGCAGTACACGGTGGACGGCCTGCGCTCGAAGCTCCGCGTCGCGCCGGGCTACACGCGCCTGTTCTCCGCGCTGCTGAACATCCTGGCCCGTGCAGGCTACGTGCGGCTGAGCGGAGCGGACGTCACCACGCTGCCGGAGCTGGACGCGGCGGCGCCGCACCTGGAGCGGCAGAGCCTGCAGGCGCGCGGTGAGCGCCTGGTCGCGCAGGCGCCGATGACCGCTCCGCACGTCGCCATCATGTGGGCGTGCGCGGAGCGCTACGGCGAGGTGCTGCGCGGAGAGATTCCCGCCACGGACCTGCTGTTCCCCCAGTCGTCGATGCGGCTGATGGGCCCCATGTACAAGGGCAACCCCGTCGCGGACTACTTCAACGCGCTGGTCGCCGACAGCCTGCGCCAGTACGTCGCCGAGCGGCTCGCGCAGCTCCCCGACGGCGGGAAGATCCGCATCCTGGAGGTGGGCGCTGGCACGGGCGGCACCACCGACCTGGCCCTGAAGGCGCTGAGCCAGTACGCGGACCGCATCGTCTACACGTACACGGACGTGTCGCGCTCGTTCGTCCAGTACGGCCGCGAGAACTTCCGGTACGGGTTCATGGAGTACTCGGTGCTGGACATCGAGAAGGACGTGGTGCCGCAGGGCTACACGGCGGGCGCCTACGACGTGGTGCTCGCAGCCAACGTCCTGCACGCGACCGAGGAGCTGCGCCAGACGCTGCGCAACGTGAAGACGCTGCTGCGCCCCGGAGGCTGGCTGCTCCTCAACGAGGTCACCACCGTGCACGACTTCTCCACGGTGGCCTTCGGCCTGCTGCCCGGCTGGTGGCGCTTCAAGGACGACCTGCGGCTCCAGGACGCGCCGCTGCTGAGCAGCGACCAGTGGCGGTCCGTGCTGGGCGCCGAGGGCTTCCCGAAGGTCGTCGTGCTGGGCCACCCGGATCAGCAGCGCTCCGACCTGGGACAGAACATCATCATCGGCGAGCGCGACCGCCGCGGCCTCGCCACCGCCGCGAGGACCCTGGCCGCGCCGGCCACCGTGGTGACGAACGGCCATGCCAGCGTGGGGCAGGGGACACCGGTCTCTACTCCGAGGGGCGCACGGCCGGACCTGGAGTCGGTGATCGCCTCATGCGTGGAGGTCGTCGTGGCGAACGGCGCCGTGCAGCTGGATCCGCTCAAGCCGTTCCAGGACTTCGGCGTGGACTCCATCTTCGCCGTCAGCATCATCGAGCGCATCAACGCGGCGCTGGGCATCGCGCTGCGCTCCACGGACCTCTTCAACTACGCGAGCGTCGCGAAGCTGGCCGAGCACATCCGCGCCACCTTCCCCACCGCCGAGGCGGGAGCACGGCCCGCGCCCGCGCCGCAGCCGGTCTCTCCGGCGGCTCCCATCGTCGTGCAGGCGAAGCCCGAACCGGCACCGGCCGGTGACGACGGGCTCCTGGGCCTGCTGGACCGCATCGAGGCCGGGGAGCTGAACCTCGACGCGGTGGAGCGCTTCGTCGGGGGCGCGTCATGAGCCGCCAGGAGCCCATCGCGGTGGTCGGCCTCTCCGCCCGCTACCCCGGGGCGCGGGACGTGCGGGAGCTGTGGCGCAACCTCGTCGAGGGGCGGGACTCCATCCAGGAGGTGCCCCGCGAGCGGTGGGACCACGCCCGCTGGTACGACCCGGATCCGGACGCGCACAACAAGAGCGTCAGCCGGTGGGGCGGCTTCATCCACGACGTGGACCGGTTCGACCCGCTCTTCTTCAACATCTCCCCGTTGGAAGCGGAGTGGATGGACCCGCAGCACCGCCTCTTCCTGGAGGAGGCCTGGAAGGCGCTGGAGGACGCGGGCTGCGCGGCGGGCACGCTCGAAGGCCGGCGCTGCAGCGTCTTCGTGGGCTGCAAGGAGGGCGAGTACGTCCAGAAGCTCCAGGGACAGGAGCTCAACGCGTTCACGCTGAGCGGCAACAGCGCGGCCATCCTCCCGGCCCGGCTGTCGTACCTGCTGAACCTCCGGGGCCCGAGCGTCCCGGTGGACACCGCGTGCTCGTCCTCGCTGGTCGCCGTCCACCTGGCCTGCGAGAGCATCCGCAGCGGCTCGTGTGACATGGCCATCGCGGGTGGCATCGCGCTGATGCTGACGGCGCGCACCCACGTGGTGCTCGGCAAGGCGGGCATCCTGTCGCCCCAGGGCCGCTGCCGGACCTTCGACGACGCGGCGGATGGCATCGTGACGGGGGAGGGCGTGGGCGTCGTGGTGCTCAAGCGCCTGGAGCAGGCGCTGGCGGATGGGGACCGGATCCACGGCATCATCCGGGGCTCGGGCATCAACCAGGACGGCAGGACCAACGGCATCACCGCGCCCAGCGCGCCGTCGCAGCGCGCCCTGGAGCTGGATGTCTACGAGCGCTCCGGCGTGCACCCGGACACCATCGGCTACGTGGAGGCGCACGGCACCGGCACGAAGCTGGGCGACCCCATCGAGCTCCAGGCGCTCACCGAGTCCTTCCGCCAGCACACCGGCCGGAAGCAGTTCTGCGCCATCGGCTCCATCAAGACGAACATCGGGCACACGATGGAGGCGTCGGGCGTGGCGGGCCTCATCAAGGTCCTGCTGTGCCTCCAGCACCGCAAGCTGGTGCCGTCGCTGCACTACACGCGCTCGAACCGGCACCTGGACTTCCCCAGCACGCCCTTCTTCGTCAACACGGAGACGCGCGAGTGGCGCACCGACGGCCAGCCACGAAGGGCCGCGCTCAGCTCGTTCGGCTTCAGCGGCACCAACGCGCACCTCGTGGTGGAGGAGGCCCCGGAGCTTCCCGCGCGTCCGGTGTCCACCGAGCAGCGCCTCCACGTCCTGCCTGTGTCCGCGCACTCGGAGCAGGCGCTGCGGCAGCGGATGGCGGACCTGCGGACCTGGCTGGACACGGAAGGAGCCCAGGCCAGGCTGGACGACCTCGCGCTGACGCTCCAGGCGGGCCGCAGCCACTTCGCGCTGCGCGCGGCCTTCCTCGCGAGAAGCACGGGCCACCTGAAGGACCTGCTCGACGCAGCCCTGCGCGGCGAGAGGCCGGAAGGGCTGTGGGTGTCCACCGCGGGAGCGCAGCCGAACGCGCGCAAGGACACCGGACTGCTCACGCTGGGCAACACCCTGTTGGCCGGTTCGCGAGCACCCATGGCGGAAGCGGAAGCCTGGCGCCGCATGAGCGTGGTGGCCGGCCTGTACGTGAAGGGCTACGCGCTGGACTGGCGCGGGGCGCACGGCACGGAGACCCGGCGCATCCCGCTGCCGACGTACCCCTTCGCCCGTGAGCGCTACTGGTCGGAAGGCGGACCCTGGAGCGACGCCGCGTCACCGGAAGGTTCGCTGGCGCAAGTACCCGCCACGCCGCGCCTCTCCGCCGCAACGCTGCAAGGTTCGCCCGCGTCCGTTGCGGCTCGGTCTTCAGCCGCGGCCCCCGAAGGTTCGCTGGCGTTCGTCCCCGCCGCGTCGCACGTCTCCGCTGCGACGCTGGATGGTTCCTCCGTGCCCGCTTCGGCGCGGTCTTCCGTCGCCGTAGCCACGGAGGGCGTGCTGCCTGTCCTGCGCGGGATGATCGCTTCGCTGTTGAAGCTGCCGGAGGCCACGCTCCAGCCCGATGAGGAGCTGATGGTCTATGGCTTCAACTCGCTGATTGGTGCCCGGCTGCTCCGCCGCCTGGAGGAGACCCACGGCGTCGAGCTCACCAACGCGGCGCTGCTGGAAGCCGGCACGCTCCGGCGGCTGGCGGAACTCGTCGCTCGGGAGATGGGCACGGAGGCGGTTCCCACGCCGCCACCGGCTCCGGTCTCACTGCCCACGCCCGCGCGTGAGCGGCCCGCCGCCGTGGAAGAAAAGGCCGGCCCGCCCCGTCACCCGATGTCGGCGGGACAGCTGGGCCTGTGGATGATCCAGCAGCTCTCCCCGGAGAGCAGCGCCTACAACGTGCCGTGCGCCTTCCGCATCCGGGGCACGCTGGACGTCCCCGCGCTGAAGGCCGCGCTCCAGCGGCTCTGGGCCCGGCATCCCAGCCTGCGAGCACGTGTCGTGGTGGAGGACGCGCAGCCCCTGCTGGCGATGGCGCCGGCGTCGTCGGAGGTGCCGTTCGAAATCCACACCCTGCCCGCCGCCTCACCGGAAGACGAGCAGGCCTTCCTGTCACGCCTGGGCTTCAAGCCGTTCGACCTCTCGCGGGATGTGCTCGCGCGGGTGCACCTGGTGCAGCGGCCGGGCCGTGAACCGCTGCTGGTGCTCGCGGCGCACCACCTGGTCATGGACGGAAGCTCGCTCCAGCTCCTCGTGAGGGACCTGGAAGCGCTCTACCGCGCGGAGCGGACGCACGGGGACGCGGCGCTCGTGCCGCTGTCCGCCACCTATGCGGACTTCGTCGCGTGGCAGGAGCGGATGCTCGCGTCCGATGAGGGCCTGCGCCACCGCGAGTTCTGGCGAAGCCGTCTGCTGCCACCGCCCCCCGCGCTCCAGCTGCCCACGGACCGGCCGCGTCCGGCGAAGCGGCGGCTGGAGGGCCGGGTCCACGCGACGACGCTCCCGCTGGAGCTGGCCCTGGACGCGCGCCGCCTGGGCGCCACGCAGCGCATCTATCCCTTCAGCCTGTTCCTCGCGGCCTTCAAGGCGCTGCTGCACCGCTACACGCAGCAGGAGGACCTGGCGGTAGGCGTGCCCGTGGCGGGCCGGCCCCGGACCGAGTTCGAGGACGTCGTCGGCTACTTCGTCAACGTGGTCTGCGTGCGCAGCCGCGTGGCGTCCGACCTGCCGTTCCTCGACTACGCGCGCTCGCTCCAGTCCACCCACCTGGAGGCGCAGGAGCACGCGGACTTCCCCTTCACGGAGATGGTGCGCGAAGCGGGTGGGGCGAGGGATCGCGGCCTCATGCCGCTCATCCAGGCCCAGTTCGTCTACCAGAACTGGCTCTCCCAGGGCGGCCTGGGCACGGGCGCGGCGGACGGCCTCGCGCTGGACGCCATCCTCGACCTCCAGCAGCAGGGCGAGTTCGACATCTCGCTGGAGCTGGTGGAGACCGAGGGCCGCGTGCACGCCTTCTTCAAGTACGCCCCCGACCTCTTCGACGCCGCGACCGTCGAGCGCATGGCCACGCACTACGAGGGCCTGCTGCGCTCGGCGCTGCGCGACCCGCGCCAGTCCATCGGGGCGCTGGAGCTGCTGGGGCCCGTGGAGCGCTACCAGCTGGAGACGGAGTGGCGGCGCACCGCGCGGCCGTTCCCCCGCGAGAAGTGCGTCCACGAGCTCTTCGAGGAGCGCGTCGCGCACGGTCCGGACGACGTGGCCGTCACCTTCGAGGGTGGCCTGCTCACCTACGGCGAGCTGAACACCCGGGCCAACCGGCTCGCGGCGACGCTGCGGCAGGCAGGCGTGGGGCCGGACTCCATCGTGGCCATCGTCGCGGAGCGCTCGCTGGAGCTGATGGTCGGGCTCTACGGCATCCTCAAGGCGGGCGGTGCGTACCTCCCGGTGGATCCGCGCTACCCGGCCGACCGCATCCGCTACATGCTCGAGGACAGCCGCACGGACGTGGTGCTCGTCAGCGACGCACGCTTCACGCCGGAGGGCTTCGCCGGACGCGTGTTCGACCTGCGCGACGCGGCGACGTTCAGCGGTGACGGCGCGAACCTCGCGCCACGCGCCCGGCCGGACTCGCTCGCCTACGTCATCTACACGTCGGGCTCCACCGGCCGTCCGAAGGGCGCCATGCTGGAGCACCGCGGCCTCATCAACCGGCTCAAGTGGATGCAGAACCGCTATCCCCTGGGCCGGGGCGACGTCATCCTCCAGAAGACGCCGTACACCTTCGACGTCTCCGTCTGGGAGCTGTTCTGGTGGTCGCTGGAGGGCGCGAGCGTGGCGCTCCTGGCCCCGGGCGCGGAGCGGGACCCACGGCAGGTCGCGGACGCCATCGCCCGCGAGCAGGTGACGGTGCTGCACTTCGTGCCGTCCATGCTCGGCGTCTTCCTGGAGTACGCACGGACGCTCGACGACGTGTCGTCCCTCTCCAGCCTGCGTCAGGTGTTCGCCAGCGGCGAGGCCCTGACGGTGTCCCAGGTGGAGCGCTTCAACGCGCTGCTGCACCGCCAGAACGGCACCCGGCTGGCGAACCTCTACGGGCCCACCGAGGCCAGCATCGACGTCTCCTACTTCGACTGCTCGGAAGCCGAACATCACGAGCGCATCCCCATCGGCCGGCCCATCGACAACATCCAGCTCCTCGTGCTGGACCGGGGCGGGCGCATGCAGCCCATCGGCGTGCCGGGGGAGCTGTGCATCGCGGGCGTGGGGCTCGCGCGCGGCTACCTCCACAACCCGACGCTGACGGCGGAGCGCTTCGTCGCCCATCCGTTCGCGCCGGGCGAGCGGCTCTACCGCACGGGAGACCTGGCGCGGTGGCTGCCCGACGGCAACCTGGAGTACCTGGGGCGCCTGGACCGGCAGGTGAAGGTGCGCGGGCTGCGCATCGAGCTGGGCGAAGTCGAGGCCGCGCTCTGCGCGCTGCCCGGCATCCAGCAGTCCTTCGTCATGGCCATGCCCGCTCCGGACGGCGCGGGCCATGACCGCGTGGTGGCGTATTGGGCGGGCGACGCGGCCCAGCCGTACACGCCCGACGCGCTCCGGAAGCTGCTGGGCCAGCGGCTGCCGGAGTACATGGTGCCGTCGGCCTTCCTGCGGCTCCCGGCGCTGCCGCAGACGGCGCACGGCAAGGTGGACACCCGCGCGCTGCCCCCGGTGGAGCAGGGGACCGCCGCCGATGAAGCCTCGCGCGGCGAGGACGCGCGGCCGGGCCTGGAGGGCACCATCGCCGGCATCGTGCGGCAGCTGCTGGGCGGACGTGGGGTGGGGCGGAAGCAGAACTTCTTCGACCTCGGGTGCCACTCGCTCCAGCTCGCGCAGGCCGCCATCCGCCTGGGCGCGGCGCTGGGCCGGGACGTGCCGGTGGTGGCCCTGTTCGAACACCCCACGGTGGAGGCCCTGGCCCGTCACCTCTCTCCCGGGGCGCAGGAGCGCGGGCTGGCGGAGAGCGCACGGCGCGGACAGCGGCAGCGGCGGATGCTCGCCGCGCTCGCGGCCCGGCCCGAGGACCCACGGGCCTGAGGCGACGACAGGCACGGCTGGAGCTGGAAACAGACCTTTGAAGCCGCCGGGTCCTCGGGTGAGGCCCCTCGCGGGATGGAGTGCGAAGCGTGCGTGACGATTCGAACGAGTCAGTGAACGGTCTGGATGTCGCCATCGTCGGCATGGCCGCGCGCCTTCCCGGCGCGAAGGACGTGGATCAGTTCTGGAAGAACCTCTGCGACGGCGTGGAGTCCATCCGCGTCTTCTCCGACGAGGAGCTGCTGGCGGCAGGGGTGGACCCCGCGGCGCTGAAGGACCCGAACTACGTCCGGGCCTCGCCGGTGCTGGACGACATCGAGTCCTTCGACGCGAGCTTCTTCAACTTCAGCCCGCTGGAGGCGAAGGTGATGGACCCGCAGCGGCGGCTCTTCCTGGAGTCGTGCTGGCACGCGCTCGAGGACGCCGGCTACACGCCGGAGGGCTACGCGGGGACCATTGGCGTCTACGCGGGCGCGGGGCTCAACACGTACCTCTTGCAGAACGTGCTGGGCGACGAAGCGCTCGTGCGCAACATCGGCCTGCAGCAGCTGCTCATCGCCAGCGACAAGGACTTCCTGCCGACGCACGTCTCCTACAAGCTCAACCTCACCGGCCCCAGCGTCAACGTCAACACCGCGTGCTCCACGTCGCTGGTGGCGCTGCACTTCGCCCGCCAGGCCCTCATCCTGGGCGAGTGCGACATGGCGCTCGCCGGGGGCGTGTCCCTCAACGTCCCGCACCTCGCCGGCTACCACCACGTGCAGGACAGCATCCTGTCCCCGGACGGGCACTGCCGCGCCTTCGACGCGCAGGCCCGGGGCACGCTGTGGGGCAACGGCAGCGGCGTGGTCGTCCTCAAGCGGCTGGCGGACGCGCTCGCGGACGGCGACGACATCCGCGCGGTCATCAAGGGCTCGGCCATCAACAACGACGGCTCCACCAAGGTGGGCTACACGGCCCCCAGCGTGGAGGGTCAGGCGAAGGTCATCGTCCAGGCGCTCGCGACGTCGGACGTGGCGCCGGAGTCCATCAGCTACGTGGAAGCCCACGGCACGGGGACGGAGGTGGGGGACCCCATCGAGCTGGCCGCGCTGACGCAGGCCTTCCGCCTGCACACCGACCGCAAGGGCTTCTGCGCCATCGGCTCGGTGAAGACCAACATCGGCCACCTCAACGCCGCCGCGGGCGTCGCCGGCCTCATCAAGGTCGTGCGCGCGCTGGAGGAGCGCAAGCTGCCGCCCAGCCTCCACTTCCAGACGCCCAACCCGAAGATCGACTTCGGCAACAGCCCCTTCTTCGTCAACACCGCGCTCACGGAGTGGAAGCGCGGGGAGACGCCGCTGCGCGCGGGGATGAGCTCGCTGGGCATCGGCGGCACGAACGCGCACGTCATCCTGGAGGAGGCGCCGGCGCGGCCCGCGCGCACGGAGACCTCCCAGGACGAGCAGCTGCTGGTGCTGTCCGCGCGGAGCCCGGAGGCGCTGGACCGCGTCACCGTCCTGCTGGCGGACCACCTGGAGGCGCACCCGGAGCTGTCCCTGCGCGACGTGGCCTTCACGCTCCAGCGCGGCCGCCGCGCCTTCACGTACCGCAGGGCCGTGCGCGCCCGCACGCTCCCCGAGGCCATCCGTGCGCTGCGGGAGCGCCGGTTCGCGTCCCCGGACGCGGGCTCGGTGCCCGCCTCGTGGCAGGCCCTGCTCGGGCCCTGGCTCGCGGGCGACGAGGTGGACTGGTCCATGCTGCACGACGGCGCCTCGCCCCGCCGCGTCCGCCTGCCGCTCTATCCCTTCGAGCGGCAGCGGCTGTGGGTGGAGCCACGCGCCCCGGAGGCCCAGGCCCCCGTGAAGGACAAGGACGCCTTCTGGCGCAAGCGCCCGGACATGGCGGACTGGTTCTACCGCGCGCAGTGGAAGCAGTCCGCGCTGCCGCTGGAGCCCGTGCCCGCGACGCGCGAGACGTTCCTCGTCTTCTCCGACGGCGCTCCGCTCACCCGGAAGCTCATTGAACGGCTGGGCCGCCGGGGCACGGTCGTCACCGTGACGCCCGGCGCGACGTTCGCGAAGCAGGGCGACGCGGCGTTCAGCCTGCCCGTGTCGGACCGCAAGGCGTACGAGCTGCTGGTGCTGGAGCTGCGCAGCCGTCAGCTGCTGCCGGACCGCGTGCTCCACTTCTGGGGCCTTCAGTCCGTGGACGCTCCCCGCCCCGCCAACGACCTGGACGCGCTGGTGGCCTCGCAGGAGCAGGGCCTCTTCAGCCTGCTGTTCTTCGGCCAGGCGCTGGGACAGCTCGCGGTGACGCGGTCCATGCGGCTGCTCGCGTTCTCCAACGACGTCTTCGAGGTCACCGGCGAGGAGGCGCTGCGCTACGAGCAGAGCTCCGTGTCGGGCATCTGCAAGGTGCTCCAGCAGGAGTACAACAACCTCCACTGCCGCGCGGTGGACCTCTCCGTGCCGGAGGACGGCTCCTGGAAGGTGGACGCGCTGGCGGAGGCGCTGGAGCGCGAGGTGCTGTCCTCCATCGGGGACGTGCTCTGCGCGTACCGGGGCACCCGCCGGTGGATCCAGTTCTACGAGCCCGTGCGCGTGACGGCCGACGCGCCGAAGCCGCCGCTCGTCCACAAGGGCGAGACGTACCTCGTCTACTACGGCCTGGAGGGCATCGGCTTCCTCACCGCCCGGCGCATGCTGGAGCAGGGCGCGCGGCTCATCATCCTGGAGGAGCCGGACTTCCCGGAGCCCGACGCGTGGGGCCAGTGGCTGGGCGCGAAGCGCCGCGAGCCGATTGGCGTCCGCGTGGGCAACGCGGTGGGGCTCCAGGCCGCGGGCCATGACTTCGTCCTGAAGAAGGCCCGGCTGGATGACGTGGAAGCCATGCGGCGCGTGCTGGCGGAGGCCGAGGCGGAAGCAGGCCCCATCCGCGGGCTGCTCCACGCGTCCGGCGCGTCCAACTTCGAGCGCATCAAGCCCCTGCGCGACGCGGACCGCGAGCTGTGCAAGCAGCACTTCGCCTCCATCCCGCACAGCCTGCGGATGCTGGACGAACTCCTGCGTGAGCGCGACCTGCGCTTCCGCGTGATGATGAGCTCGCTGGGCTCGGTGCTGGGCGGCCTGGGCTTCATCGCCATCGCGAGCGCCAGCAGCCTCGCGTCCAACTACACCGTCCTTCAGAACCGCCGGCACGCGCAGAAGTGGGTGGTCCAGTACTGGGACTCGTGGGACATCGAGTGGAAGAAGGCGAAGGAGATCGTCCACCCGTCGATGTACGAGCGGCTGGCGCCCAGCGTCCTCACCGAGCCCGAGGGGCTGGAGTCCTTCCACCGCCTCTTCGCCATCCCGGACTCCACCCAGGTCGCGGTGTGCGCGACGGACCTCCAGGCCCGCTACGACAAGTGGGTGAAGCTGGAGGCCGTCCGGCAGGAGCCCGGCACCGCGGAGGTGCTCAAGCGCCCGGACCTGGACACGCCCTTCGTCGAGCCGCGTGACGAGATGGAGCGCACCATCGCGTCCGTCTACCAGGAGTTCCTGGGCGTGGACCGCGTGGGCGCGGACGACGGCTTCCACGAGCTGGGGGGCCACTCGCTCCTGGCCACGCAGATGGTCTCCCGGCTGCGCGAGGTGCTGAAGGTCGACGTGGAGCTGTTCGTCGTGCTGGCGCACCCCACGGTCTCCAGCCTGGCGGCCCACCTGTCCACCGTGGCATCCGGAGCGCGGGCATGAGTCACCCTGAAAGGAACGCGATGCAGCCCGAGTTGGTGAAGATGAGCGTGGAGGACTTCGAGTCCATGGACGACCTGTCGCTGTGCCGGGCCTGCGTCTGGGACGCGAGCATGAAGATGCGCGGCACCGACAACGAGACGCGCTCACGCGTCTATGGCTCGCTCACGGAAGGGCAGCGCGCGGTGTTCATGTTCTGGGTGCTCAACGCCCGGGGGCCGCGCGGCTTCACGCAGCTGCACGAACAGCTGCCGCACCTGGTGTACGAGGACTCGTTCTGGGACGGGCTGCGCGCCGCCGGCCGGCTGGTGGGCGTGGAGGAACTGGTGACGCTCACCGACGCGTTCCTCGCCCTGCGTGACCAGGACGGCAACGAGGAGGCCATCGCCAGGCTCGACGCCGCGCTCGCCCAGCTCATCCGCCGCGAGCTGCCGCGCTTCTCCGCCTTCATCCGCGCCCATCCGGGCCAGTTCGTGCAGCTGGACAGCTAGGGGACACGGCCATGGGAACGACGTTGATCCGCATGACGCGCCAGGAGCTGGCCTCGCTGGACGACACGGCGCTCTGCCAGAAGTGCGTGCAGCCCGCCGCGCTGGCCATGCGCGGCCGGGGCAGTGACGTGCGCGAGCAGGTGTACGGCTCGCTGACGCCCGGCCAGCGCGCGGTGTTCATGTTCTGGGTGCTCTACGCGCACGGCCGGGGCTGGACGCAGATGTGCGCGGAGCTGCCGCACCTGGTGGGCGAGGACTCGTTCTGGCTGGAGCTCAAGCTGGCCGCGAAGCACCTGCACCTGGACGAGCTGCTGGCCCAGACGCAAGCCTTCGAGAAGCACCTGCGCGAGGCGCGCGCGGCGAACCGGCCCATCCAGGGGAAGGAGCAGGACGACGCGCTCCTGGCCAAGACGCTCGCGCGGGACATCCACACCGTCGCGAGCTACATCCGCGCCAACCCCGGTCAGTTCGTCGAGCTGAAGGACTGACATGCGCCGCGGACCTTCCCCAGCGCACCGCGGGACTCCCCGGCCGGCCACGTTCGAGCGTGCCGGCCAGGGCTCCGCATGGGACCTGCTAGCGCTTGCAGGTCTCCTCGACCATCACCACCCACTGGCCGCCGATGTTGGCCTCGCCGGTGTGGGACATCTCCTTCGCGCTCTTGCGGTGGAAGACGCCGCGGGCGCCGGACTTCATGCCGCCCATGTTGTACTCGCCCACCCAGGTGAAGGTGTCGCCCTGCCAGCCGGCGGACAGCTGCTCGCTGCGGCCACCGAAGTTGTCGTGCCAGAGCGCCAGCAGCTGGTTGCTGGTCGGGTCGAAGCCGAGCGCGTAGTCACCGACCACCGGGAACTGGTTCTTGGCGGTCTTCTTCTCCTCCAGGCGGATGGAGACCCAGAAGCCGTTCAGGTCCTTCTTGCCCGTCCAGGTCGTCTCGATGGGGTAGGAGGGCACGCCCGGCATCGGGACGCGCGTGCCGGAGCACTTCCACTTGCCCTCGAAGTCCTTCAGCTGCGCGAGCAGCGGGGAGGGCTGGGGCAGGGCGGGCGGCGGACCCTGCTGCGCGGCGCCAGCGGGCGGCGCGGCGGTGGTGGCCGCGGGAGCGGCGGTGTTCGCGCCCGGCTTGGCGGCCGGCGCGGCGGGGGTGGCGGGCGTGGCGCCGGGCTTCGCGGCGGGAGCCTGGGGCTCCGCGGCCAGCGCCGGGGCGGAAAGCAGGGTCAGGCACGTCAGGGAGACTGCGAATCGGTTTGTCATGGTCATGGTGTTTTCCTCGGACTACAGGGACGGACCATAACGGCGGGTTTGCGATGACAGAAATTGTTTCGTCACCGGGTACATGTCTGGCAATCGGCACGGGCGACAGGGTTCGGGGGCACAGGTCATGAGCGCGCCATTGGTCTTCCTCTGTTCGGGACAGGGGTCGCAGTACCTGCAGATGGGGGTGGACCTGTACCGCCACGACCCGGTGTTCCGGGAGTGGGTGCTCCGGCTGGACCGCGTGGCGACGCCGCTCATCGGCACGTCGGTGGTGGGGCTCTTGTACGGGGATGGCCGCTCCGGCGCGCCGCTGCCGCGCGCGCTGCACAGCAACGCGTCCATCTTCACGGTGGAGTACGCGCTGGCGCGCTCGCTGATGGCGCGGGGGCTGGAGCCGGCGATGACACTGGGCGTGAGCCTGGGGGAGATCGTCGCGGCGGCCATCGCGGGCATCTACGAACCGGAGGCCGCACTGGAGGCGTGTGTCCGGCTGGCCCGGGCGGTGGAGGGCGCGTGCGAGGCGGGCGGGATGCTGGCCGTCCTGCATGATCCGGCGCTGATGGAGCGCGAGCCCGGCCTCTTCCAGGGCGTGGAGTTCGCGGGACGCAACGACGCCTTCCAGTTCGTGGTGTCCGGCCGCGTGGAGGCACTGCGCGCGGTGGATGCGCGGCTCCAGGCACGGGGCCTCACGACCTTCGAGCTGCCGGTGGCCCACGCGTTTCACTCGTCGTTCATGGACCCCGCCCGGGAGCGCTACCTGGCGGACCTGCGGGGCCTGCCGCAGCGGGCCGCCCGCATCCCCGTGGTGTCCGGCCTGGACGGCGGCGTCCGCCGTGAGCTGCCACCCGAGCACCTGTGGGGCGCCATCCGGGGCCCCATGGCGTTCTCCGACGCCGTGCGCGGGCTGGTGTCGCGCGGCGAGTACACCTTCATCGACGTGGGGCCCTCCAGCTCGCTGGCGAACCTGCTGAAGGCGGGCGTCGCGAAGAGCGGACGCCCCGCGGTGTTCTCCGTGATGACGCCGGCCCACGGCGAGGTGGAGCGCCTGAAGCAGCTGGAGCGCGCGCTCGTGCCTCCTCCCACCGTGTCCTCTCCTCCACTCCAGCATGAGAAGAAAAGCATGATTGCGTACGTCTTCCCGGGGCAGGGCACCCAGCGCAAGGGCATGGGCGCGCGCCTGTTCGAGCCGTACCGGTCGCTCACGGACAAGGCGAGCGACATCCTGGGCTACTCCATCGAGGAGCTGTGCCTCCAGAACCCGGACAACCGCCTGGGGCAGACGCAGTACACGCAGCCGGCGTTGTACGTCGTCAACGCGCTGTCGTACCTGGAGAAGAAGGCGAAGGACGGCGAGCCGGACTTCGTCGCCGGTCACAGCCTGGGTGAATACAACGCCCTCTTCGCCGCGGGCAGCTTCGACTTCGAGACGGGCCTGCGGCTGGTGAAGCGCCGCGGGGAGATCATGGCCGAGGCGAAGGGCGGCGGCATGGCGGCCGTGGTCGGCCTGTCGCGCGAGCGCATCGAAGAGGTGCTGCGCTCGTCGGAGGAGTTCGGCGCGCTGGACGTGGCGAACTTCAACACGCCGAACCAGGTGGTCATCGCCGGACCGGCGGACGTGGTGCAGCGCGCGAGCCCGGCCTTCGAGGCGGCGGGCGCGAAGGCGTACGTGCTGCTCAAGGTGAGCGCGGCCTTCCACTCGCGCTACATGGTCGCGGCGTCGGAGACGTTCCGCCGGTTCCTGGCGGGCTTCGACTTCCAGCCGCCCCGCATCCCGGTCATCTCCAACGTGGAGGCGCGGCCCTACGAAGCGGCGCGGTGCCGCGAGCTGCTCGCCATCCAGATCGCCAGGCCGGTGAACTGGGCGGGCACGGTGCGCTACCTGCTCGCGCAGCCGGGGATGAAGATCGTGGAGGTGGGCCCCGGCATCGTGCTGGCCAACATGCTGAGGGACTTCGAGGGAGAAGTTCCGGCCGCGCCCGTCGCGGCGGCGCCGGCACCCACCCAGGCCTCCGCGCCGTCCGCGCCTTACGTGCCCGTCGCGGCGGCGCCGGCATCCACCCAGGCCTCCGCGCCGTTCATGCCCGAGGCGAGCGCGCCGGTGGCACCTTCGCCCGCTGCTCCCGAACTCCGGCGCAACGGGGTCGTCCGGCACGAGCCGCGTGAGGCGGCTCCCGTGGCGCAGGAAGGCTTCTCCGCGCAGTCGCTGGGCAGCGCGGAGTTCCGGGCCGACCACGGCATCAAGTACGCCTACGTGGCGGGCGCGATGTACCGGGGCGTGGCATCGAAGGAGC
This sequence comes from Corallococcus exercitus, assembly GCF_042231735.1. Lineage (GTDB taxonomy): Bacteria > Myxococcota > Myxococcia > Myxococcales > Myxococcaceae > Corallococcus > Corallococcus exercitus_B. The sequence goes on from NZ_CP102577.1 coordinate 778,115, forward strand.
TGGTCGTCGCCATGGGCAAGGCCGGCATGCTCGGCTACTTCGGCTCCGGTGGCGTCCCGCTCCGCGACACCGAGGCCGCCATCCTCTACATCCAGCGGGAGCTGTCGCGCGGCCAGGCCTACGGCATCAACCTGCTGAGCAGCCCGCAGAACCCGCAGCTGGAGGAGGACACCGTCGACCTCTTCCTGCGCCACGGCGTGCGCCACATCGAGGCCGCGTCCTACATGGCCGTGACCTCCGCGCTGGTGCGCTACCGGCTGGTGGGGCTGGAGCGCGACGCGCGCGGCAACGTCGTCCCGAAGAACCACATCGTGGCCAAGGTCTCCCGCCCGGAGATCGCGGAGGCCTTCCTGCGTCCCGCCCCGGAGCGGCTGGTGCGGCGCCTGGTGGAGCAGCGGCGCATCACCCCGGAGCAGGCCGAGTGGTCCCAGCGCATCCCCCTGGCGGACGACCTCTGCGTGGAGGCGGACTCCGGCGGCCACACGGACCAGGGCGTCGCGTACGCCCTCACCCCCGCCATCATCCGCCTGCGCGACCGCATGATGACCCAGTACGGCTACGCGAAGCGCGTGCGCGTGGGCGCGGCGGGAGGCATCGGCACGCCGGAGGCCGCCGCGGCGGCGTTCATGCTGGGCGCGGACTTCATCCTCACCGGCTCCATCAACCAGTGCACGGTGGAGGCGGGCACCAGCAACGAGGTGAAGGAGCTGCTCCAGGGACTCAACGTCCAGGACTTCGACTACGCCCCGGCCGGGGACCTGTTCGAGCTGGGCGCGCGCGTCCAGGTGGTGAAGAAGGGCCTCTTCTTCTCCGCCCGCGCGAACAAGCTCTACGACCTCTACCGCTTCCACGACTCGCTGGAGCAGATCGACGCGAAGACCCGCGAGCACCTGCAGACCGCCTACTTCCGCAAGAGCTTCGACGCCGTCTACGAGGACGTGAAGGCCTACTACCCGCCCTCGGAGATTGAGAAGGCGGAGGCCCTGCCCAAGTACAAGATGGCGCTCATCTTCAAGTGGTACTTCGGCTACAGCACGCGGCTGGCGCTGGGCGGCTCCAAGGAGAGCCGCATCGACTACCAGGTCCACAGCGGGCCGGCGCTCGGCGCCTTCAACCAGTGGGTCAAGGGCACGCCGATGGAGCGCTGGGAGAACCGGCGCGTCGCGGAGATTGGCGAGCTGCTCATGCAGCAGACCGCCCAGGTCATCACCGACCGGATGCGCGCCTTCGGTGCGCTTCCGCGCGGCAACGTTCACGCAGCAGCTTGAGCAGGACAGGAACAACGACGATGAGCACGGACCTCTTCCAGGTGATTTCGGAGAACATCCTCAAGGTGCTGCCGGACGTGGACGCGCGGCTGATCACCCCCGAGCGGCAGCTGAAGGAACTGGGCGCGAACTCCATCGACCGGATGGAGATCGTCATGGGCACGATGGAGGACCTGGGCATCAACGTCCCCGTCACGGAGCTCAGCCAGGCCAAGGACATCGGCTCGCTGCTGGGCATCTTCCAGCGGCACCACGCCCAGCGCTCCTGAGTTTCGCACCGTGAGCGACCGCCGCATCATCATCACCGGCATGGGGGCGCTGACCGCCCTGGGCCTCGGCGTGCCCGCGCTCGCGCGAGGCCTGCGCGAGGGCCGCGTCGCCATCCGTGCGCCCCAGCAGCCCGCCCTGGCTGGCCTCCCGGCCGCGGCGGAGCTGGAAGGCTTCACGCTCGCGGAGGCCCTGAAGTCGCTCCCGGAGGGGGCCGGGCCGCTCCTGGAGAAGGCCCGCCGCCTGGCCCAGCGCGCACCGCGCCCCATCGAGTGCGCCACCTTCAGCGCCCTGGAGGCGTGGCTGGACGCGGGGCTGCACACAGCGCCCGTGCCCGCGGAGCGCGTGGGGCTGATCGTCGCGGGCAGCAACCTGTCGCTGCGCCTCCAGCACGACACGGCGAAGAAGTTCGTGGCGAACCCGGAGTTCATCGACCCGCGCTACGCCATGCGCTTCTTGGACACGGACCACGTCGGGGTTCTCAGCGAGGTGCTGGGCATCCGGGGCGAGGGCTTCACCGTGGGCGGTGCGTCCGCCAGCGGGAACGTGGCCCTGCTCAAGGCCTGGCAGCTGCTCCAGCTGGGCGAGGTGGACGCCTGCCTGGTGGTGGGACCCCTGGCGGACCTGTCCCCCATGGAGCTTCAAGCGCTGCACCACCTGGGCGCGCTGAGCCCGGGCGGCGGCCGCGAGGCGGACCAGGTGTGCCGCCCCTTCGACGCCGGGCGCGACGGCTTCGTGCTGGGGCAGGGGACGGCCTGTGTCGTCCTGGAGCGGGAGGACTCGGCGCGCCGTCGTGGGGCTCCGCTTCACGCGGAGTTCGCGGGGGCGAGCCTGGTGCTGTCCGCCAGCCACTCGGCGGCGCCGGACGTCGCGGGCGAGGCCGCGGCGATGCGCGGGGCGCTGGCCCGCGCGGGCGTGGCGCCGGAGGCCGTGGAGTACGTCAACGCGCACGCCACGGCGTCCACCGCCGGTGACGACGCGGAGGTGCAGGCCCTGCGCGAGGTGTTCGGCGGGCACCTGGGCCAGGTGTGGCTCAACGCCACCAAGGGGCTTTTGGGCCACTGCCTGTTCTCCGCGGGCGTCGTGGAGTGCATCGCGACCGTGCTCCAGCTCCGCGAAGGCTTCCTCCACCGCAACGCGAACCTGCGCGAGCCGCTCGCCCAGGACTGCCGCTTCTGCGGCGACGCGGCCACCGCGCAGTCCGTCGGTGTGGCGCTCAGCAATTCGTTTGGTTTCGGCGGCATCAACACGAGCGTGGTCATCCGCAGGTCATGAACGGACACGAGGCGCAGCGCATGGAGTTCGGCATCGAGGCGATGAATGCGTACGGCGGTGAGGCCTACCTGGACATCCGCACGCTCTTCGAGAAGCGGGGGCTGGACCTGACACGCTTCGACAACCTCCTGATGGAGAAGAAGGCCGTCGGCATGCCCTGGGAGGACGCCATCACCAACGGGGTGAACGCCGCCAAGGCGCTGGTGGACGCCCTCACCCCGGAGCAGCAGGCCCGCATCGAGCTGGTCATCGCCTCCACGGAGTCCGGCGTCGACTTCGGCAAGGCCATCAGCACGTACATCCACGACCACCTGGGGCTGCACCGCCGGTGCCGCGTCTTCGAGGTGAAGCAGGCCTGCTACGGCGGCACGGCCGCGCTCCAGATGGCGCTGGGCTTCGTCGCGTCGGGCGTGTCCCCGGGCGCCAAGGCGCTGGTCATCGCCACGGACGAGGCGCGCAACGGCTCGCGCAACACGTACCACGAGCCCTCGCAGGGCACCGGCGCGGTGGCGCTGCTCGTGGGCTCCGAGCCGAAGGTCCTGAGCATGGACCTGGGCGCCAACGGCTACTACAGCTACGAGGTCATGGACACGTGCCGGCCCCAGGTCGGCATCGAGGCGGGCGACCCGGACGTGTCGCTCCTGGCGTACCTGGACTGCCTCCAGAACAGCTTCAAGGGCTACGCGGAGCGCGTGGAGGGGGCGGACTTCCGCACGAGCTTCGACTACCTCGCGTTCCACACGCCGTTCGCCGGCATGGTGAAGGGCGCGCACCGCAAGATGATGCGCGCCTTCGGTGGGCCGGGCCTGGGCGCCGCGCAGATTGAAGAGGACTTCCAGCGCCGCATCGTCCCGGCCACGCGCTACTGCACGCAGGTGGGCAACATCTACTCGGCCACCGTCTTCCTGGCGCTGTGCGGCCTCATCGACCACGCCAACGCGCAGGACTTCCACCGCGTGGGCCTCTTCTCCTACGGCTCCGGGTGCTCGTCGGAGTTCTACAGCGGCACGTTCGACCGGAACTCGCAGCGGGTCCAGGCGCGCTTCGACATCGGCGGGCACCTGGCGCGCCGGCACTCGCTGTCCATGGACGAGTACGAGCGCATCCTCGACCGGAGCATGGAGATCGGCTTCGGTACCAAGGACGCCGAGGTCCAGGTGGGGGACCTGTCCAACCTCTACGCGCGCCAGTTCGAGGGCCGCAAGCGCCTGCGGCTCGTCCGCGTGAAGGGCTTCCACCGGGAGTACGCATGGACCTGAGCGGCCATGGGGGCCTCCAGACGCTGCGCGTGGACGCGGCGGACGGCGTGGTGACGGTGACGATCCACCGCCCGGAGGCGCGCAACAGCATCAACGCCGTGCTCCTGGAGGAGCTGCACGCGGTGCTGGACGCCGTGGAGGCGGACGCGCGCCAGCAGTTGATTGTCCTGCGGGGCCAGCCGGGCACGTTCTGCACCGGCATGGACTTCGACGAGGTGTCCACGCTGCGCCCGGACGCCACCGCCGCGGAGCAGGAGGTGCTGACCCGTCCGTACATGCGGCTCTTGCGGCGCATGGCGACGATGTCGCGGGTGATCATCTCGCACGTGGACGGCGAGGTGCTGGCGGGGGGCGTGGGCTTCGTCGCCGCCAGCGACCTGGTGGTGGCCACGCCGCGCTCGCGCTTCAGCCTGTCGGAGGTGCTCTGGGGGCTCATGCCCGCCATGGTCATCCCGTACCTCATCCGGCGCGTGGGCTACCAGCCCGCGTACCGCATGGCGCTCACCACGCAGCCGGTGTCCGCCGAGGCGGCCCTGGCCATGAACCTCGTCGACGAGGTGAGCGACTCACCGGAGCTCGCGCTGCGCCGGCTGAAGGTACGGCTGTCGCGCGTGCAGCCCGCGACGGTGGGGAACCTCAAGCGCTACTTCCGTCAGGTCTGGGTGCTGTCCGACGAGGTGGAGGAGCTGGCCGTGTCGGAGATCTCCCGGCTGATGGTCCACGGCGACTTCCAGAAGAACCTGCGGGACTTCGTGGAGCACCAGCTGCTGCCCTGGGAAGCGAAGGACCGCTGAGGCGCGGGAAAGGGGGCGTGCGATGGATGACGTGGTGAAGCTGACGGTGGAGGGGAGCATCGCGGTGGTGCGCATGGAGGAGCGCGCCCAGAAGAACACCTTCTCCCGCGCGCTGGTGGAGGGGCTCCAGGGGGCGTTCGCGCAGGTGGCACGGCGGCCGGACCTGAAGGTCGTCGTGCTCACGGGCTACGACACCTACTTCTGCTGCGGCGGGAACAAGGAAGAGCTGCTCGCGATGAACGAGGGCCGGATGCGGTTCACCGACATGGCCTTCTACGACCTGCTCCTGCGGTGCGAGCTGCCCGTGGTGTCGGCCATGCAGGGGCACGGCATCGGCGGCGGGCTGGTGTTCGGCTGCACCGCGGACGTCATCGTGATGGCGCTGGAAGCCGTCTACTGCACGAACTTCATGCGCTACGGCTTCACGCCGGGGTTCGGCGCCACCTGCGTCATCCCCCGGAAGTTCGGCGACGTGCTCGCCAGCGAAATGCTCTTCACGGCGGCCAACTACACCGGCGCCCAGCTCAAGGAGCGCGGCGCGCCCATGCACATCGTCCCGCGCAAGGACGTGCTCTCGGTGGCGATGGCCAAGGCGGAGGAGCTGGCGGACAAGCCGCTCGTGTCACTCAAGCTGTTGAAGCAGCGGCTGACGGCGCGGCTCCGCGCGGAGCTGGCGGACGCCGTCGACGCGGAGCTTCGGATGCAGGAAACGACGTTCACCCTCCCCGAGGTCCGGGAGCGCATCGAAGGTCAGTTCTAGGGAGGCAGCATGCGCAGCAAGTCGGGTGTGCCAGGGGAGTCGATCGCCATCATCGGGATGGCCTGCCGGTTCCCGGGGGCGAAGGACGTTGAGGCCTATTGGCACAACCTCGTCGCGGGGGTGAGCTCCATCCAGCCCCTGCCGCGCGAGCGCTGGGTGACGAAGCCGACGAGCCAGGGCCAGTGGAGCGGGCTCGTGGAGCACGTGGACTCGTTCGACGCCGCCGCCTTCGGCATCTCTCCCGCCGAGGCCGACAACATGGACCCCCAGCAGCGCCTGGTGCTGGAGGAGGCCTGGCACTGCTTCGAGGACGCGGCGGTGCCGCTGGACCGGCTGCGCGAGAAGAAGACGGGCGTCTTCATCGGCACCATGAGCAGCGACTATCTCCAGGAGCTGGGGATGGCGGGCGTCACGGCGAGCCGCTACGCGTCCACGGGCGGGTTCGCGTGCATCGTGGCGAACCGCGTCTCGTACGTGTTCGGCTTCCGGGGGCCCAGCATGGCCGTCGAGGCGGCGTGCACCTCGTCGCTCGTCGCGCTGCACGAAGCGAAGGAGGCGCTGCTGCGCGGCGAGTGCGACTACGCGCTCGTGGGCGGCGCCAGCCTGAACCTCCACCCGTGGAAGTTCGACGCCTTCGAACAGCTCCGGCTGTTCAGCCCGGAGGGCAAGAGCAAGACGTACGACGTGGACGCGGACGGCTACGCGCCCGGAGAGGGCATCGGGCTGGTGCTGCTCCAGCGGCTGAGCGACGCCCGGGCCGAGCACAACCGGGTCCTCGCGCTCGTGCGGGGGACGGCGGTGAACCACAACGGGCACGGCCGCGGCCTCACCGCCCCCAGCATGCCGGCCCTGCGCGACGTGACGCTGGCCGCCAGCGAGGACGCGGGCTTCGGCCTGGACACCGTGAGCTACATGGAGTCCCACGGGACGGGCACGTCGCTGGGAGACCCCATCGAGTTCGAGGGACTGACGCAGGCGTTCCGCAAGCACACGCAGGCGCGCAACTTCTGCCAGCTGGGGTCGGTGAAGCCGAACGTCGGCCACCTGGAGCCCGCGTCCGGCGTGGCGAGCCTCATCAAGATCCTCCTGATGCTGAGGCACCGGTGGGTCGCGCCCAGCATCGACGTGAAGACGGTGAACCCGCTGGTCGACTTCGACGCCAGTCCCTTCCAGTTCGCGCGGGCCTCGGTGCCGTGGAAGAGCGTCCGGGAGGACGTGCCGCTGCGCGCGGGCATGACCTGCTTCGGCTTTGGCGGCGTGAACGCGCAGGTGCTGGTGGAGGCCGCGCCGCCGGACACCGCGCACCGTGAGTCGTCCGAGCAGGGTCCCCAGGTGTTCACGCTGTCGGCGAACTCCGCGGCCAGCCTGTCGAACCTGGTGGAGGCGTGGAGCACGTTCGCGTCGGGGAAGGACTTCGACGGGCTGCGGCTGGAGGACGTGTGCGGGACGCTCGCGCGGGGGCGGCAGTCGCTGCCGTACCGGCTGGGCGTCGTCGTGGAGGAGCGCGACGGTGTCCGCCGGTTCCTGGCGCAGGCGCCGCAGGCGGAGCGCCATGGCCCGCGGTCCTGGGTGCTGCGGGTGGGGTCCGGCGTGGGAGGGCAGGGGACGGCCTCGCGGCTCGTGCCGGGAGGCGCGCTGCGGCGGTGGGTGGAGGATGCGAAGCAGGCGGAAGCGCTGACGACGCCGGAGGGCGGCTTCGTGGCGGCGCATGCCTATGTCGCCGGACTGCTGGCCACGGGCTTCGTGCCCGAGCGCATCACGGGCCATGGTGATGGCGTGTGGCCGGCCCTGGTCGTCAGCGGCGTCGTGCGGCTGACGGACGCGCTGCGGGTGCTGCGCGGCGAGCTGTCTCCGGGCGCGGTGGAGCTGTCGCGGCCATCGGTGCCCTTCGTAGATCCCGTGGGCGGCGGGGTGTGGATGCGGTACGCGCTGGACGCGGACTACCTGCGCGACCTGGTGGCGCGGGCCCATGGCGTGGTGGACACGCTCGTGCCGTGGGTGGAGAGCGCGCGGCTGCTCATCCGCAAGCAGCACTCCTTCCGCAAGCTCGCGGCCGAGTGGGCTCCCGCACTGGGCGGCCTGCACGCGGGGCTCACCTCGCTGCTGGATGGCACCCATCCGCTGCGGGACGTCGAGGACCGGCACCAGCGGTTGTTGTTCGCGTTCGTGAGCGCGGTGCTGCTGCGGTCGCTCCAGCAGAAGTGGGAGCTGGACACCGCGCTGGAGCGGCTGGACCCGGTCCTGCGCGAGCTGCTGGAGCTGGTGTCCGGTGAGGTGATTCCCCGCCGGGAGCTGGTGGAGCTGCTCGCGGTGGAGCAGCCGGACTTCGAGCGCATCGCCACGCTGGCGCACGCGCGTCAGCGCCGGCTGCGGCCGGGGGCCGTGTGCCCGCTGCTGGAGGGACGCAGCGGACGGCTGCACGAGGCGGGGGACTTCGCGCAGTGGCTGGGGCGCGCGCAGGCGCTCCAGCAGGCGCCCGATGCCGGAGAGGACTTCGCGTGCCTCGCGCTGGGTGAGACGGCCCTGACGCGTCCGGCGGAGCTCGCCGTGATCCCCGCCCAGACGCGCACCCTGGATGACAGCTTCTGGGACACGGCCTTGAAGCTGTGGCTCCGGGGCGTGGACGTGCGCTGGGATGAGCTCTACCCGGACGGCGCCTACGCGAAGGTCGCCCTCCCGCTGTACCCGTTCGTGCGTCGCCGTCACTGGATCGAGGACTCGCCACTGCGGGCCGAGCGCGAGGGCCGGGTGTCCGTGACCACTGCCGCTCCGAAATCTTCTGTTCCCACGCAGGTGGAGGTTCCCGCCGTGTCGAAGTCCTCGCCGCCTCCTGCTCCGCAGGCCGCATCCGCCGCGCCGTCGCTTCCGGCACCTCGTGCTCCGGCGATCGACGCGCGGGCCTTCACCCGGAAGGTGGAGGCGGAGCTGTTGGCCGCGGGCACGGAGATCCTCCGCGTCGACGCGGGGGCCCTCGGGGCGCATGACAGCCTGGGGGACGTGGGCTTCGACTCGCTGGGGCTCAAGGACTTCGCCGCCCGCATCGAGCGCCAGTTCAAGGTGGACTTCAACCCGTCCCTGTTCTTCTCGCACCCGACCATCGCGAGCATCGCGGAGCACCTCTGGGAGCAGTACGGCGAGGAACTCGCGCGGGCCCAGGCGCCCGCGAACGCCGCGCCTGCCGGAGCATCCGCGTCTGCCGGAGCAGCCGCGCCTGCCGCAGCGCCCGCGTCTGGCGCAGCTCCGACGTCTGCGGGAGCACCGGCGTCTGCCTCAGCACCCGCTTCTGGCGCAGCACCTGCGCCTTCGACACAGGCGGTGCCTCAGGCCCCGGTGATGCCCGTGACGGAGGCTCCTCGTGCGACGGCCGCAGCCGCTGAATCTCGTGTCGCCCAGCGGACCGAGGGCACGGAGCGGGGCGTGGCGATCATCGGAATGTCCGGCGTGTTCCCCGGCGCCCGGGACGTGGACGAGCTCTGGCGCCGCCTGCGCGCGGGTGAGCACCTCATCTCCGAAGCGCCCACGAACCGGTGGGACTGGAGGGCGTGGGGCGAGGAGGACGGCGCCTACCTGCGCTGGGGCGGCTTCGCGCCGGGGTTCGACTGCTTCGACGCGTCGTTCTTCGGTGCCTCCCCGCGCGAGGCGGAGCTGATGGACCCGCAGCAGCGCATGCTGCTGCAGAGCACCTGGAAGGCGCTGGAGGACGCGGGGCTGCCGCCGTCGAAGCTGTCGGGGCGCAACGTCGGCGTCTTCATGGGCGTGTGGTCGCAGGACTACCACCACCGCCTGTCGCATCACGGCCTCCTGCACGCGCAGGTGGAGACCGGCAACGCCCTGACGATGCTGGCCAACCGCATCTCCTACTTCTTCAACTTCCGGGGACCCAGCGAGGTCCACAACGCCGCCTGCGCCAGCAGCGTCGTCGCGCTCCACCGCGCGGTGCAGTCGCTGCGGTCCGGTGAGTGCGACATCGCCATCGCGGGTGGCGTCAACGTGCTGGCCCTGCCGGAGGTGACGCAGAACCTCGCGCAGGTGGGCATCCTCTCCCGCGACGGGCGCTGCAAGACGTTCGACTCGTCGGCGAACGGCTACGTGCGCGGCGAGGGCTCGGTGGTGGTGGTCCTCAAGCGCCTGGACCAGGCGGAGGCGGACGCGGATCCCATCCACGCGGTCGTCCGGGGCTCCCGGCAGAACCACGGCGGCCGGGCCAACTCGCTGACCGCGCCGAACCCGAAGGCCCAGGCGGAGCTCATCCTCGGGTCGCTGGACGACGCGGGCTTCGAGCCGGAGACCGTCACGTACATGGAAGCGCACGGCACGGGCACCGAGCTGGGTGACCCCGTGGAGGTGGAGGGCCTGAAGACGGCCTTCACCCAGCTCGCGCGGCGGCGCGGCCGGGCGCTGAAGCAGGCGAACTACTGCGGCATCGGGTCCATCAAGACGAACGTCGGCCACCTGGAGTCGGCTGCGGGCCTCGCGGGCGTGGTGAAGGTGCTGATGGCCATGCGCCACGGCGAGCTGCCGGCGAGCCTCCACGTCCAGAAGCTCAACCCGCTGGTCCGGCTGGAGGGCAGCCCCTTCTACATCGTCCACAAGACGCAGCCCTGGACGCGCCTGACGGACGCCGAGGGACGGACGGTTCCCCGGCGCGCGGGCGTGAGTTCCTTCGGCTTCGGCGGCGCCAATGCCCACGTGGCGCTCGAGGAGTACGTGGCGGCCCGGCCCCAGGGCGTCACGTCGTCGTCCGGCCCCTGGCTGTTCCCCCTGTCCGCCCGCAGCGCGGACCGGCTGAAGGATCAGGCGGCGCAGTTGATCCGGTTCATTGAGGAGCGCCAGGGCATTGCCCCGGCAGGCACCGGCGTGCAGGGGAGCGCGGAGGACATCGTGCTGACCGCCGCGTCCGCGGTGCTCGGGATTCCCGTGGACGAGCTGCGCCACGAGGAGGACTGGGGCGCGACGGCGCTCGGGCCCGCGGGAGTGGCGGAGCTGCTGGGCCGGGTGAACGAGGCCTGCGACGTGGAGCTGTCCTCGTCGGTGCTGAGTGGAAGCCTGTCGTTGAAGCCGCTGGTCCAGGCGCTGGAGGCGCGGGGTGTGGGTCGTGCGGCCGCGCAGCCGGCGCAGGGGCCGGTGGCGGAGCTTCCGCTCGCGGACGTCGCCTACACGTTGCAGGTCGGCCGTGAGGAGATGGAGGAGCGGCTGGCCATCGTGGCGGGGAGCGCCGCGGAGCTGCTCCAGAGGCTGCGCGCGTTCCTGGCGGGGCGTCAGGACGGAGAGACGTTCGTGGGCAGCGCGAAGGGCGCGGGCCGCCGCAACACGCTCCTGAGCGACGACGAGGACGCGCAGGTGATGCTGCGGAGCTGGGCGCGCAAGGGGAAGCTGCCCCGGCTCGCGGAGCTGTGGGTCGGAGGCGCGGGCATTGACTGGGCGGTCCTCCCGCAGGGCGAGGGCTGCCGGCGAATGCCGCTGCCGACGTACCCGTTCGCGCAGGATCGCTACTGGCTGGATGCGCCGAAGGCAGCCCGGACCTACGTCCCGTCGCCGCTGGCTCAGGCCGGTCTGGCTCCGGAAGCCGCGCTACCGCGTGGCGGACACGCACCGTCGCACCCGGCGACCGTGACGCCTCAGGCGTTTGAACGCCCGTCGGGCCACGGACCCACGCCCACGGCTTCGTTCGCGCCAGCTGCGGTGGCGTCGCCTCCAGCGTTCGCGCCGGTGACACCGACCTCCGCGTTCGCGCCAACTGCGGTGGCGTCGCCTCCAGCGTTCGCGCCGGTGACACCGAACTCTGCGTTCGTGCCATCGACGATGGCAACGCCGTCGGGATTCGCGCCGACGGCATCCTCCTCCACGTTCGCGCCGGTGACACCGACCTCCGCGTTCGCACAAGCGACGGTAGCAACGCCGTCGGGGTTCGCGCCGACGGCTTCCTCCTCAGCGTTCGTACCAGCGACGGTGGCAACGCAGTCGGGGTTCGCGCCGACGGCCTCCTCGTTCGCGCCGGCGGGTGTGGCCTCGACGCCGGGGACCGCGCACGGAGCGGTAGGGTCCCCTTCAGGGTTCGAGCGCCCGATGGGGCAGGGGCCATCGCAGATGCCTGCGTTCGCGCCTCCCGCGGTCGAGGCTCCGAGAACGGCCTTGGCCCCCGCCTACGGGCATCCCGGTGCGCATGCGCCGGCAAGCACGGCGTCGACGCGGCCCGTGGCGGCGCAGCCCCCGGTGGACCTGGGCCGGGCGGTCGAGGGTGAAATCGTGCGCCTCGTCGCGGAGATCCTCGGGATGCCGGAGGACCGCATCGACCGCGAGCAGCAGTTCGCGGAGTACGGAATCAACTCCATCATGGGCATCGGCCTGGTCAACAGCCTCAACCGGACCCTGGGCCTGTCCCTGCGCACGACGACCCTCTTCGACTACCCGAACGTCTTCCGCCTCCGGGACTTCCTCCTGAAGACCCACGCGAGCGCCGTGGAGCGGGCCTTCGCCGCGAAGGCTCCGCCGCCGCAGGCCGCGCCGCAGCCCGAGGTCCAGCTCGCGGACCGCCAGGTCTTAGAGGCCCACATCCCGACGCCCGAGCCCTCACCCGTGGCGTCGTCGGACATCGCCGTCATCGGGCTCGCGGGGCGCTTCCCGGGAGCCCCGAACGCGCGTGCCTTCTGGAAGCTGCTGGAGTCCGGCCGGAGCGCCATCACCGAGGTCCCCGCGAGCCGCTGGGACTGGACCCGGCACTACGATCCGGATCCGATGAAGCGCGACAAGACCCACTGCAAGTGGGGCGGCTTCCTCACCGACATCGATCGCTTCGACGCGCGCTTCTTCGGCATCACCGGCCGCGAAGCCGAGCTGGCCGAGCCGCAGCAGCGCGTGTTCCTGGAGGAGTGCTGGAGCGCGCTCGAAGACGCCGGCTACGCCACCGACGAAGCGTCCCGGCTGCGCGTGGGCGTCTTCGCCGGAGTGAACGCGGGCGACTACACCCTCAACCTCCAGCAGGCCGGAGTGCAGACCGAGGCGCAGGCGCTGGCGGGCAACGACTGCTCCGTCATCCCCGCGCGGCTGTCCTACTTCCTCAACCTGAAGGGCCCGAGCATCTCGCTCGACACGGCCTGCTCGTCCTCGCTCACGGCCGTCCACCTCGCATGCCGGAGCCTGCTCGTGGGCGACTGTGAGATGGCGGTGGCGGGAGGCGTCTTCATCGCCGTGACGCCGTCGTTCTACATCAAGACCAGCAACGCCGGCATGCTGTCCCCGCGCGGCCAGTGCCGCACGTTCGACGACGGCGCGGATGGCTTCGTCCCCGGAGAAGCCGCGGCGGCGGTCGTCCTCAAGCCGCTGGCGGCGGCGCTGCGCGACCGCGACCACATCTACGGCGTCATCAAGGGCACGGGCGTCAACCAGGACGGCAAGACGAACGGCCTGACCGCGCCCAGCGCCCTGTCGCAGGAGGAACTGGAGCGCTCCGTCTACGAACGGGCCGGTGTGCACCCGGAGACCATCAGCTACGTGGAGGCGCACGGCACGGGCACCCGGCTGGGGGACCCCATCGAAGTGCAGGCCCTGACGAACGCCTTCCGCGCGTCGACAGACCGCACGCGCTTCTGCGGCCTGGGTTCGGTGAAGACGAACGTGGGCCACACGGCCGCGGCGGCCGGCGTCACCGGGCTGATCAAGCTGCTCCTGTCGCTGGAGCACGGCCTGCTGCCGCCCAGCCTCGGGCTAGAGCGCGAGAACGAGCACATCGACTTCCAGTCGAGCCCCTTCTACGTCGTCCGCCAGCTCCAACAGTGGCCGCGCCAGGAAGGCCGTCCGCGCAGGGCGGCGCTCAGCTCGTTCGGGTTCAGCGGCACCAACGCCCACCTCGTGCTGGAGGAGGCGCCCGCCGTGGCCCACGCGACGGGCGAGGTGCCGGACTCCCACGCCCTCATCGTCCTGTCCGGCCGGACGGAGGAAGCCCTCCTGCGCCGGATGCAGGACCTGGGCGGATGGCTGGAGGCGGAGGGCGCGACGTCCTCGCTGGAGGACATCAGCCACACGCTGCTCCTGGGCCGCCGCCACTTCGCGGTGCGAGCCGCCTTCGTCGTCCGGAGCGTCGCCGAGCTGCGCGACCAGCTGCGGGAGGCCCTGAGGCAGCCCGCGGGCGCGCGGGGGCCGTGGTTCGCGGAGGTGGCCAATGTCATGTCGCGTCCGCCGGTGGACGCGGCGGCGGACGAGGCGCGCTGGCGGGAGGCACGCGCCTCCGGTGCGCGCTTCGCGGAGCAGCTCCACGCGCTCGCCACGGCGTGGTTGAAGGGCGGCTCCGTGGAGGGCACGCGCCTGTTCGCGGACCGTGAGCGCCGGCGCGTGTCGCTGCCGACGTATCCGTTCGCCCGGACGCGCCACTGGATTGGCGAGTCCGCGCGCGACGCGCACCTGCTGCTCGGAGCGGTGGAAGCGGGAGGCACCCTGGATACGGGGCTCGTCTTCACGCGGCGCCTGCCGGAGGAGGCCTGGGTGGTGGCGGAGCACCGGGTGCGGGGACACGCCATCCTTCCCGGCGTCGCCTACCTGGAGATGGCGCACGAAGCGGCGCGCCAGGCGCTCGGGCCCGGGCAGTACACGCTGCGCCGCGTGGTGTGGCTGCAGAAGCTGGCGGTGGAAGGCGCGGGACGCGACGTCCGCCTGACGCTGCGCCGGGGCGAAGCCGGCCGGTTGGACTTCCTGGTGCAGAGCCAGGGGGCCGACGGCGAGGGCTGGACGACCCACGCGCAGGGAGAGATCCACACGGGTTCGCAGCCCGAGGCGGGCGCGCGCGTGTCCCTGGAGGAGCTGCGGGCGCGGTGTGAGCGGAGGCTCGACGCGCCGGAGCTGTACCAGCGCTATGAGGGAATCGGCCTGCGTTACGGCGAGAGCTTCCGGAGCGTGAGGGAGGTCCGCTGTGGCGCGACGGAGGCGCTGTCGCATCTAACGGTGAACGGGAAGCAGCGCGAGGAATGGAACCAGTGGGGCCTTCCGCCCGGCATGCTGGACGGCGCGATGCAGAGCGTCCTCGGCGTGGTGGAGCAGGCGCCAGGGACCACGGTCATGCCCTTCGCGGTGGAGGAGGTCGTGCTCCGCCGCGCGGTCCCGGCCGAGGCCTTCGCCGCCATCAAGCAGCTCGGGCGCTTGCGCTACGACGTCGCGATCCTCGACGCGAAGGGAGAGGTCTGCGTCGAGCTGAACGAGGTGACGCTGCGGGAGTGGCGAGACACGAAGCCGCAAGCCGCCGCGAAGCCTGAGCCCGCCGTGAAGGCCGAAGCGCTCCTGTACGCGCCCAGGTGGGAACCGGCGCCGGCACCAGTGCGTGCCCGCGAATGGAACCCCACGACGCAAGGCGCGCGCGTGGTGCTGGTAGGCCACGAAGGCTGCGCGGAGCTGGAAGAGGCCCTGGCGCAGGCGCACGCGACGGAAGGCGTGGTGCGGGTGCGGCTGTCGGAGCGGACGCACCGTCACGGCCCGGGCCAGTGGGAGTGGAACCGGCGCGACGAAGCCGGAGCGCAGGAGTGGCTGCAAGAGGCCGGAGGCCTCACGCGGCTGTACTTCCTGGGAGGCGCGGACGCGAAGCCCACTGCAAGCGTGGAGGACGCGGGAGCGCTGGAAGCCAGCCAGGAGCGTGGAGTGGTGGCCCTCTTCAGCCTGGTGAAGGCGCTGAGCGTGCACGGCTGGGCGCTCAAGCCGTTGGAGTTGAGGGTGGTGACGGTAGGTGCGCACCGCGTGGTGGAAGGCGAGACCCCACGTCCGTGGGGCGCGAGCGTGCAGGGCTTCGCGAAGGCGGTGGCGAACGAGTACCCGGCGCTGCGGGTGAGCTACGTGGACGTGGGGACGGAGGACGTCGCACGCGGCCAGTGGGTGGAAGGCGTGGTGGGGGAGGAAGGGGACGGGAAGGGAGCGGACGTGGCGCTGAGGCAGGGGCGCCGGTACGTGCGCAGGCTGCTGCCGGTGAAGCGGCTGCAGCAGGGGCGGGTGCCGCTGAGGCAGCGGGGCGTGTACCTGCTGGTAGGCGGCGGAGGTGGCATCGGGCTGGCGGTGGGCGAGTGGCTGGCGAGGAAGTACGCGGCGCGGCTGGTCATCGTGGGGAGGCGCGAGGCAGAAGGAGAGCTCGCGCAGAAGCTGAAGGCGTTGGAGGCCGCTGGAGCCGAAGTCGAGTACGTGCGGGCCGACGTGACGAAGCCGGGCGAAGCGGCGCGAGTCGTGGCGCAGGCGAAGCAGCGCTTCGGCACCGTGCACGGCGTCTTCCACCTCGCCGTGGTGATCCAGGACCAGCTCCTGGAGCGGATGACGGAAGGCATGCTGCGCACGGTGCTGGACTCGAAGGTGAAGGCGAGCGTGGCGGTGCACGCGGCGCTGGAGGGAGAGCCGCTGGAGTGCGCGGTCTTCTTCTCCTCGGGCCAGTCGTTCTGGGGCAACGTGGGCGCGTCGAACTACTCGGCGGGCTGCACGTTCCAGGACGCGTACGCGGCGTGGCTGCGCGAGGTGAAGAACGTGCCCGCGTTCGCGCTGAACTGGGGCTCGTGGGGAAGCCTGGGCCTCGTGGCCGACGAGGGGCTGCGCAGGCGGCTGGAGAACCAGGGCATCCTGCCCATGGAGGCCTACGAGGGCATGGAGGGCATGGAGGCGGTGCTCGCGGGGGCGGCGCCGCAGATGATGGTCTTCAAGGGCACACGCCCGCTGCTGGAGCGGCTGGGCGTGGACTTCAGCCGGAGCGTGGAGGTGTACGCCCCGGCGCCCCCTGGCCTCGAAGCCCGCGCGCTCCAGGAGGCGCCGGTCTGGGAACAGCAGGCCGGTGGCCGGCTGCCCGGGGTCGAGGACGCCTACGCCCAGGTGGAGGCCTGGGGCCGTGCGATGCTGCTGGGCGCATTCAAGCGCCTGGGCGCCGTGGTCCACGCGGGCGAGGAGTGGGACGCCCAGACGCGGGCGCGGCAGGTGGGCGTGGTGGAGGACCACGCGCGCCTCTGGCAGGCGATGCTGGGCGTGCTGGAGCGCGGCGGCTACGTGGAGCGCCGAGGCACCTTCATCCGCGTCACGCCCCGCGCGGAGACGTCACCGGACGCGCGCGAGCTGGAGGCCTGGCGGGAGCACCTGCTCGTCACGCACCCGGAGTTCCGGCCGCACCTGGACCTGATGTGGGCGACGCTGTCGCGGGCTCATGAGGTATTGCGCGGGGAGCTGCTGCCGACGGAGGTGCTGTTCCCGGACTCCTCCAGCAGGCTCGTGGAGGCCTACTACCGGGGCCACCCGCTCGCGGACTACTTCAACCGCCTGGTGGCCATCATGTGCCGCTGGTTCGTGGAGGAGCGCCGCCGCACCGGGAGCCAGGAGCCCGTCCGCATCCTGGAGGTGGGCGCCGGCACGGGAAGCACCACGGCGTTCGTGCTGGAGGCGCTCAAGGACGTCGGCGCGGTGGAGTTCGTCTTCACCGACGTGGGCCTGGGCTTCGTCAACGCGGCCCGCAAGCAGTTCGGCACCGCGTATCCCTTCGCCACCTTCCAGGTGCTCGACGTGGAGAAGCGCCCGGAGGCCCAGGGGCTGGTGCCGGGCTCCTTCGACCTCGTGATGGGGACCAACGTGCTCCACGCGACGAAGAACATCCGCAGGACGCTGGAGCAGGTGAAGGTGCTGATGAAGCACCACGGCTGGCTGGCCATCAGCGAGCTCACGGACGTCCCCGAGTACACGACGCTGACGTTCGGCTTCCTCAAGGGCTGGTGGCTCTTCGAGGACGTGGCGGACCGGCTCCCCGACGCGCCCCTCCTGAGCATCCCGGGCTGGAGCACGGCGCTCCAGGACACGGGCTTCCGGCCGCTCGTGGCCTGCGGTCAGCCCGGCGGGCTGGGGCACGGCCTTGCCCAGCACGTCATGATTGGAGTCAGCGACGGGTGCGTGGGTGCGCCCGCCATGGTGTCCGCGCAGCCGCCCGTGCCCACGGTGTCCGCCCCCGCGAAGCCTCCCGCGCCTCCGCGTCCGGAAGTGCCTCCAGCGCCTGTGCCGAAGCCTCCGGCCGCCACGCCTCGCGTGACGGGCTCCAGCGAGGAGCAGCGCCGGCAGGTGGAGCGGGAGATCGTCCAGGTGGCCGCGGTGGTGCTGCGCATCCCGGAGCACGAGCTGCTTCCGGAGCTGCCCTTCGCGGAGCTGGGCGTGGACTCCATCCTCGCGGTGGACCTGTCGGACAAGCTCAACCGGGCCCTGTCCGTCGCGCTGCGCAGCACGGACCTGTTCAACTACGGCTCCGTCCGGCAGCTCGCCAAACACATCCTGGAGCTGCGCGGGAGCGTGCCCTCACAGGCCCCCGTGAATGGCGAGGACGAAATGCTCTCGATGCTCGCGGCGCTCGAATCGGGCGACGTGTCCATCGACGAGGTCGATGACTTCCTGGAGCGCAGACATGGATAGGGAAGCCCTCCGTCGCAGGGACATCCTGGAGAAGGTGGCGCGCAGGGAGCTGTCGCGCGAGGAGGCGATGCGCCTGCTCAAGGAAACCGCGCCCGTCTCCCGGCCCGTCGCCCCCGTCGCGGCGCACAGCGGGACGGGCTCGCGCGACATCGCCATCATCGGCATGTCGGGCCAGTTCCCCGGCGCGCCGGACGTCGAGCGGTTCTGGGAGAACCTGCTGGAAGGCAGGGACTCGGTCACGTCCATCCCGAAGGACCGCTGGGATGGCGACGCCTTCTATGATCCGGATCCGCGCGTGCCCGGCCGCAGCACGTGCAACCGGGGCGGCTTCCTGTCGGACGTGGACCGGTTCGACCGGGAGTTCTTCGGCATCTCCCCGCGCGAAGCGCAGCTCATGGATCCGCAGCAGCGGCTGTTCCTCCAGGAGGCGTGGCGGGCGCTGGAGGACGCGGGCTACTCGGACACGGCGCTGGCGGAGCGCTCCTGTGGCGTCTACGTCGGCTTCGGCTGGAGCGACTACCGGCTGGCGATGGCCGAGCGCGACCTGGTGCCCGAGGGCTACGCCCTGGGCGGCATCTCCGGCGCCATCCTCGCGGCCCGCATCGCGTACTTCCTGAACCTGCGCGGGCCCGCCCTCACGGTGGACACGGCCTGCTCCGCGTCGCTGGTGGCCATCCACCTGGCCTGTGAGAGCCTCTGGAGCGGCACGGTCCGCATGGCGCTGGCGGCGGGCGTGTCCCTCTTCATGACGCCGGACGTGCACGTGCTGGCGTCGAAGATGGGGATGCTCTCCACGGACGGGCGCTGCAAGACCTTCGACGACGAGGCCAACGGCTTCGTCCCCGCGGAGGGCGTGGGCGTCGTCGTGCTCAAGCCGCTGGAGGACGCGCTGGCGGACGGCGACAGCATCCACGCGGTCATCAAGGCCACGGGCATCAACCAGGACGGGAAGACCAACGGCATCACCGCGCCCAGCGCGCCGTCGCAGCTCGCGCTGGAGACGGGCGTCTACACGCGCTTCGGCATCGACCCGGGGACGCTCGGGTACGTGGAGGCCCACGGCACGGGGACGAAGCTCGGGGACCCCATCGAGATCCAGGCGCTCAGCGGCGCGTTCGCGCGGTTCACGGACCGCAAGCAGTTCTGCGCCATCGGCGCGGTGAAGACGAACATCGGTCACTCCATCGCGGCGGCGGGAGTGGCCGGGGTGATCAAGACGGCGCTGTGCCTGAAGCACCGCCGCATCCCGCGCTCGCTGCACTTCCACAAGCCGAACCGGCACATCGACTTCGCGCAGACGCCGTTCTACGTCCCCACGGAGACGCGTGACTGGCCCGCGGAGGCCGGCCGGCCCCGGCGCGCGGCGATCAGTTCGTTCGGCTTCAGCGGCACCAACGCGCACCTGGTACTGGAGGAGGCACCGGCGCGGAAGGACGGCCGCCCGTGGCCCGTCCACCTGGCCCTCTTCTCCGCGAAGACGGAGCCCGGCCTGCGCCGGGTGCTGGAGCGGTTCCTGGCGTGGATGCCGGAGGGGCTGTCGGAGCGCTCTCTCGAGGACGTCACGTACACCTTGCAGGTGGGCCGCAGCCACTTCCCGGTCCGCTGCGCGCTGGTTGCTCGCGATGCCGCCGAGTTGAAGGCCCAGCTCCAGGCCGTGCTCCGGGGCGAGGCGGTGGAGGGAGCAGGGTCGGCCAACCTGGAGTCGAACCCGGTCCCATGGGATGCCGCGCGGCAGTCGCGCGGAGAGGCGCTGCTCGCGGAGACCTCGGCGTTGGCGCCGGACGCGGAGGCCGCCTGCCGCAATGGGCTCCTGGCGCTGAAGGACCTCTACCTCCAGGGCTATGCCTTGCCCTGGGAGACGCTCCACCATGGTGGGGGACGCCGTCGGGTGTCCCTGCCCACGTACCCGTTCGAGGGCGAGCGCTACGGCCTGCCCGGACCGCATCCGTCACCGGGGACGGGGAGTGCTGTCACTGTCGATGCAGCGTCATCGGGTGGCGCTCATTCCGTTGCCGCCCCGAGCGCGTCGCCGACGATGGGAACTGCTCCGGCCGGCACCACGGCGCCTGTGCTCGCCGCGAAGGCCCCACCGGCGTCCACGTCTCCGGGGGATGATTCAAGGGAGCGCCTGCGGAAGGACCTGGCTCGGCTCGCGGCGGAGGTCCTCAAGCTGGATCCGCGTGAGCTGGATCTGCGCAAGCCGCTGAGCGTCTACGGCTTCGACTCCATCCTGTTCACGGAGTTGGTGGGCGTACTCAAGCGGGTCTACGGCGTCGAGCTCGACGCGACCGTCTTCTTCGAGCACCCGTCGCTGCTGTCGTTCGCGGATCACCTCCACGGCCTGTTGCCGGAGTCCGTCCTGCGCGGCGACATGCTCCCTGAGCGTCAGGCTGACATCGCGGAAGCCAGCCTCCCCGTGGTCATGCCGACGCGCGGTGCCGAAACAACGGTCGTGACCCCGGAGCCCGCCGCGACGCCGGTCGAGGCGGCGACGGATGAGCCCATCGCCATCGTCGGGATGGCGGGCCGGTTCCCCCAATCTTCGGAGGTGGACGCGTTCTGGGAACACCTCCTCGCGGGCGATGACCTGGTGACGGAGGTCCCCGCCGAACGCTGGGACTGGCGTGCGTACTTCGGAGACCCGGCGCGGGACCCTGGCAAGACGCGGGTGAAGTGGGGCGGCTTCATCGACGACGTGGACCGGTTCGACGCCCTGTTCTTCGGCATCTCCCCCAAGGAGGCCGAGGTCATGGATCCGCAGCAGCGCCTCTTCCTGGAGACCGCCTGGAAGGCCATCGAGGACTCCGGCCACCGCACCGCGGAGCTGTGGGGCTCCAGGACCGGCGTCTTCGTGGGCATGGCCGCGACGGACTACCCGAGCGTGCTCGTACGCCAGGGTTCACCCGTCGTGCCGCAGTCGGTGACGGGCTCGTCGCGCTCCATCCTGCCCAACCGCCTGTCGTACCTGCTGAACCTGCGTGGACCGAGCGAAGCGGTGGACACGGCCTGCTCCAGCGCCCTCGTCGCGCTGCACCGCGCGGTCCAGGCCCTGCGGCGAGGCGAATGCGACCAGGCCCTGGTGGGCGGCGTCCACGTGATGCTCGACCCGGACCTGTTCGTCATCGCGGACAAGGGCGGACTGCTGAGCCCGGACGGACGCTCCAAGACGTTCGATGCGAGCGCCAACGGCTACGTGCGCGGAGAGGGCGTCGCGGTGGTGGTGCTCAAGCCGCTGCGCAAGGCGCAAAAGGACGGGGACACCATCCACGGCCTCATCCGCGGCGTCGCCATCAACCACGGCGGCCGTTCCACGTCCCTGACCGCGCCGAACCCCGTGGCCCAGGCGGAGGCCATGGTCGAGGCCTACTCCGAGGCGCGGATCGACCCCGCCACCGTCACCTACGTCGAAGCGATGGGCACGGGGACTGCGCTGGGAGACCCCATCGAGCTCAACGCGCTGAAGAAGGCCTTCGCGGAGCTGTACCGGCGTTGGGACCATCCGCCCGCGCCCCGGCCTCACTGCGGCCTGGGTTCGGTGAAGACGAACATCGGCCACCTGGAGCCCGCCTCGGGCATGGCCAGCCTGGTGAAGGTGCTGCTCGCCCTGCGGCACGGAGTCCTCCCGGCCACCCTCCACGTGCGCGACGTGAACCCGCGCATCCAGCTGGAAGGCAGCCCCTTCTACCTGAACCGGGAGGCCCGTCCCTGGCCGCGCCTGAGCGATGCGAAGGGGAACGTCGTGCCCCGGCGCGCGGGCGTGAACTCTTTCGGCTACGGCGGCGTGAACGCGCACGTCGTGCTGGAGGAGTACCTGCCGCCGTCCCGGTCCGAACCCGCGCGACGGAGCGAGCCCGGAGTGCTCGTCCTCTCGGCGAGGGATCCGGAGCGGCTGCGGGCCTACGCGGCGCTGCTGCGGGACACGCTGGGACGCTCGGCGGCGCCACAGGCCAGGGCCTCCTCCGAAGGCCTGCGGGAGGACGTGGCGGCGCTGTGCGCGGAGCTGCTGGGCGTGGACGCGGCGGAGGTCCTCGCGGACGACTCCATCCTCGGCGCGCTGCTCCAGCGCAACGTCATCGGAAGGCTGGTGGAGCGCATCGAGGAGAAGTGGGACGTCTCCCTGCTGCCCTCGGAGTTCGTGGGCGTGGAGGGACTGGGTGCGCTCGTCGAGCGCATCGCCCGGAAGCGTCCGCAGACCGCGCCCGCGTCCAACCCAGCAGGCCTCTCCACGGCTGACTTCGCGTCGGTGCTCTACACGCTGCAGGTGGGACGGGATGCCCACGACGAGCGACTGGCGCTCGTGGTGTCGAACGCGAGCGAAGCCCGCGAGGGACTGGACGCCTATCTGCGCGGACAGGCGCTGCCGGGCCGGCTGTACCTGGGCCATCGGAAGCGAAGCGCCGAGGCACTGAAGGCCCTGGGCGCGAAGGCGGAAGCCCCGCCCCTGGAAAGCCACCTGAAGCACCACCACGCCGCGCCCCTGGCCGAGGCCTGGGCCCTGGGCGCCGAAGTGGACTGGTCCAGCTGGTACACGGAGGCCCCGCCGCGAAGGGTGCCCCTGCCGACCTATCCCTTCGCCCGCACCCGCTACTGGGCCGAAGCCGGAACCCCGCCCGCCCCGCAGGCCCTGCTGGGAACGCGCGCCACCAGCACGGACGGAACGCGCTTCACCCACAAGCTGTCGGGGGAAGAGTTCTTCGTGCGCGACCACGTCATCCAGGGCCAGCGGTTGCTGCCGGGAGCAGTGTCGCTGGAGCTGGCGCGAGCGGCCGCCGTGGAGCTGCTGGGCACGGCGACCGTACGGGGACTGCGTCAGGTGAGCTGGCGCAGGCCCGTGGTGGTCGACGCACCGCGAGAGGTCTCGCTGCGGTTCGGTGGCGGGGACGACGGCCTGGACTTCGAGGTCGCCATGGACGGGGAGGGCGCGCGCGAGCACGCACGAGGCCGGTTGCTCCTCGGCGCGCACCGTCCGGCGCCGGCGCCCATCGACGTCGCCACGGTTCTGGGCCGATGCCCCGACCGGAAGCCCGGAGCCACCTGGTACGACGTCCTCCGCCAGTCCGGCTCCGACTACGGCCCAAGCCTGCGAGTCATCGAGGAGCTCGCGAGCGGCGAGCACGAGTCCATCGCGCGGCTGCGCCTGCCCGATTCGCTGCGGCAACACCGCCAGGACTTCGTGCTGCATCCGGCGCTGATGGATGGCGCGTTCCAGTCGCTCGCGGGCCTGCTCCGGCCTGGAGCGTTCGTCTACGTGCCCGTGGCGTTGGAGGAGCTGGAGCTGTTCGGCCCGCTGCCACCCGACTGCTACGTCCGCGCCGAGGAAGTGGCCTCGCCGCCCGCCGACGGCCTCCGGACCTTCCACCTCCAGGTCCTCGACCTGGAAGGCCGTCACGTCGCGCGTCTGCGAGGCCTGTCCGTCAAGCCGCTGGAGCGGGGCCTCACGCGGCCTGCGGCGCCGTTCTACTGCGAGCGGCGCTGGGAGCTGTCACACGCGCAGACGCCCGAAGCCGTCCCGGACATGGGAGGCCCGCTGCTCGTCTTCGGTCCGGATGCGGCCTCGGTGGATCGGGTGAGGACACACCTGACCGCGCTGGGCGTGGACGGCACGGAGGTCCTCTTCGTGCGGCCCGGCGAGCGGTTCGAGCGCATCGGGCGGGACGTCTTCACGGTGGCGCCAGGACGTGAGGAGGACTTCGACCGGTTGCTGGACGCGCTGGGCGAAGGGCGGCTCCCGGGGCGGCTCCTGCACCTCTGGTCCGAGCCCCCCGTGGGCACGGACGCGGAGGACCTGGAGCAGCAGTTGCTGCTTGGCTTCTACTCGGTGGCGTCGCTCTGCCGGGCCCTGGCGAGCCGCAAGCCGAAGCAGCGGATCCAGCTCCTGCATGCCCACGCCTCCGGGCGGGACGGCAGCGAGCCGCTCCACGCCGCCGTCGCGGGGCTGCTGCGCACCGCGAGGATGGAGAGTCCGGCCCTGGCGCTCCGGAGCGTGGAGCTCGCCGACACCGAGCGTCCATCGCTGACCGGCGCGCGGAGTCTGGCCGTGCTCCTGCGGGAGCTGGGCAGCGTGGATGGGCAGGACGTGGAGATCCAGTACCGGGAAGGGCGTCGTTACGTGAGCAGCCTGGGCGTGCTGCGGGAGAATCGCTGAGCCATGTCGGTGACGAGCAACGATGTCTCGCAGCAGTCCCTGCTCCGTGAGCGAGGGACGTATGTCATCACGGGCGGAGCCGCGGGCATTGGCCGGCTGTTCGCCGAGTTCCTGGCGAAGCAGGTCCATGCCCGGCTGGTGCTCGTGGGCCGCTCCGTCCCGGATGCACGCACGGCGGAGCTGCTGGAGCGCCTGCGCGGCCTGGGCGGTGAGGCGGAGTACCTCCGCGCGGACGTGTCGGACCGGGCCCAGGTGCAGGGCCTCGTCCAGCGGGCGAAGGCCCGGTTCGGCTCCCTGCACGGGCTCATCCACTCCGCGGGCGTGCTGCGCGATGCGCTGCTGATCAAGAAGACACGCGAGGACATGCGCGCCGTGCTCGCGCCCAAGGTGCAGGGCGTGATGGCGCTCGACGAGGCGCTGAAGGATGAGCCGCTGGACTTCTTCGTCCTCTTCTCGTCGCTGTCGGCGGTCATCGGCAACGTGGGGCAGGCGGACTACGCGTACGCCAACGCCTTCCTGGACCGGTTCGCGGAGCGGCGCGAACGGCTCCGGGCCCGGGGCGAGCGCACCGGCAGGACGCTGTCGCTGAACTGGCCGTTCTGGCGCGAAGGCGGCATGGCGCTGGACGCCGCGTCCGAGAAGTACATGACGCAGGTCATGGGGCTGAACCCCATCGACACCGCCACGGGCCTCCAGGCGTTCATGGACGGCCTGGCGTCGCCGCTGGCGCAGTTCGTGGTCGTGGAAGGAGACCGGCAGAAGGCAGGCCGCACCCTGGGCCTGCCCGGCGCGGAAGCCCCCGCACCGCGTGCGCCCGCGAAGCCGGAGCCTGCGGCCGACTCCAGCGACCTGCTGGCGCGCACGGAGGCCTTCCTGAAGACACTGCTCTCACGGGAGACGAAGGTGCCCGTCGAGCAGCTGGATCCCACCGAGCCGCTCGAGCGCTACGGCGTGGACTCCCTGGTCATCGTCGGCGTCAACACGGCGTTGCAGCAGCACTTCGGTGACATCTCCCGGACGCTGCTGTTCGAGTACCAGACCACGCGCGAGCTGGCCGAGTACTTCGTCCGCCAGCACGGCCCCCGGATGCGGGAGCTGGTGGGCGCAGCCGTCACCGAGGCACGGGCCCCGGCGGTCCCGGTGCCGGAAGCCCGCGCGCCGGTGCAGGAGTCCACACGCGACGTGCGCCCGGCCGCGTGGGAGCGCGCGGACCCGATGGAGGATGCCATCGCCATCGTGGGCGTGAGCGGGCGTTATCCGATGGCGGACGACCTCTGGGCCTTCTGGGACAACCTGAAGGCGGGGCGCGACTGCATCACGGAGATTCCGCTGGGGCGCTGGGAGTACCCACCCTATTTCGACGCGGACAAGGACGCGGAGGGCCGGAGCTATTCGAAGTGGGGCGGCTTCCTGTCGGACGTGGCGGCGTTCGACGCGCTCTTCTTCAACATCTCCACGCGGGAAGCGGAGGGGATGGATCCGCAGGAGCGCCTCTTCCTGCAGACGGTCTGGTCGCTGTTCGAGGACGCGGGCTACACGCGGCGCACCCTGGCCCCGAAGGCGCCCAGGACGGGCGTGTTCGTCGGGGTGATGTACGGCCAGTATGAATGGCTGGGCGTGGAGGCCGCGCTCCGGGGCCAGGCCTCGCGGGCGCAATCCGGACACTGGTCCATCGCCAATCGCATCTCCTACTTCTTCAACTTCCAGGGCCCCAGCCTGGCGGTGGACACGGCCTGTTCGTCATCGCTCACGGCCATCCATCTGGCCTGCCAGTCCCTGCGTTCGGGCGAGTGCGATGTGGCGGTGGCGGGCGGGGTGAACCTGTCCATCCATCCGCACAAGTACACGCTGCTGAGCCAGGGCCGCTTCGCCTCCAGTGACGGGCGGTGCCGCTCGTTCGGAGAGGGGGGCGACGGCTACGTGCCCGGCGAGGGCGTGGGCGCGGTGCTGCTCAAGCCCCTGCGCAAGGCGCTCGCGGACGGGGACCGGGTGTACGCGCTGGTGAAGGGCTCGGCGCTCAACCACGGCGGCAAGACGAATGGCTACACGGTGCCCAACCCGAACGCCCAGGGCGACGTCATCGCCGAGGCGCTGCGGCGCGCGAAGGTCGACGCGCGGGAGCTGGGCTACCTGGAGGCGCACGGGACGGGGACGTCGCTCGGAGACCCCATCGAAGTCACCGGGCTGACGCGCGCCTTCGGGGCACCCTCGGCGGAGCAGGGGCGCGTGCCCATGGGCTCCGTGAAGTCGAACATCGGCCACCTGGAGGCGGCGGCGGGCATCGCGGGGGTGACGAAGGTCCTGTTGCAGCTGAAGCACGGGCAGCTGGTGCCCTCGCTCCATTCGGAGCCCGCGAATCCGAACATCCGCTTCGCGGACGCGCCCCTCGTCGTGCAGAAGGAGCTGGCCCCGTGGCCCGCGAAGGAGCACGGGCCGAGGAGGGCGGCCATCAGCTCCTTCGGCGCGGGAGGCGCGAACGCCCACGTGGTGCTGGAGGAGTTCCGGGAGACGAAGGCCGGGGCACCGGCGCCGGAAGGCCCGTGGTTGTTCCCGCTGTCCGCGAAGGGACCGGACCGGCTGCGGGAAGCCGCGGAGCGACTGGTCCGCTACGTGCGCGAGCGCATGGAACTGGAAGGCGTCCGTCCCTGCGACGTGGCCTTCACGCTCCAGGTCGGACGCGAGCCGATGGAAGAGCGTCTGGCCATCGTGGCCGACAGCAAGGCGGCGCTGCTCACGAAGCTGGAGGCCTTCCTGGAGGGCCGTTCAGCGGACGGGCTGTATCGGGGCGCGGGCCGCAAGTCCACGCTGCTGAGCACGGACGAGGATGCGCGGCGCCTGCTGGAGGGCTGGCAGCAGCGAGGCCGTCTGACGAGCCTCGCGGAGGCCTGGGTGGAAGGCGCGGCGATCGACTGGCGCCTGCAGGGGCACGAGGCCTGCCGGCGCGTGTCGCTGCCCACGTATCCCTTCGCGCGCGAGCGGCACTGGGTGGAAGCCGCCGCGATGGAGGGAGGCCTCGTGGGGCCGCATCCGCTGCTCGGGCGGTTGAAGCCGGAGGCGAGCCTGGGCAGTGGGCTGGTCTTCCAGCAGCGCTTGTCGGACTCCGCCTGGGTGGTGGCGGAGCACCAGGTCCGAGGCCGCGCCATGTTGCCGGGAGTGGCCTACCTGGAGATGGCCGCCGTGGCGGCGCGTCAGGCGCTGGGCCCCGGGAAGTACACGCTTCGGCGGGTGCGGTGGTCACAGCCCCTGGTCGTGGAAGGGGCAGGGCGCGAGGTGCGGCTGACGCTCCGCAAGGACGATGCGGACCGGATGGAGTTCGAGGTCCGAAGCCAGCAGCCCGGAGACACCGGGTGGACGACGCACGCGAGCGGTGAGGTCCTGGTCCAGGGCTCCGAAGCGGGTGACGACGCGGCGGTGTCGCTGGACGAGGTGCGTGGCCGGTGCGTTCGTCACCTTGAAGCAAGCGAGGTGTACGCGCGCTTCGAAGCCCTGGGCCTGCGCTACGGCGAAGGTTTCCAGACGGTGCGCGAGGTGTGGAGCAACGAGGAAGAGGTCCTCGCACGCCTGGAAGCCAGCGCCGCGCAGCAAGAGGCCTGGGGCCGCTGGGCGCTGCCCCCCGGCGTGCTGGATGGAGCGTTGCAGAGCATTCTGGGGCTGAGGGTGGGCGACGGCCTCGCGGTGCCCTTCGCGGTGGAAGAGGTCGCGGTGCGCGGGCCCGTGCCGCCAGAGGTCTACGTCCACGTCCGGTCCTCGGGAGGGCTGCGCTACGACATCACGCTGGTGGACCGCGATGGCGAACCCTGCGTCGAGTTGAAGGAAGTCGCGCTGCGCGAGTGGCGCGAGACGGCGTCGGAAGTCGCGGCCAAGGCCGAAGCGCTCCTGTACGTGCCGAAGTGGGAGCCGGCGCCGGCACCAGTGCATGCCCGCGAATGGAACGCCACGACGCAAGGCGCGCGAGTGGTGCTGGTGGGCCACGAAGGCAGCGCGGAGCTGGAAGAGGCCCTGGCGAAGGCGCACGCGACGGAAGGCGTGGTGCGGGTGCGGCTGTCGGAGCGGACGCACCGCCACGGTCCGGGCCAGTGGGAGTGGAATCGGCGCGACGAAGCCGGAGCGCAGGAGTGGCTGCAAGAGGCAGGAGGCCTCACGCGGCTGTACTTCCTGGGAGGCGCGGACGCGAAGCTCACTGCAAGCGTGGAGGACGCGGGAGCACTGGAAGCCAGCCAGGAGCGGGGAGTGGTGGCCCTCTTCAGCCTGGTGAAGGCGCTGAGCGTGCACGGCTGGGCGCTCAAGCCGTTGGAGTTGAGGGTGGTGACGGTAGGTGCGCACTGGGTGGTGGAGGGCGAAAGCCCGCGTCCGTGGGGCGCGAGCGTGCAGGGCTTCGCGAAGGCGGTGGCGAACGAGTATCCGGCGCTGCGGGTGAGCTACGTGGACGTGGGGACGGAGGACGTCGCACGCGGCCAGTGGGTGGACGGGGTGGTGGGGGAGGAAGGGGACGGGAAGGGCGCGGACGTGGCGCTGAGGCAGGGGCGCCGGTACGTGCGCAGGCTGCTGCCGGTGAAGCGGTTGCAGCAGGGGCGGGTGCCGCTGAGGCAGCAGGGCGTGTACCTGCTGGTAGGAGGCGGAGGAGGCATCGGGCTGGCGGTGGGCGAGTGGCTGGCGAGAAAGTACGCGGCGCGGCTGGTCATCGTGGGGAGGCGCGAGTCGGAAGGAGAGCTCGCGCAGAAGCTGAAGGGGCTGGAGGCCGCCGGAGCTGAAGTGGAGTACGTCCGGGCGGACGTGACGAAGCCGGGCGAAGCAGCGCGGGTGGTCGCGCAGGCGAAGCAGCGCTTCGGCGCCGTGCACGGCGTCTTCCACCTGGCGATGGTGCTCCACGACTGCGCGCTCGAGCGCATGACGGAGGACGTGCTGCGCACGGTGCTGGACTCGAAGGTGAAGGCGAGCGTGGCGGTGCACGCGGCGCTGGAGGGAGAGCCGCTGGAGTGCGCGGTCTTCTTCTCCTCGGGGCAGTCCATCTGGGGCAATGCGGGGCAGGCGAACTACGCCGCGGGCAGCACGTTCCAGGACGCGTTTGGCGCCTGGGTGCGTGAGGCGAAGGGCCTCCCCGCGTTCGTCCTGAACTGGGGCTACTGGGGCAGCGTGGGCGCGGTGGCCAACGCGCACCATCAGCAGCGGCTGGCCCAGCAGGGCATCCTGCCCATCGAGGTCGCGGAGGGCATGGCGGGCATGGAGGAGGTGCTCGCGGGAGCGGCGCCGCAGGTCATGCTCTTCAAGGCCACGCGCCCGCTGCTGGAGCGGCTGGGCGTGGACTTCAGCCGGAGCGTGGACGTGTACGCGCCCGGTGCCCGGGGGCTCGATGCAAGAGCCCTGGAGGAGGCAAGCACCTGGGGTCGGCGGGTGGAGTCGAACCTGCGCGGCGCGGCCACGGCCTACGCCGACGTCGAACAGTGGGGCCGGGCGGTGCTGCTCGGCGCACTGAAGCGCCTGGGCGCCGTGGGCCACGCGGGCGAGGAATGGGACCTCTACGCACAGGCCCGGAAGGTGGGCGTGGTGGAGGAGCACTCCCGCCTCTGGCAGGCGCTGATGGGCGTGCTGGAGCGGGGCGGCTACGTCGAGCGCCAGGGCACCCGCATCCACGTGAGGCCGGAAGCCTCGCAGGCACCGGACGCGAGCGGGCTGGAGACGTGGAAGCAGCGGCTGCTCACCGCGCATCCCGACCTGGGCCACCTCATCGCCCTGCTGGCCCTCTGCCTGGACGCCTATCCCGACGTGCTGACCGGCCGCCGCGAGGCCACGGCGGTGCTCTTCCCGCAGGGCTCCATGGAGAAGGTCGAGCGCGTCTACAAGGGCAACCCCATCGCGGACTTCTTCAACGGCCTGGTGGCGAACGCGATCCGCGCGTACGTGCAGGTCCGGGTGGCGGAAGCCCCGACGACCGTGGTCCGCATCCTCGAAGTGGGCGCGGGCACCGGAGGCACCAGCGAGCACGTCCTGACCGCGCTCAAGGACCTGGGGCCGCACGTGCGCTACGTCTACACGGACGTGTCGGCGGGGTTCGTCCGGTACGGCGCGGAGAAGTACGGCACGGCGCACGCCTTCCTGGAGCCGAAGGTCCTGAACATCGAAGCGGACCCCAGCGCGCAGGGCATCGAGCCCGGGAGCGTGGACCTGGTGCTGGCCACCAACGTGCTGCACGCGACCCGGAGCATGGGCCGCACGCTGGCCCACATCCAGCGGATGCTCCGCGCGGGCGGGCTGGTCGTCATCAACGAGCTCACCCGCGTCTGGGACTTCACCACGCTCGTCTTCGGGATGACGCAGGGCTGGTGGCTCTACGAGGAAGGCGAGGGCCGCATCGAGCACTCGCCGCTGCTCGACGCCGCGGGGTGGACCGCGCTGCTGGGCCAGGCGGGCTTCGCGAAGGCCGCCTTCGTCCCGCACGCCACGGGGGCAGGGCAGGACGTGGTGATCGCCCGGAGCACGGGGCAGGTGGTGCACGCCGCCCAGACGGCCACCACCAGGGCCACCGCGCCCGAAGCCACCCGCCGGGACAAGCCCGTCCCCGTGAAGCGGAAGCAGGCCCCCACGCCGGTCCTGGACCTGCGCGCGAAGACGCTGGCCTACGTCACCGGCGTGTTCTCCACGCTCCTGAAGATCGCCCCAGAGCGCTTTGATCCGCAGGCGACCTTCGAGACCTACGGCGTGGACTCGCTGGTGAACCTGTCGGTCATCAAGCAGCTGGAGAAGGACTTCGGGAAGCTGCCCGCCACGCTGCTCTTCGAGAACATGACCCTCGACATGCTGGCGACGTACTTCATGACGGAACACGCGGAGCGCGTGCGCACGCTGTTCCAGGAAGAGGTCCCGGAGCCCGAGCCCGTCCAGGCGAAGCCGCCGGAGGCCCCACTGCCGGCCCCGCCGCCCCGGCTGGGCGACACGCCGGAGGGCGACCTGGAGCGGATCCGCGCCTACGTGGAGGGCCTGTCCGGAGCGGAGCTGGACGCGGCGCTGGGGCAGGTGCTGGGAACCCCCGCGCTCCAGGACCGCTAGGAAAGACAAAGGCTCCATCGTCCGGAACACACGGGCGATGGAGCCTTGGGTTCAGCAGGGGAGCCCGTGGCTCCCAGGGGTCACGCCTGCGGCGACAGGATCTTCGTGATGGCGCCTTCGAGGCGGCTCTTGGGCACCGCGCCGACGATCTGCTCCACGACCTTGCCGCCCTTGAACACCAGCAGGGTCGGCAGCGAACGGATGCCGTACTCCTGGGAGGTGTCCTGGTTGGCGTCGACGTCGAGCTTGGCGATCTTCATCTGGCCCTTGTAGCGGGTCGCCAGCTCCGCGACGGCGGGAGCAATGGCCCGGCAGGGGGCACACCAGGCGGCCGTGAAGTCCACCAGCACGGGAACGTCTGACTCCAAGACTTCCTTCTTGAAATTGGAATCCCCGATATCCAGTACATCCGTGCCTGCCATGTTTCCTCCTGGTACTTTGCGCCCGAGACATATGCAGGGGCCGCGACCATCCTGATCCGGAACCTAAGGGCCACGCAGCGAAAAAGCACGGCTTTGGCGGCCCGGCGGTGGGAGCAGTGTCGGAGAGTGGAAGGCGACCCCATTCGCGGAGCGAAAGGAAGGGCCAGATGCGTGAGGGAAGGGCCATCTTGGGGCGCGTGGTGTGGCGGGAGCTGACGACGCCGGAGCCGGAGAAGGCGAAGGCGTTCTACGCCGACCTCTTCGGTTGGACGTACGAGGAGGCGGCCCCGGGGGCGGGGACGACCCTCCGGCTGGCGGGGCAGCCGCTGGGCGCCATCCGACAGGCCCAGCGGGTGGGGTTCGGGACGGGCTGGGTGAGCTTCGTGTCGGTGGACAACGTGGACGCCTCGGTGGTGATCGCCTCCGCGGACGGGGGCGGAGCCCTGCCGGGGCTGAGAGAGGTGCCGGGGCTGGGGCGGGTGGCCCGGGTGGTGGACTACGCGGAAGCGATGCTCGCCGCGGTGAAGAGCCCCCCGGGGACCCCGGTGCCCCCGAAGGCAGAGGTAGGAGCCTTCTGCTGGGAGACGCTGATCACCCCCGACGTCGCCCGGGCGAAGGAGTTCTACGGAAAGGTCTTCGGCTGGAGGATGCAGTCCGCGGCGGACGGAAGCACCGTCTTCGCGGCGGACAGCACCCCCGCGGGCCAGGTCGCCAGCGCGGAGGAATCCCCGGACGCCAGGCAGCACTGGCGCACGCACCTCCGGGTGGAGAACCTGGACGCCACGCGTGAGCACGCCGTGCGGCTGGGCGCGAAGGTCCTGGTCCCACGCAGGGCGGGCCCCGCGGGCGGAAGCCTCGCGGTGCTGACGGATCCGACCGGCGTGGAGTTCGGACTCCTGGAGCCCGCGCGCCCGAGCTGAGCGCGGCGGGTCAGGGCGAAGGCGGCTCGCTACAGGTGGCGCTGGACCAGTGCTCGGAGGGGCTGGTCCGGTCCGGCGACCATGCCTTCCAGCAGGGCCTTGAACTCCTCCAGGAGCCGGGTGATGGCCTCCGCGCCGTGGCGGCTCCGGTAGTAGGAGAGGACCAGCTGCAGCTCCGCGCCGGGGATGACCTCCACGCGCAGGGGGAACTCGGTCTGCGCGACGTCGTAGTTGTCCCGGGCGAGCGGATGCTTGCCCACCCAGCCCTTGCCCACCTCGAGCAACGCCGGATCCACCGGGTAGTTCTCGAACACGATGATGCTCTCGAAGGGGATGCGGTCCGGCGACAGGCCCGCGAGCTGCTGGATGCGCGGCAGCGGCGTGTACTCGTGCTGACGCGCATCGACCTGCCGGGTCTGCAGCTCCTTCAGCCAGGGCACGAGCAGCGTGCCGGGATCCACCTGGATGCGCATGGGCAGCGTGTTCATGCACAGCCCGACGACCGTCTCCACGTCGGCCATGTCCGTGGGCCGGCCCGACGAGGTCACCCCGATGACGACGTCCTTCCGGCCCTGACCGTGGTGGTGCTGCAGGAGGACCCAGGCGCCCTGGACCAGCGTGTTCACCGTGAGCTGGTGCTGCCGGCCCATCGCCTGGAGCGCCGCGGTGGTGGCCGCGGACAGCGTCAGGCTCTGCTTGTCGAACCGGTCCTCCTGCGGCGCCAGCGGGGCGGGAGCAGGCCCGAGGACGAGCGGCTCCGGACCCGAGAAGCCGCTCAGCTGCTGCCGCCAGAACTGCTCGGACGCGGCGGAGTCCTTCTGCTGGATCCACCCGATGTAGTCCGCATAGGAGCGCCGCGCCTGGAGCGGCGGGGCCTCGTTCGTCAGGAGCGCCCGGTACGTGAGGAACACGTCCTTCAGCACGATGGCCCGGGACCAGCCATCCAGCAGCGCGTGGTGGTTGCTCCAGGTGAAGTAGTACGTGCTCGCGTCCACGTGGATGAGCAGCAGCCGCATCAGCGGCGCCCGTGACAGCTCGAACCCGCGCCGCCGGTCCGCCAGCAGCAGGGCCGCCAGCTGCTCCCGCTGCGCGTCCAGGGACAGGTGCCGCCAGTCATGGGCCTCGAGCGGCACGTCCACCGCGCGGCGCACCACCTGCAACGGCTCGTCCAGCCCTTCCCAGGCGAAGCCCGTCCGGAGGATGGGGTGGTGCTCCGCCACGCGCTGCCACGCCTCCCGGAAGCGCTCCACGTGGAGGTCGCCGGGAAGCTGCATGCTGGCGTGGACGACGTAGAGCCCCGGGGCATGGGGCCCCCGGTCCCTCAGCAGCATGTTCCGCTGCATGGGGGAGACGGGATACAGCGCTTCGATATTGGAGTCCTCCGCGCGCATCCGGTCCGCGGCCTGCTGCTGCGCGGCCGTGAGCCGGGGACCCGAGGCCTCTCCCGCGGGCCGCGCGACGACGGGCTCCACCACCTCCGCCAGCGCGGCGAGCGTCTGGTGCTGGAAGAGCTGCTTCGGGGTGAGGTGGAGTCCCGCCTGCTGGGCCCGGGCGACCAGTTGCACGCCCAGCACCGAGTCGCCGCCCAGGCTGAAGAAGTTGTCGTGCACGCTGAGCTGCTCGACCCCCAGCAGCGCGCTCCAGATGCCCGCGAGCACCTTCTCCTCGGGCGTGCGCGGCGCCACCACCGGCTGCGCGTCCTGGCGGATCAGCTGGGGAGCCGGCAGGTTGCGCCGGTCCACCTTGCCGTTGGGTGTCAGCGGCAGGGCCTCCAGGAAGACGTACGCGGTGGGCACCATGTACTCGGGGATCCGGGACTTGAGGGCGGCCCTCACGTCCTCCGCCGTCAGCGTCTGGCCCGCGTCGGGCACGACGTAGGCCACCAGCCGCTTGGGGCCCGAGCCCTCGGCCCGGGCGACGACGATGACCTCGTCGACGCCAGGGAGCTTGCGCAGGGCGGCCTCAATCTCTCCCAGCTCGATGCGCAGCCCGTTGATCTTCACCTGGTTGTCGATGCGGCCGAGCAGCTCCAGGTTGCCGTCCGGGCGGTAGCGGGCGAGGTCCCCCGTCTTGTAGAGCCGGCCGCCGGGGCGCGTGCTGAACGGGTGCGGGATGAACTTCGTGGCCGTCAGCTCGGGCCGGTTCAGGTAGCCCCAGGCCACCCCCACGCCGCCCAGGTGCAGCTCGCCCGGCACGCCGATGGGCACCGGCTGCAGCTGCGCGTCCAGCACGTAGCAGAGCTGGTTCGTCATGGGCATGCCGTAGGGGATGCTCTTCCACGCGGGGTCGGTCTCCACGACGTCGTAGAGGGTGGAGTCCATGGAGATCTCCGTGGCGCCGCCCAGGCTGATGACCCGTGCGCCCGCGACCACCGCCTTGAGCCGGTCCGGCAGCGAGACGGGAATCCAGTCGCCGCCCAGGAGCACCAGGCGCAGCCAGCGGGGGACGCGCTCCGCGTCGGTGCCCACGCTGGCCAGGAGCATCTCCAGCAGCGCGGGCACGGAGTGCCACACGGAGACGCGGTGCTGGACCATGAGCTGCGCCCAGTGGGCCGGGTCGCGCTCGAGCGCCGCGACGGGCAGCACGATGGTGGAGCCCGCGGCCAGCGTCCCGAAGACGTCATACGCGGACATGTCGAAGCTCAGCGAGGACAGGGCCAGCACGGCGTCCCCGGGGCCCACTTCGAAGCGGCGGTTGAAGTCGGTGAAGTTGTTCACCCGGCCCCGGTGGTCCAGCATCACCCCCTTGGGGTTGCCGGTGGAGCCCGACGTGTAGATGACATAGACGAGGTCCTCCGGCGTCGCGACATGGGCCGGGTTCGTGTCCGGCTCCCGGGCGATCTCCGCCCAGTCCGTGTCCAGGCACAGCACCCGCGAGCGCTGCGCGGGCAGCCGCTCCAGCAGCGGTGACTGCGTGAGCAGCACCGGCGCCTGCACGTCCTCCAGCATGAACTGGAGCCGCTCCTTCGGGTAGGCCGGGTCGAGCGGCATGTACGCGCCCCCCGCCTTCACAATGCCCATCAAGCCCACCACGGCGTCCAGCGAGCGCCGCACGCAGATGCCCACCTTGACGTTGGGCCCCACGCCGAGCGCGCGCAGGCGGTGGGCCAGCTGGTTCGCGCGCCGGTTGAGCTCGCGGTAGCTCAGCGCCTCCTCGCCACACACGGCGGCGACGGCGTCCGGCGCGCGGTCCACCCACGCCTCGAACAGCTCATGCAGGCACGCGCGCTCCGGGAACGCCAGGTCCGTGGCGTTCCAGTCCCGCAGGAGCTGCTGCTGCTCGGGCGCCGTCAGCAGCGGCACGCGGGACAGGCGCTGGCCGGGATCCGCGGCCACGCTGGTGAGGAGCGTGCGGAAGTGCCCCTCCATGCGGTGGATGGTGGCCGCGTTGAAGAGGTCGGTGCTGTACTCCAGGGACACCTGGAGCCGGCCCTCGACCTCCATGAGGTAGAGCGTCAGGTCGAACTTCGACGTCCCGCTCTCCACCTCCATGGGCGCCATCGTCAGCTCCGGCAGCGCCAGCGGCTTCGACGGGTCGTTGCGGAACACGAACATGACCTGGAACAGCGGCATGTGGCTCAGGCTTCGCTCCGGCTGGATGAGCTCCACCAGCTGATCGAAGGGGAGGTCCTGGTGCGCGTACGCACCCAGGCACACGTCCTCGACCTGCTTCAGGAACGCGCGGAAGGTGGGGTCCCCGTCGAGGTCCGTGCGGAGCACCAGCGTGTTGGCGAAGTAGCCAATCAGCCCCTCCAGCTCCGGCTGGGTGCGGTTGGCGATGGGCGTGCCCACCAGCAGGTCCACCTGGCCGTTGTAGCGGTGGAGCAGCAGCTTGAAGGCGGCCAGCATCGTCATGAAGAGCGTGACGCCCTCCTGACGGCTCACGTCCTTGAGCGCCGCCGTGAGGGGCGCGTCGAGGAGGAAGAGGTGGTGCGCGCCGCGGAAGGACTGCACGGCCGGGCGGGGGCGGTCGGTGGGCAGCTCCAGCACCGGCAGGCTGCCCGCGAGCTGCTTCTTCCAGTACGCGGCCTGCTTCGCGTACTCCTCACCGCTCAGCCACTCGCGCTGCCACACGGAGTAGTCCGCGTACTGCACAGGCAGCTCCGGGAGGATGGACGCGCGGCCCGCAGCGAGGCTTGCGTAGAGCGTGCCCATCTCCTGGAGCATCACGCCCATGGACCAGCCGTCGGAGATGATGTGGTGCATGTTCAAGAGCAGCACGTGCTCCCGCTCCGCCAGGCGCAGCAGCGTCGCGCGGACCAGGGGCCCCTTTTGCAAGGCGAACACGTGCCGGGCCTCCGCGAGCGCATGCCGCTCCACCGCCGCGTCCTGTTCCGCGCGGGGCAGGCCCTGGAGGTCCACCACCGGCAGCTCCAGCGCCAGCGCGGGCGCGATGACCTGCACGGCGCGCCCTTCCTGGGCCTGGGGCGCGAAGGTCGTGCGGAGGACCTCGTGCCGGCGGACGATCTCATTCAGGCTGCGCCGCAGCACCTGCGCGTCCAGCTTGCCCGTGAGGCGCACGTTGGTGGGGACGTTGTAGAGCGGGCTGTCAGGCTCCAGCTGGTCGAGGAACCAGAGCCGCTGCTGGGCGAAGGAGAGCGGCACGGCCGCGTTCGGAGGCCGCCGTGGGACGGCCGGACCCCGGGGGGCCTCGGCCTCGGTCTTGTTCTTGAGCTGTCGTGACAGCAGGGCGCGCTTCTCGGGAGGAAGGGCGGCGAGTCGCTTGGAGAGGTCGCTCATGGAGAGGTCCGTCGTGCTCGGGAGGGAGTGACGCCTACGGCTCGGGGTGGACGGCCGCGTAGCGGGGAAGGGGGAAGCGCCGGGACAGGGCGCGGACCTCCGCGCGGATGCCGGCCTGGAGGGTGGGGCTGAGGCTGTACTCGCGCGGCCCCAACACCTCGATGCCGGAGAGGACGCGGTGGAAGAGGTCGGCGCACTGCTCCATCTCGCGCGGGCCGTAGCCCCGGCCCGCCAGCGTGTTGGTGCCCAGCCGCACGCCGCTGGCGATCTCCGCCGGGTTCTTGTCGCCCGGGATGGAGTTCTTGTTGACGATGATGCCGCAGGCCTCCAGCGCCTGCTCCGCCAGGATGCCGGTGAGGCCCCTCGCCGCGACGTCCACGAGCACGATGTGGTTGTCCGTGCCGCCGGAGATGATGCGGTAGCCGCGCGCCTGGAGCGCCTGGGCCAGCGCGCGCGCGTCCTCGACGATGCGCTCCGCGGTGGCCTTGAAGCCGGGGGTGACGGCGACGGCCAGGGCCCGGGCCTTGGCCGCCATGGCGTTGATGATGGGCGCGCCCTGGAAGTAGGGGAACACCGCGCGGCGCATCAGGTCGGTCAGCGTGTGCTTGCCGTCCGGGCCCATCGCCTCGTGGTCGCGCCCCAGCAGGATGAGCCCGCCGCGCGGCCCGTAGAGCTGCTTGTGCGTGCACGTGGTGGTGAAGTGGGCGTGGTCGATGGGGTTCGGGTGGAGCCCGGTGATGACCAGCCCCGCGATGTGCGAGATGTCCGCCAGCAGGTAGGCGTTCACCTCGTCGGCGATCTCCCGGAAGCGGCGGAAGTCGACGACGCGCGAGTACGCGGTGGCGCCGCAGATGATGAGCCGGGGCTTGAACTCCCGGGCCATCCGCGCGGCCTGCTCGTAGTCGATGAAGCCGTTCTCATCGACGCCGTAGTGGACGGAGCGGAAGTACTGCCCGGACATGGAGACCTTGGACCCATGTGTCAGGTGGCCGCCCGCGCGCAGGCCCATGCCGAGGATGGTGTCGCCCGGCGACAGCAGGTGCGACATGACGATGTAGTTGGCGGACGTTGCCGAGTGCGGCTGGGTGTTGGCGTACTGCGCTCCGAAGGCGGCCTTGGCCCGGTCGATGGCCAGCTGCTCGATGCCGTCGATGCGCTCGCAGCCGGCGTGGTAGCGCTTGCCCGGGTAGCCCTCGGCGGTCACGTTGACCGCCACCGAGCCCTGGCACGCGAGCACCGAAGGGTCGGCGATGCTGCACGAGGCGACCATCACGAGCGTGTCCTGCTGACGCTCGTACTCACCTTCGAGCAGCGCGAAGAGCGCGGGGTCTTCCTCGGCGAGGAGCTCGGTCCCGCTGCGCATGAGCTCCGAAAGGACGTTCTTGTTCACGGGGGATTCCTCTCGTTGGAACGGATGGGGAAGGAGCGGTGTCACGGCGTTCATGAGGCTTCGCTTTCGGCCAGCAGGCCCGCGGCGTCCTCGCTGGACATCGCTTCGATGTCGGCGAGCATCCGGGCCAGGGTGTCGTCATCCACCTGCTCGGCCTGCGCCTCGAGGACGACGTCCGCGATGCTGGCGACAGTGGGGCTCGCCAGCAGGCGGCGCAGCGGAAGCTCCACCTTGAAGGTGGCCTTCAGCCGGGTGGTGAGCTGGGTGGCCAGCAGCGAGTGCCCGCCCAGCTCGAAGAAGTTGTCGTGGATGCCGACCCGGTCGATCCCGAGCAGGGTCTGCCACAGGTCCGCGATGGTCTGTTCCAGCTCGCCGCGGGGCGCGACGTAGTCGGTGCGCAGCTGGGGACGGGCGTGCGCGAGGTTCGCGCGAGAGGCGGTGCCGCCCGGGGCCGTGCCGTCCTCCTGGAACCGGGTCCACCGGTCGAGCCGGGCCTGGAGCGAGCCCGTGGACATGAGCACGTTGGCGACGGGCTCCAGGGACAGGAGGTGCTCGAAGGCCTTCACGCCTTCGGCGGAAGTGACGGTCAGCTCCTGGAGCGTCGCGCCCAGCGCGTTGCCCTGCGCGGGAGGCGCGTCCGTCCGCCAGCCCTCCCAGTTGAGGGAGATCCAGGGGAATGAGGAGGCCCGGCTGTGCGCCTGGGCGAAGACGTCCATGAAGCGGTTGGCGGACGCGTAGGCTGCGTAGCCAAGGCCACCGAGGACCGACGCCAGCGACGAGCACAGGATGCAGAAGTCGAGCTCGCGTCCTTCCAGGAGTGAGGCCAGCACCTGGAGGCCCCGCACCTTGGGGTCGAAGTGCCAGTCGCAGTCGGCGGGCTGGGCCTCGTCGATGAGGCGGACGGCCCTGTCGCCCGTCGTGCCCGCCGCGTGGATGACGCCATGGAGGGGACCGAAGCGGGCGGTGGCCGCGTCGAACGCCGCGGACATCTGCCCCGCGTCGGCCACATCCGCGCGGAGCACCAGGACCTCGGCGCCCAGGGACTCCAGCTCGTCGAGTGCGCGGAGCCGCTCGCGGGTCGCCGCGTCCGCCGTGCCCGACTCCTCACGGTTGGGCACGCCGGTCCTGCCGAGGAGCACCAATCGGGCCTGGACGGTGCGCGCCAGGTGTCGCGCCAGCTCGAGGCCGATCTTCCCGAGCCCGCCGGTGATGAGGTAGGTGCCGCGCTGCCGGAGCGGGAGGGTGGCTTCGGCGGTGGGACGCGAGGGGACCTGCTCGAAGGTCCGCACCCAGCGGTGGCTGCCGCGGTAGGCGACCTCCGCGTCCTTCACGTCGGCGAGGACTTCCTTCACGAGCCGGGCCGCGAGCGTGACGGTGCCCGCCGCACCCGAAGGAAGCTCCACGTCGATGCTCCGGCAGGAGAGGTTCTGGTGCTCCTGGGGAATCACGTTGCAGAGGCCCAGCACGGCCGCCTTCGAGGCGTTCAGCGGCTCGTGGCCGGTGACCTCCTGCGTTCCGTTCGACAGCGTCACGATGCGCAGCGACTCCGAGAGGTGCTGGCTCCCGAGCGCCTGGGTGAGGAACAGGAGGCTGTAGAAGCCAAGGTCCAGGTCCCGCTCGAGCACGTCGGAGCCCGGCTCATCCGGACGCGTGAGTCCCCAGCCGTGGAGGATGAGGTCCGGCGAGGACTGGCCGGTGCTCAGCTCACCCAGGAGCCGCGAGTAGTCCGCGCGGTTCCGCGGATCGATGACGAACCCGTGGCTGCCCTCGCGGCGGTACTCCGCGCCCATGGTGACGGAGAAGACGGAGTGGCCGAGGGCTTCGAGCCGCGAGACGAGGGAGGCAGCGAGGCCAAGCGGGTCGACGAAGACGAGGCAGCGGCGAGGCGTGGAGGCAGCGGAGGAAGGCGGAAGGGAGCGCTTCCAGGACGGCAGGTAGAACCAGTCCTCGACACGCGGCCGCTTGCGGAGCGGATCCGCGAGAGAAGCAAGCGACGCATGGCCCGGCTCCACCCAGAAGCGCTGACGCTCATAGGGGTAGGTGGGGAGGAGAGCGCGGCGAGGCTGCGAGGCGTGGACGGCAGGCCAGGAGATGGGGACGCCGGAGAGCCAGGCGCGGCCGAGGGACGAGAGCAGCACGTGGACGTCATCGGCCTCCTCCTGAGGGTGGCGCATGGAGGAGAGGACGAGGGCGTCCGGATGGGCACGAGTGGAGAGGTGGGCGAGACGGGAGAGCGTCTGGCCTGGGCCCACTTCAAGGAAGAGGGGCGAAGGAAGAGACGCGAGCGCCGTCTGAACGCCAGAGGCGAAGCGAACCGTCTGGCGAAGGTGGCGGGCCCAGTAGTCGGGGCTGGTGGCTTCGCTGGAGGTAATCCAGGTGCCAGAGACGTTGGAGAGGAAGGGAAGAGAAGGAGGCTGGAGGGAGAGGGAAGAGAGGACGCGGGTGAACTCCGCGAGCAGCGGCTCCACCATGGAGGA
This sequence comes from Corallococcus exercitus, assembly GCF_042231735.1. Classification (GTDB taxonomy): domain Bacteria; phylum Myxococcota; class Myxococcia; order Myxococcales; family Myxococcaceae; genus Corallococcus; species Corallococcus exercitus_B. Next base: position 819,268 of record NZ_CP102577.1, read on the forward strand.
GTGGGCGGCGACGTCGATGGCGATTTCGCGGTGCTCGACGGAGGAGGCGCGAAGGCGCTCGGCCAGCTGGGAGATGGAAGCGGTAGGGCCAGAGACAACGCAGAGCGAGGGAGCGTTGACGGCGGCGAGGGAGAGCGAATCGCCCAACAGCGGAAGGACGTCGGCCTCGGAGAGGGCGACGCTGAGCATGGAGCCCGAGGGCAACTGCTCGAAGAGACGGCCACGAAGGCAGACAAGGGCGAGCGCGTCTTTCAGTGAGAAGACGCCCGCGAGACAGGCGGCGACGTACTCACCGAGGGAGTGGCCGATGAGGGCCTGGGGCTTGAGGCCCCAGGCGAGCCACTGCTGGGCGAGGGCGTAGGAGGTGACGAAGAGGGCGGGGAGGCCGAGGCGAGGCTGGCGCAGGAGGGAGGCGCAAGCGTCGGCGCGGGAAGCCTCGGGGTAGAGGACGGCGCGCAAGTCCTGGCCCAGGACGGGCAGCAGGAGCGAAGCGCAGTGGTCGACGGTGTCGCGGAAGAGAGGGAGGGACGCGTAGAGGGACTGGCCCATGAGGGCGTATTGAGCGCCGCCGCCGGGGAACATGAAGACGACGGGCCGGTCGTCGGATTCGTCGAAGGCAGAAGGCTGTGCGTCCTGGAGAAGCTGCGAGGCCTGGAGGGCGTCGGAAGCGATGACGAAGCGGCGGTGGGGCAACAGCCGGCGGCCCACCTGGAGGGTGAAGGCAACGTCAGCCAGGGGCAGCTCAGGGTGGCCCTGCAGGTGCGAGGCGAGCTGCGCGGTGGCGCTCTCCAGCGCCGAGGCCGTCTTCGCCGAAAGCACCAGCACCTGCGGTGCGTTCGTGGAAGCAGCGACCTCCCGCGCGGGAGCTTCCTCAAGGACGACGTGGGCGTTCGTGCCGCCGATGCCGAAGGCGCTGACGCCGGCCCTGCGAGGTACGCCAGCAGGAGGCTGCCAGTCCTTCAGCGACGCATTGACGTAGAAGGGACTGTCCTCCAGGCCCAGCTGAGGATTGGGCGCGGAGTAGTGAAGGCTGGGCGGCAGCTTGCGGTGGTGTAGCGCGAGCGCCGTCTTGATGAGGCCGGTGACACCGGCCGCCGCATCCAGGTGGCCCAGGTTGGATTTGACCGAACCCAGGGCGCACGTGGCACGCGAGGAGGAGCGGAAGGCGCGCTTGAGTGCCGCCAGCTCAATGGGGTCACCCAGGGGCGTGGCGGTGCCGTGCGCTTCGACGTAGGAGATGGAAGAGGCCTCCACGTCGGCCATCGCGAGCGCTTCGGTGATGGCCTCGGTCTGGCCGTCGACGCTGGGGGCGGTGAAGCCGGCCTTGAGGGCGCCATCGTTGTTGATGGCCGAGCCCTTGATGACGGCATAGACGGTGTCGCCGTCGCGCAGTGCATCCGAAAGGCGCTTGAGGAGGACGACGCCAACGCCGTTGCCGCTGACGGTGCCCTGGGCCCTGGCATCGAAGGTACGGCAGTGCCCGTCCGGCGACAGGATGCCTTCCGGCTCGTAGACATAGCCGGAGGCCTGCGGAACCTGGACGCAGGCGCCGCCCGCCAGCGCCATATCGCAGCGGTAGCTGATCAGGTTCTGGCAGGCGACGTGGACGGCGACGAGCGAGGTGGAGCAGGCCGTCTGGACGGTGAGGCTGGGACCGCGAAGGCCGAGCTTGTAGGCCACGCGCGTCGCCACGAAGTCCTTATCGTTCCCCAGCGCGGCCTGGTAACCCGAGGCACCGGCCAGCAGCTCCGGGTGGCCGTACAGGTTGTGCAGGAGATAGGTGTTCATGCTCACACCGGCGAAGACGCCGGTGCGGTTGTCGGGAGCGGGGGCACCATGGCCCGCGCGCTCGAGGGCTTCGGCGGCGCACTCGAGGAAGAGACGCTGCTGGGGATCCATGGTCGCGGCCTCGCGGGGAGCGAGTCCGAAGAACGAGGCATCGAACTGGTCGATGTCGGCGATCACGCCCCGGGCGGGGACATAGTCGGGCCGGCCTCGCACGGAGGCGTCGACACCGGCGGCGGCCAGCTCCGCGTCGGAGAAGAAGGAGACGGACTCGGCACCCGCGCAGAGGTTCTCCCAGAGCGCTTCGATGCTCCGCGCGCCGGGAAAGCGCCCGCTCATGCCGATGATGGCAATGGTCTCCATGCCATCCTGGGGACCCTCCTCGACCAGGCTATCCATTCTTCTTCCCCTCCTTCATGCGCATCAGCAGCCGCTTCTGTTGATCCATGACCTGCTTCTGTTTGGTGGCCCGCTCCTGATGCTTCTCGAGCGAGGGTTGCTCGGAGCCGTCACGGCTCAACAGCTTCGCGAGTGAGCGGATGGTGGGAGCCTGGAAGAGCTCGACCAGCGGAACGTCGAGCTTCAAGGCCTCGCGGAGCTGCGCGTGAAGCTGGACCATCAGCAGCGAGTTGCCGCCGAGGTCGAAGAAGTTGTCGTGGATGCCGACCTTGTCGAGGCGAAGGACGGCCTGCCACGCGGAAGCAAGCTGTACCTCCAGCGCGCTCTGCGGCGCGATGAAGCCCGTGTCCAGCGAAGGCCGGGCGTCCGGCGCAGGCAAGGCGCGCCGGTCCAGCTTGCCGTTGGGCGTAAGCGGAAGCGCATCCAGCGGCAGCAGGTGCGCAGGCACCATGTAGCCGGGAAGCAGTTGCTGCAACGCGCGGCGTAGCTCACTGACGGAAGGAGCGTCAGAAGCGAGGACGAGGTAGGCGACGAGGCGCTTGTCGCCGGGCACGTCCTCACGGACGAGGACGGCCACCTCCCGCACGCCCGGCTGACGGGCCAGCGCGGCCTCAATCTCCCCCAACTCGATGCGGAAGCCGCGCAGCTTCACCTGGTTGTCGTTGCGACCCAGGAACTCCAGCTGTCCATCCGCGCGCCAGCGAGCGAGGTCGCCGGTGCGGTAGAGGCGAGCACCCGGCGAAGTGCTGAAGGGGTTGGGGACAAAGCGCTCCGCAGTGAGCGCGGGCTGGCCAAGGTAGCCACGCGCGAGGCCTTCACCGCCGAGGAAGACTTCGCCCGGCACGCCCAGAGGAGTCGGCTGACCGAAGCGGTCCAGCAGGTACACCTGGGAGTTGGCGATGGCGCGTCCAATGGGAGGCGTGCCCGTGGCGTCGGCGTCGAGGAGGGCCCAGGTGGAATAGGTGGTGTCCTCGGAAGGGCCGTAGAGGTTGAAGAGGCGCTGGAGGGTGGGCACCTGGAAGGCGCGCGACACCAGGGCGCGAGGAAGCGGCTCGCCCGCGAGGTTGACGGTGCGGACGGAGGGGGGAAGGCCCGCGCCGCGAAGCAGCTCGGAGAGGGCGGAGGGGACGGTGTTGAGGAGGGTGACATGGGAGGCGGCGGGGTGCGAAGGCAGCTGGAGTGCGTTGTCCGCGAGGACGACGCTGCCGCCGAAGCACAAGGGGACGAAGAGCTCGAAGACGGAGAGGTCGAAGCAGACGGAGGTGCTGGCCAGCACGCCGGAGCGCTCCTCCGCGGAGAAGCAGTCGCGGGCCCAGAAGAGCATGGCGACAGCGCTGCGGTGGCTGATGGCGACAGCCTTGGGACGTCCCGTGGAGCCCGAGGTGTAGATGAGGTAGGCGAGGTTCTCCGGGAAGAGGCCCAGCGGCGGAGGAGACGAAGGCCGAGAGGCGACTTCATCGGCTACCTCATCGAGGCACAGCGCGCGGTGCGCCCCCGCCGGCAACCTGTCGCGAAGCTCCGAGTGGGAGAGGACGAGCCCCGCGCGAGAGTCCTCGAGCATGAGGGCCAGGCGCTCGGAGGGGTAGGCAGGGTCGAGGGGGACGTAGGCGCCGCCCGCGCAGAGGATGGCGAGGAGGCTGGTGACGAGCTCGTCGGAGCGCTGGAGGAAGACGCCGACGGTGACTTCGGGGCCGACGCCCAGGTGGCGCAGGTGGTGGGCGAGGCGGCAGACGCGCTCGGAGAGGGTACGGAAGGAGAGCTGCGTTTCAGCGGTGAAGAGGGCCGTGGCGTCCGGAGTGCGCGCGGCCTGGGCGAAGAAGAGGGCGGGGAGCGAGAGCTCCAGCGGGTAGGGCACGGCGGTGGCGTTGAGGTCCACCAGCAGCCGCTGACGCTCGGCCTCCGGCAGGACCGGCAGCTCACGGAGGCGTGCGTCGGGTGACGCGACGGCTCCGGTCAGCAGGGTGGAGAACTGATCCGCCAGCCGGGCGATCGTCTCTGGCGCGAAGAGGTCGGTGTTGTACTCCAGGAACCCGCGGATCGAGTCCCCGGTCTCCTGGAGTGACAGGGTCAAGTCGAACTTCGCGGTGACGGTGTCGGTGCCCTCGACCTCCAGCGTCACCCCCGGCAGGCCCAGCGAACGCAGGGGCGCGTTCTGCAGGATGAAGAGGACCTGGATGAGGGGCGTGTGGCTCAAGTCGCGCGACAGGTGGAGCGCATCGACGAGGTGCTCGAAGGGCAGCTCCTGGTGCGCGTAGGCCTCCAGGCAGGTGGCCTGCACTCGACGCAGCAGCGCGCGGAAGGAAGGCTGACCGGAAAGGTTCGCGCGAATGGGAAGCGTGTTGATGAAGCAGCCGATGAGCGACTCGGTCTCGCTGCGCGTCCTGTTGGCGATGGGGGTGCCGACGATGAAGTCATCCTTGGCGCAGTAGCGCTGGAGGAGGACCTGGAAGGCGGCCATCAGCGTCATGAAGAGAGTGAGCCCCTCCTCCCGGCTGAGCGCGTGCAGGGATGCCGTGAGCTCCGCGGGGAGCTGAAAGGGATGGAGCGCGCCACGCGTGGTCGCGATGGCCGGACGCGGGAAGTCCGTGGGCAGCTCGAGAATGGTGGGCACGTCCGCGAGCTGGTGGGTCCAATAGTCCAGCAGTGACTGCCGGGCCGGGCCCTGGAACCACTCGCGCTGCCAGAGCGCGTAGTCCGCGTACTGGATGGGCAGCGGAGGCAGCGCATCCGGCTGGCCGCGCAGCGCGGCGGCGTAGAGGGTGGCGACCTCCTGGATGAGCACGCCCATGGACCAGCCGTCGGTCACGACGTGGTGCATGGACAGCAGCCACAGGTGCGAGTCATCCGCGAGCCGCAGCAGACAGGAGCGCAGCAGCGGTCCCTTCTTCAGGTCGAAAGGTCGCAGGGCGAAGTCCTGCGTGTGCCGGGCCACCTCGGCGGACCGGGCGTCGGCCGGAAGCGAACGCAGGTCGGTGAGCGGCAGCGGGATGTCGGGGTCCGGAGCAATGACCTGCATGGGCCGCCCGTCGACGAGCTGGAAGGTGGTGCGCAGGACTTCGTGGCGCTGGACGACGGTGCGCAGGCTGTACGTCAGGGCGGCCACGTCGAGCGCCCCCGTCAGGCGCACCGCCAGGGGAATGACGTAGAGCGGGCTGTCCGGCAGCAGCTGGTCGATGAACCACAGCCGCTCCTGCGCGAAGGACAGGGGCAGCGCGGAGGCACCCTGGTCCCGGGGACGGATGCTCCCGGGCGTTTGATCCTGCTTCGGCGTGCCGGCAGTCGCGTCCGAGCCGGACTGCTCGGCCAGGTGCTTCTGGATGAGCGTGGCGAGCTGTCCCACGGTGGGGGACTGGAAGAGGCTCCGGAGCGGCAGGGTGACCTGGAACGCATCCCGCACGCGCGAGGCGACCCGCGTTCCCAGCAGTGAGTGGCCCCCCAGCTCGAAGAAGTTGTCGTGCAGGCCGACCTGCTCGACCCCCAGCAGCTCCTGCCAGATGTGGGCGAGCTGCTTCTCGATGGGCGTCGAGGGGGCGGCGTAGGGCGTCTTCAGGTGGGGGCGTGCATGCGGTGCGGACGCGGCCGACTCCGTGGTGCCGGGCAGCGCGGCGTCCCGCTGGAGCCACAGGGCGAGCCGGGCCTGGAGGTCTCCGGTGGAGACGACGATCTGCCCGCAGCCCAGTCCCCGGCTGAGGATCCGCTGGAAGGCATCGAGCGCTTCCGGCGCCGTCATCGTGTAGCGGTCCATGCTGGTGCGGACCTGGGCGCGCGGGTTCGGCTGCTGCACCTGCCAGCCATCCCAGTTCGTGCTGATCCACGGCGTCCCGCCTCGCTTGTTCTGACGGGCCGCGAAGGCATCGACGAACAGGTTGGCCGCCGAGTACGCGACGAAGCCCAGTCCGCCCAGGACCGAAGCGTTCGAGGACAGCAGCACGCAGAAGTCCAACGCCGAGTCCCGGAGCAGCGTGTCCAGGACGTAGAGCCCGTGGACCTTGGGCTGGAACTGGGACGCGGACTCCTGACGGCCCACGTCGCGAAGCGGGCTGAAGATGGACGTGCCGTGGGTGATGCCCGCCGCATGAATCAAACCGTGAAGGGGACCGTAGCGGCCAGTGGCCTGGGAGAGGGCGGCACGCATCGAGTCCACGTTGGCGACGTCCGCGCTCAGCACGAGCACCTCCGCGCCCAGCGCCTCCAGCTCCTGGAGCTTGCGGATCCGCTGGCAGGTGGGCTCATCCGAAGGGTGCTGGGAGAGCCACTCCGGCCAGAGCTCCCGCGAGGGCAGGCCGGTGCGGCCGACGAGGACGAGCCGGGCCTGGACGGTTCGCGCGAGGTGCTCGGCCAGCAGCAGGCCGACGCCGCCAAGGCCGCCCGTGATGAGGTACGTCCCGCGCTGACGAAGCGCCGGACCCGGCTGCGTGGCGGCTTCCAACCGGAGCGGTTCGTAGGCCTGCACCCAGCGCTGGTGGCCGCGATAGGCAACCAACGGCTCCGAGGCGTGGGCTTCGAGCTCCGTCAGGAGCTGGCCGACGAGCGCCGATGACGGAGAGACGCCACCGTCGGGAAGCACGATGTCGATGCAGCGGCAGGAGATGTGCGGGAACTCCTGCGGAATCACCGTGCAGGGGCCCAGCAGCGTGGCCTTCTCCGGCTGGGCTGGCTCCAGGGCGGTGACATCGCAGAGGCGATTCGACACGACGTCGATGCGCAAGGGCTTGTCAAAGCCCAGCGTGTCGAGCGCCTGCGCGAGGAACAGCATGCTGTAGTAGCCGCGCTCTTGCGTGTGTTCGAAGTGCGCACGTTCTTCCCGGACCGCCGGCTCGTCGCCAGTGACACTCCAGCAGTGCACGACGGTGTCCAGCGGCTGCTCCCGGACCTGGAGTGCGGTGAGCAGCCGCTCGTAATCGCCACGGATCGTCGGGTTCAGCGTGAACGAGCGCGGACCGTTTCGCTGGTACTCCGCGCCCAAGGAGACAGAGAAGACGGAGTGGCCGAGGGCTTCGAGCCGCGAGACGAGAGAGGCAGCGAGCCCAAGCGAGTCGATGAAGACGAGGCAGCGGCGAGGCGTGGAGGCAGCGGAGGAAGGCGGAAGGGAGCGCTTCCAGGACGGCAGGTAGAACCAGTCCTCGACGCGAGCCTGCTTGCGAAGCGGGTCCGCGAGAGAAGCAAGCGAAGCGTGGCCCGGCTCCACCCAGAAGCGCTGACGCTCATAGGGGTAGGTGGGGAGCAGGGCGCGACGAGGAGGCGAGGCGTGGACGGCAGGCCAGGAGATGGGGACGCCGGAGAGCCAGGCGCGGCCGAGGGACGAGAGCAGCACGTGGACGTCATCGGACTCCTCCTGGGGGTGGCGCATGGAGGAGAGGACGAGGGCGTCCGGATGGGCACGAGTGGAGAGGTGGGCGAGACGGGAGAGCGTCTGGCCTGGGCCCACTTCAAGGAAGAGGGGCGAAGGAAGAGACGCGAGCGCCGTCTGAACGCCAGAGGCGAAGCGAACCGTCTGGCGAAGGTGGCGGGCCCAGTAGTCGGGGCTGGTGGCTTCGCTGGAGGTAATCCAGGTGCCAGAGACGTTGGAGAGGAAGGGAAGAGAAGGAGGCTGGAGGGAGAGGGAAGAGAGGACGCGGGTGAACTCCGCGAGCAGCGGCTCCACCATGGAGGAGTGGGCGGCGACGTCGATGGCGATTTCGCGGTGCTCGACGGAGGAGGCGCGAAGGCGCTCGGCCAGCTGGGAGATGGAAGCGGTAGGGCCAGAGACAACGCAGAGCGAGGGAGCGTTGACGGCGGCGAGGGAGAGCGAATCGCCCAACAGCGGAAGGACGTCGGCCTCGGAGAGGGCGACGCTGAGCATGGAGCCCGAGGGCAACTGCTCGAAGAGACGGCCACGAAGGCAGACAAGGGCGAGCGCGTCTTTCAGTGAGAAGACGCCCGCGAGACAGGCGGCGACGTACTCACCGAGGGAGTGGCCGATGAGGGCCTGGGGCTTGAGGCCCCAGGCGAGCCACTGCTGGGCGAGGGCGTAGGAGGTGACGAAGAGGGCGGGGAGGCCGAGGCGAGGCTGGCGCAGGAGGGAGGCGCAAGCGTCGGCGCGGGAAGCCTCGGGGTAGAGGACGGCGCGCAAGTCCTGGCCCAGGACGGGCAGCAGGAGCGAAGCGCAGTGGTCGACGGTGTCGCGGAAGAGAGGGAGGGACGCGTAGAGGGCCTGGCCCATGAGGGCGTACTGAGCGCCGCCGCCGGGGAACATGAAGACGACGGGCCGGTCGTCGGATTCGTCGAAGGCAGAAGGCTGTGCGTCCTGGAGGAGTTGCGAGGCCTGGAGGGCGTCGGAAGCGATGACGAAGCGGCGGTGGGGCAACAGCCGGCGACCCACCTGAAGGGTGAAGGCAACGTCAGCCAGGGGCAGCTCAGGGTGGCCCTGCAGGTGCGAGGCGAGCTGCGCGGTGGCGCTCTCCAGCGCCGAAGCCGTCTTCGCCGAAAGCACCAGCACCTGCGGCGTGCCCGCACTGATCAACGGCTCGGAAGAATCAGGTTCGGGAGCCTCCTCAAGCACGACGTGGGCGTTGGTGCCGCCGATGCCGAAGGCACTCACGCCAGCCCTGCGCGGAACACCAGCAGGAGGCTGCCAGTCCTTCAGCGACGCATTGACGTAGAAGGGGCTGTCCTCCAGGCCCAGCTGCGGATTGGGCGCGGAGTAGTGAAGGCTGGGCGGCAGCTTGCGGTGGTGCAGCGCCAGAGCCGTCTTGATGAGGCCAGTGACACCGGCCGCCGCATCCAAATGGCCCAGGTTGGATTTGACCGAACCCAGGGCGCACGTGGCGCGCGAAGAGGAGCGGAAGGCGCGCTTGAGTGCCGCCAGCTCAATGGGGTCGCCCAGGGGCGTGGCGGTGCCGTGCGCTTCGACGTAGGAGATGGAAGAGGCCTCCACGTCGGCCATGGCGAGCGCTTCGGCGATGGCTTCAGCCTGACCGTCGACGCTGGGCGCCGTGAAGCCCGGCTTGAGGGCGCCATCGTTGTTGATGGCCGAGCCCTTGATGACGGCATAGACGGTGTCGCCGTCGTTCAGCGCATCCGAGAGGCGCTTGAGGAGGACGACGCCAACGCCGTTGCCGCTGACGGTGCCCTGGGCCTTGGCATCGAAGGTACGGCAGTGGCCATCCGGCGACAGGATGCCTTCCGGCTCGTAGACGTAGCCGGAGGCCTGTGGAACGCGGATGCAGACGCCTCCCGCCAGCGCCATGTCGCACTCGCCATTGGCGAGGGACTGGGCCGCGAGGTGGACGGCGACGAGCGAGGTGGAGCAGGCGGTCTGGACGGTGAGGCTGGGACCGCGAAGGCCAAGCTTGTAGGCCACGCGTGTCGCGACGAAGTCCTTGTCGTTGCCGAGCATGAGCTCGTAGCTGTCGACCGTCGTCATGACCTCTGCGTTGGTGCAGAGGTTGTTGAGGAGATACGTGTTGGTGCTCACCCCGGCGAAGACGCTGGTGCGGTTGTCGGGGGCGGGAGCGCCATGGCCCGCGCGATCGAGGACCTCCGCGGCGCACTCCAGGAAGAGGCGCTGCTGGGGGTCCATGGTGGCGGCTTCGCGAGGAGCGAGGCCGAAGAACGAGGCATCGAACTGGTCGATGTCGGCGATCACGCCCCGGGCAGGGACGTAGTCGGGCCGGCCTCGCACGGAAGCGTCGACACCGGCGGCGGCCAGCTCCGCGTCGGAGAAGAAGGAGATGGACTCGGCGCCCGAGCAGAGGTTCTCCCAGAGCGCGTCGACGCTCCGCGCACCGGGGAAGCGCCCGCTCATGCCGATGATCGCGACTTCGTGACTGAAGGTCTCTGAGGTGTCCATCGTGAGGTCTCGGGTGCCGGGGTTACTTCTTCGACGTCTTGTTGCGCTCGCGCAGTGCCCGCTGGTTCTTCATCGAGGCCTTGCGATTCGTGGCCCGGTCCTGGCTGTGCTCGAACGAGCCCGCTTCGGACTGCTGCGTGACGTGCTTCGCGAGTGAGCGGATGGTGGGAGCCTGGAAGAGCTCGACCAGCGGGACGTCGAGCTTCAAGGCTTCGCGAAGCCGCGTGTGAAGCTGGACCATCAGCAGCGAGTTGCCGCCGAGGTCGAAGAAGTTGTCGTGAACGCCGACCTTGTCGAGGCGAAGGACGGCCTGCCACGCCGAGGCAAGCTGCACCTCCAGCGCGCTCTGCGGCGCGACGAAGCCCGTGTCCAGCGAAGGCCGAGCATCCGGCGCGGGCAACGCGCGCCGGTCCAGCTTGCCATTGGGGGTGAGCGGGAACGCATCCAGGGGCAGCAGGTGCGCGGGCACCATGTAGCCAGGAAGCAGTTGCTGCAACGCGCGGCGCAGCTCATTGACGGAAGGAGCGTCAGAAGCGAGGACGAGGTACGCGACGAGGCGCTTGTCGCCGGGCACATCCTCGCGGACGAGGACAGCCACCTCGCGCACTCCAGGTTGACGGGCCAGCGCGGCCTCAATCTCCCCCAACTCAATCCGGAAGCCACGCAGCTTCACCTGGTTGTCGCGGCGGCCGAGGAACTCCAGCTGTCCGTCCGCGCGCCAGCGAGCGAGGTCGCCCGTGCGGTAGAGGCGAGCACCGGGTGAAGCGCTGAAGGGATTGGGGACGAAGCGCTCCGCGGTGAGCGAAGGCTGGTCGAGATAGCCACGCGCCAGTCCGTCTCCGCCTGCGAAGAGTTCCCCCGGCACACCAATGGGAGAGGGCTGGCCGAAGCGGTCCAGGACGAAGACGGAGGTGTTGGAGATGGGGCGGCCCAGCGGGACAGAGGCCCCCACCTGCGAGGCATCCGAGAGAGGAGCGCAGCAGGTGAAGGTGGTGTTCTCGGTGGGGCCGTAGCCGTTGACGAGGGTGCAATGGGGCAGGCGCGAGAGCCAGGCCCGCACGTGCGAAGGCGAGAGGACGTCACCACCCGCCAACAAGGTGCGAAGGGGCCGCAGCAGGGGCAGCAGGGAGTCGTCGAGGGAGTCGACGAGCTGATGGAAGAGGCCCGCGGTCAGCCAGAGGGTGGAGACGTTGAAGTGGGAGACGGCGTGGGCCAGGGACTCAGCGGAAGGAGGCGAGGCGGGGAAGAGGGCCAGCCGGGCGCCATTGAGAAGCGGGGCCCACACTTCGAAGGTGGAGGCGTCGAAGGCGGTGGGCGCCAGGTGCAGCACGACGTCATCGGCACGCAGGGCGAAGTAGTTGGAGTCCTTCACCAGTCGGATGACGGCCTGATGCGGAACGCTGACGCCCTTGGGACGTCCCGTGGAACCCGATGTGTAGATGACGTAGGCGAGGCCCTGGGGTGAAAGGGCGCAGGCCGGAGGCGAGGACGGTCGCGAGTCCACCTCGGATTGCACCTCGTCGAGGCACAGCACCCGGTGGGCGCCCGTGGGCAGCCTGGAGGAGAGCGCCGAGTGAGAGAGGACGAGGGAGGCGCGGGAGTCCTCGAGCATGAAGGCAAGGCGCTCGGAGGGGTAGCTGGTGTCGAGGGGGAGGTAGGCGCCGCCCGCGGAGAGGATGGCCAGGAGACTGACGATGAGGTCGGGCGAGCGCTCCAGGAAGACGCCAACGGTGACCTCGGGGCCGACACCCAGGTGACGCAGGTGGTGGGCGAGGCGGCCGGCACGCTCGGAGAGGTCGCGGTAGGTGAGGGAGGCGTCGGAGGTGAGGAGCGCGAGCGCGTCCGGAGTCCTGGCGGCCTGGGCATGGAAGAGCGAGGCGATGGAGTCGGACGGATAGGCGGAGGTGTTGGCGTTGAACTCCACCAGCACCTGCCGTCGCTCGCGCTCCGACAGCACCGGCAGCGTGTGGACCTCCGCGTCCGGTGCCGCAACGACGCCAGCCAGCAAGGTGGCGAACTGTTCGGCGAGCCGAGCGATCGTGGGCGCGGCGAACAAGCCCGTGCGGTATTCGAACCAGCCCTTCAGCCCATCCGAGGTCTCCTCCAGGTTGAGCGTGAGGTCGAACTTGGCGGTGGTGCTCTGGGTGGGCAGCGGCTCCAGATGCAGGCCGGGGAGAGCCAGCGCCGCCATGGGAGCGTTCTGGAGGACGAAGAGCACCTGGACGAGCGGCGTGTGTCGGAGGTCGCGCGACAGGTGGAGCGCGTCGACGAGGTGCTCGAAGGGCAGCTCCTGGTGCGCGTAGGCCTCCAGACAGGTGGCCTGCACCCGCCGCAGCAGCGCGCGGAAGGAAGGCTGACCGGAGAGGTTCGCGCGAATGGGAAGCGTGTTGATGAAGCAGCCGATGAGCGACTCGGTCTCGCTGCGCGTCCTGTTGGCGATGGGAGTACCGACGACGAAGTCATCCTTGGCGCAGTAGCGCTGGAGGAGGACCTGGAAGGCGGCCATCAGCGTCATGAAGAGGGTGAGCCCCTCTTCGCGGCTGAGCGCCTTCAAGGACGCCGTGAGCTCCGACGGGAGCTGGATCGCGTGCAGGGCCCCCTGGGGCGACGGCACCGCGGGACGCGGGAAGTCCGTGGGCAGTTCGAGGACGGAGGGCACGTCCGCGAGCTGCCGGGTCCAGTAGTCCACCAGCGGTCGACGGGCCGGGCCCTGGAGCCACTCGCGCTGCCAGAGCGCATAGTCGGCGTACTGGATCGGCAGCGCAGGCAACGCATCCGGCTCACCACGCGATGCGGAAGCGTAGAGCGCGGCGACCTCCTGAACGAGCACGCCCAGGGACCAGCCATCGGCCACGATGTGATGCAGCGACAGCAGCCACAGGTGCGAGTCGTCCGCGAGCCGAAGCAGACAGGAGCGCAGCAGTGGTCCCTTGATCAAATCGAAGGGCTGCGCGGCGAAGGACTGCGTGTGCTGGGCCACTGCGGCGGACTGTTCGTCGGCCGGAAGCGAGCGAAGGTCGGTGAGCGGCAGCGGCACGTCCTGCACGGACGCGATGAGCTGCACGGGCTTGTCGTCCACCAGTCCGAACGTGGTGCGAAGGCTCTCATGGCGCTGAACCAGGGCTCGCAGGCTGTGCGCGAGGGCCGCCGCATCCAGCGTCCCCGTCAGCCGCACGGCCAGCGGGATCGAATAGAGGGCGCTGTCCGGAATGAGCCGATCGATGAACCAGAGCCGCTCCTGAGCAAAGGAGAGGGGAAGGGGTCCATCGGGACGAGGCTTGAAGGCGGGCTCAAGCGCCTGCGAAGTAGGCGCGTGGGCCTGAAGGTGACGCGCGAGCCCCGAGATGCTCGGTGCCTGGAAGAAGGCGTGAAGCGGAACAGAGATGGCGAACCGGTCGCGCAGCCGGGAAACCACCTGGGTGGCCAGCAACGAGTTGCCACCGAGGTCGAAGAAGTTGTCGTGGACGCCGACCTTGTCGAGGCGAAGGACGGCCTGCCACGCGGAGGCGAGCTGCACCTCCAGCGCGCTCTGCGGCGCGACGAAGCCCGTGTCCAGCGAAGGCCGAGCATCCGGTGCAGGCAACGCGCGCCGGTCCAGCTTGCCATTAGGCGTGAGCGGGAACGCATCCAGGGGCAGCAGGTGCGCGGGCACCATGTAGCCGGGAAGCGCCTGCTGAAGAGCGCGGCGCAGCTCACTGACGGAAGGAGCGTCGGGAGCGAGGACGAGGTACGCGACGAGGCGCTTGTCGCCGGGCACATCCTCGCGGACGAGGACAGCCACCTCGCGCACTCCAGGTTGACGGGCCAGCGCAGCCTCAATCTCCCCCAGTTCGATGCGGAAGCCGCGCAGCTTCACCTGGTTGTCGCGGCGGCCGAGGAACTCCAGTTGGCCGTCCGTGCGCCAGCGAGCGAGGTCGCCGGTGCGGTAGAGGCGGGAACCGGGCGAAGCGCTGAAGGGATTGGGGACGAAGCGCTCCGCGGTGAGCGAAGGCTGGCCAAGGTAGCCACGCGCCAGGCCGTCCCCGCCTGCGAAGAGTTCCCCCGGGACGCCAATGGGAGAGGGCTGGCCGAAGCGGTCCAGGACGAAGACGGAGGTGTTGGAGATGGGGCGGCCCAGCGGGACAGAGGCACCCACCTGCGAGGCATCCGAGAGAGGAGCGCAGCAGGTGAAGGTGGTGTTCTCGGTGGGGCCGTAGCCGTTGACGAGGGTGCAGTGGGGGAGGCGCGAGAGCCAGGCCCGCACGTGCGAGGGCGAGAGGACGTCACCACCCGCCAACAAGGTGCGCAGAGGCCGCAGCAAGGGCAGCAGGGAGTCGTCGAGGGAGTCAACGAGCTGATGGAAGAGGCCCGCGGTCAGCCAGAGGGTGGAGACGTTGAAGTGGGAGACGGCGTGGGCCAGGGACTCAGCGGAAGGAGGCGAGGCGGGGAAGAGGGCCAGCCGGGCGCCATTGAGAAGCGGGGCCCACACCTCGAAGGTGGAGGCGTCGAAGGCGGTGGGCGCCAGGTGCAACACGACGTCATCGGCACGCAGGGCGAAGTAGTTGGAGTCCTTCACCAGGCGGATGACGGCCTGGTGCGGAACGCTGACGCCCTTGGGACGTCCCGTGGAACCCGACGTGTAGATGACGTAGGCGAGGCCCTGGGGTGAGACGGAGAGAGGAGGCGGGAACGAAGGCCGCGAAGCGAGCTCGACGGCAACCTCATCAAGGCACAGGGTGCGTTGAGAGCCCGGCGGAAGCCGAGGAGCCAGCGCCGAGTGAGAGAGGACGAGGGAGGCGCGGGAATCCTCGAGCATGAAGGCAAGGCGCTCGGAGGGATAGCTGGTGTCGAGAGGAAGGTATGCGCCACCCGCGGAGAGGATGGCCAGGAGACTGACGATGAGGTCGGGCGAGCGCTCCAGGAAGACGCCGACGGTGACCTCGGGGCCGACACCCAGGTGACGCAGGTGGTGGGCGAGGCGGCCAGCGCGCTCGGAAAGTGCGCGGTAGGTGAGGGAGGTGTCGGAGGTGAGCAGGGCGAGCGCGTCCGGAGTCCGGGCGGCCTGGGCATGGAAGAGCGAGGCGATAGAGTCGGACGGATAGGCGGAGGTGTTGGCGTTGAACTCCACCAGCACCTGCTGTCGCTCGCGCTCCGACAGCACCGGCAGCATCGCGAGCGGCTGGTTCGGCGTGGCCACGATGCCTTCGAGCAACGTCTGGAACTGGCCCATCAGTCGCTGGATCGTTTCCGTCGTGAACAGTTCGGTGCGGTACTCGAACCAACCCGTCAGTCCACCGGAGGTCTCCTCGAGATTGAGCGTGAGGTCGAACTTCGCGGTGGTGCTCTGGGTGGGAAGTGGCTCCAGGTGCAGGCCGGGAAGTTCCGGCGCCGTCATGGGCGCGTTCTGGAGGACGAAGAGGACCTGGACGAGCGGCGTATGGCTCAGGTCCCGCGAGAGATGGAGCGCGTCGACCAGGTGCTCGAAGGGCAGCTCCTGGTGCGCATAGGCCTCCAGGCAGGTGGCCTGCACGCGACGCAGCAGCGCGCGGAAGGAAGGCTGCCCGGCGAGGTTCGCGCGAATGGGGAGCGTGTTGACGAAGCAGCCGATGAGCGACTCGGTTTGGCCGAGGGTCCTGTTGGCGATGGGGGTGCCGACGACGAAGTCATCCTTGGCGCAGTAGCGCTGCAGGAGGACCTGGAAGGCGGCCATCAGCGTCATGAAGAGGGTGACGCCCTCCTCCCTGCTGAGCGCCTTCAGGGCCGTCGTGAGCTCCACGGGAAGTTGCAGCGGCTGAAGCGCGCCGCGGCTCGAAGCGATCGCGGGGCGAGGGAAGTCCGTGGGCAGTTCGAGGACGGAGGGCACGTCCGCGAGCTGTCGGGTCCAGTAGTCCAGCAGTGGTTGACGGGCCGGGCCCTGGAGCCACTCGCGCTGCCAGAGCGCATAGTCGGCGTACTGGATGGGCAGTGCGGGCAGGGAGGCCGGCTCACCGCGCAACGCGGAGGCGTAGAGCGCGGCGACCTCCTGGACGAGGACACCCAGGGACCAGCCATCCGCCACGATGTGATGCAGCGACAGCAGCCACAGGTGCGAGTCGTCCGCGAGCCGAAGCAGGCAGGAGCGCAGCAGCGGTCCCGTGTGCAAATCGAACGGCTGCACGGCGAAGGTCTGTGTGTGCTGAGCCACAGCTGCGGACTGTTCGTCGGCCGGAAGCGGGCGCAGGTCGACGAGCGGCAGGGGCACGTCCTGCACGGACGCGATGAGCTGCACGGGCTTGTCGTCCACCAGGCCGAACGTGGTGCGCAGGCTCTCATGGCGCTGAACCAGGGCACGCAGGCTGTGCGCGAGGGCCGCCGCATCCAGCGTCCCCGTCAGCCGCACCGCCAGCGGCATGACGTAGAGCGGGTTCCCCGGTAGCAGTTGGTCGATGAACCAGAGCCGCTCCTGGGCAAAGGAGAGGGGAAGGGGGCCCGCGGGACGAGGCTTGAAGGAAGGCTGGAGCGATTGCGCCGCAGGCGCGTGGGCCTGGAGATGACGCGCGAGCCCCGAGATGCTCGGCGCCTGGAAGAGGACGTGCAGCGGCACCGAGATGGCGAACTGGTCGCGCAGCCGGGAGACCACCTGGGTGGCCAGCAGCGAGTTGCCACCGAGGTCGAAGAAGTTGTCGTGGACGCCGACCTTGTCGAGGCGAAGGACGGCCTGCCACGCGGAAGCAAGCTGCACCTCCAGCGCGCTCTGCGGCGCGATGAACCCCGTGTCCAGAGAGGGCCGGGCATCCGGTGCATGCAAGGCGCGCCGGTCCAGCTTGCCGTTGGGCGTAAGCGGAAGCGCATCCAGCGGCAGCAGGTGCGCAGGCACCATGTAGCCGGGAAGCAGTTGCTGCAACGTGCGGCGCAGCTCACTGACGGAAGGAGCGTCGGGAGCAAGGACGAGGTACGCGACGAGGCGCTTGTCGCCGGGCACATCCTCGCGGACGAGGACGGCCACCTCGCGCACGCCCGGCTGACGGGCCAGCGCGGCCTCAATCTCCCCCAACTCGATGCGGAAGCCGCGCAACTTCACCTGGTTGTCGTTGCGACCCAGGAACTCCAGCTGTCCATCCGCGCGCCAGCGAGCGAGGTCGCCGGTGCGGTAGAGGCGAGCACCCGGCGAAGTGCTGAAGGGGTTGGGGACAAAGCGCTCCGCGGTGAGCGAGGGCTGACCGAGGTAGCCACGCGCGAGGCCCTCACCGCCGAGGAAGACTTCGCCCGGGACGCCCAGAGGAGTCGGCTGCCCGAAGCGGTCCAGCAGGTACACCTGGGAGTTGGCGATGGCGCGTCCAATGGGAGGCGTGCCCGAGGCGTCGGCGTCGAGGAGGGCCCAGGTGGAATAGGTGGTGTCCTCGGAAGGGCCGTAGAGGTTGAAGAGGCGCTGGAGGGTGGGCACCTGGAAGGCGCGCGACACCAGGGCGCGAGGAAGCGGCTCGCCCGCGAGGTTGACGGTGCGGACGGACGAGGGAAGGCCCGCGCCGCGAAGCAGCTCGGAGAGGGCGGAGGGGACGGTGTTGAGGAGGGTGACGTGAGAGGCGGCGGGGTGCGAAGGCAACTGAAGGGCGTTGTCCGCGAGGACGACGCTGCCACCGAAGCACAGGGGGACGAAGAGCTCGAAGACGGAGAGGTCGAAGCAGACGGAGGTGCTGGCCAGCACGCCGGAGCGCTCCTCCGCGGAGAAGCAGTCGCGGGCCCAGAAGAGCATGGCGACAGCGCTGCGGTGGCTGATGGCGACAGCCTTGGGACGTCCCGTGGAGCCCGAGGTGTAGATGAGGTAGGCGAGGTTCTCCGGGAAGAGGCTCAGCGGCGGAGGAGACGAAGGCCGCGAGGCGACTTCATCGGCTACCTCATCGAGGCACAGCGCGCGGTGCGCCCCCGCCGGCAACCTGTCGCGAAGCTCCGAGTGGGAGAGGACGAGCCCGGCGCGAGAGTCCTCGAGCATGAGGGCCAGGCGCTCGGAGGGGTAGGCAGGGTCGAGGGGGACGTAGGCGCCGCCCGCGCAGAGGATGGCGAGGAGGCTGGTGACGAGCTCGTCGGAGCGCTGGAGGAAGACGCCGACGGTGACTTCGGGGCCGACGCCCAGGTGGCGCAGGTGGTGGGCGAGGCGGCAGACGCGCTCGGTGAGAGTACGGAAGGAGAGCTGCGTTTCAGCGGTGAAGAGGGCCGTGGCGTCCGGAGTGCGCGCGGCCTGGGCGAAGAAGAGGGCGGGGAGCGAGAGCTCCAGCGGGTAGGGCGCGGCGGTGGCGTTGAGGTCCACCAGCAGCCGCTGACGCTCGGCCTCCGGCAGGACCGGCACGGTGGAGACCGGCTGGCGGGGATCCGCGACGATGCTCTCGAGCAGCGTCATGAACCGGCCGCTCATCCGCTCGACCGTCGCCGCCTCGAACAGGTCCGAGTTGTACTGGAACGCGCCGACGAGCTCCGCGTCGTGCTCGGCCATCATCAGGGTGAGGTCGAACTGCGACACCTGCTGTTCGAGCGCGATGGCCTCGAACGGGAGCCCACCGACCGTCATCGTGGCCCCCGCGGAGCCCAGCGCGAACTCGGGCAGGCCTCGCAGGGCCGCCGGCAGCTGGGCCTGCTGCAGGGTGAACATGGCCTGGAAGAGCGGTGACCGGCTCGCGTCCCGCTTCGGGTGGAGGCGGTCGACGAGCAGGGCGAAGGGGAAGTCCTGGTGCTTCAGCGCCTCCAGGACGACCTGCCGCATCCGCCGCAGGAACGCCTCGAAGGCCGGCCGCCCGGACAGGTCGGCCCGGAGGACGACGGGGTTCACGAAGTAGCCCACGACGTGGGCCGTGCCCGCCTCGGTCCGCCCCAGCGTCGGAGAACCGACCAGGATGTCGTCCTGCCCACTGTGCCGGTGCAGCAGCACCTGGAACGCCGCGAGCAGCGCCGTGAAGAGGGTCGTCTCGGCGCCACGCGCGAGCGCCTTGAGCTTCGCGCTGACCTCGGCCCCTACCCGGAACGGAACGGAGCCGCCACGGTAGGTCTGCACCGGCGGCCGCGGATGATCCGTCGGGAGGTCGAGGACGGGCAGGGTGCCCGCGAGCTGCTCACGCCAGTACGCCCACAACCGCTCGCCTTCACCGCGCTCCAGCCGCGCGAGCTGGCGCCGCACCTGGTCCGTGTAGCGCATGGGCAGCGCGGGCAGGTTCGCCGGATGGCCCGCGAGCGCGGCGGGATAGAGCTGATCCAGCTCGCGGATCATCACCGTCAGCGACCACAGGTCGGCCACGACGTGGTGGACGACCAGCAACAGCACGTGCTCCTGCGCCGAGCGCTCGAAGAGCTGGACGCGCAGGAGCGGACCGCGCTCCAGGTCGAACGGACGGTGCGCCTCCGCGCTCAGCCGCTCCCGCAGCCACGCCTCGCTCGGGGCGAAGGCCTCTTCCAGCAGGAAGCATCCGTCGTGGAAGGGCGAGAGGACCTGCACCGCGCCGCCCGGCTGATCCGAGAAGGTGGAGCGAAGCTGCTCATGCCGCTCCACCAGGGCCCGGAGCGAAGCGCGCAGCGCCGCCACGTCCAGGAGGCCGCGGATCCGGACCGCGCTCGCGATGTTGTACGCGACGCTCCCGGGATCGAACTGCTGAAGGAACCAGAGGGCCTGCTGGCCCGGCGAAAGCGGGGCCCTGTCCGAACCGGCCTCCGCCGTGGGCACGACCGCGTCCACACCGGGGACATCCGCCTGCGTCTCCAGCGCGCGCAGCACCAGCGCCGCCAGGTCGCCGAGCGTGGCCCCCTCCAGCACGTCCGCCATGGGCAACGGCACGTGGAAGCACGACTCGACGCCGTGCTGGAGCTCCACGGCCATGAGCGAGTCGAGCCCCAGGCCGCTGACCGGCTGTCCCGAAGGAACCTGGGTGGGCGCCACCTGAAGGAGCCGGGCCACCCGCTCCCGCAGGTCCTGCTCCAGCAGCCCCGGTCGCTCCTCCGGCGCGGCCGCCAGCAGTCGCTCCCGGTCCAGCACTGGCTCCCCGGCTCCCTGCTCGAGGCGGGCCGGCCCGCTGCGACTGATGACGTCCAGCGCTCCCGACCGGAGGTCCTCCCGGCAGGCGTTGCGCTGGATCTTCCCGCTCGACGTCTTCGGGATGCCGCCGGTCCGGATGAGGACGACCTCGGAGACGTAGACGCCATGCTGTTCGGAGACGGCCTGCCGGATGGCAGCGGCCACGGGCTCCGGGTCGGTCTTCAGGTGCTGGCGGTCCAGCTCGTACACGATGACGAGCTGCTCTTCGCCGCCCGCTTCCATCGAGAACGCCGCGCCACAGCCGGAGCGCAGCGCGGGGTGGCTCTGCTCGGCCGTCAGCTCCAGGTCCTGCGGGTAGTGGTTGCGGCCCCGGAGGATGATCAGGTCCTTGAGGCGGCCCGTGACGAAGAGCTCGCCGCCCTCCAGGAAGCCCAGGTCCCCGGTCCGCAGGAAGGGCCCCTCCGTGCCGCCCGCGAGGTGCGCGTGGAACGTCTGCGCCGTCTGCTCCGGACGGCGCCAGTAGCCCTGGGCGACGCTCGGGCCGGACACCCAGATCTCGCCGACCTGCCCGGACGTCAGCTCCACCCCCGTCCGCGGATCCACGATGAGGATCCGCTGGTCCGGAAGACTCTGGCCGCACCCGATGAAGGACCGCGCGCCGTCGGCACCGGGGGGCGCTTCGATGAACCGGTTCTGTTCCAGCGCATCCGCCCGTGCGCTCCGCATCACCGGAAGCGCGGTGTGCTCACCGCCGGAGACGATCAGCGTCGCCTCGGCCAGGCCGTAGCAGGGATAGAAGGCACTTCGGCGGAAGCCACGGGGCCCGAACACCTCCGTGAAGCGGTCGAGCGTCTCCGTCCTCACGGGCTCCGCGCCGGTGAAGGCGACATTCCACGCGCTGAGGTCGAGCTTCTCCAGGTCCTCGGCCGTGGCCCGGCGCGCGCACAGGTCGTATGCGAAGTTCGGTCCACCGCTGGTGGTTGCGCGCTCGCGGGAGACGGCCTCCAGCCAGCGCATGGGGCGCTGGAGGAAGGCCAGCGGCGACATCAGCGTGACGGGGAACCCGACGAAGATGGGCTGGAGGATGCCTCCGATGAGCCCCATGTCGTGGTACGGCGGCAGCCAGATGACGCCCCGGCTCTCGGGCGTGTGCCCGAAGCAGCGCTGGATGAGCGTCAGGTTGTGCAGCAGGTTGCCATGCGTGAGCACCACGCCCTTGGGCGTGGACGTGGAGCCGGAGGTGTACTGGAGGAACGCGAGCGTCCCGGAGCCCATCTCCGGGGCCCGCCAGCCTTCCGCGTACCCGGCGACGTCCTCGCCATCCGTGGCCAGCCACTTCAGCGCCGCCAGGTCCGGCATGTCCGTGAAGAAGCCCTGGAGCATCTCCAGGATGGGCGATGTCGTGAGCGCCAGCTCCGCCTGGGCATCGGCCGCGATGGCCTGGAGCCGGGGGGCCTGGCGGGGCCGCATTGGCGGGTAGGCCGGCACGGCGGTGACGCCGGCATACAGACACCCGAAGAACGCGGCGATGTACTCCGGCCCCGGTGCGTACAGCAGCAGCGCCCGGCGCCCCGCCCAGCCACCCTGGATCAGGAGCGCGCCAATGGCCCGGGCCTGGCGGTCCAGCTCCGCGTACGTCAGCGGGGCCTCTTCCGACTCACCATCCAGCAGGAAGGTGAACGCACGGGCGTCGGGCTGATGGAGCGCACGCGTGCGCAGCAGCTCGACGAGCGTGGAGAACCCAGGGGTGGAGGAGGATCGCGAAGCATTCATGGCGGAAGGGGCCTTGGCGTGAAGGCATGAGGGTGCGGACGCGGCGTTGCCGCGCCTGCCGTTCCCCCACACCGCGCTTCGTTCAGGAGAGGTCGACCATCTCGTGGATGTTGCCGCGCACGCCCGCGCGCACCGGGAGGCGTCCGGGCTCGCCCAGCGTCATCGGGATGCCGCGCTTCGGGAACAGCGTCAGCCGGACGCGGCGGTCGATCCTCGCGCCCGCGTCCAGCTGCATGCTGAAGCGCTGGAGCAGGATGGCGAGGACGATCTTCATCTCCATCATCGCGAACTCGGCGCCGATGCAGCGGCGCGCGCCCGCGCTGAACGTCATGAAGCCGTAGGGGTTCGCCGGCGCCTTGTGCCAGCGCTCGGGCTTGAACTTCCGCGGCTCGGGGTACAGCTCCGGCATCATGTGCGTCATGTAGATGCTGAGGATGACGAGCGTGCCCTTGGGAATTGTGTGCGCGCCCAGCTCCACCGGCTCGTTCACCACGCGCATGCTGTAGGTGCCCGGCGGCAGCAGGCGCAGGCTCTCCTTGATGCACCCCTCGAGCAGCGGCAGCTTTCCCAGGTGCTCGACACCCGGAGCGCCGCCGCGCAGCACGGACTTCAGCTCCTCCAGCACGTTGGCGAGGATCTCCGGGTGCTGGGACAGCAGGAACAGCGTCCAGCCCAGGGCGTTGCCGCTCGTCTCATGGCCGCCGTTGAAGAGGTTGTTGGCCTGGCCGATCAGCTCGTGGTCGGTCATCTCCGTCCCCTCCTCGTCGCGCGCCTGCATCAGCAGCCACAGCAGGTCGTGCTGCGGCTCCGGGTTGGCGCGCTTCTGTTCAATCTTCTTGAGCAGGTGCGCCTCCAGCGTCTCCGACAGGCGCAGCAGCCGGCGGTAGGGCGTCCCCGGCAGGTCGCGGGGGAAGGCGAACACGCCCAGGCTCGTCTGGGTGTCGATCCACTTGCGGATGACGCCGCCCAGCAGCGAGGCCTCCGTGCGGGAGTCGGTGCCGAAGAGCGTCTTGCCCACGATGATGAGCGCCAGGTGCTGCATGGCCTTGGCGACGTTCAGCTGCTGTCCGACCTTCCACCCGGAGATGTACTCCTCCGTCACGCGGACCATGTCCTCGCAGTACACGTCCAGGTGCTTCTTGTGGAACACCGGCATGATGAGCCGGCGCTGCTTCTTGTGCCGCTCCCCGTTCATGGTGATGAGCCCGGAGTTCAGCCGGTCCAGGCTGGAGCCGGGCGGGATGGGCAGCGTCAGCGACATCGACGGGATGTGGAACGTCGTGTTGTCCGTGAGGACGCGCTGGTTGTTCTCCGCGCCGAAGGCGTAGACCCACTTCGGGTCCTGCTTCGCGAAGGCGACGACGTTCCCGTAGGTGGCGTGCGCCTCGCGCATGTGCGCGACGGGGTCGAGCGAGAACTTGATGAGGCTTCCCTGGAGTCCCAGCAGCGGCAGCGCGCTCGGTCCCGGGATGGGCGGGGAGGATGGACGGGCAGTCGTCATGGAGGGGTCCTGGCGGTGGATTCCTGAAGGGGGCAGGGCGCTACTTCACGTACCAGCGGAGCCAGCGGGACATGGCCCAGAGCCCGCCCGCGGCCATCACGAAGAGGACGGCGAGGTCCAGGTAGAACCGGGGGCCAATCGTCCCGCCCAGCGCGTGCCGCAGGGCGTCCGCCGCGTAGGTGGGCGGAATGGCGTAGCCGAGCATCCGCAGCGGCGCGGGGAGCGCGGCCTCCGGGATGAAGACGGGGGCCGCCATGAGAAGGACGAAGACCAGCGCGTTCGTCACCATCACGATGAGGTCCACGCTCTTGAGCGCCGTGCCCAGCGTGACGCCCAGTGACGCGAGCGACAGGATGGTCAGCGGCATCAGCACCAGCACCCATGGGCTGAAGTGCAGGTCCACGTCGTACAGGACGGGCCCGGCGAACAGCGGGATGAGCATGCCCGGCAGCGTGACGGACAGCCGCGACAGCATCAGCGAGATGACGAAGGCCGCTTTGCTGATGGGCAGTGAGGCGTAATAGAGCAGCAGGCCGTCGCGCTTCATCACGCCCACGCGCTGGGCCATGGTGACGACGCCCTCGATGACCACCGCGAAGACGGAGGCGCCGCTGATGATGTAGAGGAGGCTCTCGCGGTCGTTCAGCCCGCGGCCGACCCGGGCGAGCCCGAAGATCATGGCCAGCGGCATGAACAGGGAGAAGACGAGGAACAGGGGCCAGGTCCTGCGCACCTCTCCCATCTGCTCCAGCCAGAGGTACTGGATGTCCACGAGGAACTTCCGCCAGCCGGTCAGCCGGGGCTCCCCGGGACGCGGCCGCAGGCTGGAGGGTGCCGCGGGAAGCAGCTCCACGGCCGCCGCGGCGGGCGCGGCCTCCACGACGGCAGGGGAGGGCGCGGGCTTCGGGACGCCCGGGTCCTTCAGCTCCAGGTAGACGTCCTCGAGCGACGGCGGCGCGAGGCGGAAGTCGTCGAGCCGGGCCAGCCCCAGCTGGTTGACCACGATGTCGGTGGCGAGCGCGACCTGGAGGCTCGGCAGGTAGAGGCGGTAGCGCCCGGGGTGGGGCTGCTCCAGGTCGCCCATCGCGGACAGCTTGAGGTGGTTCTCCGGGGCCAGGCCCTCACCGTCCCGCAGCTGCAGCTCCAGCCGGACCCGCGCGCCCAGACGGGCCTTGAGCTCGCCGGGCGTGCCCAGGGCGATGATGCGTCCGGACTGCATCACCGCGACGCGCCGGATGACCTTCTCCGCCTCCAGCACGTTGTGGGTGACCAGGATGCAGGTCGTCCCGTGCTCGCGGTTCAGCCGCGCGATGACGTCCCACACCAGCCGGCGCTTGTGCGGATCCAGCTCATTGGTGGGCTCGTCGAGCAGCAGCACGGGAGGCCAGCCCATCAACGCCATGGCGAAGTTGACGATGCGTGTCTGGCCACCACTCAGTTGATACACATACTGTCGGGAGCACTCCGTCAGGCCCAGCTCCTCCAACAGCTCGCGCGCCTGTTTCCGGGCATCCGCTTCCGTCTGTCCACGCAGGCGCCCGACATAGACAAGGGCCTGCTCGACCTCCACGAAACGCAACCCCAGGCGTGTCTGGGGCAGGAATCCCACCAGTTCCTTGACGAGCTGGGGACGCCGGGTGACATCAATTCCCTCCACCAGGATGCGTCCGGAGCTGGGCTGGAGCAATCCCAGCAACTGGCTCACGAGCGTCGTCTTCCCGGCGCCATTCGGCCCGAGCAGCCCGAAGACCTCGCCTCGGCGGACCTCGAACGACAGTGCGTCGTTGGCGACAATCTGGCGCTTGTCACGCCCCTCGCCCTGGAACGTACGGGTCAAGTTCTCGACTGTGATTGATACAGGTTCCAGAGACATGACCGAGTGTCACCCCAAAGGCGTCTGGCGCGTGCGCAATAAGACAGAGCCAGATAGGCAAGTCGAGTAAATATCGTTCTTCCAGGAAGCTACGTAATCATACGTAGAGCCATGTTTGTGATATCTGTGATTGGAATCGTCTCGCGTGGCTTGAATGCTGATACGCGTCGTATTGCCTGGGCTGGGACAGGGCGCGTGGTAGCTTCCGCGAGCGTTCATGCGCTCCGCTCAATCCCTTCGGACCCTCTCCCCCACGACGGCACGCCGGCTCGCGCTGTCCCGCCAGCACCTCGCGGGAGACCGCGCGGCGGGCCCGGCCCGTTTCCTGGACGTGGTGCGCGACCTGTGCTGCCTCCAGCTCGATCCCACCCAGGTCGTGGCGCGCAGCCACCTGCTGGTGCTGTGGAGCCGCCTGGGCGCGTATCCCCTGGCGGACCTGGAGTCCTTCATCTGGAAGGAGCGGCAGCTCTTCGAGTACTTCGCGCACTGCGCCTCGTTGGTGCTGACGGAGGACTTCCCCATCCACCGTGCGCGGATGCGTCACTTCACGTCAGGCAGTTCGCTCCGTGAGCAGCAGGCCGCGCGCTGGTTGAAGGACAACGCGGGCTTCCGCCGCTACATCGTCGGGGAGCTGCGGCGGAAGGGGCCGCTCCCGTCGGACGCCTTCGAGGACCGGTCGCGCGCGGGCTGGTGCTCCGGTGGCTGGAACACGGGGCGCAACGTGAACCAGATGCTGGAGCTCCTGTTGGGCCACGGGCTCGTCCTGGTCGCGGGAAGGGCGGCGGGGCAGCGCCTCTGGGGGCTCCCGGAGCACTGCCTTCCGGGCTGGACGCCGCGGGACGTGCTGTCCGTGCGTGACGCGGTCCGGCTCGCGGCGCAGCGGTCGCTGCGCGCACTGGGGGTCGCGCAGGCGGCACACATCCGGCGCTACTTCGTCCGGGACACGTATCCCGGACTGCCGGAGGCGCTGCGCGACCTGGAAGCGGCGGGGCGCATCGTCCGCGTGCGGATCCGGGACGGGAGCCGCGACTGGCCCGGCACCTGGTACGTGCACGCCGAGGAGCTCCCGCTGCTCGACAGGCTTGAGGCGGAGGAGGGTAACTGGGAGGGACGCACCGTCCTGCTCTCGCCCTTCGACAACCTCATCTGCGACCGGGCCCGCACGGAGGCGCTCTTCGACTTCCGGTTCCGGTTGGAGATCTACGTGCCCAAGGAGAAGCGGCAGTACGGCTACTTCGTCATGCCCCTGCTGCACGGGGACCGGCTGATTGGCCGGGTGGACCCGGAGCTGGACCGGGAGCACGGGCGGCTGGTCATCAACGCCCTCCATGTCGAGGAGCACGCCGCACGGTCCGCGGAGCCTGCCCGGGCGGTGGCCCGCGCGCTCCAGTCGCTGGCGTCCTTCGTGGGCGCGCGGGAGCTCCACTACCCGGGCCCGGTGCCGAAGGCGTGGCGACGCGCGCTCGTCACGGGCGCGTGAGGAGTGGCGGTAGGGCACGGGAATCGAACTCGCCAGGGACTGCTCTCGCAGCCCCTCACCGGTTTTGAAGACCGGGCCGGCCACCAGGTCCGGAGGCCCTACCGTCGCCGATTACCGCCGCTTTAGCGCCGGTCCGTCAACCGCCGTCACGGCTTGCGCGCGGACACGACGGCGTACTCGTCGCAGTTGAACAGCGCGGGCCACTGGAGCTGCTCCGGCGTCATCCGCATGGCCCGGTGCACGTCCGCGCGCACCTGGTGCAGCGACGTGCTCCCGGGCTTCTTCTCCAGCTGCGTCATCCCGCGCAGCGCCACCAGCGCCGTGTTCACCGCCGGGTACACGTCGTTCGCGATGGACTCCACCTTCGCGTCCTGGAACCCCGCCCGCCGCAGCTCCGCCAGGTAGCGCTCCGTCGACCAGACGTTCGCCTCCGGGAAGGCAATCAGCCCCCGCCAGTAGCGGTAGCGCAGCCGCTGCCGCAGCCCGGCGCCCGACTCGCGGTCCGTCTTCTGCGCCATGTCCGCCATCACCAGCCGGCCCCCCGGCTTCAACACCCGGAACGCCTCGCGCAGGAAGTCCTGCCGCGTCCGGAAGTGCATCGCGGACTCCAGCGCGAACACCACGTCGAACGCCCCCTCGCCCCCCGGCAGCGCCGTCGCGGAGCCCACCTCCAGCCGGACCACGTTCTCCAGCCCCGTCAGCTTCAACCGCTCCCGGCCCACCCGCACCTGGTTGGGCGTGATGTTCACCCCCACGATGCTCGCGGGCTTGAACTCCTCCGCCCACAGCAGGTCCTGATCCGCGTACCCGTTGCCACAGTCCATCACCGCGTCGCCGGGCCCCAGGTTCGCCGTCCTCGCCAGCAGGCGCGCCATCTCCGCCTGCGCGGACCGGAACAGTTCCCCCACGCGCTCCACGTTGGAGTCGTCCACCTTCTCCACGTTCTTCCAGTAGCCCAGGTTGATCCAGAAGGGCTCCCGGCCTGTCTCCACCCGGATGTCCTGCGGCGCGGGCAGCCCCGCCACCCAGGCCCCTGTCTCGTTCGTGTAGAAGCGCTCCGGGTCCGCCAGGAGCGCACTCTTCAGCCGCGTCGCGACCTGCCTCACGTTGACCATCCCAAGCCTCCTTGGACTTCCAATCGACGGCGGAACCCTAGTCCGGGTCACGGCGATTCCGGACCTGGCTCGCATGTCGGTTTTCACTGGTGAAAGGAGGGGGTGGACGCCCGCTCTGCGTCCCAGGGGGCGCCTTGCCTGACGCCTCAGCCGCCACGGCCCTACTGGCAGATGCCCGGGCAGTCCGCGGCCGACCCGGGCTGGCACGTGTCGGTCGGATCATCCACGCAGGTCGTGCCGGACACGTCCGTCACGCAGCCCCCGAAGAGGCCGCCGCAGCACGCGACGAAGCCTTCCGGCACGTCGCACGGCGTCGGGTACGCCATGCACGTCCCGGTGTCCGAGCGCGCGAACACCACCACCTGGGGACACACCCGCGGCTCTTCGGCCCCGCCTCCGGTGCAGCCCGTCAGGCCCAGCACCGCCATCAGCCCCAGCCTCGTCCATGCTCGCATGGCGCGCATCAGGGCAGGGGAGAACGGCGCTAGTCCAGCCCCCGCTCCCACAGGTCGTCCTCATCCAGACCCATCAGGTGACCGACCTCGTGCATCACCGTGATGCCAATCTGTTCGATGAGCTCCTCGCGGGTGCGCGCGAAGCGCTCCAGGTTCTTCTGGTACAGGACGATGGCGGGCGGGAAGTGGTCCGCCGCGTCCATCACGCTGCGCTCGCCCACGGGCGTGCCCCGGAACACCCCCAGGATGCACGGCGACAGCGGCGGCTGCTGACCCAGCAGGTCCTCGTCCGACGGCAGGTCCTCCACCGCCAGGGTCACGTTGTCCATGTACTGCTTCACCTGCGAGGGCAGGGCGCGCATCGCGTCCTCCACCGCGCGGTCGAACGCCGCCTCCTCCAGGGCCACCGGCGGCGGCAGCTCTTCCGGCGCCAGTGCCTGCGCGCGCGTGAAGCGCTTCTTCGCCTCGCGCGCATCCTTGCGCCGCTCCGCGATGAGCCCCAGGTAGTGGTGCGCCCACGCCTCGTCCGGCGCGTCCTTCAGCACCCGCTCGAAGGCCTCCTGCGCGGGCGCGAAGCGGCAGAGCTCGAAGAGCGCGATGCCCCGCTCCAGCTGTGCGTCCGGGGAGCGCGGCATGTGCGTCAGCGCCTGGTCCAGGCTCTTGAGCGCGGCCTCGCACTCCCCCAACTGGTTGAGGCCCATGCCCTCCAGGAGGAGGAACTCATAGACGAGCTCCACGTCGTCGGCCTTCTGCGCCAGCTTGCGCCCGCGGCCGCACCACTCCAGCCCCTCCTCCACCGCCTCGCGGTCCTCGCCCGTGCGACAGACGAGGAACTCCGCCGCGCCGAAGAGGATCTCCAGGTCTTCCGGAGCGACCTTCAGGGCGGCGCCGTAGGCCTTGCCCGCGTCCTCCAGGCGGCCCACCTCCACCAGCGCGGCGGCCCGGTAGTGCAGGGCTTCTGGTGAGTCCGGAACGTCCCGGAGCAGGGCGTCGGCGCTGGCGAGCGCGGCCTCGAAGTCCCGTGCCTCGAAGGCGTCCGCCACCCCCTCCAGTCGCGCGTCCACGCCCCTCGCCTCCCCTTGCTTCGCCGTGCGCTTCGCCATACGGGCCGGCAGCTAAGAAGCCGTGCTTCGCGTTGTCAACGACCGGCGTGGCTGTTACCTTCCAGCGCCCCGTTTCGGCCCGAACCCCGTGAACATCCTGGTCGTCGACGACGATTACGAGCTGTGCACCATGCTCTCTCGCTACCTGGAGATGCATGGCTACACCGTGTTCTCGGCGTCGGACGCGCTCCAGGCCCTGGACATCATGGAGCGTCATCCCGTGGGGCTGGTCATCACCGACTACCTGATGCCCCACCTGGACGGCATCCACTTCACGGAGATGCTGAAGGCGGACCCCCGCTTCCAGAACATCTCCGTCCTGATGATGACCGCCAGCACGGACGCCAACATCTCCGACCGCGGCCTGCGCAAGGGCGTTGCCATCACCCTGCAGAAGCCCCTGGACATGGGGCAATTGCTCAACCTCGTGCGCTTCGCGGAGTAGGGCCTTCCGGCAGGTCGCCTGAACCCCCCGTCCGGGCGGGCTGGAAGGCGTCCTCAGGCCCACACGCCTGCCCCTTTCCGTTGACATCGTCGATGCGGCCCTTATGTTGGCGCTCGACATGGCCGAGTGCTAACGGCCATCCCCATTCGTAGAAATTCCCCAAGCATTATCGGAGGTTGCGATGGCAGCGAAGGAAATCTTCTTCCATCAGTCCGCGCGGGATTCCATCCTGCGTGGCGTCCGGATCCTCGCGGATGCGGTCGCGGTGACGCTCGGTCCCAAGGGCCGCAACGTGGTCATCGAGAAGAGCTTCGGCTCGCCCACCATCACCAAGGACGGCGTCACCGTCGCCAAGGAGATCGATCTCGAGAACCGCTTCGAGAACATGGGCGCGCAGATGGTGAAGGAGGTCGCGTCCAAGACCTCCGACAAGGCGGGCGACGGCACGACGACGGCGACGGTGCTGGCGCGCGCCATCTATGAGGAGGGCCTGAAGCTGGTGGCCGCCGGCCACAGCCCCATGGACCTCAAGCGCGGCATCGACAAGGCGGTGGAGGTGGTGGTGGCGGAGCTGAAGAAGCTCTCCAAGCCCACGTCCGACAAGCAGGCCATCGCGCAGGTGGGCACCATCTCCGCGAACGGTGACGAGACCATCGGCACCATCATCGCGGACGCGATGGAGAAGGTGGGCAAGGAGGGCGTCATCACCGTCGAGGAGGCCAAGGGCCTCGAGACGACGCTCGACGTGGTGGAGGGCATGCAGTTCGACCGTGGCTACGTGTCGCCGTACTTCGTCACGAACCGCGATCGCATGGAGGTCGTCATGGACGACCCCTACATCCTCATCAGCGAGAAGAAGGTCTCGTCGATGCAGGACATGATCCCCGTGCTGGAGCAGGTGGCGCGCTCGGGCAAGCCGCTGCTCATCATCGCGGACGACATCGAGGGCGAGGCCCTGGCGACGCTGGTGGTGAACAAGATCCGCGGCGTGCTGAACGTGGCCGCGGTGAAGGCGCCGGGCTTCGGTGACCGCCGCAAGGACATGCTCAAGGACATCGCCACGCTGACGGGCGGCATGGTGGTGAGCGAGGAGCTGGGTCACAAGTACGAGAACCTGACCCTCAACGACCTGGGCCGCGCCAAGCGCATCACGGTGGACAAGGACAACACCACCATCGTGGACGGTGCCGGCCAGAAGGCGGACATCGAGGGCCGCATCAAGCTCATCCGCACCCAGATCGAGACGGTCACCAGCGACTACGACCGCGAGAAGCTCCAGGAGCGCATGGCGAAGCTCGTGGGCGGCGTGGCGGTCATCAACGTCGGCGCGGCGACCGAAGTGGAGATGAAGGAGAAGAAGGCCCGCGTGGAGGACGCGCTGCACGCGACCCGCGCGGCCGTCGAAGAGGGCATCGTCCCTGGCGGCGGCGTGGCCTACATCCGCAGCCTCAAGGCGCTGGACGGCCTGAAGCTGGGCGGCGAGCAGGACTTCGGCGTGGAGATCATCCGCAAGGCGCTCCAGGAGCCCCTGCGCAAGATCTCCAGCAACGCCGGCATCGAGGGCGCCGTCGTCATCAACAAGGTCAAGGAAGGCACCGGCGCGTACGGCTTCAACGCCCGCACGGAGGTCTACGAGGACCTGGAGAAGGCCGGCGTCATCGACCCGACGAAGGTCGAGCGCACCGCGCTGCAGAACGCCGCCTCCGTGGCGTCCCTGCTGCTCACCACCGAGGCGATGATCGCCGAGCGCCCGAAGAAGAAGGCCAAGGGCGGCGCGGGTGGCGGCGCCATGCCGGAGTACGGCGGCGACGACATGGACTACTGAGCCGCTTCGAGGCTCGGTAGCTCGGTCGTTCCGTAGGGTTTCCGGCCCCGGTGGGCTCCCGTGCGAAGCGGGGCACCCGGGGCCGGAGTCTTTTTCAGGCCGAGGCCTTCTTGAAGGCCAGGCTCAGCTCCCGGCTGAGCGCCGTGGTGTCGGAGAGCAGCTTGGGCAGGCACGCGGCGGCCCCGGCGCGCAGCGACGCCAGCGCCGTCTCCATGGTGAGGTGCTCCGCCAGCACGACGAAGGGCGCGCCCTGGCTCAGGCCCCGGGCCAGCTCCAGTGCCTTCTTGCCGTAGGCCGGCGCGAAGTCCCACGACACCACCACGCCCACGGGCGGCTCCAGCGCGGCCACCTCCGCGCCGGCGACGACGCGGGCCTCCAGGCCCAGCAGGCCCAGCGCTTCTGAAATCAGCCGCGCGGTGGCCGGGTTGTCCTCCAGCACGTCCACGCGGCGCATGGTGGCGCTGGGGGCCGGGGCGGGCGGCGCCACGGGCGTGTACAGCGCCTGGCGCAGGAGCGCGCGCACCTGGCGGATGTCGTCGAAGGGCTTGAGCAGGTAGTCCACCACGCCCAGCTGCAGCGCCTGCTGCGTCGTCACCAATGAGGGGTAGCCCGTCATCAGGATGACGCGCGAGGCGGGGTCCAGCTTGCGCGCGTGCTGGGCCAGCTCCAGGCCGGACAGCCCGGGCAGGTTCTTGTCCGTGACGATGAGGTCCACGCGCGACGAGCGCAGGAGCTCGAGCGCGGCCTCGCCCGTGGCCGCTTCAATCACTTCGCACTCCTTCTCCATTAGGTCCTTGAAGACCATCCGGATGATGCCCTCGTCGTCCACCACCAAGAGCCGCTTGCGAGGCGGGCGGGGCGCGTCCGTGGGCGGGAAGAGCACGCGGAACACCGTGGCCGGGGGCGGCACCTCGCGCAGCGTCGTCGGCGGCACCAGGGCAATCTGCGCGTGGTGCTCCTGCGCGATGCGCCGACAGACGGCGAGCCCCAGGCCGGTGCCGCGTTTGCTGGCGGAGACGTAGGGCTCGAAGATGCGCGTCTTGAGCTCGTCCGGGATGCCCGGGCCCCAGTCGGACACGTAGAGGGCCGCGGACGCGCCCTCGCGCGCCAGCGTCACCTTCACGCGGCCCCGGCCGGCCATGGCGTCGCGCGCGTTGTTGAGCAGGTTGAGCGTGAGCTGTTCAATCAGCCGCGCGTTGCCCTGGATGGAGAGGTCCTCGGGGGCCTCCACCTCCAGGGAGATGCGCGCCGAGTCCGGGTTGACGCTGAACACCTTCGCCGCCGCCCAGATGGGCGCCGCCAGGGACAGCCGCTGCTGCGGGGCCGGCCGCTCGCTGGCCAGGCGGATGAAGTCGGAGACGATCTGCTCCATCCGCTCCACCTGCGCGAGCAGCAGCTTCAGCGGCCCGCTGGAGCCCCCTTCCTCGGCCAGCAGCTGGGCGTAGGCCTTGGCGCCCAGCAGCGGCTGGCGCAGCTCGTGGAGCACCTCCGCGGCGACCTGGTGGGTGTGGGCGTTGGCGCGTTGCAGCGCCGCCGCCGCGAGCCGTGCCTTCTCCAGGTCCCCCGCGTCCAGGGCCTGGAGCAGCTGCGCGAGCGGCGAGGGGGTCTCCATGCGCGGAAGCATGACGGAGGCAGGTGTTCAGGCGCAACGCACCCCCAGCGGGATTCGGTTGACCCCGCTCGCGACCGAACGGATGCTCGCCACCGCCCTCCAGCGGGGCCCGACGGGACACAGGATGCCCGCTCGCCTGCTGGGGACTCTCCCTGTCGCAGAGGCCCTCATGCCGCAGACGAACCCGTTCCACTCGCTGGTGCCCCGGAAGCTGACGGACTCCGAACTGGCCCGCTCCATCCGGCTCAACATCGAGGCGGAGCTGGACGCCATCAACCTCTACGCCGCGCACCTGGATGCGACGGACAACGAAGAGGCGAAGGCCATCCTGCGGCACGTCATGGACGAGGAGCGCGAGCACGCGGCCCTGTTCTGGCAGCTCATCGCGCGGCTGGACCCGGAGCAGGCCCAGCACGACCGCGAGGCGTCGCAGAAGTACCACCTCATCACCACCGGCGCGTCCCACGAGGAGGTGGAGGCGGTGGGCGAGGGCGGCGGCGCGCCCGCCGAGGTGGAGCTGCCCAAGCGCCTCACCGTGGGCAGCCTGCGCAAGTAGCGCGGGCCTGAGCCTGCTTCAGCCCTGGCCCTGCGGGGGCGGGTTCTGACGGCGCTCGGCCGGGGTGGCTTCCAGGTCCTGCGCCGCCATGTAGACGACGTTCCGGGTGCCGCGCTTGCCCCGGTACATGGCCCGGTCGGACAGGTCCAGCAGGTGGTCCTTGTCCTGGGCGTGCTCCGGGAAGCTGGCCACGCCGATGCAGGTGGTGAGCTTGAGCGCCAGCCCCTCGCGGCCCAGGAACTGGTGGGTCTCCATGGTGCGGCGGATGCGCTCGGCGACCTTGAGGGCCCCGCCGGAGTCGGTGCCGCGCAGGAGCACCACGTACTCGTCGCCGCCGAAGCGCGCCACCACGTCCGGGTCGCGCACGCAGCCCTTGAGCACGCGCGCGGCCTCCACCAGCACGCGCGAGCCCACCAGGTGCCCGTGCGTGTCGTTGATGGCCTTGAAGCGGTCCAGGTCCAGGAACAGCAGGGAGAAGGGCCGCTGCGTCTGGAGGGCCTCGTTCACCTCGCGGTCCAGCACCAGGTGCAGGTAGCGCGTGTTGAACAGGCGGGTGAGGTCGTCGACGTACGCCAGGTCCTCCACGGCGGCGAAGCGGCCCAGGTTGCGCAGGGCCAGCGCCCAGTTGCGCACGAGGAAGCTCACCGTCTCCGGGTGGTGCTCCACCGGAGCGCTGTCGTGGAAGAGCACCGCGTGGCCCAGCACCAGGTCGCCGTCCACGGCGGGGAAGGTGAGGGTGCGCGGCCAGGGCACCTGCAGGCCGTCGAATGACTGGGGCGTGCGCGCTCCCGCGAGCCGCTCGACGAGCTGCGGGACCAGCGCCTCGTGCAGGTCCACCGGCAGCCCGCGCATGCCGTGCGAGCGGAAGCCCGTGCCGCCCGGGTCGCGCTCCAGGAGCATGACCGCGGAGGCGTTGGCCATGGACTCCAGCGCGTCCGCGGTGGCGGCGGCCAGCCGCTCGCGGTCGAGCGTGGTGGCGATGCGCTGGCCCGCCTCCAGGAGCGCGACGTGGTGGCGCAGGGACGCGTTCTCGCGCATCAGGTCGCGCGTGGTGAGCGCGCGGCGCAGCGCGTGCTCCAGGGCCTCCGGCGCCACCGGCTTGACCAGGTACTCCGCCGCGCCGCTCTTGATGGCGCGCACCGCGGGGGCCACCTTGTCCAGGCCGGTGATGACCAGCACCTCCACGCCGGGGTAGCGCTCGCGCACGTGGCGCAGCACTTCCATGCCGTCGCCGCCGGGGAGGATGAGGTCCGTCACCACCGCGTCGAACCGCCCCGCGGCGAGGGCGGCCTTCGCATCCGCCACGGTGGGCACCGCCGTGACGAAGTGTCCCGCGGCGGTGAGGTAGTCGCCGTAGAGGTTGCGGGCGATCTTTTCGTCGTCGACGAGGAGCAGTCGCGCCATGACTGCTCAGGGCTTAGCACCCAACCCTGGAAGGCTGCTAGGGTCCCCCTCCGTGTCGCCCTTTGAAAGCGGACGGCGGCTCTGCCTGCTGGTGGAGGCCGGTGAGACGCGCTACGCGGTGGAGGCCACGTCCGTCATCGAGGTCGCGATGCCGGGCGCTCGCGGCGCGAGCCTCCGCGGCGTGCTGGAGGTGAAGGATCTCTCCTCGCTGCTCGGCGGACCGCCGGAGGACGTGCCGGGCATGGTGGTGGTGCTGGACGTCAGCCCCACGCTCGCGGTGCGGGTGCGCTCCGTGGTGGAGGTCGCGGACGTCGCGCGGGATCCGTTCTTCCTCTTGCCCCCCGGCCTGGCGGACTCGCTGGCGCCCCTGAGCCGGGGCGCGGTGCTGCACAAGGACCGGCTGTACCTGGAGCTCATCGTGGAGGCGCTGCCGCACCGGGCGGGCCCCCGGGCCACCCCGCCGGAGCTGAGGCCCGTGCACTGGGTGGACGTGCCCCCGGAGCGGGCGCTGGTGCTGGAGTCCCAGGGCGTGCTGTTCGGCGTCCCGCTGGGCAACGTCTCCCAGGTGGTGCCCCGGGGCGAGGCGTTCAGCGTGCTCCCGGTGCAGAGCGGACCCGTGGCGGGGGTCTACCCGCACGCGCAGGCGCTGTGGCCCATCTGTTCGGTTCCGGCGCTCCTGGGGGCGCCGGCCCGGGTGGAGGACCTGTTCGTCCTGACGGAGCTGGCGGGGCGCAACGTGGGGCTGGCGGCCACCCGGGTGCTCGGCGTGCTGCAGAAGTTCAAGCCGGCCGAGCTGACCGGAACGTTCCGGGCGCCGGGGCTGCCGGATCCGGTGATGTTACTGGACCTGCAGCGCATGTTTTCTTGATCGGCCCAAAGCGCGAATCCTAAGCTTCTCCGATTGACACAGGGCGTGCAGGCAGGCTTGCTCGCCCGAAATCTCAAACGAATTCAGGGGGGTATGCGCCCCCCGAGGCCGGAGCCGATGCCCAAGAATCTGCTGATCGCCGACGACTCGCTCACCATCCGCAAGGTGATCGGGATGATCTTCGCGACGGAAGACTTCCAGGTGACCGCGGTGGACAACGGGCTGGACGCCATCTCCCGCACGCGCGAGCTGCGCCCGGACGTGGTGCTCGCCGACGTGATGATGCCGGGCAAGAGCGGCTACGAGGTCTGCGAGGCGCTCAAGAACGACCCCGCCACGCAGGCCATCCCGGTGCTGCTGCTGGCCGGCACCTTCGAGGCGTTCGACGAGAACCGCGCGAAGGCCGCCCGTGCGGACGACCACATCACCAAGCCCTTCGAGAGCCAGATCCTCCTCGACAAGGTGAAGGCCCTGGTGGGCCAGAAGTCCAACACCATGCCCGCGTCCGCCGCGACGCGCGTGCTGCCCCAGACCGCCGCTCCGGTGGCCCCGGCCGGTGCGCCGCCCGCCGCCGTGCCTCCGGGGGCGCGTCCCGCGGGTGCGCCGCCTCCGGGCGCCGTGCCGCCGGGTGCCCGTCCTCCGGGGCCGGGCGTGCCGCCGCCTCCGGGGGCGCGTCCTCCGGGCGCCGGTGTGCCGCCGCCTCCGGGCGCCGCGCGTCCGCTGCCGGGCGCCGTGCCTCCGGGTGCGCGTCCGCCGGGTGCGCCGCCTCCGGGCGCCGTGCCGCCGGGTGCGCGTCCGCCACCGGGCGCCGTGCCGCCGGGCGCGCGTCCTCCGGGTGCGCCGCCTCCGGGCGCCATGCCGCCGGGTGCGCGTCCTCCGCCGGGCGCCGTGCCTCCTCCGGGTGCGCGTCCTCCTGGGGCGCCGCCTCCGGGCATGGCCGCGCGTCCTCCCGGTCCTGGCGCTCCGAACATCCCGGGGGGCTTCCCGCGTCCGCCGGGCGCCGCGCCGCTGCCCTCCGCGCCCCCGCCCGCCGCGGTGCCTCCGGCCGCCCGGGCCCGGGACCCGTTCGGGCTGGGAGCGCCGTCCGCGCCGCCCGCCGCGCAGGCCCGCACGGAGAGCATCCGCATCGAGGACTCGCTGCCCGAGCCCAGCGGCGCGGAGGAGATCTCCCTGGACATCGGCGGACCCTCGCCGGCCACTCCGCCCGCGCGCGCCCGTCCGGCCGCGGATGGCGGCGAGGCGCAGCTTCGCGAGGCGTTGTCGAAGGCGTCCCGCGAGGTCATCGAGAAGATCGCCTGGGAGGTCGTCCCGCAGCTGGCGGAGACCATCATCCGGGAAGAGCTGGAGCGGCTCATCAAGGACCGCGAGACCCAGCATTGATTCGCAGTCCCCCCTGATTCCCCGCCGGCCCCGTCGGGGGCCGGCCGCTTGCAATGACTGACACGACTGAACTGTCCAAGGCCTACGAGCCCTCCGAGGTGGAGGCGCGGTGGTACAACCACTGGCTGGAGCGTGACTACTTCCGCGCCGAAGCCCCTTCCGCCAAGCCGCCGTTCAGCATCGTGCTGCCGCCGCCCAACGTCACGGGCAGCCTGCACATCGGCCACGCGCTCACCGCCACCATCCAGGACATCCTCACGCGCTGGAAGCGCATGAGCGGCTTCAACGCGCTCTGGCTGCCGGGCACGGACCACGCGGGCATCGCCACGCAGATGGTGGTGGAGAAGGAGCTCAAGAAGACGGAAGGCAAGAGCCGCCACGACCTGGGCCGCGAGGCGTTCCTCGAGCGCGTCTGGACGTGGAAGGGCAAGTTCGGCGCGCGCATCGGCGAGCAGCACCGCTACCTGGGCGCGTCGCTGGACTGGAGCCGCGAGCGCTTCACCATGGACGAGCAGTCCTCGGCCGCGGTGCGCGAGGTGTTCGTCCGGCTGTACGAAGAGGGCCTGATGTACCGGGCCCAGAAGCTCATCAACTGGTGCCCGTCCTGCCGCACGGCCCTCTCCGACCTGGAAGTGGAGCACGAGGAGAAGAACGGCTCGCTCTGGCACATCCGCTACCCGGTGAAGGACAGCGACCGCTCGCTCACCGTGGCGACGACGCGCCCGGAGACGCTCGTAGGCGACACGGCGGTGGCCGTGCACCCGGACGACCCGCGCTACCTGGGCCTCGTGGGCCGCAGCGTGTCCCTGCCGCTCACCGACCGCGAGATCCCCATCATCGCGGACGCGGAGCTCGTCAACATGGAGTTCGGCACCGGCGTGGTGAAGGTCACGCCCGCGCACGACTTCAACGACTACCAGACGGGCCTGCGCCACAAGCTGCCAATGCTGTCCATCCTGGACGAAGCGGCGCGGATGACGAAGGACACCGGCAAGTACGCGGGCCTGGATCGCGCGGAGGCGCGCAAGCAGGTGCTGGCGGACCTGACGGAGCTGGGCCTGCTGGAGAAGGAGGAGCCGCACAAGCTGAACGTGGGCACCTGCCAGCGCTGCGCCACGGTGGTGGAGCCGCGCCTGTCGCCGCAGTGGTTCATCAAGATCGAGCCCCTGGCGAAGCCGGCCATCGAGGCGGTGGAGCAGGGCCGCACGAAGTTCGTCCCCGAGTCCTGGACGAACACGTACTTCCACTGGATGAACAACATCCACGACTGGTGCGTGAGCCGCCAGCTGTGGTGGGGCCACCAGATTCCGGCGTGGTACTGCACGGCGTGCACGCCCCCGGAGGCGCGCTCCAAGGACACGGCGGACGTCATCGTGTCGCGCACGACGCCGGAGTCCTGCCCGAAGTGCGGCGGCACGGAGCTGACGCAGGACCCGGACGTGCTGGACACCTGGTTCTCGTCCGCGCTGTGGCCGTTCTCCACGCTGGGCTGGCCGCGCCAGACGGCGGACCTCCAGACCTTCTACCCGACGTCCGTGATGGAGACGGGCCACGACATCATCTTCTTCTGGGTCGCCCGGATGATGATGATGGGCCTGCACTTCATGGGCGAAGTGCCCTTCCGCACCGTGTACCTGCACGCGATGGTGCGCGACGAGAAGGGCGAGAAGATGTCCAAGACGAAGGGGAACGTCATCGATCCCCTGGACGTCATCTTGGGCGCGAAGGCGGACGCGCTGCAGCCGTCCTTGCGCAACCGCTTCCCGCAGGGCATGCCCGCGCACGGCGCGGACGCGCTGCGCTTCACGCTCGCGTCGCTCACGCAGCAGGGCCGTGACATCAAGCTGTCGATGGACCGCCTGGGTGGCTACAAGGCGTTCTGCAACAAGCTGTGGAACGCCAGCCGCTTCGCCCTGATGAACATGGGCGACTTCCGCCTGGACAAGACGCCGCTGGAGGGCCGCAAGCTGACGCTGGCGGACCGGTGGATCCTCTCCCGGCTGCAGAAGGCCACCGGGGAGACGCGCGCGTCGCTGGAGGCGTTTGGCTTCGCGGAGGCCGCGTCCACGCTGTACCAGTTCCTGTGGGCGGAGTTCTGCGACTGGTACATCGAGCTGGCGAAGGGCTCGCTGTACGGCGAGGACGCGGAGGCCAAGGACACCACGCGCGCGGTGCTGGTGACGTGCCTGGACCGCATCCTGCGGCTGATGCACCCGTTCATGCCGTTCATCACCGAGGAGATCTGGCAGAAGCTGCCGATGTCCCGGCCCACGGAGAGCATCTGCATCGCGGCGTACCCGGAGCCGGAGGCGGCGTGGGTGGACGCGGCCGCGGAAGGCGAGATGGCGCCGGTCATCGCGGCCATCGAGGGGCTGCGCACGCTGCGCGGCGAGAGCAACCTGCCGCCGTCCGCCAAGGTGAAGGCGGTGGTGCAGAGCCCGGACGCGACGACGCGCGAGCTCTTGGAGCGGTGGCGCGCGTACCTGATGCCGCTCGCGGGCCTGTCCGAGGTGGTGGTGGGCCCGCCGGGCGCCAAGCCTCCGCAGGCGGCGGCGTTCGTCAGCGGCAACCTGGAGATCTACGTGCCCCTGGCGGGCCTGGTGGATCTGGACGCGGAGCGCGACCGCCTGAAGAAGGAGATCGCCCGCGCCGAGCAGGAGCTCGCCGCTTTGCAGCGCAAGCTGGACAACCCGAACTTCGTGGCCCGTGCTCCGCCGGACGTGGTGGAGAAGGACAAGGCCCGGGTGGCGGAGCTCCAGGAGCGCACGGTCAAGCTGCAGGATCACCTCCAGCGCATCGCCCCGGAGCCCCCCATGTCCGAGACGCCGTCACCGTTACCGGGCAGCACCGAGTCCGAAGCCCCTGAAGCGTCCGAGAACATCGCGCCCGAGAGCGCGCAGGTGAAGGTGGCCGCCGAGCCGCAGGCACCGAAGGACGAAGGGGTGAACCTGGGGCAGGAGCTGAAGGGCGAGATTGAGGCCGAGGAGGCTTCGCAGGCGCCCCAGGCCGCGGATCCGGTGGTGGAGGAGGCGCTCAACAAGCTGCGCGAGGGCACCAAGGAAGGCCTGTCCGCGGCGGACCACCACGACCTGGGCGTCGCGTACATGAGCATGGGCCTCGTGGACGACGCGATGCGCGAGTTCGACCGGGCCAAGGAGGGTGGCGACACCCGCGAGGCGCCGGAGGGCTCGGCGGAGCCGGTGAAGAAGGCCGCTGGGAAGAAGACGGCCGCGAAGAAGGCTCCGGCGAAGAAGGCCACGGGCAAGAAGACGGCCGCGAAGAAGGCTCCGGCGAAGAAGGCCCCCGCGAAGAAGGCGGCGGGGAAGAAGACCGCCGCGAAGAAGGCCGCGGGCAAGAAGCCGGCGGCGAAGAAGGCCGCCGGGAAGAAGACCGCGGGCAAGAAGGCGGCGGCGAAGAAGGCCCCTGCGAAGAAGGCTTCCGCGAAGAAGGCGGCGGGGAAGAAGGCCGCCGCGAAGAAGTCCGCGGCGAAGAAGACCACTCGGGGCAAGCCGGCGCGCAAGACACGCCGGTAGGAGGCGGAAGTGCAGCAGGATTATCTCGATCGGCTCATCGCGCTGTCCCTCGACGAGGACCTGGGCGCGGCGGGGGACGTCACCTCGCTCGCGGTGGTTCCCGCCGACGCGGAGGGCAGTGGTGAGCTGGTCGCGAAGGAGCAGATGATCGTCGCCGGCCTCGATGCCTTCGTCCGCGTCTTCCACATGGTGGACGCGGAGGTGGAGGTGGAGGTCCTCAAGCGCGACGGCGAGGAGATCAAACCGAAGGTGGTCGCCGCGCGCGTCCACGGCAAGCTGCGCTCGCTGCTGGCCGCCGAGCGCACCGCGCTCAACCTGGTGCAGCGCGCCGCCGGCATCGCGACGCTGGCCCAGCAGGCGATGACCTCCGTGCGGGGGTCGAAGCTGCGGGTGCTGGACACGCGCAAGACGCCGCCGGGCATGCGCGGGCTGGCCAAGCACGCGGTGCGCATGGGCGGCGCGTCCAACCACCGCTTCGGCCTCTTCGACGGCATCCTCATCAAGGACAACCACATCGCGGCGGTGGGCGGAGACATCACCGAAGCGGTCCGCCGCGCGAAGCTGAATGGCCCCCGGCTGGTGAAGATTGAAGTGGAGGTCACCAACTTCAAGCAGCTGGAGGAGGCCATCGCGGCGGGCGCGGACGTCATCATGTTGGACAACATGGACGACGCGCAGATCCGCGAAGCGGTGAAGCTGACGGCGAGCCGCGTGCCCATTGAAGTCTCGGGCGGCGTCACGCTGGACCGGCTGCCCCGGCTGGCGAAGCTGGGCGTGGACTTCGTGTCGATGGGCGCGCTGACGCACTCGGCGCGGGCCATGGACCTGTCGCTGGAGATCGCGACGACGAAGAAGTCCACGCGCAAGTCCCGCTCCACGCAGGGCTGAGGCGGTACTTTATTTCAGGCTGAGGACATGGGCAGGCGGGTCAGTGAAGGCTGACCCAGCCTGCCCATTGTCATCGGAGTGACGCAGGGAATGAGTCCCGCGCGGGCGATGGTCTTGGGGGATGACTGCCATGCCGATTCGCTTGGATGAACTGCAGGAGAGAGCGCGCGTCGCAGTCCGCGAGGCTTTGGCCCGCTGCCCGCCGATCCCAGCAGCCTTCCGGCAGGAGCTGGTGATCGGCGTGAGAATTGATGGCAATGAACGTGTCTTCGAACTCTACAAGGCTGGAGAGAGGCCTGAAGATGCGCTCGTTATTGCGAGAGCCGTCTTGAATGCTTCGACTGGAGACCTCAAGCAGGTCGAAGTGTTTCCAGAGCGATGGACATGACGGTGCTCTTCCGGAGCGCCTTCATTTCACCAGCGCCTCCGCGCGCGGCTTGCCCTCCGCTGACGCGGGCATGCCCATCTCCAGCAGCGCGGACAGGGTCGGGGCCACGTCCACGGGGTTGATCTCCTCCAGGTACAGGCCCGGCTTCACGCCCTTGCCCGCGAACACCACGGGCACCTGCGTGTCGTACGAGTACGGCGTGCCGTGGTTCGTGCCGCGCGGATAGTCGCTGATGACCTGGAAGGGCTTCGCCATGAAGACCACGTCGCCGCTGCGCATCGGGTAGTAGCCCCGGCGCATCGCCGCCACCAGCCCATCCGGGTCCGGTGCCGTGGCCAGGTCGTCCTTCGCCACCGCCCACACGGTGTAGGGCTGCTTCGCCAGCCATGCCGCCGCCGCGCGCCGCACCGCCGCCGCGTCCACCTTGCCATCCTCCAGCGCCTTGCCGCCCAGGTACACGTCCAGCTCCAGCAGCTTCACCGTCACGTCCACGCCGAACTTCGCCTTCAGTTCCTGCGCCAGCCCCTTCGCCGCCTCCACCGGATTCAGCCGCGCCGCCGGCACGCCCGCCTGCACCCACGCCTCCGGAATCTCCGCGCCGCCGTGGTCCGCCGACAGCGCGATGACCAGGTTCGCCTTGCCTCCGGCCGCGCGCTCGGCGGCGGCGATGAGCTCGCCCATCGCCTGGTCCAACCGCAGCATCGTGTCCTGCATCTCCCACGAGTACGGCCCGAACGCGTGGAACACCGCGTCCGTGCCGCTGAAGCTCACCGCGAGGATGTCCGGCACGTCGTCCTTGCCCAGGCCCTCGCCCTCCAGCGCCGCCTTCGCCGCCTGCACCAGCAGGTCATGCGACAGCGGGGACACCGCGAACGCCCGGTACGACGCGGGCCCGGGCGCCTGGAGCCCGCCCTTCAGCGCGTGGGGGAACACGCGCCCCATGCCGTAGGCCTCCGGCTCCATGGCGCGGTCGTCGTCGCCTACGTACTCGGCGCGAGGGCGCAGCAGCTCCCACGTCTTGCCGAACCCCGCGTCCGCCAGCTTGCGCGCGTTGAACGCCTGCATCCACGCGGGCTCCGCCTTCGCGTACCAGGTGCTCGTCACCATCCGCCCCGTGGCCTCGTCGAACCACCACGCCTGGCCCTGGCGCCCGGCCAGCGGAATCGCCGCGCGCGACTTGAACGACAGCGCCACCACCTTGCCCCGGCCTTGCGTGGACACGCGCAG
The DNA here is from genome assembly GCF_042231735.1 of Corallococcus exercitus. Lineage (GTDB taxonomy): Bacteria > Myxococcota > Myxococcia > Myxococcales > Myxococcaceae > Corallococcus > Corallococcus exercitus_B. The sequence continues at coordinate 862,682 of NZ_CP102577.1, forward strand.
CCGGTCCGACAGCGTCTCCGCCATCAGGTTCGCCGGGCTCGTGTCCGACCCCGCGGCCGTGTTCCCGTTCAGCACCGGATGCGTCGGGTCCGTGTAGACCTGCACCGCCTGTCCCATTGCCCGGTCGTAGACGTCGTTGTCCACGATGCCGTGGCGCCAGGGGTTCGCGCCCGTGGCCAGCGTGGCGTGGCCCGGGGCGGTGCGCGCCTCCGCGTAGGCGTACCGGGCGTAGGGGTAGTACGCGCCCGTGGAGAGCAGCCGGCCCAGGCCGCTGGTGAGGCGCGGACGGCTCCGGAGCAGGAGGTCGCTGCCCATCGCGTCCACGCTGATGAACAGCGTGAGCTTGGGGGCCCTGGCGGCGGCCGGCAGGGCGAACAGGACGAGGAGGGCGGCGAGAAAGCGCGACATGGTGCGGCAGCCTCTTCTGCCGGATGAACAGAAGCAACCAACATGCGCGCCCACCGCTTGGACACGTCACCCCGCCCTGATATGGGCGGCCCAATGGTCGAGGCACGGCTGCGCGTCATCTACGGCGACACGGATCAGATGGGGGTCGTCTACTACGCGAACTACTTCCGCTACTTCGAGTTCGCCCGCAGCGAGTTCTTCCGTGCCCACGGAGGCAGCTACCGCGAGCTGGAGAGCACCGGGCTGCTGCTGCCCGTGGTGGAGGCCAGCGCCCACTACAAGGCGTCCGCGCGCTACGACGACCTGCTCCTCATCCGCACCACCCTGGGCGAGTTGCGCCGTGCGTCACTCGTGTTCACCTACGAGCTGCTGCGCGACGGTGATTCCCCCACGCTCCTGTGCACCGGCCGCACGATGCACGCCTGCGTGGGGCGCGACGGAAAACCCCAGCGGCTGCCCGAAGCCATCGCCCGCCTGAAGGCCGCGGACGACACCGACACCTGAACCTTTTCCCCTTCCCGAAATCCCGAACGAGGAGCACCCGACAATGGATCGCAACCTGGCAATGGAGGTCGTGCGCGTCACCGAGATGGCGGCCATCGCCTCCGCCCGGCTCATGGGCCGCGGCAACAAGGACGAGTCCGACCAGGCCGCCGTGGACGCGATGCGCCGCGCCTTCGACGCGCTGAACATCGACGGCACGGTCGTCATCGGCGAGGGCGAGCGCGACGAGGCGCCCATGCTCTACATCGGTGAGCGCGTAGGCGCCCGCAACGCCGGCGCCCCCGAGGTGGACATCGCCCTGGACCCGCTGGAGGGCACCAACCTGTGCGCCTACGGCCGCCCGGGCTCCATCTCCGTCGTGGCCATGTCCAGCCACGGCGGCCTGCTCAACGCGCCCGACACGTACATGGAGAAGCTGGCCGTGGGTCCGCGCGCCAAGGGCGCCATCGACCTGACCAAGTCCCCCACGGAGAACCTGCGCTCCATCGCGGAGCGCATGAAGCTCTACGTGGAGGACCTCACGGTCATGATTCTGGACCGCGAGCGCCACGCCGACCTCATCAAGGAGGTCCGCGCCGCGGGCGCGCGCGTGCGCCTCATCGAGGACGGTGACGTGGCGGGCGCCATCGCCACCTGCTTCGAGGGCTCCGGCGTGGACGTGCTCATGGGCATCGGCGGCGCGCCCGAAGGCGTCATCGCCGCGGCCGCCATCCGCGCCACCGGCGGGGACATGCAGGGCCGGCTCGTGCCGCGCAACCAGGGCGAAATCGAGCGCGCCAAGAAGATGGGCATCTCCGACATCCACAAGATCTACACCGCCGAGGAGCTGGCCCGGGGCGAGGTGATGTTCGCGGCCACCGGCGTGACGAGCGGCGACTTCCTCAAGGGCGTGCGCTTCTTCGGCGGCGGCTGTGAGACGCACTCCGTCGTCATGCGCAGCAAGACGGGCACCGTGCGCTTCATCCAGTCCATCCACAAGTTCGACAAGAAGCCGGGCTACGCGCCGTAAGCTGTCCGTCAGCCTGAGTCCTTCACGCCTCCCGGAGACACCGTCATGGCCGGCGCCACGCGCACCATCACCATCAATGCCCCCGTCGAGAAGGTCTTCGACATCATCACCAACTACGACCGCTACGCGGAGTTCCTCCCGGAGGTGAAGAAGGTCTCCACCTCGCAGCGCCAGGGGAACACCGTCCAGGTGCACTACGAGGTCGATGTGGTGAAGCGCATCCGCTACACCATCCGCGTCACCGAGGAGCGCCCCAAGCGCATGTCCTGGACCTTCGTCGAGGGCGAGGTGATGAAGGACAACAAGGGCAGCTGGACGCTGGAGCCCGAGGGCGAGGGCAAGACCCGCGCGACCTACAACGTGGAGATGGCCCTGGGCGCCCTCATCCCCAAGGCCATCATCAACACCCTCACGGAGACCCAGCTCCCCAAGATGCTGGAGGCCTTCAAGCGCCGCGCGGAAGCGCCCTGACGGCTTTCGTCACCCGCTGACATTCCGCGTCAGGTTTCCGCCCGCCTGCCTGTCATCCCGTACGGCCCGTGCCGTGCAAGGGGGCAGGAGGGCGGGCGGGCCCTTTTCGGCTGGAACCGTGCCGCTCAAGGGCAGGGGGGCCACCTGAAATGAGTCGTGTTGCGGCGCGCGGTGGGCGCATTAGGATCAGGCGAATTTTGAACGTCCACGCACGTCTGCCTGACATCCGTGGCACGGTTGCCCTGTCCCGGATGTCGGGAGCTGGACGAGCAGCCATGCGGAATCAGGCCGGCGTCACCAGAAAGAAACCGGGGTTCTTAATTTGCATCAAAGAGATGTGGAAGTGGTAAGGGGGCGGGACGGCGGGCGTACATCGGGGTACGTAGGCTGAGGGAGAGACCGAACCCATGCTCGACGCGTTCATCATTGAAGAAATCAAGCGCCGCGAGCGGCTCCGCCGCGAGGATTACGAGCGGCCGGTGGTGGAGCTCCCACTGCCTGCACCCGATGACCGTCCCCAGCGGAGGACGGACACCGAGGAAGAGAAGCCGTCGCGAGGCGTCGTCGTCATCGACCTCCTCGGCTGATGACCCATCCCACCCGTGGCCCTGGAGCCACGGCGTGTCCCGGAGCCCGCGGACGGGCCGCCCCTCACCGGACGGCCCCCGCGGGCTTCGCACTTGCGGGGCATGAGGGGCGCTAGGCCGGGGCCAGCAGCAGCAGGTGCCGGGGGTGGTACACCTCCCACAGCACCGTCCCCTTCTGGAGGGGATTGTAGGGCTGGAGGGCCAGGAGGACCTTCTGGCGCCACTCCTCCGGCAGCGCACCTTCCCCGTGGAAGGCGCCCACCAGCGCCCCGGTGACGGAGGCGTGGACCTCCGTGTCGCCGCCCCGGTGGATGACGTCCAGGAGCGCGGCTTCCGCGGTGGGCACGTGGAGCAGCTCCCAGAAGGCCAGCCGGAACGCTGCACGCACCGCGTTATTGCCGGGCCGGTGCATGTGCAGCTCCGGGCCATAGAGCTGCGGGTCGTCCCTGGCCGCCAGGGCCAGGTCCTCGCGCAGGAGGCCCGCGGCCTGGGACACCTCCTGGACGTAGTCCTTCTCCTGCTTTCCCAGGGCGGCGGCCGCCAGGGAGATGCCCACCTCCGCGGCCGGCAGCAGGTCCGCGGCCTTCAGGTTCGGTCCCCCCGTCACCGCCTTGGCGATGGCGGCGCACAGCCCCGCGCTGGCCAGCTGGCTGCGTGGGTCGAAGTGGGTGAGGGCGGTGTCCTCCAGCGCGGCCTTCGCCAGGGCGAAGGAGTCCTTCGCCAGGTGCACGCCCAGGGGCACCACGCGCGGCAGGGCGCCAGCGGGGGCCAGGCGGCGGAAGTTCTTCTGCCAGACGCGCTTGCCGGCGTCCTTCATCTGGGGCGGGAGGCTCGCGTCACACTCCTGGAACAGCTCCCTCATGGGCTCGCTGACGGAGATGGCGTGCGGCTGCCAGGCCCGGTAGCGCTTGAGCGCGTCTCCCGCGTCATAGCGCTTCAGGTCGCGCAGGCTCAGGGCCAGCGCCACCGCGAGCTGGGTGGGCTCCGTCACCTGCCCCTTGCGCAGGTCGTGTGGTCCGCCGCCGTGCATGCCCTGGTACGGCCCCTCGGCGAGCTGGGGGAAGGACGGAGCGTAGAAGGGCCTCCCCGCGGTGGGGACGGCCAGGGCGTTGCCGATGGCGAGGCCCAGCAGGGCCCCCCGGGCGCGTTGACCAGGAAGCGGATCGGGGCCCGTGGCGCGGCGCTTGGGAGGAGGAGGCATTCGGCGGCTGGACACTGTAGCAGGCGGCCCGTGCGAGCGTGCTTGCCCGTTCCGGCCGTGCCTCGTAGAAACGGCCGCCTATGACCGAGATCGCTCAAATCCTGGCGCGTGAAGTGCTCGATTCCCGTGGCAACCCGACCGTGGAGGCCGAAGTGCTGCTCGTGGGCGGCTCGCGTGGCCGCGCGACGGTGCCCTCCGGCGCCTCCACCGGCGAGCACGAGGCGCACGAGCTGCGCGACGGCGACAAGGGCCGCTACCTGGGCAAGGGCGTGCAGAAGGCCGTGGACCACGTGCGCGACACCATCGGGCCCGCGCTCATCGGCATGGACGCCGTGGACCAGGTCGCCGTGGACCGGCGGATGATTGAGCTGGACGGCACGTCCACCAAGTCCAAGCTGGGCGCCAATTCCATCCTCGCCGTCTCCATGGCCGCCGCGCGCGCCGCGGCGGACGCGCACGGCCTGCCGCTGTACCGCTACGTGGGCGGCCTGCAGGCGCGCACGCTGCCCGTGCCGCTGATGAACATCCTCAACGGCGGCGCGCACGCGGACACCCGCGTGGACGTGCAGGAGTTCATGGTGGTGCCCGCCGGCGCCAAGACCTTCGCGGAGGGCCTGCGCTGGGGCGCGGAGGTGTTCCACGCGCTCAAGAAGATCCTCAAGGGCCGCAAGCTGGCCACGGGCGTGGGCGACGAGGGCGGCTATGCCCCGGACCTGCCGGCCAACGAAGAGGCGCTCAAGCTCATCATGGAGGCCATCGACGCCGCGGGCTTCAAGGCGGGCGAGCAGCTGTTCCTGGCGCTGGACGTGGCCGCGAGCGAGTTCTTCGACAAGGGCTCCAAGAAGTACAAGCTCAAGGGCGAGGGCAAGGAGTACGACTCGCAGGGCCTGCTGGAGTACTACCGGGGCCTGACGCAGAAGTACCCCATCATCTCCATTGAAGACGGCATGGCGGAGGATGACTGGGAGGGTTGGAAGAAGCTCACCGACGCGCTGGGTGACACGGTGCAGCTCGTGGGCGACGACCTCTTCGTCACCAACGTGGAGCGCCTGTCCAAGGGCATCCAGACGGGCACGGCGAACTCCATCCTGGTGAAGGTGAACCAGATTGGCTCCCTGACGGAGACGTTCGACGCGGTGCGCATGGCGCACAAGGCGGGCATGACGTCCATCATGAGCCACCGCTCCGGCGAGTCCGAGGACACCACCATCGCGGACCTCGCGGTGGCGCTGGACTGCGGGCAGATCAAGACGGGCTCGGCGTCGCGCTCCGACCGCGTGGCCAAGTACAACCAGCTCCTGCGCATTGAAGAGGAGCTGGGCGCCGGGGCGCGGTACGCGGGCCGCACCGCCTTCCGCTCGCTCGCGAAGAAGCAGTGACCGTGAGCACTCCGCGCCCCCGCATCCTCGTCTCCAACGACGACGGCTACTTCTCCGAAGGGCTGCAGACGCTCGTGGAGGCGGTGAGCCCCCTGGGCGAGGTGTGGGTGGTGGCGCCTGACCGCGAGCAGAGCGCCGCCTCCCATGCCATCAGCCTGCACCGGCCGCTGCGCATCAAGGAGGTGCGCGAGCGGTGGTTCGCCGTGGACGGCACCCCCACGGATTGCTCGTATCTGGCGGTGAACCACCTGCTGAAGGACAATCGTCCCCAGCTCATGGTCTCCGGCATCAATCACGGCGCGAACCTCGCGGACGACATCATGTACTCCGGGACGGTGGCGGCGGCCATGGAGGCCGCGTTCCTGGGCATTCCGGCCATCGCGTTCAGCCTGGTGACGCGGGGGCCGTTCGACTTCGGGCCGGCGGGCCGCTTCGCGCGGGCGCTGGTGACGGAGGCGCTGTCGCGGCCCCTGCCGCCCCGGATGCTCCTCAACGTGAACATCCCCGGGGGCGTGGAGCCGGACGGCTACGTCATCACCCGGCAGGGGCGGCACTCCTACGGCAACAACGTCGTGGAGAAGGAGGACCCGCGCGGCCGCAAGTACTACTGGATTGGCGGCACGGAGTACGCGCACGACGACATCCCGGGCAGCGACTGCAACATCGTCATCGACGAGAAGCGCGTGTCGGTGACGCCGCTGCACTTCGAGATGACCGACCACGGTCGCATCCCCGAGTTGACGGGGTGGAACCTGCAGGGCTTCAAGCGGCACGGTTCGGACGGCGGTGCCTGAGGTTGGGGCCGGGCGGCTCCAGCCGAGCGGGCAGGGCGCTCTGGGTGTTGCTCGCGGCCGCGCTGTCGGGCGGCTGCGTGGGCACCCAGGCCGCTTCCTCCTCTCAGCTGGACACGGCGGGCGCGCTGCCCGCGTCCACGAGTGATGGCAAGCCGCTGTCCTTCGCGCTGAGGCCCACGCACGAGGAGCCGGAGCTGGTGGCGGTGCGCCACCGCGTGGCCCCGGGCGAGACGATGTACCGCATCGCCAAGACGTACGGCATCACGGTGGAGGAGCTGGCGCGGGCCAACGGCATCAAGGATCCGCGCGAGCTGTCCGTGGGCCAGGAGCTGATGATTCCGGGCGACGAGCCCCCGAAGTACGGCGACCCGGGACCGCTGTCCGACGAGGAGCCGGAGCTGGTGCTCTCGAAGCCCGGGCAGGCGCCGGTGTCCACGCCGCGCCGTCCGGTGCCGGCGGTCTCGCGCCGTGAGGAGCGGCCGCGTGCGCGCGTGGTGTCGGGGCGGCCGGGCGCGCCGTCGCGTCCGAGGCTCGCGACGCAGGGGATGCTCGACTGGCCGCTGCGCGGGGTGCTGTATGGCCGCTTCGGCAAGAAGGGCAAGGAGCCGCACGACGGCATCGACCTGGCGGCGCCCGCGGGCACGCCCATCAAGACGGCGCAGGAGGGCACGGTCCTCTACGCGGGCGAGCAGAAGGGCTACGGCCTCATCGTCATCGTGGAGCACGCGCCGCCGCTGATCACCCTGTACGCGCACAACCGCGACCTGCGCGTGAAGACGGGGCAGAAGGTGCGGCGCGGGCAGGTCATCGCCACGGTGGGCGAGTCCGGCCGTACGTCCGGGCCGCACGTGCACTTCGAGGTGCGCGTGGATGGCAAGCCGGCGGATCCGCTGGAGTACCTGGGCGTGATGCCGTCCGCGTCCGACTGAGCCCCTGGATGGGAAGGGCGGCCCCCTCCCGCCCGGAGCGTCCCAACCTGTCCGACTGTCGGACAGGTTCGCGTGGTGCGCCGTTGACGGGCGGTCCCCAGCCGAAGGCTCAGGTGGCTTCGGGCGTCGCGCGGGGCGGGTAGCCTCCGGCATGGCGGGCGCGCTCGCGCACCAGGGCGAGGATGTTCTCGCAGGTGGGCATGGGGCGGCCCACGAGCTGGCCCAGCTCCACGACGGCGCCCAGCAGCGCGTCGATCTCCATGGGGCGCCCGCGCTCCAGGTCCTGGAGCATGGACGTCTTGTGCGCGCCGACCTGGCCCGCGCCCTGGATGCGCTGATCCACGTCGATGAGGAAGCGCGTGCCCAGCGTCTCCGCCATCGCCTGCGCCTCCACCATCATCGCGCGAGCCACGGCACGCAGGTCCGGCTGGCGGGAGAGGACGTCGAGCGTCGCGCCTGTGAGCGCCGACAGGGGATTGAAGGCGAGGTTGCCCCAGAGCTTCACCCAGATTTCATCGCGGATGCGGGGGCGCACGGGGGACTTGAGCCCGGCCTTCATCATGAGCTGTGACAGGGCCTGCACGCGCGGGCTCTTGCTGCCGTCCGGTTCGCCCAGCGTCACGCGGTCGTTGTACGTGTGGACGATGACGCCGGGGGAGACGACCTCCGCGGCCGGATACACCACCGTGGCGATGACGCGCTCCGGAGGCAGCGTGCGCAGGAGCACGCCGCCTGGATCCACGCTCTCGATGTGGCGGCCCGCGTACGGACCCTCGAGTCCGTGGAAGTACCAGTAGGGCACGCCGTTGATGCCGGTGACGAGCGCCGTCTCCGGGCCCAGCAGCCGGGCAATCTGCGGCGCGGCGGCGGGCAGGGCGTGGGCCTTGAGCGTGAGGAACACGTAGTCCTGCGGGCCCGCGTCGTCGGGAGAGTCCGTGCAATGCGGACGTACGGTGACCGTCTCGCCGCCGCTGGTGAGCGTGATGCCATTCGCGCGCATCGCGTCCAGGTGGGCGCCTCGCGCGATGAAGGTGACGTCCGCGCCGGCCTGGAGCAGCTTGACGCCGAGGAACCCGCCGATGGCGCCCGCGCCGAAGATGGCGATCCTCATGACGTGAGCCCCAGCCGCTCCGCGAGCCCGATGCGCTGCACCTTGCCGGTGGGCCCCTTGGGCAGCTCCGTGAGGAGGACGATGCGGCGGGGCACCTTGAAGTCCGCGACGCGCGACGCGACGAAGTCACGCAGCTCGCGCTCGGTGGGGTGGTGGCCCTCGCGCGGGACGACGGCGGCGGCCACGTCCTCGCCGAGCTTCGGGTGGGGCAGGGCGAACGTCACGGCCTGCTGCACGGCGGGATGATCCAGCAACACGGTGTCCACCTCCAGTGGGCTGACCTTCTCCCCACCGCGATTGATCAACTCCTTCAGCCGGCCCGTGAGCCGCAGGTAGCCCTGCGCATCGAGCGTGCCCTGGTCGCCCGTGCGGAACCACCCGTGGGTGAAGGCGCGTGCGTTGGCCTCGGGGTTGTTCACGTAGCCGGACATGACGTTGGGACCCCGGATGACCACCTCGCCGAGCGCACCTGGAGGCAGCAGCGTGCCCGCATCGTCCATGATGGCGACCTCGGGGCCCGCGGCGAGCCCCACCGAGCCCGCGTACCGGGGACGCGGTGGCAGCGGGTTGGAGGCCATCTGGTGCGCGGCCTCCGTCATGCCGTAGCTCTCGATGACGGGCACGCCGAAGACGCGCTCCAGCTCCTCCATCACCTGCGGCGGCAGCGACGCGGAGGAGGACCGGATGAAGCGCAGCCGATGGTCCTTCAGGTTGTCCGTGTTGCGGCGGGCTCGCTCCACCAGGGCCTGATGCATGGTGGGGACGGCCGTGTACCAGGTGGGGCGGACCTCCTCGAACCAGGAGAAGAAGCGCAGGGCGTTGAAGCCCGGCGAGCACACCACGCGGCCTCCGGCACCCAGGCTGGACAGCACCGCCGCCACCAGCCCGTGGATGTGGAACAGCGGCATGATGTTGAGGCACGCATCCGTGGGCCCCAGGCCCAGCCGCGCGCCGATGTGCCGCGCGGAGGCGCTGAGGTTCGCCTGCGTCAGCGGGACCAGCTTGGGGCGTGCTGTCGTACCCGACGTGTGCAGCACCAGCGCGACATCGTCAGCAGCCGCGGGCCCGGGACGTTGCGCCATGCCCGACAGCGGCGGCGCGGCCTTGAGCGTGAAGTGCCCCGCGGGTCCCTCCGGTGTCGGACTCAGTTCGATGAGCGGGAGGCTCCGTGAGCGCGCGACCTCGCGGGCCGGCCCCTCCATGCCTTCGAGCACGACGAGGGCCCGGGCCTGGAGGTCCTCCAGGTAGAACGTGAGCTCGTCCGCGCGGTAGGCGGGGTTGAGCGGCGCGGTCGTCGCGGCGCCGGCCACGGCGAGGAAGGCCGCCGCCATCTCCGGCCCGTTGGGCAGCACCAGCGCGATGCGGTCACCCTGGCCCAGGCCCCACGCGTTCAACTGCTCGCGGATGCTCCCGGTGAGCTCCCGCAGTGCGCCGTACGTCAGGCCCTGCCTGCCGGGTGCACCGAGCGCTACGTCCTCCGCCCGTCCGCGTGCGAGCAGTGCTTCGAGGGTGTCCATCCGCTCCATGCCGGGCTCCACGTCCTCGGGGTTCCCTTCCGAATATGGCCGTGGATCCTCGTGGGCAACCGCTTTGTGCTCGGGCTGTCCTGCTCCGGGGCGCGCCGGAGCGCGGGTCCCGGGCGCTCTGCTATATCGGCGCGCCGGGAGGCTTCACCATGTCGCGGAAAGTGGCGCTCATCACCGGCGCGTCGGCGGGGCTCGGAGAGCAGTTCGCGGAGCAGTTCGCGAAGGATGGACATGACGTCATCCTCGTGGCGCGCGGCGCGGGGAAGCTGGAGGCCCTGGCCCGGAAGCTGGAGCAGGCGCACGGCGTGAAGGCGCACGTGCTGGCGACGGACCTGGGGCAGCCCTCCGCACCCGACCAGCTCTTCGCGCGCGTGCAGGAGCTGGGGCTCGCGGTGGACTTCCTCGTCAACAACGCGGGGTTCGGCTCCTCCGGGCCGTTCCTGGATCAGGACCTGGGACGCGAGGCGGAGATGGTGGAGGTCAACTGCACCGCGCTCCTGAAGCTCACGCACCTGTTCGCGCGGCCCATGCGCGAGCGCAAGCAGGGGCGCATCCTCAACATCGCGTCCACCGCGGGCTTCCAGCCGGGGCCGTACATGGCCACGTACTACGCGACGAAGGCGTTCGTGCTGTCGTTCACGGAGGCGCTCGCGTTCGAGCTGGAGGGCACCGGCGTGACGGTGACCTGCCACTGCCCGGGCGCCACGAAGACGGAGTTCACCGCGCGCGCGGGCAACGCGGAGTCGCGCCTGTTCAAGCGGTCCGGCGTGGCGGAAGCCCCCGAGGTCGCGGGGCATGCCTATGCGGCGATGATGAAGGGGCGGGTCCTCGCCGTGCACGGCGTCCTCAACCGGCTGGCGGCCTTCTCGCTGCGGTTCAGCCCCCGTGCCGCGGTGCGTTTCGTCACGGCGAAGCTCAACCAGCAGGCCTGAGCGGGCAGGGAAGCGGGCACGGAGCCCCTGGGCGCGGGCCGGGAGGAGGGTAGAGTGTCAGGCGTGTTTCGCACCCCCTGGCTCCTCTTCTCGTGCCTCGTGTCGCTGTCGTCACCTGTCCTCGCGCAGGACGGGACGGCCGTTCCCCCCGGGCTCCCCGCTCCGGCGTCTCCCGTGAGCCCGGCGCAGGCCACTCCCTCGACGGTACCGGACGCGCCGCCTGCGTCCTCGAAGCCGCCGGTCGCCGATGGGGTGACGACGCCGTTCACGGTGGCCGTGCTGCCCCTGGAGGCGAATGCGGCGGGGAAGGAGGCCGCGCCGGGCATCACCTCGCTCATCGCGAGCCGGCTCGCGGAGTCGCCCCGGCTGCGCGTGCTGTCCCAGCGCGACATCCAGACGATGCTCGACGCCGAGCGCCAGCGGCAGCTCCTGGGCGACACCACCTGTGAGAAGGGGAACTGCCTCCAGGAGCTGTCCTCGCTGACGGGCGCCCGCTACATCCTCACGGGCCGCCTGGACCGGTTCGGGGGGCAGTACCTCCTCACCGCGAGCCTGGTGGACACCCACGAGGGCCGCAGCCTCGCCCGGCCGCGCGCGGAGGCCTCCGACGACGGCGAGCTGCTGCGCACGGCCGTCGCCGTGTCCGACGAGCTGAGCGCGGCGCTGGCGTCGCCCGGTGAAACCATCACGGCCCGGCCGCTGCTGGGCGGCGCGGTCGCGTCGTCGCCAGGGGGCGGGCTGACGCTGGGGCTGCGCTTCAACAACAGCTTCATCGACAAGCTGTCGTCGCTGAACCCCGGTCTGGACCTGGAGCTGGGCTACTGGTTCCACCCGGAATGGCAGGGCTTCCTCCAGGTGGGCTTCACGCTGGTGCGCTCCAACGGCGACGAAGGCGAGGGCAAGCTCAACGTGCTGCCCAGCATCCTGGGCGCGAGGCACTACCACCGCCTGGACAAGTCCCTGCGGCCCTACTGGGGCTTCGGCCTGGGCGTGCAGCTGGCGTTCGGCGACTACGGCATCTTCCAGAACACGGGCCCGCTGCCTTCCGTGGTGGGCTTCGTGGGATTGGAATACCTGCTGGTGGGCCACGTGGGCTTCCAGCTGGAGCTGGGGACGAACATCGCGCAGGCGGTGCTGGGGCTCGCCGACGACGGCGCGGGCGACGGCCTCAACCTGGATGTCAACGCTGGCATCGCGTACCACTTCTGAGTCTTCCGGAGCCTTTCATGTCCTCGCGTCTGCGCGCCCTGCCGCTCCTCGCACTGCTGGCCTCCGGGGCCTGCACCGAACCGCCGAAGATGGATCCGAAGGACCAGGCGGAAGGGCTCTACCTCCGGGGCAACTCGGAGTACCTCCAGGGCAAGTTCGACGCCGCGCTCAAGTCCTTCGACGAGATGAAGGCCCTGGCGCCAGGGGACCCGCGCCTGCCCGCCGCGAGGGGCGAGGTGCTCCTGTCGATGAGCCGGCTGGAGGAGTCCGCGAAGGAGTTCGAGGCCGCGCTGCGGTTGGATCCGAAGCGCTCCACCAACTGGAGCCGGCTGGGGTTCATCCAGGCTCAGCTGGGCAAGAAGGACGAAGCGCGGCAGTCGTTGCAGAAGGCGCTGGCGCTGCATCCAAAGGACTTCAACGCGCTGGAGCAGCTGGGCGAGCTGGCCGAGGAGCGCGGCGACCACGACGAGGCTGTGCGCGACTTCACGCAGGCGGCCGAAGCCGCGCCGGAGGCGTCGAAGTCCGACCTGCTGGTGCGGGCCGTGGACGTGCTGACGAAGCAGGGGCGGCAGGACGAGGTGCTCGGGCTCTTGCGCAAGGCGACGGGGCAGGGCGTGCGGACGCCGGAGGTGCTGACGGCGCTGGGAGACGCGGAGGTGCGCGCGGGCCGCCTGCCGGAAGCGGCGGCGGCGTACGAGGAGGCCGCGAAGAAGTCGCCCAAGGACCCGACGCTGTGGGAGCTGGTGGCGGAGATCCAGCTCAAGCTGGGCAAGCGCGAGGAAGCACTGAAGGCCTACGGCGAGTCGCTGAAGGTGAAGGACCGCGCCATCGTCCATGTGGCGATTGCGAGGGCGCACCTGGCGGTGGAGGACCGCGCGGCGGCGGAAGGGGAGCTGCAGAAGGCCCTGGACACGGTGTCGGGCGCGGACGTGGGGGAGATGCAGGAGCTCGCGGACCTGCTCACGACGTTGGGGCGCAAGCAGGACGCCCTGCGCATCCTGACGAGCCTGGGCTCGGAGCCGGGGCACGCGAAGAACACGGACTTGCAGCTGGCCACCGCGAGGCTCGCGCGTGACTTGAAGGACACGGCCGCGGTCCAGGCCGCCTGCGCCCGGGTGGCCGCGGCGGCGACGGATGGTGGCGTGGTGAAGTGCCCGTAGGTGCGCGGATGCATCGCGGGTGGCTGTGCCTGCTCCTGCCGTTCCTCCTGACGGGCTGCGCCTCCGTTCGGGTCGTGCGTCTGGACACGGGGCGAGCGGAGCCCGTCGTCGTGACGCCCCGGGTGGAGGAGGAAGCTCCGCTGGAGGACGCGGAGCTGGAGGCGGACGAATTCGAGGCGGCGGTCACGGCGCTCGCGCGGGATGTCCGTCCGCTCTCGCATCCGTTGCGGGATGCCCGGGCGATGTTCGGAGTGCCGGAGCGCAGTGGCGTGTTCGGGTACGACGCGCGCACGCATCGGATCCGCCCCCTGGGGGAAGCGGAAGCGCGCGAGCTGCACCTGCTGGACGATGCGTCGGCGGAGCTGACGCGTGCCTATGGGCGCTGGTGCGAGCGCAAGAAGCAGGGACGGGACTGCCTGTCGTTGTTGGAAGAGGGGCCGCTGCTCGGGAGCGACGGCCGGTATGCACTGGCCCTCGCGCTGGCGATGGATTCGGTGTGGGAGGAGACGGCGGACGCGTTGCGGAACACGGTGAATCCGCAAGCGGTGCTGGCCACCGTGACGGCCTCCGTGACCGTGTACCTGCTGTTGTGGTCGTTGCCCGAGCCTGTGTCCAAGGGCATCGCGGCGCTGATGACGGCGACGTCCATCGCGTATCTGGGCGTGGACACGGTGTGGGGGCTGCTGAACGGGTGGCTGACGTTGGTGAAGCAGGCCGACCGCGCGATGACGTTCGACGAGCTGCGCGAAGCAGGTGAGGGCTACGGGAAGGTGCTGGGGAAGAACGCCGCGCGGGTGTTCGTGATGCTGGCCACGGCGGCGCTGGGCAACACGGTGGGGCTCGCGGCGAAGGCACCTGGGCTGCCGGGCTCCGCGCAGGCGGCGCTCGCGGTGGAGGCTCAGGCGGGCTACGCCTACGCGGGCATCGGTGGCGTGCGGTCCGTGGCGATGACCGCGGACGGCTTCACCATCGCGCTGGCGCCCAACGCGGTCGCCATGTCGTCACGGGACGGCAGCCAGAAGCACCATCTGGCGACCCTGCGGAACAATGCGTCCGCCTTGCGCGGAGGACCGTGGACGCCCCGCTTCCGGCGAATCTTCAAGAAGGCCGGGATGGAGCTGAAGGACCCGGAGAACGTCGTCGAGGTTTCGGGACATCGCGGCCCCCATCCTCAGCGGTACCATCAACGGGTAATGGCGCGACTCAACAGTGCCACAGCAAATTGCCGGAAGGTCGAAGACTGCCGTGTGGCACTGATCCGAGCGCTTGAACTCCTGGCCAAGGAAGTCAAAACGCCTGGCACAGAACTCAACCTGCTCGTCACACGAGGCGGGTAAAAGCCTAGAGCCCCATGACACTTCGCTACTTCGAGCTGTCTGAAGACGTCCAGGCCGGAACCTGGTACCTCGGCGACCCCGTCGATGATCAAGGGCAGGAGGTCGAAGACCCCTGGCAGTTCCGGGCGGGTCGTCCGGTGTCGATCTCCGGCAGGTTGACCGTGCCTATTGATCAGCAGGGGCGTGCGTTGGATTTCTCGACTGCGGGAGTTGGACTGGCGCCCGTTGTCCACGTGCAGGTGGCATCCGTCTTCGCGGAACTCGCTCCAGAGGATGTCCAGTTCATTCCTGTCCGCATCAAGGGCATGCCAGACCAGTACGTCATCCTCGTGGCCACGAAGTGCATCCTCTGCATTGATGAGCAGGCTTCTGCCGTCCAGTTCTGGACCGCCGAAGATGGATTGCCAGAGAAAGTTGGGTCGTACTACGCCGTGGATGATCTGCACATCGACGTGAAGAAGGTCGGCACCACGAAGGTGTTCCGGACCGAGGGCTGGAAAATCGCCCTCATCGTCTCAGAGGACATCAAGCACGCCCTGGAACGCATCCGCGCCACGGGAGTCCGCTTCACTCCCGTCTGACCTCCCGCCCGGGCCCACCGTGCCCGGGCGGCGTCACCGCGCCTTAGGTCCGGCCGCCCTGCAGCTTCCGGTACACGCCCACCACCTGCCCCAGAATCATCGTGGAGCGGAAGTCCGCGCGGTTCACGTAGATGGGCTGCATCGTCGCGTTCGCCGGCTGGAAGCGGATGCGGTCCTGCTCCGGGTAGTAGCGCTTCACCGTGGCCTCGTCCTCGATGAGCGCCACGACAATCTCCCCCGGCTGCGCCGACGGCGTCTTCTTCACGAAGAGGTAGTCCCCGTCGTGGATGCCGTCGTCGATCATCGACTGGCCCTTGACCCTCAGCGCGAACACCTCCCGGCCGTTCACCCCGCCCAGGAGGAAGCTGTCGATCTTGACCGAGTCCTCCATGTGCTCCTGCGCCAGCGCCGGCGCACCCGCCGCCACCTTGCCCAGGAGGGGGATCTCCACCATGCCGGACTCGCGGCTCTTCATCCCCAGGCCCAGCAGCAGCCTTGCCCGCTTGGTGGGCACCAGCGAGCGGCTCTGCTGCTCGCCCCGGGTCAGGTAGCCCTTGCGCTCCAGGGCCTTCAGGTGGTCGTTCACCCCGTTGGTCGAGCGGATGTCCATGTGCTCCCCAATCTCCCGGATGGTCGGGGGGAAGCCTCGGACCTCCGTCTCCTTCACGATGAAGGTCAGGATTTCGCGCTGGCGCTCCGTGAGCTCTTCCATGGCCGCACTCCTTCGCTCGGTCGCCCGCCTGCTCTGGCGGTGATGGGCAACAGAATTTCAGTGTCCCATGCTCCCTGAACATACGTGTAGAGTCAATCTGTTCAGTACCCCCACCCATACCCGCCGTGCTGCCCCCGACCTGTCGTTCTCGTGGCTTGAGGAGGCGCGTTGATCTCGGCGTACACTTGGCGCCGCCGTGTCCGACCTCCGCCACACGCTGCTCTTCGTCGATGACGAGGCCGACGTCCTGGACATCCTCAGCCGGATGTTCCAGCGACGCTATCGCGTCCTCACCGCGCCCCACGGCAAGGCAGCCCTGGAAATCCTGCGTACCGAGTCCGTGGACGTCCTCGTCACCGACCAGCGCATGCCGGAGATGACCGGCATCGACCTGGTCAACGCCGCCCGCGCGGAAGGGATGGACGTCACCACGCTCCTGCTGACCGCCTACACGGACCCGCAGGACATCATCGCGGCCATCAACCAGGGCCAGGTGTACCGCTACGTCACCAAGCCCTGGGACGTGAACGACCTGCTCATCACCGTGAAGAACGCGGTGGAGTTCGCCCAGCTCAAGAAGGACAAGGAGAAGCTCATCCGCCAGCTGCACCAGCGGGTGGAGGCCCTCTTCGTCCTCTACGAGGTCAGCCGCGCCAGCGCGAACGACCCGGCCAGCTACGACGCCATCATCGACCGCGTGCTCACCGCCGTGGCCCGCGTGCTGCCGTACGACTGCGGCGCCGCCCTCATCGCGCCGGACGGCCAGCGCGGCGCCACGCTGCGCCTGCGCTGCGTGGGCAACGTGGGGGAGGAGGCGCTCTTGGGCGTCAAGGAGTCCATGCTCGGCGCGTACCGCAAGAGCAGCGGCCTGACGCTGCCGGAGGACCGGGTCATCACCCGCGTCACCGGCACCACCACGAAGGACTCCGCGTCCCCCGTCGTCTACCCCAACCAGCTCACGGTGAACCTCACCGCCGCGGGCAGGCCCGTGGGCATGCTGTCGCTGTTCTCCCACCGCGCGGACGCGTTCACGGAGGACGACGGGCTCTTGCTGGACGTGCTCGCCAACCAGACGGCGGACGCCATCCAGTCGCTGCGCAGCGCGGAGGAGGAGGCCCGCCACCGCATGGAGCGCATGGTCGCGTCCATGGCGGACGGCGTGGTGCTCACCGACGAGAAGAACGACATCGTGGTGATGAACCCCGCGGCCCGCCGCATCCTGCGCGCGGGGGAGGAGGGACAGGTGCCCTCCAACCGGCTCTTGGAGGAGCGCCTGGGCTTCCAGCCGTTCCAGCTGGTGCGCAACCTGGAGTACAGCGGCCACCAGGTGCTGCGCGAGGACGTGAAGCTCTTCGAGCGCACCGTGCAGACCACCGTCACGCCCGTCAACGACGCGCGCGGCACCCTGCGCGGCGTGTGCGTGGTGCTGCGCGACATCACCGACCAGAAGCGGCTGGAGGAGCGCAAGGACACCTTCGTGTCCATGGTGAGCCACGAGCTGCGCACGCCGCTCACCTCCATCACCGGCGCGCTGGACCTGGTGCTCAACCGGATGGCGGGGGACATCAACGAGCGGCAGCACCGCTACCTGTCCCTGGCGAAGGACTCCGCGGAGAAGCTCAACAGCATCGTGGACGACCTGCTGGACCTGTCGAAGTACGCGCAGGGCCGGCTGAAGATGAGCTTCGAGCGCATCTACCTGGAGGAGCTGGTCCAGCGCGTGGTGGAGAAGTACGGGCCCGCCTTCGCGGAGAAGCGCATCCGCGTCGTGCCGCAGCTGCCGCAGCACCCGCTGCGCGCCATGGTGGACCCCAACCGCGTGAACCAGGTGCTCAACAACCTGCTCAACAACGCGGTGAAGTTCACGCCGGAGGGCGGCGAGGTGCGCGTGGAGCTGCGCGCCACGTCCAGCCTGCCCGGCTACGTGGTGCTCTCCTGCTGGAACAGCGGCGACCCCATCCCGGAAGAGAGCCTGGAGCGCATCTTCGACCGCTTCGAGCAGGCCCGCACGCAGGCGAACCGCACCGTGCGCGGCACCGGCCTGGGCCTGCCCATCTGCCGCAACATCGTGGAGGCCCACGGCGGCCGCATCTGGTCCGAGCCCTCTCACGACGGCGTGCGCTTCATCGCCGTGCTGCCCACGGAGCCGCCCCAGGACGTGCTGTCGCAGGCGGCCGTGGACACGCTCTTGCCGTCGCCGCAGCCCATCCGCGCGGACTCGCGTGGCAAGGTGCTCATCATCGAGGGCGAGCCCGAGGTGGGCCACATCATGAAGGCCCTGCTGGGCGCCCGGGGCTACCGGGTGCGCCTGGCCGCGACCGCGGAAGAGGGCCTCTCCGCCGCGCGCAACCTGCACCCGGACGTGGTGCTGGTGTCGGTGCGGCTGCCGGACGTGGACGGCCTGCGGCTGGCGGAGATCCTCCGGAATGATCCGGAGACGCGCCGCTCGCCGCTCTTGCTCACCTCCGCGTTCGACGAGCGCCAGCGCGCCTTCCGGGCCGGCGCGGACGCGTTCCTCGTGCGTCCGCTGGCGGGCGACAAGCTGCTGGCCACGGTGGACTCGCTGGCGCGGGGCCGCGCCGGGGCGCAGCACGGGCGCGTGCTCGTCGTGGACGACGACGTGAAGATCGCCCTCATCTGCCGCGAGGTGCTGGAAGGCCTGGGCTTCGAGGTCGGCGTCGCGCACAGCGTGGAGGAGGGCCGCCGTTCGCTGCGCGAGCGCAGGCCGGACGCGGTGCTCCTGGACGTCACGCTGCCGGACGGCGACGGGTTCGCGTTCCTGGAGGAGATCAAGGCCGAGCGCGCCAGCGGCCACATCTCCGTCATCTTCATCTCCGCGCGCACGGAGACGTCGTCCAAGGTCCGCGCGCTGAAGCTGGGCGGGGACGACTACATCACCAAGCCCTTCGACGCGCTGGAGCTGGGCGCGCGCGTGGAGAGCATGCTGCGGCGCAAGGAGCAGGAGCTGTCCTCGTCGCCCACCACGCAGCTGCCCGGGTCCACCGCCATCGAGCGCGAGGTGCAGCGCCGGCTGGGCGCGCGCCAGCCGTTCGCGTTCTGCTACCTGGACCTGGACAACCTCAAGGCCTACAACGACTACTACGGCTTCGCGAAGGCGGACGGCGTGGTGCGCCAGACGGGCGACCTCATGCGGGAGATCTTCCAGCAGGAAGGCGCCCCGGGGGACTTCCTGGGCCACGTGGCCGGGGACGACTTCGTCTTCATCACCTCCGTGGAGTCGGTGGACCGGGTGTGCCAGCGGGCCATTGAAGCCTTCGACCGGATCATCCCGCTGTACTACGACCGGCAGGACCGGGAGCGCGGCCACATCGAGGCGGAGGACCGCTTCGGGGAGAAGCGCCAGTTCCCCATCATGAGCGTGTCCGTGGTGGCGGTGATGACGGACGGCGTGGCGCATGACCACGCGGAGCTGGCGCGCCGGGCCGCGGACATGAAGAAGCGGGCGAAGGCCATCACCGGCTCCGTCTTCCTGCGCAGCGACCTGGAGCGCGTGGTCCGGTCCGTCACCGGATGAGGCTCTACCAGCAGCTCATCCTCTTCATGCTCGCCGCGACGGTGCTGCCCCTGGCCATCGTGGGCTTCCTGCTGCTGTCGCGCTCGGAGCAGGCGCTCGCGCAGCGCATCGATGATCAGCAGCGCGCGCTCGCCACGGCCACCGCGGAGGCGGTGGAGGCGAACCTGATGGAGGTGGTCAACGGCCTGGCCCGCTCCGCGGAGCTCCTGCCCTGGGAGCGCGCCACGCCGGACGAGGTGCGCGGCATGCTGCTGCTCCTCTACGGCCAGTCCACCACGGTGAGCGCGGTCATCCAGGCGGACGCGCAGGGGCAGCCCCTGGGGCCCGCCGTGTTCCGGAGCGCCGAGCCGCTCGAGCGCCATCCCGCCTTCGACGCCGCGAGCGTCCCCCAGCTGGCGCAGGCGGTGCCGGTGGAGCAGTTCCGGGATGGGGGCAAGGGCCAGGCGGCGCTGGGCACCGCGTACGTGCACGCGGGCTCGGGCGTGGCCGCGGTCGCGGTCGCGGTGAAGCTGGGGGCCTCGGAGGAGGCGCCGTACGCCATCGCGGAGCTCGTCTTCACGCAGCTGGAGGCCCTGCTCGCGCGGCGCGCGGACGATGGGCAGCGGCTGGACGTGGTGGACAGCGCGGGGCGCATCCTGGCCAGCTCCCAGCCCGCGCGGCGCATGGCGGCGCTGGAGCCGGAGCTGCGCAAGGCGCTGGCCTCCGCGCAGGAGGCGGACGCCGGGCGCAGCTTCCAGCTGAAGGACCCCGCGCGCCGGGTGAGCGTGGCCTGGGTGGACACGCTGGAGATGGGCGTCGTCGTGACGGAGGACGAGGCCCTGGCGCTGACGCCGGTGCGGGAGCTGCGCACCACGGTGCTCGCGTCCGTGGCGGGCGCGCTGCTGGTGCTGCTGGCGCTGGGCGCGCTCTTCACCCGGCGGCTGGACCGGCGGCTCGCGCAGGTGGTGCAGGGCGCGGAGGCCTATGGCCGCGGCGAGCTGGAGCGCCGCCTGCCGGTGGAGGGCCAGGACGAGCTGAGCGAGCTGGCGTCCACCTTCAACCGCATGGGCGAGGAGCTGGAGGCGTCGCGCGCGCGGCTGATGAGCTGGAACGATGACCTGCGCGTCCGGGTGGAGGAGGCCACGGCGGACCTGCGGGCGGCGCAGCTGCAGCTGGTGGAGGCGCAGAAGCTGGCGGCGGTGGGCCAGCTGGGCGCGGGCGTGGCGCATGAAATCAACAACCCGCTGGCCGGCATCCTGGGCAACGTGCAGCTCCTGCTGCTGGACCGGGGCGCGGACGACACGGACTTCGAGACGCTGCGGAAGATTGAGCAGAGCGCCAAGCGCTGCAAGGACATCACCCAGAACCTGCTGCGCTTCTCCCAGCAGCGCGAGCGCCCCGACCTGCGGCCCGTGGACCTGAACGCGGTGGTGCGCGACGCGCTGAGCCTCACGGAGAACCAGACGCGCGGAGAGGGCATCGACCTGGTGACGGAGCTGAGCGCGGACGTGCCTCGCGTGAAGGCGGACCCCGGACACCTGTCGCAGGTGGTGCTGGCGCTCCTGTCCAACGCGCGCACCGCGATGATGAAGACGCCGGTGAAGCGGCTCACCCTGCGCACGGGTGAGCGCGACGGGATGTGCACCCTGGAGGTGGAGGACACCGGCAAGGGCATCGCGGAGAGCATCCGCCCGCGCATCTTCGAGCCCTTCTTCACCACCAAGGACGTCTGGTCCAATGTGGGCCTGGGCCTGAGCGTCGCGTGGCGCATCATCACGGAGGCCGGGGGGACGCTGGAGGTCCGCTCGGAGGCAGGGCAGGGGGCCCGGTTCACCATCGTGCTGCCCCGGGCATAGAATCCGTCGCGGTGTGCTAGCTAGGGGCTTCGCATGGCCGCTCCCCCTTCCCGCAAGCGACAGGTGCCGTTCCTCGTCGGGCTCGTGCTCATCCTGGCCGCGCTGCCGGTGGGCTGGTTCGTCTTCCTGCGGGAGACGCCCGCGCCGCTGCCGCCCGCCCCGCCGCCTCGCGCCGTCGTCACGCCGGCCACGGCGAAGAAGGCGGTGGAGCTGGTGCTGAGCCAGTTCGACGGCAACGTCGAGGTGCGGCACGGTGAAGGCGCTTGGGAGCCCGCTCGCAAGGACATGCCGCTTCGGCCCACGGACGTGGTGCGTACCGGCCGCGGGGCCTGGGCGGTGGTGCTCAACGGCGAGTCCGTGGAGCTGCGCATGGAGTCCGACACGGAGATCTCCGTGGAGCAGCTGTCGGACGAGCTGTCGAAGGTGCTCCTGAGCAGCGGTCTGGCCACCGCCACCGTGCGGGGCCGCCCCAACGTGCGCCACACCTTCATCTTGAAGGCGAAGAACGGCGACGCGGAGGCCAGCACCTCGCAGGGCACCTTCACCATGACCAACAACGGCAAGGGCACGGTGAGCGTGGGCACCCGCGAGGGCGACGTGAAGCTGACGGGCAAGGAGGGCAAGTTCGTCATCGTGCGCGCCGGCCAGCGGTCCATCGTCCGTCCCGGCCAGGCCCCCACCGAGCCCGCTCCCATCCCCAGCACCGTGTTCCTGAAGATGGAGTGGCCCGCCGGCAAGACCCAGCGCAAGCCCGAGGTCGCCGTGACCGGGCGCACGGATCCGGGCAGCCGGGTGATGGTGGACGGCGTCAGCGTGCCCACGGAGGAGGACGGGAGCTTCACGCTCAACGTTCCGCTCAACGCGGGCCCCAACACCGTGAAGGTGAGCGCCGTGGGCGTGGGCGGCGCGCGCCAGGACGCGCAACGCGAGCTGGTCCTGGACACGACGCCCCCCATCAAGGTCGATCCCGGGGCGATGTGGAAGGCCTCCGGGGCCCCCCCGCCCTGATCCGCCGGGCGGGCCTCCAGGTCCTGTGATGCAAGGCCCACCTCATGGGTGGGACAAGGGAGTGGGAGTGTTCCCGGGATCGCTGGGCGAGGCTTCCCCGCGGCCAGCGGCAGCAAAGTGGTGCAGTCCCGGCGGAGGGCCTTGTAGAGTCGGGGGGTCCTGGAACGTCTCCTGCTCTCCGCGCTGGTGTTGGTCTGTGCCCCGGTCTGGGCGGCTTCGCTGGAGCTGCTCGGCCCGGACGTGCCCGTGCCTCCAGAGGGCTTCACGGTCGCCGTGGTGCGCCGGGACGCCGGAGGCCAGCCGGTGGCGTTCACGCCGTCGTCGGTGACGGCGGAGGGCGCGGAGCTCAAGCCCGGACCGGACGCTCCGCCGCTGCGCACCTATGTCGTCGTGCCCAAGGCCCAGGCGCGCGCGGTGGTGGTGCGCGTGCAGGGCGACGGCGAGGAGGTCCAGGCCCGCTATGACGTGGGGCCGCCCGCGAGCCACATGGAGCTGTCGCTGGAGCCCGCGCTTCCGGTGAAGGGGCGCGACAAGGAGGCGACGCTCACGGTGCGGCGGCTGCGGCCGGATGGGACGCCGGACGACAGCGGCGCGCCGCCGGTGCTGCGCGCGAGCACCGGGCAGGTGGAGGACCTCCAGCACACGGGGCCGGGCACGTACACCGCCCGCTACGTGCTGCCCCCGACGCGCCTCCCCGAGGCCGCCATCCTGGTGGCGCTGTCCGCGTGGCCGCATCCGCAGTCGGTGCATGGGGCGTATGGACGGCTGCTGGTGCCGCTGGCGACGGCGGTGGACCTGCCCGGCCGCAGTGAGCCCGGCGGTCAGGTGTCGCTGGAGGTGGCGGGCAAGCGCTTCGGGCCCGTGCCGGTGGACGCGGGCGGGCGCTTCGTGCTGCCGCTGGTGGTGCCCCCCGGCTACTCACTGGCCCGGGGCGAGGTGAAGGACGATTCGGGCCACGTGGAGCGCCTGGCCATCGACCTCCAGCTGCCGCCCACGGATGGCCTGGCGTGCGTGCTCAACCCGCAGCGGCTGCCCGCCGACGGCGTGTCCCAGGCCCGGCTGCTGTGCGCGACGAGTGATCCGAAGGGGCTGCCCGTGGCGGACGCGCGCGTCACGGTGAAGGCGAAGCACGGCCGGCTGGAAGGGCCCCAGCGCGACACGAACGGCATGCTGGAGTGGCGCTACACGGCGCCGCGCACGCTCGCGGAGGATGAGCGCATCGAAGCGGCGTGGCCCCAGCGGGGCCCCGGCTCGCGCGAGTCGCTGCCGATGCAGCTGGTGCAGGGCGCGGTGCGCGACGTGACGGTGTCGGTGTCCGAGTCCCCGGTGCACGCGGGCACGACGGCGCGCGTGGTGGTGACGGCGCGCGACGCGGCAGGGCAGCCCCGCGCGGCGGCGAAGGTGGTGCTGTCGTCGCCCGTGGGGACGGTGGGCCCGGCGGTGGAGTCCCCGCCTGGGACCTTCACGCTGCCGTGGACCGCGCCGCAGGACCTCCCCGGGCCGAGCACGGACGTGACGGTGCACGCCTATGGTCCGACAGGCACGGAGCCCGCGCGGCTCGCGGTGTGGCGGCGGGACCAGGCGCTCGTCGCGGGCGTGGTGGACCTGGCGGGCTGGCCGGTGCCGCGACAGCCGCTCCGGGTGGACGGCGTGGCGAAGATGACGGGGGAGGACGGGACGGTGGACGTGGGCTCGGTGTGGACCCCCAAGGTGCGCGTGTCGCACGGCGTGTGGCCGGGGCTCGACGTCACGGTGTACTCGCTGGGGTCACGGCGATTGGTGTTCCCGCTGTCTTCGCCGCTGGTGCCCGAGCCCGTCGTGAAGCGGGTGGAGCTGGCTCCGCCGCTGCCGGTCAACGTGCGGGTGCGCGTGGAGGGCCCGCGGGTGACGTGCTGGGTGGAGGACTCGAACGGCCAGGTGCTGAAGGACCGGCCGGTGCACGTCGCGCTGTCCGAGGGCGAGCGGGGTGACGCGTCCGTGCAGGACGGGCTCACGCGCTTCACCGTGCGAGGTGCGCGGGGCCCCGTGAGCGTGTCCGTGGCGGACGTGCGCACCGGCGTGACGGCGGTGGAAGAGGTGCGGCCTTGAGGTCTCCGCGCCCGGCGCATGATGTGGTGCTCGCGACCGGGAACCACCGGGAGGGGGCACCTGCGTGCGGCGAGGCAGCTGGGGCCACCGGCGTGGTCGCGTCCGGGCATGTGACACGAGGTGTCCGGACAGAGCCGCTTCCGCGCCAGGAGCCGCGCGCGGGCAGGCTCGTGCCCGAGACGGTGACACGGGGTGCCCGGCCGGATCGCGAGGGCAAGTCACCCCAGCCGCCGCGTCCGGCACGGGCCAGTCGGCTGGCGGCGGGCCACTCCGCCACCGTGGGCCTCGTGCTCGTCCTGTTCCTGCTGTCGTCCGTGGCGTCCGCGCAGGCGCTGTCCTCGGACCTGCCCGCGCAGGCGTCGACCCTCGCGGGGCGCGTCTGCGTGGACGTGGACGGCGATGGCCTCTGCGGCCCCGACGAGCCCGGGCTCGCGGACGTGCGGCTGGTGCTGGCCACCGGCCGTGAGGTGCGCACCGATGCCTTCGGCCGCTACCACCTCACCGGCGTGGACTCGCGCGTGCCGGACCTGACCGACGGCCCGCACCTGCGCCCCGGACGCCATGCGCTGAAGGTGGATCCGCGCAGCCTGCCGCCGTCCAGTCAGGTGGTCCCCCGGACCGCGACCGTGGAGGTGCCCTGGGGCGCCGCCGTCCTCCAGGACTTCGCCGTGCGGCCGCCGCCCACGCGCCCCTCCGCGCCCGCCGCCGCCGCACCCAGCCGCCCTCCGGAAGCCCGCGTCGCCAACGGGGGACTCCGCTTCGTCATCAGCGGCAAGGCCTCCCCCGGCGACCGGGTCCGCGCGGGCGACGTGGACGCGACCGTGGAGGAGTCTGGCGCGTGGCTCGCGACCGTGTCGCTCCAGCCCGGAACGAACGTCATCACCCTCACCACCACCTCGCCGGGCGGGGCGGTGGAGTTCACCCAGCAGTCCTTCGACGTGGTGCGACGCGGTGAGCACGGCTGGCTCGTCATCCCTCGCGAGCGGCAGCGCCTGGGCGCCGTGCGCGGGCTCTCCGCGGACGCGCCGCTGCCCGCCGGAGACACGTTCCTGCGCCTGGAGGTCCCCCCGGGTACCGGGGTGACGTCTCCCGACGCGAGCCTCCACGCGGGCTCCGACGGTGAAGTCCGCCTGCCCGTGCGGCTCGTGCCGGGACGCAACACCGTCCCCCTCCGGCTGGAGCCCCCAGGGCAGCCCTCGAGCGTCGTGACGGTGTCCGTCGAAGCGCGTGCCCAGGCCTTCGCCGTGGGCCTGCTCGACGTGGAGGCCAGCATCGCGCCGGCCGGCGGCGGCTTCCGGCTGCGGGGGCGGGGCGCCCTCCACGGCGAGGCCCAGCTGGGGCCCGTTCAGGTGGTGGGCGAGCTGGACCTGAGCGACACCGACCTGCGCCAGCTGAGCGACGCACCGCTCGCGGACTGGCTGCGCCCCCGGCTGCCGGAACGCTTCGACCGCTGGCCCGACCCCGACCTCGTGCCGGCGGAGTGGGGCGATGCTTCCGTGTCCCTCACGCCCAACCCCACCGAAGGACGCCTGCGCGTGGAGGCCCGGCACGACGCGTACGGCCGCGCGGGCTTCGGCACCTACCGCGCGCTCTTGCAGGACCGCGAGGTGGGCCGCTACCACCGCCCCCTCTTCGGCCCCTACGCGGAGCTGCGCGAACAGCTGGGCCCCGTGCGCGTGGGCCTGGACGTGTTCGCCGGAGGGCTGTTGGACCCCACGCGCGGCCTGGCCGCGACGCCCGCGCACGAGGAGCTGCGGGCCACCGGCGGCAGCCTCTACTACCTCGGGGGCGGTACCGTGGCGGAGGGCTCCGAGCTGGTGCGCGTGGAGGTGCGCGACGGCGTCACCGGCCTGCCGCTGGGCGAGCAGCACCTCATCCGGGGCCGCGACTACGACATCGACTACCTCGCGGGCCGCATCCTGCTCGCGCGCCCGCTGTCGTTCCTCACCGGCGCGTCGATGCTGCGCACGGACGCGCTCACCGAGGCGCCGGAGCCGGTGCTCGTCGTGGACTACGCCGTGCTGCACACCGGCGACCCGCGCGACTCCGTGGGCGGCGAGGCCTGGGCCCGCTGGCGCGACTCCACCGTCGGCCTGTCCGCCGTGCGCGAGCGCCGGCTGGGTTCTCCCTTCCAGCTCCTGTCCGGGCGGGGTCAGACGAAGCTGGGCGGCTACTCGCTCCTCGCCGAGGCCGCCAGCAGCCGGGGCTTCGCGGTGGAGTCGGGCGTGCTCGGCGTGTCGGACGACGGCGGCCTGTCCTTCCTCCGCCCGGTGGGCATGCGGGACGACCACGGCGGCGCGGTGGGCCTGCGCCTGAGTGGCCCCGGCGTCCTGGGCCCCGCGCATGGCGGCTCCGTGGATGCCGCGTGGCGCGAGCGCTCGCGGGGCTTCTCCGACGGCGCGCACCTGGACGCCGCCCGCTTCCGGCAGCTGTCCCTGCGCGTCACGCAGCCCGTGGGACCGGTGGCGCTCACGCTCCTGGGCGACGAGCGGCGCTCGGCGGATCCGCGCCTGCCCTTCGAGGACACGCCCTTCGGGGCCCGCACGCTGGGCGCCGCGGTGGGCTACGACCGCGGCGACTGGGGCGCGCGCGTGGAGCTGCGCGACAGCTGGCTGCGCGCCACCGACGTTCCTGGCGAGGGCGACGCGCTCGAAGGCGGCCGCACGTCCCTGGGGGTGGCGGGCCACTACGCGCTGTCCTCGCGCCTCACCGTGTCCGCGGGCCACCGGCAGCGGCTGCACGAGCGCGGCGCCGGTCCGGGCAGCATGGACGACACCTTCACCTCCGCGGGCGTGGACGTGACGCTGGACGACGACGCCACCGTCGGCGTGAAGGGCGGCTGGGGCCCCGAGCTGGGCCCGCAGGCCTGGCTGGATGCGCGCGTGCGGCGCGGCCGGGAGACGTACTACGGCGGCTACTCCGTGGACGTGGACGGGCCGGACTTCGGCGCGGGCCGCGCGGTGACGGGCGCGCGCACGGAGGTGGGGGACGGCACCACCGTGTTCGTGGAGGACGTGAGCGCGCACGACGCCATGGCGGTGCGGCGGGCCCGCGCGGTGGGCTTCCAGTGGGCGGCGGGACAGAGCGGCTTCAGCGCGGGCGCCCGCTACGAGCGCGGCGTGCGCCACCCGCTGGACATCAAGAGCGACCTCACGCGCGACGTGGCCAGCGTGTCCGCGCAGTGGCTGCGCGAGCGCTTCCGCGCGGACGTGCGCGCGGAGCTGCGCCACGAGGAGGGCACCCCCGCGCGCGGCGCCTCCGGCCCGGTGGACCGCACCCAGGTGGTGCTGGCGCTGGCCGCGGAAGCCCGGCTGCTGAAGGACGTGACGGCCTCCGGGCGGCTGGACTTCGCGCACACCGTGGGCCGGGAGGGGCTGGAGGCCCGGTTCGCGGAAGGGTTCGCGGCGCTCGTCTGGCGGCCGGGCCCCTGGCTGGTGGTGGCGCGCTACGGCCTCACGCGCGAGCTGTCCCCCGGCGCCCGCTTCGTCTTCGGGGACCGGGTGCTCCAGACGGTGTCGCTGATGCCGGCGGTGCGGCTGGGCGAGCGGCTCTCCGTGGCGTCGGGCCTGCACGTCGGGCGCTCCAGCCTGGGCGCGTCCTCGCGCTGGGTGTGGACGGGCACGCTGCGGCCCGCGGTGCGGGTGCTGGGCGGACTGGAGGTCGCGGTGGAGGCCGCCCGGCGCACCTCCGCGGCGGATGACCAGGGGCTGAGCGCGCTGCGGCCGGAGGTGGCTTACCGGCTGGACGAGCGCCTGCGGGTGGCCCTGGGGTACACCGTCCTGGGCTTCAGCGGCTTGGGTCTGGAGGCCAATCCGGAGGATGCTCCGGATCGCCTCTATCTCCGGGCGGAAGTGGCCTGGTAGTCGCCGGGCAGAGGGACGTCGAACGTGCGAGTCTGGCGGATCATCCTGGGGCTGGGGTTGTGCGCGGGTGTGGCTCGCGCGGAGTGGACCCACGTCCAGACCCAGACGGGCATCTCGAAGAACGTGACCGTCTTCCGGCCCGGCTTCTTCGCCGTGGCCACCGACACGCAGCTGTACGTGTCGCGCGACGGCAGCGTGACGACCCTGAACCAGGGCACGGCGGGCAGCTTCCTGCGCGGCCCCGACTGCGTGGTGGGCATCCGCACGGACGGCACGCTCCAGAGCGTGGGCGGCTGCTCCCCGGCGGATGACGGCAAGCACCTGTTCCCCGTCACGGGCAACGACTTCGACGTGCGCGCCGTGCACGTCACGGCGGACGGAGGCGTGGGCTACGCCGTCGCCGCCGAGCTGCCCCTGATGACTCCGCAGTTCCGCTCCTCGCTCGTCCCGTCCGACGGCACGGCCGAGTGGGGCGTCCTGGCGCCTCCACAGCCGGGGCAGACCGCGCAGCCGCAGCTCGCGGTGCTGCCCCCGCAGGCGGATGGCCTGCCGCAGGCGCTGTTCTCCGTGTCCTCGTCCAAGGCGAACCTCCTCTGGTACCGGGGCACGAGCGCGGTGCCCTACACGGCCATGGGCAGCCCCGCTCTGAACTCGGCCCACGGCGTGGCGCTGCTGCCGGGCGCGACGCCGGACAAGCCGCTCGCGTTCTTCGGCAACGACCTGGGCCTGTTCCGCGGGACGCTGGGCACCACCGCCTACCCGTTCGAGCCCATCCCGCTGGCGCCCGGCGCGGTGGACGCGCTCGCGCTGGACGTGTCGAGCGGCTCCAGCGCGGGGACGGGCTTCGGCCTGCTGCTGCTCAAGCAGTCGGATGGCAAGGTGACGGCGTTCAGCGCGGAGCCGGTGACGCCGCCGGCCCTGCCGGGCACGCTCTGGCGGCAGAACACGGACCTGCCCGTGGGCATCACCCAGACCGCGCTGCAGCTGGCCTGCGCGGACGCGTCCTACTGCGTCGCCATCCTCAACGGGTACGCCCAGAACGTCCTCATCTACGAGAACGCGAACGCGCCCGACGTGAGCGAGCTGCCGGGCAGCCTCCGCGTGGACGAGGGCACGACGCAGGACGTGCAGCTCAAGCTGCGCGACGGTGACGGGGACGCCGTGCGGCTCTCCGCCACGGTGCGCGCGCCGGGCAGCCCGCTCACCGTCGTCCAGGAGCCGCTCGACTCGCGCGAGGACAGCGGGCTCAAGCTGAAGCTCACCGCGCCCCCGGCCATCTGCGCGAGCCAGACGTCCTACCTGGACGTGGTGGCCTCCGACGGGCTGCGCGCGCACGACACGCCCAAGGCCATCGCGCTGGAGCTGCGCCACACCGTCGCGCCCGGCGCGCCCCAGGTGGGCCCCCCGGCGGTGGACGGCGGCGCCTTCTTCATGGGCGGGCCCCCGGGCACCCTCACCCCCACGCGGGGCCCCACCGGCTGCGAGCCCGTCAGGTACGCCTGGACGACGCCCTCCCGGGCGCCGGTGCTCACCGAGGACGCCGCGGGCGTGGCCACCCTCACGCCGCCCTCCACGAAGGCGGACCGCTGCAAGGAGGGCATCACCCTCTACAACTACGAGGTGCGCGCGTTCGACAGCGAGCTGGGCTCCCTGCCCACGACGGTGCCGGTGCAGCTCCACCCGTGGGGACCGCCCGACGCGCCGTTCACCAGCGGCACGCGCGAGGTCTACTCCGGCACGGCCCTGGGCCCCCAGGCGACCCACCTGTGCGCGGCGCCTCCGGGGACACCGTCGACGCCGGGACTGCCGCCGGTGTCGACGTTCTGGTCGGTCCTGGAGAACCCCTCGGGCGTGTCGGTGCTGGCCCAGCGGGGGAACGCCCGGCTCCCGGTGGACGCGGAACCCCTCGAGGGCAACTCCGTGCTGCTCACCTCGGCGACGTGCGTGGACACGCTCCAGCTGAAGCTGCGCGCCTTCAACCGCATCACCGTGGACGGCTACACCCTCGACGGCCCTCCGTCCGACGTGGACGTCGCGGTGAAGCCGCGGTGGGTGCCGGTGGATTCGGTGAGGGCGGAGGTGACGTTGGAGCCGCCGGAGGAGCGCACGGTGCGCGGCCGCGTGACGACGAACCCGCCGGTCAACTGCACGGGCACGCGTGTCCTCACCACGGTGGTGACGCTGGAGGACCCGTCCGACCCGAGCCGCGTGTTCGCCACGCGGAGCTACCCGTGGGCCGCGGGCACCTTCGAGCTGGACCTGCCCCCCACCTGTGGCAGCGCCAGCTACACCGTGCGGGCGCGCGTGCATGAGGCGTTGGGGGAGAGCTCCGTCAAGACGCCGGATGTGCTCGTTCCCTTCTCGCGGGACGCGCGCGACGTGGTGCTGGGCGAATTGGACGGCGAGCTCATCGCCACCTGCGGCGAGGGCGCCCGGGGCACGCTGCGCCAGACGATTCCGGAAGGGGCCTGCTCGGCGGTGGACCTGGCGTGGGCGCCTGGCGGAGGCCCGGAGCTGGCGCCGCTCGACCCCCAGGGGGACTCGGTGGCGCTGGCCACGGTGGACACGCAGCTGGAGTCCCTGGTGGGCGAGCACGTCACCCTGGACGTGACGGCCACGGGCGAGGGCGCCAGCGGGGCGGCGCGGCGGCACGCGGTGCGCATTGGCGCCCGGCCCTTCGTGACGGTGGAGCGGCGCACGGAGACGACGGGCCTGGGCACCGACTCCGGCCAGTTCGGCGTCACGGTGACGCTGCGCAATGACACCGCCTGCGGCGTGAGCGCCATCCGCTACGCGGAGACCGTCACCGGCGCGCAGGTGCTGCCCCAGACCGTGACGCTGAACGGCCGGCCGGTGACGCCGGTGAACGTGACGGAGCAGCACTTCGAGGTGGAGCCGGTGCCGCTGCCCGCGGGCGCCACCGCGACGCTCACGTACGTGGTGCGCCCGGCGCTGCTGACCCCGCCGGCGTACTCGGGGACGGCGACGCTGCGCGACGTCGTCGTGTCGCGGGCGGAGGCGCCGCCTCCCTCCACGTCGGGCTGCGGGTGCTCCGGCGGGGGCTCGGGCGTGACGGCCTTCGGGCTGGGCGCGCTGGCGTGGGCCGCCCGGCGCCGGCGGGGCGTCAGAGCCCGAAGCTGATGCGCTGGCGGCGGTTGGGCGTCTCCTGCCGCTCCTCCAGCACGCCGGACAGCTCCAGGCCGCGCAGGGTGGCCAGGGCCTCGCGCTCCGACAGGTCGGTGAGGGCCAGCAGGTCCTCCACCGTCTTCGTGCCGTCCGCGAACGCGAGCAGCATCGCCTGCGGCCCGTCCAGCTTCAGCTCGTGCAGGCCGTAGGGCGGATCCGCCGCGGGGAACAGGCGGCGTCCGGGCGCCATGCGCTGGCGCAGCGCCACCAGCGTCTCCGTGCGCGCGACGCCCTCCAGGATGAGGTCGCCGGGGAAGAGCGACAGCGGCACCAGGTCCGCGCGCTGCGGCCGCATGGGGCTGAAGCCGTAGCCGCCCTCCGTCCACGCGAAGGTGGACCAGAGGATGTCCTTCACCTGCTCCTCCAAGAGCTGGCGGCGCTGCTTGGGGCTCAGCAGGCCGCGCTTGAGCAGCGCGTCGCCGGTGCGCAGCGAGTGCTCGCGCGCGTAGCCCACGGCCTCCGCGAGCTGGCCTTCCGTGAGCGCGCCCTTGCGCAGGCAGAAGCGGCCGAAGCGCTCCGGGGCCAGGTTGGAGGCGGCGTACACGACGCGGCCCGCCTCGAAGTAGACGACCTTGAGCACCGTGCCCTGGCGCAGCTTCAGCTCGCCGTGGTGGCGCGCCTCGTAATAGGCGTTGAGCAGGCGCGGCACGGACGTGTGCGCCAGGTCTCCGCCCAGCGACCACTCCGGCAGCTGGCGGCGCTGGCGCGCGGGGACGGGCGCGGCCTCCGTCCACACGGCGCCGCGCTGGGCGAAGGGCAGGGGCAGGGCCTCCGACACGCCGGGGGCCTCTTCCGGGAGCGCCGGCTCGGACGGCTCGGCCGCGGCGTCGACGGACTCGAGCGCGGGCTCCCCTTGAGCGGGCGGCTCCTGGACCAGCTCCTCCAGGACGAGCAGGTCCACCTCGTCGAGCAGCTCCCCGTGCGTCACGGGCGGCACCCCGGCGGCCTCCTCCAGCGCGTCGAGCACGGCGTCCAGCTCGAAGGGCTTCTCGAAGAAGGCTCGCGCGCCGTGGACCTGCGTGGCCTCCTGGGCGAAGCGGTCGCCCTTGTAGACGCCGCTGACGGCGATGGCGGGGATGGCGTGGGCCCGCAGCGCGCCCAGCACCTCGCTGCCGCGGATGTCCGGCAGCAGCAGGTCCACCAGCGCGGCGTCGAAGCGGGTGGTGGGGCCCAGGGCCTCCAGCGCGGACTCGCCGGTGAAGACGGTGAGCGCCTCGTGGCCCCGGTTCTGCGCCACCGTGGCGATGAGGGAGGCGAGTTCCTGGTTGTCCTCCACGATGAGCAGTCGCGCCATGGGCGGCCAGACCCTACCATCAACCCCATGAAGGACGTTCAGGGCTTCCACCACGTGGCGATTCAAGCGAAGGACGTGGAGCGCGTGACCGCGTTCTATCGCGACCTGCTGGGCTTTCCGGAACTCAAGCGCCACCTGCGTGAGGACGGGACCCTGCGGAGCGTCTGGGTCGGCGTCCCAGGGGGCGCCTTCCTGGCCATCGAGGCGGTGGACGGGATGCCGGAGGAGGTGCCCTTCCGCCATCCGGCGCCGGGGCTGCTGATGTTGGTGTTCCGGATTCCCCGCGAGGCGCGAGGTGGGGTGGTGGAGACCTTGGCCCGGGCGGGGGTGCCGCTGGAGCACGAGACGCGCTGGACGCTCTACGTCCGGGACCCGGAGGGCAACCGGGTGGGGCTGAGCCACCATCCGGACGACTAGGGGCGCGTGCCCGGCCGGGTGCTTGCGGAGGGTGACGGGGCATGGCTACAAGCGGCCCCATGCGCCTGGGTGAACTGCTCGTGAAGGACGGCCTGGTGTCGGCGGCGGGGGTGGAGGAGGCGCTGGAGTCGCAGGTGGTCCACGGCGGCCGGCTCGGGACGAACCTGGTGGAGCTGGGGCTCTTGTCGGAGCAGGACCTGGCGAAGGCGCTGGGCAAGCTGCACAACTGCGCCTACGCGTCCGGGGAGATGGTGCCCGACCCGAAGGCCGTGGCGCTGGTGCACCCGAACGAAGCGGACGACAAGGAGTTCCTGCCGATGCGGGCGGACGCGACGCGGCTGAGCGTCGCGGTGGTGAACCCGCATGACTTCCCGACGTTGGACGCGATCGCGTTCAAGACGGGCAAGCGCGTGGTGCCGGTGGTCATCCCCGAGTTCCGGATGAACCAGCTGCTCAGACGGCACGCGAAGGCGTTCCGGCAGCTGCGGGCCATTGACATGGAAGCGGTCCGGCCGAGGCCCGCGAAGGGCGCGGCGGCGGAGCTGGCGAAGGCGGCGGAGCGGCCGCCGGACCTGATGAGCGAGGAGGAGTTCCAGTCCGTCTACGCGCAGGCGCTGCGCGGCGGCTCGGATGCGGAAGCGGACGTGCTGGAAGGGGAGATCATCATCACCGGCGAGGAGGTGATGGAGGCGCCCGTGGCCGCGCCGCCCCAGGGCCGGCCCGCGATGCCGGCGGCGGTTGCGGCGCAGTCGCGTCCCGGAGCGCCCACGCCGCCCGCGGCCCAGAGGCCCGGAGCGCCGAGAGTGGACATCCCCGCGCACGTGGCCCCGTCCGTGCCAGTGCCCGGAGCGCCCGCGCAGGCGGCCCGTGCTGCGAGCTCCGTGGGGCAGGGGGCAGGGGCGCAGGGAGTCCCCGCGCACGTCGCGGGGCAGCCCGGAGCGCAAGGAGTGCCGGCGCACGTCGCGGGTCAGTCCGGAGCGCAAGGAGTGCCGGCGCACGTCGCGGGGCAGCCTGGTGCGCAGGGAGTCCCCGCGCATCTGGCGGCTCAGGCCGGGGCGCAGGGCGTGCCCGCGCATCTCGCAGGTCAGGTGGGGTCACAGGGAGTCCCCGCGCATCTGGCGGCTCAGGCCGGGGCGCAGGGCGTGCCCGCGCATCTCGCAGGTCAGGTGGGGTCACAGGGCGTGCCCGCGCATCTGGCGGCTCAGGCCGGGGCGCAGGGAGTGCCCGCGCATCTGGCGGCTCAAGCCGGGGCGCAGGGAGTGCCCGCGCACCTCGCGGCCCAGGCCGGAGCACAGGGAGTCCCCGCGCACCTCGCGGCCCAGGCCGGAGCACAGGGAGTCCCCGCGCACCTCGCGGCCCAGGCCGGAGCGCAGGGCGTGCCCGCACAGGTCCCGGCGCAGGCGCGTGGCGGTGCTGGCATGCCCGCGCACGTCGCGGCCCAGACGGGTGCCGGTGTGCCCGCGCATGTCGCGGCCCAGGCCAGCGCGACGGGCGCGATGCCTCCGGGTGCTATCGCAAGCCCTCCCGTGGCCGCGAAGCCGGCGGCTCCTCCTCCGACGCCGCTCACGTTCCCGGAGGCCCAGGCGGAGCTGGCTCGCAGCTCGGACCGCGAGGACGTGGCCCGCACGGTGCTCCGCTTCGCGATGGGCAAGTGGCGCCGGTGCCTGCTGCTCTCCGTGCAGGGCAACCTCGTCACGGGCTGGCACGGCATGGGGCAGGGCGTGAACGACGAAGGGGTCCGCCGCATCGGCGTGCCGCTGCGTGACCAGAGCACCTTCCGCCTCGTGCGCGACCTGCGCTCCCACTACGTCGGCCCGGTGAAGCGCGACGCGGCGATGGGCATGTTCTACCGGCTGCTCGGCGGAGGCTTCCCCACGACCGCGGTCATCCTGCCGCTGCTGGTGCGCGGCAAGGTGGTGCACCTGCTCTACGTGGACAACGGCGCGGAGCAGTTCACCCCGCCGGACGTGGGAGAGCTGCTCATCCTCTCCCAGGGCGTGGGCCGCTCGTACGAAGCGATGATGCGGCGGCGCAAGAGCGCGTAGCGCCGTCCCACCCGAAGGCTCACCCGTTGCCCGTGGGCCGTTCCGAATCGCGAGCAGCCAGCACGGGCAGCGCATCGGGCCGGTCCCACAGGACGAAGTGGCTGCACCCGTCCAGCTCCACCACGTCGAGCCCCGGCTTCGCGCGCACGGCGCTCTCCCGCATGGAAGCGGACTCCAGCACCCGGTCCTTCCCCGGGACGAGCACCGTGCCGCGCCGCACGTTCCCGAACAGGGACGCATCGCGAGACCGACTCCAGGCGTCGATGTCCCGCAGGTTGGCCATCATCGTCGCCACCCGCTTCGGGTTGAACGGGAAGGCCATGATCAGCTCGCGCTTGCGAGCATTCTCCAGCGGCCCCCACGCGCCCCGGTTGTGCCTGGCAATCGGCGCGAGCCGCCACAACGGGATGAGGAACGGCAGCAGCCAGAGCTGCGAGGGCGTCAGGCTCCGGTAGGGACGGGCCTGCGGGAGCACGGGCGCCTCCAGCACCACCTCCACCCGCTCGAACAGGTCCGGCCGCAGCTTCGCGGCCTCCAGCACCACGGCGCCTCCACGCGAATGTCCATGGACGCGGATGACGTCCGTCCGGGGCAGGTGCTCCAGGGCCTGCACCAGCACGGCGGCGTCGTGGGCGATGGTGCCCTCCGGCTCGGCGGGCACCTTCGCCCAGGGCGCGGGCTCCTCGCGGTGGCCCGAGATGGGCAGGTGGTAGTCGCAGCTCGTCAGCAGGATGAGCTGGAGGTCGGGCTCGCGGTAGTGGTGCGTGAAGTAGCGCATGTCGGCCACGAAGCCGTGCATGACGATGACCGTGGCGCGGGGCTGCTCGCAGCGCCGTTCGGCGATGACGGCCTTGCCCACCCGGTAGACGTGTCCGTCGAAGGGCTCGCTCGCGCGGGGCGTGCCCACCCGGTTCATCAACCACCAGCGCGCGGCCGGCACGAGGACAGCGGCGCCAGCAAGGACTCCAAGAGCCACGGACATGCATTCACCCTGGGCGGGAAGGGCACCGGTCGACGCACGGCCCGTTCACGTCGCGCATCATAAGGGCCGCGTCCCCGTCCTGCCGCTTCAAGGAGAAGCCGTGTCCGTCAGGTGTTGGCAGGGCCTCCGCCAGGCAGGCGCCCGCCGGCCCAATTCCTTGCAGAGGTCCTGGAGTCCGGACGCGCCAAGCGACACGGAGAAGGGCTCGCGGCCGTCCCCAGCGTCGACGCCGAAGGGCACCGAGGCGAAGTCGTACAGCCGGGCCAGCCGCAACAGGAGCACCTCGGGCGGGCGCTGCGAGGGAAGGAGCGCCGGGGCGTACACGTCCGCGGGCCGCGTGAGCACGCGCTCCGGGGGCTTGGGCAGGGCCCGCACCGGACGCAGCCCCTGCTGTGTCAGGAGCGCTTCCATCAGCCCGAGCCGCTCGCGCTCGACCTGTTCACGGAACAAGGAGCGCACGCGGGGCGGCAGCCTCCGGTCCGCCTCGGACTGGAGGGCCTTGCAGTCCTGCGTCTTCCCCGCGGTGAAGTCCCTGCGCAGGCGCCCGACAAGCTCCCCATAGGCCGCGACACCTTCCGGCGCATCCGCTTCCAGCCGGAAGAACGGCAGCGCCGAGCCCTGGGATGGCGCGAGCACTCCCCCTGCCTTGTCCACGAGCACGCGGGCCTGGAGCTTCCGCGTGTCGAGCGGCCAGCGCATCGGAGTGATGACGACGGGTGCGGGCTCGCGCGACCGCGAGGGCTCCAGCCCCGGAGCCACCTGGTACGCCTCCCCGGAGCGCACGAGCGGAAACCCCTCGCAGCGGCGAGTCCCCGCGGGTCCACGCGTGCGTTCTTCCACGGGCATGGCCAGGCACGTATCGAAGTCCGCGCGAGGCATGCTTCCCACGAGGCCCAGGTCCAGGGCCTCCTCACGGACCCGCCACTCCCAGCGCTGAAGGCGGGGCAGCCATGCGTAGCGCCGGAGCAGCTCGGCCGCGAAGGGCGCTTCCGGCCGCTGGACCTGCTGGAACGCCAGCAGTCCCTCGGCGGGGTCCCGGGTCCAGACCTGGACGTCGCGGAGGAGGGCCTGCACCTCCACCTGTTCCGCGCCCAGCGTGAGGGTCAGCTCGACCTCGCGAGGCCCCGCGGGACATCCGCACAGGAAGAGGAGGATCCACCCCGCGAGGCACCGGCTCAGGTTGGCCCCCAAACATCCCATGTCACGTGCCCTCAATGCGTCAGCGCCATCGACCTTCGGCTCCACCGCGCGACGATGGCAGGCGCGGAACCGGAAACGCCAGGAGGTTCCACGGCGCTCCCAGGCCCTCGGACAGGAGTCCTGTCCCCCTGGATGAGAAAGAGAGAACCCTGCCGGGACGCACCGGGAGGCCGAGCCGCACGAACCTGTCCGACAGTCGGACAGGTTGGGACCATGCCGGGCGGGAGGTGCATGGCATGGAGGCGGTCCGGGGGCTCAGCGCTCCACGGGGAGGGCCGGATCGCGGCTGCGCGGCCCGGACGTCCCGGGCACCACCAGCCTCCGGGCCTTCTGGAACAGCGGCACGGGTGGCTCCTCCGCCACGTACACGCCCCAGTAGTACTCGCCGGGAGCCAGGCCGGGCAGGACCACCTGCTGCGGGCTGCCCTCGCGCATGAGCACCGGCTCCCGCAGTTCCCGGTCTCGCGCGACGACCAGCCGGTAGCGTGGCTCGCCGCCAATGGACTGCCACGCGAAGACGAGGTCCTCGGCGGCCAGGGCGTCCGGGGCCTCGTAGCCATCCCGTGGGGTGACGAGCAGTCCGCGTGGCGGCTGGCGGTCCACGAAGATGCGACGGGCGAAGCCGGACTCGCCCGGCCGTCCCTCCGCATCCAGTGCGGACACGCGCCAGACGAACATGCCGGGCTGCTGCGGGAGGAACGTGAAGCCCAGGCCCTCGACCTGCGTATCCACGACGCGCCGGGTGAAGCCCAGGTCGCGCGCCACCTGCACCTGGTAGCTCCGCGCTCCGTCCAGCGGCCCCCAGCTCAGCGGGATGCGCAGCCCCGGGCTCCACGCGATGCGCGCGTCCACGCCCGGGGAGAGGCTGGTGGGGAAGGGCGGGCCATCGTGTTCGGCGTCCTCCAGGCCGCGTGCGACGTCCAGCCAGTTGCCGGCCGCGAGCGTGCGGCGGTGCGCGCCCTCGGACAAGAGCAGCCGTCCTCGGGAGACACTGAGGTGCATGCCGCGCGCGGTGCGGGTGACGCGGAACTCCGCGGGGCCAGCGTGGGCCTCCACCGTGAGCGCCACCTGCCGTCCGTTGTCACCGCGCAGCACGAGCGGGCCATCCGGCAACGCATCCTCGGGCAGCAGGCCCCGGGCGGTGCCCGACTCCAGCGCCACCACCGAGCCACCGCCAGTCGGCGGCGCGGGACGCTCGACCATCACCACGGTGCGCTCCTCCAGTTCGATGCGTCCACCGCCCCGAAGCTCGATGCGCGTGGAGGCGTCCGGCCCGGTGCGCACCCAGTCACCGGAGCGGAACGTGGCCCCCGCTTCGAACGGCTCCCAGTACGCATTCGCGGTGCGCATCGTTTCGACGGGACCGTGCGCCACGGCGCAGGTGGCCACGATGGCGGACAGCTCCCGCGACACCCTCTCGGAAGCGCCGTCATCCTCGGCGGTCCGAGCGCAGCCCGCGACCAGCAGGAGCACGACCCACCGCGCGATGCCCCAGCGCGCAAGCCCGAGCTCACCCATGACGCCATTCCCGCGAAACGCCGATGCCAGGTGGCTTGCCCGCGCCACCGCGCTTCTATGCGGAAGGGCCGTGCTCATCGCACCCTCCAGCTCGAGGAGGCCATGCGCAGCTCATCCGCCACCGCGCTTCCACGCGGAAGGGCCGTGCTCATCGCACCCTCCAGCCCGAAGGGGCCATGCGCAGCTCATCCACCACCGCGCTTCCACGCGGAAGGGCCGTGCTCATCGCACCCTCCAGCCCGAGGAGGCCTTGCGCAGCTCATCCTCCAGGGACCGCAGCCGGATGCGTGGCGCGCTCCGCTCCGGTGCCGCCTCCAGCGCGGCGCGCAGGTGCGCCATCGCCTCCGCCGCGTCCCCGCGCTGCGTGGCCTCCGCCGCCATCCGCTCGAACGCATCCGCCAGTGCCGCCAGCCGCGTGCGCACGCGTGGATCCTCGGGCCGCAGCGCCCGCGCGGCCTGGAGCTGCGCCAGCGCCGTGTCCTCTCCCGCGCCCGTGAGCTTCGCCACCGCGATGAGCCGGTCCGCGCGAGCCAGATGCCCGGCCAGCGCCACCTCCCGAGCATGAAGCGGCCACCGCAACGCCGCGCCCGTCGCGCAGAGGACGGTGAACACCAGCGCGCCCCACCGCAAGGCCCTGCCATGCCGCGCGGCCGCCAGCCTCACGGCCACCGGGATGCGCTGCTCCACGGCGAAGCGCCACCGGCGGTAGCCCGGGAACGCATGCGGCCGGTCCTTGCCACGCGCGACCCCCATCAGCGCTTCCGTCTCGCGCCGGGCCCGGTCCAGCGATTCGCCGAACAGCTCGCGCATCGTCCGCACCAGGTCGAAGGGGGGCAGGGTGCTCCGCACGCGCTCCAGCGCCTGCCGCAGCACCTTCGCGCTGGGCGCCCGCGCCGTCGGCTCCGGCGCCGTGGCCCACTGCACCAGCCGCTCCAGCTCCGGCGTCACGTGGGAATTGAAGTGGGACGGCTTCAACAGCCCGGGAGGCCCCTCCGTGCCGGTGGTGACTTCCGAGGCCCGGTGCAGCGTGAGCAGCTCGTAGAGCACCAGCCCCATGCCGTGGATGTCCCACGCGGGCTCCGGGCGTCCTCCGGCGGCCTGCTCCGGCGCCATGTACGCGCGCTTGCCCACCACCATCAGGTCATTCCCGCTGGCGATGCTGGCGGACGCCACCCCCATGTCCACCAGCTTCACCTCGCCGTGCAGCCCGACCAGGAGGTTGCCCGGGCTCACGTCGCGGTGCACCAGGTGCAGCGGACGCCCATCCAGGTCGCGCTGTCCATGCAGGTACTCCAGCGCCTTGCCCAGCTCGATGGCGAGCGTCACCGCGAGCGCCACCGGCGGAGGCCGGCCCCGCTGCCGCAGCTCCTGCACCAGGTCCGCGCCGTTGCGGCCGTGCACGTACTCCATGGCCATGAAGGGCCGGCCCGCGGCGCTGCCCACGTCGAACACCTGGATGACGTTCGGGTGCTGGAGCGTGGCGCTCAGCCGCGCCTCGGTGAGGAACAGCTCCGACAGGCGCGGGTGCCGCGCGTACTCCTGGAACACCAGCTTGAGCGCCACCAGCTTGTCCACGCCCTCCGCCATCGTGCGCCGCGCGAGGAGCACCTCCGCCATGCCGCCCGCGCCCAGCCGCTGGAGCAATTGGTACGGCCCGAACGCGTCGAACGGCCGCAGCCCGCCCTGCCACGCCTCCGGGTCGCGCGCGTGCAGCAGCTCCAGGTGCGAATAGTCATTCAGCGCGGACGCGCCGCTGACCGTGGAGCGGGGCCGGATGCCCACCGGCGTCGGCTCCTCGCGCCAGGAGTGCTCGCTCGCTCCGGTGACGCCGCCGGGTGCGCTCCCGGAAGGCATCCCCACCGGCGCGGGCGCGGGCGGCTCGCGCGGGCTCAGGGGAAGCGGAAGGCTGCCCGCGTCCAGCGAGACGAACTTGACGAAGTAGCCGCGCACCCAGCCGGACACGCCGTGCTCCATCACCCGCACACGGCCGGAGACCGCGGGCCCGTCCCCCTGGAAGGCGACCTGCAGCGGGAACTCCGTCCCGATGGGCTGCGGCGTGTCCTCGGGAACGAACAGGCCGTGCTCCGTCATGCTCTTCCACAGCCGCGCGCGGGACTCCGGCGCGTCCGCGAACGGCAACCGGAACAGCCGGCCCTTCCTCTTTGGCTGCTTCACGCCGGACCTCCCCGCGAAAATGACGGTGCGCTTCGAGTCCGCGGCCCGCTTCGCGTCACGGCGAAGCGGTCAACGTCACCTGGATGGGCTCGGGCCGGTCGCCCACCATCACCTCCGCCCGCCACGTGGCGTGCCCCTCCAACCGGACGCTCACCTGGTGGAAGCCGGGCGCCAGCGGAAGCAGCGCTCCCAGCTGGCGCGCCAGCCCCATCGCCCGGCCGTCCACGAAGACGCGCGCGCGGTCCGGCATCACGTCCAGGCGCAGCCCCGTCGTCGTCGCGCGCTCCACCCGCACCGGACGGCTCGCGGGCATCGCCGGACGCACGCCTTCCACCCGCAAGAGCGCCAGGGCCTCACCGTCCCGGGAGACGGGGTGGCGCGCACAGGCGCAGGTGCCAGCCATCAAGGCGACCATGAGCAGACGTCTCGCATGCGGAGGCATGACAGGGATTGGGCGCGCGCGCGGGGGCCCACGTCAAGGCGCCGGCCCCCGCGTCGCAATCGCTGTTCCCATCCGTACAACCCGGCGAAAACAGCGCTCCCAGAGGTGCTTTCCAGACCCACCAGCCCAGGTCGTTCTCCCGAGTGAAAAGTAGGTGTTCCCGGGTGGACGGATGGCCCCCGTCCGTGGCTCCTGGCGCGCATGCGCGTGAGCGACGGCGCGTGCGTGCCAGGTGACCTGGGAGGTGGCTGGGTTTGAGAGGAATTGGACCCGGGGACGGGGCCGGGCGGATCCACGCATGTCAGACGCCACCCGTAACCTGCGACACGTTCCAGCCTGAATCCCACCCATGACGACCCGACATCCCATGCCCGCCACCGCGCCCCGGACACCGGCCCCGTCCCTGCCTCCCCGACCCTTCACCTCCGCGCGAGATGGCCTCGTGCGCAGACAACCCCAGCGCTTCACGGACATCCGGCCGCTGAGGCTGGAGGACTACGTCTCCGGGACGCCGCGTCAGCGGGAGTCCTTCGCGCGGCGGCTGATTACCCACCTGTCGGAGCGCGGCTTCTTCTACCTGGAGCGTCCCACCGCCTTCCTGGAGCGGCACGCCCTGGCGGGTCTGTTCGAGCGCTACGAGGCGACCTTCCAGCACGCCCTCCTGGCGCACCCGTACCTGCACGCGCTCCTGCCCGCCGCCACGGTGTTCCAGACGGGCTACAACGCCACCTGGTACCCGGAGTCGCCGGTGGTGAGGCAACCCATCGAGGCGTTCATGGCCAAGCCCGCGACGTGGACGGGCTTCCGCCGCCGCCCGGTGCCGGAGCCGGTGCGGGAGCTGCTGGAGGCCTCGGAGGACGCGTACGACGCCTGCCACGCCGTGGGCCTCGTGCTCCTGGAGGCGCTGGAGCTGGGCTACGGCCTGCGCGCCGGGGGGCTCACGCGGCTGTTCCGCCGCCGCACGGAAGGGGCGGTGCGGTTCGTGAAGTACCACGCGCCCAGCACGGCGCGGCGCCGGCGGGAGGTGGTGGCGCACGCGTCGGAGCCGCACTCGGACAAGAGCTTCTTCACCTTCAACCTGGGGGAGTCGCGGCCGGGGCTGGTGTGGCTGGACGGGAACACGCCGCGCCTCATGCCCAACGACTCGGGGCACTGGCTCATCACCTCCGGCCGGTTCTCCGAAGGGCTGACGCGCGAACTGGACGCGCCGGTGCGCGCGTTCCGGCACACGGTGCACAACGACGGGGAGCGCGTGGTCATCCTGGGCTTCGTGACGCCCGAGGGCGACCTGCACGATCTGCCGCTGGACGCGTGGCCCGCGCCGCCGCTCGCCGCGGGAGGCGTCCGTGGCTGAGCGCGCGCGCAACCGAAGGGACGAGGGGCCGGCGCACGTCTTCTTCTCCCCGCATCCGGACGACGTGGCGCTGGGGGCGTACGCGAGCCTGCTGGGCGTGCCCCGGGGCATCGTGCCCACGCTCGTCACGGTCTTCTCGCAGAGCTGCTGGGAGTTCGTGCTGCCGGTGGACCCGTCGCGGGCCATGGCGGTGACGTCGCTGCGGATGGGCGAGGACCGGAGGTTCGCCCGGGCGCACGGCGCGGACCTGGTGCACCTGGGCTTTCGCGACACCAGCCTGCGCTCGCCGCCGGGAGGCCCCGCGGAGCCGGAGGAGGCCCGGGCGGCGCTGGCCTCGCGCGTGCTGCTGGCGCTGGACGAGGTGCTGGCGAGCGTGTCCGACGACGCCATCTGCTACGTGCCGCTGGGCATCTCCAGCCACGTGGACCACCTGCTGGTGCGTGACGCCGTGCGGTCGCTGCGCGGCGAGCGGGGCGTCGTCTACTACGAGGACCTGCCGTACTCCGCGCACCACCCGGAGGACGAGATCGTCGACTACGCGTGGGCGCTCGGGCTGTCGCCCCGGTGTCTGGACATGACGGCGGTGTGGCCCGCGAAGCTGCGCGGGCTGTCCTTCTACGCAAGCCAGCTGGAGCCCCAGACGCTGCCCGCGGTGGAGGCGCACGCACGCAGGCTGGGCGCGGGCCGGGGGTTGTGCGAGCGCGTCTGGACGGTGGCGCCATGAGCGCGAGTGAGCCCCGGCAGCTCAGGCCGGACGATGGGGACCTGCTGGTGCACCTCTCCTACGAAGCCACGCGCACGCTGGGCGGGATGGGCGTGGTGCTGGAGCACCTGCTGTCCTCCCCTGAGTACCGGCAGGCCTTCCCGCGCACGCTGCTGGTGAGCCCCACGGTGCGGCCGTGCGGGCTGGGGAGCTACGCGCCGGAGGAGTCGCTGGCGCGCGACCTGGAGGCGCACGGCGAGGTGTTCTACAGCGGCCTGCGCCCGGACAACCCGGAGCGGTGGGCGCGCGTCTTCCGGCCGGTGGAGGAGAAGCACGACGTGTCGTTCGTCTACGGGCGGCGCGACGCTCCGGGCGGTCCGGTGGAGGTGCTGCTCGTGGACCTCACCGACGTGCTCCGGGGCTACCGGGTGCGGCTGGGCACGCTGCCCCGGTTCCTCGCGCGGCTGCACACGCTGCTCGGGGTGGACCTCCCGTTCGACTGCCGGGGCGGGCGTCCGGCGGCGTGGCGGGGGCTCTCGCGCGTGTGGCGCAAGCGCTTCGGCACGCGGCTGGGCGCGGCGCCCTGGGTCAACCGCCTGTTCCGCAAGGCGGTGCGGCACGGCCTCATGGACGCGCCCGCGCTGGACCACGACGCGATGCTGGCCATCGTCCTCGCGGAGCCCGTCTTCGACGCGCTGGAGCGGCTGCGCCCGGCGAAGGAGGGGGCGGGGACGGTCATCCTGGCGCAGGAGCACCTGTCGCTGCCGCTCGCGTACAAGGCGCTGCTCGACGGGCGCGACTGGTGCCGCACCGTGTACTACGCGGGCGAGGTGCGCACGCCCCGCGTGCTGGTGGAGTACGGCCAGGGAGGGCAGGGCGCGTCCGACGCGCGCTTCTACAACATCCAGCGCCTGGGGCTGGAGCAGGGCAGGACGCT
The DNA here is from genome assembly GCF_042231735.1 of Corallococcus exercitus. Taxonomy (GTDB): domain Bacteria; phylum Myxococcota; class Myxococcia; order Myxococcales; family Myxococcaceae; genus Corallococcus; species Corallococcus exercitus_B. The sequence goes on from NZ_CP102577.1 coordinate 907,114, forward strand.
GGACCAGGTGTACCCCGTGGGCACCTGGCCCAACTTTCAAATCCTGCGCAACGGCCACCTGTGCGACCGCGTGGGCGCGGTGAGCGCCTCCGTGGCGGACGAGCTGCGCTTCCTGGACGCGCGCTACGCGCTCCACCCGGTGACGGTGGTGCCCCACGGGCACCGGCCCATCGAGACGGGCTGGGACGCGAAGGAGGCCGCGCGGGCGAAGGTGCTGGCCCATGCGCGCAGGCAGTGGGGGAAGGACTTCCGCCTGCTGCTCACGCACATCGCGCGGGACGAGGTCTGCAAGGGGCTCTGGCGCGACGTGGACGTGTGCGAGCACCTGGCCACGCTGCTGCCGCCGGAGCGCAAGCCCGCGCTGCTGGTGATGGTGACGGAGTGGAACGACGCGGAGCCGTCCGACAACCTGCGCGCCCTGAAGGCTCGGGTGGACGCGTTCAACGCGAAGGACACGGGCCTGCACATCGCGCTGGTGAACCAGCCCACGTGGCCCGCCGGGCTGGACTTCACGCGGGACGACCTGCACCGCGCCACGGATGTGTCCCTGGGGCAGTCGCTGTATGAGTCCTACGGGCTGGCGCAGCTGGAGGCCCTGGGCTGCGGCGCCATCTGCGTCATCTCCGGCGTGAGCGGCGCCAGGCGGGCCCTGCGGGAGGTCTGCCAGCGGCAGGGCCTGTCGGAGGCCGCGCACCCGAACCTCGTGGTCTCCGACGCGGCGGCGGACGCCCGGGAGGCGGGCCTGGCGCACACGGTGGAGGCCTGGAAGGCGCTGCCCCCAGGCGTGCTGCGGGAGCAGGAGCTGCGCACGGCGGAGCGCGTGGCGGAGGAGGTGGTGCGCCGCCTCCCGCGCGACGCGCACGAAGGCCGCCTGCTCCTGGCGACAGGCTGGGCGCTGTCGGAGCGGCTGCGCTGGGAGCCGCTCATCCGCGAGCAGCTGCTCCCGCTGCTCCGCTTCCCGAAGCAGGAAGCACAGGCCGTGTCCGACTGGAGCGCGGCCCACGGCTGAAGCCGCGTCACGCAATCACTTTCAAACAGGAGTGCGGCACATGGCTGAGAACAACAAGGCCCCGGCGCTCATCGTCGTGGCACACCCGGAGGACGTCGTCCGCCTGTTCAGCACGGTGGCGCCGGGGGCGGACCTGGCGGTGGTGACGGAGGACGGAGGCGCGGGCCGGGAGCTGGAGGTCGTGGGCCGGGCCCTGGGCGCGCGGAGCACGCACCTGCTGCTGTCGCCCTCGGAGGTGGGGCCCTGGTGCCGCGAGCAGCGCTCCCGGGGCGACGTCCGCGTCTTCACGCACAGCCCGCAGGAGGACGCCCCCCTGCACCGCGAGGTGGCGCTCCTCGTCAGCCGCGTCTTCGACCGGCTGTGGGTGCCCGCCACGGGCGCCAGGCCCACGGCCTGGACGGTGCTGGACGACGCGGCCTTCCAGCGCAAGCTGGGCCTGCTCAACACGCTCTACCGGGAGCGTCCGGGCGGGGCCAGCTCCGGCGCCTGCACGGACCCCGTGCGCGACGGGCCCGGCATCGAGGCCTTCACGGAGGCGCGGGCCGCGGACGTGGTGCGCGCCCTGTCCCTCACGAAGCCGGAGATCTTCTCCGAGCTCGCGGACCCCTGGGGCTTCGCCCGCTCCACCTACGAGAGCGAGCGCTTCGCCCTCACCGCGAAGGTGCTGGGGGCGCTGCGCCCCGCCGCCCCGCCCCGGCGCGTGGTGGACGTGGGCGCCTGCGAGGGAATGATGACCGAGCACCTGCTGTCGCTCTTCCCCGACGCGAACGTCCAGGCCGTGGAGTCCGAGCCCCGCTTCGTCACGCGCCTGCGCGAGCGGCTGGGCGGCCATGCGCGCGTGCGCGTCGTGGAGGCCAGCGCGGAGGACGTGGCGCTGGAGGCGGACCTGGTGCTGCTCGCGGAGGTGCTCTACTACCTGTCCGAGGACGCCAGCCGCGACCTCCTGGACCGGCTGCGCGCGTCCCACCTGCTCACGTCCTACGGCGGAGGCTTCGGCGCCTGGCTGCACGCCACGCTCGCGGGACGGGGCTGGAAGTGCATCCAGTCCGCCACGCTTCCGGGCCGCATCGAACCGGTGGACGGCGCTGGAAGCCCGTTGCTCGTGCGCCGCGCGGGCACCGAAATCCGTCTCTGGGAGCGGTGACCGCGCTGTCTCAAGACAGGACCTGAGTGGTCGCCGACACGCGGCCCGTCATGGAGTACATGGAGGCCATGAACTCCAGACTCCGTCGTTTTCTGTCGTTTTCCTCGGTTCCCCTCCTCCTGAGCTGCGGCGCGGCCGCGGTGTCGGACACGCCGGCCGCCGCGCTGGCCGTGCAGACGCAGGAGCTGGCCTCGGGCACGCCCGCGGGCAACGGGGTCGTGCTGTTCCTCAACGACTGGAACACCACGTTCTCCGTGCTCGACACGCAGGTGCCGCTCAACTCGCAGGCGGCGCAGAGCATCGCTGACTGGCGCGAGGGCCCGGACGGCATCCTGCACACGGGGGATGACCGGCGCTTCGTCTCCATCGAGCAGGTGGATGACCTCCTGTACGTGGGGCCGGCGGCGCTGACGGCGCTGGAGACGTACGCCCGGGGCACGGGCCGGGTGGACCTGCCGGTGGACGGCTGGGTGGGCACGTTCCACGGCGTGTCCTTCAACGTCGCGGAGGCGCGCCGGGCGCTGGCGGTGGTGAACACGCAGTCCGCGGCGGCGCTGCAGGCGACGTACGGCGTGCCCGCGGTGGCGGCGAACGCGATGGTGGCGGCTCGGCCGTTCTACGACATCCTGACGCTGGGCCGGCTGCCGTTCGTGGACGGGACGGCGCTGCAGAACCTCAAGACGGCCACCCAGCAGGGCGCGGAGGGCGACCCGTGCACGGGCGCGACGACGTGCGGGGCCGGGCTTGGGTGCGAGGGCATCCCGAACGACAACTCCAGCCCCTATGGCCGCTGTGTGACGGCGGCGAGCACCCCGGGGGACGGCGCGTCGTGCTCGCGCTTCGTGCCGTGTCAGGACGGGCTGGCGTGCCACGGCCTGGACTCGGGCGCGGTGGAGGGCTGGTGCCGGCCGGCGTGGATGTCCGGTGAGTTCACGGCGTACGCGGACCTGACGCTGCAGGCGAACACGACGCCGCGGACGTCGACGCAGCCGGTGGTGGGGCTGGCGACGGTGCCGGAGGACATCACGGTGGAGCTGGACCTGGCGCACAACAACCCGTCCAGGCTGGTGCTGACGCTGGAGGATCCGGGCGGTGAGACGGCGCTCCTGTGGGACGGCCCCAACGAGGGCACGCCGCCCAAGCGCATCCCGGTGACGCGCGGCATCCCGCGGGACGGCACCATCAACGGCCTGTGGAAGCTGCACGTCGTGAACCCGTCGGGCGTGGGCAACGGCAAGCTGCGGGAGTGGAAGCTGAAGCTGACCAGCCGCTGGGACTGAGCCGACTCCCTCGAAGAATGGTTTGACGCCCGCGAGGCTTGTCCTCGCGGGCGTTCGGAGAAGCCTGCTGCCCGACCTGCGAGGAAGACCCATGCACCGCATCCATCGTCGTCGTGCGTCCGTCCTGGCCCTGTCGCTGGCGGGGTTGCTGACACTCGCCGGTTGCGGGCCGGAAGCCCGCGAGCCCGCCGCGGCCCCTCGTGAAGCGGCGTCTCCGCTGGCCCTCGGGACTGGCGGGGACACCTCCTGCGTCTGGGGGAGCCCGGACTGCAACCTGTGCATCCCCGACGTGCCGCTTCGCTTCCAGGAACTACGGGACCACGGCGAGGTGCTGGGCTTCCATCCCGGGCCGTTCAATCTCAACGTGGCCTACCCGGGCGCCAATCACTGGCAGGGCATCCAGCGTCTGTCGATGGGCTCCGGCCGCTACCTCGTCCTGTCCAAGCGCGATGACGCCCCCGGTGGCAGCGTGGGGCACCTGGTGCACATGGCCACCCGCAACGGGGAGGGACGGCGCTTCCGCTCCAACCGGCTGAGCCCCTCCATCCAGGAGCTCGAGGACACCCTGCCACCGGGCGCGGACGCCGCGGTGGCGGCGTTGCCGGTGCTCGACGGCTACCGCCACGGCGGCGGCATGCAGGCCGTGGGCAACATCCTGGCGTTGCCCATGGAGGAGGGGGCGGGCCCGGGGCGCGTCGCGCTCTATGATTACAACCTGTCCCAGACGCCGAGCCCGTTCGCCCATGTCCACGGCCTCACGGCGAACGCGGGCACGGCCTCGCTCACGAAGCTGTCGGACGGGCACTCCCTGCTCCTGCTCGGGCACTTCGACGCGAAGGCGCTGGAGGTCTTCCGCTCCACGGAGCCCGACATCCGCTCCGCGGCCAACCAGTGGCAGCGCGTGGACCTGTGGGAGGCGTCGGAGCTGCCGCAAGGGGAGTGGGGTGCCTTCCAGAGCCTCAACTTCGTGACGGACTGCAACGACTCGCGGCTGTACCTGGTGGGCACGCGGCTGGGAGGACTGCGCTGGGGCGCGGTGAGCGACGACTACGCCCACCTGTACCGGGTGCACCTGGAGGGCCACATGCGCCTGGAGCACGTCGCCTCCAAGCACCTGTACTGCAGCAACGACGGCTCGCGGCAGTGCAACCTGGACGCGGCCGCCGGCGTCTTCGTGGGCCCGGACCGAGGCCTCATCCTCTACGCCACCGAGCACGCGGATGACGGCCCCGCCTCGACGGTGAAGCTGGTGGAGTTCCGCGGCATCTGGGCGGACGCGTCCTGCCGCACGGACCTGCGGCGCGCCTACGTCGACTTCTACGACGACTCCGACTTCAGCGACCGGGGCGTCATCCTCGACTACGAGGACCAGGGCCTGAAGAACTGGGCGCGCTTCGACGACGTCGACGAGTTCAACGACAAGGCCTCCGCGGTCCGCTGGTGCATCCCCCCGGGCCATCGGGTGCGGCTCTACGGCGACTCGAACTACAAAGGCAGCTACAAGGACCTGGTGGGCGACGGCCTGCTCCACGAGGTCAACCTGAACAGCTGGAGCTTCGGCGACAAGGTGTCCTCCGCGCGCTGGCTGGCCTGGTGACGGAAGTGTCCTCGCATGAGCCCAGGCGGCCTCCTCGCGCCGGCTGCCCGCTGTACGCTGCTGCTCCATGGCAACCCTGAAGTGCCCGAAGTGCGGCCGGCCGCTCGAGCTGACGGGACTCACGCCGGGCTCAGAGCTCACCTGTCCCTGCGGCCACGTGACGCGCGCCCCGGCGGGCTCCCGCCGGAAGTGGTTCTTCCTCGCCCTCGGCCTGTTGGTCTGCCCATGCATCGGCACGGTGGCCGTGGGCACGATGCGCAACTTCATCCGCTTCGGGCAGCGCGCCCGCGCGGCGGAGTGCAAGTCGAACCTGAAGGCCTGGTACACGCTCCAGCAGGCCCATTTCCGGGACACGCGGACCTACGAGCCAATCTTCGCGAAGGTGGGCTTCGCGCCCGAGCGGAGCAATCGCTACGCGTACTTCGCGGGCACGGGGCCGATGGAGGTTCGCGACGAAGCGCGAAGAGAGGTCCCTGAAGGGGCGGTGGCCATCGGCGTGGACACCTTCTGGTTCACCCAGCTGCGCCCCATCGGCGTGGAAGCGCTTCCGCCGCCGGTGAAGGGGCGGCTCGGCCTCTCCGGCACGTGCCCCGACTGCGACATCACCCTGGCCTGCGTGGGGAACACCGACGAAGACGCGACGCTGGATGTCTGGATCCTCTCCACGGGACCGCTGGACCTCCAGGACAAGGATGGAGAGAACGCCGAGCCCGGGTTCCCCGTGCAGCTCGTGGACGACACGCAGGACTGAGGGATGCCAGGGCGAGGAGTGAACCCGTGAGTCATTGACGGCCTTCCGGTCCAGCCCACGCCAGGCCGGGATATAAGAATTGACTAATATGAGTCCGGCCTGTAATGACCGTATGAACGCAGGAGGACCGCACATGCTTCACAAGCTCATTGGCGCCGAGTTTCGCGCATGCGTCGACCGTGACTACGAAGGCAAGCCGGCCCACGTGGTGGTCGCCCACCGCGTCTATCCCACCGACGTCGAGGACCTGTGGGACGCGGTCACCAACCCCGAGCGCATCCCGCGCTGGTTCGCGCCCGTCGAGGGGCAGTTGCAGAAGGGCGGCCGCTATCAGATCAAGGGGAACGCGGGCGGAACCATCACCCGCTGTGAGCAGCCCACGGCGTTCGACCTGACCTGGGAGATGAACGGCGGCATGAGCTGGGTGACCGTCCGCCTGGCGCCGGAAGGGAAGGGCACGCGGCTGACGCTCGAGCACATCGTGCACGCCGCCGACGTTGAACAGTTCTGGAGCCAGTTCGGCCCGGGCGCCACCGGCGTGGGCTGGGACCTGAGCTTCCTGGGGCTGGGCCAGTACCTCGAGACGGGCAGGGACGTGGCCGCGGAAGCCGTCGCCAGCTGGGGCGCCTCCGACGAAGCGAAGGCCTTCATGCGCTCGAGCGCGCAGGCCTGGGCGGATGCCCACGTGGCGGCCGGAGAGGCCCCGGACGTGGCCCGAGGGATGGCCGAGCGCACGGCCGCGTTCTATACAGGAGGCTGATGCACGCCTTTGACGTCCTCGGTGATCCGGTCCGCCGCCGCATCCTGGAGCTGCTCGCGGAAGGCGAGCACGCCTCGGGTGAGGTCGTGGCCGTGGTGCAGCGCGAGTTCGGCATCACCCAGTCGGCCGTCTCGCAGCACCTGAAGGTCCTCCGGGACAACGGCTTCGCGACGGTGCGGGTGGATGGCGCCCGGCGCCTCTACGCCGTGGACGCCGCGCCCCTGGCGGAGGTGGATGCCTGGCTGGACCGCTTCCGGGCGTTCTGGACGCCGAAGCTGGATGCCCTGGCCACCGAGGTCGCCCGGGGCAAGAAGAAGCGGGGCGACTGAGACGCCGCCCCGCTCGCTCCGTTCAACCGGGAATCAGCAGAGCCCGGCCCAGCGGACGTAACCGTAGGCGTAGCAGTTGTAGGGCGCGCTGCAGACCCAGTCCCCCCGGACCCAATACTCCCCCTCCGACATGAACACCTGACTGTCCGTGGCGAAGTAGTTGCCGTAGTGCAGGGTGGCGATCTTGAAGCTGATCGTGGTGCTCGGGTCCCGGTAGACGCCGAGGTCGCCCCAGCAGACCATGTAGGTTCCCTGCTGCTGAACGCGGCCCGACTTCTCAGGGACCTCGGGAGCCGCCTCCATTTCCTCCGGTGTCTCCGGGGGAGGGCCGCCACAGCCCGTCCCGAACAAAGACACACCGCCAACGACACACATGAGCATGCGCAGGTTCTTCATCATCGGATTGTCTCCAGGTGAAGGATGCCGCCGCGCGTCGTCCCCTCGATGTATACACGCTACAAAGGCCGACGTTTCAGTCAGGGCCTTGCACGGCGCGCGACGTATACAGCAGGGGTTGAGATGTCGCCAGGCCGGGGGGCTCAGGGGCCGTGGAGGAGGGTGCCCCCGGCTCCGACAATCCACACGTCATCCGGTCCCGTGCCGGAAACCCCAAACAGCTCCTGGGTCGTCGGCGAGGCCACCTGCGTCCAGTTGTCGCCGTTCCAGTGCATGATCACCCCGCCCGAACCGACGGCCCAGACGTCGCTCGGGCTGCTTCCCCAGACGCCGTGAAAGAAGGGGAAGGGCGCCCGCTGCTCCAGGGTCCGGCCGGACGTGGACGTCCACCGCATGAGCACGCCCGAGGAGCCCACGGCGAAGGCTTCATTGGCGGAGGAGGCCCAGACCCCCTGGAGGAGCGTCGTCGTGGGAGTGGTCAGCGACTCCCAGTCCGTGCCGGTCCACCGCGTGATGGAGCTGTCCTGGGCGGCGAAGGACGTGCCGTCCGCGACCTTGAAGACATCCGACACCTCCGTGTTCGGGTTGGGAGCGCCCGTGGCGAACTTCGTCCACTGCGCGCCGTCCCAGACGAACGCCTGGCGCTGATCCCCCTCCTTGCCGACCGCGATGGCACCGCCAGTGGACACCGCGGAGACGCCCTTGAGCAGGGCCGTCGTCGGGGAGCTGCCGTACACGGACCAGGTGCCGCCCGTCAGGGAGAGGAAGGTACCGCCTTCGCCCACCGCCCAGCCTCCACCCCCGGCGGCCGTCACCGAGTAGAGGTCCACGGACGTCGGCGAGCCGGCGGCGCTCCACTGGAGGCCATCCCACCGCAGCACGGTGCCACGGAAGCCCACGGCGTACGCCTCCGTGGGTGACACGGCAGCCACGTCCCGCAGGGTCGCCGTGGTCGTGCTCGGCACGAGCTGGAACCCGGTCGGCGAGCCTGCGTCAATCGCCGTCCCCGCATCCGTGCCCGCGTCAGCCTCAGTGCCCGCGTCAACCTCTGCCCCAGCGTCCGCCACCGTGCCCGCGTCGGGCGCTTCCTGCGTGCAGGCGCCCTCCCGGCACACGGCGCCGTCTCCACACGCGACACACGCCTCGCCAAAGGAGCCGCAGGCTGAATCCTCCGTGCCGCGGAGGCAGACGCCTCGCTCGTTGACGCAGCCCTCGCACCCGTTCGGGGAGTTGCACGCTACCGCCATGCTCACGCCCACGCTCAAGCCCAGGACCAGGGCGAGAACACTTCCTCGAATTGTCGACATCCGCGCGACCTCGGAACTCCTGCCCCCGGCCGGTCAGGTGACATCCACCCTAACAGATTCAGCGAGCGCTCAGCCGGTTTCCCGGGGGGCTCCACCGCCCCTGTCTTCGCACTGGACGCGACAGGCCGCCCTCGGCAGCCTTCAGCCCGGGCTCCCTTCCCCCTGGAGCCCAAGGAGTCCTACGGATGAAGCTCAAGGCGTTCTGCATCGCCGTGTCGCTGTTGGCCGTCCCCGGCGTGGCCGCCGCGCAAAGCCCCTTTGATTCCCTGAAGAAGGCCGCGGGCGACGCCAGCAAGTCCACCGTCGAGAAGCGCGTCAACACGAAGCTGACGGAGGAGGGCCGCAAGAACCAGTGCAGCTTCAAGACGGGTACCGCCGAGCTGGCCCCCGGCTGCGACGCGAAGCTCAAGAAGCTCACCAACGCCCTCGTCGACGCGAAGAAGCAGCTCGTCGCCGCCGGGGTCAAGAGCTACAAGTTCGAGGTCTCCGGCCACACCGACTCGACGGGTGACGCCGCGAAGAACAAGACGCTCAGCGAGCAGCGCGCGGAGACCATCGTCAAGGAGCTCGTCGCGCGCGGCATCCCCCGAGGGGAGATCACCGCCGTGGGCTACGGCTCCGAGCGCCCCCTGGTGAAGCCGGACAACACCGAGGCGAAGCGGGCGCAGAACCGCCGCTACGAGCTCCAGGTCCGGCTGTAATCGTCACACGGCCCGTCCCGGCCAGTCGCCGAGCTGCCTGGAAGGGGCGTGAGACATGTCTGCGCAATACGCTCGGATTGGCGTGAAGGTGGCGGACTGGGATGTCTTGCCAGTCCGCTCGGAGTACATCGAAGGCCATCCCTTCTTCAAAGCGCTCGGCTCCGTTCGGAAGAGAGGGGCCGTGCCGCCCGGAAGCGCGAAGCGGCCCATCCGCTGGGCTCTGGCAGGACTCCCTGGACAACCCGCACGCGGTCGCGCTGCGCTGCGAGCGGTGAGTTTCCTCTGCCCGCGAGGCTTCTGGGGGCGGAGTGGGTTTCAGGAATCGCCAGGACCGCAATCCCGGAAGGGCCCTTCTTCCATGAAATCCATCGGTGTGGCATTTCACCTCCAGTCTTTCCCCCCAAGGAGTCTGAAGTGCTTCGACATGCATCACGATGGGTCACGACGTTGGTGGTGGGTTTCACCTGGGTCCAGGCGGGCTGTGGTCCCTCGCAGCCGGCGGCTCCGGAGACACCGCGCACCGAGGAGGCCGCGCAGCCGCTGCTGACGGGTGAGCGCGCCCTCTTCGACGCCTCCGCGGTACCGGCCGTGGCGGCCGCGGATGACAGCGGCGCGGTGGAGCTGGGCGTGCGCTTCCGCAGCGACGCGCCGGGGCGGATCATGGGCGTGCGCTTCTACAAGGGCCCGGGCAACACGGGCACGCACACCGGCAGCCTGTGGTCGGCGTCCGGCTCGCTGCTGGCCACCGTCACCTTCCAGAACGAGACGGCCTCCGGCTGGCAGGAGGCGCGCTTCGCCACGCCGGTCACCATCGCGGCCGACACGAACTACGTCGTCTCGTATTACGCGCCCGCGGGGCACTACGCGGTGACGAGCAACGGCTTCGCCTCGGCGCTGGACGCGCCGCCCCTGCACGCCGAGGCCACCAGCAACGGCCTCTACCGCTATGGCAGCACCAGCGGCTTCCCGACGAACTCGTTCAACGCGAGCAACTACTGGGTGGACGTGGCCTTCCAGCCCAATGACACCACGCCCCCGACGGCGCCCACGAACGTGGTGGCGACGCCCAACTCGTCCACCGCCATCGACCTGACCTGGTACGCGTCCGTGGACGGCAGTGGCGAGGTGCGGGGCAACGCGCGCTGGCACCTGGTGTACCGGGGCAGCCAGCTCATCGCGGAGCTGCCCGGCACCACCCTCAGCTACCGCGACACCGGCCTGACGCCCGCCACCGCGTATTCCTACACCGTGCGCGGCCGTGACGCCGCCGGCAACGTGGGGCCCGCGTCCGCCACCGTCACCGCCACCACGCTCGCCAGCACCGCCTGCAATCCCTGCAGCTTCTGGAACGTGGTGACGGGTGATCCGCATGGCATCAACGGGGACGCCACGCCCACCGAGGTGGGACTGAAGTTCCACACGGACGTCGCGGGCACGGTGACGAAGGTCCGCTACTACAAGAGCGGCATGGACACCCCTCCGGCCGTGGGCCACCTGTGGAGCGCCACCGGCACGCTGCTGGGCACCACCGTGCAGGCGCCCGTGGAGAGCGGCTTCGGCTGGCGCGAGCTGGCGTTCCCGACGCCGGTGAGCATCGCCGCGAATACGACCTACGTCGTGTCGTACTTCGCGCCCGGGGGCTACTACGGCATCACGGCCCACTACTTCGCCAGCGCGGGCGTGGACATGCCGCCCCTGCACGCCCCGTCCGCGGTCACGGCCGGCGGCAACGGCGTGCGCCACCTCAATGGCAGCGGCTTCCCCTCGGACACGTATTACAACGCCAACTTCTGGGTGGACCTCGCCTTCGTGCCCGCGACGGGCGAAGCGTCGCCGGTCGACCTGTCCGTGCAGCATTCCTTCCCCGCCGGCTCAGGCATCCGGGGCGAGGCGCTCGTCTATGACATCACGGTGACGAACCACGGCACGAGGGCGGCCACCAACCTCACCCTCGACGTCCCCGTGCCCACGGGACTCGCGCCCTTCACCTTCTATCCGACCGCGTCGGTGGGCACGTGCGGCTACCAGACCAACGACAACATGCACTGCGACATCACGGGCCTGCCCGCCGGACAGAGCGCCGTCGTCCGCATGACGCTGGTGCCTTCGCTCGCCGGGACGTTCCAGTTCCAGGCGACCGTCGCGGCCTCCGAGACGGACAACGTTCCGGCCAACAACACGAGCACGCTGACGATCCCCGTGGGCCCCGCGACGAACCTGGTCACCTTCGATTCCTTCGACGGTGCGGACGAGGCCATCACCGGCCCCCGCGGCCCCTTCTACTTCGTGCAGAACAAGTGGTACCTCGCGTCGCCCTGGGGCGGGTTCACCACGAAGAGCGTCTCGTTCAACGGCGGGGGAGTGAACCAGGGGCAGCTCCAGATCTACGGGGAGCGGACCGTCGTCGGCCTCGACGCCTTCACCTGGGACGCGGGCGCGACACTCACCCTGAGCTGCTTCAACCAGCCCACGCGCACCTTCCCCCTGACGCAGGGGCAGGTGACCCACGTCGTGACGAACTGGCAGGGCTCCTGCTCGTCCGTCACCCTGGCGACGTCGAACGGCTGGGACACGAACTTCGACAACATCCAGCTGTCGCCGCTGCCCTGAGCCGTTGACGGGGGCGGCCCCGTCTCCCGCGCCTGCCTCCACACCGGAGGCAGGCGTGACGGCGGCGCTCAAAGCGCCAGGAGCACCTCGACTTGCGCCTGCAGCGCGCGGGCCTCTTCGTGCCTGCCGAGCTGGGTGTAGAGCGCCACCGCGTCGCGACGCTCCTGGACTTCACGCTGGATGAGCGCATCCACCGCTTCCGGGGACAGGAGCAGTCGAGCCACTTCACCGCTCCCGAGTCCCTCCGTGCCGCCGGCGATGGCGCCCCCGACGACAGCTTCAGGCGCGACGCTCAGGTCGGGAGCCTCGGCATTGTCGATGGCGGCGAGCGTTTCCCGAAGCACCGCCGAGGCGGGTGCATTTCGGGTGCGCAGTGCGTCTTTCAGCGCGGCACGCAGCGTGGCCTTCCATTCAGCGACGGTCCTCATGCGCCTACCATAGGCGAGCATGTCGCCCGAGGCAGCGGCCTGTCGCCTCCAGCGCTACTTCTGCGTGGGCTTCGGTGCTTCCGCGGGCGGCGCCTTGGGGAAGGCGAGGTAGCCCTTCTCGGTGTACCAGGCGAGCACCTCCACCTGCAGCCGGCCCGCCTTGACCATCGGGTCCTGCTCGGCGAGCTGCCGCGCCTCCTGCTTCGTGGCCGTGCGGTAGATGCACGCGCCGCGCATGCCCACGTCGTCCTGCTCGTCGAAGGGGCCCGCCAGCACCATCTTTCCGCTCTCCCCCATGCGGGTGAGGTGCGCGAGGTGCTCGCCCTGCAGCTTCTGGAGGGCTTCGGGCTCCATCTTGGGGGCGTTGGGCGCGCGCTTGAGCAGGACGAGGTAGTGCTTGTCGAACTCGAACTTCTTCTCGGCCGGGGCCGCGGGCTTCGCGGCCGGAGCGCTCGGCGCGGCAGGGGAGGAGGAGAGGGCGAGCAGCAGCAGCGTGGTGGTGAGCATGGTGCGGGCGACGCTAGGGGGCAGGCCGGACATCGCGCCACACACTGCCCGTGGAGCGGACGACCGTCGCGGCTTACGCTGCTTCGCGATCTCTTCGTACTCGTGCTGATGTTTCACGCAGGACCGGGCGGATGAGGACCGATGCGATGATGCGATGGCTCTTGATGCTGGCCCTGCTGGGAGTCGGCGTGGCGATGGCGATCGGCGGAGGCCAGCGGGTGTTCCGCGCCCACGCGAGCCAGGGCTGGCCCACGGTGCAGGGGAGGGTGACCGGCTCCCGCGTGCGGACGACGGTGTTCAGCACGGGCACGTTCAACGGCGGCCCGGATCATCACGTCTACCGCCCGGTGGTGAGCTACGCCTACGCGGTGCGGGGCACCCCGTACACCTCCGACACGTTGGCCTTCGACGGCACCGGCACCGGAGGGCCGGCGGACGCGCAGGCCGTGTCCCGCCAGTATCGAGTGGGCCTGCCGGTGACGGTGCACTACGACCCGGACGACCCCGCCGTGGCGTGCCTCCAGTGCGGGCGCACCGAACCCGTGAACCACGTGGTCATGCTGGGCGGCGCGGTGTTCGTGCTGGTGGCCATCGGGAACCTCGTGGCGCTGGCGCGCGGAGCGCCAGGCCCCGCCCGCCACCCGCGTCCCGGACGCGCGCCCTGACACGACGCTGCAAGCCCGGCCGCGCCGACGCGGACCGGAGCCGCTCCCTCGCGCGGCGGGCGAGAATGGACAACATGCGGCCTCCCACCGCCCCCCTCCCTCCGAGGCGTGCCCTGCGATGGACGTCGGGGGCTCGCGTGGCCTGGAAAATCGGGCCGAAATGGAGGTTTTAAACGCGCGCCGGCCGCTGGGGTTCTCCAGGCATTCACGGCACACGGGCCCGACACCGGGCCCCGGAGAACCCATGAAGCCTGCTCGCGCAGTCACCGCCGCCTCGCTGTTCGCCGCCCTTACCGTGTCCACGCTCGCCCATGCCCAGGCGCCCGTGGACTCCGGGCCGCCCGGCTCCGTCCGCAATGGCCCGTCGTATGGCCACCGGCTCGACGTGGGGGGCAGCTTTGGTGTCAACAACGCCGGGGGCCAGGGCCTTGTCTCGGGGTTCAGCCTGATGGCCGACCTGCGCCCGGTGGACTTCCTGTCCGTGGGGGCGGGCGTGGGCCGAGGGCTGTGGGGCGTGCGCTTCACCGCGCACTCGCGCGTGTATCCGCTGGGCGTCTCGCGCGGCCTCTTCCTCCAGGGCGCGCTGGCGCACAACCTGGGGCGCACGACCTGGCTCGGCGAGGAGGATGGGGTGGACGTGAGCGTCATCCGCTCCGCCGTCACCACGGCCAATGCCTCGCTGGGCTACCGCATGGACCTGGGGCGCCGCGGATGGCTCGGCTTCGAGGCGGGCTGGGCCTACCGCCTGGATCCCGCCACGTACCGCACGGGCGGTGAGCGCGAGCTGACCGACAGTGAGGAACGGAACCTGCGCTTCGCCCGGCCGGGCGGTGTCGTCCTGGGCATCTCTGGCGGCTTTTCCGTCCTGTAGCAAGGTCCGCTAGTCTGCGCGCCCCCGCGTCATGTCGGATCCCGCCACCGCCCCTCCTTCGGTCCTGCCCTTTCCGGGGGACGCCCGGCGCGGGCTCGAGTCGCGCTCAGACGAGGAGCTGATGCTCCTGTCCGCCGGGGGCTCCACGCAGGCCTTCGAGCAACTGGTGCGCCGGCATCACCCGCGGCTGGCGCGCTACTGCGGCAAGTCCGTGGGCAGCACGGCGGAGGGGGACGAGCTGGCGCAGGAGACGCTGGTGCGGGTCTGGGAGATGCGCCGCGAGTACCAGCCCCGCGCACCCTTCGTCGTCTTCATGCTCACGCTGGCCCGCAACCTGTGCCGCAACCGCGTGCGCGACGCGGGCCGGCGCGGACGCTGGCAGGCGGAGGACTCCGACGGAGCCCGGGTGGAGGCCGTGGCCTCGCCGGCCTCCGCGGACGTGGTGGAGCAGCTGCTGGAGCGCGAGCGGCGGCGGCGCGTGCGCGAGGCCCTGCTGACGCTGCCGGAGAAGTTCCGCGAGGTGCTGCTGCTGCGGTTCGACCAGGAGCTCGACTACGCGGAGATCTCCCGCATCGTCGGGCGCAACGAGTCCACGGTGCGCTCGCGCGTGTTCCATGGGCTGAAGAAGCTCCGCGAAATGGTGCCGGGAGGAAGTCCATGATGTCGGCATGCCCTGAGCCTTCGGTGTGGCCGCAGCTCGTCGGCCGACAGCTCTCCGAGGAAGAGGCGCAGGCGCTGCGGGCCCATGCCCGGGACTGCGCGCGCTGCCAGGCCGAGCTGCGGGAGACAGAAGCGCTCGTCGCGCGCATCGCCGCGCCGCTGGAGCCCGCCGCGCCCACGCAGGAGGCGGTGGCGCGGGTGATGCGCCGGGTGCACGCGGGGGCCGCGGAGCGGCGGGTGATTCCACTGTGGGCCCGGCCCTGGGCGGGAGGGGCCGCGGCCGCCGCGCTCGCCGCGGGGCTGGCGGTGTTCATGCTGCGGCCCTCGCCCGGGCCGGGGCCAGGGCCGGGGACGTGGACCGCGCGCGGCGGGCCAGTGGCGGCGACGCTGGGCCGGAGCGTAGGCATCACCTTCCATGGGCCGGGCACAAGCGCCGCGCCGCTGGCCCCGGACTCGGTGGTGCCGGCGGATGCGGGCTTCGGGGTGCGCTACCGCAACCTGGACACACGTGAGCCGGTGTACCTGCTGGCCTTTGCCCAGGACGCGCGCGGCGAGGTGCACTGGCTCTACCCGGCCCACCTTCGTGAGGACGCGAACGAGCCGTCGGTGCGGCTGGCGCCGTCGGCGGAGGCGCGGGCGCTGGAGGAGGTGGTGGTGCTGGAGGACCCGGCGCCCGGGCCCTTGCGCCTCGTGTCCATCGTCACGCGCGCGCCGTTGGGGGTGAAGGACGTGGAGTCGCTCCCGCCGGAAGGGCTCACGCTGGAGGCGCTGCGGCGACGGTGGCCGGAGGCAGCGGTGGAGTCGGTGTCCGTCGTCCTGGCGGGAGCGGGGTCCACGCCTTGAGGTTTCTGCTTCCGTTGCTCGTCGCGCTCACTCTGTCCACCCCCGCCGCGGGCGAGGCGCCGTCCTCGCCGCCCGCGGTGTTCGCGCTGGTGGTGGCCAACAACCAGGGCTTCGCGCCCGGCCGCGCGAGGCTGCAGTACGCGGACGACGACGGGGCGAAGTACCACGAGTTCTTCTCCATGCTGACGGAGCCCGGGGACGTGGTGCTCCTCACCGGGCTGGACTCGGACACCCGCCGGCTCTTCCCGGCGCTGGAGCCACAGGTCCGCGCTCCCACGTCGCAGAACGTCGCGGAGGCGGCCCGGGCGCTGGCCGCGCGCATCGCCGAGGTGAAGCGCGCGGGCCGCGAGGTGGACTTCTACTTCGTCTTCGCCGGCCACGGCGACGTGGACCAGGGGCGCGGCTTCCTGGAGCTGAGCGACCGGGCCTTCGACGCGGATGACCTGCAGGCGCTGCTGCGCCAGGTGGACGCCACGCGCGCGCACGTCATCCTGGACAGCTGCAACTCCTTCTTCGTGGTGAGCCCGCGCAAGGCGGGCGGGCGGCGCTATGCCACGCCGCAGGACATGACGCGGAGCCTGGCGCAGCGGCTGCCCGCGGTGGGGGTGCTGCTGTCCACCAGCGCCGAGGCCGAGGTCTACGAGTGGTCCGAGCTGCAGTCCGGTGTCTTCAGCCACGTGGTGCGCTCGGGGCTGATGGGGGCCGCGGACGCGGACGCGGACGGACGCGTCACGTACGCGGAGCTGGAGGCCTTCGCGAGCATCGCGGCGCGGGAGATTCCCAACCCGCTCTTCCGGCCCCGCCTCTTCGCGCTCGGTCCGGGGCGCAGCCCCCAGGCCACGCTGGTGGACCTGCGCTCGGTGCGCTCAGCGGTGACGCTGAGGGTGGACGCCGTCCCCCCGGTGCGGCTCACGCTGCGCGATGCCCAGGGCTTGCGGTGGGCGGACCTGAACAAGGAGGCCGGGATGCCGCTGGCGCTGCGCCTGCCGCCCCGGGTGGCGCGGGGCCTGGAGGTGGAGCGCCCCGGCGGCCCCGACACCGCGCGGGCCTGGACCCTGGGGGAGGTGGCCCCCGGCGCCACGGTGGAGCTGGCGAGCTTCAGCCTCCCCCTGCCCGCGCCTCCGGCCGCGCGCGGGGTGCAGGAGCAGCTGCGCAGCCTCTTCGCGACGCCCTTCGGTCCCGAGTCGCTCGCCGCGTTCGAGCGCGCGCGGCTGGCCGAGCCCGCGCCCGTGTACGGCATCTCGCTGGCGGAGCGGGAGCGGATGCGGCAGCTGGTGGAGACCTTCACCACGATCGAGCGCGACCGGCGCAGAACGGAGACCATCCTCTTCGGCGCGACGCTGGTGTCCTCGGTGGGCACGGGGGCGTTCCTCGTGGCGGAGGGGGACCGGGACAGCCGGGTCCAGGGAATCTCCGCGCTGGCCGTGAGCCTGCTCTTCAGCGGCGCGGACCTCCTCCAGCAGCTCCGGCGCGAGGACCCCGAGGCCCTCCTGCGGGAGTTCCACGCGTCGCAGGCGGACGCCGCGGCGGACCCGGGCCTCGCCGTCGCGCGCGTGGACTACCGGCTCAACCGCTTCCTCGCGCAGGAGCGGAACATCCGGCGCCGGCTGGAGACGGTGGGGTGGATCTACATGGGCGCGTCCGCGCTGCTGCTGGGGATCGCCGAGGTGCGGCGCGCGGACGGCTGGCCGGGCCACGACGTGAGGGAGGCCGAGCGCGCCGCGCTGCTCGCCGCGGTGAGTGCCACGTCGAACCTGCTGCGTGCCCATTACACGGGAAGCGCCACCGAGCACCTGGTGCGGCAGTGGAATTCGGACCCGGAGCTGCGGCGCCTGCCTCGCGTGGCCGTGGTGCCCTCCGCCGGGGGCGCGATGCTGGCCGTGGGGGGCGTCTTCTGACGCCACCCACGACCGCGCCGTCATCGCCTCACGACACAGGCACGGGCTTCGGGCTCACCTCCACCATGCCGAGGTTGCCATCCACGTACTCGGCCATCTGCTCGGGCGTCACTTCGATGGGGCCCTTGGGGCAGAGCGGATCATTGACGATGTAGTTGCCGGACTCCGTCCTGCCCGTCACCGTCACCCAGTGTCCGCCGAAGTTGCTCTTCATCAGGTAGTTGTCGTCGGCATACGCGGTGGGCCCCCAGGCCTGGTGGAGGGAGTTGTCGCCGAAGGGATTGCCTCCGAGGATGACGGGGTGCCCGCGCGAGAGCGCCGCGTCCACGACCGCCACGTCGACCTTGTTCTTGCGCACGATGGTGGCATCGGCGCCGGCCTCCTTCACCCCCTCGGCCACCTCGTCCACGTCCATCTTGCGAGACTTCGAGGAGTCGTAGTCGAGGATGTTGTCCCGCACGCCGTCGATGGCCTCGCCCGCTCCGGCCGCGTCCGGATGCTCCATCGCGCCCACGGCCGTCGCCGCGATGACCACCGAGGTCGGCCCGCAGTCGTTGCCGCCGTAGGACTCGCTGCCGTCGTTGAAGTCCTTGTAGCCCGTCTTGCCCCACTGGGCGACGTGGAGGTCCTTCGCCTCCTCCAGCGTCTTGACGGTGCTCGGGGGCGTGGGGGGCACCAGGTTCTTGCCGGACAGGTCCTGCACCCGCACCTCGCCGTCCGGCATGCGGGTGAGGGTGCCGCGCTCGAACCGCTGCACCATCGCGCCATCCTTGCCCGGCTCCAGCGGACTCATGGGCCGCCCGAGCTGCGGCGCGTAGGCTTCCGCCAGGAGGCCCATCGTGGAGTCCGTGGCCGGGTGCTGCGGGCGCTGCATGGCGGCCAGCGTGGCCGGGCTCATCCTGCCGTCCGCGGGGGTGATGCCCTCCGCGGTCTGGAAGTCCTTGATGGCCGCCTGGGTCTTGTTCCCGAACGTCCCGTAGGCAGCGCCTCCCATGTCCAGGTAGCCCGCGCCCTCAAGGAACTTCTGCAGGCGCGTGATGGGCCCCTCCTTGACCTTGTCGGTCTGGTTGATGGCGACGTCACCCACGCCCGTGGCGTCGGTGAGTGAGGGCGGGCCTCCCGTCGGCTGGGACCCCGGGAAGGGGCCCTGCCGGGCCACGGACACCAGCTTCGCCATCCCCTGCAGCCGCCGCATCGCCTCGCCGTTCACCGCGCTCTCGAAGGCGTCGCGAACGACGTTGCGCGGGGGCTCGGGCTGCGGTCCCAGCTGCGCCCCCGGCGGGCACTGCGGAGGCGTGCTCCGCGTGGCAGCCGACGGCGTGAAGAATGAAAACGGATTGTTCTGGATGCGTGACATGGCTTCCCCCTCTGGGCCCCCACGGCCCTGATGAAGCCAGTATCGAGTCCGGCCCTTATCCGGATGAGTTAAGCCGAGTTAAATCTTTGCCCGGCGAGCGCTCAGGCCTTCACTGCCTCGATGATGCTGACCCCGCTCCGGGTGGGGGTGATGCGCTCCACCTTCCAGGAGGTCGCGGTGAGCAGCGCGCGGAACTCGTCCGTGGTGCGCTCGCGGCCGTCGGCGACCACCAGCATGTTGAGGTCGATCAGGTGCATCGGGTCTGGCGTCCGGTTGTCTGGAATCACCAGCTCCAGCACGAAGAGCCGGGCCCCGGAGGGCGCCGCCTCGTGGAGCCGGCGCAGGATGGCGATGGAGGCGTCGTCCTCCCAGTCATGGAGGATGTGCTTGAGCAGGTAGGCTTCGGCGGGGGGGATGCCGGGCTCGAAGAAGCTCCCGGCCACCACGTCCACGCGGCTGGCGAGGCCTCGGGACTCCAGCGCCGTCTTCGCGGCCTCGGCGACCTGGGGCAGGTCGAAGAGGATGCCCCGGCAGGAGGGATGGGCGGCCAGCACGTGCGCGAGCAGATCGCCGTGGCTTCCCCCGATGTCCGCCACGCGGGCGAAGGAGGCGAAGTCGATGTGCTGCGTCACCTCACTGGCCACCAGGGCGGACAGGTTGCCCATGGCCTGGGCGAAGTACCCCGCCTCCTCGGGATTGCGAGCGAAGTGCCCCCAGATGTCCGAACCGAGGGCGGCCTGCACCGGGGACTTTCCAGTCCGGACCGCTTCGGTCAGCAGCCCCCAGGGCAGCCAGTGCGCCGGGGCGGCCTGGGTGATGGCCATCTCCCTCAGCGATCCAGGGACGTTCGAGCGCAGCCCTTCGCCCATCGGTGTCAGCGCGAAGGTCCGCTCGGAGACGGCCTCCAGGATGCCGACGGTGAGGCCGCCCCGCAGCAGCCGGAACAGGGCGCCCGGGTGGACGCCAAGCTCGGCCGCCAGCGAATCACTGTCGCGGGGGCCTCCCGCGAGCAGGTCCGCGATGCCCAGCCGGGCCACGGTGCCGATGACCTGGGTGCGCCAGTAACTGGTGATGGCCGCATGGAGCTGCAGCGCGGGAAACGGATTCGTGTCGGGCGTGTTCTTCATGGCAGGAGTCTAATCCCGTTCAATGCGGTTCCGGACCGTCCCAGCGACGCGAGGGGTCGCGTCATGACGCACGGGCGGGCCTTGTCCTAGATTCGCTCCCATGCCCCAGCCCTGGTCGTTCGTCCTCACGAGACGGGTTCTTCCACTCGTCGTCACCGGCGTCCTGGTGAGCGGGCCTGCCAGGGCCGGGTCGTATGTTCCCGAGCGCGACGTCGCCCGCGAGCTCCCCGCCAACAGGGAGGACTGGGGCGGCCGGCACTGCGGGCGAATCATGGGGCGCGTGTGGCGACACGAGCAGGTTGCCGGCACGAACCAGCGGACCGTGTACCCGTCAGAAGCCATTCGTCCCACGGCGCTCGCGGACTGCGAGCTGTACGTGGTCCGGGTGACGCAGGTGCATGACCAGGGGGCGACCTTCACGCGGCCACCGCGCGTGGCCCTGGCGGTGGAGCAGGTCATCCTCGGCGAGCCGCAGCCCCAGCCCCTCCCGGCGGTCTTCAGCGAGTCGCTCGGCGACCACTTCTGCGGCAATGGCGCCATGGAGGAAGCGATGCAACGGGCCCAGGAGCCGGTCCACGGCCCCGCGCTCGGGACGCGGTTCATCGTCGCGGGAGGATGGAGCACGGATCGCACCTGGTTCGAGGTGACCTCCAGGAATCGCTGGCCCGTCACCGACACGATGCTGGCGGACTTCGCGACGGCGCTGAAGGCGGCGCGCAAGGAGGACCGCGCCTTCGACAGGCGCATCGAGGCGCGGCGGAAGGAAGACCTCGCCGCGCGGACAGACCCTGCCCTCGTGCAGGCGGTGGAGCAGGGCGACAGGGCGCGCGTCCAGGCGATGCTCGACGGAGGCGCGCGAGCGAACGCGCGCGAGAACAAGAAGGGGCTCTCCGCCTTGTATCGGGCCGTGGAACGCAAGGACGCGCCCATGGTCGCGCTCCTCATGCGCCACATGCCCAAGGGCACCCAGGACTCCCCGGCGCTGAGGCTGGCGCTGATGGACCCCGAGCTCGTCCGCACGATGCTGGAGGGCGGCCTCTCCTGGAAGGGAGAGCCGAACTCATACGGCCCCCTGAGCGAGGCGGCCTCCCGGGGCGCCTGCGAGGCACTGGCCCTCATGCTCAAGGCGGGCGCCGACCCCAATACGCTGGGCCAGGACCAGCAGGCGTTGCTCCATACCGCGACCCGGTCGAGTGAGGGCTTGCGGTGCGTCCCGCTCCTGCTGGAGGCGGGAGCCCGTGCGGAGGTTTCCATCAGGGGGTGGACGCCGTTGATCTACGCCGCCCACGAGAAGTACTCCCCTGACGCGGACCGCGCCATCCGGGCCCTGGTGGCGCACGGTGCGCAGGTCCATCGCAAGACGCCCGGGAAGAAGACCCTGCTCGAGGCCGCACAACGAAGCCCGGAGATGGTGGAGCTGCTGAGGAGCCTGGGGGCCCGCTGAGCAGGCCCGCGTGAGCGGCTGGGTTGACGTCTGGATTTGACCGGGAGTACGACCCGCGGATGACCCCTCCGTCCGTTCATCCGGCGCAGCGCCTCGTCGACCTCGGCTTTGGTTTCATCCTCTCCGGTGCGCTGGCCACGGCGGCGGAGCTGGGCGTGGCGGACCACCTGGAGCAGGGCCCGAAGAGCGCGGCCCGGCTCGCGGAGGACGTGGGCGCGGACGCGGCGGCGCTGTACCGGGTGCTGCGGCTCCTGGCGAGCGAGGGCGTGTTCTCCGAGGACGCCGACGGCAACTTCGCGCTCACCCCCGCCTCCGACCTGCTGCGCACCCAGGCTCCCGGCTCCCTGCGCAGCGCCGTGTTGATGCTCACGCAGGACATCTTCTGGGCACCGACCGGCGCGCTCACGCAGACGGTGCGGACGGGGACGAACGCCTTCGAGCGCATCTTCGGCAAGACCTTCTTCGACCACCTGGCGAGCAACGCGGCGGCGGGCGCCACCTTCCACCGGGGCATGTCCAGCCTGTCGGACCTGGAGGACGGCCCCATCGCGCGCAGCTATGACTTCAGCGCCTGCCGGCAGGTGGTGGACGTGGGCGGGGGCCACGGCGGCTTCCTCATTGAAGTGCTCCGCACGTCGCCGTCGCTCCGGGGCGAGCTCTTCGACCACCGGCACGTCCTGGACGAGGCGCGCATCGCGTCGGCGGGGCTGTCCGAGCGCTGCGAGCTGGTGGAAGGGGACTTCTTCCAGACGGTGCCTTCCGGCGCGGACACGTATGTCCTCAAGCGCATCCTCCACGACTGGAGCGACGCGGTATGCGTGGACATCCTGCGCCACTGCCGCCGCGCGATGGCCGAGGGCGGCCGGGTGCTGGTGGTGGACACCGTCATCCCGCCCGGGAGCGCGCCGCACGGGGGCAAGGTGCTGGACGTGATGATGCTGGCCTCGCTGCCCGGCGGACGGGAGCGCACCGAGGAGGACTTCCGCAAGCTCTTCGCGCAGGCGGGCTTGCGGCTCTCACGCGTCATCCCCACGCCGGCCGCGCTCAGCATCACCGAGGCCGTGGCCGCGTAGGGGAGGGGCCTCCGCTCACTTCGCCTTGAGGAAGAACCGGTGCTCCGACCACCAGTCGAAGTGACCGCGGCTGCGTGAGAAGTAGATGCCGCGGCCGGCATCGAGTGGCTTCTCCCAGATGTTGCCGCCGTCCTTCTTCTTGAGCTCGCCCGTGGGCTTGCCCAGGAGCTTCGTCGCCGTGAAGTCGTTCACGCCCGAGGGCAGCTTGAACGCGAGCGGACCGTCGTAGTTCTTGCCGAGGTGCACCTCGCGGATCACCCCGTCCCGCCCGACGCTGACGGTGATGCCGCGCTTCGGGTCCTTCAGCTTGCCCTGCGCCTTGGGCAGCTTCGCCGGCAGCTTCAGCTTCTTCAGCTCCGCCGGAAGCTTCGCGTCGCTCACGTGCCTGCCGAGCAGCGACACGAGCCCGCGCGGAAGGGGCGCGAGCTTCTTCACGCCCTGACTGACGACGGGCGCGGGCGTGGCGTCGCGCTGGTACGTCTTCACGTTGAACTTCGCGGGCTTCGGCGCCTGGACCTTCTCCTGGGCGAGCCACGCGACGAGCGCCTTGCGCCCGTCACCCTCATCAAGGTCGTCCAGGCGCGTCTTCCCCGCGCCGAGCGCGAGCAGGAACGCCTCGAGGCTGGGCGCGACGACCTTCAGCACGTCCGACTCCGAGTCGAACAGCACCACGGGCGCCGGCTTCACCGTCGAGACGAGCGCGAGCAGCGAGCCCTCTGGCAGCGAGAGGAAGCACCACGCGTCGCGCAGCCCGCCAGGCACCTTCGGAGAGATGAGCTCGAAGGTCCCGAACGCGCCGTACTCCTGCTTCGCGACCCACTTCGCGAAGCGCGCGAGCAACGGCGGAACGGTCTGCCCCTTGGGGGCCTTCAGCTTGACGAAGTACCGGGTCATCGAGTCGCTCCAGACGCTGGGGTTAGCGCCCCTCGAACTTGGGCGGACGGCGCTCGGCGAAGGCGGAGAAGGCCTCCGTCAGGTCATGCGACTGGAGGAAGGCGGAGTTCCACACCGCCACGTAGCGCAGGCCGTCCGCGATGGACTTGTCCGCGCAGTACTCCATCACCTGCTTGGCGCCCTGGATGACGAGCGGCGGATTGTCCGCGATGCGCCGCGCCGTCGCCCGCGCCTCCGTGAGCAGGGCCTCGGGGGAGGGGAAGACCTCGTTGACCAGGCCCATGCGCAGCGCTCGCGCCGCGTCCACGTCGCCGCCGGTGTAGGCCAGCTCGCGCGTGTTCCCCTCGCCGATGATGCGCGGCAACCGTTGGAGCGCACCCAGGTCCGCGACGATGCCGACCTTCACCTCGCGCAGGGAGAACTTCGCGTCCTGCGAGCAGTACCGGAAGTCACACGCGGCGATGAGGTCCATGCCTCCGCCAATGCACCAGCCGTGCACCGCGGCGATGACGGGCTTCCGGCACCGGGCCACCCCTTCCGTGGCCTGCTGCATCTCCCCAATCAGCTTGAGCAGCTGGCTGCGCTCCTTCGCCAGGTTGCTCTCCGCGGTGAGCAGCGGCCCCAGGGACTCCATCATCCCCATCAGGTCCAGGCCGTAGGTGAAGTGGCTGCCCTCGCCGCGCACCAGCACCACGTGCACGGCGTCGTCGGCGTCCAGGGAGCGGAGCGCCTCGGGCATCTCCCGCCAGAAGTCGGGGCCCATGGCGTTGCCCTTGCCCGGGCCGGTGAGCACCAGCTCGGCGATGCCGTCGGCCTTCTCGATGCGCAGTGACTTGTACGTGCCGTCCATCCGTTTCCTCCCGGGGAAGTGAGCGGGCGGCACTTGAGCAGATGCGGCGCTGCGCCTCCACTGCGTCCCGGGCGAAAGGGGCGCGATTTGCAAGTTGCGACTGCAAGTCAATCTCGATATCCTGTGATTCAAAGACATTCACGTCTTGAGAGGGAATCACCATGCGCAGAACCGCTCTTCGTGCTGCTCTTGCCGTGACCGCCGTCGCCGCCATCTCCTCGGGGACCGCGTTCGCTGCCTCCGCCATCAACTGGGAGGTGGGCCTGACGTTCTACGGTGACAACTTCACCACCCCGGTCGCGAACTTTCCGGCCCCCGACGGCGGGTGCCATCCGTTCCCGGCCACCGCCGACGCGCTCGTGGGGTGGAGCAACTTCCAGCACGTGACTGCCTACCGGACGGCGGACTGCAGCGGCTATGCGATCGGCCTCGGCACGCTGAGGACGTTCCAGCCGGGCGAGTTCGCGAGCTTCACCGCCTACTGACGTGCCACGACGGATGGGCGTGTCGTCTGGGACGCCCATCCGTCGCAGCCCCTTTGACGGGATGGGACTTCAGCAATAGAGCGAAGGCACACGCCTCCTGGAGGTCCGATGTCGCCGCGCCATCTCGTATCGTGCTTGTTGCTGGTGGGACTTGTCTCCGCCTGTGCTTCGTCCTCTCCAGCGGAACGTCCGGCGCGTCAGCCCCCCAGGGTGCTCTTCCAATCGCCGCTCGCGCTGCTGCTCGAGCACCACGCGGAGCTGGCGCTCACCACCGACCAGCTGATCCAGGTGGGCCAGCGGGAGGAAGCCCTCGAAGTGACCAACCAGCCCTTGCGTGAACAGCTCCGGCAGGTCTGGCACCCCGAACCGGCCCCGGGGGAGGGGCCCCCGCGCGGGCCCGGGGTGGGCAACAGGAATGCCCCTGTGGGCCTCGGAGGCCGGCCCCGATACCGGCCTCCCGCTCGGCCTCCCGCGCCCCTGAGCGAAGAGGACCAGAAGCGGCAGCAGGCCCTGCTCCAGGCGATGGAGGACAACGAGCTGGCGGCCTACCGCGACGCCGAAGCGCTCCTGGACGAGACGCAGAAGCAGAAGGCGCAAGCGCTGGTCGCGAAGCTGCGCGAGGAGCGGCAGCGCGCGCGAGAGTCCTTGAAGGAGCCCGAAGCCCCACCGGTGCCGTAGTCCCGGGGGCGTCCGCTAGCGCAGCAGCCGCGCGGCGATCGGCAGGTGGTCGGAGGGCTCCTGCTCCGAGGGCATCGGCGTCCGCGCGTCCAGCGCGGGCAACCGGTCTGGCCGGGCTCGCAGCGCGCTGGAGTGGAAGAGGAAGTCGATGGCCTTGGGCTCGCCGTTCGCGTTGCAGGTCGGCTGGTGCTGGCCCGCGTAGGCATCGAGCAGCCCGGCCGCCTCGAAGGCCTGGACCAGCGGCTCACCGGGCCGGGCGTTGAAGTCGCCGCACACGATCCACAGGGCCTGCGGATCCTTGAGGAGCAGCTCGTTGATCAGCTCTGTGGCCTGCTGCATGCCCTGGTGCTGCTCCACCGGCCTGTCGGGCCGGTCCCAGCGCAGGTGCGTGCAGGCCACGCGCAGCCGCTCCCCGCCGACGTCGAAGTCCACGACCAGCGCCAGGTGCCCGGAGATGCGTCCGTCCTCCAGCCGGTCCCGGAAGTAATGGACCCGGTGGCCCGGACTCCGCTCCAGGCGGTGGAACACCGCGCAGCCATCCGGGCGGCCTTGCTGCTTCTGCGCCATCACGCCCACGTACCCGCGCGGCGCCAGCGCCTCCTGGAGCGCGGCGAAGCTGTCGGGCTCCACCTCCTGAAGGCAGACGACGTCCGCGTCCAGCGCGACGATGCGGCGGGCCAGCAACGCGTGGCGGCTTCTCGGCCGGAGCAGGTCCGCGGGCGTGTGCGGGAACCACTCCGGCTTGACGTAGGCGTCCGCCAGGATGTTGTACGAGGCGATCCGCAGGTCCACGGTCATGGCTTGCCGGCCTCGGCCTTCCAGCGCTGGAGCTGTTCCTTCGAGGGGAAGCCCCGCACGCGGTAGCGCTCCGGGTACATCCCCAGCTCGGGCATCAGCAGCGTCCCGACGTCGCGCACCACGAGGTCCCAGCGGACGGCGGCCACCGGAGGCGCGTCGGGGCCCAGCGCCGCGTCCATGAAGAGGATGACGTCCGTGCGTGGCAGGAGCGTCTCCGCGTCGCTGGGCCAGAGGGTCTGGCTGAAGAAGCGTCCCTGGTCGTCCTTCTCCGCGATGACGGCCGCGACGTAGACCTCGCTGCCTTCCTGCTCATGTTGCTGCCGGAGCCGTGCGGTCTGCTCCTGGTAGCCGCGCACCTGGCTGGCGAACGCGAGCTTCTCCAGGATGCTCCGGGACGGGCTGCCCGGCTCGGGGAGGAAGGGCCGCCACCCGTCCGCCGTGAGGCGCAGCGCGGTCCCGTCCACGGGGCGCGGCGCGGTGACGCCCGCCTGGGCCGCCTCCGCCACGGTGAGCAGGCCCGTGGCGTCCTCGGAGCCGGTGATGAGCAGGGTGTCCCGGTTGGGCACCACCACCACCGGATCGCCCCGGACCTCGCAGCCTCGCACCACCTCGTCCAGGAACAGCCGCGAGGCCGCATAGCTGTCGTTCGTGAAGAGTCCGCAGGCGCCCAGGGTCAGGCTCCTGAGCGGTACGGGGTCCAGCCGCCGCAGGTTGGCGAGCGCATCGGCGCGGGCCTGTTCGTAGGTGATGCCCCAGCGCGACAGCTCCTCCGGGGGCACGTAGCGCATGGCGTCCGGGGTGTCCTGGACGAGCGCCTCCGCCAGCACCTCGCCCAGCGGCCGCCAGGACACCGGCGCCGGCTCGCCGGGCTGCAGGGAGAACTGCTCGAAGGTGTCGCGGGCGCGCACCACCAGCATCAGCCGGGGACGTGCCTGCTCATAGGTCGCCGGGGTCTCCGGGAGCACGCCGGCCCGTCCCAGGCGCGCCAGCAACGCGCCACGCTGTTCGGGCGGGCTTGCCAGGTACTCGCGGTGGAAGTTGCCGAGGAAGAGGGACATCCCCAGGCCGCCGTCCGGGGAATAGCGCTGGATGAGGAAGCGCTCCGGGTCGTACTTCAGCTCGCCCGTGGGGTCCGCCGCGCGGAGGGCCTCCAGGGCCTGCTCGGCGAAGGCGTCCGGGTCCTGCGGATCCAGGGTCAGCGGCACCAAGGCCTCGCGCGTTCCACTCGCGAGGACCAGCGCGATGAGAAGCACCAGGGCCGAGACACCGAAGCCGGCCACCTTCCACTGCGTGTTGCGTGACATGGGCCCGGGAGCAGACACCTTCCGGGCCGTCTCGCGCAATCACCGGGACCGCGCTCCCTCCGCTTGCGCGCGGCGCGTCCTTCATGCCGACGGGCACCTTCAGCGTGTCGCGCGCTGCCCGTCGAGCCGCAGCAAGGT
The DNA here is from genome assembly GCF_042231735.1 of Corallococcus exercitus. Taxonomy (GTDB): domain Bacteria; phylum Myxococcota; class Myxococcia; order Myxococcales; family Myxococcaceae; genus Corallococcus; species Corallococcus exercitus_B. The sequence continues at coordinate 935,018 of NZ_CP102577.1, forward strand.
CAGTGCGTTCGGGAGGGCGGCTCCCTCCGCCGTGTTGTCGAAGATGCACCACACGCGCCGGCCGGCCTGCTCGTGGAGGGAGAGCTCCGTGGCCAGCGCCTCCAGGTACGCATGGGAGTACTCGGAGTAGTACATCTTCGGCGAGCCGTGCAGCCGGTAGTAGACGACCTCCGCGTCCGGTGGCGTGGGCGCGCGCACCGCGGGCGGATCCGCTCGCACGTAGCGGATGCGGGCGTCGTCCAGCACGCGCCGGGCCTCGTCCGTGAACCAGGTCCGGTGCCTGGGCTCGCACACGACGTCGACCCCGGTCCGCTCCCGCAGGGCCTGGAAGAAGGCGCGGGCCGTCCCGGGCTCGTGCTGGAGGCTGGGCGGCAACTGCACCAGCAGGCAGCCCAGCTTCGCCTCCAGGTGGCCGGCCTCGCCCAGGAAGCGCTCCAGCGGCTCCTGCACGTCGCGCAGGCGCAGCTCATGGGTGAGGACCTTGGGGACCTTCACCGCGAAGCGGAACGTCTCCGGGACGCTGTCCCTCCAGCGGGCGTAGGTGGCGGGCCGGTGCGGCCTGTAGAAGGAGGAGTTGATCTCCACCGCGGGCAGGACGCGCGCATAGCGCTCCAGGTGGGTGCCCGTCGTGGGGAAGTGCTCACCCACCGCGCTCGACAGGCTCCAGCCGGCACAGCCGACCCGGCAGCGCTCCCGAGCAGGAATGGAAGGTCCCTGGCGCACTCCGGGAACCTAGGCACGGGCAGCCGCGGCGGCAGGGTGGCCCCGGCCCGGCGTCGTCCGCCGGGCGGAGCCGCTCGCGGTGCTCCCTAGTACTTGCAGACCCGGCAGCCGAGGTTGCAGGACGTGGAGATGGTGCAGCAATAGCCGGGGCTGGGAGTGCAGCAGTAGCGCCACGCGCCGCACGTCACGCAGCAGGTGATGCCCTCGTCGGCGGGCGCGGCCAGCGGGTTGAAGTCCAGGGGCCTCTCGTCGATGGTCGTCACCGCCACGCTGAAGGCGGCGCGCAGGCCCCGGTGGACCTGACCGTCGGCCCGGGCCTCGATGACCTCGATGGGCGCGGCCGAGTCCAGGTCATAGCCGTTGTAGATGGTGTAGCGCACGGTGTCCGGCCCGACGACCTCCGGCACGATGCGGTAGGAGAGCTTCCGCAGCTCGTTGGTGGCGCTGAAGCCCTGGCCATCCACCGCGCGAACGACCGCGCTCTCTCCCGTCTCGCTGTAGACCGTCATGGCGATGATCTTCTTGTCGCTGGCGGCCTCCGCGCTGCCCATCACGAGGAACAGCGAAACCAGCCCCACCAGCCTTGCAGCGGTCTTGAGCATGCACGTCTCCTTGTCGCGGGTTACGCAACCAGGACGCGTCCCGAATGCCTGTCTTTGAGCCGCCGTCCCACGGGTCAGGGCCTGCCGCCGGGACGCAACACTCGGGCCTCCCTGCTGGACTTCCCCGGGGGCGGGTGGTCAGGCTCACCGGCTCGAACGGGAGGGCCGGCCCGTTCCAGCACGGCGTCGTTCCGCGACCGGCCGAACAGGGGTCACCATGAAGTATTCGAATCTGGGGCGTTCAGGGCTCTCCGTCAGCCGCATCTGTCTGGGCACGATGAACTTCGGCTGGACGACCGAGGAGCCGGATGCGCATGCCATCATGGACTCCGCGCATGACAAGGGGATCAACTTCTTCGACACGGCGAACGTGTACGGCTGGGGTGAGAACAAGGGCCGCACGGAGCAGATCCTCGGCAACTGGTTCGCGCAGGGCGGCGGCCGGCGCGAGCGCACCGTGCTGGCGACGAAGGTCTATGGTCCGATGGGGGAATGGCCCAACGAGGGCAAGCTGTCCGCGCTCAACATCCGCCGGGCCCTGGACGCCAGCCTGAAGCGGCTGAAGACGGACTACATCGACCTGTACCAGTTCCACCACGTGGACCGCGCCACGCCGTGGGAGGAGATCTGGCAGGCGATGGAGGTCGCGGTGGGGCAGGGCAAGGTGCTCTACGTAGGCAGCAGCAACTTCGCGGGCTGGCACCTCGCGCAGGCGCAGGCGGCGGCCGCGCAGCGAAACTTCATGGGCCTGGTCAGTGAGCAGTCCCTCTACAACCTGCTGGCCCGGACGGTGGAGCTGGAGGTGCTGCCGGCCGCGAGGCACTACGGCCTGGGCGTCCTGCCGTGGTCACCGCTCCAGGGCGGGCTGCTGGGCGGAGTCCTGCGCAAGGAGCGCGAGGGCAAGCGCAGGCTGGAAGGCCGCGCGCAGGAGCAGCTCCAGAAGCACCGCGAGCGCATCGAGCGCTATGAGGACTTCGCGTCGGAGCTGGGCCACGAGCCGGGGGATGTCGCGCTGGCGTGGCTGCTCCACCAGCCCGCCGTCACCGCGCCCATCATCGGGCCGCGCACCGCCGGACAGCTGGAGTCCGCGTTGCGCGCGCTGGACGTGAAGCTCGACGAGAAGGCGCTGGCGCGGCTGGATGAAATCTTCCCCGGCCACAAGCCCGCGCCGGAGGACTACGCCTGGTAGCGGCAGGCCGCTCACCCCACGGCGAGACTCCGGGGCACCGTGGGCTCGAGCGCGGCGAGGAGGCGGAGCGCGGCGTCTCCGACCTCCTTGCGCCAGGCCATCCGCCAGGGCCGCCGCAGGGGCCCTGACGCCAGCCGCTTCACCACGAGGTCGCCCTTGCCCAGGTGCGGGGTGGTGATCCACTCGGAGAGCACCGCGACGCCCAGGCCCGCGCGGGCCACGTCGAGGATGGCCTCGGTGAGCGGCAGCCGCTCGATGCGGAGCCGGGGCCTCTCGCGGCCGAAGACCTGCGTCATGAACCACTGCGATTCCGCCGCGGGCGTCTGCCCCGTCAGGAGCGTGTGCTCGCGCAGGTCCTCCCGGGTGAGCGCCCGGCGGGACGCCAGCGGGTGCGACGCGGCCACCACGAAGATGATCTCATCCGAGAAGAGCGGCCGGGTCTCAATCCCGGTACGGGGGACGGACGCCGTCGTGAGCAGCGCCACGTCCAGCTCTCCCGCCACCAGCGCTGGAACGGGGTCCTGGGTGTGCTCCACCGCCAGGGAGAGGTGGAGGCCCGGCAGGCTCTTGCGCAGCGTCACCAGCGCGGACGGCAGCCAGTGGTAGGCGGTGTAGCACTCGCAGACGAGCCGGAGGCGGATGGACGGCGCCACCGGCGCGCGCACCCGGTGCTCCAGGTCTCCCAGCTCCACGAGGAGCCGCGTGGCGCCCGCGACGAGCTCCTGTCCCGCGGGCGTGGGCACCAGCCCGCGAGGGGTCCGGTCGAAGAGGCGTGTCCCCAGCCGCTCCTCCGCCGCGAGCAGCGCGCGGCTCACCGCCGGCTGCGTGAGGTGCAGCACCGCCGACGCCTTTGCCGTGGTTCCGGCGGAGGCCAGGGCCAGCACCACGCGCAGGTCGCGCACGTCCAGGCGGGGGGAGGGGGGCGGAGCAATGTCTTCCATGCATCCAGCCTATGCCAACGATGCGTTGGACGCATCCCCTCTGGAGGCGGAGAGTGCCGCCTGTCTCGCGAAGGCCCCACCCCGAAGTCCTGGAGGTCACAACATGCAGCTCTACTTCTCCTCCCTGGCCTGCTCGGCCGCGACCCGCATCAGCCTGTACGAAGCGGGCGCGGAGGCTGAGTTCATCGAGGTCGACTCGAAGACGAAGCGCACGCACGACGGCAGCGACTACCTGCAGGTGCATCCGCTGGGGCTCGTCCCCGCGCTCCGCACCGACAACGGAGACGTGCTCACGGAGAACGCCGCCATCCTGCAGTATCTCGCCGGGGCGCTGCCCCATGCGGGCCTCGCGCCGGACGACAGCAGGGGGCGCGTGCGGCTCCAGCAGTGGCTGTCCTTCATCGGGACCGAGCTGCACAAGGCGACCTTCTTCCCGCTCCTCGACGCGACGTCGAACGAAGGCGCGAGGAGCTATGCCCTGGAGAAGGGGACCGCCCGGCTGGCCTACCTGGAGCAACACCTCACCGGCCGTGAGTTCCTGCTGGAGCGCTTCAGCGTCGCGGATGCGTACCTGGCGACGGTGCTGGGCTGGTGCGTGGCGACGCCCATCGACCTGAAGAAGTGGCCCGCGCTCAGCGCGTACTTCGCGCGCATGCTGGCGCGGCCCAGCGTCGCGAAGGCCTTCCTGGAGGAGCGGAAGCTCTACGGGGCCCAGCTCGAGCGGCACAAGCCGCGTCAGTGACGGCGCACGCGGGCGAGCAGCGCCTCGTAGCCGGCGTACGACAGCGGCAGCAGCAGGGCGAAGAGCAGCGTCACCTGGGGCAGGGAGGGGTGGGCCAGGGGCTCGCGCACGTGGGCGGCCATGGCGCCGAGGAGGCGCTCCGGCCGCGTCAGCACGTCCCAGCTGTTCCAGCGCTCCACCCGGCCCAGGTAGATGCCATAGCCGCACAGGAGGGACGTGATGGCGACGAAGGCCCACGCCGCCGTCCGTCCCCAGCGCTCCTCCAACCACCGCTTCCAGATCTCCAGCGACAGCAGGCCCAGCATCCACCCGGTGGCGGCGAACAGGGCCAGCAGGGCCGCGTCGAACCAGAGCGGCACCACGGGCCGCCGGCGCAGGTGGATGAAGTCGGTGAGCAGGTAGGGCGCGTTGGGGAAGAGCGCGAGCCAACCGAGCGCCAGCGGGGCCAGGGTCCAGGGGCGGTCCAGGCCCCACAGCATGAGCACCCGCGCGAGCAGGGCCAGCAGGTAGGGCGCCCACGCCAGGAACAGGTTCCATGACAAGAAGGCGAAGCTGGCGCGCTCGCTCCAGTCGAGCCGGACGGCCAGCAGGTCCACCGCGAGGAGGCTGCTCACGGTCGCGGGCAGCAGGCCATGGCGGCTCAGGACGGACAGGACGTCGGACGTGGGTCGGGACATGGTGGCGTGTGGCGGGGCAGCCGCGCTTCGTGGCGGAATGGCCACGGAAGAGGCCCCTCGGACCGGACCCAGAGCAATGCGCGGGCCAGCCCGTGGCCGCCCCTGGCTGCCATGCCAGGCGATTTCGGGAGAAACTGGGCCCACCCGTTTTCCTTGCCAAGGTGGGTCATGGTCCATGCTCCTGTCGTGCTCGCGACGCTCATGCTCGCGGGTGCCGCGCCTGTTCCGGATGAAGCCGCGATGTGGAAGGCCGTCTTCTCGCTGGAGCGGCCCGTCCCGGCGACCCGGACCCGCTCGGAGTCCGAGCTGCTCAAGGGCGGCGCCACGGCCTACGGCGTCCTGGTGAAGGTCGCGCGGGTCGGGGGCATGGAGCAGGCCCTGGCGGCCGCCGGACCGACCTCGTCCTGCAGCATCACCGCCGCGTCGCGCTTCACGGCGATGCGGCCGGATCGCTCGATACTGCCCACGAAGGCGGTGGACCTGGCGGCACGGATGCTGATGGAGGACGCGGCGCTGCGTCAGCGGGCGCAGCGGTCCGAGGAGCCGTTCGAGCGGGGCCTGGCGCTGGCGGCCGCGTCACGGGTCCCCGCGACGCAGGTGGAGGCCCTGGCGGCGATGCGGCTGGAGCCGGATCCGAAGCTGCGGCTGTGGGCCACCGCGTTCGCGGAGTGCTTCACGCGCCTGGCCGAGAAGCGGAACGACGGCTCCGCGGAGGCCCTGAACGCCGCGGCGAAGGAGCTGGCGGAGCTGGCCGACGAGGTGCGGGCACCCCTGCGGTGCGTGGAGCCCGCGGAGCTGGAGCCGGTGCTCGTGGACGAGCTGGCCCGGGGGCTGGCCGAGTCCGCCGGGTATTCCTCCTCCGATGACGCCATGACGCTCTCCGTGCGGCGCGAGAACGGCGAACGGGTGGAGCTGAGCCCCGCGTGCGCGCTGGCGGCCTATGACGCGGCGGCGGCGAAGGGGGGCTACGACGAGGGATTGCTGAAGCCGCTCGCCACGACGATGCACGGCGACCTGAAGCTGAGGAAGGCCGCGGGACAGCGGCTCGCGCGCGACCTGGACCACGTGCAGGAGCACCGCCGCAACTACCTGGCCGCGGAGCTGGTGCTCGCGGGCCACGAGGTGCCCAGGAAGGTGACCTTCGATATGACGCGGCTCCCGTCCATGAACATCGAGCTGGAGGCCGCGGTGCGGCAGGGCAACCCGGAGGCGAAGGCCGCCATCCAGAAGCTCATCCTCTGTAGCAGCGACATGGACCAGCGGGAGATGGCCCTGCTCGGCTACGTCGGGACGAAGGCGGCGGCGGACAAGGCGTATGCGCTGGCGCGGCAGTGTCCCGCGGGGAAGGCCGCGGCCGTCGCGGCGCTGGTGCGGATGAAGGACCCCCGGGCCCTGAAGCTCCTGCCCCAGGCCATGGAGGACTGGGGCTTCAACCAGGAGGCGCTCAAGCGCGCCCTCCTGGAGGCCTACACCCCGAAGCTGGGGGAGCAGCTGCGGGCCCTGGAGGCCAAGGGAAACAACCAGGCGCGCTCCGCGGTGCAGTACCTGAAGGCCGCGAACGTGATGAAGCCGTAGCTCACGGGCTCCAGCGCGCGCGGCGCATCAACCAGGAGCTGCCGCCGCGCCCGTCGCGCACCACGGCCCAGAACGTCACCTCCTGGGCCGCCGCGCCGTCGGCCGGCTCCCACTCCACGCGGTGCCGTCCCTCCTGGCCGCCGAAGTCCGCGCCGCCCGTCTCCGACAGGCTGAACTCGCCCAGCGTGCTGTACCAGGCAATCTCCCACGCTTCCTTCAGGTTGACGGCCTGCAGCCGCAGGCCCGGCACCACGTAGCTCTCCTCCAGGCCCGACACGTCGTCCGCCGTCACCACGAAGGGCCCGGGGCCGCTCAGCTCCAGCGGCTCGGCCTCCGGCCAGGGCACGTCGTCCACCCGCAGGCCCGGGAGCACCGGCTGCACGTTCTCCGTCATGCCCTCCACCACCGGGCACCAGAAGACCATCAGCTTCTGCGCGTACACCTCCTCGTCGCCCGCCGTCACCCGGAGCACCAGCGGCATGCGGATGCCGCCCAGCCCCTGGTAGGGGTCCTCCTCCAGCACGCGCTCCAGGAGGAGCTTGTCCCCCGCCACCCGCGCCGCGCCGGGGCGGATGGAGAGCGTCAGCTCGCCCGCGGTCGTGGTGCCCTCCGCGAGCAGCGCGCGGTCCGCCTCCGTCTCGCACGTGCGGTCATCCTGATCCGCGCAGGCCCACAGCGTGTACTGGATGGGGCGCCCCTCGCCCGCGGGGTCCACCAGCAGCGCGCGGTACGTCAGCTCCTCCGCGAGTTCGTCAAAGGCCTCCGGCGTCTGGTCGCAGGTGGAGGCGATCAGCTCGGGCTTCTCCGTGGAGACGCCGAGCACCCGCAGGTCGTGCACGTTCGAGGGCTTGTCCTCGGGTTCGACGCAGGCGAAGGAAGCCAGCGCCAGGAGCAGCAGGCCTCCGGTGTGGAGCAGGGCTTTCATGTCAGAAGCTTCCTTTCACGCCGACCACGGGAAGGATGGGGATGCCGGGCACCTCGTACTCCCGGCGCTGCCGGTAGTCGTTGAAGGTGAACTCGACGTTCTCCGCGTTGTAGAGGTTCTGCACGTCCAGGTAGACCCCCAGGGTCCAGCTCTGGAACTGCCAGCTCTTGTCCAGCCGCATGTCCAGCTGGTGGAAGCCGGACGTGCGCGACGAGGCATAGGGCCCGTACGTGCCGTTGAAGCGGTTGCGGTCCACCTGGTACAGGTCGAACGTGTGGTTGATGGGCGTCGTCGGACGGCCGGTGGTGTAGCGGAAGCGCCCGCCCAGCTCCCAGCCGTTGCCCAGCACGTAGCTGCTCACCAGCGTGAGGATGTGCGTCTGGTCGAAGGGGCTGAGGCCGTACGTCTCGTCGCCGCTGCCGCCAAAGCCCCCGCCGAAGTCGCCGCCATTGCCCTCGGGAGCGGGGCCGGTGCGGCCATCCAGGGACCGGCTGAAGGTGTACGACAGCCAGCCGGACCACCGGTCGGAAGCGGACGCGCGCTGCTTCTTCACCATCACCTCCAGGCCCAGGGCGCGGCCGATGCCCTGGTTGGAGTACGGCACCTGGATGACGCCTCCGCCCGGCAGCGAGCGCAGCTCCCCGGGCGCCGCGATGTTGTTGAAGCGGCGGTTGAAGAAGCCCGTCACGTCCACGTTGAACACGTCCGTCAGCCGGTGCTCCACGCCGAGGCTGCTCTGGAACGCCCGCTGGTAGGCGAGCTCCGGGTTGCCGTAGGGCAGGGTGATGAAGCGGAACGTCTCCGCCGGCTGGCTGTAGAGGCCGAGCGAGCCCTTGAGCTGGGTGCGTTCGGTGGCCTCGTAGCGCACCCACAGCCGGGGATCCAACACCAGGTTCCGCGCGTCGCCCGCGAGCTGGTAGTTGCCGCGCACGCCGGGGGTGAAGGTGAACTTCCCCACCTTCAGGTCCGCCTCCACGAAGAGCGCGCCATCGAAGGAGCCCAGGCCAATCTTCTCCACCAGCAGCTCGCCCACGGACTCGGCGCCGGGGAAGGCCACGTACTCGAAGTTCTCCGGCGCGGGGAACTCCACGTCGAAGGACTGGTGCTCGTACACGATGTCCAGGCCGGTGCGAACGGTGAGCGCGGGGGACAGCTCCAGGCCCAGCACCTCGCGCGCGCCCACCGTGTAGCCCACGCCGTCCTGCTTCGCGGCGCCGAACTTGAAGCTGGTGCCGTCGTAGCCCACGTACGGCGTGAAGACGGACGTGAGCGCGCCCTTGCGGTACGTCCAGTCGCCCTTGAGGCGGTGGAAGAGCGTGTGCGTGTCCACCGTCAGGTCGCGCTCCGTCTCCGGGCCGGACGACACCAGGCGCAGCTGGTCGTCACTGCCGAAGGCCATCACGTAGCCGGTGCTGCGAGCGCCGCCCGCCTGGGCCTGGGCCTCCTCCTGCGTGCGGGCATCCCGCTTCGCGCCGAAGTCCACGCGCACCTGGTAGTCCCAGTAGCGCGGCACCACGGACAGCGTGCTGCCCTCGTCCTTGGGGAGGACGAGCGGCAGCAGCGTGTCGATGTACGAGCGCCGCGCGGCGGCGGCCACGCTGATGCCGTCCGTCACGGGCGACTCCAGGAAGAAGCCCGCGTCCAGCAGGTCCACCTTCACCGAGCCGTGGAACGTGTCGGCGGCGCCCTTGCGCGTGCCCACCTCCACGATGCCGCCCACCGCGCGGCCGTACTGGCTGCCGTAGCCGCCTGGGAAGAAGTCGAGCTGGTCGATGAACTCGGCGTTCACCACCGAGGGGCCGCCGAGGAGGTGGAAGAGGAGGGGGATGCGGACCCCGTCCATCATCGTCGCCGTCTGGCCGGGGTTGGAGCCGCGCACCAGCAGCTCGCCGGAGATGAAGGGCGCACGCGCCACGCCCGGCAGGGTCTGGATGACGCGGATGGGGTCTCCGAAGGTGCCCGGCGTCTTCTGCGCCTCCTGGCGCGTGATGGTCCGGCGCACGACCTCCTTCTTCGGGCGCTCGGAGCGGACGACGGTCTCCAGCGCGCCGGCGGTGGGGGCGAGGAAGAAGTTCACCTCCGTCGTCTCGTTCGCCTGGAGCTGCTCCTTCGTCTGGTAGAGCTGGAAGCCGGACGCCACCACGCGCACCGCGCACTCGCCGGGCGGCACCTCCAGGGTGAAGCGGCCGTCCGCGTCGGAGAGGGCCTCGGGGGCCTCCGGGTCGTCACCGCAGCGCACGGTGGCGCCGGCCACCCGCGAGCGGCTGCCGCGGGAGATGAGCTGGCCGGTGAGCGTGGCCTTCGGCGCCGCCTGGACCTGCTCCGGTCCCGGGGCCTCCTGCGGAGGAGCGTTGAGGGTGAAGTGGTAGACGTACTCCACCTGCACCGGCGCCGGCACGCCGTCCACCTCCGCGGGGGAGAAGCGGAACTGGCGCACCGCCGCGATGGCCGCCTCGTCGAAGCCATGGCCCGCCGGCTCCGTGGGCAGCACGTCCGACACGCTGCCGTCCGCGCCGATGGTGATGATGAGGCGCACGGAGGCGGTGAGTCCCTCCGCGAGCGCCTCGGGAGGGTAGGCGGCCTCCACCTGCTGCAGCAGCTCCGGTGGCTTCGTCATCACGGGCTGGGCCTGCGCGGCCGCCTCCGTGGTCGGCGCGTCGGCCTGCGGGGCCTGCGCGAGTGCTGGAGAAGCCAGCAGGAGCGAGGCCGCGGCGAGAGCGCTTCGGGCTTTCAGGTTCGGGGACATGGGGCGGGGGAGCATACGGGATGTGGCGTAGGGTTCAGCGCTTCCAAAGCATGGACCCGGACCGAATGTCACAGCCTTGTTTGACTGGGGGGCCGAGCGGTGGGGCAACGCCTTGCAGGGATGACATCAGCTGGGATTCCGTGTAATCAATGTCTGGCATCACGATCGCTGGCCCGGGGACTGGAAGGCCCTGGAGGACGGCGGCATGCCAGGAACCCACACATCCCATGAAGAAACTCATCCCCGTCCTGACGGTATCCACCCAGCTCATCGCCTGTGGCGGCGCGCTGAACGATGACAGCCCTGCCGCGACGGACAGCATCGCCCGGCAGGAGAGCGCCATCTCCGCGACCAACTGCCAGGTGAACCTGCCCATCCGCGTCGTGGCGACGACCCGCGCCACGAAGCTGTATGCGAACCCCGACGCGACGAGCGCCGTGCTGCTGGACCTGCCGGTGGGCTACACCGTGGAGCTGCGGACGACCGTCTATGAGACCAGCCGGGCGTGCCCGACGAACGGCTTCTTCGAGGTGCTGGACGTCAATGGCAACTACGACCTCGGCTATGTGAAGGCCGTGGACCTCGCGTTGGCGGGCTGGGCGCCGGACGGCCTCAGCAACCCCCAGTACCCGCTGACCATCACCGCGAACACCCAGGCCAACGCGGCGTATGACTTCCTGACGGACAGCACGGACCAGGATTACTGGCGCGTGTCGTCGTTCGAATCGAATGTCCAGATCAAGTCGCCCCCGGGCCGCAACTACAACATCCAGCTGGTCCGCTGGAACAGCGTGGACGGCTCGGTGACGGTGCTCGCGGAGTCCACCCAGACGACCCTGGGGGGCTACGACATGCTGGCCGTCACCGCGACGGACCGCACGGTCCGCATCGTGAGCGCGGACGGCTACTACGGCATCGGTCCGGGCAACTTCTACAAGATCTGGGCGTACTGAGAGACCTTCCGAACCGCCGCGGGGGCTCGTCTATCGCGGGCCCTCGTCCGGCGGCGGCGCCCGGGTGTAACGCCAGAAGGTGTAGCCCGGGGCGTGGGCGAATGGCGCGGTGTCGCGGAGGAACAGGCTGCCGCGCAGCTCCCGCTCCTGGGGCTCCTCCGGCTCCTTGTCACCCCGGGCACGCACCCAGATGAGCGTCCGCGCCGCTTCCAGCTCCGCCCAGAGGAACGGGGTGCGCTGGTACTGTCTGGGGTCGGGGAGGGGCTTCGCCTGGGCCTCCAGCGGCTGCAGCGCCGCCAGCCGGTAGACGTCCCAGTAGCCGCCCATCAGCAGGCTGCCGGGCGCCACCCGGGCCAGCGTTCGTGCCGCTTCGAGCGCCCGCGCGTGGTCCTCCGTCATCCGCGGCGGCTGCGTCCAGGCCCACACCAGGGCCACGCCGGCAGCGCCCACACCCAGCGCGCCAATGACTCGCAGCCTCCGGGGAGACAGCCACACCGCCACCAGGTGCAGGAGCAGCGCGCCCAGGCCCACCAGGAGCAGCAGGTGGGCCAGCGCGAAGTAGCGCGCCGCGAAGCCGTTGTGGCGCACGTGCGCCACGGCGACCAGCAGCGCCAGCTGCGCCAGCGCCGAGAGCCCGCACGCGAGCGCCATCCAGGCCGGGTCGGACAGCTCCGCCCACGCGGCCCGTCCCCGCCGCGCGTGGCGCACGAGCCACGTCCCCGCGAGCCCGAGTCCCACGAGCAGCAGGCCGCCCATCGGCAGCGGCCCCGACCACAGCAGGGCCAGCACCCGGCCCGCGTTGTCCCAGAGGTGGCCCTGGTCCAGCATCACGGGGCTGCGGAATTCGTCGCGGTAGGTGCGAAAGGCGTAGCGGTGGTACAGCCGCCGCAGCTGCCGCTCGAACACGCCGCCCACCGTCACCGGTACCGCCGCCATCAAGGCCTGGCGCCAGCCCATGGGGCTCCGGGCCCAGGCGCGCAGCGACTCCACGCTCCAGAGCACCACCAGCACGGGCACGCTCGACGTCGACACCCAGCAGGCCAGCGCGGCCGCCAGTGACGCCGCCACGCCCCAGCCCACCCGGGCGCCGCGCGCGTCCGCTTCCAGCAGCCGCCGCAGGCCCAGCCAGGTCCACGCGAGCATCGCGAACTGCCAACCGTAGGGCTGGGAGGCGTCCAGCACGTAGAGGCGGACCTCCGCCGGGCCCGCCAGCGCCAGGGGCACCAGCACGAGCATGCCCGCCGCCACGCCCGAGGCGCGAACCAGCCGCGACAGCGGGAACGCGCCGGTCCAGGTCACGACGAGCAGCAGCGCCTGGAGCCCCTCGGCGGACCAGTCCCGTCCGCCCACGAGCCGCGCGAGCAGGAAGGGCCACGCCCCGAAGCGGTCCTGCCCCAGGTAGTACGCGTGGAAGAGGTCCACCCGGGCCGCCCGTGCCATCAACACCGGGATGGCGGAGTCGGAGGAGAACAACGGGCCCGTCTCGAGGCCCGGCCGCACCAGGACCCCGGCGAGCGCCAGCGACAGCGCCCAGCCCAGCACTGCCAGGGCCTCCGCGGGGACCCGCTTCATGCCCGCACCCGGGCGCATGCGGAGGGAGGGGCTTGAAGCGCGGGGAAGGGGAGGGGCCGGGGAGCCATTCGCGCGGGAGGATGCGTCAGGAGCCATCCCGGGAGCCAGCCTTCCGCGCGGGAGCCGGCGGGTGACGACGTCCGTCAATCCGTGGGGCCATGACGCCTTTGGCGGCGTGTCCTCTAATGCTTCGGCAGGTCACCGGACGGAGGGCTGCTCTCGTCGCCCGGATTCGCCTGCCCTGCTCCCGCCGCGAGCAGTCTGCTCCGCTCCTGCTCGGCCCGTAACACATTGAGGTCCGCCTCGGCTTCCGCGGCACGGGCCCGCGCCTCGGCACGCCGAGCTTCCGCCTCCACACGCCGAGCCTCCGCATCAGCACGCCGAGCCTCCGTCCCGGTCGCGCTGCCTTCAGCCACCTTTGACTGGTCTCGGATGAGCGCCGATGCCGCCTCCTTGACGAGGTCGATGGTTACCTCCTTCACTACCGCGCCTGAGAGCGCGTACGCGCCGACAAGCACGCCGACGAACATGCGTCTGCACTTGCGAAAAACCCTCTTCGCGAGTTTCGACTGCCTTGTATCAAGGTCCGTCAGCTCTGCTTGCAAGCGTTCCAGTTGCCTCCGAGCATCCTTCGCGCTTCGCGCACCCGGGTGGCTCCGGGCGGCATCGACGGCCGCGAGGACGTCCAAGACAAGGGTCCCCGCTGGCGGTGGAGGCGGAGACCGGTAACCGCTCTTGATGAGTACCTCCACCAGGGTGTCGCAGAGCAAGTCCGAGACACGGTCCACCTCGTCTTGTCTGTATCGGGCCGGCGTGGTCGGGCCGTGCTCCAGTTGCTTCCAGAAGCCCTCGTCATCGAGCACGTCCTCAAGTGCTCTGAGGGCCCTCGTTCGAGCGAACTCGATGAGTTTGATTCTGCTGCGAGGGTCCTTGACCGGCTCGCAAGCGATGCCCAACGCCACGACGGCGGATTCAACACTCTCTTTCCACCCGGACATACCCCTCTCCTCGACGCGCTCATGGGGAAATGTCAGGACTGCGCCTCCACCCGTCAACGCTCTCCCATACCTGCGGAGGAGGCGAGCGCCAGGCTTGAGGGGAGCGGCATCCGTGAACGGGGCCTGGTGCCAGGCGTGCCATCCCCTCGCGGGCCGTATGCTACCGACTGCGGGCGGGCACGGAACATCGCCGTGCCCGCCAGTGGCGCCAGGTCCGTGGCGAAGCGACCCCAGACTCGCCGGGCGCCCGTCCCTATTGCGCGACGCAGCCGGGCTGCGTGATGACGCAATTCGTGCTGGCCTCGCTGACACAGATGCTGTCCCAGGCCGAGTTGCAGCAGAACGGATCGAGGGTGCACACGGTGTTCGCGCACGTGCCGCAGCTCTTGCTCAACGCGGTGCCAGACGTGCAAACGTCATGGGCGCAGGCGGTGGGAGCGGTCGTTCCACAGACGTTGTTGGTGCACGTCAACCCAGAACCGCAGGTGCCGCAGCTCAGCGTGCCGCCACACCCGTTGGAAATGGTGCCGCAGTTCTTGCCCTGCGCGGCGCACGTCGTCGGCGTGCACGGCGGAGGGGACAGGTCGAACTTCTCGATGCTGGCCAGCGGCACCATGGAGCCCGAGCTGCTGGAGGCAGTTCCTCCCAGGAACAGGACGCGGCCGTCCGGCAGCGCGACGGTGGGATGGCTCCTGCGCGCCTGCGCGAGCGCCCCCACCGTGCTCCAGGTGCCGGTGGTGGGCGTGTACAGCTCCACGGTGGTGTTGTTGTAGGAGCCGCCGGCCAGGAGGATGCTTCCGTTGGGGCGCATGACGGACGGCGCGGAGAAGTGTTGGACCGCCGTGTTCCCGGTGTTCGTCCAGAGGTTGGTCGCGGGGTCGTACGCCTCCGTCATCTGGGCGGAACCGACGGCGAGCGCCTTTCCGCTGGAGAGCAGGTGGAGGGTGTGGTCGCTGCGGGCGGAGTTCATTGGCGCCACGACCGTCCAGGTGCCGGTGGCGGGCGTCCAGAGCTGGGCGAGGCTGGTGGTGGCGCCGCCTCCCGTGAGGAGCACGCGCCCATCCGCGAGCCGCACCGCGGAGTGGAAGCCCATCGCGGAGGGGAGCGAGCCCGTGGCGGTCCAGGTGTTCGTGGCCGGGTCGTAGAGGTGGGCCGACGTGCCGCCCGACACCCCGCCCACGCCTCCCACCACCAGCACCCGCCCGTCCGAGAGCAGCGTGGCGCTGTGGCCGTAGCTGACGCGGGGCAGGGGGGCCACGGTGGTCCAGGTGTTCGTGGCGGGCTGATAGCGCTCGACCGAGGACAGGATGGCGCTCGGGCCGTTGCCGGCCACGATGAGCACGCTGCCGTCCTGCAACAGCGTGGCGGTGTGCGAGCGGCGCGCGACGCTCAACGGGGGACCGGCGCTCGACGTGGCGGTGGCCGGGTCATACAGCTCCGTCGACGCGGTCTCCGTGGGAGTCCCGCCGCCCACCACCAGCACCTTGCCATTGGCGAGCAGCGTGGCGGTGTGTTGATAACGCGCCGTCAGGAGGGAGCCCGCGGGATACACGCTGAGCGCGGAGGACTGCGAGGCCTCGACGGCGGGGGCCTCCGTCTCCGAGGGCTCGGCTTCAGGGCTGCACGCGAAACAGAGCAGCAGGGGAACGACGAACAATGCCTTCCAAGACGACAGGGACATGCGGTGCTCCTGGGGGGATTTCCGGGAGCATCGCAGGGCCCTCTGACTCTTGCATGAAACATGAGCACGGCTCGGGAACCCGGACGGCGACCGGGTCGAACCGCGAGGTGCCGGATGACTCAGGTGCTTCGCTTCGCCTTCGCCACCTTCTTCGCTCCGCTCCCCACCTTCGTCGCCTTCTTCTTCGCTCCGGCCTTGCTCGCTGCCTTCTTCGTGGCCTTCCGCGCTCCGGCCTTGCTCGCCGCCTTCTTCGCTCCTCCGCGCGTGGGGGACGCGACGCCCGGCGCGGGTGCCCGGGGTTCGGCGGGCAGGCCCGGCCCGGCGTCGTAAGCGGTCGTCCGCCACGCCATGCCCTTGCGCAGGTGCGCGATCCATTCAGGGTGCGTCGGATGGACTTCGAGCGCGGCACCGACCTGCTTCACCTTCGCCACGAACGCCTGCGCGTTCGCATCCATCCAGTTGCTGCTGAAGGCACCTGGCTCGCGCTTCAACCGCGCGAACGCCGAGTCACCCAGGTGGCTGTACTTGCTGAACTCGGCGTCCCCCGACTTCTCGATCGGGTCGTACATCAACATCAACGCGAACACCGCCCGTGGCGCGGGCTTCCCGGAGTCGGGGTGCACGGAGGTCACCCGCAGACGGGCAACCTGGCGGGTGACGTTGAGGACGCGGACGGCGAATAGATCAGACATCCCATGACGATACCGCGAGCGCCGTCCGGCGTGCGCCGAACTTGGGGTCACCGCGACTCACCGACGCCTGGGATAGGGGCGCGAAGCGGCATGGATGCAGTCCTTCCGTCCCTCCCCCGATGCAGGTACTCCTGGAGGCCGGGTTGAGCCACGATGCACTGGCGTGGGCGTCCTGGCACCGCGCTTGGGAGGAACCGTGATCCACGCGAAGCCGAAGGGAAGCCACCTGGATGCCACCGCCAGGAAATACATCACGGACGTCACCGCCGAGATTGGCAAGAGCTGGAACCCCAAGCTCGGTTATGGCTGGAGCAGCGTCGACAAGGCGCAGGAGACGCTCCAGGAGCTGCTGGGGAAGTCGGACTACGCCAGTGAATTGACGCAGCTCGCGCTCACCCAGTGGGGCATCAACGGCACGAAGATCCAGGACAGCCAGTTCGCCTTCATCGGCACCTGGGCCTCGATGCTGGACTACTACTTCGACGCGTTCTTCGAGCTGCCAGGGACGGCCAACCTGAAGCAGGACATGGACCGGCAGGTGCTGTGGTCGCAACAGGACGTCGCCATCGGGGGCGCGACCTGGTCCACGAACACCATCAACTCGGCCTACAAGGCCAGCAACTCCTCCGCGCACCTCCTGCAGTTGCTGCGCACCGCCTACCACGCGAACAAGGACCAGTTCCGCCAGGAGGCCTGGACCTCGCTGATGAACATCGCCGGTCCCGGAGAGACGACCATCTACGCGGATGTCCGGGGACAGCTCTCCGCGCCCCTGGACCTGCGGACGCTGGCCTCGACGGAGGTGGTCCAGCTCCAGCGGCAGCTGGAGTGCATCGACAGCTACACGTCGTTCTTGAACATGGCCTGGCTGGAGGACCTCTTCACGCGGCAGCAGGTCCCCATCCTGATGTACAACAAGCTGAACGTCGACGAGCTGGCCGCGGTCCGGATGGCGGTCCGTCACCGGGACACCCTCGTCAACGTGAAGTACGAGCAGATGGGCAAGGCCCTCAAGGGAGACTTCACGCCCAAGGCGACCCTGCTGTATCTCTTCAAGGAGCTGCTCGAGGTCTTCTACGACAAGCTGTATCAGGTGCACCGCCGGAAGTTCGTCAACGACAAGTCCCGCGGCTTCTTCAAGGTCAACTCGAACGAAGGCACCATCAGCCGGCTCAAGAAGGTCAAGACGTCCTTTGACTGCATCAAGATCAGCGGGCTGTTGAAGGTGTCTCCACCCTCCGCGGAGCACGTCGGGCCCAAGCCCCCGATGCCGGTCGCGCTGACGGGAACCGGCAAGGAGTTCTTCTACCTGCTGGCCAAGGGCGCGACGCCGTTCATCTGCGGGGAGTACCTCATCCTGTCGCCGACCCCGGTGCCTGGCACCCTGGCCGAGAAGCTGGCGCGGATTGAGCTGAGGTTGAAGAACAACCTCAAGAAGTACTACCGCCCCATGAAGGAGGAGCTGAAGTACGCCGACCTCGTCAAGGGCGACAAGAACCCGATGCCCTTCGAGGGCGTCGATCCGCTGAAGATCGAAGCCCAGCTGTTCAGCGTCGCGAGCATGGCGCCCCCGTCCTACGAGGACCTGTTCGGCAAGTGAGCCGCGGGGATGAGGATCACGTCCTCGTCCTGTTCCAGCCGGTACGTTCCGTCAGGCTGACGGCAGCGCTCGGCATGCGCACGGATTCGCGCATCGAGTCTGCGCCATGCGTCCGGGCTCAGGTCCGCCAGCTGCTCGGCGGTGAAGCAGCCTTCCAGCACGAGGAAGCGGCAGAGCGTCTCCATCTCCTCGAAGGTGTTCGCGGCGAACCCGCTCATCGTCGCGATCGTCTCGTGGGGCAGCTGCTTGCGCCGCAGCTCGGCGACGATGTGCTCGCTGAAGTACAGGGTGTCGGAGAACTCACGGCACATCGCATGGGTCGGCCCCCGGGCGGCGGCCATCACCATCAGGCAGGTCCCTCCCGGGCGCACGAAGCCGAGCAGTCTGTCAATGAAGCCGCCCCATTCAGGGACAGGCACGTGGTACATGACGTGTGAGCAGACGACCAGGTCATACCGGTCCTGCGAGTCGTACCGGTCCAGGGAGAGCGGGAGGACCTTCGCCTTCTCGTGATGGAAGCGGGCGCTCTGCTCGGGATGGGGCTCGAGCAGGGTGAGCGAGTCGAAGAGCGGCGCGAGCCGTTCCGCCACCGTGCCCGCCCCCGCGCCGACGTCCAGCAAGGTGCGGCGTACGGGAAGCCCCGGCAGCAGCCGCTCCGTGACGATCTGGTGGATGTTCTCCGGATGCCTCGCGGACGCCGCGAGAATGCGGAACGCCGTGGCGTAATCCTGCGGTGACATCGTGATTCCCATGAAGGACTCCCCCTGGTGCCGGGACAAGCTGCGGGGGAGAGGCTACCACCCCGTCGACGAAGATTTCGAATGAGGGGGGTGAGGGGAATTTCCTCCGGGTTTCGTTGAGGGGGCAGGGCCGGAAGAAACGCACGGCGAACGCCGCGCGCCTCCGGCTGCATCAGGCCATCCACATACCCCTGACGGGGCGGAGACTCGGACCATGAAATTCCGGAAGCAGACACAGCCGTGGCGGACCGCGGCGCTCGCGGGGGCCCTGCTCCTGCCCGCGGCGGCGCTGGCGAACGAGACCCACGTCTACGGCATCGCCAACTTCGGCGGCGCGGGGCAGTGCAACGCTGATTCGCACTCCGTGCATACGAAGACGGCGGCGGAGTTCGCGGGCTACTTCAACTCGCTGGTGAACCAGGGCCTCTGGTCGGACGTCCGCACCATCAACAACTCGGGCGCCCGCGCGGACCTCTGGACGGACGCCTCCAAGGCAGCGGCGGTCGACGCGAAGGACACCCAGCTCAACGCCGGCGTGGACGACGCGGACGTCCTCTTCGTGCACACCCACGGCGGCCACAACGAGTCGTCCCTGCGCAGCTGGCTGGTGATGGGCACCGACGTGGACTCGTGCTCGGCCATCACGGACATCCACATGAACCTGGGCAACGGCAAGCTGAACATCGCCGTCGTGAAGGCCTGCCAGTCCGGTGACTACCAGGTCTGGAAGCAGGGCGGGTACCGGCAGCTCGTGACGAGCAGCAGCGGCTTCAGCGTGTGGAACGCCTTCCACGGCGACTCGTCATGCGGCAACTTCGTGAAGCGCTACGTGAGGCGCTACGTGTCGAGCTCGCGGAACGAGGGCGTGGGCGAGAACTGGATCGACGAGGCCTACGACTGGGACATCGGCAAGAACAACGACGACTGCCCGGTGTCCATCGTCTTCGGTGAGACCAAGGCGAAGCGCGTGGCGATGTTCGAGAACGGCGGCTGGCAGGACCGCAAGAACACCGGCACCAAGTCCGGCTCCACCTACTTCTTCGTGGGGGGCTGCGACCCCGACAACGGGCAGAAGCTGCCCGAGTGACCGCCCCTTCCATCGACCTCGCCCAGAAAGAACGAAACGCCATGAAGACCCATCTGCTCTTCCGCTTCCTGACCGTCCTCCCGCTCGCCGCCGCGTCTGGCTGCGACAGCGGCGCCCTCATGGAGCCCGACGCCGCCCCCACCACCCAGGTGGCCCGCGCGACCATCGGCTTCATCTTCGATTCCACGGCGCTGGCCACGCCTCCCACCGGAGGAATCCCCACCACGCTGCTTCCCCGCACCGCGTTCGATCCCACCCCGTTGCAGCGCTCCCTGGTGGGAACGACCGAGACCTTCTCCCTGTCGGAGGTGCCGGTGGGCACCCGCGGTGACATGGAGTCCCAGACCTGGAAGATCGAGAGCGACCCGTCCGAAGGCCAGGTGCTGGTGCTGAACAAGGTGGGCGCGGGCGCCGAGACGCCGCAGGACCCCGCGCTGTTGCAGCGGGCCGCGCTGGCGCGCCTGCAGCGCTGGGGCATCCCCACGGCGGAGCTGGGGGCGGTGCGGCAGGTGAAGTCCTTCACCCAGAGCGAGGAGAACGGCGTCTCCGAAGCCCCCGCGCTCCACCGCCACAAGACCTTCGTGATGCGCGCCATCAACGGCATCCGCGTGGAGGGCCACCGCGCGGTGGTGTCTCACGGCCCGGATGGCAGCTTCCAGCGCGCGCTCATCAGCTGGCCCGCCCTGGCCCGCTCCGGCCACCTGCTGCGGACGCGGCTGACGACGGCGGAGATCGAGCAGCGGGCGCGCGTGGCGCTGGCGGCGGAAGGGGAGACCACGGGGGCCGTGCACCTCTCCTGGAAGTACGTGCCCACCCAGCTCAGCACGGGTGAATGGGCGCTGACGCTCCAGGTGGCCGCCGTGATGCCCCCGGTCACCGGCACGACGAGCACCGAGGAGCCGCGCGTCATCGATGTCGACGTGAGCGCCGTGCCGTAGGCAGCACACCGAAAGGCGCCGTGGAGGCGGGGGGCCTCCACGGCGCCGGCACCCAGGCGGCTCGTGTTACCTAGACGTCCTCGACGTCCGCGAGCGCCGACAGCTCGATCCCGGTGAAGGAGAGGTCGGTCAGCACCTCCTGGTCCACGTCGAGCCCCTGGGCCGCGGGCAGCATCGGGTTGTGCGACCCCTGCAGGTACCTGAACCAGCCCGACCCGGCGTCGCTGCCCTTGGCCTCCTCGGCCGCCTTGCGGTCGTTGCGCCACGCGGCCGCCGCGGCTTCAGCGGTGTCGAGCGCGGCCCCCGTGAGCCCCAGCCCGTACTTCAGCTGGGAGGGCCCGGCCATGAGCAGGTCGAGCCCCTGGCCGTCACGCGTGCCGCCCTGGGTGCCCGGGCCGTTGTATGCCCACGTGTCCGCCTGTCCCAGGTGGGGGATGAGGTCGGCGTAGCCCTGCGGCAGGTTCGCCGCCACGCCGCCCGCGTTCGCGACCACGGAGGCGGGCAGGGTGAACAGGTAGCTGTTGCCGCTGATGGTCAGGCGGGGCCCGTCCACCAGCCGTCCCACGATGCGCTTGCGGTGGAGCTCCACCATCCAGTCGAGGACCGCGGTGAGCCTGGCGCTGCGCGCCCGCAGCGCGGCGTTGAACCCGAGCCGCTCGCCGATGGCCAGCGCGTGCAGCCAGTACCCGATGAAGAAGTCGTGCTGCTGGTACTCGCCGTTCGACATGTAGCCCGGCCCGAAGCGGTTCACGAGGATGGCGAAGAGCTGGAACTCGCTCGTGAACGTCTCGGGAGGGTTGAAGAGCCCGGGCGTCGTCGCGCACCAGGTGTCGTGGAAGTCCTCCAGCTGGAGCTGCACGAAGGCCAGCACGTCCTCGCGCGAGTACAGGCGCTCGCTGCGCTTCGCCGCGGTCTTCCACGCCAGCGCCGCGTGCAGGTACGCCCACGCCGATGAACGCTCCCCCAGCTCCCCCCATCCCGGGAGGATCCGGTTGGAGTACAGCCGCGTCTGGTCCCAGAACTTGTGACCGAGGAAGGCGAACTCCGGCGTCCGGAACAGGAGCGAGCCCCAGTGCGGGTACTGGTGCGCGTGGGACGAGTCGATTTGATACGTGCCGAAGACCGGCTTGCCGGGCGCCGAGCCATGCACGGGCACCTTCGCCCGCCACGGGTTGGCGTCATCGCAGAGCTCGTAGGGCCGTCCGCCCTTCGCGTAGTAGGCGCGCTCGGGCGGGGTGCTCGCCTCGCCCCACCCGTACCAGTGCCCCCGCATCGTGATGGGGCGGGTGGGCCTGCCGCGGAACAGCGGACGCGGGCGGCCGTCCTCGAAGACGTGGATGGGGTCGGAGACGTAGCCCGTGAGGTAATCGAGCGCGAGCTCCAGGTACGAGGTCCCGTCCCAGCGCTGGCCGGACGGGTTCGTCAGGTACAGCCACACCGGCTCCGCGATGGCCTGCCGATCATCGCGGATGCCTCCGGGCCCGGTGACCGGCGAGCGCGCCTGCATGTTGAACGGCGTGTACTTGAGCCACGTCGCCCCGACCGCGCGCTTGGAGTTCGTGCCGTAGAGCCCCTTGTAGGGGTCGCCCGCGCCCACCGTCGCGTCGTTCACCCAGGTCTCCGCGTCCGTCGGGTGGAAGGGCATGACGCGGATGTTGCCGAAGCCGTTGACCTGTCCATCCGGGCCGTGGCCCCCGAACGCGAGCCGCCAGTCGAAGCCGTTGCTCGAGTAGTCGAGGTGCATGGCGTAGGGCACGTCGGTCGCGTAGCGCGGCAGCTTCGTGCCCAGCGTCTGCGGCGGCACCGGCTCCGGCTGCTTCGAGCGCCAGATGAGGCCCGCGCGCGCCGTGCCGAACGGGACCCAGCGGTTCGTGGGCGTGGTGAGCGGCTTGTTCACGCCGTCCCACGGCCCCTCGAACACCGGGCTCCGTCCCGCCTGGTTGAGCGGCGTGCCGTCATGCTGCTGGAGCGTGCCCAGGGGATTGCCGGCCCTGTCGCGCACCACCCACTTGTGGGGAATCATGTAGCTGTCGATGCCCTGGGGATCGCCGAACGGCGTCGAGGGCAGCGCGCTCGGCGCGAAGTCGTAGCCGAACTGCAGCTGCGTGTAGCCCCGCATGCGGATGCCTTCGCAGTAGTAGCGCAGGCCGCCGATTTCGATGGGCGCCTCCAGCGGGGTCACCTCGGTCCACGTGCCGACGAGCGGTCCGAACTCGGCATCCTCGAGGGACAGGTTCTGGCCCACCACCTTCGTTATCGTGTAGACGCCGACCTGGACGGGCGCCCCCGTGGACCAGTCCTGCAGCACGACGTCATGCGCCTCGTTCGCCGCCGTGACGTAGGGGCCTACGCGCACCGCCAGGTCCTCGCCAGCGCTCGCGTCCGGCGAGCCGAGGCGATACCGGAGGGGGTAGGGGCCGGAGGGGGCGGTGAGCGCGGTGGCGTCGAACATCAGGGTGCGCGCGACGCTCGCGGGCACGACGGTGGAGCCCAGCGCCGTGAACTGCTGCGTGACGACCGGCACCGGCACCGTGAAGTCGAGCGCGCGCACGCCGAGGCCCGCGGTGCCGTTCCGGTGGTTCCAGCCGATGTTGTTGACGAAGAAGGGGAGCACGGGCTGGAGCTTGAGCTTCGCGGTGAGCGTGCGCGGCCCGCCGAGCGCCACCCCGTCCTTGTAGAACTGCACGCTTCCCCCTGGCCCCTGCGGATCGTCGGTGTAGCGGAACGCGACGTCGATGTCCGCGCTCGCCGCCAGGCCATACGGGATCTCGAGCTGCTGGTTGTCGGAGTGGTTCCTGAACACGATGTTGTACGCCCAGTCGGAGTAGACGGTGAAGCCGCCGGGCACCCTGTCCATCCACATCGCGCCCAGCGTCGCGGCATCGTCGATGGACGCGGGCATCCGCCCCCGGAAGCGGAAGCCGAAGAACGCCGGGACGTCGTTCGTCAGGGTGAAGTCGAAGCCCACCGCGCCTGTCGTCGCCAGCCCGCCCTTCGCTCCACCCGTGGGCCCGAGCTGGATGTAGTCGCCCTCGTCGGTGATGGGCGCGGCTTCAGTGGAGACCAGGACCAGGCCGCTCGGCATCCCGGCCGGAGCCGCGAAGGGTGGCAGCGTGGCGGTGGGGATGCTGGCGCTCCGCTCGTCATAGGTGACGTGGGTGGTGACCGTCCCCAGGGGAAGCGCGCTGCCCGGCGTCTCCAGCAGATGCACGTCGCCCGTGAAGTCGTCGGGGAGGTCGAGCGTCGCCGGGAAGTAGGACGCCGGGGTGCCGTACACGTCCCGCGTCCCGACGACGGCGGGCGTGCGGTGGAGGTAGGGGAGCCGGAAGTCGGACAGCTTGAGGCGCCTGCCGAGCACGAGGTCCAAGGTGGGCAAGCGCAGCTGCCTGTCCGTGTCCGCGTAGAGGCCCACCGTCAGCGGCGCGACCGTCGTGGGGCCCGACCGCAGCCGCGCCGCGTGGACCGTCCCGGTCCGCTGCACGTCACCCGTCACGACCGGGTGGATGAGCGCGGGAGGGTCTTCCTGCAGCGACAGGTTCGGCAGCGCCACGCGGCACAACACCTGCCCGGAGGCGTCCAGGAAGTCCACGGCCCACAGGCCCGCGTTCTTGAGCCGTGCCCCTTCCAGGAACAGCGCGGCACCAGCCGGGGTCAATTCAAGCGGAGCAGTCATTTTCGGGTTTCTCCAAGGACAGCCCCGCTCCAGAAGCACCGCGAGACGCGGAGGTTTCATGGGCGCGGGGTCGCCAGCGGGGATGGGGTGCATTTGCTGGCATCCCAGACAGTCCTCATCGCCGCGAACCCTCGCAAGGTTGAGCCAGGTGTGAATTCATGTCTGACTTTGGGGGTGACCCCGTCTGGCCATGCGGGAGGACCCGCCAGGAGCTTGAACGGCGGGTCAGTGTGGTCCAAGACAGATGGCGGCCGGGAAGACGCCGGTGCGGCTCCAGCGGCGGTAGTATTCACAGACATGGGACTCCTCAATGGCGTAAGGAGTGGAACTGCTGGCCTCCGGCTGGTGCTTCCGGGACGCTTCGCGATTCAAGGCGAGCAAGAGACCAGTGCGGAGCTGGTGGATCTGGATCGAAGAGCAGCGCTGTTCCTCTTCCGCTTCAATCTCCAGCTCGATCTCAGCCCGGAGCACGACGAACTGCTCGCGCTCGACATCGAGCGCCATGCTCGCGACCTCTTCGAGCGGAACTTTCACGAAAATCACGGGCAGCAGCCAGCGGGAGGGGGCGGCGCGAAGGTCCCACGCACCGCGGACCCGGCCTGGTCGCCGGTGGTGAGCATCAAGCGCATCCGGCTTGGCACCTGCGGGGCCTTGTCCGTGGTGCACCGCATGGCGTACGAGCACGGGATGGAGGTGGTCATGGGCCACCTGCTCATCCCCCTGCGCAGCGGCCTGTTTGAGTTCCGGATCGTCGCGGCGGAGCGCGGTCCCACAGGTGTTCGTGAGAGCGTCATCTTTGGCGAGGAAGCGGCGAAGGCGGGCGTCAAGACCGACGAAGCGCTGGATCGGGTGATGAAAAGCTTCAACTCGGATGATCCGCGCCATGACTCCCGCTTTCCCCAACATCCGCTCAGCGTGGTGCGCTCCCTGCTTCAGCTGCTCGCGGCGCCAGGGAACATCCAGGTCACCGAACCCGCGCTCCAGCTCCACGCGGGGGAGGTCCGGATCCCGGAGCTCGGATGTGCCATGACGCCTCCTCCGCGCTACCTGCGGACCTCTGACAGCAACGGGACGTTCCTCCGGTTCAGCCGGCTGGCGTTCGCGGGGGGAGCTGTTGGCTCGGATGGGGTGCAGGTGCTGACCATCAGCTGCTTCCAGGCGGATGTGACTCCGGAAGACCCTGAGTGCATGAAGAAGGTCACGGCCCAGGGGGCGTCACTGCTCCAGGGGCGGTCGAACGGTTCCGCAAGCTCCCAGGTGGAAACCTGGATGGCCCCTGGACCGGGCGGAGGCATTCATCTGTTCTTCCACACCGTGTTCCCTTCAAGGACGCTGGGGGATCCCCCGAAGCGAGCCATTCTTCGCCTCTTCACGCATGCCAGGGGCGTGGTGAATGTTGTGCTGCTCGAAGCAGCCACATGCCTTTCCAGGGAGGAGCTGCTCGGGGACATCGAAGCCGTCATCCAGTCCTGGCGTGTCCTCGAGGTCGCGGCCGCGCCGCCGCCACCGAGCCCTCCCCCCGCGGAGAAGAAGAAGAAGAACTGGTGGCAGTGGTCGGTGTGAGCTCGCGGGCCCTTCAGCAGGGGCCCCCTGGCCGAACCGTCATCCTGGACACTCCATTCAACGTCGGGGACGCACCATGGCGGAAGCCGAACTTGTCGCGAAGCTCTCCATCCGGCTGCGTGGCTTCGTGTTGCCAGACAGCACCTCGCAGTTCGAGGGCTACGTCGAGCCCGGCACCTACTTCGTGCTCGAGCACAGGACGGGCTACCCGACGAAGGACACCGACTACGCACGGCTGGAGGTGCCGACGCTGGGAGCGCTCGACACGTGGATCTGTACGCGCTGGAAGTCGCAGTCCTACGCGACGGTCTTCCTCGCGCAGAAGCCCCCGCCAGTGCAGCGGCGGACGTTCGACGACGAGCCCCTCGCCGTGCCCGAGGCGACGCTCGTCGGGCTCCTGAAGGACTTCACCGCCTATCGCTACGACCTGAGCCAGGCGTACTACCCGTGGACGCTCCCCGGCATCCGCGTCCCGCTGGCGCCTCCGCGGAAGAACAACTGCTGCACCTTCGTGGAGGCGCTGACCGTGAAGGCCTTCTCCGACGTGCACGGCGCGGAGTTCGCCTGGGACGCGCGCAGGCACCGGCAGATGATGGTCGCCTCCACGGAGGACTATTTCTCCCCGGTCACCGCCGCCATCGAGAGCGGCATGGCGGTGCTCCCGCCGTCCGAGGACACGCCTCCCCACCCGTGGACGCTCATCCAGGGCTGGCGCAAGCAGTGGGACTCCGGCCACACCTTCCTCGTCGTGGACCACCACGTGGAGACGGACAAGGTGCTGCTGCTGGAGTCCAACGCCTATGAAGGCCTCAACGGGGTCGGCTTCCGGAACCTCGGCAACCTGAGGGACCTTGGCGTGGACCTCCTGGGCGACAAGCCGCTGGGCGACTGGTGGACCCGGAGCGACGTGTGGACCTGGCGGCGCATCTGCTCCACCTACCTGTCCCGGAAGCAGGCCTGGCTCAAGGTGAAGGACCGCATGCTGTCAGGGCTCTGAGCCCCGGAGTGAGCTTCCACGGACGGCCAGTCGAATCGTCCGTGAGCAGGCGCGCACGCGTGTCTTGAACCGCGGGGCCGGACGGTATGCTGCTCCCTGGGTTTTCATGGGGCGTCGACCCCAGAGGAGCGCGTGTCATGCACTGGCGGAAGTCCCTTCTCTCGCTGGCAATGGCGGGGGTCCTGGCCGCTTGCCAGGACGGGAGCAGTGGAGGTGATGGAGGGGTGGACGCGGGGACGGACGCGGGGGTGGAGGATGGAGGGGTGGACGCGGGGACGGACGCGGGCGCTGCCTACACCGCGACGGTCAGCGTCGCCGCGACACGGGCCGACAGCCGCCTGGCCTGCTTCAAGGGCAACGGCGAACCCGAGTGCGGTCTTCGCCTGTACCAGGTCATGGTCGAGGCGTTCGTCGATGCCGACAGCGCCGCGGACTCCAACACCGGCTACGGCACCAGCCATCACAAGGGCGATCTGCAGGGCATCATCAACAGCCTCGACGCCATCAAGGCGACGGGGGTCAACGCCCTCTGGTTGACCCCCGTCTTCGCCAGCGTGCCCGTGAGTGGCCAGGACGACTGGGCCAGCCGCCTGGATGCCACGGGCTACTTCGCTTCCGACTACTTCAACGTCGACCCGAAGTTCGGCACCAACGCCAGACTCAAGGAGTTGGTGGAGGGGGCCCATGCCCGGGGGCTGTATGTCTTCCTCGATGGCGTGTTCGGCCACTTCAAGGTCAATGCCAGTGATTACGCCTCGCCGCAGGGCCGCAAGCTCTCCACCACGGGGCAGGTGGGGGGCACGGGGCGGGCGGCGGTCTATCCGGACGACCTCGACTTCTTCAAGGAGGTCGCCACGCACTGGGTGACCGAATACAAGATCGACGGCTGGCGCCTGGATCAGGCCAATCAGGTTCCGGTGCAGTACTGGGACGACCTGCGGACCGCCGTCAGCACTGCCGCGGCGGCCGTGAGCTACACGAACGCGGCCGGCCAGAGCGTCCATCCGCTGGGGTACATGGTGGCGGAGATCTGGAGCGGGCCGGCGGACATCGCCAGCAAGGGCTATGGCACCACCGCGAGCCCCGCGCTGCTGTCCGCGTTCGACTTCCCGATGCGCTACAGCCTGGTGCAAACCCTGGCAGTCGAGGAGTCCGGCACGGGGAACCGTGGAGCGAGCAACCTCCAGGCCGGGTATCAGAACCAGCTGGCGTATCCCCCCCACGCCATGCCGAACCTGATGCTGACCAACCACGACCTGGTCCGCTTCGGAGATCTCCTCCAGCGAGGGGGCCTGGCGGAGCCCGAGGACAACACCTGGTGGGCGCGGCACAAGGCCGCCTTCAGCGTCATGGCCGGGTACAGCGGCCCCATCACCCTCTACTACGGGGATGAGGTCGGACAGGAGCTGCCGGGCTTCGCGGCGAAGGAGGACAACGCGACCTGTGCGCTCCGGGGCGTCTGCGACGACCATGTCTCCCGGACCTCCGCCATCGTGGAGGGCATCCCGACCACGGTGGGGGCGCCCGCCACGGTGCTCTCGCCCGCGCAGGCGGACCTGAAGCACCACGTCGCTTCCCTGATGGCGCTGCGTGACGCCCACCCGGCGCTGGCGAATGGCAGTCGGACGCACATCTACGCGGACGAAAACGTCTACATCGACCGCAAGGACAAGGGCACCGACAACGTCCTGTATGTGTTGAACGTGAAGGCGACTCCCGCGGTCATCACCGTGGCGGGGACGGCCATTGGCAGCGCGGGAGCCCTCGTCGATCTCCTGGGCGGCGCCGACGTGGCCCTCTCGGAAGGGCACCACGAGATTGCGCTGAGGCCGTTCGAGGGCAGGTTCTTCGACATCGCATCGCCGACGGCCGAGGGTCCTCAGACGGGCCCGGGAGGTGGGCTCTCCGGTCAGGGGCCGCTGGCCCGTTGCGACGCTCCGACGGTCGACGGGCTCGGCCCGCTCGGCAAGGAGGTCTTCATCCGGGGCAGCTATGTCGGTGGGGACAACTTCGGTGCGACGCCCGCCCACCGCCGGTTCGCCTACAAGGGCGACAACATCTACCAGGTGGTGGTCAACGAGCCGGACGTCACCGCCTATACCTTCAAGTTCGCCAGCGCGGACTGGTCGAAGGAGCTCGCGGTGTCGGGCGGGGGGCCGGTGGTGATTGCCTCGGAGCAGCCCATGTCGCTCGCCGCGGGCCCCGGCAAGGAGTCCTCCCTCGCCATTCCGGAGGCCGGCAACTACGTGTTCAGCTTCCGCATCAACGCCACCCTCGACGGCGGCGAGCTGATGGTGAGCAGGTGCCCCTGACGCTTCCAGGACCCGCCTGGCCTCACCGGATGGGCGGCACGTAGGCCTTCAGCGGACCTGCCCGCGGGGCCTCCTCGGCCCGTGACTCCTGGGGCCTCAGGCTCATGCCCACCGAAAGCATGGCGAAGAGCACGAGCGCCGCTGCCCACAGCACGAACTCCAGGGCGCTCGTGCCTTGCCTTCCAACGGGGGGCGGCTCCCCCGAAAGTGACATCCCGGTGAACGACCGGGGGCCATGTATGCTCGTGGGATGTCCCCTTCATTCCTCGCGTTGTTGGTGATCGCCGTGTTCGTGGGAGCCCTCGCGGGCTTCTGGTGGCGCTCCGCCAACCGCGAGCGACCGGCGGATGCGGATCCGCCCACCGCGCGGTCTCCAGAGGAGGGAGAGGTGGTCCTCGCGGAGTTGATCGAGTCCGGGCAGATGATCGACGCCATCAAGCTCTACCGGCACCTTCATGGCTGCGGCTTGAAGGATGCGAAGGACGCCGTGGAAGCGATGCGGGAGGGTCGGGCGCCAGTGGGGCCTCCCGAACGCCGGGACTTGTCCGAGCCGGAAGCGAAAGCCGCCATGGAGCGCGCTGTTCAAGACAACAATCTCATCCAAGCCATCAAGTTCCACCGATGGCTCTACGGCAGCAGCCTGAAGGAGGCGAAGGACGCGGTAGAGGCGATGCGAGCCGACCTGCTCCGGCGGGATTGAGGTCCGCCGGAGGCAGGAGTCCTTCAGGGGGCGCGGCCCGGCGGGGTGGCCCCCGGGGTGAGCTTCCACAGACGGCCGTTCGAATCGTCCGTGAGCAGGTAGAGCGCACCGTCAGGCCCCTGGACCACCTCGCGGATCCGCGCGTTGCGCTCCGTGAGCAGGCGCTCCTCGCCGACCACGCGGTCGTCCTTCAAGACAAGCCGCACCAGCGCCTGGCTGGACAGGCCGCCGATGAAGAAGTTCCCCTTCCACTCCGGGAAGAGCGCCCCCGAGTAGATGGTGAGCCCCGAGGGCGAGATGACCGGATCCCAATAATAGACAGGCTGCTCCATGCCGGCGGCCTGCGTCGTCTTGTGGATGGGCTCGCCCGAGTATTCCTCGCCATAGCCAATCGTGGGCCAGCCGTAGTCCTTGCCTGCTTCCGGGCGGTTGAGCTCGTCGCCTCCGCGCGGTCCCATCTCCACGACCCAGAGCCGCTGCTGGGCGTCCAGGGCCGCGGAGAGGATGTTGCGGTGTCCGGAGGACCAGATCTCCGGCCGGGCGTCCTTCCGGCCCACGAAGGGATTGTCCTGGGGGATGGAGCCATCCGGGAAGATGCGGACCACCTTCCCGAAGTCGCTCTTGAGGTCCTGCGCCTGGACGCGGCCCGGGAGGATGGAGCGCTCGCCGAGCGTGACGAAGAGCTTGCCGTCCGGCGTGAAGACGAGCCGTCCGCCCGCGTGCAGCGTGGACTCGAGCGTGGGCTGCATGCGGAAGATGACCTGGAGGCCCTCGATGCGAGGCTTGGGTCCGTCCACCAGCCGTGCGCGCGCCACCGCGAGCCCGTTGCCGCCCTCGCGCGGCTCGTAATAGGTCCAGTAGATGAGGCCGCTCTTCGCGTAGTCGGGCCCGACCTCCACGTCGAGCAGCCCGCCCTGTCCCCGGCCGTCCACCTTGGGGAGCCCCGCCACCGGAGGCGACTTCTTGCCCGCGGCGGTGACGATGAAGAGCGAGCCCGTGGGCTTCTCCGTGACCAGGAAGCGGCCATCCGGCAGGAACGCGAGGGCCCACGGCTTGTTGAAGCCCGAGGCAATCTCCGTCACGACGATGGGCGTGCGCGTCTTCACCGCCGGGGCGCGCGTCTGCTGCGGGAACGCGGGCTTGAACTCCGGGACGTTGGGGGGCGCGGTCTCCACGGGCGCGCCCGGGGGGATGTCGCCCTGTCGCGGCACGGACTGCTGACTCTCCCCCCCGCGTCCTGGGGCGAGGTTGCCCTCCTGGCGAGTGGGCGGCCGGGGTGTCTGGGCCTGCACTTCGGGGGCGGCGCTCAGCAGGAGGGAGGCGAGGAACGGGGTCACGAGGCCATGGCGCATGGGGTGACTCTCCGTCGGGACCGGCGGGACGTCATCCGTCGGCGGGCATGCGGCGCTCCGCTTGGTTGCCTGGGTGAACAGTCGCGGCGCTGGCCACCGTGAAGTCGATGACCCGGTCCCACATCGCCTGGAACTGCGGCTCCTGGAAGTGGGAGCCCGACTTCAGCCAGCTGATGTACTCCGGGGGCTGGTCGAAGTGGCCCATGACGTCCAGGTGGTCCCCGACCGCGACGTGGAGGACCTCTCCCCAGACCTGGGAGCGGCTCGGGACGATGCCGTCGCTCCGGGACTCGAAGTTCCTGCCAAAGACATCCTGGAGGGCCTGGGACTGGGCCGCCGTGCGCTCGGGAATCTGGAGCTCCCGGGACAGGGGCGCGCTCTTCGCATGCAGGAAGGAGAAGATTCCATGGAGGAGGGCGTCCGGGGTGAGCAGCAGGGGAAAGGACCGTTTCGGCGGAGGCGCGCCCGTGACGACGCAGCCGTAGCGCACGCCCTCGCGGTCCGCCGTGTTCGCGTTGAAGGTCCGCATGCTGGCCGGCATGAGGTCCTGGATCAGCGCCTGGTTCTCGCCCACCTGGCTGAAGAACCGGATGAGGTCGTCGCGCTCGGCCTTGGAGAGGTCCACCGTCAGCCGGACGACCTGATTGAAGAGGTTGGGCGGGAGCTTCGCCTCTTCGCTCCTCAGGACGAGCCAGTAGCACGCCTGGAGCGCGGCGGTCCGGAAGGGCATGGCCTTGCGGTGCAGGGTGAGGAAGGTGAAGAGCCACAGGTAGCGCAGCAGCGTCTTCCCCACGTCGCCCTGGTGGAAGTAGCTGGCCAGCGGGGTGCCGTGATGGGGGGTGGAAAGGGTCACCACCGAGCGCACGCGCTTCACGAAGGCCGGAGCCTCCCCGGCCATGCGCGGTGAGACGACACTCCGTGCATCCAGCCCGCCCGTGGAGTGCCCGACGAGGTGGAGCTGCGCGTCGTCCTCGTTCGCGGTCCGCGCCATCTCCCGGAACACGTCGCGGGCACGCGTCTCCAGCCCGGCGGTGGGGGCGGAGGCCACGGCATGCACCTGCGCGTCGATGCCGCGCTCCTTGAACCGCTGCTCGAGCAAACGGGGGACGTTCTGGAAGTAGGCGATACGCTCCGTTTCCTTGTCACCCATCTGGGTAAAGCCAAAGAAGCCGGGGACCAGATAGACGCGGTGCCGGTTTTCCATGGAGGGAAGGCTAACCCAGGGCGCGGTGGACGTGCTTTGCCCGGCGGTGCGACTGTCCCTGGCTGCACAAGGCAGCAAGTCTTCAAGTGAGAGGGGGTTCAGCTCGCCGTGACCAGGAACGAAAAGAGTTCCTTGTAGTGAGCGTAGCTGTCCACCGTATGCAGGAGTGCGTAGAGCGCGAAGCCGGCATTGTCGCTTCCCTTGCAGTGGAACTCGCCACAGTTCGGATCGAAGAAATAGAAGTCGGTGCTGAAGACCCCTTCCGTCCGATAGACAGCAATGGCATGGAACCGCTCGAGTCCCAGGACGTGGGCGCGCTCCCGTTCAAGGTTTTCCTTCGCGAAGGTCTGCGCTGCTTTGACGTCCTTGAACGGAGGGACCTTCAGCACCCCCGAGATCCGCACGGCGTTGTCCTTGGCGAGTTCCTGCAGCGCCCTGGGAAACTTGACGTCGCCCACCGTGATGAGCTTGTTCTTCTTCACGTCGTCAAATACGCCCTTGCTGACCTCGTACAGCGTGTCTCCCTCTGCTACGTAGCCTTGCTTCGAGAGAACGAGCGAAGCCTGCATGGCCAACATGAGCCGCGGTATCGTTTCACGGACTTTGGTTTGCTTGGCGGCGTAGACCCGCTGATTCGTGATCAGCTCCGGAGCTGCTTTCTTCAGCGCGGCAAGCCGCACGGCCGGAAGTTCCTGTGGCACCCCATAGCTTCCTTTCTGCGAGTCCATGATCCGGCGACACCAGGAGAAGCTGAGCGCCGCGCAAAAACCGCTGCGCTCCACGTCTCCCACGAAGTCTCCCTGCTTGAAGGCGGTGCGGGACGCGGAGTACCTGACAACGTATTCTGGAAAGTTCATGGCCATGCCTCCTGGCGTGGAAGGAAAGGCTGCGGGCTGACCAAACAGATCCAATCCTAGCAATGAACCGGCCATGTCAGGCATCGGTGGCGCTGTACCCGGAGCTACGGCTTCGGGGCGATGGTGACCTTCACGCCTTCGCTCCACGTCTTGTGCTCGTCCGCGTAGTACAGGTACGCGCGGCTGGACGGGCCCGTGTAGGTGCCGGGCACCGCGGCCACCAGGGACAGCGGCACGTCGATGCGCTTGTGGGGCTCCATGCCTCGCCAGTACAGGACGACGTCGCGCCCGAGCACCTCGTACGCATCCACCACCTGCCGCTTCACCAACTCCTTGAGCTGGTCGTGCCGTACCTCCAGGCCGCCCGGCACACCGAAGATGGCCACCGCCGTGGGCAGCCGCTGGCCCGTGCGGTTGGCCACCACTACCCGCGCCTCCGTGGGCTCGCCCTCGGTGAGGGCCGTCTTCGCCAGCGCCACCTCCAGCGTCACCGCCGTGTCCTTCGAGCTGTCCGGCGTCACGCTGTTGTAGGTGACCTCCACCGAGTACGGCAGCTCCGCGCCCCCCTCCATCCGCAGCTCCACGCGGCGCTCGCCCGCGCCCAGGAGCGCGCTCACGTCGGGCAGCTTGAGGGCTTCCTGGGAGGAGCCGTCGAAGCGCACCGGCTCGCCCACCGCGCGGCCGTCCACGTAGACGCGCACCAGGCCCGGGGTGAGCTTCGACGCACGCGCCTTGTCGTAGGCGATGATTGCGCGCAGCGCGAGCACCGTGCTCTGCGTCGCGCCGTAGCGGCCACCGTCGCTGGACTCCGCGAGGAACTTCATCGCGCGCTCCACGTTGCCCACGTAGGCGGGATCGCGCATCCACGCCAGCACCGCCAGCGCGGTGGTCTCGATGTTCAGCGTCTCTCCAGAGCTGCCCACGATGGACTGCGTCGCGCCGCCCACCACTCCGTCCTGCCCCTGCGAGGTGGCGAGCCGGCCCATCAGCGTCCGAGCCTCGGCGGTGTCACCGGCGAGCGCCAGCGCGTTGGCCGCCAGGGCCACCACGTAGCTGTTGGTGCTCTTCGCCGCGGCGGCCTTCAGCGAGGCCACCTCGCGCGACAGTTCCTTCGCCTGCGAGGCCGGCTGGCCCGCGCTCTCCAGCAGCGTCCAGAGGATGTATGCGTTCGACGTGTCCGCGTCCTCCACCCACACGTGCAGCGCGCGACGCTTGCGATTGAAGCCGCCCTGGCCATCCCGCTGCTGGAGCAGCCACTCGCGCGTGCGCTCCAGCATCGCGGCGTCCACCTCGCGCACCTGGCGCATGTCCGTGAAGTGCAGCAGGCCGAACGCGGTCAGCGCCTCATGGCCCGGGTTCTGCCCGAACCACTCGTAGCCCTTCTCGGACGTCTCGTAGCCCACCAGCCGCTGGTAGCCGCGCTCCAGCTTCTCGCGCGCGCTCGCCACCAGCTCCGGGTTCACGCCGGTGTGCGTCTGGAAGTACTGCTGCGCCATCGTCATGGGGTACGTCGTGGAGCTGGTCTGCTCGAAGCAGCCGGAGGGCTCCTGGATGAGGCGGGCCAGCGACTCCGTCATGTTGGCCAGCGGGCCCGGGTACACCGCGATGGACGTCCGCACGCTGCCGGGCACCAGGCTCTGGGGCAGCACCACCCGGTGCTCCGCCGCTGCCTTCGCGGACACGAGTCCGCCGAAGGACACGCGGCCCGGGAAGCCCCGGGGCTTGATGGACAGCGTGCGGGTGACGACGTCCGTGTACTCGCCCGCGCTCGCCGTGAGCTTCACGTCCACCGGCCGCGCCTCCTGGCCAATCTCCAGCGAGAAGAGCTGCCGGGCCCGCGCCTGTGAGGCCAGGTCCAGCGTGGGGCCGCCGGAGACCTTCACGTCGCCCTTCAGCTCCACCTTCACCCCCGCGCCCGAAAGCCGCGCCTGGGTCCCGTTCACCAGCGCCACCGGCAGCCGCACCACGTCGCCCGACGTCACCTCGAGCGGCAGCTTGGGCTCCGCGTAGAACGGCTGCACGGACTCCAGCTCCGCCACCGCCGAGCCGAGCGCGCCGTCACCGCCCACCGCGCCCGCGAACGCCTTGAACGTCGTCACCGAGTCGCTCATCGCGAAGGACACCCGCGCCTCGCCGGTGCGGGCATCCGTGCGCACCCCGGCGTTCCAGTAGAGCGTCTCCGCGAAGTCGACCCGGTCTCCCGCCTTGCGCTTCGGCCGCGCGGTGTGCGCGAACTCGCGCAGGTAGAGCAGCTGCCCCTGGACGACCTGCCTGTCGTCGAAGCGCATGTCCCGCTTCGCGCGGAAGGCCTTCCCCGCCATCATCGGAGCCTCTTCCTCCTTCGCTACCTGGAGCACGGGGGCAGGGGCTTCTTCCGCCGGGGGCAGGGGAGCCGGAGCCGCCGCGGCGACGGGGGCCATTTCGGGGAGGACCGCGCCCTCGGCCTGGCCGGCGAAGGCTTCGTCCTCGAGCGCGACGTTCCGGTCCATGGCGGGCTGTGCCTGCCCCACGCCCGCGACAGCGCCGCCGCGTCCGGCCCTGGTGACAGTCGGCCGGGGCTTGCGGACGGGCTCCTTCGGCCAGCGCACCGCGAGCACGCGCATCGCCGCGTCACCATGCCGGGCGAGGAAGGACTGCGTGTCAGTCAGCGCGAAGCGCCGCCAGCCCTGCGTCCCCAGGAGCAGGTCCACCGCCAGCTTCGACTCCGGATTCTTCGCGTCGAGGTAGACCTGGGCGTCGGCCAGCTCCTTCACCTCGGGCTCCAAGAGCACCATGACCGGGAGCTGGGGCGCCTGGTCGCGCTTCTCCAACAGCTCCAGCACCGCGTCATCCGTCACGGTGAGCATCACCAGCGCGGAGACCGGCTGGCCGCCGCGCGTCGTCCGGGCCGTGAGCCGCACCGGGCCACCGGGCACGTAGCGCTCGCGGTCCGCCTTCAGCTCCACCGTCAGCTCCTTCGAGGGCTGGCGGAACACCAGCCGCTCCGCGAGGGGCCGCCCGTCGTGGTCCCACACCGTGGCGACGAGCACTCCGTCCGCCTCGCCCGGGTCCAGCGTCACCGGCCCGCCCTTCACATCGCCAATCACCGCCGAGGCGACGCGCACCTCGCGCTGGCTCAACGTCACCGTCGCACGGCCGACGCCGGACAGGTCCACGGCGAGCTGCACCAGCCGGCCCGCGGGCACCACGTCCTCGCGCACGCGGATGACGGCGCCCGTCGGCTTCACCTCCGGAAGCGGGAAGCTCTTCCGGAGGCCTGACGGCGAGTCGATGCGCAGCGCGTACCGAACACCCGCTCGAGGGGTCAGCTCGAAGCGGCCACGGCCCTCGTGCTCCGAGCGCACTCGGGCGACCACCTTGCCGCTGTCCACCTCCACCACCCGGCCCACCAGGTCCGCGGGCTTGCGAGCGGGCGTGCGCGCCTCGAAGTAGACGCGCGAGGCGAGCCCCGCCACCAGGTCGCCGCCCTCCGGGTACAGGGCCAGGTCCAGCGTCTGGAGGAGGATGGGGATCGTCTTCGCCGCGGACTCCACCACGCCCCCGTCCTCGATGGTGAAGGCCAGCGTGCCCTCGCCGCGCTCCATTGCCGCGGGCAGCGGGAAGCGCACCGTGCAGCGCCCCTTCGCGTCCACCGTGCAGGGCACCTGCGCCACGGTGGCGCCATCCACGAGCGCGTTGGCTGTCACCTTCGCGCCCTCGGGCACGCCGCCTTCCGCGCGCTTCACGTCCAGCGTGGCGGTGACGGTGTCGCCCGGCCCGTAGCCGTCCCGGAGGAACTCAATCTGGGACTTGAGCCGGGGGGCCCGGTAGGCGCGTATGTCGAACTTCCGCTCCGCGGGGGCCGCGCCCGTCCACGGGTAGGTGACGCGCAGGGTGTATTCGCCGCCGGGCTGGCCGGCGGGGATGGGCCAGGCGTAGCCCCAGACGGCGTCCGCAGTGGACGCCGTGCTGGTGGTGACGACGTCCCCCTTGGGCCCCCGCACCTCCAGCTGCGCCTGGAGTGAGCCCGCGTAAGGCTTGCGGCTCAGGGCCTCCAGTACGAGGCCCCGCACCAGCACCTGCTCCCCGGGGCGGTAGAGCGGCTTGTCGGTGGTGACATGGGTCAGGTAGCGGTTCTCGCCGCCCAGCGAGCGCGTGGTGGCCCGGGCCGCGAGGACCCGGGGCGACAGCATCACGAGGAGGGCGGTGAACCCCAGGGGCAGCAGCGCGCGCAAGGGAAGGGGAGCGTGGAAGGCCATGGCGTCATCCAACGGACGAGCACGCCAGAAGTTCTGACCCTCCGAATCCTTGTCGCGTTGTCACTTCTCCCGCAGTGTGAGCAGCGCAATCCGGACGCTCAGACATGGTGAGAGGAGCAGCGGCGATGAACATGTATCGGTCGATGTGGATGCTTGGCTGTGGAGTCCTGGTTTCGTGCGGTGCCCCGATGCAGGACGAAGAGGCGGCGGTGCTCGGCACGCGGCAGGAGGGCCTTGCCCAGGTCTTCACCCAACAGGTGGACTTCACGGCGGCCACCGGGGCCACCCAGCTCACGTTCCCCGCGATCGCATTCGACGCGTATCCCGATCATCCCTCGGGCGCCGGGTCGAGCTGCGGCCGGACGCCGCCGGGCATCGACCTGCCGTGGGGCTCCAGCGCGCCCACCGTCAACGTCCTGGCGCCTCGCGCCAACACCTGGCTCTGCTTCATGGGGCCCGGCTGGAACCACAGCAACAACACGAATCCGCTGCCCGTGAAGCCCACGATCATCGCCAACGGTGAGGACGACTTCGAGATCGCTTTCTTGCGTCCGGTCTCCGCCGTCGGACTGGAGCTGCTCACGAACCATCTGGCCCAGCACAAGGTGACCCTGACCTTCACGGACGCCACCCAGGAGGTCCTCGAGGATGCGGTGCTCGATACGGGTGCCCATGCCTTCGAGTTCCTGGGGATCCAGTCCACCAAGCGCATCCGGTCCATCTTCATCGACACCAACGGCGGCGCCTCGGTGAACGAGGGCATCGCCGCCATCTGGACCGCGCCGTAACGACAGACGCCTCCGCGAAACCTCTCGCTCAGCGCTTCGCGGCGCGCTTGCGGACGGGCCGGGCGGCCCCCTGCGTCAGCCGTGCCTCGAGGAAGCGCGCGGCCTCGTCCGACAGACGCAGTGGCTGAGTCCCGCCCCCCGTCAGGAAATCGCGCACGCCC
This sequence comes from Corallococcus exercitus, assembly GCF_042231735.1. Classification (GTDB taxonomy): domain Bacteria; phylum Myxococcota; class Myxococcia; order Myxococcales; family Myxococcaceae; genus Corallococcus; species Corallococcus exercitus_B. Next base: position 973,244 of record NZ_CP102577.1, read on the forward strand.
GGGGCATCCTCCTTGCGGCCGCCCGCGAACACGAGCCAGCACGCGTCGCCACGGTAGTCGTGCGCGTACCGGGCGACGAGCGTCCCTCCGCGGAAGATCTCATAGAGATAGTCGCCGAAGGGCTCACGGTCCCGGGTCACCTGTTGGAGGGTCAGCGGGAGTGGCGCGGACGTTCGTTTCATCGCGGAAGGCGTCTGTCGACAAAGCGTTTCGAAGACTGTTCTAACTCGGAGTCTCCCCGCCCCGAAAGCGTGAACCCCATGCGTCACTTGCCCCGCCACCTGGCCGCAGCGCTCGCACTCCTCGCCTGCGGGCCCGGGCCGGAGCACGAAGGCGATGGGGAGCAGGGTGGGGCGGTGGGGCTCCCCCTCACGGCTTCCATGGGGTCGGTTCGGACGGAGCACGCGGCGACGCTGCTGGCGACGGCAGGGTGCTCGTAGTGGGCGGCGAGAATGGCACCGCCGCTCCCTACCTCGCCAGCGCGGAGCTGTACTGACGCGGCCCCGGCAAGGGCCCCGTGCTAGAAAAGACGCCCGTGTTCCCAGACAAGCCCCTGCGCCGCCCCGAGCCGCCGCCCCCGGAACCGCCCCGCGCCTGGTGGCGGCGCGTCGTGGACTACCTGGAGCTGAACACCTGGGAAGGGCGGGGGGCCTTCTGGCTCGTGCTGGCCGTGCTCGTCGTCGGCTTCTGGCCGCTGGGGGTGTTGGCGGTCGCGGACGTGAGCGGCACGACCCGCCGGATGCTGGTCGCCGCCGGGCCCGTGTCCATCTGCCTGGGGTTCGCCGTCCTCATCCTGTGGTGCGGCCACCGGTACGGAGAAGGGCTTCGGTGGTCGCGCCGCCAGACGTGGGGACTGGCCGTGATGTTCCTGGGCCTGGGCCTGCTGGGCGGCCTGGGCCTGTGGTTCAGCGAGGGCTGACACCCGAAGCGGGGCCGCGCCTCAGCCCTGCTCCGCGCCCTCGAAGGAGACCTTCGCCTTGTTCATGACGTGCTCCACGGCGAGCAGGTACCAGCCCAGCTCGGCCAGGCGGCGCGTCGTCTCGGGCGACTCGCGCAGGGCGGCGTGGGCGTCCTCCGCGCTCAAGCCGAAGGGCTCCACGTAGTCGCGGATCAGCTGCTCCAGCTTCTCCGGCGTGAGCTGCAGCTTCTCCGCCTCGGTGACGGCCTTCAGCGCGATGCCGATGTGCAGCCGGCGCTCGGTGTCCGCGCGCGTGGTGGGGTCCGTGAGCCAGCCCTGGAGCGCCTCCTGCTGCTCGTCCACGTCGAAGTGGTAGGCGACCATGGCCTGGCCCTCGGCCTGGACCCAGCGGCGGCGGAGCTCCTCCTCCACCAGCACCCGGGGAAGCTCCACCGGCGCGCGCCGGGCCACCTCGTCCAGGACCATGTCCTGGGCCCGGGCCCACAGCTGCCCCGCGACCTCGTCCTCCAGCTCCTCGCGGAGGTTGACGAACACCTCTTCCAGCGTGCTGCCCATCCCCAGCTTCTGGAGGAACTCCGGGGAGCTCTCCGGAAGCATCGTCACCTGGTGGGCGCCGACGATGTCCACCAGGAAGCGGGCGGGCTTCCCCTGGAGGCCTTCGACCGGGTAGTCCGCCGGAAGCTCCAGGGCGATCTGCATGGACTCGCCCACCTTGCCGCCTTCCGCCAGGGCCTCGCAGAACCCGGGCAGCGCCTCGATGGGCGCCAGCTCCGTCGTCATGCCGAAGCGCGCGGAGAAGGGGATGAGCTTGCCGTCGCAATAGCCCACGATGTTGAGCTGGACGTCGTCGCCCGGCTCCAGCGCTTCGCCCTTCTGACGCTCGCGCGTGGTGGCCAGGGCGCGGCGCTTCTCGTGGAAGGCGCGCAGCAGGTCCTCTTCCGTGAGGTCATCCGGGGTGGGGACGCGCACGGCGATGCCCTCCAGGGAGGGGGCCTGCACGCTGGGAAGCTTGAGGGCTTCGGCGGAGACGCTGCTCACCACCGGGCTCATCTTCAGCAGCCGCTCGACGCCGCGGCCGGATCCTGCAGGCCCTTGAGGGGGGGTCACGAAGGCTCCCGGGAGATAGACGACGTGGCCGCGTCCGCGCCAATGGGGAACAAAGCGACGGCTCGGCATGGACTTGAGATCTAGTCCAGCCGAGCCGCTCTGACAAACCGCGAAGGTTTGAATGCTTACTTGAAGAAGGCGCCCACGATGCTGGACACCGTGGAGACCGCGGCGCCCACCTGGCTGACCACCGGGATGTTGGTGGCCGCGGCGATGGAGCCCACCGCGGTGATGACCGACGTCACCTTCTTGCCGACGCCCGCGTTCTTGTCCATCAGCGTCGCGCCCGCGTTGGCCACGTCCACCGCGGCGATGGCCACGTTGACGCCCGGAGCGAACCGGCCCAGCGCCTTGGCGGCGGTGCCCGCGGCGGCCTTCGCACCCTGCTTGAGGGCGGCCTCACCGGCCTCGCGGCCCACCGTGGACAGCGCGGCCTTGGCGGCGGAGCGCGTCCCGCTGCCCAGGATGCCCTTGGCCAGCGTGCCACCCGCCTTCGCGGCGTCGCCCGCGGCGGAGGTGACGGCGCGGCTCACGTTCTTCAGCGACGCGCCCTCCATGATGCCCTTGGTGGCGGCGCCCTTGACGGCCTTGAGCACGTCATCGCTGGCGTTGGGGAGCGCCTTCTTGAAGGTGTCGAAGGCCGCCTTGCCGGCGTCCAGCTTGCCCTTGAAGATGCTGCCGCCCAGCACGCCGCCCATCACCTTGCTGCCGACGATGCCGCCCGTCGCGGCGTTGATGGTGGACCTGGCCGCGTCCAGGGAGGAGCGCGTGGCGGTGATGATGTCGTCCTTGCTGCCGGAGCGGATGGCCTGGCGGACGTCCTTGAAGGCCGTGGCGCCCGCGGCCACCGCGCCGGGGATGCCCGCGTAGCGCATGGCGGCGCCCATCTGCGCGCCGAACTTGGTCAGCCCCTTGAAGCCCTGGGAGAAGGTGGGGTTGCGGACGAAGTCCAGGTTCGTCTTCCCGAGGATGCCCTGGGCGCCGTCCTTGATGTTCTTGATCTGCTGGAAGGCGTCCTTGCTGAAGTTGATCGCCTTGGAAGCCTGGGTCGCGACCGCGATGCCGCCCTTCACGAGCTGCTTGTTGGCCTCGAAGGTCTGCTGGACGTTGGTGCGGACGGCGTTGAAGGTGCGCTTGATGTCGGGGAAACCCATGGTGGGCCTCGTAGGTTTGGAAGGGAGGAACTTGAACGGATTATCGGACGCGGAGCGCCCGAGTTGCTTGAGACCGTTCTTCCAGGATGACACGCGCGGGGCAGGAGCATCAAAGCGCCAGATGCCCGGAATCATTGCACTTTTTTTCAGGCCGCCTGCCTGGCCGGGTAGTTCAAGACCCCCTCGTCGAACCGCGCGGTCCGCGGCGAGTAAAGGTGACAACACGCCCGCCCGGCGATTCTTGACTGCATCACTTTCACACGGGAAACGTGCGCGCCCCTCTCCTGAAAGGTCCCGCGTGTCCGTCTTCTCCGCCGCCCCTCTCGCCACCCTGGGGTTGCTGCTGCTCGCCGCGCCCCAGGCCCGCGCCCAGGCGACCGAGCCCGAAAAGCCCCCGGAGCCCCCCAGCGTCCAGCTCTCCGAGGAGGGCTACACCTTCTCCACCGCCGACAAGGCCTTCGTGCTGAAGGTCCGCGGACAGCTCCAGGGGGACGGCCGCTTCTACTTGGCGGACTCGGACCGGAGCGGCACCAACACGTTCCTCATCCGGCGCCTGCGCCCCTTCCTGGACGGGACGCTGTTCGGCTTCGTGGACTTCCGGCTGATGCCGGACTTCGGCGTCATGCAGCCGCTCATCCAGGACGCGTATATCGACCTGCGCCCCGTCGAGTGGCTCCGCCTGCGCGCCGGCCGCTTCAAGACGCCCTTCGGGCTGGAGCTGCTCCAGGCCAACACGGACGTCCCGTTCATCGAACGCTCGCTCACCTTTGACCTGGTCCCCGTGCGCGACGCGGGTCTGCAGCTGCACGGCGACATCGCCGGGGGGCGCCTCCACTATGCGTTCGCGGTGGTCAACGGCGCTCCCGACGGCGCCAGCATCGACGTCAACACCGACGACAGCTTCGACCTGGTGGCGCGCGTCTTCGCCCAGCCCTTCAAGGGCGACACGTCCTCCGCGCTCCAGGGACTGGGCGTGGGCGTCGCCGTCTCCCGGGGGTTCCAGTTCGGCACGCCCTCCACCACCGCCGCCAACACCGGCCTGGTGCCTCAGCGCAGCACCGGCCAGGAGATCATCTTCAGCTTCCTGAACAACGGGACCACCGGCCCGACCGCCATCGCGAACGGAGAGCACGTGCGCCTCTCGCCCCAGGGCCACTTCTACTGGGGCCCGGTGGGGCTCCTCGCGGAGTACGTCCTGTCGTCCCACGAGGTGAGCGTCGGTGACCAGCGCGCGCGCCTGCGTCACCACGCGTGGCAGGCGTATGCGTCGTATGTGCTGGGCGGGGACGCGTCCTTCACGGGCCCCAAGCCCCACCGCCCCTTCGACCCCAAGACGGGCAAGGGCGGGGCGCTGGAGCTCTCCGTGCGCTACCAGGGCCTGGACATGGACGATGACGCGTTCCCCGTCTTCGCGGATCCCACCCGCTCCGTGAGCCAGGCCCGGGGCTTCGGCGTCGCGACCCTCTTCGCCTTCAACCGGCGCGTGCGCGTCGCGTTGAACTACCACCATACGGACTTCGTGGGCGGGGCTCCGGAAGGTGACAGGGAGGCCGAGAACGTCGTGCTGTCCCGCTTCCAGGTCGCGTTCTGAGACACGGGCAAGGCCGCTGACGCGCGTCCCAGGGCGCGTCAGCGACGTTGACGTTGCGCACGTTGCTCGCGTGGGTGGGCGAAGGGCTGGCGCCGGAACGCCGCCGGGCCCGTGCCCTGCCAACGTTTGAACGCGCGGCTGAACGCGGGAACGCTCTCGTACCCCACGCGGCCCGCGATGGTCTCCACCTTCTCGGTGGTGTCGCGAAGCAGCTCCGCGGCCCTCGCGATCCGCCAGCGCGCGAGGTACTGGAGCGGGGACTCGCCCACGAGCTCCGTGAAGCGCGCCGCGAACCCCGAGCGCGACATGCCCACGCGTCTCGCGAGCATGTCGACGGTCCAGGGATCGGCGACGCGGGCGTGCATGAGGCTCAGCGTCTCGTAGACCCGTGGGTCGGCGACGGCGGGGATGGCGCCGCGCTGACACGGGCCATCCCCTACCGTCGAGCGGAGGGCGAGCACGAACAGCACGTCGGCCAGACGCTGGAGCACGATGTTGCTCGCCGGCAGGGGCGACGCGCTCTCGGCGAGAATGAACTGGACCGCGGCGGAGATCATTGGCCCCGAGGCCGGGTCGCTCGCTGACAGGACGACGAGCGGCGGCACCCCCTGAAGGAGCACCGGCCCGCGTCCGTCGCTCAGCTCGAAGAAGCCCGCGACAATGGAGGTGGCCGCGCCGCGCCCCCCGATGCGCCGGGGGACCCAGCCGGGAGAGTAGGGGCCGTCGCAGACCGGGAGCAGGTCGCTGTCCGCCGAATCGCGCAGCGCGTGGGCCGTGCCGTGGGGGACGAACCCGACCTCTCCAGCCGCCAGGACGCGCGCCCGCGCTCCCTCGACTTCGAGCCGCGCGCTGCCATGCGCGACCAGGTAGAAGCTCGCGCGATTCCGGCGGGGAATGCGAAGCCCCCACGGTGCGCGCGCTTCGATGGGGTTGTAGAGCGCGTGCCGGATCAACGAGGCGCCGAGCACGTCGGCGACCGCGTCACCGCGGGGATCTCGAAGCTCCAACGGCGTTGGCTTTTCAGCTAACTGTTTTGGAGTCTTGCGCATGGATCGTCCATAGCGCAGCCGGTATCCCAGGACCAGTTCACCCATTGGGAGAGCGGTCCCATGAGCAAGCCAATCATTCGAGCTGAAGCCGGGGCCTTCGGTGCACCCGCGCCGGTGGTGTCGGTGAGTCCGGTCGTTCTGTCAGCGCCGGGGCGTGGCGCGGAGCTGGAAGTGCGGGTCTCCGCGCCCGTGACGGGAAGCGGTTTGCCCATCATCGTCTTCGCGCACGGATATGGGTCGTCGTCGGACGGCTATCTTCCCCTCGCACACCATTGGGCGGCTCGTGGCTTCGTCGTGGTCCAGCCCACCTTCCTCGATTCGAGGACGTTCGGCCTTGGACCGGACGATCCGCGGACCCCGTCGATCTGGAAACTCCGCATCGAAGATGTCACGCGCGTCCTCGATCACCTGGATGTCATTGAGGCATCCGTCCCGGGACTCACGGGTCGCGTCGATCGCAGTCGGGTCGCAGCGGTTGGGCACTCGTTCGGGGCTCAGACGGTGGGGATGCTGCTCGGCGCCAGGATGAGGGGCCCCGATGGCGGATTGGGGGATGACCTGTCCGATCCTCGGATCAAGGTCGGCGTGTTGCTTTGCGCGGGTGGCCGAGGGGGCGACGCGCTGAGCCCGCTCGCGCGCGAGCATTTTCCGTATCTGGATCAGGTGTATTCCGAGATGACCACTCCGACCCTCGTCGTCGCGGGCGATCGGGACGCGTCTCCGTTGACCATCCTCGGTCCGGAATGGTTCACGGACGCGTACACCTTGAGCCCGGGCCCCAAGTCGCTCCTGACGCTGTTTGGAGCCGAGCACATGCTCGGTGGGATCTCCGGGTATCTCGTGACGGAAACGACCGACGAGAATCCCGCGAGGGTCGCAGCCGTCCAGCGGCTCACGTGGGCATACCTCCGCACGGCGTTCTACCCAGACGATCGTGCCTGGCCCGTGGCGTGCGAGGAGTTGATGACGAGCCCGAATCCGCAGGGACGGGTTGAAAGCAAGTGAGCAGGGCGGTGGGGGTTCCTGTGCCCATGGGACACCGAGCAGCGAGCCGCCACTCCGTGTCCCACGGGGCCTGGTTCACGCGCGGCCGCGCGTGTCAGTCGTCCTCTTCCTCTGTGTCAGGGGAGCACGGCAGGTTGGCATCCCCGTCGTAATGGTCGAACGTGCCCACGAAGTGCGCACCCTCGCGCGGCCAGGTCGTCGCGGTGGGGCCTGCGCCCGCGTAGGTGAACGCGTCGAAGCTTCCGCAGGTGTTCCAGGGGAGCAGGAACGGAACCTCGAGCGTCTGGTTCGGGCTCAGATCCACCGTCTGCGAGAGCATGGTCGACGTCCCGACGTAGCCACCCGTGCCGTAGTGCGTCTCCACGACCCTGACCACGACCCGCTGCTGGTAGTCCGAGGTGTTGGTGGTCACGGCATTGCGCCAGCTCGGCTGGTTCCAGATCCGGTCGACGTCCACGACGGACGGCACATACGCCGGGTTCTTCCAGCCGCAGAGGCCCGTCGTGTTGACCCGGCTGATCTGCTGCGTCACGCCGGTGGAGGACACCGTGTAGACGAAGACCGAAACCGGATCGACCTTCTGCAGCCCGTCCGAAGCGAAGACATACGAGATGTCGGCCGTCTGGCCGGGCAGGAACACCTTGGTGGCGCCCGGGATGCTGACGAGCTGCACACTGCCGTCCGCCTGCGTCACCCGGAACTTGGGCTCGACCGTGAGCTGGCCGCCGGCCGGAACCGCGGTGCTCACGGTGCCACTGATGGACAGTGTGCCGAAGTCGTTCACGGCGTCCGTCTGGACGCAGCTGGCCGCCGCGTCCGTGACGACCGGCGTGGCGGGAGCCGTGACGTTCGGGTTGGTGGCGATCACCGCGGCCGAAGCGGGAGCTGCCGAGAGGACACCGCCCACGAGAAAGGACACGCGGGCGAGGGTGGCGGTGAAGGCACGTCGATGGTTCAAGCGGAACACCTTTGGACTCCGTTCTTCCCTGGCGGGAAGTGGATGGGCTGTGTCCGCGTGCGCGGACAACGCGCCGCAAGTACCACGACGCTTGTGTGACAAACAAAGCAGGCCGCGCCGACCGCTGTCCGAGGGAGCGCGCCTTCACGCGGTGCTTCAGCCCATGTGACGGACCGTCCTATTGACCGCGCCTTCACCCGAGCGCGCGCAGCGTCTCCGCCGCCCGGCGCAGGTCCTCCCCTCCACCGTCACCGTGAATCACCTCACCGGGTCCGTGATGGAGCTGCTGGAGGGCAAGAGGCGTTCGCATCCTTCCAGTTCGGCGGCACGGACATCGTCGTGCTCATCGAGGCGGCGTGCGGCGTCGGCCTGATGGCACGGCCCAACGTGCACGACAACCCGGGCAGCTGGACGGGGCAGGTCTTCCCCCTGAGCCACCGGCCCCGAAGCCGGGGACGTCCGTCCGGTGTCCCCGGCTTGAGCCTGCCAGGCCCTCTCCACCAGCACATCCCAAAGGGCATGCGCCAACACACGCGCGAGACCCGGGCCCGGTATCCGCCAACACCCAATCTCTCTATCCATCCGCCTCACGCGGCAGGCCGGGATGCTCCGCGCCCGCCGTTTCACCCGCAGCACCCGTGAGGCCTCTTAAATGAGCCAGGAACAGTTCCACATGCAGGGACAGCAGATGATGGGCGAAGCCCTCAAGGCCCGCATCGCCGACGCCGTTCGCGAGCGCGTCGTGTCTGGACTGGAGGAGCGGATTGGCACGGAGATTCGTGAGCGCGTCGGCGACGCGGTCCGCAGCGCGATGAGCGAGCGCGCCATGGCCATGCCGCAGGGGGACGGCGGCAGGCAGCCGCTCGACGCGGACACCCTCGCCGAGGCCGTCCACCAGCGCCTCACCGACGTCATCCGCGAGCGCGTCATCAGCGGCGTGCACGAGCGGGCTCGCGAGGTGCTCCGGGATCGGCTGGGTGAGGCGCTGCGCGGCGCCCTGGCCGAGAACTGGATGAGCATCCAGCAGGCGGGCGGGCAGGTCGACCCCCACCGCATCGCCGAGCGCGTGCGCACCCGGCTTGAGGATGCTCTCCGCGACAGGCTCGGCTACGTCGTGCGCGAGCGCGTTCGCGACGCGCTGCGCGAGCGGCTGGGCGAGTCCCTGCGCGTCGCGATGTCGGAGCGGAGGATGGGGATGGAGGGCTTCGCGCCGGTGGACTCCGAGCGCATCGCCGACGCCATCCGCACCCGGCTTGCCGACACCGTGTCCGAGCGGATCCACACCGCCGTGCGTGAGCGCGTGCGCGAGGCGTTGAAGGAGCGTCTGGTGGAGACGCTGCGCTCCGCGCTGTCCGAGCGCAGGATGCAGGGCATCGATCCGGAGCGCATCGCCGACACCCTCCGCGACCGCATCGCGGACGGCATCCGCGAGCGCGTCCAGAGCGGCATGCGCGAGCGCGTGCGCGACGCGCTGCGCGAGCGGCTGGGCGACGAACTGCGCGCTCGGATGAGCGAGCGCACCCTGGGCTTCGCGGGTGGCCATCCGCAAGCCTTCGGCCAGATGGACCCGGAGCGCATCGCCGAGGCGCTCCGCGGGCGCCTCGTCGACACCCTGCACGAGCGGCTGTCCGACAACCTCCGCGAGCACCTGCATGAGGCGCTGCGGGAGCGGCTGGGTGACGCCATCCGCGAGTCGATGGGCTCGATGGGCCCCCCGATGCGCGGCGGCTTCGATGAGCAGTACATGGGCGGCTTCCAGCCGCAGGGCCCCGGCCAGGTCGACACCGAGAGCCTGGTGGCCGCCGTGCGCGAGCGCGTGGGCGAGGACCTCCGCGAGCGCATGACGGACATGGTCCGCGAGCGCGTCAGCGAGGCGGTGCGCAAGGAGCTGAGGAACAGCAGCGGAGCCCAGGCCCTGTCCTGACGAGCACCGCGTCCCGGGGCCGGGCAACCGCCCCGTGGATGCAGGGCCCGGACTTCCGCGCCGGCGGCGGTCCGGGCCTCCCTTTCTCCCGCGCGTCACCCTCCAGCGGCCCTTCTTGGCCTTCTTCACCCTCCCGCCGCGCCCAACAGGGCTCCCCGCCAGCCCCGGGCATCCCGACATGGGGCCGGACTCGAGCGGCGTTCGCGCTCAGGCAGAAGGGGCGCCGGGGGCACCGCGATGCCCGGCATGACCAGGTCCAAAGTCTGGGCCCCTGTGGTCAGCGAGTACGCGGCCAGGTGCGACGGCTGCGCGGGCGGAAGGGTGTCGTCATAGGTGCACGCCCACAGCGTGTCGTGCGCCGTGTCCACCGCCATCCCGTAGACGCCGAACGCGGGCCGGCCCGGCACGAAGACGCTCGCGCCCAGCTCCCCAGGCCGCGCGCGGGCGATAGCCCCCGTGCCGACGCTGCTGAAACCTCGCCACGCTGCTGGCGGAGGCAGGCGAGCTGGGGCGCGGACTGCCCCTTGGGTGCCGCTAGCATGCCTTTTGGTTATGCTGCGATCATGGAACTCAGACACGTGAGGTATTTCGCGGCGGTTGCCGAGCAGCTCAGCGTGACCCGCGCGGCGCAACTGCTTCATGTTTCTCAACCTGCGCTCAGTCGGCAAATCCGCGACTTGGAGGAGGAGCTCGGAGTCGATCTCCTCGAGCGATACCCCAATTCCATCGCTCTGACGGAAGCGGGCAAGGTGTTTCTCGCCGAATGCAAGGTCATCCTCCGTCGGGTCGAAGACGCCGTCGAGAAGGTGCGACGGAAATCGCCTTCGCATCGGTCCATCCTGAGGATCGGATTCGCCGCCACGCCGGCCGTGGAAATCCTGAAGCAAGCGATGCGGGTTTTCCACAAGCAGCATCCATCGATCCAGATCGAGCTAAAAGACCTGTCGAGCAACGGGATCGTCCGCGGCGTGAGGGATCTGAAGCTGGATCTCGGAATCACCATCGGCGTCGCCCCCCAGTCATTCGAGGGGCTGGCGATGAAAGAGCTCGGAAGCTACGGCGTCACCGTGGCTTTCCCCAAAGAGCACCGTTTCGCGAAGCTGAAGCAAGTGCCGTTGGCCGAAGTCGCGAAGGAAGGGCTGATCACCTTCACGAAGAGCGAGCACCCGGAGGCTCATTCGGCGATCCGGAAGATCCTCTCCGGGTTCACCGAGGAGCCGAACATCGTGATGGAGTGCGACGGGATCTCCAGTCTCTTCGCGGCCGTCGAGTCCGGCAAAGGCGTCGCGATCGGCTTCGAGACGATGGCTAAGCTCGCGGGCAGCCGGCTCAACTTCCGTCCGGTGCTGCCGTCCCCGCCCAGGCTGCCCGTCGTGGTGATCTACGATCAAGCCAAGCTGTCCTCGGCAGGGAACGACTTCCTGGCCATCCTGGCCGCCGTGAAGCTGAAGTCGCTTCGTCCGGCGGCGGGTCTGCTCATCGTCTGACGCCTCTCATCGGAACAGCTCGTGGGCGAGCTTCTCGGCCAACATGATCGTGGTCAGATTGGTAGGAACCGACGGGATCGCCGGAATGATCAACGAATCGATGACCCGTAGGCCTTCCACGGCCCGAACCTGTCCCCATCGATCCGCGACCGGGGTCGGATCGCTCTCCGCGCCCATCGGCGGGCCAGGACGGCCCCCGCCGACCCAGCGCCCACGATGATCACGTCCGCTCCGGCGGCTCCATGCGCTCTGTTCACGCTTTGGCCCATGGGTTTCAGCTCGTCATTTCGCGCCATAGTAGCCGCCGAAGTACTTGATCGGGGACCACGTCGGGATGATCTTCGGCAGTTCCGGAGCGAGTTTGCTGTATTTGCCCGCACCGAACACGACCTTCCCGTCCACGACGGTCATCACGGAAGTGATATGCTGGATCTCCTCTTCCGGCACCGAGAAGTAGTCGGTGCTCAGCAGCGCGAAGTCCGCTAGGTTGCCCGGCGCGATCCTCCCGCTCTCGTTCTCGGTCTTGGTGAACCACGCGGCACCCAAAGTATAGAGTTTGAGCGCCTCTTCCCGGCTCAGGCGGTTGTCCTTGGCCAGGATCTCCGAGCCCGACACCGACTTGCCGGTGACCATCCACTGGATAGCCACCCACGGGTTGTAAGAAGAAGCCCTGAATCCGTCGGTGGTCATGGCCAGCGGGATCCCGCTGTCGACGAGCTGACGCAAGCGAGGCGTCTGCAGGGCCACCTCGCGGCCGTGGGTCTTGATGAAGCCGTCTCCGTGGAGCGCCATCTTGTCGTCCAGCGCGATTCCGCCGCCCAGTTTCTTGATCCTTTCGATGTTTTTCGGGCTGATCGTTTCGGCGTGCTCAATGCTCCACCGCAGGCCGTCGAAAGGCGTTTTCTTGTTCAGCGCTTCCAGAGCATCCAGGAATGGAGAGATGTTCTCGTCGTAGCTGATATGCATCCGGAACGGGCTTCGCCGCTTCACCAGCTTGCCCACGTCCTCTTCGACGGTCTTTCGCATGAATTCCCGATCGATCACCACAGCCGGCCGGTCGAAGTTCTCATGGTCGTGGAGTTGGGCGTTCAGCACTTCTCCGTTGGTTTGGTATTCGTGACCATGCGCCAGGGTCGGGTGCGTGTTGTCCCCGGGGCTGGTCGGAGACTTCTTGGTGATGGCATCGATCTCGGCGTCCACCATCGAAGCGCCGGGCTCGACGAGCTGGAGATCCATGAAAGGGAAACGAACGTTCAAACGCTGATCCCTGATCAGGGCTTCGATGGGCTTGTGCCCTTCCGGGTAGGGGATGATGCTGCCGGACTCCAGCGCCGATACCACTCCGAACCGGTTCAAGTCGTTGATCGCGTAGGCGAGCGAGTTCACCTTCTCCGCGAAGGAAGGCAACGGGACCACCGCTTCGAGCGCCACGAAGGTCCAGGTGAACCCTCGCACGACGCCGGTGTACTTGCCTTGCATGTCTTTCTCGAATTCCGTGCCGGGCGGCATCTGGAGCTTGGGGGTTCCCACGCCGATCTCCTTCATCGCCAACTCGTTCAAGAACGCCTGGTTGTAGGCGTATTGAACGATGTACGGCCGGTCAGGTACCGCGGCGTTCAGCTCCTCCAAGGTCGGGAACCGGTTCTCCTTGAACTGATACGGCGACCAACCCCCGATCACCTTGACCCATTGGCCCTTGGGCGTTCTTTTGGCCTGTTCCTTCAACATCTCGAGGGCGCGGCTCAAGGTGGGAACCCCGTCCCACCTCACGTTGTAGTTGTAGTTGTTCTCATTCAGCACGTGGACGTGGGCATCATTGATGCCCGGGATCAGGCGATGCCCCTCCGCATCGATCAGTTTGGTTTTGCTGTTCTTGAGGGCGAGGATCTCGGCGTCGTCGCCCACTGCGTAGATCCGCCCTCTTTTGATCGCGACCGCGGAAGCCGCCGGCTGCGCTAGGTGCTGAGTGGTGATCTTCGCGTTGAAAACGATCAGATCGGCCCCGGGAGGAAGCTCGTCTCCACGCGCATGGAGGCCGACGAGCAACAGGTGCGAGAGAGCCAGGAGTCGGAGTGCAGACATGGAGTCCTTTTTCACGGCAGTGGGTTGCATTGGGAGGCCAGCAGAGGGCCAAGTGATCTGCCTTGGGTGAGAGTCTCGTACGGAAGAAAATCCCGGAACAATACTTGCTCGTAGGGACTAGCATGCCTATCGGGCATGCTGCGTGGGGACTGCCCTGGTCCGAGAACCGCGCCTGAATGTCTGCCTCGGTTCAGAGCTGTTCAGCCGCAGCGAGCGCGGGTCGAAGTTGGTCAACCCCACCGAAGTCCAGACGCCGTCCACGATCATCGTCTTGACGTGGTACATGGCTGGCTCCCTCAAGCGGGGGCAGAGCTCCCTCAAGCGGGGACAGAGCCGAAGCCGGAAGAGGCAAGTGAGCCGCCTTTAGCAGCGACGAGGCAGGAGCCGACCCAAGAGCGCACGCCGCGGCTTACTTGGGCCGGGTTGCTGCGCAGGAGCTTCGCGCTGGACGTGTTCGCCTGCGGCAGGTGTGGAGGCAGGCGCCGGGTGCTGGCGTATCTGACGGCTCCCGGTGGGGTGCGTGCCATCCTGAAGCACCTGGGACTGCCCACGCTGCCTGGGAGACTGGCTCCAGCACGGGGGCCACCCCAGAACGCGTGGTGTTGAGTCTGCAGCAGCAGTGGCCCGTCGCCTGCCGCCTCCTCATCCTTCTTATGCGCTCCGGATTTGGTCCAAATTTGGTCCTACAAGAACCGATTTGGTCCCGAAATATAAGCCCCGCTCTCTTCTTCAGAGGGAACTCGCATGAGAGCGGCGGGTTGCTCGGCGTGGAAGCGGCGGCATTCGAACCCGCATCAAGGCGGAAGCAAAACCCTAAGCAGGTCGCGCTGTTACCAGCTAACGCCTTGATCTCACACCGGATCTTTCCCCCGCTCCGTCCCGTCTCGTCCCATCTCGTCCCGTTCAATTCCCCGCTGGAGGGGCACACTGGGGGCACATGCTGCCTACCTGGATCAAGCCTCTCCCGGACGAGAGCATCTAGAGGTTCCTAACCTCCTGGGGCTCGCGAGCAGTATGTGGGAGTTTGGCAGTAGCGTGCGCCGTGGCAAGGTCGCGCTGGGCCGCCCGCCGAGGTGCGGCAGTTCGTGGCCCCGCCCCGCCGCCGAGCCCGCGCCCGAGCGGGCACTGCCCGCTCCTGACGAGGAGGAATCAGCCGAGGAGCCCCTGCCGCAGGCGTACGCTCAGGCACACTCGCTATCCACCCTCAAAAGCGCCCCCATCTTTTCTAGGCGTGGCGTTCCACCGGTGCTGCCAAAGGCGGTTGGCTTGCTCCTTCCGGCCCGATTCCACACCTCTGGAGAGGGTCGAGTACTGACGGACAATCAGCATGATTACGGCGATGAGACGCTTTTCAGAAAGCGCTCATGTGCTGGAAGCGCCGTGAGGTTAATTCCAGATTTATTTAGCCGCTCCATCTCTTCTTTTCGAAGATGAGTGATTATTAGCAGCTGACCTAACTTAACTTTCCTGGACAAACGCAGAAGCGCCTCACAAAAATTTACGCGGTGAATATCGTCAGGATTCTGCTGAAGTGGCTCATCCCACAAAAGCAACCCTGGGTGATGCCCTCCGTTGTTCAAGCTGGTCTGCCAGAGCGCGACGGAGAAGGCAGAAATGAGCCGGGCACGGTCGCTGCCTGAGCCTATTGAGCGAAGGCGACGGTGCTCAAGATATGGCGTGTAGTGTTCATCCAAGCGAACAGCCTTCACTGATGCCTTCGAAAGCTTTGCATATCCAAGATCAAGCAGCATTGATTTAAACGTACTAACGAATGCGGCTTCTTTGGCGGCGTCCTCTTCGGAACCTCCGCCCTCCAAGGCTCTTGAAAAAGCCGAGAAGATTTTGTTCCAGTCGTCGATCTGTTTTTGTAGGTCGAGCAGTTCGTTTGCTGCTTTCCGGTTCTTTTCAATAGCCCTCTCAATGTCAATGATCTGAATAGCAGTTCCAACGATAGCTTCGCGCTGAGGGCCTGCTGCCGAATTTATTAGTTCAAGACTTCTTTCCGCCGCGAAAAACTCTTGTTCGGCTCGCTCAAGCTCGCGAACTGTCCTTTCAACTTCAGTCCGCGTGGCCGCCAAGGATGTTTTCAGTGCGTCTCGATCCTTTTCGAGAGTGGTGATGTGCCGCTCGATTGTTTCTAACCCCTGATTATCGAGTTCCAATTCTTCGATATTCAGGTCGCGCAGGCATGTGGGGCACTCCGCATGCTGTGGAAAGCCGATGTTGTCCTGCTTTAAGCGTAGTAGGTCTTTGGCTGATGCAATTCGGCCGCCTGTTGTTTGAAACAATTCCTCTTGCGCAAGAAGTTGCTGCCGGAGAGTGTTGAGTGACTGCTTCTTCTTATGGATGGACTCCTTCAACTGGATCGCGCGTGACGATGCTGCCGCAACAGGTGCAGTTGTCTGGGAGGCAGTTTGATCTTTGTTGAGCGCACTCCGGAGTTGATCTGCCTTTAATGTGAGTTGCTTATGCTCTTCGGCAGGAGACCAATGGAAGCGCTCTCGCAGATAGTCGGAAAGCTTCAGAGATTTAAGCCGCTCTCCGATGGTTTCAAGTGAGAGTTTGGTAGGGAGTGTTTCGTCCCAGCCATTCGACCGAATGAATTCGTTCGTTCGTTCAAGTATGCGAATGGCGTCTTGTCTTATTTCCCCGCTTTGGGACTCTGACGATTGCTTGGCAAACCGCTGCTTCAACCGGGTGTCTAGCCCCAGAAGATACTCTACCGCCGCTTCGTTGATGGCGATTTGCCCATATCGATAAATCTGAAGACTTTGAAGATCGCTCCAACCCTCAGTCTGCTCAATGAAGAAAAGGGGTCCTAGGTTTTCAACGTAAATTGGGCTGGAAGCCCCTTTGTTGGTCATTACCTCTGCGAGAGGTAGCCCGGCCGTTTGGAACAGCCAATGTTGGAAGCCGGATGCCTCGCTGCTAAGACTCCCGAGACCAACCAGCAAATTCCGCTCAGGGCCAAAATTGGTGCCTGTGCGTTCAGCGACTGCAATGTAGTTCGTTTTGCCCCCAATTATAGAGCGTCGCAATCGGTAGGTTCTGCCTAAGTGGTTAGAGAACTCCACTTCGGCATGCGACTCGTCCACTCTAGAGGTCTGGTCTTCGTGAAGTTCTATGCGCTCGCGAACGCCAGATGAGAAAATGGCATTATCTCCGGGCCTTACCCCATACATGGGCTCAAGACCAAGGCACCAAGCAATCGATGTGGAGATAAGAGTTTTGCCATAGTCGTTTTCGCCGGTGATCACATGGATCCCAGGTTTAAGGTCTATATGGCCCCTGAAAGGTAGCCCTTCTGCGACCCCTCGTATGCTGACGCTTTTTATATGAATCATCCGACACCAAGCATCGACTGCGTAATCCGGAGTTCTTGAAGCTTACGAATTACGTCCCGCTCGCTCTGAAAAAGATTGTTTTTCTCTACTGCCCGCAGCAGTTGGATTAGAGGGTTTTGCTTGGTTGCCTTGAGGACAATGTTCTTGCCTGCCCGTTGTAGGGCCCCGGTAGTTACAAGGAAAGTTACCGATGCGGCTTGGGTGTCATCCGTAAGGAACCCTCGCGGGAGCAAAGGCCAGTTCTCTAAATCCAGAACCGCTCGTTGAGTTCTGTGTTCATGCCAAATACGAAAGTCCTTCAAAAGCGTTGGACGCACCGCGAGAAAGTGAGAAAATTTGAGGATAGAACTGTTGATCTGCCAGACTTGCTCATCCTGCTTTTGGGGAGTGCCTAACTCCTGGGTGGCGCACGAGATCACGCTGAAATTGTAAATTGCGTCATGAAAGAACGGGCGAGCAATCCGGCCTGGTATGATTTGGGGGCGCAACTTTGAGGCAGAAAGCAACTCCGAGAGTTCGTCGAAGGCATGAGCCATTACGACCTCCAGTCGATAGGGCACTCGCCAACGAGGCGCGCAGTAATTTGATTCGCCACGTTTTGCACCTCCTCTTGGGGGAATCGCAGTTCTTCTTTTAGGCGCACTGCGATTGCTTCGCGGAAGCCTGAGAGGATTTTGTTAAAATCTTCTGGTTCCGCTGTCATCGACTGCTCTAATGCCTTGTTTGCCTCAGCTTTTATGAGCTTTTCGTACTTTTTGTAGATATTTGGCGCAGTGTTGTTCAGGCCTTCGGCGATTTGGAGGCTCTCGCTCCAGTCTTCGAGGAGGCGTTTGCGTAGTTCGTCTACCCGATTCTTCTTTTGGGGGTAGGCATTGGCAAGAACCTGCATTTTTTCTTCGAAGGCACTCAGGTCCGGAGGGAGTTGCGTAGCCTGATTAGGCTTTTGATTTAGAATTTTTACGAGATCTGGTTGTTCGAGGCGTAGAAGTGCATGATCGTCTACTGCGTAGCAAGTGGCGATTTCTCGGGGCCCTTGAAATGTCAATGCGCAACTTTGAGCGACGTACGTTAGCTTGCTGAGCTTTTTGTACTCTTCGAATGTGGCATTTAGTAGGCCGATAATAGTGTTGTCTTCGAACCAGCTGCAGCAGAGGTTGATCTGAGTGATCTTCGTCCCTGGGCGTACAATACTTCCTAGTTTTTTGTTCTCTGCGTGGACGGGCTTGGTTCCCTTTTTGGCATTTGGCGGGAAGTCAAGTTCAAGTATGCGGCGAAGGTCCGAGTAGAACTTTGCTAGTACTTTATTTTTAATGTCAGTAGGCGAAGCACCTGCTCCTGAAATTTCGGGACCATAACAGCAATAGCCTATTGTATGATTGTGGGAGAGGCCATCAAGCCCGCCGTCTCCGCCTGGCTTGTCAGGAATGGACTGAAAGCCGAAGAAATTGCGTCCAAGCAACGTACACACCTCAAGTTGGAAGTCGTCTCCCTCAAGCGTGGCAAGGCGCCTTGCGTATTCGTCGCAGATCGGTCGATAAGCCAAGAGGGCCTCCGTGGCAGGCTCAATGAGGTTGGTGTACAGTCATGCCGCACAGTAGAGTATAGAACGGATAGCTCTTGTGAAGAAAGCATGCAGCGGGGGCGAGGAGCCCATGTGTGCGACGATCCGGCGCGTAGAGGAAGAGAAGTGCGGTTAGCTGCGAGCCAAGTACCGGGGGGGCGCTAATGCACACGCCATGCAGCCCTCGACAGGATGCTGCGCTGCCTCTCTACCGGCTTGGCACACACCAGGCGGCACCCATCAGTGGCTCTCCTCGGTTCCGGTGCCCTCGCCCGCCACCCTTAGAAGTCCGCATTCTTCCTGAGCGTTCCTGGAGTGCTCGCGCGCGTCGGACGGGGCAGCCGTGCTTGGTGCGGTGATCGAGTGTTCCCTCAAGCAGGGGCGGAGCCGGGGCAGGAGGAGGAGAGCCCCGCCTTTGCCGCGACGGTGGAGGAGCCGAGGAAGGAGTGCACCCCCCGTTTGGACTGGTCCGGGCTGCTGCGTAGGACGTTCGCCCTAGATGTGTTCGCGTGCTTGAGGTGTGGAGGCAGGTTTAAGGGTGTTGGCGTACGTGAAGAGGGCAGGAGGGGTGAAAGCGATTGTGGAGCACCTGGGGTTGCTCACGGCGAGTGCGCACCTGGCCCCTGCGCGAGGGCCGCCCCAGAGCGCGTGGTGTTGAAGCTCAAGCCGCCACAGCCAGCCAAGAGAGCCAGGCACCTGCCGCGCCCCTCCTGAGAAGGCGGCTGGGGTAGGCGTGTACCCCAAAGTGGTTGCGCGGCCTCTCCACCGGCTTGGCACACAGCCCACATGTCCCCCTCTGCGGTCGTCCTCGGCCCTCCTCGGCCCCTCTGCACCAGCCCTCTCCTTCAACCGGCCTCCCATTTTCATATACGCTAGTGAATAGCACTGGCGCGGGACTTGCCCTGTCGCGCGGGTGTCCATTCGGGCTCACCCAGTGACCGTCGACGCAAGGAGCAGGCGGGAGTGCCATGACCGGTTCACGCTCAAACTTCAAACCCGAGCTGTCCTCGCCCCGTCAGGAAGCGCCGCGAGGCGTTGCGCCGCTGTCCCTGGGCTTCGAAGGCGCGCTGGAGGCACAGCGGCTGTCTCAGGCGCCGGAGGGGAGCGCCCGGCTGCTCAGCATCCTGGGGCCGGTCGACCATCGCCGGATCGAGTTGAGGAACACGGTCGCGCCGTGGCGGAGGGTCTGCGCCCTGCGAATCGACACCGACAACGGCACGTTCAATGGCACCGGCTGGCTGGCCGGCCCCTCGACCGTGATCACCGCCGGCCACTGCCTGCACAACGACGCTTTCGGCGGCTGGGCCCGCCAAGTCACGGTGATCCCGGGCCTGAGCTGGAACAAGCGGCCGTTCGGGGAGGTCGTCTCCACGCGCTTCTCCTGCGCCGATCCCTGGCTCCAGGCCCGCGACCGAGCGCACGACATCGGCGCCATCCATCTGGACGTCCCCCTCGGCGAGCAGGTGGGCTGGATGAAGTACGAAGCCATCGACCCCGCCGCCCTCACCCGGGCCTCGGCCGTGGTCTCCGGCTATCCGGAATACGCCGGCAGCTACGAGCACCTGCTGGTGGCCAAGGGCTTGGTGCGTACCAGCCTGGACGGCCGACTGTACTACGAGATCGACACCACCGACGGCCAGAGCGGCGGTCCGGTCTGGATCGGCGACGACGCCGCACCGACCGTGGTCGCCGTGCATGCCTACGAAGCCAACGCTACGCCCGCCGAGGTGGGCCCGGGCGTCAATTCGGGGGTGCTGCTCACCCCCAACCACCTGCGACTGATCCAAACCTGGCAAGGCGGCTGAAACCGCCCATTTGAGGAGACACCCATGTTCCCAGTACCCAGACGCCTCATTCCCCTCCTGACCGCAGCCGGCCTGTCCGGCGTCCTGCTGGGGGCCTGCGCACGGCGGGCCCCCGAAGCCCCGTCCCCGGCGGCGGCCAGCGGTCCCGTGCAGGTCCTGTCGGCCAAAGGTCTGAATCCCCAGGCCGGCGAGGCCTCGCCTCAAGGGCGGCTGCTGATCGGGCGCGGCAAGGACTACACGCCGATCGCCGAGGACCCGCAGGTGTTGTTCGCCCGGCTGGAAGGCTCGATGGCCGAGCGGCGCAAAACCGGCTGGGCCATCGTCGAGGCCCTGCTGGAGCCTCAAAAGCTGACCGTGGACGGCAAGACCTACGACGTACCCCTGTGGCACACGTGGTTCGAGGGCATGAGCGGCAATCCCGAGGTCGACCAGAAGATCAAGCTGTTCATCGCCCAGTTGGCGGCCTGCAAGGCCGACGCCGCCTGCCGCAAGACCCGCGCCGAGATCGCCCACGAGGTCATGGAGCAGAGCGGCGGGGACAAGAACCTAGTCCGCAGCCTAGTCTCGGCTAACCTGACCCAAGTGCTCAGGCAGTCCGCGGGTTTCGACCGCAGCGCGCCGGAGGAAGAGCTGGGCCAGGGCTTCACCCTGTTCAGCCCTTCGTTCGTCGAGCACGTGCTGGCCCAGGCCCAGGGCATCGAGACCTGCTCCAACAAGATTCCATGGAACCAGCCGCCTCCCAGCGCCAGCCAGTTCTCGCCCTGTGTCGACGAGTTCCCGCGCAGCGCGGTGATGGTCAAGACCAACTGGAACGAGATCAACAGCGCCAACCCCCAGGTCCACTCCCACGACACCGACGCCGCCGCGATCACCGCCGTGGTGAAGGGTGGGTCCTGGCCCAAGCCCACCCCGGCGCCGGTCGATCCCAGCGGCATCTACACGGTGCAAACCACCGACGGGAAACTGTACGGCCTGCAGTCGATCCACTTCTCGACCAAGGACACCCGCGAATGGCTCTGGATCTCGTTGTGGTGGAGCCCCAAGCCCAACGAGGACTTCGGCCAGGACCGCCCGGCCTCTCTGGCCCGGTTCAACGGTGGGGTCTGGTCGCACTACAAGATGTGCATCACCACCGCCTTCAACGAGGCCGATCCCAAGCCCTGGGGTTCCTACGAGAGCGGCCAGCCGGGTCTGGCGGCGGCGATCAAGGCCTCGTACGACGGAGTGGCCGAGCAGCGGGGCCCCGCGCCCTATGACAAGGTCACCACCTGGTGCAGCAATCCCAACCTGGAGCACCACACCGGCAACGGCCGCACCAACTGCATCGGCTGCCACCAGTATCCGGTGACCTGGAACACGCTGAAGAACCGCGAGACGAGGTTCAGCGACACCTACACCGCCGAGATGGCCGCCGAATATCCGCAGTACGGCCGCGCCCTGCGGCGCACGAACTTCCCCGCCGAGTTCGCCTGGTCGTTCGGCATGGAGTTCCAGGGCCAGATCCAGGATGCTCGGGAAGCCCAGGGCTTCCAGTGGTGAGCCCGCCAAAGGAGGACGCAATGGTTTCCTACGCCGCCGACATCCGGCCGCTGTTCAACGCCCGGGACCTGAGCTGCATGCGCCGCAAGGGCGTGAAGTTGGACGACTACCGCTGGATGTCCGATCCGACCGGCGGGGACGGCTACGACGACCACGCCAACGGCCGGATGGTGTTCGACTTCGTCCGGCCGGACGGAAGCGAACCGCGCATGCCGATGGGCGGGCCCTACTGGGAAGACGCCCAGGTGAGGCTGTACCAGCAATGGATGGACGGCGGGTTCCAGCCTTAGGTGGTCCCGCCCCGCTCGTTGATGATGTCCTCTTCCGTCACCATATTAGGCGGTAGCTGGCTCTCGCTCGTGGGCCCGAGAACGCCCCGGCTCATGCTGGCCCCCGTCAGCGAGAGCAGCACCTCGTCTAGCGCCTCCTTGGGCCTGTAGGGGGCTCCTAGCGCAGCAAGGCCCACCCGAAGTTCCGCCTCCACTTCAGCCGCCGACTGATAGCGATCTTCCGGGTTCCGCTGGATCAACCTGCGGACGATGGCGCGCAGCGGATGCACCAGCGGCTGGGTGAGCTCGTCCACTTCTTCCCGGGTGAATGTGGCAGCCCGCAGGATGCAGTCTTCGGCATGGTCCGGTAGGTCTGCCTCCATGGCCATAATCGCCGCGTCCAGAACCTTCCCCTTGACCTTCTCCGTTAGCGCCTCCTCCAAGTCGTCGGGCCGCACGGTGGCGGTGCTGTAGAGGTGTCGCCAAGTGGCCAGTTCCAGCAGCACCAGCCCCAGTGAGAACAGATCCGAGCGCGGATCGGTCTCCTCGCAGAGCAACGCCTCGGGGGAGCAATAGAACACGTCGCCTTGAGGGCGCGGCAGCGTCGTTGCCACGCGGCCCGGCAGCAGGGAGCGCGCGCGGGCAAAGTCCGTCAGTATCACCCCTCCCTCTGGCTCCAGGAAGATGCGGGCGGGGTTCAAGTCCCGATGAACGATGCCCAGCGGGGTGCCGTTCTCGTCCTTGCAGGTGTGTGCGTAGTGCAGGGCGCCCGCGACTTCGGCGCCCACGTAGAGGCAGAACGCCGGGGAGAGGAGTTTTTCGCGCATCTGCGAGTAGGTGATCAGGGTGTTGATCGAGGTGCCCTCTACACGGTCGGACACGATGTAGAGAACGCCTTGGACTTCGTAGGGCCCGAGGGTGCGGGCGATTCTCGGGTGTTGCAGGTACGTGGCGAGGTGCGCCTCTTCCCGGAGCCGTGCGCGCATCCTCTCCAGCGTGTCGGGAGCGTCTGACGACGTGGGCGGCAGAGAGCGGACGATGACTTCCCGCAGGCGCTTCTTCTCGGTGCGCTCCCAGGCTGGGACGGTCATTTCCCCAAGCTTGGATTGCGCCAACTCTTCGACCAACGGACGCGACAGATCCACCTCATACGAGAGATCGCCGTGCGAGAAGAGAATCACCCCCGGGACGCTCCAGGGTTGGCGAGAAGTAGCCATGTGGGATCGGCTCCTGGCAGCACGCGAAAGGCGCCGCGCAACGAAGAGAAACACTACCTAGCATGTGCAGAGACATGGAACGACGCCCAAGGTTAGACGCGGCGCGATCTGTGGCTACAGCATCAGCGGAACGCATCGGCAGGCCCACCTCGATGCGGGAGGGGGCCACACCTGGCCGACGCGCGTTGCCTATCCAATGCGCGCAAGCGCTCCTCCGGGCCCGGCTCACCTCCACCGCTTAACGGCCGCCGTCCCGGACACCTTGACCGCCACCGGGGCGCCCGGCTTCGAGCCTTCTTCCAGGGGCGTGCCCAATTCGCCGCTGTTCGCCAGTTCGAGGCAGATCGGCGCAGTGCGCCCGCCTGGAAGGTGGGCACGGACGTATCGTCCATAGATGCGGTCGCCAGTCGTCCACAGATGCCCATCTACCCGCATCCCCGCAGGCGCCTTGCCTTCCGCCCTGATCAGGGCCCCCGTAACGGGCCCATCCTTCCAAACGGCATCAGGTTGCTCGCGTGCCTCTTCATAGGTTCCCTTGGTCACGTCCAGCAGGATGCCAGGCCCGGGGAATTCGTAGCCCACTGACCACCCTAGCTCATGCATTGCCTTCAGGGCTCCTTCGGGACACGGCTCGGGATCCGGGCGCGTCTGCACGCCAGTGCAGCCCGCTTCAAGCCATGCGACGGAGGCCACGAGCGCCGTGCACTTCTTGATGACCGCGCGCCGTGCGCTGACTCTCTGGACTTGCTGCGGGTCGGGTACGCCATTGGTGAGAGTCGGGGAGTTGTCGGGCAGCTTCACGGACGGGCTCGCCTCCTTCTGGATAGCGAGAGGGGAGGCTAACCGTTCGGGGCGGCTTGTCGGCTTTTCGGCCAGAGGGCTTGAGGCTGGGAACTGATCCGCTGGTGTGCTCCTGGCCACGGAGGGCCGCTCGGGTTGTGCTGACGTATGCAGCAGGGAGGCGACCAGGACTGCCGCGAAGACAGAGAGCGCCAACGCCCCGAGGAACACCGGACGCAACCTCGCACGGCGCGGGCTGTGCTGCACAGGAGCCCGCGCAGCAGCAGAAGGCACGGGCGCCGCATCCGCTGACGCTACCTGCACCGGAGAAGGCACGGGCGCCGCATCCGCTGGCCACACCTGTACCGGGAGCGGATGGGAAGGGAACGGCTCCTGCGGACCCTCGGGTTGTCGCGCTTCCACTGGCAAGGGCTCCGCTTCCGGGGGCTCTGGCGGTAGCTGCGAGGATGCCGGGTGAATGGGGATCTCGCGCCAATCGGCCCCCTCATAGCGCTCCAAGTCTGCCAGGAGGCGCCGCGCATCCTTCGCCGTCGCTGGCCGCACCTCCAGGTCACGATGGATCAGCTTCATCGCGTAGGCACTCAACTCCGCTGGCACGCGCCCCTTGGTTTTCCGGAGCGGGGTAGGCGGCACCAGCAACATGCTATTGAGCACGGGCCGCTCCTCGGTGCGTTCCGGTGTGGGGTCCGTCAGCACGTCGTAAAGGTTGGCACCGAGCGCGAAAATATCGTCCGTCGCCTTGAACGCGTAACGGGCCCCATGCTTGAGGCGGTTTTCATCCCAGAAACTCTGAGCCTCGGGGCTGCGGTTGCGCGGCGTCCCTGGTGGGAGCGGCCCATCCGTCAATTCCTCGGCTGTTGCGTAGTCCGCCGCTCCAAAGTCGATGATCACCGGATCGCCGCCCTTGGTGACCATGATGTTTCTCAGGCTCAAATCCCGATGGAGCACGTTCTTAGCGTGCACGTTCTCTAGGGCATCAAACAGTTTGAGGAACAGGACGACGACTTCATGTGGCGTCGGGTGGGTCCGCTCGACCCACCGCGCGAGCGTGTAGCCGTCTACGAAATCTAGAACGATGTAGTGGAAGCCTGAGCGCGCGTCCGGCCACCGACCTTGCCCCAGCATGCGGATGATGTAGCGGTGGTTCAGTTGCTGAAGACAGGCCGCCTCGCGACGCGCGCGTGCGTCCGTCTGCTTTGGATCAATGCTGCGCTCTGTCTGACAGGCCACCTTGAGCGCGAAGCGTTGGCCATTCTTCTCCACCTCGTAGACGACGGCGTACCCGCCCCGTCCGATACGTCGGACAATGCGCCAGTCGCTCAACATTTGGCCGGGCTTCAAGTCCAAGGGATCAAAATCCGCGAACATGCTGCGCACCTCTCACCAGTGGCTACAGCGTCACCTCGGGAATGGACAGACAGCGACTCCCATCACCGTTGCACACCCGCACCGAGTGCTGCGCTCGCAGCCATGCTTCCCCCTCACGCGCGGGCATCTCCACTTCCACGGCCATGCTCACCACACCGCCCGGGGGGATGGTTGCTTGCCCTGAGAGCACCACGCGAGCGCGGCGCGGCTCGCCTCCTGCGGGCGTGACATCGGCCCACGCGGGCGCCCACGGCTCCTCCCCGGTGTTGCTCACTTCGAGGACAACCACGCTCCATGTTGCCCCTCCGAGGCCCCAGCACCGAGCGGGGCGAAGCTCCCCCCCGCGAGCCTTGATGCACCCTAGATCGAACGTTGCTCCCCTCAGGCCCTTCTCGGTCACGAAGCCCGCGAGCGCCACGGCTGCCGGACTCAAGGCTGTGGGCCGTGCCTTCAACGCCTCCAGTTCCTTGGCTTGCGCCTCGCACCGCTCGCGCGTGGTCGACAGTTCCACGCGGCACGCCTCGACGGTTTGCGGCGGGCGGCTCACGTTGACCAAGCCGTCCGCTGTGCCCGGCTGCCCGGTCAGCAGGAACACGACGCTTGCGGGTGAGCCCTCGCGGTAGGTGACTCGCAACGCGAGCCGTTCGCCAGTCCCGAGCGCCACGGCGGGCGAGAGCGTCACGCCTGCATCCCCCACCTCGAATACAGCGAAGCGGGCGCGGCCCTCCACCTGGACAGACTCACGCAGAATCGGAGCGCCAAGCAGGATCACCGTGACGGTGCCAGGCGCGACGTAGAGCACCGGGGACTCACCCGACTTGCCCATGAGAACGACGGAGCGCCCTGCAGGCGCGGCCTGTACCGTCGCTGTAAGGCCCACCAGCAGGGAGGCGAGCGCAAAACTTGGGGTGAAGGGTCGGAACAAGGCGGGGGAACCTCCCGGGTAGGCCCCCAGAGTAGCAGACAGGCTAGCGCCCCCGCGTCGAAGTCAGGCGCTGTCCATGCGCCATACGTCGGCTGCCATTCCGCGTGCCGTTCACGGCCCCACCGCGCACGCCACGACTCATGCGCGAGGGCTCCACGTGCCCAGCAGGTGAGCCTGGACGCGGGAGACTCCACCGGGCGTAACTTCACCCGTCGGGCGCACGGGGTCTACTGGCGCACAGGCCCGCCCCGATACGCGCATGGTGGCGCCGGGCGTGGGGCTATTGGTGGGCTCCGGTGGCGCCGGGCGTGGGGCCATTGGTGGGCTCCGGTGGCGCCGGGCGTGGGCTCCGGTGGCGCCGGGCGTGGGCTCCGGTGGCACCGGCCGTGGCGCCGAGCTGCACCCCGTAGAAGTCCCGTAGAAGTCCCGTATGAAGTCCCGTCACCGCTTCGCGCCCGCCACGGTTCAGCCGCACCGTGCCCTGCACCGCGCACGCGCCATCCACCCGCCCGCATGGGCCCTTGGTTGCCCGGGCGCACGCTTGCCAATCACCGCTCGCGCTTCGCCCCGCGTCTGGACACAAGGCGCTGCGCTGTGTCACTCCTGCTTTGGGTAGTTCTGGGCAGGTTGGCGAGTTTGTGAAGGGCGGGCAGGGCGATGGGTGGGAGCAACTCCCTGGAGGGGCAACCCTCCATGTGCGGCGCAGTCGTGCGCCGTTGGCTGGCCGGTGACACCACCGGCAGAAACGCCGAGAACACCGGCGAGAACCCTGGCAGAAGCTCCGGTGACAACGCTAGGAACGCCAGCAGCAACGCCGGAGCGCGTCGCTGGTCACTCCAGGCGACGCCGCAGGAGGGGGAGCGGCCATGAGCGCGCCCCCTCTGACTGCGAACACCGCGCCCGCGTTTCTCACCGTGGAGGAAGCCGCCGAACTTCTGCGGGTGAACCGGAAAACCCTCTACGAGGCGATCCGGCTCGAACAGGTGCCCGGGGTTGCACGGCTCGGGCGAATCCTCCGCATCCACCGGGACACGCTGCTAACGTGGAGCCCCGGTAACAGCAGACCTGCGCTCGGAGACACGAAGTCATGAGCGTCAGACTGCGGCAGTGGAAGACCCAGGAGGGCAAGGTGCAAGAGGCGTGGTGGGTGGACGTCAAGTACCAGCACCCCAGCGGCAGGGTGGAGCGGATCCGCAAGGCCTCGCCCATCAACACCCGCCGGGGGGCTGAAGAGTACGAGCGTCAGATCCGCCATGCGCTTCTCACCGGAACCTTCGGAAAGGAGAACGGCGCGGGTCGGGTTCCCACCCTCGGGGAGTTCGTCCCGCGCTTCCTGACGTACAGTGAGAACAACAACAAGCATTCCAGCGTCGTCACCAAGCGGCAGATCCTGGATGATCACCTACTCCCCGCGTTCGGCAACATGCCCCTTGATGCCATCGGTCCAGCGGAGATCGAAGACTTCAAGGCGGCCATGCGGAAGAAGCCCTCGGGGGCGCGCGCACGGAAGGAAACTCCCACGCGGGCGGCCCTCCTCAAGCGCAAGGGCTCCGGTGCGGTGAAGCTGCTCTCCCTCAAGTCGATCAACAACGTTCTGACGGTCCTGCACAAGTTGCTGGCACTGGCTCAAGAACAGGGCGTGCTCCAACACGTCCCGCGCGTCAAGCTGTTCAAGACGGACAAGCCCGCCTTTGACTTCCTCTCCTTCGAGGAAGCCGAGCGCCTGAGCCATGCCGCTGAGCCGGAGTGGCGGACGTTGATCCTCGTGGCGCTCAAGACGGGGCTGCGGCTTGGGGAACTGATCGGGATCCAGTGGGCAGACCTGGACTTGCAGCGCGGCAAACTCCACGTGCGCCGGACCATCTGGCGCGGCATGATGGGACTGCCCAAGGGTGGACGGGAAAGGACCGTGGACCTGCCTACGTCGGCGGTGGAAGCACTCAAGGCACACCGTCACCTGTGCGGCCCTTACGTGTTCTGCCAGCCGGACGGTCGCCCGCTCACCGCTGGGATGACCAAGCATCCGCTCCTGCGAGCGCTGCGTAGGGCAGGAGTCAGCCGCCCGGAGGGTTCCATCGGCTGGCATGACCTTCGCCACACCTACGGCAGCCACCTCGCGATGCGGGGCGTTGCTCTCAAGGTCATCCAGGAGTTGATGGGCCACGCGACCATCGAGATGACCATGAGGTACGCGCACCTGTCGCCCGAGGCGCGGGAGAGCGCGGTGCAGGAGTTGGATCGGCCCATCCCCCAGCCACGCGCCGCTCTGGGCTAGAGACGCCCGAGGGGCACACTGAGGGCACATGATGAAAACGAAGACAAAGAAAAACCCAGCAACCCTTTAAGATTGCTGGGCTTCTCGGGATGGCGGCGGCGGGAATCGAACCCGCCGCCTTCACCCGAGCGTGCGCAGCGTGTCCGCCACCCGACGCAGGTCCTCCTCGAAGTGGACCCGCGCCTGGGCCCGCGCGCGCTCGTCCGGCATGCGCAGGAGCGCAGAAGGGTGGAAGGTCGCCATCCATGCCTTCGCCCAGGGCGTGTCGAAGATCTGCCCCCGGCTCAGGTTGATGCGGAAGCCCGGCCCGAGGAAGGCCTGCGCCGCCGTGGCCCCGAGGCAGAGGATCATCTTCGGCCTCACCTGCGCCACCTCGGCATCCAGCCACGCCTTGCACGCGAGCACCTCACTTCGTCCGGGCTTCGCATGCAGACGCTGCTTCTCCTCGCCGGCCACCCACCCGAAGTGCTTCACCGCGTTGGTGACGTAGAGCTGCTCGCGCTCCAGGCCCACCGCGGCGAGCACCGTGTCGAGCAGCTGGCCCGCCGGACCGATGAAGGGCCTGCCCATCCGGTCCTCCTGGTCTCCAGGTTGTTCCCCCACGAGCATCAACCGCGCCCCCGCCGGTCCCTCGCCGAACACCGTGCGCGTGGCGCGCTCATGCAGCGGACAGGCCCGGCAGCCTTGCGCCGCCTGGGCGAGCGAGGCGAGGTCCCGGTGCTTGGGCAAGAAGCGGCTCGATTCAGAGAGCTCCAGCTTCGGGCTCACCATTCGCGAGGTGCGCTCGGGCGCCTGGCGCACCAGCTCTGGAATGAGCCGGGCCTCGGGCAGCGTGGACCAGTGCTTCTTGGGCATCTCCGCGCGCATGGCCCGCACGTTGAGCCGCGCCGGATTGAAGGTCGACGCGTAGTACGTCCCCCACAGCTCCTCCAGCGCATCCCCCTCGGGGGCTTGCGAGCGCGGCACGCCCGGCCCGTAGGTGAGTCGCTCCAGGTCCCAGGACACGCTCGCGTCCGGCGTGAGGATGCTCCAGCGCATGGAGGGAAAGCGGCGCGCGAAGAAGGGCGCCACGTAGCGCACGATGAGGTGCTCGGGGCGGTGCCACGCGATGAAGAACTCCTCGCCCTCGCGCTCCACCCGCCGGAAGCGCACGAAGGCCTTCATCTTGTGCGCGTCGCGCTGCACGCCCTTGGCCAGCATGAGCACGCGGTGCACGTCCGCGTCGCTTTCGATCTCCAACAGCTTGCGCTCCCCGTGCGTCAGCCGCCACAGCACCCGGTAGAGCAACCCCCAACGCTCCGGCGAGCGGTGACACGCCGCCTTTTCCGCCAGCTCCAGGAACGCTGGCGGCACCGACAGTCCCGTCACGGGCGCGCTCGCGGGCACCACGTCGGGTGCGAGCAGCGAGCCCTGTCCGCGCCCCTCCTCGGTGAACAGCACCTGCTGCGGGGACACGCCCCGGGCGAGCAGTCCGCGCGCCGCGTCGCGGAACGAGTCCAGGTCCGGCCCCACCTCCACCCGCATCAGAGCTCCCCGGTGAGCGCCTCTTGCGCGGAGGTGAACAGGGAGAGCTGCGTGGCGGGAGGCGTCACCCGCTCGGCGAGCCGGGCCGAGTCGATGAGCCCCGTGGGCCGGTGGTCCGCCGTCACGATGAAGGGCTTCATGCGCGTGAGGGGCACGCGCAGCCGCGCCAGGTCCGCGAGCGTGACGCGGTGCCAGCGGCGGATGCGGAGGAGCCGGTCCACCGTGCGCACGCCCATGCCCGGCACGCGCAGCAGGGCCTCGCGCGGGGCGCGGTTCACGTCCACGGGGAACGCCTCACGCCGGCGCAACGCCCACGCGAGCTTCGGGTCCAGCTCCAGGGACAGGTCTGGCTGCTCGGGCGGCGCGAGCTCGTCCACGCGAAAGCCATAGAAGCGCAGGAGCCAGTCCGCCTGGTACAGCCGGTGCTCGCGCACGAGCGGCGGTGCCTTCGCGGGCAGGCGGGCGTCCACGAGCGGGATGGGGCTGTAGGCCGAGTAGTACACCCGCTTGAGCTTGAAGCGCGTGTAGAGGCGGCTCGCGGTGTCGAGGATGGCCGCGTCCGGCGTGGGCGTGGCGCCGACGATCATCTGCGTGCTCTGGCCCGCGGGGGCGAACTTCGGCGCCTTGGGGCTCTCCTTGCGCTCGGCCTTGGACTGCTCCACCCGGGCGGAGATCTCCTTCATCGTCCCGCCGGTGACCGCGAAGCTCTTCTCCGGCGCGAGCTTCTTCAGGTCGCCGTCCGTCGGCAGCTCGATGTTGGCGCTCAGCCGGTCCGCGTACCGTCCCGCCTTGTCGATGAGCTCCCTGGACGCGCCCGGCACCGCCTTGAGGTGGATGTAGCCCTGGAAGCCGTGCACCTCGCGCAGCGTGCGCGTCACCTCGATGAGCTGCTCCATCGTGTAGTCCGGGCTCTTGATGACGCCGGAGCTCAGGAACAGGCCTTCGATGTAGTTGCGCTTGTAGAAGTCGAGCGTGAGCCGCACCACCTCCGCGGGCGTGAAGCGCGCCCGGGCGGTGTCGCTGGAAATGCGGTTGATGCAATACTGGCAATCGTAGATGCAGAAGTTGGTGAGCAGGAGCTTGAGCAATGACACGCACCGGCCATCCGGCGTGTAGCTGTGACAGATGCCCATGCCCTCGACGCTGCCGAGACCTTCCTTCGCCGCCTTGCGTTTGCCGCCGCTGCTCGAACACGAGGCGTCGTACTTGGCGGCATCGGCGAGGATCTCCAGCTTCTTGCGCACGTCCATGGAGACAACCCTAGCCACCACCCCTGACGCGCGAGGCCGTGAAAGGCTCTCATGAGCAGGGAGGCAAGGGGGCTCCCTCTCCGCCTGCCTGGACAGCTGACGAGGCCCTGTCGCGCGGCCGTCCCGGGACGGCGGGAGCTCACTTGGTGTGGGAGGTCCCAGGCGTCTTGACGCCGACGTCCACGCGGGACGAGAGGCTCACCCCGATCCCTCCCTCATCGGAGGGCTCCAGCTTCACCAGGACTGGCTTCTCCTCCAGCTTCTTGCGGTACTCCTCCACCAGCTCCTGGTGGTTCAGGGGAATGCAGGACAGGCACGCGACCTTCTCGGCGTCCATCGCATTCTCCAGCGGGCCTGTCTGCGGGAGCCCGCGCTGGATGACCAGCCCGCCGGCCGTCTTCAGCTTCTCGATGACGCGCTGCAGGCTGGCGACCTGTTTTTCAATCTTGTCCCGCGACAGCTCTTTCGCCCGCTTCTCGACCTGCCGCGCGACATTCTCTTTTTCGTGCTGCTTGAGCTTCCTGTTTGGATACCACTGCGCGCTCAGCGTCGCTTCGGTCTCCTTCTTGAAGGTGCTGACATAACGCACCGCCAGCTCCTCCACGGAGAGGTCCTTGATCGCGGAGTACTGGGCGATGCTGCTGCTCCTGGGGTCAATGCCAAGCATGGTCATGGCCCAGGACGGCAGCGCATATTCGCTCATGAACAAGCCGCCACCCGTGTTCTGATCGTAGCCAGGCAAGAGCTTGCAGCTGGGATTGATGTGGTAGTACTTGCCCTTGCCATACCAGAAGACCTGGTCGGAGATGTCCTCGGTCTTCACGCCTGGACGATGGGTCCCTGTCTCCGGCCGTGGATTCTCCGGGAGCGCGAAGACCTTGTCGGTAACCCCGAGGTACCCCGCCTTCAGTCGGGCAAAGAGAAGGTCGCACAGGCTGTTGAACGTCAGGCCCTTGAGCCCCTCGTCCGACAGGTTGGACTCGACCCAATGGATGACGAGCGCCACCTCGCGGCGCGGCACCGCATGCCGCTGGGGCAGGGACAGGAAGTTCTGCCTGTATTGCTCGCCCTCTTTCCCTTTGGCCATCTGCTCGCGCATGGCCATGTTCCCGGAGCCGGTGCCGTGCACCGCGTAGGGGTACTTCCCGCCGTACCATTCATGCTCCAGCGTGTCCGTGCGCGTGCTGTCCCTCCCATTGTCCCAGTTCAGCGCCTCTCCCGAGGAGGTGACCCGGTGGAAGGCCGTGGCGAAGGAGAAGGCCTTGGCCCCCGTTCTTCCGTACTGCTTGCCGTGCTGGATGAGATCGAGCATCAGCAGGTTGATCAGCAGGGCGGAGGGGAAGCGCGAAGCCTCCATGCCGAACATCAGCGCCACGGTGCCGGTCAGGAACGCCAGATCCTTCGGGTGGTAGTCCGTGCCGGGCTTCTTTCCATCCAGGATGGCGAGCATGTCCTCGGCGATCTGCCGGTCCTCGGCCCCTTGTTCGAGCAGTCCGGTGAAGCCCGAGTGGATCTCGCCATAGTTCAGGTCGTCCTGCTCCTTGTAATAATAGACGCGCTCGGACCACACACGCGGCTCCTCCGGGAAGTTGGAGTAGCTGAAGAGGGCGTCGTGCGACCCGCGGGAGAGAAGCGAGACGGCGCAGGGCAGCAGCAGCTTCGAGAAGTTGTCTCCGCGCACCGCGAAATCAGGATTGAGCGCAGGCCACGCCGCGGGCTTCTGGATGATCAACCACGGGATCGTCTTCGTCACCGAAGGCGTTCTCCGACGCAGGACTTCATCGTGGACCTTGATCTTCAGCTCCAGGTCCACCGCCTGATGGGTGTCGGTCTGCTCGCGGCATTTCTTGATGATGGCCGCGACGACCGTGTCGACGGCCCTCAAGATCTGGGTGAACGGAAGAATCCCCGTGTTTGTCTGGATCTGATGCTTCATCGCGGGCCTCTGGCCCGAGCGCTTGGGGATGCCCTCATCCGTCGCTCGGCGCGCAACCGGGTGGCCTATCTATGGTAGCGCGAACAAGGACAGACCGGTCAACCGCGGCTCATCCCTTCAGGAACGTGCCGTGGAAGCCCAGTGGCAGCGCGCGGGGCAGGGTGGCGAGCGCGACGGGCCCATCCTCAAGGTGCTCCGCGTCGAAGGCCGCCAGGCGCGTGTGGCCGCGCGTGCAGTCCAGCGACGTGCCCAAGAGCCAGCCCTGGCCCTCCCGTGACCCCGTGGGCACGAAGAGGTGCTCCTCGGCGATGATGCCCGGGCCGTAGTCGAAGCGCTGCACCTTGTCGCGCTCGACGTCGATGCGCGCGATGACGCCCCCATGCGGGAGCACGGCGTCCGGGTCCTCCATCACGACGAAGTGCGCGCTCCCGCGCCGTCCCGGGACGCGCGCGTCCACGACCGGGAACTCCGCGCAGTGGGAGCTGCGCAGGATCCGGCCCTGGCCGGCGCCCAGGGGAATCTCCAGCTGTGCCAGCCGCGCCGGTGGGCGCTCCTTCACCCGGCCCTGGATGTCCTGGGCCACTGTCAGGTGCATGAAGTGCGAGTCCTCGTACCAGCAGGCGTACGCGCGCAGCCGGTCTCCGTCCTCCCACGCATGGCCGAAATGGAAGACGAAGCCCGCGGGCAGCTCCCGGCGCACGACGCGCGTCAGGTCCGCCTTGTCCACCACGAGCACCGTCGTGCCCAGCGACGGCTGCCAGGCCTTCTTGTCGAACCACGTCAGGTCGCGCGTGTCGTCCCACAGCAGCGGCGCGAGCACCACGATGAGGTGGCGCTCGGTCTGCGCGAAGGCGTGCGCATAACCGGGGATGGGCATGGGCAGGGACGCGAACTGGAGCATCCGCCCGTCGGCGCTGAAGTGATACAGCATCATCAGGCCCTGCTCACCGGCGTACGGGGCGAGCCCGAAGTTCCAGTAGCTGCCGTCGCGCTCGGGCAACGGGTGCGCGGAGAAGGGCACGCCGGTCAGCTCCTCGGACCAGTCCTTCGTGCCGCGCGTCTCGAGCGTCGCCGGGTCCAGCCGGTACGCGGAGCCCGCCTCCCAGAGCGCGAGCAGCTCGCCGCCCACCATGAGCACCGACGTATTGGCCACGTTATGGGCGTCGTTGCCGCGCGCGGGCAGCTCGGCGGTGCCCAGCGCGTAGTGGCCCAGTCGCTCCTCATTCTGGAACTTGAAGGTCGACACGAAGCGCCCGTGGTGCGTGACGCCACGGGATGAGACGCGGAAGGACTGCACCATGCCGTCACCGTCGAACCAGTGGCGCACCCGCTGGCCCGCGCGCTCCAGGCGGGCGGGGCCATTGCGGTACAGCGTGCCGTGCAGTGCGTCCGGGAAGCGGCCCTTGACGTGCGCTTCCACGGGCGCCAGCGCCGCTGGCGTCACGGAGCGCCACCCCAGGGCCCAGTCGGGGGCCGAGGACGGCGTGGCGGCGGGCCGGGGGCCCGAGGCGCAGCCGGAGACCAGCGCGGCGCCCATCCCCTTCAACAGTGTGCGGCGGTCCATGGCGCGAGTCCTCAGAACACCGTCAGGGTGAGCAGCGTGCCGTCGGGCGCCAGCGTGAACTTCGCCTCATCGAACTCGGGCTTTCCGCGCGCGCCCACGTTGTTGCTGAAGCCGTAGCCCTCCTTGGGGATGCCGATGAAGTTGGTGTCGAGCTTGTTGTTGTCATTGGCATCATGGAACAGGCTCACGGCGTAGGTGCCCGGCGCGAGGTCCGGGATGGTGACGGTCACCTTCGCGTCCTTCACCTCCACGGAGCGAATGGCCACGGGCTTGCCCTTGTCGTTGAACGACGCCGCGTCGGCGTGCACGGCGATGAGGACGTGGCCCGTCTTCTTCGTCAGGCCCTGGATGTCCAGGGTGAGCGTCGCGGCGTGAACGTTGGCGGCCAGCAGCAGGGAAGCGGCGATCAGGGTCTTCATGGTGGGCCTCGGGTGTGGCGGGTGGATGCGAGGCAATATGAAGGGACGCGCCAGGGGGCACATGTGCCTGAAGTCACATGCGGACGTTTTCTTTCCGCGCGCCCTCCGTGGATGGCCCCGCGCCATGAAGGCCCTTCACGGAAAAAGCCCGGCCATCCCTCGCGGGCGCCGGGCTTTCTTGATGAGACCTTGGCTGAGAAAGGCCTAGCAGGTCTTGTTGTAGAGCGCGATGCAGTTGTCCTTGAACTGCTGCAAGCTGCACTTGCCGTTCTGCTGACAGGTTGCCCACCCGTTGTAGCGCGGGTCCCGACAGTACAGGAGCGTGACCCAGCAGCCGGCACCCATCGCGGAGACGTCGCCGCTCGAATCCCCCATCGACGCCAGCGGCTCTTCCGAGCTCATGGGGCCGAAGTCCAGGTTGATGCTCTGACCGGACTCGGTCGTCACCGTCTGCACGGAGTCCGACGAGGGCTCTTCCCCCGCACCACATCCCATGAGCGGAACCGCGGCCAGCATGAGTCCCAGGAGCAACTTTTT
This sequence comes from Corallococcus exercitus, assembly GCF_042231735.1. GTDB lineage: Bacteria > Myxococcota > Myxococcia > Myxococcales > Myxococcaceae > Corallococcus > Corallococcus exercitus_B. The sequence continues at coordinate 1,008,854 of NZ_CP102577.1, forward strand.
CATTGTCGTTCTTTCTCCCTCAGAGAAACCAAGAACGCCTGAGGGGGCGTCGCCATGTGGATGGACCGCCTCCACGCCCGGGATTCTAAACCAGAGCAAGACCGCGTAAACATGCAAAAGCAGAAATATCAGCTAGAACACAAAATCATGTTCTTGGAATTCGCGCGAGCGTGGGCCTGTTCTCCGTGCTTGCTCGACGTATCCTTTCTCGCCCGTCGCGTGTCTCTCCGTCATGAGCACTGAGTCACAAGACCCGCTGGGCGGCACCGTCAAGGCGTCCTGGCGCCTTTTCCTCGACACCTACGAGCCACTCCGCCCGGACCTCTACCGGTACTGCCGGCAGCTGACGCGCAGTCCCTGGGATGCCGAGGACATGGCCCAGGAGACGATGGCCCGCGCGTTCGCGAGTCTCGGCATCATGGCGGAGCCGCCGCGCAGCCCACGCGCGTGGCTCTTCCGGGTCGCGAGCAACCTGTGGCTCAACCGGATGCGTCAGGCGCGAGAGGCACCGGCCCCCGACGGCGTCGAGGTCCCGGAGCCGGCAACGCGCGCCGAGCCTCGCGCGACGCGTGAGGCCGCGGGGACGCTGCTGTCGCAGCTCTCACCGCAGGAGCGCGCCGCGGTCGTGCTCAAGGATGCCTTCGGGCTGTCACTCGAGGAGACCGCCGAGGCGCTCTCCACCACGACCGGAGCCATCAAGGCCGCCCTGCACAGGGGGCGGGCGAAGCTGGTGACGCCGGAACCGGACGCGCCGGCTCCGGTGGCGCCCGCCGTCCTCAACGCCTTCTGCGACGCCTTCAACGCGCGGGACCTCGATCGTCTCACGGCGCTCCTGCTCGATACGGCGACCCTGGAGTATCCGGGCTTCAAGATCGAGTACGGGGCCCGGGCGGTCAGGGACGGCTCGTTCCAGGGAACGCTCTTCGGCTGTCCCGAGGGCGGCTACGTGCTCGCGGAGCCGCCTCGTTGCGAGCTCCGCGCGCACCGTGGCGAGTCGCTCTTCCTCTGGTGGTCGGGAGACGAAGTGCATGCCGTCGTGCGGGTGGAGCTGGACGGCGACCGCATCGCGCGGCTGCGGGACTACTACCATTCGCCCGAGGTCCTGACCGAGGTCTGCCGCGAGCTCGACGTCCCCTTCCGCACGCACGGCTACCACCCTGCTGCCTCACCTTGAAAGAGCTGCCATGACAATCCACACCGTCAGGTCCGCCGATGGGCCGTCCATTGCGTTCGAGACCACCGGCAAGGGTCCACCGCTCATCCTGGTCGGCGGAGCGTTCTGCGACCGCACCGCGCCGACCTCGGGGACACCGCTGGCGGCCCTGCTGGCCCATCGCTTCACCGTGTTCAGCTATGACCGGCGCGGCCGTGGGGACAGCGGAGACACACCACCCCATGCGCTCGAAAGGGAGGGGGAGGACCTCGCGGCGCTCATCACCGCCGCCGGCGGATCCGCCGCCGTGTTCGGCAACTCGTCGGGTGGTCTCCTGGCCCTCGATGCCGCGGCGCGAGGACTCTCGATCCCCAAGTTGGTCGTCTATGAGCCTCCCGTCATCCTCGATGCGGACCGGGCCAGGGCGTTTGAAGGCCTCGCGACGCAGCTCGACGAGGCCGCCGCGGGGAATCGGCGTGCGGAGGCCGTTGAGCTGTATTTCACGAAGGTGATGCAGATGCCCGCGCCAGCGGTCGCGCAGTTGCGCAAGGCGCCGATGTGGGCGGGCCTCGAGCACCTCGCGCACACGCTGAGCTACGACCTCCTCATCACGGCCCGCGGCCCCTCGCGTCTCGAGCAGATGCCCGCCGTCCGTGCGGCGACGCTCGTCATGGACGGAGGCGCGAGCCCCGGCTGGATGCGTGAAGCAATCCAGGTCCTGGCACGGGCCATTCCCAGCGCGCGCCACCGGACGCTGGAGGGACAGACGCATGCCGTCGACCCGAAGGCGCTCGCGCGAGCGCTGGAGGAGTTCCTGGGCGAATGACTTCAAGCAGGTAGGTCCCGGTTCTGACCTATACTCAGGCGTCGCGCCCGTCGCTCCCTTCGTGCAGGAGGTCCGATGCCGTTCACGCCAGTTCCTGGAACCTATCCCATCCAATACACCTGGACGAACGGCGCCACCGCCGCGGTGAACAACCGCATCGCGGCGGTCCGTGGCGTCGCCACGGGTGGGGTCGGCGCGGCCACCCAGCTCTCCGCGAAGGACTGGGCCATCGCCATTGATCCGCGTGAATCCGCCGCGGGGGCGCCTCCGCGACCTATCGGCGTCGCCGTGAACGCGCGCTACAACACGCTGGGCGCCTGGGTGAACCGGGCGCCTGAGTCCGCCCAGGTCTTCGCGGAACTGGCGGACAGCGTCCGCCGGGCGGAGAGCGCGGACAGTCTATTGCCCACCGCGACGTCCGCGGCGCCGCTGGCCCACATGCCGGAGGCCACGACGAGCGCGATCGCGATCAACAGCGACATGACCGGCGACCTGTGTTGGCTCATCGTCGCCATGAAGCTCTGTCCCGACCTCGCGGTGGCGATCCGCATCGGGCCGACCGAGAAGCATCTGCGGGTCTGCTCCGCCATGATTGAGCAGCTGGTCGCGGCACGCCTGGGCCGGCGGACCATCCTCATCACCGGACCCGCGCCGGCCCCGGGCGCCCCGGTTCCGGGCTGGGCGACGGGCTCCAAGACGACGCACTGGCATCCTGTCCACATCGCCCGCGCGAGCCTGCCGCCGGGGACGAATGTCGAAAGCTGCTTGAGTACGTCACGCCGGGTCTTCGAGGCCGCGGTGGAACAGGCGATGGAGGAGCAGCGCTCGATCGCGGATGTCGCCTGTGAGTTGTTCGAGCAGACCTTGACGGAACGCCTGATGGTCACGGAGAAGAATGCCATTGATGCCGCGATCCGGGCCTTGACCCAGGCTCCTGGCTGCTTGAGCACCGCCGCCGGCTACATCCTGGTGGCCAACCGCGTCGAGGATTACAACTACCAGCACAACACCACCCCGGCTCGCCTCGCCGCGGTCGATGGCGCCCGTGGCGTTCGAAGGTTGGTGACCTTCGGGCGCCCTCCGGTGGGAGGTGGAGGCAGTCACATCGACCTCTATGCGAATCATGCCCGCACCGAGGCACAGCGCGCCTATTTCTGGGCCCGCCTCAAGGCGAAGATGCGGGAGCTGGGGCGCGATGTCGTGATTGTCGGGGGACGGAGTGGAACCTTCGATATCGCCTACCACTCGGGGGAGGAGCCCACCGGTGGAGGGTTGTGTTGGGACATTGCCGCGGCGGCACAGCGCGATCCCGAAGTCGATCGGCTCCAGCAACAAGCCGGCCCCTGCTGTAACAGCGGCCTGAGCCTCGCCACCCTCGCGACCGTCGCGTCGCAGCGCGACGCTGGCGCCGGCGCCGTGGGAGATATCGCCGCGAGGCTGACCGGTCTGCTTCATGGCGGACCGGGTGCGGTCCGCAATCCCATTCTTCCCCCCGGTCCCGCGACCACGGTGCCAGGTGCCGATAGCCAGGCGATGCGCAACGCGGAGGTGGGCCGCGCCGCCTTTGAAGCCAACACCGCGGGGAACATGATCTCCGCCCAGCTTGGAACGACGCTGAACCTGTCCGAGCAGATCGTCAGCGAGCTGGCCTGCAAGGAGGCCAACAGGGTACGTCCGGTGCTGCCGGGGGTGGCGTTGCCCAATCCCGCGGCGGCCCCGAAGCCCAGTCCCCATCCCTTCTTGTTCCGGTGCCCGTTCTGTGGCGACACGCAGCAACAGAAGAGCAAGTACCGGCGCCACCGTTTCTGGAACCGGCATTGAGCGGGTGGGGCTCCGCGCCGTGAAGCAGGGGGGCGCTATGGCTTGCGCTTCGGGGGATGGCCAGCGGCGGCGGCGGCTTCACGCAGTTTGTCCTTCTTGCTCTTGCGCCGGCCCTTCACGCCGCCATTCACATCCAGCGGCGGTGCGGTGGGCGCGGCCGTCTCCGTCGGCTCGAAGCCTGCCACCTGCTCACGCGCGACGGTGAAGTGGTTCCGCTTCTCGATGAGGCGGAAGTGGGCTTCGGTGTCCGCGCTGACGAAGCTGATGGCCACGCCCTGCTCGCCCGCGCGTCCCGTGCGGCCAATGCGGTGCACGTAGTCCACGGTCGAGCGGGGCAGGTCGTAGTTCACGACCGCGGGCAGTCCCGCGATGTCCAGGCCGCGTGCGGCGACGTCGGTGGCGACGAGGACGCGCACGCGCTTCGCCTTGAAGTCCGCGAGCGCCTGCGTGCGGGCCCCCTGGCTGAGCTCTCCGTGCAGCGACGTCGCGGGGATGCCGGCGCGGTTGAGCTTCAGCGCGACATGGTCCGCCGCGTAGCGGCTGGCGACGAACGCAAGGACGTGGGACCACGCGTGGGTCTCCAGCAGCTGCCGCAGGAGCATCGTGCGCCGGGGGGCATCCACCTGGATGGCCCGCTGGACGATGAGGTCCGCGGAGGGCAGCTCGCCTTCGTCGACGTCGATGCGCGTGGGCTCTTGCAGCAGCCGCTCCGCGAACGTGCGCACGGCGGCTGGGAACGTGGCGGAGAACAGCAGGTTCTGGCGGCGCGCGGGCAGGAGTGCGAGCAGGCGGTTGAGCTCGTCGGCGAAGCCCAGGGAGAACAGCCGGTCGGCCTCGTCGAGCACCAGCGTCTCCACCTGTCCCAGCCGGAGCGCGTTCTGCTCCACCAGGTCCAGCGCGCGGCCTGGCGTGGCCACGACGATGTCCGCGCCACCGCGGAGCGCCAGCATCTGCGGGTTCGCGGAGACGCCGCCGACCGCGAGGCAGGTCTTCAGCGGCTTCTTCAGGTGCCGGCCGTACTGTTGGATGGCTTCGACGATCTGGGCGGCGAGCTCTCGCGTGGGGACCAGGATGAAGGCCCGCACCGGCCGGACCGAGCCGCCCGGGCGCGCCCGCAGGGCCTCCAGGAGGGGCAGCAGGTAAGCGGCGGTCTTCCCCGAGCCGGTCTTCGCCGAGGCCTGGACATCGCCGCCGCGCAGCACCACGGGAATGGCCGCGCGCTGCACCGGTGTGGGTTCGTCGTATCCGAGTTCGGCCACGGCGCGGGTGAGCGCGTCCGACAGGCCGAGCGAAGCGAAGGTCATGGGAGGGGAGCCCTGGGGTGGCACGAAGCGCGGGCATCCTATAGCGGGCTTCAGCTCCTTGATACGCTCGCAGCGGCACTCCCACCTCCCAAGACAGGAACGACGCGTGACCTCCATGCCGTGGCGATGGCTCCTCGCACTGACCCTCACCGCTTGTGCAGGCACGGAGCCCGGAGGAGGGGAGGGGCCGACCGGAATGGAGTGCACCACGGAGCTGCGCCCCCACTTCGACGGCGAGGGCTGCTGCGGCGAGCCGGTCGGGGAGCCGCTCTGCTCCACCGGCACCATCGTGTTCTGCGAAGTGCGTGATGCCCGCTCCGAGCCCGTCGGCTGCTACTACAAACACAACAGCACGAAATTGCGCTGCACGAGCTGCCAGAACACCAACGACTGCGTAGCCGATGCAAACCGTGTCTGCGGGAAGTGAGCGCCCGGGCGTCCGCGCGGGTTTGCGCTCGCGGCACCCCTTCGTTAGCGTGCCCCGCCTTCTTCCGCCTCCTTGGGGCCTTCCGTAATGGCCATGCACCCCGTCCGCGCTGTCTGTGTTTCCCTGCTCGCGCTCCTCGCCTCCAGCTGCTCCAGTAACTCCTGCGAGGGCCCGCTGTGCGACATTCCGCCCAATCCCTGCGGAGCCGACCGGGACTGTGGCTGGCAGGGCATGGGCTATGAACCCCTGGCCGTGCCCACCGCGCTCCGTACGGGTGAAATCATCTCGGTGGGCGGCACCGTCCAGCCCCGCGCCTTCGCGCTCAAGGTCGACAAGGGCCGCATCCACACCTTCACCTGTACGGCGCAAGGCTTCGAGGTCTGTCAGGTGCAGTTCCAGGGCGAAACGGCCGGCGAGCCCGCGTTCGTTGAACAGGAGGGGCGCACGACGCGCGTCCATTTCCGCGTGACCGATGACCAGGGCGCCGCCGCCATCGTGACCGCGCTGCCCGCGGGCAGTACCGGCACCTTCCAGTACAGCCTGGCCGAGCGCGAGGACGACCACGGTCTGGACGTGGCCAGTGCCACGCGCCTCATTCCCGGTGAGGCTCCGGTCCAGGGCCTGCTGCAGGCGGGCCCGGACACGGACACGTTCGTCTTCGACGTGGCCGCGGGTCACGTCATCCAGGTGCGTTGCGCGGGGGCGTTCACGTCGGACATCCACAGCCGCCTCTTCGGCCCGGATGGACAGGAGCTGCTCTCCAGCAGAGCGCCCACGGGCCAGAGGTTCCAGGCCACGCTCACGGGGCGGCATGCCTTCGCGCTCAGCGGTTACCAACACACCGCCATTCCGTACACCTGCGGCGTGGAGGACGTAGGGGCGGACGACCACGGTGACTCGCCCGACACCGCGACCGTGCTGCCTGAGGCCAGCAGCATCCCCCTGAAGGGGACCCTGGAGCATGGCGGCGACCAGGACGTGTTCACCTTCCTCGCTCGCGCGGGTCACGCGTACGCGCTGCGCTGTGACACCCCCGCCTTCGGGCCCTGCCGCGACGCCCGCGTCCTCACGCGCAGGAGCGAGAACCTGCTCTTTCCAGTAGGCGTTGCCCGGGATGCGTGGCTCCAGGTGCGCGTGGAAGGAGCTGGCGAGTGGGGCGCGTATGCCCTCACGCTCCTGGAGCTGGGCATGGACCAGGGTACCGGCGCCCAGGACGCGGTTCACATCCTCGGCGACGTGCAGCTCACGGGCTACCTCACCCCCAGCGGCGACGTGGACTTCTTCCGCTTCGACGCGGCGGCAGGACACGTCTACAGCCTGGAGGCGGACGGCGCCTCCGTGGAAGCCGTCCACCTTGAGGCCCCGGGCTCCAGCCTCACCCGCTACGACATCGCGAAGGTGCACCACTTCATGGTGGACGCCGACGGCCCGGTGCTGGTGCGCGTCTTCGGTCCCCTGGCCCAGTACCGCCTGGACGTGCGGGAGGTGGGCGTAGACGACCACGCGGGCACCGCCATGAACGCGACGGACCTGGGCGCCGCGCTGAGCGCCACGGGTGTGCTGAACGCCTCCACCGACGTGGACTGGTTCGCGCTGACGCTGGAAGCGCGTCCGCATGCGTTGAGCCGCATGTCGCTCGACACGAAGTTCGACCTCTTCGAGGCCGATGGCGTGACGCCCATCCCCTGGGATGCGGCGTCCGGCGCCTGGGTGCCTCGCGTCGCGGGACGCCACCTGCTGCGGGCCGACATGTTCGGACGCTTCCAGGGCCCGGATGCCTACCGCGTTGAACTCCTTCCCCGCTGAGCGCCCAAGACCATGCGTGCCTTCTTCCCCCTCCTCCTGGCCACCGCGCTGCTGGCCGGCTGTGGCACCGACGAAACACCTCCTCCCTCCACCGGGCCCTCCCAGGACGAAGTGAACCGCGTGTGCGCCGGCGTGCACTGCACCGCGGGCTACTGCACGAGCGAAGGCGGGGTGGCGGCGTGCCGCTGCGGTCCCAAGGACCAGGAGCAGGGCTCCACCTGCGAGGTGGAGGAGGTGAACGACTTCGACGAGGTCCCGAACCCGGGTCCCCAGGAGCGCGGCCTTCCCGTGGTCGCATTGTCCGGCAGGCTGCACCGGCTGGACGTGGACAGCTTCACCTTCCTGGGCACGAAGGGCCTCACGTACCGGTTCACCTGCACGCCGGAGGGCTTCCAGTGGTGCGACCTGTCCGTCGTTCCCTGGCCGACGGCGTATGACCGTGGGCTCGTGACCTACGAGGGCCGCGACACCGTGCTCACGGTCACGATGACCGTCACCCGGCTGTACACCGCGTCTGTCGCCGCGTGGCCCGGGCGCTTCTCCACGGAGCGCGGCACGTACACGGTGTCCCTGGTGGAGGTGGGGGATGCGGAAGGGCACCCGGACGTCCAGGCGAATCCCATCCCCACGGACGGCACGCCCGTCAGCGGCCACATCGACTTCCGGGGGGACGAGGACACGTTCGCGTTCACCGCGCTCGCGGGGCATGTGTACCGGGCACGCTGCTCGGGCCAGGACCTGACGCCGGCCATCGAGTCGCTCATGCCCCTGGAGGCGTGGCGCAACTTCGAATGGGAGGAGGGTGGCAGTGGCACGGCGGTGGTGAAGCTGAGGGCCGGAGCGCACCGGCTGCGGATGGGGTCCCATGCGGCCCGGGGCACCGCAGCCTATCAGTGCACCCTGGAGGACCTGGGCGCGGATGACCACACGGACGAAGCGGACGGGGCCACGGCGATGCCGGCCTTCGCGTCGGAGCTGGAGCTGAAGGGCGCGCTGGAGACACGCTCCGACGCGGACTGGTTCAGCTTCCCCGCGAAGGCGGGCCACGCGTACGACCTCGTCTGCGACCGCGCCACGCAGTTCGTGTGTGCCTCCAGCTTCATCGCGATCCCCACCACCCTCCCGACGCCGAAGGCAGAGGTGCTCCCGGTTGCTCTGAAGGAGGACGGCCTGCTGTGGGTCCAGGTGTCCAACCCGCTGCGCAGCGACAGCCTGATGAATCCCCGGGGGCCCTATGCGCTCCGGATCGTGGACCTGGGGCCGGACCAGGGCTCGGGCGTGGAGGACGCGGTGCCCGCGAGCGTCGGTGTGCCCATTCCGGGCGTGTTCGCGCCGCACAATGACAGGGACACCTTTCGCGTGAACGTGGAGGCCGGGCACGTCTACCGCCTGAGGCTTGCTGACTGGGCGGTCTCCTCGGCCTTCGAGGCCTACCGGCCGTCGGAGCCGGGCCGGAACCTGATGCTCTTCAACCTCCCGCCCAAGGAGTTCTTCAAGTCGACCCGCTCGGAGCCCATCGTCTTCTCGGTGGGCGGCGTGCAGGGGCCCTACGTCTTCACCATCGAGGACGTGGGGCTGGACGACCACGCGGACGCGCTCGAGGACGCCACGGTCTTGCCCGCGTCGAGGCTCTACGCCGAGGGATGGATCGACACGTCGTATGACGCGGACTGGTTCGCCTTCGACCTGGAGGCGCGAGCGTACGAGGTGCGCGGCCCTCCGCTGGGGAACGGCTCGCCGGTTTGTGCGCTGTTGGAGGCGGATGGCGTGACGCCCGTCCCGACGCAGGCTGTCTCCGGCGACGTGCGGCCGAACGCTCCGGGCAGGTACTTCCTGCGTGTGGGCCACCCCGGCATTCCGGCCTCGCCCGGGGGCCCCTACCGCTGGGAGCTGCATCCGCGCTGACGCCCCCGCATCCCTGGCCGGGCTCGGCAGGTCAGGGGCGGGGTGGGGCGTCGCCTGATCTTCCTTACGTCGCCGGGTACAGCACCTGTCGCCCCCGCAATTGCGCGAAGGCGGTGAGCCGGTGCGGCTCCACGCGAGTGGGACTCGTGATGTGCGTCACCAGGACGCCCCGCGCCCAGAGCGCATCCGCCACCAGCGAGCGATGGCAGCGCCAGCGCAGCGCCTCCGCGCACATCAGTGCCACCGGCCCCCGAAGCGCCACCTCGCGCAGCGCCTCCAGACCCTGCGCGAAGTCCTCCGTCAGCATGTAGTCCGCGTAGCCGCGAAAGCTCAGGTTGCGCCAGGCCGCGTTGGGCGAGTCCTTGCGCGCACGCCGCAGCCCGCCGAGCGCCGCCAGGTGCAGGTGCTCGACTCCCACCTTCGCCAGCGTCTTTCCCAGCACGTCCACGTTGAACTGCGGGTTCGTGCGGGAGCGCGGCACCGTGCGGATGTCCACCAGCGTCCGCACGCCGTTCGCCCACAGCATCTCCACCAGCTCCTCGATGGTGCGCGTGGAGTGGCCCAGCGCGAACACCTGGACGCCGCTCCACCCTCTCGCTCGCCTCGGCATCCCCATCATCGGTCCTCTCCAATGTTGGACATGGGCCAGCGCCCGACAAGGCCACTCGCTTCTAGCGAAGCGCCGCGAGGGCCGCGCTGACCTTCGCCACCGTCACCGACACGGGCGTCGTCACCTCCGGAGCGAAGATGGCTACGCGGAGCTCCTCGAAGGCCCACCGTAGATCCTGCGCCGCCTCCTGATCACGCACGGTGGCGCGCCTGGCGAGGAAGGACTCCCACAGGGGAGTGAAGGGCGCGGCCTTCGCTGCGTCCTTGGCGGGGTTCGCCACCGCGCGCGCCAGCCGTGCCTGGGCCGCGCGGAGGTAGCGCGAGTAGTTCAGCAGGCGCGTGAAGGGAATCCACTCAATGAGCTTCGCGGGGAACAGGTGCCCGAGCTGCGCGCGGATGTCCCGCACGGCCGCCGCACCGCTCGGCCCCTTGGAGGCTGCCTTGAGTGCGGCGAGCGTCTCAGCAAGCTCCGCGGAGGTGGCTACGACGACGTTCGCCCAGTCCCGGGCCGTCTGCTCGATGCGCTGTGAGCCCTCCTGGAGCAGCGCCTCGAAGGCCGCCTTCGTGCGGGGCAGCGGCGCACCCGGTGCGAGCTTGAACGCATCGTCGACGCTGCGTGCGAGGACGAGCACCCGGAAGGCGTCCGCCTGGCCCCGCGCGGGCGGCGCGCCGTCCAGGGAAGGGAAGGGCAGCGGCATGCGCGCGGCGCTGACGGCCACGTGTCCGCGCGCGGCGAGCATCAGGAGCCGGCGCACCCCCGTGCGCGTGGCCGCTTCGGCGGCGGCGGCGGTCTCCAGCAGCACCAGGTCCACGGCAGCGCCCCGGTCGACAAGCGCGGGATAGCTGCGGACCTCGAGCCCGCCGACCCGCCGGGTGACCACGGAGGGCAGCTCGCCGAAGGTCCAGGCGGTCAGCCCCTTTCGCTCCCAGTCCGAAGTCGGTGCAACGCTGCGCAGCGCCGTCCGTGCACGTCCCCCGTGCTGCTCGAGCAGCGCGTCGGCGTCGCGGCTGCGCGCGAGCTCCTTTCCCCGCTCGTCGAGCACCCGGAGCGTGATGCGCAGGTACGGTGGCACGGCATCCGCGCGGAAGGACTCCTCGGGCACGTCCACCCCGCACAGCCGGGACACCGCGCGCGCGAGCGCTGGAATCATCGGCCCGCGGAAGGGCACGAGTTCCTTTTCAAGACGGTCGACCAGGTCCGGCAACGGCCCCAGCTGCTTGCGCTGGGCGCGGGGGACCTGCTCGAGCAGGGCGGTGAGCTTCTCCCGCTGCCACCCGGGGATGGTCCAGTCGAGCTCCCCCGGGACCAGCTGGGCGAGCAGCAGCAGCGGCACGCTCAGAGTGATGCCGTCGTCCTCGGCCGAGGGGTCGAAGGTGTACGTCACCGGCACGGACGCCCCGTGCAGGGTGATGGCATCCGGGTAGCGCGCCGGCGACAGGCCCGGGTCGTGCGAGAGGGCGTCCTCCATCGAGAGGACGAGCACGTCGGGGTCGGCCGCCTCGGCCTTGCGGCGCCAAGCCTCGAAGCCCGCTCCGTCCGTCACGTCCTCCGGGACGCGCTGGTCGAAGAAGTCCAGCAGCGCCTCGCTGTCGAGCAGCTCGCTGCGCCGGGCCTTGTCCCGCAGGCGCGCCACGCGCTCGAGCACCTCGCGGTTCTCCTCCTGGAACGCCCCCCGGGTGCGGTACTCGCCGCGCACCAGGGCATGCTCAAGGAACATCAGCCGTGCCCGGGCGGGGTCCAGGCGGTCCAGGGGCACGGGGCGCTCCTTGAAGACCTGAAGCCCGAAGAGGGTCGCGTTCTCCTTCACGATGGCGCGCGCGGACTTCTCCGACCAGTGCGGTTCGGAGTAGCTGCGCTTGAGCAGGTGGGGCGCCGCCGCCGCGAGCCACTCCGGGTCGAGCTTCGCCACGGTGCGCGCGAACAGCTGGGACGTCTCCACGAGCTCGAACGCCATCACCCAAGCAGGGGGCTTCTTCGCGAGCGCCGACGAGGGGTGAACCGTGAAGCGCGTCTGCTTCGCGCCCGTGTAGTGGCGCTGCTCCGGATTCCACTGGCCGATGCGGGACAGCAGCCCGGTGAGGAGCGCCTGGTGCAGCACGTCCCCGCGTGCCGGGGCGCCCTGGCCCTTGCGCGGCAGGCGCAGCTCGCGGACGGTCTCCTCGAGCTGGCGCTGGACGTCCCGCCACTCGCGCACCCGCAGGAAGGACAGGAAGTTGTCCCGGCACACGCGCCGCAGGTGGGACGTCCCCCGGCCCTCGGCCTCGCGCACGAACGCCCACAGCTTGAGCAGCCCCGTGAAGTCCGAGTGCTCGTCACGGAAGCGTCGGTGCGACTCGTCCGCCTTCTGCGCGAGCTCCCGTGGCCGCTCGCGCGGGTCCTGCAGGTTGAGCGCCGCGGCGACGATGAGCACCTCCTCCAGGCACCCGTACTCAGCGCCGGCGAGGATCATCCGCGCGATGCGCGGGTCCACCGGGAAGCGCGCGAGCTGGTGCCCGAGCGGCGTCAAGGTGCGCTCCTTGCCCTCGATGGCCCCGAGCTCCTCGAGCACCCGCCAGCCCTCGGCGATGGCCCGCGGCTGGGGCGGGTCGAGGAAGGGGAAGTCCTCGACGTCACCGAGGCCGAGGGACTTCATCCGCAGGATGACCCCCGCGAGCCCGGTGCGCTTGATCTCCGGGTCGGTGAAGGCGGGCCGCGTGGTGAAGTTCACCTCGTCGTAGAGGCGCACGCAGATCCCCTCGCGCACGCGGCCGCAGCGCCCCTTGCGCTGGTCGGCGCTGGCCTGGGAGACCGGCTCGATGTGCAGGCGCGTGGTGCCCGAGCGTGGGTCGTAGCGCGACAGGCGCGCCACCCCCGTGTCCACGACGTAGACGATCCCCGGGATGGTGATCGACGTCTCCGCGACGTTGGTGGCGAGGATGACGCGTCGCTGGGGGATGGTGGCGAAGACGCGCGACTGCTCGGCGGCCGACAGACGCGAATACAGGGGCTGCACCACCGTGCCGCGGAGCTCGCGTGCGTTGAGGGCATTCTCCGCCTCGCGGATCTCCCGCTCCCCGGGGAGGAACACGAGGACGTCCCCGTTCGGATCGAGCGAGAGCACGTTGGCCACCGAATCGGCGACGGAGTCGGCGAGCTCGTCGTCCTCGGGGGGCGGCTCGTAGAGCACGTCCACCGGGAAGGTCCGGCCCTCCACCTGGATGACCGGAGCCCCGCCGAAGAATTGCGAGAAGCGCTCGGTCTCGATGGTGGCCGAGCTGACCACCACCTTGAGGTCGGGGCGCCTGGGGAGGATGCGCTTGAGCCACCCGAGCAGGAAGTCGATGGTGAGGCTGCGCTCGTGGGCCTCGTCGAGCACGATGGTGTCGTAGCGGCTCAGGAGCGGGTCGCTGTGGATCTGCGCGAGCAGGACGCCGTCGGTCATGAACTTCACGGCCGTCCGCTTGGACGAGCGGTCCTCGAAGCGGATCTGGTAGCCGACGTCCGTGCCCAGCTCCGTGCCGAGCTCGCGAGCCACGCGCGCCGCCACGCTCGTCGCGGCGATGCGCCGGGGCTGGGTGACGCCAATCTGGCGCGGGCGGCCGCGCCCCATGGCGAGCAGGACCTTCGGCAGCTGCGTCGTCTTCCCCGAGCCGGTGGCCCCCGCGACGATGACCACCTGATGGGCGGAGATGGCCGCGGTGATGTCCTCCACCCGGCTCGAGATGGGGAGCTCGGGGGGGAAGCGCAGGGTGGGCAGGCCGCCGGGGGAGGGGGAGGGTGAGTCGCCGGACATGGCGGTATGGACTAGCACTGAAGCGCGCGCTCCGCCCCTGACGAATCGTGTGGGCGCCTGCGAGCCCGGCGTTCCTGGAGAGATGCTCCCTGCACGCCACTACGCACCTGCATGCGAACCGTGGGAGTGACGCCCGGCAGGGAGATGCACTCTTGGGCGGTGGAGCTCCGTGGGCCCCCCCGCCATCTGTGCCCTGGCGCGGTGTGGCAGGGGAGGGGTAGGTGGGGAGCACGGGTGGGCGTACCGCATGGCTATCTGGATGGTCGCGTGGCCCATCAGCTCCTGGATGAGCTCGCCCGGATTCGGTGGCTCTCCCGCACTTTGTGCCGAGCATCGCTGGTATCAACCACGGGTGAAGTCCGCATACCAGAGGTGCTGATCACCAGAACCCATCCAGCTCATGTAGAGCCGCCCCGCATATTCCGCCAGGGTGGGACCAACCGTGGTCCCGATCCATCCAACACGCGCCTGTCCCGACCATGGGTCGGCACCGCCGTTGAAATCAGCGTACCAGATGTGCTGGTCGCCACTGCCCCTCCAGGTCACATAAAGCCTGCTTCCGAGAGCAGCGATCGCTGGCCTGTGGCGAGTACCGGCGAATTGATAGCGCTGCTGGCCCGACCAGCTCGCGCCATCGAAACTACTCCACCAAAGGCCCTGATCGCCGTTGCCCTTCCAGGCCATGTAGAGCCGATTTTGGAAGACCGCCAGTGCTGGGCTGTCCGTGGTGCCCACGCCGGGGACCTGTTGCTGGCCCGACCAGTTCGCGCCATCGAAACTGCTCCACCAGATGTACTGGTCGCCGTTGCCCTTCCAGGCCATGTAGAGCCGATTTTGGAAGACCGCCAGTGCTGGGCTGTCCATGGTGCCCACGCCGGGGACCTGTTGCTGGCCCGACCAGTTCGCGCCATCGAAACTGCTCCACCAGATGTGCTGGTCGCCGCTGCCCTTCCAGGCCATGTAGAGCCGATTTTGGAAGACCGCGAGCGCCGGGCCGTCCGTGGTGCCCACGCCGGGGACCTGTTGCTGGCCCGACCAGTTCGCGCCATCGAAACTGCTCCACCAGATGTGCTGGTCGCCGCTGCCCTTCCAGGCCAGATAGAGCCGACTTTGAAAGACCGCGAGCGCCGGACTGCTCGTGGTTCCTACGCCGGGAACCTGTCGTTGGTCGGACCAACCGGAAAAGTTTTCATAGAGCTTGTTCACCCCATCAATGTCTGACTGGGTCCAGTTCCCCCAGCCCCGGACCCCTCCTCCCAGCGGCTTCGTCCGATCGGTCTTCAATCGCATTGTCCATACTTCTCGATCCGGTGGTCCCCCCCAGCCGGTTGCAGGCGCTGGGTAGTGCATAACGGATAGATGATCGTATTCCGTCAGCGGCTTTGTGTTTTTGTTAACTCCGAACTTATGGTTCTCGGACCCAGGGATATCCGCCCACTGCACCTCGATGAACATGTCCCGGTCCGAGCGAGACTGCTCATGAATCAGCCCGAGCACATGCCCCAACTCGTGAAGCGCTAAGTGCCCCGCTGTGATGTTCATTTCCTGCTCAATCGGAGCGCCCGACTGGGGCTGTTTCACCCCGGTAGACTCGCTCCAATTTCCTTCCTCTGCTTTGTAGATAATGCGAACATAATGCTCTTCGTTACCTCGCTGGCAAAACCAGATTCGGGTATTCGCCTCGATCTTCTCCATTGCGGAAAGGATGTCCCCTTTGTAGGGATGGTCCTCCGGTACAAAAATGAATGGCACCTTCCGGGCGGGCCAAGGCTTGACGTCTTCAGCGGTGCTGGACATAGGGATTCCCGTCTCAATCAGGCTTACCAGGAAGCTACTCAGTCAAACATCCGACTTCATACTGCGATCCGCCGGATTTCCTGTCGCCAGAGATCCTATAAAGGGACTTGATGATGCTTCTTCCCTCATCCCAAGCATCATTCGTGACCTCCCAGATGATGACGCCTTGCATTCCCTGGCTTTTGGCAAAACTCAGCTTGGCTGCGGCGCTCCCTGGAGTTTCGTAGTATATGTTGTGGGCGTAATGGTATGTCCCGGCTGTGGAAATGAAGGGAGGCCGGGACGTGTTTCCCGGCACCTTGATGTTGGCAGTCGCAGACAGGTGTGCGTCGGGGAACTGAGCCAGGATGTCCTTGTATCGGACGGACATGTAGCCAGTCTGACTGTCTTCGGCTTTGCCATAGGCAAAGTCGTAACCATAGATGGGAACACCCAGTGCCAGCTTGGCTCTTGAAACCTGCTGCCCGGGCCCCTGCCAGTTCACGAAGAACGGATTGGTCCAATACCAGAGGGAGTCTTCCGTCGAGAAGATGGGATTGTCCAAGGATCCGCTGGGCCATGGGCCCTGCTGCTCCGCTGCATACGCTTCCTGATCGCGTATCTTGAATAGGGACGTATGGGGACCCACGGGGGACTTGTTCCAGGAGCCCGTCAGGTCATAGGTCATGACTCCGACCCAGTCGAGGTGGTCAACCATCTTCGGGTCATAGTTATTCCCATACCACGAGGTTGCAAAGACAGCTGCGGAGACGAGCTTGTCAGGCATGGAGCGCCGCAACCGCTCCGCGAAGACTGTCAGGGCATACCCAGCAGGATGGGGGCCCTGGCTCTTGAGTCTGCCGCCCTGGTCATTGCCGACCTTGCCCCACCACCCCTCCAGATCCAAATCCACGCCATCCAGTCCCCTGGATTGCACGAAATCCACGACCCTCGCCACCAGTCCGTCGAGAAGTCGTTCGGCGGCTGCGTCCGAGAAACTGTAGCCGTTCTCCGAAACGGAGAGATGCTTCCCCACCTCTTCCATGAACTGAAGAAACCCAAAGTCCGATGCGCCACCCAACGCGACCATGATTCGGGTGTCGTTGGCGTGGCCGATGGAGACAACATTCTGGACGAACCGCTCGATCGCCTCCAACGAGGTTGTCTCGAATTCGCCGAGGTGTCTCTCGCTGAGCATGAGGAATGATAGGATTCCATGGGTCATATTCTTGTATATCTCTCCGTTCAGGAGATTCAGATCATCCGCCCCTCGCCAGGTTGGAATGTATGTGATGACCTTTGCCGTTTCAGTTCTGCCGCCTGGAGGAGCCGATACATCGTAGAGCTCGTCATGGAGTGCCCATCCAGGATCCTCTCCAGGAGCCCCACCAGCCCAGAACTTGGCGACAAATATATTTCCGCCATGCTTGACTATTGCCCCTTCCTGGTATCCGCTTCCGTCCTGCTTGGGGGTCCAATCGGGCACGTGTAGATATTCCTTGGAGAATCCCACGGCTGCCTCCTTTCATTGAAAGCCCTGATGGTTTGTGAGCAGGTCGCATGGTGCTATTCTTGCGAGGCTTGGTTTCAACACCATGCAGATGCGGTGTTCGTACGAAAAGAGGCGCTCCTGCCAGGGGCGTCATCCCTGCATATCGAAGGAGCAGGCTGACGCATGGGATTATGTCCCGGAGCGAGGAGGATGCGCGGCAACCGCAGGCGGCTGGTTCTGCAGTTGATGGCCTCCTCGGCTCAACACATTGAGCCTGGAGAGCGAGCCTCTCCCAGTTCGGTGGCTCTCTGCACTTCGGGGCCCCTCGGGGACGTAGGCAGGCCTGGCAAGCTATCTACTGGGCGATTACTCCCTGGGAATGGAGACACTGCACCCATTGGACGTAGCTGCCATGCACCGCAGTACTCGGGGCTGTCCCTGATTAGCGCAGCCAAAGAAGCAGGGAAGCGACGTGCAGGACGGCGAGATAGCACTTCGCTGTCTTGTCGTAGCGAGTGGCCGCAGCCCGAAAGCGCTTGAGGTCGTGGAAGAAGCACTCCACCCGGTGGCGCAGCCGGTAGAGGGGGCGGTCCAGCGGCGGAGGTTGCTTGCGGCCGGGGTGGGAATGAATCACAGGCTTCATCTCCACCTTCAAGACGTTGGAGCGAATGCGCTCGGCATCATAGCCGGTGTCCGCGATGAAGGCTTCGCCCTCGGCGTGCACCAGCAACTCCTCGGCCATGGTGGACTCATGCTGCTGGCCGGGTGTCAGCGCGAGGTGGATCGGCTTACCGCCCGTCGTTGTGACGGCGTGAACCTTCGTTGAAAAACCTCCTCGAGAACGCCCCAAAGCATTGCTTCGGACCCCCTTTTCCGCCCGAGGCGTCCTGGTGCGTGCGGACGACGGAGGCATCCGTGAGCGAGCCGCGCTCATCCATTTCAAGCCGCAGGGCCTTGAAGATGGCTTCCCATCTGCCGGCCTGCGCCCAGCGGTGGAAGCGGTTGTAGACGGTCTTCCAATGGCCGAACCGCTCGGGCAAGTCCCGCCACTGCACGCCCGTCTTCCCCCTGTGTCAGGGAAGTTGTCGCCTCGGCTGAATGGCCGGGATGACCGCGCCTTGGGGGCGAGAGCAGGCAGGACGCAGTGCCGTACACGGATGCATTCAAGTCTCAGATGGTGAAGCGGATGGTGGGCCCGGGCGCGGTGAGTGCCGCGGCGCTGGCGCGCCAGGTGGGCGTCTCGCAGCCGACGTTGTCGCAGTGGCTGCGGGAGGCGAATAAGTTGGCGGCGATGACGCCCCCGCCCGAGGAGAAGAAGCCTGCCGGTCCGAAGAAGTGGACGCCCGAGGAGAAACTGCGCGTGCTGGCGGAAGCGCACGGGCTGGAGGGCGAGGCGCTGGGAGCACTTCTGCGCCGGGAAGGGCTGCATGAAGAGCAGCTGGGGGAGTGGCGGGCCGCGGCCGCTGGAGCACTTTCCCAAGGCGCGCAGACGGCCTCCTCCGCAGCTCTAACGGCCAGCCAGCGTCGGCGGCTGGCCTCGTCGGAGAAACGGGTGAAGGAGCTCGAGCGCGAGCTGCGCCGCAAGGAGAAGGCGCTGGCGGAGACGGCGGCGCTGCTGGTGCTCGAAAAAAAACTTCAGGCGCTGGGCTGGGACGAGCGGCCCCTGGAAGACGAGGACGACGCAGCGGACGAGAAGAGCGAGAAATGAGGCTCGCCCTCATCGACGAGGCGCTGGAGAAGGGCGTGCGCCTGGAGGCCGTGTGCGAGCGGCTCGGGGTGGCCCCTCGCACCATCCAGCGCTGGAGGAAGCCGGAAACGGCCCAGGACGGGCGGTGCGGCCCACGCACCCAGCCGGCCAACCGCCTCTCCGAGCTGGAGCGGCGCCGCATCCTGGCGGTGGCCAACAGCGAGGAGTTCCGCGACGCCTCGCCCAAGCAGATTGTCCCCAGGTTGGCCGACCGGGGCGAGTACGTGGCCAGCGAGGCAAGCTTCTACCGGGTGCTGCGCGAAGCAGGGCAGCTGGCCCACCGAGGCCACGCCAAGGCCCCCACGCCCAGGCCCCGGGCCGAGCACACCGCCACCGAGCCGAACGGGGTGTGGAGCTGGGACATCACCTACTTGAAGGGCCCGGTGAAGGGAGCCTTCCTCTACCTGTACCTGGTGGTGGACGTCTTCAGCCGGCGCATCATGGGCTTTGAGGTGCACGAGGAGGAGTCGTCCGAGCATGCAGCGGCCCTCATCCGCCGCTGCTGGCAGCAGGCCGGCTGCCCGGAGGGCCTGGTGCTGCACTCGGACAACGGCGGCCCCATGAAGGGCGCCACGATGCTCGCGACGCTGCAATGGCTGGGCGTCACGCCCTCCTTCAGCCGGCCCCGCGTCTCGGACGACAACGCCTTCTCCGAAGCCCTCTTCCGTACGCTGAAGTACCGCCCCTCTTTCCCGCGGCGCCCCTTCGCGTCCGTCGAGGATGCGCGCTCGTGGGTGACGCGCTTCGTGGCCTGGTACAACACCGAGCACCGCCACTCCGCTATTCGCTTCGTCACGCCCGACGACAGGCACTTCTGCCGCGAGCACGCGCTGCTGGCCCGACGCCGCGAGGTGTACCAACGCGCTCGCGACCGTCACCCCGAGCGCTGGAGCCGAGACACGCGCGACTGGACGCCGATGGGCCCCGTCCGTCTCGGCCCCTCTCCGAACCTCACCCCGGCAGTGCAGGAGATGAAGCGCATCGGCTGAACCCTCTCACGCGACAACTACCTTGACGCTCACCGTCTTCACACGCCAGATGACGGCGTTGATGAAGTCGCGGTCCCCTCGCTTCGAGGGTGGGCCGCTGCGAGAGCCCAGCAGGGGCTCGGGTCCTCGCTGATGCATACCGTCCGCGTCTGGCAGGTCGCTCCGGTCCACACCCGATGGACCGCCGTGCTACCCGTCCGGTGTACCGCACCGGATTGTTGAGACACCAGGTTGGTCGTAATCAGGCTGCCTGCTTCGACTGCATCAGCTCCCGCCGGGCCTGACTCGGCGAGAGGAAGTTGTGGCGCTCCAGTAGCCAGTGCTCGTTGTACCGGTGGGCCCACTCCAGCAGGGCCCTGCGG
Organism: Corallococcus exercitus; assembly: GCF_042231735.1. Taxonomy (GTDB): domain Bacteria; phylum Myxococcota; class Myxococcia; order Myxococcales; family Myxococcaceae; genus Corallococcus; species Corallococcus exercitus_B. The sequence goes on from NZ_CP102577.1 coordinate 1,028,844, forward strand.
AGTTCCTCCACGGTGGAGAAGGTGTGCACCCAGAGCAGCTGCTCCTTGAGGGTGCGGATGAAGCGCTCGGCGCAGCCGTTGCCCTCGGGGCTGCGGACGAAGGACGGACTGGACTCGGCTCCGAGGAAGCGCAGCTCGTCCTGGAAGGCGTCGGAGGTGTACTGGCTGCCGTTGTCGTGGCGGATGGCCAGCCCAGTGGCTACGCCCCGGCCGTACGCACCGAAGCGAGCCTTGACGCCCTGGCGGATGGGCTCGAGGGCTTCGAAACGGGTGCCTACCTTGGCCGCGTGGATGCCGACGCACTCGGCGGTGCCGTGGTCGATGGCGATGAAGACGGTGGCCTGGCCCTCCAGCGTCGTCACCGTGCAGGTGGCGTCGGTGCCCCACATGACGTCAGGCTTGTCGGTGGTGATGGTGCCGTCGTGGTGGCGCGGCCCCAGCACCCGGCGAGCACGGCCTGGTGCCAAGAGCCCTGCCTGGCGCATCAGCCGCAGGCAGCGGGCCTTCGAGGTGCGCACGTCCTGAGCGCGCAGCCGAGCCCATACCTTGCGGTGCCCCTCGCCCAGGAAAGGCGAGCGGGCCAGCACGCCACGGATGGCCTCCAGCAGCGCCTCGTCCGTCAGCGCCGTCTTGGGGCCGCGCCGGGCTACCGGGCGGGTCTCGGACTGGCGGCGGCTGCGGTGCCGGTACACCGTGGCGCGAGGCACGCGCCAGGTGGTCGTCACGAGCGCCAGCCCGTACGGCTTGCCGCTGGAAGGCGAGAGAGTGGCGCTCATCCTCTCGACTTCCTCCAGGGAAAACCCGGCGCGTTGCCCTCCAGCAGCCGGGCCTTCTCGGCCAAGAGCTCGTTCTTCATCATCAGCTCGCCCACCATGGCCTTGAGCCGCAGCACCTCGTCGTCTGCTGGCTCCGGCTCACGGCTCTTGAGGTTGGCCTCGGCCCCAGCCAGGAACTTCTCCCGCCACTCGCTCAGCACCGCCGCGGTGACGCCCAGCTCCCGAGACAGCGCGTCGAGTTCCTCGCCCTTGAGCAATCGGAGAACGGCCTCCTTCTTCCGCTTCGCCGAGAACCGACCGCGCTCCGCCGTCCTGTCCTGCTTCTGCTGCTTCTTCACATCCACCTCACGAGGGGGAGGTTATTCCCCCAGAGAGGTGTCTCAAGAAATCCTGGGGCGGAGGACCGGGCAGGACGCGAGGAGGCGGCGCGGCGGTTGGTGACCGAGGCGCTGGCGCGGAGCCCGGACATGGGAGGGGGACCCCCGCGCAACGCAATAGGGTTGTTCGAGCCGGGGGCCGTCCGTCGTGGGCTGCGCTTCCACCCGAGTGACAGCGCCCCGCAGTTGCCTGCTGCGCTCTACCTCGAGTTCATGCCGGCCGGCGCTGACATGGTGTACGCGCAGTACGAACTGGCGCATCGCATCCTCGAGAGTGCCGCGACGCTGCTCGAGGATGCGCGCTGGTACGCCATCCTGACGCAGTGCGAGGATAATCTCGACTGCTGGGAGCTCGCGGCGGGTCGGCTGCGCTACGAGCGGCACCTGACAGAGGAAGAGCAGGCCCGAGAGCTGCTGCAACAGCTCGAGCCATCGCTCCAGGGCCGTCTGGACTGACTGCGTGATTCAGTTGGGCTGAGCGACGGAGTCGCCGCAGTGGGAGAACCCTCCCACTGACGCCCGACCCGCTGCGGCTCGTGGTCGTCGGCTTGCTACTCGAAGAGGGAGAGCTGCCCCAGCGAGCGCAATTCTCCCGTTGTCTCCCGCGGGGTTGCCCGCACACGGACCTGCGACACCGGTGTCGTTCCCGTGAGGGCCACTTCCATGAAGGGCTGCACACCGGCGCCGCCAAGCAGGTTGGCCAGGGGCATCCACTGGGTGCCGTCGGCACTCCCCTCCAGCACCAGCTCGTTCAGGATGCCCGAGACCTCGAAGTTGCGCAGCACGGCCTTGCGCGGCACCACGGACCGCGAGAGCTGCACCGCGACCTCCCGGACTCCCGACTGGAAGAGCACGAGCCCGCCGAGGTCGCCGCTGGTGATGCGGCAGGGCGTCTCGGCGTTCAGGTAGGTGCACGCCGCGCCACGGCTTGCCGGGACGCGAGCGCGGCGAGGCAGGGCCACCTCGTCGCTGGAGTAGGAGAGGCCGACCGTCACGCCCCCCGCTTTCGCGTCGCGCTCGACGATGACGGAGGCCTTGAGCCCCGCCGCGTCCTCGAGGACGTCGTCGCTCAGGTGGACCGGTGAGGAGGCCTTGAGCACCTGCCAGGCCTCCCTGACGCCCGACGGGCGGATGGACAGCACGTGCTCATCTTTCCCGGCACCGTGGGTGACGGACAGGGGCCGGAAGCTCACGCTCACCCCCTGCGCCTCCGCGGTGGCCGTCAGTGTGCCGGTCCACTCCTGGAAGGTGGGCAGCGCCACCTCCGACTGCTGGATGGGGAAGTAGGCCGAGAGGCTCCTTCCCTGGGACTGCGCGGGCGAACGGACGATGAAGCAGCGCGCGATGCTCCCGTTGCGGGTGTCCGCCCCCAGCAGGTCGAGCTCGAAGGTGCCGTCGGCTCGGGTCTTCACCGACCTCCAGCTCGATGAGAAGGCCGCGAACGCGCACGAGGAGTTCTCGCTGCGGTAGAGCTTCAGCAGCGTTTCCGGGAGCGGCGCGCCAGCCTCGTCAACGAGTCGCCCCTTCAGGACGATGTCCAGGTCCTCCTCCACCTTGCTCGCGGTACAGCCGCCCAGCATCGCCAGTACACCCAGGGGCAACGTGCGCATCCATCGCATGGGAACCTCCTCCACCGGTGAGCCGGGCTGCCAGTGCAAGACCGGTGCAGAGCCCCGCTCCCTCTGGGGACGGGTCCCCGGGCCCGTTCGTTCCTGACAGGGTCGTCATGGCGCGTCCCCTACGCGGGTGCCACCGCCACTTCGCAGCGATGGCACCCGCGACCGTCCGACTCCAATGGCAGCCTGGAAATAGGCGCTGGGCACAGGCGCGGTTGCTCGAGACCCACCTGCCCACGCACGGCGACCCCGGGCATCGGGTGCACGGGTATGCGAGGCTGCACCTCTACCTTCTCACCCGGGATGTATCACTCATGAAGAAGCTCTGCTTGTTCGCCCTCGTTGCTGTCCAGCTTGCATGTGGCTCGCCCGCCGAGCTCGGGGCTGAATGCGAGGACTCTGGCGGATGCACGGAGGGGCTCGAGTGCAGGCCGATGAAGCAACTCGGACCCGATGCGAACGGCGAGATCAACTGTGTGGACGCCGAAAGCGTCTGCTCCCAGTCCTGCTCCGTCGACGCGGATTGTGCAGCCCTCGGCGAGCGTGTCATCTGCGTCACCGGCTGCGGCTCGAGCTTGTGCTTGCGCGGCTCGCGCAGCTAGACGCGTAAAAACGCGCAGGGCGGCCCATCTCCGGGCCGCCCTGCAGTGAAGCCCCCGTCTGCACCCGCGCCCTGCGCGCTACGGCGCCGTGGTGAAGGAGAAGGTGCCGGTGCTCTTGAGGAGTGTGGACTCGCCGGAGGTCGCGGAAGCCAGCGGCCCGGAATAGACCCTGTCCCAACCGCCGGGGATGGCGATGGCATCCGTGGTGGCTGCGGGAATGACGCTGCTCAACTCCCAGCGATAGGACGCGCTTGGAGGCAGCTTCACGCCCAGTGCGGCGAGGTTCGGCAGCACCCACTGGGTCTCGCTCGTGAACAGCAGCAGCGTGGGCTGACCCGCGACGGAAGGCGTGAGCGAGACCTTGTGCACGGCACCGGGCACGGGGCTCCACGAGAACGCAGTCCCCGGGCCGACATTCGTTGCGCCGCTGGCGGGTGCCTGTCGCACTGCGGCCGCCGGGATGGCGAGGGTGACGCCTGTCGCGTCGGAGGCGAGGCCCGTGCGCAGCGCGGTCGCCGTGCCGGTGGCGGTGGTGCCCGTCGCGGTGAGGTAGAGCGTGGCGCCCGGCACGTTCGGCGTCGCGATAGCCACGGTGGTTTCGTCGCTGCCGCTGCGGCTGAACAGCGGGGTCACGGCGGTGGGCGCGTACTGCAGCACGACGCCGTGGCTCGTGAGGGAGACGCCCGCGGCGGGTTGCAGCGTCGCGGTGAAGGCGTCGTGGGGGATGGGGCCAAGGGTGACGTCCTGTTCCGTGAGGCTGCCCCGCGAGACGAGCGCCAACTCCTTGAGCTTCCCGTAGGAGTACTGGCTGGGGTTACCGGCCGCGTCCTTTTCGAATTGGAGGGCATGGACGGTCGCGGTGGTGCCCGGGATGCTCTGCCACAACACTCTGTCCGTATAGTCACTCGAGCTGCTGGTACGGCCTTGGAAGCGGAGGGGGATGGGATTCGTGACCGCGATTGCCACGCTGTAGACCTGGGTCGCGGGTGCGGCGGGCGGGGGGACGCCGCCGAGGACGTTGCCGCTCACGTCCGTGAAGCTGAACGGGGTGGGCGTGCCGGCGCCACCGGAGAGGGTGAGGGCCGGGTCGGAGCGCGTGAGGCCGTAGAACACCGACGTGGTGGCATTCGTGGGCTCCAAGAGCACGAGCTCATAGGGCGAGCGTACTTTCGTGAAGCTGAAGAGCCCCTGCGCGTCCGTCTTCACGCTGCTGAAGCTGCCATCCGGCAGGGCGAGCGCCACGGTGAGCCCCGACGCCGGCCGATCAATGTCGGCGAGCACCCGACCCTGCACCTCGGTGCGCATATGCACCTGGATGACCGACGAGGCCTTCTGGGTGTCGGAGCTGACGGTGAGCGTGGCCTTCACGAGCCCGGGAGTGCTCGCGGGCGGGGTGTACTGAACGCTGGCGCCGCTCGAGGCGGACAGCGTGCCCGCGCCGCTCGCAGGGCTCAGCTCCCAGGTGTACGTGCCGCTCGCGCCGGTGGCGCTGAAGGTGAGGGGCGCGCCGCCCATGTCGACACTCTGGTTGCCCGGGCTCAGGACGAGCGCCGCGGGTGTCTCCGGTGTCTCCGGTGTCTCCGGTGTCTCCGGTGTCACTGGCGTCTCGGGGGCCGGCGGCGCGTCGCCCCCTCCGCAGGCGGTGAGGGCGAGGAGCAGGATGAGGGTTCTCAGCACGGCGCGCGGCGACACGGTCACGGGGGCTCCCTGACTTCGAGTGCGGATGGCTCGATCGAGGTGTAGCCCGGCCAGCGTCGCAATCCCAAGAGGCGTTCCGCGAAGAGGCGCGAAGTCAGGTCACGAGGTGTAGAGCTCCGTGGAGGCGAGCCCCAGGCCCGAGCTGTTGGTGTCTCCCACCGCCAGCACCTTGCCCGAGTGCAGGGAGCTGAGCGTGAAAGGAGTTGCGCACCGCCAGCGTGCTGGCCGTGGCACTCCAGGTGCTGGTGGCCGGGTCGTACAGGCTCGCGCTGGACAGGTAGAGCGTCGTGCTGCTGCCGCCAATCTTGTTCTTGCCGCCTGCCACAGCGCCCGCAGGCGTGCCGACTTCTGCTCGGTCCAGCCAGGCTCTCCGATACGGTAGAGTCGGCGCCATGCTGACCCCTTTCTTCGCCACGTACCCCGAGCTCGAGACCGAACGGTTTCGGATGCGGCCGCCCCGGCTGGAGGATGCCGCGGAGCTCGCCGCCATCTACGAGCACCCCGAGGTGGCGCGCTACCTCCTCTACGGCACGACGGGGGGCGAGCCGAAGATGCGCGAGAAGCTGACGCGGGACCTGGAGTCCGCAGGCCGCGGAGAGGGCTTCCGCTGGGTGCTCCGCGCGCGGGTCGGGGACGTCCCCCTGGGCACCGTGGGCTTGTTCAACTGGAGCTCGCGCGACCGGCGCGCGGAGGTGGGCTACGTGCTGGGCATGCCCCTGTGGGGCCAGGGCGTGATGAAGGAGCTGATGCCCACGGTCCTGCACTTCGGCTTCGCGCGGATGGGGCTCCACCGCATCGAGGCGCGTCTGGATCCGCGCAACGTCGCCTCCCTGCGCGTGCTCGTCCGCGCGGGCTTCCAGCAGGAAGGCATCCTGCGCGACAACAACGTCGGGCCCGAGGGCTTCACGGACACCGCGCTGCTCTCACTGCTGGAAGGGGAGTGGGCGGGCCGGAAATGATTTTTTAGACGCGCGAGGCCCCCTGGGGTTCTCCGGGCATTCACGACACACGGGGCCCACGACCGGGCCCACCGGATGACCCCATGAAGACCTCCCACGCCGCGGCCGCCTCGCTGTTCCTCTCGCTCACCGTATCCACGCTCGCCCAGGCCGCGGAGAGCGCCACCGAGCACCTGGTGCGGCAGTGGAACTCAGCCCCGGAGTTGCAGCGGCTGCCCCGCGTGTCCGTGGCGCCCGTCGCGGGGGGCGCCATGCTCGCCGTGGGCGGGAGCTTCTGAATCAGGTCAGCCTGCTCTTGCTTCGACATCGCGACGAACAGCTCATCGTCGATGACCTCTCCGTCATAGAGGCACCACGTCTCGTCCAGCCCAGCGGACTCATCCCCGTGGGTGTCCGGGAGTTGGCCGCCGTGTCCCGAGTAGGTGATGAGAGGCAATCTCGCCACGTTGCTGGCGGAGTCGAGCGAAGTGGGGCGTGCGTGGCCCGGCCGTCGCCGCGGGCGAGCGGACCGCAGCCGGCCGCCGACGCGTTGCCGAACAACGCGCGCCGTGCCGTATCATCGTCGCATGACGACACCACGCACGCTCACCGACCTGATGGACGAGGTGTCTGGCCGCGCCCGCGACTGGTCATTGCCACAGGACCTCGGCTTCGATCGCATGACGGGCGCGGCCGCCTGGCTGGCGAGCGACGATCCGCTGGCGATGCTGTTCCTGCTCGCTGCGGTACATCCCCGACGCGAAGAGGCGATGTGTATCGAGCTGGCGACCAAGATGTCGTTCTTCGAGCCCATGCGGGACGAAGCCGACACGATGAGTCGCCGCCGCAGCGGCATGAACTTCAATGGTCGGTCTCCGTTCTACTTCATTCATCTCTACCAGCGGCTGCGCGCCGCCTGGCAGGTGACCGAGGACACCCAGCGGTCGCGGCTCGGGCCCGAGCTCGCCGCGGCGATCCGCGTCGTCGTCCCCGATCCGTTCACGCTCGTCAGGCCCGCCGCATAGGGCCCAGGGATGAACAAGCGAGCGCCGCCCCCTGCCGCGCCCCAGAGGGGGCGCGCGGACTGAGCGGGCGTGTGTCCAATGAGGGCCGCACGGCTTCTGCAGCGGCCTGGCGCACAGCTCGCGGCACCCGTCAGCGTCCCTCCTCGGCACCTCTGCACCCGCCCTCACCCTCAACAGGGCCCCATCCCTCTTATGCGCATGCGCTGAGCCCGTGCGAGAATCCTGCTCCTTCGTTTAGGATCCGTGAGTCGCCGCAAGCCGCGAGGAGTGAAGCAGACGATGAAGCTCCAAGAGGTAAAGGGGAAGGTTGATTTCGCCATCATCACCATGCGAGAGGACGAGCTTCGAGCCGTCCTCGCCCGATTTCCGGGCGAACCGGTGGAGAGCGAGAACCGGTTCTATCATCTCAGCCGAGTGCCGGTGGCGGACGGATCGACGGTACTGGTAGCGATTTCTCGTGCCTTCGAGCAGGGGACCGGAGAGGCGCAGACCGTTGCAAGGCACATCATTGACGACCTAGAGCCGCACTGGATTCTGGTCGTAGGAATTGCTGGGGGGGTTCCGGACTTTGAACACACGCTTGGAGACGTAATTCTCTCTACAAGGGTCAATGATCTGACGGTTCATGCCATCCACGAGAGCGCGCCAAACCAATTCGCGCTCTCTGGGGGCCCAGGCCGCCACGAAGTCACCAAAATTATTACGGCTCTTCCCATGCTGGAGTTGCGGATCGAGGGCTGGAACACCAGAGATTCGATTGGAATGGCGCGTCCCCCGGTGAAATGGAGCAAGCCGGAGTCCTTGTATGGCGACGAAAAATGGAAGAAACGGGTACTCGACAGCCTGAAGCACCACTTTGGTTCCTCAGTGTCTCCCCGTAATCCCTTGGTGCGTGCTGGTCCTATTTGCTCCAGTGATGCGCTCATCAAGGACACGAAGACTCTGCAGCAGTGGCTCAACGCTACTCGGGACGTACTAGCAGTGGAAATGGAGGCTGCCGGAGTCTTCCGAGCTGTTCGCAGTGGTAAGAGGGAGTACCCTTTCCTATCCATTCGAGGAATAAGTGACATTGTAGGCTTCAGGCGTCATCCGGATTGGACTGCCTATGCGTGCCACACAGCGGCAGCCTTCACGCATGCGCTGATCAAAAGTGGCCTCGTGAATCGCAGGGAGCAAGCAACCCCAAACCCTTGACCGCCCTTCCGCCACTTGACGAGCTTGAGGCGGAAGGGACAAGAGGAAAGCTCACAAGAGGACTGCATAGCGGCGTACGCCCCACGTCCTCCGCCACACCATCTGATGGGCTCTGGCGAGAAACCATGGGCTCAACGGACAGGGAGCGCATTAGCATCTTGGCTCTCGCTGAGACATTGGCTGCGACTGCCATATCCGCTTACGTCGCTTTTCGCTATGAGACACTCTACCTTTTGATAAGCGCCAGTGTCGCGCCGCTGCTGCTATTGAGGACGCCTGACTCGCAGCGACTTGGGCTCCAAATTGGCTTGCCGCTCATTGAGCATCTTTGGAAGGCGACCATAAAAGTATTGAATGCGCCCAGGGCTGAGAGTTTTATCAAATACGACCAGCAAAGTTATGTCTCAAGGGTGAAGTCTTTTCTCGGTGACGTAGCTCATTCCGCAGGGCTCACTCAGTTCATGATCTACTTTGCGATTCCCATCATCGGGCTTACGATAGTGGGAGTTCGAACTGTTGCTACACTCTTGGCTTTTTTAAAGTCCCCGCTGGAGTCTATCAGGAGAATTCCTGACAATTGGTGGCACGGGATTTCTTGGGTCGATATGACTCAGGCCCCAGAGCCATTGGCAGGAGTTAATGCGGTAGCGCATTCCCCGGAATTCCAAAAATTTGGCTCGGCTTTGCAGATAACTCGCCCACAGGTCATGTTTCAGCAAGTTCGAGGGGTTTGGGCTGAGGGGGGGTGGGACTTAGGCAGGCTCCCTGTGTTGTTTTTCACAACACAACTCATGCTCATTGTCGTGTTTCCAGCGTGGTTTTATCGCTGGGCTCTCAAGGGGACATTTCTTCTTTACAGTCCAATGGTGTGGGTCGTCCATTACAGTTTTAGTGATGACCCATGGGAGCGACTGAGAGACATCTGCGAACTCGCTGTCCATCGGTTGGTTCGCGGCTACTCAGTGTTGGTTCTTGCGGCATTGTCCAGCAAAGTCGTTTTGGATCTACTTGTTCCCCAGTGGTCGAATCTCTGGACGTCGCATCCCTCCGCCTTACTTTTAAATACGATTATTGCGCCACGACAGCTTCCGCTGTGGCAGATGGCCATGGCCGTTAACGCGGTTACGGCATGGGGACTTTACTTCTTTGCAGACTGGGCGCTAGCTAGGCGCGGCCGAGGACGCGCTCCTGTGCAATATCGAATCGAAACCATTGTGCGCACTGCTTGGATTGTGCGCACTGTGCTCAGTGTTTTCGTGATTGCTAATGGTGTTTTTGCTGCTGCGGTCTTGGCTGGAGTAGCTTGTCTGTAGTGTTCCTTGGTTGTCTCGTATTCGTGTGTGGTTTCAAAAAAATTACAACGCATGTCAATGGTGCTCGCGGCATCCACTGCTGGCAGGGTAAATGCGACAGCTTCGTTCCACCAAGTGCATTGCCGTCACATGGGTCCACTTCGCGTTCAAGAAGGAGACTCCCCTTGCGCGTTGTGTACCGTCGGAAGCAGGGTGGGGCGCCGCCGGGATCCCTCAGAAGATGGCATTGAGGAAGGGCGTGACGTAGCGGTGCGCGTCAAGGTAGTTGTCGTGTGAGAGGATTCAACCGACGCGCATCAGTGCCTGCACAGATGGGTGGGGTTCGGGGAGGGGTTGAGGCGGACGGGGCCCGCCGGCGTCCAGTCGCGCGTGCTGCGGCTCCAGCGATCGAGGTGACGGGCTCGGACGCGCTCCCTCAAGCAGGTGCGGAGGAGGCGAGCGCGGGGCTTGAGGCACCGGCCAGGAATGAGCGGATGGAGCAGAGGGCACCGCTAGTGGACTGGTCAGAGTTGCTCAGGAGGACGTTCGACTTCGACGTGTTCGCCTGCGAGAGGTGTGGAGGCAGGCTCAAGGGTCTTGGCGTACGTGAAGGGGGCCCCCGGGGTGCGGGCAATTCTGGAGCACCTGGGCTTGCTCACGGCAGGTGCGAGATTGGCCCCGGCACGAGGGCCACCCCAGACTGCGGGGTGTTGAGGCTCAAGAGGGCCAACAGGCCGGCGGCCCCTGCCACACGCACCGGATGGGAGCGCGGCCTGGGCAGGTGTGTACCCCCAAGGGAGCTCAAGCGGCCTGTCCACCGGCCAGGAGCATCGCTCGGGCAGCACCCGTCATCGTCTCTCCTCAGCACCTCTGCACCCGCCCTCACCCTCAACAGGCCATTTATTCGCCCGATGCGTCATCGGGCTTGCAGGTCATCCCATAGCCCTTGTTCGTGGTGTTGAGGGTGCTGCCCAGGGAGTTCCAGGAGCCGGCGACGACGTCCAGCTTGAACATCGCGGCATGGGTTCCCTGGAGGTGCGTCACCGTGCCGCCCGTGATGAAGACGTCGCCAGAAGGTCCGGCCCACGGTGGTGGCGTCGAAGGTGACGGTGCCGCTCTGGATGTAGAGGTTGCGACCTCCGGCATGGCTCGCGGTGATTGTCACGTTGCCCCCGGTGACGGTGGTGCCGCATGCGGCGGGGTGATGCGTTCAATCCCTCTCCTGACGCCGCCCCGGATGTCCCCCGGGGCGGCGTGCGGGAACTACGGGGTGTAGACGACGGTGAGCGTGGCGTTCGCACCGTCCTTCACGAAGAGGTAGGCCGTCGCCGCGGGATTCTGGGCGAAGCGCAGGCGCAGCTGCGTCCGGCCCCGCGTGTTGACGGCGGACGTCCCCGCCCCCGCGAAGTCCGTGGAGCGGATGGTGCCCGAGGTGAACTTCGCGACGCCCGCCACGGCGCTCGCGGTCGCGGGGGCGGTCCAGTCGCCCGTCTCCGTCGCGGCCGCGTTGAAGGTGCCCGTGGCCACGTCGATGACGAGCGTGTTGCCCGCGGGGCTGGCCCAGGGGTCTCCGGAGCCGGACGCGTAGGAGAGGGTCAGGAACGCCTGGGTGATGCTGGCGGTGTCCGGCAGGCTGGACGTGTCGAACGACAGCAGGGAGCGGTTGTGCTTGCCGTCCACCCCGCGTCCGAGCGCCAGGCCCGTGAGCGTCCCGAGCTCCGCCGCGCTCCCGTCCGCGTTCGCCTTCACGTAGCCATCCTCCGCCGCGATGCTGGTGAAGCTGACCGTCGTCGGCGTCGTCCCGCTGTTGCTCACCGTGACGGACGTGTCCGCGTCCAGCGCGGAGTTCCCCGCCGCATCGAACGCCCGGGCCCCCACCACATGCGAGCCGTTGGCGACCGTCGTGGTGTTCCAGCTGAACGCATGGGGCGCCGCGCTGGCCGTGCCCACGAGGTTCCCATCCACGTAGAAGTCCACCCGCGTGACGCCGACATTGTCGGAAGCGCTCGCGGTCACCGTCACGGTGCCACTCACCGTGGCGCCGGAGACGGGCGCCGTCACGTTCACCGTGGGCGCAGTGGTGTCATCCGGCGGAGTGCTGGCTTCCGTGAGCCCGAAGAAGAGCGCCTGGTGATACACACCACAGAGGTTCACGTCGGACTGGTACGCGCCCGTCGCGCCACAGGCGGTGCTGCTCCCAGGAAAGCTGTACTGCGGATCCACCGGGACGGCGTGACCCATGCCGGTGAGCTCATAGGTCTCCACCAGCGCCGTGCCCGCGCTGTCCCGGTACACCTTGTGCGGGAAGCCCCCCACGGTGTCCGTCGTGTCCGGCGTCTGGTCGATGCCGTGCACCTGGGTCCACTGCTTCATGGACTCGGTGAGGTTGGAGGGCCTCACCGTGAAGTCATTCGTGCCATGCCAGATGGAGACGCGCGGCCGGGGACCCGTGTAGCCCGGGTAGGCGTTGCGCACGAGGTCCGCCCACGCCGCGGGCGTCTTGCTGACGCCGGGGCTCATGCAGTTGAAGCCCTCGGTCATGGAGTTGGCGCACCGGTACGGACCGCCCGAGTTGATGGCGCCCGCCGCGAAGACGTCCGGGTAGGTGGCCAACATGGCGGGAACCATGAAGCCTCCCGCGGAGAAACCCGTGACGAACACCCGCGCCGGGTCGATGGAGTAGGCGGCCTTCATGGCGTCCACCATCTGCTTGATGGACAGCGCCTCACCCGCGCCGCGCGCGATGTCTCCCGGCTCGAACCAGTTGAAGCAGCTGCTGGGGTTGTTGCTGCTCGGCTGCTGCGCGTAGACGACGTAGAACTTGTAGACGTTCGACGCCGCAGTCCACCCACCGGGCTCCATGCTCGCGGCATTCTGCGTGCACCCGTGCAACACCACCACCAGCGGTGCATTGGCTGGCATGCCCGCGGGCACCTGCCGGAACATCTGGAGGTTGCCAGGGTTGGACCCGAAGCCCGTCACCTGCGTCAGCCCCTGTACCACCTGCTCGACCTGGGGGACGCCGGTGTCCGGCGCTTCGGCTCCCAGCGGGCCGCAGCCCGCGGTCGCCGCGACGGCCAACGCCGCGACGCGAAACCAGGGGACGTGCGTGAACCACCCAAGACGACGAATGCCTCGACCGTGCATGGTGCCTCCCTGGCCGCCACGGGGGAGGAGGGTGGGCGGCCGAGTCTGTCTAGGGGTCGGGTGCCCCGGCCGCCGGTAGGCTCTTGAGGAACGCCTCCAGCGCCGCGTTGAACGGCACCGGGCAGTCGAGCTGCACCGTGTGGCCACACCCTTCCAGTCCCACCAGCTTCGAGCCCGGGATGCGCGCGTGGCCGTATTCGAAGATGTCCCGCGGGAAGCCGCCGTGCAGGAACGGGTTGGGAATCAGGCGGTCCGCCTCCCCGAAGATGATGATGCTGGGGGCGGTGATGCGGTGGAGGTTGTCGCGCACGAAGTCGTCGTGGGCGAGCCCCCGCACCGAGCGCACGTTGGCATAGGCATACGCGTCGAACTCGGGCGACTTCGCCAGCCGCACGCGCTCCTCGATGAGCCACTCCAGCTCCGGCCGCCAGTGCTGGAAGTTGGCCTGCCGCACGCTGCCCCAGATGCCGTACTCGGGTGCGGACTTGATGAACTCCGTGCTCATCACCCGCGCGAACCAGTCCTTCTCCTTCTGGGAGAACTTCTCGAAGCCCGCGGGCGACACCAGCACCACCCCCGCGGGCTCGTCCGGGTAGCGGATGGCGTACGACAGCGCCGTCTGCCCTCCCATGGAGTGGCCCACCAGGATGGGATGCTCGACGCCCAGGCTCCGCGTCAGCTCACGCACCGCGTCCGCCATGGCCTCCATGGTGTACGGAAAGGAGCCGGGCTTGTCGGACTTGCCATACCCGGGCAGGTCCACCGCGACGACGTGGTAGCCCGCACGCTGGAGCGCGTCGAGCTGCGCGCTCCAGAACTTCAGGTAGCTGCCCAGGCCATGGATGAGCACCACGGTGCGCGCACCGGGCGCGGCGGGCAGCTCCACGTAGGCCATCTGAGGCACACGCGCCATGCCGTAGGTGGCCGCCGTCTCGGGTAGGGCCACCCGCTTCAGCGGCCAGGGCTCCTTCGCCCCGGGCGACGCGTAGTCCAGGTCCTGGAACGCCAGCGGTGGCGCGCTGGCGTATGAGCGCACGCAGCCGGTGGAGGAACCCAGCCCCGCCACGAGCAGCAGGGCCTTGAGGGCGCGGAAGGGGCTCATGGTCAGAACGCGTACCAGGTGAAGGTGGTGAAGGCGGCGAAGGGGTTGTTCTTCACCGTCGTGGAGCCGTCATAGAAGGCGCCGCGGAACAGGTAGCCGGCGTGCAGGCCCACCGTCATGAGGTAGCGGATGGTGTAACGCACCTCCGCGTTCACCTCGGCGCCAATGAACCGCCCCCGCCGCACGGCCGGGTCCCAGCGCGGCGGGCTCGCCCCCGCGTTGGCAAGGCCCGTGGCCAGCTTGAGGTTGAGCGTGTTGGGGATGACGTCCCACGCCGCGCTCGCGATGCCGGTGCGCAGGCCGTAGCCCTGGTTGGAGATGTCCGTCACCGCGCCCGTGTAGTTGTTCACGGTGCTGGTGAAGGGGAACAGCAGCAGCATCTTGTGGTTGAACCACACCGAGCCGGGCAGGCCGTACTGGTTGAGCGTGAAGGCGCCCGTGTAGCGGCCGTCATCCAGGTTGCTGTCGCCGGTGGTGAACATGCCCTCCAGCGTGACCAGGTCCGCCGGACCGCGGCCCCACTGGTAGAGCAGCTCCAGGTTCGCGGACAGGCCGGAGATGTCCACCTTCTTGTTGAACGTGGTGTCCGCGCGGTCGCTCGTGTAGCTGCCACCGTTGTACATGACGAATCCGGAAGCGGCGAGGCGCCCCGCGCGGAAGTCGATGTTGTGGTGGAAGTTCGCGCCCAGCCAGAAGACGTTGCCCGTGGGCCGCTCGATGTTGAAGCGCGGGGTGCCGACGAATGGGCCGAGGCCCGTGGACGAAGGCCCGCTCTTCACGATGCCTTCGAAGGCATACGCGTCCCCCTTCGTGTCATCGCGCAGGTACCAGGCGGACAGGCCGATGTTCGTCCCGGGCTGCACGGGGTAGGCGTAGTCCGCGGTGAGCAGGTAGATGAACTTCAGGCGCGGGTCGTCCTGCGTCGCCTTGTCCGCCTGGGCGCTGCCCAGAGGCAGGAGGCTCAGTTTGGAAAACCCCTTGTAGTTGCTGTAGAGCGACAGGCCCGTGGCGTCGCTGCCAATGAACGCCAGCTTGTAACCCGTGCGGACGATGTCGTTGAGCGGCGAGCGCGTCGGGTCGAAGATGGAGTCGTAGACCGGCTGCGTGCCGATGAGCAGCGTGAGCCGGGCCGGGTTGCGCGTGGGATAGACCGCGACGTTGACGTTCTTCGTCTGGATGTTGACCTGGTCCGCGTTGAAGCCGCCGCCCTCGTTCTGCTGCGAGGCATTGGCGGCGCGGCCCCAGAGGTAGTCCACCTCGACCTGGGCGCGGAAGGACGCCAGCCCGTCCGCGAAGGACGGGCTGTACTCCAGCACGGGGATCCAGCGCTGCTCCACGTAGAACGCCGAACGCCCCGGCTCCACGCGGACGGCGCTGCCGGACAGCGAGCCGAGGGGCCCCAGCGACACGCCCTTGAGGCCCGCGGGGTCGCCCACGCTGTTGGTCACCGACAGCCGGGTGAAGAAGTAGTTGATGAGGACGAACTCGCGAGGCTTCGCGTCCTCCTCGCGGTCCTTCTCATCCAACCAGTCGCCGTAATAGAGGCCCGGCACCGTGGTGCCTTGCCCCGCCGCCGGCAGCGCCAGCCCCAGCACGAGCGCCACCGCGCCCAGGCGCGCCGCGCCCAACCACCCTCCCGACATATAGACACCTCACCCTGATGGATTGCCGTGAGGGCGGTTCGCGCCCACCGTCCGCCGTGCGACTAGCCGCTGATGTCGTAGACCTGCACCGCGTTGCCGGTGAAGGCCACACCGGAGACGGTGACCGTCTTGGCGCCCACCGCGCCGTCGGCGCAGCGCCAACCCGTGGCCTTCGTCTCGAAGTAGAGCTCCATGGAGAGCTTCTTCGTGTCCGAGGAGAAACTCGCGCGGCCTTCCTGCTTGAAGCTGCCGTAGTCCACCAGGATCTCGAAGCAGCCGCCGCCCGCGGTGATGTTGGAGATCGTGACCGCCTTGGAGTCGAACACCAGCGCGTTCTGCGCGGCGGAGTGATCACAGGTGCTGCCGGGCTTGCCGACGCCGGCGGAGTTGCGGATGGTGCCGGGGATGCTGGAGACGTGGAAGTTGTTGCCGCCCACGCCAATGGTGACCTTCTGGAAGCACTGGCTGGCCGAGCCCCAGTCGATGTCCTCGTCCAGCGACAGCGGGTGGCTGGGGATGTTGTCCCCCTCCATCACCAGCGTCTTGCCCTCCAGGAAGGCCAGGATGTTCGACTGGCTGTCCAGCTTGGGCGCGCTGTCCACGGGAGTCTGCGTCGTCTCCTCGCCACAACCCGTGAGGCCCAACGCGCACAGCAGCATCGCGGACGAAAGCGTCTTCTTCATGGGGGTGACTCCTCGTTCGGGCGCACGGGGGAAGATGAAGCCCGATTCATGTTTCAGCTACGGGTAGCACCCGCCTGACAGCCTTGTCAAAAGACAGGCGATGACCTGATGCGTCAGGACGCCTCATTTCCCCGCGAGCCGAGCCAGGGCCGAAGCCGGAAGGGGGCTGGCGTACCTGACGCCCCCCGTCAGCCCAGAGGGCCTGTGCTGGGGTGGCGATGTCATCGAGCTGGAGGTCCTGGTCGTCCAGGCCTTGGGCGCACCTTGATCAGAAGATGCCCTGTCCCGGCGTGAGGACGCGGTCCGGGTCGTAGCACTGCTTCGCGTGCTCGAACCGCTCCCAATAGGGGTGGAAGTGGCGGCGCCAGTCTGCGGGGCTCAATGGCACGGCATCCACGGGATAGATCTTCCCGCCAATGGCCGTGAGCCGGTCGAAGATGGCGCGGTTCTTCCGCACGAGGGATGCGACGTTCTCCGGCGTCGGTGGAATGGCGGTGCGCAGCAGCGAGAAGAGGAAGACATGTCTGTCGTTGGGAGTGCGCAGGAAGGGCGTGGTCAGCTCCGAGGAGCGGAAGGGGTAGAGGAGGATGGGCCCCTGTCCCATGTCGGCCTCGGTGGTCTGCGAGAGGACCTCCTGGACGAAGGACTCGGCGGACCGGGCGGGGACGAACATATCCAGCCACGGATGGGGGAAACCCCAGACGCCGAGTTGCTTGAGCAGCTCGACCAGCGGCGCGAGCCGGTTGGCGAAGTCGAAGTAGCTGCCGTCACTCACCTGGAGCGTTCCCGGCTGGAAGCCCAGGCCCGCGAGCAGTCTCGCATCGTGCGGCTCCGAGCCCGGGGTGAAGTACTTCACCACCTCGAGCTGATACGCCCGACCTCCGTTGGAGGCGACGGCGGAGCCCTCTACGTAGTCGAAGCGACCGTCCTCGATGAGCCGCCGCTGGTCCTCCATGAAGCGGTGGAGGTCGTTGTACAGCGCGATGTACGTCCGAGCGCGGGGCGGCACTTCGACGAGCCGCACCCTTGCTCGCACGATGATGCCGAACTGGCCCAGGCCCGAGCGCACGGCGTCGAACAGGGGCCGCTCACGCCGGCGCGAGCACCGCACGAGCTCACCCCGACCTGTGACGACATCCATTTCCAGGACGTTGTCCACCTGGAGGCCCCAGCGGAACGCCTGTCCGCCGATGCCCCCCGCCGACAGCGTTCCACCGATGCTCAGCTCGATGTAGTCGGTGAGCACCGGCGGGCTCTTGCCGCGGGGAAGCGAGGCCTGGAGCAGCTCGTGCCACCGGACGCCTGCGTCCACCCAGGCGCTGTCCTCGCCAACCTCGTGGACGGTCGACAGCGTGGACATGTCGATGACGATGCCCGCCGTCACCTGGGACTGGCCGAAGGTGCTGTGGCTCTCACCGAGGCCCCGAGCGGCGGCGATCTTCAGGCCCTGGCGCCGCGCGAAGCGGACCATGGCCACGATGTCCTTCACCGAGCCGGGAACGAGCACCGCCCACGGCGTGCGGTGGAGGATGTGACCGAAGTCCTCCGCGGCCGCGGTCCGCGACGCTGTGTCCAGCAGCACCTCGCCATCGAGTGACGGCAGGGGGACTGCGCCAGCCTCCAGCGTGGAGGCCCAGCTCCGGCTCATGGGATTGAATGCCACTGCCACCAACGCACCTTGGAGCAACGTCCTCCGGGAGATGGTTCGACTCGACATTCACTCCTCCTTCTACGTTGGAGACTTCCATCCTCGCGCACGCCCCGCTGTACGCGTGGGCCGATCTGACGGGCAAGGGGCTCCGAAGCATGCACGCCGCTACGGGCTGTCCGCGAGCTGCCGCTCCTCCTGCTCGCGCAGGGGCGAAAGCACGCAGCGGGCGAACACGCCCAGGTACTGCCACGAGGCGCCCATGCCCTTGAACCCCGCGAGCATCGCGCGGGCCGCGAGCACGGGCCGCATCGAAGCCAACGCCGCCGCCCCCACGCCGAACAGCACCAGCGGCAGGAGCAGCGAGAGCGCCACCGAGGCGAGCGCGGTGAGCCCGAAGGTGAGGACGCCGAGCAGGGCGAGCAGTGGAAAGAGAAGGCGTCGCACGGGATGCCCATTCGTGGCATCCGCTTCCCCCTTTCCGTCAAACCCGGGGCGGGCGGTGACGGACGCCACCGCCCGCTTCGGTCCTTCAGGGACTACTGGACGGTGTACGCCACCGTGCCGCTGCAGCTCCCGCTGTTGTAGCAGCCAACGCGGATCTGGTAGGTGCCCGCCGTCGTGGCCTTGAAGCTCGCGTAGGACAGCGTGCCGCAGGCGTCGTCGTTCGAGGCCACCTGGGTGGCTCCGTTGAACAGGCGCAGGTACGTGTCCCCCGTGCCGGAGGCGCCCGGCACCGTGCAGGTGCCGAACTTGAGGGTCTGCCCGGCGGCCAGGGTGACGTTACGGTTGACGGTGTTCTGGTTGGCACTGTTGGTGTTGGTGGCGGTGAAGGTGAACGTCACCGGCGTCGGGGGCGGCGGGTAGCCCGCGCACAGGCGCGTGCTGGTCGCCACGCCGCAGTACTCGTCGATGGCCGGCCGAACGTAGGTGATGTCCTCGCCGCGGCAGCCCGTCTCCGTGCAGGTGTTGACGACGGTGCAGCTCCCGTTGGCTTTGTAGTCGGTCTCGCCGCGCACCAGGATGCCGGCCACCGTGTAGCCGTTGTTCTCGTACACGCCCGAGCCCGAGTTGCCGCCGAACGTGTCCGTGGTGCCCACGAAGTAGTCCAGCGTGCCCGCGCGCGCGTCACGCACCTTGCCGCCCGAGTCGATCTTGAAGGGAATGCCGCTGCCCGAGCCGATGACCGTCACGTTGGTGCCCACGGGCAGCGCGGCGTTGCCCGCGCGAATGGGGGCGGGCGTGAAGCGCGGGGTGGCCGGCCGGTCCAGCCGGACGACGGCGAAGTCCAGGTTGCGACCGCCCACCGTGGCCTGCTGGCGCGCGACAATCGCCTGGCAGGAGAAGATGTCCGCGGTCGTCACCGTCTGCAGGGTGCCGGCGGCGGTGCGGTAGAAGTTGAAGACGAAGCGCGTGCTGCTGCAGGCCGACGCGCTGGTGATGCAGTGGCCCGCCGTGAGCACCAGGTCATCGTCGATGAGCGTGCCGGAGCAGAAGGCCGGGGTCGGGTCGTCCAGGAAGCGCTCGGAGGTGCAGAGGTTGTACGCGGAGCGCAGCGTGGGCGCGTTGAAGGTGACGTTGTTGGCGTTGGTCGCGTTGAAGTCCGAAGGGTTCATCAGCGCGACGGTGGACTGCTGAGCGCGGGCGCGCAGCGTGGCGTTCGCGTGCGCGTACACGTCCGTGCGGTTGTCGGTCCCGTAGACGACGGGCTGCTGCTCCGTACCCAGGGGAGCGTTGTCGGTGGGCTCGGCCTCGGGCGCCGGACCACAGGCCACGAGGGAAAGGGTACACAGCAGCGTTCCAAGCAGCGTCCTACGGCCGGAAGTCCGGGGGATTCGCATGTGCTGAACACTCCTTGAGGGTGAGGACCGCCCGCCAGGGGGCGAGCAGCGGACCGCATGCTCGCGCCAATCATGCACTCTCCGCAACACGGACTTAACGCTGAGTCATTGTGGTCCCGGAAGTCCCAGCAGAAAGTGCATGAGTCCTGCCACGGTGCCAGTGTCTGCGTGCGCCAGGACGGCTTCACTTCTGAAACGTCTTTCACGTCTTTTGACACCTGCCACCTCCCGTGAGAATCCGCGCGCCTCACGGCTGCATCGAGGAGGCTGTATGTCTGGCAAGTTCATGCGTGGTGGAAAGGTGTTGTCCCTGGTCTCGGTCATCGGACTGGTGGGGTGTGGCCCGGAGCTCACGGAACAGGAGTCCCAGTCCGCGGCGGATGTGACCGTGGACGCTCCCGCGGAGAGGACGGTCACCGCGGCCTGCGTTCCCTCCTGGGACGCGAGCTCCTGGATGGTGTCGGCCACGTCGCCCCTGTCCAGCGGCAGCCCGGGGATGCTCCGCGTCGGGTTCTGCCTGAGGCAGCTGAGCAACTGCGGCACCCTGACCCAGCGCTACTCAGGGTATGTGGTCGCGAATGGGATCCCGGTGACCAAGGCTCTGACCTTCACGGTCGCGGGCTACCAGGAAGCGTGCCAGGTGATCGAGTACGCCAACAAGGTGAAGATCGGCCCCAATTCCTTCCAGGGCAAGGCGGACAGCGCCAACGTCCTCGCCGAGGCCGACGAGCTCAACAACAACTGGACGTTCTCGGTCACGTTCTGAGCCGGCGGAACGCGCGGCCCCAGCCCCTTTCCGGCCCGTGCCGGGAAGGGGCTTTCTGTTTCAACGGGCGCGAGGCGCCGCCGGGTTACTCGATGGTCGGGGCCTGGCTCATGCCGGCCGTCGGATCCGCGCTGCCCTGACCGAGCGCGCCGCCCAACAGGGAGCTGCCCGCGGAGCCAACGGCGCCGACGACGCCCGTCACGCCCTGGGCCACGCCCTGCACGCCCTGGCTGACGGCCTGCACGCCCTGGGTGGCGGCCTGCACCAGCTCGGTGATGCTGCTGATCACCGAGGCGACGCCCTCCAGCAGCTTGCCGATGCTCTCGGTCTTGCTGGCGCCGGCCGGCGAGAAGCCGTCCGTCTGGAGCGACTGCATCATGGGCGAGGCGACCGCGGAGCCGGGCAGCTGGGCGCCGGTGGGCAGCGACGGCGAGGAGGGCGTGGCGCCCGGCAGCTGGCCAGCGTTGGGCAGGAACGACAAGGCGAGGTCCGGCAGCTGGCCGGCGTTGGGCAGGAAGGGCGAGGCGAGGTCCGGCAACGCGGTGGCGGCGTCGAGCAGCGAGGACTTGGAGAACTTGGAGTCCGGCTTCTGGGGCGCGTTCGGAGCGTTGGGCGAGGAGGGCTTGGCGTCTGGCTTCTGGGGCGAGTTCGGCGAGTTGGGCGAGGAAGGCTTCGCGTCCGGCTTCTGGAGGGCGTTCGGAGCGTTGGGCGAGGAGGGCTTGGCGTCCGGCTTCTGGGGGACGTTGGGGGAGCTCGGCTTGGCGGACGGGATGTCCTGCGCGGGGGGACGGCGGATGGCGTTGGTGGAGAAACCGCGACCGGAGGAGATCTTCATGGGGGAGCTCGTTTCGGAAGAAGAGGGTGGGGACCGCGTTCAGCGTTGAGTCCACCCATAGCAGCGGGCGTGCCAGGCCCTCCGAAGCCCCATTGCGCGCCCAACCCGTTGATCTCATTGGGGCCGCGTGTGGCGCGGCCTCCGTTCCCCCAGGCAGGACCTGGTGACTGCCGTCACGGGCTGATGTGTCCGGTCATCAGGGGCCGGAGGCGGATGGGGATCCGGCGCCCCACCTCGTACTGGCAAGCGGATGCCCACCGACCCCGAAGAACTCAAGCGATGGCTCCGAAGGAGAAAGGCCCTGACGGCGAGGAAGAAAAGGGGGGCCGGAGAAGCCATCACGTCGGTGGGTCGTAGAACGCACTCTGGCCTGGCTCTCCAAGCTGGTTCCGAAGGCTGGTCCAGGCAGGGTCGTCCTCGTTTGAGATGGTTGGTTGGCCCGGCTCGGGCGATGTGCACCCGGGTACTCAAGACCCCCTTCCTGACTTCTCAGAGAGTTGCCATGAGATTCATCCAGACGTGTTCTTCTCTCTGCGATGGGTCGCAAGACATTGCACGACAGGAGCACGGACATCATGCATCGACGAAGCCGGAACCTCGCGGTCCTCGCGGCCCTGCTCACGGGCACCGTGGCGCAAGCGGAGACAACCGCCTACTGCGCCCGCGTCACCCGGGAGCCTTTGGGCAAGGACGGTCACGAAGTCGTGAAGTTCGACGCGGACAGCGGACGCGTGACGGACGGGTCCCTCTATTTGTCCGAAGGAGACCGGCTCCAGTTCATCTTCAAGAAGCAGAACCCGTTCCGCTATGACTACCGCTTCGCCGTTACCTCCCAGCCGCTGGGGAACGCGCTCGCGCTGAGGTTCCTGGCGGCAATTCCCGGCCTGGAACTGAGCGAACGCTTCGAGTTTCCCCCCAACCGCAAGCATACGGATGGCACGTCCCTGCGAGCGGAGGCTCTGCCAGCCCCGTGCACGGAGTCCTTCACCAAAGCCCAAGCGGAGATCGAGAAGAAGGTCGAGGACCTCAGGAACCAGAGCGAGAAGCTCACCGCTGACCTCGGGTACTTCGATGCGGCCCACGGCTTCCTCCTGGCCACCAGCGGTGACAGCCTGGAGGATCCCAAGGTCATCTGCGAGCGCGCGGAACGGCTGAAGGACTGGCCCCATGCCCCGGGCTCATTCAAGGCCCGCGCGGCGGCTTTCACTAAAGAGGTCCAGGGGTTCGACGCCTTCATCGCCGCCCTGAAGGACAAGGATGGCAAGCCGCTTGCCCCCGAGTGCCAGAAGGCACTCACCGAGACGAACGCCGAGGTCAAGAAGGCCCTGACGGACGTCGCCTCCCAGCACGAGGAGAACGCCACGAAGGTGGAGGCCATGCTCCAGGAGAACAAGACCCGCATCGAGCAACTGGACACGCTCCTGTCGAGCGTGATGGGCCGCGAGGACCTCTTCTACGAAACGCGCTTCATCTCCGCGCGCAATGAGCCCACGGGGGTGAAGGTGGAACTCTTTCGCCGAGACCTCCGCATGGTGGACGCGGCCGAGCGTTCCGTGGCAGTCGTGAACATGCAACTGGGCACCAGCCGCTTCTCGCTGTCGGCGGGAGTGGTGGTCTCCAGCGTCGACAGCGGGCGCATCATCCGTCAGTCGGCGAAGGTTCCGGAGGACGGCAGCCAGGTCAGGCTCGTCTTCGGCCGGGAGGAGCAGTCGACGCTGACCGTCGCTCCGGCCTTCTTCTTCAACACGCGGCTCTACGACTGGAGTCCGAGCATGGTGGACTGGGGCATCGCCGTGGGAGTCGTGACCGCCCCCGTGAGTTCGGCCCTTCGCATTGACTACACCCTGGGGACGTACTTCTCGTTCTGGGACATCCTCAACCTCCACGCGGGCGTCCATCTGGGCCAGCGGGATGCGCTCGCTGGCGATTTCCGGTTTGGAGAAGAGGTCCCTGCGGGAACCCCCGACCCCATCCCCACCACCAAGAAGTGGCAGGTGGGATTCCTGATGGGGTTCTCGCTCCAGATCAACTGAGCCACGGCGAGTCCTCGAATAGAATCGCCACCCCGCCTGCCTGGACACGTATCCGTAGCGTGGTGATGCTTTCGGCCCACCGGCACGGTGCCGGTGGGCGTTGGATAGGGAGTTTCCTGGTGATTGACGACGGCTTCGTCATTGATGCGGTCACGCACGCGTACAACCTTCATCCCACCAACTTCCGCGCCGGCAGGTACGCGGCGTCCCTGGCGCAGCTCATCTGGGGGTTGCACAGCAGCCTGTCGGGTGAAACCCACCGCGTCCCCACGGAAGCAGGCTTCCTCAAGGACTGGTCGGTGCGGGAGCTGGCCCACATCCTCTTCGTGGAGAGCGGCGTCGACCTGGCGGTGCACCACGTGCTGCCACTGCGGACGCTCTACCATGACGGCCTCTGTTCCTATGAGAAGTCGCTGGAGATCAAGAGGCGCTACCCGAACCGCTTCCTCCTCTACGCCGGCGTGGATCCGCTGCGTGGCACGGCGGCCCTGGAGGACCTGGAGCAGCAGGCCGAGGAGCTCAAGCCGCACGGCCTGAAGCTCTACCCGGCGGCCTGGTTGGGGGAGTCGTTCCGCCACACAGGCTGGCGCATGGACGACCCGAGCATCGCCTTCCCGCTCTTCGAGCGCGCTCGGAAGCTGGGGATCCGGAACATCGCCGTCCACAAGGGGCTGCCGATGGGCGCGGTGCCCATCGAGGCCTACAAGGTGGATGACATTGGCGGCGCGGCGGATGTGTTCCCGGACCTGAACTTCGAGATCGTCCACGGCGGCATGGCCTTCCTGGACGAGACGGGAATGCAGCTGTCCCTGTTCCCCAACGTGTATGTGAACCTGGAGGTGACGGGCGCGCTCATCGTGAAGCGCGAGCGCTGGTTCGCGGAGTCGCTGGCGGCGCTGCTGAAGTGGGCGGGCCCGGCGAAGATCATGTGGGGCTCGGGGACGGTGTTCAGCCACCCGCAGCCGGCGCTGCTGAAGTTCTGGCACGACTTCCAACTGCCGGACGACCTGGTGCAGGTCGCGGGCATGCAGGTGACGCCGGAGGTGAAGCGGATGATTCTCTGCGACAACTACGCGCGCTACGCGGGCATCGACGTCCCAGCCGTGAAGGCGAGCATCGCCCACGACGAGTTCTCCAGGCTGAAGGCCCGGGGAGACATCCGGCCGTACAGCTACCACGAGGGACACCATGACTGAGCAGGCGCTGCGGGAGTGCATCCAGGACATTCCGGACCCGTGCAGTTGCGCCACCGGGGTGCCGTTGGGCATCGGGGAGATGGGGCTCATCGAGTCCGTGAAGCACCTGGATGGAGAGGTGACGGTGCGGATGCACATCACCTCTCCCATGTGCATGATGGCGGCCTACTTCATGCGTGAAATCGAGCAGCGCTTGCTCGCCCTGGAAGGTGTCACGGCGGTGCGCGTGGAGTTCGACAAGGACCTCCGGTGGACGCCCGGGGACATCCAGCCGGAGGCCCGCGAGCGGCTCGCGGCCAAACGCATCACGATGCTGGGGGGCCGCCTCCTGCCGCGTGACGAGGCGCGAACCGGCCCCGCCTGACGGCGGTCACCCGCTGTCCCAACCCGCTCGCGGTCCTGCGTCGTGGGCCCGTAGCTGATGTGTCCGGTCATCAGGGGGGCGGAGGCGGATGGGATCAGGAGCTCCAGCTCGTGCGGCTTGCCTGTAGCCCGAAGCGCTACAGCCAGGCAGGGCCCTGTGACGTGAATCGACACATCTCCATTCACGAATCACAACCACCACGATCGGCCCACGCTCGAATTGCCCTCTGGAATCCCTGGGAATGTTGGGCTCCGGGATGGCTGGCATGAAGCCTGCTTTGCGCCGTGCCTGCTTCATCGCGACGGAAGAACAACCTTCACCTGGGAAGACACATGCACATGCGGATCGCCGTGGGAATTCTGGCCGGAGGACTGATGCTCGGTTGTGGCGGCGTCGATTCGGAAGCAACGACAGGCGACGCGGCAAGAGAGGCCATCCCGGAGAACGCGGGCACGGTCCAGGCCCAGGCCGGCGCCATGGCCGATGAGTTTGAAGTGAAGGCCCACGGCGAGTCGGGCGTGTCCTGCAACTCAGAGCAGCGGAAGGCCGCGGAGGAGCACATGGTCAAGAATCACAGCAGCTTCGCGAAGATGGTCAGCTGTGAATTCGTGATCATCAACTACCAGGGCTACATCCGCTATACCTACACGTACTGAAGCCTGTCGTTCACCCACCGGCGCCAGGCGTTGGCCTCCACACCCAACCCTGGCGCCTACCGCCGTGGCAGCTCGACTTCCTCATCCGTCGGTCCGAGCACCCGCGGTCCTTCCGGTGTCCACACGATGGGGTCGATGCACATCCGCCGTGCCGTCTGGCCCACGTCCCACGCGTGGTAGACCATCACGTCCTGACCGTCCGGCCCGACGACGACGCTGTTGTGCCCGGGCCCGATGATGCGACCGGGGACCGTGCGCAGCAGCGGCGGCACGCCCTTCGGCTCCGTCCACGGGCCGAGCGGGTGGTCGGCGACGGCATACGCGACGCCGTACGACGGCGTGAGCCAGGAGCCTCCGGAGTAGAAGCACCAGTACCGCCCGTGCCGCTTCACGACGGACGGCCCCTCCAGCGTGTGCCAGTCGTAGACCTGGCCGTACATCGGGCGCTGACGCAGGTAGATCTGCCAGTCATCCGAGGGCGTGAGCATCGTGCGCGGTCCCCCGCGCAGGGCCATCATCCCGTCGAGCACGTCCACCGCGAGCATCGTTCCGACCCGCGCTCCCTCCAGCACGTCCCGGGCGTGGAAGAGGTACCAGGTCCCGTCGTCATCCCGGAACGGCGAGGCGTCGATGGCGAACCGTTCGTCGGGGCTCAGGTTGACGCCCAGGTCCCGGAACGGGCCCGTGGGCGAGTCCGCGACCGCGACGCGCAGGTGGTGGCCCCGGTCTTCAAACCCCACCGAGTAATACATCCACCAGCGCCCCTCGTGCTCCGCGACCTCCGGCGCCCAGTAGTCCGTGCCCTGCGCGGGCGGCAGCGGCTCCAGCGCGCCGCCCACCGAGGTCCAGTGCACGAGGTTGGGGGAGGTGAGCACCTCGAACGGTCGTCCATCGACGACCTTCCCGGTGCCATAGGCGACGTAACCACTTCCCGTGCGCAGCACGAACGGGTCGGCGAAGTAACCGTCGTGGACGGGGTTGCGATAGCGGATCGACATGGTGCGGGTGGATATCACGGCGTGGCTCCACGACCGTGGTGACGACTGATACCCTCCAGGCAGATGACTTCAGTCCCCGCCCACCCCGGGTGAGGGCGTCAGGAGACCTCCCTTGTCCGGCATCGGCAGCACGTCGTTCCGTGGCCTTCTCGCCGCGGCCCTGGTCCTGAATGGCTGTGCCACGAAGAGCGAGACGCCCCCACGGGCCGACGTGGCCTACGCGCCCGTGTTCCGGGCCAACTTCCCGGACCCGTTCATCCTCGAGCACGACGGGCGCTATCTCGCCTATGCGACGAATGACGGCGTCAACGTGCAGATGGCGGCCTCCACCGACCTGACGAACTGGCGACTGCTCATGGAAGAGGGGGCGTCCGGGCGCAAGCACGACGCCATGCCGGTCCTGCCCACCTGGGCGCAGGAAGGCTTCACCTGGGCACCCGAGGTGCTGAAGGCCGACGTCGGCTACGTGCTCTATTTCACCGCACGTCACGCGGCCAGCGGCCTGCAGTGCATTGGTGCCGCGACCAGCCAGGAGCCGCTCGGGCCCTTCACGTCGAAGGCCCCGGAACCCATTGTCTGCCAGCAGGCGCTCGGCGGCACCATCGACGCGAGCCCCTTCCGGGCTCCGGACGGGCAGCTCTACCTCTACTTCAAGAACGACGGGAACCACTCCGCCTTCAACAAGCCGACGGAGCTCTTCGCCCAGCGGCTCTCCCCCGATGGACTCCAGCTCGTCGGCGAGCCCGTCTCGCTCGTCCGCAATGACAAGCCCTGGGAGCGACACGTGGTGGAGGCCCCCACCATGGTGGAGCGGGGCGGCGCCTACTTCCTGTTCTTCTCCGCCGGGGACTATGGCTGGCAGGACTCGGAGCGCGTGTCGAGCTACGCCATCGGCTACGCCACCTGCGAGGGGCCGCTGGGCCCCTGCGTGGATGCGCCCACCAATCCGTTCCTCGGCAGCACGTCCCAGCCGTGCCTCAGCGGTCCCGGTCATCAGACCGTGTTCCAGGCCGGCGGCGAGGACCTGCTCGCCTTCCACTCCTGGTCGGCGACCCAGGCCTGCGGGCCCGCGAAGCAGGGCCGCTTCATGCACATTGCCCAGCTGACGTGGCAGGACGGCGTGCCCCGCATCGCCCCGCTCGCGCCGCGCTGAGGCTCCGGACTCCGGAAGCCCCAGCGCGGACCCGCGGGCGCTGACTAGATGCGGAAGCGCAGGCCCAGCGCGAAGATGCTCTCCTCGTAGCGCACGTCGCGAGGGTAGGTGTCACCCTCGGGCGTGAACTGCCGGAAGCTCCGGTAGGGGTTGCCGAGGATGTTGGACGCGTCGAACGTGAAGGAGAGGCCGTCCAACGGCTTCGACGTCCAGGGCGCGTAGCTCGCCGAGAAGTCGAGCCGCGCGACGCCGTCCACGTACTCCCCCGTGAACCCGTCGCCGTCGGGGTTCTGGACGTAGCTGGTGATCCACCGCGAGCGGCGGTTGTACGCCAGCCGCGCGGAGAGCCCGTCGCGCTCGTACATGGCGACGAGGTTGTAGGACCACTTGGACACGCCGGGGATGCGGCCCACCTCGCCCAGCCCCAGGTTGAAGCCCGTGGGGAAGGCCTGCTCGTCGTCCAGGTACGTGACGTTGGCGTAGGCGCCGAAGCCCTTCAGCCAGCCCTGCGGGAGGAAGTCGAAGAAGGTGCCGAGCGACGCCTCGAAGCCCTGGATGCTGCCCTCGCCGCCGTTCACCGGGATGTTCACGCGCACCCGGTCCTGCCCGTAGGTGGGGTCGTCCCGCGTCACGTCCAGGTTCGTGATGAAGCCCTTGATGTCACGGTGGAACAGGGCGAGTGACGCCATGCCGGTCTGCAGGAAGTAGTACTCCAGCGAGGCGTCGTAGTTGTTCGAACGCACGGGCTCCAGGTCCGGGTTGCCGCCACTGCCGGTGATCTGGCAGCCCGGCGGCGGGTTCGGATCATTCAGACAGGGCGGGGGAGAGCCGAGGGTGACGGGGCGCATCTGGTCGAAGCCCGGCCGCGTGCGCGTCTGGTTGGCGGACAGCCGCAGGTGCAGGTCGGGGATGAAGCGGATGCGCGTGGTGGCGCTGGGGAGCAGGTCGGTGTAGCTCCCGCTGCCCTTCTGGACGGTACCGCCCACCGCCGTGGTGGAGACCTCGGTGTGCGTGCCCACCACCCGGGCGCCGACGACGCCGTCCACCGGCACGCTGCCGACCTTGAACTCATAGCGGCCCTGCCCGTACCCGGCGTAGGTCTGCTCGCTCGCATCGAAGATGCGCAGCCGCTCGGGGGCGCCCGGGTTGAAGCCCTGGATGGCGCGCAGCTGCTCCACGTTGTTGCGGAGGCTGTCATACGTCGGCACCACCCAGGAGCGCGTCCCCTGGATGTCGCCGCCGCCGCGGAAGCCGGGGCGGAACACATGCAGGTCCACCGGCATCTCGGAGAGCGGCGTCCCGGCCGCCAGGCCGCAGGGCGCACCGGGGTTGCCGCCGTCATCGTCGGCGCAGTAGCGCTGACCGTTCTCCTGGTAGGCGTCGCGCGTCGTGGCCCGGAGCCCGAACTCAATCTTCGGGATGAAGGACACGCCCGTCCTCAGGTCGGCGTCCGCGCGGGCCTGCCAGTCGTCACCCGCCGCGACATAGGAGCGGTCGAAGAAGCCGACGTAGCGGAAGTTGGCGGGGTCCGTCAGGTCGTAGTCCTGCAGCGCGAACTCCATGCCGCCGGGCCCCCGAGGCACGTCGAAGTTGACGTTGAACGTGGGGGAGGTGGCCAGCTCCTGGTCGAAGCTGTAGAGCGACAGGTCGAACTTGCTGTTCGTCCTCGCGACGTCGGCCGTGACGCGCAGCGGCCCCGCGTCGTACACGCCGCCGACGGCGAGCTGGAGGGTGTCCGTCTCGCGTCGGGTGGCGCCCTGGAACATGAACGGCCGGGCGGCGTTCTCCACCGTCATGCTCTGCGCCTGGTCCGTCGTGCCCGGACGCAGCAGCACGTTGGTGTAGCGGGCGCCCTCGCCCCACAGCCGCATCTCCAGCTGACGGTCGGAGACGCTGTCGCGGTAGCCCTGCCAGAGGCCGTCGACATAGAACTCGAGCGCGTCATTCGGCTTCCACTGCACCGAGCCGTTGATGGACGGCCGCTCGCGCTGGCCCCCGCCGTAGAAGATGCCGACCACGTCCGGAGAGCGGAACTGCTGGCCCGAGTCAGCGGCCGTGCCGGGATTGATGAAGCCGGTGTTCCAGCGCGCGGAGTCCAGGTAATTGAGGCGGGTGTAGGAGAAGTTGACCAGCGCGCCCAGCTCGCCCGCCCCGGTCTTCCAGCGGTCGGTGATGAGGAGGTTGGCGTTCGGGTCATACCGGCCGGACTGGTTGGCGTAGCTGCCCCGCACGGAGCCGGAGACCTCGAAGCCGTCGAAGTCGAACGGCCGGCGCGAGCGCACGTCGATGAGGCCGGCGAGGCCGCCCTCGACCTGATCGGCGGTCGTGGTCTTGTAGACCTCCAGCGCCGCGATGGCGCCCGACGGGAAGTCCGCGAGCGCGACGGTGCGCGTCTCGGCGGTGAAGATCTCACGGCCGTTGTAGGTCGTCGTGAGCTCGGGCAGGCCGCGCACCAGCACCTGGCCGTTCGCCTCGCCGCGGGCGCGGTCCACCTGGACGCCCGGGATGCGCGCCGCCGTCTCGGAGACGGTCACGTCCGGCAGCTTGCCGATGTCCTGCGCCACCACCGTGTCGACGATCTGGTCGGAGTTGCGCTTGATGGTCTGCGCCTGCTGCATGCTGCGCTGCAGGCCGACGACGACGACCTCCTCGTAGAACTCGTCAGCGCCAACGTCGTAGGCCTCGGTGGCTTCGGCGTACGTGCCCGCGTCCACCTGCTGCGGGGGGGCCTGCACCACCGTCCCCGCGTCCGGCGCCGTCCCGGCGTCAGGGGCGGGCGGCGTGTTCTCCGCGGTCCGCAGGGGCGCATCCGTCTGGGCCGCCCGGGCTCCGGATGGGGCGGTGGAGAGCATCAGCAGCGCGAGGGAGGTCGGACAAAGAAGAAGCGTCTTCAAGCGCATCCAGTGCTCTCCTAAATTTTCATGCATTCCAGCTTTGTTCGGGTGGCATCTGCCTTAGGGGCTGGAGGGTGTCAAGACGAGTTATCACTGCTTCGCGGCGCCCGGGTCCCGAGGGAGAACAAGACTCCCTGCGTCAAGAACGGTCCCGGCAGGCCTGAAGATGTTTCAGGGGCCCCTGTTGGACCCGGGTCCACTTGTCTGTCATTCGGGGCTCCGGGGCTCGTGCACGGTATGCCCATGGCCGGGCTTCCTGCTCTTTCTTCCAGCGCGAGATCGCCTGACGTAGTCTCGCGCGCCCATCTTTCGTTGCAGGAGGCCGCGTGGAGCGGAGTTCCTTCGGTACGGCCCCGGGCGGACAGCCCGTTGATGTCTACACCCTCACCAACCGGCAGGGGATGGAGGCGCGCGTCACCAACTACGGCGGCATCATCCTCAGCCTGCGCGTGCCGGACCGGGACGGCCGCTTCGACGACGTGGTGCTGGGCTACGACGCGCTGGCGGACTACGTGGCGGAGTCCCCGTACTTCGGCGCGCTCGTCGGCCGCTATGGCAACCGCATCGCCCGGGGCCGCTTCACGCTCGACGGCCGGCAGTACACGCTGGCGACGAACAACGGGGTGAACCACCTGCACGGCGGGCTCAAGGGCTTCGACAAGGTGGTGTGGACGGCGGCGCCCTTCGAGAACGACCAGGGCATGGGCCTGGTCCTCACCTACGTCAGCCCCGACGGCGAGGAGGGCTATCCGGGGACGCTGACGGCGCGGGTGACGTACACGCTGACGGCCGACAACGCGCTCGTCTTCGACTACCACGCCACCACGGACAGGCCCACGCCGGTCAACCTCACGCAGCACAGCTACTTCAACCTCGCGGGCGACGGGCAGCGCGACATCCTGGGCCATGTCGTCACGTTCAACGCGGACCGCTTCGTCCCGATTGACGCGACGTCCATCCCGCTGGGGCCGCTGCGCGACGTGACGGGCACGCCGTTCGACTTCCGGCGGCCCACGGCCATCGGCGCGCGCATCCAGCAGGACGACGAGCAGCTGCGCAACGGGCTTGGCTATGACCACAGCCTCGTGCTCGACAAGGGGGGCCAGCCCGGCGCGCTGACGTTGGCCGCGCACGTCCTGGAGCCCACCACCGGCCGGGTGATGGAGGTCCACACCACCGAGCCGGGCATGCAGTTCTATTCCGGCAACTTCCTCGACGGCACGCTGAAGGGGAAGCGGGGCGCCGTCTACCACCACCGCTTCGGCTTCGCGCTGGAGACCCAGCACCTGCCAGACTCGCCGAACCAGCCGGCCTTCCCCTCCACCCTCCTGCGCCCTGGCGAAGAGTACCGCTCGCGCACCCTCTACCGCTTCTCCGTCTCCGGAGCGTGAGCTCCGCTGCGCCCCCACCCTGGTGAACACTTCGATGACGCTTCGCGAACAGGTCGAGCAGGACTTCCACCGGCGCTTCGGCGCGGCCCCCACCGCCGTCGTGCGGGCCCCGGGCCGCGTCAACCTCATCGGTGAGCACACCGACTACAACGACGGCTTCGTGCTTCCCATCGCCATCGACCGCGAGGTGTGGATCGCCTTGCGCCCGCGCGAGGACGGCCGCGTCGTCGTCCACTCGCTCGACTACAGCGAGTCCCTGTCCTTCGAGATCGGGCCGCTGTCGCGCGCCGGCACGGAGTGGGGCGAATACCTCAAGGGTGTCGCCTGGGCGCTGCGGGAGGCTGGCCACACGCTGAAGGGCTGGGAGGGGGTGCTGGGCGGGAACGTGCCGCGCGGCGCGGGGCTCTCCTCGTCCGCCGCCGTGGAGCTGGCCACGCAGCGCGCCTTCGCCACGGTGAGCGGCCTGCCGTGGCAGCCCGCCACCATGGCGCTGCTCGGCCAGCGCGTGGAGAACCAGTGGATGGGCCTCAACACCGGCATCATGGACCAGATGATCGTCGCGGGCGGACGCGAGGGCCATGCGCTGCTCATCGACTGCCGCGACCTGTCGCTCCAGCCCGTGCCCCTCCCCAAGGGCGCCGTGGTCGTCGTGCTCGACACGGGGACGCGCCGGGGGCTGGTGGACTCCGCCTACAACGAGCGCCGGAGCCAGTGCGAGGCCGCCGCGCGCTTCTTCGGCGTCAAGGCGCTGCGGGATGTGGACGCGGAGACCTTCTCGAAGCGGGAGCAGGAGCTGGACCCGCTGGTGCGCCGCCGCGCGCGGCACGTCATCACGGAGAACGACCGCACCGTGCAGGCCGCCGAGGCGATGCGCGCCGGAGACCTCACGCGGCTGGGCCGGTTGATGGACGCAAGCCATGACAGCCTGCGCGACGACTTCGAGGTCACCAACGAAGCGCTCAACGCCATCGTTCTGCTGGCGCGGGCGGAGCCGGGCTGCTTCGGAGCCCGGATGACGGGCGCGGGCTTCGGCGGCTGCGCGGTGGCCCTCGTCGCCCCCGGTCAGGCGGAAGCGTTCGTCCAGAGCGTCCACGCGAAGTACATGCAGGCCACGGGGAACACCCCGCAGTGCTACGTGTGCCAGGCCGCGGAGGGGACGAGCGTCGTGTGACGTGCCCCCGGGTGGAGTCCTGAATCCCTCTTGTCAGTCCAGCACCGGGGCCACGAGGCCCTGACGCTGTGTCGGGGCGCTTGCCGCCCCCCAGGAATGTGAACGATGGCGGATGTGCTGCTTCGGGATGTGCGCAAGCAATATGGCTCGCAGGCGGTAATTCACGGTGTCTCGCTCGAGCTGCGACACCGCGAGTTCATCGTCTTCGTCGGCCCCTCGGGGTGCGGCAAGTCCACGCTGCTGCGGATGATCGCCGGCCTGGAGCAGGTGAGCGGCGGGGAGATCTTCATCGGCGGGCGCCGGGTCAACGACACGCCGGCGGGTGACCGCGGCATCGCCATGGTCTTCCAGAACTACGCCCTCTATCCGCACATGACGGCGGCGGACAACATGGCCTTCGGCCTGCGCAACATCGGCACGCCGCGCGCTGAAATCGACGAGCGCGTGGCGACCGCCGCGAAGACGCTGCAGATCGAACACCTGCTCAACCGCCGCCCCGCGCAGATGTCCGGCGGCCAGCGCCAGAGAATCGCCATCGGCCGCGCCATCGTCCGCCGGCCCGACGTCTTCCTCTTCGACGAGCCGCTCTCCAACCTGGACGCGGCGCTGCGGGTGCAGATGCGCGTGGAGCTGGTGCAGCTCCACCAGCGGCTGGAGGCCACCTCCATCTACGTCACCCACGACCAGGTCGAGGCGATGACCATGGCGGATCGCATCGTCGTCTTCCGCGACGGGCGCATCGAACAGGTGGGCACGCCGCTGGAGGTCTACCGGTCGCCCGCGAACACCTTCGTCGCCGGCTTTATGGGCGCCCCCAAGATGAACCTTCTTAAGGCACGGGTGGTGGCCGTCAGCCCCGGACAGGTGGAGGTCGCCCTGCCGGGCGGCCGGGCCTGGCTCGCGGCGGATGGCCGCGCGCTGACGGCGGGTGCGCCCGTCACCTTCGGCGTCCGCCCCGAGCACGTCCGGCCGACGTCGGGGGAGGGCATCTTCCGGGGGCAGGCGCGCGCCATTGAGCGGCTGGGACGCGAAACGCTGCTGCACGTGGTGGGGGCGGACGGAGCCACGCTCATCGCCACCGACACGGGCGACAGCGCCGTGCGCCTCGGCGACACGGTGACACTCGCGATTGAACCCGGCCATGGCCGGCTCTTTGGCGCGGATGGAATGGCCCTGCCGTCCACCGCCGCGAGCGCCGCATGAGTGTCCAGGCCACGAGTGTCACCCCGGCCCAGGCTCCAGATGCCGGCTCGCGCAACGAGGGGCTTGCGCGCCATCGCAACGCCGTCGCCGGCTATGCCTTCCTGGCGCCCTTCCTCCTGTTCTACGCCGTCTTCCTGCTCTATCCCTTCGCGCTCGGCCTGTGGATGAGCCTGCACGACTGGGAGATCGTCGGGGACTTTCGCGAGTACATCGGCCTCTTGAACTACGCGGAGCTGTGGGACGACCCGTACTTCTGGGAGGCCCTCAAGCGCACCCTGCAGTTCGCCGCCATGACGGCCCCGGCCGCGACGTTGCTGGGCCTGGTCCTGGCCCTGGCGCTCCAGAAGCCGTTGCGGATCTACGCGGCGCTGCGGGCCGTCTTCTTCGCCTCCAACATCTTCTCCGTCACCGTCGTCACCCTGGTGTGGGCCATGGTGCTCAACCCCGACCGCGGCCTCATCGCCAACGGCCTGCGCGCGGTGGGGCTTCAGCCCATCGCCTTCCTGGCCGACAAGGACTGGGCCATGCCGGCGCTGATGGTGACCTCCCTGTGGTGGACCGCCGGCCTCCCGATGGCGCTCTTCCTCGCCGGCCTCCAGCAGATCCCCCCGGAGGTCTACGAGGCGGCCCGGCTGGACAAGGCCTCGCGGTGGGCGGTGCTGCGGCACATCACGCTTCCGGCGCTCGCGCGTACCACGCTGCTCGTGGTGGTGCTCCAGACGGTGATGCACCTCCAGGTGTTCGGCCAGCCACTGCTGATGACGCGCGGCGGGCCCGCCAACTCCACCCGGCCGCTGGTGCAGCTCATCTACGAGACCAGCTTCCGCGACTGGCGGTCCGGCTACGCCTCCGCCATCTCGACGGTGTTGTTCGTCCTGATGTTCGGCGTGGCGCTGCTGCAGTTCCGCCTGTCGCGGCAGGAAGGGGAGTGACGCGATGAACCGGACCCTGACGGACCGCCTCATCCTCGCCCTGGTGGTGGTCGCCGCCTTCGTGTGGATGATGCCAATGCTGTGGGTGCTGACCCTGTCGCTCAAGCCCAACGAGGAGCTGGTGCGCTCCACGAACGGCATCATCCCCTGGCCGCGCACCCTGGAGCACTTCGCCACGTTGCTGCGGGTGTCCTTGACGCCGCGCTGGCTGCTCAACAGCGTGGTGGTCGCCGTGGGCATGACGGTGGCGACGCTGCTGCTGTCGTCGCTCGCCGGCTACGCGTTCGCCCGCATCGACTTTCCGGGACGCCGCGCCGTCTTCCTGCTGGTGATGGCCGGGCTGATGGTGCCCGAGCAGGCCATCCTCGTGCCCCTGCACGCCATGTTCGCGGACTGGGAGCTGCACAACACGTACTTCTCCCTCATCGCCCCCCGCCTGGCGGGGCCGATGGGCGTGTTCCTGATGACGCAGTTCTTCAAGGCGGTTCCCCGCGAACTGGAGGAGGCCGCGGAGCTCGACAACGCGGGCCGCTTCAAGGTCTTCTGGTCGGTGATGTTGCCGCTGTCGCGCCCCGCGCTGACGACGTTGGGCATCTTCACCTTCTTGTTCGCCTGGAACGACTTCCTCTGGCCTGTCGTCACCGCGACGCAGCCGGAGATGTACACGCTCAGCGTCGGGTTGGGTTCGCTGCAGGGCAACTTCGCGATGTCGGAGGGGCTCGGGTTCCTGATGGCGTCGGCCGTGTTCGCCAGCGCCCCCATGCTCATCCTCTACGTCGTGTTCCAACGCTACATCGTGCAAGGCATTGCCATCACCGGCGGCAAGTAGCCCCCCCTGGAGCCGCTCCCATGAAGATGAAGACGCTACTGCCGGCAGTGCTGCTGGCCGCGATGTTCGGCACCACCGCCGCGCGGGCCGGGACGGAGATCACCCTGTTCCGCTTCTTTGGCGGGTGCAGCGACGCGTACGCCAACGTCACGGACGTGTCGAAGGCGGTGGGCGAGTGCGGCATCGTCCAGGTGCTGACCAACAAGTTCAACGCGGAGAACACGGACGGCATCACCGTCAAGACGCAGTCGGTGGAGTGGGGCGTCTACTACGATCGGCTGAGCGCCAACGTCGCGGGCCGCACCCCGCCGGACATCGCCGTCATGCACCGCAGCGTCCTGCCGAACTACCAGGTGCGCAACCTGCTGCTGCCGCTGGGCAAGGACTTCGCGGCGGTGGGCATCGACGTCGCGGACTTCGTGCCGGCGGCGCGCGAGGGTGTCACCGCCAACGGCGAGATCTGGGCCCTGCCGTTCGACCTTCACGCCCTGCTGTGGCACGTCAACGCCGACCTGTTCATCCGGGCGGGGCTCGTGGACGACAAGGGCCAGCCGAAGCTGCCCCGAAGCCCCGCCGAGTTGATGCAACACGCCGCGACGATGAAGGCGAAGACGGGCAAGTCCTACTTCGCCATCCCCTCCGGCGCGGACCCGATGCCCTCCTGGCAGTACCTCACCTGGGTCTGGCAGCAGGGCGGCAACATCGTGGACGCGCAGAAGAAGGAGGCGCTGCTGGAGTCGAAGGAGAGCCGGGAGGCGCTGCGCCTGCTCGACGCGCTCTACGCGTCAGGCGCCGCCAATCCCCAACACGACTACGCCTCCGCGCAGCAGGCCTTCCTCGCCGGAGAGGCGGCGGTGCTGGTGAACGGCACCTGGGGCGTGGACACGTACGCGGCCCAGGCCGCGACGGGAAAGTCCGGTCTCAAGAACTACGTCGTGCGGGACATGCCCAACCTCTATGGCAAGGAGGCCGTCTGGTCCGACAGCCACACCTGGGTGATGCCGAAGCAGACAAAGCCGGATGCCGCGAAGCAGAAGGCGGCGCTCACCTTCCTGAAGTTCCTCAACGACAACAGCCTCCAGTGGGCGCGGACAGGGCACCTGCCGGTGCGCGCCTCCGTGCTGCAGAGCGCGCAGATGCGGGCCCTGCCGCACCGGGCGGAGTACACGCGCACCGCCACCATCGCCACGGCGCTGCCGCCCATCCAGTACCAGCGCGCCCTGGGAGATCTTCTGGTCAACGAGCTGAACTCCACCTGGCTGGTCCAGAAGGATCCCGACAAGGCCCTGGCGGACTCCCAGCGCGCGGCCGCAGCCATCCTGCGCCGCTCCCGACGCAGATAGCCGCCCTCCATGCTTCCTTGCCTGCCCGGGGTTCAGGCCGCGCCCCGGTACTCACGCTGCTGGAGTGGGAAACGCGGCCTCCACTAGCATCACGTGCCCCCATGACTTCTTCCGTTGACCGTGAAGCTCCGCGTGGCCCCTCGGGTGCCCAGGCGCCTGGCGCCAATGCCCTCCGCTCCAACACCCCGCGAGACACGGCGGACTTCTTCGACCTTCCGCCGGATGCGACGCGCACGCTGAAGGACATCGTCGCGAACCTGCAGCGGGTCCCCGAACCGCTCCTCCACGAGACGATGGCCGACCCCTTCGTGCTGCGATTGACGGCGGCGAACCCCGGTGGCGCGCGCACCGCCGGCCTCTGGATGGTGGCCACCACCAATGACCAGCCGTTCGCCTTCCGGCTGTATCGCTTCGACGGCGGCCGCTGGGTGCCGCACCTGAAGGATGGCAGGCATTGCGCCATCTTCCCCGAAGGGCGGCTCCCCGCGTGGTGGAACGCCGGCGAGATGGATCCGCTCTCGCCTGACTTGCCCCGGGACCTCGTCGTGGCTCGCTGGGCCCCTGAAATCGACGTGCGCCACGGGCTCCTCACGCTGCACTACACCGCGAGGGACCGCGCCGGCATCCTGCGCTCCGCCTACGCCACGGCCACCGCCATCGACGGTGAGTGGACGGACCATGGCTACCTCGACATCAACGTCCGCGTGAAGGACCTGGCGCCCGGCTACCCGGGCGGGCCCGCCGGTGAGAACCCGGTGGTCGGGATGATTGACGGCCATGTGGCCACGGCCGTCGACGCGCAGGGGACGGAGCGGACGTTCCTGCTCACCAAGGTGGACGGCAACGGGCTGCAGTGGACGGACCCGGTGACGGGGCAGCGCCACAAGGCGCCCACGCCCATCCTGTCGCACGAGTTCCGGCAGGAGCCCGATGGCCGCATCATGCTCGTGGGTGAGGCGAAGGTCCTGCTCACCAATGGCCCGCATCACGACGGCCTGATTGAG
Organism: Corallococcus exercitus; assembly: GCF_042231735.1. GTDB lineage: Bacteria > Myxococcota > Myxococcia > Myxococcales > Myxococcaceae > Corallococcus > Corallococcus exercitus_B. The sequence continues at coordinate 1,067,194 of NZ_CP102577.1, forward strand.
GGCCAGTTCGTGGTGCACGAGAACGGCCAGTCCCACCTCATCTACAGCGCGGGCTTCTTCGGCAACGCCGAGTACCGCACGTACATCGCGAAGCTGGACCTGCTGGCGAACGAGGTGCGGGACGAGCGGCTCCTCATCGACAGCCAGAGCCCGGCGCTCGGCGGGCAATGGAACGGCCCGGGTCACCCCTCGTTCGTCCGGGTGGGCGAAGGCCTCCACGCGATGTACCTGCACGTGTGGCGCAACGGCACCGAGTATTCCAAGGACGGGGACCAGCGCAGGGCCATCCAGTGCCATGTCGCCTTCCGGGACCTGGAGGGCCGCCCGTGTGAGCCGTTCCTCGTGGAAGAGCGCTTCTCCACCCCGGCCTGACGAAAGCCCCGGATGCCCCTGCTGCCACTGCTGGTCCTCAACGCCGCACTGACGGCCGCGACCTATTCCAATCCCGTCTTCGACGAGGACTTCCCGGACCCCACCGTCCTCGACGCGGGCGGTGGGTGGTACTACGCGTACGCCACGCAGGGCACCGTCGCCGGCAAGGTGCAGAACGTCCAGGCGGCCCGCTCGCGCGACCTCGTGAAGTGGGAGCGCGCGGGCGACGCGCTGCCCGTGAAGCCCACGTGGGCCTCGACGACGCAGATGTTCTGGGCGCCGGACGTCCACCGTCGCGGGCGCAGCTTCTTCCTGTACTTCTCCGCCACCCTGGACCCCGAGCGTGCGGCGAGCTTCAAGAAGGAACGGGGCGCGGTGGACAGCCCGGAGGAGGTCTTCTGCCTGGGCGTCGCCACGGCGTCCAAGCCCGAGGGCCCGTTCCACGACAGCGGGCGTCCGCTCGTGTGCGGGTTGTCCTTCGTCAACATCGACCCGATGGCCTTCGATGACGCGCGCACGGGGCGCAAGTACCTCTACTGGGGTTCGGGCTTCCAGCCCATCCGCGTGCAGGAACTGGCGGCGGACGGACTCTCCTTCAAGAAGGGGAGCGCTCCCACGGAGCTGGTGCGCGCGGACAAGGGCGTCCCGTTCCAGACCCTGGTCGAGGGCGCGTGGGTCGTCCAGCGCGGCGGCTACTACTACCTCTTCTATTCGGGCGAGAACTGCTGCCACGGCCCGCTGCAGGAGGTGAAGTACGCCGCCCTGGTGGCGCGCTCCCGCACGCCCACCGGTCCCTTCGAGACGCTGGCGCAGGCGACGGGCGCGCCTGACAGCGCCGTGCTGCGCCGGAGCGACGCGTGGATCGCACCGGGCCACAACTCCGTCTTCACCGACCGCAAGGGACAGGACTGGATTGCCTACCACGCCATCGACGTGCGGCGTCCCTACGTCGAGGAGGTCATCGGCAAGGACCGCTCGGTGCGCCGCCCGATGTTGATGGACCGGCTCACGTGGAAGGACGGGTGGCCGCGCGTCGAGGGCGGGATGCCCTCGGCGGGCCCCGTGGCCGCGCCGTCGTTGACCGGCAAGTGAGCAGCACCCCGCTTGGGAGAGGGAACATGAGCACCGTGCACGCACCGCAGGAAACCCACGAGCCGGCCGACCTCCTGCGCGGCCTCTACGGCGACGGCATCATCGGGCTCAAGGGCGCCTTCCCACGCGACTGGGTGGCGCGGATGCGCGAGGACATCGAGACGCTCTTCGCCGAGGCCCAGCGGGTCCCCGGCGGTGCGCTGCCTCGCGGGCCGCAGCGCTGGTATGTGGAGGTGCACCCGGAGCGCATCCGGGGCTTCGTCGACATCGCCACCCACCCGTGGTTCGTCGCCGTCTGCGAGGCGGTGCTCGGGCCTGACTATCGCATCGTCGAGGTGGGCTTCGACGTTCCCTTCCCGGGCGCGGCCGACCAGCCCTGGCACCGCGACTTCGCCGCGCCGGAGGCCACGACGAAGGGCCGTCGCCTCAACTCGCTGGCCTTCAACCTGACGGCCGTGGACACAATCCCGGAGATGGGGCCGTTCGAGGTCGCGCCCGGAACCCAGTGGGATGTGTTCGAGGGCTGCGCCAAGGGCATGTTCCCCCCTCGCGAGCTCTGGCCGCGCTACATCGCCCGCGCGGTGCAAAAGCTGCCGCGCATGGGCGACATCTCCGCCCGCTCCGCCCTGACCATCCACCGGGGCACCGCCAACCGCTCGGACCAGTCGCGTCCGGTGCTGGTGGTGGGCGTGGATGCGCCGGACGCGACGAACGCCAACCACCATGACCTGCAGGTGACGCGGCGCTACCTGGAGTCCCTGCCAGCCCGCGTCAGGGAGCACCTCACCTGCCGCGTGGTCGATGCGCTCGCGACGGTGGTGCAGCATCACACCATCGAAGGGCTGCTGAAGCCCGCGTACTGAGTCGAGAGCGCGGGGGCCATGCGTTTCGGTGACGGGCGCTCTATCCTCCCGCGCATGAAAAACCAGGCCCCGGATGTGGATGGAGAACTGGATGATCCCCGGCTCGCGCGTGACGGCTTCGACGCGGCCAGCTTCCGGGCGCTGCTCGCCCGCTACCAGCGCGGAGAGCTGACGGAGGCCCGGTCCGTGGAGGGCCCCCTCGAACCGCCGCGGCCGGGGGACGTCCAGCCGCTGCCGGGCGAGGGCACCCCTGCCCACGAAGCCTGCCGTGCGGCGGGGGAGCAGGCCTTCCGCGAGGGCGCGGTGGCCGCCCTGGTGGTGGCCGGTGGGGCGGGGACGCGTTTTGGAGGCGGCGTGAAGGGGCTGGTCCCCGTTGTGGGGGAGCACACCTTCCTGGACCTCAAGCTCGCCGAGGCGCGCCGGTTGGGCGAGCGGCTGGGCCGCCCGGTGCCGGTGGCGGTGATGACCTCCTATCTCACGCACGAGGCCATCGCCGAGCACCTGGAAGCCCGGGGGCTGGGGCGGGACGTTTTCCTCTTCCGGCAGCGGATGCTTCCCCGGCTCACGCCGGAAGGTGCCTTGTTCCGGGAGGCGGACGGGCGGCTGTCCTTCGCTCCTTCTGGCCATGGGGACGTGTTCCGCGCCCTGCGCGAGAGCGGGGTAGGGCAGACGCTGCGCGAGCGCGGGGTGCGTTGCATGTACTTCTCCAACGTTGACAACCTGGCGGCGACGCTCGACCCGGTCGTCATCGGGATGCACCTGCAACGGGGCTGCGACATGACGGTGGAGGTGACGCCGCGGGCCAACCCCAGTGGCGCGCTGGACGCGGGCGCCGCGCCGGTGCGCGTGGACGGCCTGCTCCAGCTCGTGGAGAAGGTGGACCCCAAGCAGCATGCCTTCATCTCCACCAACAACATCACCTTCCAATTGGAGGCCATGCTGAACGAAGCGCTGCCCATTCCCTACCGGGTGGTCCCCAAGAAGGTGGACGGCGCGCCCGTGCTCCAGTTCGAGCAGGTGACGGCGGAGGCCAGCAGCCTCACCCGGCCGGATGGCCAGCCGCTGCTGTCGCTTGCCTTCATCGAGGTGGGGCGCACGGACCCCGCGACGAGCCGCTTCGAACCGGTGAAGGCCCCGGATGACCTCCCCCGGGTGGCGGAGCGCCTGCGGCCGCGGCTGGAGGCCTTGCGTTAGGGGCTTTCGCCACGCCCAAGCCGCCTGCCGCGCCCCTGAGGGGGCGCGTCGTTCAACTCAACGCGTCCCCCAGTTGCCCAAGAAGTCGCCCATGGTGAGCTGCACGCCTTGGTTGCGCAAGATGCCGTAGGCGGCGGTCACGTGATAGAAGAAGTGGGGGATCGCGAAGGCGATCAGAAACTGGCTGCCTTTGGAGCGCATCGAGCCACGGCGATGCTCGATCACGATCTCCCGCTCGAGGCCGGCTTCCAGGTCGCCTGACGCGATCTCTCGGAGATACGCGATCGTCGCATCCAGGCGCTGGTGCAGATTCGCGAAGCTCCTTGCATCGTTCGCGGCCGGCACCGATGGCGCACCCAGCAACTGCGCCATCGCCAACCGGGCTCCCTCCGCGGCCCAGTGGACTTGAGCAGCGAGCGTGTACATGTGCAGGTCCATCGGCGCGTTACCCGCGGCGCCACGCACGAGCCCTTCCTCAGCGAGTCGCGCGTCCAGCAACGCCGCTTCATCCCTGCCACTGGCAGCGGCATGGTCTTCGGCCTTCGTCAGCTGCGCTTTCAGGTTTGTCAATCCGCGGATGAACAGGCCAGCAGATAGATCGTAGGAATTCAAAGGCATGGCGCACCCTTCACTTGCTTCATGCGCCGATGCTAACCGGTTTCGACCGGCGCCTGATGGCCGTCACGCTCCGGTCACGCCCCCCGGGCTACTCCGCTTCGCGCTGACACTGCGTGTCCAGTGCGAATCAGAGTCACTCACCTCCAGGGGAAATCCTCACATGCGTAGCAATACCCATCACGCCCGGTTCATCCGGGCGCTCACGGCCGTGGCCTGCCTGGGCACGGCCTGTCGCCCCGAAGGGGCCGTGGAACCCAGCCCTCCGCCACCGCCCGCGCCCCAGACGCCGGCCACGGCCATCACCGGCGTGCGCTCGGCGTGGGTCCGTCTGGGGCCCAACGCGGAGCCGAAGGAAGTGAAGTACGAGGCCGTCAACGGGCTCGCCCTGTTCGAGGGGGACATCATCCTGGGCACCGTGGAGGACGTGGAGCGCGAGTCCGCGAACGTGCGCGCCCAGGCCGAAGGGCGCGTGTCCGCCCAGTCCATCCACGTCACCGGCAGCAGCAAGCGCTGGCCCAACGGTGTCGTCCCGTACGTCCACATCTATGGCTCGCTGGATGACAACGCCGTCGTCCACGACGCCATCCAGCACTGGCAGCGCAAGACGGGCCTGCGCTTCGTGCCCCTGTCCGCGTCGACGCCCACGTCCACCGACCACGTCTACTTCGTGAAGGGGCCGGGCTGCTCATCCTCCGTCGGCCGTCAGGGCGGCCGTCAGTTCATCCAGCTCGAGGGTGCGTGCGGTCTGGGCGCCGTCATCCACGAAATCGGCCACGCCATCGGCTTCTGGCACGAGCAGAGCCGCGAGTTCCGCGATGACTTCGTGGAGATCCTCTGGGGCAACATCGAGGAGGGCAAGGAGCACAACTTCGAGCAGCACATCAGCGACGGCGACAACTTCGGGCCCTACGACTTCGGCTCCATCATGCACTACGGGGCCACGGCCTTCGGCCGCCCCGACCCCGTCACCGGCAACCCCATGACGACCATCCGCACCAAGGGCGGTCAATCCATCGGGCAGCGCGATGGCCTGAGCGCGGGCGACATCACCTCCGCCGCGGCGCTCTACCCGGGCGAGGTGAAGGGAAACTTCGAGGAGATCTCCGCCACCGGCCAGGTGAAGGGCTGGGCGCTGGACACCGCCTCTCCGGAGCGGTCCATCGACGTGCACTTCTACATCGACGGGCCGGCCGGCTCCGGCGCGCTCAACACCGCGGCCCCCACGAACGTCTTCCGCGCGGACGTCAACAGCGCCAACGGCGGCATCCTGGGCAATCACGGCTTCTACTTCCCCGTGCCCGCGTACTTCCGCGATGGTCAGACGCACACGGTGTACGCCTATGGCCTTGACGCGCAGGGCCTCCACAACCCGCTCCTCGCGGGCTCGCCGCGCAGCTTCAACCTGCCGGGCGCCTTCGGCACGCTCAACACCCTCTCCTACGACGGCGTCGTCTCCGGATGGGCGCTGGACCTGGACTCGCCCAACACCTCCATCACCGTCTCCTACTCCATTGACGGCAATCCGGCGTCGGTGGGCAGCGTCGTGGCGAGCCTCTACCGGGCCGACGTGAAGGCCGCCTACCCGATGGTGTCGGGCGCCCACGGCTTCTCCTTCCGCATCCCGGACGCCTACATGGACGGCCTGGAGCACACGCTGCGCATCTACGCGGTGGATCAGCAGGGCCGCCACAGCCCACTGCTCACCAACGCGCCCAAGACCTTCCGGCTCGCCATGCCCGCGGTCTACCGCGCGGGTGTCTTCTCCGGCACGGGCGGCGCGGAGCAGCTGCTGTCCCTCTTCGGAACGGGCTACGGCACGCGCGTGTTCGTCACGGGCTACGTCAACGCCATTGGCTGGCCCAGCGAGGACTACCACGAGATCTATGGCGCATCGCCCCTGCTGGACGGCTTCCACAGCCCCGGTGACACCCAGCTCCAGGGTGACTTCCGCGGCCTCGGCCATGACCAGCTGCTCCTCATCAACAACAACGCCGTCACCGGCGGCGGCCGGGTGCTGGTCGCCGACTTCCGCGACGGCGTGGTCCCCGGGGAGGTGCGCTACCTGGAGACCTACGGCCAGAACACCCTGCTCAACGACTGGCATGGCACGGAGGACCTCCAGCTCGCGGGGGACTTCCTCAACCGCGGCCATGACCAGGTGCTGTTCTTCAACCGCTCCGGCTACGCGGGCCGGGTGATGATCGCCGACTTCAGCGACGGCGCCGTGCCCGCGGAGGTCGGCTACTACGAGAACTGGAGCGCCCCCAACTCCTTCGAGGACTGCTCCGAACCGGACGACGTGCTCCACGTGGGCGACTTCCGGAACCTGGGCTACGACCAGGTGCTCTGCATCAACCGCTCCGGCCCCGGCGCGCGCGTGCGCATCCTCGACTTCCACACCGGCGTGGCTCCGGCGCAGGTGCGCTACGTGGAGCAGCCCGGCGCCTCCACGGTGCTGGACAACCTGGTGGACGCGGAGGACAAGCAGGCCGTGGGCGACTTCCGGGGCCTGGGCTACGACCAGCTCCTGATGGTGAACCCCGGCGCCACCGGCCCGGCCATGATTGTCGCGGACTTCCTCGACGGCGTCCCGCCCGCCGAGGTGCGCTACCGCGAGGAGAAGGGCGTGAGCACCACCCCCGGCCGCCTGGGCAGCCGGACGATGCTCGTCGGTGACTTCCGCGGCGTGGGCTACGACCAGGTGCTCTACGGCACCTCGACGGACCCCTCCCGCTACACCTTCATCATGGACCTCTCCGACGGTGTCGCTCCGGCGGAGAAGGTCTTCGAGAAGGCGGAGATCAACTGAGCCGCTGAGCCGTCACCTTCGTACAGGGTGGAGCCCCGTCCCCAGGTCAGGGCCGCGGCTCCACCTTGTGCCTGCGCGCGGGGCTCTGCTGCCCCGCGCGTGGAGCAGCCGGCGGTGAAGACATGTCCGCGCTGCTCCATCCGCCGAAGCCAAAGCTGTTGCTGACGACGTAGGCTCCCCGGTCGACGATGAGCTTGCCGCGTCTGCCTACTCCCCCGAGGGGAACCACCCGAAATGCGGGAGCGCCACGGAACGGGGCTACTCCCACTTGACGGACCCGATCGCCGAGCCGTTCTTCAGCGCGCCTCAATGAGCTCGATCGCTCGCGTTGCGGCCGCCCCCAGCGCTGAGTGCGGCTTCATCCCGCGCAGCGCATCCAGCGCTCCCGATGCCTCACCACCCATGAGCCCGAGCGTGACGATCGCAAGCTGGCGTCGTGCCACGTCCGCGGAGTCATCTCTCAGGAAGGCCGCCAGCGCTGCCGCACTGATGGGGCCTCCACTTCGCAGCGCGAGCCCGATGGATTCCGTGTCACCGAGCTTCCGTGCGAGCGACGCGTAGTCGGGCACATATTCCGGAGCCAGGACACGCCCTTCCGGCGTGAAGTGAACGAGTCGTTGATTCACCTCGAGTTCCAGCACGCTGAAGTCTCCCGCTCGATGTTCGAGGCGCCGGGTGATCACGAAAACGGACGGTGACGGAATCGACTTCGTGTCGAGGAACACCCGGTAGTGGCGCTGCGAAGCTTCGAGTGACAGGCTGTGCGACGTCCGCCGTGTCTCGGTCACCGCCAACCGCTCATTGAGCGTCCGTGGGTACGTGATGCGTGCCGCGGGATTTTCTTTCGGCGGAGGTTGGGCGACCTGCTCTTGCGCCAGCTCCAAAGCGTGGGCTGGCTCGAAGAAATCACCAGACTCCTCGGCGTACGCAATGCCGTCGGTGATCGAAGCGAGCACACCCCACACAGCCACCGCACTCGCGAGCTGATTCAGGTCGGCTCTCGTCACGAGTGAAACGACGAGCTCCTGCTTCGCCACGCGCTTGCGGACCTTCGCCTCCAGCTCCGCATCAGCGATCGGCTCGACCCGCCATTCGAAGCCCGCGTCATAACCCTGGAACGTCGCCGGCCAGAACCCACTGTCGTCGCGAGTGTTCCATTTGGGGTCGAGTCGGAGGGCAATCTTCGCCTTGTCGAGCGCCGCATTGAGTTGGGCCGCAGTCGGTAGTCGCTGGGTGCGCAGAAAGACGGAGTGCGTGATGGACATGCGCGGGTTTCTCCCTCGGACTCGCGCTGCAATCAGGTGCTCGCGCCGCGCCGTGCTGGAGCAGGCGAAACGCTCATCGTAGTCAACCCGGGCCAAGCCTGGTGCAGAATCGGAAGCGTGGCGGCCACTTACTGCTGCGGCGGGTTGAGCGTCAGCTGCAGCAGGGTGCCCCGTCCATGCCGTGGCACCAGGCGGACCAGCACTGGTTGGGATCATGCCCGACGCACAGCGTGTACTCGCCGTCGTGGGTGAGGGAGTAGTCGGTCTGGAGGTCCTTGCAGGTGGCCGGCAGGAGGAGCGGGGGGCGGTACTTCAGCTGCAGCAGCGAGCCGGTCTGGTTGTAGGGGTTGTAGCTGCCCAGGGGGCCGGTCCAGCCACAGAAGCCTCCGCCGGAGAGCGTGACGACCTGTCCATCGCCGCTGGCGACGGCGTTGCCTGAGGCATCGAAGCCCCCCACGCCGAACAGGCCCGAGTCCACCTCGAAGTTCGTGCCGATGAGGTTGATGTTGGCCTGGGCCTGCTCGCCATTGCAGGACATGGCGACGCCGAAGGGCATGGCGCGCACGGTGTCCGGCGAGTGCGTCAGCTCTCCGGTGGAGGTCGCGAAGGTCTGGTCGCCGGTGTCCACCTGGAATGTGTCCGGGTGCAGGCGCACGCGCTGGTAGGACGTGACCACGCTGGTGCCGGGCGAATCCCCGCCCGCGAGGTAGCGCGAGACATTGGTGTCCTGCATCTGCAAGGGGAGGGTGAGGTACTCCCTGGGCGTGCCGGCCATGTCGTGGCAGTACGCGCCCCAGGATGCGTCGGGGTCACCGCCCACGTACAGGGCGTAGTGGCCGTCCGGAGCGTTCGGGTGGACGGCATGCACGTCCGCGCACGTCGCGGGCAGCGTGCTGAGCGCCTGGGGCGCGGAGGCTCCGGCCGGAGACGCGGGGTCGTTCGTGCCGCAGCCCACGGCGAGCGCGGTGAGGCTCCAGGCCAGGACGCGGGTCGCGCGGCGATCCAGGATGGGGACGGCGAAGGACTTCGGGGTGGGCTTCATGGGTGTGGGGCTCCTTGGAGGCTGCTGCGGAGCCCTTCCATGGCAAGGGCGGGGCCAGCGGCGATGCGCGCGGGCTCCGGCCGGGATTTCGCGGTGTTGCGCGGTTGGACGGGCCCCCGGCGGTGGCGCGGGCGTCTTTGTCCTCGCTTGCGTCGTGATGCCCACCGTGGACGCGCTGACCGTGATGCATGGCGGTGCCTCACTCGCCTTCGCGCTCGCGGTCCATGGAAGCGCTGCGGCCTACGGAGTCGTGCTGGCCGCCGCGCTGTTACGCTCTCAAACAGTCACTTCTTGATTCATTGAGCGACGGAGTCTTGTTATCTGGCCACCTGCATTCCACACCCTCTCGAGGTACCTTCCGATGAGTGGCCAATTGCTGACCTGGGCCGTTCTCCCTTTGCACCCACAGGTGGGGCTCGAGGCTGTCGCCGCAGCGCTCGCTGAGTTCCATCCAAGACTCGAAGGTGAGTACCTCCGCGTCTCCAATTTCTTCATTGTCCAGGTCGTTGCGACACAGGTGCCGAACCGGTTGGATTGGAGCTACGCGTCGAGCACGGCGCCCATTGGTGCGACGAGCGTGGAGATCCTCGCACCCGCCGAGGGCTGGCTTGGCCGGCTCGCATCGCCGGAGGTCATGTCGGCTGTTGGCATCAAGGGGTTGAGTGCTTCAATCACCGCGGATCGCTACCTTCAGCTCACCGCGATGGTGTGCAAGCTCGCCGCGCTTGTTACCGCCGTGGTGCAGCCCCTGGCCGGCTACATGGCCTTCCCCTCCGCCGCCTTCGTGGCGGATTCAAACGACTACATCGCGAAACTGAACCCCGGACCTCTCTGGTCGTATCCCTTGAAGCGTGCTTCCGGGTGGATCGAAAGCTCGGGTCTTGGCGGTTTTGGGTTGCCTGACATCGCGATGCCCACGGACCCGTCACGACAGCAGGTCTTCGAGTCAACCGCCTACGCGATCATGCAGGCGATGATCTCGAATGGGCCGTTGCCAATAGGCACCGTGTTCGGGTCGAAGGCCGGCCAGTTCCGCGTCGACGCGGAGTTGTCCGATGCGATCTGGCTCCAGCCCACGGAAGCTGGGCTCGGGAGCGAGGCGGCCGCTCGTGGCCGTGCGTGTGTGGGCCGCAAGCGCGCGCTGGCTTCTCTCATTGGCCCTCACTCGCACTACCATGTCCCCCGCAGCGAGCACCACGTCGCGCAGGAGCACTTCTTCCTCCTCGGTGATGAGTGCATCGCGGTGACCAACGGCGTGAGTGATGCCGCACAGCGAGGTGGACAACAAGAAGACGAGAACACCCACGTCGAGTTCGCGGTGCACGCGCGCCGGTTGGGCGCCTGGACGCACCAGGTGCTCGCGTGGATGGCTCAGAGCTTCCACGCCCACAACGGTGCTCGGCCGTTCCGTTTGTACGACCGGGTGGTCCCGCCCGCACCGATGGGAGGGGCTGCCGCGGTCCTGCTCTGGCCGTACGGCCACCTGCAACCGGAGCCCACCCGGCGTGTCGAGCTTTGGATCTTGCTCCCGCTGACCGCGGAAGAACTGAGGCAGTTCCGCGAGAACCCGGAGTCCCAGGCCCAATGGATTCAGGAGCGTGAGACTCAACGAGACATTGATCTCATCGAGCAGCGATGGGGCTAGCGAGGGTCATTGGCGAAGGCTTCCTGGCTGGCACGGCGCAAGGCCTCGATGAACTCTTCGACTTTCGAAACCCGGATCGCTCCCATCCCTGACAGCTGGCCTTCTGCGTCCACGAACATCCACTCCACTGACGGCTCGCCAAAGCAAGACACGAAGCCGACATGAAGGTCCGAGCCTCCGGTGTCATTGATTACCACTGTGGGATGAAACATGGATTTTTCCTGTTCCGAGGTTTCCGCTCGCCCGAGCAAATCCCTCCAATCCGCTGACTGTCAATCCGACGGGGCAGGTGTGTACTGGAGGGGCTCGTGAGCTTGCCCTTTGTCGGAGGAGAGTCCGCGCCAGACCCCAGGCGCGAGTCGTGGCCCCTGAGGCTGCGGCGTGACCCGGAGGGTGGCTGCCTGCTCGAGCTCGTCAACTCCGGTGGCGTGCACCCGATCCACGCGATCCACGAACGTCTTCGCGGTGTCCTGGAGCGGCTGCCTGACGGCCTCGAGCTCGCCTATCTGTGCCGGGTCGCCCCGGGACGGCACTACAACGTCTCGCACCTGATCGCGGTCGAGCTCTGCGAGCGCCAGCCGCGACTCGCAAGTGTCAGCGCGCTGTTGCCGGAAGACTTCATCGCGGCGCGGACCTGGCTTCTTCTCGCTCGTGCCCAGGCGCGATTGATGGCGGGCGAAGTGGCGGGCAGCGTCGAGGATGCGCGTCAGGCCTTTCAACGCGGGGTCGAAGCGGCGGATGCGCCTCGCGTTGCCGAGTTCTTCGCCTGGCTGCCGCCGGAAGGCCGCGAGGCCCTTCGTCCGGAGTACCTGGCCTGGTTCGAGCGGCAGCCCGTGGAACAGCTCACGCGCTGGCAAATCGAGCTCCCCTGGTGGTCTGAACGCCAGCTCCTGGAGCACGGAACCGCCCTTGCTCCGTACCAGTACTGGAAGGATCGTGAGGAAGCGGCGCGCGTCGTCGCGGAGCTGCGCCGTCGCGGCTCCGGGTCGGCTGCACGGTTCGAAGCGCAACTCGGCGCCACCGCCGCGCCGCAGGGCATGGCCACCGGCGATGTGCCTGTGCCCCGCACCGACAGGCCGCTCCGCATCGGGATCATCGGCGGGGGACGGATCGGCGTGCGGCTCGGCACGCTGTGGGCGAGGGCAGGGCACAGCGTCCGCATCGGGGTCCGGCGGCCGTGGCGGGTGTCCGTGGAGCCACCGGTCGCGGTGGGCGACGTCTCGCGGGCGCTGTCTCACGGGGAGGTCATCGTGCTGGCGACGCCCGTCTCGGCCCTCGAGAGCGTCGCCGAATCCGCACGACAGATGCTGGCCGGGGTGGTCGTGATCGACGTGACGAACCCCGAGGATCCTTACTACGCAGCCAGGTTGGGCAATTCTCAGCGCGGCTCTGGAGCGTTGACCGGGTCGCTGTTCCCGGGAGCGCGAACGGTGAAGGCCTTCAATACGCTCCACGAGCGAGCCTTGTTCGGCCCGGCGGTCGCGCTCGTGCCCCCCGCGGTTCCGATCGCCTCGGATGACGCGGAGGCCGTGGCCACGGCGGAGCAGCTCGTGCGCGATGCGGGCTTCGAACCCGTCGTCGTCGGGCCGCTCGCCGCCTCGGCGCGCTTCGACCGCGGGACAGCGCTCTGGGGCTCGCTCGCCAGTCACGCACAGGTATGCGCCGCGCTTGGCATCGAGGCCCCCGCGCGGCCATCGCACGAACAGGTCCCGACCCGCACGCTGGTCGAGGCCGTGCTCTCCCTGGCCATGCCGAAGGAAGCGCTCGAGCCCGACTTCGGGGAGGACTTCCACCCCTTCGGGGATGCCTGGCGCCGGCAGTTCGCCGAGTGGCGGCTTCCGTGCCCGGAGGGGCTCGCCGAGCTCGCGGACGGCGCGGGGGAGGTGTTGATTGATATCGGCGGCTGGGGGCTTATCGAGCCGCAGGGGGATACCGACCTTCGCGAGGGGCTTCGGCGCGACGTCTCGGCGGCGCACCTTGCCGACATGGCGCCTTTGTTCGGCCGCGATGGCGACCTCTTGCTGCTGGACGCGGAGGGGCGCGTCCACCTCTGGCTCCATGAAGAAGGGGAGGAGACGCGGGTGGTCGCCAGGGACTTCCGCGCGCTCCTCGCGATCTTCGCGGCACACATCGACCCGGGCCTTCTCTGACCCTCATCGGCACCTCCAGCCGGCGTGTTAGCGTTCCGCACGATGAGCGGGCAAAAAGGGACGATCGTCGAGCTCAACCCCATTGATGCCCTCGGGTGGATCGAGCTCGACGAAGGCGGGCGGGTGCGCTTCGGCGGCACCGCGCTCAAGGGCTTCTCCGTGAGCCCCTCGGTTGGCACCCGGGTCGAGGTGCACGGCACCGCGCCGGGCTACAAGGGCGTGCCCAAGGCGGTGATGGTGACGCCGCTTGTCGTCGCGCCCGCGGCCACCGAGGAGCCCAAGGACGAGCCGAGCCCCGCGCGGAAGAAGACCCCATGGCCGACCTTCGTGCGCGAGCACCCGCGGTGGAGCGACGTCGCCGAGACCTGCGTGCCCTGCGCGCGCAAGGCGCCTCGTCCCGAGCTCCCCGAGCACCCGCTGTTCGCGCCCTGGCGCCGTGAGCTCCGCGAGACCGCGCCAACCTCCGTCGATCTGAAGGTGCCGCATTACCTGAAGCCCGAGAGCTTCGCTCCCGGCCCCGGTGATTGCTTCGCGCACGGCTCCGTCGCCTGGCTCGACGAGCCGCGCTGGCCGAGCTGCGGCGTCTGCGCTCGCCCGCTGGAGATGTGCGTCCAGATTTCGCCGGCCGTGCTCGCGGACTTCCTCCCCGGCGGCCGCGGCCTCGCCGCGCTCTTCTGCTTTCACTGCGGCGTTGCGATGAACAGCGATCCGCGCGTCGCGCACGTGCGCCTGGTGGAGCCGAGGCACCGCGTCACCGGCCCCGAGGCGTGGCAATCGGCGTCGAGTGGCTGGCGGCGCGAGAGCCAGCGGGTGACGCCGGCCTCCCCGGCAACCGAGTTGGCGTCGGCGAGCTGGTACCGCTTCCGCTCGGAGAGCACGCCGGAGACCGCGTCGAGCGGGCTCTTCGGCTTCGATGCGCCCGAGCTCGACGGACCGTTCCCCGAGGGCTTCGATCCGGATCTGCTCGAGGAGGTCGACGTGGAGTACGACGACTGGCTCAAGCATCTGCGCGGCGGCGCGCGCTGGGGCGGAGCTCGCCTCGGCGGCGTGGCGGGCTGGGACCAAGCCGACGCGACGCCGAGCTGCGCGCACGGCGAGATGCCGCACCTGCTCGACTACGAGGGCGGGCAGTTCCTCGATGGGGCGCTGCACGTGTTCTCGTGTCGCGAGCGGGTCTGCGAGCTGGCGTTCGTCGCGGAGTTCTGAGGCGCCTGCGCTCGACCGTCTCTTGCTCCCTCAGGCGCATCTTCGCCTTGGGCTCCTCCAGGGTGGCGGTGAAGCCTTCGAGCCCCGGGTCCGAAAGGGCATGTCAGACCGGTGATGTGCAATCTCCTTCGGCGGGACCCGCAGCGCCACGACATGAACCCTTGGAGGCTTGGGACTTGGAAACCCCTGGACGCGGATTCGGAAGCGCCGTGGTCATCGGCAGCAGCATGGCGGGGCTCTTGAGCGCGCGGGTGCTCGCGGACCACTTCGACAAGGTGACGCTGGTGGAGCGGGATGTCCGGGGGGAGGGGCCCGCCGCGCGCAAGGGTGTTCCGCAAGGGCCGCACATCCACGTGCTGTTGGACACGGGCCGGCGCATCCTCGACAAGTACTTCCCGGACCTGTTCGAGCAGCTCCAGGTCCAGGGCGCCGAGCTCATCGACTCGAGTGGAGACCTCGCCTGGCACCACTTCGGGGTGTGGAAGCTGCGCCGCACCAGCGGCATCCCCGGGCTGCTGTGCACCCGGCCCCTGCTCGAGTGGAACGTCCTGCGCCGGGTGAAGGCGCGGCCCAACGTAGCGGTGCGCGAGGGCTGCTCCATCGAAGGGCTCATCTCCGACGAGAAGGGCACGGGGCGCATCACGGGCGTCCGGGTCAAGACACCCCAGGGCGAGGAGTCGTGGGAGGCGGACCTCGTCGTGGATGCCAGTGGCCGGGGCTCGCGGATGCCTCAGTGGTTGGAAGCCATCGGCTATGCGCGCCCGGAGGAAGAGCAGGTCATCGTGGACCTTTCCTACACGACGTGCCTGCACGAGCCGCCGCCCCACTTCCAGAAGGAATGGAAGGCGCTCTTCCTCTATCCAAGTCCTCCCAAGGCCTGGCGCGCGGGTTTCATCTCACACGTGGAGGGAGGCCGGTGGCTCGTCACCCTCAATGGCTACTTCGGGGAGCACGCGCCCACCGAGTACGCGGGGTTCCTCGAGTACGCGCGCTCACTGACGCGTCCGGACCTGTACCACTACCTGAAAGAGGCCACGCCGATAGGGCCCATCTCCCAGCACAAGGTGAAGGACTGCCGGTGGCGGCACTACGAGAAGCTGCCCCGCTTTCCCGAGGGGCTGGTCGTCCTGGGAGACGCCGCGTGTGCCTTCAACCCCCTCTACGGGCAAGGCATGTCGGTGGCGGGGCTTGGCGCGGAGCTGCTGGACACCTGCCTTCGCGAGCAGGCCGGACGAGGCGAGCTATCCGGCCTGGCACAGCGCTTCCGCGAGCGGCTGCCTGAAGTCATCCGGCTCCCGTGGCTGTTGGGCACGGGCATGGATCTGCTGTATCCGCAGGCCGTCGGGAAGCGGCCCTTCGGGCTGGGCTTGCTGCACTGGTACCTCCTGCGGCTGATGGAGCGTACGTCGACCGACGCCCACGTCCATCGCCAGTTCTACCGGATACTGCACCTGCACGCGGGGCTGGAGGCGGTTCTCCAGCCCTCCGTGGCCTTGCCCGTGTTGGGCCATGGCGTCATGTCGCTCCTCCGCCCTCTCCAGCGGCTGGCGAATACCGAGACACGGCCTCCCCCTCTCACGCCCCCGCGTCCAAGCCCTGTCCCGGTCCAGAAGTCCACGGATACGTTCTGAGCCCGGATCGCGCCTCCTGTCCCATGGAGTCATGCGCCCGGTGTATTGTTCGTGCATATGCACTGGCACTTGCACCTGAAGCGCGTGGCCCTGCTGGCTGTGCTCTTCGCGGCGTCCGGGCTCATTGGAGTCGACGCGCACGCACAACAATGTGGCCCCGAAGCGCCTCCCCCCGCCGTCCCTCTCAATGACCAGATGAGCGGCACGCGGGTCTTGCGCCGCCTCGTCCTCGGTCTCACGGGGACGACGCCCACCGTCGAGCAGTACGAGGCGATGGCGGCCGCGACCACGCCCGAGGCGCGGGAATCCATCCTGCGCTCCACGCTCGAGGCCGCGCTCGCCTCGCCGAAGTTCTACGAGCGGATGGTGAACTTCGGCCACGAGTGGCTCGCGGTGGGCGCATACACCACCGGCGCGGCGGGTGACGCCTACCAGGGCGACATGTCCGGCCACCTCTTCAAGTGCGACGCCAACACCGCGCACGCGGGCGCGTACTACGCCGTGCACGAGTTCGGCGATTCGGGGGACCCGGCCAGGCAGTGCCAGGACCAGGACGCCGACGGCAACCCCGCCGTGCCCGAGGTGCACCAGGTGGAGCCCTGGTGGGCGCCGGGCACCACCGTCACCGTGCTCGGCAAGGCCGGCTCCGACGTCACCCAGGTCACCGACAGCAAGGGCCAGCCGGTCGACTGCGGCCTCGCGAACGGCGGCTACTACGACCCCATGCTGCCCCCCGCGTGCGGCTGCGGCCCGAACCTGGTGTGGTGCAGCCCGCTCTACGGCCTCCAGGGCAAGAGCAACTACGACTTCGGCGTGCAGCGCCGGCACCCCTACGAGGAGCCCGCGCGCCTCTTCGCGCACCTCGCGTGGCACGACCGGCCGCTCTCGGACCTCATCCTCGGGAACTACTCGGTCGGCACCAACTGGCTGCGCGCGCTGTACGTGCGCTTCGGCCGGCAGATGGGCACCAGCGCGCTGGACAAGAACACCACGTGGTGGCGTCCCGACGCGGACAACGCGCCGCGCGACCCGCTGCACCCCACGCCGAATGATCCGCAGGCGTGGCGCGAGTTCGTGGTCGAGGACCTGGAGCCCTTCCACCTCGCGCTCACCCCGGACCGGGCGCGCTCCGGCAGCATCGACCGCACCTACCGCTTCGACCCGCGCACCACGACCGACGCGCCCCAGGGCCTCCCCACCGCGGGCGTGCTCACCATGATCGGCTCGCTGTCGTCCTTCCCGCGCGAGCGCGTCCGGGCCGCGCGCTTCCTCGAGATGTTCGCCTGCCAGAGCTTCTCGCCACCGCCCGCGGACGTGCACTTCCCGCCCCTGGAGGTGGACCCCGGCACCGGCGGCACGTGCCTGCACTGCCACCGGACGCTCGACCCCGCGGCCATCTCCTTCAAGCGCTGGGACTTCAACCCGGCCCAGAGCTTCTACGTCCCGTGGCCCTTCATGCCGGGCGTGGGCCGCTACCGCATCACCAAGGAGTGGCTGTCCGGGCAGTACCCGCACACCGGCACCTCACCGGGCTACCGCTGGAAGAACGCGTTCGTCCCCAACACAATCCTCACGCCCGTCACCCCCGAGCAGGTGAAGGCCAACCCCGAGGCGGTGCTGCTCGACACGATGCCCGACACGTACACGCTGCTCGGCGAGCACGGCGACGGCACCATGGGCCCGCTCGGCTTCGGGAAGCTCGTCGTGCGCTCCGGCGAGTTCGACCGCTGCGTCGCGCGCAGGATGTATTCGATGTTCATCGGCCGCGACCTGAACCCGGGCACGGAGAAGGGCTTCATCGACAAGCTCGCGCGGGAGTTCGTCGCGGGCGACCGGAAGCTGAAGCCCTTCATCCGATACCTCTTCGAACAGCCCGAGCTGCGGAGGGGCCTGTGATGAACACGTTGCGTTCGACCCTGATGGGCGCCGCGCTGGCCGCGATCGTGCTCCTCGCCGTGAGCTGCGTCGGGAAGATCTCGGACGCTCCCGGTGACTCCGCGGAGGACCCGGGCGGCGACAGCTGCGCGGCCGTGAGCAGGAACGACGAGATCCGTCTCGCGCTCGCGCCCGCGTGCCAGGGCTGCCACCTCACCGGCAACAAGCCCCTCTTCGCCTCGCTCACCGCCTTCGAGAGCGGGCTCGTCTACAACGAGAAGTACGTGAAGCGCGGCGACCCCGCGAACAGCATGCTCATCCAGCTGCTGAACGGCGTGGCCCCCGGCAGCTATCCCCAGATGCCGCCCGGGCAGCCGTACAACGAGCTCGTCAGCAACGGCCGCGTCACGCTGACCATCGCGCAGGTGGAGGACTGGATCCGGAACCTGCCGGCCACGCCCGCGCAACTGGAGGCCCCCGTGGCCGAGGAGTTCAGCGTCCGCCGGCTCACCGCCGAGGAGATGATCATCAGCCTGATGGATCAGCTCGGGCTCACCCTCGCGGACTTCGTCAGCACCACCGACCCCAACTGGCGCAACAAGCCGTACGTGGCGAACGGCGGCAAGTTCTTCATCTGGCCCGGGGACTGGGCCCCCGGCATCTCGGGCGAGTACGTCTCCGACTCGCGCAGCGTCGAGCGCTTCGAGGCGCTCGGCGGCGGCAATTCGCTCCTGTACCGCAAGCGGGACGTGGGCTTCGGTCCGTCCGCCGCGCAGACGCTGGTGCAGATGTCCCAGGCGTGGTGCGCGCGCGCCGTGGACAAGAAGAGCAACCCGGCGGTGCTGCGCTACGTGACGCTCGCCGACACCGCCAAGAGCAACCCGGACGCGGTGCGGAAGAACCTGGGCTCGCTCTACCTGCGCATGCTCGGCCAGCCGCCCTCGGACGCGGAGGCCCAGGGGCTGTACGAGCAGGTCTACCTGCCGCTGGAGGCGCAGAACACGCGCCTCGCCTGGATTGGCGTCTGCGCGGCGCTCATCCGTCACCCGATGTGGATCACCTACTGAGCGAGGACACCATGCCGAACACCTCTCGTCGCACCCTGCTCAAGTGGGCCCTCGGCGCAGGACAGCTCGCGCTCCTCGAGCGCGCGGGGCTCCTCGGTTCGAGCACCGCGCACGCCGCGGACGTCGACGTCCCCTCGCGCCTCGTGGTGCTCTACATCCCCGGCGGCTACCGGCCGGCGTACTACTTCACCCCGATGGAGGACGCGGACATCCCGCTCTGCGTCCCCACGCCCTCCACCCACAGCGGCGAGCCCGTCTTCTTCCAGGCGAGCCAGCTGGTGAACCTCGCGCCTCCGAACGGCTCCTACAAGCCGCTGCGGACGTGGCAGTCGTGGAACCCCGCCGACCCGGCCGCGCGCGGCAACTACAGCCCGCTCATGTACGGCTACACGCACTTCGCGCTGGCGGATCAGCTCAGCGTGCTGCACGGCATCGACCAGGGCACCAACGACCACTCGAGCGCGTTCATCTCCTCGATGTGCGGTGTCGCCGGCGCGGACTACCGGGCGCCCGCCGTGCACTCGGTCATCGCGAACCACCTGTACGAGAAGTACCGCGAGAGCCGGCCGCTGCCCTTCGTCGTCGTCACCGGAGAGCGCGGCACGCCGGTGGGCATGGGGCTGCCCTCCCACGCCTCGCCCCTGCGCGTGCCGTCCATCGAGGCGCTCAAGCCGATGCTCTCGGCGAAGCCCTCGGACAACCCGTGGTGGACGGGGCTCGACGCGCGCACCGAGGCGCCCGAGCTGGACGCGCGCGGGAAGCCCACCGGGGGCACCCTGAAGACGACGACCATCGAGCGCTTCTCGCTGACGCGCGCCGAGCAGCTCCTGCGCCGCTCGACGGCGAAGGTGGACAACTACCTGGAGGGGCTGCACGGCTCGCTGTCGGCGGTGTCGCGCGTGCTCGCGACGGACGTCGTGTCCGTGCTGGAGAAGACCCAGGGCATCGAGATGATGACCTCGAATCGCCCCGCGTACCTGTCGAGCTACCTGCCCAACCAGTCGTTCACGTACACCTTCGGCCTCGCGAACTTCCACCTCACGGGGCTCGACGCGCGCATGGACATGGCGCTGCGCCTGCTCAAGGCGGACCTCTGCACCTCGGTGCACGTCTCGCTGCAGCAGGACTTCGACACGCACAGCGGCCTGGGCCATGGCTACAGCTGCGCGCACGGCCGCGGGATGATGGACAACGTCGCGCGCTTCCTCGGCGAGCTCAAGGCGGCGCCCGCGCCCGGCAAGCCCGGCAAGACGCTGCTCGACGACACGCTCGTGCTGGTGATGAGCGAGTTCGGCCGGAGCTGGGCCTCGCGGAGCAGCGACGGCAGCTACTACCTGCCGGACGATCACCACCCCTACACGTCCATCTGCTTCGCGGGCGGGAACGTGGCGGGGAACCGGCAGGTGGGCTCGTACACCACGCGCGGGCTCGGCGTCCCGGTGGACATCATCGAGGAGAACGGCCAGGCCTCGAAGCGCGTGCCCCGCTCCGCGGACGCGGTGACGACCGCGCTGCGCATCCTGGGCATGGAGGCGCACGAGTTCTTCATCCCCGGCGGCTACGGCGAGGTCGTGGGGCTCCGCAAGGCGTAGTCCCGACCGGGCGAGTGGATGGCCCAGGGGGCAGGGAAAGCACCCTGGGCGTTATTTTTCCGGTGAATCCTGTTGCCCTGGGGTGTGCCCCTCCCAGCGCCGTTCCCCGGCGTTCAGAAGGAGGACGGCACCCCGCAGCAGGCAGGGCCTGGAGCGGCTGTGCCGCTACGGGGCGCGGGGCGCGCTGGCGCTGGAGCGGTTGTCACGAGCGCAGGATGGCCGCATCGCCTGGCGGATGAAGCGCCCGCTGCCGGACGGCACCACGCACCTGCTCTTTACCGGGCTGGAACTTTTACGGCGTGTGGCGTCGCTGGTGCCTGCGCCTCGGACAAACCTCACGAGGTTCCACGGCGTCTTCGCTCCAGGCGCGCAACAGCGGCCATTTCTGGTCCCCCAAGCAGAAGAGGAGGAGGCGAGCATGGCGCCCCAGGCAGCGGCCAGCAAGGAGCCGCTGAAGGAGAGGAGGCCGCGAGTGGACTGGGCGGGGTTGCTCAGAAGGACGTTCGACTCCGACATGTTCGTCTGCGTGAGGTGTGGAGGCAGGCGGCGGGTCTTGGCATCCGTGAAGCAAGCCGCAGGGGTGCGAGCGATTGTGGAGCACCTGGGATTGCTGCGGTAGGTGCGAGCCTGGCCCCGGCGCGAGGGCCACCCCAGGGCGCGGGGTGTTGAGGCTTACGCCGCCCCAGCGCCAACAGGCCCAGGCTGCTGCCGTGCACCTCATGGGAGGGCGAACTGGGCAGGCGTGTCCCCCAAGGGGCTCAAGCGGCCTCTCAACCGACCGGGTGCGCTGCTCGGGCGCCCCTGTCAGCGGCCCTCCTCGGCCCCGGCTCTCCAGCACGCCATCCCTCAAAAGGCCTTCCATCCTTCCTATACTCGAGGGCACCCCGCTTCCATGTGGCTGCTCCTGCGTCTCCGCCCGGGTCCTGGACGCGGATGGCCAGGAGATTGACCGCGTCACCGTCGCCCATCCTCGTTAGGGCATCCTGCTCCGCTACTTTGAAGCGGATGGCTCTCTGGTGCAGCGAGCCGAGCACTGGGCCTTCGAGCTGCGCTGCATGCGGCACCCTGACATGGTCGCGCGCAGCGTCCAGCCGCGCGGGCGGATGACGGTGACGGACCACGAAGGGCGAGAGGTGGGCGCGCTGTATCCCATCGCTATCATCCTTGATGGGCTGCTGTGCGTCGATCAGGGGCGACGCGCAGCAAGGGGCTTGCGCGAACCGGAGATTAAGGCGGTGTGACAGCGGCTGATGTTGTGCGCTGCTCGCCCCAGAGGGGCAGGTGCTACGGTTTACGGATGGTGCTGGAGCTTCTAGATGGGCTGACCGAAGAGGAGGCCAAGGCCGTCGAGCGATACTGTGGGAACCACAAGCATCCCACCCTCCCTTGGCAGTCGCACCCGGGGCCGGACCCCAATGCGCTAGAGCGCCACTGGTGCATCGTGGTGCCGTTGTTCGTCGCCAATGCCGTGAGGACGTTTCAGCCCGGATACGACAGCCTGGGCGGATTTCTCGAGGTGCTACTCGACATGAGCGACCTGCAAGAATGGCCACCCTGACGCCTGCGTCTCGGCATGTTCTTCCTCGCGCAGACGCGCAGGCCTCGTGCCGCGCCCGCCTCCTCAAGGAGTGCCAACGGTTCCGCCCGCCATAGCAGGTACAGGGGGGCGCCCTCGTTGGGACTGGGGTCGTCCGCCGCCGGACGCACCTCCTCCAGCATGACGCCGTCCGTCCGGGGTTCGCGAGCACCAGCCCCCACTACCCTGGGACCGGCTCATGGCCGCGCTCCAGGTGCTCGGCGCCCGCGACGAGGGTGCACCGGTCCAGGACGGCGCCGTAGCAGGCGGTCTGGGCGGGCAGCCGCCGCAGCGTGTCCGCGTCCGCCTTCACATCGTAGCCGTGCAAGCAGGCCGTGCTGAGCGCGGCCAAGTCCACCCGCACCAGCCCGAGCTCTAGGCCCAACTCTGGCAGCACCCACGCCTCCGGGCACGTGGCCTGGACGCTGCGCACCAGCGGGGGGCGGACGTCGGTGTCTTGCATGCCCGGGTGAAAAGAGCCGCCGCTCCCTGCTTTGTCGCTGCCTCGGGCGCTATTTTGACGTGGACTTCTTGCTGGAAGAGTTCGGTGTCGACCGCTCAAGCTGCAGCTGAACCTCTGCCAGCAAAAGGTAAAAGCTGTGAGCGCTAAGGAACGTCCGCGCGAGATGGTCCTGTCCAGCGTCAAGGAAGGCGGCGACCTGTCCTGACGATTCCGACAATCGGCCCTGTACTTCTTCGAGTTGGCGGAGCGTGAGCAGCACCCGAGATTGAGCGTGCATATCAGCTAGCTTGGCATATGCCGCGCGGTGGTACTGCCTGACGACGTCGCTCCGCTCATCCGGGGTTAGCAGCTCCATTGGGGCAGCTAGCTTCCGGGCAAGGTCCGTGCGCTGGCTGTGTGTGAAATCGACGAGGTCCTCCTCGAGGACTTGCGCGTAGGTCGCAATCGAATCTTGGGCTCTTTCCTTGCTCATTGGCGTGGCTCCTCAGCGAGGAGCATACGTTGCCTTTGGCCTTGCGCCGCCCCTTCTGTCCGGGCATGCCCCCCCATGAGTCCTGAGTTCCGGCGCCGTCCTCGTTCTGGCCGTGAGCCAGCTCCTCGTGCCCCTCCTCAACGGGCTGCTGTCGCGCCGGCAGACGAAGCACGAGTCCGCCGTGGACCAAGTGCCCCTGCTGGTGCAGTCGCTGGGCGCGGTAGCTCAGGACGTGCGCGACATCAAGGCGGAGCTGCGCGTGGTGAACGAGCACGCCGCTATGCTGAAGGTGGTGGAACTGCGCCTCGGGGCCCTGGAGGACTGGATGGGCGCCGCGCGGCCGCAGCTGCACCAGGTGGTGAACCACGTCACGCTGCTGATGGGAGAGCGCACCTCCCGGCAGCTCCAGCACGCCGCGGACGTGGTGGCCAAGGATTCAGACCCTGGTCACCCCGAATCCATTCCTGCCTCATGATGGCCAAGAATAGGCTTTGTCAGGCCTCAACGTCAGACTGGCGGGCCATCAAGCATCCGTTCGAGCCGTTTTTTGCAGTTTTGAAATGATGCGCGGCCCTCTTCGCGCTGTGCTTGGTAGTGCTTTATGATGGCGATAAATCCAGAGGCAATGGTGGTCGCTGACAGGAGAAGCAGGAATGTCAGGGTGGTCTTGCTTGTCTTTGTTATTTCGTCAGGCAGCGCGGTGATCAACCCAATGGCGCCGGTGAATGCGGAGGTGAAAACACCAAGCGTGAGGTCACGATGGGAGCGGTGAAGACCAGCGCCACTTCCCTCCAGCAAGATGTCTAAGTCCTGCTTGGTGATTGAGCAGGCCTTCAGCTGTTCAGGCGTCGCCGGGAGAATTGCTTGCGTCCCAATGTGGTATGCACTGGGATTCTGTAGGCCAGTCATTCTTCGACCCCAAGAATCTTTGTGTTGTACATGTCTACGCGCCCGCACTCAAGGCACGTGAGACTTAGGATCGGGAGATTCATGGTGTGCTTTGCCGGGAAGACCGTTTCACTGGCGTGCGTCGCAACGAGTTTGAGCGCATAGACGTTCCAGTTAGTCTTACCGCATGACTTGCATTTTTCGGATATGCCCTTGGTGTTCAGTGCCGCGAGTGCTCTTTCGGTAATCGCTAGGCTTTTCCTCTTTGCTTCCGCTTCGTCTGGATCGATTGGTGTTTTTGTGGTGGTCATTGATGTCTCGGTGTCGAAGATTTCGGGGACTGTCTGTTCGGTCCGCCAACAGTTCTGACTGCTCAGGTTCTACCAGATACGGTCGGCCTGCACAGGGGCGCGCGCCCCTTCTCCGGGGAACACCTCGTAGTCCCCGGAGCCCGCCGTGCCCATCATCACCTCGCAACGTGCCGCCTTCCTCGCCCTCGTCCTCGCCCAGAGGCACTCGCCCTACCGCTGGAACGCGAAGGGGCAGCGAGCTTCGGTGAATAGTCCACGCCTCTTCGACTGCTCCGGACTCGTGACGTGGGCCTTCCACCAGGTGGGCTGGCGCGACTGGAGGGCGGACTACAACACCGACCGGCTCTGGGCGGAGTGCGCGCCGGTGGCGAGCGCGGCGGACCTGCAGTTCCCCCAAGCAGAAGAGGAGGAAGCGAGCGTGGCGCCCCAGGCAGCGGCCAGCAAGGAGCCGCTGAAGGAGAGGAGGCCGCGAGTGGACTGGGCGGGGTTGCTCAGGAGGACGTTCGACTTCGACATGTTCGTCTGCGTGAGGTGTGGAGGCAGGCGGTGGGTCTTGGCATACGTGAAGCAAGCCGCAGGGGTGCGAGCGATTTGGGAGCACCTGGGATTGCCTGGGGCAGGTGCGAGCCTGGCCCCGGCGTGAGGGCCACCCCAGGCCGCAGGGTGTTGAGGCTTACGCCACCCCAGCGCCAACAGGCCCAGGCTTCCTGCCGCGCACCTCATGGGAGGGCGGTCAGGGCCAGCGTGTACCCCAAGGGGCTCAAGCGGCTTCTCCCCGCGCCTGGCTCACGGCTCGGGCGGCCCCGGTCTGCGGCCTTCATTGACACCTCCGCTCCAGCCCCCGCCCTCTACATGGCCCCTATCCCGCCTATACGCCATGTTCCGTATGTTCCGTAAGCGGAGGACACCCCTTACCAACGGCCGGCCCAGTTCTGACTTCCGTTAGACGCTGTTAGTACTACTTGATCAGATGCGTGAGGGGCCTTGAGGAGGAGCGCGAGCGCCGAGTCTGCGGAGGCACAGCGGACAATGGCCGAGGCGGCGCAGCAGCAGATGCTGAAGCCGTCGACGCACCTGGGGCAGCGTCCAGGGAATCCTCCTCCGGGGGAAAAAGCGCTCGACGGAGCGCGAGGAAGCCATGGGCCACCATGCAGAGCGTGGCGTGGTGATGAAAGCCTCTCCAGGTGCGGCCCTCGAAATGGTCCAGGCCGACTTCGCCCTTCATCTCCTGGTAGTCGCGCTCAACGCGCCAGCGCAGCTTCGCCAAGGTGACGAGGCGTTTGAGGGGCGTGTCCTCCGGCAGAGACGAGAGGTAGTACTTCGTTGGCGCAGCCTCGCCTGGCGGCCACTCGCACAAGAGCCACTCGGGGGCGCCCGGCGCCTTGCGCACGACATGGCCTTCAGCGACCTGGATTCGCACCGCGGCGAAAGTGGAGGACTGCATGCCACGGCTGCCCTCGCGCCAGCTGATGCGGCGGTACTCCTCCTCAGGTAACTGGCGTGCCAATTCTTCAATCGTCCAGGGCTGCACGCCGCTGTCGTCGACGAAGCGAGTCCGAGGGCGCCCGTACGTGCCCGCCTTCTTCACCGGCAGGTGTGGCGTCGCCCCCGGAGGCCACACCTTGTGCTGCCCCGGCACCGCGACGAGGTAGGGCAGGCCCCGTGCCGTGAGTCCTTCGCGAAACTCCCGGCAGTTGCCATACCCCGCATCCGCCAGGACGACGTGCTTGCGCACGCCCCACTTCAGCGCGTCGTCCAGCTGCGACAGCGCCAATTCCCATTTGCGCGTGGCGCCCACCTCCTCGGGGACTCCGGCCGCCTTGCGCCGCGCCTTGTCCGTCACCCACTCCTCGGGCAGGTACAACCGCATGCCAATGCACCCGCTGCCGCGTGCCCCTGCCAGGTGCAGGCTGACGGCCACCTGGCAGTTGTCCGTGCGCCCCAGCGTCCCCGAGTACTGCCGGGCGACTCCCACCGAGTGCTTCCCCTTCTTCGGAAACCCCGTGTCGTCCACCACCAGCGCTTCCAACTCCGGTAGCCGCAACTCCAGCTTCCGCGCCAGTCGCTCCCGCAGCGACTCGTCGCTCCACGTCCCTTGCGACACGCACTGCTGCAGCCGCTGACGCATCGCCTCGACTTCGCCTGCGTCCTCCACCAGCCGGGCCGCCATCGGCTCAATGCTCTTGCGCTCCCCGTCCAGCAGCAGGCCTGTCACGTAGGCCTCCATGGCGCGCCGTCTCTCCAGCCGCCCCATGCCGACGACCATCTCCTCAAGGTAGGCGCCCAGCGCCTCGTCCAGCTTCTTGAGCTGTGCGGGTGTCATCCCGACCGTAGATCATGGTCGCCAGCTGGATTCAAGTGACCGGGTAGTATTAGATGCCAAGGGGTGCCCTGGGGCGCCGCTTGCGACAAAGGAAATCAAGAAGCGCTGCCCTTCACCTGCGGATCGCCAAAAACATGCATGGCAAGCCAATCCAATGGATGCGAAGATATGCGCCGCATCTCATCGTTGGCAAAGTAGGTGGATTCAACAACGCTGAATCCGGTGTTCCAGGCGGCAACAAAAAACTCCAGCCAACTTCCGGCCTTCACGGAGTCTATGGGCCAGGGACTCGCAACAACAGAACGACACCCATTGCCCAGAAGCATTTCTGGCAGGCTAACATTGGTGCTCAGATATGGCGAGACTCCTACCTTCCCTGCGCTGCAGACCAAAAGAACCACTACCCCAGAACCTCTTAGGGTTTCCGCGAGTTGATTCAACGCCATTGGGCGATCCTGCTCGTCCTTCAGCATTCTGAAGAAATGCCCCTCTGCGCCGACTATGCCATGCGCACCAACAACAACAAGGTCAGGCGCTTTGTCCTGGTGCTCACGCCAGCGTCGATCGATTGGCACTGACGAGAACCATTCATGGATGTACTCATTGATAATTCTCAAGGGTGATATGGCCGCCTCGATGTCAGGATTGGCAATCCATGCCGCAACCTTGCCAGTCGTTTCTCTAGGAGCAGATCGCGCGAGCCTTAGCCAAGATAGCGATGGAACCACTGCCAGTGGGCGCTCCCCAGCAAACCCATCCTTGCGAACAAGCAGGTTGGCCGGAACAGTTGCGACACGACCGCCCTGCAAGAGAATGGTTACTGCACCTTGGGATGTAGAGGATAATCCAAGTTTAGAGACTACGCGCAGAACTTCGTCGTAGCCGTATGATCTGAACCGTTCCAGGTTGCGAAGTCGCTGAAGGCCTGATTTCTCCCAGAGTTCGAGTGCCGCAGGGTCGAAAATGTCGCGCGACTCTACTATTGGCCCAACTACAGCTCCATTACAGACGGTTACCCGTACAAGCCTGTTTTCAGAATCCAGTCCAATGGCCTCTATGTGCTCCCCATTGTTGGAGAGATTGCGCGCAAAAGAATCCAGATTTTTCGTCCATTCCTCGGAATCCAGGCCGTCTGATTTGGCGGCCGACAAGTGTGTTAGTATCGATGCTTGACTGGATTTTCCGTTAGAAGCAGATGCGCGATGATCTGCAATCAACTCAAGGGAGCTAAGAGCGTCTCTTCCGTTAGCGCTTTTGATAGACTGAGATAGAGCGCGCGGCGCGAGAGTTCTCAGCAACCAAGCGTCAGTCCCAAGCTCAGTTCGTGCACCTTTGCTGAAGTTTGCTCCCAGTTCAAGGAGTTGATGTACGCCAATTGTCATCGAAGCCAATGTGCGGTAGCGGGACGCGGTTGACTCGCCAGACAGCTGAATTATTTCATCAAACTTGGCCTGAATTTCCTCCGAAATGGGGTGGCTTGACGTTTTGCATCGATAGATTACTGCCGCAAATACACTCGCGATTGCCCCGATCGTGCCGCCATATTTCCGTGTTTTGATTATTTCGGACACGGGCGACAAAAGCGGTTTGAGTCTGCTTGTCAGTATGTCAGCAGAGGCTCCTTCGTTTAGTGCTTGGCTCAGGATGATCTTAGCCTCGATGTGGATCAGATAATGGGGGAACTTGCTAGCCAAGCCCGTCAACTGGAATCGGGCGCGCGCGATCTTGAGCAGTGCGTCGGCAGGCGTCCAAAGGTCCAAATGCAGCAAAGTGTGGATGAGCGTAATAGATTCTCGTAATGCGATGTCCGGGGGAACCTCTTCGTCGATGGACGTGGCGCAATTCCAGCAAATCAAGGCGTTGACGTACTTTCGTGCGCGCAGAAACGTCTCTGCCAGAATTCCCCACGCGTATCTTGCGGAAATTAAATGTTGGCTATGAGTGGACAAGGATAGGGCCTGGAAAGACAATTCAAATGCGCCTGTTAGGTCGTAATTGTCTGCAAGTACTTCTGATGCTATTCCGATGAGGCGAAGGTCTTGGGGGTCTTGTTTGGTCGGGTGCGAAAGGTCGACACCTGCCTTTAGCAGGAGCATGTAAAACTGCCTCTTGTTGGAGGCATATACTCCTGGGGTTTTTAGGAGCGTCCCGGCGAAGCCGTAGAGACTACTCCTTTCAGTTGTAAGCAGGTGCTGCTCGGGGGCCACCCGCTGAAAGCTAAGCCGGTTAACTCCTGGATTGAGCTGATTAATGTATCGGCGAAAGAATTCAGAGAACTGATCGGCACTGGCGTCCTCAGATTCACTCGTCGGCATCGAGGAAATCCTGACTTGATCGGATCGGCTAATAGCCAACTCCGTAAGGATCGATTGGCCGCTGTGCCCACACGATTCGACCGATAGGACGTCCGCTAATTGCGACACCCAGCGAAAATCGTATGGATGGTTTGCGGCAAAGCGGCATGCCTTAAGAACGACACTCAGTAGAAGTGAATGAGATGCGCCGTTCTGAAGCCCTTCGATTTCGTCGCCTTCTCGGAGCAGGATTCGCTCAATGGCGTTTGTTAGACACTGGATATCAGCTTCGTCGCTTAGTTCGTATTCAGCTAGGAGTTTTAGGGCTGATAGGGGCTTCTCTTCGAGTAGAAGCTGAAAGACTTGCTCTGTGATCGGGGAGGTTTGGCTCATTTGTTGTGGTCAAAGGCTTAAATCGCAGCGTTAGGGTTTTGTTGAGGAAAAGATAGTCTTCGTCGAGATTGCCGGGCGAGGGGTGAGTGGTCGTAGCCGGATTGACAGGTTTGAACCGAGGATAGCGGAAGTTCTAGACTTGGGGCTGTGTGCCACATAGATGGGTGGGCGCGCAGAGCGGGTTCCCTCAAGCAGGGGGGGCGGAGCCGGGACAGGAGGATGAAAGCCCCGCCTTTGCCTCGACGGTGGAGCCTTTGGAAGGAGGGCACACCCTCTTTGGCCTGGGCCGAGCTGCTGAAAAGGACGTTCGCCCTGGATGTGCTTGCGTGCTTGAGGTGCGGAGGCAGGCTTGAGGGGGGGCGTACGTGAAGGGAGCAGGAGGGGGAGAGCGATTGTGGCGCACCTGGGGTTGCCAACGGCGAGTGCGCATCTGGCCCCTGCGTGAGGGCCGCTCCAGAGCGCGTGGTGTTGAAGCTCAAAGAGGCGTGGTGGGTGGGACGTCAAGTACCAGCACCCCAGCGGCAGGGTGGAGCGGATCCGCAAGGCCTCGCCCAGCAACACCCGCCGGGGGCTGAAGAGTACGAGCGTCAGATCCGCCATGCTCTCCTGACCGGAACTTTCGGAAAGGAGAACAGCGTGGGCCGGGTTCCCGCCCTCGGGGAGTTCGTCCCGCGCTTCCTGACGGACAGCGAGAACAACAACAACAAGCACTCCAGCGTCGTCACCAAGCGGCAGATCCTTGATGACCACCTGAGCCCCGTGTTCGGCAACACGCCTCTTGATGCCATCGGTCCAGCGGAGATCGAAGACTTCAAGGCGGCCATGCGTAAGAAGCCCTCGGGGGCTCGCGCACGGAAGGAAGCCCCCACGCGGGCGGCCTCCTCAAGCGCAAGGGCGCCGGTGAGGTGAAGCTGCTCTCCCTCAAGTCCATCAACAACGTCCTGACCGTGCTGCACAAGTTGCTGGCACTGGCTCAAGAACAGGGCATGCTTCAAGGTCATTCAGGAGCTGATGGGGCACGCCACCATCGAGATGACCCTGAGGTACGCGCACCTGTCACCCGAGGCACAGGAAAGCGGTGCAGGAGTTGGATCTGCCCATCCCCGAGCCGCGTGCCGCTCTGGGCTAGAGACGCCAGAGGGGCACACTGGCGGCACATGATGAAAACGAGGACAAAGAAAAACCCAGCAACCTTTTAAGATTGCTGGGCTTCTCGGGATGGTGGCGGCGGGATTCGAACCTGCGGCCCCGTGGCGGGGGCGTTACGCCAACCGGTGCCTACTCCTCCACGGCCTCCTGCGGTTCCTGGAAGTCCACGTCGAAGTTGACGCGCTGGCCGGGCTCGATGGTGAAGGTCTTCTGCCAGTGCGACGGGCCCACAGTGACGTTGAGGCGGTGGTAGCCCTCGTAGACGTCCAGTTCCTCCACGGGGACCGTGCCCGCGGGCTTGCCGTCGATAGTGACGTTGGCTCCGGCGGGGCCTCGCACGTTGATGAAGGCCTTGTTGAGGAAGAACTGGTAGCCGGAGCGGCCCGTGGGGGCCACCGTCACCGTGCGCGACACAGAGATGCCGAGCGCGCCGTTGGTGAAGGTGAGCAGGTGCTTGCCCGGCGGCAGCGAGGCGGACAGCGGCGTGCGGCCCAGCAGCGCGTTGTTGAGCGTGACCTCCACGCGCGGCTCCACGGTGAGGTCCAGGGTGCCCATGGTCGGGCCCGCGTCCACACCGGCGTCTTCCACACCCGCGTCCTCGATGCCCGCGTCGAAGGGCTCGGCCACGACGATGGGCATGCCCGCGTCGAAGGTCTCAACGGTCATCGTGCCCTGGAGCTGGCGCTGGACGATCACCGCGCCCGCGCCGAGCGTCAGCACGAGACCGCCCACCACGAACGGCACCCAGGAACGTGAAGGCTTCTGCGCGACCGCGGCCGGAACCGTTGGGCTCGCCGCTCCGCCGAAGATGGGGCCCGTGGGCCGCGTCTCCGTCGAGGACTTCGGAGCAGGGGAGGGCGTTGCGGTCTGACCCGTGGCCGGACTCGAGGTGCTCGGAGCATTGCTCTGCGCAGGGGGCGCAACCGGTGCGCTCTGCGAGCCTTGCGCGGCAGTGGAGGTCGCGACCGGCACGGAGGTCGGGACCTGCGCGGCCGGCACGGACGCCGAGGCCTGTGGGGCCACGGCCTGAGTGGGGACGGAAGTCTGCGGCGCGGTGGCCACGAGCTGCGCGGGCGCGGACGTGCTGCTCTCCGCCGAGGAGAACTCCGGCACCTTGCTCTTCACGGGCTCCGCGAGCCCCACGCCCTGCGCGATGAGCTCCGCGATCTGCGGCGCGGGCATGCCCGCCTTCGACAGCGCCTCCGCGATGCCCTTCTCGATCGTCGCCCTTCGCGCCGCGCGCGCCTCGCTCTCAGGCGGGAACAGCTTCGCCAGGTGCGCCGCGAACTCCTCGTGCTCCGGCAGCTTTCCAACCGCCTCCACCAGCGCCTCGCGGAACGCGAGCGCCGACGGGTAGCGCTCCAGCGCGCGCTTCGTCGTCGCGCGGCGCACGACGGCATCCAGCTTCAGCGGCACGTCCGCGGGCATCGGGGGCAGGGCGCGGTTGAGCACCGCCTTGTCCGGATCCGCCGACTCCTTGAACGGCATCTTCCCCGTGAGGCACTCGTGCAGCGTGAGCCCCAGCAGGAACACGTCCGACTGCACGTTGACCGCTTCGCGCCCGCCCAGCAGCTGCTCCGGGGACGTGTACGCGCGCCGGTTCTTCACGCGCTTGCCACCGCGCTCGCGCGGCGCCACGGAGAGCGCTCCGTAGCCCGTCACCTTCGTGAAGCCGCTGAAGGACACCATCAGCGTCTCGGGCCGGATGTCTCCGTGCACCAGCGGTGAACCGTCGTCGTTGCCGGCGACGTGCGCGTAGTGCAGGCCCATCGCCGCGTCCGCCACCACCAGCGACGCGAACGCGGGCGACATGCGCGGGTTCGCTTCCAGTACGCGCCGCAGGGGCTCGCCGTCCGCGAACTCGGTGACTCGCGCCAGGCCCCCGTCCAGCTTCTCCAGGCCGTGCACGCGCAGGATGTTCGGGTGTTCGAAGACGATGGCGCGGTTCGTCTCGCGCTCCAGGCGCGCCACCAGCTCCGGGTTCTGGGCAATCTCAGGGGGTGCCCAGATGAGCACGACGGGACGGGGCGTGGCGCCTTCCTCCAGCGCCAGTCCGAGGAACGCACGCGAGCCCTCTCCAGCGAGGAGGGGGCCGAGTGATTGATAGCGAGGCGTACTCATGGGAACGGCATGCTAGTGCCCTTCCCGTCGATCCTGGAATCCCCGGGTCGCTCCTAGAGTCGCTGGCCTTCGAAAGGCAGCGTCAGGTGGTAGCCGTAACGCCCGCGCCGCACGAGCAACAGCACGCTACGTCCCCGTCGCGCCGTCAGCAGGGCTTCACGGAAAGTGTCACCCGTCGGGACAGGCTGATTGTTCATCCGCAACAGCACGTCCCCCGGCTCCAGCCCAATCTCCGAGGCGGCGGACCCCGGCCGCACGGACGCGATCGCCATCCCGCCCTTGCTCTCCTTCACGCGGAGTCCCAGCTTCTCCCACGCCAGGGTTTCAAGCAGGCGAGCAGGAAATTCAACCGGCGTGACCTGCACCGTGCGGCTTGAGCCTGCTCGGAAGAGCACCAAGGGGAAGACCGAGCGGGCCGGATAACCGCGCACGCGCGAGTCGAAATCCTCCGCGTCCTGGATGCGCGAGCCGCCCAGTTCCGTGACCACGTCGCCACGCTGCACACCGGCCTGCGCGGCGGGGCTGTCCGGATCCACGTTCGTCACGATGACGCCGTACGTGCGGTCCCACCCGAGCCGCGCGGCCACCTGCGCTCGCAGGTCCGCCGTGTCCATGCCCACCCACGCCGGGCGCACCTTCCCGAAGCGCGTGAGCTCCTCCACGATGCGCCGCACCTTGTCCGCCGGGATGGCGAAGCCGATGCCCTGGCCGTTCGCGTAGATGGCGGTGTTGATGCCGATGATCTCTCCGTCCACGTTGAGCAGCGGCCCGCCGGAGTTGCCCGGGTTGATGGCCGCGTCCGTCTGGAGGAAGTCGTTGTAGACGCGGTCGTCCGCGCGGAAGGTGCGGCCCGTGGCGGACACCACGCCCGCCGTCACCGTCTTGCTCAGGCCGAACGGGCTGCCAATGGCCACCACCGTCTCGCCAATCATCAGGTCGGAGCTGGTGCCCAGCTTCGCGGTGGGCAGGGGCTCCTTCGCGTTGACCTTGAGGACGGCCAGGTCGTTGTTCGCGTCGCTGCCCACCACCTCCGCGTCGAAGGTGCGCCCGTCCGCGAGCACCACGTGGATGGCGGAGGCGCCCCGGATGACGTGGTCGTTGGTGACGATGATGCCGGACGCGTCGATGATGGCGCCGCTGCCCAGGCCGGTGATGCGCTGGCGCGTCTCCGGTTGAGCCATCCCCTGGCCGAAGAACTCCTCCAGCGGCGAGCGCGGCCGGCCCCGGAAGCGCGACTCCACCTCCTGCTCGGTGCCGATGTAGACGACCGCCGGGGAGACCTTCTGCACCACCTCCACCACGTCGCTGCGCCGGCGCGACAGGTCCGCGTGTGCCGGAAGCGCCAGCACGAGCCCCGTCAGCAAGAGCCCCCACCGGATGTGTGCTGCCCTCATGCCCTTCCTCCATACGCCGCCGGAAATTGTCTCCCGGAAGACAGTCTGAATGTCGGGAAGGCCGCAGCCATTCCCTGGGTGTCTGGAAGCGGCGTCCGGCTCTTCATAGACCAGATGGCGCGGCCGTGATCGAACGCACTTCAGGCAGAACGTCCCTGCCCCGGCCCGATTGCGGCCCGGGAGCACAGGGCGGGCCCTGGGCGTCCCGGCGCGGCGAGTTGCTTGATGCCCGCGGGGGCCGAGGGAGTGGTTGCACATGAGTCTCGTCCTGGTCGCGGATGATGAACCCGCGGTGCTGGAAGTCCTGAGCCAGGTGATTGAGGACCTGGGGCACGACGTGGTGCGCGCACGGGATGGCGAGGAGGCCCTGGCGCTCGCTCGCGCCCACCGGCCGAGGCTGGTGGTGACGGACCACATGATGCCGCGGATGAGCGGCATGGAGCTGTGCAGCCGGCTGAAGCAGGAGCCGGGCCTGCGCGAGGTGCCCATCATCCTCTTGAGCGCCGTGCTCCAACAGGGCTCGCCGGATGCGGCCGCGTTCCTCAACAAGCCCTTTGAAATCACCGACTTCGAGACGCTGATCCACGACGTGCTGGAGAAGGCCCCCGCCGTGCCCGCGGAGCCCTCGACGCCGGTGGAGGCGCTGAGCCGGTGGGTGGCGCAGTCGCTCCAGGGACCGCTGGAGGCCGCGCGCGAACAACTGCGCACGCTCCGCGACCTGCCGCCGCCCGGCAAGGGCGCGGTGGAGGCGCTGAGCACGCAGCTGCAGTCACTGGAGCGGATGGGCCACTACCTCCAGGACGCGGCCCGCCTGAGCGCGGGCAGCGTGACGCTGCGGCAGGTGGAGGGCGACCTGCGCCGGCACCTGGAGGCCTCCGTCGCAAGGTGCCGCACCGC
The DNA here is from genome assembly GCF_042231735.1 of Corallococcus exercitus. GTDB lineage: Bacteria > Myxococcota > Myxococcia > Myxococcales > Myxococcaceae > Corallococcus > Corallococcus exercitus_B. The sequence continues at coordinate 1,101,896 of NZ_CP102577.1, forward strand.
GGGGCCCGGGGTGCCGGTGGAGGTGAGGGTGCCCCCGGAGGCGGTGGGCCTGAGATTCGACCCGGAGCGCCTGGAGCAGGTGTTCGACGTGCTCCTGTCGAACGCGGCCCGGCAGGGTGGGGTGCGCGTGGAGCTGGAGGCGTCCCCGGAGCAGGTGCTGGTGCGCGTGAGCGACCGGGGGCCGGGCATCCCGGAAGCGGAGCTGCCCCGGCTGTTCCAGCCCTTCCCGGAGGGCCCCGCGCGAGGAGAGGCGCTGGGGCTCTACGTGGCCTCGGAGCTGGCGAAGCTGCACGGCGGCGCGCTCTCCGCTGAGTCGCGCCCCGGGCAGGGCGCGACGTTCAGCGTGTCCCTGCCGCGCGTGGCCTGAGCGTCAGGCCTTCTGCGACTTCAGCATCCAGCCGATCATCTTGTAGAGCAGGCGGGCGCCCACGTTGGCGTCCCACTCGCTGCCTTCCGGGTCGGGGGCCACTTCGGTGAGGTCGAAGCCGACGATGGTGCGGCCCGAGCGCACGACGCCCGCGACGAGCGCGGTGGCCTCCGGGAAGGACAGGCCGCCGGGGACGGGCGTGCCGGTGTTCGGGCACAGCACGGGGTCCAGGCCGTCGATGTCGAAGGACAGGTAGACCTGCTGCGGCAGCTTGTCGACGATCTGCTTCACCTGCTGGTTCCAGGGCAGGCCGTCGAAGCGGTTCTGCTGGAGGACGGCGTCGTAGAAGGCGTGGATGCGGCCGCCGGAGCCCTCGATGTAGCGGTGCTCGTTCTCGCTCATGTCGCGCAGGCCCACCTGGACCAGCGTCTTCACGCCCGGGATGCGCTCGCACACGTTGTAGAAGATGGAGGCGTGCGACCAGGTGAAGCCCTCGTACGCGACGCGCAGGTCGGCGTGCGCGTCCAGGTGGAGCACGCCCATGCCGGGGTACTTCTCCGCGTGGGCCTGGATGATGCCGTAGGAGATGGCGTGGTCGCCTCCCACGGCGGCCACGCGCTTGCCCTGCTCCAGCCAGTGCTTCGCGGTGCGGTAGACGTGGTCGTTGAGCTTCTCGCTGAAGCCGTTCACGTCCTTCGCGGCGGCGAGCAGCTCGGCCTCGCCGGACTCGATGCCGCCCGCTTCGATGACGAGCTGGGCGCGCTCCTTGGCGCGTTCGTTCCATTCGTGCAGCTCGGCGGGGGCCTCCAGCATGGCGATGCCGCGCTCGTAGGGCCGGCCGGTCTCCACGTCGAACAGGTCCACCTGCTTGCTGGCCTCCAGCAGGGCGGCCGGACCGTTGGACGTGCCACCGCCGTAGCTGGTGGTGGCCTCGAAGGGCACGGGGATGACGACGACGTGGGCCTCGTCGGGAGAGTGGGGGAGGCCGAAGATGCCGGAGCCCGGCTGCGCGGCGGCGGCGGGGTCGAAGTGGGTAGCCATGGCGGCGCAGGATACGGTTCCGCTCCCCGGGCGCAATGACTTCGGTGGCGCCTGGCGGCAGGGCAGGGAGGAAACGGATGGCGACGCGGAAGAAGACGGTGGCGAAGCGCAGGGGACGGCTCACGGTGGACGACGTGCGCGAAATGGCGCTGGCCCTGCCGTCGACGGAGGAGCGCCCCTCCTACGGCACGCCCGGTTTCCGGGTGAGCGACACGCTCTTCGCGCGGGTGCTGGATGACGACTCCATCGTCATCCAGGTGGACTTCGACCACCGCGAGGCCCTGCTGGATTCCAAGCCAGACATGTTCCAAGTGACGCCGCACTATCAAGACTGGCCCATGGTCATCGTGCGTCTGAAGACCGTGAATCGGCGCCTGCTGCAAGCCCTGCTCAAGGAGGCCTGGCGCCGGTGCGCTTCCGCCAAGGTGCTCAAGGCGCAGGAGCCCGCCGTCGCCGCTCCCAAGCGGGCAGCGAAGAAGGCCGCCGCCCGCAAGCGGACCGTGTAGCGGCTCTCAGTCCCAGCGAACGACGATCTTCCCCACGGTGCCGTTGCCCGCCATCCGCTCCAGCCCGGAGCGGAGCTCCGTCATGGGCAGCACCGCATCCACCACGGCCCTCAGCGCGCCCGAGTCGAACAGGGGCAACAGCTGCCGCTCCGCCACCTGCGTGAGCAGCATCTTCTCCTCGGCGGGCCGGCTGCGCAGCACCGTCCCCGTGAGCGTGAGCCGCTTGCGCATCACCAGCCCCAGGTCCAGCTCCGCGCGCGCTCCCGCCACCGAGCCCACCTGCATCAGCCGCCCCCGGGGCGCCATGGCCTTCACGGACTCCGGCAGGTAGGCGCCGCCCACCAGGTCCAGGCACACGTCCGCGCCCCGGCCTCCCGTCGCGGCCAGCACCGCGTCCGCGAACACGGGCGGGTTGCTCTCACACAGCACCGTCTGGCCCACGCCCCACTCGGAGGCCCGTGCCAGCTTGTCCGCGCTCCGCCCCGTGCCCACCACCCGCACGCCCATGGCCCGGCAGAGCAGCGCCGCGGCGGACCCCACGCCGCTCGCCACCGCGTGCACCAGCACGGCCTCCCCGGGCCGCAGGTCGGCCTGGAGCACCAGCGCGTCATAGGCCGTGAGGTACGCCTCCGGCAGCGCCGCCGCGTCCGCGAAGTCCAGGCCCGTCGGCATGCGCAGCACCTCGCGCTCATGCGTCGTGAGCACCTCGCTCCACGCGCCCCCGCCCACCAGCCCCATCACCCGGTCGCCCGGCTGGAACTTCCGCGCACGCGGGCCCACCGCCACCACCTCGCCCGCGTACTCCAGGCCCGGCACGTCCTGGGGCGCGTCGGGTGGCGGCGGATAGGCGCCGCGCACCTGGAGCAGGTCCGCCCGGTTGAGCGCGCTTGCCCGCACCCGCACCTGCACGTCGTACGGCCCCGGTACCGGCTCCGGCCGCTCGTCGAACGCGAGGACCTCCGGACCGCCCGGCTTCGTGATGCGCACGACCTTCATGACCCTGCCCCCTTCAGCGAGGAAACCCACCACCGTTACAACAACAACCGCGTCACCAATCCGAAGTACGCCAGCAGCGTCACGTTGTCGGACACCGCCAGCACCAGCGGCGCCGACGCCAGGTGCGGATCCACCTTCAGCCGCTTGAAGAGGAACGGCAGCACCCCGCCCAGGCACGACGCCAGGGTGGCGGACACCGTCACCGCCACGAACAGCGCCAGGGGAAAGCCGAACCCCGGTGAATAGACGCGGCCGAGCAGCGCCACCACCGCCGCCGCCATCAGCCCGGCCAGGCTCGCGGCCAGCACCTCGCGCGTCACCACCTTCCGGTCCACCTCGCCGTGGGAGACCATCGACACCGACACCGCCGTTGTCTGCACGCCCAGGCTCTCCGACAGCACCAGCACCATGGGGATGAAGGCGCTCACCACCACCAGCTCCGCGACCGTGCGCTCGAACAGCCGCGTCGTCGTGGCGGCCAGGAACCCGCCGGCGATGTTCACGAGCAGCCAGGGGAAGCGCTTGAGCGCCATGCGCACCGGCCGCGTCTCCCGCTCCTCGCCCTGGGGGAGGCCCACGAAGCGGTAGACCTCGTCGCGCACGCGGCCCTCCACCTCGTCGAAGAGCGTGTCGGAGAACGCGTCCACGAACTGGTTCATCTCCACCACGCCCACGATGCGCCCGTCCGCGTCCACCACCGGGAACGCCAGGAAGCGGTAGGTGACGAAGAAGTCCTCCACCACCGCGTCGGACGCGTCCACCGGCAGCTTCACCACCCGGGTGAACATCAGCGACGCGATGCGCTCGCCGGGGTCCGCGCGGATCAGCTTGCGGATGGGCACCACGCCCACCAGGCGGCCGTCCGGGTCGCACGCGTAGCAGTAGAAGATCTCCCCCGTGCCGGGGTGGGTGCGCAGCTTCTCCAGCGCCTGGGCGACCGTGTCCTCCACGCCCACGGCCGTGAAGTCCCGCGACAGCCGGTCGCCTTGCAGCAGCGTGTGAGCAGTCTCCGAGGGTGTCTGCACGAGGCGCGGCACGAAACGTCCTGGCCCGCCGGAGCGTCAAGGCTTATCTAGGAGTCCATCCACCATGCCACTCGCGCCGTGTCCCATCTGTCAGAAGCCCGTGCCTCCGCGCCCGGAAAACACCTCCCAACCCTTCTGCTCCCGCCGCTGCCGCGCCGTGGACCTGGGCCGCTGGCTGGGCGAGGAGTACCGCGTGCCCGACCGTCAGGCCGAGCAGCAGGAGGACGAGCTGCCCTCCGACGGTGAGACGCGCCGTCACGACGCCTGAGCCACCGTCCGGCGCCGGAAGCTTCCCGGCCCGGTCGAGCGACAGGGCAGGGGAGCGGGCCGCTGGAGGGCCCGCGCCCATGCGCCCCGGAGGGCAGGGGGCAGGCGTGCCGCTGGAGTCGCGGAGAGAGTGACGGTATACCCGCCTGCCGTGAAACGCGCCGTCAACCTCATCGCCAGCCTGCTCGTCACCGTTGCCTTCATGTGGTGGGCCTTCCGGGACACGGACGTGTCCACGCAGATCGCCAGCCTCAAGGCGGCCAACTACGCGTGGCTCCTGCCGTACTTCCTGTGCCTCGCCGCCATCCACGTCTTCCGCGCGCTGCGCTGGGGGGCGTTGCTGTCGGGCCTGGAGCACGTCCCGTTCCGCAAGCTGAACGAGGCGTCCGGCATTGGCTTCATGATGCTGCTGGTGCTGCCGTTCCGCCTGGGTGAGTTCGCCCGGCCCTTCCTCATCGCCCAGCGCAGCTCCATCCGGCGCAGCGCGGCCATGACGTCCGTGGTGCTGGAGCGCATCGTGGACGGCCTCTTCGTCGCGGCGCTGTTCCGCGTGCTGCTCTTCTTCGTCCCGACGGAGACCCCCGAGGTCCGGTACGTGAAGCTGGGCTCGTGGCTGATGTTCGCCGTGTTCGGCGGCGGCCTGATGTTCCTGCTCCTGGGCCTGTGGCAGCAGGAGCGCACGGTGCGGCTGGTGCGCGCCACCGTGGGCCGCTTCTCCCCGGGCGTCGCGGACAAGGTGGCGGACGTCGTGGACACCTTCGTGGGGGCCATGCGCCAGCTCCCCGACCGCAAGCACATCGCGCTCTTCTTCCTCTACACGTTCGCCTACTGGGGCGTGAACGGCCTGGGCATGGCGCTGCTCGCGCGCGCGTTCGACTGCTCCGGCGCGGCGCCGGGCGTCGTCTGCGAGCCCATGAACCTGTCGCTGTTCCAGTCCTACATCGTGATGTGCGTGCTGGTGGTGGGCGTGATGATCCCCGCCGCGCCCGGGATGATGGGCACCTTCCAGGCCGCGACGAAGGTGGGCCTGGGGCTGTTCCTGCCCGCCGCGATGGTGAACGCGCACGGGCTCGCGTACGCGAACGTGCTGTGGCTGTGCCAGACGGTGCAGCAGATCGCCTTCGGCCTCATCCTGCTGTCCATCAGCCACATGTCCTTCCGTGAGCTGGCGGGGAAGATGAAGAAGGACGACGACACCTCGGTGTCGCGCTCGGTGGCCTGAGGCCTTCCGTCGCTACGGGGCGGGCCGGGGCGCCGGTCCCCCTTCGGAAGGCGGCGGGACCTGCTGATTGCGCACGCTGTTGCGCACCTGGTCGGTGACGGCGGCCGGGTCCACGGTGCCCTTGAAGGTGCCAAAGGGCGTCTCAATGCGCTGCTCGTGCCGGCCGTCGGTGCCCGGCGGGCCGCACCAGGCCTTGTCCTGTTCCTTCAGGGATGCCACGGGCGTGTGCACCGCGGTGCGCGTCTCGGTGGTGGACTTGGCCACGAGCACCTGGTCGCGCATGAGCACGCAGTGGTCCTCGTCGAAGTACCAGGCAGACGAGCCGTCCGTGAACTCCTGCGCCCGCACCGGTCCCTTGCCCATGGTGTCGGCCACCTGGGCGGCCGTCATGCCGGGGTAGAGCTTCTCGAAGCCGGGGGTGGCGCAGCCGGTGGCGGCCAGCGCGAGGAGGGCGGTCAGCAGGGCGGGACGCATCAGGGGCGCGGCTCCTGAAGAAGGGGAGGCCTGCGACCCTAGCGTGTTCCCCCGCGGCGGCTCCAGGGAGGCCCTGGAGGCGGCAGGGGAAGGGACTACAGCTCCTGCTCCAGCCAGCGCCGCAGCCGTTCACGCAGCGACAGCGCACGGCGGCGGGGCAGGAGACCGCTCACGACTCGCCCTCGGTCTTGGCGGGCATGCGGCCGTACTTCGACAGCAGGTCCTCCACGGCCTCGCGCAGGTACTCGCTCTGGTGGATGCGGGTGCGCCGCGCCAGCTCGCGCAGCTTGTGCACCTGCTCCTCGGGAACGAGGACGTGGGTGGAGACGATGTCGGCCTCGGGGCTTCGGACCTCACCGGGTTCCACCGCGGACGGGGACGACGGAGCGTCGGGGCTCAGCGGGCTGGCGCTTCCATCCTGCATCGGGCTTCCTCCAGAATGCTGCTACAGGCCGCTACCGACCTGGCGTGGGCATTAGGGGGCCGGCCTCTCGTGTCGTCAAAAAAAGGAACACCCGACGTCGCCGGTTGACCTGGCACCGGGTGCGCTGCTACTGGCACATCCACGTAAGGGGAGTAGTTCCCGCCCGGTAGCGATGGGCGGAGGGGCGCTCGACACACTGGCTGGTGACAGCCCGGGCCCCCATCTCGCTAAGCGCGGGACGAACGAGACCTTCGGACAGGGATTCATGCTCCCTGGCCGAGGTCCGTCGTGCGCGCTCCTCCCTGACGCGCTCCACCACGACGCCCTCCGCGCCAGGGACTGGGATGGAGTGCCATCGTGTCGTTGGAAGCCATTGTCGGTTCATTCGTCCTCGTCGCCGCCAGCGAGATGGGCGACAAGACGCAGCTGCTGGCGTTCTCCCTGGCGTCGCGCTTCCGCAAGCCGTGGGCGGTGCTGGGCGGCATCTTCGTGGCCACGGTGGCCAACCACGCGTTGGCGTCGTCGGTGGGCACGTGGGTGTCCACGCACGTCCCCGCGCGGGTGATGGCGCTGTTGCTGGCGGTGATGTTCCTGGGCTTCGGCCTGTGGACGCTCAAGCCCGACACGCTGGACGAGGATGGCGCCAGGCCCCCGCGCTTCGGCGCCTTCCTCACCACGGTGGGGCTCTTCTTCATCGCGGAGATGGGGGACAAGACGCAGCTGGCCACCATGGCGGTGGCCGCGCGCTACCAGGCCCCGGTGCTGGTGACGCTGGGCACCACCGCGGGGATGCTGCTGTCGGACGGCCTCGCGGTGTTCCTGGGCGACCGGCTGTCCGGGCGGGTGAACATGAAGTACGTGCGCTGGGTCACGGCCGCGCTCTTCTTCCTCTTCGGCTGCGTGTCGCTCTGGACGGCCTGGCGAAGCTGACGAGGCGCGACGCAAGGCCCCGGCGTGCAGGGACGCCGGGGCTTCGCCCGAGCTTCGGGCAGCGGCTACTTCGCCTTCAGGCTCGCCGTGTCGATGACGAAGCGGTAGCGCACGTCGTTCTTGAGCATGCGCTCGTAGGCCTCGTTGATCTTCTGGATGGGGATGACCTCCACGTCGGAGGCGACCTGGTGCTTCGCGCAGAAGTCGAGCATCTCCTGCGTCTCGCGAATGCCGCCAATCATCGAGCCGCCCAGCTTGAGCCGGCGGGGGATGAGCGAGAAGGCCGCCAGGGGCGTCGGCGCTTCCGGCGCGCCGACGATGATCATCGTGCCGTCCGTCTTCAGCAGGTTCAGGTAGGCGTTGTAGTCGTGCTGCGCGGAGACGGTGTCGAGCACGAAGTCGAAGCTCCTCCGCAGCGTCTTGAACGTCGCCTTGTCGGACGTGGCGGCGAAGTGCGCGGCGCCCAGGGCGAGCGCGTCATCGCGCTTGGACGGCGAGGTGCTGAGCACCGACACCTCCGCGCCCAGCGCCTTGCCCAGCTTCACGGCCATGTGGCCCAGGCCGCCCAGGCCCACGACGGCCAGCTTGCTGCCCGCCTTCACGCCGTAGTAGCGCAGCGGCGAGTACGTGGTGATGCCCGCGCACAGGAGCGGCGCGGCGCGGTCCAGCGGGATGCCCTCCGGGATGCGCACCACGTACTTCGCGTCCACGGTGATGTGCGTGGAGTAGCCGCCGTAGGTGGGCTGCCCCTCGTAGTCGCGGCCGTTGTAGGTGTTCACCGAGCCGCGGTCGCAGTACTGCTCCTCGCCCTTGAGGCACTGGGGGCACTCGCGGCAGGAGTCCACGAAGCAGCCCACGCCCACGGAGTCACCCACCTTGAACGTGGTGACGGCGCTGCCCACCTTCGACACCTTCCCGACGATTTCGTGGCCCGGCACCATCGGGAAGAGGGCGCCGCCCCACTCGTCGCGGGCCTGGTGGATGTCGGAGTGGCACACGCCGCAGTACTGGATGTCGATGAGCACGTCCTGGGGACGCGGCTCGCGGCGCTCCACGGTGAAGGGGCCGAGCGCGGCCTTCGCGCTGGGTGCGGCATAGGCGGAAGTGGTGGGCAAGGAAGGCTCCTGATGGGAAACGAAACAGGGGCGACAATGTAATGACGCGGGCGCGCCCGTGCTGGAGAAAGCAAGGGAGTGGACCTGCCTGGGGGGCGTCCGTAAGACTCCCCGTCCATGAGCCAGGAACGCCTGCAGCAATCCCTCTCCGCCGGTCCCCACCACCTCCTCTCCCAGTTGATCGGCAACTGGGAAGGTGTGGCGCGCACCTGGTTCGAGCCCGACAAGCTGGGGGATGAGTCACCCATCTCCGGCAGCTTCCGGAGCGTGCTCGACGGCCGCTTCGTGGTGCACGAGTACACGTCGTCGCTGGGCGGCAAGCCGCTGTCCGGGATCGCGACGCTGGGCTACCACCTGGACGGCCGGCAGTTCACCATGTCCTGGGTGGACACCTTCCACGTCGGCACGGACATCATGACCCTGCTGGGCGCGGCCGGGGTGAGCGACCGCTTCTCCGTGCTCGGCACCTACTTCACGGGCGAGCAGTCCCCCCGCTGGGGCTGGCGCGTGGACATCCAGGTGACCGGTCCGGATGCGCTGGTCGTCACGCACTTCAACATCGAGCCTGGGGCGGAGCCGCAGAAGGCCATTGAAATCCAATACAAGCGGCGGGGCTGAAGAAGGGCCACGGAAGCGCGCTTCTACGGCACCTGCTGGGGCTTTTGAGCCAGGACGCGCGCCTCGTGGCGGCCGGAGTCCGTCCAGCCCTCGGTGAATGAGAGGGATTGGAGCCCCTGGAGCAGGGTGGGCAGCTCACCCTCCTCCAGGAGGAAGCGCGCGGACGGGTGCGGATGGCGTTGCAAATTGCTCCGGGTGGGCTGGGCGAAGACGAACAGCCCGCCCGGCGCGAGCAGTCCCGGCACCGCGGCGAAGAGCGGCCGCCAGAGGTAGTTCAAGCACACGACGAGGTCGAACGGACCGGGCGGCAGTGCCTCTGTTTCCAGGTCCAGGCGCAGGCGCGTGAGGGAGACGCCCGCGTCGCGCGCCAGGCCTTCCGCCTGCGCCAGCGCCACGTCGGAGATGTCCACCAGCGTGACGTCCAGCCCGCGCTGCGCGAGCCAGCACGCGTCGTGTCCCGGGCCGCCGGCCAGGTCGAGCGCCCGGCCTTTTCGGGGCAGCCGGTCCGCGAGCGAGCGGAGGAAGTCGGAGGGCTCCCGCGGCACGGAGGCCTGCTGGTAGCGGTCGTTCCAGCGCTGACGATCCTCCTGGGACATGGCTCGGCTCGGCTCCTTTGGGCGCGGCGGGGAGTTACTTCCGGGTCATCAATCCGTTGAGGGACGGATAGCTGGCGGCGGCTTCGAACAGGCTTGGGGAGTGTCCCTCGCGGAGGAACGCGGAGGCGAGCGCCCCGGCCCGGCCCCAGATGGCTTCCGGGATGGCGGAGCCGGCGCTGAGCCGCCGCACGCCCAGCCGCTGAAGCTCCGCCGGGGCGGGGAGGTCCGGCCGCGCGAGCACGTTCACGGGCAGCGGGGTGCCCCGGGTGATGGCCTGGATGTCGGCCGCGTCCGTGATGCCCGCGACGAAGAGGCCATCCGCGCCGGCCTGCTGGTAGCGGGCGGCGCGGGCCAGCGTCTCCTCCACGCGGCGCTCGGGCGGCACGAGCTTGCGCAGGTAGACGTCCGTGCGCGCGTTGACGAAGACGTCGATGCCCAGGCGCGCGCCGGCCTGCTTCACGCGCTCAATCTTCGCGGCGAGCAGCTCCGGAGGCCCGTTGCCGTCCTCCAGGTTGCAGCCCACGGCGCCCTCGGACAGCAGCCGCGCCACGTTCTCGCCGGCGGCGGCCGGGTCGTCGGAGTAGCCCGCTTCGGCGTCCACGGTGAGGGGGACACGGATGACGCTGGCGATGGCGCGCACCGTGGCGACGAGCGCCTCCACGGGCAGCGCGTTGCCGTCCGGGTGGCCCAGGGCCCAGGCGACGCCCGCGCTGGTGGTGGCGATGGCCTTGGCGCCCAGGCTCTCGAAGAGGCGGGCGCTGCCGGCATCCCAGGCATTCGGAAGCAGGAGCAGGTCCGGACCCTGGTGCAGCGCGCGGAAGGTGCTGGCGGTGTCTGGACGGGAGGTCATGCGAGGAGGCTCCGGTGAGGGGTTGAGAGGGATTCAGGCGTGGGTCTGCTCATGATCGAGCAGCCAGCGTTTGCGTTCCAGCCCCCCGGCATAGCCGGTGAGTGAGGCATTGGAGCCGACGACGCGGTGGCACGGGACGACGATGCCCACGGGATTGGCGCCATTGGCCATGCCCACGGCGCGAATGGCCTTGGGGCGCCCGATGCGCTCGGCGAGCCGGCCATAGGAGGTGGTCGTGCCCGCCGGAATCTCCCGGAGGGCGCGCCAGACCTCGCGCTGGAAGGGCGTGCCGGCGGTCTCCACGGGAAGGGAGGCGATGGCGGACAGGTCTCCGCGCAGATAGGCCTGGAGCGCGGAGGTCCGGCCGGAGGGGTCGCGCGCGGGCTCCAGGACGCAGCCGCCCTCGCCGTAGTGCAGGCGCAAGAGCCGGTGCATGCGGGCCTCGTAGCCCTCCCAGTCCAGCGCGCGCAGGCGGCCTTCCTCATCACAGACAAGGAGCGCCACGCCGGTGGGGGTGGGCGTGGAATCAATGAAGAAGCGCAGGCGGTCAGGCATGGGCGTGTCGGCGAGCGGAGGAGGTGGGAGTGCGTGAGGGTTGAGCGCGAAGGCTGGCGTTGTCGCGCCGGGGCTCACGGGCTTGGAGGGCCACCGAGGTCCAGAGGTGCTGGGCGGCGTACGCGCGCCACGGGCTCCAGGCTTCGGCGCGTTGGAGGAGCGCTTCGGGCGTGGGGCGCGGGCCTCCGGGTTCCGTCGCGGCGCGAAGCAGGGCGACGTCGGAGGCGGGAAAGGCATCCGTCTCCCGGACGGCGCGGAGGGCGATGTACTGGGCGGTCCACTCGCCGATGCCAGGCAGGCGCGTGAAGCGGGCCACGGTGTCCGCGAGCGACGGGCCGGGCTGGAACAGCGTGGGATCCGCCACCACCGCCGCGGCGAGCCCGGAGAGCGCCCGGGCCCGAGCGGCCGGCATACCCATGCCGGTGAGGTCCGCGTTGGCGAGGGCTTCGGGACGGGGGAAGGCGCGCAGGAGCCGGGCGTCGCCGGTGAGCGCCGGGTCCAGGCTTTCGCCGTGCCTGTCCAGGAGCCGCTGCCCCAGCTGCCGCGCGGCGAGGGTCGTCACCTGCTGGCCCAGGATGGCGCGGACGGCCAGCTCGAAGCCGTCCCAGCCGCCCGGGGCGCGAAGGCCGGGACGCGCGGCGAGCAGCGGCGCGAGCAGGGCATCCGTCGACAGGTGCGCGCGGATGGCCTCCACGTCCGCGCCCACGTCGAAGACGCGCCGGACCTGGGCGACGACGGAGGGCAGCATCCGCACGTCGCTGACGCGCAGGGTGGCTCGCAGGGCGTCGAGCCCCGGAGCAGGGGACACCTCCACGGCCCCCTGGCCCCAGGCGTTCGTGAAGGTCCGCAGATAGCGGCCCGGCTCGACGTGCTCCATGCCGGTGAGCGCGCGGGCCGCCAGCCAGGCCATCAGTGCGTCCCAGTCGTAGGGCGGCCGGTACGGGATGAGGAGCGTCACCACGGGGACGGCGGAGGCCGCGGGGGCCGTCCGTGCACGGCGCATGACGCCCGGAGGACGGCCGTAGAGCGACCGGAAGACGGCGTTGAAGCGCCGCACGCTGCCGAAGCCGGACGCGAGGGCGACCTCGGCCATGGACAGGGACGTCTCATGGATGAGCTGGCGCGCGAAGAGCATGCGGCGCGTCTGGGCCACGGCGACAGGGGAGGCGCCCAGGTGCTGCTGGAACAGCCGCCGCAGCTGCCGGTCCCCGACGCCGAGCCGGCCCGCCAGGACGTCCACGCTGGCGTCCTCGGCGTCGAGCAGGCCGTCCGCGATGAGGGCCAGGGCGCGCGAGACGGTGACGGAGGTGCCGCGCCAGGGCGCGAGGGAAGGGGAGGTCTCCGGCCGGCAGCGGAGGCACGGCCGGAAGCCGGCCTCCTGGGCGGCGGCGGCGGTGGGGTAGAACGTGCAGTTCTCGAAGCGGGGCGCGCGGGCCGGGCAGATGGGCCGGCAGTAGATGCGCGTCGTCTTCACGGCGGTGAAGAACCGCCCGTCGAAGCGGGAGTCCCGCGTCGTCAACGCGCGGTAGCAGGCGGTGGGGTCCAGGCCGTCCATGGGGGAAAGGTCACACGCCGGGCCCGGGATGTCTGGCCGTTTTCGGACGTGGACGTGGGCCCCCTCCGCCGTGCCTCCCGGAGCCAAGGACCCAAAGAAAAAGCCCCGGAATCACTTGGGAAAGTGACTCCGGGGCTGCTTGATGGCCAGGGTCAGACTTGAACTGACTACCTGCGGATTATGAGACCGCCGCTCTAACCAGGTGAGCTACCTGGCCGTGAAGCCCCGCCCGTATACCGGGCCAGGGCCGTGACCGCAAGAACTTCGGACGGGGGCCAGAGCGCGTCCTGACAGAGCGCATCCACCCTCCCGGCCCCGGCCCGGGCGCCTGCAGGGCCGAGGAGCCAGCAGCCCCTCGACGAGGCAGCTGGCGACATCCACCCGCCGGCCGGCGAGGAAGCCGTGGCGCACCTCGAAGAGACGGCCATCGAGGCTGACGACGCCGTCGCGGGAGACGCTGCGGCGCCCCTGCACGGTGAGGGCCTCGGCCAGTTGCGTCTCGGAGACGAGGCGCGGCTGGTGGGAGCCCCAGGCAATGCCGGGCGTGTCGCCCATGCGTGAGGCGTGCGGCTGCGAGTCGCAGTGGCGGGCGAGGAAGGTGTCGAGGCGACGCTGGACTTCGGCGAGAGACTGCGAGCGGTCCGGGCGTAGCCGTAGGGGTAGGCGACCTCGTCATGGCCGGCCGAGCGCACCCGGAGGGTGTTCAGCACTGTCTGCCGCTGATAGGCCCCGGGGGCGGCCAGCCTGCGCGCGTAGCCGAGTTGCAGCCGCGTGCCCCGCCCGTCGTCCGCCTCCTGAATCAGTCCGGTGGGCGCGGCGTCGAGCGCCACCGTACGCGCCTTGCCCGCCACCAGGCAGTACAGCTCGGCGTTGCCGCTGCCGACGACGTCCGCGGCCAGCGGCGCCTGGACGCCCATCCCCAGGGACGCGAAGGCGCCCACCGGCTGGGCGACGAACCCGTCGCCGGTGTTGGCGTACAGCGTCGAGGTGCCGCTGCCCGGGCTGTAGGTCAGCGCGTCGGCGAGGCCGTCCTTGTTGGCGCCGGTGAAGGTGACGTGCAGCCCCTGGATCGAGGCGAGCTGCTGTCATTGAAACATTGAAACCATGATGACTCGCCGAGGGTGGCTGACTCAGCAGGTCGGAGGAGGGTGCCAAGTCATCTCAAGCAGGCCAATTTGCTCATCCATGCTGGCGCGGCACGGCTGAGCAGGAACAAGACGGCGGGTGAACCTGCCCGACTTGCAAGGTTGAGGTTGAGGTGCCGTCCCACTTCGGGACGCCACGAGATTGGCTCAATGAGACGTTGCCCGAAATGAGAGAAGGGGTTGATGGAAGATCCCCATCAACCCCCCTCTGATACTTCGGAAACGAGGAACGACCAGCTTCTACAGCTTGCATCAAAACACCCGACGACTAACGCGCCTTCGGGCCGCCGCGAACGTGGATCTTGATCTTCATGTCGTGCCTCCTTTCGATTTAAACGCTAAGTGAACATGAAGCTGGATGTCAAATCGAGCCAGGCATAATTGTGCAACGCATTGCGGCGACGTGGACGAATTCCGCGTCGCATCAAGATGCCGTATTCAGACAATGGGGACGTGAATCACAAAGCAGGGGCCGAGGTGTTGACACGGCGTGACCATTAAGGCGACCTTGGTTCGAGGACCATGGCATATCCCTTCGAGCGGACCCTTCGTTCCCTGAACTACGAGTCGGACACGCGCCTCGTGTTCGTCGCTCTGATGGTGTTGTGCGTCGGCGGGCTCATCGCCTGGTCGCTGTTCGTCCAGGTCCCGCTCGTCAAGGCCAGCTCACAGGCCCGCATCGAGCCACACAACGCCGTCCATCGCATCGAGCCGCCCAGCGCGGGCAGGGTCGTGCACTCGCTGCTCAAGCTCGATCAGGAGGTCAAGGAAGGCGACCTTCTCATCGAGTTCGACGCACGGGCCGAGCGCCTCGAGCTCGAGCGGAGTAAGGCGACGCTCGCCGCGACCGAGAAGGAACTCGTCATCATCCGCCAGCAGATCACCAACAAGCACCAAGAGGCGGCTTTGACGGCACGGGTGGACGAGGTCGCAGTCCAGGAGGCCCTGGGGAGGGAGCAGGAGCTCGCGCCCAGGCACCGGCTCGCGGTGGAACGCGAGCAGCTGGCCCTCAAGAGCCCGACGGGCTCGGTCTCGGAGATGGAGAAGCTCGAGCGCACGACCGATGTTGACGCGCTCCGCTTCGCGCAGACGGCGCAGGGCCTGGCGCTCACCCGACTGCGGCACGAGCAGAACGTGCGCCGTCAAGCCCTCGCCGCGCAGCTGCTGGGACTCGAGCGCGAGGCGCTGGGCGCCGAGGGGCGGATCCGGGAGCTCCAGGGCACCATCGACCGCCTCGAGTACCAGATCGAGCGGAAGCTGTATCGGGCGCCGGCCACGGGCCACCTGGTCGACGTGGCGGAACTCGGCGCGGGAGCGTTCATCGCCGACGGGCAGCGGGTCGGCACCATCGTCGCGAGCGATGCCGAGGTGCGGGTGCGCGCCCGCTTCCCGAAGGAGGTCGTCGGATTGATCCAGCCCGGTCAAACGGCGCGCCTCAAGCTCGACGGCTACCCGATGACCATCTACGGGACGGTCCCCGCGAGGGTGACGGCCGTCGGGACCGAGCCCGGCCAGACCGCCACGCCCGAGGCCATCCCCGGGACGGTGCGCGTCGAGCTCAAGTTCGCACCGCCGGACGATCCTCGCATCCAGCTGCGCCACGGCATGACCCTGGCGGTGGAGGTCGAGGTCGCGCGGGCGTCGCCTGTCGCGCTGCTGATGCGGGCGGTCGGCGAATGGAATCCGCAGCCTGAAGAACAGCCCACGACCGTGTTCCGGCCCGAAGCCGAGGCCCGCTGACCATGACTCCTCCCAGGCGCCGGCGCTCGATCATTCCCGAGGTGATCCAGATCTCGGCGACGGACTGCGGTCCCGCTTCGCTCAAGAGCTTGTTCGCGGGAATGGGCGCCGAGCTCAACTATCGCGTCCTTCGCGAGGTGTGTCAGACGGACGTCGATGGCACCTCGATCGTCACCCTGGATGAAGTCGCGAACCAGCTCGGGCTCGACTCCGAGCAGGTGATGCTTCCGCTCGATCACGTGGTGGTCCCCGAAGCCAAGGCGCTTCCCGCCATCATCGTCACGCTCAGCGCGGGAGGACGGCCGCACTTCGTGGTGCTGTGGAATCGCATCGGCCCGTTCATCCAGGTCATGGACCCGGCGGCGGGCCGTCACTGGACCCGGATTTCGACGCTGCTGAGCCACCTGTACCAGCACACCACGTCCGTTCCGGCGACCGGCTGGCGCGAATGGGCCGGGTCCGAGGAGGCGGTCGCGACGTTCGAGCGCCGCCTGCTGGACCTGGGCGTGACGCAGGCGCGGGCGCTGGTGGCCCGGGCGATCGAGGACTCCGGATATCTTTCGATCGCCAGGCTCGACGCCGCGTGCCGGGCGTCCGAAGCGATGATCCGCGCGGGCGCCGTCCGGCGAGGCCGGACGGCGGCGGGTCTGCTGCAATCCATGATTGCGAAGGACGAGTCCGGCGAAGTGCCCATTCCCGCTTCGTATTGGTCCGTTCGCCCCAACCCCGAGGTGGAGGGCGAGCTGTCGATGACCGGCGCGGTGCTGATGCGGGTTCGCGGTTGGCGCGAGGCTTCGAGCGCAGGCGAAGACGCGCCGAGAGCCGTGCTCGCGAACGACCTGGCGACGGAGCTCGTCGCCAGGCAGGTGAGCCCGGCGCGAACGCTGCTCCGCCTGCGAGGCGAGGATTCGTGGGTCGTTCCGGGCCTGATCGCGGTGGGCCTGGTGTTCGCCACCTTCGGGCGGATCCTGCAAGCGCTGATGCTCCGTGGCGTGCTCGACCTGGGGCGCGACCTGGGCACGTTCGCGCAGCGTGCGACGGGCATGGCCGTTCTCGCGGGCGTCGCGCTCTGCTTCATGCTCATCCAGATCCCCATTTCATTGGGATTGCTCGGCATCGGCCGAAGGCTCGAGGTGCGGCTGCGGAAGGCGTATTTCGAGAAGCTCCCCGAGATGGAGGACCGCTATTTCCAGAGCCGGCTCGCCTCCGACATGGCGTCTCGCACGCACAACATCCAGGCGATGCGGTCGCTGCCGCCCCTGCTCGCGCAGGCCCTGGTCCTGTCGCTCGAAGTCGCGAGCATCACCGCCGCGCTCATCTGGGCCGCGCCGCACGCATGGCACATCGTGCTCGCGCTCGCGGCGGTCACGCTGCTCGTGCCCCTGGTCGCGCAGAAGCTGCTCTTCGAGCCCGACCTGCGCGTGCAGATGCACTCAGGCGCGCTCAGCGGATTCACCCTGAACGCGCTTGTCGGGCTCACGCCGATCCGGATCCACGGCGCCGAGCGGTCGCTGCGCCGCGCGCAGGAGACCTTGCTCGTCAGCTGGACCAAGGCGCGCTATTGGCTCCAGACGCTGTCGGTCGGGTTCGAAGGCGGGCTGATGCTGGCGAGCTATGGCCTCGTCATGCTGCTCGTCTATTCGTACCTCGCGGGCACCAATCGGGCTTCGCTGGTGTTGTTGGTCGTCTATTGGGCGCTGCGGTTCCCCATCCTCGGCCAGCGGCTGATGGTGCTGAGCCGCGCGTTCCCGAATGCGATGAACCGGGTTCGCCGGCTCCTCGACGTCATCGGCGACATCAAGGATCCGCCGGCCCGGCCCGAGGCGCCAGTGCAGGAGCCTGTCGCGCCCGCGGACGCCGCGAGCGGCGTTTCGATCGTGATGGAGAAGGTCCGCGTGAAAGGCGGCGGTCACACCATCCTCGACAAGGTTTCCTTGAACATCGCCCCCGGCGAGCACGTGGCCGTGGTCGGTGTCTCCGGAGCAGGCAAGTCGACGCTGGTCGGCCTTTTGCTCGGCTGGCTCCGGCCGGCGCGCGGCGAGATCAAGGTCGACGGGCAGGTGCTCGATCAGGCCGCTGTCGAGCGGCTGCGGCGCACCACGGCCTGGGTGGATCCGGCGATCAGTCTCTGGAACCAGAGCCTCATCGACAACCTCCGGTATGGCAACGACGGCGCGCACGGCTGGTCACTGTCGGGTGCGCTCAAGGGCGCCGAGATGCTCGACATCCTCGAGGCGCTTCCAGACGGGCTGCAGACGTCGTTGGGCGAAGGCGGAGGGCTGGTCTCGGGCGGCCAGGGTCAGCGCGTGCGCCTGGCGCGCGCGATGCTTCGCTCCGGCGTGCGCCTGGCCATCCTCGACGAGCCCTTTCGCGGTCTCGATCGCGACCGGCGCGCGCGGCTCCTCGCCGAGTCCCGGCGGCTCTGGGCGGACATCACGCTTCTCTGTGTCACCCACGACGTCGAGCACACCCAGGAGTTCGACCGCGTGCTCGTGATCGAGAACGGTCGGATCCTCGAGAACGGGCCGCCGAAGGAGCTGCTCGCGAACAAAGAGTCGCGGTACGCCGTGCTCCTTCGCGCCGACCAGGAGAACCGCACGCTGCTCTGGGGCGGTGGGCGCTGGCGCCATTGGTGGCTTTCGGACGGCCAGCTGGTGGAGAGGCCGGCGCCGAAGCCGGTGGAGACGCCGGTCGCGAAGCCCGCCACGGGCGAGTTGGAGCTGGTGGGATGACGCGCTCGCACTCCGACCTGTTGTGGCCGGTCGAGCGTCTGCCCGATGCGCTGGAGCAGCTGGCGCAGAGGCAGGGCTATGGCAGGGCCGCGGGTGAGATCGCTCCGCCCGCGGCGGCCGTCGAGCCGAGCCGGGTCTGGATGTTCGCGCTCGGAGATCGACTCGGCGTGGAGCTCGAGCCGATCACGCCGCTCTACCACGAGCTGCCCGAAGTCCTCGAACGCGCCGCGCCCTGCATCCTCCAGGTCCGGCGAGACGGCGTCCCGTCCTATCTGGTGCTGCTGGGGACGCGGCGCGGGAAGCTGCGCCTGCTCGCGCGCGACGCCACGGCGGTTTCGGTCCCGGCGAAGAGCGCGCTCGCGCTCCTGCGCGAAGAGCAGGAAGCCACCGTCGCCGAGGTGGACCAGCTGCTCGGCGGCGTGGAGATGTCGCCCCGTGCGCGCGAGCACGCCCGCTCACGGATGCTGTTGCAGCGGCTCGGCCAGGCGCAGCTGCGCACCGGCTGGATCATGCGCCCCAGGCGCACCGCGAGCCGGCGGACGCTGCTCGGCGACATCCCGTCGCTCGTCGCCGGCATCCTCGTGAGCCACACGCTCCTCTCAGTGGTGCTGGCTGGCTCGTTCTGGTTGCTCGGTCGCGCCGCGCTCCAGGCCCACCTCGAGACCGGCTGGTTCCTGGGGTGGATCGCCGTGATCGCGTGCGCGATTCCGCTGCGCATGCTCGAGGTGTGGTGGCAGGGCGTGTTCTCGATCCGGCTCGGAACGCTGCTGAAGCAGCAGCTCCTTGCGGGAACCCTCAAGCTGACCCCCGACGAGGTGCGGCTCGACGGCATCGGCCGCCATTTCGGCCGCGTCGCCGAGGCCGAGGTCGTCGAGCAGCTTGCGATCGGCGGCGCCCTGCTCGCGGTGTTGTCGCTCGTCGACTTGATCCTGGCGGGCGTCATCCTCGTGCTCGGGGCGGGAGGGTGGCCCCAGGCGATGGTGCTCGTCCTGTGGGTCGTGGTCGCGTTCGTCCTCGCGCGCCGCCACTACGGCGTCCAGCGGACGTGGTCGAGCGCGCGCGTCGAGATCACCCACGACCTGCTCGAGCGCATGCTCGGCCATCGAACGCGGCTGGCGCAGCTTCCACTCGAGCGCTGGCATGATGGCGAAGACGTCCGCTTGAGCTCCTACTCCGAGATCTCGAAGGTCATGGATCGCCGGACCATGCAGCTGACCGCGCTCCTGCGCGACGGCTGGTTGGTGCTCGCCCTGCTGACCTTGCTGCCGGCGTTCAGCAGCGGTACGGCCAATCCCAGCGCGCTGGCGGTGTCCGTGGGCGGCATCCTGCTCGCGCTGCGAGCCTTCGACGAGGTCGCCGTCTACTTCCAGCAGGTCTCCCAGGCGGCGGTGTCGTTCGAGCAGATCCGCGACTTGTTGCTCGCGGTGGGCCGCCCCGAGCTCGAGTCGAAAGTCCCTCTCGAAATGGAGGGAGGCAAGCCCACCGACGCCGCCGGCGGAACCCTCATCGAGGCGCGGGGCGTGACCTTCCGGCACGACGCGCGCACCCGGCCGGTGCTCGAGAACTGCTCGTTCCAGATCGCGCAGGGCGACCGCATCCTGCTGGAGGGCCCATCGGGCGGTGGCAAGTCGACGCTGGTGTCGCTGTTGACGGGCCTGAGGACGCCGCAGGGCGGTGTGATGCTGCTGCACGCGTTGGACCGCGCGACGTTCGGCTCCTCGGGCTGGCGCAAGCGCATCACCGCCGCGCCGCAGTTCCACGAGAACCACGTCCTGTCCGGCAGCTTCGCGTACAATCTCCTGCTCGGGCGCGAGTGGCCGACCTCGCCCGAGCTGCGGACCAAGGCCGCCGCGCTGTGCAAGGAGCTCGGGCTGGACGAGCTGGTCGCCAAGATGCCCGCCGGCCTCGAGGAGATGATCGGCGAGACCGGCTGGCAACTCTCGCACGGCGAGAAGAGCCGGCTCTACATCGCGCGCACGCTGCTGCAGGGGGTCGAGCTGGTCATCCTCGACGAGAGCTTCGCCTCCCTCGATCCCGAGACCATGCGGGTCGCGCAGCGCTGCGTCCTCAACCACGCGAAAGCCCTCGTGGTCGTCAGCCACCCATGAGACTTCGATTGACGCTCGCCCTCCTCGCGACGATCTGCTCCGGTTGCGAGCTGATCCGTCCCGTCGTCGTCGAACCGCCTCTGGCGCCGAGCAGCTACTCGACCGCCGTCGATCCGCGCACCGAGCCGCCCCAACCGTCCAGCCCGCCCGAGGGCGGGGTTCCAAGCCCCCAGCCGTCGGAGGAGGGCGTGCCCGCGCAGCCAGCCGAGCCCGTCACCCAGGACTCAGTCTGGTGGACGGCGTTCGCCGATCCGGCTCTCGACTCGGCCATCCAGGAGTGCTTTGGCGACAACCTGGCCCTGCGCGACGCGCGGGAGCTGATCTACGAGAACCAGCTCGACCCCGCCGTGCCGCAAGGTTGGTGGTACCCGCTCCAGGTCGGCATCCTGAACCCGGCGGGGCTGCGTCATGTCGTCGCCAACCTTCCGCCCGCGCCGCCAACCCGGACCGAGTACAGCGTCGCCACCGTCGGTGTCGGCGTGGCCTACCAGGTCGACCTGTTTGGAGCCCTCGATGCGCAGCGGCGCGCGGGATTGAACTTCGCCGAGCAGCAGCGGCAGCTCACCGAGGGCCGCGTCCAGGACCTCGCGGTGCGGATCACCCAGCTCTGGTTCGACATCCTCGAGGCCCGCGCGCTCCGGGAGCTCACGCTGCGGCAGATCGACTACAACAAGGAGCTGCTCCGGCTGATTCGAGCGCGGTTCGAGCAGCACCTCACGCCCCGGCTCGTGGTGCTGCAGCAGGAGCAGCTGCTGCTGAACCTCGAATCGCAGGTGCCGCTGATCGCCACCCGGAACGCGCTCTTGAATTCGGAGCTGAAGGCGCTGCTGGGCCGGGTACCCAGCCCCGCCGACGACGTCATTCCACTCGATCGACAGCTTCCCGATCTCCCGCCCCCACCGAAACTCGGAACGCCGGGCGACCTGAACGTGAACACGCCCGAGATGCGGCTCGCGGAGCTGCGCGTCGCCGAGGTCGAGCACCGCATCAACGCGAACCTGGCGAGCTGGCTTCCGACGATCGAACTGGTGGGCAACGTGGGCGCTTCGAAGTACGGCCTCAAGGAGCCGGTCCTGGGCGAGTCCGTCGTCGGGGTGGGCCTGACCTGGGCCCTGTTCGATGGAAGGCGGGTCACCGAGTACATGCGACTGCCGATCCAGCTCCAGCGTCGCCATGTCCAATACCAGCTCGCGCTGCACACCGCGATCGGACGGGTGCAGGATGCCGTGGTCCAGGAGCAGAACGAGGCGACGAGCCTGCGCAGCCTGCGTGCGCAGGTCCAGCTCGGGCGGCAGCTCCTGGACGAGGCGAGGCGGCTCTTCGAGCAGGGGCACTCGGACTATCTGACGGTGCTCACCGCCCTGACGAATCTGGTCGGGCTCGAGCGCGCAAGTCTGCAAGCGCAACGGCTGTTGCTCAACCATCGCGTCGAGGTCTATCGCTCGCTCGGCGGCACCTGGTCGCGCGACGTCACACTGGAGCGGGAGTGAGAAGCCATGGCACAGCTGCAAGCGGATGAGATGCTCTACATTCCCAATCGAAGGCGGCTCACGCACGACCGGCTCGACGCAGGCAATGGCCAGCAGGTCCTGCACCTCTTCTATGGCGAGGTGGAGCTCATCTTCGACGAGCCGGACATCGCGCCCTTGGGCGAGAAGCTGCTCCAGGTCGAGCAATTCCAAGCCTCCGACGCCATGGCGTGGTCGGACGGCGCGCCCCATTCCTGGGACAAGATCCGGGACCTGCTCGAAGCATTGATTGAACAGCGGGTGTTGAGGCGGGTTTCGGATGCGCCCACGGGCCGCACCGCGGTGTCCTACCCTGAGCGGCTGGGTGAGGTGCCAGCCGGGCGTGAGCCGCTCACGTTCAGCGCCCACGACAATCGTTGCCCCTTCCTGACCGAACAGGCGTTCGGAAGGGCGTTCGAGCTCTCGAACCTCGAGGTGGTCGTGCCGGTCTACCGCGTGGCGCATCCGGCGCTCGACGGTGACGGCCGGCAAGTGGGCGAGAACAACGTCGCACCGCGCACCTTGTTCCTCGATCTCCCAACCGTGCGCAAGCAGTGCCACTACGCGGGGAGCCGGTACCAGAGCGAACTCCCGATGAACGTGACCGCGATGAAGGCCATGGCGCGTCAGTGGCCGGACCTGCTCTCGCTGACGGAGCAGTTCCGCAAGGCCTTCCTCGCGCGCATGCCGCCCCGGACCCCGGGCGTGCTCACCGCGGGCGAGCTCCACGTGATGGTCGTCTGCACGCTCGCGTCGGTCGGGTACGTGCTGGTGCGGGGCACCCAGCCGGTGCCGAACGGCGAGCTCGACAGCGGGCTCGCGGCCATGTTCCGGCTGATCGACGGAGTTCGCCTGGTCACCAACGACCTGGTGCGCGACGCCCCCGAGCAGCCCGTCACCGCGCAAACGATTCTGGACCATGCCGAGCGTCACGCGGTCTTCCATGGTCCGCACGGCGTGTGCGCCGGGCCGCCGGCGCTGATCAACGAATATCTGCAGGTGTTGACCGGCCTGGCCCCGGCACCCATCGAGGCCCAGCCCGACATCGCAGCGCGCCTCGGCGATCTCGACGCCGCGATCGATTACGGCCTGCTCGGGCAGCGCGTCGAATCGGTGGTCCGCTTCCTCGGCGCGACCCAGGGGCTGCTCCACGAACGGCTCCGGGCGGCGTTCGCCGGACACCTCCCGCGCACCGCGCTGCAAGAGTGCGTGGAGGCGCCCATCGATGTCGCGCATTACCCGTTGCTCCGGGACGATTTCCCACTCGCCGAGACATACCAGCGCGAGATCAAGCTCAGCCGCTGGTTGTTCGCGCGCATCGGCGAGGCGTTCCCCGGCACGCCACAGGGCACCTCGCTGGACGAGCTGGCGAAGCTGGATCCCGCCGAGCAGGCCACGAGCCAGCGGCGACTGGCCGAGCTCTTCGCGCATGGGCTGCCGGGAGACAAGGTCGTGGCGGAGCCCCTCCGCGGTGAGCTTGCTGGCGTCGCTGCCAGCGCGTTCGCGCTCGAGCGCCGGTGCCTGCGCGTCGTCGAGCGCGAGCAAGCGATGCTGAACCAGCGGCTCCGGCGCCCGGATCACCCCCTGACCGGCACGGACCTGGCTGTGTTCACGCGGCCGCGCAATGGCCCCCCGTTGGCGGAGACCCTCTCGCGCGGCCTGGGCGTCTCGGTCACCAGCGACTCTGCCTCGACCGTGCTGGGCTACGGTGAGAGCAGCCTCACGTTGAAGGACTAGAGGGTTCAATGCATCCAGAGCTCGTCCGCCGCTTCCACGAACCGATTCGCGATGAGGCTGCGCGCCGGTATGGCCTGTCGCCCGAGCAGCTCACCGAGCTCACGGCCTTCGAGAACTTCGTCTACGAGGCGGAGAACGACGACGGCGAGGGCCTGATCTTGCGCATCTCGCACAGTACGCGGCGAACGATCGACTACACGCTGGGTGAGGTCGAGTTCGTTCGCTATCTGGCCGCCGCGCGCATTCCCATCGCCTCGCCGGTCCTCTCCGATTCGGGGCAGTTCGTGGAGCGGATCGAAGACCGCGAGCCCGGCAGCTACTTCGTCGCCACCGCGTTCGAGCGCGCGCCGGGCATCGTCTTCGACGACGCGCCTCCGCTCAAGGAGCGCTACTGGAAGCCCCCCCTGTTCCGCGACATGGGCCGGCTGTTCGCGCGGCTCCACAACCGCGCCCAGACCTACGCGCCTTCGAGCCCCAGGCTCAAGCGCCAGGAATGGCATGAGTACGACGTGGTCGACATCGACCGGTTCGCGCCTCCCGAGGAGAAGCTCGTTCGCGAGCGCACCGCGGCGATCATCGCGCGATTGAACCAGCTACCGCGAACACCGGAGAGCTACGGGCTGATCCACGCCGATCTCCACATGCACAACTTCTGCTTCGCCGAAGGGAAGATCACCGCGTTCGACTTCGACAACTGCGAGTACGCGTGGTTCGTCAAGGACATCGCGGTCCTCCTCTTCTACATCGCGCGAGGCGAGGCTCGAGAGGCGCGCGACGAAGCGGTCGCTGCGTTCCTGGGGCCGTTCCTCGAAGGGTATCGGGAGCTCCGACGGATGGAGCGCGAGTGGCTCGCGGCCGTGCCGGACCTGCTCGCGCTCCAGCGCTCGATGAATTACGCGCTGTTCCACCAGTATCGCGACCCGGCCGTGCTCGACGAGAGCACGCTCGACCGGTGGGGGCGGTTCCGGCGCGACATCGAAGCGGACACACCCGTCCTGCAGCTTGATTTCACGAGCTTCTAGCGCATCAGAGGGATGGGGCTCAGGAGAAGCGCGGCTATCTCCGTTGACGATTCAGGGGGGAGCGCCTCCACCAGTCAGAAGAGAGAGAGGTCTCGATGCAGCTCGCGACCAGCGAACCCGCGGCTTCACGGACCCGTTCATCTTCGGACTCGAGCAATCGCCGATAGGCCGGCAGGCCCGTCGAGACCGCCTCGCGGACCGTGGGCGCGCCTGGCGCAGCGGCCCCATGGACGTGGTCGCTGGCCTCCGCGAGGCTCCGCAGGTAGTCCAGCAGCCACGGCCGGTCAGGGCGCTGCTCCGCGGTCGCCATCCGAATCAAGAATGGAACCGCGAAGACCGTCGCCGGATACAGCGTTTGCTGGTGGAAGATGTTGCTCTGGAGCTCGGCTTGCGCATCTTCCCGTTCGTCGTCGTCACCGTGGGCGGCGATGCGGAGACAATCCGGTACATCTGTCGCGCCACCGTAGGCATGCTCCAGCCGCTCCCACGCGATGAGGTCGACATCGCGCAGCAGCTCATCATCCGGCGCAGCCACCTGAAGCGCCAGCTTCCGCAGATACTCCTTGCGCCTGTCCCATATCGTGCGTCTTCGCAGGGTCAGGGCGCTGAGTCGCCGTCGTAACGCGGTCAACATGCGACACCGGTGGCTGTCGAATCCATGTGCATGCCCTCGCTCTCCAGGTGGCGTCAGTGGTGCCGTTGAGACTCCGGTAGACACTGCTGCATGGCCATTTCCGCGGGAGTCAGAACGGACGGATCGCTCGACATGGCGTCCCTTGGCAAGAAGGGCACGATTGGCGGTGCGTAGGGAACCGTAAACTCCAGACTTGGCGTCAACTCAACGGGAGTGCCACCCTGCTCCAGGGCTCGAGCCGCTCGAATGGCAGCGGGTTTGGGGCTGGAGCCGGGGCTGCTGGCCCGGCGGGGTGTGATGACTCGCAGCGAACCGGTGACGCTGCTGTCGAAGAACCCGGGCCGCGCGCCACCTGGCGCGCCGAGGGTGGGAGCGCACTCCGCACACGGTACCTGATCGACAGCGATGGTCCGTCCCCCGTGCGGGCCGAGGTCCTCCAGCACTTGAGGTTCCGCATGGGGGTCGCCACCCTCGGCGGGGCTTCTCCTGACCGGCGTCGTTCTCCCACTCCCGTCTCGTCCCACGGCGTAGGTTCGCCCCGACGAGGTGCCACGTCCCGTGGAGGTCTCGCCATTCGCCGCGCGCTCGCTGACCAGTCTCTCCACCAGCGCGGTGTCACCGGCGCTCGAACCGCGACCGGTCCATCCGCTTCCCGTGGCACGAGAGATGCCCGCTCCGGCGCCCGTGGCCACCACCTGTCCAACGGCGCCGCGCACCAGGAAGCGCCTCGCTTCTTCAGGACTCATGTCCTGCTCGAAGACTGTCGCGATGTTGTCCACCAGCACGCTCCCGCCTCCGGTAGGCATCGCCGTCGCGAGCACAAGGCCCGCACGCAAGCCTTCTGCGTGGGGATCGTCCGCGGCGGCGATACGCCGGCCCGTCCCACTCAAGAACTGCACATCCAGGTCATCGGGGTCGTCGGTGATGGCATAGGTCACCATGGCGGCTCCCATCTGCCCGAAGTCCATGACGACCAGCGCAGGTTCGATGATGCCGCGTGCGGCTCCGGCGACACCCGCGGCGGCGTCATCCAGGAACTCATCGAAGCTGTAGCGGCCGCTGGGATCCTTCAGGCGGACGGGGTTGCCACGGACGTACTCGTAGACGTTGAGTCCATCCGCGATCAGGAGCGGGTCGCAAGCGGTCCATCTCGCCAACCAGGGGGCGTAGTACCTGGCACCGTGATAGTAGAGCCCGCTCTCCTCATCGCGCTCCTTCCCCGTGTACCGATAGCGCTTGGGGACCTGGGTCTGGCTCTGCACCGCCTGGTAGGACGTGCTGCCGAAGGGCGTGTATTCCTCGTAGGAGAGGACTCGCGCCTGGTCGTCGAGCTCCAGGCTCGTGGAGCCGAGATGATTGCCGTGCTGGTATCGGATCAACTGGGCCGGAATCCCCGTCTCGGTCCCCTGGGTCCGGGTCTCGACCACGGCGATCCGTTGCTTGTCATCCATGAGGTGCAGGGTTTCGCGAACGAGGCCGTTCGCGCCGGGCTTGCGGTAGACCTCAAAGCCCCCAAGGTAGAGCCGCTCGTCCTTGACCTGGCCGTTCGCCAGCTCCGTGACCTTGCGGATCCGCTGCCCCCCGGCGTCGTAGACGTACCAGGTGCGCTCGCCCTGGCGCTGGACGCCGTCCGAGTCAGAGGGATTGACCGCCTGGCGCTGGGTCATCTGGAGCCGATCACCCTCGCTCCACTGCATGAGCTGGAGCTGTGGCAGCTTCAGCATGTTGCCGTGAGCGTCATAGCCGTCTCCGGCGGCGCTGTACGTCTCCGTGATGGGCGTGCCATCACCCACCGTCGTGCTCGTCAGGCGATTGCTGTACTTGCCCGCCTCGAGCTGACTCGGCTCGCTGTACGTGTAGCTTCGCGACCAGCCCGGGGCGCTCGGCGACGTCCCCCGATGCTGCATCCGCGAGAGGTTCCCGGCCGCGTCGTAGACGTAGCGCTCGAGGTAGCGCCCCATGGCGTTGCCGTCGTTCGGGTGCTGCAGTCCGACGCGCCGCACATCATTGTACGCGTGGGGAATCGGCGGGCCGCCGACCTGTCCGAGATGCTCTCTTCCAGTCGCCTCGAGCAGTCGGAAGACGGCGTCGTAGGTATAGTCGGCGCTCGGGTCGACGTGCGCGTTGCTGAAATAGACGGCCTGCTGCGCGCTGTCGTGCAGGTGGGTGACGTTTCCGGCGGCGTCATGGGTGTAGTGGAGGTTCTGGACGCCGCAGGCCGTCCCGGGCGGCGGTTCCTCCGGCGCGGCGAGGGTCGCCGGCGGCGGCTGCGGGTTGTCGCAGTCGCCCGTGAAGGTCGCGCCACGCCAGGTGTAGAGCTGGATGAGCCGGAAGGTGTCTACATCGTAGCGGTAGCGAGTCGAGACGCCGTTCTTGTAGTCGACGCGCAGCCGCTGCGCCCTGGCATCGTAGTCGATGTTGACGATGCCGACCGGTGCGGGGGCCTGGGTTGCCGGGTCGATGAGCGCGACCGGGACGCTCCCATGTCCGAGCCAAACGTCCATGCGCTCCAGCAGGTTGGCCTCGTTGTAGCCGGGCTGGATGACGTTGATCCTGGCGCCTGGCTGATTGCCGCGAGGCGCGACCACCTGGATGGGCCGGTTGAGCGCGTCGTAGCGCGTCTGGCTGAGGTACGCCTCGAGCCCCAGCGTGACGCTCCCCGACCAGTCGACCGTGGTCTTGTAGGCGGGCTGCGATTGCCCATGGCTCACCATGGTGTCGACGAGCCGGCGCGAGGTCCTCAGGAGGTTGCCCTTGAAATCGTAGTCGTCGCTCGTGACGACCCCCGCCTGGTCGAACAGCTCGACACGCTTCCCGCGCAGGTTGCGCGCCTCGGGGGCCGGGCGGGACTCTCCGTAGGCGCCGCGGCCCACGAGCAGCTCGGGGCCGGCCCCCTTGGCGAGGTAGGACGCCGTTGGCCGCTGGAGGACGTCGTAGGCGGTGCGAGAGCGGTGGCCCCGGCTGTCCCAGGTATAGAGCGACTTTCCCGCGACGTCGTTGAGCAGCCAGCGCTGCCCCGCTTCCATGCTGGATTGGTGGATGCGATTGCCCAGCAGGTCATACTCGTAGCGCACGACGACGCGGTCCTTCGCGTCGATGACCTCTCGCTGGTTGCCTTCGATGTCGAATACGACGCGTGACGCGTAGAACTCCTCCGTCGGCGGATCGCCCGCGGGGGCATCCGCCTGCTTGAAGCGGTTATGCGCCACGGTGACAAGGGTCCGGCCGAGCGAATCGGTGTGGGCCACCGACGGTGTCGCGGCGTACAGCTCGGATTTGAGGGCCGCGGCCTGCTCATGCGGCCCCAGGGCGCCGGAGCTCCGGCGCGCATGCCAGGTGGGCAGGTACTCGGAGCTGGGAAGGCGCGCGAAGAAGTCGTGGACGTCCGCATCGGCCTGCGGCGTCGTCACCAGCACGGTGTCGCTCACGTCGCAGGTGGCCTGGCGCCATGGAGCGAAGACGACCTTCTCCCAGGTGTGGTTGGGGTGCAGCGTGGCCACCAGTCGGTCAACGGGATCGTAGAAGCGAATCGGGCTCTTCCCGATGCGAACGTCGAACTCGAAGCGATGGGTGTCGGTGAAGTAGGGCTCGTACTGCCGGACCGGCTTGCCCTTGTTGTTGAACACCGTCCAGCCCGTTCCCACCCAGCGTGGGCTCACGCTGGCCGACGTCATCTGGGGCTGGTTGTCGGCGCCCACGACAATGGCGCCTCCCGCATCACGAATGGGCACCGGTCCAGGCTCGGCCTGGGCCTTCCTCTGGATTTCCCGGCAGAAGCCATCCGAGTACGCGATCTGGGTCTGGATGCGCAGGCCACCTGGAGGCAGCGGCTCGCTGACGTGGGTCTCCCGGGCGAGGGTCGCGGCGGACGCCGGCGGCTTCCTGGCGAGGTCGGGCTCACGCCAGTACGCCGTCAGGTCGCTGATGAAGCGGGTTGTCGCGTCCGCCAGCAACTGTGCCGCGACGGGCCCCCTGGGCGCGGCGGCGAACGCCTCGAGCTCGGCTTGCGTCAGGTCTGGACGGAACGCCGCCGTCAAGCGGTCTCCGACCGCGGGGCTGTCTTCCGGCTTGCCCATCACCGCCGTGCCCGCGACCAGGCCGAGCGCGTCGAACGCGATGGCGGTGCGGTTCCGGTTGGCGTCCATCACCAGCACGGGCTGCAGGACGCGGTAGTCGTGGCCGTGGCGGACGGGCGGCTGCGTGGGGTCCACATGCCGCTCGCCCACGGTGACCCTGTTGCCCAAGGGGGACCGCGTCTCGCGGACCATCAGGTCATGGGCATCGTATTCAACGAAGCTCTCGGTGCTCGCGGCGGCGGTATGGAATGGGTCTCTGGCGCGGTGGGGCAGGAAGAAGTGCGCGCGTGCGTGGCCCAGCTCCTGCGCGGCGGTGTCCGAGGCCCCTGGCGAGAAGAACACCTGCCCCGAGGGAGTCCACCAGTCCGGCCCCAGCGTGCCGTTCTCGTCGCGTGTGTGGACATAGCGGCCTCCCGGCGTGGAGCCGGTTCCGTCGAGCATGGCGTCCGTGACACGGCCGGCGAACACCTGCTGGACGAGGCCAGGGGTGAGGGCGAGCTTGTAGGCCTCGAAGGGCAGGGCCCGCGACTCCAGCCTTCCCAGCGGCAGCGCATCCACCAGGTCGTCGCGGCGAAAGAGCGTGCGGACATGCTCGATGAGCCGGCGCTGCCTGCCGCTCGTGGGCGCTTCCTGGTACTCGAGCTCGTCATCGAAGAGGGCGACGTAGGAGCCCGGCGCGCCGGGGCCGGGCGCCACGAAGTCTTCGCGCCGGAAGCGCCCGGCGGGGCCCGAAGGCGCGTAGCCCGTCAGCTCATAGGTGCGGACCTCGTACGCCAGCGGAGCGCGGTATGCGGCGGTTCCGTCAATGGGGTTGGTGACGCGATTCTCCGTGCAGGTGACGTACGTCCGGGACTGCTCTTCTCGCACCGGCAGCGGGAGCGAGGGGGCGGAGAATCGCCGTCCGTAGCCCACGGTCGCCGATTTCAAGACGTTGCCGAAGTCGTCGACCTCAAGCGTGAGGGAGTGCGAGACGCGCGGATCGAGCAGCCGCTCGACGCTGGGATTCGTCGCGGCCATCGCCTCGTCAACGAGCTGGCCGCCGAGGACCGGAACCCGGGTGCGCTCGTAGCTGTACCCAATCACCTCACCCGCGTGTTTGAGGAACACGGCGTGGCGATTCCCGCCTCTACCCTGGAGACACCTGACCCCGTAGTTCCGCTCCGTGACGGCATATGGCAGCGACGCCCTGTCGCTGTTGTCGAGGGCATAGACCTCCTGCCGCAGCAGGGAGCCTCGCAGGGCCCGGCAGGCCTCGCGTTCCTCGTCCGCCGTGAGCCCCGGCGGCAACACCGTGTCCTTGAGCGCCAGGTCCCGTGCTTGTGCGTCGGTCAGGCCGGGCTCACGGAAGTACTCGCCCGTGTCGTGCGCGTCCAGCAGGCCGGCGAAGTAGTTCGAGACGTGGTCACGCCCGAGGTAGACGCCGGTGTGGAACCAGGTCTTCGTCAAGACCGGCGGGACGTGGGAGTCGTCCTGGATGTTGGCCCCCGCCGGAAAGACATTGCTCGCGCGGAGCGCCGCGAGCTCCTCGGTATCGAGCTGCTCGACGAGCCCGAAGCCCCGGAACTCGCGCTCATGGCCGTCGAAGTAGCCGTGGTGGTAGGTGTAGCGGGTGACGAACCGGTTGTGGCTGATCCGGTCATAGGTCTCCACCCGTTCGACCACGTGCACCGGGAAGGGGAGCTTCGTGATCCACGGCTTTCCGTCGAGCTTGTCCCGCAGGTAGAACTTCGTGGAGGGTGCGTACTGGACGTGCGTCTCGGCGCCCAGGTTGTTGATGGACCTGACGAGGAGATGGGGCTTCTGCCCGCCCATCAGGTCGATGTACCGCAGCGGCCTCCGGGCATCGCCGGGGAGCGGCGAGGACCAGGCCAGGCACGCCGTTCCGTTGCCGAGCAGGTCGGCGGTCATCACCGACGACAGGTCGTCGACCCGCGGAAAGCCGGGGAGGGGACGCGCCGCGCTCCAGGCGTTCCCGGATTGGTTGAAGTAGAGCCGGACGCCGTCCCTGCCGAGGTAGAGGAGGTCGTTGGCCCCCGAGCCGTCAATGTCCGCGAGCCGGAGCCTTCGCTGGTCGAACTGGTCGGGAGCGTCGAACCATGGCGCGTTGTCCATGGTCACCCTGGCGCCAAAGAGGCCGTAGCCGAGGTTGGGCCAGTAGCAGGCCTCCCCGTTGCGGATGCGCACCAGGTCGGTGAGGCCATCCCCGTTCATGTCCGCGAGGTAGACCGCCTGGGTGCCGTCGGCGAACACCAGGCGGGGACCCTTCTCCTCGTCCCACGGCTTGCGCACGTGCCGGGCCGGACCGAAGCCCTCCTCCTGGAGCGAGGGGTACCAGGTGAGGACCTCGTCCTCCGTGATGAGGACGTCTGCGTGGCCGTCCCCACTCAGGTCGATGAAGCGCGTGTTCGGGTCATCCCAGCGGATGTTCGGGAGCTGGCGGAAGGTCCGGAAGGATTCCCAGCGCTGGTCGTGCGTGCGCTCGTAGAAGCCGGGCGTGGGGCCCGCGAACGTCACGACATCGAGCTGCCCATCCCCCGACAGGTCGAGCAGTTGCTCACCTCCGGCCTCGGCGCAGAGCGAAGGCTGGGTCCGCAGCACCTGCGTGGCGCCGAGCCTTCCGTCGCCCAGGTTCGGCTTGTAATGCCAGGCGCCGCCCTGCTTCGTCAGGACGCCGGGGAGCCCTTCGCCATCCAGGTCCACCCACTGGTCGCTGGCGCCGTCGACGCCGATGGGGAGGTTCGCCTGGCTGTCCTCGTCGAGCTCGCGGACGTCCGCCTGGATCCGCGCCTGGGAGTACTCGAACTCCAGCGGAGGGAGCGACTTCTGCAGATACCTGACGTAGCGGAGGCCGTCGCGAACCTCGACGGGCGCCGCCGCGTCCCGCACGTAGCCGGAGTGGGTGACGCGGCGGATGAAGGACGCGAAGCGCGTGCTGCCCGGATGGGCCAGCTCGTCCTCCACGGTGACGGATGGCGTGAGGCCGAGGTCCTCGTAGTCGAGCTCGGTGGCCTTCACGAGGCACGGCTCGGAGCCGAGCTCGGTGAAGCGGTGGAACATCAACACCCGGCGGCACCGCCGGTAGGAGCGGACCTCGAAGCCGGAGCGATACACGGAGAACGGATCCGGACGCACCGCCCACTTCCCCGTCGTGTCGACGGAAGCCCGCGCGTAGCGATGCTGCTCGGCGACGGGCTTGTCGGGCGTCGGAGGCAGCGCCTCGTAGTGGCCCTCGTCGTAGTCGAACACCACCTCGAAGAGCCACTCGGCCGCGGCGAGGTCCGGCTGCACGAGCCGCGAGACGCGGTTGCCGTACTGGATTCGCTTCAGGTAGCGGTTGGCGGTCCGCACCCGGTTGCGCTCGCTGGCACGGCCCTGGTCGACGTGGACGTCATTCTCGTCCGCGTACTCGTAGACCATGGCGTTGCCCTTGTCGTCGTAGCTCTCGCAGATGAGCCACTCGAAGACGCGACGCGGATGGGGGGAGCCGCCCTCGCCGGGGTCGAAGACGCGAGACCGGTTGTTCCTGCCGTAGAGGGTGGTGATGTTGTCGCGAGAGATGGAACGCCAGTGGACGTCACCGGTCGCCGTCTCGGTCCAGCGCTCGATGCGCGCGAACAGGCCCTCCACGCGGGGGCGGTAGCAATGGATGATGAAGCCGGGCCAGGTGGCGGTGTCCTCGTGCCGCGTCTTGTCCGGCAGGAGCAGGGGAACGAGGTCCTCCGCGCCGGACAGGAGGAAGACGTCGGACTCCTCCGCGTCGCGGTACCTCGGCAGGCCCTTGTCCGTCTTGCGGCGGATGCGGGGCAGCGACAGCGACCAGCCAAAGCCGAAGGGGCCGTTCCCCGTCCCCGAGTCGTAGGCGAGCGAGAGTTGCGGACCGAAGCCGGACCGGCCCGGGCTGACGGCGAGAGGCACCGTCATGGAGCCACTGCCCGTCGCGGGGTTCGCGGCGAACTTCTCACCGATGCCGCGGATGGCGCCCCCGCCCTTGGGCCACGTGACGCCTGGCAGCAGGGGCGCTTCCTCGCTTGCGGTACCCGCCGGGTCCCGCGTCGCGCCGTCGTTCTTCTTCTCGTCCATGAAAGTCCTCGGGAAGCCGGATGTCTCTCGGGCTGCTGCGTGCACCGCCAGCCAGGACGCCTGGCGGTGCCTTCTTCCACCGGGCGACGGGACTCAGCCCGCCCGGCCCCACTCGCGGGCGTCCGCCAGGAGCGTGACGCCCTGCGCCCGGAACAGCACCTTCGCCTGCCGCGCGACGACCCAGGTGAAGGAGTACTCCTCGCGCCGCCGCGCCTCGAACTCCTCGGGCGTGACCACGACGATGTCCATGGGGTGGAGGACCCCCACCAGCTGGCTCCTCACCGCGGCCACGCGCGCGTGGACGGGCTCCGCCGTGCGCTTGATGACGAGCAGGTCCAGATCGCTCGCCTGCGTGCTCCGGCCGATGGCGTAGGAGCCGAACAGCCCCACCAGGTCCGGGGCATAGCCCTGCACCACCCGCTCCACGATCTGGTGGATGTCTCGCTCGGTCAGCATGGGCTCAGGCCACCTGGTAGTGAGCGACGAGGATGACGTCCTCGACCTTCGCGGGATCCAGCCGGCGGTGGCCCGCCACGGTCATCCCCAGGGCCTCCGGGATGCTGGCCTCCGCGAGCGTCAGCACCCAGGGGCCCGGGACCACCGGCGACGTGGGGGACAGCTCTCCCACGAGGGCCGCCGGGCCGTACGTCACCCCGGGCGCGAGCTGGACCGTCGTGGGCGTGGCGCTCTGCTGGCCCAGGGAGACGGACAGCGTGGTGCCCGCCACGGGCGCCTGCTTGAGCACGACGAAGAGCTGGAGCTTGCTGACCTTCGGGCTGCCCAGCGCCGAGTACGCGAAGTGCTCCGAGGACAGCGGCAGCGACAGGGTCTGCACCGCCGCCGAGGCGTCCGGGGTGAGGAAGCGATACCACGAGTCCCCGAACGCCTGCGTCACGTCGAGCAGGACCGCGCGGGCGCCCGCCTTCGCCTTCAGCGCGTTGCGCACGGTGGTGGGGTCCAGGCCCGGCCGCGCCGTGTAGCGCAGGTGCATCACCACGTCCGACAGGGTGGACACGTCGAACGCGTTGTCCTCCTTGGCGAGGGTGAGCGTCCACGAGCTCACCGCGCCCCGGCCCTCGAACGGCAGGAAGCGCTCGTCACGCAGGTTGAGCTCGAACGTGCCGGTGTCGTTCTGCCCGCTGCTCGTGGCGATCCGCTCGCCGGCGCCGCCGGCGTCGATGAGCGCCGCCCCCGCGGTGGGGGTGTTGCGCAGGCTGCTCGAGTTGAGCGTGAGCGTGGCACTCACTCCGCTGTACGGACCCGTCACGGCGGGGAAGGTGAGCGCCACGGACTTGATGCGCCGGAAGTAGTGGCCGGGGTGGGTGCTGTCGAAGAGGTCCTCCGTCAGGTTGACGGTGCACGTGCCCGTCTGCCGCAGCCGCAGCAGCTCCAGGGGCTGGAGGAGGGCGAGGGAGATGTGCCGCGTCAGCTCCAGCTCGCGCTTGTTGGCGTCGAAGTAGCTGGCCTCCATCCGCCGCAGGTCGAACAGCAGGCCCTCGGCCGCGAGCAGGCCCTTGCGCTGGCCGTCCCAGTAGCCGAACCGGATGAAGTCGTCCGAGGCCCCGAGCTCGTACTTGTAGGCGGCGTTGGCCCGCTTCGCGAGGTTCGTGGCGAGCTGGTACGCCTGGGCGTGGACCGTGGACAGCTGGCCCAGCATCCAGTCGTACAGCTCCGTCCCGGTGTACTTGTCGGTCAGGAACGCCTCCACGCTCTGGGCGTGGACGAGCTGCTGCTCGTGGTTGGACAGCTCCTTGCGTGCGATGGCCACCCGCAGCTCGGCGGCGATGAGCTGCTTGTCGAGCTGCTCCAGCTCCTTGTCCGCCAGCCTGCGCTGCAGGGCCCACTCGTCCGCGCGGCGCTGGTAGCCGCCCAGCGTGCCCGCCATCTGCGCGCCCTCGTTGAGCACGATGGCGATGCTCCGGGCCATGGACGCCCAGGAGCTGGACGACCGCGAGAAGTTCTCGCCTCCGTACTGCACGGTGGCGGTGGGCGTGCCGCCGAAGCCCGCGGCGCCAATCGCGGTGGCCGGGATGAGCGACGTGGCGCCGGCGGCGATGTCGAAGCCGATGGCCACCGTGTTGCTCACCGTCGCCGCGGCCTGGAGCGTGAGCGCGGCGCCCTCGTAGGCGTTGAGGAAGGGGATGTCGCGGTAGTAGTCCCGCCGCAGCGTGACGAGCTGCTGCTGCTTGCGCAGCCCCTCCAGCGCCTGCTCCGCCTCCTTCACCTGCTGCTGGCGCACCTCGCGCACCTTCTTCAGCAGGTCCACCTCCTGCCCGGAGCGCAGCCGGGTGAGCGCCTCCGCGTCCTTCTTCTCCATGGCGGAGAGCACCAGCGAGCCCAGCGTGCGCACCTCGTTGGCCAGCTCCACGGCCTTCTGCAGGTAGGTGGCGAACCGGTAGACGGGCTGGAACGCGCTCAGCGCCGGGGAGATGTCCACCCCGGCCGCCGCCGCCTTGGCCAGCAGCAGCGGGTCCAGGGGTGGCTCGTACAGCGGCAGCTGCCGCACCACGCCGGAGAGGTTCATGCAGTTGCGGACCTTGAAGAGCCGGTCCGCCACCGTGTCCCAGTAGGCCAGCAGCGCGTGGTTCGGCGGGACGCAGAAGAAGAGCGTCTTGCCCGTTCCGGTGAGGAGCTTGGGCAGCGGCGCGCCTCCCGTGGGCACCGTCCCCGCGGGCACCAGGTTTTCGATGCCCACCAGGATGTTGGAGAACTCATCCACGTTCCCCAGCGTGTTGTAGGTCAGCGTCGTCTGGGTCCCCGCGGCCACCGAGGGGAAGCGGACGCGGTCCGGCCGGGGGCCGAGCAGCAGGGCGGCCATGACGTAGAGCTGGGTGGCCTCGTTGATGCTCTCCATCGTGTCCTGCGCGAAGAGCTTGTCGCCCCAGGCGATGAGGTTGTCGAGGTACTTCATCACCGTCGCGCGCTGGTACGCGGTGGGGCGCAGCCGGGCCACGCGGTGCGGGTCGTAGGGGTTGTTCCGCCAGTCGACGATGGCCGTCAGCAGCGCGGGGTCGCTGGTGCCCCCCGCGAGCAGCGCGAGCAGGGACTCGATGCGCTGGCGCTGGTAGTCCGCGGACTGCATCTGGAAGAAGGGCTTGGTGCGCCAGTAACGCTGGGGGACCGGGTAGGTGCTGGCGTCGGTCGGGTCGAAGACGAACTGCAGCCAGCGCAGCGCCTCCTCGTGGCGGTGGTTCTGCATCAGCCGCGAGGCGATGAGCTGCACGCCGAAGAAGAAGAGCTCCCAGTTGTAGACGGAGTAGGCGCCGTCCGCGGTGAAGTCGATGTCCTCCACGGGCACCGTGTTGACCCAGGGCCAGGGCGTCGTCGACGGCGCGTACGTCTGGGTGAAGTCGAAGGCCGCCCCGCCCCGCGCGGCGACGGGATTGACCTGCAGGCCCCGGCTGAGAAGGCTCTCGAACCCGCCGCTGTCCAGCTCCCGGAGCAGGAGCGGCGCGAACGGGTGGTAGAACGTGGAGAACGCGTAGCTCGTGACCTCCTGCCAGGAGTAGCTCGCGTCGCCGTACACGATGCTGTACCGGGGCACGACGAAGAACGTGTGCGCCGAGTCGGACACGAAGAAGGGGCTGCTGGAGGTGAACTGGCGGTCCTGCTGTGACGGGGTGATCTTCGGCTGGAGGATCTTCCCGAGGATGCTCGTGCTCGCGAGCACGCCGTTGGCGCCGGCCGCGCGCATCACGGTGAGCGGCACCGGGGCGCCCAGCCGCGTGCGCCAGTTCAGCAGGCCGTCCGCGGTGTACGAGTAGCCGAGGTGCTGCCCGGTGTAGAGGTACTTCGAGGGCTGCACCAGCGAACCCGGAGGACTGGTGGGCGGCTCCTGGATGGTCAGGTACGAGGGCTCGCGCGAGGCATCCACGGAGGTCGGGAGGGAGCCCGTCACCTGGCTGATCTGCGGCGGTGCGTCCGGAGTGGACAGGCGCGCCCGCGCCCACAGCACCGTCTCGTAGGTGCCCACCGTCGACGGCCGGACCCGGCTGAGGTACATGTCAATCCACAGGTTGCGCGGATCGCCCTCCCAGAGCTTGAAGGTGAACTGGGACGGGTGGACGAAGGGCTTCACGTACATCTTCTCCGCGTAGGTGCGCTTGGGCAGCCACTGGCCGCCGCGCCGCTCGCTGAGGGACAGCTCCACCGTCCAGTACTTCTTCGGCGCGGAGGCGGTGGTGTCCTGGGGCGCCGTGCCGCCCATCCTGGGGATGGGGATGTCCCCCACGGCCTCGGTCTTCTCCGTGAAGGTGGGCCAGAAGAGGTACAGCCGGTTGTTCCACACCACGGGGATGAGGTGGTCTCCGGTGATGTCCAGCTCCAGGGGCTCCCACGCGCTCCAGCGGCCAAGGGTGGTCCCGGGCAGGAGCTCCCGGTAGCGGTAGAAGTACCGGGCCGGTGCGCCTCGGGTGCGGCCGAAGACGTGGAGGATTTGCGTGCCGTCGCGCTTCGTCTCCAGGTAGCTCGAGCACACCTCCAGCCGCGCCACCTCGAGCAGCTTCACCAGGTAGCCCCGGTACGCCTCCTCGGCGGTCTCCGAGTCGACGTCCTTCTGGAGCAGCTCGCTCTCCAGGTCCGAGAAGAAGGACGACTTGTCCTGGCGGAGCTCCGGCAGCAGGTAGTTCTCCGGGTAGAGGAACACCTTCCGGTTCGCCTCCCACAGCCGGTAGCCCTTCATCCAGGTCCAGTGGCGCCAGCCGCTGTCCGTGCTCTCGTTCACCTTCACCTGGGGCTCCAGGTTGAGGAAGCAGCGCTGGACGAACTGCTGCACCGAGGCGGCGGCCTGCTTCAGCCGCGTGGTGAGGGCGCAGGCGCTCATCTCCGGGTCGATGAGGAGCTGGCCGAAGAGCTGCTCGGTCGTGGTGAGCCCCGTGCCTGCCTTCGGGTTGGGCGACAGCAGCCAGGCCACCAGCGCGTCCCGGCGCTGCACACGCAGCGCGTCCTCGATGGGCTGCACGGCCCCGTACCAGGTGGAGGGCGTGTACCGCGCCTCCAGCGCCCTGCGCGCCGCGCGGGCCGAGTCCGTTGCCGCCGTCTTCCCCGGCTTGGGCACGCCCAGGAGCAGCAGGGAGGTGGCGCGCAGGCCGTAGCGCTGGGCGTACACCAGCGCGTCCGCCAGCCGCGTCAGGGCGCGGATGTCCCGGTGGAGGGCGACGGTGCTCATGCCCATCGCGTCCGCGAGCGGGGTGAGGTCCTCCAGCAGCGCGTTCAGGGCCGGGGCCAGCGCCTGGCGCGCGGTGGACACCCCCGTGGCCCCTGTGGGCGGCGTGGTGAGCCAGCCGCTCAGGACGTCGAAGAGCTTCGGGCTGCGCGCGCGCTGGAGCCGCTGCAGGCGCAGGGCCATGAACAGCGTCTCGAGCTCCGTGAACCGGCTGGTGTTCGTGTCGGCGGTGGGCAGCGAGGCCGGGTCCTGCCAGGCGAAGTCCGCCGCGCGCGTCACGAGGAAGGAGAACTCCGGCTCGGTGGGCTTGAGCACCTGCACCAGGGCCGCGGCCTTCACCACGCGCGTGAAGGACTCGGTGATCTTCGGGAACCGCTCCGGGCCGTACTGGTACGTGCCGTCGCCCTTGCGTGCGAGCAGCTCGGTGATGACGGTGGAGCCCAGCGGGAACAGGGCCGCCTTC
Source organism: Corallococcus exercitus (assembly GCF_042231735.1). GTDB lineage: Bacteria > Myxococcota > Myxococcia > Myxococcales > Myxococcaceae > Corallococcus > Corallococcus exercitus_B. The sequence continues at coordinate 1,140,846 of NZ_CP102577.1, forward strand.
GTCAGCACCGGGGAGACGATGTTGGCGGTGGTGCCGGCCGCGGCGGCGAACTTCTGCACGAAGGCGGCCTGCGTCGCGGCGGAGCTGCCGGAGCGCTCGGCGGGCGCCAGCTTCTCCAGGGCCGCGCGCACGTCGGCGAGCACGTTGGCCACGGCCTCCGGCGTGACGGCCAGGGTGGAGCGCTCGGGCGTCTTGTGGCGCAGCAGGTAGTCCAGGTCCGCCACCGGGAGCCCGGTCTCCAGGAGCAGGGCGAGCCGACGCAGGAACTCCAGGGTGTCCTGGGGCGTGGTGAACGGCGACTTCTCCGTCAGCGCGATGAAGCGTCGCAGGTCGGGGACCGTGAGCTTCAGGGCGGAGGCCAGCCGCGTGTAGCGGAACAGCGTGGTGACCGTGTCCAGGCTGAGGAGGTTGGGGAGCGGGAGCTGCGTCGTGAGGAGCGCGAGGTCCTCGGGCCGCAGGCCCAGCGCGGCGGCGAGGGCGCTGCCAGCGGCCTCATCGCTCAGGTTGGCCGTGAAGGCCTGCCCGGCGCCCACGTCGGGGAAGACGCTGCTGAAGGCGAGGAGGGTGGGGCTGCGAAACACCGCGTCATAGGGGGACGGGATGACGGCGTCCTCCTCGCCCAGGTGGGAGAGGACGTTGCGCGTCTCCAACGGGTACCAGAAGCCGAGCAGCTGCGGCAGCGGCAGGTCGAGCGCGCGACGCAGCTCCAGCATGGGGGCCAGGAGGTTGAGGAACGCGGCGTCCAGCTGGCCCGCGCCCGCGCGGCCAATGGCCCAGTCCAGCTCCCACATGGGCAGTCCCGTCGCGCGCCACAGCCGGAGGAAGCGCTGCATCCGGTCCAGCACGCTCGCGGTGAGGTTGCCCAGGGTGATCTTGTCGGTGTCGTAGAGGATGACGCCGTTGCTGTCCTTGCCGGGCGTCACCGTGACGGTGTGGTTCGTCACGAACTTCACCTGCAGCACCTGGTACAGCTCCCGCAGGCTCAGCCCGGTGCGGTGGAGCAGGATGGGCACCCGCGCCAGCGCCGCCGTCCAGGTGCCCGTCACGTTCTTCGTCGTGTCGTCCGGGTACTTCGGGTGGACGAGGTTGTTGGCCAGCTCGTCCAGGCCCCAGCGCTGCCACTGCGTGAAGGTGTCCGTGCCGCTCACGAGCGCGTAGGCCGTGGCGTTGAGGCCGAGCGTGTCCGCGACGAGGGTGGCGTCCACCGGCCCGTTCGTGGTGCCCTTGAGCAGCCGCAGCACCTCGTTGCGCGAGCTGCCCATCCCCTCGAGGTAGGCCCGGGTCTGGGCGAACTGCAGATCGAACGGGAGCGTGAACGGGAAGGGCGCCACGGCCGTCTTGTCATAGGCCTCCTGCCGGATGCGGAACGGCATGGCGCGCCGCTCCTCGGCGGAGCCCACCGTGTCCCGGAGGATGGGCGGGGTGGCGGGCGGTGGCGCCACCTTCTCCTCGAGGCACTCGTTGACGAGATCGATGTAGGGGACGGGCACCTCGGTGTTGGCGCAGCTGAGGACGGTGTGGGCCAGGTCGGGGCGCCGCGAGAGCAGCACGCTGAGCGCCGTGACTCCCGAGGCGGGACGGGCCTTGAGGTACTGCAGCAGGTCCACCAGGTACGCCGCCGGGCTCGTCACCGAGCGGCAGTCCGGGCACTCGTTGAAGTCGAGCGAGCCGAAGAGGGACTGCACGGTGGGGAACGCGCTCATCGTCGTGAGCGCGGCCAGGCTCGTGGCGCTCGTGAGCGTCTCCGGGGCACCGTCCTCACCCGCGAGCGCCCGGGCGAACTGGTCCGGCGACGGCGCCGAGGCGCCGATGGCCGCGGGCTCGATGCCCGTCATCGCGCTGTTGTACTGGCCGAACAGCGTCAGCGCGGCGGCGTAGGTGCCCTCGGCGCGGTCATACAGCTCCCGCGCCTTCTCCGGGCCGCCCAGCGGCTCCGCCATCTCCGCCACGAAGGCGTCCCGGCCCTTGGAGAAGATGCTCTGCGCGGAGCCGTACCCCGCCGCTGCGAGCGCCTCCACGGACTCGTGCCGCGGAGCCAGCTTGAAGAGGCGCTGCACCCGCTTCAGCGCATGGACGGTGTCCTCCGTCAGCCCCGCCTGCTTGTCGCGCAGGAACCGGTCGACGTGCATCCGCCGCAGGTTGAACCCGGGGTGGGCGTCCAGGAAGTCCACCAGCTCGGACCGGGCCGGCACCCTGCTGCTCCGGGCCTTGCGCAGCCGGGCCGAGAAGGCCACGGTCTCGAAGCGGCGGGTGAAGGTCGCCTCCAGCCGGTTGGCGATGCGCTGGATGCGCTCCTCCGCGGACTCCTCCTCGAAGACGGGGCGGATGTGGGCCGCGTCGCGGTCCACCTTCCGGAGTCGCTGGGCCCAGTCCTCCCGGTCCAGCCGGGCCAGGGCACGCAGGTCCGAAGTCTTCCGCTCATCGAGCTCGGCGAGGACGTGCGCGGTCAGCGGCAGGTGTCCGCCCAGCATCATCCCGGCCTGGGTGGTGGCCCGGAGCTTCCGCTGCGCCTGCGGGTCCACGCTCGGGTCGTTCTTCAGGTCACGCCAGACGGCATGGGTGCTCCCCAAGCGGGCCAGCCTGTCCACGAAGGTCTTCCGGACCGGCTCGGGGATGGCGCCCGCGGCGAGCAGGTCCCTGAGGGGCGTCTTGCCGCGCAGGGGACGCGCCTCCACCTGGAGCCGGCGGAGTTCCCTCAGCTTCTCCAGCTCCGAGGCGAGCGTGTCACCCTGGGAGCTGGGGAGGATGTTGGAGGCGATGGCGGTGCGCAGCGCCTGCTCGAGGATGTGCTCGGGTTGGCTGAGCACGCTGGCGCGAATCCGCCCCAGGAAGTCGTCGTCGAGCCCCGAGTCGCCCGGGGCGTCCAGCGCGGCGTCGAGGGAAGGGGGCACCTGCTGGCTGAAGAGCCCGAACAGCGTCTCGGGCCGCAGCTCCATGGAGGCCATGAGCCGGTGGGCGAGGTGCAGCCAGGCGACGGGCCTGAAGTCGAGGTCCGCGCTCTCCGCCAGGAAGCGCAGCTCCCGCTGCTTCCCGTCCTCCCTCAGGGACTCGAGCGGGGTCTCCTGGAGCTGCTCCCGGCTCCGCTTCAGGAAGGCGGAGTAGAGGGACTCACCTCGCACCTCGGAAGCCCCCGACGTGGCGAGGTCGATGCGCTCCTCCTCCGTGGCACGGAAGCGGATGGGGGACTCCACGCGCACCGTGCCCGACGCGTCGAGCGCGCGCACGACCAGGTGGGCGGGCTGCACGCGGCTGTACGCGATGGTGTAGGCACCGGACGCGTCCGTCGTCGCCTCGCCGAGCGCCTGCTCCACACGGATGCGTACCGTGGAGACGGTGACCCGGAGCCCTTCCACCGGCCTGCCGTCCGCATCCACCACCCGGCCCCGCACGATGGCGGGAGTGCCCTCGGGATGGGGGCGGGGCGCGGCCCTCGCGGAAGGCCTGTCACCGGCGCGCATGTCGATGCCGGTGTCGCCGAAGGTGAACGGGCCCGAGGGGGTGGTGAGGCCCTGGTGGACCTCGAGCATCCGGAGGGCCTCCAGGGTTGGCCCGTTGAGCTCTCCACTCGCGGCGAGGCCACGGCTGACCTGGAACGCACGCAGCGCCGTCTCCGTGCCGGAGCCGAACTGCTGCTGACTCTCTTCGGATGCGGCCACGGAGAAGCCCGCGCGAGTCAGCACCCGCTGGAGTGTCCCAACCTCAAGGCCAGCCGCGCCGACACGAAGCCCGATTTGCATGGGGAGTTCCCAGGTTTCCAACTGCGATGTGATTGTCCAAGCACGCGACATGCGACAGGCGTGAGCGGACCGTGAGCTGTATAGCCTGGGGGGCTGACATGGCTGTCTTTGCACTCCCTCCCAGGTTTCACGAGTGAAGACCCGGAAGGCTGAAGACAGACATGGCTTCGAGGGGCGCACTACCAGGCAGGTCCGTGCCTTTGCGTGCACTGCCCGGCTACACACCCGGTCAGAGGCCTCGGACTCCGGGTGTTTCGGGTCTGAACACACCCAGCCGCTTGCGCAGGAATCGGATTCTCGCGGCTGTGCATTCAGGCCAGGAGCTCACCGCGAAAAAGTATTAGGCTTCCGGTTGCCCCACGAGTGGGGTGCAACCTCCATCGCAGTAGGAGATCCGATGCGAATGCAGAGGAAGTTCCTTCAGGCTGTCACCGCTGCCCTTGCCGTGCTCCCCGCGGCGGCCTTCGCCTACCCGCCGCAGTGTGACGAAGTCTGCTATGCCCCCGGCGCTCCTTGCGAGACCGTCTGTTTCCTCGGGGCCACTTATTACACCTCGTGTGGTGAGTCCGGTTACTGCTACCAGCCCGCGCCCACGCCGGCTGAGCCCACGGCCTCCGTGATGGAGACCGAGTCCCTCCAGTCCGACGCCGCCGCGCTGGTCTGTGACGACGCGCAGTCCGCCGGATCGCGGAACGCGACTCGCGAGGGCTGAGCCGTTTGAAGTCCGGGCGGGGTTCCGGCATCACGTCCGGACCTCGCCCGCTTCAGCACCGCATCCCCCTTCAGTCCCTCGTGCCCACGGCGCGCGTGCGCTTGAGGGCGCGGGAGGTGGCGTCGAGGAACTCGTTGCTCGCCTCGGAGAGGTCCACCGCGCGGGCGTCCACCCAGCCCTGCAGGGAGTTGTAGCCCATGACCGCGGGGATGGCGACGAGCAGGCCGAAGGCCGTGGTGACGAGCGCCTCGGAGATGCCCGTCGAGATGGTCCCGATGCCGCCTGAGTTCGCGGCGCCCATCTCCTGGAACGCGGTGACGATGCCGATGGTGGTGCCGAGCAGGCCCACGAAGGGGGCGGTGGAGCCCACGGTGGCGAGGTGGCCCAGGCCGCGCTTGAGGCTCTGGACCTCGCGCTGCGCCTGCCGCTCCAGGCTGCGCGCCACGGACTCCATGACCTCCTCACGGCTGTCGGTTTCGGAGATGCGGTAGGCCGTCAGCCCCGCGCGGATGGTCCTGCCCAGGTAGCCCACGTCCTTGTCCGTCTTCGCTTTGGCGGCGGCGTCGAAGTCGCCGCTGGCGAGCAGGGTGTCCAGCTGCGCGGCGTACTTGCGCGAGTGGCGGCGGGACGCGCGAAAGACAATCGTGCGCTCGGCGAGGATGAGGAGGGACACCATCGACATCAGGCCCATGGCGATGACGATGAGCTGTGCGACCGGACCCATGTGGGTCCACAGACCCGCGAGTGTGAAGTTCATGGCGGGAACGAGACGCGCCTCCGTGCGCGTGGGCCACGGCGTGGCCCCATGAGGGAACGGCGGTACCGGGAAGCGTGTCCAAGGTACGCAGGCGCATGGACGCGAGGGTGGGCCCACGTCCATGCGTTGGTCATCGTTCTGTCATTGCGTCAGCCGTCGACGGGCCGGGTGAGGCCCAGCGCGTCCGCGTAGCTGTGCAGCCCGCGGATATGATTGCCGCCGTCCACGGCGAGGGTGTCTCCGGTCATCCAGGACGCGAGGTCGCTGCAGAGGAACGACACCACCTTCGCCACGTCATCCGGCTCGCCCCACGCCTTCCCGAGCGGCGTGTGGGCGAGGAAGCCCTGCGCCATGGCGCCAGCCCCCAGGCCGGCCATCTCCGCCAGAGGGGTGCGGATGGCGCCCGGGGCCACGACATTCACCCGGATGCCGTAGCGCCCCAGCTCCGAAGCCGCGGCCTTCGAGAAGTTCGCGAGCCCCGCCTTGGAGGCGCAGTAGTGGGACAGCCCGTCCGTCACCGCCGTCTGGTTCAGTGAGGAGATGTTGACGATGGAGCCCGGCTGCTTCGCGGCGACGAGCGCCTTCGCGAGAGCCTGGGTGAACAGGAAGGGCCCCTTGAGGTTGATGGCCAGGACCTGGTCGAACTCCGCCTCGGGCAAGTCGAGCACCGTGCGGATGGTGGCCGTTCCGGCGTTGTTCACCAGGATGCCCGGGAGGCCGAACTCCCGCGTGGCGACTTCGAGCGCTCGCGCCACGTCCTCCGCGCGAACCACGTCTCCCGCGAAGGGCACGGCCCGGGTGTGCCCCTCCGCCGTCCGGTTGAGCTCCGCGGCGGCCGCCTCCAGCTTCTCCGGTGTCCGCCCGAACAGCAGGACGTTGGCGCCGTCCCGCATGAGGCGCGCGGCGATTCCCAGACCGATGCCCTGTCCTGCTCCCGTCACGATGGCACTGCTCGACATCAGCTTCATGGTGTGGCTCCCAGCTCAGGTTCGAGTGATGGCCACGACTTTACGCCGAGTGCGCGTCGCCGCGGGGCGCGGGCGACGCGAGCTTTTCGGTCGTCACTTCGATGGGGCTTCTTATGGATGCTTCTGCCGGCAGGCGTCGCTCAAGGGCAGACGCAGGTGCCAGTGCAGCGGTAGTCCAGCGTGCAGGACGTGCCACAGGCCGCCACGCAGTTGGCCTCGGTGCCGTACCACCTGACGTAATTGCACGTCCAAAGCCGCGAGCAGATGGCCTGCTGCGTGACGTTCCCCTCGGGGAGCTGCTCATCGACGGAGCCGGGCTCGGACACGGGGGCCTGCTCGGGCTCGTAGGTGCCGCCGCAACCCGAAACGGAGACGGCGACGCCGACGAAGACAGCGACGAGAGAAAGGGGGATTCGCATGGGGACACTCCGGGGTTCCACGAGGTGGATTCCAGCGGAGCCGTCCATATCATACCCCGCGTGTGGGCCCTCAAGGCTGCTGGCTGCGATTGCCTCCGCCGTCCACCTCAGTGCCCGCCGGTCTGGGTGTTCCAGATGGCTCCGCCGCGCGAAGTGCGGATGACCACGTTCCCATCATTCTGGACGGAGAGATACGCGCCGTCGTAGCCGTGCGTGCGGCTGTGCCATAGGGCCCTTGGCGCCGAGGTATAGATCACGAAATTTCCGTCGCCCTGCATGACCGCCCCCACGGCGGAAGTCCCGTGCGTCTGGGAGTGCCAGAGGGCCGCCGCGCCCTGGCGGAGCACCAGGTTGCCGTCGCTCTGCATGACAAGCCAGAAGCGACCGTCACAAGAATAGAGGCGCTGCCCGTGGCCCAGTCCCTGGTTCGCGTTCATGCGACCGCAACCCGTCGGGGCCGGGGGCGGGCTCCACGTCCTGCTGGAATCCTCCAGCTCCTGTTGGGCCTGGGACTGAGAGTCGTCGGAAGCGGAGCGTGCCGTATCTCCACCCTCCGCGGGGGCGTTCGAGCCCTCCTCCAGAGCTGGACCGCACGCTGTCAGGTCGAATGCCAGCAATCCCAGGACCATCACCTTGGACAAGCGCCACGCCTGAATCTCATTGCGATTCATTCCGAACTCTTTCTGTGTGTGTCGAGGCAGATGGCTCGCGCGAACCCATGCGCCTCACGGAGGCTCGCCCGTACGTCCGGAATAGCCAGACGCGTTGACGTAATTGCTCATGGATCTGTGTAGTCGGAATTGCCTGTAAGAACGGCGCCGTCGTTGGGATGAAGACGCCGTGTCGGTTCCTGGAGCGACACCCCGCCGCCTTTCAAATGCGAGAGCGGCGCGGCGTTACTTCCTTCGCTCCGTCCCGAAGGCTCATCGTGAGCCCTCCGTGGCATCGCGGCCACGCTGGCGGAGCAGCGCCGCGGCCCGGGTCCGGACGCTGGCCATGGGGTGCTTGCGGGCAGCCTCCTCCAGCGCGGGCACCGCGGCCTCACCCAAATCCTTGCGGAGGAAGTCCTCGCAGGTGCCGTGGAACCGGTCACTGACGAGGCCGCGGATAATCGTGCGCACGGCGAGGATGAGGAGGGACACCATCGACATCACGCCCATGGCGATGACGATGAGCTGTGCGACCAGCCCCATGTGGGTCCACAGACCCGCGAGCAGGAAGCGTGTCCAAGGTACGCAGGCGCATGGACGCGAGGGTGGGCCCGCGTCCATGCGCTGGTCATCGTTCTGTCATTGCGTCCGCGTCCCGCGCGGCAAGTGAGCGCGATAGGGCTACCGGCCCAGCTTCACTTCCTTGGCGTGGATCTCCTCCGCCTCCACCCAGTCCGCGTGGATCTCCTTGGCGTAGATGACGTCGGCGGAGACATGGCGCGTCTTCAGCTCGGAGCCGCCCCAGTTCTCGCGGCGGGGCTCGCCCCGGATGATGCGGCCCACCCGTCAGAGGGCGCATTCACGTGCAGGTAACAGCCGGAGCCCATCAGCGTGAGCCCCAGGAGGAACAGGTGCCGTCGCATCAGGGGATCCCCGTGTTGTCCACCAGCACCGCGTTGGAGCTGGGCACCGTGGCCTGCCCCACCGTGAAGCGGTTGCGCAGCAGTGTCACCCCGTTGCCGGTGATGGTGGCGCTGGCGATGTCCGAGAAGGCGGCGGAGAAGTTGTTGGCATTGCTGGTCAACCGGCCGCTGATGCTCACGCCCCGCATCCGGTTGCCACCGCCGAGCACCGTCACGTTGCCGTCAATGACAGACAGCGGGCCCAGCGTCGGGGACCACGCGCCGAAGATGAGCACGTTGTCCGACCGCAGCTCCAGGTTGCCGGAGTACGTGCCTTCCTTCAGGACGATGATGGTGCCGTCCGCCGCCGCGGCCTCGGCGATGCTCTCACCGGGCTCCACCTCCACGACGTCACCGCCAATGGGATAGCGCACGGGAGGGAACAGCTGCTGGACCGCGCCGTCCCGGTACGACAGCACCACGTCGTAGAGCTCCTTCTCCCGGACCACCTGGAACGAATAGGTGCCCGGGTCGAAGTCCAGCGTCACCGCGCCCGTGGGCAGTTCTTCCACCAGCGCCAGCCCGGTGGAGTCCGTCCTCGACATGGGCAGGTCCCCCACCTGGAACTCCACGCCCGAGCGCTCGGCGCCGGACGCCACCGCCGTGGTGGAGCCCTGGTTGATGACCGGATTGACGAGCACCACCGCGCTCGTCACCTCACCGAAGCGGCCCGGTGAAGCGGGCGGATCGTCATCTCCGCATCCCACCAGGACCAGTGCCACCATTGCCGCGACACATCCTCGAATCATGATGAAGCCTCCGACGGAGAAGACCGCTCCCGGTGGCAATGGCCACGGCTCCCGGAGCACTTCGCACTCCCGGCCCATCCGCCTCCAGCCCGGTGGGACTTCTTCAGCGGGACTGACGCTCGCGGAGCAGCATTGAGGCCCGCGTCCTCACGTTGGCCATGGGGTCCGTCCGGGCGGCCTCTTCCAGGTAGGGCACGGCGGCGTCGCCCAGGTCCTTGCGGATGAAGTCCTCGCAGAGGCCGTGGTACCGGTCGCTGACGAGGCAGCGGAGGGCGTTCTGGATGAGCGTGGGAGCGTTCCGGTACGCGGGGTCATTGCGCAGCGTCATCCGGTACGCCGCCACCCCGTCCACCCAGCGCAGGTTGTCGAAGTCGACGTTGCCCTCCAGGTACCGCACGTAGGCGCTCTTCGGGTGCCTCACGGCCAGCTTCTTCAAGAGCGCCAGCGCCGAGTCCCGCCGCTGCGCGGCAATCAAGCGATGGGCTTCGTCGATGCCCGGGAGCTGCTCGGGGACGGGATGAAACACGTCGGGGGACGCGGCCTTCTGCTGGGGAGCCTCCTCCCGCGCGCCGTCCTTCGAAGCCCCGGGAGCCTTCTGCGCCGGGAGGGAGGCGGCCGGAGGGCTCCCCCGCCAGACGATCGCCGCACCGAGCAGGACGAGCACCGCCGCGCCGCCCACCGTGACGTGTCCGAAGCGGAAGGGAGCGCGCGCCTGGGGTCCAGGGGCGGCGGGCTTCGCGTCGGCGATGCGCTCCGTGGCCTCGTGGCGCGAGGACGCCGGCTCCGCCGCCGGGGCTTCCAGGGACGACTCGTGCTCCGGAGTTCGCATTCCAGCCGGGGTCCGTATCCGGATCTCGCGCGTGGGCGCAGGAGCGTGCTGCTTCGCGACAGCCTTGTCCACCGGGCGCGCTGACGCGGTGGGAGCAGGCTCCAGAGCCTCGCTCGCGGAGCGCTGCGCCTCCGGTCCCATCGGAGTGGCGGGAGTGGGCCTCGGAGTCGTCTGGGTCTCCGACACCGCCATCAACTCCACGTCGAGCGCGGACAGGAACTCCGCCGCGGACTGGAAGCGCTCCGTGGGGGCCTTCGCCAGCGCCTTCGCCACCGCCGCCTCGAGCCCGGCGGAGAAGCCCGCATCCGGTGCCGCGTCACGCAGCCGCGGGGGCGGCACCTCGCGGTGCATGCGCAGCAGCTCCGCGGTGCCCTGCGCGGAGAAGGGCTTCCGGCCGGTGAGCAGTTCGAAGAGCAGCACACCGGTGGCATACAGGTCCGCCGGCGGGCCCACCGGCTCCCCGTGGATCTGCTCCGGCGCCATGTACGCGGGCGTCCCGAGCATCATCCCCGCGGTGATGCCCGTCACCTCGTCGCGGAGCTTGGCGATGCCGAAGTCGAGGATGCGCACCTGCTCCCCGAGCCCCACGGCATGGGTGACGAGGATGTTCTCCGGCTTGATGTCGCGGTGGATGATGCCCTGTCCATGCGCGTGGGCCAGCCCGGCGAGCACCTGCCGCACCGCCGCCAGCGCCCGGCCCAGAGGCAGCGCCCCGTCGCGCAGCAGGCCCCGCAGCGTCTCGCCGGTGACGAAGTCCATCACCATGTACGGCGAGTCCTGGTCCACGCCGAAGTCGATGACCGACACGCAGCACGGATGCGTGAGGCGGCTCATCGCCCGCGCCTCCACCTGGAAGCGCTTGCGGAAGTCCTCGTCCTGGGCTGCCCACGCATGGAGGAACTTGATGGCGACCGCCTTGCCCACCTCCAGCCGCTCGCCCCGGTAGACGATGCCCATGCCGCCCGCGGCCAGCCGTTCGAGGATGCGGTAGCGCTGCTGCAACACCGTGCCGATGCGGGCATCCGAAACGGCCGTGGGCTCACTCATGGGCGCGCAAGATAGCAAGGCCCACGACGCGGCAGACACCAGGTAGGCAGGCGAGCCTCACACATGTTTGCGTGCCACGGACCAGATGAAGCCGTCGTACCAGAAGTGCATCAGGGACACGACGAGGGTGAAGGCCCAGAGGCTCTCCAGGTCCGGGTCCAGCAACTCGGCCCCCACGCCGTAGGCGGCCACGGTGCCCAGGAAGAGCGCGAGCGCCAATCCGCGCCACTTCAGCCGCAGCCGCTCCCGGAGGCGGGAGCCCTCCATGGCCCACACCAGCGCCAGGTACTGCACGGCGTGGAGGAGGTTCATGATGAAGAACGCCTCCCCCCACGAGTTGAAGCCCCACGAGTAGATGGAACAGGCGCCCGTGGTGACCAGCAGGAACAGCTTGTGGAAGGAGGGCCGGTGTCCCTTCATCCGCAGGCGTGCCCAGGCCACCACGTAGACGATGAGGAACGCGCCGCCTACGCCCAGCACGCCCAGCGTCCAGGCGCGGTGCGTGGCCGTCATCCGCGCGGGCACGGCGGCGAGCCACGGCACCCCCACCGCCTCGAAGGACTCGAAGCTGCTGAAGTGATCCAGCATCGTGGCGCCCGCGAGGATGGGGCCCGCGTACAGCAGGTGGTTCAGCCAGAAGTCGAGCCGGCGGCCCGCCGTGGGGGAATTGCCCCGGTTGCGGTCGTAGATGCGCGCGAGTCCAAACGTCTGCAGCCCGGAGTGCCACACGTCCCAGAACGTCGCGAGCACGGTGGCGCCAGCGGCCACCACCACCGAGCCCCGGATGGCCGCCCACGCGAGCACGGGCACCAGCACGAAGCGCAGCGGGTGGAGCCGGAAGATGGCGGGGTTGCCGTGGCTGCGCAGGAACACCGCCACCAGGTGCGCATGGATGAGGCTGCCCACCATCAGCCCGGCCCACGTCTTCTCCTGGCCGAAGAAGCGGACGGGCGTGTCGCTGAAGGCCGTCCCGGAGATGGCGATGCCCAGCCCGAGCGCCAGCAGGGGCGGCAGCAGGAAGAAGGCCCAATCGAAGACGGGCCCCACGATGTACGGCGAGCGCGCGGCGAGCGGCGGCGCCTCACGTCTGGGTTCTTCCGGGCGCTCCGCCTCAACGGGGAGCGGCTGGGCCAGGCTCATGGGCCGTCTCCTCTCGTGCCGTGAGCGCCACCCGTTCGCCCAGCTCCTCCACCAGTGCCGCGAGGAACAGGCTGCTCCCCACCAGCTCCAGCGCCTCCTCCACATGGTCGATGAGCGCGTAGACGAGGTTGTCGTTGCCGTGCTGCTCCGTCCACCAGCCCAGCGGCAGCTCCATGCCCAGCGCGCCGCCGACGTACAGCGCACCGGCCAGGATGAACTGCGCGCGCCGGCGCGGCGGCAGGCGCGCCAGGAAGGGAAGGAAGGCGAGCCCGCCGAGCAGCACGAGGATGGCCGCCGGCACCACCCACGTGAAGAACAGCACGCCTCCCAGCGAGAGCAGGCCTCCGAGGTGCTCGTGCAGGCCCACGCTCTCATCCAGCGACAGGTACGCGAAGATGATCGCCAGGGCCCACCAGTGGCGGCGCCCCGGGTCGCGGGACAGCCCCGCCGCCCGGCCGATGAGCGCGAGCACGAGGGCACAGCCCAGCAGCAGCGCCGAGGCGTACCAGGTGGGCAGGTTCTCCTCGTAGCTGAGCGAGAGGAACGCCACGAGCGGCTCCAGCTTCCGGGGGCCGAGCGCGAGCGCCGCGACCTCCACGCCCACTCCCAGCGCGGTCAGCACGCCCGAGAGCGCGAGCAGCCAGCGGCGAAGTATCTGGGGGGAGGGGAGCATCGGGGACCGGGGACGGAGGTTACCCGGAGGCGCGCGGCGTGGCGTGGTGTCGAAACGTTTCGCGTCCACTGTCCCCTGGTCGGTCGCGGAGCACGCGGACAGACACCCGAGGTGCGAGTCGAAGGCCGTGCCCGCGGGTGTGCTCGACCTGGGGGGGAGCAGGTCCGGTATAACGTGCGCTCCCGAAAGAGGACCCCCACCATGTCACGGATGAATCTGGCCGGCCTGTCCGCGCTGCTGCTGCTCACGGCCGCCAGCGCGGCCGAGGCGAAGCAGTGGAAGTACGCGGGCATGCACCCGCGCACCGGCCAACCCGCGGATGGGCTGTGCCACATCGAGATGATGCACGTGCACACCGCCGCGCCGATGTATGTCGATACGCTCTACCGCACGCACGACAACGCCTATGTGTTCATCGGTGACCCGACGCCCTTCGGCTACGAGGGGACCCGGCACCCCTACTACGGGCACCACCCGGTGGTCCTCAACGTCATCATCAACATCGACGTGGACGTGGACACGGTGGAGTACTGCTACCACGACGGGCCGCACTACCACGCCTACCCGCCGCCGCCGCGCCAGGAGTTCGTGGAGAAGGAGGACGTCCACTACTACGCGGGCGAATACCCTGACGCGTACAAGCAGGAGAGCCCGAAGCGGGGGCGCGTCAACACGGTGTACCGCACGTGGAGCGCGCCGCGCCCGGTGGTGACGGTGGCTCCGCCGCCCGAGTACCACGGCCCCATCATCCAGGTGGGCCTGAACCTGCCGAGCGTCGAGGTGCGGGTGGGCTCGCCGCCTCCGCCCCGGCGGGACGTGGTCATCATCCGCGAGGAGCGCGTCGTGCACGTGCACGATGACCACTGCGACCACCACGACCACCGGAAGCACAAGAAGCACAAGAAACACAAGAAGTTCAAGGGACGGCACTGAGCATGCGGCGCGCGCTCATCCCCGTGATGGTGTTGCTGGTGGCGGGTTGCTCCAGCGGCGTGGACGACGTGCTGGCGGCGTGGAAGGCGGCGGGAGAGTCGCCCTCCGCGTTCACCGACGTCGGTGAGAAGCTCCCCGGGGGCAAGTGCCAGGCCGGCAAGGTGAGCGGCCTGGAGGCCACGGTGTGTGTCTTTGACAGCGCCGACAAGGCCAGGCAGGCCGAGGAGGCCGGCTGGGCCCTCGTCGGCAACGCGGTCGGTTCCGCCGTGGTCTCGGGAAAGACGGTGCTCGTCATCGCCGACCCCAAGAAGGAGGACCCCAGCGGGCGGCGCATCAACGCCCTGGTGAAGGCATACCAGGACAAGACGCGCTGAACCGGGCTTCATCGGCCGGAGCCGCCTGGCGCCCGGCGCGAGCGGCTCCGGGCGGGCCGGGGCGGTCATCATCACCTTCTGGGTGCTGCTCGCGCTGCTGCTCGTGCGGTGGCTGCGGCCCCACTGACGCCATCGGCTGGCCCGAGCCACGTCTCTGACCGTATAGAGACGACATGACCCTTGCACCGCTTCTTGTCGTCGTCCTCGCATCGACACCGACCGCGGGTGACGTGCCGCGCTCGGGCTATTTCGGTGCGGGAATCAACCTGGAGCCCATCGCCCTGGGGCCCATGCAGGCGTTCTCGGGCGGCCGGGCGGCGGTAGGCATCAGCCTCCAGGCCTCGCTCCAGGTGGATCTCGGTGCCCGGTGGGCGTTCCGCCTGCCGCTGGAGTTGGGGGTAGGCGGCTCTGGGGATGCCACCTTCTCCGAGCTGGGCGTCACCCCTGGGCTGCTCTACCGCTGGCGCGACGACGCAGGCCAGCGATGGGTTCCGTACGTCGGTGGCGGGCTGAAGCTCGGAGCCGCGGGAGCGGGCAGGGAGTTCCTGGGGCTGCCCCTCGTCACCACCGTGCAATCGCTCGACTTCGACTTCGATGATGACGGCGACGGCGAGTCGGATCCCAACTTCGAGTCGCGCCTGGGGGTCTTCCCGGAAGTCTGGGCCGGGGTGGAGTGGCATCCCAATCGATGGTTCGCGCTCAACATAGGAGCGGCCTATACCTACGTGCGGCTGCTCGGCACGAACGTTCATCTGCTGCATGAGCGGGTGGGCGTGAGGTTCTCCCTTTAGCCGTCAGGAGCGTGAGATGCGCTTGCTGCTCGCTGCCCCGGGCTCTCGCGGGGACTTCCAACCCATGCTGGCCCTGGCCCTGGGGCTGCGCGCGGCGGGGCACGAGGCCGTGCTCGCCGCGCGGCCGCTCTACGCCCCGGACGCCGCCGCCTTCTCGGTGCCCTTCGAGCCTCTTGGCCAGGACATCGACGCGTTCATCCGGAGCCAGCCCGCAGCAGGCCCCGGACGCACCTCGCCATCCGGGGTCCAGGCGTTCCTCGAGCAGGAGTTCCTGACCCACCTCGAGCGGATCCCCGCGCTCTCGCGGGGCGTGGATCTCGTCCTTGGCGCGGGGATGTCCTTCGCCATCCGCTCGGCGGCCGAGTCCGTGGGCGTGCCCTACCTCGCCGTCGCCTATGCACCCGGGGTCTTCCTGACAGGAGGGCGCCGCTCCATCGCCATGCCCGAGGTGCTGCTCCAGACCCTGCGGAGCTTCCACTCCAGGCATGGACTGCCAGCCGTGGAGGAGCTGCTCGCCTACGCCTTCGCTCCCGAGCGCGTGTTGCTCGCCGCCGACGCCGAGCTCGTGGGCCCTCTTGACGGAGTGAAGCTCTGGAGGCCGCCGCCAGGCGCGCTGCTGCTCGACGACCCGCGTCCGCTCAGCGCCGAGGTGGAGGCGTTTCTCGCGGCCGGTGAGCCGCCTGTCTACGTTGGCTTTGGCAGCCTTTCGGGGAGCCAGCCCGCCCTTGACGAGCGACTCGTCCACGAGGTCGCCACGGCCGTGGGGTGCCGGGTCTTGTTCTTCACAGGCAAGGCCGTGCCCCCACAGCGGGAGCCTTTCGGACGGGTGCTCCCGATTGGCCACACCGCGCATGGTCCGCTCTTCGCGCGTGTCAGGGCCGTGGTGCATCACGGCGGTGCGGGCACCCTGGCGGCCGCCGCGCGCGCCGGAGTCCCCCAGGTGGTGGTCCCCCATGCGTTTGATCAGCCCTTCTGGGCGGAGCGGGCGCACCAGCTGGGGATCGCACCCGCGCCAGTGCCCGCGCGCGGCGTGACCGCGCACCCACTGGCCTCCGCGGTGCAACAGGCGCTCACCGACGACCGCCTGCGCGAGCAGGCCCGGGGACTCGCGGCCACCCTGAGCTCCCGCAGCGGCGTGGACACGGTCGTGGCAGCCCTCACGGGCAGCGGAGTGCCTCGGGATTGACACCCGGAGTGAAGCCTGGATACCGTGAGTACCCTATAAACTCTGGCTCGCTGAGGTACTCCATGGAAAACGCCGCCCTCTTGCAGGACACGCAGACGCAGGTCCAGGTCGAGACCGAGGAGTTCAAGCTGGAGATGCTCGACTGTGGCCCTGCCTACGCCTTTCAGGACACCGGCAGCGTGTGCTTCAGCTGCGTGTGCGGCTCCTGCCTCTGCGGCACCCCGTCCAACGCCTGAGTCGCGAGCAGGCACGGTGTCCGTGCGGTGAACGGCACGCCACGTTAGGGGCGCGAAGCTCTTCCTGTGTGCGCGCACCCGGGAGAGCTCTTGTCCAGGCTGGATGATGTGCCCGTACTCGGGGTGGGGATTGGCTACCGCCCCGAGCTGCGTGATCAGCAGTTGAAGTTCATGGACCGCATCGACTGGTTCGAGCTGATCGCCGACCGGTACGTGCGCTCCGTGCCCGAGAGCTTCGAGCGCGCGTTGCCGATGCTGGACACCCATCCGCTGGTGCCGCATGCGCTGGAGATGTCCATTGGCACAGCGGGGCCGTTGGACGTCGGGTACTGCGAGGAGGTGGCCGAGCTCACCCGGCTCGTCCGTGCGCCCTTCACCAGTGATCACCTGTGCCTGACGCAGGCGGGGGGCATGGAGCTGGGGCAGCTGACGCCGCTGCCCTTCACCGAGGCCGGAGTCCGGCGGTGTGCCGCCAAGACGCGGCAGGTGCAGGAGATCGTCGGCCTCCCGTTCCTGCTCGAGAACATCACCTATCCCTTCGCCTTCCAGAGCCCCATGGGCGAGGCGGAGTTCATCAGCCGGGTGGTGACGGACGCCGACTGCGGGCTGCTGCTGGATCTGGCCAACCTCTTCATCAACTCCCAGAACCACCGCTACGATCCCTATGCCTTCCTCGATGCGCTGCCGCTCGAGCGCGTCATCCAGGTGCATCTGGCGGGGGGCGAGCGGCGTGCCGGGCAATGGATCGACAGCCATAGCCAGCGGGTGGACGCGCATCCCGAGGTCTGGAGCCTGCTGGAGTACCTGGTGCAGCGCACGCGGGTGCGGGCCATCCTGATCGAACGGGATCAGAACTTCCCTGAAGAGTTCCAGGAGATGCTCCAGGACATCCAGCGGGCCCAGGAGATCCTCCACCGCGCCCACCAGGTCCCGGTCCGGAGGCCGGTGCGGGACTCGGCCCCGGTATGGCCCGAGCGCCCCACGGAGGCCTTGCCCGTGGACGCGCCGGAGTTCCAGGCCGCGCTGGCCCGGGTGCTGGTGGAGACGGGGCTCGGACGGCGGTTGGTGGGCAATCCCCAGGTCGTGGGCGAGGAGCTGGGCCTCCTGCCGGAGCAGACGGAAGCGCTCGTCGCGGTGGGGGCAGAGGCGCTCACCACGTTCGCCCATGATCTGGCGAGCAAGCGGCTCATGCTCGTGAGCAAGATGGCGCCAGCGAGCTGCCGGTGGCTTCAGGCCCGGAAGCTCTGGCATGAGCTCTCGCACCGCTTCGTGGACGAGTACACCCCGCGCCACTCCCCCGAGTTCGTGAACCGCACGGTGCGGGATGCCTTCTGGTTCCTCCAGCTGCTCGAGCGGGTGGTGGAGCAGCGTCCCGAGCTGCGTTCACCCCTGGCCGACATCGTTCGCTTCGAGCGCGTCCAGCTCGAGCTGTCGTCGATGGCCGTCCCGGTCCAGAGCGCCCTGGACTTCCGTCGTGCCTACGAGAGCCGTCCCGCTCCGAGCCTCGAGGAGGTGCTGGCCGCGCGGCCTGTCACCGGGCCCCACATCCGGGTGGAGCGCTTCGCGTGTGACGTCACCGCTCTCGTGCGGCGCATCAACGAGGGCCAGGCCGTGGGAGACGAGTCCCCGGGCAAGCCCACGGTGGTGCTCTTCACCAAGGCGCCGGGCTTCCGCAACGTGCGCCATCTGGCCATCAACGAGCGGACACAACGCCTGCTCGAGCTGTGCGATGGGACCCGCACCACGGCGGAGCTCGCCTCGCTGCTGTCGCCCGCCACGGGGGCGCAGCCCTTCGTCGAGGCCCTCCGCCGTCTCTACGAGCTGAATGCCCTCACCTTCGCCGCGGCGAGCTGATTCGCTCCCGCCGAGCCACTTGGAGAGCCTCGTGCGCATCTGTGCCATCGTGAAGTACCCCCCCATCCAAGGGGGCGTGAGCGCCCAGTCGTATTGGATGTGCCGTGCGCTGGCCGAGGCGGGCCATGAAGTCCACGTGGTGACCAACGCGGACGAAGTCGAGGACGACTACCGGCTCATGCTCACGGCCGATGATCGCTCCTGGTTGGAGCCGACCTTTGGCCAGGGGCGGGTGCGCGTCCACCGGACGGAGGCTCACTCTCCGGCCTTCCTGCACGTGCCCCAGAGCAATCCGTTCCTCGGCAAGCTCGCCGGTCTGGCCACGGAGGTCATCCGCCGTTACGGCTGCGAGGTCATCTTCAGCTATTACCTGGAGCCCTATGGCGTCGCGGCGCACCTGGCCTCGTCCTGGACGGGCGTGCCGTACCTGGTGCGCAACGCCGGCAGTGACCTGGGCCGGCTGATGAACCGGCCGGGCCTGGGCACCACGTACCATGAGGTCCTCCGGCACGCGCACGGCGTCTGTGTCGGCAACCCCCTGATGTTCATGGGCATGGGGGTGCACCCCGACAACATCTACCGCGGCGTGCCCCCGGACCTCATCC
Organism: Corallococcus exercitus; assembly: GCF_042231735.1. GTDB lineage: Bacteria > Myxococcota > Myxococcia > Myxococcales > Myxococcaceae > Corallococcus > Corallococcus exercitus_B. The sequence continues at coordinate 1,159,468 of NZ_CP102577.1, forward strand.
GCAAGTGCTTCAGCCCCGACGTCGAGCCGCTGGATCTCAATGGCTATCTCAGCGAGCTGGTCCGCGATCACCCGCACCTGGTGAACAACCCGCGCCCGATCGATCCGTCGCTGCCTGTGATTGGCATTTACGGCAAGGTGGGCGTCGTCAAGGGGACGTATGACTTGCTGAGCGCGCTGGGCATGCTGCGCAAGGAGGGATTGCGCTTCAACCTGGTGGTCCTCACTCGCGGCCGCAGGACGTTGCCCCTGCACAAGGCCATCGAGGAGCAGGGCCTGGCGGAGCAGTCCTGGGTGTTGCCCTTCGTCGCCCACTGGAAGGTGGCCCGCTTCATCCGCGCCTGCCGCGCGGTGTGCTTCCTGGAGCGCGATTTTCCGATCACCTTCCATGCGCCCACGGTGCCCAAGGAGGTGCTCGCTTGTGGCACCTGCCTCGTGCTCTCCGGGGAGGTCGCCGCCAAGCAGCCGTTCCGCGAGCGCCTGGTCTCCGGGCAGAACGTGCTCCTGGTGCCCGACCCGAAGGTGCATGGCGAGCTGGCGGCGGCGCTGCGCCGGGCCATCGAGGATCCGGCCGGCGCGCGAGCCATCGGCCTGCGCGGCCTGGAGCTGCTGGAAGGGCTGCCCCAGAGGGACCTCGCCGCCGAGTACACGCGCCTCTTCGAGGACGTCCTCGCCCGGCACCGGGGGCAGCCGCGGAACATGACCGCGGCCGATCGCGGCGTGCCCGCGGACCGTACCGAGGCCCTGCGGCGCACCGTGCCCGTGCTGCTCGAAGCCCTGGGGGAGGGTGCCGACGCGATGATCCAGGCCTTCCTGGACGCCCACCCGGAGGCGCACACCAACCCCTTCGTCGACGCGGTGGCGTTCTGCCGGTGGGTCGGCTCGGCTCAAGGCGGGAAGAGCGTGGAGCCGTCCCTGGCGGAGGCTGCCCGCTGGGCGGGGCTGATCGCGTGGATGGGCCACTTCAGCGCCGAGGATGGGGGACAGCCGCCCTTCGACTTCCCGGACCTCTGGGAGTCGATGAAGTCAGAGGTCCCCGCCGAGCGGCTGCGGTCCCTGGTTCCGCTGCGCAGCAGATGGGTGCGGATGGAGCGCTTCAGCGCCTTGCCGCCCAGGGTGCTCGGCGCGGGGCAGGGCGCAGGGGGCGAGGCGACCGTGCTCTTCCACAAGCGGCCCAACCTCTACGGACACCACTTCCGGGTCAATCCCTTCACCGCGGAGCTGGTCTCGCGGTGTGATGGCGAGCGCACGGTAGGGGAGCTGATCGAAGGCTATCGGCGCCAGCACGAGCGCTCCGCGGATCAGGTGGAGCGCGCCGTGCTGGAGGCGCTCGACCGGTTCCACCGCGAGGGCCTGGTGATCTTCACGGAGAAGAGACCGGCCGCGCTCGCGGAGGCGTGAAGAGGAGCCTCCTGTGTGTGGGATTGCTGGCATCTTCGGTAGGCCGGATCGTGCGCTGCTCGAGCGCATGACCCAGCGGATCAAGCACCGGGGTCCGGATGGGCAGGGCACCTGCCTGGTCGGGCATGCGGGCCTGGGCAGCACGCGGCTGAGCCTGCTCGACTTCGCGGGTGGAGCGCAGCCCATGGCCAGCGAGGGCGGGCTGACGCTCGTCTTCAACGGCGAGCTCTACAATCACGAGGCGGTGCGCCGCGGCCTCGAGCGCGAAGGACAGCCGTTCCGGACGCGCGGCGACACCGAGGTGCTTCTCCACGCCCTGGAGCGGCGGGGGCTGGCCTGCCTGGAGGACATCGAGGGCATGTTCGCCTTCGCGGTGTCGGACGGCGAGCGGCTCACCCTCGCGCGTGACGCCTTTGGCATCAAGCCGCTGTACTACGCGCTCGTGGATGGAGGCCGCCGGCTCCTGTTCGCCTCGGAGCTCAAGGCGCTGCTGGTGGACCCGGCGCTGCCACGCGAGCTGGACCGTGCCGCCCTCTTCGAGTGGGCCACCTTCCGCTTCCTCCTCGGTGAGCGCACCCTCTTCAAGAGCGTGCGGCAGGTCCCGCCCGGAGGCACGCTCGAGGTCTTACTCCGGCCGGATGGCATGCTCGAGCTGCGCCCTGGTCAGCACAGCGCGCCACGCCCGCTCACCCTGCCCACGAGCGAAGAGGAGCGGGTGGCCCTGTTGATCGAGCGGCTTGCGGGCTCCGTGCGGCAGCAGCACGTGGCGGATCACCCGGTGGGCCTCTTCCTCTCCGGTGGCGTGGACAGCTCGTTGCTGACCGCGCTGCTGGCGCGAGAAGGGGTGCAGCGGCTGCACACCTTCAGCCTGGCGGATGATGCCGGGCACCTGGATCTCGACGTGAGCCGGCGGCTCGCGGAGCGCCTGGGCACCCAGCATCATGAGTATGTCTTCAGCGCGGCCGAGCTGCTCGAGACCCTGCCTCGCGCCATCTGCGCGCTGGAGGGGCCGGCCGAGCCCACCATCGTCGAGTCCGCCGCACCGCACATCCGTCACCACGTCAAGGCGGTGCTGTGCGGAGACGGGGCCGATGAGCTCTTCGCGGGCTATATGACCCATGCCACGCCGGGCCCTTGGGTGAAGGCCTGCGCGGAGAACTACAACCGGATGATCCGAACGGGCGAGGTGCCCTCGGACGAGTGTGCCTCCACCAAGGCGACGCTCCGGAAGCTGGTCACCCCGCAGTCCGACGCCGCGCGCGAGGCCTTCCACCAGTTCTTCCTGGAAGGGCAGCTCACGGATGGGCACCTGCGCGTGTGGGATCTCGGCTCCATGGCGAGTGGCCTGGAGGTCCGCGTGCCCTACCTGGACAAGGGGATCCGCGACCTGGCGCTCTCGCTGCCTTGGGAGCAGCGCATCCGGGGGCGGACCTGCAAGGCGCTCCTGCGCGCGGCGGCCCGCGGGGTGCTGCCTGACTCGATGGCCGCCGAGATCGTCGACAGACCCAAGCTCGCGGCTCCCTCCGCGGTCCGCCGTACGGCGGAGGAGCTCAACCGCGTGGCTGGGGAGAGGGTGTCGGCGGAAGGCCTGACGCACCACGCCCTGCACAGGTACTGCGCCTCGCCGGCCCAGCGACTCCTGCTGGACTTGTTCGTGTATCTCTTCGTCGGCCATGGGGGAGAGGTGCCCGAGGGCTTCCGCTGGAAGGAGCTCTACACCGGGCACCGGCGCGAGCTGGAAGAGGCGCTCGAGAAGGCCGCGCCCGGTACCCGCGCGTCATGAGCCGCTCCTTCGGTGCTACCCTCGCGCCGTCGCGAGAAGGAGCCGTGCATGAAGAAGTGGACTGTCATCCCAGCCCTGCTCGCATTGCTGCTGGGCACGGCATTCGTGCAGGCAAACACGTCTGTCCAACCCCGTGCCCCGCGACCCAGGCTCGTCGCCGGGCCATGGAACCCCCGGGCGCCGTTGTCCAGGGCGGTTGTCTGTATCGACCCTGGCCATGGGGGTGAGGGAAAGGTCCCGAGCGACTACTACACCGGAGGCTCGGTGGGCGTGGCGACCGGCCAGAGGGAAGGCGCCGTCAACCTGCGCGTGTCGCTCTTCCTGAAGCAATACCTGGAAGCGGCGGGAGCGCGGGTGGAGCTGACCCGTATGGAGGACGTGCGCTGCGGTCAGGAGCCCTCGGCGGCGGCCGAGCTGGGGTGCCGCAGCGACTTCGCGAACACCCGGGACTGCGACCTGTTCGTCAGCGTCCACCACGACTTCGCCCCCGGGCCCGACAACGCCACCAAGGTGTTCTTTCCGGAGGGGGACGAGGGCTCCCTGCCGCTCGCGCAGAACGTGTCCACCGCCGTCTCCCACTACCTGGGCACCATCAACCGGGGCGCGTTGCCGTCCTCGCTGGCGGTGCTCCAGAAGCTCCAGATGCCCGGAGTGCTGGTCGAGGCCTCCCGGCTCAGCATTCCCGACGAGGACCGGCGCCTGGCCACCGAGCCCCACAACCAGAAGGAGGCCATGGCCATCACGGTGGGAATCCTCAACTACCTCCGGCTCCTCCGGGGCCAGGAGATTGCCCTCGCGGACATCTACCCCGCGCTCCCCTCGATGCCGGAGGCCCAGTCGGGCGCCGACGCGGCGTACGTGCGGACCGAGCTCGTGGAGCGCTGGGGGATCCCCTGGATGCGCTGCGAGCAGCTCACCTATGACATTCGCGGGGCGGTGGTCGCGCGCAGGCTCGTCCACAACGGGGGGCGGCTGAGTGCCAATCCCTCGTTCAAGCTCAGCCACCTGTTCGCCTGCCAATAGCAGCTCAAGGCTCAAGCCCGGGGGATGCCCCCGCGGACGCCGGGGCGCCTCCGTGCCTCATCAGGGCCCGTCCCGCGGCGGAGTACCAGACACAGTCCCGGTGCTCGCTTCGTGCCTCGCCGGGCGTGGTGAAGCGCGGGGCCACCTTCCAGGACACGTCGCTGGTGCGGATCAGGCGGTGCGACGGCAGCGCCTCCAGCAGCGCGAAGGCCCGCCCGTACTCATGGATGTCGCCAGGGGTGAACTCGGATTCGGAGAACACGAACCGGCAGGCTTCCGGGTGGGCCTCGCGCAGGGCCGTGTAGCGCGCCATCCACGAGCTGTCGCGCTCCTGCCAGGCCGCCCAGAGCAGCGAGGTGGACACGAGGGCGGCGGCGCCCCAGGACGCCCTCGGCGAGGCAGAGGGCGGCGCCGGGGGAAGGGTGTCACTGGCAGGGGCCGCGGTGAGGCTGGGTGGGGCGAGCCGAAGCCCCAGCAATACCAGCGCGAACAGCGCGACATGGCCCATGCGCTCGTAGAGCGCCCCATCCGGGATGATGACGGACGGCAGGCTGCAGATGACGAGCGAGCGGAAGACGAAGGTGGAAACCCGCTCACGGGGCGTGGCGGCCTCCGCCTTCCGCAGCGGCCGCAGCAGCGCGATGAGGGACCACACCAGGATGCCGACGGCGAACGCCAGCTGGAGCAGGGTGGGCCGCGCCATCTCCGCCCACGGCCAGAAGGGCACCAACACCGCGGGCATGTTGGACAGGCGTATCAACATCCACGCCGGGCTCGCGAGCTTGCCCACCACCGCATTGGGCTTGAGGAGCAGCAGCTCCACGTAGGAGGCCCAGCTGCCCCCACACAGCCAGCGGACCACACCGAAGGCCAGCAACACCACCAGTCCCCCCAGCAGCACCGCCCCCAGGCTTCTCAGCCTCCCGGCCGACAGCCAGGGCTGCTCGCGCGGTCCTCCGCTCGCGCACGCCAGCAGCATGGGCCCGGCCCAGACAAGGGCGGGGTAGTGCATGAGCCAGGCCGCGCCGAGCATCAGTCCGCCCACCCAGGCGTCCCGCGCGCTCCAGGACTCCAGCCGGGACACGAACAGCCCGAGCAGCGCCACCTGCCAGGGAAGGTAGAGGACGTCATCCTCGAACGTGCGCAGCAGGAACAGGTTGCCGCCGCAGGTCACCCACGCCGCGGAGAGCAGCACGGCCGGCCAGGCCGCCACGCCACAGCGCCCCAGCAGCCGGCACAGCAGCACCCCGGCCAGGGCCAGCGCGGCGGCATGCAACAGCCGGAAGCCGAGCAGCACGTCACCGCCCAGCCACTGCGTGAGCTTGACGGACACCGCGTAGACGGGCAGCAGCACCTTGTGCGCCGCGTAGGGGAACGTCACGAGGCCCGGCAGGTCCCGCTCGAGCACCCGATAGAGGTGGACGGCGGCGTCCACGTCAAGCTCCGCCATGGCGCGCAGCCGGCTCACGCCCAGGGCGAAGAGCATGGCCAGCACCGCCAGGGGGAGGTCTCGACGCAGGATTTGAAGGGAGACAGGCGACAGTTTACGCATTCCTCGGCCCGCTGTAGCTTAATCAAAATATCTTGAAAGTGCCGAGTCCCATGCCTCCCTTGCTTCACTTGCTTTCCGCAGGCCGGTGGAAATGGAGGCGCTGGTTCGGAGGCGCACTGGCCGTGTTGCTCGGCCTGGGATTGGGCAAGGTGGGCGGCTGCATCCACACCCTGCCGGACGTGTCGCCGCTGGCCACGTCCAACCCCACCGAGACGCGCTACAGGCAGCTGCGTGCCCTGGAGGGCGCGGTGGCTTCACCTGGGCGTGAGGCGTGGACGCCGCTGGGAGGGATTGCGCCCGTGCTCATCTGCGCGGTCGTCAAGGCGGAGGACACGGAGTTCTTCCGTCACGCGGGGTTCGACGGGCCGCAGCTGTTCCGGGCGCTGATGTTCGCGGCCCAGGGCTCCCCGAAGATGGGAGGGAGCACCCTCACGCAGCAGCTCGCGCGCAACCTGTACCTCGACAACCAGCGGACCGTGCAGCGCAAGGCCAGTGAAGCGTGGCTGGCCCTGCGGCTGGAGCAGCGCGTGGGCAAGCGCCGCATCCTGGAGCTGTACCTCAACGTCATCGAGTGGGGGAACGGCATCTGGGGCGTGGATGCCGCCTCCAGGCACTACTTCGGCAAGTCCCCCGCGGAGCTGGATGCGTTCGAGGCCTCCGTCCTGGCGGCGCTCATTCCCGCGCCGACTCGCGCACTGGAGGGCGTCAACCTGGAGCGGGCGGAGCGCGTCCAGCGCCGGGCGCTCAAGCAGATGCGCGGCTCGGCCATCATCAGTCCGGAGGTGTGGCAGGACGCCTCCGAGCGGGCCAGCCACCTGTACGCGGCGCTCGCGAGCGGCCTGTCCCTGGAGGATGCGCTGGCCCGCGCGCGTCCGGCGCTCCCTCCCGCGGCGGCTCCCGCCGAGGAGGCGGGGGCGCGGAGGCTGGAGGCCATCCTGACCACGGGGTGTGCGCTCGACATCCGGTAGCGCTTCCCGCGGGGGCTGGGGGCCGTCAGAACTTCGGGACGGGGTGGTGGATCCACTGCTGGAGCTCGGCCCTGTGGCCGCAGGACTCCGCGAGCACGCGCTCGGGCGGTAGCTCCTCCTTCACCCTGCGGGAGGGCAGCGGAGGGAGGGGCGCGTCCGCGGGCGCGGTGCGCGCCAGCGCCTCCTCGAGCGCAGCGCCGTGGGAGAGGGCCTGGAAGACCGTGAGGTGGCGCCGCATGGCGGCCTGGTACGGGGCGGGGGCGAGGAGGCCGGAGACGTAGAGCCTCCAGAGGAGCTGGGCCTGCTTGGCGCGGGCACGCTCCAGGTTGGGGCCCTCCAGCGGCTGGAGCGGAGCGGGGGCGATGGCGCCGAAGAAGGTGCCTTCGAAGGCATCCAGCTCCGAGGGGGACTTGCCGAAGTAGTGCCGGCTGGCCTGGGCGACGCCCCAGACCTCCGGGCCCAGCTCCATGATGTTGAGGTACAGCTCCAGCAACTGGGGCTTGGTCAGCGCGCTCTCCAGCTCCCGGGTGAGGAGGACCTCGCGCACCTTGCGGGCCACCGTCTTTTCAGGGCCGAGGAAGAGGTTGCGCGCCAGCTGCATGGTGATGGTGCTGTGGCCCACCACCCGGCCCTGGAGCCGGCCCTGGATGGCCTGGAGGGTCTGCTGGTGGTTGAAGCCGCGGTGCGCGAAGAAGACCGTGTCCTCCGCCTTCACCACGCCGCACACCATGGGCAGGGACATGGCGCTCAGTGGGAACCACTCCACCCGGGCGTCCGGCGCGAGCCGGCCCTCGGTGATGGCCCTGCGCATGTAGCTGGTCCGCACGGGGGGCTCGTGGGCCAGGAGCGACACCGACGGCAGCCCCTGGGACACCCAGAGGAGGCCGGCGGCGAGCGCGAGAGGCGCCAGGGCCAGCCCCCGGAGCAGGACCGCCACCACCCGGTGCGACCTCCCACGGGGGCGCGGTGGGGAGACCTCGTTCTCGGGGAGGGGGGGCTGTCGGAGCATGGAGGGTGCGGCCATGTTCAGCTGGCCGCCTCCCTCCGCGCAAGCGCGCCCGGCCGCATGAGCAGCCCCAGGCGGCTCACGCCGCCCGCAGGAAGCGGGCCTTGTTGCGCTCCAGCCACTGGGCCAGCGTCTGCGCCCGGGGGTTCAGCTCCCGCGTGAGCACCGGATCCCTGACGGCGCAGTACTCCGTGGCGAAGTCCCGCATGAAGTGGAACATGTTCGCCAGCTCCGCGGCGCCAGGGAAGTTGAACGTCCGGTACACCTCCGGCGACATCGAGTGATAGACGACCTCCTGCCCGAGCACGTGCTTCAGCGTGCGGGCAATCTCCGCGCCCGTCAGGTGCTCGCTGGCCAGGCCCACCGTCCTGCCCACTCCCTGGGGCCCACGCTGGAAGATGCCGTGGAGACAGCCGCCCAGGTCCTCCGCGGCCAGGCCCGGCAGCTTCTGGTCCTCCGTGGGCAACACGAAGTCGAGCGTGCCGTCCGCGTTGCGCTTCGACCCCATCCCGAACAGCAGCAGGGTCTCCCAGGGCAGCGACGTGCGCACGAACGTCACCGGCACGCCCGCGTCGGTGAAGGCGGCGTCGCTCTCACCCTTCACGTCGAACTGCGGGACCTTGTACCTGCCCTTGAGCGTGGGCATGCGCGCATCCCCGGGCGGCATGAAGCGCCGGGTGTCCTCCTGGGTGGACCAGAGGACGTGTGCCACGCCCGCCTCCTTCGCGGCGTGCGCCATCGCGCGCGCCTGCGTGAGCTCCCGCTCCGGCGCGGACTGCTCCCAGGAGCTGGTGACACAGAAGGCGCCGTGCGCCCCCGTGAACGCCGCGCGCAGGCTCCTGGCGTCATTCACGTCCGCCGCGACGACCTCCGCGCCCAGCTTCGCCAGCTTGCGCGCCAGCTCCGAGCCCGGCTTGCGCGTGAGCGCGCGCACCGTGAACCCACCCCGCGGGTCCGCGAGGATGGCGCGCGCGAGCCCGCCTCCTTCCTCTCCCGTTGCTCCCACCACCGCGATGATCTTCTTGCTCATGGTCATGTCCTCTCGTCCCGGGCGCCGCCGGAGGCTTGGATGGTGCGCGCGAGGCCCGCGTATGCGTGGAGCAGCCGTTTCTCTCCACGCCGCAGCAGCACGCAGTTGCGCTCGTTGCGCGACAGGTCCGCTTCGCGCAGCAGCCGCTCGTCCTCCTCCAGCGTCGTGTCGAAGCCCGCGAGCCGCGCCTCGCAGAGGTCGCTCAGGTGCTGGAGCACCCGCGCCTCCGTGCGGGAGCTCAGCGGGGGCACCGGGCCCAGCCCCTGCTCCTCATGGGCCTCGGCCGTGAGCCGGGCCAGCTCCTCCGTGTCCGCGCAGGCCACGCGCAGGAAGGAGAACATCGCCACCGTCGAGGAGTGGCCGTAGTGCAGGGGCACCTCGAAGCGGCGCCGTGACGCCGGGGTGGGAAGCGAGAGCAGCTCCCGCTTCCGCTCCGCGTGGGGCTCGTCCTCCGGGACGCCCAGGTAGAGCACCAGCGTGTCGTCCGGGTTGTCCTCGGGCACGAACCCGTAGTTCAGCAGGAACCGGTAGCCAGGCTTGATGCCGTAGCTGATGTGCAGCTCCTCGCCCGCGGCCACCGGCTCCCGGGCCCTCAGCACGAACGCCCCGTCCTCCGTGTTCCCCCACACGACCCGGGGCGACGCGCGGTGGTTGAGCATGTCCGCCACCGGGACGACACACCGGATGAGCCGGCCCTCCACCGTCAGGCCGAAGGTGCGGCTGATCAACACGTGCTGCGCCCACAGGAACGCGTCCGGCGTGAAGCGCGTGAAGCCAGGCACGCTCGCGGCCAGCTCCGCGTACCGCGTCAGCATCAGCTCCTTCCACCGAGCCACTTCGCGCAGCGTGGACGAGCCCTTCAGCAGCGACAGCTCGCGCGCGTCGAAGAAGAGGGGCAAGTGAGGGAAGGCGCGCGGCAGCACGTCCAGGTAGGGCTTCCAGGCGGAGTCTTCCCGCTCGCGCTCCTGGAGGAGGAAGGCCGCCAGATAGGACTCCTCGCTCGTGTCGGGCGCATGGGCTTCGATGAGCCGTCCCACGTCGGATGCGCGAGCCACGTCGAGCGTCATCAGACACGCGCGCGGCACCTGGAGCACCACCTCACCGGGCGCGATGGCGGCCTTCGCGAAGACGCCGCGCTCGTCTCCCTCCAGATGCCCCACCCACAGCTTCGGAAAGCTCGCGCCCGCCTGCCTGCTCCAGCTGAGCGCGAGGTGCTCCTTCAGCGGGTGCTCTTCCTCGAGGGTGTCCGGCTCTTCGTCGTGCGCGCTCATGGGCTCCGCCATGCGTCGGGGTTGGTCCCCATGAAGACGTCTGGCAACGCGCGTTGTGATTTGCCGTTATTTCGGGGTCGCCATTAATTGAGCGAGTAAGAGCTTTTTCACAAAGACCGCGCTGCGCCGTTTCCAGGAGCACTTTTTTGGGCACTGGAAACCGTGAAAACAACTTCGACTCCCTCTCCCTTCTGGCGGGTCTGGCAGCAGCACAAAGAGCATCTGTTCCAGCAGGCTCTTCGACTGATGGGAGGGAACGTCGCGGATGCGGAGGACGCGGTGAACAGCGCGATGCTCCGCGCGCTCCAGAAGTACGCGTCGCCGCCCGGGCGGATCCTCAACGAGCGGGCCTGGCTGAGCCGCATCCTCCACAACATCTGCATGGACATCCATCGCGAGCGGCAGCGCCGGGGCGAAGCCGAGGGGCGGATGGACGACCTGGAGCCCGTGGAGCCGGAGTCCCACGAGCCGCTGCCCGACGCGGGACTGCTCCAGCGCGAGGACGCCGAGGCGGTCCGCAAGTGCATCCAGGAACTTCCACCCAACCTGAAGGGTCCGCTGGTGATGCGCTACCTTCAGGATATGTCCTATGCCGACATCGCCGCGCAGCTGAGATTGACTCACGTCAACGTGCGCAAACGCATCCAACTGGCGTACGGCATCCTCCGCGCCACCGTGCCCCAGGCCCTCCACTCCCGTTGAGTGGAGGGCGCGGCCTCGCGGCTCACTCTGGAAGGAGGCGTGGCTGGACGTAGCGGCCCGGCGCCGGTTCCAGGCAGCGCAGCGCTCCCTCGCCGGGGATGCGCGCGGGGACGCGCTCCGTCGAGCGCTCAGACTGCCAGGCCTCCCAGTCCGCCCACCATGAGCCGGGGCGCTCCAGCGCGCCCGCGAGCCACGTGTCCGCGTCTGGCGCCAGCGGCCCGGGGCCGGGCACCCAGTGGCGATACTTGTTCGCCGCCGGCGGGTTGATGACGCCCGCGACATGGCCCGAGCCCGCGAGCACGAAGCGCACCGGGCCGGCGTAGTGCCGCGCGCCCCGGTACACCGAGCGGAACGGCGCGATGTGGTCCTCCCGGCAGGCCTGGACGTAGAGGGGGACGCGCACCCGGCCCAGGTCCAGCGGGACTCCCGCGAAGGACACGGCCCCCGGCTGGACCAGGCGGTTGTGCAGGTACAGCTCGCGCAGGTACGTCGCGTGCGCGCGCGCGGGCAGCCGCGTGGGATCCGAGCTCCAGGCGAGGAAGTCGCTGGGCGCGGGCTCCCGGCCGAGCAGGTAGTTGTTCACCACGAAGGACCAGAGCAGGTCCTTCGCGCGGAGCAGGTTGAAGGTGGTCATCATCTCCAGCCCGTCCAGATAGCCGCGCTGGCGCATGTGGGCCTCCAGCCGCTCCAGCTGGGGCGCGTCGATGAAGGCGCCGAGGTCCCCGGGCTCGCTGAAGTCCACCTGCGTGGTGAGCAGCGTCGCGCTGGACACGCGCGGGTCCCCGCGCGCCGAAAGCCACGCGAGCCCCGCGGCCAGCAGCGTGCCGCCAATGCAGTAGCCCAGCGCGGAGACCTCCTGCTCGCCGGTGGCGCGGGTGACGGCGTCCAGCGCGGGGAGCAGCCCGTGCAGGAGGTAGTCCTCCAACTCCACGTCGGCGTGGCTTTCGTCCGGGTTCACCCACGAGACGAGGAACACCGTGTGGCCACGCTCCACGGCCCAGCGGACGAACGAGTTCTCCGGGCGCAGATCCAGGATGTAGAACTTGTTGATCCACGGGGGCACCACCAGCAGCGGGCGCCGGTGGACGGTGGGCGTGGTGGGCCGGTATTGGATCAGCTGGAACAGGCGCTCCTCGTGGATGACGTCGCCCGGGGTGGTGGCCAGGTTCTCTCCCAGCCGGAAGGTCCGTGGCTCCGTCATCCGGGGGGCGAGCCGGCCCTGACCGCGCGCCAGGTCCGTGAGCAGCGCCTCCAGGCCCGCCAGCAGGCTCCTGCCACCGGATTGACTCGCGGCGCGGAGCACCTCCGGGTTGAGCGCGGGGAAGTTGGAGGGCGCGAGCGCCTCCGTGAGCTGGCGGGTGTAGAAGCGCGCCTGGTGCGCCGTGTGGGGGGCCACGCCCGGGACCTCCGCCACCAGGTCGTGCAGCCAGTCCGCGCCGCTCAGGTACGCGCGGCGCACGAAGTCGAAGAAGGGCTGCTCCCGCCAGGCGGGATCGCGGAAGCGGCGGTCTCCGTCCGGGCGGGAGGGGCCTTGGGGGACGCCCAGTCGCGCCGAGCGTTCCCACAGGCCGGCTCCCGCCGCGAGCATCCGCTGGGGGTCCATCGCCAGCCGGAGGAGGACTTCCAGGAAGGCGCGCCGCATGGGCTCCAGGGATGCGTCCATGTTCCGCTCCTCAGTACATGTGCTGCCCACCATTGACGGTGAGCGTGGAGCCGGTGATGAAGCCGGCCCGGTCGGAGGCGAGGAACGTCACGGCCCGGGCAATCTCCTCGCCGCGCCCCAGGCGGCCCACGGGGATGCGGGCGCGGATCTTCACCAGCTCCTCGGGAGGCACGGCGTGCAGCAGGTCCGTGTCGATGTAGCCCGGCGCGATGAGGTTGGCGGTGACGCCGCGGGACGCGCCCTCGCGCGCCAGGGCCATCGTGAAGCCGTGCATGCCCGCCTTGGCCGCCGCGTAGGCCGTCTGGCCCAGCTGGCCCGTCTGCCCGTTGATGGAGCCGATGTTGATGATGCGGCCGAAGCCGCGCTCGCGCATGGGGCCCACCACCGCGACGCACAGGTTGAAGCAGGAGCTGAGGTTGGTCTGGATGACCTCGTTCCACTGGTCATGCGTCATCTTGTGCAGCATGGCGTCCCGGGTGATGCCGGCGTTGTTCACCAGCACCTCGACGGGGCCAATCGAGTCGATGATCTTCTGCACCCCCGCCGCGCACTGCTCGGGGCTGGCCGCGTTGAAGCGGAACGCCGGAATGCCCGTGCGGCTGGTGAAGGCCTGCGCCGCCTGCTCGTTCGAGTTGTAGGTGACCGCCACGCGGTACCCCTGCTGCCTCAGCGCATCGGCGCTCGCGGCGCCAATGCCGCGCGTTCCTCCCGTCACCACTGCCACGCGTCCGCTCATGTCTCTTCCCTCCAGGTTGGGGGTTGCGCCTGAAGGACGCGGTCGCGTCCCGGGTGTGAATGCCCGGGCCTGGGGGACGCGCGGAATTCACAGCCGCGCGGCCCCAGGCGTCCCTTCAGGGCTGTCCCGTGGAGGGGGGCGCTGGGAAGGGTGGATTGGGAACCGTTGGCCTCCTCTTCCGCGGGACGGCACCACACGCGCAGCACCCGCGAGAGGACATCCATGACACAGCCACACGCACCGCAGGATCGCCCGCAGGTCATCGTCGTCTTCCAGGGCGGCGGTGCCCTGGGGGCCTACCACGTGGGGGCCTACCAGGCCCTGGAGGAGGCCGGGCTCCACCCGGACTGGGTCTCCGGCATCTCCATTGGCGCCTTCACCGCGGCGCTGGTCGCGGGCAACCGCCCGGAGAAGCGGCTCGAGCGGCTGGAGGCGTTCTGGCGGGAGGTGTCCTGGCCCGGCACCGAGTGGGGCTCCCTGTTGAAGGGGCACCTGCGCCAGCTCTTCAACCTGGGCAGCCACATGACCAGCCTCCTCTTCGGCCAGCCCGGCTTCTACTCCCCCCGGATGGTGCCGCCGATGCTCGCGCTCCCCGGCTCGCCGGAGGCGCTGAGCTTCTACAGCACGCGGCCCATGCGCTCGACGCTGCGGCGGCTGGTGGACTTCGACTACATCAACTCGCGCGCGACGCGGCTGAGCCTGGGCGCGACCCGGGTGAGCGACGGCCACATGGTGTTCTTCGACAACACCCGCGGCATCGTGGGCCCGGAGCACGTGCTGGCCAGCGGCGCGCTGCCGCCCGCGTTCCCGCCCAGCCTCATCGACGGCGAGCTGTACTGGGATGGCGGCTGCGTCACCAACACGCCGCTCAACGCCATCCTCGACGACCCGCCCAAGCGCCACGCCGTCGTCTTCATGATCGACCTGTTCGATGCCCGGGCGCCGCTGCCCACGGCCATGGACGAGGCGAACTGGCGCATGAAGTCCATCCAGTACGCGGGCCGCACGTCCCACCAGGTGGAGCAGTTCGCGAAGGTGTGGAACCTGCGCAGCGCGGTGACGCGGGTGGTGCGGAGAGCGTCGGCGTCCTCGCCCATGGCCTTCAGCGACGAGCCTGAAGCGAAGCCCACGCCGCGGCTGGACATCATCCACCTGACGTACCAGCGCGGCGAGCACCAGCTGTCCAGCAGCGACGCCGAGTTCTCCCGGGCCTCCATCGCGGAGCGCCGCGCGGACGGCTACCGCGACATGCGGCGGGCCCTGGCGACGTGCCCGTGGACGCAGCCCGCTCCCGACGGAGGACCGCAGGCGTTCAGCGACGACGACACGGCTCCGGCCGGCGGGACCGCCCTCGTCCACCGCGTCGAGGGCGATGCGGTCCACACCCAGGTCCCCCTGTCGTAACCCCAGAAGGAGCCACACCATGACCGAAGCGAAGAAGACCGACACGCAGGCCCACCTGCTGGATTGGGGGAGGGGCCTCCTGGAGCAGGCCGTCGCCGTCCAGCGCTCCGCGCTCGAATCCTCCCGGCAGTTCGTGGAGGGAGACAGCGCGGCGCGCTCGCTGCGCGAGCACCACGAGGAGTGGCTGCGCAAGTCGCTGGAGGCCCTGGCGCCGCTCTACGCGCTGGAGCAGTCCGCGCGCGAGCAGGTGCTGAAGGCGCAGACCCGCCTGTTCGAGCTGGCCGACGACACCCTGCGGGGCCTCGCGCTGCCCGGCATGGAGCGCGGCGGGCCCGGCTCCCGCTGAAGCGTCGCCAGACTCCAGACTCCAGCCCCGGACGGCGCGTTGGCCGTCCGGGGCTTCGTGCGTTTGGGAGTCAGGCGCGTGGGGTGGGCCTCACTGCGCGCGCGGCGTCAGCGGCAGCCGCACCGCGGGGTCTCCCAGGAGGACGTAGCCCCCCAGGTCCTGGCGCAGCATCCACAGGTGCGCGCGCCGGGCCGCGTCCACCTGCACGGGCCGGCCGGCGCTCCGCGCCTGCTCCTCCTGGTCGTACAGCGTGGTCAGCTCCAGGTTGGCCTGGTGGCCTCCGCGCAACAGCCAGCCCAGGCCCAGGCCGGCGCGGCGGCCTCGCGCCAATTGCTGGAGCGGCTCCAGGAAGCGGGACACCTTGCCGGTGCGGCTGTCGCGGTCCTGGAAGCCATACGTCCACGCCAGGTCCACGTGGCCCAGGACGGCGAGCGGCCCCTGGGGATTGGCCAGCGCGGCCTGGGGCAGCGCGGCGACGAAGGGGCGCTCGCCGGGCTGGGGCAGCGCCGCGGTGAGGGAGTCCAGCCTCCCGCTGAACTGGCCAGCCGCCTGCAACTGCTTCAGCCAGTGCTGGAAGGCGCTGCGCGACGGGGTGCCCGCGCCGAAGCAGGCGAAGAGGAACCAGATGCCGCCGGGCAGGAAGGGCCGCGCGGCCACGGCCTCGCCGTCCAGGTGCTGGCCCTCGCCCAGGTTGAGCGCGCCCTGGAGCGCGAGCCTCGCGTCGGTGCTCCGCCAGCCCGCTCGCGGACTGCCCAGGCCATGGCTCATGGAGAAGAGGAGGGAGGGCTGCGACCGCGCGGCGTGCTCCAGCAGTTCGTTCACGGCGGGCTCGCCCGGCACGCCCAGCTCCAGCACCTCGCGCGCGGGGAAGCGGCCCAGCTCCCGGGCCTGCCGCGCCGAGGCGATGGCGGGGGCCACCAGCGACTGGTAGCCCGTGCGCGTGGCCGCGGTGCCGTCATGGACCGTGAAGAAGAGCGAGCGGGCCTGGACCTCGGGGGAGGGCGCGAGCTCCCAGCGGAGCACCTTGTCGACATAGGCCGCGTAGTCCTGCTCGCGCCGGAAGGCCAGCCGTCCCACGTAGGCGCTGGTGGCCGCGGCCTGCTGCAGCTCGAAGGGCACCTGGTCGAAGTCCCCGAGGAAGAGCAGGTAGCGGGGCCGGTCCGCCACGGGCACCGCCTCGTCATCCAGGACGACGCGCACCCAGCGCGCGAAGTCCTCCAGGCTCCGGGCCTCCCGGGCCAGCTCCGGCTTCACGCGGTAGACGAGGACGGGGTGGCCCTCCTGCTGCTCCTGCCTGCGGCGGCGCAGCGGCTCCACGAGCGCGAGCAGCCGGTCGCCTTCAGGCCCCTCCGGCGCGACCAGCCCCCAGCGCTGCGCGGGCAGCGAGTTGGGGTCCTCGCCGTCGTCCCACAGGTGGCTCTCCTCCGGCGCCTGGGCGTCGGCGCCGCGCGGGATGCGCGCCGTGGCCTCCGGGGGCAGGCCGTCGGGCGCCACCGGCAGGTGGGAGTCCGCATGTGATAACAACAGCTCAACGCTCTGCATGCTCATCGTGAGAAGGCCTTTCGCGCGGCGCCCGGGAATGGGGCGCCTGCCGCAAGAGACGCGGAGGGGCGTGGCGGTGTGAGTTGTCATTCACACACAAGGGCCGTGCGCCGTCCTGGAAACGCAGTGCCCGGCAGGTGTCCGCCGGCAACCCAATCCCAGGAGCACCCCCATGCAGTCCGCCGCGCAGCTTTCCACGTACATCATTGCCTTCGCCGGTGCCGCGCGCACCGCGCAGCGTCTCATGTCGTCCGGCATGGATCCGATGACGATCGCCGAGTACTACTTCGAGGTGAACCTCACGAGCGACTTCGAGATCAAGAGCGAGACGGACGTCGCGCTCAACGTCTGGCGCATGAGCATCAAGGAGAAGCTCACGCTCGACTACAAGGAGCACATGGGCCTCACGGTGAAGTGCACCATCAAGCCCGCGGCCGTGCTCGCCGCCCAGGGCGCCGCGGGTGGCGGGGCCGCCTGAGCCGGTCCGCCTCACGCTGAGCCGCGATGAAACAGACCCGTCGCCGCCGGTGCTCCGCGACGGAGCACTGGCGGCGACGGCATGCCCGCCACCCTTCGCCCTGCAAGCCCTTCCCCATGGCAAAGCCCAATCCCACGCCTGACCACGCCCAAGTCCTCATCCACGACCTCATCCTGGCCGTCCAGTCCTCGCTCGACATCGCGGAGGAGACGGCCCGCAAGCACTATTCCTTTTCCGTGGTGGAGCTGGAGGTGTCCGCCAGCTTCGAGTTCGAGATGACGGAACAGGACAGCGACATCCCCGAGGACAAGCCCCAGCCCAAGCGCTGGTTCTCGCTCTTCGGCGGCGGCGGCAGGAAGGATGCGCTCAACCACTCGCGCCTGCACGACCTCAACGACAAGGACTCCAGCAAGCTCACGGTCCGCATGCTGTTCCGGCCTGGCGGCAAGCACCTGGCGCCGGGCACCGACGCGGCGGCGGACGCCACCACGCCCCCGGCGGCGGACGCGGCGAGCACGCCCGCGAAGTAGCCCTGACGCGAACGAGCCCGCGGTCCCGGAAGGCCGGGCCGCGGGCTCTTCGTGTTTCAGGGGCACGCGGCTTCGCGCGGGCCCGTCACTTCGCCAGCAGCCTCAGCGCCCGCTGGTAGTACGAGTCCCGCGACGCCTTGCCGTTGTAGCCGCCGTTGATGCGCCGGGTGATGGCGTCGAACTCGCCCTTGTCGGCGTGCTTGTTGAGGTTGCGGCTGTTCCAGAACCAGACGGCGGTGCGGAAGCCCACGTCCGGGTCCGCCGCGCGGGTGGGGTTGTTCTCCAGGTCCAGCTCCAGCGCCTCGCCCGCCGCGCGGTAGTTGCTGCGGCCGGTGATCTGGATGGGGCCGCGGCCCTTGTAGCGCGCGCCGTCGCCCGGGTGGATGTTGCCCAGGTCCTTGCGGCGCTCATAGGCGTGGCCCGAGGCCAGCTCCTCGAAGTAGCGGAACTCGGCGCTCTCGTGGGCGATCTGCGCCAGGAACGCGGCCTGGCGGCGCGGGGTGTTGATGCCGCCCTCGGCCATGGCGTCGTTCAGGTGCGGCAGCAGCTCCTTCAACCGCGCCCCGGGCAGCCGGGGCATGAGCGTGCGCAGGTGCTCCACCGTCAGCGCCTGGAACGCCTCCTGGGGGGCGGCTTCGGAGGAGGCTTCGGGCTGCTTTGACTTGGAGGACTTGGAACCAAAACCAAAGAAAGACATCCGGGGGACTCCGTGGCTGTGGCGTGGGATGGCTGGAAGACGCCCGGTGCCCTGGCGTTGTGAGCGCGTCAGGGAGCTTCAAGGCGCGTCAGGGAGCGGCGTCCGCCCGTGACGGCGCTCGCACTCCACGGTGGCCTCCCAGGCCGGCGCGGGCAGGTCGCCCAGGTGGCCGCGCCGCTCCCCGGGCGTCAGGCAGGCGGAGCTGACCGACTGGAGCTTCTCCTGGAGCCGGTCGACGGGAAGCGGCTCGCGCGGACGCCACACGCGGGCGCTCCCATCCGTGGAGCCGGTGACGAGCCGGGGCTCCTCCGGGCGTGGGCTGAACACGGCCGACGTCACCTCGCCCTCGTGCGCGGAGAGGACGAGGTACGGCTCCAGGGGACCTGCCGCGAGCCACACGCGGGCGCGCCCGTCCGCGCACGCGGTGACGAGCCGGCCACCATCCGGGCTCCAGGCGGCCCAGGGCACCGGGGCCTCGTGCCGGAGGATGGCGTGCGCCCCGCGGACCCGGCCGTTCTCCACGGTCCAGATGCGCGCCGTGCCGTCCTGGGAGGAGGTGAGCACCTGATCCGCGGCCTTCGGGTGGAAGGCGGCGGAGAGGACCCAGTCGTCATGGCCATAGAGCGTGGCGAGCAGCCGCCCCTCCGCGCTCCAGATGCGCGCGGTGCCGTCCTGCGACGCGGTGATGAGCCGGCGGCCGTCCGCGCTGAAGGCCACGGAGCGGACCTGGTCGCCGTGGCCCTCCAGCGGCACGGACGCCCGCGTGCCGTCCACGCGGAGGATGCGCGTGGCGCGCGGGCTGGAGGCGAGCGCCACCCGCAGGCCGTCCGGGCTGAAGGCGGCGCCGAAGAAGGGCTCGCGCTGGGCCACCAGCACGCGCCGGCCCTCCACGCTCCCGTCCGAGGGCCACAGGCGCGCCGTCCCGTCCAGCGACGCCGTCAGGAGCCACCTGCCGTCCGGGCTGAAGACCACGGAGCGGACGTCCTGCGCGTGGCCCCGGAGCACGCGCACGAGCCGGCCGTCCTCCGACCAGAGGCGCACCGCTCCGTCCTGCGACGCCGTGGCCACCTGCGTCCCATCCGGGCCCACGGCCACGGACCAGACGAAGCCACCCGGCTCCTGCAGCGGGAGCGAGTCCCGGGGCGCGTCCAGCCGCCACACCCGCGCGGTGGCGTCGATGGAGGCGGTGACGGCCTGCTTGCCGTCCGGGCCGAAGCCGCCCCACAGGACGGTGGAGCGGTGGCCGGGCAGCAGCCGGGGCGGCGCGTCCTCCCGCGTGGACCACAGCCGCGCCGTCGTGTCCGAGGACACGGTGAGGATCCACTCGCCCAGCGGGCCGCCGAAGGTGGCCATGCGCACAGCGCCCTGGTGGCCGCGCAGGACGCGGGGCTCGCCCCGTCCATCCGCCCGCCAGAGGCGCGCGGTGTTGTCCAGGGAGGCGGTCACCACCCACTGCCCGTCCGGACTGAAGCGCGCGGTGGTGAGCTCGCCCTGGTGCCCCTTCAGCGGCACGGGGCCCTGCGCTCCGCTGACGGACCAGACGCGGGCGATGCCGTCGCGCGCCACGGTCAGCACGTGCGTGCCCTCCGGATCGAACGTGGCGGAGGTGACGGGGGCGGGGTGGGGCAGCTCGCGCGGCGGCTCCGCTGCCCGCACGGACACGATGCGCGCGGTGCCGTCCTGCGAGGCGGTCACCAGCCGCTTCCCATCCGGGCTGAAGGCCACGGTCTGCACGGGGCCCCGGTGCGCGACCTCGCGCGGCTTGTCCGCCGCCTCCAGCGGCCACAGCCGCGCCAGCCCGTCCCGCGACGCGGTGGCCACCCACCGGCCGTCCGGGCTGATGGCGCCCCACTGCACCACGCCGCGGTGCCGGAACGTGCGCAGCAGCGCGCCGTCGGACGTGCTCCACAGCCGCGCCGTCCCGTCATGGGAGGCGGTGAGGACGCTCAGTCCGCCGGAGGGGCTGAAGGTGGCGTGGTAGACGGGCCCTTCATGGCCCGCGAGCACCCGGGGCTCTCCCTCGCCGTCGGTCCGCCACAGCCGCGCCGTACCGTCCTTCGAGGCTGTCACCACGCGCTGTCCGTCCGGGCTGACCTCCACGTGGACCACGGCCTGCGTGTGCCCTCGCAGCACCGCCCGGCTCAGCGGCTCCTGGAGGACCTCCGACACGTCCTGGGCCCAGCCCTGGAGCTGCCCGGGCTGCCGCACCTCGCGCAGCATGAGCAGGGCGAGCGTGGGGTTGTCGCGCCGCAGCTTCCGCGCGACGTCCAGCAGCACCAGGTCCCGCGCGCGCTGGGCGTAGCGCTGCGCTTCCTGGCGCTCGCGCTGGGCCCGGGCCTCCAGCTGTCTTGCGTTCCACGCGAGCCCCGCCATCACCCCCGCCACCACGAGCGCGGCCCCGAGCAGCCGCATCAGGCGCCGGCGGGCGGACGCGTCCTGGGCCTCGGCCGTGGCCACGCTGGCGTCGAGGAGCTGGAGCACGTCCTCGCCGGGCTCCTCGCTGTAGCGGCGCAGGATGTCCTGCGCGTACCCCAGCCGGCTGCCGGACAGCAGGTAGGGCGCGCCGCCATCCGGCTCCCCCCGGTGCGCGAGCCATGCGTGCGCCCAGGACTGCAGCTCGCGGAAGTGCTGGAGCCGCTCCTGATCCGCCCGGGCCCACTCCACGAGCTCCGGCCAGGTGCGCAGGAGCGACGCGTGGGAGAGCTGCAACCACTCCACGCCCGCCGCGTCCTCGTCGCGCGTCAGCAGCCTCGCGGTGAGCAGCATGGTCAGCACGCGGTCGAAGTCGGCGCGGGGCTCCGGGAGGGTGGGGCGCAGGTGCCGCTGCCTCACCCGGCCCCGCATGCCCGGCGCGGGGCCCTGCTGGAAGTCCACCAGCTCCACCAGCAGCCGCCGCGCCTGGCGCTGCTCGCCGGGGGACAGCGACGCGTAGAGCCGGTTCGCCACGCGCTTGAGCGCCCCCGCCACGCCGCCCAGGGCCGCGTAGGCGCGGTGCGTGAGCAGGGGGCCCTCGCGCTCCTCCCAGAGCTGATCCAACGCGTACTGGAGCAGCGGCAGCGAGCCGGGCTCCTGTCCCACGTCCTGGAGCAGCCGGTCCACCAGGCCGGGCTCGAAGCCCAGCCCCACCTTGCGCGCGGGGCCCTCGATGGCGGCGCGCAGCGCCTCGCCCTGCAGCTCGCTGACGAAGAGGCGGTGCGCGTCCGAGTACACCACCGCGTCCAGGCGCGTGCCCCCGGCGTCCACCACCAGGTCCCCGCAGCGCCCCAGGAAGTCCACCTGGAGCGTGGCGAGCACCACCACGCGCCGCCCCGCGTCCCGCGACAGGCTCCAGAGGTCGGTGGCGAGCTCGCGGCGCGCCTCGGACGTCAGCGCCGTGAAGAGGTCCTCGAACGGATCCACGAGCAGCAGCTGCCAGCGCTCGGCGGGGACCTGGCGCACCTGCTGGAGCGTCTCGGCGTGGCCCTGCCCGGGCCGCAAGAGCCGCACCTCCCAGCCGGCGGCCCGCAGGTCCCGGGGCAGCCCGGCGAGGGCGAGCGAGGACTTGCCGCTGCCCGAGACACCGGCCAGCACCTGGAAGCGGGGGCGCTGACCCTCCACCGCTTCGTAGACGCGCTGGATCAGCTCCCGCTGGAGCGCCTCCCGTCCGAAGAAGAAGCGGCGGTCCTCCTGCCGGAACGGCAGCAGGCCCCGGTAGGGACGCAGGGCCACCGGGCGCGTGTCGCTCCCGTGCTCCGCGCGGGCGTAGAGCTGGAGCGAGACGTGATCCAGCGCGGTGGTGTCGAGCGCGAGCTGACGCCGGGCGTGCCCCACCGCCTCCTCCAGCGAGGCGGGCGCCACCAGCAGGGACTGGTAGAGGGCGCGCGTGAGCACCACGGAGCCCGGCACGGAGAGCAGCAGCCGGGAGGCCACCACCGCCGGCAGGCCCGCGCGGTGGAGCGCCTGGGCCACGCTGCCCAGGTGGTTGTCCGTCGTGCCCGCGCCGCTCTGGCACGCGCAGAGCACCACCAGCCGCAGCGTCCCCGCGTAGGGCATCAGCAACTGGCGCAGCGTCGCGCCGTCCACGAGCTCCGGCTCTCCGCCCTCCCACGACGGGTTCCACAGCAGGCCATACGTCTGCCCCCGCCGGCCGCCGTGGCACAGCAGGTGGAGCACGGAGACGGGCTCGCCAGGGCGCGCGAGCGCCTCCTTCAGCGACTCCAGCGAGACGTGCGGCAGGACGTCCCGCGACGGCTCAAACGGATACACGCCTTCCTCGCAGGCCGCGGCCAGCTCGCGCTGGTGCGCCCCGGCCGGGACCTGGCCTCCCGCGGCGGACCACGCGTAGAGGATGCGGCCCGCGCGCGAGGTGCCCGGCGCGGGCGTGTCCTGGGTCGCGGGCCATTCGTAGCGCACGAGCACACCGGGGAGCTCCGCCACGGTGCACCCGGAGGTGCCCAGCGTGAGCAGCTCCCAGGGCAGCGCGTAGAGCTCCGCCGCGGCGAACCGGAAGGTGAGGTGCACCGGGCGGTCCTGCTGGACGGCGGCGAGGATGTCGCGTGCGTGCGTGTCCCAGCCCACTGCGTCCAGGAAGCCGCGCAGCCGCTCCCCCAGGCGCTGCACCACGCCTCGGTCCGGCTGGGGCCGCTCCAGCTCCGCCAGGTCCGCCAGCAGCGCCGGCTCCCACGCGAGCGCCGCGTGCGCGTAGCTGCCCTGGGCCCGCCGCAGCAGGTACTCCTGGGGCTCCAGCCGGAAGTGGAACGGATCGCCGGCCTCCTGCGCGCGCACCAGCTCCACGAGCAGCTCCAGCGGCGCGGGCCGGGCAGGGGACGCGCTCACGGTGGCGGGGCCACCGCGGGCTGTCCGTCCTGCCGCACCAGCCGGCCGTCCAGGTCGTAGATGGAGCTGGCCTGCTCCAGGAAGTGGAAGGGGAGCTTCACGTCCAGCTGGCGCGCGCGCCGCAGGTGGATGGCGAGGTCCGGCGGGGAGATGACCCCCATGGGCAGCCGCGATGGCGGCAGCCGCGACCCCAGCACCTCCAGCACGTAACGCGCGCCGAGCTGACCGGCGCTCTTGAAGGGCACGCCGATGGACATGACCGCGCTGACGCTCCCCTCGCGCACGGCCTCGCGCACGGAGCCCAGCACCGGGATGCCCTCGGAGAGCCCGTCGATGCGCTCCAGCTCGTCGTAGACGGCCGAGGACGTGGTGACCCAGAAGAGGCTGTGCCGGCCCTCCGGGTCGATGAGCCGCATGGCGCGGGCCATCCGGGGCACCTGCTCGGAGAGCATCGCTTCCGCGCTGCGCTTGCCGTCCACCGCCAGCTCCAGCAGCTGGAAGCCGTCCCGGGCCGCCAGCCGCCGCATGGCCTCCGCCTCCACCTCCACGGTGCTCTGGTTGCGGCGGTCGTACACCACCGTCAGCACCTTCAGCGGGCCCAGCAGCTCCTGGAGGTAGTGCAGCTGCACGTCCGGAGAGAGGGACAGCGAGACGAAGGCCATGTTGCCCGGCTTGGCCTGTTGAGAGGCCCCCTCCTCGAAGCCGAGCCACAGCTCCGGCGCCTTGCAGAGCGCCACCACCGGCGTGGGCTGATTGCCGAAGCGGTTGTAGAGAAACCGCGTCGCGTCCGAGCCCAGGGCGATGACCAGGTCGAACTGTCCGGAGTCCGCCAGCGCCAGCATGCGCTCCTGCTCCTGGCGGCCCGTGCCCAGCTTGTACAGCGTGAGCTCCACCCGCACGCGCCCGTCGCGGAGGACGGGCAGCATGCCCTCGAGGATCCAGTTGAGGCTGCTCTGCGCCACGGTGAGCAGCACGAGCACCTCGCGCACCTGCTCCCGCGGCGTGGGGGGCCGTTCGTGCGCGATGCGGATCCGCTCCGCGGACGCCTCCACCCTCCAGCCACGAAGCGACTCGGGGGGCAGCTCCACCCAGGCGGACAGGTCCTCCGGCTGCGCGGAGGCCGGCAGGGACGTGACGAGGAGGAGCAGCAGGCCCACGAGCCACCCGGCCCGCGAGGAGGTGACGTCACGCATGGCGGGCCTCGCGCCCGGGCAGGCCCCGGGTCATCCAGAAGTACGCGGCGCTCAGCAGGAGCACGCCGGCGCCCAGCCCTCCCATCACCTGGAGCGGCTCCGAAGGCAGGTGCCAGAGCGCGCTCACGACCAGGGGCCCCAGGCACTGCCCGAGCGCGCCCACGACCGGGGAGATGGACGGCGGGCCCCGCTCCCGCGCGCGGCCTTCCCCGGGGCTCGAGAAGGAGGGACGTTTGAGGCAGGCCTGGATGAGCGCGTGGCAGAGGCCCCAGAGCCCCAACGCCAGCGCGAACACGGGCTCCAGTGCTCCCGCGATTCCCAGTGCCAGCAACGCGACGCCCAGCCCCAGCACGCCGCCCTGCAAGAGCCTCCGGGTCCTGGCGGTGCGCGGCGGCGGCAGGACGTGGCAGAGCAGCGCTCCCAGCGCATGAAGGGCCAGGAGCTGGCCGATGCGGTCCGCGTCCTCGCCCTGGCCCGCCAGCCACAAGGGCAGCGCGAAGCAGAGGCCTCCGCCGCGAACGAGCAGGGAGGGCAGGCCGACGAGCAGCAGCGCCGGGAGGTGCTCACGCGGGCTCGACGGGAGCGGTGGGGGCGCGAGCCAGGAGAGGGAGGCCCGGAAGGGACCGGGCCCGCGGGCCAGGGCCGGCGCCTCCAGCGGGGGCAACCACAGCCGCGCGTACGAAAGCGCGGCCAGGGCGCAGAGGCCGCCGCACAGGAACGCCGCGCGAGGGCCCAGGTGGGCCGCCAGCAGGGCGCCCAGCACCGTGCCGCTGAGCAGCCCGCCGCAGCGGGACAGCACGAGGCGCGAGCCGTGCGCTGGGGGCTGCTGGGAGTGGAAGACCGCGAGGAGGTACGCCCGGGTCCCGGCGGCGAGCGCTCCGTGCCCGAGGCCCGAGAGGCAGCGCAGCAGCAGCCACAGGCGGAAGTCCCCGGTCCACGCCATCAGCAACAGGGGCGCGGCCGACAGCAGCAGGGCGCCCATCAGGAAGCGGCCGGGGCCCAGGTCGCGGACGGAGCGCTCGGAGTAGAGGTGCGCGAGCGCGCTGGCGCCATGGAAGGCGAAGATGAGCAGCGCGGCGCCCCCGCCTGACTCGAGCGCCTCCGCGGAGGTGGCGAGGAAGGCCAGCGGGAGCCCGTCCAGGAAGGCCCCGAGGAACGCGAGGGGCTGGAGCCGGTCCACCACGCCGTGCTCGAAGGCCCGCGGTCGTGTCCCACGCCGGGGCAGGGGCGCGAAGGCCCTCAGCACGAGCAGGCCCAGGAGTCCGCACGCCAGGAAGAGGAAGAGGAAGCCGCGGCACCCGCGCCAGAGCCGGGCGTCGAGCGCGCCCTTCGCGGCACCCACCTCCAGCCGCACGGGGAGGCTCCAGGGGCCCTCCGTCAACTCCAGGTCGATGGTGTACTTGAAGCGCTCATGCCCGGGCGCCCCCGCTCCCGAGCCGGCCTGGACCAGCACCCGCTCATCCGCGATGAGCGCGAGCGAGCCCAGGTCCGTGTTGGAGCGCTGGTAGTCCTCCAGCAGCGTGTCCAGCCCGCGCAGGTGGGAGAGCGTCAGCCCCAGCCGTGCCGCCTCGTTCAGCCGCCGCGCCAGGGAATGGGCCAGGCTGCTCGTGCGCTGCTGGAGGCCGTCCGAGTAGAGGTCCACCAGCGCCAGCGACGTGGCCAGGGTCATGACGCCGAAGCCGGCGCTGAAGGCCAGGCCCAGCCAGCGCCGGGGCCGCCGCATCCACAGCCGCCGCGCCCCCAGGACGAATGCCCCCTGGAACAACAGACAGCCGCCCAGCAGGGTGAAGAGGGGCTGGAAGCGCTGGAGCACACGCAGGTCCACGGCCTGCCGGGACATCACCAGCTCCAGGCGGCCCACCACGCCGAAGCGGTCGGAGAGCGGCAGCGCCACGCGGAACGCCCTCGCGTCCTCCGTCACCTCGAAGCGCTGGCCGGGAAGGGCGGGCACGCGGCTGGGAAGGGGGGGCGCGCCTTGTTCCCCGGGAGGTTCGGAGAAGAGGAGGCGGCCCTCGGCATCCAGGACGCGGACCGCCTCCAGCGTGGGGTCCGCCTCGCGCAGCGCGCGGGCCAGGGGGTGGAAGCCGGTGAACTGCTCCAGCGCCACGCCCACGCGCAGGAACATCTCCACGGGCCCCTGGATGACCGCGCCCTGCGCCGCGAGCCGCTCGAACTGGAGGTGGGCATAGCCGCGCTGCGCCTCCCTCAGCCCCACGGCGACGACCCCGCCGAGCGACGCGGCCAGCACCAGCAGGAGGGCGCCGAGCCGGACCCGGCGCAGCCCGCGTCCGTGCCGGAGGAAATGGGCAGACATGGATCCTCTCGAAAGGCGTGGCGCCGGGGACGGGAGACAGCCGGGCCGCGCGCTGGTGACTTCCGAGGACGGTCCCGGGCGGGCCGGTGTGAAGTTTCACAAAGACAACCATGTGGACGTCGTGCGGGGCATGAACGAACTCCGCGGGCTCAAGCCGTTTTTCATGTCTGTATTTGTCGCGGTGCTCTTGCTGCCCCAGGGCTCCCGGGCCGACACGCCGGCCCCGGGGGGCGTCGCCGTCCTCCAGGGCCGCGACGGCCGGTCCACCCTGCGCGTGGGCATGAACCTCCAGTCGGACCTGCGCCTGCACCCCACCGACGAGGCGTTGGAGAGCACCTTCCTGGTCCGCCGCGCACGGCTGAACCTCACGGGGACGCTGGCGTCCTTCGCGGACGTGCGGCTCATCGCCGACGTGGGCCAGCGCGACACGCCGCTCTTCCAGGACGCGTGGCTGGAGCTGCGCGCCGCTCCCTGGCTCCGGCTGCGGGCGGGCAGGCTCAAGGTCCCCTTCGGCTACGAGTGGCTGGAGACGTCCTCCGTCTTCCTCGACTTCGTGGAGCAGTCGCTGCTCTACACGCTGGTGCTGCCCCGGTACGACCAGGGCCTGGCGCTCCATGGCGAGCTCGCTGAGCAGCGCGTGGAGTACTGGCTGGGACTCTTCAACGAGGCCAGCAGCAAGGCGCGCGACGAGGACCGCGGGAAGATGCTGGCCGGCCGCCTCTCCGTGTCACCGCTGGACGGCGTCTCCGTCGCGGTGAGCGCCACGCACGCGCTGGGGAACAACCTTCCCGAGGAGCCCCGGAGCAAGCTGGCCACCGGCTACGGCTTCCTCACGGCCCCTCGCTACAGCGTCACGTACGCCACGGGCGCTTCGGGCCTGTACGTGGCCCCCGCCGACTGGCGCCTGGGTGCTGACGCCGTCTCCTTCCAGGGCCCCACCTCGCTGAAGGTGGAGTACGCGCGCTTTCACGCCTCCCAGCGTGAGGGCTGGCTCCAGGCCGCGGACGTGGGCAACGACGCGCGGCGCGTCCACCTGCAGGGGCTGCGCTCCCAGGCCGTGTACGCGTCCGGGACGTGGGTGCTGACCGGGGAGAGGAAGCATGAGCGCGGCGTGGAGCCCTCCCATCCCTTCGACCCCGGGGCGGGCCAGTACGGAGCGGGCGCGTGGGAGGTGGGACTGCGCTACGGCTTCGCGCAGCTGAAGTTCGACGGCCTGCCCGGACACGACGGCCCCTCCGAGGAGCGCATCCAGGAGCTGACCGCGGGCCTCAACTGGTACGTCAACACGTCCACCCGCTGGATGTTCAACGCCAGCCGGTACCGGTTCTCCCAGGGACAGCCGTCCTTCGACGAGTTCCTCATGCGCATCCAGTGGTCCTTCTTCTGAAGGCGGGGCCAGGGCCATGAGTCTGTTCTTCAAGCTGGGGGCCGCGACCGCGGCCATCCTGTGCTTCTCCATCGCGCTGATCGTCCTGCTCAACTACGCCAAGTTCGAGACGACGCTCGGTGAGCTGCAACGCTCGCGGCTGCGCGTGCTGGCGCTGGACGCGAAGGCCTCCACGGAGGCGGCCATCGACCTGGGCCTGGCCCTGCCCGCCGCGCGGGACGCCCAGCAGATCCTCACCCGGGTCTCCGCCATGGACCCGGACATCCGGGGCGTCGTCATCCTCGACCGCCGGGGCACGGTGCTGTTCCAGAGCGGGCTGCACGCCACCACCCACCTTCCCGGCTCCGCCCGCGAGCGCGCGGTCTGGTTCGAGGAAGCCGCCGCCGCGCGTGACGGCACCTGGAACCGCGCGGACAGCACGGCGCTCCTGGTGGGCGCGCCCATCCTCAATCCCTTCAGCCAGCCGGTGGGGTTCGTGCTCATCACCTATGACCGCCGGGCGCTGGATGCGCGCGCGGGCGTCTTCCTCCACACGTTCGCCCGGCAGGCGCTGTGGCCGCTGGGCTGCGGCTTCACGCTGGTCTGCGCCCTGATGTGGGGCCTGCTCAAGCCCCTGGGCCAGCGCTTCCAGGCCATGGAGAAGACCTTTCGCGGGATGGAGGGCCCGGCGCCCGCGGCCCCGGCGGACGAGGAGCTGCGCGCGTTCGATGCGCGCTACCAGGAGGCCTCCCAGGCCCTGGCCCGGGCGGAGCAGTCCCTGGAGGGCAGCACATGAGCCCGGCCGCCGACGGAGGCCTGTCCCGGGGCCGCATCTGGCAGGTGAGCCTGCTGTCCACGCTGCTCATCGTGGCGACGCTGGTGGCGGCCTCCGTCCAGGCGTCGCGCCTCTTCGAGGAGTCACTGCGCCCGGACCTGCGGGCCAAGGCGGAGACGCTGGCGGAGACCGTGGCCCTGCAGTTCCACCGCGCCGCGGACCTGGGCATCCCGGTGACGCGGCTGGGGGCGGCGGATGCCTACCTGGACGACGCGGCCGCGGGCCACGAAGAGCTGCGCTACATCGGCTTCGCCTCCCCGGAGGGCCGCTTGCTGTACGCGTCGCGGGAGCTGAAGGCGCGGCCCGAGTCCTTCTTCGACAGGGTGAAGCAGGCCCACGCGCAGGAGGAGTCGCGCGGGCTGGCGCGCCTGGAGGGCGCGCTGGACCTGGCCCATCCCGTCGAGTCGCGGGGCCGCGTCATCGGACAGCTCCACCTGGGCATCGACGCGGGCTACGTCGAGCAGCGGCTCCAGGAGATCCACACCGACATCCTCATCACCCTGTTCGTCACGGCGCTGGTCACCATCGAGGTGCTGATGGCGCTGATGGGCCTGCTCGTCGTCCGGCCGCTGCGGCTGCTCCACCGGCTGCTGTCGCTCGGGAGCGAGGGGGACTTCACCCGGCAGGCCCGGTTGCGGCTGCACGACGAGGCCACCCGGGCGCTGGCCGCGGCGACACGGCTGGTGCGCCGCCTCAACGTCCGCTACGCCGCGCTGACGGAGCGCGCCGCCCAGGCACGGCGCGGCGCGAGGCTGGCCGAGCCGGTGGAGCAGGCCCTCTCCGCGCTGGGGGAGCGGTTCCGGTTCGGCGACCCGAAGGCCCCCGCGGCGCTGGAGGAGCCGGAGACCGGCGACCTGCGGCTTCCGCTGTTCATCTACCTCTTCGGCTCGGAGCTCTCGCGCTCGTTCTGGCCGCTCTACGTCAAGCGGCTCTACCAGCCCGGCCCCTTCTTCTCGGAGAGCTTCATGGTGGCGCTGCCCATGTCGCTGTGGGTCACCGCCATGGTGCTGTGCACGCCGCTGGGCGGGCGCCTGCTGAATACCCGGGGCAGCCGCGTGGCGCTCCTGGCGGGCATGGTGCCCAGCGCGCTCGGCCTGGCGCTGACGGGCCAGTCGTCCAGCCTGACCGAGCTGTTCCTCTGGCGCATCGTCACCGCTGGTGGCTACGGCATCGTGACGGCCACGGCGCTGCTCCACGTCGCGCGCACGTCCACGCGGAGCCACGGCGCGCGGAGCATGGGCGTGTTCGTGGGCGCCTCGACGGCCGCCAGCGTGTGCGGCACCGCCATCGGCGGCATCCTCGCGGACCGCATCGGCTACGGCGCGACCTTCGGGGTCGCGGCGGGGCTGGTGTGTCTGTCCATGGTGCTGGTGGGGCTCCTGACGCCGGACTCGGGGCCCCGGGAGACGGACACGCACCGCCCGGTGGCGGCCTACCTGGGCATCCTCAAGCGCGGCCGGGTGCTGCTGTTCATCCTGCTGGCGGCCATGCCGGTGCGCCTGGTGCTGACGGGGTTCCTCTTCTTCCTGACGCCGCTGCGCCTGCATGAGCTTGGCTTCAGCGAGGCCGCCATCGGACGGCTGATGATGGGCTCCTTCATCGCCACGGTGTGCGCGACGCCAGTCGTGTCGCTGCTGGCGGACCGGTACGGCTGGCACCGGGGGATGATGCTGGCGGGCGGCGGGGCCTCCGGGCTGGGCGTGCTGCTGTTCGCGTCGGCGGACGGCAGCTGGCCGCTGCTCGCCTCGGTGCTGCTGGTGGGGCTGGGGCAGGCGCTGGCGACGACGCCGCTCTTGGCCAGCGTGCCGCCGCTCTTCGCCGAGGAGTGCGTCGGGTTCGGTCTGGACGCGCTCCTGTCCGTGTTCCGCATCATCGAGCGGGTGGGCAGCCTCGCCGGCCCGCTGCTCGCCGCCGCGCTGCTGAGCGCCAGCGGCTTCGCCCGGTCCGCCCACGCCATTGGCACCGGGATGCTCGTGCTCACCGCGGGACTCGCCGCGTACCTCTTCGTCCGCTCCCTTCCTTCCTCCACTCCCACCCCGAAAGCCCCATGACCCGACTCTCCAGAGACCTGCTGAAGCTGACCCCCTTGCAGCGCGAGCGCCTGGACGTGCTGTTCCTGGCGCAGTACGCGCCGGAGCCCGGTGCGCCGAGGCCCGACATGCACCCGGAGCACGGCGTGCTCCCGCGCTACAACCACGAGCTGTTCCACACGCTGACGCAGCTGGGGCTGCGCTGCTCGCCCTGCCGCGCGCTGGAGGACCTGGTCCACCTGCGCAGCGAACCCAACTACGTCTTCACGCTGCTCAACCGCGCGCCGTTCCGCAGCTCGGAGGTCTTCACGTCGGCGTTCTGCGAGTGGCTGGAGGTGCCCTATCTGGGCGCGCCGCCCAACATCCGCGCGCTGGCGGAGGACAAGCACCTCACCAAGCTGATGGCGCGGGCGTTGGGCATCCCGACGGCCCCGTGGCTCGTCAGTCCGGCGGAGGGGCCGCTGCCCGCCGCGCCGGACTTCCCCGGCCCCTGGTTCGTCAAGCCGCGCTTCGGCGCCGCGTCCGCGGGCATCTCCGAGGACAGCATCCAGGAGACGGAGGCCGGGCTGCACGCGCGCCTGCGCTACTTCCAGAACCTGGGCCAGGCCTGCCTCGTGGAGGCCCTCATCCCCGGCGTGGACCTCACGGTGCCGGTGCTGGGCGGGCCGGAGCCCCTGGTGCTGGGCGTCGCGGAGGAGACGTCCGCGCTGCCGCACGGCATCGTCACCCACCGGCAGAAGCGGCTCCTGGACGGAGGCCGTGAGCGCCGGCTCGTGGCGCCGGGGGCGCTGGAGGCGCGGCTGCGCGAGCATGCGCTGAAGCTGTGCGCCGCGGTGATGGAGTTCGACTACCTGCGCGTCGACTTCCGCCTGCACCGGGACACCGGGGAGCTGTTCCTGCTGGAGTTCAACATCGGCTGCAACCTGGGCAGCCACGCGGCGGTGATGTTCCTCTCGCGGCAGGCGGGCTTCAGCCAGGCGGACGTCATCGAGCACATCGTCCGGCACAGCCTGGACCGGCAGCACCGGCTGTGGAACAGGGCGTCCTTCAGGACGGCGCGGGAGGCGGAGCGATGAGCCGCCCGGCGCTCCTCGCGGCGCTGGTGCTGCTGGCGGCGGCCTCCGCCTCCGCCGCGCCGTACCGCGTCTTCATGGTGCTGCACCGGGCCGGTGCGGAGACGGACCAGGGCTTCAAGGACTATCTGCACAGCGCCGGGCTGGAGGTGGAGTTCACGGTCCGCAACATCGAGGGCGACGCCAGCCGGCTGCCGGCGATAGTCCAGGAGATCCGTACGAAGCGCCCGGACCTCGTCTACGCGCAGAGCACGCTGGTGACGCAGGGGCTGGTGGGCCAGCTGGGAGAGACGGACGCGCCCCCGCGCATCACCGACATCCCGGTCGTCTTCGCCATGGTGTCGGATCCGGTCAGCGCGGGCCTGGTGGAGCGGCTGGAGAGCTCCGGGCGCAACCTGACGGGCGCCATCCACGTGGCCTCGCTGCCCGTCCAGCTCAAGGCCATGCAGTCCTTCATGCCGCTGAAGCGGCTGGGCATCGCGTACAACCCGGCGGAGCTGTCCCAGCGCACCATGTTCGACCGGCTCTCGCAGCTCACCGCCCAGGCCGGCATCGAGCTGGTGGCCGTGGATCCGCTCGGTCCGGATGGGAAGCCGGACCCGGAGCGGCTGCCCAAGATGATGCAGCGGCTGGCGGCCCGGCGGCCGGACCTGGTGTACCTGCCGCCGGTGAACTTCTTCGCGCCGCACAGCCAGTTCCTGATGAGCGAAGCGCTGAGGCTGGGCCTGCCCACCTTCTGCGCCATCGAGGTGCAGCTGGAGGCGGGCGGCATGATGGGGCTGGTGGCGCCCTTCTACAACGTGGGAGGGCTCGCGGGCTTCAAGGCCGCGCAGATCCTCCGGGACCGCCGGCCGCCCTCGGAGATTCCCATTGAAGCGCTGTCGCGCTTCTCCTTCGAGGTGAACATGCCGGCCGCGCACGCGCTGGGCCTGTACCCGCCCATGCACATCCTCAGGTACGCGAGGATGCGGGAGCGGTAGGGCGGGGGACTTCCATCGCGTCGACGTGGAGCAGCTCCCGCATCAGGTCCAGCACCAGCTGCTGCGCCAGGTCCTGGCCAAGGGCATGGGAGAAGCGGACCGCCAGCCGCCAGGCCTCCTGGCGGTGCGCGAGCGTCGCGGGCGCGAGCGCGAGCGCGGTCAGCTGCTGGCGCAGGGCCTCCAGGGGCCAGGCCACCTGCGCGCCGAAGGCGTTGCGGCGCAGCAGCTCCCCGGCCAGCTCCCGCAGGTGGACCACGTCCTCCCGCGCCCGTCCCAGCGCGGTCACCTCCGCTTCCGTGAGGCGGACCTCCAGCCCCGCCGTCAGCAGCACGGCCTCCAGCACCCGCGCGTGCAGGAGGGAGGCGGGCTCCGCCGCCAGCACGAGCGGAGAGACCCCCTCCGCGAGCCCCCGGCGCACGTCGCGCGCCTGGGCGGTGGTCAGCCCCAGCTCGCGGGCGAGCTGGGCCAGGGGCAGCTCCGCGAGGCCGGGGTGTCCGGAGTCCTCCGCGGTCGCGGACCGCAGCGCCAGCCCGAAGGCCAGCAGGCGGTTGGGGCCCTCCGGCAGCCGCGCGCGCAGCGACGCGAAGAGGGCCTCGCCTTCCAGGGGGCCTTGTCCGCGGGGAGTCCGCGACAGGCGCTCCGCGAGCAGCGCGACGTCGAACAGCGCGGAGTCCCGGGCCTGACATGCATTCAAGATGTCCGTTCGGATCATGCCGCCAGGACGGCGCGGGCAGACCGGCTGTGATTCCCCTGAAAATAAAAGAGGCCCCACGGGGCGGTGTGCCCCGTGAGGCCTGCCAGAGTCACCGGCGCCAGGCCGGGTCCTCCCGCCTGCTTCGGCTACTTGAGGGTCCGGTTGACGCGCTTCACCTCGCTGTCGTGCACCGTCACGGCGTCGAGGATGAGGTTGGCGTAGGCCTGGGCCGCGGTGGCCGGCGTCTTGTTCACCCCGCGCGGGCCGTTGAGGTACAGGTCGAGCGCGGCCACGCTGGCGGTCCAGTCGGCGTTCACCTGGGCCGGGGCCTTCTTCAGGCACTGGAGCCCGGCGTCGAGGATGGACTTGCAGTAGGCCTGCCACTGCGCGTTGCACGCCTGCCAAGCCTTGTGCTGCGTGGTGGTGGGGTTGGCGGGCGGGTAGAGGGGGCTCCAGGACTCGCCGCGGCCCAGGTGCGTCGAGGACGCCGCGTGGCCGGTGGCCTCCATGAAGATGCTGCAGGGGAAGCAGGAGGCCAGCTTCGTGGTCTGCTTGCCCACGGCAATCTCATACGGCGTGCCCGGGTTGTAGGGCGTCTTCTTGTTCGGGCTGGTGTCGTTGGCCAGCTGGTGGACGTGCACGTCGTAGATGGCCTGGATCATCCCGTGCGTGTAGGCGCAGATGTCGCGGTTGCGCTGGGGCGTCGGCCCCTCGAAGTGCATGCCCCACTGCTTGAGGCCCTGCTTCTTCTCGTCCGGGTCCGCGTGGTCCTGCATGTCGGTGGTGAGGATCATCCCCCAGGTCTTGTCCGGAGGCGCCTCCGGCGGATGCCACCGCCGCCCGTACGCGTCGTCGAACGGGACGGTGTGCTGGAAGGTGCTCATCAGCCCGGTCTGCCCATCCGTCCGGCCGTCGATGAACCCCGTGTACGCGCCGCGGCCCTGGTAGCCCAGCTGGCCCGCGGTGGCCGGGTGGGTGGCAAGCTCGAACAGCTTCGCGGCGTAGCCCTCCGGCATCGGCGGGTTGTAGCGGTAGGCGTCCGCGGGGCTCTTGTCGCCGGAGCCACCGGTGATGCGGCCGCCGGTCGTCCAGATGGGCGTCGTGCCCAGCTCCACCTTCTGCTCGGGCTTGAGCCCCGTGGCATGCAGCAGTTGGTTGAGCTTCTCGATGGTGGAGATGTGGAGGGCGACGTTCTCCGTCTGCTCGCGCAGCTCCTTCGTGGGCAGCTTCTGGGCGTCCTGCACCTCGAAGTCGATGCGCGCGTGCCGCTTGTTCACGTCGGCGTTCGTCAGGCGGCTCCACGCCCACCCGATAATCGCCGCCGTCATGATGACGTCCGAGTCCCTCTCGTATCGCGTGTCCGGGCTCAGGATGCCCTGCTGCTTCACCAGGCTCATCGAAGACCTCTCCCTCTGGAGCTTTGAGCGCCCGCTCCAACAGGCGTTGGCTCCAGGACGCGGGACGGCCACCGGCTGTGAAGACGGCTAGACTCCTGGCATGCCCGCCACCACCTTCCGCAACGCCCGTGCCTCCGACCTGCCCACCATCGTCCAGCTGCTCGCGAATGACGCCATCGCGCAGTCGCGCACCGGCTATGCCCAGGAGGTCACTCCCGCCGTCGATGCCGCGTTCAAGGAGATCACCGCCGACCCGAACAACGAGATCGTCGTGGGCGAGCTGGACGGCCAGGTCGTCGCCACGCTCCAGCTCACGTACATCCCAGGCCTGGGCCGTGGGGGGATCCGGCGGGCACTGGTGGAGGAGGTGCGCGTGCGCTCGGACCTGCGGGGGCAGCGCATTGGAGAAGCGCTGATGAATGAGGCGATGGCGCGCGCCCGGGCCCGGGGCTGCACCTTGATGCAGCTCACCACGGACAAGCGCCGCCTCGAAGCCCAGCGCTTCTACGTGCGTCTGGGATTCGTGGCGAGCCACGAGGGCATGAAGCTCCCTCTCTGAGTCACGGCTCCAGCCCTCACCCTCCACGGGGCCACCATCCCGCCTTCACGCGGCTCGCTGTGGATGCGATGGGCCAGGCTGGAGATGGCGCAAGCCGCGAGCGTGGCGCAGGACTTCGCGCGCATCGAGCGGGCCGCCGTGGCCGATGTGGAAGGTCCGCATGCCCGCTTCGACCAGGCGCTCGAGCTCGGCTCCCACGGCCTGGGGGGCCGCCTCGAAAGGGGGCCGGATGGCGTGACGTGTCCGGAGGATGCCGCCCAGGAGGACTCCCGACGCGAGGAGATCTCCCACCAGCGCCTCGCGCGAGGTGAGCTGTACCGAGAGCGAGCCCGCCGTGTGTCCCGGCGTGTGCCTCACGATGCCCTCCACGCCGAACGGCGCCAGGTCCAGCGCCTCGTCACCCGAGAGCAGGATGTCCGGGTCGGCGCGCGTATAGGGTTCGTGGATGAGCGGCGTCTTCACGAACAAGCGGCCGAACCAACCGGTCGGGCAGAAGGTCATCGGCGCCTGCCCGATCAGATGCGCCCGCTCGTCCGCGTGGGCAACGATGGGAGCACCGGATCGCTCGCGCAGCGCGGCGGCGCCCCCTGCGTGGTCCACGTGGGCATGCGTGACGACAATCAGCTTGAGATCCTTCCAGCCGCGGCCGATCCTCGCCAGTGCTCGTTCAACCTTGCCCTCCGAGCCCGGAAGTCCGGCATCAACGAGCACGCAGCCCGCGGCGCCCTCGACCAGATGGGCGTTGATGATGCCGAGCGGTAGGATGGGAACCCGAATGATTCGCGGAGCCTGCATGTCTCTTTCTTCTCCCTGGGGGGGCCAAATGAGTGCTCCCAATCTGACGCGCCGGGGCCGCGGGGGCCTGTTCCATTCCGACGCAGCGGCTGGCCTGTGATGGAACACGTCACGGTCGCGGCGCCGCCCGAGACGCTCATCGAGCGTTCCGTCAGGCTCGCGGAAAGCGAGCTCCTCTGGCTCCGGCCCGAACCCTTCGCGGTGCGCTGCGAGCCGGAGCGCAAGCAAGGCGCGCTCAAGCTCCTCGTGGCGCTGGAAGGCAGCGGGAGGGTTCGGCAGGTCGGCCGTCAATGCGTTCTGGAGCCAGGGACATTCACGTGGCTTCATTCAGACGCCCCGTTCGAATTGACGATGACGCGCGGCCGCCGGCTTCTCCTCAGGATGCCCGCCGAGCATGTGCGAGGGCGCCACCCCCAGGTTGATCTCCGGACGGCGGTGTCGCGCGGGCGGGACCATGCCGGAGAGCGCATCGTCGCGCAGCTCCTCCAGGGGGTCGCACACGAGGGGCACTCGTTGTCTGCCCCGGAGTGTGCTGCCGCGGTCAACGCCCTTCTGGAGGTGGTGGGCCTGTGCCCCCGCTCCGTGGCCCTCGACGCCACCCAGGCGAGAGTCGAGCAGGCTCTCGCGAGCATCGAGCTGCGACTCGGGGACCCAAGTCTGCAGCCCGACGACATCTCCCGGGAGCAAGGCGTCAGCCGGCGCTATCTCGACAGCCTCCTACGGCGAGCCACCGGGCGGACGCTGGCGGACTACACCCGCCTGCGCCGCCTTGAGCGGGCAGCCTACGATTTGCGGACCCGCCCTGACGCACTGACGGCCGAGGTCGCGGCCCGCTGGGGCTTCCGGGATGCGAGCCACTTCACGCGGCTGTTCCGGCGCCGCTACGCCACCACTCCGACGCAGTACCGCGGGCAGCGTGACTGAAGATGGATCATCGAGGGCATGAAGCGCCCTCTCTGAGTCACTGCTGCGGCTGGGCGGCGGCCGGGTCCATCCAGAACGGCTCCCACTGGTGACCATCCAGGTCCGAGAAGCTGCGCTGGTACATGAAGCCCATGTCCGTCTTCTCCTTGGTCTCCTTCGCGCCCGCCGCCAGCGCCTTCTCCATCAGCGCGTCAACGGCGGCGCGGTTCTCCTGGGACAGGGCAACGATCACCTCCGTCGTCTTCGTGGCGTCCGCGACCTCCTTCTGGGTGAACGTCTTGAAGAAGGGCTTCACCAGCAGCATCACGTAGATGTCCTCGCTGATGACCATGCACGTGGCGTTGGCGTCGGTGAACTGGGGGTTGAACGAGTAGCCCAGCTTCGTGAAGAAACCGACCGCGCGGTCCAGCGACTCGACGGGGAGGTTGACGAAGATCTTGCTGCCCATGGTGCGTCTCCTGGCGGAAGAAAGAGGATGAGGTGAACGTCGCCTTCATCCACGCGACGAACGCGCTCCCGCCGGATCGACACCGGATTTATTTTTCCGGGCGCCCCTGCCAAACCTCCGGAATCACAACAGCTTGCCGGGGTTCAGCAGGCCCAGCGGGTCGAGTGCACTCTTGATTGCCTGGTGCAGGCGCAGGGTCTCCGGCCCCAGCTGCGCACCCAGGAAGCCACGCTTGAGGGAACCCACGCCGTGCTCTCCGGTGATGGTGCCTCCCAGGTCCAGCGCCGCGCGCAGGATGTCGTCGAACGCCTCCTTCGCCCGCGCCAGGGCCGCCGCGTCCTTCCGGTCGAAGACCACGGTGGGGTGCATGTTCCCGTCGCCCGCGTGTCCGAACGTCCCGATGAGCACCCCGTGCCGCTCCGCGATGCGCTCCACCTCCGCGAGCAGCTCAGGGATGCGCACGACGGGCACGCCCACGTCGTCCAACAACGTCGCGCCGCGCTGCTCCAGCGCCGGGAAGGCGAAGCGTCGTGCGCCCATGAGCAGCTCGCCCTCGGCCTCGTCGGCGGTGCTCATCACGGAGGTCGCTCCGGCCCGCTCGCAGGACGCGACCATCAGGGCCAGCTCCTCTTCACCCTGGGGGCCTCCCGCGTCAGAGCGCGCGATGAGCAGGGCTGCGGCTTCGACGTCCAGGCCCATGGGCTTCCAGGCCTCCACGGCGCGCACGGTGGTGCGGTCCATCAGCTCCAGCAGGGAAGGGCGCGTGCGCTCCATGACGTCGCAGACGGCCGTGCCCGCGCTCACGAGCGTCGGGAACGCGGCCACGAGCGTCGTCGCCTTCGGCGGCCGGGGCCGCAGCCGCAGCGTGGCCTCGGTGAGGACGCCCAGCGTGCCCTCGGAGCCGACGAAGAGGCGCGTCAGGTCGTAGCCCGCCACGTTCTTCACCGTCCGCCCGCCGGTGCGCACCACGGTGCCGTCCGCGAGCACCGCCTCCAGGCCCAGCACCGCGTCACCCGTCACGCCGTACTTCACGCAGCACAGGCCGCCCGCGTTGGTCGCCAGGTTGCCGCCGATGGAGGAGAACTCCCAGCTCGCGGGATCCGGCGCGTACCAGAGGCCCTGCTCCGCGGCGGCGGCCTTCACCGCGCCGGTGAGCGCGCCGGGCTGCACGACGGCCAGCATGCCGCGCCGGTCCACCTCCAGGATGCGGTTCATCCGCAGGAGCGACAGGACGATGCAGCCGTCGCTCGCGTTCGCGCCGCCCGACAGGCCGGAGCCCGCGCCCCGAGGCACCACCGGCACGCGCAGCGCCGTGGCCACGCGGAGCACGGCCTGGACCTCGGCGGTGGACGCGGGCCGCACGAGCACCCTCGGCATGCCCGAGGGCGCCCACTCCGCCTGGTCGTTCCGGTGCGCCGCGAGCACGTCCGGATCCGTGATGACCGCCTCCGCCGGCAGCACCTCCGCCAGCGCCCGCTCCACGTCGACCGTCATGAAGGCCTCCCAGGCTCCGGAGCATGAACGCCGGGCAGGCCACCCGTCATCCGTGCCCCGGCTCCGAACCTCCAGTTTGCCCTCTGGCCGGAGCCGCTTCACCCAGGACCTGCGCCAGGAACGTCCGCAACGCGGCGTCCGCGCGTCCGGCGGCGACGGGGTGGTGCTGGATGCCCGCCTCGGGACGGTTGGCGCCGGGAAAGGTGAAGGCGTGCATCGCGTGGCCGTAGGCCTGGAGCTGCCAGTCGGCGCCCGCCTCCGTCAGCTCCCGTGCGATGGCCAGCACCGCGTCGGGCTTCGCGGTCGGATCCTCCCAGCCATGCAGGAGCAGGATGCTCGCGGAGATGGGGGGCTGGGGGCCCAGGCGTGGCGGGTGGAGCATTCCGTGGACGCTCACGGCGCCCCTCAGTCCCGCCGGCGCCGCGCGGGCAAGGTCGAGTGCGCAGAGGCCTCCGAAGCAATAGCCCAGCACCGCGACGCGTGAGGGGTCGACGCGCGGATGGCGCCTCGCCGCTTCCAGGGCCGCGAGCATGCGCCGGCGCAGCAGCGCACGGTCCTCCATGAAGGGCCCCATGAGGTGGGAGTTGTCTCCCGTCACGTCTCCCCGGACCCCCTTCCCATACACATCCAGGGCGAAGCCCACGTAGCCCTGGGCCGCGAACCGGTCCGCCATCCCGCGGATGATGGCGTTCTGTCCATCCCAGGCATGGGCAATCAGGACGCAAGGACGCGGGCCATCGTGGGCGGACTCGTAGGCGACGTACCCTTCACAGAGGGTGTCCCCGTCGGCGTAGTCGTGGGTCTCGGCATGGAGGGGCATGGTGGAGCCCACGCTGCCCCCGCCACGGCCGGGCCGTCTTGAACGAATGCGACATGCGCAAGGCGTCACAGGAAGTGCGCGAGCGCCGCGGCCGAGCCCTCCCGGCTGGG
Source organism: Corallococcus exercitus (assembly GCF_042231735.1). Classification (GTDB taxonomy): domain Bacteria; phylum Myxococcota; class Myxococcia; order Myxococcales; family Myxococcaceae; genus Corallococcus; species Corallococcus exercitus_B. The sequence goes on from NZ_CP102577.1 coordinate 1,199,446, forward strand.
ATTGAAGTAGTCCGCCATCATCGAGCGGGGCGCCCCGTCGAGCCGTCCGGGCGTCAGCCCCAGGTAGCGACGCCACGTCCGGATGCGATGGGCTTGATCGCTGAAGCCTTGAAGTGGATCCCCCTGGCCCGTCTGCGCCGCGAGCATGCTGGAGTGGATCCGCTCCAGTGCGAGCAGCTGCCGGGGCGAATGACCGACGTGCTCCTGGAAGCCGCGCTCCAGCTGCCGCGTCGACACGCCCACCGTCCGTGCCGCGGCTTCCACGCGAGACGTGCGGCGCAGCACCTCCCAGGCCCGAGCGAGCCGCTCGGTTTCGGAAAGGGGATTCGTCGTGGCCAGCCTCCGGAGCAACCACGCATCCAGGCGCGCGGTGACCTGGTGGGGCTCCCACGCGGCCGACAGGTCCTCCACGAGCCGCCGGGCCTGCCCATCGCCCAGCACTGCGCCCAGCTCCAGCAGGTCGTCCCCCGTGGACCGCCCGCTCGCGGGAAAGAGGCGCGCGAGTCCGGCCGGCTTCAGCATGACCATCACGAAGGCGCAGCCCTCGCCAGAGCGCCACTCACGGCGGCGGGACTGGATTCCCAGGAGCGATGCTCGCGGGGCTCCCGCCGCGAAGTCGCTCGAGCACGGCCGGCCGAAGTTGAGGGTCAGCACCGCCGCCGGGGACGGGGAGGTCTGGATGGGCCGTCCCGCGTAGGCGCCCTTCAGGTCCTGGATGAACCAGTACCCCAGTACGAAGGGCGACAGCGGCGCGGCGGGAGCTTGCTTGAGGAAGTGCACGGCGTGTCTCGGCCTCCACCCGCCAGCGTAGTCGCCCGTCGCCGGACGATTCAGGGGATGATGGGGCCCGGATGAAGACCCGAACAGACGAGGCGGAGCTCATCCGGACCCTGACGCTCTTCGAGGGGCCACGGCCTGAAGACCTGCCCGCGCGGCTGGCGAACCCCTTCCACGCGGCACCGCCTGGCCCCTGGGGTCTCCGGGCGGCGGAAGCCCTCCAGCAGCGGCTGCGGCAGGACCCCACGTCCCGCGACGTCTTGTGGCGGCCCGGCGGCGGCAAGATGTTCGGCGTCCTGGTGGTCGCCACACCGGATGGACAGGTGGGGTTCCTGAGCGCGTTCTCCGGGATGCTGGGTGGCGCGTGGACCGTGGAGGGCTTCGTGCCGCCGCTGTTCGATCCCCAGGACCGCGACGCGTTCTGGCCCTCGGGCGAGGCGGAGCTGGCCGCGCTGGAACAACGGCATGCGGAGCTGTGCCGGGAAGCCGAGGCACTGCGAGCGCAGGGTGCCGCTCACGCGCTCCGGGAGGTGGAAGCGCGCCGGGCGGAAGTGGAGCACGTGCGCGCTGAACGTTCGCGAGCACTGTGGCGGCAGGTGACTCAGGGATATGTCATTCCCAATGCGCGCGGCGAAACCCAGACATTGGCCGCGCTGTTCGCGCCAAAGCCTCCTCCCGGCGGCGCGGGTGACTGCGCGGCGCCCAAGCTGCTGGCGTATGCCTTTCGCCAGGGGCTCACGCCGCTCGTGCTCGCGGAGTTCTGGTGGGGCGCGCCGCCGTTGGATGGCCGCCGCGAGTCCGGTGCGTACTACCCCGCGTGTGACAACAAGTGCGGCACGGTGCTGCCGTTCATGTTGCAGGGGTTGGCGGTGGAATTGCCGGCTCCCGTCGCGACGGTCAGCGCCGGGCCGCGCGTCCTCCATGAGGACCCGTGGCTCCTCGTGGTCGACAAGCCCGTGGGACTGCCCACGCTCCCTGGACGCCATGCGCCCACGCGCGACTCGCTGCTCGTCCGGCTCCAGGCCCGGTTCCCGGAGTTGACCCCCGCCAGCTTCCTCCACGAACTGGAGCCCGACGCCTCCGGCCTCCTGGTCATCGCGCGGGACGCGGAGACGCGCGCCTCGCTCCAGCGCCAGTTCTCCCGCCGCGAGGCGGAGCACCGCCACGTCGCCTGGCTGGACGGCCCCGTGGCGGAAGACGCCGGCACCATCGACCTGCCCCTGCGCGGAACGGCCCACGCATCCCTCGAGGACTGCGTGGACGCACGCCACGGCAAGCGGACCCTGAGCGCGTGGAAGGTGCTCCGGCGCGAGGCCTCCCGGACCCGGGTGGAGTTCGTGCTGACGACCCGACTTCCCCACGCGTTGCGTATCCATGCCGCGCATCCGCTGGGGCTGGGACTTCCCATCCTGGGGGACGCGCGCTTGGGACGAGAGGACGCACGGCTGATGCTCCATGCCGAGGCGCTGGCCTTCGTGCATCCTCGCTCGGGCGAACGTCTGGTGTTCACGTCGCCCGCTCCGTTTTGAATGCAGGACCGTGCGGATGATTTGATCAATCCAGCGGCCCGCGGAGACCAAGTGGATAGGGAAGGGCGGCAAGGCCCTTCGTGAACAGAACCCCCACCTTGGAGAGGAACCCCATGATCCACGCGCTCAAGAACCGCCGCTCGAAGTCCATCCTCGCGGGAACGCTGCTCGCCGCGACGGCGCTGACCGGCTGCGGAGAGGACGACATCAACCGCAAGTACCAGGGGACGTACAACCTGGAGCTCCAGCTCGACACCGGCGCGAAGCAGTCGGAAGGGGAGCTGGACGTGGGCTTCAACGTCTACAACGACGACGACGCCATCATCTCGATGAACAAGCTGAAGTGCTCCCTCTCCGCCACCTACGCGAACGTCACCGAGCCCGGCGCGGAAGGCGGCGAGGTGGAGTCCGAGTACCTGCGCGACGTGCGCCCGGATCAGCTCCACGTGTGCCCCGTGCCCGCGGAGCTCGGAGAGAACCTCTGGCTGGACTTCCGCCTGGGCAATGGCCGCATCCAGAACAGCCAGCTCACCATCGACTACGCGGGGACGGTGGTGCGGGGCACGTTCGAGGAGGTCAACGGCGGCCAGGGCGCCCGCGTAGGGACCTTCAGCTACACGTTCCTGGGGGACGAGGCCGAGCTGCCGTAGGCGTGCGCTCCCCTCGCCAGCGCGCCGTCCACCGCGCGACACCCGGTGCGGTCTTCAAAGACTCACAGCTCCGGCCCTCTCCGTAGGGGGACGTCAAATGACAGACACGGACCCCTCCCGGCAGGTGCTTGCGCGTTTCCTGCGTTGCGCGCATACCCTGGCTTTCGCGGAATGGGGGGGACAAGGTCGTGCTCGAGCTCAAGCCAGAACCCGAAGCCTGGATGCCCTTGTCAGCCGACGCGGAGCGCCACGCGCTGGACCATGCGTGGCCGTCCGCGGAGCAGGGCAATGTGCGCTTCGTCATCGACGACGCCTTCTTCCGCCTGGAGCACGACGCCCGGCTGGAGCTCTATCGCGACCTGGCGGCTCGGATGCTCGCCGTGTTCCGCGAGCTCACCCCGCCCGGCGGCTGGCTCTACGCGTTGGATCCGCAGCACCCGTGCTTCCGTCTCTACCCGCACGTGCGCTTCGAGGCCGGCGCGACGCTGCAGGAGATGACCGGGCTCTACACGCGCGAACACATGGAGCAGGTGGAGCGAGGCATCCACCCGCTGGCGTTCGAGCCGCGCTGGGCCATGGACGTCCACCCGGCGGGGGACCCCGAACACCTCTTCGCGCCGCCGGACTTCCACTTCGTCTTCGCGGCGCGCTACCGCGTGGGCAACTTCGACGGGCTGGAGGCCCCGGGCCGTGGCCCCATCGAGACGGAGACCTACGAGCTGCTGGGACACCGCCTCATCGCCGCCGTGGACCGCGACCCGCCGGCGCTCTTCCAGCGCGCGCGCAGGCTCGGGCCTGACGACTGAGGGACCGCGGGAACGTCAGGCCGGGCGGGGCACGGCACGCGGACGGGGCGCGCCCTCGTAGTAGAGGCTGGCCTGCCCCTCGCCGTAGACGACCAGCACCCGGTCGTTCTCCTCCAGGAGCCCCGACGTCTTCTGCGTGACCTTGCGAACCAGCGTGTCGAGCTGCGCCGGACCCTGCTTGCTGCTGGCCCGGACCGTGACGACTGGCATTCGGTGTTCCGCTCCTGGTGACCTCCCGCGACGGGCAGAAGGGCGCTGCGTGTCATAGCCAACGGAACACTTCGTTGACAAGTGCGCGCTGCCACGGTGGATAGCGTCCCATGCTCCACCTCGCTCGAACGTTGCTGGTCATTTCACTCGCCGTGGTCTCCACCTCCGCCGCCGCGCAGTCGCGCGGGCCGGATGACCTGCGGAGCCACGTGTCGCGCACGCCCGCCTGGCTGCCCCGGGGCGTGTTCCTGGGCACGCAGTTCAACAACGGCGCGGTCATCCCCAACGTGCGCGTGCAGTGGGAGTTCACCCTCTTCCAGGACCGCAAGGACGCGTGGATCGCCATCCTGGAGGGTGGGGTGGGATGGGCGGCGTCGCTGCCCGACACGGCGATGGAGGGCTTCCTCCTGCCGGTGTCCTCCTACTACGAGCACACCGCGCAGGTGGGCTTCGGCTACCGCAACCACCTGCCGGGCAAGGCCCACTGGGGCTTCCAGGTGACGGGCGGCCCCACCTTCTACGGCGCCCACTTCACCACCCAGCCCCCGGACCGCCGCACCGCGGGCAGCGTCCAGGGCCGCATCCAGATTGGCTACCAGCTGCAACGGGACGTGGGCGTGGGGCTCGCCCTGGGCTACTCGGAGCCCTTCGGCCTCAAGAGACGCAGCCTCGCGCGGGACTTCGTGGGTGGCGTGAACATCGGATTTTTCGCGGATTGGCGGTAGGGGCGCGGTACACTCCGTGAGCGGGAGCGGCCCCGCCTGCCGGTGCGGGCCGGGCGCCGCGTCCACGTTCACGCCCCATGGTCGAGCTGCTCAGTGCCCACGTCGCGCGCTACCTGCGCAACCGCGAGGAGTTCGAACGGGGACTCCCCGCGGCGGTCCTCCTCTTCACGCCTCCTTTGGGCGGGGTGACTCCCGCCGACCTGGAGGAGTACCCGCTGCGCACCGTGACGAACGCGGGCCCGCCGACGCTCGGCCAGGACGAACCCGTCGTCTTCCCGGTGCTCAAGTGCCAGGGCAACGCCTTCGGCCGGGGCATCACCGTGGGGCGCACCAGCAACAACGACGTCGTCCTGGATGACGGCAGCGTGTCCCGCTTCCACGCGTGGTTTTCACGGGACCCGGGGGATACGGGTTTCCTGCTGACGGATGCGGGCTCGAAGAACGGCTCGTACGTGGCGGGAGGCCGGTTGTTGGCTCGCAAACCCATGCCGGTGGAGGACGGGGTGCGGCTGCGCTTCGGTCAGGTGGAGGTCAGCTTCTACACGGCCGGCGGCTTCACGCGCCTGCTGGCTGTGCGTCTACAACCCTGAAGCCTTGCCACGTCTTCGGCGGCCTGCGTAACGTGCGGAGTCACCCTCTAGGCACGGATGGGAGCGTTCGCGGTGGCCTTGACCACAGAAGCCTTCGGGCTGACCGATGTCGGCCGGAAACGGCAACACAACGAAGACGCGATGATGGTGGACGCGTCGCTCGGCCTGTTCATGGTCGCCGATGGCATGGGCGGACACGCCGCGGGTGAAGTCGCCAGCGCGCGGGCCACGGAGGTCGTCAAGCAGCACATCGCGGCCAACCGGCACCTGCTCAAGGACCTGGCGCAGAACCCCACCGCGGACAGCCGCTCCGCCGCCGCCGCGCTGGTGGAGGTGGCGGTGCAGCGCGCGTGCGCGGACATCTACCGCACGGCGATGACGGACGCCTCCAAGCGCGGCATGGGCACGACGTTCGTGTGCCTGGCCGTGGGCGGCAACAAGGGCGTCATCGGCCACGTGGGCGACAGCCGTGTGTACCTGGTGCGGCACGGACAGTGCCACCGGCTCACCGAGGACCACACGCTCGTCGCCGCCCAGCTCAAGGCCGGCACCATCACCAAGGAGCAGGCCGCCACCTCGCAGTACCGCAACGTCATCACCCGCGCGGTGGGCATCCAGGAGTCCGTCCAGGTCGACACGCTCATCGTGGACCTGATGCCCGGCGACGTGTTCCTCCTCTGTTCCGACGGCCTGCACGGCTACATCGAGGACGAAGAGATCCTCCCCCTGGTCGCGGGGCTGCAGCCCGGGGACCTGCCGCGCAAGCTCGTGGAGATGGCCAACGAGCGCGGCGGCAAGGACAACATCACCGCCGTGGTGGTGAAGGTGGCCGGCGACAGCGCGGCGCTCGCCAGCGAGGAGACGAGCGAGGCGCAGTCGCGCATGGAGGCGCTGCGGAAGATCCCGCTCTTCCGCCACCTCACCTACAAGGAGCAGACGGCGGTGCTGTCCATCGCCACCACGCGCACCTACCCGGCGGGTCGGGAAATCGTGGTGGAGGGGCAGCCGGGCGAGGAGCTCTTCGTCGTCATCCGGGGCCGGGTGGCCATCGAGAAGAACGGCGTGGAGATCGCGGAGCTGCGCTCGGGCGGGCACTTCGGCGAGATGGGCCTCATCGACAACGCGCCCCGCTCGGCCACCGTGCGCGCCACGGAGCCCACGCGGACCATGGTCATCGCCCGCTCGGACCTCATGGGGCTGATGAAGCGCGAGGCCATCCTCGCGGTGAAGATGCTCTGGAGCTTCGTGCAGGTGCTGAGCGACCGGCTTCGCGCCACCAACTCGGAGCTGAGCGAGGCCCGGCAGGAGCTGGCGGTGGCGCAGGCCATCCAGCCGTTCGCGGAAGACTGATCCGGGAACCCCACGGGCCCCCGGGACGTCCTCAACAGGACGCTCTGGAATTTCCCGGGGGAAACCGTCGTTGGGGGGCCGGCCGGAGAGTAAGGTCCCGGCCGCGTACACATGCGCAAATGGGTCTTCATCGCGGTGGCCGCCGTGCTGGCCATCACCGCCCTCGTGCTGGGGCCCCGGTGGGGCGCTCCCGCCGCGCGTCCCGTGTCGCCCGTCTCCGCCAGCTCCATCCGCCAGGGGATGCCCGCCTTCAACGCGGTGGCGGTGTCCTCCGGCGCGCAGGAGGGGCTGACGCTCACCGGGCGCGTGCTGGACGGCGGCGGCCGGCCGGTGGCGGACGCGGAGGTGTCGCTCGCGGCGTCGGCGGAGCGGACGCTGGCGGACGTGCGGTGCGACGAGTGCGGCCTGGCGCTCCTGGCCTGCACCGCGCATGAGACGGCGCTGCACACGCGGGCCTTCTTCGAACAGCAGCAGGGCTTCCTCACGGCGCGCGCCACGGTGCGCACGGACGCGGAAGGCAGGTTCCGCTTCGAGCACCTGGCGGGCGTGTCCTTCACCGTCTGGGCCCGCGCCGCGGGGCTGGGCGTGGCGCTCAGGGACCGGGCCGCGCCGGGAGAGCCGGTGGAGCTGTACCTGCCGCCCTTGCGGAGCATCACCGGCACGGTGGTGGACGACTCCGGACAGGCGAAGCCCGGGGCGCGCGTGCGCGCGGTGTCGCGCAAGGTGCCGCTGCCCTTCGAGGCCGTGGCGGGCGCGGGCGGGGCCTTCATGCTGTCCGGCCTGGGCGAGGGGCCCTTCTACGTGCTCGCGGACGCGGAGGGCTTCCAGCCCGCGGTGGCGCAGCAGGTGGAGGCGGACTCGCAGCCCCTGCGCCTGAAGCTGACGCCGTCGCGCACGCTGGAGGTTCGCGTGACGCGCGACGGGGCGCCCGCGGCGGCGACGGTGCGGCTGAGGGGCGACCACCTGACGCGCGAGGAGCACACGGAGGCGCAGGGCGGGCCGGTGCGCTTCAACGGCCTGTACCCGGACGAGGTGGTGGTGACGGCGGAGGCGCCGGGCTTCGGCTCCGCGCCCCAGACGCTCACGCTGTCGCAGCGGGTGACGCAGGTGACGCTGGTGCTGGAGGCGGCGGGCCGGCTGCTCGTCACGGTGGTGGACGAGGACGGCCAGCCGGTGCCCAACCCGCAGCTGCTCCTGCGCACGGTGGCGGGCGACCTCATCCGCCGCGACGCGGTGCCCACCGGGGCGCTGGCGGAGCTGGGGCCGCTGGCGCCGGGCGAGTACGTGCTGGAGGGGCAGGCGGAGGGCTTCACCGCGGCGCAGCTGCCGGCGCGCGTGGCACCGGGTGAGACGCCGCTGGAGCTGGAGCTGGCGAAGGCCACGGTCATCCGCGGGCAGGTCATCGACGAGTACGGCCGGCCCGCGTCGGGCGTGTCCGTCCTGGTGCAGCCCACCGGCGAGGTGGTGAACGCGGGCGAGGACGGCCGCTTCACCGCGCAGGTGCCCATGCCCGGGCTCTACACGCTGCACGCGCACCACTCCGAGTGGGGCGGCGGCAGCGTGCAGGCGACGGCGCCCGCGACGGACGTGACGCTGTCGCTGGAGGCGAAGGCGGGCGCGGACGTGACGGTGTCCAGCGGCGGCCGGCGGGTGGAGGGCGCGGACGTGGTGATGTGGGCGGATCCGGAGAACATCTTCCGCAGCGACCGCCCCTCGGGGCCGGACGGCGTGGTGCCCATGCGCGGGCTGCCGCCGGGCACGTACCAGCTGATGGCGTCGCATCCGGAGTACCTCCAGTCCGGGCCCAAGGCGGTGACGGTGCAGGACGGCGCCCGGCAGCAGGTGACGGTGGAGCTGGAGGCCGGCGCGCAGCTCGTGGGCGACGTGGTGGACGAGGACGGCCAGCCGGTGGTGGGCGCGGCGATGAGCGTGTCGCCGCGCGTGGCGGAGCCGACGCAGTCGGACTCCAGCGGCCACTTCGAGTTCCGCGCGCTGCGGCCGGACCGCACGTACGCGGTGGAGGCGCGCCACGCGGGCTACGAGGTGATGGAGCGTCCGCAGGGCAAGGCGGGCGGGCCGCCGGTGCGGGTGAAGATGCGCAAGCGCTCGACGTTCCGGGGCCGCGTGGTGGACGACTCCGGCCAGCCGGTGCGCCGCTTCCGGGTGGACGAGCACGACGTGAACAGCCCGGATGGACGCTTCGAGCTGCCGCTGTCCACGGCGGGCGACCGGCTCATCGTCGCGGTGGACGCGGCGGGGTACGAGCCCCAGGTGGTGGACCGCCCGTCGTCGCCGCCGGACATGGGTGACATCGTGCTGGTGAAGGCACCGTCGGTGTCCGGCCGCGTGCGGGATGCGTCCGGAGGCCCGGTGCCGGACGCGGTGGTGACGTGCGACGTGTGCGACGGGTCGGTGCTGTCGGGGCCGGACGGCACCTTCACGCTGGCGAGCCCTCCCTTCGTGCCGCGCTTCACGGTGTCCGCGCGCAAGGGCAAGGTGAGCGGCACGCAGGAGGTGCCTCGCGGGAGCACGGCGCCGGTGGAGCTGACCCTCAAGCCCGCGACGCGCCTGACGGGCCGGGTGTACCTGGCGAACGGCCAGCCCGCGGCGGGCGCGCAGGTGGAGGGGCTCAACGCGGACCGCAGCGAGACGGTGTCGCTCATCACCGGCGCGGATGGCCGCTACAGCGCGGACCTGTCGCCGGGCAGCTATCGCTTCGTGGTGGGGCCTCGCGGAGGCATGGGCGAGCCGGCGGTGGTGGTGCAGGTGGCGGGCGCGGACATGACGTTGGACCTGGGGCCGGTGCCGGGCACGGGTTCGGTGACGGTGCTGCTCCAGCCGGAGCGGGGCAAGGCGCTGTGGGTGGTGCCGGGGGAGGTGGGCGCGGTGGGCAATCCGCCCACGGAGCTGCTGCGCTCGCGCTACGCGCAGCTCGTGTACCAGCCCATGTCGGAGCGGGTGGTGGTGCAAGGCTTGCGGCCGGGCCGCTACACGCTGGTGTGGGGCTACTTCCACGCGGAGATGCCGGGGACGGGCCCGGTGGTGCGCGCGGTGGACGTTCCCTCCCAGGGTGAGGTGTCCCTGCGGTAGTCGTGTTGCGACCGGGCGGGCTGCCGCGTAATGAAGCCGCATGGACGCATCCGCATTGAAGGGTCGCCGCATCATCGTCGGCGTGGGTGGCGGCATCGCGGCGTACAAGGCCTGCGAGCTGGTGCGTGAGCTGGGCCGCGCGGGCGCGGAGGTGCGGGTGGCCATGACGGAGGCTGCGCGCCAGTTCGTCACCCCGCTGACCTTCCAGGCGCTCGTGGGGCACCCGCCGCTCACGGACTACTTCGACCCGGCGCAGGAGGGGAACTTCGGCCACCTGGACCTGGCGCGCTGGGGCGAGGCCTACGTGGTGGCGCCCGCGACGGCGGACCTCATCGCGAAGATCCGCGCGGGCTTCGGCGGTGACGCGGTGACGACGTCGCTGCTCGCCTTCAAGGGGCCGGTGGTGCTGGCGCCCGCGATGAACGTGGCCATGTGGGAGAACGCCCGGACGCAGGAGAACGTGGCGTCGCTGCTGACGGAGGCGCGCTTCAGCACGGTGGGGCCGGGCGCGGGGATGCTGGCGTGCGGAGACGTGGGCTCGGGCCGGCTGGCGGACGTGGGCGCCATCGTGTCCGCGGTGGCGGCGAGGCTGGGCGGCGGTCCGCTGACGGGCAGGACGGTGCTGGTGACGGCGGGCCCCACGCGCGAGTACCTGGACCCGGTGCGGTTCATCTCCAATCCGTCCACGGGGAAGATGGGCCTGGCGCTGGCGCACGAGGCGCGCGCGCTGGGCGCGAAGGTGACGGTGGTGCTGGGCCCGGTGGGCGCGGTGGACCGCACGGGCCTGGAGGTGGTGGACGTGGTGAGCGCGGAGGACATGGCGCGCGAGGTGCTGTCGCGCGTGGAGTCCGCGGACGCGTTCATCGCCACGGCGGCGGTGAGCGACTGGCGGCCGGAGACGCGAGCGCCGCAGAAGGTGAAGAAGGGCGAGGGCCCGGAGAACCTCAAGCTGGTCCGCACGCCGGACGTGCTGCTGGAGGCGTCGCGCAAGGTGGCGGGCCGGGCGAAGCGTCCCGTGCTGGTGGGCTTCGCGGCGGAGACGGAGCGGGTGGTGGAGCACGCGCGCGAGAAGCTGGAGCGCAAGGGGCTGGACGCCATCGTCGCCAACGACGTCACCGCCGAGGGCGCGGGGTTCGGGACGGACACGAACCGCGTGACGGTGATTTCGCGTGGTGGCCCCGACCGCGTGTTGCAGGGGAGCAAGCGCGCGGTGGCGGGCGAAATCTTGTCGCTGCTGCTCGTGTCACCGCGAGGCTGAGCGCTTCGGCGCCATCAGCCGCAGCATCAAGCGCGCGAAGGCGTTGGGCGGCTGGATGCGGGTGTTCTGGAAGGCGGTGAAGTACCAGATGCCCTCGCGCTTCACGGCGACCGTGGTCTGGATGGAGCGCCGGCCCTTGGGAGCCTTGCGCTGCCAGCGCAGCTGGACGACGCCTTCGGTGTGGATGAGCGCCACGTCCGGCGCGAGGAAGCGCAGGGACTTCACCTCACCGTCGAGCGTGGAGCCCCGGAGGACACCGTCGAAGAGGGCCTGGTGGGCCTCCGCATTGGCCTGCCGTCCCTTGAGGTGGCTGCCGTCGAAGGCGACGTAGTCCACGTCCTCCGTGAAGCACGCGGCGTAGGCCTGGGCATCGCCCTGGTTCCAGCATTCGTAAAGTTGCTGCATGCGCTCGCGGATGGCGGCGGCTTCGGTGGCGGAAGACATGGGGCCTCGCTTTCTGCGCCCATGACTACGGCCCTGAAGGCCATCTCCACCAGTGATGGTCCATGATGGTTAGAATCACGGCCGTGAATCTCTCCGCCATCGACCTCAACCTGTTCCTCGTGTTGCACGCGGTGCTGGAGTCCGGCAGCGCGACCGGTGCGGCGCGGGAGCTTCACGTCACGCAGTCCGCGGTGAGCAACGCGCTGGCCCGGCTGCGCGACGTGCTGGGAGACCCGCTGGTGGTGCGCAGCGGACGGGGGCTGGTGCCGACGCCCCGGTGTGAAGAACTGCGGCCCTTCATCGCGTCCGCCGTGGGTCAGCTCCAGCTGGCGCTGGAGGGAGGGCAGGGCTTCAAGCCGGAGACGTGCACGCGGACCTTCACCCTGGCGGGCGCGGACCACCATGGTGTCTCCGACGTGCCGGTGCTCGCGGCGCTGTTCGAGAAGCGTCTTCCCGCCGCGCTCCTGCGCGTCGTGAGCATCGACTACCTCGTCGAACGGGATGGGCTCACCACGGGCGCGGTGGACGTGGCGTTGGGCCCAGCGGAGGCCACGGGACCGGGGTGCCACGCCGAACCGCTGTACACGGATGACGCCGTGCTGCTCGTACGCCGCGACCATCCGCGCATCCGAGGCAAGACGCTGACGAAGGCGCTCTACAACACGTCGAAGCACATCGACCTGCACCTCGCGGAAGGGCGCCCGGGCATCGGCGCCCAGCAGCATGCGCGCATCCTCAAGGAGCGCGGGCTCACGCGGGAGGTGGGGCTCGCCGTCCCGCACTTCTTCGCGGCGGCGCTGGCGGCGGCCCGCTCCGACCTGGTGGCCGGTGTGCCCCGCCGGGTCGCCCGGGCCTTCTGCGACATGCTGCCCCTGCGCACGGTGGAGATGCCGTTTCCCTCACCGCGCATGACCAAGTCGCTCATCTGGCACACCCGGACGGACGCGGACCCGGGTGCGCGCTACTTCCGCTCTCTCGTGGTCGAAGCGCTCAGGGAATGACCTTGCGGCGGCGGTAGTCCGCGAAGACCTCGCGGAAACTCGCCTCTGTTTCGATGTGCCCCGGGAACCCGTGGCGGCGAGCCTTGGACGGGTCCGCGAGGAAGTCGAAGTTCGTGGAGAACACCCCCTGGGCATGCCGCCAGGGATTGATGTCCGTGTACGGATGAGGCGCGAGCCCGTGCTTCGCGACCATCGCGTCCCAGAGTGGCGCCTTGTCCGCCATCGTCTCCACCAGGGAGATGGGGAGGGGAGGGGCCACCTCCAGGTCGAACATGCGGGCGATCCTCGGCCACAGGTCGCTCCAGCGGAACTGGTCGCCGTTGTTGATGTTGAAGGCCTGGTTCGCGGCCTGTGGGCTCGTCGCGGACCACAGCATGGCTTGCGCCAGGAGCCTCGCGTCCGTGAGGTCCATGAGGATGTCGTAGGCGGACGGCGGCCCGGGGAAGCGCAGCGGGATGCCCAGTTCCTTGGACATGGATGCGTACACCGCGATGGCCAGCGCCGCGTTCATCGGCGTGCCCATCGCGTAGCCCACGACGACGGACGGGCGGAGCGCGGACCACGTCCACGCCTTGCCCCGCTGGCGCTGTTCCAGGAACACCTGCTGATCCACGTTGAACGAGGGCGGCATGTGCGCCGCGTCCGTCTCCCGGGCGGGCGTCTTGAAGGGGCCCAGCTGCGCGCCATAGACCTTGTAGCCCTGCATCAGGTTGATGTGCTGGAGGTTCCGGGCGACGGGCTCCACCGCGTCCACCACGTTGACGAGCATGGCGACGTTGGGCGCCACCAGCTCCGCGAGCGTCGGGCGGTCCTGATAGGCGGCGTAGAAGATGTGCGTCACCTGCGTCAGGCCGCTCAGCTTCTCGCGGCTGTCGGCCGCGTCGAGCAGGTCCACCGAGATGAAGCGCACGCCCTTGCGCGGCTCGCCTCCACGGCGGGACAGGCCGATGACCTCCCAGCCGCCGAGCGCTTCCAGGTGTTCGATGAAGTTGAGGCCAGCGATGCCATGGGCCCCGACGACCAGGGCCACGTTCTTGGGGGAAGACATGGGATTCTCCATGCGGCCCCACGTGGATCCGTTTCCGGGGCCGCACGGGTCTAGTATTCGCGTGCCGTGTCACGAGGTAGAGCCGCTCCAGGCACAGGACTTGTGAGTTCAATTCAATGGCCCGTCTGGAAATCAATCGCTCCGGAGAGATGGAGGTCTTCGTCCGGGTCGTGGAGCAGGAGGGATTCTCCGCGGCGGCGCGCACGCTGCGGATGACGCCGTCGGCGGTCAGCAAGCTCGTCGCGCGGTTGGAAGCCCGCCTGGGCGCGCGGCTCATCCACCGCAACACCCGGGGCCTCCAGCTCACGTCCGAGGGCTGCGTCTTCTACGAGCGCAGCGTCCAGGTGCTCGCGGAGCTGGAGGCCGCCGAGCGCGGTGTCACGTCACACGACGCGCCTTCGGGCCGGGTGCGCGTGAACACCAACGTGCCCTATGGGACGCACGTTCTCCTGCCGCAGGTGCCCGCGTTCCAGTCCCGGTATCCGGGCATCCGGTTGGACATCGGGCTCACGGATCAGGTGGTGGACCTGCTGGAGGACCGCGCGGACGTGGCCATCCGCGCGGGTCCGCTCAAGTCGTCCAAGCTCATCGCGCGGAAGCTGGGGGAGACGCGCTTCCACGTCGTCGGCTCACCGGAGTACTTGAAGCGCGAAGGGACGCCGAGGACGGTCGCGAACCTGGAGAAGCACAACCGCCTGGGCTTCAGCTACGCGCGCTCCGCGCAGCACTGGCCCTTCGTGGAGCGAGGCGTTCCGGTTTCTATTCCGTGTGTCGGCAACGTGCAGGTCAGTGACGGAGAGGCGGTGCGGCACCTGGCGCTCGCGGGAGCAGGGCTCGCTCGGATCCCGGTGTTCATGGTCCGCGAGGACCTGCGGGCAGGACGGCTGATCGTGGTGATGGAGGACCGGAACCCCGGAGACACCGAGGCGTTCCATGCGGTGTTCCTCGATCCCGCGAGGCAGCTCCCAGCACGCATCCGCGCGTTCCTCGACTACTTCGGCGAAGTGGGGCTGGGTTGAGCGCTCCTATTCCTCCAAGGGTCCGCTGCTCAGCCAGAACGAGCGGTTGCCACTGCGCAGCGCCTTCTCCAGGAACTCCGCGAAGGATGCCGCGATGCGAGGAGCCTCGTCTGGATACGTCTCATGAAAAGCGTCGAGCAGTGGGTAGCTGCCGTTCTCTGGCGTGGCTACGTCCAGGATGACGAAGTTGGTGTCCTGCATGTCTACCAACGTGTAGTGCGACGGCGACCCGTCCGCGTCCTCTTCGCTGCCTCTGATGGCAGCGCGAGCTCGCTCGATGCGATCCAGCGGCAGCAGGTGGTAATTGACGTCTGGGAGCGGGGCGAAGAGCGTCGCCCCGTTGCAGTGCAGGTAGAAGGCTCGCAGGTCTTCGTCCAGCTTCCATCCAACGCGTGCCTCGAAGGCGGCTATCTGCGCGGGCGTCGCCGGTGGGTTGGGAAAGTGATGGGTGGAGACTTCAGCCAGCAAGCGCTTCATGGACATGGAGATCTCCGAACCATGCGCCATGGCGGGCTTGCCCGTCGTACCAACCGTGGCCGAGCCGCATCCAACAAGGGCAAGGACGAACGCCGCGCTCGCGGCACGCAGAATGGCTGTCACGGCAAGCGGTGATAGCGCGGCAAGAGCGCGCCCGCCAACCAGGCTCGGACTAACGCTGCTCCACGACCGCAACCTGTCCCGGTGACCCTTCCACTCCATGGAGGAACGTGTGCTGCTCCACGTGCACGGCCTCATGGAAGTCAGGCTCACCGTTGCCACCGCTCCAGTCCACGCGGTCCATGCGGATGACTCGCGAGGAGTACGGCAGCAGCGTCGCCGGATCCGTCACCAACTCCAGTTCCACGTGCGCGTACCGTCCTTGCGTCTCATCCGTCTGTCCCACGGGCTCCCGCACGAGCTTCAGCTTCACGCACCGGGGCTCCGGCTCGGCTTCGGAGCAGGGCACTCCCACGTCCAGCCGGACGCGCTCCTCGGCGGGGACCTCCTCGGTCTTCTTTTGCCCGGTGCCCACGGACATTGTCGTGGACACGACCTCCGTCTGCCCTGGCTTGAAGCGCGCCCCGTGCCAGCTGCCCACCCACTCGTTCCACCGGTTGCGGGCCTCCCGCTCCAGTCCGTTCGTGAGCGCCTTCGTCATCTGCGCCTTCTTCCGCGGGCTGACCGGCAGCGCATCCAACAGGTCCCGGCCGGGCCCGTCCTCCAGCGGATCAATCCCCTGGAAGTCCCCCTTCGCGTCGATGATGGACGTGGCCAGCGGCTCCACGAAGGCGGGGAAGGGGGCTTCGATGATCTCCACGTCCTGGATGACCAACCTCCGGCGCCCCTCCTCATCCACGGGCCCGAGCCGCATCGCGTACCGGCGCTGCGCCGTCATCCGGCCGCTCCAGTCCGTCCGCACGTCCACCGTGTGCATCACCCGGATGGCTGCCTGCTCCGGCCAGCCGTAGCGCAGCGTCACCAGGTCCTTTCCCTGCGCGCCTCCAAGCGTGGCGCAGCCAATGACTCCGGAGGACAGCGCTGCGATGACGAGCCACGGGCGCGGGAAGGAAGTCATGTCCCCCCACGATAGCAATGCCCGGCGGGCCGCGCGGCACGGCGTGAGGCCCGGGCCGCGCGAACCGGACACTCGGCGAAGCGCTCAGGCCAGCGCCGCCGTCGTGCCGCGCCGCAGCCCCGCGTACTCCAGCGCCGCGAACACCGCGACCGCCAGCGCCTGCGCCGTGACGAACGCCACCCCGAGCCCCGTGGGCGCCGTCGGGCCGTGCGTCATCAGGAGCACGCTGTCCACCACCCACAGCGCGTTCACCGCGACCACGAACCACACCGGCCACGAGGGCAGGGTGTCTCGCGACGCCAAATACCCGAGCAGCAGGGCGAAGGGGATGAGCCCCAGCCCCGCCGCACGCAAGAGGCCCGGCTCCAGGCCCAGCAGCGGCCCCAGGGGGCCCGCGGCCGCCGCCATCAACAGGCCCATGGCTCCACTGGCGACGCCGTCCAGCAGCAGCGCGCGGCGCAACAGGCTTCCCGACACGTTCTTGACGCTCATGGCACACGTTTCCCTTGCGAAGAGTTGGAAACGGCGGAGGCCGTGAAGCCGTCCGTCGTTGATGGACAAGATGCGAGCCGGGCCGCGCGGTGTCGATTACCTCCGAGGGAATGGAAGCGCTGACGTGGGCCCCCTATCTTCCCGGCCATGACGAGCCTTCAGCAGAGCCGGCCCGTGGGAGAGCTGCTGCGCGGCTGGCGTCAGCGGCGCGGGCTGAGCCAGATGGACCTCGCGTTGCGCGCGGAGGTCTCCACCCGGCACGTGAGCTTCCTGGAGACCGGCCGCTCCCAGCCCAGCCGCGAGATGCTGCTCCACCTGGCGGAGGAACTGGACGTGCCCCTGCGCGACCGAAACGGCCTGCTGGTGGCAGCGGGCTTCGCCCCCGTCTTCTCCGAGCGCCCCCTGGACGACCCCGCGCTCACCGCCACGCGCGAGGCCGTGGAGCTGGTGCTCGCGGGCCATGAGCCCTACCCGGCGCTCGCGGTGGACCGGCACTGGACGCTCGTCACCGCGAACCGCGCGGTGGGCGTGCTGCTGGCCGACCTGCCGCCGGAGATGCTCCAGCCGCCCGTCAACGTCCTGCGCCTGAGCCTGCACCCGAACGGGCTCGCGCCGCGCATCGAGAACCTGCGCCAGTGGCGCGACCACGTCCTCACGCGGCTGCACCGGCAGGTGGACTCCAGCGCGGACGCCACGCTCGCGGCGCTCCTGGAGGAGCTGAAGGGCTACCCGGTGCCGGAGGCCGCCCCGGACGCGAAGGCGCGCGACTTCGCGGGCGTGGTGGTGCCCCTGCGCGTGCGCACGTCGCTGGGGCGGCTGTCCCTCTTCAGCACCACCACCGTGTTCGGCACGCCCGTGGACATCACGCTCGCGGAGCTGGCCATCGAGTCGTTCTTCCCGGCGGACCCCGACACGGCGGAGGCGCTGCGGCGGGCCGCCACGGAGAGGGCCCGCCAGGACACCTGAGGCGCTACGGCTTCACGCGCACCGTGCGCAGCGCCGTGCCCCAGGAGACGAGCTGATCCAGGAGCGCGTTCACCTGCTTCTCCTTGTGCGGATCCGGCTTGAAGACGGTGTAGTGCTCGAAGTCGGTGGACAGGAACAGCTGCACCTGCGCGCGCACCGTGGCCATTTGCAGCTCCGCGGCGACGAGGCGCAGCTGCTCCACCGCGCGCACGCCGCCCGCGCTGCCGTAGCCCACGAAGCCGGCGGCCTTGTTGTTCCACTCGCCATAGACGAAATCGAGCGCGTTCTTCAGCGCGCCGGACGGGCCGTGGTTGTACTCGGGCGTGACGAAGACGTAGGCGTCGTAACTCGCCACCGCCGCGCTCCACTGCTTCGTGTGCTCCTGGGTGTACTTGCCCATGGACGGCGGGGTCGGCTCGTCCAGGAGGGGCAGGTTGAAGTCCTGGATGTCGACGAGCTCGTATGTGGCGTCGCCGCGCTTCTTCGCGATGTCGTGGACCCAGCTGGCGACTTTGTCCGCCTTGCGGCCCGGCCGGGTGCTTCCAACGACGATGGCCACCTTGATCATGTGCGAGGGGCTCCTGGAAAACGGGTAGGACGTCCGCCCGCCATCTTCCCCGCGTCCGCCCGGAGGCAAGGAGGGTTCGCCCGGGGTGTGTCCTGATTCGACCAGAGCCCGGCGCATCCGCCCGGAAGGTGGCGCAAGCCCCGACCCTGGGCTAAGCGTACAGGCAACTTCCCCGGCTGCTTCCTTGCACCGGGACAGCTCCTCCGATACCGATCCACGACCGTGAACGACGACACGCCTGATTCCGCGCAGGAGCTGGCCGACGTGCTCCAGGACGTGCGCCGCCACCTCCTCTGGCAGGAGGAGACCGCGGGCCGCTCGCTCCTCGTCGACGCGAAGGTCGCCGCCGAGCTCCAGCAGCAGCGCGCCGCCGCCTCGTCCGTGCGCTCGATGATTGCCCGGACCAGGGCCCCCGAGCCGGCCGCCGCCCCCCCGCCTCCCCGGCCCCCGGCGGAGTCGCCGACGCGCGACGCCCTGCACGCCGCGATGAAGCAGCCGCTGGGCGCGCCGATGGCCGCCGCCCCGCCTCGCGCCCCCATGGCCGCGTCGCGCCCGCTGGCCTCCGACACCCCGGCCCCTCGCGCCGCGCCGCCGCCTGCTCCGGGGATGCTGCTGGACGTGCCGAAGTCGACGCCCCGCTACAACGGCGCGCTGCCCGGCGTCGTGGAGGGCGAGCGCCCCACGCTGGATCAGATCCGCCGCGAGCTGGGCGACTGCCGCCGCTGCAAGCTGTGCACGGGCCGCAAGAACATCGTGTTCGGCTCCGGCAACCCGCGCGCGGACCTGGTGTTCGTGGGCGAGGGCCCCGGTGAGACCGAGGACCTCCAGGGCGTGCCCTTCGTGGGCGCCGCGGGCGACCTGCTCACCAAGATGATCGGCGCCATGGGCTTCACCCGGAACGACGTCTACATCGCGAACGTCGTGAAGTGCCGCCCGCCCGGCAACCGCAACCCGGAGCCGGATGAGATCGCCGCGTGCGAGCCCTTCCTGCGCTCGCAGCTGCTCGCCATCCAGCCGAAGGTCATCGTCGCGCTGGGCAAGTTCGCGGCGCAGACGCTCCTGCGGGACACCACCCCCATCACCCGCATGCGGGGCCAGTGGCGCGAATACGAGGGCATCCAGCTCATGCCCACCTTCCACCCCGCGTACCTCCTGCGCAACAGCGCGGAGAAGCGCAAGGCGTGGGAGGACCTGCAGCAGGTGATGAAGCTGTTCGGCAAGCACCCGGGCTCCAGCGCATAGACCGCGCGGCGCACCGCGACGACCAGGAGAGGCACCGATGAAGGGAGTGCTCGAGACGCGCGAAGTGCAGTCCCCCGCGCTGGAGAACAACCCGCTGGGAGATCCGGCCCGCCGCCGGCTCACCGTGTACCTGCCGCCGGGCTACGCCGCGGGCACGCAGCGCTACCCGGCCGTCTACTTCCTGCACGCCTTCGGCAACGGCGGCGGCTCCTGGACCAACGCGTCCGGCTTCTCGCCCTCCGTGCCGGACCGCCTGGACGCGCTCATCGAAGCCGGCACCATTCCGCCCGTCATCGGCGTCTTCCCGGACGCGTGGACGAAGCTGGGCGGCAGCCAGTGGGTGAACAGCGACGCCATTGGCCGCTACCGCGACTACCTCATCAAGGACGTGGTCGGCTTCGTGGACAAGACCTTCCGCACGCTGCCCAAGGCCGCGTCGCGCGCGGTGGTGGGCCACAGCTCCGGCGGCTACGGCGCGCTGGTGATGGGCCGCTACCACCCGGAGGTGTTCTCCCTGGTGGGCGCGCACGCGCCGGATTCCTACTTCGAATATTCGTACCTGCCGGACCTGCCCAAGGCGGCCACCGCGCTGATGAAGGCCGGCGGCGTGGACACATGGGTGACGGAGCTGCGTCAGCGCGCGCGGGACACCAAGGTGCGCGGCGACGACTTCCCGGTCATCAACATCCTGGCGATGGCGGCGGCGTACTCGCCGAAGAAGGGCGAGCCGCTCAACCTGGAGCTGCCCTTCGAGCAGCACAACGCGAAGCTGCGCCTGGACGTGTGGAACCGGTGGCTGGTGCACGACCCCGTGCGCTTCGTGCCCAAGTTCCTGGACTCGTTCCGCAAGCTCAAGACGGTCTACCTGGACGCCGGCACCCGCGACGAGTTCAACCTGCGCTGGGGCACGCGCATGGTGGCGGACGACTTGAAGGCCGGCGGCGTGGACGTGGTGCACGAGGAGTTCGAGGACGGGCACTCGGGCGTGTCGTACCGCTTCGAGCGGTCGCTGTCGGTGCTGGTGCCGCGCCTGGCCGCGGACTGATAAGGGGGGGGCATGGATACGTACGGACTGTCGCGCGTCGTCGGTGAGAAGGGCGTGCTGCCGCAGCGCGCGCGCAAGCTGGACCCCTCGTTGCCGTGCGGCGAGGCGGAGCTGCTCATCGACGTGGAGAGCCTCAACATCGACGCCGCGTCCTTCAAGCAGATCAAGGACGACGTGGGGGGCGACCCCGCGCGCATCGCGGGGCGCATCCAGGACATCGTGCGCGAGCGCGGCAAGATGCAGAACCCCGTCACCGGCTCGGGCGGCATGCTCATTGGCCGCGTGAAGGAGCTGGGCGCGAAGCACCCCGCCAACGGCGTGCTCAAGCCCGGGGACCGCATCGCCACGCTGGTGAGCCTGACGCTCACGCCGCTCGTCATCGAAGAGGTGAAGGCGGTGCACGCGGACATCGACCGCGTGGACATCCGCGGCCACGCGCTGCTCTTCGCGAGCGGCATCTACGCGAAGCTCCCTTCGGACATGCCGGACACGCTGTCGCTGGCGGCGCTGGACGTGTGCGGTGCGCCCGCGCTGGTGGCGCGCCACGTGCGCCCGGGCATGACGGTGGCGGTGCTGGGCGCGGGCAAGAGCGGCGCGCTGTGCCTGGCGCAGGCCCGCCGCAGCCTGGAGAGCCGGGGCAAGCTGCTGGCGCTGGACATCTCCCAGAAGGCGCTGGACGCGCTGTCCGCCATCGGCCTGTGCGACGAGGCCCTGAAGGTGGACGCCACCCAGGGCGTGGACGTGATGGAGGCGGTGCGGAAGGCGACGGGCGGTCAGCTCTGCGACCTGGTGGTCAACTGCGCCAGCGTGGGCAACACGGAGATGGCGTCGCTGTTGTCCGTGAAGGACGGCGGCACGGTCATCTTCTTCTCCATGGCCACCAGCTTCACCACGGCGGCCCTGGGCGCGGAGGGCGTGGGCAAGGACGTCACCATGCTCGTGGGCAATGGGTACGTGCCCGGCCACGCCGCCCTCACGCTGGAGCTGCTGCGCACCGAACCGGCGCTGCGGCAGCTCTTCGAGGCCCGCTACATCTAGGGCTTGAGGAAGGCCGTGTGCACGGCCTTCATCAGCGGATCCCGCTCACCCGCCGGGGCGTTCTTGAAGTGGCCCTGGTTGACGGTCCAGATGATGCCGCCCCCCAGGCCCTTCTCCCGCGCCCAGCGGCCCTTCTCCGACACGGACGCGATGTCCTCGTAGGAGATGTAGTTGCAGGACTGCGGGCCGTACGCGGTGGGGAAGGAGAGGTAGGGCGCCTTGGCGGCATCATCCCAGCGGTACGCCTCCGGCGAGTAGTAGAGCGTCTGGATGTTGGCGTAGCTCATCGCATTGTCGCTCTGCTCCTCGCGGATGTCCTTGCGCCCGTCGAGCGGGGTGCCCGGCTCGGTGATGCCCTTCCAGCAGGTGCCAAAGAAGCCCACGCCGATGCCGATGCGCTGCGGCGGCACGCCCGCGTCCAGGAACGCCTGCACGGAGCTGGAGACGGAGCTGGGGTGCTGGTGGGTCTCACCGAAGAGCGCGCTGGTGTGCCAGCTCGCCCACTGCCCCCAGTGGCCGCTCATCTTGTAGGCCATGATGTTCATCTGGTCCACGCGGGCCGCGAGCTGGCGGTGGAACTCCGCGTCCACCTTGCCCAGTGGGAAGTTGGAGTTCACCCAGCCCACCGGCACCGTGATGATGATGTTCTCATCCGCGGCGCGCAGGTCGTCCAGCAGCGCGAGCAGCGGCGCGCTGTCCTGCGGCAGGAAGATGGGCTCCCAGTCCACGTCCACGCCGTCGAACTGCAACTCGCGCATCGTGCTGATGATGTTGCGCACGAAGTTCCGGCGCTTCTCCAGCGTCTCCGTCGCGCCCTTGAAACCGTCGTACTCGCCCATGCCGCCCAGCATCAGCAGCGCCTTCTTGCCGGCCGCGTGCGCCCGCTGCGCCAGGGCCCGGGCCATCTTCGGGCCCTCCACGGCGTCCACGTCGAAGTCGGTGTAGAGCGTGCCGTCGGTGCGCGGGCGGATGCGGCCCACCGCCAGGTGCGTGAGCAGCGACATGTCCACCGAGTCCACCGGGTACAGGTCGCGCTGGTAGCCCACCCAGTAGCCCATCACCCAGCTCGTGGGCGCGCCGCCCGGACGCAGCGTCACCGCGGCCGTCGGGCGTGAGCACGGGCCTTCGCCCATCTCGTTGGCCGCGCAGACCGTGAAGGAGTACGCCTTCCCGTTGTCGAGCTGTTCAATGAGCGCGCCCGACGCCGGCGCGTCCACCCGCTTCACCTGTCCGCCCGGCTCCGTCATGACCTTGAAGTACGACAGGGGGCGGCCGCCGTGGCTCGCGGGCGGCAGCCAGCTCACGTACGCCTGGCCGTTGCCCGCGGTGGGCACCACCGAGCGCGGCTGGCCTGGCGGCGTGGGGGCCGCGATGCTCATCCCCGCCAGCGGCGTCACCAGGTCCGTCTCCACGGAGGCCTTGCCCTCGCCCACGGCGTTCACCGCGGAGACCTTGAAGACGTAGGTGATGCCGTTGTTCAGCCCCAGCACCGTGGCCTGGGTGTCGGGCACCTTCACCAACGCGCCGCCGCACTCGGGGACACAGCGCACGACGTAGTACAGCAGCGGGCTGCCACCATCGCCGGCAGGCACCGTCCAGGTCACCAGCGCGGAGGCATCCCCCGGCTGCGCGACGGCCTGCTTCGGCGCTTCAGGAGGCGTCGGGGGCACTTCCGGCTCGTCCTTCTTGCCGCCGCCGAAATCACAACCGCCCAACATCACCGCGAGAGTCAAAACCACCCATCCCTGCAACGGATTTGACCAATGGCTGTTCATTCCCGCACTCCTGTCTGGACGCGGGATGTTATGCGATAGGACCCCCTGTATGAGTCAACGTGAAGCGGAAAACTCCAGCAATTTTGTATGGCTGGTAATTGACCTATTAGGCGGACTAATTTCATTCTCGTAGGTCATCACAGAACCTCCGTGGGTGGGAAATCCAGCCACCGGGGGATGGCTGGTCTTCGGGGTGGCTGGCGGGCGGGTCCGCCCATGAGCGCCGTTTCTCAGCGCACCTGCGCGGTAGGGGCGTCCGGGACCTGCGCGGGAGCGACCGGGGCCTCCGGCGTCTGGGTCCGGGCCCAGTCGTTGGCGGAGCGGCCGCTGGCGTCGCGCAGGGCGGGGGAGGCGCCCTGGTGGCGCAGCTCGTCGGCGACCTCCGTGCGGCCGAAGAGGACGGCGAACATCAGCGCCGTCTGGCCCAGGCGGTTGGTCTGGTCCACCGCGCAGGGCTGCGCGGAGAGCAGCTTCACCACGTCCGCGTAGCCCTTGAAGGCGGCGCCCATGAGGGCGGTGTTGCCCCGGCTGTCGCTCGCGCACGCATCCGCTCCGGCTGCGAGCAGCGCCTGCACCGTCCGCGTGTGGCCGTAGTAGGCGGCCAGGATGAGGGGGGAGAAGCCCCGTGCGTCGCGGGCCTCCACGGGCGTGCCGGCCTTCACAAGCCCCTCGACGATGTCGGTCTCGCCCTCGCGCGCGGCGGCGAGCAGGTAGCGCTCCGCATCGCTGGTGGCGAGCAGCCGACCGGTGGGCGTCGCCGGGGCGCGCAGGGACATCCACGCGGCGGTCAGCACCGTGCACACCAGCATCACCAGACCCAGCGAACCGAGCAGCAGCTTGCGAACCATGAGGCGTCTCCAGGGCGTACAAAGAGAGGGGAAGGCAGTGGGGCCGCCGAGGCGTCACCGGCGGCCCCGGGCGTCACGTCACGGCTGGTCGCGCGTGGCCAGCGGCGCGAGGGTGGCCTTCGCGTCGTCCAGCTTCACGTTCACGGCCTTGGCCAGGCGCGTGCCGTAGTCCGCGTTGGCCGCGTAGAAGTGGCCCACCATGCGCGCCTTGACCTTCGCGTCGCGCACCTGGCCCAGGTCGCCGGCCAGGTTCTGGATGAGCCGCTCCTTGGCGGCCGCGTCGAGCGAAGCGTAGAAGGCACCTGCCTGCGAGAAGTTGTCCGTCTTCTCGATGGGGCGCTGCTGCGTGGTGCCCGTGAGGGGCGCGTTGGAGAAGAGGGCGGAGGGCGTGTCCGACGTCTCCCGCGTGACGCTGGGTTCGTAGTTCACGTCCGACTTCGTGTTGCCGCTGTTCATCGCGCCGGCCTGGCTGTTGTTGTTCACCGCGGCGCGCGCGCGGTTCACCGGCAGCGACAGGTAGTTGGCGCCCAGGCGGTAGCGCTGCGTGTCCGCGTAGGAGAAGAGGCGGCCCTGCAGCAGCCGGTCCTCGGACGGCTCGATGCCCGGCGGCAGCACGCCCGGGGAGAAGGCGGACTGCTCCGTCTCCTCGAAGAAGTTGTCCGGCATCTTGTTGAGGGTGAACTTCCCCAGCTTCACCGGGGGCAGCTTGTCCTTGGGCCACTCCTTGGTGGCGTCCAGCGGATCGAACGCGAAGCTGTCCAGGTCCTTCGGATCCAACACCTGCACGCTCAGCTCCCACGAGGGGAACTTCCCGGCCTGGATGCTCGTGTAGAGGTCATGCGTGGCGTGCTGGAAGTCCTCGCCGCCCAGCTTCGTGGCCTCCTCCACGGTGAGGCCCTTCACGCCCTGCTGCGACTTCCAGTTGAACTTGACGTACTTCACCTGGCCCCTGGCGTTGACGAACTTGAAGGCGTGCACGCCGTTGCCGTCCATCTGGCGGTAGTTCGCCGGGATGCCCAGGTCCGTATAGAGCTGGGTGAGCAGGTGCGTGGACTCGGGCTGGTGGCTGAAGAAGTCGAAGTAGCGGCCCGGGTCCTGCCGGTTGGTGACCGGGGACGGCTTCAGCGAGTGCACCATGTCCGGGAACTTCATGGCGTCGCGGATGAAGAAAACGGGCAGGTTGTTGCCGACCAGGTCCCAGTTGCCCTCGTCCGTGAAGAACTTCAGCGCGAAGCCGCGCGGGTCGCGCAGCGTCTCCGGCGAGCCGCCGGGATGGATGACCGTGGAGAAGCGCACGAACATCGGCGTCTTCTTGCCCTTCTGGGAGAAGACGGACGCGCGCGTGAGGCTGGAGAAGTCGCCGTAGCTCTCGAAGGAGCCGTAGGCGCCGACACCGCGCGCGTGCACCACGCGCTCCGGGATGCGCTCACGGTCGAAGCGCGCGAGCTTCTCGATGAGGGCGAAGTCCTCCAGGAGGATGCCGCCTCGCGGGCCGGCCGTCTTGGAGCTCTGGTTCGTGCCCAGCGGCGCGCCTGAGTCGGTGGTGATGGGAGGAGGGTTGCCGGCGGCGAGGACGGGAGCGCCGGACAGCAGGACCGCGAGCATCAATGAGCGTCGGTTCAAGGGAACTCCTGGGGGTTACGGGGACCGGGACACCCCCAGAGCACGCCTCGTGCCGACCCCTCACTTCCTGTGATTCCAATGGGTTGGGTGTGGATGCATGGCCGCGATCACCAGCCTTTCGGTGGATAGACCGAAATGGCGGTGGGGCTGGTCACCGCCCTTTCGGTGTTGGGATTCGCAACGAAGTTTCGGTGCAGTGGCGTTCGCGTGATGCGTCTCGCCATTCGAGAGGCGCGGTGCGGCATCGTTTGCTGGCGGTGCGGGAGGCCGTGTTCTTGAGCCGAAGGACGCTGCGCTCGGGTAGGGTGCGCGCATGTCAGGCCCGTTTATCGACGACGCGCGGATTGCCGAGGCGCGCAAGCTGGCGGACGAGATCGTCAATCCGATCTTCGACCTCATCCAACGCAACACCACTGTCTCCAATGAGCGCACCGTGTTGCGCTTCTTTGGCATCTCCGGCGCGGGTGCGCGCGGCGTACCGCTGGCGAACCTCATGGTGGACAAGCTGAAGTCCGCCGGGGTGCTCAACCGGGGCGCCGCCTACTGGTACGGCCGCGCGCTGCAGCTGGGCGCCAGCAGCCCGCTGGACGCCGTGGAGCGCATCACCGCGCTGCCCACGGACAAGCTGGGCGCGCTGTCGCCGGAGATGGAGGGCAACCTTCGCGACGCCGTGCGCGAGGAGGCCCGCGCGGCGATGACGGAGCTCAAGGCCCGCATCGCCCAGCGCAACGCCCTGCGCGAGCAGTTCCCCATGTCGCCCGCGCCGCACAAGTACGTCATCGTCGCCACCGGCAACATCTACGACGACGTGGACCAGGCGCGCGCGGCGGCGCAGGCGGGCGCGGACGTCATCGCGGTCATCCGCTCCACGGCGCAGTCGCTCCTGGACTACGTGCCCCACGGCGCGACGACGGAGGGCTACGGCGGCACCTACGCCACCCAGGAGAACTTCCGCGTGATGCGCGAGGCCCTGGACGACGAGAGCCGCAAGCTCAAGCGCTACATCCAGCTCACCAACTACTCGTCCGGCCTGTGCATGTCGGAGATCGCCTTCTGCGCGGCGTACGAGAAGCTGGACATGCTCCTCAACGACGCGATGTACGGCATCCTCTTCCGCGACATCAACATGCGGCGGACGTTCATCGACCAGTACTTCAGCCGCCGCATCTGCGCCCTGGCCGGCATCATCATCAACACCGGCGAGGACAACTACATCACCACCGCGGACGCCTACGACGCGGCCCACACCGTCATCGCCAGCCAGTTCATCAACGAGTGCTTCGCCAAGCGCGCGGGCCTCAAGGACTGGCAGCTGGGCATCGGGCACTCGTACGAAATCGACCCGTACCGCGACGACACGCTGCTCCTGGAGCTGTCGCAGGCGATGCTGGTGCGCCGCTGCTTCCCGGACGCGCCGCTCAAGTACATGCCGCCCACGAAGCACAAGGAGACGGACATCTTCTTCAGCCACGCGTACGACGTGATGGCGGACCTGGTGGCCATCTGGACGCGGCAGGGCATCCAGCTGTTGGGCATGATGACGGAGGCCATGCACACGCCGCTGCTCGCGGACCGGTACGTGGCGCTCAAGTCCGCGTCGTACATCCACCGCGCGGCCCGCGGCATCGACGAGGAGTTCACCGTCCGCGAGGACGGGAAGATCGCCAACCGCGCGCGCGAAGTCTTCGCCAAGGCGGAGGAGCTGCTGCGCGAGTGCCACTCGGAGGGCATGGTGGCGGCCATCGGCAAGGGGCGCTTCGGTGACGTGAAGCGCGAGGAGACCGGTGGCAAGGGCCTGGACGGCGTGCTGGAGAAGGCGCCGGATTACTTCAACCCGTTCCTGGAAATGCTGGAGGCGTCATGATCCTGGGTACTTTCGTGGCTGTGATGATGGCCGCGGGCGGCAGCGCGGATGCGTTGAGCAGCGTGACGGTGAAGAACATCGCGCTGAAGGCGCCGGCGGCGTGGACGCGCTCCAACATGGACGGCACGGAGAAGTTCCTGGCGCCCTCCGGTGACGCGTACTTCCTGGTGGACGTGGGCACGGTGCAGACCGCGGGCATGAAGGCGGAGCTGTGCCGCACGAAGATCCTCGCGAACATCGGCGGCGACAGCTGGACCATGCTGAAGGTGGGCGGCCAGCCGGCGGCCACCAAGACGGACACGGACGCGGCGCCGGACGGCAGCGGCAACGTGGACACGGTGACGTACGTGGGGTGCAACGGGAAGACGACCTGGTCCGTGGTCTTCTACATGGAGCAGGGCAAGAAGGACCGTTTCGCCGCGGTGGCCGAGAAGGTGGGCACCAGCGTGTCGTTCACGCCGCCCAAGAACAAGAAGGGGTAGTTCGATGGTGAAGCCGAGCAAGCAGATCATCCGCCCCTACGGCGACCGTCGCGACGACGGCATGGTGCAGCTGTCGTTCACGCTGCCGGTGCCGCTGTCGGAGAAGGCCAAGGAGGCCGCCGCCCAGTTCACGAAGAAGATGGGCTTCACGGACGTGAAGGTGGCCGCCGCCGAGCGCGCCGCGGACCAGTACACGTTCTTCGTCGTCTACGCCCGCTCCAACGTGACGCTGGACTACGCGGAGATCGACGTGCCGGAGGTGGTGGTGCGCAAGATGGGGTTCGACGACCTCAACGCGCTCATCAAGGAGAAGGTCCGCCGCCGCATCGTCGTCTTCGGCGCGTGCACGGGCACGGACACGCACACGGTGGGCATCGACGCCATCCTCAACATGAAGGGCTACGCGGGCGACTACGGCCTGGAGCGCTACCCCGGCTTCGAGGCGTACAACCTGGGCAGCCAGGTGCCCAACGAGGACCTCATCAAGAAGTCCATGGCGAAGCACGCGGACGCCATCCTGGTGTCCCAGGTCGTCACGCAGCGCGACGTGCACAAGGACAACTCGCGCCAGTTCATCGACGCGGCGAAGGCGGCGGGCATCCACGGCAAGACGCTCTTGCTGCTGGGCGGGCCGCGCGTGGACCACAAGCTGGCGCTGGAGCTGGGCTTCGACGCGGGCTTCGGGCCGGGCACCAAGCCGTCCGACGTGGCGAACTACATCGTGCACGCGGTGATGAAGAAAGAGGGCACGGAGTCCGCGGACTCCCACTATCAGGGGGAACCCACGTGAGCACTGGCACGAAGGCGGTACTGCGGCTGCGCATGGGCAGCCATGACGCGCACTACGGCGGCAACCTGGTGGACGGAGCGCGGATGCTCGGTCTGTTCGGGGACGTGGCCACGGAGCTGTGCATCCGCTCGGACGGGGACGAGGGGCTGTTCCGCGCCTACGACTCCGTGGAGTTCCTGGCCCCGGTGTACGCAGGGGACTTCATCGAGGCGGAAGGGGAGATCATCTCCGCGGGCAACACGTCGCGGAAGATGCGCTTCGAGGCGCGCAAGGTCATCAAGCCCCGGCCGGACGTGAACGACTCGGCGGCGGACGTGCTGCCGGAGGCGGTGGTGGTGTGCCGCGCTTCGGGCACGTGCGTGGTGCCCAAGGACAAGCAGCGGGTGAAGCGATGAGCAAGCCCATGGTCATCACCGCCGCCCTGGTGGGCGCGGAGACGACGCGCGAGCAGACGCCGTACCTGCCCATCACCGCGGAGGAGATTGCTGAAGACGCGGCGAAGTGCCGCGAGGCCGGCGCGGCGATGGTGCACATCCACGTGCGCACGGCGGAGGGCAAGCCGTCGCAGGACGCGGAGCTGTTCCGCGCGGCCATCCGCGCCATCCGCAAGCGCACGGACGTGCTCGTCCAGGTGTCCACGGGCGGCGCGGTGGGCATGGACGTGGACGAGCGGTGCGGCGGGCTCACGCTCACCGGCGCGGACAAGCCGGACATGGCCACGCTCACCACGGGCACGGTGAACTTCGGGGAAGAGGTGTTCTGGAATCCCCGGCCGCTGGTGCGTGACATCGCGAAGCGCATCAAGAGCATCGGCCTCAAGCCGGAGCTGGAGTGCTTCGACGTCGGGATGATCGACGAGGCGCGCTACCTGGCGAAGGAGGGGCTGGTGGAGCTGCCGGCGCACTTCGACTTCGTGCTGGGCGTGCCGGGCACGCTCCAGGCGCGGCCGGAGGTGCTGGACTTCATGATCGCCGCGCTGCCGGAGGGAAGCTCCTGGACGGTGGCGGGCGTGGGGCGCCAGCAGCTGCCGTTCGTTGAAGAGGCCGCGAAGCGCGGCGGCAACGCGCGCGTGGGCCTGGAGGACAACATCTACCTGTCCAAGGGCGTGCTCGCGAAGGGCAACTTCGAGCTGGTGGCGGAGGCCGCGAAGCGCGCCCGTGCCGCCGGCCGGGAGCTCGCGACCCCCGAGCAGGCCCGGCAGCTCTTGCGCCTGGGCTGAGACTTCGACGCGAGGCCCGGGAGCGGATGACGCCCCGGGCCTTCGTCTCTTCAGGCCGCCCAGGCCCAACCGACGTGGCCGTCCGGGCGCACCAGCATGCCGCCCACGCCTTCGAGGTCACCTCGCCCCACGGGGCCCTGTGCACGCAGCGTCGTCACCCGGGAGGGCCAGCCGGGCTCCCAGCGGGGCAGGGGGCGTGAGTCGTCCTCTCCCAGGCCCAGCAGCAGCCACCGGCCCGGATGCAGCGCCGCGTAGAGCCGTGTGTCCGTGCCGAGCTCCACGTCGCTCAATCGCCGGCCGCTCCATTCGGGCAGCACCGGTGCACGCACCTCCGGCGCGGGCACGTCCAGCGGCGCGTAGCCCACGTCGAGCGCCCCGATGTTGTCCGCGAGCTGGCGGTTCAGCCTGGGCTCACGAAGCAGGTCGCTCATCATCGCGCGCAGGGCCAACGTCTCCCGCGTGGCGCCCATGAGCGCGGTCTGCGCCAGCGTGTTGTGGATCAGCGCCTGCCCCACGGGACGGCGCTCGCGCGAGTAGCTGTCGAGCAGGGCCTCCGGCGCGCCGTCCTTCACCACCGCCGCCAGCTTCCATCCCAGGTTCATCGCGTCCTGCAGGCCGACGTTGAGCCCCTGGCCTCCCGCCGGGAAGTGCATGTGCGCGGCATCCCCCGCCAGCAGCACGCGTCCCTCGCGGTAGCGCTCCGCGAGCCGCGTCTCGTTGCCGAAGCGCGACAGCCACCGCGGCTCCCGCATCCCGAAGTCCGAGCCCGCGATGCGCAGCGTGCACTCCCGCAGCTCCTCCAGCGTGACGGGCTCCCGCACCGGAGCCTTCTCCCGGAGCGGATCATTCACGACGATGCGGTGGACGCCCGGGGCCATGGACACCACCATCACGCCGCCCCGCTCGTTCGCGATGCCGATGGCGGGCTGGGCCGGCGGTGCTCCCAGCGTCACGTCCCCCAGCATCGCCGTGCGCGTCACGTCCGTCCCCGGGAACGGGATGCCCGCCAGCCTCCGCACCGCGCTCCGGGCCCCATCCGCGCCCACCACGAAGCGTGCCCGGATCCGGAAGGGGCCCGCGTCCGTGGCGCCCTCCAGGTCCACGCCTTCGCCGTCCTGTCGCAGGGCCTCCACGGTGTGACCGCGCCGCACGGCCACGCCCAGCTCCCGCGCCCGTTCCTCCAGCAGGGCCTCCGTCACCGCCTGCGGAAGGAACAGCGTGTAGGGGAAGCGCGTGTCCAGGACGCTGAAGTCCAAGCGCGTGTCGAGCATCGCGAAGTGCCCGGTGGGCAGCGGCCGTCCCCGCTCCAGGAACCGCCCCTCCAACCCGCGCAGCGCCAGCACCTCCAGCGAGCGCGGATGCAGCGTCAGCGCCCGCGACTCGCGCACGGCCTCCGCGCGCCGCTCGAACACCTCCACCCGGACACCCGCCAGCGCCAGCTCGCACGCGAGCCACAGTCCGGTGGGACCTCCTCCCACCACCGCCACATCAAGGACCTCCGCCATGACCGACCTCCCGCCCGAAGGCGTCAAACTAACGTTGTTAGGGATCGACTAACGCTGTTAGTTTGTCAAGCCAGCGAGGGCCAGAGAGGGCATGCGAATCCAGCGGGAGCAGGTGGTGGCGGCGGCGTGGACGCTGCTGGACGAGCACGGCCTGGAGGGCCTCACGATGCGCGTCCTGGCGAAGGCGCTCTCCATCCAGGCGCCGTCGCTGTACTGGCACTTCCCGGGCAAGCAGGCCCTGCTGGACGCGATGGCGGACACGCTGGTGCAGGACGTGGCGCGGACGCTGACGGCGGACTCGCCGTGGGAGCCGGTGGTGCGCACCGTGGCACAGGAGCTGCGGCGCGCGTTCCTGTCCCACCGGGACGGCGCCCGCGTCTACGCCGGCACCGTCGTGGTGTCCGAGCACACGCTGCGCGTCTCCGACACCGTCATCGGCGCGCTGATGCGGGCGGGGCTCGACTCGCAGGCGGCGGGCTGGGCGGCGTTCACCGTGCTCGACTACGTGCTGGGCTTCACCATCGAGGAGCAGGGCTTCACCGCGCAGGACGCCGAAGCGAGGGAGCGGGAAGGGGCGCTGCGTCAGCTCGCCTCGGCGCGCTATCCCCACGCGGCCGGTGCGGTGGACGCCATCCTGGACCGCGACTTCGACCGGCGCTTCGCCTTCGGGTTGGACCTGCTCGTCGCGGGCATCCGCGCGCGGCTGTCCACGCCGTAGCGAGGCGCTGTCAGGAGTCCGGCGCGCATTTCGTCCCGCTGTCCGGCACGCAGCGCACCTGACGACGCACCTGACGACACCGCCCGCTCATCCGGCTGTCCACCCGGGACGGCTCGGGCATCATGCCGCGCATTCCTCCCGGCCTGACGGGAGCCCACGGGGAGTCGCGAAGCGATGGACACGGGACTGCAGGGCAAGGGTGTGCTGGTGACGGGCGGCGCGGGCGGCATCGGCTCCGCGCTGGTGCGCGCGTTCGCGGACGAGGGCTCGAAGGTGGCGGTGCACTACCACCGCAGCCAGGAGAAGGCGGCGGCGCTCGCGCGCGAGGTGGGCGGCACGTCGGTTCGCGCGGACCTCACGGTGGAGGCGGACGTGGACGCGCTGGTGCCTCAGGCGGTGAAGGACCTGGGCCGGCTGGACGTGCTGGTGTGCAACACCGGCGTGTACCCCGCGCCCGACGAGCCGCTGTGGCGGATGTCGCTGGAGCGCTGGCGCCGCACGCTGGCGCAGAACCTGGACAGCGTGTTCCTGAGCTGCCGCGCGTTCCTGCGCCACGTGGAGACGACGCGCACGGGCACCATCGTCATCATCAGCTCCACGGCGGGCCTCTTCGGCGAGGCGGGCCACACGGACTACGCGGCGGCGAAGGGCGCGCTGGCGGCGGGCTTCGTGAAGAGCCTGAAGAACGAGCTGCACCGCATCGCGCCCATGGGCCGCGTGAACGTGGTGTGCCCGGGCTGGACGGAAGTGGACCGCAACCGCGCGAAGCTGGTGGACCCGGAGTTCGTCGGCCGCGTCACGCGGACGATGCCGCTGCGCAAGGTGGGGCAGCCAGAGGACGTGGCGCGCGTCGTGGTGACGCTCGCGTCGGATCGCATCTCCGGCCACGTGACGGGAGAGGTCGTCACCGTGGCCGGAGGCATGGAAGGAAGGGTGCTGCATGAAGACTGACCTGGACGTACGGACGTACAACCGCGAGGCGTGGAACGGCGAGGTGGGCCGAGGCAACGTGTGGACGCTGCCGGTGTCCCCGGAGGTCATCGCCGCCGCGCGGCGGGGCGACTGGAGCGTGGTGCTCACCCCGACGAAGCCCGTGCCGCGCGCGTGGTTCGGGGACCTGAAGGGCAAGGACGTGCTGGGCCTGGCGAGCGCGGGCGGCCAGCAGTGCCCGGTGTTCGCGGCGGCGGGAGCGCGCGTCACCGTGTTCGACAACTCGCCCGCGCAGCTGGCGCAGGACCGCAAGGTGGCCGAGCGCGAGGGCTTGGAGATGAAGTACGTGGAGGGCGACATGCGGGACCTGTCCGCGTTCGCCGATGGGAGTTTCGACCTCATCTTCCACCCGTGCTCCAACTGCTTCGCGGAGGAGATCCGGCCCGTGTGGCGCGAGGCCTTCCGCGTGCTGCGTCCGGGCGGCGTGCTCCTGTCGGGCATCTGCAACCCGGTGCGCTACCTCTTCGACCCGGCGGAGGAGGAGAAGGGCGTGATGCGGCTGAAGTACACGATGCCGTATTCCGACTTCACCAGCCTCACCGACGAGGAGCGCCGCCGCTACACCGACAAGGATGAGCCCATGGTCGTGGGCCATTCGCTGGAGGACCAGCTGGGCGGACAGCTGGACGCGGGCTTCGTGCTCACGCACCTCTTCGAGGATTCGTTCGCGGAGAAGGACCTGCTCTCCAAGTTCCTGCCCACCTTCATGGCCACCCGGGCGCTGAAGCCCGCCTCCCGGCTGTGAGAAAAGGGCGATTTAACCTTCGGCGGGCTCCGGGGTTTTGAGTGTCAGAGCGCGACGGGAAGCATGCTGCACGGCTGCTCCCGGAGCGTTTTGACCTGAACCCGGAGTCCACACACCATGTCGCTCAAGTCCATGCTTCGCGGTACCGCCGTCGCCACGCTGCTCCTCGCCGTGCCCGTGCTCGCCCAGACGGCCGCGCCGTCCGACTCCGCCAAGACCGGCCAGTGCGAGGGCCGCCGCGGCAAGCACGGCGGGGGCCACAAGTTCGGCCGCATGGAGCAGCGCCTGGACAAGCAGGTCGCCGAAGGGCGCCTGACGCAGGCCCAGGCGGACAGCTTCAAGGCGGAGGCGAAGCAGCTCCACGAGGAGATGAAGGCCGCGCGCGCCGCCGCCAACGGCCAGGTGGACGAGACCCAGCGCGCGCAGTTCAAGGAGCGCCGCAAGGCGCTGAAGCAGAAGATCAAGGCCGCGCTGGCGCCCACGCAGCAGGGCGCTTGAGGTCCCGCCGTGAGTGGGGGACGTGACGCGAGGGCCCCGGCCGGCACAGACTGACCGGGCCCTTTCGTCCGCGGGAGCCCCCATGCTTCGCAGCCTCCTCGTCGCCGTCGTCGCCCTGAGCACTGGCTGCCGCGCGCACTCCAGCGCGACGCAGGCCGCGGCGACACAGCAGGCCCCAGCGGGAGCGCCGGACGCGCCGGGCTCGGTCGAGTCGCCGGTGGCACTGGTGGCGGACGCGGAGCTCCAGCGCGTGCAGAAGCGCGCTCAATACATCGTCGAGTCGGAGCAGGGCGCCATCCGCGCCACGGACCTGCTGCTCGCGCGTCCGGACCTGGACCGCGCGCGGATGAACTGGCTCTTCACCGTGCCGCGCGGCAACGCCTGGTACGCCGTCTTCGGCCGCTTCAACCCGCAGGACGCGTTCGTCCCCGCGTACGCGTACCGCGCGCCCATCGAGTTCTCCGGTGAGATGGAGGACTTCCCCGTCGAGTCCCTGCCCGAAGGCATGGACGCGCTGGCCCGCGCGGTGAGCACCGCCTGCGAGCGCGTCTTCCAGGTGCACGGCCGCAAGCAGCTCAAGTCCGTCGTGGTGGAGGAGGACGGCGGCATCACCGTGTACGTGCTCCAGGGCTTCGACGACTCGACCCTGTACCTGCTGGGCGGTGACTTCCGCTTCAAGTTCAGCAAGGACGGCCGCCAGCAGCTCCAGGAGCTGCCCCTGCACCAGGGCCTCATCCCCGTGTCCGTCGCGCCGGACGCGGACGGAGAGGTGCCTCCCTTCTCCGCGCACGCGCATGTGCTCTTCCCGGGGCCGCTGGAGACGGAGCTCGCGCTGGTGATGCTCCATCCCGCGCTGGGCGGCCTCTTCGTCGGCGCGGCGGACCAGGACTGCGTCTACGCGCTGTCGCCCGACGGCACCATCCGCGCGGTGCGCCTGAGCCGCGAGGAGATCCTGCGCGAGCTGCGGCCGGACGGCACCTTCGCGCCACCCGAGGCTCTCAAGGCCGAACCGGAACCCGGCTCGGACGTGGTGCTCTGAACAGCTCCTGGCTCCGCAGTGTTGAGCTTCGTTCAGGCCCTTTCCCGCGGCCCGTCATGGCCAGCGGGCGGGGTGTTTGAGTTCGCGGCCTCACGACAGGAGGACGCGGATGGCGTTGCAGAGCGACTACCAGGACGTGCTGGACGTGGCGAAGAGCGTGGGCGCGAAGATCGAAACGCGCGAGGAGAACGGCAAGCTCGTCATCAAGGGCTCCGTCGACCACGCCTTCGACCGCGATCGCATGTGGGATCAGATCAAGGCGAAGCACCCGAAGTGGAACGACGAGATCATGGTGATGCTCGACGTGACCCACGCCGAGCCCTATGGCGTCTACACCGTGAAGTCCGGCGACACGCTCAGCAAGCTGGCCAAGGACATCTACGGGGACATGAAGCTGTACACGAAGATCTTCGAGGCCAACAAGGATCAGCTCAAGGACCCGGACCACATCAAGGTGGGCCAGGTCCTCAAGCTGCCGCCGAAGACCATCGCCAACCGCGCCTGAGCGCGGCGCTGGACGGAGGCCCGTCCTGCCGGTGCATCAAGGGCAGTACGGGCACTCCACCGTGGCCTCGAGCGAGTCGTAGACGAGGCAGTTCTGGTCCGCGGCGTTGTCGTTCTTCTGCTGGCAGCGGTAGTTCCACACGGACGCGCACTGGGTATAGACCTGCGCATCGCCAGTGGGCCCCTGGTAGGTGGACGTGCAGGTGCCGCCCGAGCTTCCACCCGACACGGTGCAGCTGAAGGGGTCCGTGCCGCTGGTGCACTTGAGGCCGGAGCAGTTGGTGCCGCTGCCCATCCACTTGCCCGAACAGCTGGAGCCGCTCGTGCGGTGGTCACAGAGCACGCGGTTCAGGTTCGAGTCGTAATAGGCGCACGCACCGCTGCCGTTACCGCCGCCACCACCGCCACCGCCACCGCCACCGCCGCCGCTGGAGCCTCCGGAAGGCGTTCCCCAGCTCCACTCGGGCGTCCTCGGCTCGGAGTAGGTGTCCAGGGTGACCGTGCCCTCCGGAAAGCCCACGTCCTCGCACGAGTCGCCCTCGAAGTAGCCGCAGTAGTCCCAGCCGTCGCACCAGAAGTCGCGGCACTCGTCCGCGGTGTCGTCGTTGCAGAAGTAGATGCTGGAGCCATGGACGCAGGCGCCCTGTTCGGCGAAGCAGCCTGGAAGCACGAGGCCCACGGCGAGGGACAGGAGGAGCGCGGACGCGACGCCCGTGGAGCGGCGAGGAGCTGGGTTCATGCCGCCGGAGGGTAGCTGCAAGCCGCCGCTGGATTCAGCTGGGTCAGCGGCACCACAGGCCTCTACAGCCCTCGCAGGCGCGCGGCCCAGGCGAGGTACGCGCCCCGCGGATCCACGAGCGGATCCCGGAAGAGGGCGCGGATGTCGGCGGTGTCCACCTGACCGGCGTCGAAGGCGCGGTAGAGGCTGTCCCCCAGAAGGTAGCCCAGCGCGTGGCTGACGCCGTGGAACAGGCGGTCGCGGCGCAGGGGGAGGAGCTTCACGGCCTCGTCGGGGGCCTCGGACTCCGTGGCCTTGTGGGCGAGGACGAAAGCGGCGATCTGCCGCTCCAGGCCCCGGGCCTCGCCGAAGCGCCGGGCCCACTCCGTGACGCTGGGGCAGGTGCGGCGCGGGTTGATCAGCTTGGAGCCGAAGAAGCCCAGGGCCTCTTCCAGGCAGCGCGCGTAGAAGGCCTCGGACGCGCCGCGCGGAGCGTCCATGGCGTCGCCCACGGCGCAGTGGCGCACGAAGTGGGCGGCCTCCTCCGCGGCGTGGTTGAGGGACAGCGACGCGAGGTACGCCGTGCGCGCGCGCGGGATGTAGCCGCTCTCGCGCGACAGGATGTGCTTGCGCAGCTGGGACAGCTCCGCCTGGGTGAAGCGGCCGCGCCGGCGGATGCGGGCGAGCACGTCGCCGTCCGCCGCCGTCGTCACCTCCACCGAGTCCAGCTCACGGCCCACGGGCACGCCCGCGAGCCCGCCGATGAGCTCCGCCATGTCGCGGAAGCGCTCCGCGGCGCTGCGGTCGAGCAGGGGCGCGTCGTCGCCTTCGGCCTCCAGGTAGTCCAGGAAGCTCTGCTGGCAGAGGACGGGCGAGGCGTTCATCAGGCACAGCGCGCCGTCCGCCAGCTCCACGGCCTCCGCGCTGCCCAGCCGGCCCTCGCGCGCGAGGCGCCACCAGAGGCCCTCGGCGTTCTGGTACACGACGAGCCCGCGGCGCGGCTGCGCTTCTCCCAGCGCGCGCTCCACCTGCGCGGGGAGGTGGCAGGGCGCGGCGTGGAACTGGCCCACCAGCACCATCACCAGCGGGACGTCTTCCGCGCGGGCCACGCGGGCGATGCGTTCCGCGGCGAAGGCGTCCCGCAGCGCGAGCGAGCGCTCACCCTGGGCGCGCCGGTCGATGGCGGCCACCTGGAGCT
Source organism: Corallococcus exercitus (assembly GCF_042231735.1). GTDB lineage: Bacteria > Myxococcota > Myxococcia > Myxococcales > Myxococcaceae > Corallococcus > Corallococcus exercitus_B. The sequence goes on from NZ_CP102577.1 coordinate 1,237,365, forward strand.
TGTGGCGCTTCGCGAAGCCCAGCACGGCGCGGATGCCGGCGCCGGGACCGAAGCCCGGAGTGGGGCCGTGCCCCAGCCGAGACAGGAGGGTGCGCTCGGGCAGGCGACCCGCGAGGTACGCGTCGAGGGCCGCCTGGTGACGGCCTTCCACGCACTCGAGCGCCAGCACGACGCGGCGCCCGGAGGCGAGGGCGCGCTCGACGAGGTCCAGGTAGGTCTGCTGGGCGAGCGGCAGCGTGTGGTAGTCGCCGACGTAGACGAGGTCCGACGCCGCGATGCGCTGGTGCACGTGGGTCAGGGGGACCACGCGCTGGTAGGTGCTCGTGCGCCGGCGGTAGCGGGCCTCGTAGGCGCGGAAGGCTTCGGTGCGGCCTTCGACCACCCGGGCGATCTGGGCGCGTTGGCGGCGGAAGAGGGCGAGGTGAAGGGCAAGCGACGCGCGCATGGAGAGCGACAGGCACCGTCGCATGCGCTCGCGGGGGCGGCAAAAAATCAGCGGGACGCGGGCAGGTGCCTTGCTTGACTCGCATGGCCCTGCAACGGACCATCGTCGGCAATCTTGCGGACCGTTCTTCCTCGCACGCTCATCCTCTGTGCCGTGGTGTTCGTCGCGGCCTCCGTCCACGCGCAGGAGCCCGCGCTGCTGCACGCGCCGCCGCGGCGCGCGGAGGCCCGGCAGCCCCTCCAGCTGGATGCGACGCTGGTGGATGGCGGCAAGGTGCTGGAGCTCTTCGTCCGCTATCGCGGCCCGGGAGAGCCGTACGTCCAGGTCCCGATGGAGCTGCAGTACGGAGACCTGTACCGCGCGATGGTCCCCGCCGAGCACATGGTGCCGCCCGGCGTGGAGTACTTCGTCGAGGCGGCGATGGTGGATGGGTCGCGCACGCCGCTCTTCATGTCCGCGCTCCGGCCCGCGAGGGTGATGGTGGGAGCGCAGACCCCGGAGCCTCCGCCAGCGAAGGTGCCGCCGGCCCGCAAGGGAGGCCGTGAGGAGCAGAAGTCCGCGCCCGACATCGATGCCTTCTCGCCGCCGTCAGGGGGAGGGGAGGACGATGACGCAGGGAGTGCTTCGGCTCCGCCACCCGCGAAGGCCGGGACCTCCGCTCCAAACGCCACCGGGACGCGCACGGATGGCGCGGACCCGCGTGCTTCGGGCCGGGCGGAGGCGACCGACCCGCGCGCTTCGGGCCGGACGGACGAGCCACGCACTTCAACCCGCGCGAATGGTACGGACCCGCGCGGCTCCCGCGCTTCCAGCTCCGACGATGCGATGGCCGCGCTCAACGCGGACCTCCCACCGGACTCCCGCGCGTCCTCTTCCTCCCGCACCGCCCTGGACGACGACCTGGCGCTCTACAGCGCGGAGGACGTGCTCGCGGTGACGACGCTCCAGGAAGAGGCCGTGCGCACCGTGCCGGCCATCGGTGCTTCCTTCAACCGCTCGCAGATGATCGCGCTGGGGGCCCGCACGGTGGCGGACGTGCTGGACGTGGTGCCCGGTGTGTCCGTCAGCCGCGACGTGCAGGGCTTCCACCGCACCGCCATCCGGGGCCTGCGCAATGACGCGGAGATCCTCTTCCTCCTCGACGGCCACCGCCTCAACAACTTCTTCGACGGCAAGGCGCTCATGAACCTGCCGGTGGAGAACCTGGAGCGCATCGAGGTCATCCGCGGCCCCGGCTCCGCCATCTACGGCGCGGGCGCCTTCCAGGGCGTCGTCAACCTCGTCACCCACCACGCCGACGGCGTGCGCGGCGCCGTCTCCACCGGCGGCGTACCCCGCGACGACGGCCGGCTCGCGCTCGCCACCGACGGCCACCTGTCCGCCGCTCACTCCACCGGCGACCTGCGCCTGTTCGCGGACCTGGACCTCTGGACCCAGGAAGGGGACTCGCTCGTCATCGACCACGACGCGCTCGACGACGAGGCCGTGGACCAGGGCCTGCGCGACGTGGACGAGCCCGCGGGCCGCACCCGCGACGGCCGCTTCCTCGTGAACGCGGGCGGAGGCGTGTCCTACGGCCTGGACAGCGCCGGCCGCGTGGGCGTCACCGCGCGCTACCTCTCCGAGAAGCGCGATGCGCTCGTCGGCCTGTTCGACACCGTGGGCAACGACTCCCAGCTGTCCTGGAACGTGCTCCTCGCCGACCTCACCTGGGAGCGGCCCCTCGCCGACGGCGGCCAGGTGCGCGCGCGGCTGGGCTTCGATCAGCAGTCCACCGAGCGCCTCTTCCAGCTCACCCCGCACGACTTCCGCACCGGCGACGGCGTGGACCGCCTCTTCCCGGACGGCCTCCAGGAGGAGACCCGGGTCACCGTGCGCACCGTGACGGCCTCCGTCGACGCGGACTTCGCGCTGGCCCGGGAGAACCACCTCACGCTGGGCCTCGTCGCCGAACAGCAGTCCCTGTCCCGCTACGACTACACCACGAACTACACGCTCGACGGCCGCCTGCGCCCCAGCCCCGCCGCCCCCGAAGGGCTCGTGGACCTCACGCAGGGCGCGGCCTCCCGCCGCCTCAACCTGGGCCTCTCCGCGCAGGACCAGTGGACCGTGCTCTCCGCGCTCACGCTCACCTTCGGCCTGCGCCTGGACGCCACGCAGCTGCCCGACGTGGACGCCGCGGGCTCGCTGGACGCCAGCAAGATGGTGGTGCGCGTGAACCCGCGCGTGGGCCTGGTCATCGCCGCGTCGGACGCGCTCGTGCTCAAGGCGCTGTATGGCCGCGCCTTCCGCGCCCCCACGCCGCAGGAACTGGTCGAGCGCATCCCCGACACCGACTACAACCAGGGCCGCTTCGAGGGAAACCCGCTCCTGAAGCCCACCACCGTGGACACCTTCGAGCTGGGCATGGACCTGGTCCAGGCCGCGGGCGACACCCGCGTGCGCGTGCGCGCCAACGCCTTCCTCCAGAACTTCGCCTCGCCCATCACCCCGGTGGACACCAGCGGCAACATCGTCCCCCTGCGCAACCGCGAGCTGGGCGTGCGCGTGTACGGCGTGGAGGCGGAGGCGCGCCTGGAGGCGTCCAAGCGCGCCGTCGCGTGGGTCAACGCCAGCCTGTCTCGCGCGCAGGACCTGGAGCTGCCGGAGCAGTCCCGCCTGCTCACGGACGTGCCCCAGGCGCGCTTCAACGCGGGCGTGTCCATGCCGCTGGGGGACTGGGTGAACCTGGACGTGGTGGTGCGCTCCGGCGCCGAGCGCCGCAACAACAACCGCTCCACGCTGGAGCTCATCCGCCGCTATGAGATTCCCGCGTACAGCCTCATCACCGCGCAGCTGCGCACCGAACCCATCTGGGAGCACTTCGAGGTGACGCTGTTCGCGCAGAACCTCTTCGACCACGACCTGCGCGACGACGTGCCCCGTCCGGACCGCGTCACCGGCCTGCTGCCGCGCGAGGGCGTGTCCGGCTACCTCACCCTGAGGGCCTTCTACTGATGGACCGCCGCCACCTCACCGCCGCGCTCGCGGCCCTCGCGCTCCTGCCCGGGTGCCTCGCGTACAACGACTCCTGCACCCCGCTGGTGGACGACCCCGACGCCGTCGTGGGCTACCTGGGAGAAGAGGTCCAGCTGGGCTCCGCCTTCACCCGGCACGACAACAACGCGCTGGGGCAGCTGGCCGCGGACGCGTTCCTCCACGCGGAGGACGGCGCCGCGAGGCCCACCGAGCTGGGCATCATCAACGGCGGCTCGCTGCGCGACGAGGGCCTGTGCGTCACCCGCCCGTCCCTGCGCACGGGGCCGCTCACCGACGGCGTCCTGCACGAGGTCATCCTCTTCGAGAACCTCGTCGTGACGGTGGACCTCACGGAGAAGCAGCTCGTGGACCTCTTCGAGCACTCCGTGGAGGCGCTGGCCCTGGAAGGGCAGGCCATCGTGTCGCCGTCCGGCGCGTTCCTCCACGTGTCCGACGGCACCACCCTGCGCGTGGACTGCGCGCGCCCGGCGGGCCAGCGCGTGACGGAGCTGCGCGTGAGGGGCCGCACCGTGTCCCTCCCCGCGAGCGACGACGCGTCCATCCGCTACCGCGTGGCGATGTCCACGTTCCTGCTGGAGGGAGGCGACGGCTACGGGAGCATCCTGGGCAACGCGGGACAGGACCCGGACCGCAACCCGGTGACGGCGCGCAAGCTGGGCGGCACGGACGCCAACATCGCGGCGGCGTACATGAAGGGCACCTATCCCAGCCCGGTCCAGGCGCTGAAGGAAGCCCCGCGCATCGTCTTCGACAACTGTGCCCGGCCCGCCCGGCCCGCCCCGCGCTGAAGCTCGCGCGGTTTCGGACTTGCGGGGGCCGGGGTGGACGGCTCCCTACGGCTTGGAGGGCTCGTCCGAGGAGGCCGGGGCGCTGGACGTCACCACCGCCGGAGCGGAAGTGGCCGTCTGGGCCGCGGCGGCCACCGGCCGTGGAGGCAGGGGGCCGAGCACGTCATTGACCGAAGGCATCCGCCGGATGTCGGCGCGCGCGACCTTCCACGCCTGCTGGACGATCCACGACAGGGAACGATCCTGCCGGGTCGCCTCACGCTGGATCTCTTCCAGCATGTCCTCGGGAAAATAGAGTGACTGCTTGCGATGGTCCGTGGTGGCCATGGCCCTGCCTTACGGCCTTTCTTCGCGCGGGTCCGTGCGCTCGTCGCCCGTGACGTCGTTCACGGCAGGGAAAGACTTGATGCGGTCGCGGGCGATCTTCCAGGCCTGCTGCACCACCCATGAGAGGGAACGGTCCTGCCGGTTCGCCTCCTCCTGGATCTCCTTCAGCATCTCCTCGGGGAAGTACAGCGACTGCTTGCGCTTGTCGGTGCCTGCCATGCCTGGGTCTCCGGGGCGGATTCGAGGTGACGACCTGAACACACCGGAGCGGTTATCCGACAGACGCCCTGAAGGGTCAACGGTTTCGGAGCAGTCAGTCGTGCGCCCGCAGGCTGAACGCTCCGCTTCCGACACTGCTCCGGCGCTGCATTGACAGCAGAAAAGAGAAACGCCCCGGCCTCCACGAGGGAGACCGGGGCGCTTCGGAAAGAGGGACCGCAGGGAGCGAATCTCCGAGCGGCCCCGTGGACCCAGAGGGGGAGGGGGGGGACCCCTAGGTCCAACGTCATGAAGTCCAGAACGTCCGACCAACAACCGTGAGGCGCCGTTCTATTTCCGCCCCGCGTCCATCCATTGTGGGAATCATGGAATGCATCCCCACGCCTTCCGTCCACCGCGACTCTGTAACCCGGCCATCCCCCTCGCCATTCCGACCGCTGCGCCATGCCTCGCGCGTCTCCTGAACGTCCCTCGCTGACCGCCGCGCTCGCCCGCTCCTATGCCGAGCACGGCCTCGCCTCGCGCTCGGTGCTGCTCGCGGTCTCCGGAGGCGCGGACTCCACCGCGCTCCTCGTGGGAACCGCGCGCGTGCGCGAGGCCCTGGCGCTGCGCGTGGAGGTGGCGACGGTGGACCATGGCCTCCGGCCGGAAGCCTCGGAGGAGGTGACCTCCGTCGTGGGCCTGGCCGCACGCCTGGGCCTGACCTGCCACGTCCGGCGGCTCGCGCTCTTGCCCGGCGCGGGCGTGGAGGCCCGGGCCCGCGAGGCGCGCTACGCGACCCTGGAGGTCCTGCGGCAGGAGCGCGGGTTGGACGCCGTGGCCACCGGTCACACGCTCGACGACCAGGCGGAGACGCTGCTCATGCGCCTGTCCCGAGGGGCCGCGCTCCGGGGCGCGCGGAGCATCCACGCGCGTGCGCCCACGCTCATCCGGCCGCTGCTCACGTGCTCGCGCGAGGACGTGCTCGCCTTCCTGGCCACCGAGGAGGTGGGGTTCGTGCGCGATCCGATGAACGCGGACCCGTCCCTCTTCCGCACGCGCATGCGCCTGGACGTGCTGCCCGCGCTGAACCGCGCGGCGGGCTTCAGCACCGTGGAGCACCTGGCCACCTTCGCGCGCCTCGCCTCCGAGGACGAAGCCCTGCTCGCCGGGCTGGCGGACGCGGCGTGGGAGCGGCTGGCGCTGGAGGGAGGCGGCCTGGACGCCGTGGGGCTGCGCGCGCTGGAGCCGCCGCTGTCGCGCCGCGTGCTCGCACGGCTGTTGCTCACCGCGGGCGCGCGGGTGGACCACGCCACGCTGGAGCGCGGGCGGGACGTGGTGGCGCGCGGGGGCGTCATGACGCTGAGCGACGGCTTCCTGCTCAAGGCCACCGGCGGACGGGTGCGCTGCGTGGGGCCCGGGCGCCGGACGCCGCCCGCGCCGCTGGTGCTCGCGGGGCCGGGCGCGCATGGGGACTTTGGCGCGTGGCGCTTCCAGGTGGCGGAAGGATCCGCGCCCCCGGGGGTGTTGGCCCTGGTGTTGGAGGAGGGGACGGCGTGGCCACTCACGGTGCGTTCGAGGAAGCAGGGCGACCGCGTCCGGACGCGCGCGGGCCATCGCAAGGTGCAGGACGCGCTGGTGGATGCCCGCGTTCCGGCGGAGGCGCGCGACGCACAGCCGGTGGTGGTGGACGCGCGCGATGCTCCGCTGTGGCTTCCCGGGGTCCTGCCGCGCTTCGTCGAGCCTGGCGCCGCTTCCCTCACGGTGCCTTGCCGACACTCGCTGTGGGCATTCCCGCCGGCTTCAAGCGAACGGAAGACCCCTCCGTTATAGAGTCGAAGCTTCGAATCAGGGGATGGTCGCGGTCCCCTAAATAGTTGAGGGCTTTTTGCTGTTGCTGATACGGTCCGTCGCTGGCCTGCACACGGGCGGGCGTCGGGCAACATGACGAAACTCGCCGGGGTTCTTCCTGGCACGGCCCTCATCCCGCCGAGTACCGAAAGGGCAGCTGAAACGTGCGTTCGACCTACAAGACCATCGGGCTCTGGGTCATCCTGATCGTCCTCTTCGTCGCCTTCTACAATTTCTTCTCGCAAGGCAACGAGCAGGTGCAGGAACCGACCTTCACCCAGCTTCTGACCAAGGTGGAGGAGAAGAAGGTCCGGGCCGTCTCCGTCAAGGGCAACACCTACTCCGGCACGTTCAGCGACTCGAACGACAAGTTCCGGACCACGGGTCCCGCGCCGGACGTGGCCGTGCTCAACCAGCTCCGCGCCTCCGGCGTGGACGTGAAGTACGAGCGCGAGGAGCAGAACAGCCTCTGGCTGACCATCCTCGGGCAGTGGATGCCCGTCGTCTTCCTGTTCCTGTTCTTCATCTTCTTCATGCGCCAGCTCCAGGGCGGCAGCGGCAAGGCGATGACGTTCGGGAAGTCCAAGGCGAAGCTCCTGAGCGAGAGCCACAACAAGGTCACGTTCGCGGACGTGGCCGGCGTGGACGAGTGCAAGGAGGAGCTGGAGGAGATCGTCGCCTTCCTCAAGGACCCCAAGAAGTTCACCAAGCTGGGCGGCCGCATCCCCAAGGGCGTCCTGATGATGGGCCCCCCGGGCACGGGCAAGACGCTGCTCGCCCGCGCGGTGGCCGGTGAAGCGGGCGTCCCCTTCTTCTCCATCTCCGGCTCGGACTTCGTGGAGATGTTCGTGGGCGTCGGCGCCAGCCGCGTGCGCGACCTCTTCGAGCAGGGCAAGAAGAACGCCCCCTGCATCATCTTCATCGACGAGATCGACGCCGTGGGCCGCCACCGTGGCGCGGGCCTGGGCGGCGGTCACGACGAGCGCGAGCAGACGCTCAACCAGCTGCTGGTGGAGATGGACGGCTTCGAGTCCAACGACGGCGTCATCCTCATCGCCGCCACCAACCGTCCGGACGTGCTGGACCCGGCGCTCCAGCGCCCGGGCCGCTTCGACCGCCGCATCATCGTCCCCCGTCCGGACCTCAAGGGCCGCCTGGGCGTGCTGAAGGTGCACACCCGCCGCGTGCCGCTGGCCCCGGAGGTGGAGCTGGAGGTCATCGCCCGCGGTACGCCCGGCATGACGGGCGCGGACCTGGAGAACCTGGTCAACGAGTCGGCCCTGATGGCCGCGCGCCAGAACAAGGAGCGCGTGGACCTGGCGGACTTCGAGCAGGCGAAGGACAAGGTCTTCATGGGCCCGGAGCGCCGGTCCATGATCATGACCGACAAGGAGAAGCGGAACACGGCCGTCCACGAGGCCGGCCACGCGCTCCTCGCCAAGCTGCTGCCCGGCTGCGACCCCCTGCACAAGGTCACCATCATCCCGCGCGGTCAGGCCCTGGGCGTCACCTGGAGCCTGCCCACCGAGGACAAGGTGAACGGCTACCGCAAGCAGATCCTCGACCAGATCACCATGGCCATGGGTGGCCGCATCGCCGAAGAGCTCATGTTCAACGAGATGAGCAGCGGCGCGGCGAACGACATCGAGCGTGCGACGGAGACGGCGCGCGCCATGGTGTGCCGCTGGGGCATGAGCGAGAAGATGGGCCCGCTGGCGTTCGGCAAGAGCGACGGTGAGGTCTTCCTGGGCCGCGACTTCAACTCGTCCAAGGACTACTCCGAGGACACCGCCCGGCAGATCGACGCGGAGGTCCGCAGCATCGTCGTGGGCTGCTACACCCTGGGCAAGCAGCTGCTGACGGACAAGCTGGACGTGCTCCAGCGCGTGTCCGACGCCCTGGTGGAGTACGAGACGCTCGACGCGGAGGACGTGAACATCATCCTCCAGGGTGGCCAGCTCACCCGTGAGCGTCCGGCGCCGCGCGTCAGCTCCACGCCGAAGCCGACGGAGAAGAAGGACAAGCGGAAGATCCTCGACGCGCTCGAGGGCCTGCCCAACATGGAGCCGAAGAAGGCGTAACGCCTCTCCAGCCTCCCTCCTGAAGTGACGAAGGCCCTTCCCGTGGAAACGGGGAGGGCCTTTTCGTTTGTCTTTGCGTCGCCCGGCTGCTGCCCGAGCGTCCTTTGCCCGGAGTGAAAGCCCGGCGCCATCCCGCACCCTCCGCGTTCCCTCGCACCGCGCACCGCTTCCCCTTCAGGGCACCGCGAGGGCCTCCCTGGGGGGGCGGTTCCGGTGTCCGCGAGCGGATTCACGCTGGCACCACGGATGCAATTTGAAAGGACCGCGGGGCTGGGAAGGCCTCGTGGGGGACGACACGACAATGCGGATCGGGTGGAAGCGGGGAGCGCAGGGTGTGGCGGCATTCGCGATGCTGGCGTTGCTGCCACGGTGCGGTGGAGCGACGGGGGCGGAGGACGAGGTCCAGGACGGGGCACTGATGGCGGTGGAGCAGGCGGCGCTGCCCACCGTGTGCCAGCCCCGGAGCTATCTGGACGCGAGGACGCTGATGCCGGTGGGCGACGCGTCGGTGCGCAATGACCAGCCGGATGTGAACATGAGCACCCAGTCCACGCTGTACGTGGACGCGGCCCCCACGCGCTACCAGTCCTATCTGCGGTTCCAGCAGGAAGGGGAGGGCGGCGAGCTCGTCCAGGCGCGGCTGCGGCTGTACGCGAAGCAGGGCACGAACACGGGGGTGTCGTTCCATCCGGTGACGGGAGGCGCCTATCCGCCCGCCGTCACCTGGAACACCCGGCCGACGGAGGGCGCCGCGGTGGCCACCGTGGCTTCCGTCGCCAATGACGCCTGGCTGACGGCGGAGGTGAAGGGCGCGGTGACCAGCCGCCGGACCTTCGACCTGGGCATCCTCCCAATGGGAGACGACGGGGCGGAGTTCTCCTCGCTGGAGGCGTCCAACGTTTCGCGCCGGCCGCAGCTGGACACGGTCTACCGCTACGACTGGTGCACGTACCGGGGGAGCAGCACGCCCTCGCAGGCCTGGACGAAGACGCTGGGAGGCGCGGCGAGTGAGCGCGTCCACGCGCTGCTCAACCTGCCGGATGGCTCCGGCTTCGTGCTGGGCGGGACGTACAGCGGAGGCCCGGCGCAGGCGGGCGGCGCGGCGCTGCCGGGGCCCTCGGGCATCCTGGTGGCGCGCTTCAACACGGCGGCCCAGCACCAGTGGTCGCGTGCGTACGCGGTGGGGCAGCAGGTGTCCCTGGGGGCGATGACGGTGACGCCGGTGGGCAACGTGCTGGTGGTGGGCACCTACCAGGGCAGCCCGGACCTGGGCACCGGCGCGCTGCCGTACGTCCATCCCAATACGGGCGCCCTGGGGATGTTCGTGCTGAAGCTGTCCCCCACCGGCAACCCCGTCTGGTCGCACGGCTTCCTCGCGGAGAAGCGGCCCGGGTGGGAGGAGGGGCAGGTCTATCCCTCCTTCGTCGTCCCCACCGTCGTCGCCACCGACGCCAACGGGAGCGTCATCGTCGCGGGCCACTTCGAGGGCTACACGAACCTGGGGGGCAGCGAGCTCTACGCGGGCTCGATGAGCGAGTCCCTCGATGATTCGACCCAGTCCCTCTTCCTGGTGAAGTACGACTACAACGGCGGCCACCAGTGGTCCCAGGCCTTCGAGACCGTGGACGAGTACACCGAGGCGAACGCGCTCACCACGGACGCGGCGGGCAACATCCTGATGGGAGGCCGCGGCAACAACCCCGTGCTCGCGACGCCGGGCAAGCGCGTGGGGACGGCCTTCGTGGCGCGCTTCACGCCGGGCGGCGCGCCGGTGTGGGGCTACGGCCTGAATGGGGCCATTGGCCGCGTCAGTGGTCTGGCGGCCCTGCCCGACGGAGGCGTGGCGTTCGCGGGCGGCTTCAACGGGACGTTCACCTTCAAGGGCCAGACGTATGCGAGCCACGACCCCATGCACGACGTGCGGCCGGATGACGGCATGTTCGGCACGCTCACCGCGTCCGGCGGCGAGGGCTGGGTGCGCGTGCTGACGACCCAGCCTGGCGGCGACATGGCCGAGCAGGTGGCGGTGGATGGCGCGGGCAACATCCTGGTGAACGGCCGCGTGTCCGCGGACACGTTCGATTTCGGCGGCGGAGCGCTGGGCACGTTCGGGCTGCCCCGGACCGAGCCGTTCCGGTTCGTGGCCAGCTTCAGCCCCACGGGCGCCCACCGCTGGTCGCGCATGCTGGGGACGCAGGTGTCCAGCGCGTTCATGGCGGTGTCCCCGGACGGCAGCACCCGGCTGGGGTTCACGTTCGAGGGCTCCACGCCGGTGGGCGCCACGACGTTCGTCTCGGCGGGGCAGGCGGACATGGGCCTCATCCAGTTCACGCCGTAGCCGCGTGACGCGCTGACGCGTTGACGCGTTGACGCGGGGCTTCGGGCCCGGTCCTTCCACGCGGGAGGGGCCGGGCCCGCTGCCTTTTCCGGGCTGCCCATCCCATGCGGGGAGTGAACTCCGGCCGAGTGCGTTGGGCGTCCCCGTGACGTTTCCCCGCGACGGTTTTCCCTCGGGAGGCCCTGCCCGCGGGGGCCACCAGGGGAAGCCCCTTGGCACCCGGAATGCACTGCGAGTGTGCGCGAGGACGACCTCGCTGGGAGAAGCACGATGACCGGGTGGAAGTGGGGAGTCAGGGGCTTGACGGCAGTTGCAATGGTGACGCTGTTGCCACGCTGTGGCGGGATGGCCGAAGGGCAGGAGACGAACGAAGCGGGGGCGTTGAAGGCGGTGGAGCAACAGGCGGAGGCGGCGTTGCCGGCGGCGTGTCACCCGCAGACGCGCACGGTGTGGAACACGCTGCACGCGCTCGGGGACGTGTCGGTGAAGGAGGACGCGCCGGACACGAACTTCGGCGGGGAGTCCCTGCTGTCCGTGGACATGGGGCCGGCGAATTACGAGTCCTACCTGGGCTTCCACCTGCCAGAGCGCGGCGGCCGGCTCGTGCACGCGAAGCTGCGGCTGTTCGCGAGGAGCGACACCGCGACCGGCGTCAACGTGCACCGCATGCGCTCCTCGTGGGAGGAGACGACCACCACCTGGAACAGCCGGCCCCTGGTGGACGTGCCGGTGGCTTCACTGCCGAGCGTCACCGAGGGGACCTGGGCGGAGTTCGACGTGAAGGACGCCGTGTCCTCGGACCGGCAGGGGTTCTCCCTGGGGGTGACGGCGGCGGGGCTGGACGGCGTGGAGTTCGACTCGCGGGAGGCGTCCAACAGCGCGCGGCGGCCGCGCGTCGAGACGGCCGTGACCTACGACTGGTGCACCTACCGGGGCACGGGCGCGTCCAGCCTCCAGTGGACGAAGACGCTGGGAGGCTCGGACACCCACGGGCTGGTGTCGCTGGTCAACCTGCCCGCAGGGGGCGGCTTCGTGGCGGGCGGCTGGTATCAGGGCACGGGGGACATGGGCGGCCCCACGCTGCCCGCGCCGGGAGGACTCTTCGTCGCCCGCTACGACGACTCCGGCTGGCATCAGTGGTCGCGCGCCTACGCCCCGGGTGAGCTGACGAGCCTGAGCGCGCTGACCGTGACGCCCCTGGGCAACGTGCTGGTGGTGGGCACGTACCATGGCGCGCCTGACTTCGGCACCGGCCCGCTGCCCTACGTCGACCCCACGAAGATGGGCGGCATGTTCCTCTTGAAGCTGTCCCCCAGCGGCACGCCCGTGTGGGCCCACGGCTTCGCCGCGCGGACGCGCCCGCCGGACAGCGGCGGCCGGGAGTACAGCGCCGTCTCCCAGCCCACCGCGGTGGCCACGGATGCCAACGGCAGCCTCGTGGTGACGGGCTACTTCCAGGGCTACATGGACCTGGGCACCGGTGAGATCTTCGCGGGCCCGAGCAGCCAGGGGAATGATCCGACGAACGGCATCTTCCTGGCGAAGTTCGACTACGACGGCCATCCCCTCTGGGCCCAGGCCTTCCCGGCGGGGGAGGGTGACAAGTCCAGGGCGCTCGCCATCGCGGGTGACGGCACCATCTACCTGGGCGGCAAGACGGGCACCCCGACGCTCGCGGGGGAGGGGGCGTACCCGAACGCGCCCTTCGTCGCGCGCTTCGCTCCGGATGGCACGCGCGCCTGGGCACGCTCGCTGAGGGGCAGCTGGGGGTCCATCAACGGCCTGGCCGTGCTTCCCTCCGGTGGCGTGGCCTTTGGCGGGGACTACAGCGGCGACTTCACCTTCAACGGCGTCCTGTACGTGAGCGAGGACCCCACGCCCGAGGACACCGTGGTGGGCGACGCCGTGTACGGCACGCTCACCGCGTCCGGCGCCGACGGCTGGGTGCGGACGGTGATTGATGGCGGCAGCGGGGACTCGGTGCGCCACGTGGCGGTGGATGCCGCGGGCAACGTCACGGTGGCGGGCAACGCGTCCATGGATTCCTTCAACCTGGGGGGCGGCACGCTGGGGACGCCGTGGCTGTCTCCGTACCTGTTCCTGCAATACGTGGCGAGCCACGGCCCGACGGGGGACTTCCGCTGGTCGCGCCTGCTGGGGCTGTCCACCTCGAGCGTGTCCCTCGCGGTGACGCCCGCGGGTGCCACCCGGGTGGGCTTCAACTTCCAGGACATCGTCACGACCGTGGATGACTACACCTTCCACGCGTACGGCATGTCAGGGACGGGCCTGCTCCAGTTCAGCCCGTAGCGTCCTCCTGAAGGCCAGGGCCCGGGGTTCCCCTCAACAGGGTGCACCGGGCCCTTTTCCGTGTTCCTCGCCTCCTGCTATCCAGGGGGATGGGGCCGGTCGACCTGGGTTCGCGGCCGCCCCCAAGCCTTTCCTTCGGGGGACCTGAACGTGCTGCGTGCCCGCCTCATCTCGCGAGACCGTCCCGACGACCTGTCGCTGGTCCTCCGCCGCCTGAACCTGTCCGCCCGCAACCGCGAACACCTGACGCGCGAGCTGGGCTATGCGCACGTGCTCGTCACCGGGGGCCGTCCCTCCTACGAGGAGGAGCTGGTGCCTCCGTACGGCTCCAAGGAGCGCGAGAAGCTGCCCACGTGGACGCCGGGCGGTCACGTGGACCACCCCGGCGAGGTGCTCCTGTCCGGCAGCCGCCAGCAGTTCGACCGGCTCATCTTCCTCGCCAGGAAGTCCCCCCGCACGGACGGCCTGGCGCGCGTGCTGGAGGAGGTGCTGTCCCCTCCGCCCATGCCGGCGCTGACCCTGAGCGGGCGCCGGTTCGAGTGGGGCACGCGCACGTACCTCATGGGCGTGGTGAACGTGACGCCGGACAGCTTCTCCGACGGCGGCAGCCTCCCGGACGCGGACAGTGCCGTGGAGCACGCGCTGAAGCTGGTGGACGCGGGCGCGGACCTCGTCGACGTGGGCGGTGAGTCCACCCGGCCGGGCGCCCTCCCGGTGTCCGTGGACGAGGAGCTGTCGCGCATCCTCAAGGTCGTGGAGGGCATCAAGCGCCGCTCCACCGTGCCCATCTCCGTGGACACCATGAAGGCGGCCGTCGCGAAGGAAGCGCTCCAGGCCGGGGCCCACCTCATCAACGACGTCACCGGCTTCCACTCGGACCCGGCGCTGGCCGGCGTGGTGGCCGCCGCGGGCGCCGCGTGTTGCCTGATGCACACCCAGGGCATGCCGAAGACGATGCAGCAGGCCCCCCGCTACGACGACGTGGTGGGCGAGGTGATGGACTACCTGGAGGAGGGGATGTTCCAGGCCTCCGAGGCGGGCATCCCTCGCGAGCGCATCCTCCTGGACCCGGGCATCGGGTTCGGCAAGACGCTGGAGCACAACCTCTTCCTCCTGCGCCGCCTGGAGGAGCTGCGCGGGCTGGGGCAGCCCTTGCTGGTGGGCACCAGCCGCAAGTCCTTCCTCGGGAAGCTGACGGGCGGCAAGGGCCCCCAGGAGCGCCTGGCGGCCACCCTGGGCTCCGTGGCGGCCATGGCCGTCCTGGGCGGCGCGGACGTGGTGCGGGTGCACGACGTGGGGGAGGCCCGGGACGCGCTGGCGGTGGCGGACGCCATCCGGCGGGCCCGGGGTGGCGGTGACCTGTATGGCGGTTGACGGGGACAAGCCCTGGCGCCGGGGGTGTTCAGGTCCGCACGCCCGGGCGCTTGCCTGGGTGGCACCGCATCCCTAGCTTCGGGCCCACGTGCCGGACGGGGTATAAGCCCCCGGACGCGAGTGGCCGGAGCCCTTCCGGCAATGGGAAAGGTGGAGCGGCACACATGGCGTACAGGATGGACATGCCCCCCAAGGAAGCGCAGAAGACGGAGCGGCTGTTCGGAACGGATGGCGTCCGCGGCGTCGCCAACGTCTATCCGATGACGGCCGAGGTCGCGATGAAGCTCGGGCGCGCCCTGGCGTACCTCATCCGCAACGGTCCGCACCGCCACCGCGTCATCGTGGGCAAGGACACGCGACTGTCCGGCTACATGCTGGAGCAGGCGCTGTCCGCCGGCCTCATCTCCATGGGCGTCGACGTGGAGCAGGTGGGCCCGCTGCCCACGCCCGGCATCTCCAACCTCACCACGTCCATGCGCGCGGACGCGGGCGCCGTCATCTCGGCGTCCCACAACCCGTACCAGGACAACGGCATCAAGTTCTTCTGGCGCGACGGCTTCAAGCTGCCGGATGAGACGGAAGCCAAGATTGAAGAGCTGGTCTCCAGCGGCGAAATCGACAACATCCGCCCCACGGCGACGAAGATTGGCCGGGCCATCCGCCTGGACGACGCGCGCGGCCGCTACATCGTCTACCTGAAGGCCACGTTCCCCCGCGAGCTGACGCTGGAGGGGATGACCATCGTGGTGGACTGCGCCAACGGCGCGGCGTACCGCACGGCGCCGTCGGTGCTGGAGGAGCTGGGCGCGAAGGTCATCGCGCTGGGCGTGTCCCCGGACGGCAAGAACATCAACCACAAGTGCGGCGCGCTCCACCCGGAGGGCCTGTCCAAGGCCGTGGTGAAGCACGGCGCGCACCTGGGCATCGCGCTGGACGGCGACGCGGACCGCCTCATCGTCGTGGACGAGAAGGGCAACGTCGTGGACGGCGATGCCATCATGGCCATCTGCACGGGTGAGCTCGTCGCGCGCAAGGAGCTGAAGAAGAAGACGCTCGTCTCCACGGTGATGAGCAACATCGGCCTGGAGCGCGCGGTGGCGCAGTGGGGCGTGAAGGTGGTCCGCACGCGCGTCGGCGACCGGCACGTCGTGGACGAGATGCGCCGCAACGGCTACAGCCTGGGGGGCGAGCAGAGCGGCCACCTCATCTTCCTCAACCACACCACCACGGGCGACGGCACGCTCGCGGCGCTGCAGCTTTTGGCCGTGATGTGCCGCCAGCAGAAGCCGCTGTCGGAGCTGGCCTCCATCTTCCAGCCGGTGCCGCAGACGCTGCTCAACGTCGTGGTGAAGCAGAAGCGCGAGCTGGGCGAGCTGCCCACGGTGATGAAGGCCATCAAGAACGTGGAGCAGAAGCTGGGCAACAACGGCCGCGTGCTGGTGCGCTTCTCCGGCACGGAGCCCAAGGCCCGCGTGCTGATTGAGGGCGAGGACGCGGCGCGCAACGAGGCGTACGCCCGCGAAATCGTCGAGGCGCTCTCCAAGGCGCTCAACGGCTAGCGACAGCGGTTGACTTCCGGACGCCGGCCACGAATAGAGGGGCCGGCGCGGGCCAGGGCCTTCGGACAATCCCGCACCGCGCCAGCGCAAGGAGCGGGACGATGGGACAGCGACTGGGTGTCAACGTGGATCACGTGGCGACGCTGCGGCAGGCGCGGCGCACCGTGTATCCGGATCCGGTGACGGCCGCGGCGATGGCGGAGCTGGCCGGCGCCCGGCAGATCACCATCCACCTGCGCGAGGACCGGCGCCACATCCAGGACCGGGACCTGCGCATCCTCCGCGACACGGTGCAGACCCTCCTGAATCTAGAGATGGCCGCCACCGCGGAGATGGTGAAGATCGCCTACGAGTACAAGCCGGACGTGGTGACGCTCGTCCCAGAGCGGCGCGAGGAGCTCACCACCGAGGGCGGCCTGGAGGTGGCGGGCCAGCGCGAGTCCATCGCGAAGATCATCAAGAACCTCAAGGACGGGGAGATCGCCGTCTCGCTGTTCATCGACCCGGACCTGGACCAGGTGCGCGCGTCGCACAAGGTGAACGCGGACCGGATTGAATTGCACACGGGCCGCTACTGCGAGGCGCGCAACGAGAAGGAGCGCGCACGGGAGCTGGCGCGCATCGTGGACGCGGCCAAGGCGAGCGCCAAGCTGGGCATGGGCGTCGCGGCGGGCCACGGGCTCAACTACGACAACGTGCAGGCCATCGCGCGCATCCAGGAGATCGACGAGCTCAACATCGGGCACGCCATCGTGGCGCGCGCGGTGCTGGTGGGCTTCGAGCGCGCGGTGCGCGAGATGCTCGAGCTGATGCGCGACCCGGGATAGCCGGCCATGCCCATCGTCGGCCTGGGGTTGGACCTCTGCTCCATCGAGCGCATCCAGCGCATCCTGGACGGCCCGCGCGCGGAGGCGTTCCTTGCGCGCGTGTACACCGACGGGGAGCGGGCCTACTGCGCTCCACGGCATGACGCGGCCAGCGCGTACGCGGCGAGGTTCGCGGCGAAGGAGGCGCTGGTGAAGGCGATGGGCGTGCCTCCCGGCGTGAAGTGGCGGGACATGGAGGTGGTGCGCGAGGGCGGTCCGCCGCGCTTCGTGCTCTCCGGCGTGGCCCGTGAGGTGATGGAAGCGCGGGGGTGGGAGGCGATGCTCGCGCTCACCCATGATGCCGGCGTGGCCGCGGCCACGGTGGTGCTCCAGACGAAGTAGGGAGGTTGGAAGCCATGCAGCGCGTGCTCACCGCCGTCCAGATGCGTGAGGCCGAGAAGGCCGCCCAGGACCAACACGGGATGCCGTCCGGGTTGTTGATGGAGAACGCGGGCCGCGCGCTCGCGGAGGCCGCCCGGAGCCTCGCGGGCCCGGGAGGGCGCTTCACGGTGCTGTGCGGCCCCGGCAACAACGGCGGGGACGGCCTGGTCGCCGCGCGCTTCCTGTTGGAGGGAGGCGCCCGCGTGGTGGTGTCGCTGGTGGGGGACACCGGGAAGCTCACCCCGGAGGCGAAGCGCAACCTCCAGGCGCTGGAGGGCTTCGGGGAGTCGCCGCGCGCCTTCGAGGTCCTGCCGGAGGCGGGCCCGGGCGACGTGGTGGTGGACGCCCTCTTCGGCACCGGCCTGAAGCGCGCGCCGGAGGGCCTCTTCGCGGACGCCATCGGCACCGTGGCGCGGTGGCGGCGCGCGGGGGCGAAGGTGGTGGCCGCGGACGTGCCGTCCGGCCTGCAGAGCGACACGGCGGAGCCCTTCTCGCCGTGCGTGGAGGCGGACGTCACGGTGGCCTTCGGCTTCGTGAAGCCCGCGCATGAGCTGGAGCCCGGCGCTTCGCTGTGCGGTGACGTGCGGCGCGTGGACATCGGCCTGGGGGGTGAGTCCACGCGCGCGGTGTCCGGGGCGGAGCTGTTCCGCGTGGAGGAGAAGGACGCGCGCGACGCGATTCCGAAGCGCCGCGCGGATTCGCACAAGGGCACCTACGGCCACGTGCTGGTGGTGGCGGGCAGCCCGGGCAAGACGGGCGCCGCGGCGATGGTGGCCCTGGCCGCGCTGCGCAGCGGGGCGGGGCTCGTCACGGTGGCCACGCGCGCGGAGGCGCTGCCGTGGGTGATGGCGCACTCGCCGGAGATCATGGGCGTCGCGCTCCCGGGTGAAGGCCCGCTGGGGAAGGGCGACCTGGAGGCGCTGAAGGCCGCGCTGGAGGGCAAGGACGCGCTGGTGATGGGCCCGGGCATTCCCCGGGGCCCGGAGACGGGCGCGCTGATTGGGGACCTGCTGGCGGCGGTGGAGGTGCCCGCGGTGCTGGACGCGGACGCGCTCAACGCGGTGGCGGAGGACCTCACGGTGCTGCGGCGGGCGAAGGGGCCCGTGCTGCTCACGCCGCACCCGGGGGAGATGGCGCGCCTGTGGGGCCGGACGACGAAGGACGTGCAGGCGCACCGCGTGGGCGTGGCGCTCAACCTGGCCACGTCGCTCAACTGCACGGTGGTGCTCAAGGGCTCGCGCACGCTCATCGCGGAGGCCGGCGGGCGCGTGTACATCAACCCCACCGGCAACGCGGGCATGGCCACCGGCGGCACGGGCGACGTGCTGTCGGGCGTGTGCGGCTCGCTGCTCGCGCAGGGCATCCCGCTGCCCAAGGCCGCGCGGACGGCCGTCTACGCGCACGGGCTCGCGGGCGACCTGATGGCGCAGCAGCGCGGGCTGATGGGCCTCATCGCCACGGACCTCTTGATGGGCCTGGGCCACGTCTGGACGCGGTGGGAGCGATGAGCGGCGTGGATGCGCGGCCCACGCGCTCACGGCGGCTGGTGTCTCCGTCTCCGGAGGACACGCACCGGCTGGGCGTGAAGCTGGGCCAGCTGCTCCAGCCCGGGGACTTCGTGGGGCTGATTGGGGACCTGGGCGCGGGCAAGACGCACCTGGTGCGCGGCGTGGCGGAAGGGGCGGGCGTGGCGCAGTCCGAGGTGGCCAGCCCCACCTTCGCCATCGTGTACCCGTACGAGGGCCGCATCCCGCTGTACCACGCGGACCTGTACCGCCTGACGGACTACGACGAGCTGTACGCCACCGGGTTCCTGGACCTGGTGGGCGGCGACCACGCGATGCTGGTGGAGTGGTTGGACCGCATCCCCCAGGCCGCGCCGCGCGACTTCCTGCGCGTCACGCTCCGCCATGAGGGCGAGGACGCGCGGAGCCTCGACGTGGAGGCCTTCGGCGCGCGTCCCGCGGCGCTGCTCGACGCGTGGCTGGGCTGAGTCAGGCCACGGGGTGCTGCTCTTGCGGCCGCGGGTTCAGCACCCCGTCCGCCAGCGTCTGCACCTTCCAGCGGTGGAACACGAGCCGCGAGTCCACGCCCACCACGTCCTCTTCATCCACGGGCACCCAGTGGGGCCCGCCGCACAGCGACTCGCTGGCGATGAGGAACTGCTGGAGCGGCACGCCCGTGTGCGGCGCGCGCAGCGCTTCCGGGCAGCCGCCGATGCCGGAGGAGATGAAGAGGGTGCGGTTGCGGCGCGTGGCCACCATCGCCTCGCCGTCCGTGACGAGGAAGTTCATCGCGGAGCGCTCCTTCGGCTCGCGGCTTCCCGGCACGTCCGTCAGCGTGGACACCAGCGTCATCGTCTCCGCGAGCGCCTGCGCCATCGCCTCCACGCCCACCGTGCCGTCGAGCGGCCCGCGCGCAGACAGCCGCGACAGGAACAGGTAGAAGCAGCGCTCGCTGTCCGTGGTGCCCTTGATGTTGACGCGCAGCTCCGGGTGGATGAGCGCTTCCACGGTGGCCTTGTGCTTCGCGAACTCGCGCAGCGTGCCGTTGTGCACGAAGGACCAGCGGCCGTAGTGGAACGGGTGCGAGTTGCGCAGCTCCACCGCGCCGACACTGGCCTGGCGGATGTGCGCCACCACGGTGCGCGCGGACACCTGGCTCGACACCCGCTCGAAGTCAGGGTCGCTGTGCGCGGGGCCCACGCCGTGCGCGACGAGCGGAGAGCACTCCGGACCGTAGGTGGCGATACCCCAGCCGTCCTTGTGCTCACGTGACTGGATGAGGAGGGAATTCCTCTCCGTCACCAGGGCGGTATGGACAGCGGCGGGAACTGCGCTTCTGAATCCAAATAATCGGCACATGGTGGCAGCTGATCTCTACAACGGCCGGCCCACGAGGGAAGTTCCACCTGCCCCCTTGGCCGATGCCTGTTGTTTAGAGGCATCCACTCAGGGGCAGTGATTCATTCGCGCGCGAAAGACCACACGCCCACCCTTCACCACCACGCGCGCGTGACTGATACCCAGATGATAAGGCAGATGCCGGTAGCTGCGACAGGCGAACACCACCAGGTCGCCCGCATCACCCACGGCCAGTCGCCCCTGCCGTTGCAACCCCAAGCATTGCGCGGCCCCTCGGGTGGCGGCCCAGTAGGCCTCCGCGGCTGACAGGCCGTTCTCCAGGCAGGCGAGCCCCAGCACCAGCGCCGTGTTCTCCGTCATGGAAGAACCGGGATTCACGTTGGAACCCAAAGCAATGTTGACGCCCGCGTCGCGCAGCTTCCGGCCGGGCGCGTAGGGGCGCATGCGCAGGAAGAGGGTGGAGGTGGGCACGAGGACGGCGGTGACGTTCGCGGCGGCGAGCGCGCGGATGCCCTCGTCCGTCACCTGCTCCAGGTGGTCCGCGCTGGCGGCCCCCACCTCCGCGGCCAGCGCGGAAGCACCGCACGCGGTGAGCTGATCCGCGTGCAGGCGCGGCGTGAGGCCCAGCGCCTTGCCTGCGTTGAGCAGCCGGCGCGACTCGTCCACGGTGAAGGCGCTCTGTTCCGTGAAGACGTCGCAGAAGCGCGCCAGTCCCTCGCGCGCCACGGCGGGGAGGATCTCGTTGATGCAGAGGTCCAGGTACTCGGCGCGGCGGTCCTTGTACTCGGTGGGCACCGCATGCGCGCACAGGAGCGTGGGCACCAGCTCCAGCGGTGACAGCGCGCTCAAGCGGCGCACCGCGCGCAGCATCTTGAGCTCGTCGTCGAGCGACAGGCCGTAGCCGCTCTTCACCTCGGCGGTCGTCACGCCCTGCGCGAGCAGCCGCTCCAGGCGGGGCAGGGCGAGCGTGGCCAGCTCCTCCTCGCTCGCGGCGCGCGTGGCGCTCACCGTGTTGACGATGCCGCCGCCCGCCTTGGCGATTTCAAGATACGTGGCGCCCTGGTTGCGCAGGTCGAACTCGGCGGAGCGCTCGCCCGCGAAGACGAGGTGCGTGTGCGGATCCACGAAGCCCGGGCCCACGAAGCCGCCCTCGGCGTCGATGACCTCCGTCGCGTCCGTGAGCGCGCCCTTCGGAAGGCCGGACTCCGGGCCCACCCAGGCCACGCGGCCATCCTTCACGCCAATGCCCGCTCCCGGGCGCGGGGTGAGGGCTGCTTCCGCGGGCTCGCGGTGGGTGCCCTCCACGGTGAGCACCTCGGAGGTGTTGCGCACCCACAGGTCCAGGGCTTCCATGCTCACCGTCCTCCGCGCGCACCCATGACGGGCGCGTTCCAGCTCGTGTCACCCGAGTGCGCCCGGCCGAAGCCGCCGGACAGCTCCAGCTTCGTGCGCGTCTCGCCAAACTTGATCTGCGCCGCCACCACGGCGCCGTAGAAGTGCGTCGTCACCTGCGAGCCGGGGTTCACCAGCGACTGCTGCACGCTGAAGAACGGCACCAGGCCCAGCGACATGCCGGGCTCCGGCTGCACGGTGAACGCGCAGGTGGCCTCCACGCCGAAGAGGCTGCTGGTGCTGTCCGTATCCCCCAGGCCGAAGTCGGACGCGCCGCGCACGGAGAGGGCCGGGGCCAGGCCCAGCCGCTCCGAGCCGACGTAGTACGACAGCCCGGTGTAGACGCCGTAGCCGGGCACGGGCAGGCCGACGAACTCGCCCTGCACGCCCAGGTGCCACGACAGCCGGTCGTCCACGGGCACCGTCACCGAGCCGTCGATGTCGATGCCCCATTGGTCGTTCTGGAAGGGCTTCGCGTCGCCCTGGAACGCGCTGTTCTCCCCGCGCTCCGACAGCTGCGGAGCGTTGAGGCGGGGGCCGGCGCGCAGGCCCAGCTGGAAGAAGTTCTCCTGGGGCATGCCCGGGCCCAGGCGCATCACCATGGGCCCGGCGGTGGTGGGCGTGCAGCCGACGAGCACACCCATCACCGCGGTCATCACGAAGGCTCGGACGCGTCGTGGCATCCGGCGCACTCTAGGCGGTGAGGCCGGGGATGCGCACGCCCCGCTCCTTCGCCACGTCGATGGCCTCCGGGTAGCCCGCGTCCGCGTGGCGCAGCACGCCCATGCCGGGGTCGGACGTGAGCACGCGCTCGATGCGGCGCGCGGCCTCCGGCGTGCCGTCCGCGACGATGACCTGGCCCGCGTGCAGCGAGTAGCCCATGCCCACGCCGCCGCCGTGGTGGAACGACACCCACGACGCGCCGTTCACCGCGTTCACCAGCGCGTTGAGGATGGGCCAGTCCGCCACCGCGTCCGAGCCGTCCCTCATGGCCTCCGTCTCGCGGTTGGGGGAAGCGACGCTGCCGCAGTCCAGGTGGTCGCGGCCAATCACGATGGGCGCCTTCACCTCGCCCTTGCGGACCAGCTCGTTGAAGGCGAGGCCCGCCTTGGCGCGCTCGCCGTAGCCCAGCCAGCAGATGCGCGCGGGCAGGCCCTGGAACGCCACGCGCTCCTGAGCCATGTCCAGCCAGCGGTTGAGCGACGCCTTCTGGGGGAAGAGCTCGCGCACCGCGCGGTCCGTGCGGCGGATGTCCTCCGGGTCTCCGGACAGCGCCACCCAGCGGAAGGGCCCCAGGCCCTCGCAGAAGAGCGGGCGGATGTACGCGGGCACGAAGCCGGGGAACTCGAAGGCGTTCTGCATGCCGCCCACCTTCGCCTGGCCGCGCAGGTTGTTGCCGTAGTCGAAGACGTGGCTGCCGGCGGCCTGGAAGTCGTTCATGGCCTGCACGTGCATGATCATCGACTCGCGGGCGCGCTTCACGTAGCCCTCCGGGTCACGCTTGCGCAGCTCCGCGGCGGCCTCCAGCGACAGGTCCGTGGGGATGTAGCCGTTGAGCGGGTCGTGCGCGCTCGTCTGGTCCGTCACGAGGTCCGGCTTGATGCCGCGCCGGTACAGCTCCCGGAACACCGACGCCGCGTTGCCGATGATGGCGATGGAGCGGCCCACGCGCTTCTGTTGCGCGTCCTTCGCCAGGGCCAGCGCCTCATCCAGGTCCTTGGCCACGACGTCCAGGTAGCGCGTCTCCACGCGGCGCTGGGCGCGGTGCGGATCGATTTCCACGCCCAGGAACACGGCGTTGTTCATGGTCGCGGCCAGGGGCTGCGCGCCGCCCATGCCGCCCAGGCCGCCGGAGAGGATGAGGCGGCCGGCCAGGTCCTCGTTGCCGAAGTGGAAGCGGCCCGCGGCGGCGAAGGTCTCGTAGGTGCCCTGCAGGATGCCCTGCGTGCCGATGTAGATCCACGAGCCGGCCGTCATCTGGCCGTACATCATCAGGCCCTTCTTCTCCAGCTCGTGGAAGTGCTCCCAGTTGGCCCAGTGGCCCACGAGGTTGGAGTTGGCGATGAGCACGCGCGGCGCGTCCGGGTGCGTGCGCAGGATGCCCACGGGCTTGCCGGACTGCACGAGCAGCGTCTCCTCGTCGGTGAGGCTCTGGAGGCTGGACACGATGCGGTCGAACGAGGGCCAGTCCCGGGCGGCCTTGCCGGTGCCGCCGTAGACGACCAGGTCCCCGGGCTGCTCGGCCACCTCCGGGTCGAGGTTGTTCATCAGCATCCGGAGCGCGGCCTCCTGCACCCAGCCCTTGCAGGAGAGGGTGGTGCCGCGAGAGGCGCGGATGATGCGGGACATGCGGAAGACTCCTGGAGAAGGGGGCGCCCACCCTAACCGAACCCCCGGGGCCGCGGGGGGCTTGCGTGCAGCACCAGCGTCACTCCGGAGACTGCTGGACGCCGTGCGTCAGTAGTCCTTGCGCGCGTCGATGTAGGCGCTGAAGTGGAACACGTTGGTGGAGTCGTAGAACTTGAAGTAGTTGCCCACGGGCAGGCTCAGGCCGTACGCGGTGCCCGAGCAGCCGGTGCAGATGAACGCGCCGTTGCGGCGGATGTTCCAGAGGCCGCTGATGTCGTCCACGCTGGTGGAGATGGCGGGCGAGCCCACCAGCTCGAAGTCGTACTCGTTGCCGCCCGCGAACCCGTGGAAGTTGACGAACGCGGTGTTCGTGGACTGGTTCCAGCTGACGACCGTGTTGGAGCTGGTCACGTTGTAGCGGCCGGTGTTGTCGAAGACGTAGAGGCCGTTGCTGGACCAGATGCTGTGGACCACCGGGGCGGCCAGGGCGGGGAGGGACAGGAACAGCGCGGCGACGATGGCGGAACGGAAGGCCTTCATGGGGGTGCCTCCTGCTGCGGGGGTAGCACGGAGCGCCGGGGGGCACTCCGCGTGAAATCCATCCTGCATGTTCCCCGGGAGACTTGAAAGAGTGGTTTACCTGGACGGCGGCGGCGAAGGCCCCGGCCTGCCGGGAAGGCGCGGGCGCGGTAGAGTCCCGCCGCTCGGAAGAGGTGGGACATGGATCAGGGACAGGATGGGGGCGGGAACGCACTGGCGGTGCCGGGGGCGCAGCCTCCGCTGGAGGCGCGGGCTCCGGACGTGGGGCCGGTGAAGACGGTGGCGGGCGGCGTGCCCGCGGTGCTGAGCGCGTTCAAGCACGTGCTGTCCGAGGCGGGGCCGTGGCGCGGCGGCAAGCTCGTCTGGAAGATCAACCAGCAGGATGGCTTCGACTGTCCGGGGTGCGCGTGGCCGGATCCGCAGCACCGCTCCGTGCAGGAGTACTGCGAGAACGGCGCGAAGGCGGTGGCGGAGGAGGGCACGCAGGAGCGCGTGACACCGGAGTTCTTCCGCGAGTGGAGCGTGGCGCGGCTCGCGGAGCAGTCCGACCTGTGGCTGGGCAAGGCGGGCCGGCTCACGCACCCCATGGTCCTGCGTGAGGGCTCGACGCATTACGAGCCCCTGTCCTGGGACGAGGCGTTCGCGCTGGTGGCGGAGGAGCTGAACGCGCTGGGCTCGCCGGACGAGGCGGCCTTCTACACGTCCGGCCGCACGAGCAACGAGGCCGCGTTCCTCTACCAGCTGTTCGTGCGGCAGTTCGGCACCAACAACCTGCCGGACTGCTCGAACATGTGCCACGAGTCCAGCGGCACGGGCCTCTCGGAGACGATTGGCATTGGCAAGGGCACGGTGACGCTGGAGGACTTCGACCACGCCCAGGCCATCTTCGTCATCGGGCAGAACCCGGGCACCAACCACCCGCGCATGCTGACGGCGCTCCAGGCCGCCGCGCGCCGGGGCTGTGAGATTGTCTCCGTCAACCCGCTGCCGGAGACGGGGCTCAACCGCTTCAAGCACCCGCAGGAGGTGCTGCACCTGTTCGGCCCGGGCACGGCGCTGAACAAGCTGTTCCTCCAGGTGCGCATCAACGGCGACGTGGCGCTCCTCCAGGGCCTGGGCAAGGCGCTGCTGGAGCGGGAGGCGAAGGCGCCGGGCACCGTGGTGGACCGGGCCTTCGTCGAGGGCAAGACGACGGGCTTCGACGCGTACGCCGCGCACCTGGCCACGGTGTCCTGGGACGACGTGGTGGAGGAGAGCGGCGTCCCGCGCGACCAGCTCGAGGCGGCGGCGGACATCCTGGCACGCTCCGAGCGCACCATCTTCTGCTGGGCCATGGGGCTCACGCAGCACAAGAACGCGGTGGGCAACATCCAGGAGATCGTGAACCTCACGCTCCTGCGCGGCAGCATCGGCAAGCAGGGCGCGGGCGTGTGCCCGGTGCGCGGCCACAGCAACGTGCAGGGCGACCGCACCATGGGCATCTGGGAGCACGCCAGGCCGGAGTTCATGGACGCGCTGTCGAAGGAGTTCGGCTTCGCGCCGCCGCGCCACCGGGGCCTGGACACGGTGGGGACGCTCCAGGCGCTGCACGACGGGCGCGTGAAGGTGTTCTTCGCGATGGGCGGCAACTTCCTGTCAGCCACGCCGGACACGGAGTTCACCGCGCGGGCGCTGAGGCGGGCGCGGCTCACGGTGCACGTGTCCACGAAGCTCAACCGCGCGCACCTGGTGCATGGCCGGCGCGCGCTCATCCTCCCGTGCCTGGGACGGACGGAGCACGACGTGCAGGCGGCGGGGCGGCAGTTCGTGACGGTGGAGGACTCGATGGGGATGGTGCACGCGTCGCGCGGCGCCGTGGCCCCCGCGTCCGAGCACCTGCTCAGCGAGCCCGTCATCGTGGCCCGGCTGGCGCAGGCGGTGCTGGGGGCGCGCTCGAAGGTGTCGTGGCTGTCGCTGGTGGAGGACTACGACCGGGTGCGCGAGCTGATCCAACGGTGCATCCCGGGCTTCGAGGACTTCAACCGCCGCGTGCGTGAGCGCAACGGGTTCGCGCTGCCCAACGGTCCGCGCGAGGGGCGCTTCACGACGAAGGACGGCAAGGCGCACTTCACGGTGCACACGATGCCGCGCCACCGGCTGGAGCCCGGGCAGTTGCTGATGATGACGCTGCGCTCGCATGATCAGTACAACACCACCGTGTATGGCCTGGACGACCGCTACCGGGGCATCCACCAGGGCCGGCGCGTGGTGTTCCTGCACCCGGAGGACGTAAAGGCACGCGGGCTGACGGCGGGGCAGAAGGTGGACCTCACCAGCCACTTCCAGGGGGAGACGCGGGTGGCGCGCGAGTTCCTGGTGGTGCCGTACAACATCCCGCGCCAGTGCGCGGCGACCTACTTCCCGGAAGCGAACGTGCTGGTGCCGGTGGACAGCTTCGCGGAGAAGAGCCGCACGCCCACGTCGAAGTCCGTGGTCATCACCGTGGCCCCGAGCCCCGTGGCCCAGGCCCTGGTTCCGGCAAGTCCTTCGAGGCCCGGGTGAGCCTGTCGCAGCCCATGGTGGAAGCCTCCTGGCCGGAAGCCCTCCAGGCGCTCCATGCACGCGTCGCCGCCACGGAGCCGCGGGAGGCCGTGGCGTCGAGCGCGGAGTGGCGCGAGGACTTCGCCCGCTGGGTGCGCGGTGCTTCGCTGGAGGAGCGCAACCGGGCCCAGGCCGCCGCATGGGAGCGGCTGTCCCCGGGCGAGCGCACCCCGGCGGAGCTCCTCTTCCTGCTGTCCACGCTCAGCGAACTGCTCTGGCCGTACGAAGACCCGCGCCCGGGCCTGCTGAAGCAGTTGCTCGCGCGGCAGCACGCGGCGGTGACGGCGCTCCGCGACGCGGGCGACACGGAGAACGCCGAGCGCCTCCAGCGCGAGAGCACCGTGACGGTGTCCACGGTGCTGACGCGCCACCTCAAGCGTCACCCGGAAGCGCTGTCGACGCTGGTGCGCGGCGTGCCCTGCACCTACGACGGCCGCGCGCTGCGCTTCCAGGACACCGTGGAGGTGGACCTCAAGTACGTCATGGGCACGGGGGCGAAGTCCGTGGACCTGCTGGAGCAGCTGCGCGCGCTGCTCCCCGACACCCGCGACGGCGGCCGCGACAAGCTCACCGACTTCATCCGCACGCGCGCCGCCCGCATCCCCTGGCGCGAGGCGAGTGAAGTGCTGGGCGAGCGCCTCTTCTCGCTGGCCACGTCGGAAGACGGCCGCAACGGCATGCGCGGCTTCCTCGCGTGCTACCCCAACGGGCGCAAGGAGCCGGACTGGTGCTCGCGCGCGGGGCTCCTCCTGGCGCGCACGGTGGAGGTGGGCGGACCGCCCGCCGTGGTGGAGAACCTCTGCGACCTGCTCACGCTCTTCGACGCGCCCCCGGTGGACGGACTGCGCGGAGCATTGGGTGCGCTCGTGCAGAGCGACTTCGAGACGGCCGCCGACCTGGGCCACGCGCGCTTCGTGCTCGACCACTGCCAGGGCACGATGCGCAAGGCCGAGCCCGCGCTGGCGCTCACGCTCCTGTGGCTGGAGGAGCGGCTGTTCCGCGCCTCCGTGCGGCGCGGGGTGCCAGAGGCCTTCGAGCGGCGCACCCGCGCCCGCGCGAAGCTGGAGTC
Source organism: Corallococcus exercitus (assembly GCF_042231735.1). Classification (GTDB taxonomy): domain Bacteria; phylum Myxococcota; class Myxococcia; order Myxococcales; family Myxococcaceae; genus Corallococcus; species Corallococcus exercitus_B. The sequence goes on from NZ_CP102577.1 coordinate 1,265,716, forward strand.
ACTGCCCGGCTTCACGCACCTCGTGTGGCTGGCGGAGGAGTGCGCGGAGATGTGGCCGCGCTTCCGCACGCCCGCGCGGCCCGGCCTGGACGGGCTGGTCGCCTGGCGCAAGGAGGTGACGTGGCGCATGGGCAGGAAGCCCGTGCTGCGCAAGGCGGCCATCGAGTTCCTCCTCTGGTGCGCGCCGGACGAAGCCTCGTCGGAGGCGGAGCTGGCCACGCTGTCCCTGGTGCGCACCGCCACGGACCGGCGGCAGGTGCGCCGCCTGCTGGAGCACCCGTCCCCCCGGGCCCGCTTCCGCGCCCGTTCGCTCCAGGCCTTCCTCCAGGCTGGCGCGGGGCAGGGGAAGCACGCGCCTGCCTTCGAGCCCTCCGAGCCCACGACGCTGACCGCCTCCCTGCGCCACCTGCACGCGACGCGCGCGGTGCCCGTGGGTGGCCGCACTTGGCTGCGCGACCGCGACCTGGAGGACCTGCTCGTGGGCGCGGTGGGACGCGTGGAGGCGGACGTCGCCCAGCGCCATCCGCAGCGCTTCCGAGAGGAGACGCCGGAGCTGGTCGCGGGGCTGCTCGAAGGCCTGCGCTCGGAGCTGGAGCGCGTGCAGGCGGACCTGGGGTCGCTGGTGGCCTCGCCGCTGTCGCTGTCCATGGCCGTGCATCGTCAGACGACACCGCCCGCTGACGGAGGCACGGAGGTGGCCTTCGTCGTGTCCGTGGAGCGCGAGGGCTTCGTGCGCACGCGCCGCGTGGTCCGGGTGCCGGTGGCGAAGCTGGAGCAGCGGGGGGAGGGCCAGTGGCTGCCCACGTTCCGTCTGGGCCGTGAGCGCCTGGACGCGCTGCTCAATCGCACGGAGGCCGCGTTCTGCCTCTTCCTGGTGCCCGCCTTCGTGCGCCCGGAGTGCTGGGTGGTGCCCGCGCGGCTGGCTCGGGCCCTGATGGAGACGCAGGGCGCCCTGTCCGGCGTGCCGCGCGACGCTGTTCAGGGGGCCTCCCGGTCCCTGGCGCAGTGGCTCGTGTACGACGTGCTGGGCCTGTGGGTGGGCGACGAGCGGCCCGACGTGGTGGAGGCGGCGCGCGAGGGAGACAGCGCCGCGGAGTTCGTGGTGAACCTCACGGTCCGCTGACCCCTCGGGAAAAAGCCCCGGGAATTGTCCGGGAATATCCAGAAGCCCCGGCGTAAAGGCCCATGAGGGGTGCTGGAACATGCCCGGGAGGGGTCCCGGGCCGCGGGTCCGTCCGTCGGCTGACGGGGAGCAGGCATGCCTCCATGCGCGCGGCGTCGCGCGTGTCTCCAGGGAAGCGAGAGGCATTCATCATGAAGACTTCATTGCGTGCGGCGTGGGCCCTGCTGGGCCTGGCCGGCACGACTGTACGGCGTCACGTGTGCGTCCTACCGCGCGACGTCTGACTCGCTGTGGCCGCAAGGCTGCGCCTGAAGATCCTCCGCGCCTGCTGAAGCGCGGTCCACCACACGCCACCGGTCCCGGGGGGAACCGTGTCCTCAATGAACCTGTCGAACGAGGAGTCCGCCGTGTCGCGTTTCCACTGCGAGATGAAGCCGGAGCAGAAGGGCGCACGCGCGCGGGCCCCGGATGAACGCCCGGGGACGTACGTGGACGGGGTCCGGTGGCGTCAGTCGAGAGCCAGGGGGCGGAGCGGATCCACCGGGGGCCATCCGCCCGCGCGCCACGACGCGGAGGTGATCGCGTCCGAACGAAGGCAGCCCCTCACGGGGATCGGGCCGGGCCGCGTGGAGGCAGTGCACCCCATGCAGCCCTGTCCGGGCCACGCCGAGGACTCCCCGGGTCTGACGAACGGCCCGGGACCGGCGGTCATGCCGGAGCGGGTGACCTTCGGAGATCTGGTGGCCACCTCCGCCGCGACGCGGGCCAGCTTCGAGCGCATGGCGTGCGCGGCGGCGTGCAACGCCACGGTGCTGCTGGAAGGGGAGACGGGCACCGGCAAGAGCCGCGCGGCGCAGGCCATCCACCGCGCCGGGGCCCGCGCGAACGCGCCGTTCCTCGTCGTGGACTGCGGCGCGCTCCCGGCCAACCTCCTGGAGAGCGAGCTGTTCGGCCACGAGAAGGGAGCCTTCACCGGCGCCATCCAGCGCCGCGTGGGGGCCTTCGAGGAGGCCGACGGCGGCACCATCTTCCTGGACGAGATCGGCGAGCTCCCCGCCGAGCTCCAGCCGAAGCTCCTCCGCGTGCTGGAGAACCGGGAGATCCGCCGCCTGGGCTCCAACACGTACCAGCCAGTCAACGTGCGCGTCATCGCGGCCACGCACCGCGACCTGCGCCAGGAGGTCCAGGCGGGCCGCTTCCGCGCGGACCTCTACTTCCGCCTCGCCGTGGTGGGCATCCCCATCCCGTCGCTCCGCGAGCGCACGGAGGACATCCCGTTCATCGTCGAGCGCATCCTCGCGGGGCTGGGCGCCACGCCGGAGCAACAGGCGAAGCTCACCACGCCGGACTTCCTCGCGCGGCTCCAGCGCGCCCCCTGGCCGGGCAACGTGCGCGAGCTGCGCAACCACCTGGAGCGCTGCCTCGTCTTCCAGGACGCGCTGCCACCCACGGCGACGGATGCCGCGAATCCCCTGGCGCCCGCCATCCCTCGCGCGGTGGACCCGTCACTGACGTACGCGGAGTCCCGACGCCGGGCGCTGGAGTGCTTCGAGCGCGACTACGTCGAAGCGCTCCTCAAGCTGCACGGAGGCAAGGTGTCCCAGGCCGCCGCCGCCGCGGACATGGACCGCGTCTACCTGTACCGGCTCCTGCGCAGACACGGCCTCAAGAGCTGACGCGCGCGGTGGGCGCTGGAGGGCGTCTGCCTGTCATCCGCTCCCGCGCAGGCACGGGCTCAAGCGCTGACGCATTCACAAATCCCGCGCGCGGCGGGAGCGGGTGGCGGAGAATCCGCCGCATGTCCGCTCCCATCCTCGACCTGCACGCGCTCCCGTCGATGCCCGCCACGCTCCTGCGCGCGGCCGTCCCCTTCGGGAAGTCCCGGGGCGGCACCACGCTGCCGGACCTGACGCTGCGGGCGCACGGCTGCCGTGCGTCGCCCGTGCTGCTGGAGCGCTACCGCATCGCGTGCGGCTTCGACGCGGACGGCTTCCTGCCGCTCACGTACCCGCAGGTGCTCGCGACGCCGCTGCACATGAGCCTCCTGGGCCTGCCCGACTTCCCGTACTCCGCGGTGGGCATCGTGCACGTGCGCAACCACCTCCAGCAGCACCGCCGCCTGCCGGACACCACCGCGCTCACCGTGGCCTGCCGCTTCGACGGCCAGCGTGAAGTCCCCGCCGGCCACGAGTTCGACATCCAGACGCGCGTGGAGTCCCAGGACACGGGCGAGCTGCTCTGGGAGGCCGTCAGCACCATGCTGCGCCGCAAGGCCCCCCGGAAGGACGGGGACGGCACGCGCAAGGCTCCGCCTCCCGAGGACACGCGCTTCGCGTCCAGCCGTCCCGCGTCCTGGAGCATCCCCGCCGACACCGGCCGCCGCTACGCGCGGGCCTCCGGCGACTTCAACCCCATCCACCTCACCGCCGTCACCGCGAAGCCCTTCGGCTTCCCGCGCGCCATCGCGCACGGCATGTGGACGCTCGCGAGGTGCGTGGCGGAGCTGGGGGAGGCGGCCCATGCGGACGCGCTGCGCCTGGACTGCGACTTCAAGAAGCCCCTCCTCCTGCCCTCCCGGGTGACGTTCCAGACGGCTCGCGAGTCCGCGGGCGTGGCGTTCCGGGTGCTGACGGAGGAGGGGAAGCCGCACCTGGTGGGGCGGCTGGGCTGAAAAAAGAGGGCGACGCGCCGGCGGGCCGGGGAGGGGCCCGCCAGCCGCGTCAGTCACTCAGCTCCGGGAGGTCCGGCAGGCTGTCCGGGTCCAGCTTCATCAGGGCGCACAGCCGGCTCAGCGTGGGGATGGTCGGGACCATCACCCCTCGCTCGACGCGGGCCAGGACTTCCACGCCCAGTTCCAGATGCTCCGCGACTTCCTCCATGGAGAGCCCCGCCTGCTGCCGCGCTGCCTTCAGCGCGGCGCCAAGCGCTTCGGCCCGCTCTCTCCGACTCTGTGTCATCCCCCGAGCATGGCGCCATCCGGCCCTCCCGTCACTTGAATCCCACACGCCCCCCTCGTGGACGGCGGCCCGGCCGGGGAGCGCCTCCCCGGGACGTGAAGTCCCCAACAGCCCGCTCCCCCCGGGGTCCAGCCCTCCGCCGGCCCTCGCCGGAGCCCGGCACTCCGGTCCCGGCCTGCCCCCACGGGACGGAAGCCGGGTGGGGTGGCCACGCGTCCCGGCCATGCGCACGCTGCTCCCTGAGGAGGGGCCTTGCGCATTGGCGCCGGGCAGGGGCTGTGTTACGCCGCCGCACCCCGACTTCCATCTTTGGGACCCCAATCGAGGAGAAGTGAATGACCCGTCGTCACGTGCGAGTCGTCGGCGCGATGCTCCAGAACGAGATGGGTCGCTACCTCATCACCCAGCGTCCTCCCACCGCGTCGCTGCCCCTGTTGTGGGAGTTCCCGGGCGGCCGGGTGGAGGAGGGGGAGCACGACGCGGTGGCGCTCGCCCGCGAGCTCCAGGAGGAGATGGGGGTCCGCATCGAGGTGCTCGAGCAGGTCATGCACACCCACCACGAGTACCCGACCTACGACATCGACTTCCGCGTGTTCCGCTGCCGCCTGAGCCACCCGGACGCGGAGATCCACCACCTGCGCGTGCATGACCACCGCTGGGTGGCGCTGGAGGAGATGGGCCAGTACCGCTTCCCCGACGCGGACGCCAAGACGCTGGCCCGGCTGCTGGACCTGGATCACTGACCGTGCGCCCCTCGACCGTGCGCTTCGCCGCCGCAGCGGGCCTCCTGCTGTCCGTCGCCTGCTCCAGTTCCCGCCCCGCGCCCACCGGCGACAGCGCCCCGGACGCCGGCCTGCAGCAGGTGCCCGCCACGGGGCTCGAGGGCTGCCTGCTCTACACGGACGGCCGCCAGACGGGCGCCGTGCCCCGCCAGGTCCCGGAGCTGTCCGGGCTGGCCGCCAGCCAGAAGCACCCCGGCGTCTTCTGGGGACACAACGACTCCAACAACGCCTTCGAGCTGTTCGCCCTGGATGAGACGGGCGCGGTGAAGGCCACGCTCACGCTCACCGGCGCGGATCCGCGCGACATCGAGGACGTCGCCGTGGGCCCGTGCACGCCGGGCGGCCAGGAGGCCTGCATCTTCCTGGCGGACACCGGCGACAACTTCGAGCGGCGCAAGGAGGTGCGCCTGTTCCGGCTGCCCGAGCCCGCGGCCGTGGAGAACGCCTCGGTCCCGGTGGAGACGCTGCTCTTCACCTACGAGGACGGCCCCCACGACGCCGAGTCGCTCATCGTCGATGGCCGCTCCGGCCAGGTGGCCGTGCTCACGAAGACGCGCGCGTCGCTGGGGGACCTCTACGCGGTGGAGGGGCTGAAGCCCGGCGCCACGGGCAAGGCCCGCAAGCTGGGCACCCTGCGCGTGCCGGACGACGTGGACCGCCTGTCCACCGCTGCCTCCCTGCACCCCTCCGGCGAGCGCCTGCTGGTGCGCACGTACACCCGCGTGTGGGAGCTGCGCCGCTCGGACGCGAAGCGGCTGGAGGACTTCGTCCAGGCGCAGGTGGTGGAGGTGCCCGGCGCCAGCCAGGCCCAGTCGGAAGCCGTGACGTTCCTCCAGGACGGCCGCGGCTACCTGTTGGGCAGTGAGTTCGCGGGGGAGCCCCTGGTCCGCATGGACTGCCGCTGATCGGACAGTCCTGACCTCGTTCGTCGTCGTCCGATCACGCCCTGCGGTTGACGGCTTGGCGGGGGTGACCATCTTTGGCCGGCTGAGGGAACCGTCATACGACATGGTGTCGTCTGTACGGGGGAGGGGGAGGGCGAGCGTGCCGACGATGAAGCCACAGGACCTGCCGCCGGGGATGGGCCCGCGCGGAAAGAAGAGCGACAAGCCAACACCCACGAAAGGTGGGTTCAAGTTCGGCTCACCACTGGGCTACATCCTCCTGCTCGTCCTGGGGTTCCTGCTGTTCCGGAACGTGTTTCAGGACGCGGGCGTGCGCCGTGTGTCGTACAGCCAACTGCGCGACGCGGTGGAGAACGGCCAGTTCAGCCGCGTCCAGATTTCCAATGAGTGGGTGAAGGGCTTCCTCAAGGACAACGCCCAGCCGCCTCCGGGCGAGCGCGGCACGCTGCGCAGCGAGCCCAGCGCCCTGCCGTGGATGGCCTACCGCGTCCCCGGTGACGAGGGCCTGGTGCCGCTCCTGGAGCAGAAGGGCATCCAGTTCGAGGCCGTCCCGCAGTCGAGCTTCAGCGAAGTGTTGTGGATCTGGCTCATCCCGATGGGCCTCCTCATCCTCTTCTGGAGCTTCATGATGCGCCGGATGTCCGGCGGCATGGGCCAGGGCCCGCAGAGTGTCATGTCCTTTGGCAAGACTCGCGCGAAGGTGCAGGCGGAAGCCGACACCGGCGTGGGCTTCAAGGACGTGGCCGGCGTGGACGAGGCCGTGGACGAGCTCCGCGAGATCGTCGAGTTCCTCAAGACGCCGGAGAAGTTCCGCCGGCTGGGTGGCCGCATCCCCAAGGGCGTGCTGCTCGTGGGCCCTCCGGGCACGGGCAAGACGCTGCTGGCGCGTGCCGTGGCCGGTGAAGCGGGCGTGCCCTTCTTCAACCTCTCCGGTTCGGAGTTCGTGGAGATGTTCGTGGGCGTCGGCGCGGCCCGTGTCCGCGACCTCTTCGCCCAGGCCACCGCGAAGGCGCCGTGCATCATCTTCATCGACGAGCTGGACGCCATCGGCAAGAGCCGCAACTCGGGCGTGGCCGGTGGCCATGACGAGCGGGAGCAGACGCTCAACCAGCTGCTCGCGGAGATGGACGGCTTCGACAGCCGCGCGGGCCTCATCATCCTGGCGGCGACCAACCGCCCGGAGATTTTGGACAGCGCGCTGATGCGCCCGGGCCGCTTCGACCGGCAGGTGCTGGTGGACCGCCCGGACAAGCGCGGCCGTGAGCGCGTGCTGGAGATCCACGCCAAGGGCGTGAAGCTGTCCTCGGACGTGGACCTGAAGCAGATCGCCTCGCGCACGCCGGGCTTCGCCGGCGCGGACCTGGCCAACGTGGTGAACGAGGCGGCGCTGCTCGCCGCGCGCAAGAACCGCGACGCGGTGATGCGGGCGGACTTCGAGGAGGCCATCGAGCGCGTGGTGGCGGGCCTGGAGAAGAAGAACCGCCGCATGAACGAGCGCGAGAAGGAGATCGTCGCGCACCACGAGGCGGGCCACGCGGTGGTGGGCTGGATGCTGCCCTACGCGGAGCGGGTGACGAAGGTGTCCATCATCCCGCGCGGTCTGGCGGCGCTGGGCTACACCATGTCGCTGCCCCTGGAGGACCGCTACCTCATGTCGCTGGACGAGCTGCGCGACAAGATGGCGGGCATGATGGGCGGCCGCGCGGCGGAGGAGATCTTCATCGGCGAGGTGTCCACCGGCGCGTCCAACGACATCAAGCAGGCGACGGAGATCGCCAAGATGATGGTCCGCGACTACGGCATGAGCACGCTGGGTCCGGTGGCGCTGAGCGGTGAGCAGGGGCCGGGGTTCTTGCGGTCCGCGGGCCTGCCGGAGTCGCGCACCTACTCCGAGCAGACGGCGCGGATGATCGACGAAGAGGTCCGCAAGATGGTCTCCGAGGCGCTCGACCGCGCCCGGGAGGTCCTCCACACCCACCGTGACAAGGTGGAGGCACTGGCGGCGCGGCTCCTGGCGACGGAGGTCATCGAGGAGGAAGCGATGATCTCCATCCTGGGGCCCAAGGTGCAGGCGCAGCGCGGCCTGCTCCACCCCGAGGCGCGCACGGTCATCTCCGCGCACCCCGTGGGCGGCACGGAGTCCGAGCCAGTGGTCCCGCCGACGCAGCACACGGAAGGCAAGCTCGACTCGTAGGCCCGAGCCTGCCTGCCCTCCAGGCAGCCCTTCGCCCACCGGATCCACCGCCAGCCTGCGGTGACCGGTGGGCGAAATTACTTTCCAACGACAAGGAGGCGTCGCCGTGGAGAACCGGATCGGAAAGAGCTACGTCGCGCGGAAAGCGTTGTTCGCCAAGGGCCTGAAGGACGGCCGGCTCACGGTGCAGGAGATCGAGGAGGCGCTGCCACCGGGGACGCTGACGGCCGCCGAGCGGTGGCTCCTCTACTACTCCCTTCGCGCCGCCCAGGTGGAGATCATCGACGAGGTGACGGGGCAGGTGGATCACGGCTTCATGGCCGAAGCGCCGCCCTCGGCTCCGTCCAACCACTAGGCGCGTTGACAGGGCCGCCCTCGCGGTTACGTTCGCGCCGCTCACCGAGGTCCGCTTCTTCCAACCCCTGGCGCAGGTTCGACAATGGACGGCAATCCCCGCAGCGACGAGACCCCGGAGACGCAGGCCCCCGCCGACAGTGAGGCGGAAGGCGCGTCCTCCGACACCCAGGCCGAGGCCGTCCAGGACGGCGAGGTGGCGCGGCTCCAGGCGGAGCTGGAGGCGTCGCGCCGCCGGGTGAACGAGCTGGCGCGGGGGCTCCAGGTCCTCACCAAGGACCAGGAGGAGTTCAAGCAGCGCATCACCCGCGAGCGCGAGCGGATGCTCGACGTGGAGCGCGGCAACGTGGCCCGCACGCTGCTGGAGGCCATCGACGAGCTGGACCTGGTGCTGGCCAACAGTCAGCAGGACGCGTCGCCCCTGGTGCAGGGCGTGCGGATGATCCGCGACAGCCTGCTGTCCAAGGCCCAGGCCACCGGCATCGAGCGCCTCCAGGTGGTGGGGCGCCCGTATGATCCGAACCTCGCCGAGGCGGCCGACATGGAGGTGACGCCGGTGCAGGACGACGACCAGAAGGTGGTCGCCGAGTTCCGCGCGGGCTACCGCCTGAAGGACCGCATCATCCGCCCCGCCCGGGTGAAGGTGGCCCGGTACGTGGCCCCGGCCCAGGCCTGAGCGTTCCCCCTCCTGACCGCGTCCCAAGGAACCGGGAGCGCGGCCGGGAAGGGCGGAGGGGGCCGGACTGTTGGGCCCTGTCGCCATGGCCTGCCGTGTAAGCTGCCGCCCCGTGTCTGTCCGACTGCTCAGCGTCCTTCTCGTGGTGGCGCTCGCCCCGGTGGCGGGAGCCGCCGAGGATCCGCTCACGCCCTGGCTCCAGGCCCGGGTGCGCGAGCACATCGCCTGGTTCGCCTCCCCGCCGCCCGCGACGACGGACGCCCCGGCTGCCGCGGGCGCGTCCTCGCTCTGGCGCGAGCGCCCCGCGGGCTACGCGGGCCTGCCCCACTTCACGCCTCCCACGTCGCTGGCGCCGCTGATCCGCGCGGTGGAGGCGGGCGTGGTGAACATCACCACGGTGGGGCCCGGCGCGGTGGCGGGCGCGGTGAAGCGCTCCACCGGCTCCGGCTTCGTGCTGACGCCCGACGGGCTCGTCGTCACCAACAACCACGTGGTGGCCAACGCGCAGGGCCCGGCGGTGTACCCGTCCGGCTCCGGCGTCACGCCCGGCAAGGACGGCCCCCGCGAGGTGCCGGTGCAGCAGGTGTCCGTGCGGCTGGCGGACGGCCGCGAGTTCCCCGCGGACGTGGTGGGCCGCGACGCGTCCACGGACGTGGCGCTCCTGCGGCTCAACGGCGCGGGGCTGGGGACGCTGCCGGCGGTGTTCCTGGGGGACTCGGACGCGCTGGAGGTGGGGGACTGGGTGGTGGCCATCGGCAACCCGTTCGGCCTGGACCACTCGGTGGCGCACGGGATGATTTCCGCGAAGGAGCGCGTGCTGGGCGTGGGCCAGTTCGACGACTTCATCCAGACGGACGCGCTCATCAACCCCGGCAACTCCGGCGGCCCCCTCTTCAACATGAAGGGCGAGGTGATTGGCGTGAACACCGCCATCATCAGCGAGGGGCAGGGCATTGGCTTCGCGGTGCCCATCAACCTGGTGAAGGACCTGCTGCCCAACCTGCGGGAGAACGGGAAGCTGGAGCGCGGCTGGCTGGGCGTCGTCATCAACGAGGACGGCGCGGACGCCACCGCCACGGCGCCCGTGGTGAAGGACGTCTACCGGGGCAGCCCCGCCGCCGCGGCGCACATCCGCCCCGGGGACCGGCTGGTGGCGGTGAACGGCCGGCCCATTGGCAGCTACCTCCAGCTGCTGCGCAAGGTGGCGCTGCTGGCGCCGGGCACGGAGGCGAAGCTGACGCTGCTGCGCGACGGTGGCACCCAGGAGGTGGCGGTGCGGCTCGTGGCCCGGCCCGCGCAGGAGGCCACCGAGGGGCTCTCCAACCGGGGCGGCAGCTCCGCGAACGACCTGGGGCTGGTGCTGCGGGACTTGACGCCGGAGGTGGCGGCGCCCCTGGGCTACGAGCCCTTCCTGGGGGCGCTCGTGTCCGGCGTGGTGCCGCGCAGTCCGGCGGAGCAGGCCGGCCTGCGCGCGGGTGACGTCGTCATGGAGGTGAACCGCCGGCGGGTGAAGGACTCCGCCGGGGTGAAGGCCGCCCTGGAGCGGGGGAGCGCCGGGGCCAGCATCCTCCTGCGCGTGCAGCGGGGCGACGCGCTCCAGTACATCGCCATCGCCCGCTGACGGCCGCGGCCGCTACTTCGCGGCGTCCTTGCCGTTGATCCACAGCCCCATCTGGTTGCCGGTGCGGCCCTCGGTGACGAGGACGGCCTCGATGCGGGCGTTGACGCCGTAGTTCTTCCCGCCGCCCTTCTTGGGCAGCGTCCACACCGACTGCGGCGTGAAGACGACCTGCGCGCGCACGCCCCGGGTGCTGAAGACGCGCTGGAAGGTGCCGCCGTTCCACATCTCCGGCGCCGTGCCGCTCACCACCAGGTGGTTCATCACCGGGTTGCCCTGCGCGTCCGTCTTCTTCGGCGCGCCGTGGGACAGCCCGTACTTCCCGCCCGCGAAGAAGGGCGTGATGTTGATGGTGTACTCGTTGGTGCCGGGGTTGAAGTCGCCCGCGGACAGCATGCCCGCGTCGTCCTCGGTGATGATCATGTACAGGCGCTTGCCCGTGTACTTCTTGCGGAACGCCTCCGCCTGCTGCTTGCACCGCGGATCCACGAGCGCCCCGTCACACTCGCCCACGTACTTCTCCAGGAAGGCCCCCAGGCCACCCAGGGGCTCGGACTCGTCACGCAGCTTCGCGAAGCGCGAGTCCACGTCGGCCAGGGCGAGCGTGGGCACAAGGAGGGCAAAGGCGGCGGCCAGGATGCGATTCACGGCGGGGAACTCCGGAAAAAGGGGGGAGGGACAGCCCTCTGGATGCTGCCACTCCCGCCGCGCCGGGGGCAGCGCTTTCCCGTGAAACGAGCCATGGTGCGTCATGGTGCGTCAGGGTGGATGTAGGTGATTATTTGCCTACATCTGGCTACCGTGTAGTTTGCCCCTGTCCCCACCTGTCTCGGAGCCCTCCCCGCATGAACACGCAGCCCCAGGAACGCCGCTCCCACCTGCGCTTCGACAAGATCTTCACCGTGTACCTGTCCACGCAGGACGGGATGATGCGGGGCATTGGCCGCAACATCAGCGCGCGGGGCATGTTCATCGAGGTGCGCGACTCGCTGGGGCTGGGCGAGAAGCTGAAGGTGACGTTCGCGGGCGAGGACGGCACGGAGATGACGTGCCTGTGCGAGGTCCGCTACCAGGTGGCGCTGGCCTTTGGCCGCAAGGACGGGCGGCCCGGCAACAGCCGCGGGGTGGGGCTGCGCATCGTGGCCTACGAGACCATGGATGACGCGCCGCTGCTGCTGGTGGACCGCGAGCGGGTGATGCACTGAAACACCACGGGGCACGGCCCTTCCCCCAAGAAGCGGGAAGACACCGTGCCCCGGTGGGGCGACGCGCAGGAGGCCCGGATGGGGCCGGTTACTGCGAGAAGCCCTCGAGGAGGTAGTGGGCCTCGATGCGCTTGAGCGCGAGGATCATCGCGGCGCAGCGGCTGTCCACCGCCTTCCCGATGCAGTACGGGCGGCTGTCGTGCATCTCCGTCTTGCGCGGCTGGTTGCGCGAGATGTCCCGGATGATGCGGTAGTTGCGCTTCATGGCGCGCTCGAGGCGCTGATCGACCTCCGCCTCGCTCCAGCGCTCCATGCGCTTGTTCTGGATCCACTCGTAGTAGGACACCGTCACGCCGCCGGCGTTGGCGATGATGTCAGGGATGAGCTCGATGCCGCGCTTCTGCAGGACGCGGTCGGCCTCCGGGGTGGTGGGGCCGTTGGCGCCCTCCGCGATGAGCTTGACCTTGAGGCGCTCCGCGACGTCCGCGGTGATCTCACCACCGAGGGCCGCGGGGACGAGGATGTCCGCCTGGACGTCCCACAGGTCCTTCTTCTCGATGCGCTGGGCGCCCGGGAAGCCCACGACGGAGCGCTTGAGGTTCTTCGGATCCGCCACGTAGGCGGCCAGCGCGTTCACGTCGATGCCGTCGCCGTTGAAGATGGAGCCGTCGGCGTCGTTCACCGCGAGCAGGCGCGCGCCCATGTTGCCCAGGATGATGGCGGCGTGGCTGCCCACGTTGCCGAAGCCCTGGATGACGAAGGTCTTGCCCTTCACGCTCTCGCCGCGGTCGGCGTAGTAGTCCTCGATGCAGAACGCGACGCCCTGGCCGGTGGCCTTGCCGCGGCCTTCCGAACCGCCGATGCGCACGTCCTTGCCGGTGACGATGCCGCGCAGGTTGTGGCGCTCGCGCTCACCGTCGGAGAACTGGCGGTAGAGCAGCGCCATGATCTCCGGGTTCGTGCCCACGTCCGGCGCCGGGATGTCGATGTTCGGCCCGATGAGGCTCTTGAGCCGGTACATGAAGCGCAGGGTGATGGCCTCCAGCTCCTCGCGGCCGTACTCGCGCGGGTCCAGCTGGATGCCGCCCTTGCCGCCGCCGAAGGGCACCTCCGCGATGGCCGTCTTCCAGGTCATCTCCGCGGCGAGCGCCTTGAAGAGGTCCAGGGACACCTCGCGGTGGTAGCGCAGGCCGCCCTTGTAGGGGCCACGGGCCTGGTTGTGCTGGACGCGGTAGGCCTTGAAGCGCTGCGACTCACCGGGGACCAGCTGGTAGACGTGACCGTCCGGCAGGCGCAGGTGGCCGTGGCGGATGGCGACGTCGGAGCCCAGGAGGGCGCGGCCGTTGAGGATCAGGTTGCCGTTGGCCAGGCGCTCCAGGCCCTCGGGGTTGCGCACCTGGGTGACGGGCAGGTCGGAGAAGGCCTTGGCCTCCTCCGGCAGCAGCGGCACGAGCCGGTCCTTGAGCTTCGCCGTGACGTAGAAGATGTGCTCGTAGTCGGGCTCTTCGAGCTCCAGACGCACCCGCTTGTCCAGGCCGATGAGATCCGCCGCGTAATTGAAGATCTCCATCGCCTCCGTGTAGATGGTGCGCTTGGGCGTAGGGGCCGGGGCGCGCATGAAAGTCTCTTCGCTGGCCATGATGGAACGTGCTCCTTGAGGGCCCACCCGGATGGGGGCCACTGGGGAAAGCGGCGCCCTTATGAGCACAGGCGCCACGGGGATTCAACCGCTCTGGCAAGCGACCATTTCTCCAAATAATGGAGAAAAGTCGCGGACTTAGGCAACGCGGTGTGTCACCCCGCCGGACGCACCGTGTCATCCCTGTCAGGGCTTCTGGAGGCTGGAAGCGGGCGTGGGGGAGGGCGCTTGAAAAGGCGCGGAAAAACTCCTTGCCGGGTCCGGATACGGATGGTACTTACGCGCCGCTTTCGGTGCGCCGACATAGCTCAGTTGGTAGAGCAACTGATTCGTAATCAGTAGGTCTCCGGTTCAAATCCGGATGTCGGCTCCAAGAAGAGAAAGGCCGGTTGCCCCTGGGCAGCCGGCCTTTTTCATTTGCGCCCCGGGATTCCCGGAGCCCCTTGATATCGGGTAGTAAACCCAGGCCCCCCGCTGCCCGAGGCCTGCCCGAATGGATTCATTCAAAGGTGAGCTGCGTCACTCGCTGCGCGGCCTGAGGCGCAGCCCCGGCTTCGCGCTCACCTGCATCCTGCTGCTGGCGGTGGGCATCGGCGCGAGCACGGCGCTCTTCAGCGTGGTGGAGGGGGTGCTGCTGCGACCCCTGCCGTACCCGCAGTCCGAGCGCCTCGTGCGGCTCTCGGAGCTGTCGGCGAACGGGCGCAAGATGCAGTTCTCCGACCCCAACTTCGAGGATGTGCAGGCGCGCAGCCGCTCCTTCGCGGCGCTGGCCCAGGTGCTCGGCGGGGTGCAGGTGGCCGTCACCGGCGCGGACGCGCCCGTCTTCGCCTCGTCGGCGCTGGTGTCCCGGGACTTCTTCCGGGTGATGGGCGTGCAGCCCACGGTGGGACGCGGCTTCGTTCCCGAGGAGCAGCAGTCCGGGGGCGCCCCGGCGGTGGTGGTGAGCCACGCCTTCTGGACCCGGCGCCTGGGCTCCGCACCGCTCGGCTCCGGCCGCACCCTGCACTTCGAGGGGCGCGTCTACACGGTGGTGGGCGTGATGCCCGCGAGCTTCGACTACCCGGCGGGCACCGAGCTGTGGACGCCGCGGGAGCTGGAGGGCCGGCTGCCCAGCCGCAGCGCGCACAACTGGCTGGTGGTGGGGCGGCTCGCGGGGACCGTCACGCTGGAGGCCGCCCAGCGCGAGCTGACGGACATCGCCCGGGCCCTGAAGGCCGAGCACGGGGATGACACCTGGATGGTGGACGCGGCGGCGGTGCCCCTGCGCGAGAGCGTGGTGGGGCAGGCGCGGCCCATGCTGCTCATCCTGCTGGGGGCCGCGGCCTTCCTGCTGCTCGTCGCCGGGGCGAACGTGACGAACCTGCTGCTGGCCCGCCTGGCCACGCGCCGGCGCGAGCTGGCGGTGCGCGTGGCGCTGGGGGCCGGCCGTGGCACCCTGGTGCGCCAGTTCCTCGTCGAGACGGGCGTGCTCACGCTCACGGGCGGCGCGCTCGGAGTCCTGCTGGCCGCCTGGAGCGTGCCGGCGCTGCTCGCGCTGGAGCCGGGAGACCTGCCGCGCGCGGGCGAGGTGGGGGTGAACGGCATGGCGCTCGGGTTCGCGCTCGCGCTCTGCGTGCTGCTGACGCTCGGGCTCGGGTGGATCACGGCGCTGCGGGCCTCGGGGCAGAGCCCGTGGGCGGCGCTGACCCAGGGAAGCCAGGCCGTCGCGGGAGGCCGCGTGCGCGGGGCGTTGGTGGTGGGGCAGCTCGCGCTCACGCTGGTGCTGCTCGTCGGCGCGGCGCTGCTGGCGCGCAGCTTCCTGCGCCTGCTCAGCGTGGACCCGGGCTACCGCACGGAAGGCATCGCGGTGCTCAGCTTCGAGCTCCCGCGCGCCCAGGACGAGGCGGAGGGGCGCACCCAGGTGCAGCTGCAGGAGACGCTCACCGCGCGGCTGCGCGAGCTGCCCGGGGTGGCCGCCGTGGGCAGCGTGAACCAGTTCCCGCTGGAGGGGAGCGGCGCGGATGGGACGTTCCTCGTCCTCAACCGGCCGGACGAGGTGCCGGACTTCGAGGCCTTCCAGCGGCTGGTCCGCGAGCCTTCGCGCACGGGCAGCGCGAACTACCGCGTCGCGACCGAGGGCTACTTCCGCGCGATGGGCATTCCCCTGGTGAAGGGCCGCCTCTTCGAGGCGAGCGACACGCGCGAGGCCCCGCATGTGGCGCTCATCAGCGAGTCGCTCGCCCGCGCGCGCTGGCCCGGCGAGGACCCGCTGGGCAAGCTCATCCAGTTCGGCAACATGGACGGGGACCTGCACCCCTTCACCGTGGTGGGCGTGGTGGGAGACGTGCGCGACGAGGGGCTGGACACTCCGCCCGAGCCCACCCTCTATGGCTGCAGCCGGCAGCGGCTGCGCTCCGCGGGGCACTTCCACCTCGCGGTCGCCGGGAGCGGCGGCTCCACGGCGCTCGCCCAGGCGGTGCGTCCGGTGCTGCGCGAGCTCACCCCGGACCTGCCCCCGCGCGTGCGCACCGTGGAGAGCCTGCTCTCCAGTTCGCTCGCGCAGCGCCGCTTCAGCCTGCTGCTGCTCGGCGCCTTCGGCGGCGTGGCGCTGCTGCTCGCGGTGCTGGGGCTCTACGGCGTCGTCTCCTACGCGGTCGCCGAGCGCTCGCGCGAGTTCGGCATCCGCTTCGCGCTGGGGGCCAGCGAGCGCGCCGTGCTCGGGCTGGTGATACGGCAGGCCGTGGGGCTCGCCGGGCTGGGGCTGTTGATTGGAGCGCTGTGCGCGCTGGGCCTCACCCAATTGCTCACCAGCCTCGTGTACGGCGTGAGCGCCACCGACCCGGTGGCCTTCGCGGGCGTCGCGCTCCTGCTGCTCACGGTGGCGCTGCTCGCGAGCCTGGTGCCCGCGCGCAGGGCCGCGCGCGTGGACCCCATGTCCGTGCTGCGCTCCGACTGAAGGCGACACATCCCGCGGCGCCGCCCGGCTTCAAGTCCTGTTTCACCGCTGGTATAAAGCTTCCAGAACGTCGGACTTTGGAGCTTTTTCTTGTCCTCGGCAGCGGCCTCCACGGATGGGCGTGCGTCTGTGTTGAAACAGGTTGTCTGGCTCTTGCGCGGAGTGACGAGGGCGGCGCCGCTGTTCGTGACGGCCTGGGTGCTCCTGACGCTGGCGGGCGGAGCGCTGGAAGCGGCCAGACTCTGGGCGATGCGCTACGCGGTGAATGCGCTCGTCGGCGTGGACGCCGAGGGACGGACGTTGGCGCAGTGGCTGATTGGCCTCGCCGCCATCTTCGCCGTGCAGCAGGTCGTTCAGATTCTGGAACCGTACGTGAGCGAGCGGGTGCGCGTGGCGGCGGGGTTTGACTTGCAGGATGCCGCCCTGGGCAAGCTGGGGCGGTTGCCCTTGGATGTGTTTGATACATCCAGCAATCACGACGTGATCCGCCGGGTCTCCGAAGGCGCGGACAAGCGCGGCATGGAGCTGGTGGGGCATCTGCTGGCGGTCGTCCAGCTCCTCCCGACCGTGGGGGTCAGCGTGGTGGCGCTGGCGCTCACCGCGCCCTGGCTGCCGGTGCTGGCGGTGGGTGGGCAGGCGCTCCTGCTGTGGACCTCCGCCCGCCAGGGGGCGCTGGCGCGGCGGTTCGAGGTCGCGCAGACCCGCCAGCGCCGCCTGGCGGATTACTACGCGTCGCTGCTCACGCAACGGGCGGCGGCCCCCGAGGTCCGCCTCTGGGGACTGCGCGACATCCTCCTGGGGCGGTGGCGCGCCGAGCTGAGCGCCTACTTCCAGGGCCGGTTGCGCCTGGCGCTTTCGAGCGCGGTGCGGGCGGCCGGGAGCAGCGCCGGGTTCGTGCTGCTGCTGCCGGGGGCGCTGGTGCTCCTGGCGCTGTTCAACAAATCGATTGAACCGGGCCTGGCCGCCCTGGTGTTGACGGCCCTGCGCAACGTCACCGCGGGCATGTACATGATGATGCGCTCCGTGCGCAGCTTCGTCACCCACGCGGGGTATGCCTCCGACCTGCGGTTCCTGCTGGAGTCCATGCCCACGGAGGAGGCGGGGGCCGCGCCGACGCAGGCCTTTCCCGAGCCGCTGCGCGAAGGGATCCACCTGCAGGGCGTCGGCTACCGGTATCCGGGCGCGGAGCGGGATTCGCTCACCGACGTCAACGTGACCATCCGCGCCGGTGAGGTGGTGGCGCTGGTGGGCAGCAATGGCGCCGGCAAGACGACCCTGGCCGGAATCCTCACCGGCCTGCGCCGCCCCACCACCGGCACGGTGCTGGCGGATGGGGTGGATCTGCGCCAGGTGAGCCCGTCCGCGATCCGCAACGCCTGCGCGGTCGTGCCCCAGAACCCCATGCGGTATCCGGCGAGCCTCCAGGAGAACATCGCGCTGGCGGCCCCGGCCTCCGAGCCGGCCCGGCTGCGGCAGGTCCTGGAAGGGGCGGGCCTGTCCGGGCAGGCGCCGGCGCTGGACGCGCTGCTGGGGCCGGAGTTCGGCGGCACGGACCTGTCCGGCGGACAGTGGCAGCGGGTGGCCATCGCCCGGGCGCTGTTCCGGCCCGATGCGCGCGTCATCGTCTTCGACGAGCCGACCTCGGCGATTGATCCGCAGGCCGAGCTGGAGTTGTTCAAGCGGATCGCCGACCTGGGGGTGGGGCGGACCACCATCCTGATCTCGCACCGGCTGGGACCGGCCCGGCTGGCGGACCGGGTGGTGGTGCTCGAGGGGGGGCGCGTGGTCGAGCAGGGGCCCCCGGCCGAGCTGCTGGCGGCGGGCGGGCGCTTCGCCGAGATGTATGCGGCCCAGGCGGGATGGTACACGTGAGCGCGAAACCGGCTCCCCGGTCCCAGCTGGCGGGCGTGGTGCGCGACCTCATCGTGGCCGCCCCGTTGCCGGCGCTGACGCAGCTGCTCCTCACGGCCCTGAACGCGGCCCGTCCCGGCCTCTCCACCGTCATCACCGCCGGCTTCGTGAACGGGCTGGTCCAGGGGAGCGGGGTGTTGCCCTGGGCCGTGGCCTACGGGGCCGTGGCGCTGGTGGAGATGCTGACCAACGTGTTCAGCGGCCCGGCGCGGGAGTGGCATCAGGCGATGATCACCCTGCGGGTGCAGCAGCGGGTGCTGGCCTGTGCTGGCGGGGTGCCGCTCGCGAGGCACTTCGACCCCGACTTCCACGACCGGCTGGCGCAGGCGAGCAAGAACCTGAGTGAGCGGCTGGCCCGGTGGATCCAGAGCGCCCTGTCCCTCATCCACTCCACGCTGGCGACCGCGGGGCTCCTGGGCGCCATCTTCGCGCTGGGCGGCGGCGCCTGGCTGGCCGGGCTGCTGGTGGTGAGCAGCCTCGCCGGGCTGCTGACGCATGGTCCGCTGGCCCGCATCGAGCGGGAGCGGTCGCGCGCCCTGGCCAAGCCCCAGCGCCTCGCGTCCGCGTGGGCCGACCTGCTCTTGAAGCGCGACTCGGCCGGCGAGGTGCGGCTGTTCGGGCTGGGGGATTGGCTCCGGACCCGGTGGGCCGCCGCCTATCGGACCTGCGGCGAGGTGGATGTGCGGGCGGCCGGCAGACAGCTGCGGTGGAACGGCGCTGGCGCGGCCGTGACCGTGGCGACCTACGGCGCGCTCCTGGTGCTGGCGGCGAGCGCGGCGGCCCGCATGGACCCGGCGCAGGCGGCGGGCGCGTTCGCCGGCTTCCTCATGACCGGCGAGCTGATGCAGTCCTTCCTGCACCAGATGCTCAATGACGCCGGGAGCATGTATCAACACGCCGGGGTCATCGGCGATCTGGCGGCGTTGTTCGCCGAGCCCGAGGAGACAGAGCGGCTGCCTCCCAACGAGGGCGCGGAGCGGCCCGTCTCGGTCACCGCCGAGTCCGTGGTGTTCCGGTATCCGGGCGCCGCGGCCGACACCCTGAAGGGCGTCTCCCTCAGCATCGCGCCGGGCGAGGTCGTGGCGCTGGTGGGGGCCAACGGGGCGGGGAAGAGCACCCTGGCCTCGCTCCTGCTGGGACTGCACCGGCCCGGCGGCGGCTCCATCCTGGTGGACAGCGCGGAGCTGTCCGAAGGTTCGCGCGGCAGCGCGGTGTTCCAGCACTTCATCCGGTTCGCCCTGCCGGTCCGCGACAACGTGGGGCTCAGCAACCCGGTCAAGCTGCGCGACGACGCCGCGCTGCAGGGCGTCCTCCAGCAGGCGGGCTCGGACCTGAAGGGGGAGCTGGATGCCTGGCTGGGCGCCGAATTCGGTGGGCGCGACCTGTCCGGCGGCGAGTGGCTGCGGGTCGCCATCGCGCGAGGGCTGCTGGCCCGGAGCGGGCTCATCGTGCTCGACGAACCCACCGCCGCCATCGATCCCGTGGCCGAGGTCGAGCTGGTCAAGCGGCTGCTCACGCTGGGCGCGGGACGCACCGCCATCGTGGTGTCGCACCGGATGGGGATTGCCCGGGTGGCCAATCGCATCCTGGTGATGGAGGACGGGCGTATCGCCGAGACAGGCACCCACGCCGAGCTGCTGGCGATGAACGGCCTCTACGCCGAGATGTGGCGCGCGCAGTCATCATGGTACGTCGACACACTTCCTCGCCGCTGATGCAACACGCAGAGTATTTGTCAAGCTTGACAAAGATTTGGATAAAGCAGGATCATGTTGATACCTCTGAAACCCGTGCACTCCCGCTCGGACCGGAGGGATAGGTAAACCCCCATGACCCACGTCCTCAAGCTCCAGAAGCTCGCCGTGAAGACCACCTCCGACGAAGGTCGCATCGCGATCAGCTGCACCTCGTGTGACTCCCAGAGCTGCAACAAGCAGGAAGAGGTTTCCTGAAGCTGTCTTTTGTACAGGCTTCATCTGCTTTGCCGCTGAGTCGCACCTGATGTAACCGTGTGGACCTGGGGCCTCGCCTCGGGTCCACACGCCCAGTGTCCCCCCCCGCATGGCCATTCACCTGAACCCTCTCATTGGGGATTCGTGAACCTGGGCCTGCACCTTTATTCAGACGAAACACGGACGGAGCTTCGCCTGCTTCCATGAATTTCAACCGGTTCGTCTACAACTTCTATTGGTTCGTCAATCGGGAGGTGTTCGAGCAGTGGACGTACTACCGCCCGAGTGATGCCTTCTTCCGGCGCATCCGGGCCCTCCTGCCGCCCAGGTGGTCCGTCCGGCGCAAGAGCATCTGGGTCCACGTCAATCCGCCCGAGAAGAAGTTGCCGGCGCAGGGCTGGAAGATCCACATCTCCGCCACCCCCTCGAACTGCGAGCAGATCCTGGAGCGGGTCGCCCGGGTGTGCATCGAGCGGGGGACGTCGTTCAAGTTCCTGCTGGACGAGGACCTCCTGGTGCGCACGTCGCACAAGGGATGGTCGCGTGAGGCCAGCGGAAAGTTCATGGCGCTCTACCCCCGGGACGACGCCGACTTCCGCGAGCTCATCGAGGCGTGCCACGTGGCACTCAAGGGGTTCTCCGGCCCCTACGTCCTCTCCGACAGGCGCTACAAGGACGCGGGCGCCGTCTACTACCGCTACGGCGGGATCAGCGGCCTGTCCGAGCTTACGCCCGGTGGCGAGCACTCGATGGTGCTGGTGGATCCGCAGGGCAAGCACCAGCCCGATCTCCGCAAGCCCTACTGGAGCCCTCCCGACTGGGTGACGGATCCGTTCCCGGCGGAGGAGAAGGGCGGAGCGGAGGACGAATCCGGCCTGCTGGGGGGCAAGTACGATGTCGAGAACGCCCTGGCCTTCTCCGCGACCGGAGGGGTGTACCTGGGCAAGGCGCCCTCGGGCGCCAAGGTGATCATCAAGGAAGCGCGACCGCTGACCGGCTACGACAACCGGGAGTCGGACGCGGTGGCGCGGCTGCACAAGGAGTTCCGCATCCTCCAGAAGCTCCAGCCGGCGGGCATCGCGCCCACCCCGGTCGAGATCTTCCAGGAGTGGGAACACGCCTTCCTCGTCGAGGAGTTCATCGAGGGCAGCAACCTCGCCGTCCACATCCTCCACAACAACCCGCTCATCAAGCTCAACTCCGGCCAGGAGTTCCGGCGGGACTACCTGAGCAGCCTCAAGCGCATCTGGATCAACCTGGCCGAGGTGCTCGCCTCCATGCACGACGCGGGAGTGGTGGGCGGGGACATCTCGCTGACCAACATCCTGGTGAGCGACCCGGAGCAGGGGAAGGTGCGGCTCATCGACCTGGAGGCCGCGTGGGAGGAGGGGAAGGACTTCCCCATCCAGCTGACGACGACCGGGTTCTCCCCCAAGCGCAAGGAAGGCGTCCCCGCCAGCAAGGAGGACGACTACTACGCGCTGGGCGCGCTGATGCTGGCGACGCTGTTCCCGATGAACTCGCTGCTCGGACTGGATCCCACCGCGAAGGACCGCTTCCTCGAGGAGATGCGGAAGGACCTGGGGGTGCCGAGGCCCCTGACCGAGCTCATCCGCCAGTGCATGAGCGACGAGCGGGAGGCGCGTCCTTCTCCCCGGAAGGTCGCGGCGCTGCTCGGCGATCTGCCCGAGGTGGGAGAGCTGGAGCCGCACCCGCCTCCCGACCGGGACGCGCTGCTCGCCATGGCCGTGTCGAGCATGGACCACGCGCTGGCGAGCGCGGATTACTCCCGCGATGACCGGCTCTTCCCCGCGGATCCCCACGTCTTCGGGACCAACCCCTTGAACGTGGCCTTCGGGGCCTGCGGCGTGGCCCTGGCCCTGAACCGGATCAAGGGCGAGGTGCCCGGCGCCGTGCGCTCCTGGATCCTCTCCAAGCCCCTCCACCCGGACTCCTACCCTCCCGGCCTGTATGTGGGCGCGGCCGGCATCGCGTGGACGCTCTGGGAGATGGGCGTGGACGACGTCGCCCGCCGCGTCCTGCGGGACGCGGGCGAGCACCCGCTGCTCTTCCGCGAGGCCAATGTCTACCAGGGCGCGAGCGGCTACGGCCTGGCCTGCCTCCGGCTCTACCTGGGCTCCAAGGAGCAGGAGTGGCTGGACCAGGCCGTGCGGGTCGGCGAGTGGCTCCTGCAGCAGAAGCAGGAGAACGAGCGGCAGGAGTACTCCTGGGCGGATCAGGACGGGAAGACCTGGCTGGGACACCCGCGCGGCGCGAGCGGGATTGGCCTCTTCCTCCTCTACCTGGGACTGGCCGCCAACGAGCCCCGGTTCGTGAAGGCCGGCAGGCAGGCCCTGGCCTTCGATCTCTCCTTCGCCATGGAGGTGGATGGCGTGCTGAGCATCCCCCGGGGCCCGGTGGGCGACTTCGAGAAGGTGGTCACCCACTACTGGCTCAACGGAAGCGCCGGGGTCGGGTTGTCGCTCGCCCGGTTCTGGAAGCACACCCAGGAGCCGGAGCTGCTGGCGCTGATGAAGCGGTTCGCGGAGGACTGCACTCGCAAGTACGTGGCCTTCCCGGGGCTCTTCCAGGGGCTCTCGGGCCTTGGCAACTTCCTCCTGGACCTCCACGAGTTCACGGGCGAGGAGCGCTACCTGCAGGACGCGCACAAGACCGCGCGTGGCGCCACCCTGTACGGGGTCAAGCGCTCCACGGGCGTGGCCTTCCCCGGGCATCAGCTGATGCGGACCTGCACGGACTTCGCCACGGGCTCGGCGGGGGTGGCGCTCTTCCTCCACCGGCTGGCCAAGGCGGACGAGAAGCCGGGGGACTTCAACTTCACGCTGGATGCGCTGCTCGCGACCCCGGCGCGTCGCTGAGCGGGACTACCCCTGGACCCACTGGGCCTCGTCAGCGAGGCGCAGCGGGTCCGGGAGGTAGGGGTCCAGCTCGCCGAGCTCGAAGCGGCAGAGCCCGAGGGCGTACCAGACGGCGCCCGCCGCGGCGCCGACGCAGCGGTAGCGTCCGTCTGGCGCGAAGGCCACCCAGCCCTCGGGGAGTGAGACGAGCACGGCGAGGCGCCGGCCCGAGGCCACGTCCCAGAGGCACACGGTGCCGTCGAGCGAGCCGCTGGCGAGCAGGGTGCCGTCGTTTCGGAAGGCGACGCTGGCGACGCTCTGGAAATGGCCCTTGAGGACGCGGTGCTCGGCGCCGGTGGCCGCATCCCAGAGGCGCACCGTGGTGTCGTCGGAGCCGGTGGCGAGCAGGGCGCCGCCGGGATGGAAGGCCACGCTTCGGACCAGATCGGAGTGGCCCTTGAGGACGCGGCGCTCGGCGCCAGTGGCCGCGTCCCACAGCCGCACGGTGGTGTCGTCGGCTCCGGACGCGAGCGCGGCGCCGTCGGGGCTGAAGGCCACGCCCCAGACGCCATGGGAGTGGCCCTTGAGGACGCGGCGCCCGTCGCCCGTGGCCGCGTCCCAGAGCCGCACCGTGGTGTCGTCGGAGCTGGAGGCGACGGTGGCGCCGTCGGGGCTGAAGGCCACGCTCCGGACCAGCTGGGTATGGCCCTTGAGGACGCGACGCCCGTCGCCCGTCGCCACGTCCCAGAGGCGCACCGTGTTGTCCGCGGCGGCGGAAGCGAGCGTGGCGCCGTCGGGGCTGAAGGTCACGCCTCGCACGAGCTGGGAATGGCCCCGGAGGACATGGCGCTCGGCGCCGGTGGCCGCGTCCCACAGCCGCAGCGTGTTGTCGCCGCTGGAGGCGACGGTGGCGCCGTCGGGGCTGAAGGCCACGCCGAAGGCGGCTTGGAAGTCACCCTTGAGGACGCGGCGCTCGGCGCCGGACGCCACGTCCCAAAGGCGCACGGTGCTCCCGGCGCTGGAGACGAGGGCCGCGCCGTCGGGGCTGAACGCCACGCCACGCACGAGCTGGGAGGCGCCCTTGAGGATGCGAAGCTCGGTCCCGGTGGCCACGTCCCACAAGCGCGCGGTGCTGTCTTCCGCGCCGGAGGCGAGGGTGGCGCCGTCGGGACTGAACGACACGGTCCGGACGAGCTTGCCGTGGCCCTTGATGACGCGGCGCTCGGCCCCGGTGGCCACGTCCCACAAGCGCACCGTGGTGTCGCCGGAGCTGGAGGCGAGGGTGGCGCCGTCGGGGCTGAACGCCACGCTCAAGACGGACTGGCCGTGGCCCTTGAGGACGCGGTGCTCGGCGCCGGTGGCCACGTCCCACTGCCGCACGGTGGTGTCGGCCGAGCCGGAGGCGAGGGTGGTGCCGTCGGGGCTGAACGCCACGCTGAAGACGCTCCGGGCGTGGCCCTTGAGGACGCGGGTTTCGGAGCCGGTGGCCGTGTCCCACAGCCGCACGGTGGCGTCGTTGGAGGCGGAGGCGAGCGCGGCGCCGTCGGGGCTGAACGCCACGCTGAAGACGCGTTCGGAATGCCCCGTGAGGACGCGGCGCTCGGCGCCGGTGGCCACGTCCCACAGGCGCAAGGTGGTGTCGAACGAGCAGGTCGCGAGCGTGGAGCCCTCGCGGTTGAGGGCCACGCAGAAGACGCGCTGGGAGTGGCCCCGGAGGACGCGGAGCTCCGCGCCGGTGACCACGTCCCACAGGCGCGCGGTGGAATCGTCGGAGGCGGAGGCGAGGGTGGCGCCATCGGGCGTGAAGGCCACGCTCCGGATCACTCCCTCGTGCCCCGGCAGGACGCGAAGCTCGGCGCCGGTGGCCACGTCCCAGAGCCGGATGGAGCCGGCATGGCCGGTGGCGAGCAGCCGCCCGTCCGGGCTGAAGGTGGCGGCGTAGCACCAGGTCGCCGCCGAGATCATCGGCTCCGGCTTGCCTGCGCCGGGCAGCGCGGCTCCGAACAGGTCGCAGCCGTCCAGCGCGCCCGGATCCAGCTTCGCGCCGACCAGCCTGGCCCTGCGGAGGCGGGCCCCGGTGAACCTGGCACCGGTCAGGTCCGCCCCCAGGAACGAGGCGCCGGTGAGGTCCGCCCCCGTGAAGTCAGCGCCCCGCAGGTCCTGTCGCGAGAAATCCCGGCCGCGCAGATCCTGGCCTGCGTACGTGTGGGTCATGGAGCCTCCAGTTGAACGACGCCGCTTCGTGGCATCTCCGCGCGGAGGTTGGATCGATCCCCGGCGAGGGCGCGAGCAAAGTCTACGCCTGCCCCCCAGGAGAAAGTCATGTTCCGCTCCCTCGCCTTGTTCCTGGCTCGGGCGCTTCCTGGCGGCGTCAGGCGGCCCGCCCCTCGGCGACCCGCACCTGGTTCCGGCCGCCGCGCTTGGCTGCGTAGAGCGCTTCGTCCGCCGCGCGCAAGACCTCCTCGACCGCGTCCCCGTGCACCCCAAGCTCGCCGAGCCCGGCGGACGTGGTGACCTTGAACGCGCCGAGCTCGCTCTGGAACGAGAGCGCGGCCACGGTCTGGCGGATGTGCTCGGCCACGGCCTGTGCTGCGGCCAGGTCGGTGGCTTCGAACACCACGCAGAACTCCTCGCCGCCGTAGCGGGCCACGAAGTCCGTTGCCCGCGTGCAGGTGCCCACGGCCTTCGCCACCGTGGCCAGCACCTCGTCTCCCGTCGAGTGGCCGTACTTGTCGTTCACCGACTTGAAGTGATCGATGTCCATCATCAGCACGGTGAGCGGCAGGGTGTTCCGCCGCGCGCGGGCGCTCGCCGTCTTGAGGTGCTCCTCGAGGGCCCTGCGGTTCCTCAAGCCGGTGAGCGCGTCGGTGTTCGCCTGCTGGTGCATCGCCTCCAGGTCGCGCTCCAGCGAGACGCGCTCCAGCTGCAACCGCGCCGCGCGCGCTGTCTCCAGCGCGACCGAGATGTGGTTGGCGATGGCCACGAAGATGACCTCGTCCTCGCGGCCGAACACTCCGCGCGCCAGCCGGTGGTCCAGGTACACCACGCCGAGCAGACGCCCGTGCAGCATCAGCGGCGCGGCCATGATGCTTCGCAAGTCATTGGCGAGGATGCTCTCGGTGGCCCGCACCTCGCCCTCGTCCGTGCCCGTGACGACGAGCGGCCGGTGCGTGTCGCGGACCCGTTCGATCACGGTGCGGCTGTATCCACCGAGCTCCTCGAGGTCCACGCCGCCCGCTCCGCGGCCCACGCTGAGCACGAGCTCCTGCGTCCCCTCGCGGCACAGGAGCAGGAACGCGCGCTCCGCCCCGAAGATCCGCACGATGACGTCCAGCGCCACCCGCGCCTGCTCGCGCGGCTCGAAGACGATCGCGCAGGCGAGGCTGACCTCGAGCAGTGCGTCGAGCTGCCGCTGCAGGCGGAGGTCGTGCGCCGGGGCCTCCTCCACGGGCTCCGAGCCGGAGACGCTGCGGCTCGAGGACTCGACCTGGAAGTGCGCGCGCACCCGCCGGGCTCGCGCCTCCCAGCCGGCCTCGTCGGCCAGGGCCATCGCGAGCCGCGCCTCGCGCCGCGAGGACTCCATCCGCCCGCGCTCGCGGAAGAGCCAGGCCCGCTCCACCATCACCTCGAAGAGGACCCACGGGCAGTCCACCTCGCGGGCCAGCGCCTCGGCGCGCGCGAAGCGCTTCTGCGCGGCGGCGGCCTTGCCCTCGAGCCGCCGCAGCATCCCCTCGCAGAGGAGCGCATGGCTTCGCAGCACCGGGGTGCTGGCCGCGCGCTGGAGCTCCGCGATGGCCGCCCGCGCCTTCCCCAGCAGCTCCGTGCGGTTCCGGGACGTGCTCGTCCGGACCTGCGCGAGGCGCGCGTGGGCCGCGTAGACGAAGAAGAGGCGCAGGTGGAACGGGGTGAACTCCGGCCGCATCCCGAGCCGGGCGTGTCGCGCGAGCGCCTCCTCCAGCGCCGGACCGGACTCGCCCTGCTCGAGGTGGAAGAGCACGAGGTTCTGCAGGTAGACGCTCCAGCGCCAGCGCTCACCGGGCGCCTTCTCCACCATCCGCTCGACGCGCTGGAGCTCCGCGAGTCCTTCCGTGGGCCGGCCGAGGATGGCCAGGATGGCCCCGAGGAATGACGGGTACGGGTGGCCGAGGAGCGCCGCGTCCGCGCCCGCGCTCGCAGGCGCCGCACGCGCGTGGGCGCGCCGGATCCACGCCTCGGCTTCAATCACATACCCTCGGGCGAGCAGCGCCCAGGCCGCGTCCACGCAGCCGTTGACGAAGTCTCCCGCGTCCAGGAAGCGGCCGTAGGCGTCCACCCAGCGCCGGTGCTGGGCCTCCGCGCCGGAGGAGTCCCCTCCGATGTGGGTGGCGATCCCCTGGTACAGGAGGCTCCGCGCGATGAGCGCCCGGTCGTTGAGCTGCTCGGCCACGCTCGCCGCCCGCGCGGACGCTTTCGCCGCGGCCGCTGG
This sequence comes from Corallococcus exercitus, assembly GCF_042231735.1. GTDB lineage: Bacteria > Myxococcota > Myxococcia > Myxococcales > Myxococcaceae > Corallococcus > Corallococcus exercitus_B. The sequence continues at coordinate 1,293,290 of NZ_CP102577.1, forward strand.
ACGGCCCAGCACCGCCTGCACCACCGCGTTGTTTCCGAGGAAGAAGACGAGCTCGCGCCCCGGCCCCAGCCGGAGCGCCGGCGCCCACGGCCGGTAGGTCATCTGGAGCAGCAGCAGGTTGCGGACGTCGAAGTAGGCGACGTGCGCCCCCAGGTCGCAGAGCTTCGCGAAGAGGCGGTGGTGCTCGGCCTCCTCGCCTCGCGCGTGCTCCCGTCGAGACCCGAACAGGCCCACCACCAGTCCGGTGAGAGAGGCCCAGAGGAGCACCAGCACCTGCGACAGCAGGCTCCGCGGGGAGCGGATCCCCAGCTCGGCCATGCCCGAGGAGATCTCCGACCAGGCGTGCTGGGTGTCGAAGCCGCCCAGGTGCACGTGGGCGAGCCGGCAGCGCAGCTCCGCGCGCCGCGCCGGGACGCGCTCGGCGGAGAGGGCGAGGGTGTACTGCTCGACCGCCTCGGCGAGGCGGCCCGAGCGGGCGCAGGCGTCTCCGCGCGCGGTGGCGAGCTCCGCGTCCCGTGGCAGCCCCAGCTCGCCAGCGGCCCGCTGGGCGGCCTCGAGGAAGGTGTGGGCCTCCTCGTTCGCGCGATCCTCCAGGGCGAGCTGTCCGGCGGCCAGGTTGGTCTCGTAGCGCCGCCGCGCATGCTCCGGCGCCTCGCCGAGCGCGTAGTGACGGGCCAGGGCATACGTCTTCGATGCGTCCTGGCCCTCCTGCGCGTCCAGGGCGGTGGCGATCCGGCGGTGCAGCGCGCGGACCTCGTCCACCGAGAGCCCGCCGAGGAGCGCCTCGCGGACGCGGTTGTGGACGAAGGCGCACGTGCCGGCGTCCTTGAAGTCCGCCAGGCGCGCCGTCACGGCCTCGGAGAGGGCAGCCAGCACCTCGTCCTCGCCGAGCCCGCAGCTGGGGCCGAGCAGCGCCGTCGGGAACCGCATCCCGACCACCGCGGCCGCGGTGAGGACCCGCCGGGCTTCGTCCCGGAGCGAGCCGAGCCGCCGGACCACGAGCTGGATGACGTCGTTGGGAAGCTGCAGCCGATCCAGCTCCTCGGTGTCGAGCTTCCAGGCTCCCCAGTGCGGCACGAGGAGCCCGGAGTCCAGCATCGCGCGGACGTACTCGACGACCGCCAGCGGCAGCCCGTTGCTCCGGGTCATCACGGCGTCCACGAGCTCGGCCGAGACGGCCCGGCCTCCGAGTTCGCTGGAGATCAGCGCCTCCACCTCGGAGTGGCCCAGCGGCCCGAGCCGAGGGACGGCCTCGCCGGCCCCACCGAGGGCGTCGGTGAAGGCGCGCACGCCCTCCGCGCACTCGGGCTCGTCGCGCGAGGTGCACAGGAGGACCAGGGGCGCCTGGGCGAGCAGCGTCGACAGCCAGCGCATGACCTGGAGCGTGGCGGGATCCGCCCACTGGACGTCGTCGAGGAGGAACGCGGCGCCCGGGTGGAGCTCCGCGAGCCGCACCAGGAACCGGGCCACGGCGCCGTAGAAGAGGTCCTGTGCCTCGGCCAGTCCGGGGTCCTCGGTCGCGTCCCGGAAGAGGAGGGAGAGCCCGGGCGACAGCCGCTTGAGCAGTCCGGCCGTGTCTCCGGCGGCCTGCCGGAGGCGCTGCTCGGAGGCTTCGCGCTCGGCGTCGGGCAGCCGCCGCAGCTGCCGGAGGTGCTCGTCGATGGCTTCACGCAAGGGGGCGAAGGGCAGGGGATCCGCCCGGAGGCACTTGCCCTCGAGGACCAGCGCCCCGGTGGAGCGCGCCTGTCGCGCCGCCTCGCGCATCAGCCGGCTCTTGCCGCTGCCGCTCTCGCCGTGGAGGAGCGCCATCCCGCCCTTGCGCTCCAGCGCCCGGTTCCACAGCCGCGACAACGTCGCGAGCTCCGCTTCACGGCCGACGAACGCGGGCTCGGCGGCCGGCGTCGCGCGGGGTTCTGCCTTGCCGGGCGCCAGTCCACCGGATGCCTCCGGCGCGGAGAGGCGGTCGAGGTCGGCGGCGAGCGCCTCGCCGGACTGGTACCGGTCGTCGGGATCCTTGGCGAGGAGCTTCTCGATGACCGCGACCAGGCCCGGGCTCAGGTCCGGACGGAGGGCGCGCAGGTCCGGAGGGCGGTGCGCGGCGTGCTGCCGCAGCAATTCGCCCACGTCGGTGGCGGTGAACGGGGGCCGGCCGGCGGCGCCCTCGAAGAGGATGACTCCGAGCGCGTAGAGGTCCGCGCGTCCGTCCACGGGCCGCTTGAGCATGCCGGACTGCTCCGGCGCGCTGTACAGCAGCGTCCCCGCCAGCTTGCGGCCCGCCTCGCCTCCGGTGGCCCGCGCGACGAACCCGAAGTCGATCAGCGTGGCGCGCCCGGTGTCCGCGACCACGACGTTCTGCGGCTTGACGTCCCGGTGGACCAGCCCGTGCCGGTGGACCTCCGAGAGCGCCCCGGCGAGGTCCCGCGCAATGGCAACCAGCGAGGCCTCCGGCAGCCGTCCCTGGGCGAAGCGGGCCGCGAGGCTCGGCCCGAGGACGAGCTCCAGCAGGAGGTAGGGCTGTCCGTCCACGTCCCCCACCTCGAGGATGGACGGCAGGCTCCGGTGCCGGAGGCAGGCCAGGAGCGCGGCCTCCCGGCGGAAGCGGGGCCGGGAGACGCGCCCGGACTGGGCCACGTCCTCACGGAGCATCTTCAGCGCGAAGACGGCCCCGCCCCGCGAGGCGCGGTAGACCACGCTCTGCGAGCCGCGGCCGATCTCCGCCTCGAGCTGTAGGTCGCCGAAAACGCCGTGCCCCATGCCCTCCCCATTCTAGCCCTGAATTCGCACAGGGCCGGTTTCCGTCCAGGGCCCCTACGGAGCGTGCAGGTCGCCGTCCGGGTGGAATTCACTCCTGGGCTTTCCGCCTGGAGGCGGGCATATCCGGCGGGTCGTCCGTGATTCCGCCTGGCTTGCCTGGGCCAGGACGAGGGCTTGGGACTGGAGCGCTGGATGCGGCTTCCGTGGCTGATGCTGTGCCTGCTCTGGACCTGGGTCGGGTGCAGTGGCTCGACGAAGGTCGTCCGGCTCGACACGGGGCGCGGTTCGCCTGTCGTGCATGGGCCTCGCGCGGGTGGAACCGCCGGGCCGGTCGCGCTCGATGAGGACGACATGCGGCAGGCCGTGGAGCGGCTGGCCCGGAGCATCCGTCCGTCACCGCGTGCCCAGGATGCAGCCCGGCGCCTGTTCGAGGTGGAGCCACGAAGCGGTTCGTACTTCGTGGATGTGCAGCGTCGGCGCATCACGCCGCTCGGGCCCGGCGAGCAGCTGTCCGCCGAGCAGTCACACGCTGACGTCGAGCTGACCCGGGCCTATTTGCGTTGGTGCGCGTGGACCTCCAGCACCTGATGGTCGAGGCGGATGCGGCGCTGACCTGCGATGAACTGCGCGGCGCGGGGGAACGGTTCGGAAAGGTGATACATGGAAAAGCTTGTCAGTCAGTTCGCGGAGAACGTGGCTGCCCAGACGGATGCAATCTGGCGCGGAGACTCCACGGCCGCAAACAGGTATGCGAAAAAGTACATCTCCATCCACAACAAGCTTCGTGCCCACGGCGATGCCGGACGCGAGGCGCTGACTGTGTTGTTCGCGCACCCTCGCATGGATGTTCGCGTCATGGCTGCTGCCTACCTTCTTCGTTATCGGACGAAGGACGCCACGGCAGTTTTGAAAGAGGCGGCCAAGGGGGAGGGGCTCGTGCCTTTCAAGGCGGGTCAGGCGCTGCTGCGTTGGGAGGAAGGCACCTGGTCTCTTGACCCGGAGTAGAGGCGAATTGCAGGCTCCAGTTCAGGTGAGGATTCCGCCTTTGGCCCCCAAACCCGGCAATCGATTCCCTGGAGCGCGGCAGCCTTCTTTGCAAGCCGCCTCCATTGAAGCACTCGTAGAGAGGTATCGAGAGGCTTCGGCGAAACATGGACTTCTTCTGGATGCCCTGAAGACGCGGGCGGCGAACAAGGAATATGGTCGCGTGATCGCCATCGAGAAGGAACTGCGGAGTCGTGGTGCGCAATCGCACGCATGCCTCTTGAGACTTCTTGGCGACTCCGCGCCAGGCACGCGCTTCTGGGCGGCTTCGGCCGTGCTTGGATTCGCTTCCCCAGAAGGAGAACGAGTGCTTGCCGAGCTTGCAACGCCACCCTTGAGCCTGATTGGTCTCAGCGCGGCAGTGCTGCTTGATGCGTGGAAGGACGGAACATACAAACCCAGGTGACTCTTCTGGATACGTACACTCGGTCAGGCTGCCCACGCCGGAGCGACCTGCACCTGGTTCCGGCCGCTGTGCTGTTCGGAGGCTTCGCGCTCGGCGTCGGGCAACTGCCTGAGGTGCTCGTCGATGGCCTCGGGCAGGGAGGCGAAGGGCCACGGATCTGCTCGGAGGCACTTGCACTCGAGGCTCAGCGGCCCGGTAGAGCGAGCAGGGGAGGGCAGGGCCGGCTGGCGGACCCGCTGGAGACCTGAACCCGGCGATAAGCGCAACGCTGGCCGCCCGCCTGCTTCCCCTGGTTCCGGCGGGGAATCCGTCGCAGAACGCGGCTTGTTCGGGCGCGAGGCGCTCGTGAAGGCCTCCGACCCTCTTTGGGAGCAATGACGTGAGCAGTCTCATGAAGGAGTCCGTGCTGCGCGTGCACCACTGGACCGACACCCTGTTCAGCTTCGTCACCACGCGTGACCCGGGCTTCCGCTTCGCCAGCGGCCAGTTCACGATGATGGGCCTGGAGGTCGAGGGCCGGCCGCTGCTGCGCGCCTACAGCATGGTGAGCGCGCACTACGACGACCACCTCGAGTTCCTGAGCATCAAGGTGCCCGGCGGGCCCCTGACCTCCCGCCTGCAGCACCTGAAGGAAGGGGACCAGGTCCTCGTCAGCAAGAAGGCGACCGGGACGCTCGTCCTCAAGCACCTCTTGCCCGGCAAGAACCTCTACATGCTGAGCACGGGGACGGGCCTGGCCCCGTTCCTCAGCCTGGCGAAGGACCCGGAGATGTACGAGCAGTTCGACCGGGTCATCCTCACGCACACCTGCCGGCGGGCCGAGGAGCTGGCCTACCACGACCTCTTCCTCCACGAGCTGCCGCACAACGAGTTCTTCGGGGAGCTGGTGAAGCAGAAGCTCACGTACTACCCGAGCGTCACGCGCGAGGACTTCCGCAACACGGGCCGCATCACCGACCTCATCCAGAGCGAGAAGCTGTTCAAGGACGTGGGTCTGCCGCCGCTGAACCCGGAGGTGGACCGCGTGATGCTCTGTGGCAGCCCCGGCATGCTCGCGGACCTCACGACCATGCTGGAGGAGCGCGGCTTCCGGGAGGGCACCCCCGGAGAGGCCGGGCACTACGTCACCGAGAAGGCCTTCGCGGAGCGCTGACGGGCCGCTTCAGAGCACGCTCTTTCCCAGCGCCAACACCACCTCGAGGAAGCGGCGGTCGGCGAGGAGCAGGGGCACCATGGGCGCCATGGCCGCGATGAGGACGGCCAGCGCCGCACGGACGTCCACCGGGAACCAGCGCATGCCGCGCGCGGTGTTGAAGGACGTCCCCAGGTCCGCGAGCGAGGAGAACTCGGGCGCGCCCAGCGGATCCTGTCCGGCGGGCAGCTCGCGGTGGAACCACCGCTGCTCGAAGCGCCGTGAGTGCCAGGAGGCCACGCCCGAATAGGCATGGTCCCCCCGCCGCTTCGCGAACAGGAGCTGTCGGCTGAAGCAGGCCAGCGGCGCGAAGACGACGACCAGGCTGAGGAGCGCGAAGGCGAACAGGTGAAGGGCGTAGTCGGTGAAGTCCGCGCTGGGGGCTCGCGTCAGCCGCTGCGCGGTGAGCGTGGAGGCCACCGCGAGGACGATGAGGGCGAAGCTGGCCTGGCAGGTGCCCAGGAAGCCCAGTCCTCCCGCCGCGTCGGGATGGGTGGGCACGAGGGCGAGCGGCAGCCGGGAGACCCTGAACAGGAAAATGGCCCACAGGACGCCCCGCCAGAGCCAGCGCAGGACCAGGAACCGGATGAGGGGCATGCTCACCACGAGGTACCACCACCCGGCCAAAGTGGGCGGGCCACCGGGCTCCGTGTGGACCCAGACCGGATTCGCCTGGTGGGGCAGGTCCATGAAGGACACGGCGAAGGCGGCCACCAGCAGCCCGGCCTCGAGGGTGGCGCTGCGCCTCAGCCGCAGCACCCCACGCGCGATGCCCTCGAAGGTGGCCAGGTGCTTCGCATCAATCAGCTCCGAGACGACGAACTGGCGCACGGCCGCCGCGAGGCTCAGGTCGACGTAGCGCTCGGCCGCGATGAGCAGCGGCAGGGACACCAGGAACTCGACGTGGATCCCCAGGTCGCGCAGGAACGCCCGCGGCACGGTGGGCCCGCCCTGGGCGAGCGACAGGGCGAGGAGCGGCAGCCAGCCCACCAGCGTCAGGACGAGGATCCGCAAGGACCGGGAGGCACGGCGGGGGCCGGCAAGGGGGCGCCGCCGACCGAGCGCGCTTCCTTGGATGAGCGAGAAGTCGAGCAGTGAGGCGGGGACGTCCATGGCGAATTCAAAGCTGCGCCTTGGGTGTGGCCCCTGCCAGGAGCATTGCCTGCCAGGCCACGAGGTCCGGGAGGTGGCGGCTTCAAACAGACGTGTCGTGCTTACGCAGACAAGCGTCCATTCATAGATTCCCGTCCTGATGTGGAGGCCATGAGGAGACAGCCATGAGCAAAGGCAGCGGTGGAAAGGGTGGCGGTCAGGGCGGCGGTGGAGGCGCGAAGGGAGGGAGCGGCGGCAAGGGGAGCGGAAGTGCCGCGCCTCGCCCACCCAACGGCCCCAGCACGACAGGGAGACCGTCGGGCGGTGGCCGGGGGAACAACGCTCCCAAGAAGTGATTCAGCGCAGGGGCTGGAGACGCCCGTAGGTGAGCGTGCGCCAAAGCCACTCGGCGGGACCGAAGCGGAAGTGTCTCAGCCAGGCGTGGCTGAGCAGCACCTGCACCGCGAAGAGGCCCAGCGCGATGCCGACACAGTGTGACGGCGGCACGCGGCCGATGAGCCCCAGGCCCCAGCCGTTGTAGAGGCACAGGCTCAAGACCGTCTGCATCAGGTAGTTCGTCAGCGCCATGCGGCCCACGGGGGACAGCACCGCCAGCACCCGGCGCCAGCGCTCACGCTGGAAGAGCAGCGCGAACCCGGCGAGGTACGCGGCGCCCAGGAGCACGTAGCCCAACTCCTGGAGCGCCATCAGGAGGAACAGCCCGGCGTGGGTCGCTGGCTCCAGCCCCTGGGCCCGCAGCTGGAAGGCCAGCAGTCCTCCCGCGTTGAGCAGCCCTCCCACTCCCAGGCCCCACCCCAGCACCCGGCGGAGCAGGGCGCGGTGGCGCTCCACGTCCTGGAGCAATCGCTGACGCCCCGCCAGCAGGCCCAGCAGGAAGCGGCCGAGGATGAGCGTGAGCCAGATGAGCACCCGGGGGGAGCTGAACCACGTCGCCAGGACGTAGCGGGCGTTGCCCCCCTGCGCCGTCCAGACCGAGTCACTGGAGAGCGCCGCCAGCAGCTCGGCCCGCAGCGCCGATTCGGGTGCATGCGCCGCGGCTCCCGGCCCACACAGCTGGAGTGCGAATACCAGGGGCGGCATCACTCCCAGCAACACCACCACCCAGCACCACAGCGCCCGGTCCGACCTTCCGGCGAAGAGCAGCAGCAGCAGGCCCGCCAGCGCGTACAGGTGGAGGATGTCCCCCAGCCAGAGCCCCAGCAGGTGCACCGCTCCGAAGCACAGCAGCACCCCCATCCGCCGCAGATGGATGGGGACGTGCGAGGTGCCCCGGCCCTCCGCTCGCGACAGCTGGAGGGAGAAGCCCAGCCCGAAGAGGAAGCCGAAGAGGTTGAGGAACTTGTGCGCCACGAGGAACAGGAACAGGGCGCCGGTCACCAGCTCGGGGAGCGGCGAACCCAGGGCCCGGAGCTGCTCGGGTGGCAGCAGGTTGCGGCCTCCGAACCAGAGGAAGGAGTTCGAGACGAAGACACCGCACAGCGCGAAGCCGCGCAGGGCATCCACCAGCTCGACGCGCTCTTGAGACGACACCGGAGATGAATGAGACACGGGCGCATCCTGCGGGGAGCCTCTGACATTGCCTTGAGAACACGGTTGGGTTTTGTGACAGACCCCCGGCAACCCGCCGGAGCCTTCCCGTGTCATGGGGCGTCAGGGCACTGTTCCGCCTCCGATGTCCGCGGAGGAATGACATGCGCGGTAGCAGTGCCGAAAGGCTCTCGTCCGTCGAGCACGACGCCGGCGGAGTGACGGTCCGGGAAGCCGGTGGGGCGTTCTGGAAGGACGGGGGCGCGCGTGATTGGGATTGCTGGGTTCCCGAGGGCCACTTCAACCTCAGCCAGCGTTTCCTCAAGTGTGCCCAGCACATCCAGATGGAAGGGTTCCATCAGGTGCCCATCACGCTGAGCGACGGGCGCGGGCAGCCCGTGGGCGTTGCCGCCACCTATCGCAACACCATCGACGGGGCGGACCTGGGCAATGAGCGGATCCAGCAGGCCGTCCACCTGGTGCGCGGCGCGGCTCCTCGCTTCCTGAAGTACGGCGTCATCGAAGTCGGCAACCCGGCGGGAGTGGGGTTCCCGGTGCGCTCGTCGCTGGCCAGCGCCGAAGCCATCACGACCGTGGCGCGCTGGGCACAAGCGGAGGCGGACCGTCAGCGGTCATCGCTGGTCGTCATCCGGGACATCGAGCCCACGGCCGCGCCTGGCGCCGTGGAGGTGCTCCGTCGCATGGGCTTCGTGCCCTCGCCGCTTCCCGCGACGTTCATCGTCCCGCTGCCGTTCACCTCGTTCAATGAATACAAGGCCCACATGCGCGCCCGCTACCGGGGACGACTGGCGGGCTGCATGAAGGAGACGGCTTCGCTTCGCGTCGAGGTCGTGGAGCAGTTCGCGGAGTTGGCGCCCCAACTCACGGCGCTGTGGCGGACCCTCTACGACCGCGCCACCCAGTACCGGCGGCTGGTCCTCACCGAGGGCTTCTTCGCCTCGGCCAGCGACATGCCCGAGGCGAAGGTGATGCTGCTGCGCCGCCCCGACGACAGCGTCGCAGGGTTCGGGCTGCTGTTCGTCGACGGTCCCATGCTCCGGTTCTCCTGCACCGGCTTCTCACGCGAGGCGGCGCTGGAGGAGGGCGTCTACTTCCGGCTGCTGTACGAGGTTGTCCGCTACGCCATCGAGCACGGCTGCAAGGCGGTCAACATGGGGATGACCACGGCGGGACCGAAGATGAGCGTCGGGGCCCAGCCCGTCCACGTGTCGGCGTGGATCTGGCACCGGTCCGCCCTGCAGCGTCAGGGCCTGGGCTGGCTCACCCAGAACCTGATGAAGCCGCCGCCTCCCGTGGAGCGGAACGTCTTCAAGGAGGACGTCCCCCTGTTCCAGGACCCGGCGCTGGCGGAGCAGCCGGTCACGCCCCGGCCCTGAGCCGTTCGCCGGTGTCCAGCCGGATGGCCTCCTGCACGTGGGGCCAGTCCGCCAGGTGCCGCGCCAGCGTCCGGAAGTGCTCCCTCCGGACGCTCACCCGCACCACCTGCTTCATCCGGCCGTCCTCCATCCGGGGCAGGACCGTGCTGTGGAAGGCCGGCAGCAGCAGCCACTTGTTGAGCTGCGAGCTCCTCAGCAGCGTGACGAAGGCCGCGCCGTCGAAGCGCACGTGCGCCAGCTCCTGACTGGTCCAGTTGGAGGAATAGACGCGGTCCTTCCCGAGCAGCCAGTGGTGATACACGCTGCCCTGGCTGGTGTTGCGCCGCCAGTAGTCCGCCCAGTGCAGGTCCTCGCGCAGCTGCGTCCGGCCATAGGCAGACACCACGGCCCGGTTGCGGAGGGCCAGCTCGGTGACGCTCGAGTTCCACAGGTCCGCGCGCCTCAGCACCGCGGACGCGTTCCCCAGGCAGTTGGCGACGGACCCGGACGGCGCGCCCAGCAGCTCGCGGACGTCGATGGGGAAGTACAGGCCCACTTCGGGGGACGCTCGCGGCTCGCGGGTGCACTCGCCGAAGAACTTCAGCAGCGTCGCGTTGACCACGTCGTTGGTGGACACCTTCGTGCCGGCGGCCTGCGCCTGGGCCTTGATGGCGTCCACGCCGTCCTCGTCCAGGAAGAGGCAGACGGGGACGGCGTCCGTCACGGCCTGCTTCAGGTAGCGAGCGATGCCCAGCGTCGCCTTCGCGAGCGAGATGTGCACGATGCCGTGACGGCCCTGCCTGGAGGGCTGGACGCTGGCCGCTTCGCCCGGCTCGCCCAGGTTCCGCCAGATGTCTCGCCGGTCGAACACCGGGGAGGTGCAGGGCTCATGGCCCGGGTCGCTGTAGGCGTCGGAGACGGCTCGCAGGAAGTCGTAGATGCCGTGCAGGTCCGTCAGCGCGTGGTTCCAGCTCAGGCCCACCACGGAGGCGTCGCGGAAGTGCGTGAGCTTCAGGTGCAGCAGGGGACGGCGCCCGTCGTGGACCGGCGGCTTCCCGGGGGCCAGCCGGGAGACGAAGTCCCCTGAGTAGAGGACCCTCCGGTCTCCCGTGGGGAAGGGCGCGTCGACCCCGTCGAGGTCCAGTCCAACGGCGCTCATGCCCTCACGGACCCCGGGGCGGGACGGGTGGTGGCAGATGACGAGCACCGCGTCTTCCTGCTGCCTCAGGGTGCCGTGGAAGAACGGATAGCGGATCAGCGTCGCGCGGAGCGCCTGGGTGAAGCGCTCGGTGTCGAGCCTCCCGCTGAAGACCGCCGCGAAGCTCACGAACATGTCCTTGAGCGCGACGTCCACGGCGCTCAGCGCCCACGTCCGCTTCAGCGGTTCGGAAGGGGTGAGGACTCGCTGCCGTGTCATGTTCGGGGGCCTCCGGAGAGGGTGACTGCGTCAGGGTTTTTCGCGCGTGCGGGACCGCTCGCGCATCAGCTCGACCAGGGCCAGCGCTTCGCCGCCCTGTCCCGCCAGCGCTTCCATCATTCCCGCCTGGTCTTCCGCCGAGCGGTTCTGGCCCAGCTTGAACTTGCCCTGGAGCTCCTCGATGGGCAGCTCGAAACCGACGATCTGCTCCAGCATCCGCGCGTGCTGCTCCTCGGACAGGCGGGTGTCGTGACCGGGGGCTCCGATGGCGGGCTCGTACTCCGCGATCGTCGCGTCGATCAGCTTGGACAGGTCCGCGGGCGTGTCGATGATCCGGGGCCGTCCGAGCGCGTGCACCACCGCGTAGTTCCAGGTCGGCACCGACGGCCGCACCTTGTACCAGGTGGGGGAGATGTAGGCGTGGGGGCCATGGAAGACGCAGGTCACCGGCCGCTCGCCGTCGAAGTCCTTCCAGTGGGGATTGGCGCGCGCCAGGTGCCCCATCAGGGTGCCCTTGTCGCCCCGGCCGGGCACCAGCAGCAGGGGCACGTGCGAGACGTGGGTGCCGGAGCCGTGCGAGATGACCGTGGCGAAGCTGTGCTGCTTCATGAACGCGTGCAGCGTGGGGAGGTCCGACTCCTGGAAGGTGCGGGGCGTGTAGAGCATGCGGTCCTCGACGAGGGCGGTCAGATGCTCAGGGCGGAGAACACCCTGGGCCCGACGACGTTGTAGATGCGTCGGAGCAACGACCAGGACAGCCTTGCACGCCAGGGGAGGTGAGAGAAGCAGAGCAGCTCGTACTCGGTCAGCGGCGTGGCCCCTCGCTTCTGCTTGAACTGTCCGGAGCCCGAGCTCAGGTTGAGCGGCAGGCCCCGCTGTTCGGCCAGCTGCATCAGGTGGCTCATCCCCGCCCGGTACAGGCCGTGCTTGCGCGACAGCACCGGGTCGTGGCCCACCACGGAGCCAATCAGCTCTCCGCCCGCGACGAAGCAGGTGACGAAGTAGGCGAGCCGGCCCTCCACCTCGATGCCGTAGACCTCCAGCAGCCCCTGCCGGAACACCTCCTCGAACCAGGCCTCCGTGAAGAAGGCGTTATGGTCGGAGTACTTGTCGATGTAGAGCGCCCGGTACAGCTCGCGCAGCCGGTCGATGACGCCGGGCTCCGCGGCCGTGAGCCGGCGCAGGTTCGCGCGGTGCTGGTTCAGCAGGTTGCGGTCCTGCCGGAACTCCCGGGGCGGCTTCTTCCCTTCCTCGTGCCGCCACACGTACATCTGGCGGTTGAAGATGGCGTGCAGCGCCGCGCCCGGACGCTCCCGGGTCACCGCCTCCGCCGTCTCCGCGGTGGCCCGCTTGAAGACGAAGGCGTGCTTCGGGAAGCGCTCGCGCAGCGCCTGCGTCAGCCGCTCGAGCTGCTCGGGCGTGAAGCGAAGCGCCGGCCCCGTGGCCACCATCCAGTGGTTCACGTAGACGACCCGGTCCAGGTGACCCGGGCGGATGACGGCCCGCACGGCCCGGATGAACGCGAGGAGCGCCCGCCGCGTCCCGGGCTCCTTCACGGAGTCCACGAACTCCTCCGCGTAGGTGATGTAGTTGATGAACGGCGACGTCAGGTAGCAGTCGCTGTCCGCGCCGTCGTTGACGATGAGCGGCGTCACCTCGCCATCCACGTCCGCCAGCAGGACGCGGTGCCGGGTGTTCCCGATGAACGGCGTGGTGCCGCGCTCGACGTAGTGGCCGACGAGCTTCGACGCCAGCCGTGCACTGTCACTGCCCTCCGTGGACGGAAGGGCGTGCTCAATGAGCCTGACCGGAGCCATGGCGCACGTCGAACGAGTACACCGGGGTCGTGCCCACGGTGAGCGTCACATCCCGCACCGCCTCGCCACGGAACGTGTAGCGCAGGCGCGCCTCCGGCCCCATGCCGAGCAGGTCCACCGTGTCCTCCGACACCGGCACCGCCTTCAGCATCGGCTGCTCGTTGACGAAGATGCACAGCTCGTTGTCCACCATGCGCATGCCGCCCCGGGCCTCGGACGGCAGCGGCGCGAGCCCGGTGCCGGGCAGGCTGAAGCCCTGGGGGAGGGTGAAGTCGAAGGCGAAGCGCTCGACGACGCGCGGATCCAGCTCCGCTTCCGCGGCTTCGCTCCCCATCGCCTGGAGCGACGGCGGGAGTTGTCCCGGTGGGAAGAGGCGGAGCAGCGCCTCGTCCGCCGTCACGTCCAGCACCAGGTGGATGCGGGCCACGGCGCTCTTGTTGACCCCGTGGTGCGGCAGCGAGAAGTCGCCGTACCAGAACTCGCCCGCGCTCCAGACACACCGCTGGCCGCCCACGAAGAACTCCACGTCGGGGTGGGTGACCACGGGGATGTGGAGCCGGACGATGCGCTTGGAGAGGAACGCGTCGGAATGCTCGCGGATGACGCCGCCGGGCTCCAGGCGCAGCAGGCGCGCCAGCCGCAGCTTCAGCCCCAGGCCCGAGAGCAGGTCGCGCAGATAGGGGGCCTGCTCCAGCACGGGCGACGCTCCCGACGTGGCGGAGTGCAGACAGATGGAGGTCCACCCCTGATGCCCTTCTCCGGGGTAGCCCGCGGGGAGGGCTTCCACCTGGCGGCGGACGGCGTGGTAGGCCGCCTCCAGCGCCTGGGGGTCGAACGTCTTCGTCAGCTTCACGGCATGCATGGGACGGCGCTCCTCAAGAACGTCGCTGGTAGAGATGGATTCGCCAGAGCTGCGTGCGCTCCTGGGCGATGGCGTCCTGGTAGCGGTCGGAGACGGCCTCGTAGCCCTGGACCTCCGGTGCGGCGACGCGCAGGTGTCCCCGGGTGACGACCAGGGCGTCCGGCGTGAGGCCGGGCTTCATCGCGTTCAGGAAGTCGCGCTCGCGCTCCGGCGGGAGGAACGAGGGCACGTCGGAGAGCGACACGAAGTCCACGTCCCGCTGCTCCTGGACGTGCTGGATGATGTCGCCCCGGACGTACTCGATGTCGGTGTCGCGCGCGGCCCGCTGCGCCGCCAGGAAGACATCGGCGTCGCACTCGACGGGATAGCCCTCCGGGTAGCGGAGCTCTCCGAAGAAGACCAGCTGGAGGAAGAAGCTGGAGCGCACCGGCAGCGTGCGGAAGAGCCGGTCGAAGATGTCCCAGTAGATGCGGAACGCGCTGCCGGGGAGGTTCTTCTTCGGGAAGTCCCCCCGGTAGAGCAGCGAGTTGAGCACCGCCGAGTTCCCCATCAACAGGAGCACCAGCTTCCAGGCCCCCTTGGGAAAGCCCGAGTCCAGCCAGGCGCGCTGCCCCGCGACGTCCGGCTGCTCGAACATCTTCCGGCCGCGCTGGCCGGTGAACAGCCCGACGAAGCGCGACAGCGTGCGCAGCATCCCCTCGAAGCGGCCCAGGTAGACGATGCGCTCGCCGGCCTGGACCGCCTGGCGCACGGGTTCCAGGGCCGTCCGCGCGGAGCCGGAGAGGGGCAGGGAGGAGAAGAGCTCCAGCCGGCGCTGGATGGACATGGCCTCGTAGCCCAGGAGCCCCAGGTACTCCGTGTGGTTCAGCTGCCGGAGCGCGGCGATGCGCAGCTCGGTGAGCGCGAGCTGGGTGTCGGAGATGTCCACGCACGTCAGCTTCCGGGGCGCGCGGGCGAGGAGCGGCACCACGCGCCCGCCGCTGCCAGCGACGGCCACCACGTGCCGGGCGTCCGCCGGGAGGGCGTGCAGCTCGACGCTGGAGTCCTCGTCGCCGAGCGAATAGTTCAGGTGGCTGAAGTAGGCGCGTGCCATGGCGTGGGGCTCACAGCGCCTTGAGGAAGGCGGCCCGCTCGCTGCGCCCGTCGACGAGCTGGGCGTAGGCGTCCGCCACCTCGTCCATCATCCGCCAGGTCAGCCGCAGGCTGGTCTCCATCACCTGCGCCACGTCCTCCCAGTCCTCGGGCGTCTTGCACTTCTTGGCGATCATCTCGTCGACCGCCTGCGAGTGCTCCGCGTCGATGTCCGAGTGCGCGACGAAGAAGGTCATCTGCGCCGGGGTGAGCCCCAGCGTCTTCTGCACCTTGCCCAGGAGCGGCCGGATGTAGTCGTAGCAGCTCTCCGCCCAGAAGCTGTACCCCAGGCGCTGCAAGGGATTGCCCTGGTAGGAGATCCAGTACAGGTACGCGATGAGGACCTCCGTCGCCGGCAGGGCGCGCGGGATGGGGAACCCCGGCTGAAGGCCCATGCTGGCCACGTCGTGGAGGGCCATCTGCTCGTGGCCGACCTCCTCCTCCGCGTGGTTGAAACAGAACTTCTGGTAGTGCCGGTCGTCGTCACAGCGCACGCCCACCAGCGCCTGGTTGCGGGCGTTGTGACGCGTGTAGTGATACGTCTCAATCAGATACAGCGCGTAGAGCGCCTTGGTGACCTCGCCCTGCTGGACGGTGCGGACGAAGCGGGACTGGGCCAGGAGCTCGTCCCAGACCTGGGAGCGGCGGTGCTTCAGGGCCTCCAGGCCGGGGACTGCCTTTGTCGTGTCGGTCATGTCTGTTCCACCTCAACCAAGCGGGAGTAGGCGTCCGGTGAGTCATTCAGCCGGAGGCGGGTGAGTCGTTCGGACATCCGGGTGCTCGCGGCGATGAGCTGCGGCCAGGTGCCCGCCATCAGCGTGTAGGGCTGGGGGCCCCGCATGGGCACGCGGTGCTGCTCCTCCGAGGACGCGGCCAGCCCGTAGCGCTCGAACACGGTGCGCGCGGCCCGGCGGCACAGCCCGACGATGCCGACGTAGCCCTCCGTCATCGCCCAGGTGCACGCGGCCACCAGCAGGCGCGGCGTGACGGAGGGGCTGCGCGCCTCCGGGTCCACGACCAGGCGGCTGAACTCCGCGTAGCCCTGGAACCGGGGCGCCTCACCCTCCAGGGAGGCCGCGAGCGCCTGGAACTCGAAGGGGCCGGGCGTGATGCGCAGGCTGCCCACGAGCTGCCCGTCGCGGCTGGCGTGGAAGTGCGCGCTGCGCTCGTCCAGCTCCAGCCGCCAGTCCAGCTGGAGCTGCTCGGGGCTCAGCAGGTAGCTCAGCCGCGCCCGGTACTGGGCGTCGCGGAACTGCCGCACGCGCTCGACCTCGGTGGGGGTCGTCGCGTGGAAGAAGGGGCCTGCCAGCACCACGGGCGTCTGGCCCGCGCCGAGCCGGGCCATCCGCGTCTCCAGGACGCTCATCGCCGCGAGACGGGAGGCGAGCTCCTGGTCGCGGGATGCGCCACCACCTGTATCAGCCACGGACTTCCCCCTCTGACTTTCGCAATGCTGCCGCTGGCGGCGGGCGCCGGCGCAAAGGCATACGTGTTCAAGGAATGGGGCGAGAAGTGTCTCGCCTGCGACAGAACAGTCGCCCAGAACGGCACGTCGCGTAAAGCGCGCCAGGGGTAGACATCCCGCCGTGGCTCGAGCCTCCTCCGCGAGTTGAGCACGCCGTACTCAAAGCAAGACATCCCACGTCCTGCCCGTTAGAGTGGCCGCCCCCCGAACAGGAAGTGAGACTGAACATGAGCCAGAACCTCTTCGACATCCCCCTCAAGGGCATTGACGGCGCCCCCCGGACGCTCGGTCAGCACAAGGGCAAGGTCCTGCTGGTGGTGAACGTCGCGTCCAAGTGCGGCCTGACGCCCCAGTACGAAGGACTGCAGAAGCTCTACGCGAGCAAGCAGGCGCAGGGCCTGGAGGTGCTGGGCTTCCCCGCGAACAACTTCCTGGGACAGGAGCCGGGCAGCGAGGAGGAGATCCAGCAGTTCTGCACGCTGAAGTACGACGTGACCTTCCCGCTGTACTCGAAGATCTCCGTGGTGGGGCAGGACAAGCACCCGCTCTACCACGCGCTCACGGGTGCCATCCCCGTGGCCACGGGCGAGGGCCCCATGCGCGCGAACCTCAAGGGCTACGGCATCGAGGCGAACCCCCAGCCGGAGGTGCAGTGGAACTTCGAGAAGTTCCTCATCGGCCGGGATGGCCGCGTCGTGGGCCGCTTCGCGCCGGACGTGTCGGCGGAGGATCCGCGCCTCCTGCAGGCCATTGACGCGGAGCTGGCGAAGCAGGCCTGAGCTCAGGCCCCCGGCACCGGGGGCTGGAGCCGTCCACAGGCGCGGTTGGCCGGGACGGCGATGTCGATCTTCTTGGGGCGGGGCAGGTTGAGGGCATTCATCACCTGGATGAACTCCTCGCGGCTCCGTCCCGCGATCCGCGGGTTGTGCTGCTTCTCCTCGCCGATGCTCGTCGCCGTGTGGCCGTGGTAGTCGTGCCCGGGATAGACGAGCGTCGCGTCCGGGAACTGGAAGAGGACGCGGGTGATGGAGTCGTAGAGCTGGCCCGCGCTGCCGTTCTGGAAGTCGGTGCGGCCGTTGCCCCGCACCATCAGGGCATCCCCGGTGAAGACGCGGTCGCCCAGCAGGTAGCTCACGCTGTCGTCCGTGTGGCCCGGCGTGGCGAGCACCTGGAAGGCGCTCTGGCCGACGTGCACCGTGTCCCCATGCCGCACGTGGAGGTCGGCGCCGTCGGCCCCGCCTGCTCCCGCCACCACCTGGCACCGCGTGCGCTCCCGCAGCACCCCGGACGCGGTGACGTGGTCCGCGTGCACGTGGGTGTCGAAGACGTGGGAGAGGACCAGTCCCAGCTCACCTATCAGCCGCAGGTCGCGGTCCACCTGCTCCAGCACCGGGTCGATGAGGACGGCCTGACGCGTGGACTCATCACCGATGAGGTAGGTGTAGGTCGAGGACTCGGAGTCGAAGAGCTGGCGGAAGAGCATGTCGAAGCCTTCGGGTTCGGGCCCCCGAATCCTGCTCCGGAAACCGGGCCCAAGAAAGGGATGTCCTGCTTTCAACGTAATGTCGCCTTGGAGCACAGTTGTCGTGGGGCGCTTGCGCACGCAGTCTCCCGGCGCTCATCCGGAGGCCCCATGTCCGCTCCCTCGCAGCACCATCGCGTGCTGATCATCGGCGGCGGCACCGCGGGCCTCACGGTCGCGGCACGGCTGCGGCGCAAGGGCCTGCGGGATGTCGCCATCCTCGAGCCCTCGGCGCAGCACTACTACCAGCCGCTGTGGACGCTGGTGGGCGCGGGCGCCGCGGACATCGCGAGCTCCGTGCGGCCTCAGGCGGACTACATCCCGGAAGGGGCGCGGTGGCTCCAGGACCGGGCGGAGGAGGTGGACCCCGTCCGCCAGCAGGTGCTCACGCGGGGTGGGGCGCGCCTGGCCTATGACTTCCTCGTGGTCGCGCCCGGCATCCAGCTGGACTGGGACCGGGTGCGCGGCCTGCGCGAGGCGCTGGAGACGCCGTTCGTGTCCAGCAACTACGACTTCCGGCTCGCGCCGAAGACGTGGGAGATGGTGCGGGCGTTCCAGGGCGGCACGGCCCTCTTCACGCACCCGGCCACGCCCGTGAAGTGCGCGGGGGCGCCGCAGAAGATCATGTACCTGGTGGCGGACCACCTGCGCCGGAGCGGGCTCACCGGGAAGTCGCGCGTCGTCTTCGGCTCGGGGGCCCGGACCCTCTTCGCGGTGCAGCCCTTCGCGCGCGTGCTGGAGGGCGTCGTGGACCGCTACGGCATCGAGACGCACTTCGGCCACGACCTGGTCGAGGTGCGCGCGGAAGCACGCGAGGCCGTCTTCGCGGTGACTCGGGACGGACGCCGGGAGCAGGTGACGGTGGGCTACGACCTGCTGCACGTCACGCCTCCGCAGAGCGCGCCGGACTTCATCAAGCGCAGCGCGCTCGCCCATCAGGACGGCCCGAACGCGGGTTGGGTCAAGGCGCACAAGCACACGCTGCAACACCCGGAGCACCCGAACGTGTTCGCCATCGGGGACGCGAGCGACCTGCCCACGTCCCGCACCGGCGCCGCTGTCCGGGCGGAGGCGCCGGTGCTCGTGGAGAACCTGCTCGCCGTGATGGCGGGGAAGGAGCCCACGGCCCGGTACGACGGCTATGCGTCCTGTCCGCTGGTGACGGGCTACGGGCGGATGCTGCTCGCCGAGTTCGACTACGAGGGCCGGCCCGCGCCGAGCCTTCCGTTCATCAACACCCTGGTGGAGCGCCGCGACCTGTGGCTGCTCAAGAAGTACGGGCTGCCGCGCCTGTACTGGGACTGGATGCTGCGTGGGCGCGCCTGACACTTGGGAAACGGACTGCTCGACGGTGGGCCCCGCTCATGCCAGCGTCACGTCCGTGACTCCCTACGACAAGATCTTCGAGAACAACAAGCTCTGGGCGGAGGAGCAGCTCCGCGCGGATCCGGACTACTTCACCAAGCTGTCGGTGTCGCAGCAGCCGGACTTCCTCTACATCGGGTGCTCGGACAGCCGCGTCCCCGCCAACCAGATCATGGGCCTGGCGCCCGGTGACGTGTTCGTGCACCGCAACGTCGCCAACCTGGTGAACAACGTCGACCTCAACGTGATGTCGGTCATCAACTACGCCGTCCGGCAGCTCGACGTGAAGCACATCATCGTCTGCGGCCACTACGGCTGCGGCGGCGTGCGCGCGGCGATGCAGCCCAAGGACCTGGGCATCCTCAACCCCTGGCTGCGCAACATCCGCGACGTGTACCGCTTCCACAAGCAGGAGCTGGACGGCATCGCGGACGAGACGAAGCGCTACGAGCGGCTGGTGGAGCTCAACGTCCTGGAGCAGAGCATCAACATCATCAAGACGGCCGCCGTGCAGAAGTCCTACCTGACGCGCGGCTTCCCCATCGTGCACTCGTGGGTGTTCGACCTGCGCAACGGCATCATCCAGGACCTGAAGCTGGACTTCGCCCAGACGCTCCACAGCATCCAGGAGGTCTACGACCTCACGAAGGAGTGACGTCGTGGGGCGAAGGCCGCCGGACGCCCCGCCCGGGTCCGGCCTAGACTCCTCCGCCGCATGCGCTTCTTCCTGACCCTTCCGGACGGACGTTCCATCGCGCTGGAGAAGCCGGTGGTGTCCGTGGGCTCCGAGCCCGCGTGTGACGTCGTCCTCTCCGCGCCCGGGGTGAAGGGCAGCCATGCCCTGCTGTTCCGTGACGCGCGGGGGTGGACGGTGTCCGCCGCCGGTCCGGACTGCGACGTCCGGGTGCGTGGCAAGCGGGTGGAGCTGTCGCCGCTGGAGCCGGGGGCGTCCTTCAGCCTGGGCAAGGCGTCGCTCACGCTGACGGCTTCGGAGCCCACCGCCGGGCTGGCGCCTTCCGCGACGCCTTCACGCCTGCTGGGCGTGCTGACGGACTTCGCTTCGCGGCTGCTCGTGCAGCGTCCCGCGTCGGAGCTGCTGGAGGCCGCGCTGCGGGGCATCGCGGACGTCACCTCCGCGGACGTGGGCTTCCTCGTGTCGGTGGAGGGCGACCGGCGGCAGGTGCTGGGGGCCACCGGCTCCGTGCCGGCTTCGGTGGTGGTGGACAGCCTGGTGGATCAGGTCGTGGGCTCCGGGGCGCCGGTGCTGGTGCCGGACGTCGCGGCGGAGGCGGCGCTCGCGGGCGCTCCCAGCGTCCTGGCCCTGCGGCTGACCTCCGCCCTGGTGCTGCCGCTTCGCGCGGGCTCCGCGCCCCTGTGCGCCGTGTACCTGGGGCGGCGTCTGGGCAGCCCTCCGTTCTCGCCGCGCGAGCTGGAGGAGGCCATGGCGCTGTCGTCGCTCGCGGCGCTGCTCCTGGCCACGTCGCGGGAGCTGACGGAGCTGCGTGAACAGGTGGACAGCCTCACGCAGCGCATCGCCGCGGCCACGTTCGAAGGGCTCATCGGTGAGTCGCCCGCGATGCGGAACCTCTATCGGCAGGTGGAGCGCCTGGGGCCCACGTCCCTTCACGTGCTCATCCAGGGGGAGACGGGCACGGGCAAGGAGGAGGTGGCCCGTGCCCTCCACCGGCGCAGCGGCCGGCGGGGACGGCTGGTGGCCATCAACTGCGCGGCGCTCCCGGAGTCGCTCATCGAGCGCGAGCTGTTCGGCCATGCTCGCGGGGCGTTCTCCGGCGCGACCTCCGACCGCGCGGGGCTGGTGGAGGCGTCGGACGGGGGCACGCTCTTCCTGGATGAGATTGGGGACATGCCGCTGTCGCTCCAGTCGCGCCTGCTGCGTGTCGTCCAGGAGCACGAGGTGACGCGGCTGGGGGAGCACCGTCCCCGCAAGGTCGACATGCGCGTCATCGCCGCCACGCACCAGCCGCTGAAGGCGCTTGTCGCGAAGGGCGGCTTCCGCGAGGACCTCCTCTTCCGCTTGGACGAGGTACGCCTGGAGGTGCCCCCGCTGCGGGAGCGCGGCGAGGACGTGCTGCTCATCGCGCACCACGTGCTGAAGCAGCAGGGGACCCGGGCTCGGGGCTTCACGCAGAAGGCGGCGGAGGCCCTGCGCGGTCATCCCTTCCCGGGCAACGTCCGCGAGCTCGTGTCCCGGGTGCGTCGCGCGGCCATCCTCGCGTCAGGGGAGCTCATCGGCGTCGAGGACCTGGACCTGGCGGCGGACACGGCGCCGCTGGTGCCCCTGGACGAAGCGCGCGATGCCTTCGTGCTGCGCTACGTGCGAGAGGCCATCGCCCGCAGCGGCGGCAGCAAGAAGGAAGCGGCCCGGGCCCTGGGCATCGGCCTGCGCTCCGTGTTCCGCTACCTGGGCGAAGAGGACTGAGGGGCCAGATTGCGACGCGTGTCGGAGTGGATCATCCCTATGGCGAGTAGCTCCGAAGCCATGTCGATGCTGCTGGATGAGGTGTCGCGACGTCATTTCCCCAATCCGCCCGCGACTCCGGCGGAAATCGATGCCTTCGAGCAGCGGGTCGGATGGCGCCTGGACCCGGACCTCCGCGCCTTCTACCTGCACTGCGATGGCGCGAAGCTGTTCGACCGCGTCGACCCCGCGTTCTTCTTCTACCCCCTGGCGAAGCTTCGCCGCGCTCGGGTCGTCCTGCTCAAGGATGACACGGACAAAGCGGGCCCTGCGTCCTGGTACGCGGTCTGCGAGGTGCGGGATACCAATTACATCTTCGTCGATGTGAGCCTGCAGGCGGAGGGCCGGTACGCCATCCGGGATGGTTACCGCGAAGCGTTTCCAGACCCTGCCTACAACCGCCAGATCGCGGGTTCCTTCTCGGAGTTCCTGGGTGGGGCGCTCCGTTCCAATGAAGAATGGTTCTGGCTCCAGGAGGAGTAGCTCTGTCCCACGCCATGCGCTTCCCGCTCTCGTTCCTCCTCGTGCTCGGGGTCCTGCTGGTGGGCCCGGGCTGTCCGCTCGACATCCAGGTCCGTGAGGCTCCGGACGCGGGATGCTCAGGGGACTCCTGCGTGCTCTCGTGTGCCGCGGACCGGGAGTGCCCGGAGGGACAGCGCTGCAATGACTTCTACGATGAGTGCGAGCCCGGTCCCCGCATCACCGAGCCCTGCTCGGACAACGTCGCCTGTTACGGGATCGCGAGCTGCAAGGACGGACGCTGCGCGCGGCGCTGTGCCGTGCAGGATTGTCCCCTGGGCTACCAGTGCTCGCCGGGACCGGAGTCCCTGTGCGTCGAGACGTGCGAGGGCCTGACACCGGAGAACCTGGGGCGGTTCTGCGCGTCCTCGATGGAGTGCACCCGGTGCGGCCTCTGTGCGGACTCGGGAGGTGGGAAGAAGTGCCACCAACCCTGCCGGTCGGATGCGGAGTGCCCCGACTCCCGGCCCGGGGTGTGCGTCCTGCTCCCTGGATCCAGCCTGCGCGTGTGCCAGCAGTGACGGGACCCCGGGGTTTGCCCGCGCGGATCGCGCTTCCTAGACTGCGCGCGCGATGACGGGCGAACTGCTGGCCGGCCGCTACCAGTTGGAGCAGGAGTTGGGGCGGGGCGGGATGGCGACGGTGTTCCTCGCCCGCGACCTCCGGCTGTCCCGCCGCGTGGCGGTGAAGATGCTGCACCCGGGTATGGAGGCCCGCCTCACCGAGCGCTTCCGCCAGGAGGCGGAGGTGGTGGCGTCCCTCCAGCACCCCAACGTGCTGGCGGTCCATGACTTTGGCGAGGACGCCGTGCGCGGCCCGTTCCTCGTCTGTGAGTGGGTGCAAGGGGAGAACCTGCGCGAGCTGGCGCGGCGCCTGGCCCCCGTGCCGCCCGAAGCCGTCGCGCTCCTGGGCTGGGAGCTGGCCCGCGCCCTGGAGGCGGCGCACGCGCGCGGCGTCGTGCACCGGGACGTCAAGCCGGAGAACGTGCTCGTGGCGCGCGGCGGTCCGCTGAAGCTCGCGGACTTCGGCATCGCCGCTTTGGCGGACCGGGCCCGGCTGACGAGCACCGGCGCCGTCATCGGCTCGCTGGCGTACATGGCTCCCGAGCGCATCGACACCGGTGCATGGTCCCCCGCGTCGGACGTCTACGCGGTGGGCGTCGTGTTGTTCGAGCTGTGCACGGGCACGACGCCGCACGCGGGAGAGGGCAGTGCCCGGCTGGCGGTCTCGGTGATGACCCGTGATGCACCGTCACTGCTGGAGGTCGCGCCGGGCACGCCCGCGCCGCTGGGGGCGCTGGTCGCGCGGTGTCTGGCCCGGGATGCGCGCGACCGGCCCGCGGATGGCGCGGCGCTGGTCCAGGAACTGGAGGCGGTGCTGCGGCCGTGGGTCGGCGCGCCCGCTGAGGCTTCACGCGCCTTCTTCGCGGCACCGGAGGCTTCCGTGGCCCGCTGGCGCGAGGATGGCTTCCAGCGGCTGTTGAACGAGGGCCGCGCGCTGCTCGCCGCAGGGCAGGGGGCCCAGGCCGCCCGGTGTCTCAATGCCGCGCTGACCCTCCAACCCGGGGCCCCGGAGGTGCTGGCGCTCCTGCGCTCGCGTCCCATGAAGAAGGGCCTTGTCCGGCGCGCGTGGGATGCGCGGCCGGGACGAGCGAAGGGGCTTGTGGCCGGCGTGGTGCTCGCGGGAGTGCTGGGGAGTCTGGGGACGTGGGGATGGCGCTCGCGCGAGCGTGCGGAGGGCTCTGGAGCCTCGACGGTGGCCACCTCCGTGCCTCCCGCGTCCGTCGCGAGCTCGAACACGGTGGATGCCTCCGCTCGTCCATCTGGCGTGGCTCCCAATGCAAGGGACGGCGCGTCCGTACCTCCTGCGTCCGTCGTGAGCTCGAACACGGTGGAGGCCGCTGCTCCTCCGCCTGGCATGGCTCCCAATGCAATGAGGGGCAAGCCCGTGGCCTCCGCGTCCGTCGCGAGCACGAACGCAGGTGCCTTCGGGACTCCTTCGCGGGCGGCGAGTCCTCCGACACGGGAGACCGCTGGCACTTCGCGGCCTCAGGGGGCGCGTCCCGGGACAACGAATGCCGTCTCTGGCGAGGACCTGCCCGTACGCGTGCCGGACGCCGAGGACTTCGCGACCCTGTCGGTGGCGACGCGCCCCTGGGCCGAGGTGTTCGTGGATGGCCAAAGCCGGGGCTACACCCCACGGCTGCGTGAGCTGCGGCTGGCTCCCGGAACGCACCGGCTCCGCTTCCACAACCCCCTGTGCGAACCCGTCGAGGAGGTGCTCGAAGTGGCTGCCGGCGAAGCGGTGTCCCGTGAAGTCTCCCTGCGGGTGCGCGACGCGGAGGTCACCATCGTCGCGCCCGCGGCGTCCCGCGTCTTCGTCGACGGCGTGGAGGTGGGCGTGGCCCCGCTGCCGGCCCCCGTGAAGCTCACGCACGGGGGACACCTCGTGTCGGCCCGGGACCCGGGAGGCAACGTGCTGAGGCAATCGCTCAACGCGGTGGCGGGCTCCCGCACCACGGTCGTGCTGGAGACGTCGCCATGAAGACCGCCATCGTGTCCCTCGTGCTCGCGGCGTCCTCCGCGCTGGGGCCTGCCCGTGAGGCCTACCAGTCCGGCGACCTGCCCCGGGCCCGGGCCTCGCTGGAGGGCCTGCTCCAGCCCTTGCGGCTCTCCCACCCCCAGGAGGAGGCCGAAGCCCACCTGCTGCTCGCCGCGACGCTCCATGCGCAGGAGGACCTGCCGCGCGCGGAGCAGGAAGCCGTGGAGGGGCTCGCGCTCAACCCCGACGCGAAGCTGGACCCGCTGGTGTATCCGCCGGACTTCATCGCCTTCGTCGAACGCGTCCACGTCCAGCGGCGCGAGCGCATCGCCCGGCGCGCCGCCGAGCGCCGGCCTCCCGTGCTCCTGCCCCGGCCCTCCACCTCCGCCCCCGTCCTCGTCGAGTCCCGCCCGGCGTCGCAGGGCTGGTACCTGGTGCCGTTCGGCGTGGGCCACCTCGTGCACGGTCAGCGCTCCAAGGGCGCCGTGCTGGCGGTGGGCCAGGGCACGACGTTCGCCGTGTCCGCCGTCTCCCTGGGCGTGGCCCTGTCCCTGCGCGGCTCCGACGGCCGGTACTCCGCACAGGACGCGCCCACGGCCCGGGCCCTCAACGTCTCCTACCTCGTGGGGGCCTACGCCTTCGCGGCGCTCTACGCCTACGGGGTGCTGGACGGGCTGCTGTCCTCACCCGCGCCGCTCGCCCCGCCTCCGGGAAGCCTTCTCGCGCACTGACGCGGGGGCCCGCCCCGGTGTAAAGGGAGCGGATGAACGACGTGAACCTGGTGGAGATCGCGCGGCGGTTCGAACACAAGCAGGCCACCTCCGCGGTGGTGCTGGCGAGGGACTCCGCGCCGCTCGCCGACGGCTGGATGGCGTTCGGCGGCGTGGGCTCGTACATCAACAAGTCGTGCGGCTACGGCTTCGAGCGCGAGGTCACGGACGCGGAGCTGGACGCACTGGTGGACTTCTTCTCCTCGCGCGGGGTGGAGCCCAAGGCGGAGCTGAGCCCCTTCGCGTCGCAGGCCCTGCTCAAGGGGCTGGCGAACCGGGGCTTCGTGCTGCGCGAGTTCGAGACGGTGCTGTACCGGCCGCTCCCCGCCGGAGAGGACCTGTCGCTGCTGGCACGGGGCGCGGCCCCGGGGCTGCGCATCGAGCGGGTGGATCCGTCCGACGACGCGGCGGTGCGCAGGTTCGTGGAGGTCGCCGGCAGCGGCTTCGTCCCGGAAGGCGAGTCGATGCCAGAGGTCTTCTGGGAGATGGGGTTGAAGGCGGCGCGCCAACCCAACTCGGACGCGTACATGGCGTGGATTGGCGACGAGCCGGCGGGGGCGGGGAGCTGCGAGGTGAGCGACGGGCTCACGTCCCTGTTCGGCACGTCGGTGCTGCCGGCGTACCGGCGGCGCGGCGTGCAGCAGGCGCTCATCGCCGCGCGGCTGGCGCGAGGACGGGAGAAGGGCAGCGACCTGGCCGCCATCATGTCCTCGCCCGGCATCCCCACCGAGCGCAACGCCATGCGCCTGGGCTTCCAGATGGCCTACTCGCGCGTCGTGCTGGTGAAGCCCGGCGCGGGGCTGGTGCCGTCGCCCTGAGGGCTACGGCAGCGGCGCGGTGTACACGAGGGGCAGCAGCGCGCCGTTCTGGTTGAACGGGTTGTAGCTGCCCTGCGGGCCCACCCAGCCGCAGCCTCCGTAGCCGTGCATCTCCACCACCTGGTTGTTGTCGTGGAACGCCCACCACGACGGCTCGCTCGAGGGGCCGAACCGGGCAATAGCGCCCATGGGCACGGAGAAGGGCGTGCCGCGCAGGTCCACGTTGGCCAGGCCCGTGCGGCTGCACCCCATGGCCGCCGCGTAGGTCATGGACGTCACCGGCTCCTTGTTCATGTGCTTGAGCGCGCCGGCCGACGTCGCGAAGGTCGGGTCCCGGGTGTCCACGGCGAGCGTGACGGGGTTCAGCCGGACGCGCGTGTACCGGGTGCGCACGTCGGTGCCCGGCGAGTTCCCTCCCGCCGTGTACTGCGCGAAGTTGGCGCCGTCCTCGGTGTGCACCAGGGAGAGGTACTCCTTCGGCGTGCCGGCCATGTCGTGGCACCAGGCCGTCCAGCGCTTCAGCGGATCCTTGTTCACGAACAGCGCGTACTGGCCGTCCTGCGAGCCGGGGCGGGCGGTCCGGATGTCCTGACACGTCGCGGGACGGTCCCCGCCGCGGTAGTGGAGCTGGAGCGTGCCACCCTGCTGGTTGTAGGGGTTGTAGCTGCCCACGAGGCCCACCCAGCCGCAGAAGCCGTCGCCGGACAGGTCGACGACCTGGCCTTCCTCGCTGGAGACGGCGGCACCGGACCTGCTCGCGCCGCCCACGCCGAACGCCTCCGCGTCCACCGTGAACGGGGTGCCCCGGAGGTCGATGCGTCCCACGCCCAGTCCGCCGCCGCACGTCATGGCCACGCCGTAGGGCATGGAGGTGACGATGTCCGGCGAGTGCGTCAGCTCGCCCGTGGAGGTGGCGAAGGTCTGGTCGGCGGTGTCCACGCGCAGGGTCGTGGGGTCGATGCGCAGCTGGTAGTAGGTCGTGCGGACGTCGGTGCCGGGTGAGGCGTCGCCCGCGGTGTACTGCGAGAAGTTGGAGCCGGGCTCCTTGCGCGGCAGGGCGAGGTACTCCTTCGGTGTGCCGGCCATGTCGTGGCAGTACGCGGTCCAGGACGCGGTGACGTCACCGGCCACGTACAGCACGTAGTAGCCGTCCGGCGCGCCGGGCTGGGCAGTGCGGATCTCCAGGCAGCTCGTGGGCAGCGCGGCAAGGGCCTGGGTGCGCTCCGCCGGGGTGCTGGGGCTGGCGCTGTCGCTGGCACCACAGCCCGCGGCGGCGAGCGCCAGGAGGCTCCAGCCCAGGGTCCGCGCACGGCGGGGGAAGCGGGGGACGGCGGAGGACACGGCGAAGGGCTTCGGGTGATTCATGGGGATGAGGCTCCTTGGGGGTGCGGAGCCTTCCCATGGCAAGGTCGGGGCCACGCGGGCCGCCGGGGCCACCTGGATGGAGTTCCGGGACGTTGCGAGCGCACCGGAGCCTCCTGGGGCGGGAGCGGCGGCGCGAACGTGCCAGTCCTGGCACGCGCTCCGGCTCCTCCCAGGAGGCGGTCTGTCAGGCTCCCTCAGGACCCTCCACGGACATCGTGCTGGAGCGCTTCCGCCAGGCGCTCCGCGAGCCGCTGGACGTGGGGCGCGCGCAGCAGCGTGTAGTGGGTGCCGGGGAGGACTTCACGCGTCAGCCCGCCGTGAACGTGCGCGCTCCAGCCGTCATCCCCGGTCACCAGGTTGTCGCCCGCCTTGAGCAGGAGGACGCGGCCGGTGAACGTTCCGGGGCGGTGGACCTTCAGCGCCCGCAGGTTGTGGGTGAAGACCTGGAGGAGCGTGCGCCCCGAGGCCGTGGACGCTTCAGGCGACGCGAGCTGTCCCTGGTCGAGCTCGAACAGCGCGGCCACCTGGCGCGCGTCATCCACGTCGAGCGGCACCCGATCGTCCGTCGCCGGGGTCGGGTCGATGAGCGCCACGAGCTCCACGGTCTCGCCTCGGGCCTGGAGCTGGCGGGCCATCTCGAAGGCCACCACGCCTCCCATGGACCAGCCTCCCAGGCGATACGGACCTTGAGGCTGCACGGTGCGCATGGCGGCCACGTAGAGCGCCGCCATCGCCTCCACCGTGTCGAGCGGCGGACGGCTTCCATCCAGCCCCTGCGACTGGAGTCCGTAGAAGGGCTGATCCGGGCCCAGCTGCTTCGCCAGCGCCGCGTACGCGAGCACGTTGCCGCCCACCGGGTGGACGCAGAAGAAGGGCCGCTGCGTGCCCTCGCGCTGGATGGGCACGAGCGGGGAGAAGACCGCGGGCGCCTGCTGGAGCAGCCGGGCCAGCGTCTCCACCGTGGGCGCATGGAAGAGGGCGGCCAGGGGCAGCTCGCGGTGGAACCGCTCCCGGATGCGCGCCATCAGCTTCACGGCGAGCAGGGAGTGGCCTCCCAGGTCGAAGAACGGCCGCGTCACGCCGATGGGCCGGACGCCCAGCAGCTCCTCCCAGAGCGCCACCAGCTCGCGCTCCAGGTCGTCTCGCGGCGCGACGTCGGTGGCCTTGGAAGGACGCGGGGCCGGAGCCTCCGGGACGTGCATCCGGCGCAGCTCTTCCTCCGTCAATGGGGACGCTCGGTCCAGGAGCGCGTCGGGCGCCGCGAGGACCGTCTCCAGCAGCGTGCTCCAGCGCTCCATCAGTCGCTGGACCGTGGCGGCCTCGAAGAGGTCCGTGCTGTACGTGAGCGCGCCCTGGAAAGCGCCGGGCAGCCGCGTCAGCGCGAGGTCCAGGTCGAACTTCGCCGTCGTGGGCGCGACCTCCACCGCCTGGAGCGTCAGGCCGGGGAGCACGGCCTCCGGCGCCGGCGTGTTGTGCAGCGCGAAGAGGGCCTGGAAGAGCGGGGTGCGGCCCAGGTCGCGCTCGGGCTGGAGTGCTTCCACCAGCCGCTCGAAGGGCAGGTCCTGGTGTTCGTACGCGCCCAGCGTGGTGGCGCGCACCTGCGCGAGGACCTTCCGGAACGACGTGTCCGCGGCGAAGCGGGCCCGGAGGACCAGCGTGTTGACGAAGAAGCCGATGAGCCCTTCGGTCTCCGCGTGGCGGCGGTTCGCGATGGGCGTGCCCACCAGCACTTCGTCCTGGCCGGCGTACCGCGACAGCAGCAGCTGGAACGCGGCCAGGAGCACCATGAAGGGCGTGGCGCCCTCGTGCTTCGCCAGCGCCTCCACCGCGTCACTCAGGGCAGGTGACAGCTGGACGGGCAGCAGCGCGCCTCGTGCGGAGCGCCGCTGCGGACGGAGCCGATCGGTGGGCAGCGCCAGTGCGTGCGGTGCCCCTTCGAGCTGCCGCTTCCACCAATCGAGCTGGCCCTCCAGCACCCGGCCCTCCATCCACGCGGCCTGCCACCGGGCGAAGTCCGCGTACTGCACGGGCAGCTCCGGCAGCGGCGACGGCTGGCCCTGGCGGAAGGCTTCGTAGAGCGCCACCAGCTCACGCACGAGCACCCCGAAGGACCAACCGTCGGAGACGGTGTGGTGCGTGCACAGGAGGAGCACGTGCTCCGTCGCGGCCAGGCGCAGCAGCGTGAAGCGCGCCAGGGGACCGGTGCCCAGGTCGAAGGGACGCAGCGCATCCGCGTCCGCCCGACGCCAGACCTCGGCCTCGCGCTCCTTCGCGGGCAGGGCTTCCAGGTCCTCCGTGCGCAGTGTTCCCGTGGGGGCCGCGTGGATGCGCTGGCGTGGCGTTCCGTCGTGGGACTCGAACGTCGTGCGCAGGGTTTCGTGCCGCTGCACCAGCGCGTCGACGGCCCGCTGGAGGGCGGAAGCGTCCAGCGCTCCGGACAGCCGCAGCGCGAAGGGCATGTTGTAGAGCGGGCTGCCCGGCTCCAGCTGGTCGATGAACCACAGCCGCTGCTGCGCGAAGGACAGGGGCGCGGGTCCTTCCCCCTGCGTCCGCGTCAACGGCGGCAGCGTGGGTGTGGGCGCCGCGTCCGGCAGCCGCCGTGCGAGGCCCGCCACGGTGGGGGTCTCGAAGAGGGCCCGGACCGCCAGCTCCACGCCGAAGCGCGCGCGCACGCGGGCCACCACCTGCGTGGCCAGGAGCGAGTGTCCGCCCAGCTCGAAGAAGTTGTCGTGGCGGCCCACGCCGGGCACGCGCAGCAGCTCCTCCCAGAGGGCGGCGAGGCGCTCCTCGGTGGGCGTGGCCGGAGGCTCGAAGACCCGTGGGGGGAGCCGCGATGCGTCCGGCACGGGCAGCGCCTTGCGGTCCACCTTGCCGTTGGGAGTCAGCGGCAGGACGGGCAGGGCGAGGAGGGCGGCGGGCACCATGTACTCGGGCAGGTGCCGGTGCAGGTGCTCGCGCAGCGGAGCGGTGTCCACCTCCGGCGTCACGTAGGCCACGAGGCGCACGTCGCCCGGAACGTCCTCGCGGACCAGCGCCACCGCGTCCCGGATGCCGGGGTGCGCGCGCAGTGTGGCTTCAATCTCGCCCAGCTCGATGCGGTGGCCGCGCAGCTTCACCTGGAAGTCCAGGCGGCCCATGAACTCCAGCGTGCCGTCCTCGCGCCAGCGGGCCTTGTCGCCCGTGCGGTACAGCCTTGCGCCCGGCTCCGTGCCAAAGGGATCCGGCAGGAAGCGCTCGGCGGTCAGGTGCGGACGGCCCAGGTAGCCGCGCGCGACGCCCTCACCCGCGAAGCACAGCTCTCCCGGCAGGCCGAAGGGCACCAGCTCCTGACGCGCATCCAGGATGTACGCGCGCAGGTTGTCCAGCGGCCGCCCGATGACGGGCAGCGCATGGGAGGTCCCCTGCACGTCCCACACGGTGGCGTCCACGGTGCACTCGGTGGGGCCATAGGCGTTGAAGGCCCGCGTACGTGAGGTCGCCGCGAGCCGCCGCCACATCACCTCATCCAGCGCCTCACCGCCCACCAGCATCAGCGACGGCAGACGGGGGCGCTCCAGCATCCCCGCGTCCAGGAGCAGCTTCAGTTGCGCGGGGGTGCAGTCCAGCGCGTCCACGCGTGTCCGCTCCAGCCACTCGAGCATCCGCTCCGGCTCCAGCCGGAGTTCGTCCGGGACGGGGCAGACGCAGTGGCCGCCCAGCAGCTGGAGCACCTGCTCGATGGAGGCATCGAAGAACAGCGGCGCGTTGATGCTGACGCGAAGCCCCGAGGACTGCCCCGCATAGGCGGTCCGCAGGAGCGCGTGGTGCAGGTGGAGCAGGGAGCGGTGGCGCACCATCACGCCCTTGGGCGTGCCCGTGGAGCCGGAGGTGTAGATGACGTAGGCGAGGTTGCCCGAGCCCGCCGCCGGGGGCGGGTTGTCCGTGGACTGGTCCGACAGTCGGACCGGTTCGATGTCTCCCGCCACCGCCGGTACTGCCTCCCCCAACCTGTCCGACTGTCCGACCGGTTCGATGTCTCCCGCCACCGCCGGCACGGCCTCCCCAAACCTGTCCGACAGTCGGACCGGTTCGAGGTCTCCCGCCGCCGTCGGCACGGCCTCCCCAAACCTGTCCGACAGTCGGACCGGTTCGAGGTCTCCCGCCGCCGTCGGCACGGCCTCCCCAAACCTGTCCGACAGTCGGACAGGTTCTTCGTCCAGCCGCACCAGGTGGGCCACCTCTGGTCGCCACGCTTCTTGCAGGGCCCGCGTCGTCACGAGCACGGACGCGCCGCAATCCTTGAACAGCAACGACTTGCGCGCGGCGGGGGCGGACGGGTCCAGGGGCACGAAGGCGCCTCCGGCCTTGTTCACCGCGAGCAGCGCGACGACGCTCTCCGCCGAGCGCTCCAGGCACAGGCCCACCGGGACCTCCGGCCCCACGCCCAGCGAGCGCAGGTGCCAGGCGAGCTGGTTGGCCCGGGCGTTGAGCTGCTGGAAGGACAGCGTCGTCTCCCCGAACACCACGGCGTCGGCGTCCGGGGTGCGCGCCACCTGCTCCTCGAAGCGGCCGTGCAGCGTGCCGTCGCCGTCGAAGGACGACACGCCTCCTGCCAGGTCGCCCAGGAGCCGCTGGCGTTCTTCCGCCGAGATGAGGGACACGCTGGACAGCGGTGCATCCGGTTGCGTGAGGACCGCCTCCAGCAGCACGCGCAGGTGGGTGAGCAGCCGCGCCATGGTGGGACGCTCGAAGAGGTCCGTGGCGTACTCGAGCTTGCCGTGGAAGCCGTCCTCCCGGCGGTCCAGGTCCAGGCTCAGGTCGAACTGGGACGTGGTGCGCTCCGCGAGGGCCGCGGGCCGCACGGTGAGCCCGGGCAGTGACAGCTCCGGCACCGGCGCGTTCTGGAGCGCGAACATCACCTGGAACAGCGGCATGCGCCCCAGGTCTCGCGTCGATTGCAGGGACTCCACCAGCCGCTCGAAGGGGATGTCCTGGTGCTCGTACGCGCCCAGCGTGGTGGTGCGCACCTGGGCCAGCAGCTCCCGGAACGTGGTCCGGGCGCTGAAGCTTCCGCGCAGCACCAGCGTGTTGACGAAGAAGCCGATGAGGCCCTCGGTCTCCGCGTGGCGGCGGTTCGCGATGGGCGTGCCCACCAACACATCGTCCTGGCCGGAGTAGCGGTGCAGCACCGTCTGGAAGGCCGCGAGCAACACCATGAAGGGCGTGGCGCCCTCCTGCCGCGCCAGGGCCTCCACGCGCTCGGACAGGGCCAGGGGCAGGTGCACCGGCACCGTGTCGCCACGCTGGGTGGAGACGGCGGGACGGGGCTTGTCGGTGGGCAGCTCCAGGGCGCGGGGGGCTCCGGCGAGCTGCTGGGCCCACCACGCGAGCTGCGCCTCCAGCGCCTCACCCTGGAGCCAGCCGCGCTGCCAGAGCGCGAAGTCCGCGTACTGCACGGGCAGTTCCGGGAGCGCGGGCGGACGGCCCTCGCGCAGGGCCGCGTAGAGGGCGGTGAGCTCGCGCACCATCACGCCCAGCGACCAGCCGTCGGAGACGATGTGGTGCAGGTGGAGCACCAGCACGTGCTCCTCCGCCGCGAGCTTCAGCAGCAGGGCTCGGATCACCGGACCCTGCTCCAGGTCGAACGGCCGCTGCGACTCCGCCGTGGCCCGGCGCTCTGCTTCGCGCAGCCGGGCTTCGGCGTCCTCCAGCGCCGTCAGGTCCACGCGCTCCAGCGGCACGGTGGCCTGGGCGTGGATGTGCTGCACGGGCTGGCCCGCCTCCGTGCGGAAGGTGGTGCGCAGGGCTTCGTGCCGCGCCATCAGCGCGTCCAGGCTTCCCTTGAGCGCGGCCTCGTCCAGCGCGCCCAGGAGTCGCAGGGCGACGGGCATGTTGTAGAGGGCGCTGCCCGGTTCGAGTTGATCGATGAACCACAGCCGCTGCTGCGCGAAGGACAGCGGCAGCAGCGGAGGCCTGGGGGCTCGGGCAAGGGGCGGAACGTCGGCATCGCGCTTCGTGGCGGTGCCGAGGTGCTGTGCGAGCGCGGCCACGGTGGGCGCGTTGAACAGCTCACCCAGGGGCAGCTCCACACCCAGCACCGCCCGGATGCGCGACACCACCTGCGTGGCCAGCAGCGAATGGCCGCCCAGGTCGAAGAAGTCGTCGTGGATGCCCACGGCGTCCAGATGCAGCACCTCCGCCCAGATGGCCGCGAGCCGGGCCTCCAGCGCGTTCCGGGGGGCCTCGCGCGTCGACTCGGCGGACCGGGGCGCTTCGGGGGCGGGCAGGGCCTTGCGGTCGACCTTGCCGTTCGGTGACAGGGGGATGGACGGCAGCGCCACCCAGGCGGACGGCACCATGTAGTCCGGGAGCAGCCGCTGCGCGTGCGCCTTCACGCGGTCGGTGCTGGCGCCGTCTTCCTCGAGGACCACGTAGGCCACGAGCCGCTTCTCACCGGGCACGTCCTCGCGCGCGAGCACGACGGCCTCGTGTACGTCCGGGGCCTGGCGCAGCACGGCCTCCACTTCGCCAGGCTCGATGCGGAAGCCTCGCAGCTTGAGCTGGAAGTCGGTGCGGCCCAGGAACTCCAACGTGCCGTCGTCGCGCCAGCGGGCCCGGTCGCCCGTGCGGTACAGGCGGGCGCCCGGCGTGGCGGAGTGGGGATGGGGGATGAACCGCTCGGCGGTGAGGTCCGGCCGCTGGAGGTAGCCCCAGGCCAGGCCG
This sequence comes from Corallococcus exercitus, assembly GCF_042231735.1. Lineage (GTDB taxonomy): Bacteria > Myxococcota > Myxococcia > Myxococcales > Myxococcaceae > Corallococcus > Corallococcus exercitus_B. Next base: position 1,327,475 of record NZ_CP102577.1, read on the forward strand.
TCGCCGCCCACGTACAGCTCGCCAGGGAGCCCCGGCGGAAGGGGCTGGAGGTGCGCGTCCAGCACCCACGCGGTGGAGTTCGCCAGCGGCCGGCCAATGGGCACCGAGCGCTCCACGGTGTCTCCGGCGCGCAGCGTGTGGGTGGTGGAGAAGGTGGTGTTCTCCGTGGGGCCGTACCCGTTGACGAGCACGGCGTCCGGCGCCATCCGCGCCAGGTGTTCCCGAACGCGCGGCACGGGCAGCACGTCGCCGCCCGCGAGCACCTGCCGCACGCTCGCGAGCGAAGCGCCTTCATGCAGGACCATCTGCTCGAAGAGGGCGGCGGTGAGCCACAGCGTGGTGACGCCCTCCACGGTCAGCAGCGTGCCCAACTCCGACAGCGACAGCGCGCGAGGTGGCGCCAGCACCAGCTTCGCGCCGTGCAGCAGCGCGCCCCAGAGTTCCAGCGTGGACGCGTCGAACGCGACCGGTGCAGCATGGAGGAGCACCTGCTCCGGGCCGAAGGTGATGAAACCGTTACCCCGGACCAGGCGCACGATGCCCCGGTGGGGCACGCAGACGCCCTTGGGACGGCCCGTGCTGCCCGACGTGAACATCACGTAGGCCAGCGCGTCGGCGGGCACCCGCACGTCCAGCGCCGTGTCCGGCTGCTTCGCGATGAGTTCCGCCTCCGCGTCCAGAAGGACCAGGAGCCCGGCCACCGCCGGCAGCTCATCCGCCAGTGCCTCCTGCGTGACGAGCACGCTGACGCCCGCCTCCTGGAGCACCCAGGTCGTGCGTTCCGCGGGCGCCTTCGCCTCCACGGGCACGTAGGCCGCGCCCGCCTTGAGGATGCCGAGCATGCCGGTGACGAGCTCCGGCGAACGCTCCACGCACAGCCCCACGCGATCCCCGGGCCGGACTCCCAGCCGCCGCAGGTGGTGCGCGAGCTGGTTCGACCGCCGATCCAGTTCCGCGTATGAGAGCGCGCGCGCCGCGTCCGGCGCCGTGTCCGCCGGCAGGGGGGCCCCAGCACTCGCGGGCATCATCTCCAGTTTCGCGGATGTGCGCTCGTGCGCCGTGTCAGCCGGCCGGAAGGTCCCCGGATTCGCGGGCATCCTCACGGCGATGGCGTCCGGTGTGCGCGCGGCCTGCTCCGCGAACAGCGCGGGCACGGACGCGTCACGCGGGTACTCCGTCGCGGTGTCGTTCCAGGTGGCCAGCACCTGCCGCCGTTGCTCTGGCGTGAGGAGCGGCAGGCGTGTCAGCGGGGTCGCTGGCTCGGCCACCGCGGCGTCGAGCAGCACCTTCAGGTGCCGGGCCATCCCGGCCACCGTGCCGGGCGTGAACAGGGCGGTGTTGAAGTTGAGGCCCCCCGTGAAGCCTTCCGGCGCACGGTGCAGCAGCAGCTCCAGGTCGAAGCGGATCGCGCCCGGGTCGGCGTTCATCGGCTCCAGCGTCAGGCCGGGCAGGGCCAGCGGTGGCAGCGGCGCGTTCTGCAGCGTGAAGGTGACCTGGAAGAACGGCGTCCGGGAGGCGTCGCGCGCGGGGTGCAGCTCCTCGACGAGCTTCTCGAACGGGAGGTCCTGATGCTCGTACGCGCCCAGGGTGGTGTCCCGCACGCGCGCCAGCAGGGAGCGGAAGGTGTCGTCCTCGCGCAGCCGGGTGCGCAGGACGACGGTGTTCGCGAAGTAGCCGATGAGGGCCTCGGACTCGGCGTGGCGGCGGCCCGCGATGGGCGAGCCCACCAGCACGTCGTCCTGCCCGGCGTAGCGGCCCAGCAGCACCTGGAACGCGGCCAGCAGCACCATGTACGGCGTGGCGCCCTCGCGCTTCGCCAGGGCCTCCAGGGCTTCGCTCGAAGCGGCCGGGAGGGTGAACGGCATCAGGGCGCCCCGGAAGGTCTGCCGGGCCGGACGCGGATGATCCGTGGGCAGCTCCAGGTGCGACGGCGCGCCTTCCAGCTGACGCCGCCAGTAGCCGAGCTGCGCCTCCAGCACCGCGCCCTGCAACCAGCCGCGCTGCCACAGCGCGTGGTCGGCGTACTGCACCGGCAGCTCGGGCAGCGTGGATGGGAGGTTCTGGGCGAGGGCTGCGTAGAGCGTGCCCATCTCGCGCACCAGGACGCCGGTGGACCAGCCGTCGGAGATGATGTGGTGCAGGTTCAGCACCAGCACGTGCTCCGTGGGCGACAGCTTCAGCAACAGGGCCCGGAGGAGGGGACCCTGCTCCAGGTCGAACGGCGAGCGGGCTTCTTCCGTGGCGATCCACGAGGCCTCGGCGCGGCGCTGCTCCAGGTCCGGGATGCCGGTGAGGTCCACCTGGCGCAGGGGCAGTGGGCCCGGTGCGTGGATGACCTGCTCGGGGGCGCCTTCGTATTCGCGGAACGTGGTGCGCAGCGCTTCATGACGGCGCAGCAGCCTGTCGAAGCTCCGCTGGAGCGCGCCGACGTCGAGCGTGCCCTCCAGCCTGAGCGAGAACGGCATGTTGTAGGCCGTGTCCGCGGCGCCCAGTTGATGGATGAACCACAGCCGCTGCTGCGCGAACGAGAGCGGCAGCACCGCGGGCCGCACCCCGCGCGTCAGCGGCGTGAGGCCGGTGGAGGTCGTCGGCTCGGGCTGGACTGGAGCGGGGGCCGCGGAGCCGGGCGGAGCGATGCGCCGGGCGAGCGCCTCCACGGTGGGGGCTTCGAACAGCGTGCGCAGCGGCACCTCCCGGCCCAGGCGCGCACGCACGCGCGCGGCCACCTGGGTCGCGAGCAGCGAGTGGCCGCCCAGCTCGAAGAAGCTGTCCCGCACGCCGACCCGCGCGATGCCGAGCACCTGCGCGAAGATCTCCGCCAGGGCGCGCTCGGTGTCGTCGCGCGGGGCGATGGGCTCTGTGCGAATGGTGGCGGACGCGTCCGACGCGGGCAGGGCCTTGCGGTCCACCTTGCCGCTGGAGGTGAGCGGCAGGGCCTCCAGGCGGACGAGGGCGGAGGGGACCATGTACTCGGGCAGCCGTGACTGCAGGAACGCGCGCAGCCCCGCCGTGTCGAGCGTCCCGCCGTCGACGGTGACATAGGCGACGAGGCGCGGTCCTCCCGCGTCCTCCTGGCGCACGACGGCCACGGAGTCGCGCACGCCGGGCCAGGACTGGAGCGCGGCTTCGATGTCGCCTGGCTCGATGCGGAAGCCGCGCAGCTTCACCTGGAAGTCCGCGCGGCCCAGGTACTCCAACGTGCCGTCCGCGCGCCACCGGGCGATGTCGCCCGTGCGGTACAGGCGGGCGCCGGGCGTGTCGCTGAAGGCATCGGGGATGAAGCGCTCGGCGGTGAGGGTGGGGCGGCGCCAGTAGCCCCGGCCCACCTGCACGCCGCCGATGAACAGCTCACCCGGGATGCCCACCGGCACCGGCTGCCCGTGGCGATCCAGGACATACATGCGCGTGTTGGCCACGGGCTGGCCAATGGGGACGACGCGGAGCGAGGCGTCGCGCGGGCACTCCCAGGACGTGACGTCCACGGCGGCCTCGGTGGGGCCGTAGAGGTTGTGCAGCGTGGCGTGCGGCAGGCGGGCCTGCGCGCGGAGCACCAGGTCCGCGGGCAGGGCTTCGCCGCTGCACATCACCTGGCGCAGGCGCGTCAGGGACTCCAGGCCGGGCTGCTCCGCGAAGACGCGCAGCATGGACGGCACGAAGTGCGCGGTCGTCACGCCTTCGCGGGCCATCAGCGCCACCAGGTAGTCCGGCTCCTGGTGTCCGCCCGGCCGCGCGAGCACCAGCCGCGCGCCCGTCATCAGGGGCCAGAAGAACTCCCACACGGACACGTCGAAGCTGAACGGCGTCTTCTGCAACACCGTGTCCGAGGGCATCAGGCCGTAGCGCGCCTGCATCCAGCGCAGCCGGTTGACGACGCCCGCGTGCGCGTTCATCGCGCCCTTGGGACGGCCGGTGCTCCCGGAGGTGAAGATGACGTAGGCGAGGGAGTCATCGCCGGCCAGCGGCACGGGCCGGGCCGTGGGCTCGCTCGCGAGGAGCTCCCCCTGCGTGTCCAGCGCGATGACGTGCGCCGCGTGCGGAGGCAGTCTGGCGCGGAAGCGATCCTGGACGAGGAGCACGGACGCGGCGGTGTCCTCCAGCATCCCTGCGAGCCGTTCCGAGGGCGTGGCCGGATCCAGCGGGACGTAGGCCGCGCCGGACTTCAGGACGCCCAGCAGGGCGACGACCATCTCCAATGAGCGCTCCAGGCAGACGCCCACCAGGGTCTCCGGCCCCACGCCGCGAGCCCGCAGGTGGTGCGCGAGCTGGTTGGCCCGGGCCTCGAGCCGCGCGTAGGTGAGGCGCTGGTCCTCGAACTGGAGCGCGATGGCCTCTGGCGTCCGTTCGGCCTGGGCTTCGAAGAGGTGGTGGAGCGTGGCGCCACGGGGGAAGTCCACACGCGTGTCGTTCCAGCCGTGCAGCACCTGTTCGCGTGCGGCCGGCGTGAGCAACGGCAGGGTGGAGACCGGGGCATCCGGCGCGGCGACGACGGCCCTGGCCAGCACGGTCAGGTGCTCCGCCAGGCGGGCCACGGTCGCGGCGTCGAAGAGGGCGGTGGCGTACTCCAGGCGGCAGCGCAGGCCGTCGCGCTGCTCCCAGACCTCCAGGGACAGGTCGAACTTGGACGTCGTCACCGGCACGTCCACGCCGCCAATCTGGAGCCCGGCGCCACCCGTTGTCTGGGCCTCGGGCACGTTGATGACGTTGAGGACGGTCTGGAACACCGGCGTGCGGCTCAGGTCGCGAGGCACCTGGAGCACGTCCACCAGCTGCTCGAAGGGCATGTCCTGGCGTGCGTAGCCGCCCAGGGCCTGCTGCTTCACGCGCGAGACGAGCTCCCGGAAGCCCGGAGCCCCGTCGAGCTTCGCGCGGAAGGCGAGCGTGTTGACGAAGCAGCCCAGCAGGCCTTCCACCTCGGGGCGCGAGCGGCCCGCGATGGGCGTGCCCACCGCGAAGTCGTCCTGTCCGGAGGTGCGGGAGAGCAGCACCTGGAACAGCGCCATCAGGACCATGAAGGACGTGGCGCCTTCACGGCGGCCCAGGGTGAGCAGGGGCTCGGACAGCTCGCGAGGCAGGTGGAAGGCGTGGGCGGCGCCCGCGTAGGACTGCATGGCGGGACGGGGCCGGTCGGTGGGCAGCTCCAGCGGCGGCGTACCCTGGAGCAGGTCCTTCCACCAGCGGGCCTGCTCCGCCAGCACCGGGCCCGTCAACCACGCGCGCTGCCACACGGCGTAGTCGGCGTACTGCACCGGCAGCGGCGGCAGGACGGACGGGACGCCCGCGCTGGCGCACGCGTAGAGGACGGGCAGCTCGCGGCTGAGGACCAGGGCGCACCAGGCGTCGGAGACGACATGGTGCAGGAGCAGGTGGAGGACGTGCGTGTCGGGAGCCAGCCGCAGCAGGAGCGCGCGGGCGACGGGGCCCGTGTCCAGGTGGAAGGGCGTGGCGGTGTACGCCTGGCAGCGGCGGAGCATGGCGGCCTCGCGCGCTTCGGCCGTGTCGCCGGGGACGTCTTCCGTCTCCAGGGGAAGGGTGCCCGTCGCATGGATGACCTGCACCGCGCCGTCGTCGGCCAGCGCGTAGGTGGTGCGCAGGACCTCATGGCGCTCCACGAGGGAGTGGAGCGCCGTCTGGAGCGCGGTGACGTCCAGCGTGCCCGTGAGCCGGAAGATGATCGCGTTGTTGTAGGCGGTGCTCTCCGGCTCCAACTCCTGGAGGTACCAGAGCCGCTGCTGCGCGAACGACAGCGGCAGCGGCCGGTCGCGCGGCGCACGCGGAATCGCCTGAAGGGCACCAGAGGCCACGACGCCATGCACCGTGGCCCGAGCACCCGCGCTGGGCGGCCAGGCAGCGGCCTGGGCCGTCGTGGCCGGAGCATTCGCGTTGGGCAGCCAGGCAGCAGCCTGAGCTGTCGTAGCCCGAGCACCCGCGATGGGCGGCCAGGCAGCGGCTTGGGCCGTCGTGGCCGGGGCACCCGTGAGGGGCACCATGCCTCGCGCGGCGCCAGCCTCCAGCACGGACGACGCACCCGCGAGCGGCCCCGCGCTTTGAGCAACGCCCTGGGCCGTCGCGGCCGGAGCGCTCGCGGACACGATGCGCGGTGCGGACTGCTTGAAGGCCGGGAGGTTCATGGCCTCCACGCGACCATCCGCGCGCAGGCGCACGGGGCGGCCCGTGCGGTAGAGGCTCATGGCCCCACCCAGCGGATGCGGCACCAGTCGCTCCGCTGTCTCACCCGCCGCCCTCCAGAGCGCGGCAGGCAGGCCCGCGCCTGACAGGGCCAGCTCCCCCACGACTCCCGCGGGCACGGGCTTCCCCGCCGCGTCCAGCACCCAGACGTCCAGCCCCGGAGGCAGCTTCTCCTCCGGCGCGCGCGGCAACAGGCCTCCGTCACGGGCCTCGCCCGCGAGCAGCACGTCGCCGCCCGCCGTGCGCTGGAGCGCCGACGCCAGCTCCTCCGACGCGTTCTCCAAGACCCAGGCCCCCACCGGAGCCAGGGCCTCCCGTGCTCCCGAAAGGTCCGCCAACGCGCGGGCCAGCCGCGCCGTGGTGTTCACCAGCACCGCGCCCGACTGACGGGCCAGGGACAGCAGCTCCTCCGCGTCCGTCTCCCGCTCATTGCGCACGCGCCGCGAGTGTGACGCCGCATCCGCGGCCACGGCCTCCCGCGCCATGGCCAGGCGCCGGAGCCCTTCCAGGACGACCGGCGTCTCCAGCCCGAAATCGATGAGGCACGTCACCTCGTCCACGTCCGAGGCCCGCACGTCACGCAGCCGCTGGATGCCGCTCTCCACCGTGCCGATGAGCCCAGTTCCCTTCGCGTGGTGCTCGAAGGTGTGCTCCAGGAGCGCGTCGATGTCCTCGCGGGACACCTTGGCGATCTCCCCCTGGTAGCCCTGCGCGGCGAGCAGCGACGTCGTGATGTCCGCCGAGCTCCGGAAGTACGCCAGCAGCGGCTTGCGCACCCGCCTCAGGACCTCCGCCTCGTCGTCACCGAGGAACGTGTGCAGCATGCACGTGATGTGGCCCCGGCCCGGGTGCCCGTTGCGGCGCCACGCCTCGCGGTAGAGGGCCACCTTCGGCTTCAGCTCCTCCAGCGAGTGGGCGAAGAGGCCCGTGAGGACGCCCGCGCCCAGCTCGCCCGCGAGCCGGAACGTCTCCGGGTTCGCGGTGGCGGTGAGCCACACGGGCAGCTCCTTCTGCACCGGCTTCGGGCGCAGGCCCACCTCCACGGTGACGCCGTTGCCGCCCGGCCGCCGCAGCCGTTCGCCGCGCCACAAGCCGCGCAGCGTCTCCAGGTGGCGCAGCAGGATGTTGCGCCGGTCGGCGTAGTTCCCGGGCGCGAAGATGAAGTCCTGCACGTGCCAGCCCGTGGCCACGGACACGTCGACGCGGCCCTGCGACAGGTTGTCCACGACGGCCCACTGCTCCGCGATCAGCAGCGGATCATGCAACGGCAGCACGACGCTGCCGGAGCGCAGGCGCAGGTTGCGGGTGACGGCCGCGAGCGCCGCGGAGACCACCGCCGGCTGCGGATAGATGCCGCCGAAGGAGTGGAAGTGCCGCTCGGGCGTCCAGATGGCGGAGAAGCCGTGCGCGTCCGCGAACTTCGCGCCCTCCATCAGCAGCTCGTACTTGGGCCCGGAGAGCGAGTCCTCGTCATTGGCGAAGTACGACAGGCTGAGCTGGAGCGGACGTGACGCCTCCTCGGTCGACACGCCCCGGCGCGACGCGGTGGCCTCGGAGGGGAAGAGCACGCGCAGGCCGCGCGACAGGGCCCAGAGGGCTTCGAGCTCGGGCTTCTCGGGAGCCGGTTCGGACGCCGCGAGCCAGGAGGTGCCCAGCGCCGGATGCAGCCGCGCATCCAGGCCCGCGAAGAAGCCCGTGAGCGACGCGTGACTCAACGCCCACGCGGGCTGGCCCGCCCCCATGGGCAAGAGCCACGCCAGGGACTCCGGGGAGGGAAGCGGAAGCGCCTCGTCCCCCGTCGCGGACGACGCATCCCCCAGCACCTCCTCGACGTGCAGGACGCGCGAGGACTCCAGGCGCGCGGAGGTGAAGAGCCCCCGCCAGGTCACGAGCCGGGGCACGACGCTGCCTTCCACGGCGTAGACGGCCAGCGAGTCCAGGTCCGTGGGGCCGAGCGCCACCGGAGCGCCACCGGCCTCCAGGACTCCCCACAGCGCGGCCAGCTTCTCCGGCGACGCACGCAGGCAGAGCGCCACGGGTTCTCCCGGCTGGAGCCCCTGTTCCCGCAGCCGCAGGGCCAGCCTGCGCGCACGCGAGGCCAGCTCCCGCCACGTCCAGGTCCGTCCCGCCTGCTCCACGGCGACGGCATCCGGCTGCCGCAGCGCGTGTTCACGCAGTCGTGCGGGCAGGACCGGGGCGTGCGTGACGGGGGGAGGGACGGGCCATGCCCGGCGGTCGGCCTCGGTGGCCAGCGGCAGGCGGGAGAGGGGCTCCTCGGGCCGGGCCAGCGCCGCGCCGAGCAACACCTGGAGGTGCTCCAGCATTCGCCGAGCGGTGGAGGCGTCGAACAGCTCCGTCGCGTACTCCAGCGCGCCGTGCACGCGGCCGGGCTCCTCGGTGAGGATGAGCGTCAGGTCCGACAGCGTGGCGCCCCACTGCACGGGCGTGCCCGGCACCTCCACGAAGGTCCCCCGCGCTCCGACGGCGGCCAGCGCGTCGCCGCCCATCTCTAGATTGGAGTGGTAGACGAAGACCGTGTCCGTCATGCGCTCACGGCCGATGTCCCGGCCGGGGACGAGCTGTTCGACGAGCATCTCGAACGGCACGTCCGGCCGCGACTGCACGTCGGTGACCTCTCGCCGCACGCGGTGCAGGAGCTCGCGGAAGCTCGGGTCATCCCCGACGTGGGTGCGGAACGCGGCGGAGTGCGCCACGTAGCCGATGAGCGGCAGCAGCTCCGGCCGCGTGCGGTTGCCGATGGGCGTGCCGACGATGAGGTCCGTCTGCCCGGTGTAGCGGTGCAGGAGCGCGTTCCACGCGGCGAGCACCGTCATGTACGACGTGAAGCCCTCACTGCGTCCAAAGGCGACGAGCGCCTCGGTGAGCGCCGGTGGGAAGTCCAGCACCATGCGCTCGGAGGTGAGCGGGCAGTTCGCGGGCCGGGGCCGGTCCGTGGGGACGCCGAGCTGCCGGGGCATGCCGGCCAGCCGCTGACGCCACCACTGCTCCTGTTCGGGGAAGCGGGCTTCCGCGAGCGACTGCCGCTGCCACGCGCCGAAGTCCGCGTACTGCACGGGCAGGGGCGCCAGCGGGGACGGCCTGCCCTGGAGGAAGGCGGCGTAGAGCTGCCCCACTTCCTGGAGGAAGAGGGCCGAGGAGAGCGTGTCGCAGACGATGTGGTGGATGGCGCAGACCAGCAGGTGCAGGTCCGCGCGCAGGCGCACGAGCGTGGTGCGCAGCACGGGGCCTCGCACCAGATCGAAGGGGCGCGCGGCGTCCTCGCGGGCGATGCGGAGGGCGGCCTGTTCGCGTTCCTCCGGCGTGCCTTCCACCTCCACGACGGGAAGCGGGATGCGCACGAAGGGATGGAAGCGCTGCACGGGCTTGCCGTCCACGGCGTCGTAGGTGGTGCGCAGGGACTCGTGGCGCTGGACGACCTCCTGGATGGCGCGCTCCAGGATGGCGGCGTCGGCGGGGCCTTCCAGGCGCAGGACGAAGGGAATCGTGTAGGCGGACAGGCCGGGGAGGTACTGCTCCAGGCGCCAGACGCGCTCCTGGACGAAGGACAGGGGCAGCGGCTCCGTCCTGGAGCGGGGCACGAGGGGCAGCTCCCGCGTGGGCTCCGGGGCCGGGGCGTGCTGGAGCAGCGGTTCGATGCGGGAGGCGAGCCCCGCGACGGTGGGCGCTTCGAAGAGGGCGGCCAGCGGCACCTGGACGTGGAAGGTGTCGCGGAGCTGGTTGAGGAGCTGCGCGGCCATGAGCGAGTTGCCGCCCAGCTCCAGGAAGTTGTCGTCGCGTCCGACGAAGTTCACGCCCAGGCGCTCGCGCCACAGCGTGGCGATCCGCACCTCCACGTCACCGCGAGGCGCATCCTCACGGCCACCGGGGACGGGAAGGGCAGGGGGCGCCATGGCGGGAGAAGCCAGCGTTGCTCCCGTGCTCACGGGCGGAGCAGAGAGTCCGCCGGCCGGGTCCGTGCGAGGCGCGGACGCCGTCGCCACGGGAGCCGCCATGCTGGAGGCAGAGGCCTCCGTCCGAGCACCGCCGTCAACGGGCACGAGCGCGGACGCACTGCCCGGGTCGCGAGGCTCCACCCAGCAGCGCTTGCGCAGGAACGCGTACGTCGGCAGGTGCACGCGGCGGCGCTGCTCGTGGGCGTAGAACGCGGTCCAGTCCACCTCCAGGCCCTGCATCCACAGCTCCCCCACGCACTGCGACAGGCCCGACTGCTCCGTCGTCGCACCGCCCCGGCGCAGTGAAGCGAGCGCCTTCACGCGCGCCCTGTCCTCGCCCAGGCACGCGCGCATCAGCGGGGTGAGGTCCTGGCCGGGCCCCACCTCCAACAGCACGCTGCAGCCCTCTTCCAGCAGGGTCCCCACCGCGTCGGTGAAGCGCACGGGCTGCCGCATCTGCGTGGCCCAGTAGTCCGGAGCGGTCAGCTCCCCCGGCCGCGCCAGCGCTCCCGTGAGGCTGGAGACGTACCGCACGGAGGGCTCACTCCGCTGGAGCGAAGCCACCACGCGCGCCAGCTCTCCCATCAACGGCTCCACGTCCGCCGAGTGGAAGGCATGGCCCGACGGCATGCGCACCGCGCCCGCCTTGCGCTGCTGCAACACGGCCTGGAAGCGCTCCACCTCGTCCACCGGTCCGGAGACGACACACCGGTCCGGCGCATTGATCGCCGCGAGCGTCAGTCGTCCAGAGAGCAGGGGCTGGACCTCCGCCGCGGGCAGCGCCACGCCGAGCATCGCGCCCGGAGGCAGCCGGTGCATCAGCTCCCCGCGCGCGACGGCCAGCCGCAGGGCCTCCGGCAGGGAGAGCACGCCCGCGACACAGGCGGCGGCGTACTCACCGAAGCTGTGACCCAGGACGGCATGCGGAACGATGCCCCACGCCTGCCACAGCCGCGCCAGCGCGACCTGCACCGTGAACAGGGCCGGCAGCGCGACGCGCGTATCGGAGAGCGCGGCGGAAGCCTCCGCCTCCTGGCCCGGTCCCGGACGCAGCAGTGCTTCCACCCGCGAGCGCAGGGGCGCGTCCAGCAATCCAAGGCACGCCTCCACCTGCGCACGGAACGCCGGCACGGACGCAGCCAGCTCCCGTCCCATGCCCACCTGCTGTGAACCCTGGCCGGAGAAGACGAAGGCCACCCGCTTCCGGCGAGCCCCCTCCACGTCCTTCAACCGCGCGGGCGTGGCCGGCTTGCGAAGCTGCTTCGCCAGGTCCGCCGCATCCCTCGCGACCACCATGCGGCGGTATTCGAAGGCCCGTCGTCCCACGGCCTGTGTGTACGCCGCGTCCGCGAACCCGCTCCCGTCGCTCGCGACGTCCACGGAGAACCGGGCCGACAACGCCTCCAGGGACTCCGGCGAGCGCGCCGACAGCACCCGCAACGCAAGCTGCTTCGCCGCAGCCTCCAACGTTTCCGGCGAACGCGCCGACAGCACCTGATCCGCCAGCTTCAACGCCGCGGCCTCCAGCGCCTCCGGAGACCGGTCCGCCAGCACGTGCGACGCCAGCGCCTGCGCTCCCGCCTCCAGGGACTCGGGCGAGCGCGCCGACAGCACGAAGAGCTGGTGCGAGCGCGACGTGGGCCCGCTCCGGACGACCGGGGCCTCCTCCAGCACGGCGTGCGCGTTCGTCCCGCCCACGCCAAAGGAGCTCACCGCCGCGCGCCGGGGCGTCTTCCCCCGGGGCCAGGGCCGCAAGCGCGTGTTGACGAAGAACGGTCCCGCGTCGAAGTCGATTCGCGGGTTCGGTGCCTCGAAGTGGAGGCTGGGGGGAATCGCTTCCTCGCGCAGCGACAGCGCGACCTTGATGAGCCCCGCGAGCCCCGCCACCGTGTCCAGGTGGCCCACGTTCGTCTTGAGCGAGGCGAGCGCGATGGTGCCCCGGTGCTCGGGGCCCAGGCCGTAGGCGCGCTGGAGCGCCGCGACCTCGATGGGGTCGCCCAGGGGCGTCGCCGTCCCGTGCGCCTCCACGTAGCCGATGTCCCGCGCCGTCACGCCCGAGCGGCGCAGCGCCTGCGTGATGACGGTCGCCTGGCCCTGCACGCTGGGGGCGGTGAAGCCGGACTTGTCGCGCCCGTCGTTGTTGACGGCGGTGGCTCGGATGACGGCGTGGATGGGGTCACCGTCGCGGACCGCGTCCTCCAGCCGCTTGAGCACCACCGCGGCCACGCCGCTGCCGGAGACGGTGCCCTGGCCCTTCGCATCGAAGGCGCGGCAGTGGCCGTCCGGGGAGTAGATCATCCCCTCCTGGTGCACGTAGCCGGTGCGCTGCGGCACCGACAGCCGCGTCGCGCCCGCGAGCGCCACGTCGGACAGGCCGGACAGCAGGTTCTGACACGCGACATGCACCGCCACGAGCCCCGTGGAGCACGCCGTGTACACGAGCATGCTCTCGCCGGTGAGCCCCAGCTTGTAGGACACCTTCGTCGGCAGGCTCTGGTAGGTCGCGGTGCCGAACAGCTCGAAGAACGCCGCCGAGTCCAACGGCAGGTGCCGCTGCACCTCGTTCGCGTAGCCGGACTCGTTCGCTCCGGCGAAGAGGGAGATGACGCCCGGGAAGCGCGCGGGGTCGAGGCCCGCGTCCTCCAGCGCCGCCCACGCGCACTGGAGGAACATCCGCTGCTGCGGGTCGGTCCACTGCGCCTCGCGCAGTGACATGTCGAAGAACGCGGGATCGAACTGGTCGATGTCCGCGAGCACACCGTGGGCGGGCACGAACCCTGGATGCTGTGACAGCTCCACGCCGGGAGGCAGGCCGGGCATGGACTCCAGCTCCTCGGGAGTGAAGCGGGAGATGGACTCCACGCCTTCACGCAGGTTGCGCCAGAACTCCTCCACCGATGCCGCACCGGGGAAGCGCCCGGACATGCCGATGATGGCGATGGCGTTCGACGGCAGCGCCGCCGTCCCGTCCTTCGTGAGCCCGGAAGGCTCCGGAGCGGAAGCAGGCACGGACTGCGCAGGCACGGGCGCAGGAGCGGAGCCCGGAGGCACCGGCGCGGACCGCACGGGGCTGGAGGTCTGCGCCAATGATGCGGACTCAGGACGCACGTGTGCCTCGGGCGTCGGCGCGGGCACGGTGGCCGGGAGCGCTCTCAGCCCCTCGCGCTCCAGCCGCCGGGTCAGTCCATGGACCGTGGGGTGCTCGAAGAGCCAGACCACCGGCACGTCCCGCTGGAGCGCCTCGTGCAGCCGGCTGGCGACGCGGACCACGGTGAGCGACGTGCCCCCCAGGTCCTCGAAGAAGTGATCATGGACGCCGACGCTCCGGGCGCCCAGCTCGCGGGCCCAGAGGGCGGCGACCTGTTCCTCCAGCGGATCCGCGGGCTCCACGAAGCGGCCCTTTCGAGCACTGGCCGCGACATCCGGCGCGGGCAGGGCCCGACGGTCCAGCTTGCCGGTGGCGGACAGGGGCAGGACGGGCAGCGCGACGAACGCGGTCGGGACCATGTACTCGGGCAGCCGCTGCCGCAGGTGTTCGCGCAGCGCGGGGACGTCCAGCACGCCCGCCACCACGTAGGCCACGAGCCGCTTGTCGCCGGGCACGTCCTCTCGCACGAGCACGGCCGCGTCGGTGATGGCGGGCCAGTCCCGGAGGGCGGCTTCGACCTCGGACAGCTCGATGCGGTAGCCGCGCACCTTCACCTGGCTGTCGATGCGGCCCAGGAACTCCAGGCTGCCGTCCGCGCTCCAGCGCACGCGGTCGCCCGAGCGGTACACGCGCTCTCCGGGCGCGGTGGCGAAGGGGTGGGGGATGAAGCGCTCGGCGGTGAGGTCCGGGCGGGAGAGGTAGCCCCGCGCGAGCCCGTCCCCGCCGATGAGCAGCTCCCCCGGCACGCCCACGGGCACCGGCCGCAGCGAGCCGTCCACCACGAACGTCCGCGTGTTCGGCAGGGGAGGCCCGATGGGAATGGCCTCGGTCCGGACGTCCTCGGGCCGCTCCATGCGGAGGCAGCACGCGAAGACGGTGGCCTCGGTGGGGCCGTAGCCGTTGACCACCGGAAGGCCCAGCGTCTCCACCACGCGACGCGTGTGCGTGGGGGACAGGACGTCCCCACCCACGATGAGCTGCCGCAGCCCGCGCAGCACCTCCAACTTCACGTCCACCACCTGCGCGAACAGGCCCGCGGACAGGTAGAGCGACGTGACACCGTGACGGCGGATGACCTGTCCCAGCAGCTCCAGGTCGGTGGGCGGCTGGGGCGGGAAGACGACGAGCCTGCCGCCGGACAGGAGCGGGCCCCACAGCTCCACCGTCGACGCGTCGAAGGACAGGGGCGCCATCAGCAGGAACGTCTCGTCAGGAGTGAAGCGGGCCCAGGTGGCACCGTGCAAGAGCCGCAGCACGCCCCGGTGCTCCACGGCGACGCCCTTGGGGCGGCCGGTGCTGCCGGAGGTGAAGTCCACGTACGCGAGGTTCCGCGAGGAGAGGGCCACGTCCGGAGCGGAGGAAGGCTGCCCCTCCAGGCGAACCTCCTCCACGAAGATGCACGGCACGCCCTCCGCTGCCGGCAGCGAGGCCCGCAGTGCGCGGGTGGTGACGAGCAGCCGGGGCGGAGCGTCCTCCACCATGAGGGCCAGCCGCCGAGCCGGATACGCGGCATCCAGCGGCACGTAGGCCCCGCCCGCCTTGAGGATGGCCAGGAGCGTGACGATCAGCTCCACGGAGCGCTCCAGGCACACGGCCACCAGCGCATCCGGCCCCACGCCCCGCGAGCGCAGCACCCAGGCCAGCGCATTCGCCTGGGCATCCAGCTGCGAGTACGTCAGCCGCGCGTCCCCGAACTCCAGCGCGATGGCCTCCGGACGCCGTGCGGCCTGGAGCGCGAAGCGTTCCGCGACGTTCGACTCGCGCGGGTAGTCCACGTCCGTGGCATTCCAGGTCGTGAGCACCTGCTCGCGCTCCTGGGGCGTGAGCCATTCCAGCCGGGCCAGGGGGACGTCCGGAGCGGAGACGACGGCGTGGAGCAACGTCCGCAGGTGGCCGGCCAGCCGCTCCACGGTGGGGTGCTCGAAGAGGTCGGTGCTGTATTCGACGACGCCGCGCAAGCCGTCCGGCGCCTCATGCAGCAGCAGGCCCAGATCGAAGCGCGCGGTGGCGTTGTCCACCGGCACCGGCCGCAGCGTGAGCCCCGGCGCCTTCAGCTCGCCGGTGGGCGCATTCTGGAGCGCGAACACCGCCTGCACCAGCGGATTGCGGCTCAGGTCGCGAGGCACCTGAAGCTCCTCCACCAGCTTCTCGAAGGGCAGGTCCTGGTGCTCGAAGGCGGCGAGCGCCGTGGCCCGCACCTGGGACAGCAGCGTGCGGAACGAGTCCCCCGGACGCACGCGCCCGCGAAGCACCAGCGTGTTCACGAAGAAGCCGACCAGCCCCTCCAGCTCCGAGTGGTCGCGGCCCGCGATGGGCGAGCCCACCAGCAGCTCCTCCTGCCGCGAGTACCGCGACAGCAGCACCTGCCACACCGCGAGCAGCGCCATGTACGGCGTCGCGCCTTCCGAGCGGCCCAGCGCCACCAACCGGTCCACCCCGTCCGCCGGCAGGTGCACCGGAAGCAGTGCCCCCTTCGTGGACTGGAGCGCCGGACGCACCTTGTCCGTGGGCAGCTCCAGCACCTGGGGCGCCCCGGCGAGCTGCTGCTTCCACCACGCCACCTCTCGCGCCAGCACGTCCCCCTGGAGCCAGGAGCGCTGCCACACGGCGAAGTCCGCGGGCTGCACGGGCAGCGACGGCAACACGGGCATCCGGCCGGAGGCGAAGGCTTCGTAGCCCTCGGCCACCTCGCGGACCAGCACGCCCAGCGACCAGCCATCGGAGACGATGTGGTGCATGCACAGGAGCAGCAGGTGCTCCCGGGCCTCCAGCCGCAGCAGCCGCGTGCGCAGGACCGGCCCCCGGCCCAGGTCGAAGGGAAGCGCGGCCTCCTCCAGGGAGCGCCGCTGGGCCTCGTCCTCGCGGGACTCCCGGGGCACGGTGGTCAGGTCCGTGACGGGCAGCTCCCAGGTGCCCGGCGCGTGCACCTTCTGTACGGGCTGTCCGTCCTTCATCGCGAAGGTGGTGCGCAGGGCCTCATGTCGGGAGACGACAAGCTCCAGGGCCCGGCGCAGCGCCTCCACGTCCAGCGCGCCGTCCAGCCGCAGCGCGGTGGCGATGTTGTAGTGACTGCCACCCGGACGCAGCTGTTCCACCACCCACAGCCGCTGCTGCGCGAAGGACAGCGGCAGGTCCCGGTCCCGCGACGTGGCGACGAGTGCCGGGATGCGCGGGCCCGCGACGCGCGAGAGGAGCCAGGCCTCCACCCGCTCCGTGAGCCGGGCGACGGTGGGCGCATCGAAGAGGGCGCGCAGCGGCAGCTCCACGCCGAAGGTCGAACGCAGCCGGGAGACGAGCTGCGTGGCCAGCAGGGAATGGCCTCCAATGACGAAGAAGTCGTCGTGCAGCCCCACGGACTCCAGGCGGAGCAGCTCCTGGAACAGCGTGGCGATGCGCTGCTGGAAGAGGGTCATCCGCTCCGGGACCATGGGCCCTGCGGCGACCGAGCGCGCATCCGGAGCAGGCAGGGCCTTGCGGTCCACCTTGCCGACGGGCGTGAGTGGCAGCGCGTCCAGCGACACGAACGCGGAGGGCACCAGCGGCGAGGGCATCCGTTCGGAGACGAAGGCGCGCAGCTCCGCAGCTTCCACCAGAGCGCCCGGCACGTACCAGGCCACGAGGCGATCATCGATCACCCCGGCCACGGCGGCCTTCACCGACGGGTGCTGACGGAGGATGGCCTCCACCTCGCTCAATTCGATGCGGAAGCCGCGCAGCTTCACCTGCGTGTCCATGCGGCCCAGGAAGTCCAGCGTCCCGTCCGCCAGCCAGCGCACGCGGTCGCCCGTGCGGTACAGCCGCGCACCGGGCACGTCACCGAACGGGGAAGGCACGAAGCGTTCCGCCGTCAGCTCGGGGCGTCCCAGATAGCCGCGGGCCAGTCCGTCACCGCCCAGGTACAGCTCGCCCGGGACGTTCACGGGCACGGGCTGCCCGTACGCATCCAGCACGTACGTCTGGACGCGCGTCATCGGCCGGCCGATGGGCACCGACGTCGCGTGCTCCGGCAGGTCCACGATGTCGTGCGTGGTGACGCCCACGGTGCACTCCGTGGGGCCATACAGGTTCACCAGCCGGCCCGGAGGCCCCGCGCGCAGCACCGCGCGAGCCGCATCCGCGTTCGCGGCCTCACCCGCGTAGATGACCACGCGCATCGTGGCGAACGCGTCCGGCACCTCGCGCGCCACGGTGTGGAACAGCGCCGTGGCGAACAGGGCGGTGGTGGCGCCCACCTCGCGCAGCGTGCGCGCCAGCTCCGCCGGAGCCAGCGTCACCTCGCGCGGCAGGATGACGAGCCGGGCGCCGTTGAGCAGCGCGCCCCAGATCTCGAAGGTGGCCAGGTCGAACGAGGGCGTCCCCGCCTGCACCATGCAGTCGTCCGGCCCCAGCTGGACGTAGTTCGTGTCCCGCACCAGGTGCACGATGGAGTGGTGCGTGATGCCCACGCCCTTGGGCGTGCCCGTGGAGCCCGACGTGTAGAGCACGTAGGCCAGTTGCTCCGGCCGCACGGTGACGTCCCCGGACGCGAGCACCGGGTCCTGACCGGGCTCCTCCGTGTCCAGCCCCAGGCACACCGTGGGCAGGGAGTGCGAGGGGAGGGCGCCCAGCAGCTCCCGCTGGCCCACCACCGCGGAGACACCCGCGTCCTCGAACATGAACGCGAGGCGGGAGCGCGGATAGGCAGGGTCCATGGGCACGTAGCAGCCGCCCGCCTCCAGGATGCCGAGCATCCCCACCACCAGCTCCAGCCCCCGCTCCACGCACAGCGCGACCCGGGCCTCGGGCCGGAGCCCGGAGGCCCGCAGGTGCAAGGCCAGCCGCCGTGCCCGTGCCGCCAGCGCCGCGTAGGTCAGCACCTGCCCCTCGTGCTGGACGGCCACCGCGTCGGGAGTCCGGAGGGCCTGGGCCGCGAACAGCTCCGGCACGGTGTGCGGCGTCATCGGACGGTGCGTGGCGTTCCAGTCCACGAGCACGCGCTGGCGCTCAGCGCCGCCGAGCAGCGAATGCTCCCGCACCGGCGCCTCGGGGCGGGCCGTGAGCGCGCCAAGCAGCACCTCGAAGTGCGCCATCATCCGGGTGACGGTAGCGGGGTCGAAGAGGTCGGTGCTGAAGTGGAGGTCGCCGCTGAACGCGCCCTCCCGCTCCTGGAGGCTGAAGTCCAGGTCGAACTTCGCGGTGGTGATGGCCCCGCCGCGCAGATCCAGGCGCAGGCCGGGAAGGTCCAGCGCTCCCACGGGGGCGTTCTGGAACGTGAACGCCACCTGGAACAGCGGAGAGCGGCTCAGGTCCCGCGCGCCCTGCATGCCCTCCACCAGCTTCTCGAAGGGGAGGTCCTGGTGCGCATACGCCGCGAGCGTTGTCGCCTTCACCTGGGCCAGCAGCGTCTGGAACGAGGCCCGCGGGTCGATGCGCGCGCGAAGCACCAGCGTGTTGACGAAGAAGCCGATGAGGCCCTCCGTCTCCGCGCGGTTGCGGTTGGCGATGGCCGAGCCCACGAGCACGTCGTCCTGCCCCGCGTAGCGCGACAGCAGCAGCTGGAAGCCCGCGAGCAGCACCATGAACGGCGTGGCGCCTTCCCGGGCCGCCAGCGCCTTCACCGCTTCGGACACGCCCGTGGACAGCGACACGGGAAGCGACGCTCCCCGGAACGACTGCGCGGAGGGACGCGGCCGGTCGGTGGGCAGCTCCAGCGCGGTAGGCGCGCCATCGAGCTGCCGCCGCCACCAGTCCAGCTCCGCCTGGAGCACATCCCCCTGGAGCCAGGAGCGCTGCCACACGGCGAAGTCCGCGTACTGGAGGGGCAGGGGCGCCAGCGCCGGAGCCTGACCGGAAGCGAAGGCCCGGTACAGCGCGCCCAGCTCGCGCGCGAAGACCCCGATGGACCAACCGTCGGAGACGATGTGGTGCAGCGTGAGGAGCAACCAGTGGCGCCGTGAATCCAGCCGCAGCAGCACCGCGCGCACGAGAGGCCCCATGCCCAGGTCGAAGGGCCGAGCCGCTTCGGAGGCAGCGTGACGGTGCGCCTCGGCTTCACGGCGGTCCTCGGGAGTGGCCTCCAGCGAGACGACGGACAGCGTGAGCGCCGCATCGGAG
This sequence comes from Corallococcus exercitus, assembly GCF_042231735.1. Taxonomy (GTDB): domain Bacteria; phylum Myxococcota; class Myxococcia; order Myxococcales; family Myxococcaceae; genus Corallococcus; species Corallococcus exercitus_B. The sequence continues at coordinate 1,346,855 of NZ_CP102577.1, forward strand.
TGGATCCGCTGGACTGGCGAGTCCCCTTCGGATGCGAACGTGGTGCGCAGGACTTCATGCCGTCGCACCAGCGCCTGGAGGGACTGCTCCAGCGCGGAGGCATCCAGCTCCCCGTCGAGCACCAGGATGCCGGGCACGTTGTAGAAGGCACTGCCGGGCTGGAGTTGATCCAGGAACCACAGCCGCTGCTGCGCGTAGGACAGCGGCACGGGACCGGAGCGAGGCACCGCCACGAGCGGCGGAGTTCCTGGCCGGGAGTCCTCCCGCGAGCGAAGGGCCGCCACGCGAACCGCGAGCGTCTCCACCGTGGGAGCGGCGAAGAGGTCGCCCAGCGGCAGCTCCACGCCCAGCGTCGAACGCACACGCGACACCACCTGCGTGGCCAGCAGGGAATGGCCGCCCAGGTCGAAGAAGTCATCGTGGATGCCCACGCGAGCCACATGCAGCACTTCGGCGAAGAGGGCGGCGAGCTGTTCCTCCACCGCATCGCGAGGCGCGACGTACCGGTCCGCCGAGGCCACGGGCGCCTCGGGAGCGGGAAGGGCGGAGCGGTCCAGCTTGCCGTTCGCGTTGAGAGGAAGCGCGTCCAGCACCACGAAGGCGCTGGGGATCATGTAGTCGGGAAGCCGCTCCTGGAGCGCGGAGCGCAGGGCCTTGCCGTCCAGGGACTCGCCGACGACGTAGGCCACCAGCCGCTTGTCTCCGGCGACGTCCTCGCGCACCACGGCCACGGCTTCCCGTACACCCGGCAGGAGGCGCAAGGCGGCCTCGACCTCACCCGGTTCGATGCGGAAGCCGCGCAGCTTCACCTGGAAGTCGGTGCGCCCCAGGAACTCCAACGTTCCATCCGCGCGCCAGCGCGTCCTGTCACCGGTGCGGTAGAGCCGTGCACCCGGTGTCGTGCTGAACGGATGGGGCACGAAGCGCTCGGCGGTGAGGGCGGGCTGGTGGATGTAGCCCCACGCCAGCCCTTCACCACCGACGTACAGCTCCCCAGGCATGCCAGGAGGCACCGGCCGCATCGCCGGGTCCAGCACGTAGGCGGTGGAGTGGGGCAGCGGACGCCCGATGGGCACGGAGGTCCCCACGGCGTCGCCTGCTTGCATCGGGTGGGTGGCGGAGAAGGTGGTGTTCTCCGTGGGCCCGTAGCCGTTGATCAGCACCGCGCTCGGGGGCAATCGGGCCAGGTGTTCCCGCACACGGGACACGGGGAGCACGTCGCCGCCCGCCAGCACCTGCGCCACGGAAGCAAGCGCCTCCGGATGGTGCACGGCCATCTGTTCAAAGAGGGCGGCCGTGAGCCAGAGCGTGGTGATCCGGTGCTCGGTGAGGACCGCCGCGATGCGCGCGAGGGACAGCTCGCCGGCAGGCGGAAGCACGAGCCGGGCCCCATGCAGCAGCGCCCCCCAGATTTCGAGGGTGGACGCATCGAACGCGGCCGGCGCGAGCTGCAGGACGGCCTCCTCCGGACCGAAGCGCATGAAGCCGGTGTCCACCACCAGCCGCAGCACGGCGCGATGCGGAACACAGACGCCCTTGGGCGCCCCCGTGGAGCCCGAGGTGAAGAGGACGTAGGCCAGCCGGTCCCCCTCCGAGCGCTGCTCCGGCACAGCGGTCTCTGGACGCGCAGCCACCCGGGCCGCGTCCGCATCCAGCAGCACCAGCGGCGTCATCAGCGAGGGCAGTTCATCCGCGAGCGCCTCCCGCGTGACGACCATCGCCGCACCGGACTGCTCCAGCAGGAGGGACCAGCGCTCGGGCGGGGCATGCAGGTCGATGGGCACGTAGGCCGCCCCGGCCTTGAGCACGGCCAGCAGCGCCACGATGAGGTCCGCCGAGCGGGGCAACAGCACCGCGACGCGGCTGCCCTCCGCGATGCCGGAGGCGCGCAGGTGGTGCGCGAGCTGGTTCGCCCGGGCCTCCAGCCGCGCATAGGTCAGGCTGCCTGCCTCGGATACAAGCGCCACCGCGTCCGGCGTCCGCGCGACCTGCTCCGCGAAGCGAGCCGGGATGGACTGCGTGGAGAAGTCCCGGACGCCGGAAGCTCCGCTCCAGTCCTCCAGCACCTGACGCCGCGCCTCCGTGGGCATGAGCGGCAGGTGCTCCACCGGAACCTCCAGCTGCCCGGGAAGCGCTTCCAGCAACGTGGCGAAGTCCCGCATCAACCCCTGGAGGAAGGCCGCGTCGAAGATGTCGGTGTTGTAGTGGAGGCTCCCGGTGAAGCCCTCCGGCGACTCCTCCAGGATGAGGCTGAAGTCGTACTTCGACGACGTGAAGGACGGAGGCAGCTCGCGCAGCGTGAGGTCCGGCAGCCGCCACTCCGCGGTGGGCGCGTTCTGAAGGGTAAGGGTGACCTGGAAGAAGGGCGAGTGACTCGGGTCGCGCGCGGGCTGGAGCTCTTCCACCAGCTTCTCGAAGGGTACGTCCTGGTGTTCGAAGGCGCCGAGCGTGGTGGCGCGCACCTGCGCCAGCAGCGTCCGGAACGAAGCGCGCGGGTCGATGCGCGCACGCAGCACGAGCGTGTTGACGAAGAAGCCGATCAACCCCTCCGTCTCCGCACGGGTGCGGCCCGCGATGGGAGCGCCCACGCTGACGTCGTCCTGTCCGGCATACCGCGACAGCACAAGCTGGTACGCGGCCAGCAGCACCATGAACGGCGTGGCGCCTGACTGCCTCGCCACCGCATGCACGCCCTCCATGAGCTTCCGGGACAGTCGCACCGGGAGCCGGTCTCCCGAGAACGTCTGCACCGCCGGACGCGGCCGGTCCGTGGGAAGCATCAGGAGCGGAGGCGCGCCCGTGAGCTGCTCACGCCACCACGCAAGCTGCGCCTCGAGCACCTCCCCCTGAAGCCACTGCCGCTGCCACACAGCGAAGTCCGCGTACTGGATGGGGAGTGGCGGAAGCGAGGCCTGCACGCCGGAAGCAAAGGCCCGGTACAGGGCCACCAGCTCGCGCACGAGCACACCCGTGGACCAGCCGTCCGAAGCGATGTGGTGCGTGAGCACGAGCAGCACGTGCCGCGTCTCCTCCAGCCGCACGAGCACCGCGCGGAAGAGCGGTCCCCGAGCCAGATCGAAAGGCTGCTGTGCCTGCTCGGAGATGAAGTCCCGCAGCCGGGCCTCGCGTGCGCTTGAGGGCAGCGCGTCCAGATCCACGAACTCGAACGGGCACGCCGCAACGGCTTCGATGCGCTGGACGGGACCGTGAGTCCCGGTCGCGAACGTGGTGCGCAGCACCTCATGACGCTGGACCATCGCATCCAGGGCCTGCCGCAGCGCGGGGACGTGGAGCACGCCTTCGAGCAGGACGGTCCCGGGCAGGTTGTACGCGACAGCACCGGGCTGGAGCTGCTCCAGGAACCACAGGCGCTGCTGCGCGAAGGACAGCGCCAGCTCCCCATCCCGGGACACGGGCCGCAGGGGCGGCGCCTGCGAACCCACAGCCCGACTCCGGGCCTCATCCAGCACCGAAGCCAGGGCCGCGAGCGTGGGCGTCTTGAACACCGAGCGCAGGGGCAGCTCGACCTGCAACGCCGCCCGGATGCGCGAAAGGAGCTGCGTTGCGAGCAGCGAATGGCCGCCCAGCGCGAAGAAGTCGTCATGCACGCCCACGCGCTCCACGCGCAGCAGCTCCGCCCACAGCGAAGCCAGCCGCTCCTCCGTGGGCGTGCGCGGCGCGACGTACTCGGGCGCCACGGCCGCGACGACGTCCGGCGCGGGCAGGGCCTTGCGGTCCACCTTGCCGCTCGACGTCAGGGGCAGGGCGTCCAGCGGAACGAAGGCCCCGGGCACCATGTACTCTGGGAGCTTCTGGGCGAGGAATGTCCGAAGTGCCTCCGCCCCCGGTACGTCCGTCCCACCGACGAGGTACGCCACCAGCCGCGTGTCGCTCGCCGTGACGCCCGCCAGCGCCACGACGACGGCCTGCCTCACGGTGGGGTGCTGCTCCAGCGCGGCTTCAATCTCCCCCAGCTCGATGCGCAGCCCGCGCACCTTCACCTGGAAGTCGGTGCGGCCCAGGTACTCGATGGCGCCGTCGGGCAGCCACCGGGCGAGGTCCCCCGTGCGGTACAGCCGGGCCCCGGGCGTGTCGGCGTACGCGTCCGGGATGAAGCGCTCCGCGGTCAGGTCCGGCCGGCCCAGGTAGCCACGCCCCACCTGCACGCCTCCGATGAACAGCTCCCCGGGCACCCCCTGGGGCACCGGCCGCAGCGATGCATCCAGCAGCCGGATCCACGTATTCGCCACCGGATACCCGATGGGCACCGAACGCCCGAGCGCTCCTCGGACGCACTCGTACGCGGTGACGTCCACGGCGGCCTCGGTGGGGCCATAGAGGTTGTGCAGCCGGACGCCGGGCAGCCGCGCCAGGCACCGTTCAGCCAGCTCCAGCGGCAGCGCTTCTCCGCTGCACACCACCCGCCGCAACGCCGCGCACCGCTCCAGGCCGGAGGCTTCCAGGAACGCCTGGAGCATGGACGGCACGAAGTGCGTGACGGTGATGCGCTCCCGGGCGATGAGGTCCGCCAGATAGTCCGGCTCCTGGTGTCCTCCGGGCCGCGCCACCACCAGCCGCGCGCCCGTCATCAACGGCAGGAAGAACTCCCACACGGACACGTCGAAGCTGAACGGTGTCTTCTGCAACACCGCATCGTCGGGCGACAGCGGCAGCGCCCCCTGCATCCACAGGAGCCGGTTGACGATGCCAGCGTGCGCGTTCATCGCGCCCTTCGGCCGCCCCGTGCTTCCAGAGGTGAAGATGACGTACGCCAGCGCGTCCTCGGAGCCCACCGCGGGAGGCGCGGAGGACGGCTGCCGCGCCACCTCCGCCCACTGGGAGTCCAACCGGAGCACCGGCACTCCGTCACCGGCGGGCAGCCGCGCCACCAGCCGCTCCTGGATGAGCACCACGGCGGGTCGGGCATCCTCGAACATCCACGCGAGCCGCTGCGCGGGCAGGGACGGATCCAGGGGGACGTACGCGCCTCCCGCCTTCAGCGTCGCGAGCAGCGCCACCACCAGCTCCAGCGACCGCTCCAGCATCAACCCGACGCGGACCTCCGGCCCCACGCCCATCGTCCGCAGGTGCCACGCGAGCTGGTTGGCCCGAGCCTCCAGCTGCGCATACGTGAGCGCCGCCTCTCCAGACGTGACGGCCACCGCGTCCGGCGTGCGCGCCACCTGCGCTTCCACGAGCTGATGCAGCAGCACCCCACGCGGGTACGCCTCACGGGGTCCGTTCCACGCCTGGAGCACGCGCTGCCGCTCCGCCGTATCCAGGAGGGACAGCTCCGACAGGCGCGCCTCTGGCCGGGAGACGGCGTCCTCCAGCAGGACCCGCAGGTGGCCCATCAGCCGCGCCATCGTGGCCTCGTCGAAGAGGGCGGCGCGGTACTCGGCGGTGAGGCGCAGGCCGTCCGGCTGTTCGAAGGCGAAGAGGGTCAGGTCGAACTGCGCGAAGCCGCTGTCCACGAGCTGCGCGTCGAGCGACAACCCCGGCAGCCGCACCGCCGGAAGGGGCGTGTTCTGCAGGACGAACATCACCTGGAAGAACGGCGGCACGTCCAGCTGGCGCGGAGGCTGGAGGACCTCCACCAGCTTCTCGAAGGGCACGTCCTGGTGCGCGAAGGCCTCCACCGACGTCGCCTGCACGCGGCCGATGAGCGCGCGGAACGACGGATCCCCCGCGAGAGACGTGCGCAGCGCGAGCGTGTTGACGAACAACCCGACCAGCGGCTCCAGCTCCGCGCGCGAGCGTCCCGCGACAGGCGTGCCGACCGTGAGGTCGTCCTGGCCGGAGTAGCGCAGGAGCAGCAGCTTGAAACCCGCGAGCAACACGGTGAAGAGGGTGGTGCCCTCCTGTCCCGCCAGGACCGCGAGCCGCTGCACCAGCGCGCCGGGCAGCATCGCGGACACCGTCGCGCCCCGGCTGTCCGCCTGTCCGGTGCGGGGCCGGTCCGTGGGCAGCGACAGCACGGCCCGCGCATCCAGCCGAGCACGCCACACGTCGAGCGCCGCCTCCAGCGCCTCGCCCTTCAACGCCTCGCGCTGCCACACGGAGAAGTCCGCGTACTGCAACGCCAGCACGGGCAGCACCGGCGTTCTTCCTGACGCCAGGGCCTCGTAGAGGACGCCCAGCTCGTGCACCAGCAGGCCCATGGACCAGCCGTCGGACACGGTGTGGTGCAGCGCGAGCAGCAACAGGTGTTCGTCCGGAGAGACGGCGAACAGCACGGCGCGCAGCAGCGGCCCCTGCTCCAGGTCGAACGGCGCGCGGGCCGCCTCGTGCAGCCGGCGCCAGGCCTCCTCGGCGTCCGCCACCGGCATGACGGGCAGGGGCACGTCCAACTCCGGCGCGATGCGCTGCCATGGCCGTCCGTCCTGCTCCACGAAGGTGGTGCGCAGCACCGCGTGACGGCGGACCACCTCGTTCAGGCTGCCCGCCAGTGAGGGCACGTCGAGCCGTCCCTCCAGGCGCACCGAAAAGAGCAGGTTCAGTCCGGCCTGCCCTGGCGCCAGCCGCTCCTGGAACCACATGCGCTCCTGGCCGAAAGAGGCCGGGACACGCGACGTGGGGCGGCGCTTCTCGCGCAGCAGTTCCGCCAGCCGCGCGCGCTTCTGCTCAGGGGTGGAAGCCATGGACCTGCGACTCCTTGGAGGGGGGCCTCGCGAACGCACGGGAAGGCGGTGTGACGGCTTCCCGGACTCGCGAGCGCGCGGGATAGTAGACAGTCCCTCCGACACGGCCGCAGCGATTTGCTCTCAGGGGCCTGGCTGTCAGCCCGCTCGGGCGCGCGGACGTGCGACCGGAGGGAACGGCGCGGGAATTCCGCTCCACGCCCGGTGTCTGGTGACGTGTATCAGCGGTGTTTCACCGTGGTGGCGGAACGCCCGCGCATGACGTTTCCGCTAGACTTCGGGAATGCGTGAGTCCTCCCTGATCCGCGAAGCCGTGCCCACCGATGCCGCGCGGCTCACGCAGGTGCTGCGCGACGCCTTCGAGGAATACCGGGGCCGCCTGGATCCGCCCTCCAGCGCGCACGACAAGACGGAGGCCGTGGTGAGGCGCGAGCTTTCGGACGGCGGCGCCTTCGTCGCGGAGGCGGAAGGTGTCCTCTTCGGCTGCGTGTTCTTCCACCCGAAGGCAGATCACCTGTACCTGGACCGGCTCGCGGTGCTGCCGTCGTACCGGGGCCGGGGCGTATCGCTGCGTCTCATGCAGGCGGTGGAGTCCCGCGCGCGCGAGCTGGGCCAGACGCGGGTGCGCCTGTCGGTCCGGCTCGCGCTCACGTCGCACCATGCGTGGTACGCGCGCCAGGGCTACGTCTTCCATTCCCACGGCACGCACGCGGGCTACACGTCGCCCACGTTCCTGGTGCTGGAGAAGGCGCTCTGACTCAGCCCCGAGGGGGCAGGGGGATGCGGCGGCCCTCCCGGTCGCTCTGGAGCGCGGCCTGGATGACCCGCACCGTCTCGCTCGCGCTCAGGGCCGTCACGGGCACCGGCGCCCCGTGGAGGATGGCGGCGCCGAGCTGCCGGTAGAACTGGCCGTAGTCCCCGGGCACGGTGGCGACCGTCTCTCCCGAGGCCAGCAACCGGCCATGGCGCTCCGCGGGCTCGCGGCCGAAGTCCGGATGGCCGGGACGCAGGCCCGCTTCAAGCTGTCCCTCCTGCGGATCCAGCGCGGACTTCACGTACGCATCCCGGTCCCCCTGCAACACGAAGCGGGGCCACGGGTCGTGCACCACGGAGCCGGAGTGCAGTACCACGCGCAGCGTGCCGTAGCGCAGCACCAGGTGGAACCAGTCCGTGCCCTGCGCGCCCGGACGCTGCCGGCCCAGGTCCGCGGCCACGGACTCCGGCAGGCCGAAGAGCTGCACGGCCTGGTCGACGAGGTGCGAGCCCAGGTCCCACAGCGTGCCGCCGCCGGGCACGTCCTGTTCCTTCCAGCGCGCCTTCACCTGGGGCCGGAATCGGTCGAAGTGGCTCTCCACGCTGTAGAGCGTCCCCAGCCGTCCCTGCTCCAGCAGCTGGCGCACGGTGAGGAAGTCGCCATCCCAGCGCCGGTTGTGGAACACCGTGAGGCACAGGCCCCGCTCCTTCGCGAGCGCGTCCAGCCGCAGCGCTTCGTCCGCGTCCAGCGCGAAGGGCTTCTCCACCACCACGTGCTTGCCCGCGCGCAGCGCCTGCTCCGCGAGCGACGCGTGCACGTCGTTGGGCGTGCACACCACGAGCACCTCCAGGTCCGGATCCGCGAGCAGCGACTCCACGGTGCCGGTGCGCACGCCCGGCCAGTCGCGAGCCACGGCCTCCGCGCGGCTCGAAGCCACGGCGGCCAGGGTGAACGCGGGCTCCGCGGCGATGAGGGGCCCATGGAAGCGCGAGCCGGACAGGCCATAGCCGAGGAGGCCCACCCGCAACGGGGAGCCAGGGACGCGAGCGGAGGTCATGGGCCGGGAGGCTAGCGGGAAGTGGCCCCGGTGCGGACAAACGTGAGTGCCTGTCCCTGCCGCCTTCTCGACACCGGCGCGCCAGGCAGGCCGCCAGAAGTTCGTGATCAAGTGCTGCGACCCGAAGTTCCGCGCGAGGACGCACGTCTTCCCTCTTCTGGAGCGCCGCGGTGGGCTGCGACGTGGCGCTGGAGCGGACGCCAAGGTGGATCCGGGGTCATGGGCAGAGGCGCTCAGCCGGGAGCGCCTTCGCCAAACCTGTCCGACAGTCGGACAGGTTCGTGCCGCCTGGGGCCCAGGCCGCCCCGTCCCGGCAACCAACGAGGACGGTGGACCCGCGCGTCCATGTCAGACCCCTCTGGTTGGATGGGCGAAGGTAGGGCGAGGAGGAGGACGGTGATGGTGAGGGTGGGACTCGTGGCGTACGTGGAGGAGCAACTCGAGCGAGAGATTTCTCTCGGGAGGCTGCCGAGGAACGGCCAGATTGGCTCGGAGCAGGTGCTGGCGCGTCGCTATGGGGTGAGCCGGAGCACCGTGCGAGAGGCGCTGCGGCGGCTGGCGGCGCGGGGACTGGTGGTGCAGCACCCCGGGCGTGTGACGCGTGCGGTGGCGCTGGATGAGTCACTGACGCTGGAGAACCTGGGCCTGGCGCTGCATGACGAGCGCTCCGAGGAGTGCCGGCGGCTCCTGGAGGGCTTCTTCAGCCTCAAGCGGCAGGTGCTGGTGGAACTCCTGGCGGACTGCTGTGCGAGTGCCTCCGAGCGGGACGTGAGCCTGCTGGAGGACGCCTGCTACAGGCTCTCGGACGCGGCGCACTGGAACCCCGGGGCGCGGTGCGCGCAGTTGGAATTCGAGTTGCTGCGACTGGCGGCCCAGGCGGCGTCACGTCCAGGGCACCTGCTCCTCATTCAGTCATTGCAACGGGCCCTGAGAGGCAACGCGGCCCGGCTGCTGTCCTTCATGGGCGGCGAATCCCTGCGCCAGTGGGCCCTGTGCGCGATGCATGCCCTGAGCGAGCGCGACGCGCAGGCACTTCAGCACCAGCTGCCTACGCTGATGAAGGCGTGCGATGAGCGCGTGCTGGACGCCTTCGCCCCCGTCCCCCAGGAGCATGCGTCTCCTGCGGAGCACCGCGCCCAGGAGGGCCTCCTCGGTGCCCCCACGCCAGCCCTCCAGCAGGACGAGGCGCTGGAGTCTCACTCTTGCACCGAGGAGCGTGGCCTCGGCCTCCTCGCGCGCACCGCTGAAGAAACCCAGGCACTTGGGGTTGCTCCTTGGCCCCATGCGCAGGCCCTCCCCGTGGAGCCGGACCGCGAGGTACCGCGTCTTCCAACCACCATGGGAGTCACCTCCAACGAGCCCGGGGGAGCGTGCGCTGGAGAAGGTGGGTCAGGCGCGTCCTTGGGCAACCCATCCGACTGTCGGACAGGTTGGGACGGTTCGTCGATGGAGGATGGCTTCCAGTCCGAGGCTTCATCCACGGGCCTCCGTGGACAAAACAACGGAGTGGAGTTCAAGGAGCGCGGACCGCTGCACGGCCCCCAGGGCCCCGTGGGCCGGTGGGCTGCGCGCCTCTGGCGCTTCATTGCCCATTTCCTGGGGCCCCCTGCTTCGTGAGCGGCGACAGCCCTTCGCGTCCACGGGTGTCCATGAAGCCGTCGTACGTCCTCCGTGAGGGAGAGCGCCCGTGGCGATTGCCTCGGACGCATCCGCCCGAGCCAGGCTGCCGCGCCGGATTTGGCAACGAACTTCTGGCCACCTCTTTAAAGTCCACGCCATGGACACCGTGCCCCTCATCGACGTCCGAGCCCTTGTCGACGCCTCGTCGAGCCCCCAGGCCCGCAGGGAGGTCGCCGCCCGCATGGGCGCGGCATGCCGCCACACCGGCTTCTTCTATGTCGTGGGCCATGGCGTGGACGCTGGGCTCCAGTCCCGGCTGGAAGCGCTGGCGCGGGACTTCTTCGCGCGGCCGGAGGAGGAGAAGCAGCGGGTGCGCATGGCGCTCGGGGGCAGGGCGTGGCGGGGCTTCTTCCCGGTGGGCGGGGAGCTCACGTCAGGCCGGCCGGACCGCAAGGAGGGGCTGTACTTCGGCACGGAGCTGCCGCTCACGGATCCGCGCGTGCGCGCCGGCACGCCGCTGCACGGACCGAACCTGTTCCCCCATGCGCCGGAGGCACTGGGCGGCGCGGTGCTGGAGTACATGGCGGCGCTGACGTCGCTGGGGCACGCGCTGATGTCCGGCATCGCGCTCAGCCTGGACCTGGAGGCGGACTTCTTCGCCACGCGGTACATGGCGGATCCGACGGTGCTGTTCCGCATCTTCAACTACCCGCCGGGCCCGGAGGTGGACGCGGACGGGCTGCCGGTGTGGGGCGTTGGAGAGCACACCGACTACGGCGTGCTCACCATCCTCAAGCAGGACGACGCGGGCGGGCTCCAGGTGAAGACGCGCCAGGACGGACTCACGCGCTGGGTGGACGCGCCGCCGGTGGAGGACGCGTTCGTGTGCAACATCGGCGACATGCTCGACCGGATGACGCGCGGCGTGTACCGCTCCACGCCGCACCGGGTGCTCAACCGCGCGGGCCGCGACCGGCTGTCGCTGCCGTTCTTCTTCGACCCGGACTGGACGGCGGAGGTGCGCGCCATCGACTCGCCCGCGCTGAAGGACGCGGGGGCGGACGACCACGCGGAGCGCTGGGACCGCCAGAGCGTGCACGCCTTCCGGGGCACGTACGGGGAGTATCTGCTCGGCAAGGTGGGGAAGGTGTTCCCCGACCTGCGCGCGGAAGTGCTGTAGCGCCCGCTCAGGAGTGCCGCGGCCGCCGGTCCTCGGCGGCGCCCTGCAGGGACCGCGGCGCGGTCTCCGTGGCGGCCAGGTGCGGCGGCCCCGGGTTCTGCATGGCCAGCACCAGGCACTCCCGCAGGCGCTGGCGCGCGCGGAACAGCAGGATGCGGACGTTCTCCGGCGACACCTCCAGCAGCGTGGAGACCTCCTCGCCCGGACACTCGTCCAGCAGCCGGAGGCGGATGACCGCCTGCTGCATCTGCGACAGCTGCTCGACACAGCGCACCAGGCTCACCCGCGCCTCCGCCTCCGCCACCAGCGTGTCCGCGGAAGGCAGGTCGGCGGCCACTTCGGGCAGGTCGAACTCGGTCGGCAGCGCCCGGCGCGCCAGCTTGCGCCGCTGGTTCAGCGCGGCGTGGGTCACCAGCGTGGACAGCAGGCGCTCCACCTCGCTGGAGCGGACGGACAGCGTCGCGGCCTCCGGCATCCGCAGGAACGTGACGAAGGCGTCCTGGACGCAGTCGAGCGCGTCCTCGGGCGGCAGTCCCCGGCGCCTCGCGATCGTCACCAGGCGCGCGCGGTGCTGGTGGACGAGCAGGGTGATCCAGGAGAGGAACGCGGCGCGCTCGGTGTCGGAGTCCGGGGGGATGTCATCAGGCATGGCTGCGCCATCCTAACCCCCTTCGGCGAAGGCCGCCGAAGGGGGAAGGTGGATGACGCAGGATGCCACGCGTCGCCGGCTAATCCGGGCGATGCGCCCCACGCGCGAGCGCGGTCATCAGCTCCTTCTCATTGAAGCCCAGCGGCGGGAGGGCGGACTGCCTCCCGTAGACGACCTCCCGGGAGGGGGCCAGCAGCACGGTGCCGCTCGGCTGAAGCTTGCCCCAGAGCCGAGGCTCCAGGCCCGCTTCCGCGTGCGACCCCGTGGCGCTGGTGAGCACCGGCACCGGCAGCCCCAGCCACGTCGCCAGCTCCCGCGCCTCTTCAGGCCCATCCGGGACGACCGAGATGATCTTCGCCCGGTTCGCCGTGATGTCGCCCTGGCGCTTCGCCAGCGTCTTCAAGTGGTTGCGGCACACCGGACAGGCGGCGTTGCGGAGGAAGAACACCACCGCCGCCTCGCCGCCCATGGCCTCGCCCAGCCGCGTGGGCCTGCCCGTGCCGTCCCGCAGCTCCAGGTCTGGAAAGCGGGCCCCGGGCTCGAAGGTCGCTGTCACGCGTGGATTCCGTCAATGACCGCGGAAGGCACCAGGTCCACGGGCGGGATGTCGATCTCCGTCTGGGCCAGGTGGTTGAGGTAGTTGCCGAAGGTGGTGGCGACGACCTGCGCCAGGATCTCCACCACGTCGCCGTCGCTCCAGCCCGCGGCACGCACCGCCGCCAGCTCCGCGTCCGTCACCGCGCCGCGACGCGCGGCGATCTGCCGGGAGAACTGGAGCGCCGCCTCCACCTTGGCATCCGGCGCCTTGCCGGAGCGCGCCTGGTCCAGCTCCTGGTCGGACAGGCCCGTCTTGCGGCCCAGCTGCGTGTGGTGCGACACGCAGTAGCGGCAGCCCTGCGCGTTGCCCACGGCGAGTGCGATCTGCTCCCGGATGCGCGGCGTCAGCTGCCCCTGGCCCAGCGTCCCGTGCAGCGCGAAGAACGCGCTCATCGCCGCGGGCGAATTGGCCAGCACCCGGACCGGCGGAGGCAGGTTGGCGCCCAGCTTCTCCTTGATGGGTTTGAGCGTGGCGTGTGAAGCGTCGACAAGGTTCAGACGGGACATTGAGAACTCCTGAGGCCGCATGATTGCGGCTTGCCAGTCATTAAGGTCGCGACCCCTGGCCGGCGTTACGCCGGACCTGCAGAATCTTCCTGATGATTCACAAGCTGCCGGATTTGTTGGGGATTTAAATGGCATTAATCATACAGAAAATCCCAATAAATGCCGCCCGGCGTCCGCAAGGGAAAATTGAGAGGGATGTGATTCTTTGTTGAAACGCATTTCTCGCGGTGGCATTGTCAATTGAATCCAACATTCCATTTGGGGAGGGTGAATCTTGGGGCGATTGAGGATTCATACGATTGAGAGCGCTCCGGAGCAGTCCCGTCCGGTGCTGGCCGCGGTGGAGAAGGCCGCGGGTTTCCGTTCGAACCTGCTGGGGCTCATCGCGGAGTCGCCCAGCGCGACGCAGGGCTTCGCGCAGATGGGGCCGCTGCTGGCCCAGTCCTCCCTGGGCGCCGTGGAGCGCGAGGTGGTCATCATGACCATCGGCTGGGAGAACGACTGTTCCTACTGCATGGCCTTCCACAGCTACTTGTGTCGCAAGCTCCAGGTCCCGGATGCGCTCGTGGCCGCGCTCCGGGCGGGGACGCCGCTGCCGGATCCGCGGCTGGCGGTGCTCGCGGAGTTCACCCGCACGGTGGTCCGTGAGAAGGGGTACGTGGGAGACGACCTCTGGAGCCGGTTCACGGCCCAGGGCTTCACGAGCGCCAACGCGCTCGACGTCCTCCTGGCCCTCTCCCAGCAGGTGCTGGTGAACTACGCGAACCACCTGGGCGGCGTGGAGCTGGAGCCGGCGCTGAAGGAATTCGCGTGGACCCGCCCGTCCGGGGCGGCGGCGCGCCAGGCGTAGTGCTCGGGGGCCCTGGGGCTGGCCCCCAGGGCTTCCTCCCAGACATCCGATGTTTCGCTCCCAGGCCCTTCCGCGCTGGCGCGCGAGTCCGCGTTCGCGGTGACGGTCGTGTCGTGTCTTGAGTCACTTCAGGCGCAGGCAGGGTCTGCCCTGCGCTGATGTGGAAACCAGGCCCTTGGGGAAGGGCTGTCAGGGGGAACTGCCTTGGGTGCGCCGACGAACTCTGCTCCTGTGACGGAAGCGTCCGTGCTGTCCGCGATCAGGCTCCACCTGCTGGAGGCGTTGGCGCGCCGCAACGGCCTGTCGCCGGAGCAGATCGACGCGCGCCGGCCCTTCAGCCACTACGGGCTCGACTCGCTGGGAGCGGTGGCGCTCGGCCGGGCCTTGTCGGAGCTGGCGGGACGGGAAGTCTCTCCCACGGTCTTCTGGCGTCACTCCAGCGTGGACGCGCTCCTGCGGCACCTGGCCACGGGGGACGCGGACGCCACGGCCGCCGTGGGGGCCGCCGGGCCTTCCGTGGCCCGCGACGAGCCCATCGCGGTGGTGGGCATGGCCTGCCGCCTTCCCGGCGCGCCGGACCTCACCGCGTTCTGGGAACTGCTGCGCACCGGGCGCGACGCGGTGTCGGAGGTCCCCGCCGGGCGCTGGACGGATGGGCGCCTGCAGCAGGCGGATGCCGGCGGAGGCAGCGCGCCGGTGCCGCGCCGCGCCGGGTTCCTGCAGGACATCGCGGGGTTTGATCCGCTGTTCTTCGGCATCTCCCCGCGCGAGGCGGCGGAGATGGATCCGCAGCAGCGCCTGTTCCTGGAGCTGGCGTGGGAGGCGCTCGAGGACGCGGGCATCGTCCCCCGGGAGCTGCACGCGACGGCGACGGGCGTGTTCGTCGGCGCCATCTGGCGGGACTACGCGGAGCTGGGCGGCGCGGAGCCGGGGCGCATCACGCCGCACACGGCCACCGGACAGGCGCTCAACATGATCGCCAACCGGCTGTCGTACGTGCTGGGCCTCCAGGGGCCCAGCCTCGTCATCGACACGGCGTGCTCGTCGTCGCTGGTGGCGGTCCACCTGGCCTGCCAGAGCCTGTGGGCGGGGGAGAGCACCACCGCCATCGTCGGCGGCGTCAGCGTGATGGCCTCGCCGCACACGATGGTGGCGCTGTCCCGCTTCGGCGGCCTGTCGCCGGACGGCGTGTGCAAGGCGTTCGACGCGAGCGCGGACGGCTTCGGCCGCGGGGAGGGCGGGGGCGTGGTGGTCCTCAAGCCGCTCTCCGCCGCGCTCGCCGCGGGCGACACCATCCGCTGCGTCATCCGCGCGACGGGCAGCAACAACGACGGGCCGAGCAACGGCCTCACGGCGCCCAACCCGGAGGCCCAGGAGAAGCTGCTGCGGCAGGTCCACGCGCGCTCGGGCGTGGCGCCGGGCGCGGTGGGCTACGTGGAGACGCACGGCACGGGGACGGCGCTGGGAGACCCCATCGAAGCGGGGGCGCTCGGGGCCGTGTTCGCGAAGGCGCGCGGAGAGGGCCCGCCGCTGGTCATCGGCTCGGTGAAGACCAACATCGGCCACCTGGAGGGGGCCGCGGGCATCGCCGGCTTCCTCAAGGCCTGCCTGTGCGTCGAGCAGCGCACGGTGGTGCCCAGCCTCCACTTCACGCGGCCCAACCCGCTCATCCCCTTCGAGGCGCTGCGCCTGGAGGTCTCGCGGGAGACACGCGCATGGCCGGTGCCGGACGGCCCGGCGGTGGCGGGCGTCAGCGCGTTCGGCTGGGGAGGCACCAACGCCCACGTCGTGCTCCAGGAGGCCCCTCCGTCGCGGCTCTCCTGGGTGGGGCTGGCGGCGTCCGGAGCCGAGGGCCTGAAGGCCGAGGCCCGCCGCGCGCTCGACGCCCTGCGGACCGGGATGCCGCTCGACGCGCTCCACGCGGCGCTGGCGCCGGAGGCCTCCGGCCCGGAGCGGCTCACCGTGTGCGTGCGCACCCGGGGGGAGCTGGAGGCGCGCCTGCGCGATTTCCTGGACGGCGCGGCGGGGACGGTGACGCTGGGGACGGCGTCCGGCCGGCCTCCGAAGGTGGCCTTCGTCTGCGCGCCGCAGGGCGGCCAGTGGGTGGGCATGGGCCGGCGCATGCTGCTCACGGAGGACGCCTTCCGCGCGGCCTTCGAGCGCGTGGACGCGGCCCTGGCGGTCCACTCCGGCCAGTCGCTCCGGGAGGAGCTGTTCAAGGCGGAGGGCGTCGCCCGCTACGACGACGTGGACGTGGTGCAGCCGCTGCTCTTCGCGTTCCAGGTGGCCCTGGCGGAGCAGTGGCGCGCCTGGGGCATCACCCCGGACGTCGTCGTGGGGCACAGCCTGGGGGAGATCGCCGCCGCGCACATCGCGGGCATCCTCGACCTGGAGGAGGCGGCGCTCGTCATCCACCACTACAGCCGCCTGCAGAAGCTGCTGGCGGACCGCGGCGGCATGGCGGTGGTCAACCTGCCGCCCGAGGCGCTGACGGGGCTGCTGGAGGCCACGGGTGGGGCGGTGGTGCTGGCCGGCCACAACGGCCCCCGGTCCACCGTGCTGTCGGGCGACCCGGCCGCGCTGGACGCGCTGCTCGCGGAGCTCAAGCGCCGCAAGGAGCTGTGCGCGCGGATCCGCGTGAACGTCGCCGCGCACAGCCCGCAGATCGACGAGATCCTCCCGGAGCTGGAGACGGTGCTCGCCGGGCTCCGTCCGAAGCCCGCGCGCCTGCCGATGATCTCCACCGCCCTGCGGCGGCGGATGGAGGGGCCGGAGGTGGACGGGCGCTACTTCGGCCAGAACCTGCGCACGCCGGTCTGGCTTGCCCCGGTGCTCGCGTCGCTGGTGGCGGACGGCGTGGACGCGCTGGTGGAGCTCAGCCCGCACCCCGTGCTGGTGGGCGCCCTGCAGCAGGCCGCCGAGGGCCGGCAGCCGCCCCCTGTCGTCCTGCCGTCCACCACGCGGGACGAGGACGAGCGGCTGGCCCTCTACGAGGCGCGCGCCACGCTGTTCCGCCTGGGATGCGCGGGGGCGGCGCCCCTCGCCGCCCGCGACGCGCTGGTGCCGCTGTCCGCCCACACCCCGCAGGCGCTCCGGGAGCTGGCGGCGCGCGTGGCCGGGACGCTTCGCCAGGCGCCGTGGACGCAGGCGGAGGACGTCGCCGCCACGGCCGCGCTGCGCCGCACGCACCACGCGGAGCGGCTGGCGGTGGTCGCGCGGAGTGGGGAAGACCTGGTCCAGGCGCTGGACGCGTACGCCCGGGGCGAGCCCCATGAGCGGCTGGTGACCCCGGCGCTCGCGAAGGCGCCCTCGGTGGTGTTCGTCTTCCCGGGGCAGGGCTCGCAGTGGCACGGGATGGCGCGGCAACTGCTGCGCGAGGAGCCGGCCTTCCGCGCGGAGCTGGGGCGGTGCGACGCCGCCATCCACGCGCTCACCGGCTGGTCCGTGCTGGAGGAGCTGGAGGCGTCCGAGTCCGCGTCCCGGATGGCCCGGGTGGACGTGGTGCAGCCGGTGCTCTTCGCCGTGGAGGCGGCGCTGGCCGCGCTCTGGCGCTCCTGGGGCGTGCAGCCGAAGGCGGTCATCGGCCACAGCATGGGCGAGGTCGCGGCGGCGTATGTCGCGGGCGCGCTGAACCTGGCGGACGCCGCGCGGATCATCTGCCGCCGCAGCCAGCTGCTGCGCCGGGTGAGCGGGCAGGGCGCCATGCTCGCCGCGGAGCTCACGCTGGACGAGGCCCGCGAGGTCCTGCGCGGCCACGAGGCGCAGGTCGCCGTGGCCGTGAGCAACAGCTCCCGCTCCACCGTGCTGTCGGGCCAGCCGCAGGCGCTGGAGGTCATCTCCCAGGCGCTCCAGGCCCGCGGCGTCTTCTGGCGCTGGGTCAAGGTGGATGTCGCCTCCCACAGCCCGCAGATGGACGCGCTGAAGGGCGAGCTGCTGGAGGTGCTGTCGGGCGTCCAGCCGGCGCCCGCGGCGGTGCCCATCCACTCCACGGTCCTGGACGCGGTGACGGACGGCCGCGACTTCGACGCGGGCTACTGGGTGCGCAACCTGCGCGACCCCGTCCTCTTCGCCTCGGCGGTCCGGCGCGCGCGCGAGGCGGGACACGACGTCTTCATCGAGATGAGCCCGCATCCCATCCTGCTGCCCGCCGTCGAGCAGGAGCTGGCCGACGTGGGCCAGCCGGGCGAGGTGCTGCCGTCGCTGCGGCGCAACGAGTCCGAGCGCGAGACGCTGCTGCGCTCCGTGGCGGCGCTCTACACGCGGGGGCTGGAGCCCGGCTGGAGCGCCCTCACCCGCGCGGGCCGCCCCGGCGTCCCCCTGCCCACCTACCCGTGGCAGCGCGAGCGCTTCTGGCTGGAGCCGGCGTCCGGGGTCCGTGCGCCCGTCGCTGTCAGCCGTCCGAGCGGCGAGGGGCTCCTGGGCAGCCACTTCCCGTCCGCCGTGGAGCCGCGGCTGCACCACTGGCAGGCCGAGTGGGGCGCGGACGTGTCCGGCTTCCTCGCCGACCACCGCGTTGCCGGCGACGCCGTGGTCCCCGGCGCCGTCTTCCTGTCCATGGCCCTGCGCGCCGCGAAGGAGGCGCTGGGGACCGCGCCCGTGGCGCTGAGGGACATCGCCTTCCCGCAGCCGCTGGTGCTGGGCTCCGGGCCCGCGCCGCGCGTGCAGACCGTGCTCTCCGTGCGCGACGCGCAGCGCGAGCTCCAGGTGTT
This sequence comes from Corallococcus exercitus, assembly GCF_042231735.1. GTDB lineage: Bacteria > Myxococcota > Myxococcia > Myxococcales > Myxococcaceae > Corallococcus > Corallococcus exercitus_B. The sequence goes on from NZ_CP102577.1 coordinate 1,365,419, forward strand.
CTCCCAGGGCGAGGGCCGCACGTGGGTGCCCCACGCGCGGGCCCTGGTGGACGCGGGGCCGGCGGCGGCGGCGGGCCGGGAGCGGGCGCAGGAGGCGCTGGCGCTCCGGGACTCGCTGCGCGGCTCCGCGGCGATGCTCCTGGACTCCGTGCGGTACTACGAGCTGCTGGCGGGCTGCGGGCTGGAGTACCGCGCCGCCTTCCGTGGCGTGGACTGCGTCTGGTCCCGCGAGGCGCAGGCGCTGGGGCGCGTCCTTGCGCCCGCGGCGTCCGTGGACCCGGAGCTGGCCCAGGTGGCCTGCGTCGACTCCGCGCTCCAGCTCTCCATCGCCACGCTGCCGCCCAGCCTCGTGTTCCGGGGACGGCAGCTCATCAGCGTCGGGGTGGACGGGTTCGCGCTCCACCGCCTCCCGGAGGGGGCCTTCCATGTCCACGCGCGGCGCCGTCCGGGCGGCGAGGGCCCGGTGTTCCTGGTGGACGTGGTGGCCTTCACCGACGCGGGCGAGCCCCTGTTCCACGTCGACGGGCTGAAGGTCCGCGTGCTCGACGTGGCGCGCCCCGCGGTCCCCCGGAGCGACGAGACCCGCCCGGCCGCGCCTGCGTCCCGGACGCTGTTCGACGAGCTGGGCGCGCTGGAGCCCTCGCGGCGGCGGCAGCGTGCCGAGGACGAGCTGCGGCAGGTGGTGGCCACGGTGCTCAAGCTGGCCCCGGCGCGGGTCCCCGTGGATCAGCCGCTGCGCACGCTGGGCATGGACTCCGTCATGTCGCTGGAGCTGCGCAACCGCATCGAGGCGCGCACCGGCATCCGGCTGTCCGCCACCGCGCTCTGGAACCACCCCACGGTGGAGGCGCTGACGGGGTTCGTCCTCAGCCAGGCCCCGTCCGCGCCGGCGCCGGCGCCGGTGCCCGCGGCCCGACCCGCACCGGCGCGCGCCGTCCCGCCCGCGCCCGTGTCCGTCGCACCCGCCGTGCCCGCCGACGTGTCACTGCCTTCCGACCTGGAGCTCGAGCGGCTGTTGGAGGCCGAGATCGCCCAGGTCCACCAGCTCATCAAGGAGTCCTGACCATGACGGCCCCGCTGCCCACCGCGAATGATCCCACGCTGCTCAAGCGCAGCCTCGACGCGCTGAAGGACCTCCGGGCCCGGTTCGAGGCCCTGGAGTCCCGGGGCCGGGAGCCCATCGCCATCATCGGCCTGGGATGCCGCATCCCGGGGGGAGGGGAGACCCCGGAGTCCCTCTGGAAGATGCTGCGCGGCAAGGTGGACGCCGTCAGCGAGGTGCCCGCGGACCGCTGGGACCTGTCGCGCTACTACGACCCGGACGTGGCCGCGCCGGGGCGGATGCACATGCGCTACGGCGCGTTCCTGGACGCGCCCGACCGCTTCGACCCGTACTTCTTCGGCATCTCGCCCCGTGAAGCGGAGCAGATGGATCCGCAGCAGCGCCTCTTCCTGGAGGTGGCGTGGCACGCGCTGGAGGACGCGGGCCTGAGCGCGAAGGCGCTCGCGGGCACGGACACCGGCGTCTTCGTGGGCGCCAACGGGAACGACTACCTCCAGCTCCAGCTCTCCGAGCCGCAGGTGCTGGGCACGTACTCGCTGGTGGGCGGCACGAACTGCATCATCCCCAACCGGCTCTCGTACCTGCTGGACCTGCGCGGGCCGAGCATGGCCTTCGACACGGCCTGCTCGTCGTCGCTCGTGGCGGTCCACCAGGCCTGCCAGAGCCTGCGCCACGGGGAGAGCTCCACCGCCATCGTGGGCGGGCTCAACCTGCTCCTGTCGCCCGTGGTGTCGGTGGCGCACTCCAAGGGCCTGCCACTGGCGCCGGATGGGCGCTGCAAGACGTTCGACGCGCGCGCGGATGGCTACGTCCGCGGCGAGGGCTGCGGCGTCGTGGTGCTCAAGCGCCTGTCGGACGCGCTCGCGGCCGGGGACCCGGTGTGGGCCGTCATCCATGGCTCGGCCGTCAACCAGGACGGGCTCAGCAACGGCCTCACGGCCCCCAACGGCGGGGCCCAGCGCGCCGTCATCCGCAAGGCGCTGGAGCGCGCGCGGCTCACCGGCGCGGAGGTGGGGCTCATCGAGGCGCACGGGACGGGCACCTCGCTGGGCGACCCCATCGAGGTGGAGGCCCTCTCCGAAATCTACGGCGCCGCGGAGGGCGAGCGGCGGCCCTGCGCGCTCGGCTCCATCAAGACGAACATCGGGCACCTGGAGGCGGGCGCCGGCATCGTCGGCATCCTCAAGGTCGCGCTGTCGCTCAAGCACGGCGTCATCCCGGCGAACCTGCACTTCCAGGCGCTCAACCCGCACATCTCGCTGGACGGCACGCGCCTCTACGTGCCCACGGAGTCCACGCCGTGGACGGACCCCGCGGAGCGCCGGTACGGCGCGGTCAGCTCGTTCGGCGCGGGTGGCACCAACGCGCACGTCGTGCTGGGCACCCTGGAGTCCGCGCGGCCCGAGGCCGCCGCGCTGCCTTCCGTGTCTGGCTCGGAGCGCGCGCACCTGCTGGTGCTGTCCGCCCGTAGCCGCAAGGCGCTCTCGAACGTGGCCCGGCGGCTGACGGACCACCTGACGAGCGGCCCCGGTCAGCATGAGTCGCTGGAGGATGTCTGCGCCACGGCCGCGCTGCGCAGGACGCACCACGACCACCGGGTGGGGCTCGTGGTCCGCTCCCGCGAGGAGGCCGTGCAGCAGCTGCGCGCGCTCCAGCAGGGCGTCCTGCCCCCGGGGGCGTATCCGGGCACGGCCGGAAGGCCGGGGCGTCCGGTGTTCCTCTTCCCCTCGGAGCCCCGGTTGTCCGGGGCAAGGCTCGCGGCGCTGGGCCGCGACTGTCCGGTGTTCGCCCAGGCCCTGGAGCGCTGTCGCGGCGCGCTCCAGCCGGGGCAGGGCGCGGATGGGGTGGGGGAGCACTTCGCCGTGCAGGTGGCGCTCGCCGAGCTGTGGCGCTCGTGGGGCGTGGAGCCGGGCGCGGTGCTCGGGCAGGGGGTGGGGGAGATCGCCGCGGCCCACGTCGCGGGCGCGCTGTCGCTGGAGGACGCCGCGCGCGTCGCCCGCGAGTGCGCGGCCCTGCTGGCGAAGGGGGACGCGGCCGCCGGAGCGCTGAGCGCGGCGCTGGCGGGGCTCACGCCGCGGCCCACGGTGGTGCCCCTCTACTCGGCGGAGGGGACGGTGCTGGACGGAGAGTCGCTGGGCGCCGGGGCCTGGGCGCGGTGCCTGCGCCGGCCCGCGCCGGTGGGGCCGGGCATCGAGGAAGCGCTGCACGCGGGCCACCTGCTCTTCGTGGAGCTGGGCGTGGAGCCGGTGCTCGCCGCGCCGGTGGCGGAAGCCGCCGCGCGCCAGGAGCTGACGGACGTGCTGGCGGTGTCCAGCCTCAGCGGGAGCCAGGACGCGCTGGGCGCCCTGCTGACGTCCGCGGCGGCGCTCCACGCGGCGGGGCTGGGCCTGCGGCTGGAGCGGCTGCTGGCGCCCCACGGGCACTTCCTCCGCCTGCCCACCTATCCCTTCGAGCGCGAGTCCTTCTGGTTCAAGGAGCGGCCCGTCACGATGCTCGCGTCGGTGCGCTCCACCAGTATGGAGCTGCCCCGCGCGGCGGTGCGTGACACGCCGCCCGAACCCGCCCGGCACCCCGCTGAAGTCCGCGCCCCGGCTTCGGCGCAGCTGGTCGGCTGGGTGGCGCTGCCGGAGCGCGAGCGGGCCGCGAAGCTGCGGAGCCTGGTGCACGCGGAGGTGGCGCGCATCCTGAAGTTCGACGCCGCCCGGCTCGACCCCAAGGGTGGCTTCTTCCAGATGGGCATGGACTCCGTGATGGCCGGACAGCTGCGCAACCGGCTGGAGCAGCAGCTGGGACGCAAGTTCGCCGTCACCGTCATCTTCGAGAACCCCACCGTGGAGCGGCTGTCCCGGCAGCTGGGGACGTTCCTCACGCCGCCGCCGGCGCCTTCCACTTCGCAGCGCGAGGCACCTCCCCCCCCCAGAGGCCAGAGCCAGGAGACCGGAGGCGGCACCGACAGCATCGCCGACCTCCTGGCCCGCGAGCTCGAAGAGACCTCCTCCATCTCCAGCAAGGACCACCTGTCATGAGCAACCCGCCGGTTTCCACCGAAGCGTCCAACCGCGACGAACTGCTCCAGCGTGCCCTGGAGCGCATCCGTGAGTTCCGCGGGAAGCTCGACGCCGTCGAGTCCCAGCGCTCCGAGCCCATCGCCGTGGTGGGCATGTCCTGCCGCCTGCCGGGCGGCAACGACGACCCCGCCTCGCTGTGGCGCTTCCTGCGCTCCGGGGGGGACGGCATCCGCGCGTTCCCGGCCGAGCGCGGCGCCGCGGCGACCCCGGAGGGACAGCCCTTCAAGGGCGGGTTCCTGGCGCAGGTCGACCGGTTCGACGCGGGCGTGTTCGGCATCTCCCCGCGCGAGGCCGCGACGTTGGATCCCCAGCAGCGCCTGTTCCTGGAGGTGAGCTGGGAGGCCCTGGAGAACGCCGCGCAGCCCTTCGACAGGCTCGAGGGGAGCCTGGCCGGCGTGTTCGTGGGCATCACCAACTACGACTACTGCCAGAAGCTGATGCAGGAGACGCCCATCGATCAGCTGGACGCCTACTGCCTCACCAGCAACGCGTCCACGTTCGCGGCCGGGCGGCTGTCGTACTGGCTGGGCCTGCGCGGTCCCAGCCTGTCCGTGGACACGGCCTGTTCATCTTCCGCCGTCGCCCTGCACCAGGCATGTCAAAGCTTGCGCGCGGGAGAGTGTTCGCTAGCACTGGCGGGCGGCGTCAACGTGCTGCTGTCGCCGGAGTGGTTCGTGGTGCTGTCGCGCGCGGGCATGCTGTCGCCGGACGGCTACTGCAAGACGTTCGACCGGAACGCCAACGGCTACACCCGGGGCGAGGGCTGTGTCGTCTTCGTGCTCAAGCGCCTGTCGGACGCGGTGGCGGCGAAGGACCACATCCACGCGCTCATCCGCGGCTCGTGCGTCAACCAGGACGGCCGCAGCGGCGGCCTCACGGTGCCCAACCCCGCCGCCCAGCAGGACGTCATCCGCGGCGCGCTCAAGGCCGCGCGCGTGGGGGCGGACCGCGTCAGCTACGTGGAGACGCACGGCACGGGGACGCCGCTCGGCGACCCGATAGAGGTCCGCGCGCTGGGCGCGGCGCTGGGCGAGGGACGGGCCGAGGGGGACCGCATCCACATCGGGTCCATCAAGGCCAACATCGGGCACCTGGAGCCGGCGGCGGGCGCCGCGGGCCTCATGAAGGTCATCCTCGCGCTGCAGAACGAGGAGCTGCCGCCCCAGGTGCAGTTCCGGGAGCTGAACCCCGAAATCGACCTGGAGGCGCTGCCGGTGGCCATCTCCACCCGGCCGGAGGCGTGGCCGCGCGCCGAGCGTCCGCGCATCGCGGGGGTGAGCTCCTTCGGCGCGAGCGGGACCAACGCCCACCTGGTGGTGGAGGAGGCCCCGGCCGTGGTGCGCCCGGCGCGGGCCTTCGAGCCCGGCACGCAGCTCTTCACCCTGTCCGCGCGCAGCCCCGCGGTGCTGGCGCGGCTGGCGGGGCGGCACGCGTCGCACCTGGCGACCCATCGCGACCTGCTGCTGGAGGACGTGTGCTTCAGCGTGAACACCGGCCGGGCCCGGTTCCAGGAGCGCGTGGCGCTGCCCGCGGACGACCTGGAGTCGCTCCAGCACGCGCTGTCCGCCATCGCGGCGGGGGAGCTGCCCGCGGGGGCGTCCCTGGGACGCGCGCAGGTGGGGCAGATGCCGAAGGTGGCCTTCCTCTTCACCGGCCAGGGCAGCCAGTTCCCGGGCATGGCGGTGGAACTGCACGCCTCGCAGCCGGTGTTCCGGCAGGCGCTGGACCGCTGCGCGGAGGCGCTGAAGTCCCACTGGGACGTGCCGCTGCTCACGCTCTTGCGCGGCGAGGGCTTCACGGCGGGCCTGCTGGATCAGACCCGCTACACCCAGGCCGCGCTCTTCTCCGTGGAGTACGCGCTCGCCATGCTCTGGCGCAGCTGGGGCGTCGTCCCCGCCGCGGTGCTGGGGCACAGCGTGGGTGAGTACGTCGCGGCCTGCGTCGCGGGCGTCTTCGAGCCCGAGGCGGCCGTGGCGCTGCTCGCCGTGCGCGGCGCGCTCATGCAGGCGCTGCCGGAGGCGGGCGCGATGGCGTCCGTCTTCGCCAGCGAGGCCCAGGTGCGCTCCGCGCTGGAGGGCAGGGCCGACCGCGTGTCCGTGGCCGCGGTGAACGCGCCGGACAACACCGTCATCTCCGGCCAGGCGGACGCCGTGGAGCAGGTGCTCCAGGTGCTGACGGCGCAGGGCCACAAGCACAAGCGCATGAACGTCTCGCAGGCGTTCCACTCGCCGCTGTTGGATCCGATGCTGGACGCGCTGGAGCAGGCCGCGTCCGGGCTCACGTTCCAGGAGCCGTCCATCCCGCTCATCTCCAACCTGACCGGCCGGCCCGTGGACGCCGGCACGCTGGGGCCGCGCTACCTGCGCGAGCACGCCCGCGAGGCCGTGCGCTTCCAGGCCAGCATGGAGTGGCTGTTCGAGAACGGCTTCGACACCTTCGTGGAGGTCGGCCCCGCGCCCCACCTCATCGGCATGGTGAAGCGCTACGCGCCCGCGGGGGACCGCGCCTTCCTGCCCTCGATGCGCAAGGGGCTGGCCCCCCAGCGCTCCATGCTGGAGAGCGCGGGCGCCCTGTATACGCGCGGCGCCGACCTGGACTGGGACGGCCTGCACGCGGGCCTGGAGCCGCGCCGGGTCCCGCTGCCGACGTACACCTTCGACCGGAAGCGGTACTGGTACGCCGCTCCCGCGCCCGGTGCGGCGGTCCGCTCGCAGGTCTCCGTGCAGGAGGAGGCCGCTTCAACGACGCTGCTGGGCCACCGGCTGCCGTCGCCGCTGCCCGCGGCCCAGTTCCGCGTGCGGTACGACGCGGCCCAGCACCCGTGTCTGGCGGACTGCCGGATGGGCGGGATGCGGGTGGTGAACGTGGGCGTCTTCCTGGAGGCGGCGCTCCAGTCCTGGCACGCGCTGACGCCAGGGGGCGGAGCCTGCCGCGTGGAGGGCCTGTCGGTCCGGCGCGGGCTCCTCATGGACGACGACGAGACGCGCGTCGCGCACCTGGTGGTGGAGCCGCCGGACGCGAAGGGGGAGCGGAGCTTCGCGCTCCACAGCCTGCCGCCGGGCGCTTCGGAGGACTCCAGCGCTTGGTCGGTGCACGTGGAGGGGCGGCTCGCGGAGGCCCAGGAGGAGAAGGGCCTGGAGTCCGCGGACGCCATCCTCGCGAGATGCGGGCAGACGCTGGACGGCGCGGAGTTCTACGCGCGCATGGAGAAGCGCCAGCTGGTGCTCGGGCACTCGGCGCGCTGGATTGAACAGGTCCGCTTCCGCGAGGGCGAGGCGCTCGCGACGATGCGGGCGCCCGACGCGAAGGAGGCGGAGGGCTACCGCGTCCACCCGGGCCTGGTGGACGCGCTCTTCCAGGCGGTCTTCGCGTGCCTGCCGGGCGACGTGCCCGAGGACGCCATCTACATGATCGTCGAGGTCGCGCGCTTCGTCGTCGGTCCCGCCACGCCGGCGGCCGCGACCCGGGCGCACGTGCGGCTGCGGCCCTGGAAGGACGGGGACACGACGATTGTCGCGGACGTGGACGTGGCGGACGCGCAGGGCCGCGTCTTCCTGCGCGCGGAAGGGGCGCTGCTCAAGCGCACGACGGTCCAGGCGCTCCAGAAGGTGACGCGCGCGGAGGCCACGCCGTCGGTGGGCGCCGCCCGTCCCGCGGCGTCGGGCCTGCGGGACGTGCTCGCGCGCCTGCAGGTGGCGGAGCGCACGCCCCGGCTGGTCGAGTGGCTGCGCGGACAGGTCGCCGTCATCCTCCGCGCCTCCGCTTCGGACGTGGACGTGGACGCGCCGCTGGCGCACGCGGGCTTCGACTCGCTGATGGCGCTGGAGCTCAAGAGCGCGGTCGCCAACGAGCTGAACGTGGCGCTGTCGCTCGGCGGGCTCCTGGCGGGCGCGAGCCTCAAGGCCCTGTGCACGGAGATCCTCGGACAGCTCTCGCTGGAGGCCCCTCCCGCGAGCGGCGCGGTGGAGCTGGCGCGGGCCGCGAGCGCGGAGCCGGCCCCGGTGGAGGTGCTCACCCATGACGGGGAAGGGCGCCACGAGCCCTTCGGCATGACGGACCTCCAGCAGGCGTACCTGCTGGGCCGCACCCGCTCCTTCGAGCTGGGCGGCGTGTCCACGTACTTCTTCCTGGAGGTGGACCTGCTGGGCGTGGACCTGGAGCGGCTGGGCTCGAGCCTGGACGTCATCATCCAGCGCCACGACATGCTGCGCGCGGTGGTGACGCCGGACGGCCAGCAGCGCGTGCTGCCCACGGTGCCCCCGTTCGTCATCCGCACGGTGGACCTGCGGGGCCAGGACGCCTCCCAGGTCGAGCGCGCGCTCGCGGCCCTGCGTCAGGAGATGGCCACCCAGGTCTTCCAGACGGACCGCTTCCCGCTGTTCGACGTCCGGGCCACGCGGCTGGACGGCGAGCGCACGCGGCTGCACCTGGGCTTCGACGCCCTGGTGGTGGACGCGTGGAGCACGTCGCTGCTCTTCAAGGAATGGTCCGCCGTGTACCGCGAGGGTGCCGGGGCGCTGCGTCCCATCGACATCACCTTCCGCGACTACGTCCTGGGCGTGCAGGCGCTGGAGTCAGGCCCCGCGTACGCCGCCGCGGAGAAGTACTGGCTGGAGCGCGTCCCCAAGCTGCCGCCCGCGCCGGAGCTGCCCCTGGCCCGCCACCCGGGCACGCTGGAGCTGCCGCGCTTCACGCACCGCTCGTTCCGGCTGCCCAAGGCGCAGTGGGCGCGCTTCAAGGAGCTGGCGCGCGAGGCGGGCGTCACGCCCTCCATGGTGATGTGCTCGGCCTACGCGGAGGTGCTGGCCACCTGGGGCCGCAGCCGCGCCTTCACGCTCAACGTGCTGTTCTTCAACCGCGTGCCGCTGCACCCGCACGTGGACCGGGTGCTCGGCAACTTCAGCGCCACCACGCTGCTGGAGGTGCGGGTGGAGCGCGCGGAGTCCATCGCCGCGCGGGCGCAGCGGCTCCAGCAGCAGCTGTGGAACGACCTGGACCAGGCGTCGTTCAGCGGCGTGCGCGTCCTGCGCGAGCTCAACCGGCGCGACGGCGACATGCGGCGCGCCCGCATGCCCGTCGTCTACGCGAGCACCATCAACTTCCACTCGCGCGAAGGTGACGCCGCTCCGGCCGGCCTGGCCCAGCACCTGCTCACCATGGGCACGGGCGGCGAGGAGATCCACAGCAGCATCCGCACGCCCCAGGTGTTCCTGGACCACCAGGTGGTGGAGGACGGCGGTGGACTCGTCCTCAACTGGGACGTGGTGGAGGAGCTGTTCCCGGCGGGGATGATCGACGCCATGTTCGAGGCCTACTCGGGCCTGGTGACGCGGCTGGCCGCGGAGCCGTCCGCCTGGAGTGAGCGCACGCGCTTGCTGGTGCCTCCGGAGCAGCTGGAAGCCCGCCGGCTGGCCAACGCGACGGCCGCGCCCGTGGCGCAGGGCCTGATGCACGAGCCGTTCGTGCGGGCCGCGGCGCTCCAGCCGGACCGGCTCGCGGTCATCACCTCGCGCCGCACGCTCACCTACGGCGAACTGGACGCAGCCTCCAACCGCGTCGCGCGGTGGCTGCGCGACCAGGGGGCGAAGCCCAACGCGCTCGTGGCCCTGGTGATGGAGAAGGGCTGGGAGCAGGTCGTCGCCGCGCTGGGCGTCCTCAAGTCCGGCGCCGCGTACGTGCCCATCGACGCGCACCTGCCTCCGGCGCGCCTGCGCTACCTCCTGGAGAACACGGGGGCGAAGCAGGTGCTCACCCAGTCCTGGCTCAAGCTGGACCTGGCGGGCGTGGACTCTGACGCGGTGCTGGCCATCGACGGACCGGAGGCGCAGCGCCCCGCCGCGGACGCGCTGCCGAGCGTGCAGCGTCCGGAGGACCTGGCCTACGTCATCTACACGTCCGGCTCCACGGGCCACCCCAAGGGCGTGATGATTGAGCACCGGTCCGCGCTCAACACGCTGCTGGACGTCAACACGCGCTACGGCGTCGACGCGGACAGCCGGGGCTTCGCGCTGTCGGCGATGAACTTCGACCTCTCCGTGTGGGACGTCTTCGGCCTCCTGGCCGCGGGCGGCGCGCTGGTCATCCCGGAGCCCGGTGAGCTGCGCGAGCCCGGCCGCTGGCTCCAGCTGGTGCGCGAGCACCGCGTGACGGTGTGGAACAGCGTGCCCGCGCTGATGGAGATGATGACCGACCACCTGGCGGGCCTGGGCGAGACGTGGCCCCAGCTCAAGACGGTGATGATGAGCGGCGACTGGATTCCGGTGTCGCTGCCGGAGCGCATCCGCGCCGTGGCGCCGAACGCCGCCGTCTACAGCATGGGCGGCGCCACCGAGGCGGCCATCTGGTCCATCGTCTACCCCATTGGCGACGTGGACCCGGCCTGGCCCAGCATCCCCTACGGCAAGGCGATGCTGAACCAGCAGATGCTGGTGCTCGACGACGCGCTGATGCCTTGTCCCACCTGGGTGCCGGGGCAGATCTTCATCGGCGGCGTGGGCGTCGCGCGCGGCTACTGGAAGGACGAGGAGAAGACCCGCGCCAGCTTCATCCGCCACCCGCTGACGGGCGAGCGGCTGTACCGCACGGGCGACCTGGGCCGCTGCCTGCCCTCCGGCGACATCGAGTTCCTGGGCCGCGAGGACTTCCAGGTCAAGGTGCAGGGCTTCCGCATCGAGCTGGGGGAGATTGAGAACGCGCTGCTCCAGCACCCGGGCGTGCGCGCCGCCGTCGCGTCCGCGGTGGGTGAGAAGCGGGGCAACAAGCGGCTCGTCGCCTACGTGGTGCTGGACGCGGAGGCGCCCCCGGCGCTGGACGCCCTGCGCGAGGCGCTGCGCACGAAGCTGCCGGAGTACATGGTGCCGCAGACCTTCGTGACGCTGGACTCGCTGCCGCTCAGCGCGAACGGGAAGGTGGACCGCGGCGCGCTGCCGGCCCTGGAGGGCACGCAGCCGCAGAAGCAGACCGGCGTCCGGGTGCCGCCGCGCACCGGGCTGGAGAAGACGCTGGCCGGCCTCTGGGAAGGCCTGCTGCCGGGCCCGGTGGGCGTCCACGACAACTTCTTCGAGGTGGGCGGCAACTCGCTGCTCGCGGTGCGGCTGATGGCGCGGCTGCGCCAGGAGCTGGGCCGGGAGCTGCCGCTGGCGACCCTCTTCGAGATGCCCACCATCGCGCTGCTCGCCGCGTCCCTGGAGGGACCGGAAGCGCCCCGGCGCGAGGGGCGGGGCGCACTGGTGCCCATCCAGCCGTCGGGCACGCGGCCGCCGCTCTTCCTCGTGCACCCCGTGGGAGGCAGCGTCCTCTGCTACGCGGAGCTGGCGCGGAAGCTGGGGCCGGATCAGCCCGTCTTCGGGCTCCAGGTGCCGCCCGGCGCGCCGCCCCGGTCCATCGAGGCCATGGCCGCGGCGTACCTGGAGGCGCTGCGCGACGTGCAGCCTCGCGGCCCGTACCACCTGGGCGGCTGGTCCATGGGCGGCGTCGTCGCCTACGAGATGGCACGCCAGCTCCAGGCGGCGGGAGACACCGTCTCCACGCTCGCGCTCATCGACGTGCTCGTCCCGCCGGCGGGGCAGGGTGGGGACGCCATGGACGAGGCGGCGCTGATGGCGCGCTTCGCCGAGGACCTGGGCGCCCTGTCGGCCCGGCGCGTCTCGGTGGATGCCGGCGCGCTGCGGGACCTGCCCGCGGAGGCCGTGCTGGAGCGCGTGGTGGAGGACCTGCGGGCGCAGGAGGCCATCGCCCCGGAGCTCGACCGCGCGACGCTGGGGGCGCACGCGGAGGTGTTCAAGGCGAACATGCGCGCCCTCACCGCGTACCAGGCCCGGCCCTACGCCGGCCGCGTGTGGTTCTGCCGGGGCGCGCAGCCTGGAGGCGCCTCGCGGCAGAACGCGGAGGCGTGGCTGCGGCTCACCTCGGGCGGCCAGCTCGTGGAGCTGGAAGGCAACCACTACACCCTGTTCAGCCACGGGCTCGACGCGCTCGTGGGCTCGCTGTCGTCCGCCCTGCGCGCTTGAGCCGGGGCTGCTGCTTCGTTCATCCCGTTTCGTTCACAAGGAGTGCACCGTGTTTCATCGTCTGAGTCCGTGGATTTTGGGTGTGGCCCTGCTGGGCATGGCTGGCTGTTCCGATGAGGGCGAGACCGTGGATGCCTGTGTCGACGGCAAGGCCAAGAAGGTCTCCGAGAAGGAGCTGTCCAAGCTGGTGAAGGACGGCGCGTACCGTGGCCTGTGCGACCTGATGGAGAACCGCGTGTCGTTTGGCGACGGCTACGTGCAGTCCATCGTCCAGAAGAACCCGGACGGCTCCGTGAAGGCCATTGGCGTCACCGTGGACCAGGCCGCCATGGACACGCTGCCCATGCTGCCCCATCAGCCGACGAACGACGGGCAGACGTGCTGGGACATGAACAACGACGGAGTGACGGACCCGGAGAAGGAGTGCAACGGCGGCCACGAGCGCGTGCTCTGGTTCCCCAAGATGAAGGACGTCCCCTTCCAGTGGATCATGTTCAACTGGCAGGGCCGGGGCCACGGCCCCATCGGCGCGTTCGACAAGGGGCACTTCGACCTGCACTTCTTCATGCAGGACTTCGTGACGCGCAACTTCATCCGCACCGGCCCGTGCGGCGTCTACACGGACTGCAACGACTACGCGAAGGCCATCAAGGACCCGCCGGCGCCCTTCTACCCGACGGGCTTCGAGAACCAGAAGGGCGTGTCCGCGCGCATGGGCAACCACCTGGCGGACATCGCCGAGTCGCCCTTCAACGGCGAGCCCTTCACGCAGGCGTTCGTCTACGGCGCCTATGACGGCCACATCACGTACTTCGAGACCGTGGTCGAGGGCAGCTTCGCCAAGAGCAAGCCCGTCGAGGACTGCCGCGTCATCAAGGCGCCCCCGGCGATGGAGGTCTCCGGCCTCTACCCGACGCGCTACTGCATCCGGTACCGCGAGGACAAGAAGGACTACCTGATGACGCTCGAGGACTTCGAGTACCGCAACTCGCCCAACTAGGCAGTCCCCCCAGTAGAGCGGCCGCGCCCCGGAGGGAGTTCCGGGGCGCGGCCGCTCGTTGTTTCCTTGCCGCGCCGGAGCCACACCGTGATGAAGACATCCGTCCTCCTGTCCTGGAGGCTGCCGCTGCTCCTGTCCCTGTGGGCGGCTCCGGCCAGTGCGCACTGGGGCATGCCCGACGAGGCGAGCAGCCTCAGCGTGCGCCGCGGGCACGAGGACGATTGGATCATGGGCGACGCCTCGGGCGCGCTCATCTCCCGCGACCAGGGCACGACGTGGCGGTGGATCTGCCCGGAGGGCATGGGCATCGCCATCTGGCGTCCGGAGCGCTACTTCTGGCTGTCTGGTGGGGCCATCCTGGCCGCCACGGGCAGCGCGCTGGTGCGCTCCGACGACAGCGGCTGCACCTGGACGGCGCACGGATATTTCAAGGACACGTGGGTCACGAGCCTCGCGGTGCACCCGGTGGACGAGCGGCTGCTGTACGTCAGCACGGGGCGGCCGTCCCTGAGCAACGGGCTGTACCGCTCCGAGGACGGCGGCGAGTCGTGGGTGCAGGCGCTGGCGCCGACGCCGGGCTCCCAGTACTCCGCCATCCGCGTGGCCGCGTCGGAGCCGCTGCGCATCTACGCGTCGGGCCAGGACGCGGAAGGACAGTTCCTCGCGCGCAGCGACGACGGTGGGCGCGCCTGGACGCGGCTGCCCCAGCCGCTCCCCGGGCTCAAGCTTCCGTATGACCTGGTGCTGCTGCGTGTGAGCGACGCCTCGCCGGACGTGCTGTGGGCGAAGGTCTCCGCGCAGGGGCGCGACGCGCTGCTCAAGAGCACGGACGGCGGCGTCACGCTGACGCCGGTGATGGACACCTACGAGCGCATCGCCAGCGTGGAGGCGTCCCCGGACGGGCGCACGGTCTGGGTCTCCACGACGACCCGCATGTTCCGGGGCCAGGATGACGGACCCTTCACGGAGCTGGCGGAGCCCAACGGGAACGCCTGCGCGCTGAAGCGGAACGGGACGCTCTATGGCTGCGGCCCGGGCTGGACGGGCGGCTGGGCGCTGGCGAAGAGCGCGGACGAGGGCACGACCTGGGAGCCCATGTTCAAGCTGGGCGACGTGCAGGGCGCGCACCTGTGTCCCGCCTCGACGCCCGTGCAGCAGCGGTGTCCGGCCCTGTGGCCTCAGCTGGCGCAGCTCTACGGCGCGGGTCCGGACGGCGGAGTGGGGCCCACGCAGGACGCCGGCCCCTCCGAGCCGCCCGTGGCGCCTCCGGCCTCGGATGGCTGCACGGCGGCGCCGGGGCTGGTGCCGGGCGCGCTCCTGGTGCTCGCGACGGCGTGGACGCGCCGGTCCCGGCGGGGGGCGCCGGCGCGGAGCCAGAGGTCATGACGACCGTCCTGCTTCGCACGCAGCGGGCCCTCAGGGCGTGGGCCTGGCTGCTGACAGTGGGGGTGCTCGGAGCCTGTGGGGAGACGGACACGGGGCCGCTCGAGGTGCCGGAGCTGGAGTACGGCGTCGAAGCGCCGTGGCCGGTGTCCGCGCCGCTGCCGCCCGTGGGGCCTGCGGGGCGGCTGATCATCACCAACAACCTGGAGGACACCCTCAGCCTGCTGGACCTGGACGGGATGGAGTCGCCCACCTGGGGAGAGCTGGCGCGCGTCCCGGTGGGGCTCAACCCGGTGGAGCTGGAGGGACCGCACCACACGGCCGTCTCGCCGGACAACGACTTCTATTACGTGGGCATCTCCAACTACGTGCCGGGCTCTGGCTCTGGACCGCACGGGACGCATGGCTCGGGGAAGGCGGACGGCTACTGCCTCAAGCTGGACGCGGCCACCCACGCCGTCGTGGGGTCGGTGCGCGTGGATCCCAACCCGGGTGACGTCTTCCTCAGCGCGGATGGGCAGACGCTCTACCAGACGCACTTCGACCTCTTGAAGATCGCGGAGGTGGCGAGGCGCGGAGGCACGGAAGCGGAGATGGATTCAAGGATGGCCATCCTCGACGCGCGGACGATGACGCGCACGGCGATGGTCCCCGTCTGTCCCGCGCCTCACGCCGTACGCCTTTCGCTGGACGGACGCCGCGCCTACGTCGCCTGTTGGTCCGACGAGGTGGCCATCGTTGACCTGGAGGGGGCGGACCACCCGGTGCGCCGCGTGAAGGTGGCGGACACCGCCGGCACGGCCGTGCGGCCCCTCCACCAGCCCTATGCGCTCACGGTGTCGCCCACGACGGGCGCGGTGTGGGTCAGCTCGCTCGCGAGCCGCGCGGTGCAGTACCTGGACCCCGTGACGCTCACCATGGACCCCCAGCGCACGGTGTGGCTGCCGGGCGCGCCGATGTTCGGCGTCTTCACGTCCGACGGGCGCACGCTCTACATGCCATATCAGTCGGTGGACTCCATCGCCGTCATCGATCCGGACCATCCGGAAGCGGTGCCTGGAGAGATTGAGCTGGCGCCCAGCGGCTGCCTCAACGTGCACCAGCTGATGCTGACGCCGGACGAGCGTTACGCGCTCGCGGTCTGTGAGGGAGACCATGTGGCGCCGGGCACGCTCCACGTCGTGTCGCTGGAGGAGCGGCGGGTGGTGAAGACGGTCCAGGTGGGGCTCTTCCCGGACTCGGTGGCGCTGCTGCGGAGCCGGCCATGAGGTGGCTCTGTTTGCTGGGCGCGCTGCTGGCGGGCTGTGGCGGCGCGACGCCCGCGGCGGAGTTCGGTGAGGAGCTGTTCCACGATGCCCGGCTGTCGGACAGCCAGTTCAACAGCTTCTCCTGCGCGACCTGCCACGCGACGAGCGCGACGCCTGACGCGGACCGCATGCTCGCGGGCTACCCGCTGGCGGACGTGGCGTTCCGCGAGTCGTGGTGGGGCGGCTACGAGACGGACCTGCTGAGCGCGGTGAACTTCTGCTACCTGAACTTCATGCGCGGCGTGTCCCCCCTCACGCGGGAGGACCCCAAGGCGCGGGCCCTGTACGAGTACCTGGTGCGGATCAGCCCGGACACGGACGCGCCAGCGCTGCCCTTCACGGTGGTGAAGGACATCCAGGACGTGCCGCCCGGTGACGCCGGACGGGGAGGCGCCGTGTACCGCGCCGCCTGCCAGACGTGCCATGGGGCCACGCACACCGGGGAGGGACGGCTGACGTCGTTCGCGTCGGTGTTGCCGGAGGTGACGGACGACTACGACGCGCTCTTCCCCGGCATTCCCCGGCGGCTGGTGGTCATCGAGAAGCTGCGCCACGGCAGCTTCTTCGCCGTCGGCGGCACCATGCCGCTCTACAGCCGCGAGGCCCTGTCGGACGAGGACCTGGCGGCGGTGCTCACCTTCCTGGGGTTGTGACTCAGGCCCAGATCGCCTGCTCGAGCGAGTCGAGCAGGGCCGCCGCGACCTCCGGAGAGGGCAGTCCGGCGTCGGCGGTCAGCTCCGCGTCGAGCGGCACGGCCACCTCCGCGCGCAGCACCGCGATGGCCTGCCGCCGGGCCTCTTGAAGGGAGGCGCGCTGTTCGGCGGACAGGTGGGGTGTGGCCCACGCGTCGATGTCCCACGACAGGCCCGCGTGCCGGGTCTCGTCCTCCGCGATGCGCACCATGGCCTCGCGGATCTCCGGGTCCTTCGCATGCAGTGCCTGATGGTGCGCCACGAGCGCGCCATAGGTTTCCCGCACGCAGCCCTCCACGGTGTTGTCGAGCAGCACCTCGTCCAGCGGACGCAGCGGCAGGTCCGTGACGGCGGGAGGCAAGGGCGTGGCGCCGAAGCGAAGGGCGAGGCGGGCGGTGACGCCGGTGTGCCGCACCTCTTCCGCCGCGCTGGTGAGCGCCGCGTCCTGCAGCTCAGGGCTCGCGCCGTGCAGGGCCAGCTCCTCGCGCAGGCGCAGGAAGGCGTGGATGGACGCGGCCTCCAGCCGGGCCGAGTCCGCGAAGTAACGGCCCCGTGCGTCCTCGCAGCCACCCGCGCGCGCATCCTGGAGCCCTACAGGCCTCCGGCCGATGGCGCAGAGGGGTGAGCCCTCCTCGAGGACGACGCGCTGCTGCTCGGTGAGCTCACCCGTGGCCGTGATGCCCAGCACGTGCTGCGTCAGCTGTGTGCCCTCGCCACAGGCATACCCCTGGGTGCCGACGACGCTGAACGTCCCATCCGGGAAGGCCCGTACCTTGCCGTGCCTGTCGCCGGTCCACTCGCACAGCGAATAGCCCGCGGCGAAGGCCAGGAGCGCCGCCTCCTGCGGGGTGTCGATGCGGCCGAGGAGCGCCCTGACGGACTCCGCGTTCGTGAAGGCCGCCACCTCGTCCCCTCGGGTCATGGCCACGAAGTCTTCAGCGCAGCCCTCGGCGATGGCGCAGGTCCGCGGAAAGCCCTGCTGGATCTCCAGCGTGTCGAGCCGCGCCTGACAGTCCTGCGGGTCGGTGGCCGTCGCGCAGGCTTCTCCCTCCGAGGTCCGGACGCGCAGTGCGGGAAGACCGAACGGCGGAGTCCTCAGGTAGATGGCACGGAGCTGGACCGAGTCAGGCGGCGGCTCGATGGACAGGTCGCTGATGGCGGGGGCGCCGTTCACGCACTCGACGTCCGAGTGCTGGCTCAGGTCGACAGGCTCCGGCTTCGTCGGTGGGGGCTCCACGACGACGGGCTCCCTTCCACATCCCGCGATGAGCAGCGGTGTGGCCAGGGAGGTGCGCAGCGCGCGGGAGAAGAGAAACCGCAGCCGGTCCACGTTCATTGATTCCCTCGAAGGCAAGGCGCGGGCCCCAGGCCCGCCCCTCCCTTGGACACGCGACCCCGGACGCGTGGGACATCAGGCCCAGAGTTCCTGCTCCAGCGAGTCCAGCAGTGCCAGTCCCACCGCAGGTGAAGGCAGGCCTGCATCGGACGTGAGCTGTGCATCGAGCGGCACGGCCACCTCCGCGCGCAGCACGGCCAGCGCTTGACGCCGGGCCTCCCGGAGGGAGTCCCGCTCCGCAGGGGACAGCTTCGACGCGGCCCACGCGTCGATGTCCCAGGACAGGCCCGCGTGCCGGGTCTCATCCTCGGCGATGCGCGCCATGGCCTCGCGGATCTCTGGGTCCTTCGCGTGCAGCGCCTGATGGTGGGCCACCAAAGCGCCGAACGTCTCCCGCACGCAGCCCTCCACGGCGTTGTCGAGCAGCACCTCGAGCAAGGCCCGCGGCGGCACGTCGGCGACAGAGGGCAGGGGAGGGACCGCGCCAAAGCGGCGGGCGAGCCGACCGGTGACGTCGGCATGCAGCACCTCATCCACCGCGCTGGCGAGCGCCGCGTCCTGCAACGCCTCGTCCGCGCCATGCAGGGCCAGCTCCTCGCGCAGCCGCAAGAAGGCCTGGATGGAGGCGGCCTCCAGGCGGGCGACGTCCGCGAAGTAGCGGCCACGGGCGTCATCGCCAGCGCCGCTCTCCACTACGAGGAGTCCCGCGGGCCGCCTTCCGACGACGGGACAATCCTGGGTTGCCTTCTGCGCGACCTCGCGACTCACCTCGGCCACTTCACCGCTGACCGAAACCCGCAGCGTGTGCCGCAGAACGTCCTCGCGGCAGCCACTGCCCGAGAATGCGCTGAGGGTGAAGCCGCCCTCGGGCCTGGCTGTCGCGCCATCCGAGAGCTGCCGCGGTTCCCGGGCGCACGGGTTGAGGCCGGAGGCGAAGGCCATGAGCGCGGCCTCCTGCGCGGTGTCGATGGAGCCCAGCAGCGCGCGGAGGGACTGCAACGAGTCGATGGCGGCGACCTCGTCTCCGCGTGTCACCGCGAGGTAGTACGCGCCGCACCACTGGATGCATTGCTCATGGAAGCCGCTTCGCACGGCCAGGTGCTCCAGGGCGTTCAGACAGGCGTCCTTGTTCGTGGCGCTTTGACAGGCAATCCCGGCCGCGGCCTGCCGCTTCCCCACGATGGGGCCCTCCGGTCCACCGAAGGGATACGAGATGCGTCGCACCTCGACGAGGTCCGGCGCGGGAGAGGTCGTCAACTTGCCGGGCGCGGGAACCCCTTGCGTGCACTCGATCGCCACCGGCTCCGGGGCCATCACGGTCTGCCTTGAATCAGGCGCGGTGGGCTTCGAGGCGGATTCGCTCTGACATCCCGAGAGCAGCAAGGGGGTGGCCAGCGAGGCCGTCAGGGCCCGCGAGAACAAGCGACGAAGCCGGTGCGCACTCATGCATGACTCCCGGAAGAAGGGCTTGAGCCACCGACGCTACCAGCCGCGACACACGAAACGCGAACGGGCGATGCACGCCTTCCAGCGCGCATCGCCCGTGGGTACGACCGTGGAAGGGACGCGGTCCTACGCGCCCGCGTACTTGCGGCGGAACTCGTGGATCTCCGCCAGCCGGAACGTGCCCGGCTCCGGGGCAATCGCCTCCGGCGCGTCGTAGGGCAGGTTCATCAGCCGCTCGTACTCCTCCACCGACACGCGCTCGCGCTTCGCCAGCACCGTGTCCAGGTCCGCGCGGGCCATGCGCTCCGCCGCCTTCTCACCCACGATGCCGGAGAAGAACTCCGCGCAGGAACCGCTGCCGTAGGACAAGAGGCCCATCCGCTGGCCCGCCAGCGCCGCGCCCTCCGCATGCAGTTGGCCCGCGAGCGCCAGGTACAGCGACGCCGTGTAGACGTTGCCCACCCGCGCGTTCAGCCCCAGCGACTTCGCCACCTGCGCGTCGTAGCTGGCCTGCGACTTCGCCGCCTCGTCGCGCGCTTCCGGCGTGGCCGGCCCGCTGCCGGAGTCCTCCAGGTCGCACAGCCGCACCTGCGCGTGCGCCTTGCGCGCCATCTTGCAGAAGGGCACGTGGTACAGGATGCGCGAGAGCTGCTCGCTGGGCAGCTTCGAGTCCCACCGCACCAGCCCCTGCTCCATGGCGCGCTCGCGCCAGCCCCGGTACGCGCCCGCCATGGCGTCCAGGTAGCAGGTGATGGAGTAGTGCCCGTCCACCAGCGCCTCGCGCCGGCCCACCGGCCGCCAGAAGTCGTACACGTCCGCGGTGCTCACGCCATTGAGCCCCACGTCCAGCGCCAGCAGGTCCGGCGTCTCCGACACCAGCAGCGCCACCGCGCCGCCGCCCTGGGTGGGCTCGCCCGCCGTCTTCAGGCCGTAGCGCGCGATGTCCGTGCACACCACCAGCGCGGAGCGGCCCGCCCCGGCGCCGGAGGCGATCCACTCCGCCGCCGCCATCAGGCCCGCCGTGCCGCCGTAGCACGCGTGCTGCGAGTCGAACGTGCGCATGGCGCGCGGCAGCTTCAAGAGGCCGTGCACGTGTGACGCGATGGGCTTCGAGTGGTCCACGCCCGTCTCGGTGCCCACCACCAGCATGCCCAGCTTGGAGGTGTCCACGCCCTGCTGCTGGATGAGCCGCGCGGCCGCCGTGGCCGCCAGCGACACGGAGTCCTCGCCCGGGTCGTTGACCGCCATCTCCTTCGCGCCCAGGCCCGCGGTGAACTTCGCCGGGTCCACGCCGCGCGCCCGCGCCAGGTCCTCGATGTCCACGTACCGCCGGGGGACCGCCACCGCCAGCGCTTCGATTCCAACCCGCTTCTTCATGGGGAGCTCCTCAAGTCAAAAGGTCGCGAATCCAAAAGGCCTCACGCCGCCGGCGGCACCAGCACCAGCCGGCCCGCCACTTCCCGGTTCTCCAGCCGGAAGTGCGCACGGCCCGCGTCCGCGAGCGCCACCTCTTCCGACACGAAGGGGCGGATGAGGCCCTTGGCCGTCAACCGCAGCGACTCGTCCAGCTCCTCGCGCGTCGTCGCGTACGCGCCCAGAATCTCCAGCTCCTTCACGATGACCAGGCCCGGGTTGAGGTTCACCACCCCCGACTCCAGGTTGCCCACCACCACCACGCGCCCACCGGGCGCCATGGCCTTGAGCGTCTGGTCGAAGGTGGCGCTGCCGACGATCTCCACCGCCACGTCCACGCCCTGGCCCTGCGTGCGCTTGCGCGCCTCCGAGCCGAAGTCCAGGCCGCGCGAGACAATCACCTCGTCCGCTCCCGCCTCCTTCAGCGCCGCCACCTTCGCCTCGCCGGAGGTGATGGCGATGACGCGCGCGCCGTCCGCCTTGGCCAGCTGCACGGCGGCCAGGCCCACGCCGCCGCTGGCGCCGGTAATGAGCACCGTCTCACCGGGCTTCACCTTCGCCCGCGTGCGCAGCGTGTGGACCGCGGTGCCCAGCGTGCAGCACACCGTCGCGGCCACCGCCCAGGGCAGGTCGGACGGCACGCGGCCCAGGCCGCGCACCGGGGCCACCATGAACTGCGCGTAGCCGCCCTGGAGCTCCTCGCCGAAGAAGCGGTTGTCCGTCTTGCACAGGCTGTTGCGGCCGGAGAGGCACAGCGCGCACTCGCCGCAGGACATGCGCTGGAGCGTCGCGGCGCGGTCGCCCACCTTCCAGCCCACCGTGTCCGGACCGACTTCCACCACCTCGCCCGCGGCCTCGTGGCCCAGGATGGCGGGCACGTGCGTGCGGGGCAGGTTGCCGCGGCGGTTGATGACGTCGTGGTAGCAGACGCCGCACGCGTGGACCTTCAGCAGCACCTCGCCCTTGCCCGGCCGGGGAACCGGCACGGTCTCCAGACGCAGGTTCTCTGCACTCCCGAACTGGCGAAGAACGACAGCTTCCATGCGGTGCCTCATTTCCGTGCTGCGAAAAAGTGGGGGAGAAGGGCTTCAGCCGCCGACGAGCGCGTCGCGCAGGTTGCGGGGGTCCAGCGCGCGGATGGCCGCCACCGTGCGCGCGTCCGGCAGAGAGGTGACGGGCAGGGTGTCCGGCACCGCGAACGCGAAGCCGGTGCGCTCGGCGATGCCGTCCACCGTCGCCCAGGGGTGCCGCGACAGGAGCCGCGCGCCACGGGGGCCGCCCAGCTCATACGTACCCAGGTCGGAGATGAGCCGCACCGGACGGCTGGGGTCGCGCGTCGTCGCCACCTGCACCTGCGGGACGAGGTTGCGGCGCGACTGCCGGGGCACCAGCAGCACGGGGTTCTTCACCCACTGGCGCAGCGTGGCCGCGCCCGCGACGCCGGGGAACTTGGCGCGAGGCTTCTCCAGGCTGCCGGACGCCGTCATGTTGGTGCGGCCCGCGGGGTCGACCTCCGCCGCGCCGAAGAACACCGTGTCCACCCGGCCGCGCCGCGCGTGGTCGAAGAGGTCCGCGATGCTCACCTCCGCGGAGCGGCCGTCCAGGTAGCGCAGGTCCTCCGACGACGGGTACAGCTCCGGCAGCGCGGGGTCCAAGGAGCCCACGCACGCCAGGTACGTCAGCCCCGGCGCATGCGTGGCCCTGGCCACCGCGATGGCCAGGATGACCAGCGGCGACGCTACACCCGTGGCCACCACCGAGCCGTCCTCAATCTCCCGCGCCAGCAGCGACACCACCGTCTCCGCGGGCGTCGCGTCCACCGTCGTCGCCGTCATGCCGCGCTCCTCTCCCGCCAGCCGCGGCAGCACCGTCTCCGCGGGCGTCGCGTTCATCGTCGCCGCCGTCATGCCGCGCTCCGCGTCTCGCGCAGCGACATGAGGAAGCCCTTCGCGTCACCCGCTTCCGCCGCGGCCAGGTAGGCGGACAACATCGCGTCGTCATGCGGGTACTTGCCCAGGCACCCCGTGGGCAGCGCGCCGCCGGGGGCGAGCACCACGCGCTCCACCTGGAAGGCCGGGATGGTCACGCGAGACAGCTTCGGCACGCGCTCCTCCACGGTGGCGATGATGCGCTTCGCCGCGCCCGCGACGAGCAGGTCCGTGGTGGGGTCCTCGATGAAGAGGTTGCCCTTGTCGTCCGCCGCCCGCGCGTGAATGAGCGCCACGTCCGGGTAGTAGGCGGGCTCCACTGGCACGCGGCGGCCCGTGAAGGGATCCTCCACCGTGCGCGGCGCGTCCACCTCCGCCAGCTCCGACACGTCCGCGTCCGGCGCGGGGATGAAGGGCAGCCCCATGGACGCCGCGCGCAGCCGCTGCACCACGCGGTAGCCGTCGTGCTCACGCCATTCAATCCCGCCCGCCTCGATGGCCCGCTTGAGGCAGGGCAGGGGACGCACGCGGTTCTCCAGCACCAGCGCGCCGAAGGGCAGCTCCACGCGCTTGAGGCACCCGCCCGCCACGAGGAACTCCGCGGGCAGCGGGTTGGGCAGGGAGATGAGCTGCAGGTCGCGCTTCTCCTGCGCCACCAGCTCCAGCACCAGCGCCATGGGCGCGCGGCCCAGCATGAACCCGCCGGCCGCGAGCGACGCGCCGTCCGGGATGGAGGCCACCGCCTCCGACAGGGAACTCCACCGGGCGCGGTTCACTGGGGCTCTCCTCCAGAACCGGAGCTGGAACCGGAAGCGGCGCGCGGCACCATGCGGAGCGCGGGCGCGTCCTTGTCGTCCGTGGAAGGCACCGGGGCGGAGGCACCCACCCCCGCGCCAGGGAAGAGCAGCTCCACCATGCCGTCGGCGATCTGCTCCTCGGAGAGGCGCCCGTCCGGCTTGAACCACTTGTAGACCCAGAGGATCATCCCCAGGAACGAGAAGGCCGCGACGGTGGGGTCCACCACGCCGCGCAGGCGGCCCAGGCGGTTGGCCTCCGCGAACGCGTCCTCCAGGAAGCGCACGTAGCGCTTCTTGCGCCGGTCGATGTACTCGCGCGCCTCACCGGTGAGCGTGGCGTGCTCGTGGAGGATGATGATGACCTCCTTGCTGCGGCCGCTCGTCACCAGGTGGATGTTGTGCCGCATGCACTGGCGCAGCCGCTCCACCGGATCCGCCACGTCCTGCACGGGCGCGAGGACCTGCTCCTCGAACACGTCCATGCCGTAGTTCATGATGGCGAAGAGCAGCTGCTCCTTGTTCTGGATGTGGTGGTAGAGCCCCGCCTTGGTCATCCGGCACGCGGCGGCGATCTCCTGCATCGACGTGCCCTCGTAGCCGCGCTCGCAGATGAGCCGCGCCGCCGTCTCCAGGATGGTCCGGTACCGCTCGCCCTCGTCCGGTTTGCGCCCCGTGGGTGTCATGCGTGCCTTCCCTCTCCGGCCTGCCTGCTCCTGCCGGGCTCGAAACCACCTACCGACCGGTAGGTCACTTCGCCTACCGACCGGTAGGTAGCACTGCCCGACGCGGTCCGTCAATGGGCAAGCACCGGGGGACGGGTGGGACAAAAGCTTTTGGAAACAAGGACTTGGGCCCACCCAACGGGTTAGGTTGCGGGTCACCCATGCGGTCCACGCTCCTGCCCATCCTCCTGCTGTGCGCCGCGCTGGCGAGCGTCGGGGTGGGGGTCTGGACGCTCGTGAAGCGCAGCCGGACCGCCCTGGTGGAGCAGTTCGCGGGGGACCGGCAGAAGCAGCTGGACGAGGCCGTGGGCGGCGTCACGGACTCGCTGGAGGAGGTGGGCAGGAACCTGCGCTTCGCCGGGGAGCTGATGTCCCAGCCGGGGAGCCTGCCGGAGCACCGGCGGGAGCTGCGCGCGCTCCTGGAGGCGGTGGGCCAGTACAAGGCCATCGCGGCGTACGACGGCGAGGGCGCGGAGCGGCTGCTGCTGTTGGACCGCAAGCCGGACGCGCAGGTGTCGCGCGAGGGGCTGGTGGCGGAGATGGCGGGCACGGCGCGCCGCGCGTTGCTGCGTCCGCCGGGGGACCTCACCACGTCGCCCATCCTGGACGCGGCCAACGGCGGCTGGCTGCGCATCCTGGCCACGGCGCTGCCCGCGACGGACGGCAAGCCCCAGGGCGCGGTGGCGGTGCTGGTGGACACGGAGTCCTTCTTCGCGCCGCTGCGCATCGTCACGTCGGACCTGGAGGCGCGGCTGTTGCTCGTGGGCACGCACGGCCAGCCCACGCCCGCGAGCGACCCGGGCCTGGCGGAGTGGTTCCGCCGCGCGAGCCAGAAGGACTCCGGCGTGCCGGGCTTCGCGTTCCTCGTGTCGCGGCTGAAGGCCGGCGCGCGCGGCATGCTGCCCCTGTCCGAACAGGAGGCGGAGCGGCTGGGGCTGGGGCGCGCGGAGGTGGTGGCCGTCTACACGCCCATCCGCATGCGCGGCGGCAGCCACTGGGCGGTGGCGACGCTGGTGTCCACCGCGGCGCTGCGTTCACACGAGCAGTCGCTGGTGGTGCGGCTCTTGGGCGCGGGCGCGCTGGTGGCGTTCTTCCTGGTGGCCTTCGCGGTGTACGTGGTGCTGGCGCGCCGTCGCGCGGTGGCGCTCCGGGAGAGCCGCCGGCACGCGGCCCAGCTCGCCGCGCTGCATGACCGGACGCGGAAGATCCTGGACCACATCCCCACGGGTGTCCTCGCGCTCACGGCGGACGGGCGGATCAGCGCCGTCAACCAGGCGCTGCGCTCGCGCGTGCCCGGCAACGTGACGGGAGCCCCGCTGACGGCGGCGTTCCCCGGGGCGCCGGCGCCGGTGGTGGAGCGGCTGTCGGCGCTGGTGGCGTCCGCGCAGCAGGAGGACCGGCCGCTGAGCCTGCTGGGGGAGCCGCTGGCGCTCTTTGGCGAGGAGGGCACGTACAACCTGCACGCGGTGCCGCTCACGGCGGAGGACCCGAAGGAGGAGGCGCGCGCGTTGCTGGTGGTGGAGGACCTGAGCGACGTGCGCGCGCTGGAGACGCAGCTCTTGCGCGCGGAGAAGCTGGCCACGGTGGGCGTGCTGGCGGCGGGCATCGCGCATGAAATCGGCACGCCGCTGGGCGTGGTGCGCGGCCGGGCGGAGTACGTGCAGGGGAAGCTGGGACCCTCGCACCCGCAGGGGCCGGGGCTGGGCGTCATCGTCGAGCAGATCGACCGGGTGAGCCGCACGCTGCGCCAGCTGCTGGACTTCTCGCGCCTGCAGCCCGCGATGGTGCGGCCGGTGGCGCTGGGGCCGCTCGTGAAGAGCGTGCATGAGCTGCTCCAGGTGGAGGCGGAGCGGCGGCGGGTGGGCCTGAGCGTGGACGTGCCGGAGTCGGTGCCCGCGCTGGCGGCGGACGCGGATCAGCTCCAGCAGGTGCTGATCAACCTCACGCTCAACGCGTGCGACGCGTGCAGCGAGGGCGGGAAGGTGGAGGTCTCGGCTTCCGCGCTGGTGGGGCCGGAGGAGGGGACCTGGGGCCTGGTCGCGCTCACCGTGCGCGACGACGGGTGCGGGATTCCGAAGGAGCGCCTCAACCAGGTGTTCGACCCGTTCTTCACGACGAAGAAGCGCGGCCAGGGCACGGGGCTGGGGCTGACGATGGTGGCCCACGTCGTGCGCAACCACGGCGGCCGGGTGGAGCTGGAGAGCACGCCGGGACAGGGCACCCGCGTCACCGTGCTGTGGCCGGTGGCCCGCCCTGTCCCAGAGGAACGCCATGCCGAGCGACTTGCCGTCTGACGCACGCATCCTCGTGGTGGACGACCACGTGGAGATGGGGCGCATGCTCCAGGAGCCGCTGGCCGACGCGGGCTGGACGGTGGACCTGGCCACGGGCGGCCAGGAGGCGCTGAGCCTCATCCGCTCGCGCGTGTACGACGCGGTACTGACGGACCTGCGCATGGAGAAGGTGGACGGGCTGGACGTGCTGGACGCCGCCCGCCAGGTGGACCCGGAGCTGCCCGTGCTGCTGATGACGGCCTTCGGCGGCGTGGAGAGCGCGGTGGAGGCGATGCGCCGAGGCGCCTACCACTACTTCACCAAGCCCTTCCGCCTGGACGAGGTGCGGCTGTACCTGGGCCGCGCGCTGGAGGACCGCCGGCTGCGCGCGGAGCACCGGGCGCTGAAGTCGCAGGAGCGCTCGGGGCTGGGCGCGCTGGTGGGCCGGAGCGCGACCATGCGCGGCCTGTACGAGCTCATCGACCGGGTGGCGCACGCGGCGGCCCCGGTGCTGCTGCGGGGCGAGAGCGGCAGCGGCAAGGAGCTGGTGGCCCGCGCGCTGCACTTCGAGGGCCCGCGCGCGGCAGGCCCGTTCGTGGCCGTCAACTGCACCGCGCTGCCGGGGCCGCTGCTGGAGAGCGAGCTGTTCGGCCACGTGAAGGGCGCCTTCACCGGAGCGACGTCCGTGCGGCGCGGCCTGTTCGTGGAGGCGCACGGCGGCACGCTGTTCCTGGATGAGATTGGCGACATGCCCACGGAGCTCCAGGCGCGGCTGTTGCGCGTGCTGGAGGACGGCGAGGTGCGCGCGGTGGGCTCGGACGCGAGCCGCACCGTGGACGTGCGCGTGGTGGCGGCGACGCACCAGGACCTGGAAGCGCGCGTGCGGGAGGGGAAATTCCGCGCGGACCTCTTCTACCGGCTCAACGTCGTGACGCTGCGGGTGCCTTCGCTGAAGGAGCGCCGCGAGGACATCCCGCAGCTGGTGGAGCACTTCACCGCCCGCTCCCGGGCGCGCAACCCGCGCTCACGCGTGACGTCGTTGTCACCGGAGGTGGTGGCCGCGCTGGGCGCCATGCCCTGGCCGGGCAACGTGCGCGAGCTGGAGAACCTGGTGGAGCGGCTGGTGGTGCTCGTCCCCCGGGAGACGGTGACGCTGGAGGACCTGCGGCCCCACGCGCCGGTGCCCCCGGTGGAGGCGGCGGACCCGCTCGCCCAGGCCCGGGAGGGCGTGTGGACCCTGCGCAAGCTGGAGGGGGAGTACATCCACTGGATGGTCCAGCACTGCGGCGGGAACAAGACCCGCGCCGCGGAGCTCCTGGGCATTGATGTGTCCACCATCCATCGTCGCGAGCGGGAGCGGTGAGCGGGCTTTCTCCTCGCGCGGGGTGACACCCGGGCGGCCGGACGCACGTCCGCGGGGCGGCATTCGCGGGGTTGCCGTGCGGGCAGCGGCGGCCCATGGAATGGACATGCCCACGCCTCGCCCAGCCGGGACCGACGTGTCGTGGAAGCTGCTCTTCCTCGCCTTCGCCGCCGTCGTGGGCAGCTTCTTCGCGACCAGCCTGATCGTCCAGCGGTCGTCCATGGCCATCAGCGACCTCTCCGCGGACATCATCCACAACTCGGCGCCGAGCATCGAACACCTGGCGCTCGTCCGCAGGGCCGTGCTGGAGGCCGAGCTGGTCCTCGCCCGGTTCATCAATGAGCCGGCGCACCGGGCGGAGCTGGACGGTGAGCTGGGGACGGCCCTGTCGGAAGCGAGGGCGGGCATCAGCCAGTACCTGTCCCTGCCGGCTCTCCCGGGCGAGCAGGCAGTGAGGCGGGACGTGCAGGAGTCCTGGCTGCGCTTCGAAGCCGCGGTCAAGCAGGCCCGCACGGACGCGGCATCCGTGCGGGAGGGGGCGGAGGGGGCGCTGTTCGAAAGGGATGTCGAACCGCCGGGACGGCGCCTCCTGGAGGACATCACGCGCTCCATCGAATGGAACGCGGTCCGGGGCCGGGAGCTGGCGGAGCGCATCCGTGAAGCGCGCCGCGAAGCCGTGTGGCTGAGCGCGAGCCTCCACGCGCTGTGCGGCATCCTGGCCGGGGTCGTGGCGTGGTTGCTCTATCGCGAGCTGCAAGGACGCCGCGCGCTCGCGGACGCGCACACGAAGTTCGTCGAAGCGCGAGCGGAGGAGCTGGAGCAGTTCGCGGGCCGCGTCGCGCACGACATCCGGAACCCACTGTCATCGGCCCGGATGGCCGCCGAGCTCGGCTTGCGCAAGGCCCCGGAGGAAGCGGTCCGCGCTCCCTTCCGGCGCGTCATCCGGAGCCTCTCGCGGGCGGATGCCATCACCGGCGCGCTCCTGGACTTCGCCCGCTCCGGAGCCCGGCCGGATCCCGGTGCCCGGGCCGAACCCCGGGCGATCATCGCCGACCTGCTGGGCGGCTTCGCGGCGGAGACGGAGCAGGCCGGCATCCAGCTGCGTCACGAGCCCGTTCCGCCGGTCCTCGTGGCTTGCAACACCGGCGTCTATCTGAGCCTGCTCGGCAACCTGATCCGCAACGCCATCAAGTACATGGGCGATGCGACGACCCGGCGGGTCACCCTCCGCGTGGAGGACGAGGGGGCCGTCATCCGCACCAGCGTCAGCGACACGGGCCCGGGAATCGCGCCGGAGCTCCTGCCCTCCCTGTTCGAGCCGTACTTCCGCGTCCAGGGGAGCAGCGCCATCGCCGAAGGGCTCGGGCTGGGGCTCGCGACCGTCAAGAAGCTGGTGGAAGGGCACGGGGGCCGGGTCGGGGCCACGTCCGAGCGCGGGAAGGGGAGCACGTTCTGGTTCGAGCTGCGCCGGGCGGGCTCCTCCGCCTGGGACGCCCCCCCGCCGCCGCACGACGCTCCGGGCTCGAGCCCCCTGGACCAGGCCCCGCGTGGCAATCCGCCACGGGAGGATGGCGGAATGCCACGGTCCACTGGCGATCACTCCCCGGCCCCGGGGGGCGGTGGTTCCGGCATGTAGCTTGCTGTGACGTGGGGCCGTGGCGTCCCTGCGCACAACCCGGGCCTTGCTGCTCGGTGCGGATGAGTCCCTGGCGTCGCTGCTGGCGGACGTGCTGGGCGACCTGGGCATCGCCCTGTTCCTGGACGCGGGTGACGCGGCCCGGCCGGACCTGGTGCTGGCGCACGTGGAGCGCGGTGAGGCCATCCTCCCGGTGCTGACGCGCGCGCGGGCCTGCGCCGCCGCCGCGCCCGTCGTGGTCCTGCTTCCCTTCGCGGACGAGCGCCTGGTGTCGCGCGCCCTGTGTCAGGGGGCCCGGGCATGTTTCGCGCTGGGCCGTCCGCTCGATGAGCTTCGCGCCCTCTTGCGCTCGCACTTTCCCTCCTTGGAGACCACCACCCATGGGTGAACCGATGGCCGTCGTCACCGTGCTGCGCCCCGTTGTCCCCCTGCGTGAAGTGGAGCGCCGCCCGGTGGCCGCGCCGGAGCCGCTGGTGGCCCCGGTGTCGGACGCGGGGGAGCCCTCGCTCTTCCAGGCCGGCCAGGTCCGCGTCACCCGCGACCGGCTCGTCGTGGGCGGGCAGGCCTGGGCGCTGCGCGACGTGCTCCAGGTGGAGACCGCGCGCCGCACCCCGAAGGTGTGGCCCTACCTGCTCGCGGTGGGCCTGGGCGGGGCGCTGGGGCTGCCGCTGTTGTCCTGGCTGTCCGTCAGCGTCACGGCGCTCCGGGGGGCGTACGAGGCGGGGCTCGTGCTCACCGCCCTGGGCTTCTTCGCGTCCATGGTGGCGCTGCTCGTGGTGGAGGACACCCACTACCTGGTGCTGGGGCTGCCGGGCGGCGCGCGCCGCGTCTTCGGCAGCCACGACGCCCAGCTCATCGCGCGGCTTGCGGGGACGGTGCGGGCCGCGTGTCCCCGGCCGTGAGCTGCTCGCGCACCTGGGCGACGATCTCGAAGGAGCGCAGCCGCGCGGCGTGGTCGTAGATCTGCGCGGTGATCATCAGCTCGTCGACCCCGGTCTGCTCCAGGAGGGACTGGAGCCCGTCGCGCACGCTGTCCGGTGAGCCCACCACGGTGCACGCCAGCATGTGCTCGATCTCCGCCAGCTCCATCTCGTTGAGCTGACCGTCCAGGCTGTCCACCGGCGGCAGCAGCGGGCCCGGCCGGCCCCGGCGCAGGTTGAGGAAGGCCTGGAGCAGCGACGTGAAGAGGCGCTGGGCCTCCTTGTCCGTGTCCGCGGCGAAGACGTTGACGCCAATCATCGCGTACGGCTTCTGGAGCACGTCCGACGGGCGGAACTGCGTGCGGTACAGGTGCAGCGCGCTCATCATCTGCGCGGGCGCGAAGTGCGACGCGAAGGCGAACGGCAGGCCCAGGGCCGCGGCCAGCTGCGCGCTGTAGGTGCTGGAGCCCAAGAGCCACAGCGGCACGTGCAGGCCCGCGCCCGGCACCGCGCGCACGGCCTGTCCCGGCGTGGGGTCCTTGAAGTAGTTCTGCAGCTCCACCACGTCCTGCGGGAAGCTGTCCGCGCCCCCCAGCCCCCGGCGCAGGGCGGCGGAGGTGCGCTGATCCGTCCCCGGCGCGCGGCCCAGGCCCAGGTCGATGCGGCCAGGGTAGAGCGTCTCCAGCGTGCCGAACTGCTCCGCGATGACGAGCGGCGCGTGGTTGGGCAGCATGACGCCGCCCGCGCCCACGCGGATCTTCTTCGTGCCCCCCGCCACGTACCCGATGACCACCGACGTGGCCGCGCTGGCGATGCCCGTCATGTTGTGGTGCTCGGCCAGCCAGAAGCGCTGGTAGCCCAGGCTCTCCGCGTGGCGGGCCAGGTCCAGGCTGTTGCGCAGGGCGAGGCCAGGGTCGCCCCCGGAGATGACGGGGGACAGGTCGAGGACGGAGAAGGGGATCATCGTGGGGGACCCTCGCGCCATGGGGGCGGAAAAGCCCTTCGATAGCCAGGGCCTCCAGGGTTTTCACGGCATTGACGCACCGCCCGGGCGCCCGGGCCCTCCAACCCGCCAGGCAGGGGCCATCCCACCCATCAGCCGGGCTTGTGCCCGGGCGTGCTGGGGGCCGAAGCACGAAACCTGTCCGACTGTCGGACAGGTTTGCCCGGGGCCGTGCCCGGGGCCGGCCTCACTCGAGCGGGGGGGCGGTCTTGCGCTCCGGCTTCGCGCGGGCCAGCGCGGCCTGCGCGCGGACCAGGGTGCCGTGCGGATCCTCCTCGCCCTGCACCGTCACGGCGATGGACACGCAGCCGAGCGGGCCGGGCCCCTCGTGGAGCTGCTGCCGCACGGCCTCCGCGACCACCGCGTCCGCCCCGGGCAGGGCGAGCAGGAAGGTGTCCCCCGTCCAGCGCACCGCGAAGCCCGGCGGGGGGCAGAGCGCCTCCGTGCGCCGGGCCAGCTCCCGCAGCGCCCCGTCGCCCGCGTCGAAGCCGCGCGTGCGGTTGAGGGTGCCCAGCTCCACCAGGTCCACCAGCACCAGGCTGATGGGCAGCCCTTCCCGGCGGCAGCGGCCAATCTCCTTGGCCAGCCGCTCCTCGCCCACCCGCCGGGTGTCCAGCCCGGTGAGCGCGTCCTGGCGCAGCAGCCGCTCGCGACTGCCCATCAGGTCGGAGCCGATGCCCAGGTCCATCAGCGACAGCAGCTGCGCGACGCCGCCGGGCACCAGGAAGGGCCGTGCCACCCAGCGCACCACGCGCGGCCGGGGCCGCTCCAGCGACAGCGTCAGGTGCAGCCCGCGCGAACCCTCCGCCGCCAGGTCCAGCTGCCGCAGCGTGCCGCCCGGATCCGCGGTCAGGTTCGCGACGTGCTGGCACAGCGAATCGAAGGACATGCCCGACAGCCGGTCCTCCGGCAGCCCCAGCAGCTCCGCCAGCGCCGGGTTGGCCGCGAACGGCTTGCGGCCCGGGGCCACCACCAGCACCGGCACGTCCAGGGCGCTCATGGCCTCGCGCACGAGCGCCAGCGCCGCCGCCTCGCTGAGCACCGGCTTCGGCGGCGCACCCTGGAGGCGCGGCGCGACGGGGCGCGGCCGTCCGTGCGCGGTGGTGTGCTCCAGGTTCTCCGCCACGCGGTTCGCCAGCTCACGCAGCGCCGCCAGGTCCTCCGGGCCCAACATCAGCGGACGCGTGTCGATGACGCACAGCGAGCCCAGCACGTCGCCCGTGGAGGTGACGAGCGGCGCGCCCGCGTAGCTGCCGACGATGCCGTCGCGCACCAGCGGGTTGTCCCGGAACACCGGGTGGCGCGTGGCGTCCGGCACCACCATGGCCTCGCGGCCCTGCACCACGTGGTGGCAGAAGGCCCAGTCGCGCGGCGTGCCGCGGTCCCTGGCGAGCGCGGCGGGCAGCCCCACGTGCGCCTTGAACCACTGGCGATCTCCCAGCACCAGCGTCAGCAGCGCGACGGGGACACCGAAGGCCTGCGCGACCTCGGAGACCAGCTCCTGCAGCTCCGTGTCGGGAGGCCCCGCGTCCACCAGCGCCAGCTCTTCGATGCGCTGGAGCCGGCGCTTCTCCTCGTCGCCGTTGGACTCCATCAGCATGCTGCCCGCGAGCTGGCCCGCGAGCGCGCGCCGCACGCCCTCGCGCATCGCCTCCGGCCCCGCGCGCCGGCTGAGCAGCGCGTGGATGCCGAGCGCGTCCTTGAGCTGCCACGCGCGCACGCGCAGCTCGTCGAACGCCGTCACCACCACCACCGCGGTGCCGCTCGCATCCGGGCGGCCGCGCAGCCACGCGAGCAGCGCGAACCCGTCCACCCTCGGCAGCACCAGGTCCATCACCAGCAGCGTGGGGGCACCGCGCAGGCGCACCAGCTCCTGGGCCTCCGCGCCATCCCGCGCGATCGTGCCCTCCAGCCCCTCTTGTTGCGCGAGCGCGAGCAGGGCCGCGGCGCGGTGGCGATCCGGTTCGGCGATGAGCGCGTAGCGAGGCATGGCGGTCCGGTCATGCTGCCACGCTTGTCACGCCCGCGTACCCCGGCCCGGTCCTTTGTCCGAGGGCGGCCGTCCGCCCCAGGGTCGGCGGTGCATGACCCTGGAGGTCTCCACGCGCTGCGCCGCGCCCGGTCAGGGCCGGGGATCGCCCGGCCGGGAGCGTGAAGCCTCGCGGCCTGCCCCCGCCCCTGGCGTGCCGTCCGACGAAGCGGGGGCCTCCCGAGGGAAACGGCCGAACAGGCGCTTGAGGGCGCCGCTCTGCCGCTGCAGGTCCCCGGTGCGCACCACGGCCTCCGCCAGCGTCACGAGGACCCCACCCACCACGGCGGGAAGCAGCGGCACGACCCAGCCCGGGTCCGCCAGCAGCCAGCCCACGAAGGCCGTGTGCGCGACGAGCAGCAGCGCCGCCTGTCCCACCACCGCGCCCAGGCTCCGTGCGCGGCCCCTGCGCCACACCAGCAGGCCCAGTACCAGCGTCGTCTCCACGATGCCCAGGAGCGCCGCGGGGCCCGTGGACCGCAGCACCCGGCCGGCGCGCAGGTTGTCCATCGCGAAGCCGTGGATCTCCACGCCCGGCACCGCGAGCTGGCCGGGCAGGGTGCTCTGGCCGTGCAGCCCCGTGGCGGTGACGCCCACGAACACGGTCTTCCCCCGCAGCGCCAGGTCCAGCCCCACGGAGGACGGGCCCGCGGCCAGCACGTCCGCCAGGCTCACGCGCGGCAGCCAGTCCGCCGTGGGCAGCCGCATCAGGGGCGCCCCGTCGTCGAGGGACGCCACGCGCAGGAGCGGCTCCGAGCGCTCCGGCCACAGGCGCAGCGCCGTCGCCAGCGCGAGCGAGGGCCACGCCTTGCCGTCCACCCGCACCGCGTAGGGATGGCGCCGGATGACGCCGTCCGCGTCCAGCAGCACGTTCAGCGTCCCGCTGCCCCAGGCCGCCAGCCGCAGCGGGGCCAGGCTCGTGGACAGGCCCCTCGCGCCCAGGCGCAGCCGGCCCGCGTCCAGGGGCACCGGCGTCAGCGGGTCTCCCTGCGCGGGCAGGCCCCCATCGTCCTCCGTCAACGCCATGCTGCCCAGGATGACGGTGCCCAGCCTGGAGAAGGCCTCCGTGAGCCGCGCGTCGCCATCCCGCGCGTACAGCCGCGCCTCCAGGTCGCTGGCCAGCGAGGCGCCCGCGGGCGTCCGCGCGAGCCCCGATGTGCGCAGGCGCTCCAGCACGTCCTCGCCCAGGTCCAGCGCGTCGCGGGACTCCGGCGCGTCGAAGAGGACGTCCACCACCACCGCGTTGGGGCGGTACGCCGCCAGCGCCTGGAAGGCCTTCGCCCAGGTGGCGCGCGACAGCGGCCAGCGCTCGCCCAGCGCCGCGAGCGCACGGTCGTCCACCTCCACCAGCACCAGGTCCGCGGTGGGGGGAAGCGGCGGCAGGAGCCGGCTCACCGTGAAGTCATACAAGGCCCGCTCGCCCGGGCCCGGCGCGCCGCCCGTCACCGCCGAGCCCACCGCGAGCAGCAGGCCCACGGCCACGCCCAGCCCCCGCAGCAGGGCGGGGGAGGACAGCGGCGAGGACCTGGGACCGCGAGCAGGCAGCGTCATCTCACCCGGTGACGTCGAAGCTGAAGATCTTCGACGGGTAGCCGACGAAGCCGTCGGCGTCCACCGCCAGCACCCGCCAGAACCACTTGCCCGCGCCCGGCGCCGCCGCGTCCACGGTGGGATGGGCCGACTCCTGGACCCGCACGTCGCCCGTGAAGTCCGCCGTCGCCGCCAGCTCCACCCGGTACAGCTTCGCGCCCGGCACCGCCTTCCAGACGAGCGCCGGCGCCTTCGGGTACGCGCCGCCGCGCGGCCGCTCCAGCACCGGGGCCGTGAGGAGCGCGCGGGGCGCTTCCGGCGCCTGGGCCGGCTTCGCCCGCGAACCGAAGCCCCCGTCCACGTCCACGGAGCCCCGCTCCGCGCCCAGGGCCACCTTGCCCTCCAGCGTCTCCACACGGCTGGTGCCGTCCTCCTGCTGCACCACGCGGAAGCGCGTGCCTCGCACGCCGGCCACCGCGCCGCGCGTGCGCACCTCGAAGGTGGAGCCCGCGCCGCCCGGCGCCGCCTGCGTCTCCACCGTGCCCTTCACCAGGTCCAGCAGCACCTTGCGCTGGCGCTCGGCGGTGAGCTCCAGCGTGCCCAGGCGCACGGCGCTGCGGGGGGACAGGAACAGGAGGCTGCCGTCCGCCAGCGCCAGCTGCGCCCGGCCCGTATCGCCCGTGGCCACGAGCTCGCCCGTGAACAGCGGGTCTCCCGCCACGCGCGGCTTCGGCTCCGCTTCGCCCAGGCTCGCCGTCACCCGGCCGCTGGCCGTGCGCAGCCGCGCCACCGCGAGCTGCCCGGGACGCTCCACGTAGGCGAGCTGCAACAGGCCCGGCGCGTTGGCGTCGGCCGGGGGCGCCACGAAGGACACGCGCGTGCGGGGGATGCCCGCGTTCACCAGCACCTCCGCCGCGGCCTTCGCCACCGCCAGGCCCTGGCCGTCCAGCCGCTCCGCGTCCGGCAGCTTCGCGGCCACGGTGAGGCCCCGGATGGCGGGGCGCGCCTTCACGGCCTCCGCCACCTCGCGCAGGCAGGCCTCCGTCCGGGGCCCCTTCGCCTCCAGGGGACGGCCCGTGGTGAGCCGCCCGTTGTCGAACGTCAGCCCGCCGCAGGCGCTGTCGGCCTCCGCCGCGAACCCAGCGACGGGCGAGGCCGACAGCAGCAGCGACAGCATCAGGCGGGCGCCTGCCTTCCTCACGGCGACACTCCTTCCGCCGGGCCGGCGGTCTTCACGATGTTGAACTCCACGCGGCGGTTGTTCTCCCGGCCCTTCGCCGTGTCGTTGGTGTCCACCGGCTTCGTCTCGCCGGAGCCCACCGCCTCCAGGCGCTGCGCCGCGATGCCGTTCTTCACCAGCCAGTCGCGCACGGTGTTCGCGCGGCGCTGCGACAGGTCCAGGTTCTTCGCGTCGTCGCCCTGGCCGTCCGTGTGGCCCTCCACGCGAACCAACTCCAGCTCCGGGTGGGTGCGCAGGACGGCGGCCACCTGCGACAGCAGCGGGAACGACTTCGGCAGGATGACGTCCTGGCCGGTGGCGAAATACACCTTGTCGAGGATGACGATGCGCGAGCCCTCCAGGCGCACCTTCGACGCGCCCTTGTCCGGGCACCCGTCGTCGTCCTTCACGCCGTTGATGACCTCCGCCTCCAGCGGGCACGCGTCCGCCGCGTCCGCGATGCCGTCCCGGTCGTTGTCCGGATCCGGGCAGCCGTCCTCGTCCTCGAACCCGTCCTTGTCCTCCGCCACCGCCGGGCAGCGGTCCTCGGGGTCGGACAATCCGTCGCCGTCCATGTCCACCGGGGCGGGCGGCAGGGCGAGCGCGGCTGGGGGCTGCGTGTTGTCCGCGGCGGGCTTCGCCTCCGGAGCCGTGTCCGGGCAGCCGTCGTCGTCACGCTCGCCGTTCACCGTCTCCGGCTCGGTGGGGCAGGTGTCGCTCGCGTCGGGGATGCCGTCCTGGTCGTCATCCGGATCCAGGCAGCCGTCGTCGTCCTGGAAGCCGTCGAAGTCCTCGGGGCCTCGCACGCAGGTGGGCGCACGCGCGGCGGCCACCGGGGCCAGGGCTCCCCCCGGCGTGTAGGCCAGTCCCGCGAGGACGCGGAAGGCGGGCGTGCCGTAGCCTCGCGTGAGGCCCGGCCCCGCGCCCACGTGCGCGGCGAAGCCCTGGGCGAAGCGGTACTTCACGGCGCCCAGCAGCTCCAGGGGGATCTCCTCCGTGTCGGACTCCGACAGGCCCACCGCGCACGCGAGCGTGGCCTGCGCGGACAGCGCCTGCGTGAGCGGCACCTCCGCGCCCACGCCGAACGTGAGCTCGTTGCCCACGTGCAGGTTGCGCAGGTCCTGGGCCTTGCGCAGGTTGACGCCCACGTTGGCGAGCAGCCGCAGCGACGGCGTGGCCCACTCTCCGGTCACGCGAGGCTGGAAGGTGGGCCCGTCCGCGCCCAGGAAGTGGTCCCCGCCGCCGGTGGGCAGGGTGAAGGGCGCGAGCACCGCCAGGTTCAGCGCGCCCTTCGACAGCAGCGCCAGCTTGGGCACCACGCGCAGGTCGCCCAGGCCCGCCGCGCCCACGCCGTCCGCGAACTGCTCCGACACGGCGCCCGCGGACTGCGAGCCGGTGACCGTCAGCGGCAGCACCAGGCCCACCTCCAGCCGGTCGAAGAGGGACACCGCGCCCATCAGGTCCAGGGAGATCTGTTGCTGCACGATGCGGTAGACGAACGTCTGCTCGCGCGGGTCGTAGAAGTTGAGCGGCTGGTGCGCGTAGTTGAGCGACGCGCCCACGTTCCACGTCAGGTGCGGCGCGACGCGGGCGCTATGCAGCCCGAGCACGTCGTACGCACCCGGCCCCGGCTTGTACTGCTGCACGTCGATGGCCTGGGACACCGACGCCTGGGCCTCCGCCCGCGACGCGGCGCCTGCCGACAGGCCCACCGCCACCATCAACGCCAGCCCCCGGCCCAGGCCCCGGGCACGGCCCGTCGGCCAGCCGCGGCCCGGCAGGGCGTCGCCGTCCGTGTTGGCCTGGTGGAGGTAGGTCTCGGTGGCCTGGGTGATGCGGTCGTGTCTCACGTCTTCCTCGCCATCCATCCGCCCATCACGAAGCACGAGGGTACGCCGCATGTCCTCGGGGGCGACGGCGGAGGGAGCGCTCATGGACCTCTACTGGACGGCGGCCAGGCGTTTTCTTAGCGCGGAGCTTCCAGCAATTGCGACACGTGCTCCGCCAGCGTCGGCAGCGGCTGGGGCTTGCTCAGCACCAGGTCCACGCCCAGGGCCTGCGCGCGCGACCCCAGGTCCGGCGTCGCGAACGCCGTCAGCAGCACCATGCGTGTGGCCGGCGAGGCCTCGCGCAGCCGCTCCGCGATGATGAGCCCTTCCTCGGACTGCGTGCCGCTCAGGCGCAGGTCGCTGATGACCAGGTCGTACCGGCCGTGCTTCACCCGCTCCAGTGCCTCGCCCAGGTCCGTGGCCGAGTCGACCTCGTACCCCGCGCTGGAGAAGAAGCGGCCCAGGACCCAGCACAGGACCGTCTCGTCATCGATGATCAGCAGGTTCCGGGGCACTCGAGGAGGCATGAGCAAGGCGGGGGCCAGGGACTCGGGAATACGTCGCGGTGACGTCTTTACGGCCACTTGGCCCGGCGCAACCGTGTCCTCCGCGGGCCTTTGTCCAGCTTGCGGATCCATTTTCCGGAATCCGGACGGGAACCGGGCACGACGGGGCCCCGGGTTTCTAGCGCATCGGGATGGGGTGGGGCTGGTCCTCGTTGGCCGCGGCGGGGATGAGCGCGGACAGGTGGAGGATGAGCACCGGCATCAGCTGCGGCTTGGGCAGCAGCTTCGTGATGCCGCTCGCCCACGCCGAGTGTCGCACCTCCTCCAGGGGCAGCGCCGTCATCAGCAGGATGGGGATGCGCGAGTCGTGCAGGCGCAGGTCGCGCGCGAAGCGCAGGCCTTCCTCCATGCCGGGCCGGCCGAAGGGGTGGTCGATGAGGACCGCGTCGAACAGGTTCGTGTCCAGCAGGCTCCGCGCCTGCCCGTCCGTGCGAGCCGTGAGGACGGTGAAGCCCGCGGCCGTCAGGTGCCGCGCCGTCGCCCCACGAACCGGGGGCTTCGAATCGAGGAGGAGGATTTTACCGTGCATGCACAACAACAGTGCAGCGGTTGTGCCACGCGAGGCGTCATGCACCCATCCCAGTCATTGCAAGGGGTTGGCGGACCCAGGGGGAGGGCGGCGGGAGGGCCTTTTCCAGTTCCTGGACCGGTCTCCGGAATCCGGAATCGCCTTCCGGAGGTCACGGCACGAGTCCCCGCCGCCGCGCGGCGTCCTCCAGGTAGGCGCGCACCACGGGCATGAGCGGCAGCCGCAGCGCGGTCTCCACGTCCAGCCACCGGGCCCACACCACCTCGCGCTGGTCGAGGATGAGCCGGGGCTCGGTGTCCAGCTCCAGCTCGACGAAGTGGCACCGGTCCCGCTTGAACTCGTCCGTGTGGTGCAGCTCGCACACGGCGCGCAGCCGCGAGGCCGGCACGTGCAGCCCCACCTCCTCGCGCAGCTCGCGCGCGCCGGTCTCCTCCGGGGACTCGCCGCGGTGCCGGCCGCCTCCGGGCAGGGAGAAGGCCTGCTTGTAGGAGTTCTGCAGCAGCAGCACCTCGCGGCCCCGCCACACCCCCACGAGCGTGCCCTCGGTGCTCGGACGGCGCACGAACCACCAGGCGAGCGCCAGGTGGTAGGCGCCGCGGTAGGCCACGCGCACGAAGGGATCGATGGGGGTGCTCATGGAGGTGAGGCTACCCCGGTGCGGGCGCTCAGATGTTGATGCTCTGGGGGATGAGCGAGGGGAGGAGGTAGGGGTAGGGCTCGAAGCGCGCGGTGTTGCGCTGCTCGATGACGCCGCCGATGCGCTCGAGCTCCGCCTGGAACGCCTTCAGGGGGCCGTGGACGGCCGGGTCCTTGAAGTGCAGGAGCGGGTAGTCGCCGAGCTTCGAGTGGTGCAGCGAGCCGAGCAGGGTGAGGAAGTCGAGCTGCTCGGCGGCCATGTCCAGCGGCGGGTACGGGTCCAGGCCCGGGTTGAGCGCGGCGTCGGCGCGCGTGGGGGGCGCGGCGCGGTAGGCGGCGCCCGGGGCGAGCGGCACGAAGGTCATCACCCCGGCCTGGGCGAAGTTCACCGCCGCGTGCTGCGCGCTGCCGGTGAACAGCAGCATGGTGAGCGCCTGCACCAGGTACTCCACGGTGGTGAGCTTGCCGGCGACGCCGTCCTCGCCAAAGCCCTTCACGCGCCCTCCGTCCTGGGCCACCAGCTCGGCGGCC
Organism: Corallococcus exercitus; assembly: GCF_042231735.1. Classification (GTDB taxonomy): domain Bacteria; phylum Myxococcota; class Myxococcia; order Myxococcales; family Myxococcaceae; genus Corallococcus; species Corallococcus exercitus_B. The sequence continues at coordinate 1,405,647 of NZ_CP102577.1, forward strand.
CACGCCTGGAGCGCGGCGTCCCCGGCCACGGCGGCGTCGTTGGAGTAGTGGAGGCCCACGTAGGCGCGCACCCACTGCTCGATGGCGCCCCAGACGAGCCGCGCGTCCTCGCGGTAGGGGTAGTCCAGGTCCGGATCCATCACCCCGCGCTGCTCCAGCGCGTGCGGCAGCATGCCCTGGGTGAAGTCGTAGTCCGGGTCCTCCAGCAGCGACGCCACGGTGACGGCGCGGTTGGACTGGATGGTGCCGCCCAGCAGCATGTCCACGTCGCCGCCGGGGGCGATGAGCTTCGCCTGTGCGGCGTTGTTGATGTACAGCGTGCCCTCGAAGTGGGGCCGCAGCAGCACGCTCACCGGGTGATCGTCCGGCAGCCGCCGGTGGGTGGCCACCACGAAGGGCTCCACCAGCAGGTGGGTGTGGCCCAGGTGGGAGATCATCTCGTGGTAGGTGACGTCCGCCACGGAGACGACCGTCTTGGCCTGCTGCCACGCCTCGCCGTCCGCGGGGGTGTAGAGCGGATAGCCGGCGGGATCCTGGCCGCAGCGGATGCCCAGGGGCCTGAGCTGGCGCACGCCCGAGCCGCGCGGCAGGCCGAACAGGGCGCGGGGCGCGAACATGTACTTGGGCCCATCCGGGAAGTTGCCGTTCACCACGCGGGCGAGCGCCTTGTAGTCGGCGAGATACAGCCGCCCGTCCTGCAGGGCCTGGCGCACCGAGTCCCCCGCGCCCAGCACGGCGCAAAGGGCCGCGTCGCTCAGGCCGAGCGTGTCCTCGTCCGAGCGCGCCTGCTTGATGACGAGCGGGTTGAAGCCCGCCACGCGCATCCAGGCGAAGGTGGCGTCGTCTTCAAAGCGGTGGGCGGCCGTGGGGAGGGGCAGGGTGGTGAAGAGGTTGAAGTAGTCCTGCATGGAACCCGGGCGGCCCTTGGGCTTGACGACGAGCGCCTCGAGCAACGTCTTGAAGACGTCGAAGATGCTGCCCAGCTCTCCCCGGAAGGCCTTCTCGGCGAGGCCCGCCACCTGCTCGGCGAGCCGCGCGGCCTCGCCCAACGCGGACAGCCCGTCGCGCAGCTTCTGGGTGAGGCTCGAAGGCGCGGGCACCTTGTCCAGGTGCGTGAGATCCAACGAGCCCACCCCCAGGTGCGACAGGTCCACGTTGAGCACCGGGGCCGCCGGGACGTTCTTGCCGTCGCGCTGGGCCTGCTCATGCACCCACAGCAGCCGGTTGTGGGCGATGCGCAGCACCTGCGCGATGGCCTGGCCCCACCACTCGAGGGTGGGCTTCTGGTCGGAGGGGACTCCCTGCGCCATCGCCAGCGGGGGCACGTAACTGTAGTTGTACTGGTACTCAGGCGAGGCGCTGCTCGCGGATGGCAGGTTTGCGGCGGACATGAAAGGAACCCCCAGGGAAGGGACAGCGTGCCTTTGCACGCGCCGCCATGATTGTCCTTGAGTGAGCGCTCCCGGCGCAATCCCTCCCCCGGGAGGCGCTGGCCTGCTCGCTGATGCGGCAATGACCCAGGGATTGGCCTCTGTTCGCCAGCCACCAATCGAAGACAAGTCCCTCAGGGATTGGGCGCGTCGCCGTTGGACTCATGTCGTGTGGGATTGCCAGTTGGGGGGAATCGCATGCACCAGATGCCGCTTGAGCGGATGTGGCAGGGGAGCCGTTTCGTGAGGGCACTGGCCGTGCTCCTGATCCTGGGCATTTCAGGCTCAGGAGGCGCGGCGCGGGCCCAGGGGGCGCCTGTGGGCCTGACGGCGCCCGACACCACCCTCAGCTCCGCTCCGAGCAGTCCCAGCGGCCAATCCACGGCCCGCTTCACCTTCACCAGCGCGAAAGGCACTCGTTTTGAGTGCAGCCTGGATGGGGCGGACTTCAGCCCCTGCGTCTCGCCCGCGAGCTACGCCGACCTGCCCAAGGGGCCCCATGCCTTCCAGGTGCGAGCGATTGACGGCGCCGGCAACGTGGATGCGACCCCCGCGAGCCACGACTGGCTCGAGCTCTCGCCCGGGCCCGACACCCGCATCCACTCCGCGCCGCTCCCCGTTTCCTTCTGGCGCGACGCGACCTTCAAGTTCACCGCGGAGTACAGGGGAGCGCGCTTCGAGTGCAGCCTGAATGACGAGCCCTTCAGGGCGTGCACTTCGCCCGTCACCTATACCGACCTGCCCGACAACGCCTACACGTTCCGGGTGCATGCATACGACCCGCGCGGCATTTGGGATGCGATCCCGGCCACCTACTCCTGGCTCGTGGACCTGACGACGCTGAGGGCCCCGGTCATCACCACGCCCTACCTCGACGCCATCCTGGACGGTCCTACCCCCGTCTTCTCCGGCATCGCTCGTCCCGGCCTCACCATCTCCGTCATCGTGGACAAGAATAGAGTCGGGATCACCACTGTCGATGCGGCTGGCTACTGGGCCGTCACCTCCGAGTTGCCTCTCTCAGGGGAGGGGCCCCACGTCGTGACGGCCCATGCCCACGAGCTGGGGAACACCAGCCCGGTCAGCCTCGCGATGAGCTTCAAGGTCAAGCTCCCCCCGGAACAGTCCGTGGCACAGGAGGAGGCCGTCGGATGCTCGGCGGGTCCGGGAAGCTCCTCGTCGCTATTGGCGAGCCTTGCCCTGCTGGCGAGCCTGTCCCGGGGCTGGACGCGCCAGCGGGCCAGGACTCAGTAGAACGTACGTCCGAGCAGGGAGGCCTCGACGACAGCCGTTTCGCCATACACGGAGATGTACCAGGTCCCCATGCTCGGGTAGGAGAGGGAGCAATACTCCAGGTTGCTGTCCGTGGCGCCGGAGCGGCAGTCGTAGCTCGTCAGCGTGGGCGCTGCGCCGCTTCGCACGTAGAGCGTGCCATTGCCGGTGCCCTTCGAGAGCGTCACGGTGAACGCGGGGATGCCCGACGGCAGGGTCAGGGAGTAGTGCTTCCAGCCCCCCTGGGGGGCGTTCACGTGCTGCAGCGTCGCCCGCGGCGCGGTGCTCAGCCGCGGGGTGATGTAGTCGATGAACCCCTTGAGGTACGCAGCGCGCGTGAAGATGTCCGGCGCCGAGCAGCCCACGTTATAGCTGGCGACGCCCACCAGCTTCTTCCCGGCGGCCCCGTCCACCACCAGCGGGCCGCCCACGTCCCCCGTGCAGAAGGCGTTGCCCTGCGCCGAACCATCCGCCCCCAGCTCGTTGAGGTGGATGGGCTGTCCCAGCGCCAGGGCGGCATCCGCGTTGGACATCAGCGGCACGCTCATCTTCATCAACGCGTCTGGGATTGCACTGCCCGGGGTCGTCTGCCCCCAGCCTGACAGCGTGGCGATGACGCCCGGAGCGGTGTAGCCGGCGGAGACATCCGCCGCCGTCGCCACCGGCAGGGCCGCCACCGTGACGCCATTGAGCGCCAGCGGGGTCATCAACCGCAGGAGCGCCGCGTCCTTGCCCTGCGCCACATCCCACGAGCCAGGGAAGGGGACGATGTCCAGCAGCGTGCTCACCTGCCGGGTGCTGCTCGTCGCCGTCAGGCTGTTGCTGCCCGCCACGACACGCAGGGTGCTCGGATGCGGGGGCGCCACCGTGCTGGTGCCCAGCACGCACTGGCGTGAGGTGAGGACCCAGTGGGTGTTGATGATGGTGCCGCCACACAGGTGGTTCCCGGCCAGGTCCTGGAGGGACACCATCCAGGGGAACTCACCGGCGGCGGCGGGCGTGGCCCCCACGAGCGGCCGAGCGGTCTCCACCACGGCGGGCGGAGCGCTAACGGCTTCAGGGCCACAGCCAGCACCCAGGGACAGGAAGCCCAGCGCCACGGTGGCACGCAGGGAAGGGGACCACGGGAAGGACGAGCGGGGGGAGGTCATGCGGCCACTCTACGGTTCGTCCTCCGGAGGCGAGCAGGCTTGTTTTCACCGCTTGAACTGGGAGTGTGGTCGTCATGGACAAAAAGGCATATCGCTGGCTCATCAATGAGTTGGACAAGTGGCGGGTCTCCCGTCGACCTGTTGGAGCTCAGCAAGCGCGGGCCCGAGGTGTTCGACGCGCTGGTGGAGATCCTCGAACAGGGCCAGCTCTCCGTCCGGCAGCGAGCGAACGCGCTTCGGGCGCTGAGCGAGCTGAGCCTGAAACGGGGGGCCTTGCTGGAGCGGAGCACCGTCCTGGATCGGCTCGCGAAGATCCTCGTCGTCGGCGACGAGCAGGAGCTGCGTGAGGTTGCGGCCCGGGTGCTGGTGCACCAGTTCTTGATGCAGGAGTACCACGCGGACCTGCGGCAGTTGTTGAGCGCCGAGGAGCTGAAGTCGCTGCTGGAGCGCGCCGAGGCGTTGGGGTTGAGCGACGAGGTCCGTGCCCATGTCTGGCATTCCTTCAATCGCGACACCGCGCGGCGGCGCTTCCACATCCGGCGCGTCCATGACGCCGACGGGAGGATCCTCGAGGACATCCGCCGCGCGGCCTTCGAGCCCGTGTTCGCGTCATTCCGTTCGCTCCTGGGCGACGAGATCTACGAGCTCGCGCAGGCGAAGCAGGACGCAGGCCAGGCCGACCTGCTTCGAGGGCTCGTCGCTCCGGACTCGGGCTGGGACGTGTTCGTGGCCGTGGTCGAGCTGGGCGTGGTCGGCTTCGTCGCGGTGAAGGTCGACCCGGAGACGCTCATCGGAGAGATCGGTCTGAATGCCGTCCATCCAGCGCATGCCGGACATGGGGTCGGGACGGCGCTCTACGAGTACGCGCTCGGCCACATGAAGCGCGCGGGGGCCCGGGTCGCCACGGTGTCGACCGGTGGCGATGCGAGTCACGCGGCGGCGCGGCGGGCCTACGAGAAGGCCGGCTTCCATGCCGCCATTCCCAGCGTGTGGCTCTGTCGCCTGCTGTAGCCCTCGCACCCCCACCCCCATGGACGGGCTTCGCGGGGCTGGCGGCCGGATATATCAGTCTGATATATCCGGCCGGAGGAGGCCTTCATGGCGAGGGAGAGCACCTGTCGGTACGCGGTCCTGGGAATGCTGTGCCGGGAGCCGATGAATGGATACGGCCTGCGAAGTGCCATCGAGCGCTCGGTGGGACACTTCTGGCAGGAGAGCTACGGCAATCTGTACCCGACGCTGGAGCGGATGGCGGAGGAGCGCCTCGTCGAGCTCGAGCCGGAAGAGCCCTCGCCGGGCGGACGGGTCCGGAAGGTGTACCGGGTGACGACGGCGGGGCGGGCGGCGCTCGCGGAGTGGCTGCGGCGGCCGGTGCTCCCGCACGTCGAGCGCAACGAGCTGTTGCTCAAGCTCTTCTTCGGGGCCCAGGTGGGATCCGCGGACTGCCTGGCCCAGGTGGAGCGCAGCCGCGCCGAGGCGGAAGAGCTGCTGGCGACGCTACGCATCATCGACGAGAACGTGCGCCAGTCCCGGAAGAACGACCCGGAGCTTGCCTACCAGCATCTGTCGATTCGCGCGGGACTGATCGGGTTGGAGGCGCACCTGCGCTGGTGTGACGAGGCGCGCGAAGCCCTTCAGCAGCTGACGGGTTCGACGAAGAAGCGGGCCGCGCGATGAGCGGTCATCCGGACGAGGGAGCGCGGCCCCTGCCCGCGTTCGTGCCGTGGCTCGCCCTGGTCGCGGGGGCGGGGTTGTTGCTGTTGTTGAACACGGAGTGGGCGGTGCTGCCCGGCTGGCTGATGGGCGCCCTGTTCCTCTTCTTCTCCCGGCGGCAGCGTCCCGCGGTGGGCTTCGTGGGGCTCCTGGTGATCAACACCGTCGCCGCCGGCGTGACGAACCTGGGCGTCTTCCCGGGCTCCGCCGCGAGCGCCTTCGGCATGGCGCTGGGGGGCGCGTTGGTCGTCGCCGCGCTGTACCTGGCGGACCGGCTCGTCGTGGGGCCGCGGGGCTCCTTCGCGGGGACGCTCTTCCTGCCGGCGGCGACGACCGCGCTGGAGTACTTCAGCAGCCTGGGCAACCCCTTCGGCACCTGGGGCGTGCTGGCCTACACCCAGGCCCGCGTGCCGGTGCTGGTGCAGCTCGTGTCGGTGACGGGGTTGTGGGGCCTGACGTTCCTCCTGGTGTGGTTCGCCACCGTGGCCAACTGGGCGTTCGAGCACCGGGAGACGGGACGCCGCGTCCTGCCCGGGGTGGCGGTGTTCGTGGGCGTGCTGGTGGCCATCCTCGGCTTCGGCGCGCTGCGGCTCGCGGGGGCGGGGAGCGTGGGCGAGCCCGTCCGCGTGGCGGGCATCACCGTGGCGGGGGAGCTGGCCACGGGCCGCGAGGCGGGGGTGTCCCGGCTCATGAAGGGCGAGGTCTTCGCCGATGAGGACTGGCGCGCGTTCGCCGAGGCCTCGCGCGCGGTGAACGAGGAGCTGCTGCGCCTGTCGGAGCGGGAGGCCGCGAACGGCGCGAAGCTCCTCCTCTGGTCCGAGGGGAACGCGGTGGTGCTGGCCGGGGAGCTGGAGGCGCTCATCGCGAGGGGGAGCACGCTGGCGCGCGAGCGGGGCGTGTGGCTCGGCATGTCGGTGGCGAGCTTCACTCCCGAGGCGGAGCGGATGCTGCGCAACGAGCTCATCCTGGTGGGACCGGATGGCGCGGTGGCGTGGCGCTACGTGAAGTCCCGGCCGGTGCCGGGGTGGGAGGCGGATCACTCCATCCCAGGCAGCCCGGAGCCGGCGGTGAGCCAGGCCCCCGGCGTGGGCGTCCTGGGCGGCGCCATCTGCTTCGACGGAGACTTCCCGGCGGTGTTCGCCAGCGCCGCGGAGCGGGGGCTCGAGCTGCTCCTGCTGCCGTCGAGCGACTGGGAGGGCATCAGTCCGCTGCACACGCGGCAGGCGGTGTTCCGCGCGGTGGAGCAGGGCTTCAGCATGGTGCGGCAGGTGAACCAGGGGCTGTCGGTGGCGGTGGACGGCTACGGGCGCGTGTATGGCGAGCTGGACCACTTCACGGCACGGGAGCGGGTGCTGCGCGCGGAGCTGCCGGTGGGGCGCGTGCCCACGCTCTATGCGCGCATCGGTGACTCGGTGGGGCTGCTCTCCGGGCTGGTTGCGTTGGGCTGGGGGCTCCTGGCCTCCGTCCGCGGGCTCGTCGCGCGGCGGCGAAGCGCGGTCCGTGCTGTAGTGGCTGCCCCCTGAAGGACAGGAGGCTCCCTGGTGAAAACGCTTCCCTTGCTTCCCCTGCTCATCGCCTGCCTGGCGTTGTCCGGCGGCCCCGTGCTCGCGGCGGCGGCGTCTCCCGCTGCCATCGAGGGGCTGGACGCGCTGTACCCCGAGCTGGACGCGCTCTACCGCGACCTGCACCAGACGCCCGAGCTGTCACTCCAGGAGGAGAAGACGGCGGCGAAGCTGGCCGAGCGCCTTCGCAAGCTTGGCTTCGAGGTGACCCCGAAGGTGGGCGGGCACGGGGTGGTGGCCCTGCTGCGCAACGGCAAGGGGCCCACGGTGATGCTGCGCACGGACCTGGACGCGCTGCCGGTGGAGGAGAAGACGGGGCTGCCCTACGCCAGCAAGGCGAAGGCGAAGGACGCGGCCGGAGCGGAGGTCCCGGTGATGCACGCGTGCGGACACGACGTGCACATGACGTCCTGGCTGGGCACGGCCACGCTGCTGGCGCGGACGAAGGACCGGTGGCGCGGCACGCTGATGCTGGTGGGGCAGCCGGCCGAGGAGATTGGCGCCGGGGCCCGGCAGATGCTGGCGGACGGCCTGTTCAAGCGCTTCCCCAAGCCGGACTTCGCCGTGGCCCTGCACACCATCGCCACCGCGGCGGCGGGGACGGTGCAGTTCACCCCCGGCTATGCGCTGGCGAGCGTGGACTCGGTGGACGTCACGCTCTACGGCAAGGGCGGGCACGGCGCGTACCCGCACACCACCGTGGATCCGGTGGTGATGGCGGCGCGCACCATCCTCTCGCTGCAGACGCTCATCAGCCGGGAGAAGAGCCCGCTGGAGCCGGGAGTCATCACGGTGGGTGCCATCCACGGCGGCACCAAGCACAACATCATCCCGGATGAAGTGCGCCTGCAGCTCACGGTGCGCACGTACAAGCCGGAGGTCCGCAAGGCGCTGCTGGCCGGCATCGAGCGCATCGCCAAGGCGGAGGCGATGGCCTCCGGAGCCACCCGCCCTCCCGACGTCAAGGTCACCGAGGGCACGCCCGCCACCTTCAATGACCCCGCGCTCACGAAGCGGCTGGTGGCCGCGGCGGGCAAGGTGCTGGGCGAGAAGAACCTCACCGAGACACCGCCCGTCATGGGCGGCGAGGACTTCTCCGAGTACGGCAGCGCGGGCGTGCCCGCGGTGATGATGTGGCTGGGCATCACCGAGCCCAAGCGCTTCGCCGAGGCCAAGGGCGCCGAGGCGGCGCTGCCCTCCCCGCACTCGCCCCTCTACGCGCCGGACCGCGAGCGCTCGCTGCGCACCGGCGTCACCCTGCTGACCACCTCCGCGCTGGAACTGCTCGGGAAGCCCTGAGGGAAAGGACGCCTCTGAGCGCTCAGGGATTGGGGCGCGACATGAACAGGCTCAACCCGAGCCGTGGGGCCAGGAACCGCGCGACGAGCTGCCCCTTGACGCTGTTCCCCGCCGCGTCGAGCAGCGGGGCGAAGGTGCCCAGCCCGCCCTTTCCCGGCGCGACGGCGACGATGCCGCCACCAATGCCACTCTTGCCGGGGACCCCCACGTCGTAGAGCCAGTCCCCGGAGGTCTCATACATCCCCGCGGTGGCCATCACCGCGAGCGTGTGATGACAGACCTCCTCGTCGACGACTCGCGTCCCGGTGAGCGGGTTGACGCCTCCGTCCGCCAGGGTCGCCCCCATCACGGCGAGGTCCCTGGCGGTCACCGCCAATGCGCACTGGCGGGTGTAGAGCTCCGTCGTCTGGACCGGATCCGCCTCCAGGCGCCCCAGCCCGTGCAACAGGAAGGCGAGCCCCTGGTTGCGGTGGTGGGTCTGCATCGCGGAGGCATACACCTCCTCGTCGAGCGGGAGCTGGCGTCCGGCGAAGCGCGACAACCCCTCATGGATGAACCGCCACCGGGCCTCCGGACTGCCGCCGGGAACGAGGCTCGTGGTCGCCAGCGCTCCCGCGTTCACCATGGGGTTCGTCCGTCCGTCCGGGCTCTGGTCAATGGCCATGGCCGAGTTGAACGGCAGGCCCGTGCCATTGACCCCCAGCTTGCGCCGGGCCGCTTCGGGCCCCAGGGCCTGGCAGACGAGGGCGAAGAGGAACGGCTTGGAGACGCTCATGAGGGAGAAGGGATGGTCCACGTCCCCGGCCCCATGGCTGCTGCCGTTGATGCCCACCACGCACGCGCCGAAGAGCCGGGGATCCACCCGCGCCAGCGCTGGGTAGACCTGGGAGCACTGGCCCTCCGTGTTGCCCTGGTGGCGCTGGTAGGCCTCGTCCACCAACGCCCGGACCCGCTCCTCGGCGGGGAGCTGCCCGGTGGAGATGAAGGGGGGCTCGCCTGTCGTTTCCATGCGTGACGGCCCTCGGCTTGCGGGAGCAGGGGAGAAGCGAGGCTTCCCGCCTGGAAGGTCCGTCGTGCCTCAATGCATGTCAATGTCGCACGTCCGCGCGAGCCTGGGCTCGCACGTCTGTCCATTCATGGGGTCCGGTGCGGCACAGCGCATGCGACCGTGGGGCCGGCTACGGCGCGATGGTGGTGCACTGGAGTTGCGCTGGGCTGAAGCCGTGGCGCCCAGCGAGTCCGTGACGGTCAGAGTCACCTGGTTCGGCTTGCCGATGGTGCTGCTCACGCAGGTCCCTTCGATTCGCGTGTTCGTGGAGCCGGGAGTCACGGAGTCGATGGCTGCTTCATGGCTCCGCGGGCAACCGGGTGGCGGCCTTCCAGGGCCCGCTCACTCCGTCCGCTTGCGGCGCCGGGACATGATGCGCTGCGCATCTGGGTGATGCCCACGGGCTGGCGGCCCGCGGACCTGCCTCCGCGCGTGTTGGGGTACTGGAAGCAGGAGGGCGCGGAGGTGAAGTACCACTCCCGGGAGCTGTCCGGCGTCCGTGGCTACCTCGTCTTCCAGCTGTTCGCGTCGATGCCCTTCATGCTCCTGGTGAGCCACCATGCCTCACCGCTGTCGGGCTGGCAGAAGGTCGCGTTGAGCCTGCTGCTCTGGGCGATGGCGACCGCCTGGAGCGGGATGCTGGAGTCGAAAGGGTGGAGCGAGCCGCTGGAGCTCGCGCGGGTGCTCGCCATGGGCGTGGCGGTGACATCAGGGGAGAGCGAGCGGGAGCGGCAGGCCGCCCATCTCTTCTTAAAACCAGGGCGGCCTGGTTATTGCTGACTGTCTTTGCCGCCAGGGCGCCAAATTTCATCTTCGTGCGTCTTGCTTTTTTGCTGGCTGATTTGAGGGTTTTCCTGCATTGGTTTCCTCCGCGCCGGCTCATTCAAATGCAAGCCAGCCAGCCTCATCTGGCCATGCTTGTGGCGGCGCATTTGTCGCCATGACCATCCCCCCAACGCCTCACCCTGACCTCATGAAAAGAACCTTCCTTGCCGCAACCCTCGCGCTGTTCCCCGTGCTGTTCGCCTGCCAGCCGGAAACCGATGTCCCCGGTGCGCAGCAGCCGGAGGTGACGGAGCCGAGGACAGGCACGCCCACCGCCGAGCACCGCGATGCGCTGGCCGGCGTGCCCTTCGTCACCCTGGAGGCAATCGAAACCGCGCGCTACCAGGACACGTACTACGTCCACGTGGAGACGGCCTACTACGCGACCTTCTGGGCCGACCGCGCGCGCACCATCCCCGTCAACCTGAGCTCCGCGCTCCAGCTGAACTACAAGTCCACGTACTACAACTACAAATACAACCAGTCGATGAACAGCAACCTCAGCACGACGCTGCAGGCTGGCGGTCACAGCTATTACATCGGGAGTGGCGTCTACGAGTGCGACTACGATGCGAATGGCAACATCGACCATCGCTGCGATGAGACCTACCTGACCCTCAGGACGGGCACCGGCTACGACGGGAGCTGGTAGACGCTGACGAAACACGCGTCTGGTTTCACGCGAGCGCCCTCCACGTCGAATCGTGGGGGGCGTTTTCATGACGATTCAAGAGAGGGATTGGACGGCCCGAGCGGGAACGCGCCGCTGTGATACCTCCAGGGTACGCGAGTGTGTGAAACATGATGTAGCAGGGCCGTTGCGGAATTCGCGCAAGGTGCATATCTCCTTGCTCTCGTATTTTTCTCGGCTTCTTGGTAGTTGAGGTCGCGAAAAGGAGCCGGAAGAATGCGCACCCTGAACAAGCTCTCGGTCGCGGTGGTGTTGGGTCTGTTGCTCGGCGGCTGTGGAGTCACGGACCTGGGCGGAGAAGACGTCGCCCGTCAGCTCGAGCAGGACTTCGGAGGCCCGGACGGCTTGATGGACTTCTTCCAGAGCCACACGGAGGAGGAGATCCGGGAGGCGCTGACGCCCTACGGCGTCGGGTACGTCGCCCACGGGAACGTCACCGCGGAGCTGATCAGCGACTGCCCGAAGTTCTTCCCGTCAACGGACCGGAGCAAGTGGCACAGCTTCGACGGCGAGTTCTACTTCATCGACAGCGTGGGCCGTCCCAACCGGGCGTACAAGGACCTGCCGCGCATCACCGCCGCGCCGCGCGTCGACTCCTGTCAGACGAACGTGGGCCAGTGGGGGGACGCGGAAAATCCCAGCAACGACTACGACGGAGGACACCTCATCGGTTCCCAGCTCGGGGGCTGGGGCGGGCGCGCGAACCTCGTGCCCCAGGATGCCAACTTCAACCGTGGCAACTGGCTGCAGCTCGAGAACAAGATGGCCAAATGCGGGAGCCTGCCGAACGGCCGGTTGCGCTACTCCATCGGTGCGAACTATCCGAACTCCACCGCGCTCATCCCCAACAACCTGACGATGCAGATCACCAACCAGTCCACGGGGAGCACCGTGTCCCTGTCCTTCTCCAACGTGGACGGCGGCGGGTCCAACGGCACGAACGAGCGGACCCGTGGCGTGAACTGGCTGACGAGCCAGGGCTGCAACTGAGGAAGGCCTTGGCGGCTCAAGGCGAATACTGGCCCTTGAGCGTCACCCCCGCGTAGGCCGCGTAGCCTTGCACGATGACGTAGTACTTCCCGGCGGTGGCACGTGCCGGCATCGTGCAGGTCTCCGCGTTGCCGCTCAGGTACGGGCGGCAGTCATACGCGGGGATGGGCACGCCGTTGAAGCGGACATACAGGTCCGCGTCCCCCGTCCCACCGCTGAGGGTGAAGACGACCTGCCTGTTCGCCGGCACGTCGAGTGTGTACAGCGCCTGGGACGTGGCCGCCCCGGAGAGCCCCGTCACCGGCACTCCGTTCTCCAGCGGGGTGGAGGGCGGAGGAGGCTGCGGGGTGATGCCCACGCCGACCGCTTCCCAGGCCGCCTTCACCGCATCCTGGGTGGCCTGGCCATAGTCCATGAACTCGGCGGTCATGACGGTCCACGCCTTCGCCTGTTCGAAGGTCGTGCTGCTGATGAAGATCTCCGTATTGGCCCTGTACCAGATGGCGCCCGCCCGCTGGACGCCGATGGCCGGGACGTGGATGTTGGACCGCCCGCGCGGATGCGTGCCGCCCTTGGACAGCAGCGCGAAGGCCAGGTTGGGCACACCTGAGCCGTAGTGCACATCCGTGCTGGAGGTGTAGTCGGACGCGTGGTCGATGGACGCTCCGTCCTTGACGGGATCGTCCATGTAGCGGAGCGCATCCCCGGGAATGGGTGGCGTCCAGATGCCCTCGCCAATCTTCCAGACCTCCGCGGAGGTGCTCCAGGTGCCGGACTGCCAGCTCTGGCAATAGGCACTGAAGGTGTCGGAGAGGGCTTCGCTCAACGCGCCGGACTGCCCCGCGTACGTGAGATTGGATTCGGTCTCCGTGACGGCGTGGGTCAGCTCGTGCACCGTGACGTCGCCATCAACACCCAGGGGCCCGGTGTTCACCCCATCACCGTCGCCATACACCAGCTGGTTCCCATCCCAGTACGCGTTCGAATACTGATTCAGGAAGTGCACGGTGCTGATGAGCGGATGGTCCGAGCCGTCATACGAGGCACGGCCAAAATTGACCTGATAGCAATTGTACGTGTAGCCCAGCATGTCGAAGTTCGCGTCGACAATGCTGTCATACGAAGGCCAGTCCACGCGGACCAGCTTGCCCGGAAGGGTGCCGTTGTAGCTGTATACCTTTCGTGAGAGCAGGCCGTGGATTTCCGGCGCGCGAAGCAGGACCGTCGAGTCGGTCGCGCTCACGTAGACCCGGTCCCGGAGCGGCAGGTCCTCTCCCTGGCCGGCCACGCGAGTCTCCCAGGCCAACCGCAACGGCCCCGCTTCGGTGCGCAGGTACACGAGGCGTGGCTCGCCCTGGAGGGACAGGCCCGTCCCCCGTGTGTCCTTCAGCGCGGCCTCCGCCGCGTCGGCGGCCGTCACCTGGGGGCGCGCGGAGACGCTCACGCCGTCACGCGCGGAGCCATTCACCATGAACACGGTGCCATCCGGACGCGCGTGCAGGAGCAGCTCCCCTCCGATGACGTCCAGGCCATTCTTCGTCTGCCGGTAGCGAAGGTGGTGATTGCCCTCGGCGTCCCGGCGCGCCCGTTGAAGGACCAGGTCCTCCGGCCGGAGCCGGAACACGGGGGCCACGGCGGCCAGCGCCGGCGCCGCCGCCTGCTCCAACGACAGGGCGGACACCGTTGGCTCCAGGCGCCCCAGCTCCCCCTGGAGGGTGTCCGGGATGCCATCCGCGTGGACTCCTCGCACGGAGGCACGGGTGAGCGCGCTCAACGAGGACTGGATGTCCGCACCTGACTTCTCCGGGGCCCGGCTCCCACAGACCGTCAGCGAGGCACCCAGCCAGACCGCGCCACACATCCTCAAGACCCGATAGGCCAAGGCCGTACCCCCCGAAAAGAAGGTCAATCCCTGGCAAGTATAGACGCACTGGGAGTCCTGCTCCGGTGGGTCCAGCCCGGCCGTCTTCTGGACAGGGGTCGCATATCGGGGCAGATGTAGGTGCACCGATGGCCTCCCGTCCGCCCCCCGCGCGCCCCTCCACCGTCCGGACGCAGAAGACGAAGCAGCTCTCCTCCGGCGCCCGGCGCGTCGTGAGCAAGAAGTCCGGCCCGGGCTGGGGCCGCTGGGCGCTCGCCGGGTGGCTGCTGCTCGCCCTCTGGCTGGGGGTGGAGTTCGCGCGGCTGCCCGACGTGGCCTCCCTGCGGACGCAGAACCCGCGCACCACCGCGCTCATGGCGCAGCGAGCCGACGAGGCGCTGGAGGCGGGCAAGAAGCCCCGCGTGCGCCAGGCCTGGGTGTCGCTCGGCGCGGTGGCCCCGCATGCCGTGGACGCCGTGCTCATCTCCGAGGACGCGCGCTTCTACCGGCACGAGGGCGTGGACTGGACCGAGGTGGAGAACGCCTTCGAGCAGTCTGTGCGCGAGGCGCGCCTGGGGCGCGGCGCCTCCACGCTCACGCAGCAGCTGGCGAAGAACCTCTACCTCTCCACGGACCGCAGCCTGCTGCGCAAGGGGAAGGAGCTGCTGCTCGCGCGCCAGCTGGAATCCCATCTGTCCAAGCAGCGCATCCTCGCGCTGTACCTGAACGTGGTGGAGTGGGGGGAGGGCGTCTACGGCATCGAGGCGGCGGCGCGCGAGCACTTCGGCGTCCCGGCGCGGTCGCTCAGCGTGGCGCAGGGCGCGATGCTCGCCGGCATGTTGCCCGCGCCGCGCCGCTGGCTGCCGGCCCAGCGCCCCGAGACCCTGCGCACCCGCGCGGGCGTCATCGTCGGGAGGCTGGAGCGGGAAGGGCGCATCAGCGCGGCACAAGCCCGCGAGGCCCAGGCCGAGCTGTCGCGCTTCTTCAACGGATCGTCCGCGCCCGGCCTCGTGGCGGAGTCCGGCGCCGGGCTGCCCGCGGGGAGCTGATCCGAAGGCCGCTTCACGAACGCCGGAGAGGGCAGGGCGGCTTGAGGCTCAGCGGCCCGCGGCCCTGGCTTGCTCGATCTGGCGCGCACGGGCACAGCCCTCGTTGATGCCCAGGTCACACGCCCTCTTCAGGTCGGACAGCGCAGCCTCGAGATTGCGCAGGTGGTAGTGCGTCCCGCTGCGCTCGAGGTAGGCGAGCCCGTGCTCGGGATTGCGCGCGAGGAAGGCGTTCCAGAGCGGGAGGATTTCCGCGAAGCGCCGCTCCCGTGCCAGGGCATAGTCCCGCTGCTGCACGGCGCGGAAGTCCTCGGGCATCTCGGCCTGCTGCTCCTTGACCTGCGGCTGCAGCGGCGAGTCTACGACCCGGGTGCGCCAGCGCGTCACCTCGGGATCGCCCGGGGCAAGTTCCCCCGCGAGCTCGAGCAGGCGCAGGGCCTCCTCGCGGTGTCCGGCCCCGTGCTGCTCCCAGGCCGCGTAGATCAGCCCCTTCACCACGCCAGGCCGCAGGGACCGCCCGTCGGCGTCCGTCTCCTCCAGCCGCAGGCCGTGCAGGAGGTCCTCTCCCGCGGGTCCCCACTTCTGGCTGGAAGCGAAGATCCGGGCGCGCTCGAAGTAGACGTCCGCGCGAGCGGGCCGCAGGGCCACGGCCCGGTTCGCCTCGACGAGCGCGGCGTCCAGGGCCCCGGTGCGGCGCAGCCGCTTCGCCCGCGCCAGCCGGAACTCCCAGTAGTCACCGGCCGACAGCGCCTGGGCGAGCAGGACCAGCTCCCGGTCGTTGTCGTCCTCGGTCCGCGGATCATTCGCGCGGTCCCAGTCGGCGAAGCCGCGCAGGAAGCCCAGCTTGGGGTGAGCGCGGCTCTGGGCCTCGGCGAAGGCGTCCATCTCCTCGTAGGAGCCGCCCCAGCGGGGAGTCAGTCCGTGGAGGTAGACGCTCCGGACGTCCGCGCAGGAAGGGCACTGCTCCGCGGCGCGGGCGAAGATGCGCTCGCGATCCTCGCGGTTGCCGAGCGCGTTCGCCACGTGGAGCAGCGGCCGCGCCGCCGCGACCGCCTTCGGATGGAGCGCCCAGGCGCGGGTGAGGTCCGGCACCGCACGCTCGAAGGCCTTCCGCATCCCGGCGAGCTCCTCCTCCGCCGTCGCCGCCACGAACCTCGTCCCGCGCCGCAGGTAGCCCACGTTCACCCAGTGGGTACCCCGGGCGAGGTAGGGCGCGAAGGAGCGCGGCGACGCCGCCACCCAGGCGTCGAGGAGCTCCGCCGAGTCGGGGGTCCCGTTGCCAAGCGCCTGGATGCCGTCCGTCATCCAGTGCTCGTCCTGGGGGTCCGACTCCATGCCCCACTGGAGCTGCTCGACCGCCAGCGTCAGATCCTCGAACTGGCGGCGGAGCAGGAGCGCGCGCAGCGCCACCCCGTCCACATGACCCCGGGGCACCTCGCCCTGCTTGACCCCGGCCGGCGCCACGACGGGAAGCCCGCGGGGCGCGGGGCCCGGGGCAGGCGTCAGGACGGGCTCCTGGCGGGCTGCGATGCGCGCGTCGACCGCGGCGCGCTGCTTCGCCTGGAAGGCATGCACGGCAAGCCCCGCGGAACCCAGGCCCAGCAAGAGGACTCCCGCGCCGAGCGCGGTACGAAGGGAGATCATGGTGCGTAGCACCGTAGCAAAGGCAGGCCGCGCAGGTGCCATCCCGGCCGTCTTCTGCGCAGCGGCCCGCTCACTCCGCCCGCTTGCGGCGCCGGGACATGATGCGGCTCAGGGCCACCTCGGTGATGCCGAGGTAGGCCGCTACGTCGCGCTGGGGAATCCTTCCCTTCAGGTGGGGGTGCTCCTCCCAGAACTTCACCAGGCGCTCCTCCGCGGACAGCTCCAGGAACTCCTGCTCCCGGCGCTCCTTGAGGAGGAAGTGCTGCTCCGCCACCCGGCGCGCCAGCCGCTCCCAGCACACGTGGCCCCGCTCCAGCTCCTGGAAGTCCTGCGTCTGGAACACCAGCACGTGGCTCGGCTCCAGCGCTTCAATCGCGGTCATCGACGGCAGCCGCTGCAACATCTCCGCATAGGCGCCAATCAGCTCGCCCTCGGCGCGGAAGGCCTTGATGGACTCGCCCCCGCGCGGTGACACGCGCACGCCCCGGAAGACGCCCTGAAGCACCACGGCGAACCGGTCCGCCGCGTCTCCCGGACGCATGAAGAGCTCCCGCTTCGCGAGCGACTGCTCCTTCGCCACGGCCTCGGCCTTCGCCCACTGCTCGGGAGGAATCGGGGCCAGGGTGGCGAGGCGCTCGAAGAGCTTCGGGAATCTCACGTCGCGGGGACCGGGGCTTGACCTGGGTTAAGGCGGAGGCGGCTCCGGCAAACATATACCGGGGGCATGCCCCTCAACGTCTATGCCGTGGCCACGCCCTTTGTGATTGCCCTGGCCCTGGCGGAGTTCGCCTGGTGCGTCGCGCGGCGCAACGGCTACTACAGCTTCCAGGACTCCATCGCGAGCATGGGCACGGCGGTGATGAACCAGTGCGTCAACGTCGCGGTGGCCCTGCTGGTGCTGCCCCTGTTCACGCAGCTGGGCCAGTACGCACCGTGGCGGCTGGACGCATCGTCACCGCTGTCGCTGGTGGCGCTCTTCCTGGGCGTCGACTTCCTCTTCTACTGGTTCCACCGCTTCGGGCACCGCACCAACATCGGCTGGGCGGCCCACTCGCCGCACCACTCCACCGAGGAGCTCAACTACGCGGTGGCCCTGCGCGCGAGCGTGACCCAGCGCCTCTTCTCGTTCCTCTTCTACTGGCCGCTGGTGCTGGTGGGCTTCCCGCCGGAGGCGGTGCTGGCGATGGTGGCCTTCCACCTGGTGCTCCAGTTCATCCCCCATACGCGGGTCATCCCCAAGCTCCCCGGGTGGGTGGAGTCGTGGCTGAACACGCCGTCGCACCACCGCGTGCACCACGCGCGCAACGACGCGTACATCGACAAGAACTACGCGGGCTTCCTCATCATCTGGGACCGGATGTTCGGCACCTACGCGGAGGAGACCGAGCCGTGCTCCTACGGGCTGACCACCCCGGCGAACACCTGGGACCCGACGGCCATCAACTTCCAGGCGTGGGCCCGGCTGGTCGCGGACGCCGTCGCCACGAAGAGCCACTGGGACCGGCTGCGCCTCTGGGTGATGCCCACGGGCTGGCGGCCCGCGGACCTTCCACCGCGCGCGTTGGGATACTGGAAGCAGGAGGGCAGGGAGGTGAAGTACCACTCCCGGGAGCTGCCCGGCGTGCGTGGCTACCTCGTCTTCCAGCTGTTCGCGTCGATGCCGTTCATGCTCCTGGTGAGCCACCATGCCTCACCGCTGTCGGGCTGGCAGAAGGTCGCGCTGAGCCTGCTGCTCTG
This sequence comes from Corallococcus exercitus, assembly GCF_042231735.1. GTDB lineage: Bacteria > Myxococcota > Myxococcia > Myxococcales > Myxococcaceae > Corallococcus > Corallococcus exercitus_B. Next base: position 1,423,916 of record NZ_CP102577.1, read on the forward strand.
GGCGATGGCGACCGCCTGGAGCGGGATGCTGGAGTCGAAGGGGTGGAGCGAGCCGCTGGAGCTCGCGCGGGTGCTCGCCATGGGCGTGGGGGTGACGCTGTGGCTGACCTGGGCCAGCGCGCCCCAGGCGTGGAGCGCGCTCACGGCGTCGTGGCTGCTGGTGTCGCTGGTCTGGCTGCGGGTGGCGCGCGGGGGCTCCAGCCAGAGGTCCCAGCCGACCTCCTTCCCAGGCTGACAGCACCTGACGAAGGAGCGGGCCGGAGGGATCCATCGCAGAGAGAATATTTTTATCGCGCGCCGTAATCCGCTCAGCAGCTTCATCGAGGGGAACGGAAACCATGACGCGACGATGGATGGCGGCGGCACTGACCTTGTTCACGCTCACGGCCTGTGGCCCGGAGGACGTCTCCGAATCTGGCCCGGAGGAGGTCCCTGTGTCGGGGCCGGAGGGTTCGTTGCAGGTGCAGGAGCAGGAGGTCTGGGGCTGGTACTACACCTCGGAGGAACTGGCTCCGGCCGAGTGCGCCGGGAACGCGCTGGCCTACGGCGCGTCCTGCAGCCACGCCTTCTGCGACAACGTCAGGCTGGGGTGCAACACCCCCCCGAGCGGCACCACGCAGGGCTATCCCACCTGGACCGCATCCTTCTCCGAGGAGTCAACGCGGCCCACCATCTGTCCCAACGGCTCCTGGGTGACGGGCCTGTCGTGTTCGGGCGGCTACTGCGACAGCGTCTCGCTGGAGTGCACGCCCATCTCCGGACGCTCAGCCGGCTATTGCTACTGGTCGGACCCCATCGCCGACGGCAAGTCCACCTTCATGGCCCCCGCGAACCACTTCATCCGGGGCGCCAAGTGCGCCGGCTGGTGGTGTGAGTCCATGACCCTCTACTACTGCCAGATGATCTGACCCTTCTGGGCCCGGGCGTCCAGGACGACCTGTCCGTCCTTCATCACGAACCGCACCTGCTTCAGCGCGCGGAGGTCCTTCAGCGGGTCGCCCTCCACCGCGAGCAGGTCCGCGAGCTTGTTCGGTTCGAGCGAGCCAAGCCGGTCCTGCATGCGCAGCAGCTCCGCCGCGTTCATGGTCGCCGCGCGCAGGATGTCCACGGGCTTGAGGCCCGCCTCGGCATAGGCGATGAAACTCTTCACGCTGGCCTGCCCTCGGGTCAGCCCCGGCATCGCGATGTACATGTCCGAGCCGGCGGCAACCCGAACGCCAGCGGCCACCGCGCGGCGGAGGCGCTCATGGGCCCGGGTGATGTTCCTCCTGCAGCGCTCCTTCATCTGACGCTGGCGTTCCGCGTCGCCCGCCCTGGCCTCGAAGGCGTCGCAGTCCTCCAACGAGCCGTCGGTGGGCACCAGGAAGATGCGCTTGCGGACCATGAGCGCGACCACGTCCTCGGGGAGGGAGTACCCGTGCTCGATGGAGTCGACGCCTGCCTGGACCGCGGCGCGAATGCTCTCGTCGAGGGTGGTGTGCGCCGCCACCGGCCGCTTCCCGCGGTGGGCCTCGTCGACAATGACCTTCAGCTCCTCCAACGAGAGGACGTTGTGCCCGTTGTCGACGATGACCTTGATGCAATCCGCACCGTCGGAAATGGCCTGCCGCACGGCGCGCCGCGCCTCCTCCACGCCGGAGATGGTGACGTACTCCTGCTCGATGAGGGGCTGAGCCGGAGGTTGGAGCGTGGGGAGCTGCCCGCCATGAGGAGCGAGCGCGCGGGTGCAGGCGGAGATGCGCGGGCCCTGCACCCAACCGCGCTGGATGGCGTTGCGCAGCGCCACGTCCCCGTTGAGCCCGGAGTTCCCAACGTCGCGCACCGTGGTCACACCCGCCTCGAGCATCTCACGGCCCAGCTTCGCACCCAGGAGCGCGCGCTCGGCGGTGCTGCTCTGGGCAAGGGTGGTGAGCATGCCGTCGCCGCCGCTCTCCGTGTCGAGGTCCAGCAGCAGGTGCGAGTGCGCGTCGATCAACCCGGGAAGCAGGGTGACGTCGCCCAGGTCAACAACCTGTGTCCCCGAGGGGATGGAGAGGCCCGTGCCCACGGCCTGGATGCGCGAGCCTTCGATGAGCACGACCGCGTCCGGCAGGCTTCTGTCGCTCTTTCCATCGAAGAGCCTCGCGGCACGCAGGGCGATGCGGGGAGGCTTCCCGGCGGAGGGCTCCAGGCCCCATGACGGGAGGGGGAGGACCCACAGGAGGAACGCGCCAAGGACAGTCGTCAACAGCCGTCGGGAACGGGAGGACAAGGCGTGGCTCCTGGGGGCGTGGTGGGGGGGGAGGCTGCCATCGCAGCGGTGAGGGTTGCACGAAAAGCACGACCGTTCTATGAAGAGGTCATGCGCAAGGGCGAGCTCACCCATCAGACCATCCTGGAGACGGCCGTCCGGCTGGCCAGCCGGGTGGGGCTGCAGGGGCTGAGCATCGGGGGGCTGGCGGAGGAGCTGGGCCTCTCCAAGAGCGGCCTGTTCGCGCACTTCAAGTCCAAGACGGAGCTGCAGGTGCAGGTCCTGGAGGCGGCCACCGCCGTCTTCACCGAGCGCGTCGTCCGCCCGGCGCTGGGCAAGGCCCGCGGCGAGCCCCGGGTGCGGGCGCTCTTCGACGGCTGGCTCACGTGGGACCGGGACAAGCTGCTCGAGGGCGGCTGCATCTTTGTGGCGGCGGCGGCGGAGCTGGACGATGCGCCCGGGCCCGCGCGGGACACGCTGGTGCAGAGCCAGCGGGACTGGCTGGACTGCCTGGCCCAGGCCGCGCGCATCGCCGTGGCGGAGGGGCACTTCCGCGAGGCGCTGGACGTGGAGCAGTTCGCCCATGACCAGTACGCGGTGATGCTGGGCTTCCACCACGCGAAGCGCTTGATGCGGGACCCCCAGGCCGAGGCGCGAGCCCGCCGGGCCTTCGACGCGCTCGTCACCGCCGCGCGCGCCCCCACTTCCTGACCCTGTCGTTGCCGTGTTCTTCGAGGAGGACCTCATCATGGCGGAAAATAGCACGAACGTTCGGACGAAGATGGCGTTGTGGGGTGTGCGGACGGCCGCGCGGGGGCTGGGAGCGGTGGCGCCCGGGCTGGCGGCGGCGTGGTCGGAGCGGCTGTTCCTGACGCCCCAGCGGCCGCGGCGCTCGCGCACGGCGGAGGCGGTGCTGGCGCGGGGCCAGCCCCGGGTGCTGCGGGTGGAGGGCGAGGAGGTGGCGGTGTGGAGCTGGGGCGAGGGCCCCCGGGTGCTGCTGGTGCACGGGTGGAGCGGCTACGGCGGGCAGCTCACGGCCTTCGTGCAGCCCCTGGTGGACGCGGGCTTCTCGGTGGTGACGTACGACGCGCCGGGGCACGGGGCGTCCTCCGGGCGCACCAGCTCGCTGCCGGAGCTGGCGGGGATGGTGGCGGCGGTGGGAGAGGCGACGGGTGGGCCCTACGCGGTGGTGGCGCACTCGTTCGGCGCGGCGGCCACGGCGGTGGCGCTGCGGGACGGGATGAAGGTGGAGCGCGCGGTCTTCATCTCGCCGCCCGCGGATCCGCTGGCGGGCATCCGGGCCTTCGCGGACACGGTGGGCCTGTCGGAGGCCCTGTGGCGGCGGATGGCGGCGCGAATCGAGGCACGCTTCGACATGCGGCTGGCGGACCTGGCGCTGCCTGCCTTCGCGTCGGGGCTGGACGTGCCGCTGCGCATCTTCCACGACGTGGGGGACCGCGAGGTGCCGCTGGCGGCAGGCGAAGCGGTGGCGCGCGCGTGGCCGGGCGCGAAGCTCACGCGCACGGAAGGGCTGGGGCACTTCCGCATCCTCTATGCGCCGCAGGTGCTGGCGCCGGCGGTGGACTTCCTCGCGGAAGGACGGCCGGCCAACGCCTGGCCCGGGCCGGAGCTGCTGGCGGCGGTGGCCTCCGCGCGAGGGCTGACACCACGCGGGGCGCACGGGCGCTGAGCCGCCTGCTCGCGAGACGAACGTCCGGTCCACCGTCCGCGCATGCACGGTGGCTGCGCGGGCCTCGCGCCACGGCTACCCATTCCTTCCCGCCGCATTCCGCGGAAGGGCCACCCTCTCCTCCATGCGCAAACTCCTCCTGCTGCCCCTGGCCGCGATGCTCGGGCCGGGCCCGGCCGCGCTGGCCGAAGCCCAGCCCTCAGAGCAACAGCCCACCTCCACGGAGGCGCCACGCGCTTCCGCGCCGCTGGGCATGCCCATCCGCTACGCCGCGCTGGGTGCATCCGACACCGTGGGCGTCGGAAGCCGTTCACCCGCGAGTGAGAACTGGACCGCGCGCCTGCGTGCGGCGCTGCCCGGGGACACGGCCTATGACCGCTTTGCCCGCAGCGGCATCACGCTCTCGGAGGCGGTGGACGTCGAGGTGCCCCGCGCCATCGCGTTCAAGCCCACGCTCGTGACGATGTGGCTGTCGGTGAACGACGCCCTGCGTCCCTCGCCCCTGCCCAGCTACCAGAAGTCCCTCCAGGCCACGCTCGAGCGGCTGATGAAAGAGACGGAGGCCCGGGTGGTGCTGCTCAACGTCCCGGACCTGGCGACCCTGGCCGGCTCGCGTGCCACGCCGGAGATGCGCGTGAGGCTGCGCGAGCAGGTCAAGGCGTGGAACGCGGCCATCAGCGCCACGGCCCACGCCTTTGGCCCCCGCGTCCTGGTGGTGGACCTGCTGCCCGCCTCCCGAGCGCTGGCCGGACACGCCGAGTGGCTCTCCTCCGACGGCTTCCACCCGAGCCCCGCCGGCTATCAGCAACTGGCTGACGTGACACTCGAGGCGATGCGCGGCGCGGGTTGGCTGCCCCCCGCGCCGCGCTGAAAGCCGACAGGGGCGGGAGGGGGCCCATGAGCTTTAAGCTCACGGCATGCCGCGTGCCCTCCTCGCCACAGCGTGGGTCTTCTCTGTCAGCGCCTCCGCCGCCGAGCCCGCCTCCAACACCCCGGTCATCCATCCCGACATCGCGTCGCGGTACGAACGCTTCGTCAAGGAAGCCGGAGCGTTGCCCTCGGACGCTCCCCTTGAGCACCCATGGGTCATGCTGAAGGGGAAGGACGGCACTGTCGTGGTGTCGAAGCTCACGCGGATTCCCGACGACATGGCGAACCGCCGGGGCGTTCGCTACCAGCGCCACGGCGGTGAGGCGCCCGTGGACCTCTTCACCTACGTCATCTTCCCAATGGAAGACGAGGAGGGGGCGTTCCACGACCCCGAGCTGCCCGTGCCGTTCAACGCGTCCCAACGCCTGTTCCGACGCTTCCTCCTTGAGCGTGAAGGCTACACGGCCATCCCGGAGGGGAAACGCGACGGGACGGGCTCCTGGCGCGTGACGGCCACGGGGAGGGGGCTCATCCTCCGCCTGCCCGGTGTCCCCGAACGGCGGCTCCTGGACGGCCCGGATGCCCCGGACGCAAGCGACTGCGCGAAGAAGCACGGCACCCGCATCGTCCGCTCCGTGGCCTTCAAGAACACGACCTTCGCCGAGGTCGAACACCCGCTCCTGGTGGGCGACTGGGAAGGCGGCTCGCATTGCATGTTGAGACGGACGCTCCTGGAGGTCAGACGCCAGGGAGTGACCCCGAGGATTCTCTGCGACGGCGAGGCCTGCGAGCAGACGTCATGAGGACCGTCACCCAGAGGGCAGAAGACACCCCGCTCAAGTGAAGTCAGTCGAGAGCAAGAGGGCGCAGGCGCTCTGTTCGATCAACGGGTACAAGCTCGTGACGATCAACGACGCGGCGGAGGATGCCTTCCTTGCTTCGCACGTGCAGAGCCTCGAAGTGTCGGGCAACTATGGCTATTGGTGGATGGGCCTGAACGATCTGGCCATCGAAGGGTCCTTCATCTGGGATGGTCCCGCTTCGTCGTACACGAACTGGAAGCCCGGGCAGCCGGACGACTTCTGGGGAGAGGACTGTGGCGCGGCCCGGTACGGGTATCCGGAAGGTGGCGGCCCGTTCGGCGTGCAATGGGAGGATTACTACTGCCCCATGACCTTGCCGTTCATCTGCGAGCGCGATCCGGCGCCGACGGGCAACCGGGGAAGCTTCAGCTACAGCGCGACGAACACAGGCAGCGCCACGAGCGGGACGACCAACCAGTCCCCCTCGTAGTGGGCAGCGGAGCGCAGGTTGAGCGCCACCACTTCCTTCCGCGCGGTGCGCTGCTGGATCCAGGCGGTATCGGCATACACGTCCTCAGGCGGCGGGGGCGGCGGCACCAGGGGCACGGAAATGGCGACCACCCACGGTGGCGAGGCCTTGACTGTGGCCCCGGGAGCGGTCGCGCAAGCAGTCGCTGCAAGAAGGCTGGAAGAACGAGCGTCCTGCGAGTTCTTGAAAGCGTCACGAACGCATGATGCCCGAGGCGCGAGGGACATAGCAGCGGGCGGGTTCTCCATGTGCGAGGGCCGCGATGTTCACCTGGCGCCGGCAGGAGTTCCGCGTCAGGCTGGATGCCGGCCCACACGAGCCCGGACGCGCACGACCATGCCTCGAATCACTGCTTCCCAGGTGAATGCCCCATGAGTGGCCCTCTCTCCGCGATACGGGGGTACCGCTACCAGACACGGGTCACGGTCTGGATGGCGCTGGACCTCATGCTGCGACGAAAGCTTTGTGACCGGATCATTATCGAGCCGGAGGACAAGGAAGACATCGAAGCCGTTCTTGCGTCCCCTGAGAACAATGAGCGTGCCCGGATCAGTTCCGTCAGCTCCCTGGAGGGAGTCAGCCTGCATGTCCAGGTCAAATCGCGGGGGAGGCCTTGGTCGACCCCTGATTTCGTGAGCCTCATGGTAGGAAGGGGAGCGCAAAGGCAGAAGGATGGGAGGATCCGTCGTCCACCGCTTGATCTCCTTAAGGACCCTGGAGTGCGCTTCCTGCTTGTGACGACGTCACAGGCTGCGGGCAACCACCTGGATACGTTCCGTGTGGATGAACTCGGCGCTGTTCCCCGGGAGCCATCACTTCCTGATGAGCTTGCCAAGGCTGCTCGGGAGCTGGGGTTGAACTTGACCGCGCTGGCCCAGCGGATCTGCCTGTTGGACCAGTTGCCAGATGAGTTGGTCGTGAACCGCTGCGGCGAATTCCTGCGCCGTTATGGCCACGTGCCGTCCACAAAGGTCGATGCGTGCCTCGACCGGTTGGCGCTACGCGTTTGGGAGCGGTTGAAGGGCGAGGCTCCCGCCGAATGGACCCGGAAGGAGCTCGAAGATGTGATTACCGACCCGGAGATTGGCGGGCGGTTGCATGCACCACCTCAACTCGCGTGGTTCGTTCCTCCCGACTCCTTTTCGAAAATGGCGGGACAGCTGGACCAACGCCATACGGCGTTTCTCCTGGGGGATTCGGGGCTTGGAAAAACTCTGTGCGCCGACCAACTCATCGATGATCTACGTCAACAGGAATCTCCGTTTGAGTTCCGGAAGGACCCATCCTGGTCCGAGGTAGATCGTCTTCTCGCGGTTCCGGGCAGGCATTTGTTTTACTTCGAGGATCCGTGGGGCAGGTATGGACCCCTCTCGGACAGGGAGGGCTGGGCAAGCGACCTTGCCTCCCGGTTGCACTTCGCGAACCCCGACAAGAAGTTCCTCTGGACCTCCACTTGGGCGTTTTACCGGCGACTGACCTCTCCATCTGAGCAGCAGAAACTGGAGGCCCACGCAGTAGTTCTCCAGCCGGAGCACTACTCACCGGAAGTCAGGTGGCAACTAGCGCTCAAGCGAATGAAGAGTCCTTCTTCATGGCGCTGGGAGTGGTTGAAGCAGAACTACGACGACTTCCTCTTGCGTTTCGAAAATCCGATGGTGCTCGTTGAGTTCATCGATCGCCTTGAAGACGAAGAAACGCCAAGCCCTGGTTTGTTCTCGGCCCTGGCCAGAAAGGTGGAAGTGGAGACGATCGGTGACCGTCTAGCAAAGGAAGTCGTCTCCCAGGGAGAACCCACGGTCTTAGGAGCATTGGTCCTCTGGACCCTTCTCTCCGAGGGCGGAGCGGTGAGCCGGAAGTCCGTTCAGGACTACTCAAGGCTCGTCGGTCGTGCTGCGCCCAACCGGGCCGCCAACAGTCTTGTCTTGCTGGAATGGCTGAAGGCGCGGAGGTCGTTGACCGAACTCGCGAAGGACACGTATCGAGCGCATCCGCGAATCCAAGAGGGGCTGGAGATGGCATGGCGCGACACGCGCCATGCCGACGCGGTGGTTGACGTCAAGATTTCCTTGGCCGAGCAGTTGATTGTAGAGGGCCAACTCAAGGCGGCGGTTCATGTTCTCAAGATCCATGAGGATGCGTGCTCAGGCATCACCGGTGGGCGGATGGATGCCGTCAATTTGTGGTTGGAGCAGCAGGTCCTGAGTGCACCCTCTGTGGTGCCTTTCGACCAGTCACTCCGTGACTTCGCCAAGGTTTCGACCGCAGAGGGTCCTCTCAACCTCTTGGCCAAGGCGCTCTTCACCTTCATCAGGAAGCGCTTAGGGGTGCTCCAATGGACGGCCCCACGCTGGAATGAACAACAGCGGAAATCGGTCTCGCAATCGGACTCCGCACGTTACGTCATGCAGCGTTATATCGCATGGCTCCTGGGATCTGGGCACAGCGGTCGGATCGGATATAGCGAGTTCTCAAGCTTCGTCGAGTCGCTGGGATGGAAACTGCCAGAGGTGTTCCTTGAAGGGCTGGAGCGAGCCCTGTCCATCCCGAGCCATACTGCGGATGCGCTAGCCTGGGGAGCACTCCAAAGTGGGGCACCGGTGAGTGCAGTGCTCCAGCGCTGCTTGACCGCATGGCAGTCCCGGGAAGAGAAGTGGTCCATTCGGGCGCCTGGTGAGGAGTGGGGGGAGTACATCCTCCAACCCCGGTCCGCGGACTTTCTTCGCGATGAAGTCAGTGATGACTACTCAAGCGTGTATTCTGCCTTCGAGACGGTGGTCCGTTGGGTGAGGCGCTATTCGGACTGGACGCTTCTCGCCAGCCATCCATTGAAGGAGCGGCTCCGGCCAGGATGGCTCAAGATTATTGAAGAGGCCCCCACAGTTGTTTCCGCCCAGGAGTTGAAGGCACTGCTTGATGGGGCTCCAACCCGTTACGAGCGGGACGTGGCTTGGCGTGCGGTCGTGCGGTCCAACAGCGTGGAGCTGCTGGAGGAAGCCTTTAAGAACCTTGCGACAGTGCCCGCCCAGGACCTGCCGCCCCTGGTCTCAATGGCCCGCAACTTTTGGAAGCACGACCTCGCGAGCAAGCGCATCCTGGCCGTGGTTCCGACGCTTCCCGTGGAACGGCGACTCGAGGTGCTAGCGGCCAGCTGGGGGGCGGGCTTGGCTGAAGTGCTCCTGCCCTCATGGAATGAGCAGTTCGGGGTTGGACGGGCGGCCCTTGATGCGCTGGAAGCCGTGCGGCGCCGCGATGACGAAAGTCTGCGGGCTGCCGAGGTCTTCCTCCAGAACGGCGACCTCTCGCGCTTGGAAGCAGCGGCGCTGTCCAGCGACTCCAGACTCGCGGGCCATGCCCTGGTTGTCCTGGCGCGAGCCGGCAGGTTCCTGGCCCACCCTGCGGAAGTCCTGCTCCTGACCGATGACCGCGCGAGCCGGGTGTTGGGGGTATACGCCTGTGCCGTTTCGAAGCAGCCGGAGGCCCGCCCTCTCCTGCGTCACGCACTGAAGGATGCTCACTATCTTTGCCGCCGGGCCGCTGTCTTCGGACTGGCTGAAGGGGCGACGGATGCGGATTGGACGGATATCACCGCGCTGGCGTCGGATAGGAGCGCATTGGTCCGTGCCGCTGTGGCGGAGGCCATCGGCAACAATCGCTGGGCTGGTGGCCTCAGTGTTCTGCTCAATCTCCTAGATGATACCTGGGACGCGGAGGACTACGCCGACCCGGAAAGTGGGCGGCACCTCGTGGTTGCCAATGCGGCGGCGCAGGCGCTGACACAGCTCGAATTCAACGCCGCGCTGGAAGCGGCATTGGCGGCATATCTGAAGGCCAATCGGCCGAATGCCTCGGGATGGGACGTGGGGGACAAGCTGCTCACCTTCCTGATGGAGCATGACAGCGAGCATGTCATCGTGTTCATTCGCGAGTTCTTGCCGCGCCCTGCCGAACCACTGTACAGCCCAAGGGGACAAAGGCATCAATGGGCCGTGGCGGCCGCTCGCGATTTGATGTTGCGCTACCCGCATCGGCGGGAGCAGGTCGACGTGGCCCTGCTGGTGGACTGCATCCTCAGTGGTGAGAGGGCCATCACCACGTCAGCCCTCCGCGCGTTGGGGACAATGGCAGCGGAGAATCTAGAAGCGGTGAGGGGCGTTCTCTCGGCGACCAGTCTGGGGCAGAAGGAAGTCTTGGTCCTGCTCGTTCAGGCTCGAATTCTCGGTGTCACCATTCCCGAGGAATTGGAGCCGGACTGGGTTCAGTACCATCCATGGGGGCTCCTACGTGAATGGCATCGAGAAGGGGCGGACGTCCGGACGGTCGTGGCCGCAGTCCCAGCGGTTCGTGCTTGGCTTGAAGGCTTGGGGACCGCCGAACACCTGGGCTGGGTGCTGGCCAACTTGGTTCACGAACTCTTCGAAGGCGCTCTGGACTCGCTGACCGGCTACAGCGCTGCTCCGCAGGGTCAGTTGCCCGCCGCGCTGAGCATGGGCCGACTGTTGAAGCATCCCGAGTGGTCATGAGCGGGCTCTTCGTGAGAGAGGAGTACCTGGCGCGGCCCCTCCCAAGCGCCCTGGGGCTGCCCTCTGGGCCTGCGAAGCGAGTTCCAGCGCAGGGGCCATCCCAAAGCGCAGGGGGTTGAGCCAAAGCAAGGGCTGCAGCTGCCAGCACCGCTGCAGCCCTCATCCGATGCCGTGTCCTGACAGGGAAGGGGCTTGGGCTGAGCAGGCATGTGTCTGCTGGAGATGAATTGGTTCCGCGCCGGCCCGGTGTGCGGCTCATGGGTTCCCCGTCAGCTCCCCGACTTGCCCATACAGGGGGCACGATGCGACGTGACGCTCCTGGCCTGGTGGTGCTGCCCTCGCGGCTCGCGGGAGTGGAAGGGGTCCGCGTCACGGGTGACACGCGGCTGTGGTCCGGTGTCTCCACGCGCTACGGCGTCACGGTGGTCTACGCGGGCTCCTTCGACTTCTGGTACCGCGGGCGGGCATGGACGCAGGCCGAGGGAGTGCTGAAGCTGAAGGAGCCGGGCGAGGTGCACCGCGACCTGCGCGTGCATGCGCCGGTGACCGCCCAGTCGATGACCCTGGAGGCTCCGGTGGTGGAAGACGCCGCGCGCGAGCTCGGGCTGCGCTCACCGCCCCACCTGCCCGCGCTCTCCGGCGGTAGCGGGCTCGCCGAGGCGCTGGCCCTGCACGCGGCGCTGAGGGAGCCGGCCAGTGACGCGCTCTCGCTGCAATGCCTGCTCGCCGGGATGCTCGCGGCGCTGCTGGGGACGAACGTCAGCGCGTCAGCGGAGGCGGTGCCCCGGGCTCGCCGCGCGGCGCTGCGTGCTCGCGACCTGCTGCATGCCTCCGTCGTGGAAGGCGTCAGCCTGGAGGCGCTCGCGGTGGCCTCCGGCCTGGGTCGATTCCACCTGCTGCGCACCTTCCGTCAGGAGCTGGGCCTGACGCCCCATGCCTACCTCACGCACCTGCGTGTCTCGCGGGCTCGCGAGCTGCTCGCCCGGGGCGTCCCCGCCGCACGCGCGGCCCTGGAGGTGGGGCTCTATGACCAGAGCCAGCTGCACCGGCACTTCGTGCGCATCGTCGGCACGAGCCCGGGGGCCTACGCTCGCGCCGTGCGCGGCACGTCAACTTCGCCCAAGAAGGGCGCGCAGCGCGTGCCCCATCCTCGCCGCTGAGCCCGCCGCCGGGTCGGTCCCGCCGCCGGAGCCTTCGCGAGGTCCCGCACCATGCTCCTCTCCCTGTCCCTCCTGGCCACGCTGCTCGGCGCCGCGCCGAACCCGCCGCCCCAGGAGTTCCGCGTCACCTGGCTCGGCCACGCCGGCTTCGAGGTCGTCTCGCCCGGAGGCACGCGCCTGCTCATCGACCCCTGGCTGAAGGAGAACCCGCGCGCGCCCGAGGCCTGGAAGGACCTCGCGCGCCTCGCACGGACCCCGCCCGCGGCCATCCTGCTCACGCACTCGCACGGGGACCACGCGCAGGACGTGCACACCCTGGCGCGCCTGAGCGGGGCTCCGGTGGTCGGAACGGGGGAGACGCTGCGCTGGCTCAAGGTGCCGGAGGCCCAGCAGCACACGGTGAACGTCGGCGGCTCCACGCGCATCGGGGACGTCACGGTCCACGCGGTGCCGGCCATGCACTCGTGCGAGCCCGACGGGCGGCCCCTGGGCTACGTTTTGGTGCTTCCCGGTGGGCGCTCGCTCTACCACACGGGCGACACCTGGCTGTTCGGCGACATGGCGCTGGTGCAGGAGCTGCTGCACCCGGACATCGTCCTCCTCAACGTGGGCGGCGGGCGCTACGGCATGGACCCCAGGACCGCGGCGCTCGCGGTGCGCAAGTACTTCCGCCCCTCCATCATCGTGCCCATGCACTTCGGCACCTTCGAGACGTTGGCCACCGAGGCCCAGGCGCGCGAGGCGCTCGGAAGCGACTCGCGCGTGCGCTGGCTCACCCCGGGGACCGCCGCGTCACTTTGAGCGGGCCCTGTTCTCCTGGACGGCGACGAGACACCGGCGCTTCGCCCTCTACCAGGTCTTCGCCGCGGCGAGCACCTCGTTGAAGTCCATGCCGTTGACCCGCATCACCGCGAGCCAGTTGATGGGCCCCACGACGTCGAAGACGAGGCCCTTGCCGCCAGTGGCTTCGACGATGCCGGCCCCCGCTGTGTTCCCCGTGCCGACGCCGTAGACGATGCCCGAGCCCTCGAGCTCCACGCTCGCGAGACCCATGCCGAAGTTGTTGTCTCCCACGGACGCCGCCACGTGGTACCGGCCATCGGGAACCTGGAGCCGGAACCTGGCTCCGGTCTGCGTCGTCAGCACGAAGCTGGCGAGGCGCGCATCCTGCGTGCCCTTGCGGTCGCCTCGAGTCTGGAGACCGGCCGCGTCCTGCCAGCCCCAACCGCGGGTCGCGTTGAAGGCGGAGTCGTCGGCCACCGCCCAGCCCGTCACCATCGGCGGTCCAGGAGGCTGGAAGTTCAGCGCGATCAGCTCCTGGGTCGCTCGCGGGATGACCTCGAGGGTCGCCTGGGCATCCACCGTCCCGACCTTCGCGTGGAGCGTCGTCGTTCCCTCCGACACTCCCCTGACCGTGCCGTCGGCCACCGTGGCGATCGACGCGCCGTCGGAGCTCCAGGTGGCCTCGCAGGTGACGTCGCGGGTGAAGCGGTCGGCGCCGCGGTGGTAGGAGCCGACGGCCGTGAGGCCCGCCGTCCCGCCGCGAGCCACCGTGAGCGTCGACGCTGGCTGAATCGTCAACGCGTCGAGCACGACGTCGCCCGTCATCGGCACCACTTCGATGACCCGGGCGCCCACCAGCCCGCGCCGGGTGAGGGGGTCGGTGTAGCTGGCCTGCAGCCGGGCCCGGCCCGGGTTGATGGCCCGGAAGGTGCCGTCCTCCTCCAGGGTCGCCACCTCCGGGTCGAGCGAGCTGAACGTGATTCCCGAGGTGGGGACGACCGAGGTTCCGTCCTGGAACACCGCCGTCACCCCCAGCTTGCCGGTCGAGTTCACCTCGACCTTCGCGTCAGGCGCCGTCACGTCGATGCGCCGCAACAGGCGCGCAGGTCGCTTATCGAGCCGGTAGACGAAGACATGGGTGTCGACGGTATTGACCACCACGAAGACATTCAGGCTCGGCACGTAGCGGAACCGTCCGAACGTCCCGTTCAGGTTGGCCGGTCCGGGCACCACCGTGCCCAGCGCCGCACGCTTCGTCCAGACGCGGGTGTCGAGGTTCAGCGTGTAGATGTCCCCGCCCCCGTTCCATGCCACGAGCTGGTCGGTCACCGGGTCGTAGTCGACGCCGGGATTTCCCACCGCTTCAATCTCCCGCGCGCCCGTGGTCGCCAGCCGCGTGCGCTTCGGAACGAACTTCCCCAGCGCGTCGATGGTCCAGGTGTCGGTGGAGCCCTGACCGACCTCGACGTACAGCTTGCGCCGGGGATCGACGACCGCGTTCTTGTAATAGCCGAGTTGATCCGCCTCGCCGCGGATGGTCCACCTGCCGGTGGCGGGATCCCAGACCGACACCGCCTCCGCGCCGGAGTGGTACCAGAGGACGCGGGTGTTGGGGTCGTAGGCGGAGTTGGCGCCGGTGCGCGTCCCGAGCTGTGGCAGCTCGGGGTGATTCTCCCAGCGCCGGGTGTCGAGGTTGAGCGCTGTCTGAGGCCAGCCATCCCAACCGATCGCGAGGAACCGGTCGAAGGGCGGAGGCAGGTATTCGAGCCCATCATAGGTGTGGATGGCGCAATTGACGCCCAGCGCCCGGTCGGGACACTCCGCTCCGGGGCTCACCGGATCCGGGTCGGTCAGGCGGACCCACGCGCCCGTCCGCAGATCGAAGCCGTAGATCTCGTTGCCGTAGTAACCGTTGTGCCCGCCGCCGGTGATGTAGAGCCGGTCGCGTTGGGTGTCGAGGGCACCACTCGACCAGTCGTTCATGATTCCGCTGATGCCCTCGCCCCAGCCGAGCCACGGATGCATCGCGGGGGAGAGGGCCGCGGCCCGCAGGTTCGAGTTCGGGAACTCGTACCAGTGCCCCGGCGCCAGCTCGGAGAGCGCATCGGGGGGTGGGTTCGGAATCGTCACCGTCACCGGATTGGACGCAAGACTCTCTCCCCCTTCGTCGGTGAGCGCCGTGACGGTGTACGTGTACGTCTCGCCCGGGACGACCGGGCGGTGGGCGAAGGCCGGCCGCTCGACCTGTCCGACCTGCCCCGCCCCCAGCAACACGCGGTAGCGCTTGACCGAGGCGGTCGTCGACGGCGCCCACGTCAGGGAGACTTCGAAGGGGGAGACGCTCGCCGCGACGAGCTGCGTGGGCGCGGCGGGCAGCGCGGGCCTCGGAGCGCAGGCGCTGGAACCGGCGTCGGCACCTGCATCGGCACCGGCGTCGGTTCCCGCATCCGCTTCCGCGACAACTCCGCCGTCATTGGACGAAGTGGAGCCGCCGGAACAGCCGGCTGAGCCCAGAATCAACACACCGAGGACAAGGCTTCGAACGAGCGAGGGAGGGGGCATCTGTGTCCAGTCCTGTTGGGGGGCACCGCGGTACTGACTCAGCTCCTCACGACGCCGTCGAAGACGCCGTAGCCGCCCGGGATGAAGAAGTCCTTTCCGGGCACGAGCCCATAGGCGCGGAGCACCGTCGCCGCGACGTCCTGCGAGGTCGGCGTCCGCGTCGCGATGTCCCCGGACTCCTCGACGAGCCTCACCGGAATGCCCATGGGCGAGCCGTCCATCCGCTCGTCGTAGCCGCCGATCATCTGGTTCCCCTGGATGCCGCCTCCCACCAGGAGGGCACACGTCGCGGGGTGGTGGTCGCTGCCCACCTTGGGGAACGTCCGCCCGAAGTCGCTGTAGACGTACACGAGCGTCTCATCCAGCAGCGAACGCGACGGGTCCGAGCGGCTCGGCGTCAGGCTCATCTCCAGGCACATGCGCCCCACCATCTCCAGGGCGATGCGCAGGTACTGGGCATGCACGATCTGGCCGTTGACGAAGTGGGAGTCGAAGGTGAAGCCCTCGATGCTCGTTGCCCGCAGGTTGACGGTCGACACCAGGTCGGACTTCAGCAACTGGAGCGCGAACGCATAGTCCCCCATCGACGGCATCGTGCCGCAGGCATCCGCATAGCCGGTGCAGGCCATCCAGTCCTCGGGATACGCGGGGTCGGCCTTGAGCTTCTCCCAGGCGGGCGTCTTCTCCAGCACCGACAGCATGTCCCGGCGAATCGTGCGGCTGGCGCCCTTGTACGTGTCGTAGAGCTGCTCCAGGTACCCGTCCGTTCCGGCGCTGGAGGTGCCTCGCTCGCGGCGCACCGCCTTGAGCAGGGCCGAGTCCACCGCCGTCGCGGGCACCGCGCCGGACATGGGCGTGCCATCGAAGGCGAGGTCCGGCTCGTCCTTGCGCGCGCGCAGGCCGTGCCACGTGCCGTCTCGCCGGTCGGAGAGCGTGGGCTCCACGCTCGCGCTGGAGGAGAGCAGCGTCGGGTTCGCCAGCGCGGGCAGCCCGAGCGCCATCGGCAGCGGCCCACCCAGGGCGACGTTGGGCAGGGGCCGGTCCGGGAAGCGTGACGCCATCGCGTTGGCCACGACGGCCTGCACCGACGGAGCCCGGAAGGTGGAGCCGGCGACACCGGACATGCTCGCGATGAGGCCGCTCGCGTGCGCCGCCGTCCCCTGGTCCGCGCCCACCAGCAGCACCGCCTTCTCGTAGAGCTTGTAGGCCGGGTTGGCCCACACGTACCCCTCCGGGCGGTAGACCTGGGCGTTGCCGACGACGGGGTTGTTCCCGTTCCTGTCCGCGGGATTGGACCAGTTCCAGTAGACGGGCACGCGCAGCTTGCGCACGGGCCCGGGGGACATCAGGTCCACTGGAGAGCGGTCCAGGTGCTCCACCTGCTCGGGGTTGTACCCGTAGGCGTAGTTGCCTCCCTGCGCGGGAGGGATGAACTTCTGGATGCCCGCGCGGGTCATCGGCGCGAAGAAGGACTCCCAATGGAGTCCGCCCACCAGCCAGATGGCCAGCATCTTCGTGGGCCGGCCCGACGCCGACTGCGCCATCGCCGACGGCAGGCCATACCGCGCCATCAGCCCGACGTGCGCGGCCCCGAAGGCCGCTTGAAAGAGATTGCGACGAGAGAGCTTCATGGCGGGCCTCAGTAGAAAATCCAGTGCGGGTGGCGGATGAAGTACGAGCAGACGCCCACGTAGGCGGGCTCGGTGTCAGTCGGCGTCGCGAGCGGCACGAAGACGTCCGTGTACAGCTCGTCCACCTGCGCGTCGGTGAAGCGCTCTCCCAGGAAGTGGAGCGACCAGCGCTTCAGCGTGGCCTTGACGTCGGCCGGGTCCGCCGTGCGCGCCGCGCCGTTCGGGAACAGCGCCGTGTTGTCCTGCCGGGCCAGGGCCCTGCGGCACCAGCGCTGGGAGACCTGCGTCAGCGTCAGGGCCAGCGTGGGCGAAGGGGTCCGGTCCGCGGAGACCTGGTTCATCACCGAGCCTCCCCCCAGCCCATGGAATCGCTCGCCGCTGATGTACTGCCGGGGAGCGGGGATGGCGTCCGGCGACTGGAGCGGGAGGTATTCCTCGCCCCGGGACTCCGCCATGTCGAAGCCGAACTCCTTCGCATTGACGAAGAAGTCGTCGTACCCCAGCCCGAGCTGCTGGTAGAGCGCGCGCTGCATCTGGTCCGCGCTCATGCGGGTGATGCGCGGGGCGTCGCGGTCCGGCCGGGCATCGCGCTGCTGCGTGCCGAGCCCTTGAATCCAGGCTCGCACCGCCTCCACGGAGAGCTTCGCGGTGCCCTCCGAGACGAGCTGCGCGTAGGACTTCTGGCCGATGGGCATCTGCTTGAAGCCGCCGGTTCCCCGGCCCTCCAGCAGCCGCAGCAGCTCGCTTCCGTCGGGGTCGCCGGCCTTCACCAGCCGCGTATCCGCGACGAGCAGGCCCTGGAAGGCCTCCACCGAGGCGAAGTAGCCGCGCGCGCCCTGCGCATGACAGCCCTCGCAGTGCGGTTTGAGGCCCTCCATGACGCGCAGGGTCTCCGAGGTCGCCGGCGTGCCGCACGCCGACTGCGTCTGGGAGCGGGGGGTGGACGGCGTCACCTCCGAACTACAGGCGGCCATCCAGGGGAGTACGAGGAGCCATGCGTAGCGGTTCATGTCAGCGCCCCCTCTGGAAGAGGTCCGACTGCGTGAGTGACTTGACGTACGGGCGGGCCTTGCGGCCTCCGGAGATGAAGCGCGCCACCTGGTCCTCCAGGTAGCCCGCCTCCTTCGCAGGGTCGATGTCCCGCCCCATCACCTGCGCGTGCAGGTGACGCACGACACACCGGTCGAACGAGCCCGAGGCGACGATGAGCTTGGCGAAACCCAGCGGCCCCACCGTCCCGTCACTCGTCTGGCCCAGCAGGGTGTGCTCCGCCGGGAGGAAGTCGATGAAGACGGCCTCCGGATTCGCGTCGGCCTGGGCCTGCGTGACGGGTGTCAGCAGCGTGTCCGGCATGTACCAGCGGTTCCAGTGGCTGAACGGATCCGAGTGATAGGGGTACTCGCCGGTGCGCCACCGCGCGGGCCAGTGCCACACCTTGCCCACACCCGGCATCGGGTAGGTCGCGCCATGGCCCTCGAAGCCGTGCCCCACCTTCGCGAAGCGCTTGAAGTGGATGGCCGCGGGGTCCAACCGGCGGTGGCAGTGCTGGCAGGTCCCCTCCGTGCCCGGGTCCCGCTTGTACTCGTTGAACTCCTGCCCCTGCGGCGGGGAGAGCTCCTCGCAGGCCAGCATCTCCAGCGCCCGCGCGCCGCGCACGCGCTCGCGGGGGTAGGCGCCGAGGAAGCCGAGGCTGGTGAGCATGCCCGCGGCGGGGATGCCCTTCATGGCCGTGGACTGCGTGCGCGGGTCGTACCGGTAGTCCCGCTCCTCCAGGAAGAAGGGGTTGCGGGCCGGCACGGAGTACTCGCGCCAGGCTGTCGGGTCGCCCTGGCGGTGGTCGGGGTCGACCGGTGCGCTGGCGAAGCGCGACGGTCTCCACCAGGAGTCGTCCTCGAGCAGGTACGTCAACTCGCCGGCGAGGCCCTGCATGACGTAGGCGGCCTGCAGGCGCGTGGGGCCCACGGAGTAGTTGCCGAGGATGAGGTCCGTCATCGGCCGGTCGTGCCAACCGAGGTGCGCGAACAGCCGGGCGGGTTCCTCGGCGACGAGCCGCCGCTGCCCTTGTGGACTGTGAAGCCCGTAGTCCTCCCAGCCCGGATAGCTCCCCGTGTCGGCGTGGCAGCGCGCGGCGGCGGGCCCGCAGCCACAGTTCGCGACGGGGCCCGCGGTGGCGCAGTTCACCGTCACCGGGAAGCCGCTCGCGTCGTAGGTCTGCCCCGTGGGGGACACGCTCGCCGCGAAGCCCACCAGCCTCGTCGTAGCGCCCGGGGCCCACCACGCCTCGAGGGAGCGCTCCTCCGCGGGCGTGCCATCCGGCTTCAGGCCGAGACAGGCATCCTTGTCGTCGCGGAAGTACTTCCACGCTCCCGCCTTCGGCGTGCCCTCGGGGCACCGGACGATGGAGCGCTGCTGCTGCAGGCCATACTCCGGCGGATCCGCCGTCGGCCCCACGGGCGGGATGTTGAACCAGTCGCGCGCCGTCTCGAACAGCGTCCGGTAGAAGGTGGGCTCCTGGAGCGTCCGGTCCACGAAGGCGGAGACGTAGGCGCGCTGCGCCGCCTCGCTCCCGGCGGCCTCCAGCGCGGCGTACTCCTCATCCGTCGGAGGCTCGCCTCTGAGCGCCAGCGCGCTGCGCCGCAGCAGGCGGCTGGGGACGAGCACGTCGGCCGGCACGCCCGCGTCGGAGCCATCCGCGGGCGGGGGCTCGACGCAGCCGGCATCCTCGCCATTCGGAGTGGGTCCGGCGGGCCCGATATTGCCGGAGCAGCCCAGCCAGAAAAGGAACGGGAGGAGCCACAGCAGCGCGCACGCGTCTCGCGCGGTGGCCAGCCCTGGGGGAGGGAGCTTTCGATGGGGCATCCGCGGCCCTTTGGCAAGCCATATGCCATGGGGATTTCACGCGAGCGCTCTGAGTGGGCAGGGGCGGTTTCCAAGCTCCTGCGCCGTGGCGGAACGGGGGAGTGTCCACCACAGCTTGAGGTCCGCGCGCTACACCCGACGCACGTCCTGGCGTCGAGCTCAATCTCAACGCGCGTCCGCACAGGGGCGAGGCCAGCGCCAGGGTGTTGTTTGTTTCACCGGAAGTCCCTGACGCGACTCCGCGTTCCCGGCTTACATGGCGCTGGCCGCTTTCCTCGCCGGTTGAGACCTCTCCCCTATGTACATCCTCGATGAAGCGCTCTGGCCTCTGGTCATCGTCCAACGCGGCGACACCACGACGGACCCGGAGATGGAGAGCCTTCTCCAGAGCCTTTCCAAGCTCATCAAGCGACGCGAGCCCTACGTCCTGGTGATTGATTTCTCCCGGTCCCGTCCGCTGACCCATTCACAGCGGATGATGCTGGCGGATCATCAGACCCAGCACGCCGACCTGGCTCGCGAGTACTGCAAGGGCTTCTTCGTGGTGATCAACTCGGCCACCGCGCGCCTCGCGAGGGCCGTCACCAGCTTCGTCCGGCCCTCCACGGACCAGCATGAGGTGGTCGCGTCGCTGGACGAGGCGCTCGAGCGCGCCGCGGTCCGCTTCGAGGAGGCGGGCGTGCACATGGGGGCGTTCATTACCCGGGCCCATGCGCGGCGGCTGAAGGCCGGTGTCGCCACGCGCAGCGCCAGCGCCCGTCACGACTGAGGGCCTCGCCCGCCCGGGTGGAGGCTACAGCACCTCTTCGTAGGCGCTCTTCCAGCTGTAGCTCCCGGGCTGCTTGCCCGTGATGGAGCTCTTCTCCGGGTCGATGTGGATGATCAGCACGCTCCCGTCGAGCGAGACCTTGGTGCCTTCCGTCGACAGCCGGCAGACCGTCTGGGTAACGGCCTCCTTCACCGCCGCCTTGCCATCCGGGGTGCGGCAGACCTCGACCAGGGTGCCCACGGCCATCTGGCAGGCGCTCTGGGTCCGGTCCTTCATCGGGTCGAAGGCGGGGTAGGTCGTCCGGTCGTAGCTGCTCTTCACGGCCGACCCGCAGGCCTTGTTGACCGCGTCCTCCTTCTTCTTCAGCTCCGCGTCATAGGTGGCCCAGCCGTTCTTCTGGGCCACGGTGAGCCGCGCGGGCTTCGACGCGGACTCGTCGGCGATGGCGAGCGAGGCGAACAGGCAGAGGCACACGGACGGAATCCGGAACATGGAGGCTCCTGAAGGAAGCGGGGCGCGGGAGTGCGGACCGCCGCTCCCCCCAGGGAAAGCCCCCGGGGAATTCTTTTGCATTCTTTCTCGCTGAAGCCGTGCGTTCCGCCAGAACGCGCACGCGTGTCCAGGCAACGCGTCATCCCCTGTTCCATCCCCGTGTTCCCCTGGCGTGCACTCCTGCGCCGCGCCTGAACGCGCGCTGGCACGTTCCACGCAAAGTCCTGGGCCGCGCCGCTGATCACGGGCGCTCATTGAATCCCCCTCCCTGGACCGTCATGCCCTCCTCGCGCGCCCCCAACCAGGTCCCCCCGCAGCGTCCTGCCCAGTTCGCGTCGACCGAAGTCGGCTCCCTCCGGCAGAGCATCAACCTCTTCCGGGGCTCGGTGAGCTACCAGCGCCCGCTGGTCCAGCTCCCGGGGAAGCTCGGAGATGACACGCTCGCGGTGGAGCTGGGCCTCTCCTATGACAGCTCCATCCACCTCGCGGCGACGCGCTGGAACCTCGACGCGCCCACGGGGGTGGTCGGCCTGGGATGGATGCTCCCCCGCGAGCGGATCATCGCGGAGTCCGATGGCGCCCTGTCGCTCGCCGCTCGGCGCTTCAGCCTGGAGTCCGGCGGCGCTCGCAACCGGCTGGTGCCCACCCCCCGCCCGTGGGTCCGCGCGCTGCTGGACGCGGCGCTGGGCTCGCGGCTGGGCGGGCCGCTCGTCTCGCAGGAGCTCATCGCCGCCTTCTCCGGAGCTGGTCTCTCCCTGTCCCCCCAGGCCACCGTCAGCGGGCAGGGCCCGTGGGACGTGGAGGACCCCGTCCACGAGCAGTCCTTCGTCCTGTCCGAGCAGGCCGGCGCGGACGGCGCCCCGGTGCTCGCGGTGGCGGCGGGTGGGCTCGGCTTCGAGCCGCAGGACTTCAGCTTCTGGCGCGTGCGCTACTACCCGACCTACGAGCGCTGGGTGGCGGTGGACGACTCGGGCACGCAGCGGGTCTTCGGCGGCGGCGTCTCCGTCACCTCCCAGGGCTTCGCCACCAGCACCGGCCACGGCATCGAGTGGGGCGTGCGCTTCGGCGGCGAGCGGGGCGGCTGGGTGGGCAGCTCGATGCGCAGGGAAGGCCAGGCGCAGTACGCGCACGCGTGGAACCTGGTCGCGCGCGTGGACCGCTACGGGGACCGGGTCACCTACGCGTACGACGCCGTCGAGCAGCGCGTGGGCGCCGAAGGGCTGCCGTACACCAAGGCCTGCTACCTCTCGCGCATCACCGGCGTGGGCGGCCGGAGCGTGGCGCTGGACTACGCGCCCAAGTGGTACACGGCCACCGTCCACGAGTACCAGGATCCGCACAAGGTGCTCGTGCCCGCCGCCGACGGCGCGGTCCCGGAGAACCTCACCACTCCCAACGCCTTCCAGGACCGCTACGAGACGCTGTACCTGGACCGGCTGCGCGTCCTGGACGACGCGGGCCTCGAGCTGTACCGCGTGAAGCTGGACTACGCGCCGCCGCGGGCCCTGCCCGGCACCCCCGCCGCGTCGTCCGCGGACCTCTGCAAGCGCTTCCTCACGGGCATCACCGAGCAGGACCCGGCCGGACGCAGCCTGCCCGGCTACGTGTTCGGCTACGCGCTGGAGGACGGCGCGGCCCACCCGGGCGCGCTCACGCGCATCACCTATCCCGAGGGCGCCACCGGCACCTTCACGTACGACGGCGCCATCCCGCTGGACATCTGCGAGCGGGACCTGACCGTCACGCCGCCCGCGGGCTTCGGCGCCACCGGCAACACGCCCTTCGTCTGGCTGGGGCCGGACTACGCCGTCACCTGCTGGCTGGATGCGCAGCGCAAGCGGCTGAGCCTCCAGGTCCACACGTGGACGGGACGCTGGCAGCGCTCAACCCCCAGCGAGGGGCTCGTCTACGAGGGCGAGCAGGCGCTGGACGCGAACACGCTCGCGGGCGTCACCTCCACGGACTTCTTCGGACTGACCTTCCGTGTCGGCGACGACGTGCGTGTGCTCCCGTTCCGGCGCAGCACGCTGCGCGCGTGGGAGTGGGCGCCGTACTCGGGCGGGGACGGAACCTCGTGGCTCTCCTTCCCGCGGGCCACGGGCGCCCGGCTCGCCGCCGGAGAGCGCTTCCTGCTGGCCACCGTCTCCGGCTTCGACGGCTCCGGTGACAGCCTCTACCGGCTCACCTGGGACTGGCAGCGGCGCGCCTGGAATGGCGGGGATGCGCCCGCGGTGCGGGGCCGGACGATGCAGGTGCTCGCGCGCGGCGAGCGCTACCTGCTGTGGCAGCACCTCAACGGCAAGGGGACGGTGTCGCTGGCGTGGCTGGACGGGGACCACCGGTGGAACGACGGCGGCTCCCTGGACGTGGAGCTGGGGCCCCGGCAGACGGAGATGGCCTGGGCGGACGGCCCGTCCATGGTGGCGTGGTGCGAGGCCACGGACTCCAGCTCCACCGGCCGCTACGCCCTGCGCGTGCGCCGCTGGGACGCGGACTACCAGTTCCAGGCAGGGCAGGGCGTGGACGCGGAGAACCTGCGCCTGTCCTCCGTCACGCAGGTGCCCAGGCCTTCCTGGCCGCCGGTGCCGTCCGTGTCCGGCAACGAGCTGGTGGGCACCGACCGGTACCTGTGGCGCTTCGATGGCGTCGGCTGGAACAGCTCCGAGGCGCTGACCGACCAGGGGCGTGGACGGCCGGGCTGGCTGGCCTACGCGTACGGGCGCGACGTGGCGCTGCAGGTGCTCAACCTGTCGGATGGCATCACCACGCGGCTGCTCGCCTACGACGCCGACAGCGGCACCTTCGCGCGCGCGCCGAGGACGCTGCCGGCCCTGCCTCCGGGGGAGGACTCCGGCTACCCCGCGGCCACCGGCGAGGACTTCATCGTCGCCTCCAACACCGTCTGGTACCGCGGCGCCGCGCCCGGGTGGAAGGGGCCGGAGAGCGAGCAGCCCGTCTACGAAGGCGCTCCGGAAGGCACGGACTCCTTCAGCGTCGTGGACGCGGCCCCGGACTTCACGGGGTGGCGGCTGCCTCCGGGGCAGGGCGCCGCGCGCATCGCCCTGGCGCTGCTGGAGAACGGCCGCGCGAAGGCCACCTCCACCATCGCCGGGCAGACCTTCATCAGCCCCCTGTCGCCCGAGGGACTGCTGTCTCCGCCTCGCGCGGGCAAGAGCCCCGCGGGCCCCGCGACCCTCGTCACCTATCCGCAGACGGCGCCCGACTTCGAGCGCGCGCCGAGCCTCACCCTGCACCGCTTCGTGGGGGGCGACATCCAGGGCGCGCTGGTGGACTACCCGGTGCGCTCGCTGACCATCGACACCGGCCTGGGCGAGCCGCTGCGCTCCGTGTGGAGCTTCGACCGGGTGAGCGCCGCGTGCGACCCGTCCGGCGAGGTCATCAAGTACTACCGCTCCACCGCCTGGGATGGCTGTGACGATCCGTCCGCCGCGCACGGCGGGCGGACCGTGACGACCTACGACAACGGGACCACGGCGGAAGGACTGAGCATGCTGGACGGCCAGCCCCTCCAGACGCTCACCTTCGAGGGCGCCGCGCTGTTCGCCGCGCCTGCCTCCGCCGCCCTGGGCCTCACGCCTGACGTCCAGCCTGGAACCCCCGTGCCCCAGGCCCTGCGCGCGCTGTTCCCGCCCGAAGCGGCGCTGTCCGCGCAGGCCGTCTACGAGGCCCGCCGCGTCGACGGGCGCTACCTGTACTGGTCCGTCGAGGACCCCACCACCCAACGCCGCTACACGGTGGACAGCGACGAGGATCCGAAGTCCCCCACGGCGGTGCGCGGCTACACCGGCCGCCTGGTCGCCAGCGAGACGAACACCTGGGAGGTCTTCACGTCGCGCGCCGGCTTCACGTCGCTCCAGGACGCGGCCTCAGGGACGTGGAGCGAGCTGATGCTGCACGGCGCCTACGTGCGGCCCGCGAGCATCCGCTCCATGAAGGACGGCCTCGCGCTGGAGACGCGCTATGGCTACCGGGGAGATTTCCCCGCGCCGCTCACGGGTGGCACCACCTCCGAGTCGTTCGACACACGCGACGTCCACGGCGTGACGTGGACGACGGAGATGGCCACCACCTTCGCCGCCGCCGTGCCCGCCTGGCGCGCCCTGGCGTGGGAGAACGTGCTGACCCCCGTCGCGCAGATGCGCACCCGGGTGTGGCCGAAGGACGGCGTGGACTCCGTGTCCGCGTGCGCCGCCACCACCTACGGCCCCTTCGAGACGGCCGGAGGCTGCACGGTGCTCGACGTGTCCGCCCGCTACGACTGGGGCGGTCCGACGGCTTCCGGCGGCGCCCGGTTCCCGTTCGGTGCGGACACCGTCCCCCCCGAATGGTTCATGCGCACGCACATCCTGACGCGCGACGCCCGGGGCATCGCCACGCTGTCGAAGGACGCATCGGGCGTGGCGCACTCCACCCGGGTGGATGCCACCGGGCAGCTGCCGCTGCTGATGGTGACGAACGCGGACCTGGCCGCGCAGGAGGCCGACGCCTGCGGCTTCGAAGCGCAGGAGCCGCTCAGCGCGTGGACCTTCTCCGGAGGCGCCGCCGTCACCCCGGAGCGCGCCCACACCGGCGTGCGCTGCGCGTGGCTGCCGGGAGGGGCCGCCGCCGTGGATCGCGCACCGCTGACGCCCGCGGGCAACGCGCGCACCTACGTCGCCGGCTGCTGGTACGCGCGTCCCCGCGACGCCGCGGACGTTGCATCGCCCGTGCTGATCATCACCGTGACCTCGGGAAGCACGGTGGTGGGTGAGCCCCTGCGGCTCGCGCTGGAAGACACCTCCGGGCGCTGGGCCTGGGTGCAGGCGGCCATCGCTCTGGACGAGTATCGCGCGCGACTCGCGTCCGATGGCCCGCTCTCCGTCCGGCTGCGCGTCGAGGCGGGCGGCGGCGAGCTGTGGGTGGACGACGTGGGCTTCTATCCGCGCGACGCCAGCGTCATGGCGCAGGCCTTCGAGCCGGGGACGCACAAGCTGACGGCCAACGTGGGCCCCGGGGGCCTGACGTCCCGCGCGGTCTATGGCCCCACCCGGCGCATGGTGGGCCAGGTGCGCGCCAATGGGGCGCTGAAGGGCGTGCAGCTGGAGTTCAGCTCCCGCCAGCGCAACGCTGGCTTCAATCCGGGGGACCCGAACACCCAGCTGGTCGTCCAGGCCACGCAGGGCGGCACCGTGCAGACGTTCCGCGACGGCGAGGCGTGGCGTGACGCGTGGACGCCCTCGGCGGAGGGGGCCTGGCGCGCGGACACGGGCCTGCTGCTGCACGAGGGCACCACGGACGCGTCGCTCACCGCCACCGCGCCGGAGACGGAGGCATGGGCCCTCTACGTGGAGCCCACCGCGGTGGACGGGGGCCCGGTGCGGCTGTCGCCGGGCTTCGGCTTCACGGTGGGCACCTCCGCGCGGCTCTCGTGGGACGGCGGCGGCTGGCGCCTGGACGTGGGCGGGCAGGGTGTCTCGCCCGTGGGCACGGGCGCCTCAAGCCCGGCCTCGCTGCTGCTGGTGGTGACGGGAGGCCGGCTGCTGTTCTGGACGGACGGCGGCCTGGTGTTCTCCGTGGCGGCGGGCGTGCGCGGAGGCGCGGTGCTCACCTCGGGCACCGGAGCGCTCGGCCTGCGCAACCTGGCGTGGATGGCGGGCCCGGTGATTCAAGCGCGCCTGCAGGACTCCACCGGCGCGGACCGTCAGCTCCAGGCGCTCGGGGGGGACACGTACCTCGTCAACCAGCTCATCGAGGACGCGCTGGGGCGCACCATCGTGAAGACGAAGTCCGTGCCCGGCGACTTCGGCTCGGGCGCGGCGCTGGCCCCGCTGCTCTACCGGACGGGGCTGGTGGACCTGCCGGCCTTCCAGGCCTCGCTCGCGGGCAGCGGCGTCATGGCCGGCGATGCGGCGGACTACTGGAATGGCCAGGCGGGCCGCTCCGCGGACGGAGGCTACCCGTACTCGCGGCGCCTGCTGGAGGCGTCGCCGCTGGGGCGCACCGTGGAGGTGGGCCTGGCGGGTGCCGCGTGGGCCATCGTCGATCCGTACACCACGCCCGCGGACTCACGGCCCACGGCGAAGGTGCGCTACGCGCCGGACGCGGCGGTGCTCCCGGGGCTGGACCTGCCGGCCACCGACTTCCGCGTCACCACGTTCATCTCCCCCGTGGGCGAGCGGCGCCTGAAGGTGCGTGACGCGAAGGACGCCTCGCTCGCCGTGCTCGTGCCGCTCCTGGACGGCTCCACGTACGTCTCCGCGATGGACACGGGCATGCAGCCCACGGGCACGCGCACGCGTGTCATCCTCCCCGACGCCTGGCGCAACGGCACGGACGCGGCCATCGTCCGCGACTACGACTGCCTGGGCCGGCTGCTGCGCGAGTCCACTCCCGACGCAGGGCAGACGCGCTACGTCCATGACCGGGGTGGGCGCGCGCGCTTCGCCCAGACGGCGGCGGACGCGGCCGAGGGCCGCATCACCTGGACGACCTACGACGCGATGAGCCGGATGACGGCGCGCGGCCACGTGATGGCCGAGTGGAACGAGCCGCTGCTGCTCGAGCGGGCGGAGCTCCCGGGCTGGCCGCTGACGGATCCGGGCTCCGGCGCGGTGACGACGGGCGTGTGGCGCTACGACGGCGACGGCTGGGACGCGCTGGCGCTGGGACAGCTGGTGGGCTCCCGCTCCCAGGACACGGGCGCGCCCGCGACGGTGGACTCCTCGTACCGCTGGACGCCGCTGGGACAGCCCGCGGCACGCACCCTGCGCGTGACGTGGGACGACGGCGAGAAGGCCGCGCCGCTGGAGGTGACGTTCGGCTACGACAACACGAACGCGCTGGTGCGGCTGGGCCTGCCGCGCGAGCTGTTCCCCCAGCCCGGGCCGCTGCGGTACAGCCGCGACGTCCAGGGCCACATCACCTCCATCCACGACGAGTCGGGCACGGAGCTGGCCTCGTTCGGGTGGGATGCGATGGCGCGGGTCCACGCGAGCCGCTCCGGCCCCGTGACCTGGGAGATGGAGTACGACTCGCCGGGCCACCTGCTGCAATCCAGCGCCTCCGCCGGGACGAGCGCCACGCAGGCCTACACCTTCGCGCCCGACAGCAACGTGCGCGGCACCAGCGCGGTGCTCGGCACGCAGCGGGAGCAGCTCGCCTATGGCTATGACGGGCTGGGCCGCATCACCACCTCCGACACGGTGGAGGGCACGGATGCCCCCGAGCGCTTCCAGTACGCGGAGGACCTCAACGGCAACATCCACGAGCTCTCCGGCGCGAGGCTGTCGTACGTGCCGGGCGGCAACCGGCTGGACACGGTGGCGTGGCCGGACGGCAGCGAGACGGCGTTCACCTGGCGGGCTGACGGCACGGTGTCGTCACGCCGCACCCGGGGCACCGGACCGGTGGACCTGGACTTCGCCTACGCGCCCGGCATGGCGCTCCCAAGCCGGATCCAGGTGCGCCCCGGCGCCAGCGATGCGCGCACCGTCGAGTACGCCTACGACGCCGACGGCGTCCGCGTGGCCACCCGGGTGAAGGGCCCCGACGGCGAGCAGCGCGAGGTGCGCTTCCCGGGGGAGAACCAGCCGCTGTTCGTGACGGGTGGCAAGTGCGGCACCGTGCTGTACGTGCCGGGCCCCACGGGCTGCCCGCTGGTGTACCGCGACGGCGTCCGCTACCACGCCTCGAGCGACCGGCTGCGCTCCACGCGCGCGCTGTTCGACGCGCAGGGCACGCTGGTGGAGGGCTTCGGCTATACCGCCTTCGGCGCGGCACGGGAGACGACGGGCGCCGCGCCGTGGATGCGCCTGCGCTTCTCCGGCGCCGAGTACGACGCGGAGACGGGCCTCTACAACCTCAACGCCCGCCTCATGGATCCGGTGCTGGGCCGCTTCTACGCGCCGGACCCGGCCGACGAGTTCCCCAGCCCCTACACCTACGCGGGCAACCACCCGACCACGCGGGTGGACCGCACGGGTGCCATCTCGAATGGCGTCCGCACGATGGTCGTCGTGTTCTCCGGCGCCGTCACCGCCGCGGGGACCGTGGCGGGGATGGTCCTCGAGGTGACGACGGCGGGGCGGACGGCGGGGCTGTCGGCGCTCGCGAGCATGGTCTCCGCGGCCGGCTGGAACGGCATGACCTACGCGGCGACCGCCGACGACTTCAGCTGGGGGGAGTTCACCGGCACGGTCATCGTGGGTGGAGTGACCGGCTTCATCCGCGGGGGCATCTCCGGCGGCATCCAGGGCCGCGCCAGGAGGGGGCGCGAGGAGAAGGTGCGCGGCTTCCCGCAGCAGGCCGCCAGCCTGGCCGAGGACGCGGCAAGGCCAGACGCCTCGCGAGGCACGAAGGCGAAGAAGTGGATGTCCGAGGCCACCTGGTGGGACCAGCTGCAGAAGAAGCTCAACCCCGCCGAGGACGCGTGGCAGCAGTTCATGGTGGCCCTGCCGCACAGCGCGCTGGGCAACACCGTCGGCTACACCGTCGCCGGACTGGTGTCGATCCCGCTGACCAACCTGGCGACGCTCATCGTCACCGGCGAGAACGAGTTCGGGACGGACTGGAAGGACGCGCTCAACGTCGTCCTGGACGGGGCCTGGGGACTGACCGTGGGCGTGGGCGGGACGTACTTCGGCTACCTCGCGAATCGCTACCAGCTCAAGGATCGGGTGACGCGCAAGCTCGAATCCGCGGTCAGGGGGATGCAGGGCGGACTGACAGGCCCGAGCGTGATGGGCAGCTCGGGGGGCATGGACTTCGGTCCTTCCGGCCGGCTCGTCGTCGGCGCCTTTGGAGTTTCCTGAGAGGAGTGGAGCGTCGATGAGGATCTGCGTGAAGACCGCGGTGATGCCCAAGAACAAGACCTGGGCGTCACCCATGAAGGTGGACTTCAGTGAGGACCTGCTGCCGGGTGAGCGCGTGCTCGGGGCGATGGCGGGGCTGAGCTACTTCCGGCTGTACTACGCCGACAACGGCTCCACCTCCGAGGCGGTGGGGCAGGCCAGCGTGACGCTGGTGCCGAACCTCACCGAGGACGCCGTCCACGTGACGGCGTCATTGGTGATGACCAACTACAACGGCGCGGAGGCGGCCAGCTCCACGGACGGCAGCGGGCACGACAGCTTCGTGCGCATCACCGTGGTCGCCGCGCTCGGGCTGATGAACCCCGCGTACCAGGCGGTGGCGGGCAACCTCTACGGGCTCTCCGGGCAGTGGGGAGAGGCCATCCCCATCGCCTCCGCGTCGGCGGAGGCCCGCGCGTTCCTCGCGGGCTTCTACCTCGCGGGCAGCAGCGCGAAGGAGGTGAGCAGCCTGTCCTTCACCTCCTCCGTGGAGAAGCCCGGAGGCGCCCAGGCGAAGGTGAGCGGGAAGGCGTCCCAGAGCGGTGACGAGGAGCGGACGGGGACGGCGGACGTGGCCTTCCTGTCCACCGACGGGGTGACCTCCTACCGCGTCCTCTCCATCGACACGGCCTCCAGCAAGTGGACGGAGGTCGACGACGAGCGCGACGGCGTGACGTGCGCCTTCAGCGTGACGCCCACCCTGGCCTCGGGCGAGACGGTGCGCCGGGCCGGGGTGCTCCTGCAGAACGTGAACATCAACTTCGAGCGGGACAAGACGAGCGACCTGGAGCTGTTCGAGGCGGGCGTCACCAGCGACACGCTGAGCATCTCGAATGGGAAGACCATCTCCGGGACGCTCATCCTGAACATCTTCAACTCGCGCACGGGAGACGACTACGGAGTCGCGCCGCCCCCCACGAGCAACCTGACGGCGTTCGTCATCGCCGAAATCACCAGGCCGCTGCCTGGAGGTGCGTCATGAGCTGGCAGTTCAGCCGCAAGGAAGTGGTGTCTGGAGACACGGCGACGTTCGACTTCTCGGGAGACGTGGGGCTCGCGCTGTATGGCATCTCGCGCTTCGACATCAACTTCGCCACCAGCGCTTCGGGAGGAAACCTGGGGGGCTCCGCCATCTCCGGGTTCGGCGTGAAGCTGACGCGGGAGAACGCGGGGGAGGACAGCAAGCGGCAGGTCAAGGTGAAGGCGGAGGTGACGGGCACGCCGCTGTCGTCCGCCAGGGTGTGGATCACCGTCATCGCCTGGGTCGGAGGCGAGTCCAGCACGCGCTATGTCGTGAGCGGCGAGGAGCTGGCGACGGGGCAGATGTCCCGGCCCGAGGCCGTGGTGTCCCTGCCGGAGTTCTCCGCCGCCGTGCTGTCGGGCTTCAAGCTCGACTTCGCCTCGGGCAGCCACGACGTCGGCGGCGTGGGCGCGTCGGCGGGCATCTCGGCGTCCCTCACCGCGCCGGGCAGCGCCTACGTCACGGGCGCCGGGACGCTGACGGGCAAGGGCGCCTCCAACTGCACGGTGAGCCCGTCGGGCCTCGTGCTGGGGGAGGCCGAGCAGAACGCGTGGTTCGGGCTCGTCGCCGACGAGTCGACCTACACCGTCAACGACACCAACTGGGGGACGACGAAGCTGCGGGTGGAGACGGGCGCGCCGGTGCCGCTGAAGCATGCCGCGGTGCTGCTCCAGTCGTTCTACGGTCGCTTCAGCGCGACGGGCATGTCCGCCTCGCCGCTCAGCTCGGTGACCATGGGCGCGGGCGAACCGGTGGCGGTGTCGTCCGGGGCCGGCGTCTTCGAGTTCGAGTCCACCCGGTGGCTGGCCGACTGCACCACCATCGTGAACACGGGCAAGGAGATCTGGACGGAGGCGCAGACGTACTCGGCCGTCTACCTCTGGGCCGCGCTGGGCTGAGGGCGGGACCTGAGCAGGCGGCGAGGATCCGTGTCCTGTTCCCAGCCCCGCACATGGAAGTCCTTATTTTCCTTCATTAAGGGCTGGGCTGGTCTGGAGTAGTCTATGGGGTGGTTATTTCGCCATCACCCCAAGGAGACACCAGCCGCCATGATGACCGCGCATCGATTCCGGAGCTTCGCGACCCTGGGCCTCCTGATGGGCCTTTCGGCCTGCCAGGGAACGGAAGAACACGAGCAGCACAACGGCGCCGAGCCGGATGCCGCTCTTGGCGTGACGATTTCCGGGCTCCAGGTGGTGGGCGCCGACCGGAGCCAGGTGCCCACGTTCGCGAATGGGAACTTCGGCCGGCTCCAGCTCGGCGGGAAGGAGAGGACCGAGGAGGCAGAGGTCAGCGCGCTGCGCCCCTCCCTCCTGGCGGTGAGCAAGGTGTTCCGCGCGGACCCCGCGGAGCTCGCCTTCCAGCGGGCCGTCACGGATGGCATTGGCGACCGGCACTTCGTCTATGCGCAGCGCAAGAACGGTCGCGAGGTCCTGGGCGCCGCGATCGTCCTCCACACGAGGAATGACGCCGTCTACGCGGTTCATGGCAACGCTCGCGCGGATCTCGAGGCGCCGCGAGACGCACGGCTCAGCCCGGAGGACGCCATCGCGGCGGCCAGACAGGACTCCGCGCGGCTCGACCGGGTGGAGGTCGAAGCGCATCCGCGAATGGCCTACTGGCCGGCGGGTGAAAAGCTGGACCTGGTGTACCGGGTGAACGTGACGGGACAGGGCAGGGATGGGCGGGCGGTGGACGATGACGTCATCATCAACGCCGTGAGCGGGGCGGTCGTGCAGCGGCTGCCGAACATCCACACGCTCAAGAATCGCGAGGTGTACGACGTCCACCACGGCGGCTCCGCGAACCTCCCGGGAACCCTCGTCCGGGCGGAGGGCGGCGCGGCGGTCGCGGACGCCACGGTCAATACCAACTACGACCTGCTCGGGACGACCTACGATTGCTACAAGAGCCTCTTCAACCGCGACTCCTACGACGGCGCGGGGTCCAAGCTCGTCAGCTCGGTCCACTACGGAAACAACTACGCCAACGCGGCGTGGAGCGGCTCGAAGAAGCAGATGCTGTATGGGGATGGTGACGGCGTGACGTTCGGAAGCATGGTCAACGCGCTGGACGTGACGGCGCATGAGGTGACCCATGGGCTCACGATGTCCACGTCCAACCTGTTGTACTTCGCCGAGCCGGGTGCCCTGAACGAGTCGATGTCCGACATCATGGGCAGCGTGTGCGAGTGGTACCGGAACGGCCAGGTGGTGAACGCCAATACCTGGAAGTGCGCGGAGGAAATCTATACACCCTTCACGTCTGGCGATGCCCTCCGCTACATGAACGACCCGCGGCTCGACGGTCAGTCGTTGGACTACTTCGACCAGACCTTCAGCCCGTTCACCGACGTCCACTACAGCTCGGGCATCCCCAACCTGGCGTTCTATCTGCTGTCCCAGGGCGGCCAGCACCCACGGGGACGTTCCTCCATCGTCGTGCGCGGCATCGGCATCGCCAAGGCGGCCCAGATCTTCCACCGGGCCAACACGGTGCTGCTGCTCGGCAAGACGATGGCCACGTTCGCCGACGCGAAGCTGGCCACGGAGCAGGCCGCCGCGCAGCTGGGGTACAGCGTGGCCGACATCGACTCCGTGACCGCCGCCTGGCAGGCCGTGGGCGTGGGGCCGAGCGTCCTCGTCGCCGGCCAGGGCCTCTGGCTGGGGCAGTCGATGTCGTCGAACGACCGGCGGTTCACGCTCGTCCTGCAGAATGACGGGAACCTGGTGCTCCGGGACGCGACGAGCGTCCTGTGGACGGCGAATATCGGAGGGCAGGGGGCGCTGTCAGCCCACATGCAGGACGACGGCAACTTCGTGGTCTACCGCACGAGCACCCCGACGGTCGGCGCGGCGCTCTGGTCCAGCATGAGCTGGGGGCATCCGGGCGCCTCTCTGGTCCTCCAGAACGACGGCAACCTCGTCGTCTACGACAAGGACGGCGTCACGCCGCTCTGGAACTCGGGGACCTGGGGGCACTGAACTACGAGTCCACGTATTACAACTACAAGTACAACCAGTCGATGAACCGCAACCTCAGCACCACCCTGCAGGCTGGCGGTCACAGCTATTACATTGGCAGTGGTGTCTATGAGTGCGACTACGACGCCAATGGCAACATCGACCATCGCTGCGACGAGACCTACCTGACCCTCCGGACGGGTGTCGGCTACGACGGGAGCTGGTAGTCGCTGACGAAGAGGGTCCTGGCCTGACGTGGGGTGCCGCCAGCCGGCACCCCACCAGGGCCAGGCCCGCTCAGCGCCGGAAGAGGGGCTGGAACAGCGTGGACTCGCGCAGGGAGGCTGTCAGCCTGGCGATGGCGTCCGACTGGCCGTCGACCTCCTCGGCGTCGAAGGTCTCCTTCATGCGGGCCATCACCTCCGCGTGGCCGCGGGAGTGGAGCAGCTCGCGGAAGACGATGAGGGCGGACTCGTCCAGCGGCACCCCGAGCGAGTCGCGCGTCCGGCCCCCGCCTTCCGCGGGCTGCGTCAGCGCGGTGACCCACTTCATGATGAGGTCCACCGGGTCTCTGTCCGGGAAGCGCTGGCGCACGAGCTGCTGGATGTGCTCGCCAGACTCGACGTTCAGGAGGAGCGCGAGGAAGTAGCGGTGCTCCGGGTCCTTCACCTGACCTCGCCGGTCGATGAGCAGCGCCTGGCGCATGTACTCCTTGAACACCGGGCGGAGCTCCTCCGCGAGCGCGCCATGCGTGCGCACCGCCACGTCCCAGTACGGGTCCAGCGCCTCCAGCTTCTTGTACAGCTGGAGCAGCCGCTCGAAGACGAGGTAGCACGTCAGGATGTCCGAGCGCTCGATGAGGCCCCGGATGAGCCGCGTGCGCTCCGGCGGGTTCAGCTCCGCCAGCAATGACAGCGACTGGAGCACCTTGCTGGTGTGCGCGTCCTCGACGCCCGGGTAGTAGGCCAGGTGGGGCTTCTTGTACGAGTACTGGTAGCCCCCTTCTGGTGAGTGCAGCGTGCGCACCACGCACGTCACCGAGGGCCGCTCCAGGTGGAAGAGGGAGTGGATGTACCGGTCCCCTCCGAGGATGCGCTGGAGGTCGCCCGTGCGCAGCCCCGTCACCGACAAGAGCTCCATGTCACCGAACGCGACGCGGCTGTTCACCTTGCGCCGCTCGTGCCAGCGGTAGTGCCCGTGGATGCTGCTGCCCTGGAGCACCTGGAAGGCCCCACAGAAGCCGTGCTGGTGGATGTCGGTGGTGCCGTCCACCCAGTAGTACAGGTCGATGAGCAGGCGGGAGTCGGAGAACACCGTCAGCGCGGGCTGGCCGAAGCCCGGACGCGTGGTGAGCTGCTTCGGGAAGTCGCGCGTCCCGTAGAGCCACTCCAGGGGCTCCAGCGTCTTGAACTCCTGGTACGGGGCCAGCTCCCGCAGCACCTCGGCCGCGATGTCGGGGAAGGCCTCCTCGCTGTGCTGGGCCTTCAGCCACCGCTCCTGGAGGAGCCGCCCCATGTCCTGGAAGATGCGCATGCGATTCCCCGCTCACCGGCTGGTCCGCATCGCATACGGAATGAGGCGGCCACCCTGGCTCGATTCTTTTTCAGCAGGGCTCCCGTGCCGCAGGAGCATCCGAAGAGCGTATAGGTTGACGCGCGCATGACGACCCTCACGACGAAGCTGTGTGTCATTGGCGGCGGCCCCACCGCGGTGGCCGCCCTCTTCGAGGCCCGGGAGCGTGGCATCCCCGCCCTGGCCCTGGAGGCCGGCGCCACGCCGCTGGCCTCGCTGCATGCCCACATCGAGGGCCTCGTCTACCTGTCGCCCGCCTCGCACTGGGAGGTGGGCGGCCTGCCGCTGGACTGCCGCGACGCGCTGGAGTGCTCGCGCGAGGACGTGCTGCACTACTACGCACGCGTCATCCAGATGGGGCGCCTGGACATCCGCTGCCGCCACCGCTGCGTGGGCCTGCGCCCCGACGCGGACGGGGTGACGGTGGAGGTGGAGACGCCCGAGGGCCGCCGCGAGGTGCGCGCCGAGCAGGTGCTCGTCACCGCCTGGTATGAGCGGCGGCCCCTGCCTCCGGACGCGGTGGAGCCCGGCTCGGGCGTGGAGGTGCGCGAGGGGCTGCGCTCCGCGGCGGAGGTGGCCGGCCGGCGCGTGGCGGTGCTGGGCGGCGGCATCTCCGGCTTCGAGCAGGCCGGGACGCTGATGATGGCGGGCCAGCCGGTGACGCTGCTGATGCGCGGCGAGGCGCGGGGCATCCACCGGCTGCCGCACTTCGCGCGGCTGGTGGAGGCCACGGGCTCGCGGCTGGTGCGGAACGCCAGCGCGGTGCGCGTCACCCGCGAGGGCGTCACGTACCACCAGTACGGCGAGGCGCATCACCTGCCGTGCGATGTGCTGGTGGCCGCCTGCGGCGCGCGCCTGTCCCCGCACGTGCTGGAGCTGCTCACGCGCGCGGGCGTGCTGACGGAGGACGAGGCGCGCGGGCTGAGGGAGTCCGTCAGCCTGGAGGAGGTGAAGCAGGCGCACCCGGACCAGAGCGCGGCGGAGCAGGAGCGCCTGGCGGTGGAGTCCCGGCCGGACCTGTGGCCGCTCGTCTTCGAGGGCCGCCGCCGCGTGCGGCTGGCCGGGGGGCCCCTGCACGTGGGGGCCTCCAACGCGGGGGTGATGGTGTCCATCGCCACCGCCGTGTTCGCGGTGCGCGCGCTGGCGGGCGCGCCGGTGCCCGCGGGCATGGCGCCGCCGCTGGCGCGGGCCCTGCTCAACCTGGAGGCCCTCCTCCAGGTGCTGCGCGACGGCGTGCCGCCCGAGCGCGTGGAGTCGCTGCGCCCGCTGGCGGTGGGCTCGTGGAGCCGCGCGTGGGTGCACCCGCACCTCCTGGAGCGCCCCACCGCGCAGAGCGTGGAGCGCGCCACCGGTCTGGATCCGACCCGCTTCCTGCTGCCCCCCGGGCTCGGCGCCAGCGACATGGAGCGGGAGCTGCTCGGGCTCGCGGACGGCACCACCAGCATCGGGGAGATCGCCGACGCCAACGAGCTGACGGCTCCCGAGGAGCGCGCGAAGCTCGTCGCCACCTTCCGCAAGCTGTGGACGCGCAACGTGCTCACGTGGCTGCCCCCGCTGGACGCGGGCCGCTGAAAAGTCGCGGGGTGCGACGACCAGGAATCCGGGCTGACTTCGTAATTCGTTTCGACCGTGCAATTTCGTACGGCCTGACCCCCGAGAAACGAACCATGAAGAAGCCCACCAAGAAGCTGACGCTGTCGAAGGACACCCTGCGCGCGCTGAACGAGACCGAGCTGAAGCAGGTTGCCGGTGGCATCCCGCCCTCCGTCTACGACTGCGAGGGCACGGAGCCGACCGAGGCCACCGTCTGCTACACGAACGCGCTCTGTCAGACGCAGGAGTACTTCGGCTGCTGCTACTGATGCGGTTCGCGCCGTGCGCCCGGAGGTGAGGTCCGCTTCCGACGCAGGGTGAGTGGTTGCCCCGGGCCGGCGCTTCGCCGGCCCGGGGCGTTTCCCGCACATGGTTTCGAGGTCCGTCGCGATGTCCCAGCCCCGCCGCCGCGCTCCCGAGGGGCAGCGCACGCCTCCCGCCGGATCCCTGATGGAACCAGCGGACTTCTTCGTCCTGCGCACCCCGCTGCTGCCCTTCGACGCGGTGGAGCACTGGGGCGCTCAGCTCACCGCGCCGCACGCCCCGGAGTCGCTCGCGAAGGCGCTGGACGCGGATCGCGCGCTGCTGCGCACGCGGCTGCGCGAGTACGTGGAGCGGCCGGAGGTGCGCGAGGCCCTCTTCGTCGCGTCGCCCTCGCTGGAGGAGGGGCTGCCGCTCTGGTTCCAGGCGCCGGACAGCGAGTACGGCCTCAAGGTGGAGCGGGCCCTGGTGCGCTACTTCCTGCGCATGGCGGGGCGCTGCACGCCCTTCGGCCTCTTCGCGTCGTGCTCCGTGGGACACCTGGGAGCGCGCACGCACCTGGAGGTGGCGGACGCGCGCGAGTGCCAGCGCGACACCCGCCTGGACATGGACTACCTCACGCGGCTGGTGGGGGCGCTGGTGCGCCACCCGGCCCTGCGCGAGGTGCTCCGCTACCGCCCCAATGGCAGCCTGTACCGCGCGGCCGGGCGGCTTCGCTACGTGGAGACGCGGCACGTGGGCGCGGTGCGCCGGCACCACCTGTCCTCGGTGCGGCCGGATGCGTACCTGGACGCGGTGCTGGAGCGCGCGCGCGTGGGGGCCCGGCCGGAGCAGCTGGTGCGCACGCTGGTGGCGCTGGACGCGGAGGTGGACGCGCAGGAGGCCGCCGAGTACGTGCGCTCCCTCGTGGACAACGACCTGCTGGTGCCGGAGCTGGCCGTGCCCGTCACCGGGCCGGAGCCGCTGCCGTACCTGGTGGAGCGGCTGCGCGCGCTGGCACAGGAGGCGGGCCCCGGTGAGGCCGCGCGGGTGGCGCTGGAAGCGGCCGCGTGCCTGGAGGACGTCGGGGGCCACCTGGCGCGGCTGGACGCGGAGGGCCCCGGCCGGTCGAAGGAGGCCTACCTCGCCATCGCCACGCGGCTGAAGGCGCTCCCCGTGGAGGTGGAGCTGCCGCGCCTCTTCCAGGTGGACCTCTACCGTCCGGCGCCCGGGGCCACGCTGGGACCGGAGGTGCTGGCGGAGGTGACGCGCGCGGTGGAGCTCGTCCGGCGCATGGGGCCCCCCCTCCAGGCCGGCCGCTCGCCGCTGAGCGCGTTCCGCGAGGCCTTCACCCGCCGCTACGAGGGGCGCGAGGTGCCGCTGCTGGAGGCGCTCGACGAGGAGTCCGGCGTGGGCTTCCAGGTGTCCAACGCGCCCGCCGCGGACGGGGCGCCGCTGCTGCGCGGGCTGGCCTTCCCCTCGGCGACGGAGGCGGGAGGGATGTTCGGCGCGCGCGAGCTGCACCTGATGCGCCGGCTGACCGCCAGCCCGGGCGCCCGCGTGCTGACGCTCGGCGAGGAGGACCTCAAGGCGCTGTCGTCGGAGAAGGCCGCGCCCACGCCGGACGCCCTCTCCGTGGGCTTCAGCGTGCTGGCCGCCTCGGACGAGTCCTTCGCGCGCGGGGACTTCTCGCTGGTGCTGCGCGGCGCGGGAGGGCCCTCCGGCGCCAACACCCTGGGCCGCTTCTGTCATGGAGACGCGGCGCTGCGCGACGCGGTGGAGCGGCACCTGCGCGCGGAGGAGGCGCTCCGCCCGGACGCCGTCTTCGCGGAGGTGGTGCACCTGCCGGAGGGGCGCATTGGCAACGTGCTGCTGCGCCCCCAGCTGCGCGGGCACGAGATTCCCTTCCTGGGGGCCTCCGGCGCGCCCGACGCGCGGCAGCTCCCGGTGGAGGACCTGCGCGTGTCGGTGGTGGACGGGCGCGTGGTGCTGCGCTCGAAGCGGCTGGGCCGCGAGGTGCTGCCGCGGCTCACCACCGCGCACAACTTCGCCCGGGGGCTGGGCGTCTACCGCTTCCTGTGCATGCTCCAGCACGAGGGGCGCGCGGTGGGCCTGTCTTGGAACTGGGGCGCGCTGGAGGGTCTGGACTTCCTGCCGCGCGTGGTGTCCGGCCGGGTGGTGCTGTCGCTGGCGAGGTGGCGGCTGGGGCCGGACGCGCTCAAGCCGCTGGGCGCGGCGCGCGGCGAGCAGTGCTTCCGGGCCGTGCAGCAGCTTCGCGAGCGGCTGGGCCTGCCGCGCCACGTGGCGCTGGTGAATGGCGACAACGTGCTGCCGCTGGACCTGGACAACGTCCTGTGCGTGGAGACGCTCGTGGCCTCGGTGAAGGACAGCGCCCGCGCCGTGCTGCGCGAGCAGCTGGTCGGGCCGGACGCGCTGTGCGCCCGGGGCCCTGAGGGGCGCTTCGTCCATGAGCTGTTCCTCCCCATGGTGCGGCGCCAGGAGCCCGCGGCATCCGCGCTGGCCCCGCGCCCGGCTCCCGCCGCCAGCGCCCCCCGGCTCTTCCCGCCCGGCTCGGAGTGGCTCTACGCGAAGCTGTACGCGGGCACCGCCGGCGCGGATGACGTGCTGTGCGACGCGGTGGCGCCGCTGATGGAGCGGCTCGTCCGCGAGGGCGTGGTGGACCGCTGGTTCTTCATCCGCTTCGAGGACCCGGACTGGCACGTGCGCCTGCGGCTGCACGGAGACCCCGCCCGCCTGCACCGCGAGGCCCTGCCCGCACTGTCCGCCGCGGTGGCGCCGCTGGCGCGCGAAGGCGTCGTGTGGAAGGTGCAGCTGGACACGTACGAGCGGGAGCTGGAGCGCTACGGCGGTCCAGAGGGCATGACCCTGGCCGAGGAGCTGTTCCACGCGGACAGCGAGGCGGTGCTGAAGCTGATGGCGCTCCTGGACGGGGACGCGGGCGCGGAGGCCCGGTGGCAGCTCACCCTGCGGGGCCTGGACCTGCTGCTGGGCGACCTGGGCCTGGACCTGCGCGCGAAGCTCACGGTGGCCGAGCGCTCCCGCGACTACTTCGGGCGGGAGTTCCACATGGACACGGCCTTCACGCACCAGCTCGGTGCCCGCTACCGGCAGGCCCGCGCCGCGCTGGAGGCGGCCTGGGCTCCGGACGCGGAGGCGAACCCGCTGCTCGTCGAGGGGCTCGCCGTGCTGCGCGAGCGCTCGGCGCGGCTTGTCCCCGTGCGCCAGCGCCTGGAGGCGGCCTCCCGCGAGGGCCGGCTCGGCGTGGCCCTGATGGCGGTGGCCGGCACCCACCTGCACATGCACGCCAACCGGATGCTGCGCTCGGCGGCGCGCGCGCAGGAGCTGGTGCTCTACGACTTCCTCGCCCGGACCTACCAATCCCAGCTCGCGCGCGCCCGCGCGCAGGAGCCGCGCCCATGATGGCCCAACCCGTCGTTTCCTCTCAGGAGGCTCCCCGGTGGTGGCCGCTGCTCACCGGCGCGCTGGCGGATGAAGCCCGGGAGACGGTGCGTGCCATCACCACCGAGCTGCACAAGCCCTTCCTCCACAAGGGCGCGCGCATGGCGGAGCGGCTGTCGAGCCAGGCGCTGCTGCACGGCTACCTGGCGCGCGCCTGGCCCGGAGGGGATGACCCGGAGCACGCGTCGCGCTTCCTGGACGGAGCGCTGGAGGAGGTGGGGCGCCAGTGGATGCGCCCGGCGCTGCACGGCGGCTTCGTCCAGGTGGCGTGGGTGATGCACCACCTGGGCGCGCACCTGCTGCCGGACCTGCTGGGCTCGGAGGAGGACCCGCTGGAGGAGGTGGAGGCGGCGCTGGAGGCCACCCTGGGCGTCGAGCACTGGGTGCAGCACTATGATCTCATCGCCGGGTTGGTGGGGCTGGGCGTCTTCGCGCTGGAGCGGCTGCCGGGGGCCCGGGCCCGCCGGTGCCTGGAGCGCATCGTCCACCACCTGCTGGCCGTGTCGGAGCTGGGGCCGCAGGGACGGGCGTGGCGGACGCCCCCGGAGCTCATCCCCACGACCACCCGCAAGAAGCAGCAGGACGGCGGCTACAACCTGGGCGTGGCCCACGGCAACCCGGGCGTGGTGGGCCTGCTGGCGGCCGCGTGGGCGCACGACATCGACCGGGCGCGGGTGGGGCCCGCGCTGGAGGAGGCGGTGCGGTGGCTGCTCGCGCAGCGGCAACCCCCCAGCTCGCTGTCCGCCTTCGCCTACTACGCGGACGACGAGGTGCGGCGCTCCCAGGTGTCGCGCGGGGCGTGGTGCTACGGGGACCCCGGCGTGGCCGCGACGCTGCTGATGGCCGCGCGCGCGGTGGGCAACGCGGAGTGGGAGCGGGTGGCCGTGGAGACGGGCCTTCGCGCGGTGCGCCGGCCCGAGGAGACGCGCGACGTGATGGACGGCGGGCTGTGCCACGGCGAGGCGGGGCTCGCGCACCTGTTCCACCGCATGTACCGGCTGACGGGGGAGGAGGCCTTCGGCCGCGAGGCGCGCGAGTGCTTCGCGCGGCTGCTGGCGCGGCGCGTGCCGGGCGAGGGCGTCGGTGGCTACTCGGTGTGGTTCCCCCGCGAGGTCTACCCGGACCGGGTGGAGGACAACGCCAGCTTCCTGACGGGCTCGGTGGGCATCGCGCTCGCGCTGCTGGCGGCCATCAGCGACGAGGAGCCGGCGTGGGACCGGATGCTGCTCGCGTCCTTCCGTCCGCCGCTGGAGTCGTGGCATGGCCGCTGAGGGAGGCAACACGCCCTTCCGGCGCGAGGCCCTGGAGCGCCACGCGCGCGGGGCCGCCGCGGAGCAGGTGAGGCTGGAGCACCCGCGCTGGGTGCGCTGGCTGCCGCTGCCGCTGGGCCTCGCGCTCGCGGGCCTGGGCCTCTTCGCGGCGC
Source organism: Corallococcus exercitus (assembly GCF_042231735.1). Lineage (GTDB taxonomy): Bacteria > Myxococcota > Myxococcia > Myxococcales > Myxococcaceae > Corallococcus > Corallococcus exercitus_B. Next base: position 1,465,955 of record NZ_CP102577.1, read on the forward strand.
GCGTGCCGGTGGCCCACGTGATGAGCGTCCCGGGAGTGGTGGAGGCGCTGGCCCCGCCGCCCGGGGGCGAACCGCGGACGCGGCTGTTCTTCACCATGCCCGCCCGGCACCAGGGCGCGCTGCGTCCGGGGCTGCGCGTGCGCGCGCGGACGGAGCAGGGCGCGCGCGACTACGAGGTGGAGTGGGTGGACACGGCGACACGAGGACCGGAGGCGTTCCCCCCGGGGCTCGGGAAGCTGGCGTCGGGCGTGCTCGTCCGGGCGCACGACGTCTCCCAAGGCGTCTCATGGCCGGGCGGCGCGGCGCCGGGCACCCCGGGCATGGTCGAGGTGCGGGTGGGCACGGAGTCGCTGGCGGCCGCGCTGTGGGCACAGGCGCGCGGCGGGCGGAGGTGAGGGGCATGGGCAGGTGGCGTGAGCTGAGGCGGCGGTGGCGCCGGGTGCCGTTCCTCCAGCAGTTCACCGCGGCGGACTGCGGCCCCACGTGCCTGGCCATGGTGCTGGCGTACCATGGCGCTCCGGCGCGGCCGGCGGAGGTGCGCGGGGCGGTGGGGGCGGGGCGCGGTGGCGCGCACGCGCTGGCGCTGGTGGAGGCGGCCCGGCGCTTCGGCCTGGACGCGCGAGGGGTGAGCCTGGGCATGGACGAGGTGCCCGTGCTGGAGCGCGGCTCCATCCTCCACTGGGAGTTCAACCACTACGTCGTCTTCGACGGGCTGTGGCGGGGTGGGGTGGACGTGGTGGACCCGGCGCTGGGGCGGCGGCGGCTGTCCTGGGACGAGTTCCGCGACGCCTTCACCGGCGTGGCGCTGCTGTTCGAGCCCACGCCCGCGCTCCGCGGAAGCCACACGCGGCCGGCCCTGCTGCGCCGCCTGCCGGCCCTGCTGCGCGGGCACGGGGGCACCTGGACGCGCATCCTCGCGGTGTCGCTGGTGCTGCAGGCGCTGACCCTGGTGCTGCCCTTCCTCACGGGCATGGCGGTGGACCGGGTGGTGCCGAGGCAGGACATCAGCCTGCTGGCGGTGCTGGGGGTGGGCGTGGGGCTGGTGCTGGTGTGCCACGTCCTGGCCACGTCGCTGCGCTCGGCCCTGCTGGTGCGCCTGCGGGTGGAGCTGGACGTGGGCATGGCGGGCCAGCTGGTGCGGCACCTGGTGTCGCTGCCGTATGCCTTCCTCCAGCAGCGCTCGTCGGGCGACCTGATGATGCGCATCAACAGCCTGGCCATCATCCGCGAGGCCCTGGGCGCGGCCACGCTGGCGGTGATGCTGGACGGGCTGCTCATCCTCTCCTCGGTGGGGATGCTGGCGGGCCTGAGCCGGCCGCTGCTCCTGGCGGTGGGGGGCGTGGCGGTGATGCAGGTGCTGGTGCTGCTCCTGACGCGGCGGCGGCGCGAGGAGCTGCTGGCCAGCGAGATGCACGCGCAGGCGAAGTCCCAGGACTTCACGGTGGAGATGCTGTCCGGCCTGGAGGTGCTGAAGTCCTCGGGCGCGCAGGGACAGGCGGTGGGGCACTGGGAGGAGCTCTACACGCGGCAGCTCAACGCCTCCTCGCGCAAGCGCTACTACCAGGGCGTGGTGGACGCGCTGGCGGCGGGGCTCCAGGTGGGCGCACCCTCGGTGCTGCTGGGCACGGGGCTGTGGCAGGTGCTGCGCGGCGAGCTGACGCTGGGGGCGATGCTGACGGCGCAGGCGCTGGCGCTGGGCGCGCTGGCCCCGCTGGCCTCCCTGGTCGCGGTGGGCGGGCAGCTGCAGCTCGCCGGCGGCTACCTGGAGCGCATCGACGACCTGCTGGAGACGGCCCCGGAGCAGGACGTGAGCAAGGTGCGGCCCGCGCCGAAGCTGGCGGGCGGCATCACCGTGGAGGGCGTCCGCTTCCGCTACGGCGCGCTGGAGGCCCCGTCCCTGCAGGACGTGTCGCTGAGAATCGCCCCGGGGCAGTGGGCGGCCATCGTCGGCCCCTCCGGCGGGGGCAAGTCCACGCTGGCGCGAGTGCTCCTGGGGTTGTACCGGCCGGAGGCCGGGCGGGTGCTCTTCGACGGGATGGACCTGACGGAGCTGGAGAGCGACTCGGTGCGCCGGCAGCTGGGCATCGTGGTGCAGGACACGCGGCTGTTCAACGCGTCGGTGCGCAGCAACATCGCCTTCGCGGATCCGTCCATCCCGCTGGCGGACGTGGTGGACGCGGCGACGCGAGCCGGCATCCACGAGGACATCCTCGCGCTGCCGCTGGGCTACGACACGCCCCTGGGGGACCAGGGGGCCAGCCTGTCCGGCGGGCAGCGCCAGCGGCTGGCCCTGGCGCGCGCGCTGGTGTGTCGGCCCTCGGTGCTGCTCCTGGACGAGGCGACGAGCGCGCTGGACGCCGTCACCGAGCGGCGCGTGCAGCAGGCGCTGCAATCCCTCTCCTGCACCCGCGTCACGATCGCCCACCGGCTGAGCACCGTGGTGGGCGCGGACGTCCTCTTCGTCATGGAGAAGGGCCGCATCGTGGAGCGGGGCACGCACGCGGAGCTGCTCGCGCGCGGCGGCGCCTACGCGAGGCTCGTGCAGGCCCAGCTCGAGCTCCCCTCACGCGCCCAGGCCCGCGCGGGGTGAAGGTCGACGTCGTCGGCGCCCCTTTCCGAGCCAGCAGTCGGTTGTCCCTGGCGTTGGCTTCCGCGGGGCCGCGCCTTCAGGGGCAATGTTCCGTCGAGCCGCCCTTGGGCGCGCAGGTGCGGTGCTTGGGGGGAGCCGATACCCGCGCGGCTTCACACAAGGCCTTGGTGAAGAGGTCCGGATCCTTGTCCGCGTCCTTGTCCTGCCATTCAGCCCAATTCTTGGGCTTTGTCGCCACCCCCACTCCGATCCCTAACGAGAGCGGATTGGCGCTGGGCGTGATGCTGGGGCCGGCGCTCCAGGTCAGCTCCTGCTTGGACCACGAATGCGCGTAGCCTGACTTGATCTTGATCTTCGGGCACTGGCCAGGGACGGGGATGATCGGGACGAACCACATGTCGATGTGGATCCGGGCCGCCTTCATGTTGAACCACTGCTTGCTGGAGTATGCTCCCGCTGTGGTCCCGGCCTCGGCGGCCACCGTCGGCATGTCCTCCGTGCCGCAGAGCCCGCCGGTGGGAGTAGTGGTCTCTCCCGCGGACATCGTGGACTTGTCCTTGAAGACCTTGTCGTCAATCCCGACGGCAACGTCGGTGTAACTGATGACGTCGACCGCCTCGTCGCGGTTGGAGGTCTCGTGGTTGCAGGCATCGAACAACCTCACCCTCGTGGCCGTGACGTCGACGGGGCTGCTGAAATTGACGCGCACGGCGTCGTCAGAGCCGATGTCGCCGTCCTTGGACGGCCAGCAGAACTTGCCCTCGCAGGCATCGGGGAGCCAACGGCCGCTGAGAACGACGTGGTGCGCCTTCTTGTCCTTGTCGTACCCGACGTAGGACGCCGTATCCATGTCGAAGGCCGCCGCGACCGTGTGCTTGCCTTCGGGGAGCGCGGAGGCTGGCAACACGGGCAACATCATCAACGCTGTCACCACCAGGGCCAGCAACCCGGGTCCACGGATTCTCCGGTGAAGGTGGCGTCCGGAGGGATGGGCAGCGGAACCGCATACAACTGAGCGCATGTGAGCCTCCCCGGTATCGGTTCCGCCTGGCGACCGCGGGGCCATACCGGTGCTATCGGCGTTCGAGGAGGGCACTCCCCCAAGAAGCGCCGGGGGGAACCTCAACCCTGTGCACGGGCTCAGGGGGCCGGAACCCCTCACCTCGGAACGCGGGGACGAACACCTGCTCGCCCCCCACGGACAGGTGCTTGCCGGTGCCCACCTCCACGGGCAGTCGCCGCTCAGTTCGTCCGGCGCAGCGCCGCGAAGTGGTTGCCGTAGAAGGCGATGTAGACGACGCCCGGAGGCAGGTTGTTCCAGTCGAAGCCCTGGGCCTCCACCCCGTTGTGGAAGAGGCGGGCCTCGGTGGGGGTCTCGAAGACGACGACAGGCTTCTCATGGGAGAACGCCCGGATCTCCGTCAGCCCGCCCCAGACGTACTGCTGCTGGATGGTCGCCAGGTATTCGTCCGGGTTGTGGACCTCCCGGGTGGAGAAGCCCAGCCCAATCTGGAGGTACATGCCGTTGGGCACGAGCGCCTTCTGGGTCGTCGACAGCCGCTGATGGATCCGCTGACGGACGTTGGCCGCGTCGTGGCCCAGGCCGAGCGCCAACGCCAGGGCGGCGAAAAGGCAGTCGCCGTCCGCCTCCACGTCCCTCACCTCGAAGGTGATGCCCTGATGGGCGAAGGAGGGGAGGGGCACGACGCCGGACGTCGGCAGCGGCACGGAGAAGCCCGGCTTGAAGAAGTTCCGGGTGGTGGGGACGAAGCCAGAGCGCTTGTAGGCCTTGCGGATGGCGTGACTCTGCCGCGGATGCATGTAGTCGCCTTCCGCTTCCAGCACCTTGGCGTACAGGTGCTCCCTCAGGGCCTTGTCCCGCGTGATGATCCGCAGGGTGCCGTAGTGGTTCATGTCTCCGCCGCCCTGCTCGTTCTTCAGTCCGCTGGTCACCAGGAGCACCAGCTGCACGCGAGGAGGCGCGAAGGCGCGCTGCAGATACGTGTTCACCCGCCCCGCGGTCGAGCTGGTGTGGTCCAGCACGACGATGTCGTAGTCCTCGAACTGGACGTCGGGATCCGTGTCCCGGGCCTGGATGTTGTTGCAGTGGTTCAAATCGAAGAACAACATCTGCAGGCTCTGCTGCTTCTTGAACTTGCCGACATCCAGCTTGATGGGCACGGAGCCCAGGGCTGGCTCTGTCTCGTAATACATCTGATTGGCGTAGACGACGATGTTGGTCACGTCCAACTGCTCATTCGCGGCCCAGAGCCGGCCGCAGTGATGGGCCAGGTGGATGGACCGCATGCCGGTGGCGACGATGACCTTCTTGGAATAGATGCGCCCGGAGGGCGCCACGTCATCGGTCTCCTCGTCGGAGTCACTGCCATACCCGTCGGTGGAGAAGGGCATCTGGGCGGAGCCCTCGCGATGGATGAAATCCACGTGGAGCTGCTCGAGCATCCCGTACAGGCCTCCCACGCGGCGGGTCTTCTTCACCTCCTGCGCCTCGTGGAGCCCTCCCAGGCACGTCATGATGAGCTGGATGGTGTTCCAGAAGGGCTCATCGTTCAGGGGCGTCTCCTTGCCCGCGTTGGGGATCTTCTCGAAGACGAGGAGCTCCCCCAGCTCCAGGGTCTCCATGGTGATGCCCGCGTCGTCCCGGGTGCTGTTCAGCTTGAAGCGGCTGGGCAAGGCCGCCAGGACGCCCGTCAGGTCCTCGTCCGCTTCCAATGCCTGCCAGACGTTGTCTCCAATGCTCTCCAGGTTCTGCATCATGCGGGAGACAATCTGGGTGAGGACCGTCTTGCCGGAGCCATCCCCCGCCCCCCACAGCCAGTCCCAGAGGTTTTCGGCGTCATTCAGCCGGCGAGGCATGGTCTGGTTGTGTTTCTTCAGGTCCGCCGCGATGGCCTTGACGCCGCCCTTGGCCTCGTACTTCTCTTGAAGGTCGGCCTTGCTGATGCCTGGGTAGTGCTTCTTGTAGCGGCGGAAGAGGATGTTCAGGAAGTAGTCGTCCGTCAGCTCTCCGAACGACTCGTCCACTTCCATCGTGGCCAGGTCCCGCTTGAGGTCGTGGAAGATGTCCTCCGTCTTGAGGATGGCCTCCACCAGCACGTCCATATAGGCCCGGGGGATGATGCCGACGTTGATGCGGTAGGACCAGATGCAATCCGCGATGGACGGGCCCAGGTGCCCGAAGCTGGAGCGCATCACGAGTTCAATGGGAAGGCCTTTGCGCCAGGCCAGGTGGTTGGTGATGCCCACCACGAAGGCCATGACGAGCCGGGTCCACTGCGAGAGGCTGGCCTCGAGCTTCTTCGCGTTCTTGTTGCCCGGGAACTCCGCCTCGGTGGGGCCTTCCGGGGACAGGACCAGCAGGCACGGATAGTCATTGTCGGCGTTGATGGTGACCGTGCTGCCCTTCAACTTCAGTTGCTGGATGATGTAGGCGCAAGCCGCTTTGCGGTAATCCAGCGAGCGCTGGTGCACGAAGCTGTCGGGGAGCCGCTGGGCGGGGCTGAGCGGCTTGGACGACGCGCCCTTGTCCTCGAGCAGCCGCTGATGGTTCTTCGAGAACGCGAACACGTTCTTGTAGGTGCCTGTCTTCGCGTAGTGGTCCATCTCCTTCTTGGCGGTGGAGATGCCGGGCGCGTCGTAGGCCTCGTTCTCCCGGCTCTTGCCACTGCGCGCATAGGTGTCCCAGTACTGGGCATGCTCCATCTTGAAGACCGTGGTGCCCTTCAGGCGCGCGCGGTACTCGCAGCGGGGAAGGACGCCGACGAGCCGCTGGCGCTTGATGACACGGGGCGGGGTGGCGGTGTTCAGGCCCTTGGAGGGCAGCGGTGCCCCGCTCTTTGGCGGCGAAATGTCCGCCTCCAGCTTCCGCTTCCTCTCCTTCACGGCGCTGCAGGTGGCGCCGCACTTGGGGCAGAAGGGCGCCAGGGCGCCGGTGACCTCGAAGGGCTGCTGCTCGCACTTCCTGTTGGGGCACTCGAAGAGCATGGGGACCTCGCGACGGGCTACCAGGGGAAATGAGAGCCAGGCCTCTCCACGAGGGCACTATCCGGCGTCCGGCGAAGAAGCCGCAAGTCCGGCTTCATCTCACGGCGAGCCATCACTCCGCCCCGGGTGGAGCACGGGCCCTGGGCTCCGGCCAGGAAGCGCCGGTTCAGCCGGGCTTTCTCCTCGGCGCCATCCTGGAGGCCCGGGCCACGTAGTTGTCACAGTAACTGGGTTGCCATAGTATCGGTGGGCGGGAATCACGCCGCCCCTTGCCCCGTTGACCCTCCCCGATGGCCCCCTCCTCCCTTGTCGAGTCCGAAGCGGCTGCGTCCTGTGTCCAGAAGGCGGTGTGTGATTGCGCGCACCACCGCCGTCAGGAGGCCGGGTCCTCCCCCGCGGAGGTCCCGGGAAGCCGCTGGGCGGCCCTGGCGCCCATCCTGGCGTGCGCGGTGTGCCCGGCCTGCCTGGCGACGTACGCGAAGGTGCTGTCCTTTCTGGGCGTGGGCGTCTCGCTCACGGAATCCACCCACCACCTGCTGCTCGTCATCGCGGTAGGGGTGTCCCTGGGGGCGAGCGCGTGGAAGGCGCTGCGCCTGCACCGGTGGGGACCGCTGCTGGTGACGGTCCTGGGCTGCGCGCTGCTGGTGACGGGGCATGCGCTGGACGAGGACCCGGTGCTCACCTGGGGCGGTGTCGCCGTGTTGCTGGGCGGGGCGCTCTGGGAGCGTCAGGCGTGGCGCCGCGGCGTGGCTTCGCGCGGCAAGGCGTCTCCGCTGGCCGCCGGGCTCCCTGGTGGGAGTGGTGGCCTCATGGATGGAGCCGGGGCGCGCTGAGGGCCTACCTGACGCTCGCGCGCACGGACCGCATCGCCGCCGCCGTCATCGGCGCGGCGCCCACGGATGCCTTCCGCATGGTGGCCGCGCGGCCGGAGCTGGAGTGGGACACGTTGTTGCCGACGAGCGGACCCTTCCCGGTGACCTGACAGACCTTTGACATGGGGTTCTCCTCAAATCGCTTCAATGGAGAGCAGCAGCCGCCGGAGCCCGTCCTCCGCGATGGCGGGTGAGCGGTGAACGGCGCCGTTGCCGGTGTTGCCGGGCCACGCCTCGCCCTTGAGGAGCGCCACGTCGAAGCGCGCCAGGGACTGGACGGGCGCCCCCGGCCGCGCCACCTCGCCGCTGGCCCCCAGCGCGCTTCGGTGGACCTGGCTGTTCTCCAGCCACTCGGTGGCGGGGCCCGCATAGGTGCACAAGAGCCGCACCCCCACCCGGTCCACGTGGAAGCGCGGGCACATGTCCCGCGCCAGCGTTTGCAGCCGCACGCCAAGCGCCTCGGCGCCCAGCAGGTCCACGTAGAGCCGCAGGAGGAAGTTCAGGTCCTCGAGCCAGGCGTCGAACAGCGCGCCTCCGGGCAGCTCCGGCAGCCAGCCGCGCAGGTCCAGGGCATCGCCGCGCACGCGCACGACCATGTCCAGACGCTGCTCGTCGGTCAGCCGCGTGAGCCAGGCGGCCAGCCGGCTGTCGAGCCCCCGGCGCCAGACACAGAGGTTCACGCCGTCGCGGTAGATGTCGGTGAGCTCCTCGGGCGACCACACGAAGCGGTGCGCGCCGGAGGGCGTCTCGTCCGCCGGGAGCAGTGAGAGGGCAGGGCGCATCACGCCACCTCCTCCGTGGGCGCGGCGTCCGTGGCCTCCACCCGCGCCCAGGCCGGGAAGGGGTCCCGCATCCGGGCCCAGCGCGCCGGCCCGCGCGCCAGCTCCCCGGCGGTCAGCAGGCACGCCTCCAGCTGCCGGGCCATCTCCTCGTGGTCCGCGTCCTGGGTGATGAAGACGATCTCCTGCCGCCGGTCCCCATGGGGGCCCACCTGATCGCGCTCCAGTTCCGCCCGCGCCTCCGCGTCTTCCGGCCACTCGGAGCGCGGGACGGCGTCCCACCACAGGCCGCCCGGCTCGAAGCTGGCCGCGCCCCCCGCCTGGGCCCACAGCCCGGCGATGTCGTGGCGCGTGGCGAGCCAGAAGAAGCCCTTGGAGCGAAGCACGCCCTTCCAGCTCCCGTGCAGGAAGCGCCACAGCCTCGCGGGGTGGAAGGGCACACGGCCGCGGAAGACGAAGCTGCGGATGCCGTACGCCTCCGTCTCCGGGGTGTGCTCTCCGCGCAGCGCCTTGAGCCACCCGGGCGCGCGCCGGGCCCGCTCGAAGTCGAAGCGGCCGGTGTTCAGCACCGCCGCGAGCGGAACGCGCCCCCGCTCCGCGGTGACGAGGCTCGCCTCCGGGTTGAGCTTGCGCAGTACCTGCGCCAGGCGGGCCACGTCCTCCGCCGGGACGAGGTCCGTCTTGTTGAGGACCAGCACGTCCGCGAACTCCACCTGCTCCACCAGCAGGTCCACCACCGTGCGCTCGTCCTCGTCCGCCGCGGCGAGCCCCCGCTCCGCCAGCGCCTGCGCCGACTCCCAGTCCTTCAGGAAATGGAGCGCATCCACCACCGTCACCAGGGTGTCGAGCCGGGCCACGTCCGACAGGCCCTGTCCGGACTCGTCCGCGAAGGTGAACGTCTCCGCCACGGGCAGCGGCTCGGAGATGCCGGTGGATTCGATGAGGAGGTAGTCGAAGCGTCCCTCCCGGGCGAGCCGGGCGACCTCCCGGAGCAAGTCCTCGCGCAGCGTGCAGCAGATGCAGCCGTTGGACAGCTCCACCAGCTTCTCGTCCACGCGGCTCAGCGCCGCGGCGCCACCGACGAGCTTCGCGTCGATGTTCACCTCGCTCATGTCGTTGACGATGACCGCCACCCGCAGCCCCTCGCGGTTGTGGAGCACGTGGTTGAGGAGCGTCGTCTTGCCCGCGCCGAGGAACCCGGAGAGGACGGTGACGGGCAGCCGGGCCGGGGCCTCCCGCGCCCTCATGGCTTGCCCTCCACGAAGAGCACGTGCTTGCGCACGCGCGGGTCGTACTTCTTGAGCTGGAGCTTCTCCTGCGACTTCCGCTTGTTCTTCGTCGTCGTGTAGACGTAGCCGGTGTTGGCGCTGGAAACGAGCTGGATGATGGTGCGGTTGCCCTTTGGCATGGCGCGAGTCCTTCGTGAGCGTGTCAGGGTGCAGGGCGCGAGCGGGCGCACGAAGGCGCCAGCGCACCGCGCCGGGAGAGGGCACGACGGTGACTACGCGCGGGGAGGGGAGCCCTTCGGCGCGACGGTCAGCGGCGCGACCTGGGGCGGCACCCGACGCGGGCACACGGCCCGGCACTCCGCCTCGAAGGTGACCGCCGTCACCCAGGCCCGGCTCGCGCCCGGCAATCCCTGACGCGCCCAGGCGCCCATGAGCGGGCACTCTTCATGCCCGCCCGCGAACGCCTCGGCAGCGGCCTCCAGGAGGCGCGTCCCGGCGGCGTCCACCCCCGCCCGCGCACGCTCCTCACCCGATGCGTGCGCCTCCTCGAACGTCCCATGCGCGGCACAGAAGCGGTGGACGTGCGAGCCATGCAGCAGCGCCAGCAGGGGCACGACCAGCCACACGGCCGCCAGGAATGCCGCTCCGAAGCGCCGGTGATGGGAAGGCCATGTCCTCATGGGTGATGTCCGCTAACGTAACTGAGTTGCAAATAAAGGCAAGCGCGGCCGTGGGTCGGGTCCATGTTCTCCCACGCACGCTCCCGCCTGGCCCTGCTTCTCCGCGGCTGCGGCCTCGCCACCGTGCTCGTGCTGACCGCTTGTGGTACGGAGAGGCCTTCGCCGCCAAAGTGCTGCGAGAGTCCACGCTGGGAGGCTGTCGAGCAGCACGGAGACGTTCCGCCCGCGCTCTGGGAGGCCAGTGCGTCGTTCTCCCGCACGAGCGGTGAGCCAGCCGTCGTCTACCGCTTCGGCGGCCAGAGCGGGAACTTCCCGGACGACTCCACAGTCAACGACTTCCATGCCTTCGACATCGCCACGGCCACCTGGAGGAAGCTGACCTCGCCGCCGCCCGCCGCACGCGCGGAGGCCCTGATGATTCCGGGGCCTTGCGACGACTGCGTGAGCGTCGTGGGAGGGCGGGGCCGGTTCCGGACGGGCTCGGACCTGATGTTCCCCGAGATGTGGACCTACCACGTGCAGAGCCAGCAATGGGAGCAGGTCTCCTCCGAGAACCTGGGAGAGCCGTTCGCCGCTCCTCCGCCCTGGTGGTGGAGGTGCCCCGGGCAGGCCAGCCCGGCAAGAAGACCCGCTATGCGTTTGGCGGCGTGGGCAACACGCTTCCACGCTTGTTCTTCGACACCGTCCATGGCGGGCTGGTCGTCTTCGGTGGGCAACGCTTCGACGGCCTCTCCAGCGACCTGTGGTTCTACTCGGTGAAGGACAACCGGTGGACCGAGGTGGCTTTCGCCTCCGGCTCCCCCATTCCTCCGGCCCGCGTCGGAGGCATCTCCTCCGTGCGGGAGACGCCCACCACCTACGAGCTGTACCTGAACGGAGGGGCCTCGTCCGACGGCGGCGCGAGCGAGTTCTTCGACGATCTCTGGAAGCTGACCTGGCTGAAGCGCTGACCGCACCCGCTCACCTTGTGGCCTCGTCTAGCGCAGAGGCCACAAGTCGCGTGGGCCAGGTTCTCTTCGCTGTATCCTGGCGGCCTCTGTGGGGGACGTCATGAATCGGATGCGGGTATTCGCGCTGGCAGCTGGCATCTTTCCTGGAGGACTTCGGATGTTCACCCATCGGTCGGGTCGACGTGTGCTTGGCGCAACGCTGCTGCTGTGGCTCTCGGGTTGCGAGAAGGATGACGGCCCGCTCTGTGACCGGCTCGCGCCCCAGCTGCAGGACGCGCTCGAGGAGGCCGCCTCTGCCGGGGATTTCCCCGGGGCCACGGCCTCGCTGCGTCTCCAGGACTGTACGTGGCGGGGCTCGACGGGCGTCTCCAGGGTGGAGCCCGCTACCGGCCTGAAGGTCGAGGACCGGCTGCGCGTGGGCAGCATCACCAAGAGCTTCGTCGCCGTGGTGGCACTGCAGCTCCAGGCCGAGGGGAAACTGTCCCTGGACGCGCCGCTGGCCACCTGGGTGCCGGACTTCCCCCGCGCGGACCGCATCACCGTGCGCCAGCTTCTCAACCACACGAGTGGCGCGTTCAACTACACCCAGCGCCAGGAGTTCCTCGCCCAGGCCGAAGCAAGCCCCGGCAAGACGTGGACCCCCGAGGAACTCATTGCCCACGGCGCCGCGAAGTCGCCCTCGTTCGAGCCAGGGGCCCGCTGGGAGTACTCCAACACCAACTACATCCTCCTGGGTCACATCCTCGAGTCGGTGACAGGGACGCCGCTGGCCCAGCTGGTTCGCACGCGCATCCTCGAGCCCCTGGCCCTGGGCAGCACGGGGCTGGACGGCGCCGAGCCGCTGCCGCCCCTCGCCGCGCGGGGCTATTCGCGGGACCCGGGCGAAGCCGCCTGGAGGGACCTCACGGACTTCATCCATCCGTCCGCGGCCGGCGCGGCCGGTGCCCTGATCTCCAGCGCCGACGACCTCAGCGCCTTCTACCAGGCCCTCTTCGAGCGTTCCCTGCTCGCCCCGGCGCAGCTCGCGGAGATGACCGACTGGGTGGCGACGTCCATCCCCGCCATGCCCGGGTATGGCCTGGGCCTGGTCCAGGCCCTCACTCCCGTGGGGCCCGGCCAGGGCCATGACGGGCAGATCCCCGGGTTCTCCGCCCTGGCCCTCTACCTGCCCGAGCGCAAGGCCTCCCTCGCGGTGCTGACCAACCGCGAGGGGGCCGACGTGTCGCTGATCACCGGGAGGCTGCTGGAGGTGCTCTCCAGGGAGTGAGGCGACAGCCTCCGGGTGACACCTGCCGCGGGTCGCTCAGTACGTGCAGCGCAGGACCTGGCGGTAGGTGCCGCACTGGCTGAAGTCCGTCGTGCCCGCGGGCTGCGAGTGGTAGCAGGCGGAGACGACGGGGTCGCAGGGCGGGCTGGGCCAGACGTCGTAGGCGTCGCCGTCGGTGAGCGCGAACTCCGTCACTCGCGCCACCAGCCGGGCGGTCTTCTGCATCGTCGCGCCGTTGTCGCCGCCAGCGCTGAAGGCGAGCGGGACCGTGTGCGGGTCGATGGCCTGGTGAAGCTTCGTGTACGTCCAGTCGAGCCTGTAGTTGGGCCGGCCGTAGACGGACGGGATGCCGTCGGGCGCCGTGACGGAGAGCCAGTCGACATAGCCGGAGACCGAGGCGCGGCCCCGGTAGAGGAGGTTGTCGTTGCCCTGGACGACGTAGCGGGGGGTGACCGCCTCGTCGATCCAGATGCCCGAGTCGCCGCGGAAGTCGAAGAAGCGCGGGGCCACCACGATGCGCGCGGTGTACGAGCGCGGCGTGCCCGTGTTCGTGGTGACCTTGACGAAGAGCGGCAGCCCGGAGAGCACCGTGTTGAGCTCGTGCCCCTCGTGGAGGACGATCTCGAAACGGCGCTCGCTGATGACGTTCGCGTCCCCGAAGGCGTCGTCCGGAACGAAGCTGAGGACGTCCGCGAGGTAGCGGTTCGCGGTGGCGCGGATGATGAGCGCGCGGACGCCATCGCGCTGCTCGAAGGTGCCGAGCGTCTCGAAGCTCAGCTCGTTGTCGCCCACCGTGGCGTAGAGGCGGGTCGCCGTCACCGCGGCGGTGCTGACGCCCAGCTCCTCCGGGGACTCGGATTCGATGGGAGTGTTGTCGCAGGCCGCGAGCGCGGTGAAGCAGGTCAATGCAAGGGCACGTAGACGCATGGGGGATCTCCAGGTGAGGATTTATCTGTATCACACGCCCCCGACACCGCCCTTGACTGGGATTGTGCCAGCCTCGTCACGAGCTGCTCGCCACGGCCCTTCCTCCCGGCGCGGGAATCGGGTCCACTTGGCGCCCCTCTACAACCGGGTGCCTGCTCCATGACGAAGAAGACGGCTGCTTCCGATGTGAACCCGACGGGGCTCTCCCGCCGCACGCTCCTCGGGGCCGCGGCGGCGGTGACCGGGGCGCTGGCCGCCCGCGATGCGCGCGCCGCCGCGCCGGCCTCCGCCCCCGCGCCCGGGGCCTTCGCGCTCGAGGAGGCGACGGTCGCGGAGCTGCGCGCGGGCCTGGAGTCCGGCAAGCACACCGCGCGCGGGCTGACGGAGGCCTACCTCGGGCGCATCCGTGCGCTCGACCGCGCCGGAGACCTGCCGCTGTGCTCGGTCATCGAAGTGAACCCTGACGCGCTCACGCAGGCCGACGCGCTGGACGCCGAGCGCAAGACGAAGGGCGCGCGCGGGCCGCTGCACGGCATCCCCGTGCTCATCAAGGACAACATCGCCACGGCGGACAAGATGCAGACCACCGCGGGCTCGCTCGCGCTGGTGGGCGCCATTCCCTCGCGTGACGCCTTCATCGTGGAGCGGCTGCGCGCCGCCGGCGCCGTCCTCCTGGGCAAGACGAACCTCAGCGAGTGGGCCAACTTCCGCTCCACGCACTCGACCAGCGGCTGGAGCGCGCGCGGCGGCCTGTGCCGCAATCCCTACGCGCTGGACCGGACCCCTTCCGGTTCAAGCTCCGGCTCGGGCGCGGCCACCGCGGCCAACCTCTGCGCCGTGTCGGTGGGCACGGAGACGGACGGCTCCATCGTGTCGCCCGCGTCCGCGTGCTCGCTGGTGGGCCTGAAGCCCACCGTGGGGCTCGTCAGCCGCGCGGGCATCATCCCCATCTCCGCGAGCCAGGACACCGCGGGCCCCATGACGCGCACCGTGGCGGACGCCGCGGCGCTGCTGAGCGTGCTCGCGGGCGAGGACCCCCGCGACCCGGCCACCGCCGCGGGCAAGGGCCGCGCCCACCCGGACTACACGAAGTTCCTCGACCCGAAGGGGCTTGCGGGGGCGCGCATCGGTGTGCCGCGCGAGCGGTTCTTCGGCTACCACCCGGCCACGGACGCGGTCGTGGAGCGCGCGCTCGAAGTGCTGAAGGCGCAAGGGGCGGTGTTGGTGGACCCCGTGACGCTGCCCAACGCGGCGAAGCTCGACGAGCCGGAGATGGAGGTGCTGCTGTATGAGTTCAAGGCGGGCCTGGAGGCCTGGCTCGCGCAGCTCGGCGAGGGCGCCCCCGTGCGGACGCTCGCGGACCTCATCGCCTTCAACGAAAAGAACCGCGAGCGCGAGCTGCCATACTTCGGCCAGGAGCTGCTGCTCCAGGCGCAGAAGAAGGGCCCGCTCACCGACGCCGCCTACAAGAAGGCGCTCGCGGCATGCCGCCGGTACTCGCGCGCCGAGGGCCTGGACGCGGTGATGAACAAGCACAAGCTGGATGCGATCGTGGCGCCGACCCAGGCACCGGCGGGCCCCATCGACCTCGTGCTGGGCGACCACTGGCTGGGCAGCAGCTCCACGCCCGCCGCCGTGTCTGGCTACCCGGCCATCACGGTGCCCGCGGGCGACGTGCACGGGCTGCCGGTGGGGGTGTCCTTCTTCGGCCGCGCCTGGAGCGAGCCCGTGTTGCTCAAGCTCGCCTACGCCTACGAGCAGGCCTCGCACGCGCGGCGCAAGCCTGGCTTCGTCCGGAGCGTGGACCTGCGCGGCGCGTAGGGGAGGGGGCCCGACCTTACTCCCACCCGCGAGGACCAACCCCTGTCAGCGGCCCTCATCCTCAACGTGGCTTGTATCCCGCCGATACACCACGCCCCGGGCCGGTGATGGGCAGAACGTTCTTTGAGATACATTCTCGTGATCCGACAGACCTGAGGCATTCCCGTCTGGGAACGGGATGCACGAAGGTTCGGTCTTCCTCCGGAGTTCCTTTCACGAGGTGAGCGCCCCATGAGGCATTTGCTGGCAGTGATTGCGGTCCTGGCGTCGGGTCTGGTTGCGTGCGGAAGCGACTCCAGTCCGGAGAGCATTGGGGACGAGGCTCGACAGCCTGCGGTGGTTCCCGAGCAGGGAAACTCCGTGAAGGCGAGCGCCTGCACCCAATACTACGTTCCCAGGCTCACCACGTACTGGGACTCATACCCCATGCGAGACGATGGGTTGGTGGGCCAGTGTGAACTGGATGCGTCCTGCAATCCCACCTGCTGGGGCACGGAGAGTGCCTATCCCGTCTACAGCGACTATTTCTACTGCACGCATTGCCCCTGAGGCCCGTCCCTGCCGTGTGGGAGCGCAGGTTCGCCAGGACCTTGTCGCACTGAGCGGGATGGAGTGTGCTGCGAGCCCTCCCCCCCCACCGAAGGCCCTCCCGTGAACCTCTCCCTCGCGCGTCTCCTCCTCGGCTGCGTCCTGTCCACCTCCCTGAGCGCCTGTGACACCAGCGTGGCCGGTGATGACGATGACGACACGGACACCGGCGGCGACAACATGGTCGTGACCGGCATCTGGAACCGCTACGGCAGCGAGTACGGCTATCAGACCGACATCGCGTACGGCGGCATCGCGGGCCAGTCGTCGGACCGGGTGTACATGTGCGAGCTGCCCGGCTCCCCCTCCGCGGGCCTCTACAAGGGCCGGCTCATCAGCCCGCGGATGATCCGCTGGGACGCGCACCACGACCTGCCCGACTACGAGGTCGTGTTCGAGGGCACCACCATGCGCTTCAAGCCCCAGAACGGCACCAACACGTTCCTGGGCCAGTACCAGAAGGGCACCTGGACGCCCGGGGCCTGCGACTTCACGTTGAAGGACGGCGAGCTCATCGACAACTCGTCCACCGCCTACGTGGTCTTCGACAACAGCGGGGAGACGAAGATCACCGGCGTGAAGATTGGCGGTGAGGGAATCCCGGTGAAGGCGAGCACGGAGACCGCGTGCAGCGTCACGACGCTCATCCCGCCTGGCACCGGGAGCAACGGCAACCTCACCGTGTCCATCAGCTACAGCGGCGTGGGCATCGATGGGCCCTACAGCCGGACCCAGACCCACTCCATGTATCGGTCGGACTTCAAGCCGGGCTGCAACAAGCTCGCGGTCGAGTTCAGCTGCGGCGCGCTCGCCGTCTGCGTCTACCCGGTTCCGTAGCGAAGCCCGAGAAGCCGCGAAGCGACCCCGCGAAAGACGAAGTAGGGTTCCGCCGCCCGGTAGACGGGCCTGGGGCGCCACCGCGGCGCCTGTCATTCGCGTCCGCCCTGCGCGGACGGGAGGTCCCTGATGAAGCTGATTGGAACCCTCTCCACGCTGCTCTGCGTCCTCCTGCTCTGCCTGCCAGGGTTTGCGCGCGCGCAGACGACCGCCTCGCTGTGGAACGGCACCACGACGCCATCCCCCGCGCAGCTCGACCCGGACACCACGGCCGTGGAGGTGGGCGTGCGCTTCCAGACCTCGGCCCCCGGGGTCCTCGACAAGGTGCGCTTCTACCGGGATCCGCTCGTGCCCCTCGCCAGATGCGAGGTGCACGTGTGGACCGCGAGCGGTGCACTGCTCGCCTCCAGCGTCTGGGTGGGTGAGGGCGGGCCGCACGCGGGTTGGGTGACGCTGGACCTGTACCCGGACGTCCCCCTGGCGGCGGACACCGGCTACGTCGTCTCCTATTTCGCGCCCCAGGGGCGCTACACCGCCACCGAGGGCTACTTCGCCAGCGGCTACAGCGCCGGGGTGCTGTCGGTGCCCGTGAGCGGCGGGGTCTACGCGTACGGACCGAGCGGCACCTTCCCGGCGGAGACGTGGAACAACTCCAACTACTGGGTGGAGCCCCTCGTGAAGCTGGCGCCTCCGGAGACGCCGCTGTTCACGCGGGCCTATCCCGGCAACAACGCCGCCGCGGTGCGCTGGGATGCCGCGTCGGGGGCCCAGACGTACTCGGTCCTGCGCGCCACCTCGGAGGCCGGGCCGTACCAGCCGGTGGCGTCGGGCCTCACGCGGACGGCCTGGCTGGACACCTCCGCCACGAATGGCGTCGCGTACTTCTACCAGGTGCGCGCGTCCAACACGTACGGCACCAGCGCCGCGTCCTACCGGGCCACGGTGACGCCCGCGCCCACCGCCTACAGCCTGTGGCAGTCGGCCGCGCCCTCCGGCGTCTTCGCGTCCAACGACACGGCCGGCGTGGAGCTGGGGGTGCGCTTCAAGAGCGACGTGCCGGGCATCGTCGACGCCGTGCGCTTCTACCGGGACCCTGGCGCGCCGCTGGAGGAGCGCGTGGTGCACCTGTGGGACGCGCAGGGCGTCCTCCTGGCCACGGGCATCTTCGTGGGGGAGGGCGGGCCGGGCAGCGGCTGGCAGACGGTGGACCTGTACCCGGACGTGGCCGTGCAGGAGAACACGGCGTACACCGTGTCGTACTACGCGCCGGCGGGTGGCTACACCGTGGCCTCGCAGGCCTTCGTCATCCCGTACTACTCCCAGCCGCTGCACGTGGAGGCGGACGGTGGCGTCTTCGCCTACGGGCCCGAGGGCACCTTCCCCACGCTGAGCTGGGAGAGCTCCAACTACTGGGTGGAGCCTGTCTTCCGCGTGCGCTGAGTCTTCCTGCCCGGCTCCTACGGCGCCCCGGGCTTGACGTCCGGGGGGCCTGACAGCGGCAGCTCGACGAAGAAGCGGGCGCCGTCGCCCACGGCGCTCCGCACGTGGATGCGGCCCCCGTGCGCCTCCACGATGTGGCGGGCGATGTGGAGGCCCAGTCCCAGCCCGCTCACCTCGCTGGCGCTGCCGAGCCGCTCGAAGCGCTCGAAGATGCGGTGTTGATGCTCCGGCGCGATGCCGGGCCCGCGGTCCTCCACCTCCAGCACGGCGTGGGCATCCCGGACCATGAGGCTCACCGCGAGCGGTGTCCCGGGCGCGTACTTGAGGGCGTTGGTCAGCAGGTTCGCGAGCACCTGCTCCAGGCGGATCCGGTCCCACCGCCCCACCACCCCGGGCTCCAGCCGCAGCGTGAGCGCGTGGCCCGCCGCGATGAGCTGCGGCTCGAAGCGGTCCATCACCTCGCGCGCGACGTCGCTCAGGTCCACCGGCTCCAGGTGCAGCTGCAGCCGGCCCGCGGCGATGCGTGAGATGTCCAGCATGTCATCCACCAGCCGGGCGAGCCGGTCGATGGAGCGCTCCGTCTGCTCCACCATCCGGGTGACGCGCTCGGGGGTGAAGGCCGCCGGGTCGTTGGCGTGGATGCGCTTGCGCATGTGCTGCGACAGCAGCTTCATGGACGTGATGGGCGTGCGCAGCTCGTGCGAGGCGATGGACAGGAAGGTGTCCCGCGACGTGACGGCCTCCTGCACCCGCTGGAAGAGCCGGGCGTTGTCCATGGCCACGGCGACCTGCGCGGCCAGCCCCGCCACCAGCCGCTCCTCGCGCGCGGTGAAGACACCGGGCGCGGGGTGGCCGAAGAACAGCCCGCCAATCACCTCACCGGAGCGCGAGACCACGGGCACCGCCAGGTAGCTGCGCACCGGGAGGTGGCCTTCGGGCATCCCCCGGCGGGGGGCGTTGTGGCCGTAGCGCGGATCCTTCGTGATGTCGTCGCTGCGGATGATGCCCTCGCCCTTGAAGGTGGGCTCGAAGACACGGGTCGCGCGCGGCATGGGGAACTTCGCGAAGGCCTCCCGGGGCACGCCGCTGAGCGTGTAGAGCATGTAGGCCTGCCCCCGCTCATCCAGCACGTTGTAGAAGAACGCGCCGAACGCGGCCCGGCAGAGCTGGGTGGCGGCGTCCGTCACGCCCTGCACCAGCTTCTCCAGCTGCAGCTCCGCGCCCAGCGCCTGGCCCGTGCTGTTGATGATCTCCAGGTTCTGGAGCGAGTCGTTCTTCTCGATGAGCGTCTGGCGCAGGGACTCCTCGAGCTGCCGCTCGGCGGTGATGTCCCGCGTGATGCCCTCGAAGTGCCGCGCGCGTCCTGACGCGTCGTGGAAGACGGAGCCCGTGACGTGCAGCCACTTGATGGGGGCATCTCCGCCCGGGTGGATCCGGAAGCGCAGCTCGAAGGGCGCCCGCTCCTCCAGCGCGCGCCGCGCCGCGTCCCACACCTCTTCGCGGTCCTCCGGGTGGATGCACTCCTGGAGGTGGGCAGGGGTCACCGCACCGTCCGGGGGCAGGCCGTAGTGCACGCGGCAGATGGCGTCGCAGACGACGTGGGCTTGCGACAGGTCGCGGGACCACCGGCCGATGCCCGCCGCGGCGACCACTTTCTCGGAGCGCTCGTACTCCTCCAGCCGCCGCAACGCGCGCTGGAGCTGCTCGTCGGAGGAGGGAGGGTCGGAAGGCGGGAGAGGGTCGGGCATTGGCGCTGACCTCACCCAAGCCCCGACCCTGCGTCAATACCCACATCCGCGCATTGGACAAAGGGGCGACATGGGCGTGTCAGCCCCGGTCCGGCCCTGCCTGGGACTCCTAGTGTCCCTTCGGACAGCAGCCGAGTCTGTCCTTGTCGTGCTCACGCAGGTGGGCCTCGGCGCCGGGCGCGGCCACGCAGAGCTCGATTGTCTTCGAGCCCGGCTCATCGGGCGGCGCGTGGTGGCAGATGCGGACCTTGTCGCCATGGGGGCCGCAAGCCGCTGAGCAGTGCGGCGGCGGCTTCGGCGGCGGACACTGCGTCCCGCCGTCATGCCCGCCACCTTCGCCGCCCATCGCGGACACGGCGTGCTCCACGGAGGAGGACTCCGACGCTTCCTCCTCGGTGCTCGCCATGGCCGGGCCGCAGCCCACGGACAGCGCCACGGCTCCCACCACGGCCCACAGCATCTTCATCGGACGCATGTTGCCTCCCGCGACGGCCTCCTTCCGCCCCGTCCAGGAATTGGAACGGGGGATGGAGGGGCGGTGTCGCGGGAGGCAAGGTGAGCGTGCAAGCAGCGGCCCACAATCCGGGCTTTCCGGGCAGATGACTGTCCCGTGCGAAGCGGATGGGGGCCTGGGATGCGCGGCGCTCTTACGCGTGCGCGGCGCTGGGCGCGGGCGCGGACGCGGACGCGGGAGCGTGGGCGGGGTGGACGACCGGCTGCTCCAGGGGCGCCGGGGGCAGGAGGCCCGCCCCCAGGAGCGCACCCTCGAGCGAGCCGTGCATCCGCGCTTCGAGCAGGTGCTGCGAAATCGGCTCGAGCGCGGCCTCCAGGTGGGGCGGCACCTTCACCAGGGCCAGGTGCGAGCTGCGCACGGCGAGGAACTCCGCCAGGTACTGGAGCGTCGCCACACCGGCGGCGTCCACGAGCGACACGCGCGACAGGTCGATGACCACGAGCTTCGCCCAGGGCGGGCCGTCGACGAGCTCGTAGAGCTTGATGTGGTTGATGAACAGGATGGGCCCGTCCACCCGCGCGACCACGAGGTCCAGCGCCTCGGGGGCGTTGGGCAGCTCCGGGGCCTGCACGTGCAGGCCGCGCTGCAGCTGCGACGCATCCGTCACCCGCTGCACCTCCAGCCGCAGGGCGCCGTGGCGCCGCACGTAGAGGAGGCTCGCCAGCGCGAGCCCGGCCCCGATGCCGGCGAACACGTTGAACACAGCAATACCCAGCGCGGTGACGAGCACCACGCTCAACATCGACTTGGACTGATTCCACATGGCAACAAGGCCCTCCAGGTTGAGCAGCCGCACTCCCACGACGAGCAGGATGGCGGTGAGTGCGGCGATAGGGATGCGCGCCACCAGCGACGCGAGAAGCGCCATGGCCACGAAGAGCCACAGGGCATGAAGGACGGAGGCGGCGCGGGTGCGCGCGCCAGCCTGGATGGACGCGCTGGCGCGCACGATGGCGCCCATCACCGGGAAGCCGCCGCACAGGCCAGCCGCGATGTTGGCCAGGCCTTGCGCCACCAGGTCCTGGTCCAGGTCACTGTGGGTGCGCGCCCCCGTGAGCGTGTCGAGCGAGCTCGTCGCGAGCAGCGAGCCGAGCGACGCGAGCAGCGCGAGGCCCACGGCCCAGGGCAGGAGCTCCGCGAGGTGCACGCCCTCGAAGGACGGCAGCGTCGGCATGGGCAGCGAGCGCGGCAGGGCGCCCACCGCGTCGTAGCCCGTCCCGAGCCAGAGCATGAGCCCGGTGCCGAGCGTCAGCCCCACGAGCACCGCGGGGATGCGCTTGTGCAGCCGGGGCAGGGTCACCATGGCCAGCGCCGTGAGGGCCCCGGCGGCGACCCCGAGCCAGCCCACGTGCCCGCCCCAGGTGCGATCCGTCACGAGCGCCACGGCATTCGCGTGCGTGTCCTCCACCGCGAACAGCCGCGGCAGCTGCGTGTTGAGCAGCAGGAGCCCGATGCCCACCGTGAAGCCCATCACCACCGGCCGGGGGATGAGCCGCGCGAACCGGCCGGCGCGCACGAGCCCCAACACCACCTGCATGGCGCCCGCGAGCACCGTGGCGATGACGAGCCCCGCGGCCCCATGCGCCGCCACGATGGCCGCGGCCAGCGGCAGCAGCGCCGCCTCCGGGCCCGTGACCTGGTAGCGGCTGCCACTGAGCAGCCCACCCACGATGCCGGCCACCACGCCGGAGACGAGCCCCACGCTCGCGGGGAGCCCCGCCGCGGTGGCCAGCGCGACGTTGAGGGGGAGTGCCACACACGCCACGCTCAAGCCGGCGGCCGCGTCGGCTGGCAGGCTGCTTGGGTGCACCATCTCGCGCCAGCTGTGGATGAGCTCGCCCGCACGCCGGGTCGAGAAAGGTCGCTTGAAGGGAGCGGTCGTAGAACGCATGGACGACGGCCTCTTTCAGATGCCGTGCCATCGCCGTCTCCGAGGGGAGCGCGCCGCGCTGTCGGTCCATCCCCCCACCGCCCCTGTCGGCCCGGACCGACACTGTCGGGACCGACAGACGGCCGTGCAGGAAGCGGCGGACGCCCGTGCGAAGTGTCGGGCCGCGCGCACGGTCGCGCGCTAGATTGCGCGCCATGTTGGTGCTTCGACTGCGCGCCCGGCTCCTGTTGTCCTACGCGGTGGTCACCGCGCTGCTGGTGGCGGCGTTCTCACAGATGGCCGTGGGCCTCATGCACACCCACGAGGTGGTGGCGAGCGTGGGGCAGGAGGAGCTCGCGTCCTTCGAGCGCGAGCAGCGCGTGTACGTCGCGGCCTGGGCGCTGGAGCTGGCGGTGCGGCGCGGCGTGGTGGCCTGCGAGCAGCGCGAGAGCAGCGCGGACGCCGTACACCACGCGGTCGCCAACGCACGTCAGGACCTCCAGAAGGCGCTCGGCGAGGGCACGGAGCAGCTCGACGCCAGCTTCCGCGCGAGCGCCCAGGACTATGTGCAGTACGCCCTGCAACTGGAGCAGGCCGGCACCTGTGAGTCGATGGTGTCGTTCCCCTTGCGGGAGCGGCGGCTTCAGCTGGATGAGGTCCTCACCACCGTGTGGTCCGAGCGCACGCGGGACATGCGCCTGGCCATCCAGGCGAAGGAGGACCAGGCGCGTTCCATCGGCTCGGCGGCGCTGCGCTCGGGCGGGCTCTTCGGCCTGCTGGGCATCCTCGCCGCGGGAGTGCTCGCCTTGTCGCAGGCGCGCGCGGTGTCGAACTCGGTGGCGCTGCTCTCCACGCATGCGCGCCGCATCGGCCAGGGGGACTTCAGCCCGCTGCCCCCGCTGCGCGGGCCCGAGGAGCTGCGCGCGCTCTCGCTGGACCTGGACCGCATGCGGGGGCGCCTGGCGGAGCTGGACCAGCTCAAGAGCGCGTTCGTGGCCTCGGTGTCCCATGACCTGCGCACGCCGCTGGCACGGGTGCGTGAGGCCCTGTCGCTCCTGGGCGATGGAAGCACGGGCCCCCTGACGCCGCAGCAGTCCCGCGTGGTGAAGCTCGCCCAGGCGGCGTGCGAGCGGGAGATCCGCATGGTGACCTCCGTGCTGGACTTGTCACGCGTGCAGTCCGGCCAACCGCTGCAGCGCAATGCCGGCGCCTCGGTGGAGCAGATCGTCCAGAACGTCCTCCAGGACCTCGCCTTCGAAGCGGACGAGCGCAAGGTCCAGCTGGTCTACGAACCCGCCGCGAAGCCCGTGCGCGCACCCATGGATACCGCCCTGGTCGAGCGCGCCCTGTCCAACCTGGTGAGCAACGCCATCGCCGTCTCCAGCGCGGGCAAGACGGTGCGCATCGCGTGTGAGCTGGTGAGCCGCAAGCGCCCGGGCGCCGCCAGCCCCGTGTCCGCGGTCCAGCTGTCCGTCGCGGACCAGGGCCCGGGGGTGCCCGCGCACGCGCGCGAGTGGATCTTCCGGCCCTTCGCGAGCCTGGAGGTCGGCGGGCGCCGCAGCACGGGGCTGGGACTGACCATCGCGCGCGAGATGATCACCGCGCACGGAGGGCAGCTGTCGCTCGCGGAGACGCCCGGGCCCGGAGCCACCTTCATCTTCTGGATTCCCCTCGAGGACCCCGCGTCCCCTGGAGGCCGCCTTGACGCCTGAACCCCCCGCCCAGCAGCCCCACGTGCTCCTGGTGGACGATGACCTCCAGCTCGCGGAGCTCATGTCCATGCGCATGACTTCACGCGGCTACCGCGTGACCGTGGAGGGCGAGGGCAAGGCCGCCCTGCGCAGGCTCTCGCAGGAGCGCGTGGATGCGATGGTGCTCGACCTGCGCCTGGAGGACATGGATGGCATGGACGTGCTCCGGGCCGCGCGGCAGCGGGCGCCCGAGCTGTCCGTCATCATGCTCACCGCGCACGGCTCCATCGAAACCGCGGTGCAGGCCATGCAGGAGGGGGCCTACGGCTTCCTCACCAAGCCGTTCCACGACCACGAGCTCATGCAGAAGCTCACGCACGCGCTCGAGCGCTCGGTGCTGCGCCGGGAGGTGGCGGAGCTGCGGCGGCGCATGGGGGAGGACGGCGAGCCCCTGCTCCTGGGCGTCAGCGAGGCCATCTCGCGCGTGCGCGAGGTGATTGCCCGCATCGCGCCCACTGACGCCACCGTCCTGCTCACCGGTGAGAGCGGCACTGGCAAGGAGCTGGCGGCGCGGATGCTCCACGTGCTCTCACGCCGCAAGGCGGAGCGCTTCGTCGCCGTCAACTGCGGCGCGCTTCCCCCGGAGCTGCTGGAGAGCGAGCTGTTCGGGCACGTGAAGGGCGCGTTCTCCGGCGCCGTGCGCGAGCGCGAGGGCCTGTTCGGCGCGGCCAACGGCGGCACGCTGTTCCTGGATGAGATTGGCGAGGCATCCCCGTCCGTGCAGGTGAAGCTGTTGCGCGTGCTGCAGGAGCAGCGGCTCACGCGTGTGGGCGCGGACGTGGAGGAGCCCGTGGACGTGCGGGTGGTCGCCGCCACCAACCGGGACCTCTCGGAAGAGGTGGCCGCGAAGCGCTTTCGTCAGGACCTCTACTTCCGGCTGCACGTGGTGCCCATCGAGCTGCCACCCCTGCGTGAGCGGGTCGAGGACATCCCCTTGCTCGCGCAGCTCTTCCTGGAGCGCACGGCGAGCCGCTATGGCCTGCGTCCGCCGCGGCTCGCGCCCGCGACGGTGGAGCTGCTGCAGCGCTATGGCTGGCCTGGCAACGTCCGGGAGCTCATCCACGAGATGGAGGCCGCGGTGCTCCTGGCCGGGGCGGACGAGCTTCAACCGCGGCATGTGCCGCGCCTCGGTCAGGCGCTGGAGCGGCCCCCGGCCGAGACCGTGCAGCTGCCGGGCGTTCCTGGCGGGACGGAGGCCTTGCCCTCGCTGCGCGAGGCACGCGATGCCTTCGAGCGCGCCTACCTCGCGGAGGCCATGCGCCGCAGCAGCGGCAGTGTCAGTGCCGCGGCTCGAATGGCCGGCCGCAACCGGAGCGACTTCTACGACCTGCTCAAGCGGCACGGCCTGTCCGCCGCTGACTTCAAGGAAACGTCAGCGGAGGGCGGGCCCATGCGCCCGGCACCGCGCGACCCTTGACCGCGCGGCTCAGGGTTCGAGCTGCGCCTGCAGCGTCCAGGTGAAGGTGGTGTCCGAGTAGATGAACGTCCCGGACAGCTCGCCATTGGGCTTCGCGAGCGGCGGTGTACCCGAGTCCGTGAAGAGGATGTTCCCGGGGGCATCCTTCATCGGCCCCTTGCAGTCCGGACTGCCGCCGACGGCGATATCCACGATGCGTCCATCCGCGAGCGCCGACGTGTACGAGCGCGACGGGTGCGACAGCCAGTCCTGGGTATCGGGATCCGGTGACTTCAGCTCGTTGAAGGGGTTCATCAACATCACCCCGCCTGAGGGGCCCAGCGCGTACTTCGTGGGCCCGTGCGTGTACCGGCACCCGCCGGTCGTGTAGTCGACGTCGAGCGTGAAGTCGCCGGTGGGGGGCATGATCATGAAGGCGCCCAGCCGCTTCGTGTGCGGCAGGTTCGGATGGTCGTAGTCCGAGGTCGCGAAGGCCCCCAGCACCTGGAACTCCACCTTCGTGTCGAGGAGGTGCCCCCGGCCCGACCAGCCCGCCCCCATCAGGTGCGCCTTCGTGGTGCCCTTGTACTTCCAGCAGCCCAGGTTGCTGCGCTTGAGGTAGGGCGTCTTCGCCGCCTTCAGGCTCCCACCGCCACCGGGCGCGAACTTCGCGTTGCTGGTGATGATGATCAGGTCCTGGGCCCGCTGCGACTTCATGTCACGGCAGAGGCCCACGTACTCGTAATTGCTCCAGTCCTCCTCATGCCACGTCCCGCTCGCGTCGTTCCAGAGCGCGAGCACCTTCACCGGCTCCTTCGACTCGGTGATGTTCTTGAACCACCCGTTGTGGAAGAGCACCGAGCGGGTGTTCGGGTCGCTGAACGTGAAGTGCTCGTAGTGGCTGGACAGGTTCTTCAGCTCGTCGTGGAGGTCTTCCTTGTGCTCGGGTGCGCCGGCCAGGTCGCCGTTGAGCGCGTGGGTCTTCACCTTCTCCGTGAGCTGGTCCCACTTCGCGAAGGAGTCCGCCTGGGTGTCGATGGGCGCCTGGTTCCAGAGCACCTTCGCGAAGTCCGGCCAGGTCTTCTCCAGCTTGCCGGGGACGGCGGCGTCCACCGCGGTGAGGCTGGAGGTCTCCGTGGTCAGCTTCTCCAGCGCCGCCACCACGACGTTCGGGCCGTGCTTCTTCGCCAGGAACTGGAAGAACAGGTAGGCGCCGTAGTCGCGCCTCGCCTCGCTGCCCACTGCCGCCAGGCCGCAGTGCCCCGGGGAGCGGTCGTCCAGGGACAGGTCCGGGCTGCTCATGAAGCAGTCTGCGTAGTCGTGCTCCAACTGCGGCTGCTGCCCGTACACGTGGTCGATGGCCCAGTTCGCGGTCGCATCGCGGATCCATCCGTAGTCGCGCTGCCAGCCCTTCGTCTTGTAGGACCACTGGATGGCGTGCATCAGCTCGTGCGTCGCCGCGCCCTTGAGGTCGTCACCGGAAAGCCCATCCCACAGCAGGATGTAGGTAGGCGCCTGCGTGTTGGCCAGTTGGTCCGGGAGGGTCAGGCCCCGGCCGGCCATGTTGGGGGTCAGGTAGATGTCGAGCTGCGGGCTTCCTCCGTTGCAGCCCGCGTTGGCCTCGTCGGTGAGGGGTGCCTTGAGGCCCAGCGCCATCAGCTTCGGCCAGATCTCCTTTTCCATCGCCTCGTCGAGGAGGACGGCCTGCTCGCGCTGGCCCTTGACGGTGTACTGGTACCAGACCTTCACCTTCGAGAAGGACTTGGAAGGGGAGTCCCACTTGTCCGTGCTGGGCCTGCAGGTGGGCCGGTTCATGCTGCGCAGCCGGGCGTCGGGCAGGGGCGCGTTGAGCCAGCTCCCCGGGTCGTCCGGACGCAGCAGGTACATCCCGAGCGCTTCCTGCATGGGCGCGGAGAGGTCGTCGAAGCGCGAGTGGAGGTCTTCCAGCGGGGTGACGTCGAAGCCCGGCTCGACCCGGGCCTTGTACTGGAGGGGCAGCCGGGGATCGCTGAACGCGGCGTACACGCGGTAGGCCAGCAGCTCCTCGTCATTGATGAGGCCTGCCTCGTGCGCGGACGTCAGGACCTCGTCGCTCGACGGAAGGGACGCGTCGCCCGGCATCACGACCACCGTCAGGGTCGTGCTCACCGACCCCACGCTGGCGGTGATGACCGTGCCGCCGGGAGCCACGCCCGTCACCCGGCCGTCGGTCACCGTGGCGTACTCGGGCAGGTAGGAGGACCAGGTCACCTGGACGTTCTTGAGCGTATGGCCGCTGTCGTCGAGCGCCTGCGCGGCCAGGGTCAGCGTCTCGCCCACCAGGAGCGTCGCTCCGTTCGGCGAGAGGATGAGCGCGGCGACCTTGCCGCTGTCGTCGTCCTCCCCGGGCGTCGGGTCCGGTTCGGTGGAACCGCAGGCGAGAACGAACGTGAGCAGGCACAACGCGAGCCGGCGGGCTCCATGAAACACAGGCATTTTTCAGGCCTCGAAGTGTCGAGCCGCGGGGTGCGGGCCACAACGAAGCTTTATCGGCACGACTTCGAGTGAAGTTTCTCCAAGCCAACGAAATACACATCGGTGATTTGGTGGCAGTCGTTGCCTGGGAAGCCACAGTTGCCTGACAGGCAACAACGGTCCGGGCCGAGGGTTAGAGGAACCTGCGGATCCGCCTGTTCACGTCCTGTTGGTAGGGGAGGAGTTCTTCGCCATTGTATTGGAAGAGGAAGGGCTCCATCAGACGTGCCAGCGCGCGGTACCGGGGCGGGATGGCCTCCCGCTGTGTGTCAATGGGGGCTGGCCATTCGTCCAGGGTGACGAGCATGCGGTCCCCGTCCATGGGGAGCAGGGAGACCTCCGGAAAGGGAAGCGCGTTCCGGAGCGCGTCGATGCCCCCCAGCTGTCCCAACAGGGGCTGACCTAGAAAGGTGAGCCAGGCGGGACTCAGGGATTGCGTGCCGATGATCGAGCTGTAGGCGCTGGCGTGGTAGAGGTCCAGACTTGGGTATCGACGGACGTGATCGGATCCTTGTAGAGGGGATCCTCCAGCCGCCGCCCGTAGTACTCGAATTGGTAGCTTCCCGCCTCGCTTGGGCTTTCCGACAGCTCTATCGCCCAGGCGCCGCTCCATGGGGGGGCAAGCAGGTACTGCCGGATCTGCTCCCAGCCCGCATCATCCAATGGGGCCATGTCTCCCTCTTCCGAGACGTACCAATTCAATGTCTTGGGCGGAATGACCCGGAGATAGCGCTGGAGGGAGCGCCAGATGGCAGGCGCGACTTCTTCAGGGGCACGGTGGAGGTAGAAGGAGATGACGAGGCCGTCCTGCGCGGCCAGCCAACCGCCTTTGTCTCGAAGCTGAATGGCGGGATGGGCTTCCTTCATGGTTCCCACACTCCTCTCTGTGGAGAGATGAGCAAAGGCTTTCCGCCCAATGCGGCTTCGTAGACGGTGCGCTGGTTGCTTCTGAAGTAGGGGCTCCCTGGGCCATAGGTTGCCCACTCCGCATCATGGTCCTGTTGCATCAGTGCGAGCATGGCCGGCGGAATGGCTCGGAGCAGGGGAGACGCAGCGGCCCGGGTGGCGGACACGGCGGCCTGCTCGGCCACATACGCCGCATACCGCGCCCGTGCGGCCGTGTCCGTATCTACGAACCCCAGCTCCCCATGCCGGGAATGCCGTGAACCTCCAGCACAAGCCGTCAGCAGGGCACAGGCCATCCAGAGACTCGTCACGGGACGCATGCGCCGGACTCTATCCGACGCCATGCCGTCATCCCGGGGTGGAACCGCGCCCAGGAGCACCACCCGCCCGTGGCTCTTCGTGGGCGTCGCCATGGTCCATGACGGTGTCGTCTGGGCCACCTCGAACTCGCGACTTCTACGACCTGCGCCAGCGGCACGGATGCCCTCGTCAGGACTCAGGGCGCCACGTACCCCCAGTTCCGGTCGATGATGCGAAAGCCCGCCGACGCGTAGAGTGCCACGGAGGCGGGATTGGCGGCCTGGGCATAGACCAGCGCCGTCCTGGCGCCCGCCTTCCACAGGCGTCCCAGCCCTTCCTGGAGCAATGCCTGAGCCAGGCCCTTGCGGCGGTGCTCCGGCGCTGTCGCGACGGGCTCGAACTCACCCAGGCCGTTCTCCGGGTCCAGCCAGCACAGCGCCAGCGCGGCCAGCGAGCCGTCTGGCGCCTCGGCCACCAGGTCCAGGTCCGCGCGGTAGTGGGTGGCGCGCATCACCCGCTGGTACACCTCGGAGGTGACGCGCTCGGTGCCGAAGGCCCGGCGATGAACCTCGGCGCGCGCGGCGGTCTCCTCGGGGCCGCGCACGTTTCGGACGGTATAGCCGGGGGGCAGGGGCGCGGTGCCAGTGTCCGCCGTTGGCTGGGCCAGGTGGAGGTAGCAGCCTTCGGTGCACCGCCAGCCCTGTTGCTCCAGCGCACGGGTCAGGGGCGTGTTGCTCTCCAATGCCCAGACATGAAGCGGACGCGCGTCGGAGGCACCGCGCGTGGGGAACCACGCCTGTGCCCACTCGAGAATCTGGGGCACCAGGGTGGCGGCGTGCTCTCGAGGATGGATGAGCAGGTCGACGTCGCCATTCACATAGCCCCAGGCGAAGCCCAGCAGGTGCCCGCGCTCGTCATGCCAGAGGCGCACGTTCTGTTCGGGCCGCACGAAGGCATTGCGGTACATGCGCCAGTCGAGGTCTCCCACGGTGCACTCGAAGTGGGGCCCATGCGCGTCATGGCCTTCGGACACCAGGCGCGTCATGGCCCGCAGATCCGGCTCGCCCGCGTAGAACCGTGAGGACGGCATGTTCAAACGCTCCTGGTGAATGAACCCGCGAACCCGTGCTTCGGCGAGGACGGGCTCCGCTTCCGGTCAGGCTTCTTCGTCGGGGAGGAGCGTCCGGAGAAGCTCGTCGTCAGGACCGAGTGGACGCCAGCCGGGAGGTGGTGGACTGGCGAGGAGCACATCGCGCACCTGCCGCGCGCGCTCTTCATGGGTTTCTGGGGTGTACGCAGACCAGCGCCCAAGCGTCATTGCAACCTCGAAGCGGCTTGCGTCGTCCAAGATGGGCGGCCAACCGTTGGGAAGTCCCTCAGCGACTTCGCGCACGAGCACGTCGCGAACGAAGCGCGTGACCCGCTTGTGCTGCTCTGCCTCATACAGCAAGCCGCTCAACACCTGCACCGCAGCAACGTCGTTGCCCAACTCGTCGGCCAGGACGTACAGCGGAACGGCAGGGCGCGCATCGGCAAAGGCAGTCAGTGAGTCGTAGCCTCGCTCTCGGACTCGTTCGTACACGCGCGCCTTGATGTTGCCCTGCCAAGCCTCTCCGCCACTCATCGGCCACATCCTAGGTAAACGGCACTTGTTGGATCGACTGGTCGCCGCTTCCGGTCAGGCCTCCTCGTCGGGGAGGAGTGTCCGAAGAATCTCGTCGTCGGGGCCGAGCGGGCGCCATCCAGCAGGGGGAGGGTTCGCGCGAAGTGCCGCCCTCGCCAATCTGGCCCGCTCCTTATGGGTTTCTGGGGTGTATGCGGACCACGAGCCGAGTGCCTTGGCTACTTTGAACAGGTTCTCGTCATCCAGCGCGGCCGGCCAACCGTTGGGAAGGCTCTGAGACAAGAGGCGCACTAGAACATCACGAACGAAGCGCGTGACCCGCTTTTGCTGTTCCGCCTCTGCAAGCAACCCGCTCAACACCTGCACCGCAGCAACGTCATCGTGGCCAAGTTCGTCAGCCAGTGCGTACAGCGGGACAGTTGGGCGCGCATCCGCGAAGGCAGTCAGCGAATCGTAGCCCCGCGCACGGACTCGTTCGTACAGGCGTGCTTTGATGTTGCCCTGCCAAGCGTCTCCACCGCTCATCGTCTTTTCCACGGCGTGAAGTTCATCGGGATCCGGTAGTCCTTCATTCGATCCGCAACGATGTCCAGGACTGCATTCCTCGTCAACATGCGTCCAGCTTCGGTCTCGGCATCGCGCAGTGCCTCCATGATCAGCCGATTCCACTCACCGGGCCATGTACGCCCCTGCTTCCAGTTCCCCCCACCGTGGATCGCCTCGTGGTGGGCCTGTTCCATCCGGACGCAAAACTGATCGATGTCCATGTCGCCCTTGAAGCCGCGCCGCTCGAACCACTCGCGGTGCTCCTGCGGCAGCACGTGGTGCTTCGGGGCGTCCGACATGCCCGCCCCCGCTCTGCCCGTCACCTGCATGCCACGCACCTCGGGGCTGTCCCCCAGCGCTTCGCGCACGCCCTTGGGCAGGTCCTGGTGCGCCTGGGCCATCGTGATCTGTCCGCCATGAATGAGGACGGCCGCGCCGACGGCAGGCACGGAGATGACGCCCGCCTGCACGAGCCTTCGCATCATCTCCACCCACTCGGCGGAGACCACCAGTCGCGAGCCCATCATGACGCCGCCTGAACTCATTGCCAGTCCCACGCCCAGTGTCACAGGGGCCGAGGGCGGCGCGCGTGGCAGGGCCATCTTCATCGTGGAGATCATCGTGACCATCTCCACCGCCTGCATCGCCGCGATGACCTGCCCGCCAAGCTTCAGGGTCTCGCGGGTCTCCCGTTGGAGCGTGTCGAATTCACGCGTCAGCTTCCCCATCAGATGGGGCATCGCGGTGGTCGCCGCCTCCACCCGCTCCGGGTCCAGTGAGGCGAGGTCCGTCAGCGTGGGCTGCATCAGCCCCTGCACGCGATGAAGGTCCACGAAGAGCTTCTCGGCGCTGCACATGGGGCAGTTGCGAAGGACGGCGTCCGCGAGGTGCAGGAAGTCTACCCAGGTGGCCAGCAGGAGCGTTCCGAATTGGGCCGCCTGGAGCTTTGGCCCTGTCATGCGAAGCAGGCCCAGCTCCATGTCCGTGTCGCCGACTTCCGAGGCCGCCTCCGTCAATACCGTGGCGCTCCCAAGCGCGCCATGAAGCCATTTCGCCTGCTTGGTGCCTTGGTCGAGGTAGCGCGTGAAGACGCCGGTCAGGCTCCAGCCCCAGAGGTCTGGAGGGCGGGCCGCCAACTGGGTGAACGCGGCCTCGACGCTGCGCAAGGAGCCCTTCACGTCTTTCGTCGCGTCGAGGACCGCCTGCCGCGTCAATGCATTGCTCCGGCCCCCACCCCCGACAGCGCTGTCTCCCACGGCGGTCACGTCGTCACGCGACTGCTGGCGGCGCAGGAGCCGTTGCTCGGGCCCAGCAAGAGCGCGCGGGAGGAGGTTCCGGGCGCGCGGGGACTCATCGCTCGGGGTTTCCACCCAGGCGGGCGAGGAGGCCTCTCGCGGTGCGTAGCTCAAGCTTCGGCCACGCCCAGGCGCTTGCGACACGGAGGCGCATCCCGTGGCCAGCAGCACCAGGGCCAGCACCAGGGCCTCAGCGCGCATTGTCCACCCCCAGGCCCACCGAGGCGAAAGCCCCCGGCCGGAGCGTCCCCTCCGGCGTGGGGAAGAGCAGCGTGCCGCCCGTCCCCATCGCGTAGAGCTTCCCACCCAGCAATCGCCAGCGCGCTTCCGCCGCGCCCAGGTAGCGCGCTCCAGGCTGTCCCGCCCCCACCGCGAGCCCCTTCAAGGCAACTTCCACGGAGCGGTCAAAGAGCTGCACCGCCACGCGCCCGTCCACGTCGAAGCGGCCCCAGTTGAAGGCCTCCACCCCCAGCGACAGCTTCATGTGCTTGGAGAGGCCGCCGTAGCGGACCGCGTCCCAGCCCACCTCCGCCTCGCCATAGGCGGAAGTCCCGTCCGGGAAGGGGGCCTCCGCCAGTGATACCTCCTCCGGCCCCGCCGCTTTGAAGCGCGCCAGCTCGTAGTCCGGGCCGAAGTATCCCTGTCGGAAGCCGCCATGCTGCCTGCGCACCTCCAACCGCAGCCGCATGTCCAGCGTGGGTGTCACCGCATCCGCGCCCGCGCCCACCACCGCTCCCCATGCGCCGCCCGCACCGGGCCGTCCGCCCCAACCGGCAAGCAGGTGGGCCTCGAAGCCCGGCCGCACCACCACCACGGCGGTTGCGTCCAGGTGCGCCAGCGTCACCGGGGGCGTGTCTCCTCCAGCCTTCCCCCAGTCATGCACCGCCGACAGTGCCAGCGTGTAGCGGCCCTGCGCGCGGGGCGGGCCGAAGAGGACGTGCTCCAGGTCCAGTGCGACCTCCGCCCCCATGAGGCGCGCGCCCAGCACGTCCGAGGCGAACGCCTGCGTGTAGAGGGGTCCCAGCGTGCCGGTGAGGAAGCCGCCCGCTGGGTGGTAGTCGGGATTGCTTCGGTTGGAGTAGCGCCGGACGAGGTGCGCGGACAGCAGGCTGCAGGACTCCAGCGCGCCGAACCAGACGCCCACCGGCGCGCCGTTCGAGCCCAGCTTGAGGCCGCGCACCACCTGCCCGAAGTCCGAGAGGCTGTCCCAGTCCTCGCGTCGCACGAAGCCCGCGGCCCCACCACCACCCCAGAGGCGCAACCGCACGGGCGTGCCCAGGTTGAGGCCGAATTCCGCGCCTCCGTCGAGAATGAGGGTCGGCTCCACCTGGAGGAAGCCCTCGTCCGTACCGACGCCCGCGCGCGGCAGGAAGGCCAGCGTCGTCGCCTCCACGCGCAGCAGGTTGCGCCAGGCCTCGTCCGGTGGGCGCCGCCGTTCCTCCTCCACGGGCGGCACTTCCGGGACGTCCTCGGCCCATGCGGCAACCGGCAACAGCAGCCATAGCCAGACAGCCCCACCTCGCGTCATTCGCATCCACGCCCCCTGGGATTGACACCTCCGAGGAGAGCAAAGGACACACGTCTGACATTCAGCCCAGCACCCGCAGGCATGACCCCGGCCGGGACGTGCGACGACCCCACGGTGCCGCGAGACAAGCGGATGCCCTCGTCAGGACTCAGGGCGCCACGTACCCCCAGTTCCGGTCGATGATGCGAAAGCCCGCCGATTCGTAGAGTGCCACGGAGGCGGGATTGGCGGCCTGGGCATAGACCAGCGCCGTCCTGGCGCCCGCCTTCCACAGGCGTCCCAGCCCTTCCTGGAGCAATGCCTGAGCCAGGCCCTTGCGGCGGTGCTCCGGCGCTGTCGCGACGGGCTCGAACTCACCCAGGCCGTTCTCCGGGTCCAGCCAGCACAGCGCCAGCGCGGCCAGCGAGCCGTCTGGCGCCTCGGCCACCAGGTCCAGGTCCGCGCGGTAGTGGGTGGCGCGCATCACCCGCTGGTACACCTCGGAGGTGACGCGCTCGGTGCCGAAGGCCCGGCGATGAACCTCGGCGCGCGCGGCGGTCTCCTCGGGGCCTCGCACGTTTCGGACGGTATAGCCGGGGGGCAGGGGCGCGGTGCCAGTGTCCGCCGTTGGCTGGGCCAGGTGGAGGTAGCAGCCTTCGGTGCGCCGCCAGCCCTGTTGCTCCAGCGCACGGGTCAGGGGCGTGTTGCTCTCCAATGCCCAGACATGAAGCGGACGCGCGTCGGAGGCACCGCGCGTGGGGAACCACGCCTGTGCCCACTCGAGAATCTGGGGCACCAGGGTGGCGGCGTGCTCTCGAGGATGGATGAGCAGGTCGACGTCGCCATTCACATAGCCCCAGGCGAAGCCCAGCAGGTGCCCGCGCTCGTCATGCCAGAGGCGCACGTTCTGTTCGGGCCGCACGAAGGCATTGCGGTACATGCGCCAGTCGAGGTCTCCCACGGTGCACTCGAAGTGGGGCCCATGCGCGGCATGGCCCTCGGACACCAGGCGCGTCATGGCCCGCAGATCCTGCTCACCCGCGTAGAACCGTGAGGACGGCATGGTCAAACGCTCCTGGTGAATGAACCCGCGAACCCATGCCTCGGCGAGGATTGCTGGGCTTTGAATGGCGAGAGGGGCCCACTGGGGGCACACGGCGGCTCCTTCACTGGTTGGGACGGCTGCCTCTTCCGATCAGGCTTCATCGTCCGGCAGGAGCGTCCGAAGCAGCTCGTCATCGGGACCGAGCGGACGCCAACCGGCTGGGGGCGGATTGGCGAGGAGCGCGCCGCTAGCACTCCTTACACGCTCCACGAGGGGGTCCGGGGTGTATGCCGACCATTGGCCGAGTGCTATCGCGACCTCCAGGCGGGCATCATCATCCAGCACAGCGGGCCAGCCGTTGGGGAGGACATCCGACAGTTCGCGAACAAGCTGTCCGCGAGCCAATCGAGTGAGCTTCTTGCTGCGCTCAGCCTCAGCGACCAACCCTTTGAACACCTGGACGCCGGCAACGTCGTCCGGGCCAAGCTCCTCTGCCAGAGCAACTAGTGATGCCGTAGGGCGATCTTCAGCAAAGGCGGTGACCGAGTCGTACCCCCGCTCACGGATGCGCTCATACAGGCGGGCGATCCAATTCCCCTGCCACGAGCGTCCATCGGTCATCGGCTTCTCCCGTGAGTGAAGTTCATTGGAATATCGTAGGCCTTCATATTCCTACCGACGATCCTGAGGATCGCATCTCGCGTCAACGGCCTCCCGGCGCTGACCTCAGCATCTTGGAGCGCGCGCATAATCCTGCTGTTCCACTCGTCGGGCCACATGCGCCCCAGCTTCCAGTTCCCCCCTCCATGAATCGCCTCGTGGTGGGCCTGCTCCAGGCGGACACAGAACTGGTCGATGTCCATGTCGCCCTTGAAGCCGCGCTGCTCAAACCACTCGCGGTGCTCCTTCGGCAGGACGTGGTGCTTGGGGGCCTCGGACATGCCCGCCCCTGCCTTTCCCGTGACGTGCATGCCGCGCACTTCCGGGCTGTCCCCCAGCGCTTCGCGCACGCCCTTGGGCAAGTCCTGGTGCGCTTGGGCCATCGTGAACTGTCCGCCCTGAATGAGGACGGCCGCGCCGACGGCAGGCACGGAGATGACGCCCGCCTGCACGAGCCTTCGCATCATCTCCACCCACTCGGCGGAAACCACCATCCGCGAGCCCACCATGACGCCGCCTGAACTCATCACGAGGCCCACGCCCAGTGTCACAGGGGCCGAAGGCGGCACGCGTGGAAGGGCCATCTTCATCGTGGAGATCATCGTGACCATCTCCACCGCCTGCATCGCCGCGATGACCTGCCCGCCGAGTTTCATGGTCGCGCGGGTTTCTTGATGGAGCGTGTCGAATTCACGCGTCAGCTTCCCCATCAGCTCGGGCATCGCGGTGGTCGCCGCCTCCACCCGCTCCGGGTCCAGTGAGGCGAGGTCCGTCAGCGTGGGCTGCATCAACCCCTGCACGCGATGAAGGTCCACGAAGAGCTTCTCGGCGCTGCACATGGGGCAGTTGCGAAGGACGGCGTCCGCGAGGTGCAGGAAGTCCACCCAGGTGGCCAAGAGGAGCGTTCCGAATTGGGCCGCCTGGAGCTTTGGCCCTGTCATGCGAAGCAGGCCCAATTCCATGTCCGTGTCGCCGACTTCCGAGGCCGCCTCCGTCAATACCGTGGCGCTCCCAAGCGCGCCATGAAGCCACGTCACCTGCTTGGAGCCCTGGTCGAGGTAGCGCGTGAAGACACCGGTGAGGCTAAAGCCCCAGAGGTCTGGAGGACGGGCCGCCAGCTGGGTGAACGCGGCTTCGACGTCGCGCAGTGAGCCCTTCACCTCTTTCGTCGCGTCGAGGACTGCCTGCCGCGTCAATGCATTGCTCCGGGCCCCGCCCCCGACCGCGCCGCCTCCCACGGCGGTCACGTCGTCACGTGGCTGCTGGCGGCGCAGGAGCCGTTGCTCAGACCCGGAGAGGACGCGTGGGCGCGCGTTCCAGGCGCGCGGAGGCTCGTCGTTCGGAGCCGCCACCCACGCGGGCGAAGGGGCCTCACGCTGCGCATCGCTCAAGCTTCGGCCCCGCCCATGCGCTTGCGGTACAGAGGCGCATCCCGTGGCCATCAGCACCAGCGCCAGCACCAGGGCCTCAGCGCGCATTGTCCACCCCCAGACCCACTCGAAGTGGGGCCCATGCGCGGCATGGCCCTCGGACACCAGGCGCGTCATGGCTCGCAGATCCTCCTCACCCGCGTAGAGCCGTGAGGACGGCATGTTCAAACGCTCCTTGTGACGGCCCTCAGCCCCCCTTGTGCTGCCAGCCCTTGATCTTCGCGTACAGCGAGCTGCGGGAGATGCCCAGCTTCGCCGCCGCGCGCTCCACGTGGCCTCCCTCGCGCGCCAGCACGCGGTCGATGTGGCGGTGCTCCAGCTCCTCCAGCGTGAGGTCCTCGCCCAGCGGCTCCTCGGCGGGCAGCAGGGACTCGAAGCGCAGGGCGCTGCGGGACAGGCGGGAGGTGCCGGACAGGAGCACCGCTCGCTCCAGCACGTTGCGCAGCTCGCGGATGTTGCCCGGCCAGGCGTAGGCCATCAGCGCGCGCTCCGCGTCGGGCTCCAATTCCACCTGGCCCCGGCCCCGGTGCGCACCCATCTCCGCGAGGAAGTGGCGCGCTAGCACCGGCACGTCCTCGGCGCGCTCGCGCAGGGGCGGCACGTGGAGGATGAGCGTGCTGATGCGGAAGTACAGGTCGCTGCGGAAGCGCTTCTCGCGCGCGGCCACCTGCAGGTCCTGGTGCGTGGCGGCGACGAGCCGCACGTCCACGCGCCGGTCCTTCACGTCGCCCAGGCGCCGGAAGCGCTTCTCCTCCAGCACCTTGAGCAGCTTGGGCTGGACGGCCACGTCCATGTCGCCAATCTCATCCAGGAACAGCGTGCCCCGGTCCGCCACCTCCAGCAGGCCCTGCTTCGCGGCCACCGCGCTGGTGAAGGCGCCCTTCTCATGGCCGAACAGCTCCGAGTCCAGCAGGTCCTTGGACAGCGCGGCGCAGTTCAGGTCCACGAAGGGGGCCTCCTTGCGCGGCCCGCCCTCATGCAGCCAGCGCGCGAGCACGCTCTTGCCGCTGCCCGTCTCGCCGGTGACGAGCACCGGGCTGTCGCTGTCGCGCACGCGCTCCGCCTCGTCGCGCAGCGCGCGGATGGCGGGGCTGTTGCCCAGGAAGGGGTCCACCTGGGTGCGCGCCGTGCGCGAGCGGTCCGCCAAGAGCCGCTGCCGCTCGCGCCGCTGGGCCACGAGCCGCTCCAGCACCACCTTGAGCACCGCCAGCTCCAGCGGCTTGGTGAGGAACTGCTCGGCGCCTTCCTTCACCGCCTGCACCGCCAGTTCGATGGAGCCGTGCCCGGTCAGCACCACCAGGGGCACCGCCGCGTCCAGCTCCTTGAGCCGGGGCAGCAGCTCCAGCGCGGTGCCGTCCGGCAGCCGGTAGTCGATGACGGCCACGTCGGGCCGGTGCGTGCGGAAGCCCTCCTGGGCCTCCGCCACGCTGGTGGCCTCGTCCACGTCGAAGCCGTGCTGCGTGAGGTAGCCCTTCATGCCCAGCCGGACGCCGGGCTCGTCGTCCACGAGCAGGATGCGAGTACGCGTCATGATACCTGTGACTTCGGAAGAGGCCCGGCGATCACAGCCGGGGGGAGGGCGGGCAGCAGGATGGTCACCTCGGCGCCTCCCTGGGGATGGTTGGACAGGCGGATGCGCCCCTGGTGCTCCTCCAGGATGCGCTGGACGATGGACAGCCCCAGGCCGGTGCCTCCCCGGCGCTTGCTGAAGAAGGGCTCGAAGACGTGGGGCAGGTCCTCGCTCTTGAAGCCCGGCCCTCCGTCGTGGACGGTGCAGCGCACCCACGGGCGGCCCGCCTCCTCCACGGCCTCCGCCGTCACGTGGACCGTCGCCCCCTGGGGCGAGTGCTGCACGGCGTTCTCCACCACGTTGCGGAAGACGTGGAACAGGCGGCGCGAGTCCATGCGCACCGGGGGCAGCGCGTCCGGCAGCTCGCGCGTGAGCTTCACGGAGGCCTTGTCGCCGGTCAGCGCGCAGGCGGACAGGGCCTCGGCGACCACCGGGCCCACGGCGCCGTCCGTCCACTCGCCGCGCGTGGGACGGCCGTACTCGAACAGCTCCTGGGTGAGGTGGGTGAGGCGGCGCACCTCGCCGCGCAGCACGTCCAGGTACGGCTTCAGCTCCGGCTGCGTGCCGTAGGTGGCCTCCACCGCGTCCACGACGGCGGAGATGGAGAACAGGGGGTTGCGCACCTCGTGGGCCACGCCCGCGACGATGGCGCCCATGGCCGCCATCGTCTCCCCGCGGCGCACGTGGGCCTGCAGCTCCAGGAGCCGCGTCACTTCCGTGGCCACCAGGATGATGCGCGGATCCTCGCTGGCCTGCTCATCCACCCAGGCCGCCGCCAGCTCCCAGGTGCGCCCGGACTCCGCGTCGTGCACCTGGCGGCTGGCGCTGCCGTGCGTCGCGCGCAGCTCCTCCACCAGCGGTCCCGCGCTGGACCAGGGCGGCGCCCCGGCGGTCGCGGCCAGCGGCTGGCCGGAGGGGTCCGCCTCCCGGAAGAGCACACGGGCGGCGTCGTTGAGCCGGTGGATGATGCCGTCCGCGCTCAGCACCAGCAGCGGCGAGGACACCGCGTCGAAGGTGCGGCGCCACTCCGTCGCGGAGCGGCGGAAGCTGTCGTTCAGCCGCTGGCGCAGCTCATCCGCGAGGCGCCGGTCGGTGATGTCGGTGACGACGCAGCCCAGGTGCACGCCGCCCCGGTCGTCCAGGCCGGAGGCCGCGGCGCGGCTGCGCACCCAGCGCACGCGCCCGTCCGCGCAGATGATCCGGTGCTCGATCTCCACCTCCGTGCTCGGGGCCAGGGCCAGGGACTCGATGCACTCGCGGTAGCGCGCGCGGTCCTCCGGGTGGATCATCTCCGCCCACAGCGGCGAGGGCGTGCCCTCCGGACCGCCGCCGGTGAAGGCGCTGGCCGGGTAGCCGGTGGTGCGCTCGATGACGGGCGTGCAGTAGAAGTCACGCAACACGCCGTCCCGCAGCTTCCCACCCCACAGGTAGTCCGGCAGCGACCGGGTGAGCACGTCCAGGCGCCCCTCCTGCTCCTGGAGCGACGCCTCCGCACGCATCCGCTCCGTCACCTCCGACAGGGACGCGATGACGCCCAGCACCGCGCCGCCCGCGCCGCGCACGCGCGAATAGCTCCCGAACCAGAAGCGCGTCTCGCCAGGGGCCGCGGGCGTCTCCACCTGGAGGCTGAGGTCCTGCAGCGGCGCGTCCGACTCCAGCGCGCGGCCGAGCCGGGGCGCCAGCGCGGTGCCCAGCGCGGGCAGCACCTCCGAGACGTGACGGCCCAGGTGCGCCTGCACGGGCAGGCCATTCATCGCGGCGAGCGCGGCGTTGACGTGCACGTACTTCAGGTCGCGGTCGTAGAACGCGAAGCCCACCGGGGTGATGTCCATGACCGCGTCGCGCAGCGCCCGCGCGTCGTCCGCCTGTTCGCGCAGCCGGGTGCGCTCGCGCTCACTCCGGGCCAGGGCACGCAGGGCAACCGCGGCCCCCACCGCCGCCAGCACGAACGCGCTTACCGCCAGCACCGCGATGCGGGGCCCCGGTGCCAGGCCTCCGCTCCACGCCCCCACCAGGGCCATGCTCACCGCGCACGCGGCGGCGACGGCGGTGATCCGGAGGAGTGGGGAAGGAGCGGACGAGGACATGGCGCGCGGGGAGCGCGCCTCACTTTAGGGGGCCTCGCATCGGCACGGGAACCCCGCCAACCCAAGCGTTGGGTAGAGGTCCAGGGAAGGCCACGCAGCCCTCCCTCCCGGTGAACAAGGTCGAACGCCCGGTGCGCGGGACCTGTGGAAACCCCCGAGCCTCGGGCGGCGCAATCTCAGACAGCAGGCCCCGCGATGATGTCCGGCGGCCCCGGACGGTTGGGATCATGCGCGGGTGGGTCCTGGATGCCCGGCTTCACCTCGGGGTCCTGCAAGGGCGGAGGCGGTTCCCGGCGCTGGGGCTCGCCCGGCGGCGGATCCTTCTCCGGGATGGACGGCCGGGGCGGTTCAATCTCAGGCGTGGGCTTCGGCTCCGGCTCCTTCACCGGCTTCTCGGGAGGCGTCGTCTGTGGATTCGTCGGCATGGACCTCCACACTGCGCACGCCGTCCGCCCAGGGAACCGCCGCGGCCCCCTCACTGCCGGCGGGTGCGTGGTTTTCGACAGGTGCCCCGGTGTCCCGGCGGCGGGAGTGGGCCCAGACCTCCACCACGGGCTCGATGCGCGGGGTCAGCTGGAGCATGGAGCTGGGGAAGCAGCGCGCCGGCAGCTGGGCGAAGAGCTGGCGCACGTGCTCCGCCTCCCGCGCGCTGGCCACGGCGACGTGCGGCCGGACGATGAGGTCGGTGAAGTGGGCGGCCTGGTCCGGGCTTCCGCTCACCAGCCGGGCCGTCGCGCAGCTCTGGTAGAAGAGCACCCCCACGCCCGCCTCCCGTGCCCCATCCAGGAACGCGTGCAGGGTGCGCCCCTCCACCGCGCCCACCAGCAGCGCCTCCGGGTCCCACCGCCCCTCCCCGGGGCCGCTGTCCCGGTCACTCAGCGGACGGCCAATCGGCACGGGAGGCGCATGGTCGCTCGTCAGCACCGCGCCCCGTTCTCCCTGCCAGTAGAGGCGCGTTTCGTACTCGGTGATGGAAGCGGAGGTCATCAGGCATCTCCTCGGTAGGGGCATGCGCAATGCGCCTTCAACACCCATGCCGCGGCAATGCTTCGCATCCCTCTGGGGACTGCCCTCGGGTACGAGTCCCCTCAGGTAGGACGGTGATCGCGGGGCCACACGCGCCCTGGCCCGGGATGCGGCCTCCCTGGAACAGCCCTTTTGGACGATTTCGCCCCCGCCGTCCCTGCTCCACATCCAGCGCCGCAATGCCTGACATGGGGGGACGGCATGGGTGCGATGAGACGCGGTGGGGAACGGTGTCCGTTGACTGTATGGCTTTACGAGGGCTCCCAGGGCCGCACGGCCGCTTGAACCATGTCCATGCAAGAACGAGGTGAGGCACCGATGGCCGAAGCGTATGCGAGTCAGCTCATCCAGGCCCCCGCGGACGTGGTCTGGGACCGCGTGGGAGGCTTTGACAGCCTTCCGCGCTGGCACCCGGGCGTCGTCTCCAGCGAGCGGGTGACGCGCCCCGAGGCCGGTCCCGGGCCCCTGCGCCGGCTCACCACGCGCGACGGCGAGGTGTACCTGGAGGCCCGGCTGGAGCACGACCCGCGTGCGCGCAGCTATGCGTACACGCTGCTGGAGAGCCCGCTGCCCGTGCGCGACCACCTGGCGAAGCTGCGGGTGACGCCGGTGACGGCGACCGGGCAGACCTTCGTGGAGTGGTCCGCGACGTTCAGCCTGACGCCCGGGCACGAGGGCGAGGCGGCGGCGCTGTGCCAGTGGATCCGCGAGGAGTTCTTCGCGCGGGGCCTGCGGGGGCTGGCGCACACCTTCCTGCCGCCTCCGCCCCGGGTGTCGGCGCCGGAGCTGGAGTGGCGGCGCTGAACGGCGCTCACAGCCGCTGGAGGAAGCGCAGCAGGTCCTGCTTCTGCGCGGGGCTCAGGGACTCCGGTGGTCCGCCCGGGAACTCGGGCGGGTGCACCGGCAGCGCGCCCACGGTGGGAATGCCCGGGAGGATGAAGCGGCTGTAGGTGTCCACCGTCTCCGCGAGCGTGGCGTGGCTGTTGTCGTGGAAGTACGGCGCGGACCGGGCGATGCCGCGCAGGGACGGCACGTCGAAGGCCTCGAACTCCGCGGGGTCGCCGCTGATGAGCGCGCGGCCGGGGTCGGTGGAGTACCACTGGGGCGCCAGCGCGGGGCCGGTGATGGGCGCGCCCATCTCATCCAGGGCGGGGTTGATGTCATTCGGGTCGCCGCTCGCGGTGACGGGGATGGGAGGCAGGTCGGTGACGGGGTGCTGGCGCGTGCCGTCCGTGTAGAAGCGGAAGCGGTACTGGGGGAATTCGACGGACGTGTTGAAGAGGGGCGGCACGATGCCGACCTTCGCCAGGTAGGTCATGTACGCGTAGCCGGCGTTGAGGAACTCGCTGTGGGGGCGGGGCACGTAGACGCGCTCGGGCCGGCCGTCGGGCCCGACGGTGTACTGGATGTTGCCGTCGGGTTTGAGGGCGGGGAAGGCGGCGTCGTGCGTGGCGCGGTCCACGATGCGGTTGCGGGTGCGGTCGCCGTGGCAGGCCTCGCAGGCCAGGTTGTAGACGTCGCGGCCACGCCGCTCGGAGGCGTCGAGCAGGAGCAGGGCGTCCGGATCCGGGATGGCGCTCAGGGGCCAGCCGCGCTCCAGCAGCTCCGACACGAAGCGGGCGCGGGGGGAGCTGAAGATGCTGCGCTCGAACGCGGCGATGCGCTGGAGCACGGGGAGCGGCACGGTCCCGCCCTCGCTGTGGCTGGTGACGGCGCTCTGGGCCTGGGTGACGAGGTCGGTCTCACGGCCGTCGAACTGGAAGGGGCCGGAGAAGCCGGTGTCGGCGATGCTGGGCACGGCGCGCCAGACGGCCACCTTGCGGTCCGGGGCGGTGATGACGTTCCCCTGCACGTCGATGACGTCCATGTTCGCGGGGAGGGGGAGCACCACGCGCACCAGGCCCTTCTTGAGGTGCTCGTAGGTGGGCACGGGGGCGGTGGGGTCATCCGCGTCGATGCGGTTGAACAGCGGATCCGCGGGGTTCCGGGCCCAGAGCGCCTCCACGTGCGCGGGCGTGAGCGCGGTGTTGTCCGAGAGCACGTGGCACGTCGCGCAGGAGCGCCCGTTGGTGCCGGGAAGGGCTTCCTGGAAGTGCTTCCTGCCCGCGGCCGCCTGGACCGGGGACACCAGCTCCGCCTCGGACGTCGCGAGCTCCGCGGTGGCTTCCACGGGCGCCACGGTGTCGGTGCAGCCAGCGAGCCCGGCGAGCACGAAGGCCCCCACGGTGCGCGCGATGAGTCGATGCCCTGCCATGTGTTCCCCTCCAGTTGGCTGCGATGGCAGGGAAACACCGCGCGTCCCTCTTCGTGTCACCATGAAGATGCGCACCATGCCCCGGGGTCGGTCCCATCCGTCGCGCGGCGGGCGGTGCGGCCGGGATGCCGTCGAGCGGTGGACGCCGCGCCACCCGCATCACGGCCGGGCGTCGCATGTCCAGGCGCATGCTTCCTGGTGGCCTGCTGATGCTCACGGCCGGGGGAGCCCATGCCCGTCATCCGATGGCTGGTGTTGTGCCTGCTGTCCTGCGGCCTTGGGTGTGGGACCGCGATCATCTCCAGCGAGTGCAATCAATCCGACAGCACCGTCTCGTGTTGCCTGAAGCGGCATCCAGGACAGTACGAGGCCTGCGGAGCGGACGCGCCCGCTCAGCGGATGCTGGGAGCGCGCGGAGCCCGCATTGACAGCAAGACGCTCTGGAAGCAGGGGCGGATCCGTCTCGATGTGGAGAACCCAGCACCCGGAGTTCGTCCCGGGCAGCTCCACTTCCAGGACGCTCAGACGGGTGCGAAGTACCTGTACGATCCCGCCTCCAGGAGTTTCGCGAACGCGCCCCGCTGGGTAAACGAATTGCTCAAGACGGACGCGAAGTTTGCCTCGTCCGTGGAGAAGGGGCTGTACTACCTGGGAGAGGTGCCACCTTGAGGACCAACGCGTTGATGCGGGCCTATCTGCGCAACGCGCGGGTACAGGAAGTGATGGCGCGCCCGCTCACGCCCAGGATGCAGGCGCTGCTTGATGAAGGGGTCGTCGAGGCCCATGGCTTCTGGGTGCTGCGGCGCGCGGCGACAGAGCGCGCTCCCCTCATTCGTCCCGACTTCCAGGACGCGACCGGCTACGAGTGCTTCGCGAACAAGCTGCATGTCTCTGACTTCGTGGGCTCCTTCGAGGAGGAC
Source organism: Corallococcus exercitus (assembly GCF_042231735.1). Lineage (GTDB taxonomy): Bacteria > Myxococcota > Myxococcia > Myxococcales > Myxococcaceae > Corallococcus > Corallococcus exercitus_B. The sequence goes on from NZ_CP102577.1 coordinate 1,510,903, forward strand.
CCGTGGACCCGCCGACTGCGCCTCAAGGACCAGGTGGGCTTCGGCCTTCGACTTGCCCGGGAGTTGCAGCGCGTGCTCCCAGGGGATGGGCGGTTCGTGATCATCCTCGGGTGCAGCAACGCGTGCACGTTGCGCTTTCATCTGGAACGGCCAGGAGAGCATTGGCTCACGGAGGACCTGGAAGGCTACCGTCGAAATGCCCTCCTGGAGTTGCGCAACCACGAGGACCTTCGCGGCTGGACCGTGCACCCCGCCTGAATGGTTCGACCCGGACGTTTTGCCGCCGTCCTGGCTTGGAACGGTGTGAATCCGCCCTCGCTCCGGGCACGCTGCCGCTGACACCTGGAGCGAAGGGAACCATGGACATCATCCGCAACGACAAGCAGGGCGCGAAGGTGAAGCTCGAGCGCATCTCCACGACACCGCCGAAGAAGGCGGACCGGGAGGCGGCGAAGGCGGAGTTCGAGGCGCTGGGCGAGGAGCTGTTCGACCTGCAGGACCTGCTGTGGGGCGCGAAGATGAACTCCGTCCTCATCGTCCTGCAGGGGCGCGACACCGCCGGCAAGGACGGCACCATCAAGCACGTGGTCGGCAGCCTCAACCCGCGCGGCGTGAGCGTCACCTCCTTCGGCGTGCCCAGCACCGAGGAGCAGGAGCACGACTTCCTCTGGCGCGTGCACCGCGTGGCCCCGCGCAAGGGCGAGTTCGCCATCTTCAATCGCTCGCACTACGAGGACGTGCTCGTGGCGCGGGTGAACAACCTGGTCCCCAAGCCGCTCTGGAAGTCGCGCTACCAGCACATCCGCGACTTCGAGACCCTGCTCGCGGAGCACGGCACCGTCGTCCTCAAGTTCTTCCTCCACATCAGCCGCGAGGAGCAGGAGCAGCGGCTGCTGGCGCGCGAGCAGGAGCCGCGCAAGGCGTGGAAGATCTCCGCGGGGGACTGGGAGGACCGCAAGCACTGGACGGACTACACGCAGGCCTACGAGGACGTCTTCGCGCAGACGTCCACCGGGCAGGCGCCCTGGCACCTGGTGCCCTCGGACGCCAAGTGGTACCGCAACCTCGTGGTGGCCCGCGCCGTGGCGGAGGCCCTGCGCCCCTACCGCGAGCAGTGGCAGCAGCGGCTGGACGAGGTCGGCAAGCACAAGAAGGCGGAGCTGCGCGCCTGGCGCAAGAAGCGCTGAGGCACGGCCTTTCGCGTCATGGATGACGCGGAAGCACACGCCGCGCGTCGTGGGAACCGCTGACCCGGCCGTGACATGGGGATGGGACAACACTGCCGGTCATCCGTCCCGGTGCGTCGCCGGGCGGTCACCGCCGGAGCCCTGTCGACATGGAACGAACCGCGTCGCCGTCGAGCAAGGACCTCATCGCCCGCACGCGTCCCTTCGCGGCCCAGGACACCTCGCGCTCCGTCATGGCGCTCGTCTCCACCTACGCCGCGCTCGCGGGCGCGGTGGCGCTGGCGGTGGCCGCGCCCTGGTGGCCGCTGCGCATCGTGGGCGGCCTCATTGAAGCGCTGGTGCTCATCCGCTGCTTCATCCTCTTCCACGACGCGATGCACGGGGCGCTCTTGCCGAAGTCGCGGTGGGCGAAGGTCCTCTTCCAGGTGCAGGGGCTGCTCACGCTCACGCCCGCGCGCATCTGGAATGACACGCACAACCACCACCACGCCAACACCGCGCGCATCGCCGCGGACTCGGCGGGCACCTTCGTCACCTGGACCACGGAGCAGTGGCAGAAGGCCACGGGCGCGCAGCGCCTGGGCTACGTGGTGGAGCGCCACCCGGTGACGTTGATGCTCGGTTACTTCACCGCGTTCCTCTACAGCCTGTGCCTCCAGCCGTTCGTGAAGAACCCGAAGCGCTACTGGTCCTCCGGGCTCGCGCTGGGCGTGCACGTGGCGCTGTCCGCGGCCGTCTGGCACTTCCTGGGCCTGGGCGTCTACCTCTGCGCCTTCCTGGGGCCGCTGTTCGTCGCGTACGCGCTGGGCACGTACCTGTTCTACGCGCAGCACAACTTCGACGACGTGGCCATCCTGCCGGAAGCGGCGTGGAACCACGCGGACGCGGCGCTGGAGGCCAGCAGCTACATGCGCTTCGGGCCGGTGATGGAGTGGTTCACGGGCAACATCGGCTACCACCACGTGCACCACCTCAACCCGCGCATCCCGTTCTACCGGCTGCCGGAGGCGATGGCGGCCATCCCGGAGCTCCAGGGGCCGCACGTCACCACGCTCACGCTGAGGGACATCGTGGGCTGCCTGCGGCTGAACCTGTGGGATCCGTCGCTGAAGCGGATGGTGCGCTACCGCGACGCGCGGCTCGCCCCGAGCGTCTGAGACCACGGTCCGGCGGGTCCGTTCGGGACCCGCCCGAGGAACCCACCGGGCCGGGTCTCAAGGCTCCAGCAGCGCCTGCAACGCCTTGGCGTGCGCCTCCTCCTCGGTGAGCAGCTCCTCCAGCAGCCGCCGCGTGGTGGGGTCGCGCTCCGCGAAGTAGGGGATCAGCTCGCGGTACGCCTCGATGGCGACGCGCTCCGCCGCCAGGTTCTCGCGGAGCAACTCCACCAGCGTCCGCCCCTCTTCGTCGTGGGTACCACCGCTGGACATGAGTCCTCCAAGGTTGAAGTCCGGCCGCCCGCCCAGCTGCTGGATGCGCTCGGCGATCCTCAGCGCGTGGTCCCGCGCCTCGCGCGCGTGCCGGCCGAACGCGGCCTTCACCACTTCAAAGCCGGGGCCCGCCGCGCACAGGGCGTGGCGTGTGTAGCGCCGCACGCAGACGACCTGGGTCGCGAGCACGGCGTTGAGCAGCGTGAGGCAGATTTCCAGCTCGCCCCCGGCGGTGTCCGTGCGGGTGCCCGCCGCCCGTTGCTCGCGCGCATGGCGGTGGAGCTCCCGGAGGTCGGTGACGAACGGCTGCGGACGCGTGTCGGCCATGGCATTGCCTCCGGGCGGCTGGGTGTCGGGAAGCTGGGCGGCCCTGGCGGCACCGTCCATCCCTCCTGCCCCCATGTGCCGGGAGCGCCGTGCCTGTCCGTCCCACCCCGTGGCCGAGTCCCGAGGTCCGATTCCCGCCGCCGACGCCTGCTTCCATGCCCGGCGCGGGCAGGGACGTTGCCCGCGAACATCCCTTGCGGCCTCCGGGGCGGAGGAGGGGGTTCGGGGTTAGTCTTCGCCAATGAGCTCGAGCCCATCCAGCCGGCCGTCCGTCGTCGTGGCGGAGCTGGGGCCCACGAACACCGGGAAGACCTACCGCGCCATCGAGCGGATGCTCGAGCACGACTCAGGCATCATCGGGCTGCCCCTTCGCCTGCTTGCCCGTGAGGTCTACGACCGGGTGACCGCGAAGGTGGGCGAGGGCCGGGTCGCGCTGATGACGGGCGAGGAGAAGCGCATCCCGCCCCGGCCCGACTACTGGATCTGCACCGTGGAGGCGATGCCGACCGACCGGCAGGTCGACTTCCTCGCGGTGGATGAAATCCAGCTCGCCGCGCACCGCGAGCGTGGGCACGTCTTCACCGACCGGCTGCTCCACGCGCGCGGGCGCAAGGAGACCTGGTTCCTGGGCGCGGAGACGATGCGGCCCATGGTGCAGGCGCTCATCCCGCATGCGTCCATGAAGCGCGCCACGCGCCTGTCGCAGCTGCGCTACTCCGGGCGCAAGTCGCTGAAGAGCCTGCCGCCGCGCTCGGCGGTGGTCGCGTTCTCCGCGGACCGCGTGTACGAGCTGGCCGAGTCGCTGCGCCGCCTGCGGGGTGGAGTGGCGGTGGTGCTGGGGGCGCTGTCGCCCCGCACGCGCAACGCGCAGGTGGCCATGTATCAGTCCGGCGAGGTCCAGTACCTCGTGGCCACGGATGCCATTGGCATGGGGTTGAACCTGGACCTCAACCACGTGGCCTTCGCGACGCTCAGCAAGTACGACGGCGCCGAGCAGCGCGACCTGTATCCCGACGAGCTGGCGCAGATCGCCGGCCGCGCGGGGCGCCACCTGAACGACGGCAGCTTCGGCGCGCTGAACACGCTGCCGGAGCTGCCGCCGCGCGTCGTCTCCGCCATCGAATCGCATCGCTTCCCCGCGGTGCGCAGCCTCATCTGGCGCAACGCCTCGCTCGACTTCTCCAGCCCGGAGGCCCTGCTGGACTCATTGTCGCGAGCGCCGCGTGACAGCGCCTTCGTGCGGGTGGAGCGCGCGGATGACTTCGACGCGCTCAAGGGGCTGTCGGCCGTGCCCGCCATCCGCGAGCTCACCACCGACAAGGCGTCCGTCGAGCTGTTGTGGCAGGTCTGCCAGGTCCCGGACTTCCGCAAGGGCCTCTTCGGCCAGCACGTCGCGCTCCTGCGGGAGACGTTCCTCCAGCTGACCGCAGGGGATGGGAGGCTGGACCCCACGTGGCTGGGCCGGCAGGTGTCGCCGCTCGACGACGCGTCCGGGGACATCCACACGTTGATGGACCGGCTCGCGGCCATCCGCATCTGGACGTACATCAGTCACCGTCCGGGCTGGCTGCACGACGCGGAGGAGTGGCAGGAGCGCACGCGCCGCATCGAGGACGCGCTGGGCGATGCCCTCCACGAGCGGCTGGTGGAGCGCTTCGTCCAGCGGGCCGCGAGGAGGAGCGCGCGCCGCTTCGTGAGGGCCAGCGCGCAGCCGCAGGCCTCTTCGGACAGTCCGTTCGCCAAGCTGGGGCAGTTGCTGACGGAGGTGCCGGGCGCGGAAGGCGCGCTGATGACGGAGGAGCAGTTCGTCCAGCGCGTGGTGGACGCGACGCACGACGCCTTCGAGGTGGACCCGATGGGGCGCATCTCCTTCGAGTCACAGCCGCTGGCCCGGCTGGTGCGGGGACGCGACCGGCGCTCGCCGCAGCTCGCGTTGGCGGAGCCGGAGGTGTGGACGGGCGGCGCGCGGCAGCGGCTGGAGCGTCGGCTGGTGGCGCTGGCGAAGGACCTGGTCACGGAGGCCATGGGAGGCTTTCCGGCGGAGTCCTTCACGGGCGAGAGCCGCGCACCGGCGATGCGAGGCGTGGCCTACCGGCTGGCGGAAGGGCTGGGCGTCATCTCCCAGGGCGAGGCGCGCGAACAGTGGAAGCTCCTGGACGAGGAGTCGCGGGAGCGGCTGAAGGCGCAGGGTGTCCACGAGGGCCAGCGGTTCCTCTACGTCACCGGGGCCCTGTCGCCGCAGGCCCTGGAGCGGCGCGCCATGTTGACGGCGCTGTTCCAGCAGGCCTCGTGCCCGCAGGGCATCCCCCAGGAGCCGGCGCTGAACGTCGCGGCGCTGGGCGGCCGGAACGCGCGGTCCTTCGGCTACGAGGTCATCGGGCCGGTGGCGCTGCGCATCGACATCGTGGAGCGGCTGGCGGAGGGCTTGCGGAATCCCCAGGGCGCCCGGCAGGCGCACGCGCTCATGCAGCAGCTGCGCTTGGAAGGCAGCGTGCGCGCGCAGGTGCTGCGGGCGTTGGGCGGCCAGCCCCAGGGCGCTGCCTCGAAGCGGCGGCGGCGCAAGCGGGGCAGGAAGCCGTCGGCGACGGCGCCGGAGGCGGGGGGGGCTCGCGGACGTGAGCCGGCGGTATCGAAGTGGCTCAACGAACGCCCCTCATGAGGGGACGTCCAGGGAGCAGGCTGCCCGCCTGGGAGGAGGGGAGGCGACGAATCCACGCGGGCCCTGGCCGGATTCGCCTACGCTGATGCTGTCTCCTCTTCAAGGCCGGTGGTTGTCCCATGAGCAGTGGTCGTGCCCTCTCGCCAGTCCTCCTCGTCGGTGCCGGAACGGGCGAAGCCACGTGCGGCATCCTCTACCTCGCGAGCTACCTGCGGCGCGGCGGGATTGAAGCCTTCGTGCGGCTGTGGGACGGCGACGAGAGCGCGGGGGAGGTGAAGGACTCCTTCGAGCGCCTCATCGCCCGCGTGCGCCCGAAGCTCATCGGCATCAGCCTGAAGTGGTTCCACCACGTGGACCGCGCGCTGCTCATCGCGCGGACCGTGCGGAAGATCGACCCGTCCATCCGCATCGTCGTGGGAGGCAACTCCGCGTCGTACTGGTGGAAGGAGCTGAGCGGCTACGACTGCATCGACCACGTCGTGCTGGGCGATGGGGAGGTTCCCCTGCTGGCGCTCTGCAACGGAGAGGAAGCCCCGCCCAACTGCGTGACGCGGACGCCGGATGGCCGTCCCCGCAGGCTGCCGCTGGCGTACGTGCAGCGCGCCACCAACACGCAGGACGTCTACTACTCGCACTTCAACGACATCTTCCTCAGCCAGAGGGACGCCCACTCCTTCTCCGGCTGGGTCGCGCCGGGCAAGGGCTGCGGGGAGAACTGCCTGTATTGCGGCGGGGCGCGTGGCAACCAGAAGGCGGACTTCGGGCGCGCGAAGCCGTTCCTGCGCGCGGAGGAGAACGTGCGCCGGGACCACCAAGAGATCGCCAGCCGGACGTGGCAGATGCGCTACGACTTCGCGGGCAGCACCGCGGAGTTCCTGGGGAGCACCTGGGCGGGCGTGGACCTCTCCCGCCACTGCTGCACGTACTTCCTCTGGGGCGTGCCGCGCGTGGAGCTGGTCGCGGCGCTGGCGGCGACCTTCCAGCGCATCTACATGGTCATCGACATCGGCTGCTTCTCCGAGCAGCAGCGGCTGGAGCAGATGTCCAAGGGCCTGCTCAAGCCGTGCGCGAAGGACCGCGAGCTGCTCGACGTCATCGAGTCCGTCCGCCGCCACCCGAACGTGGACATCGAAATCTCCGGCATCGGAGGCCTCCCGTTCACGAACAAGGCACGGCTCGCGGAGGAGCTCCGGCTGGTCGAACAGGTCATCGGCCTGGACTGCGTGGTGGGCTACCAGCGGCTGGAGGCGCAGCCTGGAGCGCTCGTCACGGAGCACCCCGCGCGCTTCGACATGGTGACCGAGGCGAAGACGTTCGCGGAGTTCCTTGACTACTTCGAGCGCCGCGAGCCCGGCGACGTGTCCGTGCCGATGATCCGCTTCAAGGACGCGGAGCTGGAGGCGGCCGTGCAGCGCAACTCGGACCGGGTGGACGCCCTCGCCTGGAAGCACCGGGACGCGAGGAAGCACGTCAATCTCACGGGACGCACGCGGCTCAAGAACACCGCGCCCTCGACGGAGCGCTTCACGCTGGGGGACTGGCTGGGCAGCCACCGCGCGCCCGCGAAGCTGGCGAAGGAGCCGGTGACGGTCCTGCGCTCGGTGGACGGCATCACCCTGAGCTGCGCCCCGTCCGTCAGCCCGCGCAGGTTCAACGAGCCGACGCTGACGCAAGGTGAGGATGGCGCCATCCTCCTCGCCGCCCTGGATGCCTTCAAGCAGCCCACCACCGTCTCCCAGGCGGTGACGCACCTGGGCACCAAGGCGAGGCTGGATCCGCGGTCCGCCCATGACGTCATCGACCACCTGGTGGACGGACGCTTCCTCCAGCCCGCTTGAGGCGCTGGATACCAAAGCGTGCAATACCTTTAAAAGCTGCATATCGTGACAGCTCCTCTTCGTGAGAAGGAGCGGTCCGATGTTCAGGAATGCGACCTTGTGGCTCGCGCTGGCGGGTGGCCTGCTGGCATCCGGGGCGGGCGCGGCGACGGTGACGAACTACCGGGGCGGCAACACGCCGGTGTACTCGCGCACCTCGTATGACTACGTGCCGAGCGTGATGAAGGACGGCGTCTACCGCATGTGGTGGTGCGGCGGCATCGCGGGCGACTACATCCTCTACGCCGAGGCGGACAGCCTGAGCGGCCCATGGCACGCGCGAGGCTCCACGGCGGCCAACAGCTACAACACGGTGTTCGCGCCCACGGGGAACGCCGCGCAGTTCGACGGCATCCACGTCTGTGATCCGTCCGTCATCCGCGTCGACGCGACGTATTACATGTATTACGGCGGCTACGGCGACGGCACGGGCACCACGATGATTGGCGTGGCGTCCAGTCCGGACGGCCTCAACTGGACGCGGCTCAACGGCGGCAATCCCATCATCGTGCCCGCGCGGGACTACCGCACCGTGCCCAACAAGTACGGCGCGGGACAGCCGAGCGTCACGTTCGTGGAGGGGAAGTTCTACCTCATCTTCACGGACTCCACGGGCTACGCGGTGGATGGCAACGGCGGAGGCCAGTTCGTGCTGCGCTCGGCGGACCCGACCTTCCAGACGGGGGTGGAGGAGCTGACGGCCACGGGCTTCGCGCCCCGGACGGCGGCGAACCACACGCGGCACTCGCTGATGGGCGCGTTCTCGGTGGACTGGCAGTACGTGGACACGAACGACACGTTCGCCATCGCGGTGGACGGAAGCACCGCCAGCGCGACGCGCGTCTTCCTCTTCAACAGCGCGCTGAACCAGCAGGTGGATCAGTTCGACGTCGCGGGCACGTGGACGGAAGGACCGGCCATCGTGTCGCGTCCGGACAAGCACGCCGTCGCGTCGTCCTCGTGCGGCACGGTCCCGGTGGACCTCCTCCGCTCGGTGGGCACGGGTGACGTGAACACCTGGAACCTGGCGCACAGCGGCGTGGATCTGCTGACGGGGCGCTCGTGCGACCAGGTGCCCATGGGGCGCGTGTACGAGGGCTATCTCCTCCAGAGCGCCGGTCTGCCGCTCACCCTGGTGCGCGGTGGGACGCGGCTCCAGTTCGCGCTGGCCGCGCCCGCGCAGGTCCTGTCACGCAACGCGATCGCCGTCTCGTCCGACCTCTTCCACCGCGTCCCCTACGGGGCCTCCATGCACTCGGGAGCGCCCGTGTACGGCGCGGCCGGGCGCCCCGCCGCGTTCTCCCTGGATGACGGGCGGCTGTGGCCGGTAAGCTGCCTGGAGGCCATCACGCACAACAACTCGTCCATCGCGCTGCTCGGCGTGAGTCAGTGGGACGGCATCCCCAAGGGACCCAGCCTCCACTGCGTGAAGTAGGCACCGCCACGAGATGACGGGCGGCTCCGTTCGCCCGCACAGGAGCCTTTCCATGATTGAAACCCCTCGCATCACGCAGACGGACGCGCAGCACACCGCGTTCATCCATGTGACCGTGCCCCGCTCGGAGCTCCGTCAGGTCATGGGCCCGGGCATCTCGGAGGTGATGGCCACCGTGGCCGCGCAGGGCCTCAAGCCCGCGGGGCCGTGGTTCGTGCATCACCTGCGGATCGACCCGGACGTCTTCGACCTGGAGATCAGCGTGCCCGTGCCCTCGCCGGTCAAGGCCGCGGGCCGCGTCCAACCGGGGCTGTGGCCCGCGATGAAGGTCGTGCGCGCCGTCTACCAGGGGCCCTATGAGGGCCTGGGCGCCGCCTGGGGCGAGTTCGATGGGTGGATCCGGGAGCAGGGGCTCAAGACCGCCCAGGACGTCTGGGAGGTCTACGTCTCGGGGCCGGAGTCGAGCCCCGACCCCAAGACGTGGCGGACGGAGTGCAACCGGCCGCTGCTCGACTGACGGGGCCGGTTCGTCACCGCCGGTGGTGGGCGCCTTCGGCGTGCCCGCCCTCGGAATGCATGGGCGCCGCGGGCTCCTCCGGCCTCGCGGCGCTCGCACGCGGCGGATGGGCCGTGGGCGGCGTCATGGGCTCCGCGAGCGGCACGGGCTGTCCGGTGGACTGCGCGACCTCCTCCGGCTCCGGCCCCCGGTTCCAGTGGCCCGAGCGGGCCACCACGTGCTCGCCCACGGGCTGCGTCTGGCGCATCAGCTCCTGGTCCCGCGAGGCCGGCAGGCGATGCGTGCCCACGTCGGGCCGCACGAAGTCGTTCACGCCCACGAAGGTCCAGCTCGGTCCGGTGCTGATGCCGGGAGGCGCAAGGGGCTGCCAGCCGATGAAGCCATCCCCCCACCGCCAGTCCACCCATGCGGGTGCCCACTCACTGTCGGGCCACCACACCCAGCCCAGGGACGGCTCGACGAACCACCGGCCGTAGTGGAAGGGCGCCTGGCCCCAATCCCAATCACTCTCGAAGGTCCATCCCCAATCGCTGGACACCCACTGGCCACCGGAGGAGTAGGGGACGAAGTCCGCGCCGACGACGCCCGGGTCCGGACGCCAGACCCAGCCAATCCGCGCCAGGTCCGTCCAGGTGCCGTAGGGAGCCAGCACCTCCCGGAACTGGGTGATGGGGTTGCTCAGGGGCGTCGAGCTGGAGGTCACCTGAGGCCCGAATTCATCCGCCGGGCCCAGCGCGCAGCCGCTGGCTGCCAGGATGGCGAAGACGGTCACTCCGCCGGTCCGAAGCCAGCGCACCCGGATGTGCCAGGGGCCCATGTCCGGTTCCTTTCGTGGGGGTTACGCCCTGGAAGGTGAGGATGACTTCACGCAACTTCACGAGCCAGCGCCGGAAGGGGGGCGTATGAACGCCTGAACGGAGGTTCCAATGGCATCCGCGAAGGCCATGCTGGGAGGCATGCTGGGCCGCTTCCTCTTCACCGACGCCCGGGTGACGCAGGTGCGCGAGGTGTCGCGCGCCTTTCGTCAGATTGACTGTGAAGGGCCGGCGCTGCGGGGGCAGGGCTGGACCCCTGGCGACAAGGTGCAGGTGTTCCTGCCAGGGCTGGGCATGCGCACGTACACGCCGCTGTCGTGGGATGAAACGCGCGGCGCCACGGCCTTCCTCGTGTACCTGCACGGCGACAGCCCGGGAGCGAGGTGGGGACGCGACGTGCGCGCCGGGGACACGGTCCAGTTCTTCGGGCCGCGTCGCTCGGTGGCGCTGGAGGCCGGTGACGCGCCGGTGGTCCTCTTCGGTGACGAAACGTCCTTCGCGGTGGCGCACGCGTTGCGGACCGGAGCGAAGCGGGACGTCACGCCGCTCTTCGAGGTGACGCGCCGCGAGGACTGCGCGCCCGCGCTGCGCGAGCTGGGCTTCGAGGGCCAGGACGTGGAGCGCACGCCAGGGGACGCGCACCTGGCACAGGTCCACGAGCGGCTGCGCGAAGCCCTGCGCGCGAAGCCCGGCGCGACGCTGGTGATGACGGGCCGGGCGCAGTCCATCCAGGCCCTGCGCTCGCGGCTGCGCGGCGACGGCGAAAGCGCCACGCCCAGGGTGAAGGCCTACTGGGCGGTGGGCAAGGCGGGGCTGGACTGAGTCAGGCCGGAGCGAACTGGAGGCCGCGCAGGAAGTCGTCGCGGCCCCGGGTGACGCCCGCGGGGCGGCGCTTGGACTTCTGCCGCAGGAACCGCGAGGCGTCCTGGCGGCGGTAGCAGGTGAGGAGCCGGTCCTCGTCGTTGAGGATGAGGATCCACCCGCGCGCCTGCCGGGCCAGCGACGAATCGCGAAGGGCCACGGGCAGGTCGCGCTCGTGCACGGTGAGGTGGGTGGCACCGCACGCGCGGGCGGGAGTGCCGAACTCGAGGATGAACGCGATGACCTCCTCGCGCAGCCTCCAGCGGGCACACTGCTCGACGAAGAGGCGGGTGAGGGAGAACACGGACGACGCGGGGCTCTGGCGCATGGCGGGCTATCTCCTTGCGCGCTTCCCAATACACACGGCGTTCCAACCCCTCGTGCACGGGATTCCGCGCACTTGCGCGAAGCCCCGGGGCCTGCGAAAGGACAATCCGTCAATCGCGCCAATGCCCCCTGTCACTCAGGCACGGTGGCCTTCACGAAGGCCGCCGTCCCCCACGCCGCGTGACGGCGCCGTGCACTCCCAGGCTGGACCGTTGTGAAGAATTCCTTCACGGGCCATTCGGCTTTTTGACACGCTCGCGAGGGGCTGGACCCGGGCATCATGCCCCGTCCGGCTTCGTGGCGCTGCGCGTGAGGCCGGGCGACACCTCTGGCCGAAGGGATGGACGGGGCACGATGAAGCTTCGCTCGAAAGCACTGGGAGTCGTGCTGGGCGCGGGTGCGGCGGGGATGTCGCTGGCGCTCCTGTTCGGCGCGGGATGTGGAGGCCGTGCGATGCATGTCGCCGCGGTGCCGCCGCCCGAGAATCCGCAGGTGCTCCGGACGCCGGCAGCCTTCGCGGGCATTGGCGACAAGAAGGAGCGCTCGCGGGCGCTGTTCCTGGAGGCGAGCCGGGTGATGCTGCATCCGCGCTGCGTCAACTGCCACCCCGTGGGGGACAGCCCCCTGCAGGGGGAGAACAGCCAGGTCCACGACCCGCCGGTGGCCCGGGGCCCCGAGGACAACGGCGTGCCCGGCCTGGAGTGCACCTCCTGCCACCAGGACCGCAACGCGCAGCTGGCGCGGGTCCCCGGCGCGCCCAAGTGGCACCTGGCGCCCAAGGTGATGTTCTGGGAGGGCCGCACGCCGCGCTCGCTGTGCGAACAGCTGAAGGACCCGGCGCGCAACGGCGGCAAGAGCCTGGCGGAGCTGATCGAGCACTCCGCGCATGACGAGCTGGTGGGCTGGGGCTGGAAGCCCGGAGCGGACCGGGTGCCGGCGCCGGGAACGCAGGCGGAGTTCGGGGCCTTGATGGCCGCGTGGGTGAAGGACGGCGCGGAGTGCCCGCGCGAGGAGAGCCGACCGTGAGCATCCGTCTGCGAGTGAATGGAACCGAGCACGTGCTCGACGTGGATCCGGAGATGCCGCTGCTCTGGGCGCTGCGCGACGTGCTGACGTTGAACGGGACGAAGTACGGCTGCGGCCAGGCGCTGTGCGGCGCGTGCGTGGTGCACATCGACGGCGCGGCGGTGCGCTCGTGCGTGACGCCGGTGCGCCGCGCGGAGGGCCGCGAGGTGATGACCATTGAAGGCCTGTCGCCGGACGGCTCGCACCCGTTGCAGAAGGCCTGGGTGGATCTGGCGGTGCCGCAGTGTGGCTTCTGTCAGGCGGGGCAGATCATGACCGCGGCGGCGCTGCTGGCGAAGAAGCCGAAGCCCACCGACGCGGAGATTGATCAATCACTGGCGGGCAACCTCTGCCGCTGCGGGACGTACACGCGCATCCGCACCGCCGTGAAGAAGGCGGCGGGACTGCCGACGGAGTGAGGACCCCCACCATGCAAGACACGCGCATCCGTCTGTCGCGCCGCTCCGTGCTCGCGGGAATGGGCCTCGTGGCCGGGGGCCTGGGGCTGGAGGTGATCCTCCCCGCCAGGGCGCACGCCGCCCCCATGCCCACGGCGCTGCCCGCGGTGCCCACGGAGGGCCTGCGGGCCAACGTCTTCGTGCACGTGGCGCCGGATGGCGTGGTGACCATCGTCTGTCACCGCTCGGAGATGGGGCAGGGCGTGCGCAGCTCGCTGCCGGTGCTCATCGCGGACGAGCTGGGCGCGGACATGGCCCACGTGAAGGTGGTCCAGGGCGACGGCGACGAGGCCTACGGCGACCAGAACACGGACGGCTCCAGCAGCGTGCGGAAGATCTTCGACGACCTGCGCTACGCGGGCGCGACGGCGCGCACGATGCTGGTCGCGGTGGCGGCGAAGCGCTGGAAGGTGGCGCCCGCGGAGTGCGAGGCGCGCGACCACGCGGTGTTCCACAAGGGCACGCAGCGGACGCTCCGCTTCGGCGAGCTGGCCAGTGACGCGGCGAAGCTCAAGGTCCCGAAGAAGGAGGCCGTGACGCTGCGGCCGCGCGGCGAGCTCAAGCACCTGGGCAAGGAGCTGCCGCTCCTGGACGGGCCGGACATCGTGACGGGCCGGGCGGTGTTCGGCGCGGACGTGGTGCTGCCGGGGATGCGCACGGCGGTCATCGCGCGTCCGCCCGTGGCCGGGGGCCGGGTGGCCCGCTACGACGCGGCGAAGACGCTGGCGGTGCCGGGCGTGCGGCAGGTGGTGGAGCTGCCGGCGGCGAAGAAGCCCTTCCTCTTCCAGCCGCTGGGAGGCGTGGCGGTGGTGGCGGACAACACCTGGGCGGCGATGAAGGGCCGCGAGGTGCTGGACGTGACGTGGGAGGGCGGGGACAACGCCGTCTACGACTCGGCGGCGTACCGCGAGCAGTTGCTGGAGGTGATTGGCAAGCCGGGCAAGGTGGTGCGCAACGTCGGCGACGCGGAAGGCGCGCTGGCGAAGGCGGCGAAGCGGGTGCAGGCCACGTACAACACGCCGCACCTGGCGCACGCGCCCATGGAGCCGCCCGCGGCGGTGGCGAAGGTGGAGAACGGCACCTGCGAGGTCTGGGCCACGACGCAGAACCCGCAGGCCGCGCGCAGCGAGGTGGCGAAGGCGCTGGGCCTCGACCCGTCGAAGGTGACGGTGCACGTGACGCTCTTGGGCGGTGGGTTCGGCCGCAAGTCGAAGCCGGACTACGTGGTGGAGGCGGCGCTCGTCGCGAAGGCGGTGGGCGCGCCGGTGCGCCTGCAGTGGACGCGCGAGGACGACGTGCGCCACGACTACTACCACTCCACCAGCGCGCAGCGGCTGGAGGCAGGCCTGGACGCGAACGGCAAGGTGGTGGCGTGGCACCAGCGCATCGCGTTCCCGCCCATCGGCTCCACGTTCGCGGACGCGACGTTCGCGGGCGACGGGGAGATGGGGCAGGGCATCCTGGACCTGCCGCTGGCCATCCCCGACGTCCGGATGGAGAACTGCGAGGCGCGGGCGCACACGCGCATCGGCTGGCTGCGGTCCGTGGCGAACATCTACCACGCGTTCGCGGTGCAGAGCTTCATCGACGAGCTGGCGCACGCGCGCGGCACGGATCCGCGTGACACGTTGCTGGAGGTGCTGGGGCCCTCGCGCATCGTGACGCCCAAGGACCTGGGCGTGGCGAAGGTGCCGAACTACGGCCAGTCGATTGAAGAGCACCCGGTGGACACGGCGCGGCTCAGGCGCGTGATTGAGCGGGTGACGGGCCTGGCGCGCTGGGACGAGCGCAAGCAGCAGGGGCGGGCGCTGGGGCTGGCGGCGCACCGCAGCTTCCTGACGTACGTGGCGGTGGTGGTGTCGGTGGTGAAGGACGCGGACGAGCGCATCCGGGTGGACGAGGCGTGGATCGTCGCGGACGCGGGCACCATCGTGAACATGGAGCGCGTCCGGGCGCAGATGGAGGGCGCGGTGGTGTTCGGCCTGAGCCTGGGGCTCTACGGCGCCATCACCATGAAGGACGGCGCCGTGGTGGAGAGCAACTTCCGCGACTACCGCCTGGCCCGCATCGCGGAGACGCCCCGGAAGATCCACGTCGACATCATTCCCAGCGACGGCCGCCCGGGAGGCATTGGAGAGCCCGGAGTGCCCCCCGTGGCCCCGGCCCTCGCCAACGCCGTGTTCGCGCTCACGGGGACCCGCGTGCGCGAGCTGCCGTTGGTGAAGACCGTGAAGGTGTGATCACGGAGGAGCAGCCAAGAATCCGATTGGCTGCTGCCGTTCCGCGGAGTCAGGACGCGCTGAAGAAGACGAACACCGCCAATGCGATTCCGCATCCGACGAGCAGGGCGAGCGCTGGATTGGAGCGGTGACGCACTGCCGCGTAGACAGCGCAGACCGCTGCTACCCCGAGCAGCGCGTAGACGAGCGTCGCCCACAAGCCGAGGCCCGTTCGGGCACCGGCGGCGTACCTGAGCATGAAGATCAGGTACGCCGCCGTGGACAGCCCAAGCGCCGTGAAGCCTGTTACCAAGCACTGTCTCTCAGTTGGCAGGACTTTGGCGCTCATGTTCGCTCAGTGGACCGCGTCTCGGCCAATCTGCCCCGCGGCTTCAGCGGAGCAAGCCCCGACAGGGCCTGACCCGCCACAGTAGGTTTGCGCGTCGTTCGTCTTCACCGGCCCCATCTGGTGGGCCAGCTCGTGCATGACCGTCGAGGCGATCGCCTTCCGCTGCGTTCCTGGCGGCCCTGCTGGCGGACGCTCGAAGTTCGATCCCGGGCAGAGCGTGGTCTCGCCAGTGAAGCCGTTCGTGACGGCCTTTCCGCCGACGAGCTTGCACCACCAGTCGTTCTTGGCCGCGTGAACGTTGTGTTCAAGCGAATCCGTGAAGGGATCTGATCCGAAGCATTCCATGAACCAGTTGTGGACCTCACTGCTGGCGCTCAGATCCCACAGCACGTCCTGCAAGATATTCCACCAGTCGTTACGGTCCGCCGTTCCCACGACCTTCAGGCCGTTGCTGTCGATGAACGCGAGAGGATTGTTCACGGCATAGGAGTATGCCGGTACAGCCATGCTGGCCTTGGCCATATCCAGCATGTACTTGGGGCTGTGCAACAGCGGCTCCGGCTGCAGGTACCGCCCGATACTGGGGTCGTAGAAGCGGTTCCAGTTCTCGAAGAGGTCGGTTTCGGCGTCGTGGTACTGGCCGGGGAAGCGAAGGGGCGTCCAGAAGGGGGAAGCGCCCGTCTGGAAGCGGCGGTACTCGTAGGCGGAGATGACGGCGCCCTCTTCCTTCTTGGACCCCTGGGGGAATCCGGTGGTCGTGCAGTTGCAGACGTTGTGGCAGAACAAATCATTACACGATTGGCCTGGGGTGCAGGAGGCGATGCCGGAGTTGATGATGGCGGCGCGGACACCGGAAGCGCCGGGGGTCACCCAGGCCGTCCAGCCGCGACCGTCGTCCCAGGCACTGCGCGTCGTCAAGTCGGTGCTGGAGGCCTCGTCGCGAATGGCGACGGAGTCACTGCGGTCGGCGGAGCCGGCGGTGCACTGCTCGGACTCATTCCAGAGGTCGAGCCCGTCGAAGAGGACGCGCTGCTGGAGGGTGGTGCCGGTAACGGCGGGCTGCTTCATCACGCCGCCGAAGGTGGTGGTGGCCACCTTGTAGGGGTGCGGGGTTTCGATGTCGACGCTGACGCGGTTGACGTGGCCGAAGGCGTCATACTCGCCGGTGCCGGTGACGCGGCCCTGGCCATCCAGCATGAGGACGGGCTTGCCGAGGTAGTCGGTGACGAGGTGGTAGGTGCCGCAGGCGGCGGCCTGGCCATCGCGAGCGCAGTCGGTGGTGGCGTCGGAGAGGTGGGCCCAGGAGGCATCCAGCTTGCCGCGAAGGACGGCGACAGGGCGGCCGTCCAGCCAGACGTACTCGTCCACCGGGTGGGTGGCGGAGGTGAAGGCAGTGGCATTGCCCTGGTCCACCAGCAGGCCCTGGGACGCGTTGTAGAAGTACTCGTCCTTGATGCCGGTGGGGTAGTCCTTGAGGCGGCGCCGGCCCTGGGCGTCGTAGAAGTAGTTGAACGTCAGGCCATTGACGCTGACAGCCTTGAAGACGGTGTCCGCACCGCCGTTGGAAGACGGGCCGGAGGTGAAGTCGAGGTGAAAGGCGTTGCCGAGAGCGTCGGCGGGGCGCCAGAGCTTCTGGGAGACACGGCCGTCGGCGTCGTAGGTGAAGGAGTGGCCGAGGGTGGCGCCCGTCTGGGTGGAGTCGCGGGAGACGAGCCGGTCCGGGTGGCCGGTGCTGGAGTAGGCCAGGGCCCAGGTGTTGGCCTCGCCGGACTCGGAGGTGCGGTTGCCGCGGGCGTCGTAGCCGAAGGTGCGCGAGGTGAAGGGGCCGCCGGTGGTGGAGAGGGTGCCGGTAGCGGACGTCAGGCGCAGCAGGCCGTCGTAGCCGTAGGTTTCGGTGAGGGGCGAGGAGGCGCCCAGCAGGCACGAGTCGGAGCGGACAAGCTGATCCGCCTGCCACGTGTACACCTGCTTGAGGACGCCGCCGTTGCCGCTGCCCGGGGTGAAGTGGGTGCCCGAGGCAAGCGTGGACACCCAGAGGGCACGCACGCGGCCCGTGGCGTCTCCCGTCCCAACGCTGGGAATGGCGGTGGGGCAGGAGGAAGGCGCGGCGGAGGCGTTGTCGCCCAGGGCGTATTCGACGCTGCCGGTAGTACCCGCCGACGCGTAGTGGGTGCGGTAGCCACGCACGCCGCCGTAGGGTTCCCAGGCCACCTGGGAGAGCAGCACCTCCGTGGTGGGGGCGCTGCTGGAGTACTTCGAGACGGAGACGCTCTGAACGCGGTCGGTGAGGGCGCCGGTGCCATAGGTGTAGGTGACGACGCGGCCGTAGGGGTGCGTCACCTGGGTGAGGTTGCCATTGAGGCTGTAGGCGTAGAGGGTGTGAGGATTCTGGAAGGGCATGCCGGTGCAGGTGGTGGTGCCCGTGCGCAGGCGCACCTCCTTCACCTTGCGGCCCCAGGCGTCGTAGCTGAACCAGGTGCGGCCGAAGGAGTCGTCCAGGTAGCGCACGCGGCCCAGCGTATTGGCCAGGGTACCGCAGGAGGCATCGGGGCTCACTGAGGCGTCGTAGCCCTGCGCGTAGAGCGTCTCCGCGCCGCCGGAGACCAGCGGTGAGACGTGGGAGACGGAGAGCTGCCGGCCCATGGCGTCATAAGCAGAGTCCAGGTGGTCCCGGACGTGGGCCGAGGCCATGGCGGGCGTCTGCTTCACCACGGAGTTGCCCTGGGCGTCATAGGCGAAGCGGGTGGTGCCCGCGGTGCTGCCACTGCCGGTTGCAGCAAGCGTCGCGTCCACCACGTTGCCGAAGTCGTCGTACTGGTAGCGCGAGGCATTGGCGGAAGGCGTCGCCGTCGCGCAGTTCGTCGTCGCGGCAAGGCCCGTGTCCACGCTGATGACGTTGCCGTGCGCGTCGTGCTTGAGGCACGTGCGCGTGGTGGTGCTGCCCGTCGGGTGCTCGTCAATGCGCTGGAGCCGGTTGGCGCCGTCGTACTGCATGGCATTGCAGGCCGCGGAAGTGGGCTGGCCATCCGTGCCGACGGCACACCAGGCGGGAGGCGCGTTGAAGGGCTTGCCTTCGCCCGTGAGGTTGTTGGCGGCGTCGTAGCTCTTCGTGGCGACGAAGCTGCCCGTGCCGGAACCCGTCTTCGTCCAGGTGGGACGGCGGTGGGCGTCCGCGGCATAGGAGAGCACCTTGCGCGTGTTGCCGGAGGCGTCGAGGTAGCGCTCCTCGTTCACCGTGCCATCCGGCCAGTAGGTGTACGCCACCTTCTCGGACCAGGTGGCCGCGGTCGCGGTGGAGGACTTCGCCTTCCACTGCAGCTTGTCGGTGAGGGTGCCGCCAGTGCAGCCGGACGTCGTCCCCTGGCGGTAGCAGGAGACGTCGTAGTTGCCCTCCGGCAGTTGCACGTACGTCTGGTTGCCTGCGGAGTCGTAACCGTAGCTGGTCACCACGTCCGGCTGTCCCGTGACCCGCACGGTCCGCGTCAGCAGGTGGTTGCTCTGGTAGGTGGAGAGGAAGGTGACGCCGTTCGCGTCGACCATCTCCGTGACGTGCCCGCTGGCGTCGTAGGCGTTGAAGAATGTCTCGATGGGCGTGCTGGTGAGGCCCGCCGGGTATTTGGCCATCTTCTTCAACTGGTTGCGTCGGGGCGTCGTCTCCGTATCTGCCCAGTAGTAGTTGCGCGTCACGGGGAACACGGTGCCGGTAGTGCAATCCGTGGCGGCCTCGCTGGAGACGAAGCAGGGACCATGCTGCTCAAGGGTCCGGCCAAAGGGATCCGCCGTGGTCTCACCCGTACGCGTCGTCAGGAAGAAGGTGCCCACCCAGCGCTGCTGGCTGCTCCAGGTGCCGGAGGCGGCGTCGAAGACGCGCGTCCAACCGGACTGGATGGTAGCCGAGAGGCGGCCGGTGGAGTCGTAGCGGTTGAAGGTGCGGGCCTTCTGGCCGGACGCGCCGAGGACGCTGGCCTTCTCCGAGGAGGCCAGCAGCTGCTCGCCATTGAGGCCGTAGGTGTAGCTGAAGGTTTCCTCCTCCAGTGCGCCAGTGCCTGTCATGTCCTGGGCGCCGCGCTTGATGCTTGTCTTCTCCAGCAGCGAGGACGGCACGCTGGTGTTCGACGGGGCGGCGTAGGAGTAGACCTCCCAGAATTCGCGCTTGTCCTTCTTGGCCTTGAGGAAGCCGGGGGAGGTGCTGGTGGCGCACTCCCACTCGTTGCGCTCGTTGCCGGGGCTGCACGCACCCGCGACGGTGCAGGAATCCACCGTCCGGTAGAGGCGGGGACCGGTGCCCAGGCTGGGATTGGAGAGCGTCTCGAAGGACTGGGTGAAACCCGCCGCGCCGCTGGTGCCGTCACCCCGGCCGGCGTTGCTGTTGGTGAGGTCGCGCTTGCTGGGGGCGACGCCACAGCAGTTGCTGCCCGGCTGGCAGGTAGTGCTCTGCGAGGTGCCCAGTGCCAGCTGCTCTCCGGCGCCCGTCACCGACGTCACCTTGCCGGTGGAGCGGCCCTGCCAGTCCAGCGAGTAGGTGTGCGTCATGACGAGCATGCTGCCGGTGGAGACTTGCAGCGCGCTGTTGGTGAAGGTGTACGTGCGCACGGTGCTGGGCGTGGTGGCGGAGACAATCTGCCCGGTGACTTCAGCGCTGCCCTCCTGCTGGTAGGCGTAGGTGACGGCGGGCGAGGACTCACCCCGGCGCGTGACGCTGCGAAGTACGCAGTGCGAGCTGCCGTAGGGGTAGGGCAGGTGGAGGAGGACGTACTGGAAGTCCATGGCACCGGAAGCGCCGGTGACGGAGGCCAGGTAGGGGACGCCCGTGTCGCTGCCCGTCGCGCCGCCCGGGCACACCATGCCGGAAGGGGCGGCATAAGCCAGCGTGGCCAGCGCAACACCCTTGGGGGAGACGATGCGGCTGAGGAAGTAGCGCGTCTGGCCTCCGACGGACTCCAGGTGCTTGGCCTCGAAGACGAGCT
Organism: Corallococcus exercitus; assembly: GCF_042231735.1. Classification (GTDB taxonomy): domain Bacteria; phylum Myxococcota; class Myxococcia; order Myxococcales; family Myxococcaceae; genus Corallococcus; species Corallococcus exercitus_B. The sequence continues at coordinate 1,531,393 of NZ_CP102577.1, forward strand.
TGCGGCCGCCGACTTCCACCAGCGTGAAGCCATTGGCTGTCTTCTGCAGCCGCTCGCGCCTGCTGCTGGAGTTGGTGGAGGCGGTGGCCCAGCACGAGGTGCCAGTGCAGGGGGTGAAGTGGGACTGAGAGCCATTGCCCCGGACAACCGTCCAGCGCGAGGACGTCAGGTGCACGAAGCTGTAGTACTCGTGCGACCAGTTGAGCGAGGACTGGTTGTTGAGGCTGCCACCGAAGGGCTTGGTGATGTTGCCGACGACATTGCCGGTGTAGGACCAGGCAGCGGGGTCGGACGTGTAGAAGCGGCGCAGGGTCAGGGCGCCCGTGGCGCTGCCCAGCTGCACGTCGGTCTCCACGAGGATGCTCTCACCCGTGGCGACGTTGACGGGGTCTCCCGCCGTCGGCAGGCGCTCGCCTTCTGGTCCGCAGCGGCAGTTGCCGTCCTCGCAGGGCTGGGGCGGCGCGGCACAATCCCACGTGCTCTTGCAGCACGAGGCGCCGTTCTCGGGAAAGGTCGGGTTGACAGGATTGCAGAAGGGGTCGTCCGAGCAATCCGCATTGCCATTGCAACGCATGCTGCCGTCGCAGGTGCACTGCACCTGCTTGCCGGCATCGCAATAGATATAGAGGTTGTTGACGCACGCGTCTTGCGCGTGACTGACGCCGGGCAGACACACCAGCATCACGGCCAGCAAGGCCAGAGGCTTGAAGAAAGAAGACATGATCAGGGGTTTTCCTGGAAGAGAGGCCGCGAGGTGTCAGCGGTGGGTTTCGGGAGCCCGAGGAGCAGCGGCGGCGGCCTTCCAGGTGGAAGGCGGCACGCACAGACGCTCCGGGGTGGTGGGCAGCAGTTGCTGGCAGCGCCAGTCCACGGGGCAGTCCGTGGGCTTCTCGCAGGTACGGCTGCAGAAGTAGCCCGCTTCCGCGCGGGCGGCGCCGCCCGGTGCTGCGTGCAGGCACAGCCCGGACGCGCAATCCGAATGCGAGCCCTGGGTGCAGTCCTCTCCCAAGGCCATCCGTCCCGTCCCATTCCCCTGGGGCCGGTGCTCCGTCAATACAGGGGCCGAAGCCGCCGGTGCGCTCTCGCGCGAGGTCCCGCTCTCGCTACACCCTGCCAGGGACAGCAGGGCCAGAATCCCCCAGAAACGACTTCCCCCAACGCACACCCTCATGTCGGACTTCTCCTATTCTCGAAGCCCTAAACCTGATCCCGTCAGATATTGTCAAGCTGACACTCTGGAGTGCATGAAAAGTTCCGCGCAGTGCAGACTGTCTGGGATGGGGTCTGTGCCAGAGCCATCACGTCTGAATTGCCCCGGATGCAGTGCACCCGCCGGATCGCCCCGGAAGGCTGTCGCGGCGTGGCCGGGGAGCCGCACTTGCACCGGCCCGTCGGTTGCAGTTCCTGTGGGCATGAGAATGCCCTTGCTCGCCCTTGCCTTGATGTGTGCCGCACCCGTGGCCGCCGAGCCACCCCCCGCCGTGAAGGCTGGCGGTGCCTCCGTACTGGTGGCCCAGGCGGGCGGAACGGAGAAGGACGGGCCCATGCTCGTGCCCGTGCTCGAGTTCAAGGCCGGGCAGTGGAGGGCCCTGTCCACGGAAGCGGCACTGCGCGAGAAGGGCCCCACCACCTGGTCCGCCTTCGTCGTGACGAAGCCGGATGGCTCGGACCTGGGGCGCGCTGCCCTGCGGACGGATGCCGCCGTGAAGCCCTTCCAGCTTGCTTGGGGCGACGCCTTGCCAGGCACCCGGATCCGGGACGAGCTCAAGGATGCCGTGTGGTACGCGGTCTCGCTGAGCCCGAAGGATGACCGGGCACGGACCTTCACGACGCCGCCCGAAGGCCCGCTCCGGGACGCGCTCACGCGCAAGGTGCTCGCGGCCTTCCCCTCAGGGGAGGAGCTGGGCCAGCGGTTGCAAAAGGTGTCCGACTCCAGCTGCGAGGGGGCAGGGAGCTGGAAGGAAGACGTTACCTCCACCCGGGAACTCTTCGCGAGCCCGTATCAGATGATGGGGTGCGCACGAGGGACGGCGGAGCGCCCGCAGGTGTGCCATGTCCGCATCACCCGTCGCATGGTTTCGACAAAGACTCCCTGCGCCGCGTATGTCTGGGTTCAAGCGTGGGTGGTAGGCACTCCGGAAAAGCTCCAGGTGCTGCGCGTGGAACAGGAGGTCCATGTCGACGAGAAAGACATTTCCGGCGAGCGGGCCTCGGTGCTGCTGGAGCTGGATGGCCGCCTGTTCGCGCTGACGCGTCCCGTCTGTTACGAGGGTTGCGATCAGGTGTCGGTGGTGGAGGTGGGGCCCCGGGACGTCAAGCCCCTGGCGCGCGGTCCGGAGCTGCCGATGGACTGATGGCTCACCCCGCGTTCACGGCACGAACAGGGCGCCATCCGACAACGCGACCTCCGAGCCGCCGCCGCCCATCCCTCCCCAGATGAAGAGGGCGTTCCCCGTCCACACGCCCGAGTGCCCCGACCGCGCGGTAGGAGCGCCCTGGGGGCTCAGCGGGGTCCACGTATTCGAGGCGGGGTCGTAAGCCGCTCCGTCCGAGCAGGCGCCACCGGAGCCACACTTCGACGAGGCGCCACCCCAGACAATCATCTTCGTCCCGGTCCACACCGCGGAATGGCCGGTGCGGGGGGAGGGCGCGTCCTTGTCGGACAGGGGCGACCAGGTATCGAGCACCGGATCATACGCGGCGCCCCCTTCGCAGTAGCGAGGCAGGTCCTGCCCGTCGCTGCCACAGCCCAGCCCGCCCCAGACGATCATCTTCGTCCCGGTCCACACCGCCGTGTGCGCCCAGCGGGCCTGGGGAGCCCCCTGGGAAGACAGCGGACGCCAGGAGTCCGTCTCGGGGGAGTACGCCGCGCCATCGCTCAGGGCCACGTCCACGGAGGCTCCGCCACTGCCGCCCCAGACCATCAGCGCCTGCCCCGTCCACACCGTGGAGTGGTAGCGGCGGGCCACGGGGGCCCCGGCGCCGGACATGGGCGTCCAGGCGCCGGCCTCCACGTCGTACCGGGCCCCATCGCCCAGCACGCGCGCCTGCTGGGGCTCCTCGCCGCCCCACACCAGCATCCACCGTCCCGTCCAGGCCGCCGAGTGCCAGCCGCGAGCGGAGGGCGCGCCTTGGGCCGGAAGCGCGCTCCAGGAGTTGGTGGACGGTGAGTAGGCCGCCCCGTCGCCGCAAGGCGTCTGGGGGCGCTCACCGCAGCCGACGCCGCCCCAGACGAGCATCCGCTGGCCGGTCCACACCGCCGTGTGCAGGGTGCGCGCGGCGGGAGCCCCCTGGGACGACAGCGGCGTCCAGATCCGGGACGCCACGTTGAACCGGGCCCCGTCCGCGCAGACCCCGTTGACGGTGCAGCCGCCCAGCCCGCCCCAGAGCAGGACGTCCTGGCCGTCGAACACCGTCGCCACCTGGAGCCCCGTGCCAGGGCCCGCGCCCGTGGGTAGGAGCTCCCAGGTGCCCTGTTCCTCCACCCCGGCCTTCCGTGGACTCGAGCAGCAGACCAGGGCGAGGAGGAACAGGCCTGAACCCAGGCGCATCCGAAACGGCTTCACTGCGTCACGCTTCGAATGCGCCATCGGGGATTCCTCCTGCTACCAGGGACGGGGGCTGCCGCAGGTGTAGCCCGGACCGTTGATGAAGCGAGACGCGGCGCGGCCGTTGGCATCCGCGGCGGCAGTCTGGCGCACGCTCAGCGGGATCCACCACTGCGACTGGTCCGCCACGTCGCACAGGAACTCCACCTGCACCTGGTTGGGCGAGTGGAACCGGCTGGCGGTGCCATTGTTCTCCCACATGGCGCCAAAGACATACTTGGAGATGCCGTGGAAGTAGAAGTAGTCGCAGCCGTTGATGGTGCACGCGCCCTGCGGACCGGGCCGGTGGCCGCCCGTGTTGCCGTTGTCGAAGTTGTACTTGTCGAAGTAGGCGTGCCAGCCCTCGTGCATGTAGTCACCCGCGCGCGAGCCCGGGTTGGAGTTGCTGACGTTCGGGTTGTAGAGCGGGCACGCGGTCTCCACGCGGTCCGTGTCCCACGGCCAGAACCGGGGGGTGAAGGTCCCGAAGACGTCCGTGCGGTCGGTGATGCTGTGATACAGGCTGTCGTGGAAGTTGCTGCTGCGCGCCTCCGCCGTGGCCCGGTAGTCCTCGGTGCCATGGAAGGACTGGTCCCAGTTGTCCAGCATGCCGTACGTCAGCAGGTAGGACGCGTTCCAGTGCTTGGGGAACTCCAGGTTGACGTTGCAGGCGTCATTCCAGCCGCGGTTGCTCCAGTCCCCGGAGCGCAGGCCGTAGGCCTGGTACTGCCAGAGGAAGAAGTCCTGCCAGCAGCCGTGGGTGTTCCACAGGGCCCGGTCCGCGTTGCTCGCGGTCGTCTGGGTGCAGACGGCGCCGGCCTCGGTGGCCAGGCCAAAGGCCAGGACGGACGACATCAGCGCAATGCCTTGCTTGAGATTCATGGGCGTTCTCGCTCCTCAGGTCGTGAGGGAAGGTCAGAACTTCGGAGGGGTCACGTCGAAGGTGTTGGGCTTCTCCTCGGGCGGGCGCGGCTCCTTCCGCTCGGGGTTCGGCGCCTGCACTTCGGGGTGGGCCTTCAGGTAGGCGGTGAGCTTGCGGTTGAACGACTCCGCGCCTTCGCCGCTGACGCGCCGGACGCGGTCCAGGAACCGGCGCTCCTCCTTGCGGACGAACGGCTCCAGCTCCTTGCGAGCCTCCAGCGAGTCCCCGCGATTCCACAGGAAGGCGCTGATGGCCTCCGCGCGGACGATGACGGAGGGATGGTTGCCGGCCTGGTTCATCACCTCGCGGTCGAACTCCGGATCGCGCAGGTAGGCGACGCCCGCGATGGCCTTGGCCTGCAGGCGCGCCTGCTGGGCCTCTTCCTGGAGCTCGCCTTCGATGACGGTGCCCTTGGTGGGCAGGGGCCGGCGAACGAACTCCACGAGGAACTTCGCGCCGTCGTAGGTCCTCATCTCCCCGAGCAGCCCCAGGCCGACGAGCGCGCGGCTGGTGTCCCCGGACTTCTGGGCCGCGAGGATCTCCTCCATGAAGGCCTTGATGAGGTCCGGGTTCTTCGCGGCGGACACCAGCGCCCGGCGCGCGTCGTTCTGCTCTTCCACCACGGACTCACCGGCCCAGGTGATGAAGGCATTGACGCTCTTGCGAGCATCCGCCGCATCCAGCTTCGGAGGCGCGTGCAGGACCCGGCCGGCGATGACGCGGCTGGGAGGAATGTCAGACGGCTTTTCCGAAGTGGGCTTGTCCTGCGCGACCGCCATGGAGCCGGACATCAGCCCCAGGGTCACGACAATGGTGCCCGTGCGCGAGAAGACTCGCCCTTTGTTGCGCTGCATGGTCCTGCCTCCATTCACAGAAGTGAAGGAAGTGCCCTCCGAGGGGCTCCCCCTGCCACGACGCGCCGCTACCGCCGCGACCCGTGGATGGAGTGACTCATTTCAACAGGCGTACCAGCGCGCTCCCAGAGGGAGGAGAGGGGATGGCCTCTTCCGAATGTTGCTTCCGGAGCGACAGGCGGTGTTGTTCACGTTGCCCGGCAGGCACCCGGCGCCTTTCACCGCCGTCACAAGGGCTTTAACGTGGGGCGGATGCGTTGTGGCACTCACGACTGGTCCATCTCCGGCCCCTTCCTGAACATCCAGCACAAGGTCGGCCCCGTTGACGGCTGGCTGGCGCGGGGCGCGGCGCTGGTCGTGGTGGCCTTCCCGGCGATGGCCTACGTGATGGGCTTCTTCGGTGACGTGCGCATCTGGCTCCTGATGATGGCCATGGTCAGGGGCTGTCCTTCTTCTGCTTCATGTAGTCGGGGCTGATCCTTTCGATCGCATTGGCGGCTTCACTGCCAATGGTGCCGACCCATCCGGGCACTTCGGTGTGATCTCCAAGAAGCCCTTCGAGGACTGGAATAAGAGGTTGATGGCGCGTTGAACCCAAGGCGAAAATCGAACAGTAACGAACCTCGGGGGATGGGTCCTTCAATGCAGCGACCAGTGCCCCGACTGCAATCTTGAACTTCTCGGAATCCGTTGGGATTTCACGGATCATGTACGCGATACCCTCCGCGGCCTGACCACGCACGCTGGGAGCTTCCCGCGGGTCTGAGAGAATGCCGGCCATGAGTTCGCACAATGACTGGTTTGTATGCCAAGCCAAGGCATAGAGGATGGCTTGCCTCGTTTCGGCGCGGCGCTCGTGCTTGAGGAGTTCGAGCAGTTGAGGCGTTGTTGACTCTTCGTACGCAAGCAGGCGGGCTGCCTTGATCATTGCATCCGGGTCATCTCCTGAGATTGCCTTGAGTGTTGATTCACGCTCATCTTGGGAGAGTGGCTTGCCTTCATCCATTACCGAGTCCTATCCGGGAGGTGGCTCCAGTTTACTCAGCTGGCTGAAACCATGGAAGGCCGCAATTTCCATTTCAGTTCATGGCAACGCCAGGGGCAAAGCGGAATGGTGAGGCCGCCTGACGCGGAGAACTGTTGAGCGGAGGGACGGTGGAGGATGGCTTTCTGGCACTGCCAGAATCGAAATGTACTGCCTTGAAGCCAAGGGCCGGGCCGCCTTTGCCTGCGACCTGGGGCCCTCTCAAGCGTGCTCGGCGAGTGGCGGCGCGCTGAGACAGGCGCGCCGCCGGGTTCCTCGCTCGTGTTCTACTGGCTGTGATTCATCCCTGTCGCTGTTCTATCTGCACGGCCTGGCGCCGGAAGACACCGTCGTGCTCTGTGCGCATGGAGCCGGGGTCAGCGCGCGTGGTTCTCGCACTTCTTGCCCTCCCCATTGAATCCGTCGGTGTCAAAGCAGAGGCAGTGCCTTCCATATTTCTGGCCGGCATCCTCCGCCGTGACTTTCGCCCTTCGGGTTGCATCTGCGCAATTCTGGTTTGACCAGCCGACGAGGTAGTCAGCTCCGCTCCGGGCGCCGTTGCCCTGGCAGGCTGCCGCGCATGCATACCACTTGTCCCTGGGCTTCTGGCAGATATCCCGAATTGCTTCCTTTGCCTTCTCCCAGCGCGACTTGAGCAGCGCGTTGAGATCGCCCAGGCATTGGGTGCCGATGCAGTAGACGCCCGCGGTGATGACGCCTGCAGAAACCAGTGCCTCGCCAATGCCCACGCCCACGCCCACGACAATGATTCCCGGGTTCTTGCCGGTAGGGTCCACGAAGCCTGTGGGGTTGTTTAGCGCGTAGGCATAGGGAGCGAGGCTGCGTCCTTCGGCTGCGTATACGAGAATCGACTGCGGATCCAACAAGAGCGGTTCAGGCTGGAGATACCGGCCGATGCTCGGATCGTAATAACGATTCCAGTTCTCGAAGAGGTCGGTTTCGGCGTCGTGGTACTGGCCGGGGAAGCGCAGGGGCGTCCAGAAAGGGGCGGCGCCCGTCTGGAAGCGGCGGTACTCGTAGGCGGAGATGACCGCGCCTTGCTCCTCCTTCGTGCGCGGGAGGGCTGAGCAGGCGCAGGTAGAGCCGCTGCGGAAGCAGGCCGAGAATCCCGTGTTGTTGAGCACAGCACGGACGCCAGACGTGCTTGGGGTGAACCAGGGGGTGAAGGCTCGTCCCGGTTGCCAGGGCACCCGGGTCGCCAGCGCAGTGCTGGTGGCTTCGTCGCGAATGGTAATGGTGTCATCCCGGCCCTGGCTGGCTTCGTCCGTACATGCTTCGAAATCACTCCAAAGGTCCGAGCTGTCGAAGAGGACGCGCTGCTGAAGGCTGGTGCCCGCGATGGTGGGCTGCTTCATGACCGTACCGAAAGGACCGGAGGTCGATACGGTGTAGGGATGAGGCGTTTCGATGTCGACGCTGACCCGGTTGACGTGGCCAAAGGCGTCGTACTCGCCAGTGCCGGCGACGCGGCCGCTGTCGTCCAACGTAAGCACTGGCTTGCCCTGGTAGTCAGTAACGAGGTGGTAGAAGCCGCAAGCGGCCCCCTGGCCATCGCGAGCGCAGTCCGTGGTGCCGTCAGAAAGATGCTGCCATGACGCGTCCAGCTTCCCGCGCAGGACCGCGATGGGCTTGCCATCCAACCAGACGTACTCATCCACCGGGTGTGAAGTCGAGGCCAGCGAGGAGGCGTTGCCTTGGTCTACAATCAGCCCCTGCGACTGGTTGTAGAAATACTCATCCTTGATGCCCGTGGGATAGTCCTTCAGTCGACGTTGTCCCTGGGAGTCATAGAAGTAATTGTACGTCAGGCCATTGACGCTGACCGTCTTGAAGACGGTCTCCGAACCACCATTGGATGAAGGGCCTGAGGTGAAGTCGAGGTGAAAGGCATTTCCTTGTGAATCCACGGGATGCCAGGATTTCTTGGATGCGCGTCCATCCGCGTCGTAGGTGTATGAATGGCCAAGCTGGGCGTCCGTCTGGGTGGAGCTGCGCGAGACCAGTTGATCCGGATGGCCCGTGTTGGTGTAGGTCAGGGCCCAGGAATTGGCTTCGCCAGCCTCCGTGGTGCGGTTGCTCCGGCTGTCATAACCAAATGAGCGCGAGGTGTAGGCGCCTCCTTCGGTCGTGAGTGTGCCCGTGGCTCCCGTGAGGCGCAGCATCCAGTCCTGGCTGTAGTGCTCGGTTCGTGCCGAAGTCGCACCCAGGAGGCAGGAATAGCTATCCACGAGCTGGTCGGCCTGCCACGAGTAGAACTGCTTCAATACGCTGCCGTTCCCGCTGCCCGGAACAAACTCCGCGTTCGCCGCGAGGGTGGAGACCCAGAGCGCACGGATGCGGCCGGTCTTGTCGCCGGTGGCGGCACTGGGCATGGTTGTCGCGCAGGTCGCCGCCGCAGAGGCATCTCCGCCGCGAGCGTATTCGACACTGCCGGTCGCGCCCGTCATCACATAGTGGGTGCGGTATCCTCGCAGCCCGCCGTAGGGTTCCCAGGCGATCTGCGAAACCAGTGGCTCGTTGGTGGAGACACCTCCGCCGCTGTACCGCCAGACATAGACGCTTTCAACGCGGTCGGTGAGAGCGCCGGTGCCGTAGTTGTACGTGACCGTTCGGCCGTACGGATACGTCACCTGCTTCAGATTGCCGTTGGGCGTATAGGTGTAGGCAGTATGGGGATTCTGGAAGGGCGTTCCAGGATTACAGGTGGTGGTGCCAGCGCGCAGGCGCACCTCCCTGAGCTTACGGCCCTGGGCGTCGTAGCTGAACCAGGTGCGACCGAAGGAGTCGTCCTTGTAGAGAAGCCTGCCGCGTGTGTTGGACAACGTGCCGCACGACGCGTCGATGCTGGCTGAGACGTCATACCCCTGGGAGAAGAGCCCCTCCGCGCCACCGGAGACCAGCGGCGAGTTGTGGACGGTGGCCACGAGTCGGCCCATGGCATCGAAGCTGGATGCAAGATGATCCCGAGCGTGAGCGGCGGCCATCGCAGGGGTCTGCTTCACCACGAGATTGCCAGCAGCATCGTACGCGAAGCGGGTGATGCCCGCGGTGCTTCCACTTCCCATGCTCGCGAGGGCGACCTCAACCGCATGTCCGAAGTCGTCAAACTGGTAGCGTGAAGCATTGGCGGAGGGGACTGCCGTCGCGCAATCCACCGTGGCGGAGAGTCCCGAGTCCACGCTGGTGACATTCCCGTGCGCGTCGTGCTTCACGCAGGTGCGCGTCGTGACGCCCGACAGGGGGTGCTCGTCGATGCGCTGGAGGCGGTCCGCGCGGTCGTACTGCATGGCGGAACACTGGTCGGATGTCGGCTGGCCATCGGCTCCCGCCGCGCACCAGGCTGGAGCGATGTTGAAGCCATTGCCTACGCCTGTGATGTTGTTGCTGCCGTCGTAACTCTTGACCATTGCCCTGTAGTTGCCCACGCCATTTCCTACCATCTTCCAGGAGGGGCGCTGATGGGCATCCGCGGCGTAGGACATGACCTTGCGCACAACACTGGAGATGTCCTTGTAGCTCTCCTCTTTCAGGGTGCCATCCGGCCAATACGTGTAGGTGACCTTCTCCGCCCAGCCGGTCCCCATCACGTTGGACGACTTCGCCTTCCACTGAAGCTTGTCGGAGAGAGGGCCCGCGCAATAATCGATGAGCGCCGTGCCATAGCAGAAGAGTTCGTAGTTCCCTTCGGGATGCCTGACGGAGGTCAGGTGGCCAGCGCCGTCATACCCGTAGCTGGTCACCGCATCTGGCTGCCCGGCAAGCCGAACCGTCTGCGAGGACACCTTGCCGCTCGCGAAATAGGTGTAGAGGGTCGTGACTCCGTTGGCATCCACCGTTTCGGTGACGTGTCCGCTGGCGTCATAGGCGTTGAAGAACGTTTCCACCGGAACGCTGGTGAGACCCGCCGGATAACGGGCTTCCTTCTGGCGCTGGTTGCGCCGGGGCGTCGTCTCTGTCGCCGCCCAATAGAAGGTCTGCGTGATGGGGAAGATGCTTCCGGAGGGGCAGTCCGTCGCGGCCTCGCCGGTGACAAAACATGGGCCGTGCTCTTCCACGGTTCGACCCAGGCTGTCGGGCGTACTTTCTCCGGTGCGCGTCGTCAGGAAGAAGGTGCCAATCCAGCGCTGCTGGCTGATCCAGGTTCCGGTCGCCGAGTCGAAGACTCGCGTCCATCCGGACTGGATTGTGGCGGACTTGCGTCCAGTGGTGTCATAGCGGTGGAAGATACGCGCCTTCTGGCCAGCCGCGCCCAAGACACTTGGGCGCTCCTCGGATGCGAGGAGCTGCTCGCCGTTGGGCCCGTAGGTGTATGCGAAGGCCTTCTCCTCCAGCGCTCCCGTGCCCGTCATGTCCTGAGCGCCGCGCTTGATCCCTGTCTTCTCCAACACCGAGGCAGGGACGCCCGTGCCCGCAGCCGGCGCGGCGTAGGTGTAGACCTCCCAGAAGTCGCGCTTGTTCTTTCGGGCCTTTTCGTAGGCAGGCAGTCCACCTGCCGCACAGGCCCACTCGTAGCGCTCCGTTCCCGCGCTGCAGGCATTGGCGACGGTGCAGGCATCCGTTGTCTGGTAGAGGCGGGGGGTCGCGGATTGGGTCGTATCCGCGAGGATCTCATAAGTCCGGTTGTAGCCCGTGCTCCCGGTGACTCCGTCCCCGCGGCCAGCAGCGGCGTCGTAGACAGTGCGCTTCTGCGGTTGCACGCCACAGCAGTTGCTTCCGGCCACGCAGGTGGATGCCGTCAGGGCGCCCAAGGTCAGTTGCTCGTTTCCCGTGGTCGAAGCGGAAACAGTTCCATCGGTGGCGTAGTCATGCTTCGTGATCAGCAGGTTGCCGATCGTTGAGTACACCGACGAGGTGAACGCGTTGGATGTGTAGCTGTACGTGATCGTACGGCCGGACAGCGCGGCCTGCGCCAGTTGGCCGGGACGCTCCACGCTTCCAGAGTCCAGCGTGTAGGAGTACGTCACCGCGGGCGTGGATTCTCCGCGCCGGGTCACGCTGCGCAATACGCACTCGGGGGCACCGGACGTCGGGGTGAGGTTGGTGTACTGGAAATCCAATGCATTGGAGGAGCTGCTGACAGAGGCAAGGTAGGGCACGCCAACCGCGGTCCCCGTGTTTCCAGGGGGGCAGGAGAGGCCCGGGGGATCCGCGTAGCTCAGGGTTGCCTCCTCCACGCCACTCGGAGACACGATCCGGCTGAGGAAGTAGCGCTCCAGGGTTCCTCCCGCCTGGATGTGCTTCGCTTCGAAATAGGACTTACGACCGCCTGCTTCCGTCAGCACGAAGCCCGTGGAGATGCGCTGCAGCCGTTCGCGCTTGTTGGCGGAGCCACCGGAAGGCGTTGCCGTACACGTCGCGCCCGTGCAGGGGGTGAAACGGGTCACGGATCCCGTTCCCTTGACCACGACCCATGACGTGGAACCGAGACGGATGAAGCTGTAGTACTCGTGCCACCAGTTCAAGGAGTTGGAGTTGGCGGCACTGGCGCCGAAGGGTTTTGGCACCTGCCCGACCAGGTTTTCTTGCGCCCAGGTCTTGACTGACGAGGTGAAGTGGCGCGTCAGCTTCAGCGGCGCGACACTGTTGGTCAGCTCCAGGTCAGTCTCGATATTGATGGTTTCTCCAGTGAGAGCATTCACCGGATCGCCAATGGATGGCTGGATCTCGCCGTTGATGCCGCAGGCACACTTGCCATCCGAGCACTCCGGGGGCGGCGTGAAGCAAGCGTCGTTACAAGTAGACTGCGCGAGGTTCGCAGGACACGACGTGTACCCATAGGTCCAGCAGACAGCAAGCCATGATTGCGTGGGCGCGTGATAGATCGGGTCCACGGGGTTGATGAGTGACCCCGGAATACCCAGGCCCGGTTTGCCATCGCAGCGGCATTGAGTAACAACTCCGTTGCTACAGGTTGCCGCAGTCCAGCCGGTGCACGAGTTCTGGGCCAGGGCGACTTTCGGCGCAAGCGCTAGCAGGGTGATGAAAAAGGCGAGTCGAGCTATTGGCAGCATGCCTGTGAGTCCGTATCTTGAAGAGGACTAAGTGGAGTAAGTGGTTGGTCGTTGTTTGAAATGCTGTCGTTGCGAATCTGTTGCTTGGATCAACCCTTTGGCGGAATGCACAGGCGTTCCGGCGCGGTCGGGAGCAATTGCTGGCATTGCCAGTTCGCGGGACAGTCCGTCCGCTTCTGGCACGTGCGACTGCAGATGTAGCCGGAGTCCGCGCGAGCAGGACCTTGGACCGCTGCGTGCAGGCAGAGGCCCGACGCGCAATCCGAATGGGAGCCGCTGGTGCAATCCTCACCCAGGGCGCGCTGCCCGGTGCCGTTCTCGCGGACGCGGTGCTCCGTCAGGATTGGCGGTGCTGCTCGCGCTGCACCTGCTTGCGGCTTTCCCCCCTCACTGCACCCCACCAACGAGAGCAGGGCGAGCATTCCCCAGGCACGACCGCTCCCTACGCGTAGCTTCATGTCGGACTTCTCCTATTCCCGAGTCCTAAACATGAACCTCTCAAGAGTTGTCAAGAGAACACTCGGGTGCGCCTGGCAAAAGCGCCTGGAGTGCAAGTTGTTTTGGATGAAGCCCGAGCCGTGACGTCTGAAATTGACAATGGAAAGGGCTGCCCCTCGCCGGCCCTCCCCGCAGGGCCATCGTGCGTCCACTGTCTCCAGGCTCAAGGCTGCCCGGGTTGAAGCGGACTTCCCCCTGCGCTACACCGCTCCGCAGTCGCTAGGGGTGCCTCCGGAAGGGGGCTGAGACGGAGGCGTGGCCGCTTCCGATCCCTTTGAACCTGAACCGGTTAGTACCGGCGGAGGGAAGCGGTGTGGGTGCTCCAGGCCCCCGTCCCGTCTCCCGTCCGTTCTCACGAGGAGCCGTCCGATGAGTGGAGCGTCCAAGAGCCTCAAGGTCGATGGGAAGGTGCTGGAAGGAATCAGCCGCGGCCCGCTTCCCGCCTCGCGCAAGGTCTACGCGTCCGGGTCCCTGCACCCGGACCTCCGCGTCCCCCTGCGCGAAATCACCCAGACGCCCACGCGTCACCACGGCCACGCCGGCCCGGAAACCCCCAACCCGCCTGTCTACGTCTACGACTCCAGCGGCCCCTACACCGACCCCGCCGCGGACATCGACCTGCGCCGGGGCCTGCCCGCCGTCCGTGAGAACTGGATCCGCGCCCGCAACGACACCGACGAGCTGGATGGCATCACCTCCGAGTACGGCCGCGCCCGCGAAGCCGACCCGCGCCTCAATGGCCTGCGCTTCGGCCACATCCGCAAGCCTCGTGTCGCGAAGGCCGGCGCCAACGTCAGCCAGATGCACTACGCCCGCAGGGGCATCATCACGCCGGAGATGGAATACGTCGCCGTGCGTGAGAACCAGAAGCTCGACGCTTCACTCGCCGCCCAGCACCCCGGCCACTCCTGGGGCGCCGCGATTCCTCGCGTGATTACTCCGGAGTTCGTGCGCGACGAGATTGCCCGCGGCCGCGCCATCATCCCGGCCAACATCAACCACCCGGAGGTGGAGCCGATGATCATCGGCCGCAACTTCCTGGTGAAGATCAACGCCAACATCGGCAACTCCGCCGTCACGTCCTCCATCGAGGAGGAGGTGGAGAAGATGGTCTGGTCCATCCGCTGGGGCGCGGACACCGTCATGGACCTGTCCACCGGCCGCAACATCCACGAGACGCGCGAGTGGATCCTCCGCAACGCGCCCGTGCCCATCGGCACCGTGCCCATCTACCAGGCGCTGGAGAAGGTGGGCGGCAAGGCGGAGGAGCTCACCTGGGCCATCTTCCGCGACACCCTCATCGAGCAGGCCGAGCAGGGCGTGGACTACTTCACCATCCACGCCGGCGTGCGCCTCCAGTACGTCCCGCTCACCGCGAAGCGCCTCACCGGCATCGTCAGCCGGGGCGGCTCCATCCTCGCCAAGTGGTGCCTCGCCCACCACCAGGAGAACTTCCTCTACACGCACTTCGAGGAGATCTGCGAGATCATGAAGGCGTATGACGTCAGCTTCAGCCTGGGGGACGGCCTGCGCCCCGGCTCCATCGCGGACGCCAACGACGCCGCGCAGTTCGGCGAGCTGGAGACGCTGGGCGAGCTCACGAAGATCGCCTGGAAGCATGACGTGCAGACGATGATCGAAGGCCCCGGTCACGTCCCCATGCACCTCATCCAGGAGAACATGACGAAGCAGCTCGCCGTGTGCCACGAGGCGCCGTTCTACACGCTGGGGCCCCTCACCACGGACATCGCGCCCGGCTATGACCACTTCACCAGCGGCATTGGCGCGGCGATGATCGGCTGGTTCGGCACGGCGATGCTCTGCTACGTGACGCCCAAGGAGCACCTGGGCCTGCCCGACCGCGATGACGTGAAGGAAGGCGTCATCACGTACAAGATCGCCGCCCACGCCGCGGACCTCGCCAAGGGCCACCCGGGCGCGCAGGCCCGCGACAACGCCCTGTCCAAGGCGCGCTTCGAGTTCCGCTGGGAGGATCAGTTCAACCTGTCCCTGGACCCCGAGCGCGCCCGTTCCTTCCACGATGAGACGCTTCCGGCCGAGGGCGCCAAGGTCGCGCACTTCTGCTCCATGTGCGGCCCGCACTTCTGCTCCATGAAGATCACCCAGGACGTGCGCGACTACGCGGACAAGGTCGGCGTCAACGAGGCCCAGGCGCTGGAGCAGGGGATGAAGGAGAAGAGCGAGGAATTCAAGAAGGCGGGCCACGCGCTGTACCGCTGAGAGCCGGCCAGCGGGCAGGGGCCTCCAGGCGTGGCCCCTGTCCACTGGATGACAGGCACCGACACGGCATGCCATGTTGCACCCCATCCGGGCGCACCCGTCGCGCCCCCAGACTTCCCGGAAGGGCTCTCATGGACATGGACCCCCAGCAGCGTGAGGATCAGCAGTTCGGCTCGTTCATCACCGGCTCGCCCACGGCGACCCAGGATGAGAAGGTGATGGGGATGCTGTCCCATCTGGGCGCCATCGCCGGCCTGGTGGTGGGCGCGGGCTTCCTGGGCTGGGCGGTGCCGCTGTTCCTGATGCTGACCAAGGGCAAGGAGTCGTCCTTCGTCCGCGGCAACGCGGTGGAGTCGCTCAACTTCCAGATCACCACGCTCATCGCGATGTTCGTCTCCGGCATCCTGATGTGCGTGGGCGTGGGCTTCATCCTGGTGCCCATCGTCGCGCTGGCGTCGCTGGTGTTCAGCGTCATTGGCGGCATCAAGGCGAACGAGGGCCAGCTGTACCGCTACCCCGTGAACCTGCGGCTGGTGAAGTAGCCGTCAGCCGCCAATGCCCATCATGGGCAGGAGCGTGGCGCCGTTTCCGGCCTCCGTGAAGCGGTGCCCCTCCGGCTTCTCCCCCAGCGCGCGGCGCACGGCCATGGCCAGCTCCGCGTCCGTCGCGCCGCCCCGGATGAGCTGATGCAGCGGCGCCTGCGCCCGGCCGCCCAGGCAGCTGCGCAGGTCGCCGTTGGACGCCACCCGCACCCGGTTGCAGCCGCCGCAGAAGTTCTGCGTCAGCGGGGAGATGAACCCCACGCGACCACCCTCCGTGCGCCAGTAGCGCGCGGGGCCGGACGTGGGCGACGCGGCGTTCTCCGGCGGCTCCTCGGTGAGGACGCGGCCTGAAGCCGCCAGGCGCTCCAGCAGCTCCGCCGTGGGCACCGGCGTGCCCTGGCCAAAGGGCATCAGCTCGATGAAGCGCGGGGTGATGCCGCGCGCGTGCGCGTACGTCACCAGCTCCGGCACCTCCACGTCATTGACGCCGCGCATGACCACGACGTTGAGCTTCAGCGACTGGAAGCCCGCGCCCGCCGCCGCGTCGATGCCGCGCAGCACCGCCGCGAAGTCACCCTGCTTGGAGATGCGCCGGAACACGTCCGCGGACAGCGTGTCCAGGCTCAGGTTGAGCTGGGTGACGCCCGCGTCGCGCAGCGGCACGGCCAGGGACTCCAGGCGGCTGGCGTTGGTGGTGATGGCCAGGTGCTCCACGCCGGACACCGCGGCGATGCGCTGGGCAATCTCCAGGATGTCCGGCCGGGCGAGCGGTTCTCCGCCCGTCAGGCGCACACGGCGGATGCCCATGCGCGCGAAGACGGAGACGATGCGCTCGAACTCCCCTGCGTCCAGCAGGTCCTTCTTCCCGCCCCACGACGCGGGCGAGCAGTAGGTGCAACGGAAGTTGCAGCGGTCCGTGACGCTCAGCCGCAGGTACGTCATGCGCCGCCCCTGGGCGTCACACAGCGGCGGGGCGAGCGGATTCGAAGCGGGCAGGGGAGCGGTCATCGCGGGGCCTTCCGCCTTCATGGATAGCAACCCGGCCGGGGAAAGACACCGCTTCCCGCGGGCAGGCTCAGCCCTCGGTGCCGGAAGCGGAGCGGATGACGACAGGCGGCGCGCCAATGGGCGTGGCGGTGCTGCCTACCGGCGGAGAGTCCGGCTCGTCGTCCAGGTCGGTGAGCCGCGCCAGCTCGGCCTCGGATTCCGCGGCGTCCGCGGCGGCCTGCATCGGGTTGAGCTTCTTCTCCGCCATCTCCTTCTTGATGCGGATGAGGCCCTCCTCGCCGATGTCCAGGAACGCCTTCACCACGTCCGGATCGAACTGCGTGTTGGCGCAGCGCTTGATCTCCTGGATGGCGTTGGCGAACGTCGTTCCCTTGCGGTACGGCCGGTCGCTCGTCATCGCGTCCAGCGTGTCCGCCACCGCGAAGATGCGCGCGCCGATGTGGATCTCGTTGCGCTGGAGGTTGCGGGGGTAGCCCGCGCCGTCGTAGCGCTCCTGGTGCGACAGGACGATGTCCGCCGGGGTGGAGAGGAAGGGGATGTTCTGGATCATCTGGAAGCCGATCTCCGGATGACGCCGCATCTCCAGCCACTCGTCGGGGGTGAGCTTGCCGGGCTTGAGCAGCACCGCGTCCGGCACGCCGATCTTCCCGATGTCGTGCAGGAGCGCCCCGCGGCCGATCTCCTCCATCTCCTTGCCGCGGATGCCCATGCGGCTGGCGATGGCGCTCGTGTAGCTGACCACGCGCTGGGAGTGGTCGCTCGTCTCGTGCTCGCGCGCGTCCAGGGCCGCCACCAGCGCCAGCAGCGTGTTCTGGTACGTGTTGGCGATGTTGTGCAGCGCGCTGCGAAGCTCCGCGGTGCGGTCGCGCACCTTGCCCTCGAGCTTCTTCTGGTAGCGCTTGCGCGCCATCTCGATGCGGCGCTTGGCGAGCGCGCGCTCAATGGCCCGGATGAGGTCGGTGAGCTTGGGTGGCTTGAGCAGGTAGTCCACCGCGCCCCGGCGCAGACAGTCCACGGCGGACTCGGTGTCGCCGTAGCCGGTGAGCATGATGACGGACGTGTCCGGCAGCCGCTCGCGCAGGTTCTCCAGGAGCCACAGCCCGTCGCGGCCCGGCATCTTCATGTCGCTGATGACGAGCGGCGTCTCTTCTTCACCCGCGACGTCGAGCGCCATCTCGGCGCCGTTGGCCACGACGCAGTTGTAGCCCTCCTCACGGAGGAGCACGGAGATGACGTCGCGGACGGAGTCGTCGTCGTCGACGATCAGGATTCTGGGCGGTGCGGGGGGGATGGCTTCCACGGCGGAAGATTCTAGAGGTTTCCAGGGATTAAAGGCGAACGAGTGCGAGAAATCAGCACCCCCTCGCCTCCCTGCCATCCAGGGTGGGGTGCGAGCCCTGGCGCCGCGGTGAACGTCGCGGGTCCCCGGCGCATTCCCCGCCCCCTTGCGTAGGGCGGGCAGGCGCCCTGCGTCATCCGCGCGCCAGCGTCCCCCGGTCGTACCGGAAGGGGGTGAGATCCACCGAGGGCTTCTCCCCCAGCACGGCCTGGGCGACGAGCTTCGCGGTGATGGGGGTGAGGAGGATGCCGTTGCGGAAGTGGCCCGTGGCGAGGAACAGGCCGGGCGTGGGGCCCGCTCCAATGTAAGGCAGCGCGTCCTGGGTCCAGGGACGGAAGCCGGCCCACGTCTCCGTCATGGGCGCGCTGCCCAGGTCCGGGCAGAGCTCCAGCGCCATGTCGAGGATCCGCGCCAGGCCCGCCGCGGTCACCTGCTTGTCGAAGCCCACATGCTCCATGGTGCTCCCGGCGATGATCCGCCCATCCGCGCGCGGCACGAGGTAGCCCTTCGCGGACGTCACCACGCGCTCCAGGAGCGGCAGCCGCGTCTGCAGTTGCACCATCTGTCCGCGCGCCGGGCGCACCGCCTGCGCCGACACGCCCGCACCCTGGACCAGGGACGACCACGAGCCCGCCGCCAGCACCACGGCGTCCGCGCGCAGCACCTCGCCGTCCAGGTCCACGCCCACCGCGCGGCCATGCTCGTGCACGACGCCGCGCACGTAGCCGCTCCGGAACACCGCCCCCACGCGCGCGGCGGCCATGGTGAGCGCGCGCACGAGGAGCCGGTTGTCCACCTGGTGATCATCCGGGAAGTGCGCGGCGCCCACGGCGGTGGGGGACAGGTGCGGCTCCAGCTCGCGCGCGGCCTTGCCATCGAGCAGCTCGGCGCGCAGCCCCATGCCGTGCTGCCAGCCCACGGTGGACTCCACGTGGTGGAGGTCCGCTTCGTCGAACGCGACGCGCAAGAGGCCGCACGGCCGGTACGCGATGTCCACGCCGGAGAGCTCACGCAGCTCCGCGGCGAAGCTTCCATAGAGGGCGCGGCTTCGCAGGCAGAGCTCGAAGAAGGGGCCCGGTCCGTCGGCCTCCCACTGGGGGGCGAGGATGCCGCCCGCGGCGCTGGAGGCCTCGGCGCCGGGGATGGAGCGCTCCAGCACCGTCACGCGCGCACCGGCCTGACGGAGTCTCAGCGCGATGCCGCAGCCCATCACGCCACCGCCCACCACGAGGACGTCGGAGGTTGCCATGCGCCGCTTGTGCTCAAGCAAGCACGGGTTTGCAAGCGGCAAGACAGGCCATGACTTGGGGTGACTTGACGTTGAGGCCTCCGGTCGTTAACCCTAGGGCCGTGCGTTCCACGTCCCTGCATCACCACCATGCGTATCATCGGCCGGCCCATGACGGGACCGTTCGCCGCGCGCATGCCTGGGTGACGCACTAGAACGCACCCACTTCCGGCAGATGCCGCAGTGACCGAAGGCCCGTCCCCCCAGGACGGGCCTTTTTTCGTTTCCGCCACCGCAGTCCCCCGAGCCCGACCATGTTGAAGATTGCCCTGCCCAACAAAGGACGTCTGTCCGAGGAAGTGCGCGAGCTGTTCAACGACGCGGGCCTGGAGGTGCGCGCTCGGGGCGAGCGGGCCCTCACCGCGTCGCTGGGCGGCGAGTTCGAGGCCATCTTCGTCCGCGCCCAGGACATCCCGGAGTTCGTCGCGGACGGCGCCGCGCAAGCAGGCGTCACCGGCTGGGACCTGGTGAACGAGGCCGGGCGCGAGCTGGAGCCGCTGATGGACCTGGAGTTCGGCCGCTGCCGGCTGGTGGTGGCCGCGCGCGACGAGAGCGGCATCACCCGCGTGGAGGACGTGAAGGACGGCATGCGGGTGGCCTCCTGCTTCCCCCGGCTGACGCAGGCCTTCTTCCAGCAGCGCGGACAGAAGGTGACGGTGGTGCCGGTGAGCGGCGCGGCGGAGATCGCTCCGCACCTGGGCATCGCGGACATCGTGGTGGACCTCACGTCCACGGGCTCCACGCTGAAGATGAACGGCCTGCGCGAAGTATCCACCGTGCTGGAGTCCAGTGCCCGGCTGGTGGCGTATCCCGGCAACGGCGCGGAGGCGCGGCGTGCGCTGGAGGAGCTGACGCAGGCGCTGGGGTCGGTGCTGGCGGCGCGCGGGCGGCGCTACCTGATGGCCAACGTCCCGAAGACGTCGCTGGAGCAGGTGCGTGAGGTGCTGCCCGGCCTCAACGGTCCCACGGTGGTGGACGTGATGAACGGGGGCCACTTCGTCGCGGTGCACGCGGTGGTCTCGTCGAAGACGCTCTACCGCACGGTCAACGCGCTGAAGGCGCTGGGCGGGCAGGGCATCCTCGTCACGCGCATCGAGAGGTTGATGGCATGAGCGCTCCGGTCCTCAAGTATCAGGGAGCCTTGTCCGCACTGGAGCCCGAAGCGCGGCGGAGGCTGCTGGCGCGCACGGAAGAGTCGGACGCCCAGGTGGCCTCCCGAGTCCAGGCGCTCATCGCGCGAGTCCGTGCGGAAGGTGACCGGGCCCTCTTCGACTTCGCTCGGGAGTTCGACCGTGTGGAACTCCAGGCCCTGGAGGTTCCGCGCGCACGGTGGGACGCGGCGCTGGAATCCATTCCGTCCGGCGTGCGCGAGGCGCTGACCCGCGCGGCGCGCAACATCGCCCGGGCGCATGCGGCGCAGCGGCCCCAGGCCATCGAGGTGGAGACGGAGCCCGGCGTGGTCGTGGGCCGCCGGCCGGATCCGCTGAGCCGTGTCGGCGTGTACGCCCCCGGCGGCAGGGCGGTGTACCCCAGCAGCGTGCTCATGGGCGTGGTCCCCGCGAAGGTGGCGGGCGTGGGCGAGGTCATCGTCTGCTCTCCTCCAGGACCGGACGGACTGCCGAGCGCGGGCGTGCTCGCGGCGGCGGCGCTGGCGGGCGCGGACCGGGTCTTCGCATTGGGTGGCGCGGGGGCGGTGGCCGCGCTGGCCTATGGCACGCGGAGCGTGCCCCGGGTGGACCGCATCGTCGGACCGGGCAATGCCTACGTGGCGGCGGCGAAGCTCCAGGTGGTGGACGCCGTCGCCATCGACGCGCCCGCGGGCCCGAGCGAAATCCTCGTGGTCGCCGACGCGAGCGCCCGTCCGGAGGCCGTGGCGCGCGAGCTGTTGGCCCAGGCGGAGCATGACCCCGAGGCCTGCTGCGTGGCGCTGGTGGTGGGCGCTCCGCTGGCGCAGGCGGTGCGGGACGCGGTGGAGGAGCAGGCCCGCGTCGCGCGGCGCGGCGACATCGTCCTTGCCGCGCTGGGCAGCCGGGGCGCGGTGTTGCGCATCGACTCGCTGGAGGAGGCGTGGCCCTTCGTCGCGGACTTCGCGCCGGAGCACCTGCTGCTCGCGACGGCGAAGCCCTCGGAGGACCTGGCGCACGTTCGCAACGCGGGCACGGTGTTCGTGGGACAGCGCGCGTCGGTGGCCTTCGGTGACTACCTCACCGGCGCGAACCACGTGCTGCCCACGGCGGGTCTGGCCCGGGCGTACTCGGGGCTGAGCGTGCTGGACTTCTACCGGTGGACCACGTGGCAACGCGTGACGCCAGAAGCGGCGGCGGCGATGGCTGATGACGTGGGGACGCTGGCGGACAGCGAGGGCCTCTTCGCCCACGCGGCCGCGGCGCGGGCCTGGAGGGTGCCGTGATTCCGTTCCGCGACACGTATCGGGACATCCCGCTGTACTCGCCGGCGAAGAAGCCGTGCCGGGTGGACCTGAGCGACAACACCAACCTCTTTGGCGCACCGCCCTCGGCGGATCGCGTGCTGCGGGAGGAGGGCTTCCTGAAGCTCTCCCGCTATCCCGCCGGCTATGCGCCGGACCTGAAGCGCGCCGTGGCGCGCTACGCGGGCGTCGCGGTGGAGAACGTGACGACGGGGTGCGGCTCGGACGACGTCATCGACTGCGCGCTGCGGGCCTTCCTGGAGCCCGGAGACGTGGTGGCGTTTCCGGATCCCACGTTCGTGATGGTGCCCATGTTCGCCCGGCTGAGCGCGCTCAAGCCGGTGCCCGTTCCGCTACGGGCGGGTTCGGACCTGGACGTGGAGGGCCTGCTCGCCACGGGGGCGAAGCTCATCTACGTGTGCACGCCGAACAACCCCACCGGCACGGTGGCCTCTCGCGCGTCGCTGGAGCGTTTGGTGGATCAGGCGCGGGGCGTGGTGCTCATCGATCAGGCCTATGTGGAGTTCGCGCGGGGCGGAGACTTCCTCGACCTGGCGCGGACGCGGCCCAACGTCCTGGTGACGCGCACGATGTCCAAGGCGTTCGGCCTCGCGGGCCTGCGGGTGGGCTGGGGCGTGGGTGCGCCGTCGCTGGTCGCGGAGGTGGAGAAGGCGCGGGGGCCCTACAAGCACACGACGCTGGGCGAGGCCGTGGCGGTGTCCGCGCTCACGGAGGATGTCGCGTGGATGGAGGCCTGCGCGGCGGAGGCGGTGGAGAACCGCGAGCGGCTGCGCGGCGGTCTGAAGGCGCTGGGCCTGGAGCCGCTGCCTTCGGAGGGGAACTTCCTCCTCGTCCCCGTGCCGGAAGCGTGGCGGGTGGGCGAAGCGCTGCGGGAGCGCAACGTGAACGTGCGGGTGTTCGAAGGGCTCACGGGCGTGGGCGATGCGCTGCGCATCGGCTGCGGTCCCTGGCCCCTGATGGCTTCGGCGCTGAAGGCCCTCAAGGAGGTGCTGTGATGCGAGTGACCCTGTTCGACTACGGCGCGGGCAACCTGCACTCGCTGATCAAGGCGCTGGCCACCACGCCCGGCGCGGAGGTGCGCGTGCAGGAGGATCCGTCGCGCGCGCTGGATACCGACGTCCTGGTGCTGCCCGGTGTGGGGGCGTTCGGCTCGGCGGCGGCGCGGCTGGCTCCGGGTCGCGAGGCGATGCGGAAGGCGCTGGACGCGGGCCTGCCGTGCCTGGGCATCTGCCTGGGCATGCAGCTGCTCTTCGAGGAGAGCGACGAGGGGGCAGGGCAGGGACTCGGCTACTTCCCGGGCCGCGTGACGCGGCTGGCCGCGCGGCATGTCCCGCAGATTGGCTGGAACGACGTGGAGGAGGACCGGGCGCTGAAGTCCGCGCGGCTGTCCACCGTGTACTACGCGCACAGCTTCGTGTGCCGTGCCGTGGAGCCGCGCGAGGTGGTGGGCTGGACGACCCACGAGGGCGATCGGTTCCCCGCGTCCGTGCGGCGCGGCAACGTGCTGGGCGTGCAGTTCCACCCGGAAAAGTCCTCCCAGGTGGGCGTGCGCTTCGTGCAGGCGTTCCTCCAGGAGGTGTCCTCGTGATCGCCATTCCGGCCATCGACCTGCGGGAAGGCGCGTGCGTGCAGCTCGTGGGGGGCTCCTACGAAGCGGAGCGCGTGCGCGTGAATGATCCGCTGGACGCCTTGAAGCAGTGGCTCGCGCTGGGCTTCCGCACGTTCCACGTCGTGGACCTGGACGCGGCGCTGGGCAAGGGCTCCAACGCGGACGTGGTGGCGCGGCTGGTGTCGCACGCTCCGGGCCTCACCTTCACGGTGGGCGGCGGTGTTCGCGACGCTTCGCGAGTGGAGGCGGTGCTCGCGGGCGGGGCGTCCTCGGTCGTCGTGGGGACTCGCGCCATCGAGGACCTCGCCTGGCTCACCGGGGTCGCGGAGCGCTTCCCGGGCCGCGTGGTGGTCGCCGCGGACGTGAAGGGCCGCGAGGTCGTGACGCGGGGCTGGACGGCCGGCAGCGCGCGCGACATCCGCGACGTGCTGTCCGCGCTGGAGCCACTGCCGCTGGGCGGGATGCTCGTCACGGCGGTGCACAAGGAGGGGCAGCTGGGCGGCGTGGACCTGCCGCTGATGGAGGAGGTGGCCCGCTCGAGCCGGCACCGGCTCCTTGCCTCCGGCGGCGTGACGACGTTGGAGGACCTGCGCGCACTGGCGAAGGTGGGCGCGCACGGGGCGGTGGTGGGCATGGCGCTTTACACAGGACGGCTGGATGCGCGCGCGGTCGCGCGGGAGTTCACGGAATGAGCACGGTCACCACGGTCGTCCGGGAAACGAAGGAGACACAGGTCACGGTGGAGCTGGCGCGCGGCTCGGGCGTGGCCCGGGTGGACACGGGCCTCAAGTTCTTCGACCACATGCTCGCCACCTTCGCGCGCTACGCGGGGCTGGACCTGACCCTGCGCGCACGCGGCGACCTGCGCCACCACCTGATGGAGGACGTGGCCATCACCCTGGGCACCGCCGTCCAGCGCGTCATCCCCGCCACGGCGGCGCGCTACGGCGAGCGCACCCTGCCCATGGACGACGCGCTGGTGCAGGCGTGCCTGGACGCGGGCGGGCGCTTCTACTACCGGGGCCCATTGAAGAACCGGCTGTATGAGCACTGGATGCGCTCCTTCTGCGAGCACTCGCGCATCACGCTCCACCTGCGGGTGCTGCGCGGAAAGGACAGCCACCACCTCACCGAGGCGGCCTTCAAGGCGCTGGGGCTCGCGCTGCGCGACGCGATGGTGGACTCCGGCGTCGTCTTCAGCATGAAGGGCAGTGTCTCCCTGGAGGTGAAGTGATGCTCCGCCGACGGATCATCGTCTGCCTGGATGTGAAGGGCGGGCGCGTGGTGAAGGGCGTCCAGTTCGAGGGCCTGCGCGACGTGGGCGACCCGGTGGAGCTGGCACGACGCTATGAAGAAGCCGGCGCCGACGAGGTGACCTTCCTGGACATCTCCGCGAGCGCCGAGGAGCGGCAGACGCTGTGGGACCTGGTCCAGCGCACCGCGGAGCGCCTCTTCATCCCGCTCACGGTGGGCGGCGGCGTGCGCACCGTGGACGACGTGGGCCGCGCGCTGCGGGCCGGCGCGGACAAGGTGAGCATCAACTCCGCGGCGGTGGCCACGCCCGAGTTGCTCACCGGCTGCGCGGAGCGCTTCGGCGCCCAGTGCGTGGTGGCCAGCATCGACGCGAAGCGGGAGGGGGACCGCTACCGCGTCTATACGCACGGCGGCCGTCGCCCCACCGACCTGGACGCGGTGGCCTGGGCGAAGGAGTGCGTCCGGCGCGGCGCGGGCGAGGTGCTGCTCACCAGCATCGACCGGGACGGCGCGCGCACGGGCTATGACCTGGACCTGACGCGCGCGGTGGCGGAGGCCGTGGACGTGCCCGTCATCGCTTCCGGTGGCGCGGGCCGCGCGGAGCACGTGCGCGATGCCCTGACGCTCGGCGCGGCGGATGCTGCCCTGGTGGCGGGCATCCTCCACGACGGCCTCACCACCGTGGGCGCCCTGAAGTCCCTCTTGAAGGACAACGGCATCTCCATCCGGAGCACGACATGAACGCGGACCCGAGAGACTTGATGGAGGCCGCCGCCGAGGTGGCGCGCAAGGCCGGCGACGTGGCGCTGGACTTCTTCCGGCGCGGCATCGCCGTGGACACCAAGAGCGATGGAACGCCCGTGACCGTGGCGGACCGCACCGCTGAATGGACCGCCCGCGAGTGGCTGGAGGCGCGCTTCCCGGAGGACGGCATCCTGGGCGAGGAGTTCGGCGAGTCGCGGGCGGGCGCGAAGCGGCGGTGGATCTTGGATCCCATCGACGGCACGAAGACGTTCATCCGGGGCGTGCCGCTGTGGGGCACGCTGGTCGCGGTGGCGGAAGGGGAGACCATCCTCGCGGGCGCGGCCTACTTCCCGGCCGTGAACGAGCTGCTCGTCGCGTCCCCGGGCCTGGGCTGCTTCTGGAACGGCTCCGCGGCGCGCGTGTCGGAACAGGACTCGCTGGCGCAGGCCGTGGTGCTCGTCACCGACGAGCGCTTCCTCCAGAACCCCGCGAAGGGCGCAGCGTGGCGGGAGCTGTCCCGGCAGGCGTCGCTCTCCCGCACCTGGGGGGACTGCTACGGCTACCTCCTCGTCGCCACCGGCCGCGCGGAGGCCATGGTGGACGAGGGCCTGTCGCCCTGGGACGCGGCGGCGCTGCAACCCATCATCGAGGAGGCCGGCGGCGTGTTCACCGACTGGAAGGGCACGCGCACGGCGTTCGGCGGTGACGGCATCGCCACCAACGCCGCGCTGGCGAAGCAGGTGCGCGAGGTGCTGGGCAAGGGAGTGCGGCCATGACGCTGGACCTCTCCACGTTGAACTTCGACAAGGGCCAGGGGCTGGTGACGGTGGTGACGCAGGACGCGAGCACCGGCGACGTCCTGATGGTGGCGCACGCCGACCGCGAGGCGATGGAGCGCACGCTCGCCACGGGCGAGATGCACTACCGCTCCCGCACGCGCGGCCTCTGGCACAAGGGCGCCACCAGCGGGAACACCCAGCAGGTCGTCTCCCTCACCGCGGACTGCGACGGCGACGCGGTGCTCGCGCGCGTGCGGAAGGCCGGGCCCGCGTGCCACACCGGCGAGGAGACCTGCTTCGGTGAGGGCCGCTGGGACGCGCTCGCGCACCTGGACGCGACGCTCGCCGCCCGCGCGACGGGCCCCCTGCCGGAAGGCGCGAAGCCCAGCTACACGCGGCGCCTGCTGGAGGACCGGAACCTGCGCCTGAAGAAGCTGGGGGAGGAGGCCGCGGAGCTCGTCACCGCCTGCGCGGACGCGGATGCACACCGGGCCGCCGAGGAAGCCGCCGACCTGCTCTACCACGTGCTCGTCGCGGTCCGTCCCCTGGGCCTGACGCTGG
This sequence comes from Corallococcus exercitus, assembly GCF_042231735.1. GTDB lineage: Bacteria > Myxococcota > Myxococcia > Myxococcales > Myxococcaceae > Corallococcus > Corallococcus exercitus_B. Next base: position 1,558,124 of record NZ_CP102577.1, read on the forward strand.
ACGACGTGAAGGCCGTCCTCGCTGCCCGCGCGCGTCCGAAGGTGCCCTGAACTCCCCGGATTGCCCGGCGTGTCGGTTGCGACCCAGGCGGAGTTGTCCAACTGCACTGCATCCTCACAGCGTGGCTGGCACACAAGCGCCCCAAAGGTGCAGGCGTGTGTCCGCTACTCTTCAAGTGCTTCTGTGATCCTGGTACAGATTCCGGCCTGCGACACGGGCCGTGCCCGACGAAGCGGCCCCGTCGTCATCAGCGTTCGCATCCGGAGGCTTCGTGTCTGCCACGTACCAATCCGAACTCATCGACCGCGTCCTTTTCTCGCGCTGGCACAACCCGCCGACGAAGGATGACGTCCAGGCCATCATGGCGCAGATGGAGGAGGCGACGCAGCGGCTGGGACAGAACGTGCTGTACATCGCGTCCATCAGCCCCAAGGCGAAGGTTCCCGACGCGACCGAGCGCGCGCACCTGAACCAGATGGTGGCCGAGGGCCGCCGCTACTGTGAGCAGTCCTGGCTCGTGTACGAGGGCACGGACCTGCAGCACAACCTCCAGCGCGTCATCATCTCGGGCGTGCTCATCCTCACGCGCACGTTCGACAACTACCTGTCGGTCGCCAAGTCGGCGGACGCCATCGTGAAGGACGTCTCCACCGCCCTGAAGAAGGACGCGTCGTCCATCTTCCGCCAGGCGCGCGACCGCGGCCTCATCGCCTGAGACCCACGCGGGCGACGTCGGAGCCTCTCCGACGCCGCGTGCGTCATGGCGCCCGCGCTACCGGGCGCCGATGATCTCCAGCTCCTTCAGCTCCACCCCCGGCCGCTCCGGAAGGACGCTCAGCGCGTCCACGTCGAGCAGGGGGACCGCGGGCTTGCAGATCTCCCACCTGCCCGTGCCGCGGAAGCGGCAGACGGTGGGATCCACGAAGAAACCCGTGCCCCCCGGCCCCGCGCGCCCCACGCCGTCCGGCGCGCGGACGTGCGCCCGCAGCGAGCCCGGCCCCGTGGCGAGCACCTGGAAGGACACCGCGTACTTCAGCGCCGGCGCGTACTCCAGCCGCAGCGCGCCGTCCGGGCCCGCATCGGCCAGGGGCAGCTTCACCCCCGACAGCTCGTCCCGGTCGAACGCGCGGAACGCGTCTCCCGGCCCCTTCTGCTGATCCGGTTCGATGGGCTTGGTCTCCACCGCGCCCTGCGTGTTCAGCGTCGCGAGCCGGGGCGCGCGCGCGCCCTGCTGCATCGCCGCGGCGTTCAGGAGCGGCGCGGGCAGCTGGCCCGTCTTCACGCACGTGGGCGCCAGCTCCTCCAGCAGCGCCAGGAGCGGCGGCTCCATGACCGCTCCCGTCACGGCGGCGGGCCCCACGGCCTGGCGCACGAGCTCCTGGCAGGCCGCGCCCAGGGCGGGCCCCGCGTGATCCAGGCTCCAGTGCGCCTCCTGCAGGTCCGGGTTGCCCCGGCTCGCGGCCTCCCGCAGCGCGCGCGTCACGGCCTGGCCGCAGGGATTGTCGTCCGGCGCACAGCGCTCGCAGAGGGTGGCGAGCAGCTCGCGGGGCAGGCCGTCCTTCGCGGTGAGGGGCGCTCGGGAGGCCAGGGCAGGGCCCCTCGCACAGGCGGCGGCGGGAGGGGTGGGACAGTCGCCCAGCTGCCGGCGCGCATCGCTCCAGGCGGTCGCTGCATCCCCTGCATCCATGGGGGTGCCTCCGTCGGACTGGAGCAGGTCCCCGAGGACGGCGTCCAGGCCCCGGCACGCGGCCGGGCCCAGGTCGGGCGGGGTAATTCTCACCGGCGGCTTCGCGGCTGGCGCCTGCCCGGGGGCCGGAGCGGGCGGGGCTTGATGCGTCACGTAATAGAGGCGCGCGAACGCCAGCAGCGCTACTAGCATCAAGAGAAGCGTGTGGAGCGGGAAGCGACGCACGAGCAAACTCCTTGATTCCAACCGGGACCGGGGGTTATCAGCGCCCGCGAGTTCCATCCGCAAAAATGACCGGAGGCGTGTGTGGCTGAGACTTTCGACGTGGTGATCATCGGCTCGGGTCCTGGCGGCTATGTGGGCGCCATCCGCGCGGCCCAGCTCGGGCTGAAGACGGCCATCATCGAAAAGGACAAGCGCCTGGGCGGGACGTGTCTGCACCGCGGATGCATCCCCACCAAGTCGCTCCTGTGGACGGCGTCGCTCTTCCACCACATCAAGGAGTCGTCCGACTTCGGCATCGACGTGGCGAACCCCACCGTGAACTGGGCCAACGCCCAGAAGCACAAGGACAAGGTCGTCACCAAGGGTGCCAACGGCATCGACTTCCTGATGAAGAAGAACAAGATCACCGTGGTGAAGGGCCACGGGCGCATCGCCGGCAAGGGCAAGGTGGAGGTGACGGCGGAGGACGGCTCCAAGCAGACCCTGGACACGAAGAACATCATCATCGCCACGGGCTCCGTGCCCAAGTCCCTGCCGAACGTGGCGGTGGACCACAAGCGGGTGATGAACAGTGACTCCATCCTGACCATCGACCGCATCCCCAAGAGCATCATCGTCCTGGGCGCGGGCGCGGTGGGCTGCGAGTTCGCCTCCGTGTTCAACCACGTGGGCAGCAAGACGGCCATCGTGGAGTACATGCCCGCGCTGCTCCCCATCGAGGACGCGGACATCTCCAAGGAGCTGGACAAGATCTTCCGCCGCCGCGGCATCGACGTGCACACGGGCTCCGCGGTGCAGAAGGTGGAGCACACGGCGGACGGCGTGCGCGTCACCATGAAGGTGGGCGAGGAGACCAAGACGCTGGAGGCCGAGATCCTCCTGTCGGCGGTGGGCCGCTCGCCCGTCACCGAGGACGTGGGCCTCAACAAGACGTCCATCCAGACCGACCGCGGCTTCATCAAGGTCGACACGCTGTGCCGCACCAGCGAGCCCAACGTCTACGCCATTGGCGACGTCATCCCCACGCCGATGCTGGCGCACATGGCCAGCGCCGAGTGCGTGATGGTGGTGGAGCACATCGCCGGGAAGAACCCCGCGCCCATCAACTACGACCTGACCCCGTCGGCCACGTACTGCTACCCGGAAGTGGCGTCCGTGGGCCTCACGGAGAAGAAGGCCAAGGAGCGTGGCTACGACGTGAAGGTGGGCATCGCCCCCTTCGGCGCCGTCACCAAGTCGGCCATCTCCAACGAGTCGATCGGCATGATCAAGATCGTCTCCGACCGGAAGTACGACGAGGTGCTGGGCATCCACATCATCGGGCCGCACGCCACGGAGCTGCTCGCCGAGGCCTGCGTCGCGATGAAGCTGGAGATCACCACCGAGGAGCTGGCCCACACCATCCACGCGCACCCGACGCTCTCCGAAATCATGCACGAGGGCGCCGAGGCCACGCTGGGTCACCCGCTGCACTTCTAGCGGGCGCGGCGGCCCGGCCTCTTCTGGCCGGGCCCGCCGTAGAGCGCCTGGAGTGAGGCCGCCAGCGCGGCCAGCCGTTGGCGCAGCGGTTCCGGGGCGAGCACCTCCACGCCCGCCCCGATTTCGCACAGCTGGGAGACCGCGATGGACTCCCGCTCGAAGTCCACCATCACATTGCGCTTCCCACCGCGTGCTGCGGGCGCCTTGTCGATGCGCTCACCGTCGGCCGGGGGACGCATCCTCCGCAGCGCCGCTTCGCCTTCCTGCGTGCAGGAGAGGGTGACGTCGTAGCGGGGGCGCTCCACGGCGAACCGGGCGCACCAGTCCTTCCAGAACGCGGGCAGGTCGAAGCCGTGGGGGCGGGTGAAGCCCTGGGGGCGCAGCCGCACGTCCCCGATGCGTCCGCCCCGGAAGACGCGGGGGCCCTTGTCCGTCCCCGCGACGAGGTACCAGCGGTCCGCCTTGATGACGAGCCCGTAGGGGTCCACCGTCCGGCGGGAGCGGGTGCCGTCGAAGTCCTGGTAGCTCAGCGACACGCGGCGGTCCTGCCAGGCGGCGTCGCGCAGCTTGCCCAGGTGCGGCAGGGGCTCGCGGCCGGTGAACCAGCCGGAGGCGTCCACGTGGAGCCGCTGGCGCGCGTGCTCCAGCGCGGGCTGCTGGAGGGCGGGGAGGGCCGCGGCCAGCTTCACCAGGCCCGTGCGCAGCGGCGTGGACAGCCCCAGGTCGTCCAGGGCGCCGGGGGCTCCCACCGTGGCCAGGGCCTGGAGCTCCGGGCGCGTGAGGCCGGTGAGCTGCGTGCGCCAGCCCTCCATCAGCGCCACGCCGCCTGTCGCTCCGCGCGTGGCGTACACGGGGACGCCCGCGGTGGAGAGCGCGTCCAGGTCGCGGTGCACGGTGCGGCTGGAGACCTGGAGCTCGCGCGCCAGCTCGCCCACGGTGCTGCGCGGGCGGGCCTGGAGGCGCATCAAGAGGTGGACGAGGCGATCCGCGCGCATGGGCCCTCCGGGTTCGAGGTGAGGTGCAGCCTGCGCCGGGAATCATGACAGGGGTTGTCAGGATTGGGCGTGCAAGGTGGCGCGTGAAAGGGGAGCACGGACATGAAGCCACTCGAGGGACAGGTGGCCCTGGTCGCGGGAGCGACGCGGGGCGCGGGCCGGGGAATCGCGACGATGCTGGGGGCCGCGGGGGCCACGGTGTACTGCACCGGGCGCAGCGTGCGGGGCCGGCTGGCGAGCGGGGACTCGCGGCCGGAGACGATTGAAGAGACGGCGGAGCAGGTGACGGCGCTGGGCGGGAAGGGCATCGCGGTGCGGGTGGACCACACCGTGGAGGAGGAGGTGGAGGCGCTCTGCCAGCGCATCCGCGCGGAGGCCGGGAAGCTGGACGTGCTGGTCAACGACATCTGGGGCGGGGAGACGCTGCACGAGCTGGGGCTGCCGTTCTGGAAGCAGTCCCCCGCGAAGGCGCGGCTCATGTTCGACCGCGCCGTGTACACGCACCTCTGCACCAGCCGCTACGCGGTGCCGCTGATGCTGGAGCGCGACCGGGGGCTCATCGTGGAGGTGACGGATGGGGACTCGTTCGGGTACCGGGGCGGCGTTTCGTACGACGTGACGAAGATGGCGGTCATCCGGCTGGCCTTCGCGATGTCGCGGGATTTGCGCCGCACGAACATCACGGCGCTGGCGGTGACGCCGGGGTTCCTCCGCTCGGAGGAGATGCTGGATGGCTTCGGGGTGAAGGAGGCGAACTGGCGCGACGCGGTGAAGAAGGTCCCAGACTTCATCGCGTCGGAGACGCCGTCGTACGTGGGCCGCGCGGTGGCGGCATTGGCGGCGGATCCGCACGTCCACCGCAGGGCGGGGCGCGTGGTGGCGTCGTGGACGCTGGCGCGCGAGTACGGCTTCACGGACCTGGATGGCTCGCAGCCGCACTGGGCCGAGTACTTCGAGCGGACGTACGGAAAGCCGTACACCGTCGCGGACGAGGCGGCCTATGCGTCGTGGATGGGGGGCTCCATCGAAATTGTGTGCCCGGACTGGCCAAGAGACTGACCGTGCACGGCCCATCCCCGGCGGCCGGACGAAGCGCTATGGTCTGACGCGAGAGGTCGCGCACATGGCCAAGGGGCACCGCAGGAACGACGAGCCGGATCGGATCGACGAGACCCGGGTCGCGCCGCTCGACGACGACCTGGACGAGACGGAGGAGGTCCGCACCGAGCGGACCCAGGCGCCGCCCGCCGTGCAACGGGACGCCGCGGAGGCGGCCCGTTCGTCCGCGGGGGGCTCCGGGCGGAAGTCCTGGGGCAACCAGACGCGCGTCGCGCCCACCACGGGCGCGGCCCTGCGCGCCGCCGAGCTCACGGGCCTCGAGACGCGGATGACGCCGCCCCCGGTCCCCGACGAAGACCTCGTCGAGGAGACCCGCGTGGACGGCCTCACGCCTCCGCCTCCACCCCTTGCGCTCGATGGCCTGGGCGTCGAGGGTGGCGATGACGACGAGGGCTTCGCCGCTCCGCAGACCGCCTTCCGCCCATCGCGCGGCGGTGCACGAGAGGACGCGGAGCCCGCGCGTCCGGCGCGCGCGGGGGAGGGCGCGCGCCCCTCGCGTGGCGGTGCGCGAGAGGAAGGGCAGGGACTGCCGGAAGCGGCTCGCCCGGGCCGGGCGGTGACTCGCGAAGAGGGACAGGACCTTCCTGAAATCGTCCGCCCCGGTCGTGGCGGCGCACGTGAAGGCCGCGGTGGCTCGCGTGAGGAAGGAGAGGGTCTTCCGGAGATCATTCGTCCGGGCCGGAGTGGCGCACGCGAGGAAGGCCAGGGCCTTCCCGAGATCGTCCGTCCCTCCCGGAGCGGTGGCGCCTCGCGCGGCGGGGGCCGTGACGCCGCGAAGGAAGAGGAGTTCGCGCTGCCGGAGCTCATCCACGCGGGCCGCGGCGCGGAGCTGGACGGAAGCTCCTCCGAACCGCCTCGCGCGCCACGCGCCGACAGTCCGCCGAAGGCCAGCCGTCCGGAGCCGATGATCTTCGCGCCGCTTCCCTCCGCGCAGGCCGCGAGCCAGGCCGCGCAGACGCCCGAGCTGCGCACGATGTTCGCCACCCACTCCGCGCTGCTCGCGGAGCGCCTCAAGGCCGAGCTCCAGCACAAGATCTACGGCCGCTCCCCGCACCGCATCCTGCGCGTGGACGAACCCGAGGGCCCCAGCACCGCGGGCGGCAAGCAGGCTCGGCAGGCCATCTCGCTCGTGGACCGCAAGGGCACCGCGCCGGCGCTCGTCGCGGGTTGGGTGGACGTGGCCAAGGGACAGGCCTCGCTGCGCAACCACGAGGCCGTGGCCAGGCGCTACGAGTTCCAGCACGGCACCCCGCTGGAGCTCGTCCCGGAGGAGTACGAGAAGTTCCTCAACGACGTGGACGAGGTGCTGCGCACCGCCGCCATCCAGGTCCGCATCCTCGTGCCGGACGAATCCGCGCCCACCCGCGCCACCGTGGGCCCGCAGGCCCCGCGCGCGACGGGCGTCGCCGTGCGCTGGGTGCTGCTGCTCGTCGCCGTGGCCTTCCTGCTGGGGCTCGCCGCGGGCGCCACGCTGCTCCACGGCGGCTGACTCCCGGCGCTGTCCGCTGGAGGATGGGGGGCGGCTCACCGGTGCGATGGCCGGTGCGCGGCCCCCCTTCCACCTTGGTGTCTCCCCATCCGGCCGGAGGCACCCATGGCGTCACCCCCTCGCCGTTCCAAGTCCCACCTGCGCAAGCTGCTGGGCGGCTGCGTCGTGTCCGTCGCCCGGGCCTTCGCGCCCACGTCCGTGCTCGCGGACGGCCCCCCGGTGCTGGATGGCCGGCCGCGTTACGCTCGCGTTCCCGTGCCGCGCCGGGACTCTCAATCGCTCGGAATCCGAGGCGCGGATCCGCGTCTGCCCGGATGACGCGGGAGTGAAAGCGGGGCGGGGTGCCCCATGGTACGGTGCTCGCGTCATTTTTCAGGGGGGACATCCACGAGTGCCCGCCCTGGAACTCCGTGAGCCCCACCATGCGCAGACTCTCCCTGCTGGCCCTCTGCCTTGTCGTCGCGACCGCGTGTTCGCGGGGCGACAAGGACGCGAAGGGCGGCCCCTCGGAGACCGGCACCGCGCCGACTCCGTCCTCGAAGTCCCCTGGCATCGCCGTCGAGCCGCTGCCCGAGCCTCCCGCGCTGAAGATCGACGCCCAGGACGCCGCGGAGCAGGGCCCGCTCTCCATCGCGGCCGCGCGGCCTGATGGCCAGGCCTACGGCAACGTCCGGCCGACCATCACCTTCACCAAGCCGATGATCGCCCTGGGCTCCGTCGCCGCGGAGCGCGGCCTGGCGGCGCCCGCGAAGATTACCCCCGCGCTGGAGGGCGAGTGGCGCTGGCTGGGCTCCGCGAGCGTGGAGTTCGTGCCGAGCTCGGGCGTGAAGCTGGGGACGCAGTACACGGTGACGGTGCCCGCGGGCCTCAAGGCCATGGACGGCACCGCGCTGGCGGAGCCGTACACCTTCCAGTTCGAGACGCCGCGCCCCTCCCTCCAGTCCACGCAGCCGGAGCCGCAGTTCCGCTGGGTGCAGCCGGAGCAGGTCTTCACGCTCACCTTCAACCAGGCGGTGAAGGACCTGGCGCAGCACGCGCGCCTGGAGCCCGCGACCGGCGCGCCCGTGCCGCTCACGCTGGTGAAGGCGACAGCGTACGCGGACCTGAAGGAGACGCAGGTGGGCAGCGGCCCGGAGCGCAAGTCCCAGGACCGCCGCGTGAAGTACGAGCTGAAGCCCGCGCAGAAGCTGCCGGCGGGGACGCAGTTCACCCTGGTGGTGGATGGCGAGCTGACGGGCACGGACGGCCCGCTGCCCATGGGCGAGGCGGTGCGCTCCCCGTACGCCACCTACGGCGCGCTCAAGATGGAGTCCGCGGGCGCGTGCGTGTTCACCTGGGGCGAGGAGAAGTGCTCCTACGGCCCGCTCATCCTCTTCACGTCCAATGAGTTGGATGCCGCGTCGCTCAAGGGCAAGGTGACGCTGGAGCCGAAGGCGGAGATCGACTGGGAGCGCGTGCAGACGCAGCTGCCGTGGTCGGGCTCGGAGGTGAAGTTCCCCTACGTGTCGCTGCCCGGCCGCTACCGCCCCGGCACCACGTACAAGATCAAGGTCGCCGCGGGCTACAAGGACCTCTTCGGCCAGACGGGCCCCGCCTTCCAGGGCGAGGTGAAGCTGGCGGACGTGGAGCCGTCCTTCGACTCCGGCTCGCGCGAGGCGCTGGTGGAGGCGTCCGGTGACGGCTCCATCCCGCTGGTGACGACCAACATCCCGGAGGTGCAGGCGGAGGTGTGGTCGCTGTCCCCCGCGCAGCTCGCGCAGCTCATCGACACCAACGAGTGGCCGTCCTCGGAGCCCTACCGGACGACGGTGGACACGAAGGCCGCGCGCAACGCGGAGCGCACCTCGCCGCTCGACCTGCGCCCGGCGTTCAGCGGGGCGAAGACGGGCCTGTTCCTCGCGCGGCTCAACGCGCCGTCGCTCAATCAGAAGTACCCGCGCCGGGTCATCGGGCAGGTGACGGACCTGGCGGTGCACGCGAAGCTGGGCGCTGCTTCCGGTGTGGTGTGGGTGACGTCGCTGGCGACGGGCGCCCCGGTGCCGGAAGCGCAGCTGACGCTCTGGGACAAGCAGGGCACGGAGCACTGGACGGGCACGACGGACGCCAACGGCCTGGCGAAGGTGCCGGGCCTGTCGGAGCTGCTCAAGCCCAAGGAGGAGTCCGCCTGGAGCACGCCCTGGGCCATGGTGTCCGCGGTGAAGGACACGGACATCGGCGTGACGCTGTCCACGTGGGAGGGCGGCATGTCGCCCGGCGCGTTCTCGCTGCAGAGCGCGTGGGAGGGCCGCGTCCCGGACAGCCTGGGCTTCGTGTTCGCCGACCGTGGCATCTACCGCCCCGGTGACGACGTGATGCTCAAGGGCGTGGCGCGCTACCGCCGCCTGGGCGCGCTCAAGTCGCCGGCCGCGAACACGAAGGCGCAGATCACGGTGACCAGCTCGCGCGGTGAGAAGGTCTTCCAGACGGAGGCCACCGTCACGAAGTACGGCACCTTCCGCGCGGACCTCAAGCTGGGCAAGGACATGCCGCTGGGCTACTACGACGTGGCCGCGAAGCTGAAGGTCGGCGGAGAGTCGCTGAGCTACGGCGGCACCTTCCGCGTGGAGGAGTACCGCGCGCCGCAGTTCCGCGTGGACGTGGCGGTGAACAAGAAGGACGTCGCCGCCGGTGAGCCGCTCACCGCCCGCGTGGACGCGCGCTACCTGTTCGGCGGTGCCATGGGCGACGCGCAGGTGCGCTGGAACGTGCAGCGCGCCAGCTCCTTCTTCACGCCCCCTGGCAACGAGGCCTTCACCTTCGGCGTGAACACCTGGTGGTGGGACGATGAGCAGCCGGAGCACAGCAGTGACTCGTTCGGCTCCGGTGACGGCCGCACGGACGCGCAGGGGCAGCTGGCGCTGGCGCTGGGCACGGCGGACGCGCCCGGTGGCAAGACGTGGGAGTACACGCTGGAGGCGGAGGTGGAGGACGTCAACCGCCAGCGCGTCGCCAACCGCAACCTCATCATCGTGCACCCCGCGGACGTCTACGCGGGCCTGCGCATGCTCTCCACCGGCTTCGCGGAAGCCGGCAAGGAGGTGGGCCTGGAAGTGGTCGCCGTGTCGCCCGAGGGCAAGCGCCAGGAAGGCGTCGCGGTGGACGTGAACATCAAGCGCCGCGACTGGAAGTCCATCCGCAAGAAGGGCGACGGCGGCCAGTGGTTCACCGTCACGGAGCCCGTGGAGACGGAGGCGGCGAAGTGCTCGGTGAAGAGCGCGGCGACGCCGCAGCAGTGCAAGTTCACCCCGGCCGAGCCCGGCCTGTACGTGCTGGAGGCGGTGGCCACGGACGCGAAGGGCCGCAAGGCGACGACGCGCGACTCGCTCTACGTCACCGGCTCCGGCTGGGTGTCCTGGCAGCGCAACGACACGGACCGCATCGACCTGGTGGCGGACAAGCAGCTGTACGACGTGGGTGACACCGCGAAGGTGCTGGTGAAGAGCCCGTACCCGCAGGCGGACGCGCTCGTCACGGTGGAGCGCGAGGGCGTGCTCAGCGTGCGCCGCGTGAAGCTCAAGGGCAGCGCCACCGCGCTGGACATCCCGCTGGGTGAAGGCGCCATCCCCAACGTCTACGTGGGCGTGGTGCTGGTGCGCGGCCGCGTGGAGGCGGCCAAGGGCATCGAGTCCGGCGACGACCCGGGCCGCCCCGCCGTCCGCGTGGGCTACACGCAGCTCAAGGTGGAGAAGAAGTCCAAGCGCCTGTCGGTGGCGCTGACGCCGGACGCGCCGGAGAAGCGCCCGCGCGACAAGGTGACGGTGGACGTCGCGGTGAAGGACGCGGCGGGCAAGGGCGCGAAGGCGGAGGTGACGCTCTGGGCCGTGGACGAGGGCGTGCTGCGGCTGACGGGCTACAAGGCGCCGGATCCGCTGGACGCGATGTTCCAGGAGCGCGGCCTGTCGGTGCGCATCGGTGAGCCGCTCATCCACCTGGTGCTGCGCAAGCTGTACGGCGAGAAGGGCTCGCGTCCGGGCGGCTCCGGCGGCTCCGACACGGCGGGCTCCGGCATCCGGTCCAACTTCAAGACGACGGCGGTGTTCCAGTCAGTGGAGACGGACGACCAGGGCCAGGCGAAGGTGGAGTTCACGCTGCCCGACAACCTGACCACCTTCCGCATCATGGCGGTGGCCGTGACGGACGCGGACCGCTTCGGCGTGGGGGAGAGCAAGGTGCAGGTGGCCAAGCCGCTCCTGGCGCTGCCGGCGCTGCCCCGGCTGGTGCGCGTGGGCGACAAGGCGGAGGCCGGCGTGGTCATCCACACCACGAACCCGGCCATCAAGGAGGCCAAGGTCACCGCGCAGCTCACGGGCGTGCGCGTGGAGGGCCCCGCGGAGAAGACGGTGCAGCTGGACGGCAAGGCCCGCGAGGTGCGCTTCACCTTCGTGGCCGAGCAGCCGGGCACCGCGGTGCTGCGCTTCGCCGTCGCGGGCGGCGGGGAGACGGACGCGGTGGAGCAGAAGATCCCCGTGCAGCTGCCCGTGGGCATGGAGGCCGTGGCGGTCTACGGCGACACGACGAGCGAGCGCGTGGAGGGGCTCAAGCCGCCGGGCGGCGTGCGCCCGGGCATGGGTGGCCTCACGGTGACGATGTCCTCCACGGTGATGGGCGGGTTCGACGAGTCGATGAACCAGCTCGTGGACTACCCCTACGGGTGCCTGGAGCAGATGTCGTCGCGGCTGGTGCCGTTCGTCGCGCTGCGCGAGCTGTCCGGCAAGTTCGGCGTGGCGTGGACCGGCGGCACGGACGAGCAGAAGCAGGCGTTCGTCCGGAGCTTCCTCAGCGAGGACGCGCTCAAGACGCAGGGCACGCTGGATCCGGACACCGTGGTGACGGCGACGGTGCGCAAGATTGAAGCGCTCCAGAACCACGACGGCGGCTTCCGCTTCTGGGCCTCCAGCGACTGCTCGTCGTCGTATGCCTCCGCGTACGCGACGCTGGCGCTCGTCCGGGCCAAGGAGGTGGGCTACGCGGTGAACGCGGGCGTGCTCGACAAGGCGAAGAAGTTCCTGGCGGACAAGGTGGCGGCGGGCGTGTGCACGCAGTGCGCCTACGGCTGCGACGCGCCGGGGCCGGAGACGCGGGCCTTCGCGCTCTACACGCTGGCGCGCATGGGGGCGCCGCGGCCCTCGTACTACAACGAGCTGTTCGAGCAGCGGCAGAAGCTGCCGCTCTTCGCGCAGGCGATGCTGACGGACGCCATCTTCGTGGGGAAGGGCAACCGCGCCCAGGGCCAGAAGCTGCTCCAGGAGCTGCTCAACAAGGCCCAGGAGACCGCGGCGGGCGTGCACTTCCAGGAGACGGACGCGAAGACGTACGCGCCGCTCTGGTCCTCCGACACGCGCACCACGGCGCTGGTGCTCCAGACGCTGGTGGCCGTGCAGCCGGACCACCCCTACGTGTCGAAGATGGGGCGCTACCTGGCGTCCGCGCGCGAGGGTGACGGGCGCTTCCGCAACACGCAGGAGGCGGCCTTCACGCTGATGGCCCTGTCCGAAGTGGTGCGCCGCAAGGAGACGGCCGTGCCGTCGTTCGAGGCGGTGGTGAAGCTGGGCGGGCAGGTGATTGCCTCCGCCGACTTCAAGGGCCGCGACATGGGCGTGAAGACGGTGCAGGTGCCGGTGGAGAAGCTGGGCCCGGCGGACAAGGCGCAGCCCTTCACCTTCGGGGTGAACGGCACGGGCAACCTCTACTACGGGGCGCTCCTGCGCTATGCGCCGGCGCAGCTGCCGGTGGACCCGCTGGACCGGGGCATCATCGTCCAGCGCTGGTTCGAGCCGTACTCGGGCGGCGGCCAGGCGAAGGCCGCTCGCGCGGGTGAGCTGGTGCGCGTGCGCGTGCGCGTGGCCACGCCGATGCGCCGCAACTTCGTGGCGGTGGACGTGCCGCTGCCCGCGGGCCTGGAGCCGGTGGACACGTCGCTGGCCAGCACGGCGAGCCTGCCGGGCCCCGCGGGCTCCGGCGAGGAGGAGGGCCCCGGCGAGGGCTACGAGTACGAGAGCGAGGAGGACCTGTCGGAGACGGACGAGGGCAACAACGTCTGGGCGACGCGCTTCTGGTCGCCGTTCAACCACACGGAGATGCGGGATGACCGCGTGGTGTTCTTCGCCGACGAGCTGCCGCCCGGCGTGCACGTGACGAGCTTCGTCGCCCGGGCCACGACGCCGGGTGACTTCCTGCTCAAGCCCGCGCACGCGGAGGAGATGTACGCGCCGGAGGTGTTCGGCCGCTCCGAGGGTGGGCGCTTCCCGGTGCTGCTGCCGGAAGAGGTCGCCTCGAAGTGATGAAGCGCCTCACGCTTCGCGGGACGGTGCGTGCCGTGGCGGTCCTCGCGGCGCTCGTGGTGGTGGGCTGCGCGGGCTTCATCGCGTGGCCCCTGCCGGGGACGTTGCTGTCTCGCGAGGCGGTGTCCTCGCTGGTGCTCACCGACCGCACGGGCCACGCCCTGCGCGAGGTGCTCTCCCGCGAGGACGGGCGCAGTGTGGGCCTTCCGGGGGGACGCATTCCCCCGAAGGTGCGGCAGGCCTTCATCGCCGCGGAGGATCAACGCTTCACGTGGCATCCGGGCGTGGACGTGGTGGCGGTGGCCCGGGCGGCGCGTGACAACGTGTCGGCCGGGCGCATCGTGTCCGGCGCGTCCACGATTCCGCAGCAGCTGGCGCGCAGGCTGGTGCCTCGCGAGCGCTCGTGGTGGGGCAAGGCCGGAGAGGCGCTGTGGGCGCTGCGGCTGACGGCGCACCTGTCCAAGGAGCAGGTGCTGCTGGAGTACCTGGACCGCGTGCCGCTGGGGAACTCCACGTTCGGCGTGGAGGCGGCGGCGCAGCGGTACTTCGGGCGTCCGGCGGAGCGGCTGTCGGCGGGACAGGCGGCGCTGCTCGCGGGAATGGCGCGGTCGCCCGCGCGGAGGGACCCGTACCGGCGGCCGGAGATGGCGCTGGCCGGGATGCGCGACGTGCTCTCGCGCATGGTGGAGGAGGGCTTCCTGACGAAGGAGGAGGCGAAGGCGGTGGAGGAGACGCCGCTGGACCTGGTGCCTCCGGAGCGCGTGTTCGAGGTGCCGCACCTGACGACGGCGCTGCTCCAGCGGCTGCCGGAGCTGGGGCTGGACCGTGCGTCGCGCATCGAGACGACCATCGACCCGGCGCTCCAGGCGGCGGTGGAGAAGGCCATCACGGAGGAGCTGCGGGGGCTCGCACACCGGCGCGTGGGCGAGGCGGCGGCCATCGTCCTGGACAACGCGACGGGCGAGGTGCTCGCGTACGTGGGGTCCTCGGACTTCCTGGACGAGGCGAAGGGCGGACAGAACGACGGCGTGCGCTCGCTGCGGCAGCCGGGGTCGGCGCTCAAGCCGTTCGCGTACGGGCTGGCACTGAGCAAGGGCTTCACGCCGTCGAGCGTGCTCGCGGACGTGGAGGTGCACCTGGCGACGCCGGGCGGCGCGTACGTGCCGAAGAACTACGACCGGCGCGTGCACGGCCCGGTGCGGCTGCGGGCGGCGCTGGCGTCCAGCTACAACATCCCGGCCGTGCGCGTGGCGGACGCGCTGGGGCCGGAGCAGGTGCTGCGCGTGCTGCGCGAGGCGGGCTTCCAGAGCCTCACGGAGAGCGCGTCGCACTACGGCGTGGGCATCGTGCTGGGCAACGGGGACGTGACGCTGCGCGAGCTGGCGCGGGCGTACCGGGGGCTGGCGCGAGGTGGGGTGGTGGGGCCGTTGAGGGAGGTGCGCGCGGCGTTCGGGCCGGATGGCTCGCCGCTGAGGATCCCGATGGAGATGCAGGAGCACCGCTTCCTGGCGGCTCGGCCGGTGGAGCTGCTCACGGACGTGCTGGCGGACGAGGCCGCGAGGGCGCCGGCCTTCGGTCTGGACAATGCGCTGCGGTTGCCGTTCCGCGTGGCGGCGAAGACGGGGACGAGCCGGGCGCACGTGGACAACTGGGCGGCGGGCTTCACGCGCGAGCGCACGGTGGCCGTGTGGGTGGGCAACTTCGACGGCACGCCAATGCGCGGGGTGTCCGGCATCACGGGCGCGGGCCCGGTGTTCGCGCGCGTGATGTCGCTGGCGATGAGGGGCCTCCGCGCCGCGCCGTTGGTGGACCGCAGCCACTTCGAGTCCGCGGAGATCTGCCCGCTGTCCGGCGAGCGCGCGGGCCCGAACTGTCCTGGAGCGATGAAGGAGGTCTATCTGCCGGGCACGGCGCCGCGCCATGCGTGCACCATGCACCGGAGCGACGGCGCACTGGACGTGGGCCCGGCGTACCTCGCGTGGGCCCAGGCGGAGGGACTGACCTCCACGTCGGTGGGCGCGGAGGGCGGGCCGGGGATGCAGCCCGGCTTCATCCTGCCGGCGAACGGGGATGAGTTCCTCGTGGAGCCGGAGCTGCCCGAAAGCGCGCAGGCCGTGCCGGTGCGCGTGATGGCGCCCAAGGGAGCGAAGCTGCTGGAGCTGCGCACGGACGATGGCCGTCGTATCGAGCTCCGCCCGCCCTTCGTGACGCGGCTGCCGGCGGTGGAAGGGGAGCGCCGGTTGGAGTTGTGGGCGCCCGGTGGCTCCGCGCCGCTGGCGGTGACGCGGTACCGCGTCCGATGAACGCGGCGGGCGTCGCCGTGCTCCTCGCCGCGCTGGTGGCGGGCATGGCGCCCGGCGCTGGGCGCACGGATGCGTCGGGTGACGCTGACACGAACGTCCGTCCCGTTTCACGCCAGGCGCGGTCGTCGCCTTCGGCCCATGCGAACGCGTCCCCTGCGCCTGCTTCCCGTGCGCGCAAGCCCGCGGCCAATCCACAGGTCGACGTCCGGATCCTCTCCAAGCACCGGCCCGCGCGGCTGCGGCTGGAGGGCCCGCGCTCGTTGGAGGCCGTGGCGTCGAGGGACGCACTCATCGTGGACGGTCGTCCCCAGCCTCACGCCCTGCGGCTGGACGCGGGCCGCTGGCAGGTCCGGGGCCGGGGCGTGGATCGACGCTACGAGGCCTCGCTGTCACTGGAGGCCCGCGACGGAGAGTTGATCGTCGTCGCCACCTTCGCGCTGGAGACCTACGTCGCCGCCGTCACCGCCAGCGAGACCGAGGTCGACACCCCCTTCGAAGCGCTCCGTGCCCAGGCCATCACCGCCCGCAGCTACGTGCTCGCTTCCGGCAAGCGGCACGACGAGGCCCGGGCCTGCGACCTCACCCACTGCCAGGTCCTTCGCGGCGAGGGCTTCGCTCGCCATCTGCGCCGCGCTCGCGATGCCACCCGCTCCACGGAAGGCATCGTGCTGCGCCTGTCCGATGGCGCCATCGCGCTCGCTCCCTTCCACGCAAGCTGCGGCGGACACACGGCCGAGCCCGTGGCGGTGTTCGGTGCCCCGGACCTCACCGGCGCCGCCGCCGTGCCGGACCGCTGCCCCGCGTCTCCGTGGCGCGCTGTCGTGCCTCGCGCGCTGGTGTCGGCCGCCGCGTCGGATGCGCTCGGTGGCTCCGCGCAGGCCGCGGATCTGCTGCTGGATCGGGACTCCAGCGGCGCGGTGGTGCGCATCGTGGACCGCGCTTCGGGACGCGATGCGCGCGGTGATGCGTTCTTCCGCGCGCTCGGAGCCCGCGCCGGGTGGAATCGGATCCGCAGCGCGCGGTTCTCCATGACGCTTGGCGGGAACCAGGCGCTCCTCGAAGGGCAGGGCCATGGTCACGGCGTCGGCCTCTGTCAGGCCGGCGCGGCCCTGCTCGCACGGCAGGGATGGACCGCGGAGCAGTTGCTCGCGCACTACTTCCCGCGCGCCCTCCCGGGGAAGCTCGCGGACAAGTGAACGCGGGGGGCGCAATGGCCTCCAGGATTCGCAGTCGTCCGCGAAGGTGACGACCCTCCGGGGGCTCTTCCCCGGGCTCTCCGTGAGGGCTTACCAGCACCCGGGGTGCTCCGTATCGATTGCACCAGAGCCCTCAGCCCCACGCGGTCCGGTGGGGAGGTGGCTTCGCGCACCGGCCGTCCCGGTGCGGGACCCGACCGGGAGGCATCACATGGCGTTCAATCTGATCGAGGCAGTCGGCTCACAGTTCATGCAGAAAGGATTGCTCCAGAAGATCAGCGGCTCGCTGGGCGAGGACCCGCAGGCGACCACCAAGGCGCTGCCGGGCGCCATCGCCGCCGTGGCCGCGGGCGTCGTGGATCAGGGCGGCAACGAGGCCGGCGCGCACCGCCTGCTGTCGAAGCTCAACGAGGGCGGCTTCACCGGACCCGACGCGCCCTCGCACCCCGGCGGCATGGGGGAAGGACTGCTCGACGAGGAGGAGCGCGGGAAGGGGATGCTGAGCGGCATCTTCGGCAACAAGCTGGGTGGCGTCACCGAGGGGCTCACGCGCTTCGGAGGGATGCGCAATGCCGGCTCGGCGACGCGGCTGTTGTCCCTGGCCGCGCCCATGCTGATGGGCGTCCTGGGCAGGCAGGTGCGCGACCAGCGCATGGGGTCATCCGGGCTGATGCAGCTGCTCAACGGCCAGCGCAACAACATCGCCGCCGCGCTGCCGGCGGGACTGGGCGGCGTCCTGGGCTTCGGAGGTGGGCGCCACGCGGTCGCGGAGGTCATCGAACCCCACCGCGAGGTGTCGCAGGTCCGTGAGGCAGGCCCCGTGCGAGAGGCCCATACCGTGCGGGAGGGCTCGCCACGGCAGACCTACAACCGTCCGCCGGAGCAAAAGAAGAGCATCGCCGGCTGGGCCATTCCGCTGGCCCTGCTCGCCCTGGTCGTGCTCGCGTGGGGTGCCTTGCGAGGACGCAGGGATGAGCGCGCCCGCGCTCCTCAGGTGACCCGCACCACCCAGCCACCCGAGCAGAACCGCGCCGCGCAGCCCGCGCCGGCCGTGCAGCCGGCTCCGCCCGCGACGGGCGGCTCTGGCTCGGTGGACAATGAAGGCACCGGCGGCTCCGGAATGCAGCCGAGCGGAAGCGCCAACGTGGCGCAGGACGCGGGCACCGGCGGCTCCGGTGCCGTGGGCAGCGAGAGCCCCAGCATGGCGCAGGACGCGGGCACCGGCGGCTCCGGCGCCGTGGAGGACGAGGGCACCGGTGGCTCCAGCATGGCGGCGGACGCGGGCACCGGCGGCTCCGGCGATGTGGAGAAGCAGAGCGCGGGCGCCGCGAGCGCTGGGGCGCAGGCGGGCGAGGGCACCGGCGGCTCCGGCCAGGAGAAGCTGCGCGTGAGCGACCCCAGCAGCCTGCGTGAGGCCATCGACGGCCCGGGCGCGGCGCAGGGCTTCGTGCTGGAGGGCGTGGAGTTCCGCACGGGCTCGTCGCAAATCTCATCGAAGAGCAAGCGCATGGTGGACGAGCTGGGCAACGTGCTGAAGGAGAAGACCGACACGCGCGTGCGCATCAAGGGCTTCACGGACTCCACCGGCAACGCGGACGCCAACCGCCAGCTGTCGGAGACCCGCGCGGAGAGCGTCCGCCGCGAGCTGGTGCGCGACGGCATTCCGCAGGAGCGCATTGAAGTCAGTGGCGAGGGTGACGCGGATCCCATCGCCTCCAACGACACCCCTCAGGGCCGCGTGCAGAACCGCCGCATCGAGGTGCAGGTGCTCGGTCAGTGATCCCCCGGGCACGCGGTCCCGGCGGCGTCCGGCCCCCACACAAGGGCCGGGCGCCGCTGTCTACGTCACGGCGGACGGCTCCGGCCGGTGCAGCGGTTCGCCCAGCAGCTCCGCCAGGTCGAACGCGTCCAGCAGCGCATGGCCCTTCAAATCATTGTTGAAGAAGACCCAGGCCGTCCGCCCCGCGTCGCGCCAGGCCGTCAGATCCTCCGCCACCCGCCGGAGCACGCGTCGCCCATAGCGGCCCTCGTAGCGCAGGTGCGCGCCGTGGAAGCGCAGGTAGCGGAAGCCGCCGGTGGGGTGGGGCACCGGCACGTCCACGAGGTCGTGCTCGCACACCGCCGCGCCGTACGCCTCCAGCACCGCGAGCACCTCCGGGTGGTACCAGGCCGCCTGCCGGAACTCGAAGACGTGCTGCACGCCGCCCGGCAGGTGGGCGAGGAAGCGCTCCAGCCGCTCCGGATCCGGCTTCGTCATGCCGGGCGGCAGCTGCCAGAGGATGGGCCCCAGCCGGCTGCCCAGCCGCAAGACGCGTGAGAAGAAGTGCTCCACGCCCTCGCCCACCTCCGTGAGGCGCTTGAGGTGCGTGAGGAAGCGGCTGCCCTTGCACGCGAAGAGAAAGCCCGGCGGCACCTGTTCGCGCCAGCCGTCCACGGCGGCCTCCGTGGGCAGGCGGTAGAACGTGGCGTTGAGCTCCACGGTGGAGAACACGCGCGCGTAGTAGGGGAGCCAGCGGCGGGCCGGCAGCCCGTCCGGATAGAAGAGCCCCTTCCAGTGCTTGTAGACGTACCCGCTGGTCCCCAAATGGATGGCCGCCATGGGCTGGAGGATGGGCATGCCCGCCCCACGTGGCCGCGCCCTGTCCACCGCGTTACACCTCCCGGAAGTTCTCCTCCAGGCTGGCCCGCGCTAACGCCTCGCGTCAGGGCTTCACGCTTGACCCTGCTTTCACCCACCCTCTAGAAGGCCCGCGACCCATGGCGACTCCCGACCGGTTCCCCCTCCCACAGGTCTCTGAAAGCACCCGTAAACCCGAGTGGTTGAAGGTGCGCCTGCCGCATGGCGAGGGCTATGAGCGGGTGAAGGCCATCGTGAAGCGCGTGGGGCTGGCCACGGTGTGCGAGGAGGCCCGCTGCCCGAACATCGCCGAGTGCTGGGGCGGAGGCACCGCCACGGTGATGCTGATGGGCGAGGTGTGCACGCGCGCCTGCCGCTTCTGCCACGTGAAGGTCGGGGCGCCCCCGCCGCTGGACCCGATGGAGCCCATCCATCTGGCGCAGGCGGTGAAGGAGATGAACCTCGAGTACATCGTCGTCACGTCGGTGAACCGCGACGACCGTCCGGACGGGGGCGCCAGCCACTTCGCGTCCGCCATCCGGGAGCTGCGCAAGGAGAGCCCGCGCACGCTCGTGGAGGTCCTCATCCCGGACTTCAAGGGCAAGGAAGAGGACCTGGCCACGGTGGCGGAGGCGAAGCCGCACGTGGTGGCGCACAACGTGGAGACGGTGGAGCGGCTGACGCCGACGGTGCGCGACCGCCGCGCCACGTACCGCCAGTCCCTGCGCGTGCTGGAGTACCTCAAGAACCGCCCGGAGAAGGTCTACACCAAGACGTCCGTCATGGTGGGCCTGGGCGAGACGGACGCGGAGCTGGAGCGCACGTTCAAGGACCTGCGCGACGTGGGCGTGGACGTGCTCACGCTGGGCCAGTACCTGCAGCCGTCGCAGTACCACCTGCGCGTGGAGCGCTTCGTGACGCCCGCGCAGTTCGAAGCCTACAAGACGCTGGCGGAGTCCTACGGATTCCTCTACGTGGCCTCCGGGCCGCTCGTGCGCTCCAGCTACCGCGCCGCCGAATTCTTCATGAAGGGCCTGATGGAGCGCGAGCGCGTCGAGCGACTCGGCTGACCGGACGCACCCCTTCCCCAACCCAGAGAGAGACACTCCCGCTCATGGCGACTTTCGAATTCAAGCTCCCGGATCTCGGCGAAGGCGTGGCGGAGGGCGAGCTCGTCAAGTGGCACGTCAAGGAGGGCGACCTGGTGAAGGAAGACCAGGTGCTCTGCGAGGTGATGACGGACAAGGCCACGGTCACCGTGCCCACCCCCCACGCCGGCCGCGTCGTGAAGACGCACGGCCGTGAGGGCGACATGGCGAAGGTGCACCAGCTGCTGGTGACGCTGGAGATGGAGGGGAGCGCTCCCGCGGCGGAGGCCCCCGCCCATGGCGCCCCGGCGTCGCACGGCGCTCCGGCTTCGAGCCCCGCGCAGGCGGCGGTGGCCGCGGCGCCGGCCTCGGCCACGAAGGTGCTGGCCACGCCCGTCACGCGCCGCATGGCGCGCGAGCACGGCCTGGACCTGGCGGAGATCTCCGGCTCGGGGCCGCAGGGCCGCGTGACGAAGGCGGACGTGGTGGCGGCGCTGGAGGGTGGCAGCGGCGCGCCCAAGAAGAACGAGGTCGCGGCTCCCGCGCCCCAGGCCGCGCGTCCGGCGGCGGCGCCGGTGTCCTCGGGCAAGGGCGACGAGCGCATCGCGCTGCGCGGGCTGCGCAAGAAGATCGCCGAGAAGATGGTGCGCTCGAAGTTCACGATGCCGCACTTCGCGTTCGTGGAGGAGGTGGACGCCACGGACCTGGTCGCGCTGCGCACGCGGCTCAACAGCCAGCTGGCGGCGGCCGGCGACGGCACGAAGCTGACCTACCTGCCGTTCATCGTGAAGGCGACCATCGCGGCGATGAAGAAGTTCCCGCACCTCAACGCGAACTTCGACGAGTCGACGCAGGAGCTGGTGGTGCGCGGCGAGTACAACATCGGCATCGCGGTGGCCACGCCGGACGGCCTCACGGTGGCGGTGGTGAAGAACGCGGATCAGCTCACGCTGGGCGAGCTGGCGAAGGAGATCTCCCGCCTGAGCGTCGCGGCGCGCGACCGCAAGCTGAAGATGGAGGAGCTGACGGGCGGCACCTTCACCATCACCTCGTTGGGGCAGAGCGGCGGCCTGTTCGCCACGCCCATCCTGAACCACCCCGAGGTGGGCATCCTGGGCGTTCACAAGCTGAAGAAGCGCCCGGCGGTGAAGAACGACCAAGTGGTCGTCCGGGACATGATGAACCTGTCGCTGTCCTGCGACCACCGCGTCATCGACGGCGACGTCGCGGCGAGCTTCGTGTACGAGATCATCAAGTACCTGGAGGCGCCGGACCTGCTGTTCCTCGCGATGGCGTGAGGACACGCGTCGCGGGGCTCGCCCGACCGCTCCTGCTCCGGGGGGCGGCCGGGACGCGGGGGACTTCCGGAACAGCAACGCTGAAGGCGGGCATCCGCGATGGCCGACAATCCCCGTGAGTTGATCCGCGCCGCGCAGACCGCCGAGCTCCAGGGAGACCGCGCGCGAGCGGCGGAGTGCCTGGAGCAGGCCGCCGCCCTCTACCAGCGCTCCGGGCACACCTCGCGCGCCTCGCAGCTGTTGCGGCAGGCGCGCCAGCTGAAGGCCCGCGCCCCGGACGTGAGCCCCGCCTTCACCGCGGCGATGACGGGGGGCAAGGACGCGATGGCCTTCCGCGCGGTGGGCTGGAGCGACACGGTGTCCGCCGCCTTCAACGACAAGGCCGACGCCGGGGTGCACACGCTGGAGGAGCCCACCGTGACCGGTGGCGCGGCGCTTCCCTCCGAGCCCGGCCTGCCCAGGCTCGCCGGAAGGATCGCCGCCGTCGGAGCCCCGTCCCCGGCCGAAGCCGCCACCCTGCATGACGGGCCTTCCGCCACGAGTACGGCCGAGGCAGACGGCCCGCGCGTGGAGAGCGAGCCCCCCGCCTCTGGAGATCAAGGCGACGTCGTCGTCCCGGGTGGCCTGCTCCTTCCTCCCGAGGAGGACGAGCTCATCCCCGCCACCGGCCTGCTGCGTGCTTCGGGCGCGGAGGACGTCGTCGTCCCCGGGGGGCTCCTGCGTCCACCGGACGAGGACACCTCTCCCGTGCACGCCGAACCGGCCCGGGGCCGCCGACGCGAGAAGCGCATCATCGAGCGGGGACCCACCCGTGCGGATCCCGCGCTGGACGCATGGTGCTCGTTCTGCTGCCGGCCCCGGGGAGAAGTGGGCGACCTGGTGGCGGGCCCGGCCGGTGCGTTCATCTGCAAGGGCTGCCTGGGCGAATCCCAGGGCCTCCTGGGCGACGTCGTCCCTCCGCCCCCCGTGCGCAAGCCCGTCGTGGAGGAGCCGCGCACGGGGACCGTGGAGATGGTGGGCCACGACGAGGTGAAGACCCTGCTGGAGCGCACGCTCCAGGCGGGCGCGCGCTGCCTGCTGCTCGTGGGCCCGGAGGGCTGCGGCAAGAGCCTCTTCTTCCAGTCGCTCCAGCGGCGTGGCCAGGGCGTGCTCACGACCGTGGAGGCGCTGGAGTCCACGCCGGGCACGGAGCCGCTCCTCGTGGAGGACGTGGACCGCCTGGAGTCCGGCGGGCAGGCCGTGCTGGCCGCGTTCCTCTCCAGCCACCGGGAGCGCGCGGTGGTGATGAGCGCTCGCGGCGCCGTGTCGTCCCTGGGCCTGTGGGTGCGAGGGGAGGGCGGCAGCCTGCCCGTGCCCACCACCGCGGGCATGATTGAAGCGGTGCAGGGCCTTGTGCCGGTGTCCCTGCTGGAGCGCGTGCAGGTGCTGCTCCCGGTGCGCCGCCCCACGGTGCCGGAATTGGTCGAGGTGGCCCGCCGCTCCCTGGCCCTGCGCCAGCCGGCCGTCACCCTGTCGGAAGAAGTCCTGGGCGCGTTCGCCGCCGAAGCGGTCCGCTCCCCGCGCGCGGGGCATGAGCTCCAGGCGCTCCTGTCACGCGTCTACGCGGGCAGCTGGAGCCTGGAGGCGGCGCAGACGCCCGCCGCGCCATCCCACAACCCTCGAGGGGGGCGAAAGGGATCACCATGAACACGCTCACCGTCTTCCGCCTGGGCCGGGTGGAGTACGAGGACGGACTGAAGCTGATGCACCTGTTCGGCGAGGCCCGCCTGCAGGGACTCATTGGCGACGCGCTGCTGCTGCTGGAGCACCCGCCCGTCCTCACGCTGGGCCGCGCCGCGAAGCGCGGGAACATCACCGCCACCGACGCGCGCCTCGCGGAAGAGGGCGTGGAGGTGTTCGACACCAACCGGGGCGGCGACGTCACCTACCACGGCCCCGGGCAGGTGGTGGGCTACCCCATCCTCCTGCTGCCAGAGGACCGCCGCGACGTGCGCCGCTACGTGCGCGACGTGGAGCGTGGCCTCATCCAGACGCTCGCGGGCTTCGGCCTCACGGCGGGCGCCATCCCCAAGTGGCCGGGCGTGTGGCTGGGGCACGAGGGCTCACCGGACGCGCGGAAGATTGGCGCCATTGGCGTGCACCTGTCGCGCTGGCTCACCACGCACGGCTTCGCGCTCAACGTGAACACGAACCTGGAGCACTTCCAGCTCATCGTCCCGTGCGGCATCCGCGAGGCGGGCGTCACGTCCATGCAGCGCGAGCTGGGCCACCCCGTGCCCGTCCCGGACGTGGAGGAGGCGCTCGCCCGCGAGTTCACCCAGGTCTTCGATGCACGCCGCGTGGACGGCACGGTGGACCTGCGCACGGTGAGCGTCGCGGTGGTGCACGGCCGCGGCCCGGAAGCGCGCGTGCTGCTCTTGCGCCGGACGCCGGAGCGCGGCGGCTTCTGGCAGACGGTGACGGGGCGCCTGGAGCCGGGCGAGTCCCCGGCGGAGGCCGCCCGCCGCGAGGTGGCGGAGGAGACGGGCCTCCAGCTCCCCGTCGTGGACCTGGCCTATCGCCACGCGTTCGCGCTGGGGGAGGCGCTGCCGCCCCGGCTGGTGGAGGAGCACGGCTTCGCGGTGCACGCCGCGCCGGACACCCAGGTGCGCCTGGGCGCGGAGCACGACGCCTTCGAGTGGGTGGACGTGCCCACCGCCCTCGCGCGGCTGCCCTTCCGGGGCCTGCGCGAGACGGTGACCCGGGCGCTCGACGCGCCCGGGCCGTGACAGCCGCTACAGCTCGATGACCATCGCTTCCTTCGCGGCGATGGTCGCCTTGCGGTGCTTGCGCACCTCGCGCAGCAGCTTGTCCATGCTCGCGTCGTCGCGGCCCGGGTCGTGGTGGAAGAGCACCAGCTGCTTCACCTCGCTGGCGTCCGCCGCGCGCACCGCCGCCTCCCAGGTGGAGTGGCCCCAGCCCGTGCGGGCCGGCCCGGTGCGGCCGCGGTACTCGTCCTCCGTGTACATGGAGTCGTAGATGAGCGCGTCCGCGCCGCGCGCGAAGTCGAACAGCTTCGCGTCCAACGCGGTGCCGTGCTCCACGTCCGTCGCGTACACCAGCGAGCGCCCGCCGAAGTCCACGCGGTAGCCCACGTTGCCGCCCGGGTGGTTCAGCTCCAGCGTGCGCACCGTGGCCTTGCCCACCGGGATGTCCTCGCCCACCACCACGTCCCGGTACGCCAGGCGCGTGCGGAACACGTCCTCCGCCGTCACCGGGAAGTACGGGTGCACCATCTGCCCGGCCAGAATCTGCTTGAGCGACTTGCCGTCCCGAGGCGACCCGTACAGCGTCACGTCGTTCGCCGGAGAGAACATCGGCGAGAAGAACGGCAGGCCCTGCAGGTGGTCGTAGTGGTAGTGCGAGATGAAGATGGACGCCTTGACGGGCTTTCGCGTCGCCACCAGCGCATCCCCCAGGCCGCGCGCTCCGGAGCCCAGGTCGAAGATGAGCAGCTCATCCCCGCAGCGGACCTCCACGCACGGCGTGTTGCCGCCGTAGCGCTTCGTCGCGGGGCCGGGCGCGGGGATGGAGCCGCGCACCCCCCAGAAGCGCACCTCGAAGCGCGCGGTGCTCCGCCGGGCCGGGCGCTCAGCCGGCCTTGGCTTCGGTGTCGTCGTCCTCCGCGAAGAGCTCAATCAGGTGCCCCGTACGCTCGCGCTTCGTCTTCAAATAGTCGACGTTATGCGGATTGTGCTCGGTCCGGGAAGGGATTCGGCGCCGGACCGCCACGCCTTCCTCCACCAGCCCGGCGATCTTCAGCGGGTTGTTGGTGATCAGGTCCACCGACCGCACGTCCAGCGACCGCAGCATTTCCGCAGCGATGTCGTACGAGCGCAAGTCGTCCGCGAAGCCGAGCTGCCGGTTGGCCTCGTAGGTGTCCAGCCCCTTGGACTGCAGGGCGTAGGCCTTGATCTTGTTGCCCAGGCCGATGCCCCGGCCCTCCTGGCGCAGGTACAGCACCACGCCCAGCCCGTTCTGGGCCACGAAGTCCAGCGCCCGGTCCAGCTGCTCGCGGCAGTCGCACTTGAGGCTGCCGAAGACCTCGCTCGTGAGGCACTCGGAGTGGATGCGCACCGGCACCCCCTCCAGCCCCTTGGGCTCGCCCACCACCAGCGCCACGTGCTCGCGCCCGTTGCGCTTGTCGCGGAAGACGATGGTCTTCAGCACCCCGCGGGCCGTGGGCACGTCCGCCTCCGAGTACCGCTCCAGGTGCTGGGTCGGCTTGCGGGTCGGCAGGACCTGGGGTGAGCGCGTGTCGGACATGGTAGGTCGTCTCCCAGTAGGGGGCCGTTACTTCTCGCCCCCTCGGATGCAAGTCAAGGTGACACCCGGAGGGGTGTGGTGAAACCCGCCTGTTTGGATGCGGCGGGCGTGGACTGCGTTGCTCAAGCGACCCACGAGAGGGGAATCAGCTCCACATGGGAGCCATCAGTCAAGCTGCTGGAGTCGCGGGGGAAGTGAAGCAGATGTGTGGCCGCAGAGGCTGAACGCAGGGCCCCCGACGTCTGAGTCCCCAGCGGTTTCGCCCACAGCTCGCCCGCCCGCCAGGTGGCCGTGACACGCACGAAGTGGGCAAGCCCCGGGGCCTTGGACAGGCGTCCCTCCAGGCGGCCGGCGACGCGCGGGGGCTCCACGTCCTCCAGCCCCTGGAGCCGGCGCAGGGCGGGGCGCACGAAGAGCTCGAACGTCACCAGGGACGACGTGGGGTTGCCGGGCAGACCCAGGAACAGGGTGCGCCCCCGCTGGCCCACCACCAGCGGCTTGCCGGGCTTGATGGCCACGCGCCAGAAGCGCTGCTCGACGCCCAGGGCCTCCAGGGCGTCCTTCACGAAGTCGTGGTCGCCCACGGAGACGCCGGCGCTGGTGAGGACCACGTCGAAGCCCTCCACGCGCGCCAGGGCCTCCTGGACGGCCTCCCGCGTGTCCCGGGCGATGCCCAGGAGCGTGGGCACGCCGCCCGCGCGCCGCACCGCCAGGGCCAGCGCGGGGGCGTTGACGTCCACGATGCCGTCGCCGGGGGGCTCGTCCACCCGGCACAGCTCGTCGCCGGTGGACAGCACCGCCACGCGCGGCCGGCGGGGCACCGGCACCGTGCCCTGGCCCTGCGCCCACACCAGGCCCAGCTCCGGGATGCCCAGCGGGGTGCCGCGCCGCAGCAGCACGTCGCCTTCCTTGGCGTCCTCGCCCCGGGGGCGGATGAAGTTCCCCGGCCCCACGGCCTCCAGAACCTCCACCGCGTCCGGTGCGTCCGGGACGGCGCGGGTGCGCTCGCGCATCACCACCGCGTCCGCGCCCGGGGGCAGGGGGGCGCCGGTCATGATCCGCGCGCAGGTGCCAGGGACGACCTGCCGGGTGGGGCGCCTGCCGGCGAACACCGTCTCTCCCACGGTGAGGCGCACGGGCAGGGGGCCCGCCAGGTCCCGGGCGCGCACCGCGTAGCCGTCCATGGCGGAGTTGTCCCAGGGGGGCAGGGTGCGGCGGGCGTGGAGGTCCTCGGCCAGCGCGCGGCCCAGGGCGTCGTCCCCGGGCACCCACTCGGTGGCCAGCGGCGTGCACAGCCCGAGGATCCGCGCGCGGGCCTCCTCCACCGGCAGCAATGCGGGGGCGTCACTCATGCTGTTTTCCCACCCAAAGTCCGTGGGAAAATCAAGTGTTAGTTTGACAGCCCAGCTGATCATCGTTACAAGCAATCGTGATCGCGAGGCTCGCGTCCAACAGCAGGGGCGTCCCGCCAACCCGTTGATAGCACACGGGAAATTTCCAAGGAGACAGCGTCGATGGCCAAGCCCAAGTCCGGGGCGAAGAAGCCGACTCCCGCTGCAAAAGCCGGTGCGAAGCCTACCGCGAAGAAGGACAACGCGGCCCGCCTGGATCTGATCAGGAACGCCTCGAAGAAGGTGGCGACGGCCGCGACGAAGGTCGTCAAGGCGGTGGCGGAAGGGGCGAAGGGAAAGGTCGCGGCGGCGAAGAAGGCGGTCGCGGAGAAGGTGGAGAAGGCCCCCGCGTCCGCCAAGAAGGCGGCGGGCAAGGCGGCTCCCCCGGCGCCTCCCGCGAAGGCTGGCAAGGCCGCGCCCGCCGCGAAGGCTGCGGCCCCCGCGCCCGCCGCCGCTGGCAAGAAGGGCGCTGGCAAGGCGGGGGGCAAGGCCCCGTCGGCCGTCCCCGCTGGCCCCCCCGTGGAGAAGCCGCGCCCGCGCGCGACGAAGCTTCCCCCCGTGGGCGAGCCGCTCACGAAGCGTGAGATGGAGCAGCTGCTCACGGCCGGCGAGGGCCGCGGCGTGATGGGGGAGGGCAGCCTCAAGGGCCGCCTCATCCTCAGCGGCGAGATGCCCCACCTGGTCGTCGTGGGCCGCGACAAGCGCGAGCTGACGTTCCTGTTGCAGGGACCGGATCAGGAAGTGCTGCCGGCCTACGTGGACCACAAGGTCTCCGTGAGCGGGCTCATCAAGAAGACGACCAACCACAGCGGCGTGGTGGAGGTGCGCAAGTACTCCGCCAAGAAGCCGGAGGTGGAAGAGGTCGCGCCGCCGCCCTCGGACTCGGAGCCGAAGCTGCGCTACCTGTCGCCCGGCGAGGTCTCCATGGCCATCGCCGCGGGCATGGGCGCCGGCATCAAGGGCTTCGCCAGCATCCGGGGCAACCTGGAGATGATGGGCGAGGACTTCGTGCTCGTCGTCTCCAACGGCGGTACGCGCCAGCAGGTGTCCTTCGCCATCGAGGGCAAGGCGGCCGTGAAGAGCCTGCGCAAGCACGTGGGGCAGACGCTCCAGGTGACGGGCGTGGTGGACAAGACGTCCGGCTGGGGCGGCCGCATCACCGCGGAGACGGTGGAGCCGCGTCCGTCCGAGGCCCGCTCGGTGTCGCGCGACGAGATGGAGCTGGTCCACATCGAGGGCGAGGTGCCCACGTCCGTGGACGTGAAGCTCAACCACGGCCTCACCGTGCGCCTGCAGGAGCAGCCCGGCGCCACCTGGGCCATCGAGCCCACGCTGGCCAAGCGCGTGGGCCTGCGCGAGGCCAACTTCGAGCCGGGTCCCAACGGCAGCCCGGCCACCCGCGAGTTCTTCTTCACGCCGCGCAACCCGGGCAGCTTCGAAGTGGAGTTCTTCCTCGCCAAGGCGTTCACGCCGGGCGTGGTGGAGCGCTCCTTCAAGATCAACGTCACCGTCAAGCCCTGAGGGCTTGTGCGCACGGGCCCTCCCTGGACCGCAAGGTCTCCTGGGGAGGGCGAATGGGGGCCGGGGGGTTCCCGCCCGCACCCTTCGGGCTTACCCGTTCCCTCAGCGGCCTTGCCGCATCCCCACCGTGAGCATCTCCCAAGACCATATCCGACAGTTGCTGGCCGAAGCCGACCACTCCCTGGGCTTGAAGGAGCTCCTTCGCCTCGGAGGGCTGAACCCCGGCCAGCAGACCGAACTCAAGCGCGCCCTGCGTGAGCTGGTGCGCGCGGGCGTCATCGTCAAGGACGGCAAGCGCTTCCGGCTGGAAGGCCCGCGCACGCCCCGGGCGCCCGACGCCGGCTTCGAGCCCCGCCGCGAGCCGTCCGCGCCTCCCTTCAAGAAGCGGGGCCCCTCCCCGGGCAGCGGGCGCGAGGAGCGCCGGGGCGGCTTCCGGGACGACCGTCCGGGTGCCCGCGGCGGCGGCGACTTCCGGCGCTCGCTCCAGCGCGGCTTCCGGGACGACCGCTTCGAGGAGTCCGGGCAGCCCGAGGTGGAGGGCATCCTCCACATGCACCGGGACGGCTTCGGCTTCGTGCACCCCGTATCGGGCGAGGGCGAGAACATCTTCCTGCCGCCCGGCGAGGCGCAGCGGGCGCTCGACAACGACCGCGTCCTCGTGGAGGTGGCGGGCCGGCCGGGCCGCTTCGAGGGCCGGCTGGTGCGCGTGCTCAACCGGCGGCGCGAGCTGGCGGTGGGCACGTACGTGGCGCAGGGCCGGCACTCGCTGGTCATGACCACGGACACGAACCTCCCGGGCCCCATCCGCGTGCCAGCGACGCAGATGGCGCGCGACGGCGACCTGGTGAAGGTGCGGCTGGGCGTGGGCGCGGATTTGTTGGAGCCCGGGCAGGGGCTGTTCGGTGAGGTGGCCGGCTCGCTGGGCCGGCCGGGCGACCCGAGCGCGGAGGTGCTGGGCTCGGCCTTCGCCCATGGCTTCTCCGACGAGTTCCCGCCGGAGGTGATGGACGAAGCGGACGCGTTCGCGGTGAAGGTGACCGAGGCCGAGGCCACGGAGGGCAACCGCCGAGACCTGCGCTCGCTGCCGCTCATCACCATCGACGGCGAGGACGCGCGCGACTTCGACGACGCGGTCTACGCGGAGCCCCAGGCCGGGGGCTGGCGGCTGGTGGTGGCCATCGCGGACGTGTCGCACTACGTGAAGGAGCGCACCGCGCTGGACGCGGAGGCGCTCAACCGCGCGACGTCGGTGTACCTGCCGGACCGCGTGCTGCCCATGCTGCCGGAGCGGCTGTCCAACGGCATCTGTTCGCTGCGTCCGGACGAGGACCGGCTGTGCATGGTGGCGGACATGACGTTCGACCGTCACGGCCAGCGGCGCTCGCACGAGCTGTACCCGGCGGTGATGCGCAGCACGGCGCGCTGCACGTACAACGAGGTGCAGGACGTCCTGGACGGCAAGGACGTGCCGCACCGCAACTTCCTCAAGCCCCAGTTCGAGCAGCTGATGGCGCTGGCGCGCGCGCTGATGGGCATGCGCAAGGCGCGAGGCGCCATCGACTTCGACGTGCCCGAGCACAAGGTGGTGCTGGGCGAGGACGGCATCCCGCTGCGCATGGAGAAGCGCGAGCGCAAGGACAGCCACCGGCTCATCGAGGAGTGCATGCTGGCCGCCAACGAGGCGGTGGCGACGTACTTCCAGGACGAGGGCCTGCCCACGGTGTACCGGTTCCACGGCGAGCCGGATCCGCAGAAGCTGGCCGCGTTCGCGGTGCTGGCGGAGGCGTACGGCTTCCACCTGAACGTGGAAGACGGCGTGTCGTCCAAGGATCTGGACGCGTTCATCACGCAGCTGGAGGGACACCCGGAGCAGCGGGCCCTGAACCAGCTCTTGCTGCGCTCCATGATGCAGGCCGTCTACACGTCGACGCGCGTGGGGCACTACGGCCTGGCGGCGGAGAACTACCTTCACTTCACGTCGCCCATCCGGCGGTATCCGGACCTGCTGGTGCACCGCATCCTGAAGTCGGTGTGGGCGCGCAAGGGCAAGCGGCCCTCGGAATCGCAGCTGGAGCGCGAGGAGTCGCGCCTGGAGGGCATGGCGCAGCAGTGCTCGGAGCGCGAGCGCGCGGCCATGACGGTGGAGCGCGAGGTGGTGGCGTTCTACGCGGCCCTGATGATGAAGGACCGCGTGGGCGAGGAGTTCGACGCGACGGTGGCGGGCATCGCGGAGTTCGGCTTCTTCGTGGAGCTGGACGAGGTCCACGTCGAGGGCCTGGTGAAGGCGGAGACGCTGGGACCGGGCTCCAAGCTGGACAAGCGCACGCACGCGCTCGTGTATTCGAACGGCCGGCGCGTGCGCGTGGGGCAGAAGCTGCGCGTGCGGCTGCTGTCCGCGAACACGACGTCGCGGAAGATCGACTTCGAGGCGCTCCAGTTCGAGGACGAGGCCCCGCTCCCGAGTGCCACCGGAGCGCGGCCGACGATGCGCCGCCGCGAGTACGTGAACGAAGCGCCGGGCCGTCACGCCGGGGCCCGGCACGAGCGCCCGGGCCGGCCCGGACGCCCCGAGCGGGAGACCGCGAAGCCGGGCCGCACGCCGTGGCGGAAGCCCGTGGCGGGAGTGGCCTCCGACGCGGAGCAGTGGAGGTCGCTCGCGGAGGCGGAGCAGACGCCGTTCGGCGTGAAGCCGTGGGAGCCGCCCACGGCCGAGGACGTCGCGTCGGAGGACGCCGCGGCGCTCTCCGGGTACGGCGGTGAAGCCTCGGGGGAAGAGGCGGCCCGGCCGCGTCCGCGCGGACGGTTCAGCCGGGAAGGGCGCCGCGAGGAGGCCGCGCCCGCGCGTGCCACCTCCCGTTTCCTGAAGGCCCGTGCGGAAGAGGCCCCCGCGACGAAGGCGGAGCCGGCCACCCAGGCCAAGGGCAAGCGCAAGGTCATCCGTCCCGCGCTGCCCCCGTCCGACGAAGGCGTCGGGTCCGAAACCTCCGAGGCGCTGTCCGGAGCGGACCGCTTTGGCGACGAGGCTCCGCGCAAGGCCAAGGGCCCCCGCGAGACCTGGGACGCGGAGCGCTCGGATGACGAGGCCGGTCGGCGTCCGAAGGTGCCTCGCGAGGACTTCACGCCTGCGTTCGACGCGGACGACAGCGCTCCGGCCGCTTCACCGCACCCGGGCTTCGACCGGATCCGCGCGCTGGCCGCGCAGCGGGGCCAGCTCTCCACGGGGGCGGCTCCGGGCCGCGCGGGCGCGTCCAAGAAGGTCCGCAAGGCGGCCGCGGGCGCGAGTGCCCGGGCGAAGCCCTCGAAGAAGGCCGCGCCGGGGAAGAAGGCCGGCGGGTCGAAGGGCGCGGGCAAGAAGCCGGGGCGCGGAGCCCCGGGCAAGCGCAAGCGCTGAACGCGGGGCCGGACCTTCTGGCCTCGCAGCCATTCCATTCAAGGAGGCCGTGTGGGTGCTGTGCGAATCGTGGGGTTGATGCTGGCGGTGGCGGGCGGGGTGCTGCTGTTCACCGGACTCAAGGCGCGCGACTCGCTCACCGAACGCGCCACCGAGCTCATCACCGGCCGCAACACCGAGCAGACCACGCTGTACGTCGCGGGCGGCGGCGCCGCGCTCGTGGGCGGCATCCTGCTGGCCCTCTTCGGGGGAGGACGAGGCCGGCGTTAGGCCCCGTCCCCACCACCCGGACTACTTGTTCGAAGCCTGCGCGGCCTTGGCGCGCTTGGTCGCCTCGCCGAACTGCTTGGTGGCCTCATTGGCCTGGGCCGTCAGCTCCTCGATGCGCTTGGCGTGCGCGGCGGCGCTGGCCTTGGCGGCGGCGACGCGCTCGGCGGCCTGGGGATCCACGACGGCCTTCTTGCCCTTCTCCGGCTTGGGCGGCGTGGCGGCCTCGATGGCCTCCTGCTCCGCGGCCTGCTGCAGCGCCTTCTCGTGCTCGATGTACTTGAACATCACGATGCGCTTGTTGAGGTACGTGTTGGCCGAGTCCGGGTTGATCGCGATGACCTGGTCATACGTCTTCAGCGCGAGGTCCAGCTCCGCGGGGACGGCGGGCGCGGACATGGAGCGGGCGCCACCGCGCTGCGAGTGCACCTCCGCGATCCAGCTGAGCGCGTCGGTGTCCTTCGGGTTGATCTTCAGGCACTCCTGGAAGTACTGCTCCGCCTTCTCCAGCGGGCCGTTCTTCGCGTACATCGCCGCGACGTTGCGGTAGGCCTCGGCCTTGTCCTGGGGCGTCTTCGCGAACTCCACCAGCTTCAGCGCGGCCTGCGCGGCCTCGTCCGTCTTGCCCGCCTGCATGAGCGCGAAGGCCTTCTTCTCCCAGACCTTCTCCTGGGTCGGGTCGATCTTCAGCGACTCGTCCAACTCCTTCACCGCCTCCGCGTAGTTCTTGTCGGCGAGGAAGTTGGTGCCCTTGATCCGGTGCTCCTTGGCCTTCTCCGCCTTCTCGTCGGTGCAGCCGAAGGACCCGCCCAGGGTCAGCATCCCCAGCATCAAACCCACGCTACCCAGCCGCTTCATGCTCAAAGCCTTTCGTGAAGTTCCAGGGGCACGTCCCAGGCGGGGGCCCCGCGTGGCGCGGAATATACCCGAACTCGCTTCGTGAACCCCCCGTCCTGAAGGCCCGGTCCCCCTTCGGGCGGCCCCGTCCGGCGGGGGCGTCAGGAGCGGGAGCGCGCGACCAGGGAGACGAGCAGGGGCGCGCCCAGGGCGGCTGTCACCACTCCCACGGGCAATTCACGCCACGGGAGGATCGCCCGCGCCGACGCATCGCACAACGCGAGGAACGCGGCTCCCACCACCACGGAGCCGGGCAGGAGCACGCGGCGGCTCACTCCCAGCGTGCGGCGCACGAGGTGCGGGACGATGAGCTCCACGAAGGCGATGGGGCCGCACCACGCGACGCAGGCGGCCACCCCCAGCGCCCCCAGGCCGATGGCCACCGTGCGCACGCGACGGACGGGGACGCCCTGGGACTCCGCGTGTTCCTCGCCGGCGATGAACACCTCCAGCGCGCGGGTGAGGGCGAGCAGGCCCACGACCGTGACGGCCGCGAACGGGGTGAGGAGCAGCACGCCCGAGTAGCCCACCTGCGGCAGGTGCCCCAGGGACCAGCGCAGGGCGGCCGTCAGCTCCGCGGAGTCCGCGGTGAACTGCAAGCCGGTGGAGAGGGCGCCCGCCGCCATGGAGCAGGCGATGCCGGCGAGCACCACGTCGTTCATCCGCACGCGGCGGCCCGCGGCGATGGCGGCCACCACCAGGCTGACGCCCATCGCCCCCACGAAGGCCGCGGCGGTGATGAGCGGCAGGCCGCCCGGAGCGAGCCGGGCCCCCAGGATGATGGCCACCAGCGCGCCCAGGGTGGCTCCCGCGGTGGTGCCCACGGTGCTGGGCGCGGCCAACGGATTTGCGAAGAGGGACTGGTACACGGCGCCCACCAGCGACAGCGTGCCGCCCACCAGCATCGCCATCAGCGTGCGGGGCACGCGCAGCTGCCAGAAGACGAAGTCCGCCGAGTCGGGAGAGAACCCCGGGCCGATGAACGGCGCCGCCGCGCACGCGGCCAGGCAGACGGCCAGCAGGATCCAGCCCTTCACGGGGTGCCTCCGCTCCGGGGCAGTCCCACGAAGACGCGGTGGCCGTCCACGGACGTCGCGAGCATGCGCACGCCGAACAGCTCGCCCAGCTGTTCTCCCAGGTCGGGGGCGTCGTGAGGCAGCTCGAACGCCACGCGGCCCTGGAACAGGCCCACGACGCGGGGCGCGCGCGTGCCCGGAGCGCGGGCATGGGTGAGCACGTTGACGTCGTGGGTGACGCAGAGGATGCCGCGTCCCGCGCGCCAGAGGTGGCCCATGCGCGTGTACAGCTCCAGCTGGTGCGCGGGGTCCAGGAAGTTGGCGGGCTCGTCCAGCAGCACCAGCGGGGTCTCCTGCGCGAGCAGCCCCGCGACCGCCACGCGCTGGCGCTCGCCGCCGGACAGCTCCGTGATGGGCCGCAGGGCGAAGGACGCGGCGCCCACCTCCGCGAGCGCCTTGTGCGCCGCCGTCTCGGAGGCGCGGCGGGACTCGGGGAAGCGGTAGCGCGCGGAGACGACCTGCTCCAGCGCGGTGATGGGCTCCGCCGCCTCCAGCCGCTGGGGCAGCCACGCGAGCCGCGCCGCGCGCTCCCGGGGGGCGAGCGCCGACACATCCTGTCCGTCCACGAGCGCGTGGCCCGCGTCCGGCCGCAGCAGGCCGAGCGCCACGCGCAGCAGCGTGGACTTGCCCGCGCCGTTGGGCCCGACGATGGCGACGAAGTCTCCAGGGGCCACGCGCAGGGACACGCCGTCCAGCAGCGTCCGTCCCCGCGCCCGCACCGTCACCGCGTCCAGCGTGAGTCCGGCCGTCATCGCGCGGAGGGCAGGGTGCCCAGGGCGGCGCGAAGCCGCTCGACGACGTCGAGGATGGCGGGCCCGGTGGACTGCACGTCGGAGCCGATGACCAGCCGCACCCGGTCCTCCCGCGCCGCGCGCAGGGCGGTGAGCTGCTTCCACGGGGCCAGGACCTGGGCCTGCTGTCCCGCGTCCAGGGCCGGCACGTTGACGAGCACCAGCACCGCGTCCGGATCCAGCGCGATGACCCCTTCCAGCGACAGGTTGGGGGGCCCGGTGCGCTCGTCGGAGACCGCGTTGCGCGCGCCCGCGGCCTCCAGCGCGGCGCCGTGCAGCGACGCGCGCTTCATGTACCAGACCTCCGACAGCGTGCCCGCGACGTCGCCCAGCACCAGCAGCACGCGGGGCGCATCCTTCGGCGCGGGGCGGGACAGCGTGCGGTCCAGCTTCTCCGCGAGCGCGGTGGCCTGCGGCTCGCGCCCGCTCAGGCGCCCCAGCTCCTTCACACTGTCCACCACCTCCTGGAGTGATGTCCAAGGCAGCACCTTCAGCGGCGCGAGCGCGGAGAGCGCCTCCGCCGGGGCCTGCTTCACCTGCTGGTCCACGAGCAGCGTCGGCTTGAGCTTCGCGATGGCCTCGAAGTTGGGCGCGAACGTGGTGCCCACCCTGGGCAGGGCAGGGGTGCCCTCGGGCAGGGCGGTGTAGTCGGACACGCCCACGACCTGCGCGCCCGCACCCAGGGCGAACAGCGTCTCCGTGACGGAGGGCGACAGGGAGACGATCCGCCGCGCCTGGGACTCCGGGGCAGGTGGCGCCGGACGCTGGCAGCCCGCCGCGAGCGCGAGCACCACGCACAGCAGGGAGGGGAGGCGGAAGAGACTCATGGGCGGCTGACTTCTAGCACGCGGGTCGCGGGAAGCGGCGCTTGGGTTTCGCTTGGGGGGCGCGCATATCCTGGGAGCTCCTCACAGGGGGAATACCCGGACATGGCCTGGATGAATTGGTCTTCGCGCGCGCTCTGCGCCGCGGCGTTGCTTTGCACTTCCTCGGCCCTTGCCGCGTCGCCGTTCGCGGAAGGGATGATCTCCATCACGTTGGATGACGGCTGGAGCACGCAGTACACGCTGGCGAGGCCGGCGCTGAAGTCGCGGGGCATCCCCGCCACGTACTACCTGGTCACCGACGCCATTGCCCAGGGCTGGGGCGGCTACATGAGCCTCGCGCAGGTGCAGACGCTCAAGGCGGAGGGCAACGAGATCGCCAGCCACACGCGCACGCACGCGGACCTCACCGCGCTGACGCCCGCGCAGCTGACGTCGGAGCTGCACGACTCGCGCGCGTGGTTGCAGGCGAACGTGGGGGCGGCGTGCGGCAAGGACTTCGCGTCACCCTACGGCGCGTACAACGCGACGGTGATGACGGCGCTGAAGGCGGAGTACGCGAGCCACCGGACCATCAACGCGGGCCGCAACTACCGCGACACGGTCATCTACGAGCTGCGCGCCAACGACGTGTCGAGCGCGGTGACGGTGGCGCAGGTGAAGGGGTGGATCAACCAGGCCATCGCGGAGAAGAGCTGGCTCATCATCCTCTTCCACGAGTTCACCAGCGGCACGCCCACGCGGGAGACGCAGTACAAGACGACGAACTTCACCAGCATCCTCAACTACGTGCAGTCCACGGGCATCCGCACCGTGACGGTGGAGCAGGGGCTGGCGCTGACGGACGGCCTCACGGAGGCGCCGCCCTCCGTGGGCACGGTCATCTACGACGACGCGATGGGCAGCGGCTTCCAGGACTGGAGCTGGGCGACGCACGACCTGGACCAGGCCGTCACGGTGCACTCCGGGTCCACGGCGGTGGGCTTCGAGCCGGACTACTGGGAGGCGCTGATGTTCCACCACACGGGCCTGGATCTGTCGCTGTACCAGTCCATCGACCTCTGGGTGCACGGAGGCACGGCGGGCGGGCAGCAGGTGCGGCTGGCGCTCTACAACGGCGGCACGCCGCTGGGCAGCATCAGCCTGGAGGCGGCGCTGGGGCACCCCATCGCGGCGGGCACCTGGCAGAAGGTCTCCATCCCGCTGAGCACCCTGGGCGCGACGTCCGGCACGGTGGATGACTTCTACCTGATGGACGAGTCGGGGTCGGATCAGGGCACGGTGTACGTGGACGACTTCGTGCTCGTGCCGTAGTGAGCCGCGGTGCTGTACCCGCGCGCGCCGGTGCCTGCTCCGGCGCGCGCGAGGGGCGCAGGGGCCTACAGCTTGATCAGCTCCACGTCATCCATGTGGATGAAGTTGGAGCCGTTGTGGGCCGGCGACTTGCTGTGCAGGCCGAACTCCAGGTAGCCGTTGGAGACGTTGATGGCGGGCGTCTCCACCAGCGTGTAGTTGCCGTAGGTGCCCAGGTTGGTGATGGCCGGAGCGCAGCCGCCGCAGTTCTTCACCTGGAAGCGCGCGAAGTCGAACGTGCCTCCCTTGCGGAACCAGGCGCGCAGCTTGTAGTTGCCCGCCGCCAGGCCGGACTTCGTCTGGTACGTCCACGCCTCGTAGGCCGCCGCCGACGTCCAGTGCGTCAGGTGGAAGCTGCCCGAGTGACCGCCGTTGTACGTCTCCGAGAACGCCGCCGCCGCCGTGCCGTTCGGGCTCCAGGTGTTCCAGCCCGTCATGCCGCTCTCGAAGCCCGGGTTGGTCAGCGTCAGCGGCTGCGTGCCGCCCGGCTGGTACCAGCGCACCCACTCCACCTCCATCGTCTTCCGCGCGCCCCAGGCCAGGTCGACGGAGGCCGGTGCCGGGTTCCCGTACCAGACGCCTCCCAGCGCCAGGTTCAGGATGAGGTAGTGGTTCTGCTGGAACTCGGACTCGTTGTGGTTGAACGTCAACGTGGACACGAAGTCCTTGTCCAGGCGGAACACCATGGTGTTCGCGGTCCACTCCACTTCATACGTGTGGAAGTCCTGCGACAGGTCCACGCCGCGGCTCGCGCCCGTGCCCCAGTCCGCGTTGCCGCCGTTGTGCCAGTGCGTCGCGGACTTCATCCACGTGGGCTCCGTGGACTTCCACTCCAGGATGTCGATCTCCCCCGCGGCCGGCCAGCCCGCGCTCTGGATGTTCGAGCCCAGCGTCCAGAACGCCGGCCACATGCCGTAGCCCGGCGGAATCTTGATGCTCGCGACAATCTTCCCGTAGCGCCCCTCCACCTTGCCCTTGGTGTGGATGCGGCCGGAATAGAACGACCGGTACTGCCCCGGGCAGCGCGAGTCCGTGGGGTTGTCCGCCGTGCGCTCCGCCGAGATGATCAGCTTGCCGTTGGCCACCGCCACGTTCTGCGCGCGCGGGAACTCCAGCTCCCCCGTGCCGAAGTTGCAGTTGTTGGTCACCGGATCCCAGTTGCTCGTCAGCACGTTCCACGCGCCCGTGTTCAGCGACGTGCCCGTGAAGTCGTCTTGCCACGACAGCGACCAGCCCGCGCCGGGGTCATATGCGCGCTCGCCCTGCTGCGTCTGGCCGTAGCCTTCCGCCTCCACCGGGGCGGCGGCTTCCGGCTCCGGGGAACAGCCGGAGAGGGTGGTCAGGAGTCCTGCGGCGACGAGGCCTGCTCGAAAGGGGCGGTGCATGAATGCTCCGGGGAAGGGAGAGCATTCATATTTGCCGGTTTTGACACGTCTTGCCAGGAAGTCTCGGAGCGGTTCAGCCGAGCCACTGCGGGTTCTGGACGGTCCCGTCGAAGTGGTGGCTCGTCTTGTACTTCTCGAAGGCGCCGTCCCTGGCCGCGTCCTTCGTCCTGGCGAGCAGCGCCTGGACGTCCTTCTCGCTCAAGGGCTTGAAGGTGCGCGCGGCGGTGAGGGCCTGCCGCAGGCGCTCCTGCGAGTCGATGCCGGTGATGACGACGCTGACGGGCAGGGACAGGTTGTAGCGGAGGCAGTCGGGCGCGGTGACGGTCTTGCTGTCGAGGATGAACGGGTCGCCCATGCTCTTCATGGCGAGCACGCCGATGCCATCCTTCACGAGCACGGGCAGCACGCGCTTCTCGAAGCTGTTGAAGTGGGCGTCCATCACGTTGAGGGGTAGCTGCACGGTGTCGAAGCGGAAGCCGTGCTGCTTCGCCGTCTCCAGCATCTTCAGGTGGATGTCCGGGGACTTGTGGCCGGTGAAGCCCAGGAAGCGCGCCTTGCCGGCCTTCTGCGCGTCCTTCATCGCCTCGATGGCGCCGCCTTCGGCGAAGGCTCTGTCCGGATCATTGTCGCGGATGACCTCGTGGAGCTGGAGCAGGTCCACGTGGTCCGTCTGGAGGCGCTGGAGGGATTCGTCGATCTGCTTCGCGGCGGTCTTCTTGTCGCGGCCGTCGATCTTCGTCATCAGGAAGGCCCTGGCGCGGTAGCCGTCGCGCAGCGCCTTGCCCATGCGCTCCTCGCTCTTGCCGTCGTTGTAGTCCCAGCAGTTGTCCAGGAAGTTGATGCCCTGATCCAACGCGCCCCGGATGAGCGCGATGCTCTCCGACTCGTCCTTCTGCTTGCCGATGTGGAAGCCCCCGAGCCCCACGCAGGACACCTCCTGGCCGGTGCGGCCCAGCTTGCGGCGGGGCACGGAGGGCGCGTTCTTCGCCTTCGCGGGCGACGCCCCGAGCACGGGCGGAGCGACCATCAGCGACAGCGTCGCGGCGAGGAATTCCTTCCGGGTCATGTCAGGGCGTCCTTCCAGAGGAGCAGGTGGCGTCTGGGAGGCCGACGTTGGGACCCCTCGGGGCCGGGGACAACGGGCGCGCGGGCTGAATGTGCAGGAGCCACCGCTGCGCGGTGGGTGTGCAGGGCGGGCGGGTGCCGCATAATCGACACCCGCATGCGCATCCCCCTCCTTGTGCGGCGCGTGGGTCCGCTCCTCGCGCTGATCCTCCTGGCCGCGTGCCGCATTGAATCCGCCGCGCCGTCGGGAGGCGCCGCCGTGGCGCAGACCTCCAGCCCATCCGGCGAGGTGTGGGTCTACACGTCGATGTACCGGCACGTGCTGGATGCGCTGGAGCCGTTGCTGAAGGAGCGGCTGCCCGGCGTTCAGGTGCACTGGTACCAGGCGGGCAGCGAGAAGGTGGCCAGCCGACTGGAGGCGGAGCGGGCCGCGGGCGCGGTGCGCGCGGACGTGCTGATGGCGTCGGATCCGTTCCTCTACGAGCGGCTGGCGCGTGACGGTGCGTTCCTGCGCTACGCCTCCGTGAACGCGCTGCGCATCCCCCGCACGCTGCTGGACCTGGACGCGAGGTACGCGGCGGTGCGGCTGTCCACGATGGTGCTGGTGCACCGCGTGGGCGCTGGCGAGGCGCCCAAGTCGTTCGCGGCGCTGGTGGACGGAAGCTGGAAGGGCAGGGCGGCCATCGGGGATCCGCTCACGTCGGGCACCGCGTTCACGTGGGCGGTGTTCCTGCACGCGAAGCGCGGCGAGGCGTACTTCGCGGGGCTGAGGGAGAGGGGCGCGGTGGTGGCGGGAGGCAACGCGGCGGTGCTCCAGAAGGTGGAGAGCGGCGAGGTGGACGCGGGCGTGCTGCTCCTGGAGAACGCGCTGGCGGCGAAGGCGAAGGGCAGCCCCATCGAGGTCGTCTGGCCGGAGGACGGCGCGGTGGTCATCCCCGGCCCGGTGGGACTGTTCGCATCGACTCGCAACCCGGTGGCGGCGAAGGCCCTGGTGGACGTGCTGCTGTCTCCGGAGGGCCAGCGCATCATCGTGGAGAAGGGGGACATGCACGCGGTGGATCCACGCCTGAGCGGCCCCCGTGGAGAGGCCGGGGTGGAAGGGCTGCTGGGTCGCGCGCAGGCGTGGACTCCGGAGCTGCTGGAGCAGGGCCTGCTGCACGGTGGCGACATCAAGGAAGCCTTCAGCCGGGCCTTCGCACGATGAGCCAAGAATGCATCCCCCATGCCGCCGAGACCTTCCTCGGAACCCTGGACCGCCGGGCGCCCCCCTCCCGCCCGACGCAATTGTCCAAACCTGTCCGACTGTCGGACAGGTTTCCACGGCCCGGGTGGAGCGGAGGCCCTTCAGCCACGGGTACGGTCAGCGGGAGTTCGTCAGCGCGAGGGGCCCGGCGCGGCGGTCCAAACCTGTCCGACAGTCGGACAGGTTTTCGTGGCCCGGAGGGGGACGGCACCCTCCCAGCCATGGCAGGCGATGAGGTCGGTCCAATGAGGACCGGCAGCGGAAGTTCGTCAGCGCGGGTGGCTCGGCGCGGCGGTCCAAACCTGTCCGACAGTCGGACAGGTTTTTGCGGCCCGGCGGGGATGGCGGCCCTCCAGCCATGGCGGGCGATGAGGCCGGGCCAATGAGGACCGGCGGCGGGAGTCCGTCAGCGCGGGTGGCTCGGCGCGGCGGTCCAAACCTGTCCGACAGTCGGACAGGTTTTCGTGACCCGGAGGGGGGCGGCCCCCCAGCCAGGGGGGGCGATGAGGCCGGTCCAATGAGGACCGGCAGCAGGAGTCCGTCAGCGCGGGTGGCTCGGCGCGGCGGTCCAAACCTGTCCGACTGTCGGACAGGTTTTCGCGGTGCTCCGCGGACGGGGCGTCCCAGGCGGATTCTCTCTTTCTCATCCGGGTGGACAGAATGCGGGGACTCGCGATGAGGGGACGGTGGATCGCGTTGGCCGCGTGGCTCGTGCCGCTGCTGCTCTTCGCCGTGGTTCCAGTCCTCGCGTTGCTGGTCCGGGGCGTGGGTGCGGCAACGGGCGGGCTGGGGCACGTGCTCGCGGCGGAGTCCGGAGCGCTGGTGAACACGCTGGCCATTTCGCTGGGCGCGACGGCGTGGGCGCTGTGCCTGGGGGCTCCGCTGGCGTTCCTCCTGTTCCGCACGGACCTGCCCCTGCGCGGCGCGTTCACCGTGCTGTTCACGCTGCCTTCCGCCATCCCCGCGTTCATCTGGGGCATGGGGTGGCTGTCGCTCGCGAGCCCCCGCGCGGGTTATCTGAACCGCATGCTGGGCGCGGACGTGTTCGACCTCTATGGCGCGGCGGGCATCGCGTTCGTGGAGGGCCTGTCGGGCCTGCCGCTCGTGCTGCTCGCGGGGGCGGCGGCGCTGCGGCGCGTGGACCCCGCGCTGGAGGAGGCGGCCCGCGTGTGCGGCGCTTCTCCGCTTCGCGCCCTCCTGAACACCACGGTGCCCCTGGTGCTGCCCGCGCTGCTGTCGGGCGCGGTGATGGTGTTCCTCATGGCGGCTTCGTCCTTCGGCGTGCCGTACCTGCTGGGCGTGTCGGCGTCGCCGCCCACTCGCGTCCTCACCACCCGCATCTATGAGCTGGTGCTGCTGGGCAGTGAGGAGGGCTTGCCGCGTGCGTCGGTGCTCGCGTCGTTCCTCCTGTTGCTCACCCCGCTGGCGCTGGGACTGACCTGGGGGCTGGGCCGGAGTGGGCGCGTGCGATTGAGCGTGGGCAAGGGCGTGTCTCCGCGCGTGCTCGCGCTGGGGACCTGGCGGCCGTGGGCGCTCATCGGAGTGGGGGCGGTGGGCGGGGTGCTGGTGGTCC
This sequence comes from Corallococcus exercitus, assembly GCF_042231735.1. Lineage (GTDB taxonomy): Bacteria > Myxococcota > Myxococcia > Myxococcales > Myxococcaceae > Corallococcus > Corallococcus exercitus_B. The sequence continues at coordinate 1,601,022 of NZ_CP102577.1, forward strand.
TGCCCCTGGCGGCCATCCTGCTGACGTCGCTGCAACGCAGCTTCGGCGCGGCGCTGACGTGGGACACGCTGACGCTGTCGCACTGGTCCGGGGTGCTGTGGGACGCGCGCACGCTGCGGGCCACGGGTCGCAGCGTGTTGCTCGCGGCCGGGGCGGGCCTGCTGGTGGTGGGGCTGGGCCTCGCGGGTGCGCTCCTGCGGCGGGCCTTCCGTCGCGGCGGCGCGGGCGTGGAGGCCCTGGCGGTGTGGCCCTTCGCGGTGCCGGGCACGGTGCTGGCGCTCGCGCTGCTGGTGGCGTTCTCACGCGACTGGCGGCTGGTGGTGCTGGACCGCTTCGCGTTCGTGCTGGCCCTGGCGCACACGCCGTGGCTGCTGCTCGTGGGCTACGTGGCGAAGTACCTGGCCCTGGGCGAGCGCAACAGCTCCGAGGCCCTGGCCCAGGTGGATCCCTCCCTCGCGGAGGCCGCGCGCGTCGGTGGCGCGGGGCCCGTGCGGGCGTTCGTGGACGCGACCCTGCCGCTGCTCCGGCCCGCGCTGACGGTGGCCTTCGTGCTGGCGTTCCTCGCCTGCGCCACGGAGATCACCCTGTCCGTGCTGCTGGTGCCCGCGGGCTCCGAGGTGCTGGGGACCTTGCTGTTCGAGTTGCAGAGCTACGCGGATCCGGCCGCTGCTGCCGTGCTCGCGTGCGCTTTCGTGGCGTTGGTGGTGGCGGGACAGGCCGTGCTCGCGTGGGCCCGGCGTCGCGTACCGGAGGTGCGGTGATGGCGGCCATCGTCCTGGAGGGATTGGTCAAGGCCTACGGCGGGACGCCCGTGGTTCGCGGCCTCAGCCTGGAGGTGGGGCAGGGCGAGCTGGTGTCCCTGCTGGGGCCTTCCGGCTGCGGGAAGACGACGACGCTGCGGATGCTCGCGGGGCTGGAGCATCCGGACGCGGGCGTCATCCGGCTGGGGAACGACGTCGTCGCCGGCCCCGGCGTGCGCGTTCCACCCGAGAAGCGCGGCCTGGGCATGGTGTTCCAGAGCTACGCCATCTGGCCGCACCGCAGCGTCGAGGCGAACGTCGCCTATCCCCTGATGCTCCGGAAGGTGCCTCGTCACGAGGTGGCCTCACGCGTGCGCGAAGCCCTGCGCTGGGTGCGGCTGGAGGCCTATGCGGCGCGGATGCCGCACGAGCTGTCCGGCGGGCAGTTGCAGCGCGTGGCGCTCGCACGGGCGCTGGTGGCGGGGCCTCGCGTGCTGCTGCTGGACGAACCCCTGTCGAACCTGGACGCCGCCCTGCGCGAGGAGCTGCGCGCGGAGATCGCCGCGCTGCGGGCCCGGCTGGGCACGACGCTGGTCTTCGTCACCCATGACCAGGGCGAGGCGCTGGCCCTGTCGGACCGCATCGCCGTGATGAACCGGGGCGTCATCGAACAGGTGGACACGCCGGAGCGGCTGTACCGGCAACCCGCCACGCCGTTCGTCGCGGGCTTCGTCGGCGGCGCCAACGTGCTGCGGGGCGAAGTCCGCACGGGCGCCTTCCACTGCTCAGGGACGGAGCTTGCCTTCGACCTTCCCATGGAGGCGAAGGGCGGGCCGGGCACCCTCGTCGTGCGCCCGGAGGACCTGGAACTGGGGGACACCGGGACACCGCTGGTGCTCTCCGCTCGCCTGTTCCTGGGGCACGCGGCGGAGTACCGCTTCCCGGTAGGGGACGCGTTCCTTCGCGTCATCGGGCCCGCGCTGGAGGGCGTGCGTGCCGGTCAGACGCTCCGGGTGCGCGTGCGCAAGGCCACGGTGTTCGACGCGGGCGCTTGAGGCTCAGTACAGCGACGTCTTCAGCCGGCCGGGCAGCTCGCGGTCGTACTCGTCGCCGTTGAAATCGCCCGGGCTCAGTGCCTCGAGGATGGAGCCGGGGCTCGGGAATTCGGCGCGGGCGACCTGCCGGGTCGAATCCCAGAGCCCGGAGCGGATCAACGCGCGGCTGCATTGGAAGTAGACCGTCTCCACGGTGATGCGCAGCACGGAGCGCGGCAGCTTCCCGTCGTGGGGGAAGCGCTCCAGCATGGACGGCTCGATGACGATGCTCGCCCGGCCGTTGACGCGCAGGGTTTCGTTCACGCCGGGGACGAAGAACAGCAGCGCGACGCGCGGATCCGCCACGATGTTCCGCAGCGAGTCCATCCGGTTGTTGCCCCGGCGGTCCGGCAGCAGCAGCGTGTGCGCGTCCTCGATGACCACGAACCCGGCGGGGTCCCCCCGGGGCGAGGCATCCAGCCCTCCAGGGCCGGACGTGGCGAGGACCATGAACGGCGAGCGCTCGATGAAGGGCCGGTACGCCGGATGGAGGTGGTCCACCTCCTTGAGCACGGACGACTTCCCGGGAACCCCATACAGGCGTTCGAGCGTTTCCACATCGTTCACGGTCTTCATCCGGGAGCTCCTCCTGGGCCCTTTTTAGGCACTAAAAATGGCCATGTCACACGCGGCCCCCGCGGCCTCGTCCTGGGGATGGAAGGGCACTTCGCCCCCCAAGAACGAGGAGTTTCTAATGAAGGCTCGCATGAATCCTTTCGCGGTCGCGCCGGACGCCCTCGGCCTCATGGTGGATTTCAGCAAGAAGGTGGAGGCCCTGGGGCTGGAGCCGAGCCTCTGCGAGCTGGTCAAGATCCGCTCGTCCCAGCTCAACGGCTGCGCCTTCTGCATCCACCTGCACACCCGCGCCGCCCGCGCGCATGGGGAGACGGAGGAGCGCATCTACCTGCTGGACGGCTGGCGTGAGTCGCCGCTGTACACCGAGCGCGAGCGGGCGGCCCTGGGCTGGACCGAGGCCCTGACGCTCGTCTCCGAGACGCACGCACCCGACGAGGACTACGCCGCGCTCAAGCCGCACTTCACCGAAGAGGAGATCGTGAAGCTGACCCTCATGATTGGCGTCATCAACATCGCGAACCGGATCATCCTCGGCTTCCGGGTCGTGCACCCGGTGACCCCTCGCAGTGAAGCCGCCTGAGCCTCGAATCGCTTTTTAAATGCCCATGTCACACGCGGCACCCGCTGCGTCGTCCTGGGATGGAAGGGCGCTTCGCCCACCAGAAAGAGGATCTGCACATGAAGACCCGCATGAATGCTTTCGCGGTCGCGCCGGATGCCGTCAACCTCATGATGGATTTCAGCAAGAAGGTGGAGGCCCTGGGGCTGGAGCCCAGCCTTCGCGAGCTGGTCAAGATCCGCTCCTCCCAGCTCAACGGCTGCGCCTTCTGCATCCACATGCACACCCGCGACGCCCGCGCCCATGGGGAGACCGAAGAGCGCATCTACCTGCTGGACGGCTGGCGTGAGTCGCCGCTCTACACCGAGCGCGAGCGGGCGGCCCTGGGCTGGACCGAGGCTCTGACGCTCATCTCCCAGACACACGCCCCGGATGAGGACTACGCTGCGCTCAAGCCGCACTTCACCGAAGAGGAGATCGTGAAGCTGACCCTCATGATTGGTGTCATCAACTCCTGGAACCGGTTCGCCATCGGCTTCCGGGCCATCCACCCGGTGACCGCTCGCAGTGACGCCGCCTGACCTGAACCCCGCGGACGTCTTCGACCCGCTCCGCCCCCGACTGCTCCGCATCGCGTACCGGATGCTGGGCATCGTCGCGGAGGCGGAGGATGTGGTGCAGGAGGCGTATCTCCGTTGGCACCAGACGAACCGCGACGTCGTGCGGGACGCCGAGGCCGTGCTCGTCCGAACGGTGACGCGCCTGTGCCTGGACGTCCTGAAGTCGGCGCGCGTCCGGCGCGAGGAGTACGTGGGCACGTGGCTTCCAGAGCCCATCATCGAGACAGTGGAGGGCGACGACTTGACGCTGACCCTGATGATGGCCCTGGAGCGTCTGTCCCCGCTGGAGCGGGCCGCGTTCCTCCTGCACGACGTGTTCGGCATGGACTTCGAGCAGGTGGCGAAGGCCATTGACCGGGACCCCGCCGCGTGCCGGCAGCTGGCCAGCCGGGCGAGGGCCCACGTGCAGGAGGCTCGTCCCCGCTTCCCTGTGACGGAGGCGAAGGGCCACGAGCTGGCCTCGGCGTTCCATGCCGCATCCCGGAGCGGAGACACGCAGGCGCTCCAGGCACTGCTGGCCCAGGACGTCGTCATGTATGCCGACGGCGGCGGCAAGGCGAAGGCGGTCCTCAACCCCATCTATGGCCAGGAGAAGCTGTTGCGCTTCTTCGCGGGGGTGAGCCGTAACACGGCCGTGAGGTCGGCGCAGCTCGTGCACGAGGGCACCATCGACGGCCTGCCCGCGTTCGTCACGCTGGAGGCGGATGGGACGCTGCAGACCACGGCGCTCGCCATCGAGGACGGCCGCATCGTCGCCCTCTACGTCACGCGCAACCCCGACAAGCTGAAGGGCATCCGGCGGGCCGTGGTGGGGGAGCCGTCGTAGGCAGTCCGTCACTTGACGGAGGCGGGCAGCTTCTGCGCGAGCGCGTCGATGGCGACGCGCACCCGCACGGGCAGGTGGGGCGTCGTGGGCCAGAGCGCGTAGACGTCGAAGCAGAGGCCCGGCAGGTCCGTCAGCACGCGCACCAGCTTCTTGTCGCGCACCAGGTCCTGGATGAGCCAGCAGGGCAGCCACGCCAGGCCCATGCCCGCGACGGCCGCGTCCAGGATGGCCTCCAGGTCGTCGAAGCGCAGCCGCGATGGAGGAACGAGCTCCGCGTTCGAGCCGTCCTCCCGCGGAAAGAGCCACGTGCGGGTCATCCCCGAGCGGACGTAGCGGATGGTGTCGTGGTCGGACAGCGCCTCCAGCGTGCGCGGCGTGCCGTGCTTGCGGAGGTACGCCGGGGACGCGCACACGCTCATGCGCTGGGAGCCCACGCGGCGCGCGGTGAGGCCGTCGCCCGCGTCGAGCCCCCGGATGCCGGCATTGCGGATGACCAGGTCGAAGCCGTCCTCGAGCAGGTCCACGAAGCGGTCGTTGAACGACAGGTCCAGCTCCAGCTTCGGGTGCTCGCGGGCGAGGTCGCGCAGGATGGGCGCCACGCAGCGGCGGCCGTAGATGACGGGCATGCTGACGCGCAGGCGGCCCGCGACCTCCTGCTTGCCGGACTCGAGCAGGGCCTCGCCCGCGCGCAGCTCGCCGAGGGCGCGCTGGCACCGTTCGTAGAAGACCTGTCCGTCCTGGGTCAGGCCCTGCGAGCGCGTGGTGCGGTGGAAGAGACGCACGCCCAGCCGTTCCTCCAGCCGCGCCACCGTCTTGCCCACGGCGGAGCGCGACAGGTTCAGCTTCGCGGCGGCGGCGGAGAAGCCTCTGGCCTCCACGGCCTCCACGAAGACGGCCACGCCTTGCAGGGGATCACTCATGGTTCGTCCATTGTCGCCCTGGCGGCGACAGTGAAAGGAATTCTTGTCGCCACCGGCGAAATCACTTCGCCAATACCTTCTCCCGCGAACCTGTTGCAAGGAGCCGTGCGCGTGGGGACTTCGACGATGAGGCGTTGGGAGCTGGATGCCGTGGGACGTGACGGACTTCACCTGAGGTCCGTGGCGGTTCCGGAGCCCCGGCCGGGCGAGGTGCTGGTGAAGGTGGCGGCGGTGTCGCTGAACTACCGGGACCTGCTCGTCATCGAGAGTGGGATGGGGCTGCCGCTGGCGTTCCCGTTCACGCCGGGCTCGGACCTGGCGGGTGTGGTGACGGCGGTGGGCGCGGGCGTGACGCGGTTCGCGGTGGGGGAGAAGGTCCTCTCCACGTTCTCACCGGGGCGGCTGGACGGACCGGCGCTGGGGACGGCGCGCGTGCCTCCGTACAAGTCGCTGGGCGGGGCGTATCCGGGCGTCCTCGCGGAGTACGTCGCGTTTCCGGAGGACTGGTTCGTGAAGGCTCCGGCCACGCTGGACGCGGGCGAGGCCAGCACGTTGCCGTGCGCGGGGCTGACCGCGTGGACCGCGCTGGTGGAGTACGGCCCGGTGCGGCCGGGACAGACGGTGCTGGTGCAGGGCACGGGCGGCGTGGCGCTGTTCGGGTTGCAGCTCGCTCGGGCGCAGGGCGCGGACGTCATCGTGACGTCGGGGAGCGACGAGAAGCTGGCGCGTGCGAAGGCGCTGGGCGCGACGCACGTCATCCACCGCGAGCGCGAGAATTGGGTGGAGGCTGTCTACCGGCTTACCGCGGACCGGGGCGTGGACCACATCCTGGAGCTGGCGGGCGGCCCGAACCTGGGCCGGTCCATCGAGGCGGTGGCGCTGCACGGGACCATCTCCGTCATTGGCGTGTTCGAGGGCTTCACGGTGACAGGGCCGTCCGGCCCGCTCCTGCTCAAGGAGCCCACGATTCGAGGTATCAACGTGGGCACCCGGCGGGCGCTGGAGTCGCTGGTGCGCGCGGTGGACGCCACCGGGCTCAAGCCGGTCATCGACACGCGCTATCCGCTGGAGGCGCTGCCCGCCGCACTGGAGCACCTGCGCCGGGGCGCGTTCGGGAAGATCGTGCTGGAGTCCCACTGAATCCCGCGGGGTAGGGTGCGGCGCATGTCACGCCGCTTCCACTCCGAGCCGTTGATCCTCGTGCTGCGCCACCTGGAGGCGCTGTTGCCATCAGGGCCCGTGTCCATCGACGTTCCGGATCCGGACCTGGGCCACGGCCGCTATCCCGGGGAGCGCATGGAGGGTGGGCTGGTGCACCGGCCGCTGCGGAGCTGGTGCGACCTGGCGGAGGGGCTGTCGTGCCGGCTGCGCACGCCGCGCGCGGTGGATGCGACGCACGTGCGGCTCACGTTCGAGCCGCTGGGCTCGGAGGCGTCGTGGCACGCGGGAGGAGGGACACGCACGGAGGCGCCGCAGGAGCGCTACGGCGCCGCCTCCGACTTCGCGCGCGTGCGGAAGTTCGAGGACGCGGGCTTCCTGGTGCCCTGGCTGGAGGCGGTGGGCCGGCTGGCGTTGCCCCCTGGGGCGCGGCTCCTGGACCTGGGCGTCAACCGGGGCGACGAGCTGGCCGCGTTCGCGGAGGTGGAGGGCATCCGCTTCGTCGGGGTGGATCACAGCGCGAGCGCCCTGGCGGAAGCGCGGGCGGCGTACCCGGATGCGCGCCATGCCTTCGTGCAGGCGGACCTGAACGCGCTGCCGGCGGACCTGGGGCGCTTCGACGCGGTGGTGTCGGTGGGCACGTTGCAGAGCCCGGGCGTGGATGACCGGGCGCTCCTGCGCAAGCTGGTGCAGGAGCACCTGGAGCCCAAGGCTTCGCTGGTGCTGGGCTTCCCCAACTCCCGCTTCCGCGACGGAGAGGTCGTGTACGGCGCGCGCGTGCGCAACCTGCGCGAGCCGGACCTGTCGCTGCTGGTGAAGGACCTGTCCTTCTACCGCCGCTACCTGCACCAGCACGGCTTCCGCACGTTCCTGGGCGGCAAGTACGACCTGCTGCTCACGGCGGTCCGAGGTCAGGCGCTCGGTTCGAATGACGAGGACGCCTGACTCTCAGGACCGCGTGTCGCGCTGCGAAAGGAGCGAGGCCGCGACAGGCACCACCAGCAGGCTGGCCATCCAGACATAGAAGCCGATGGCGGTCCCCCGCACGTCGGAGTTGTAGGAGTGCATCCGGACGATCGAAGACAACCCGAGGACGCAGGCCGTACCGCCCCACCAGAGCGCCTTCCGGTCCGCCCTCAGCGCGAGCATGACGATCGCCACGGCCAGCAGGGGGTTGGCAAACCAACCGAAGTTCCCGGAGACCACGGCCGTGGAGCCGATGAGCAGCAGGAACGCTCCATTCACCACCGAGTCACCCCCGCCATGCGGGGTGCGCGTGATCAGCGCAGGCATGAAACAGGCGATGACGTAGAGCCCGATGGACACGCCACAGGCCCAGAGTCGTGCCGTCGAGTCGTCGACGCCGCGGACAGAACGTGCCGGGATGGAAGAGGCCATGCGGTGGAGGCTACTTCCTCCCGGCGACGGTCCTCCCGGGGCCCAGGCGCCCGTGAGCAGACACTGTCCGCGGCGAGCCTACTTCGCCGCCTTGGCGCGCAGCTTCTCCAGCGTCTGCGCCAGTCGGCGCGCGCGGGTCTCCTCTTTCTTCGCGTCGGTGAGCGCCTTGACGAACTCCTTGCGGTGCGTGAACGCGAGGTTCGTGAAGACGTCCCTCAGCGCGGGCTCCGCGTCCAGCGCACGCTGGAGATCCTCCGGCACCTCGATCTTCCGAGGTGCCGTGTCCCGCTCCAGCGTGATGCTCAGCGTCGCGCCGTCCTCGACGCCCGCGGCCTCGCGGACCTCCTTGGTGAAGCCCAGGTAGGTGATGCCGCCGTACACCATCAACCGGCTCCGGAAGGGATGCCCGTTGACGGTGCCCACGACGGGTGGCCGCGCTTCACCATAGGCCTCGCGGCTGTCGAACGGACAGCGCACGAAGCGGCCTCCCATGTCGTTGGCCACTTCCAGCTTCGCCTTGAACTTGCGGGAGGCCATGCGCGTGACTCCCTCCTACGGCTTGACGAACTTGAACGCGAAGCGGTCGCTCGTGCCCCGGCGCTCGCCCGCGGCTCCCGGGCTGGAGCTCCAGTCGCGCGTGTCCTCCGGGTTGCGCCAGGTGTTGGCCTCCTCCTGGAACTTGAAGCCCGCGGCCTGCACCTCGTCGCGCACCAGCTGCTCGTCGATGCGGTGCAGCGTCTGGCCTTCCGTGATGCCCGTGCCCGGCTTCGCGCTGGAGTCGAGGATGACGTAGACGCCGCCCGGCTTGAGCGCCTGGAACACCGCCGCGTTCATCTTCGCCCGGTCCACGCCCAGCCAGCCGGTGTCGTGGTAGATGATGTGGCTGACCACCGCGTCCAGCGTGCCGTTCAGCTCGGGCGGGAAGGGCGCGTCCAGCTCACGGTCCAGGCGCACCACGTTCTGGTTCACCGGCCGCGCCAGCCGCTCCTGCCACGGCTTCTCCGCGAACTTCTCCAGCACGATCTTGGGGTTCTCCCCGTACACCTTGCCCGTGGGCCCCACCGCGCGCGCCAGCAGCTCCGTGGTGTAGCCGCCGCCCGCCATCAGCTCCGCCACCTGCATGCCGGGCTTCACGCCCACGAACTCCAGCAGGGCCGCGGGGTGCCGGCCCGCGTCCAGCTTGCGGTCCGCCTCCGTGCGGTCCGGCGCGTCCACCAGCGCCTGCGCCGGCACGGACGCCGCCTGGGCCTGGGTGGAGGACGCCGGAGCCGTGGGCGTCGAGTGGGAACAGCCCGCGAGGGCAAGGAACGAAGCCGCCATCAGTAGTGCATTGCGCATGGGCGCATCCATATCGCTGGCGCCCGCGCCTGCCTTCCGAAAAGAGGGCCGCTGTCCGCTTGCGGGACGCGGTGTGCCACGAGCGAACACCCTCGCCGCCGTCCTCCGACCCGCGGCCCGTTGAACGACCATGGCGCCAGAGTTGCAGCCCTGGCCCCACCCCATGTCCCAGCTCCTCCAGGACGTCCGCCTGTCGCTGCGCCGGATGCGCCGCGAGCCCGTGTTCACCGCGGTGGTCGTGGCCACGCTCGCGCTCGCCATCGGGGCCACCACCGCGGTCTTCAGCCTCGTGTACCAGGTGCTGCTCAGGCCCCTGCCGTACCCCGAACCCCAGGAGCTGCTGCGCCTGTACCAGTCCACGCCCCAGCGCGAGCGGGGCGGGGTGGCGTACTCGTACCTCCAGGCGTGGCGCGAGCGCTCGGACGCGTTCCAGGGCATCGAGGGCGTCACCGCCATGGACCAGACGCTGACCGGTCCGGGCGCGGCGCAGCGGGTGCGCGCGGGGCTCGCGACTCCGGGCCTGTTGCCACTGCTGGGCGTGCGGCCCGAGCGCGGCCAGGGCTTCGGGCCCGAGTCCCAGGTGCCCGGGCGCGACCGGGTCGTGCTCGTGTCCCACGCCTTCTGGTGGAGCCACTTCGCGGGACGCGCGGACGTGGTGGGGCAGACGCTCACGCTCGATGGCACTCCGCACGTCGTCCAGGGCGTGCTGCCCGCGTCGTTCCGCTTCTGGCCGGGCGTGGACCTGTGGAAGCCCCTGGCCCCCGCGCCCGCCGCGCCGGGCCAGGCCCCGGAGGAGCTCTACGTGCGCGGCGTGGGCCGGCTGCGGCCGGGCGTTCCGCTGGAGCGCGCCCGCGCGGAGCTGGAGGAGCGCTCGCGGGCCTGGGCCGCGACGGTGGGCGGAAGTGAAGCCGTGCCCGGGGTGCGCGTGGTGCCGCTGCACGAGCAGGTAGTGGAGACGTCGCGCGAGCAGCTGTGGCTGCTGGCCGGCGTGATGGCGCTGGTGCTGTGCGTGGCATGCGCGAACGTGGCGAACCTGCTGCTCGCGCGCGCCAGTGCCCGGGAGCGCGAGGTGGCGGTGCGCGCGGCGCTGGGCGCGGACCGGGGCCGGCTGGTGCGGCAGTTCCTGGTGGAGAGCGCGGTGCTGGCCGTGCTCGGCGGCGCGGTGGGGCTGCTCCTGGCGCTGTGGGGGATGGACCTCCTGCGCGTCTTCGCCCCAGGGGAGGTGGTGTCGCCGGAGCAGCTCCGGCTGGAGCCGCACGTGCTCGCCATCGCCGCGGGGCTGTCCCTGACGACCAGCGTCCTCTTCGGCCTGGTGCCCGCGCTGCGCGCTTCCCGCGCGGAGGCGAAGGGCGCGCTCGGAGGCCTTCGCTCAGGAGGGGGCGCGACGGGGCCGGTGCGGGCGCGGGCGGTGCTGGTGGTGGCGCAGGTCGCGCTGGCGCTCGTGCCGCTGGTGGGCGCGGGCCTGATGCTGCGCACGCTCCACGCGCTGCACACGGTGTCGCCGGGCTTCGACCCTCGCGGCGTCAGCGCGATGGACCTGTCGTTCCCCCGCGAGGCGTATGGACGGGACGACACGCGCCGGCGGCTGGTGAGCGCGGAGCTGCTGGCGCGGGTGCGGGCGTTGCCGTCGGTGCAGGCGGCGGGACTGGCCAGCACGCTGCCGCTGTGGAACCGCAACGGCTTCAGCGCGGTGCTGCTGCCCGGTGAGACGGAGCGGGAGGCCGGGGCGCGAGAGTCCGTCAACTTCCGCGCGGTGAGCGACGGCTACTTCGCCACGCTGCGCATCCCGCTGAAGGAGGGCCGTGACGTGAGCGCCTCGGACGGCGCGGGCGCCGCGCCGGTGATGGTGGTCAACGAGGCCTTCGTGAAGCGCTTCCTGCCGAAGGGCACCGCCCTGGGCCAGCGCGCGCGGTTGACGCTCGACGGCGAGCCGTTCCGGGAGGTGGTGGGCGTGGTGGGCGACGTGCACCACGCGAGCCTCGCGGAGGAGCCGCGCGCGGAGGTGTACCTGCCCATGGCGCAGTTCGAGGGCCTGCACATGCTCATCGCCGTGCGCGCCACCCGGGACGCGCAGTCGCTGGTGCCCGCGCTGCGCGAACAACTTCGCGCGGTGGATCCGGGACTGCCGCTCGTGCAGGTGCGCGAGCTGGAGGACGTGGTGGCGGAGAGCCTGGGACGCACGCGGGTGATGGGCGGCCTGCTCACGGCCATGGCGGTGCTCGCGCTGACGCTGGCGGGCGTGGGGCTGTACGGCGTGCTGGCGTACACGGTGAGCCAGCGCACGCGGGAGCTGGGCATCCGCCTGGCGCTGGGCGCGACGGACCGGCAGGTGCTGTGGCTGGTGGTGGGGCAGGGGCTGCGGCTGGCCGCGATGGGCGTCGCGGTGGGACTCGTGGGGGCGGCGGTGCTCGCGCGCGGCCTCGCGGGGATGCTCTACGGCGTGGGCACGCTGGACGCCCTGACGTTCGGAGGCGTGCCCCTGCTGCTGGGCGCGGTGGCGCTGGTGGCCAGCTGGCTGCCCGCCCGCCGCGCGCTGCGGGTGACGCCCGCCATCGCGCTGCGCGCCGACGAGTAGGCTTCAGGACACGGTGTCGTAGGCGGGGGGCGCGTCCCTGGGCAGGCGGACCGTGAACGTCGTGCCGGCCTCGTCGCTGGAGACGGCGCTCACGTGGCCTCCGTGCGCGCGCGCCACCTGCTGCACGATGTAGAGCCCCAGGCCCACGCTGCGCGAGGAGCGGTCCTTGCCGTGGTCGCCGCGCCGCATCGCCTGGAAGAGGGTGGGCAGCATCTCCGGAGGGATGGGGCGGCCCTCGTTGTGGACCTCCAGCAACAGGTCGTTCCCGTCCTCGCGCGTGGACACCCGCACCGGGGAGCCGGGCGTGCTGTAGCGGAGCGCGTTGGTGACCAGGTTCTGCACCACCTGGCCCAGCCGCTCCGCATCCCATGCGCCCAGGCCGTCGCCCTGCTGCTCCAGCACCACCTGGCGCTCCGGGAACGCCACCTGGACCTCCTCCACCGACTGGCGCGTGGCCTCGTGGAAGTCCATGCGGCGGCGGTGCACCGGCAGCCCTCCGCCCAGCCGCGCCTGGGTCACGTCCAGCAGGTCGCGGATGAGCCGGTTCGCGCGCTCGGCGCTGCTGATGATGCGGCCGGTGTTCTTCGTCGCGCGCTCTCCCAGGTCGTCGCGCTGGAGCAGGGCTTGCGCCGACAGGAGGATGGCGTTGAGCGGGTTGCGCAGGTCGTGGCTGACGATGCCGATGAGCTGCTGTTCGAACTCCCGCTGCTCCCGCGCCTCCGCCTCGCGCTGGTGACGTTCGGTGATGTCGCGGCTCACCGTGGCGATGCCGATGTCCTCGCCCGTCGCGGCGTCGCGCAGCATGAAGAAGTTGTAGTGCACGGGCACCGCCGCCCCGGTGCGGAAGTTCCGAAGGCGGAACTCGCCGTCCCAGTGGCCCTGCTCGCGCAGCCTCGGCAGGATGACGTCGCGCACGTAGGGGCGGTCCTCCTCCAGGAAGTAGTCGAACAGGTGCGTGCTCCGCACCGCGTCCGGGCCGTCCAGTCCCAGCATGCGCCGCCCCGCCTCGTTGACGAACACCGCCCGTCCGTCCGGGCCGCCAATGCCGATGAGGTCCGAGGACTGCTCCACCACGGCGATCAGCTTCTCGCGCTCCTGCTCCGCCCGGCGCTGCTCCTGTCGTGCCCGCGCCGCGGCGAGGTTGCCGTCCACGCGCGCCAGCAGCTCGCGCGCGGAGAACGGCTTCACCAGGTAGTCGGTGGCGCCCATGCGCAGGCCCTCCACCGTGGCCTCCTCCCCGGCGCGGGCCGACAGCAGGAGGATGGGCACGTTCGCCGTCGCCGGAGCGTCGCGCAGCCGCCGCAGGAGCCCGAAGCCATCCAGCTCCGGCATCATCACGTCGCTGAGGACGAGGTCCGGCACCCGGGCGCGGCAGGCCTCCAGCGCCTCCAGCCCGTTCGCCGCGAGCGTCACCTCGAAGCGGTCCGCCAGGAGCGCGTGCACGTACGCGCGCATGTCCGCGTTGTCATCCACGAACAGGATGTGTCCTCCCTCGGCCCTCGGGATGGGAAGGGAGCCCGTGCTGGCCACCGGCATGCCCTCCGTCCCCAGCCATCCGGACGCCTCCTCCAGGAACGCCGCGACGGTCGCGCCTGTCGGGCTCCGTGCGGGCGTCGACGTGGCCTCCAGGGAGGAGGGGAGCGCGCTGTCCTCCGTGGGCAGCGTCACGGTGAAGGTGCTGCCCTGGCCGGGGACGCTCTCCACGGACACGTCGCCGCCGTGCATCCGCACCAGCTCCCGCACCAGCGCGAGCCCGATGCCGCTGCCCTCGTAGCTGCGGCCCTTCGCGCCCTGCACGCGGTGGAAGCGGTCGAAGATGCGCGGCAGTTCCTCTGGCGGAATGCCCGTGCCGGTGTCCGCCACGCGCAGCACCACCCGCGGCCCCTGCCAGCGCAGGCTCACGCGGATGCCGCCCTGGTGCGTGAACTTGAACGCGTTGGAGATGAGGTTGAGGACGATCTTCTCCCACTGCTCCGGATCCACCCGCACGGCGCGCGGCAGCGGAGGACAGTCCACGTCGAGCGTCAGGCCCGCGCGCTCCACCGTGGAGCGGAAGCCGCTGGCGAGCCCGCTGGTGAGCGCGGCGAGGTCCGTGGGCACCGCGGCCGCGTGCAGGCGGCCCGCCTCGATGCGGGAGAACTCCAGCAGCGTGTTGACGAGCTTGAGCAGCCGCAGGCCGTTGCGGTGCACCGTGCGCTGCCGTTCGAGCTGCCGGGGTCCCAGCGGTTCCTGCGCATCCTGGAGGCCGTCCTCCACCGGCCCCAGCATCAGCGCCAGCGGCGTGCGGAACTCGTGGCTCACGTTGCTGAAGAAGTCCGTCTTCGCGCGGTCCAGCGCGGCCAGGGCGTCCGCGCGGCGGCGCTCCTCCTCGCGCGCGCGGGCCTGGGAGATCGCCGTCGTCACGCCCCGGGCCAGCAGCTCCAGGAACCCCCGGTACTTCGCGTCGAGCGCCAGCCGAGGACTCAGGCCCGTCACCAGGAAGCCCGCGGGCCGTGCATGCCCCGCGCGCGGCAGGGGCTGCACCCACGCGGAGGCCGTTCCCTCCGGCCACGGCCCCACCGCGACGGTGCCCGACGCCCCGGGCAGCTTCTCCCAGAGGAAGTCGGCGCCGGTGCTCGCGGCGGCGCCCAGGGGCCAGCCCGCGCTCGCGTCCCCTTCGGGGAGGGGCATGGCTTCGGGGGCGAGCGGATCCCCCGCCGTGAGCCCGCTCGCCCCGGCGAGGCGCGCGGTGCCGGTGGCGTCATCCACCAGGTAGAGCAGGGCGAAGGGCACGTCGAGCGGATCCGTGGAGAGGACCCGCATGGCCTCGCGGCAGGCGTCGTCCGCGGACGCTTGATCCGCGGTGGACGCTCCCAGCTCGCGCAGTGTGTCGAGCCGCCGCGTGCCCAGCACCTGCCCGGTGGTCTCCGTGAGCGCGGCGAAGATGCCGGCCACGCCGCCTGACTCGTCGCGCACGGGCGAGTGGCTGTAGGTGAAGTAGCACTCCTCGACGAAGCCGTTGCGGTCGAGCGGCATCATCAGGTCGTTGACGAAGATGGGCTCGCCGGTCCGCTGGATGCGCTCCCAGCCGGGGCCCAGCATGTGCCAGACCTCCGGCCAGGTTTCGGCCGCGGCCTGGCCCAGGGCGGCGGGGTGCTTCGTGCGACCGCAGATGGGCCGGTACGCGTCGTTGTAGAACTGGACGAACCGCGGACCCCACGCGACGTAGAGCGGGTAGTTGGACGCGAGCACGATGCCGACGGCCGTGCGCAGCGACTGCGGCCACGTCTCCACGGGGCCCAGGGCCGTCTTCGCCCAGTCCACCTGCCGCAGCAGGGCGCCACAGGCGCCACCACCTCGCAGGACGTCGTCGACCGCACCCATGTGCCTCCATCCCTGGCGCGCCTTCATGGGGGAAGGGCCCCGCCAGGGAGGGAAACTTCGGGGTTCCGTCCCGTGATGGCCAGTGCGCCGGGAGGAGGCCCCGGCGAAACGTGCATCGATGAACGGGGGGCGCCTGGAGGGCGCTCAGGCGACCTCGTGCGCGGCCCGGGCCCAGCGCACTCCCTTCAACCCCAGGCTCCGCGCCTCGGCCTCCATCAGCGAGCCGTACTGCTCCTCCACCCACTGGCGGAAGTAGGCGTCCGGCGCCGCGAGCACCAGGTGTCCGTCCTCCACTCCCACCGCGCGGGCCTTGCCCAACCAGGACAGCGCGTACCGCTTGCCCTGGGCCCGCATGCCGTCAAGACACGCGCTCCACACGCGATCCGCCTCCGAGGACGCGACCTCCACGGGGACCGCGACACCGGCCTCCGAGGTGTCCGCCTCCGCGCCGTCCTCCAGCTGCGGGACGTAGCGCGTCCACACGCGGGGCGAGCAGAACGCGACCACGGTGCCGGGGGGCTGACGGGCACGGCCCCAGTCGGACTGGAGGTAGCCCTGGCAGGCCGCATGGAGCCGGGCCTCGTCGCCGTCCACGCCGCGCAGCGCCTGGGCGAACCAGTCCGCCCAGCCGGCGGGCGGCTTCTCCCGGGGAACGCCCCGGAAGGCCTTCACCCGGGCGTCCTGGAAGGTGTCGAAGAAGGCCGCCGCGCGGGCGGCCAGGGAGGGGGCGGGGAGGGGACGGACCGCGTCCGGGGACGGCGCGGGTGCGTCCTCGCGGGGCGGTGTGGCCGGGACCAGGTGCGTGCCGGGAAGGGAGAGTTGGATGGGATCCTGCTCCGCGTCCGGGGACGCGTCCTCATCCGGGAGGAGCGCCACGGGGGCCAGATGGGCCGGGATCGTGGCGGCGGTGTCCCGCTGCGTTTCCAGTTCGACGTCCAGTTCAGTCAGACCGGCAGCAGCAGCTGAAGATCTCTTTTTCTCCTTCTCCTTTCTGTTTCTAGGGGAGGACGTCCCGGACGTGTCCCGAGGACGTCCGGCGGACACGTCGATGCCGCGGGCGGCGGCCCGTTCCCGTCGCTTGCGCTCGGCCTCCTTCTTCCGCTTGTCGAGCACTCCGACGTAGCGGTCGCAGAGGGTGAGGCGCACGCCGTCGTCCTCGCGGATCAGGATGCGGGCGCGGAGGAGGGCGGACCAGAAGGCGCCGGGGGTGCCCGTCCAGCGGACGGCGGACTCCAGCGCCTCCACCCAGACGGCTTCGTCCGCGGACGCGTCCCACGCCTGTCCGCCGGACGCGTCCGCGGACGGTCCGAAGGACACGAAGCGCCCTTCGGGCAGGGCCTGCACGGCCCAGATCTGCAGCTCCACCATGGCGCCCAGGAACGCGCGGCGCTCCATGCCCAGCGAACGCGCGGCGCCGATCACCGCGAGGCTCATGGGGAAGCCCACGTCCACCTGCACCCAGTCCAGACCCGCCACGTCCACGCCTCCCAGCCGGACGCGGTGAAGCGTCCGGCCCTGTGCCCTGGTGCCCGTTACGGGCGTCCGTCCCTGCCCGCTGTCGTGGGTCGTCCCCCGGTCCGCTGATCCAGCGTTGATCGCACGGACCCGGCCGGAAGCCGGGCTCCACACGAGCGCAGGAGGTGGGATGGGGGCGGGGGATGATCCACGGATCCGCGATCTGTGTCGTCGGGCCCGAACCGTCTACCCCCCGGGTTCTCCAGCGGACGTCCCGCGTAGGACGCTACAGGGCGCTACAGCGGACAAAGGGCCGACGCCCCACAGAAGGGGATCGGCGGCCCAGGGGCTACAGGGGTGATCCGCTGGATCAGCGGACGGGGTGCGTCATCACGGTCCGGTCACCGTGAGGTTGTCGATGGCCAGGCCACAGCCGACGCCGCCGGAGGTGCTGGTGAGCTGGATGCGAGACGTGGTGCTGGTGGCGTTGAACACGTAGGTGCGCGGGAAGCTGCCCCAGGACCCGGACGCATTGGAGAAGCTGGCGGTGGAGGGGCCGTAGTTGAGGGTGGCCGACCGGGACACGGTGGTGCAGCCGGGGCTGTTGGACACCCAGAAGGACACGGTGTAGCCGCCGCCGACGACAGTGGGGACGTCCTGATACAGGGAGCCCGCGCCCAGGCCGTTGAGGTCGATGGACTGGATGCCGCTCTGCGCCGCCTTGTACGTGCTCTTCATCACCTTGATGCCGCCGGTGATGGTCCAGCCCGGCAGCGCCGTGCTTCCGGGGTTGAGGATCACGTAATTGAAATTGCCGATGTTGTTGTTCTCGAAGCTGCCGTTCGTCGAGACGACGATTCCCTGCTCGGCGGTGCCCAGCTCCGGCTCCTGGATCACGGCATCCGGGCCCCCACAGCCCGCCAGCGCGAAGAAGCCAAAGCCCGCCACCGCGCTGCAACGCAGCACATGCTTGCGATTCATGATGTGATTCCCCCTGAGATGTGTTTCGCCCGCGCGTCGTGCGACAGGCGAAACACACGATACATGGGTTCACATTGAGTGTGTGAAACTTCACATCGGGGGTTGCTGTCCTGGTTGCCCTCCAGGCGGGTCAGAGGGGTATGCAGCCACCCGTGGGGGCGGGGCTGATGAGCGCCGCGGGGCTCACTGTGCAGGGCCGCATGCTGCGCAGGTAGATGGAGCCCGCGGCGCCACCGCCACCGCCGCCACCACCGCCGCCACCGACGACGGGGGCCGTGCTTCCCGCGCCGCCTGTGGTCGGCGTGTTCATGGCGCCTCCCGCTCCGCCCGTGCCTCCCAGGGCGCTTCCACCGGTACCACCACTCGCGGCGGTACTTGTGGTTTCACTGCCACTCGCACCATCCGCACCATTGTTCCCAGTGCCGGAGCTCTGGCCGCCGCCCTGACCACCACCGCCGCCGTTGGCGGTGATCCGCGTGTCGGCCGTCAGGTTCACCTGAAAGGCTTCCAGCACGATGCGTCCTCCGCTCCCGCCGCCTCCACCCCCCGCCGCCTGGGCAGGTGAAGTGCTCACCTTGCCGCCCAAGCCACCACCGCCGCTGACGGAAAGGGCCTTGCTGACGGTCAGGGTCCTGGCGACGGAGAGCTGGAGTGCGCCACCGCCTGAACCGCCCAACCCACCGGCCGTGCTGCCCGCGCCTCCACCATTACCTCCCGCGCACCCGCCGAGGAGTGGCGTGAGGGTCGAGGCCTGCTGGGCGCCTGAGTCGCCCCGTGTGGCGCTGGTGTTATAGCCCCTGCCGCCATTGGCTCCAGCCGTCGCACCACCCGCGCCACCTCCGCCTCCGCCCTCGCCACCGTTGTACGTCCCGTTCTGGCCCTGTGCTACCGCGCACACCTGATTGCCGCCGGCTCCTGGAACCGGCGCACCGTTCACGATGCGCCCACTGGCCAGGATGTCGTAGTTCAACGTCGCATCGCCATACACCGCGAGGATGACGGGGCGGCTGCCTACGATGCGCAGCTCGCCGCCCAGGGCCAGGGTCCGCACGGGAATGAGAAGGAGCTCCGGGGCCCCTCCGGACTGGGTCAAGGTCTTGATGATGAACGTGCTGGTATCCGGGCCGGCGCTCGCAGGCGTCCAGGTCCGGGCATCCGTGTCGAACACCACCGCCCCGGTGGTCCTCAGTTCGCCAATCTGACCGCCAGGAATGCTGTTCGGATCGAAGTTGGCGGGTGTGTAGGGAAACACGACGCACTGTCCATCCGCGCGGCACACGCGAGGCGCTCCCGAGTTGTCCTCGCTGCAGGGCTGGTTGAGCTGTGCCGGGTCCCCCGCGTAGATGCAGGAGGCGTTGCGAGTGCAGCCCGCGACGGTATTGCACTCCTTGGGCGGGCAGGGGGTGGGCGTTCCGACGCACGCGCCACTGCCATTGCAGAACCCCGGATCATTGCAGACGTTTCCGTCCAAGCAGGACGTGGTGACTGACTTGGCGGGGTACTCACACTGGCCACTGCTCGAGTTGCAGGTGCCCGTGGACTCCTGGCACTGGGCGTCCACCGGTGTGTTGCACGTCTTCATGTCGCCCACGCACTGATTGTCGGCCGTGCACCGGCCATTCGTCACGCACTTGTCGCCAGGATCACAGGCCGCCCCCACGACCACGGTTTCATCGATGCATGCCCCCGTGGAGGCCTCGCACCTCACCGCCGACTCACACTGGCCCTCGGTCTGTTTGCACTTTGGCTTGCCGCCTCCGCACTGCGCTGCCTCACCCACGCCGACACACTTCTTGCCCACGGTGCACAGGTCCCCGTCCGTGCACGACTGCTCCGCGCAGTCGCTATCCGCACAGGCCTTGAGACCGTCACAGTCGTAGTCGACACCCACGTCGCACCGTTCCGGGGCTCCCGGGTGGATGTCCGCGCGGGTGTCATCACAGTCGGGCGACTCCGTGCCGGAAACATTCACGATGAAGCCGTCGCCATCCCGGTCCACGGCCTCAGTACGCAGCGTGACAGTCCAGTCGATGGACTTCCCTGGAGGCGCATCCAACGCACGGTCTTCGTGGATCTCCACGACCGCCCCCGCGCATTGAGTGCCACTGACGCCCGAGAACGAGGTCACCTTCACGTTCAGTCGGTCGCCCCATGCCAGCTTGCGGACCATGGCGACCTGGACCTCTTTCGCGTCAGGCTCCTTGAACTGGCTGGCGGGAAGATCGGTGCCCACCTGACTGCTTCCGTTGCCCACCTCCACGCGCAGGCACTGGGGCCGGTAGGAGGGGAACTTCACCGTCACGCGAAGTACGCCCTCGGCGGGATCCTTCATGCGGCAGGCGGACAGCAGCACCACGCAGGTCAATAGACAGAGCAGACGCATGGTGCCGCACTGTACTCGTCAACCTCTCATTGTCAGAACATTGGCGCTGAAGGCGCGAAGCCAGACACGGCATGTCCTGACACGTTAGAGGGGTGTGCAGCCACCCGTGGGCGTGGGGCTGACCACCGTGGTGTTGATAATACAAGGCCGCATGCTGCGCAGGTAGATGAAGCCCGCAGCACCGCCGCCACCGCCACCACCTCCACTTCCAAGCCCCACTGTCGCGCCGTTGCTTCCCGCAGTGGGACCTCCACCTGTGCTTCCAGCCCCACCTGCACCACCTGTCAGGGTGCCTCCCGCGCCTCCTCCCGCGCTGGTGCCGCTGTTCTCACTGCCGCTTGCGCCATTCGCTCCGGTGCTCGCGGCGCCGCTGCCTGCGCCAGCACCCTCACCACCACCTCCTCCATTGGCGGTGAGCCTGGCTTCGGCCGTCAGGTTCACCTGGAAGGCTTCCAGCACGATGCTTCCTCCGCTCCCGCCGCCTCCACCACCCGCCGCCCGAGCAGGCGACGCGTTCGCGTTGCCGCCCAAGCCACCACCGCCGCTGACGGAGAGGACCTTTCTGATGGTCAGGGTCCTGGCAACGGAGAGCTGGAGTACGCCACCGCCAGCGCCACCCAGTCCACCGGCCGCGTTGCCCGTGCCGCCACCATTGCCTCCTGCGCACCCGCCGAGGAGCGGCGTAATGACCGAGGTCTGCTGGACACCCGCGTCACCCCGCGTGGCACCGGTGTCGTAGCCCCTTCCGCCAATCGCGCCTGCCGTCGCACCGCCACCTCCGCCTCCGCCTCCGCCCTCACTACCGCTGTACGTCCCGTTTCCGCCAGTTGATGTCCCGCACTGCGGATTGCCGCCACTTCCAGGGACCGGCGCGCCATTGACGATGCGCCCGCTGGCGAGGATGTCGTGGTTCAACGTCGCATCCCCATACACCGCGAGGATGACCGCGCGGCTGCCCACGATGCGCAGCTCACCTCCCAGGGCCAGGGTCCGAACCGGGATGAGGAGAATCTCAGGGCCCCCGGCCTGGGTCAGGGCCCTGATCGTGAACAAGTCAGGATCCGGGCCCAGGTTCGAGGGCGTCCAGGACCGGTCATCCGTGTTGAAGACCACCGCACCGGTGGTCCTCAGCTCGCCAATCTGGCCGCCAGGAATGTCGTTGGGATCGAAGTTGCTCGGGTTGTAGGGGAACGCGACGCACTGGCCATCCACGCGGCACACGCGCGGTGTTCCCGAGTTGTCCTCGCTGCAGGGATTGTTGATCTGCGCCGGGTCACCCGCGTAGATGCAAGATGCGGTGCGCGTGCAGCCCGCGACGGTATTGCACTCCCTGGACGGGCACGGCGTGGGCGTGCCGTTGCACGCGCCACTGCCGTTGCAGACCCCCGGATCATGGCAGACGTCGCCGTCTTCACAGGGCGTGTTGACAGGCTTGGGGGCGTATTCACAATTGCCATTGGTCGAGTTGCAGGTGCCCGTGGCCTCCTGGCAGTAGGTGTTCGACGGCAGGTTGCACGTCTTCACGGTGCCCACGCACTGCTTGTCGGCGGTGCACCGGCCATTCGTCACGCACTTGTCGCCGGGATCACAGGCCGCCCCCTCGACCACGGTCTCATCGATGCAGGCACCCGTGTTTGTCTCGCACTTCACCCTCGACTCACACTGGCCCGCGGTCTGCTTGCACTTCGGCTCGCCGCCTCCGCACCGCGCCGCCTCGCCCACGCCGACACACTTCATGTTCACGGTGCACAGGTCCCCGTCCGTGCACGTCTTCTCCGCGCACTTCGAGTCCGCGCACGCCTTCTTGCCATCACAGTCGAAGTCGACGGCCGTGTCGCACTTCTCCTCGGCGCCCGGACGCACGTCGCCCCGCGACTCGTCGCAGTCGGAGATGCCCGCCCACTCGACGCCTGAAGGGGAGCCGTCGCCGTCCGCATCCACCGCCTTCAACGTCACGTCGAAGCGCGTGAACTCCTTGGGCACGACGGTGAGCGAAGCGCTCGGGAAGGTCTCCACGGCCTCCCCCGAACAACTGTTCCCCGAGGCCGCCGCATACGACGACACCGTGACGCTCAGCGCCGTGTCCCAGTCCGCCTTGCGGCGCACCGCGACCAGGACCTCTTGCTTCTCAGCGTTCTTGAACTGGCTGGAGAGGATGTCCGTCCGGTCCGAGTGTCCGCTCGCATCGCTCGCCTCCACGCGCAAGCACGCGGGCTTGAAGGAGCCGTACGTCACGGACACGCGGATGGCGCCTTCGTCGGGAGCCTTCTCCCCACAGGCAGCCAGCAGCAACACACATCCCAGCAGGCAGAGCCGATACATGGCGCCGCACTGTAGCCAACACTTCCCGGGGCAGGGGAGCGGGGCCATCCAGACCCCGACCCCCTGTCAACACAAGGCGGCTCAGCCTCGCAGGGACACCACGGTCACGCCGTCGCCGCCCTCGTGGCTCTCCCCGGGGCGGAACATGCGGATGTACGGCGACGCGGCCAGGTGGTCGCGGATGGCCTGCTTGAGGGCGCCGGTGCCGTGGCCGTGGATGATGAGCGCGGCCTCCTCACCCTTGCGCAGGCCCTGGTCCAGGAACGTCTCCAGCTCCGCCAGCGCGTCGTCCGCGCGCATGCCACGCACGTCGCAGCGGAAGTTCGTGGCGTCCACCTGCGACGGCGCCACGGAGGCCGCGCGCTTCAGGGCCGCTTCGCCCTTCCGCTGCTCCGGGAACTTCGCCTGCTGCGGCTTCTTGCCCCGCGACCCGGACAGCTCCGTGGTGGGCACGCGCATCTTCAGCGCGCCACCCGCGGAGACGACCGCCTGGCCGTCCGTCAGCTCCAGGATCTCCACGTCCCGGCCCAGGCCGGAGTGGTGCACCCACGCGCCCACCTTCAGGGTCGCGGGCCCCGGGGCCTCCACCTGGAACAGCTCCGCCTTGGCCGCCGCCGCGCGCTTCAGCGCCTCGTCCGCGCGCTGCTGCAGCTGCTGCCGCGCCTCCGACAGCGCCTTCTCGTTCTGCTCCGCGCGCAGCTTCACCAAGAGGTCGCGGACCTCCTGGGCGGCGTGCTCGCTGGCCGCGTGCACGTCCTCGTTGAACTGCATCATGCGGCCCTTGCGCTCGCGCTCGAAGGCGACCTTCTGCTTCTCCAGGTCCGCGCGGAGCGCCTCCGCCTCCTTCGCCGCGATGCGCGCCTTCTCCAGCTCCTCGGAGAGCTTGCGCCGCTCGTCCTCCGCCGCCGCCAGCGCCTTGCTGAGCGGGCCGCCCGCGTTGAGCGACAGCTCCCGCGCGCGCTCGCACACCGAAGCCGGCAGGCCCACCCGCGCCGCCACGTCGATGGCGGACGACTGGCCGGACGCGCCCATCTGCAGCCGGAACGTGGGCGCCATCCGCTTGGAGTCAAAGCCCACGCGCGCGTTGAGGAAGCGCGGATCCATGTGCGCCAGCGCCTTGAGCTCCTCCAGGTGCGTCGTCACCAGGACGTACGCCCCCTTGCCCAGGAGCTCCTCCAGCACCGCGATGGCGATGGCCGCGCCCTCGCGCGGATCCGTGTCCGAGGCGATCTCGTCGATGAGCACCAGCGAGTCCGTCGCCACCGCCGACAGGATGTCGCGCAGCATCGTGACGTGGCCGCTGAACGAGGACAGGCCCTGCGACAGGTCCTGCGTGTCACCCACGGTGGAGTGCACGGAGCGGTACAGCGGCATCCGCGACCCTTCGCCCACCGGGATGGGCAGCCCCGCGCGCAGCATCAGCGCGCACAGCCCCACGCCCGTCAGCGTCACCGTCTTGCCGCCCGCGTTGGGGCCGGACACCACCAGCGCCCGGGCGTCTTGCGTGAGCGTCACGTCGTTGGACACCACCTCCGTGCCCTTGAGCACCAGGCGCGGGTGGCGCAGCGCGCGCAGCTGCAGCTCCTTCACGCCCTCGAACGTGGGCGTCGTGGCGTCCAGGTCCGCGGAGAGGACGGCGATGGACTCCACCTCGTCCAGCTCCGCCACCGCCTCCAGGCCCTCCAGGATGCGCGCGGACTCGCGGCCCACGAGCTTGCTCAGCTCCTGGAGCACCCTCAGCTCCTCCTCCGCGACCTCCGACTGCGCGATGGCCAGGTCGTTGCCCAGGCCCACCATCGCCTGGGGCTCCATGAAGAGCGTCTGCCCCGTCTGGCTGGCGTTGTGGACGATGCCGTCTACCTCCGAGCGGTAGTTCGACACCACCGGCACCACGTACCGCCCGTTGCGCAGCGTGTAGTAGTTCTCGCGCAGCTTGGTGGTGAACGTCTCGTCGTGCAGCAGCTCGTCCAGGCGCGTCTTGATGCGCCGGTGCAGGCCGCGCGCCCGGTCCCGCGCTTCCTTCAGCTCCGGGCTGGCGCGGTCGGAGAGGGTTCCGTCCGGTTCGAAACACTGATCCAACCGGCGCGCCATGGCCTCCAGGAAGGGCAGGCGCTTGGAGATTTCCACCAGGCGGGGGACGCGCTCCTTGCGCTCGTCCAGCGCCTCGCGGGTGCGCGCGAAGGCGAAGAGCAGCTGGGCCGCGTCGATGAGCTGGCGGGGCTCCAGCACGCCGCCCTTCTCCGCGTGGCCCACGGCGGTGCGCAGGTCCGTCACGCCGCCCAGGGGCAGGGAGAACTGCTGCTGGGAGAGGAAGCGGGCCTCGTCGACGAGGGCCAGCGCTTCGGCCACTTCCGTCTCGGTGTCCAGGAAGGGACGGGCGAGCACCCGCTCCCTTCCTGGCTCCGTGCGGCAGCGCTGCGTCAGCGCGCGGAGCACTTCCGAGAAACCAAGGTCTTCCAACGTCCTTTGGGAAATCTGCACAGTCATGGGTTTCATGCGAGGCCGGGTGTCCGTCAAGGGGAAGTATTGAGGTGGCCCACCTGGCTCTGCTATCTGCCAACCATGATGTGGGTTCTCGTGGCGGCGCTGCTTGCGGGCGCGTCCGACGCACCAGCCTCTCCGGTCCTGACGGCGCAAGCGGCTCCGGCCCCCAGTCCGCTGGCGGACGCGCTGGCGTTGGAGACCGCGGGCAACGACGCGGGAGCCCTCGTCGCCCTGGAGCGGCTGATTTCTAACCAGCCCCGCTGGGAGTTGCCCAGGCTGGAAGCCGCGCGCCTGCTCCTCAAGGGAGGCAGCGCCCCGGAGCTGGAGCGCGCGGGGACGCACCTGGACGCCGCCCTGCGCGAGGCCCCGGACAACCCCCGCGTCTGGTTCCTCCAGGGACAGCTCCTGGAGGAGCGCGGCACGTCGCTCGACGCCATCCGCGCCTACGAGAAGGCGGTGGCCCTGCGTCCGTCCTACGACGACGCGCGCTTCCGGCTCGCGGGCCTCTGGGCGCAGGCGGGGGACTGGCTGAAGGCGGAGCTGCACTACCGGCCGCTGTCCAAGTCCCGGCCCGCGTGGGTGCAGGTGCGCATGCAGCTGGCGGCGGTGCTGGAGAAGCAGGGCCGGACGCTGGACGCGGAGCGGGAGTTCCTGGCCGCGCGCGACGCCCAGCCGGACAACCCGGGCGTCTTGCGGACCCTGGCGGCCTTCTACGAGCGGACGGACAGGCCCCAGCTCGCCGCGAAGGTGAGGGCGCAGCTGACGGCGCCGGAGAAGCGCAACATGCGGGCCCTCAAACCTTCGAAGCGTTGACACCGGGCGGCGGAGCGCGGTTCACGGCGATTGCTTCGCACGACGCGCTGCATACACTGCCCCCGCTTTGAAGACCGCCAACCTCGCCATCGTCTTCACCGACATCAAGGGCTTCACCGAACGCACCAGTCGGCAGACGCTGGAGGAGAACCAGCGTCTGCTCCAGGTGCATGAGGCGTTGCTCGCGCCGTTGTTCAAGGCGTTCGGTGGACGCATCATCAAATCGATTGGCGACGCGTTCCTCGTCACCTTCGAGTCCCCCACCCAGGCCGTGTTGAGCGGCATCGCCATCCAGGACCGGCTCTGGCACCACAACCGGGAGCTGCTGGAGGACGATCAGATCCACGTCCGCGTCGCCGTGAACGTGGGCGAGGTGCGGGTGGAGGCCAACGACATCTTCGGCGAGCCGGTGAACATCGCGGCCCGCGTGGAGGGCATCACCGACGCGGACGAGGTCTTCTTCACGGAGGCCGTCTACCTCTCCATGAACAAGGCGGAGGTGCCGTCGCAGGAGGTGGGCGCCTTCGAGCTCAAGGGCATCCCCGGGAAGATCCGCGTCTTCCGCGTGCCGCGAGCGCCCTACCGGGTGCTGGCGCCGGCGCCGGACGCGGTGCTGCCGGCGCCGGAGGAGGCGTCTTCACTGCCGCCGTATGGCAACCTGGCCCTGGCTCGCGTGCCGGATTCGGGCCTGGACCTGGGCGTCCTGGGCCAGCGCGCGGCGGTGGTGGGCGCGGTGGTGGGGCAGGGCGCCGTGGCGGTGGGGCAGCGCGCGGCGGTGGTGGGGGCGGCGGTGGGCCAGCGGGCCACGGTGCTGGGAAAGCAGGCGCGCACCGCGACGGATGCGCTCTGGGCACGCATGTACGCGAAGCTGCCGCCCGCCATCACCTCCAAGGTGTCGTCGACCGTGGCGGGTGTGTGCGCGGTGCTGCTGGCGGTGGTGCTGCTGGGAGGGGCGCTGCTCGTCAACGGAGGGGGCGCCACGATGCGGGCCATCCGCGACGTGGAGGGCACCACCGGCGCGGAGAAGACCGCGCGCGTGGCCGAGGCGCGGCGGCTCATCAAGCAGGAGGACCCGGATCAGCGCGGCTACCTCAACGGGCGGCTGGAGGAGGCGCAGGGCAACATGGGCGCCGCGATGGCCCTCTACGCGCAGGCGGTGCGCAAGGACGACAACGACCGCGCGGCGTCCCGGCTCATCTCGTTCCTGAAGCACGAGCAGTGTGGCGTGCGCTCCAGCGCGGCGGAGGTCCTGGCCGGCCTGCACCTGGAGTCCGCGCGCGGGCCGCTGGAGACGCTGGCCGACGACGGGGGCCCGAACGATGGCGAGTCCGGAGGCTTCCTGGGCCTGAGCACCTGTGACTCGAAGAAGGCGGCGCAGAGCGCGCTCAAGCGCCTGGCCGCGAACTGACCTCCGAACCTGACCTGCCCTGCCCGCGCATGCCGTGGGCGGCGGGACGAGGCGACCGAACGTGACGAAGGTGAAGACGGGACTGGATGTGTGGGCCGCGCAGGGCTTCTCCGCGCTCAAGGGCAAGCGCGTGGGCGCCATCGTCAACCCCACGAGCGTGGACTCGCGCTTCCGCCACCTGGCGGACCTCCTGGCCGGCACCGAGGGCGTGACGCTGGCGGCGCTCTTCGGACCGGAGCACGGCATCCGCGGCGAGGCCCAGTACATGGTGGCCGTGGACGAGGCGCGCGACCGCAGGACGGGCGTGCCGGTGCACAGCCTCTACGGCTCCACCTTCGAGTCGCTCTCCCCGCGCCCGGAGTGGCTGAAGGGGCTGGACGCGCTGGTGTTCGACATCCAGGACGTGGGCAGCCGCTACTACACCTACGTCTACACCATGGCCCTGGCGATGAAGGCCGCGGCCCAGGCCCGCGTGGCGTTCTACGTGCTGGACCGGCCCAACCCGCTGGACGGGGTGACGCTGGAGGGCAACCTCGTGGGGGAGAAGTTCCGCTCCTTCGTGGGGCTGTACGCGCTGCCCAACCGGCACGGCATGACGGCGGGGGAGCTGGCGCGGCTGTTCAACGCGCAGGAGGGCTTCGGCTGCGACCTCACGGTGGTGCCGTGCGAGGGCTGGACGCGCGACATGTACTGGAGCGACACGGGCCTGCCGTTCCTGCCGCCGTCACCCAACATGCCCACCGCGGACACGGCGCTGGTGTACCCCGGCATGTGCCAGCTGGAGGGCACCAACGTGTCCGAGGGCCGCGGCACCTGCCGGCCCTTCGAGCAGTTCGGCGCGCCGTGGGTGGACACGGACCAGCTGCTGGCCCGGCTGGACAAGGAGCGGCTGCCGGGCGTGGCCTTCCGGCCGGTGGGCTTCACGCCGACGTTCGACAAGTACCAGGGCCAGTCGTGCAGCGGGGCCTTCATCCACGTCACGGACCGCAAGGCGTTCAAGCCGCTGCGCACGGGCATCGCCATCGCCCAGGCGCTGCACGACATCGGCCCGGGGCACTTCGACTGGCGGGCGGACGCGTACGAGTTCGTGGACGACGTGCCCGCGTTCGACCTGCTGTGCGGCACCGACCAGGTGCGTCGCGGCATCGAGGAGGGCTGGAGCCTGGACCGGATGCTGGAGGGCTTCGAGCTGCAGACGGAGGCCTTCCGCAAGCACCGCGAGCCCGCCCTGCTGTACGCTTCCCGGCGGTGACCCTCACGTGATTGGCGTCTTCTCCGATACGCACGGCGACCTGGACGCCTTCGACGCGGCCTACGAGCTGCTGCGGGCGAAGGGTGCGCGGCGCTTCCTCTTCATTGGCGGGCGCTACACGGACCTGGATGAATGGGTGCTGTGGCGCCGGCAGAAGGGCCGGGGCGGGCGCGAGTACTCCGACGCGGACTTCCTGGCGGACGTGACGCAGTGGCTGGTGGCGCCGCAGGACGGCCTGGGGCGCACGCCCGCGTCCCGCGAGGCCCCCGCGGACCTCACGTCCGAGGACGACCGGCGGCTGGTGATGGAGCGCTTCGTGCGCGTGCCGGAGCGCGACTCGCTGGCGTACCGGGACCCCGCCGTGGCCAACAAGGCCATGGACCTGGTGGGGGACACGCTCTGCTGCGTGGTGCACGACAAGAACGACCTGGTGCGGGACGACCTGCTCAACGCGCAGGTGTTCATCCACGGCAAGGAGCCGGAGCCCGCGGTGGTGCAGATTGGCCCGCGCTACTTCGTGACGCCGGGCCGGCTGGTGGGGGCCGCGGAGCAGACGTGCGGCCTGCTGGAGAAGGCGGAGCGCAACCTGAGCTTCTCCGCGTTCCGGTTGGATGGGCACCTGGTGCTGCCGCCCCGGGTGCTGCAGGTCGATTCGCGCTCGACGAAGCTCACCGTCAAATAAGAGGCCCGCCGTGAAGGTCGCGCTGCTCGGAGGCTCGTTCAACCCGCCGCACGTGGGCCACCTGATGGCGGCCTCCTACGTCCACGCGACGCAGGGCGTGGATGCCGTATGGCTGATGCCCACGTTCCACCATCCGTTCGGCAAGCAGCTGGAGCCCTTCGAGGCGCGCGTGCGCATGTGTGAAGCGCTCTGCCGCGAGACGTCCGGCTGGCTCCAGACGAGCCTGGTGGAGCGCGAGCTGGGCGGCGGCGGGCGCACGGTGGACACGCTGGCGTTCCTGGTGGAGCGCTACCCGGACACGCGGTTCTCGCTGATCATCGGCAGCGACATCCTGAGAGATTTGCCGAACTGGAAGGACTTCGACCGCATCCAGCGGATGGCCCGTGTGCTGGTGCTCTACCGCGCGGGCTACCCGGCGCCGGACACGGTGGGGCCTCCCTTGGCGGAGGTGTCCTCCACGCAGGTGCGCGACCTCTTGGCGCGCGGCCTGGAGCCGTCGGAGTTGGTGCCGTCCGCGGTGCTCCAGGTGGCGCGCGAGGAGGGGCTGTTCGGCCTGCGCGGACCGCGGGTGCCGTAGGCCCGGCTAGAAGGTCAGGCCAATGAGGTGCAGGTCGCCGAAGCCGTCATCGAAGCGGTGGGCGTACTGGTAGAAGAAGGCCAGCGCGTAGGCCTGGCCCACGGTGAGCCGCAGCGTGGCCATGCCGCCCACCGCCGCGTGGTTGTCCCGGTTGTCCGTGCGCGCGATGGACCCGAAGCCGTCCAGCTCCACCTGGCTGACGAAGAGGGACGGCAGCACCCACAGCGTGGAGGCCCAGCCGTAGTCGATGATGAAGCGGTAGCGGTAGCGCGCGTTGGCGAGCAGCACGTTGCGCGCGCGGAAGGTGTGGTCCTCGTAGCCGCGCAGGTACTCGCTGAAGGCGAGCCCCGGCTGGAGCTGGAGCGGCAGGCCGCCATCGCCCGTGCTCTCGCGGTTGATGAAGAAGGCCTCGCCCGGGAGGATGCCGCCGACCTCCAGGAGCCCGTCGGGTGCGCCGGGCAGGGCGCGGCCCGCGACGGAGAGCTGGAGGTTGTCCTTGCCGGTGAAGGGCAGGCCGCCCAGGTAGCCGTCCACGCCCAGGCGCACGTCGCCCACGGTGGAGTCGAGCGTGAACGCCTTCGGGAAGATGCCGCCGCTCACGGACAGCCCCAGGCCGCGCTGGGTGCCGCCGTAGGACGTGCCCTCGCCGGAGAAGTACGACGCGGCGACCTCCGGGCCAATGAGGCGCGTGGTGATGGCCGGCCGGCGATCCGTGGCGTCGAAGCGACGGTCGAGCGCGAGCACGCCGAAGCTCACCGGCGTCGTCCAGAACGTGCGGGACGCGAACGCGGTGGCCTGGAGGTCCGTGCGGTCGTTCTCGCGCAGGCGCGACGCGGAGACCTGGAGGTAGAAGGGCGACAGCTGCGCGTTGCCGTACGCGAACGACACGCCGGGCTGCTCCTCCTTCATGTCGTAGGTGAGCGTGAGCGCGTAGGCGTGGAAGCCCAGCCGGTCCTGACCCGCGATGGAGATGCCTCCCGCGAAGTAGGGGTCCTCTTCGTCGACGTCGTTGGGCACCGTGTAGAAGTAGGGCACCCGGTAGTTCGGGATGAAGAAGCCCTCGAGCGGCGAATAGGGCTCGTCGGTCAGCACGTCCACCGCGCGGCCCGCGACGGCTGGCGGCGTCACGGGAGCGTCCACGTCCTGCGCGGGATCCACCGGCGGCGGAGGCGGCGCCACCTGTACGGTGGGGGCATCGGAAGGGGCCTGCGTGGGCGCGTCCGTCGGAGCGGCGGGCTGACCGGGGAAGGCGACGAAGCCATCCTGCGCGTCCGCGCCCTGCGCCACCGGATGGGGCGCGGGCGTACCCTGCGCCACCGTCTCCGGAGCCGACGCGATCGCGACGCTTTCGGATGGGGGCTCCGGTGTCGCGCGCAGGTCCGCCAGGGCCTCGGTGAGGGGCGCGCGGTCCACGGTGAAGTTGATGCCGTCGCGGTTGAGGAACACGACCGCGTCCCCGCCCACGGGAGCCACGTCGAGCACCAGGAGCGGCGCGTCGGTGACGCGGGCGATGCGGCGGGTGGACACCGTCATCACGTGCGCCTGGAGCCGGCCCTCGTGCTCACGCAGGAACACGAGGTGATCATCGTCCAGCCACCGGGGCGAGTAGTTGAACAGCCCGTCCCGCGTGAGCCAGCGCAGCGAACCGTCCGGCTCGCGCAGCACCAGGTCCCAGCCCTCCGCGCCGGCCATGGGGAACACGTAGCGCCCACCGTCGGGAGAGGTGACGGGCGTGCCCAGCGCCGTGTGCGCCTTGAAGTCCGTCAGCTGCTCGCGCTGGCCCGTCTCCAGGTCCAACCGCACGAGGTTCGCCGCGTCGCCGCGCACCTCGACGAAGACGTACGACCCGCCGTCCACCGTGACGTCGCCGCCCATGCCCACCAGGTCGTCCCACAGGCGCACCACGTCGCCCGTGCGCGCGTCCACCCGCCACAGCTTCCCGATGTAGCTGCCCACCGAGTCCACGTCCGCGCTGACCAGGTAGAGCCACTGGCCGTCGCGGCTGAACGTCATGCCGCTCACGAGCGACGGGCTGGCCACCACCCACCTGCGCCCCGGCAGCAGCTGCACCAGCGCGCGGCTGAAGCGCTCGCGGCCGTCGCGCTCGCGCACGGTGAGGTGGGTGATCTCCTCGCGGCCCACGCTCAAGAGCGCGGTGCTGCCGTCGAGCGGGTTCGCGGCGAGCCGCGAGAAGTAGCCTCCCTCCCGCACGAGCACCTGCTGCGTGGCGGGGCGCTCGCGCACCTGGAGGTCCTTCTGGAGGCTCTCCTCGAACTCGCTGAACAGCGACCCGATGTCCTTGCCGTACACCCGCTTGAACCGCAGCGTCACCGCGACGGGCGGGAACAGCGAGCTGCCCTGTTCCTCCACCAGCTTCCACAGGCGCTTCTCGCCGTAGGTCTTCGCCAGGTACTCCACGAAGTGCATGCCGCTCAGGTAGTTGCCGCCGAACGGCTCCAGCGCGCGGTGCTCCGGGGACAGGTAGCCCGCGTTGAGCTCGCCGCGCCGGGCCTGCACCGCGCCCTCCCACCAGCCGCGCCACACCGGGCTGTACGGGCGTCCCGTTTCCTTGCCCAGCCGGCCCTCGTAGTAGGTGGCCAGGCCCTCCAGGAACCAGGACTCGGTGAAGATGTTGGGCTGGAAGAGGCCGCCCGTGATCTTGTTGAGGACGTTCCAGAGGCCGCCCACCTGCTGCATCTGCACGTAGTGGACGGACTCGTGACAGGCCACGTCGCCGATGTCCGTCTCACCCAGGCCCAGCAGGTTGAACTGCTCCAGCGTCATGTGCTGCGGCAGCACCATCTGCTGCGGCGTGCTGGCGAACTCCGACTGGACGTACGCGTTGTTGAAGTCCGCGCTCGTCAGGTAGACGAGGACCCGCTTGCGCTCGGCCTTGCTCCACGCGTCGGTGCGCAGCCGGTCCACGCAGCCTTCCATCCGGGCGGCCACCCGCAGCGCCGTCGCGCGCAGGTGCACCGGGTAGTACAGCTCCAGGGAGCGCGTGGTCAGCTTGTGCATCTCGTCCCGCGCGAACGACGCCTGGACGTTTTGCGGAAAACGGGGTGCGACGAAAGCACACCCCGATGTCAGCAGAAGGAGACACGCGAGGATGGCGGGCTGGCGGGCAGGCCCGCGAGAAGCTGACATGGTGGGCATCCTACCGACCACAATTCGTAGTCACGAACGCGTTTTTCACGGTAAGGGAACGCGTCGCCTTCCTCACAGGAATCTTTCCATGACCGAACCCGCCGAGCCCCAGGGGCTCCCTGTTCCGCAGCACGTCCACAATGCGCAGCTCCAGATTTCCGCGGCGCTGGAGAAGGCCAGCGGCGCGCCGGTCGACCTGACGAAGGCGCCGTGGGCGGACGTGGAGAAGTCGGTCATCCAGCTCCTGGGCGGCCGGTTCGACCCGAACAACCCGAACCACCAGGGTGCGGCGCTGGGCCTGGCGGGCGGCTTCGCGCTGCGCCTCATCTCCGAGCACCAGGCCTTCTGGTTCCCCAACCGGGACTCGCCCGAGGGCGCCTCGCTGGGCTTCCCCGAGGCCATCATCATGCTGTCCCCGTTCGGGGCGGTGATGGACGCGCTGTCGCAGGGCAAGCTGGCGCGCCTGGATGACCTGGCCAGCGACATCCGCCGCTCGCTGGGGCAGGTGAAGTTCGGCACCAACCCGGCGCAGGCCCTGGGCGGCGGTCAGCCCCAGAAGCTGGCGCCCCAGGACTACCAGCGCCTGTTCGACCCGGGCTTCCTCCAGTTCATCGTGGTGGATCAGGCCAAGGCGAAGCAGACGCTGGAGGCGAAGACGGACGCGCTGGCGCGCGACGTGCGTGACGCGCTGGGCCGCACCCAGCCGCCGCTGCCGCCGGAGGCCCGCCAGCAGTTCGAGGGGCAGATCGTCACGTCGCTGCAGCGCATGGAGCAGGGCAAGACGCTGGCGGATCAGGCCGAGCGCGCCCCCCGCCTGGCGGAGCTGATGACGCACCTGGCGGCGACGGTGGGCGGCACGGGCTCCGCGCCGGAGGAGTTCTGGCACGACGTGGTGCTGCCGCTGCTCTTCATCGGCACGCCCGCGAGCTTCCCGCCGCTGGATGACGAGGAGCTGGAGGCGTTCAAGCAGGGCGCGGATCCGCTGGCGCTCTTCGTGGACGTGGTGCCGCACTCGCACCGCGCGCCGGACGAGGGCCTGCTGGGCGCGTTCGAGATGTCGGAGATCGGCCTGGTGCACCCGGCCTTCCAGAAGGTCGGCGCGCTGCGCCTCATCCGCATCAACCCGGACCGGCTGAAGCCGCTGCTGGAGAAGTACGACCCGAACGCGACCATGGACGCGGTGCAGCGCTTCACGGCGCACGTGTCCAAGGCCGCGGGCCAGCCTGCCGCGGAGTCTCCGCAGGGCAAGGAGATGCTCCAGGCGGCGCTGACGCTGCTGGCGGACCTGAAGCGCTCCGTGTCGGTGCCGGGCGACGTCTGCCTGCGCCGCCTCACCGAGGCCGAGGCCGCCTCCGAGCAGGCCCTGGCCATCGTGCGCCGCGCGCTGCAGAGCCCGCGCATCATCCTCACCTAGTCCGGTGGGAGGGGCGCGCGTCCGGGGCCACCGGGACGCGCGCCGTCACTTCTTCGCGAGCAGGGCTTCCAGCGCGGCACGCGGTTCCGGCTGGAGCCGCTCCGAGGCCAGCCGCAGGGCCCGCCGCGAGAGCTGTGCATAGAGCGGAGCGATGTCTGGAGGCAGCGCCGCGAGGTGCGCCGCGACGACGCCCGCATCGCCCCGGACGATGGGGCCGGTGAGTCCGCCCGAAAGGCCGCGCGCTTCGATGCCTCGCAATGCCGAGCGCATCAGCGGCAGCAGGGCCTTCAAGGCCGCCTCCGGTTCGATGCCAGCCGCGCCCAGGGCGCCCACGGCCGCGTCCGCCAGGGACACGAGTCCGCCAGCGCTCAGCACCGCGCCCGCGTGGTAGGCGGCCCGGTGCGCCTCCGGCACGTCGAACATCGCGAAGCCCACGTCCTGGGCCATGCGCTGGAGCAGGGCGCGAAGGGCAGGGGAGCGCGTGCTGATGGCGGCCGTGTGGCCCGCGAGCGAGTCCCGAGCGGAGGACACGGCGCAGAGCGGATGGAATGAGCCCACCGCCCGGCCCCGCTGCGTCCCCAGCACGGAGAGGGGCAGGGCGCCCGCGGTGTGCACCAGCGCCACGGTGCGCGGCAGCTCGCGTGAGAGGGCTTCGGATACGGAGGGCACCGCCGCGTCCGGAACGCACAGGACACAGACGCGAGCCTTCTTCAGGTCCACCGAGGTCGCGGGCTTCAAGCCCAGCGCCCGCGTGCGCTCACGGCCCGCGTCGTCGCGAGAGTGCACGCGCACGGGCCAGCGCTTCGCCTGCAGCGCCAGCGCGAGCGCGCCACCCAGCCGCCCCGCGCCGACGATGACCACGGGAGCGCGCTTCGCTTTCGCGCTCCGCGCAGGCCGGCCTCGCGAGACCGCAGGACGCGCGCGGGCCGGATTCTCGGGCTCGGAGCGAACGGTGCCGCTCCGCGCGCTCGGGCCTTGCCGCGCCACCGTCAGGCGGCGTCTCGCGCGAACTGGAGCTGCCCGGCCTGCACGGCCACGCGCACGCGGTCTCCCGCGCCGAACTCGCCGGAGAGGATGCGCTCCGCCAGGGGGCCTTCCACCAGCCGCTGCACCACCTGGCGCATCGGACGGGCGCCCAGCATCGGGTCGAAGCCGCCGGACTTGAGCAGGTGACCCACCACGTCCGTGCCCGCCGTGTAGACGATGCCGCGCTCCGTCGCGAGCCGCTTGCTGCTCTCCGCCAGGATGAGCGTGGCGATCTTCGCCACCTCCTGCTCCGCCAGCGGACGGAACGGCAGCCGCTCATCGATGCGGTTCCACAGCTCCGGCGGCAGCGCCTTGCGCGCCGTGTCCGACGCCATGTCCAGCGCCTTGCCCTCGGCCGCGTCCGCCGCGCCGAAGCCCACCGCGCGGCCCGTGCGGTTGAACGCCTCCGCGCCCAGGTTCGTGGTCATCACGATGACCGTGTTCGAGAAGTCGATGTGCCGGCCCTTGCCGTCCGTCAGCCGCCCCTCCTCCAACACCTGGAGCAGCAGCATCTGCACCTCGCGGTGCGCCTTCTCGATCTCGTCCAGCACCACGACCGACGACGGCCGGCGGCGAACCGGCTCCGTGAGCTGCCCGCCCTCACCGAAGCCCACGTAGCCCGCGGGCGAACCGATGAGGCGCGACACGCCGTGGGACTCGGACATCTCGCTCATGTCCAGGCGCACCAGCGCGTCCCGGTTGCCGAACAGCACCTCCGCCAGCGCCCGCGCCATCTCCGTCTTGCCCACGCCCGTGGGGCCCAGGAAGAGGAAGCTGCCCATGGGCCGGCGCGACGCGAAGCCCGCGTAGTTGCGGCGGATGACCCGCGCGATGCGCACCACCGCGTCGCCGTGGCCAATCACGCGCTCCGCCAGGTCGTTCTCCAGCCGCAACAGCCGCGCGGAGTCCTTCATCAGGAGCCGCTCTTCCGGCACGCCCGCCAGCTTCGCCACCACGCGCGCCACGTCCGCCGCGTCCACCCGCTGCTTGCCCTCGCGGTGGCAGCGGCTGCCCGCCAGGTCCACCACGCTGATGGCCTTGTCCGGCATGAACCGGTCCGTCACGTAGCGGCTCGCCAGCGACGCGGCCGCCTCCAGCGCCTCCGGCAGGTAGCGCAGCGCGTGGTGCTCCTCGTAGCGGCCAATGATGCCCTGGAGGATCTGCACCGTCTCCGGCACCGACGGCTCGTTCACCACCACCGGCGTGAAGCGCCGCTCCAGCGCCGGGTCCGCCGCGATGAACTTGCGGTACTCGTCGTGCGTCGTCGCTCCGATGCAGGGGAACTCGCCGCGAGCCATCGCCGTCTTCAGCTCGTTGGCTGCGTCCTGCGGGCCCTCGCCCGTGGAGCCCGCGCCCACCAGCGTGTGGATCTCGTCGATGAAGACGACCACGCGCCCCTCGGCCCGCCGCACCTCTTCCTTCAGGGCGTTGAGCTTCTCGGAGAACGAGCCGCGCAGCTGCGTGCCCGCCACCAGCGTGGCCATGTCCAGCTCCACGAGGATCTTCTCCGCCAGCGTGCCGCGCAGCCCCAGCAGGCGCTGCGCCACGCCCTCCACCACCGCCGTCTTGCCCACGCCGGGCTCGCCCAGGAGGCACGGGTTGTTGGTGCGGCGCTTGCCCAGGATGTCGATGACCTCCTCGACCTCCCGCGCGCGGCCCACCACCGGATCCAGCTTCCCCTCGCGGGCCGCCTGGCTCAGGTTGCGCCCCAGCGACGTGAGCATCGGGAACGCCTTGGCGTCCAGCGTCAGGGCCTGCCCCTTGGCCTGCGAGGACGGAGGCGCGGACGGACGGGTCACCGGAGCCGGGGACGCGGGGGGCGGAGCGGGCGGCGTCGCGCGGGCGACTGGGGGCGCGGGGGGGGCCATGCGCGGCATGGGCGGGGGAGGCGGCTCCGCGCCCGCGTCCTGCGTCACGTCGTCCTCGTCCACGTCGATGAGGTCGCGCGGCGACAGCGCGGGCGTCATGCGAGCGGCCGGAGGCGTCGTCACCGGCGGCGTCATCACCGGAGCCGGGAGGGGCGCCGGGCGCGGCACGCTCAGCGCCAGCGTGGAGGAGGGCAGGGGAGACGGCGGCGCACCCACCGGGCGGCTCACCGGCGCGCGCGTGGCCACCGCCTGGCCGTAGCCCGGCTGGAGGCGGCGCGGCAGCCCGCCGCTCGTGGAATAGGCGAGGGCGGTGTTGGACAGGGAGATGAGGTCCAGGCCCGTGCGGCCCAAGAGGTCGCTCGCGGCGCAGCGCTTGCGGATGATGGCGATGAGCAGGTGGAGGCAGTCCGCCTCGCCCGCACGGAAGGTGCTGGCCAGCTCCCGGGCGCGCGCGGTCAGCTCCTGCACCACGTTGCCCGTCTCCGCCGGGGCCTCCGTGATGAGCTGCAGGAGCGCGTCCTCGTCCACGCCCTTCTCCTTCAGGAGGAGCTGGGCGCGGTTCTCCACCGTGAAGAGCGCGAGCAGCACGTGGGCCGACGTGGGCTTCTGGGCGACGCTGCGGGCGATGTCATGCGCCTCATGGAGAACCTGGGCGAGATCCGTGCTGTCGACCATTCATGCTCCGGCAAGCGTCCAGCCGAGCGGAATACACCGTCCGCCGGCCCGCCGCAAAATTTAGGCTACAGACCGCTACAGGATGGATGCAAGGCAGGATAAACCTTGGGGCGCGGCCGGATTTCGATTGGCTGGCCGCCCGTTTCCCGACTCAATTCAAGCGACCGGGCAATCACGCCGGGTGGGCTGCGTAATCCGCCCTGAGACCCCATCCCTATGACCTCCCTTGTCCAACCGGCGCGCGTCTTCGTGGACCCCCTCGGGGGCACGCGCACCGCCGTCGAGGCCCGGCGCTGGCTGTGGCCCCTCCTCATCCTCGCCTTCTGCGTCGCCGCCTCCGGCACCGTCTTCGCGCTGCGCTGGGACGCCACCACCTCCGTGGTGAGTGCCCTCCCCACCGACTCCACCGCCTCCAGCGTGTCCGAGTCCGACATCACCGAGCAGATCCAGACGGCGTCCCGCAAGGCGCTGGTGGGCGGCATCGCGATGGGGCTCATCGTGATGCCCCTGATGGTGCTGGTGCTCGCGTGCATCCTCTGGGTCACGGCGTGGCTCTTCAACAAGCCCGCCGCCTTCGGGCAGCTGATGGCCGCCGCCGCGGTGGCGATGCTGCCCATCGCGCTGTACCACCTCATCTACGCGGTGTGCGCGGGCTACCAGCACTCGCTCACGGAGCTGCGCGCGGAGCGGCTCGTGCCCTCCAGCCTGGCGCTGCTGGACGGCCTGTCGCCCAAGATGCAGCGCGTGCTCAAGGGCGTGGACTTCTTCAACCTGTGGAGCGTGGGCCTCCTGGGCGTCGGCTTCTCCACCGCCACCGGAATGCGCCTGGGGCGCTCGCTGGCCCTCATCGGAGTGCTCTACCTCATGTACGTTGGCGTCTTCTTCATCGGCCTGCCGGCGGGAGGTGGCAAGTGAGCGGCTTCCTCGTCGTCGCGGCACTTCTCACCGCCACCCCCATCACGCTGGAGGAGACGCGCCAGCTGGGCCGCAAGAACACCCAGGCGCTCCAGGCCGCGCTGGACGTCGCCGTGGCTCAGGAGGACCAGCGCGTGGCGCGCTCCGGCCTCCTGCCCCAGGTGCAGCTCAACCTGGGCCCCAGCCTCAACTACCTGGGGAAGCGCCGGGAGGTCTACAACGTCCCCATCAGCGATACGGAGACCGTCACGCGGGAGGTGGTGAGTACCTCCAACACGGCGGACAGCTACTTCGCGTCCCTGGGCCTGTCGCAGGTCATCTACAACCGCGGCCTCTGGAAGCAGCTGGAGCAGGCGGGCGTCAACGTGGACGCCACGCGCAACCAGTCCATCGAAGAGGCGGACACCTCCGAGCTGGAGGCCATCCGCCGCTTCTTCAACCTCTTCCTGTCCCAGGCCACGCTGGACGTGCTCAACGCCACCGCGCAGCGCAGCGAGGAGCAGCTGGAGCGCGCGCGCGCCCTCTTCAACGCGGGCCGCGTGGGCAAGGCCGAGGAGATCTCCGCCCAGGTCAACCTGGGCAACGACCGCATCAACATCGTGCAGCGCCAGAACCAGCTGGTGGCGGACCAGGTGCAGCTGGCCGTGTGGCTGGCGCGCCCCGGCACCGAGCCCATCCAGGCGGTGGACCCCGGCGTGCTCCAGCAGGAGCCCGCGCCCGCGCCCGCCCTGGATGACGCCATCAAGCAGGCCCGCGAGCACCGCGCCCTGCTCAAGGCGCTCCAGCAGCGCGTGCGCGTGGCGGAGCTGCAGCGCGCCATCGTGCAGGGCGACTACATCCCCCGCGTGGGCCTGTCCGCGCAGTACCGGCACACCAGCCAGGCCCCGGGCCCGTTCTTCAGCGAGCCCGGCTACGGCAACGTCTTCAACGGCGCCATCACGCTGACGTGGGACCTGTTCAACGGCTTCAACACGGACGCCCAGTCCGCGCGCGCCCAGGTGAACATCCGCAAGGCGGAGCTGACGTTCGCGCAGACGGCGCGCGAGCTGGAGGCGGAGGTCCGCCGCGCCCACCAGGTGCTGGACGGCCAGATTGCCTCCGCGAAGCTCGCGACGGCCAACCGCGCGGTCGCCCAGCAGGGCCTGGCGCTGGCGGAAGAGCGCTTCCGCGCGGGCGCCGGCTCCACGCTGGACGTGCGAGACGCGCAGCTCAAGCTGACCCAGGCGGAGCTGGTGTTGCTCCAGAGCCGCATTGATGTCGAAATCGCCCGCTATGCCCTGTTCCGGGCCATGGGCACGCTGAACCCGGGAGAATCACAA
This sequence comes from Corallococcus exercitus, assembly GCF_042231735.1. Lineage (GTDB taxonomy): Bacteria > Myxococcota > Myxococcia > Myxococcales > Myxococcaceae > Corallococcus > Corallococcus exercitus_B. Next base: position 1,640,910 of record NZ_CP102577.1, read on the forward strand.
TGACGTGGTGGAAGGCGGCAATCGCCGGCGCGCTGTTGCTTGGAGCGGTGGCCATCACCGTGGGCGGCCTGCGTGACCGGCCCCCCCCGACGCAGGAAGTCCAGATGGCGAAGGCCCGCAAGGGCACCATCACCCGCACCATCACCGGTGCGGGCAAGGTGCAGGCGGCCACCACCGTGAAGATCTCCTCCAACCTGTCCGGCGACCTGGTCGCCCTCAAGGTGAAGGACGGGGACGCCATCACCAAGGGGCAGGTGCTGGGGCAGATCGACAAGCGCTACTACGAGGCGGCCGTGAAGCAGGCCACCGCGTCCCGCGACGCGGCCCGCTCCGAGGTCCAGGTGGCCGAAGTGGAGACCGCGCGCCAGCGCGCGGAGCTGGCCCGCGTGAAGGGGCTGGCGGAGAAGGGGCTCGCGTCCGCCGCGGAGGTGGAGCAGTCCCAGGCCGTGACGGACACCGCCGAGGCGCGCCTCGCCGCCGCCCGGCAGCGCGTGGCCCAGAGCAGCGCCGTGCTGGAGCAGGCCTCCACGGACCTGGCGCGCACCACGCTCCTGTCCCCCATCGACGGCAACGTCATTGAACTGACGCGTGAAGTGGGCGAGCGCGTGCGCGGCTCCGACTTCTCCGAGGACGTGGTGATGACCATCGCCGCGCTCAACCAGATGGAGGTGAAGTTCGAGGTGGGTGAGCACGAGGTGGTCCACCTGAAGTACGGCCAGCCCGCGGAGGTGACGCTGGACGCGCTGGAGGGCCAGTCCTTCACCGGCACCGTGGTGGAGATCGCCCAGAAGGCCACCATCAAGAACCCCGGCACGGAGGCCGAGGTGACGAGCTTCCCCATCACCGTCGCCCTGGACGCGCGCCCGCCGGGCGTGCTCCCCGGCATGAGCGCCGAGGCGCGCATCAGCGCGGAGACGCACGAGGACGCGGTGCTCGTGCCCATCCAGGCCGTCACGGTGCGCTCCGAGCGCTCGCTGCCGGACTACCAGGCGCCGGTGGAGGGCACGACCCTCACCGCCAAGCGCCGCACGGAGACGCTGGCCAAGGTCGTCTTCGTGGTGGACAACGACAACAAGGCCCAGGTGCGCCGCGTGCGCACCGGCATCGCCAGCGACACGGAGCTGGAGGTGCTCGAAGGCCTCCAGGTGGGCGACCGCGTGGTGGAGGGCCCCTACCGCACGCTGTCCAAGGAGCTGTCCCACGGGGACGCGGTGCGCGAGCCGGAGAAGGCCGCGGCGAAGGGCAAGTCGTGACGGCAACCCCTGCACCGGACGCGGGCCCCCTCATCCAGGTGGAGGGGCTCACGCGGGCCTTCTTCGTGGGCGGTGAGGAGGTACGCGCGCTGCGCGGCGTGTCCTTTGGCATCAACCGGGGGGAGTGGGTGGCCATCATCGGCCAGTCCGGCTCCGGCAAGAGCACGCTCATGAACGTGCTGGGCTGCCTGGATACGCCCACGAGCGGCCGCTACATGCTCAACGGCAAGGACGTGTCGCGCATGGACGACGACGACCTGGCCGTCATCCGCAACGTGGAGATCGGCTTCATCTTCCAGACGTTCCAGCTGCTCCCCCGGGAGACGGCGCTCGCCAACGTGGAGCTGCCGCTGGTGTACCGGGGCATGGGCGCGAAGGAGCGGCGCGAGCGCGCCAAGGCGGCGCTGGACAAGGTGCAGCTCACGCACCGCATGCACCACCGGCCCAACGAGCTGTCGGGCGGTCAGCGCCAGCGCGTGGCCATCGCGCGGGCGCTGGTGTCGGAGCCGTCCATGCTCCTGGCGGACGAGCCCACGGGCAACCTGGACTCGGCCACCGGCGAGGAGATCGTCAAGCTCTTCGAACAGCTGCACCGGGCGGGGCACACGCTGGTGCTCGTCACGCACGAGCCCAAGCTGGCCGCGAGATGCCCCCGGGCCATCCGCCTGAGCGACGGGGAGATCGTCGCGGACGGGCCGGGGCCGGAGGTGGCGCTGGGGGTGCACGGGGTGGTGGTGCCGCAGGCGGGCACGGCATGAAGTTCCGGCAGGGCTTCCGCGTGGACGTGCTGGAGGGGGCCCGCATCGCGGTGTTCTCCCTCCGGGCGAACCGGATGCGCACGGTGCTCACGACGCTGGGCATCGGCATCGGCGTGGCGACGCTGCTGGCCATCGTCGGCATCATCCAGGGGCTCAACTCGTCGTTCGAGAAGCAGCTGGCCACCCTGGGCGCGAACACGGTCTTCATCTCCAAGTACCCCTGGATGATCAAGGGCAACTGGTGGATCTACCGCAACCGGAAGAACTTCACGCTGGAGCAGGTGGCGCAGGTGCGCGCCCAGGCGGACTTCATCACCGCCATCTCCCCGGCGGTGCTGCGCTCGTCCGACGTGTCGCACGGCGCGCTCCAGGTCTCCAACGTCCGCATCAACGGCGTGTGGAGTGACTACCTGGCCATTGGCAACTACGAGGTGGTGTCCGGCCGGTTCCTCACCCGCGCGGACGAAGAGGTGAACCGGCCGGTGGCGGTGCTGGGCGCGGACGTGGCCGCCACGCTCTTTCCCGGCATCAGCCCGCTGGGGCAGACGGTGCGCATCGACGGGCGGCCCTTCCAGGTGGTGGGCACGCTGGGGCGCAAGGGGAAGGTCGTGTCGGAGAACATGGACATGTCCGTGTTCATGCCCTTCAAGACCTTCAACGCCAGCTTCGGCAAGGGGCGGCCCATGCAGATCGCCATCGCCGTGGCGGACGCGGGCCAGATGGAGAAGGTGGAGGACCAGCTGGTGGGCATCATGCGGCGCGTGCGCGCGACGCCGCCGGGCCAGCCGGACGACTTCAACATCAACCGGACGGACTCGCTCGCGGCGACCTACGAGCAGCTCACCGGCGCGCTCTACGCGGTGGCCACCGGCGTGGGGCTCATCACCCTGCTGGTGGGCGGCATCGGCATCATGAACATCATGCTGGTGTCCGTGCGGGAGCGGACGCGGGAGATTGGCGTGCGGCGGGCCCTGGGCGCGCGCCAGCGCACCATCGTGATCCAGTTCCTGATGGAGGCCTCCAGCGTGTCCGCGGTGGGCGGCCTGCTGGGGACGGTGGTGGGCCTGGGCACGGCGAAGGTCGTGTCGCTGGTGACGCCGCTGGCGGCGGACGTGCGGCCGGGCACCGTGGTGGGCGGGGTGGCGTTCGCGGCGCTGGTGGGCCTGTTGTTCGGCATCTGGCCCGCCGCGCGCGCGGCCCGGCTGGACCCGGTGGAAGCGCTCCGCTACGAATAGCGCGATGCGGGCCTTCCTGGACAACCTGCGGCTCTCGGTGGGCACCTTCCTGGGCAACCCCCTGCGCTCGCTCTTGACGCTGGTGGGCATCGTCATCGGCGTGGCCACCGTCATCACGATGATGGCGCTGATTGAAGGCCTGCGCGAACAGGTGAACAAGAACCTGGGCAGCCTGGGCGCGCACACCTTCGAGGTGACGAAGTGGCCCACCGGCTTCGGCCGCATCAACTGGGCGAAGTACGCCAAGCGCCAGGACCTGCTCAACGAAGACGCGCGCGCCATCGTGGAGTCCTGTCCCTCCGTGGCCTCGGCCACGCCCAAGGCGGAGGTGTGGGGCAAGAAGCTGACGACGGCGTTCCGGGAGACGCCCGGGTCGGTGACCGTCGTGGGCACGGAGCACTCGTACCTGGAGACCAGCGGCATCGTCGTGACGACCGGCCGCTTCTTCAACGAGACGGAGACGCTGGACGGCCGCCCGGTGATGATCATTGGCGTGGACGTGGCGGACACGCTCTTCCCGGGCACGAACCCCGTGGGCTCCGAGCTGCGGCTGCAGGGGCGGCCCTTCCAGGTGATTGGCGTGCTGCAGAAGCGCGGCAGCGTCATGGGGATGTCCAGCCAGGACAACCAGGCCATCGTCCCCATGCGCGCCTTCCAGCAGTTCTACGGCAAGAACCGCTCGGTGGACATCGAGGTCCAGGCGCGCGACGGCGAGTCCTTCCAGAAGGCGCAGGACGAGGTGGTCAACCTGATGCGCCGCCGCCGGGGCCTCACGCCCCAGGCCGCGAACGACTTCGAGGTGCACACCAACGAGTCCATGACGGCGTCCTTCAACGAGCTGTCCCAGGTCATCGCGTTCGCGGGCGTGGGGGTGTGCTTCCTGTCGCTGGTGGTGGGCGGCATCGGCATCCTGAACATCATGCTGATGTCGGTGACGGAGCGGACGCGGGAGATTGGCATCCGCAAGGCGCTGGGCGCGCGCCGCCGCCGCATCCTGGGCCAGTTCGCCACGGAGGCGGTGATGCTGTCGCTGGTGGGCGGGGTGCTGGGGCTGGGGCTGGGCTTCGGGTTCGTCTTCCTGGGCAAGTGGGTGCTGCTGTTCCCCATGAGCGTGCCCGCGTGGGCCGTGGCGCTGTCGCTGGGCATGAGCTGCGGCGTGGGCCTGCTGTTCGGCATCTACCCGGCGTCGCGCGCGGCGCGGTTGGATCCGGTGGAGGCGATGCGCGCGGAGTAGGGGGCTGCTGGAAGGGTGCGCAGACCGCGATGGCGGTGAAAGCGCTCAGCCGGTAGGGTGGTGAGGTCCCTACCGCACGGGGCTTCCTTCCGCATGTCCATGTCCTACGCCACGCTGCCGCTGCCCGTCGTTCCCGCCCCGTACCGGTTGCGGGTCTTCACCCCGGAGGACATGGACGGGGTGATCGCGCTGTACTCCCATCCGGAGGTGGCGCGGAGCCTCAACTTCACGGTGCCCGTGCTCCGGGAGACGCTGCACACGAAGCTGACCGGCGACCTGGAGGCGATGCGCCAGGGCAAGGGCATCCGCTGGGTGCTGGCGCACGAGCAGGCCCCGACGCCCCTGGGCTACCTGACCCTCTTCAACTGGAGCCAGAAGGACCGCCGCGCGGAGGTGGGCTACATGGTGGCGCGCGCGCTGTGGGGCCAGGGCGTGATGACGGGGATCCTGCCCACGTTGATCCGCTTCGGCTTCGAGCACCTGAACCTGCACCGCATCGAAGGCATGGTGAACGTGCGCAACACGGCGTCGCACCGGGCGCTGACGCGCGCGGGCTTCCAGCAGGAGGGCGTGATGCGCGGCTACCAGGCCGACGGGAACGGGGGCGGGTTCAACGACATCGCCCTCCTGGCCCTGCTCGAGGACACCTGGCGCGCGTCCGTCGCGAAGTAGGCCGCGCGCCTCACGGCAGGTCGCGCGCGAACTGTTCGCGGTAGCGGGCCTGGAGCGTGCGCAGCTGGCGGGTGCCCCGGTACTCGCGGGCGAGCAGGTGCCAGGCCTCCGTGCGCGAGGGCTCCAGGGCGATGACGCGCTCCAGGTGCTTGCGTGCACGCGCATGCGCACGGGTGTTCGTCGCCAGCACGCCGAGCAGCAGGTGGGCCTGCACCGCATCCTCCCGGAACGCGAGCACGCGCTCGCAGGCGGTCCGCGCGGAGCCCAGGCGCCCCTGGAGCAGGTGCAGCTCGCATTGCAGGAGCGTGACGGACGGGCTCGCGGGGAACGCCCGCGCCAGCGCGGCGATGCGCTCACGCGCGGGACCCGAGGAGCCGGCATGCAGCAGCGCCTCGACGTCGGACACCGCTCGCACCAGGGCTCCTTCGCGCGCGGGCTCCAGGGCAGGGGAGGTGCCCGCTTCGGCCCTGGCCGGCAGCGCCACCTGCCGCCGCAGCCGGGCCGCCTGTTCCAGGACCCCCGCCGACGCCGAGAGCCCCGGAGCCCGGGCCGCCGTCTGCTCCGCCCACGTCACGCAATGCGCGCGCAGGAAGAGGGCCGCCAGGTCCGCCCACTGCGCGGGCTCCACCTCCGTCCGCGCCTCCAGGTTCCTCCGCGCCGCCACCAGACTGTCCCGGGCCTCGTCGAAGCGGCCCGCGTGCAGGTGTAGCAGCGCGACGTTCATGCGCAGGGAGGGCTCGTCGGGAAACCGCGCGATGGCGCGCTCGCAGCGCTCCCGCGTGGCCTCCAGCCCCGGCGTGAGGTGCACGGCGAGGTAGCACGCCAGCAGCTGCACGCGCTCGTCGTGGGGATGCCGCACGGCCAGCGGCTCCAGGGCCTCCGCGGCGACCTCCGGCCGGCCCGCCTTCTCCAGGGCGATGACCTCCGCCAGCCGCTGCCGCTCCAGCGGCGTCAGCGAGCGGGGTGTGCCCTCCGGCCCCAGCACGACGCCGGAGGCGCGGACCCGCTCCGTCCACTCCAGGAGGAAGTCCCGCTCAGGCCCCTCCCACGCCGGGCCCGTCATCGCTTCCACCACCCCACGCAGCTCGCGAGCCCAGGCCTTCTGCGCCTCCAGCTCCACGCGCGCCCCGGGCAGGTGCCGCAGCCCCGCGCCCAGCAACGCGAGCGTCCGCGCATCGAACCCCCTCTGGCCCGCGTCGTACTTCGGAGACATCCACCCACGTCCGTCGCGCACGTGCGGCGCGCCCAGCGTGTGGGCCCACTCGTGCAGCAGGACCGCCACCTCCAGCCGCTGCCGCGCCTCCACCGGCAGCCCTCCGCCCGGGCCGCGCAGGACCACGTGCCGCCCCAGCACGCGCGCGAAGCCCAGCTCGTGCTGGGCGCCGTCGAACGACACCGGCGCCGCGACCAGGCCCACGACGAGGTCCACGTCCTCGCCCGCGTCCACCGCCTCCAGGGCCCCCAGCACCGGCTCCAGCGGGCCCTCGGAGCCGCGCCGGTCCCAGGTCCGCGCGGATTCCAGCTGGAACGTCACGCCCAGGGGACCGCGCACCGCCTCGCTCGCGCGCTGGAGCCACGCCTCGAAGGCCCGCTCCCAATGGAGGCCGCGCGCCCGGTGGTCCACGTCCGCGTACACGCGCACCCGCAGTACGCGCGCGGACGGGGAAGGGGACGAGGTCGGTGAAGGTGCGATCCGCGCCCGCGAGCCGTCACGCGGCGGGGCCGGGGCCGCGCAGCGCAGGCCCAGGAGTCCCGCGAGGATGAGGAGGAGCGCCCCGAACCAGCCTGGCGTCCGCGGGGACCCGGGAATCACGGACAGGACCTGGAGGGTAGCGGGGGGAACGGTGGCGCCCGACCGGGCAGGGGAGGCGGTGGGCCTCTCAAAGGGGGGCCTCCACCGCCATCACCCAGGGACTCACATCAAGCCGCGGCGTCCTCTTCCTTCGAGGGCTCCGTGGCGTTCGTGATCCAGTCGATCGCCTTGTGCTCCCAATCCGTGTCCTTGGACGCGTCGATGTAGCGCTCCCACTCGTACACGCCGCTCTGCTTGGCCATGCGCACCATCATCAGGCGGGCCACGGTGCTGTCGAGCACCACCGCCGAGCGCACCATGCCGTTCTGCCGGAGCCAGCCCATCGCGTTCTTGATGATTTCCTGGGTCTCCGGCGGGTTCGCCTTCTGGCTCCGCATGTCCACCAGGAGCCCGAAGGGCCGCCCCCGCTTCACCGCCACCTTGGTGCGAAGGTCGTCGTACCAAGTCTTGGCCTCGGCCGGGGTGATGTAGCCGGGCGCATTGATCCGGAAGCCGTACTCCGTCCGCAGATTCTCAGCCATGCGAAACCCCCACGTTGTTTTTGTGGTGCGCGCGCCATGTCCGTGCGACTCCGGCCGGATGGCAGCGTGCCACGAGCCTACTCCACTCAGGCCCACCGTGGATCCACTCCTGCTGAACCTGCGTACGCGCGCGAGCCCCATTCCACGCGTGAACATGAAGACGTCCCAGGGTAAACGTGGTAACCCGTCACGAAGTGTGAGAATCCAGCCTCAAGCGAACTTTCCACAAATTCTACTTCACAGTCGCTCGGTTCTCCGCTATTAAAGGGATGCACTTTTTCAGCACCCCCGCAAAACTGTCACTCGCATCGAGGTCCCCCCGGACTCGGTGGCAGCGACTCGGCGACTGAACGCCGAGCACACGGGTTCCGGGGCCTTGGAGACCGCCCTTCAATGTCCAGCTCCTCGCTCGTTGAGCTCCAGTCCGTTACGTCGACCTCCCTGCGGAACGAGGTGCCCGTCGAGGCGCTGCGCCACGAGGCGCCGTCCACCGGGATGACGAACGCGATGGAGGCTCGTCACGGCGATGCGATCCCGATGTACGGGGACACGAACGCGCGGGGCTTCAAGACGGTGGAGGACATCACGGTCGCCGACTGCGTGATCGCGCACCTGGAGGCGGAGCAGGTGGATGCGGTGTTCGGCATCCCGGGCGGCAACCTCGCCCCGTTCCAGCAGGCGCTGCGCAAGCACGCCTCCATGCGCTTCATCATCTCGTCGCACGAGGCGGGCGCGGCGTTCATGGCGGACGGCTACGCGCGCGCCACCGGCAAGCTGGGCGTGTGCATGGTGACGGCGGGCCCGGGCGCCACCAACGCGCTGACGGGCGTGGCCTCCGCGCACCTGGACGGCGTGCCCATGCTGGCCATCAGCGGCAACGTCGCCACGGACCGCGTGGGCCTGATGGCGATGCAGGAGAGCAGCAGCGTCCACGGCGTGAACACGGTGGAGATGTTCCGCCAGGCGTGCGCCAGCTCGACGGGGGTCAACGACGCGCAGAGCTTCCAGCGGCTGCTGGCGCGCGCCATGCGCACCGCGCAGGGGCAGCCCGGCGGCGCCGCGCACCTGAGCGTGCCGTCCAACATCGCGCGCCAGCCCATCCACCGCGCTTCGGTGCCCACCACGCGCGGCGCCTTCCGCGCGCGTCCGGCGATGGCCCCCTTCGAGGACCTGCGCGCCGCCTTCACGCTGCTGCGCACCGCGCGCCGTCCGCTCATCTTCCTGGGCTCGGGCGCGCGCGAGGCGATGGCGGAGCACAGCGAGGCGTTCACCGCGTTCGTCACCCAGCACGGCATCCCGGTGGCCACCAGCATGCGCGGCAAGGGGCTGTTCTCCGAGCGCGAGGCGCTGTCCCTGGGAGTGCTGGGCCTGGGCGGCAGCAAGCGCTCGGAGGCGTACCTCCGCGAGGGCGTGGACGTGATGCTCGTCCTGGGCAGCCGCCTGGGGGAGTGGGCCTCCAAGAGCTTCCACCGCTACTTCCAGTCCGTCCACCACGTCATCCAGGTGGACGTGAACGCCTCCAACATCGGCCAGTTCCTGCCGGTGCGGCTGCCCATCGTGGCGGACGCGGGCTCGGTGGTGACGGGCCTGGCGGAGCTGGGGCAGATGATTGGCCCGTCCAGCGGCTCGCGCGTGCAGGAGCGCTGGGCGCAGGTGATGGCGCTGACGGAGCCCGCGCCCGTCGTGCGCACCCCGCAGGACCGGGACTCGGTGAAGCCGCAGGACCTGATGCTGGAGCTCGACAAGCACCTGAGCCCGGACATGGACCTGTACATCGACATGGGCAACTGCTCGGGCTGGACGGCGCACATCCTGCACATCACGCCGCCCGCGCGAATCTTCTACCCGTGCGGCCTGTCGTCCATGGGCTGGTCCTGCGGCGCCGTCATCGGCGGCAAGATTGGCCGTCCTGAGCGCACCGCGGTGGCCGTCGTCGGAGATGGCGCGTTCCTGATGAACGGCACGGAGATGCTCACCGCCTCGCGCTACCGCGTGGGCACGGTGACCATCGTCCTCAACGACAACTTCCTGGGCATGGTGAACCACGGCGAGCACGCGCAGAACCGCTCGCAGCCGCTGGAGGACGACTTCTACAGCCTGGGCAACCCGGACCTGAAGGCGTTCTCCGAGTCCCTGGGCGCGCGCGCCTACACGGTGAACGGCCCCGGCCAGCTGGACGCGCTGCTGCCGGAGGTGCTGCGCCGCGCGAACGAGACCGGCCAGCCGCAGGTCATCGTCGCGCACATCGACTACCGCGAGGTTCCGCCGTACGGCGACCGCTTCGCCGCGGTGGCGTCGGACGCGAAGTAGCACCCATGACGGCCACGACCTTCGCGCTCCTGGGAGTCGGTGCCGCCGTCCCCGACCAGGTGCGCGGCAACGACGACCCGCTGTTCGAGCCCCTGCGCCGCGCCGCCGGAAGTGGCGGCGAGCACGCGCTCTTCTACGGCAACCGCGAGCGCCGGGTGCTGGCGCCCGGCGAGTCCCTGGCCGCGCTCACCGCGAAGGCGGGCGCCGCCGCGCTGCGGGACGCGGGGCTGACGACCGCGGACGTGGACCGGCTGTACGGCTACGTGTCGGTGTCGGAGTTCGTCACGCCGAACGCGCTCTACGCGGTGCACCGGGACCTGGGCCTCTCGCAGGGCACGCTGGTGGTGCCGGTGCAGGCGGACTTCGTCAACTTCCTCATGGGCATCGTGCTGGCCTGGGAGGCCCTGCGCGCGGGCAGCATCCAGCACGCGCTGGTGGCGGTGGGCGCCGCGTGGACCCGCAACGTGGACTACACGCAGGGCCACGCCATTGGCATTGGCGACGGGGCGGGCGCGGTGGTGGTGGGCGCGGGTGACCGGCTCACGCTGGTGGACTGGGGCGCGGACACCTTCAGCGACGAGTACGGCGCGATGATGATGGGCGTGCGGCCGGAGTCCGGCATCGCGCACCCGACGTACGGCATCGCGCCGGCGGAAGGCGTGAAGGCGTTCCTGAACTCAGGCATGAACGGGCCGCCCCGGCTGGTGGAGCGGCTGCTCGCGAAGCACGGCGTGGCGCGCGAGGACGTGACGCTCATCTCCCACCAGGCCACGCGCAAGCTGATGGACCACTGGGCGAAGGAGATCCGCCCGCGCGAGTACCTGGACACCTTCGAGGACTACGGGAACATGGTGCACGCGTCCATGCCGGTGACGCTGGCCCGGTTCCACCGCGAGCTGCGCACGAAGTACCTGGTGATGGTCGGCCTGGGCATTGGCGCGCACCAGCTGGCAGTGCTGGTGCGCGTCTAGCGCGGCGTACGGGCTACTGGTCGTCGCAGGGCGTGCCCAGCCGGATGCCCGTGTAGACGCCCAGCTCGTTGTAGATGAGGGGCAGGTTCTGCTCCACGGGGACGTTGCGCAGCTCCACTTCCTTGTTCGCCTTCTCGATCCACATGGGCTTCTGCGCGCGGTCGATGACGAGCCGCAGCTGGCCCTTCTTGGTGGTGAAGATCTCCCCCTCGGAGTCCGCCACCACGTTGGTCATCTTCTGCGGCTTCAAGTCCCCCCTCGGCCCGATGAACACGCGGAAGTTGCGTGACTCCGCGGGCGTGAAGCCCTTGTCCACGTAGTAGTACGTGCCCGCCGAGTCGCGCAGCAGCGCGTGGGGGGCGAACTTCTGCGGGTTGGGGACGTAGGTGGCCTTGCGCAGCAGCTCCCGCGCCTGCGCGCCGGGGAGCATCTCCAGCGCCACCTTGCGCTCGCCGCAGCGCAGGGAGCAGGTGCGCTCCTTGGCGTCCACGGACAGCTGCGAGTGCACGCGCAGGTCCACGCCGTCGTAGTCGGCGGTGCCGGCCGGGTTGAAGAAGCGCGGATCCAGGAAGGTGTTGGCGGACAGGTTGCGGGAGCGGGGGCGAGGCACCTCCACCAGGGTCTTGCCGTCGCCGTAGTAGAGCTGGTCGTCCAGCTCGTCCGTGTCCTCGCGGGGCACGGAGACGACGTAGTGGCCCTTGCCGTCGGTGCAGACGGAGGTGGCCTCCAGGTGCATGCGTTGGCCCAGGTTCTCCGCCTTGCCCCACGGCGGGTCGACGGCGGCGGCGGGACTGGCGGCGAGGAGCACGGCCACGGGAAGGATGCGTTGGAAGAGCATGGGCGCGGGCCTAGAGGTGCTTCTTGAAGTAACGGGTGGCGGCCTTCTCCTGATTGGACGCCTCCGGGGTCGTGGTCCACACGAAGCGGTCGCCTTGCAGGGAGGGCTCCAGCGCGGCGCCGATGCGGCAGTCGAAGTGCTGGATGCGGGCCTTCACGGTGCGGCGGGCCTCCTCGGAGACGTCGCACATCGCCTTCAGGGCGGTGAGGGGATGGACGCAGTAGCGGGCGATCTTCTGGACCTTGAGGGCGGGCTCGGTGACGGTGGTCCAGTCGATGGCGCCCGCCACGGAGGTGCCGCAGGAGGTGTTCAGCGCCTGGAGCGCTTCGGCGTAGGCGGTGTCGTGGATGGTTTCCTCCGCCTTGCGGTCGAAGGCCATCAGCTTCGCGAGCTGGCCGCTCTGGGTCTGCTGCAGGTGCTGCGCGTAGACCTCCTCCGGCTTTAGCTTCTGGGAGCGCGCCTCGTCGTACTGGACCGCGATGCCGTTGCCGGGGCCGCCGGGGAAGTGCAGCTCCGTGTTCTTGCCCACGACGATGAGCGGCGAGTAGTCCTTGCCGTGCCACTGCGTGGTGTAGTTCTGGCGCAGCGTGCTCTGGCTGCTCCAGTCCTTCACCGTGTAGGGGAGCACCAGGTTGTCCAGCACGGAGCCCGTGCCCTGGATGCGCAGGAGGAACTTCTTCTGTTCGCGGGGCGTGAGCGGCACGACCGCGACCTGTTCGCCCTGCGGACCCACGAACACCTTGCCGGCTTCAACGGGAGCGGGCGGTGCGGCGTGGGCGGGCAGGGTGCCTAGAAAGGTGGCCAGCACGGCCACGGCGACGATGCATTTCATGTTGGGTGTTTCCCCCTCACCCGGCCGGATCCTCCGGACGGGCGGTGTCCGCCTACTTCTTCAATTCGATATCACGCCTCTGACATGCAGCGATGATCTGCGGTGTCAGCTCCGACGGGCGGATCCTGCTCGCTTCCGGCTGGGCGTTGGCGAGGTCACCAGTCTGGCACCGGAGCTTGATGGCCAGGTAGTGGGCGGCCAGGTTGTCCTGGGTCGCGTAGCTGCGCTGGGCCATTCGGACCGCGGTGTCCACGTCGCCCCGTTTTTCCGCGGCGCGGGCCTCAGCCAGATCGCTGAGCGCGACGGCGTTGGTTGGCTCCAGGGGGATGCGCGGAGACTTCGCCTTGCCGCCCGGTTTGGGGGTCGTCTTGCTTGCGACCGTGGGCTGCACCTGGGAGTCGACCGTCGTTGGCGGAGTCTCGATCTTCGCAGGCGCATCATTGACGGTCGTCGCCGTGATGGGCGGAGGAGGGGGGGGGCCCGCGACGGTGGGCGGCGGCGGGGCCACTGGGGGCGGGGGAGTGAGAGGCGGGGCCGCGTTCACGACACCGGGCGGAGTCGCGACCGGCGGGGAAGGCCGCAGCCACCACCCAAGTCCCACGGCACCGAGGATCAGCGCGGCGGTGCCCGCGATGGGAAGCACGCGTGACTTCGGCGGCGCCACGGGGCTTGCCTGCATCGTCATCGGACCGGGCATCCCCGGTTGACCCGATACACTCACCGGAGCGAATGGCTGACCCTGGGGACCAACGCCCCCCGCGAAACTGCCTGGCACCGCCTGCTGGCCACCGTAGCTGCCCGGCACGGCCTGCTGCCCACCCATGCTGCCCGGCACGACCTGCTGGCCCGTGCCATGGCCTTGGGCTGCCTGCTGGCCGCTGTAGCTTCCCGGCTGCTGCGCGGGGGCACCCGGCGCCGGCAGGGCCACGCCCGAGCCCCCCACGCCGCTCCCAGGCATCTGCGTGGCGCCGAAGCCCATCGTGCCGCCCGCCACCTGCGCCTGCTGTCCGAACGGGACCGTGCCGCTGGCTCGCGGCGCCATCGTCGCGTCGAAGCCGATGTCATCCGACGCCACGAGCGCGTCCGCTCCAAAGCGGCCCGTCCCCGGCCCCTTGTTCGACGGCGCCATCGTGGCGCCCAGCGCTTCCTCGTCGCTCGGCGCCACGGAGGGCAGCGCCACGCCCGAGGGACGCTTCGTGCGCGAGAAGGTCCGGGCCGCGATCTGCTCCTCGGTCTCCGGCAGCGACTGGAGCGTCGTCCCCGTGAGCTCCGCGATGAACGACGCGACGTCCGGATGGCGATTCTCCGGCTTCTTCTCCAGCGCCCGCGCCACCGCCCGGGCGACGTTCTCCGGCAGCTCCGGCATCAGCGTGGCGAGCGACACCGGCGGCTCATGCACCACGCGGTAGATGATCTGCGCGAGCGACCCGCCACCAAAGGGCGTCATCCCGGAGATCATCTCGAACACGATGCCGCCCAGCGCGAACAGGTCCGTCCGCGCGTCGATGCGGCTGTTCTGCCCCTGCGCCTGCTCCGGCGACATGTACTGCGGCGTGCCGATGAGCACCGCCTCCTGCGTCTGGAGCGTCTCCGACGACATGACCTTGGAGATGCCGAAGTCGAGCAGCTTCACGCGCTCGCCCACCACGCCGCCGGAGTCCGTGGGCACCAGGAAGATGTTCGCGGGCTTCAGGTCGCGGTGGACGATGCCCGCGCGGTGCGCCGTCTGCAGCGCGGAGCCCATCTGCCGCGTGAAGGAGAAGACCTCCTCCAGCGACAGCCGCCCGCGCCGCAGCCGGTCCGCGAGGCTCTCTCCACGCAGGTACTCCAGCACCAGGAACGGACTGCCGTCCTCCAGCGTGTCGAAGTCCAGCACCTCCACGATGTTCGGGTGCCCCAGCCGGGAGGCGATCTCCGCCTCGCGCCGGAATCTCACGTGGAGGTCCGGCCCCACGTGATCACCCACCCGCAACACCTTCACCGCGACCTGCTTGCCCGGAAGCCGCAGGTGCTGGGCCAGGAACACCGACCCCATGCCGCCCCGACCCAACACGGAGACGACTTTGTAGGTGTTCCGGAGGACCGAATCGATGTGCAGCTCACCGTCAGCCGAGCGCGTCATGGAAGAGGGCGTGTCCTGATGACGAAAAGGGGTGCGAGGCACCACCGTGAATCAGGCCGCCACGCTACCACGCCCCATCCGCCAGGGCGCGAGCCCGGCCCCTTCCATCCCACCCCGGAACGTCGAACGCCCGGACCCTCGAAAGAGGACCCGGGCGTCATGGACTCCAGCCATCCCTGCTCACCCGGAAGGGGCGCGACCTTCACGGCCACGCCCTACCCGGGAAGGGGCATCAGCCCCACTTGGACATCGTGCGCCGGGGCGGAGGCGAGCTCGGACCCGCGGCAGGCGAAGCCACGGCGGGCCGGGCCTGCTGCGGACGGCCCTGGCCACCACCGCGCGGCGCCTGGGCGTTGCCGCCGCTCGCCTGACGCGACTGGCCACCGTTCGGACGGCCCTGGCCACCGCCGCCACCGCCGCGGCGCTGACCGCCGCCACGGCGCTGACCGCCACCGCCGCCGCCATTGCCGCGCGACGGACCCCGGCCGCCCCGGTTCATCGGGGGACGGCTTTCCTCCACGTCACCGGGCAGGGGAGGGGGCAGCTGCGAGCGGAAGGCGGAGTCCGCCACCACCGGCACGCTGCGGCGGATGGTGCGCTCGATGTCGCGCAGGTACGCGCGCTCCTCGGAGTCGCAGAAGGACACGGCCTGGCCGCTGGCGCCCGCGCGGCCCGTGCGGCCGATGCGGTGCACGTACTGCTCCGGCACGTTGGGCAGGTCGTAGTTGAACACGTGCGACAGCCCGTCGATGTCGATGCCGCGCGCCGCGATGTCCGTGGCCACCAGCACGCGCAGGGTGCCCGCGCGGAACTCGTCCAGCGCGCGCTCGCGGGCGTTCTGGCTCTTGTTGCCGTGGATGGCGTCCGCGCGCACGCCCGCCGCCGTGAGCTGCTTGGCCACGCGGTTGGCGCCGTGCTTCGTGCGCGTGAAGACGAGCGCGCGCGGAATCGCCTTCGCGTCCTGGAGCAGGTGCGTGAGCAGCGCGCGCTTCTCCTCGCGCTCCACGAAGTACACCTGCTGGCTCACCGTCTCCGCCGTGCTGGAGGCGGGGGACACCTCCACGCGCACGGGGTCCTTCAGGATGTTGCGCGCCAGGTCCATGATGTCCGGCGGCAGCGTCGCGCTGAAGAACAGCGTCTGGCGCACCTGCGGCAGCACCTTGATGACCCGCCGCACGTCGTGGATGAACCCCATGTCCAGCATGCGGTCCGCCTCGTCGAGCACGAACACTTCCAGCGCGCGCAGCGTCACGAAGCCCTGGTCGATGAGATCCAGCAGGCGCCCCGGTGTCGCCACCAGGATGTCCACGCCCTGGCGCAGCGCCTGGACCTGCGGGTTCTGGCCCACGCCGCCGAACACCACCGCGTGGCGCAGGGGCAGGTGCTTGCCGTAGGTCACGAAGCTGTCGCTCACCTGGCTGGCCAGCTCACGCGTGGGCGTCAGCACCAGGCAGCGCACCGGACGGGCGCCGCCCGCGGGCGCCTTCGCCGACAGGCGCTGGAGGATGGGCAGCGCGAACGCCGCCGTCTTGCCCGTGCCCGTCTGGGCCACGCCCAGCACGTCCTTGCCCGCCAGCGCGTGGGGAATCGCCTTCGCCTGGATGGGCGTCGGCGTGGTGTAGCCCTCCGCCTTGACGGCCTTGAGAAGCGAATCGGTCAACTGCAGTTCGTCGAAAGTCATGAAATCCCGCAATGAGATGGGTGGGCGCACTCCCCGTTCTGGCGGGGGACCACTCCCCCTTCTGGCGGGGGACCGACCGCGCAGCGCGCCCTCCCGCGGTATTGCGGGGGCGCCTGGCGGTACGCGGTCAGGCCAACCTACGGCCCGAGGCACCTGGAAACGTCTTGGAACCCCTGGGCCTCCGGATGGATTCCCGGCGCCGCCCAGGGCCCGGCCACACTGCCTGCAATGGGGGGCAATGTCCCGGGAAATCCTTCCCGCCCGGCTGCCCCCCGCCGCTGTGGAGATTTCGGACAGGGCTGTTGGCCGCCTGTCCCCAACGTCCACAACCCCCCAATCCAGGCGCCGGTGGCTCCCTCTCCCGGCCCCCTCTCAACCCACCGGAATCATTTGCGCTCAAATCAAATGCGGAAGGGCAGACCCTTGGATTGATTGGGAAATTCCCCGCCCCCTGCCGCTTGGCATGACCGTTGCTAGCCTATGCCGCGTCGCGCCGTACTGGCGCGGGCGGTAGGCCCCTGGTGAGGAGCGGGACTTGAAGCGGTGGCAGCGACAGACGGTGGGGATGGCTTGGGGGTTGGGGCTGTGTGTGGCGGCCATGGCGTGTGCCCAGCAGCCGAAGGCGGGGGCCGCGAAGGTGTCCGGTTTCTCGGCGGCGACGGTGGTGGAGAAGGCCCGCGCGCTGGCCGCGAAGCCGTACCAGGAGCCGCCCGTCGGCGTGCCTCCGTCCTTCCAGACGCTCTCCTACGATCAGTACCGGGACATCCGCTTCCGCGACGCCGCGTCGCTGTGGCGTGAGGAGGGGCTGCCCTTCCGGGCGCAGTTCTTCCACCCCGGTTTCTATTACACGCGTCTGGTGGGCGTGAACGTGGTGGAGGGCGGCAAGGCGCGCCCGGTCCCGTTCTCCACGGACCAGTTCACCTACGGCCCGCTGGTGGGCAGTCCGCCCAAGGGCCAGGTGAACGGCTTCGCGGGCTTCCGCCTCAACGCGCCGCTCAACACGAAGGACTACTACGACGAGCTGGTGGCCTTCCTGGGCGCCAGCTACTTCCGCGCGCTGGGCAAGGGCAACCTGTACGGGCTGTCCGCGCGCGGGCTCGCCATCGACACGGCGCAGCCGGGGGGCGAGGAGTTCCCCACGTTCCGCGAGTTCTGGCTGGAGACGCCGGCGAAGGGCTCGGACACGGTGGTGGTGCACGCGCTGATGGACAGCCCCAGCGTCACGGGCGCGTACCGCTTCGCCATCCACCCGGGTGAGCGCACGGTGATGGACGTGGACTCCACGGTGTTCGTGCGCAAGGCGGTGCGCCAGCTGGGCGTGGCGCCGCTCACCAGCATGTTCCTCTTCGGGGAGAACGACCGGGGCGACTTCGACGACTTCCGCCCGGAGGTGCACGACTCCGACGGCATCTCCGTGTGGATGAAGAACGGCGAGAAGCTCTGGCGCCCCCTGAAGAACCCCAAGCAGATCCAGGTGAGCAGCTTCCACACGGACGGGCTCGCGGGCTTCGGCCTGCTGCAGCGCGACCAGGCCTTCAGCAGCTACGAGGACCTGGAGGCGCGCTCCGAGCGCCGCCCGGGGGCCTGGGTGGAGCCGGTGGGCAACTGGGGCGCGGGCTCCGTGCGGCTCGTGGAGCTGCCGACCCGCGAGGAGATCCACGACAACATCGTGGCCTTCTGGGTGCCGGATGCACCGGTGCCCGCGGGTGCACAGCTTCACTTCGCCTACCGGCTGTCCTGGGGCTTTTCCCCCGAGGGCGTGAAGGCCGGAGGTTCCACCGTCGCGGCGACGCGTGTCGCGGCGGGCAGCAAGCCGGGGGCGCGCCGCTTCGTCCTCGATTTCACCCAGGCCAGCGTGGAGGGCACGGGCCCGGTGGAGGCGGTCGTCACCGCTTCACGCGGCCAGGTGCTGCACCCGCGCGCGGAGGTCCACGCCGTCACGGGTGGCTTCCGCGCGGCCTTCGAGCTCATGCCCGACGGAGATGGCCCCGTCGAGCTGCGCTGCTTCCTGAAACGCGGTTCCGAGACCCTCACCGAGACCTGGAGCTACCTGTGGATTCCGTGACCACGCACCCGTTCATCTCCTTCGCCCCGGCGATGCCGCAGGAGGCCCGAGCGGACACCCAGGCCGCGCTGGTGAGCTTCTTCCAGGACTTCGGCTTCACCGCGCGCAACGACCTGGAGCGGCTCGCGGGCTGGATCCTGGGCACGCGCGAGCTGTCCCTGTCGCCGGAGGCCGCGCTGGCGCTCGCGCGCTGGCGGGTGGAGGGCTGGCTGGCGGAGGTGCTGGGGCCCGCGCACGTGGGGCCGGCGCTGCTGGTGCGCGGCCGGGCCGCGTTCGTGCTGGTGGGCGGCGCGCGCTGGGGCGCGGACGTGCTGATGCGCGCCCCGTCCTCGCTGCCGGAGGCCTGGCGCCGCGCGGTGTGTGAAGCAGTGCCCATGTCCGCCCCGGCGGAGGTGCCCTGCCAGATGCGCGAGCAGGTGCTCGTGCTCAATCCCTTCATGGACATGCTGCGCCGCTGGCTGCGTCCCGCCGCCAGCCAGGCCGGCGTGTCGCCGTCGCGCTAGGCGCGGCACCTCACACATGAAGCCGCACGGGAGCCCGGAGTCCGCATGAACGCCCAACCCTACACTCCGGCCCTGGCGCGGCCCCGCCGCGTGATGGTGCTGGGCCTGGCGGCCCTGTCCACCGGGTTCGCCTCGGTGGAGATGCACCGGCTGCTCGCGGCCCACGGCACCACGGTGCCGGAGCTGTTCGTGCTGGGATTGTTCGCGGTGTGCTTCGCGTGGATCGCCCTGTCGTTCTGGAGCGGCGTCGCGGGCTTCATCCAGCTTGTGTCGAACCAGCGCGTGCCGGGCCTGCGCTGGCCCACGGAAGAGGAAGCCGAAAAGCCGCTCACGCGCCGCACCGCGGTGGTGATGCCCGTCTACAACGAGGACCCGGCCGCGGTGTTCGCGCACGTGCAGGCCACGTACGAGTCCATCGCCGCGACGGGGCAGCTGGACGCGTTCGACTTCTACGTGCTCAGCGACTCCACGCGGGCGGAGTCGTGGGTGGCGGAGGAGCTGGCGTGGTCGGAGCTGGTCCGCCGGGTGGGCGGGCAGGGCCGCGTCTTCTACCGCCGCCGCTCCGACAACACGGCCAAGAAGGCGGGCAACCTCGCGGAGTTCTGCGAGCGCTGGGGCCGCCGCTACGACTTCCTGCTGGTGCTGGACGCCGACAGCCTGATGGCGGGCGACAGCGTGGTGAAGATGGCCCGGCTGATGGAGCTCAACCCGGGCGCGGGCATCCTCCAGGTGCCGCCGCAGAACGTGGGGCGCTCCACGCTGTTCGCGCGGCTGCAGCAGTTCGCCGGGCGCGTCTATGGCCCCATCGTGGCCGCGGGCGCGGCGGCGTGGCAGCTGGGGGACTCCAACTACTGGGGCCACAACGCCATCCTGCGCATGGCGCCCTTCATCGAGCACTGCGGCCTGCCGGTGCTGCCGGGACAGCAGCCCTTCGGCGGCCACATCCTCAGCCACGACTTCGTGGAGGCCGCGCTGATGCGCCGCGCGGGCTACACGGTGTGGCTGGTGCCGGAGCTGGGCGGCAGCTACGAGCAGCCGCCGCCGGACCTGCTGGCGTACGCGCAGCGCGACCGCCGCTGGTGCCAGGGCAACCTCCAGCACCTGGGTCTGGTGATGGCGGGCGGCCTGCACCCGATGAGCCGGCTGCACTTCCTCATGGGCGTGATGTCCTACGTGGCGTCGCCCCTGTGGCTCATCTTCCTGGTGGCGGGCCTGTTCGCCGCGCTGCACGAGTGGTTCTTCGCGCCCGCGACGCTGGTGGAGTTCCAGTCCACGCTGCCGGGCGGGGACGCGTTCGACACGGTGGGCGCGCTGCGGCTGATGGTGCTGTCGCTGGCGCTCCTGTGGATCCCCCGGCTGATGGGGACGGGCCTCATCCTCGCCCACCGCGAGGAGGCGGCGCGGATGGGCGGCCGGTTCAAGCTGGTGCTGAGCGTCCTGCTGGAGGGCGTGGTGTCCACGCTGATGGCGCCGGTGATGATGCTCTTCCAGTCGCACTTCGTGTTCGGGACGCTGCTTGGCTACAAGGTGAACTGGTCCAGCCAGCAGCGCGAGGACACGGACCTGCCGTGGTCGGAGGCGCTGCGCCGGCACAAGGGGCACATGGCCATTGGCGCGGTGCTCGCGGCACTGACGGTCGCGGTGGCGCCGGGCATGCTGGCGTGGCTGTCGCCGGTCATCCTGGGGCTGTGGCTGGCCCCGGCCATCTCCGTCTTCACCGCCCGGGCGTCGCTGGGCCTGTGGGCGCAGCGGCGCGGCCTGTTCCTCATCCCGGAGGAGGTCCAGCCGCCCACCGTGCTGGTGCGCGCGCAGGAGCTGGCCGAGGAGGGGATGGAGCCGGTGGACGACGCGCTGGACCACGTGCTGACCGACCCTCGCGCGCACGCGCTGCACCTGGCGCTGCTGGAGTCCCACCCGACGGCGAGCGTCCCCGTGGCGCTGGCCTCCGCGCGGCGCAAGCTGCTGGCGGGCGGGGTGGAGCCCCTGTCCGCGCAGGAGAAGTCCGCGGTGCTGCTGGACGCACGCACGCTGTCGGAGCTGCGCGGCCGGCGGCTGGGCGCGCAGGCATGATCGCGGTTGCAGGACCTGGCCGTGCCCTGGATGCTCCGGGGCATGAATCGGGTCTCGTCCGTCGCCGCGCTCGCGCTGTTCGTCTCCTCCGGGGCTTTCGCCGCGGAGCCTCCTGCTCCCAAGCCTGGCGCCGCCGCGGAGGACCGCTGGTGGAAGCACGTGGAGGTGCTGGCCAGTGACGCGATGGAGGGCCGCGACACGGGCAGCAAGGGCTACGCGACCGCGGCCGGCTACGTGTCCAAGGAGCTGGCCGCGCTGGGCGTGAAGCCGATGCTGAAGACGGGCTTCCTCCAGCCCATGTCGCTGCAGTCGCGCCGCCTCATCGAGGCGAAGTCCAGCGTCGCGCTGGTCAAGGACGGCCAGACGCAGCCGCTGGTGCAGGGCGAGGACGTGGTGCTGTCCTCGCGGCAGGGAGAGAACGGCACCGTGGACGCGCCGCTGGTGTTCGTGGGCTACGGCCTGTCCATCCCGGAGCAGGGCCACGACGACTTCGCGGGCCTGGACCTGAAGGGCAAGGTGGTGGTGATGCTCCAGGGCGGGCCGGGGGACATCCCGGGCCCGGTGAAGTCGCACTTCTCCTCGTGGTCGGAGCGGCTGAAGGTGCTCAAGGCCGCGGGGGCCGTGGGGTACGTGTACCTCCAGAACCCGAAGCTGCTGGAGCTGCCGTGGGAGCGCATCGTGGGCTCCAGCAAGAACCCCACGGTGGTGTTCGCGGAGCCGTCGCTCAACGACTCGCGCGGACTGAAGGTCGCGGTGGTGGTGAACGCGGCCCGGTCCCAGAAATGGCTGGAGGGCGCGCCGCACACGTACGAGGAGCTGCTGGCGCTGGCCGACGCGGACAAGCCGCTGCCGAAGTTCGACCTGCCGCTGCGCCTGAAGGCGAAGCTGGCCTTCGACGTGAAGCCGCTGAAGTCCATGAACGTGGTGGGCGTCATGCCGGGCGTGGATCCGGTGCTCGCGAAGGAGTACGTGGTGCTCAGCGCGCACCTGGACCACGTGGGCATCGGCGAGCCGGTGAAGGGGGACCGCATCTACAACGGCGCCATGGACAACGCGTCCGGCGTGGCGGCGCTGCTGGAGGTCGCGCGGCATTTGCATGAGCAGAAGGACAAGCCGAAGCGCTCGGTGCTGTTCGCGCTGGTGACGGGGGAGGAGAAGGGGCTGCTCGGTTCGAAGTTCTTCGCGTCGCGGCCGCCGGTGCCCATCACCTCCATCGTGGCGGACTTCAACCTGGACATGTTCATGCCCCACTGGCCGTTCACCTCCGTGGTGGCGCACGGCAAGGACGAGTCCTCGCTCGCGGTGCCGCTGGCGGAGGTGGCGGCGAAGCTGGACGTGCAGGTGCTTCCGGATCCGGAGCCGGACCGCAACCTGTTCGTGCGCAGCGACCAGTACTCGTTCATCCGCGAGGGCGTGCCCGCGCTGTTCTTCAAGTTCGGCTACACGCCGGGCTCTGAGGAGCAGAAGGTGTTCAAGCAGTGGCTGGCCGAGCGCTACCACGCACCGTCGGATGACCTGGCGCAGCAGCCCGTGGACCACGAGGGCGCCGCGCGCTTCATCACCTTCCTGACCGCCCTGACGAACGCGGTGGCGGATGCCCCCAGGCGCCCGTACTGGAACGACGACAGCTTCTTCCGCCGCTTCGCGAAGCCGGCGCCCGTGGAGACTCCGGCCACGAGCAGGTGACCGGAGGCGGCGTCACGCGTCCAGGTGCGAATCGCTGACGCCGGGGCGGGCCGCCAGGAAGCGGAGCGCGCCACGGATGTCGGACGACGCGGTCTCGCGCGGGGCGTTCCGGGCCGCTTCGATGCGGCGGCGGGCGGCGGCCCTGGCTTCATGGGCCCGCGTGCTCCCCACGGGCGCGGCGTCGGCTTCGGCCAGGTCGAGCGCCGCGCGGAGCAGGTCCACGAGCTGGAAGAGGGCAGGGTCCTCGCGCAGCTCGGGGGCGCCTTCCAGCACGGCGAAACCGTCGCGGGCGGCTCGCAGCTCTCCGCACGCGGCGTCCATCGCGGCCCGGTGCGCGATGAACCGCAGGGCCTGCCAGCGGGACGCCCGGCCCAGGATGGTGACCGCCTCCGCCAGCGCCGCGCGGGCCTGCGCCCAGTCTTCCCGCACGAGCGAAGCGCGTCCCAGCTCACCCAGCGCGGTGCCCTCCAGCAGCCGCTGGCCCAGGAGCCGCGACAGGCGCACCGCGGCCTCCAGGTGCTCGCACGCCTCCGCGACGCCGCCTGCGTCCATCAGGTAGCAGCCCAGGTTGAGCCGCGCGAGCGCCTGACCCGCGCGGTCCTCCACGCTCAAGGCGCGGCCCAGCGCCTCGCCCAGGAGCATCACCGCTTCGCCGCCGTCGCCCGCCTCGCCGATGGCGACCGCGCAGTTGGTGAGGAAGCCCACCTCGAACGTCACGTCGCCCACCTCGCGGAACAGCGCCAGCGACGTGCGCAGGTGCGGGATGGCGGCCTCCGGACCTCGCCGCACCTGTTCGACGAGGCCCAGGTTGCCCACGGCGTAGGCCTCCAGCCAGCGGTCGCTTCCGGAGGGCAGCGCCTGCGCGTCGCGCATCAGCGTCCACGCGGCGGCGCCGTCCCCGGCATGGCGGGCGACGATGGACAGGTCCACGAGCACGCGCTTCTCCGACGCGGTCTCCCCCAGCGTGTGGAAGACGCCGCGCACCTCCTCCAGGGCCCGCCGCGCCGCCTCCGCCTGGCCCGCGTCCAGGTAAGCGCGGCCCAGCACCGCCAGCGCCTCCGCGCGCTTCAGCGGCGCCACCGGCACGTGTGACGACGCCTCCAGCGCGCGCTCCAGCCGCTCCACCAGCAGCCCCACCGGCCCGCGCGTGCGTGCATCCGGCTCCAGCGCCACCAGCGTCTCCAGCGCGCGGCCCAGGGACTCGGCGGTCGCGGGGCGCACCGCCATCGCGTTGTCGCACGCGGCCAGCAGGTTCTCGCGCTCCAGGGCCAGCCGCCGCAGCGCCGTCGCGCCGCCCGTCTTCTGCACGCGCTCGCGCAGCCGGCCCGCGACCTGGAGGTACGTGTCCGCGTGCCGGGCCTCGCACGCCGCCTCGTCCCCCATTTCGCGCAGCCGCAGCGCCGCGTACTCGCGGATGCTCTCGTACAACCCCAGGCGCAGGAAGCCGCCGGGAGCCCCCACCTCGCGCGCGCACAGCAGCGACTGCGAGCGCAGCGAGTGCACCACCTCCAGCACGTCGGGCGAACCCTCCGGCAGCACCAGCACGGCCTCGGCGGCCTCCAGCGTGAAGCCGCCCCGGAACACCGAGCACTGCGCCAGCGCGGCGCGCTCGGCCGGCTCCAGCAGGTTCCAGGACCAGTCGATGGCACCGCGCAGCGTCGCCTGTCGCGCGGGCGCGTCCCGCCGTCCCACGCGCAGCAGGTCGAAGCGCTTCGATAGCCGCTCGCGCAGCTGCTCCACGCCCAGCACGCTCACGCGCGCCGCGGCCAGCTCGATGGCCAGCGCGATGCCGTCCAATTGCCGCACGATGTCCGCGACGCGCGGCGCCTCCGCGTCGCTCAGGATGAAGTCGCCGCGCGTCTCCCGCGCGCGCTGCACGAACAGGCGCACCGCGTCCGAGCGCAGGATGACGTCCCAGCGCGTCTCGTCGGGATCCGGCAGGCCCAGCGGGGCCAGGTCCAGCACGCGCTCTCCGGGCAGCCGCAGGGCCTCGCGCGTGGTGACGAGGAAACGCGCGCGCGGCGCCAGCACCCGCCAGCGCCCCAGCGTCGCGGGCACGTGCCGCACCACCTGCTCCACGTTGTCCAGGATGACCAGCACGTCGCCGCACCCCGCGAGCGCGCGCCCCAGCCGCTCCGCCGGAGTGCTGCCGTCGCCGTCCGCCGCCAGCGGCACGCCCAGGGCCCGGCCCACCGCATGGCAGAGGTCGCCCTCCGTCAGCGCCTCCTCCAGGTCGCACCGCCAGACGCCGCCCTCCCACGTGCCCGCGTCGGACTCCAGCGCGCCGAAGTGCGTGGCCAGCCGCGTCTTCCCCATGCCGCCCGGGCCCAGGATGCTGATCAGCCGCGCACCCTCGGACATCCACTGCCGGAGGGTGTCCAGCTCCTCGGCGCGCCCCACCAGGTCCTGCCGCAGCGTGGGCACGTTGCCGGGCCGCTCGCGCGGGGCGCGCAGGGGACCGAAGCGGCGGTGCGCGAGGGACGCGGGCAACAGCTCCACCAGCGTCACGCTGTCGCTCACGCCGCGCAGGCGGAAGGACCCCAGCGCTCGCGCGATGGGCATTCCCAGGGAGGCCAGCTCCGGCTGGATGCGCGCCCAGGCCGCGCCGCTCAGCAGCACCTGTCCGCCATGGCCCGCGTCCGCGACCCGCGCCGCGATGTTCACCGGAGGCCCCAGGTAGTCCAGCCGGTGGGTGGAGGGATCCAGGCGGCAGTCGGGCTCGCCCACGTGCACACCCATGCGCACGCGCAGCCCCCGGTGCGACAGCCCCTCCGGCGCGTGCTCCTCCGCCGCGTCCGGCTCCTCCAGGAGCGTCTCCGGCCAGCTCGCGTGCAGCAGCGCTTCCTGCGCGCGCAGGCACCAGTGCGCCGCCTCCACCGGGGACGCGAACGCGACCATGAAGGCATCCCCCTGCGACTTCACCTCGTAGCCGCCGGTGCCCAGCAGCAGCGTGCGCAGCACGCCGTCATGCAGCTCCAGCGCGTCGCGCATGGCCTGGCCACAGCGCTCCCACAGCCGCGTGGACCCCTGGATGTCGGTGAAGACGAGCGCCACCGAGCCGGTGGGCGGCAGGTGCAGGGCATGCGGCGGCGCTGCGCAAGCGGGGGGCGCATCGTCGGCCGGGGGCTCGACGACCGTGAGTCTTCGGAAAGCCTCTCCCATCTCCCGCTCTCCCGCTGCCAGGAACCCCCACCCGCTCCCACCCCTCCTGCTGCCCGTGAGGGTGACGCCCGTGCCGCTGGCGCTTCACATGGAAAGCAGTACGGGCCGGAACGGCAACGCGCACCTGCCGGGCAGGGTCGTGCGCTGCCAGTGAGCACTTGTGATCGCGCCACGCGCGCATCCATCACTGGACGACACGCGCATGACCCCACGGGGCCTGCCACCACGGCATGCCACGTGCCTGCCCGCCTGCCCGGGTCCGCCGGGGTCTGGCGGGCCCCATTCCAAGGAGGACGGGGGGCCGTGTTAGGACGGAGACACGTCCCGTCCCCGCGGCAGGAGCGCGAGGGCGCGACGCCTCTTCCTGGAAGGACTCATGCGTTCGACTTCGGCACTGGCGTTGATGATGGCTTCCCTCGCGGTGGGCGCGCTGTCCGCTTGCGGCGACGACAAGACGGACAACACCCCGGACGCGGGCACGAACACCGACGGCGGCACCAGCTCGGGCAACGGCAAGTGCCCGGCCTCCGCGTACATCTGCGAGAACTTCGACCAGGGGGAGAACGGCTGGCGGCAGCCGGACGAGGAACACAACGCCACCATCGCCATCGACGGCTCGCGCACCCGCTCTGGCAGTGGGGCGGTGCACGTGGTGACGGAAGCGGGCCACAACGAGGAGCCCTACGGGGCGGAAGAGGACCCGCAGGCCATCGCGCACCTGCGCAAGAACATCCCGCAGTTCGGCACGAAGCTCTACACGCGGGCGTACGTGTACCTGAACCGGTCCTCGCCCGAGGGCGTGATGGGGACGTACTTCATCCTCTTCTCGCCGAAGGAAGGCGACTTCGGCGGCATCGAGCTCCAGGCCCTGCCGAACGGCGGCTTCGCGTTGGACAACTGGACGGGGATCGGGACGGGCTGGAACTACCAGGACCAGGACCCCGTGGTCGTCAAGGTGTTGCCCAACCGGTGGACCTGCATCGAGTGGGGCGTGGAGCGCGCCAGCGCCACGGCCGACACGGGCCACGCGATGGCGTGGGCGGATGGGCAGCTGGCGTACGACTTCCCGAACGTGGGCATGCGGCCGTTCACCGAGTTCGCGGTGGGCTACGGCTTCGTGCACCCGAAGGGTGACTCCGCGTCGGAGACGTGGATCGACGACCTCGTGGTGGCGCCCGAGCGCATCGGCTGCGAGTGACGCCATGTCGCTGAACCGCGTCGCGGACGAGACCCTTCACATCCTGGAGCAGGGCACGTACGTGCCGCTGTCCGGGCGGGAGGTGTCCATTCGCGACGCGGTGTCGCGCGCGGTCGAAGGCACCGTGCTGGTGCGCCCCGGTGACTTCGACCCCCTCACGCGGCCTTCTCCGGTGCCGGGCTTCACCATCGAGGTGACGCCGGAGAAGACGGGCGACGCCGCGCGCCGGCTGGTGGAGCAGGAGGGGGAGCGGCGGGTGCTGGCGCTCAACTTCGCGTCGGCGGTGAACCCGGGCGGAGGCTTCCTCACGGGCGCGAAGGCGCAGGAGGAGGACCTGGCGCGGTGCTCGGCGCTGTACCCGTGCCTGCTGAAGTGGCCGGAGTACTACGACGTGAACCGCAAGCTGCGCTCGCCGCTGTACACGGATCACTTCATCTACTCGCCGGACGTGCCGTTCTTCCGCAACGAGCACCACGACCTCTTGGAGCGTCCCTTCCCCGTGTCGCTGCTCACGGCGCCCGCGCCCAACGCGAAGCAGCTGCCGATGGGGGACCCGGAGGTCGCGCAGCAGGTGCGGGACGTGCTCTTCGCGCGGGCGCTCAAGGTGTTGCAGGTGGCGGCGCACCACGGACACCGCACGATCATCCTGGGGGCCTGGGGCTGCGGCGCGTTCCGCAACAACCCGCGCGACGTGGCGGAGGCCTTCGCGCGAGGGCTGTCCACGATGGCGGGCGCGTTCAGCCGCGTGGTGTTCGCGGTGTACGAGCGCGATGGAAGGGGGCCCAACCTGAGCACCTTCCGCGCACGCTTCGGCTGAGGGGCTGTGACGTTCATCCGACGCTGACGCCGCGCCTACGCCCCGTCCACCGGCAGCGTCACCACGAACGCCGCGCCACCGCCGGGCGCGTCCTCCACCCAGACGTGGCCGCCGTGGGCTTCCAATATCTGCTGCACGATGTAGAGCCCCAGCCCCAGGCCTCCCGTGCGCGCGGAGCCCTGGACCTGGGCGAAGCGCTGGAAGATGCGCTCGCGCTCTGCGACGGGGACTCCCGGACCGCCGTCCCGCACCGTCAGCCGCAGCTGCCCGTCCTGCCGGCGCAGCGACACCTGCACCGGCGTGCCCTGGCCGTAGCGCAGCGCATTGGCGATGAGGTTGCTCACCACCTGCTCCATCCGGAGCTTGTCGAACCGGCACGGCGCCGGCCCCTCCACGCGCGCGTCCAGCGCCACCCCGGCCTGCTTCGCCTCGTCCTCGAAGCGCGCCACCAGGTCGTGCACCAGCGGCGCCAGGTCGCCGCTCGCCAGCTCGAAGTCCAGCTTGCCCGTGCGGATGCGGCTCACGTCCAGCAGGTTGTCCAAGAGCGCCGCCAGCCGCTTGAGCTGCCGGTCCGCCGCGTCCAGCCGCACCGTGACCTTCTCCGAGCCCACGGGCTCGTCGCCCTTGTTCTCGGACATGCGGCGCAGCAGGTCCACCTGGAGGCGCAGCGACGTGAGCGGCGTGCGCAGCTCGTGGCTCGCCACCGACAGGAAGTCGTCGCGCGTGCGCACCGCCTCCTGCAGCGCCTCCTCCGTCTCCTTCAGCGCGGTGATGTCCAGGATGGCGCCGCGCACCACCATCACCTTGCCGTTCGCGTCGCGGATGACGCGCGACCGGCTGATGAGCCAGTGCCACGTGTTGTCCGGCCAGTGCGTGCGGAAGGTGGAGGAGTACGACAGCACGTCGTTGTGGAAGATGGCCGACACCTGCGCTTCCACCGCCGGCCGGTCGTCCGGGTGCAGCGACGCCAGGAACCGCTCGTGCGTCCACTCCTCCAGCGGCTGCGGGTAGCCGTAGAGCCGGTCATGCCCCTCCGAGCGGAACACCTGCCCGGTGACGAGGTTCGTCTCCCAGACCGCCATCTGCGCGGACTCCAGTGCCACCTGGAACCGCTCGCCCAGCTGGCGGAAGCGCTCCTCGGTGCGCGCGACCTCGTTCTCCGCGCGCTGGCGGCGGGTGATGTCCGTGGCCAGCACCCACGTCTCTCCGCCCACCGGCCGCACGGACAGCTCCAGCCAGACGCCCGACGGCAGCTCCGACAGGAACCGCGCGGGCTCGCGCGTGGTGAGCGCGTCCAGCAGCCGCTCGTGCAGCGTCGTGCCGGCCAGCATCGGCTGCGCCGCCCACGGCGTCATGCCCTCGCAGGTGCCGTACGGCAGGCCCAGCAGGGACGCGGCGCGGTGGTTGAGCTCATGGATGGTTCCCTGCGCGTCGAGCGCCAGGAACGCCTCGGCCATCATCTCCCGCAGGACCTGCAGGCGGGTCTGCGCGGACATGCTGGCCTCGTCGGCCGGAAGCGGGGGCAGGTGGGCATCCTTCGGCATGCGCGCGGAGGCCGCGTCCGGCGAGGACGGGTCGTCCTTGGAGGCGTGGCGGACGGGTTCGAACGGACCACCGGGGAGGGGACTCATCGGGTGTGCACGCTCCCGCACGGCCCCCGCGCCCGTCAAGCGAGCGCGGGGCCCATTCAGGCCGTCTGTCAGCCCAGCGGATCCGTGAGGGGTTCAGGCATGACCCACAGCTCGGTGGGCCGGGTGTAGGCCTGGTCGAACGCGAAGAGGATGCCGTTCCACCGGTCCCAGAAGTCCGCCCAGCTGTACTCGCACGGGGGAGAGGTGAGCAGGTTTCCGTCGCGGTCCGGCTGGGCGTAGGCGTAGTCCGCGTAGGTCCAGCGCACCGTGCCGAAGTCCGTCATCAGGAACGGCGTCAGCGCCTGGAGCACGGCCGCGCGGGACACCTCGTCCGTGGGCGAGCCCGCGGGCGTGAAGACGGGCTGGGCCTGGTCATGCTGTTCGCGCCAGGCGACGAAGTTGGTGCCCATGGCGACGAGCGCGTCGCGGCGCGCGGGCGTGGGTGCCAGCCGGGCGTCCTCGTAGAGGGCGAACGCGGCGATGAGCAGGCTCTTCCAGTGCATGCCCGGGAAGATGAGGTCCATGCGGGTGGGGCGCGGCGAGTCCTCCGCGTGCGCGACGGCCCAGGCATACGCCTGCTGCGCCTCGGTATTGTAGGCGTCCACGAGCGTGAACTCGGTGAGCACGCGCGCGGGCGTGATGGGCCCCGTCGCGGCCGCGCGCCAGTCCAGGTACAGGCGCGCCGAACCGCCGATGTCGTTGAAGATGGCGAGGTTGCCCTCGTGGAGCGTGCGCTCCAGCGTGATGACGATGACCTCCACCTTGTCGAGCGGAGTCACGCCCGGAGCGCTCCAGTACATCGCGCCCATGCGCGACGCGGTGGCCAGCAGGGTGCGCGTGTCCGCGAGCGCCGCGACGTTGAGCGAGCTGGTCAGCACGCTGAGGGCCGTGGCCGCGTCCGTGGTCAGGCCCTGCGCGATGAGCTGGAGGGACAGGTCCTGCAGCCGCAGCCGCACCACGCCGCCCAGCCCCAGCCGGTCCAGCGCGTTCGTCAGCGACAGCGAGGGCTGCAGCCGCGCGGTGTCGATGAAGTGCCGCGCGAGCGCCGCGCTGTACATGCCCTTGCCGCCGGCCTGGGACGCGTGCGGCGCGAAGGTGAACCAGTTGGGACGCGCGCTGCTGGTGCCACCGGGTTGCAGCGTGGGGTCGATGATGCCGCCCAGCTCATACGCGATGTCGATGTAGCCCAGCGTGATGGTGCGGTTGTCCTCCAGCGGCGTGGGCGTGGACTGCGCATGCGCGGAGGCGGAGGTCAGGACGAGGAGCGCGCCCAGGAGCGCGAAGGTGGAACGACGCACGTCGGTGCGAAGAGGAGTCGCCACGGTGAAGGTCCGGGGTGGGGGGGTGGGGGCAAGCTAGGCAGCGGGGACGCCGGTCCAAACCCCGGGGCCCGGGGGCGGATTCAGGCAGCGTTGAGTGGACGACCCTTCGGGAACGGCCGCGCGGCGTTGACGCGCGGGGTCAGCTCCCAACTCCCGTGACGGGTCCGGTCTTCCGGGGAAATCCGCGTCGGCGCAGGGCTTCAGCCACGACGAGTCCCAGGCAGGTCACGGCGCAGAGGCAGACGCCTGGCAGCACGCCCGGCGCCCGGTAGCGCAGCTCGACGCGGTGCGAACCCCGAGGGGTGGGCACGGCGCGCGCCGCCACGTTGGCGGGGAGCAGGCGCGCGGGGGCGCCATCGACGAACGCCGTCCAGCCGGGCTGCCATGCGTCGTTGATCAGCAGCACCGCGTCCTCGGAGGCGTCCACGTTCACGACGAGGTGTTCGGGCGCGTCCTGTTCGACGCGGAGGTGGCCCTCCAGGGGCGCGTCGCTGGTGCGGGAGAGGGCCGGGTCGCCGCACTCCACCGCGGCCTGCGCGCTGGTTCGGAAGGCCGCATCGCGCAGCAGGTCGAGCGCCGCCGCCGCGTCCGCGACGCACCGGGGCTTCGCCAGGGACAGGCGCGGCCGCGCGCCCGGGTGTTCCACCAGCAGCAGCTCGAAGGCGGGATCCTTCGCCACGACGGTGCCGGGAGTGTGTTTCAGGGCGTCGTGGTCCGCCGGGGTGTAGGCGCTGAAGCGAACGCCGTAGACGGGCAACAGCTCGGTGAAGAGGCCGGGGGTGGCGTCCTGGAGGTGCAGCACGCGCGGGCTCGCGGCGGGGAGGTAGGCCTCCGCGGTGCCGACGCCCCACAGCGCTGGGCTGTCCGGGACCAGCATGGCCCGTGACATGAGCGCGACGCTGTCCTGGTACTCGAAGCCTTCGAAGCGCGGCAGGCGGAAGCGCTGGATGCGCGACGACACCCGGGGGACGGAGGTTCCGGTCCGGTCGGCCCAGGCCTTCACGGTCTCGATGAACGGCGGCGGGCTGTCGAGCAGTTCCTCGGTGCCGAGGAGGGTCAGCGGCTCATTCGCCGTGAAGGCCGCGCCCAGCTGCAGCGCCATCAGCACGGCCATGCGCGGGCGGGACTCCGCGAGGCCGGGCAGGACGAGCGCGCAGCCCACCGCGAGGCCCGCCGCGATGAAGCCCGCGGTGCTGAACGCATGGGAGAGCGTGTCCAGCGTCGCCGCCGGAACCTGGGGCCAGCGCGTGAGCACGAACGCATGCGACCACGCGCCCGCCGAGCGTTCCGCGATCGCCACGAGGGCGAGGAGGGCCGCGAGGACCCCGGCCGCGCGAGCCGTCCACCGCATGCGCTCCGGCGAGGCCACGACGGCCTTCCACCCGAACCCCGCGAGCAGCGCGAGGCCCAGGGTCAGATGCACGACCAGCTTCTCCGGGTACCGGAACGGCCGCCACAGCGGCAGCACGCGGTAGAGCAGCGCGTAGAAGGGCAGGGCGGAGCCCAGTGCCAGCGCTAGCAGCGCGGTCCACGCCGCGACGAACGGCGCCTGGCGGCGGAAGGGGATGAAGCGCAGCCCCGCGACGGCGAGCACGAACACCGGCACGCCGATGAACAGCGACTCCGACCACAGCGTGGAGAAGCCGCCGGTGCGCAGGAGCGGTTTGACGATCTCCTCCGGCACGGCGCGCTCCACGGCGGGATTCGCCAGGAACGGCCCGAGCAGCAACTCCGGCAGGCGCAGCGGATCCACCGACCAGCGCAGCGCGTCCTCGACGGAGCTCGCGCCCGGAGCGCCACCCGCGAACACCGCCACGCCCGCGAACAGCTGCGGCGCGGCCACTCCCGCGCCCAGGGCCACGAGCCCCAGCCCCCGCCGCACGAGGACCGCGCGAGGCCCGGTTTCCGTCAGCGCGAGGAACAGCACGAACGCGTTCGCGAACGCATAGGTCCAGGTGTCGCCCGCCAGCAGCACGCCGCCCAGGCCCAGCGCGGCGACGGCGGCGCGGGCGGGCGTCGCCTCCCGAAGGAAGCGGACCGCGGCCCAGAGCGCGAAGGGCAGGGTGGCGCCCGCCATCAGGTACGCGAGGCTGCTGGTGAGGCTCACCATGTAGCCGCTGAACGCGAACGCGAGCCCCGCGAAGAACGCCCCGGCCCGAGGCACCGCGTACAGGCGCAGGAGCGCGTACGTGCCCACGAGCGCGAGCGGCGGGCACAGCAGCACGGTGAGCTTCATCGCCGTGCCGGTGGACATCACGAGCCCCAGCCACTGCGACGGATGGAACGCGGCGGACAGCATCGTCCCCGGGAAGGACTGGCCCAGGCCGTCGAAGGGGTACCAGCCCGGGAAGTCGCCACTGGCCACGCGCTCCGCCCAGTAGCGGCGCAGCGGCGCGTAGACGAGCAGCATGTCCCGCCCGGTGAAGACCTGCGCGCTGAAGACGGCCCGGTAGAAGAACAGGCACGTCAGCCCGAGCGCGCCCCCCACGACGGCCCACGCCGCGCGCGGCCCCGGGACTCGTGGTTCGGCGCGCTCAGGGGATGCGGGGGGCTCCATCGGAGCGCGGATTGTTCCCGGTCGTGGGTGTTCCCGTCCAGCGTGGGAACACCGTCATGCGAGCTGGAGCCCCATGCGACACGCGACTCCCGAGCCGAGCTCGAACCCTGGAGGGCCCAGGGCCGGGCGCGAGGCTTCACGCCTCCTTCGCGGGCGCGAAGTACGAGCAGAAGCTGGTCACGTCGCGGTAGCCCATGCGGCGGTAGACGGGCGCGCCGGCGGCCGTGGCATGCAGCACCGTGCGCTCAAGCCCCCACGCGCGCTTCGCTTCTTCCAGCGTGCGTCGCAACACGATCTCCGCGGCCCCCTGGCGGCGGTGCTCCGCGAGCGTCGCCACGAGCGCGATGTAGACGATGCCGTCCACGCGCAGCGCCGCCGTGGTCGTCGCCGGAGCGCCGTCGTGGCAGCCGACGAAGGCCCGGCACTCGGGGCCGTAGATGCCTGGCGCGGCCAGGGCTTCCCGCCCCAGCGCCTGCGGCACGTCATAGCTGGAGGAGTTCACGTCCGCGATCGCATTGCGCCCCCATTCGTCCCGCACCTCCCGGAGCTCGAGCGGCGCCAGGGGCCGCACCGGCTCCCGCAGCTGGTCCGCCACCATGCCCGTCGTGAGCATCCCCGGCTTGAGCCCTCGCGAGGCGAGCAGCGCATCCGCCCGTTCCCGCAGCGCCGGGGCCAGCCAGTCCGGCGTCAGCGTGAAGGCCCAGCCGTGGGGGCCCTGCGCGAAGTAGCGCGCGGCCGAGTCCACCGCGCGCTCCAGCTCCGCCTCCGTCTCCACCGGCCGCGTCAGGAACGCCATGTTCATCAGGGACCACGTCACGTTGCCCGCCGTGATGAACACGTCCGCCCGCTCCACGACCTCCCCACCGGGCAGGCCCAGCGCGAACAGCCTCCAGGCTCCACGGAACTGCGCGTGCGATTCGTCGATCTCGGCTCGGGACATGGGGCTGCCTCCAGGTGGGTCAGGGGAGTCGGATTCTCCGCAATCACGGAGGCCCACGTCTACGTGCGCCAGGGGAGGGGCCCTGCTAAAGCGAGCGACATGAACCCCATGGAAGGACAGCCCTGGCAGACGACGTGCCGGGTGTGCGGCAGGCAGACCTGTCCGAAGCCGGAGGCGGTGGCCTCCTGGATGCGGACCATGCTGGACCGCGTGCACGGGACGCAGATGCGCGGCGCGGGCCAGCGGGGCCTGCGCGAGGCCCTGGCCATGGAGGGCGTGCTCATCACCACGCACCTGGAGGTGTGGTCGCGGGCGCTCGAAGGTGTGTGCCCGGATTGCATCGCGGAGGTGGCTCCGGAGACGGACGCGCGGCTCCAGGATCCGGAGGCAATGCATGAAGCGTCGCTGGAGCGCTGGCGCACCTCCGCGCCGGAGCTGGTCAGCGACGCGGTGGAGTCCGCGGTGGACGACGTGCTCGAAGCCGCGCGCGAAGCCGCCACGCGCAACAAGCCGACGACCTGATCAGGCCCACAGCTCCTGCTCCAGCGTGTCGAGCAGCGCCAGCGCGACCTCCGGCGTGGGCAGTCCCGCCTCGGTGACGAGCGCGGCGTCGAGCGGCACCGCGACCTCCGCGCGCAGCAGGGCCACCGCGCGCTGCTGGGCCTCGCGCAGCGCCGCCTGCTCCGGAGCGGACAGCCGCGAGCGCACCCACCGGTCGATGTCCCACGACAGGCCCGCGTGCCGCGTCTCGTCCTCGGCGATGCGGACCATGGCCTCACGCACCTCGGCGTCGCGCGCGTGCAGGGCCTGGTGGTGGGCCACCAGCGCGCCGTACGTCTCGCGCACGCACCCCTCCACGGCGTTGTCCAGCGCCACCTCGTCCAGGGGACGCGGCGGCACGGCCGCGACGGAGGGCGGCGGAGGCGTGGCCCCGAAGCGGCGCGCGAGCCGTCCCGTCATCTCCGTGTGCAGGACCTCGTCCACCGCGCTCGCGAGCGCCGCGTCCTGGAGGCCCGCCTCCGCGCCGTGCAGGGCCAGCTCCTCACGCAGCCGCAGGAAGGCGTGGATGGACGCGGCCTCCAGGTGCGCCGTCTGGGCGAAGTAGTGCCCCAGCGCGTCCTCGCAGCCGCCCGCGACCGTGCCCTGGAGCCCCACGGGCCGGCGGCCCACGGCGCAGTTGCCGGTGCCCTTCTCCAGCACGTGGTCCTCCATCTCACGGATCTGGCCGTTGGCGGACACCCGGACCACGTGCTGCGTCAGGTTGGAGCCCTCGCCGCACGCGAAGCCCTTCGTGCCGATGACATTGAAGCTGCCATCCCGGTTGCGCTTCACGGCCCCTCGCTCCAGCGTGTCGCAGCTCAGCCGGTAGCCCGCGGCGAAGGTGAGCAGCGCCGCGTCCTGCGCGGTGTCCACGGTGCCAATCAGCTGCTGGAGCGACTCCAGCGTCGCCCACGTCTTCACCTCGTCACCGCGAGTCGTCGCCAGGAAGTAGTCCGAGCAGACCTGGATGCACGCGCCGTTGAAGCCGTCGCCGGAGCGCGCCTCGGCCAGGGCGGTCTGACAGGCGGGCACGTCGGTGGCGGTCGCGCACGCTTCACCCGTGGAGCCCCGGGCCTCGTAGGTAACCGGCTCACTGCCGTAGCTCGTGACCTGGCGCAGCTCCATGAAGTCCTGCGCCGGCTGGATGCTCAGGTCGTCGATGGCGGGCTCGCCATGGGGCGTGCACTCGATGTTCGAGTACCCCGCCAGGTTCGTGCTGCCGGTGCCACAGCCCGCCAGTACCAGCGGCGTCGCGAGCGAGGCCCGCAGCGCGCGAGAGAACAGATGCCGCAACCGGTTCGTGTTCATGGACGACTCCGTAGGACGAGGTGTCCCGCGAGCAGAGCAATGGCGATGCCATCGCCGTGCTCCCTCTGCGAGACGCTGTCCCACGGGCGTGTCCGCGTGCTCGGAAAACCGAGGCGCCTTCAGAAAGCTGAGGCCCTGGAACGGCCGCGGGTCCTCGCCCGGCGGTATCAAACCGGCTGGGGCGTGCGGAACAAGGGGGCACCCAGCGCCGCGCCGTTGACGCCACCGTCGACGAACAGATCCTGGCCGCTCACGTAGGACGCATCGTCGGATGCGAGAAAGAGCACCGTCCTCGCGATCTCCTCCGGCCGGCCCATGCGCCCCATGGGGATGGTGGCGGACATGCCCCGCTCCATCTTCGCGAAGGCCTCCGGCGTGGGGGCGTTCTTCTCCCAGATGGGCGTGTTCGTCGCGCCGGGGGACACGACGTTGACGCGGATGCCCCGAGGGGCGAGCTCCGCGGCCAGCACGCTCGCCATCGCCTTCAGCGCGCCCTTGCTCGCGGCATAGGCCGAGTACCCCGGCATGCCCAGCTCACTGTGCACCGAGCTGGTGAGGATGACCGACGCGCCGGGCTTCAGGTGCGCCGCCGCGGCCTGCACCGTGAAGAACACGCCGGTGACGTTGGTCTGGAGGACGGACGCGAACGCCTCGTGCGTCGTCTTCCCCACGAACGTCTGCGCCGCGATGCCCGCGTTCGCGAACACCACGTCCAGCCCGCCGAACCGCTCCACCGTCGCCGCCACCGCGCGCTCCATCGCCGCCGGATCCGTGGCGTCCGCCTGCACCGCCAGCACGTTCGGACCCAGCTCCTTCACCGCCGCGTCCAGCGTCTCCTGGTTGCGTCCGGTGATGGCCACCCGCGCCCCCTCCGCCACGAACAGCCGCGCCGTCGCCAGCCCGATGCCACTGTTGCCGCCCGTGATCAGCGCCGTCTTGCCCTTGAGCCGCATCTGAGTGCCTCCCGTCCATCTGGTTTCATCATGAAACCACTTGCCGGATGATTAAAAGCCCCGGTTTCGTTATGCAACCAGTTGTGAGGAAGGAGGCGCGATGAAGCGGACGAGCATGGAAGGGGTGATGTGCCCGGTGGCCCGGTCCCTGGACGTCATCGGGGACTGGTGGTCGCTGCTCATCGTGCGCGATGCGCAGTACGGCCTGCGCCGCTTCGGTGAGTTCCAGAAGAGCCTGGGCGTGGCGAAGAACATCCTGGCCCAGCGCCTGCGGCACCTCGTGGAGCACGGCATCCTCGAAACCCAGCCGGCCTCCGACGGCAGCGCCTGGCAGGAGTACGTGCTGACGGAGAAGGGGAGGAGCCTCTTTCCCATCCTGGTCGCGTTGGGCCAGTGGGGGCAGCAGCACTGCTTCGAGGCGGGAGAGCCGCGCACCCGGGTGCTCGACAAGGCGCACGGGCAGCCGGTGAAGCCGCTGGAGGTGCGCGCGGCGGACGGCCGGGTGCTGACGGTCCAGGACGTGCGTCTGGAGCGGCCGCCCCCACAAGGCTAGCGCCACCCGGAGCCGGGCTGGTTAGGGTGTGCCCATGACGCGCCCTGCATCGGATTCGTGGTCACTGCCCTGGCTGGGGCTGGGGCTGAGCAGCAACCTGAGCGCCTCGGACGTGCCGCATCCGTACCGGTTGCTCGACGCCTCGCCCGGCCTCTTCGACTTCGTGGAGTACAGCGCGCCCATCGCGCTGGAGGAGGCGAAGGCACAGGCCACGCTCTTTCCGGAGATGTGGCGCCGGCGCCAGGAGGTGCCGGTCCTCTTCCACCCCGTGCACCTGAACCTGTGGGGCCCGGAGCTGGAGCCCGCGTCGGCGCTCGCGCAGCTGGATGCGCATGCGCGCGCGGTGGGCAGCCCGTGGGTGGGCAACGACGTGGGCTGGTGGCACGCGGGCGGCCAGCCCTTCCCGGGCTACCTCTACGTCACGCCGCCGTTCAACGACGCGGGCGTGCGGGACAGCGCGGCGCACGCGCTCCACATCCAGGCGGGCTTGAGCGTGCCGCTGGTGATTGAGAACCCCGCCGTGCTCGCCACGCGCGGCGGCCTGCATGCGCTGGACTTCCTGGCGAAGCTGCACGCGCGCACGGGCCTGCCGCTGCTGCTGGACCTGGGCCACCTCTTCAGCCACCAGCTCTCCGCGGGGCTGCCCCTGCGCACGGGCCTGGACGGCTTCCCGCTGGAGCAGGTGGTGGAGATCCACATCGCGGGCGGCGTGGTGACGCGCAGGGGAGGGCGGACCTTCTACGTGGACGACCACACGCAGCCCGTTCGCGAGGAGCTGTTCGAGCTGCTGGCGGAGGTGCTCCCGCGCTGCCCGCGCCTGCGCGCCGTCACCTTCGAGGGAGACGGCCATCCGCCGGAGGTGGCGCTCGCGTCGCTGCGGCGGCTGCGCGCGCTCGTGCCGAAGGAGTCCCGTCCCGCCATCACCTTCCCCGCGTCGCGCGAGCCCGTGCCCGCGCTCACCGGGGAGAGCCGCCCGTGGGCGCTGTTCGACGCGGGCCACGGCGTCACGCCGGCCACGGAGGACGAGGACCCCGAGGGCACGCGCGCGGACCGCGACTTCCGGCTGGCGGTGGTGGCCGAGCAGCTGGACAAGGACTGGCCCCTGACGCGCCTCTTGCTCACGGCGACGCCGGAGGGGCTGGAGTCCTTCACCCGCTCGCGCGAGTACCGGGGCCTCTTCGACGGGCTGGGCAAGTCGCTGTCCCACGCCTTCGCGTCCTGGGCGCGCAAGCGCGTGATGGCCGCGCCGTCGGACGGGGTGGCCGCCGCGCTGTCCCTGGAGATGATGCTGCCGCACGCCTTCCTCCAGGAGCCTCCGGCCCCGGGCCCGGGCCAGGTGGCGCTGGCCGAGGACGTCCGCCTGGGCGCCTTCCCCGCGGACCTGACGGAGCTCGTCTTCGCCGCACGGGCGTTGCGGCGTCACCTCACCGGCCGTGCGTGGGCCTGCGGGGCCCTGGAGGTGTCCGGCCTGGAGGCCCTGGCGCAGGTGGCGGCCCGGCCGGGCCCGGGCCCGTGGCGCTTCGCCATCCGCCGCAAGGGGACGGGCTTCGAGGTCCTGACGCTCCCGCCCGAGGTGGCCACGGGGCTTCAGGGGCTCGCGGATGGCCCGCGTCCGGTGGAGGACCTGCCCGCGTGGCTGCTCGCGGAAGGGCAGGCGCGCGGGCTCTTGCGGCGGGCATAAGCAACGCGCGGTGTCGGGGAGTCAACGGACCCTTGCGCCCACCTGTCTGGTGGGGTACTGCCCGCCGCATGTCGTCACCCCTCGTCGTTGGCATCGCGGGCGGCACCGCTTCCGGCAAGACCACGGTGGCCCGCAAGGTGCGTGAGGCCCTCGCCGACTGCCGGGTCGCCTTCATTGATCAGGACTCGTACTACCGGGACCTGAAGGACATGCCCCTGGTGGACCGGCGGGAGGTGAACTTCGACCATCCCGACGCGTTCGACACGGAGCTGCTCGTCAGCCACCTGCGCGCGCTCAAGCAGGGCCAGGCCATCCAGAAGCCCGTCTATGACTTCGTGACGTCCGGCCGCCAGCCGCACACGCACCGCGTGGACCCCGGGGACATCATCCTCATCGAGGGCATCCTCGTGCTGCACATGAAGGAGGTGCGCGACCAGATGGACGTGAAGATCTACGTCGACGCGGACGACGATCTGCGCATCCTTCGCCGCCTCACCCGCGACATCAAGGACCGCGGCCGCGACTTCGACCACGTGGTGGGCCAGTACCTGCGCCACGTGCGCCCCATGCACATGGGCTTCGTGGAGCCGTCCAAGCACCACGCGGACATCATCATCCCGCACGGCGGCAACAACGACATCGCCATCGGGATGCTCGTGGGCGCGCTCCGGGCGCGGCTCGCCTCCCAGCACCAGTCGCAGCGCTAGCTAGCCGCGCAGCCAGCGCAGGAAGTCCTGCACCGGTCCCTTGAGCCGGTGCGCGTCCGCCAGCAGGGTGCCGTGGTCCCCCGGCCCCTGCAGCTCCACGAACCGCGCCTGCACGCCCGCCGCCGTCAGCTGGTGGTACGTGTCCCGCACGCGGCCCGCCGGGGCCAGCGCGTCCGTCGCCCCCGCGAGCAGCAGCACCCGCGCGCGGATCCGCGAGAACGTCTCCGTCAGGTCGCAGCCCGCGTACGCGGAGCAGAGCAGCGACCACGCCACCGGGTCGAAGGTGTCCGCGAACGACGCGGCCTCCGCCTCCAGCGCCGCCTGCGCCGCCGCGCTGTCCGGATACGCCGTGCCCAGGTGGTCGCGTCCGTAGAGCAGCTTCAGGTAGTCCAGCCGCAGCCGCGCCAGCGTCCGGTTCGGCGCGCGCTCGCGCAGGGGAGGTGTGTCCTCGGTGTCGGGCGCCATGCGCAGCACCTGCGACGTGAGGCCCAGCTTCTCGCGCAGCCCCTCCGGCAGCGCCCGCGCCGCGCCCAGCACCACCACGCCGTCCGCCAGCTCCGGGAACAGCGCCGCGAGCCGCAGCGCCACGAGCCCGCCCAGACCAATCCCCACCAGCGCCCGCACGTGCGTGAGCCCCAGGGCCTTGAGCAGCGCGGACACGCCGCGCGCCATGTCCAGCACGGTGATGGGCGGCAGCGCCGTGCCCCAGGGCGCCCCGCTGTGCGGATCCGGCGTCACCGGCGACGTGGATCCGAACGGGCTGCCCAGCAGATTGGGCACGATGACCGGCGTCACCTCCGGATCCAGCGCCTTGCCCGGGCCAATCAGCTCGCGGCCCCAGCCCGAAGGTTGGAACGCGCCGTTCACTTCCGTGCTCAAGGCCTGGTGGGAATGGGACAGGTCGTGCAGCACCACCACCGCTTTGCCATCAGACGGTTTTCCGAACGCCTGCCAGGCAATCTGGGGGCTTCCCAGCAGCTCCCCTTCCTCCAGTGGAAGGGGCACGGTGAACAGTTGGATTCCCTCGGCCTGGGGCACGATGATGGGGCTCATATCATTGCCTGCCCGTACGCACAGGAGCCTGTCGCTTGAAGCGCTACTTCGGAATCATCGTTGTCATCGCCCTGGTGATCGTCGCCGCGGTGGCGAGTCACCGCACCGCCTCCGCCCGGGCGCTGGAGGCGGAGCGGGACGCGGACTTCCGCCGCATCCAGTCCGTCTACCTGGAGCGCGTGGGCTGGATGCGCACCAACCCGGATGAGGCGTCCTACCGGGACGAGCTGAAGTCCTTCTTCAAGGCGTACTTCGACGACGTCGACGGCCACCTGGACCGCTTCCACGGCAACAAGAAGTTCGACAGCTACCTGGCGGAGCTGGAGCAGCGCGAGGCGTCGGGCGGCGACAAGAAGGACAACCGCGCCACGGACCGCAAGGCCTTCTACGAGTACGCGCGCAAGCAGTTCGACTCCCTGCGCGAGGGTCGCTACCGCCCGGTGTGGACCGCCACGGACAAGGGCATGCGCCTGGACATGGTGTCCAACGACGTGGTGATGGTGATGGGCAAGCCGCAGATCCGCCTGCAGCTGGTGCTCTGGGGCGCGCAGCGCGTGGAGAAGGACGAGGGCAAGGTGAAGAAGATGGTCACCAGCGCCGCGTTCGACACGGTGTGGAAGCTCACCGACGCGAAGGGCAAGCTGCTGGGCGAGATGCGCGGCGGCGATCCGTCGATGAAGATCGACTACCCCGAGCGCCTCATCGCCGAGTTCCCCCCGCAGATGGTGCTGGGCCACTACGACCTGGACCTGCTGCCCGCGGACGTGGCGAAGCTGGAGATGACCATCAACGTCGCCTCGCACGCGGCGTCCGGCGGCAACGCCAACGCCACCTACGTGTGGAAGCTGGACGTGCCGTCGGAGTGGAAGCTGGGCGCCAACGAGACGTGGGAAGGCGCCACGCAGGAGGAGCGGCCGGAGGAGGAGATCGACCCGGCCAAGGCGTCCGCCAAGAAGGGCGAGTAGCCCTTCGTCTCAGGTGAAGGGCGAGTAGCCCTTCGTCTCAGGTGAAGGGCGAGTAGCCCTTCACCTCCGGTTTCTATTTCACGACGGCGAAGTGCGAACCCAGCCGGTACGCGGACAGCGTGCCGGCGTCGTCCAGGAAGTACAGGTTGAGGCGCACGTCGGCCTGGAGCGCGACGA
Source organism: Corallococcus exercitus (assembly GCF_042231735.1). GTDB lineage: Bacteria > Myxococcota > Myxococcia > Myxococcales > Myxococcaceae > Corallococcus > Corallococcus exercitus_B. The sequence goes on from NZ_CP102577.1 coordinate 1,683,038, forward strand.
GCCCCACCCCCGCGCGCACCTCCGCGAGCACCTGTCCGCCCCGCGGATCCACCGCGCGCACCACCTCTCCCGCGATGAGCGTCACATCGCGGGCGGTGCGCGCCGGCAGCGCGGTGATCAACGGCTCGCCCGCGGCCCCCACGAGCCAGTCCACCTGTCCGGACAGGGCCACGCGGGCGGCGGCCCCGGATGCGCTCGTCACCACCACCGCGCGCGGCAGCGGCGCGAGCGCGTAGGGCCCGGGCCCCAGGTGCAGCGCGCGCTCCCAGACCTTGCGCCCGCGCGCATCCAGGCACACGAGGAACCCGTCCTGGTCGCGCATCCCGGCCAGCAGCACGCGCTGGCCCACCGGTAGCGGCGTGGAGGGCAGGGTGAGGTCCGGCTCGAAGGTCCACTGCGCCTCGCCGGTGTGCGCGTCCGCCAGGAGCAGCGCGTGATGCGAGCCGCGCCCCAGGAGCGCCAGGAAGCGCCGGCCCCACGCCACCGGAGGCCCATGGAAGGGCAGCGGTGAGCGCAGCCGGTAGCGCACCTGTCCGTCCTCCAGGTCCAGGCCGTACAGGTAGCCCGAGTCCGTGGACAGGAGCGCCCGATGCCCCTGCGTGGCCATCCACCCGCGCTGCGTGCGCGGCGGGGCCAGGCGCCACACCTCGCGGCCCGAGGCCTCCGCGAAGGCCACCGCCGTGCGGTCCTCCGACAGCGTCAGCAGCAGCCCGTCCTGGCGCAGGAGCAGCGGCCCCAGGGGGATGCCGTCATGGTCGTGCAGCCACCGGGCGCCCGCGCCCCGGCCGGTGAAGCCGTACACGCGCGTCTCATCCGCCGCCACCGCGTGGCCATCCGCGGACGCCGCCACGCCCAGCGACGCGGCCCGCCGCCACAAGAGCGCGCCGTCCTTGCGTGAGAACGCACCCGCCAGCCCCGGCGCGCAGTACACCGGTCCGTGCCGGCCCAGGAGCAGCCGCGCCTCCTCCGGCTCCTCCAGCCCGCGCTGCTCCCACAGCTTCTCGAAGCGCAGGCGCTTGAGCTTGCCGGGCACCTTCAGCGGACGGGACTCGGCGCGCGCGGGCGGACTCTTGCGCTCGCGCGCTTCACCTTCCGCCTCGGGCGGCTTGTGGGCTCCCCTCAGGTGCGACAGCCCCTCGCGGCAGCGCTCCGCCAGCTCCACGAGGTACGGGTTGGAGACCTGGACCCGGTGCGCCTCCGCGAACGCCAGCCCCAGCGCCTCGCCCAGCTGGAAGAGGGCGGACAGCAGCTCCGAGGGCTCCAGCTCGAACCAGGCGCCGGTGGGCCCCAGCTTCGCCCGCCGTCCGGGGAGGTCCAGCGTCAGCAGGGGGCGCACGCCCGCGGGCTCGAGCTCGAAGCGGGCCTCGCCCAGCTCCACGGCCCGCGCCAGCTCCACCGCCTGCCGGGACAGCTCCAGCACCGTGAGGAACGGCGGCCCCTGCGCGCGCCACGCCTGCGGCCGGCCCGGCAGCGCCAGCCACACCTCGCCCGCGCCCAAGAGCGGCGCCAGCGCCCCGGAGGTGCCCTTCGACGGCGCCTCGCGCGAGGCGGGGGAGATGTCCTTCAGCTCGAAGCCGAACCCCGGCACGGAGACGGGCTCGATCCGCAGCGGGGTGGGGGGAACGGGCCTTTCTTCCGCATGCGGGGCGGCCTTGCCCAGGCCCTGGAGCGCCTCGCCCAGCTTCCGGGCGGCCGCGGCGGACAGGGCCCGGGGCGCGAGCTTCGTCACGTCCTGGAGGAAGCGCTGGCCGCTCTGGCGGGTGGCCTTCGTCAGCTCCTCGGCGTCCACCCGGATGGGCGGGCGCAAGAGGTGGGCGGGCCGGGCCAGGCTCGCCACCGACAGCTCGATGTCCGGGCCGACGCGCCGCAACACCAGCTCCAGGTGCGCCTCCGTCAGCGACACCTGCGCCAGCCGCCGCTTCCCCGCGTGCAGGGCCGCCACCGCCTCCACCAGCGCGGGGACGACCTCCGCCAGGGGCTCCTCCACCGCCCCGGACAGCAGGTTCACGCCGTCGAGTTCCAGCGCGATGGAATCGAGCGGGGAGGCTGACGGTTCGCGCTTCCAATGGTGTCCGATGCGGAGCCGGGTCATTGACATTCGTTGACAAGCAAGTTTAGCGGTGGCTAGCATCCGCCGCCCATACGGACCTACATTTTTGTAACCGTTCGGAATTCTTGGGGAATACTCGATGACATTTTACGAGGCCGCGCTCAGGGTACTGGAGAGCGAAGGTCGCCCCCTGCATTTCCTTGAAATCACGGAGAAGTCCATCCAGCTGAGCCTGCTGTCCCACATTGGCAAGACGCCCGAAGTGACGATGCTGTCGCGGCTGGCTGCCATGGCGCGGAGGACGCGGGATCGCAAGGTGATTGTCACGGCGAAGGATACCTTCGCGCTGACGGACTGGTCGCTCTCCGAGGACGTCGAGGCACTTGCACAGACGGGCGTGATGGAGCCGCACCCGGAGGAGGAGCTGCCTCCGCTGCGGCCGGTGGAGCGCCACCCGGAGCCCCGCACGGACAACGTCCGCGCGTCGGGCCGGGGCACGGAGCGCAAGCGCCGCCGGGACGAGGGCGACGAGGAGCGGGGTGGACGCCGCAAGCGCTTCCCGCCGCTGCCGGAGGTCGTGTTCGAGATCCTCAGCGAGGCGGAAGCCGGGCTGCGCACGGATCAGCTCATCGAGCGCGCCAAGGCGAAGGAGCTGTGCGCCGAGGAGACCACGGTGGAGGCGGTGCTCACCGCCCTGCTGGAGGACAACCAGCGCCGCATCGACGCGGGCCGCCGGCCCCAGTACGCCTTCAACCAGGAGACCGGGGAGGTGTCCCTGGAGCGCGCGGGCGCGCCGAGCGAGGCGCCGCCCCTGGAGCTCCAGGCCGCCTTCGCGCAGGCCCTGGGCATCCCGCTGGAGGGGGGCCGCCCGGTGCTGGGCAAGCCCGCCGCCGCCGGGGAGCCGCTGGTGGACGAGGCCCTCATCACCACCGCGCGCACGGCCCTCAAGGACGCGCGCCGGGCGGTCGCTCGCGGGCTGCGCAAGCGCCTGGGCGACGCGGACGTGGGCACCTTCGAGAAGTCCGTCGTGAAGATGATGCACGGGCTGGGCTTCCGCGAGCTGAAGGTCGCCAAGCGCTCCAAGGAAGGCCCCCTGCTCACGGCGCGCAAGCGCGAGGGCAGCGTGGAGCTGCGCTACGCGGTGCGCATGCTCAAGGGCATGCCGGGCATCGACCGCAAGACGGTGCAGGAGCTGCGGCGCGACCTGGGCCACTACTCGGCGCAGGTGGGCCTGCTGGTGAGCGCGGGCGAGGTGCGCGGCGACGCGCGCTCCGAGGCGCAGGCCAATGGCTCGCTGGTGATGCTGTGGTGCGGTGACGCCCTGGGCGAGAAGTTCCTGGAGGCCAAGACGGCCGTCACCGTCACCCAGGTGGAACTGTACGACATCGACGAGCGCTTCTTCGAGGCCGCGAAGCTGGACGCCGAGGAGGCCCAGCGCCGCCGCGAGGAGCGCAAGAGCGAGAAGCAGGCCCGCGAGGAGGGCGGTGGCGAGGTGGAGGTCGCCGCCACCACCGACAAGCCCGAGCGCGCGGAGCGTCCCGAGCGCGGTGACCGTCCGGATCGCTCCGAGCGCCGCCGCGACCGCCAGCGTGAACGGGCCGAGGCCCGCGACGCCGCCCAGTCCGGCACCGAGGGCTCCGAGGCCAAGGCCTCGCCGGTGGCCCCCGCGCCGCCGGCCGCCGCCGGGTTCACGCCCGCGTCGGAGGAGGACGAGTCCGAGGAGGGCGACGACGAGGGTGAGGACGAGGACCTGGAGGCCGCCAGCGCCTTCGTGGGTGGAGCCAAGGAGGGCGCCGAAGCCGGCTCCGCCGACGCCAACGCCTCCGAGCGCAAGCGCCGCCGCCGCCGTCGCCGGGGCCGTCGCGGCCGTGGCACGCGCGGAGCGGAGGGCACGCCCGCGGGTGAGGGCACTGCTGCTTCAGGTGAAGCCGCGTCCAGCGCGGAGCCGTCCGGTGCCACCACCGTGGCGGCGGTTGCCTCCGGTGAGGGCGAGGGCGCTTCAGGCGGCATCACGGCCGCCGCCTCGGGTGAAGGCTCCTCGGGTGCCATCGCCGCGCCGTCGCCGGGCGGCAGCGTCACCGGTGAGCAGGTCGCGCTCGCGGGTGAGGCCCTGCCGGTGAGCACGGACGCGTCCGCCAGCCCCGCGCACGAGGAGGCCGCCGCCGCGCCTCCCGCCGTGGGCAACGTCTGGCAGGCGGGCGAAGCGGTGCAGGCCCCGCCGGAGTCCGACGAAGCCGCGCGGGCCCGGGCCGCCGCCGCCCACGCCGCGTCCGATGCGGTGACCCCGGTCGCCGGTCAGGCGCTGCCTCCGGAAGAAGCCGCCGCCGAGGCGTCCTCGCAGCCCGCGGAGGTGCACGAGGCGCCGGTGGCCCCCGGGACGGATGGCTCGTCCGAGGGCAACAAGGAGGGCTGATCCCCGCACGGAATCAGGTGCGGTGGACGCGGGAGTGTTAGCCTGGGGGGGCCATGAAGCCGGCCCTGCTGCTTACCTCCTGCGTGCTGTTCCTCGGGGCCTGCCGCTCGCAGGCCCCGCGCTATCCGGTGGCGCCGGTGGAACTGGCCGGGGACACCTTGCGGGACAACGCCCTGCTGGGCTTCGGTCCGGAGGGCGTGCGGGACCTGTTCGACGACGCGCTCCAGTCCTCCGGCCGCTTCGAGCTGGTGGGCGAAGAGGTCCCCAAGAAGGCCCGCCCCTGGCGGCTGTCTCTGGAGGTCCCCTTCACCCGCGAGGTGCTGAAGGACGGCAACCCCCACAGCTTCGCGGAGGTCGGCGCCAACCTGTCCCTGGAGCGCTTCGGCGGCAACGCGCCCCAGCGCTACGAGATCGTGGGCCTGGGTGAGGCGGCCGTGGAGGAGGACTCGGCGGAGGGGCGGCGCACGGCCATGCGCGCCGCGATGGAGAGCGTGCTGCGGCAGGTGACGGAGTCCGCGGCGCTGCAGCTGGCCGCGTTGGACCGCACGGACGAGGCGCTGGTGGCGGACCTGCGGGCCACCGACACCCGCATGCGGGAGTTCGCCCTCCGGACGCTGGCCGAGCGCAAGCACCCGGCCGCCGCGCCGCTCCTGATTGAGCGGCTCAAGGACACCAGCGACGCGGAGCAGGTGCGCCGCACCATCGGCGCGCTCGCGGAGATGAAGGCCAAGAGCGCGGTGCCGGCGCTCATCGACCTGGCGCGCGGCCGCGACTCGGGCTTCCTGCAGGAGATCGTCTTCGCGGTGGGCGAGATTGGCGGCCCGGAGGCGGAGGCGTACCTCTACACGGTGGCGCAGGGCCACGACACGCCGTCGGTGCAGGCCGCCGCGCAGCAGGCGCTGGACACGCTCTACGCATCACGCAACCACACAACCGCGGAGGCGCGTGGCCAGAGCCACGCGGACCCCTAGCGCATGAAGCAGTCGTCCCTGAAGCAATCGCTGTCGATGGTGGGGGGCCTGGCCCTCCTGGCCTCCACGCTGGTGGGCTCCGGCTGCGCGAAGCGCGTCGAAGCGGACGCGCGCCCCTCGCCCGAGTCCATCGCCCAGTACTACCCGCTGGCCGTGGGCAACGCGTGGACGTACCGGATTGACGGACGCGACGACAAGCCCGTCACGGTGGAGATCGTCAAGGAGCAGGACGGGTTCTTCGTGGACAACCAGGGCGGCCAGCTCAAGGTGGACGGCTTCGGCCTGCGCGACCCCAAGCGCTACCTCTTGCGCGGCCCGCTGGAGGCCGGACGCGGCTGGAACAACGTCGTGTCCGTGTCCTCCACGGAGCGCTACCAGCTGGTGCAGGTGGGCTTCACCTGCAAGGTGCCCGCGGGCTCGTTCCCCAACTGCGTGAGCGTGGAGGGCCGCAACAAGGTCGACGCGCAGACGACGCTCGTCAACACGATGACCTTCGCCGCGGGCGTGGGCCTGGTCCGCGTGGACGTGGCCACGGAGCACGAGGGCAAGCGCGTGCCGCAGACGGAGCTGGAGCTCATCTCCTACAAGGCGGAGGGCGCCGGCGCCGCGAAGACGCCCGCCGCGCCCGCGCAGGACTGAAGCGGCCCGCCTCGTGGAGACGACCGAGCTCACGCAGGACGCGCGCATCCTGAACTTCCTCGCGGATGGCGGGGAGGGCTTCGTCTCCGGCGAGGCGCTGTCCACCCGGCTGGGCCTGTCGCGCACGGCGGTGTGGAAGCACGTGGAGGCCCTGCGCCTGAAGGGCTACCGCATTGAAGCCGTGCCCGCGAAGGGCTACCGGCTGGTGAGCCGGCCGGACCGGCTCTCCACGCTGGAGGTCCACCCGCTGCTCGCCACGCGCGCGGTGGGCCGCGTGCTGCACCACCACGACACCATCGGCTCCACCAACGCGGCGGCCTTCCGGCTGGCCCAGGACGGCGCCGCGCACGGCACGGTCGTGGTGGCCGAGCAGCAGACGGCGGGGAAGGGGCGCCGGGGCCGGGCCTGGAGCTCGCCGCCGAACCTGAACCTGTACTTCTCCGCCATCCTGCGCCCGGAATTGCCCCCGCAGCGCGCGCCGGAGCTGACCCTGGTGGCCGCCGTGGCCCTGGCGGAGACGCTGCGCGAGGCGGGCGCCGACGCCGCCATCAAGTGGCCCAACGACGTGCAGCTCGCCGGCCGGAAGGTGGCTGGCATCCTCACGGAGCTGTCCGCCGAACCCGAGCGCGTGCACTTCGTCATCGTGGGCGTGGGCGTGAACCTCAACTCGGGCGAGGAGCACTTCCCCGAGGAGCTGCGCGGCACGGCCACGTCGCTCGCCCTGGCGCTGGGGCGGCCCGTGCTCCGCGCGCCCTTCGCCGCGGCCCTGTGGACCCGGCTGGAGACCTGGCTGGACACGTACCTGGCCACCGGCTTCGACGCGGTGCGCACCCGGTGGAAGGCGCTCTCCAGCACCCTGGGGGTGCCCGTCCGGGTGCGGACGGACCGGGGGGACTGGGAGGGGTTCGCGGAGGACATCGACCCCACGGGCGCCCTCCTGGTCCGCATGGCGGACGGCCGCGTGGAGCGCGTGCTGGCGGGGGACGTGGAGCAGCTGCGTCCCCAGCGCTAGAGTGCGCAAGCGATGCTCCTGGCCATCGACGTCGGCAACACCAACACCGTCCTGGGCGTGTACGAGGGCCGGCGGCTGCTGGACCACTGGCGTTTGGAGACGAGCGCCCGCAGGAGCGCGGACGAGTACGGCATCGTCGTGCGCCAGCTCTTCTCCTGGAGCGGCATCGACGCGAACCAGGTGAAGGCCGTGGCCGTGTCCAGCGTGGTGCCGCCGCTCCAGTTCATCCTGGAGAAGATGAGCGAGCGCTACTTCAAGACGCGCCCCATGTTCGTGGGCCCGGGCGTGAAGACGGGCATGCCCATCCTCTACGACAACCCGCGCGAGGTGGGCGCGGACCGCATCGTCAACGCGGTGGCCGCCTACGAGAAGCACCACCGAGGCCTCATCGTGGTGGACTTCGGCACCGCGACGACGCTGGACGCGGTGACGCCCAAGGGCGAGTACCTGGGCGGCGCCATCTGCCCCGGCATCAACATCTCCATGGAGGCCCTGTTCCAGAACGCCTCCAAGTTGCCCCGTGTCGAGTTCGCCCGGCCGCCGCATGTCGTGGGCCGCAACACCGTGCACTCCATGCAGTCCGGGCTGGTCCACGGCTACGTGAGCATGGTGGACGGCATGTGCGAGCGCATGGAGGCGGAGATGGGCTTCTCCGCGAAAGTGGTGGCCACCGGGGGCCTGGCCCCGCTGGTGGCCAGTGAATCGAAGGCCATCCAGGAGGTGGACGAGTTCCTCACCCTGGAGGGGCTGCGCATCATCTACGGAAGGAATCACGCGTCATGAGCACCGCCGCCGCCGACCCCAGCATTCCGGCCCCGCCCCCGGGCTGCCCCTTCAACGCTGAGTTCCTGCCGCCCAACCTGCGCAAGCACGTGGACCCCAACGCCCCCGTGCCCCTGCGGATGATGGCGGCCAAGTCGCTGGTGCCGCTCAACCCGGCGGACATGCTGGGCGCGCTCTTCATGCTCACGTTCGACCCCGACGCGAACGTGCGCGAGACGGCCGCCAAGACGAGCGCGGCGCTGCCGGAGCGCATCCTCGGCTCCGCGCTGCGCGACGAGGGCGTGCAGCCGCCCGTGCTGGGTTACTTCCTGGGCCTGCTCAAGGACAAGGAAGCCTACGCGGAGATGCTGGTCCTCAACTCGGAGACGCCGGACGACGCCGTGGCCGGCGTGGCGTCCTCGTGCAGCCCGAAGGTGGCGGAGATCATCTCCCAGAACCAGCTGCGCCTGCTGCGCAACGAGGACATCATCCGCAACCTGTGCGCCAACCCCGGCGTCCCCGTGTCGCTCGTGGACAGCGTCTGCGACTTCGCGGTGCGCAGCGGCCTGGTGCTGGCGGACGTGCCCGCGATGCAGGCCGCCCGTGTGCGCATCTACGGCCCGCAGGCCGCCGCGGCGCCGCCGGACCCCGGCCCCACCGCGGAGGAGGTGCTCCAGGAGCTGGGCACGGAGGCGCAGTCCGAGGACGCCGCCCCCATGGAGGAGGGCAAGCGGATGACGCTCGCCCAGCGCATCATGAAGATGTCCATCGCGGAGAAGATCAAGCTGGGCACGCTGGGCAACAAGGAGGCCCGCTCCGCCCTCATCCGCGACACCAACAAGCTCGTCTGCGTGGCCGTCATCCGCAGCCCCCGCATCACCGACGGCGAGGTGCTCGCGTGCGCCGCCAACCGCGCCATCAACGAGGACGTGCTGCGCGTCATCTACAACAACCGCGAGTGGACGAAGATGCAGAAGGTGAAGCTCGCGCTGGTGAAGAACCCCAAGGTGCCGCTCACCGTCACCATGAAGTTCCTCAACACGCTGCGCGACGCGGAGTTGAAGGACCTGTCCCGCGACAAGAACGTGCCCGCCGCCGTGCAGTCCTTCGCCAAGAAGCTGCATGAAAAGAAAACGGCCCCCAAGAAGGAGGCCGGGAAGTAACGCAGGGGCTGGAGTGGGGGAGGGCGGTGTCCCGCGCCTTCCCCCGGGTGCTGCTTCAGGCCGCGGCTTCCTCGTCGGCGTCGTCGCCCACGGCGGTGCCCGGCTCGTCCAGCAGCTGCTGCGCGATGGCGAGCGCCTTCTTCGTCTTCTCGCGCAGCTTCTCGTCGCCCTTGATGCGCGCGTAGAGCTTCGTCACGCGCTCCTCGTTGCGCACCGCCGCCTGCTCCAGCTCGGTGATGCGCGCGCGCAGCCCGTCCGCTTCCGTCGCGGCCTGGGCGCTCTGGTTGGAGAGGTCCGCCTGGGCCTGCTCCAGCTGGCCGCGCAGCCCTTCCAGCTCGCCGCGCAGGCCTTCCAGCTCGCCCTGCGCGGACTCCACCTGCGCGCGCAGCCCCTCGGCCTCCTCGCGCGCCGCCTGGAGGTCCGCGTCCTGCTGGGCCACCTGGGCGCGCAGCGAGTCCGCCTCGCCCTGGAGCGCCTGGACCTGGGCCTGCTGCTGATCCAGCTCCTCCTGCAACGTGCCCAGCTTCGCGGTGGCGCCGCGCGCCTCCTCCTTCGCGGTGGCCAGCTGCTGATCCACGCGCTTGCGCTCCGTGGTGAGCTGCTCCGTGCGCGAGGTGAGGGTCTTGATCTGCGCGTCGCGGCGGTTCAGCTCCTCCTCGGAGGTGGAGGCCTTCTGCTCCAGCTCCAGGTGCTGATCCTTCAGCTCGATGATCTCCTGGTCCTTCTGGTTCAGCTCCGACTTGAGGCGGAGGATCTCCTTGTCGCGCTTGTTGACGGTGTCACGCAGCGCGAAGGTGTCCTTGTCGCTCTTGCCGGCGGTGGAGCGGGACGCCTCCAGCTCCGTCGCCTTCGCCTGGAGCTCGGACTCCAGCGACTGCACGCGCTCTTCGGCCTGCGTCGCCTGGCCGCGCGAGTCCTCCAGCGCGCTCTGCAGCTCCGCCACCTTCGCGCGCAGGTTGCGCAGCTCCGCCAGGTCCGCGGCGGACGGGCCGGAGGCCGCGGGCGTCACCGGAGCGGCGACGGCGGCGGGGCGGGCCGCGGCGGGCGGGGGCACCGCGCGCAGGGGCGCGGCGGCCGCTCGCGCGGGCGGCGGGGTGGGGGCGGCGACAGGCTCCGGATCCGCCGGCGGCATGAAGCCGACGACGGTCTTCTCCTCGGGCTCGTCGTCCAGGCCGCCCAGCACGTCGAGCGAGTCGTCGTTGTCCGGGCCCAGCGAGTCCAGCGCGGAGATCTCCTCCAGGCCGGACGGCGACTCCGTCTCCTCCGGAGGCGCCACCACGGGCTCCTCCTCGGGCGTGCCCGTCACGGGCTCGGACAGGTCGCTGAACGCGTCGTCGAGCATGTCCAGGTCTTCCCCGGGCACCGCGGGCTCCTCGCCCGTGTCGACGGCGATCTCCTCGCCGAAGTCCGCCGCGGGCTCGTCACCCAGCGAGTCCAGCGTGAGGCTCTCGTCCACCACCTCGTTGCTCGCGGGCGGCTCCGGGAAGCCGATGACGCCGCCCACGCGCTCGATGAGGACGTTGCTGTCCACGGGCTTGGCCACGTACTCGTCCGCGCGCGCCTTCAGCTTGCTGTGCGCCGCGAAGCCGTCCGGGCTGCCGATGATGACGATGGGCACCGTCTTCAGCTCGTCGTCCTTCTTCAGCTTGCCGCAGATGAGGTAGCCGTTCTGTCCCGCGGACAGGTCCACCGCGAGCACCACGAGGTCCGGACGCTCACGGCGGATCAGCTCCACGCTGCCCTTGCCGTCGCCCGTCGTCTGCGCGGAGAAGCCCCGCGCCTCCAGGGCCTGCTGCAGGGTGGTGGCGAGGGTGGCGTCGCTTTCGACGATCAGGATTCGCTTGGACATGAAGGGACGGCCATCCTGGGGGTGCGGCGCGCGGTGTGACGCCGCGAGGAACAGCAGCGGCGGCGCGCGAGAGTGAAGACGCCGTCGAGGCTATCGGCCATGCCTGGGACCGTCAATCTTCACACCGGGCGCAACGCCCGGTATTCAGTTGAGCAGGCGACCACGCAAGCCCTCGCCGAGGCGAGGACTTCAGGGCTGTAGCGAGACCGGCTGCACGCTCACCGCGGGCTTCATCTGCGCGGGGCGCACGAGGCCGTTCGAGCGGTGCTCCTGGTCCTTCAGCATCTGCAGGATGGCGGCGTCATCCAGGTCCGTCACCAGCTCGTAGGTGACGTCCTGATCACGCCACGTCACGACGTTGTACGCTTGGCTCGAGTCCACGGCGACGTTCTCCACCGTGGGGCCCTCGTCCTTGATCACCCGCTGGCCCGTCGCCGGATACACGAACACGCCGATGTTGCGCTTGGGCTCGTTGGTGACGCGAGGCTGGGTCTCGTAGCTGACATAGACGACTTCCTGGCCGTTGAGCGTGGAGAAGCGCGCGCCCACGGGCCGGGCCTGCTGCAGGCGGGGCAGGGTGATGCGGTGCTCCACCTTGTCGTTGAACCACGCCTCAATCTGCTCCGGCGTGCCCGCGACGAACTCCAGGGGCCGCTGGCGCGTGTGGCGCTGCACGGCCTCCAGGATGGTGGCCTTCTGCGCCTGGCCGGACTGGTACATCATCCAGCCGCCGCTCACCGTCACCACCACCAGGGCCATGGCCCCGGCGCGCAGCCACTGGCTCACCTGCGCGCGGCGGTGCTCGCGGTGCAGCCCGGACTGGATGCCCGCGCGCAGCGACGCCGGTGCACGCGTGCCCTGCGCGGAGATGGAGTGCTTCGCCGCGCGACGCAGCGTCTGGCGGAGCTGCATCTCTTCGTCCACGCGCGCGACACACGCCTCGCAGCCTTCGAGATGCGACTCCACGTCGTGGCGTTCCTCGGGCTGGAATTCGCCGTCGAGGTACGGATACAGCAACCGCTCGAGTTCCTGGCAGGTCATGGGCGCTCGATGTGGCGGGGCGGAGGGAAGACGACGCCCCTCCAACCTCTTTCTAGCCTGCCTTCTTCCGGCGCCGGTACTCTTCCAGGTCCGCCGGCGCCTGCACCGGGTCTCCGTCATGACGGAAGACCCCCTGGCCCTCGGCGTACTCGCGCAGCGTCTTCTGCAGGAGCTTGCGGCCGCGGAACAGGCGGCTCATCACGGTGCCCACGGGGCACTCGAGGATCTCCGCGATCTCCTTGTAGGAGAACTCCTGGAGGTCCGCGAGGATGACCACCAGCCGGAAGTCGATGGGCAGCGAGTCGATGGCGCGCAGCACGTCGTCCGACAGCAGCCGGTCGAAGAAGTACTGCTCCGGGTTGGCCGCGAAGTCCGTCGCGTCCCGGCTCACGAAGCGCTCATGCACCGCCTCGCGCTCCACGCCCTCCACCACCGTGCGCTCCTTCACCTTGCGGCGATAGCGGTTGATGAAGGTGTTCGTGAGGATCTTGAAGAGCCAGGCCTTGATGTTGGTCCCGCGCTCGAACTTGTCGAAGAAGCGGTAGGCCCGCATGCAGGTGTCCTGCACCAGGTCCTCGGCGTCGCGCTCGTTCTTGGTCAACCGGAGCGCCGCTGAATACAGCGGGTCCAGGTGCGCGAGCGCCAGCTCTTCGAATTCCTGCTTCGTCCGGTTGGGTTGCCTGAAGTCCAGCATCATGCTCCCGCCTTCCAGGGGCCCGAAATGATTGGGGAATGCGTCGCCTGCCTAACGGTCAATCTATGCACCGGAACAGACGGGTCAACAACGCTTTCCCCTGCCGCGCCGCCCGCATGCCCGCTTCTGGAGTGCGGAGACGCCCGGCGGGATCATTTATTCCTCAGGGTGGGAACCGGATGGGACACCCGTACCAAGGTCCCATCCAGGCAACCGGCCAGCACACGGCTGGCCGGCTGTGGAGCGTGCGGCCGTTACGTCACTTCTTGCCGCTGAGTGCGTCCATCAGGGGCACGTAGTCGTACCCCATGTCCTTGGCGACGGCCTCGTAGGTGATGTGGCCGTTGTAGGTGTTGATGGCACGCTGGAGGGCGCGGTCGGACTTCACGGCCTCCACCAGGCCCAGGTCCGCGATCTTCCGCGAGTACGGGCGGGTGGTGTTGGTGAGCGCGAACGTGGACGTCTGCGGCACCGCGCCGGGCATGTTCGCCACGCAGTAGTGAACGACGTCGCTCACGGTGAAGGTCGGGTTGTCGTGCGTGGTGGGCTTGCAGGTCTCGATGCAGCCGCCCTGGTCCACCGCGACGTCGACGACGACGGAGCCGGGCTCCATCTCGCCAATCAGCTCACGCGACACCAGCTTCGGCGCCTTGCCGCCGGGGATGAGCACGCCGCCGATGACGAGGTCCGACTCGCGCACGGTGCGCGCGATGGACTCCGTGTCCGACGCCAGCGTCTGCGCGCGGCCGAGGAACACGTCGTCCAGGTAGGTGAGGCGCTCCAGGTTCACGTCCAGGATGGTCACTTCCGCGCCCATGCCGACGGCGACCTTGGCGGCGCACAGGCCCACCACGCCACCGCCGATGACGGCCACGCGGCCGCGGCGCACGCCGGGCACGCCGCCCAAGAGGATGCCCTTGCCACCGTGGGCCTTCTCCAGGCACGCGGCGCCCACCTGGATGGCCATCTTGCCGGCCACCTCGGACATGGGCTTGAGCAGCGGGAGGCTGCCGTCATCCAGCTGCAGCGTCTCGTAGGCGACCGCGGTCACCTTCTTCTTGATGAGCGTCTTGGTGAGCTCCGGGTCCACGCCGGCCAGGTGGAAGTACGTGTAGACGATCTGCCCGGGCTGCATGCGCTCGTACTCCGGCGCGATGGGCTCCTTCACCTTCACCACCATCTCCGAGCGCTTCCACACCTCATCCGCGCTGGAGATGATCTGCGCACCGACGCGCTGGTACTCCGAATCCGGGATGCCGGAGCCGACGCCAGCGTTCGTCTCGACCAGCACCGTGTGCCCCGCCATGGTGAGCGCGCGCACGCCCGCAGGCACCATGCCGACACGGTACTCGCGGGTTTTGATCTCCTTGGGGACTCCGACGATCACGACTGCCTCCGACGAATGGGGGACTGCCAGGAAAACGTGGCGGACCCATAGACCAGGGCATGAGCGCTTTCAAGGCGCGCACGGGCGAGCCAGGGGACCTGGCGTGATGGGCCTCATTCATCCCTCCACATGACGCGAGGCGTTGGACGCAGGCCGGCCCACCCGTGTTAGTTAACAGCGCATGACGCACGCGCCGAAACTGCTCTTCGCGGACCCCAAGGGCCGGGTCATGGAGCATCCCTATCTCATCGCCACGCTGCGCAGCGGCGAGGAGCTGGTGCCCCCGCAGGACAAGCCCATCGCCCTGCCGGCGGCCGGGCGCCTGGTGCACCTGCCCGGCCGGCTGCCCGTGGGGCTCAACCCGGACTCCGGCGAGTTGGAGCTGGTGCGCGAGATGAAGGTGGGGGGAAAGACGTTCGTGCCCAACGCCGTCGGCGCCCTGCTGCCCCCGGGCTACACGCGCACGTTCCTGCCTGGAGAAGTGAAGGGCAGCGGGCCCATCCTGCCGCAGTGGGCGTACACGGCGGCGGCGTGGGGGGAGAAGGGGCCCCTGGCGTGGGCCATCCACACCGACCGGCGCTCGCACTGGGAGCCGGAGTCGTACTCCACGCCGGAATTGAAGGGGCTCGTCACGGCGCACATGGAGCGCTTCCCGGACAGCCGCGTGCTCAAACAGCTGAAGACGTGCGCGCTGCTGTACCGGTGCTTCACGTCGCAGAACATCTTCTACGCGCGCGACGAGGGCGCCATCCCCGCGTCGGTGATGTGCAACGCGCGCTGCGTGGGCTGCATCTCGGATCAGCCCGAGGACGGCCCCCCGGCGTCGCACGAGCGCATGGATGACGGCCCCTCCGCGGAGGAGATGGCGGCCATCGGCCTGTACCACCTGGAGCACGCGCCGGGCCGCACCATGGTGAGCTTCGGCCAGGGCTGCGAGGGCGAGCCGCTCACGCGCTGGAAGTTCATCGCGGAGTCCATCCGGCTGATGCGCGCGAAGACGGACCGGGGCTCCATCAACATCAACACCAACGCCAGCCTCACGCACGGGCTCAAGGCCCTGCTGGACGCGGGGCTGGACGCCGTGCGCGTGTCGCTCAACTCCGCGTCCAAGGGGCTCTACGAGGCCTACTACAAGCCGGTGAAGTACGGCTGGGAGGACGTGGAGGCGTCCATCGCGCTGGCGCGCGAGCGGGGCGCGTACCTGGCGCTCAACCTGCTGCTGTTCCCCGGCGTCACCGACCGCGAGGGCGAGGTGCGGGCGCTGGAGAACCTGGTGCGCAAGTACCGCGTGGATCAGGTGCAGACGCGCTCGCTGTGCATCGACCCGCTCCAGTACCTGGAGGTCGCGCGGGGAGTGGGCGCGGGCGGCGAGCCAGTGGGCATCCGCACGCTCCTGAACCGCCTGAAGGCGGCGCGGCCGGGGCTCATCATCGGCAACTTCGCGCGCGGCCTGGACGAGCGCGAGAACGCCGCGGGCGCGCCGGAGGTTTGACCGTCCGGGAGGGGGCGGCTACAGAGCCGGGCATGTCCGCCTCCTTCCATTCCGCGTTCCGTTTCGCCGTCCTCTGTCTCTCCTCCGGAGCCGTCCTCGGCGCGTGCAGCAGCAAGGCGCCCGAGGAGCCGGAGTTCGACCACGGCCTGAAGAAGCCGCTCGTGCGCAAGCTGCGCGAGGACCTGGCGGAGACGCCTTGCGACAAGGCGAAGGCGCAGCAGCTGGGACAGCTGCTGCTGGACACCGGCGACATGAAGGGCCTCACCCGGGTGACGGACACGTTCGGTGAGAAGTGCGGCCCCAACCTCGTGCTGCTCCAGCTGGCGTACACGGCCAACGCGCGCGCGGGGGAGAAGGAGCTGGCGCTGAAGGCCGCCACCGGGCTGGTGGCCGCGCAGCCGGACAACGCGAGCTACCACGTGTGGCGAGGCCTCTCCCTGGAGGCGCTGGGGCGCACCGAGGAGTCCGCCGCGGACCTCCAGAAGGCGTTCGATCTGCAGCCCGGTCAGCGCCCCATCCTCAACGCGCTGGTGAAGGCCTACGACGCGCTGGGCAAGCCCTGCGAGGCGCTGGCCGCGTACCAGCGCTTCGTGGAGAAGGCGAAGCCCTCCGAGGCGAAGTCCGCGGAGGTCCAGGGGCAGCTGCAGGAGCGGGCCGTCAAGACGAGCTGCCCGGCCCAGGAGGCGGCGACGCCCGATGCGTCCGTGACGCCCGAGGCGGCCAAGGCTCCGTAGGAGCCACGGCGAGGCGCGCGACTACTCGGCGCCAGGGGGCATCAGCTCCTTGGCGACGAGGTTGCCCATCACGGCGTCCTTGGGGATGTAGCCGTCGGCGCCGGCCTCGCGGCAGATGCGCTGGAGCTCCTCGACGTTCTCACCGGAGCACAGCAGCACCTTGATGCCCTTGAAGAGGCTGTTGCTCTTGATGAAGCGGCAGAACTGCTCGCCGTTCACGTTGGGCATGCGCACGTCCAGCAGCACCAGGTCCGGGCGCGTCTGCTTCTTGAGGATGATCTTCGTGGCCTTGTCGGCGGTGTCCGCGACGTGGACCTCGAAGCCCTTGGACACGAGGTCCGCTTCGATGATCCGCGCGGTCATCTCACTGTCGTCCACGATGAGGATGCGCGGCTTGCGCCCCCCGGCGGCCATGGGGGCCTTCGGGAGTCCTCCGGACGGGGCGGCCGGGGCCGCGGCGGGAGCGGGCGCGGCGGGGGCCGCGGCCGGGGTGGGGGAGGGGACCGCGGCGGGGATGTTCAGCGCCGGGGCGCCGATGAGGCCCATGACGCCCCCCAGCACGCCCTCCAGGCCTCCACTCTTGAGGATGTAGGCGTCCGCGCCGGAGTTCTTCGTCTTCGCGTCCAGCTCCTGCTCGGAGATGTCGGAGTAGAGGACGAGCTTGGCGGTGACGCCCTTCTGGGTGCGGAGGTACTCGACGACGTCGTCGCCGAACATCTCCGGCATGTTCACGTCCATGAGGATGAGCGCGAACGGGCCCTCGGTGAGCTTCTGGTTGAGCGTGGCCAGGTCCTGGGCGCCACTGGCCTCGTAGCCGGCGGCCGTCAGGGCCCGGACGGTGAGCTCCAGCAGCATGGGGCTGTCGTCAATGACCAGTACGCGGGACATCGTCCTCCTCAGGGGCTCCCAGCGCACAACCCTACACCTTTGGGTCACGTTGGACCATCGAAACGGAGAGCAGGCGGCCTGTCCGGTCCGGACGATGGACCCTTGACCCCCTTTCTCCCCGTCCTGGATACTTCACTGCCTTGACCCCGAACTCCTCCCCCCTCCAACGCGCCTTGCGCATGGCGCCAGACCGCACGGTGGCCGCCCAGGCCCGGCCGGAGCTGGAATTCTTCTGCTTCCGCGTGGGCGAGCTGCGCTTCGGCGTCCCCAGTGAGAACGTGCTCGAGGTGCTGCGCGCCGGGCTGCTCACGCCGCTGCCGCGCACGCCCTCCTTCATCCTGGGAGTCACCGGCCACCGCGGCCAGGTGCTGCCGGTGGTGGACCTCTTGCGCTTCCTCAGCAAGGGCGAGGCGCGCATCGGTCCGCGCACCCGCATCTTCGTGGGCGTCAGCGGCAGCTACGTGGCCGGCGTGGTGGCGGACACCGTGCTCGGCCTGCGCCGCATCCCCGTGGCGGACATCCTGCCGCCGCCCCTGGGCGGGGATCAGGCCGCGGAGCACCTGCTGGGCGTCGTGCAGGGGGCGGGGCCGGCGGACGGCCTCAACCTGCTCAACTTCTCCAAGCTCCTGCAGACGGCCCGTCAGCGCGCGGTGGTGCGATGAGCGGCAACGTCCTGCGCGATGAGCCGGTCTCCGGGCTGGACGCGGACGCGGAGCGCGCCGTGGGAGAGGTGGACGTCCTCTTCTTCCAGATCGGTGATTCGGAGTACGGCACGGACGCGTCGTCCGTGCTGCGCATCGACCGCGCGCTCCCGGATGACCTGACCGTGCGCGACCTGGGCCTGCCCCACAAGGGGCACCGGGCGCTGGTGTTCGACACCCCCGAGGGCGAGGGCCACCTGAAGGTGGACGCCGTCAACGGGGTGCGCTCCATCCCGCTCGCCGGGCTGCGCCGCATGCCGGCCGCCGCGGCGGCGGCTTCATATGCGGTGGGCGTCTGCCTGGATGAAGAGGCGGGCCGTCCCGTGTTGCTCATTGATTTGGCGGAAACCTTGAAGACGCAAGGAAGGCACTGACACACATGTCCCTGGAGAGCCCCAACGAGAAGCCCGCGAAGTCCCGCGGCGCGAGGAAGACCCCGGGCGTGAAGGCCGGCGCGGAGTCCGTCATCGCCAACACGGTGGCGGATCCGTTCAAGCCCTTCACCGACACGCTGATGTCGGTGCTGTCCGGCAACCTGAACGCGCGCGTGCCGCCGGACCGCGTGCAGGCGGACCCCAGCGGCTTCGGCCACCTGCTCAACCAGGTGCTGGAGCAGTTCTCCTCCGCCGAGCACCGCAAGCAGGTGGCGGCCCAGGAGATCGATCAGGCGCTCGACTCGCTCATCATCCTGGTGCGTGAAGGCGACCTGTCGCGCTGGAACACGTCCACCGAAGACCCCCAGCTCGGGCCCCTCCTGGAGGGCTTCGGCAAGGTCATCGAGACGCTGCGCATCTTCGTGCGGGAGATCAACGAGGCCGCGCTGCGGCTGTCGTCCTCCGCCAACCAGGTGCTGGCGGCGTCCACGCAGCACGAGACGTCCTCCACCGAGCAGGCCGCGGCCATCCACGAGACGACCGCGACCATGGAGGAGCTGAAGCACGCCTCCGCGCAGATCGCGGAGAACGCGGGCAGCGTGGCGCGCGTGGCGGAGGAGACGCTGGGCGCGGCCCGCGCGGGCCGTGGCGCCATTGGCGAGTTCATCCAGGCCATGCAGCAGATCCGCAGCGACGGCGTCGCGGTGGCGGACTCCATCTCCAAGCTGTCCAAGCGCGTGGAGCGCATTGGCACGGTGGTGGAGGTGATTGACGAGATCGCGGACCGCTCCGACCTCTTGGCCCTCAACGCGGCGCTGGAAGGCAGCCGCGCGGGTGAGGCGGGCAAGGGCTTCTCCATCGTCGCGGCGGAGATGCGCCGGCTGGCGGAGAACGTCCTGGAGTCCACCAAGGAGATCAAGAACCTCATCACGGAGATCCGCGAGGCCACGCAGGCCGCGGCGGGCGCGGCGGACGCGTCCAAGCACGCCACGGAGTCCGGCGAGAAGCTGGGCGCGGTGGCGGCGCAGGCCGTGGAAGGCATCCTCGCCGGCGTGCAGGAGACGAGCGACGCGGCCCGGGTCATCAACCTGGCGACCCAGCAGCAGCGCACGGCCACCGAGCAGGTGGTGGCGTCCATGGCGGAGATCGAGGACGTGACGCGCCAGACGACGCAGGCGTCGAAGCAGGCCACCGGGGCCGCCGCCGAGCTCACCCAGCTCGCGGGCCGGCTCGCCGAGCTCATCAAGCGGTTCAAGGCCGACTAGCAGGCGTTCTCCTGAGGGGAGAAATGGGTCGAGGGGCGCGCAGAGCGCCCTGACGCCCGCGACCCATGGACACCGAGGCCCTCAAGAAATCCCTCCTGAAGAAGTTCCAGGAGGTCACGGCCGACCGACTCCAGAAGATCCAGCTGGGAGTCATCGACCTGGAGAAGGAGACCGCGGAGCAGGCCGCGGAGGACGTCGCGCGCGAACTGCACACGATGAAGGGCGAGGCCCGCATGCTGGGCCTGGCCGCCATCGGTCAGTTGGCGCACGCCGCCGAGGACGTCCTGCGCGCCGAGCGCGAAGGCAAGACGGCCACCGAGACGGCCACGGACGTCATGCTCCGTGCCTGCGACGTGCTGTCGGACCTCATCGAGGATCTGGACGCCGCCCACACCGGCACGTCCGCCACCGAGGAGATGGTCAAGGCCCTGTCGGAGGTGTCCGGCCACCCGGTGCCCGCGCTGGGCCCGGTGCGCAAGCCCGCCGCTTCCGCCGCGCAGCCTCCGCCCGCCGCGCCGCCCAAGCCCGCGGTGCAGGCTCCGGCGGCTCCTCCCGTCGTGGCGCAGGCCCCCGTGGCCCAGGCTCCGGTCCCCGCGCCGGCCACGCCCCGTGCGGCGGAGCCTGTCGCCGCCGCGCCGGCTCCGGCCGCGAAGGAGGAGGAGGCTCCCAGCGCCGCGAAGGCCAGCTCCATCGCGGACCGCAGCATCCGCGTGAACGTGGAGGTGCTGGACTCGCTGGGCCTGCTCGCCGGCGACCTGCTGGTGGAGAGCGCGCGCGGCCGGCTTCGCAGCACGGAGACGGCGCAGCTCTTCGAGCGCTTCAGCCGCCTGGGCGACCGCTTCCTGCGCATCTCCGAGGACGTGGACGTCCCGGACGCCATCCGCACGGAGCTGGAGCGCGCGGAGGCGGACCTGCACATGCTGCGCGACGACGCGTTCCGCTTCGTGCGCCGCAACGGGGACGGCATCAACACGCTGCACGGCAACCTGGCCCAGCTGGCGGACCACGTGGCCGAGGCGCGCCTGGTGCCGCTGTCCACCGTGTTCGACGCGTTCCCTCGCGCGGTGCGCGACATCGCGAAGACGCAGAACAAGGAAGTGGACCTGGTCATCGAGAACGCCGACATCGGCGTGGACCGGTCCATGCTGGCCGACGTGCGCGACGCGCTGGTGCACCTGTTGCGCAACGCCGTGGACCACGGCCTGGAGTCCCCGGACTTCCGCCAGCAGATGGGCAAGCCCGACACGGGCCGCATCCGCATCCGAGTGCGCGTGGACGGCGACATGCTCCACATCGAGGTGGAGGACGACGGCCGGGGCATGGACACCGAGCGGCTCAAGCAGGTGGCCATCAACAAGCGCCTCCTGTCGCCGGTGCAGGCCGCCGCGCTGTCGGAGCGCGAGGCCATCGAGCTCATCTTCCGCCCCGGCTTCTCCACGCGCGAACAGGTCAGTGAGCTGTCCGGCCGCGGCGTGGGCATGGACGTGGTGAAGCGCAAGGTGGAGACGCTGGGCGGGTCCGTGGGCGTGCAGAGCCGCCAGGGCCGCGGCACCACCATCACGCTGCGCCTGCCCCAGTCGCTGGCCCTCATGAAGGTGCTGCTGGTGCGCCTGGGCGACGACGTCTACGGCATGCCCGCCGCGGACGTGGTGGCCGTCATGCGCATCAAGCCGGATGACCGCATGGAGGTCTTCGGCACGCTGGCGGTGCGGCACCGGGGCAAGCCCACGGCGCTCGTGGCGCTGGGGCCGCTGCTGGGCCTCAACGGCGGCAACCGCTTCGACAAGCCTCCTGCGGTGGTGGTGCGCCACGGCGACGACTACGCGGCGCTGGTGGTGGACGGCTTCGTGGACGAGCGCGAGGTGGCGGTGAAGCCCTGCGGCGGCGAGTTCCTCAAGGGCGCGCCGTTCATCGCGGGCACGGCGGCGCTGGAGGACGGGCGCATCGCGGTGCTCCTGCACGTGCCGGACATCATGACGGAGGTGCGCCGCATGGCCCGCCCCGTCACCCAGGCGCCCGCCAGCCGCCGGCTGCGCGTGCTCCTGGTGGACGACTCGCCCATCGCGCGCGCGACGGAAGGCGCGCTCGTCAAGGCGCTGGGCCACTCCGTGGAGGAGGCCCAGGACGGCGAGGAGGCGTACGTGAAGGTGCAGACGAACACGTACGACCTCATCCTCACCGACGTGCAGATGCCGAAGCTGGACGGCTTCTCCCTCACGCGGCGGCTGAAGGGCACGCCCGCCGTGGCGCGCATTCCGGTCATCATCCTGTCGTCGCTCGCGTCGCCGGAGGACAAGCGGCGCGGCCTGGATGCGGGCGCGGATGCGTACCTGGTGAAGGGCGAGCTGGGGGTGGAGATCCTGGCGCAGTCCATCGATCGGCTGACCTGAGGAGCCTCTCGTGGGCGGCGGCACGGCGGTGACGGGACTCGCGTTCCGGGTACTCCTGGTGGGGCGGGGCCTGCGCGGGCTGGTGCGCGGGCTCTTCGACGGCGAGTCGCTGGTGGCCGTAGGCCCGCCGGAAGCGGACTTCGTGGGCGCGGAAGGGGTGGTGCGCAGGCACTTCCCGGACGTGCTCCTGGTGGACCTCATCTCCTCGGAGGCGCTGGGCGCCATCGAGCGCATCATGGCCGTGCGCCCCACGCCCATCCTCGCGCTGCACCCGGGCGTGCTCACCGGACAGCAGGCGTTCCAGGCGCTGGCCCTGGGCGCGTTGGACGTGATGGACCGGCCCATGACGCCGGGCCCGGACTTCTGGCACGCCGTCAACCGCAAGCTGGTGATGCTGTCGCAGGTGAAGGGCGTGCGCTCGCCGCCCTCCTCGCCCAAGGCGTCGCGGCCGGCGCTGGAGGGGCCCACCGCGCCGTTCCCCCTGGTGGCGCTGGCCGCCTCGCTGGGCGGGCCGAAGGCCGTGGCGCAGGTGCTGCGGATGATTCCGCGCGGCTTCCCCGCGCCCATCGCCTACTGTCAGCACATCAGCCAGGGCTTCACGGAAGGCCTGGCGCACTGGCTGTCCACGGAGACGGCGCTGCGCGTCGTCGAGGCGACGCACGACGCGTGGATGGAGCCGGGCACGGTGTACATCGCCCCATCGGGAGGACATCTGCTGGTGAAGCCGGACGGCCGTCTGGAACTGGATACAGGCCCTGCCCTGCGGGGCTTCCGGCCCTCGTGTGACATGCTGCTCACTTCAGCCGGGGAGGCCTTCGGCAAGCGGTGCATCGGCGTCATCCTGACGGGCATGGGCCGCGACGGCGCCAGGGGGCTGAAGGAGATTCGCGAGCGGGGAGGGCGTACCATCGCGCAGGACGAGGCCACGTGCGTCGTCTACGGCATGCCGCGCGAGGCGGTGCTCCTGGGCGCGGCGCAGCAGGTGCTGCCGCTGGACGTCATCGCACCGACGCTCGTGCAGTGGGTGGACGCGTGCTGAACGTCGGCAACAAGGTGCTCCAGCAGCTGTCCGCGCTCCTCCTGGAGCGCGCGGGGCTGAAGATCACCCTGGATGGCTACCACAGCCTGCGGCTCGCGCTGTCCACGCGCATGCCCGTCCTGGGCCTGAGCGACCCGGAGAAGTACCTGCAGAAGCTGACGAGCGCGAGCGGCGAGGAGGAGCTGCGCTCGCTCTTGCCGCTGGTGACGGTGGGGCACACGGAGTTCTTCCGCGACGCGAAGCAGTTCCGCGCGCTGGAGCAGAGCGTGCTGCCGGACCTGCTCGCGCGGGCGCGGCGCGAGATGCGCAAGGTGAGCATCTGGTCCGCGGGCTGCGCCACGGGCGAGGAGCCCTACAGCCTGGCGCTGGTGATGGCGGAGCTGGGCGCGCTGGCGGTGGAGGTGGACCTGTGGGCCACCGACCTGAACCTGGCCGCGGTGGAGGCCGCGCGGCAGGGGAGATTCTCCACGCGCCGCGCGATGGCCATTGGCCCGGAGCGGCTGAAGCGCTTCTTCCGGCAGGTGGAGGACGGCTACGAGGCGTCGCCCATCCTGCGCGAGTACATCCGCTTCGATGGCCAGAACCTGGCCGCGCCGGTGTTCGACAAGGTGGCGCCCGCGTCGCTGGATCTCATCCTCTGCCGCAACGTCATCATCTACTTCGACCTGCCCACCATCCGCGGGCTGATGGACCGCTTCCTCGCGGCGCTGCGCCCGGGGGGGCTGTTGTTCCTGGGGTACTCGGAGAGCCTGTTCAAGGTCTACGACCGCTTCGAGATGATCGAAGTGGACGGCGCGTTCGTGTACCGGCGCCCGCTGGGTGAGCGGCCCCGTCCGCCGCCGCCCCTGGCGCCCATGGTGACGGAGCCGCGCCCGGGCAGCCCGGAGTCCTTCGCCGTGGAGCTGCGCCAGCGGCTGCAGGCCAACGCGGAGGCCGCCGCGAAGCTGCGCGCGGCGGGCGCGTCCCCTGATACGTCCAGTGTCCGGGCTCCGGACTCGCTCGTGCGCCGGCCCACCACGGAGCTGCCCTCGGTAGGCCCGCTGGCGGGGCGCCGCACCGGGGAGTTCCCCGCGTTCCGGCCGGAGCCGACCCGCACCGGCGAGTTCCCCTCCATCCGTCCCGAGCCGCCCCGTACCGCGGAGCCTCCGCGCCGTCCCA
This sequence comes from Corallococcus exercitus, assembly GCF_042231735.1. Classification (GTDB taxonomy): domain Bacteria; phylum Myxococcota; class Myxococcia; order Myxococcales; family Myxococcaceae; genus Corallococcus; species Corallococcus exercitus_B. Next base: position 1,707,060 of record NZ_CP102577.1, read on the forward strand.
CGGACCGGCCCACCGGCACCTTCGCGGCGGTGCGCGTGGAGCCGCCCGCGTCGCGGCCCCTGGCGGAAGCGGCGCCCGCGCGCCCCAGCGGTTCGTGGCCGCAGCTGCTGCCTCCCGCGGAGCGCCTCAACATGGCCGTGCGCAAGATGGGGGAGGGCGACTTCCCTGGCGCCATCGAGGGCGTGAAGCGCCTGCTGGTGGACGAGCCCTCCGACCTGGACGCGCTCCTGACGCTGGGCAACCTGTACTCGCTCACCGGGCGCATCAACGAGGCGCGCGACACGTTCGGGCAGGCGCTCCAGCGCGAGCCGCTGTGCGTGGAGGCGCGCATCTTCGGCGGGGTGGCGGCGATGCAGGCGGGGAGCCTGGCGGAGGCGCGCTCCGAGCTGGCCAAGGCCCTGTTCCTGGAGCCCACGCTGGCCATTGGCCACTACCTGCTGGCCCAGGTGCAGGAGCGCACGCAGGACTTCGAGTCGGCCCGGCGCAGCTACCGCAACGCCGTCGCGCAGCTGAAGTATCCGCAGCGCCCGCTGGCGGGGCACTACCCGGAGATGCTCGACTCCGCGGAGTCCATCTCCCGCGCGGCCCGCTATGCGCTGGCCGCGCTGGAGGAGCAGCCGGGCTGAAAGAAGAGGCCCGGCGCACGGCGGATGAGTCAGTCCAGGTTGCCCTTCACCTGATCCAGGCTCTTGGACGGATCCAGCACCGCGCTGAACTTCTTCTGCAGGTACGTCTTCGCCTGGCCGCGCAGGAGCATGCCCGGGTCGGTGCCCTCACCGGACACGGTCTTGTCCGTGATGACGAAGCTGGCGTCCAGGTTGATGCCCATGACCTTGCCGGCGAGCTTCGCGCCCTCGTCGCCCTGCCAGTCGGACTTCACGCCGTACTTGCTGCCCCAGTACTGCAGCAGCTGCTCGACGCGCTTCTTGACCTCGTCCTTGGGAAGGTTGTGGGGGACCTCGAACTTCAACATGCCCATGGGGTGACTCCTGTTTGCGCGAAAAGGGTGCGTCCGAGCGGTTTAGTGACACCGGGCCGGAAAGGGAACCGCCGTCTTCGGGGGGATGTCCACCGGCGGCCTACCGGGCGGCCTTGCGGCGGGGCTTCCCCGCCTTCGCCGTGCCGGGCTCGGGCGTCCCGGGCGGGCTGCCCCAGCGCGCCAGGTACGGCCCCAGGTCGAACTTCTCCGCGGTGCGTGGCGAGCTCATGGGTCGCACCTTTCCAATCACCGGGCGCTCCTGGAAGGGCCGGTCGTGCAGCCCCAGGACCCACATGAAGTTGGAGACGCTCGCGGGGTCGCGCCCGTCCACCGCGTAGGTGTCGTTGAGCCTGGAGATGCGGACCAGCGCCTCCTCCGGCGTGGGGCTCCACTCCAAAATCTTCTTTCCCCAGAGCATGCGCAGGTAGTTGTGGATCCGCCCGCGCTCCCGCAGCTCGCGCTGGGACGCGTTCCAGAGCGCGTCCTGCGTGCGGCCCTGATCCAGGTCCTCGAAGGAGTAGAGGTGCGGGCGCGGATCCTTCCGGTGGCGCGACAGCGTCTCGCGCGCCCAGGGAGGCAGGGAGTCCACGCTCAGCTGCTTCGGGCCGGGCGTGTGGAAGCAGTAGTTGAAGCCCAGCTCGCGGCGCACGAGCAGCTCCTCCACGAAGGACTGCACCGCCGGGTGGTCCTTGCCCTTCGCCGCGATGGCCGCGCGCGCCGCCTCTCCCGGGAAGAGGTTCCCCCAGTGGAAGTAGGGCGACAGGTTGGACTGCTGGCCCAGGCCCGGATCATTCCGGCCGGTGTCGTAGCCCTCCAGCCGTTCGTGGAGGAACGCGTCCAGGGCCTTGAGGCCCGCCTTGCGTCCGCCGCGCTCGGCCAGGGGCTTCACGGAATGATCCAGCGCGAACGTGTCCAGCGCGGCCCGCGCCTTCACCGCGTCGGACAGCTCGAAGTCCGGCTGGAGCTTCGCGCCGGACACGCGCGGCTTGCGCTTGGGCACCACGCGCTCCAGGTACTCCGGCCACAGCTTGCGCAGCTTGGGGCGCAGCGCGTACGCGCCCACCTGGGCCGCGGGGATGCGCTGCATGGGCACCACGCAGGACGCGTCCACGGCGATGAGCGGCACGCGCAGCGCCTTCGCCGCGCCGCGCAGGTGGCCCGGGATGATGTACGTGGGGAACAGGTCCGACACGACGGCGGCCGCGCGCCGGCCCAGGCTCGCGAGCCTCGGCTTGTGCTCCTTCTTCGTGCGCGGCAGCTCCAGCCAGTACGGCAGGCCGCGCGCGGCGCAGCCCTTCGCCATGTCCGCCATGCCCTCCAGCGCCCACGCGTGGAGCCGCTCCGACGCGTAGGGGTAGTCCGGGCGGATGGCCTGGTAGACGACGACGGGCAGGCCCAGGTGGTTGCCCAGCGCGATGGCCGCGTCCAGCGCGTGGTTCTCCTCCCAGCGATGGTTCACCATGCACCAGTAGAGGACGAAGTCGCGCTGTCCCTGGGGGAAGGGCGCGTCGTTCACCGCCTGGATGCGCGCGGAGTCGACGCCGAGTTCGGACCACGAGAGGCCTTCGGGCATGGGCCCGCGAGAATCTTCGACGCGCGGCGGAAAACCAACACGCCCGCACGGGTTGTGGTTTTCTGCCGGACGGCCGGACCCAAGGAGCCCCACGCGTGTCACACCGTCGAACCTGGAACCTCCCTGTCACCGTCCTCGCGGTCGCGCTGATGCTGCCAGGCCTCGCGCTGGCGCAGGCGGGAGGCACGGGCGTGTACCCGGCGCCCCAGCCGCCGCCTCCGCCCGCGCCGGGCATGTACCCGGCGCCGTCCTCGCAAGCCGAGCCGCAAGTGCCGCAGGAGGAGCCTCGGCCCGTGGCGCCCTCCAACGACGCCTACGGACAGCCGCCTCCCGCGCAGCCGTCGGACACGGACGCGTATCCGCCCACGCAGGCCGCGCCGGGGACGAGCCCGGAGGACACGCAGGCGCCCCCGAGCGACGCGCCCCTCGCGCCGCCGGAGCCGGACCGCCTGCGCACCGAGCCGCAGGCCCCGTTGACGGAAGGGCCCTCCGGCGTGCGCCAGGAGTCCACGCGGGACGAGACCGCCACCGCGGCCTCTCGCCTGCGTCCGCCGCCGGAGGACACCGGCGTGTTCCTGGACGGCCAGCGCCGCCGGGGGCCGTTCCTGTCCGGTCCCGGCAGCATGCGCTTCGTGCTGCACCACACGGCCCTGGGCGCGCTGGGCGGCTTCTTCACGCAGGCGTTCTCCAAGGACTTCAACTTCGACCGCAGCTCGCGCGAGTCGATGCTCGCGGGCACGCTCATCGGCGCGGGCCTGGGCTTCGGCGCCTCCGCGTGGTGGCAGTTCAACAACTGGGTTGACACCCCCATGGCGAACTTCACCGTCCTCAACTCGGGGATCGGCGGCATGTTCCTCGCGGGCTTCATGGACCTCATCACCCAGGACTCGGGCGTGCTCACCTGGGCCGCGTTCCTGGGCGCGGAGCTGGGCGCGTGGCTGACGGCGGGCATCGGCGGGGGGCAGCTGCCGCTCGCGGACGGCCTGCTGGTGGCCTCCGGCGCGGGCTGGGCGGCGGCGTACAGCGCGCTGTTCCTCGCCATCGTGCACTTCTCCGGCACGTCCATCTCCGGCAAGACGTGGAAGGACATGCTGCTCATCTCCCCGGGCGTGGGCGCGGGCGTGCTGGCCCTGGCGACCATGCGCTACAACCCGACGGCGTCGCAGATCCTCCGCGCGGACCTCTTCGGTGGAGGCGTGGGCGCGGCGGTGCTGCTCATCTCCGGCCTGGTGCTGGGCGGCTTCAACCAGTCCACGCCCTACGTGCTGTCCTTCCTGGGCTCCGCGGGCGCCATCACCACCGTGAGCCTGCTGTGGGAGGAGAGCGTGGACCGGTCCGCCCTGCGCAGTGCCAAGGACCGGCCCTACAAGAACGTCTGGTGGTAGACGGCCTGGCGGACGGGCGGGCAGGCGTCATGGCGCGCGGGGGAGGGCGGCATCACCTTTCCCCGGTATGGCGCGCGTCCTCCCGTTCTCGGCCCTCCTGACCTCGCTGGGCTCCTCGCTGGAGCCCGGGGACGGTCCTCCTCGCGGAAACGCGGCCCCGCTGCCCACGCACGTGCGGCCCCTGCTGGAGGCCGCGAACCCGAGCGCGGAGCTGCGCCGGATGCGGGACTCGGGCGGGCTGTTGAAGGACGCGCGTCCCTCCCTCTACGTCGTGGAGCTGCACGGCCCCGCGGGCCGGTTCTCCGGCCCTCCGGTGCGCTACCTCCTGTGCGCGCTGACGCCGGACGCGGTGCCTTCGCTGGAGCAGGACCCCTACCGGCCCCGCGCGTGGGAGGTGGAGCCCGCCGTCACGCTGGTGGCGGATGATCACGGCGCGCTCCGGGCCCTGCTGGCCGAGGCCGCCGAGCGCGGCATCTCCGTCTGGAAGGGCCACTACGACGGCAGCCCGGTGTCGCTCTTGCGCATCGAACCGTCCCCGGTGTCCAAGCGCCTGCAGGCGGTGCTGGACGAGGCCCCCATGCGGCCCCTGGCCGCGCTGAGCGAACAGGGCCAGACGCTGGCGGCGGTGGTGCCCCTGTCCGAGCCGGGCCTGGAGCTGTGCCCCATCCACCGTGCCCTCAAGGGCGTGGAGACCTTCCAGGAGGAGACGTTCCTCACCCTGGTGTCCGCCTACGCGCGCGTGACGGAGCTGGACTCGCCGCTCACCACGCCGCAGGGGCTGGCGGCGGCGCGCGAGCGGCTGGCCACGCTGGTGCCCGGCCAGCACGCGGTGCTGCTGGTGTTGCCGGGCGGACGGGGCCGCATCCTGCGCTTCCGGCAGGGGTTGGATCTGGCGCACCTGAAGGGCGCTCCGCGAAACCCCACGCTGCGCAGCCTGGACCTGGCGCTGCTCAACGCGCTGGTGCTGCGCACGGTGCTGGGCATCCAGGAGCCGGAGGCGTCCGGACACCCTCAAGTCTTCCCGGTGCACGGGCTGGATGCGCTGGTGGCGGGGGTGGAGGCCGGCACGTTCCAGGCGGGCTTCGCGCTCAACCCGCCGCCGGTGTGGGAGGTGCGGGCGGTGATGGAGGCCCAGGCCACGCTGCCGCCGCGCACCCTGCGCGTGGAGCCGCGCGTGCCCGCGGGCCTGCTCTTCCTGGATCCCGAAGTCTGACGGCCCCCCGTGTGCGTGCGCTGACCGGCACCGCGCAGGACTGGCCCCATCGGGTGCGGCTGCGGTTGGAGCCGGGCCCGGGGGAGACGCTCGACGCCATCTGCGGCGGCGAGGTGCAGGTGCTCCAGCGGCGGCTGGGCTACCGCTTCACGCTGGACCCCGTGCTGCTGGCGCACTTCGCGGTGTTCGAGGCGGGCGCGCACCGGGGGCGGCTGCTCGACCTGGGCACCGGGTGCGGCATCATCCCGCTGGTGCTGACCCGCCGGCTGGGGCGCACGGACATCACCGCGCTGGAGCTGCAGCCGGGCCTGTTCTCCCTGGCGGAGCGCAACGTGTACCTCAACCGCTGCGAGGGCGCGGTGACGCTGGTGCAGGGCGACCTGCGGCGCGTGGCGGAGACGTTCCCCGCGAGCAGCTTCGGCCACGTGCTGTGCAATCCGCCCTACCGCGCGCGCACCGCGGGCCAGAGCAACCTGTCGCTGGAGAAGGCGCTCGCGCGGCATGAGATCGCCTGCGAGCTGCCGGACGTGGTGCGCGCGGCGGCCTACCTGCTGGTGCCCCGGGGCGGGCTGTGCATGGTGTACCCGGCGTCGCGCTTCAGCGAGCTGGTGTCGGTGCTGCGCACGCAGCAGCTGGAGCCGCGCACGGTGCGCATGGTGCACCCGCGCGCGGACCGGCCGGCGAAGCTGGTGCTGCTCCACGCGGTGAAGGGCGGCCGGGCGGACCTCACCGTGCTGCCGCCGCTCGTGGTTCACGCGGACGAGGATCAGGCCTTCACGGACGAAGTGACCGCGATGGTGGGCTGACGCACAGGCACGCTTTCGTTTCACCCGGAGTGGGGCAGGGCGGGGTACACTCCCCGGCCTCGGGGCCGGGACCGGCCGCCCCGTCTTGCGAAGGCAGGGTGGTGATGCGCGTGGACTTCCGTCGCGCCGTGCGGTGGCGGCTCCGGGACCTGGCCCCGGTCCTGGGCTGCTGGGCCGTGGCGGCGCTGCTGCTGGGCTCCAGCGCTCGGGCGCAGACGCAGGCGGACCGGCTCTATCTGGGGTACGGCCTCTCCGGAGGCGGCTCGCTGGACGCGGGAGGCACCCGCATCAAGGAGCGGCGGACGCTGGAGCTGCGCGTGCCGCTGCCGCCGCTCGTCCTGGGGCGCACGTACCTGCTGCCGTCGGTGGGCTACGAGACGCGGTGGATGGGCGCGTCCGCGCCCGCCCTGGAGGACGACACGGTGGATCGGCAGTTCCACCGCATCCAGGTGGGGCTCACGGCCGTCCGGCCCCTGGCGCCGCGCTGGCTGCTCGTCACGGGCGTCACGGCCAGTACCCGCACGGACTTCCAGTCCTCCTTCGACCTGGCGCTGGACACGTCGTGGGTGGCGTTCGCGATGGCCAACTACCAGCTGGGGGACGCGCCCGGTTTCGGGCTGACGTTCGGCGTGGTCGCGCTGTGGCCCTTCGACAAGCTGCCGGTGGTGCCCATGCTGAGCCTGACCTACAACCGGGGCCCGTACGTCCTGGAGGTGGGCCTGCCCCGGCTCACGCTACTGCGCAAGCTGGGTGACACGGTGGAGCTGGGGCTCGTGGGCGCGCTGGACATGCAGGTGCTCCGCACCCGCTTCGAACCCCAGATGCAGGCCGCGGGCGCCAGCTACCTGCGCGAGACGCAGGTCCGCGTGGGCCCCACCGTGAACGTCCACCTGGGCCGCGACCTGTGGCTGAGCTCGTCGGTGGGCCTGTCGCTGATCAACGACTACGCGCTGCTGGACCGCGAGCGCGAAAGCCTGAAGGTCCCCGGACTGGACATGGGGCCCACCCCGTATGGCCGCGTGGTGCTCGGCTGGCGTCCGGGGCGTCCCCAGGCGAAGGCGAAGAGCCCGCGCCCGGCGCCCTGAAGCGCCGGGCCGCGGACCGGACCTACTTCGTCTCCTCGGCCTGCGGCGGCGTCTGCTCCCGCGCCTCGTGCGTGGGGGCCTCCGCCGCTTCGACGTCTCCCAGGAAGGGCGTGGGCACCTGGGCCAGGAAGCGCTCCAGGTCCTCGCGCGCCACCTCCGCCCGGGGGTCGCCCCGTTGGGCATAACACTCGGCGCGCGCCAGCAGCAGGGCGCGGTTCCAGGGGACGTACGGCTCCAGGGGGGCGAGGCCCTCCGCGCACATCTGCATGCCTCCCGCCGCGACCGCGAGCTTCGCGCGGATCAACTTCCGATGGGCGGTGGCCACGCTGGCCGCGAAGGGCTGCTCGAGCGCCGTGTAGAACCGCCGGGCCAGCTCCGGTGAACGCGCGCCCAGCCGGAGCGAGGTGTCGAGGGCCGCCTCGATGAGCGGCCCCGCCGGCCAGGGATCCTCACGCAGCCGCGCGAACGCGCGCTCCAGGCTCGCGGCCGCCGCGGCGTCCTGCTGCTGGGCCGTCAGGTACAGGGCCTCCAGCATCTCCGCCTCCGTCGGGAGGCTCTCCCGCAGGGACCGCAAGGACGCGAGCGCCTCCGTGTGGCCGGTCATCACCAGGGCGCGCGCCAGCGTGTACTGCTCGCGCGGGCCGCGAGGCTCATGCTTGACGCGTTCCCACTGGGCCAGCACCGCGGCGTCCTGGCCCGCCAGCGCGGCGCTGACGAAGTCCCTGTAGACACGGACCTGCTCGGACATGGGGCCGGGGGCGTTGTACCCCAGCCACACGCGCAGCTCCTCCACGCGGTTCCAGTCCGGGGTGCCTCCCGTGAAGGACAGCCGGTCCGCCCCCAGCCGCCGCGCCGCGGCGCGCAGGTCCAGCGTGGAGAAGAAGGCGGTCCGGCCCAGGCTTCGCGCGAAGGCGAACTCCATGGAGGACAGGTCGTCCGTGTTGATCATCTCCGCGCCGTCCTCCGCCGCGCGCTTCGCCAGCGCCGGGGTCGCGACGAAGTGCGCCAGCACGCCCTCCATCTCATCCGTCCGCCACACGGAGCGCAGCGCGGAGCGGTAGGGCTCCTGGGCGATGCGGCGGCGCAGGGCGGGCAGGTCGTAGGTCTGCGGCTGCATGGAGGCGACGAGCAGCAGGTCGCCGCTCAGCGTCTGCCAGGTCTCCACCGCCGTGAACTCCGAGGACAGCGTGGCATAGGCGCTCTGCACGGTGAGGGCGTCCACCTCGTAGGCCTGGAGCCACTGCAGGAACAGGCCGCCTTCGGCCAGCCGCTGCTTCGCCGCCTGGTAGAACTCGCGGGTGAAGAGGCTGGAGATGCCAGCCCGGTACGGGTTGGACGGCTCGGAGAAGATGATGTCGTAGCGCTGGGGCGTGGTGAGCAGCACCTCGCGCGCGTCGCCGAAGGAGGTGTGCACCTTCGGGTTGTTCATCACGTCGGCGTTCACCGCGTGGCAGCGGCGCGCGACCTCCAGGATGGCGGGTTCAATCTCCACCACGTCCACGCGCTCCATGTCCGGCACCTTGCCCAGCCAGCCCGCGGTGCTGCCCGTGCCCAGGCCGATGACGAGCGACGTGCGCGGCGCCGGGTGCAGCAGCGCGCCGACGAGCCCCGACATGACCTGGGTGGGCGCGTCGCCAATGGAGTTGCCATCCACCTTGCCGTTGACGATGAAGCTGAGGCCGTCGTCATCCGCGAGCGCGACGCTGCTCTCCACGCCCTCGTGCTCCCAGACGACACCGGCGCGCCGGGCGTTCTCGAACCGGTCGATCTCCTGGGTGTCGGGCTCGTGCAGCCCCGAGCGGCCCGCGCCCACGCCCGAGTGGCGCCACACGGCCGTGGGGCCCTGCGCGGTGAGCAGCAGCACGGCGAGGACGGTGGCCATCACCGGCATCACCAGCGCGCCACGCTGGCGCTCCCGCTGGAAGGAGAGCACCGCGGCGCCCAGGCCCAGCGCGGCGAGGAGGCCCGCCACGGCCTGCCACGTCACCGGCGCGGTCAGCAGCGGAATCACCCCGAAGCCGCCCGCGAGCGACCCCACGATGGAGCCGCCCGTGTTCCACGCATACACCTGGCCCACCTGCTGGCCGGCGCCCTGCCGGCCCCGCCCGATGAGCGCGAGCAGCAGCGGGAACTGCACGCCGGACACGAACGCGGCGGGCAGCACCACGATGGAGGCGATGAACGTCCATCCCAGCGCCATGCCGCTCAGGCCCAGGCCGCCCAGCGGACGCAGCAGCGCGGCGAGGATGGCCAGCCGGTCCCCCAGCGCGAACGGCACGGCCATCAGCACGGCCTCCGCGGCGCAGGTGAGCGCGAAGCCCTGGAGCGTGGCGGCGCGGTGGCGGAAGAAGACGGTGTACGCGCTGCCGCCCAGCCCGATGCCCAGCAGCGCCAGGGCGAGGATGAGGCCGAAGGTGAAGGTGGTACCGCCGAGCAGCGGCCCCAGCATCCGGTACCAGACCAGCTCCATCAGCAGGAACGCGAAGCCCACCACCGCGGCGGCCACGAGCACGAAGCCCCGGGGCGGCAGGGCTCCCGCGTCCGCCACGGCGGCAGCGGCCACGGGCGCGGGCGCCGCGGGCTCGGCGGCGGGGGCCGGCGTGGCGGCCGCGGGCGTGGCCGGAGCGTCGGACTCCATGGAGCGGCTCACGGAGCGCGCGATGATGGCCACGAGCGCGTTGAGCAGGCACGCGGCCCAGAGCGTGGAGCGGTTGCCCATCACCTCCAGCAGGAGGAACGTGGACGCCGCCGCGCCCGTGACGGCGCCCAGGGTGTTGATGCCGTAGAGCAGGGCCAGGTCGCGGCGGTGCGGATCCGCGTCGGAGAGCACCGCGCGCGCGGCGGCCGGGAGCGTGCCGCCCATGAGCACCGTGGGCACCGCGAGCACCAGCAGCGACAGCACCAGCCGCACGACGGTGCCCAGGCCCAGGCCCATCACCGGCGTGCCGCCCAGGGCGATGTAGATGGCGCGCACCGCCTCCACGAGGAAGGGGCTCAGCGCGGCGCTCGCGGCGATGAGCAGCTCCAGGTTCGCGTAGAAGGCCAGCGGCCGCGCCTGCCGGTCCGCCCGCGCGCCCAGGAGCGCGCTGCCCAATCCCAGCCCCGCCATGAAGATGGCGAGCACCGCGGCTGACGCGGCGGTCGAGGCCCCGAAGATGAGGCGGAATTCCCGCAGCCACACCGTCTGGTAGACCAGTGCGCAAAGCCCCGAACCGAAGAGGAGGGGAGCCACCCTCCCGACGCGTGTGTTCATCAGACCCTCGAGGAGCCCGCGCCCGACCCGCCCGTGGTGGGTCGCGGCTCCCTGTCGGGCCGCAGTATCCCGTGAAGCCTGTCCTGTGGAAAACAGTGAAGCGAGGCCTGCCTGCTCTTACGGCGCCGGCTTGGCGAGCTCGGCGGCCTGGCGCTCCGTCCGGCACCAGGCGAGCTGCTCCTGGATGGTGGCCAGGGGGACCGCCAGCTCCAGCTTGAAGGACGAGCCGTCCGGCCGGACCTTGGCGAAGTCCAGCAGCTGCGCCAGGTCCTCCTTGCCCTCCGCCTGCGCCTTCATGCGCGCCATGGACAGCGCGCCGCCCAGGGACTTGCCCAGGTCCGTCATCTTCTCCGCGTCCAGGCCCGTCACGTTGGCCACCATGGCCACGTCGCCGCTGGTGTCCAGGTGCAGCTCCACGTTCTGGGCCACGTCCGTCAGTTGCTTCGCCAGCTCCGCCTGATCCGGCCCCAGCATCCGCGCCAGCTGCTCCACCGCGAGCACGCCGTACATCTCCCCGTAGGTGCTGTTCTCATCCAAGAGCGGCGGCCCGTCCTCCACGCCGCGCCCGTCCATCCTGTCCAGCACCGTCTTCACGGAGTCCGGCGACTTGCCGAACACCAGCATCTGGTTGTTCCAGGTGCCCACCGCGGTGTCCATCCGGCCGCGCTGCGTGCCGCCGTCCGGCAGGGTGAACGTCGTGTCCCCCGGCTCGTACACGCGCGCGCCCGGGCCGTGGTCGGACGCCACGCGCTCGCCCAAAAGCTCCTGGTACTTCGCCTTGCTGAAGTCGCCGGACAGGATGACGCCCTCGTCGGTGACGACCAGCCGGTCCAGGTCCTGGAGCGGATCCACGCCGCTCATCGCCTTGAACTGCTCCAGGTTCTTGCCGCCGTCGCGCAGCAGGCAGTCCATGAGCAGCTCGCCCACGGGCGAGTAGCGCAGCGCGTTCGCCTCGATGACCACCGCCGTGCGGCCCGGCCCCCGGGGCAGCGCCGCGAGCAGCGGGTCGCGCGGCTTCACGGGCGCGGCCACCCCCGCGTCCACCACCGCGGGCATCACCCAGGTGCGCCGCTTCTCAGCGCGCGCCAGGTCCTCACCCCGCATGCGCCTGGGGAAGGCCACGTCCTTCGCCTCGGCCGGCGGCGTGTCGCCCTGGCCCGTGAACATCAGGACCGCGCCCGCGGCGAACAACAGCAGCGCCCCCAAGAGCCACACCCTCCTGCGCCCGCGCGATTCCATGACTCAGCAGTCCTTTCCCTCGAAGTGCCAGAAGCCCACGGAGAGGGCTCCCAGTCCGAACACCAGCACGCCGCCCAGCAACATCCCCAGCGAGCCCTTCTCCAGCGGCGTGGAGCTGGCCAGGTCCGCCGCGCGCGACGCCAGCGCGGACAGCCGGGGCAGCACCAGCGTCACCGCGTCGAACGCCGTGCGGCCGAAGCCCGCCTCCAGGTAGCGCGACACGTCCGCGCGGAAGCCCGCGAGGATGCCGCCCACCAGCAGCACGAAGCCCGCCGCGGAGCACAGCGCCGCGCTGCGCACCAGCGTCGCCGTGGTGAGCATCACCGCGTACACCGCCGCGAACCCCACGCACGCCAGGCCCCCGGCGATGAGCGGCCCCAGCGTCCAGTATCCCGCCTTCACCCCGAAGATGAGCGTCAGCCCGCCCGCGGCGTACACCGTGCCGCCCAGCGCCAGCGTCATCACGCCCAGGAACGTGCCGGCCAGCAGGTGCCAGCGCTGGAGGGGCAGGGCGAGCAGGTGCTCGATGCGGCCGGGCGACAGGATCCCCGGCGCGAAGTCCGAGCACGCCACGATGCCGAAGAGGATGCCGCCGTAGAAGACGAGGTACGCCGCCGCGCGGTAGACGGGCCGCAGCGCCACGTCCACGGACATGATGTTCGAGCGCATCACCTCGCCGAACAGGCGCGTCGCCGCGAGCGCCCCGTCCACCACCTCCAGCTTGAGGCTGAGCGCCACGGTGGCCAGCACCAGCGTGAGCCCCACCATGAAGGCCAGGATGAACTTGCGCGACGCCGCCTCGCGCAGCACGTACCCCGCGATGACGAAGACGGGGCTCTTCATGCCGCCACCCCCGGCCCGCCCACGGCGCCCACGAGCACCGCCTCCAGGTCCGCGCCCTCGCGCTTGAGCTCCGTCAGGAGCGCGCCTCGCGACCGCGCCCTGTCCAGCGCCGCGTTGAGCACCGCCACGTCCGCCGCGTCCACCGTGTACACGCCTTCCTCCCGGCCACTCCCGGCCGGCACGAAGCCCTCGGACGCCAGCGCCGCCGCGTCCGCGCCGGGGGCGAAGCGCACGCGCCAGCGCGCCCCCGCCTTCGCCAGCTCCTCCAGCCGTCCCTCGCGCAGCACGCGCCCGTCCGCGAGGATGGCCACGCGGTCACACACGCGTTCGGTCTCCGCCAGCAGGTGCGAGTTGAGGAACAGCGTCACGCCCTTCTGGACCTCCTCCTGGAGGATGCGGCGCACCTCCAGCCGGCCCATGGGGTCGATGCCGTCCGTGGGCTCGTCCAGGACGAGCAGCGCGGGCTCACCCAGCAGCGCCGCCGCCAGCCCCAGCCGCTGCCGCATGCCCTTGGAGTAGCCACCGATGCGCCGGTCCACCGCGTCCGAGAGGCCCACGCGCTCCAGCAGCTTCGCGTGCGCGCCCGCGTCGGCCTTGAGCCCCTTGAGGCGCGCCACGGTGGCCAGGAACGCGGGGGACTTCCACGTGCCGGGCAGGTGCAGCCGCTCCGGCAGGTAGCCGATGCGCGCGCGGATGGCCGGATCCTCCGGGGACCCGCCCAGCACGCGCACCGTGCCCGCGCTGGGCCGCACGATGCCGAGCACGCTCTTGATGAAGGTCGTCTTGCCCGCGCCGTTGGGGCCAATCAGCCCGAACGCGCTGCCCGCCGGGACGTGGAGGTCCATGCCCCGGAGGGCTTCATGGCCGCCACGTCCGAAGGCTCGGCGATACGTTTTTCGCAGGCCCTGCACTTCAAGGGCGGGAGGTGGGGTCGTCACGGTCGTGACTGTAGACGACCCGGCGGGACGATGATTGCACCCGCATGGCACCTGGGGGAGGGACGGGCGGCCCTGCATGCGGGTTTCCCACCGCGTTCCCGCATTCGCGCCGCTGGGAAACGCCTTGCGCACTCGGAGCGCACGTGGCGCGGCGCGAAACCCCGTCATTCCCGGGCGTTGCGCTCCTGGGGGTTCCAACGGTGTCCCTGGTCCAGGCCCTGCAATGCCTGGGGAGCGACCCGCGGGACCTGAAAGCCAACCCCCCGCGGCCACACCACACAGGAGACATGGGCATGACGTGGGCAAACGGGACCGAGCAGCAGCTTCAGGACGCGCGCCGTGAGCTGGAGGCCGCGGAGCGGGAGCTGCACACCGGGACCGAGGCAGCGCGCGTGCGCTACGCCCGGGCGCTGTACGAGGCGGACCTGGCCGGGCGGCGGGCCGACCGCATGGCGCGCGATTCGCGCCGCCATCAGCTGACCTGGCGCCCCGTCGCCGGCTGAGCAGGCGGTTTGGGGACGCGGAAGGGGTGAAGCGCGGGGCCGGGCGGTTTATACCGGCGACCCATGGCCCACCCCGTCCACCGTCCCCGCAGGCTGCGCCGCTCCGCGGCCCTCCGTGACATGGTGAGAGAGACGCGCCTCTCGCCCACGGACTTCATCTACCCGCTGTTCGTCGTGGAAGGCCGGGACGTGCGCCGTCCCATCTCCTCCATGCCGGGCATCTTCAACCTCTCGTTGGAGCACGCGGTGAAGGAGGCGAAGCTCGCGAAGTCGCTGGGCGTGCCCTCCGTCATCCTCTTCGGCATCCCGGACCACAAGGACGCGCGCGGCACCCAGGCGTACGCGACGGACGGCATCGTCCAGCGCGCCATCCGGGAGATCAAGGCGGCGGAGCCGGACCTCCAGGTCATCGCGGACGTGTGCCTGTGCGAGTACACCGACCACGGCCACTGCGGCGTGCTGGACGGCAACCACGTGGCCAACGACGCCACGCTGCCCCTGCTGGCGCAGATGGCCGTCACCTGCGCGCAGGCGGGCGCGGACATCATCGCCCCGTCGGACATGATGGACGGCCGCATCGGCGCCATCCGCAAGGCGCTGGATGAGGTGAAGCACCAGGACACGCCCATCATGGCGTACTCGGCGAAGTACGCCTCCGGCTTCTACGGTCCGTTCCGGGAGGCCGCGCAGAGCACGCCGCAGTTCGGCGACCGCCGCGGCTACCAGATGGACCCCGGCAACGTGCGCGAGGCCATCCGCGAGACGGCGCTGGACGTGGACGAGGGCGCGGACTTCATCATGGTGAAGCCGGCGCTGTCGTACCTGGACGTCATCCGCGCGCTGCGCGAGAACTTCGACCTGCCGCTCGCCGCGTACAACGTCTCCGGCGAGTACGCGATGCTCAAGGCCGCCGGGCAGAACGGGTGGGTGGACTACGAGCGCGTGATGATGGAGGTCCTCACCTCCATCAAGCGGGCCGGGGCCGATCTGATCATCACCTACCACGCCCTGGAAGCGGCCAAGCTCCTCTAGGCGACACCCCGGGCGCCTGCTCGCGGCGGGAGGCTTGATCGCTTCCGCCGCTTGCGCCCAAATGGTCCCCACAACGATGCCCACCCAGAAGAAGCGGCCCGGACGCAGGACCGAGAAGCCTCCGCCCCGACGTGGCACCTCTCGGACGACCGCCCGGAAGGGGGCGTCCCAGCGCCCCGGCAAGGGCCGCGCTCCGGTGGTCCGTGAGCCCGGGCCGTTGCAGTACAAAGTGGTGGAGCTGTCCACGGTGGACGAGGGCGCGCTGGAGCGCACCCTGAACGAGTGGACGGCCAAGGGCTGGAACCTGGACGGCGTGCAGTTCGCGATGCGCGAGTCCTCCAAGCGCCCGGCCATGGCCTTCGTCTTCTTCACCCGCGAAGGCGAGGCCGCGCGGCACGACGAGGACGACGCGCGGCAGAAGCTGCTGCGCATGTCGGAAACGGGCAGCCCCACCGCGCAGCTGGCGGCGGAGCACGCCGGGGAGCACGCGCAGACGGTGGTGCCCTTCGTCCACCCGCTGTCCGCGCACGAGCGGCTGGCGAAGCTGGCCGGGCTGGACGAGCCGGAGCCCACCGAAGAGGGCCTCACGCTGGAGCCCGAGGAGTGAGCGCCGCCCCCGAACGCAGCCTCATGGCGACGGAGCGCGGCGCTCCCCGCGTGCTGCGGCTGGTGCAGGAGGACGCGGAGCCGGATTCTCCCTACCCGAAGGCGTCGCTGCTCCTGCGGCTGGGCGCGCGCGTGGTGGACTGCGCGGTGGCCTGGGGCCTGTACGTGGTGTGCGGCGCGGCGGGCGCGGTGGTGGCGCTGCTGTTCCTGCTGCTCGCGGACGGGATGCTCCAGGGGCAGAGCGTGGGCAAGCGCATCTTCGGCGTGAAGGTGATGCACCTGCCCACGCGCTCGGCCGCGCGGCACCGCGACAGCACGCTGCGCAACGCGCCGCTCGCGCTGGTGGTGCTGCTGGGGATGATGCCCGAGCCGCTTGGCGTGGTGGCCGCCCTGGCGGGCTTCGTGGTGATTGGCGGCGTGGAGGCCTGGCGCGTGCTGTGCGATCCGCTGGGCCTGCGGCTGGGGGACACCTGGGCGCAGACACAGGTGGTGGACGGGAAGGTTGTCGCGGGCGCGACGGTTGCAGCCCGCACGCCGGTGGCCGCGACGCGCGCCCCGGGTCGTTTGATGTCGGCGGCGAAGGTGCGCCGCGGCAAGGCATTCAGGAAAGGGAGACGGGGTAAGCCATGCGCATCGCGCTGACCTACAACCTGCGGCTTTCGGACTCGGAAGAAGAGGCGGAGTTCGACACGCAGGAGACGGTGAACACGCTGGCGGGAGCCATCGAGCGGCTGGGCCACCGCCTGGAGCGCTTCGAGGTGAGCGGCCCCGCGTCGCGCACCGTCGCCCGCCTGGAGGCGTACAGCCCGGACCTCATCTTCAACACGGCCGAAGGCCGCCGGGGCCGCTTCCGTGAGGCGTTCTACCCGGCGCTCTTCGACGAGCTGGGCTTCGCGTACACGGGCTCGGACGCGTACGCGCTGGCGCTCACGCTGGACAAGCAGCTGACGAAGCTGATCCTCTCCAAGCACGGCATCCGCACGCCGGGCTGGCAGTACGTGGAGAAGCTCAGCGAGCTGCAGCCGGAGAACCTGCGCTTCCCCGTCATCGTGAAGCCCAACTTCGAGGGCTCCTCCAAGGGCATCACCCAGGACTCCGTCGCGGAGACGCTGGAGCAGGTGCGCGAGAAGGTCGCGAAGGCGCTGGAGAAGTACCCGGCGGGCGTGCTGGTGGAGGAGTACATCAGCGGGCGCGACCTCACGGTGCCGTTCCTGGCCGCGGTGGACAACGACTTCGACGGCGTGCTCGCGCCGGTGGAGTACGTCATCGACCCGGAGGCGTCCCAGGGCCGCAAGTACGCCATCTACGACTACGAGCTGAAGACGCGCCGGGAGAAGTCCGTGTCCGTGCGCGCGCCCGCGAACATCCCGGCGAAGATGTCCGAGGACGTCCGCAAGATGGCGCAGAAGATCCTCCAGGTGCTGGACTGCCGCGACCTGGGCCGGCTGGACTTCCGTGTGTCCGACGCGGGCGTGCCGTACTTCCTGGAGATCAACGCGCTGCCCAGCCTGGAGCCGGGCGCGGGCATCTACGCCGCCGCGGAGCTGGAGGGGCTGCACCTGGACGGGGTCATCAACTCCATCATCCAGAGCGCGGGCAAGCGTCACAAGATCCGCGACAACAAGAGCCGCCAGGGCAGGCCCGCGCGCAAGTCCGGGCCGCTGCGCGTGGGCTTCAGCTTCAACGTGAAGCGCGTGAAGCCCAGCGCCACGGCGGAGACGGTGCAGGAGGACAGCGAGGCCGAGTACGACTCGCCCAACACCCTCCAGGCCATCCGCGAGGCCATCGCGTCGTGGGGTCACGAGGTCATCGACCTGGAGGCCACGGCGGAGCTGCCCACGGTGCTCTCCAGCACGCCGCTGGACGTCGTCTTCAACATCGCGGAGGGGTTCAAGGGCCGCAACCGCGAGAGCCAGGTGCCCGCGATGCTGGAGCTCCTGGACATCCCGTACACGGGCTCTGATCCGGCGACGCTGTCGCTCGCGCTGGACAAGGCGCTGGCGAAGAAGATCGTCCGTCAGGCGGGCATCCTCACGCCCAACTTCCAGCTGATGGTCACGGGCAAGGAGCGCCTCAACAAGGAGTTCACCACCTTCCCGCTCATCGTGAAGCCGGTGGCGGAGGGCAGCTCCAAGGGCGTCGTCACCAAGAGCGTCTGCTACTCGGAGGCGGAGCTGCGCGACGTGGTGAAGGAGATCGCCGGCAAGTACCAGCAGCCCGCACTGATTGAAGAGTACATCGGCGGCCGCGAGTTCACGGTGGGCCTCCTGGGCGAGCGGCGTCCGCGCGTGCTGCCGCCCATGGAGATCGTCTTCCTGGACAAGGCGGAGAAGAACCCGGTCTACAGCTTCCAGCACAAGCTGGATTGGACGGACCGCATCCGCTACGACGCGCCCGCGAAGATCGAGCCCGCGCTCCTGGAGAAGCTGCGCACGGCGGCGCGCAACTCGTTCATGGCGCTGGGGTGCCGCGACGTGGCGCGCATCGACTTCCGCATGGACGACAAGGGGCGCATCTACTTCATCGAGTGCAACCCGCTGCCCGGCCTCACGCCCGGCTGGAGCGACCTGGTGCTGATTGCCCAGGGCGCGGGCATGGACTACCGGACGCTGATCGGGGAGATCATGGCCCCCGCGATCCGCCGCTACAAGGAGCGCGAGGCGCGCCGGGCCCAGACGGAGCACCCGTCCGGCACCCACACGCCGCCGCTCAATAAAGTCGTGCAGCGGATTGAGGAGCAGACCGCGCAGGCCAATGCCTCGGCACCCGCGGAGAACACGCCCGCGCCGCGTCCGGAGCTCAAGTCCTGAGCTGGCGCTGAAGCGCGAGCAGGGAAGGGGACGGTGCCGCGAAAGGCGCCGTCCCCGTTTCATTTCAGCCGTCGCTGAGAGCCTGCGCCCAGCCCTTCTCGAAGTTGTCGTGGTACGCCTGCCACAGCGTGTCCGAGTAGAACTTCACCAGGTTCTCGTCGTTGTAGCGCAGCGAGTTCTTGGACAGGTTGTGCGAGCCCGTCAGCACCATCTTGCGCACCGTCCCGTTGAAGTTCCCCGAGTAGACGAAGTGCTTGCTGTGCGTGAGGACCTCGCGCGGCGTGCCGTCGCTCGTCTTCACGTTGTTGGCGGAGGCGTCGTAGAGCTGGCGGATCGTGATGTTCGTCGCGCCGCTCAGCTTCGTTTTGATGCCCGCGTCCATGTCCGTGTAGAGCACGCGCACCCGGCAGCCCAGCTTGCCAATGCGCACCAGCTCCGTGGCCACGATGGCGCGGCTGTCGTTGAAGTGGTTCTGGTTCACGTCCAGCGTGCAGCCCGACACGGCCGTCTTGATGTAGTCCGTGAAGTTGTTCGTCACGGTGTCGCTGGACAGCTCGTTGTCGTTGCCCGTGCGCGGGAAGAAGTACGCGGTCCACGGCGCGTTGGGGGAGCTGTAGTACCCCTGGCCCGTGGAAGGGTTGTAGTAGTCCGTCGTCTTCGTGCCGGCGCGCAGGTCGTTGTGGTAGCCGACCCAGTAGTCGTACCAGTCCCAGTCCTCGTAGCTGACGACCATGTCGTTCCAGTAGTTGTTCTGGGAGTAGGTGTTGTTCCACGACCCCTGCACCACCACGCGCTGGATGCGGTTGCCCTGCGGATCCGTGGTGGTGGAGAAGGTGAAGATCTTGTCGTGCATGATGGTGCCCGACCGGTCGAAGCCCGCGATGCACGCGCTGCCCGCGCCCGTGCCGTTGCACCGCGTGAGCTCCAGCCTCAAGCCGTCCGGGCACGTCGCCGCCGGGGGCACGTAGCTGCTCAGGTCATGGATGACGCCGCCGGAGGCGAACTCCGACGCGGCGCCGCCGTTCTGCTCGTCCACCACCAGCCGCACGATGACGCCCCGGCACAGCGCTGACTTGATGGCCGCGTTCAGGTGGTCCGTCGTCCACAGGAACATCGCGATGCGGATGTACGAACCCTTGGGGCTGTTCTCGATGAGCCGGGCAATCTCATCCTTGATGCGGTAGTCGCGCGTGCCCGTGTTGTCCGGCTGGTTGAAGACGACGTAGAGCCCCGGCACGTTCGTCGCGCCCTGGGCCTGCGCCGCCAGGTTCGGATCCGTCTGCGCCTCGGGCTGACATCCGAACAGCGTCGTCACCAGTCCTGCCACCGCCAGCAACCGTCTCATGACCTGCCTCCGTTTCTCCGCCTCCAACCATTTAAGCCGAAATGGTATGGAAAGCGGAGAAAGCGGGAGTCAGTGTCATTTCGCGGGCGCGAAGCCGCCGTGGAAGGTGGGGGGCAGGGCGTGGTCGAAGTGGCAGCGCGCCACGGGGCCGTCCTCCATCCGGCGCGCGTCCAGCACGGCGACGTGGGACGCGTCCGCCTTCTCGTCGTAGACCTGGGTGAGCACCCAGCCGTCGTCCTCGGCGGTGGCGCCGGGGCGGGGGACGAAGATGGGCTCGGAGGGGTAGGTGCCCTCGCCCAGGTCCGCGGTCGTCAGGCGGCCCGTGGCCAGGTCCATGCGCGCCACGCCGTTGAAGAGGCCTCGCCGGGCCTCGTTGCTCCGGTGCACGCCCAGGTAGAGCGTCTCGTGCGCGCGGCCCACGACGCCGGGGGCCACGCGGGGGAACTCGCAGCTGACGTCCAGCCGCTGCTCGGTGCGGAAGGTGCCCGCCTTCACGTCCACCACCGCCCGGTGCAGCATGCCCTGCGCGTCCGAGGACGTCGTGCCGCGCACCAGCTCCCCCAGCCACTGGTTCGTCGTGAAGTCGGGGTAGCGCACGTAGTCCACCACCACCGTGTCGCCCTCCTCGTACGCGTTGGCGAAGTGCCACGTGTAGAAGGCGTCCGTGGGGATGCGCACCGGGTGCTCCACGTCGTCAATGGGCACCACCAGCACGTCCGTGCCCGCCTCTGGCTTCCACCGCAGGTTCTCCGAGTACGAGCCCACCTGCAGCAGCGCGCGGAAGAGGTTGAGGCGCAGCGGTGAGAGGAAGAAGACGAGGTAGCGGTCCGTGGCGATGAAGTCGTGCACCATCGTCGCGCCCGGCAGCTTCACCGAACCCAGCCGCTGGGCCTTGCCGCCGTCCGGCAGGACGAAGATGTCCGCCAGCGTGAACCGGCCGTAGCGGATGCCGAAGTTGTAGGACGCCTTGCGCGACGGCACGCGGTGCGGGTGCGCGGAGAACGTCTCCACCACCGTGCCGTCGAGGTCCGTCTCGCCCAGCGTGGACAGGTCCTCCGGGGACACCTCCACCGGCACGCTGCCCTCGAAGAGCGCGTACAGCTTGCCGTTCCACGCCATCACGGACGTGTTCGCGGAGTTCTTGCGTGCCTGGCGCAGTTTGTGGAGCAGCGGCGTGGGCGTGCCGTAGCCGCCGTAGCGCTGCGAGGACGCCTTGCGCTCCGCCACCATGGTGGGCGAGTCCAACAGCCGCGACGCGCCCTTCACCCCGTCCGCGCCAAAGCGCACGCCCAGCATCCCGCCGTCCCCGTCGAACCAGTGCTGGTACGGCCGGCCGTGCACGTCGAACGTCCACGGCCCCACCCGGTAGAGCGAGCCCCGCAGCCCCTCGG
The DNA here is from genome assembly GCF_042231735.1 of Corallococcus exercitus. Lineage (GTDB taxonomy): Bacteria > Myxococcota > Myxococcia > Myxococcales > Myxococcaceae > Corallococcus > Corallococcus exercitus_B. The sequence continues at coordinate 1,728,061 of NZ_CP102577.1, forward strand.
GCACCTGGCCCTCCACCCGCAGCGGCTCGAAGCCGTGCTGGCGGGGAAGCGTGCGGAACGCCCGCAGCCAGCCCGGCGCGGCGGAGGACATCGTCTGCTTCATCGCGGTCGTCATGACGGCTCCCTTTCCAGTGCAACGTCCGGGCGCGAGAGGACCCCGCGCCGCCCATCGTGTAGACACTGTAAACATCGTATGTTGCCGTTGTCAACATGGATGTTGACGCTGGCAACTTCGGCCCGTGGGTGGTCAAGTCGCGCGGGCGACAGAAGGGCGCATGAGGAGGCACGGACGGTGGCGACGAAGGGCAAGCGCAAGCAGGCGGAGGCGGCTCCCGCGGAGAAGGACAAGGGCCGCTACCACCATGGAGACCTGCGCCAGGCGCTGGTGGACGCGGCGGTGGCGCTCATCGCCGAGGAGGGCTTCGGCGCGCTGACGCTGCGGGAGGTGGCCCGGCGGGCGGGCGTCACCCACGCGGCGCCCTACCGGCACTTCGCGGACAAGGAAGCGCTGCTGGAAGCCGTCGCGCACGAGGGCTTCCGCGCCATGGCGCGCGAGATGCGCGAGCGCATGGCCCCGGTGACCGGCCCCCTGGAGCGGCTGTACGCGGCGGGCGAGGCCTACGTGCTGTTCGCGGTGCGCCACCCGCCGCACTTCCGCGTGATGTTCGGCCCGCACTTCACCCGGCCCCTCTCACCGCCGCCGGAGCCGGAAGGAGAGCAGGGCGCCTTCTCGCTGCTGGTGAGCAGCATCGAGGCCGGACAGGCGGCGGGCCTCCTGCGGGGAGGGGAGTCGCGGCCCCTCACGCTCACCGCGTGGTCGCTCGTACACGGGCTCGCCTCGCTGTTCGTGGACCGGCAGCTGGGCGAGTCCCCGCAGGGCGTGGAGGCCGCGGAGGCGCTCGCCCGCGTGCAGACGCGGCTGCTCGTCGAGGGGCTCAGGCCGCCCGCGCGCGACTGAAGTGAGCGACAGTCGGTAGGGAAACAGGGTTGACCGTCGGAGTTTGTCGGGTACGGTCGGCGCCATGGTGCGGATACCGGAAGAGAATGGGCCGAGGGTCCGGGCGCGGGAGCTGGGGCTGCCGCTGGGGCGCTTCAAGCCGGGCAAGTACAACGCCATCACCGACGTGGAGGGCGTGCTGGTGGGCCACACCACGCTCATCGAGGGCTCGGGGCCGCTGCGGCCCGGCTACGGTCCGGTGCGCACGGGCGTCACGGCCATCCTGCCCAACCTGGGCAACATCTTCATGGAACGCATGAGCGGAGGCGGCTTCGTGCTCAACGGCGCGGGCGAGGTCTCCGGCATGACGCAGCTCATGGAGTGGGGCCTCGTCGAGACGCCCATCCTCCTCACCAACACCATGGCCGTGGGCGCCGTGTCCGACGGCGTGGCCAACTACCTCGTCGAGCGCTACCCGGGCATCGGTGACGAGCACGACGTCATCATCCCCGTGGTGGGCGAGTGCGACGACTCGTGGCTCAACGACATCTCCGGCCGCCACGTGCGCCAGGAGCACGTCTTCGCCGCCATCAACAACGCGAAGTCCGGCCCGGTGCAGGAGGGCAACGTCGGCGGCGGCACCGGCATGGTGACGTGCGACTTCAAGGGCGGCATCGGCACGTCGTCGCGCAAGCTGCCGGAGGTGCTGGGCGGCTACACGCTGGGCGTGCTCGTCATGTCCAACTTCGGGAAGATGCACAACCTGCGCGTGGGCGGCCTGCCGGTGGGCGAGGTGCTGGTGGAGAAGTTCAAGAACACCCCCCACCGCGGCAAGTCCTACGGCTCCATCATCGCGGTGGTCGCCACGGACGCGCCGCTGCTGAGCCATCAGATCAACCGCCTCTGCAAGCGCGTGGGCCTGGGCATCGGCCGGGTGGGCAGCTACGCGGCGCACGGCTCCGGTGAGATCGTGGTGGGCTTCTCCACCGCGAACATCATCCCCAGGCGCACCCAGAAGATGGTCTACAAGATGAAGATCCTCCTGGATCAGCGCCTGGACCCCCTCTACGAGGCCGTGATGGAGGCCACGGAGGAGGCCATCCTCAACGCCATGTGCATGGCGGAGCCCATGACGGGGGTGAACGACAACTACTCACCCGCGCTGCCCCTGGACGAGGTCCGCCGCTTCGTGGACGCCTGCCGCCCCATCTTCGCCTCGGTGAAGAAGCGCCCCCACCAGACGAGCGTGCCCGCCTCCAAGGAGCGCCCCACCGACGAGGACCGGGAGGGGGACGTGACCCTGGGGGCGGCCCAGCCCACCCGGGTCCGCAGCGCGGAGGGGATTCCCTTCCCGACCCGGCCCGCCCCCAACGAGCCCCCCGTGGACGGGGTGCCCGGGCCCGCGCCGGAGGCAGGCTCGGCGCCTCCCCGAGAGGACCCCGAGGGTTCCTCTTCCGGGAGCCCGTAGGCTTCTGATAGGTAAGCCCCCCTTTGCTCCATTCCGGAGACCAGGAGCCACCCACATGGCCAACAGCAAGAGCAAGCACCGCCGCGTGCAGATGAAGATCCGTCAGCACTGGAAGAAGCGGATCAAGAAGCAGAAGGAAGCCGCCAAGGCCGCCGCCGCCGAAGGCAAGAAGAAGTAGTTTCGCCCTGGCGCCGCTCCCGGCGGCCCTGGCTTTACTGCCGGGTCGCCGTGAAGGGGCGCGTCACGGTGCATCTCAGGGCGCTGGTCCCCTGGATGCGCGAGTATTGGCCGGAGAAGGTCCCGGACAGGCTGCCACCGCCGCCGTCCTCGGGGCCCCCGGTGAAGGCCGCGGTGAGGCTGAGGAAGGTGCTCACCCCACCGTCGCTGCTGGGCGGCGGCGTACCGGTCAGGATCAGATCGCCTGACGCATACACCTGGCCCGTCAGCGCCACCCCCGTCAGCGAACCCGTGAGGATGCCGCCGTCGGCGCGCTGGATGGCCAGCGCCTCTCCGTCCGCCACGGCCTGCACGTTCAGGTTCACGCACTCGGCGGGCAGGCCCGCGTCGCCCTGGAACGCCAGCGGATAGGTGCCCTCCACGGGGGCGCACGCGTCGCCGCAGTCCACGGCTTCCCCGTCCTTGCAGGAGGGCACGAGCAGCAGCAAGGCCCCGGACACGACGGCGGCAGCCGCCAGGGGGGCGAAACGTCCAGTAGTCATGGGTGGCCTCTTGGGAGGAGGAAGCACGGGCTTCCTGGTGGGAATAACCGTTCCTACGTTGCGCGCAGCGGGTCTGGGGGACGGGGTGGGGCGGTGACGGCGGGCGATTCCAAGCGGTGGTCGAATTTCATCTTCGCGGGGCTCTTCGCCGTCGCGTTGATTCTCTTTTCACGCATCTTGCTGCCGTTCCTGATGCCGGTGCTGCTGGGCGGCTTCCTGGTCGTCCTGTTCATGCCCATCCGGGACTCCTTGGACCGGCGGCTCCAGGGCCGCAAGTCCCTGGCGGCCGGACTGTCCACCCTCGCGGTGTTCCTGCTGATTCTCGCGCCGCTGGCGCTGGTGGGCTGGATGGTGGCCCGCGAGGTGCTCCAGTTCGTGGGCCAGGCGCAGGACCTGTTGGATCAGGTGGACCTGCGCCACCACTTCCTCAACAGCCTGCCCCGGGGCCTCTCGCGCTACGTGCACTTCGATCCGGAGAGCTCGGAGACGGAGCGCCTGCTGATGACGGCGGTGTCGGGCGGCGCGGGGCTGCTCGCGGACCTGGTCGGCGCCGGCACGGAGCTGCTCGTCAACATGTTCCTGATGACGGTGGCCATGTACTACTTCTTCCTGGACGGCCGTCGGCTGGTGAACGAGGTGGCCCGGCTCATTCCGCTGGAGCGCCGCTACTTCGACGCCTTCACCCACGAGTTCACGGACGTCGCGTACGCCATCATCTACGGCAACACCGTCACCGCGCTGGTGCAGGGCGCGGTGGGCTTCGTGGGGCTGCTCATCGCGGGCGTGCCGCACGCCGGGGTGTGGGGCGCGGCCATGGTGCTGGTGGCGCTGGTGCCGGTGGGTGGCACCGCGCTCGTGTGGGGGCCCATCGGCGTCATCCTCATCGCGGCCAACCGGGTGAGCGAGGGCGTCTTCCTGCTGGCGTGGGGCACGTTCCTGGTGGGCAGCATCGACAACGTCATCCGCCCCCGGCTGTGCGGCTCGCGCATGGCGCTGCACCCGCTGCTCGTCTTCCTGTCCATGTTCGGCGGGCTGGCGGTGTTCGGGATGATGGGCCTGCTGGTGGGCCCGCTCATCGCGTCCATCTTCATGGCCATGGTGCGCATCTACCGGCGTGACTTCCTCGGGCGCACGCAGGAATCGCAGCCTGCGCCCGTGGTGTCCGAGGATTCCTCGCCTTCGCTCTCTCCGCAGCCCGCGCCGGTGCCTTCGGCGGCGACCGTGGGTCACGTGATGAACGCCTGAGCACCGAGCCTGGACTTCGCCCCGGCGCTGGGTGAACCTGCCCGGCGCATGACGACCACCCGAAGCGCGAGGGTCCCCTCGGGACTGCTGCGGACCCTGGCCCTCGTCGGAGCCCTGGCGGCTCCGGCCGCGGCGGCCTCTGACGCCCTGAAGCCGCCGGCCTTCCACGGCACGCGTGAGGCTCCGGCGTGGCTGTCGCTGCGGCTGGGCGGCGCGACTCCGGGCAGCCATGGGAAGTCGAAAGCCGAGCCGGAGGTGGGTGAGCCCACCTGGGTGCGGCTCAACCTGTCCCTCACCGCGACGTGGCGGCGCTACTGCGCGAGGCCCGGCGTGGAGAGCTGCGGCGAGTACGACCGGCTGCCGGAAGAGGATCAGCTCGGGGACACGTCCGACTTCACCTCGTCGTATCCGTACCTGGGGCTGGCGCTGGAGGCGGAGGTGCTGCCCCTGGCGCGCAACACGTCGTCCGTGCTGCGCGGACTGGGCCTCAAGCTGGGGGCGCAGCGGGCCTTCTCCAGCTCCGACGTGACGCTCACCGGAGATGGCGGCCAGACGCCGGTGCGCGAGGTGTCCGCCACCGACACGGCCTTCACCGCGCAGGCGCTGTATCGCTTCTACTTCCGCTTCGGCACGACGCGGCCTCAGCAGGGCTACGTGGGCGCCAGGGCCGGCATCCAGACGCGCGCGTTCGACGTGGAGACCTCCGCGGACAACCCGCTGTCCGGCACGCACCGCGTGTTCCCGTCCGTGGCGTTGGACCTGTCCGTGCCGCTGTTCGCCTCGGTGCGGCTGGGCGCGTCGGGCGGACTGCTGCTGTCGCCCAAGCCGGGGCACTCGCCGGACGCGGACGGAGGACGGCGGGCGCTGGAGGTCCGCGACTTCGGCACGTCCGTGTCCAGCTTCGGCTGGAGCGCGGAGCTGGGCGTGACGGGGGACATCTGGGGGCCGTTCGGCTACGACGTGGCCTGGCGGCTGGCGCACTTCAAGGATCGCTTCTCCGGGGCCGGCACGCTCACCGGTTGGGATGACGGGGGAGCGGCCGAGGAGACGTACTCCAGCCTGCACGTCGGCGTGATCGCGACGTACTGAGCTTCTTGCGTGTCGGACGTGTAACACCCCCCCGGAGCACGGGTGTCTGGACCCGGGCGGGATGCCTACCCCTTGCCTCCACGGCTTGATGCGGGCCGCGATGCAAGGGGGACGGTTCTCGGTGCGAGCAAGGCAAGGGTGGATGCGGGGACTGGCGGGGCTGGCGTGCCTCGCCCTGGTGGCGTGCGGCGGGGGTGACACCCAGGGCCCCACCACCGGCACTCCTTCCGATACGGCCTATGACGACGCGGACGGGCTGCCACGGCCCGACGCGGGCACGGTGGATGGGGGCACGCAGGCTCCGCCCGACGCGGGCACGGGCTCGCAGACCGACGCGGGCACCGGGTCCCCGGATGCGGGAGGGACGGACGCGGGCACCGCGCCGCTGACCTGCGCGCCCACGGCGGGCGACCCGCGCTGGGTGCTGGAGGGCGAGGCCTTCAGCGCGAAGGTGACGTGCGCGACGGGGTACACGGCCGCCGGCTTGCGCTTCGGGGTGAAGAACCTGCCCGCGGGCGCGACGTTCGACGAGTCCACCGCCACGCTGAGCTGGAAGCCCGCGCTCAACCAGGGCGCGGTGTGGATGCTCGCGCTGGAGGAGCGCACCACCGGCGAGACGGGCACGCTCAAGGTGGGCGTGGCCAACAACGACCACGCGCCGGGCAAGGTCGACATCGTCGACCCCGTGGCCTACACGGAGGAGTACGGGCTGCCCGTGGTGCACCTGTTCTTCCCCCCGGATCCGGGCCTGACGTCCGGCTTCTACCGGCCCGCGGAGGTGGTGTACCGGGGCCGCCGCTACACCATCGAGGCGAAGTACCGCGGGGCCACCTCCAGCGTGTTCCCCAAGCGCAGCCTGACGCTCAAGTTCGCGGAGGACGACCTGTTCTCCGAGCCCGTCTTCGGCGACGGCTTCAAGGACCGCAAGCGCGTGGTGCTGATCACCACGTTCAATGACAACTCGTACCTGCGCTCGCGGCTGGCGTTCGACCTGTGGAACAAGCTGTCCCCCAACGCCGTGCGCATCCGCACCTTCAGCGTGGTGGTGTACGCGAACAACAAGTTCCGCGGGCTCTACACGGCGGCGGACCACGTGGACAAGCGGCTGATGGAGCGCAACGGCATCGACGACGACTCGGACCTCTTCAAGGCCGACACCGCGGACGCCAACTTCTCCCGCCTGACGCGCAACGGGCAGACGAAGGCGAACCTCCACGTCGGCTTCGTGAAGGACGAAGGCACGCCGGACGAGAAGCAGCCCCACGCCTACGACACGCTGCACGACTTCGTCGCGTGGGTGGCGGACTCCAGCGCGGACGGCTTCCGCCAGGGGTTCGGCACGAAGCTGAAGGCGCGCGACTACGAGGACTGGTGGATCTTCAACACGCTCATCCAGGGCAATGACTCGCAGGCGAAGAACGCCTACCACGCGTTTGATCCGAAGACGGGCGGCCCCTGGCGCTACATCCCGTGGGACCTGGACGCGAGCTTCGGGCAGAACTTCGACACCACGCGCACCAGCGCCACGGCGCGGCCCACGTACGCGTCCGACAACCTGCTCTTCAAGCGGATGCTGGCGGAGCCCACCATCGCGGGTCCCCTGCGCGAGCGCTACCGCCAGGCCCTGAAGAACGAGGTGAGCGAGGCCACGGTGCAGGCGATGATTGACGGCTACGTGCGGGAGCTGGGGCCCAACGCGCAGCGCGACGAGGCGCGGTGGGGGGAGGAGTACCGCAACTTCGCGAAGCCGAGCACGGGGCCGGACGTGAACGAGGGGGGCTACGGCAACTTCCCGGACTGGCACCTGCGCCAGGACTTCAAGACCCACGCGGAGGAGGTGGAGTACATCCGGCAGTGGGTGCACACGCGGTGGAGCGCGTTCCAGTCACAGCTGCCGTGAGGTTGGCGGCGCGGCGGGGGGAGGACCTCGCCGCGCCGGCCGGGACTACCACTGCGCAGGGTCGGCGTCGGCGAACGTCGTGCCGGCGGCGATTTCGTCGAACCAGATGCTGCGGGTGGGCTGGCTGCCCTGCATGTACCCGCTGTCGTGCCAGCCGTTGGCGTAGAGGCCCACGCGGAACTGGAGGTACCGGTCATCCGCCACGGTGGTGGCCAGGTTGAACTGCTCCAGGACCTTCACGCCGTCGAACCACAGCTTGATGAAGCCGGTGTTGTCGCTGGCCCACTTCACCTGCATGACGACCTTGTGCCACTCGCCCGCGCTGACGGTGGCCAGGTTGCGGAAGGTGAGGGTCTTCTGGTCGCAGACGGTGCCGTACTTCACGCGCGTCGTCAGCTGGTTGCCGGACAGCCACACCATGGTGGTGGGCATGTGGCCGTCGCAGCCCGTGTCGGAGAAGTTCGCGATGAACTGCGCGATGTTGAAGGACTGCGGCTGGAACTGCCAGTCCTGCTGCAGCCGGAACATGAAGCCGTAGAAGCCCGTGTCGCCCCGGCGGTACACGTTGTGCTTCACGACTTCCGAGTGGTAGCGCTCGGTGTAGTTCGGGTCGTAGACCTGCGTGGCCTTGATGGCGGTGGAGCCCTCGTAGGTGACGTTGGTCACCTGCTGCAGCGCACCGTTGTGCTCCACGTTGAGCGAGTTCCAGCCCGTGAGCGTTCCGGTGTTGCGGAAGATCTCCGCCGCCTGCGCGCCCAGCCCCAGCGCGAACAGCGACACGCCAGCGGCGACGGCGAAATGCTTGGACTGCATTGGAACAGCCTCCACTGAAAATCTACGGTTTTGTTGCTATTTCTAGTTTTTCTAGCTTAGCAGGTTCGTGCCTCGTTTGTCTTGTTAGAGTGACGCCTCCCTTCCAGGAGGCTCCATGACGGCGATGCGTCGGCTGTTGACGTTGTGCTTGGGCTGGATGTTGTTCTCCGCGCAGGCGGCACTGGCGGCCCAGGGGGAGATCCTGGCCCGGCCGTACGGCACGGTGCCGGGGATGAACTACGGGTTCTGGGAGTACCTGCCGCTGGGGTACGACGACGCGCCCACGGAGGAGTTCCCGCTGGTGGTCCTGCTGCACGGGACGGGGGAGGCGGGCAACGGCAGCGCCGCGGCCCTGGAGAAGATCATGAACCTGAACGCGCCGCCGCGGCTCATCCGCAACGGGCGCGACTTCCCGTTCATCCTCATCGCGCCGCAGCGGTTCAACGCCTTCATCCAGGTGCCGGAGATCGACGCCATCATCGAGTACGCGAAGGTGCACTACCGCGTGGATCCGAGGCGCATCTACCTCACAGGCATCTCCGCGGGCGCCATCCAGACCTGGGCCTACGCGGCCCAGCACTACGCGAAGCTGGCGGCGGTGCTGCCCATCGCGGGCAACGGCAATGGTCTGAACCTCTGCCCCATGGCGGCGGCGGGGCTGCCGGTGTGGGCCTTCCACGGCCTGGCGGACGGCACGGTGTCGCCGTACGGCTCCATTGATCCGGTGAACCGGATGAACAACACCTGCTCGCCCGCGGCGAACCCCGCGGCGCTGCTCACGCTCTATCCCGGCGTGGGGCACGACTCGTGGGGCCGGACGTATGACGGCTCGGCGGGACATGACGTCTACGCGTGGCTCTTGAGCCACAGCCTCTGATTCCCGTTTGATGGACAGGCGCTGGCTGCTGGCTGTCGTGCTGCTGTCCCTGGGGTGTGCCTCCGGGCCACCCCTGCATGGGCGAGGGCGAGAGCTGCATCAGGGCTCGCGCGTGAGCGCGGGGCTCAGGTGGCAGGACCGCTCCGGGGGAGGGGAGACGGCTCCCCCATTGGAGTTCCGAGCGGTCCGGGATGCCATCCAGGAGGTGACGGACTCACTGGATGGCATCGTCCGGGGGCTCGCCAGGCTGGAGGACCGGGACGCGGGCATCGGAGGGCACGGTGGTGTCTTCACGCGCTACCTCGAACATGGCTCGGGGCAGGTGGCCCGGATCCGCGGCCTGCTCAAGGACGCTGCGTTGCTCGAGGAGGCTTCGGAGGCGGTGACGGACGCGGAGCTGGCGCAGGGGCTCCTCCGGATGTCGGGCCAGCGAATCGAAGCCGCCCTGGGCAGCGCGATGCTGCTGGCCGCGTGGCTCGACTTCCTCCAACTCGCGGATGCCGTGCTTGAGCAGTGCCCGTTCTACAGCGTGGAGCAGCTGTTCGTGGACCTGGGCCGCGTGCAGGAGCGGATGGAGCCCAGCTTCACACGGTTGCAGTCGCTGGAGCCGGCGCAGGTGGAGGCCGCGTCGGTCGCGATGCCTGGACAGATGGGCGCCCTCACGCGCGAGTTCCAGTCCCTTCGCGAGCGCGTCCGGGCTTCGGCGGAGCTGGGTGGGAAGGTCGTGGCGGCGGCACGGTTCCTGGAAATGATCACGCTGGTGTCGTCGCTGAAGGCGTCCCTGCCACGGCTGCCGCCCGCGGCCCCCGCGACGGTCGGCGTGGGGCTCGTGATGGGATCGGGCGGCGTGATGATGGGCTCGCGGATCGTCGTCTCCGCGGAGTGGGTGGAGCGGATGCGCGCGCTCGTCCAGGCGGGCGTCATCTCCGCGCCGGTGGTCAGCGCGGCGGTCCGCATCCAGGCGGGCCAGGTGCTGATGGCGCAGGGGAGTCAGGACCTGCCGAAGGGCGTCCGCGAGGCGCTCGGAGAAGGGCCGGAGGTCCGTGGCATGCGCGAGACCGGCAGGGCAGGGGCCGGCATGGTGGATGCGCCGAGGCACCACGTGATGCCGCGTGAGCACCGGGAGTGGTTCGAGAAGCGCGGCTTCAAAGGGGCGATGGACATCGACCAGTTCTGCGTCCGCCTGGAGCGCTCGCATCATGAGGCCATTCACGGCGGCGGTGATTGGCGAATGGGACGCACGTGGCCTGGTGAATGGAATCAGGCAGTCATGAAGGCGCTTCGTGACGCCGAGCTCAGATCGGGCTCGAGGTTGACCCGGAATGAGGTCCTGGCCATCGTGGCGAGGCGCATGAAGCTCTACGACATCCCCATGAACTTCGTCCGAGGGAGCAGGCGATGACCGACGGACGTTCCTGGAACGGCGACTGGAAGGTCCGCATCCGTGAGCGGCTTCAGGAGCGCGGTTTCAAGTCACTCACTGCGTTCGCCGAGTCACGCCCCGCCGTGCCGTTCGTGGAACTGGCGGAGGAGCTTGGGAAGGACGATGTCGCGGGCGTCCAGATTCTACGCGGACTGCTCGCCGAAGCAGAGCAGCGCAAACAAGTCACGCGATTCGTGCGCGATGTGCTGGTGCGCCATCTTGCCGAAATCCTCCCGGATGGATGGCCTGCCAAAATGGACAGGAGCAACCGTTTCCTGGTCGCACAGGCGATTGCCTTCTGGGCCACCGACACACCTGAAACCCATGCGGCCCGTGTCGAACAGGCAGGCGATGCCCTCGTCGACATGCCAGTCCCGCCAGGCTGGCGTCCCCTCGGTCCCGACGACGAACTCCTCCTCACGTTGCTGCCGGACGAAGAGGCCTGAGCGACCCGGCCAAAGGGATGGCGCATCGCCACTGACGCGGTTAGGTTGCGCGTCGCGTGCGGAAGCCCCGGGGTGGGGCATCCGAGCCCGGACGAGGTGCGCCGTACCCGGTCACGACAAGACGACGCCTGAACGGGAGTCGTGCGTCATGACGTCGTCGTGGATCCTCCTCATTGTCGCCGGGCTGCTGGAAGTCTGCTGGACCATCGGGCTCAAGTACACGCAGGGCTTCTCCCGGCCGCTCCCCAGCGTGCTCACGGTGGGGGCCATGATCGCGAGCATGGGACTCCTGGGCCTCGCGGTGAAGCAGCTCCCCATCGGCACGGCCTACGCGGTCTGGGTGGGCATTGGCGCGTTCGGCGCGGCGATCGCGGGCATGGTGCTCTTCCATGAGCCCGCCACGCCCTCGCGCCTGTTCTTCCTGGCCCTGCTGATCGTCGCCATCATGGGGCTGAAGTTCACCAGCGGAACGCACTAGCCACCCGCCCGCACCGGAAGATCCGCCGATCTTTCCCGAAGCGCCGCCCTCCATCCCGAGGGCGGCGCCTTCCTATCGTGTGCCGCCAGGAGGAAGGCGATGGCGGACACGCGGGAAGAGATGATGGAGCGCTTGCTGGACGACGCGGGAGTCCGTGAGGGCATGCGCGTGCTGGATGTCGGCTGCGCTTTCGGTGCCCTCACGTTCCTCGTCGCGAGGCGGGTGGGTAGCACAGGGCAGGTGGTGGGCCTGGATCGCAACCCCCAGCTGCTGGCCATGGCTCGGGAGAAGGCCCGGGAACAGGGCCTGTCGAATGTCACCTTCATCGAAGCGGACCTGGCCGCGGTGCCGCCCGAGCTGGGCCTGTTCGACGCAGTCACCGGACGGCGCGTGCTCATGTACCAGCCCGACGCGGTGGCGGCCCTGCGGGGACTCGTCAGGGCCGTGAAGCCCGGCGGGCTCGTGGTCTTCCAGGAGAACGACGCGTCCATCGGTCCGGTGAGCCTGCCGCCGCTGCCGCTCCACATCCGCGTGAGCGAGTGGATGTGGCACACCGTGGAGCGTGAGGGCGCGGACCTCCATATGGGCTTCCACCTGGCCCCCGCGATGGAGCAGGCCGGCCTCTCGGTGGAGCACGTCCGCGCCGAAGCCACCCTGCAGACGCCGAAGGTGCACCACGCGGTGGGCCCCATCCTGCGCGCCATGCTCCCGCGCATCGTGCGGCACGGCATCGCAACGGAGGAGGAGATGGGCATCGACACCATCGACGCACGCCTCCTCGAGGAGCGAACGAAGGCGAACACGACCTACATGGGTGAGATGGTCTTCGGCGCCTGGGCGCGCCGGACCGTGGGGGAGTGAACCCTCCTCGCGGATGGGTTTCCGGAGTGCGCATCCCTCAGGCACAGGATGCGCACCGGTTCCCATCACGCGAGGTGACGGCGATGAGCGACGAGAAGTTCGAGCTGTACTACTGGCCCGGCATCCCCGGCCGCGGCGAGTTCGTGCGGCTGGTGCTGGAAGAGGCGGGCGCGGACTGGGTGGACGTGGGCCTGCAATCGGGCGCGAAGGCTGTCACGGACCTGCTCGGCAAGGGCCCCGTGCCCGCGTACGCGCCGCCCGTGCTCAAGGTGGGCGACGTCGTCTTCTCCCAGGCCGCCAACATCTGCTCATACCTGGGTGAGCGCTTCGGCCTCGTCCCCTCGGACGAGGCGTCGCGGCTGCACGCCCGTCAATTCCAGCTCACCGTCGCGGACGTGGTCGCGGAAGCGCACGACACGCACCATCCCATCGCCGTGATGAAGTACTACGACGAGCAGAAGGACGCCGCGAAGCAGCGCGCCGAGGACTTCCGCACCCAGCGCATCCCGAAGTTCCTGGGCTACTTCGAACGCGTGCTGAAGGCGAACCCACGCGGCGGCGGGAAGTACCTCCTGGGCAGCGACTTCACCTACCCGGAGCTGGCGCTGTTCCAGCTGGTGGACGGCCTGCGGTATGCCTTTCCCAACGCCATGCGCCGCATCGCTCCGGAAGTGCCCGGCGTGATGGCGCTGCATCAGCGCATCCGGGAGCGGCCCCGCATCGCCGCGTACAAGCAGTCAGCGCGCGCCCAGCCCTTCAACAAACAGGGCATCTTCCGCCACTACCCGGAGCTGGACGACCCGAACGCGACGAAGTGACCCTGGGGCACCTCGACGATCTCCCGGGCGAAGAACAGGTCCTCGCCCACGCCGGCCACGCGCACCTGGATGAGCGGATCCGCCGGGTACTGCGAGGGCGGATCGTCGAACACCAGCGCCACGACGACGCCCACGCGGCCCAGGAAGCGCTCCGAGAGGACGTCGTCCGGTTCGGTGCGGACCACCATCACCGCCGCGCCAATGCGCACCGGTGCGCCGTCCACGTCTTCCGTCGAGATGAGCGAGGGGTCGTGCTTCATGGTGCGTAGGTCCGGGGTTTGAGTCGTTTCGACAGCGCCCAGGTCGTGAGCGTCAGCAGCGCCCACGCCCCCAGGTGATAGGTGGCCACGTGTCCGGGGCCCTGTTCACACGCCAGCTCACCCACGAACGCGCCCACCGTCCCCACCGCCAGCCCTGCCACCGCCGCGCGCAGCGGGTCGAACGCCGCCGACCGCAGCGCCACCACCGCCACCACCAGGGGCACCAGCGCCAGCGCCACATGGCTCACCGTGCACACCCACTCGGGGAGGGTGGAGGGGCCCCGCGGGGCTGCCCGCGTCAGCACCAGCAGCGCGGAGCTCAAGAGCGCCATGCCCACGCCCACCCAACGCAGCTGGCGTCCGCGCGGGGACAGCGCCCCCCACGAGCACACCGCCCCCGTGGACAGGAGCATCGCCAGCATCGGCGCGCGGCCCGTCAGCATCGCGCCCGTGAGGCGCCCCACCGCCAGGAACACGCCCGCCACCGCGAGCGCCAGGCCCGCGGACGCCGCGAACAGCCCCACCGCCTGCGCACGCCAGCGCCGCACCGGCCGCTTCAGCGCCAGCTCCGCGCGCGACGCCGCCAGCGCGCGCTCCATCGCCCGGGGATCCAGGCGGGGAGGGGAGGACCGCCAGGGGTCCGGAGGAGGGCTCATGACACGTCCTCCAGGCCGCCCAGCAGCTCACGCAGCTTCTCGTAGCCCCGGTGCGCCCGCAGCCGGGCCGCGCCCGCGCGGATGCCTCGCATCTCGGCGATCTCCTCGAAGGACCAGCCCTCCAGCTTGCTCAGCACCACCGCCTCGCGTTGCTCGACGGGCAGTTGCTGGAGGGCGTCCTCGATGCGCCGGCGCATGGCGGGGTCGCCGTCCGGCGCGGGCACCGCCGTGGGCCCTTCCGGCGGAGCGTGCGCGTGCGCGTCCACGTGCTGCTGGTGCCGCAGCGCGTCCCGGGCCGCGTTCGCCGCGATGGTGAGCAGCCAGGGGGTGAAGCGCGTGCCCCGCTCGTAGCGGCCCCGGGCTCGGATGACGGACAGGAAGGTCGTCTGCATGAGGTCCTCCGCCAGCGGTCCGTCCCTCACCATGCGGGCGAGGAAGCCGTGCACACGCCCGGCATGCCGGGCGAACAGCGCCTCGAACGCCGGGTGGTCTCCCTGACAGAACTGGTCCATGAGCGCTTCGTCCGTGACGCCTTCCATCGTCTGGCTCACGGACGGCCCTGCTCGGAAATCGTTTCCGGGGACGGACGATTGGCTCCCCGGCCGCTCCAAGGGCTTGAAACCACAAGTCCTGAACGTGACATCGCCAGGGGGCTCGCTTCCACGACCCGAAAGGATAGTGTCGCGCGCCTTACCGGTTTCAACGCGTTTCCCCAATTCGAGCGCCCATGTCCCCGGCCGAGGTCGTCATCCAGTCCACGCTGTTCGAATCGCTCCTGCGTTGCGTGCGATTGGACTCGTCGTTGCGCGAGCGCATGGCGGCGGCGGGCTACGACCCGGACCGCCCCCGGGCCAGCTATCCGGCGTCGGTATTCCTGCGCTGCCAGAACCTGGTGCTGCAGGCCGCCTACGCGGGCCGGCCGCCGCAGGAAGCGCTGCGGCAGATGGGCCGGGACCTGGTGCGCGGCTACTTCGAGACGCTGGTGGGCAAGGTGGTGAACGTGGCCCTGAAGGTCGCGGGCCCGGAGCGCGCCATGAAGCGGGTGGCGCTGAGCTTCCGCTCGGTGATGGAGCCGGTGGAGATCACCTCCCTGGAGTTGGGGCCCAGGGACTGGCGGGTGACATTCCAGGGCTACCCCTTCCCGGCGGAGGCCGCCGCGGGGTGCTGCGAGGAGGCCCTGCGTCAGGCCGGAGCCGCGAACGCCAACGCGGTGCTGGAGAACGACGACGGCCACGGCCGTTTCGAGCTGCGCATGCGTTGGTAGGACGACCGTGTGCACGCGGTAACGGTGAGCATCATCCTTCCACCGCGACATGACTGAATGCGCTATGAGGGCCCCATGAAAATCGGCAAGGACAGTGTTGTCGCCATTGACTACAAGCTGCACCTCGGCGACGGGAAGATCGTGGACGAGAGCGAGGCAGGCGATCCGCTCGTCTACCTGCACGGTTACGAAGAGATCGTCCCCGGCCTGGAGAAGGCCCTGGAGGGCAAGTCCGCGGGCGAGTCGCTGAAGACGGTCGTCTCCGCGGCGGACGGCTACGGCGACTACGACCCGGAAGGCGTCGAGGAGGTCCCCCGGACGGAGTTCCCCGAGGACCTGGAGATCAAGGCCGGCGGCATCCTGAGCGCCACGGACCCGGAAGGTGACGAGGTCGACTTCCTGGTCAAGGAAGTGCGCAAGGACACGGTGCTGGTGGACTTCAACCACCCGTTCGCCGGCAAGGAGCTGCACTTCGAGGTCACCATCAAGGAAGTGCGCGCCGCCACGCCCGAGGAGCTCGAGCACGGCCACGCGCACGGCCCCGGTGAGGACCACGATCACTGACCGCTGGGGCCCTTCGGCCGGCCCTTGCCGTGCGTCCGGGCATGCCGCCCGGGCGCCGCGCCTTCGGGCCGCTTGGAGCGTCCATGGTCTGCCTGGCGCGGCCCCGGGTCGCGCTGCTTCGCCAGCCATGCCTCCATCTCCCGCTTGAAGAGCGGGTCCTTGCGAGGCACCTCCGTGCGGGGAAGCTCCTGGCGGATGATGCGCTCGATGTCCTGGAGCGTGCGGCGCTCCGCTTCCAGCGCGAAGAGTGACGCCCGTCCACTGGCCGCCGCGCGAGCGGTACGGCCGATGCGGTGCACGTAGTCCTCCGGCCCGTGCGGCACGTCCAGGCTGATGACGTGCCCGATGTCATCCACGTCCAGTCCGCGCGCCGCCAGGTCGGTGGCCACGAGGCAGCGGTACTGCCCCCGGCGGAAGCCCTCCAACGCCTGACGCCGCTGGGCCTGCGTGCGGCCCGCGTGCAGGGCGGCGGACTTGTGGCCCGCGGCGGCGAGCAATTCCTTCATCTTGTCCGCGCGCTGCTGGGTGCGCACGAACACGAGCGCGCTGGCCTGGTCCTGCGCGAGGAGCGTGAGCAGCAAGGGCCACTTCTCCTCGGGCTTCACGATGTAGAGGTGCTGTTCGGCGCGGGGCGCGGGCGTCCCGCTGGGCGTCACCTCCACGCGCACGGGCTTGCGCAGCGCGCGCTGGCCGAAGCGCGTCACGTCCGCGCCCAGGGTGGCGGAGAACAGCAGCGTCTGGCGCTCGCGAGGCAGCGCGTGGAGGATCTGGTTGATCTGCGGCAGGAAGCCCATGTCGAGCATCCGGTCCGCTTCATCCAGCACCAGCGTCTGGATGCGCGACAGGTTCACGGCCTTCACGCCCAGGAGGTCCACGAGCCGGCCCGGCGTGGCGACGATGAGGGTGGGGCGCTCGCGCAGCGCTTCGACCTGCGCGTTCATGTCCTCGCCGCCGACGATGAGCGTGGGCAGGACGCGCAAGGCTTCGCCGAAGAAGCGGGCCTGTTCGGTCACCTGCTGCGCCAGCTCGCGCGTGGGGGTGAGGATGAGGCCCAGCGTGCCGCGCTCGCCCGCGAAGCGCTCAATCATGGGGAGCAGGTAGGCGGCCGTCTTGCCGGTGCCGGTGGCCGCGCAGCCGATGACGTCGCGGCCGGACAGCGCGGGCGGGATGGCCTGCGCCTGGATGGGCGTGGGAGCGCCGAAGCGGGCACGCTTCACGGCGCCCAGCGTTTCGGGGGACAGGCCCAGGGACTTGAAGGAAGCACTCATGCCCCCACGCCTCCCACGTTTTGGGCCACAGAGGGAAGGGGATTGAGGGGCAGGGGGGGTGCCCCGGGCAGTGGAGGCCCGGGGCACGAGACGCGCCTCAGCCCGCGTTCAGCGCCGCGCCGTGGTGGCGCAGGTGGTCTTCCATGAACGTGGAGACGAAGTAGTAGCCGTGGTCGTAGCCCTCCTGCATGCGCAGGGTGAGGGGCTGGCCCGCCGCCTCGCAGGCTTCCTTGAGGAAGTGCGGGTGCAGCTGATCCGGCAGGAACTTGTCCTTCGTCCCCTGGTCCACCAGCAGCGCCGGCACGCGCCGGCCCGCCTTCAGGAGCTCCGTGGCGTCGTACTCGCGCCACGTCTGCTCATCCGGCCCCAGGTAGCCGCCAAAGGCCTTCTTGCCCCAGGGGCTGCGGATGGGAGCCCCGATGGGCGCGAACGCGGACACGGACTTGTACCGGCCCGGGTTCCGGAGCGCCGTCACCAGCGCGCCGTGCCCGCCCATGGAGTGCCCGAAGATGCCCTCGCGGTCCATGCGCGCGGGGAAGTGCGCGCCGATGATGCCGGGCAGCTCCTGCGTGATGTACGTGCCCATGCGGTAGCGCGCCTTCCAGGGCTCCTGCGTGGCGTCCAGGTAGAAGCCCGCGCCGGTGCCGAAGTCCCAGTCCGCGTCCTCGCCCGGGATGCCCGCGCCGCGAGGACTGGTGTCCGGCGCCACGAGCATCAGCCCCAGCTCCGCAGCCACGCGCTGTGCGCCGCCCTTGATGACGAACGTCTCCTCCGTGCAGGTGAGGCCCGCCAGGTAGTACAGCACCGGCACCTTGCCGTGCTTCGCCTGGGGCGGCGTGTAGACGCTGAAGCGCATCTCACCGCCGCAGGCCTCGGACGGGTGCTTCCAGAAGGACTGCGTCCCCCCGAAGCACGCGTGCTCGCTGACGAGCGTGGGCGTCACGGCGCTCATCCGTACTTCACCACGCTGCGGATGGACTTGCCCTCGTGCATCAGGTCGAAGCCGTGGTTGATCTCCTCCAGCTTCAGCGTGTGGGTGATGAGCGGGTCCACCTGGATCTTCCCGTCCATGTACCAGTCCACGATCTTCGGCACGTCCGTGCGGCCGCGAGCCCCGCCGAACGCGCTGCCCTTCCACACGCGGCCGGTGACGAGTTGGAACGGCCGGGTGCTGATCTCCTGCCCCGCGCCCGCCACGCCGATGATGATGCTCTCGCCCCAGCCGCGGTGGCAGCACTCCAGGGCCTGGCGCATCGTCTTCACGTTGCCGATGCACTCGAAGCTGTAGTCCGCGCCGCCGCCGGTGAGGTTCACGAGGTAGGGGACGAGGTCGCCCTCCACTTCCTTCGGGTTCACGAAGTGCGTCATCCCGAACTTCTCCGCGATCTCCTTGCGAGCGGGGTTCAGGTCCACGCCGACGATCATGTCCGCGCCCACCATGCGCGCGGCCTGCACGACGTTCAGGCCGATGCCGCCCAGGCCGAAGACGACGACCTTCGCGCCGGCCTCCACCTTCGCGGTGTAGACGACGGCGCCCACGCCCGTGGTGACGCCGCAGCCGATGTAGCAGACCTTGTCGAAGGGGGCGTCCTCGCGGATCTTCGCCACGGCGATCTCCGGCAGCACCGTGTAGTTCGCGAACGTGGAGCAGCCCATGTAGTGGTGGATGGCCTGCTTGCCCAGGCGGAAGCGGCTGGTGCCATCCGGCATCAGGCCCTTGCCCTGCGTGGCGCGGATGGCCGTGCACAGGTTCGTCTTCTGGGACAGGCACGACTTACAGCCGCGGCACTCCGGCGTGTAGAGCGGGATGACGTGGTCGCCCTTCTTCACGCTGGTGACGCCCGGGCCCACGTCCACGACGATGCCCGCGCCCTCGTGGCCGAAGATGGCGGGGAACAGGCCCTCCGGGTCCGCGCCGGAGCGGGTGAACTCGTCGGTGTGGCACAGGCCGGTGGCCTTCAACTCGATCAGCACCTCGCCCGCCTTGGGGCCCTCCAGGTGCACGGTTTCGATGCTCAGGGGCTTGCCGGCCTCGAAGGCAACGGCGGCGCGGACGTCCATGGTGGGGCTCCTGTGAGTAGGGAAGGAAGACTCCCCACTGTAGAGGCCATGCACCGCGTCGTCCGTGAAAAGAAGCGGCCCGACCCATCAGGGCCCGCTACTAGACGGAGATGAGGCCCTTGCGGATGCCCTCGGTGACGGCCTCCACGCGGTTCGTCACTTCGAGTTTCCGGTAGATGTGCTCCAGGTGCGTGCGGATGGTCGCCTTGGAGAGCGACAGCAGCCGGGCCGCCTCGCTGTTGGACACGCCCTTGGCGATGAGCTGGAGGATCTCCCGCTCCCGGTCCGACAGCGGCTTGAGCAGCGGCTCTTGCGCGGACGCCTCCGCGGCGGCGGACTCCGCGGCGGCCGGCGCCACGGGCAGCGGCTCGGTGGGCACGGGCGCGGTGTCCGGCTCCACGCGGAAGTGGCGCAGGAGGCGCCGCGCGAGGTTCGGCTGGATGACCGTGCCGCCCGCGCGCACCTCCTTGATGGCCTCCACGATCTTGTCCACCGTCGCGCCCTTGAGCAGGTAGCCGGACGCGCCCGCCTTCACGGCCTCCAGGACTTTGTCCTCCTCGTCGAAGATGGTGAAGATCAGGATCTCCACCTTCGGGAAGCGCGCCTTCACCTCGCGCGTCACGTCGATGCCGCTCATGCGCGGCAGCCCCAGGTCCAGGAGCAGCACGTCCGGCTGATCGCGCTCCACCTCCGCCAGCGCGGCCTCACCGGACAGGGCGGTGCCCACGATCTCGATGTCCGGGTGGCCCTCGAAGAGGCGCAGCTGGTTCTTCAAGATCTTGGTCTGGTCCTCCACGACGAACACGCGGATGGGGAGGGGGGCGGCGCTGGAAGTCGGGTCCACGGGGCGGATCTCCGGTGCGTGTCAGGCGGAAAGACAGGGAAGGGAGAAGGCCACCTGGGCTCCGGCGCCGGGCGCCGAGTCCACCACGATGGAACCCCCGAGCTTCATGGCCCGCTCACGCATGTTGAGCAGGCCGTAGTGGCCACGCGGCGTGCGGCCCGGGTCGAAGCCCTTGCCGTTGTCGCGGACCACCAGGTGCACGCCCTCCGCGCTGAAGTCCAGGCGCACCTGGACCTCCTTCGCCTCGGCGTGCTTCGCGGCGTTGGACAGGCACTCCTGGAGGATGCGGAACAGCGCCAGCTGCGCGTCCGGGGGCAGCTTGCGCGTCAGGCCCGTGCGCTCGAAGCGGATGTCCTGCCCGGTGCGGTCGCGGAACGTCTTGACGTAGTCCTCCAGGCCCTGCGCCAGCTCGAAGTCGTCGCGCATCATCCGCAGGTTGCGGCGCAGCTCTTCAATGGACTCCTCCGCGGTGGCCTTCATCTCGCGGATCTCCGTGCGCAGCCCGTCCTCGCGCGCGAGGTTCAGGATGTACTCCGCCTGGATGATCATGGACGACAGCGACGCGCCCAGGCCGTCGTGGATTTCACGCGCCAGCCGGTTGCGCTCCTCCACCACCGCCAGCTCCTTCAGGTCGCCCTGCAGGGACACCACCTCGCGGTGCGCGGTGGCCTCGCGCTCGTTCAGGTACACGAGCACGTAGACGATGATGAAGTTGAGCCCCAGGTACCAGAGCAGCGTGAGCAGCTCCACCGCCGTCACGGAGCGGTTGAGGAGCAGGTCCAACCGCGTGGTGATGGGCAGCGCCAGCAGCGGCGGCAGGATGGCCAGCGGCTTGGGGAAGAGGATGGCGAAGAGGGTGGTGAACAGGAGCTGCGTCGCCAGCAGCGGACTCTGGAGGCCGCCGCCCACCTGGGGCCGGGCGATGAGCACCACGGTGATCAGCAGGTCGAAGCAGAGCGACAGGTACGTCACCCACCGGCCCGCCTTCGGGTGGTCGATGACGAGCAGGTTCGCGACGCTGTAGATGAGCATCGCGAAGTAGCCCAGGAAGGAGATGGGCCCGTTGAAGCCGAAGTAGCCGCTCCATGCGGGCACCGCGAGGATGAGCAGGCCCAACGTGAGGAACATCATCCGCGCGTAGAACAGCGCGCGCGCCCGGGCGACGAAGCGGTCCTGCTCCCAGGAGGCGGCCGCCTGCTCCGCGGACACGTTGTCCGTGAGGTTGCGGCGCTCCAGCACGGCGCGGACGCGGGCCTTCAGGTCGTGGGCCGGATGGTCGTCGCCGGGTCGGAGGTCGCTGTCCATGCGAGCGGCAGCTTACGGGACCTTCCCCGGGAGCGGAATTCCCGGCAAGCCGCCAGGTCGGCATCCTGGCGGGTGCGGCCCCGCGGCTCGGGCCAGACGGGGGCGCGCTACTTGGGGGCGCCTTCGTCCACGCACGCCTTCTTCGCCTCGGGCTGGCGGGAGAGGACGAAGTCCAGGCGGTCGGTGGTCTCGCCCGTGCGCTCGTCGAACAGGGGCGTGCCGCCCGCGTACATCGTGCCCTTCTGGCTGCCGTACTTGTCCAGGTTGTGGGACTTGAGCCAGCCGTCCACGCAGGCCTCCAGGGCCAGGCGGTCGCTGGCGCCCGAGTCGTAGCTCACGGCGCTCGCGTCCTTCGTGCCGGCCTCGGCGGTGGCCTCCGGGGCAGGGGCGGCGGCGCGGTCCGCCTGGAGCTCCTCCTTGACGGTGCCAGTCTGCGTGGCCGCGTCGGGGCTCTCGCCGGTGTTCTTGTGGCAGCCGACAGCCAGGGACAGCAGGGTGGAAAACACGAGCGCGCCGGTCAGGTTTTTCATATGTCCTGGCAGGTGAGGGCCGCTTGTGACGGCGGCAGTGGCGACAACGGGTAGGAAGGCTTCGGGAACGTCCTGAAGTTCAGGAGACCGGACGTTCAGTCGCCGCACCATATTCGTTTCGTTCCTCGCGGAGCACCAGTCCCATGCACGGTTCGCCGGATACCGACCACCACGCGCGCATTCCCCACGCCACCCGTATTGAACGCGCGCGGGTGCTGGTGGTGGGGGCAGGCGGCCTGGGCTGTCCGGCGTCGCTCGCGCTGGCGCAGGGCGGGGTGGGCCACCTGACGCTGGTGGATCCGGACCGGGTGGACGTGACGAACCTGCCCCGGCAGCTCTGGCACCGCACCCAGGACGTGGGCCGCTTCAAGGCGGAGTCCGCCGCCGCAGGACTCCTGCGCGCCTTCCCCGGCCTGAGCGTGGAGGCCCTGCCGGAGCGGCTGGACGCGGGCAACGCGGAAGGCCTCTTCCGCGAGCACGACCTCGTGGTGGACGCCACCGACGGCGTGGCCACCAAGTTCTTCCTGTCGGACGTGGCGGTGCTCACCGGCGTGCCGCTGGTGTACGGCGGCGTGCTCCGCATGCACGGGCAGGCCCTGCGCATCGACCCCGGCGGCCCGTGCCTGCGCTGCCTCTATGAGGACGTGCCGCCCCCGGACGCGGTGCCCACCTGCGCGCAGGCGGGCGTGCTGGGCGCGATGGCGGGGCTCATCGGCGCGGTGCAGGCGCTGCTCGCGCTGGAGCTGCTGGCGGGCGCGGCGACGGGGCCGCGGGGCCAGGCCACGCTGCACGTGCTCGACGGCGAGACGCTGGAGGGGCGCACGGTGAAGGTGACGCGCGCGCCCGACTGCCCGGGCTGCAACATCCAGTCACTGCCCCCGTTCCCCTCGTCCCAGGAGGACACCGCATGCCCGACGTGACGGCGACGTTGGACATCACCCGCGAGGTGTGTCCGATGACCTACGTGCGCACCAAGCTGAAGCTGGAGTCGCTGCCCCCGGACACGCTGCTGGAGGTGCTGCTCAAGGGCGATGAGCCCTTGAAGAACGTGCCCCGCAGCGCGAAGGATGAGGGCCACGACGTGGTGTCCCTGGATCCGCGCGGGGACGGCACGCACCGGTTGATCATCCGAAAGCGGGGGAGATAAGCCATGGCCACGATTCGCATTCCCACACCCATGCGGACGCTCACGCGCAACCAGGCGGAGGTCCAGGCCGCCGGCGCCACCGTGGGCGACGTGCTGCGCGACCTGGAGGTGCGCTACCCCGGCATGGGCGCGCGCCTCTTCGACGACAAGGGCGCCGTGCGCCGGTACGTGAACATCTTCCTCAACGACGAGGACGTGCGCGGGCTCAAGGCCCTGGACACGCCGGTGAAGGACGCGGACCGCATCACCCTCATCCCCGCCATGGCGGGGGGCTGAAGGAGCGCCATGGCGCTGCGCGAGGATCAGATCCTGCGCTACTCCCGGCAGATCCTCCTGCGGGACGTGGGCGGGCGAGGGCAGGAGGCGCTGCTGTCGGGCGGCGCGCGCGTGGACGGGCTGGGCGCGTCCGGCCTCACCGCCACGGCGTACCTGGCTGGCGGCGGCACCCCGGTGACGGGCGTGGGCTCGCTGACCATGGGCCCCTGGTCGCCGGGGTTCCTCGCGTCGGCGGGGGACGTGGGCCAGCCGGTGGCGGAGGTGCTGGCGCGCGTGGTGCCGGAGGTGAACCCGGACGCGGTGGGCACGCCCGGCGGCGGACTGCTCGCGGAGCTGCCGGCGGCCTGGAGCGGCGAGGCCCCCTGGGTCGCGCTGGGCGGTGACGGCGCGCGCGGCGCGGTGGTGTTCCGGGACAAGGACGGCTGCGTCTGGTGCTTCGGAGAGACGGTGCGCCACCTGGGCACGCCGCCGGACGGGGCGATGGGCGTGGCCCTGGGCGCCCTGGGGGCGCTGGTGTTCCAGCGGCTGCGGCTGGGGATGGGCCCGTCGCTGGGCGGCAGGTGGCTGAGCGCGCCGGGCGCGATGACGGACCTGGAGCCGCGCCGGTGCTCGCGCTGCGCTGCGGCGGCGGAAGCGAAGCCCTGATCGATTTGA
Organism: Corallococcus exercitus; assembly: GCF_042231735.1. GTDB lineage: Bacteria > Myxococcota > Myxococcia > Myxococcales > Myxococcaceae > Corallococcus > Corallococcus exercitus_B. The sequence goes on from NZ_CP102577.1 coordinate 1,751,964, forward strand.
TCCGCGACGCCCCTCCGGAAGTCCTCGCCCGGATGATCCGCCACCTGGAGGCCGCGTGGCCCCAGGAGGGCTGCGGCGTGATCCTCCGGAGCGGGGCGGGGGAGGGGGACTCCTGGCGGGTCGTCCCCCTGCCCAACGCCTCCCCCACGCCACGCATCGCCTATGCCTTCGCGCCGGAGGCGTGGCTCCGGGTGTGCCTGGACGCGGACGCGCGCCAGGAGGCGGTGGCCTGTGTCTTCCACTCGCACGTGGACACGCCCGCAGTGTTCTCCATTGAAGACCGCCGACAGGCCGCTCCGTCGGGAATCGCGCTCCTGCCCCGGGTGTCATATATTGTAGTCGCCATACACGGAGGCCGGGCGGCCTCCGCTTCCCAGTCGGTTTGGAGCATGGGTGGTTTTCAGACTGTTCCGCTTCCATTGGCGGATTTCAGGTTTGAAAAACCCGTGTAAGGGCGGGAACTTGCCCGGCGACCAACCCCACCTGCGGAAAGGTGGGTCCGAATTGTCAAGTCACTGGGTTTTCGTCTATAAAGCGGCGGTCAATTGGATCTGCCGCGTCCCACGCCGCGTGCAAGAAGCGCTCCGGACGCAGGGAGTTTGAACCCTTATGGCCCCCAACACTGGATTCACCCTCTGGCTGACCGGCATGTCCGGGACCGGGAAGAGCACGACGGCCGCGTACATCGCGGCGCGCCTCCGGCAGGTCGGACGCAACGTGGAGGTCCTCGACGAGGGCGAACTCCAGAACGACCTGTGGGCCGGCATCGGCGACACCAAGGACGAGCGCAACATGGTGGTGCGCCGCCTGGGCTTCGTCGCCGGCCTCCTGGCCCGCAACGGCACGGCGGTGCTCGTCCCCTGCGTGAGCCCCTACAAGTCGAGCCGTGAGGAAGTGCGCCGCTCGGTGGGCAAGTACGTGGAGGTCTACGTCGACTGCCCCACGGAGAAGCTCATCGAGCGCGACACCACCGGCAAGTACAAGAAGGCGCTCAACGGCGAGATCCCGAACTTCATCGGCATCACGGAGCCCTACGAGCCGCCCACCTCGCCCGAGGTGACCATCTACTCCGACTCGGAGTCGGTGGAGGACGGCGGCACGAAGATCTTCCAGGCCCTGCTGGACCTGGGCCTGATGACGACGGACGAGCTGAAGATCATCACCGGCAAGAAGATGAAGGCCAACCCGCTGCCGGCGAAGAAGGCCCGCCGCGACGAGGAGGAGGCCCCCGCCCGGGTCGCCGCCGTGAAGGCCGCGAAGACGCCCAAGGCGGACAAGGGTTCCAAGGGCGCCAAGGCGCGTCCGGCCACCCGCGCCGCCCGCGTGGGCAAGCCGGCCCCCGCGGCGAAGAAGAAGGCCGCGAAGGGCAAGGCCCGCTAGGGCCCCCGTCGTCCCCTGACTGTCGAAGGGCTCCAGGTTGCTCGCGCGATGCGCGTGCAATCCGGGGCCCTTCCGTTTTAGGAGTTCCCCATGCTGAGCCCCGAGCGGATTGAAGCCCTCTGTGAAGCGTCCCGCCCCAAGCTGGAGGCGATGCGCGAAGCCCTGCGCGCCCACGGCAGCGCGCTGGTGGCGTTCTCCGGTGGCGTGGACTCCACCTTCGTCCTCGCCATCGCGGCGGAGGTGCTGGGCGAGCGCGCCCTGGCGCTCACCGCGCTGTCCGCCTCCGTCGCCCCGGAGGAGGAGCGCGAGGCGCGCGAGCTGGCGGACCGCCTGGGCGCCCGGCACGTCGTCGTCTCCAGCAACGAGCTGGCGAACCCCAACTACGCCGCCAACCCCACCAACCGCTGCTACTTCTGCAAGACGGAGCTGTACGACCTCTGCGAGGCGAAGCGCGCGGAGCTGGGCCTCTCCGTGGTGCTGGACGGCTTCAACGCGGACGACTTCAAGGATCACCGCCCCGGCCACAAGGCCGCGAAGGAGCACCAGGTGTCGTCCCCCCTGGCCCAGGCGGGGCTCACCAAGGATGAAATCCGGGCGTGGAGCCGCAAGCTGGGGCTGCCCACCTGGGACAAGCCGCAGATGGCGTGTCTGGCGTCGCGCATCCCCTACGGCACGTCCGTGACGCGCGACCGGCTCCTGCAGATCGCCGCCGCGGAGTCGGAGCTGCGCGCCCTGGACTTCAAGCAGTTCCGCGTGCGCTACCACCAGGACGTGGCGCGCATCGAGCTGGCCAGCGAGGAGTACCCGCGCTTCTTTGAAGCCGGCATCCGCGAGCGGATCAACGGCGCCTTCAAGTCCCTGGGCTTCAAGTTCGTGGCCCTGGACCTGGAGCCCTTCCGCTCCGGCCGCCTCAACGAGGCCGCCGGCATCACCCCCGCGGCCGGGGCAGGGCAGGGGCGCGCCGAGGGCTTCAAGCTCCCGGTGGTGGGGTGAAGCGGCTCCCCGCCGTCCTGATCGCCTCGAGCCTGGCGTCGGCCACCCCCGCCGCCGCCGCGGAGTTCGTGGACGACGGGCCCTACGCGCGCCAGCGCTCGCTGATCCTCACCGTGGGGCCCGGGGCCTCGTACACCGAACGGATCAGCGGGGACTCCGCCGTGTCCGGGCTCGCCGGGCACCTGGATCTGGGGGTGGGGCTCACCGTCGGCTACGAGGGGGACGAGGTGTTCCTCCTCGCGCGCGGCAGCACCGGCCGCCCCGGGGAGGAGCTGGCGCTGATCACCGGCTACCGCAGCGTCTTCGGATCCGAGTCCTGGCGGACCTTCTTCGATCTCGGTGTTTCCGTGCGTCCGATTTCTGGGCCCTGGCTGGGGCCTCGCATAGGGTTCGGCGCCAGACACACCCTCTCGGATCATTTCGCGCTGTACGGCGGGCTCGGCTTCACGTTCGGGTTCGGCTCCGGACTGCGCGCGGACACCGAGCTCTTCACCGGGTTGCAGTGGATCATCCCGGTGGGTTCGGCCTCGTAGGTTGTTTTCTTGAGGTTGTCCGACATTGTGAGAGGGTGTGTGCATCTGTCGGAGGCCACGCACTTGGACATGAATCCCCGCCTCACCTCGGTCGTGTTTCGTCTCAACCGCGAGAAGCTGGACGCCCTGAAGGAGCTGTCGCGCACCACGCGCATCCGTCAGAGCGAGTACCTCCGGGAGGCCATCTCGGATCTGCTGGCGAAGTACGAAGCGCGCTTCGTGGACTGAAAGCGCGACGTCAGCCCGGCGGCGCTCCCATGAAGGGTGGCGCGTCGGGCAGACCGGGCGGGTGGAGGCGCTCGCCGGGCCCGAAGGGGTCCACCGCGGAAGGATAGCGGACCTCCCACAGCACCAGCCCATGCGCCGGGGCCTTGAAGCCGGCCAGGGAACTCCCCGCATCCAGCGCCGCGTGCCACTGCTCCTCGGACAGGAGCCCCGCGGCCACCTTCAGCGCGCTGCCCACCAGGTACCGCACCTGGTAGCGCGCGAAGCCGTCTCCCTCCAGCCTCGCCTCGAAGAGCCCTCCGCCCAGCTCCCGCAGGGTGGCGGACGCGAGCGTGCGCGGCTTCTGGGGACTGGAGCGCTCGTGGAACGCGGTGAAGTCCCGCGTGCCCACGGCGCGGGCGAGCAGCGCCTCCAGCTTCTCCGGCGTCACCCGGCGCCCGGGCTGGAGCGTCTCATCCGCCGCCACGTCCAGCGCATACGGCCGCCACGCCTCCGGGGGCGGCGCGCCCAGCGTCAGGTGGTAGCGGTACTCCTTGCCGCTCGCGCTCCACTGGGCGTGGAAGGCGCCCGGGGGCCGCTTCGCGAGGCACAGCCCCACGTCCGGGGACAGGTGCGGCGTAAGCCTCGCGGGCAGCGAGTCCAGGGGCACGTCCTCGTTGAGGCGCAGGCTGATGACCTGCATCCGCGCGTGCACGCCCCGGTCGGTGCGCCCGGACGGCATCACCGTCGCCGGTGAGCCTGCCTGCTCCAGGGCGTCCTCGAGCGCGTCCTGGACCGTGGGGCCTTCCACCTGGCGCTGGAAGCCGCGGAAGTTTCCGCCGCGATACCAAGTCCACAGTACGGCGGGAATTCGTTTGAGCGAGGGCCTGGCCACGGCGTTGCGATGTCGGCGGGAGAAACACGATACTCCCGCGCGAATGCTGGCCGCTCAAGAACTCGCGATGGACAATGATGGGCAGTGGCTTTTCCGGCAGGGCGACCTGGTGCTGGGGCCCATCACCGCGTCCCAGGTGGTGGAGAAGCTCTACACGGGGGAGCTGACCCCGGACAGCCCGGTGGCCCCGGCCGGTGAGCGGGAGTTCCGGACGCTCCGGGACACCGCCGCCTTCCAGGTGCACATCGCTCGCTACGAGGCGCAGGGCCGCGTCGCCCAGACGATGCTCGTGGAGCAGGCCCGCAACCAGAAGCGCGTGAAGCTGCTGGCCGGCGTCGCCGCGGGCGTGGCGCTCCTTCTGGGCGTCACCGGCTGGTACCTGGCGCGCAACGCCGCCGTGTACGGCCTGTTCGGCGCGACGGAGGAGGGCGACGGCATCACCATGGACCCGCCCACCATCCGCCTGGCCCAGGCCCGGGGGGACGACGAGGACCTCTTCGCCTACCCGTCCAACGACCCGCGCCGCCCGGATCGCCCCCAGGGGCAGGGCAGTGCCACCCCCAAGACAGGGAGCAGTGGCGCGGTGGCCAGCGCCGCCGCCAGCCGGCCGCCCAGGACGGGCAGCGTCTCCACGGATCCCGACGGCCTGGAGATGGCCCAGCAGTTCGACCAGGGCGCCATCAACCGCGTCGTCGCCGGCAACCAGTCCAAGCTCTTCCGCTGCTTCAAGGAAGAGGCCGAGCGCACGCCCGGCCTGGCCGCGAAGATTCCCATGGAGTTCGTCATCGGGAACGACGGCCGCGTGAACAAGCTCTGGGTGGACAACCCCCAGTTCAAGCAGGGCCCGCTCTACGAGTGCCTCTTCGCGGAGCTGAAGAAGTGGCCCTTCAAGGCCTACGACGGCGAGCGCGCCACCGTGGGGCTTTCGTTCAATATCGGCAAGCGGGGGTAGGGCGACTTTCTTGCCCACCCCCCGGACGTGCCCGATACAACAGGCATGTCCGCCTCTGTCGCCGAAGTCGAAATCGCCAAGAAGGCCATGAGCGTCCCCCCGGGGACGTTCCGCCACACCGTCCTGCTCGCCGCCAAGCGCTTCAAGTCCACCTGGGCGGAGCTGGGCAAGCTGCTCGTCCAGGTCCGGGACGAAGCCAAGTACGAGGAGTGGGGCCACGCCTCCTTCGAGGCCTACTGCCTCAAGGAACTGCACATCAAGAAGCAGACCGCGCTGAAGCTCACGCGCTCGTTCAGCTTCCTGGCCAAGCACGAAGCCCCGGAAGAGCTCCAGCAGCACGAGTTCCCGGAAAAGGCCCCCGCCTTCGAGGTGGTGGAAGTCCTGGCCGACGCCGAGGAGCGGGGCCAGCTGTCCCCCACCGAATACAAGTCCCTGCGCGACAGCATCTGGAGCCCGGAGAAGTCCCCCACGGAGCTCAAGAAGGAGTTCACCGAGCGCTTCCCCCGGCCCCCGCCGGAGCCGCCCCCGGAGAGCCTCCAGGTGCGGAAACTGGCGCAGATGGCGCGCAAGCTCGCCTCCGAGCTGGCGGGAAGCCGTCGAGTCCCCAACGCTGTCGCCGAGCGGGCGGCCGCCCTCGCGGACGATGTCGAAGAGATCGCGTCGAGCGTGACGGACGCTTGAGTCGCTGTTATCCAAGACCGACCCGTTGACCTGGGCTGAACGCTCCTGGGAAAGGGCACTCCTGACGGGCTTCCTGCCCGGAGGGGAGGGCCCTATAGTGGGTTCAGGGCCTGTAGCAGGTGGGCCTGGAGCCGTCGAAAGACGTGGGCGGCTTCGCGGGTGGTGGAGTGCGGTGGTCGGCGGAGAAGGTCCCGAACCGGGACCGGCGAACTCGGAGGCGGCAGTGAAGAAGGAGCACCACGTCAACCTGTCCTGCTCGTTCTGCGGCAAATCGCAGCGCGAGGTTCGGAAGCTCATCGCCGGACCCACGGTCTACATCTGCGACGAGTGCATCAAGCTGTGTAACGACATCATCGCGGACGAGAACGAACGCGAGGAGGGCAAGCCGCAGGTCAGCCTGCCCACGCCACTGGAGATCAAGGCGTTCCTCGATGACTACGTCATCGGTCAGGACCAGGCGAAGAAGGTCCTCTCCGTCGCGGTCTACAACCACTACAAGCGCATCTACCAGAAGAAGCCGGCCGCCCGGCCGCGCCCCGGAGTGAAGGCCCCTGGCGGCGAGGACGTGGAGCTGCAGAAGAGCAACATCCTGCTCATCGGCCCCACGGGCTCGGGCAAGACGCTGCTCGCGCAGTCCCTGGCGCGCTTCCTCAACGTTCCCTTCACCATCGCGGACGCCACCAGCCTCACCGAGGCCGGCTACGTGGGTGAGGACGTCGAGAACATCATCCAGAACCTCCTCCACAACGCCGACTACGACGTGGAGAAGGCCGCGCGCGGCATCGTCTACATCGACGAGATCGACAAGATCGCGCGCAAGGGCGACATGCCCAGCGCCACCCGCGACGTGGGCGGCGAGGGCGTGCAGCAGGCCCTCCTGAAGATCATCGAAGGCACCCGCGCCAACGTCACCCCGCGCGGCGGCAAGAAGTACAACCAGCAGGAGTACGTCCAGGTCGACACGACGAACATCCTCTTCATCTGCGGCGGTGCCTTCCACGGCATCGACGGCGTGATCAAGCGCCGCGTGGGTGAGAAGGGCCTGGGCTTCGGCGCGAAGATCACCCACAAGGAAGAGCGCAGCGTGGGTGAGCTGCTGGCCATGACGGAGCCGGAAGACCTGATGAAGTTCGGGATGATCCCGGAGTTCATCGGCCGTCTGCCGATGATCGCGACGCTCAACGACCTGAAGGAGGATGACCTCGTCACCATCCTCACGATCCCGAAGAACGCCCTGGTGAAGCAGTACCAGAAGATGTTCGAGATCGAGAAGGTGAAGCTCACCTTCACCAAGGAAGCGCTGCGCGCCATCGCTCGCGAGGCGATGCGCCGTCACTCCGGAGCGCGCGGCCTGCGCGCCATCATGGAGGACGCGATGCTGGAGATCATGTACGACGTGCCGTTCCGCGAGGGCGTCAAGGAGTGCAAGATCACCGAACAGGTGATCACCAAGCACGAGCCCCCGCAGATCGTCATGGAGAAGGAAAAGAAGACCGCCTGAGGTTTCCCTCGGCGGTCGTTGCATCCCACCCGGCGCCCCTCGCCTCACAGCAGGCAGGGGCGCCGTGGTGTTTGTGGCGCCCGGTGCGTCAGCTCTGCGTGACGCGCACCGTGGTCTTCATCTCGCGGCCGGAGGCGGGGTCCTTCGCGCGCATGGTGAGGATGCCCTCCACGCTCACGTCGAAGATGATCTCCACGTTCACCGTGCCGGCCTTGGCGGGCAGGATGCCGGAGAAGGTGAACTCACCCAGCAGGTCGTTGCGCGCCACCGTGTCGTGGTCGCCCTGGTAGATGCGCATGGCGAGCTCGGTCTGGTTGTCGATGCTCGTCGTGGCCAGCAGCTGCTTCGCGTTGGGGATGGACGCGTTGCGCGGGAAGACGACGTGGAAGCCGCCGTCGCCGCGCTCCAGGCCAATGGCCATGGGAATCACGTCCAACAGCTGGATGCGCAGGTTGGTGTCGTCCTGGAGCGAGTGCGCGTAGAGCGCGGCGCCAATGGCCACGGCCTCGTCCGGGTGGACGCCCTTGCTGGGCGGCTTGCCAAAGAACTTGGTGAGCCGGTCCTGCACGACGGGCATGCGCGTCTGGCCGCCCACCAGCATCACTTCGTCAATGTCCTTGGTGGACAGGCCGGAGTCCACCAGCACGCGCGCCACCATCTGGAGGGTGCGGTCGACCAGCTGGTTCGTCAGCTGCTCCAGCATCTTGCGCGTGAACTTCATCTCGATGTTCAGCGGCTGGCCCTGCGCCGTCATCGTGATGAAGGGGATGTTGAAGGGCACCTCCTCGCGCGCGGACAAATCAATCTTGGTCCGCTCCGCCAGGTCCTTGATGCGCTGCATGGCCACCGGGTCCGTGGCCAGGTCGATGCCCGTCTTGGCCGCGAAGTCCTTGAGGACGTGGTGGATGATGGCGTTGTCGAAGTCGATGCCGCCCAGGAACACGTCGCCGCCGGTGGACTTCACCTCGAAGACGCGGTCGCGGATTTCGATGATGGAGACGTCGAAGGTGCCGCCGCCCAGGTCGTAGATGACGACCTTCTCCGACAGCCCCTTGCCCACGCCGTAGGCGAGCGCCGCGGCGGTGGGCTCGTTGATGATGCGCACCACCTCCAGGTCGATGAGCTTGCCGGCGTCCTTCACCGACTGGCGCTGCCGGTCGTTGAAGTACGCGGGCACCGTCACCACCGCGCGCTTGATGGGCGTCTTCAGGTAGTTGGAGGCGACCTCGCGGATCTTCCCCAGAATCTTGGCGCTGATCTCCTGGAGGGTGAACTCCTTCTTGCCCACGTCCAGGGTGACGTCGTTCTTCGAGCCGGGGCGCATGTTGTACGCCACGGACTTCTTCATCGTGCCGACGACTTCACTGCTGAAGTTGAGCCCGACGAGGCGCTTGGCGCCGTAGACGGTGTTGCGCGGGTTGAGCTGCCACTGGCGCTTCGCCTCGAAGCCGATGAGCTCGTTGCCCTTGTCGTCGATGGCGAAGATGGAGGGGATGGTGTACTCGCCGCCCTTGTAGGGGATGAGCTTGACGTTCCCGCTGTCCTCGACGATCGCCGCGCACGAGTTCGTCGTGCCGAGGTCGATGCCGATGATGGGCTCCTTGTGCATCGCGTGTGGGCTCCGGGTGAGGCGTTGCGGCTCTGTGGGGTGTGGCAGTCCGGGACCGTATCTCACCCATCCCGGGTCCGCGAATCACCAACCATCCGTCATCCGACGGACGTCCTCAAACTTCCAGCGCGCCTGAACCTCCCACCCCCGGGCGCCCGCCTGGCCGGGTGGGACACGGCCGGCGTCCAAGCGCGCGGCCCCGAACACACCCGCCTTCAGGGAGGGGGCGCCGGCTTTACATCCCCGGGGCCGGGAACGAAGGTCGTTCCCCGGGGTTCACATGCGACGGCGCAGCGCCGTGGCTACATCCGAGAGACTACCCACCCACAGAGGGGAGCCGCCGTGGAAGCGAAGGGCTATCTGCAGGAGGTGGGCGCACAGGTCAGCGCCGACTTCGTCAAGAACCGGTCCATCCTGTCCTTCGAGGAGTACCTGTCGCTCTTCTTCACGGACCCGAAGGGGCAGTCACGCAACGCGGCGCAGTACCTGCGGGACGTGATGGACCACTACGGCACGGAGGCCGTGCCGCACCCCACCGGCACCATCCGGCGCTTCAAGGTGTTCGACGTCCCGTCCGCCGACCATGACGGCCGCGTCGCCGGGCAGGAGGAGGTGCAGAACGCCCTCTACCGCATCCTGGGCAACTTCGTGCGCGCGGGCCGCATCAACAAGCTCATCATGCTGCACGGCCCCAACGGCAGCGCGAAGTCCAGCCTGGTCAACGCGCTGAAGCAGGGGATGGAGGACTACTCCCGCCAGCCGCAAGGGGCCCTCTACCGCATCGCGTGGGTGTTCCCGTCGGAGAAGCTCATCAAGGGCTCCATCGGCTTCGGCGAGCGCGCGGGCGCGAAGTCCGCCGAAGGCGAGCTCACCACGTACGCCCACCTGGACGCGGAGGCGCTGGACCTGCGCATGCCCTGCGAGCTGCGCGACCATCCGCTGTTCGCGGTGCCCCCCACGGAGCGCAAGGCCCTGCTGGAGGGCGCGCTCAAGAAGAAGGGGCTGGGCAACGGGGACGGGGAGACGGGGGACTTCCTCCTGTCCGACTACGTGCGCGACGGCGAGCTGTGCGCCAAGTGCCGCCGCATCTACACGGCCTTGCTCAACTCCTACGGCGGGGACTACCTCAAGGTCCTGCGCCACGTGCAGGTGGAGCGCTTCTACGTGTCGCGCCGCTACCAGGTGGGCACGGTGACGGTGGAGCCGCAGATGAGCGTGGACGCCGCCGCGCAGCAGATTTCCGCGGACCGCACCCAGCTCAACCTGCCCGCCGCGCTGCACAGCACGGTGCTCTTCGAGCCGCACGGCCCGCTGGTGCACGCCAACCGGGGCCTCATCGAGTACGCGGACCTGCTCAAGCGCCCGCTGGAGGCCTTCAAGTACCTGCTGGGCTTCAGCGAGACGGGCGAGGTGCCCCTGGAGCCCTTCGTGCTCCAGCTGGACGAGGTGCTCATCGCGTCCTCCAACGAGAAGCACCTGGGGGCCTTCAAGGAGCTGCCGGACTTCGCGTCGTTCAAGGGCCGCATTGAGCTGGTGCGGGTGCCGTACCTGCGCCGCTACAAGGTCGAGCAGGAGATCTACGACGCGCAGATCACCGCCACGTCCGTGGGCAAGCACGTCGCGCCGCACGCCACGGAGGTGGCCGCGATGTGGGCGGTGCTCACGCGCCTGAAGAAGCCCATTCCGGACCGCTACCCGGCCAACGTGAAGCCGCTGGTGGATCAGGTGGCCCCGGTGGAGAAGCTGCACCTGTACCAGGAGGCCGGGGTGCCCGCGCGGCTGTCCTCCGCGAACACCAAGGAGCTGCTCAAGCTGCGCGAGGAGATGTACGAGGAGTCCGACGCGTACCCCAACTACGAGGGGCGCTCCGGCGCGAGCGCGCGGGAGATAAAGACGGCGCTCTTCAACGCCGCGCAGAACCCGGACTACAAGTGCCTCCACGCGCTGGCGGTGCTGGAGGAACTGCACGCGCTCTGCAAGGACAAGAGCGTCTACGAGTTCCTCCTCCAGGAGGTGATGGACGGCTACCACGACCACGAGACCTTCGTGCGCGTGGTGGAGGGCGAGTACCTGGACCGCGTGGACTCCGAGGTGCGCGACTCCATGGGCCTGGTGTCCGAAGGGCAGTACCGCGAGCTGGTGGAGCGCTACATCCAGAGCGTCAGCCACTGGGTGCGCGGGGAGAAGATGCGCAACCGCGTGACGGGCGAGTCGGAGAAGCCGGACGAGGCGCGCATGGCGGAGGTGGAGGCCATCGTGATGCCGCAGGGCGAGGCGCCGCCGGACTTCCGCCGGGGCCTCATCGCGAGCATCGGCGCGCACCGGCTGGACAACCCGGACGGCGCCATGGACTATCCGCGCATCTTCCCGGACATGTTCAAGCGCCTGCGCGACCACTACTTCGAGGAGCGCAAGCGCGTGCTGCGCAAGAACAAGGAGAACATCCTCAAGTACCTCTCCGAGGACCGCAACCAGCTCACCCCGCGCGAGCAGTCCCAGGTGCAGGACACGCTCAAGACGATGGCGGACCGCTACGGCTACTGCGAGTTCTGCGCGAAGGACGCCATCCTGTTCCTGATGCGCCAGCGCTACACCTGACGGGGCGGGGAGGGCAGGCATCCGGGAAGCCAATGCCTGCTCGTCTGCTTCCCAATCCGGGCCGGGGCTCGGGATGATGGGACCTCACACCGAGTTCGCGCGTGTGTCGTCGTCTTTCGTCCCTCCTCTTCCTTGCGCCTGGAGTGTTGATGAACCGGTTGCTGTTGGGCACCCCCCTCCTGTGGGCCCTCGTGTCGTGCGCCAGTGCCCCGTCGCAGTCCTCCACGGAGACCCCGGTCGCGACGCACACGCAGGCCCCGCTCCGGGTGGAGCGGGCGCTGTCCCGGCCCGAGCCCACGCCGCAGCCCACGCGCAAGGCGATGGTGCGGCGCATCCTCCCGCTCAACGTGCGGCTGGTGACGACGGAGGACGGCAAGGTGCGCCGCTCGGCGTCGGGCGTCGTCATCGGGACGGAGGTCGGGGAGTCCGGCCCCGTCAGCTACGTGCTCACCAACGCGCACGCGGTGGAGCAGGGCGACCTCAAGGACCCCGTGCTCAAGGTCGTGCTGGACCGGCGCGCGGAGTCGCACGAGTACGCCGCGGAGGTGGTGGCCACGGGGCAGGTGCCGGACCTGGACCTGGCGCTCTTGCGCGTGACGGGCGTGACGTGGCCCGTGGCGGAGCTGGCGGCGGACGACGAGCCGGAGCCCGGTGAGGACGTGGTGGTGGCGGCGTCCCCGTACGGCCGCGCGCTGTCCATCTCCGGCGGCATGGTGTCCCAGGTGGAGTGGGACAAGCAGACGAAGCACCCGCGCATGCTCAAGACGGACGCGCCCATCGGCTACGGGGCCTCCGGCGGCGGCATCTTCAGCCTGGAGACGGGGCGCCTCCTGGCCATCGTGGAGGGCTACCGCACCGCGAAGGTGGACTTCGAGGTCGCCGCCCAGAACTTCAGCTTCGACGTGCCCATGCCGGGTGAGACGTTCGCCGCGCCCAGCGCCAAGGTGCGCGGCTTCATGCAGGCGAAGGGCTTCGGCCGGCTGCTGGAGCGCTCCGCGGACGCGGACGGTGCGGGGCCGCAGAAGACCGCGAGTCGCTGATCCGACAGCCAGTTTTCGTCCCGATTTCCGATTACTGGACGTGATTCAGGCCGGCGTTAGAGCTGCGGGCTCATTCGCCGGAGGGTTCACGCGCATGTCCGCTCGGGGCAATTGGGATCAGTACTTCATGGACATCGCCCAGCAGGTGGCCACCCGCGCCACCTGTGACCGCAAGCATGTGGGCGCGGTGCTGGTGCGGGACAAGACCATCCTGTCCACCGGCTACAACGGCGCCATCCGCGGCCTGCCCCACTGCGACGAGGTGGGCCACATGATGGAGAACGGCCACTGCGTGGCCACCGTCCACGCGGAGGCCAACGCCATCATCCAGGCGGCGAAGAACGGCGTCCGCATCGACGGCGCGACCATCTACACGACCGCCAGCCCCTGCTGGCCGTGCTTCAAGCTGATCGCCAACAGCGGCTGCACCCGCATCGTGTTCGGCGAGTTCTACCGGGACCCGCGCATCTTCGAGTACGCGGCCCGGCTGGGCCTCCAGCTCGTCGGCCTGGGCGCCGCCGCGCAGCCTCCGGCGGCCGCAACCGGGACCTGAAGGCGGTGCCGTGTCCGGGGGCGGACAACCCCTGGACGCGCTGATCGCCCGGTGCAGGGTTCCCGTTCGTTGAATGACACTTGTGAGAGGTCCTAAGTGGCCGTTCCGACACGGGAATTTTAGAACTCCGGCAAGAATTACCGACCCAGGGTTGACGATCCCAGGGGTGCTCCCTAAATCCTGGCTCCGGTAGGGCGGCGGCGGGGGTGGGGAGACGGAAAATTCCTAGGAGTTCCAGGTGGTTAGCTCAACAGCAATGGCAAGCAGTGCGCCCTCTGTCCAGGATGTGTCGGACCCCGTGGTGGGCGCGGCCCGCTACGACGCGGTTCCGCCGTTGATGGACAGCCTGCTGCACGACGTGCGCAACCCGCTCAACGCGCTGGCCATCCATCTCGAGGTCCTCTCCGAGAAGCTCAAGGGCGAGTCCGGCCAGGTGCCGGCCACGCAGGAGAAGAACCTCAAGGCCATGCGCGAGCAGATTGCTCGCGTGGACAGCCTGCTCAAGCTCTTCTCGGACTTCATCGTGTTTCGCGGGGCGGGCCCCTCCGGGGACGCGCCGCTGTCGGACGCCACCGGCAAGGCCCTGGACGTGCTGGGCCACGAGAGCCGCCGGCGCCGGCTTCAGGTCACGCGCGCCATCGAGCCGGACGTGCAGGCCCGCATGGAGGACACCACCGAGCTGGGGTTCTTCCTGGTGCAGGTGCTGATGCGCGCCTTCCAGCGCGCGGATCAGGGCAGCACCGTGGTCGTCGCGGTCCGCGCCGAAGGGCCTCAAGCGGTGCTGGAGGTCGTGGACGGCTCCTCGGCGCCCGAACGGGCGACGGACACCGTGGCCGCGCTGACGCTGCGCGCGGCGCAACTGGGCATCGAAGTCGCTATTCAGGCGGGGACGTGCCGCCTCGTGTTCCCGCGCGCCTGAGGTTCCCCCCTTCAGGCGCTGTCGGTCTTCCATCCGGTTTCATCACGCTTCATCGCAGTGGAGGTTTTCACCTTGGGCAGCGCACGAATCCTGGCCGTGGATGACGAACGTGAGACCTGCGAGGCCCTGGCGGAGATGTTGTCCGCCTGGGGTCACAAGGTCGAGACCGCGTTCGACGGGCATGACGCCCTCCGCAAGGCCGGTGAGTTCCGGCCCGACGTCGTCCTGTCGGATCTCGCCATGCCGGAGACGGACGGCCTGTGGCTCCTGCGCAACCTGCGCGAGGAGCTGCCGGACTGCCCGGTGGTGTTCCTCACCGGCCGCGGCACCATCGACACCGCGGTGGAGTCCATCCGCGAGGGTGCCTACGACTTCATCGTGAAGCCGCTGGACACCGCGCGGCTCAAGGTCTGCATCGACCGCGCGCTGGAGAAGAAGGAGACCCTGCGCGAGGTGCAGACGCTGCGGCGCCGCCTCAAGCAGCTGGGCTCCACGGACCTCATCGCCGGCTCCACCGGGATGCGCAAGGTCATCGAGATGATCGAGAAGGTGGCCCCCTCCAAGGCCAGCGTCTCCATCAGCGGCGAGTCCGGCACGGGCAAGGAAGTGGTCGCCCGCACGGTGCACAACCTGTCCCTGCGCCGCGACAAGCCCTTCATCGCCATCAACTGCGCGTCCATCCCCGCGACGCTGATTGAGTCCGAGCTCTTCGGCCACGAGCGCGGCGCCTTCACCGGCGCGGATCAGCGCCGCCCGGGCGTGTTCGAGATGGCCCACGGCGGCACGCTCTTCCTGGACGAGTTGGGTGAGATCCCCATCGACCTGCAGGCCAAGCTGCTGCGCGTGCTGGAGGAGGGCCGCCTGCGCCGGCTGGGTGGCAAGGTGGAGATCGAAGTGGACGTGCGCGTGCTGTCCGCCACGAACCGCGACCTGAAGCAGGAGATCAAGAACCAGCGCTTCCGCGAGGACCTCTACTTCCGCCTCAACGTGTTCCAGCTGCACCTGCCGCCCCTGCGCGAGCGCCGGGACGACGTGCCCATCCTGGTCCAGCACTTCGTGGACAAGTTCCGGGGGGACTCCGCCAAGCGCGTCTCCGGCGTGCACCCGGACGCCATGGAGGTCCTCAAGAACTACGACTGGCCGGGCAACATCCGCGAGCTGCGCAACGCCGTGGAGCGCGCCGTCATCCTCTGCGACGGGGAGCTGATCACCCGCGAGCACCTGCCGCCCGACATGGCCGGCAAGAGCCCGGAGCGCCACACGTTCAAGCTGCCGTTCGGCCTGAGCCTGGACGCCGTGGAGCGCGAGTACATCCTGGGCAGCCTCCAGCGCAACGGGAACAACAAGGCCCGCACGGCGGAGGTGCTGGGGGTGAGCGAGAAGACGCTCTACAACAAGCTCAACCGCTACGCGGCGGAGAACCGGGCGCAGGGCACCCCGGGTGGCGGCAGCCCCCTGGGTGGCCAGGGCAACGACGGCCCCCTGGGCGCCAGCAGCTTCCTGACCCGCTGATCCACCGGGTCCGGCGGCTGACGGCTGACGTCCGCTGACCTGATGGGTAGGCAGTGGGGCCCGGATTCCGGGCCCTTGGCAGGGCTCCTGGAGGGCGCGCGCGGGGCCTCCCCGGGCCGGCTTAAATGGGCAGGGGAGGTCTCGAAAACCCCTGTCAATTCTTGACTTTTCCCCCCTGGACGGGGGATCCTCCGGGCCTCTCCCACCCGTTGGTGAGGGCCCGGCCGGGACGTCGCATTTCGGGCCACGTCCGCCCCCCACGGGGCGGTCGTCCGACGTGAGTCATCTGGGGTGCCGCCGGGGGGGCACAAGGAAGGCCACAACGCAATGAGCGACGCGAGAGTTCTTCACTTCTTCGGTGGCAAGGGCGGGGTCGGCAAGACCACGCTCGCGGCAGCGTACGCGGTGAGGCTCTCCGAAGAAGCGCCCAAGCACAGGGTGCTGGTCGTCTCGTTGGATCCGGTCCAGTCCCTGTCGGACCTGGTGAAGAAGAAGCTTCCGGCGAAGCCCACCAAGCTCCAGGCGGGCAAGGGCGAGGGGGGCCTGTTCGGCGCGGAGCTGAACCCGCCCGCGCTGCTCAAGCCGTTCCTGGCGGAGTACCTCCCGGCGCTGGCGAAGGCGGCGGTGAAGGGCACGCACCTGTCCGACGAGGAGATGGGCAAGCTCTACCAGCAGGCGGTGCCGGGGCTGGAGGAGCTGGTGGCCCTGTTCCACGTCGTGGACCTGCTGGAGTCGGGCGAGTACGACCGCATCGTGGTGGACACGGCGCCCACCAGCCACACCCTGCGCCTGTTCGACCTGCCCGCGCAGCTGCGCAAGTTCCTGGGCTTCGTGAAGGCGGGCCAGGACCGCGCCGCCCCGGCCCCCAGCGGCAAGGGCAAGAAGGCCGCCGCGGCGGCGGAAGCGGCTCCCGCGGGCTTCCTGGAGCAGGTGGGCCAGAAGGCGGAGAAGCTGCTGGCGCTGCTGAAGGACCCCGCGCGCACGGCCTTCCACCTGGTGGCGCTGGCGGAGCCGGTGCCGGAAGCGCAGACGCGCATGTACTTCACCCAGCTGCGCGAGCGCGGGCTGCCGGTGACGGAGGTGGTGGTCAACCAGGTGGAGGACCACGAGGGCTGTCCGGCGTGCCAGGGCCGCCGCGGCCTGCAGGCGCCCCACGTGCGCAAGTACCAGGCGCTGGACAAGACCGTGCCCGTGAACCTGCTGGGCCGCCGCGAGGTGGCGCCCCGGGGGCTGGACGGGCTGAAGGAGTTCGCCAGGGAGTGGGCGGCGGGCAAGGAGACCAAGGCGCTGGAGTTCAGCGCGGCCGAGGGGCCTCCGGCGCTGGTGCGCGCCCCGTCCATGCCTCCCATCGCGGCGCCTCCGCTGCCGCCCACGCGGCTCATCTTCTTCGTGGGGCAGGGCGGGGTGGGCAAGTCCTCCTGCGCGGCCGCCGCGGCGGTGACGCTGACGGAGAAGGAGGGGCCGGTGCTCCTCATCTCCACGGACCCCGCGCACTCGCTGTCGGACGTGCTGCAGAGCCGCCTGACGGACACCGAGACCCAGGTGAAGGGCACCAAGGGCCTGTACGCACGCGAGCTGGACATGGCGGGCTGGTTCAACGCCCTGCGCAAGCGGCTGAAGGAGAAGGCGGAGAAGGCCTTCGAGGGCGCGCCCAAGGCGGGCAACGACGTGCCGGCGGACCTGCTCTACCTGCGCAACCTGCTGGAGTGCGCGCCCCCGGGCATCGACGAGCTGGCGGCCATGTCCGTCCTCACGGACGCGCTGGTGCAGGAGCGCTTCAAGCGCATCGTGGTGGACTCGTCGCCGCAGGTGACGAACGTGCGCGTGGTGGAGCTGGCGGACACCGCGAAGACGTGGCTGGGCGCGCTGCACGGCATCCTCAACAAGCACCGCGCCAAGGGCCTGGGCGAGCTGGCGGATGACCTGGCCGCGATGCTCAAGCACGTGAAGCGCTTCGAGGACGCGCTGGCGTCCCCCAGCGAGTCGCGCTTCGTCGTCGTCACGCGCGGCGAGGACCTGGCCGCGTCCCGCACGGAGCGGCTGGTGGAGTACCTCAAGGAGCGCAAGCTCCAGGTGGAGCGGGTGCTCGTCAACCGCGTGGGCCCCAAGTCCACCTGCGAGAAGTGCGAGAACCGCCGCAAGCTGGAGCTCAACGCGGCCAAGGCCATGGAGAAGAAGATTGGCCTGCCCGTGACGATGGCGCCCGCGCTGGGCCGTCACCCCGCGGGGCTGCGCGAGCTCAAGGCGTTCCGCACCGCGTGGTACGCGCTGTCCGCGCCGCCGGCGAAGATCAAGGCGGCCTGACGTTGGAGACGCCGGGCGCCTAGTGGGGGCCCGGCAAGAGCAGGGACAGGGGCAGCCGGTGGGGATACGCCCGGCGCGCCTGGCCCAGCAGGTCCACGGCGCTCGCCTTGAGCGAGCGCACCGTCGGGGCCGCCGGCACCTCCAGATGCTGCTGGAGGACCCAGCCCGGCCCGACGAGCATCAGCGCCACCGCCGGCACGATGCACAGGGTCACCACCGCGCTGGCGCCGCCCACCGTGCCCAGCAGGCGCAGCCCCGGGGATGCCTGGATGCGCGGCCGCTGCAGGGCCGCGAGGATGCGCGCGAAGAGGGCGCCGCCGACGAGTCCCAGCACCGTGGCCAGGCCCCAGCTCAGCCCGCCCACGGGAGTGCCGAGCACCGGCTCCAGGAGCTGGGGGGCCGCGGCGCCCAGCACGAAGGCGAGGACGAAGGGCGCCGCCGCGACGATGGCGACGAGCCCCCAGTGTCTTGCGTTGAGTCGGTGCACCGCTTCCCCCCTCTGCTTCACGAGGAAGGTGGGCACCGGCGGGCAGGCGCGCCAGGGCGGCGCTCCCCGGAGGCGTGTAGGCGTGAACGGGTCGTCACTTCACGCCCCGTCACGTCAGGCGTCGCACTCGGACGGGCTGTCGGTGAAGCCGCCCAGGGGCTCCGGGAAGGTGAGGGCGCCCGCCTCGGTGAGGGTGCCGGTGACGGGCGCGGTCCCGGGGAGCTTCACCTCCACCGTGCGGCCCTTCACCGTGTACGTGCCCCGGGTGCGCGACTCCTTCGGCGTGCCGGAGTCATCCACGTCCTTCTTCCAGAGCTCCACGCGGCCCCCGTCCTGGAACCTCAGGGCCCGGGTGGTGCCGTAGACGCCCACGCCGGGGCCGTACCAGGACACCGCCCTCAGGAGGGCCGGCACGTCGGCCTCCCTCTGGGGAGTGCGGCCCAGCAGCTTCTGCCAGCCGAGTGTGTCCCGGATGACGTCCAGGTCCCGGTCCTCCTTCGCCCGCTGGAGGCGGCGCGGGTCCAGGCGCACGGCGGTGGCCAGCTTCTCCACGATGACGTCGCGGTGGGCGCTGTACTCGCACACCTTGCCCTGCTTGCGCAGGACGCCCAGGGTGGCGGCGGCGTTGTAGTGGGCCAGGGCGTAGTCCGGGGTGGACTGGGCGGCCGCCTGGAACTTCTCCAGGGCCTCGGGGTAGCGGCCGGACTGGTAGAGGCGGAACCCCTGGGTGTTGAGGGCCCGGCCGGAAGGGGGCGTGGCCGGGGCGGCGGACAGGGTCAGGGCCAGCAGGGAGAGGGCGAGGACCATGTGGCTCCAGACGGGTGGCTTCCCGGGACATTCCAGGGGTGCGTAACCGCTTGCGCGTTGAAAGGCCTGAACCCTGGTGCTAGTTCGGCGCCATGGCAACCGGCATTGGCTACGCGCTCGACTTCGAGCGCCCGCTCATCGAGCTGGAAAAGAAGATCGAGGAGCTGAAGGCCCTCTCCACCACCGGCACGGCGGATTTCTCCTCGGAGATCTCCAAGCTGGAGAAGAAGGCGAAGAAGCTCCAGGCGGAGATCTTCAGCGACCTGTCCCGCTGGCAGATGGTGCAGCTGTCGCGTCACAGCTCGCGTCCGTTCTTCCTGGACTACGTCCAGCACCTGTTCACGGACTTCTTCGAGCTGTGCGGCGACCGGCACTTCGGCGAGGACCCGTCCATCGTCGGCGGGTTCGCGCGCTTCGACGGCAAGCCGGTGATGCTCATCGGCCACCAGAAGGGCCGCAACACGCGCGAGAACATGGCCCGCAACTTCGGCATGCCCCGCCCGGAGGGCTACCGCAAGGCGCGCCGGCTGATGGAGCTGGCGGAGCGGCTGGAGAAGCCCATCCTCACCTTCGTGGACACGCCGGGCGCGTACCCGGGCATCGGCGCGGAGGAGCGCGGCCAGGCGGAGGCCATCGCCGTGAACCTGGAGGTCATGAGCCGCCTGCGCGTGCCCATCATCTCCACGGTGATTGGCGAGGGCGGCTCCGGCGGCGCGCTGGCCATTGGCGTGGGCAACCGCGTGCTGATGCTCCAGAACAGCGTCTACTCCGTCATCACCCCGGAGGGCTGCGCGTCCATCCTCTTCCGCGACGCAGGCAAGGCGGACAAGGCCGCGGACGCGATGCGTCCCACCGCGCCCGACCTGCTGGAGATGAAGATCATCGACGAGGTGGTCCCGGAGCCTCCCGGCGGCGCGCACCGCGACCCGGCCAAGGCCGCCGAGGCGCTGGGCAAGACGCTGCGCAAGCACCTGGGCCAGCTGGCGGAGCTGTCCCCGGACGCCCTGGTTCGCGACCGCTACAACAAGTTCCGCGCCTTCGGCGTGTTCACCGGCAAGTAGAGGCCCGTCTCCCATGCGACCGCTCGTTCCTCCCTACGTCGAGACGCTCAAGGCCTACGTTCCGGGCAAGCCCATCGAGGAGACCGAGCGGGAGTACGGCCTCACCGGCGTCATCAAGCTGGCCTCCAACGAGAACCCGCTGGGCCCGTCGCCCCGCGCGGTGGAGGCCATGCGCAACGCCGCCTCCCAGGTGAACCTGTACCCGGACGCCACCAGCTTCCACCTGGTGCGCCGGCTCGCCGCGCACCTGGGCGTGAAGCCGGAGGAAGTGGTGCTGGGCAGCGGGTCCAACGAGCTGATTGAGCTGCTCATCCGCACGTTCACGACGCCGGAGGAGGAGATCCTCCTGTGCGGGGGCTCGTTCCCGGCGTACCGCATCTCCGCGCAGGCGCACGGCCGTGCGTTCGTGGAGGTGCCCATGCGCGAGGGCTTCCGCTACGACCTGGAGGCCATGGCCCGCGCCGTCACGCCGCGCACGCGCATGGTGTTCCTGGCCAACCCGGACAACCCCACGGGCACCACGTTCGGGCGCAAGGACCTGGAGACGTTCCTCCAGGCGGTGCCCAGGGACGTGCTCGTCGTCCACGACGAGGCCTACGCGGAGTTCGTGGACTGGCCCGACTACGCGAGCGCCGTGGAGCTGTTCCACACGTACCCGAACCTCGTGGGGCTGCGCACGTTCAGCAAGATCCACGGGCTGGCCGGCATCCGGCTGGGCTCGGCGGTGATGGACGCGAAGCTCGCGGGCTACGTGCACCGCACGCGCATGCCGTTCAACCTGACGACGGTGGCGCAGGCGGCGGGCATGGCGGCCCTGGAGGACGCGGAGCACGTGGAGCGCACGCGTGAGAACAACCGCGCGGGGCTGCGCTACTTCGGGGAGGAGCTGCCGAAGCTGGGGCTCACGCTGACGGAGAGCCACGCGAACTTCGTGTTCGTGGACTGCCACCGTCCGGGAGCCGCGGTGTACGAGCAGCTCCTGCGCCGGGGCGTCATCGTGCGGCCCATGGCGGGCAACGGCCACCCCCACTGCCTGCGCATCTCCGTGGGCACGCCCCAGGAGAACGCGCGCTGCGTCGCCGCGCTGAAGGAGATCCTGTCATGAGCGCGCGTCCGTTCATCGTCGCCATCGACGGGCCGGCGGGGGCGGGCAAGTCCTCCGTGTCGAAGCTGCTCGCGCGGCGGCTGGGCTTCGCGCTGGTGGACACGGGCGCCATCTACCGCTGCGTGGCGCTGATGGCCTCGCGCGAGGGCATCGCGTTCGACGACGACGCGAAGCTGGGCGAGCTGCTCGGGCGCGTGCGCATCCACTTCCAGGTGGTGGGCGAGGAGAACCACGTCTTCCTGGGCGGCGAGGACGTGTCGTCGGAGATCCGCACCCCGCCCATCTCCATGGGGGCGTCGCAGGTGTCCGGGCGGCCGGTGGTGCGCGCGGGGCTCCTGGCGCTCCAGCGGCGGCTGGCGCTGGAGGCGGCGTCGGGTGCCATCCTGGAGGGCCGGGACATCGGCACGGTGGTGTTCCCGGACGCGGACGTGAAGTTCTTCCTCCAGGCGAACCCGGAGGTGCGGGCGCGCCGCCGCTTCGAGGAGCTGTTCCAGAAGGGCGTGGACAGCAGCCTGGAGGGCGTCCTTCAGGACCAGACGCGCCGCGACGCCGCGGACTCCGGCCGCGAGGTGGCGCCCCTGAAGCCCGCCGACGACGCGGTGCACGTGGACTCCAGCAGCATGCCGCTGTCGGAGGTCGTCCAGTCGCTGGAGCACGAAATCGAGCGCCGCCGGGCTTCCCGCGGCACCTGAGCCGTCCCTTCCTCGTCAGAAGCTGACGCCGTCCGCGGAAGGGGCGGGCACCGTCATGGCCAGCCGGGCCTGGGTGCCGTCCTTCTCGTAGAAGCGGTGGTAGAGGTACAGGTCCGCCACCACCTGCTTCACGTAGCCGCGCGTCTCCCGGTAGGGGATGGACTCCACGAACAGGTCCAGCGGCAGGGTGCCGCGCTCCTGCGTCCAGCGCACCGCCGCCTTGGGGCCCGCGTTGTAGGCCGCAGCCGCGAGCGCCGGGTGAGCGAAGCGCTTCATCAGCTGCGCCAGGTACCACGCGCCGTAGCGGATGTTGCGCTCCGGGGCGAAGAGGTCCGCCGGGGCGGGCGCGGGCTCCGCCATCTTCTGGGCGATCTCCGTCGCCGTGGGCGGGATGATCTGCATGAGCCCGCGCGCGTCCGCCGCGCTCATCACCTCCGGGCGGAACGCGCTCTCCCGCCGCATGATGGCCCACACGAGGAACGGATCCAGCGCCTGCCGCGTGGCCTCCGTCTCCACCGCCTGCGCGAACGCTCGCGGATAGAACGCGGCCAGCGCGTCCGGCGCCTTGGCCCCGAAGGCCCGGCCCCACAGGTAGCGCGCGGCCACCCCGTGCGCGTGGCCGAACTCGCCCAGCTGCAGGAGCGCGTGCGCGAACGGCAACGCCTGGTCCGCGGTGCGCAGCCCCGACACACGCGACTGCACCTCGTCCGCCGCGTCCCGGAACAGGCCCGCGCGCGTGAGCGCCACCGCCAGCTCCAGCTCCGGCGGGCGGGGGAGGGTGAGCTGCTTCGGGGGCTGCGGGAAGGCCGCGGGCGGCGTGCGCCCCAGCTCGCGCAGCCGCTCCGTGGCGAGCAGCGCGTAGAACGACGCGGGCGCCGCGCTGATGACCGCCTCGTAGCCCGGCCCCACCGTGGCGGGCTTGCCGCCGCCCAGCTCCTCCGTGCGCGCCATCCAGTAGCGGGCCTGCGGCGCCATGCTCGTCTTCGGATAGGCCGTCACCAGGTCGTCCAGCGCCTGGCGCGCCTTCGCGTACTGCTCCAGCCGGATGTGCGAGAGGGCGCGGAACCACATCGCCTCGTCGCGGCGGCGCGAGCCCTTGTAGCGCTTCTCGTAGTCCGCGAAGGACTTCGCCGCGTCCTCGAAGCGGCTGCCCTGCAAATCCAACCACGCGGCGAAGAACGCGCCTTCCTCGCCGGCGGCCTGGGACGGATAGGCCTTGTCCAGCGCCGCCATCAGCTTGCGCGCCTTCTCGTTGTCGTCCGAGCGCAGCGCCCGGCGCGCCACCACCAGCGCGGCCTCCGCGGCGATGGCCGGCGGCCCTTTGCGCGCCACCGCGAGCGCCTTCTCCGCCTCCTCCTTCTTGCCGCGCGCGAAGAGCACCTGGGCGCGCAGCAGCGCCACCTGCGCCTGCGCGGGCGCGCCCTTCACCAGCCCCCGCTTCTCCGCCGTCGCCAGCTCCTCCTCGGCCCGCGCCGCCGCGCCGTCGGAGAGGAACTCCCGGACGCGCTGGAGGTGCTCGGGCAGGGTGAGCTTCACCGTGGGCTTCAGCGCGGCCAGCTGCTCCAGCGCCTGGTCCGCGTAGGGGTGGGTGGGGAAGCGCAGCGCCACGGTCTTCAGGTCCGCCCTCAGCCCCGCGGCGTTGCCCGTGGCCGCGCGGGCCTGGGCGCGCTGGAAGAGCAGCTCCGGGGTGGGCTGCGCCGCCGCCGCCGACTCCAGCACCGGCGCCGCGTCCCTGGGCCGATGTGCGTCCAGGAGCGACTCCCCCAGGCGGGCCCGCGCGCGCACGGCCAGGGCCGGGGAGGCCTTCTCCAGGGCCCGCTCGAAGTCCTTCGCCGCGCCGTTGGGGTCGCCCGCGTAGAAGCGCGCCTGGCCCAGGTAGAAGGCGTGGAAGGCCTCCAGGGGCGCGGTGGGCGCATGGCGGGTGAGCAGGTCCCGGGCCCCGGCGGCGTCCCCGTCGGAGAGCACGAGCGTCCCGGCGAGCAGGCCCAGGCGGCCCGCGTCCGGGCATTTCGCTTTTTCGCAGGCAACGAGCTCCGCCCGGGCGAGCGCCGCCGCGTCGGACCGGTGCAGGCGGACGGCCTCCAGCGTCGCCGGGGACTGCCCCAGCGCCACCCCCGTCACCCAACCCGCCACCCAGCCGGTCCAACTCATGGGATTCTTCCTTTCACTTCGCGGCCTTGCGGCTTCGGAACGAGAGGTTTGCAGTCGACATTCCCCACCAGGTGGGCGGGGGTCGGTTTGACAGTCGGCCCGACAAGTCCTAGATCCCGCGCCCACGGGCTGGTCCCGCGGGGTTGTCGGCCCGTTGCGCTATCTGAAGGGAATCCTTACGTTGCGCCGCCGTTGAGCGCTACTCCGGACCGCCGTCGTTTCAGGAACACCTGTCGTCGGTAGCACTGCTCGTTCACAGACCTCGGGGGGGGAAACAGCTCATAGGGGAGGCTCCATGAAGCCGTGTCCGTCCGATCTGCCGCAGACCATCAATCCCGAAGCCGGCCCGAAGCGGGCAGGCGTCGAGACGCATCGCAACCTGAACTGCAACCACTACGACAACTGCCTCGATGAGGCCGTCCGTCGCGGGTGGCAGTCGTTCACGTGCATGAAGTGCCCGATGTACGCCAACCTGGCTCCTCCGCAGATGGGGCTGGAGGCGTACGCCACGCAGCGCCGTCCTGTCTAACAAGGACGTCTGACATGGGCCCATGACACCGGGCCCGCGCGAGCTTGTACCCGGCCACGCCGCGAAGTGCGGACGTGGCCGGAGTCCGCGTGGAAGCTCCTCCCGAGGCCACCGCTTCAGGGGACCGCGGCGTAGATGACGGCCACCCAGTACTGACCCTGGCCGAAGCGCCTGGAGTTGCCCCGCACCAGTCCCACGCCCACGCGGGTGTTGGTGGCGGTGGCCAGGCTGCGTGACTCCGGCACGGCGCCCGGGTCTCCCACGACGAAGAAGTCCACCGACGCGGTGCCCGCATCCGGCAGGGCGGTGAACACGCGCTCGTGCAGCGGGGACGGGTCGCCGTCTCCAGCGGTGGGCTCGTCCTGCGCCAGCGCGCGGCGGGCGTGTTCGCGCGCCAGCCGCTCCAGCGCCTCGCTGCGCACCAGCGGCGGCAGCTTGAGCGTGGCGCGGTGCCGGGACAGGGCCTCGTAGACGTCCGACACCGGGTCCGACAGGAGCGCCGCGGCGGGCGAGGCCGCGGTGAACACCTCCGTGACGATGGCCTGGTCGCGGCCGTCCACCTTGTGGAACGCCACGCCCACGCCCATGAAGCGGAACGCGGGGTCCATCAGGTTCTTGCGGTGGCCGGGGCTGTGCTCGATGCCGAAGTGCGCCGCGAGCGGACCGGCCGCCAGCCCCAGGTTCTCCCCGGCGCGCACGTAGCGCGCGCCCTCCGGGAGCCGGCGCGTGAGCGTGGAGCCATCCGGCGCGATGTGGGCGAAGAAGCCCTCCGTGGCCATGCGCGTGCTGTAGCGCAGCGACACGTCCTCCAGCATCGGGTCCGGCGTGAGCTCCGGCAGCTGGTGCGCGCGGCGCAGGGTGTTGATGCGCTCGTAGAGGGCGGTGCGGGCCTCGTCCAGCGTGGTGGGCTCGCGCTGCGCCTCCTGCCCACCGCGTGTGGTCCGGGCGCCCACCTGCACCAGGAACAGAGACGTCACCTCCGGCCCCGCGTCCCCATGGCCCACCACCTCCACGGTGTAGGTGCCGGGCGTCTGGAAGTTCACCAGGGCGCAGAAGCCGTTGGTGCCGGAGGGCGCGCGGCTCAGGGCCACGCCCTCCACCTCGCCATCCGGCCGGGTGACGAAGACCTGCGGGCTTCGCAGCGGCGGCACGAGCCGGCCGCACACGCGCTTCTCCGTCCCGGCCCTGGCGAGCTTCCGGGGGAAGGGGAGCACCTCCGCCTTGCGGTCCGAGGTGAGCAGCACCAGCGAGGCGCGCTCGCCCAGGAAGGCCACGCCCACGCCGTAGTGGCTCACGCGCTCGTCGTTGAAGTCCGTGCGGGCGAGGAACGTCTCGATGGCGTGCGCGCGCACCCAGGCGCGGATGACCAGCGCCTTGGGGGACGGATCCGCGGCGCCCGCGTCGCTGACCGCCGCCGTCAGCGTGAGCAGGTCCGGGGCGCCCGTCGTGAACTCGGTCAGGGCCTCGCGCGCGAGCCTCCGGGCCGCGGTCTCCAGCGCCTTGTCACTGGTGGGGGCACGCCGGCCCACGCGCTCGAACTCGCGCTGGACGTGCAGCCGGGCCCGGGCCTCATGGGCCTGGGGCGTCTCCTCCACGACGGGGGGCGGGAGGTCCTGGCCCGCTGGTTCCGGGGCGGCGCTGGAGGCCACCGTCGGGGCGGGCGGCGCGGCGGACGCGGGGCCTGGAGCGACGGACATGCCCGCGAGCAGCAGGCCCAGGAGCACGCCCCTCATCGCGACTCCAGCTGGAAGGTGAGTGACTTCACGGTGCCGGTGCCCAGCTTCTCGTTGAGGCGCTCGCAGAGGGAGTCGGCCTGCCGGGTGAGGACCTGGGCCCACTCGGCGCTCTCCACGGAGATGACCAGCGTGGTGCCGTCCAGCTGGTGCGGGCGGCTGTGCCGCGCGATGTTCTCTCCCACCGCGGCGACCCAGAGCGGCGTCAGCGAGGAGGCGCGGCCTGACTCACCCGCCAGGCGCGCCAGCACGCGGGGCAGCAGGCTCTCCAAGGTCTTCGGTTCGCTGCGCGCCATCGTCTGGCGATTCTGGAACCCCTGGCGCCGGATGCCAACCAACACTTGCCTGCCCGCCCGGCCCATTCCGTCCAGCGCCCCGGTTTCCGGCGTTCAATGAAAGCGGGTCCGGTGTCATCCCCGGTCGCGTCACGGCCTTTCCCCCTGTAAGGTCGGGGCAAGGCCGGTCCCCCTCGGAGTTCCCATGCGTCACATCCCCCTTCCGGTCCGGTCCCCCGGCCTCGTGCTCGCATGTCTGCTGGCGTGCGCCATGGGCTGCGGGATGTCCGACATGGACGCGCCATTCATCCATGGCGGGCGGGCGGACGATGCCTGCACGGTGGATCAGGACTGCGCGGATCCAGCGCTGTTCTTCTGCAACACCGCCCTGTCGCGCTGTGAGCCCGCGTGCCGCACGGACCTCGACTGTTCCGTGATGCGCCGCGGGGAGCTGAACGCCATCGCCGCGTGCGAGTCGCAGGCGCTGGGCTGCCGCTGTGACGCCAGCCGCTGCGTCCCCGCCCTGTGCACCGGAGATGACGGCTGCGACGACCAGGAGGTGTGCCGCGACGGCGCCTGCCGTCCGCCCCCGTCGCCGTCCACCGCCGTGGCCTGCCGCGTGGTCCCCGAGCGCGTCATCGCCCCCGTGGGCACCCCCCTGCGCTTCGAGGCCTGGGTGTCCGATGCGCGCGGAGAGCCGGTCGTCCTGCGCGAGGGCCTCACCTGGTCCGCCGTGTCGGCGCGCGTGAAGGGCGGCGGTACCGGTTCCGGGGCCACGTTCACGCTGGACTCCGCGGGCACGGAGGTGGAGGCGGTGGAGGCCCGGGTGGGCACCATCGCGTGCCGCGCGAGCGTCACCGTGCTGCCGCCGCACACGGCCGAAGGGCAGGTGCGGGTGGTGGTGACGGACGCGCTCACCGGGCACCCCGTCGAGGCGGCCTCGGTGGTGGTGGCGGACGCGCTGGGCGGCGTGACGGCGCGCGAGTCGACGGACGCGCAGGGCGTGGCGGTGCTCGAGGGCCGGAGCGATTCGACGCTGTCCGTCCTCCACCCGGACTTCGGCTACCTCACCGTGGCGAACTACAACCTGGGCGGCTCGCGCGACCTGCGGCTGCCGCTGCGCCGCAACCCGGTGGACCGCGTGGGCGGGGTGCGTGCCCGGTTCACCAACCTGGCGCCCGTGGTGCCGAGCGGGGCGCTGTCCCTGGGGATGGCGGGGCTGTCCGTGCCGGGGCTCCTGTCGGAGGCGGCCCCCGCGCAGGTGCAGGGACCCGAGCGGGCCGTGGACCTCACGCTGGGCGGTGCGATGCGCCAGTTCCAGGTGCCCGCCAACGTCTGGGTGAACGGGATGGGCGTCGTCGCGCCCGAGGTCGTGGACGTGCCGGGCATCGCCGGGGTGTGCGACGCGGCGCTCCCGGACGTGGCGAATCCGGACGCGGCCACGCGCGTGGGGGGCTGCGGCACGCGCACGCTCTGGGCCCTCACCGCGCAGGTGCTGTCCGGCGAGCTGCCGGCGGGGATGATGGATCCGGGCACGGATCCGCTGCTGCTCCTGGCGCGCGCGCTGCCGCCGTCGGGGCGGTTCTCGTCCTCCGTCTCGCGCGACGTGCAGTTCGCCCTGCGTTCACCCAACCCCGGGGAGCCGGCGCTCCAGGCGCCGCTCGTGCCAACGGACTTCCGGCAGGTGCCGCTGGCCTTCCCGTTCGTGACCCGCGTCCCGCCGCTTCCTCGCTTCCGCGACGGCTACCTGGAGCGCGTCCTGGTGGTGGGCTCGGTGACGGCTCCCGGCCGCGGCACCGTGCCGCTGGGCCTGGGCGCCGCCGTCAACCTCAACCCGGTGGATCCCAACACGGATCCGCAGCCGGGGCTCTCCACGCCGGGCTTCGTGCGCGTGCGCATGGCGCCGGCCCATCACGGCCTGGAGGGGCAGGCGTACCGGCTGCTCGCGCTCGCGTCGTCGGGGACGCTGGGCGGCGAGGCGCCCATGGGCCAGGCCACCAGCGCGGTGCTGGCGCCCCTGGATGCGCCCCACTTCGATCCGGAGGGCACGGAGCCGGTGACCCTCGCGGACGCGTTCCTCGGCATCCCGGAGGGGGCCCGCTACAACCCCGACACGTCGCTGTGGCACGGCCTGCTGCCGCGCGAGTGGCGCATGGACGTCACGGTGCCGGGCGCGACGCTCGTGCGCGCGACGTTCACCAACGCGGCCGGACGGCGCTGGACGGTGTGGGTGGATGGCCGCCGCGCCTTCTCCGGCGTGCGCCTGCCCGTGCCGCCCTCGGGGCTGGAGGACCGCACCTTCCAGGGCGACACCGAGGGCTCGCGCGCGTCGCTGTCGGTGGAGGCGCTGGCCGTGGCCACGCCCGAGGGCAGGTCGCTGAACCTCTCCGCGCTGGCGGAGTCCGGAGGCCTGGCGCCCGAGCCGCTCGCCGCGGCCGTGCGCGCCGTGTCCACGCTGAACTACGGCCGGCCCCAGGTGACGTGGCTGGAGCCCGCGGAGGGCGCGGCGCTCTCGCGGGGCGCCACCGTGCGCGTGCGGGTGGACGGCTTCCAGGTGGGGAAGGAGTCCGCCAGCGGCGACGAGGGCGCGGTGCTGCTCACCGTGCGTGACGGCGGCCCGGGCTGCGATGGCGCGCTGGTGCGCGGTGACGTGAGCACGCGGTCGGGCGAGGTGGCGCTCACCCTGCCCGCCGCCTGCTCCGGGCCGGAGGTGACGCTGGTGGCGTCGCTGGTGGACCTGCTCGGCCTGCCGCTGCGGCCCGCCGTCAGCGCCGTGCGCACGGTGCGGGTGCCCTGACGTGCCGGGGTGTCAGGGGTTCCAAGACCTGGAGGGGCACTCGTTCCGGCCGTGAATTCGCTTTCGCGAATTGCGCGGTGATACGTTTGCCTCCGTCATGGGCCAGAAGGAGACGGTCGTCACCGTCATCTCGAAGATCTCCGAGCGCCCCGTCAACCTGGACGCGGCGCTGGTGGTCATCTACGGCCTGGATCTGGGCCGCAAATACGACCTGGCGCGTGAGGAGACGCTGATCGGCCGGTCGTCCAAGGCGGACATCCAGATTGATCAGGAAGCGGTGAGCCGCAACCACGCGCGCATCACCAACACCACCAAGGGCGTGCGCATCGAGGACCTGGGGTCCACCAACGGCACGTTCGTCAACGACGACGTCGCGTCGACGGCGCGGTCGCTGCACAACGGCGACCTGGTGAAGATTGGCCGCACCATCTTCAAGTTCATCGCGGGCGGCAACATCGAGGCGGCGTACCACGACGAGATCTACCGGCTGACCACGATGGACGGCCTGACGCAGATCTACAACCGCCGCTACTTCGACGAGCAGCTGGACCGCGAAATCTCCCGCAGCCGCCGCTACGAGCGCGTGCTGTCGCTGGTGATGTTCGACCTGGATCACTTCAAGGAAGTGAACGACACGTACGGGCACCTCGCCGGGGACTCGGTGCTCAAGCAGCTGGCGTCCACGGTGCGCACGCGCATCCGGCGCGAGGACGTCTTCGCCCGCTACGGCGGCGAGGAGTTCGCGCTGCTCCTGCCGGAGATCCACCTGGCCGGCGCCCGTCAGCTCGCGGAGAAGGTGCGCAAGCTGGTGGAGCGCCAGCGCTTCGAGTTCGACAAGCAGGTCATCCCCGTCACGCTGTCGGTGGGCGTGGCCACGCTGGAGCCGCAGCACCGCGAGCCCGCGGAGCTGGTGCGCGCCGCGGACGAGCACCTCTTCGAGGCGAAGAACCAGGGGCGCAACCGCGTCTGCGGCTGACGCCCCCGGGTGCCCCGTAGGACTTCCGGGACTTCAGCCCGCGAACACGGAGCGGCGCTCGCGCAGCAGGGCCTGGAGCATGCTCTGGATGGACTCGCGGGTGAGCTCCGTGAGGCGCTGCACCTCGCCCAGGTCGTCCGCGGCCTCCGGGGGCAGGCCCTCCATGGTCAGCGGCTCGCCGAAGCGGATGGTCCACTTGGCGGGCAGCGGGCCGGGCGCGGTGAGCGGCAGCGACGGGAACCCGAGGAAGCCTCCGGGGAGGCGGCCCAGCAGCGGGGACGTCTCCTCCGCGCCCACGATGGCCACCGGGACGATGGGCGCGCCGGTGCGCAGGGCCAGCTTCACGAAGCCGCCGCGGCCGAAGCGCTTGAGGCGGTAGCGCTCCGCGAACGGCTTGCTCGCGCCCTGGTAGCCCTCCGGGAAGACGACGAGCGGCCGGCGTTCGTCGAGCAGCCGCAGCGCGTTCTCCGGCGAGGCGCGCACGGCGCCCAGGCGGTTGAAGAGGGTGCCGAGCATGGGCGCGTGGAAGACCTGATCCTCCACCAGCCAGCGG
Organism: Corallococcus exercitus; assembly: GCF_042231735.1. Classification (GTDB taxonomy): domain Bacteria; phylum Myxococcota; class Myxococcia; order Myxococcales; family Myxococcaceae; genus Corallococcus; species Corallococcus exercitus_B. The sequence goes on from NZ_CP102577.1 coordinate 1,782,804, forward strand.
GCCTCCAGCAGGTCCGGGCGCTCCCGCACGAGCGCCTGCGCCATCACGAGGCCGTCGTAGGGCAGGGCGCCGGAGTGGTTGGCGACGAGGATGGCGGCGCCGCGCGGCACCTGATCCACGCCCTCCACGGAGACGCGCCAGTACTGCTCGTAGAGGAAGTCCAGGACGGGCTGGAGGTTCTCCACCAGCCCCGCGTCCTTGCCGTAGTCATCCAGCCGGCTGCCGCCGCCGGTCCCCAGGCTGGTGCGCACGGCCTCCATCAGGCCGTGCATGGCGCCGACGGCGCGGCCCAGCCCTTCGCTCGCGAGCGCCTGACCGGCGATCTCCCTCGCCAGGGAGAACATGCCCGCCGCGCGGCCCGCGAAGCCCGCGGCCGGAGCAGGTTCCTCCGGACGGTCGAAGGTGGACTCGCCCTGCTCCGGGGCTTCCGGGTAGGGCTCCTCCCCAGGGTCGCTCACGAGCGACAGGGGACGGCGGCTGGGGGGCAGCTCGTCGTGGGACTCGTCGGGCAGCTCCACCTCCGGCTCCACGTCCGTCGGGGCCGCGCCCTCAATGATGGAGACGGAGATGTGCACGCCGTTCTCCTCGACGCGCTCGACGCCGCTGACGAAGTCATCGTCCTCGTCCGGGCCGGCCGGAGCGGACATGTCTTCCGGGTCGCGGCTCCACGCGTCCGCGGTCCAGACCTCCTCGGTCTCCTCGGGAGGGGGCACGTCCTTCGGGTCGCGTTGCCAGGCGTCGGCGGTCCAGACCTGCTCGGTCGCTTCGTCCTCCACGTCGAGGTCCCGGGAATCGCGGTCCTCGGCGGTGGACAGCGCGCGCTCCTCGGGGCTGGTGGCGTGGCGGTCCAGCACCTCGTCCACGGCGACGCCCGCGGTGGCCTCGGCCACCTGGGTCGCGACGGCGGTGGCGAGCTCGCGCTCGGGGGCGCTGCCGTCGCCTTCATCCAGGACCTGCCGCACGGCGGACTCGGCCAGCTCGGCGACGAGCTCCGTCGCGAGGACGCGCTCGATGTCGCGGTCCGGCCCCCGGCGTCCTTCGAACAGCTCGTCCACGGCCGTCTTCGCGGCGGCCTCCGCCGCGTCCGAGGCGATGGCTTCCGTCAGGGCGCGGTCCACCGTGCGCTCCTGCGGACGCGAGCCGTGCACCTCCTCCGCGAGCACCTGGGGCCGCGATGGCCGGAACTCGGGGGAGGGGCCCGGAGTGGAAGGCTCGCGCAGCGGAGAGTGCTCCTCGCCGGAGGGGGGCTGTCCGTTCGTGCGCGCCTCGAACATGTGGACCTTGGCGGCGGGCGTCTTCGGCGTCGCGGCGGCCTGCTTCGCCTCCGCGCCCTTGCCACCCTTGGGGGCCTTCGCCTGCGCGCCGGACTTCGACGCGCCGCCCTTGGCGCTCTTCGCCTTGCCCGCTGACTTCGCACCCTTCGCGGACTTCGACCCCGCGGACTTCGACGTCGCGGACTTCTTCGCGGCCTTCGGGTGGGCCGCGTCGTCCTTCACCTCGCCCGTACGAGGCGCGGCGCCCCGCTGGAAGGGATCATTCCCGAGGACACCCTTGGTCATGACTGGCTCCTTCTGAGCGCCGAGGCGGCGTCCCTGACATGGTGGAGGGGCACGAACCCCAGCGCGGACTCAGCGCGCTCCCCGTCCGCGACCCAGGAGTAATGCATGTAGTCGAGCAGGGCTACCGGCAACGTGCCCGCTCCCACCACCCCCAGCGCGCGAAGTGCTCCACGAAACAACGGCCCCGGCAGGGGGAGCGGTTGCGCGCCCGCCTGGCGGATGAGCCCCGACAGGGGCAACACTCCGCGCCCCACGATGTTGAACTCTCCGGCCGCTTCCGCCCGCAGCGCCAGGTGCAGCGCCCGGCCCGCGTCCTCCTCGTGCACGGCCTGCCACAGCGGGTCGAATCCCAGGAGCGTGGGCACCACGGAGTGCGACAGCAACCGCGTCGCCGGATTGTCCAGGCTCCGGCCGAGCAGGGGCGCGAAGCGCAACACCAGCGTGCGCGTGTCCGGGTGCCGCTCGCGGAACGCCCGCACCTGTCCTTCGACCTCCACCTTGTCGTTCACGAACCGGCTGTGCGGACAGCCGAACAGCGGGGAGCCCTCGCGCAGGAGCGCCGGGTTGTTGCCCCGCGCCCCGTACGTCACCGTGAGCGACGGCACCACCAGCCTCGGCAGCCGAGCGCGGCCCACCGCCGTCAGCACGTTCATCGTGCCAATCACTTCCAGCTCGTGCGCCAGCGGGCCGTTGAGGATGGGCCCGAAGAGGAACGCCAGGTGGAAGAGGGCGTCCACGGGGCGCTCGGTGAGCGCGTCCGTCAGCTCACCTTCCGCGTCGTAGCGGGTGAGGTCCACGCGGTGGAACTCCACCTTGCTCGTCCCCTGGGGCTCCTTCGTGTCCAGCACGAGGATGCTCTCCACGTCGGGGTCCGCTTCCAGCCTCGGCAGGAGCAGCTTGCCGTAGTCGCCATTGGCGCCTGTCACCGCGATGCGCATCGGGCCCTTGCTCGCTCGGATCACTTCCATTCGCAGGGGCGGGTGTTAGCCCAGCCGTCCGGGAATGTCAGCCGAGCGCGTCAGTGATGTTCTGGACAACGTCATCCAGTTCGCGGAGGGTGGCTGATCGCCATGTCCCGAATCGCCCGCCTGAGCGACGTGCTCATCAACAAGATCGCCGCCGGCGAGGTGGTGGAGCGCCCCGCCTCCGTGGTGAAGGAGCTGTGCGAGAACTCGCTCGACGCCGGCGCGCGCACCGTGCGCGTGGAGCTGGAGGGCGGCGGGGTGGGGCGCATCACCATCTCCGACGACGGCCACGGCATGAGCCGCGCGGACGCCACGCTCTGCCTGGAGCGCCACGCCACCAGCAAGCTGCGCGAGCTGGACGACCTCTTCCACATCGACTCCATGGGGTTCCGGGGGGAGGCCATCCCCGCCATCGCCTCCGTGTCCCGCTTCACGCTGCACACCGCGGAGCCGGACGCGCACGAGGGCACCCAGGTCACCGTGGAGGGCGGAGGCCCGCCGACGGTGGAGGACGCGCCGCCCCGCGTGGGCACCGTCATCACGGTGGAGGACCTCTTCTTCAACGTGCCCGCGCGCCGCAAGTTCATGCGCCAGGGCGCCACCGAGCTCAAGCACTGCGAGGAGGCCGTGGTGCGCCTGGCGCTCGCGTACCCGGAGGTCGGCTTCTTCGCCTCGCACGAGGGCAACGAGCTCTTCTCCAGCCCGGTGAGCGAACATGATCCGCGCGAGCGCATCGCCGCGGCCCTGGGCCCCGCGTCCTTCGCGCACCTGTTCCCGGTGGAGGAGCGCCGGCTGGGCGTCGTCGTCACGGGCTACCTCGCGTCGCCGGAGTACACGCTGCCCAACGCGCGCGGCCTCTACACCTTCGTCAACCGCCGCTACATCCGCGACCGCGGCCTCATCAGCACCGTGCAGCGCGCGTTCCAGGACTACCTGCCCGCGGGCCGCCAGCCGGTGGTGGTGCTGCACATCGACGTGGAGCCCGCCGCGGTGGACGTCAACGTGCACCCGCAGAAGATGGAGGTGCGCTTCGCGGACGCCCGGGGCGTGCAGGACGCCATCAGCGCCGCCCTCTCGCGCGTGCTGCGCGCGGCCCCCTGGCTGGGCACGCCCGAGCAGCAGGCCGCGAACCCCCAGCCCCGCGACGCCGCGCACTACGCGCACGCCGTGGAGCGCTTCCTCACCCGCGCGCAGGAGGCCACCTGGGGCGCGCCGCTGCCCACCGCGATGGACGCCCCCGGCCCCGGAGGCTCGGTCGGCTCCACGCCCGCGCGCCCGCTGACGCCGTCGTACTTCTCGCCGCAGGGTGGAGCGCAGGGCGGTGCGTTCCCCGGTCCGTTCCAGGGCCCGCAGCTGCCGGGCCGCTCGCCCGCGTTCGGCGAGGCCCAGCCGCAGCTCAACGAAGCCCCGCCCCCGGGCTACTTCGCGGCGCTGCGCCCCATGGGCCTTTTGGGCAGCCGCTTCCACGTCTGCGAGGGCCCCGGCGGCACGCTGGTGGTGCTGGATCCGCACGCCGCGCTGGAGCGCGCGCGCCTCACCGCGTACCTGCGCCGGCTGGACGACGACACGAAGGCGCCGCCGCCGTCGCTGTTCGGCACCACGGTGGACCTGTCCCTGGCGGCCGTGAAGGCGCTGGTGGACGGCCGCGAGGCGCTGCTCAAGCTGGGCGTGGACGTGGAGCCCTTCGGCGGCACGGCGCTCGCGCTCAAGTCGGTGCCGACGGGCCTGGAGGGCGTGGACCCACGCGCGCTCCTGGAGGCCCTGTCGCGCGCGCTGCCTCCGCGCAGCGCTCCGCTGGACGTGACGAGCCTGGCGGAGGCCGTGCGCGTGATGGCCTGTCACGCCGCTCGCCGCGCATCCTCCTCGCCGCTCACCGACGCGCAGCTGCGCGCGCTCCTGGGCGAGCTGGACCGCGCGGACTTCACCCCGCCGTGCACGCACGGCACGGTGGTGGTGCTGGAGATGCCGCTGCTGGAACTGGAGCGGCGCGCTCGCTGACGGCTCAGGCCTTGGCCTTCGCCTCGAGCTGAGCGCGCAGGGCCTCCTCCTTCGCGCGCAGCTCGCCCGTGGGGTCGCTGGGCGCGAAGTCCTCCGCGGAGGCCACCTGGCGGATCTCCACCTCCCCGTCCTGGAAGGGGATGCGGCGCGCCCAGGCGATGGCCTCCTCGCGCGACTTCACCTCGATGATCCAGAAGCCGGCGATCAGCTCCTTCGTCTCTGAGAAGGGGCCATCCGTCACCGTGGTCCCCTTGGGGGAGAACGCCACGCGGACGCCCCTGGAGCTGGGGTGCAGCCCTTCGCCCGCGAGCAGGATGCCGGCCTTCACCAGCTCCTCGTTGTACTTGCCCATCTGGGTCAGCTCCTCCGTGGAGGGGAGCCGGCCGGTCTCGCTGTCGGTGTTGGCCTTGACGATCATCATGAAGCGCATGGGGGTGTCTCCTGGAACGTCGGGTTCAACGTCGTCTTCAAAAGGGCGACGAATGGTAGGGCGCGAAATCGACACGGCGGGGAACGAACCGGAAAGTTGACGCGGAAGGGGCCCCGGCTACGGTGTGCGACACGCCTGTAGCACCGGGCCGTGTGCGCCCGTGCCGGCAGAAAGCCCCGGGTTCCGCGCCTTGATGCTCCGCCGTCTGCCGCTCCTCCTCGCCCTCGCCGCCGCGCCCGTCCTTGCCCAGGACGAGGACTCGGGCGGGGAGAACGCCCCCACCAACCTGGACGGCGTGGGCCGCATCACCGTGCAGGCCGGCTACCGGCTCACGTCCAACGGCACGCTCTACGACTCCTGGTATGGCGCCAAGGGGCCAGGCGAAGGCCTGACGCGCGCGCCGGAGTCCACGGGGGCGCCCTTCGGCGCGGCCACGTTCGCGTACGCGATGTCCGACCTGGTGGAGGTGGGCATCGACCTGTTCGGCACCGCGCAGACCCTGCGCCTGACCGAGCCCGGCGACGACGGCAGCGTGTCCCGCAAGGTCAGCTCCGTGTCCTACGGCGTGCTCATCGGCCTGCGCTTCCAGGGCGTGCTGGACGTCGGACCGCAGGGGCTGGTGCCCTTCGCGGGCCTGCTCACGGGGCCCACGGTCATCTCCTCGACGCGCGAGGGCTCGGCCCTCCAGGAGAAGGTCACCCAGGCCTGGGTGGGCTCGCTTGGCGCCACGCTCCGCCTGTCCGCGCGGTGGGGCATCACCGCTGAGTACCGCTTCACGTTCCTGCGCGGCCCCGTGGAGTCCCCGGACGCGGCGAAGTGGCCCGGGCCCTTCAGCTTCAGCCATGGCGGCAACTGGTTCGCGCTGGGTGTGACGTACACGTTCCCGCCGGATCCGTCCCGGCCGCTGACCAACTTCTAGCGCCGCGGAAAGTTCCAACGCGAGAGCAGGCGGGCGCGCACGAAGCGGGGAGTCCGGGGAATGGTGTGCACGGAGGGCACTGTTGGGGAGCGACAAAAGAACCCGCCCCTCATCCCGGAGAGTCCCCTAGCATGCGTGAGTCGGCCGAAGTCATTTCCGGTCCCAGGAAGATGTCCATGCCCCCCTCTGAACAGCCGAAGACTGACGTCGAGAAGGAACTCTCCGAGCTCCGCCGCGAGGTCATCGAGTCGCGCAACCTCGTCATCAAGACGGACAACCTGCTGAAGAACCTCCATGCGGAGGTGAAGGCGGTTGGCAAGCGTCACGAGGACTTCCAGAAGCGGCAGTGGATCTCCTCGGCGGTGGCCTACGCGCTCTTCGCGGTGCTGGCGGTCGGTGGCGCGGTCCTGGTGAACGGCGCGCGCAGCTCCAGCAACACCAACGAGCGCGAGCGGCTGGAGAAGCAGGTGTCGGACCTCTCCGCGCAGCTGGAGAAGCAGCGCGCGGACACCACCGCGCACCTGACGGCCCAGCGCGCCGCGGGTGAGGTCTACAAGATGATGACCACGCTGCCGGGCGACGAGCGCCTCAAGGGCATCGACGCGCTGGTGAAGCTGGACACGCAGAAGCTGTCCTCGCTGGAGCGCCAGGCGCTCAACGACCGCGCCGCCATCCTGCGCCGCGAGACGGGCGACGCCGCCTTCGAGCGCGGCAAGATCGCCTTCCGCAAGAACGAGATGTCCGCCGTGGTGGAGGACCTGTCGCGCTTCCTGGCCATGAACCCGCCGGAGGCGGACGCGCTGGACGCGTCCTTCTTCCTGGGCACCGCCTACAACCAGCTGCGTCAGCACGACAAGGCCGTGCCGCTGCTGGCCCGCTTCGTGGAAGGCGACAAGAAGTCCAAGACGCGCGACTACGCCATGCTGCTGCTCGCCCAGTCGTACCAGGAGACGGGCGCGTTCGATAAGGCGGCGGACACGGTGCGCGACGCGCTGGCCACGTACCCGGCCACCCAGTACCTGTCGCAGTTCCGCGGCCGCCTGAGCTCCGCGAAGCGCGCCGCCGCCGGTGGCACCGACGCCGCCGCGCTGCCCGCCGCCGCTCCGGCTGGCGCGCCCCAGGCCGCCCCGGCCGTGCAGACCGCTCCCGCGGGCCAGTAGTCCGGCCCGGAGCCCGTCGCCGTCCGGAGGCCTTGCGCTTCCGGACGGTGTGCAAGGGAAGGATTGCCACCCGGGGTCCAGGGTCGTAAGACCTGGGCCCCGTGTCCGCTCCCGACCCCCGGAAAGACCCCCGCTTCCGCACCTACCGTGGCGCCGCGTACGGGGTCCACATCACGCTGGCCACGCTGTTCTCGCTGTGGATGCTCTGGAACGTGGGGCACTCCGTCGCGGCGATGACGCCCGAGCGGCCCCCGGCCGTGACTCCGCCCCTCACCGTGCGCGAGTGCCTGGACGCCGCGGATGCGCACTGGAAGGACCTGGAGGCCGAGCGCGAGAAGCTCGTGCACGTCCTTCCCGCCCGCAAGGTCGACCAGGAGTGGATGCGCTTCCGCACGGACTGGCTGACGCGCGTGCGCAAGTCCGAGTCCGAGTGCGCCCTGGAGTCGCGCGACCCGTCCCGCGTGGAGCTGCGCTCGGTGTACCGCCACCTCACGCGGGTGCAGGACCTCTACACCATCCACGCGGTGCAGTACGCGGGCGAGGTGGGCGGCGCGGTGGACGCGCTGCACGCCGCCTTCGACACCGCTCGCCGCAAGGACAGCGGCCGGTAAGGCTTCCAGGCGTCCGGCGCGCTCAGCGCGTGGGCAGCACGGTGGAGTAGCGCCCCGTGCTGTCGGACACCGTCTGCGCCAGCAGGATGGAGTCCGGCCGGCCCGCCACCGTCACCACGCGGAAGAAGCGCACGGACGCGTTCGCCGCGATGCCGTCCGGCGCCACCTCCGGGTCCGGGGGCAGGGTGATGCGGCCGCTCAGCGAACGGCCCCGCGACAGGGTGAACGCCGCCAGCTCCAGCCGCTCCTCCTCGTCTGCGCCCGCCGGCACGGTGACGAAGCGGCTGACGCGCGGCAGGTTCTCCCCGGGCAGGAAGTCCAGCCGGTACTCGCCCGGGTCCAGGGCCAGCTCGAAGCGGCCCTCGCCGTTGGTGGTGAAGGGCGCCTCGAAGCCCAGGGGCGGCTGCGGCCAGCCCGTGAGCGCGCCCACCGGCTCCACCACGATGCGCACGCCGGACGCGGGGCCCGTGCCCTCCGGGTTGTTCACGCTGCCCACCACCACCCTGCGCGCCGGGCACGTCACGTCCGGCAGCACCGTGTCCTCCGCGGCCACCGCCACCGGCTGGAGCGTCAGGCGCGAGGGCGAAGTGGGCGGCGGGACGACGACGAGCGTGAGCGGGGACTCCGCGACGCCGGGACGGGACTGGAGCTGGTAGCGCCCCTGCGCGTCCGTGAGCACCGGCAGGCCCTTGAACGTGCCGCCGCCGGCCACGCGGCCCTGGAGCGACACGCGCGCGCCGGCCATGGGCGCCTGGCCGTTGGACTCCAGCACGCGGCCCTCCACGCGCACGGCCGCGCCGGGGTCCCCCAGCTCCAGCGGGGAGGAGAGGTCGCTGGCCGGCTCCACCACGAAGGTCTTCCAGGGCATCAGGTCCCCGGCGTTCATGGGCGTCGCGCGCAGGAGCACCGTGTCGCGCGTGGCGTCCTCCACGCTGAGCGCCAGCTGGAACGCGCCCGTGTCGCGGGCCACGCGGGCGCGCTGGGACAGCGGGCGCAGCGACTCATCCAGCGCCTGCACCTCCATGTCCGCGTCCACCTTGCGCGAGCCCTGGAGCACCAGCGTCCCCGTGAGCGTCACGACGCGCGAGGCGGTGGGCAGGTCGAACGCCACCATGCCGCCCGTGGCGGGGTCCACGGAGGCCGCGCGCGACAGCGGAGGCAGCGCGGTGTCCAGCGGCGTGAGCGTCACCGTGTAGTCGCCGCTGCCCACGGGCAGCACCCACGCGCCGTCGTCCGGGGTGAGCGTCGTCTCGTAGCGCCGCGCGACGCCGGGGATGAGGCGGCTCTCGCCCGTGGCCAGCAGGTGGATGGGGGCGCGGTAGGGGAGGGCCTCGGTGCCGCCATCGGCCGTGGCGGCGGCGCCTCGCGACACCTCGCCCCGCAGGCGCACGGGGCTGAACAGCTCCAGGTTCTGCTCCGGCCGCAGCCGGTCCACCGGGAAGTCCTGCGCGAGCAGGCCCGCCTTGGGGTGGGGCTCCACCTCCACGACGATGTCGCCGCCGGGGTTGCCGCAGCCGTCCACGAAGCACACCTGGCCGGCGGCGCACTCCGCGTCGGAGCGGCACACCAGCTGCTCCGGCGGAGGCTCGTCCTCCAGGAAGCCGCACCCGGCCCCGGTCAGCCCGAGCGCCAGCGCCAGGGCCCGGAGCGCGCGCCTCACTGGCAGTCCCCCGCCACCGTGTTCACCACCCACGAGTACGAGGTGACGAAGCCCGGGTCCTTCACCACGCCGCCGTCCGCGAGGAGGACCTCCTCCGGGGGATCCGGCTGGCGGTTGGTGAGGTGCCGGTCGGTGACCAACGCCTCCACCAGGTGGATGCCCGGGGGAGCCAGCGGGTTGTTGGCCGAGCGCAGGTCCATGCGCAGATCGCCGCGGTCGCCACGGGTGGGCTGGCCGGTGTTGGGGAGGACGAACTGCCGGTAGAAGCCCGTGGGGTTGGACGGGTTGTAGTCCACGTACCACTCCACGGTGATGCGGTCGTCGACGTCCAGGTCCTCCACCACCACCTTGAAGTCCTCGACGCAGCTGCCCACGCCGAAGGTGCGCAGGATGCGCTCGGAGGGCTTCACCTGCTCCTCCAGGATGCGCGGCGGCCGGTTCCTGAACTGGGGCACGCTCTCCAGGAGCGCCTCGTCCTGGGGGATGAGGCAGCCGGAGCCTGTCGCGAGGGCCGCGAGCCCCAGTGCCGTCACGAGCGGCTGGAGGATGCCCCGGGACTGTCGCGGCGCGTGAGGGTGCATGGCGTGGCTTGCGGGAACCCTATAGCAGTTCCTCGTTGTCGTCTGGGGGCAGCGGGCCGCCCGTCTTCTCCGCCTCCAGCTTCTCCAGGTGGCGGAAGATGGTGCGCGGGTCCACGCCCAGGTCCTTGGCCGTCTTGGTGCGGTTGCCGTTGTTCCGCGCCAGGACCTCGTTGATGTAGCGCTTCTGGAACTCCTCCTTCGCCTGGAGCAGCGGCATGATGGGCTCCAGGTTCTCCGGCTTGAGGTCCAGGTCGTCCGCGCCCAACAGCGGCTTGTCCGCCAGCACCACCGCCTTCTTCAGGCGGTTCTCCAGCTCGCGGATGTTGCCCGGCCAGCCGTACTTCTTCATGGACACGGCGGCCGCGGGCGTGAAGCCGCGGGCCTTGGAGTTGAACTCGCGCGCGTACTTCTGCAGGAAGAAGCGGCCCAGGACGATGACGTCCTCGCCGCGCTCGCGCAGGGGCGGCAGCTTCACGGTGACGACGTTGAGGCGGTAGTAGAGGTCCTCGCGGAACGTGTTCCGCTTCACCTCCTCCTCCAGGACCTTGTTCGTCGCGGCCACCACGCGGATGTCCACCGGCTCGCCGCGGTTCTCGCCGACCTTGTAGACGACCTTGTCCTGCAGCGCGCGCAGCAGCTTCACCTGGAGCTGGAGCGGCATCTCGCCAATTTCGTCCAGGAAGAGCGTGCCGCCGATGGCCGCCTGGAACTTGCCGGGCCGCGTGGCCACCGCGCCGGTGAAGGCGCCCTTGGCGTGGCCGAACAGCTCGCTCTCCAGCAGGTTCTCCGGGATGGCGCCGCAGTTCACCGTGATGAACGGGCCCTTGGTGCGCGGCGAGCGGCGGTGGATCTCCCGGGCGATGAGCTCCTTGCCCGTGCCCGTCTCACCGGTAATCAGCACGGAGATGTCCGTGGGGGCGATCTTGTCGATGCGCTTGTACACGTCCCGCATGCCCTGGCACGCGCCCACGATGTCGCCGTAGCGCTGGTCCTCCAGCTTGCGGCGCAGCTCCGTGTTGTCGAGCTTCAGGTCGTTCACGAGCAGCGCGTTCTGCAGGAGCAGGGACGCCTGCGCCGCGAACACGGTGAGCATGTCCAGGCTCTTGGGCTCGAAGCGGTTCACCAGCCGGTCGTTGCCCACGTAGAGCACGCCGAACAGGTCGCCCTTGTGCATCACGGGCACGCACATGACCGAGTGGACCTTGAGGTTCACCACGGACTCGCTGGCCTTGAACTCCGGCGCGTCCAGCGCGTCCGCGACGATGATGGCCTTCTGGTCCTTCACCACCTTGGAGATGATGGAGTCCGACAGCTTCTCCACCGCGTCCTCGATGTTCTCCCGGGCCACGTTGCGCGCGGCCTTCACGCGCGGCTCGCCGCTCTCCATCAGGATGAGGAAGCCCTTGTCGGCGCGCGTCACCTCGATGGCCTCGTCCAGCAGGCTCTCCAGGATGCGGTCCACGTCGTAGCTGCCGAAGAGCCGCTCGCTGAATGCCGTCAGCCGCTTGAGGAGCACCAGCTCGCGGCCCACCACGCCGGGCAGCTCCGCCGTGTGCGAATCGGAGGAGGCCGTGGCGGCGGAGGGGAGGGTCACCTCCCGCTCGGGCACCTCGCGGCGGATGGGCTCGCGGGGGGCGTCCTCGCGGGAGAAGGTCAGCTCGGTGCCGCCGACCTTGACCACGTCGCCGGTGGCCAGCGCGTGGTTGTCTCGGCGCTTGCCGTTGACGTGGAAGGTGGCGCCCAGGCTGCCCACTTCGTAGCGGGTGCCGTCGAAGGTGACGTGCAGGGCGCTGGCGGGGACGTTGGCGTCCTCCAGCGGCACGTCGTTGTCGGATCCCCGCCCCAGGCTGGTGATGCGCTTGAGCAGGGAGACCGTGCGGACCTTTCCATCGGGGGTGCGGACGGTGAGGCTGGCCATGGGCGGACTTTGGGTTTCTGGGGCTAGAACGTGAGGGAGAAGCCGGCGCCCAGCCCACCATGGGTGGAGTACAGCCGCACGCGCGGCGGCGCGGCCTGGGAGACGGTGGGAGTGGGCTTCGGTTCGGGGCGGGACTCCACGGTGGTGCTCGTCACCACCTGGTCCTCGTGGTGGTAGACGGCGTCCACCACGCCCAGGGTGTAGACGGTGTAGAAGCCGGTGGCGGACGCGAGCTTGAGCAGCTGCCAGGTGTCCGCCTGCCGCGCGCGGTCCGTGGGGATGTAGCGCACCGGGATGGACGCGCGGCCGTCCTCGTCCAGCACGTTGTCGATGTTCACGAACCGCTCCTCGAAGAGCGAGTCGTACGCGAAGAACGCGATGATGCTGGTGATGGCCAGGGCGCCTTCGGTGGCGGCGAAGGCGATGCCCATGCCGTTGCGGCCCTGCTGGAACTGGCCTGCGCCGAAGGGGACGAAGTTGACCAGGAAGTTGCGCTTCTCCACGGTGCGCACGGTGACCTGGCGGGCCAGCTCCTCGGCGCGGCGGCGCTGCGTCTCCAGGGCGACGCGCTCCTGCTCGCGGCGCTCCTGTTCGGCCTTCTCGCGCTCCAGGCGCAGGCGCTGCTCCTGGCGGAGGAACTCGCGCTCGCCGGACATCTGGTTCTTCAGGTCCTCGAAGTAGGCGACGGCCGGGGGCGGGACGACGAAGGGGTCCAGGCTGAAGTCGGGGTCCAGCCGGAGCACGGCGCGCAGGTGGCGTTCGGCCTCGTCGGTCTTGTTGAGGTTGAAGGCGGACAGGCCCGCGAGCTTGTGCAGTTCCACCAGGTCCTCTTCGGGCAGGTCGCCGCGGTCGATGCGCTGGCCGGCGCGCTCCAGCACCTCGGCGTACTTGCCGTACTCGAAGGACGAGCGCAGGGCCGCGACCTCCGGATCCGCGCCGTTGGGCACCTGGGCGCGCGCGGACGCGGGGCCGAGCAGGGCCAGGAGGAGGGTGACGAGCAGCAGCGGGCCGCGGCTCATTCGGGCGCCAGGCTTCCGCGAAGGGTGGTGGGCTTGCCGGGCTCCAGCAGGACGACGCGCTTCTCGGTCTTGTAGCCGGGGGAGGAGATCTCCACCTCCACGCGGTGCTGGAAGCTGGCGGGCCCCCGGGGGGAGCGGATGTCGAAGGGGTGCTGGAGGCTGTCGTGCGCGGTGCGCTCCACGCCGCCCACGCGCACGGTGGCGTCCGGCGGCTGGTAGTCCAGGGCCAGCTGTGACGACTTGAGGAGGGCGCGCAGCCGGAAGACGTTCTCGCCGTCGGGCTTCACGTCGATGGTCTCCGTGGCGTCCTCGCAGTAGCCGCAGGAGACGGTGATGGTGTGCGGGCCCGGCGACAGGTGCACGTCGTGCTGCGCGAGCTGCTGCGTGCCGGTGGGGCCGTCGTCCACGCGGATGGAGCCGTAGGGGCGCACGAGGATGGACACGGGGATCCGGCCGCCGCGCGCGTGCTTCGGGTCGTCCTGCGGGTCGAGGCTGGCGACCATCGTGGGCCGCGACGTGCGATCCGTGGAGGAGGGGAGGCGCGGGTTGGTGTCCGTGGCGTCGCGGCCGGGAGTCCCCGTGCCGCCCGTGCCCTGCGCGCCGGTGGAACGTGAGCCGTTGGGAGCACCCGTGGTGCTCGCGCCCTGCGAGCCGCCGGGCACGTCGCCCGTGCCCTGCGTGCCGTTGGGAAGACCGGAGCCCGTCCCTTGTGCGCCGCCGCCCTGCGAGCCGTTGTCGCCGCCCGTGCCGTTGGGAGCGCCCGCGACCTGCGCGCCGTTGGGCGTGCCCGTCGTTCCACCCGTGCCTTGCGCACCTTGAGGGCCGCCGTTGAGGGCGCCCGTGCTGCCTTGCGTGCCGGTGACCGCGGCGGTGCCGGCCGGAAGCCGCGAGCCCGTGGCCGCGCCGTGGGTGCCGCCCGCGCCCTTCGGGCCCTCGGCTCGCGGACCCACCGTCTCCACCTTCGGCGTCTCGGGCCCGGCCGCGTTCATCCGGTAGAGCTGCCAGCCGCCCAGCCCCAGCGCGAGCGCCACGCCCGCTCCGATGCCCGCGCGGATGCCGCGCCTGCGCCACGTGCGCCGCCGCTGCTGACGCTGGAGGCCCTTCAGCAACCCCAGCGCCCGCTCGTTCGTCGCGTCCAGCGCGAGCACGTGGTTGAGGCACGCCAACGCGCGCGGCGTCCGCTTCTCCTGGAGCTGCCGCTCCCCGCGCTCCAGCAGCGCCGCCACGATGCGCTGGCGCGCGAGCCGCTGGTACGACGGCGGATCCGCGAAGAACGAGATCAGCTCCTCGCCCACGCGGGAGAACCCCAGCCCCGCGAGCGCATCCGCCAGCGCGTCGCGCAGCTTCCCCGCGTTGGGGTAGCGCCGCGCCGGGTCGCGCTGGAGACACGTCGCGCAGATCTCCGCCAGCTCGTCCGACAGCGCGGGCACGCGGCGGCGCGGGTCCTCGTAGGCCCCGTCCAGGATGCGCTTCAGCGTCGCCGTGGTGTTCGACGCGGTGAAGGGCAGCCGGCCCGTCATCAGCGCGTAGAACATGATGCCCAGGCTGAAGACGTCCGCCTCCGGCCCGGCCTCCAGGCCCTCGATGATCTCCGGCGACATGTGCGCGGGCGAACCCACCAGCGCGCCCGTCACCGTCATCCGGTCCTCGATGTCGAGCAGCCGCGCGATGCCGAAGTCCATGAGCTTGAGGACCCCGTCCTCGCGCACCATGACGTTCTCCGGCTTCAGGTCGCGGTGGATGACGCCCGCCTCGTGCGCGTGCGCCAGCGCCGCCGCCAGCTCGTGGATGATCATCGCCGCCAGCTCCGGCGGCTCCAGCGGGCCTTCGTCCAGGTACGTCTTGAGCGTCCGGCCGCGGATGTACTCGGTGACGATGAAGGCGTCGTGCGCCTCCGCCGAGGAGAAGTCGAACACCTCCAGGATGTTGGGGTGGTGCAGCTTCGCCACCGCGCGGGCCTCGCGAGCCAGCCGCCGCCGCGACTCGTCCTTGCCGGCCAGGTGCGGGTGCAGCACCTTCACCGCGACCTCGCGGTCCAGGGCCGTGTCCAGGCCCTTGTACACGACGCTCATGCCCCCGGAGCCCAGCTCCTCCAGGATGCGATAGCGACCGATATGGCGGCCGACGAGCGTCATGGCGTTAGCGCGCGCGCACTCCCCTCAGTCCCCGAACCCGATGCCCATGCTCCGCGCGAACCGCACCAGGTCCCCCTGGACGTCCACGCGTCGCTCCTTGCGAGACTCGCTCAACGGCACGGCGACGACGTCGTTGTTCCTGAGCGCCACCATGTGCCCCCACTGACCGTCCCGCACCAGGTCCAGCACCTTGCAGCCGTAGCGCGTGGCCAGCACCCGGTCCGCGGCGCTCGGGCTGCCGCCGCGCTGCAGGTGGCCCAGCACCGTGACGCGGATCTCCGCGTCGATGTGGCGCGCGAGCAGATCCGCGCAGACCTTGCCGGAGCCGCCCAGCCGCACCACGCCGCGGCCCGGGATGTCCGCGGCCTCCGCCAGCACGGACAGCGCGCCGCCCTCCGGATACGCGCCTTCGGAGATGGCGATGATGGAGAAGCTGCGCCGCCGCGTGGCCCGCCGCTTCAGCGTCTCCAGCAGGGACTCCACGCGGTACGGAATCTCCGGGATGAGGATGAGGTCCGCGCCGCCCGCGATGCCGCTCTCCAGCGTGAGGAAGCCCGCATGGCGGCCCATGATCTCCACCACCATCACGCGGTCATGCGCCTCCGCGGTGGAGTGCAGCCGATCCAGCGCCTCCGTGACGATGAGCCGCGCGGTGTCGAACCCGAACGTCTGGTCCGTGCCGGACAAATCATTGTCGATGGTCTTGGGACACCCGACGACCTTCAGCCCCTTGTCCGCCAGCTGGTGCGCGATGGACAGCGTGCCGTCCCCGCCAATGGCGACCAGCCCGTCCAGCCGCAGCTCCTCGCAGCGGCGCACGACGTGATCCGACACGTCCTTCTCCACCCAGCCGGAGCCCTCACGCACCGGGTAGGAGAACGGGTTCGCCTTGTTGGACGTGCCCAGGATGGTGCCGCCCTTGGGCAGGATGCCGCGCGTGTCCTCCACCCCGAGCGGGCGGACGAGCTCCGGCTCCACCAACCCCATGTAGCCGTTCTCGATGCCCACGAACGAGTGGCCGAACTCGTGAACACCCCGACGGACGAGGCCACGGATGAGCGCGTTGAGCCCCGGGCAGTCACCACCACCGGTGAGGACGCCGAGTCGGAGAGGTCTGGCCATAGGTCGAAGAAAGTCGGACGCGGGTGTCAGTGGGAGCAGGCGACACTATGACAGCAACGTCGGTGCGGATTGTAGGTGCCACCCCAGGGGGGTGCAACGCATCAATCAGCCGTTACGTCGGATCCGCGCTCGCAAGGACGCGGGGGCGCCCCCTCAGTCGCGCTTGAGGCGACGCCGGGAGGCCAGCCGGTCCAGGAGGGCCTGGAGCCGGTCTTCCTTCTTCGCGGGGAGGGCCCGGTCCGTGGGGGACTGCACGGGCATCTCGCGGGCCATCCGGTACAGCTCCGCCAGCCGCTCCAGCACCAGCTCGTTGCCGGGGCGCTCCTGCAGTGCCCGGCGGTACGCGGCGGCGGCGCCCACGTAGTCACCCAGCGTGAAGAGGCGCTCGCCCTCCTGCATGGGGGAGGGCGGGCCCAGCGGGAGGCGCTGGGGCTCACGCACCCGGTTCTTCAGGTGCTGAAGTTCCTCCGGCTGGAGGCTGTCGCGCAGGTGGGCCAGCTTGAGGGCCAGCGCCTCCTCGCGCGGAAAGGCGGCGAGCAGGTGCTCGAAGAGCTCGAACGCCTCCGCGAGCTCGCCCCGGCGCAGGGCGCGGTCGGCACGTGCTTCCATGTCGGCCCGGACGGCAGGGGTCATCTCGCGCGGCAGAGTAACTGCTGCCCGCCCGGGATGTCACACGCGGAAACAGGAGCGCTCGACGGGCCGCATGCCCCGGGGCCGCGAAGGGGGCCGGGACTTCCCGTGCTTCGCGCTATCCTCCCGTCCGTGCTCCTGCCCGTGCTCACCGGTGTGTGGCTGTCGCTGTCCGGCGCCCTGGGCACGGAGCTGCGGCGGGACGGCTACAGCTTCCGGCCGCCGGACACGTTCCGGATGTCGCGCTGGGAGCGCTACGCAGGCTCGCAGGCGGGCGCGGTGGCGGAGGACGGGGTGCGCACGCGCGCCCTGTCCGCGGCGCTGGCGGACGGGGAGGGGCCAGACGCGGCCACGTTCCTCATCGCCGTGGTGGAGGGGAGCTTCTCCGCCAGTCCCTCGGAGCGCGACGCGTTCTCCACCGCCGTGATGCAGCACTTCCAGCGCGAACTGGGCGTGGCGCTGACGCCGGAGCGGGTGGACCGCGTGGGCGGGCCGGTGCCCCGGGTGGAGCTCTTGGGCACGCTGCGCGAGGCGGGGCAGGTGCGCACGGTGCTGGTGACGGCCCTGGCCTCCGAGGGGCGCCACGCCGTGGTGACGGTCAGCGCGCCGGCCGACCGCTGGGACGCCATGGCCCCGCGGGTGCGCGCCTCGCTGGAGACCTTCCGCATGGAGGCCCCGGTGACGGGCGTCGTGTCCCGGCGGCTGGCGGGGGCGCTGGCGGGCACCCTGGCCGGGGCCCTGCTGGTGTCGTACGCGGCCTGGCGCCGCCGCCGGCAGGGAGAGGGGCCGGCCTCCGCGTAGCAGGGCCTGACAGGAGGGCGACGGCGTCCCCCGATGGGGCTCGCGGTGGGATACGGTGCCGCCGCCCATGTTCTCCCTCCTCCTTGTCGCCATGCTCGCGCAGGGGCCCGTGGCACCTCCGGAGCCTTCGGCGTCCCCAGCCCCGCCGGTCGTCCTCCCGGCGCCGGACGCGGGCGTCGCGGACGCGGTGGTGCCGCCCCTGCCGGTGGCCTCGCTGCCGCCCGCCACGCACGAGCTGTTCCGCCGCATCCAGGGGCGCGTCGCGCAGGTGCGCATCATCGAGCGCCGCTCCGGCACGAAGTCCTCCATCGGCTCCGCGTTCTTCGTGAGCGCGAAGGGCCACGCTCTCACGAACTACCACGTCGTCTCCGACCTGGTGCTCCACCCGGAGGACTACACCGCGGAGCTGGACCGGGGCGTCGCGACGGTGCCGGTGCGCCTGCTCGCGGTGGACGTGGCCAGCGACCTGGCCGTCATCCAGATGGATGCCCCCGTCGGGGACTACTTCAAGCTGGAGGAGCACGAACCGCCGCAGGGCACGCGCCTGTTCGCCATGGGCAACCCGCGCGACCTGGGCACCACCATCGTGGAGGGCACCTACAACGGCCTGGTGCGCGACGCCCTCTATGAGCGCGTCCACTTCACCGGCGCCATCAACCCCGGCATGAGCGGCGGGCCCACGCTCAGCGGCGAGGGCGGCGTCGTGGGCGTCAACGTGGCCACCATGGGCAACCAGGTGGGCTTCCTCGTGCCGGTGGCGCGCGCGCGGGCGCTGCTCGACCGGGCGCTGGCGCAGGAGGCTCCGCCGGACCCGGCCGCGCTCTTGACGTCCGTGAAGGAGCAGCTGATGGCCAACCAGCAGCGCATCACCGACCGGCTGCTGGCCACGGACCTGCCGAAGCAGTCGCTGGGCGGGTACCGCGTCCCCGGCCGCTGGAGCCCGTTCCTCAAGTGCTGGGGCGACACGCCGCACGACCCCGAGACGCCCTACACGGTGACGAGCTACCAGTGCTCCTCCGAGGAGGACCTCTTCCTGTCCTCCAGCCACCGCACGGGCGTGGTGGCCTACCTGCACCAGCACGTGGAGAGCCAGACGCTGGGCGCGATGCGCTTCTCCGCGCTCTACAGCACGCTCTTCTCCCAGGACCCGGACGCGGTGGCCGCCACGCGCGAGGACGTCACCAACTTCCGCTGCAAGTCGGAGTTCGTGGACGTGAACGGCCTCACGGTGCGCGCGGCCCTGTGCCTGCGCGCCTACCGCCGCTTCCCGGGCCTCTATGACCTGGTGCTGCGCGCGGCCACGCTCAACGCGGCCACGCACGGCGTGGACACCAGCCTCACGCTGGGCGGCTTCTCCGCGGAGAACGCCCGCAAGCTGGCGCGCCGCTACCTGGAGGGCCTGTCGTGGACGAAGTGATCTTCCTGGAGGTGCTGGAAGGGGACGCCGTCCAGTCCCGCCACCGGCTGGACAAGCTGCCGGTGACGGTGGGGCGCGGCTACGCCAACGACATCATCCTGGACGACCCGAAGGTCTCCGCGGAGCACCTGCGCCTGGAGCGGCGCGAGGACGGCGCGGTGGTGCTGCACGACGTGGGCAGCGTCAACGGCACCTTCAGCGTGGAGCCCTGGGCGGCGCTGAAGGAGCTGGTCCTCACCCCGGACACGCGCGTGTCCGTGGGGGACACGGTGCTGCGCTTCCGTCACCGGAACTTCGTGGTGGAGGACACCGTCGTCAACGAGGCCCCGGCCTCGCCGCGCGAGCGCCTCTTCGAGCGGCCCCGCGCCTTCGCGCTGGCGATGCAGGCGCTGGTGGCCATGTCCTTCATCTCCGAGCGGGTGACCCAGTTCACGAAGACGGACTGGGGCGACCTGCTCCTGTCCAGCGTGATACCGCTGGGGATGGCGCTGCTGTGGGCCGGAGGCTGGTCGCTGGCGAGCCGCATCGCGCGCAGGAGCTTCCACTTCCGCGTGCACGCCACCATCGGCGCGCTGATGCTGCTGGGCTTCGCGGTGGCGCCGCCCCTGTTCGCGCTGTTCAGCTTCAGCTTCTCGCTGGGCGCGTGGCTGGGCTTCGTGCGCACCCTGGCCGTGCTGGGGCTGGTGGGGTGGGGGCTCTACTGGCACCTGCGCTACGTGACGCGCTGGAGCGGGCGGCGCGTGGTGCGCGGGCTCGTCATCGCGTCGGTGGGCGTGCTGGTGCTGACGAACGTGTCGGAGCTGCTGGGCAACGAGCCCTTCAGCGAGGCGCTGGAGTTCCCCCGCTCGCTGCTGCCGCCGGTGCTGCGCGTGGCCCCGGCGCACTCCATGGACTCGTTCTTCGAGGACGTGAAGCCGCTGGAGCAGAAGGTGGACGCGCTCGTGAAGGAGCGCTGAAGGCGCGTCCACCGCTCCACGGCCTACAGGCCGCGCACCTCGTGCGGCTTGTAGGGGGCCTCCAGCGCCTTCACCTCTTCGGGCGTGAGCTTGAGGCTCACGGCCTTCACCGCGTCCTCCAGGTGCTGCGGCTTCGTCGCGCCGATGATGGGCGCGGTGACCACGGGCTTGGACAACAGCCACGCCAGGGCCACCTGCGCGGGCGGGGCCTTGCGCGCGTCCGCCACCTGCTTCACCGCCTCCACCACGTCCCAGTCCCCGGCCTGGTTGTAGAGCATCGGCGACAGCGTGTCGGAGCCCGCGCGCGTCGTGGCCTCCTTGTCGTCCAGCGACTTGCGCGACCCCGCGAGCAGCCCGCGCGCCAGCGGCGACCAGGGGATGACGCCCACGCCCTCCGCCTCGCAGAGGGGCAGCATCTCCCGCTCCTCCTCGCGGTAGACGAGGTTGTAGTGGTTCTGCATGGACACGAAGCGCGCCCAGCCGTTGCGCTCGGACACGCTGAGCGCCCGCATGAACTGCCACGCGTACGCGGAGCTGGCGCCCAGGTAGCGCACCTTGCCCTGGCGCACGAGCTGATCCAACGCGGACAGCGTCTCCTCGATGGGCGTGTTCGGGTCCATCCGGTGGATTTGATAGAGGTCGATGGTGTCCACGCCCAGCCGCTTGAGGCTCGCCTCGCACGCCTGCGTAATCGCCTTGCGCGACAGGCCGCGCTCGTTCTGCCCGCTGCCGGTGGGGAAGTAGACCTTCGTCGCCAGCACCACCTCGTCCAGCTTCGCGTACTTGCGCAGCGCGCGGCCCGTGACCTCCTCGCTGACGCCGTCCGAGTACATGTTCGCGGTGTCGAAGAACGTCACGCCCAGCTCCACCGCGCGGCGGAAGAAGGGCTGCGCGGCCTCTTCATCCAGCACCCACGGGCGCCACTTCGGGGTGCCGTAGCTCATGCAGCCCAGGCAGATGCGGGAGACCCGCAGGCCGGTGTGTCCCAGGTTGGCGTACTTCATTCGTCCGCTCCTTCGCGTGCACTGCCAGTTTCGTTCGAAGCTTGCGTATGCCCAGCATGAGCGAGCGCTTCAACCTCCTGTCGCCGGAAGTGAAGGCCAACCCCTATCCCACCTACGCCCGCATGCGCCGCGAAGCCCCCGTGTGTCAGGTGGAGCCCGGTGGCATGTGGGCCGTGTCCCGCCATGAAGACGTGCTGCGCGTCCTCAAGGACCCGCAGCGCTTCTCCTCGCAGGGCTTCCGCGTGGCCACCAACCCGCCCTGGCTGGGCGGCAATCCCTTCTCCGAGTCCATGCTCACCATGGACCCGCCCCAGCACGGCCGCCTGCGGGTGCTGGTGCAGAAGGCCTTCGGCGCGGCGGCCATGGCCCGGCTGGAGCCCCGCGTGCGCGACATCTGCCGGCAGGCGGTGGCGGAGCTGCCCCGGGGCGTGCCGGTGGACCTGATGCCGCCGTACGCGCTGCGCATCCCCGCCGCCGTCATCAGCGACCTCCTGGGCCTGGACCCTTCACGCGCCACGCGCCTGAAGCAGTGGGCGGACCTCATCACCGGCGGCGTCACCACCGTCAAGCCTGAGGAGGAGGACCGCAAGCAGAAGGCCCGCGACGCGGTGGCGGAGCTGCGCCAGTACTTCGGCGAGGTGCTGGAGGCCCGCGCCCGCACGCCCGGCACGGACCTGGTCAGCGAGCTGCAACAGGCCCGCGTGGACGGCGAGGCCCTGTCCAAGGACGAGCTCATCGCCTTCATGGCGCTCCTGCTGGTGGGCGGCATCGAGACGGTGGTGCACCTGTTGGGCGCGTCGCTCGTCGTGCTGCGGGATCATCCGGAGATCTGGGCCCAGCTGCGCGCGGACCGCTCGCGCATCCCCGCCTTCATCGAGGAGGTGCTGCGCTACGAGCCGCCCGCCCAGGCCGCGCCGCGCCTCACCACGGAGGCGGTGGAGCTGGGTGGGGTGAGCCTGCCCAAGGGCGCGCCGGTGCTGGTGCTGCTGGGCTCCGCCGCGCACGACGAGGCGCACTTCCCGGACGGCGACCGCTTCAACCTGTCCCGGCCCGGCCCGCAGAACCTGCCCTTCGGCCACGGCATCCACTTCTGCCTGGGCGCGCAGCTGGCGCGCATGGAGGGACGGCTGGCCCTGGAGGCGCTGCTGGACGCCGTCGGCCACCTGCAGGCCGGCCCGGAGCCCATGACGTGGCACCGCACGCTGGTGGTGCGCGGGCCCGCCACGCTGCCGCTCGTGCTGCACCCGCACTGAGGCGGGCAGGGCAGGGGAGCCCGCCCCCCGCAAAGACGACGGGCAGGCTCCCGTGAAGGAACCTGCCCGCGTCACTTCAGGAGCCGGAGCCCGCCGCTACGCCCGGACTTCCGCCGGGGGCGTGTCCGTGGTGGTGGCCGGAACCACCCCCTCCTTGAAGGGAGAGGTCTCCATCGCCGCACGGAGGACGTCGTCCATGTGCGTGGCGAAGATGAACTCCAGCTCGTTCTTCGCCTGATCCGGCACGTCGATGAGGTCCTTGCGGCAACGCTCCGGCAGGATGACGCGCTTGATGCCCGCGCGGTGCGCCGCCAGGACCTTCTCCTTGATGCCGCCCACCGGCAGCACCAGGCCACGCAGCGTGGCCTCGCCCGTCATCGCCGTGTCGTGCCGCACCCGGATGCCCGTCAGGAGGCTGGTGAGCGCGGTCAGGATGGTGACGCCGGCCGAAGGACCATCCTTGGGGATGGAGCCCGCGGGGAAGTGCAGGTGGATGTCCGTCTTCTCGAGGAAGTTCGGGTTGATGCCGAGCGACTCCGCCTTGCTGCGCAGGTAGCTCAGCGCCGCCGTGGCGGACTCCTTCATCACGTCGCCCAGCTGGCCGGTGAGGGTCATGCCGCCCTTGCCCGCCATCTTGGTCGCTTCGATGAAGAGCAGGTCGCCACCCGCCGCGGTCCACGCGAGGCCCGTCGCCACACCGGGGACCTCCGTGCGCTCCGCGACCTCCGAGTAGAACGTCTCGGGCCCGAGGATCTCCTTCACGCGCTCCGCGCCGATGACCTGCTTCTCCGTCTTGCCGCCGGCCACTTCCACCGCCACCGCGCGGCAGATGTCCGCGATGCGGCGCTCCAGGTTACGCACGCCCGCCTCGCGGGTGTACGACGTGGTCAGGATGAGCAGCGCCTCGTCCTGCACCTCGATGTGGTCCCCGGACAGGCCGTGCTCCTTGAGCTGCTTCGGCACGAGGTGGATGCGGGCGATGGCCTGCTTCTCCTCGAACGTGTAGCCCGTCAGCTCGATGATCTCCATGCGGTCCCGGAGCGGCCCGGGGATGGGGTCGAGCTGGTTCGCCGTGGCGACGAACATGACCTTCGACAGGTCGAACGCCACGTCCAGGTAGTGGTCGCTGAACGTGCTGTTCTGCTCCGGGTCCAGCACCTCCAGCAGCGCCGCGCTCGGGTCGCCGCGGAAGTCCGCGCCCAGCTTGTCGATTTCGTCCAGCATCATGACCGGGTTCTTCGTCCCGGCCTTCTTCATGCTCTGGATGAAGCGGCCCGGCAGCGCGCCCACGTAGGTGCGGCGGTGGCCACGGATTTCGGCCTCGTCACGCACGCCGCCCAGGGACAGGCGCACGAACTTGCGGCCGGTGGCCTTGGCCACGCTCTGGCCCAGCGACGTCTTGCCGACGCCCGGGGGACCGACGAGGCACAGGATGGGCCCGCGCATGTCGTTCTTCAGCTTGCGGACGGCCAGGTACTCCAGGATGCGCTTCTTCACCTTCTTGATGCCGAAGTGATCCTTGTCCAGCTGCTGGCGCGCGTTCTCGATGTCGAGGTTGTCCTCGGACACCTTCGACCACGGCAGGTCGGCGATCCAGTCCAGGTAGGTGCGCGCGACGGTGTACTCGCTGGAGGCCGCCGGGATCGTCTTCAGGCGGTTGAGCTCCTTCTGGGCGACCTTCTCCACCTCAGGGGGCAGGGCGGCCTTCTTCAGGCGCTCCTGCAGCTCGTCGAGCTCCTCCTCCTCCTCGCCCATCTCGCCGAGCTCTTCCTTGATCGCCTTGAGCTGCTGGCGCAGGTAGTACTCGCGCTGGGTCTTCGACATCTCGCCCTTCACGGCGGAGTCGATCTTGTTGGAGAGCTTGAGGATCTCGCGCTTGCGGTTGAGCAGCTCCAGGACGAGCTTCATGCGCGCCTTGAGGTCGACCGTCTCCAGCACGGCCTGCTTCTCCTCGATGGGCACGTCCACGTTGGCGGCGATGAGGTCCGCCAGGTGGCCCGGATGCGTGATGCTCTCCACCAGCTCCGTGGCGGCGGCGGGCAGCTCGGGCATCAGCTCGATGACCTCGCGCGCCAGCTTCTTCAGGTTGATGCCCAGGGCCTCCACTTCGACGTTCTCGCTGGAGGTCTTGTCCTCCACGGCGTCGACGCGGGCCTTCAGGTAGGGGGCTTCCTGCACCAGCTCCATCACGCGGAAGCGCGCGAGGCCCTGGACCACGAGCGAGTAGTTGTCCTCGCCCATCTTCAGAAGTTTCACGATGCGGGCGACGGTGCCCATCGTGTACAGGTCGGACGCGCCCGGATCCTCTTCCTCGGCGCGGCGCTGCGTCACGACGCCGATGACCTGGTCGTCACGGACGGCGTCCTTGATCAGCGCGATGGTCTTCTGGCGGCCGACGGCCAGGGGCAGCACACCGCCGGGGAAGAAGACACTGTTGCGCAGCGGCAGGATGGGCAGCACCTGCGGGATGTCTTCCTTGTTGATGAGCCCCGGAGGGGCCATCGCGGTGGGCATGGCGCTGGCCGCGGTGCCCTTCTTCTTCTCGTCAGACATGGGAGTTCGGCCTCTTCCTTGCTTGAACCCGGTCAGCAAGCGGCCGGGCCGGTGAACCATCCGGTTGTTTTCTGCGACGGATGAACCAACGTAACAACCAAACCGGACATGGCAAACGCGATGTGCGTTATTTCCGTGCCTCGTCGGCTGTACGACGCTCCTCCTTTAACGGCCCAGAAGTCTCGCGTCCGGCGAAGGGGTGGGGCATGCTCGCCCCCTCTCACGCTTGATGCGGTGCGCGAGCGCGCGCCCCCGCACTGGAGGCCGATGTGAAGCTCCACACCTGCGCCCACCTGCTGTCGCTGTCCGCGCTCCTGGCGCTCGGATGCCACTCTCCCGTGGACGACGCGGGATCCACCGTGCCCGACGCCTGCGAGGCCACTCCGCCGGTGGTGGCGCCCCAGAAGACGGACATCCTCTTCGTCATCGACAACTCCGGATCCATGGAGGAGGAGCAGCAGGGCATCGCGACGGAGCTGCCCGCCTTCCTGGCCGCGCTGAAGGAGGGCAGCGGCGTGGCCCAGGACTTCCGCGTGGGGGTCATCACCACCTCCGTGTACCAGCGCCTGCTGCTGGCGAACGGCTCGGACACCATCCGCTCCTTCCCGGATCAGGAGGGCCGCCTGCAGCCGGTGAAGGACGAAGCCGGCCAGCCCACCGCCGAGCGCTTCATCGAGGGCACGGATCCGCTGCTCCTGGACAAGTTCCAGCGCCTGGTGAACCAGGGCACGTCCGGCAGCGGGCAGGAGACGCCCTTCGAGGCGGTGCGGCTGGCGGTCGCCTCGCCCCTGACCACCCGGCCGATGTCGGAGGGTGGCAACGCGGGCTTCCTCCGGGACGGCGCCCGCCTGCTGGTGGTGGTGGTGTCCGACGAGGAGGACTGCAGCTCCACGCAGCGGCCGCCCCCTGTGACGCTGGGGCAGGACACGTCCGTGGACTCCTGCACCCTGCAGGGGGACAAGCTGACCCCGGTAGGGGAGTACTACCAGACCTTCCAGGGGCTGCATGACGGCACGGGCGCGTCGCGCGAGGTGCTGTGGGCGACCATCGGGCCGGTGGCGCTGACGGACAAGCGCGCGGAGCTGACGACGGAGCTGGTGGGGAACACGACCTACGTGCGCAACGTCGACTGCCCGACGTCCTACGGGCCGGGCTACCGGCAGAGCGACATGGCGAAGGCGTTCGACGCGACCCGGGCGAACCTGGATTCCATCTGCAAGCCGAGCTACCAGCAGACGCTGCTGGACATCGCGGCCCTGGCCACGGTGGCGCAGAGCGTGGACGTGGTGAACCTGCCGGATCCGCGGCTCGCGGTGGTGTACGTCACGCGCGCGGACGGCTCCGTGCAGACGTGCACGGCCGCCAACGGCGACTTCCGCTACGAGCCCTCCGGTGAAGGCCGCTCCGCGCGCCTCTTCTTCCTGGGCCCGTGCCTCCGGCGCGTGGGCGACACGAAGGTGGAGGTGAAGGTGCTGTGCGCCGGGTAGCCCGGAGCTGATCCGCGCGCCGCACCCGAAGGGCCCCGCGAAGGACGCGGGGCCCTTCTTCTTTGGCGTGGCGCATGACCTGTCATGTCCGGTGCCAGGTGAAGTGACACGCGCGGATCCGACCCCTCCCGTCGAGCGGAGCACCCGACGCGACAGGTCCCATGCGCTCGGAATGCCGCCTGCTGGGGTGTCAGACGGCTTCGGATACTGGCCTCATGCGCGCACCGGTGGCGGTGCGGAAGAACGCGAGGAGGCGACATGAGCGCGGCGGTGGAGCGGTCGGTGGGGACGGGGGTGGTGGAGGCGCTGCGCGAGAAGATCCGGCAACTGCAGGCGGCGCCCCGGCGCGCGCTGTCGGTGCTGCGCACGGGCGTGGACGCGGTGGACGCGCTCCTGCCGCAGGGAGGCCTGCCGCTGGGGACGACGGTGGAGCTGTGCGGCGAGGCCGCGTCGGGGCGCACCAGCCTGGCGCTGCGCGCGGTGGCGTCCGCGCACCGGGAGCTGCGCCTGTGCGCGTGGGTGGATGGCCCGAAGGAGCTCTATCCCCCCGCGGCGGCGGCGCTGGGCGTGGACCTGGAGCGGCTGCTCGTCGTGCGGCCCCAGGCCTTCGCGCAGCGGGTGTGGTCCACCGTGCAGCTCGCGCGCAGCGGCGCCTTCACGGCGGTGGTGCTGGACCTCACGCACGGCGTGGGCGCCCCGGGGCGTCCGGAGCGGCTGGCGCTGACGGAGGCGCGCAAGCTGGTGGACGCGGCGGCGCGGGGCGGGACGCTGGTGCTGCTGCTGACGTCGCCGGAGGCGCCCGCGGACGGGCTCGCGCGGCTGCGGCTGGAGGCCCGGGGCGTCCAGGGCTGGTCCGTGGAGCTGGAGCGCAGCCGGGGCGGGGGCGTGGGGACGCGCGTCGTGCGCCCCTGGCGGGAGCTCTACCCGGAGGTGGGGCTGGATGCCGGGGCGCGGCTCTTGGACGCGGACGTGGCGCAAGCGGGGGACGCGGGGCCGGGCTTCTACCGCGACCCGGGCGACCGCGTGCGCAACGGCCTGGGCATCCTGGGCCAGCGGCCCGGCCGTGACGCGCCCATGCCGTCCCTGGGGGACGCGCTCCCCGGGCCGTCGTCGGGCGGCTGCTGAGGACGGTGGGCCATGCGGAGGGGCTACCTGCACGTCATGCGCTTCCCGGTGCAGCGCAAGGTCATCGAATCGCCCGGGCTCGCGGGCCAGCCGCTGGCGCTGGTGGAGGAGGTGCGTGGCCAGCGCCGGGTGGCCTTCGCCTCCACGCGCGCGCTGAAGGCCGGCGTGCGGCCGGGGATGACGCTGACGGCGGCCACGGCGCTGGAGCCCGGGCTGCGGCACTTCCCGTACCGGCCCAAGGACGAGGCCCAGGCGCTGGCCGCGCTGGGGGAGTCGTTGCTCGGCCTGTGCCCGGGCTTCCAGCGCGACGCGCCGGAAGGGCTGTGGTTCGACGCGAGCGCGGCGCACCTGGTGGGAGGCGAAGCGGAGCTGGGCGCGCGCGTGCTGGAGGTCTGCGCCGAGCAGGGCTACCGGGCGCACGTGACGGTGGCGTCGGAGGCGTTCACCTCGCGGGTGCTGGCGCGGCATGGCTCCCGGCGGGTGGAGGTGGTGCCGGAGGGGCAGGGCGCCCGGGCGCTGGCCCCTCTGCCGCTGGGCGCGCTGGAGGACGCCGCGGCGCGGGCCTTCTCCGTGCTGGGGCTGTCCACGCTGGGGGAGGTGGCGGCGCTGCCGGCCGGGGCGGTGACGGCGCGCGGAGGCGCGGGCGCGGCCCGGGTCCACGCGCGGTGCCGGGGCGTGGACGACACGCCCTTCACGCCGGAGCCGCTGGAGGAGGCGCTGGAGGACCGGGTGGTGCTGGACGCGCCCGCGGACACCTTCGAGCCCGTGCAGTTCGCGCTCAAGACGCTGTTGGACCGCCTGGGCGCGCGGCTCTCCGGGCGGCAGCGGGCGGCGGTGCGGCTCACCTTCGTGCTGCGCCTGGACCCCACCGGCGAGGCCCAGGTGCCGCTCCTGCTGGCGCGGCCCACGGCGCGCGCGAAGCTGCTGCTGGACCTGGCGCGGCACCGGCTGGGGGAGCTGCGGCTGGAGCGGCCGGTGGCGGAGGTCGCCGTGCGGGTGGACGCGCACGACGAGGACCTGGGCCAGCAGCTCGCGCTGGGGGACGCGCCGGAGGGGGACGCGGCCCTGGAGGCCGTGCTGTCGCGGCTGGCGACGACGCTGGGCGAGGAGGCGCTGTTCGCCGCGTCCCTGGAGGCGGTGCACCGCCCGGAGTCCGCGCACACGCCCCGGGCCTTCCACCCGCCGGAGACGCGGCGCGGCCTGCTGTCCTCGCCGGACTCCCCGGCTCCCTCGGCCCTGGCGCCGGAGCCCGCGGCCCCCATCACCGTCTGGCGTGAGACGGGGGCGGCCCGGGAGCGGCCGTCGCGGCTGCTGGCCCAGCCGGCCCGGCTGGACGCGGAGGTGGCTGCGTCCGGGGAGATGCTCGCCGCGCGCATCGGGGGACGGCGGCACCGGGTGACGGCGATGGCGGGCCCGGAGCGGCTGGGTGGTGAGTGGTGGACGGAAGCCCCGTACCAGCGGGACTACTACCGCGTGCACTTCGAGGGGCTGGGGCCCGCCTGGGTGTACCGGGACGGGCGGGACGGGGGCTTCTACCTGCAGGGGTTGTTTGATTGACGGGCGGGCGGTGCGGTCGGGGTGGAGGCCCCGCCGCTTGTGGCCTAGCGTGACGGCATGCGCCCCGCACGACTCCTCCCGCTCCTCCTCGTGTCCCTCGTCCTTCCGGCCTGCGCCGCCCGGCAGGTGCGCCCGGAGGGCAGCATCCGCAAGGTGGTGGTGGTGGCGGGCTCGCGCGTGGACGTGCTGCCGACAGGCACGTTCCGCCAGGACATCATCGGTGAGAGCAACCCGCGCACGGTGCTGGCCCGCCAGACGGAGGCGGAGCTGCTCTCGCGCGGCTTCGAGGTCGTGGCCACGCGCCAGTCCGCGGCCCCGGTGCCGCTCACGGACGAGGTGTCGTCCTTCGTCCAGCAGAACAAGGCCGAGGCCGCGGTGGTGGTCATCCTGGACTGGCTGGACGTGTCCGGCGCGACGGTGCTGGGCCGGGTGGACGTGGTGCTGCGGCTGGGCATGGTGGACCCCAACGGCCAGGTCATCTGGACGGACACGTTCCGCTCGCAGCCGGTGGTGAGCGCCTACCAGTCCGCGACGGACTGGAACTCGTTCCTGCGCCGGGCCGTCATCGACGCGGTGAAGGTGGTGCCGTGACGGCCGTCCTCCTTTCGCGCGGGAAGAGGGGGGCATGCGGGTCCTGGTGACGGGCGCGGCGGGCTTCATCGGCGCCCACGTCTGCGAGCGGCTCCTCGCCCGGGGTGACTCGGTGGTGGGCCTGGACGCGCTGGACGCGGCCCCCGGGGACGTGGCGCTGCGGCGCTCCCGCCTCCAGCGGCTGTCCGGCGCGCGCGGCTTCACCTTCCTCTCCGGCGACATCACCGACGCAGCCCGGCTGGGCGAGGCGTTCTCGGCCGCGCGTCCGGAGGGCGTGGTGCACCTGGCCGCGCGCGTGGGCGTGCGGGCTCCGGACGCGGAGGCCCCGGTGTACGCGGACACCAACGTGACGGGCTTCGTGCGGGTGCTGGAGGCCTGCCGCGAGGCGCGCGTCCAGCACCTGGTCTACGCGTCCTCCAGCTCCGTCTACGGCGCGGCCACGCCGGTGCCGTTCCGCGAGGACGCGCCGGTGGATCAGCCGCTCAACCTCTATGGCGCCACCAAGCGCGCCAACGAGCTGATGGCGCACGCGTACAGCCACCTGCACCGGCTGCCCGCCAGCGGCCTGCGCTTCTTCACGGTGTACGGGCCGTGGGGCCGTCCGGACATGGCGCCGCTCTTGTTCCTGCGCGCGCTGGCGAAGGGCGAGTCCCTGCGGCTGCACGGCGACGGGCGGATGCGGCGCGACTTCACCTTCGTGGACGACGTGGCGGAGGCCGTGCTGCGCGTGCTGGACCGGCCGCCTTCGGGAAGCCCGCCGCACCGGCTGCTCAACGTGGGGCACGGCGAGCCGGTGGCGCTGGGGGACTTCGTGGGCCTGCTGGAGCGGCACTGGGGCGCGAAGGCCCGCGTGGCGTCCGTGCCCGCGCAGCCCGCGGAGATGGTCTCCACGTGGGCGGACGCCTCGCGGCTGGAGGCGGAGACGGGCTTCCGGCCGCGCGTGTCCGTGGACGCGGGCGTGGCGCGGCTGGTGGCGTGGTACCGCGATTGGACGGGCGCCGCCCGGGGCTCGTGAAGGCCCCGGCCGACGCCCGCGCGTCCTCAAGTGCCGCGTGGAAGGGCTACTGCAGCACCGCGAGGAAGCCCTCGACGAAGGCGTTGTTGTCCTCGCGCAGCTCCATCACCGTCTGCCGCGAGTCCACCAGCGCGCCCAGGTAGAACAGCCCGGAGCCCGGGGCCGAGGGCGGCGGGTACGCGGAGGTGTAGAGCTGGCGCGTCGTGCACTGCCCCGCGGGCAGCTCGCCCAGGTCCAGGTGGCCCAGGGTCACCTGGGTGGGGGAGGGAGCCGGCGTCGGGCTCGTGAACGCGAGGGTGGGCTGGGTGGAGAGGATGAGCTCCAGCCGGCCGCCGCTCCCCGTCGTGGAGGTGGTGCCCTGGTTGCAGACCGTCAGGGAGGTGGTGAACATCTCGCCTCCACGCACGGCGAACGGCGCGGTGAGCTCCGTGACGACCAGGTCCGGCGCGAACCCCATGCCCATGCGGCCCCGCATGAAGGCGTTGTTGTCCGTGCGCAGCTCGGCGTTGGCGTCCCAGGCACGCACCATGGCCCCCACGAAGAGGGGCGCGTTCGGGTACGGCGTGGGCAGCGGGTAGGCGTAGAGGGTGCCTTCCCGCGTGGCGCAGGCGTTCTCGGGCAGGGACGGAATCTCCACCGTGCCCGCCATCGACACCTCGGAGCTCGGAGGGATGCCCCCGCCGGGGAAGGTCGGCTCCGGCAGGGTGGACGTCGTGGAGAGGAAGAACTCCACGGTCCCGGTGGGGGAGGGCCGCGTGCCCTGGTTGCAGACGGTGACGGGGACCTGCAGGTTCGCGCCGGGCTCGGCGTTCGCGGGCCCGCCCATGGCGGTGATGACGAGGTCCGGCGCGAAGCCCACGCCGACGCGCGGTCCGACGAAGGTGTTGTTGTCCTCGCGCACCTCCCAGATGTTCCAGCGCCGGTCCACGCTGGCGCCCACGTAGTACGTCCGCGGCTGCGGCTCCAGGTTCCCGTGGAAGCTCCCGGTCACCGGCGTGGTGACGCAGGCGTGCGCTCCCAGCGGGGGCAGGGAGAGCTCACCCAGCAGCTCCCCGGGAGCCGGCGGGGGGGCGCCCTGCGCGGGCAGGGACAGGGACGGATGGGTCAGCAGGTGCAGTGACACCTGCACGTCGTTCGGCGTGGCCTGGGCGCCCTGGTTGCAGACGGTGACGGTGGTGGTGAAGGGCTGGCCCGGCAGGATGTTGGCGGGCGGCGTCACCCCGGTGATGACCAGGTCGGGCTCGTGGCCCACGCCCAGGCGTCCGCGCACGAAGAGGTTGTTGTCCTCGCGCAGCTCCACCCGGTTCTGGAACGGATCCACGGCGGCGCTCAGGTACACGGGCTGCCCCGGCTGGGTGTTGGGGGGCATGCCGACGGACACCATCCCCATGGCGTTCACGCACTGCCCGGCCTGGAGCGGCGCGACGTTCAGGAACCCCGCCAGGAACTGGCTGGGACCGGGGAACGGCGTCATCGAGCCCGGCGCGGGCAGGGTCCACGTCTCCTCCGAGGACACGACGAGCGCCACCTCGGTGGAGCTCGCCGGATCGGTGCCCACGTTGCAGACGCGCACGCTGGCGGCGAACGGCTCCCACGGCGCGACGGTGCCGGGGGCCTCCAGCGAGGTGACCACCAGGTCCGCCCCGTTGCCCACGCTCAGGCGGCCCGCCATGCGGGTGTTGTTGTCCCAGCGCAGCTCCTGCGCCATCCCGTCCGGGGTGACGACGGCCCCCAGGTACAGCGGGCGGGACGGGTGCGCGAGGGGCGGCGGGATCGCCGGCCCGACGATCTCCTGCGTGTGGCAGGCGCCCGCGTTCAGCGGCGGCGGGAAGGCCTCGCCCACGAGCGCCTGGCTGCCCCACGAGGGCGGCGGGGCCTGGGGGCCCGGGGCCGACAGGGTCTCATCCGCGCTCACGTAGACGGTCACGCGAGAGGAGCCGGACGTCGGCGCCGTGCCCACGTTGCAGACCTTCACGGTGGTGGTGAAGGAGTCCCCGGGCCGCGCGCTGGCGGGCCCCCGGACCTCGGTGAGGGTGAGGTCCGACCCGTTGCCCAGGCCCACGATGCCCGCGGCGAAGGCGTTGTTGTCCACGCGGGGCTCCAGCCCCTGCAGGTCCACGACCGCGCTCAGGTTCAGGGGCCGCTCGAACGGCGAGGGCATCGCGTCAAGCGGCCGCAGGGCGTTGAACGTGGAGCGCTGGGTCGTGCACTGCCCGGCCCCCAGCAGCGTGGACAGCTCGGCCCGGCCCTGGAAGGCGTAGGCCCGCGGGAGCTCCGTGAACACGGGCGGGGCCGGCGGCGGCCGCGACACCGGGGGCGTCGTCTCCGTGGAGAGGAACAGCGAGACGCCGTACGAGGACGCGGAGGCGGTGCCCTGGTTGCAGACCGTATAGGTCGCCGTGAAGGACTGGCCGTCGCGGAGGTTCGCGGGGGCCTGCACGTCGGTGATCACCAGGTCCGCTTCCAGTCCCGTGCCCACCAGCCCCTGGGTGAACGTGTTGTTGTCCTCGTTCAGCTCCTGGACGTTCCGGAACGCGTCGATGGCCGCGCCCAGGTACAGGGGCTGACCCGGCTGCGCTTCATAGGGCAGCGCGCGGTGGGCGTTCACCTGCACGTTCTGGCACTGGCCGGCGGAGAGATAGGACACGTCCGCCCCGCCCGCCGGAGCCTGGATCTCCGAGGGGATCGACCCGAGCTGCGTCGGGAGCGCCACCGTGTTCACGGTGGAGAGGAACAGCTCCAGGTGCGCGGAGCCCTGCAGGTCGCGGGTGCCCACGTTGCAGACCCGCGCCTCGACGGGGAACGAATAGGACTGCGGGATGTTGGGGGGCGCCTTCAGCGACCGCACCACCAGGTCCGGGCCGGGGCCCATGCGCACGGAGCCCTTCGTGAAGGTGTTGTTGTCCTCACGCAGCTCCTGGACGGACAGCATCCCGTCCACGCGCGCGCCCAGGTACAGCGGCGCGCCCGGCAGGAAGGCCGGGGGCGGGTGCGAGGTGCCGGACACCGGCAGCGTGACGCACCGTCCGGCCACCAGCCCTGGCGCCTGCGCCTGGCCGACGAAGGACTCCGTCTGGGAGCCGGGCCCCTGCGAGGCGGACAGCGTGGCCTCGGTGGACAGCAGCACGTCCGCGCGCACGTCCCAGGCCTCGGTCGTGCCCACGTTGCACACCGTCACGGAGGCGGAGACGGGCATCCCCGGCTCGAAGTTCGAGGGCCCCGTCACGTCGGTGATCACCAGGTCGGCGTCGTGCCCCAGGCCCAGCCGGCCCGCGACGCGCGTGTTGTTGTCCTCGCGCAGCTCGGGGAGCTGCTGCTCCGGGTCGATGATGGCGCCCACGTACAGCGGCTGCCCGGGCTGGGAGGCCGCCGGGGGGACGTAGGCGAACCCCTGCGTCCGGACCGTGAAGCAGCTGCCCGCCTCCAGCGGAGGCACGGGGACGGAGCCCACCGGCTCCTGCGTCGCCACCGGCGAGCCCGGCGTGGGAAGGCTCAGGGTGTCCAGCGTGGAGGTGAAGAGCTTCGCCTCGGAGGAGGGCGAGGACTCCGTGCCCACGTTGCAGACCCGCACGTCGGCGAGGAAGCCCGCGCCCGGCAGGGAGCTCGCGGGCGCACGCACCTCGGAGATCCTGAGGTCCGGGCCGCGGCCCACGCCCATCAGGCCCTTCACGAAGCCGTTGTTGGCCTCATCCAGTTCCTGCACCCGCTGCTGGGTGTCGACGCTGGCGCCCAGGTAGAAGGCGGTGCCGGGCTGCCCCGGGGGCGGCAGCGCGTAGGCGTTCACGGGGCGCGTGAC
This sequence comes from Corallococcus exercitus, assembly GCF_042231735.1. Taxonomy (GTDB): domain Bacteria; phylum Myxococcota; class Myxococcia; order Myxococcales; family Myxococcaceae; genus Corallococcus; species Corallococcus exercitus_B. The sequence continues at coordinate 1,817,066 of NZ_CP102577.1, forward strand.
GCACCGGTGGGGATCCAGCGGGCCCACGTCCACCTCGCCCACGGTGATCTGCTGGGTCGTGGGCGGAGGATTGGGGCCGGGCACCTGCTGGGTGGCGGTCGTGGACAGGTACACCTGCACCAGCGTCCCGCCGACGCCGCCCTGGGGATAGGCGCCCGCGGAGCCCTGATTGCAGACCGTCACGGTGGCGGTGAAGGGGCTCCCGTCGCGGACGCTGTCGGGGGCGCGCAGCTCGGTGATGACCAGGTCCGAGCCGTGGTCCAGTGAATGGCTTTGACTCCGGGCGAGGTTCGCGTCGGACGACGCGCCTTCGCTTCCGCAGCCGGTGATGACGAGCGTGCCTGCGATGAGCAGACACGTGTGTCTCCATGACGGCGACAGCCGTGGCATGTGTTCTCCTTGGGGTATGGGTGGTCTACGAGAGGCGCCGGCGGGGCCGGTCCGGCGCAGTGCGGGGCTTTAAACAACGCCTTCGAAGGCGAAAAGCCAGACCCCAAGAATCCTGTCGGAATCCGGGGTCTGGGAAAGGCAAGCGCCGGCCGGGCCAGGCGGGCAGCCCGGCCGGCGAACTCCAGATGAGACGCGCTACCGTGGCGCGGCTACGGCGTGGTGCTTACGGGCGCATCAGGCCGTTGTTGTCCTTGCGCAGCTCCGGGGCGTTCAGCCGCGCGACCGCACCCAGGTAGAGGGGCGCTCCTGGCTGCGCCGCCTGCGGCGGGGTGGCGGTGACGGTGCCCTCCACGGTGGTGCACTCCGCCACGTCCAGCTGCGGGACCTGCAACACGGCCAGCCGCGACAGGGTGTTCGACTCGACGGGGTCCCCCTGGACGGCGGACTCCGGCAGCGTGGCCAGCGTGGAGAGGAGCAGCTCCACCCCATGGGACTGCGCGGGCACCGTGCCCTGGTTGCAGACGGTGACGGGCACCTGCAGCTGCGCCCACGGCTGGACCTGGGCCGGCCCGCCCACGGCGGTGATGACGACGTCCGGAGCCAGCCCCACGCCGATGCGCGGACCGACGAACGTGTTGTTGTCCTCGCGCACCTCCGTCACCTGCTGGAGGCGATCCACGCCGGCGCCCAGGTAGAACGTCTGGGTGCCCACGGGCCCGACGCCAGCGCCGGAGATGAACGCGTTCACCGTCAACGTGACGCAGGCATGCGCCTCCAGGGACGGAAGGGCGATCTCCCCCAGCAGGTTCTCCGGCGGGATGGGCGTGTTCGGGGCCGGCTGCGACAGCGTGGGCTGCGTCAGCAGGTACGCGTTCACCCACGGCCCGCTCGTCGTGGACTGGTTGCCCGGGTTGCAGACGGTGACGCCCAGCTCCAGCGGACCGGGCTGCGCGCTCGCGGGCCCCGTCACCGACGTGATGACCAGGTCCGGCCCGGTGCCAATGCCCAGCCGGCGCCCCGGGGAGACGTTGTTGTCACGGCGCAGGTCCATCTGGCCCTGGAACGGATCCACGACGGCGCTCAGGTACAGCGGCGCGTCCGGGGCCACGCTCCAGGGGCGGTCCGCGCGCAGCGTCACCGGCAGGTCCTGGCACTGGCCGGCCTGGAGCGGCGGCGCGTCCAGCGGGCCCGCGAGGTACTGGTTCGGCGCGGGGAACGAGGCCCCCGGCGAGCCCTGCGGCGGCAGCGTCCAGTCCGCCTCCGGGGACACGACGAACATCACCGGGAGCATGTACGAGCCTTCGGTGCCCGCGTTGCAGAGGCGCGCGGTGGCGGTGAACGGCACCATCGGCGCGACGGTGTCCGGGAACGTCAGCGAGGTGACCACCAGGTCCGGGGCCTGGCCCACGCCCATCAGGCCCGCGACGAACGTGTTGTTGTCCTCACGCAGCTCCGGCAGGGTCGCCATCGGGTCGACGACGGCGCCCAGGAACAGCGGCTGTTGCGGCAGGGCCCGCTGCGGAGGCATCGCCATTCCGGTGAGGCTCTGCGTGATGCAGGCCCCTGTACCCAGCGCCGGCACGCTCAAGGTGCCCACGAGCGACACGGTGCCATCGTTCGACTGCGAGCCGCTCTGCGCGGTGGGCGCCGGCAGGGTGTTGCCCGTGCCCAGGTAGACGGCCACCTGCGAGGACGTGCCGCTCGGCTGCGTGCCCACGTTGCAGACGCGCACGTTGCTGGTGAACGACGCTCCAGGCCGCACGCTGGTGGGGCCCTGCAGCTCGGTGACGACGAGGTCCGGCCCGTTGCCCAGGCCCACGGGGCCCGCGGCGAAGCCGTTGTTGTCCAGGCGCAGGTCCGACGGGTTGTCCACCACCGCGCTCAGGTTCAGCGTGGAGGACAGGGGCAGGGGCCCCAGCTCCATCGGGCGCAGGGCGTTGAACGTCGCGCTCCGCGTGGAGCACTGGCCCGGCGTCAGCGCCGTGTTCGTGATGGAACGGCCCTGGAACGCGTACCCGGGAATGGCGCTGCCGGGCTGCGCGGGGTTCAGCGAGGGCGGCGCCGCGTCCACGGAGAGGTACAGCGCCACCGCGTGGGAGGACACGGGGCTGAGGCCCACGTTGCAGACCGTGTAGCTCGCGGTGAAGGGCTGGCCGTCGCGCAGGTTCGCGGGCGCCTTCACGTCGGTGACGACGAGGTCCGCGTCGAAGCCCAGGCCCACCAGGCCCTGGGTGAAGGTGTTGTTGTCCTCACGCAGCTCCGCGACGCTCCGGTTCGAGTCGATGGTCGCGCCCAGGTACAGGGGCTGGCGCGGCTGCGCCTCCTGGGGCTGGTTGGCGAAGGCCTCCACCGTCACCGCCTTGCACTGGCCGGCGGAGAGGAACGGCACGTCCACGTCCGCCACGGGGACCTGGGTGCGCGAGTTGGACGGCGCGGGCTGTGCCGGGAAGACCACCGCGCGCTCCGTGGAGAGGGACAGCTGCAGGCGGGCGGAGCCGCCCTGGGGCGCCGTGCCCACGTTGCAGACCGTCGCCTCCACGGGGAAGCGCAGCCCCGGCGCGACGTTGGCCGGCGCCTTCAGCGACCGGACCACCAGGTCGGCGCCGTTGCCCAGGCCCACCAGGCCCTTCACGAAGGTGTTGTTGTCCGTCCGCAGCTCCGGGACGAACCGAGGCTGCTCCACGCGCGCGCCCAGGGACAGCGGCGTATTGGGCTGCCAGGAGGTGGGCGCGATCGCGTTGCCCTGCGCGGACAGCGTGACGCACCGTCCGGCGTCCAGCTCCGGCGCGTCGAAGTGGGCGAGGGGGATTTCGGTCGCCGGGTCCGGGGTCTGCGGCGACGGCGTCAGCGAGGGCAGGGTGGACAGGAGCGCATCCGCGCGCACCTCCGGAGCCCGGGCCGTGCCCACGTTGCACACCGTCACGGACACGGGCACCGCGGCGCCCTGCGGGAAGGTGGCGGGGCCCGTCACGTCGGTGACGACCAGGTCGGGGCCGTCACCCACGCCCAGCCGTCCCGCGACGCGCGTGTTGTTGTCCTCGCGCAGCTCCGCGGTGGACGCGGAGGGGTCCACGATGGCGCCCACGTACAGCGGCTGTCCGGGCGGGAGGGGGACGGAGGGCAGCTGGGCGGAGGCCTGCGTGCGGACCAGGACGCACCGGCCCGCGTCGAGCGCCGGCACCTGCGCCTCGCCTACCCGCGCCTGCGTGGGCGGCGTCGTTCCGGGCGCGGGCGCGTCCAGGGTGGCCTGCGAGGAGAGGACGACCGCGGCCTGCGTCGGGGGCGAGGAGGCCGTCCCCGTGTTGCAGACGCGCACGTCCGCGATGAAGGACGCGTCCTGCCGCACGTCCGGCGGCGTCTTCACCTCGGTGACCACGAGGTCGGGAGCCTGGCCCAGGCCCATCAGGCCGCGGACGAAGCCGTTGTTCGTCTCCACCGACTCCGGCACCGACTGCCGGGTGTCGATGCTGGCGCCCAGGTAGTAGGCGCCGGGAAGCGTTCCTCCTGGGGGGGCCATCGGGTACGCGTTGAAGGTGCGCGTGACGCACTGCTGGGCGTCCACCAGCCCCACGTCCAGCTCGCCCACGGTCATCTGCTGCGGCAAGGGAGGTGCTCCGGGCATGGGCACCTCCTGCGTGGAGGTGGTGGACAGGTACAGCTGCAGGAGGTTGGGCCCCTGCTGGGGGTATGCGGGCTGCGCGCCCGTGTTGCAGACCGTCGCGGTGACGGAGAACGGCGCCCCGTCGCGGACGGCGTCGGGCGCGCGCAGCTCGGTGATGATCAGATCCGAGCCCTGCGCCAACGCGCGGCCTTGGCTTTGGACGGAAACCGCGCCGGACGACGCGCCTTCACTTCCGCAGCCGGTAACGACGAGCGTGCCCGCGATGAGCAGACACGCGTGTCTCCATGTCGGCATGAGCCGTGACATGTGCTTCTCCTGATTTGGGTGAGGTTCAACGTCCCCAGGCGCGCTGGCCGCCGGGCCCGGTTCAACGTCGAGGAGACATCCAAAGGAATCCCTCAACGGCGCGAAGCCGGTGAAATTCAAACCCCTCGCGTGGAATCTCCAGACATGAAAGACAATCGCCGGCCGGGTGTGGGTGCATCCCGGCCGGCAATCACAAATCAAGAAAACGGAAATTCCATGCGGGAGGCCTACTGCGCCTGGCTGATGGGCGTGGCCACCATCAGCGCGTTGTTGTCCTCACGGACCTCCAGCAGCGCGTTCGGCGCGTCGACGAGGGCCCCCAGGTAGAGCAGCTGTCCGGTCATGGCCGCCGGGGGCCGGGCCACGAAGCCCTGCACCGGCAGCGTGGTGCACTGGCCCACGGCCAGCGAGGACACCATGACGCCGCCCACGGGGCTCTGGACCTGGGTGTACGGAGGCTGGCCCTGGCCCGGCGTGTAGAGGGACGTCTCCGTGGAGAGGACCAGGTCCAGCGGTACGGAGCCGCCGTACATGGACGCGTTGCCCTCGTTGCAGACCTGTACCTGCGCGGTGAAGTAGCTGTACTGCGGCATGCCCGTGGGCGCCGCCACCGAGCGCACCACCAGGTCCGGGCCATGGGCCACGGCGATCCGCGACGTCACGCGGGTGTTGTTGTCCTCGCGCAGCTCCATCAGCTGGTTGGAGGGATCCACCCGGGCTCCCAGGAAGCGGAGCGTGCCGGGGTCCGCGCTGGGCGCGAGGGTCGCGGGGCCGCTCACGGGCGTCGTCACGCACTGTCCCGGGGCGAGCGGAGGGATGGACGCGCCCCCGACGAGGGACTCCGCATACGGCGGAGGCGGGAACGACGTGGACAGCGTCTCCTCCTGGGACAGGACGCCCACCACCTGCGAGGGCCCCGCTGGCTCGGTCCCCTCGTTGCAGACCGAGACGTTGAGGGTGAGGGGACCGCCGGGGATGGCGCTGTCGGGGCCGGTGACGCCCGTCACCATCAGGTCCGGGCCATGGCCCACGGTGATGGGGCCGGCGACGCGCGGGTTGTTGTCCTCGCGCACCTCCACCTGCTGCTGGTTCACGTCCGCCAGGGCCGCCAGGTACAGCGGCTGCAGCGGCATGGCCTCCGGCGGGGGGACGGCGTACACCGTCTTCGGGTACAGCGCGCAGGCGCCCGGCGGGAGCGACGACACCTCCACCGTGCCCACCTGCACCTGGGACGACGGCGGCGGGGTCTGGGAGGGCGGCACCACCGTGGCCGTGGTGGACAGGAAGAGGCCCACCGTCGACTGCGGCGCGAGCTGGTCGCCTTCGTTGCAGACCTTCACGTCCGTCCAGAACGAGCTGCCGGGCTTGATGCTCGGGGGCGGCTTCAGCGTGTGCACGACGAGGTCCGGGCCGGACCCCAGGCCGATGCGGGACAGGGCGGACACGTTGTTGTCCTCGCGCAGCTCCAGGAGCGACACCCGCGGATCCACGATGGCGCCCACGTACAGCGTCGGGTTCGGCATGGGCGTCCCGGGCGGCACGCCAGCGCCGCCGTTCACCAGGCGGGTGACGCACTCGCGCGGCTCCAGCGGTGGCACCTGGGCCATGCCCATCATCAGGGCGGACATGGACGGCGGGCCCGCCGGGATGCTCAGCGAGGGCTCATTCGTGATGTACACCTCCACGGGCACGTCGGAGGACCGCACCGTGCCCACGTTGCAGACCTTCGCGGACACCGCGAACGGCCCATAGGGAGGCGCGTGGGTGGGGGCCTCCAGCGAGGCGACGATCAGATCGGGCCGCGTCCCCACGCCCACGAGCGTGTCCGCGCGGGTGTTGTTGTCCTCCCGCAGCTCCATCAGCTGGTTCGGCAGGTCCACGATGGCGCCCAGGTACAGGGGCTGCTCCGGGGTGCCCGAGAACGGGCGGTTGGCGGGGCCCTGCGCCGTGCCGGTGGTGCACTGGCCGCTCGCCAGCGGGGGGACGCTGAAGTTCCCCACCGGCGTCTCCGTGATGGGGCGGGGGCCCGGCCCCGGCGCCGCCAGCGAAGGCACCGACGAGAGGAGCACCATCACGTCGGCCTGGATGGAGGCCGCGATGCCCGTGTTGCACACCGTCACCTTCGCCTGGAGCGGGTCTCCCTGCCGCACGCTCGCGGGCCCCGTCACGGCGCGGACGGTCAGGTCCGGCCCGTTGCCCACGCCCACCCGGCCCTGCATGAACGTGTTGTTGTCCTCGCGCAGCTCCGCCACGCTCTTCCCTCCGTCCGCGAGGGCGCCCAGGTACAGCGGCGTGGTCGGCGTCGAGGCGGGAGGCGGCACGCCGTAGCCGTTGACCGGAACCGTGCGGCACTGGCCCACCGCCAGGCTGCTCACGGGCGCGCTGCCCAGCAGGGACTGCGTGGTGGGGGGCGGGCCGGACTGCGGCGGTACCGTCAACCCGTCCACCGTGGAGAGGTACAGCTGCACGGTGCCGCCGGGGCCGGACTCCGTGCCCACGTTGCACACCGTCGCGGAGGCGCTGAAGGTCTGCCCCAGCGCCAGGCTGGGCGGCGCGTCCACCCGGGTGACCACCAGGTCCAGCCGGTTGCCCACGCCCATCAGGCCCTTCACGAAGCCGTTGTTGGTCTCATCCGACTCCGGCACCACCTGCTGCGTGTCGATGCTGGCCCCCAGGTAGTAGGCGCCGCTGCCCGTGAAGCCCCCGGGAGGGGTGACCTGGATGTTCAGCGAACGGGGGAGGCACTGGCCCGGGTACACGGTGCCCACGGTCGTCTGACCCTGGATGAGCTGGCCGGCGGGCTGCGGCCCCGTCCCCGTCCAGGGCACCTGCGTGGGCGTGGTGGACAGGTACACCTGGAGCATCGTGGTGGAGTACACGGGCTGGTCGCCGGTGTTGCAGACCTTCACGGTGACGGGGACGGACTGTCCCGGCTTCGCGCTGCCCGGGGCCTGCAGCTCCGTGATGCGCAGGTCCGGCCCGGGCACGAGCGCGCCGGCCTGCTGCTGGAGCGCGGGCGCTTCCTCCTGCACGGAGCCGTCCGTGCAACCGGTGAGCGCGAGCGCCCCCGTGATGAAGAGACACGAATGCCGCCATGGCGGCGTACGCCGAGACATACGGACTCCTGGGGTGGGGTGAGAAGGAGACGATACAGGCCCGGTGTGACATCCACCGGGCCCGCACCTCTCTTCTAGGAGCGGAACCCTGGCAGGGAAAACATGTATCAGCCCCTCCCCAACAGACTCTGTCTTGAGTCCGCCCCTGGGGCCCGGTGATTCACTCCACCTCCACGCGTCCGTTCGCGACCAGCCACCGCGTGGTGGTGCACGCGCGGGCGAAGGGCGCGTCGTGGGTGACGAGCAGCAGCGCGCCCGGGTAGTCGCGCAGCGCCGCCTCCAGCCGCTCGATGGACGGCAGGTCCAGGTGGTTGGTGGGCTCGTCCAGCACCAGGGCCCAGGCGTGCTGGCCCAGGCCGCGCGCGATGGCCAGCTTGCGCGCCTCGCCCGGCGACGGCTGTCCGGACGCGAGCAGCCGGTGCGGGTCCACGCCCAGCGCGGCCACCAGGGACATCACCCGGCCGCGCTCCTCCGGAGGCAGCTCCCGCACCGCGTGCAGCATGGCGCGCGTCTCCTCCTCGCCCAGGTCCTGCGGCAGGTACAGGAGCTTCTCGCGGGGCACGCGGGGCTGCTCCAGCAGGGCCTTCAGGAGCGTCGTCTTGCCGGCGCCGTTGGGGCCCTCGATGCGGATGCGCGCCTCGCGGTCCACATCCAGGCGCGTGGGGCCCAGCACCTCCACGTCGCCGGCCTTCAGGCCCGGCGTGTCGAACGTGAAGAGGAACGGGTTGGGGGAGCGCACGTAGTCCACGAACACGGAGCGGCCCACCGTCTTGTCCACGGTGAAGGTGCCCACCGCGGCCTCGGCGCGCTCCAGCTCCCGGCGCTTCACGGTGACCTGGTGGCCCAGCCGGGACTCGGCCCAGCTCGCGAGTGTGGAGGGGCCCAGGCCGCGCGCGTCGCTGTCGTACTTGTTGCGCATCCGCCGGCTGGTGCTGCGCGACAGGGTGGCGCCCTGGTGCTCGCGCCGGGCCCGGTCCAACAGCTGCGCGGCCCGGTCCCGCTCCGCCTTGGACTGCTGGTGGGCGGCGACCTCGGACTCGCGCTCCGCCTCCCAGTGGCCCTTCGCGGCGGAGTAGGCGCCGGGGTACAGGTGCGCCTCGCCGCCGTGCACGCGCAGCGTGGCCTGGGTGAGCGTCTCCAGCAGCTCCCGGTCGTGGGACACGACGACGCCCACGCCCCGGAAGCGGCGCAGCGCGGCCACCAGCCACGTACGTGCCTCCGCGTCCAGGTGGTTGGTGGGCTCATCCAGCAGCAGCACGTCCGGCTCGCGGGCGAGCGCCGCGCCCACCTGCCAGCGCTTGCGCTCTCCCGGGGACAGCGTGGACCAGCGCTCCAGCGCGGTGACGTCCAGGCCCAGCTGGCCCTGGAGCCTGCGCGCCAGCGCGTCCCAGGCGTCCGCGAACGCGGTGATGTCGGGCGTGAGCACCTCCACGCCCTGCGGACACAGGCACACGAGCGGCGACTCCGGCTCGAACTGGAGCTGCCCCGACGTGGGCGTCAGCTCCCCGGACAACAGGCGCAGGAGGGTGGACTTGCCGGCGCCGTTGGGGCCGACGAGGCCCGTCCAGCCTGGAGCGAGGTGGAACTCCACGTCGGTGAGGACGGGAACGGCATCGGTAAAGGAAAAGCAGACGCGGTGCGCGCGCACGGAGGAGGACGAGGGCATGGTGAAGCGACTCCTGAAACCGGAAGCCAGCGCACACGCCCGTCAGGGCCGCGTGGCGGCGGGGTACAGCCAGGGACCGGGGTTTCAGGCGTACAGCTTCAAGGGGCAGCGAACCTCGTTCAGGGGAAGACCTCTGACATCTCCCCGCGTGGACAGCCGGTGCGACAGGTGGAGCATGCGGCGCGGCCCGGGCGGAAGCAAGGCCCGGCGCGCGCCGTGACACGGGCACCGACGGGACAACGTCGGTGCCCTGACAACGATTCCCCCGAAAGGGAGGCGGGCTACTCGTCCGACGGCGGCGGCTGCACCCGGCGGGTGGCCGGGAGGGTGGCGTTCGCGGCGGCGTTGCGGGCCAGGGCCTGGGCGCTCATCGCGGCGGCGGACGGCGCGCGGGCGGGGAGCCGGGGCGCTTCCGGCGCGGCGGCCGGGGCCTCGTTGGCGAAGACCTCCTTGAGCATGGCGATGGAGCCCAGCGCGGTGGTGGCCTCGTAGGGGACGAACATCTTGTTGTCGCCCTTGCCCAGCTCCTGGAGGGTCTCCAGGTAGCGCAGCGCGAGCACCTCCGGCGTGGCGCGGCCGGTGTGGATGGCCTCGAAGGTGAGGCGGGTGGCCTCGGCCTTGCCCTCGGCCTCCAGCATGACGGCGCGCTTGTGGCCCTCCGCGCGGGCGATCTCCGCGTCGCGCTCGGCCTCCGCGCGCAGGATGCGGGAGATCTTCTCGCCTTCCGCCTGGAGGATGGCGGCGGCCTTGTCGCCCTCCGCCTTGGTGACCTCCGCGCGGCGCTCGCGCTCGGCGGTCATCTGCTTGGCCATGGCGGACTTGATGGCCTGGGGCGGCTCAATCTCGCGCAGCTCCACGCGCGTCACCTTCACGCCCCACTTCTCCGTGGCCTCGTCCAGCACCATGCGCAGCTTGGTGTTGACCGTCTCGCGGCTGGTGAGCGTCTGATCCAGCGTGAGGCCGCCCATGACGTTGCGCAGGTTCGTCATGGTGAGCTGCTCGATGGCGAGCGCCAGGTTCTCCACCTGGTAGAGCGCCCGGCTGGGGTCGACGATCTGGTAGTAGATGACCGAGCCGACCTCCATGTTGACGTTGTCATGGGTGATGACCTGGACGGTCTCGAAGCCCATGACCTGCTCGCGCAGGTCCACCAGCGTGTTGCGCGTGAAGCGGTTGCCGGCGCGCATCTCCATGGCGCGCGGGCTGTCCATGAAGGGGATGAGGATGTTGAGGCCGCTGGAGGCCACGCGGTGGAACTTCCCCAGCCGCTCCACGACCATCACCTTGGCCTGGGGAACGATGCGCACCCCGGTGACCATCGCGAACACGACGGCGGCGGCCAGGAACAGCAGAACAATGGTCAGTCCCATCCTACGTTCTCCTTCTTCTGCCGCGCCGGTTGCAGCGCGACTTCGTGGGACGCCGACGGGCGTCGCACCCACAACTTGAGGCCTTCAATCTGCTCCACGGTGACGCGCTCGCCCTCGGGCAGGGGCCCGGACAGGGAGCGGGCCATCCACAGCTCGCCGTTGATGCGCACGATGCCCCCGTGCCCCTCCGCCAGCGCCTCCGTCACCACGGCCTCCTGGCCGAGCATCGCCTCCGCGCCCGTCTTCAAGTGCACGGCGTCCCGCATGAAAACGCTCTTGAAGAGGGTGCGGGACGCGCCGAACAGGGCGGCGGACACCAGGGTGAAGACGAAGAGCTGGCTGTTGAGGCCCAGGCCCGCCCCGGCCATCAGGGACGCCATCAGCGCGCCCACGGCGAACCAGAGCGTCACGAAGCCGGAGAGCTTGATCTCCATCGCCCCCAGGACGATCGCGGCAATCAACCAGAGCTGCCAGGCGGTGGGGTCCATGGGGTCCTTGTTTGGCAGCCGCTTCGGCCGCCTGTCAAACCGGCCGGCCGGGCATCCGGAATCAATCCGGAAGGAGGGTGGGTTCCGGGCAGGGCCCTAAGGGGGCCAGAGCCAGGGGAAAAGCCGATGCCATACCTGTCCATCCGTGGTGCTCGACTGTACTACGAGGACACCGGGGGGAGCGGAGAGCCGATCCTCTTCAGCCACGGGCTGCTCTGGGACTCCCGCCTGTTCCACCGGCAGGTGGAGGCCCTGAGGGGCCACTACCGCTGCATCGTGTACGACCACCGGGGCCAGGGACTGAGCGAGGCCCCGCCTGGTGACTCGGTCATCGACCTGCGCACGGTGTACGAGGACGCGGTGGCGGTCATCCAGGCTCTCGGCCTGGCGCCCTGTCACTTCGTGGGCCAGTCCATGGGGGGCTTCGTGGGCCTGCGGGTGGCCGCGCGGCACCCGGAGCTCTTGCGCTCGCTGTCGCTGCTGGACTCGTCCGCCGCGGCGGAGCTGCCGCTGACGCTGGCGCGCTACCGGCTGCTGACGACGCTCACGCACTGGCTGGGGTTGAGGCCGGTGGTGGACCGGATCATGTCGCTCTACTTCGGGCGCACGTTCATGCGCGATCCGGAGCGGGCCGCGGAGCGGGCGTTGTTGCGCCGGCAGCTGGTGGCGAACCCGCGCGCGGTGTGGCGCGCGATGCAGGGGGTCATCCACCGCCACAGCGTGGAGGGGGAGCTGCACCGCATCGTGACGCCCACGCTGGTGCTGGTGGGGGACGAGGACGCGGTGACGGTGCCGGAGGTGGCGGAGCGGCTGCACCAGCGCATCCGGGGCGCGCGGCTCAAGCGGCTGCCCTGCGGCGGGCACATGTGCATCCTGGAACAGCCCCAGGCGGTCAACGTCGCGCTGGGAGACTTCCTGGAGGAGGTGGAGCGCACCTCGCTCCAGGAAGAGGTGCTGGCGGTGGGTTAGCCCCGGGCCTCGGGCTCGCGGCAGACGGCCTCGGACGCGTCCGCATCGGCCTGCGAGGACTGCACGGAGGCCTGCGGCTCGGACGGGGCGACCGGCGAGGCGCCAACGCAGACGCCGTAGTCACCGCAGGTGATGATGTGGCCGGCCTCCAGACAGAGGGTGGCGCACTGCTGCGTTTCACACCAGGCGTTGGTGCAGTCCGGCGGCCGCGCGCTGGCGGACAGCGGCGTGAGGAGGAGGGCGGGGGCCAGGAGCAGGGAGCGGCGGAGCAGGTTCATGATGGACCTCGGGAGCGAGTAGCACCACTGCGGCTCGAAGGCGGTCCGGACACAGGGACCGCCGGGCGCATGTTCTCCTGGAACCCAATGACAGATCAAAACCTCATTCCTGGAGTCGGTGAAGACACCGCTCCAGGAATGAGTGACCGCGATGGGTGATCAGCCCTGGACCTGCTCGACGGGAGCGCGGCAGACGAGCTCCGCGTCATCGGTCTCGAGCTGGGCGGGCGCGGGCTGCACGGAGGACTGCGGCTCGGACGGCTTCGCCATCAGGCCGTTGCAGTAGCCGGCCTCTCCGCACGTGATGATGCTCCTGTCGAAGTCCCAGCACGGGGTGTTGCACTCCGTCTGGCCGGTGCACTTGTATTCACAGTACGGGTAATAGGGAGCCGCCGCGCTGGCGGACAGCGGCGCGAGGAGCAGGGCGGGGATCAGGAGCAGGGAGCGGCGGAGCAGGTTCATGACGTCTCTCGGGTTGGAGTGGCACCACTGCGGCTCAAAGGCTGTCCGGACGACGAGGACAGCCCGGCGCATGCTCGCCCGGAATCCAATGACTGATCAAACCCCAATCCTGGAGTCGGTGGGGACACCGCTCCACGCGGCGATCCGAATGAATGACAACTCAAGTCCGTGGCGCTGGGAGGACGTGTTTGTCTTCACTCCGCGCAGCTGGAACAACCCATGAAGTCGCCCTCTCGCTGAACGTCGATCCAATCTAGCGCCTGAACGCCCGCTCAGTATCTTGATCCGGCGTGAGCTACGCCGAGCTGGTGTGCCGGTCCCACTTCTCCTTCCTGCACGGCGCCTCCCACCCGGAGGAGCTGGTGGCCACCGCGGCGCGGCTGGGGCTGTCCGCGCTGGCGCTGACGGATCGGGACGGGCTCTACGGGGTCGTGAAGGCGCACCTCGCGGCGAAGGAGCACGGCGTGAAGCTGCTCCTGGGCGCCGAGCTGACGCTGGAGGACGGCCCCCCGGTGGTCGTGTACGCGAAGGACGCGGGCGGGTACGCCAACCTGTGCCGGCTGGTGTCCCACGGCCGGATGACACACCCCAAGGGTGAGGCGGGCCTGCCCTGGCGCAAGGTGGCGGAGCACGCGTCGGGGCTGCTCGCGCTGTTGCCGGGCCCCGCGCCGCTGGAGGCGGTGGCCCCGCTGGCGGAGGCGTTTCCCGGCGGCTTCCACGTGGGCCTGAGCCGTTCCCTGTCGGCGGGGGACGCGGCGCGGGAGGCGCGAGCGGAGGCCCTGGCCCGCGCGCTGGGCGTGCCGCTGGTGGTGCACAACGACGTGCACACGCACCACCGGGACCGGCAGCCCTTGCAGGACGTGCTCACGTCCATCCGCCACGGGGTGCCGGTGGATCAGGCGGGCACGCGGCTGTTCCCGAACGCGGAGCGGACGCTGAAGTCCCCCGGGGACATGGCGCGGCTGTTCGCGGACCGGCCGGAGGCGCTGGCGCGCACGGTGGAGCTGGCGTCGCGCTGCGAGGCCACCCTGGACGCGCTGCACTACCGCTTCCCGGAGGAGGACCTGCCGGAAGGACGCACGGCGGACGAACACCTGCGGGTGCTCACGGAGGCGGGCCTGCGCACGCGCTATCCGGGGGGCGTGCCGCCGGAGGTGACGAAGCAGATCGACCACGAGCTGCGGCTCATCGCGGCGCTGGACTTCGCGGGGTACTTCCTGTCGCTCTGGGACATCGTGATGTTCGCGCGGGGGCGGGGCATCCTGTGCCAGGGGCGGGGCAGCGCGGCGAACTCGGCGGTCTGCTACGCGCTGGGCATCACCGCCATTGATCCGGTGCGCATGGGGCTCTTGTTCGAGCGCTTCCTCAGCATGGAGCGCAAGGAGCCGCCGGACATCGACGTGGACTTCGAGCACGAGCGGCGCGAGGAGGTGCTCCAGTACGTCTACGAGAAGCACGGCCGGCGCCACGCGGGCATGGTGTGCGAGGTCATCTGCTACCGGGGGCGGCTCGCGCTGCGCGAGGCGGGCAAGACGCTGGGGTTGTCGTTGGATCAGGTGGACCGGCTGTCGCGGGTCGCGTCATCGCACGGCTTCCAGGTGACGCCGGACGTGCTCCAGGAGGCGGGGCTGTCCCCGACGGACGGGCGCGTGCTGCGGACGCTGTCGGTGGCGAAGGAGCTGGAGGGCGTGCCCCGGCACCTGTCCATCCACGTGGGCGGCTTCGTGATGACGCGCGAGCCGCTGGTGGACCTGGTGCCGGTGGAGAACGCGGCGATGCCCGGGCGCACGGTCATCCAGTGGGAGAAGGACGACATCAACGCGGTGGGGCTCCTGAAGGTGGACCTGCTGGCGCTGGGCATGTTGACGGCGCTGTCGCGGTGCTTCGCGTTGATCCACCAGCACTACGGCCGCGAGCTGTCCCTGGCCACGGTGCCGCCGGAGGACCCCAGGGTCTACGACATGCTGTGCGAGGCGGACACGGTGGGCGTGTTCCAGATCGAGAGCCGCGCGCAGATGAACATGCTGCCCCGGCTGCGGCCCCGGGAGTTCTACGACCTGGTGGTGCAGATCGCCCTCATCCGGCCGGGGCCCATCGTGGGCAACATGGTGCACCCCTACCTGCGCCGGCGGCACGGCCAGGAGCCGGTGACGTACCCGAGCGAGGACGTGCGCGGCATCCTCCAGAAGACGCTGGGCGTCCCGCTCTTCCAGGAGCAGGCGATGCGGCTCGCGATGGTGGCGGCGGGCTTCAGCGCGGGGGAGGCGGACGGCCTGCGGCGGGCGCTGAGCCACAAGCATGCGGAGGAGCGGATCCTCCCGTACCGGGGCCGCTTCGTGGAGGGCTGCGAGGCGCGTGGCTACTCGCGCAAGCAGGCGGAGGAGTGGTTCGACCACTTCCGGGGGTTCGCGCACTACGGCTTCCCGGAGAGCCACTCCGCGAGCTTCGCGTTGATTGCCTATGCGTCCAGCTGGCTGAAGTGCCACTACCCGGCGGCCTTCACCGCGGCGCTGCTCAACTCGCAGCCCATGGGCTTCTACGCGCCGCACACGCTGGTGGCGGACGTGCAGCGGCACGGCGTGGAGGTGCGGCCGGTGGACGTGCGCCGCTCGAACTGGGACTGCACCCTGGAGGACGGGGCGGTGCGGCTGGGCTTGCGGATGGTGCGGGGGCTGGGCGAGTCCTCGGGCCGGGCGGTGGAGGCCGCGAGGCGGGGGGACTACGCGAGCGTGGGAGACCTGGCGCGGCGGGCGCGCATCCCCCGGCATGAGCTGACGCGGCTGGCGCTGTCGGGCGCGCTGGCGTCGCTGTGTGGGGCGCGGAGGCAGGCGCTGTGGGAGATCCAGGCGCTGGGGCCGCTGGACGCGGACGACCTGTTCTTCGGCATGCCCATGGACGGCACGGCGGTGGAATTGCCACCCATGGGCGTCCAGGAGCGGGTGGTGGCGGACTACGACACGGTGGGGCTGTCGCTGGAGAAGCACCCGCTGGAGCTCTTGCGGCCCACGTTGAAGCGGATGGGGGCGGTGACGGCGGAGGGGTTGAAGCGGGTGTCGGCGGGGCGGCGGGTGAAGGTGGGGGGGATGATGATCTGCCGGCAGATGCCGCCCACGGCGAAGGGGATCTGCTTCATCTCGCTGGAGGACGAGACGGGGATCGCGAACCTGGTGGTGCCTTCGGAGGTGTACGCGCGGTGCAGGCAGGAGATCCACGGCGCGCTGTTCCTCGTGGGGGAGGGGATGCTGGAGCGCTCGGGGAAGGTGACGAACGTGAAGACGCGCAGCGTGGTGTCCGTGCGTCAGTGAAGCGGAGGAACACGGCGCTACATCTGCACGTCTGTTCCCGTGAGCCGCTGTTAGGGTGACGGGGAGACCCGGGGGGGCATGGAACAACCCGTATTGCTGGCGATATAGGTTGCGTCCGTCCGGAGTGTAGTAGCGTGGATCAGAACGGGAGGGTTCTCCAAGTGCGCAACAGTCTTCGGTGGTTGGGGTCGCTGCTCGATCGCGTTGGCCTGACGGAAGTGGTGGAGGAGGCAAGCGATTGGGTGCGGTACTACGCGCAGGGGAAGCCGCCCGTGAGCGAGCCCGCGCCGACCCGTGTCTCCCGCCCGGTGCACTCCGAGCCTCCGCGCGCGTCCGTGCACGAGGTGGTGGAGTCCCTGCGCAACGCGATGCCGGAGCGGCAGGTGGACGCGACGGTGGTGGAGATCCCCTTCGAGGGCCGCATGGAGCTGGCGCAGGCGGCCCGCCGCAAGACGGCGCCCAAGGCGAAGAAGGCCGCGGGCAAGAAGAGCGCGGCGGCGAAGAAGGCCCCGGCCGCGAAGAAGGCGGCGCCCGCGAGGAAGAAGAGCGCGGCGAAGAAGGCGCCCGCCGCGAAGAAGGCGGCCGCGTCCGGAGCCGCGAGCGAGGACGCGGTGTCGGTGCTGGAGAGTGCGCTGCGCAGCCACGCGCGTCAGAAGGACCTGGTCTCCGCCGGCAAGGAGAAGGACCAGCTCCTGCGCTCGCTGATCCCGCTCTACCTGGCGAAGGCGCTGGACGTGGAGGTGACGTCCGGAACGACGTCGCGCTTCTGGAGCGGGCTGGGCGTGACGTACGCCGCCCCCAACGCCGCCAAGGCCCTGCGCCTGCACGCCGGCTACGCCCAGGACACCAAGAAGGGCAAGGCCATCACCGCCAAGGGCATCCGCTACGTGGAAGACGCCCTCGCGCAGGCCGCGAAGTAAAGCCTGCCGGGCCAGATGCCGCGTCGTCGCTGTCTGCCCAAGCGCGGCATCACCACTCGGCCTGAAGCACAGTCCTCAATCCCTCGCGGAACGTGAGCCAGGGACGGGCAGGTTGTCCGTCCTGCGGTACGTGGCGACCACGGAGTACTTCGTGTCCTTCGTGTGGTTCCGGCTCGCCGCGTGGAACAGCCGCGCGTGGAAGAGCAGCACGTCCCCGGGGGACAGCCTCACGTACTGCGCACCCGCCATGAGCGCCGCGTTCTCCGGCAGCTCCGGCCGCAGGAACAGCTTCGCGTCGTAGCGCTCCGGCGCGAACTGCATCCGGTGCGTGCCGGGCAATACCTTGAGACCGCCGTTCTCCGGCGTCTCCGTGCCCAGCGCCAACCAGGTGGAGATCAGCTCCGGCCGCGTGAAGGCCCAATACCTCACGTCCTGGTGCCAGCCCGTGTCCGACGAGAAGCGCGGCTGCTTCGTCATCACGCAGTTGTGATGCGCCCGCGCCTGCACCACCGGCCCGTCCAGCAGCTGCCCCAGCGCCTCCACCATCCGCGCGTCGTCGAACCACGCCGCGAACAGGGCAGAGCGCCCGTGGGCCCTCAACAACCGCCGCACCGTCCGGCCGCCTTCGTCCGTCAGGCTCGCCGGAGCGCCCGGATAGGCCACGTCGGCCTCGTACTCCACCGGGCCGTCACCGGACGCGAGCTGCTCCTGGATGACGGCCCGCATCCGCTCACACGTCCCGCTGTCCACGAAGGATGGCAGGACGAGGTACCCATCGGTGGCGAAGCGCTGGCTCTGCTCGGGACTCAGGACGGACATGGCGCCCGCTTCTTAACGGGGGCGCCCGCCGCGTGCACCTGTCGCGATGCTCAGCCCAGCAGCCGCGAATCATCCAGGTCGATCTCATCCTGGATGAGGTCCACGCCGTTCTGCCGGAACCGGCGCGCCGCGGCGCGGCTGCGCGGCCCGTGCCCGTGCTCCAGGCACCACTGCGCGTGCTCGCTCAGGAGCGCCAGCTCCAGCGTGCGCCCCAGCGTCAGGGAGAAGCGCCGCGCCCCGGCCTCCATCGTGGTGGGGTTCGCCATCGCGCCGGACACCCAGGCCCGCGCGTGCTCCATCGCGTCGTGCGCCGTCTGCACGCACGGCCGCAGGCCCGCGTCCGTCACCTTCGACAGCCGGCCCTCCACCTCGTGGAAGAACGCCTCCAGCGTGCCTTCCTTCGCCAGCGCGCGCAGCGAGTCCAGCGACAGCACGTTCGTCGTGCCCTCCCAGATGGACAGCACCTGCGCGTCCGCCTGGATGCGCGGCAGGCCCGTGTCCTCCACGTAGCCCGCACCGCCGAAGGACTCCGTCGCCTCCGACGTGATGTGCACCACCTGCCGGCCCGTCGTCAGCTTCGCCAGCGGCGTCACCAGCCGCTGCAGCAGCTGCTCCTGCTCCGTCGCCGTGCGCGTCTCCAGCTTGCCCAGCAGCTCCACCCCGCGGAACGCCAGCAGGAAGCCCGCCTGGAACTCCGCCTCCAGCCCCGCCAGCGTGTCCACGTGCAGCGGCTTCTCCGACAGCGGCGCGCCGAACTGCACCCGGCGCTTCGCATAGTCGTGCGCCAGCGCCATCGCTCGGCGCATGGCCCACGTCGCGCCCACCGCGTTCCAGGTGCGCGTCACGTTCAGCATCATCGCCATGTTGCGGATGCCGTCCGTCAGCCCCGCCACCGGCACCGCCAGCGTCCCGTCCAGCGTCAGCTCCGCCGTGGGCACCTTGCGCGTCCCGAACTTGTCCTTCAGCCGGTTGATCTGGATGTTGTTGAGCCGGCCCTGTGCGTCCCGCGTCTCCACGAAGAAGAGCGCCAGGCCCTTGCCGCCGGGGCCGTTGCCCGTGGGCCGCGCCAGCGTCAGCGCCATCTGCGCCGTCGTCGCGGACGTGAACCACTTCGTGCCGTACAGCCGCCAGCCCTCCGCGGACTGCCGCGCCTCCGTCAGCGTGAGCCCCACGTCCGAGCCGCCCGTGCGCTCCGTCATCCACTGGCCCGACGTCCAGAACGTCGCAGGGTCGCGCGACGTCAGGTGGGGCAGGGCGTGGTCGATGAGGGCCTGGTTGCCCAAGGACAGCAGCGACCGCGCCGCGCCGTCCGTCATCGCCAGCGGACACGAATAGACATCCAGCGACGGCTGCACCAGGTAGTTCAGCGCGAACTGGTGCACGCGGCTGAGCGCGCCGTGCTTCTGCTCATAGGCCACCGCGACCAGGCCCTTCCTCGCGGTCAGCGCCTCCGCCTCCTTCCACAGCGGCGTCACCTCGATGTGGTCGATGCGCTTCCCCCACGGATCCCACTGCGTGAGGACGGGCTCGTTCAGCCGGTCGCGCTGCTGGAACTCGTAGAAGTACTTGCCTCCCAGCTCCCCCAGCTCGCGGAAGTCGTCCTGGAGCGAGCGGAGCATGTCCTCCGGAAGGGTGCGGGCGAGGTAGCCCTGCAGGAACGCGTCGTCGTCGTACTGATTGCCAAGAACGGGGGGCGCCTGGAAGAAGCTCATGCCCCGAAGTTAACACCCCCGGCACGGACGGTGGGGTAGAGTGGCCTCCCCCTCCGCCGGAGCCGTGATGACCGACTTCTCCCGCAGGCCCCCACCTGGCCCAGGTCCGTCTTCCTTCGACGCCGAGCAGGACCCCAATCGCAGCATCACTCCCCTGGAGACGCCCGCCGCCGCGGCGAGCCCCATCCTGGCGACGCCTCCCCGTCCGCGCTCGCCCACCATGGCCGGGGTGCCCCTGGGCGGAGACAAGCCGCCGGAGCCCACCCGCTCCAGGCCGGCGCAGTCCGCGCCGCTGCCGTCCGTCATCTTCGATCCGATGCCGCGTCCCCGCGTGCCGCCCGCCCAGTCCGCGGGAGTGGCCCCGCCGGGAGCACCGCCGCCCTTCAACGAGGAGATGCTGGACGTGCAGACGGAGCGGCGCACCGCGCCCCCCGGGCCTCCCCCCGCGCCCGTGGACCCCGAACGCCGCGCGGGCCCCGGGCCGGAGCGCCGTGGTCCGGACGCGGAGCGCAGGGGGCCCCCTCCGGAGGCGGACCGTCGCGGCCCGAGCAGCCCCGTCAGCTCCGACCGTCGCACCGCGGCCACGGCGCCCCCGCAGGGCTACGTGGGCCCGGAGCGGCGCGGCTTCCGGCGCGGTGAGGCGTCGGATGCCCCGGTGACGAACCGCTTCTGGCCCGCGCAGCCGAAGACGCTGCAGGAGGCCGGCCTCAACACCACGTTCGTGGAGGAGCTGGTCCTCAAGGCCATCTTCTTCGCGGGCGAGATGCGCGGCATGGACGTGGCCACGCGCCTGCAACTGCCCACCGCGCTGGTGGACGAGGTCATCGAGGGCCTGCGCCGGCAGAAGTACATCGACATCCGCGGCGGTGGCGGATCCGGCGTGGGCCGCTCCACGATGATCTACCAGCTCACGACCTTCGTGACGGACGTGCTGCGGCAGATCCTCGACCGCAACCGCTACAACGGTCCCGCGCCCGTGCCGTTCAACGAGTGGGTCGCCGCCGTGAAGCAGCAGACCGTGCGCGGCAACCGCATCACCCGCCAGCGCATGGAGGACAAGTTCGGCGACCTGATCATCCGCGACTACATCTTCGACGGCATCGGCCCGGCGATGAACTCCGGACGCGCCATCTTCTTCTACGGTCCCCCGGGCAACGGCAAGACGGCCATCTGCCAGGGCATGGTCAACTGCTACGACGGGGACATCTTCGTCCCGCACGCGCTGCTCATCGACGACTTCGTGGTGAAGATGTTCGACGCGAACATCCACCGCGCCGTGGAGGACGAGCCCGGCATGCCGTCATATGACCGCCGCTGGGTGCGCTGCCGTCGGCCGCTCGTGGTGGTGGGCGGTGAGCTCACGCTGGAGATGCTCGACCTCGTCTACACCCCGGAGGTGAAGTACTACGAGGCGCCGTTCCAGATGAAGGCGTCCAACGGGATGCTCCTCATCGACGACTTCGGCCGGCAGAAGGTGTCCCCCAAGGACCTGCTCAACCGGTGGATCGTCCCGCTGGAGAGCGACGTGGACATCCTCACGCTCCACACCGGCAAGAAGATCCAGGTGCCCTTCGACGTGTTCGCGGCCTTCTCCACCAACCTGGACCCGAGCGACCTCGTGGATGACGCCTTCCTGCGCCGCGTCCGCTACAAGCTGGAGGTGCAGCGCCCGGACGAGGAGCAGTTCCACGAGATCTTCCAGATGATGTGCAAGAAGCGCGGCGTGCCCTACGACGCGCGCGCCGTGGACTACCTCATCGACGAGCACTACCGCCCGCTGCACCGGCCGTTCGCCGCGTGCCAGCCTCGCGACCTGTTGGATCAGGTCATCGACATGGCGAACTACCAGGGCATGACGCCGCGCCTGGACCCCACGCTGCTGGACGCCGCCGTGCGCAGCTACTTCGTGCGCTTCGACAAGCCCGAGGCGTCCGCGCCCACCTCCGCGTCCGCCCGCTGAAGCGGCTGGGGGCCGTCCCCCGCGAACGGCCCCCACGGCGACGGCTGGAGCCACGTGCGCACCGTCTCCACGGGCACGTTGGCCAGCACGTCCACGATGGACAGCCCCGTCACGAAGCGCCCCTCGCGCCCCTGCGCGTAGTCCGGGTGGCGGAAGCGCTGCCACAGCAGGCGCACGTCCACCGCGCGGAAGCGCTCGGGCTTCAGGTACACCGTGGAGCCCGTCCCCGAGTAGTACGTGTGCGCGCCCGTCTGGAGGCAGTACTCCACCAGCCGCTGCGTCTTGTCCTCGCCCCGGCGCTCCAGCGTGGAGGAACACACCAGGTTCGGCTCCAGGCCCAGCGGCTTGTAGAACAGCGCCATGCTGGACAGCAGCACGCGGAGCAGCGACCCCGGCCCGGACTCGCGCGCGGCGGCGTCGTAGAAGGGCTCCAGGAGCGGCAGCACCTGCGCGCGGAAGTGGGGCCGGCCTCCGTAGAGCGTCACCAGCGCTTGCAGGTGCTTGCGCGTCCAGGGCTGGCTTGAGTCCACCGCCAGGTCGCGGATGCGCGTGTCGCGGTGCGGATCCTCCAGCGGGATGGACAGCCACTGGAAGCCGGGCTCGGACGGAGGCGGCGTGGGCACGCCATGGGGCAGGGCGACGCGCGTGCGGCGCTGCCAGCCGCGGCGGAGCCATTGCACGTCGTCCAGCACCACCAGTGTGCCTGCGCGCGCCACCTGCTCGTAGAAGTCCACCCACGGCAGGTAGTGGGGCTGCTCGGCGACGAGGACTCCAGGGTGTCCGGACACGCCCCGGATGATAGGGCCTTTCAGCCGCCGCGCACCGGGTGGCGGAACACCGGCGGGAACACGCGCGGGGCCTTCTTCTTGCGCACGCAGGTGGTGTCCGCGCTCATGTAGCAGGCGGAGAACGCGCGCCGCCGCTGTCCGGGCCGGCCGCGCCCGGAGCGGTGCCAGACGTGGTTGTGCACGAGCAGCGCTTCTCCGGCCCGTACCGGCAGGGGCACCACATGTCCTTCCGCGTCCGCCGAGGCCACGCGGTCCGGCGGAATCACGCCGCCCAGCGCCGTCACCAGTCCCGCGCGGTGGCTGCCGGGGATGACCTCCAGGCAGCCGCCGCCCTCCGGCGCGTCGTCCAATGCGGTCCAGATTTGCAGGTCCGGCTCGCGCGTGAGGCCCCACAGCTTTCCGCCGTCCTGGTGGAAGGGCAGGTTGCTGCCACCCGCGGGGCCCTTGTGGAAGAGGATGGCGCGGTACAGGACGATGTCGCCGGGGATGCGCGCGCGGGCGATCCGCTCGAACAGCGGGTTCTCCAGCCACGCGAGGAAGCGTGGATCCTTCTCCAGCTTCTCCAGCTTGCGGTACTCCAGGGACGGGCCCTGCCAGCCCAGCCCCAGCGGCGCGTCCTCGTAGCGGCCGGTGGTGGCGTCCGGCTGGAAGAACATCCCCGGGTACACCACGCGGCCGAGCATCAGGTCGTCCGCCCGCTCGCGCAGGGCCTCCACGCCCGCGTCGTCCAGCACGCGGCCCAGGCGCGCGAAGCCGTGCGCCTCGTAGTGGGCGAGCACGGCCGCCACGTCCAATCCTTCCGCCTCCACGCTGAGCATCCGCTGCACCATTGCCTCAAGGCCCGTGCGCGTCCAGCCTGGTCGCGCGGGCAGGGGAGGGCGCGCTCGTGGGCGGGGCCTTCCGCCCTTGCACCCGCGCCTGCCCGGCCGCATGGTGGGCATGGATGCCCTACCGTCGCGCCACGCACCTCGTCTCCGCCCCGGATGGCACCCGGGTGGCGGTCCACACCCACAGCTCGGGCATGCCGGAGGAGGGGCGCGACGCGCTGCTCGCGGACCGGCCCACGGTGCTGCTGACCAACGGCATCGGCACGTCGGAGAACTTCTGGCGTCACATTGTCGCCGACCTGGAGCAGGACCACCGCGTGGTGCACTGGGACTACCGCGGCCACGGCAGGAGCGAGGAGTCGCGCGACGGGGACTACCGCGTGCAGGTACACGTGGACGACTTGGAGCGCGTCACCGAGGCGGCCATGGCGCGCGGCGACGGCCGGCCGCCGCACCACATCGCCTTCTCCATGGGCGTGCGCATCCTGCTGGAGCTGTACCGTCGGCGCCCGGACCTGGTGCCGTCCATGACGCTCATCGCGGGGACACCGGGCGTGCCGGGCTCGGCGGATCCGCGCTGGGGTTCCCGCTTCGCGCTGTCCGCCGCGAAGGGCGCCCTGGCCGCCAGCACGCCATGGGTGCCGGTGGTGGCGCCCGCGGTGAAGGCCTTCATCGCCAGCCCGCTGGCGGATCCGTTCGCCCGCGCCGTGGGGGCGCTGCGGCCCCGGGCCCCGCGCGAGGACATCGCCGAGTTCCTGGACGCGCTCTACCACATGAGCGCGCAGGCCTATTGGCGCACGCTGCGCGGCCTCACGGAGGGCCACGCCTGGGACGTCCTCCCGTCCATCCGGGTACCCGTGCTGATCATCGCCGCGAGCGATGACGTCCTCGTGCCGCTGTCGGAAGTGCAGCGGCTGCACCGCGCGCTGCCCCAGGCCGGCTGGCTCCAGGTGGATGACGCTGGCCACGCGGGCCTCCTGGAGGCCGGGACGGAGATCGCCCAGGCGGTTCGGGGCTTCCTGGACGCGCATGGATTGGAGGTTTCAACCTCCGCGCAAACCCCCGTCACTCCAGGCTGAAGCCGAGACGGTCCGGACGACCCATTCGGGCTGCCAGATCCTGAGAAAATGGTGACCCGGACGGCGCCTACGGCGTGAGCCAGAAGTCACCGAGCCTGGTTTGCGTCGGCCTGTAATTTTGTGGTTTGGAGGGAGGCTCAGTACTCAACACGGAGTCTCCATGTCCTGGTCTTCCCGGCACCTGCTGGTCCCTTTGTCAGCGGTGCTGTTGGTGTTGTCGGCGTGCGGTGGTGATGACGACGACAAGAACCCTGTCTGCGGCAACGGCATCATCGAGAGCGGCGAAGCGTGCGACGACGGCAACCGCAACGAAGGCGACCGCTGCAACAACAGCTGTCAGGTCATCACGCCCACGATTGACGCGGGCACCGACGCGGGCACGGAGACTGACGCGGGCACGGAGACTGACGCAGGCACGGAGACCGACGCGGGCACGGAGACTGACGCGGGCACGGAGACTGACGCGGGCACGACGACGGACGCGGGCACGGAGACGGATGCCGGTACGACGACGGACGCGGGCACGGAGACGGACGCGGGCACGGAGACGGACGCGGGCACGGAGACGGACGCCGGTACGGAGACCGACGCGGGCACGGAGACGGATGCCGGTACGGAGATGGACGCGGGCACGGATGGCGGCGCCATCGACGCCGGCCCGGCTCCGGATGCGGGCACCGACGCGGGCACGGAGACGGACGCGGGCACGAGCACCGACGCGGGCACCACGGCGACGCTGAGCGCGCTGGAGCCGGCCGCGGTCTTCGCTCGCACGGGCACCACGGGTGAGACGATCCCGGAGCCGCTCGAGGTCACGCTGAGCGCCGAGGCCACCACGGACGTCGTGGTCCAGGTCTCCTCGTCCAGCCCCTCGGTGGTCGTGGCCAACAACGGCCAGGTGACGGTGCCGGCGGGTTCGCGCTCGGCGCCGGTGGTCGTGACGGCGGATGAGGCGGCGGGCTCCACCAAGGCGACCCTGACGGCGACGCTGGGTTCTGCCTCCCGCACCGCCACGGTGCGCGTGCTCGGTGCGACCGAGGCGGCCTCGCTGGCGTACCTGTCGCCGGAGACGGTGTCCCTGTCCTCCGGTGAGACGGCGAACGTCACCGTGACGCTCGACATCCCGGCCGCGGCGGCCACGTCCATCGCGCTGTCCACGACGGGCAACGTGGGCTCCGTGCCGGCCACCGTGACGGTGCCGGCCAACGAGATCTCCGCGAAGTTCACCTTCACCGCGGGCGCGTCCGGTTCGACGGGCACCATCGTGGCCACGCTCAACAACCAGTCCGTGTCCGCCCAGGCGAAGGTCTCCTCCGCTCCGACGACGAACCACGTCGTCATCAGCGAGGTCGCCGCCGCTAGCTCGACCAATACGGATGATGAGTTCGTCGAGCTCTACAACCCGACGAACGAAGAGGTGAACATCGGCGGCTGGAAGGTCCAGTACAAGAAGGACAAGGGTGGCACCTACACCAGCAGCTACAAGCTGCCGGATTCCGCCCGCATCGCGCCCCATGGCTTCTTCCTGATTGCCCGTGACACCTTCGAGGGCCCCGGGACGCCCGACGCGAAGTGGGGCACGGCCCTCACCATGGGCGCCGGTGGTGGCCACGTGCGCATTGGCCCCGGCAGCCTCACGGACAAGCTCGCGGATCCCAACGTCGTGGACAAGCTGGGCTGGGGCACGGGTGACGACGGGGAAGGCGGGGCCATCAAGACCACGCCTGGCAAGGACGGCAGCTACGAGCGCAAGGCCAACGCCGCCTCGTCGGGCTCCACCATGGAGACCGGCGTCGACAAGACGGCGGGCAACAGCGAGGACACCAACGTGAACACCGCGGACTTCATCATCCGCATCACGCGCGACCCGCAGACGAGAGCGAGCGGCGTCACCGAGGTGCCGTGACGCACTGAGCAGTGACCGGCCCCCACCGTCCCTCCAGGACCGGTGGGGGCTGGAAATACCCGCGCGCTTTCGCCATAAGCGGGGGCGTGCGAGTCGTCTCCTGGAACGTCAACGGTCTGCGCTCCATCCACCGCAAGGGCTTCCTCCCGTGGCTGTCCAGGGCCCGGGCGGACATCGTGGGGCTGCAGGAGGTGCGCGCCCGCGTGGAGCAGCTCCCCGCGGAGGTTCGCGCTCCCCGCCGTTGGAAGACCCACTTCGTGGCCGCCGAGCGCCCCGGCTACAGCGGCGTGGGCCTCTTCAGCCGCCACGAACCCGAAGAGCTCACCACCACCCTGGACGCCCCGGAGATGGACGCGGAGGGCCGCCTCCAGTTCGCCCGCTTCGGCAAGCTCACCGTGGTCAACGGCTACTTCCCCAACGGCAACGGGAAGGACCGGGACCTCTCCCGCATCCCCTTCAAGCTGGACTTCTACCGCCGCCTCTTCGCGCGCCTGGAGAAGCCCCTGCGCGACAACCAGCGCGTGCTGGTGATGGGCGACTTCAACACCGCCCACCAGGACATCGACCTGGCGCGCCCGCGTGAGAACCGCGAGACGAGCGGCTTCCGCCCGGAGGAGCGCGAGGAGTTCGACCGGTGGATCCGCTCAGGCTGGGTGGACACCTTCCGCCACTTCAACCCAAAGGGCGGCCACTACTCCTGGTGGAGCCAGCGCGCCGGCGTGCGCGAGAAGAACATCGGCTGGCGCATCGACTACGTGCTGGCCACCCCCGCGGCGCTCGGCTACGTGAAGAAGGCCGCCGTGCATCCGGATGTCCACGGGTCGGATCACTGCCCCGTGAGCGTGGACCTGGACCCCTCGGTCCTCACCTGAACCCCCTCATGCCCAAGGCACCCCCCTCATGAACGCACTGCTCTCCATCTGGACCTGGGTCGAGGTGGGCCTCGTGGCCCTGGTGGGCTTCTTCGTCCAGCTCTTCCTGCTCATCACCACGTTCCTGTTCGACAAGCGCAAGTACGTGGTGGGCCGCTGCTTCCGCCTGGTGGGCGTCACCGCCGCGAAGCTCACGCCCTTCTGGCGCTTCGGCGTGCACGGCCCGGTGCCGGACCACGTGGCGGCCAACACGGTGGTGGTGAGCAACCACGAGTCCAACGCGGATCCGTTCCTCATCTCCCACCTGCCGTGGGAGATGAAGTGGCTGGGCAAGGCGAGCCTCTTCAAGGTGCCCGTGGTGGGCTGGATGATGGGCATCGCCGGCGACATCCCGGTGGAGCGCGGCGACCGCGACTCGGCCACCGGCGCCATGGCGCGCTGCAAGGAGTGGATGCGCAAGGGGATGCCGGTGATGATCTTCCCGGAGGGCACGCGCTCCAAGACGGATGAGCTCTTGCCGTTCAAGGACGGCGCCTTCCGGCTCGCCATCGAGATGCAGGCGGACGTGCTGCCCCTGGCGGTGAGCGGCACGCGGCTCGCGCTGCCCAAGCACTCGTGGCGCTTCGCCACGTCGCGCGGGCTGGTGACGGTGGGCATGCCCATCTCCACGAAGGGGATGACGTTGGATGACGTGGAGACGCTCAAGACCCGGGCGCGTGCCCAGATCGAGGCCCTGCGCGCGACGCTCAAGCCGCTGACCGGGAGCGCGGCCCCCGTCCCTGCGACGGACACCCACGCCGCCCGCTGAGCGGCCTGCGGACCGGGGGCGCGTGTCGTTCAGCAACGCTCGCGCCCCAGATTGTTCAACCCGCCAGGAGGGTCTGGACTAAGGAGTCCCCAGGTCCGTCCTCCACGGCCCGGCTCGGCGCGCGGCGCCCAGGAAGGAAACTGTGATGACCCCGGGCGGTCCACGTGAAGAGCAGCGGGTGTCCACGGGCATCCCCGGCCTGGACACGGTGCTGTGCGGAGGCCTGCGCAAGGGGCGCATGTACATGGTCCTGGGCCTGCCGGGGGCGGGCAAGACCATCCTCGCCAATCAGATCTGCTTCCATCAGGCGGCCCAGGGCCACCAGGTCCTCTACCTCACGCTCCTGGCGGAGTCGCACACGGAGCTGGTGAGCAACCTGCAGACGCTGTCGTTCTTCGACCCGGCCTGCGTGCCGGGGAAGATCAGCTACCTGAGCGCCTTCACCATCCTGGAGCAGGGCGGGCTGGACGCGCTCGCGGAGTTGGTGCGCAGGGAAATCAAGTCGCACAAGGCGTCGCTGCTGGTGCTGGACGGACTGCTGGCGGCGGAGGAGCTGGCGCCGTCGCGGCAGGCGCTCAAGAAGTTCATCCACGGCCTCCAGGTCGTGACGGGCCTCATCGGCTGCACCACGGTCGTGCTCACCACCGGCGGCACCAAGGGCCTGCGCGCGGAGCACACCATGGTGGACGGCCTGCTGGTGCTGCAGCAGCGCACCTTCGGCGTGCGCACCCTGCGCGAGCTGAGCGTGCGCAAGTTCCGGGGCAGCGCGTACAAGCTGGGACAGCACGGCTTTGAAATCACCGGCGACGGGCTCACCGTCTACCCCCGCCTGGAGTCCATGGTGGACGGCAACCTGGTGCCCGGGGCGGGCAAGCGCGAGCGCGACGCCTTCGGCGTGCCGGGCCTGGACACCATGCTCAAGGGCGGCGTGCCCGCGGGCTCCACCACCATCCTCCTGGGGCCTCCGGGCAGCGGCAAGACGCTGCTGGGGCTGGCCTTCCTCGCGGAGGGTGCCCGCCGGGGAGAGCGAGGCCACTACTTCGCCTTCTACGACGCGCCGGAGCGGATGCTCGCCCAGGCGGCGGGCGTGGGCATGCACATGCAGCCCCTGATGGAGCGCGGGGACCTGGAGGTGAGCTTCCGGCCCCCCACGGAGAACATCCTCGACAAGCTGGGGATGGAGCTCTTGACCACCATCCGCAGCGGCCGGGTGCGCCGCATCTTCCTGGACGGCTACGAAGCGCTGCTGCGCTCCTCGACGCGCCAGGCGCGGGTGGCCCGCTTCCTGGCGGCGCTCGTCAACGAGTGCCGCGTGCGCGAGGTGACGCTCGTCTACACCGTCGAGGCCTCCTCCGCCTTCGGGCCGGAGGTGAAGTTCCCGCTCAAGGGCATCTCCATGGTGGCGGAGAACATCCTGTTCCTGCGCATGGTGGAGCTGCACTCCGGGCTGCGCCGCTTCATCGCGGCGCTCAAGGTGCGCAACAGCGCCTATGACCCCGCGCTGCGCGAGCTGGACATCACCAGCGAGGGGCTCGAGGTCGGAGAGCCCTTCGCGGAAGGACAGATGCTGATGACGGGGCTCGCACGCACGCGGACTCCGGAGCCGGCCCCGCTGCCGAAACCGCGCCGCAAGCCGCGCGCGAATACCCCGTCCTCCACCAGGGCCAGCCCGTCCAAACCGCGCCGGAACGTCCGCAAGCGCCGAGGCAGCTGACCATGGGGCCCGTCCTCATCGTCGACGACGAGTTCGGCATCGTGGAGGCCGTGCGGGACCTCCTGTCGGACGAAGGCTACCGCACCGTCACCGCGCTCAACGGCCGCGAGGCCCTGGAGCGAATGGGGCAGGAGCGTCCGGCGATGGTGCTGCTCGACTACATGATGCCGGTGCTCAACGGGCCGGGCGTGCTGGAGTCCATGCAGCAGGACCCGGTCCTGCGCGACGTGCCGGTGGTGATGATGAGCGCCAGCCCGCCGGAGTTCTGGCAGCACCTGCCGTGCGCGGCCTTCCTGCCCAAGCCCTTCGACATTGATCAGCTGCTCGCCGTGGTCCGCCGCATCATCGGCGCACCGCCCCTGACGCACTGAAAACCTGTCTGGAATTGAAGGCGGCAGCCCGTGACCTTGACATGAATGTCATGGGCAAACTATGTCGCCGTGTTGACTGGGTGACAGCTCAAGCGTTGGCGCCCTCGTGTCGGTCATCGACCGGGAAGGCGTCTTGAAATCGCTCTGGTGTGTGTGTCTCCGGTCTTCCTGGCTCCTGGGTGGACTGATGGCAGGCGTATTGGCGTGTTCCGCTGAGCAGCCGGCTCCGGCCGCCGAACCCTCAGGTGTCCTTGCCGAGCACCGCACGGCGCTGGCGGAGACCGCTTCGAATGAAGTTGGCGAGGACTGCACGAAGTTTGGTGCCTCCGGATGCAAGTCCGGCCTCTGCCTCCACGCGGGGGCTTTGCCCGACGAGGGATACTTCTGCAGCCAGACCTGCACCGGCGAAGCCGGGTGCCCGGCGCAGTGGAAGTGCTCGCGGCCGCATCCCGGGGCCCGCACCCGCATCTGCGTTCCCCCCGCGGAGTGGAAGGGTGCCGTGGCGCCTTCCCGCGGCTGATCCCCTCTTTCCTCTTCAAGCATTCTTCTCCGTCGGAGACGGCGATGCCTTTGTCTGTCCGGATGTTGTTGTGTGTCCTTTGCCTGGTTGCCTGGAGAGGGGCGGAAGCCGCGCCCATGTGCTCCTCGGGTCAAACGACCTCATGCACCACCAGCGGGGGGTGTAACGGCGTCAAACAGTGCTCGGCGCCTCCAGGGGGCGTGGGGGAGTGGGGCGACTGCATGGCCGGCACCCAGCCGCAGTCCTGCGGTGCGTGTGGCGCGGGCGGCACCGCGATGTGCTTGGACGGTGAGAACCTGGGACCGTGCCAGCCTCCCACGGCCCAGCCGATGGACTACTGCGGTAACGCCTGTGACGACGACCGGGATGGCACCCTGAACGAAGGCTGCGCTGGCAGCTCCACGTTCGACTACTGCGAACTGCGGTCGGGCCAGTATGTGCGCTGGACCTGCGGTTGTGGGGATGGGTTGAACGTCGGCTACTGCCTGGGCTCGGGGGATTCCCAGACCTCATGCAGCGGCCCGAACGGATGTCTGAAGGCCCCGATGTTCGGGCTTTACGGCAACACCCAGGCCGGAGGGAACTTCCAGTGCTGTGTGTCCAGCAAATCCTGCAGTGAAACAGGTTACATCGCGGGTGAGATGCACTGTGGCACGGGAAGCTCACAAAACTTCCAATGCGCACCCGGCGGAACCTCCTGCGAAGACAGCAACGCGTGTGGCAACACCTGCGCGGCAATCAAGCCACAGATTGATACCTTCACGGGGGCGAGGACCCTCAGCGGCACCTATTGCGCGGCGGGCCCCGTCTGCGCCTACGCCCAAGGAGGCTTTGGCAACCCGGGTGGTGGCCCCAGCGCCAGCGCCGAGCCTACCTGTACGCTGGACGAGACCGGAAATCCAATTGAGTGCAGTGCCGAGGGCACCACCACCGTAATGGGCCCTCGCATTGTCGGCGTCAGGACTCCCCTGCCGGGGAGAGGCCTGACAAACCCACCGCGGGAGCACCTGCCGGGTCCTGATGTCCCACGCGGTGGTGGAGGCCGCGGCGTTGGGACTGGTGGGGGAACTGGCGCGGAGGAAGGGGAGGGGCGTCCGGAACCCGAACCTGAAGTCTGTGGAGTTGGTGGCGAGACGGTCGCGACCTCCGGTGTCTCCTCCATGTCCGCCCCTCGCGTGAACCTGAAGGACTTCACCACGCGCTTTACCGCGACGGATGTGGGCATCCACGGGGAGCAGGGCGGCCTGAACTTCGTCCGCAAGTACGTCTCCACCGACAACTTCTGGTCCTACCAGTCGATGTTGGGCAACAGCACGGAGCCGTTCATCGCGAAGCCCTTTGGCTCCAGTCCGACCCGCCAGAGCTCCATGCGCTGGTGGCACACCCTCTACAGCTTCGTCCACTTCCAGGGGAGTGTTCCCGGGGTCAGCACCTGGGCCGTACGCGATACGGAGGGCGAAATCATCGAGTTCGCGGCCTGCCAGCTCACCGGCTCCGGTTGCTACGCCACGCTCCGCACAAACAGCCGCTGGTCCAACGCCAGCCTCTTCTGGGCCAGCACCGGGACCTTCATCCTCACCAAGCCGGGGGAAGGCCGCTTCGTCTATGGCCACAGGTGGACAGCGACGGCCGGCGGTCTGGTGCGGCGCTTCTTCCTGAGCCGTATCGAGGAGGATCGTCTGACGGGAACTCCGCGTGTACGCCTCACGCTGACGTACGCGGCGCCCCCTCCGTTCAATCAGAACGGCCAGGTGTTCGCCTGCCCGGGTGCGAGCGCCCTGGGCAATGGGGTGCCGTATCTCTCCACGGTCACGACAGAGGAGGGCAGCCGACTACGCCTGTCCTATCGGCCCGTCATCTCCGCACCGGGAGTCACTCCAGGAATGGAGTGCGTCCTGGACACGCTGTATCTGCGCAACAACCCCAACTCAGGCAGTTCCGTCGAAACCGCAGTCGCGGTCTACCACTATCCCCTTGCGTCGGGCCTCAGCTTCGAACAAGCCGGCCTTCTTTCCCGGATTGACTATCCGGAAACCGGGGACAGCGTCTCCTACGAGGACACCACCGCGACGACCGCCACCTCCACGGCGTGGAAGATCTCGGTCAATCAGTCGGTCCTGACGGGACATACGTATCAGTCCGGGAAGGTGGCGTCGGTCAGCACGGGTACGACCACCACCATGGCCATGAACGCGGGTTCCGGTGACTGCGATGGTCCGGCCGCCATGGGAGGCGGATCCAACTGTGTCCCCCCCTCGGCGGAGCCCACGACCGCGACTTCAGGCGACTCCGCCGGCACGTCGGTTCAATATCGCCGCAGGTTCTTCTCCCGGAGTACCGCTTACGCGCCCTACGCCATCCTGGACGGAGTCCAGGACACGTGCGTGTCGGGCAACTGCATGAGCTTCGCGGCCGGAGATGTCAGCTATGGGTATGCGACGCCAGCGGATGGCACGCTCTACATGAGCTCTGCCCGGAACAAGCTCGGGCGCTACGACACCACTCAGATGACCTTCGCTCCGGCGGGCACGGGCTCCATTTCCGGGACTGCCAATCCGGTGAAGCAGGTGTCTCGGGGGTACGGCCAGGACTTCTACGGCAACGGGGGCGTCGTGGGTGGAACGACGACCCAGGAGTTCGCCAGCTTTCCTTCGGGATCAATCCCAAGCCCCTGGAAGCCGGTGGAGTTCTCCACGAACACCCTGCCGTCCGTGTTGCAGCCGAATGGCCAGGTCGTCACGCGGACGACCTACGACACGTCGACACGGTTCGTGAAGTCCGTCATCCGCTCCGGCTTCACCCAGACGTTCAACGCGGTGACTGGTACATGGTCAAGCCCCGTGGCCCGGCATGTCGGCATCTTCTACTACAACCACCTCAAGTGCTCTGGGGAAGCCGATACGGGCGGCACCGTGCTGAAGGAGGTGCGAGGGCCTTGTCTCGTGAGTGACCCAGAGGCGACGGGCTGTACGGGCTCTGATTTCCCCATCACCCAGTATCGATACTACGGACCGCCCTCCGTAGAGCGCAGCAACAACGCGGGGCGCCTCTGGAAGGTGTCGCGTTACACGTATCACGATGCCGAGACATGCGCCTGGTCACCGCTCACGACCGAATACCAGGACTACGACGCGCGCGGCGTTGCAACCAAGGTCATCACTCCTCAAGGCGCCATCATGACGATGACGTACCAGGGAGGGCGTCTCGTAGCGGCATCGGGTGAGGGCCTGTCAACGTTCCTGCGCTACGACGGACCACAGGTGCGCGCGGTACAGAAGCCTGATGGGGTCTGGACTGTCTACTGCTATCGGACCGGCACCGCTGGGGCGGGATGCCAGGGTGGGCAGAAGACAAGCCAGCTCCAGTGGGTGGCCATGGCGGATGATGAGTTTGGAGCGGACTGGAGCGAAAAATCGGTCAGGACCTACTGGCCTGGCGGTGCGTTGAAGACCGAGGAGCGGCGTTCCCGCCGCAATGGCGTCGAGGAACTTCGGACTCAGTCAACGCAACATCCGGACCCACAATTGCGCCCCACCTATGCCAGGCAGGGGCAGGGAGCAGGAAGTTTCGCCTCCGTCAGCGGCTTCGACCTCAATAGCAATCTGATCGCGACCGGCCGGCCCTTCAATGCCGCCCCTGACTTCTGCCGCAATCCGGATGCGACCCTGTCCGCACTCTGCACCCAGATGGGGTACGACTCGGCGGACCGCCTCAACCGCGTCTCTGAGTTCCTGACAGGCGGTGTCGAACAGCACACGACGCTCGCCTACGATGCCCACGGCAACGTGAACGCCGTTCGCGCGGGCTGTGCCAGCGCGGTCGCGGGTTGTGGACTGCTGGCTTCGTACCAGTACGACGACTTCGGAAATCTTGTTCAGGCACAGCTTCCGCATGCCACCGGGCCGGTGCGCCAGTCCTTCGACGCACGTGGCAACCTGCTCGTGAAGCAGACGGAGGCCATGCGGTTGGCCAACGAGTGGCTGGAGTACAGCTACGACATCCTGAGCCGGCCCAGGATCGCGACGCGCAGGAGCAGCGGCTCAACGCCCGTGAGTGAGGTGCTCTACCGCTTCGGCTATGACGCGGACGCGGCGGTGCCTTACCGCTGCGGCAGCACCAATATGCATTCTGCGGGACGGATGCTGTATCGCGACGACTCGCTGGGCCGCACCTGGTACAGCTACGACGTCCTGGGGCGGGTGGAGGCGGAGGCGCGCCAGCGACAGGGCGACTGGGAGTGTACGCCGGAGCTGGAGACGCTGTACATGTACGACAGCCTTGGCCGGTTGTCGGGCGTGCAGTATCCGTATGGCCGCACCGTCACCTATGTCTATGGGATGCAGGCGAATGCGCATCGGGTCTCCGCCATTGATGTGAATCTGTTCACGAGCTCTGGTCCGCAAACCAAACGACTGCTGAGCAAGGTGGCGTGGGAGCCGTTCGGAGGTCTGCGGGGCTATCAGATCAACCCGTTGCCCCCGCAATCAAGCCCGGTGGCCGTGGAGTACGCGCTGGGGGATGATGGCACGCAGGCCCCTACTGGTTGCTCAGTGGCCTTCCCGTCCGCCGCGAATTCGGATCTGACGGGGCGGCTGCGCTCGCTGCGCGTATACCGGGATGACTTCAATCCGGGCAGCACCTTCAACGATGGTGGCATCTACAAGCGCACCTATACGTGGAATGCCGATCAAGTGGCTCGGACGGACACGTGTCTTCTGGGAGCGACGACGCCCAGGACGGAGCTGTTTGCCTATGACCGGCCCCTACGGCTGACGTCCGCGTCTCGGTCCGCAGGCAACTGGGACGCGACAGGCGGAGCCTTCGTGGAGCAGAACTTTGGCTACGACCGCCGGGGCAACCGGTCCCAGTTCAGCCAGTTCTCCAGCGCCTACCCATACACGCTTGCGTATGAGACTGGGACGCGCTCGGACCTGCTGTTGTCCGTGACGCCGCCATCCGGGCAGTACAAGGAGGTGGACTTCACCTATGACGCGGACGGACGCGCCGTGACCAAGGAGATGGGACACTACACCACGGGCCAGCCCGCGAACCTCATGGAGATGGGCTATGGCCCCTTCAACACCCAGGACGGGCAGGGGGCCGCGCGCGAGTCCGTCTTCCGTGCGGTGCGCGTCAACGGCCTGACGTACAACTATTTCTACGATGCCCTGGGGCGCAGGCGCGCGAAGGTCAACCCGTTCAATCGGCGGGATGAGTTCTTCCATGGGACTGGCAACCAGCTCCTGGTTGACCAGGGATGGAATGAGGTCGTTCCGTTCCAGGGAAGCTTCCGCGTGGTGGATGACTACATCTGGCTTGGAGGGCGTCCGGTGATGCTCTTCCGTGGCCGGCTGGATGCGACGCAGAATGTCCGTGAGTCCGACTCGACCGTGGATTGCCGCCGGGATGGCGAGTCCGCGGCCTGCGGTGTCTATTTCCCCGTGACGGACATCGTGGGCAAGCCACTCCTGATGCTGAACGGCGATGGGTTGGTGGCAGGCGCGGCGGACTACCAGCCGTTCGGCCATGTCAACCGGCTCTCCACGCCGGACAGCTCCACGATTCCCTATCCAGATGATGATGGAGAGACCTTCGCGGGCTTCACTCAGGCCGCGGAGAACAGCAGTGTCCAGGTACGTGCGCGGGCCCGGTTCGTGTTCATCGACATCCATGATGGGCAGGACGGCGTGAGGGTCTCGACGAACGACCTTTTGGATCCCCAGGAGGCGACCTACGAGGATTCGGAGATGAACCAGGTGATAACCCCCTGGTTGTCGCTGCCTGCCAACGGAATGTCGGTGCACATCGCAGCGGGCCCGCCCGACAGCACCGGGCCGAATACGTCCGCGGGCGCTGCGATGGAGAGCTTCGAGTATCAGCGCTATCAGACGGGCGCGCAGCCCTTCTGGACGCCCCTGCGCTTCATG
The DNA here is from genome assembly GCF_042231735.1 of Corallococcus exercitus. Taxonomy (GTDB): domain Bacteria; phylum Myxococcota; class Myxococcia; order Myxococcales; family Myxococcaceae; genus Corallococcus; species Corallococcus exercitus_B. The sequence goes on from NZ_CP102577.1 coordinate 1,853,261, forward strand.
GGGCACTATTACGACGCGGAGACGGACCTCTTCGAGAACTGGAACCGCTACTACGACCCGAGTGTGGGGCGGTACCTGCAGCCGGAGCCGTTGCTGGCGGATGCATCCTCGGTTCTGTCCTATCTGGTGGGTGGGCGTTCTCTGGCTGCGTACTCCTATGCCTCGAACAACCCCTTGTTTTTTGTAGACGACAACGGGCTCTGGTTCCGAAATTATGGCCCAACGCCTGTTCCGGTGAAGCCGGAAACAGGCGGATGGTTTGTTGTGCCCTCGGGGATGGAGTATCCAGGACAGATTGATGGTTTCTTTCATGGGGGGAGCTGGGTGAAGATTTATGGAAAGGACAATGTCTGCGCAAGAAGTGATGTGGAGGTCAATCCCAATGACAATGTCGACTGCCGTGGTGGCTTCTGCATGTTGGTTCCGCCCAACCGGCGTCAGCAGGCGCCTGATGATACTTGGCTTCTGCCAGACACGTATGGTCAGCCATCCATACCGTTGACGAATGCTCCGGCCTGGGCTGCTCCGGTCCCAGTCACCCGATTCCCCTGACCCCGTGGGTAAAATGTCCAGAGCGCTGCTGACGGCTCTTACGCTGTTGATTATGAGCAGCCTTGGGGCAGCCGTTGTCACGCGGCTGCGCTGGGGCTATCTCGTGGTACCACCTAGCGGTGAGGGGGTGGTTTCCTCGGCAGATAGGGTCGATTCAGTCGTCCATTATCATGTCGCCCCTGGCGGGATGCTTGAAGTCCGGGCGCCAGCGGCAGTTGCTGCCTCGGACCCAAAGGCATGTCATGTCTTTGAAGTGGAATGTCTGGAGGGACGGCTTCTGAGGACAATAGGATCAAGCCAGAGCGCCCCGGTTTCCGAGGAGTATCTGAGGAGACTCAAGCTTGACGTCGAAGAGGTGTGTGGGGACTGGCCGGGTGAACGGTGGGGGCTGGGAATAACATTGATGCTGTCGGCGGGTCCTGCCCGGCTTGTTGCTTGTCGTTCCTCCGATATTGGTGATGACGTTCATTTGTATCGTGAGATGCTGTTTTCGACCACGGAGACAAGAGAATTAGCTTCGTACAGGTACGAGGTGTCGGGATTAGAGGTCCTCACGATGCCCGTACTTACCGTCCTGTTCTTCGGACTGGGAGGAGTTCTGATTCTGATTGTGCGGAACGTGCGGCGATTGATTCGACGGGGCGGTCCAGAACTCATTTGAGATAGTCGTTGAGGCTCTGACCCTGAGCTATCCCCTCATTTGAGATTCCTCCTCGGAGAAGCCGAGTAGTCGTCCGGCCAATGACGTGCCGGGACGCTTGATGACAGACGCGGACCGTGCTCGGCGAGCGCCGCGAGGAGTGAGCGGGTCAGGGACTGGGCTGGAGGGCGAAACCCTGGAGCCGTGAACGACGGCTCCAGGGGCTTCCAGCCTTGAGGTCGGCCCCGCGCATCCTGGCGCGGTGTGGTCGCTCACTCGGGGCTGGCATTCCACCCATCTCCACTGACGGTGCGCACCCGGGCGCCACGGCGCACTGCATCAACGGATTTACCCCGCGGAGCCCGTGTCCGGCGGCTTGCAAATGGGTAAAGGGGGCTGGTATTTCTTCGCCAATCGAACGAACTCGCATGTTCGCGATGGGCGGGGACGCCGGATGGCTCCAGCTGGCAGGAGCCAGGGCGGCGGGAGAGAGCGGATTCTCCTCTGACGTATGGTGGCGTGGGTGACGCGGCGCGACATGCGGGCGGCGGCTTCCAGCAGCTTTTGATTTCTTCGTCGTAAGAACGAAGTCATCCCAGCAAGACAACCCGGAGGGGATTCATGCTTCGCAACACGCGTTTCAAGTGGACGTTGGCGGCCGTTGGAGTCTTCGCGGTCGCGGGGCTCGTTGGCGCCTGTGACCCTGAGGACGACCCCACCCCCAGCACCCAGAACGACGCCGGCACCACCAAGCCGGACTCGGGCACCACCACGGACGCCGGCACCACGACCGACGCGGGCACGACCACGGACGCGGGCACGGACGCGGGCACGACCACGGACGCGGGCACCACCACGGATGCCGGCGTGGACGCGGGCACGCAGACGACGCTGCCCCTGGCCGTGGACGGCACCTGGGCGGCCAGCGGCTACATGGGTTCGGGCGGAGGCACGCAGGGGGGGCTGGTGGACGAGCCCATCTGTCACACGCCCCGTCCCGGTGCGGGCCTGGGCAACTGCCACAAGTTCACCGCCACCAAGAAGGATGACGCCTGGGCCGGCGTCTACTGGCAGTTCCCGGAAGGCGCCTGGGCGGATGACCCGCGCCCCGGCTTCCTGGTGCCGGACGGCGCGAAGTCCGTGAGCTTCTATGCCTGGAGCGAATCCGGCGGCGAGGTCGTGGACTTCTTCGTGGGCTACGGCGATGCCACCAAGGACGGCTTCGCGAAGAAGATCAACGTCACGCTGACCAACGAGCCCAAGCAGTACACGCTGGACATCAGCAAGGTCCGCTACGCCGAGGTCGGCGCGGGCTTCGGCTGGTCGGCGGGCGGGCTGGACGTCAAGCCGCTTGTGCTCTTCATTGACGACATCCAGTGGCACTGACCACCACACCCTGAGCGCCTGGCGCGCCAACAACGGAACGTGAGCGGACGATGAGAGCGGGAACGGCGGTGTTGACGGTCGATGCAGCGGGCATGCGCGCGCAGAACAGCGGCCTGCTGCTGAACATGATCTGGCGCGAGCGTCAGATCTCCCGGGCGGAGATCGCCCGGCGCACGGAGCTCAGCCCGTCGACCGTCTCCGCCATCGTCGCGGACCTGGAGCAGGCGGGCCTGGTGCGCAGCATTGGCGCCGGGGTCTCCCGCGGGGGCCGCCGTCCCACCCTCATCGGCTTCTGTGACGAGGCCTTCAGCCTGGTGGGCGTCGAGCTGGGCGCCTCCCACGTCACCGTCGTCCTCACGGACCTCCGCGGCCGCGTGCGCACGCAGAGCAAGGCGAGCCACGCGGTGCGCGGCGATCCGGAAGGGTCGCTGCAGAAGGCGAAGGAGCTGGTCCACGAGTGCCTGGACGCCGAGCGCGTCCCGCGCCGCTCCGTGGTCGGCATGGGGGTGGCCGTGCCCAGCCCCGTGCACCCGGCCTCGCCCGGGAAGATGTCCCCGCTCATCCTCCCCGCCTGGAAGCACGTGGACGTGAAGGAGTGGTTCGAGACCACCTTCGACATGCCGGTGTTCGTGGACAACGACGCGAACCTCGGCGCGCTGTCGGAGTGCTTCTGGGGCGCGGGCTCCGGCGGCGAGGACCTGACGTACATCAAGCTGGCCACCGGTATCGGCGCCGGCCACATCATCCACGGCGACGTGTACCGCGGCGCTGGCGGAACGGCCGGTGAGATTGGCCACATCCCGGTGGACTCCAACGGGCCGCTCTGTGTGTGCGGCCTGAGGGGCTGCCTCGTCACGCTCATCGGCTCCACGGCGCTCACGGAGCGCGCGCGAGAGCTGATGGGCACCCGCGGCCGCAAGGGCCCCACCGTGCGCGACCTGGTGGAGGGCGCCCGCGCGGGCGACACCGCCGCGAAGCAGATCATCGACGGCATGGGCGCCTACCTGGGCATCGCCGTGGGCGGCCTGCTCAACCTGCTCAACCCCGCCATCGTCGTGCTGGGCGGGGAGATCTCCTCCGTGGGCGAGATGCTGCTCGACCCCTTGCGCGCGTCCGTGCGGCAGCGCGCCTTGTCCGTCTCCATGGCGGAGACGCGCATCGTCACGTCCACGCTGGGAGAGCGGGCCATCGCCGTGGGCGCGGCCACCCTGGTGCTCCAGGCGGCGCTGCGCGACCGCTCCCTCTTTCCCACGCAGAACGTCGGGAGAACCGCATGACATCGCGCCGTGTTGTCCTCGCCCTGGCCCTCTCGGGCCTGGGGATGGCTTCGTGTGATCCGGCAGCAGGTCTGGATAACAAGCAAAACGAGCAACCCAAGCCCGTCACGGAGCAGCCGGGCACGGGTTGGAAGATCGTCTGGCAGGACGAGTTCGACGGGCCCGCGGGGGCGCTGCCGTCGAAGGAGAACTGGGTCCCGGACGTGGGCGGGGACGGGTGGGGCAACGGCCAGTACGAATACAACACCGCGCGGGCGGAGAACGCGTCGCTGGACGGCGAGGGCCACCTGGCCATCACCGCGCGCAAGGAGCGCTACGGCAACAACGACTACACGTCCGCGCGCCTGACGACGAAGAACCGCTACAGCAAGGCCTACGGCCGCGTCGAGGCGAGCATCCAGCTGCCCACGGGCCGGGGCATCTGGCCGGCGTTCTGGCTGCTGGGCGCGGACGTGGACGCCGTCGGCTGGCCGGAGTGCGGCGAGATCGACATCATGGAGCACAAGGGGCAGATCCCCTCCGTCGTCAGCAGCGCCGTGCACGGGCCGGGCTACTCCGGCGGCGGGAACATCGGCCGCCAGCACGCCGTCTCCGGGGCGCCGCTCGCGGAGGACTTCCACCTCTTCGCGGTGGAGTGGGAGCCGGAGCTCCTGCGCTTCATCGTGGATGACACCGTCTTCTTCGAGGTCACCCCGAAGAGCCTGCCGGCCGGCCGGAAGTGGGTCTACGACCATCCGCACTTCATCATCCTGAACGTCGCGGTGGGCGGCTCGTTCGTGGGGCCGCCGGACGCCAAGACGGTGTTCCCGCAGACGATGAAGGTGGACTACGTGCGGGTCTACGAAAGGGCCGCGCAGTGAGCTTCGCCCGCGTGCTCCTGCCGCTGGCCCTGCTGGTGGCGTGCTCCTCGGAGCCGCGCCCCCGGCCGCCGGGCGTGCTGTTCGTCTCCGTGGAGCAGCAGAGCGCGTGGGTGCGCAACTTCAACCCGCTGTTCGCGGGCGCCGGTGCGCGCTGGCCCACCCGGGCGGGCGTGTACGAGTGCATGGAGATCTTCAGCTCCGCACAGGGCAAGTGGGTGCCGTGGCTCGCCACGGGCCATGCGTGGTCGGAGGACCAGCTCACGCTGCGCTTCACGCTGCGCGACGGCGTCCTCTGGTCCGACGGCAAGCCCTTCAGCGCGGACGACGTCGTCTTCACCTTCGGCCTGCTCAAGCAGCACCCGGCGCTGGACGCGGGCGGCGTGTGGCGCTTCCTCACGGACGTGAAGGCGGAAGGCAAGGGCACCGTCGCCTTCACCTTCTCGCGCGTGTACCTGCCGGGCTTCAGCGACCTGGCGCACCAGATCATCGTGCCCCGGCACGTCTGGAAGGACGTCGCGGATCCGGTGACGTTCACCAACCCGGAGCCCGTGGCCACCGGGCCCTTCACCCAGGTGACGCTGTTCCGCAACCAGGTCTACGAGCTGGGCCGGAACCCGCACTACTGGCAGCCCGGCAAGCCCGCGGTGTCCGCGCTGCGCTTCCTCGCGTTCCCCACCAACGACCAGGCCAACATGGCGCTGGTGGAGGGGGAGGTGGACTGGGCGGGCAACTTCGTGCCGGCGGTGGACCGCACCTTCGTGTCGCGCGACCCCGCGCACCACGCGCGCTGGTTCCCGCTCTACGGCAGCACCGTCTTCCTCTACCCCAACACCACGCGTCCGCCGCTGGACGACGTGCGCGTGCGCAAGGCGCTGAGCATGGCGCTGGACCGCGACCGGCTGGTGGAGGTGGCCATGTACGGCTACACCCGCCCCGCGGACGCCACCGCGCTCAACGACGCGTACACCGGCTGGAAGGACCCGCAGGTCGCGAAGGACGCGTGGACCCGCTACGACCTGGACGCGGCGAACCGGCTCCTGGACGAGGCGGGCCTCACGCGCGGCGTGGACGGCATGCGGCGCCTGAAGGACGGGCAGCCCTTCGCGCTGGACCTGGAGGTCGTGAGCGGGTGGTCGGACTGGGTGCGGGCGGGGCAGGTGGTGGGCCGCGACCTGCGCAAGCTGGGCATCGGCGTGACGCTCAAGACGTACGAGTTCGGCACCTGGTTCACGCGCCTGCAGAAGGGCGAGTTCCAGCTGGCCATCTCCTGGTCGCTGGACGGGCCCACGCCGTACAACTTCTACAAGTGGCTCCTGTCGCCGCGCACGGTGCGCCCGGTGGGCGAGGTGGCCGCGGCCAACTGGCACCGCATGGGCGACGCGCAGGCGGATGAGCTGCTCGTGCGCTTCGAGCGCGCCGGCACGCCGGAGGAGCAGCACGCGCTGATGTCCCAGGTGCAGCAGCGCTTCTCCGCCACCGCGCCCGCGATTCCCCTGTTCCCCAACCCGTCCTGGGGTGAGTCCAACTCCTCGCGCTTCACGGGCTTCCCCACCGAGCAGAACCCCTACGCGAGGCTCGCGCCGCACGCGGAGCCCGACAGCCTGCTGGTGCTGACGCAGCTGTCCCCGAGGGAGCGCTGACACCATGGGCCGCTACATCCTCCGGCGACTGGGCTTCTACCTCATCGCCGCGTGGGCCTCGCTCACGCTCAACTTCATCATCCCGCGCCTGGCGCCCGGCGACCCCGCGGCGGCCATGTTCGCCCGCTTCGAGGGCAAGGTGGCCCCGGAGGCCATGGGTGCGCTGAAGGCCGCGTTCGGCTTCACGGACGCGCCGCTCTACGCCCAGTACTTCACGTACCTGAAGCACCTGGTGCAGGGCGACCTGGGCATGTCCTACGCGTACTTCCCCTCGCGGGTGACGGAGGTGATTGGCACGGGCCTGATGTGGACGGTGGGCCTGGCGGGTGTCGCGGTCATCATCAGCTTCGTGGTGGGGTCCTTCCTGGGCGTGCTCGCCGCGTGGAACCGGGGCGGGTGGCTGGACTCGGGGCTGGCTCCGGCGCTCGCGTTCCTGGGGGCCTTCCCGTACTTCTGGCTGGCCATGCTGGCGCTCTACCTCTTCGGCTTCGTGCTGGGGTGGTTCCCGCTGCGCCACGCGTACGGGCACGACATGGAGCCGGGGCTGTCGTTCGCGTTCGCCGCGGACGTGGCCCGCCACGCGGTGCTGCCCGCGTCCTCCATCGTGGTGGCCACGCTGGGCGGGTGGATGCTGGGGATGCGCAACACGATGGTGGCCACGCTGGGCACGGACTCCATCCGGCTGGCGCACGCGCGCGGCCTGCCGCCCCGGCAGGTGATGCTGCGCTACGCGGCTCGCAACGCGCTCCTGCCCAACGTCACCAGCTTCGGCATGGCGGTGGGCTTCGTGCTGTCCGGTTCGCTGCTCACGGAGATCGTCTTCTCCTATCCGGGCACGGGCTACCTGCTCATCCTCGCCGTGCGCAACCAGGACTACCCGCTGATGCAGGGGCTCTTCCTGGTCATCACCCTGGCGGTGCTCGCGGCGAACTTCGCCGTGGACCTCCTCTGCCTCTGGCTGGACCCGAGGACCCGCGCCCATGCGTGACTTCCTGCGAAGGCTCTCCCGCCACCGGAAGGCGGCGGTGGGCGGCAGCCTGCTCGTTTTCTTCCTGCTGCTGGCGGTGGTGGGGCCCTTCTTCGTGATGGACCCCACGGACCTGGTGGGCCGGCCGCACCAGCCGCCCAGCGCGGCGCACTGGTTCGGCACCACGGGCCAGGGCCAGGACGTGCTCGCGCAGACGGTGGTGGGCTCGCGCCAGACGCTGGCGGTGGGCTTCGCGGTGGGGGCGCTCGTCACGCTGGTGGGCGCGCTGGTGGGCGTCACCGCCGGCTACCTGGGCCGCCGCGTGGACGACGTGCTGTCGCTCACCACCAACGTGTTCCTGGTGATTCCCGGCATGCCGCTGGCCATCGTGCTGGGCGCGTACCTGCCGTCCGGGCCGCTGCGCATGGTGGCGGTGCTGACCGTCGCCGGCTGGGCGTGGAACGCCCGCGTGTTCCGCGCGGAGTCGCTGGCGCTGCGCGGGCGCGACTTCGTGTCCGCGGCGGTGGTGACGGGGGAGAGCCACTCGCGCATCGTGTCGCGGGAGCTCTTGCCCAACATGGCGGCGCTCCTGGGCTCGTCGTTCATCGGGAACACGCTCTATGCCGTGGGCGCGCAGGTGGGCCTGGAGTTCCTGGGCCTGGGCGACGTCAGCACGGTGACGTGGGGCACCAACCTCTACTGGGCCGGCAACGACGCGGCGCTGCTCACGCGCTCCTGGTGGATCTTCGTCCCCACGGGCCTGTGCATCGCGCTCGTGGGCTTCGCGCTCACGCTGATGAGCTCCGCCATCGACGAGCTGGCCAACCCCGCGCTGCGCGTGCACAAGCCCGCGCCGCTGCCCGGGGGCGCCGTCGCCCGTCCGCACCTGGAGCGGCCGGTGCCGGGCGTGCTGCTGCGCGTGCAGGACCTGTGCATCGACTATGCGACGGAGAAGGGCGCCTCCCGCGTGGTGGACGCGGTGTCGTTCGACGTGGCGCCCGGTGAGGTGTTCGGCCTGGCGGGCGAGTCCGGCAGCGGCAAGTCCACCATCGGCTCCGCGCTCCTGGGCCTCCTGCCTGCTTCCGCGCGCGTCACGCAGGGGCGCATCCTCTTCAACGGCATGGACGTCACCGCGCTGGAGGGCCCGGCCCTGCGCGCGTTCCGCTGGCGCCAGGTGTCCATGGTGTTCCAGAGCGCCATGAGCGCGCTCAACCCGGTGCTCACGCTGGGCGAGCAGTTCCACGACACGCTCGCGGCGCACGGCCGCGTGTCGCGCGGCGCGTCCTATGCCCGCGCACGGGAGCTGCTGGGCATGGTGGGCCTGTCGCCGGACCTGGTGACGGCGTGGCCGCACCAGCTCTCCGGCGGCATGCGGCAGCGCGTGGGCATCGCGCTGGCGCTGGCCCTGGAGCCCCGGCTGGTCATCATGGACGAGCCCACCACGGCGCTGGACGTCGTGGTGCAGAAGGAGCTGCTCCAGCGCATGGTGGAGCTCAAGCAGCGGCTGGGCTTCGCCATGCTCTTCATCACGCATGACCTGCCGCTGCTGCTCGCGCTGTCGGACCGCGTGGGCGTGCTCCAGGGCGGCAAGCTGGTGGAGGTGGACACGTCCGCCAACCTGCGCGCCGGGGCCCGCCACCCGTACACGCAGCTGCTCCTGTCCTCGTTCCCGCACCTGTCCGCGAAGGACGCCGCGCCTCAGCCGGTGCAGCAGGCGCCGGAGCTGTCCGTGTCCCGGCCGTCCACGCGCATCGCCGCCATCCCCGGAGGTCACCGATGAGCGCGCCCCTCCTGGAGGCGGAAGGGCTCACCCGCAGCTACCTGGCGGGCGGCTTCTTCTCCCGCGAGCGCAAGCCCATCCTCAAGGGCGTGTCCTTCTCCCTCCAGCCGGGGGAGATCGTCGCGCTGGTGGGCGAGTCCGGCAGCGGCAAGAGCACGCTGGCGCGCCTGCTGGCCCGGCTGGACCTGCCGGACGCGGGGACGCTGCGGCTCGCCGGACGCGACGTGCTGGCGGACGGCAGCGCGCAGGCGTCGCTCGACTACCGGGGCCGCGTGCAGATGGTGTTCCAGGATCCGTTCGCGTCCCTCAACCCCGTGCACACGGTGGCCTATCACCTGGAGCGGCCGTTGGTGCGCCACGGCCGGGTGCCGAAGTCCGGCCTGCGCACGAAGGTGCTGTCGCTCCTGGAGTCCGTGGGCCTGACGCCCGCGGAGGCCTTCGCGAAGCGCTATCCGCATGAGCTGTCCGGCGGCCAGCGCCAGCGCGTGGCGGTGGCGCGCGCGCTGGCGGTGGAGCCGCAGGTCATCATCGCGGACGAGCCCACGTCGATGCTGGACGTGTCCACGCGCAAGGGCGTGCTGCAATTGCTGCGCGGCCTCACGCAGGAGCGCGGCATCGGCATCCTGTTCATCACCCACGACCTGGCGAGCGCGCGCCACCTGGCCGACCGCATCCTCGTGCTCTACGCGGGCACGGTGGTGGAGGCGGGCAGGGCGGACGAGGTGCTGCGCCAGCCGCGCCACCCGTACACGAAGCTGCTCCTGTCCGCGGTGCCGGACGGGGACGACTTCCTCCAGGCCGCGCTGCCGGTGCGCCCCGCCACCGGGTCGCCGCCGCTGACGGGCTGTCCCTTCTCCCCGCGCTGCCCGGTGTCCGAGCCGCGCTGCTCCACCCTCACTCCTCCCGACGTCCTCCCGGCCGCGAATCACCTCGTCCGCTGCCACCTTGAAGTTCCGAAAGGAGTTACCGCCGATGCGTCAGTTTCCTCCTGACTTCCTCTGGGGCGTGGCCACCTCCGCCTACCAGATTGAAGGCGCCACCCGCGCGGACGGCCGTGGCGAGTCCATCTGGGACCGCTTCGCCGCCACCCCGGGGAAGATCCAAGACAAGTCCGACGGCTCGGTGGCCTGTGAGCACTACCGCCGCTGGCCGGAGGACATCGAGCTGATGCGCTGGATGGGGCTGAAGTCCTACCGCTTCTCCATCGCGTGGCCGCGCATCCTCCCGGACGGCCGGGGCCGGGTGAACGCCGCGGGCGTGGACTTCTACTCGCGCCTGGTGGACTCGCTGCTGGGCGCGGGCATCGAGCCCTTCGTCACGCTCTACCACTGGGACCTGCCGCAGGTGCTGGAGGACCAGGGCGGCTGGCCCGCGCGCGCCACCGGCGACGCCTTCGTGGAGTACGCGGACGTCATCAGCCGCGCGCTGGGGGACCGCGTGAAGCGGTGGCTCACCCACAACGAGCCCTGGTGCATCAGCTACCTGGGCTACGGCAATGGCGAGCACGCCCCGGGCCACAAGGACTGGTCCAAGATGCTGGCGGCGGCGCACACGCTGCTGGTGTCGCACGGCAACGCGGTGAAGGTGCTGCGCGCCAACGTGAAGCACGCGGAGGTGGGCATCACGCTCAACCTCACGCCGGGCGAGCCCGCGTCGCCCAGCCCCGAGGACGCGGACGCGACGCGCGACTTCGACGGCGGCTTCAACCGCTGGTTCCTGGATCCGCTCTACGGCCGCGGCTACCCGCAGGACACGATTGAAGACCACGTGAAGGCGGGCCGCATCCCGTCCTCGCACCTGGACTTCATCCAGCCCGGCGACCTGGAGACCATCGCCACGCCCACCGACTTCCTGGGCGTGAACTTCTACTCGCGCGCCGTCCTGCGCAGCAGCCGCATCCCGGAGGAGCAGAACGCGCCGCGCACGGTGTTCGTGCGCCCGGACAAGACGGACATGGACTGGGAGGTGTGCCCGGCCTCCCTCACGCGCCTGCTGGTCCATCTGGAAGCGGAATACAAGCCCGGCCCCATCTACATCACGGAGAACGGCTGCGCGTACTCCACGGCCCCCAGCGCGGATGGCCGCGTGCACGACGTGCAGCGCGTGGAGTACCTGCGCGGGCACCTGGAGGCGTGCGGTGACGCCATCGCGCAGGGCGTGAAGCTGGCCGGTTACTTCGCGTGGTCGCTGCTGGACAACTTCGAGTGGGCCTACGGGTACACCAAGCGCTTCGGCCTGGTGTGGGTGGACTACGCCACCCAGCAGCGCATCCCGAAGGACAGCGCCCACCTCTATCGCGACGTCGTGGCCCAGAACGGCCTGGACGTGGAGCAGGCCGCTTGAAAAGGCTCTTCCTGACGACGTGTCTGGCGCTCTGCGGCACCCAGGCCTGGGCCCAGGTGTCCGGTGCGGGCGCTCCCGTGCAGTCACCGCCCTCCGCGCAGCCGCCCTCGGCCGGTCCCGTGGACGCCGCCGCGCCCACGCCCGTGCCCGCGCCGCCCGAGCAGCCGGCACCGGCGGAGCAGCCGGCTCCTCGGGCTCCGGTGACGCCGGCGGCCTCCGCGCCTTCGGACGCGAAGCGCACGACGGTGACGCGGGTCATCCACGACGAGCGCGGCTTCAAGCTCCAGGTGGACGGCAGGGACTTCCCCATCCACGGCGTGAACTGGGGCTACACGCCCATCGGTGAGAACTACCGGTACTCGCTCTGGACGCAGCCGGAGGACTTCATCAAGCAGGTGCTGGCGAAGGAGATGGGGATGCTCCGCGACGCGGGGTTCAACGCCATCCGCCAGTTCGACGACATCCCGCCCGTCTGGGTCGAGTACATCTACCGCAACTACGGCATCTACACGCTGCTCAACCCGCTGATGGGACGCTATGGCCACCCGGTGAACGGGGTCATGGTCGCCAACATCGACTACTCGAACCCGGAGCACCGCAAGGCCATCCTCGACGCGCTCGCCCAGAAGGTGGAGGTCTACCGGGACGTGCCCGGCGTCCTCATGTGGCTCCTGGGCAACGAGAACAACTACGGCCTGCACTGGACGTCGTTTGAAATCGAAGCCCTGCCGGGCCAGGAGGACGCCGCCCGCGCGGAGTCGCTCTACACGCTCTACGGCGAGGCGGCCCGCACGGTGAAGAAGCGCGACACGAGCCACCCTGTGTCCATCGCCAACGGCGACCTGCAGTACATCGACCTCATCGCCAAGCACTGCCAGGACCTGGACGTGCTGGGCACGAACGTCTACCGCGGCCCCACCGCGCGCGACCTGTTCGCGGAGGTGAAGGCCAAGCTCAACAAGCCGGTGTTCTTCTCCGAGTTCGGCGCGGACGCCTACGACGCCCGCGCGGGCCGCGAGGACCACGTGGCGCAGGCGGAGTACCTGCGCACGCAGTGGGAGCAGATCTACCTGGAGGGCTACGGCCAGGGCCTGTCCGGCACGGCCCTTGGCGGCTTCGTGTTCCAGTGGGTGGACGGCTGGTGGAAGCACGGCCAGGAATCCAACCTGTCCATCCACGACACCACCGCGACGTGGCCCAACGGCGGCTACGCGGCGGACTTCGTCCCCGGCCAGAACAACATGAACGAGGAGTGGTTCGGCATCGCGGCCCTGGGCCCGCCGGACTCCAACGGCATCAGCGGCATCCAGCCGCGCACCGCCTACTACGTCCTCCAGGCCGCGTTCCGGTTGGACCCCTACGCGCCCACCACGACGCCGGACGTCATCCGCGACTTCTTCGCGGGCATCCGTCCGTCCGCGCTCACCAGCGGCTACACGTCGTCGGTGGCGCTGGCGCGCACGGACGAGCTGAGCGCGGTGCGGGTGTCCAACCTGCGGCTGCTCCTGGACAGCTCGCTGTCGCGCGGCAGCATCGCGACGGTGCGGCCCAACCAGGGCTCCGCGGACCACACCGAGTCCATCTTCTTCGACCTGGCGTTGCAGCCGGCCAGCGGCGTGTACGGCCGCGCGTCGTTCAACGTCGTGGGCAACGTGGCGCAGAACCGGCTCAACAACCTGTTCTACGAGAACCGCGGCACGCCCTCCGCGCCCACCACGGGGCAGGTTCCCGTGGGCCCCGGCGCGCCGGCGCGCGAGCAGTCCCCGCTGGATCGCTTCGCCCTGTACCAGGCGGAGTTCAAGGTGGACCGCTCGGACTTCGCGCTGGAAGGCTACTACCGCACCGGCCACTACCACTGGGGCGAGGAGGGTGACTTCTTCAACCTCTACCGCGAGGCGAACTACGGGCCGAACCTGGACATCTACCACGGCAACGCGCCCTTCGGCGTGGTGTTCAGCGGCAAGAAGGCCATCGACGGCCTGAAGATCGCCGTGGGCCCGGAGCTGTACTGGGGCGCCAACCCCTCCGTGGTGGCGAAGTACCGCAACAACGTGGGCCCGGTGAACGTGACGCTCGTGCACCAGGAAGACCTGGCGCAGGGCGCGTCGTCCGCCACGGCCTCCGTGGTGCGCGAGCGCATCGCGCGCAGGACGGCGCTCAACTTCCAGTACGCCACCGGCAAGCTGGTGCTGGACGTGGGCGGCCTGCTCTCCGCGCCCCAGCGCATCGGCGAGACGTTCACGTACACGCGCTCCGTCGACCCGGGCGCCCCCAGCTACCGCAACAGCGGCTACGACGTGCTCCAGGACAAGGTGCAGTTCCTGGACACGCTGGGCGCCAAGGCGCGGCTCACCTACGACATGGGAGCGGTGCGCTGGCTGGTGCAGTCCTCCTTCCGCGGGCTCGTCGCGGACAGCGGGCCGGAGCAGGGCAACATCATCACCGGCTGGAGCCTGCGCGAGAGCGGCCGCGGCAACCACTACGCGGGTCAGGTGGGCGCGGCGGTGCAGCTGGGCGCCATCCAGATATCGCCCAACATCCTGTACCAGCGGCCCCTCATCGGGCCGAACCCCACCATCCCGGACGCGTACGACCCGGCCTCCGGCCAGTACTACGCGGGCGTGCGGCCGCGCAGCGTGCTGTCGGACGCGTTCAGCGTGCTGGACAACCGCGAGACGCTGGGCGGCGAGCTGCTCATCACCTTCGACCCGACGCCAGGCACCTGGTTCTGGTCTTGGGACCGCGACATGCGCGAGGACGCGCCGTTCGCGGCGGGCCTGGACATCGTCTACCGCCACCAGCCCACGTCGCGTGACGCGGGCATCGCCATCCTCGCGGACGGCAGCACCATCGCCTTCGGCAGCGCGCCGGTGGCCCGCGATGAGTGGGAGACGTCCCTGCGCCTGGTGGGCAATCCCACCCAGCGCCTGCGGCTGTACGGCACGGCGTACGTAGGCAGCCAGCAGTCCTCCGGCGAGGACAGCCGGCAGATCCACCGCTTCGGCCTGGACGGCTCGGCGCTCTACGACACGCTGCTCCTGGCGGCCCAGCTGCGCTTCAACGACTGGGGCCCGTACGACTACCACCGCGTCTTCAACCTCACCTACCCGGTGCAGCTGGGCGGGGACCTGTCCTACGGGTTGAAGAAGCCGGTGCTGGGCGCGGTGTCCACGCGCTTCGGTCTGCGCGGGCTGGTTCGCATGCTGGATGAGTACTCGGAAGGCCTCAACGACCGGGGCATCACCGAGGGCCTGAAGGGTCGCGAGTACGAGGTGGGCGCGTATGCCATCCTTTCTCTCTGAGGGAACACGCAACATGAGGACTGGTTTCCTGCTGGCCGCCGTGGCCGTGCTGTCCGGCTGCTACGACGACCCGACCATCATCTACGGCAGGCCGCTGGACGGGATGACCCTCACGGTCACTGACCCGGACATGGGCATCTACCCGAACACCTCCGTGCTGGACGACCCGAACAACCCCTTCGCGATGTCGGGGGTGGGCACGGAGACGAAGTGGCAGATCCAGTCCGGCGCGGACCCGGTGGCGGCCTACTACGCGTGGGCCACGGTGCTCGCGAACGGACCGTACGGCGAGGCGCAGTACTACGTGGCCCTCAACCTGGCCGCCATCTACCAGCGGGGCCAGGCGGATCAGGCCAGCCTGCCGCTGGCGCGCGAGATGGCGGTGAAGGCCTACCAGTCCGTGCTCGACAACTTCCCGGACGCGGTGACGTACGACGCGTCCGGCACCGTCGCCTATGAGCTGGTGACGCCCGCGTACAAGGGCGTCGTCGAGCTGGGCGGCACCGTGGCGGGCGGCTGGGTGATGGTGAAGACCTCCAGTGGTGCGGACCGGGCGGTGAAGCCATGAAGAAGCCAGTGTGGGGCCTGTTGCTGCTGCTCGCCGCCTGCCGCCCGGATCCGGGCCCGGCGGACTACTCCGGCCAGGAGCTGCCGGACAACCTGGACCCCGACGGTGGGACGCAGCCTTCGGATCTGCTTCCGGGGCCGTTCCCGTACGAAGCCGGCCAGCGCCGCCTGATGGTGGGCATCTTCTACGAGGCGGGCCGCTCCGAGGAGATCATCCTCGATAACGTCGACTCGAACTTCTACCTCTACGAGAACACCGTCTACGTGGAGTCCGACCCGGACCACGTCGAGGGCAAGTCCGCGGACCGCATCGTCCAGAACGGCAAGCCGTGGATGGGCTTCGGCGTGCACTGGAAGCAGACGCGCAACTTCGACGCCTGGAAGACGCTCCACGTCAGCATGAAGTCGTCCGACGCCGCCTTCGCCAACGTGAAGCTCGGCATGTCCAGCGGTCTGGCTCCCAATGAGAAGGGCGCTCCGCTCGCCGCCACGAAGTACGGCTGGGCGAACGACGGCGAGTGGCACCACCTGGCCATCCCCGTCGCGGACTTCGTCGCGGCGGGCCTGAAGCCCAACGAAGTCTCCTCGCCGTTCACCTTCGCGGCCGAAGGTGGGACGGCCGGTCAGTCACTCCTGCTCGACAACCTGTACTTCACCGCGGACTAGGCAGGAACGCAGTGCCAGGGAGGGCGGGCCGGCTGTCGCCGTGTGACAGCCGGAACGCCCGAGCCTTGTCTTGACGTCAGCGTCACGCCCCCGCGTGCGGTGTCGTCAGGGCAGGGATGCAGTGGCTGTTCCTACTCAAGGAGTCATCCCCCAATGTCTGAATCCTTGCCGCAACTGTCAAGCAGGGGCGTATGCCCATGTCCACCTGAAGCACCGCGTGTCTGGTTATTACAGGCCTTCGCCGCGGTGCTCATGGCGGTGTCCCTCCTGGGAGCTTCCGAGGCCCGTGCGCAGACGAACGTCGCGCTGAACAAGGTCACCTCTACCTCCACCGCGGAGGGTCCATTCCTGGGCCAGTACGCGGTGGACGGCGACGGTGGCACCCGCTGGGCCTCCGGCTTCACGGCGAATGAATGGATCACCGTGGACCTGGGCCAGACGCGCACCATCTCGCGCGTGGTGCTCACCTGGGAGGCGGCCTACGCCACGGCGTATAAAATCCAGGTCTCCACCAACAACACGACCTTCACCGACGCGCTGGTGGTGAACAACGGCGACGGCGCGGTGGACGACCTGTCCCTGCCGGCGGGAACCACGGGCCGCTACCTCCGCATGCAGGGTGTCACGCGCGCGCTGCCCGCGTATGGCTATTCGCTGTGGGAGCTCGCCGTCTACGAGACGGGCGGCACGCCTCCGCCCACCAACACGGACCTGGCGAAGAACAAGCCCGCCACCGCGTCCAGCGTGGAGGCGAACGCGGCCGGGCTGCAGCCGGGCTTCGCGTTCGACGGCGACGTCAACACGCGCTGGGCCTCCGCGCAGGGCGTGGACCCGCAGTGGATCCGCGTGGACCTGGGCACGTCCCAGGTCGTGGGCAAGGTGGTGCTGGACTGGGAGGGTGCGTACGGCAAGACGTACACGATTGACGGCTCCAACGACGACGCCAGCTGGACGACGCTCAACACGGTGACCAACGGCGCCATCGGCCGCCGGGAGATTCCCGTCTCCGGCACCTGGCGCTACCTCCGCATGCGCGGCACGGAGCGCGGCACGGGCTACGGCTACTCGCTGTGGTCCTTCGAGGTCTACCAGAGCGGGGGCACCACGCCGCCGCCCACGCAGACCACGAACCAGACCATCAAGCTGAACTTCCCGGAGCTGGCGTACGCGAAGATCAACGTGTCGCCCACGCCGCTGTCCGTGACGCCGGTGCCGGAGGAGGGCAACACCACGCCGTCCGTGCGCAACCCGCCCGGCCCGTTCACCTACCAGCTCACGTTCCCGCCCAACACGACGGTGACGCTGTCGAAGAACCAGTTCTCCCCCACGCAGCCCAACACGGACATCCGCCTGGCGGTGGTGGACTACAACGGCGTGCAGCAGCGCGCGCAGTCCGTCACGGCGCTGGCGGTGCAGGGCGCGGACTGGAACGTCGAAATCTATTCCACGGGCGGCGGCAACCCGCAGGACCCGCGCGACCCCACCATCATCCCGGACCCGTACGTGGCGCCCGCGCCGCCGCCGGTGGCCGGAGCGTTCCGCCTGGCCGCGCCAGCCAACAACACGATGGTCACCGCGACCCGCCGCCCCACGCTGTCGTGGGCCCCGGTGACGGGCGCGACGAACTACAAGCTCTACGTCAACCTCACGCGCAACGACTACGACTGGATGGCGGCGGGCAACCTGCTGGACAGGTACACGCAGGTGGCGTCGCAGACGGGCACGTCCTTCACCTTCACGGAGGACCTGCCGGACCGCTGGACGTACAAGTGGTACGTCGTGGCCACGCTGGCGGGTGGCAGCACGTCGCGCTCGGACATCGGCAACTTCAGCGTGTACCTGCCGGTGGTGGAGACGCAGGCGGACGGCGTGAACGTCATCAACGGCGCGCGCGACCTGAACAAGAACGGGACGATTGAGCCGTACGAGGACTGGCGCAACCCCATCTCCGTGCGCGTGAACGACCTCATGGGCCGCATGACGCTGCACGAGAAGGCGCTGCAGATGTTCTACGACGCCAAGACGTACCCGGAGGCGGGCTTCCAGATGGGGCCCCTGTCGCCCACGGACATCCCCATGTTCCAGAGGGCGTCCGCGGCCACGCGGCTGGGCATCCCGCACATCGACGCGGGTGACACCATCCACGGCTACAAGACGAGCTGGCCCACGCAGCCGGCGCTGGCCGCCACGCGCGACCTGGACACCATCCACGAGATGGGTGACATCCAGCGCCGCGAGCAGCTGGCCATTGGCAGCCGCGGCACGCTGTCACCGCTGGCGGAGGTGAACACCAAGGTCCTCTATCCGCGCATCCAGGAGGGCAACGGCGAGGACGCGGACCTGGCGGCGGGCATCACCCGCGCGCTCATCGCGGGCCTCCAGGGCGGTCCGGAAGTGAACCCGTCCTCCATCTGGGTGACGACGAAGCACTGGCCGGGGCAGGGCGCTGGCGGTGAGGCGGGCATCACCTACGACGGCACCACCATCCACTACCACATGCGTCCGTGGCACGCGGCCATCGAGGCGGGTACCAGCGGCATCATGCCGGGCTACGCGGGCAGCTGGCTCTTGGGGCCGGAGGGCTACGGCGCGGGTGACAACCCGGGCATCCTCAACTACCTGCGCACGAAGCTGAAGTACGACGGCGTCATCTGCTCGGACTGGCTGCCTTCGGGCGCGTGGGTGCGCTCGGCGACGGCGGGCTCGGACGTGATGGGCGGCGCGACGCCGCAGTACCTGGGCAACTTCGAGAACGAGGTGCCGCTGTCGCGCATCAACGACTCCGTGCGCCGCATCCTCGACCTGAAGTTCCGCCTGGGCATCTTCGAGGACCCGTACAAGCAGGGCCCTGCGGGCACGTCCCAGTGGCACACCGCGGACAGCAAGGCGGCGGTGCGCCGCGCCTCCCAGGAGGCCATGACGCTCTTGAAGAACGACGGCGCGCTGCCCATCCGCCTGCCGGCGGGCGGCAAGCTGGTCATCGCGGGCCCTCGCGCGGACGACATGTCCTGCATGGTGACCTGGCGCTCGGACTTCCACGGCTACGAGTTCGGCGACCCGACCATCTACGCGGCGGTGAAGGCGCGCGCGGAGGCCGCGGGGCTCACGGTCTACAAGGACAACGCCCCCGCGGGCGTGACGCCGGACGCGGCCATCGTCGTGGTGGGCGAGAGCTACTTCACGCACGGCACGGAGTGGGACAAGGAGAAGCCGTACCTGCCGGGTGACCCGATTGGCCCGGCCCACGAAGCGAAGTGGGGCGACCAGTACGGCATCATCAACAGCTTCAAGTCGCGGGGCATCCCCACGACGGTGGTGGTCATCAGCCCCCGGCCGTACGTGCTGACGAACGTGGTGCCCCTCTCCAACGCGCTGATGCTGGCGTACCGCCCCGGCGACATGGGCGGCTACGCGGTGGCGGACGTGCTGTTCGGTGACGTGCTGCCCCGCGGCAAGACGCCGTGGCAGCTGCCGCGCTCCATGAGCCAGATCGGCACGGACGTGGAGAACAACCAGCTGGAGAAGTGGGACCTGCCGTTCGACCTGGGCGCGACAGACGCGGAGCGCACGGCCATCCGCCAGAAGATCGCGGCGGGCCAGCCGGTGCCTCCCACGTACGGCAACCCGCTGTACCAGTACGGCGCGGGCATCCAGGGCTTCGGCCTGACGGACGCGACGGCGCCGGTGGCGTTCAACCTGATGACGCCGTCGAACAACCTGGTGATTACGGGCACGCGTCCGGCGTTCACCTGGTCCGCGAGCAGCGATCCGCAGACGGGCATCCAGCGCTACGAGGTGTACCTGGACGGCGGCGCGATGCCGGTGGCCATCACCAAGACGCCGTCGGCGGCGCTGGACGGACTGAAGCTGGCGAACGGGACGCACACCTGGTTCGTGAAGGCGTTCAACTGGGCGAACGGCGTGACGCAGTCCGCGACGTTCACCTTCACGCTGAACGACACGACGCCGCCCGCGGCCTTCGCGGCGCTGTCGCCGTCGGCGGGCCAGGCGGTGCCGGGCACGTCCACGCGCTTCATCTGGGAGCAGACGACGGACGTGGGCGCGGGCGTGGCGGAGTACGTCCTCATCGTGGACGGCACGGACCGCACGCCCTCCATCCTGCGCAGCACGCCGGTGGCGGCGGGCACGAACCTGGCGCGGGGCAAGAACGCCTACGCCACGTCCGTGGAGTTCGGCAGCGCGAACGACGCGGTGGACGGCAGCCTGACCACGCGGTGGTCGAGCGTGGGCACGGCGACGACGGGTGACACCGACTCCATCACGGTCGACCTGGGGGCCATCTACTCGCTCAAGCGCATCGTGCTGAACTGGGAGGCCGCGTACGGCCGCCGGTACGTGCTGGAGGCGTCGCTGGACGGCTCCACCCACTGGACGGCGCTGAGGACGGTGGACACCGGCGACGGCGGCATCGACGACTGGACGGTGGCTGGCGTGGGCCGCTACGTGCGCATGCGCGGCGTGCAGCGTGCGACGGCGTACGGCTACTCGCTGTGGGAGTTCGAGGTGTACGGTGTGGGCACGGAACAGACCACGCTGAACGGTCTGTCCACGGGCTCGCACACGTGGCGCGTCCGCGCGGTGGACGGCGCGAACAACACCACGCTGTCCTCGGGGCCCATCACCTTCACGAAGTAGGGGTGACGTCTTGAGATGAGGGGAGGGGCGGCCGGAGTCACGGGCCGCCCCTCTTTCTTTTCCGGGACGACCCGAGCGGGCGCTTGGGTCCGTATCCGGGCCGTGCTCCGTCTCCTGTGCTTGCTGTGTTTCGTCTTGGGCGCGGCGGGCTGCGAGTCCGGGGAGCCGCCGCTGGCGCCACCGGAGCGGCTCGAACCTCCGGACGCCGGTGGAGCGCCGCTGGCATACACGGTGGACCGCTACGACTTCGCGTTCGACCTTACGACGGGACAGGCGGCCTCGCGGTTGTGGCTGGACGTGGAGGCGGGGGCACGGGGCTGCGTCTCCCTGTCGGCGCCAGCGGAGGTGACGGACGTGCGGTGGGGGAAGTCGGCTCCCACGGGCTTCCGCGTGGCGGACGGGCAGCTGGAGGCCTGTGGCGCGGCGCCGCTGGAGGGGCCGCTGTGGCTGGACAGCCGGTTGCGTGTTCCGGAGGCCACGGCGCCGTACACGCAGGTGGGGTTCTCCCGGCGGCTGGATGCGCAGGGGCGTCCCTTCACGTACCTGCTGGGGTGGCTGGAGTCCTGCGACCGCTTCGGTCCGTGTGACACCGCTCCCGGCCGGCTGGCGCACTTCACCTTCGACGTGACGCATGCGCCCGGCGCGGTGGTGCTGTGTCCCGGGAGCCTGTCGCGGCGGGATGAAACGCATACACGCTGCGAGCTGCTGGGCACGCGCGCCCCCACGTACTCCGCCTTCATGATTGCCTCGCATCCGGCGTGGATGCGCACGCGGCTGGTGGACTCGGACGTGGGGCGGGTGGAGTTGTATGAGCCTCCAGGAGGACTGCTCGGACCGGCGATTGACGCGGGCGCGGTGGCGGAGTTCCTGGCGTGGATGACGGCGCGCTTCGGGCCGTTGCCCTATGGGCCCGAGCTGCGCGTGGCCAGCGGGCGCACGGACTGGCTGGGCATGGAGCACCCGGCCAACATCATTCTGCGCGACGACCTACCGTGGATTGGCGGGGCCTACGCCAACGTGACGATGCACACGTTGATGCACGAAATCGTGCACCAGTGGGCCGGTGACCGGACGACGCTGGCGAGCGCGGAGGACTACCCCTGGAAGGAGGCGGTGGCGGAGTACCTCACGTATGTCTTCGAGGACGAGCACCGGAGCGACGAGGCCGCCGCCACGCTGACGTACTGGGACCGGCTGGCCCGGACGTCGTCCTATTACCTGCGTCCACGAGACACGCCCGCGCCGCCGTTCCTCTCCTTCGTGAATGACATCTACGGCACGGGCCCGATGATCCTCCTGGTACAACTGGAGTCCCTGCTGGGGCGGCCTCAGGTGCTCGCGGGGCTCCAGGCGTTCCTGGCCGAGCCAGGAGTCCGGAGCATCGAGGACCTGCGCCGGGCGCTCGAAGCCGCTTCGGGGAAGGAGCTCCAGCGCTACTTTGACACCTGGGTGGACGGGGAAGGGGAGCCGGACTGGCCCTACTTCCAGGTCGAGTGGACTCAGGAGGACGCGCTGACGCTGACCGTGACACAGCGGACGCAGACCGGGAAGGTGTATCCCTGCGAGGTGGAGCTGGAGCTCCAGGGCGTGGCGCCGGAGGAGCGTCGACGGGTCACGGTTTCATACGGCCTGGAGCCGGAGTCCGCGACGGCGCGGCTTGTGGTGGAGGAACCGGAGTGGGCCGTCCAGCAGATCGTGGTGGATCCACGCAGCCGGCTGGTCAATCGCAGGAGTCCGGGGCTGGTGCGGGAGCCCGCGCCTCACGCCTGGAGGTTGTGAGAACGACAAGGCCCCTCGAGCCTGGGAGGCGCGAGGGGCCGGGAGTCACGAGGCGGACGCCGTGGGACTACGGCGTGGGTGCAGCGACGGCGGGCGCAGGCGCGGCGGCGGCAGCTTCCTCGGCGGCCTTGGCCTCGGCAGCCTTGGCCTCGGCGACCTTGCGAGCGGCTTCGGCCTCCGCGCGCTTCGTGGTCTCGGCCTGGGCGGCGGTCTTCAGGCTGGCGAGGCCCTTCTCGAAGTCCTTGCCGATCATCTGGTCCATGTCCATGACGAGGCACATCGCCTTGCTCATGAAGTTGTGGTCACCGGCCATGGTCCAGGTGACGGTCGTGCCGTCCGTGGCGGGCTTGAAATTGAAGGTGGTGATGCTGGTGTCGGCGAAGGGCTTGATGAACTCCAGCTTGATGCGGACGGACTCGTTGGCGGCGACCTCTTCGATGGTCATGCGGCCTTCGCCCACGTCGTCATTGCCCGTCCACCCATAGATGGCGCCAACGCCCGCCTCCGCGCCGGTAAAAGTCTTCTTCATGTTCGGGTCGAGGGCTTCCCAGGGAGACCACTGGTTCCATTGGTGGAAGTCATTGACCAGCCCGAACGCGATGTCGGGCGTGCCCGGCACGGTGGTGGTGCGCGTGACGGTGTAGGTATCGGGGCGGGTGGCGATGACGCCGACGAGCAGCAGGAGCGCGGCGGCGAAGCCAATGGCAATCTTCTTGAACATGGAGGTCCTCGGAACGGGATCCCGGACAGGGAGGACGCGTCTTAGGTCGCCCGCTCGCTCCGGCTCAAGCCCCCCTGCGAGCGGCCCTCCTTGACGCAGCGTGCGGTGCGGGTCATCGCGGCCTCGCCACCTCTGAAACCGCTTCAAGCTCCGCGCTCGAGCAGCTAAGGCGACGTCTCCCGGACCCGCGCCATGCTCACGCCTCCCTTGCTGCTGACCCCTGACACCGCGAGACACCTGTCGCTGCTGCGGACGCTGGGCGAAGCGGAGCTGTCGCCGTACTCCCGTTGGCAGTGGCTGGGGTGGGACGCGTCGTCGCGCTACCTGCTGTCCGTGCAGAAGCAGGGCGGGATGTCGCTGCGATGGTGGGACCTGCACTCGGAGGGCGCGGATCCGCTCGCTGCGCACTTCATCTCCGGCTGCGTGGCCGCGTGGTTCCTTCCCGGCTCCCAGCGGCTGCTGTCCGTGACGGTGCGCGGCACGCTCCAGACGTGGTCCATCTCCGACGGCCGGCTGTTGTCCTCCGTGGAGACGGGCGGCACCGTCTCCCATGCCTTCCTGTCCTCGGACGGGACGCGCCTGCTCCTCGTGGCGAGCGTGGGCCGCGTGCTGCTCTGGGACCTGGAGCGGCGCTGGCTCGTCTGGAGGAAGGAAGAGCCCTGGCAGCTCCACGACTGCGCGCTCTCACCGGATGGCGCGTTCGCCGCAGTGGGGGCTGCCGAGGACCAGCAGGACCTGGACACCCGCGCGGCCCTGCTCCTGTGGGACGCGCGGACCGGCAGGCGCATCACGACCCGGGCCTTCGATGCGCGGCGCATCTGGGCCGTGGCCTTCACGCCCTCGGGCGAGCACCTGGTCGCCGCGAACTCCTCCGGGGAGCTGCTGTTCCTGACGCTGCCCACGCTGGAGACCGCGCGAACCCTGAGGGCGCCCGCATCGTTCGCCCTGCATCTGGAGTTCAATCCCGAGGGCACCTTGCTGGCGGCCAGCCCGGACACGAGCGCGTTCGCCGTCATCAACGTCCGGGATGGACAGCGCGTCTTCGCCTATTCCGACCTGGACGACCAACAGGGGAGCACCGCGAACTTCTCTCCGGATGGCCGTTTCGTGGCCTGGGGCATGGACGACGGCAAGGTGGGCCTCTGGGGCGTGAAGCCCAAATCCTAGCCCTGGGCGGGTGGCTGCTCGCGGGCCTCGTCTGGCGGCCCCGCCGCGCGCAACCCGGCAGGCAGCGTCCCTCGCTCAGCGGCCGGATGGGGCGCGGGATGTCCTGAGGAAGAGTGCTCCCGCGAGCGCGACAACGAGCGCGGCGATGGCAAGCACGCTGACGCCATCGTACTTGGACAGGTCGAGCACGATGACCTTCCGGGCGATGGCGATCAGGGCGACCTCCAGGACGATTTCAACGTGAACGACGTTGTCTCGCAGGTACGCCTTGATGGTCTCCAGCAACTCCACGCCGATGAGGATGAGGAGAACGAAGCCGAAGATCTCCAGCAGTTCATCCACCTCCAGCAGGAGGATGGGCGGCGTGATGATGTCCTGGAGGATGATCCATCCCAGCTCCAGGGTGGAGAGGAATAAGACCACCATCATCATGACGATGATCGAGACGATGACGAAGCGCTCGAACTTCTTGATGACGAGACCCAGTCTCCCCCCTGGAGATGGAGTGCTTTCAGTGCTCATGGGCCGGCCTCCTTCTTCTCCTGGGAAACTTCGGAGCAGATGCCTGTCGGGCCCCTGACGAGCGCCTGGCCTCGTGGTCGCTGCCGCGAGAGGGCCCGGGCGCTTCCCCCTGGAGCGAAACTGGGCGTTGGGAAGCGGGTTGGCAATTCTTCCGGATGTTGCCGGCCAACGAACCGCACCAGGCGGGGGCTCCGCCTCCTGCCCGGGGATGATTAGCGTTCACCCAACGGGAGGTGGACGTGGCGAAGCCGCGCCAGGCGGTCCGGAAGCAAGCTCGCACGCCGCATGAGCGGCGGCATGACACCGCGCTGCTCATCATCGACGTCATCAACGACCTGGAGTTCCCCGGCGGAGAGAACGTCCTGCCCTGGGCCCTGCGCATGGTGGAGCGCCTGAGCCCCTTCGCCGAGCGGATGCGCAAGGCGGGCGTCCCGGTCATCTACGTCAACGACAACTTCGACCACTGGCGCAGCAGCTTCACGGACGTCTACAAGCACTGCACCCGCAAGGACAGCCGGGGCCAGCGGGTCGCCCGCGCGCTCAAGCCCCAGCCGGACGACTACTTCATCCTCAAGCCCAAGCACTCGGCCTTCTTCGCCACGTCGCTGGTGCCGCTCCTGGAGCACCTGGGCACGAAGAAGCTGCTGCTCGCGGGCATCGCCACCAACCTGTGCGTCTTCTTCAGCGCCCACGACGCGCACATGCACGAGTACAAGATCACCGTGCTCAGCGACTGCTGCTGCGCGGAGAGCGACAAGGACCACGACCTGGCCCTGGATCAGCTCCAGCGCTTCTTGAAGGTGCGCGTCTGCCGGGGCGACGAGGTGCACCTGGAGCCCCGCTCGCGCCGCCGGGCCACGCGCCGGCCCCCGCCGGAAGGAAAGTGACGGGGGCCGCCTGACGACAGGACCGGCTCAGACGTCCTTGTCGTCGTCGTCCTCGTCATCCTCGTCGTCATCGAGGATGTGGCACTTGCCGGCATCCTCGTCGAGCGCCTTGCCGATGAACTCCTTCACCAGGTCGTCGCCGTTGAGGACCAGGGAGAAGTCGACCGTCTCGCCGCCGACGTCCTCCTTCTTGTCCAGGCGGAGCTTGCCGCCCAGCGCCGTCGCGCTGCCGTCGACGTGCGCGCCCGCGGGCACCCGCACCTCGCCGCCGATGGACACCACGTCGCCCTTCACCCGCGCGCCGGGCTCCAGGATGACGCGGCCCCGGACGGCGGCCACGTCGTTGTCCACCACCGCGCCCTTCTTCACGATGACGTCGCCGTCCACCGCGACCGCGTCCTTGATCTTCTCCCCGGGCTCGACGACCAGGTTCGTGCCCTGGACCGCCTTGCTCCCGTCCTTGGCGTTGACGCAGATGGTCTTCGCGGGCGCCTTGGACGGCGTCTTCGCGGGCTCCGCCGCCAGCGCGGGCACGGCCAGCGAGCAGGCGAGGAGGAGGGTGGGCAAGAGCGGGCGGCGCATGGTGGAGACCTCCGGGACGCGGAAGGGGAGCGGCATGCCCTTCCTACGGCCGGCCGCATCCCCCATTGCATCCCGTGCTCCGCGTCAGCCGAGCACGCCCTTCGCCGCGTCGATGGCCTCGTGCGTCCCCGCGAGCGCCAGGATGTCGCCCGCGCGCAGCACCTCCTGCGCGGTGGGCACGAGCACGCCCGCGTCGCCCCGGCGGATGGCCAGCACCGTGGCCCCCGTCATGCCGCGCAGGTTGAGCTCCGCCAGCGTGCGGCCCACCGCCGCGCTGGACTCGCCGAGCGCCACCGACTCCGGCTCGCCAATGCCGGGCAGCATCTGACGCACGCCGTGCAGCACGTCCGGTGCCGGCTCGTCCTCCTCGCCCTTGGCGTGGGACTGGGCCGCGAGCGCCTCGACGATGACCTGCGCGCCCGCGCGCATGTGCCCCTGCAGGTTCGTGGCGCTCTTCCAGAAGGCGAAGCCCATCACCCCCAGGGACACCAGCAGCAGCACCGCGCCCGGCACGCCTGGCAGGAACGGCTGGGTGATGGCCAGCACCGGCACGCCCACCATGAAGACACTGGCCAGCTGGAGCGCCACCACCAGCACCCGCCGAGGCGCCGCCGCCAGGTCCACCCTGCCGTTGGCGGCCGCCGGCAGCGCGCCCTCCGCCAGCACCACGCCCAGCCGCCGCCCCATCCGCACGATGCCCACGCAGAAGGGCAGGGCCAGCGCCACGGCCAGGCCAATGACGACCCAGGGCGTCAGCGTGGTGCCCCAGCCCATGCGCTCGTCGATGAACGCCGTGATCCGCGGCAGCAGCACGGACGTGCCGATGACGATGAGGGTGATGAACGCCGCGTCCAATAGCATCAGCAGCCCCATGCGCCGCACGCGCGCGCCCACCGTCTTCTGGCGCGGCGACGTGCGCAGGTTCTCCACCCAGCTGCCGTACAGGGACGCGAACGTCTGCAGCGGCGCGGGCAGCTTGCGGTCCACCCAGTTGGCGATGGGGCCGGACGCGCGGATGAGCCACGGCGTCGTCAGCGTGGTGATGGCCGACACGGCCACCGCCACCGGGTAGAGGAACAGGCCGGTGGCCTTCAGGGACAGGCCCAGCCCCGCGATGATGAAGGAGAACTCGCCAATCTGGGACAGGCTCAGCCCCGCCTGCACGGACGTGCGCGTGCCGTTGCCGGTGAAGAACGCGCCCAGCGACACGCTGAGGATCTTCCCCAGGATGACCACGCCGGTGAGCACCGCGATGGCGGCCCAGTGCTCGCGGATGAGCGCCGGGTCGATGAGCATGCCCACCGACACGAAGAACACCGCGCCGAACAGGTCGCGCACCGGCTGCACCAGGTGCTCGATCTCCTTGCCCTCGCCGGACTCCGCCACCAGCGAGCCCGCGAGGAACGCGCCCAGCGCGACCGAGTAGCCGAACGCCTGCGCCAGGAGCGCGATGGCGAAGCAGATGCCCACGCTGGTGACGAGCGTCGTCTCCGGCCGCTGGAGCTTCGTGATGGCGCGCATGAGCCGCGGCACCACGAGCAGGCCAATGGCGACCAGCCCCACGAGGAACGCCGCCAGCTTGCCCACGGTCAGCACCAGGTCCCACGCGGACAGGCCGGAGCCGGTGGACACCGCGGTGAGCATGGCCATCAGCAGGATGCCGATGAGGTCCTCCACGATGAGGATGCCCACCACGATGCTCCGCAGCGCGCCCCGGATGTTCTGCTCGTCGAACGCCTTCGCGATGATGGTGGTGCTGGAGATGGCGATGCAGCAGCCGGTGAACAGGCTCTCCAGCATCGTCCAGCCGAAGGCCCGGCCGACGACGAAGCCCAGCCACACCATCACGCTGCACTGGATGACGGCGGTGAGCCCCGCCGTGGGCCCCACCTGGAAGAGCCGGCGCAGGCTGAACTCCAGCCCCAGGGAGAACATCAGCAGGATGACGCCCAGCTCCGACAGCGTCTGCACGATGCCCGGGTCCGCCACCAGGGGGACGGGGACGTGGGGGCCGATGATGAAGCCCGCGAGGATGTAGCCCAGCACCACCGGCTGGCGCAGGCGCTGGAAGAGGACCGTGGTGACCGCCGCGACACAGAGGACGGTGGCGAGGGCTTGGAGGAACGCGTGGGCGTCGTGCATGGGAAGGCGCCTCTGGAGGTGATGGGACTCGCGATGCCCGGCCCCGCCCGCGGTGCGCGGGGCCGGATCCACAGGAAGTTAGGGCGGGCTCAGGCGCATCGCTCGAGGGCGATGGCTCCGCCGATGATGAGCAGGCACACCAGGCCGCTCCACAAGAGGCGCGCACCCTGCCATTGGTCGTGGGTGGCGCCGCCCTGCTGGGGCGAGGTGGAGGTGGGTTCAGGGGAAGGGGACGAAGACATGGAAGAAGCTCTCGCGCGGCCGCGAAGGGCAGACCGCGTGTGGAAAAGGGTTGCGTTGGAGGGAGGGCCTGCCCGCCTGGCCACCGGAGGTCACACCGGAGCCGCCCGGACGCGGCGCCCTCGAAAGAAGAAGAGGGAAGGAAGACCGCTCAGCCCCGGACGGGCGGACCCTGGGCCGGGCAGTTCACCGTCCAGGGACGGTCCGCCAGCGGCGTGAGCCGGGGAGGCAGCGCGCGGGCAAGCAGCCCCTGGGCGTGCGCCAGCACCCGGGCGTCGTAGCGCGCGAGCAGCGCGCGAAGGGTGTCCCCCCGAGGAGTCAGGGGCGTCGGAGGACGGAGGTTGATGTTTCCCCGCTCCACGTGATCGCGCGGGCCCGGCTGCGGCGCGCCCACGTCGGAGCCGTGCGGCAGCCCCGCCTTCTCCCACCCAGGCTTCGGGCTGGAGGACGGGCGCGACGCCTGGAACGTCCGGGCCGCCGCCACGTCCGCGCGGGTCCCCTGGAGGAGCCCGGACCGGGGCCCCGCCAGCCCCAGGAACGCGGCCACCACCGCCGCGCACACGACCGCCGCCACGGCGAACCGGGTCTCGCGGAGGGCTTCACGCCCGGTGTGGGGAAGGGCCGGCGTCATGGGTGGGAGCGCTTAAGTGTGTCGCACCGGATGCGACAGTCGATGGACGACACAAAACCGTGTCAGCGGAAGGCCTTTATACGCAGCCGGGGGATCACGCACCTCGGAAAATCGCGCCCTTGGCGTTGGAATGGTCACGCGGCGACGCACCGGGATGATTTCAGCGGCCCGCGACATTGACGTTGCCACCCTCCAGGGGATATCCCCTTTCGGCAACAGAAAATGAGAACCATTCTCAACTTCGACGACGGATTGGGTGCTGCCCCGACGCTGCCTCAGGCTGTGACCGCCCGTGTGGATGTGGTGCGGGTCCCGGTGGGGCTCTTCCAGTCCGCGACCGCGTCGGTGGAGGGTGGGTGGGGCCGCTGGAGCGGGGCCCTGCTGGCCGCGACCGCGGCGCACGTGGTGGCGCTGGCGGTGGGGCTGACGATGGCGACCCGGCCGGCCCCTCCGGTGGCGAAGCCGGAGCCGGAGCTGGTGCTGATGGCGTACGCGCCGCCCCCGCCGCCGCTGGGCGGTGGCGCGCTGAAGCAGGCCTCCGTGGAGCCCGTGAAGCCGGTGGCGCACAAGCCCCGTCCGAAGCGGCAGGAGCTGGTGGTGCCCGCGAAGGTGCCGGAGCCGGTGAAGGAGACGCCGGAGCCGGTGGAGCAGGTCGCGGAGACGCCGGCCGTCACGGAGGTGGCCACGGCCGCGTCGCAGGCGCCCGCGGGGCCGGGCGTGCCGGAGGGCGCGGTGGGTGGCGTCGTCGGGGGCGTGGTGGGCGGGCTGGTGGGCGGCAAGGTGGGTGGGCAGGGCAAGGCGCCGCCCATCTATTCGCCGCGCGAGGTGATGAAGCTGCCGGTGCTGCTGTCCGGCAAGCCGGAGTATCCGCGCCGCGCGCGTGAGGACGGCATCACCGGCGTGGTGATGGTGATGGTGGTCATTGGCACGGACGGCTCGGTGGAGCCCGGCTCGCCCCGCATCCAGCGCTCGGTGCCCGGGCTGGACGAGGCCGCGCTCGAGTCCGTGGCGAACTGGCGGTTCTCGCCGGCCCTGGGACACGACGGCGCGCCGGTGCGCGTGAAGGTCGTGATCCCCGTGAAGTTCGCCCTCAGGTAGTTCCTTCGCAGTCACGCAGACGCCTTCATGAATCCCAAGCTCCGCTCGGTTCTCTTCTGGATCCACCTGGTGTCCGGCCTCGTCGTGGGGCTCGTCGTCGCGGTGATGTCGTTCACTGGCGTGGCGATCGCGTTCGAGTCACAGATCATCGACTGGGCGGACCGTGACGCGCGCCACGCGGCGCCTCCCGCGGAGGGAACGCCCCGGCTCACGCTGGAGGAGATGATCGCGAAGGCGAAGGAGGCGAAGCCGGCCGCGCAGCCCTCTGGCGTGACGGTGTCCCCGGAGGCGGACCGCATGGTGACGGTGGCCCTGGGCCGCGGCGCCGCGGTCTACGTCCATCCCTACACCGGCGAGGTGCGCGAGCAGGGCGCGCAGGGCTGGCGCGCGTTCTTCCACACCATGGAGGACCTGCACCGGTGGCTGGCGGCCTCTGGCGACAACCGCGCCGTGGGCAAGGCCGTCACGGGCGTGAGCAACCTGGCGTTCCTGTTCCTGGGCATCACCGGCCTGTTCCTGTGGTGGCCGCGCAAGTGGACGCTGCGCTCCATGCGGCCCACGCTGTGGTTCCGCCGGGGCCTCAAGGGCAAGGCGCGCGACTTCAACTGGCACAACGTCATCGGCTTCTGGTCGCTGCCGGTGCTGGTGGTGCTGACGGCGTCCGGCGCGGTGATCTCCTACCGCTGGGCGTCGAACCTGATCTTCACCCTCACCGGCAACGAGCCGCCGGCCGCGCAGGGCCCCATGGCCGCGGCGCCCGTGCCCGTGCCCACGCCCGCGCCGGGGACGAAGCCCCAGCCGCTGGACGCGCAGTTCGCGGCGGTGATGAAGCAGGCCAACGCCTGGGAGACCATCACCCTGCGGCTGGCCACGCCTCCCGGCGCCGGTGGCCAGGGTGGCCCGCGCGCTGAGGGCGGAGCCCCTCGTGGCGAAGGTGGCCCGCGCGCTGAAGGGCGCGGCGGCCCGGGCGGCGCGAAGGGCCCACAGGCCAGCGCGTTCACCGTCCGCGAGCAGGAGCGCTGGCCGCTCTTCGCCGCCAACACGGTGTCGGTGGATCCGTTCTCGACCCAGACCCTGAAGACGGAGACCTACGCGGACTTCAACAGCGGCCGGAAGGTGCGCACCTGGCTGCGCTACCTGCACACCGGCGAGGCGTTCGGGTGGTTCGGGCAGCTCATCGCCGCGCTCGCGTCCTTCGGCGCCGTGTTCCTCGTCTACACGGGCTACGCGCTCTCCTGGCGGCGGTTCGTCCCGCGCCGCCGGACCCAGCCCGCGGCGCCCGCCTCCGCCGTGCCTCCGCCCGCCGAGTCCGAGACGCACGCCGCCTGAAACACGTCTCACCCAACTCCAGACATCCCCAGGGCCCGGACCGCGAGAGCGGATCCGGGCCTTCTCTTTTTCACCCACCGGCGTGTGGCATTCGCCCGGCTGATGCGAAGCAGTGCCGCAACACCCGCCGACCCCAAAGGTTACATCCGCGTCCGGGAAGAAATTTCTTGTAACGCGAAGCCTAGTCCTGCATATGCGAATCATTCTCAATTAGGCAGCAAGCTCCTTCCCGAGGGGACTCGTGTCCACAGCCAAGCCCGGTCGTTCTGGTATCCGCTCTTCGAATGGCAACCCTGGAGGCGTGCGCGGCGCGCTCTGGCCCTGGGGGCCCGCGGCCGTGGGGCTCGCCTCCGCGCTGGCGGCGGGCGGCGCGGTGGCGCAGGAGACGCCGGTGACGGGCGACACCTCGGCCCCGGTGCAGGAGTCCCGGCCGGCGGAGACCGCCCCCGTGGGCCAGGAGGCTCCGTCCCCCGAGCGCACGCCGGAGTCCGCGCCCACCACCGCCCCGGCGACGAGCGCGGCGCAGGCCGGCCAGGATGACGCCTACGTGCTGCCGGAGGTGTCCGTCGAGGGTGAGACGGCCAAGTACAACGTCACCGAGCCCAGCCTGACCCGGCTGCCCCGGCCGCTGGTGGACACGCCGCAGACCATCACGGTGGTGCCGGAGCGCGTGATGGAGGAGCAGCAGGCGACGACGCTGCGCGATGCCCTGCGCAACGTGTCCGGCATCACGGTGACGGCGGGCGAGGGTGGCCGCCAGGGTGACTCCTTCTCGCTGCGCGGCTTCTCCGCCCAGACGGACACGCTGCGCGACGGCGTGCGCGACCTGGGCTGGTTCACGCGCGACACGTTCAACCTGGAGGGCGTGGAGGTCTACTTCGGCCCGTCGTCGGTGCTGTTCGGCCGCGGCTCCACGGGCGGCGCCATCAACCTGGTGACGAAGAAGGCGCGCAAGGGCTCCTTCACCGACCTGCGCCTGTCCGGCGGCACGTCGCCCACCGGCCGCCTGGAGGCGGACGTCAACCACGAGCTCTCCGACAGCGTGCAGTTCCGCGTGAGCGCCGTGGGGCAGCTGGCGGGCGTCGCGGGCCGTGACGTCGTGAAGGAGAACCGGGTGGGCATCGCGCCGTCCGCGCGCTTCCAGCTGGCGGAGAAGGTCGCGCTGGAAGTGGACTACTTCTACCAGCACGAGGACAGCGTGCCGGACTACGGCCAGCCGTACTTCAACGGCTACCCCGTGGGCGTCACCCTGGACGTGCCCCGCGAGAACTTCTACGGCGTGAAGGACAGCGACACGGAGCTCGTGAACGTGCACATCGGCTCGGCGCGCCTGCTGGCGGACCTGGGCGGCACGTTCCGGCTGACGAACACGCTGCGCTACGGCGGCGTGGACCGCTTCGCCCGGCCCACCGCGCCGCGCGGCCTGACGCCGGTCGCGGCGCCCACCACCATCGGCCGCCAGCGCTTCGAGACGACCGCCGACAACACCTACTTCGCGGACCAGCTGGACGTGCGCGGGGTGTTCACCACGGGCTTCCTCAAGCACAGCGCCAACATCGGCCTGGACATCTCCCGTGAGCAGCGCGAGCAGGGCCGCACCAACCTCACCCTGAACGGCGGCAACATGCCGGCGGACCTGTTCGACCCGGACAACAGCCCGGACCTGTCCGGCGTGGCCCGCGTCCCGGCCGCCACCAACTACAGCCGCCAGTGGAACCTGGGCGCGTACGCGTCGGATCAGATCCAGATCACCAAGTACGTGGAGGTGCTGGGCACCCTGCGCCTGGACAACCTGCACAGCGACTACGAGACCAAGGCCGCGAACGGTGACATCGCCGCCTTCGAGCAGGAGAACAGCCTGTTCAACTGGCGCGTGGGCCTGGTCCTCCACCCGGTGGAGAACACCAGCGTCTACGGCATGTACGGCACGTCCACGAACCCCAGCGCCGAGCTGGCCACGCTGTCCAACGACACCGTCACGCTGGACCCCGAGAAGAACGAGACCTTCGAGATCGGCGCCAAGTCCGACCTCATCACGGAGCGCCTGAGCGTCAACGCCGCCGTCTTCCGCACCCACAAGCTGAACGCGCGCGTGCCGAACTCCATCCCGGACGGCCCGCCCGTCGTGCTGGAGGGCAAGCAGCGGGTGCAGGGCTACGCCCTCGGCGTCGCGGGTTCGCCGGTGCGCGGCTGGAACGTGTTCGCCAACTACACGTTCCTGGACGCGAGCATCCAGGAGCACACCAACGACTTCCTGGAGGGCCAGCGGCTGGTGAACACGCCCAAGCGCAGCCTGTCGCTGTGGACCACGTACGCCATCCTGGACAGCCTGTCCGTGGGCGGCGGCGCCACCTACCAGGACGTGGCGACGGTGAACAACCCGGCCAACGCGACGACGCTGCTGTCCAAGGTCCCCAACTACTGGCGCTTCGACGCGTTCGCGTCCTACACCGTCCTCAAGAAGGTGGACCTGCAGCTCAACGTCTACAACCTGACCGACAAGCTCTACTACGACTCGTACTACGGCGGTCAGGCCGTGCCGGCGGACGGCATCTCCGCCCTGCTGTCCGCGCACGTGCGCTTCTAGTCGCGCGCTTCACCTGCCGGGCGTAGGAGGACGTTCATCATGATGGTGCACATCCCGCAGGTCCTCACGCCCGAGCAGGTGGCCCACTGCCGCGCCGTCTTCCAGAAGGCGGCGTGGGAGGACGGCCGGACCACCGCCGGCAAGCAGTCCGCGCAGGTGAAGAAGAACCTCCAGCTGCCCGAAGGCAGCCCCGCCGCGCGGGAGCTGGGGGACCTGGTGCTGGCCGGCCTGGAGAAGAGCCCGCTGTTCATCTCCGCCGTGCTGCCCCAGCGCGTCTTCCCGCCGCTGTTCAACCGCTACGAGCCGGGCATGGACTTCGGCTCGCACGTGGACAACGCCATCCGGCCGCTTTTGGGCACGAACCAGCGCATCCGCACGGACGTGTCCGCCACGCTCTTCTTGAGCGACCCGGACAGCTACGACGGCGGCGAGCTGGTGGTGGAGGACACCTACGGCAACCACTCGGCGAAGCTGCCCGCGGGGGACCTCATCGTCTACCCGTCCACCAGCCTGCACCACGTCACGCCGGTGACGCGCGGCGTGCGGCTGGCGTCGTTCTTCTGGGTGCAGAGCATGATCCGCGACGCGGGGCAGCGCTCGCTGCTCTTCGACATGGACACGTCCATCATGCAGCTCACGCGCGAGGTGCCGAAAAGCCCCGCGCTGGTGATGCTCACGGGCGTGTACCACAACCTCCTGCGCCAGTGGGCGGAGCCCTGAGCCCGCTCCAGGGCCCGGGGCGCCGCCGCTAGTCCGCGCTGACGTGCAGGGTGAGCACCGGGCACGCCGCGCGGCCCACCACCTTCTGCGCCACGCTGCCCAGCAGCATGCGCGTGAGCCCCTTGCGCTGGTGCGTGCCCATCACGATGAGGTCGTACTTCCCGCGCTCGGCCTCCTCCAGCACCACGTTGCCCGCCTCGCCAATCACCACGCGGTGGGACAGCGCCACCGGCGCGGTGCCGTCCACCGAGCGCAGCAGCGTCTCCAGATCCTTGCCCGCGGTGTCGCGCGCCATGCCCTCCAGGGACGTGGCGTCCCAGCCGGGCGAGGCCACCAGCAGATCCGGCGCCACGTACTGCGGCGGCTCCCACGCGTGGATGACGTCCACCGTCGCGCCGAAGGGGCGGGCGAGTTGCAGCGCGTAGTCCACGACGGAGCGGGACCCTTCCTTCAGGTCCACCGGCACGAGGATGCGTGAAGGGCCAGCCATGGGAGTCCTCCTCCTGAGGGAACGGTGAATAGGTAACGCCCACTCGCCGTGGGGGCAAGCGGGCGTTCGCGGGACGCCGAGCAGCGGGGCGGGCACGCCGGGCGACCCGCGCATGGACACCTTCCTGTCCGAGGCTCTACCCCCATATGCGCCCTCCCATCGACAACGGTACCGTGCTCATCATTGGCGCCGCAGGCGGCATCGGCCGCGAACTTGCCCGGCTGCTCTCTCCCCGGGTCAGGACCCTGGTGCTCGTCGCGCGCGACGTGGACGACCTGGGGGCCCTGCGGGAGGAGCTGCTCGCCCGCAACCCGACCCTGGGGGTGATGATCCGCGCCTGCCGCCTGGATGATCCGCGCGCCGTGGACGCGCTGTTCGACCACCTGGAGCGCCACTACGTCCGCGTGGACGTGCTCATCAACAACGCGGACTACGCCTCCAGCGGGGTGTACGCGGAGGAGCGCTGGAAGCGCATCGAGGAGCTGGTGCAGGCGAACGTGCTGGCCCCCGCGATGATCACCCACCGCCTGCTGGGCCCCATGCTGGAGCGCGGGCGGGGCGGCATCCTCACCGTGGGCTCGGGCGCGGCGCGCCTGTT
Organism: Corallococcus exercitus; assembly: GCF_042231735.1. Lineage (GTDB taxonomy): Bacteria > Myxococcota > Myxococcia > Myxococcales > Myxococcaceae > Corallococcus > Corallococcus exercitus_B. The sequence continues at coordinate 1,889,390 of NZ_CP102577.1, forward strand.
CCTGCCGGGCGCGGTGACGTTCGCCGCCACGCAGCGCTTCCTGGACGGCTTCAGCGAGTCCCTGCGCCTGGAGCTCAAGGACGCGGGCATCCCCGTCACCTTCGTGGCCGCGGGCCCGCTGGCGCTGGGGCCGCGCCTGGAAGGGGAGGTGACGCCCCTCTTCGAGCTGTCCCTGCGCCAGTGCGCCCGCGAGGCCCTGGAGGGCTTCGAGCGGGGCGAGGCGCTGGTGTACCCGGGCCTGGGACACCGGTGGGTGATGCGGCTGTTGCGCTTCCTGCCGCGCTCCTTCAAGCGGGGCCTGGGGCGGCTGGCGCTGGGCGGGCTCAAGCGGACGCTGCTCTTGAGGCCGTCCGGGCCCGGAACGGATGCGCCCCCCCAGCCGGTGCTGCTGGCCGGAGGGGAGCCCTCGTCCGCGACGTGACGGCCGGCTACAGGCCGATTTCGGCGAGGCGCGCCTTCACGCGCGTCGCCTTCACGCCGGTGTTGGCCGTGCCGCGGCCCTGCGAGTTGCCGCCGATGCCGATGTGGTGCAGCGCCACCACCTGGTTCGTGGACGTGGAGAGGACGGGCGAGCCGGACGAGCCGCCCAGCGTGTCCGCGTCGTAGGAGATGTCCGTGGTGCTGTAGTTGCCGTTGAGCACCTTGCCCGGCGAGGACTTCTTCGTCGGCGTGCAGGACGGCGTCGTGTAGTAGTCGCAGTTCTGGTTCACGACGTACACGGCGGAGCTCGTCGCCGCGTTGGTGCTGGAGACGGTGAGGAAGCCGTACACCTGGCCGGGCAGCTGGCCGTTGACGGCCGAGCAGCGCAGCGCCGTCATGTCATCACTGCTCCACGTCTTGATGAACGTGGCGCACGGGTACCAGACGCGCGACGCGGACGCGACGCCGTCCTCGTAGTTGAACGACACGCGCGCGCCCACCGCCTCCGAGCTGCTGCCGACACAGTGGTTGTTGGTGATGATGACGTCGTTGGACACCAGCCACGCCGTGCAGCGGCTGCCCACCGCCGGGATGGAGAGGTAGCCCACCGCCCGCGACTTCGTGAGCTGGGTGCCCGAGAGGGACGTGGAGCTCACCCAGTTCAGCGTGCCCACGATGACGTTGGACTCCTGCGACGCCAGCGCCTCATTGGGCTCCGCGTCCGGCACGTCCATGGGATCCACGGAACCACACGCCGTCAGGCCCATCACCAGCATCGCACCCACGAGCTTCTTCGCGGCCATCTGAGTCTCTCCCCCCGCGCGGCATTGCGCGGCGCGGAGGGCCTACGCACACGGCATGCCACGGCGCCTCCCAGAGGGGACCCGGGGCCAGGCACCCGCACGGGTGGTGCGTGGATGCTCCGTGCAACCCGGTTGCGTCTGTAAAGAAACGTCACGTTCCCCGGCGAATCCCCAGCCATCCCGGGCGCTTGCGAGGTTTTCCGGGAGTGCCGTTTTTACGGACATGCAGGGACCGCCCCTGTCCCAGGCGGAGACAGGGGCTCAGGCGGGCGGAATTCTTCAGCCGATGATCATGTCCTCGCGCTCGAGGGTGCCTTCCTCGAAGCGGCGGAGGTTGAAGCGGGTGAAGAGCTCGTCGGAGGCGCCGGAGGTCATCCACTGGGCCATCCGCTCCGCGACGGCGGGGGCCATCATGAAGCCGTGGCCCACGAAGCCGGACATCTGGAGCAGGTTGTCCAGGCCGGGGGTGCGCCCGAGGATGGGGTTGTTGTCCGGGGTGACGTCGTAGAGGCCGCCCCACTGGCGCAGCACCTTCACCTGGCCCACGTGCGGCAGCTGCTCCGTGAGGGCGCGGGCGAAGCGCGACACGAAGCGCAGGGTGCTGCCCATGTTGGGGCCGGAGGGCTCCTTCGGGTCGCCCATGCCGCCGACAATCTCTCCGCGCATGGACTGGCTGAAGTACAGGCCCGTGTCGAGCACCGACACCAGCGGCGACAGGAAGGGCTTGAGCGGCTCGGTGCTCAGGATTTCATGCCGGTGCGGCTCGTTGGGGAGCTTCACGTCCAGGAGCTTCGCCACCTGGGGGCTCCACGCGCCGGAGGCGATGACGACGGTGTCGCAGGCGATGTCGCCCCGGTCCGTCTTCACCTTGCGCACCTGGCCGTTGCTCGTCTCGAAGCCGGTGACGTTCGTGTACGTCTCCACCTTCACGCCGCGCTTCACGCTGCCCTGCGCGTAGCCCCACAGGAAGGCCCAGGGGAAGATGACGCCGTCCTCCGGGTTGTAGGCCGCCGTCACGCAGTCCTTCATCGTGAGGCCCGGGACGACCTGGCGCGCCTCGTCCGCGGTGATGATGCGCGTGGGCACGCCGTACTTGTTGTGCAGGGCGGCGTTGCGATCCAGCCGGTAGGCCGTGTCCTTGCGCTTGGCCAGGAAGAGGTAGCCGCCCTGGCGCAGCCACACGTTGACGCCCAGGTCGCGCGCGAAGCCCTTCATCAAATCAATGGAGCGCTTGGCCAGCTGGATCAACGCCGGGGTGCCCCACTGCATGCGCACGCCGCCGCCGTTGCGGCCGGACGCGCCCGCGCACAGGTAGCCGCGCTCCAGCACGACGACGTCCGTCTCCCCGCGCAGCGCCAGGTTGTACGCCAGCGACAGGCCCATGATGCCGCCGCCGATGATGACCACCTTCGCCTTCCGCGGCACCGGCCCCTCCGGGCGCAGCGCGGACGGGAAGTGCTCCAGCTCCTGGGGCACGCCGCCCACGGGCGGGACGGATTCGTCCACCGGCGCGCTGGCGAGCACGCGCAGCTCCGTGGGGTACAGCGGCGGGCGCGGCGTGAAGGGCACCACGCCCTCCGGCTTGAGCGCCGGGGCCTTCTGCTTGAGCAGCGCCGCCACCGCCGCGTGGCAGCTCTTGCCCTGGCAGATGCCGGTGCCGAAGCCCGTGTAGCGCTTCACCGACTCCACGTCGTGGTAGCCGCGCTCGATGGCGTGCTCCACGTCCGTGACCGTGACGTCCTCGCAGGTGCAGACGAGCGCCTTGCTCATGACAGCCCTCCCAGCAGCGCCTGCGCCGCCCGTGCGCCCATGGCCGCGGCGTCCTTCGCCGTGCCGACCTTCGCCACGTCGCCCGCGACGAACACGTCCGCCGCCTGCGTGCGGCCGTCCGCGTCCGCCTCCACGCGGAAATGGCCCGCGTCCGGGTCGAACTCCACCTTCGCGCCGCCCTGGCGCGCCAGCTCGAAGCCCGGCGCCACCGGCACCGACACGACGACGGCGTCGCACGACACCTTCTGCTTGCGGCCGCCCTGGGGCGTGAAGCTCAGGGCCGTCACGCCGCGCAGGCCGTGGCCCTTGAGCCCGTCACCGACGACGGCCTTCGGGTGCGCGTTCGCGGGCAGCGGACCCTTCAGGTCCACCACCGCCGCCACCTCCACGCCGCGCTGGGTGAACAGGTGCGCCAGCGCGTGCAGCTCCGGGCCGTGGCCCACCAGCGCCGCGACCTGGGGGGCGACGTCGTGCTTGCGCAGGAGCAGGCTCGCCGCGCGGCCCGCGATGACGCCCGGCAGGTCGTTGTTCTCGAAGGGGAGGGTGGGGGGATGGCCGCCCACCGTGAGCAGGAAGCGCTTCGCGTAGACCTTGAGCAGCCGCAGGTTCGCGGCCTCCTGGGACGCGACCGCCAGGTAGCGGCCGTGCTCGTCGTCATACAGCCCGATGACGGTGGCCTTGCGCACCACGCTGCCCTGCGGGAACGCGGTGGCCTCCGGCACGAAGGGCGCGCCGTCCTCCGGGGCGCCATGGGCCAGCCGTCCGCCCAGGTTCGCGTCGCGCTCGAGGAGCATGAAGGGCACGCCCTGGCCGGACAGCACCCGCGCCGCCTCCAGGCCCGCCGCGCCGCCGCCCACCACCGCGACGGAGGTGTGGAAGGTGCGCGGGGGCAGGGGCTCCGGGCCCGCCTCCCTGGGCAACAGGCCCAGGCCGGCCAGCTGCCGGGCCACGCGCGCCATCACGTCCTCCGCCACCGGCACGCCCGCGAACATCTCGTGGTGGTCCAGGCGCTTGGGGAAGAACCAGTCGATGGTCTCGAAGATGTCCACCTTCGCGGAGGGGTACGCGTTCTGCCGCTCCAGCCGCATGCCCTCCTTCGCGGGGGTGCGGCAGGTGTAGACGTTGGGCAGCCCGTCCACGCGCATGAGGCAGTGCGAGCAGGCCGCGGCGAAGCAGTACGGCCCGCGCGGGCGGTGGTACTTCACGGAGCGGGAGAGGACGTTCTCGCCCGCGGCGATGAGGGAGCACGCCACCGGCTCGCCTTCGATGGCGGGGATGCTCTCGCCCTCGAGGTCCACGGTGATGGCCCTGCCGCGCGGGGTTGCGTCTGGGAGGCGTCGCATGGGTGCCGCGCAAAATGGCGCACCGGACGGGGGCGGTCAAAGCCTGTCAACGGCCGCACGCCCCCGGTCAACACCCGCTTCCGACAGCCCAGGTGATGGCGCGCGAGCGTGGGGCTTGTTGGAGAAGGAAAAGCCCCACTCCCGGTACGCTCGGGAGCGGGGCTTCATGATGCAGTGTGGCAATCCCGGGTGGCCGTGAGGCCGGGTGCGTCAAACCGGGTGCTCGCTCCGGGGGAAGATGGGCTCCGGCATGCCCCGGCCGCGGTAGCCGAAGCGGGTGCGGATGACCGCGCCGAAGGCCAGCGGGAGGAGGAAGAGGTTGAGCAGGACGCCAATCACCGGGATGTGGCTGACCAGGAGGATGAGGCCCAGGCCCAGCGCGAGCACCACCGCCTGCGTCTTCCTGCCGCGCAGCACCGGCAGCCGCGTGCCCAGCTCGCTGGCGATGGCCGCGTAGCCCAGCGCCGTGCCCAGCATGGAGGCGACCAGGAGGGCGAACGCCACCGGGATGCCCACGAGCGTGACACACAGCACGACCGTCAGCGGGATGAGGGCCAGCGCGCCGACGAAGCCCACGAAGGCGTTGCGGCGGGGGTTGGCGCGGATCTCATCCCCCAGCTCCTTCATGCGCGCCGGGAAGAACATCTGCCCCAGGAAGCCCAGGCCGAAGAGGAGCGCGAACTGGAGGATGAACGACGCCAGGCCGCCGCCGCTGTCGTGGTCGCCATCGTCGTCGGTGTCCTCCACCTGCGCGTCGTGGCTCTTCACGTCATGCATGCCGCGGCTGATTTCACCCGCCACCAGGCTGCCCAGGCCCGCGCCGCCGAAGGCCTCCAGGCTGCCCTCCACCCGGGCGCCGTCCGCCTTCTGCACCTGGCCTCCGAAGGCGGACACGTCGCCGTCCACCTGCGCGTTGGGCCCCAGGATGACGTTGCCGCCGAAGGTGTGCGCGTCTCCCTCCACGTGGCCCTGGATCTCCAGGTTGCCGCCGAAGGCGACCGCGTCGTCCTCCACGGTGCCCTTCACGATGAGGTTGCCGCCGTAGACGACGGCGCTCTCCACGGACTCGCCCTCCTTCACCTCCAGGTTCTGTCCGCGGGCCACCACGTCCCGGGCGCCGCGCTTGCCCTTCTTGTGCTTGAAGCTGTCGCGGAAGTTGCGCAGCTCCTCGCGGACGCGCTCCTTGGCCGCGGCCGCCTCTTCCTTCGCGGCCAGCATGGCCTCCTCGCGGGCCTGCCGGGCCTCCTCGCGAGCGTCCTCGCGCGCCTGCCGTGCGTCTTCACGGGCCTGGGCGATCTCCTCCGGCGTCGCGTTCGGATCCATGGCGGGCGCCGGGGGGGCCGGCGGCGCGGGCGGGGTGGCGGCGATGACCGGGGGCACGGGCGGCGTGGGCAGGGCGGCGGTGGGGCTGGCGCCGGACTCCTTCTCCTTCGCCGTGAGCGGGCGCAGGGTGAAGATGGAGCCGTCCTGCTCCAGGTGGAGCGAGTAGGCGCGGGCCACGGTGCGCAGGGCCTGCTCGGCGCTGATGCCGCGCAGCCGCACCTCGGAAGGGACGTCCAGGTCGCCGGTGACGACCAGGTTCAGGCCGCCCTTCTCCGCGATGGTCTTCAGCGCGTCGCGCAGGGAGCCGCGGAAGCTCACGTCGATGGTGCGGGCCGGCGCGGCGGCGGCCGGGGCCGAGGGGGCCGGGGCGCCTTCCGCGAGCGCCATGGGGGCGCCGAGGAGGAGGGTCGGAAGCAGCAGGCGGGGGAGGATCTTCATGGACACGCTCAGGCTTCGGAGAGGGACGGGGGAGGGGAACCGACCAGGCGCTTCAGGCCGAACAGCGACGAGAACACGACGACGGCGACGAAGCAGGCCACCGCCAGCCCCGCGGTGCTCCACAGGGCGTGCGCGCCGCTGAACAGGCCTTCCACGAACATCCGGCTGTCACGCACGCCGGACGCGAACGCGGTGCCCATGCGGCCGAGCGCCCTGTCATTGGTGAACAGGAAGCCCAGCCCCACGCCCAGGGACGTCAGCAGGATGCAGAGGCCCGTCCACACCTCGCGGCGCTGGGGCACGGGGCTCTCCGCGACGCGGGCCATCACGTTCACGACCAGCGACGGAGGCGGCAGCGGATCCGCCAGCCGGAACAGGTCCTGCTCCAGCAGGCGGTGGTCCTCCATCAGGGCGGCGCACGCCTCGCACTCCGCGGCGTGATCCAGCGCGGGGCCCTCGCCGGCCTCCAGCTCCGCGAAGAGGACTTCCAGGTCGGGGCAGGGGGTGGGGGTCATCGCGTCTCCTCCTCGGCGGGCGTCATCTTCTTGCGAAGCTTCTCACGGGCCCGGAACAGGCGCGCCATGATGGTCCCGGGCGCGCAGCCCATGATCTGCGCGATCTCCTTCGTGGTGCGCTTCTGGACGTAATAGAGGGCCAGCACCTCACGGTCGTCCACGGAGAGCGTCTCCATGGCGGCCTCCAGCGACTGCCGCTCCTCGCGCGCGATGGCCCCGTCCTCCTGGGACACCTCGTTGCTGGGGAGCACCTCCTTCATGGGCTCCAGCTCCTCCGTGCGCACCTTGGTGCGGCGGCGGAGCAGGTCCAGGCAGAGGTTGCGCGTGATGGCGAGCACCCAGAGGTCGAACGGGCGCGCGTCGTCGTAGCGGTGCAGGTTCTGATAGGCGCGCAGCAGGGCCTCCTGCGCGACCTCCGCGGCCTCCGCCTCGCTTTGCAGCAGGCGCAGCGCCAGGCCGTACACCGGGCGCTGCACGCTGCGCACGAGCGCTTCGAAAGCGGACGGGTCCCCCTTGCGGGCGGCCTGCACGTCCGCCTTCCAGGGGAGCGGGGCGGCTTCCTCAGCCATCAGCATTCCGATGGCCATGGGGAGCGAGTCGAGGGCAAGAGCGTTCACGCCCTGGACTACGGGCGGGGCCAAAGGCCATTGCGCTGCCCCCGAGCATCACTTCCGCTTCTGTTTTTTCGCGGACTTGGCGGCGGCCAGGCGCTGCTTTTCGGCCTTTTCCGCCCGCCCTTCCGCCTTCGCCTGCTTGCGCTGCTTCTGCTTCGCCCGGAAGCCCAGCGGAATCTCCGGCTCCGGAGCAGGCGGGGGGGCGGCCCGGACCTCATCCCGCTCCGGCAGTGCCTCGCGGGGCTGGCGGGCCGGCCGGCCGATGCGGCTGGCGGGCCGTGCTTCCTTGCCCGGCGCCTCGGCCCGGCGTGCGGGGCGCTCGGAGGAGGCCGGACGCGCGGTGCGGACAGGTGCCCGGTCCGCCAGGGTGCGGTGGCGCGAGGGCCCTTCGCTGGCGCGGGCGGCGCGGGCGGCGTCCACCCGGGCCTCCTCGTGCTCGGTGGTGACGAGGCGCGGCCGCTGCGAGGTGCGGATGTCCTCCTTCGTGTCCTCGGTGTACTCGAAGTGGAACAGGCGCTTGATGACCAGCGTGGCGTACGCGCCCGGGGGCAGCGTGAAGGCCACGTTGACCTTGATGTCGCCGCGGTTCACGTCGTCGTGCTGCGTGCGGCCCACGACGAGCTTGTGCGGGAACATCACCAGCGGGCGCTGCTCCTCCTTGAAGTAGAGCATCCGCTCCGCGCCCTTGATGCGCAGGTCGGGGAGCTTGAGCTTCTCCTTGCCCAGCACCCACGTCATGGCCTCCGCCACCTTCGGATCCTCGAAGGTGGTGTCCGGCCCCACGAGCGGGAAGGTCTTCTCGCGCAGCGTGTGCAGCACGTCCGGGGTCGCGTCCCGGTAGTGCAGGAGCGTGCCGGCCTGGTAGCGCATGGGGAACATGGCCTCGCGCGGCAGCATCAGCTGGAGGTAGCGCCGGACGCCCTCGTTCCAGAGGAAGCTCTGGTACTCGAAGAGGATCATCGCCCGGTAGTCCGAGTCGATCTGCAGGAACGCGCGGAGCCAGTCGCCCGGGTGCTCCCGCAAGCTGCGCAGGATGCGGTGGTACTTCTTCGCGCCCTCGAAGGGCACGCGCGCGTCCCAGCGGCCCCAGTTGTCGCGCCAGAAGCCCTTCACCTTGGCGTCCTCGGTGCGGTCCAGGTCCGAGGGGCGGGCGAAGTAGTTGTGCAGCGCGGCCTCGAAGTCGCCCCGGATGAGGTCCTTGGCGATGAAGCCCTGGCCGTGCTTGAGCGCGCCGAAGCGCTGGCTGTCGAAGTAGTTCACCACGCCCAGCCGGTTCACCTCCGCGGCGGCCAGGTTGAGCGGCGCCAGCGAGTCGTGCGTCAGGGCGCGCACGGTGACGGAGAAGCGGTTGGAGGTGATGTTCTTCGCGGACAGCGGCTTGTCCGTCCGGCCCAGGTACTTCAGGCGCAGGTCGGGCTCCTGCATGTCCACGTCGGCGCCGTCCACGGCGATGATCTGCTCGGTCCGGCCCTGCTTGTCCTTGAGGCCGCAGTAGCTGATGGCGCCGGGCTTCAGACCGAACGCGTCACGGATGCGGTTGACCGCGTCGAACGTGGACAGCTTCTGCTTGTCCATGAGGTAGACGCGATGCTTGCCGTTTTCGACTTCGTCGAAGCGGTAGGACTCCTTCACGGAGAAGTCCTCGGGTTTTTGCTTGATTCGCACGACAGCCCCCTTACCAGCGTGGACGCACGGATAGAAGCGTTCGCGCCTGAAATGGGCATAACCTGCAACCCCATGAGAAACCTTCCCGCCCTGTTCCTGCTGGGGCTCGCTGGCCTCGCCGTGGGGTGCGCGACCCCGTTGTCCACCATGCAGACGGCGAAGACGCTCTCCCCCGGCCAGGTCCAGGTGACGGGCAGCATGGGCGTGTTCGTCCCGGTGGGGACGCTGGGGTCGGTGGTGGACGTGGGCATCGACCAGGGGCGGGCGGCGAAGCGCGCCATCGACAACGACGAGCCCTACACCCTCACGGAGGAGGACCAGCAGCGCCTGCTGACGGCGGGCCTGGCCCTGGTGGTGGCGCCGCCGGGCGTCAACCCGGAGCTGATGGTGCGGGTGGGGCTCGTGGACGGGTTCGACGTGGGCGGGCGCTACAACGGCAACGCGCTGCGCTTCGACGGCAAGGTGCGCCTGGCGCACGGCGGTCCGGGCCCGCGCCGCTCCTATGACCTGGCGGTGGGGCTGGGGGTGTCCAAGCACCTGTTCTCCGGGGCGGTGATGGACGTCCTGGAGGTGGTGCAGCTGGGGGACTTCAGCCGGACCGACGTGGAGATACCCCTGTACCTGAGCGCCGAGTACGGCGACGTGTTCAAGCTCTACGGCGCCCCCAAGTACGTCTTCAGCCACACCTCGCTGGACGCCCAGCTGGTGGACTTCTCCCAGCAGGGCAAGCCGGTGACGGGCTTCGACGCGAGCCTGCCGTCCACCCTGAACAGCCACTTCGTGGGCTCCACGGTGGGCATCGCGGTGGGCTACAAGTACGTGCACTTCTACGCGGAGCTCACCGGGGGCTACGTCTTCTGCGATCCCGTCATCTTCGGGCAGAAGCGGGACCTGGGCGGGATGACCTTCCTGCCGTCCATTGGCCTGGGCTTCCGCGCCCCCGAGCGACGTCCGCCCGCGTCAGCGGACCCGGCGGCCCCGGGGACGCTGGCCCCGCCGTCCACATGAGCGGCCGGGTGGGAGCGGGGACTGACCGGCCGTGCAGGGCGGCGGCGGCCCGTCCGTGGGGCAGCGTCGCGAGCGTTCCTTTGGGGCGGAAGGCTCTGGTAGTGTCCGGGCCGGTGAGGATTCGCGCGTGAACCAGGCACCCGCCCCATTCCCGCCCAGGTCCGGGTCGCACCCGCGCGGGCCGCACCTGACGGGGCGGTTCGCGGACGGGACGCTGGGGGAGTTTCCCCTGGGTCCGACGACGTCGCTCGGCCGCCACCCCTCCAACACGCTGCGGCTGGTGGACCGGGAGGTCTCCAAGGAGCACGCCACCATCGAGAAGGTGGGGCGCGACTTCGTCCTGCGCGACCTGAACTCGTCCAACGGCACCTTCGTCAACGGGCGCCGGGTGACGGGGGAGATGCGCCTCAGGGACGGGGATGAGATCGCCCTGGGCTCCTCCCGGCTCGTCTTCCACAGCGGGGAGGCGGCGCCCGGTGGGCCCAACCCGCCCACGCTGCCGGGCGTGACGGTGGTGGCCAACGCCGTCTCCATGCCGGCCTTCCTGGCGCAGATGGACCAGGTGCCGCAGAACTTCCGCCCGGCCGACCAGGTGACGGACGTCGCCGCCCTCCGCCGGGACTACGAGAAGCTGCGCATCGTCCACGAGTTCCACCGGCAGGTGAGCCTCAAGGGCACCCAGGACGACCTGTTCGAGCAGATTTTGAAGGTCGCCTTCGAGCTGCTCGCGGCCGACCACGGCGTCATCCTGAAGGTGGGCCCGGAAGGGGAGTTCATCCCGGCCGCGGTGCACCACCGGCAGGGCAAGCAGGTGAACGTCATGCTGTCGGACACCGTGCTCAAGCGCGTGGTGGAGACGGGCAAGGCGGTGCTCACGGCGGACGCCATCATCGACGAGCGCTTCTCCGCCGCGGAGAGCATCGTGGCGCAGGGCATCCGCTCCGCCATGGCGGTGCCGCTCCTGGTGAACGGCGACATCATGGCGGTGCTGTTCCTGGACAGCCGCCAGCAGATCAACGCCTTCTCGGAGAAGGACCTGACCATCCTCTCCGGCATCGCCGCGCAGGCGGGCATCGCGCTGGAGAACGCGGCGCTGGCGGAGCAGATCCGCAACGAGGCGGTGACGCGCGCGGAGCTGTCGCGCTTCCTGTCCAAGGCGGTGGCGGACGCGGTGATCAACGGCGGCACGGAGGACCTGCGCCAGAGCCGGCTCGCGGAGGTGAGCTGCCTGTTCGCGGACATCCGCGGCTTCACCACCCTGGCGGAGAGCGACTCGCCGCAGGAGGTGGTGTCGATGCTCAACAGCTTCTTCACTGCCATGGCGGACGTGGTGTTCCGCTACGAGGGCAACCTGGACAAGTTCATCGGGGACTGCGTGATGGCGGTGTGGGGGCCGCCGTCGTCGCACCCGGATGATCCGGCCCGGGCCCTGAGGGCCGCGCTGGAGATGCAGGACGCCGTCACGGAGCTCAACCGGCAGCGCGTGCTGGACGGCAAGAAGCCCATTGAAGTGGGCATCGGCGTCAACACCGGCCAGGCCGTCGTGGGCTACATGGGCAGCGCGGAGCGGCACGAGTTCACCGCCATCGGTGACACGGTGAACACCGCGTCGCGGCTGTGCGGCATCGCCCGGAGCGGGGAGGTGCTGGCGTCGGAGGCCACGGTGCGCAAGTCCGGGCCCGGCTTCGACGTGGAGGAGCTGCCGGTGCTCCAGGTGAAGGGCAAGGAGAAGGGCGTGCAGACCTTCCGCGTGCACGGCGCGGAGCTGACCACCTCCACCTCCCGCAAGGTGCGCTGACGGTGCGCTCCGCGTCCATGACGACGACCCAGTCGTGCCCCAACTGCGGCACGGTGCACGACACCCGGGTGTACGTGAGCGGCCAGAAGGTCACGTGCCGCTGCGGCATCCGGTTCGAGGTGCGGCGCGCGGACGTTTCCGGCATCCACCGTCCGAATACGGCCGAGCCGTCGGGCGTCCGTCCGGCCGTGAAGGCCAACGAGGAAGCAGGCGTCGCGGTGACGTTCGTGCCGCGCGCGGCGGAGAATCCGCCAGAATCGGCGTCACCTTCTGTCGCTCCCGGTGTTGGAGCGGACAGGGAGGACGCGGTGGGACAGGAGATGAGGGCCGGCTCCGTCCCAGGGGGCAGCGACATGAACATCCCGCGACCGGATGGCGTGGGGAAGGCGGACGAGGGCGAGGTTCCCGCGGGGGTCGTTCCGGCCGCCGCGGAGGGCCGCAACGCTCCCGCGTCCGGAGTGGCGGTGCCCACGGCGGACCCGGGGGCACTGGCCCCGGACGTGAACGGGGCCACGCTGGTGCGCGCGGGGACTCCGGGCGTGAAAGCCCCGCGAGCGCCGGTGAACACGGGCCTGCGCGCCATCGAGAACGCGGAGACGCTGCTGACGGGCGCGAAGCCCGAGCTGCCAGGCCTGGAGCTCCTGGAGGTGCTGGGGCGCGGCGGCATGGGCGAGGTGTGGCTCGCGCGCCAGCAGTCCCTGGGCCGCACGGTGGCGGTGAAGGTGCTGCCGCCCCGGCTGGCGAAGGACGAGGAGTTCGTGTCGCGCTTCGACAAGGAGGCGACCGCGCTCGCGGCCCTGAGCCACCCGAACATCGTGCAGATCATCGACCGGGGCGTGCAGGGCGAGCACTACTACTTCGTCATGGAGTACGTGGAGGGCCAGTCGCTGCGCCACGCGCTGAGCGGCCGGGAGGGGCTCACGCCCGCGCAGGCCCTGAAGGTGCTGCTCCAGGTGGCGCGCGCCGTGGAGTGCGCGCACGCCAAGAACATCATCCACCGCGACCTGAAGCCGGAGAACATCCTGCTGGACGCGCGGCTGCACGCGAAGGTGGCGGACTTCGGCCTGGCGGGCATCCGCGAGCCGGACTCGGAGAAGCAGCTCACCGCGACGGCGGTGGCCATGGGCACGCTCAACTACATGGCCCCGGAGCAGCGCCGGGACGCGAAGAACGTGGACGGAAGGGCGGACCTCTTCTCCCTGGGCGTGATGATGTACGAGGCGCTCACGGGCGAGCTGCCCGTGGGCCGCTTCAAGCTGCCGTCCGAGCGCGTGCGCGGCCTGGACCCCCGCCTGGATCCGGTGGTGGAGCGGCTGCTGGAGACGGACCGCGAGGCCCGCTACGCCACCGCCTCGGAGGTGTGCGAGGCGCTGGAGGCGCTGGTGTCGGCCTCGTCGTCGCCGCACGTGGCGCCCGCGTCGGCGCTGGCGCGCGCGCAGCCCTCGCACGTGGCGCCGATGAAGGCCCCGACGGGCCCGGAGACCGCCGTGCTGGAGGCGCTTCACGCGGGCTGGGGCCGGGTGCGCACCGGCCTGTCCGTGGTGGGCGGCCTGGCCGTGCTGGGCTTCGCGGTGCGTGCCTTCGTGGGCTTCGGGGGCCTCGCGGGGCTGACCGGCCTCCCGAAGGAGCCGCCGCCCCCCGTGCTGCACTTCCCGGCCAACACGGAAGGGGAGGTGTTCGCGGGCCTGAAGCTCACGGCCCCCGTGGCCGGCTCCGGCGACAGCACCCTGGAGCTGGGCTTCGAGCCCGGCGAGGAGGAGATCAACGTCCACAGCGGCACCTGGACCATGGACCAGGGGGAGCTGCGCGTCGTGCAGGCCGGCCGCGAGGCGGACGGCAAGCTGGTGCCGCGCGCGTACCTGGCGCACCGCTACTTCACGAGCGACGACTTCACGGCGGAAGTGCTGATGGACGTGAAGGCGCTGGGCAAGGAGTGGTCCGTCGAGGAGGACGGGCAGCACTTCGGCGAGCTGGCGTTCCGCATCCGCGACGTGCAGGTGTCCGTCTTCGCCATCCCCGACGCGGGCATGCGCCTGTCGTGGCGCTACTTCTCCCCGGACGACGGGCACGAGGTGGTGGGCAACAGCGCGGAGGACACCAAGAACCTGGTCCAGGACGAGATGCCGGTGCCCAAGCAGGGCCCCTTCCTGGTGAAGCTCCAGCTCAGGCGTCAGAAGAGCGGCGTGCGGGTGGACGCGTTCCTCAACAAGCGGCTCTTCGCCTCCAAGGTGCTGCCGGGCTTCGAGGGCCGCGTGGGCAAGCTGGCCCTGGGCTGCCGCAACCTCCAGTGCACCTTCGATGACCTGAAGGTCGTGGGGCCGCTGCAGGAGCGCCCCGTGCGCCGCGCCGCCACCGGCGAGTAGTCCGCCTTTCGCGAGCGGGGCTTGCCGCTCCGTCCGCCCGTCCCCACCTTGCTCCCGCCGGGCTCCGTGCGTCGCGGGGCCGTCCGGCACTCAGGGCGGGGGTGGGGCATGGCCGTGGACCTGGACCTGGGGCGCGTGCTCCTGCTGCCGCTCTGCGGCGTGGGGCTGGCCCTGCTGCTCTGGGCGACCTTCACCCTGGGACGGACGCCCGCCGGCTCGCGGCCCCGCTGGCTGCTCGCGGGCTTCGGGGCGCTGGCCCTGGGGCTGGTGCTCTTCGTCCCGTGGATGCGCGGGAGGGCCCTGGTGCCCGTGTCGCCGGACGTGCTGGTGAAGGCGCTGGGCGGCGTGCTGCTGGTGCTGGCCGCGGGCGTGTCGGCGCGGGGCGCCCGGGTGCGCCTGCGGGCGGATGCGCTGCGCGGCGCCGCGCCCGTGCCCCTGGACGAAGCGGTGGCGGCCCTGCGTGAGGGACGGCCTCCGGGCTTCGGCGTGTACCGGGGCCGGCTGGAGTCCCTGGACACGCTGACGTCGCCGGGCGGCGTGCCGTGCGCCTTCTACGACGCGGCGGTGCACGCGGTGGGGGCCCATGGCCGCAAGGGGCCGCTCCTGTCGCGCGAGCGCGCGTACTCGCCGGTGCTGCTCCTGAAGGGCGAGCGCACGCGGGCGGCGGTGGGCTTCGCGCCGTCCGCGCTGCTGGCCCCGGTGGAGGTGCGCCGGTGCGAGGCACCGCCCGCGCTCACCCGGGCGGAGCTGCTGGGCGCGCCCGCGCAGGCGTTGTCCTGGGAGCGCGTGGGCGTCCCGGGGGAGGCGTGCCTGGTGGTGGGGGAGCTGAAGCGCGGTTCCCGCGACGGCACCTACGAGCTGCGCGGGCGCGGCGGGCGTCCGGCGCTGGTGGTGCTGGGGGAGGGTGCCGCGGGCACCGGCGGGGTGTTGTCCCGCCAGGCCTGGAAGCACTTCGCGGCGGCCGGGGCGCTGTCCCTGGCCGCCGCGTTCATGCTCGCCCGGACCCTGTGAGGTCCGGGCGGAGAGCCCCGGCCCGTGAGGGCGCCGGGGCGGACGTCATCAGCCGATCTCGCTGCGGCAGATGGCGCTGCAGCCGTCGCGGGGGTTGGTGTTGCCGTCGTCGCAGTCCTCGCCGTCGGCCTCCTGGATGATGTTGTCACCGCAGCGCGCGTTCCAGATGCAGGTCAGGCTGCACTTGCCGTAGCCCGGGCCGTTGTTGTTGCCCTGGTCGCACTGCTCACCCTTGTCGAGGGTGCCGTTGCCGCAGGTGGACTTGCACTCGGTGCGCTGGGTCTCGAAGTTGTTCAGGGTCAGCTTGTACGAGGACTGGGACGTGTGGCGCTCGGCCTGGAACACGACGACCTCGTAGATCTTGCCCTTCACCAGGCCCAGGCCGGAGACCGTGTCCGCGTCCGCCAGCGACACCGTGCCGGACGTGGCGCCGTGCACGCCGCCCAGGTCCAGCGCGAGCTTGCGGTTGATGAACACCCACACGTCGTCGTCACCCAGGAACGTCAGGACCTCGGTGCCCTTGAACTCGAACCAGTAGCGCGTCTCGCTGGTGAAGCTGAAGTTGCGCGGGGTGCCGGTGTTGTCGTTGAGCTTGCTCTCCTTGCCCTGGCCCACCCAGCCGCTGGCGTCGAGCGGGAAGAAGGTCTGGTCGTCGAACAGGTAGGAGCCGTTGGCCTGCTTGTTGAGCTTCAGCGTGCTGACCTCGGTCACGTTGATGCCCGCCTTGTCGTTGTACCACTGGTCGAAGGCCGTCTTGCCGTGGGTGACGGCGGAGCCGGCGCCCTTGGCGTAGATGGGCTTGCCATCCGCGCCCAGCGGGCCGAACTTCGGGCCGACGATGCCCTGCTCGGCGCCGTTCGCGTCATTGAAGTCCGGGTGGGCGGTCAACGGGGCCACGCAGCCCGAGCTCACGCCGCAGAAGTCGCGGTACACGACGGGGATCTCCACCGTGCTCGGCGGGGACTCGGTGACGCGCACGCAGGCGAAGCCCGCCTCCAGCTTGCACGTGGACGAGCAGCCGTCGTTGGAGCGCACGTTGCCGTCGTCGCACTCCTCGGTGGTGTCACCCGGCAGGATGACGCCGTCGCCGCAGCGGGCCTCGCAGGTGCCGTCCACGCACTTGGGCTCCAGCACGCACAGCGGCGAGCAGCCGTCGCCCATGTCGTGGTCGCCGTCGTCGCACTGCTCGGTGCCTTCCTTCTTGCCGTCACCGCAGGTCGTCTTCGTGCACGCCTGACCCACGACGTCGCACTTGTAGCCCTGCTCCAGGCGGCAGGTGTCGCTGCAGCCGTCGCCCTTGGCGGCGTTGCCGTCCTCGCACTCCTCTTCACCGGCGATGACCTTGTCACCGCACGAGGCCGCCTTGCAGCGCTGGCCCTGCAGGGGGCACGTCCAGCCCGCCTCCACGGTCTTGCAGTCCGCGGAGCAGCCGTCGTTGGACTCCGTGTTGCGGTCGTCGCAGACCTCGTTCGCCTCCAGGAGGCCGTTGCCGCACGCCGCGGCCTTCACGCACGCTTCGCCCGGGTACGGGCAGACGTAGCCGGACTCCACCTCCAGGCAGTTGGCCCGACAGCCGTCGCCAGACGAGTTGTTGGCGTCGTCACAGGCCTCGCCCCGCTGCTGCTTGCCGTCGCCACAGACCTGGGGGCCCGGATCATACGAGCCGCCGTCGGGCAGCGTGTCGCCGCCGTCGGTGCTGCCACCGTCGGTTCCACCGTCGGTGACGGTCGTGCCGCCGTCGTCATCCGGGTCGTCGCTGCCGGGGCAGGCTGTCAGTGCGAGGAGGAAGGAAGCGAGCACGATGCTCGCCAGTCGAGTCCGAGCGGGGGGGGAATGTTTCAGCATGAAAGGGATGCTGGAAGGGCCTGACCCCACGTGTCAAATGGATCAGGTGTTATTCCACCCAGCCGGTGCGTAAAAATGGAGAAAGCCCGTACGGGTGTACGGGCCTCAAGCATTGCCCTGCCTCGCGGGGCTACATCTCTTCCAGCTCCCGACCTTTTGTCTCACGGATGTATTTCGCGGCGAAGAAGACGGAGAACACGGCGGCCGCGGCATACAGGCCGTACGCCCAGCCCAGCCCGGCGGCCTGCAGCGACGGGAACGTGGCGGACACCAGGAAGTTGGCCAGCCACTGCGCCATGGCCGCGATGGACAGCGCGAGCGCGCGGATGCGGTTGGGGAACATCTCGCCCAGCAGCACCCAGACGACGGGGCCCCACGAGAAGCCGAAGAAGACGACGTAGAGGTTGGCGGCGATGAGCGCCGTGGTGCCGGCCGCGCCCTGCAGCACGGGCTTGCCCGCGGCATCCAGCGGCGCGGTGCCGAAGAGATACGCCATCAGCCCCAGCGTGAGCGCCATGCCCAGGGAGCCGATGAGGAGCAGGGGCTTTCTGCCCACCTTGTCCACGAACGCGATGGCCACGAGCGTGGTGAGGATGTTGGTGACGCTGGTGATGACGGTGATGGCCAGCGAGTTGTGCTCGGAGAAGCCCACCGCCTGCCAGAGCACGCTGGAGTAGTAGAAGATGACGTTGATGCCCACGAACTGCTGGAGCATCGCGAGCACGATGCCGATCCACACGATGGGCAGGAACCCGAAGCGGCCGCCCTTCAGGTCCGCCAGCTGAGGCGTGTAGTTCGCGCGCAGCGAGCGGCGGATCTCCACGACCTTGGAGGGCGCGGCGTCCCCCTCGATGTCGCGCAGCACGCTCAGCGCCTCCTGCTCGCGCCCCTTGGCCACGAGGAAGCGCGGGGACTCCGAGATGAAGACGGCGCCGATGCCGTAGAGGAGCGCGGGCGGCAGGCCGCTGAAGAACATCCACCGCCACGCGGTGAGGTCCAGCCAGGTGGGGTTGGAGGCGGAGCCCGCGTAGAGCGCGATGGCGAAGTCCCCCAGCAGGGCCACGAAGATGCCGGTCACGATGGCCAGTTGTTGCAGGGACGCCAGGCGGCCGCGCAGGTACGCCGGGGCGACCTCCGCGATGTACGTGGGCGCCACGACGCTGGCGAAGCCCACCCCCAGGCCGCCCACCAGCCGCCAGAAGCTCAGGTCCCACAGGGAGAACGCGAGCCCCGACCCGATGGCGCTGATGATGAACAGGGCCGCCGCGAACATCATCGCGCGCCGTCGGCCGTAGCGGTCCGCGAAGGGCCCCGCGGCGAAGGCGCCCGCGGCCGACCCGACGAGCGCGGAGGACACCGCCAGCCCCAGGCCCAGGCTGCTCGCGGCGAACTCGGCCTTCAGGGCGGCGACGGTGCCGTTGATGACGGCGGTGTCGAAGCCGAAGAGGAACCCGCCCAGGGCGGCCACCACGGAGATGCCAATGACCCTGCCGGTCCGCGTCTCCCGCTGCGCTGGGGGGCCGCTCACCGGGACATCGAGGACATCCGCCATGACGTGCTCCTCCCCCTCGGACGGGCACGTGCGCGGCCCTCGCGGTACGCACCACGGCCTTCCAGAGAGGTGCCCCCGGTGGCCACCGGAAGGCACCCCCGGACAGGCCGCCGCTCGCGGGGCCGCCCGTTGGGGGCAGGGCCGCGAATCCCAAGGGCGAGCCGGAGCTCAGCCCTCGTCCGCCAGGCCGTACTCCTTGAGCTTGCGGGCGAGGGTGTTGCGGCCGATCTCCAGCGTCCGCGCCGCCGCGGTGCGGTTGCCCTTCACGGCCTCCAGCACGCGCAGGATGTGGCGGCGCTCCACCTCCGCCAGCGGCAGGAGCAGCGGCGCGTCCGGCGCGGCGGCGGGGGCCTCCGGCGCGGTGGGCGCGCCAGGGGACAGCGCCCGGTCCAGGGAGGGCAGGGGCAGGTGCTCCTCCAGGATTTCTCCCTCGGACAGCACCACGGCGCTCTCGATGCAGTTCTCCAGCTCGCGCACGTTGCCGGGCCAGCGGTAGCGCTTGAGCCTGGCGAGCGCGGCGACGCTGAGGCGGGGCACGGGCAGGCGGTGGCGCTTGGCGGCGGTGGCGACGAAGTGGCGGGCGAGCCGCTCGATGTCCTCCGCGCCGCGCTCGCGCAGCGGAGGCAGGAGCAGCTCCACGACCTTGATGCGGTAGTAGAGGTCCTCGCGGAACTTCCCTTCCGCCACCATGCGCGGCAGGTCCCGGTGGGTGGCCGCGACGATGCGCACGTCCACCTTGACGGCCTGCGTGCCGCCCACGCGCTCGAACTCGCGGTCCTGCAGCACGCGCAAGAGCTTGCCCTGCACGGCCTGGGGCAGCTCGCCCAGCTCGTCGATGAAGACGGTCCCGCCATCGGCCGCCTCGAACTTGCCGGGCACGCGGTGGTCGGCGCCGGTGAAGGCGCCCTTCTCGTGGCCGAAGAGCTCGTTCTCGATGAGCGCGGCGGGCAGGGCCGCGCAGTCCACCTTCACGAAGGGCTTGTCGCGCCGGGGGCCGTTGACGTGGATGGCGCGCGCGAAGAGCTCCTTGCCGCAGCCGCTCTCCCCGCGCAACAGCACCGTGGCGTCCGTGGGCGCGGCCTTCTGCACCAGGCGGTAGAGGGCCTTGAGCGGCGGGGCCTCTCCGATGATGCGGTTGAAGAAGTAGCCCACGGGCGCCTGCGGCTGATCCTTCGCGCGCTGGAGCTCCTGGTAGAGGCTGGTGGTCTGCAGGGCGGTGCTCACCTGGGCCGCGATGTCGGTGAGCTTCTGGGTGTCCTCCTGTGTGAAGGCGCCGCCGCCCAGGCGGTTGAGCACCTGGAGCACGCCGTACACGGCGCCCGCGGAGTCGCGCAGCGGCACCGCGGCCAGGCTGATGGTGCAGTAGCCCGTCATCCGGTCGATGTCCGCGAAGAAGCGGCGCTCGCCGCGCGGATCCGGCACGTGCACGGGCTCGCCGGCCTCCGCCACGTAGCCCGCGACGCCCTGGCCCAGCTTCACGCGGATCTGCGCGACCTCCGGCAGGTGCGCCGCGCGGCTGAACAGCTCGCGGCGCACGGGGTCCAACAGCCACAGCGTGCCGCGGTCCGCCTGCAGCGTGATGGCGATGCGGTCCACGAGCGTCTGGAGGAAGGCGTCCAGGTCCACCTCGCGCCCGACGAGGCCGCCAAGGGGGAGCAGGACCTGGGACACATCCGGCGGGGACGAGGGCATGGCGGCGGGCAGCGGCGGAAGTGAGAAGGGCGCTGGGGGCACTGTATCAGCGCAGGGCTCCAGGCTCGCGGCGCTCATGCGCCCGCCGCGCGGCCCAGCAGCATGCGCTGGCCTTCGCGCGCGGGCTCGGTGAAGGGGAACAGGCCGCGCGCCTCCTGCGCCATGTCCTCCAGCAGCTCGTCCGCGTGGGACGGGTCGTGGTGGAAGAGGAAGAGGCGCCCGGCGTGCAGGTCCTTGGCCACCTTGGCCGCGTCCATCATCGTCGAGTGGCCCCAGCCCTTCTTGGACATGCCCTTCCGGCCCTCGTACTCGTCGGGCGTGTACTGCGCGTCCAGGCACAGCGCGTCCGCGCCCTCGAAGTGGCGGGCCACGTCGGAGGTGAGGCGCTCCGGCAGCTCCACGTCCGTGGCGTACACGAACGAGTGGCCGTCCGCTTCCACGCGGTAGGCCATGCAGCCGTCCGGGTGCGGCACGTCGATGGGCGTCACCTTGAACGGGCCGACTTCAACAGTGTGGCCGTGCAGCGCGGCGCCGAAGGCCATCTTCGAGCGCATGGTGGACAGCGGCACCGGGAACTGCGGCGGGCGCATCTGCTGCGACAGGGTGGACTCCAGCGCCTGGGCACCATTCGCGCCGGGGCTGTACATCATCAGCGACGTGGTGGGCAGGTACGCGGGCGTGAAGAAGGGGAAGCCCTGCACGTGGTCCCAGTGCAGGTGGGAGAAGAACATCGTCGCCTTCTGGGGCGCGCCCTCGCGCATCATCACCTCACCCAGCGCCCGGATGCCCGTGCCCGCGTCGAGGATCAGCCGCTCGCCCTGGCTCGTCACCTCCACGCACGCCGTGTTGCCACCGATGCGCGAGCCCGACACCGCGATGCTGCCCCGAACGCCAAAGAAGCGGATTTCCATGATGGGTCTCCAGATGCTCCGGCACCCGCTGGGGGCGCCCTGACGTGGAGGGGACAGAGCACGTCCGGTGCCAGCGCCAAGGGGCTGGAATCATTGGGGTCGGTGGGGAGGGGGAGGGCAGGCCGCTCCATTCTGGAGCGCCCCGGATGGGGCGGGCGGTCCAATCCGGCGCGGCCCCGCGACGCGGCGGATTCCTGGTAGACCCCGGGCCCATGCCGGCGATTGCGTTCTGCACCATCAAGGGTGGCGTGGGGAAGACGACCCTGTGTTCGCACGTGGCGGCGGCGCTGGCGGACACAGGCCGCCGGGTGCTGCTGTTGGACCTGGATCCGCAGGCCCATGCGTCGTTGGTGCTGGGCCTGGAGACGCGGGAGGGCCCGTGCGTGGCGGACGCCTTCGGGCCGAGGCCGAAGCACCGGCTGGATGAAGTCGTGGTGGCGTCTCCGAAGCGGCCGGGGTTGTTCATCGCGCCGGGAGCTCCGCGCATGGCGGCGCTGGAGCGCGAGCTGTTCGGGTGGGGCCACCGGCTCCAGGCGATTCCGCGCGCGCTGAAGACGCTGTCGTGGACGCCGGACGTCATCGTCGTGGACACGCCGCCGAGCATCGGCGCATTCACGGAGGCGGTGCTGTGCTTCGCGGACGTGGTGGTGGCGCCGGTGCCCACGGGCGCGTTCGCGCTGCAGGGCCTGGGGGAGATTGAAACCGCGTGGCGCGACGTGCGCGAGGGCGGTGGCCAGCTGGTGGCCGCCGTGAACCTGTGGGACCGGCGCACGCCCGCGACCAACGAGGCGATGGAGGAGGCGCTCAAGGACGTGACGGTGCCGGTGCTGAAGGCCCGCATCCCGCGCTCGGAGGCCATCAACCAGGCGGGCCTGGGCTACGAGGTGGTGTTCGACGTGAGCCCGAACGCGGCGGGCGCGGAGGAGCTGCGCGCCATGGCCCGCGAGCTGGCGAAGCTCTCGGGCCTGCGCTGACGCCTATCGCTGTTGAGCGACGATGAGGCCACGACGCACATCGACGGCGTAGAGCCCGCCTGCGTCCGTGGCTGAGTCGTTCGGGTCGCAGAGTTCGGTGCGCGCGTAGACGCCGACCAGGTAGATGCCGTCCGGCAACTGTTCCACCGACACCTGATAGATGTCGCGACGGAAGAGGCACAGTTCGACCGGTGTCGCGTCCTTGGGCGGCCTGCGGTCCAAGGGGAGGAAGTCATCCATCGCGAGTTGGACGGCGGTGGCGATGTCCCCACTGAGGAGTGTTGTCCGGCCCTCCTGAAAGGGAAGGGGCGGGAAGACAAACTTCTGGGCCTCGTCGGGAGGCGCATGCGGTGGGCGCATCGAGCGCTGGAACAAGGAGCACCCGCTCAACGCAACGAGAGACAGAGCGAGCAGCGACGCGCGTGTCATCGGGAGCCCTCCGGCACAGGCAGAATGATGCCATTCACCTTGTCAACGACGCGCCCGATGAGCATCCAGCGGCGCCCCTGCCGCACGTAGACCTCCCCAGGGCGCTCCTGCTCAAGATGCGGGACGTACATCTGCACGTTGCACGTAGCGTCCATCTGCACGCGGAATGAGTATCGCTGGCGAGACTTCCAGCGGTCCTGGATGGACAGCGGCGAGTAGCGCCACGGGTGGGTGTGATAGTCCGCCAGGATTGCTGTCCGCCCCCGCTCATCCACCACTTTTTTGGGCACGCGGCAGTCCTTGAAGTCTTTGTTCTCAGCGCTGAGACGCGGGGTCTCAAGCGCTGCGGGCCAGGATGCATAGTAGCGGCCTTCATGGGAGTAGATGACCCCGCAGTACTCCTGGCCATAGGCGCCTTGAGGTGGCGCGGCGGCGGGCAACTCCATGAGCGGGGCGCACAGCTGGTCGACGATGGCATCCGCTTCAACGGAAGGGGCGATGACAGGCCACGGTCCACGGACCCATGGAACCTCGCGGCCGTCGCGGACTTCAATCCCGAAGTACGTCCCGTTGCCATCCCGGAGATACGAGTAGCCGCCGCATGCCACGGACAGCGTGAGCGCTGCCATCCAGAGCAAAGGCACCATGCCTTCCCTGACGCCCCTTGAGACGCGGGGAGCAGGGACGCTGGCATCGCGCAAGAGGTGGCGGGAGTCCGGCATGGCACAACATGCCATGGCCGAAAAACGTGAAAGTCAAGCTGGCGAAGCTCTCGGGCCTGCGCTGACGCTTGAGCGCCTCAGTCCGTCTGCCCGATGGTGCCCACCTTCAGGGGTCCACCGCGTTGGTAGGTCAGCAGCACGACGCCCGTGGGCGTGATCTTCGATGCGGCGAGCCGCAGCGTGCGGGGCTGCGTTCCCGGTCCGAAGAGGCGCCGGCCGCTGCCCAACGTCACGGGGAAGACGTGCAGATGCAGCACGTCCACCAGGTCATGCTCCAGCAGGGTCTGCAGCAAGCCGCCACTGCCATGCACCTGCAGCTCGCGGCCGGGCAAGGCCTTGAGGCGGCGCACCGCCTCCACCGTGTCCCCTTCCAGCAGCGTCGAGTTCGCCCACTCCGCGCGGCGCAGGGTGGCGGACGCCACGTATTTGGGCAGTCTGTTGAGCGGCCCGGCGATGGGGTCCTTTGGCTCCGTCATGCGCGGCCAGTAGCCAGCGAAGATGTCGTACGTCCTGCGCCCCAGCAGGAACGCGTCCGCCCGGCTGAAGATGTCGACGACGTGCGCGCCGAACTCCGGGCTGGAATGCGGTTGCACCCAGCCGCCGTGGGCGAAGCCGCCGCTCGTGTCTTCCTCCGGGGCTCCCGGGGACTGCACCACTCCGTCCAGCGTCACGAACTCCGTCACCGTCAGTTCCATGGTCGCATCCATCCCTTCCGGGCCTTCCATCCGCCCGTCCATCCTGACGACGAATGGGCCGCGCGCGGATCGACACACCATCATTTTCCGGCGGCGTGGGAGTCGAGCGGACGGGCCCTGACTCAGGGTGTCGGAAGGCCAGGAGCGAGCGCCGAGCGCACGTTGGCGTCGGTGAAGCTCGTGCCCCAGACGGCGTTGAGCTCCTGGGCGACGAAGGCGGCGCCCGGCTGGAACGTGCCCAGGGACGGCTCGAACATCTGCACGCGCGGGTCGGTCAACTCCACCAGCCGGGGCACCACGTCGCTCACGTCGCGGCCCTGCTCCTGCGCGGCGCGCACACCTTGCAGCCACGCGCGCACGGTGCCCTGCGCGTGGGGGATGTAGAGGGGCTGCTCCGCCGCCCCCAGCTTCACGATGAGGTGCCCCACGCCCAGGGTGATGACGACGCTGCCGTGCGTGGCGAGCAGCGGCCCGTGGTCCGGCGGCAGGGTGTTCCAGTCCACGGCCGCGAGGTTCTGGAGGTACATCGGCGTGAAGCGTTGCGGGGCCTGGGAGACGAGCGCGCGCGTGTGCTCCACGGGGATGAGGGTGTCCCAGTCGTCGTGGAGGATGAGGAACGGCGTCTGCACGGTGCTGGCCAGGTGGGCGGCGGTCCAGCGCGTGTAGTCCGTGCCGGGCGTGGTCGGGTCGCCGCCGGTGGTGGCGAAGATTCGGCGGAAGTAGGGCTCGAAGAACTGCTGGTAGCGCGAGCGCATCACCGGGTCGCTCACGCGCGACGGCACGACGCGGCTCACGTAGTCCACCTCCTGCGCGAAGTCGGACAGCGGGGCCAGGGCGACGCCCACGCCAGGCACCACCGTGGCGGGAGCATCCGCCGCCGCGTAGAGCGCCTCGTAGCCGCCCCACGAGCCGCCGAAGATGCCGATGCGCTGGGTGTCCACGTTGTCGGCCTGGGCCAGGAAGCGCAGGCCCGCGTTCATGTCGTCGCGGTCGTTCTGGAGGTCCCCGCCCGCGTAGAAGCGGCCGAAGACGGCGAGCACGCCGAAGTCATGGAAGAGGTAGATGAAGGCCTCGCCCGCGATGAGCTCCGGCGTGGTGGGCGTGAACGCGATGGGCGAAGAACCCGGCCCGTGGTGCGGCTCGCTGTCGTCCGGGTGGATGCCGGCGCCGCGCGCGGCCCACTTCGCGTCCACGGCCTCGCCCGTCCACGCGATGCCATCGTAGGGCTTGGTGAGCATCACCACGGGGGACACGCCCGGCTTCCGGGGCGGGAACCACTGCGCATAGGTGGCGGCGCGGCCGGGCACCTCCAGCTTGAGCAGCTGGTAGGGCCACGTCTGGCCCGCGGCGTTCAACTGGCCGGAGCCCAGCCGGGTCACCTGGACCGAGCCCGGCTCTGTCGGCGTCTCGTCCGGGGTCTGGCAGGAGTTCGTGGACGGACTGGGGTTGCTGCAGCACGCGGTGGGGAGGGTGCCCAGGAGGCAGAGGGCCAGGAGCGTGGTGGAGAACAAGCGCATGCCCCAAGAGACACCGCGCCGCGGATTTTCTGAAAGCCCCCATGCGCGTTCCGGACCAGGATGGCGGCACATGGACTACCAGGCGGTGTTGTCGGAGGTCTGGGACGCGGTGCGGCCGGTGCTGGGGCAGGGCCGCGTGGCGACGTACATCCCGGCGCTGGCGGCGGTGGATCCCCACCGCTTCGGCATGGCGCTCGCGACGGTGGAGGGGGACGTGTACGGTGTGGGGGATTGGCGCGAGCCGTTCTCCATCCAGAGCATCTCCAAGGTCTTCACGCTGGCGCTCACGTTGGCGCGGGACGGGGACGCGCTGTGGAAGCGCGTGGGCAAGGAGCCGTCGGGCAACCCGTTCAACTCGCTGGTGCAGCTGGAGTACGAGCAGGGCATCCCGCGCAACCCGTTCATCAACGCGGGCGCGCTGGTCATCACGGACCGCCTGCAGCGGCTCACCGGGGATGCGCGCGGCACGCTGCGGGACTTCCTCCGGGCGGAGAGCGGCAACCCGTTGGTGGACTTCGATCCGGTCATCGCCGCGTCGGAGGCGGAGCACGGGCACCGCAACAGCGCGCTGGCCCACTTCATGGCGAGCTACGGCAACATGGAGGGCGCCGTCCCGGAGGTGCTGGAGCACTACTTCTGGCAGTGCTCGCTGGCGATGAGCTGCGCGGACCTGGCGCGGGCGTGCGGGTTCCTCGCCCGCCATGGACAGCGGGCGGACGGGGCGCGGCTGCTCACGCGCAGCCAGGCGAAGCAGGTCAACGCGGTGATGCTCACCTGCGGCACGTACGACGCTGCGGGAGAGTTCGCCTACCGCGTGGGGCTGCCCGGCAAGAGCGGCGTGGGCGGAGGCATCATTGCCGTCATCCCCAACCGCTGCGGCCTGTGCGTGTGGAGCCCCGGGCTGGATGCGCGAGGCAACTCGGTGGCGGGCGTGGAGGCGCTGGACCGGTTCACGACGCTGACCGGCCTGTCCATCTTCTGATGCGGCCGCTTCAGCGCAGGCCGTCTTGAGGTCACCCGCCCTGTTCTTCGAGGGCCTTCAGCCAATAGGACCGCCCACCGGACGCCAGTGCGCCCGCCAGGAACTCCGCGAACGAGTGGGCAATGACCGGGCAGTAGTAGGGGTCGGGAAAACCCTCGCGGTAACCGTCGCGGAGGGAATAGCGCCCATGCGTCTGTTGCCCCACATCCAGGAGCGCGTAGTTGCTGTCCTGGAGCTGGCACACCGCGTACCAATCCGCAGGCCCCGCCGCGTCGGTATCGGCTTGGGACATGACGACCCGCGCGCGCCGCACCTCCGCGAGCGGCAGGATGTGGTACGGCGCGTTGGACTCGCGGAACAGCCTCGCTCCATCAAAACGCGTGTAGAAGGCGCGCAAGTCCGGATCCAGGCGCCACCCCATTCGATGTTCGAACGCGACGACCGCTGCCTCCGTCGCGGGCGGATGCGGAAAGTGCTGGGCTGCCACTGCGTCGAGAAGTCCGGTCATCGTCGGCACGTGGCTACTCTCCGTAGGGATGGCTGACCCCGGCGCTTGTCCACGGGGGTTGGGCTGCGTAGCACTGGTTGTAGACCTGATTCAGGCCGGAATGGAGGTCGGCCGGATAGGGGATGATGTTGTCCCAGTCAGTAGGGTTGCCACCGTGCTTGAGATCGCGGATGTGGTGGGCCGGGTAGTTGTTCCCGCTGGCGTCAGTCGGCCATTGGCCGAACTTCTCCGCCCATCGCTCGCGGAATCCATCCCGGATGGACTCCCATCGGCCCCGTGCCGTTGCGTTCTGGCTGACGCTCAGCGCTGGGTAGTTACAGCAGCAGTTGGTGATGCCGAACCGGCTCCCCGCTCGGAACATGTTGCCGTCGAAGTCCATCTTCACGTCCGCGAGCCAGACGCAGCCTTGGAGCGCGTGTCCCTCCCCGGAGCATTTGTCGCGGCAGTAGTCCATGAGCTGCGGACTGCACTGCCACGGGCCGTAGAAGATGTTCGTCCTGAACTGCCCGCCGCCTGGGACCGTGACCTGCGGCCCCACCCATTTGCGCACACCGGCTGCGGCGCCCATGGCGCCCTCGGTACATGCGGACAAGGACAGCGCTCCGGCCAACAGCGTGGCAACGCGACGGCGTGAGGCATTGATCGTGGTTGTCATGCCGGGCACGGTACAGGCCGGCACCGACACACGATGCGGCCGCTTCAGCGCAGGCCGTCCAGTAGCGCGGCCAGCTTCTGGGGTTGGGACGCGAAGGGCGAGTGTGACGTGTCCAGCGTGTCCACGGTGAAAGCGTTGCCGGGCGTGAAGGCGTCCGCCTCGCGGATCATCAAGTCCTGGAGCGCTGGGACCAGGGCGCGGTCCTGGGCGCAGCGCAGGTAGCTGCGCGGGATGCGGCCCCAGCGCTCCTTCGTGGCGCCGACCTTGCCCGTCCACAGCGACAGCGGGATGTCGGGCGTGAGCGTGAGCGCGAAGGGCAGGAAGGCCGCTTCGTCCACGTCGTGGTAGAAGCCCGCGCGCAGGGCCTCCCGGTACTTCGCATCGCCCCGCGGATTGATCCGCACCGCGCCCAGCTTCGCGGGGTCGCCGATGAAGAGGGACGCGCTGTAGGGCGTGTGGGCCTCGGGCAGGGCGCCGTAGCCGCTGGCGCTCTGGAGGCGCAGCGGGACGTAGGCGCTCAGGTACACCAGCCGTCCGATGAGGTGCGGGGCCTTCTCCGCCGTGCGGGTGATGACGGTGCCTCCCGCGCTGTGGCCCACGAGCACGGGCTTGCTGACACCGCCCTGGAGCTTCTCCAGCGCGGCGACCACCGCGTCCGCGCAGTCATCCAATGTGACGTCCGCCTGGGGCGAGCGCTCCTCCTGGAAGCGCGCCGCGTCGCCCGTGAGGTAGGACTCGGGGAAGCGCGCGTTGAGGCCGTGGCCGGGCAGGTCGATGGCCACCACCTGGTGCCCCTTCGCGGAGAGGGCCTCCGAGACGCGCGTCCAGTGCAGGGCGTTGTGCCACGCGCCGTGCACCAGGAGGAACGTCCGGGCCTTGCGCGGAGCCTTCGCGGGCGTGGCCGCGAGGCCGATTCCTGGCAGCAGGCCCGTGCCCAGCAGGGCGGTCTTCATCACGTCACGACGGTTCATGGGGGACTCGTTCGTTGGGGGGAAGCACGGCGAGCAGGCGCTCGCGCAGGCGCGCGAGGTCGAAGAGCTGCCGCTCCACTTCCGCCAGGCGATCCCGGTGCGCCGCGAGCGCGTCCGGGCAGATGGCGTCCGTGACCTGCCGGAGCATGCAGCGCGGGAAGGTGGCGATCTCCTCCAGGGAGAAGCCCAGGCGGATCATCCGGGCCACCTGCATCACCTGGGGGACGGCCACCTCGTCGAAGTCGCGGTAGCCGTTGTCCCGGCGGTGGGAGGCGAGCAGCCCGGCCTTGTCGTAGTGGCGGATGGAGCGCGCGCTGCTGCCCGTGCGCCGGGCGAGTTCTCCAATGTTCATCCTGCTCTCCTGAAGCCGGACGCTAGGGCCTGACACTGGTGTCAAGGTCAAGACCGGGCGAGGGAACGTAACGAGGTTGGCCCTGACGGGATGCGGGACCGCGTTCTAGGGTGCGCCGCGTGAGCCTCTCCCCGCCCGTGCCCCGTCCGCGTCCCGCGCTCCTCACGCTTGCCTACCTGGCGTTCGTCAGCCTGGGGTTGCCGGACGCGGTGCTGGGCGTCGCGTGGCCGTCGCTGCGGAGCACGTTCGGGCTGTCGCAGGCGATGATGGGCTCCATCCTCGGGACGGCGGCCGTCGCGTACTTCAGCTCCGGGTTGCTCGCGGGCCGGCTGATGCGGGCGATGCGCCTGGGGCTGCTGCTGGCGCTGAGCACCGGCTCGGTGGCGCTGGGGCTCACGGGCTACGCGACGGTGCCGCTGTTCGCGCTGTTCCTGGCCGCCGCCTGCTTCATCGGCTTCGGCTCGGGCGCCATCGACTCCGCGCTCAACAACTACGCGGCCCAGAACTTCGGCCCCAAGCACATGGCCTGGTTGCACGCGGCCTACAGCGTCGGCGCCGCGCTGGGGCCGGTGTTGATGACCGCGCTGCTCACGCGGGGGGCGGGGTGGCGGACGGGCTACGCCGTCCTCGCCGGGGTGCTGGGGGCGCTGGCCCTGACGTTCCTGGTGATGCGCCGGCATTGGGACGCGCCCGCGAGGGCCCCCGGAGAGGAAGCGCCGGCGCAGGTCGCCACCGCGTCCGCGATGGAGGCCGTGCGCCGTCCCCGCGTGTGGCTGCAGATCCTGACGTTCTTCTTCTACACGGGCGTGGAGGTGACGGCGGGCCAGTGGAGCTTCACGGTGCTGACGGAGGGCCGGGGCCTGCACACCGCCGCGGCGGGCACCTGCGTGAGCCTCTACTGGGGCAGCCTGCTGGTGGGGCGCGTGCTGTCAGGCTTCGTGGTTGAACACATTGGCCCGGTTCGGATGCTGCGCGGGAGCACGGTGCTGGCGGTGGTGGGCGCGCTCCTGTTCGCGGTTCCGTCGGTGCCGCCCGCGCTGGGGCTTGTGCTGTTGGGGCTCGCGCTGGCGCCCATCTTCCCGGTCCTGATGTCGGAGACGCCGCGCCGCGTGGGGCTGGACGTCTCCCACCACGCGGTGGGCTTCCAGGTCAGCGCGGCGACCGCGGGCGTGGCGGCGCTGCCCAGCCTCGCGGGCGTCATCGCGGAGCGGTGGGGGCTCCAGCTCATTGCCCCCTACATGCTCGGGGTGGCCGTGCTGCTGACCGTGCTGCACGGCGCGCTGTCCGCCGTGGCGGACCGTCCCCAGCTCTCCCGCTGAGCTAGCCGCCGGACGGAAGCTCCGCGCTGCGCAGGGTCTTCGGGCCCTGGGCCGTCCACTGCGACAGCCGCAGCGTCGCGCCCTTCGCGGAGGCGTGGGGCTCCACCTCCACGAAGGTGAAGCGCTGCTCCAGCTTCGCGTGCTTCTGCTTCGCCGGGTCCAGCGACGGGTTGCCCTGGAGCTCCGCGAGGTATTCACCCCATTCCTCGTCGGAGGCGTCCGGAGCGGGGAGCTGGAGCAGGGAGATCCACGTGCCGGTGTTGGCGTAGAGGGGGCCATTTCCCTCATGCCAGCGGGCCGCGTGCGTGTGGCCCATCACCACGGCCTGGGGGTTGTACTTCTTGCCCAGCCGCGCGGTCTCCGCGAGCTCGGCCTTGCCGGGCTCCAGCGCGAAGTAGTCCGTGCCGCTCCTGCCGGCGACCGCGCGGTGCAGGCGTGCGTAGAGCGAGAAGCCCGCCTTCGCCAGCTTCAGCCGGGCGCGGCCCAGGGCCTCCGGGTTGTCGAAGGCGTTGAGCTTCTCCGGGTCCAGCACCGACAACAGCGCGTCCACCTCGTCGTCCTTCAGGTCCACGCGCGCCAGGCTGCGCGCCAGGTGCGCGTCCGCATCCGACGCGCCCACCGCATCCATCGGTTCGAGCGCGAAGGCCGGCGCGAGGCCCCGGTTCTCCAGCAGACGCCGGATGAGCGTGAGCGTCCCGGACGTGAACAGGACCTTGAGCGCGTCGGGCTTCACGCCGAGCGCCACCATCACCGCGCCCTCGAAGTCCGGCTTGAGCAGGTCCATGTACCGCATGCGGTGCTGGTGCTTGAGCGGGTTGAGCAGCGTCTTCACCAGCACCGAGCCCGGCGGATACCGGAAGCGGTTCGCCCGCTCCGGCGACAGGAGCGAGTCGTAGTCGATGCGGTTCGCCACGTCGGTGTGCTCGCCGTGCGTGACGAGCACGCGCGACCCGCCGACCTCCAGCTGGAGCGGCGCGGTGCCGTCCCGGAACTCCAGCCGCGAAGCCACGTCCGGCGGCTGCCCGAGCGCCGAGCGGATCACGTCCTGAACCTCCGGCAGCGCCAACTCCAGGTCATGGTTGCCCACCACCATCGTCGCCCGGCCCCCCGCGGCCAGCACCCGCCCGAGCGCCTTGAGCGCGGGCGCGGTGGTCGCGGACGTCACCAGCGCGCGCGCCTGCTCCAGCGTCCGCTGTGGATCCACCGCCAGCGGGTCGTCGTTGAGGAGGAAGTCGAAGCTGTCCCCGTTGAGGACGACGTGGGTGGGCGTGCCGGTGAAGGAGTTGAAGAGGGCGGGCAGCTCGGCGGCGCCCGCGAAGATGTCGTAGGGGCCTCCGTTGCCGAGGTGAAGGTCGCTGAGAATGAGCGTTCGCATCGGTCGATGCTCCTTTCAGGGAAGCGCCTGCAGGTCGTTGTGCCGGAGGCTCACGGCGGGATCGCCAAGCACCACGTAGTTGCGTGCGTCGTTGCGTTCGATCCACTGGAACAGCAGCTCACGGGGTCCGAGCTTGCCGTCGGAGGTGTTGGTGTCCAGGTGCGCCAGCAGGGCGCTGTTGGCGTTGGAGAACCGGTCGCGGAAGCCGCGCAGCGCGTGGCCCACGGGCTCGCCCGCCATGATTGCCCTGAGCGTGTTGTGGAAGGGTTGGAGGGTGGGCTTCGACACGCCCAGGGGCGTGATGGAGAAACCCCAGGCCCGCTCCACGTGGCCAATCACCGCCAGCGCGCCCCCGTTGGGATGGGCCAGCAGCCGCCGGGGCAGGGCCGACACGAAAGGCGCGCTCGCGAGCGCCTCGCCTTTCCGGGTGGGAGTGAGCGGGAACTCGTCGTTCGCGGGCGTGCCCATGCCGAAGCAGGCGAAGAAGAACGCCACCAGGCCATGGAGCCGGGCGTCATCCTGGATGTCCGACGCCGCCACGTAGTGCGCGGGGGCCATCGCGCCAAAGCCGCTCCAGTCCTGGCTCAAGAGGGCGCCCTGCTTCGTGAGCTGGAGCGGATCATTCGCCTTGAACCCCACGCCATGGGACGCGGTGAAGAGCACCGCCGGGCGCTCCTCGCGGCCGTGGAGCGCGTCGAGCAGCCATTCGCGGGTCGCGGCCTGCTCGATGGCGTCCCGGCTGGCGAAGCCCGCCTGCGCGGCGACAGGGACCTTCAGGAAGGAGGTGTCGTCCACGTCCGCGCCGCGCACCAATGGGGCGACAAGGCTGTCCGCGCTGAGCTCCGTGGAGCGATCTCCCGGGTGCTTGGGCCCCCACCAGCTCACCTGCCGGTGATTGGGAACGGATGCGCCCGTTTCATAGGCCACCACGCTGTCCGCGTAGCGCGAGTACTCCTCTGGCGAGTCGAAGGAGAGGCGGCCCACGGCGTGCGACAGGGAGAGCGAATGCTGCACGTCGAACGGGATGACGTCGGGCCCGCCCACGAGCAGGAGGTAGTAGGGCACCACGGTCGGATCCACGTCGCCGAGGGGCGCTCCGTGCCGCCTCAAGAACTGATGTGCCGTCTCGCCGGGCTGGTAGGTGAGGACGTGGAACCGCGCCGCGTCCATGCGCTTGCCACGGTGGGCGATGAGCGGCTCCAGGCTCTTGCGAAGCGCGTCGGAGGCGGACGCCGGAAACACCACCCCCCAGCCCGCCTGCGTGTAGTCCCCATACGGAACGCCGTAAGGCAGGTCGAACTTCAGGAGGCGGGGGACGAACCCGAGCCACTTCCTCCACGCATCGAAGTACGGCTCCTTTCGCCGGGGCTCCGCCACCTCCGCGACCGCGGGCAGCGCGACGGGCGGCACCAGGTACTGCCCGGTGGCACCATCGATGCCATTGAGGATCAGCGGATCCTCCAGGCTGGGGATGGGGTCCTTCACGTTCACCTCCTCCTCGCCATCCTAGGCCTCCGCGCTGACCTGGAAAGAGCGGACAGGGGCCTGGCTGTCCGCCCCTCGGCTTTCACGGGAGGTGGATGTCGCGAGCCGGGCTCGCATTCCGACCCCGGGGCCGTCGTGTCTCCTGGTCCACAACTCCCTCGCCCCCTTGGACAGGGGACCGGCCGCTGCGTCGTGGCAATCCCTTACGTCCCGTTCGCGCCCCGCTGGACTTGTGTCGTGCGGACACAAGCCATTGTGTGATGTCTGACTTTGACCTGCCGCGTCTGGCATTGCGGGGCGTGTCTGTGTTCACGTCCGTTCCGCGTCCGGCACGTCTGGCACCCCTCGCCATGCGGGTCCGGCCGCAAGGGAGAGCACTCATGACGAAGAAGGCCTCGGTCCAGGATGTGGTGCAGGGCTGGCTGTCCGGTGATGAGGAGTCCCATGGCATGACGAACCCGGCGGGCCCGGTGTTCGTGGGAGGTGCGCGCACGGAGCAGGCGCTCACGGAGTCCAACCTCGTGGCGGACACGGGCTGCAGCAGCTGCAGCGCGTCCAGCACCGCCTTCTGCTGTTGATCCATCGCGGGCCCCCGCCCGCGTGAATCTCCCCTCCGGCGCCGTGCGCGGTGCCGGAGGGCTTCGCGCCGTTCCCACCTCCGGTCCCACCCCCAGGGAGCCCCCTCTCATGGTCCACGAGGAAGCGTCGATGGCTGCCGAGGTCCCTCCCGAGGGATGGCTCGCGCGCCCCGTGAACGTCCTGCTGGCGCCGCACCTGGATTCGCTCGCGGAGCGGCTGTCGCGGACGGAGGGGCTCTCCCCGGCGGAGCGCGGCGTGGTGGAGGCCGCGGCCCGGGAGACGCTGGGCTTCAGCGCCCAGCTCAAGCTCAACCGCGTGCTCCTCCTGGAGCTGCACGCCGCGTCGCTGGAGGGACGGCTCGACGCCGCGGACCCGCCGGGACGGTGGGCCCAGTTCCTCGAGCACGCCTGCACCTCCGACTTCCATACGCACCTGCGCGAACGCTACCCACCGCTGCTGGACAGGCTGGCGACGCTGGGCCGGCTCCAGACCCAGGCGGTGCTGCGGCTGGCGGACCGGTTCGTCGCGGACCGCGAGTCGCTGACGGAGCTGCCCGGCCGTCCTCGCGGCGCGCTCAAGCGCCTGCGGCTGGGGGAGGGCGATGCGCACCGGGGCGGCCAGACGGTGGCGCTGCTGGACCTGGAAGAGGGCACGGTGCTCTACAAGCCCCGGTGCATGCGCGTGGATCGCGCGCTGGAGGGACTGCTCGCGCGCGTGCTGGCGCCGGATGCCGAGCCCACGCGGATCCGCGTGCCCTCCGTGCTGGTGCGCGCGGGCTATGGCTGGGCGGAGTTCGTGGAGCACCGCTTCTGCGCGAACGACGCGGAGCTCTCGCGCTTCTACCGGAACCTGGGCCACTGGCTCGCGGTGATGCGCCTGCTGGGCGGCACGGACCTGCACTCGGAGAACCTCATCGCGCACGGGCCGGTGCCCGTGGTGGTGGACGTGGAGAGCCTCTTCACCCCCGACCCGCCCGTGCCTCCGGCGGAGCGCGGACTGGCGGTGGACCTGGCCGCGAAGGCCATCCGTGGCACCGTCCTGCGCACGGGCCTGCTCCCCGTGCGAAGCGGAGGCCCGGGCCTGGGCGGCCTGGACATCTCCGCGGCGGGTTCGCTCCCGGGACAGCAGCCGCGCGTCCCCGCGCCCCTCATCGTCGGCGGAGGCACGGACGCGGCCCACCTGGGCATGACGCTGATGGAGCGCCCACACGCGAAGAACCACCCCAGCCCGGACCCCGTGCTCGCGCGGCACTGGGACCAGGTCGTGGAGGGCTTCCACGAGCTGACCTCGCGGATGAAGACGCTGGACGCGTACGGGGGGCTGCGCCCGCTGCTGGAGCCCTTCACGGGCGCGGTGGTCCGGCGCATCCTGCGGCCCACGCAGACGTACGCGGAGCTGCTGCGCATGCTCTGGCACCCGGCCTCGCTGTACGACGCGCCCAGGGCCCACGCGCGGGCGCGGGACGTGATGCGGAAGAACGCGGACGTGTCCCCCGGCGCGCCCTCCACGACACCCATCATCGACGAGGAGCTGGCGGACCTGTGCGTGGGGGACATCCCCGTGTTCACGCAGCCCGTGACCCGGAGCGTGCTCGACGCCTCGCTGGAGGCCTGGCGTTCGGTGGATGAGTCGCTGGAGGAGATGACCATCCAGAGCACGCTGATCAGCGCGTACCTCAACGAGAAGGCCGTGCCTCCTCGCGTCCCCGCGCCGGCCACACCCGCGCGCCGGGAGCGCCTGGACGCGCGGCGCCGGGCCCAGCTGTCCAAGCTGGTCCGCCGCGTGAGTGAGGCGGCCGTGCGGGGACCGGACGGGACGGTGACGTGGATCAGCCCGGTGCTCGCCGAGTACGGCTGGGCGGTGCGCCCGCTCTCCGCCGAGCACTACAGCGGGCAGGGCGGCGTCGCGGTGGTGCTGGCCCAGTACCTGCGCGAGGTCGACCACGGCCGCGCGGACGCGGTGGACGGCCTGCCCGAGCTGCTGGCGGGCGCGCTCGCGGTGCTGCGCGCCACGGAGGACCGGGTGCCGGTGAAGCAGCCGGGCGGCTTCTCCGGGCTCGCGTCGCAGGTGTGGATCTGGTCCACGCTGCACGACCTGGGCACGG
Organism: Corallococcus exercitus; assembly: GCF_042231735.1. GTDB lineage: Bacteria > Myxococcota > Myxococcia > Myxococcales > Myxococcaceae > Corallococcus > Corallococcus exercitus_B. The sequence continues at coordinate 1,925,128 of NZ_CP102577.1, forward strand.
TCCCCGACGCGCTGGACCGGGCCCGGGAGCGCGCGGCGGCGCTGACGCCCCAGGTGCTGGACGCGGACGGCCTCTTGGAGGTCCTGGGCGGCGTGGCGGGCGTCATCGTCCCGCTGCTCAACCTGGTGGACCAGACCGGCGAGTCGAGGTGGCTGGACCTCGCGGCGCACGCGGGCCGGCGGCTGGAGGACACGGCGCGCGGCGTGGCGGGCGACGCGCGGTGGTCCACGTCGATGTTCCCGGAGCCCATCGGCGGCTTCGCGCATGGCACGGCGGGCATCGCCTGGGCGCTGGCGCGGCTGGGCCTGAGCGCGGCGGGGACGGCGGCGGACCGGCGGCGGTGGCGCAGCCTGTCCGAGCGCGCCTTCGACTTCGTGGACGGCCTCTACCGGCCGGAGCTGGGGAACTGGACGGACCTCCGCCGCCCGGAGGCCACGGATCAGCTGACGACCTGGTGCCACGGGAGCACGGGCATCGGCCTGGCGGCGGCGGACCTCTTCGCTCGCACCGGGGCCGCGCGCTACGGGGACCTGTTCCAGCGGGCCCGGGCCGCGGCCGTGCGCGAGGGCTTCGGCTGGACCCACACGCTGTGCCACGGCGACCTGGGGTTGTGGGAGCTGCTGGAGACGGCGCGGCGGCTGTCCTCGGCGCCGCTCGGGCCGGACCGCGAGGTGCTGGACGCGGAGCTGATCTCCGGCCTGGAGGCGCGCGGCCCGGTGGCGGGGCTCGCGCGCGACGCCTTCTCACCCGGGCTGATGGCGGGGCTGGGCGGCGTCATCCACACGCTCCTGCGCATGCACCCGGAGAGCCGGCTCGTGTCGCCGCTGCTGCTGGGACGCGCGCCGGACATGGATCCGGACGCGCCCTGAGGCCGTGGGTCACCGGCCGCCCATGAAGGGGGGCCGGTGACACGCGGGGTGCATCAGTCGCGGGTGTCGCGGCGCACGGTGACCTTGCGGCCGCGCAGCGTGGAGCCCTTCAGCGCGGAGATGATGCGCGCGGCATCCGGCTCCGGCACCTCCACGATGGAGTACATGTCCGCGATGTGGATCGCGCCGATGCGCGAGGACTCGAGCCCCGCCTCGCCCGCGATGGCGCCCACGAGGTCCGCCGGCCGCATGCCCGCGGTGCGGCCCGCGCCGATGAACAGGCGCGTGACGTTCCACTCCGGCGCGCGCTGGGGCCGCGAGGGGCCCCGGTCACCGCGCTCGCCGCGCTCTTCCCGGTCCTGGCGGGGGCCGCGTGACGGGCGCTCGGAGCGCTCACCGCCCCGGCCCGGAGGCCCGGAGCGCTCCGGCCGCGGGAACTTCCGCTCCGTCGGCGCCGACACCTGGGGGATGTCCTGCTCGGCGGAGTCCTTGCCCTCGTCCTCCTTCTCCTGGAGGAGCTTGATGGCGGCGGCGGCCACGTCCATGACACTGAACTCGCTGGACAGGTCCTCCGCGATGCCGCGGAACCCATCCAGCTCCCCGGCCACCAGCGTCTCGCGCAGTGACGAGCGGATCATCTCCAGCCGGCGCGCGCGCAGGTCGGACACGGTGGGGACCGCGGTGACCTCGATGCGCTGGCCGGTGAGCCGCTCGATGTTGCGCAGCAGCCGGTGCTCGCGGGGCTCCAGCAGGGTGATGGCCACGCCCTCACGGCCCGCGCGGCCCGTGCGGCCGATGCGGTGCACGTAGGCCTCCGGCGCGTTGGGCACGTCGAAGTTCACCACGTGCGTCAGCCGGGGGATGTCCAGGCCTCGCGCCGCCACGTCGGTGGCGATGAGCAGGTCCGCCGCCTGCGACTTGAACTGCTTGATGACGCGGTCGCGCTGCTCCTGGCTCATGCCGCCGTGCAGCGCGTGCGCGCGCCAGCCCCGGCCGTTGAGGGACGTGGTGAGCTCATCCACCTCCGTGCGCGTGCGGCAGAACACGATGGCGGCGGTGGGGGACTCCAGGTCCAGCACGCGCCCCAGCGTGGCGATCTTGAAGGCACGCGGCACGATGTAGGCCGTCTGCCGGACGCGGGGCATCTCCCCGGCCTCCAGCTTCTCCTTCGCGATGCGCACGCGCACCGGCTCGTGCAGGTGGCGCTCCGCGATGCTGGCGATGCGCGGGGGCAGGGTGGCGGAGAACAGCGCGGTCTGCCGCTGCTCGGGCGTCTCGGAGAGGATGGCCTCCAGGTCGTCCGCGAAGCCCATGTCGAGCATCTCGTCCGCTTCATCCAGGACCACCGTGCGCACCTGGTCCAGCTTCAGCGTCTTGCGGCGCAGGTGATCCAGCGCGCGGCCCGGCGTGGCGACGATGACGTCCACGCCACGCTTGAGCACGCGCAGCTGCCGGCCGATCTCCTGGCCGCCGTAGAGCGGAAGCACGCTCACGCCCAGCTTCTGGCCGTAGCGGTGGATGGCCTCGGACACCTGCATGGCCAGCTCACGCGTGGGCACCAGCACCAGCGCGGAGGTGCTGTGCGGCGCGGCGGCGCCCGGCTTCAGGTGCTGCAGCAGCGGGAGCGAGAACGCGGCCGTCTTGCCGGTGCCCGTGGCCGCGATGCCCAGCAGGTCCTTCTCGGCGAGCAGCGGCGGGAGCGCGGCGGCCTGGATGGGGGTCGGCTCTTCGTAGCCGAGCGACGTCAGCGCCTCGACGAGTTCGGGCTTGAGTCCGAGGGCGTCGAAGGTGGGGGTTTCAGGGGCAGCAGGAGGCGGGGGAGCTTTCACACGGCGGCTTGTACCACTTCCGCGCCCGGGCGGAGGACTTGGGAAGTCAGGTGCGTCCAGGCCTGTACGAAGACCCGGGCCTTCCGGGCTTTCAGGCCCCGCCGCGCAGGTGCGATTTCAACAGTGCCGCAATGGCAGCAGTCCCCCCAGACAGGTCCGTGGAGGACAGGACGAGCCGCTGGCGTCGGCCACCTTCCAATGCCGTGCCCTCCAGGAGGGACGTGAGGCCCCGGGGGCCGCGGTCCAGGTCGAGGATCAGCTCCAGCGCGTCGTCCTGGGGAAACGGCAGGAGGCAGAGCGTGCGCGGCGGGCCTTCCCAGGCCGGGCCCGCGTGGAACTCCATTTCCTGGACGAAGGGCTCCTCGCGTCCCAGCGCGGGGCCGGCCTCGCAGTACGCGTTGCGCCACTGGAAGCCCAGGTGCAGCACGGCGTCGAGCACGGTCTGGAGGAATGGGTGGGGCAGGACGTGGATGCGGTCGCTGTCCTCGGGGTTGAGGGCGTTGTCGATGTCGAGCGCCGTCTTGATCCACACGGGCGTGCCGCGCTCGGTGATGGGGGTGTGGGCGGGGAGGCGCAGGGAGAAGGGGATCTCGCGCTCCTCGCGGGGCTGGAGGGTGAAGGGGTTGGAGATGCGCCAGGTGCGCACGACGGCGTTGAGCGCGCTGCGGCGGTCGTTGTCGCGCTGGAGGTACTGCGCCATCAGGTGCAGGTCGATGCGGTCGATCCGCTGGGGCGTGTGGCCACCCTGGACGTGGACGAGTCCGCGCAGGTCGCCGCCAGCGCGCGCGGTGTCGTGCTCCAGGCGGGTGTCCACGCGCGCGCTGCCAATCCCGAGGCGGGCGAGCATCTTCATGAAGGGCATGGAGTCACGGCATAGGCCGGATGGCGGCTTCGCGAAAGCCCATGTGCCTGGCTGCCTGCCCTTCATGCGTCCCGTGCACCGGAGGGACGGGCGCGGCTTGCGGGGGAGCCCGGCGCGTCACCAGCGTAAAGCCTCACAACGGGAGAGGTGCGCGATGGCCCAGGGGACTTCCAGGCGGGTGCGGTACGCGGTGGTGGGAGCGGGCAACCTCACGCAGGTGGCCATCCTCCCGGCGTTCCAGCACGCGGAGGAGAACTCCGAGCTGGTGGCCATCATCTCCTCCGACAAGGAGAAGCGGGACGTGCTCCAGAAGAAGTACGGCGTGGAGCACGTGGGGAGCTACGACCAGTTCGAACAGGTGCTGCGCGAGTCGAAGGCGGACGCGGTCTACATCGTGTTGCCCAACACGATGCACCGGGCCTTCACGGAGCGTGCGGCGCGCGTCGGGGTGCACGTCCTCTGCGAGAAGCCGATGGCGACGTCGGTGGAGGACTGCGAGGCGATGATCCGCGTCACGAACGAGAACGACGTGAAGCTGATGGTCGCCTACCGGCTGCACTTCGAAGAGGCGAACCTCCGCGCCATCGAGCTGGTGCGCGAAGGGAAGCTGGGGGATCCGCTGGTGTTCACGGGGACGCTGACGCAGCAGGTGCGCGAAGGGGACATCCGGACGCGCGTGGACGTGGGAGGCGGGGCGCTCCTGGACGAGGGGCCGTATCCCATCAACGCCGCGCGCTACCTGTTCCGCGACGAGCCGCGCGAGGTGTTCGCGTTCACGGCCGGCGGCCGGGACGGGCGGTTCCACGGGGTGGACGCGTCGGCGTTCGCGCTGATGCGCTTCCCGAACGGGCGGGTGGCCCAGTTCGCCATCAGCCACGAGGCCTCCGCGGTGTCGAGCTACCGGCTGGTGGGCACGGAAGGGGACCTGCAGGTGCGGCACGGCTTCGGCTACGGCACGGACATCGAGCACGTGCTCACGGTGGGAGGGGAGACGGAGACGCGGACGTTCAAGAACAGCGACCAGTTCGCGCCGGAGCTCGTCTACTTCTCCCAGTGCATCCTGGAGGACCGGGACCCGGAGCCCAACGGCATCGAAGGCCTGGCGGACGTGCGCGTCATCGTCGCGCTCCAGGAGTCCGCGCGCACGAACAAGCCCGTGAAGCTGGCCCCGTTCGAGAAGCCGAAGCGCCCCACGCTGGATCAACTCATCGTCAAGCCCGCGGTGGAGCCGCCAGAGCCAGTGAACGCGCCGGCTCCAGCGGAGGGGTAGTCCCCGCGGCCCGTCGAGCACCCGACAATCATTGCCATCAATTGCTCCGCACCCTGGTTTTGGCTGGGCCCTGTTCCTACCTGCACTCTCAGTCAACCTGTTCAGGTTGAAGGGGCCAGTGCAATGGGATGGAACGCGAGGCGGTGGGTGGTCGGGGTGGGGCTTCTCCTCGGCGGGTTGGGCACGGGCTGCGGCACTTCGGACGCGCGGGGAGTGGCCGCGCCGGAATCCGTCGCTCCGGAGCCGACGGTGGATGACGGGCCTTCCGAGGGAGGCGCGGTCACGGAGGATCCGCCCGAGCAGGCGGACCCGGTGATACCGCCCGAGCAGCCCGTGGAGACCGAACCTCCGCCCGACCCCGGGCCTTCGGCATGCGAGGCCCTCCCGCAGCCCTCTCCGGCAGTCCTTGCGGCCTGGAGGTACACGACCCGGGCGACTCCAACGGATGGCACCTGTCAGGGGGCGGCGGCGGATGCCCGGGGCAACATCATCGTGACCACCGACAACGCGATCTCCTCGCGGATGTACTTCACCGTGCTGCCCTCCCCGAGCAGCTACGGGTGGGATGGATCCATAGACGGGGCGTATCACATGCGCCTGAACGGCCAGCCCCTGGGATTCCTGGGGCACGCCAGGGATCCGTTTACGGGAGGAGCCACCTGGGTGACGTTCCTCGACGTCTCCCAGCGGCGGATCATCCAGCACCCACGGCAGCCGGACGGCGCTCTGCTGCACAGCGCGGTGAACCCAGTGGGGGGAATGCATGAGGTGCTCGCGGATGGGACGCTCAATGCGTACGGCGCGACGGGCGAGCTTCGCTGGAGCCTGTCGGTGGCCTCGCTGCTCAATGGTCCCGTCAGCGCGCTGGGCGTGAACACGGAGGGCCACGCCCTGCTGCTCTCCGCCGGAGCGCAGGCGGAGGGTGCGGTCTCGGTGGAAGGTGTCTGGGTGGACAGCTCGGGCCAGCCCGGCACCCCGTTCCTGGCGCTGACCCTGGAGCAGGCCCCGAACGCCGGGTCCCGCTACGACCTCGCGCCCTTGCTGCAAGGAGGCCTGGTGCTGGGAGTCGAGAACACCTTCGGCAAGAAGTGGGTGGCCGCTTTCGAGGGCCTGCAGGCCGCTTCCAGCCCGCTGCCCTCATGGCTGGACGGCGGGGACGGCCGCCGGTTCGAGCTGCTTCCCGGTGGCAAGGGCTACCTGCGGTGGAGCCAGGTGACCGCCGAGAATCAGGGCTGCCAGCATGAAGCGCAGTTCATCGCGGCCTCTGGCGAGTCCTGCGGCAAGGTGCGCCTGCCGGCCATGGACCCCAAGGAAGGCTGCGGCGTCATCAGCCTGGGCGGTGACGGGACGGTGGTGAATGAGCTGACCCCTCAGTGGTTCCCCGTGGACAAGCCCTACACCCTGTGCCGCGTCCGGTGGTGGCCCGCCCTGTTCCGCTAATCGAAGTCTAGGATGTGAAGGGAATGGACGATCTCCAGGAGTTCGCGCGTCAGGTCTTCGCAGCCCAGCCATTCAGCCAGTTCCTGGGTGCGCAGCTCGCGAGCTGCGGGCCCGGGACCGCGGAGCTGAGAATCCCCGTCACCGACCAACTGAAGCAGCAGCACGGCTTCGTCCATGGAGGCGTGCTCAGCTACCTCGCGGACAACGCGATCACCTTCGCCGGAGGACTGGCGCTGGGCGGCAACGCGCTGACCTCCGAGTACAAGATCAACTACCTGAAGCCCGCCGTGGGCTCGCTGCTCATCGCGCGGGCCCAGTCGAAGGCCGCCGGCAAGCGGCAGGCCGTGTGTCAGTGCGAGATCTTCGCCGTGAAGGACGGTGTTGAGACGCTGTGCGCCCTGGCGCAGGGCACGGTGGTCTCCGCGGCCTGAATGAGCGGAGCGCTGCAGCGGGGACTGGCCCGCGCCGGGCACGAGGCGCGGGCAGGAGCCGGACGCCCACCCGGCCTTCCAGGCGCGAGACGATCCGGCCTTCATGACCTGCCGTCAACGCCACGCGCCATGCAGGCGAGCGCCCTGGCGTCAGGCGGGGCGAGCCCACAGGTCGCGAATGTCCGTTGGCAGCTCTCCGGCGATGTCATCACTCTCCCCGGTGGAGATCTGCGCCTGGAGGGTGCTGAAGACCGCGCGGACGATGGCTTCGGCGTTCTCGGGCTCCACGCCCAGGTCCGTGGCGACCATCGCCAGCATCTCCGCCCGGCCGAACTTGTGGGGCGGCGGTCCGGCCTCGTGGCGATCGCACCGGGTCAGGAGCTCGCGCAGCTTGTGGGGCAGTTGGGCCTCCATGTCATTGTCCTCCTCGCCGAAGAGGCGCTGCTCCAGCACGCACAGCACGGAGACGGCGGCCTCCTGGGCGGCCTGCTCGCTCGGGAATGGGCCCACGTCGCGCAGGTACTTGAGGAAGGCCTTGTAGGTCTGCGACGTGCGGGACTCGTGGCGCATGCGGCGGCGCTCATCAATGGGGATGTCCGCCTTGCGCGGCGTGGGGCTTCCTGCCTGCTGCTCGGAACCAGGGATGTTGGGGTCTGCCATGTCCGTTTCCTCGTTCTCCGGAGTGGGGTCCAACCCCAAAGCTGGAGCGCTCGAGAATCCGGAGGAAGGCACGCGCCGCCCTGCGAGCCGCCCGCTTCCCGTGGGCAGAGGCTGATGGGAAGCGCCTGCTCCCACTTCCGTCCAGAAAGACCCTTGCCCCGGGCCAGACGCATCCGAACCGTTGAGAGAGGGGCCGCATGGCGCGGTCGCCCTCTCAAGTGAGGTTCCGTCATGCGTGAAAGCCTTCGACCCAGGGGAGAGGCGCTGCGCAGCGCAGCCCGCAGGATCGCGGTGCGGAGGGCCGAGGAGCCGGACACGCCGCTGCTTCAGATCATCACGGAGGCAGCCCGCCACTTCGACCTCTCACCGAGTGAAGAGCAGATGCTTCTGTCGGACCTGCTGTCCGGGAGCGATGAGTCGTCTCACGCCCAGGTATAGTGTCGGGCCATGCCGACCTACACCGCGTGGGGCACCCCCATCACGTTCAGCTGGGAGCTCGAGGGGAACACGACCCCGATCCTCGAATGGTTTGCTCCTCCGGGAGTTCAGCCCGGCGCCTGGAAGCAGATGGAACAACAAGCGCGCGTGGCCTACTTCAATGAGCAGGTGCTTCCGCGGTGGCGCATGCGGAGGTCCGACCCGGGCATCTGCTACGACGACTTCGTGAACGTGTCGCCGGTCAACTGGGTCAAGTTGACGCAGGAGGTCTGGTTCCAGACGTGGGAGATGCAATGCACCGCCCCCTTCCCGGACACCCTGGAGGGCCTCTTCGCCCAGCTGGACTTCGTTCGGCAGGCCTTCCCCAGCAACCGGAACGACTTCCAGGTGCACATCGTCTTCGCACTCCCTGAAAGCCTGGAGGACAAGAAGACGTGCAGCGTCCTGTTGACGGGGTTGTTCACCCAGCTCAATGACTACGCGATGGCCAAGCTGTACCGCAAACATCCGGAGATCATCCAGGATCGGTTCTACGGCGCGTCCACCGTGAACCACATCGCCCTGTTCACGTCGCTCGTCCGGGGGGACAAGCTCGAGGTCAACAAGGCCAGCGGCTACAAGTTCAACTTCGTCGGCATGCGCAAGAGCTATGACACGCCCGACAAGATTGGATTGGAGATCCGCGAGGGCTGGAGCACCAATTACGACAAGTTCAAATCCCTGATGACGAGGGTCGTCGAGATGCTCGGCAACCTGTCGAGAGATACGACCTACACCATCAAGGCCTCGAAGCCGGGCAACGCCAGGCCCTTCACGCTCCTCCAGCATCTGGACTTCATGAGGAGCACCCAGCCGGAGAGCATCAGCCTCCCTGAAGAGGAGGGGTACGGAGCGCGTCAACTGCGCTACGAGGATTGCGATGGGCTCCTGTACAAGGAAGCCTGTCGCCTCGTCGAGGTCGCCTCGAATGAAAACCGGGTCAAGAAGATCCCGTTCCCCCAGACCAAGGTGACCCCTGAGGACAAGCTTCAGTGGGTCAATGATCCGCCTGACGTGTTGTACGCACGCTGGCGCAAGGCCCTGCTTCCCTGGGAGCGGCATCCCGTGTTCGAGGAGAACACGTTTGCCCAGCAGGGCATCCTGGTCGCGCGGTTGAGATTGAAGGGCGCGCTGGCGCACTACCTGATGGGGTTGGAGGCTGAGCGCCTCACGCCCGACGACACCTTCGTGCACGAGCAGGTGAAGACCTTCTTCGAGACCACGCAGCTGTTCAAGTACCTCTGAGGTGCGTGGTAGATCGGCCGACATGAACCTCATTCGACTGTCGGCCGTGGGCCTGGGCGTGGCGTTCCTGGTGGCGGGCTGCGGGGGCCGCCGGAGCAACTCCAAGGTGGACTTCTCCCAGATGGGACCGTCCATCAACTCGAAGCGCTATGCGAACCTGGAAAAGATCGCGGCCAGGGATCTCAAGTGCGACGTGGAGCTGACGCCGCAGTACCTGGGTGAGAACCAGTACCAGATGATCGGCTGCAACACCGAAGGTGTCTACGAGCTGCGCTGCGTGATGGGCCAGTGCGCCTGGATTCCCGACGTGAGGCTCCGCGCGGAGTTCGACCTGGGCTGTGCGAAGCCGGAGCTCCAGACGACCAAGCTGGACCGCGTCACCGCGGGTGTCGCGGGCTGCGGGAAGCGCGCGACGTACCGGCTGCTCAGGGCAGGCTACGGCTATTCGTGGGTCCTGAATTCACCCGTGGCGCAGGACGAGGTTCCTGCTCCGGCGCCGGCGGTGCCGGTCCCGACGACGCTTTGAACAGCGGCCTTAGACTTCCTTTCATAACCCCTCTGCGAAGGCTCGGCCCCGAGGGGCGAACGCCACTGTGCCGGGTTGTGAAAGGAGGTCTTAGTACTACTTGATCAGATGCGTGACGGTCCTCGAGGAGGAGCGCGAGCGCCGAGTCTGCGGAGGCACAGCGGACAATGGCCGAGGCGGCGCAGCAGTAGATGTTGAAGCCGCCGGCGCACTTGGGGCAGCGTCCAGGGAATCCTCCTCTGGGGGAAAAGCGCTCGACGGAGCGCGAGGAAACCATGGGCCACCATGCAGAGCGTGGCGTGGTGGTGAAAGCCTCTCCAGGTACGGCCCTCGAAGTGGTCCAGGCCCCCCCTGTGTCAGGGAAGTTGTCGCCTCGGCTGAATGGCCGGGATGACCGCGCCTTGGGGGCGAGAGCAGGCAGGACGCAGTGCCGTACACGGATGCATTCAAGTCTCAGATGGTGAAGCGGATGGTGGGCCCGGGCGCGGTGAGTGCCGCGGCGCTGGCGCGCCAGGTGGGCGTCTCGCAGCCGACGTTGTCGCAGTGGCTGCGGGAGGCGAATAAGTTGGCGGCGATGACGCCCCCGCCCGAGGAGAAGAAGCCTGCCGGTCCGAAGAAGTGGACGCCCGAGGAGAAACTGCGCGTGCTGGCGGAAGCGCACGGGCTGGAGGGCGAGGCGCTGGGAGCACTTCTGCGCCGGGAAGGGCTGCATGAAGAGCAGCTGGGGGAGTGGCGGGCCGCGGCCGCTGGAGCACTTTCCCAAGGCGCGCAGACGGCCTCCTCCGCAGCTCTAACGGCCAGCCAGCGTCGGCGGCTGGCCTCGTCGGAGAAACGGGTGAAGGAGCTCGAGCGCGAGCTGCGCCGCAAGGAGAAGGCGCTGGCGGAGACGGCGGCGCTGCTGGTGCTCGAAAAAAAACTTCAGGCGCTGGGCTGGGACGAGCGGCCCCTGGAAGACGAGGACGACGCAGCGGACGAGAAGAGCGAGAAATGAGGCTCGCCCTCATCGACGAGGCGCTGGAGAAGGGCGTGCGCCTGGAGGCCGTGTGCGAGCGGCTCGGGGTGGCCCCTCGCACCATCCAGCGCTGGAGGAAGCCGGAAACGGCCCAGGACGGGCGGTGCGGCCCACGCACCCAGCCGGCCAACCGCCTCTCCGAGCTGGAGCGGCGCCGCATCCTGGCGGTGGCCAACAGCGAGGAGTTCCGCGACGCCTCGCCCAAGCAGATTGTCCCCAGGTTGGCCGACCGGGGCGAGTACGTGGCCAGCGAGGCAAGCTTCTACCGGGTGCTGCGCGAAGCAGGGCAGCTGGCCCACCGAGGCCACGCCAAGGCCCCCACGCCCAGGCCCCGGGCCGAGCACACCGCCACCGAGCCGAACGGGGTGTGGAGCTGGGACATCACCTACTTGAAGGGCCCGGTGAAGGGAGCCTTCCTCTACCTGTACCTGGTGGTGGACGTCTTCAGCCGGCGCATCATGGGCTTTGAGGTGCACGAGGAGGAGTCGTCCGAGCATGCAGCGGCCCTCATCCGCCGCTGCTGGCAGCAGGCCGGCTGCCCGGAGGGCCTGGTGCTGCACTCGGACAACGGCGGCCCCATGAAGGGCGCCACGATGCTCGCGACGCTGCAATGGCTGGGCGTCACGCCCTCCTTCAGCCGGCCCCGCGTCTCGGACGACAACGCCTTCTCCGAAGCCCTCTTCCGTACGCTGAAGTACCGCCCCTCTTTCCCGCGGCGCCCCTTCGCGTCCGTCGAGGATGCGCGCTCGTGGGTGACGCGCTTCGTGGCCTGGTACAACACCGAGCACCGCCACTCCGCTATTCGCTTCGTCACGCCCGACGACAGGCACTTCTGCCGCGAGCACGCGCTGCTGGCCCGACGCCGCGAGGTGTACCAACGCGCTCGCGACCGTCACCCCGAGCGCTGGAGCCGAGACACGCGCGACTGGACGCCGATGGGCCCCGTCCGTCTCGGCCCCTCTCCGAACCTCACCCCGGCAGTGCAGGAGATGAAGCGCATCGGCTGAACCCTCTCACGCGACAACTACCTTGACGCTCACCGGGCCGACTTCCCCTTCATCTCCTGGTAGTCACGCTCCACGCGCCAGCGCAGCTTCGCCAGGGTGACGAGGCGCTTGAGGGGCGTGTCCTCCGGCAGAGACGAGAGGTAGTACTTCGTTGGCGCGGCCTCGCCCGGCGGCCACTCGCACAAGAGCCACTCGGGGGCGCCCGGCGCCTTGCGCACGACATGGCCTTCAGCGACCTGGATTCGCACCGCGGCGAAAGTGGAGGACTGCATGCCGCGGCTGCCCTCGCGCCAGCTGATGCGGCGGTACTCCTCCTCAGGTAACTGGCGCGCCAATTCTTCAATCGTCCAGGGCTGCACGCCGCTGTCGTCGACGAAGCGAGTCCGAGGGCGCCCGTACGTGCCCGCCTTCTTCACCGGCAGGTGTGGCGTCGCCCCCGGAGGCCACACCTTGTGCTGCCCCGGCACCGCGACGAGGTAGGGCAGGCCCCGTGCCGTGAGTCCTTCGCGAAACTCCCGGCAGTTGCCATACCCCGCATCCGCTAGGACGACGTGCTTGCGCACGCCCCACTTCAGCGCGTCGTCCAGCTGCGACAGCGCCAATTCCCATTTGCGCGTGGCGCCCACCTCCTCGGGGACTCCGGCCGCCTTGCGCCGCGCCTTGTCCGTCACCCACTCCTCGGGCAGGTACAACCGCATGCCAATGCACCCGCTGCCGCGTGCCCCTGCCAGGTGCAGGCTGACGGCCACCTGGCAGTTGTCCGTGCGCCCCAGCGTCCCCGAGTACTGCCGGGCGACTCCCGCCGAGTGCTTCCCCTTCTTCGGAAACCCCGTGTCGTCCACCACCAGCGCTTCCAACTCCGGTAGCCGCAACTCCAGCTTCCGCGCCAGTCGCTCCCGCAGCGACTCGTCGCTCCACGTCCCTTGCGACACGCACTGCTGCAGCCGCTGACGCATTGCCTCGACTTCGCCTGCGTCCTCCACCAGCCGGGCCGCCATCGGCTCAATGCTCTTGCGCTCCCCATCCAGCAGCAGGCCCGTCACGTAGGCCTCCATGGCGCGCCGTCTCTCCAGTCGCCCCATGCCGGCGACCATCTCTTCAAGATAGGCGCCCAGCGCCTCATCCAGCTTCTTGAGCTGCGCGGGTGTCATCCCGGCCGTAGATCATGGTCGCCAGCCGGATTCAAGTGACCGGGCAGCATTAGCAATCAAATATTAGCGCTTGGCATTGAATCCCCATCCAATCTCGCACCTGTCTCTTTCGAATACCGTACCAAGTTAAGAGCAAAATCGCGCCTAGCAACCTCTATGTCCTGAAAGACAAAGTGCCTATCGAAACTGTCGAAGCTTCGCCAGAACTGGCCATACACCTTCCCTGTGTCAGACAGATAGTCATCAAGCTCCACAGATGAAAAGTGATTGCCGTTCCACATGGAAACATCTTGAGGCTTTCCACTGGGTGCCCACGCAGTGGCCGTGCCTGTTTTTATGAAGTTAATTAGCTCTCGAAAATGGCGAACAGGATAGCCACCCATCGTTGCGCCAGAAAAGAGCCTACTACTAAGGACAATGGCGAACTTGTGCTTTTTGTATTTTCGAAGATCGTGCCCAATCTTGGTCGAAACGTAATCAACAAAACGCGTGTTTGACCAGAGGGTGGAGATCTTGTCGAGCTGGCTAATGCCTTTCTCAATCCGTCCGATCGTGGTTTGTTGCTCGTTGGCACTCGCGGGAAGCAGCGTGTTTTTGCATTCAAAAAAATATACTGTGTCGTCGATGGCCGCCAGCACATCGATGTCGCCCTGGGCCTTTTCAAATGTGAACTCCACTGCGGTCGCCGCGACGGACGTTTTTTCTTTTACGGAATTAAATACGGCGAAAGAGATTGGATCATGGGTCCCATCATCATTAAGCCGCTTGCCCTGTGTGATCAGGACGTTTCTAAAGATGTTTGAATTGCAATGCACCGCAAGTGGAACCACAAGCGCCTGGTTTGACAGGAAAAATGGTCGATACTGAAGATCGGCGAACTGCTCCTTGTTTTCTGGATTCCAGGTGAACACATCCACGTACGATCTGGCTTTCTTTTGACTGAGGCCACATGCTGCAAGCAGGCTAGCAAGTCCGTCTTGGGTGGTGCCAATAAGCGCCGAGTTCCAGTATGCAATGGGGTCGCTGCATTGAAGCGACTTGAGCAAATTGAATCTCGCCGAGAGGATAAACCTGAAGACCCGCGATATGGTAAACACATCGAAAAGAGACAGCTCTGGAGTTACCTGGAGCTTTGAGAAGTCCTCCAGTGTTGCATTTAGTTCGTAGCGCATATCCTGGATGAACCTGATTTCTTCCTGGAATAGCGCTGGATGAAGTAAAAGCTCCTGACCAAGAGTCTTGATGTGTTGCTCAGGGAGCGCCACCCTTATGGATGGTAGGCGGTCATTCGTAAGAAAGACGCATGTGTCTCCAAACTTTTCGAGCCACAGGTCGCACGCCTCCTTGAATGATATAGTGTTTTTTGTGTTTTGGCGGGGCTTTTCTATTGTGGAAATCCAGCTGTTTTTTATTAGCCCGAGCGAGATCGACATCCCCAACTGCTCAGACGGAGGCTCGAGCTGGAATTTATTCTTGCCTGACTTTGAAAAGCCATAATTAAGCCTAAAAACCTGCGGCTCCATTTCCTGGAGTTCGGAGAGCTTGTATGACAGCAATAGCAATGATTCGAAAAAATCATTATTCTGGCTTTTTTCCGTAAAGGGGGCCAGTGACCTTCTGGGTAACGCATTCTCCTTGGTCGCGAGTCTTAGCGCGAATGACGCTGCTGCCGAACTCTCCTCTGCCGAGAGATCGTCAATGGACTGAATGATGTGCTGGTGGAACCATCGGGCGGAAGGACGTAGCCCCAGGAATTGTTGTTCGATAAGCACTAAAAGCGCGTGGGCTGAACTTTGTGATGATCTGAGCGCTAACGACAAGAGCGTTCGATCCGCAGTTGTTCGCGCAATAGCTTCGGAGTAGTTGATTATCGAGGAAAGCTTTCGAGATATCTCCGTGTCTCCAAATTTCCGAGTATACAAATCCAATATCCGAGCGAGGCATTTTGTTGATTTCATCAGATATTGAGTGGGGATGTTTGAAGGTCTGAAAATGTCTATAATTTCTGGCAATCTCAGTATCTCTCCGCCGGAGATTTGGATGGAGAGGGCTGTCCAGTTGTATGCTCGGCCGAGGTGGCCCTTTTGGACATGGGCCTCGATATTTTCCTTTATGGTTTTCAGCGCTGACTTCTCAAGTGCCCCGGACGGAATGCGATCAAGGGCACTGGTCCAGTCGGGCTGGCTGAGGCCTGATGCTATTTTTAGAACGTCTGCTGTATTGTATTTCATATCTATCTCCGTGTCGTTTCTCTTGTGGGCGTATTAGTCTTTCCAGAGCATCTTCCAGGGGTGCTTTCGCAGGTCCGTAACGAGCGTCTTCAGCTCGTCGTAGAGGACCGGGTCCTTCAGCAGTGCGCCGCCCGTTCCTTCTCCCGCGTCCAGCTGTCCCAGGATGCGGTCCGCCTTGGTGGCAATCTGTTCCAGCTGGCCGGCCGCCGCCGTGAAGCGCTGGAGGGCGAGCTTCACCTGCTGGCCGTCCTCGGGTGTCAGTGGCCCCGTCACCGCCGCCAGGCCGTCCAGGGTCGTTCCGGCGGACTTCGTCAGGCCGGGGAGGTCCTTTCGCATCACGGCCGCCACGGCGGAGGCGTCCTCCAGGAGGCGGGCTCCCTTGCCTCCGGGCTGCATGGATTCCTTGGCCAGCTGCGCCAGCTGCCTCAGGTCCTTCGACGCAGCCGCCAGCTCCGAGGCCAGGACCTTCACGTCCCCTTTGTTCTCCGTCAGGACCTCGTCCAACGTTCTCGCCAACCTCGACACGTTGGCGGCCAGGCCCGTCACCGCCTCCGGATCCTTCTCCAGCATGTCCGACAGCAGCGTCACGAACTTGGACAGCTGTTCCGACAGCAGGTCCAGGCGCGGCGCGTCCACGCCTCTCAGTGCCTCGGCCTCCGGCAGCGGTGCTTCCGCGTTGCCTGGGTTCAGCTCCAGATAGGGTTCTCCCAACAGGCCCACCGTGCCCACCGTCACCCTGGCGTCCTTGCGCAGGGCGCCCCGGGCCGCGGGCTCCACGGACAGGTCCATGCGGACGGGGAGGGGGAGGCCCTTCGTGTCCCTTCGGTCCGCGAGGAGGTGGATGGTGTCCACCTTGCCCACCTGGACGCCTCCCAGCTTCACCGGGGCTCCCTGCACCACGTTGCCCGTGTGCGCGAAGTCCACCTCCAGCCTGGCGCCCCGGCCCAGCGTCAGCTCTCCCATCAGCCAGAGCAACACCAGCACGCCCACCAGCGTCGCGAGCACCAGCGCCCCCACCTTCAACTCCAGCCGTTGCTCATCCATCCGTCGCGCCCTCCATGAACGGCGCTGTCAGCGTCCGCAGCTCCGGGGCAGGGGACTCCAGGAAACCCTCCGGGCTCCCCAGGTACGCACAGCGCCCCTTCGCCACCACCAACACCCGGTCCGCAATCCCTCGCAACTGCCGGTAGTCGTGGGACACCACCAGCGCCCCCAGGCCCTGTTCCTTCAACGAACCCAACACCGCCTCCACCTGCATCGCCGCCCTCCGGTCCAGCCCCGTCGTCGGCTCGTCCAAGAGCAGGTAGCGCGGCTTGAGCACCAGCGCCCTCGCGATGGCCGCGCGCTTTTTCGCCCCGGGCCCCAGCTCCGGCGGCAGGCGGTCCGCCCACTCCTTCAGGCCCACCTTCTCCAGCGCCGTCTCCACCGCTTCCTCCGGGGCGCTCGGATCCGCGAGGCGCACGTTCTCCCGCAGCGTCCTCCAGTCCAGCAGCGCGGGGCCCTGCACCAGATACGGTGCCCGGCGTCGGAGCGACACCAGCGCCCGCTCCGGCTGGGTGTCCACCCGCTCTCCGAACAGCGTCACCTTGCCGGCTCCGGGCTTGAGCAGCCCCACCGCCAGGCGGCACAGCACGCTCTTGCCGGAACCGCTCGCTCCCGCGATGAACGTCAGCTCGCGTGTGGAGACCTGCGCGCTCAGGCCGTCCAGGACGCGGCGGCCCGGCTCGAAGGCGATCGCCACATCCTCGAAGAGCAGCGTGTCCGGACCGGTGTCATTCACAGGCGCACGAACTGGAACGCAAGCGACACCGTCAGGTCAATCAGCAGACACCCCAGACTGGCGGCGACCACGCCCTCCGTCGTCGCCTCGCCCACCGCCTCCGCGCCGCCCCTGGCGTTCAAGCCCGCCACTGCCGCCGCGAGCGGGATGTACAGCCCGCAGCCCACGACCTTCAGCCCGCCCACCAGCACGTCCCACCCATCCACGTACCTCGCGTCCATGAACGCCCGGCCGTCGATGTTCAACGCCACGCTCGCCACCAGCACCGCCGACGCCGTCGCCGCCACCGTCCCCAGCACGCTCAACAACGGCACCCCGATCAACCCCGCCACCACCCGGGGCGCCACGAGGTCCGCGTAGGGATCCCCCGCCGACATCTCCAGCGCCTCCACCTGCTCGTTCACGCTCATCGTGGCCAGCTCCGCGGAGTGGCTGGCTCCCGCTCGCGACGCCGTCAGCAGCGCGGACACCGCGGGCCCCAGCTCGCGGATCAGCATCTCGAAGTAGGCCGGGCCCAGCACCGCCACGTTGCCAATCAGCTTCTTCGCCTGCGCGTTGGCGATCATCACCAGCACCGCCCCGAAGAAGGCCATGCCCGACATCACCAGCCACACGCTGCGCCCGCCCAGCTCGTGCACCTGCGCCAGGGTCTCCCGCCAGGGGATTCCCTCCCTCGCGCCCGCGCGGACCGTGCGCGC
The DNA here is from genome assembly GCF_042231735.1 of Corallococcus exercitus. GTDB lineage: Bacteria > Myxococcota > Myxococcia > Myxococcales > Myxococcaceae > Corallococcus > Corallococcus exercitus_B. Next base: position 1,942,616 of record NZ_CP102577.1, read on the forward strand.
CAGCATCACGCCCGGCGCTCCGAAGAAGGTCAGCACCCGCCTCATGCGAGCACCCTCGACAGGAGCGTCGTCAGCAGGAAGTCCAACAGGAAGATGGCCGCGCAGCCCAGCACCACCGCGCTCGCCGCGGCCTCTCCCACGGCGCGGGCGCCTCCCTTCGCTCGCAGGCCCACCGCCGTGGACACCAGCGAGATGGCCAGCCCGAACGCTCCCGTCTTCACCACACCACCCAGGATGTCGGACGGGCTCAGCATCTGCGCGAACGTCCCGAAGAACACCCGCACCGGCAGGTCCAACGTGAGCTTCGCCGCCACCGCCTCGCAGAGGATGGACACCAGGAACGTGAACGTGCTCAGCGCCAGCATGCTCACCTCCATCGCCACCACCCGGGGCGCCACCAGCAGCGCGAACGGATCCAGGCCAATGCCTCTCAGGCCTTCAATCTGTCCGCCCACCTTCAGCGTGGCCAGCTCCGCCGCGTTCCTCGCGCCGATGCGCGCGGACATGATCAGCCCCAGCAGCAGCGGACCGAACTCCCACAGCACGCCGTAGCCCGCCGCCCAGCCCAGGAACGCCCGCGCCCCGAAGCGCTGGATGTAGAGCGCCGCCTGCACCACCACGATGACGCCCGCCAGCGCCGCTGTCGCCAACGCCAGGGGCAGTGAGCCGTAGCCGAACTGCACCAGCCCCCGCGCCAATTCGCGCCGCTCCAGCCCGCGCAAGGCCCAGGCCGTGCGGCCCGCGACCAGGGCCAGCGCGCCCACGCCGCCCACCGCTCGCATCGCCGAGCGTCCCAGCCAGGCCAGGGCGGTGGTGCTCACGGGTGCTGGAACCGCGGGGTCATGCGAGGGCCTCGTCCGGCGCGCGCTCCAATTCCGGCGCCGGAGCCCCATCGTGCACCAGTCGGCCGCCTCGGAGGTACAACCAGCGGGGCAGGGGAAGGTCCACCGGCGCTTCCGGCGCCGCCACCAGCAGCGTCCCCTTGCCAGCGACCTCCAGGAGCACCCTCGCCACCTGCCGCGCCGTGCCCGGATCCAGGCCCGCGAAGGGATCATCCGCGAGCAGCACCGCCGGCCTTGCCGCGATGGCCCTCGCAAGCCCCGCGCGCTTCTTCATGCCGCCGGACAGACGTTCCGGCAGCGTATCCGCCGCGTCCGCCAGCCCCACCGAGCGCAGCACCGCGTCTGTGCGCTCACGGGCCTCGGCTTCCGGCACGCGCCGGCGCAACAGCGGCTGCATCACGTTCTGCCGCACCGTCAGCGAGTCGAAGAGCGCGTCCGTCTGGAACACGAAGCCGAACGACGCCTGCTGCCTGCGCCGCTCCGGCGCCGTGAGCCCCGCGACGTCCTGTCCGTCCCACGTCACCCGGCCGGAAGTGGGGCGCAGAAGGCCCGCGAAGGCTTTCAGGAGCGTCGTCTTGCCCGAGCCTGAACGCCCCAGCAGCAGCGCCTGCGTGCCGGGCGGGATGTGGCAGTCCGTGGGCTCCAACACGGTCCGTGCGCCGTAGCGGATGCCCAGGGCTTCAGCGCGCAGGTCCATGGGCAAAGGCTACCGCGGGGTCGCCGTGAAAGCCGCAGCCGCGCCAACGTTACCCGCCGTGACGATGAACGTGGGGCGCTTCGCATCCAGCGACTTCAGGGCCCGGAAGGATTTCGCGTCCGTGTAGACCGGGCTCCAGTCGCTGCCATTGAAGAAGAGAACGGCTGCGGCGCCATTGAGCGCGTCAGTGGTCGTCACGTAGACCGCTGTTCTTCCAAATGCCACGACGTCCAGGAGATTGCGCGTTGCGTAAGCCGAGGGGATTGTCTTCATGGCGTTCCACTTGCCGTTGACGCGTTCCAAGGCCATTCCGTTATCGCCCACCGCGTAGGCGTAGTTCGCGTTCACGACGTGGACACCTCGCAGCTCGCCCGAGAGCGGGGTCGGAAGCGTCTCTTCGGTCCAGGTCGAGCTCGCGACGTTGAATCGGAACGCAGCAGGCGTGGAGAGTGCGTTCTTGCTCCCCACCGCCAGGAGGGTGTCCGGGCTGCCCACGCCGCTGATGGCGCGCAGGGCGACTCCAGAGAGGCTGCCCGGGAGCTGCTCCGGGAGGGCGGGCGGAACCCACCGGAAGGTCTGGCCCCCTCCCGTGACGCCGTAGAGGATGGGCGTTCCTCCCGTCTGGCTCTCGATGCCGACCAACCCGTTCAGGGACTGGCTGGCGGGGGGATCCGCCGTTGTGCAGTTAGTTGCACTCGGAGTTGCCCGCGCGAAACGCCCTGCGGATCCCTTCGCTCCCGCGAGGAACACCTCCCCGGAGGCCGCGACCCACGCAGCCCTCCAGTCGCCGTCGCACGTGATGGGCCGGGCTTCCGACGCGTCCATCACGGCCAGCATGTCACCATCCGCCGCGGCCCAGATGTGCCCAGCTCCATCCGTCGCAATGGCATTCCAGTTGATAGCGCCCTGGTCGCTGTACGGCTGCCACGCCAAATCGCACGACAATCCATCGTCGGCCACGTTGCTGCAATCGTTGTCGATCCGGTCGCAGACTTCAGGAGTTCCCACGCCGCGGAAGGGGGAGCTTTCGTCGCAGTCGTCAACCTGCGGCTTGGACCCGGAGGGCGGAGTGCACGAGGTCCCTCCCAGCGTCCCCACCTTTTCATCCCCGTCCTCGTCGACGAAGAAGTCCTTGGGCGTGACATTGCTGAAACAGAGGGTGCCGCCCATCGTGTCGCAGGCCTTCACTCCCGGGCAGTTCTGAACGGGGGTTTCGCAGGTCAAGCCCACCCCGAAGACCTCGTCCTTCATGTCGTTGCAGTTGTCGTCCTGCCCGTCGCAACGGAACTCCTCCTGACCGGGGCGCACGAGGATGTCGCTGTCGTTGCAGTCGCCCGCGTTGCTGACGCTGTTGAACGACGGCGCCGTGCACGCAGTCACCGGAGGCAGGAGGCTGCTGCCGTACTTGTCGCCGTCCGCATCCGTGTACCAGGGCGTGGGGCCCTTCTGGTTCTCATCCCGGTCGTTGCAGTCCGTGCCCTGGTCCTCCGTGCGCACGAACCCGTCTCCATCGAAGTCCGTGGCCCCCAGGGACAAGTCCACCGGCGTGATGCCGTCCTTCGCGAGGCTCGCGTCGGCCTGCGCCGTGGCCACCTGGGCGCCTTCGCACGACTGCTCCTTCGCTACGGCCAGGAGCTCCACGTCGTTGCTCCAGCCCGCCTGGCGGAACACCGCCACGGACAGTGTGCCCGGAGGTGGACCGGCGGGCACGGTCACGTTCGTCGAGACCTGCCGGGACGCGTCCGCCTGATCCGTGGCCGTCAGCGTCACGCACCCCGGCCGAAATCCTTCGTAATGAACCTGGACCTTCAGAGCGGCGGACTTGAGGTCATCCCCCTTGGAGCATCCCGCGAGGACACCAGAGAGCAGGGCGAGCAGGAATAAACGCATGGGACACGCATTCTGGGGCGCGTCCCACACCCGGAGTGGGGCGGACGGCGCCACCGTCGGCATTTCAACCCGAGAGTTTCTTCCCCGACCCTTAGTCCGCCCCGCGAGGCATCGTCCAGACACGCACCGCTCATCAGCCCCGCGATGACGGCTTCCGTGTATAGGGGCCGCTGACCTTTCAACACTGGCCCGCTCCACCGCACGCCTTATGCCCACCGTCCGCCGTGCCCTCCTCGCCGCGCCCCTGGGTGCCTGCCTCTGCGCGCTGGCCCCGGACGCGCTCGCCCAGACGACGCCTCCGGCCGCGTCCCCGGCGCCCTCCGCCGCGTCCCCCGCCAGCGACTTCCCCAAGCCCCCGAAGCCGGACGCCGGCGCCGCTCCGCTGACGCTGGAACGCGCCGTGGAGCTCGCCTCGCAGAAGAACGAGGCCGTGCTCGCCGCCGGACAGACGGCCGAGGCCGCCCAGGCCCGCGTCGCCCGCGCCCGCGCCTTCTTCCTGCCCACCCTCGCGGCCACCGGCACCTACACGCGCCGCCTGCGCGAGTCCACGCGCGAGGTGGGCGGACAGACCGTCGTGCTCCAGAAGTACAACGCGCTGGGCGCCGTCTTCTCCGGCCGGCTCACCCTCTTCGACGCGCGCGGCTTCCCCCTCTACAAGGCCGCGAAGCTGGAGAGTGAAGCCTCCAAGCTGGACGCCCTGGAGACGCGCCGGCAGGTGGCCTTCAGCGCCGCCAACGCCTTCCTCGTCACCCTGGCCAACCAGCAGGTGTACCAGGCCGCCGAGCAGCGGCTGGCCTTCGCGAAGCAGAGCCTGGCGGACGCCCAGGCCCGCGCCAACGCGGGGCTCGCCAGCACCAACGACGTCACCCGCGCGGAGCTGGAGCTGGCCACCGCCGAGTCCAACCTCGCCGCAGCCCTGGGCACCGCGGAGACGAGCCGCCTGGAGCTGGGCTACCTCCTCGTGGAGCCGGTGCAAGGAGAGCTCACTCCGCCGGAGCCGCTGCTCGCGGACGCCGTGCGCCCCGCGCCGTCCCTGGAGCTGCTCACGCAGGGGGCCACGGACCGCCGCCCGGACATCCTCTCCGCGCGCCTGCGCGTGCGCTCGCTGCGGGAGAACGCGAAGGAGCCCCTGGCGCGCCTGCTGCCATCCCTGGGAGCGAGCGCCCAGTACCGCCTCACCAACGAGGCGGGCCTCAACGGCAACGTCGGCGACGGTTTCCTCGCGGTGGACCTCACCTGGACCCTCTTCGACGGTGGCGCGCGCTACGCGGATCGCGATGAGCGCGTGGCCATCGCCAACGCCGCCGAGCTGAACACCCAGGCCGCCACCCGCCGCGTGCCGGTGGACATCGAGCAGGCGCGGGTGAACCTGGAGACGGCCCGGGCCGCGCTCGCGCAGAGCGAGCAGGCGGCGAAGGCGGCGCGCAAGAACGCCGCGGAGACGGGCATCCTCTACCGCCAGGGCCTGTCCACCGCGCTCACCCTGGCGGACGCGTCCTTGCGCCTCTTCGAGGCGGAGGTCGCGCTGGCGCAGAACCGGTATGGACTGGGCGTGGCCCTGCTGGGCCTGCGGGCCGCGGTCGGACTGAATCCACTCGGGAAGGAACCGTGAAGGCAATGCAACGCACTGGAGTGCTGGCCCTGTCGCTGGCCATGCTGGCCCTGGCCCCTGGCTGCAAGAAGGACGCGCCCGCGCAGGGCGGCAAGGGCGCGGGCCGGGGTCCCACCCAGTTCCCCGTGGAGGTCGCGCCCGTGGCGGCGCGCGACGTGGAGTACGCGGTCAGCGCCGTGGGCGCGGTGGAGGCCTTCGAGAGCGTGCAGATCACCGCGCGCGTGCCGGGCGCCCTGGAGCGCGTGAACTTCTCCGAGGGCCAGGTGGTGAAGAAGGGCGACACGCTCGCGGAGATCGAACCCGCGCGCTACGCCATCGCCGTGCGCGCCGCGGAGGCCGCGCTGCAGAAGGCCCAGGCCGCGCTGGTGGAGGCCAAGGCCGGCGCCCAGCGCCGCGCGGAGGTCAACGCGCAGAGCCCGGGCCTCCTGCCCGCCGAACAGCTGGAGACGTACCAGGCCCGCGCCGCCACCGCCCAGGCGGACGTGGCGGCCGCGAAGGCGGCGTTGGACCAGGCGCAGCTCAACCAGCGCGACGCCTTCGTGCGCGCCCCCATGGACGGCGTCCTCCAGACGCGCACCGTGCAGACGGGCCAGTACGTGCAGCCGGGCGTGGTGCTGGCCACGCTCCTGCGCCGCGAGCCGCTGCTGCTGCGCTTCAACGTGCCCGCGGCGGACGTGGCGCGCATCACCCCGGGCATGTCCGCGCGCTTCACGGTGCGCTCGGACGGGGGCACGTACGCGGCGAAGATCACCTACGTGTCCGCGAGCGCGGACGCCCAGAGCCGCATGGTGGCGGTGACCGCGGAGGTGACGGGCGAGGACGCGCGCAAGCTACGGCCCGGCGCGTTCGCCACGGTGAGCGTGCCGGTGGAGTCGCGCGGGGGCAGCCCGGTGATTCCGCAGACGGCCATCCGCCCCAGCGAGCGCGGCTTCCTGGCGTTCGTGGTGACGGACAACAAGGCGCGCGAGCGCATCCTGGAGCTGGGGCTGCGCACGCCGGACGGACAGGTGGAGGTGAAGGAAGGCCTCAAGCCCGGCGAGACGCTGGTGGTGCGCGGCGCGGAGGCCCTGCGCGACGGCGTGGCGGTGCGCGTGGAGCAGGAGCGCCCGAAGCCGAAGGTGGTGGGTGAGCAGCCCGCGCCCGAGGCCCGCGGCGGCACGAACACGGCCACGGAGGCCCGGCCATGAGCATCACCGACGTCTGCATCAAGAAGCCGGTGTTCGCCTGGATGATCATGGCGGCGACCATCATCTTCGGACTGGTGGCGGCCCAGCGCATCGGCATCAGCCAGTTCCCGGACGTGGACTTCCCCACCATCAACATCTCCGTGTCGTGGGAAGGCGCCAACCCGGAGGCGGTGGAGTCGGACGTCGTCGAGTTCATCGAGGAGGCCGTGACGCAGGTGGAGGGCGTCAAGAGCATCACGTCCTCCGCGCGCCAGGGCAGCGCCAACATCACGGTGGAGCTGGACCTGTCGCGCAACGTGGACCTGGCGCTGCAGGACGTGCAGACCAAGGTGAGCCAGGCCCAGCGCCGGCTGCCGCTGGACATCGACCCGCCCGTCGTCTCCAAGTCCAACCCGGAGGACCAGCCCATCATGTGGCTGGGCGTGTCCGGGCCCTTCTCCCAGCAGGTGGTGAGCGACTTCGCCCGCTACCGCGTGAAGGAGCGCCTGCAGACGGTGCCCGGCGTGGGCGAGGTCATCCTGGGCGGCCTGCTGGAGCGCAACGTGCGCATCTGGGTGGACGCGCAGAAGCTGGACGCGCACGCCCTCACCGTCACGGACCTCACCGCCGCGCTCCAGCGCGAGCACGTGGAGTTGCCCGCCGGCCGCATCGAGACGCAGGGGCGCGAGGTGAACGTGCGCTTCATGGGCGAGGCGCTGGACCTGGCGACGCTGGCGAACGTGGTGGTGCGCGAGGAGGGCGGCCGCCCCGTGTACCTGCGCGACGTGGCCATCGTGGAGGACGGCTTCGAGGACGAGCGGCGCCTGGCCCGCGTGAACGGCGAGCCCGCGCAGGCCATGGGCATCAAGAAGCAGCGCGGCGCGAACGCGGTGGCGGTGGCCCAGGCGGTGCGACTCCAGCTCGCGGAGCTCCAGAAGGAGCTGCCGGAGGGCATGAGCGCGACCATCAACTTCGACTCGACGCAGTTCATTGAAGAGAGCGTGCACGAGATCGAGTTCGAGCTGCTGCTCGCGTGCATCCTCACCGCGTTCGTGTGCTGGGTGTTCCTGGGGTCGCTCTCCAGCACGCTCAACGTCGTGCTCGCCATCCCCATGTCGCTGTTGGGAACGGTGGCGGTCATCTACTTCCTGGGCTTCACGCTCAACACGTTCACGTTGTTGGGATTGGCCCTGGCGGTGGGCATCGTGGTGGACGACGCCATCATGGTGCTGGAGAACATCTTCCGGCACGCGGAGGAGGGGAAGGACCGGGTGAGCGCCGCGCGCGAGGGCACCGCCGAAATCACCTTCGCGGCCCTGGCGGCGACGCTGGCGGTGGTGGCCATCTTCCTGCCCGTCGTCTTCATGAAGGGCATCATCGGCCGGTTCTTCCTCCAGTTCGGCGTCACGCTGTGCGTGGCGGTGCTCCTGTCCTACGTGGAGGCCATCACCCTGGCGCCCGCGAGATGCGCGCAGCTGCTCAAGACGTCTCGTGAGCACCGCAGCCGGGTGGGCGTGGTGGTGGACAAGGCCTTCTCCAAGCTGGAGGCGCTGTACGCGCGGGCGCTGGGCTGGGGGCTGGTGCGTCCCTGGCGCGTGCTGCTGCTCGCGGTGGCCATGCTGGTGCTGAGCGCGTTCGCGTTCAAGGCGCTGCCGGGCGAGTTCGTCCCGTCGCAGGACCAGGGCCGCATGTCCGTGCGCCTGCAGACGGCGGTGGGCAGCAGCCTGGAGGAGACCAACCGCCTCTTCAAGCGCGCGGAGGAGTTCGCCGCCAGCCGTCCGGAGGTCACTCGCGTGTTCGTGGTGGTGGGCGGTGGCGGCAGCGGTTCCTCCGTCAACGCAGGCAACATGAACCTGACGCTGGTGCCGCCGGATCAGCGCATGACGCAGGCGGAGTTCGCGCAGGTGCTGCGCAAGGAGCTCAACAGCTACCCGGGCCTGCGCGCGGTGGTGCAGGACCTGTCGCAGGCGGGCTTCACCGCGCAGCGCGGCTTCCCGGTGGAGTTCAGCGTGCGCGGGTCGGACTGGGACAAGCTGGTGGAGGCGAGCCAGTCCTTGCGCGATCAGCTCCAGGCGTCCGGCAAGGTGGTGGACCTGGACACGGACTACCAGCTGGGCCAGCCGGAGCTGCGGATTACGCCAGACCGCGCTCGCGCGGCGGACGTGGGCGTGCCCATCCAGGCGGTGGCGTCCACGGTGAACGCGCTGGTGGGCGGCGTGCGCGTGGGCAAGTACAGCAGCGGCGGGCGCCGCATCGACGTGCGCATGCGGCTGCTCGCGAGTCAGCGCTCGCGGCCGGAGGACCTGTCGCTGCTCAAGGTCCGCACGGCGAACAACACGCTGGTGCCGCTGTCGTCGCTGGTGACGCAGGAGGAGCTGCCCGCGCTCCAGGCCATCACCCGGCGCGACCGTGAGCGCGCCATCAGCCTCTACGCCAACGTGGCGCCGGGGTCCAACCAGGAGGAGGCGCTGGCCACGGTGGAGTCCCTGGGCAAGGACCTGCCCGGCGGCATCCGCGTGGTGGCGGGCGGCGCGAGCGTGGCGTTCCGCGACTCGATGAGCAGCCTCATCTTCGCGCTCTTCCTGGGCATCGCCGTCGCGTACATGGTGCTGGGCGCGCAGTTCAATTCGTTCCTGCACCCGGTGACGGTGCTGACGATTCTGCCCCTGTCGGTGGCGGGCGCGTCGTTCGCGCTGCTCGTCACGGGGAACACGCTGAACATCTTCAGCATGATTGGCCTCCTGCTGCTCATGGGCATCGTGAAGAAGAACTCCATCATCCTGGTGGACTACGCGCTCCAGCAGCGCGAGCAGGGCGCGGACGCGATGCAGGCCATGCTGCGCGCGGGCCCGGTGCGCCTGCGGCCCATCCTGATGACGTCCACCGCGACGATGATGGCCGCGGTGCCGGCGGCGCTGGCGCTGGGCGCGGGCAGCGAGACGCGCGCCCCCATGTCCATCGCGGTGCTGGGCGGCCTGTCCGTGTCCACCGTGCTCAGCCTGCTCGTGGTGCCCGCGTTCTACGTCGTCGCGGACCGCATCAAGACGCGGCTGGGCAACCGGCTGCGCAAGGGGAAGGGCGGGGACGACTCGGACGTCGTCCACGATGAGCCCCGGCCCGTGCCGCACGGGTAGGGCGCAGCGCCGGGGAATCGCAGCGGTGGCCTGATTGGCCGTGCGCCCCCGGCGCCGCTGGACGATGCAGGCGCAGGGGCACATGCGCAGCGTCTTCGGGACCACGGCCCTGTCCAGGGCCCTGAACCTTCGGAGACGCTGCCATGGCCTCGCCTGTTCCTCCCGACACCCACGCCGTGCCCGTCAAGGAGCGCGACGAGTCGCTCGAGCTGCAGCCGTTCCTGGATGAAATCCAGGGCGACGCGGTCATGCACACCCAGGGCCTGGATGCCCGGGAGGCCGCGGGTGCGGTGTTCTGTTCGCTCGCCCGGCGGCTGTCGGATGGCGAGGACGTGAAGCTCTTCCGTGCGCTGAAGGGCGGCATCGGCGACATCCTGGGCGCCTGCTCGGTGCACCGGGGGCCCTCGAGGGCCAAGCGCATCGGCCGCGATGAGTTCATCACCGACGTGGCCGACCACCTGAACATCAAGCCGGACCAGGCCTTCCGCGTCGTCACCGCGGTGTTCACCGCCGTGCGCGACCGCATCCCCGAGGACGAGGTCGCCGCCGTGGCGTCACAGCTGCCCGCCGACCTGGGCGACCTGTTCCGCAGACCTGTCTGACAGTCGGACAGGTTTCACGCGCGCAGCCAGGCATCACTCCTTCGCGGAGGTTAACTTTCACCGCCCGCCGTGCTGACATGTCGCGCGATGCCAGCTTCGCAATCCTTCTCGTGCACCGCATGCGCGGTCGCGGCCCTCGCACTTGCTGGGTGCGGCTCCGCTACCGTCGGCGGTGTGAGCCGGCCCGCTTCGGCGAAGTGGGTCGGCTCGGTGGTCAACACGCCAGACGGCGGGCAACTTCAGACGACCATCTACTACGGCCCCTGGCAGTGCACGGATGCGTTCCTTTCCGAGTGCGGAAGGAAGTGCGCGGCTCAAGGGCGGATGCTCAAGGGCTGCATGTGGCTGGCCGACATCAAGGGCGATTGGAAGGGGCGCTTCCTGCTGCTTCCCGCGGAAGCCGGCGGCCGGCTTGCCATCACCCACTGCTGCTGCGACTACCCGACCATTTCCAATGTGAGTCAGCAACGGCGCATCTGGAATCGAGCGCGTGACCGGTTCCGGGAAACATGGGCGGAGGAGTTCGGAGCGTGGCCCCAGAGCGGCGGTACTCTCTGGGAGGGGCACCACATCTTCGACCTCTGGCACGGTGGACCGCCCATCGCTCCTTCCAACGTGCTGCCTGTCCCACCAGACGTTCATCAGGTGCTCAATCAGCAGTACCCGGCCTGCTACGCCGGGGGCGGCCAATGGAGCATGCCCGGGCCCCTACGGCCCTATATGGATTAGCCCATGCCGCCCCTCATGGAACGCCTGCTGGCCGAGGTCTCACGGCTCCACTTCCCGGAGCCGCCGGCGACGCCAGCGCAGATTGCCGCCTTCGAGGCCCGCATGGGGTGGCGGTTGGATCCGGACCTGCGCGCCTTCTATCTGCACTGCAATGGCGCGTCGCTCTTCCGTCCCCGGCTGACCGCGAACTACCGGTTCCTCTCGCTCGATGAAATCAGGCGCGCGAGGGCAGCCATTCGAGGCAGCGAGCGGGAGGAGGACGGACCCCCCAGCTGGTACACCGTCCTCTATCTCCAGGACGGCGACTACATCATCGTCGACGTCTCGCGCACGCAGGATGGACGCTTCCCGCTCCTCGACGCGTTCCACGAAACGTTTCCCGACCCGGCCGAAACACGCCAGGTGGCTGCGTCCTTCGGGGAGTTCCTGGCGAAGGCGCTCGCCAGTGACGATGACTTCTTCTGGCTGGACGCGGGCTGAGGGACAGGTTTCACGCGCGCAGCCGCGAGGCGAGCAGCTTCCAGTACGACACGGGGAAGAGGCGGGCGAGCAGTCCCAGCGCCACGGCGTCCATGCCGACGAGGATCCGCTGCTCGCGGTTCTCGACGCCCTTCACGATGGTCTCGCCCGCGACCTCGGCCGGCAGGCGCAGCATCTTCTGGAAGGACTTGCGGCGGCGCGTGACCTCCTCGGCCGTCGCGCCAGAGGGGACCCGGGCGCTCGCGGCGATGGACGTCGCGACGCCGCCCGGGTGCACCACGGTGACGCCCACGGGGGTGCCCTCCAGCTCGTGCCGCAGCCCCTCGGAGAAGCCGCGGACGGCGAACTTGCTCGCCGCGTAGGCCACCTGTCCCGGCGGCGCCACCAGGCCGAAGACGCTGGAGAGGTTCACCAGCCGCGCGTCGTCGCTCTTGCGCAAGAGGGGGAGGAAGGCGCGGCTCAGGCGCACCACGCCCCAGAAGTTGATGCCGAACAGCCACTCGAAGTCCTCGGCGCTCACCTGTTCGAAGCTGCCGCCGAGCGCGACGCCCGCGTTGTTGAAGAGCAGGTCGACCCCGGGATGCTCCGCCGTCACCCGCGCCGGGAAGGCCTCCACCGCCTCCTTGTCGGACACGTCCAGCCGGTGCCGGCTGATGAGCACCTCCGGCGCGCGCGCGAGCTCCGCCGTCTCACCAAGCCCGGCCTCGTTCACGTCCGCCAGCGCCAGATGACAGCCCCTGCGGGCCAGGGAGACCGCGATGGCGCGGCCGATGCCGCTCGCCGCGCCGGTGACGACCGCCGTCCTGCCCTGAAGCCGCATGCGCTCAGCCACGCGCCACCTCCGCGCCAGCACCGGTGCTCCCGTCCGGAAGCTGGGCCTGCCGAGGGGTGGCGCTCGCGGACCGCCGGAACTCCATGGCGTCGTCATCCACGCGGCCGTAGCGCATCAGCAGCAGGTCCCGCATGTAGTTCTGGTACAGGCGCCACGGGGCGCGCGTGCCCTGGCGCGGCAGCGAGTCCAGGGCGCGCTGCACGTACCCGGAGCTGAAGTCGAGCACCGGCTCCGGCGTCATGCCCGGGCCGCGCACGCGGGGCACGCATTGCGCGTGGCCGTGCTGCCGCATGTGGTTGAGCAACCGGCAGACGTACTCCGCCACCAGGTCGCACTTCAGCGTCCACGACGCGTTGGTGTACCCGAAGGCCGCGACGAGGTTGGGGACGTCGCTGAACATCATCCCCTTGTACGCCAGGGTCCGAGACAGCTGGACGGGCTCGCCGTCCACGGCCAGCGCGAGGCCGCTCATGATCTTCACGTTCAGCCCCGTGGCGGTGACCACCAGGTCCGCGTCCAGGTGCTTCCCCGAGCGCAGCTGGAGGCCCGTCTCGGTGAAGGACTCGATGTGGTCCGTCACCACGGAGGCGTGTCCCTCGCGGATGGCGCGGAAGAGGTCGCCATCCGGGGCGACGCACAGCCGCTCGTCCCATGGGTTGTAGCGGGGGGCGAAGTGCGTATCGACGTCGAACGTCTTGCCGAGCGCGCGCCGCACGCCCAGGCGCAAGAGCCACTTCATGAGGCCCGGCCGGCTGCGCGCGAGGTTGTAGAAGAACATGCCGCGCAGCACGTTCTTCCAGCGCGCGACCGCGTACGCCGCGCCCCGGGGGAGGACGTGCCCCAGCGCCCGGGCGACGCTGTCCTGGGCCGGCTGGTCCGCGATGTACGTGGGCGAGCGCTGCAGCATGGTGACGTGCGCGGCGCGGCCGGCCATCGCGGGGACCAGCGTCACCGCCGTCGCGCCACTGCCGATGACGACCACGCGCTTGCCGCTGTAGTCCAGGTCCTCCGGCCAGTGCTGCGGGTGCACGATGCGGCCCCCGAAGCGCTCCGTGCCGGGCCACGTGGGCGTGTAGCCGCTCGCGTAGTCGTAGTAGCCGGTGCAGGTGTAGAGGAAGCCGCACGTCAGGCGGACCGGCACGCGCTCCGGCCCCACCTCGGCGTCCACCGTCCAGCGCGCGTGCTCGGAGGACCACTCGGCCCGCGTCACCCGGTGGTGGTAGCGGATCCGCCGGTCGATGCCGTACTCCGCCGCGGTCTCCTCGATGTACTTCTTGATGGACGGCCCATCCGCGATGGCCTTCCCGCCATGCCACGGCCGGAACCGGTACCCGAGCGTGTACATGTCCGAGTCCGAGCGGATGCCCGGGTAGCGGAACAGGTCCCACGTGCCCCCCATGGCCCCGCGCCCCTCCAGGATGGCGTAGCTCAGGGTGGGGCAGCGCGTCTGCAGGTGGTACGCGGCTCCGATGCCCGACAGCCCCGCGCCGATGATCAACACATCCACGTGCGAGGGTGGCTCGGTGGGGGATGGGATCGACATGGGACTCCTCGCGGAAGGTCGTCCGGATACCAGCGGAACCCGGGCGCGTGGTACAGGAAGGTACCCAGCTTATGAGTCGGTTGAAAAGAGGTAGCAGTGACGTCTGGTACCGTCAAGTACCAGTGCCAGGACCAGGAGCCGCATGACCTCCCCATCCGACCAGGCGGGCAAGGCGCCCCGGGAACGGCTCGTCGCGGGTCTGGCGAAGGCCATCATCGAGGTGGGCTACGCCCGGCTGACCATCGCGGACATCGTGCGGCACGCCCGCGTGTCGAAGCGCACGTTCTACGAGCACTTCGAGGACAAGGACGCCTGCCTGCTGGCGCTCTACGCGACGCAGAGCGCGCGGCTGCTGGCGGAGGTCCAGGCCGCCATCCAGCACGCGCCTCCTGGAGAGATGCGGGCCAGCATCGGCGCGGCGGTCTACCTCGCAAGCCTCCAGAGCCGGCCGGGGCTCGTGCGGACGCTGCTCGTGGAGATCCTGCACATCGGCCAGAAGGGCATCGCGCTGCGCCGCCAGGTCATGCGCAGCTTCGCGGAGCTGATGCGGCGGGAGTTCGAGGTGGCGGGCACCGGGACCGCGCTGTCGCCCGCGCTGGCCATGGCGCTCGTCGGCGGCATCAACGAGCTCATCCTAGAGGCCGTGGAGGAGGACCGCGCGGACCGGCTCTCGGAGCTGGCCGGCCCGGTGGCGGCGTTCGTGCGGGGCCTGCTGGAGGCGCGGGGCCCGGCGAAGTGAACGCGGCTCAATCCATGTGGGGAAGGCAGCGCGCGCGCATCCACTACTGAGCGCGTCCAGCCCTCCGTCCAGCGCTTCGCCCCGCGCGGTCTTGCCCGGCCCGGACCCACATGCTAGCCGCTGGGTTTTCATGCGAAGCAACTCCTGAGGGCCATGGCACGCACGACTCCGCACCGCATCCCCTGCGCGGATGGCTTCGAGTTGCATTCCACGCTGCACAGCCCGGAGGGCCCCGTCCGGGGCGTGGTGCTGATGCATCCCGCCACCGCCATGTCCTCGAGCATGTACTTCGCGTTCGCCGCGCGACTGACGGACGACGGCTTCGCCGTGGTGACGTACAACTACCGGGGCGTGCACCCATCGGGCGTGGCGAAGCGGACGCGTGCCGGCTTCCTCACCTGGGCCGACCAGGACGTGGACGCGGTGACCCGCTGGGCGGCGGAGCGCTACCCGGGGCTGCCGCTGCTGGCCGTGGGACACAGCTTCGGGGGCCACGCCATCGGGTTGAGCGCGAGCAGCCAGCGCCTCACCGCGGCGGTGATGGTCGCGTCCCAGGCCGGAAGCCTGCGGTTCATCCGGTCCTGGCGGGAGCGGATGCTGGTCGCGCTGTACCTGAAGTTCATCGGGCCGCTGTGCGCGCGGTTCCTGGGCTACATGCCCTATGCGCGGCTGGGGCTGGGTGAGGACGTGCCCGCCCAGGCGTCACTGGAGTGGAGCCGCTGGGCGTCGCTGCCCCGCTTCTACTTCGATGACCCGCACGTGGACGCCGCGGCCCGCTTGCGCCGGCCCCACATGCCGGTGCTGGCCATCGGCCTGGAGGACGACCCGTGGGCGCCGGCCGAAGCCATCGACCTCGTCTGCGAGCACCTCACCGGCTGCACCGTGGAGCGCCGGCAGTTCTCCCCCGCGGACAGCGCCGGCCAGGGCATCTGCCACCTGGGCTTCTTCCGCGAGCACCACGCCGCCACGCTCTGGCCCACGGTGATTGGCTGGCTGCGCCGCCACGCTCCGACGCGAGTGGACTGACGACTGTCATGAGACAGTCATGAATTGGCAGTCATTCACCCTGCCTGGAGCTTCCGGACACACCGTGTGGCAGGCTTCCGCCGGCTCTGATTTCCCAGGAGCGCGGTCCCACACACACGGAGCATCCATGCGCATGCTGATGAAGTCCCTGTTGACTGTCTCGGCTGTTGTTTCACTCGTGCCCGCGGCTGCCTTTGCCTATCCACCGCAGTGCTTCGAAATCTGTGAGTCCGAGTGGTGCGATGCGGAGTGTGCCATTGGCCCCCGGACGTGGACGACGTGCCGGGAATACGCTCCCTCCTGGTGCCTGGGCGTCACGGCCGGGCCCTCCGAGCCCACCGCCTCGGTGACCGAGGCCGAAGCCCGCCAGGCGGATGACGCTTCGCGGGTGTGCAGCGAGGAGAACCCGGACGCCAGCGCGGAGCGCTGATCCGCCAGCGCCCGGCCACCGGTCCGTGTGTCGCGCACGGACCGGTGGTGCTTCGCGACCGCTAGTAGCGGAAGCCCAGCTGGAGCGACAGGCCGGGGTACTGGTCCACCGCGCCACCGGCGACGTAGGGGTCGCCCGGCTCCGGGTTGAACTTGAAGAAGTAGCGGCGCAGGTCCGCCTTCAGCCGCACGTCCAGGATGCTGTTGAGCCGGTACGCCAGCGTGGCGCTGCCCGTGACGGCGCCCGCGGACATGCGCGGGAACCACGTGTCCGAGGACAGCTCTCCGGAGTCCAGCGGGTGCTGGTAGCCGAGCCGGAAGTTGAAGTCGAACTTCTCCGACAGCGCCGCCCGCAGGCCCAGCCCCAGGCCCGCCGTCTTGTACTCCACGTTGGGCAGATCCAACGGCCGCTCGCCGTCCACCGCGTCGATGCGGAACGTGCTCATCCCGTACGTGCCCGTCACCTCGAAGCCGTAGCGGTCCGCCTGACCGAAGGGCATCACGTAGCGCAGGCCCGCCTGCCACTCGCGCGCCGTGGTGGGATAGGAGACCGCTCCCGTGGAGCCCGTGGACTTCAGGCCGAAGGACTGATCAATCGAGCCCGTGAGGCCCAGCCGCGCCAGCGCTCCCTTCTGGAAGGGCGCGAGCGGATACACCGTCACGTCGCCCGCGAGCTGGGGCGCGCCCGGCAGCGCGAGGCCGCCCACGTCCGTGCCCAGCGTGTACGGCCGCAGCACCCCGAACACGTCGTCCTTGTAGCGCAGCGACCGGCCGAAGAGCTTCAGACCCAGCGCGCCCTCCACGAGCGGCGCGGAAGCGGCACCCGGCTGCGTGACGGAGGGCTCCTCCCCCTTCTCCGGGGCCTTGTCCTCCCTGGGCTTGGGCGCCGCGGCCACCGGCTTGCGGATGGGCTCCGGGTCCGGCGTCTTCGCCGGGGCCGGCGGCGTCTCCGCGATGGGCGTCGCGGGCTTCACCTGCTCCGGCTCCACCGGCGTGGCGGGCTGCGCGGGGGCCACCGGGGCGGCCTCCGGCGCGCGGGACTTCTGCAGGCCGCGCTCCAGCGCCGTCCACTGGCGCTTCACCGCGACGGGCACCAGCTTCGCCGTGGCGGGCTTCGCGGCGGCGGGGGAGGCCAGCGCCTTGCCGTCCCGGCCGTTGCGCACGGTGATGCGCACCTGCTGCTTCCTGCCCACGGTGGCGGTGTCCGCCACCAGCACCGCGCTCAGGCCCAGCTCGCTCGCCACGGCGGCGGCGCCGGCGGACGTCGTGGGATCCACGCCCAGGCGCGAGGCGGCGGAGCGCACCGCGGACTCGGGCACCAATTCGTAGCGGGCCGGACGGCGGGCCAGCTCCGCCTCCAGCACGTCGCGCGCGGCGTCCGCGTGCGGACCGGAGGCGAGCACCGCCACGCGGCGCGCCTCCGTCACCTTCGCGGCCCTGGCCTTCTTCGCCGCGGACTGCGCCGTCTTCGCGGACGCCTTCCTCGGCGCGGCGTCCGCGGCGGGGGCGAGCAGGAGCGCCGCGCCGAGGAAGGCGGCGGCGGTGACATGACGGGTGCGGGTCATCACGGGCTCGGCTTTCCGGCGACGAGCCACTCGGTGAGGCACGCGGTGTCCGCGGCGTTCAGCGACCCGCCCAGCGGCATCTGCCCGCCGCAGCCCGGCGACGGGGTGAGCTTCTTCAGGAAGAAGGACTGGGACGGGTTGGCGCTGTCCGCCAGCGGCTGGCTGTTGCACGCCGCGTTGGTGGTGTAGAGCCGCCCGGGGAGGCCGGCCGCCTGCAGGTCAAAGCCCCCGCCCGCGGCCTTGGACTCCGTGGAGTGGCACGAGAAGCACTGCGCCTGGAGGATGCTCGAGGCGGTGGTGCCGGGAGCGCAGGAGCTGCCCCCGGTGAAGCGCTCGGGTTCATCGAGCCCGCCAGCACAGCCGGCGGTGGTGGCGAGGAGCGCGGCCGCGAACAGCGTGGCCAGCGGGGCGCGGTACGGACGACGGGCGGCGGATGGGTTCGCGAACAAGTCGAGCACGGGGGCAAGAGGGGAGAGCGACAAGCCCCGCAGACTACCCGGCCCGCGCATGACTGTGCACCCCTCAACGGATCCGTTCGCCCCGCGTGACACCCGCTCCCTCCGCCCGCCTGCCCCTCGCCGGGTGTGCCGGTGTCGCACCTGCCTCGCCACAGGGCCGGCGGGGACCGGAGGCTACCTGCGCTTCTTGAGGAAGCGGGTGACGCTGACCTTCCCGAACCGGCCGCCGAACAGGTACCAGGTGAGCACCGCGCCGAAGAGGGCCGCCGCCAGCGCGATGCCCACGATGCCCAGCACCGGCGTGTTCCCGTACATGGGCGGCCGGGGAGCGAAGGCGATGAAGGCGCCCACGATGAAGCCGCACGCGCACAGGCCCAGGAAGGCGATGACGGCCACGCTGCGCAGGTTCTCGTTGAGCTTGTCGAACTGCTCCGCGCGCACCGTGACGCTGAACTTGCCCGTCTCCAGGTCCAGCAGGATCTGGGACAGCTGGGTGGGCAGGTCCTGCGCCATGGACTGGAAGCGCAGGAGCGTGCGCATCAGGCCGCCCTGGAGCTGGGTGGGATCATACCGGCCCGCCATCAGCTCCTTCGCGTACGGCAGCGCGACCTCCAGGATGTTCAGCTCCGGGTAGAGCCCGCGCAGCATGCCCTCCGTGGAGATGGAGGCGCGCGACAGGAGCGCGTACTCCTTGGGGATGCGGATGCGGTACTTCACCGCCAGGTCCAGCAGGTCGCGCAGGAGCGTGCGCGCGTCCACCTGGCCCAGCGTGGTGGGCAGGTGCTGGCCGAGGATGGACTCGATGTCGTTGCGAAAGCCCATCAGGTTGGCTCTCGCGTCCGGCACGCCCACCCGGTAGAGGATGCGCGCCACGGAGTCGCTGTCCTTGAGCGCCACCGCCAGGCACAGCATCACCAGCGTCTCCTGCATGGGGCGGGTGAGCCGGCCCACCACGCCGAAGTCCAGGAGCGCCAGCCGGTTGCCCTCCATGAGGAGCACGTTGCCGGGGTGCGGGTCGCCGTGGAAGAGGCCGTCGTCGAAGAGCTGGCGGAAGCTGGCCTCCAGGATGTGCTGGGCAATCTGCTTGCGGTCCGCTTCCGCCAGCGCGGCGGGGTTGATCTTCTCCCCGCGGATGAACTCCATGGTGAGCACGGTGCGGCTGGAGAGCGCCGCGTGCACGCGCGGAATCTTGAGGTACGGGCGGTCCTTGTGGTTCTCCAGGAACGCGCGGATGTTGGTGGCCTCGTTGATGAAGTCCAGCTCCTCGTGGATGGCCCGGTCGAACTCGTCCACGATGCCGGAGGGCGTGTAGATGCCCGTCTCCTCCACCACGGCCTCCAGGAGGCGCGCCAGCGAGCGCAGCACGCCCAGGTCCGCGTCGATGCGCTGGGCGATGCCGGGGCGCTGCACCTTGATGACGACCTCCTCGCCGTCCAGCGTCACCGCGCGGTGCACCTGGGCGATGGACGCGGCGGCGAGCGGCTCCGGATCCACCTGGGCGAACAGCTCCTGGACCTCCTTGCCCAGCGCTTCGCGGATCTGCGCGTGGACGGCCTCCAGCGGGATGGCCTCCACGTTGTCCTGGAGCGTGGCCAGCTCGTCCACGAACTCCGCGGGCAGGAGGTCCGCGCGCGTGGAGAGCACCTGGCCCAGCTTGATGAACGTGGGGCCCAGCTCCGCCAGGAAGCGGCGGAAGCGGCGCGCGGTGGACTCGCGGCGGGCCTCGTCGGAGACCTCCACCTTCTCCTTGCGCCCTCCGAGCAGGCGCCAGACACCCGCGCGCTCGGTCACCTCACCGAAGCCGTGGCGCGCGGCGATGAGGGCGATCTGCCGGATGCGGTTGAGGTCCTGGAGGTTCATGGCGGTGCTTGGAGGGCAGCCTGGGCCGGGCGGGCCACGTAGCGCAAGAGGACGTAGCCCACGACGGCGGAGAGCAGGGAGCCCGTCAGGATGCCCAGCTTGGCCTCCGCCAGCAGGGCCGGCTGTCCGGCGAAGGCCAGCCCGCCCACGAAGAGGGCCACCGTGAAGCCGATGCCGGCCACCACCGCCACGCCGTGCAGCTGGCCGAAGCTTCCGCCCGCGGGCAGCGGGGACACGCCCGCCTTCACCGCGGCCCAGGTGAACAGGAAGATGCCCAGCTGCTTGCCCACGAAGAGGCCCACGATGATGCCCAGGGGCAGGGGCTTGAGCAGGTCCGAAGGGGACATGCTGGACACGTCCACGCCGGAGTTGGCCAGCGCGAACAGGGGCACGATGCCGTAGGCCACGTACCCGTGCCACAGGTGCACGAAGCGGTTGAGCGGAGGCTCGATGTCCTCCAGCGCCTCCTCGATGTGCAACAGCTGCGCGCCCCGCGCGCTCTCGTCGTCCGGCCGGGAGACGAGGCCGTTGACGTACGCCGCCAGCTCCTCCAGCACCTCGCGCCCCGGACGGCTGGGCAGCGCGGGGATGCAGAGCCCCAGCACCACGCCGGACAGCGTCGCGTGGATGCCGCCGTGGTGCATGGCGTACCAGAGCGCCACGCCGGCCAGCGCGTAGGCCAGGCCGTTGCGCACGTAGAAGCGGTTGAGGCCCCAGAGCACCGCGACCACGCCCGCGGCCACCGCGAGCCACTCGACGTGCAGGCCCGTGCCGTAGAAGAGCGCGATGACGAGGATGCCGCCGATGTCGTCGAAGATGGCGAGCGCGGTGAGGAACACCACCAGCCCGTGGCCCACGCGCGCCTTCACCAGCGTGAGGCAGCCGATGGCGAACGCGATGTCCGTGGCCATGGGGATGGCCCAGCCGCCCTGCGCGGGCGTGCCGTGGGTGAAGGCCAGGTAGAGCCCCGCGGGCACCACCATGCCGCCCAGCGCGGCGATGAGCGGGAGCAGGGCGCGGGAGAAGGTGCGCAGCTCGCCCGAGGACAGCTCGCGCTTGATCTCCATCCCCACGAGGAAGAAGAAGAGCGTCATCAGCCCGTCGTTGATGAGCTCGCGGAAGGTGAAGTGGCCGCCGTGGCCCACCACCTCCAGGCGCAGGGGCGCGTCGAACACGGCGACATAGGAGGCGCCCCAGGGGGAGTTGGCCCACGCGAGCGCGGCCACCGCGCACAGCGCCAGGAGGATGCCGCTGCTGGCCTCCAGGCGGAAGAAGGCCTGCACGGGGGCGAGCGCCACCTGGAACAGGGCGGGGACGGGAGGACGGTTCGTCTTGGGAGAGGTCGCCATGTCGGCGGGCAGCCTGCCGGGGGGCGGAGGGCCTGGAAACCGTTTTCGGAAACGGGCCCGCCGAAATGTCGGACAGCGATGGTAGGCATACGCGGCAGGTAGGGCATCCGGTTCGTTGATCCGGAGGTAAGGTCGTGAGAGAAGGTCGGGGATGGCGGTGACGCAGCAGACCAAGACAGGCAAGGCGGCGGCCGGGGTGCTGCCCGACGAGGACACGACTCCGGAAGTCGGAACGGGTGAGGCGCCCGCGGGAGCGCGGGAGATCGCCTCCCTGACGCCGATGATGCGCCAGTACCTGGAGGTGAAGGCGCTCCATCCGGACACGGTGCTCTTCTTCCGGCTGGGTGACTTCTACGAGATGTTCTTCGAGGACGCGGTGAAGGCCTCGGAGCTCCTGCAGATCACCCTCACGGCCCGGGCCAAGGGCGCGGACAAGATCCCCATGTGCGGGGTGCCGTACCACTCCTCGCGCCGGTACATCGCGAAGCTGGTGGAGCACGGCCTCAAGGTGGCCATCTGCGAGCAGGTGACGGAGCCCGGCGCGGGGCCGGGCATCGTGCAGCGCGAAGTAACGCGGGTCATCACCCCCGGCATGGTGCTGGACGACGAGGTGCTGGAGCCGCAGGCCAGCAACTTCCTCGCGGCCGTGTGCTGGGGCGAGGCGGGCTTCGGCGCGGCGCTGCTGGAGGCGTCCACCGGCGAGTTCTACACCTTCGAGGCGCAAGGGCTGTCGGAGCTGGTGGAGGGCCTGTCGCGCGTGGAGCCGCGCGAGTTGCTGGTGCCCACGGGCATGCGCGACGCGCCGGAGGTGGCGCAGGTGTGCCAGCGGCTGTCGCGCGTGCCGGCCGTGGCGGAAGGGGAGGGCGCGGCCTTCGAGCCCACCCGGGCCTCCGCGTTCCTGCGCTCGCACTTCAACGTGCAGTCGCTGTCCGCGTTCGGGCTGGACGGCTCGCCGCTGGCCACCGGGGCGGCCGGGGCGGCGCTGCGCTACCTCAAGGACACGCAGAAGACGCCCGCGGCGCACGTGGACCGGCTGTCGCGCCAGGAGCGCGCCGGCTGCCTGGTGATGGACGAGTCCTCGCGGGGCAACCTGGAGGTGCTCAAGAGCCTGCGCGACGGCGGACGCAAGGGGTCGCTGCTGGGCGTGCTGGACCGCACGGCCACGGGCCTGGGCGCGCGGAAGCTGGCGCGCTGGCTGTCCGCGCCGCTGTGCTCGCTGCCGGAGATCGAAGCGCGGCTGGACGCGGTGGAGGAGCTGTCCGGCAAGAGCGTGTGGCGCGAGGAGCTGGTGGCCACCCTCAAGGAGGTGGGCGACCTGGAGCGGCTGTGCGGCCGGCTGTCGCTGGGCGCGGGCAACGCGCGCGACCTGCGCGCGCTGGGGCTGTCGCTGTCGCAGCTGCCCAGGCTGGGCGCGGCGCTTTCGCGGTGTGACTCGGCGCTCCTGAAGTCGCTCTCCGGGCCGCTGGGCGCGCTGCCGGAGCTGGCGGACCTGCTGCTGCGCGCGGTGCAGGACGAGCCGCCGGTGGTCATCCGCGAGGGCGGGTTCATCCGGCCGGGCTTCCACGCGGAGCTGGACGACCTGGTGGCGCTGTCCACGTCCGGCAAGGACTACCTGCTCAAGCTGGAGCAGCGGGAGAAGGACCGCACGGGCATCTCCTCGCTGAAGATCCGCTACAACAAGGTGTTTGGCTACTACCTGGAGGTGACGAAGGCGAACCTCCACGCGGTGCCCAAGGACTACATCCGCAAGCAGACCACGGTGGGCGCGGAGCGCTTCGTCACCGAGGAGCTGAAGGAGTACGAGGAGAAGGTCCTCACCGCGGAGGAGCGCCGCGTGGTGCTGGAGCTCCAGCTGTTCGAGGAGCTGCGCACGAAGGTCATCGCCGCGGCGCCGGGCATCCGCTCCGCGGCGGAGGCCGTGGCCACGGCGGACGCGCTGGTGTCCTTCGCGCGGTGCGCGGCGGAGTACGGCTACACGCGGCCCCAGGTGGACTCAGGGGAGGGGCTGACGATTACGGGCGGCCGGCACCCGGTGGTGGAGCGGATGCTGGGCGCGGGCGAGTCCTTCGTCCCCAACGACGTGCGGTTGGATCCGGAGGACGCGCAGCTCCTGGTCATCACCGGCCCGAACATGGCGGGCAAGAGCACGGTGATGCGGCAGGTGGCGCTGACGGCGCTGATGGCGCAGGCGGGCTCGTTCGTCCCGGCGAAGGCGGCGCGCATCGGCCTGTGCGACCGCATCTTCACGCGCGTGGGCGCGGCGGACAACCTGGCGCGCGGGCAGTCCACGTTCATGGTGGAGATGACGGAGACCAGCCACATCCTCCACCACGCCACGAACAAGAGCCTGGTCATCCTGGATGAGATTGGCCGAGGCACGTCCACGTTCGACGGCCTCTCCATCGCGTGGGCGGTGGCGGAGCACCTCCACGACAAGGTGGGCGCGCGGGCCCTCTTCGCCACGCACTACCACGAGCTGGTGGACCTGGCGCGCGAGCGGCCCCGGGTGAAGAACCTGTGCATCGCGGTGAAGGAGCAGGGCGGCAAGGTCATCTTCCTGCGCAAGCTGGTGCCCGGCGGGGCCAGCCGCTCCTACGGCATCGAGGTCGCGAAGCTCGCGGGGCTGCCGCCAGAGGTGGTGTCGCGCGCCCGCGAGCTGCTCCAGAACCTGGAGTCCGGTGAGCTGGACGACGCGGGCCGTCCCCGCGTGGCGGTGCGCGCCCCGAAGCGCGCGGCGACGAACGCGGGGCAGCTGGGGTTGTTTGGTGGCCCGCCGCCGGCTCCGGCCGCCGTGGCCGCGCCGCCCGTGCCTCCCGCGCACGCGGAAGTCCTGGAGATGCTCCGCTCCGCAAGCATCGACCGGATGACCCCGCTGGACGCGCTCAACCTGCTGGCGAAGCTGAAGCAGGAGCTGGGCTCGTCCTGAGGGACAGTGCGGCTGCACGCAATTACTTCCGTCCTGGTTCGATAATGGAATCAGGACGGAAGCGAGGGGGCTGTTTCCACAACGGTGCTTCCGTCCGCTTGCCCTGGGGGAGGGCTGCGTATGAGCACCATTTCGAGTGCAGGGTCGTCGTCTGGCGCGTCACAGGTGAACACGACGTGGGAGCCGGAGCCGTATGTTCCGCCGCCGCCTCCTCCGCCTCCGCCTCCCGCGCCGCCGGATGACTTCGAGCGGGCTCCACCGCGCAAGGGACCGGACCTGCTGGGGTACAGTGCGACGGCTTCCGCCACTTCCACGGCGACGGGTGTCTCGTCCACGCAGGCCGTGGGCGACAGCGCGGCCACGGTGAACGTGGCGGAGGCGTGGTCGCTGCTGACGCAGGGCTATTCGCAGGCGCAAAACCTCACGGGCGCGGCGAACGCGGCGCTGCAGAAGGCGGCGGGCAACCCCGCGCTCCAGGCGAAGCTCATTGATTTGTTGCAGGCCACGCCCGCGCGCACGCTGGAGGACGCGCTGACGAAGGACTTCGCCCACGGCGTGAAGGAGGCGGTGCCCAACCCGCCGCCCCGTCCCCCGGGCATCACCTCCGTGGGCACGCTGCGCGTGGCGGACAGCGCGCTGGAGACGGTGGCGCGGCAGGGGAGCGCCGCGACGATGAAGCCCGCGCTGGAGGCGGCGGCGAAGCGCGGCCACCTGCTGCCCGCGGACCGCGACGTGCTGGTGTCCTGCCTGGGCAGCCCGGCCGTGGACGCGAAGCTGGACTCGGCGGTGGCCGAGGTGCACGCCGCGGAGCTGGCGTACACGGCGGCCCTGGCGGAGCGGGACGCGCTGGAGCAGCGGCTGGCGGGGGACATCGCGTCATTCGGGCCGTTCCTCACCGACACGCAGCAGCGCGCGTACATCGAGGAGTTCCGCAAGCTGCACGGCGGCGACTACGCCCGCTTCGACGGGAAGGCGAAGACGCTGGAGGACGCGCTCACGCGCAACGCGCCCCAGCTGGAGCAGGCCCTGCGGGGGCCGGATGGCTCCGTCCACGCCCGGTCCATCCAGGCCGCGTACACCGCGCTGGCCCAGTCGAAGGGCGCCGCGGAGGCGCTCAAGTGGGCCGCGAAGATGGAGGCGCCCGGCTCCGCGTTCGCGCCCTTCATGGCGTCGCTGCCGCTGGACACCGTGCGGGAGAAGGCCGTCTCCGGCGCGCTGGTGAGCTTCTACGAGAAGTTCCCCAACGCCACGCCCACGCAGGCGGTGGACCACCTCCAGACCGTGTTGACCCTGGGCTACCTGGGGCAGCAGGCCGGGAGCTCGCTCACGGACATCAAGGCGAACTCCGGCAAGCTGACGCAGTCGATGCGGACGGGGCTCGAGGGCCTGCGGGACGTGGCGGCGGGAAGGTCCCAGGCGGGCCTGTCGAAGTTGCAGGCGCTGGAGGCCACCGGCTCCAGGTGGGGCGCCCCCCTCGCGGCGGCGGGCCTGGTGATTGGCATCTTCCAGACGAACCAATCCGCGAAGGCGCAGGACACGCTGGGGAAGCTGTGGGCGGGGACGTTCTCCGCGCAGCAGCTGACCAGCCTCACGAGCACCGCGCTGTCCGCGGCGAACAAGTCCGGCGGCGCGCTGGTGGCCGCGAAGTTCGCGGGCGGCCTGGGCGCCCTCGGGGCCGCGCTGGACCTGGTGGTGCAGGGCAAGGAGATCGCGGACGGGAAGGGCAACGTGGGCACCGGCCTGTCCATCGCCGGGGACACGATGGGGCTCGTGGGCGGGGCGCTCATCGCGCTGGGCTCCACGGGCGTGGGGGCCCCGCTGGCGGCGGCGGGCGCGGCGGTCTACGTCCTTGGTGAGCTGGTCAGCATGGGCATCGTGATGCGGCAGGAATACGAGGCCGCGTCGCAGCTGCGCGCGGAACAGCGCACGCTGCTGAGCCGCTCGGGCGCGGACTCGGAGCAGGTCCTCAACCTGGAGAAGTACTCGTCGCCGGAGCAGGTGGAGTCGCTCGTGAAGTCCACCGGGTGGACGCGCGACCAGGTGCTCGGCCTGGGCAAGACGTTCCCGGAGTTCTTCCCCACCGCCGCGACGACGCTGCCCCAGCTGGACAAGGTGGCCAATGATTTCGGGCTCACCCCGGATCAACGCTACCGGATGCTCCACTCGCTGTCCGACACCGCGCTGACGGGGGGCAAGCCCAGCCTCCGGGACTTGAGCACCTTCGCGTCCATGGTGAAGGACTTCGCCAGCATGGCCCCGACCCTGGGCATGCCGCCGGGGCTGTCGAAGCAGGAGCAGTGGATCCGCTACCTGCGCGAGATGGGCAACCGCCTGGGCAACTTCGAGGGCATCGGGCCCCGCAACGCGGCCAGCTTCCTGGAGCGGGTGAAGCGCTGACGCGGGCGCGGCACTCCACGCCGGTGTGCCGGCGAGCGGAGGGGAGGGCGCCCGAAGGCATGAGAGCGCCCTGGCGCGGCTCGGACAGGGGTGGCCCTATCCTACGGAATGAGCCCCACGCAAAGACCGACGCCGCCGTCCCTCCGGTCGGTGCTCGTTGCCACCGACTTCTCACCCGCCGGAGCGCGCGCCGTGGAGCGGACGGCCCGCCTGCCGCTCGACCCGGGGGCGGCCGTCATCCTGGTGCACGCGCTGCCGGGACGGGCGCCCCGGGAGTTCGTGGAGCAGGCCCGGGAGCGGGCCGCCAGGACGCTGGCCGTCGCCGCGCAGGAGCTCCACGCCTCGCTTCACGCCGAGGGCTCCAGCGCCTCCGTCGAGGCGCGGCTCGTGTTCGGGAAGCCGGCCCCCACCCTCGTGCGCCTGGCCCAGTCGGCTGGCGCGGACCTGGTCGTCCTGGGCCGGCATGGCCGCCGGCCCGTCCGGGACCTGTTCCTGGGTTCCACCGCCGAGCACGTCATCCGGTACGGCCAGCCCCCGGTGCTCGTGGTCCACGGGCTCGTGGAGGACCGCTACCGCCGCCCCCTGGTGGCCGTGGACGCCGAGGAGACGTCGCGGCACGCCGCGGGTTTCCTGCCCGCCCTGCTGGAGCCGCGCGCCTCGCTGCGACTCATCCACGCGTACGAGTCGCCATTGGAGTACATGGTCTTCCCCGGACTGACGCGCGAGGAGCGCGCGCGGTACCGGGCACGGTTCAAGGACGCCGCGCTGCGCGAGCTCCGTCCGCTTCACCGGCACCTGGACACCCTGGGCCTGCGCTACCACCAGGCGCTCGAGCACGGCAGCCCGTACTCCATCATCCTCAAGGAAGCGCGCCGGCACAGGGCGGACCTGCTCGCGCTCGGCACCCAGGCGCGCTCCGGCGTGTCGCGCATCCTGCTCGGGAGCGTGGCGACGGATGTGATTCGAGAGGCCGGCTGCGACGTCCTCGTGGTCCGGCCCCCCGCCATGGATCGCGACGGGGCGCCATGAGCCAGACAGGCCGCTGCCCGTTGGCGGTGGCCGTCAGCGGGTCAGGGCCGTGGCGACGTGGAGGAGTGCTTCGAGCTTCTCCGCGTCCAGCTTGCGCGCGAGGTAGAGCAGGCGGCGCAGCGCGGGGGCCTCGTCCTCACGCGCGCGGGGGCGCTGGCCCTTGCGGCCTCGCACCAGGGCGGTGAGGCCCAGCATGTCCTCCGGGGACACCCTCAGCTCCGTGCAGAGCCGGTAGAGCGTCGGGACGCTGGGCAGCATCTTCCCGCGCTCCAGGCGGCTGTAGACGGTGGAGAGGAGGCCGACGCGAGGGCCCACCTCGGCCTGGGTCAGGCCCTGCTCCTCGCGGGCGACACGGGCCGCTCTGCCGATGGTGATGGCCAGTTCTTCGTTCATGCACCCTATGTACTTGGGAGAGCCAGAACAGTGAATCCATTGGGGCAAGCCCCAGAGGGGGGATTGCGCACGTCCCGCGCGGTGGATTCGCGGGGATGGTTTCCCGGGCTTCTCGTGCTTCTGGTAGCGTGCGCGCCCCCGCTGGGAGGACGTCGCATGCGAGTGGCCCGAAGTCCCCGAGCGAGGACACCATGAAGCCGCCGCCCGCCATCCTGCTGCCCGGGGCCGAGGTGCTGGGCTACACGGTGGAGCGCCAGCTGGGGCAGGGGGGCTTCGGCACGGTGTACCTCGCGCGCAACGCGGGGCAGGCCTTCGCCTTGAAGTTGCTGCACCTGCCGCGCGTGGGCGAGCGGGTGGAGCGCGAAGTCTCCATCCTCTTGAAGCTGCGCCACCCCAACGTCGTGGGCCTCCAGGGCTACGGCCTGTGGCCGACAGGGGCGCCGCGGTTCGCCGTCATCGTCATGGAGTACGTGGACGGGCGCCGGCTGGACACGTGGGCGGACGAGGAGAACCCCACGGCGCGGCAGGTGGCTCGCGGGGTGCTGGACGTGGCGCGGGCGCTGGCGGCTTCGCACGCGGCGGGGGTGCTGCACCGGGACGTGAAGGAGGCCAACGTCATGGTGCGGGCCTCGGACGGCCTGGCCAAGCTGGTGGACTTCGGGATCGGCGACTACGAGGGCGCGCGGGACCTGACGGAGGACATCCTTCCGCCCGGGACGCCGGAGTACCGCGCTCCGGAGGCCTGGAGGTTCTTCCGGCAGCATGCGCGCACACCCGGAGCCCGGTACAGCGCTGGCCCTTCGGACGATTTGTGGGCGCTGGGCCTGGTCCTCTACGGACTGCTGACGGCGCGGAAGCCCTTCGATGGGACCGACGACGCCAGCTTCATCGAGGACGTGATGACCCGCGCTCCAACCCCGCCCCACGAGGAGAATGCACGGGTGCCCCGAGCGCTGAGCGACGTGTGCATGCGCCTCCTGGAGAAGACGCCGGAGACGCGCACGGCGAGCGCCCTGGCCGCCGCGACGGAGCTGGAGCGGGTGCTTGCGGGCGCGGACACGGCGTGGGACGTACCGCTCTGCGATGCCTTCGGCGAGGACACCGCGACGACGGAAGGGGGCAGGGACAGCCTGGACCGGTGGCTGCGTGCGCCGCTGCACCGGCCTCGCCGGGGCAAGCGGGCACCGCCGCCCGCTGCCGAAGCGGAGACGACGGAGCCCGGGCCCCCCGTGAAGCCGGCGCCGAAGCCGCGGAGACGCTCGCGGGCCTGGGCGATGGTGGCGCTGGCCCTGGTGCTGATCGCGGCGGGGGCCACGCTGAGGCTTTGGACGTCGCGAGTCGCACCAGTGGACCCCGTCCGTCAGGAAGTAGCGCCCTCCGGGGAGTCCCCTCAAGCTGACCGCGCCGCAGCTCCCACCGGGCCGGAGGCCACCGCCGCGGCCGTCGCGCTCCCCGCGACGCTCCAGGAGGACTCAGCCACCGTGACGACGCCGCCGAACGAGTCGCAGCCCCTTCAGCTCCCCTCGAAGCCCGCGAAGAAGGGCGTGGGCGTCATGGCGCGTGCGGTGAGCACGGCGGCGGCCTGCACCGCGCTCGCGTGCCCGGGTCCGCAGGTGCGTCCGGCTCCGCCGCCAGAGCCGTGTCCCGTTGGGGCAGTGAAGGCCATGGCGAAGCGGGGCGTGGCCATTAGGGACAAGCAGCCGGCGCGCTTCTCGATGGGAGACTCTCGGATCATTTCCATCGGAGAGGGCCCTGTGGAAATCCACCTCATGGGTGGCTGGAAGGGCCTGCCGGGCGGCTCCGTCTTGTCGGGGCGGAGCATCGTACGTGACCGCGTCTATGTTCGCCTCACCTGGGCGACGACGCCAGAGGGCGACAGCTTCCCTGTATGTTTTGATGCCCATGCCGAAGAGGGACCGCGAGGGATGGCGCGTGAAGCAGGCGATGACTCTCCCTCTCACGCGCGAATCTGGACGATTGCGTATGTGAAGGCAGTCACTGAGTTCGAGTAGCGACTTCCACGGAAAGACTGACGAGTGTCTTCTTCATCGCTTTTCGTTCTGCTGGGGCTGCTTCTCGTTGGGAGTTCGGCTGCTGCACAGCTGGAGGTTTCGTCCTCCGTGCCAGGGGCACGGCGCATCGAACTGAGTCCGGAGGAAGCTGGGCGCGTCAATGAAGTGGTGGTCAGCCCGGGCCTTTCCACGATGCTTCTCTTCGACTCAGAACTGCAGCGCGAGAGCATCGAGTTGGAGAGCCGCCAACGCTTTTCCCTGGTGGATGTGGGGCAGGCCACCCTCAGGCTTGTGCCTTCAGTGAGCGCCACCCCAGGCGAGCGATTCAAGCTGGTGGTGCGCTTCCGGGACGGCGCGGCGCCATCGAGCGCGGTGTTCCTGCTGAAGGTTCATCCAGCGAAAGCGGAGGCCACCATCGAAGTCTACCGGGCACAGCGGACGATAGAGACGTATCAGCAAGAAGTCCGGGATGCGCGCGCGGAGACCTTCCGTTGCCAAGAAGAACTGGCGCGCCTGAAATCCGAGCACAAGGCACCCGGTGGCTTGACGGGCATTCTCTTCAATGGCGGATTGGACCCGCTCGGTGTGGCGGGGCAGGTTCTGACCAAGGCTGTCACGATAACGTCGGCCAATGGGCTGAGGTCCCCCATCGTCAACAGCTATCGCTCCAGCACGCTGGTGGCAGTGGATGCCTGGATTGATGTGAAGACTGGAACGCTGCCCTGGACGGCGGAGGGGGCGACACTTAAAGGCAGGTCTGGCGAGGCGTTGAAGATCCTTCGAGTGTGGCAAGTCACGCCAATATTGCCAGGAAGCCCCGGCGGGCGCGTGATTGTCGAGGCCGAGGCGCCGGCGGCTGCTGTCCACGGGCCCTTCTCGCTCAAGCTCTGGGAAGCCGACGGACCACGGAGCATCACGCTTGGCAACGTGACGTTCCCCTGAGCGCTCTCGTCAGCAGGCGTGCGTCCGCGGCCCTCAGTCGTCGCAGGTGTTGGAGTTGTCCACGAGGGTCCGCTCGCGGACCTGGGGCGACAGCGTGTCGCCGTCGCTGGCGTACTTCACCCGCGTCTCGTAGACGTTCGGCCCCCCCGTGCAGCCGCCCCCGTAGGTGAGGTACGTCACCGTCGGCCCCGCTCCGTCCAGGGTGGGGATGAACGTCAGCTTCCCCGTGAAGTCATCCACGACGGGGGTGCCGCTGCGCTCGTCCAGGCCGAGCAGCCGCCCGTCGGAGGCTCGCAGCATCACGCGCAAGGCCTGGCGGGGCGTCTCGTTCGGCTCCTTCGTCTCTGGAGTCTGCAGGAGCACGGCCGTCAGGGTGCCGTCCTTCTTCTTCCACGACTTCGACTGGACGACACGCCACTCGGGGCCGAGCTGGGGGCACGCCAGGGGCTGCGCCCACGTCACGTCGCGCGCGTACACGGCGGGCTCGAAGGCCTTGAGCGTCTCCAGCACCTTCGGCCCCGCGGCCGGCTCACAGGCTCCGAGCACCACCACCACGAAACCCGGCTTGAGCCCCGGCACGGTGTCGCTCTGGACGATGCGCGGGTAGCCCTCGGCCACCTTCAGCGTCCCGCCCCATTCGTTCTTCTTCGCGCGCTCCTGCCACCGGCCCAGGGACGCCTCGGCTTCGGCGGTGTCCTTGCCGCCACCCCAGATGAGGAGCTGGGCCGGCCGGGGCTCCGCCCCCGCCACGCCCGCCCACGCCAGAACGACCGCCACCAACACGAATCCGCTCGCCTTCATGAATCCCCCCTGTGGGTCCGACCCAACGGTGCGGAATCCTACGCTGAGCGGCTGACGCGCGCCGCTCATGACGCCCCCCCGGCGCGAGCTATTCCGGATCGAGCGCCCACGTCCCTTCTTCCCAGCGCTTCAATGCCTGCTGCGCTCCGAACGGGACCAGCCCCTGTCCCTTGGCGGCTTCTTCCAGGACTGCTTTGGCTTCAGCCGTCCGATAGCGGAGCAGATGTGCGGCAGCCATCACACGCACGTCCATTCGCTCATGCTTGAGCAGCACGGTGAGAGCATCACGTCCCGCATCGCCGTGCGCCAGGAGCTTGTCGACGGCGGCGCCGTACTTCCTGGCATGCTTGTTACCGGTCTTGGCGTCTCCCCGGAAGATGGCCTCGTTCTGCGCGGCTACATGCAGCGCGAACTGCTCGACAAGCTCCTGCAACTTTATCACCAGAGCCCCTTTCCGACGTTCTCAATGGCCAGAAGCCCGAAGTCACGCTGGGCCTCGTAGGACTGCGTGCTCAACCATTGCCGCACGGTCAATGGCGAGCCTGTAATATCGCGTCGAATCGACGAAAAGAACGCGCTGACGTCGGTGTGTAGGGCCTTGTCCAGTGGGATGATGTTCTCGGTGTTGTGCAGGGCAGGGGGACCGAAGCGCTTCACATTGCCCGTGGTTTGCTCGACGACGTGGTGCCACTCCTTGTTGGTGCCCGCCGGGCCCATGGCCTTCTTGAAGCCACTGAATGAGCCCCAGGCCCTGTAGCCCGAGGGCCGCGCCTTGGCGGCGGTGCCGCCACCCGTGCCCCTGGCCGCCATGGCGACCGCGCCGGGCGCGAGCGCGATGGTGACGGTCTCGGCGCTCACGGCAACCGTTTTCACATCGGCGACCGCCGCGAGCCTGATGCCCACTTGCGCTTCGGCCTGCGACGCAGCCTGCATGGCGCCGGGGAGCGTTGGCATCTTCGCGCCCAGTCCCGCTGCCGTGTTTCCAATAACGGCAGTAGCCAACATGGCGAACGCGCGTGCCGCGTTACGCCCCATGACCTTGCCGTAGCGCTCTCCCGCCTCGCGGAGCTCATCAAATGTGGTGGCCTGCTCTGCCTCCTCTACCAGCTGCTTGAAGCCCACGATGAGATTCCAGAATGTATCGACCCCCACGTAGGCAATAAGCGAGGCGGTGATCACGGCGGCCAAGCCCTTCGAGAAGGGCTCGGGCACCGCGAGCAAGATCATGTACGTGGTCCACGTCCAAAGAACCGCCGTCATCATGGCCTGGGGATCGGCCATATCCTTGAAGGCGCCCATCATCTCGTCCAACACGGCGCCTTGGGCCATGGCCATGGCGAAGGCGTAGCGTCCATCTCCGGTGACGGTGGGATGCTCCACCAAGAGGCGCAGGCAATCGCCGGGTTTGTGGGTGCGCTCGCACCAGCGCAGGTAGGCGCGTGTCAACTCCACTTCTGGCGCGGGTTGTTCACCCTCCAGGTGTTCGCCGGGCCCCAGCGGGATGACACGGTGGCCGCGTGGCTCGTAGAGGTACGATCCGCTGCGCGACTCCACCTCGAACAACCGCCGGGCCGTTTCCTGCGGGCGGGTGGATGGCCTCGCGCTCCGGGCCAGCGCTTCTACGGCTTCAACGAAGTTGTCTTCGTCGAGTTCCACCGGCGCAACATCGCCGCTGCGCGGGGTGAGGATGATGGGCCCGCCGTGGCCCGTGTGCAGACGCACGGACTTCGTGGTGCCGCTGCATCCGGCCAGCATCACCACCATGAAGAGAATCAACCAGCGAGGCAGCATCCAGAACCCTCCTGACCCAAGCCCCCCTTTTCGTCGGGAGATCAGTGTCGATGCAAGATCGAGCAATACCAGATAGAGCTGTCGGGCAGTCATCCCGCTCGGCAAGGCACTTCACGGTTGGGTGAGCGCGTTCTGCTTGTCCAAACGCCAATTCACCTGCGCTGTCCGGAGGCACGAATGGAGCGCAAGCGGCGGGCGTGAAGTAGGCTTCGCGCCCGCCATGCAGCTCGCCATTCCCCATGCCCCCCGCCGTGTCCGACTCGCCCAGGTGCCCGGGGCGGTGGCGCGGTTGGTGCGCGGGGTCGTGCTGGGCCTGGCGGTCATCGCCGTGCTGGGCTTTGGCGCCGGCTACGCGGGGCGCTACTTCGTGGAGGAGCAGCGCTTCACGTCCCGCGCGGAGTTGGTGGACGCGCTGGTGGGCGCAAGCCACGCGCCGCCCCCGGACCGGCGCGAGGACGCGGAGGGCACGCTGGACGTCCTCTACACGTTCGCGGGCGAGGAGCACTCCGTGTCGGGGGTGCGCACGGACGCGGACCACGCGGCCTCCCTGGGCCACGGCGCCCGGGTGCAGCTGCTGGTGGACCCGTCCGAGCCAGGGCGTCCGCGCGAGGCGACTCACGCGAGGGCCCGGGCGGCCCGGGTGGGCCTCTTGCCCTGGGGCCTGGGGCTGGGCGCGCTGGTGGCGCTGGCCGGCTTCGCCTGGGAGGTGCGGCGGCTGTGGCGCCGGGAGGTGGTGCCCCTGCGCCTGGGCGCGCTGGTGTGGCTCACCCCGGACGACGGCTACCTCCCGGAAGGGAAGGGCGAGGCGGAGTTCCGCGCGCACTTCTTCCGCCAGGACGTGAAACACGCCGTGCGGGCGCGCTGCCGCCCCCAGCGGGCCCCGGTGCGCAACGGCGGCAAGGTGCTGGCGGCCGTGGTGCCCTCCGAGCCGGGCTGGTGCCGGGTCATCGACGAGGAGCTGGCGCGGACGCTGGGCTGGGTGCGCTGACGGACGGTCAGGTGGGGTTGAAAAGTTGCTGGCCCCCGGAGGCCGTGTGACACACGCCTGTAGCTGCAACGTCCGGAGGCTTCCATGCGCGTACGCTTCTCCCACTTCGTGCTGCCCGTGCTGCTCCTCACGGCCCCGAGCGCCGTCGGAGCCAGCAAGCGCAACGAAGCCGAGGAGGCGTACCAGCAGGCCCGCCGCTCCTACTACGCGCTGAAGGACGACGCGTCCCGCCGCAAGCTGCGCCACCACTGGCTCAACGTGGTGCACCGCTTCGAGGCCGTGGCCACGCGCTTCCCCAAGAGCGACCGCGCCCCCGACGCCCTCTTCACCGCGGGCGACCTGCTCCAGGAGCTGAGCCGCATCTCCTTCGTGGAGGAGGACCTGCAGGCGGCCATCGCGGACTACTCGAAGCTGGTGGAGGCGCACCCGAAGCACCGGCTCGCGGACGACGCGGCGCTGGCGCTGGCGCGCATCCACGTCAACCGCCTGGACAAGCCGGAGGCGGCCCGGAAGATCCTCAACGAGTCGCTGGCCACCAACCCCAAGGGCGACCAGGGCAAGGAGATCAAGGCGCTGCTGGCCTCGCTGCCCCCGTCCAACCGGACGCCGCCCGCGAAGCCCACCGTGAAGCCGCTGCCCCCGGTGGTGAAGTCCACGCCGGACACCGCCGTCGCCGCGAACGCCGGCTCGCCGCTGGTGGATGCGATCAGCAAGATCGCGCGCGAGCCGTCCCCTGCGCTGCCCCGCCTGGATCCGAGCGCCCCTGCCTCCGGCACGGACAGCGCGAAGGACGCGGCGGCGAACATCGTGGACGCGCCCACCGTGGCCGACCGGGCCACGGACGTGAAGGCTCCGGAGGCGGTGGCGTCCTCGCACGGGACGTCGCAGCCCGCGAAGCCGGAGGCCCGCGTGGAGGCCCCGGCCGTGGCGTCGAAGGCGCCCGCGCAGCAGGTGGAGACGGCCCCGTCCTCGAAGCCGGCGCAGCCCGAGGCCGTGGCGTCGAAGCCGCCTCGCTCCGTGCCGGAGGCCCCGCGCCCGGTGACGGCGCCGGTGGACGCGCAGGTGGCGCAGGCGCGGCTCAAGGCGGTGGCGAAGCAGTCGCGCCACGCGGAGCTGACGCTGGCGGAGCAACTGGGGCTGAAGGTGCGGCGCGTGGTCATCGACGCGGGCCACGGCGGCCACGACTCCGGCGCCATCGGCAAGGCGGGGACGAAGGAGAAGGACGTGGCGCTGGCCATCTCCAAGAAGGTCGCGGACGGCCTGCGGGAGAAGGGCCTGGAGGTGGTGCTCACCCGCGACGACGACACGTTCATCCGCCTGGAGGACCGCGCGAAGCTGGCCAACGAGGCGCACGGCGACCTGTTCATCTCGGTGCACTGCAACTCGGCGGCGACGCACAAGCTGCGCGGCATCGAGACGTACACGCTCAACACCTCCGCGGACCGCTACTCCATCCGCCTGGCCGCGCGCGAGAACGCGTCCTCCGAGAAGGGCATCAGCGACCTCCAGTTCATCCTGGCGGACCTGGCCACCAAGGCGAACACGGAGGAGTCGAGCCGGCTGGCGAACGCCGTGCAGCACAACCTGGTGACGGGCCTGTCCGCCAAGTACGACGGCATCAAGGACCTGGGCCACAAGGAGGCGCTGTTCTACGTGCTCCTGGGCGCGAAGATGCCCGCCATCCTGGTGGAGACGTCCTTCCTGTCGCACGCGGAGGACGAGAAGCGCCTGGCGTCCGAGCGCTACCAGGACGAGGTGGCGAAGAACATCGTGCTGGGAGTGGAAGAGTTCCTCGGTGATCGCCGCCGCATGGCCAAGGTAGACTGACGCTTTCGTCGTCAGTCCCCATGGCCGAGCAGTCCCCTCCATCCACCCCCAAGCCCGCGCGGGACCCCCACGCGCCCCCGTTCCAGACGGAGGCGGACCTGCGCGCGTGGCTGAGGGCCGAAGGGCTGGAGCACCTGACGCGCCTGAGCCTGGCGCTGCTCACCCCGCGCGTGGAGGCCGCGTACCTGCCGCAGGTGCGCGCCGTGATTTCGCGCCGCCGGCTGGTGGAGCTGCTGGCCCAGGACACGCTCGACCGCTGGACGGCGGAGGTGTTGCCCACGCCGCGCATGCGGGACCTGCTGCCGAAGCTCGCCTGGCGCTACGTGGAGGACGAGCAGCAGGGCGCCATCGAGGCGCGGGCCTCCGTCGCGGAGCGGCTCGCGCCCCCGTCCGACAAGCGCACGCACGTGGTCCACGGGATGCTGCTCGCGTGGCGTGCTCGCGTGCCTCCGGGCATCGCGCCACGTCCGGAGCGGGCGCTGTCGCGGGAGGCGCTGGTGGAGGAGCCGGACCTGCCGGGCTTCCGCCTCAAGGAGACGCGCATCTCCGAGCTGCCGGTGTCCCCGCCGGGCTCGGGCTTCATCCTGCCGGACGCGCGGCTGACGTTCAGTCCGTCGGGCGTGACGGTGGACTGTTCCTGCGGCGCGACGTTCTGCGTGCACCAGCTGGCGGCGGTGGACACCACGCTGCTGTGGCTGCGGCAGCGCTGGACGGAGGCCTTCGGCGAGACGCTGGAGGAGCTGGTGCGGCCCGCGTGGGCGCGGACGCTGCGCGCGCTGGAGCGGGCGGTGGAGGAGAGCCCGGGCGGTGGCGGAGGCGTGGAGATCTCCTGGCGCCTGGATGTCATCGAAGGGTACGGCGTGGAGGTCGCGCCGTACGTGCACCGGCGCACGAAGAAGGGCCAGCGCACCACGGGCGCGAAGGTCGGCCGGCGCAAGCTGCTCCAGGAGTACGGCTCGCAGCTCAGCCCCGCGGACTCGCGCATCGCGGCGCTGCTCACGGACAGCGCCGCGCCCGCGTCGCGCGCGCTGCTGTTCGAGCTGATTGATCATCCGCGCCTGTCGCTGGAGGGCACGCAGGACATCCCCGTGCGCATCGAGCGCGAGAAGGTGGGCCTGGTCGCCGAGGACCGGGGCGGCACCGTGCTGGTGAACGCGGGCGTGGACGGCACCGTGCTGCCCGCGCCGCTGCTGGAGCGCGTGCGCAAGTCGAAGCCCGAGGACGCGGTGTTCCTCTGGGACGAGGGCGCGCACGTGCTCACCGTGCTGGACGTGAGCCCGGAGGTGCGCGCGCTGGCCACGGTGCTCCAGCGGCATGGCAACGCGTTTCCGCCGGAGAGCCACGGCGCGCTGCTGGAGCAGCTGTCGAAGTTCTCCGTGCGCCTGCCGGTGGCCATGCCCCGCAGCGTGATGGGCGAGTCCGTCGTGCCGCGGCAGCTCCCGGTGCTCCGGCTGGAGGGACAGCCCGGGGGCGCGGTGCGGCTGGAGCTGCGGCTGCGCGCGATGCCGGACAGCCCCTCGTTCCTGCCCGGCGAGGGACCTCGCGACGTGTACGTGCGGCGGGAGACGCGCTCCTTCCACGCGGTGCGCGACTTCGGGCGCGAGCTGACCGCGGCCACGGCGCTCCAGGCCCGGCTGCCCTTGCAGACGGCGGAGCCGCAGGAGCTGCCGTTCTGCTTCCTCTTCCACAGCGCGCAGGGCGGGCTGGCGGTGCTGGCCGCGTGCGCGGAGATGGACCCACGGCCGGAGCTGGAGTGGGTGGGCACGTCCATGCGGCTCGTGCCGAAGCGGGGGGCGGGGGACCTGAAGGTCGTCCTGGAGCGCAAGCGCGAGTGGTTCGGCGTGCTGGGCAGCCTGTCCGTGGAGGGCGAGCGGGTGGAGCTGGCGCGGCTGCTGGACGCGGCCCGCCGCAAGGAGCGCTTCGTCCAGGTGGACGCGCGCACCTGGGTGGAGATCGAAGCGGCGCTGCGCGAGCAGCTGGAGAAGCTGGCGGATCACGCCTACCTGTCGCGCCATGGGCTGGAGGTGGGCCCGTCCGCGGCGGAGGCCCTGGCGGGGCTGGGCACCGCGGGCGCCACCATCGACGCGGACGCGTCATGGAAGACGCTGGTCGAGCGCATCTTCGCGGCGAAGGAGCTGAAGCCCCGGGTGCCCGCGACGCTCAAGACGGAGCTGCGCGACTACCAGCTCGAGGGCTTCCGCTGGCTCACGCGGCTGGCGTCGTGGAACGCGGGTGGGGTGCTGGCGGACGACATGGGCCTGGGAAAGACGGTGCAGGCCCTGGCCGTCCTGCTGGAGCGCGCGAAGCAGGGGCCCGCGCTGGTGCTGGCACCTACGTCCGTGGCCTTCAACTGGCGCGACGAGGCGAAGCGCTTCGCGCCTTCGCTCAAGGTCACCCTCTTCTCCGACGCCGAGGACCGGGGCGGCACGCTGGAGCGGCTGGGGCCTCGCGACGTGCTGGTGCTCAGCTATGGCCTGCTGGTGCGCGACATCGAGCGGTTGGCCGCGCTGCGCTTCTCCACCATCGTCTTCGACGAAGCCCAGCAGCTGAAGAACGCGGCCACGCAGCGCTTCCGCGCGGCGAGGGCGCTCCAGGGCGACTTCAAGTTCGCGCTGTCCGGCACGCCGCTGGAGAACCACCTGGGCGAGCTGTGGGCCCTCTTCGCCGTCGTCTTCCCGGGGCTCCTGGGCAGCCTGGAGGCATTCCGCAACCGCTTCGCCGCGCCGATTGAGAAGCAGGTGGACCCCACGGCCGCGCCCGCGCTGGCCCGGGTGCTCCAGCCCTTCCTCCTGCGCCGCACGAAGTCCCAGGTGGAGGCGCAGCTGCCGCCGCGCACGGACGTGCACGTGCCCGTCGTGCTGTCGCCGCCGGAGTGGACGCTCTACGAGGACGCGCGCCTGGCGGCCCTGTCCGACCTGGAGACGCGCAAGTCGAAGATGAAGGACCAGGAGCGCCGCATCGAGGTGCTGGCGGCGCTGACGCGGCTGCGGCTGCTCGCGTCACACCCCCGGCTGTACGACGAGGCGTCCAAGCTGGAGTCCTCCAAGCTGGAGCGCTTCCTGGAGCTCATCCAGGAGCTGCGCGAGGAGGGCCACCGTGCACTGGTGTTCAGCCAGTTCACGTCCCACCTGGCGCTGGTGCGCGAGGTGCTGGACGCGCAGGGCATCGCGTACGAGTACCTGGATGGGCAGACGCCCGCCGCGGCACGTGCCGACCGCGTGCGCGCCTTCCAGGAGGGCGACGCGCCCCTGTTCCTGATTTCACTCAAGGCGGGCGGCTTCGGGCTCAACCTGACGGCCGCCACCAGCGTCATCCACCTGGACCCCTGGTGGAACCCGGCCGTGGAGGATCAGGCCTCCGATCGCGCCCACCGCATCGGCCAGCAGCGCCCGGTCACGGTCTACCGGCTGGTGGCGCGGGGGACGATCGAGGAGCAGATGCTCTCGCTCCATGAGCAGAAGCGCGCCCTGGTGGCCGGCGTGCTGGAGGGCAAGGACGCCGCCGCGCGCCTGTCCACCCAGGAGCTGCTGGGGCTGCTCGCGCAGCGGCTGCCGGACGTCGACGGGCTGGATTCCGACGCTCCGAAGCACTGAACAGTCTTTCCGTGGTTTCTGGCCGGGCCTTCCGTGCGCCTGAACAGGCACTGAACGGACCTTCAGCCATTTCATTCATGACCCATGCTGAACGGTCGAGCAGTCCTGGGTGCCTGATCGACCATGCCTACATGAAATCCTGATCAGGTGGGAGAGGTGCGCCGTTTGTCGTCGAACATCCAGCGCCGACACCTACGATCATCCACCGATCAGAACCTCCATGCCTACATGCTCATGATTTCAGTGGGTCGCCATCCACCCAAATGAAACATGTATCAATCAAATACATGTTTCATTGCTGTATTCGTCCACAACTGACTGCAATTGATTGCAACAATATCTGTGTTTCACTCATGAATCAGCGGGAAGAAGTGCCCGATCGGGCCGTTCCCGTGACCCACGGCGAGCGGGTAGCGCAGGGCGGAGGTGACGTACTCCTTCGCCAGCCGCACGGCCTCCAGCGGTGCGGCCCCCAGCGCGAGCCGCGCGGCGATCGCGGCGGACAGCGTGCAGCCGGTGCCGTGCGTGTTCGGCGTGTCCACGGGCGCGACGGACAGCGTCTCCATCCGCGTGCCGTCGAACCACACGTCCGTGCCGCGCAGCGCACCCGGCATGCCGCCGCCCTTCACGAGCACCACGCGGGAGCCCAGGGCATGGATGCGCCGGGCCGCCTCGCGCATGTCCTCCAGCGTCTGGATGTCCATGCCCGCGAGCAGCTTCGCCTCGTGGCGGTTGGGCGTGAGGATGGCGGCCAGGGGCAGCATGCGCGTGCGCAGCGCCTCCACCGCCGCGTCGTCGATGAGCCGCGAGCCCGCGCGGGACACCATCACGGGGTCCACCACGATGGGGCCCAGCGACACGCGGCCGAGCTGATCCGCCACGGCCTCGATGAGCTCTCGCTGGGCGAGCATGCCCACCTTGACCGCGTCCACGCGCATGTCCGACACGACGGCGTCCACCTGCGCGGTGACGGACTCAGGAGGCAGCAGATCCACACGCGTCACCCCGCGCGTGTTCTGCGCGGTGATGGCCGTCACGGCGCTGGTGCCGTGGACGCGGTGGAAGGAGAAGGTGCGGAGGTCGGCCTGGATGCCGGCGCCACCGCCGCTGTCCGAGCCGGCGATGGTGAGGGCGGTTGCGACAGGGAAGGGCTTCATGGGCGCGGCATCCTAGCCGCGGCCCGGCGCCACGGGCCCTGGAACTAGAATTGGTTCTGCCGGGCCTGGTCGAAGTCCACGCGGTGCTTCAGGTAGAGCGTGTCCAGCATGTGGTTGCTGATGGGGTTCAGGTTGCCGTCGGTGAAGCGGTGCACCACCGCGCCCTTGCCCGCGTCCTTCAGGAAGGCCAGCGGATCCACGTCGCCGCCCAGGCCCGTGAGCGTGGGCACCGGGTCCGCGTTGTTGACGTAGTGCACGTACTGCGGGCCGTCCGGGTACCTGGTGGACGCGGCGCCGAAGGTCTCCACCTGCAGGTGGCCC
Organism: Corallococcus exercitus; assembly: GCF_042231735.1. Lineage (GTDB taxonomy): Bacteria > Myxococcota > Myxococcia > Myxococcales > Myxococcaceae > Corallococcus > Corallococcus exercitus_B. The sequence goes on from NZ_CP102577.1 coordinate 1,983,746, forward strand.
AGCTTCGCCTCCACCTGCGCGGGGGACAGCCCGTCCTCCACGCGCAGCCGCTTCGCCACGTCGTTCAACGCGCGCGCCGTGATGAGGCCGCCCTGGCTGTAGCCCACGAGGTGCACGTCGCGGCCGGCCTTCAGCTCCGAGTAGAGCGTGTCCGCCAGCGTGTCCACGGCGGGGTTCTTGCCCTTGTCCAGCTTGTCCGTCACGCACTGGGCCAGGTCCTTCACCAGGCCTTCGGTCGCGTTGTGGATGCCCACCACCTTCGCGCCGGAGCTGTCCGCCAGCGCCTGCATCTCTCCCAGCTGGCCCGCCGTCGGCGTCATGATGCCGTTGACGTAGAGGATCGTCTTGTCCGGGTTCGGGTTGTTCTTCGGCGTGACGCCCGGCACGTCGCCCAGGTTCGTCGTCGCCGGGAGCACCTTGCCGCCCGCGCCCACGAACATGCCGTCCTGCGCGCGGTCCGGCTTCGCGCCGCCGAAGAGGCTGGTGATCTCCCTCACCGTGGTGGCGTTGAAGACGTTCGCGCCCATCTCCACGAAGCGGGGGATGTCCTTGATGCCGCCCACCGCCGCGTCGATGAGACCGCCCAGCAGCCCGTTCTTCTGCGCCTTGGCCGACGGCGCCTGCTCGAAGGAGGACTTCTGGAACGCGGGCGAGTGCGGCGCGGGCTTCTTCGCGAGCGGCTCCGCGGCCGTCTTCGGGGTGGAGGACGGCACGGCGAGAGAACGGGTGCGGTCGATCGTGCTCACGAGAACCTCCAACCACCGGGGGAAGTGGGTCTGGGGAGGTTATCCGCATCCGGCCCGGGAAGTTGCGTCCCCCCGCGTCATGGCCTTTCAGCGCTTCACGACGTGGATGTTGAAGTCGCCGGTGCCCGGCACGGGACGCCGGAGCATCCGTCGCGGCTGGAGCGCCACGCGTGCCTGAAGTTCGTGGATCCGCGCGGCCTCACCCGCGAGTGGCACTTCCGCGAGTCACCCGGCGGCAAGCCCGCGGTGGTGCGCACGCGCGCGGCCATCGACGTGGATCACGGCCCGGCGCTGCTGGACCTGGCGGCCGCCGGGGCAGGGCTCTGCCAGGTGCTGGACTTCATGAGCGACGCCCGGCTGCGCGAGGGCGCCCTGGTGGAGGTGCTGGCGGAAGGGCCGCCGGTCCACGCGCTGTGCCTGCCGGGGCGCCAGTCCGTGCCCCGGGTCCGCGCGCTCCTCCAGCACCTGGTGGAGGAGCTGCGCGCCGTCACGGCGTGGTGAGCGCTTCCTTCGCGCCGGACAGGCCGCGTGCTCCTTCCGCTTCGGGAGCGGGGGCCTCCACTGGCGTCTCGTTGACCTCCTTGTAGAACCGGCGGCCGAAGATGACGCCCAGCACCAGCGACACCACCATGCCCACCGCGGACACGGCGGTCATCACCGTGCGGCCCTGCGCAAGGCCACTGCCGAACTGCGCGGTGAGGAAGGTGCCCGGGATGGTGCCCAGCACGACACCCAGCACGGACGGCCAGAAGCGCGCGCCACTCGCCGCGCCGGCGATCAGCATGATGTCCGTGGGACACAGCGGGTTGAGGCACGCCAGGAACGTGAACTGGAAGTCGTGCCGCCGCGCCGCCTTGGCGATGGCCGGGTACTTGCTGCCACACATCCGCTGCATGGGCCGCGTGCCCAGCTTGCGAGCGACGAAGTAGAGCAGGGTGGCGGACAGGAAGCTGCCCGTTAGTGAATAGAGGGTCGCGGCGAGGGTTCCGAACATCATCCCTCCCACCGCGGTGAGGACCTGACCGGGCAGCAGCGTCAGGGGCCGCACGGCCAGGAAGGCCACGTAGGCCAGGGGGGCGTAGTCGCCGAGGGGGAGCAACAGCTCCCGGATGGTGCGCTGGTCGATGAAGTCCGGCCCCAACAGCCGGAGCATCACCAGACCGCCGATGGAAACGACCATGGGCGCGAGGATCCGCAACCAGGTCTTCAGACCGCTGCCGCTCGCCAAGCAAACCTCCCCCATCGCCCGCGAACCCCATGTGTCAGGCGTTGCGCACAAGGTGGGAACCGAGCAGGGAATCGGCAACGTGAGCTGAATTGTTGTGAACAGCGAGAGCGTCCTGCCGGGCAATCACCCGTCCCGTCCGGATGCCCAGCATCCTTGACAAGCGCGCGAAATCCTTGGGGATTATGCATGCAATGTCAGGAGAGAACGGCTGGCGGTGTACGGAGCTTGCTTGCATCGGGGCGCTTCCGTCCCAAGGTTTCAGGCAAGGGACACCAAGGCGCGGACGGGGTTGGGCAGTCACGAGAGGAGACACGGAAATGTCGGACAAGGACAACAAGGGCAGCATGACGGTGGCCGAGGCGGGGCGTAAGGGCGGCGAGACGGTCCGCAACGAGCGGGGTCGCGAGTTCTACGAGACCATCGGCCGCAAGGGCGGGGCCACGGTGAAGGCCGAGCGCGGTCGCTCCTTCTACGAGGAGATCGGCCGCAAGGGCGGCGAGACCGTGAAGGCCGAGCGCGGCGCCAAGTTCTACGAGGAGATCGGCAAGAAGGGTGGCGACCGCGTCAAGGCCACCCGCGGCCCGAACTTCTATGAGGAGATCGGCCGCAAGGGCGGGCAGAAGGTCAAGAAGCTGATCGAGGAGGGCAAGCGCGCCGCTCGCGCCGCCATGGATGCCCAGGCCGGGACTGCTCCCGCGTCCGAGGGGACCTCCGCTCCGGCCGCCACCCCGGAAGAGCCCGCTCAGCCGGGTGGCAACGAGTAACGGGGGACAGGATGCGCGGTCTTCCGGTATGACGGCCGCGTGTACCTGGTCATCACGTTCCTCGAGCAGGTGGAGACGACCGAGCGGGCGATCCGCCGGCTCCGGGAGTTCGGCATCCCGGAACCGCTGGTCATCCGGGCGCGCAGCGCCGCCGCGGCCCTGTCCGCGGAGGTGCCGGTGTTCGCCGGCCTGCGCAGCCTCGCGCTGGGCGCGGACGAAGACCGCGTCGTGCTCGTGAGCGTGCTGCCTGCCCTCCCTCAGGAGGAGCTGGAGCGCATGCTCCAGCGCGTACAGCTGGAGATGGATGCGGACGACCCGCCCATGGGCCGCCTGGTGGCCCTGCCCGTGATGGCGGCGCCCACGCACCGGCGTTGATGACGCGCGGGGGCGCGCGGGTGTAAGCACGTCGTGTGCAAGCGCTGCTCGTCTTCCTCATCGTCGCGGCGTTGTCGCTGCTCGCGTCCAGCCGGTCGCTCCTGGATCCGGGCCGCTTCCCGGCGCTGGCGCAGCTGGCGGCCAGTGGCCTGTTGTTCCTCGTCTTCGGGGCCCTGCTGGGCCCGTCCGTGCTGGGCGTGCTCACCACGGCCAACCTGGAGTCGCTCCGCCCGCTGGTGGCGATGGGGCTGGGGACGGGCGGCGTGCTCCTGGGGCTCAACCTGGAGCCGCGCCTGCTGCGGCTGCTCCCCCGGCCCGTCTACGCGGCGGCGCTCGCGCACGCGGGCACGGCGTTCCTCTTCGTCGCGCTGCCCTTGTCCGTCCCGCTGCTCTTGTCCATGGGCCTCAGGCCCCTGGTGGCGGTGGGCGCGGCGGCGCTCCTGGGCGCGGCGGCGAGCCTGTCCTCCGGCCACTTCGCGGTGCTGGGCTACCGCAACGGGCGGCTGGAGCGCGCGCGCGGCCTGGGCGTGGCGCTGCTCACGATGATGGACGACGCGGTGGGCCTGGGCGTGCTCGCGCTGGGGCTGGTGCTGGGCGCCACCGGCAACGCGGCCGAAGGGCTGGGCCTGCTGGGGCTGGCGCTGCTGCTGGGCGTGGCGTGCGGCGCGCTGCTGGCGTTCCTCACGTATTCGCTGAAGGACCTGGCGGAGCAGACCACGGTGACGCTGGGCATGGTGGCGCTGGTGGGCGGCGCGGCGGCGTACCTGCGGCTGTCGTCGCTGCTGGCCGGCGTGGCGTGCGGCGCGACGCTGGCGCTCATGGGCGGGCGCACGGCGGAGCGGGTGTCGCGGGCGCTTTCGCGAGTCGAGCGGCCCACGTACCTGGTGCTGGTGTTCCTGGTGGGCAGCCACATCCACGCGCGCGACCTGTCCGCGTGGGCGCTGCTGCCCGCGTTCGTGGGCCTGCGCTTTTTGGGCAAGGTGCTGGGCGGCACGTTCGCGCAGCGGCTCACGCAGGGCGTGTTGGACCTGCCGCCGCGCTTCGGCTACGCGCTCATCTCCCAGGGCGGCCTCGCGCTGTGCCTGGTGGCGGAGTACGTGCTGCTGGTGCCGGGCTCGCTGTCGCAGCGGGTGCTGGACGTGGTGGCGGTGGGCGCGGTCGTCAACGAGATGCTCGCGCACGGGGCCTTCCGGCACGTGCTGGCCGCGGAGCCCCGGCCCACGCCCATGCAGGACACGCCTCCTCCCACCGGTGACGCGGGGGTGGCCGCGTGAAGGGCTCCATCTTCCGGTTGCTGCTGCTCATGGCGCTGCTCGCGGCCATCACCCAGGCCCAGTCGGTGCGCGTGGACTCGGGCACGCCGGTGCTGCTGGCGGCGGGCGCGCTGCTGTTGTGCGGCCTGTTCGCGGGCAAGGTGGCCAAGGGCCTGGGCCTGCCGCGCCTCACCGGCTACCTGCTGGTGGGCGTGGCGGTGGGGCCGTACGCGCTGGGCTTCATCCCGAACGCGGGCGTGAAGGGGCTGGAGCTGGTGAAGGGGCTGGCGGTGAGCCTCATCGCGCTCGTCGCGGGCACGGAGCTGCACCTGGGGCTCATCCGCCGGGTGGGCGCGCGCGTGGCGCTGCTCTGCGCGGCGGTGTGCGGGGTGACGTTCGCGGTGTGCTTCGGGGCCACGTTCGCGCTCAAGCCCGTGCTGCCGTTCCTCACCCCCATGACGGTGCCGCAGGCGCTGGCGGTGAGCGCGCTCCTGTCCACGGTGGTGGTGTCGTTCTCCCCCACGGTGACCATCGCCATCGTCCAGGAGACGTCCGCGCGCGGCCCGTTCACGGAGTTCCTGATGGCGCTGGTCATCATCGGGGACCTGTTCGTGATGGTGGCCTTCGGCCTGGCGGCGGGCATCACCCGCGCGACGTTCGGCGACGGCCTGGACGTGCCCGCGCTGGTGGGCGGGGTGGGGTGGGAGCTGTTCGGCTCCGTGGCGGTGGGGTGCCTGCTGGCGCTGGCGATGCTCCTGTACATGCGCGGCGTCAACCGCGAGCTGCCGCTGTTCCTCGTGGGGTTGTCCTTCGCGGCGGCGGAGGGCGGGGCGCGGCTGCACCTGTCGCCGCTGCTGGTGTCGCTGGCGGCCGGGGCGCTCATCGCCAACCTGGACGAGCGCGAGGGCCGGCGCATCCACCACGCCATCAACCAGGCAGGCCTGCCGGTGTTCGCGCTCTTCTTCGCCGCGGCGGGGGCCGGGCTGAAGCTGGACGCGCTGGTGACGGTGGGGCCGGCCGCGCTGCTGCTCGTGGCGCTGCGCGGCCTGGCCATCTGGGGCGCATGCCGCAAGTTTGCGCCCGCGGAGGACCCGCGCCTCAAGCGCTACCTGTGGATGGGCCTCATCTCCCAGGCGGGCGTGACGTTCGGCCTGGCGGCGCTGGTGTCGCGCACCTTCCCGTCCTTCGGGCCGCAGGTGGAGGTGCTCATCGTCGCGATGATCACCGCGCACGAGCTGGTGGGGCCGGTGCTCACGCGGCGCGCCCTGCTGGGCAGTGGCGAAATCCGTGCGGAAGAGGCGGGCGGCGGCGCATAGTGGGGGCAACACCCCTCACGGGGTGGCCTCTCCCCAGGAGCTCCCCGTCATGCCCGCCGCCGCCGCTCCCATCCTCGAGGTGGACGTGGATCATCCCTCGCCCCGCCAGGTCGCACGGGCGGTGGAGGTGCTGGAGAAGGGCGGCGTCATCGCCTATCCCACGGACACGTACTACGGGCTCGGCTGTGATTTGAATTCCAAGAAAGCGATTGAGCGGCTCTACCAGCTCAAGGGCCGCGACAAGAAGAAGCCCCTGTCGCTCTTGTGCCCGGACCTGTCGGACGTGGCCCGCTACGCGCACGTGAGCAACTTCGCCTACCGCGCCATGAAGGGGCTCACCCCCGGCGCCTTCACCTTCATCCTGGAGGCCACGCGCCTGGTGCCGGAGGTGATGATGACGAAGCAGAAGCAGGTGGGCCTGCGCGTGCCGGACGCCGCCCTGCCCAGGGAGCTGGCGAAGGCGCTCGGCCGCCCGCTCATCACCACGTCCGCGACCCACACCGACGGTACGGTCCTCTCGGACGCACGGGATATCAAGACGGCGCTGGGGCATGGCCTGGACCTGATTCTCGACGGCGGCGTGACATTGAACGAGCCGTCCACGGTGGTTTCACTGATAGGCGATACGCTTGAAATCCTGAGGCAGGGCAAGGGTAGTCTGGAGTCCTGAAATCCTTTCCAGAGGGGGAAGTCTTGGCCGAGGGCGACCCATCCGTGAAGCCTGTCGTCGACTCACCGGAGCGGGTGCCGGGCGCGCTGGCGCTGCTCGGCCTCCTGGTGTTCCGTCCCATTGATCTGCACTACCGGCTGCGCGAGGCGGGCATCCGTTCGCCGGCGGGCCGCATCGGGCAGCTGTGGCGGGAGCAGGCTGAAGGGGGCCGCGCCGCGGGGGCCTTCGTGGCGCGGATGCTGCTCCTGCTCGTCGTGCTGTCGCCGAGCCTCACGGTGCTCATGGGGCTGGGGCTGCGGCTCGCGGGCGTGCCGATGCGCGGCGTGTACCTGGTCTCCGCGGCGCTGTGCAGCGCGGTGGGGCTGGTGGTGGCGCTGGTGTCGGGGCTCGCGTCGGGGGTGTTGCTGGGCTCGCTGGCGAGCGTGTCGATGCTGGCGGGGCTGCACGCCACGGCGGGCGGCGCCTTCGGTCCGGAGTCCGGGGGCGCGGCGGCGGTGACGGTGGGGCTGTGCCTGGGCATCGTGTCCGGCCTGTCCGCGGGGAGCATCGGCGGCCTCGCGAGCGGGCGCGGTCCGTCCGTGCGCAACGTGCAGGTGGCGGCCATCGCGACGAGCCTCGTCCCCATGCTGGTGTGGAGCAGCGCCTCGACGGTGTCCTTCGCGGGCGCGGTGGCGGCGAGCGCGCTGGTGGCCTTCCTGATGTGCGCGTTCCGGCTGCCGTTCTACGCGCTGGAGGTGCTGGCGCAGGCGGTGGCGTACGCGGTGGAGCGCTTCACCGGGAAGCCCACGCTGCGCTGGGTGCCGGTGCGGCACCACAACCTGAGCTACCTGCCGCACCCGTTCCTCGGCCGGCACCTGGCGCTGGCGGTGCGCTCGCGGCCGGCGGAGGTGCTGGCGGTGGCGGACGCGTGCCTGCGCTCGCCGGGCAACATCCTGGTGGGCTGGCCCTGGGTGGTGGAGGCGCTGGAGCGCGCGCACGCGCAGGAGGCCTCCGCCGAACCCCACGCGTGACGCGCGGCTAGCGCTTCTCCACGTTCACGACGACCTTCGCGCCCACCTCGTTGGGGGCGTAGGTCAGCTTCACGGAGTCCCCGGCCTTGAGGCCCCGCAGGGCCTGCTGGAGCTGGGGCTTCGACGTGTCCACCACGTAGGTGAGCGGCGGGGCGGACGCGGTGGCGCCCTCCAGCTGGAGGCTGGAAGGGCTGACGCTCTTCACCTTGCCCTCGCGGGTCTTTGGCGCCGTCGCCGTGGGCGCGGGCTGCTGCGCCTGCGCTGTCGCCCCCACGCTGCCCAGCGTGAGGACCGCCATCCACATCCATGCCTGTGCACGCATCTTCACCGCTCCTTGTCCGGGTGACCTGGACAGAGGGTGGCCCTGGTCTCCGGTGGAAGGCAACGCCGTGATGGGTGGGCCCGTCAGGGAGTTGCCCCGGGGGGCGCGTCCGGTACCCTCCGGGGACCATGGAAGGACTGCTCGACGCGTTCATCGCCTTCATCCGCGCGGAGCGGGGCCTGTCCGGCAAGACGGTGGACGCCTACGCGGCGGACCTCACCGTGTACTTCGAGGACCTGCGCTCGCGCGGCAAGGAGGACGTGGCGCGCGTCACCCAGGAGGACGTGCTCGCGCACCTGGTGACGCTGGGCAAGCAGGGCCTGGGGCGCCGCAGCCAGGCGCGGCACCTGGCCGCCATCCGCGTCTTCCACCGCTTCCTCGTCGCGGAGCGGCTGGCGGACAAGGACCCCTCGGAGGACGTGGACACGCCCAGGTCGCCCCGCAAGCTGCCCGTGTTCCTCACGCTGGAGGAGGTGGAGCAGCTGCTCGCCGCGCCCGACGAGCGCACCGTCACGGGCCTGCGCGACAAGGCCATGCTGGAGGTGCTCTATGCCACCGGCCTGCGCGTGACGGAGCTGTGCACGCTGGAGCTCAACAACGTGCAGCTGACGTCCGGCTACCTCGTCACCAAGGGCAAGGGCTCCAAGGAGCGCATCGTCCCGCTGGGGCGCGTGGCGATTGAGAAGGTCCAGGAGTACCTGTCGCGGTCGCGGCCGGAGATGCTGGGCAGGCGCGAGGCGAAGGCGCTGTTCGTCACGCCGCGCGGCGAGGGCTTCACGCGGCAGGGCTTCTGGAAGCTGCTCAAGCGCTACGCGCTGAAGGCCGGCATCCTGAAGCCGCTGTCGCCGCACAAGCTGCGGCACTCGTTCGCCACGCACCTGGTGGAGCGCGGCGCGGACCTGCGCGCGGTGCAGCAGATGCTGGGCCACGCGGACCTGGCGACGACACAGATCTACACGCACGTCAACAGCGCGCGGCTGCGCAAGGTGTACGACGAGTTCCACCCGCGCAGCGACGCCTTCAAGCCGAAGCCCCCCGCGCGCAAGCGCCCGCCCGCGCCGTGACGCCGGGACCAGCAGGCCGCTGGCGCGGGGGGGGGGCGGTGCATCGCCCCCTCGCGCTCCACTATCCTGACAGAAGGCTGTCACAAGCCGGGCGCACCGTGGCGTCATGACCACGAACGCCCTGCCGCCCCTGACCCTGCTGGAGCTCGCCGACCCGGGCCTGCCCGGCCTGGAGAGCTACTCTCCCTTCTGCCTCAAGGCCCACCGCGCCCTGAAGTACGCGGGGCTGCCCTACGCGCGCGGCTGCGCGGACAACCCGGCCACTCACCGTGCGCACAACCCCACCGGACAGGTGCCGGTGCTGCTGGTGGGGGCGGAGGCGGTGCCTGACTCCACGGCCATCCTCGCCCGCCTCCAGCAGCTGGCGCCGGGCCGCATCGACGCCTCGCCGGAGGCGCTGCTCTGGGAGGAGCTGGCGGACACGTCCCTCAACGGCTTCCTCGTCGCGGCCCGGTGGGCGGATGACCGCAACTGGCCCCGGACCCGCGCCGCGTTCTTCCACTTCATGCCGGCGCCGGTGCGCGCGGTGGTGCCGACGCTCATCCGCCGCAAGCAGGTGGAGCGGCTGGTGGCGCGCGACGTCTGGCGCGCGGGCCCGGAGGCGTGCTGGCGCCGGTTCGGGGCGCTGTTGGATCAGCTGGATGCGCGGGCCCCGGAGCACGGCTTCTGGCTGTCCGGTGCGCTCAGCGTGGCGGACCTGGCCCTGTTCGCGCAGCTGCACAGCCTGCGGACGCCGCTCACGCCCTGGCAGGGCGGAGAGGTGGAGAAGCGCAAGCGGCTGAGCGCGTGGCTTGGGCGGGTGGATGGGGCGACCCGCACCGCGGGCGTGCCCCTGCGCGCCGCGAGCTGAGGAGGGCAGGGGGCTGCCGTCCAATGCTTCCGTCCGAAAGCGGAGGGTTGCGTGCGCATGGACGCACACCACCCAACGATCAAACGTTGGACATCTCCATCGCCTGGATGTGCCGGTCGGGACCTCTTCTACCGTGGCCGCATGAACCCGACCCCGCACACGCCCCCCACTGGTGAACCCGTTCCCCTTCAAGCGACCTCGCTGGAGTCGCTCGATGCCCTCATCCAGCGGGTCGACAACATGTCGGAGGTGGAACTGGATCACCTCCCCCTGGGGATGATCCAGCTCGACGGGCAGGGCCGGATCCTCAAGTTCAACCGGACCGAGGCGTCGCTGGCGCGCATCCAGGCGCGCGAGCAGATCGGCAAGAACTTCTTCTACGACGTGGCGCCGTGCACCCGCGTGCGGCAGTTCTTCGGCCTGTTCCAGGAGGGCGTGCGGGCGAAGAAGCTCTACCAGACGTTCGGCTTCGTCTTCCGCTTCGCGCACGGCGCGCGCCACGTGGCCATCACGCTGTTCTACAGCGACAAGACGGACTCGGTCTGGGTGCTGGTGTCCGACAAGAAGATGCCCGGCGAGCGCTGAGCCTCTTTCAGCGCACGAAGCCCGCCACGGGGCTTTCGAAGACCTTGCTCACGACGTTCATCGTCCGGAGCCAGGCCTGCGCCTCCTCGCCCAGCCGCCCGTAGACGCGCACGTCCACGGGCCTCGCGACGCCGAGGAGGGCCTTGAACTCCGGCCAGCCGGAGATCATCCGGATGTGCTCCATCACGCGGCGCGAGTCCGCGAACGTGATGACCGCGCCGACCTCCGTGTCCTCCGGCCGGGCGTGGAACTGGATGCTGAGCAGGCTGCTCACGCCCTCTGTCTCCAGCCGCCGCACCGCCGCCTGGATGGTGGAAGTGAAGACGTCGTAGGGCGCTGTCCGTTCGAGCACCTCCACCAGGGTGATCCGCTCACGGGCTGCCTGTTCCATCCGCGCACTCCTGTCCCGTTCTGGATACCCATGGCCTGCGGTTTGGGAAACCGCCGCCCCGACCAATGGTCCTGTCGCCTGGCTTCCCCTTGCCTCAAGCCGCGCGCTAGGGAGGGGGCTCATGGCCTTTCGGGTTCATTTCGCGGTTCTGCTCCTCGCCTTGCTGAGTGCGTGCGCTGCCCCAAGGGGCAGGGTGCGGCTGGATACCGGCGAAGGGCCTCCCGTCGAGTACCGCCCGCCTTCTCCGCTCCGGGCCGTGGCGGTAGGAGCGGGGGCATTCGAGGAGGCACTGACCGAACTGGTTCTGAGTGCGCCCCTGCGTCTCCGGGCTTCGCGGCCAGGCAGTTGGGTGCGCGCTTCCTATTCCACGAGCGATACGGACCGTGCCTTTGGGGGCTTCTGCGAGCCGGGACTCCGTAGAGGCGACTGCATCTCGCTGCTCGAAGACGTGATGGGGCTGAGTGACTGGGACAAGTTCGGTGTGGCGCTGGCCCTGTCCCTTGACCCTCTCAAGGCGAGCATCGCCAGGGCAGTAGAAGACACGCTGGCGCCACAGCTCTTCTATTCGGTCATCGCCACGGGCCTCGTGACCTGGGCGGCGCTGGCCGCCAACCCCGAGCCCGCCTTCACCAAGGGCGCTGCGCTCGTGTCAGCCCTGCTCCTGGTCTACCTGGGAGCGGAAACGTTCCTGGAGCTGATTGACGCGAGTCAGGACCTGAAGCTCGCCACGGATGGGGCCACCACCTGGAAGGAACTGGATGCGTCCGGTCAGCGCTTCGCGGCCAGGGTAGGTCCATCCATCGCGCGGGTTCTGGTCCTTGCGACCACGGTCGCCGTGAGCCATGGCATGACCGGGGGCGCATCGTTGCTGGCAGCCCGGCTCTCGACACTGCCGAACTTCCCGGGCGGGGCAGCAGGAGCCGCACGCGTCGGCGTCCACGTCACGAGCCTTGAGCAGGTACGGGCGGTATCCATCTCGGGAGGCGTCATCACACTCTCCCTTCCGGCCACGGCCGTTGCCATGGTGGCCAAGGGAAGTGGAGCACCTCCGACCAGCGGCGTCCGTTCCTGGAACTCGTTCAGCGCGCTCAAACGGGCGCGCGGCCCCGCAGGACCAGGCAAGCAGTGGCACCACATCGTCGAGCAGACGGACGGCAACGTTCAGCGGTTCGGTCCCCAGGCCTTGCACAACACCGAGAACGTGATCGCCATCGACGAAGCTATTCATCAACGGATCAGCGGGTACTATTCATCGAAAATCAGCTCCTTCACGGGAGCCCAGACCGTACGGCAATGGTTGAGCAGCCAGTCCTTCCAGGCCCAACGAGACTTCGGCATGAAGACCCTCATTCGCTTTGGAGCCAGTCCTTGAGCACCCGGAAGTTCCAGAAGGCCAGCATCGAAGAGCTCATCCAGTGGTACGCGGAGGGAGCGGTCGCAGCCGGACGAGCGCTGAATGCCGGAGACTCGCGGTCCGCCAATCGCGCAGCCGACAAAATCGCGGGGGCATATCGAGAACTTCGGAGCCGTGGTGCGACGTCTCAGCTCCTCCCCCTGCTCCAGAGCCAGGACGAAACCATACGTTCCCACGTCGCGGCTCACGCGCTGGAATTCGCTCCGGAACTCGGCGAGCCAGTATTGCTCTGGATCGCGAAACGGCCGGGACTCAATGGGCTCGCCGCGGAATACGCGCTCAAGGCCTGGCGCGAGGGCACGCTCAAGTTCCCCTGAGCACCCCTCCATCTCCTAGTGGGATGCCTCGCGAATCAGCCAGTCACGAAACGCCACCACCTTCGGGAGCGTGGCGCACTCGGGCCGGTAGACGACGTAGTAGGCGAGCACGGAAGCGAACTCGACCGCCGGGAACAGACGCACCAGCCGTCCGGCCGCGAGGTCGTCACGCGCCATGATGCTGCGGGCCAGCGCCACGCCCTGTCCGTCGATGGCCGCCTGCAGCACCGCCGCGGAGTTGTTGATGCGCAGGCCTCGCTTCGTCTCGACGTCGCTTGCGCCCGCCTTCTCGAGCCAGACCTCCCACGTGGCGAAGCCCGAGCGGGCATCCACGGACCGGTCGTGGATGAGCCGGAGCCCGTCCAGGTCCGAGGGCCTGCGCATCCGGCGACTCTGACGCAGGAGCGCAGGGGAGCAGACAGGGAAGACCTCCTCGTCCAGGAGCTTCTCGGCGGTCAGCCCGGGCCAGCCCCCTGCGCCATAGCGCACGCCGATATCGATGCCGCGCGCGGCGAAGTCGAGCAACTCGGTGGACGCATCAAGCCGCACGTCCAGCTCCGGCCACGCAGCCTGGAACCGTTCGAGCCGCGGCAGGAGCCACTTGGCCGCGAAGGCGGAGCTGACGGTCACGGTCAGCACGCCCGTCGACGAGGCCTCCTTCAGCCGTGCGACGCCGGCGCTCAGTCGCTCGAACCCCGCGCGGATGTCCGGCAGCGCCCGCTGGGCCGCCTCGGTGAGGACGAGCCGTTTGTGCCCGCTCGCCCCCCGGTGGAACAACGGCGTGCCGAGCGACTCCTCGAGGCTCCGCACGAGCTGTCCGACCGCCGCCGGGGTCACGTGGAGTTCGGCGGCCGCGGCGGAGAAGCTCTCGTGCCTGGCCGCTGCCTCGAAGGCACGCAGGGCGTTGAGGTGTTCGGGTGCGCTCATGGGCGATCAAGATTTCCTTTACCGCAGGCCAAGAAACTCCCGTTTGCGAAGGCGGGCGTTCGGGACGATGAATCTCGCGTGGGATAGCTGAACTTTCACATACCACAGTCCCAATGACGGAGGACCCCCATGGTCTACCTGCAGATCACCCTGAAGATTTCTCCCGCCAACCGCCCTGATGCCGCCGGGGTGTACCAGCGCTACAAGGCGCCCTTCCTCGAGACGATCGCCGGCGCGAAGTCGAAGGAGCTCCTCGTCCGCGACGAGGACGTGCAGGTGCTGCACGGATTCGAGACGGCGCAGCAGGCCAGCGCCTACCTCAAGACCGACCTGTTCAACTCCGACGTCGTGACCGCGCTGAAGCCGCTCCTCGACGCCGCGCCGGACGTCCGCATCTATCAGGCCGCCTGAGGCCTTCCGTTGGGAGCTTCCATGCATCAGCGATTCACGAATCAGAAGGTCATCGTCGTCGGCGGCACGAGCGGCATGGGGAAGGCCGTGGCCCGGATCGTCCTCGAAGAGGGAGGAAGGGCGGTCGTCATCGGACATCGAGACGACAAGCTCCAGGCCGCGGTCGCGGAGCTGGCCGCGGTCGGGCCCGTGGACGGCCTGCGCGCGGACATCACCTCCGGCCCGGAGAGACAGGCCCTGTTGGCCCGCCTTCAGAGGGACCACGCGGACGCGACGCTGCTGGTCAACGCGGCGGGGGTCTTCCTGCCGAAGCCCTTCCTGGAGCACGACGAAGGTGATTACGACCTGTATCTCGACCTCAACAAGGCCGTCTTCTTCATCACGCAGGCCGTCGCCAGGTCCATGGTCGCGCTGCGCAAGGGGGGCGCGATCGTCAACATCGGATCGATGTGGGCCCGGCAGGCCATCGAGGCCACTCCCTCCTCGGCCTATTCGATGGCCAAGGCAGGACTGCACTCGCTGACCCAGCACCTGGCGATGGAGCTGTCCGGCCACGGCATCCGCGTCAACGCGGTTTCGCCAGCGGTCGTCGAGACCCCGATCTACGAAGGCTTCATCCCGAAGGAGCAGGTCCACGGCGCGCTCCAGGGGTTCAACGGCTTCCATCCGATTGGCCGCGTGGGTCGCGCGGAGGATGTCGCACGGACCATCGCCCACCTGCTGTCGAATGACACTTCGTGGGTCACCGGCGCCATCTGGGATGTCGACGGTGGTGTCATGGCGGGACGCAACAAGTACAACTGAGCGGCCACCGGGTTCTGGTCCGAGCCGCGGCCAGACCCGGACCGCATGAGAGGAGCGCACTGATGGGAGTCCTGGCGAGATACGCACCCTTCCTTCGTGTCCTGCACGAGGCGCCGCTGCTGCTCGCGGAAGGTTCCGTGGTCGAGCGCCTGCGCCGCCTCCCCGCGGGACTGCTGGACCCGCACGTGGCCAACGCGGGACTCCTCTTCAGGCCGGAGGGGCGCGAGGCGCTCGCTGGCATCTACCGCGACTACCGCGACATCGGCCTGCGCCACGGCCTGCCCACCGTCCTCCTCACGCCCACCTGGCGTGCGAACGCGGAGCGGCTCGAGCGCGCGGGACTCGCCGGCCGGGACGTCTTCGGCGAGGCGGTGGGGCTGCTGGCGGGCCTGCGCGACGAGGTCGGCGGCCGGGGTTCAGACGTCTTCATCGGCGGGCTCGTCGGGTGTCGCGGGGATGCGTACCAGCCCTCGGAGGCCCTGCCGCGCGAGGACGCGGCGGCGTTCCATGCGCCGCACGTGGAGGCGCTCGCGCGCGCGGGGGTGGACTTCCTCGTGGCCCAGGCGCTGCCGGCGCTCTCGGAGGCAGAGGGCCTGGCGCTCGCGATGGCGCGCACGGGGGCGCCGTTCCTCTTGAGCTTCGTCTTGCGTCCCACCGGGGCGCTGCTCGACGGCACCTCGCTGGGTGAGGCCGTGGCGCGTATCGACGCCCTGCCCGGAGCGCGCCCGACGGCGTACATGGTGAACTGCGTCCATCCCGCCGTCTTTCGCGAGGGGATGGCGCGCCAACTGGGGACCTGGCCCTCGCTCGGAGAGCGCGTGGTGGGCTTGCAGGCCAATACCTCCCGCCTCTCACCCGAGGAGCTCGATGGACGGGCGGAGCTCGACAGCGAGCCTCCGGACGCCTTCGCGCGGGAGATGGCCCGCGTGCACGCGGAGCTCGGCACGCGCCTGCTCGGCGGGTGCTGCGGCACCGATGAGCGGCATATCGCCGCGCTCGCGGGAGTCGTGACGGGTTGATGCCGGTGTGAGGGTGGACCTGGGGCAAAGGCGGGTAAGGAGCCTCATGGCCTTTCGGGTTCATTTCGCGGTCCTGCTCGTCGTCTTGCTAAGTGCGTGCGCTGCCCCAAGGGGCAGGGTGCGGCTGGATACCGGCGAAGGGCCTCCCGTCGAGTACCGCCCGCCTTCTCCCGTCCGGGCCGTGGCGGTAGGGGCGGGGGCATTCGAGAAGGCGTTGGCCGAGCTGGTTCTGAGAGCGCCCCTGCGCCTCCGGGCTTCGCGGCCAGGCAGTTGGGTGCGCGCTTCCTATTCCACGAGCGATACGGACCGTGCCTTTGGGGGCTTCTGCGAGCCGGGACTCCGTAGAGGCGACTGCATCTCGCTGCTCGAAGACGTGATGGGACTGAGTGACTGGGACAGGTTCGGCGTGGCACTGGCCCTGTCCCTCAACCCACTCAAGGCGAGCATCGCCAGGTCCGTGGAGGACACCCTGGCGCCACAGCTTTTCTATTCGGTCATCGCCACGGGCCTCGTGACCTGGGCGGCGCTGGCCGCCAACCCCGAGCCCGCCTTCACCAAGGGCGCTGCGCTCGTGTCAGCCCTGCTCCTGGTCTACCTGGGAGCGGAAACGTTCCTGGAGCTGATTGACGCGAGTCAGGACCTGAAGCTCGCCACGGATGGGGCCACCACCTGGAAGGAACTGGATGCGTCCGGTCAGCGCTTCGCGGCCAGGGTAGGTCCGTCCATCGCGCGAGTTCTGGTCCTCGCGGTCACGGTCGCCGTGAGCCATGGCATGACCGGTGGCGCGTCGCTGCTCGCGGCCCGGCTCTCGACGCTGCCGAACTTCCCGGGCGGGGCAGCAGGGGCCGCACGCGTCGGCGTCCAGGCCACGAGCCTCGATCAAGTGCGGGCCGTTTCCGTTTCGGGAGGCGTCATCACGCTCTCCCTTCCATCCACGGCCGTCGCCATGGCGGCGCAGGGGAGGGGACCACCTCCAGGTAGCGGTGTCCGTTCCTGGAACTCCTTCAGCGCGCTCAAGCGGGCACGGGGCCCGGCCGGGCCAGGAAAGCAGTGGCACCACATCGTCGAGCAGACAGACGGAAACGTTCAGCGGTTCGGTCCCCAGGCCGTGCACAACACCGAGAACGTGATCGCCATCGACGAAGCCATCCATCAGCAAATCAGCAGGTACTATTCGTCGAAGGACCTCGTCACAACGGGAGGACAAATGACCGTGAGGCAATGGATGAGAGGTCAGTCCTTCCAGGCCCAACGTGACTTCGGAATGAGGATCCTCATGCGCTATGGAGTCACTCCATGAGTGCCCGCAAGTTTCAGAAGGCCAGCATTGAAGAGCTCGTCCAGTGGTACGCGGAAGGGTCGGTCGCGTACGGACGGGCACTGGATGCCGCCGACTCACGGTCAGCCAATCGCGCCAACGACAAGATCGTGGGGGCCTACCAGGAGCTTCGGAGCCGGGGGGCAACGTCGCAGCTCATCCCCCTGCTCAAGAGCGAGGACGAAACCCTCCGGCTACACGCTGCCTTCCATGTCCTGGAGTTCGCTCCCGAACTAGGC
Organism: Corallococcus exercitus; assembly: GCF_042231735.1. Taxonomy (GTDB): domain Bacteria; phylum Myxococcota; class Myxococcia; order Myxococcales; family Myxococcaceae; genus Corallococcus; species Corallococcus exercitus_B. The sequence continues at coordinate 2,000,769 of NZ_CP102577.1, forward strand.
GAGCCAACGTTGCTTTGGCTCGCGAAGCGTCCTGGATTCGTGGGATTCCGTGCAGAGCACACCCTCAAGATCTGGCGTGAGGGCACGCTCAAGTTCTCCTGAGCGCTAGCTCCCGCCCAGCTCCGCCAGGTTCAACCCGTACGGATCCGTCGTCGTCCGCCTCGGCGCGGGCTCCACCGCCCCCGGTGCCAGTGGCGCCACGCGGATCAACCCCGCGGCCCTCAGCCGTTCCACCGAACGGGACGCGGCCAGCTCTCCCATGGCCGCCGTGCGCAGTGCCTGACGGATGCTCCGGCTGCCTCGCAGCTTCGAATACAGATACAGGTCGTCCGCCGTCAGGTCCGGCGGGGCAGGGCGGGGGATGGGCTCGAACACCAGCCTCCCATCCAACGCGAACAGCGCGTCACTCAACGCCAGCGTCAGCCCCACCTCCGCCTCGCGGTACAGCGCGTGCGCCTCCGGCACCGGCCCCCGCTCCAGCACCTGCGCCGCCAACGCCACCGCCAGGTCGTACTTGCGCGACGACAGGAACGCTCGCACCAGCGCCAACAGCTCCGTGAACTCCGTGGACTCGCCCACGGTCAGCCCCGTCGTCCGGTGCGGCGCCAGCGCTCCGCGCCGGTACAGGTGCAGCACCCAGCGCGCCGCGAACAGCGGGGCCTCGCGCGCGCTCGCCAGCAGTTCTCCCAGCGTCGCGCCTCCGGCCGCCAGGTCCAGGAGCACGTCCTCCTCCTCGGAGAAGGTCTCCACCGCGAACTCGCGGAACACCCGGAACGTCGTGTCCAGGCGCGGGAAGATGTCCCGGAACTGCGCCCACTCCTGCACTCGCGCCACCGCGTCCCGGTGCAGCGTGCTCAACGGCAGCCGCAACCCCACCGCGCGCCCCGACAACAGCAGCCCCGGTGTGAACTCCACCTCGCCCGACTCCCACGCGTAGCAGTCGAACAGCGCCTCGCGCGCCTTGTGCTCCATGGCCTCCGTGAGCTGCGACAGTTCCACGAAGCAGCGCTGCACCAGGAACGTGCCGTAGGGCAGGTTCGCCCCTTCCGCCGCCTCGAACGCCGCCGCCGCCCGGGGCGCGTCCAGGATGCGCAGGTTCACCAACACCTGCGCCAGGTGCTCCCTCGGGTCCGTGGAGGCCACCCCCACCAGGTGCCCGTCCCGCAGGTAGAACTCCCGGCGCACCGCGCCCCGCTCCACCCGCAGCGTCCCCTCCACCCCGGACGTCGTGAACAGCGGAGGCAACACCAGCTGGAGCCGGTAGCTGGCCAGGTTTCCCGTGAACGCTTCCATCCGTTGGCGCCCTCCAAGGCGGGCCACGTGCTGCGCTGGCCGCCAGGGTACCGGGAGACTTGAGACCCCTCAACCCCTCGGAACTCCTGGGCTTTTCCCGCCAGGGCGAAATGTTCCAGGAGGGCAGGGCGCGCGAATGTCAGGCATTGAAAGGGCCCACCTGTCCCAACGGAAGGTTGCAGCATGACGGCGGGTGTGCGAACGAGCCGTGTCCTCCACCCGTCATTCGGAGCGCGAATCGCGATGCGGATTCTCTCAGGCGTCCAGTCGTCCGGAAGGCTGCACATCGGCAACTATTACGGGGCGATGCGGCAGTTCGTGCAGCTCCAGGATCAGGGCGAGGCCTTCTACTTCATCGCCAACTACCACGCGCTCACCACCGTGCGGGACCCCAAGCTCGCCCTGGAGCTGACGCGCGACGCGGCCCTCACGTACCTGTCGCTGGGCCTGGATCCGAAGCGGGCCGTCCTCTTCCGCCAGAGCGACGTGAAGGAAGTCCTGGAGCTCAACTGGATCCTCGGCACCGTGGTGCCCCAGGCGCACCTGGAGCGCGCGCACAGCTACAAGGACAAGATCGCCCGGGGCATCAGCCCGGACTTCGGCCTCTACGCGTACCCCGTGCTGATGTCCGCGGACATCCTGCTCTACAGCGCGGACCAGGTGCCGGTGGGCAAGGACCAGATCCAGCACATCGAGTTCGCGCGCGACTGGGCCGTGAAGTTCAACACCCAGTACGTCCCCGGCTACGACCCGGCGGATCCGGAAGGCAAGGAGCGGGGCCATGCCCCCGGCATCCTCAAGCTGCCTTCCGCCTTCGTGCAGGAGAACGCCGCCACGGTGCCCGGCATCGACGGCCAGAAGATGTCCAAGTCCTACGGCAACACGCTGGAGCTCTTCGGCGAGGAGAAGGACATCAAGAAGCGCATCATGTCCATCAAGACGGACTCCACGCCGGTGGACGCGCCCAAGCCCACCACGGACGCGCCGCTCTACGACCTGCTCAAGCTGATGCTCCCGCCCGGCGAGTTCTCCGACGTGGACGCGTCCTGGAAGGCCGGCGGCAAGGGCTACGGCGACTACAAGAAGAAGCTGCTGGAGGCCTTCCACGTCACCTTCGGCCCCGCCCGCCAGCGCCGGCAGGAGCTGCTCAACGACCCCGGTGAGCTGGAGCGCATCCTCCAGGACGGCGCCCAGCGCGCCCGGGCGGAAGCCACCCGCCTGATGGACCAGGTGAGACGGGCTGTGGGAATCCCCTGAACGCCCGTTCCTGTTCAAATGTTTGACCCACCTGGGAGGCATTGCTAAGGAGGTCTGTCCCCCCGGCGCGCGCTAAAGGCCGGAAATTCGGACCCTTTCGCATGACGAAGTTCCCATCCCCCCAGAAGGACGCCGGCCGGTGAGCGAAGGTCGCAAGCCCCCACCGCCCGACGACCTCCCGCCGGACCCCGACGGGGAGGGATTGCCGCGCACGCCCGGAGACGCGTTCCGGGTGGCGCTGCCCAACTTCGAGGGTCCTCTCGACCTGCTGCTCCATCTCATCAAGGAGCACCGGGTCGACATCTTCGACATTCCGCTGGCACTCATCACCGCCAAGTACCTCGAGTACCTGGAGCGGATGCGGGAGCTGAACCTGGACATCGCCGGCGAGTTCCTGGTGATGGCCTCCACGCTCGCCCACTTGAAGAGCCGCATGCTCCTGCCCCGGCAGGACGCGGCCCAGGTGCCGGAAGGGGCGGACGTCCTCGCGGCGGTGGAGGAGGCGCAGGACCCCCGAGCGGAGCTGGTGCGCAGGCTTCTGGAGTACCAGAAGTACAAGGAGGCCGCGGAGCACCTGGCCATGCAGGACATCCTGGACCGGGACGTGTTCGCTCGGAAGGTGCCCGTGGAGGCGGTCCCCATCCCCGAGGATGAGGTCGGGCTCCAGGAAATCAGCGTGCTGAAGCTGGTCGAGGCGCTCGACCGGGTGCTTGAGCGGCTGACGCCCAAGGTGCAGCACGAGGTGGTGCTGGAGCGCGTGAGCCTCTCCGAGGCCATCCTCCGGCTGGCCGAGCGGGTGAAGAAGGACGGGCAGGTGGTGTTCGAGGCGCTGTTCACGGAGGCGGCCACGCGCCAGGAGGTGGTCATCACCTTCATCGCCATGCTGGAGATGGTGAAGCGCCGCCTCATCAAGGTCTTCCAGGAGGAGCCCCTGGGCCCCATCCAGGTGACGCCCAACGGGGACGCGCTGGAGAAGCTCGTCCCCACGGAGGTCGACGAGAGTGACTACCGGTAACGGTCCCGACGACGGTGACGAGACGCCCGCCCCCGGCACGCCCGGCGGCCCCGGACAGTTCTCCGAGGAGGAGATCGCCTCCGTCACCGGCCCCGGCCCCGACGACGCGGAGCTGGACGGTGTGGAGGCGGCCGCCATCGAGGAGGGCTCGGACGACGACGACAACGTCCCGGACCTCCAGTCCTCCTTCGAGAAGCTGGTCGCCAAGAGCCGCAACCTCTCCCCGGACCGCATCCGCACGGTGCTGGAGAGCGTGCTCTTCGTCGCCGAGCGCCCCCTGTCCGTGGACGAGCTGTACCAGGCCACCGGCATCCCGAGGGACCCCATCCTCCAGGCGCTGGATCAGCTCTCCGGCATCCACCGCGAGGGCATCAGCGGCGTGGTGCTCTACGAGGTGGCGGGCGGGTGGCAGTTCCGCACGGACCCCCACTCGGCGGAGTACGTCCGGCGCTACCTGCGGGTGAAGCCGCAGCGGCTCACCCGGGCGGCGGTGGAGACGCTGGCCATCATCGCGTACCGGCAGCCCGTCACCCGGCCGGAGCTGGAGGACATCCGCGGCGTGGACTGCGGCGCGGTGCTCAAGGCGCTGATGGACCGCAAGCTGGTGAAAATCCTGGGCAAGCGGGAAGAAGTCGGCCGCCCCATTCTTTATGGAACCACGCGCGAGTTCCTGGAGTTCTTCGCGCTGAAGGACCTGTCCGCGCTGCCCACGCTCCGGGAATTCCACGAATTGACCCAGGAGCACCGGGACATCGTGGAGAAGGAGGCGGCGCCTCCGGCTCCGAAGGCGGAGGGGACGGTGGCGGCGCTGTCGGACCCGAACTTCACGAAGCGGATGGAGAGGAACGAGGCGGCCAGCGAGGCCGCTTTGGAGGAGCTGGAGGAGGCCATGGCCGCCGCGGAGCGGAGCCAGAAGGTCAGTGCCAGCATCCTGGAAAGCCCCCCTTCGCCCGAGAAGGGTGATAGCGAGGGGCCCAAGCCCGAGTGACGGGCGGCAACTGGAAGAAGGCAAGGCATGGCGGCGGAACGTTTGCAGAAGTACCTGGCTCGCGCGGGAGTGGCTTCGCGCCGGCACGCGGAAGAACTCATCACCTCCGGTCGCGTCGGAGTGAACAACGAGACGGTGACGGAGCTGGGCAGCCGGGTGGAGCCCGGAGTGGACCTGGTGACCGTGGATGGGAAGCTCGTCACGCCGCCGGAAGAATCGTCGTACTACCTGCTCTACAAGCCCGTGGGCGTCGTGACGACGCTGTCGGATCCGCAGGGCCGGCCCACGGTGGCCAGCTACGTGGAGGAGACGGGCCGCCGCCTGTTCCCCGTGGGCCGTCTGGACTACGACGCCGAAGGGGCGCTGCTCTTCACGGATGACGGCGCGCTGGCGCACAAGCTCACGCACCCCAGCTTCCAGGTGCCGCGCTCGTACCTGGCGAAGGTGAAGGGCGTGCCGGACATGCCCACGCTGGAGAAGCTGCGCGGGGGCGTGCGGCTGGAAGACGGCATGGCCACGCCGGTGTCGGTGGACATCTTCGAGAAGGCCGAGCGCAACACCTGGCTGAAGATCGTCGTCGCGGAAGGCCGTCCGCACCTCATCAAGCGCCTGTGCGCGGCGGTGGGGCACCCGGTGGTGCGCCTGTTCCGTCCGAACTACGCGGGCGTGGGCGTGGAGGGGCTGCGCCCCGGCGAGCTGCGGCCGCTGAAGGTCTCCGAGGTGCACCAGCTCACGGAGGTGGCGGAAGGGCGCGCGCAGCCGAACCCCTCGGAGCTGAAGCTGCCGCCGCGCCGCCACGGCCGTTCCGCGCCGGGCTTCAACGGGCCGGATGACGACGACGTCGAGCTGTCCATGGACGACGACGCCCCGGTCGCGCCGCGCAAGACGGAGCGCGCGGAGAAGAAGGCCCCGACGGGTCCGAAGACCCGCGAGGCGCGTCCGGAGCGCAAGGAGTGGAAGGGCGTGCAGGACGGGGGCACGCGTCCGCCGAAGTTCGCGAAGCGCGGGGCGACGCTGGAGACGGACGGCGACGAGGACGCGGACGTGGACCTGGAGGGCGTGCCGTCGTTCGATGACGACGGTGAGGAAGTGACGGAGTCCGACGCCGCCGAGGGCGCCACCTACGGCAAGGCCGCGCGAGGCGCGGGCCGTACCGGCAAGCCCGAGGGTGAGCGTGCGCCCCGGGGCGCCGCGAAGTTCGGCAAGCCGGCCGGTGCCGGTCGTTCCGAGGGCGGTGGTCGTTTCGGCAAGCCGGCGGGCGGTGGTCGCGGCGGTGAGGATGCGCCGCGCGGGCGTTTCGGTAAGCCGACGGGCCGTGGTGGCGACGAGGGTGGTGCGCCGCGCGCGGGTGGCCGTTTCGGCAAGCCGGCCGGTCGCTTCGGTGATGAGGGTGGCGCGCCTCGCGGCCGCGGCTTCGGCAAGCCGGCCGGTGCGGGGCGTTCCGAAGGCGGAGCTTCGCGGGGTGCTGGCCGCTTCGGCAGCGAAGAGGGGAGTGCCCCTCGTGGCGCTGGCCGCTTCGGCAAGCCGGCCGGTCGCTTCGGTGACGAAGGCGGCGCGCCGCGCGGTGGCGGTCGGTTCGGCAAGCCGGCCGGTGCGGGGCGTGGCGGTGATGAAGCTCCGCGCGGCCGCGGCTTCGGCAAGCCGGCAGGCCGCTTCGGTGACGAGGGTGGTGCTCCTCGCGGCCGCGGCTTCGGCAAGCCGGCAGGCCGCTTCGGTGACGAAGGTGGTGCTCCTCGCGGCCGCGGCTTCGGCAAGCCGGCCGGCCGCTTCGGTGACGAGGGTGGTGCTCCGCGCGGCCGCGGCTTCGGCAAGCCGGCCGGTGCCGGTCGTTCCGAGGGCGGTGCTTCGCGCGGTGGCAGCCGCTTCGGCGGCGAAGAGGGGGGTGCTCCTCGCGGCCGCGGCTTCGGCAAGCCCGCCGGTCGTTTCGGTGATGAGGGTGGCGCTCCTCGCGGCCGCGGCTTCGGCAAGCCGGCTGGTGCGGGCCGTGGCGGTGACGAACGCGCCCCTCGGGGTCGCTCCTTCGGAGACGAAGGTGGTGCTCCTCGCGGCCGCGGCTTCGGCAAGCCTGCCGGTGGCAGCCGTTTCGGTGGCGAAGAGGGCGGCGCGCCTCGTGGTGGCCGCAGCTTCGGTAAGCCCGCCGGTGGTGCGGGTCGTTCCGAGGGTGGCGCCCGCTTCGGCAAGCCCGCCGGCCGCTTCGGTGCGGAGGGCGGTGCCCCTCGCGGTGGCAGCCGCTTCGGCAAGCCCGCCGGTGCCGGTGGTGCCCCTCGCGGCGACCGTCCGGAGCGTCGTGAATGGAAGCCGCGCGGTGAGTCCGCGGGCCGTCCCGAGCGCCGGGACTTCAAGCCCCGCGGCGAGGGCGCAGGCGGCCGGTCGCGCGGCGGTGAGTCCGCGCCCAGCGGCTCCGGCGAGCGCATCGTCCGCGCGGGCGTGAAGAAGGCGCCCCCGGGTGAGCGCGGCGGCGGCTACCAGGACTTCAAGGAGCGCAAGACGCGCGACTCCGAGCCGCGCTGGAGCAGCAAGGCGCCTCGGGGAGGGGCAGGCCGTCCGCCTCCTCGCGGTGGCCGCTCCCGCTAGAACATCCGTCCTCCTGGGTCGCTCCGGCGGTGGGCGGCCCGGGAGGGCGTTGATATAAGCACCGCCTACCTCCACCGTCCGCCGCTCCGGGAGAACGATGCGAATCCGCGTGCGACCCCTCTTCCTCGCCCTGACCCTGCTCGTCGGGTGCAACGGCAACCGGGATCAGCTCCTCGCGGAGATCCAGGACCCCCGTCCTGAAATCCGCGCCGCCGCCGTGAAGAAGCTGGCCTCGCAGAACAACGCGGACGACCTGGTCCTCTTCACCCGCGCCGCCAAGGACCTCTCCGCCATCGTCCGGGGCGAGGCCGCTGGCGCGCTCGGGGAGAGCCAGGATCCTCGCGTCGTGGATCTGCTCGGGGAGCTCCTGGAGGATCCGGACGAGGCCGTACAGGGCCAGGCCGCCCTGGCGCTCGCCAAGGTGAAGAACGACAAGGCCAAGGCGTACCTCACGCTCCAGTACGGACGGCGGGGCCGCGCCACGCGCCGGGTCATCGTCCAGGCCCTCAAGAGCGCCAACGTCCCTGGCGCCATGGCCACCGTCGTCGCCGCCGAATCCAAGGGCCTCTGGGACCGCAACCTCCTGGCCCTCACCGAGGGCGCGCTCCCCGAACGCGTGGGCGCCGCCGAGGAATTGGGCAAGAGCGGCCGCGCGGAGGCCGTGAACCGGCTGCTGCCCATGGTGCGCGACAGCCAGGTCATCCTCGCCGCCGCCGCCGTGCGCGGGCTGGGGGACGCGGGCGACACCCGCGCGGTGGCACCCATCGCGCTGCTCCTCGACGAGAGCTTCCCGGAGCTGCGCGAGTCCGCCATCGGCGCGCTGATGAAGCTGCAGGACCCGACGGCCGCGACGAAGCTCCAGGCGGTGGCGGTGGAGAAGAGCGCGGTGAGCCCGCTGGCCATCGAAGCCATCCTGACCTTCCCGCGCACGCCCACGACGGACGCCGCGCTGTGCGCCATCGCGCTCGACGGCGCCCGCGACGAGGCCCTGGACGCCGGCCGCGCCATGCGTTCGCGAGGCGGCTGCCCGGCGGATCCCATCGCGGAGCGGCTCTCGCGCCCGGCCTCCGCTGCCTCGGGGCTCCAGGCAGTGGCGGGCCTGGGCCCGGCGGCGCAGGCGCTGCTGCCCAAGGTGACGCCGTGGCTCAACCAGCCGGACGTGGGGCTGCGCACGCTCGCGGTGGAGGCGGTGACCCACGTGCGCGACGCCTCCGTGGTGCCCGTCATCCAGAAGCTCTACGAGCAGGAGGTCGCCGGGCTCACGGCGCTGCGCGCGGACTGGGTGACACAGGCGCTGCCCCAGAAGTACAGCGCGGACCTGGATCCGTCCGCGCCGCGCCCGGCGGCGGGGAGGGGGCAGGACGACAACCGCTCCGCCAAGCACACGCAGCTCTTCGAGCGGCTCCAGGCGCTGAACGCGGCCCGCGCGAAGGAGGCCGGGCGCGTGGTGGTCCAGCCGCGAGTCCCCTCGGAGCTGAGCGACGACGTGGAGCCCGCGAAGCTGCGGCCGCTGGCCACGCTGCTGACCGCGCTGGGCACGCTCAAGGCGCCCGGGGCGCTGGAGGTACTCAAGGGCTACGCGGAGGACACAAGCCCGGTGCTGCGCGCGGCGGCGCTGGTGGGGCTCACGTCCGTGGGGCCCGAAGGCATCGAGGTGGTCCGCGCGGCGCTGCTGGAGCCCGACCGCGAGCTGCAGAAGACGCTGGCGCTGGCGCTGGCGGAGCAGGGTGAGGCGGGGCAGCTGGCGCTGGTGGCGTCGCTGCCGAAGATGGGCAGCGAGAAGCTGGTGGTGCTGGACGCGCTGAAGCGCGTGGGCGCGCCGCCCGCGTCCGCGTCGGAGGCGCTGCAGGGCGTGGTGAAGGAGGGCGGGGCGGAGGCGGCGCTCGCGGCACAGCTGTTGGGGCGGATGGGCGCGAAGGACGCGGTGTCCACGCTGCTCAAGGCGCTGGACGACTCCAACAGCGTGGCCCGGCGCGACGTGCTGCTGGCGCTGGGGGCCATTGGCGACACGAAGTCGGCGGAGGTGGTGGGGCGGGACCTGTACCACGACCTGCCGGAGATCCGCGCCGCGGCGGCCACGGCGCTGCGCAAGATGAACACGGGCCCAGAGGCCGAGCCGCTGGACGCGCTGAAGAGCGACTACTTCCGGGAGGTCCGCGTCGCGGCGGGGGCCTCGCCGACGAAGGAAGGCACGGCGGCCGGCGGGGCGCGGTGAATGGAGCTGCGCGCGCTCAAGGACAAGGCGACGGAGGCCTTCAGCAAGGGCCGCTTCGCCAAGGCCGCGGAGCTGTACGCGGACTACTGCCAGGCGGATCCGAAGGACCACCAGAGCCGGCTGCGCATGGGCGACGCGTGGGCCAAGGCCGGGCAGCGTGACCGCGCCGTCTCCGCGTACCAGTCCGCGGCGGAGGGCTTCGCGAAGGAGGGCTTCCTGCCGCGCGCCATCGCCGCGAGCAAGCTGATCCTCGAGCTGGATCCCTCCCACCAGGGCGTGCAGCAGATGCTCGCGGATCTGTACGCGCGAAAGGGCACGCCGGCCACGTCCAGGGCGAAGCCGAAGGACGCCGCGCCCCAGCAGACCTCCGCGCCCCTGATCACCCAGCGCGAAGCCCCACCCGCCGCGACGCCCGCGAGCGCCCCCAGCCCCGCTGCGGACGACACCGAAGTGGTCATCTCCGTCGAGGTGCAGGTCGAGCCCACGCAGGACGAACCCGCCTGGGACCTGACTCCTGAAGCGTCTGATCAACCAGAAGCCGTCACCACAGCGGCGGCGACTTCGCCCCCAGCGCCCGTCGCGAGCAACGCGCTCCCGGCGCCAACCCTTCCTCCTCCGCCTTCCGCCTCACAGGCCGCAGCCGCTCCGCCGGGCCAGTCCGTCCGTGTCGCGCCGCCGCGCCCCCCGCAGTCCCCATCCTCCATGCCCGAGCTTCCCCAGACCCGGACACCCAGCGGACGCTGGCAGGCCCTCGCGCCGCCCATCACGGGTCCCGACCTCGCCCCGGCCCCCACCGAGCCGAAGGCCCCCATCCAGGCCGCGCCCCCGGGCCTGCGCCCCCGCCGCGCCGATGCGCCCTCCAGGCCCACGGTCACACCCGCCGCCGGCGCCTCCGTGGTGTCCACCACCGCCGGAGCCCCGGAGCCCTGGCGCGCGTCCCTGCGCGTCTCCAGCTTCACGGAGTTGGAGATTGAAGCGGACTCACTGCTGCACGCGGTGGAGCTCGCGGCCCAGCGGGGACTGTCCGAGCACGCGGCGGAGGAGGAGCCCGTCTACGAGCTGACCGAGGAGGCCGAGCCCGCCCCCGGCACCTGGGACGCGCTGCCGTCCATCCCGCTCTTCTCCGACCTGCCGCGCGACGCGTTCATCCAGCTCTTCGAGCGCTGCCCGCTGCGCCGCTTCGGCCCCGGTGAGCGCATCCTCGCGCAGGGCACGCACGGCGACGCCTTCTACGTCATCTGCGAGGGCAGCGTGCGCGTCTTCCGCGAGGAGGACGGCCGCCGCCAGGACCTGGCCACGCTGGAGGACGGAGCTTTCTTCGGCGAGATGGCGCTCCTGTCCGGAGCCCCGCGCGCCGCCTCCGTGGAGTCCGTCTCCGACGACACGCAGGTGCTCGAGATCTCCGCCTCCGTGCTCGCCACGCTGTCGCGCAGCCACCCGCCCGTGGCGAAGGCCCTCAAGAAGTTCTGCCGCGAGCGCCTCCTCACGAACGTGATGAACAGCTCCGCGCTGTTCCGCCCGTTCAACCGCCAGGACCGGCGCGGACTCGTGGAGCGCTTCCGGGCCCGCGACGTGGAGCGCGGCGACGTCATCATCCGCGAAGGCGACGCCACCGACGGCCTCTACGTCGTCCTCTCCGGCGAGGTGGAGGTCCACAAGAACGGGCAGCCGCTTTCGCGCCTGAAGGAAGGGGACCTCTTCGGAGAGATCTCCCTCCTGCAGAAGACCCCGGCCACCGCCACCGTGGAGGCCACGCGCCACACCACGCTGCTGCGCCTGCCGCGCGAGGACTTCGACTCGCTCATCTCCAGCCACCCGCAGGTGCTGATGCTCGTCTCGGACCTGAGCGACGAACGCCTGCGCCGCACGCAGCACGTGCTGGGCACCGAAGCGGACGCCGCGCCGGACACCGACGAGGACGACCTCATCCTCGTCTGAGGGCAGCACCCTCACGGGTCCCACGGCCCGCGCCCCACCCGCGAAGTCACCTGACGCATCCGGCCGGCGCGCCGCGCATCCCCGCCGGTCGGCCTCACCCCGGACGACCCATCAAGCCCGTGGGAAAGCAGGGCAGGGCGCCAGGTTGTGACACCTGGAGGTGCCCGCTATCCTCCCCGGCATGGCTGGAGGCCAGCACGCGACAGCGGGATTGGGGCCCGACGACATCGCCGAGCTGGAAGCCCTTGGCTCCGAGCCCGGCTATGACGCGTTCCTTGCCCCCGCGCGTGCCCTCGAAGGCGCCGTGGAGGAGTGCCGCTCCAACATCGCGCTCGCCTTCCACAACACGAAGCGCGGCGTGGACAGCGTGCTGGCCCGCGAGGCGGAGGTCGCCACGCTCCCGGGCGTGAACGTGGCCGAGCTGCGCGACCTGCCGCTCCTCGCCCAGGGCCTGGCCTTCGCCGCGCTGCGCGTCCAGCGCGACATGCGGGCCAGCTCTTTCGGAAGCCTCTTCGACCGTGCCCAGCAGCTGCGCCGCAAGCTGCTGAAGACGGCGGAGGCGCTCGCGGAGGCCTCCTTCCTCACCGCGGGCGACGTGTCGGCCGCCCACGGAGAGGGCCACCGCGACGTGGTGGGGGACTGCCTGGGACTCGTCACGCTGTTCCGCCAGCACGAGGCGAAGCTCGCCGGCCGCTCGCCCGTCACGCCCGAGGACGTGAACGAGGTGGAGCGCGTCGCGGAGCAGCTGCGCGCCCTGCTCGCGGCCCCCGGCGAGGCCCGCGACACCGGGAGCTCGCCGCTGCTCTTCGAGGCCACGGAGACGCGAGACCGCTTCTGGACGCTGCTCACCCGGCGCCACGACGTCCTCTGGCGCTGCGGCGCGTGGCTCTTCGGCCGCGACGTGGACATGCACGTGCCGCCGCTCCAGGCCCGCCATCCCCTGGTGCGCGCCGTCGCCCCCACGTCCATTGAACGCGCGTCGCAGCAGGCGCCGAAGCGCGGCGCGACCCCGATGCCGGCCCACGCCCCGGACAGCAACGTGCGCTCCAAGGTCCGCTTCATGGTGAAGGTCGGCTTCGACTTTCCCTCCCGCTAGACACCCATGCCTTTCGACGTGAAGGACATCCTCCGGCAGCTGGAAGCCGGCTTCGCCCCGGAGTCCGGGGCCCCGAAGTGGTGGCAGGAGAGCTGGGAGGATCCGGACGGGTTCGCCGTCGCGCTCGCGGAGGCCCACGCGGGCCGGGGCGTCCCGCCGCCCAAGAGCCGCCCGGGCCAGCAGTACGACTTCTTCCACGACCTCATCGTGCGCCACGTCGCGCTGGAGCGCCCCGCGTTCCGCACGCACGCGCGCATCCAGGGCTGGCAGGCCCTGGGCTACCGCACGCTGCACGACCTGGCCTCGCGCCGCGCCAGTGAGTGGGCGGATCAGGGCGTCGAGCCGGGCATGAAGGTCTGCCTGGTCCACGGCGTGGGGCAGGAGCTGCTCGTGTCGCTCCTGGCCACGCTGAAGCTGGGGGGCTGCTTCACGCTCCTGCCGCCCATGGGCCCGCGCGCCATGGCCACCCGGCTGGACTCGTTGAAGCCGGACTTCATCGCCGCGGAGCCCCACCAGCTCCCGCTCCTCAAGGGCCACGAACAGCTGCTGCTCAAGAGCCAGGGCAGGGGAGCGCCGGGCTTCACGTCGCACACGTACAAGCCCACGGACGTGGTGGGGCTGCTCTTCTCGCCGCTGGTGGATCCGCCGCACACGCCCGTGCCCCTCACCGCGGAGAACGCGTGGAAGGGCGCCATCGGCGACGGGATGCTCACCTTCGGCCTCGCGCCGGGGGACCTCCTCGCGGCGCCGGACTTCCCGGTGCTCCAGCACCTGCCCGCGCTCCTCTTCGCCACGCTGCTGCGCGGCGCCACCTACCTGCACCTGGAGATGGCGGACCTGGCGCTCAACCCGGCCCCGCTGCTGGAGCACCCGCTGCGCGCCCTGGGCGTCACGCCGAAGCTGCGCGACCTGCTGCTGCGTCACCGCGCCTCCTTGCGCAACGTGCAGCACTGGTTCCGCAACCCGGAGGAGCCCTACGACGCCCAGGCGTGGCGCACGTGGGTGAAGCAGTGCGGCCTCCAGTCCGTGCCGTCCTCCAACATCCTCATCGACGCTTCGGCCGGCGGCGCGGTGCTGATGTCTTCGCGCGGCGTGACGGAGCCGACCACGGACGTGCACACGGACGTCTTTCCCGTGCCGGGCCGCGCGTGGACGCTGAAGGATCCGAACGAGAGCGGGCAGGGCGCTCCCACGGACGTGGGCGTCTTCACGCTCCTGCCGGACAAGGACCGCCCGCCGGGCCACGTCCTGCTCGCGCGGATCCGCCAGCGCTACCACTACGGGGGCACGCAGGGCTTCCGGCACGACGGCCGCACCTACTCCGCGAAGGAGGTCACCGCCGCGCTGGAGGACGTGCCGTTCCTCGTGGGCACCAGCGTGGTGCCGGTGTCCACCGGCGGCCTCGCCAGCCACTCCCGCTTCATCCTCCTGGCCTTCACGGGGGCCACGCCTGCCTCCCCGTCCAGCGAGCAGGAGCTCAACCGGCGCATCGAAATGCTCCTGGGCGGGGATTTCCTGCCCGACCGCATCGAGTTCTTTCCGCTCTTTCCACACCGGGTGAAGGGCGCGGTCGACGACGCGTGGTGCGCCTCGCAGTTCTTCACCGGCGCGCTGCACCGCAAGGCGAAGGACCCGATGTTCCAGGCCCTCACCGCGCTGCGGGGACGGCTGCTGGAAAGCGCTGGGACTTCGGGTGAAGATGGCCCGTCGCCAGCGCGCTGAAAAAGGAGCGGCACATGGGTGTCCAGGTCGTGATGGGAGCGATGCTCCAATGCAGCTTCGGGGCGGCGCCCTCGTCGCTGATGGTCCTGCCCGTGAACCGCGTGATGGCCACGACGCCCGCGGCGAACATCATGGACAACAAGCCGTTCGTGAACATCCTGCCCTTCGCCATGTGCAACTCGCTGGCGAACCCCATGGTGGCGGCGGCCACCGCGGCGGCCTTCGGCGTCCTCACCCCCATGCCCTGCATCCCCGCCACCGCCGCTCCCTGGGTGCCCGGGTGCCCCAAGGTGCTCATCGGCAACATGCCGGCGCTGGAGAGCAACTCCAAGTGCATGTGCAGCTACGGCGGCGTCATCCAGGTCGTCTCCCCCGGACAGATGGTGGCCATCGATGGGTAGCCCGGCGCTGGTGGTGGAAGCCGTCGACTTCACGCTGCTCGACACGCAGTTCACCAGCGCCCCCGTGCCGCTGGATGAATCCGAGGGTCCGGATCCGCGCCTGGAGGCCATCACCGGCCTCGTCGCCAAGAGCGAGTACGCGGACGCCGCCCGCGCCGCCGCGGTGCTCCTGCGCGAGGGCGTGCGCGACGTGCGCCTCGTGGGGCCGTACCTCTTCGGCCACTTCTTCGCGGACGGCATGAAGGCGCTGCCCGTCCTGTTCCGCTCCCTCAAGCGGACGCTGACGGAGAACTGGGACTTCTTCGGCCCGGTGGAGAAGAAGCTCGTCTTCGCGGACACCGGCCTGCGCTGGCTGCTCAAGATGATGGGCAAGCACCTGGAGCACCACTCGCGCCTCAAGGACGCGCAGTGGCAGGCCTGGAACGCGCCCGGCAACCGCGAGCCCATGGAAGAGGCCCTGGCCCTGGGCGATCCGCTCATCGCCGCCCTCGCCATCCTGCAGAAGAGCGCGTGCATGGACGCCATGCGCACGCTGCTCGGCGCGCTGCGCTCCCACGCCCAGGGCGTGCCCTTCCTGCCCCCGCCGGAGGAGCCCAAGCCCGCCGCGCCCGAGCTCGCCGCCGCGGCTCCGGACGAGGACGACGAAGAAGAGGAGGACGACGACGAAGGGGAGGAGGAAGAGGCCCGCCCCGCGCCCAGGAAGAAGGCCGCGCGCGCCGAGTCCCCCGACGCCGGCCCGAGCGTGCCCATGTCGCCCGCGCTCGCGCAGCTGGTGCGCAAGCTGTCTGCCTTTGAAGCGCTGGTGGAGCGCGAGGACTACGCCAAGGCGAGCGTCATCGCCGTGGACGTGCTCGCCACCGTGGAGCGGTTCGACCCGCGCGTGTACCTGCCGCAGCTCTTCTCCGGCTTCTTCAACGGCCTCGCGCAGCACGCGGATGCCATTGAGCCCATGCTGCACAACACGGAGACGCTGTCCTTCCGCGCCATGGATCAGCTCTACCGCGTGGACCTGGACGCGTTCCTCGTCGCCCAGCAGCGCCAGTCCCAGCGCGGCGGCTCCGAGTACGACGAATAGCCCCCATGGCACTGGAGCGCGAACAGCCGGGCCGCAAGCTCACCGTCGAGGAGCGCATCACCGAGCGCATCCGCAGCTTCGACGTGCCGGCCCTCCTGGACCTGCTCGCCAAGGAGGGCTACGGCGAGGCGGAGGTGGAGTTCCGCAGCCACCGCAGCACCGTGCACCAGCCGCACCTGGTGCATGCCATTGAATTCACCCGTCAGCCGCGCAAGCGCGTGGTCATCACCGTCAACCTGGGCCTGCTCAGCGTGCAGACGCCGCTGCCGTCCTTCCTCTTCCAGGCCATGGACCGCCTGGAGCAGGACACGATGGCGGACTTCCTGGGTTACTTCGACCACCTGCTGCTGCGGACGCGCTTCGCGGGGCAGTTCCCGGACCGCGACGAATCCCTGCTCCCCGGCTGGGAGCACAACACCTCGCACCGGCTGCGCCTCTTGCGCCTCGCGTGCCCCAGCAGCCTGCACTGGCTCTTCGCGAAGGTCTTTCCCGAGGCGGAGGTGCTGGTGCGCCGCGAGACGCGCCGCCAGCGCATCGAAGCCAAGGGCATCCGCCTGGGCGCCGCCGCGCTCGGGGATGGCAGCGCGGTGGGCGGCTTCGCCACCGTTCCCACGGGCGGGGTGGAGGTGCGGCTGTTCCTCAACGAGCCGCACTCCGGCACCGGCGTCCCCTGGGCCGTGGAGGCCCGCCGGCGCCTCAACACCCGCATCCTCCCGAGCCTCGCGGAGACGCCGCTCGCGCTCACCGTCGTGCTGTGCCTGCGTGATCAGAGCAGCTACGCGAAGCTCCAGGACGGCAGCCATCTGGGTTACGAGCCTCTGGTAGGAGGCCCGGAACAGACCCAGGAGGTCCTCCTGTTCACGGGGGACACCGCACAATTGCGATCATCAGAACCCCGCTAGACCTGACATGTCGGCTGGTTGACGGGAATTCCTGATCGCGCCTAGGCTGTAAATGTTCACTCGGCAGCGCGTACTCCCGGGGCGGCTCCAGCAGGACGGGGGGAAGAAAACGCACTGCGATTGTCAGGGAGTCACCGTGGCCATTCAGGATCAGTTGCCCAAATCCCGCATCACCCTCACGTACCGCACCACCATCAACGGCGAGCAGGAGACGGTGAACCTGCCGCTGCGTCTGCTGGTGATGGGCGACTATTCGCTGGGCACCTCCGAGGATCGCAAGACGGACCTGGAGACGCGCAAGCTGCGCTCCGTGGACGGCCGCAACCTGGACGAGTTGATGAAGGACATGAAGATGTCCGCCAACTTCCAGGTCGCCAACCGCATCAACCCGGACGTGGAGGAGGAGCTGAACGTCACGCTCCCCATCGACCGGATGAAGTCCTTCCACCCGGATGAGATCGTCAAGCACGTGCCGAAGCTCAAGGCGCTGCTGCTCCTGAAGACGCTCCTCGTGGAGATGCAGTCGAACATCGACAACCGCAAGGACCTGCGCCGCGAGCTCTACGAGCTGTTCTCCAAGCCGGACGCGCTCAAGGAGCTGCTCAACGAGCTGAAGGGCTACGAGACCATGCGCCTGCCCTCCGGTGAGACCGCGAAGACGGACGCTCCCGCCGCCGGCGCCGCCCCCGCCGCTGGCAAGCCCGCCGCCGGTGGTGCCGCCGCCGCCACGGCCGCTGTCGCCGCCACCGTCGCCGCCGGGGCCAAGCCGCCCGCCGCGTCCTGATCCGCCTTCCATCCTCTTTTTCCGAACTTAAAAGGACTCCGCCATGGCTGAGACCACCTACCTGAAGCGCCTGTTCAGCAGCGTCCGGCTCGATCCGCCCCAGGAATCGGCGCCGATGATCACCACCAACTTCGCGCCCGCCGTCGACGAGCAGCAGGTCACCCTGGAGAGCCGCTTCCTCTCCAGCGTCGCCGCGCTGCTGCAGAACGTCGCCCCCGTGGAGGGCCCGGACAACA
Organism: Corallococcus exercitus; assembly: GCF_042231735.1. GTDB lineage: Bacteria > Myxococcota > Myxococcia > Myxococcales > Myxococcaceae > Corallococcus > Corallococcus exercitus_B. Next base: position 2,018,265 of record NZ_CP102577.1, read on the forward strand.
CCGCCCGCTTCGACAAGGGCCAGGTGCTGGACGTCATCAGCCGCATCGATCGCATGATCGACGCGCAGATGAACGAGATCCTCCACAACGAGACCTTCCAGAAGCTGGAGTCCACGTGGCGCGGCCTGGATGACCTGGTCAGCCACACCAACTTCAAGGCCAACATCGCCATCGACATCCTGGACGTCGCCAAGGATGAGCTGGCGGAGGACTTCGAGAACAACTCCAGCAACATCTTCGCCGGAGCGCTGTTCGACAAGGTCTACATCCAGGAGTACGACCAGTACGGCGGCCGCCCCTTCGGCGCCATCGTGGGCCTGTACGACTTCTCCTCCACGCCCGCGGACCTCACCTGGCTGCAGCGCATGGCCAAGGTCTCCAACGCCGCGCACGCGCCGTTCATCTCCGCCGTGAACCACAAGTTCTTCGGCTGCGAGACCATTGAAGAGATGGAGGCCATCAAGAACCTGGAGGGCGTGCTGGCCCACCCGCGGTTCGGCCGCTGGAACGCGTTCCGCGACACGGAGGAGGCCGCGTACGTGGGCCTGACCTTCCCGCGCTACGTGCTGCGCCTGCCCTGGCACCCGGACAAGAACCCCTGCGACGTCCTCAACTTCACCGAGACGGCGCGCGGCGACTCCGACAAGTACCTGTGGGGCAACTCCGCCATCCTGCTCGCGCGCAACATGGTGAAGGCGTTCGAGATCAGCGGCTGGTGCCAGTCCATCCGCGGCCCCAAGGGCGGCGGCCTCATCACCGGCCTGCCCGTGGACACCTTCTCCCTGCGCGGCCAGGAGGAGATCAAGGCCCCGGTGGAGATCGCCATCCCGGACTACCGCGAGTACGAGTTCGCGCGCTCCGGTTTCATCCCGCTCGTGTACCGCAAGGGCTCCAGCGACGCGACGTTCTTCAGCACCCAGTCCGCCAAGGTCGCCAAGACGTTCAAGGACCCCAAGGACTCGGAGAACTCGCAGCTCGTCACGAACCTGGCCTACACGTTCTCCATCACGCGGCTGGCGCACTACGTGAAGTGCATCATGCGCGACAACATCGGCAACACGGCGGACGCGCCCTACATCCAGCGGCAGCTGGACTCGTGGCTGTCCAACTACGTCACGACCGTGGCCAACCCGGACGACCTCACCGTGCGCCGCTTCCCGTTCAAGGCGAGCAGCGTGACCGTCTTCCCGCGCCCCGGTGAGATCGGCTGGTACGACTGCAAGCTGGCCGTGCTCCCGCACATCCAGTTCGAAGGCCTCAACGTGGAGCTGATGCTCGAGTCGCGGCTCGGTTAGGCCGCATCCCCACTCGGGGTAGGTGAGAGCCTGCCCCGCTTACCCTGGAGTGACAGATGCCCCAGTTTTCGCGCAACCTGGACGTGTATCAGGGCTTCAACTTCAAGAAGGACAAGCAGAGCCCCGTGGGCTACATCACCGCCATCACCATCGGCGGAGAGGCGCTGGCGGCGGACCAGGAGACCATCAAGGATCCTGAGAACCCGGACGCGGCCATCGCGGACAAGGTCGTCGCGGTGCTCAACCACTACCTGTGGGAGACGGGCGTGACGGACGCCATGTACTTCTCCGGCCAGGTGTCGGTGGCGAACAAGCAGAAGATCGCGGAGATGCTGCTGGGCAACTTCAGCAACATCGAAGTCAACTTCAAGTACGTCATCTACGAGTACGACCCCATCGGGAAGAAGTACTTCAAGTCCAACTTCCTCGACGCGGAGATGAAGGGCCTGCTCGAGAAGAACGGCGACGACCTGAACATGTCCGTCGCGGACAACGAGTCGCGTGAAGTGCAGTCGCCCAAGAACTTCACGTTCCAGATCGGCATCAAGCCGCAGGCGGCCGAGCAGTCGCTGAACCTGGCCACCTCGTCGACGAAGAAGATCGCGAAGAAGTGGGGCATCACCGAAGCGGCCGCCAAGTAGCGTTGGCCGCGGTCTGCGCCTAAACCGGGCCGGGAGCAGGACTCGCTCCCGGCCTGGAAGGGCGGGTGGAAGGAAAGAACGGCGCATGCAGCGGTACAAGCTCGCACGGGTCCGCTGGCACGTAGGCCAGACGCTTCTTCCGGAGCATTTCGTCGCGCAGGAGGACGCGCTGGACGCGGAGATCCGCCTCCACTCCACGCTGTCCGGCCTGCCGTCCTACGGCGTCGCGAACATGGCCTGGAACGAGTCGCTCCTGCAGAGCGGCAGCCTGTCCATCTCCGCGCTCACCGTCGTCACCAAGTCCGGGGACCTGCTGGACGTCCCGGGCAACGCCGTCATCGCGCCGCTGTCGCTGGAGGCCGTGGGCAAGACGGAGTTCATCGTCTACCTGCACGTGCTCAAGGAGACCGTCAGCGCGGAGGGCATCCGCCTGTACGCGGATGATCCGCCGGTGCTCCAGCGCGTGCTGCACAAGCTGCAGCTGTCCACGGAGCCGGTGCTGGACGGCACCGTCGCGTCCCTGGGGCTGGCCGCCGTGTCCCAGGACGAGGACGGCGCGTGGCACACGTCCCCGGACTGGGTGCCCGCGCTCTTGCTCGTGGGGCCCAACCCCTTCCTGGAGCGGCTGCTCACCACGCTGGACGACCTGATGGACCAGGTGCGCCAGCAGCTGCTCACGAACATCTCAGACACGTACCTGCGCACGGACCGGCTCACCAACGCGCGCCGGGCCCTGTTCGAGGTGCAGCGGCTCATCGCGCTGCGCCGGGACATGTTCCGGCAGGTGTACGTGCACCCGTACCACCTGTTCGACGCCTTGCGCCGGCTGTACTTCGAGGCGTGCTGCTACCTGGAGATGCTCCCGGACGACCAGATGCCGGTGTACCAGCACGAGGGGCTGAACGAGTCCCTGGGCGGGTGGATCCGCCTGCTGCAGCGCAGCTTCCAGCCGGAGGCCACGCGCTCCACGCACAAGGCCTTCCAGGCGAAGGAAGGGCAGTTCCAGCTCACGCCGCTGCCGCCGGAGATCCGCTCCGCCAGCGAAACGTACCTGCTGGTGCAGCGCACCCAGCCCGGGGAGCGCACGCCGCTGGACGGCGTGAAGCTGGCCAGCCCCTCGCGGCTGCCGCTGGTGCGCCGGCAGGCCCTGAAGGGCGTGCCGTTCAAGCACGTGCCGTATCCGTCGTTCCCGCACGCGCTGGGCCCTGAGATTGACTGGTACCTGCTGAGCAACGGCGAGGAGTGGCAGCACGCGCTGCGCGAGGACGGCCTGGCCTTCTACGTGACGCCCGCGCTCCGGGGCGCCCAGACGTCGCTGTTCTGGCGGAGGAGCTAGACGCCATGGCGCGCGCACCGTTCCTGGACAAGTTCGCGGGCCGCGCGGAGCGCTCCAACACGCGCGACAGCCTGGAGCACGTGATGCGCAACATCGAGGCCGTGCTCAACACGAAGAAGGGCTACGGCTTCTTCATGCACGACTTCGGGCTGGGCGGGTACACGGAGAAGCTGGGCACGCGCGAGCTGGTGGAGGCGCTCACCGCCGAAATCCAGCAGGAGGTGACGCAGCACGAGCCCCGGCTGGTGGACCCGGAGGTGAAGCTGCGCGGCCGCGACAGCGCGCTGTGGCTGTACTTCGACTGCAAGGGCACCTTCGACGGGCAGCCGTGCCACCTGCGGCTGATGTTCCACTCCACCACCGGCCGGGTGCGCGTGCAGGCGGAGGACACCTGATGGCCTTCGCCGACCGCCTGGACCTGGGCCTCACGCTCACCATCGGCGGGACGGCGCACGCCATCCCCTCGTCGGACGTGCTCGCCTTCGAGCTGGACCTGCACGGCTGGGGGCACGAGGGGCGGGTGGAGTTCCGCGTCCTCGACGAGACGGCGCACGGCGGCCAGAAGCAGGACAAGCTGCTGGCGGACTTCCTCAAGCCGGACCTGGTGGAGGTGGCGCTGGAGCTGAAGGCCGTGCACTCCGACACGGCGACGAAGCCCACCTTCACGTCGCTGAAGGTGAAGGGGCTGGGGCTGGACAAGTCCCTCACGGAGGAGGGCGTCGCCCAGGTGAAGGGCGCGGGCATCACCTACCGGCACTACACCGTGCGCTTCGTGGACCCGGCGCGGCTGCTCTGGTCGCAGCACCACCCGTGCGTGCTCTACACGCAGAAGACGCTGCAGGACGTGCTGGACGCGCACAAGGGCGACAAGATTGCCCTGGCCAACGACTGGGCCGCGCAGCTGGACGCCACGCTGCCGCTCATCTTCCTGGGCCTGACCCCGGAGTCCGGCGCCAGCTTCTACGACTTCGTCGTCTGGTTCGTGCACACGCGCAACGGCGTGCTGGCGTACGACTACACGGCCCAGGGCTACCAGCTGCGCGCGGCGAAGGACGCCACCGGCACGCCGCTCACGCTGCGCGCGGCGGACGTGGACAGCGTGACGGTGGTGTTCCCGGAGGTGGCGCGCCACGACGTGGCCATCCTCAACGCCGCCGCGGAGAGCCCCAAGAACCAGGCCATCACCAACGCCCAGGCCGTCACCGGCATCCGCCAGGACGTGCTGCTGCGCACGGACATCGCCAACGACGTGCAGGCCCGCGTGACGCTGGAGACCGCGCGCCTCAAGGTGCGCGGCCTGGAGGTGGAGCTGGACTGGAACCGCTTCCCGCCGGTGGCCTTCGCCCCGGGCGCGCTGGTGAAGCTGCCGGACACGGCCGGGTGGAAGGCGGCGGGCGTGCCGTCCACGCAGGACTTCCGGGTGCGCCGGATGAGCCTGCGCGCGGAGCCGCTGCCTCCGGAGGGCGACGAGCCGGGCGCGGACGGGGAAGGGGAGGAGGGCGCACGGCGGCCCAAGCCGGAGAGCCGCTACCTCATCTCCTTCACCACGCGGCTGGAGAAGAAGGACGAGAAGCACGTGGACCTGCCGCCCTTCACGGCGCCCGTGTATCCGCGCTTCGTGGAGGGGCTCATCGTCAGCGAGGTGGGCGAGAAGAAGGACGAGACCTGGCAGGCGTACACGGACGACGCCACCTCGCTGGACAGCTACAAGGTCAAGCTGCCGCTCTTCGCGAACCAGATCATCCAGGTGCCCTTCAACGCGAACCTGCAGCCGGGGCACTTCTACTTCCCGGCCTACAAGGGCGCCCGGGTGCTGGTGGCGCTGGACTTCCTGCGCGCGTGGCTCAAGCGCCACCTGGACTGGCGGGCGGGCGCGCGGCTGCCCTCGGACGGGCAGGGCGTGCACCTGCTCGTCGGCAAGACCACGACGAGCGGCACGTCCATGCGGCACTTCTACGAGGACAACAAGCCGCTGTGGCGCCTCCAGCGCACGAACGAGAGCGACACGGAGAAGATCGAGCTCAAGGAAGGCAACCTGCTCATCCTGGTGAAGGAAGAGTCCGCGTAAGGCGGGAGGGACGATGGGCACGCTGGTTTGCAAGATCGAGCTGGACAAGGTGAAGGGCATCACCGTCCAGGTCGACAACGCGGATGATCAGATCACCCAGACCGTCGTGATGGACGGCACCAGCATCACCATCACGGTGAAGGGCCAGCAGGAGACGAGCACCATCGTGCAGAAGCAGGACAGCATCGTCGTGACGGTGAAGGACCTCACCTTCGACACCCAGACGATCACGATGAAGTCCAAGGGCGTCTCCAAGTGGACCAGCCAGGACACGCTCACGGTGGAGAGCACCAAGGACATGACGCTCACGTCGAGCGCCAAGCTCACCCAGACGGCCACCAGCGACGCGAAGCTGGCCTCCAGCGCCAACGTGAACATCGAGGCCACGTCCAAGCTGGCCATGAAGGGCAACATGGGCGCGGAGATGGTGACGTCCGGCGGCGAGGCCAAGGTGGACGGCGTGACGCTGAAGCTGGCCGGCAAGTCCCAGGCGGAGATGTCCGGCGCGATGACCAAGGTGTCCGGAACCGGGAAGCTCGACCTGGAGAGCTCCGGCATGGCGAACCTGAAGGGCTCCATCACCAGCGTGGGCGGCACGCTGGTGAAGCTCGGCTGAAGACGGCTGACTCACACATGGCAATGACAGACGGACGGCGGGAGAGCGGGCGGTGAAGGACTTCTCCGAGAAGATCTACCTGGACTTCCTGTCGGAGCTGGACGGGCTGGAGCGCTTCCGGCAGCGCTTCCAGGAGCGGCACCCGGCGGCCCCGCTGGACCGCGAGGACCCGGACGTGCGCCGCCTCATCGAGGCGATGGCGTTCTTCTCCGTTCAGACGCGGCACGCCACGCTGCACAACCTGCGCTCCACCTGGCGCCGGCTGTTCGCGGGCTTCTTCGACTTCCTCCTGGAGCCCGTGCCCGCCGCCGCCATGGCGCAGGCCGTGCCCACGGAGAAGATGGTGGAGCCGGTGCTCCTCACCCGGGGCACGGAGCTGCGCCTGACGCCCGCCGAAGGGGTGGCCGGATCCTTCCGCCTCCAGCGCGACCTGCGCGTGCTGCCCATCTTCCTCAAGGGCACGGACGTGGTGCCGCAGGTGCGGAGCGGCCACCGGCTCATCCTGCGCTTCGAGTCCCGCTTCGCGCGCAAGGACGCCATCGACGTGCTCAGCCTGCACGTGCGGCACCTGGACGAGTACCGCTCGTCGCTGGCGGTGTTCCACGCGCTGCGCAAGCACCTGAAGCAGGTGAGCGTCGTCTACGACGAACAGGCGGACGAGCACTCCGTGGGCAGCCCCTGCGAGGTGTCCTTCAACCGGGACCCGCCCGCGCCGGACGACGGCGGCCTCTACGCGCACCCGTTCCAGCGCCTGCGCGCGTTCTTCCAGTTCCCGGAGCAGCAGCTCTTCGTGCACGTGAAGGTGCCGCCGCCGCGCGGCAGCTCCTGGATGCGCTTCTGCCTCTGCCTGGACCTGGACAAGGACTGGACGGTGGGCCGCTCGCTGCACCCGGACTTCTTCCAGCTCTTCACCGTGCCGGTGGTGAACCTGAAGGCGGAGCCCGCGCAGGTGGTGGTGGCGGACGGCACGCGAGCGGAGCACCCCATCCTCAGCATGAGCGCGGGGCGCGAGTTCAGCCTGCACTCGGTGACGGGCGTCTTTGAAATGACCAAGGCGGGCCTGTCCCCGCTGCGGCCCGCGTTCCTGCCCGGCAAGGGCCCCAGCTACGAGGTGGACGAGACCTTCGACGAGAAGCTCACGTCCCGGCAGAGCCTCATCGTGCGCATGCCGGAGGCGTTCACGGCGCCGCGCAAGATTGTCCTGGAGGCGCTGTGGCACCAGCCGCAGTTCTCCGCGCAGGCGGCGGGCAGGGTGGAGGTGTCCGTGCCGGGCCGCCACATCGAGGGCCTGAAGTGGCAGACCGTGGGCAGCCTCCAGCCCCACCGCGACAGCGTGCTACGGGATGATGTCGAGGCGTTGACGCAATTCCTCGCATGGAAGGCGAAGCCCACGCTGGGCCGGGATGAGGTGGTCGCCCTGCTGGGTCACCTGGGGACCCCCGCGGAGAGCCCGTTCCGCCGCGTCCTTCCGTGGCTCAAGGAGTTGAAGTTCAGTGTGGTGCCCGACAGCGCGCTGAAGGGGTCGGGGATCCGCCACGCCTACGAAGCCGTGATGGAGCCCTTCGACCAGAGCTTCGAGCCTGTCGTCATCTGCTTTCTTGAGCAGTTGAGGGACCTGCTTGATGCTTGGAACAACGAGGCGACCGTCGAGCTCAAGGCCTCGGTGGCGGGGCTGGGGCCGCTACAGCTTCCAACATAGTCAGACACATCCATGAAACTGGAGCATTGGAACGCACTCCTGGTCACGCAGCGTCGCGTGCGCCAGCTCCTCGACCGGGCCCTGCCCGCCGAGCCGGCCCCGGGTGCGCGCCGTCCGCAGGGCAGGGTGGGGCAGGAGGCCCTGGGCCACCTGGAGCACGCACTGCTCCAGGAGCTGGAGCGCCTGCGCGCCGCGTTCGGCGAGGACATGACCCCGGACGAGGTGGAGGATCTGATCCGTCCCTTCGTCTTCTTCCTGGATGAGTGGGTGCTGCGGCGGCTGTCGGACGCGGAGCAACATCTCTGGCCGCTCCTGCAGCAGAACCTGTTCCAGGTCGACTCCGGTGGCGACCTCTTCTACGACTTCGTGGAAGAGAAGTTGCGTCGCAATGACACCCCCACCATCGTCTTCGAGATGATCCGCTTCTGCCTGGCCGCGGGCTTCACCGGCCGCCTCGTGGGGCAGCCGGAGCGCATCCGCGATGTGTCGAAACGCCTCTCCGAGCGCATCCCGCAGCCGGCCGCCCTGGCGCCGCCCGCGCCGGTGGTGCCGCCCTCGGTGCCCACCGTCTACGACTTCCCGGTGCACTACTACGCCGTGACGGCCGCCATCGTCCTGGGGCTGCCGGTCTTCCTGTGGTGGGTCTCCAATTGAGGCCCTTCCCGACACGCGACGGCCGTCCTCCCGCGCCGGCGCCCAAGGCTCCGTCCAAGGCGCTCGTGCTGCTGGACGCGCTGGAGCAGCAGGTGGGCGCGGAGCTGGGCTCCCTGCGCGAGGGCGTGCAGCCGCTGCTGGACTCCGTGCGTGAGGGGCTGGTGGCGTTGGATCCGCCCGGGGACGGGATGCTGCCGTCGCCTCCGGAGCAGGAGAAGCTGCGCGCGAAGCTCACCGCCACGCTGGAAGAGGCGGAGGACGTGCTGGAAGCGCTGCAGCTCGCCGTGAAGCCGGCCGGAAGGGGCGGCGGCTGACCGTGGGCGTGATCCAGTCCATCCTGGCCGCGCTGAAGGCCCACTGGGTGCTCGTGCTGGGCATCGTGGTGGTGCTCGCGGCCATTGGCGTGGGCGTGACGCTCTGGTGGCGCAAGCGGCGGCAGGGAGGTCCGGCGCTCGCGGGCGAGCAGAAGCCGCTGGCGTCGGGACAGCTGCTGGCCGTCCGCAAGCAGTTCCTGGCGAAGCTGCCGTGGCGCTTCCGCGCGTCCGTGCGGGACTTCCCCACGCTGGTGGTGCTGGGCCCCGCGGGCAGCGGCAAGTCGGACCTCATCGAAGCGGAGGTGGACTGGGAGCGGCAGAAGCGCCAGTTCATGCCCAGCTTCACGGACGACCCGCTCCTGAAGATCTTCCTGGGGCCGGAGGTCGTGGTGCAGGAGTTGGCCGCGCCCGTGCTGGAGGACGACTCGCACCACGCACGGCGCGCGCTGCGCCGGCTGTGGAAGGCCACCTTCGGGCGCCAGCACGTGGGCCGGGCCGTCATCGTCCTGAAGGTGAACTGGCTGCTGGAGACCTCGCCGGACGAGGTGAAGCGCGTCACCCAGCTCTTGCGCGGCAAGCTCAACCTCCTGTCGGAGGTGTGCCAGGCGCCCGTGGAGACGCGGCTGGTCCTCACGCACATGGACACGCTGGACGGCTACGCGGACTTCGCGCAGCTCTTGCGCGCGAACGGCGTACCGCTCCAACTGGCGGTGCCGCCGGCCGGCAGGGAAGGGGAGCTGGCGAACGCGCTCCAGCCCATGGAGAAGTACCTGGCGCTGGGGCTCACCTCCCTGGCGCCGGACGCGTTCGAGCGGCTGGCGTCCTTCTACTCGCGCGGCGGCGAGGCGTTCGCGGTGCTGGGGCGCTTCGTGTCCACGCTGGTGGAGAGCGGCTCGCTGGCGTACCCGCTGAACCTCCAGAGCATCTACCTGACGTCGAAGGAGAAGGACGCGCAGCCCACCGGGGCGCTGGCGGTGCAGGCGGCTCAACCGGTGGAGCGGCTGGTCCAGGACTACCGCTGGACACACCTGCGCCGGTGCGCGGCCATCGTCGCGGTGGGGTGCCTGCCGGTGCTGCTGGCCTACGCGCACTTCTACCGGCTGCTCCTGCGCGCGCAGGACAAGCTGGACGCGTTCCAGGTGACGGTGCAGCGGCTGGAGGAGCGCAACCAGAGCGTGTCCGGCTCCGTGGTGGAGTCCCAGACGAACGAAGCGGTGCGCGCGATGGAGGACCTCTGGGGCGCCACGCGCTACTGGCCGCCCCTGGCCCACAGCTTCACCGACGAGTGGGAGGAGCTGCGGGCCCGGCTCGCGCGCAGCATCCGGATGTCCTACCTGAAGCCGATGCTGGAGAAGTGCCAGGACCAGTGCCGGCGCTGCCCCGGCCAGATTCCCGGCTGCCAGCCCGCGCCCGCGTTCGCCAGCCGGGGCACGCGCGCCACGCCGCTGACGCAAGCGCCCTCCGCTGATGACGGCTGCCACCTGGAGACGCTGTGCCGGCCGGAGCAGGTGCTCTACACGCTGGGCGTGCTCTACGCCTCGCGCAACGAGGACCTGGGCCAGTTCGTGCTGCGCAGCATCCGCGGGGCGCACAAGAAGCAGCTGGGGTGGACGACGGAGGCCTTCGGGTTGAGCCTGGCGAGCACCGACCAGGAGCACAACTGGCTGGAGGCGATGGGCCTCGCCGAGCCGATGATCGCCAACTACGTCATCGCCAGCGACAAGCCCTTCGAGGAGAACGTGCCCTGGACGCGCTGGCCCTTCGCCTACCTGACGATGGACGGCCTGCTGGGGCCGTGGCGCGAGCACTTCACGCAGCTGCAGGACGTGCTGGCCGCGAAGGAGCTGGACCTGGCCCGGTGGCGCGCGCTGAGCGACGGGCGCGAGCACTTGCGCGCCTCGCTGGCGGAGACGGCGCCGTACAGCTCCGCCCGGAAGGTGATGGACCTCATCAACGCGTCGGACGCGGAGCCGGACGCCAGCCAGCTCAAGGGCGTGGGCAGCCTGCTGGACTCGCTGGACTGGCTGCGCCAGAACCGCCAGACGCTGGAGGCCATCCTGCGCATGGAGGACGAGGCGGACACCGCCCTGCGCGCCGCCGCCCGCATGACGCCCGCGGAGCTGCTCACCCGCGCGGACGGCCTCTTCGCCCCCAGCGACGGCGACGCGCGCTACACCGTGGAGGTGCTCCGGCGCGACTACGAGTTCCGCCCGGTGGACGTGTCGCGGCAGCTCTTGGACAAGGTGCTGCGCGCGCTGAAGGAGACAGGCCGCTCGCCGTTCGACGGCAACGCGTTCAACCCTCGCACGGGTGAGACGCCGTCCGAGGTCGCCAACGAAGGGGCAGGGGACGACGACACGGAGTTCACCAGCGGGCAGGCGCCGGTGATGGGCAGCGTGCTGGGCAAGGCCGCCTTCGACGCGCAGCTGAGCCCGCTGGTGGACGAGTTCTCCGAGCGGCTCGCCAAGTCGCGCCTGTCGCGCGAGGAGGCCGTGGAGCGCGCCACCTTCGTGCAGGGCAAGGTGCAGACGTTCGCGAAGCGCTACGGCCAGGACCTCTACGCGAGCTACCGGGGCTACCGCTTCCGCACCACGCCGCGAGGCTCGCTGTCCAGCGACCTGTCCGTGCTGCTGCAGCCGTCGTCCCCGCTGGAGGCCATGCTGCGCGACGTGGCGACCCGCGCCAGCGTGGGCCCCTTGGAGAGCGAGTACTACGCGCCGATGCGCGAGGCCGTGGCGCCCTTCAAGCCGGTGGTGCAGCTGATGACGCCGGACAAGGCCGGCGCGCTCGCGGAGCTGGCGGCCTACACCACGCTGGTGTCGCAGCTTCAGCAGGAGCTGTCCGGGGTGAAGCCCGCGCCGGTGAAGCCCGCCGCGCCCAAGGACCCCGCGGCGCCCGCTGGCGCGACGGCGTCCTCGGCGGGCTCGCAGCTGGCGGAGATGCTGTCGCCGGTGGGGCGGGTGGCGCTGAGCATGCTGCTGGAGGAGGAGGACTCGTACCTGCGCCGGGTGGACGCGTGGCTGGATCAGCACGGCCTGGTGGGCGAGTTCCGGCTGCCGTTCCGCCAGCCCTTCGTCGTCGTGCGCAACCGGGGCCGCGCGGAGCTGGAGCGCGTCATCGCGGAGCAGTGGACGTACCAGGCCCGCCGCACGCTGGATCCGCTCATCAAGCGCTATCCATTCAACCCCAGCGCGTCGCAGGAAGTGGACCCGGTGGAGCTGGAGGTGCTGCGCCGCAAGGACGGGGCCTTCTGGCAGTTCGTCACCCAGGTGCTGTCGCCGGTGGTGGAGGAGCGCGGGACGGACTGGTCGCTGCGCTACCCGCTGAAGTCGCGCATGCTCCTGCCGCCGCGCATGCTCTCCGCGCTGGGCCAGCTGGGCCGCCTGTCGAAGCTGCTGTGGGATGACGAAGGCAAGCCCCGGCCCATCGCGATGCAGGTGCGTCCGCTGCCGCTGCCGGCGGCGCCCACGCCGGACAGCTTCGTGACGCTGTCGTACCTGAAGTGCGGCGGGGCGGCGTCGTTCGGGTTCAACCAGCGGCCGGCGTGGGGTGAGTTCCCGCTGAGCTGGTGGAGCCCGCAGCCGTCGTCCATTGGCGTGGAGCTGCGCTCGCCGTCGCGGGACGGGAAGCGCTACCGCTCCATGGAGATGTCCGAGTCGTCATGGAACTGCTTCCGCCTGCTGGAGTCCGCGACGCTGACGGACCAGTCGAACGTGGTGTGGGTGCTGCCGGGGCGCGGGCTGGCGGCGAACGAGAAGGTGCTGGAGATCAGCTTCGGGTTGCGCGGCGAGCCTTGGGCGCCATTCCGTGGGGTGGTGCCATGAAGGGCAGGGGCGTGAGGCTGGCGGCGGGACTGGTGACGGCGGTGGTGGCGGGCAGCTGCGCGGCGCCCAGCCTGACGGTGAACGTCAAGGCGCCGGCGGGCACCAACCAGGGACGGCCGCTGTACATGCTGGTCCGCACAGTGTCGAAGACGACGATGACGGAGGGCTACGCGGACGTCGCGGCCAAGGTCATCAGCCCGGACGAGTCCGTGCTCCAGACGGTGGTCATCTACCCGAGCCGCACGAAGCAGGTGAAGATTCCCCTTCCGCCGGAGCAGGCGGTGGCGGTGAGCTTCCTCTTCACCACGCCCAACGGCGCGTGGCAGGCGCTGCTGGACGTGCCGGTGCCCAGGTCGGTGGACATCGAGCTGCAGGAGAGCCGCATCCGCACGGACCTGCCCAAGAGCGTGCCGGCCCAGGAGTCCGCGCCGGCCCCTGCCGGGCCTCCCAAGGCCCCCGAAGCGCCCAAGGCTGAGCCGCCGGTGTCCCTGGCCTCGCCCAAGTAGGCGCTACGACGCGAGCGCGTCCAGCTTGGGGCCCAGCGCGTTCAGCGCGGACGTCACCCGGCCGTTCGCCGCCGTCACCGGCTTCGCGAAGGCGCCGCCCTGGAGCTGGGCGCCAATCGCGTCGAGAGGGGAGAGGAGCTGCGGCTTCTGCGTCGCGGCCTGGGTGGAGACGGAGTCCACCTGCGTCTGGGCGCCCGACTTCAGGCCCTCCGCGCGCTGCTTGAAGGCCGCGAGCGCCTGATCCGCCTGGGAGGTGAGCGACGTCTCCGCACTCCCGCGGGCCTGCTCCAGCGACGTCAGCCCGCCCGTCACGGACGTGTTGGTGGTGCCCAGGTGCGAGTCCAGCCGGCCCTTGGCGGACGTCACCTGGCCCTCCGCCGAGTCCCGCGCCGTCTGCATGGCCTGCACCGCCGCGTCGATGCCGGAGCCCACCTGCGCGTCCAGGGCCTCCAGGCGCTGCGGCACCTGTGTGTCCAGCGGCGTCACCCGCGCGGCCACCTGCTGCTTCATGGCCTGGATCTGCTGCACGCCCTGGTCCTTCACGGTGCCGATCTGCGTGACGGCCGCGGCGATGAGCTGCCCCACCTGCGCGGTGGCCTGCTCGATGCCCTGGAGGATGGAGTCCGTGAGCGTGCCCATCTGCGTCACGGCCTGGGTCGTGGCCGTGTCGATCTGCGTCTGCGCCTGGGTCTGCACCGTCTCCACCTGCGAGACGATGGTCTTCTGCACCGCCTGGAGCTGCGTGCCCACCTGGGAGGAAATGGTTCCCAGTTGCGTGGTGATCTGCGTCACCACCTGCGTGATGCCCTGCACCGCGGGGCTCACCAGCGGCTTGGGCAGGTCCGCGGCCGGGATGGCGTCCAGGAGGCCCATGGCGCGCTCCAGCAGCGCCTCCAGCGAGCCGACGATCTGCTGGAAGAGGGTCTGAAGCTGCTCCAGCTTCTGGGGCAATACTTCAAAGAGCGCCATCACCTGCTGCTTGAGGGCGCTCACCGTCGCGACCAGTGAGTCCAGCGTGGTGAACGCCGCGTCCAGCGTCGCCTTCAGCGGTGCCTTGAGGGTCTCCACCGCCGTGAGCGCTCCCTGCACCAGGCCGTCGATGGTGCCGCTCACCGTGGTGATGGCGGTCTCCACCTGCTTCTGCACCTGGTCGATGAGCTTCTCCACCGCCGTGAGCTGCGCGGTGACGCTGGCCACCTGTCCGGCAATGGTCTTGCCCAGCGTGTCCAGCGCCCCGTCCGCCTGCGTCTTGCCCGCCGTCAGCGACGGGGCCACCTGGGTGTCCAGCGGGTCCACGATGGCGGCGGCCGCGGCGGCGGCGGCCATCAGCTGATCCACCAGCGACTTGCGCTGCGTCTCCAGCGCGGACTGCTGCTGCTGGTGGGCGTCCTTCGTCGTCTTGCCCGCGTTGACGATCTCCTGGTGCAGCGCCGCCAGCGCGCTCACGGGGTCCTTCACCGCGCCGTCCAGGGTGGAGGTGAGCTGCGTGCTCCGGCCCGTCGCCGTGTCGCGGGACGTGGCCAGCCGCACCAGCACCGCCGCCAGCGCCGCCGCGATCGTCGACCCCACGCCCGTGAGGTCCTGCGTGAGCTGCGAGCGTGTCTGCTCAATCAGCGCATGGCCCTGCGCGCGGCGGGCCTCCGTCTCCTCCTTGGAGCCCTTGCGCTTCGCGAGCTTCGCATCGAAGGACTTCTTGTCCGCGTCGCACTTCTGGGCCACCTGCTGCTGGAGCGCGGTGAGCTGGCCCTGTGAGGACTCGGCGGAGGACTTCGCCTGTGCCTCCAGCCCCTGGCTCTTCGCCGTCGCCTCCTGGCCCAGCGACTCCGCCTTCGTGCGCGCCGTCGTGCTGGAGGCGGTCAGCGTCTGCTGGTGCCCCTGCACCTCCGTGGCCAGCGCGTCGAAGCGGGGGGAGGGGTCCGCCAGCGTCACGTTGGCCGCGTTCACCTGCGCGAGCAGCGCCCCCAACGACCCGGAGATGGACGGGCGCAGCGCGGCGACCTGCTCCACGACGCCCTGGGCCAGGGTCTCCACCTCGCCCTTCGCGGTGGCGAGGCGCGGCGTGATGCCGGAGCCGAAGCCCTCCACGGTCGACTTGTGCTTCGCCACCGTCGCGCGCAGCTCGTTCATTTCAGCCCCGCGAGCGCGGCCTTGGCATCCGCGGCGGCGCCGGCGAGGGCGCCCGTCTGTCCGTCCATGCCGTTGAGCGCGCCGGTCAGCTTCGCGCGGGACTCGGCGGCCTTGCCCTTCACCTGGGCCTCCGCGGCGGCGAGGGCCGCGCCCGTCTCCTCCGTCGCCGCGTTCAGCTTCGCGTTCACCGCCGCCGTGGATTCCTTGTAGGCCGCCGTCGCGTTGCTCACCGCGCCGTCCACGCCCGCGGTGAGGTCGCCCTTCGCCGTCTCCACCTGCGGCGTCACGTCATAGGTGGGCGTGGTGGCGGCGGCGCCGGGGTTCTCCTTCGTCTGGATGAGGAGGTGGCCTTCCGACAGGCGGATGACCTCCGTGTCGTTGGAGTTCACCCGCCCCAGGTTCCACACCGGCTTGTTGTCCTGGAAGTCGTGCGTCAGCGCCGTCTGATTCTCGCCGTTCTTGCCGAAGAGGATCTGATCGCCCTGGCTGTCCTGGGGCATGCGCACGCCTTCGCCCCAGTCCAGGAAGCGGTGCAGCTCCGCGTGGTCGAAGTGCAGCGCCACCAGCGCCCGCTCGTTCTTGTACGGGGGGAAGTAGAACGTCCCCGGGAACTGATTGGGCTCCGCCGGCACGCTCACCGTCTTGTTCCACAGCGGGATGGTCACCCGGTAGTTCGTCACGGACGTCTTCGGATCATCCACCTGGAGGTAGATGCGGTCCGTGGCCTCGCCGCCGGGGCTGTGCACCTTGCCCTCGACGTAGATGGGGTAGCGGGGCGGCCGGTACGCGGGGAGCTCCGGCACCGGATCCGACTTCTGCTCCAGCAGCACGGACAGCGTGACCGAGTAGCCCTCCATCGCCTCCTGCTGCCCGTCGTGCGGACCGGCCTGGAGCCCCGCGCCGTCGAAGGCCAGCTCCGCCACGCGCAGGTCCTCCCCCACGCCCACGAGGCCCGGGCTCCACCGCGCGCCATCCAGCTTGATCAACGCACCCGGTTGCAGCGCGATGGGCGGCACGTCGAGGAACGTCAGCCGCAGGCGCCGCTTGCGCACGCGCAGGCGCTCCTTCTCCAGCGACTGGCGCTGCTCCGCCTCCGCCGCGATGGGCGTGCGCACCAGCACGTCGTGCTGGATGCCCGGCACCGCCTGGGACTGCTCCAGCGCCACCGTGGTTGCGCCCGCGCCGAAGCCGTTGAGCACCCGCGCGCTGTGGCGGATGACCGGCGGCATCTCCACGTCCACGAGCGCCACGTGCTTGCGGCTGAGCCCGGTGACGGTGCCCACCGCCGGCTTCTTCGCGGAGAAGGTGTACGTGTCCTTGGGGCTGTCGTACGTGAGCACGCCGCCGCGCGTGTCCACGAACCAGAGGACGAAGTCGTAGAAGCTGGCGGCCGGGTGGTCGTCGCCAATGCCCAGGCACACCATCGCGTGCTTCTCTTCCAGCGCGTCCCAGTCGTAGGTGAGCAGCAGGCCGCCGGGCTTGTGCGCGTCCAGCAGCTCCGACAGCTTCTTCGCCGTGTGCAGCTCCACCGGGCGGTGCTGCGTCCAGAGCACCCGCGCGGGGTCCTCGAAGGTCACCGTGTACTGGCGGAAGGCCACCGCCACGCTGTCCTTGTTGCCGTGCGCGGTGCCGCTGACGCGCTTCTCCGTGACGATGCCCTGCACCACCAGCGGCGTGGGCGGCGGGTCGAGCACGGCGGACAGCGCCAGCCGCACCCGCACCAGGTCCGGCTTGCTGAACGCGGTGAACAGCGCCGCGTCCGCCTTCTCCAGCGCCGTCCAGAACGTCAGCGTGCAGCGGAAGCCCGTGGGCGTCATCCGCAGCGAGAAGTCCTTCACCTGTCCGCCGGGGATGGCGTAGGGCTGCTCGCCTGCGGTGACGGTCAGCTCCAGCTTCAGCTTTTCGGAGAAGGGGAGCGCCATGCCGTGGTCACCGGGCCTTCGCCTGGACCTCCTCGCGGGTCAGCGCGCCCCGGGCCTCCAGCGCGTCCATCATCGCGCGCATCACGCGGGCCTGCTGCGCCACCATGCGCTCCAGGTCCGCCACCTGCTGCGTGAGCGCCTCCACCTTCGACGCCAGCTCCGCGTCGCGCACCACGGGCGGCGGCGTGGGGGCGCGCGGGGGCGGGGCGCTCTCGGACTGCGGCGGGGCCAGCTCGAAGGTGGCCTCGTCCATGCCGAAGCTCAGCGGCGTGGCGGCCGTGGAGGTGATCTCGCCGTGGTAGTGGTGCCGGATGGCGCGCTCGATGGAGGACGCGGTCGCCACCACCACCTGGAGCTTCTGGCCGGAGTGGAAGGCCAGCTCCTGGAGCGACTCCACGTTGGTCGGATCCGACGTGGCCACGGTGAGCGTCTTGGTGCCGGGCTCGTAGGCAACGGGGAAGACGGTGTAGCGCTCGGCGATGTCCACGCGCAGCGCCTGGAGCGCGGACGGGACGGGGACGTGCGTGTCCAGGTCCACCGTGGGGATGGCCAGCTGCCGCGACAGGGCGTGCACCATGGAGCTTTCGTCCACGACGCCCATCTGCACCAGCGTGAGGCCCAGCCGGCCGCCCCACTTGCGCTGCTCGGCGAGCGCGCTGCGGAGCTGGGTTTCGGTGAGCAGGCCGGCGTCCATCAGGATCTCCCCAAGCCGCCGCTTGCGGTTGGGGCCCGGGCCGGGGGGAACAGAAGGGGGAGGATTCACGGCCGGGCAGCATAGCAGCGACGGACGGCCCCCTGGTTTTCGGTGGGTCGCAAACAGGCCAGGGGGGCGGGGATGGGTTAGCCTGGGCCCCATGGTGCGAAGCCGAAGCCTCCTTTTCGCGGCAGTCCTCGTCGCCTTCACCGCCGGGTGCGCCTCCCAACGTCTCTCCGGCGCGGACCTGGACCGGGTCCAGCGGCCCGCCTTCATCTCCCGCATCGAGGACGGCGCGGGGCCCAAGAGCCGGGTGTTCCAGGAGGACAGCGCGTACTCGGACAAGCTCAAGAAGCTGGAGCCCAAGGAGGCGGACCGGCGGCTCACCGTGAAGCTGCAGCAGGCCGTGACGCGCTTCGAGCTCTCCGAACGCCTGCGCGTCACCACCCTGTCGCGCCTGCCGGAAGAGGCCCCGTGGACGGACACGGTGGATCCCGCCCGGGTGGCCTCCGCGCTGGAGAGCTTCCTCGTGGAGGAGGTGCCCGCCAACGCGCCGGACTATGACCTGATGGCCCCGCTGGGCGCGGACACCGTCGTGGAGTTCGTCATCCAGGACTTCGGCATGCGCAGCGAGGACGGCCACGCGGGGGCCTACCTCAAGGGTTACGGGCGCATGTTCCGGCTGGACGGGCGCTCGGAGCTGTGGCGCCGGCCGTTCGACCTGGACGCGGTGGAGCAGAAGGCGCCGCACCTGGATCCGTTCAAGGTCGGCAAGGAGCCGGAGCTGTTCCGCCTGGCCATGACCGCGCTGCTGGACAAGGTCGCGGACATGTTCGTGAAGGACCTGACGCCCACGAACCGCAAGGGCGCGGCCCCCACGGGCAACACCGCGCCGGACACCGTGCCCTCCGCCGTCACCCCGGAACCGGCGCCTGCTCCCGCGCCCACTCCGCCCGAGCGCCAGCTGCCCCCGGGCGAGCTGCCGGATCCGGACCCCTGAGCCGCGAACCTGTCCGACAGTCGGACAGGTCTGGAGTTCAGAAGAGGGCGTGCTCGGCCAGGAGCACGCCCAGCCCCACGGCGAAGCTGATCAACGTCACGGGCACGCCGACGCGCAGGTAGTCCATGAAGCCCATCCGGACCTTGCCGCGCGCGGCCTCGAAGACGATGAGGTTCGCCACGCTGCCCACCAGCGTGAGGTTGCCCGCCAGCGTGGAGCCCAGCGCCAGCACGTGCCACGCCAGCTCCGGCTCCTGCATGGCCGGCACCCACGCGCGCGCGAGCATCACGAAGGGCACGTTGCTGAAGAGGTTGGAGGCCACGAGCGTGAGGCCCGCGAAGCCCAGCGTCTCGCGCCACGGCGGCCCGGCCATCAGCGGGGAGAACAGCTGGCGGATCTCCTCCGCCCAGCCCGCCTTGTGCACCCCGTGCACGACGATGAAGAGGCTGGCGAAGAAGAGCAGCAGCACCCAGTCCACGCGCTCCAGCGCCTCGCGCGATTCGTGCCCGGACAGCGACATCACCAGCACGCCGCCCGCGAGCGCGCTCCAGCTCATGGGCAGGCCCGCGAAGAACGCCACCACCACGCCCAAGAGGCTTCCCAGCCCCAGCGCGAGCAGCCGGCGGTCCACCTCCAGCGGGGGAGGGTGCGTGTCGAAGCGCGCGGCCGGCAGCTCCTTGCGGAAGAGGTAGAGCAGCGCCACGGTGACGATGGCGGTGGACAGCACCGCGGGCAGGGCCATGTACGCGGCGAACCGCGCGTAGCCCAGGCCGGACGCGCCCTGGATCAGCATGTTCTGCGGGTTGCCGGTGAAGGTGGCCACGGAGCCGCTGTTGCTGCCCATGCACACCGCCAGCAGGTACGGCACGGGCGGCAGGCGCGCGTCCTCCACCACCACCAGCACCAGCGGCGTGAGGAACAGGCACACGGTGTCGTTGACGAGGAACGCGGACAGGAACGCGCTCACGAACGTCACGGCCACCAGCAGCAGCCGGGGCGTGTGCGCGACCTTGAGGGCTTTCGCTCCGGCGGCGCGGAAGAAGTTCGCCTGCGCCAGGTACACGGCCAGCAGCATCATCCCGAGGAGCAGGACGATGGTGTCCATGTCGATGGCCTGCTGGCCCCGGTCCGAGCTGTGGCCGAAGACCTCCGCGGGCGTGACGACCCCGGCGACGACCATCAGCGTGGCGCCCAGCAGGGCGCCTCCAGGACGGTCCAGCTTGACGAAGGGCAGCCTCGCCCCGGCGATGAAGATGTACGTGAAGAGGAAGATCGCGAGCGCCACGGGCGCGGGACACTAGGGTCCGCGCCAGACGCCCGTCGAGGTCCCCTGGAGCCGCCTGCCCAGGAGGGAATCGGGCCGGCTACTGCCCGGTCGGAATGTGGGTGATGGGCCCCCAAAAGACCGACGCGAGGGGTCCTGACGCGCGTTGTCCTTCCGGGTACACGTCTGTACAGTGGCCGGCCCTATGAAGCCCGAGAAGGAAACCGAGGCCTTCTCCGGCCCGCGCCGCACGCCGTGGTCGGGCGCTCGCGGGCTGGACGCCGTCCTCCAGGGATGGCGGACGGACCGGCAGGTGTGGCCGAACATCGTCCACGACGCCGTGACGCCAGCCCGCGCCGGGGTGTTCGCGCCGCTGCCGGAGGACCTGTCCCCCCAGGTCCGGGACGCGCTCAAGCGCCGTGGTGTCGAGCAGCTCTTCTCCCACCAGGCGGAGGCCTTCGCACGGGCCCGCGACGGGGAGAGCCTGGTCATCGCCACGCCCACCGCGTCCGGCAAGAGCCTCTGCTACAACCTGCCGCTGCTGGATCGCTTCGCGCGCGAGCCGGAAGCGCGGGCGCTCTACCTGTTCCCCACGAAGGCCCTGTCGCGCGACCAGGAAGAGTCGCTGCGCGCGTTCATGCGCGAGGCGGGCCTGGGCCACGGCGCCATCACCTTCGACGGCGACACGCCGGGGGATGCACGCCGGGCGGCCCGGGAGCGCGCGGGCGTGGTGCTCACCAACCCGGACATGCTGCACACGGGCATCCTGCCGCACCACGCGAACTGGGCGCGGCTGTTCTCGAACCTGCGCTACGTCGTCATCGACGAGCTGCACACGTACCGGGGCGTCTTCGGTTCGCACCTGGCGAACGTGCTGCGCCGGCTGCAGCGGGTGGCGCGGTTCCACGGCGCGTCCCCCACGTTCATCCTGGCGTCGGCGACCATCGGCAACCCGAAGGCGCACGCGGAGCGGATGCTGGGGCGCGAGGTGGCGCTCGTGTCGGAGAGCGGGGCGCCGTCCGGCGAGCGCCGGGTGATGGTCTACAACCCGCCCGTGGTGAACGCGGAGCTGGGCATCCGCGCCAGCTATCTCAAGAGCGCGGTGCGGCTCACCTCGGACCTGGTGCGTGCGGGGGTGTCCACGCTGTTGTTCGGCCAGTCGCGCAACAACGTGGAGGTGATGCTCAAGTACCTCCGCGACCGGTTCGTGGAGGAGAAGCTGGATCCGTCGCTCATCCAGGGCTACCGCGGCGGCTACCTGCCGGGCACCCGGCGCGCGACGGAGGCCGCGATGCGCGCGGGCGAGGTCCGCTGCGTGGTGGCCACCAACGCGCTGGAATTGGGCATCGACATCGGGTCGCTGGATGCCGTCGTGTGCGCGGGCTACCCGGGCTCCGTGGCGGCGCTGGCGCAGCGCTTCGGCCGCGCGGGCCGGCGCGGCATGGGGAGCCTGGCGCTGCTGGTGACGTCGAGCGCGCCGCTGGATCAGTACTTCGCGGCGGATCCGCGCGCGCTCACGGGCGCTCCGGTGGAGCACGCGCGCATTGATCCGGACAACGTGGAGATATTGGTCCAGCACCTGAAGTGCGCCGCGTTCGAGCTGCCCTTCGAGGAAGGGGACTCGTTCGGCGACGTGCCGGTGGAGAACACCACGGAGGCGCTGGACTTCCTCACGCAGCACCAGGTGGTGCACCCGTCCCAGGCGCCCGAGGGCGGGCGGCGGATGTTCCACTGGTCATCGGACGCGTACCCGGCGCACCACGTGTCCTTGCGCAGCGTGGGCTGGGACAACGTGGTGGTCATCGAGCGCGGCACGGACAAGACGCTGGCGGAGATGGACTTCCGCTCCGCGCACACGCAGCTGCACGAGCAGGCCATCTACCAGCACGACTCCGAGCAGTACCAGGTGGAGCAGCTGGACCTGGAGAACCACAAGGCCTTCGTGCGCAAGGTGGCGCCGGACTACTTCACGGACGCGATGACGAACGTGCGCGTGAGCGTCATCCAGGAGGACCAGGGCGCGCCGCTGGGGCCGTCGCTGCACGCGGGGCTGGGCGAGGTGTCCGTCATCGAGAAGGTGGTGGGCTACAAGAAGATCAAGTTCCACACGCACGAGAACGTGGGCTACGGCGACGTGCGGCTGCCGGAGATGCAGATGCACACGTCGGCGCTGTGGCTGACGGTGCCGGAGGCGGTGGTGCGCTCGATGGACGCTCCGAGGCCCGCGGTCATCGACGCGCTGCGGGGCCTGGGCTCCGCGCTGCGCACGGTGGCGTGCGTGGGGTTGATGAGCGACCCGCGCGACCTGGGACGGACGCTGGGCAGCAAGGACGAGCCGGACGGTCCGCCGCGCAAGGAGGGAGGCGTGGGATTCGATCCGACGCTGTTCCTCTACGACAACGTGCCCGGCGGCGTGGGGCTGGCGGCGCGGCTGTACGACCAGCGCGAGGAGCTGCTGCTGCGAGGGCGCAAGCTGCTGGAGTCGTGTCCGTGCGAGGACGGGTGCCCGGCGTGCATCGGGCCGGCGGCGGGTGGCCAGCCGGGAAGCGCGCCGTCGGGATCGCATCCGCGCAAGCGGCTGGCGTTGGACCTGCTGGCGGCGCTCGGCGTCGCCGGGGTGCAGTGAGGAGCGCGGGCGCGGCATGGACCTGAAGCGCAAGCTGTCCCGACTCAGCAGCGCGGGCCCCGGCAGCCAGGCCCGGGCGCCCGTGAACACCGTGGCGGTGGCTCCGGCGGTGGAGCCACCGGCGGTGGAGGCGCGCGCGCTGGATGAGGCGGTGCCTCGGGTTCCGCCCGTGGAAGAGGCGGGGACGACCACCATCGCGGAGGTGCTGGTGCAGGCGCTGCGCAAGCGCCTGGCGATGGACGGGGAGAGTGAGGCCGCGCACGACGTCGGGGGCGGGGCAGGGGCCACGGAGGAGGCGCGGGTAAGCGAGTCCGGGCTCGCGGATGAAGGCGCGCAAGCCCGTGACGCGAGGCTCGTGGATGAAGGCGCAGGGGCCCGCACCGATGGGCTCGTGGATCTGCGCGAGGAAGCGCGGCGGCGGTTCGCGGCGAAGCGGGGCGGCGCAGCGGAGCCCGGTGCGCCGGATCCCCGGGTGGAAGCGCTGCGCCAGATGCTGTCGTTCTGGGCGGAGCGTCAGGGTACGGCGTCGGCTCGCAAGGCGGTGGAGCCGCTCCCTGAACCCAGGGCGTTGCCGGTGGAGGCACGGTCGACGCCGCATGGCACGGTGCACGTGGCCGAGCAGTTGTACCCGCCGGAGCACCGCCACGGTATTGCGCCAGTAGCGGCGGCGCTCGATGTGGAGGCGCGGCTGGTGGCGGGGCTCGCGCTGCATCCAGAGCTGGAGTCGGTGGACTTCACGCGGATGCTGATGCTGGACACGGAGACGACGGGGCTCGCGGGAGGCACGGGCACGGTGCCGTTCCTGGTGGGCCTGGGCTGGTTCGAGGGCCGCTCCCTGCGCGTGCAGCAGCTCTTCCTCAGGCGCATGGGGGAAGAGGCGCCCATGCTGCGCCTGCTGGCCGAGCGCATGGCGTCGTCGTCCTGCCTCGTCACGTACAACGGCAAGAGCTTCGACTGGCCGCTGTTGCGCACGCGCTTCGTGCTCAACCGGGTGCCGGTGCCGAAGGAGCTGCCGCACCTGGACCTGCTGCACTGCGCGCGGCGCGTGTTCAAGCACCGGGGCGAGGGCGCGCGGCTCGTGCACCTGGAGTCGAAGGTGCTGGGGCATCACCGGGTGGGGGACGTGGACGGTTCGTTGATCCCGGAGCTGTACTTCCGCTTCCTGCGAGGCACGGACGGCTCGGAGCTGGTGCCGGTGCTGGAGCACAACCAGAAGGACCTGTTGCTCCTGGCGGCGCTGCTGGGCGACCTGGTGCGCCGCTTCCAGTCGGAAGGCACGGAGCGTCAGGACCCGAGGGATCTGCTCGGCTTCGCGCAGGTGGCGGAGCGGGCAGGGGACGCGGAGCGGGCGCTGACCTTCGCGAAGGCCGCCGCGGAGAGCGGCGGCCCGGTGGGAATCGAAGCGCTGGTGCTGGCCTCGCGCCTCTGCCGCCGCTCGGGAGACTGCGAGACGGCGGTGGCGCACCTTCAGCGAGCGCTCACGTTCGCGAAGCCCGGCCAGGGCGCGGTGCTGCACCTGTCCCTGACGAAGCTCTACGAGCACTCCCTCAAGGACCTGCCCCGTGCCCTGCACCACGCCAGGCTCGCCGCCCCCGTGGAGCTGCCTGCCGACCACCAGCTCCGGTTGGAACGACTGGAGCGGCGGCTGTCGCGTCAGGGCGCCTGAGCGTCAGGCGCGCTCACGGCAGCGCATCACGCAGGCCCGGGAACCACGCGACGATGAGCCGCTGGGTGCCCAGCTTCACCCGGGCCCGGCCCTTCATGCCGTCCTTGTAGATGCGCTGCTTGCCGTCCCGTTCGTAGTTGCGGGACGGCACGTGCGCCTGGACCAGCACCGCCCCCTGCTCGAACGCGTCGCTGCCCGGCAGCTGCGCCTTCGCGTACTGGAGCGAGGCCTCCGGGTTCTCCACCTTCTCGATGACCGCCTCGAAGGGGACCGGCATCCCCGCCAGCTGGTACTCGAGCGTCATCCCCGGGGCCAGCTCCGGCCGGTACTCCCCCGGGAACACCGCGTGGAGCGAGGGCAGCGTGTCCTCATTCACCAGCGCCGCCACCGGCTGCCCCGCCGCCACCCGCGCCCCCTTCGTCACCGGCAGCCGGCCCACCATCGCCGACAGGGGCGCCACCACCTCCGCGCTCCCCGCCGCCGTCTCCAGCCGCACCACCACCTGCCCGGCCTGGACCTTCTGGCTCAGCCCCACGTCCACCGACATCACGCGCCCCGCGGCCGGCGCCGGGACGTCCACCCACTCGCCCAGTTCCAGCATCACCGAGCCTCGCGCCGAGCGGTCCACCCGCACCATCCCCGCCAGCACCCCCAGCGTCACCACCGCTCCCACCGCGCTCCAGGCCCATGCCCGCCGTGAAAAGCGGGGGGGCACCCTGGGAGAGGAGGGGACAGGCGTCAGAGGGGTGTCAGGCCGCGGATCCATGCGCCCGCCAGGATGATCCATCCCCGCCTCCCCATGCCAGGACTGGTTGGAACGGGGGATTCACCGCGAAGCCGTCAACCAGCCCACGCATACAGGCCCGTCGCGCCCGCCTGCTCCCTCTACAGCGCTGTATCCCTGCATCGTCCCGGGGCGCCTTGTGCCATGCTGCGTGGCGCCTCGTGGATTCCTCCTTCCTCAAGATCGGGTCACTGGTCCTCGCCGGACTCCTGGCCCCGGGTGCGCTCGCGGCCGAACCGACGCGCGAGGAACAGGTGCGCGCGGAGCTGGAACGCCAGCTGCGCGACATGGTCCCCGAGTCCCCCTCCGAAGTGCAGGTCCTCTTCGCTGGCTTCAAGCCCGAGGACGGCTACCGGCTCGTGGAGACCGACTTCCTCCTGGATGGCGAACCGCTCGCCGTCCCATCGCTGGAGGAGCTCAACGCGCCCGGCGTGCACCGGCTCGCGAACCTGAAGGTCGAACCCGGCGAGCACACCCTCGTCTCGCGCGTCACGTACACCAACGGCTCCTGGAGCCTGTTCAGCGAGACCAACGGCTTCCTCTGGAAGATCACCGCGTCCGTCGGCTTCCAGACCCAGCGCGGCCTGCGCGTCGTGGTGAAGGCGTCCCCCGCCGTCGTGCCCAACGCGCCGGATCCGCGCCTCAAGCTCAAGCTCACCCACGCCGTCACCGCGGAGATGATCCAGCCGCTGAAGGACGAGCCCACCGTCGCCACCGCGCCTCCGCCCGTGAAGCCGTCCCCGGTGGATGCCGGCGCCCCGGTGAAGGTCGCCCAGCCCACGGCCGCGCCGGACGCGGGCGTGAAGCCCACGACGACCGTCGTCTCCGTGACGCCGCCCGTGGAGCGCACGCCCGTCGCCCCCAGCCGCCTGCGCCTGGAGGTGACGTCCAAGAAGCCCACCAAGGCCACCGCCTTCGTGCGCGGCAACGGCGAGCCCCTGAAGCTCACGGTCGCCGCGGCCAAGGGCCGCAAGCCGCAGGACGTGCCGCTGTCCGCGGGCGCGTACACCGTGGACCTCATCGCCGACGGGTTCCTCGCCCAGACGCGCCAGGTGGAGCTGAGCGCCGGTGCGGAGGCGTCGCTGGCCTTCGCGCTGGTGCCCGCGCCCAAGGCCGCCAAGGCCGCCAAGGTGCAGGAGGGCCGCATCGAGCTGCCCGAGCCCCTGAGCTTCGATGAGAAGAAGCCCGTGCCCACCAAGGCCGCGCTCGCGGGCCTGGACCTGCTGGTGGACCTGCTCGTGCGCGACCCGAAGGCGCGCCTGCGCATCGAGGGCCACACCGACTCGAAGGAAGTCCCCGAGCCCGCGCGTCAGAGCCTCTCCGACGCCCGCGCCCGCGCCGTGGCCGACATGCTGATCCGCGCCGGCGTGGCCCCGTCCCGCGTGGAGGCCGTGGGCCTGGGCGACAACAGCCCCAAGGCGCCGAACCTGATTCCCCGGGGCCGGGAGCTCAACCGCCGCGTGGAGCTGGTGCTGCTGCGCCCCTGAGCCGCCCCGCGCGGCTTGAGGTTGCCGGAGGGCTCCTCTAGCGTCCCGGGCGTTCTTCGCCAAAGGGCCGCGCGATGCCTCGCTACGAGTTCACCGAAGGCAGCTCCAGCAAGTTCTGGGAGATCACCCTGGAGGGCACCACGCTGACCAAGCGCTGGGGCCGCATCGGCACCGACGGCCAGGAGAAGGTCGAGGAGTTCGACTCCAAGGCCGAGGCGAAGAAGGCCTACGAGGCGCAGATCCACGAGAAGGAGCGCAAGGGCTACACGCTCGCCGAAGGTGGAGACGGTGACGGCGGAGAGGCCACGGGCGAGTCCGCCGTCAACCCGGAGCTGGAGGCCGCCATCCTCGCGAAGCCCGACGACGTGAAGGGCTACCTCGCGTACGCCGCATGGCTCGAGGGCGAGGGAGATCCGCGCGCCGAGTTCATCCGGCTCCAGCACTCCGCGCTGGATGCCCCCGCGGCCAAGGCCACGGCCGTGCACAAGCAGGCCGCGAAGTTCGTGGAGGACCACGCGGGCGAGCTGCTGGGCGAGTCGCTGGCGGAGGCCGTCTCCGACGAGTCCCTCAAGCTCGAGTGGCACCTGGGCTTCATCCGCTCGGCCCGCCTGGGACAGGTGGACTACGACTCGGTCGCGGACGTCCCGGAGCTGCTGGGCGAGCTGCTGGCCCACCCGTCCGCGCGCTTCCTGCGGAGCCTGACCATCGGCATGGCCAGCTTCGACGGCGAGAACGAATACGACGACACGCTGGAGGCGCTCGCGAAGGCGAAGCCCGCGCCGCCGCTGCGCTCGCTCTTCATCGGCGACTTCGAGTTCCCGGACGAGACGGAGATCTCCTGGACGCACGTGGGTGACCTCAAGCCGCTCTACAAAATCTACCCCCAGCTCCAGGAGCTGCGCGTGCGGGGCGGCGAGGTGGACTTCGGGAAGATCGACCTGCCGGAGCTGCGCTCGTTCACCGTGGAGACGGGCGGCCTCCACCAGGGCGCGGTGAAGGACATCGTGAAGGCGAAGTGGCCGAAGCTGGAGGCGCTGGAGATCTGGTTCGGCCAGGAGAACTACGGCGCGAGCGGTGGGGTGAAGGACCTGAAGCCCCTGCTGGACGGGGAGGGCGTGCCCGCCCTGCGCAAGCTGGGGCTGCGCAACTCCGAGTTCACGGACGAGCTGTGCGCGGCGCTGCCCAAGGCGAAGATCCTGGCCCAGTTGGAGGCGCTGGACCTGTCCATGGGCACGATGTCCGACGCGGGCGCGCAGACGCTGGCGGAGAACGCCAAGGCCTTCGGGCACCTCAAGTCCCTGGACGTCACCCGGAACTTCCTCACGAAGGCGGGGCAGAAGACCGTGGCGACCGTGGCCAGGAGCGTGGCGAGCGGCAACCAGCGCACGCCCTACGACGAGGAGTCGCGCTACGCCGCCGTGGGCGAGTAGCCCGTCCCCATGCCGTCCGCCGCGCCGCCGTTCCTGATCATCGGCAACCCCGGGAACCGGCGCGTCACGCTCTTCCAGGAGGCCCTGGGCCGCGCCGGGCTTCCTCCCGCGCACGTGGTGGCATGGGAGCAGGTGGCCCGCGCCCCGGATATCCTCCTGGAGCTGCCCGACACGAAGCGACTCGTCCGCATCGACGCGGCGGGGGAGGACGCGGCCGTGGAGCGGGCCTTCCTCCAGCGCGGCTACACGGACGCGCTCGGCACCGGCTGCGACACCGTGACGCCCGAGGCGCTGGACGCGCTGCCGGATGAGCACGGCCGCGTGCTGTGTCCCCGCCAGCACCACCTGGGGTTCCTGCGCGTGCTGGAGGACCTGTCCGCCCGGTTCGCGCTGCGCCCCCGCTGGCGCGTGCTGTCCGCGCCGGGTGCCATCTCGGACCTGTTCGACAAGCGGATCACCTCGCGCCGGTACGCGAGCCTGGGCATCCCCGTGCCGCCGTTCCTGGACCTGCCTCCGGGCGCCACGCCGGAAGCCCTGCGGCAGGCCCTGCGCGAGGCGGGCTTCCGCGAGGCGTTCGTGAAGCTGTCCTGCGGCTCCTCCGCGTCCTGCCTCGCGGTGTACCGGCCGGGCAGGGCGGAGGGCGCTGGAGGCTCGCTGCTCACCAGCCTGCACCGGGGCGCCACCGGCTGGTTCAACTCCCTCAAGGTGCGCCGCGTGACGGACGCGCGGGAGGTGGACGCGGTGCTGGCCTTCCTCCTGCGCGAGGGCTCGCAGGTGGAGGAGTCCCGGCCCAAGGCGCGGCTGGGCGGGGACGTGTTCGACTGCCGCGTCCTCACCGTGCGCGGCGAGCCCGCCTTCACCGTCGTGCGCCAGAGCCGCCTGCCCATCACCAACCTGCACCTGGGCGGCTACCGGGGAGACCTGGACGCATTCCACGCGGCCGTGCCGCCCCGCGAGCTGGAGGCCGCGATGGAGAGCTGCCGCGCCGTGGCCCGCGCGCATGACTGCCTGCACGTGGGCATCGACCTGATGTTCGAGGACTTCTTCCACGGCCACCGCGTGCTGGAGGCGAACGCCTTCGGGGACCTGCTCCCCGGCCTCACGCGCGACGGCCTGTCCGTCTACGACTGGGAGCTCCGCGAAGCGCTGCGCTGAAGCCCGCCCGTCCACAGCCGCGTCGCCGGCACGCGCTCCAGCAGCCCGGAGCCGAACACGCGGTCCAGCTCCAGGTACTCCAGGTGCACGTAGCCGATGTGGCAGCCGCACGTGTCCTTCGAGCACGGGCGCGGCTTGAGCGCCGCGTCGAAGTCCGGCGCGTAGAGGTTGCCCAGCGGCTCCTTGATGAAGTGGCACCGGTACGCGGTGCCGTCACCGTCCACGGACAGCACGGACTCGCCGCCACGGCAGGCCCGGCCCCGGCTGGGGTGGCGCGTGTTGTTCACCGGGAACAGCGGGTCGATGCGCGTGAAGCGCTCCACGTCCTCGGGCGTGTACGCGTCCAGGCCGTCCTTCACGGCGTTGATCCACAGGTACGTGTCCTCGGGGAGCTCGCGGCGCAGGGCCTCCGCCTCGTCCGCGAAGCGCCGGAAGCCCACCATGCCCGCGCTGTGCCGCACGCCGTGCGCCGACAGGTGCTCGCACTGCGCCAGGAAGCGTGAGCGCTTCATCCACTCCGGATGGTACGTGGCCCAGATGCCCAGCTTCTCCGTGCGGCAGTCGGCGAGCCAGTCCAGCCGGCAGGAGAGGTTCGTCTGCACCGCCGCGCGCTCCACGTGGGGCAGGTGCGTCAGCCGCGCCAGGGCCTGCTGGTACCAGGGCCAGATGAGCGCCTCGCCCCACGGCGTGAAGAACACGGACACGGTGTCGTGCGTGCGCGACTCCACCCACTGGAGGAACCGCTCCAGGTCCGCGCGGTCCTTCGTGAGCTCCTCCTCGCTCTGCTTCCACTTGCCGAAGGGGCAGTACTCGCAGCCGTAGTTGCAGCCGGACAGCGGGCCCCGGTAGAGCACGGTGAGCTTCATCGCCAGGCGTACTCCTGCATCCGTGCGCGCACGGCCTCGGAGTCCAGCCACGGGCCGATGAGGTCCGAGCGCTCCACGCCCGCCGGAGTGAGCTGGAACACGCCGTCCACGTCGCGCGCCAGCCCGTGCGCCTCCAGCTCCGCGAGCATCGGGAAGTCCGCCTTCGCCTCCGTGCCGAAGCGCTGGCGGTACACGCCCGGGTCCACGCCCTCCGCGAGCAGCGACAGCACCAGGTGCCGGTGCCGCTGCTCGGCCGCGTCCAGCACGAAGCCGTAGCGCACCTCGCCGAACGAGGCCGCGTCCCGCTCGACGTACGCCTGGATGATGCCGCGCACCTCGCGCGAGGCCACGGCGTACTCCGACGAGTAGTGCACCGCGCCCGCGTAGGAGCGCGCCCCCACGCCCAGGCCCACCATGCCGTCCTCCTGGCAGCGGTACACCGCGCCGCGAGCGGCCGGTGCATGTGCCGAGCGGAACATCCGCATGGACACCTGCGTGTAGCCGCGCGACAGGAGGAAGTCCCGGCCGGCCCGGTAGAGCGACAGCCGCAGGTCGTCCCACGCTCGCGACTTCTTGCCCAGGAAGGTGAGGGGTCGCACGTAGAGCGGGTAGAGGTACAGCTCCTCCGGCGCGTACCGCAGCGCGGACTCCAGCGAGTGCTGGAACGTCTCCACCGTCTGGCCCTCGATGCCGTAGATGAGGTCCAGGTTGAGAGTGGGGAAGCCCGCGCTCCGCAGCAGGTCCAGCGTGGCCTCCACCTGCGCCGTCTTCTGCGGCCGCTTCACCGCGGCGACCTCCGCCTCCAGGAAGCTCTGCACGCCCATGCTCACCCGGTCCACGCCCCGGGCCTTCAAGAGCGCGACCTTGTCCGCGTCCACCGTCTCCGGCGACACCTCCACGGACATGGGCACGTCGCGCGGGTCGACGCCCAGCTCCGTCGCCAGGTCGAACACCGTCTCCAGCCCCGCGACGTCCAGCAGGGTGGGGGTGCCACCGCCGATGGCGGCGCGCGCGAACGTGGACGGCCCCAGCGCATCCTTCACCCGGCGGGCCTCCCGCTTCAGCGCGCCAAGCCACGCGGCGACGACGTCCTCCTTCGGGCCCGCGGCGGTGAAGAGGTTGCAGAACCCGCAGCGCATCTCGCAGAAGGGCACGTGCAGGTAGAGGAACAGCGCGTCCCGCCGCTCCTTCGCCCAGACGTCCTCCAGCGGCAGCGCGGGCGTCAGCGGACGGTAGGCCGTCTTGTGAGGGTAGCCGTAGAGGTACGCCACGTACGGCGTCCCTTCGAGCATCGACTCCAGGCGCGTCATGGCGCGGAGTCTACCGGCAGCACGAACTCGCCATAGGGCACCGTCCACACCACCGGGTGCCCCAGCCGGTGCCCCGTGTAGCCGTCCTCGCCGTACGCCGTGCCGTGGTCCGAGCACACGATGCAGAACGCCGGGCCGCGCCGTCGCAGCGCCTGGAACAGGGGCGGAAGCTGGCCGTCCACGTACGCCAGGGCCGCCGCCTGCGTCGCCTTCGAGTCCTCCGTCGCCCCGGGCACGTAGTGCCGGTTGGGCTGGTGCAGCGCGGAGACGTTGATGAACAGGAACACCCGCTGCTCCCTGGGCAGCGCACCCAGGATTTTCACCGCGAGTGATGCCTGATTTTCCGTGGATCGGGGGTCGGTGACGCCCAGCTCCGGGGCCCAGTGCGCCTCGGAGAAGAGGCCCGGGAGCACGCGGCCCAGGGGGTTCCTCTGGTTGAAGAAGCCCGTCCCGCCAATGCACACCGTGTGATAGCCGCGCCCGGCGAAGCCCGTGACGAGGTCCGGCGCGTCCAGCACGCAGGTGCCGGGGCCCGTCGTCTCGCTGCCCTCGAAGCGCAGGGCGAAGGGGCGCGGGTGGCGGCCCGGGGTGACGGGGGTGGGGAGGAAGCCCGCGAAGAAGGCCTGGTGCGCGGCGTAGGTGAAGCTCGCCGGGCTGTGGCGCTCCTCCCACCGGCCTCCGGGCAGCAGCGCGGCCAGGGTGGGGGTGCGGCCTGCTTCCAACGCCTCACAGGCCACGTCGTAGCGGAGCGTGTCCAGCGTGAGGAGGAGCAGGTCGTGCGTGCCGACCAGCGCGTTCAGGTCATGCATGCGGACCGGCGGGGCGGGGAGGGGACCTCATCGACGGGAGGTCCCCATACCCCGTCCGGGACGGCGGGACCAAGGAGCGCGGGCCGACAGCGCCTGCGTCCGTGACGCACTTCTGCCTCTCCCGAACCACCCGGGCCTACCCGGAGTGGACACCCACGCCGCAAAAAGCACGCCCTGTTGCAACTGAGTGGCAAGGACTTGAAATACGGCAGTAATGCGTATTACAGATTATTCTCACTTTGAAGGGAGTGCCCGAAATGCAGAACATGCGGAAGCGGTTCTCGACGTCTCGTGGTGGCTGGCGGCCGGTGACGGCGCTCGTGCTGGGCTGCACCCTCGCGGTTCCGGCCGGGGCGCTCGCGGTGGAGCGCACCCCTTCAGCGGCCACGCGGGCTCCGGCGGCGCCGGGCGCGGCGGTGGCGACGGCGCTCCAGGCGGGCGGCACGACCCTGGCGACGCCTGCGGGGCTGTTGTTCCACCAGACGGCGCGGCCGGTCAGCGCCCTGCGCACCCTGGACGTGGTGCAGGGCACCGGCGTGCAGCTGCACGTCTGGCGTGAGCGCCAGGCGGACGGCACGGAGCGCGCCTTCTCCGCGTACACGCGCGGCGGCACGGAGCTGCTGGGCCGCGTGCAGCAGGAGGAGTACCTCATCCGGCTGGCGGAGGCGTCGTTCGACCCGCTGGCTCGCACGGCGCCGCTGCTGGGCAACGCGCTGGTGGCGGACCGGGACAACACGCTGTCGCTGGTGCAGTTCCACGCCACGCCGCTGCCGGAGTATCGCGAGACCATCGAGAACGCGGGCGGCAAGGTGCTGCGCTTCCTGTCGGACCACACGTACCTGGTGGAGATGCCGTCGGAGGTCCGCGAGCGCGTGACCCAGCTCCCCGCGGTGCGCTGGGTGGGGGACTACCACCCGGAATGGCGCCTGGAGCCGGTGCTGCGGGACGCGCTGCTCGGACGCGCGGCGGCGCTCGCGCCCCAGCGCTACTCCATCATGCTGGGCGAGCGCGGCGCCGCGCGGCAGGCCCGCGTGACGGCGCTGGTGGAGCGGCTGGGCGGCAAGGTGGACCTGGTGGAGCCGGGCGGCCTGCGCGTGGAGGCCACGCTCAGCCAGGAGCAGCTGGCCTCGCTCGCGCGCGCCAACGAGGTGCAGTTCATCGACCGCTGGGGTGGCCCCGGCGAGGTGGACATGGACATCGTGCGTGAGACGGGCGGCGCCAACTACATCCAGGGGCTCAAGGGCTGGAGCGGGCAGGGCGTGCGCGGTGAGATCTTCGACACCGAGCTGCGCACCACCCACCGCGAGTGGCCCACCGCGCCCATCATCCACAGCGTGGGCACGTCCTCCGGTTCGCTGCACGGGACGAGCTGCTACAGCCACAACTTCGCCCGGGGCGTGGATCCGCTGGCCAAGGGCCTGCTGCCGGCCGGGCAGGGCATCTTCTTCCTCTACTCGGAGTCCACGCAGTTCGGCGGCACCAAGTCCCGCTACACGGCGAACCAGGAGCTGATCAACCCGAGCGGCCCCTACCGCGCGGTGTTCCAGACCTCCAGCGTGGGCAGCGCGCTGACGACGTCGTACACGACCATCTCCGCGGAGGTGGACGACTACCTCTTCAAGGCGCCGCTCCTGAGCACGCAGTCGCAGAGCAACAGCGGCACGCGCAACTCGCGTCCGCAGGCGTGGGCGAAGAACATCGTCTCCGTGGGCGGCATCCGGCACTACAACACGCAGACCCGCACGGATGACCGCTGGTCCTCGGGCGCGAGCATCGGCCCGGCGGCGGACGGCCGCATCAAGCCGGACCTGGCCTTCTACTACGACAGCATCCGGGGCGCGTCCGGCTCCTCCGACAGCAGCTACACGGAGTTCAGCGGCACCAGCTCCGCGACGCCCCAGACGGCCGGCCACTTCGGCCTCCTGCACCAGATGTGGCACGAGGGCGTGTGGGCCGGCCACGGCAAGAAGGCGGACGTCTTCACCAGCCGCCCGCAGATGGCCACCGCCAAGGCGCTGATGATCAACGGCGCGGCCAAGTACAACTGGCTCGCGGGCGGCGCCAACGCGGACATCGACCGCAACAAGCAGGGCTGGGGAACGTCCGACCTGAGGCGCCTGTACGACCGCGCCGCGAAGACGTTCGTCGTCAACGAGACGGACGTCCTCACGCCGCTCGCCGTCAAGACGTACGCCTTCGTCGTGGCCACCGGCGAGCCGGAGCTCAACGTCACGATGGTCTACACGGATCCCATGGGCACGGTGGGCGCGGCCCGGGCGCGCATCAATGACTTGTCCCTGCGTGTGACGGCGCCCAACGGCACCGTGTACTGGGGCAACAACGGCCTGACGGCGGGCAACGTGTCCACGGCCGGCGGCGTGTCCAACAAGGTCGACACCGTGGAGAACGTCTTCCTCGCGAACCCCGCCGCGGGCACGTGGAAGGTGGAGGTCCTGGCCGACGAGCTGGTCCAGGACGCTCGCACGGAGACGACGGCGGTGGACGCCGACTACGGCCTGGTGGTGAGCGGCGTGCAGCTCAACGCGAAGGCGCCGTAGTTCCGTCCGGCGCACCGTGCGCGGGCTCCGGTTCGTCCGGGGCCCGCGCCGTCACCGTCAGGGCGCGGGGGCCGAGGGCTTCGCGGCGCCCGGCTGTTGCTGGGCCACGGGCTTCGCGGTGCGCTGGAGGACGGGCAGGGACGGGCTCAGCGTGCCCAGGTAGAGCCGGCCGTGGAAGCCCGTCTCGCCCGGCGCGTCGAAGAGGGCCACCTTGCGCGGCGTGTCCGGCTCCTGGCGCGCGTCCGCCGCCGGGTTGATGCCGTGCACGTCGCAGTCCACCTGCTGCCAGACGTTGAAGCGGCAGGCGTAGTGGGCCCCGCGCGCGAAGCCCACGTCCAGCGCCTTCACTGGCGAGGAGGGCA
Source organism: Corallococcus exercitus (assembly GCF_042231735.1). Classification (GTDB taxonomy): domain Bacteria; phylum Myxococcota; class Myxococcia; order Myxococcales; family Myxococcaceae; genus Corallococcus; species Corallococcus exercitus_B. Next base: position 2,053,278 of record NZ_CP102577.1, read on the forward strand.
GGGCGGCCGCCAGCCGGTGGCCCATGGGTTCGAACTTCGAGTCCCAGCCCACGCCGCCGGTGCGCACGTGCACGTCGCCCGCGAGCACCAGCATCCACGCGTCCGGGTGTTCCTGCCGGAAGGCGAGCAGGTTCGCCGCCATCTCCGCCTCGCGCGCGTTGCCCGCCGCCCCCTTCGAGTCGAACGCCACCACGGACACGGCATGGCCCTGGGCGCGCAGGCGACGCGCGGCCTCCAGCAGGTGGATGGTGCCCGCGCTGCTGCGGCCGTCCTGATCCACGCGGCGGAAGAAGTCGCTCAGCACCAGCAGCCGCTCCAGGTCCGCGTCGGTGCCGGCGCTCGTCACGTACTCATCCAGCGCGGCTTGATCCACGGAGGGCACGGACAGGGCCAGGGCCACCGGCAGCTTCTTCGCCGTGGCGTCGCAGAGCATCCGCGCGGCGGCGTCCGGCAGCTCGCGCGTGCCCATGGGGTCCGCCACCAGCACGGTGCCGCCGGAGGTGAGCAGCGGGTCCACGCCCTCCACGGGGTCCCCGCAGCGGGGCGCCGCGTCGGGCGTCTCGGCGGTCCAGCCCGCGACCTTCACGTCGCGCACGGGGATGGACGCCTTGCCGCCCACGAGCTCCAGCGAGGGCACCATCTCCAGGCGCATCAGCAGCTTGCGCTCCTGGGGCAGGTCGCGGAAGCCGCGGCGCAGCTTGAAGCCCTCCATTTGCGGGACGGCCTCGAAGGTCTCGTGGGCGAACACCTCGCGGAAGTGGTTGTAGTAGTGGTCGTTCCGCTTCTGGCTGCCCGGCTCGGGCACCTGCTCCTCGACGGCGTCATCGGCCTCGCGGTACTGGAGCCGGAAGATGCGCACGATGGACTGTCGCGGGCCCACGGCTTCGGGGCGCACCAGGTAGCGTTCGAAGGTGCGGTTGCCGCGCACGTTCACGCCGATCTCCCAGGATTGGGAGTACAGCTCGTGCGTGGTGTTGTTCTCGAAGATGTCCAGGCGCTGCTCTTCGAGCAGGCGGCGCGCGACGAACATCGCCTCGTCCAGCGGCACCAGGTAGACACGCTCCACGGTAGGGATGGGCTCCGTGTCCAGCGGATCCCCGTCCAGCCCGCGCGAGAGGCTCGCGCACCCTGACAAGCACAGAAGTCCCAGCGTCCAGTGCCACCGCATGGTCCTGCCCCCTTTCGTGGACGGGGACAGCCCAAGGCACGCACCATCCCCGGACGTCTGAGTCTAGCACTCCGGGTGAAAGGATTGCGCCCCCCAGTGCTCAGTTCTCCGCGTCCGCGGGCTTCGCGGCGCCCGGCTGCTGCTGGGCCACGGGCGGGACGGCGCGCTGGATGACCGGCGGTGAGGCGTTGAGCGTCCCCACCCAGAGCCGGCCGTGGAAGCCCTTGTCGCTGGGCGCGTCGAACATCGCCACCTTGCGCGGCGTGCCCGGCTCCTGGCGCAGCTCCGGGGTGGGGCTCAGCGCGAAGACGTTGCAGTCCACCTGCTCCCAGACGTTGAAGCGGCAGGAGAACTGCGAGCCTCGCGCGAAGCCCACCTCCAGCGCCTTCACCGGCGAGGAGGGCAGGGCCTTCGTCAGCCGCGAGCCCAGCGGCTCGAAGTCCTTGTTCCAGCTCACCGGCTTCGTGCGCACGTGCACGTCGCCCGCGAGCGCCAGCAGCCACGTGTCCGGGTGCTCCTGCCGGTAGGCGATGAGGTTCTTCGCCATCTCCTCCTCGCGCGCGTTGCCGGAGGCGCTGTTGGAGTCGAACGCCAGCACCGTGACGCTGTGCCCCTGCGCGCGCAGCCGGCGCGCCTGCTCGATGAGGCGCAGCAGGGCGCCGCTGCTGCGGCCGTCCTGGTACACGCGGCGCCAGAAGGAGCTGACCACCAACAGCCGCTCCAGGTCCGGGCCGTGGCCCTCGCTGGCCAGGTAGTCATCCAGCGCGCCCTGGTCCTCCGACGGCATGGACAGCGCCAACGCCACCGGCAGCTTCTTCTCCACCGCGTCGCAGAGCATCCGCGTGGCCACCTCCGGCACCTCGCGCGTGCCCAGCGGATCGCCCACCAGCACCGTGTGCCCGGTGGCCAGCAGCGGCTCCACGCCCTGCAGCGGCTCCCCGCACTTCACCGGCGGCGGCTGGGCCGTGTCGTCCTCCCAGCCCTCCACCTTCACGGAGCGCACGGGCGCGGTCGTCCTTCCGCCCACCAGCTCCAGTGACGGCACCATCTCCAGCTTCGTCAGCAGCTTGCGCTCCAGCGGCAGGTCGCGCGTGCCGCGCACCATCTTGAAGCCCTCCATGTCCGGCACGCCGTCGAAGGTGAAGCGCTCGAACGTCTTCCGGGCGAGGTACTTCTCCTCGTCCTCGATGCGCTCATTGAGCCACTTGGGCTTCACCTCGATGTTGGTGTCCTGCTCGTGGTAGCGCAGGCGGAAGACGCGGATGACGGACTGGCGCGGGCCCAGCGCCGCGCCCTTCACGAAGTAGCGCTCGAAAGAGCGGTTGCCGGGGCGGTTCACGCCGGGCTCGTGCGCGGACGTGTAGAGCTCGTGGTGGTCCGCGCGCTCGAAGACGTCGTAGCGCTGCTCCTCGAAGACGCGCCGCATGGTGAAGAGGGCTTCGTCCAGCGGGACGAGGTACACCGTCTCCTCCGTGGGCACCTCCTGGTCCCCCAGGCCATCGTCATGGAGGTCCTTCGTCAGGCTCGCGCAGCCACCGACGCACAACGACAGTCCCAGCAACCAGTGAAACCGCATGACATGGCCTCCGGCCCACCCGAGGTGTCCCATTGTTGCTCGTGACGGGGGTGCGACGTCCTGGCTCCCACCGCCGGGACGTCGTGAATCAGTCTACCGGGAAACGCGGGGCAAACGCGTGTGTCAGGCAGGACGGGTGGGTGCGGCTCCCTGGCCCGTAAGCGACCGGACGACATCCAGCGCCAGCTCCGCGTGCTTCTTCACCTGGATCTGCGAGTCGAACGCGTAGCGGATGGTGCCGCCCTTGTCCGCGACGAACGTCACCCGCCCGGGCAGCAGCCCCAGGAAGTTGGTGCCCACGCCAAAGGCCTTGCGCGCCGCGCCATCCGGGTCGCTGAGGAGGCGGAAGGGGAGCCGGTACCGGGCGACGAACTTCTCGTGGGACTCGGCGGAGTCGCTGCTGATGCCCACCACGTCCGCGCCCGCGTCCGTGAAGTCCTGGTACTGGTCCCTCAGGCTGCAGGCCTGGACCGTACATCCCGGGGAGTCATCCCGAGGATAGAAGTAGATGACCATCGCCTTGTCACCCAGGAGGTCGCGCAGGCGCACCGGCACGTCGCCCGGCCCCCGCAGTGTGACGTCCGGAACCGAATCCCCTTCTTTCAGCATCTTGGCCATGAAAGTCCCTCTCCTCCCGGGTGGGAGCATGGACCGCGCATGGCCTGACTCGCAAATCAATCGGGACTGGCGTGTTGCCCGGAATTCAAGGGCCTGGGCATTCTTTCGGGGAATGCCGCCACGCGACCTGATGGACACCGAGGACTCCCGCAGGGGGGCCTCCCGCGCCGCCCCGGCGGACCGGCTGTACCTGCTGCTGTTGCAGGGGAACACCTCCACGCTGGTGCCGCTGCCCCGGGAGGGGTCGGTGGTGATTGGCCGCGCGGCGGGGGCGGACATCCTGGTGGAGGACGCGTCGGTGAGCCGCCAGCACGCGAAGGTGGGCGTGGCGGAGGGCGAGGCGTTCATCGCGGACCTGGGCAGCCACAACGGCGTGCGGGTCAACGGCGAGCGGGTGCAGGGCACGCGGCCGCTGGACGGCGGCGACGTGGTGACGCTGGGCAACGTGACGCTGGTGTTCCACCGGGGCGAGCGGCCCCTGCCGGAGCGGCGGGCGCTGGAAGCGGAAGGGCTGCGGGCGCGGCTCTCCGAGGAGCTGGACCGGGTGCGCAGCTCGGGCCTGGCGGTGAGCGTGCTCGCGCTGGAGGTGGAGTCCGCGCGCGTGCCGCAGGTGGAGCTGGTGCGCGCGCTGCATGGCGCACTGCGGTTGATGGACGGGGTGGGGCAGGTGGGCGGCACGCTGATGGTGCTGCTGCCGGACCTGTCTGGCGAGGAAGCGGAAGCGGCGGCGGCGCACCTGGTGTCGGTGCTCACGCCGCTGGCCGGGCGGGTGCGGGCGGGGCTGGCGGCGGCGCCGGGGGACGGGATGCAGGGGGATGCGCTGCTGGGCGCGGCGAAGGCGGCGGCGCTGGCGGCGGCTCCGGGAGAGACGCGGGTCAGCGGACCGTCCATGTACCGGCTGGCGCTGGGTGAGCGGTCGGTGGTGGTGGCGGACGCGGCGCTGATGCGGCTGTTCGAGTTGCTGCGCCGGCTGGCGGCGAGCCCGCTGCCGGTGCTCATCCACGGCGAGACGGGGGCGGGGAAGGAGAACGCGGCGTGGGCGGTGCATCACTGGTCGCAGCGCTCGGCGCAGCCTTTCGTGCCGCTCAACTGCGCGGCGCTGCCGGAGAGCCTGGTGGAAGGGGAGCTGTTCGGCCACGAGCGGGGCGCGTTCTCCGGCGCGGACCGGGCGCGGGCGGGCCTGCTGGAGCGGGCGAGCGGCGGCACGCTGTTCCTGGATGAAGTGGCGGAGCTGTCGCTGCCCATCCAGGCCAAGCTGTTGCGCGCGTTGGATCAGCAGGTCATCACCCGGCTGGGAGATTCGCGCGAGCGGCCCGTGGACCTGCGCGTGGTGGCGGCCACGCACCGGGTGCTGGCGGACGAGGTGAAGGCGGGGCGCTTCCGGCAGGACCTGTTCTTCCGCCTGTCCGCGGCGGTGGTGGTGTTGCCGCCGTTGCGAGACAGGCCCCGGGAGCTGCCGCTGCTGGCGCGGGCGTTCCTGGAGGACGCGTGCGCGAGGGCAGGGCGTCCGCCGCTGCACCTGTCCGCCGCGACCATGGAGGTGCTGGGAGCGCACGCGTGGCCGGGGAACGTGCGAGAGCTGAAGAACACGGTGGAGTACGCGGTGGCCACGTCGCCGGGACCGGTGGTGGAGCCGTCGCACCTGCCGGAGTCGCTGCGCTCGGGGATGGACGCGCCGCCGGAGCCGGAGGCGGTGCGGACAGAGGGCGGCACGGAGACGCCGAAGGTGTTCCAGAACCTGGCGGAGGAGCTGCGGACGCTGGAGCGGCAGCGGATGCAGGAGGCGCTGGAGGCGACGGGTGGGGTGCAGACGCGGGCGGCGCAGCTCATCGGGATGCCGCTGCGCACGTTCGCGTTCAAGCTGAAGCAACACCGCATCGCGCCCTCGCGAGGCCGGGGCCCGGCGGGTGAATGAGGAGCGAGCCGCTTCCAGCGTGGCAGCCACCCGCGACGTTCGGGGAGTACCGCCTGCTGCAGCCGCTGGGACGCGGCGCGATGGGCGAGGTGTACCTCGCGCACGACACGGTGCTGGACCGGCTGGTGGCGGTGAAGTTCATCGCGGGCGTCGCACCGGATGAGGTGCAGCGCGAGCGCTTCCGCACGGAGGCGCGAGCGATTGCCCGCGTGCAGCATCCGAACGTGGTGGGCATCCACCGCGTCGGTGAGGTGAAGGACCGGCCCTATCTCGTCTCCGAGTTCCTGCGAGGCGACAGCCTGGACCGGTTGGCCCGGCCGGTGCCGTGGACGCGCGTGCTGGAGATTGGCATTGGACTGGCGAAGGGGCTCGCGGCGGCGCACCGGCAGGGTGTGCTGCACCGGGACCTCAAGCCCGCGAACGCGCTGCTGACCGAGGACGGGCAGGTGAAGCTGCTCGACTTCGGGGTGGCGAAGCTGCTCGACGTGGCGATGGCGCCCGTCGGACCCGCGCGCTTGCCGGAGGCGCCCCGAGCCGTGCCCGCGCAAGGGGAGGCGACGGTGGACGTGCCGGGCACGGCGGATCCCCTGCGCACCGCGACGGTGGACGTGCCGAGGCATCCCGCGCGGCCCCGCCGCTCCGACGGTGGCACCTCACCGCACGCCGTGGACCTCGCGACCGTCGACGTGCCGAACGGCGATCGGGCGGAGAGCACTGGCGCGTCACCGGGAGCCGTGCTCACGGGGCGCTCGGATGCGGATCATCCCGCCAGCACGAACCGGACTGGCGCTGGCGCTTCGCCGCACTCCGTGGACCTCGCGAACACGGGCGCGGCGCAGCGGACCGCAACGTCGACACCGCTTCCGCCCGAACGACTCCTGGGCCCCGCGGACCCGCTGTCCACGGGCCGCATCGGGACGCCGCTCTACATGGCGCCCGAGGTCTGGCGGGGGGAACCGGCCACGGTCCGCAGCGATCTCTTCTCGCTGGGCGTGCTCCTCTACGAGCTGTGCGGAGGCCCCACGCCCGGGCCGCTCGCGGAGGCCCCGCTGCGGCCCCGGACCTTCGAACCGCTGGACGTCGCCGTCCCCGGCGTCGATGCCATCTTCGCCGCGATCCTCACGCGTTGCCTCGCGCATGATCCGTTCGCGCGCTTCGAATCCGCGGACGCCCTGCGCGAAGCGCTGGAGTCCATCGCCTCGCGCAACGCGGCCCCGGCCATCGCACCGCGTCCACGCTGGCTCCGCGTCACCCGCGTGCTCGCGCTCCCGGGGCTCGCGGTGGCCATCCTCCTCGGCGGCGGCTGGTGGGGCGAGCGCTCCCGGCGCCTCGACGCGGAGCAGGCGATGGCCTCCGCGGCCTCCCTCGTCGACGAAGGCCGCGCCCTGGGCGCCCGTATCGAAACCCTCCGCACGGAGGCCTTCACCGCGTTCGACACGGACCGCTCCGCCGAAGCGGAGGCCACCTGGGCCCAGGCCCTGGACCTGGGCGCGAAGCAGGCCCGCCGCTACGAGGACGCCAGCGCCCTCCTCGAAGCCGCGCAGACGCGCGTGGGCCGGGGCTCGAACAAGGCCCTGGACGAGCGCGTCAACGAGGTCCTCCTCCAGCGCATCCTCGTCGCGGAGCGGGACCGCGAGCCCGGAGTCCAGACCGCCCTGACCCAGCACCTGGAGGAACTGGACACGAGCGCCGCCACCCGCCGGAAGCTGACCGCCCCCGTCCGGATGGAGCTGGAAAGCGACCCGCCCGGCGCCGTCATCCACGTCGAGACCTTCGAGCCCACCCCCGGCGGCCCGCCGCGCTGGTCCGAGCCCAGGGCCTTCGACAAGACGCCCATGACCGCCGGGCTCACGCTGGATCCCGGCTCGCACCGCCTGACGTTCACGCTCCCGGGCCGTCCGCCCGTCCGCTACCCCGTGCTGCTCACGCGCGGAGAGACCTTTCGGGCGAAGGTCCCCATCCCCGAGCACGTCCCGGACGGCTACGTCCACGTGCCCGCCGGCCGCTTCCTCTACGGCAGCGGTGACGACGAGACCATCCGCCTCACCGTCATCCGCACGCGCCCGATGCACCGGCTCACCACCGGCGCCTTCCTCATCGCGCGCCACGAAGTCACCTACGCGGACTGGCTCACCTGGCTGCGCGAGCTGCCCGCCTCCGAGCGCGCCGCGCGCAGGCCCCGGGGCACCAACTACTTCGGCACCATCGAGCTGCGCCCGGCCAGCGACGGCACCTGGACCTTCCACCTGGAGCGCGAAGGCGTCACGTACCAGGCGAGGGAAGGGGAGCCGCTGCGCTACCAGGACCGCGCCCTGCGCGCCGAACAGGACTGGCGCCGCTTCCCCGTGTCCGGCATCTCCTGGGAGGACGCTCGCGCGTACACCGCCTGGCTGGATGTCACCGGACGGCTGCCCGGCGCGCGCCTGTGCACCGAGCGCGAATGGGAGCGCGCGGCCCGGGGCGCGGACGGCAGGAGCTATCCGCATGGCCCGGTGCTCGCGCCGGATGACGCCAACTTCGACGCCACGTACGGACGCAAGGCGCGCGCCTTCGGGCCGGACGCGGTGGGCTCGCATCCCGCGTCGGACAGTCCCTTCGGCGTGGCGGACCTGTCCGGCAACGTGTGGGAGTGGCTGGTGACGGTCCCTCACGGCAAGCCCGCGTACGGCGGCGGTTCGTTCTACCAGGACGCGCTCACCGCCCTGTCCTACAACCACGGCGACGGCGAACCGCGCACACGCTTCCCCTTCATCGGGATGCGCGTGTGCGCGTCCGTGCCCTGACTCCAACGGTTGCCGACCGCTTCCGAGGTAACCTTGGCCGGGGGAGCGTCATGACGGACAGCAAGAAGAGCCGCAGCATCGTGGTGCAGGGTACGGTCGTCTCCATCACGAGCCGCGGTGAGAAGGACTACATCTCGCTCACCGACATGGTGAAGCGGTTTGGTGACGAGACGGTGCTTTACGCCTGGTTGCGCAACCGCAACACCGTGGAATTCCTGGGGATCTGGGAGCAGATCCACAACCAGGACTTCAACCCCCTCGAATTCGAGAGGTTTAGGTCCGAGGCCGGACTGAACAGCTTCTCGCTGTCGCCGAGCAAGTGGGTGCAGGCCACCGGCGCCATCGGCATCTACTCGAAGGCCGGGCGCGGCGGCGGCACCTACGCCCACCGCGATATCGCCTTCGAGTTCGGCTCGTGGCTCAGCCCCGAGTTCAAGCTGTACCTCATCAAGGAATTCCAGCGCCTCAAGGACGACGAGGCCGAGCAGCTGTCGCGAGAATGGAGCTTCCAGCGGACGCTCGCGAAGGTGAACTACCGCATCCACACCGACGCGATCCAAGAGCACCTCATCCCGCCCACGCTGACGAAGGCGCAGATCCAGTTCGTCTACGCCTCCGAGGCAGACCTCCTGAACGTGGCGCTCTTCGGCAAGACGGCCGCCGAGTGGCGCAAGGAGAACCCGAAGCTCGCGGGCAACATGCGCGACCACGCGCCTCTCGAACAACTCGTGGTGCTCTCGAACCTCGAGAGCCTGAACTCCGTCTTGATCCACCAGGGGTTGCCAGCCTCCGAGCGGCTTCGACAACTCAACGCGATCGCCATCGTGCAGGTGCGCTCACTGCTCTCGTCGACGGCCGTGAAGCGCCTGACGCCGGGAAAGAAGTGATCCACGGCGACGGCGAACCGCGCACACGCTTCCCCTTCATCGGGATGCGCGTGTGCGCGTCCGTGCCCTGATCAGAGATCGCGCCCCGGCAGCTGCCCCACCGCCGGCAGGTAGCCCAGCTCCCGGACGAAGCTGAACCCGGGCGGGGCCTGCGTGGACGTGGCGTACACGCCCGCCGTCGTCAGGGACCGCCACAGCTTCAGCGGCCGGCGCTGGCCCGTGCTGGTGACGTCCACGGAGCTGTACACGAAGCCCTCGATGGCCTGGTCCCCGTTGATCACCTTGAGGAAGAAGCCGGGGAGCCCGTCACACGTCGACTTGTCCGTGAGCAGGTAGCGCCCATTGCCGTCCACGCACCGGTACAGCGGCTTGATGAAGCTGCTCATGCGCGCGCGGATGTTGGCGGGCAGCTTCGGGGAGAGGATGGGCCCCTCCTTGCGCTGCGCGGTGAACGACGTCGCATCCGCCATCCCGTTCGCATCCATGTCCAGGAGGACGCCGGTCACCTTGGAGCCGCCTTCGATGGTCGCCTGATCCACCGTCACCGCGGTGGTCGTCACGTAGGTGTTGTTCGCGTCCTTGAACATCACCAGCGACCGGTCGATGAAGAGCGAATAGGACACCAGCAGCGTCGAGTTGGCATAGGCCGCCAGGTTCATGGAGTCGCAGGGCCGCGTCGCGCGCGGGGCGATCAGGAGCGACTTGTTCACGCACGTGGCCTCCAGGGGCAGCGTGTCCCAGCGCTTCTTGCCCAGGCACAGCGGCCGCACGTCGCCACAGTCATCCACCTTCCACACGGCCTCCAGCGAGTAGCCCTCCACCGTGGGCGGCAGGCCCCCCGCGTTCAGCAGGATGGCGTCCTGCGCCCCCATGAACTTCAGCGGCGTCCCGTCCAGCGTGTTGCTGCGCCCCTCGCCGCAGTAGTCCGCCATGGCCATGCGCGTGCACAGCTGGTGGTACTCCATCGCCACGTTCACCGGGTAGCTCGTCGCCCAGGGCGGATAGCCCCAGTCGATGCACTTGGCGACGACACCGCCGCCCACGAAGAACGGCAGGCTCGCGGTGCCCTCGTTCTTCGCCGCGCAGGCGAAGGTGAAGTACTCGGGGTTCGGGAGCAGCTCACCGCCCGCGGACCAGGCGTGGGGCGCCGCGAGCGCGAAGCCGCTGCCCGTGGGACACAGCGGCTGGGAAACGGTGTCCTCCGTGGCCGCCGTCACCCGGTACTCCCAGAACGCCTTGCCGTCCGCCAGGTTCTGCGTCGTGCACGCGAAGACGGGCCCCGTGATGCTCGCGTGACAGCGCACCTCCTCGATGGTGAGCTTCACGGAGCGCCCCTCGAAGGGCGCGCGGAAGGTCGTGCCCACGAGGCTGGCCCCCTCCAGGATTGAAATCGGCGGGTTGGCGCCCGAGCAGGACTGGAGGCCCACCAGCCGCCCGCCCACCATCAGCGCGGACTTCGTGCACGTGAACCCCGCGGGCGCGGTCGCGGTCTCGAAGGAGTCCAGCGGGATGTTGACGGTCTCGAAGCGCTCCGAGCCGTGCAGCAGGGTTCCCTGCGCGCTGTTCACCGGAGGCGGATCCGCCTCCGCGCCCAGGGCCGTCAGCATCCCCACCGCCAGGCACCATCGCCGCAACATCGTGAAGCTCGCCTTCATGTGTCCGTCTCCCTCGGGCCTTCGAATCCGTGGGACGCACCCTCGCGTCCCTGCTGCCAGAGGAACGAAGGACGCGGCTGTTATTGACAACGCGTGTCTGATTTGTCCCGAGTGTGCAAACCTTGCCGTGGATGCAATGGCTGCATGGCCACGCACGCGGGGAGGCTGTGCAAACCTTGCACGCCTGGCGCGCGGCGCGATGCGGCGGGCGTTCCAGCTTCCTTGCCCCGGCGGCTTCCCCCAAGATGCATTTTCCGCCGGATTTCCCCCGCATTTTCTTCCGCAAAGAGAAGGGGAGCATGACCTTCCACCACCGTGGCCTCGTGGCCGCGCTCGCGCTGTTCTCCCTGGCCGGTCCCGCCTTCGCGCAGGCCCAGGCCACGCCCCCCAAGCCTCCCGCGGAGCCGGACGCCGAGCGCGTCGCGTACCTCCGGTCGCACTACACGAAGTACGAGGTCCGCATCCCCATGCGCGACGGCGTGAAGCTCTTCACGGCCTTCTACGTCCCCAACGACGCGAGCCCCCAGAAGCGCTACCCCGTGCTGCTCACGCGCACGCCGTACTCGGTGGGGCCGTATGGCGCCGGCCGCTACCCGCGCGGCATGGCCACGCAGGCCTTCGAGAAGGACGGCTTCATCTTCGCCTTCCAGGACGTGCGCGGCCGCTACCTGTCCGAGGGCGAGTTCGTCAACGTGCGCCCGCACCGCGACGGCAAGCGCGGCAAGGACGTGGACGAGAGCAGCGACACGTACGACACCATCGACTGGCTGGTGAAGCGCGTGCCGAACAACAACGGCAAGGTGGGCCTCTGGGGCATCTCCTATCCGGGCTTCTACTCGTCCGCGGGCGCCATCGACTCGCACCCCGCGCTCAAGGCGGTGTCGCCGCAGGCGCCCATCGCGGACTGGTTCTGGGACGACATGCACCGGCATGGCGCCCTCAACCTGCAGCTGGCCTTCAGCTTCTTCGCCAGCTTCGGCCGGCCGCGCCCCACGCCCACCGACGACACGGAGTGGAAGCCCTACGACTTCGGCACCCCGGACGCCTACCAGTTCTTCCTGGACCTGGGCCCGGTGGCCAACGTGGAGCCCAAGCACTTCAAGGGCGACGTCGCCTTCTGGAAGGACATCGTCGCGCACCCCAACTACGACGCCTTCTGGCAGGCGCGGAACCTGCTGCCGCACCTGAGGAACATCAAGGCGGCGGTGATGGTGGTGGGCGGCTGGTACGACACGGAGGACCTCTACGGGCCGCTGCGCACGTACGCCGCCATCGAGAAGCAGAACCCCGGCATCTCCAACACGCTGGTGATGGGCCCCTGGCCCCACGGCGGCTGGATGCGCGGGGAGAGCACGTCGCTGGGGGACGCGGAGTTCGGCTTCCCCACCAACACCGCGTACCAGGACCTGGTGCTGGCCTTCTTCAAGCAGCACCTGAAGGGCGGCCCGGACGCGGCCGTGCCGGAGGCGCTCGTCTTCGAGGGCGGCGCCAACCGCTGGCGCCAGCTGGACGCGTGGCCGCCCAAGGGCACGAAGGAGCGGCGCCTGTACTTCCAGCCCCAGGGCGCGCTGACGTTCCAGGCGCCCACGGCGGCGCAGGCGTCGCAGGCTTTCTTCGACGAGTACGTGAGCGACCCGGCCAGGCCCGTGCCGTACACGCAGGACCTGAGCCCCGGCTGGTCCAAGACGTACATGACGGAGGATCAGCGCTTCGCCTCGCGCCGGCCGGACGTGCTCACCTACCAGACGGCGCCGCTGGAGAAGGACCTCACGCTCGCGGGCCCGCTGGAGGCGGAGCTGTGGGTGTCCACCACCGGCAGCGACGCGGACTGGGTGGTGAAGGTGGTGGACGTGAACCCCGGGAAGCTGCCCGGCTGGACGAAGGAGCAGGAGCGGGCCGGCGAGCTCAACCGGGGCGCGCAGCAGACGCTGGTGCGCGGCGAGCCGTTCCGCGGCCGCTTCCGCGACAGCTACTCCCAGCCCAAACCGTTCACGCCCAACGAGGTGACGAAGGTGAAGTTCGTCATCAACGACGTGTTCCACACCTTCCAGCGCGGCCACCGGCTGATGGTGCAGGTGCAGTCGAGCTGGTTCCCGTTCATCGACCGCAACCCGCAGACCTTCGTGCCCAGCATCTACGAGGCGAAGCCCACGGACTTCGTGCGCGCGATGCACCGGCTGCACCACACGGCGGCCTGGCCCAGCGCGCTGAAGGTGAACGTCCTGCCCGCCCTGGACGAGTAGTTCCCCGGTCCCCCCGCGCGCGGTCTGCTAGGCTGCGCGCCCGCCACCACCGCGGGCGGCCCTTGCCAGGCCGCGCGCCACGCCAGCCCATGACGGGAGGGACATGACCGGTCACGACCGGCCCGACGCCGGGCGGGTGCTGCTCGACGGAAGCCTGGGGGAGGGGGGCGGCCACGTCCTCCGCTCGGCGCTGTCCCTGTCGCTCATCACCGGCCGTCCCTTCCAGCTCACCGGACTGCGCGAGCACCGCGAGCCCGCGGGCCTGCGTCCCCAGCACCTGGCCTACGTGCGCGGCGCGGAGGCGCTGTGCGCCGGCACCAGCGAGGGCGCCGTCGTGGGCGCCACCGCGCTGGGCTTCACCCCCGGACCCGTGCGCGCGGGGGACTACCTGCTGGAGGCCGGCGCGTCCGGCAGCACTCCCCGGCTCTTCCAGTGCCTGGTGTATCCGCTGGCGCTCGCGGGCGGCGGACGGCTCACGCTGCGCGGGGGCACGCACCTGCGGGGCGGGCCCAGCTTCCACGCGCTCGTCGGGGCGTGGCTGCCGGTGGCGCGCGCGTACGGGCTGCCCGTGCAGCTGTCGCTCACCCACGCGGGCTTCCACCCGGAGGGCGCGGGCGAGTTCACCGCGGAGGTGGGCGCCCCGGTGGAGCCGCCCGTGCGCGTGGACCTGCCCGCGCGAGGCGTGCTGCGCGAGGTGCGGGTGATGTCCTTCGTGGGCGGGCTGCCCTTCGCGGTGGCGGAGCGTCAGTCCCGCGCCGCGGTGGCCGCGCTGCGCGAGCGGGGCATCCTGGCGGAGGCCGACAACCGGCCGCTGGCGGTGACGCGCTCGCAGGGCTCCGCGACGTTCGTGCTGGCGCAGTTCGAGCACACCGTGGCGGCCTTCACGTCGCTGGGCGAGCGGGGCGTGGACGCCGAAGGGGTGGGGCGCGAGGCGGCGGAGGCGCTGACGCGCTTCATGGAGACGGGCGGCGCGCTCGACGAACACCTGGCGGAGCAGCTGCTGCTGCCGGCGGCGCTCCTGGCGTCAGGAAGGCTGGGGGCGGTGACGCCGGGCACCACGCGCTTCACCGCCGCTCGCATCACCGGCGAGCTGACGGTCCAGGCGGAGGTGCTGCGGCGCTTCCTGCCGGTGCACATCCAGGTGGAGCCGGGCGGAAGCGTGGAGGTCCGTCCGGCGTGAGGCGAAGGGCGGGGCTTGCCTAGGCCTCGTCCTCGGTCGCGCTGCCGCGGGCGCCGAAGGTGTTGCTGTCCGCCATCTCCTTCACGGTGCCGCGGTAGGCGCGGATGGCGAAGGGCGTGGCGACGAGGAAGACGATGCCCACGAGGCCAATGGCCATCCAGGGGATGGGCGTCTCCTTGATCTGCACGTCCTTGCCGTAGCCGTTGAGGTTGTTGCCCATGGCGCGCGCCTTGGCGGCGTCCTTCTCTGCCTGGGTCAACTCCTTGCGTTCCTGGAACTCCTGGGGCTGCCGGCGCTGGGGCTGCGCCAGGACAGCGCCGCCCCAGACGAGGGCGAGGACGAGAACAAGCCGGGGGAGGGAGGGGGAGGGCATGGGCCTTGAGCCTAACAGAGCCTCCCGGGGCGGGTGAACAGGGGTTGCTTCGCCCGGCGCGGGGCGTTAGGCGCGCGGGATGCTCCGGCTCCCCATCCTCCTGCTGGTGAACCTCCTTCTGGGGGTGCGGTTGCTCCTGGGCCTGCCCTTCCGTCTGATGGCGGCGCGCAAGCGGCCCACGTGGATCCGCTTCCGGCTCGCGGGCAACCTGCCGTACCGCCCGCGCCCCGTGCCGCGCTTCCGCCTGGGCGGCCCCCCGGTGGAGCCCGCCACGGTGACCTCACTGGAAGCGCTGGGCCGCGCACTCAAAGTGCTGGCCGCGGATCCGAAGGTGGAGGGCGTCCTCTTGGAGATGGAAGGCCTGGGCGTCCCGGACGCCCGGCGGGAGGCCCTGCGCGGCCTGCTGTCGGACTTCCAGGCCGCCGGCAAGCGGGTGGTGGCCTGGGCGGTGATGGTGGACACGAACGCCTACCCCGTGCTGGGCGCGGCGGACGAGGTGCTGCTCGCCCCCATGGGCCGGGTGGAGCTGGTGGGCTACGCCGCCGAGGCGACGGCGCTGGGCGAGGCCTTCGGCCGGGTGGGCATCCACGCGCACTTCGCCCGGCGCGGCGACTACAAGACGGCGCCGGAGCTCTTCACGGACGGCAGGGTGTCCGACATCCAGCGACAGACGCTGGAGTCGTTCCTGGATGAACGCTACGCCGCCCTGGTGGAGGCCCTCTCCAGCGACCGGGGCAAGACGCTGGAGGAGGCGCGGGCGCTCGTCGACGCGGGGCCCTACAGCGCGAAGCGGGCGCTGGAGGCGGGGCTGGTGGACGGGCTGGTCCACGAGGCGGACCTGGGCGCGCACCTGGGCCTGGAGGCGAAGAAGGACGAGGAGCCACCGGTGCCCACGTATGCCGCGTACCTGGCGACGCTCGCGTTCCCGCCGGTGAAGTGGCGCCGGCTGCGCCGCAAGCCCCGGCTGGCGGTGGTGGACGTGGAGGGCATCATCATCCCGGGCAGCGGCGGCGCGGGCCGGTTCGCGGCGGCGGACACGGTGGTGAAGGCGCTGCGGCGGGCGGGCAGGGACAAGCGCGCGAAGGCGGTGGTGCTGGCGGTGGCGAGCCCCGGCGGATCCGCGCTCGCGTCCGAGCAGATATTGGAGGCGGTGAAGCGCGTGGCGAAGCAGAAGCCCGTCATCGCGTACGTGGATCAGGTCTGCGCGAGCGGCGGCTACATGGCGGCCATCGGCGCGAAGGAGATCTGGTCCGCGCCCCATGCCGTCGTGGGCTCCATCGGCATCTTCGTGGGCAAGTTCGAGTACGGCGAGCTGCTGGAGAAGCTGGGCATCCACCGCACCACGCTGACGCGGGGCGAGAACGCGGCCTTCTTCTCCTCGTCGCGGGGTTTCACGCCGCACGAGCGCGCCGCGCTGGAGCGCGAGGTGGAGGAGGGCTACCAGTCCTTCCTGGAGCTGGTGGCCCAGGCGCGCGGCCGGACGAAGGAGGAGATCCACCAGCGGGCGGAGGGGCGCGTCTATTCAGGGCTGCGCGCGAAGGACGCGGGGCTGGTGGACCGCATCGGCGGCTTCGAGGAGGTCTGCCGCCACGCGCTGGACGAGGCGCGCGTCCCGTCGGACGACTTCGACATCGTCCGCTACGGCGGCCCACGCGCGAAGCTGTCGCTGCTCAAGCTGCTGATGGGCGCGGCGCACCCGGCCACGTATGCCTTCTGCACCGCGGCCTGGAGCCTCCAGCGCTCCGGTTCGTCCACGCGCATCGAGTAGGCGCCGCTCCCTTTTCTCCAGACGGAGCGGCGCCTTAGCATGCGCCGCATGGCCCGCTCCTGTCCCGTCTGCCCCAGTCAGCCCATGAACGTCGTCCAGGCCTCCGACGTGGAGGTGGACGTCTGTCCTCGCTGCAACGGCATGTACTTCGACCGGGGGGAGCTGGAGCGCTTCCCGGACCGGCCTTCGCTCAAGCCGCTGGTGAACGCGGCGAAGCAGGCCGCGTCGCGCTGCCGCAAGGGCGGGCACCTGATTCCGCGCGCCATGGCCCGCTGTGCCACCTGCGACGGCGAGCCCGTGGGCTGTCCCGGCTGCGGCGCGCGGCTGGCGCTGGTCAACGCGCGCGTCTGCAACGTGGACCTGTGCACGCACTGCGGCGGCACCTGGCTGGACGCGGGCAAGTTCGAGGCCCTGGAGAACGCCACCGTGACGCCTCCCAAGGCCGCGCCCGTGTCCAAGGGCTGGGAGGTCGCCCCCGCGACGGATGGGGGCGCGGATCCGTGGAAGGCGCCGGGCGCCACGGCCCCGCTGCCGCCGTCGGACTCACCCACGGGCGGCCTGGGCGTGCGCTCCCCCCTGGCCTGCGTCCAGTGCGGCATCCAGGTCTCCGTGGTCCATGCCCATGCGTTCAACGGCGACCTCTACTGCGGCGAGCACCGTCCGAAGGGCGCCGTGTCGGGTGACAGCCTGCCCAAGAGCCGCGACCCGAGCACCCTGCCCAACTTCGACGCGTCGGACGGCATCGACCTGGCGGACCTGGTGATCGGGCTGTTCCGCCTGCTGCGCCGCTGACACACCGCCCGCTCGCCTGGAGCCCGGCGCACCGCGGGGAGATTGCCCGCCCCGGGGCCGGGGTCTACCCTGCCGCGCCAGTGATGACCCGCCTCGCACCCCTGAGCCTCCTGTTGTTGGGCACCGCCTGCGCCACCGCGTCGCGCGAACCGGCCTCGGTGGCGGAGGCGTACGCCAAGGCGCTGGAGGAGAACCGGCTGTCGGACGCCTACCGCCTGACGACCGGCGGCCCGGAGGGCGAGGGGGCCTTCCTGGAGGACTACTCCGACGAGGCCGCCCGGAAGGAGCGCGCTGCCGCCGTCCGCACGGGCGCGGGCGTGCTGGAGGCCCGGGCCCCGTCCGTCACGCTGGCCCGCCAGGGCGAGGACTGGCGCGTGGTGGAGTCCCGCCCCGCGGACGTGCCCCGGGCCGCGCTGAAGAAGTTCCTGGACGAGGTGGAGTCCCGCGACTGGAAGGGCGCCTGGGGCCTGCTCGCCTCGCCGCTGAGGGCCCGCTACACGCCGGAGCGCCTGCGTGACGACTTCGACCGCGAGCCCCTGGCGAAGGAGCGCCTGCGCCGCGCCCGGCTGGCCCTCAACACCCACGTGCGCGTGGCGGCGGGCGAGGCCCTCTTCCCCCTGGGCGGCGAGCGCGCGGTCCGGCTGGTGCTGGAAGACGGCGAGTACCGCGTGGCGGCCATCGAATGACGGCCAGAAGCCGCGCGCGCTCCGGGCAGGGCGGAAGGCCGGGCGGCCTCTGGAGATGTGCGTTAAACGACGTTGACAGCCCCCGGAGTGCTGGCAATCTCCGCCCCCCTTCAAGCGTGCAAACGCCTGTTTTCAAAAGGTTTCAGGTGTCCCGATGAGCGTGTCCCAGGCCGATGTGATGACGGCCATGTCGAAGGTGATCGACCCCGAGTTGCACGTCGACCTGGTGAAGGCCGGGATGGTGAAGGACGTGCGCGTCACCGGTGACACGGTGAAGCTGAAGATCGAACTGACCACGCCCGCGTGTCCCATGAAGGGGAAGATCCAGGCGGACGCGGAGGCCGCGCTCAAGGCGGTGCCGGGCCTGAAGTCCTTCGACATCGAGTGGGGCGCCCAGGTGCGCGGCGTCGCGGGCGGCTCCGGTGGGGCCCTGCTGCCGGGCGTGAAGAACATCCTGCTCGTGGGCGCCGGCAAGGGCGGCGTGGGCAAGAGCACGGTGGCGGTGAACCTGGCCACGTCGCTCGCGCAGCACGGCGCCAAGGTGGGCCTGCTGGACGCGGACTTCTACGGCCCCTCCGTGCCGCTGATGACGGGCACCGCGGACAAGCGCCCGGTGAGCCCCAACGGCAAGACGCTGGATCCGCTGGTTGCCCACGGCCTGAAGATCATGTCCATCGGCTTCCTGGTGGAGGCGGATCAGGCGCTCATCTGGCGCGGCCCCATGCTCCACGGCGCCCTCATGCAGCTGGTGCGCGACGTGAACTGGGGGGAGCTGGACTACCTCATCCTGGACCTGCCCCCGGGCACGGGCGACGTGGCGCTGACGCTGTCGCAGTCCGTGCGGGCCGCGGGCGCGGTGCTGGTGACGACGCCCCAGGACGTGGCGCTGGCGGACGTGGTGCGCGCCAAGCAGATGTTCGACAAGGTGCACATCCCCGTGCTGGGCATCGTGGAGAACATGAGCCAGTTCATCTGCCCGCACTGCTCCAAGAGCACGCCCATCTTCAACCACGGCGGCGGGCACAAGGCGGCGGAGATGTTCGGCATCCCATTCCTGGGGGAGATCCCGCTCGACCTCAAGGTGCGCGAGGCGGGAGACTCCGGCGTGCCGGTGGTGGTGGGGCACAAGGACAGCCCGGAGGCGAAGGCCTTCCAGGACGTCGCCCGTGCCGTGGCGGGGCGCGTGTCCACGCAGTCCATGAAGAGCGTGCCCCTGCCGGTGATGCAGGCCCGGTAGGGCTCAACTGAAGTGAAGGAGACCCCGCATGGCCCCGGCCGGCAACGACGACCTCCCGCCTGATCCGCTGTTCGACGACGACTCGGAGCAGCAGTCCGGGCGGGAGAGCCGCTCGGGCGGCTTCGTGCCGGACTTCGTGCGGCGCATGGCGGTGGCCGGCATGGGCGCGGTCTTCATGGGCGAGGAGGGCATCCGTGCCCTCGCCGGCCAGCTGAAGCTCCCCAAGGAGGCGCTGGGCTTCATCCTCTCCCAGGCGGAGAAGACGAAGGACGACATCAGCCGCGTCGTCACGGAGGAGCTGCGCCGCTTCATGCAGTCGGAGAAGCTGCGCGACGAGTTCCTCAAGCTGCTCTCCGGCATGACGGTGGAGGTCAAGGCGCAGATCCGCCTGGTGCCGTCGGAGAAGTCGGAAGAAGCGCCCGCGCCGGAGCCGCACAGCACCAAGGCCAGCAAGAAGGCCGCGGAGGCGCCCACCGCGCGCGTGGTCATCACCGACGTGAACGCGCGCCGGCCGGCCTCCAAGCGCTCGAAGCGGGAGTAGGGACGTGGCGGAGGAAGCACCGCGTCGCGGCTGGCGCACCCATCCCCTGATCAAGCGGCTGGCGCTCATCGCCATCGTGGCGGTGGGGCTGTGGCTGTGGAAGGCCACGGACCTGCCGGAGCGGCAGATCATCTTCCAGCTCACCGGAGACGGCTGGAGCAGCGCGCGCGCCCTGGATCTCCAGGTGCTGGACGACGAGGAGCACATCCTCAAGCGCGAGGAGCGCTTCTTCGCGAACGGCCCGCCCCCGGAGGTGACGTTCAAGATGCGCCTGCCGGAGGGCACCTTCCGCGCGCTCCTGTTCGTGAAGGTGGAGGGGCGCGAACCGCGCGTGCGCGTGGAGGAGCGGCTCACGGTGGGCGAAGGTGAGGCCATCGTCCGCCAGTTGCGACTGCCCAAACCTGCGTCCAGGCCTTGACGTTACGCCGATTGCTACGCGCTACGACGCAGGTTTGCTCAATCCAAGAAAACGACTGATTCGCAAAAGATGTGTCTCGCGGGAACGCGCATGGATCTCCATGTCTTCCAGCTTCTTCTTAACTTCATCCATGCTGCCAATCCGGCTAATCCTAAGTAGCGAGACGATCAAGAGCGAAATGCCTTCATGAAAGTGTGTACCTTCGAGCTGTCCAGTCGCAAATTTGATGATGTCATTGCGATTGGAAACGTACTCCTTTTCTAGTTGGTCCATGTTCATGAGGCCTGAGCCCTGAATGTATGTGGCCCAGATACCAAAAACTTCGCCAGCATCGTGCGGCGGAACTGGATACAAGTTCGCGCCCAACTTATTGGCAATTTCCTTTTCCGCATTTCGAAGTTCCAGACTTCTCTCTGCAAATTGCTGCAGTGTGATTGCGTCAATGCCTACCTTCTGCGGGGCAGTCTGAACCTCAATTTTCGATTTTTGCTCATACGCCGACATCTCAGACTTAATTCGCGAGAACTCAGTGTCCGCAGACTCCAGCAGGGCCGCCAATATGAAGAAGCGCCTCTGAATCGGCTCTGGGACACCCCCATGTCGCTTGTATCCCAGGTCGTGTTGTATTTCAGCCCAGGTGTGTTGCAGAATCGATCGAATCTGGATTTCGCACGTAAGCCCTTGGAAAGAAGAATACTCAGGGAAATGCAGCCGAGTATTCGAGAGCCTGCAAACCCGATGAAGAGAGCTGTATCCGAATGAGTTCACGGCCATCGACCTGCGCTTGTCGATGGACTGGGGTTGAACGTCGAACTCTCTGTCAATTAGCTCTGCGATGCGGTCAACATCCTCAGCGAAGTGAGTGATGATTCTTATTCCGACTAGATCAGTAATATCCTCGAGCTTGCTGTAGTCCTTGCCGGGTCTGGCTATTTTCTCTCGAAGGCTTTCTTTGGTTTTAACTCGGAAGCCGATCGAGTGGACACCAATCGGGCTGGCCTCGATTATTTCGGCGATTAGGGAGTTCGTCTTCTTTGCAAACCGCTCGTAAAGACGTTGTCCCAAAACAAAAGCTGCCAACATCTCTTCGTGGGACTGAACCATCGATGGCGACCTTTCTCCATCACGCGTCATCTCATGCTTGACGGGGCAGATGGCCCTGCTTATGCCCGCATTTCGCAGGGAAAGGATAGGCTCAATTGGCCATTGAACACATCGTCGTCGTCGGGGCAGGGCAGATGGGCGCGGGCATCGCGCAGGTGGCGCTCCAGGCGGGCCTCCGCGTGTCGCTGGTGGACGTCAACAAGGACGGACTCGCCAAGGGCGCGGACCGCATCAAGGCCGGCCTGAAGAAGCTGGTGGAGAAGGGCAAGCTGGACGCGGCGAAGCAGCAGGCCGCCGAAGCGAACCTCGCCACCTTCACGAGCGCCCGTGAAGCCAAGGACGTGGACGTCGCCATCGAGGCCGTCACGGAGAACGAGGACCTCAAGCGCCGCATCTTCCTGGAGCTGGACGAAGTGGTGCGCCCCGGCGGCATCCTCGCCACCAACACGTCCTCCATCCCCATCACCCGCATCGCCGCGGCCACGAAGCGCCCCGAAGCCGTCATCGGGATGCACTTCATGAACCCGGTGCCGGTGATGCAGCTCGTGGAGCTGATCCGCGGCGCGGCCACCAGCGATGAGACCTACGCCACCATCCGCGCGATGGCCGAGCGCATGGGCAAGACGACGGTGGTGTCCAAGGACTACCCGGGCTTCATCGTCAACCGCATCCTCATCCCCATGCTCAACGAGGCCTGCTTCGCGCTGATGGAAGGCCTGGGCACCGCGGAGGACATCGACACCGCGATGAAGCTGGGCACCAACCAGCCCATGGGCCCGCTGCAGCTGGCGGACTTCATCGGCCTGGACACGGTGCTCTACATCGCCGAGGTGCTGCACAAGGGCCTGGGTGACTCCAAGTACCGCCCGTGCCCGCTGCTGCGTCAGTACGTGGACGCCGGCTGGTACGGCAAGAAGAGCGGCCGCGGCTTCTACAAGTACTAGCCCCCTCCGGAGACACCACGCACATGGACTACCAGAACATCAAGTTCGAGAAGGACGGCGCCATCGCCATCCTCACCGTGGACAGGCCCAAGGCGCTCAACGCGCTCAACAGCGCCACGTTCCACGAGATGGACCACGCGCTGCGCTCGCTGAAGGACGACACGCGCGCGCTCATCGTCACCGGCGGCGGGGACAAGTCCTTCGTCGCGGGCGCGGACATCGCGGAGATGTCCACCATCAGCGCCTCGCAGGCCCGGGAGTTCTCCGCGCTGGGGCACCACGTCTTCGCGTCCCTGGAGAACCTGCCCATCCCCACCATCGCGGCCGTGAACGGCTTCGCGCTGGGCGGTGGCCTGGAGCTGGCCCTGGGCTGCGACCTCATCTACGCGTCGGAGAAGGCCAAGCTGGGCGTGCCGGAAGTCACCCTGGGCGTCATCCCCGGCTTCGGCGGCACGCAGCGCCTCACGCGCCTCCTGGGCCGCGCCCGCGCCAAGGAGCTGCTCTTCACCGCGGACCGCATCGACGCGGCGAAGGCGAAGGAGATCGGCCTGGTGCTGGAGGTGCTGCCCGCGGACAAGCTGATGGAGCACTGCAAGGCGGTGGCCGCCAAGATTCTGAAGAACGGCCCGCTCGCGGTGGCCCAGGCCAAGCGCGTGGTGGAGTACGGCGCGGATCAGGACCTGCGCGCCGCCAACGAGCTGGAGCGCCAGGGCTTCGCGGTCCTCTTCGGTTCGGAGGACCAGCGCGAGGGCATGGCCGCGTTCCTGGCCAAGCGTCCGGCCAACTTCCAGGGCAAGTGACGTGAAGCACGCGGTCGCGGCCGGGAGCCTGCTGTGCTTCCTGGCCGCGCCGCCGGCCCGGGCCGAGGAGCGTGAGCCCCGCGCCCCGGCCCTGGTGTCCTGGAAGCGCACGCTGTGTCTCTACACGCTGTGCTTCCTGGAGCCCGCCATCCCGGACCTGCGCCGCGAGTGGGGCGACGGCGCCCACTGGGTGCTCTCCTGGCCCATCCACCCGTGGGCCACGCCGCCCCTGGACGTACCCGGCGTATTGGGCCCCACGCTCATCCTGTCGCCCTTCGTGGAGCCCCAGCTGCGGCTGCGGCCGTCCACCTTCCGGCTGCTCGCCGGGGCCCGCGCGTATGCGTTCCCGGATGCGTACCGCTTCGGCGTGCTGGCCGAGGGTGCGGGCGTGTGGGGCGGGGACGGGAAGGGCGGGGTGGCCGGCGTGGGGCTCACCTACGACCTGATTGAACGGCACCGGGACACCCAACCCTGGACGGTGTCGGTGGTGGTGCGCAGGGCGTGGACGGACGCGGGGGCTCGCACGGACGTGTCCTTCGACGTGACGGTGCCGCTCGCGATGTTCTTTGGGACCCGGATTCCTCCTCCCGGGGACGGGGGGACGTCTTCGGAGTAGCCCCGGGGCGGACCCCGTACTATGGGAGGTCCACCATGAACTTCGAGCTGACCGACATCCAGCGCGAGATCCAGCGGCTGTGCCGCGAGTTCGCCGCCAAGGAGCTCATCCCCAACGCCCGCAAGTGGGACGAACAGCACGCGTGGCCCACGGACGCGGTGAAGAAGCTGGCGGAGCTGTCGCTCCTGGGCATCGCGGTGCCGGAGGAGTGGGGCGGCGCGGGCCTGGACAACGTCTGCTACGCCATCGCCATGGAGGAGATTTCGCGCGGCTGCGCCTCCACCGGCGTCATCATGAGCGTGAACAACTCGCTCTACTGCGACCCGGTGTCCAAGTTCGGCACCCCCGAGCAGAAGGAGCAGTTCCTCAAGCCCTTCGCCAGCGGCCAGAAGATCGGCTGCTTCGGCCTGACGGAGCCGGAGGCCGGCAGCGACGCCGCCGCCCAGAAGACCATCGCCGTGAAGCGCGGCGACGAGTACATCATCAACGGCTCCAAGAACTGGATCACCAACGGCCCCAAGGCCGACGCCATCGTCCTCATCACGATGACGAACAAGGAAGCGGGCAACAAGGGCATCACCGCGTTCCTGGTCCCCACCGACACGCCGGGATTCACCCGCGCGGAGCCCGACAAGAAGATGGGCATCAGCGCCGCCTGGTCCTGCTCCATGTTCTTCGAGGACATGCGCGTGCCGGAGAAGTACCGCCTGGGCAAGGAGGGCGAGGGCTTCAAGGTCGCCATGTCCACCCTGGACGGCGGCCGCATCGGCATCGCGTCCCAGGCGCTGGGCATCGCGCGCGCGGCCTTCGAGGAGGCGGTGCGCTACTCCGGTGAGCGCAAGACGTTCGGCAAGCCCATCCGCGACCACCAGGCCATCCAGTTCATGATCGCCGACATGGCCATGGAGATCGACGCGGCCCGCCTGCTCGTGTGGCGCGCGGCGCTGATGAAGGACAAGGGCATGCGCCACAGCCCGGAGAGCGCCATGGCCAAGCTCTACGCCAGCGAGATGGCCAGCCGCGTGGCCAACAAGGCCCTGCAGATCCACGGCGGCATGGGCTACAGCAAGGAGATGGACGCCGAGCGCCACGTGCGCGACGCGCGCATCACCGAAATCTACGAGGGGACGAGCGAGATCCAGCGCATCGTCATCTCCGCCAACCTGCTCAAGGAGTAGTCACCCGGCCATGAAGCGCGCGCTCCTCCCCGTGCTGTTCCTGTCCCTGGGCCTTGGCGCCCCGCTGGCGCTCGCCCAGGGCACGTCGAAGAAGAAGGCCCCGGCCCAGACGGCCCCCGCCACGACGCCCGCGCCCAAGAAGGACGACGGGCTGGACGTGAGCAAGCTGCCCTTCACCCCGGACTCCATCCGCCAGGTGATGGCCCACCACATGCCTCGCATCCAGGAGTGCTACGAGGACACCATGGTGGAGAAGGACAAGAAGGTGGAGGGCAAGCTGCTCACCACCTTCACCATCACCGCCGAGGGCACCGTGCGCAGCGCCAAGGTGGACAAGTACGGCAGCACGCTGAAGGACGCGGGCCTCAACGACTGCGTGGTGGCGGTGCTGTCGTCCATGGACTTCCCCAAGCCCCCGGACGGCCGCGACCACCCCATCGAGTACCCGTTCAACCTCAAGGCCATCGAGTAGGGCTGCCCAGCCCCCAACAGGACGCCCGCGCCCGTGAACTTCGACCTCACCGAGACCCAGACGCTCATCCGCGACACCGCGCGCAAGTTCGCCCGCGAGCGCGTGGCCCCGCACGCCCGCGCCGCGGACCGCGAGGAGCGCTTCGACCCGGAAGTCTTCAAGGCCCTGGCCGAGGTGGGCCTGCTGGGCGTGAACCTGCCGGGGAAGTACGGCGGCGCGGAAGCGGGCGTCGTGTCCTACGCGCTGGCCATGATGGAGATGGCCGCCGCGGACGCCTCCGTGGCCGTGGCCATGGCCGTCACCAACATGTGCGGGGAGCTCATCCACGCGGCCGGCAACGACGCGCAGCGGGAGAAGTACGTCCCGCGCATCACGTCGGGTGAGGCCATCGTCGGCGCGTTCGCGCTGAGCGAGCCGCACGCGGGCTCCGACCCCGGCGCCATGCGCACCACCGCCGTGAAGCGCGGCGACGTGTACGTGCTCAACGGCAGCAAGCAGTGGATCACCTCCGGCGCCTACGCGGGCGTCATCGTCGTCTGGGCCCGCACGGGCCAGGCCGGCAACAAGGGCCTGTCCTGCTTCATCGTGGAGGGCGGCGCCAAGGGCCTCCACGTGGGCAAGCACGAGGACAAGATGGGCCTGCGCGCGTCCAACACCGTGGGGCTCACCTTCGAGGACTGCGAAGTGCCGGCGGCCAACCTCCTGGGCAAGGAGGGCGACGGGTTCCGCCTGGCCATGATGGCGCTGGACGGCGGGCGCATCGGCATCGCGGCGCAGGCGTGCGGCACCGGCCGCGCGGCGCTGGAGGCGGCCGTCGCCTACACCAAGGACCGCAAGGCCTTTGGGCAGGCCGTGGCGGACCTGCAGGCCCCGCGCTTCATGATGGCGGACATGCGCACACAGCTGGACGCGGCGGAGCTGCTCACCCTGCGCGCCGCCGCCCTCAAGGAGGCCGGCCAGCCGTTCACCCGCGAGGCCTCCATGGCGAAGCTGTTCGCCAGCGAGATGAGCAACAAGGTCGCGGACAAGGCCGTGCAGCTGCACGGCGGCTACGGCTACATCGACGAGTTCCCCGTCGAGCGTTACTTCCGGGACGCCCGCGTGCAGACCATCTACGAGGGCACCAGCGAGGTGCAGCGGATGGTCATCGCCCGGGAGACATTCCGGCGCGAAGGGTAGCGCTCCGCCTGTCCCACACGGGGCGAGCGGGCAGGGGGCGGCGGCAGGGTAGGACAGATGCGGACCCGGCTGGCCGTTCATAGAACACGGATCACCACCCTGGTGCCGCGCTGCTCTTGACTCCCGGAAACTCCGGTGTCTAGGGTGCGCGGCTTCCAACCAGCCTTGCGTCCCTGTTCGAGGGACAATCGCGGTTTCCCGTCGCTCCCCGCAGGCGGCCGCGCACCCATCTCAACAGGGGGCAGTTGTACCGTTCCAAGGACTTCCACTTCATGCAGCAGAACGTGAACCAGCAGATCGACGGCGGTGACGAAGACTTCGCGGCGATGTTCGAGGCCTCGCTCAAGGAGCGTGGCGGCGACGGAATCCTGAAGGAAGGCGAGATCGTCAAGGGCACGGTCGTGCAGGTGACGAAGGATTTCGCGATCGTGGACATCGGCTACAAGTCCGAGGGTCAGGTCCCGATCTCCGAGTTCACCAATCCCCGCGGGGAAGTCACCGTCAAGTCCGGTGACCCCGTCGAGGTCCTCCTGGAGAGCCGCGAGAACGACACCGGCATGGTCGTCCTCTCCAAGGAGAAGGCCGACAAGATGCGCATCTGGGACGAGATCTCCGCCGCGTGCGAGCGTGATGAGATCGTCAAGGGCACCATCGTCGGACGCGTGAAGGGCGGCCTCTCCGTCGACATCGGCGTGAAGGCGTTCCTCCCCGGCTCCCAGGTCGACATCCGCCCTGTGCGCAACCTTGACCAGTACATCTCGAAGGAATTCGAGTTCAAGGTCATCAAGTTCAACAAGAAGCGCGGCAACATCGTCCTCTCTCGCCGCGTGCTGCTGGAGAAGCAGCGCGAGGAGATGAAGAAGGAGACCCTCAAGAACCTCAAGGAGGGTGCGGTCCTCAAGGGCGTGGTCAAGAATCTCACGGACTACGGCGCCTTCATCGACCTCGGCGGCATCGACGGCCTGCTCCACATCACCGACATGTCCTGGGGCCGCATCGGTCACCCCAGCGAGATGTTCAACGTCGGTGACGAAGTGCGCGTCGTCGTCCTCAAGTTCGACCCCGCGCAGGAGCGCGTCAGCCTGGGCCTCAAGCAGATCCAGGAGGACCCGTGGCACCGCGCCGACGAGAAGTACCCCGTCGGGACCCGCGTCGCCGGCAAGGTCGTGTCCATCACGGACTACGGCGCGTTCATCGAGATCGAGCAGGGCGTGGAGGGCCTGGTGCACGTGTCCGAGATGTCCTGGACCAAGCGCCTCAAGCACCCGTCCAAGATCCTGGAGGTCGGCCAGACGGTGGAGGCCGTCGTCCTCGACATCGATCCGAAGGCCAAGCGCATCGCGCTGGGCATGAAGCAGATCGAGCAGAACCCCTGGACGCTGCTCGAGGACAAGTACCCGATCGGCTCCGTCATCAAGGGCCAGATCCGCAACGTCACCGACTTCGGCGTGTTCGTCGGCGTCGAGGAGGGCGTGGACGGCCTGGTGCAC
Source organism: Corallococcus exercitus (assembly GCF_042231735.1). Taxonomy (GTDB): domain Bacteria; phylum Myxococcota; class Myxococcia; order Myxococcales; family Myxococcaceae; genus Corallococcus; species Corallococcus exercitus_B. The sequence goes on from NZ_CP102577.1 coordinate 2,080,901, forward strand.
GTGTCCGACATCTCCTGGACCCAGCGCATCAAGCACCCGGGCGAGATGTTCAAGAAGGGCGACGAGGTCGAGGCGGTGGTCCTCAACATCGACGTCGAGAACGAGCGCTTCAGCCTGGGCATCAAGCAGCTCCAGCCGGACCCCTGGGAGACCCTCTCCGAGCGCCTGCCGGTGGGCAGCCGCGTGAAGGGCAAGGTCACCAAGGTCACCGACTTCGGCGCGTTCGTGGAGATCGAGCCGGGCATCGAGGGCCTCGTCCACGTCTCCGAGCTGAAGGAAGAGCGCGTGGAGAACCCCCGCGACGTGGTGCAGGAGGGCCAGGAGGTCGAGGTCAAGCTCATCGACATCAACACCCCGGACCGCAAGGTCGCCCTGTCCATCAAGGCGCTCATCGGCGAGGGCGAGGACTACCGCGAGTACCTGCGCAAGCAGGCCGAAGGGTCCAAGGCCCGCCTGGGCGACGTCATGGCCTCCAAGCTGAAGAAGTAATCAGCCCAACGTCTTGACGTGAATAGCGGCCGGGTTCCCAAGCGGGAGCCCGGCCGTTTCCATTTGATTCGCCCGAAACCGCCCGTGATAAGTCGCATCCAATCTTTCCCTGCGGTTCCCGGTTCCCCTCTCAAGGAGACAGTTCCATGGCTCGTGAAGTCGTCATCGTGGGCGCGGCCCGTACCCCCATCGGCTCCTTCCAGGGAGCGCTGTCCAAGCTCACCGCCCCCCAGCTGGGCGCCATCGCCATCAAGGCGGCGCTGGAGCGCGCGGGCGTGAAGCCGGAGGCCGTGCAGGAGGTCATCATGGGCAACGTCCTCCAGGCCGGCGTGGGCCAGGCGCCTGCCCGTCAGGCCGCCATCTTCGCGGGCATCCCGGAGTCCGTGCCGGCCGTCACCCTCAACAAGGTCTGTGGCTCCGGCCTCAAGACGGTCATCGCCGCGGCGCAGTCCATCGCCCTGGGTGACGCGGACGTCGTCGTCGCGGGTGGCATGGAGTCCATGTCCAACGCGCCCTACATCAGCCACACCATGCGCGGCGGCTCGCGCATGGGGAACGTGGAGTTCAAGGACGCGATGATCCACGACGGCCTCTGGGACGTGTACGACAACGTCCACATGGGCATCTGCGCGGAGGCCTGTGCCACCACGCAGGACATCAGCCGCGCGCAGCAGGACGAGTTCGCGCTGGAGTCCACGCGCCGCGCCATCCAGGCCCAGAAGGAAGGCCTGTTCGCCGCGGAGATCGTCCCCGTGCAGATCCCGGGCAAGAAGCCGGATGAGTTCACCACCGTCTCCGAGGACGAGGGCCCCAAGAACGCCAAGCCGGACAAGATCCCGGGCCTCAAGCCGGTGTTCAAGAAGGACGGCACGGTGACGGCCGCCAACGCGTCCTCCATCAACGACGGCGCCGCGGCCGTGGTGCTGATGAGCGAGGAGCGGGCGAAGGCGGAAGGCCGCACCATCCTGGGCCGCATCAAGGGCTACGCGCAGGCCGCCCGCAAGCCGGTGGAGTTCACCATCGCGCCGGCGGACGCCATCAACGCGCTGCTCAAGAAGCAGAACATCACCGCCAAGGACGTGGACCTCTGGGAGATCAACGAGGCCTTCTCCGTGGTGTCCATCGCCAACAACCGCATCCTCGGCCTGGAGCCCTCCAAGGTGAACGTGCGCGGCGGCGCGGTGGTGCTGGGCCACCCGATTGGCGCGTCCGGCACGCGCGTGCTCGTCACGCTGCTCCAGACGATGAAGGACCAGGACAAGAAGCGCGGCGTGGCGTCGCTCTGCATTGGCGGCGGCGAAGGCATCGCGCTGATGGTCGAGCGCTAAGGACACCGCCCGCATGAACAAGGTCTACGCGAGCGCGGATGAGGCGGTCGCCGACATCCCGGACAACATCACCCTCATGAGTGGTGGGTTCGGGCTGTGCGGCAACCCCGAGAACCTCATCACGGCCCTGCACAAGAAGAACGTGCGGGGCCTCACCATCATCTCCAACAACTGCGGCACCACGGAGCTGGGGCTGGGCATCCTCCTGCAGAACAAGCAGGTGAAGAAGATGGTCGCCAGCTACGTGGGGGAGAACAAGGAGTTCGAGCGGCAGTTCCTCTCCGGTGAGCTGGAGGTGGAGCTCAACCCGCAGGGCACGCTCGCCGAGCGCATCCGCGCTGGCGGCTGCGGCATCGGCGGGTTCTTCACGCCGACGGGCGCGGGCACCCAGGTGGCGGAGGGCAAGGAGTCGCGCATGATCGACGGGCGGCTCCACGTCCTGGAGACGCCGCTGAAGGCCGACTTCGCCATCGTCCACGCGTGGAAGGCGGACACCTGGGGCAACCTGGTGTTCCACAAGACGGCCCGGAACTTCTCTCCCATGATGTGCATGGCCGCCAAGGTCACCATCGTGGAGGCGGAGCACATCGTGCAGCCGGGAGAGCTGGACCCGGATCAGGTGCACATCCCGAGCATCTTCGTGCACCGCATCGTGCAGGCGCAGAACCTCCAGAAGTGGATCGAGCGGCGGACCGTCCGCAAGAAGGCGTCCTGAGCCATGCCCCTGACTCGTGAACAGATCGCGCAGCGCATCGCCCAGGAGCTCAAGGACGGCTTCTACGTCAACCTGGGCATCGGCATCCCCACGCTCGTCCCCAACTACATCCCGCCCGGGGTGGAGGTGGTGCTCCAGTCGGAGAACGGCCTGCTCGGCATCGGGCCGTATCCGGAGGAGGGGAGCGAGGACCCGGACCTCATCAACGCGGGCAAGGAGACGGTGACGGTGATGAAGGGCTCCGCCTTCTTCGACTCCGCGCTGTCCTTCGGGATGATCCGCGGCGGCCACATCGACCTGGCCGTGCTGGGCGCCATGGAGGTCAGCGAAGAGGGTGACCTGGCCAACTGGATGATCCCCGGCAAGATGGTGAAGGGCATGGGCGGCGCCATGGACCTGGCCGTGGGTGCCAAGCGCATCTACGTGGCCATGGAGCACGCCAACAAGGACGGGCAGCCCAAGATTTTGAAGAAGTGCTCGCTGCCGCTGACCGGCCTCAAGTGCGTGCACCACATCGTCACGGACCACGCGTTCATCGACGTGACGCCGGAGGGCCTGGTCCTCCGGGAGCTGGCGCCCGGACTGACGGTGGAACGGGTGCAGCAGCTCACCGAGCCGAAGCTGAAGATCGCGCCCGACCTGCGCGAGATGAAGTTTCCCGCCTGACGTAGGGTGCTAGGGTGCGCTTCCGTCTCCCCGCCAATTCTTGGAGGCGGACGGAAGCCACCTTCCCCGCGGGGAACGGAGCACCTCATGGCCGACACTTCGGAGAAGCCCGTCCCCGCGCCCCGCGCGCACCGCATCGACCACGAGCTGCCCGTGGCGTACCGCACGGTGGCGGGCTTCGTGACGGACTGGGCGGTGAACCTGTCGCGCGGCGGGCTCTACATCAACACGCAGCAGCCGCTGCCGGTGGGCACGGTGGTGCGCCTGCTGGTGTCGCTGCCGGGGGCCAGCTTCCCGGTGGACCTGTCGGGGAAGGTGACCCGCACCAACGCCCAGGGGACACCGGGCTCCGAGGTGCCGGGGATGGCGGTGGAGTTCCTGGACGTTGACGACGAGAAGCGGTCGCGCATCGAAGCGTTCGTGGAGCGCCTGCGGGAAGCCCTGCCGGCGGACGAGCGTGGCAGTGCGACCCGGAAGTAGGGCGGCCCCACCCAGGCGGCCCCCACGAGTGCGCCTGCGATGACGACGCTGCCCGAAGCCCCCATTGAACTGACGATTGAACGGCTGGGACAGCTCGGGGAGGGCGTGGCCCAGTGGGAGGGGCGCACCGTCTTCGTTCCCGGCGCGTTCCCCGGCGACACCGTGCGCGTCCACCTGGAGGCCCAGGGGAAGGTGCTGCGCGGCCAGCTGCGGCAGGTGCTGACGGACGGGGCGGAGCGCGTGGCGTCGCGCTGCGTGTACTCCGACGCGTGCGGCGGCTGCGACTGGCTGGAGCTGGCGGTGCCGGCGCAGCGGTCGGCGAAGCAGGAGATCGTCCTCTCCACCCTGGAGCACCTGGGCCACCTGAAGCGAACGGCCTTCACCGTGCGGCCGCTGATGGTGGCGCCTCGCGACTGGGGCTACCGCCGCCGCGCGGTGCTGCACGGGGCGGGGAAGGGGGCGCTCGGCTACTTCGGCCGGCGCACCCATGAGCGCATCCCCATCGACGTCTGCCCCGCGCTCACGCCGGTGCTCTCCGCGCTGCCCGGGAAGCTGGCCCCGCTGCTCAAGCCGCTGGCCAAGGACACCGAGGAGGTGCTGCTGCTCGCCGAGGGCGACAAGGCTGCGTTCGCGGTGAACCTGGGCGGCCCGGTGACGGCGCGGCACCTGGAGGCGGCGGAGGCCGCGGTGCGGGCGCTGCGGCTGGAGGGCGCGGTGCTGGTGCCGAAGGAGGGCTCTGCGCGGCTCATTGGCCGGCCGGTGCTACGCTCGCTGTCTCCGCTGCGCCCCGAGGTGCCGGTGTACCTGCGGCCGGATGCGTTCGCCCAGGCGCACGCGGAGGCCAACGTGGGGCTCGTCACCGCGGCCCTGTACGAGCTGGGCGCGAAGGAGACGGACTCCGTGCTGGAGCTGTACTCCGGCAACGGCAACTTCACCTTCCCGCTGGCCGGCACGGCCGGGTCGGTGCTGGGCGTGGAGTCGTCCCCGGTGGGCGTGGAGCTGGCGCAGCGGAGTGCTCGCGAGGGCAGCGTGGCCAACGTGCGCTTCGTCCAGGGCGACGCGCGCAAGGTGTGCGACGGGCTGGTGGCGGAGGGCCGTTCGTTCGACCTGTGCCTCGCGGATCCGCCTCGGGCGGGGGCGCCGGGGCTGGCGAAGTGGATGCGCGCGCTGAACGTGCGCCGGGTCGTGTACGTGGCGTGCGACCCGGCCTCGCTGGCGCGTGACGCGGCGGGGCTGGTGGAGGCCGGTTACAAGCCCGTGGCGCTCCAGGTGGTGGACATGTTCCCGCAGACGCACCACGTGGAAGCGGTGATGTCCTTCGAACGGGAGGCCTGACGCCATGGACGCGCGCATCGTCGAGTTCGCGGAGGTGCTTCGCCAGAACGGCGTCCGCGTCAGCACGTCCGAGGTGCAGGACGCCCTGCGAGCCACCGCCGAGGTGGGCGTCACGGACCGCGCGCTGTTCCGCTCCGTCCTGCGCACCACGCTGGTGAAGCGCGAGCTGGACGTGGAGACCTTCCGCCGCGCGTTCGACTTCTTCTTCTCCGGCGCGGCCCGCACGTTCGAGGCCATCGACAAGTCGCTGGCGAAGCAGCTGGAGGAAGAGGGCTATCTCGAAGGCGACCTCTTGAAGATGGTCATCTACCAGATGAACCTGCTGGCTCCGGAGATGTCCCCGCTGGCCCAGGCCATCCTCGCGGGCGACCGCGCGCGGCTGGCGCAGATCTTCCGCCAGGCGTCGCTCCAGCTGGACCTGGGACAGCTGGAGAGCCCGCTGCAGACGGGGTTCTTCACGCGGCGGATGCTCGCGGGTGCGGGCATGGAGCGCGCGCGCTCTGACTTGAAGTCGCTGGAGGACGAGCTGAAGGCTCGCGGGCTCCATGCGGAAGGGGTGGAGATCGTCTCGCGCCACGTGGCCGCGGCGATGCGCAAGATTGAAGACGCCGCTCGCGCGGAGGTGAAGCGCCAGTCCGAGGCTCGCATCCGCCGCCGCACGGACACCGTCACGGAGAAGCCGCTGCACCTGCTCACGCAGGCGGAGGTGGACCAGATGGAGGCCGCCGTCCGCACGCTGGCGGAGAAGCTCAAGAGCCGGATGATCCGCAAGCAGCGCTCGCACCGGCGCGGGTCGCTCAACGTGCAGCGCACGCTGCGCCGGAACATGCCGTGGGACGGTGTGCCCATGGTGCCCATGTTCCGCACCCGCCGGCCGGAGCGCCCGGAGCTGGTGGTGCTCTGCGACGTGTCCGACTCCGTGCGCAACGCGTCCCGGATGATGCTGCTGTTCATGCACACGCTGCAGTCGCTGTTCGTGCGCGTGCGCTCGTTCGTCTTCGTGTCCGACGTGGGTGAAGTCACCCAGTTCTTCAAGGACCTGGACGTGAGCGAGGCCATTGACGCGGCGACCGCCGGGCGCACCGTGTCCATGAGCGCGAACTCCAACTACGGCCGTGCGCTGGCGGACTTCACGCGCGACCACCTGGGCAGCATCACGCGCCGCACCACCGTGATGATCATTGGCGACGGCCGCAACAACTACAACGCGAGCAACGCCTGGGCCCTGAAGGACCTGAAGCGCAAGGCCAAGCGCGTGCTGTGGATCTGCCCCGAGGACCGGGGCAACTGGGGCATCGGCGACAGCGAGATGCTCACCTACGAGAAGCACTGCACCCAGGCCGTCGTCGTCACCTCCGTGTCGGACCTGGCCCGCATCGCGGAACAGCTCGTCCCCGTCTGAAAACCCTTTCGCACCCGAGGAGCGCCCCCATGGCCCCGTCCTTCTTCGACGACTACCAGGACGTCCCCAACGTGGAGACCGGTCCGGACTTCGACGCCGCCGACGACCGCACGCTGCGCATGGCGTCCCGCCCGGTGGACAAGGCGCTGCTCGACCAGCTGGTCCGCTACCAGGAGACCTTCCTGGCGCACGTGGAGGCGGACGCAAGCCCGGAGGCCATGGCCGGCGCGGCGAAGGCGGCGCTGGAGACGAGCGGCCTGGACGTGAAGGCGGCGGAGTGGGGGAGCGCCGTCCTCCGGGCCTTTGGCGGCCGGCGGTGGACCGTGCAGCGGCTGCGCTCGAAGCTGACGGAGCTGGAGTCCCGCTCCGGGCCGGAGGTGGACGAGGTGAAGAAGCGCGTCCAGGACGAGCTGGTGAAGCAGGAGCGGGAGACGGACGCCCTGGGCCGCCGGTACGGGGTGGAGACGGTGGCCCTGCTCCGGGAGCGCGAGCCGGAGCTGCTGGCCCTGCACACCCGGCTCACGAAGGTGCTCAGCCGGGGATGACCCCGCGTGTCCGCCCGGTTGCATTCCGCGTCCGGGCGTTCCATAACGGCCCGTTTTCCTTCAAGGCCCACCCATGAAGCGCTACTTCATCCACACCTTCGGCTGCCAGATGAACGTCAACGACTCGCTCCGCATGAGCGAGGCGTTGTCGAAGATGTCCTACGTCCCCACGCCCGAGGCGGACAACGCGGACCTCATCATCCTCAACACCTGCTCCATCCGGGAGAAGGCCGAGGACAAGATGCTGTCCGCGCTGGGGCGCTACCGCGCCGTGAAGGCCAGCCGCGGCGCCATCCTGGGCGTGGGCGGCTGCGTGGCCCAGCAGGAGAAGGACAAGCTGCTGAAGAAGGTCCCGTACCTGGACTTCGTCTTCGGCCCGGACAACATCGCGAAGCTGCCGGAGGTCATCGCCCGCGTGCAGGACGCCCGCGAGCGCGTGGTGGAGACGGCCTTCGTGGACTCCGAGGAGTACGTCTTCCCGCGCGCCGACGCGGAGACGTCCCGCGGCAAGGTGTCCGAGTTCGTCACGGTGATGAAGGGCTGCGACAACGTCTGCTCGTTCTGCATCGTCCCGCACACCCGTGGCCGTGAAGTCAGCCGCAACTTCCCGGAGGTCCTCAACGAGGTGGCGGACCTGGCGGGCGTGGGCGTGCGCGAAGTCACGCTCATCGGCCAGAACGTCAACTCGTACCAGGGCGGCATCAGCTTCGCGCAGCTGCTGCTGCGCACCGCGGAGGTGCCGGGCATCGAGCGCGTGCGCTTCACGACGAGCCACCCGCACGACCTGTCGGACGAGCTCATCGAAGCCTTCCGCGTGCAGCCGAAGATCGCCCCGCACTTCCACCTGCCGGTGCAGTGCGGCAGCGACCGCATCCTGAAGATGATGCGCCGCGACTACACCGTCGAGCAGTACATGGAGCGGCTGGAGAAGCTGCGCGCCGCGCGGCCCGGCATCGCCATCACCACGGACATCATCGTGGGCTTCCCCGGTGAGACCGAGGAAGAGTTCGAGATGACGATGCAGCTCACCGAGCGGGTGAAGTACGACAACCAGTTCTCCTTCGTGTACAGCCCGCGCCCCAAGACGGGCGCCGCGCTGCGCGAGAAGGACTGGGGCCCCATCCCGCACGAGGTGAAGGTGGCCCGGCTGGAGCGGCTGCAGAAGCTGCAGCGGCGCATCAGCGGCGAGTACACCCAGGCGCAGGTGGGGCTGGACGTGGAGGTGCTCGTCGAGGGCCGCTCGCGCTACGACGCCACCAAGCGCTTCGGCCGCACGCCGGAGAACCGCACCGTGAACTTCGAGGGCGACGCTCCGGCGGGCTCCATCGTGAAGGTGCACGTGGAGCGCGCCACGCCCAACCAGCTCGCGGGCAAGCAGGTGGCGATGCTCCAGGCGCCCACCGTGACGCCGCCGCCGGTGGAGCTGCCCGTGCCGCTGCATGTGCCGGCGGAGGCCTGACACTTTCCGCCGCTGTCCCGCCGTCGGAGGTACTCCCATGCCGTTGAAGCCGTTTCGCGGGGTGTCTCCCCGCGTCCACCCGAGCTGCTTCATCGAGGACTCCGCCCAGGTGGTGGGCGACGTGGAGCTGGGCGAGGACTCGTCCATCTGGTTCAACTCCGTGCTGCGCGGAGACGTGAACTCCATCCGCATTGGCAAGCGCACCAACATCCAGGACCTCACCATGGTGCACGTCACCAGCCAGGGTGACTCCACGACGGTGGGCGACGACTGCACGGTGGGCCACCGGGTCATCCTCCACGGGTGCGTCGTGGGCCACCGGGTGCTGGTGGGCATGGGCGCCATCCTGATGGACGGCGTGGAGGTGGGGGACGACTGCATCATCGGCGCCGGCACGCTGCTGACGCCCGGGACGAAGATTCCCCCGGGCACGCTGGTGGTGGGCTCGCCCGGCAAGGTGAAGCGCCCCCTCCACGACGGCGAGCGCGAGTTCCTGATCCAGTCCGCCCTCCACTACGTGCACACCGCCGCCGAACACCGCGCCAGCCGCTGACGCGGCCGCGTTGTGCGTGTTAGGAACACCCCCATGGCTCTCGTGCCCGAGACGACCCTGAAGGCCTGTCCGCTCTTCAAGGGCTTCACCGACACCGGCATCTCCATCTTCGCGGGGGCCGCCGTGTCGCGCGCCTTCCCCAAGGGGACGGCGCTGTTCACCGAGGGCAAGCCGGGGGACTCGCTCCTCATCGTCGGCGAGGGCACCGTGCGGCTGAGCGCCCGGAGCCCGTCGGGCGAGGACATCCCGCTGGGGGAGGTCACCGTCGGCGAGCCCCTGGGGGAGCTGGCGCTGGTGCAGAAGGGTGAGCGGCTGTGCTCCGCCACCGCGCAGACGGACGTGCTGGCGCTGGAGATCCGCGCTGCGGACTTCCAGAAGCTGCTCGCGGCGAAGCCGCAGGCCTGCATCAAGCTGCTGATGGGCATTGTCAGCCACTTCGGCGCGAAGGCCCGGGACAACCGGGACATGCTGCGCACGCTCGTGGCGCGGGCCCCGGGAACCTGACCGGCTGTCGGACAGGTGGCTCCGGGCTCCTGCCGGGAGGCCGGAAAGCACCCAAGACCCTGCCACCCGCACCGGAGGTGGTTACTGTGCTTGCCTGGAGCCCCCCCGGGCTCCCAGGCTGTCGCACACTGTGGGTGGGGATAGACATACGCCCCAGGGCTTTCGTGATGGGGCTCGGGCGCTTGAGGTGGGAAGCTGGGCGGCCGGAGTTTTCAACTGCCGCACCCGGTTGATGGCTGGGTGATGGACGGGCTGGCCCGGGTGGTTGCCGAGCGGCCCTTCGGACGTGATTGGACGGAACGACGCGTGGAAGAACTGCTTACCAACCTGCTCGGTGACTCCCAGGGCCTCTTCGCCTACCTGACGGTGTTCTCCATCCTGGTGGCGTGCGGCTTGGGCGTGCCGCTGCCGGAGGATATCTCGCTCATCCTCGGTGGGTTCCTGGCGCACAAGGGCGCGGCGAACCTGCCGGTGATGATGGCGGTGGGGTTCTTCGGCATCCTGGTGGGTGACAGCCTCATCTACCTGGCGGGGCGCCGGCTGGGCACGCGGCTGGGGCGCGACCCGGGGGCGAAGAGCGGAGGGTTCTTCTCCAAGATCGTCACGCCGGAGAAGCGGGCGAAGGTGGAATCACTCTTCATCACGCACGGCCAGAAGATCGTGATGATTGCCCGCTTCATGCCGGGCGTGCGCGCGGTGACGTACTTCACCGCGGGCTCCGTCCACATGTCCTACTGGCGCTTCATCTTCTGGGACGGCCTGGCGGCGCTCCTGTCCGCGCCGGTGTTCGTGTGGCTCGGGTTCCACTTCGGTGGCGAGCTGGACATGGTCATCCGCAAGCTGAAGGACGGCCAGGTCGTGGTGATGGGCTCGCTGGCGGTGCTGGCGGTGGGCTACTTCCTGTACCGCCGCCGCAAGAACGCGAAGCTCGCGGCCGAGGCCGCAGCCAAGGCGCAGGTGACGCAGGTGGCCCTGCCGTCCGTGCCGGAGACGCTGGAGAACAGCGTGTCGCGTCCGGCCAGCCCCAGCGCCTTCTTCGACGTGCCCGCCGACAAGGCGCCCGCGTCCGAGGCGGACCGGAACGCGCACAAGTAGCCGCCGCGCCGCTGACGTGGTTCACGGACCCCGCCCCCTCGAAGGAGGGAGCGGGGTTCTTCGTTGCGGGGCGCTCGCGCGGAAGGCTCCGCCGCCAGGTCCAGCGGCACGCGAGCCTGACGCCCCAGGTGCCTGAGGGCGCCAGACCCGCGCTCACGTCACTCCTGGCCCGGGGCTCGGAGGGCCTTCGCCAGCAGCTCCGCCACGGCCTGCACTCCCGGCTCGCGCAGCAGCGTGTAGTGGGTGCCCGGCAGGCGGTGCGACTCCAGCCGGTCCCCCACGAGCGCCGTCCAGCCGCCGTCTCCCGTGCCCGTGTCGTCCACGAGCTCCTCCGCCTGGATGCGCACCACGCGCTGCTCCATCGCGGGAGGGTGGTAGCGCCGGGCCGCTTCGAGGTTGGCCTCGAAGACCTGGAACAGCCCCGTGGAGCTCCCAGCGTCCACTCCTGGCGGCAGTGCGCCGGTCCGGGCCGCGGCCTCCAGCACCTTCGCGAGCGCCGCTTCGGGCTCCAGCGTCGCCAGCTCCGCCGTGTCCACATCCAGATCCGCCAGCGACACGCCCATCGAGTCCTGCGCGAACAGGCCCACCGCCAGCGTGCGGTCCAGGTCAGGCTCCGAGTCCGGCACCGGCTGTGGCACGTACGAGTCGATCATCGCCACCAGCTCCACGGCTTCACCCGCTTCGCGCAGCTGGTACGCCATCTCGTAGGCGATGACGCCGCCCAGCGACCAGCCGCCCAGGTGGTACGGGCCCGTGGGCTGGACCTCTCGCAGCGCCCGCACGTAGCTGGCGGCCAGGGCCTCCACGGTGTCCAGCGGTTGGCTCGTACCGTCCAGGCCCCGGGCCTGGAGACCGTAGAAGGGCTGATCCGGTCCCAGCCGCCGCGCCAGCTCCGCGTAGGCCAGCACGTTGCCGCCCACCGGGTGCACGCAGAAGAACGGCGGCGCGCTGCCCGTGCCTTCCTTCGTGAAGGGCACCAGCGGCGTGAAGGGCTTCGGCTCCGCCGCCACGCTCTCGCCCAGCAGCACCGCGAACCGCTCCACGCTGGGGGCCTGGAAGAGCGCCGACAGCGGGAGCTTCTGGCCCGTCTCCCGGTTCACCGCCGCCATGAGCCGCACCGCGAGGAGCGAGTGCCCGCCCAGCTCGAAGAAGCTGGTGCGCACGTCCACCGCGGCCACGCCCAGGGCTTCGGCCCAGAGGCTCGCGAGCATGGCTTCCCGCTCGTCCCTGGGGCCCACGCGCGCTTCGGGGTTCGCGGCTTCGTCCACCGGGGCCGGGAGCGCAGCACGGTCCACCTTGCCGTTGGGCGTCAGCGGGAGCACCGGCAGCGCGACGTAGGCGGCCGGCACCATGTAGTCCGGCAGCGAGCGCTGGAGGTGGCTTCGGAGCGGAGCGGTGTCCACCTCCGGCGCCACGTACGCCACCAGCCGCTGCACTCCCGGCACGTCCTCGCGCACCAGCACCATCGCCTCCCGGATGCCCGGGTGCGTGCGCAGCGCGGCCTCGATTTCACCGGGCTCGATGCGGTAGCCGCGCAGCTTCACCTGGAAGTCCACGCGCCCCATGAAGTCGAGCGTGCCGTCCTGCTTCCAGCGAACCCGGTCGCCCGTGCGGTACATGCGGGCCCCGGGCTCCGTGCTGAACGGGTGGGGGATGAAGCGCTCCGCGGTGAGGTCCGCCCGGTTGCGGTAGCCGCGCGCCAGGCCTTCGCCCGCGATGAACAGCTCGCCGGGGACGCCCACGGACACGGGGTTCAGGTTCGCATCCAGGACGTACACGCCCACGTTGAGCATGGGCCGGCCGATGACGGGCGTGGGCTGCCGGGTGCCCTGGATGCGCTCCGTGGTCGACGCCACGGTGCCCTCGGTGGGGCCATAGGCGTTGTAGGCGCGCGTGCGGTCCGTCGCCGCGAGCGCGCGCCACGTCACCTCGTCCATCGCCTCACCGCCGATGAAGCAGATGGACGGCACGTGCGGCCGCTCCAGGAAGCCCGCGTCCAGCAGCAGCTTGAACAGCGACGGCGTGCAGTCCAGCGCGTCGATGCGCTGCTGCTCCAGCCACGCGAGCATCGCCTCCGGATCCTGCCGCGTCGCCTCCGGGACGATGCACAGGCAGTGGCCGTCTCCCATCAACAGCAACTGGGTCACGGACGCGTCGAAGTAGAACGGTCCGTTGAGGCTCACGCGCATCACCGGAGGCGCCTGCGTGTAGCACGCGTCCTTCAGCGAGCGCTGCAGGTGCGCCAGCGAGCGGTGCTGGATCATCACGCCCTTGGGCATGCCCGTGGAGCCCGACGTGTAGATGACGTACGCCAGGTGCTCCGGCCGCACGCCCGAGCGTGGGTTGACCGGCGAGGACGACTCGATGCGCCGCGCGTCCGCGTCCAGCCGCACCACGTGCCGCACCGCCGGCTGCCACGCCTCCACCTGTGCTTGCGTGGTCAGCAGCACGGCCGCGCCGCTGTTCTCCAGGACGAAGGCCTTGCGCGCTTCGGGGGCCGCCGGGTCGAGCGGCACGTACGCGCCGCCCGCCTTCATGATGCCCAGGATGGCGACGATGGCCTCCGGCGAGCGCTCCAGGCAGAACGCCACCGGAACGTCCGGGCCCACGCCCAGCGACCGCAGGTAGTGCGCCAGCTGGTTCGCGCGCACGTTGAGCTGATGGAACGACACGGACGTGTCGCCCATCACCACGGCCGGGGCCTTGGGCGTGCGCGTCACCTGCTGCTCGAAGCGCGTGTGGAAGGGCAGGTCGCCCTCGAAGTCGGCGGTCTCGCCGCTCCACTCCTCCAGCACCCACTGGCGCTCCTCGGCCGTCAGCAGGGGCAGGGTGTCCACCGCGGCGTCCGGCTTCGCGACGGCGCCCTCCAGCAGCTGGACCAGGTGCTCCGACAGCCGGCGCGCGGTGGCGGGCTCGAAGAGGTCCGTGGCGTAGGACAGGACGCCCTCGAAGCCGCGCTCCGTGCGGCCGAGCGTCAGGTCCAGGTCGAACTTCGTCGTGGGCAGGTCCACCTCCACCGGGCGCAGCGTCAGCTCCGGCAGGCGCACCTCGGAGTCCGGCACGTTCTGGAGCGCGAAGAGGGCCTGGATGAGCGGCGTGCGTGACAGGTCGCGCGTGGGCTGTACGGCCTCCACCAGCCGCTCGAAGGGGATGTCCTGGTGCTCGTATGCGCCCAACGTGGTGGTGCGCACCTGCGCGAGCAGCTTGCGGAACGACGGGCGGCCGTCGAACCGCGCGCGCAGCACCAGCGTGTTGACGAAGAAGCCGATGAGGCCCTCCGTCTCCGCATGGCGCCGGCCCGCGATGGACGTGCCGACGAGCAGGTCCTCCTGACCGGAGTACCGGTGCAGCAGCGTCTGGAAGGCCGCGAGCAGCACCATGAAGGGCGTGGCCCCCTCACGCTGCGCCAGCGCCTCCACCGCCTCACTCAACGTCGATGACAGACGCACCGGGAAGGTGGCGCCCCTCGCCGAACGCTGCGGCGGACGCGGCTTGTCCGTGGGCAGCGCCAGCGCCTGCGGGGCTCCGGCCAGTTGCTGCGTCCACCACGCGAGCTGCGCGTCCAGCACCTCGCCCTGGAGCCAGCCGCGCTGCCAGACGGCGAAGTCCGGGTACTGCACCGGCAACGGGGCCAGCGGCGAGGGCTGGCCCTTCCGGAAGGCCTCGTAGAGCGCGGTGACCTCACGCACCAGGATGCTCATGGACCAGCCATCACCGATGGCGTGGTGCAGGCACAGGAGCAGCACGTGCTCCTCTTCGCCCAGCTTCAAGAGCGTGAGGCGCGCCAGCGGACCCACGGCGAGGTCGAAGGGCGTCAGCGCGTCCTCGCTCGCGAGCCGCAGGGCCTCCGCCTCGCGTGCGTCGTCGGAGAGCCCCGTCAGGTCCACCACCGACAGGACTCCGGTGGCGGCGGGGTGCACGTGCTGGCGGGGTTCGCCGTCGTACGCTTCGAACGTGGTGCGCAGCGCTTCGTGGCGCTGCACCAGGGCGTCGAAGGCCTGCTGGAGCGCGGGCACGTCCACCGCGCCGGAGAGGCGCAGCGCCGTGGGCATGTTGTAGAGCGCGCTGCCCGGGTCGAGCTGGTCGATGAACCACAGCCGCTGCTGCGCGAACGACAGCGGATGCGGGCCGGATGTCGCGGCGGGCCGCAGCGGCGGCAGGGCGCTGGCCTCCGGTGCGTCCGGCAGCCGCTGGGCGAGCGCCGCCACGGTGGGCGACTCGAACAGCGCCCGGACGCCCACGTCCACGCCGAAGCGGGCGCGGATGCGGGAGACCAGCTGCGTGGCCAGCAACGAGTGGCCGCCCAGCTCGAAGAAGTGGTCGTTGCGCCCCACGACGGGGACGTTCAACAGCTCCTCCCACAGCGAGGCCAGGGCCACCTCCGCGGGCGTCGCCGGGGCCTCGTACGAGCGCGCGGCGCGCAGCTGCGCCTCCGGCGAGGGCAGGGCCTTGCGGTCCACTTTGCCGTTGGGCGTCAGCGGCAGGGCGGGCAGGGTGACCAGAGCGGACGGCACCATGTACTCCGGCAGGTGCCGGCGCAGGTGCTCGCGCAGCGACTCCGTGTCGGCGTCCGTCACCACGTAGCCCACGAGCCGCGCGTCGCCCGGGACGTCCTCGCGGACCAGCGCCACCGCGTCGCGGACGGCGACGTGCGTGCGCAGCGTGGCTTCGATTTCGCCTGGCTCGATGCGGTAGCCGCGCAGCTTCACCTGGAAGTCCAGGCGGCCCATGAACTCCAGCGTGCCGTCCTGCCGCCAGCGGGCCTTGTCGCCCGTGCGGTAGAGCCGCGCGCCGGGCTCCGCGCTGAACGGATCCGGCAGGAAGCGCTCGGCCGTCAGGTCCGGGCGGCCCAGGTAGCCGCGCGTGATGCCTTCGCCGGAGAAGCAAAGCTCGCCCGGCGTTCCGAAGGGCACCAGCCGCTGCCGCGCGTCGAGCACGTACGCGTTCAGGTTCGCCAGCGGACGGCCGATGACGGGCTCCGTCCTGGGGCTGCCCTGGATGGGCGCGGTCGTCGTGCCGACGGTGCACTCCGTGGGGCCGTACGCGTTGAAGGCGCGCGTGCGGTCCGTCGCGGCCAGCTTGCGCCACGACTCGGAGTCCAGTGCGTCGCCGCCCAGCACGATGTGGGGCGGCACCCAGGCGCGCTCCAGCAGCCCGGCCGCCAGCAGCGGCTTGAGCTGCGCGGGCGTGCAGTCCAGCGAGTCGATGCGGTGCTGCTCCAGCCACGCGAGCATCGCCTCCGGATCCAGGCGCAGCGAGTCCGGGACGACGTACAGGCAGTGGCCGTCGATGAGCCGGATGACCCGCTCCATCACCGCGTCGAAGTACAGCGGCGCGGTGACGGTGACGCGCTGGCCCCGGGGCTGACCCGCGTAGAGCGCGCGGCCCATGGCCCGGTGCAGGTTGAGCACGGAGCGGTGCTGCGCCATCACGCCCTTGGGCGTGCCCGTGGAGCCGGACGTGTAGAGGACGTACGCCAGGTGCTCCGGGCCCGTCAGCGCGGGCAGGGGCTCATGCGAGAGGGCCCCCAGGCCGGCCTGCTCCACGTCCAGCCACAGCTCCTGGGCGCCATAGGGGCTCCAGTCGCCGCACGCGGCCTCCGTCGTGACGAGCACGGCCGCGCCGCTGTCGCGCAGCACGAAGTCCTTGCGCGCGGAGGGAGCTCCCGGATCCAACGGCACGAAGGCGCCGCCGGCCTTGAGCACCGCGAGCAGCGCGATGATGGCCTCCACGGAGCGCTCCAGGCACAGGGCGACCCGCACCTCCGGGCCCACCCCCATGGAGCGCAGCCGCCACGCGAGCTGGTTCGCCCGCGTGTCGAGCTGCCGGTACGTCAGCGCCGTGTCCTCGAACACGACGGCCGGGGCGTCCGGGGTGCGCGCCACCTGCCGCTCGATGAGGCCGTGCAGCGTGGCGTCGCGCTCGAAGTCCACCCACTCACCGCTGCCCGTGCGCACCAGCCGCACCAGCTCCTCCGGCGAGACGAGCGACACGTCCGCCAGCGGCAGGTCCGGGGCATCGCAGACGACCTCCAGCAGCCGGCGCAGGTGGGCGACGAACCGCTCGATGGTGTTCGCGTCGAAGAGGTCCGCGGCGTAGCGGAAGCCGCCCTCGTAGCCGTCGCCGGTCCGGTGCAGGTCCAGCGCCAGCTCGAACTGGGACAGCGACTCGCCCTCGACGAGGGCCGGGGTCACGGAGAGGCCGGGCACCGACAGCTCCGACACGGGCGCGTTCTGGAGCGCGAACATCGCCTGGAACAGCGGCGTGCGGCCCAGGTCGCGCTCGGGCTGGAGCGCTTCCACCAGGTGCTCGAAGGGGATGTCCTGGTGCTCGTACGCGCCCAGCGTGGTGGCGCGCACCTGGGCCAGCAGCTCACGGAACGTCGTCCGTGCGCCGATGCGGCCGCGCAGCACCAGCATGTTCACGAAGAAGCCGATGAGGCCCTCCGTCTCCGCGTGACGGCGGTTCGCGATGGGCGAGCCCACCAGCACGTCGTCCTGCCCGGACATGCGCGACAGCACGGCCTGGAACGCCGCCAGCAGCGCCATGAACGGCGTGGCGCCCTCCGCCTGCGCCAGCGCATCCACGCGCTCGGCGAGGGAGCGCGGCAGCGCCACCCGGATGAGTCCGCCGCGCTGTGAGGCGGTGGCGGTCCTCGGCCGGTCGGTGGGCACGTCCAGCACGAACGACGCGCCGGAGAGCTGGTGCTTCCACCACTCCACCTGCGCCTGGAGCACGCCGCCCTGGAGCCAGCCGCGCTGCCAGATGGCGAAGTCCGCGTACTGCACCGGCAGCTCCGGCAGGGCAGGGGGACGCCCGGCGCGCCGGGCCTCGTAGAGCGAGGTGACCTCCCGCACGAGGATGCCCAGCGACCAGCCGTCGGACACGATGTGGTGCAGGTGCAGCACCAGCAGGTGCTCGCGCGCGTCCAGCTTCAGCAGCAGGGCGCGGATGACTGGTCCGCGCTTCAGGTCGAACGGGCGCAGCGTCTCCGCGTGGCCCAGGCGCTGGGCCTCGGCCTGCTTCGCGGCGCGGCTGCCCAGGCCCGTCAGGTCCACGAGCTCCAGGGGGACGCGGCCCTCCGGATGGATGTCCTGCACCGGCTTTCCGGCCTCCATGCGGAACGTCGTGCGCAGGGACTCATGGCGCGCCATCAGCGCGTCCAGGCTGGCGCGCAGCGCGTCCACGTCCAGGTCGCCGGCGAGGTTCAGCGCCAGGGGCATGTTGTAGAGCGGGCTGCCCGACTCCAGCTGGTCGATGAACCACAGCCGCTGCTGCGCGAACGACAGCGGCGGCGGGGACGTCCTCTCGGCGCGGACCAGCGGCGGGGCCTGGGTGCGGCGCGCGTCCACCAGCCGCTCCGCCAGCGACGCCACCGTGGGAGCGCGGAACAGCTCGCCCAGCGGCAGCTCCACGCCCAGCGACGCGCGGATGCGCGACACCACCTGCGTGGCCAGCAGCGAGTGCCCACCCAGCTCGAAGAAGTCGCCGTGGATATCCACGGTCTCCAGGTGAAGCACCTCCGCCCAGATGTCCGCGAGCGCCTTCTCCAGCGCGCTGCGGGGGGCGGCGGACGCGGCCGGATCCGCGGCGCGGGCCTGCGGCGCGGGCAGGGCCTTGCGGTCCACCTTGCCGTTGGGGCTCAGCGGCAGCTTCGGCAGGACGACGATGGCCGACGGCACCATGTACTCCGGCAGCTGCTTCTGCACGGAGGTCCGCAGCGCGCCCGTGTCGACGCTGTCGTCCTCGCCGGACACGACGTAGGCCACGAGGCGCCGGTCGCCCGGCACGTCCTCGCGCACCACGACCACCGCCTCCTGGACCTCCGGCGCCTGGCGCAGCACGGCTTCAATCTCACCCGGCTCCACGCGGAAGCCGCGCAGCTTCACCTGGAAGTCGGTGCGGCCCAGGAACTCCAGCGTCCCGTCGCGCAGCCAGCGCACGCGGTCGCCAGTGTCGTAGAGGCGCGCTCCGGGCTGCGTGGCGAAGGGGTGGGGGATGAAGCGTTCAGCGGTCAGGTCCGGGCGCTGGAGGTAGCCCCAGGCCAGGCCGTCTCCGCCGACGTACAGCGTGCCCGGCACGCCCGGCGGCACGGGCTGGAGCGCTGCGTCCAGCACCCACACCGTGGAGTTCGTCAGCGGCCGGCCGATGGGCACCGAGCGGCCCACGGCATCCCCTGCGCGCAGCGTGTGCGTGGCGGAGAACGTGGTGTTCTCCGTGGGGCCGTAGCCGTTGACCAGCACCGCATCCGCGGGCAGCCGCTTCAGGTGTTCGCGCACGCGCTCCACGGGCAGCACGTCGCCACCCGCCAGCACCTGCTTCACGCGGGCCAGCGCGTCGCCCTGGTGGAGCACCATCTGCTCGAAGAGGGCGGCGGTGAGCCACAGCGTGGTGATGCCCTCGCGCCGCAGCAGCGCGCCCGTCTCCTCCAGCGACAGCGCCTTGGGCGGCGCCAGCACCAGCGTCGCGCCGTTGAGCAGCGCGCCCCAGAGCTCCAGCGTGGACGCGTCGAACGCGACGGGCGCCAGCTGGAGGAACACTTCTTCGGGTCCGAAGTGGATGAAGTCCGCGCCGCGCACCAGGCGGGTGATGCCCCGGTGCGGCACGCTGACGCCCTTGGGCCGGCCGGTGCTGCCCGACGTGAACATCACGTAGGCCAAGGCCTCCGAGGACACCACCACGTCCAGCGCCGTCTCCGGCTGACGTGCAATCTGCGCGGCGTCTCCGTCCAGCAGGACCTGGAGGTCCGTCACCTGGGGCAGCTCGTCCGCCAGGGCCTCCTGCGTGACGAGCACGCTGACGCTGGCCGCCTGGAGCATCCAGGTGATGCGCTCCGCGGGGGCCTTCACGTCCACCGGCACGTACGCCGCGCCGGCCTTGAGGATGCCCAGCAGAGCGGTGACGAGCTCGAAGGAGCGATCCAGGCACACGCCCACCCGGTGGCCGGGCCGCACGCCCTGGCGCCGCAGGTGGTGCGCGAGCTGGTTCGACGCCCGGTCCAGCGCCGCGTACGTGAGCGTCTCCGCGCCGGCCTTCAGCGCGATGGCGTCCGGCGTGCGCGCGGCCTGCTCGGCGAAGAGGGCGGCCACGGACGCGTCGCGCGGGTAGTCCCGGGCGGTGTCGTTCCACCCGACGAGCAGCCGCTGACGCTCCGCCTCCGTGAGCCACGGCAGCTGCGACAGCCGCGTGTCCGGCGCGCGGACGGCGGCCTCCAGCAGCACGCGCAGGTGCTCCGCCATGCCGGCCGCGGTGGCCGGCTCGAACAGGTCCTGGTTGAAGACGAGCGCGCCGTCGAAGCCGTCCGGCGTGCGCATCAGGATGCACTGGAGGTCGAAGAGGATGGCCTCCGGGTTGGCCTCCCGGGGACGCAGCGTCAGGCCGGGCAGGGACAGCTCCGGCATGGGCGCGTTCTGGAGCGTGAAGGTCACCTGGAACAGCGGCGTGCGGCCCAGGTCGCGCTCCGGGTGGAGCACCTCCACCAGCTTCTCGAACGGCAGGTCCTGGTGCTCGTACGCGCCCAGCGTGGTGGCGCGGACTTCGTCCAGCAGCTCGCGGAAGCGGAGCGTGTCGCGGACCCGCGTGCGCAGCACCACCGTGTTCGCGAAGTAGCCGATGAGATCCTCGGCCTCCGCGTGACGGCGGCCCGCGATGGGCGAGCCCACGAGCACGTCCTCCTGGCCCGCGTACCGGTGCAGCAGCGTTTGGAACGCCGCGAGCAGCACCATGAAGGGGGTGGAGGCCGTCTGCTTCGCCAGGGACTCCAGCGCGTCGCTCAGGTCGCGCGGCAGCGTCAGGGGCTGCACGCCCGCGCGGAAGGACTGGCGCGCCGGACGCGGGTGGTCCGTGGGCAGCTCCAGGTACGGCGCGGCGCCTTCCAGCTGCCCGCGCCAGTACGCCACCTGCGACTCCAGCACGTCACCCTGGAGCCAGCCGCGCTGCCACAGGGCGTGGTCGGCGGCCTGCACCGGCAGCTCCGGCAGCGGCGAGGGCTGCTCCGCCGCGAACGCCGCGTAGAGCGCGCCCATCTCCCGCACCAGCACGCCCGTGGACCAGCCGTCGGAGATGATGTGGTGCGTGTTGAGCAGCAGCAGGTGCTTCGTGGGCTGAAGCTTGATGAGGAGCCCGCGGAACAGCGGGCCCTGCTCCAGGTCGAACGGGGTGCGCGTCTCCTCCAGCGCCAGCCGCGACGCCTCCGCCTCGCGCTCCTCCGCCGTCGGCAGCGCGGACAGGTCCACGTTGCGCAGCGGCATGGGGAAGGGCGGGTGGATGACCTGCGACGGCGTGCCCTCGTGCGAGCGGAACGTGGTGCGCAGCGCTTCGTGGCGGCGCACCAGCTCGTCGAACGCGGCCAGCATCACGATGATGTCCAGCGTGCCGTCCAGCTCCAGCAGGCTCGGGAGGCTGTAGGCATTGCCCGCCGTGCCCAGCTGCTCGATGAACCACAGCCGGTGCTGCGCGAACGACAGGGGCAGCACGTCCGGCCGCTCCGCGCGGACCAGCGCGGGCAGGGCGGACGTGGCGGACGCCGCGGCCTCGGGGGCCTGCGGCTGGGACCGCCGGAGCGCGTCGATGCGCTCGGCCAGCGCCGCGACCGTCGGGCCCTCCAGGAGCGCGCGCAGGGGCAGCTCCACGCCGAAGTGCGTGCGCATGCGCGACACCAGCTGCGTGGCCAGCAGCGAGTGTCCGCCCAACTCGAAGAAGCCGTCGTGGCGACCCACGGCGGGGACGCGCAGCACCTCCGCCCACAGGGGAACGAGCGCCGCTTCCGTCGGCGTCGCGGGCGGTTCGATGACGCGCTCGGTGACCGGCGCGGCGTCCGGGGTGGGCAGCGCCTTGCGGTCCACCTTGCCGTTGGGCGTCAGGGGCAGGGCGTCCAGCGCCACGAACGCGGCGGGCACCATGTACTCCGGCAGGTGGCGGCGCACGTGCTCGCCCAGGTGGGACGTGTCCACCTGGGGCGCGACCCAGGCGACGAGCCGGTCGCCGAGGACCTGCGCCACCGCGTCCCGGATGCCCGGGTGTGCGCGCAGCGTGGCCTCGATTTCGCCCAGCTCGATGCGGTAGCCGCGCAGCTTCACCTGGAAGTCCAGGCGGCCCATGAACTCCAGCGTGCCGTCCTCGCGCCAGCGGGCCTTGTCGCCCGTGCGGTAGAGGCGCGCGCCGGGGGCGTCGCTGAACGGATCCGGCAGGAAGCGCTCCGCCGTGAGCGCGGGCTGGCCCAGGTAGCCGCGCGTGACGCCTTCACCGGAGAAGCACAGCTCGCCCGGCGTGCCGATGGGCGCCAGGTGCAGGTTCGCGTCGAGCACGTAGGCGCGCAGGTTGTCCACCGGCCGCCCGATGACGGGCACCGGCTGCGGCGCGTCCTGGAGTGCCCAGGTCGTCGCGTCCACGGTGACCTCCGTGGGGCCGTAGCCGTTGAAGGTGCGCGTGCGCTTCGTCGCGGCGAGCTGCCGCCACGTCACCTCGTCCAGCGCCTCGCCGCCCACGGAGAGCAGGGCGGGGACGTGGGCGCGCTCCAGCAACCCGGCGGACAGCAGGAGCTTGAGCTGTGACGGCGTGCAGTCCAGCGCGTCGATGCGCTGACGCTCCAACCACGCGAGCATGGCATCCGGATCCACGCGCACGTCCTCCGGGACGATGCACAGGCAGTGGCCGTCCAGCAGCTGGAGCACCTGTTCGATGGACGCGTCGAAGTACAGCGGCGCGTTCACGGTGATGCGCTGGCCGCGCGGCAGCCCCGCGTAGATGCTCCGCGTCAGCGCACCGTGCAGGTTGAGCACGGAGCGGTGCTGCACCATCACGCCCTTGGGCGCGCCGGTGGAGCCGGACGTGTAGATGACGTAGGCGAGGTTCCCCGCCCCGGCCGACGCCGGCGGACTCTCCAACCTGTCCGACAGTCGGACAGGTTCGGCGCCGTCCAGCCGCACCACGTGGGGCACGTCCGGGCGCCACGCCTCTTCCAGGGCCTGCGTCGTCACGAGCACGGACGCGCCAGAGTCCTTGAGCAGGAACGACTTGCGCGCGGAGGGCGCGGAAGGGTCCAGCGGCACGAAGGCGCCACCGGCCTTGAGCACCGCCAGCAGCGCGACGATGGCCTCCGCCGAGCGCTCCAGGCACAGGCCCACCGTGACCTCGGGGCCCACGCCCAGCGAGCGCAGGTGCCACGCGAGCTGGTTGGCCCGCGCGTCGAGCTGCCGGTAGCTGAGGGTCGTCTCCCCGAACACCACGGCATCCGCGTCCGGCGTCGCGGCGGCCTGACGCTCGAAGCGCGCATGCACGGTGGATTCGCGCTCGAAGTCCACGGCGTCACCGGTGCCGGTGCGCAAGAGCCACGCGCGGTCCTCGACCGGCAGGAGGGACACGTCGGACAGCCGGGCCTCGGGCTGGATGAGGGTTTCCAGCGCCTGATTCCACTGGCCCAGCACCCGCTGCACGGACTCCGCGTCGAAGCGGTTCTCGTCGTAGGCCAGGTGCATCTGGAGCTCGCGGCCGGGGAGCACCGTGGCCGCCAGCGGGTAGTTGATGCTCTCGCCCATCTGCAGGTCGCGCAGGTCCAGCGCGGTGGAGCGGCGCAGCAGCGATTCGTCGAAGGGGAAGTTCTCGAAGACGAGCAGCGACTGGAAGAGGGGCACGCCCCGGGGGATGTCGCTCCACCCGTGCGCGGTGACGAGCGGCGTGTGCTGATGCTGCTGGATGCCCAGCAGCTTCGCCTGGATGGCCTGGAGCCAGGGCAGCACGGGCGCGCTGTCGTCCGGCAGCGCGATGCGCACCGGCAGCGTGGTGATGAGCAGGCCCAGCATGGCCTCCGAGCCCGCGAGCTCCGGCGGACGTCCCGCCAGCGTGGTGCCAAAGAGCACGTCGCGCGTGTCCGCGTGGCGCGCCAGCACCAGCGCCCAGGCCGCCTGGGCCAGGGTGTTGAGCGTGAGCTGGTGCCGCCGGGCGAAGGCCTCCAGCGCCGCGCTGCGCGCCTCCGGAATCGTCACCCCGAGGATGGGCTGGTTCACGGTGCCCGTGGCGACCGTGGCCACGGGACGCATGGCGGGCACGGGCGTGGGCACCGTCAGGCCCTGGAGCTGGTTGCGCCAGAAGCGCTCGTCCTCGACGAGGTCGCGCTGTCCCAGCCACGCGATGTAGTCGCGGTACGGCGGCCGGCCGGCGGGAGGCAGCGGCGTCCCGGCGCGCAGGGCGTCGTAGATGGCGAAGACCTCCTGGAAGAACAGCCCCAGGCTCCAGCCGTCGAACAGCAGGTGGTGGTGGCTCCAGATGAAGCGCCACTGCGCGTCCGCCAGCCGCACCGCGGTCATCCGGCTCAGCGGCGCGCGCGACACGTCGAAGCCGCGCGCGCGGTCCACGACGATGAGCCGCTCCAGCCCGGCCTTCCGCGCGTCCTCCGGCAGGTGGCGCCAGTCATGGACCTCGAAGGGCAGCGCCACGTGCGAGTGCACCGCCTGCAGCGGCGACGCCAGGTCCTGGGACACGAAGGCCGTGCGCAGGATGGGGTTGCGGTCCACCGCCGTCTGCCACGTCCGCTGGAACAGCGAGATGTCCACGTCCGAGTGGATGGACCACGCGGTGTGCTCGAAGTAGTAGCCCGCGTGCGGGTCCTGGAGGGCGTGGAAGAGCATGCCCTCCTGCAGCGCGGAGAGCGGGAAGAGGTCCTCCACCGTGGGCCCCTGCGCCGCCAGCACCGCGTCCAGCGCGGCCTGGGAGAGGCGTGCCAGCGGGAAGTCGCTCGGCGTCCGCCGGCGCGAGTCCTCCGAGTGGCGCTGGGAGATGAGCTCGCGCAGCGCGGACAGGAAGCGCTGGGACACCGCCCGCACGGTCTCTTCGTGGTGCAGCAGGGAGCTATAGCCGAAGTTCAGGCGCAGCTGTCCGCCGGACACCGCGCCCTCCACCGTCAGCACATGCGGGTGCACCGCCTGGGGCGCCACGTTGGGCCCCACGGGCTCGTCGCTCAGGGCGAAGAGGGTGCTGGCGCCGGTCGCGCCGTCCAGCTGCCCCAGGTAGTTGAAGGACACCTGCGCCCGAGGCAGCGCGGCCAGCGCGGCCCGTGCCTCCGGCGGCCCCAGGTGGCGCAAGAGCCCGAAGCCGATGCCCTTGCTCGGCCACGCGCTCAGCGTGTCGCGCACGGCGCGCAGCCGGTCCCCCAGCGTGCCCTTCGCCGGCAGCCGCAGCAGGGCCGGGGTGAGGGACGTGAACCAGCCCACGGTGCGGGACACGTCCGCGTCCGCGAACAGCTCCTCGCGGCCGTGGCCCTCCAGGTCGATGAGGACTTCCGGCGTCCCCGTCCACTCGCCAAGCGCCTGCGCGAGCGCCGTCAGCAGCACGTCGTCGATGCGCGCGCGCCACGCGATGGGCGTCTCCTGGAGCAGGAGCCGCGTCTCCTCCGCGTCCAGCTCCGCGACCACCGCGCGGTGCGAGGCGTAGGTGTGCGGGCCCGGACCGTCCGTGGGCAGCGGGGCCACGTCGCCGCGCACCGACTCCCGCCAGAAGGCCAGCTCCGCCCCCAGCACGTCCGTCAGGGCGTGCGTCTCCAGGCGGCGGGCCCAGGACAGGAAGGACGTCGTCTTCGCCGGCAGCGCGGGGACCTGGCCGGACTGGACCTGGCGGTAGACGGCCTCCAGGTCCTCGATGAGGATCCGCCACGACACGGTGTCCACCACCAGGTGGTGGATGACGAGCAGCAGGCGCTGCTCCTGGCCCGGCCCGAAGTGGAAGAGCACGGGACGCACGAGCGGCGGTGAGGCCAGGTCGAAGGTCTCCTGGACGCGCGTGGCCTCCTGCTCCATCGCGGCGAGGCGCGCCTCGGGCGGCAGCACGGAGAGGTCCACCTGGCGCAGCGTGAGCGGGGCCTCGTTGGGGCTCGCGTCGCGCTGGCGCCACGCGCCGTCCGTGCTCCGGACGTACTTCAGGCGCAGGGCGTCGTGGTGGACGGCGAGCGCCTGGAGGGCCTGCTCCAGGTGCGCCGGCACCAGCGGCTGGCGCGCCCGCAGCAGCAGGGCGTGGTTGAAGTGGTGCGCGTGCGTCGGCTCGCGCTCCAGGAAGTCCGCCTGGATGGCGGTGAGCGGCACGTCACCCACCACCGGGCCCTGCTCCGCGAGGCTGGTCGCGCTCTCGCGGGCCACGGCCGCCAGCGCGCCCAGGGTGGGGTGCTGGAAGAGGTCCTTCACCAGCAGCTGCACGCCGGCCTGCCGCGCCTTCGCGACGACCTGGAGGCTGATGATGGAGTCACCGCCCAGCTCGAAGAAGTTGTCGTCCAGGCCCACGCGCTCCACGCGCAGCACCTGGCCCAGCACCTCCGCCAGCGTCCGCTCCAGCCGCGTGCGCGGCGCGGCGTACTCCTTGCGGGACGCGCGCTGGCCTCCGGGGGCGGGCAGGGCCTTGCGGTCCACCTTCGCGTTCGACGTCAGCGGCAGCGCCGCCAGCGCGACGAACGCGGACGGCAGCATGTACTCCGGCAGCCGCTGGCGCAGGAAGTCGCGCAGCGCCCCCGGGCCCGGCTCGGCGCCGTGCGGGACGACGTAGGCGACCAGCCGCTTGTCGCCGGGCGCGTCCTCGCGCACCACGACCACGGCCTCGCGCACGTCCGGGTGGGCGCGCAGCGCGGCCTCCACCTCCGGCAGCTCGATGCGGAAGCCGCGCACCTTCACCTGGTTGTCGGCGCGGCCCAGGAAGTCCATCACGCCATCGCGCCGCCACCGCGCGAGGTCACCCGTGCGGTACAGGCGCTCACCGGGCCGGGAGGAGAAGGGGTGCGGGACGAAGCGCTCCGCGGTGAGGTCCGGCCGGGAGATGTAGCCGCGCGCGAGGCCGTCACCGCCGATGAACAGCTCGCCGGGGACGCCCGCGGGCACCGGCTGCCCATGCCTGTCCAGCACGTAGAGCTGCGTCTGGGCGATGGGCCGGCCAATGGGCATCGTGCCCCCCACCGACTTCGCGTCCGGCACGGGGTACGTGGAGGCGAAGAGGGTGGACTCCGTCGGGCCGTAGCAGGCGACGACGGCGGTGCCCAGGTCCGACTCCAGCACGCGGCGCACGTGCGTGGGCGACACGACGTCGCCGCCCACCAGCACCCGCCGCACGCCGCGCAGGGCCTCCAGCTTCACGTCCACCACCTGCGTGAAGAGGCCCGACGTGAGCAGCAGCGTGGTGACGCCGTGGCGCTGGATGACCTGGGCCAGCAGGTCCACGTCCGACGGCGACGTGGGCGGGAACACGGCCAGCTTGCCGCCGTGCGCCAGCGGGCCCCAGATCTCCAGCGTGGTCGGGTCGAAGGAGATGGGCGCGACGAGCAGGAAGGTCTCCTCCGGCCCCAGGTGCCCGAACCTCGGGTGATGCAGCAGGCGCATCACGGAGCGGTGCTCCACCGCGACGCCCTTGGGGCGACCGGTGCTGCCGGACGTGAAGTCCACGTACGCCAGGTGGCGCGAGTGCGTCCCCGCCACCACGGGCGTCGTGGGCAGGTGGGCGACGGGCGCCTCCTCCACGAAGAGGGACGGCAGCTCCGCCGGCAGGGGCAACGACGCGCGCGTCGCCCGCGTGATGAGCAGCAGCTTCGCGGGTGCGTCCTCCAGCATCGCGGTCAGGCGCGACGCCGGGTACGACGCATCCAGCGGCAGGTAGGCACCGCCCGCCTTGAGGATGCCCAGCAGGGAGACGATGAGCTCCACCGAGCGGTCCATGCAGACCGCCACCAGCACGTCCGGGCCCACGCCGTGCTCGCGCAGCAGGTGCGCCCACTGGTTCGTGCGCGCGTCCAGCTGCGCGTACGTCAGGCGCTCCTCGCCGAACGCCAGCGCCACCGCGTCCGGGCGCAGCGCGACCTGACGGGCGAAGAGGTCCTGGATGCAGGCGTCGTGCGGGTAGTCGCGGAACGTGTCGTTCCAGGCGCCCAACACCTGGTGCCGCTCGGCGTCACCCAGCAGCGGCAGCAGCGCGACGGGCGTCTGGGGGCTGGCGACAATCTCGCGCGCCAGGCCCACCAGGTGCTCCGCCAGACGCTCGATGGTGGCCGCGTCGAAGAGGGCGGTGGAGTACTCCAGGCGGCAGGTGAAGCCGTCGCGGCCCTCCAGCACCTCC
This sequence comes from Corallococcus exercitus, assembly GCF_042231735.1. Classification (GTDB taxonomy): domain Bacteria; phylum Myxococcota; class Myxococcia; order Myxococcales; family Myxococcaceae; genus Corallococcus; species Corallococcus exercitus_B. Next base: position 2,108,551 of record NZ_CP102577.1, read on the forward strand.
AGGCCCAGGTCGAACTTGGACGTGTCGGAGGGCACGTCCACGCCGCTCAGCTCCAGCCCGGCGGGGCGCGCCTTGGCCTCCGGCGTGTTGACCACGTTGATGCTCACCTGGAACAGCGGCGAGCGGCTCAGGTCGCGCGGCAGCTGGAGCACGTCCAGCACGCGCTCGAACGGAGCGTCCTGGCGCGCGTAGGCCTCCAGGGCCTGGGCGCGCACGCGGCCCAGGAGCTCCACGAAGGACGGCAGGCCGGACAGCTTCGAGCGGAAGGGCAGGGTGTTGATGAAGCAGCCCATCAGCCACTCGACCTCCGGACGCGTGCGGCCCGCGATGGGCGTGCCCACCACGAAGTCCTCCTGGCCGGAGTAGCGCGACAGCACCGTCTGGAAGAGCGCCATCATCACCATGAACGTCGTGGCGCCGTTGCGGCGGCCCAGCGCGAGCAGCGGCGTGGCGACCTCCGGCGGCAGCGTGAAGCGGTGCCGCGCGCCCGCGAAGGAGACGACGGCGGGACGCGGCCGGTCCGTGGGCAGCTCCAGGTTGGGCGCCCCGGAGAGCTGCTGCTTCCACCAGGCGAGCTGTGCCTCCAGCTCGCCGCCGTCCAGCCACGCGCGCTGCCACACGGCGTAGTCCGCGTACTGCACCGGCAGCTCCGGCAGGGGCGACGGCTGGCCCGCGAGGAACGCCGCGTAGTTCGCGGTCAGGTCATGCGCGATGACCATGTTGCACCACGCGTCGGACACCGCGTGGTGGAAGACGAGCGCCAGCACGTGCACCTGGGGCTCCAGGCGCAGCAGCGTCGCGCGCAGCACGCCCTGCTCCAGGTCGAAGGGCAGCAGCGCGTACGCCTTGCAGAAGCGCTGCATCTCCGCTTCGCGGGCCTCGGGCGTCTCGCCCGCGACATCCCGGAGCTGGAGCGGCAGGCCGCGCGGCGGGTGGATGACCTGCACCGCGCGGTCACCCTCCAGGGTGTACGTGCTGCGCAGCACCTCATGCCGGGCCAGCAGCGCGTCCATCGCGGCCTGGAGCGCGTCCACGTCCAGCGCTCCGACGAGGCGGAAGAGGGACGGGTTGTTGTACGTGCCGCTGCCGGGCTCCAGCTGCTGGAGGTACCAGAGGCGCTGCTGCGCGAAGGACAGGGGCAGCGGCCGGTCGCGGCCCACGCGCGGGATGGGCGGCGGGCCCTCGTTCACGACCGGGGCGGCGGGACGCGTGGCGACGGGCGCCACCGGGCGCGGCGCCTCCACGACGGCGGGACGCGCCACGGGCGGAGGCGGGAGGCGGGACGGCGTAGCCACGGGCTCCACGCGGCCATCCGCGCGCAGGCGGGCGTGACGGCCGGTGCGGTACAGGCGGGCCGCGGCCTCGCGCGGGTGCGGCACCAGGCGGCGGTGCTCTTCATCCCCCGCGCGCCACAGCGCGGTGGGGAGCCCCGCGCCCGCGAGGGCCAGCTCGCCCACCACGCCCGTGGGGACGGGTTGGCCCGCCGCGTCCAGCACCCACGTCTGGAGGTTCGCGGGGATGCGCTCGCGCGGCGTGCGCGGCAGGAGCGCGCCCTCCTGGGCGTCACCGGACAGCCACACCTCCACGCCCGCGGCCCGGTGCAGCGCCGCGCCCAGCTCCACCGACGCGCCCTCCACCACCAGGGCGCCCACGTGGGCCAGGGACTCCCGGGCACCGGACAGCTCGCTCAGCGTGCGCGCCAGGCGGGCCGACGTGTGCACCAGCACCGCGCCGGACGCACGCGCCAGCTCCAGCAGGCCTTCCACGCCGGCTTCCGCCTCCACCAGCACCTGCTCCTGCCGGACGGCGGCCTCCGCGTCCATCCGCTCGCGCACCACGGCCAGCCGGCGCAGGCCCTCCAGCACCACCGGCGTCTCGAGCCCGAAGTCGATGAGGGCCGCCACCTCGTCCACGTCCGCCGCGCGCACGTCGCGCAGCCGCTTCACGGCGCCTTCCACCGTGCCCACGAGGCCGGTCGTCTTGGCGTGGTTCTCGAAGGTGTGCTCCAGCAGCGCGTCGATGTCCTCCGCGGAAAGCTTCTGGATTTCGCCCTGGTAGCCCTGGGTGAGCAGCAGGGACGTGACGATGTCCACCGAGCTGCGGAAGTACGCGAGCAGCGGCTTGCGCACGAGGCGCAGCACCTCCTGGTCGTCGTCGCCCAGGTACGTGTGCAGCATGCAGGTGATGTGGCCGCGCCCCGGGTGGCCGTTGCGGCGCCACGCCTCGCGGTACAGGGCGATCTTCGGCTTCAGCTCCTCCAGCGAGTGCGACAGCAGGCCCGTGAGCACGCCCGCGCCCAGCTCGCCCGCCATGCGGAAGGTCTCCGGGTTGGACGTGGCGGTGAGCCACACCGGCAGCTCCTTCTGCACGGGCTTGGGCCGCAGCACCGCTTCCATGGTGGTGCCCGCGCCGCCAGGACGCTTGAAGCGCTCGCCGCGCCACAGCGCGCGCAGCGTGGCCAGCTTCTCCAGGAGGATCTCCCGGCGCCGCTCGAAGTTGGCCGGCGCGAAGGTGAAGTCCTGCGTGTGCCAGCCCGTGGCCACCGACAGGCCCACCCGGCCCTGCGACACGTTGTCCACCACGGACCACTGCTCCGCGATGATCAGCGGATCATGCAGCGGCAGCACCACGCTGCCGGAGCGCAGGTGCAGGTGCTTCGTCACGGCCGCGAGCGCGGCGGAGATCACCGCGGGCTGCGGATACAGACCGCCGAACGAGTGGAAGTGCCGCTCCGGCGTCCACACCGCGGAGAAGCCGTGCGCGTCCGCGAACTTCGCGCCCTCCATCAGCAGCTCGTACTTCGGCCCCTGGAGCGTGTCCTCGTCGTTGGCGAAGTAGATGAGGCTCAGGTCCATCGCCTTCGCGCGAGGCCCGCCGCCGTGCAGGTTCACCAGGCGCGCGGTGATGCGCTCCGGCGGGTACACCACGCGCAGCCCGCGCGTGAGCGCCCACAGGGCCTCCAGCTCCGGCCGGTCCGCGGACGCCTCGCTCGCGGACAGCCACGCGCCGCCATCCGGCGGGGACAGCCGCGTGTCCAGGCCGGTGAAGAACTCCGACAGCTCGTGGTGGCCCAGCGCCCACGCTGGCTGGCCGGAGCCCGTGGGCAGCAGCCACGCCAGCGCGTGCGCGTCCCAGGCGTTGGAGGACGACGCACCCGGCGCGTCCACGTCCTCCACGTACACGACGCGCGAAGCCTCCACGCGCACGGAGGCCACCAGCGCGCGCGTGGTGACGAGCACCGGCACGCGGGCGCCTTCCGGCGCGTACACGGGCAGCTGCCCCAGGTCCGCGGGCCCCAGCGCGATGCCCGCGCCCCCGGCGGCCAGCACGCCCCACAGCGCGGCCAGCTTCTCCGGCGACGAGCGCAGGCACACGGCCACCGGCGTCCCGGCCGTCACGCCCAGGGCCTTCAGCCGCGAGGCCAGCGCATCCGCGCGAGCGCCCAGCTCCGCCCAGGTCCAGTGCGTGTCCCCGCGCGAGACGGCGGTCGCGTCCGCGTGCCGCGCGCGCCGCTCCGCGAGGAGGGCGGGCACGGAGGTGAAGCCCGGCGAGGCACGGGGCGAGGGCCAGGCGCGGCGCTCGGCCTCCGTGGCCAGGGGCAGGTGGGAGACGGGCGTCTCGGGCCGGGCGAGCGCTGCGCCGAGCAGCACCTGGAAGTGCTCCACGAGCCGCGCCACGGTGGCTGCGTCGAACAGCTCCGTCGCGTACTCCAGGGCGCCGTGGACGCGGCCGGGGGCCTCGGAGAGCACGAGTGTGAGGTCCGCCAGCGTGGCACCCCATTGCACGGGCGTGCCCGGCACCTCCACCAGCGAGCCGCGCATGCCGGTGAGCTCCAGCGTCGCGGCACCCGCGCCCGCGCCCGTGTGGTAGACGAACACGGAGTCCGTCATCCGGCCGCGGCCGATGTCCTTGCCCGGGATGAGGGCTTCCACCAGGTACTCGAAGGGAACGTCGGGGCGGTTCTGCGCGTCGGCCACTTCATCGCGCACCTGGGCGAGCAGGTCGCGGAAGGTGAGCCCGTCCGTGAAGCGCGTGCGAAACGCCGCCGAGTGCGCCACGTAGCCGATGAGCGGCAGCAGCTCCGGCCGCGTGCGGTTGGCGATGGGCGTGCCGACGACGACGTCCGTCTGCCCGCTGTAGCGGTGCAGCAGCGTCTGCCACGCGGCGAGCACCGTCATGTAGCCGGTGAAGCCCTCGCGGCGCGTGAAGGCCGTGAGTTCGCGGGCGAGCGCGGGCGGGAAGTCCACCGTCATGCGCGCGGAGGTGAGCGGGCTCTCCGCGGGGCGCGGGCGGTCCGTGGGCAGGTCGAGCTTGCGCGGCATGCCGGCCAGCCGCTGCCGCCAGCCCTGGTCCTGTTCGGGCAGGCGGTTGCCCGCGATGCTGTGGCGCTGCCACGCGCCGAAGTCCGCGTACTGCACGGGCAGCGGGGGCAGGGGAGACGGACGGCCCTGGAGGAAGGCGTCGTAGAGGTGGCCCAGCTCCTGGACGAAGAGGGCGATGGAGAGCGTGTCGCTGACGATGTGGTGGATGCCGCCCAGCAGCAGGTGCAGCCGCGTGTCCAGCCGGACCAGGGTGGTGCGCACGACGGGACCATGGACGAGGTCGTACGGCTTCGCGGCGTCCTCGCGCGCGAGCCGCATGGCCTCGGGCTCGCGGGTCTCCATGGGACCGCGCAGCTCCACGCGGGTGAGCGGGACGTGCATGTGCGCGTGGAAGCGCTGCACGGGGCGGCCGTCCACGACGTCGTAGGTGGTGCGCAGCGCTTCGTGGCGCTGGACGATCTCCTGGATGCCGCGCTCCAGCACGTCGGCGTTCACGTCGCCTTCGAGGCGCAGGACGAACGGGATGTTGTACGCGGACTGGCCGGGCAGGTGCTGCTCCAGGCGCCAGACGCGCTCCTGCACGAAGGACAGGGGCAGCTCGCCGGTGCGCGGCAGCGGCACCAGGGGGAGCTCCACGGACACGGGGGCCTGCGGGGCCTGGCGCAGCAGGGGCACCAGGCGCTCCGCGATGCCCGCGACGGTGGGGGCTTCGAAGAGGGCCGCGAGCGGCAGGTTCACGCCGAAGGTGTCGCGCACCTGGTTGAGGAGCTGGGCGGCCGTCAGCGAGTTGCCGCCGATCTCCAGGAAGTCGTCGTGGCGGCCCACGAACTCCAGGCCCAGGCGCTCGCGCCACAGCGCGGCCACGCGTTCCTCCACCTCACCGCGAGGCGCGTCGTCACGGACGGGCTGCGAGGAGGCCGGGGCCGCGGTGACAGGCTCGTCGAGGTCCGCGGCGTCGGTGAGCGTGGGCATCTGCGACCTGTCGGGGAATGCGGCGTCGGTCCGCGGCTGGGACGGGGTGAAGACGGCTGCGTCGGTGGAAGTCGTCGACGGAGGTCCGTCGAAGGAAGGGGCCTCGGTCAGCGTCGCCACGCGACCGGTCCCGGCGAACGCGGTCGCCGTCTGGGTCGCGGCGTGGGTGTTCCCGAAGGACGAGGACGCAGCACCGATGGGCGAAGACGGCCCTGCCATGCGGTTGTCGGTGGGCGGTGCCACCCGGCCGGTCCCGCTCAGGTGCGCGGTCCCGGACAGCCCGTCGGTTCCTCCGAGCGCCGCGTGATTCGACCGTGCGGCTTCAGCGCCGTTCACCTGCGCCGGAGACCGCGCCCCCGTGGTGATGCGGCCGGACGCCGGGCCTTGCGCCTTCGGCTCCACCCAGACCGTCTTCTCCTGGAAGACGTACGTGGGCAGGTGCATCCGCAGGCGCTGCTCGTGCGCGTAGAACGCGCTCCAGTCCACCGCGATGCCCGCGCTCCACAGCTCTCCCACCGCCTGGAGCCAGCCCATCTGCTCCGTCGTCGTCCCGCCCACGCGCAGCGACGCCAGCCCCTGGACGCGGCCGCGGCCCCCGTTCTCCTCCCGCGTCAGGTTCGCGCGCACCAGCGGCGTCACGTCCTGACCGGGGCCCACCTCCAGCAATACCGCGCAGCCTTCCTCCTGGAGCGTCTCCACCGCGCGGGTGAAGAGCACCGGCCTGCGCATCTGCTCCGTCCAGTAGCGCGGATCCGCGAGCTGCCCCGGCTGCGCCACCGTCCCCGTGAGGCTGGACACGTACCGCACCGTCGGCTCGGACCGGCGCAGCGTCCCCACCACCCGCGCCAGCTCCGCCATCACCGGCTCCACGTCCACCGAGTGGAACGCGTGCGGCGCGGGCATCCGCACCGCCCCGGCCTTGCGGCCCTTCAGCTCCGCCTCCAGCCGCTCCACTTCCTCCACGGGACCGGACACCACGCAGCGGTCCGGAGCGTTCACCGCCGCCAGCTCCAGCCGGCCCGACAGCAGTGGCTGGACCTGCGCGGCAGGCAGCGCCACCGCGAGCATCGCCCCCGGCGGCATGCGGTGCATCAGCTCCCCGCGCGCCACCGTGAGGCGCATCGCGTCCTCCAGGGACAGCACGCCCGCGACACACGCCGCCGCGTACTCCCCGAAGCTGTGCCCCATCACGGCGTAGGGCGTCACCCCCAGGTCCTGCCACAGCCGCGCCAGCGACACCTGCACGCTGAACAGCGCGGGCAGCGCGACGCGCGTGTCCGCCAGGGCCGCCGTGGTCTCGGCTTCCGCGCCGGCCTCGGGTGACAGCAGCTTCGACACCCGCGCCCGCAGCGGCGCCTCCAGCAGCGCGAGGCACGCTTCCAGGTGCGCGCGGAACCGGGGCGACGCCTCCGCCAGCTCGCGCCCCATCGCGACCCGCTGCGCGCCCTGGCCGGAGAACACGAACGCCACGCGCGGCGCGCGCTTCTCGCCCTTCACCGCGACCACCGGCTTGCGCAGCTGCCGCGCCAGGTCCTCCGCGTCCTTCGCCACGAACGCCTTGCGGTACTCGAACGCCTTGCGGCCCACGGCGTGCGTGAACGCCAGGTCCGCCAGCGCCTGCGCGTCCACGCCCTCCGCCACGTGCGCGTCGAGCTGCAACGCCGCCGCCTGCAACGCTTCCTGCGAGCGCGCGGACAGCACGACGAGCTGGTGGGACCGCGTGGTGGAACCACTCTGCCGCATGGGGGCTTCCTCGAGGACCGCGTGGGCATTGGTGCCGCCAATGCCGAAGGAGCTGACCGCGGCGAAGCGAGGCGTCTCGCCCCGGGGCCACGACCGCAAGGTGGTGTTGACGAAGAACGGCCCCGCGTCGAAGTCGATCTGCGGGTTGGGCCGCTCGAAGTGGAGGCTGGGGGGAATCTCCCCATGGTGCAGCGACAGCGCGGCCTTCATGAGCCCCGCGAGGCCCGCGACCGTGTCCAGGTGGCCCACGTTCGTCTTCAGCGACGCCAGCGCGATGCGGCCCCGGTGCTCGGCGCCCAGGCCGTACGCGCGCGTGAGGGCCGCCACTTCAATGGGGTCCCCCAGCGGCGTCGCGGTGCCGTGGGCCTCCACGTAGCCCACGGCCTCCGGAGAGACGCCCGCGTTGGCCAGCGCCTGGGACACAACGGCGGCCTGCCCCTGCACGCTGGGCGCGGTGAAGCCGGACTTGTTCCGGCCGTCGTTGTTGAGCGCCGAGCCCCGGATGACGGCGTAGATGGAGTCTCCATCCCGCACCGCGTCCTCCAGGCGCTTGAGCACCACCGCGCCCACGCCGTTGCCGGACAGCGTGCCGCCCGCCTTCGCGTCGAACGCGCGGCAGTGGCCATCCGGGGAGAAGATGAGCCCTTCCTGGTGCACGTAGCCCGTGCGCTGCGGCACCATCAGGCGCGTCGCGCCCGCGAGCGCCACGTCGGACTGGCCCACGCGGAGGCTCTGGCAGGCCAGGTGCACCGCCACCAGGCCCGTGGAGCACGCGGTGTAGAGCAGCGTGCTCTCACCCGTGAGCCCCAGCTTGAAGGACGTCTTCGTCGCCAGGCTCTCGTGCGTGGCGGTGCCGTGCAGCTCCATGAACGACGCCGCGTCCAGCGGCATCGCCTGGCGCACGGCGTCCGTGTACCCGGAGCCCGTGGCCCCCGCGTACAGCGAGATGGCGCCCGGGAAGCGGTCCGGATCGATGCCCGCGTCCTCCAGCGCGGCCCACGCCGTCTGGAGGAAGAGCCGCTGCTGCGGATCCGTGAACTGCGCCTCGCGCAGGGACATGTCGAAGAAGGCGTGGTCGAACTTGTCCACGCCGTGGATGACGCCCGCGGCCGGAACGAAGGCCGGGTGGTGCCACAGCTCCACCCCCTCCGGCAGGCCGGGCATGTGCTCCAGTTCCTCCGGCGAGAAGCGCGAGATGGACTCCACGCCCCCACGCAGGTTGCGCCAGAACTCCGCCACCGTCATCGCGCCGGGGAAGCGGCCCGCCATGCCGATGATGGCGATGGAGCCGGACGCGCCCGGCTTCGACGCCTCGCGTGGACGGTGGCCCGGAGCCGGGGACGCGGGCGGGGCGATGCCCGGACCCTGGGACTCGCGCTCCAGGCGCTGGACGAGGCCTTCGAGCGTGGGGTGCTCGAACAGCCAGACGACGGGCACCTCGCGTTGGAGCTCTTCGCGCAGGCGCGCGGCCAGCCGCACCACGGTCAGGGACGTGGCGCCCAGGTCCTCGAAGAGGTGGTCCTGCGCGCCTACCTTGTCCGTGCCCAGCTCGCGGGCGAAGACAGGCGCCAGCCGCTGCTCCAGCGGGTGCGAGGGCTCCACGAAGCGGCCCTGACGTCCGGTGGACGCGGCGTCCGGCGCGGGCAGCGCCTTGCGGTCCACCTTGCCGCTGGGGTTGAGGGGCAGGGTGGCCAGCGTCACGAACACCGACGGCACCATGTACTCCGGCAGCCGCTGCCGCAGCGCCGCGCGCATCGCCGAGGCCTCCAGCACGTGCCCCGCGCGGGGCATCGCGTAGGCGACGAGCCGCTTGTCCCCGGGCACGTCCTCGCGCACCACCACCGCGGCCTCCTGCACCGCGGGCAGGTCGCGCAGGGCGGCCTCCACCTCCGCCAGCTCGATGCGGAAGCCGCGCACCTTCACCTGGTGGTCGGCGCGGCCCAGGAACTCCAGCGTTCCGTCCGGGCGCCAGCGGACCAGGTCCCCGGTGCGGTACAGCCGCGCGCCCGGAGTCGCACCGTGCGCGTCCGGAACGAAGCGCTCCGCCGTGAGGTCCGGCCGCGACACGTAGCCGCGCGCCACGCCGTCACCGCCGAGGAACAGCTCGCCCGGAACGCCCACCGGCACCGGGTGCAGCCGCGCGTCCAGCACGTACACCGACGTGTTGGCGAGCGGTGCGCCGATGGGCACCGACAGCGCCACCTGCTCCGGCCGCGCCACCGTGAAGGTGGTGGCGACCACGGAGCACTCGGTGGGGCCGTACGCGTTGGTGAAGGGGATGCCCAGCGACTCCACGGCCTTGCGCACGTGCGGCGCGGAGACGATGTCGCCGCCCGCGTGCAGCTCCCGCAGCCGCCCGAGGATGTCCGGCCGGTGCTCCATCAACTGCGAGAAGAGGCCGGCGGGCAGGTGGACGAACGTGACGCCGTGGCGCTCCACCACGCGGGCCAGCGTGTCCATGTCCCCCGCGGGCACGTTGCCCGGGAAGACGACGAGCCGTCCGCCGTGCAGCAGCGGCGTCCACAGCTCCAGCACGGAGCCGTCGAAGGACACGGGCGCGAAGAGCAGCCCCGTGTCGCGAGCGCCATAGCGCGTGTACGGCGCCGAGTGCATCAGGCGCAGCAGGCCGCGCTGCTCGATGCCCACGCCCTTGGGACGTCCACCGCTGCCGGAGGTGAAGATGACGTAGGCCAGGTGGCGCGGCCCCACGCCGGTCTCCGGCGCGGTGACGGGCTGCTCCGCCAGCGACAGCTCCTCCAGGAACAGGCAGGGCAGGGACGCATCCGGCAGGTGCAGCCGTCCGCGCAGCTCACGCGTGGTGACGAGCAGGTGCGGCCGGGCATCCTCCAGCATGAAGCTCAGCCGCTGCGCGGGATACGACGCATCCAGCGGCACGTACGCGCCGCCCGCCTTGAGGATGCCGAGCACCGTGACGACGAAGCCCACGGAGCGCTCCAGGCACAGCGCCACCGGCACGTCCGGTCCCACGCCCCGCGCCCGCAGGACATGCGCCAGCCGGTTGGCCCGGGCGTCGAGCTGCGAGTACGTCAGCCGCTCATCCCCGTCCTCCACCGCGATGGCGTCCGGCTGCCGCGCGACCTGCATCGCGAAGCGCGCCGCGACGGTGCTGTCGGAGGGATAGGGAAGGGCGGTGTCGTTCCACGCGACGAGCACCTGCTGGCGCTCCTCCGGCGTGAGCCACGGCAGCCGGGAGAGCGGCGCGTCCGGTCCGGCGACGGCGGCCTCCATCAGCACGCGCAGGTGGCCGGCGATCCGGGCCACGGTGTCGCGCTCGAAGAGGTCGGTGCTGTACTCGATGGAGCCGCGCAGGCCGTCCGGCGTCTCCGTGAGCAGCAGGCCCAGGTCGAAGTGCGCCGTGCCCGCGTCCACCTCCAGCAGCTCCATCCGCAGCCCGGGCGCTTCGAGCACCCCGGCCGGGGCGTTCTGGAGCGCGAAGACGGCCTGCACCAGCGGCGTGCGGCCCAGGTCGCGAGGCACCTGGAGCTCCTCCACCAGCTTCTCGAACGGGAGGTCCTGGTGCTCATAGGCCGCGAGCGTCGTGTCCCGCACCTGTCCCAGCAGCGCGCGGAAGGACGCCTCCGGACGGACGCGCGCACGCAGCACCAGCGTGTTGACGAAGAAGCCGACCAGCCCCTCCACGTCGCCGTGGGTGCGGCCCGCGATGGGAGCACCGACGAGCAGGTCCTCCTGCCGGCTGTAGCGCGACAGCAGCACCTGCCACACGGCGAGCAGCGCCATGAACGGCGTGGCGCCCTCGTGCCGGGCGAGCCCCGCCAGCCGGTCCGCCAGGTCGTCAGGCACGTGCACGGGCAGCAGCGCGCCGTGCGGGGAGCGCGTCGTGGGGCGCGGCTTGTCGGTGGGCAGGTCCAGGACCCGCGGCGCACCGGCGAGCTGTTCCTTCCACCACGCCACCTCGTCCGCGAGCACTTCGCCCTGGAGCCAGCCGCGCTGCCACGCGGCGAAGTCGGCGTACTGGATGGGCAGGGCGGGCAGGGCCGGGGCCGCGCCGGAAGCGAAGGCCGCGTAGGCCGTGGCCACCTCGCGCACCATCACTCCCAGGGACCAGCCGTCGGAGACGACGTGGTGCATGCCCAGGAGCAGCACGTGATGCGACGGGGTCAACCGCAAGAGCCGCGTGCGCAGCAGCGGTCCCGTGCCCAGGTCGAAGGGCCGGCCCGCCTCCTCCCGCGCCAGCCGCTGCACCGCCGCCTCGCGGTCCGTGGCCGGCAGGTCGCCCAGGTCCGTCACGGGCAGCGTCCAGGCCGGCGTGGGATGGATGAACTGAACAGGCTCGCGGCCCTTCAGGCCGAACGTGGTGCGGAGCGCTTCGTGGCGTTCGACGAGCACCTCCAGCGCGCGGCGCAGGGCTTCGGCGTCCAGCGCCCCCTCCAGGCGCACCGCGCCCAGCAGGACGTAGGACGTGGCGCCGGGCTGGAGCTGCTCCATCACCCACAGCCGCTGCTGCGCGAAGGACAGGGGCAGCTCACCGTCGCGAGCCACCTTGCGGATGGCCGGCACGCGCGGGAGGTCCGTGCGCGTGAGGAGCTGGGCCTCCACCTGCTCGGTGACGTCGGCGACGGTGGCGCCGTCGAAGAGGCCTCGGAGGGGCAGCTCCACCTGGAACGTGGAGCGCACGCGGGACAGCAGCCGCGTGGCCAGCAGTGAGTGGCCGCCCAGCGCGAAGAAGTCATCGTGCACGCCCACCTGCGGCACGCGCAGCACGTCGCGGAACAGGTCCGCGATCCGCTGCTGGAAGGGCGTCATCCGCTGCGGCTTCGAAGGCACCGCCACGGCGACCGAGCGCGCATCCGGAGCGGGCAGCGCCTTGCGGTCCACCTTGCCCACGGGCGTGAGCGGCAGCGCGTCCAGCGCCACGAACGCGGAGGGCACCAGCGGCGCGGGCAGCCGTTCGGACACGAAGGCGCGCAGCACCGCCGCCTCCAGCGGAACACCGGGCACGTACCACGCCACGAGGCGCGGATCGCCCGCGCCATCGTCGAGCACTCCCGCCACGGCGGCCTTCACCGACGGGTGCTGACGGAGGATGGCTTCCACCTCGCTCAATTCGATGCGGAAGCCGCGCAGCTTCACCTGCGTGTCCATGCGGCCCAGGAAGTCCAACGTCCCGTCCGCCAGCCAGCGCACGCGGTCGCCCGTGCGGTACAGCCGGGCACCGGGCACGTCACCGAACGGGGAAGGCACGAAGCGCTCCGCCGTCAGCTCGGGGCGTCCCAGGTAGCCGCGGGCCAGTCCGTCACCGCCCAGGTACAGCTCGCCCGGGACGTTCACGGGCACGGGCTGCCCGTACGCATCCAGCACGTACGTCTGGACGCGCGTCATCGGCCGGCCGATGGGCACCGACGTCGCGTGCTCCGGCAGGTCCACGATGTCGTGCGTGGTGACGCCCACGGTGCACTCCGTGGGGCCATACAGGTTCACCAGCCGGCCCGGAGGCCCCGCGCGCAGCACCGCGCGAGCCGCATCCGCGTTCGCGGCCTCCCCCGCGTAGATGACCACACGCATCGTGGCGAACGCGTCCGGCACCTCGCGCGCCACGGTGTGGAACAGCGCCGTGGCGAACAGCGCCGTGGTGGCGCCCACCTCGCGCAGCGTGCGCGCCAGCTCCGCCGGCGCCAGTGTCACCTCGCGCGGAAGGATGACGAGCCGGGCGCCGTTGAGCAGCGCGCCCCAGACCTCGAAGGTGGCCAGGTCGAACGAGGGCGTCCCCGCCTGCACCATGCAGTCGTCCGGCCCCAGCTGGACGTAGTTCGTGTCCCGCACCAGGTGCACGATGGAGTGGTGCGTGATGCCCACGCCCTTGGGCTTGCCCGTGGAGCCCGACGTGTAGAGCACATACGCCAGCTGCGCCTGCGGCACCCGCACGTCCGGGGAGGACGCGTCGTAGCGCGCGAGCACGTCCTGTTCGGACTCCAGGCTCACCGTGGGCCAGGACTGCCCCTGGAGGGCGGCGGGCAGGGAGCGCTCCGTCACCACCAGGGACAGGCCCGCGTCCTGGAACATGAACGTCAGCCGCGCGGCAGGGTAGGACGGGTCCAGCGGCACGTAGCAGCCGCCGGCCTTGAGCACGCCGAGCATGCCGACGATGAGGTCCAGGCCCCGCTCCAGGCACAGGCCCACGCGGCCTTCTGGAGTCAGGCCCCGCGCCAGCAGGTGACGCGCCAGCTGGTTCGCGCGCGCATCCAGGGCCGCGTAGGTGAGCGTGCGGTCCTCGTGCTCCACGGCCACGGCGTCAGGGGCGCGCCGGACCTGGGCGTCGAAGCACTCCAGGAGGGCCGGCTCCCGCAACGGCCGAGCCGCTGGCGCACTGAAGGCCCCGAGCATCCGCGCGCGTTCCTCCTCGTCCATCAGCGGCAGCAGGTGCACGGGCGTCGCGGCATCGCGAGCCACGGCCTCCAGCAGCACCCGGAAGTGGGCAGCGAACCGCTCCGCCGCGTAGGCGGTGAAGAGGTCCCGGTTGTATTCGAGCGTTCCCCACAGCCCGCCGTCGCTCGAGGTGAGCGACAGGAGGAGGTCGAAGCGCGCGGTCTCCGTCGAGGTGTGCAGCCGCTTCACCTGGATGCCGGGCAGGGCCGGCGCGGCCAGCGGCGCGTTCTGCAGCACGAACATCACCTGGAACAGCGAGGCGCGCTCACCCCCGCGCGCCGGGGCCACGGCCTCCACGAGCTGCTCATAGGGCACGTCCTGATGCGCGAACGCGGCCAGGGAGGACTCGCGCACGCGCTCCAGGAGCTCGGTGAAGCGGGGCGCTCCGTCCAGGCGCGCGCGCAGCACCAGCGTGTTGAGGAACACGCCGATGAGGGGCTCCAGCTCCGGCCGGGTGCGGTGGGCCACGGGCGTGCCCACGGCGAAGTCGTCCTGCCCGGAGTAGCGCGACAGCACGGCCTGGTACCCGGCCATCAACACCATGAACAGCGTGGCATCGCGTTCGCGGCCCACCTGTTCCAGCGAGCGCACCAGGGACGCGGGCAGCCTGAAGACGTAGCTGTCCCCACGCGTGGACCGGGTCCCGGGCAGACCCTGCTCCGCGGGCAGGGTGAGCACGGGCACGTCCCTCAACGACTCCTGAAGCGCGTCCAGGTGGGCTCGCGTCGTCTCGGAGTCTCCCTGCTGGCGCTGCCATGCGGCGAAGTCCGCGGCCTGCACCTCCAGCGCTGGCAGCGGCGACGGCTGCCCCGCCGCGAGCGCCGCGTAGAGGCTGCCCACCTCGTGCACGAGCACGCCCATGGACCAGCCATCCGTGACGATGTGGTGCATGCACAGCAGCAGCACGTGTTCGTCCGGAGCCAGCCGGAGCAGCCGCGTGCGCAGCAGCGGTCCCGTGCCCAGGTCGAAGGGCCACGTCGCGTCCTCGCGCATGCGCTGGCGCAGGGTGGCCTCGCGCGCGTCGCCTTCGGGGAGGGTTTCCACCGGGAGGGGCCACTCCGAGGGCGCGGCGTGGATGCGCTGGAGCGGCTGGCCATCGCGCTCCTCGAACGTGGTGCGCAGCGGTTCATGCCGGCGGACGATCTCCGCGAAGGTGCGGCGCAGCACCTCCACGTCCAGGGGACCGGAGAGCCGCAGGGCCAGGGGGATGTTGTAGAGGGCCTGGCCGGGCTCCAGCCGGTCCAGGAACCACATGCGCTGCTGCGCGAACGACAGCGGCAGCGCCCCGTCCCGGGACACGGTGGGGATGGGCTCGGCGGGATGCCGCGAGGGAAGCGCCTCGATGCGCTCCGCGAGCCGCGCCACGGTGGGCGCGTCGAACAACGCGCGCACGGGCAGGTCCACGCCGAAGCGGGCCCCCACGCGGGTGATGAGCTGGGTGGCCAGCAGCGAATGCCCACCGAGCGCGAAGAAGTCATCGTGCGCGCCCACGCGCTCCACGTGCAGCACGTCCTGGAACAGCGCGGCCAGCCGCTCCTGGAGCGGCGTCAGGGGGCCGGCATCCCCGGTGGTGGGAAGGGCCGTGGGGGCGGGCAGGGCGCGGCGATCCACCTTGCCGTTGGGCGTGAGGGGCAGGGCGCCCAGGCCAACGAAGGCCGCGGGCACCATGTACCCGGGGAGGCGGGAGCGCAGGTGTTCGCGCAGGGCGTCCGCGTCCACGGAGGCGGGGACGACGTAGGCCACGAGGCGCTGCTCGCCGGGCACGTCCTCGCGCACGGCGACCACGGCCTCGCGGACCTCGGGGTGCGTGCGAAGCGCGGCGTCGATTTCACCGGGTTCGATGCGGAAGCCGCGCAGCTTCACCTGGTGGTCAATGCGGCCCAGGAACTCCAGCGTCCCATCCGGCAGCCAGCGTGCACGGTCGCCCGTGCGGTACATCCGCGTGCCCGGCTCGTCGCGGAACGCGTCCGGCACGAAGCGCTCGGCCGTCAGGTCCGGCCGGCCCAGGTAGCCGCGCACCACGCCGTCACCGCCGATGAACAGCTCTCCAGGGACACCGACCGGCACCGGCTGCAGCCGGGCGTCCAGGATGTAGAGCCCGGTGTTCGCGAGCGGCCGTCCCAGCGACACCGTTCCGGTCGTGGCCGCCTCGACGCGATGCATGGACGACCACACCGTCGTCTCGGTGGGGCCGTACATGTTGAGCAGGGCCGGGACGTGAGCCCACAGCAGTGTGGCAAGGCCGCCCGGGAGCGCTTCTCCGCCCACGAGCAGCTGCCGCAGACCGCCCAGCGCGTGCAGTGCGCGAGGCTCTTCCACGAGGGCGCGCGCGTAGGACGGCGTGCACTGGAAGTGGGTGACGGCGTGATGCTCCAGCGCCTCCGCGAGCGCGGCGGGCTCCAGGCCTGTCGGCGCGAGCACCACCTGGAAGCCGCGCGTCCAGGACCAGAGCAGCTCCAGCACGGAGATGTCGAAGGAGATGCTCGTCATCGCCAGCCACGTGCCCGGGCACGGCGAGACGTGCGCATCCATCGCGCGGAAGAAGTTCATCACCGTCCGGTGCGGCACGCCCACGCCCTTGGGCCGCCCCGTCGAACCGGACGTGTAGAGCACGTACGCGAGCGTCCGCGCGTCACTCGCGGACCGCACGAAGTCCGCACCCACCGAGGGGTCCACGTCGTCGAGGAAGAGCCGGCGCTCGGCCGGCACCGCGACCACGTCCTCCAGGTGCCGGGGGCTCACGAGGACCTTCGCCCCGGAGTCCTCCCACATCGCGGCGAGCCGCTGCGCCGGGTACGCCGGATCCAGCGGCAGGTAGGCCGCGCCCGCCTCCAGGATGCCGAGCAGCCCCACGGCCAGCTCCGCCGTGCGGTCCACGCAGAGCCCCACGACGGACTCCGGCCCCACGCCACGCTGCCTCAGCGTGTGCGCCAAAGCCCGGGCCCGCGCGCGCAGCTCCCGGTACGTCAGCCGGGTCTCCCCGGCGACGAGCGCCACGGCGTCAGGAGTGCGGGCCACCTGCGCCGCGAAGCGCGCGGAGATGGTGGCGTCCGACGGGAACTCGATGTCGGGTCCGCGAGACAGCGCGCGCAGGTGCTCCGACTCCGAGGCGTCCAGCCACGGCAGCGCGTCCACGTTGCGCGAAGGGTCCGCGACCGCGGCCTCCAGCAGCACGCGCAGGTGGCCAGCGAGGCGGGCCACGGTGTCCGCGTCGAAGAGGTCGGTGGCGTACTCCAGCCAGCCTTCGAAGCCCCGGGCGGATTCGGAGAGCGAGAGCGTCAGGTCGAACATCGCCGTGCCGGGGTGCACGTCCACCAGTCGCGACTGGAGGCCCGGCAGCACGGGGGCCCCCACCTGCGCGCCCTGGAGGATGAATATGACCTGGAAGAGGGGCGTGTGCCCGCGCTCGCGCGTGGGCTGCAGCGCTTCCACCAGCTTCTCGAAGGGCACGTCCTGGTGCGCGTACGCGCCCATCGCCGTCGTGCGCACCCGGCCCAGCAGTTCGCGGAAGGTGGGCGCGCCGGACAGCCGCGTGCGCATCACCAGCGTGTTGACGAAGAAGCCCACCAGCCCCTGGAGCTCCGCGCGGCTCCGGCCCGCGATGGCAGTGCCCACGCTGACGTCGTCCTGTCCCGCGCGACGTGCGAGCACCGCCTGGAAGCCCGCGAGCAGCACCATGAAGGGCGTGACGCCTTCACGCACCGCCAGCTTGCGCACCGCCTCGGCCAGCCGCGAGTCCAGCACCACCGGCACCCGGGCGCCCGCCGTCCCACGCTCGGCGGGACGCGGCCGGTCCGTGGCCAGCTCCAGCAGCCGGGGTGCACCCGAGAGCTGCTTGCGCCAGTAGTCCAGCTGCGGAGTCAGCGCGGCTCCGTCCAGCCACTCCCGCTGCCACTCCGCGTAGTCCGCGTAGCCCAGCGGCAACGCGGGCAGCGGAGACGGCCGGCCCTCGCGCAGTGCCGCGTAGAGGGCGGACACCTCACGCACCAGCACCGCCATGGACGTGCCGTCCGACACGGCGTGGTGCATGACGAGCACCAGCACATGCGTGCGTTCATCCAGCGTCAGCAGCGTGGCACGCACCAGCGGCCCCTGCGCCAGGTTGAACGGGCGGCGGGCCTCTTCGTGAGCAAGGCGGGTGGCTTCGGCCTCGCGGGCTTCGACCGGCAGGGACTCCAGCGATACGCGCGCCAGAGGCAACTCCGCCTCCTTCGCGATGAGCTGGAGGGGCCGTCCGTCCTGACTGCCGAAGGAAGTCCTCAGCGCATCGTGGCGCGCCGCGAGCGCCTGGAGGCTTCCCTCCAGCGCGGCCACGTCCAGCTCGCCTTCCAGCCGCACCGCCGCGGGCAGGTTGTACGCCACGTCACCCGGTGCGTACTTGTCCAGGAACCACAACCGGGCCTGCGCGAAGGACACGGCCCGGGCACCCTCGACGTCCCGGCGACGCAGCGTGCTCGACGCCGGACCCGTTGACGCCCGAAGCGTGAGCAGTTGCCGTGCGAGGGACGTGATGCTCGGCCCCTGGAGCAACCACTCCATGGGCACCGTCAGGCCCGTGCCCGTGCCCACCTCATGCGCCAGCTCCACCGCGCCCAACGAGTCCAGCCCGTAGCGCGTGACCGGAGCCTCGACGTCGATCTCCTCACGGCGCATGCGCGCGTGCCGGGCCACGAGGTCGCGCAGCCACGCCACCAGCGCGTCCGCGTCAGGCTTCGCGGCAAGGTCCACCGCATCCCGCCCGGATACGGGCTCGCGTGCTCCGGAGCCCGCGCCAGTCGCGGATGGGCTGAGGGTTCCAGGAATGTCGGCCCGCCCGGTGGAAGCCTGGGGCCCGGAGGCACCGGAGTCCGGCACCGCGGTGGACCCTGCGATGCTGGAGCCCGAGAGTGCGGCGGAAGATGCGGAGGCTCCAGAACCGACGACCTCAGCGGCGGCGCCGCTGGGAGCGGTCACCCCCGTCACACCGAAAGCCATGCTGGAACCGGAGGGGAGGGGAGCCTCGGACGACGACGAAGCCGCTCCACCGAGGGGTTCCGCCCGCCACGCCGTCACCTCCTGCAACGTCCCCGCGAGGAAGGCCGCGCGGCACGCATGCCGCTGCACCTTGCCACTGGACGTCTTGGGCAGGCTGCCCGGCTCAATCAACACCACCGCGTGCGCCTGCACCTCGTGCGACTCCGCCAGCCGCTGACGGATGACTCCCACCGCCGCGTCCGCCGCCGCCAACTGCTCACGCAGCCCACCCAACCGCCGCACGTCGATTTCCTGCACGACGACCGCGCGCTCCTCGCCCCCCACCTCCACCGAGAACACCGCGCCGCCACCCGGCCGCAGCGTCGGGTGCGCCCCCTCCACCGTCGCCTCCAGGTCCTGCGGGTAGTGGTTGCGCCCTCGCAGGATGAGGAGGTCCTTGCGCCGCCCCGTGACGTACAGCTCACCCTCCGGCCGCAGGAAGCCCAGGTCCCCCGTGCGCAGGTACGGCCCGCCGTCCTCCCCCGCGATGCGCGCCTGGAACGTCTCCCGCGTCGCCTCCTCACGGCCCCAGTACCCCTGCGCCACGCTCGGCCCCGACACCCAGACTTCGCCCACCTCACCCGGGGCGCGCCGCTCCAGCGTCTCCGGCTCCACGATGGCGATTCGCTGCTCCGCCAGCGTCCGGCCACACCCCACCAGCGTCCGCGCTCCGGGCTCCGCCGCGCCCACTTCCTCCGCGCGGTTCCGCTCCAGCGCTCCACCCGAAATCGTCACCGACACCGGCGGCGCCGACTTCTCGCCTCCGGAGACGATGAGCGTGCCTTCCGCCAGGCCGTAGCACGGGTAGAAGGCCTCGCGCCGGAAGCCACTGGGGCCGAACGCCTCCACGAAGCGCTCCAGCGTCTCCGGGCGGATGGGCTCCGCGCCGCAGAAGGCCACTTCCCACCGGCTCAAATCCAGGGCCTGGCGCTGCTCCGGCGTGCTCTTGCGCACGCACAAATCAAACGCGAAGTTGGGCCCGCCGCTGATGGTGCCCCCGAAGCGCGACACCGCCTCCAGCCACGCCATGGGCCGCTTGAGGAACGCCATGGGCGACATCAGCGTCACCGGGAACCCGCCGTACAGCGGCTCCAGGATGCCTCCGATGAGGCCCATGTCGTGGTACGGCGGCAGCCAGATGACACCCACGCTGTCCGCCCGTGCCCCGAAGGCGCCGTGGATGAGCGACAGGTTGTGCAGCAGGTTGCCGTGCGTGAGCATCACGCCCTTGGGCGTGCCCGTGCTCCCGGACGTGTACTGCAGGAACGCGAGCGACTCCGCCCCCATGCCCTCGGGCGCCACCCAGTCCCTCTCGCCGCCCTCCGGTAGCGAGTCCGTCGCCATCCAGTGCAGCGCGCGGAAGTCCGGTGCCTGCTCGAAGACGAAGTCCGACAGCTCCAGGATGCCCGACGTGGTGAGCACCACCGACGCCCTCGCGTCCTGGATGATGGCGCGCAGGCGGGGCAGGGTGCGCTCCAGCCGCATCGGGTCCGGCGGATACGCGGGCACCGCCACCGCGCCCGCGTACAGACAGCCGAAGAAGCCCGCGATGTAGTCCAGCCCCGGCGGGTACAGCAGCAGCACGCGCTCGCCCTGCGCGCCTCGCTCACGCAGCGCGGAAGCAATCCTCCGCGCGCGCACGTCCAGGTCGAACGCGCTCCAGACCGTCTCTTCGCCGTCGCTCTCTCCCAGGAAGGTGTAGAGCGGGGTGTGGGCGGAAGGCCCTTGGGCAAGCTTCAGCAGGACGCCAGGAAGGGTTCGCGAGAAGTCGGGCACGGGGGGCCGTCCATGTGTCAAAACCGCGGACACTTAATAGCAGCCCTGGTGCGCTTTCCCGTAGGCACTCGCGGTGATGAACCCCTCGCGAAGGCCCCCGCCGCCAGCCCACTCGGCGAGCGGGGGCTCGCCGCGTCATCGAGCGCGGCGAGCAGCCCCCTTCAACCATCCCATGAGACACCTTTCTGCCTGGACACGGCGGATTCTCCCGGTCCCACTCCCGGCGTGTGCCGGGAGGTGAGCTTCGTTACGGCTTGCTCGGGCCACGAAGCGCCTTCGCCAACAGCTCCGCGACCGACCGCACCACCGGCTCGCGCAGCAGCGTGTAGTGGGTGCCCGGCAGGCGGTGCGACTCCAACCGGTCCCCCACGAGCGCCGCCCAGCCGCCGTCTCCCGTGCCCGCGTCGTCCACGAGTTCCTCCGCCTGGATGCGCAGCACGCGCTGCTCCATCGCGGGCGGGTGGTAGCGCCGAGCCGCTTCGAGGTTGGCCTCGAAGACCTGGAAGAGGGCCGTGGAGCTCCCAGCGTCCACTCCTGACGGCAGTGCGCCGGTCCGGGCCGCAGCCTCCAGCACCTTCGCGAGCGCCGCTTCGGGCTCCAGCGTCGCCAGTTCCGCCGTGTCCACATCCAGGTCCGCCAGCGACACGCCCATCAGGTCCTGCGCGAACAGGCCCACCGCCAGCGTGCGGTCCAGGTTCGGCTCCGAGTCCGGCACCGTCTCCGGGACGTACGAGTCGATGAGCGCCACCAGCTCCACCGCTTCGCCCGCCTCGCGCAGCTGGTACGCCATCTCGTAGGCGATGACGCCGCCCAGGGACCAGCCGCCCAGGTGGTACGGGCCCGTGGGCTGGACCTCTCGCAGCGCCCGCACGTAGCTGGCGGCCAGGGCCTCCACGGTGTCCAGCGGTTGGCTCGTACCGTCCAGGCCCCGGGCCTGGAGGCCGTAGAAGGGCTGATCCGGTCCCAACCTCCGCGCCAGCTCCGCGTAGGCCAGCACGTTGCCGCCCACCGGGTGCACGCAGAAGAACGGCGGCGCGCTGCCCGTGCCTTCCTTCGTGAAGGGCACCAGCGGCGTGAAGGGCTTCGACGCGTCCCCGGCCGCCAGCAACTCCGCGAACCGCTCCACGCTGGGAGCCTGGAAGAGCGCCGACAGCGGGAGCTTCTGGCCCGTCTCCCGGTTCACCGCCGCCATGAGCCGCACCGCGAGGAGCGAGTGCCCGCCCAGCTCGAAGAAGCTGGTGCGCACGTCCACCGAGGCCACGCCCAATGACTCCGCCCAGAGCGCCGCGAGCCGGGCCTCGCCTTCGTTCCGAGGGCCCACGTGGGTTTCGATGCTCACCGGGCCGTCCACGGGGACGGGGAGCGCCTTGCGGTCCACCTTGCCGTTCGGCGTCAGCGGCAAGACGGGCAGGGCGACCCAGGCGGCCGGTACCATGTACTCCGGCAGCGAGCGCTGGAGGTGGCTTCGGAGCGAAGCGGTGTCCACCTCCGGCGTCACGTAGGCCACCAGTCGCGGGAGGCCGGGGACGTCCTCGCGCAACAACACCGTCGCGTCGCGCACGCCCGGAGACGCACGCAGCGCGGCCTCGATTTCGCCCAGCTCAATGCGGTAGCCGCGCAGCTTCACCTGGAAGTCCAACCGGCCCAGGTACTCCAGCGTGCCGTCCGGCAACCAGCGGACCCGGTCGCCCGTGCGGTACATGCGGGCCCCGGGCTCCGTGCTGAACGGGTGGGGGATGAAGCGCTCCGCGGTGAGGTCAGGCCGGTTGCGGTAGCCGCGCGCCAGGCCCTCGCCACCGATGTACAGCTCGCCGGGGACGCCCATGGACACGGGGTTCAGGTTCGGATCCAGGACGTACGCGCCCAGGTTCAGCAGCGGGCGCCCGATGACGGGCGTAGGCGTGGGGCTGCCCTGGATGGCGGCGATGGTCGCGTTCACGGTGGTCTCGGTGGGGCCATAGGCGTTGAAGGCCCAGGTCCGCTGCGTCGCCGTGAGCGTGCGCCAGGTCACGTCGGCCATCGCCTCGCCGCCGATGGAGCAGAGGCTCGGCACGTGCTCCTGCTCCAGCAGGCCCGCCTCCAGCAGCAGCTGGTACTGCGACGGCGTGCAATCGAGCATGTCGATGCGATACCGCTCCACCCACGCGAGCAGCGCCTCCGGATCCCGCCGCACGGCCTCCGGGACGAGGAACAGGCAGTGGCCATCCAGCAGCAGCGACAGCTGCTGCACCGACGCGTCGAAGAAGTAGGGCGAGTTGAGGCTCGCCCGCATCGGCTGAGGGGCCCGGTTGAAGCAGGTCTCGTTCATCGCGTGCCGCAGGTGTGCCAGCGAGCGGTGCTGGATCATCACGCCCTTGGGCATGCCCGTGGAGCCCGACGTGTAGATGACGTACGCCAGGTGCTCCGGCAACACGCCCGAGCGCGGGTTGACCGGCGAGGACGACTCGATGCGCCGCGCGTCCGCGTCCAGCCGCACGACGTGCCGCACCGGCGGCTGCCATGTCTGCACCTGTGCTTGCGTGGTCAGCAGCACGGCCGCGCCGCTGTTCTCCAGGATGAAGGCCTTGCGCGCTTCAGGGGCCGCCGGGTCGAGCGGCACGTACGCACTGCCCGCCTTCATGATGCCCAGGATGGCGACGATGGCCTCCGGCGAGCGCTCCAGGCAGAACGCCACCGGCACGTCCGGGCCCGCGCCCAGCGACCGCAGGTAGTGCGCCAGCTGGTTCGCGCGCACGTTGAGCTGGTGGAACGACACGGACGTGTCGCCCATCACCACGGCGGGCGCCTTGGGCGTGCGCGTCACCTGCTGCTCGAAGCGCGTGTGGAAGGGCAGGTCCCCTTCGAAGGGGGCCGTCTCGCCGCTCCACTCCTCCAGCACCCACTGGCGCTCCTCGGCCGTCAGCAGGGGCAGGGTCTCCACCGCGGCGTCCGGCTTCGCGACGGCGCCCTCCAGCAGCTGGACCAGGTGCTCCGACAGCCGGCGGGCCGTCGCGGGCTCGAAGAGGTCCGTGCTGTAGGAGAGCACGCCCTCGAAGCCGCGCTCCGTGCGACCCAGGCTCAGGTCCAGGTCGAACTTCGTCGTGGCCAGGTCCACCTCCACCGGGCGCAGCGTCAGCTCCGGCAGACGCACCTCCGCGTCTGGCAGGTTCTGGAGCGTGAAGAGGGCCTGGATGAGCGGCGTGCGCGACAGGTCGCGCGTGGGCTGCACCGCCTCCACCAACCGCTCGAAGGGGATGTCCTGATGCTCGTACGCGCCCAGCGTGGTGGCACGCACCCGCGACAGGAGTTCCCGGAACGACGGGCGTCCGTCGAACCGCGTGCGCAGCACCAGCGTGTTGACGAAGAAGCCGATAAGGCCCTCCGTCTCCGCATGGCGCCGGCCCGCGATGGGTGACCCCACCAGCAGATCCTCCTGCCCGGAGTACCGGTGCAGCAGCGTCTGGAAGGCCGCGAGCAGCACCATGAAGGGCGTGGCGCCCTCCGCGTGAGCCAACGTCTCCACCGCCTCACTCAGGGCTGGCGACAGACGCACCGGGAACGTCGCACCGCGAGCGGAACGCTGCGGCGGGCGCGGCTTGTCCGTGGGCAGCGCCAGGGCCCGCGGGGCTCCAGCCAGCTGCTGCGTCCACCACGCGAGCTGCGCGTCCAGCACTTCCCCCTGGAGCCAGCCGCGCTGCCAGACCGCGAAGTCCGGGTACTGCACCGGCAGCGGGGCCAGCGGCGAGGGCTGCCCCTTCCGGAAAGCCTCGTAGAGCGCAGTGACTTCACGCACCAGGATGCTCATGGACCATCCGTCGCCGATGGCGTGGTGCAGGCACAGGAGCAGCACGTGCTCCTCTTCGCCCAGCTTCAAGAGCGTGAGGCGCGCCAGCGGACCCACGGCGAGGTCGAAGGACGTCAGCGCGTCCTCGCTCGCGAGCCGCAGGGCCTCCGCCTCACGCGCGTCGTCGGAGAGCCCCGTCAGGTCCACCACCGACAGGACTCCGGTGGGGGCGGGGTGCACGTGCTGACGGGGTTCGCCGTCGTGCGCTTCGAACGTGGTGCGCAGCGCTTCGTGCCGCTGCACCAGGGCGTCGAAGGCCTGCTGGAGCGCGGGCACGTCCACCGCGCCGGTGAGGCGCAGCGCGGTGGGCATGTTGTACAGCGCGCTGCCCGGGTCGAGCTGATCGATGAACCACAGCCGCTGCTGCGCGAACGACAGCGGGTGCGGCCCGGGTGTCGCGGCGGGCCGCAGCGGCGGCAGGGCGTTGGCCTCCGGTGCGTCCGGCAGCCGCTGGGCGAGCGCCGCCACGGTGGGGGACTCGAACAGCGCCCGGACGCCCACGTCCACTCCGAAGCGGGCGCGGATGCGGGAGACCAGCTGCGTGGCCAGCAGTGAGTGGCCGCCCAGCTCGAAGAAGTGATCATCGCGCCCGACGACGGGCACCCCGAGCAGCTCCTCCCACATCGAGGCCAGGGCCACCTCGGCGGGTGTCGCCGGGGCGGTATAGGTGCGCGATGCGCGCGGCAGCGCGTCCGGCAAGGGCAGGGCCTTGCGGTCCACCTTGCCGTTGGGTGTCAGCGGCAGGGCGGGCAGGGCGACCCAGGCCGCCGGCACCATGTACTCCGGCAGGTGCCTCCGCAGGTGGTCGCGCAGCACTTCCGTGTCGCCGCTCGTCACCACGTAGGCCACGAGCCGCGCGTTGCCTGGCGAGTCCTCACGCAGCAGCACCGTCGCGTCCCGAAGGTCCGGATGCGCTCGCAGCGTGGCCTCGATTTCGCCTGGCTCGATGCGGTAGCCGCGCAGCTTCACCTGGAAGTCCAACCGGCCCAGGAGCTCCAGGGTGCCGTCCTGCCGCCAGCGGGCCTTGTCCCCCGTGCGGTAGAGGCGCGCGCCGGGCTCCGCGCTGAACGGATCCGGCAGGAAGCGCTCGGCCGTCAGGTCCGGCCGGCCCAGGTAGCCGCGCGTGACGCCTTCACCGGAAAGGCACAGCTCTCCCGGCGTTCCGAAGGGCACCAGCCGCTGCCGCGCGTCGAGCACGTAAGCGTTCAGGTTCGCCAGCGGCCGGCCGATGACGGGCGTCTCCTGCGCCGCGTCCTGGATGCGCCAGTCCACCGCGTCCACCGTGCATTCCGTGGGGCCGTACTCGTTGAACGCCCGTGCGCGCTTCGATGCGCGCAGCTGGCGCCACGTCACTTCATCCAGCGCCTCGCCGCCCACGGAGATGACTCCGGGCACGTGGGCGCGCTCCAGCAGCCCCGCGGTCAGCATCAACCGCAGCTGCGACGGCGTGCAGTCCAGCACGTCGATGCGCTGGTCCTCCAGCCACGCCACCATCGCCTCCGCGTCCTGCCGCACGGTCTCCGGGACGAGGTGCAGGCAGTGGCCCGCCAGCAGCTGGATCACCTGCGCGATGGAGGCATCGAAGTGCAGCGGCGCGTTGACGGTGACGCGCTGGCCCTGCGGCAGGCCCGCGTGAAGGCTCCGGGTCAGCGCCTGATGCAAATTGAGGACCGAGCGGTGCTGCACCATCACGCCCTTGGGCGTGCCGGTGGAGCCCGACGTGTAGATGACGTAGGCCAGGTTGCGCGCGTCGGCCGACGGCGGCGGGGGCTCCGCGAACCTGTCGGACAGTCGGACAGGTTCGCTGCCTCCCATCCCCGGACCGGTCTCCCCAAACCTGTCGGACAGTCGGACAGGTTTATCGTCCAGCCGCACCAGGTGGGGCACCTCTGGGTGCCATGCTTCTTGCACGGCCCGTGTCGTCACCAGCACCGATGCGCCGCAATCCTTGAGGACGAACGACTTGCGCGCGGCGGGCGCCGTCGGGTCCAGCGGAACGAAGGCCCCCCCGGCCTTGAGCACCGCGAGGAGCGCCACGATGGCCTCCACCGAACGCTCCAGGCACAGCGCCACCTTCACCTCCGGCCCGACGCCCAGCGACCGCAGGTGCCATGCGAGGTGGTTCGCCCGCGTGTCGAGCTGCCGGTACGTCAGCGCCGTGTCTCCGAACACGACTGCCGGGGCATCCGGGGTGCGCGCCACCTGCTGCTCGATGAGACCGTGGAGGGTGGCGTCACGCTCGAAGGCCATGAAGTCACCGCCGCCCACGCGCACCAGCCGCGCCAGCTCCTCCGGCGACACGAGCGACACGTCCGCCAGCGGCAGGTCCGGTGCGTCGCACACGGTCTCCAGCAGCCGCCGCAGCTGGGCGGTGAGCCGCTCGATGGTGGCCGTGTCGTACAGGTCCGCCGCGTAGTGCAGGTGGCCCGCGTAGCCTTCCGTGCCGCGGCTCAGGTCCAGGGCCAGCTCGAACTGCGACGGGGCGTCGCCGTCCAGGAGGGCCGGAGCCACGGTGAGGCCGGGCACCGCCAGCTCCGGCACCGGGGCGTTCTGAAGCGCGAACGTCGCCTGGAACAGCGGCGCGCGGCCCAGGTCGCGCTGGGGCTGGAGCGCTTCCACCAGGTGCTCGAAGGGGAGGTCCTGGTGCTCATACGCGCCCAGCGTGGTGTCACGCACCTGCGCCAGCAGCTCGCGGAACGTCGTCCTCGCGCCGAAGCGCCCGCGCAGCACCAGCATGTTCACGAAGAAGCCGATCAGGCCCTCCGTCTCCGCCTCCCGGCGGTTCGCGATGGGCGACCCCACCAGCACGTCGTCCTGCCCGGACGCGCGGTGCAGCAACGTCTGGAACGCCGCCAGCAGCACCATGAAGGGCGTGGCGCCTTCCCCCTGCGCCAGTGCCTCCACGCGCTCGCTCAGGGCGCGCGGCAGCGTCACCCGGAGCAGGCCTCCGCGCCGCGAAGTGCCGGCCGTCCTCGGCCGGTCCGTGGGCAGGTCCAGCACGAAGGGGGCTCCGGACAGCTGCTGCTTCCACCAGTCCACCTGCGCCTGGAGCACGCCGCCCTGGAGCCAGCCGCGCTGCCAGACCGCGAAGTCCGCGTACTGCACCGGCAGCTCCGGCAGCGTCACGGCCTGGCCTGAGCGCCGGGCCGCGTAGAGGGCGGTGAGCTCGCGCACGAGGACCCCCAGCGACCAGCCGTCGGACACGATGTGGTGCAGGTGCAGCACCAGCAGGTGTTCCCGCTCCTCCAGCTTCATCAGCAGCGCGCGAATGACCGGACCGCGTGTCAGGTCGAACGGGCGGAGCGCTTCGGCGTGGCCCCGGCGCCGGGCCTCGGCCTGCCGCGCCGCGCGGCCTCCCAGGTCCGTCAGGTCCACGAACTCCAGGGGGACGTGGCCCTCCGCGTGGATGGCCTGCACCGGCCGGCCGGACTCCAGGCGGAACGTCGTGCGCAGGGACTCATGCCGCGCCATCAGCGCGTCCAGGCTTCCTCGCAGCGCGTCCACGTCCAGGTCGCCCGTGAGGCTCAGCGCCAGCGGCATGTTGTAGAGCGGGCTGCCCGGCTCCAACTGGTCGATGAACCACAGCCGCTGCTGCGCGAACGACAGCGGCGGCGCGGACGTGCGCTCCACGCGGACCAGCGGCGGTGCCTGGGTGCGGCGGGCCTCCGCCAGCTTCTGCGCCAGCGAGGCCACCGTGGGCGAACGGAACAGCTCGCCCAGCGGCACCTCCAGTCCCAGCGTGGACCGGATGCGCGCCACCACCTGCGTGGCCAGCAGCGAGTGGCCCCCCAGCTCGAAGAAGTCCGCGTGGATGTCCACCGCGCCCAGGTTCAGCACCTGGGCCCAGATGTCCGCGAGCGCCTTCTCCAGGGGATTGCGGTGCGGGGTGCTGCTCGGGGCCGCGGCCCGGACCTTCGGCGCGGGCAGGGCCTTGCGGTCCACCTTGCCGTTGGAGTTCAGCGGCAGCGCGGGCAGTACCACAATGGCCGACGGCACCATGTACTCCGGCAGCTGCTTCTGCACGGCCGCGCGCAGCGCGCCCGTGTCGATGGCCTCCTCGCTGGACACGACGTAGGCCACCAGGCGCTTGTCGCCGGGGACGTCCTCGCGCACCACGACCACCGCCTCCTGGACCTCCGGCGACTGGCGCAGCACGGCTTCGATCTCGCCCGGCTCGATGCGGAAGCCGCGCAGCTTCACCTGGAAGTCGGCGCGGCCCAGGAACTCCAGCGTGCCGTCCCGCAGCCAGCGCACGCGGTCGCCGGTGTCATAGAGGCGCGCTCCGGGCTGCGTGGCGAAGGGGTGGGGGATGAAGCGTTCCGCGGTCAGGTCCGGGCGCTGGAGGTAGCCCCAGGCCAGGCCGTCTCCGCCCACGTACAACGTGCCCGGCACTCCGGCCGGCACGGGCTGGAGCGCCGCGTCCAGCACCCACACCGTGGAGTTCACCAGCGGCCGGCCGATGGGCACCGAGCGGCCCACGGCATCCCCTGCGCGCAGCGTGTGCGTGGCGGAGAACGTGGTGTTCTCCGTGGGGCCGTAGCCGTTGACCAGCACCGCGCCCGGGGCCATCCGCCCCAGGTGCTCGCGCACGCGCTCGACGGGCAGCACGTCGCCACCCGCCAGCACCTGCCGCACGCGGGCCAGCGCGTCGCCCTGGTGGAGCACCATCTGCTCGAAGAGGGCGGCGGTGAGCCACAGCGTGGTGATGCCCTCGCGCCGCAGCAGCGCGCCCGTCTCCCCGAGCGACAGCGCGCCCGCAGGAGCCACCACCAGCGTCGCGCCGTTGAGCAGCGCGCCCCAGATTTCCAGCGTGGACGCGTCGAACGCGATGGGCGCCAGGTGGAGGAACACTTCCTCGGGCCCGAAGTGGATGAAGTCCGCGCCGCGCACCAGGCGGGTGATGCCCCGGTGCGGCACGCTGACGCCCTTGGGCCGGCCGGTGCTGCCCGACGTGAACATCACGTAGGCCAGCGCGTCGGCGGGCACCGTCAGGTCCAGCGCCGTCTCCGGCTGACGTGCAATCCGCGCGGCGTCTCCGTCCAGCAGGACCTGCAGGTCCGTCATGGCGGGCAGCTCGTCGGCGACAGCCCCCTCCGTCACGAGCAGGCTGACGCCCGCCTCGCGCAGCACCCACGCGATGCGCTCCGCCGGAGTCTGGGGATCCACCGGCACGTAGGCCGCGCCGGCCTTCAGGATGCCGAGCAGCGCGGTGATGCTCCCGAACGAGCGCTCCACGCACAGGCCCACCCGGTGGCCGGGCCGCACGCCCTGACGCCGCAGGTGGTGCGCGAGCTGGTTCGACGCGCGGTCCAGCGCCGCGTAGGACATCCGCCGCTCCCCGGCCTTCAGCGCCGTGGCGTCCGGCGTGCGCGCGGCCTGCTCGGCGAAGAGCGCGGCCACGGACGCGTCCCGTGGGAAGTCGCGGGTGGTGCCGCTCCAGTCGGAGAGCAGCCGCTGACGCTCCGTCCGCGTGAGCCACGGCAGCTGGGGCAGCCGCGCGTCCGGCGAGCGGAGCGCGGACTCCAGCAGCACCCGCAGGTGCTCCACCATGCCGGCCACCGTGTCCGCGTCGAAGAGGTCCTGGTTGAAGCCCAGCACGCCCTCGAAGCCGCCCGGTCCCCGGGCCAGCACGCATTGCAGGTCGAAGAGGGTGGACTCCTTCAGGTCCTCACGGGCCTTGAGCTTCAGCCCCGGCAGGGACAGCTCCGGCATGGGCGCGTTCTGGAGCGTGAACGTCACCTGGAAGAGCGGCGTGCGGCCCAGGTCGCGCTGGGGCTGGAGCACCTCCACCAGCTTCTCGAAGGGGAGATCCTGATGTTCGTACGCACCCAGCGTGGTGGTGCGCACCGCGTCCAGCAGCTCGCGGAAGCGCAGCGTGTCTCGGATCCGGGTGCGCAGCACGACCGTGTTCGCGAAGTAGCCGATCAACGACTCCGACTCGGCGTGGCGACGGCCCGCGATGGGCGAGCCCACGAGCACGTCCTCCTGTCCGGAGTACCGGTGCAGCAGCAGCTGGAAGGCCGCGAGCAGCACCATGAACGGCGTGGCGGACGCCTGCCGTGCGTACGCCTCCACCGCCTCGCTCAGCTCGCGCGAGAGCACGAACGCCTGGGAGCTGGCGCGCGAGGCCCCCTGAACGGCCACACGCGGGTGGTCCGTGGGCAGTTCCAGGGAGGGGGCGGCACCGGCCAGCTGGTCGCGCCAATACGCGACCTGCGACTCCAGCACCTCGCCCTGGAACCAGGCGCGCTGCCAGAGGGCGTGGTCCGCGAACTGCACCGTCAGCTCCGGCAACGGCGACGGCTGCTCCGCCGCGAACGCCGCGTAGAGCGCGCCCATCTCCCGCACCAGCACGCCAATGGACCAGCCATCCGTGATGATGTGGTGCGTGTTGAGCAGCAGCACGTGCTTCGTGGCCCCGAGCTTCATCAGGAGCCCCCGGAACAGCGGGCCCTGCTCCAGGTCGAACGGGGTGGCGGACTCCTCCCGGGCCAGCCGCGACACCTCCGCCTCCCGAGCCTCGTGCGTCGGGAGCGCGGACAGGTCCACGTGCCGCAGGGACATGGGGAAGGGCGGGTGGATGACCTGCGACGGCGTGCCCTCGTGCGAGCGGAACGTGGTGCGCAGCGCTTCGTGGCGGCGCACCAGCTCGTCGAACGCGGCCAGCAGGACGATGACGTCCAGCGAGCCGTCCAGGTCCAGCAGGTGCGGGAGGCTGTAGGCGGTCCCCGAGGTGCCCAGCTGCTCGGCGAACCACATGCGCTGCTGCGCGAACGACAGCGGCAGCACGTCCGGCCGCTCCACGCGGACCAGCGAGGGCAGCGCGGACGGTCCCTGCCGTGGCGACCGCGGGAGCGCGTCGATGCGGCGCGCCAGCTCCGCCACGGTGGGGCCCTCCAGCAGGGCCCGCAGGGGCAGCTCCATGCCGAAGCGCGCGCGCACCCGCGACACCAGCTGCGTGGCCAGCAGCGAGTGGCCTCCCAATTCGAAGAAGCCGTCATGGCGGCCCACCGCCGGGACGCGGAGCACTTCGCTCCACAGCGCGGCCAGCGTCACCTCCGTGGGCGTCGAGGGCGGCTCGATGACGCGCTCGGAGGCCGGGGCGGCCTCTGGCGCGAGCAGGGCGTCGCGGTCCACCTTGCCGTTGGGCGTCTGGGGCAGGGCGTCCAGCGCCACGAACGCGGTGGGCACCATGTACTCCGGCAGGGTCCGCCGGAGGTGCTGACGCAGGGGCGCCGTGTCCGCCCGAGGCGCGACCCAGGCGATGAGCCGGTCCTCGCGCGCCAGCACCACCGCGTCCCGGACGTCCGGGTGCGAGCGCAGCGCGGCTTCAATCTCCCCCAGCTCGATGCGGTAGCCGCGCAGCTTCACCTGGAAGTCCAACCGGCCCAGGTACTCCAGCGTGCCGTCCTCGCGCCAGCGGGCCTTGTCACCCGTGCGGTAGAGCCGCGCGCCGGGCTCCGTGCTGAACGGATCCGGCACGAAGCGCTCGGCCGTCAGGTCCGGGCGGCCCAGGTAGCCGCGCGTGACGCCTTCGCCGGAGAGGCACAGCTCCCCCGGCGTTCCCACGGGCACCCACCGCTGGTGCGCATCCAGCACGGACGCGTTCAGGTTGGCCAGCGGCCGGCCGATGACGGGCGTGGCGTGTGCCGAGCCGGAGATGCGCTCCCAGGTCGCATACACCGTCACCTCCGTCGGGCCGTAGAGGTTGAAGGCCTGCGTGCGCCGCGTCGCCGCGAGCGTGCGCCACGTCACTTCATCCACCGCCTCACCGGCGAGGAGGACGTACGCGGGCACGTGCGCCTGCTCCAGGAAGCCGGCCTCCAGCAGCGGCTTGAACTGCGACGGCGTGCAGTCCAGGACGTCCACCCGCTGCCGCTCCAGCCACGCGAGCATCGCCTCCGGATCCTGCCGCACGTCCTCCGGAACGACGCACAGGCAGTGGCCCTCCAGCATCAGCACCCACTGCCCCACCGACACGTCGAAGGAGTAGGGCGCGTTGAGGGCCACCCGCATTCCCGGGGACGCCTCGGTGAAGCACGCCGCGTTCAGCGCGCGCCGCAGGTGCGCCACGGAGCGGTGCCGCACCATCACGCCCTTGGGCCTGCCCGTGGAGCCCGACGTGTAGATGACGTACGCCAGGTTCGCCGGGCCCGCCGCCGGCGGAGGGTTCTCCGCAAACCTGTCCGACTGTCCGACAGGTTCGGCGCCCCCGGCTCCCGGTTCGGTCTCCCAGAACCTGTCCGACTGTCCGACAGGTTTGGCGTCCAGCCGCACCAGGTGGGGCACTTCCGGGTGCCATGCTTCTTGCAACGCCCGAGTGGTCACCAGCACGCTCGCGCCACAATCCTTGAGGACGAACGACTTGCGAGCCGAGGGCGCGGCAGGGTCCACCGGCACATAGGCGCCGCCGGCCTTGAGCACCGCCAGCATCGCGATGACGGTCTCCGCCGACCGCTCCAGGCACAGCGCCACCGTCGCCTCGGGGCCCACGCCCAGCGACCGCAGGTGCCACGCGAGCTGGTTGGCCCGCGTGTTGAGCTGCCGGAAGGACAGCGTCGTCCCGCCGGACACCAGCGCGTCCGCATCCGGCGTCGCGGCGGCCTGCCGTTCGAAGCTCGCGTGCAGGGTGGCCTCGCGCTCGAAGTCCACGGCGCCGCCGGTCCCGGTGCGCAGCAGCCAGTCCCGGTCCCCGGCGGACAGCAGCGAGACGTCCTCGAGCCGGGCGTCCGGCTGGAGCAGTCCCTCCAGCGCCTGCCGCCACTGGCCCAGCACCCGCCGCACGGCGTCCGCGTCGAAGCGGCCCGCGTCGTAGGCCAGGTTGAGCTGGAGCTCCTCGCGCGGCACTACGGTGGCGGACAGCGGGTAGTTCGTGCTGTCGCCGAACTCCAGGTCGCGCAGGTCCATCGCGGTGAAGCGGCGCAACACCGACGCGTCGAACGGGTAGTTCTCGAAGACGAACAGCGACTGGAAGAGCGGCTGTCCGCGGGGGATGTCGCTCCAGCCATGCGTGGAGACCAGCGGCGTGTACTGGTGCTGATGGATACCCAGCAACTTCGCCTGGAGGGACTGGAGCCACGGCAGCACCGGCTCGCCGTCACCGGGCAGCGTGATGCGCACCGGCTGCGTGGTGATGAGCAGGCCCAGCATGGCCTCCGCGCCCGGCAGCTCCGGCGGACGGCCCGCGAGCGTGGTGCCGAAGAGCACGTCCCGCGTGTTCGCGTGGCGCGCCAGCACCAGCGCCCAGGCCGCCTGCGTCAGCGTGTTGAGCGTGAGCTGATGCCGCCGTGCGAAGGCCTCCAGCGCGGTGGTGACCGGCGCCGGCAGCGTCACCCTCACGTCGGGCCGCTTGTCGGAGGTGGTGGGCCGCGCCAGGGACGCAGGCCGAGCCAGGGGCAGGGGCGTGGGCGCGGACAGGCCCGCCAGCTGGTCGCGCCAGAAGCGCTCGTCCTCCACCGGGTCGCGGCGGTCCAGCCATGCGATGTAGTCGCGGAACGGGGGCCGGTTCGCGGGAGGCGGCGGCGTTCCGGCGTGCACGGCGTCGTAGAGGGCGAAGACCTCCTGGAAGAACAGGCCCATGCTCCAGCCGTCCATCAGCAGGTGGTGGTGGCTCCAGAGGAAGCGCCAGCGCGCCTCTCCCAGACGCACCACCGTCATCCGCGACAGCGGCGCCCGCGACACGTCGAAGCCGCGCGCGCGGTCCTCCGCCGTGAGCTTCGCCAGCGCGGCCGGCTGCTCCGCCTCCGGCAGGTGGCGCCAGTCATGGACGGTGAAGGGCAGCGTGGCGTGCGAGTGCACCGCCTGGAGCGGGGACTCCAGGCCCTCCCACACGAACGCGGTGCGCAGGATGGGGTTGCGGTCCACGGCCGTCTGCCACGTCCGCTGGAGCAGCGCGATGTCCACTTCCGAGTGGCTCGACCACGCGGCCTGCTCGAAGTAGTAGGCCGCCTCCGGAGCATTCAGGGCATGGAAGAGCATGCCCTCCTGGAGCGGGGACAGCGGGAACAGGTCTTCCACCGTGGGGCCCTGCGCCGCGAGCACCGCGTCCAGCCCGGCCTGGGGCAGGCGGGCCAGCGGGAAGTCGCCGGGCGTGCGCCGCCGCGCGTCCTCCGAATGGCGCTGGGCGATGAGCTGACGCAGCACCTCCAGGAAGCGCTCCGCCAGCGTCCGCACCGTCGCCTCGTGGTGCTGCTGGTGGCTGTAGCCGAACGTCATCCGCAGCCGGCCCTGGAACACCGAGCCGTCCACGGCGAGCGCATGCGGCTGCACGGCCCGGGGTTCCACGATGGGACCCACGGGTTCGTCGCTCATGGCGAAGAGGGTGCTGGCGGCGGCCGTGCCGTCCAGCTGGCCCAGGTAGTTGAACGCCACCTGCGCCCGGGGCAGCGCGGCCAGCCGGGCCCGCGTCTCTGGCGGCCCCAGGTGGCGCAGCAGGTTGAAGCCGATGCCGCGGCCGGGCCACGCCTTCAGCGAGTCCCGCACGGCGCGCAGGCCGTCACCCAGCGAGCCGCCCCTGGGCAGCCGCAGCAGGGCCGGCGCCACGGACGTGAACCAGCCCACGGTGCGCGACACGTCCACGTCCGCGAACAGCTCCTCGCGGCCGTGGCCCTCCAGGTCGATCAGGACGTCCGGCTTCCCCGTCCATTCGCCCAGCGTCCGCGCGAGCGCCGTCAGCAGCACGTCGTCGATGCGCGCCCGCCACGCGGTGGGCGTCTCCTGGAGCAGCTGCCGCGTCTCCTCCGCGTCCAGCTCCACGGCGACGGCGGCGCGCGACGCGTACGTGTACGGACCCGGGCCGTCCACGGGCAGCGGGGCCACGTCACCGCGCAGCGCCTCCTGCCAGAAGGCCTCCTGCGCGCCCAGCACGTCCGACACGGCGTGCTGCTCCAGCCGTTGCGCCCATGACAGGAACGACGTCGTCTTCGCGGGCAGCACCGGGGCGTGGGCGGCCTGGAGCTGGAGGTACACCGTCTCCAGGTCCTCCACCAGGATGCGCCACGACACCGCGTCCACCACGAGGTGGTGGATGATGAGCAGCACGCGCTGCGGCGCTCCGGGGCCGAAGTGGAACAGCGCCACACGCACCAGCGGCGGCGTCGCCAGGTCGAAGTCCGCCTGGAGGCGCGCAGCCTCCCGCTCCATCGCGGCGAGCCGGGCCTCCGGGGGCAGCATGGACAGGTCCACCTGGACGAGCTCCGGCGGCGCGTCCCCGGGCGACACACCCTCCTGGCGCCACGTGCCGCCCTCGGCCCGGACGTAGCGCAGGCGCAGGGCGTCGTGGTGCGTGACGAGCACCTGGAGCGCCCGCTCCAACAGCTCGGGCTTCAGCGGCTGACGGGCCTTCAGCAGCAGGGCGTGGTTGAAGTGGTGCGGGTACGTCGGCTCCCGCTCGAACAGGTCCACCTGGATGGGCGTGAGGGGCACGTCGCCCACCACCGGACCCTGCTCCGCGAGGATGGCGTCACCGTCCTTCGCGACGGCCGCCAGCGCGCCCAGGGTGGGGTGCTGGAACAGGTCCTTCACCTGCAACCGCACGCCGGCCTGCCGCGCCTTCGCCACCACCTGGAGGCTGATGATGGAGTCGCCGCCCAGCGTGAAGAAGTTGTCGTCCAGGCCCACGCGATCCACGCGCAGCACCTGCGCCAGCACCTGCGCCAGCGCCTGCTCCTTCCGCGTGCGCGGCGCGACGAACTCGCGGCGCGAATCACGCTGGCCCTTCGGCGCGGGCAGGGCCCTGCGGTCCACCTTGTCCTGCGCCGTCAGCGGCAGGGACTCCAGCGGGACGAAGACCGACGGCAGCATGTAGTCCGGCACCCGCTGGCGCATGAACTCGCGCAGGACCTCGGGCCCGGGGACGGACGCGGGGACGACGTAGGCGACGAGCCGCTTGTCGCCGGGCACGTCCTCGCGCACCACGGCCACGGCCTCGCGCACGTCCGGATGCGCGGACAGGGCGGCCTCCACCTCCGCCAGCTCGACGCGGAAGCCGCGCACCTTCACCTGGTGGTCGGTGCGGCCCAGGAAGTCCAGCACCCCGTCCGGCCGCCA
Source organism: Corallococcus exercitus (assembly GCF_042231735.1). Taxonomy (GTDB): domain Bacteria; phylum Myxococcota; class Myxococcia; order Myxococcales; family Myxococcaceae; genus Corallococcus; species Corallococcus exercitus_B. The sequence continues at coordinate 2,144,653 of NZ_CP102577.1, forward strand.
GCGCGCCAGGTCGCCCGTGCGGTAGAGGCGCTCACCGGGATTGGAGGCGAAGGGGTGGGGGACGAAGCGCTCCGCGGTGAGGTCCGGCCGGGAGATGTAGCCGCGCGCCAGACCCTCGCCGCCGATGAACAGCTCGCCCGGGACGCCCGGGGGCACCGGCTGCCCGTGCGCGTCCAGGACGTACAGCTCCGTGCAGGTGATGGGCCGGCCCAGGGGCACGGGCGCCTCCACCCGCGCGGGGTCGGACAGTTCGTGCACGGCGGCGATCACCGTCGCCTCGGTGGGGCCGTAGCAGGCCAGGAACGTGAGGCCCGGATGCGCCTCCAGCACCTTGCGCGAGTGCACGGGCGGGATGACGTCGCCGCCCGAGATGAGCCTGCGCACGCCTCGCAGCGCGTCCGGCTTCAGGTCCACCACCTGCGTGAAGAGGCCCGCCGTGAGCATCATCGACGTGACGCCGTGGCGCTGGATGACCTGCGCCAGCACCTCCAGGTCCGACGGCGACGTGGGAGGGAACACCACCAGCCGCCCGCCGTGGAGCAGCGGCCCCCAGATTTCGAGCGTCGCCGGATCGAACGAGATGGGCGCGACGTGGAGGAACGTCTCGCCCGCGCTCATCTCCACGAAGGCCGGGTGGTGCAACAGGCGCATCACCGCGCGGTGCTCCACCGCGACGCCCTTGGGACGCCCGGTGCTGCCGGATGTGAAGTCCACGTACGCCAGGTGGCGCGAGCGCACCCCCGACACCACCGGCGCCGAGGGCAGGTCCGCGGCGCCAGGCTCCTCCACGAAGACGGCTTCAATCCCCTGTGGCAGGGGCACCGCCGCGCGCATCGAGCGCGTGGTGAGCACCCACTTCGCGGGCGCGTCCTCCAGCATCGCGGCCAGGCGCGGCGCCGGGTAGCTGGGGTCGAGCGGCACGTACGCGCCCCCCGCCTTGAGGATGGCGAGCAGGGAGACGATGAGCTCCAGCGAGCGCTCCAGGCACACCGCCACCAGGACGTCCGGGCCCACGCCGCGCGCACGCAGCAGGTGCGCCCACTGGTTCGTGCGTGCGTCCAGCTGCGCGTACGTCAGGTGCGCGTCCCCGAACTCCACCGCCACCGCGTCCGGCCTCAGCGCGGCCTGACGGGCGAAGAGGTCCGGCAGGACGGCCTCTCGCGGGAGGTCCTGGAAGGTGTCGTTCCAGGAGCGCAGCACCCGCTGGCGCTCCGCCTCATCCATGAGGGGCAGCAGGGCGACGGGCGTGCGGGGCTGGGCCACCACCTCGCGCGCCAGGGTCACCATGTGCCCGGCCAGGCGCTCCATGGTGGCCGCGTCGAAGAGGGCGGTGGCGTACTCCAGGCTGCAGCTGAAGCCGGCGCGGCCCTCCACCACCTCCATGCCCAGGTCGAACTTGGACGTGCCGGTCGGCACCGCCACCGGGGTCAGCTCCAGCCCCGCCGGGCGGGCCTTGGCCTCCGGCGTGTTCACCAGGTTGATGCTCGCCTGGAACAGCGGGGTGCGGCTGAGGTCGCGCGGCAGCTCCATCGCGTCCAGCACGCGCTCGAACGGGGCGTCCTGGTGCGCGAAGGCCTCCAGGGTCTGCGTGCGCACGCGGCCCAAGAGCTCCACGAAGGACGGCAGGCCGGACAGCCGTGAGCGGAAGGGCAGGGTGTTGATGAAGCACCCCATCAGCCACTCGAGCTCCGGACGCGTGCGGCCCGCGATGGGCGTGCCCACCACGAAGTCCTCCTGGCCGGAGTAGCGCGACAGCACCGTCTGGAAGAGCGCCATCAACACCATGAACGTCGTGGCGCCATGCTTGCGGCCCAGCGCGAGCAGCGGCGCGGACACCTCCGACGGCAGGAGGAACGTGTACCGCGCGCCCGCGAAGGACATGACCGCCGGACGCGGCCGGTCCGTGGGCAGCTCCAGCGCAGGCGCGCCGGTCAGGTGGTCCTTCCACCAGGCCACCTGCTTCTCCATCACGCCGCCTTCCAGCCACGCGCGCTGCCACACGGCGTAGTCCGCGTATTGCACCGGCAGCTCCGGCAGGGGCGACGGCTGGCCCGCGCGGAACGCGGTGTAGTTCTCCGTCAGCTCATGCGCGATGACCATGGTGCACCACGCGTCGGACACCGCGTGGTGGAAGGTGACGAGCAGCACGTGCTCTTGCGCGCCCATGCGCAGCAGCGCCCCGCGCACGACCTCCTTCTCCAGGTCGAACGGCTGGCGCACGGCCTCCTGGAAGAAGCGGCGCATGGCGGCTTCGCGCGCCTCCGGCGTGTCGCCGGGCACGTCCCAGTGCTGGAGCGGCAGGCCCCGGGGCGGGTGGATGACCTGCACCGCGTGGTCACCCTCCAGGGCGTAGGTGGTGCGCAGCACCTCGTGGCGGATCACCATCGCGTCCAGCGCGCGCTGGAGCGCGGCCCCGTCCAGCTCGCCCGTGAGCCGGAAGATGGCCGGGTTGTTGTACGCGCTGCTCGTGGGCTCCAGCTGCTGGAGGTACCAGAGGCGCTGCTGCGCGAAGGACAGGGGCAGCGGCCGGTCGCGGCCCACGCGCGGGATGGGCGGCGGGCCCACGTCCACCAACGCCGGGGCGACGGCGGGCGCCACGGGGCGAGGGGCCTCCGCGGCGGGACGCGCCACGGGCGGAGGGGGGAGCCGCGACGGTGAAGCCACCGGCTCCAGCCGGCCGTCCGCGCGCAGGCGGGCGTGACGGCCGGTGCGGAACAGCTTCGCGGAGGCCTCGCGGGGGTGCGGCACCAGGCGGCGGTGCTCTTCCTCCCCCGCGCGCCACAGGGCGGAAGGGAGCCCCGCGCCCGCGAGGGCCAGCTCGCCCACCACGCCCGCGGGCACGGGCTGGCCCGCCGCGTCCAGCACCCAGGCCTGGAGGTTTCCGGGGATGCGCTCCGCCAACGTGCGCGGCAGCAGCGCGCCTTCCTGTGCATCACCGGACAGCCACACCTCCACGCCCGCGGCCCGGTGCAGCGCCACGCCCAGTTCCACCGACGCGCCTTCCAACACCAGCGCGCCCACGCGGGACAGGGACTCCCGAGCACCGGGCAGCTCGCTCAGCGAACGCGCCAGGCGGGCCGACGTGTGCAGCAGCACCGCGCCGGACTGACGGGCCAGCTCCAGCAGGCCCTCCACGCCGGCTTCCGCCTCCACCAGCACCTGCTCCTGGCGGGCGGCGGCCTCCGCGTCCATGCGCTCGCGCACCACGGCCAGCCGGCGCAGGCCCTCCAGCACCACCGGGGTGTCCAGGCCGAAGTCGATGAGGGCCGCCACCTCGTCCACGTCCGCCGCGCGCACGTCGCGCAGCCGCTTGAGCGCGCTGTCCACCGTGCCCAGCAGGCCGGTGTTCTTCGCGTGGTTCTCGAAGGTGCGCTCCAGCACCGCGTTGATGTCGTCCGGGGACAGCTTCTGGACGTCGGTGATGCCCTGCGCCTGGAGCAGCGACGTGCTGATGTCCACCGAGCTGCGGAAGTAGCCGAGCAGCGGCTGGCGCACCGTGCGCAGCACCTCCTGCTCCTCGTCGCCCAGGTACGTGTGCAGCATGCAGGTGATGTGGCCACGGCCCGGGTGGCCGTTGCGGCGCCACGCCTCGCGGTACAGCGCCACCTTCGGCTTCAGCTCCTCCAGCGAGTGCGACAGCAGGCCCGTGAGCACGCCCGCGCCCAGCTCGCCCGCCATGCGGAACGTCTCCGGGTTGCCCGTGGCGGTGAGCCACACCGGCAGCTCCTTCTGCACGGGCTTCGGGCGCAGGCCGACCTCCGCCGTGCTGCCGGCGCCCGCGGGACGCTTGAAGCGCTCGCCGCGCCACAGCGCGCGCAGCGTGGACAGCTTCTCCAGGAGGATGTCGCGGCGCTTCTCGTAGTTGCCCGGCGCGAAGGTGAAGTCCTGCGTGTGCCAGCCTGTGGCCACGGACAGGCCCACGCGGCCCTGGGACAGGTTGTCCACCACGGACCACTGCTCCGCGATGAGCAGCGGATCATGCAGCGGCAGCACCACGCTGCCGGAGCGCAGGCGCAGGTGCTTCGTCACGGTGGCCAGGCCCGCCGCCACCACCGCGGGCTGCGGGTACAGACCGCCGAACGAGTGGAAGTGCCGCTCCGGCGTCCACACCGCGGAGAAGCCGTTCGCGTCCGCGAACTTCGCGCCCTCCAGCAGCAGCTCGTACTTGGGGCCCTGGAGCGTGTCCTCGTCGTTGGCGAAGTAGATGAGGCTCACGTCCATGGCCTTCGAGCGAGGGCCGCCGCCGTGCAGGTTCACCAGCCGCGCGGTGACCTGCTCCGGCGGGAACACGACGCGCAGACCGCGCGTGAGCGCCCACAGCGCCTCCAGCTCCGGACGGTCGGGGGACGGCTCGCTCGCGGACAGCCACGCGCCGCCGTCCGGGGGAGACAGCCGCGTGTCCAGGCCGGTGAAGAACTCCGCCAGCTCCCGGTGCCCCAGCGCCCACGCGGGCTGGCCCCGGCCCGTGGGCAGCAGCCACGCCAGGGCGTGCGGCTCCACGTGCGCGGCGGTGACGGAGGCCCCGGTCGCAGCCGGGACGTCCTCCACGTAGACGACGCGCGCCGCGTCCACGCGCACGGAAGCCGTCAGGGCGCGCGTGGTGACGAGCACCGGCACCGGGGCGCCTTCGGGCGCGTACACCGGCAGGTGTCCCAGGTCGGACGGGCCCAGGGCGACGCACGCGCCCCCCACGCCCAGCACGGCCCACAGCGCGGCCAGCTTCTCCGGCGACGTGCGCAGGCACACGGCCACCGGGGTCCCGGCCTTCACGCCCAGGGCCTGGAGCCGGGAGGACAGGGCCTCCGCGCGAGCCCCCAGCTGCGCCCAGGTCCAGTGCGTCTCCCCCTGGGACAGGGCGGTGGCGTCAGCCTGGCGCGCGCGCCGCTCCGCGAGCAGGGTGGGCACGGGGACCAGCCCCTGCGTGGCGCGAGGCGTGGGCCACGCACGGCGGTCGTCGTCGGTGGCCAGGGGCAGGTGCGCCACCTGCACGTCGGGGTTCGCGAGCGCGGCACCGAGCAGCACCTGGAAGTGCTCCACGAGCCGCGCCGTGGTGGCGGCGTCGAACAGCTCCGCCGCGTACTCCAGCGCGCCATGGACGCGGGTGGGGGACTCGAAGAGGACCAGGGTGAGGTCGCTGAGGGTGGAGCCCCACTGCACGGGCGTGCCCGGCACCTCCACCAGCGAGCCGCGCAGGCCGATGAGCTCCAGCGCCTCCGCGGAGCTCGCGCCCGTGTGGTAGACGAACACGGAGTCCGTCATGCGCCCCCGGCCGATGTCGTGGCCCGGGATGAGCGCCTCCACCAGGTATTCGAAGGGCACGTCCGGGCGCGTCTGCGCGTCGGCGACCTCGCCGCGCACCTGGGCCAGCAGCTCGCGGAACGTGAGCCCGTCCGTGAAGCGCGAGCGGAACGCCGCCGAGTGCGCCACGTAGCCGATGAGCGGCAGCAGCTCCGGCCGCGTGCGGTTGGCGATGGGCGTGCCGACGACGACGTCCGTCTGCCCGCTGTAGCGGTGCAGCAGCGTCTGCCACGCGGCGAGCACCGTCATGTAGCCGGTGAAGCCCTCGCGGCGCGTGAAGGCCAACAGCTCACGGGCGAGCGCGGGCGGGAAGTCCACCGTCATGCGCGCGGAGGAGAGGCGAGGCTCGCCGGAGCGGGGCCGGTCGGTGGGCAGCTCCAACCGGCGCGGCATGCCGGCCAGCCGCTGCCGCCAGCCCTGATCCTGTTCGGTCAGGTGGCCGTTCGCGAGGCTGCGGCGCTGCCACGCCCCGAAGTCCGCGTACTGGAGGGGCAGCGGCTTCAGCGGCGAGGGACGGCCCTGGAGGAAGGCGTCGTAGAGCTGGCCCAGCTCCTGGACGAGCAGGGCAATGGACATCGTGTCGCTGACGATGTGGTGGATGCTCGCGACCAGCAGGTGCAGCTTCACGTCCAGGCGGATCAGCGTGGTGCGCAGGACGGGGCCGTGGATCAGGTCGAACGGCCGGGCGGCGTCCTCGCGGGCGAGGCGCAGCGCCTCCGGTTCGCGCGTCTCCATGGGGCCGCGCAGCTCCACGCGGGTGAGGGGCACGCGCATGCGCGGGTGGAAGCGCTGCACGGGGCGGCCGTCCACGGTGTCATAGGTGGTGCGCAGGGCTTCGTGGCGCTGGACGACCTCCTGGATGCCGCGCTCCATCACGTCCGCGTCCAGGTCCCCTTCGAGCCGGAGGACGAACGGGAGGTTGTACGCGGACAGGCCGGGGTGGTGCTGCTCCAGGCGCCAGACGCGCTCCTGCACGAAGGACAGCGGCAGCTCGCCGCCATCGCGAGGCAGCGGCACCAGCGGGAGCTCCGTGGAGACAGGGGCCTTCGGTGCCTGGCGCAGCAGGGGCTCCAGGCGTCCGGCGATGCCGGCCACGGTGGGCGCCTCGAAGAGGGCGGCCAGGGGCAGGTTGACGCCAAAGGCCTCACGGAGCTGGTTGAGGAGCTGCGCGGCCGTCAGCGAGTTGCCGCCGAGCTCCAGGAAGTCGTCATGGCGGCCCACGAACTCCAGGCCCAGACGGTCGCGCCACAGCGCGGCCACACGCTCCTCGATGTCGCCTTGAGGCGCGTCCTCGCGGCCGGGAGGAGGAGGGGCGGAGGACGGAGAGAGGGCCGGGGCCGAGGGCACGACCGACCCGTGCGAGGACACCCCCGCCTCCGGAGCCGTGGCGAGTGCCACCTCGGAGATCACGTCGGGCGCACGTTCAGCGGGCGCTGCCGCGGCCCAGGGTTCAGGTGCGCGATCAGCGGGCGCGACCGGTGTCCAGGGTTCAGCCGCGCGATCAGCGGGCGCGACCGGAGTCCGCGGCGCCCGGACGGAGCCTCCCGCCGGCGGCGCGAACGGAGACGTCGTGGTGCGTGCTCTCGGCTGCACCCAGACCGGCTTGGTCTGGAACGCGTACGTGGGCAGGTGCAGCCGCAGGCGCTGCTCATGCGCGTAGAACGCGTCCCAGTCCACGGCCACGCCCGCGGTCCACAGCTCGCCCACGGCCTGGAGCCAGCCTGGCTGCTCCGTCGTCTTCCCGCCCACCCGCAGCGACGCCAGCGCGAGGACGGAGGAACCCCCGCCCTCGGGCCGGACCAGGTTCGCGCGCACCAGCGGCGTCACGTCCTGACCGGGGCCCACCTCCAGCAGCACCGTGCAGCCTTCCGCCTGGAGCGCCTCCACCGCGCGGGTGAAGCGCACCGGCTGGCGCATCTGCTCCGTCCAGTAGTCCGGCGCCGCGAGCTGCCCGGGCTGCGCCACCATCCCCGTGAGGCTGGACACGTACCGCACCGCCGGCTCCGACCAGCGCAGCGTGCCCACCACGCGCGCCAGCTCCGGCATCAGCAGCTCCACGTCCGCGGAATGGAACGCGTGCGGCGCGGACATGCGCACCGCCCCGGCCTTCTGGGCCTTCAGCTCGGCCTCCAGCCGCGCCACTTCCTCCACCGGCCCGGACACCACGCAGCGGTCCGGAGCGTTCACCGCCGCCACCGACAGCCGACCCGACAGCAACGGCTGCACCCGCTCCACGGGCAGGGCCACCGCGAGCATCGCGCCCGGCGGCATCCGGTGCATCAGCTCCCCGCGAGCCACCGCGAGGCGCATCCCGTCCTCCAGCGGCAGCGCTCCCGCGACGCACGCCGCCGCGTACTCGCCGAAGCTGTGTCCCATCACCGCGGAGGGCGTGACGCCCAGGTCCCGCCACAGACGCGCCAGCGACACCTGCACGCTGAACAGCGCGGGCAGCGCCACGCGCGTGTCGGAGAGGTCCTCCGAAGAAGCCTCGGCCTCGGGCGCGAGCACGGCCGACACCTTCGCCCGCAGCGGCGCGTCCAGCAGCGCGAGGCACGCGTCCAGGTGCGCGCGGAACAGGGGCGACGCCTCCGCCAGCTCGCGCCCCATGGCCAGCCGCTGCGACCCCTGCCCGGAGAACACGAACGCCACGCGCGGCGCCTTGCCCAGGCTCTTCGCCGGCGTCACCGGCTTCTGGAGCTGCCTCGACAGGTCCTCCGCGTCCTTCACCACCACCGCGCGGCGGTACTCGAAGGCCTTGCGGCCCACGGCGTGCGTGAACGCCAGGTCCGCCAGCGCCAGGTCCCCGACGCCCTTCGCCTCCAACCGCCGCGCCGCCGCCTCCAGCGCCTCCGGCGAGCGCGCGGACAGCACGACGAGCTGGTGGGACCGCGTGGTGGAACCACTCTGCCGCATGGGGGCTTCCTCGAGGATGGCGTGGGCATTGGTGCCACCAATGCCGAAGGAGCTGACCGCGGCGAAGCGAGGCGTCTCGCTCCGGGGCCACGACCGCAAGGTGGTGTTGACGAAGAACGGCCCCGCGTCGAAGTCGATCTGCGGGTTGGGCTGCTCGTAGTGGAGGCTGGGGGGAATCTCCCCGTGGTGCAGCGACAGCGCGGCCTTCATCAGGCCCGCCAGTCCCGCGGCCGTGTCCAGGTGGCCCACGTTCGTCTTCAGCGACGCCAGCGCGATGCGCCCCCGGTGCTCCGAGCCCAGGCCATACGCGCGAGTCAGCGCCGCCACTTCAATCGGGTCCCCCAGCGGCGTCGCGGTGCCATGGGCCTCCACGTAGCCCACGGCTTCCGGGGAGACGCCCGCGTTGGCCAGCGCCTGCGACACCACCGCCGCCTGACCCTGCACGCTGGGCGCGGTGAAGCCGGACTTGTTCCGGCCGTCGTTGTTGAGCGCCGAGCCCCGGATGACGGCGTAGATGGAGTCTCCATCCCGCACCGCGTCCTCCAGACGCTTGAGCACCACCGCGCCCACGCCGTTGCCGGGCAGCGTCCCCTGGGCCCGGGCGTCGAACGCACGGCAGTGGCCGTCCGGGGAGAAGATGAGCCCTTCCTGGTGCACGTAGCCCGTGCGCTGCGGCAGCGACAGCCGCGAGGCCCCCGCGAGCGCCACGTCGGACTGGCCCATCAGCAGGCTCTGGCAGGCCAGGTGCACGGCCACCAGGCCCGTGGAGCACGCGGTGTAGAGCAGCGCGCTCTCACCCGTGAGCCCCAGCTTGAAGGACGCCTTGGTCGGCAGGCTCTCGTGCGTGGCGGTGCCGTTCAGCTCGAAGAAGGACGCCGCATCCAGCGGCATCGCCTGCCGCACGGCCTCCGCGTATCCGGAGGCCGCGGCGCCCGCGTACAGCGAGATGGCGCCGGGGTAGCGCTCCGGATTGACGCCCGCGTCCTCCAGCGCGGCCCACGCGGTCTGGAGGAAGAGGCGCTGCTGCGGATCCGTGAACTGCGCCTCGCGCAGGGACATGTCGAAGAACGCGTGGTCGAACCCCTCCACGTCCTCCAGGACCCCGGCGGCCGGAACGAACGCCGGGTGGTACCAGAGCTCGAACCCCTCTGGCAGGGAGGGCAGGTGCTCCAGCTCCTCCGGTGAGAAACGCGAGATGGACTCCACGCCCTCGCGCAGGTTCCGCCAGAACGCCTCCACCGTCCCCGCGCCGGGGAAGCGGCCCGCCATGCCGATGATGGCGATGGAGCCGGACGCGTCAGGCCTCGACGCCTCGCGCGGGCGGTGGCCGGGCGCGGTGGGCGACGGCGCGGGGGCTCCCGGTGATCGCGACTCGTGCTCCAGCCGCTGGGCGAGCGACTCCACCGTGGGGTGCTCGAACAACCAGACCACGGGCACGTCGCGGCCCAGCGTCTCCTTCAAGCGCGAGGCGAGCCGCATCACGGACAGCGACGTGCCGCCCAGGTCGTTGAACAGGTGGTCCTGCGCGCCCACGCGGTCAGCCCCCAGCTCGCGGGCCCACGTGGAGGCGATCTGCTGCTCCAGGGGCGTGGACGGCGCCACGTAGCGCTCGCGCCGCCCGGTGGAGTCGGCGTCCGGGGCGGGCAGGGCCTTGCGGTCCACCTTGCCGCTGGGGTTCAGGGGCAGGGTGGGGAGCGCCACGAACACGGACGGCACCATGTAGTCGGGGAGCTTGCGGCGCAGGGCCTCGCGCAGCGCCGTGGGCTCCAGCACCTGGCCCGGGCGCGGCATCGCGTAGGCGACCAACCGCTTGTCGCCGGGCACGTCCTCGCGCACCACCGCCGCGGCCTCGTGCACCTCGGGCAGCTCGCGCAGGGCGGCTTCCACTTCCGGAAGCTCGATGCGGAAGCCGCGCACCTTCACCTGGTGGTCCGTGCGGCCCAGGAAGTCCAGCGTCCCGTCCGCGCGCCAGCGGACCCGGTCGCCCGTGCGGTACAGCCGCGCGCTGGGCTCCGCGCCCCAGGCATCCGGCACGAAGCGCTCCGCCGTCAGGTCCGGCCGCGACACGTAGCCCCGGACCACGCCATCACCGCCGAGGAACAGCTCCCCCGGCACGCCTGGCGGCACCGGCTGGAGCCGCGCGTCCAGCACATACGCCGTGGTGTTCGCGAGCGGCCCGCCGATGGGCACCGTCGCGCCCACCTGCTCCGGCCGCTCCACCGTGAAGAAGGAAGCGGCCACGGAGCATTCGCTGGGGCCGTAGGCGTTGATGACGGGCCGGCCCAGGCGCTCCACCACCCGGCGCACATGCGGGGCGGAGATGACGTCGCCTCCCACGTGCACGTCGCGCAGCCGCCCGAGGATGTCCGGCCGGTGCTCCACCAGCTGCGAGAAGAGCCCCGCCGGCAGGTGGACGAAGCTGACCGCGTAGCGCTCCACCACGCGCGCGAGCGTGTCCATGTCTCCGGCGGGGACCTTGCCGGGGAAGATGACCAGCCGTCCGCCGTGCAGCAGCATCGTCCACAGCTCCATCACGGAGCCGTCGAAGGACAACGGCGCGAAGAGCATGCCCGTCTCGCGCGCACCGAGGCGCGAGTAGGGCTCGGCGTGCACGAGGCGCAGCACGCCGCGCTGCTCGGCGGCCACCCCCTTGGGACGCCCGGAGCTGCCGGAGGTGAAGATGACGTAGGCCAGGTTGCGAGGCCCCACGTTGACGGCGGGCGCGGTGACGGGCTGGCCTTCGAGCGCCAGCGCGTCCACGAAGAAGCAGGGCAGGGTCGCGTCGGGCACCCGCAGCCGCTCACGCAGCGCTCGCGTGGTGAGCAGCATCCGGGGCCGGGCGTCCTCCATCATGAACGCCAGCCGCTGCGCGGGGTAGGACGCGTCCAGCGGGACGTAGGCGCCGCCCGCCTTGAGGATGGCGAGCACCGTGACGACGAAGTCCACGGAGCGCTCCATGCACACCGCCACCGGCACGTCCGGGCCCACGCCCCGGGCGCGGAGGAAGTGCGCGAGCGGATTGGCCCGCGCCTCCAGCTGCGCGTACGTCAGGCGGAGGTCCCCGTCCTCCACGGCGATGGCCTCCGGAGTCCGGGCGACCTGGAGCGCGAACTGCTCGGGGAGGGTGCTGTCGGAGGGATAGGCGCGGGCCGTGGCGTTCCACGCGGTGAGCACCTGGTGGCGCTCCGCGGCCGTCATCCAGGGCAGCTCGTGGATGGGCGTCTGGGGGGCCGCGATGGCGGCCTCCAGCAGCACGCGGAAGTGGCCGGCCAGCCGCGCCACGGTGTCCGCGTCGAACAGCTCCGTGGCGTACTCCAGCCAGCCCTCGAAGCCCTGGGGGGACTCCGCCAGGGACAGCGTGAGGTCGAACATGGACGTGCCGGTGTGCACGTCCAGGAGCCGGGACTGGAGCCCCCGCAGGACGGGCGCGTCCACGCGGGCGCCCTGGAGGTTGAACATCACCTGGAACAGCGGCGTGTGCCCCAGCTCGCGAGGAGGCCGGAGCGCCTCCACCACCCGCTCGAAGGGCACGTCCTGGTGCGCGTACGCGCCCAGCGCCGTCTCCCGCACGCGGCCCAGCAGCTCCCGGAACGAAGGCGCGCCCGACAGGCGCGTGCGCAGGACCAGCGAGTTGACGAAGAGGCCGACGAGCCCCTGGAACTCCGCGCGCTGACGGCCCGCGATGGCCGTGCCCACGCTGACGTCGTCCTGGCCCGAGCGGCGGGCGAGCACGGTCTGGAAGGCCGCGAGCAGGACCATGAACGGCGTGACGCCTTCACGCTCCGCCAGCTTCCGGACCAGGTCCGCGAGGCCGGCTTCCAGCACCACCGGGACCCGCGCGCCCGCGGATCCACGCCGCGAGGGACGCGGCCGGTCCGTGGCCAGCTCCAGCAGCTGAGGGGCACCGGCGAGCTGCGTCCGCCAGTACTCCAGCCGCGACTCCAGCGCGGCGCCGTCCAGCGCATCCCGCTGCCAGTCGGCGGCGTCGGCGTAGTCGAGGGGCAGGGCGGGCAGGGGCGACGGGCGGCCCTCGCGCAGCGCCGAGTAGAGGGCGGAGACCTCGCGCACCAGCACCGCCATGGACGTGGCGTCCGACACGGCATGGTGCATGACGAGCACCAGCACGTGCGTCCGCGCATCCAGCGTGAGGAGCGCGGCGCGCACCAGCGGCCCGCGCTCCAGGTCGAACGGGCGGCGGGCCTCTTCGTGGGCCAGGCGGAGCGCCTCGGCTTCGCGGGTGTTGGCGGGCAGGGACTCCAGCGACACGCGAGCCAGCGGCAGGGACGCGTCCGCGGCGATGACCTGCCGGGGCTGACCGGGGGCCTCGCGGAAGGAGGTCCGCAGGCCTTCATGCCGGGCCGCGAGCGCCACGAGGCTGCCCTCCAGCGCGGCCACATCCAGCTCGCCCTCCAGGCGCACGGCGGCGGGCAGGTTGTAGGACACGTCGCCGGAGGCGTATCGGGACAGGAAGAACAAGCGGGCCTGCGACGAGGACGCTTCACGGTCGCCGCCCACGCTCCTGCGGCGGGGCGCGGGGCCCGCAGCGTCACGGAGGGAGGCCAGCCTGTGCGCCAGGGACGTGATGCTCGGTCCCTGGAGGAGCCATTCCATGGGCACCGTCAGCCCTGTGCCGACGCCCACTTCGTGCGCCAGTTCCACCGCGCCCAACGAGTCCAGTCCGTAGCGAGTCACCGGAGCATCGACGTCGATGTCCTCACGGAGCATGCGCACGTGCCGGGCCACGACATCGCGCAACCACGCGACCAGTGCCGCCGCGTCCGGCTTCGCGGCCAGGGACACCGCATCCCGCCCAGCCACCATCTCGCGTGCGCCAGAACCCGCCCCAGTCGCGGATGGGCTGAGGGTTCCAGGAATGTCGGCCCGCCCGGTGGAAGCCTGGGGCCCAGAGGCACCGGAGTCCGGCACGGCCGTGGCCCCAGCGATGCCGGAACCCGAGAGTGCGGCGGAAGATGCGGAGGCTCCAGAACCGCCGACCTCAGCGGCGGTGGGGCGGGAAGCCTCGGACGACGACGAAGCCGCTCCACCAAGTGGTTCCGCCCGCCACGCCGTCACCTCCTGCAACGTCCCCGCGAGGAAGGCCGCGCGGCACGCATGCCGCTGCACCTTGCCGCTGGACGTCTTGGGCAGACTCCCCGGCTCAATCAGCACCACCGCGTGCGCCTGCACCTCGTGCGACTCCGCCAGCCGCTGACGGATGACTCCCACCGCCGCGTCCGCCGCCGCCAACTGCTCACGCAGCCCACCCAACCGCCGCACGTCGATTTCCTGCACGACGACCGCGCGCTCCTCGCCTCCCACCTCCACCGAGAACACCGCGCCGCCACCCGGCCGCAGCGTCGGGTGCGCCCCCTCCACCGTCGCCTCCAGGTCCTGCGGGTAGTGGTTGCGCCCTCGCAGGATGAGGAGGTCCTTGCGCCGCCCCGTGACGTACAGCTCGCCCTCCGGCCGCAGGAAACCCAGGTCCCCCGTGCGCAGGTACGGCCCGCCGTCCTCCCCCGCGATGCGCGCCTGGAACGTCTCCCGCGTCGCCTCCTCACGGCCCCAGTACCCCTGCGCCACGCTCGGCCCCGACACCCAGACTTCGCCCACCTCACCGGGCGCGCGCCGCTCCAGCGTCTCCGGCTCCACGATGGCGATTCGCTGCTCCGCCAGCGTCCGGCCACACCCCACCAGCGTCCGAGCCCCAGGCTCCGCCGCGCCCACTTCCTCCGCGCGGTTCCGCTCCAGCGCTCCACCCGAAATCGTCACCGACACCGGCGGCGCCGACTTCTCGCCTCCGGAGACGATGAGCGTGCCTTCCGCCAGCCCGTAGCACGGGTAGAAGGCCTCGCGCCGGAAGCCGCTCGGGCCGAACGCCTCCACGAAGCGCTCCAGCGTCTCCGGGCGGATGGGCTCCGCGCCGCAGAAGGCCACTTCCCACCGGCTCAAATCCAGCGCCTGGCGCTGCTCCGGCGTGCTCTTGCGTACGCACAAGTCGAACGCGAAGTTGGGCCCGCCGCTGATGGTGCCCCCGAAGCGCGACACCGCCTCCAGCCACGCCATGGGGCGCTTGAGGAACGCCATGGGCGACATCAGCGTCACCGGGAACCCGCCGTACAGCGGCTCCAGGATGCCGCCGATGAGGCCCATGTCGTGGTACGGCGGCAGCCAGATGACACCCACGCTGTCCGCCCGTGCCCCGAAGGCGCCGTGGATGAGCGACAGGTTGTGCAGCAGGTTGCCGTGCGTGAGCATCACGCCCTTGGGCGTGCCCGTGCTCCCGGACGTGTACTGCAGGAACGCGAGCGACTCCGCCCCCATGCCCTCGGGCGCCACCCAGTCCCGCTCGCCGCCCTCCGGCAGCGCATCCGTCGCCATCCAGTGCAGCGCGCGGAAGTCCGGTGCCTGCTCGAAGACGAAGTCCGACAGCTCCAGGATGCCCGACGTGGTGAGCACCACCGACGCCCTCGCGTCCTGGATGATGGCGCGCAGGCGGGGCAGGGTGCGCTCCAGCCGCATCGGGTCCGGCGGATACGCGGGCACCGCCACCGCGCCCGCGTACAGACAGCCGAAGAAGCCCGCGATGTAGTCCAGCCCCGGCGGGTACAGCAGCAGCACGCGCTCGCCCTGCGCGCCTCGCTCACGCAGCGCGGAAGCAATCCTCCGCGCGCGCACGTCCAGGTCGAACGCGCTCCAGACGAGCTCCTCTCCGTCATCTCCCAGGAATGTGTAGAGGGGCGCCCGGGCGGACGGATTTTGGGCAAGCTTCAGCAGGATGCCAGGAAGGCATTGGGAGAGGTCGGTCACGGGGGGGGCCGTCCAAGTGTCGAAAAATTTCGACACTTCATAGCAGCCCGACTGCTCAACCCCGTAGGCACCCCCAGCAATGAATCACGGAGGGCCCTCGACGCCACGCCCTCAAGCGCGGCCGAACAGCCCCTTCAACCACCCCATGAAACCTTTCTGCCTGGACACGACCGCGACGTCCGCGGGTGCCTCCTCGACGACCGGAGGGGACGCCGCCGCGGGGTTGCGCGCCGCCGGAGCCGCGGTCCCCGCAGCCACGACCGGCGGTACCGGTGCCGCCGCGGACTCCTGCTGGGCCAGCCGCGCCTTCACCACCTCCGGCGTGTCGCGGGTGGTGAACGTGCTGACCACCTCACGCCCCGAGGTGCCCTCCCGCGCGGTCACCTTCAGCAGGGACTCGTTGTTCACCTCGAAGGTCACCTGCACCTGCACCGCGCCGCGCGGCTTCTTCGGCAGGCCCGCGAGCCGCAGCGTGCCCAGGTACTCGTTGTCCTGCGCGCGCTCGGAGTCCCCCTGGAAGACGGTGAGCTCCAGCTCCGTCTGGTCGTCCCGGTGCGTGGAGAGCGTGTAGCTCTTGGCGGCCGGCAGCGACACGTTGCGCTCCAGCACCGGCTTGAAGCGCCCACCCGGCAGCCCCACGCCAATGGCCATGGGCAGCACGTCGATGAGCACCACGCCTTCCAGCTGTCCCAGGCTGTGCGCCAGGAGCGCCGCGCCCAGCGCCACGGCCTCGTCCGGGTGCACGCCCTTGCTGGGCGGCCGGCCGAAGAACTTCGTGATCTTCTCGTGCACCAGCGGGAAGCGGCTCTGGCCACCCACGAGGATGACCTCGTCGATGTCCTGCGGCTTCAGCCCCTTGGCCTGGAGGACCTCCTCGCAGACCTGGACCGTGCGGTCCACCAGCCCCTCCGTCAGGGCGATCAACTTCTGCCGCGTGAGCGTGACGTCCAGGTCGTACGGCTTGTTGTCGATCATCGTGATGAAGGCCACGTGCACGCGCATCTCCGAGCGCTCGGAGAGGGCGCACTTGGCCCGCTCCGCCGCGTCGTTGATGCGCTGCAGGGCCACCCGGTCCCCCTGGAAGGCGCGGCCCGTCTGCCGCTGGAACTCCTCCAGGAGGTACTCCACGATGGCGTTGTCGAAGTCGATGCCGCCCAGGAACGTGTCGCCGCCGGTGGAGATCACCTCGTAGACGGTGTCGTGCAGCTCCAGCACCGACGCGTCGAACGTGCCGCCGCCCAGGTCGTACACCAGCACGCGCTGGTTGAGCTTCTTGCCGTAGCCGTACGCCAGCGCCGCCGCCGTGGGCTCGTTGAGGATGCGCTCCACGTACAGGCCCGCGAGCTTGCCCGCTTCGCGCACCGCGTGCCGCTGGTTGTCGTTGTAGTAGGCGGGCACCGTGATGACCGCCCGGGAGATGGGCTGGCCCAGCTGGTTCTGCGCCACCTCGCGCACCTCGCGGAGGATCAGCGCGGAGATCTGCTGGAGCGAATAGATGCGGTCGCCCAGGCGCACCGCCGCCTCACCGCTCTGGCCCGCGGCGATCTCGTAGTGGAAGCGGCCTTTTATCTGCCCCACGATGGGGGACGCGTAGGGCCGGCCCACCAGCCGCTTGGCGCCGTACACCGTCTGGCGCGGGTTGGTGAGCATCTGCCCCTTCGCGGGGTGGCCCACCACCAGCTTGCCGCGCTGGTTGAACGCGAGGATGGAGGGCACCGTGTTGTGGCCCTCGCGGCTGGGCAGCACCCCGGGCTTCGCGCCACGCACGAACGCGGCGCACGAGTTCGTCGTCCCCAGGTCGATGCCGATCACGGGCCCTGTCCGGGGCGGCTCGTCGGTGTTCAGCCCCAGCGAGGCGTCCGTCACCATCTCCAGCGCGGGCGCGGCGGGGGCGTCCATCCGGGGGGCGGCGACGGCTTCCGCGGCCACGGTCGGGGGCAGGGCAGGGGCCGCCACGGGGGCGGGGACGGTGTAGTCCGCGGGGCCCACGCCATGGGGCACGGGCGGCAGGTCGGACTGGGCATGCGGCAGGATGGCGACCGCGGCGTCCAGGAACCGGCGGGTCGGTGGGTCCGCCTCCCCGAACTTCAGGCCCATGCCAGAGATGCCCTGGCCCTGCTGCCCGGTGACGAAGTGGACGATGGCCGCCGTGTAGAGGAGCCGGTCGCCGCCTGCCAGGCGGAGGTCCAGGGTAACGGCCGTGCCAGGAGGGCGCACGGCCTTGGCGCGCAAATAGATGCCGCCCCGGGTGATGTTGCCCCCGTATTTCGCGAGGAACTCCTCGGGGGTGGCGAAGGGCAGCTTGACCACCAGCCCGACCGCCCCCGCTTGATTCAATTCCGCCAAGGCCCGGTCCAAGTCCCAAGAAATGTTGGTGGGACGCCGAGTATCACCCGAAGTCCCTGGGAACGGGCGGCAAAAAACCTTCTTCCGTTGCGCGGCAGCCGCGCAAACCGTATGGACACGCACCCGCCGGGCGCTGGTGCCCCGCGGGGCCTCCGGGAGCCCCCATGTTGAACCCCGATATCCGGCTGGCCCTCACCTTCGACGACGTGCTCCTGCTGCCCGGTGAGAGCGCCGTCACCCCGCGTGATGCCGACCTCTCCACCCGCCTGACGCGCAACATCCGGCTGAACGTGCCCCTGCTGTCCGCGGCCATGGACACCGTGACGGAGGCGCGCACCGCCATCGCCATGGCGCAGGAGGGCGGCATCGGCGTCATCCACAAGAACATGACGCCCGAGCAGCAGGCCCTGGAGGTCCTCAAGGTCAAGAAGTTCGAGAGCGGCATGGTGGTGGACCCCATCACCATTGAGCCCAAAGCACCGCTCGCCCGCGCCCTGGAGCTGATGAAGATGCACGGCGTGTCCGGCGTGCCCGTGGTGCAGGGCAAGCGCCTGGTGGGCATCCTCACCAGCCGCGACGTGCGCTTCGAGAAGAACTTCTCCCAGAAGGTCGAGGACGTGATGACGACGAAGCTCGTCACCGGCCGCGAGGGCATCTCCCAGGACGACGCCCAGAAGCTCCTCCACGAGCACCGCATCGAGAAGCTCCTCGTCGTGAACGAGGCCTACGAGCTCAAGGGCCTCATCACCATCAAGGACATCGAGAAGCGCCGCACCCACCCCAACGCCGCCAAGGACGCCAAGGGCCGCCTGCTCTGCGCCGCCGCCGTGGGCGTGTCCGCGGACCGCGAGGCCCGCATCGACGCGCTGGTGAAGGCGGGCGTGGACGTCATCGTCGTGGACACCGCGCACGGCCACTCGAAGGGCGTGATTGAGGGCGTGCGCGACACGCGCAAGAACTTCAAGGGCTTCGACCTCATCGCCGGCAACGTGGCCACCGCCGAAGGGACGCGCGCCCTGATTGAGGCGGGCGTGGACGCGGTGAAGGTGGGCATCGGCCCGGGCTCCATCTGCACCACCCGCGTGGTGGCCGGCGTGGGCGTGCCCCAGGTGACGGCGGTGGATGACTGCGCCCGCGAGGCGGACAAGCACGGCATCCCCATCATCTCCGACGGCGGCATCAAGTACTCGGGCGACATCGTGAAGGCGCTCGCCGCGGGCGCCAGCTCCGTGATGATCGGCTCGCTGTTCGCCGGCACCGAGGAGTCCCCCGGCGACGTCATCCTGTACCAGGGCCGCAGCTACAAGAGCTACCGCGGCATGGGCAGCCTGGGCGCCATGAAGCAGGGTGCCAAGGACCGCTACTTCCAGTCCGACGTGGAGGCGGTGAAGCTGGTGCCGGAGGGCATCGAGGGCCGCGTCCCGTACAAGGGCAGCCTCTCCATGAACGTGCACCAGATGCTGGGCGGCATCCGCAGCGGCATGGGCTACGTGGGCTGCGCCACCATCGAGGAGCTGCGCACGAAGGCCACCTTCACGCGCATCACGTCCGCCGGGCTCAAGGAGAGCCACGTGCACGACGTCATCATCACCGAGGAAGCGCCCAACTACCGGATGGAGTAGGGCAGGGGAGCCTCCCCCGGACAGGGCGCCGGGGGAGGGACTTCAGGGACTACTTGCCGCGACGCTTGCCGCCGCCGGACGCATCCTCGGCGGGGGCGGCCGTGGTGGACACGCGCTTCTCCGCCGCGTTGACGCGCTGGAGGAGCGACTCGCGGTCGTCCGGGTCCAGCGTCTCAATGGCCTTCTTCAGGGTGCCGAAGTCCAGGCGGGCCACCGTGACGGTGTTGCCGCCCTTGATCTCCTGCACGGTGGGGACCTCCACCAGCTCGCGCAGGTAGGTCTCGAACTCCACCCGGACGTCCGCGGTCTGCTGGATGCAGGTGTCCTTGGCGTTGACCAGGTTCTGGCTGCCCTCGCGGTAGCTCAGGTCCGGGTTGCGGGCCATGGCCTCCTCGAAGGTGTGGGTGCGGTCCTTCAGGGACGAGTACAGATTGACGTAGTCCACCAGCCGGTCCGACTCCGGCCGGTTCACGTCCCGCGCCTTGTTGAGGGGCGCGGAGGTGTCGTCACAGGTGAGCTTGGACAGCTCGCTGACCCCGGGCGAGTCCTTCACCGCGACGCTGCGGGTGTCTCGCTCCAGGCGTTCGTCGGAGGTGATCTCCTTCACGCACCCCGAAGCGGACAGGAGGAGCATGGCTGCTGCAGTGGAAGCGGACAGGCGGCGCACGAACAATTGACGGCCTTTCAGCGTTGATTTCCCGAAGTTTGTAGCGATAAGGGCCCCCACCCGTCAACGACGCCCCCTGGGAGAATCGCCGGTGGACCTGCACTCCGAGAAGATCCTGATCCTTGATTTCGGGAGCCAGTACACCCAGCTCATCGCCCGCAGGGTGCGCGAGCTGGGCGTCTACTGCGAGATCCACCGCCCGGACCTCCCCGCCGCCGACATCCGCCAGTTCGCGCCGCGCGGCATCATCCTCTCCGGCGGGCCGGCGTCCGTGGAAGCGCCCGGCTCCCCGCGCTGCGACCCCTACGTCTTCGAGGCCGGCGTCCCCGTGCTGGGCATCTGCTACGGCCTCCAGCTCATCTCCAAGCTCCTGGGCGGCCGCATCGACCGGGGAGCCCACCGCGAGTTCGGCAGCGCGGCGGTGGAGGTCCTCTCCGCGCGGGGCCCCTTCGCGGAGTTCCGCCCGGGTGACCAGGTCCAGGTGTGGATGAGCCACGGCGACCGGGTGGACGAGCTGCCGCCCGGCTTCGAGGCCATCGGCCGCAGCGGCAACTCGCCCTTCGCGGCGGCGGCCCACAAGACGAACCCCTGGTACGGCTTCCAGTTCCACCCGGAGGTCGTCCACACGCCGCAGGGCAAGGCCATGCTGCGCGCCTTCCTCTTCACGGACTGCAAGGTCACCGGCTCCTGGACGATGAAGGGCTTCATCGACGAGGCGGTGGAGACCATCCGCAAGCAGGTGGGCGAAGAGGGCCGCGTCATCTGCGGGCTGTCCGGCGGCGTGGACAGCTCCGTGGCGGCGCTGCTCCTGCACCGGGCCATCGGCCCCCGGCTCCAGTGCATCTTCGTGGACAACGGCGTCCTGCGTCAGGGCGAGCGCGCGCAGGTGGAGGCGCTCTTCGTGGACCGCTTCCACGTGCCGCTCAAGACGGTGGACGCGCGCGAGCGCTTCCTGTCGAAGCTGGCCGGCGTGACGGATCCGGAGCAGAAGCGGAAGATCATCGGCCGCGAGTTCATCGCCGTCTTCGAGGAGGCCTCGCGCGACGTGCAGGACGCGGGCTTCCTGGCGCAGGGCACGCTGTACCCGGACGTCATCGAGTCCGTGTCCTGGAAGGGCCCGTCCGTCACCATCAAGAGCCACCACAACGTGGGCGGCCTGCCGGAGACGATGAAGCTCAAGCTGGTGGAGCCCCTGCGCGAGCTCTTCAAGGACGAGGTCCGCGCGCTGGGCCGCGAGCTGGGCCTGCCGGACGAGATGGTTTCCCGCCAGCCCTTCCCGGGCCCGGGCCTGGCCATCCGCGTGCTGGGCGAGGTGAACGAGAAGCGCCTGGACCTGGTGCGCCGCGCGGACGCCATCGTGCAGGAGGAGATCCACAAGGCCGGCCTGTACAAGGAAGTCTGGCAGGCCTTCGCCGTGCTGCTGCCGGTGCAGAGCGTGGGCGTGATGGGCGACGAGCGCACCTACGAGTCCACCTGCGTGCTGCGCGCCGTCACCAGCGTGGACGGCATGACGGCGGACTGGGCGCGCATCCCGTTCCCCATCCTGGAGAAGATCTCCTCGCGCATCACCAACGAGGTGCGCGGCATCAACCGCGTCGTCTACGACATTTCCTCCAAGCCGCCCGCCACCATCGAGTGGGAGTGAGGCGGTAGCAGGGCAGGGGCCTCAGGTCACCGCGCGCCGGATGGCCTCCTCCACCGGCGATGTGTCCTCCGGGAGCCGCGCCAGGCTCAACGGCTCCCGGGGCAGGAGCGGCGGCTGCGCCATGAAGCGCGGCCGCGTGCCCCGGTGGGGCTGTGCGGAGTGCACGAGGAAGGGGTGGCACAGGTAGACGGTGCCCGCCTCGCCCGTGGCCAGCACCTCCCGCCGGTGGGCGGACTCTGAAAAGCCGTTGGCCGCGAGCTGCCGGAGCGTCAGGCCCGCCTCGCCCGCCGGGCCCAGCAGCCGGGCGATGTCCTGGTGCGAGCCCACCCGGATGCGCGTGGGCGCGTCGTCCTCGCCCACGTCGGAGAAGAGGAAGAGCATCAGCAGCGCCCGGCCCTTCGAGGCGACGTTGGCGCGCCAGTCCATGAAGTCCGGCTTGTCGAAGTCGAAGCTCACGTCGATGTGCCACCCCGCGTCGCCCGGATCATCCGGGGAGGGGAAGCGCACGGGGAACGTGCCCATGGCCCGGCACGGCAGCCAGCGGCCAGGGCCCACCAGCGCGTCGAAAGCCGCGTGCAGCACGGACGTGTTCGCGGCGTCCACGAAGGGCTTCTGCGTGTACATGCCCAGGCGGATGACGGGCCGGGTCCAGGTGGCGGGCCGGTCCGGGTCGCAGCCCGTGTCCTTCCAGAGAATGGCCCGGGCCTCGTCCGCGAGCTCGCGGGGGAAGGCCCCGTCGATGCGGAGGAACCCGTCCCGCATGAACTGCTCACTTCGGGCGTCGTGCGACATGGGGCGCACGTTACCAGGAAGAAGAGGCTGCCCGGTTCGCACCGGACAGCCTCTGGGGACTTCAGGACGCGGTGGGAAGGACTACCCCGCCGGGTTCGCCTTCACCGGCGGCACCTTGGTGCTGCCGGGGCGCAGCTCTTCCAGGACGCGGTTGGCGCCGTAGATCTTCTGGAGCGCCTCGATGATGGCGTCCGAGTGCACGGACACGGTGCGGTTGACGGACTCGTCGAAGCCGTACTCACCGCCCAGCGACTGGATGTTGCCGTCGAACACCAGGCCGACGATCTCGTGGTTCTTGTTCACCACGGGCGAGCCGGAGTTGCCGCCGATGATGTCGTTGGTGGTGACGAAGTTCATCGGCGTGGTGCCGGTGATGACCTTCTCCGACTTCACCCACGACTTGGGCAGGGCGTACGGATCCTGGCCCGTGGCGTGCTCGAAGGCGCCGGCCATCTGCGTGATGGGGGCGACCTGCTGGCCGTCCTCCGTGTAGCCCTTCACCGAGCCGAACGACACGCGCGGGGAGAAGGTCGCGTCCGGGTACTGGCTGGTGCCGTAGATGTCGAACTTCGCCTTGGCGACGAGCTCGCTGTTCTTCTTGATGACGGACTCCACCTCCTCCTCGAACTTCTTGCGGATGGCGCGCGCGTCCGGGTCCACCAGCAGGGCCAGCTGGATCATCGGGTCCTTGGACGCGTCCACGGCCTTCTTGCCGCCGTCGAAGAGCGCCTGGCGCGTCTTCACGTCCGCCAGCTTGGAGCCCTTCACCACGCGGGTGGCGACCTGCGCCGGGGACTCCTTGCCCAGCACCTTCTTCACGAACGGGTGCTTGCCGCCCAGCTCCTCACGCAGCTTGGTGAGGCTGAACGTCAGGCGGGCAATCTCCAGCTCCGGGTAGATGGGCGCGGGGCTGAACAGCTGCGCCTTGAGCGCGGGCTGGTTGGCGTCGTTGAACTCACGCAGCCGCTGGCCGTTGTCCTTGGGCAGCTCGTCGCCGGCGCGCACCAGCGTCTTGGCGATGCTGAACAGGGTGGAGGAGATGCCCTGGCCCTGCTCGATGAAGTTCAGGTCCTTGCGCAGGTTGACGAGCTGCGCCTCGGCCTTGGCGATCTCATCCCACGCCGCGCCGTACTTCTTCTTCATCTCCGGGTTCGCGTCGACCTTCTTGCGCAGCTCCTGCTCCGCGGCGACCTTGGAGGCGAAGAACTTCTTGTCGAGCAGCGCCTCGTGGCGGCCCTTGGACGCCTTGAGGCTGTTCTCCACGCCGAACAGCAGGTTGTTGGCGATGCGCTTCTGCTCGGGGCCGCGCTTCTGGAACTCGGTGACCATGCCGCGCAGCTCGGACAGGTACATGAGCGTCTTGGGCATGGACACGTCGCGGATGTACTCCAGCTCCGCGATGGTCAGCGCGCGCGACGTGCGGCCCGGGTTGCCGGCCACGAACGTGAGCTCGCCTTCCTTCGCGCCGTGCTCGGACCACTTGAAGTAGTCCGGCGTCTTCACCGGCTGCTTGTCCTGGTAGACGCGCACGAAGGTCACGTCCAGGTCGTAGCGGGGGAACTCGAAGTTGTCCGGGTCACCGCCGAAGAAGGCGATGGCGTGCTCCGGGGCGAACACCAGGCGCACGTCCTGGAAGCGGCGGTACTTGTAGAGGTTGTACTTGCCGCCCTGGTACAGCGTGACGACGTCACAGCGCACCTTGTCGTCGCCGTTGGCGCAGGCCTTCTCCACCTTGGCCATCTCCGCCTTCAGCGTGTCCGAGTACTGCTTGCCGGTCATCGACTGGGTGGCCTTGTTGAGCTGATCCGTCACGTCGGTGATCTCGACGAGCTGGTTCACCTCCATCGCCGGGCACTGCTTCTCCTCGGCCTGCGTCTTCGCGTAGAAGCCGTTGGCTAGGTAGTCCTGCTTCGCGCTGGACAGCTGCTCGATGCAGCCGCGCGCGCAGTGGTGATTCGTCATCACCAGGCCATCCGGCGACACGAAGCTGGCGGAGCAGCCGCCGGCCAGGCGCACCGCGCCCAGGCGCAGCTTGTCCAGCCACTGCTGATCCGGCTGGAAGCCGTACTTCTCCTTCACCTTGGCGGCGGGGAAGTTGTTGAACGTCCACATGCCTTCATCGGCGAGCGCCGGGGCGGCACCCACGAGGGCGGCGATGACGACCAATCGCTTCATGAGTTGGGATCCTTTCGGGCCGCGGGACGGAGACCCGCGGGGACGGGGCGTTTGTGAGGGATGCCCCAGCGGCGGTCAAGCTGGGAAAACGCCCGCGCCAGCAGCACAACGTCCGGGCGCCCGAAGGATTCCCTGGGACCCCTGGCAGGCAGGCGGATTTCCCACCCGCCGCGTCCCGACGCACCGCGTCCGAGCTGGCTCAGGCCGCCCGGGCCCGCATCCACGCGCCCGGCGTGGTGCCCAGCACGGCCCGGAAGTCCGCGATGAGGTGGGCCTGATCATAGTAGCCCGCACCGGCGGCGATGCTTCCCCAGTCCGGCCGTGCGCCCTGGACGGTGGAGGCCTGGAGTGCGCGCTGGAAGCGCACCAGCCGGGCATAGGACTTGGGTCCCATGCCGAGCACGTCATCGAAGGCGCGGCGCAGGTGCCGCTCGCTCACGCCCAGGGTGCGGGCCAGGTCCGCGACGCGGGGGATCTCCACGGCGCCGGTGAGCAGGCGGATGCCACGCCGCACGAGGTACGCGGCGGCCGGTTCGAAGACGTCGTCGCGGTGGAGCCGGTCCACGAGCGCGGCCTCCAGGGTGCGCAGGCGGGCCTGGGAGGTGGGGGCCTCCGCGAGCGCGGCGCGGAGCCGGGCGCCGTCCGCCTTGCCCCAGAGCGTGTCGATGGAGAGCGAGCGGTGGGCCAGCTCCGACATGGGCAGGCCGAAGAAGGGGTAGGCGCCGCCGGGCTTGAACTGGATGCCAAGGGTGTCCGGCGGCACCTCCGAGGGCGCCTTGCGCAGCACCTGCTCCCGGGGCCCCAGGGCGTGCACGTCGCAGGTCGTGGGGGTGACGCGGACCACCAGCTCCACGGTGCCGTCCGGCACGCGGACGTAGTCGCCCGGGGAGGGACCGCGCCAGAGCACGCGCACCCGCTGGATGAAGCGGGACAGGTCGGCCCGGGGGGCCAGCGCGGTGTCGGGCGGAGCGGCCATCACCGGGGAGCATGGGGCGGCCGGGCCGGGGCTTTCAAGCCGCGCCGGGGCGCATGGCCGATTCCTCCAATCGGGCACCGGGGCCCGGTTCGTACCTTGCCGGGCATGCGAATCCACCACCTCAACTGCGGAACCCTGTGTCCCGCCAGCGCCCGGTTCGTCACGGGCTCGGGCGGGCTGTTCGAGCGGGCCCGGATGGTCTGCCACTGCCTGCTCTTGGAGACGTCGCGGGGGCTCGTCCTCGTGGACACGGGCCTTGGCACCCGGGACGTGCGGGACGCGAAGGGCCGGCTGGGACAGCGCTTCGTGAGGCGGAACACGCCCCGGTTGGATCCGGCGGAGACGGCGCTGGCCCAGGTGGAGCGCCTGGGCTTCCAGCGCGAGGACGTCCGGCACATCGTGCCCACGCACCTGGACCTGGACCACGTCGGGGGGCTGGCGGACTTCCCGGACGCCCAGGTCCACGTCTTCGGGGACGAGCACGCCGCGGCCGTGGTGCCCCCGGTGGCGGGCGCGAGGCACGGGTACAAGCCGGTGCAGTGGGCCCACGGGCCGAAGTGGAGCCGGTACGCGGTGGACGGGGAGCGCTGGTTCGGCTTCGAGGCGGTGCGGGTGATTCCGGGCCTGGACGCGGAGGTGCTGCTGGTGCCGCTGACGGGCCACTCGGCGGGCCACTGCGGCGTCGCGGTGAAGGGCCCCGGAGGCTGGGTGCTGCACGCGGGGGACGCGTACTTCAACCACCAGGAAGTGGATCCGGTGGCGCCGCGAAGCCCGTGGGGCGTGGCGCTGTTCCAGCGGTTGTACTCCGCGGACAACGCCGTGCGGCTCCAGAACCAGGAGCGGCTGCGCGGCCTGGTGCGTGCACACGGACACGAAGTGAAGGTGTTCTCCGCGCACTGCGCGGTGGAGTTCGACCGGCTGCGCGCGGGATGAACCAAGCCGGTAGCATGGCGGGACCTTGCGACGCGCTCTGCTCTTCGGGTCCCTCCTGCTGTCGTTGTCCTCCAACGCCGCCGCACCCGCGCGGGTCCAGGTCCTGAAGGCCGCGCGCCTCTTCGATGCGAAGGCGGGGAAGGTCGTCACGCCGGGCGTGGTGGTGGTGTCGGAGGGAAGGGTGGTGGGCGTGGGACCGAAGGCGCCCGTGCTCGAGGGCGCGAGCGTCGTGGATCTGGGCGACGCCACGCTGCTGCCGGGCTTCATGGACGCGCACACGCACCTGACCGTGGAGCCCGGGCCGGACTGGCGCAAGGACCTGGTCGACAGCTTCCAGCGCACCATCCCCGAGCAGACGCTGGACACGCTGCCGTGGGCTCGAGCGACGCTGATGGCGGGCTTCACCACCGTGCGCAACCTGGGCGCGGAGGACTTCATCGACGTGGGCCTGCGCAACGCCATCGCGCGAGGCAACGTGGTGGGGCCGCGCATCCTCGCGGCGACGTCCAGCCTCAGCTCCACGGGTGGGCACTGCGACTACGGCAACTCCTTCCGCAAGGGCCTGCTCGCCCACGACGCCAGCCCCGGCGTGGCGGACGGTCCGGACGCGCTGCGAGCCAAGGTGCGCGAGAACCTCAAGTACGGCGCGGACCTCATCAAGGTCTGCGCCACGGGAGGCGTGATGAGCCTCAACGCGGACCCGGACGCGCCGCAGCTCACCCAGGCGGAGCTGGACGCGGTGGTGGATGAAGCGCACGCGCACCGGCGCAAGGTGGCCGCGCACGCGCATGGCGCGGAAGGGGCGAAGCGCGCCATCCGCGCGGGCGTGGACTCCATCGAGCACGGCACGCTGATGGACGACGAGGGCGTGGCGCTGATGAAGCAGAAGGGCACCTGGTACGTGCCCACGGCCTTTGCATTCTTCGGAATCAAGGAGCTGGCGGATCAGGGCAAGCTCCCCCCGGACACGGTCGCCAAGCTGCGCGCCGTGGACAAGCGGCGGGAGCACGTGCTGCGCAAGGCGATCTCCATGGGCGTGCGCATCGCCTTCGGCACGGACGCGGGCGTGTTCGCGCACGGCCGCAACGCCCAGGAGTTCGCGCTGCTGGTGGAGGCAGGCCTGCCGCCCGCTGAGGCGCTGCGCACCGCCACTGTGAACGCGGCGGAGCTGCTGGGCGTGGCGGACAAGCTGGGGACACTGGAGCCCGGGAAGCTGGCGGACGTCGTCGCAGTGCCGGGCGATCCGTTGAAGGACATCCGTGTCACGCAGAAGGTCTTCTTCGTGATGAAGGACGGCGTCATCCATCGCGATGACACGGCGGCCTGTTCACGCACCGCGCCATAAGGTTCGCGAA
Source organism: Corallococcus exercitus (assembly GCF_042231735.1). GTDB lineage: Bacteria > Myxococcota > Myxococcia > Myxococcales > Myxococcaceae > Corallococcus > Corallococcus exercitus_B. The sequence continues at coordinate 2,172,182 of NZ_CP102577.1, forward strand.
CACCTCGACGCCGGGCCAGACCATCCTCGTCACGCGCCAGGCCAGCGAGGCCCCGGGCCGCGGGCACCGCGAACCTGTCCGACTGTCGGACAGCTTTTCACTGCGTACCGGGACGGCGCGGCCTCGGGCCCCGGGCACCGCGAACCTGTCCGACTGTCGGACAGCTTTTCACCGCGTACCGGGACGGCGCGGCCTCGGGCCTCGGGCACCGCGAACCTGTCCGACTGTCGGACAGCTTTTCACCGCGTACCGGGACGGCTCGGCCCCGGGCCTCGGGCGGCGCCAACCTGTCCGACTGTCGGACAGCTTTTCACTGCTTACCGGGACGGCGGGGCCCGGGCCTCGGGCACCACGAACCTGTCCGACTGTCGGACAGCTTTTTCACCGCGTGCCGGGACGGCGCGGCTTCGGGCCTCGGGCGGCGCCAACCTGTCCGACAGTCGGACAGGTTTTGTGCACGGCGCTCCTGGCGGGCGGCGCGGCCCGTATGGGGTCAAAGAAGCTTGTCCTCCACAAAGACGGCGCGGGGCCGTTTGCGCGATGCGCCATGCGGATCATTTCCGGAGGAGCACGTCGGACAGCAGGAAGTCGAGCGTGTCCCCGGACAGCCAGCGCTCGCTCACGCCCGCGAAGTCAGGCTCCGTGTCGGCGTCGGCCTGGCGCCAGAGGTCCTCCAGCCGGAAGCGCGCGGCGGTGCAGTAGACGTCCGCCAATGCATCGGCGTGGGGCTGTCCCCGTGAAGCCAGGGCCGACGCGTGGGCCAGCGTGATGGACATGGTGAACAGCTCGTTGCAGAGCTGGTTCATCAGGATGAGCGTCCGCTGGCGCGCGTGCAGGACTCCCGCTTCCGGATGGCGGCGCGACAGGTCCAGGCTTCGCTTCGCGAGCCGGTGCACCTCACGGGCCGTGTGCTGGAGGTGCTCGCGGTTGCGCGGGGACAGGTGCTCCTCCACCGGCAGGGGGGCCGGGGGCGACTCCAGCTCCGCCGCGTGCGAGGCCGACGGGTAGTAGAGGGAGAACAGCCCTTCGCGCGCGGCCTTGTGGTCCACGAGGAAGTCCACGCCGCCCGCGACCCGGAAGGCCCGGGCATCGCGCAGCGTGCGCTCCAGCGGAACCGGGGTCGCGCCACGGGCGGCCTTGCTCTCGGAGGTCTCGTAGCCTTCCGCGGCGAGCAGCGACATCGTCCGGTCCGTGATGCGCGCGCACGTCAGGGACGCGATGTTCTTGGCCGCCACCTGTTCGAACCAACGCAGGGGCAGCGTGTCCGCCGTCACGCCCGTGAGGCTCCAGCGGGCCACGCTCTCCATGGCGAAGACCTCCGCCGCGGTGGCGGACACCTGACGCTGGATCTCATCGAAGTCCCCCAGCCTGCGCCCCTGCGCGAGGCGCCGGTGGAGGAAGTCGCGCGACCACTGGAGGCACTTCTTGGAGAGCGCCAGCGACGCCGCCACGATGATGTACATGCGGCCCAGGGCGCTGAGCGGCTCCAGCAGCGGCGTGTTCCGCCAGTGCTCCTGCGCCATCGCGAGCATCCGCTCCTTTGGCACGCGCACGTTCTCGAAGCCCAGCGCGGCGATGGGCAGGCCGCGCAGGCCCATCAGCCCGTGCTCGGCGCGGACGTGGAAGCCGGGGCTGGAGGTCTCCACGAAGAAGAGGCTGATCTGCTCGCGGCCGTCCTCCTGGAGCGTCGCGGTGACGTTCAGCAGGTCCGCGATGGACCCGTTCCCGATGAAGACCTTCTCGCCGTTGAGCACATAGGCCGTCCCGTCCTCCGTGGGCACGGCGGTGGTGGACGCGCGCCGAACGGAGGCGCCGATGGGCTCGGTGTCGGCCCAGCCGGAGATGACCCCATCGGCGACCCGGCCCCGGACGTAGTCCTTGAGGGGACCGTCCTGCACGGCTTCGATGATGGCGCCCGCGCCCAGGCCACTGTGGATGGCCAGCGTGTAGCCGACGGGCAGGCACACGCTCATCACGGCTTCGATGACGCGGAAGGTGTTCAGCATGGAGAGGCCCCGGCCTCCCAGCTCCCGCTCCACCTGGAGCTTGTAGTAGCCGCGCGAGCGCAGGGCCTCTCGCAGCTCCGGCGGGATGCGTCCCGTGCGCTCAATCTCGGCCGGGTCCACGTGCGCCTGGAGGAACTGCTCGACCTCGGCGATGACGGCGTCTCCCTGCCGGCGCTCCTCGGGGTCCTGATCAGGGAACGCGCGGACGAGGTCCCAGCGGAGCTTCCCCGCGAAGAGCTGGCCCAGGAAGCCCTCGCGGCTGCGGGTGGCGGGGTGCAGCGGCTCATGGCTCATGGGTTCGGGTTCCTTGGGGAGAGGGGCTCCGCGATGAGGCGCAGGAGGGTGGACTTCGGTTCCGGATCCCGGAGGTAGAAGTGGCCACCGGGGAGCAGGTGGAGCGCGAAGGGCCCGGTGGCGTGGACACGCCATGGCTCCAGCTCCGCGCGGGTCAGGTCGTCCTGGGTGCCGCCCGTGACGGTCATCGAACAGGGAAGAGGCGCGCGGTCTTCATGCCGGTGGGACTCCACGAGGAGCAGGTCCGCGCGCAGGCCCGGGAGGATGAGCTCGCGCAGCTCTTCGTCCTCGCGCAGCTCGTGGATCAGCTCGCCGTAGGTGGGCTCCAGGGCGGCGAGGAGTCCGTCCTCGTCCAGGTGGCTCGCGGGGATGCCGCGCGGGGGGAGCTGGGGGGCCGGGGCCGCGGAGAGGAACAGCGCGTCGGGGATTGCCCGGCCCAGGTCGCGCAGGCGGCGCGCGGTCTCGAAAGCCACGAGCGCCCCCAGGCTGTGACCGAAGAACGCGAAGGACGTTCCGAAGTCCACCTCGCGCACCAGTGCGTCCACCAGGTCGTGCAGCCGCGTGAACGGCGCTTCTTCCGCCCGAGCCCCCCGGCCCGGAAGCTGGATGCCCCAGACCTCGATGTCCGGGAGCAGGTCCGCCCAGCGGACGTACTCGCCCACGGAGCCGCCGCTGTGCGGGAAGCAGAAGAGGCGCAGGGAGGCCTCCGGACGCCGGATGCGGCACGCGAGCCAGGGAGAGGGGGGAGTCATGACTGCGCGGACTCCTCGATGAAGCGGGTCAGTCGGGCCACGGTGGGCGCGCGGAAGATGGCCTTCACCTTGAGCGGCGCGGAGACATGCGGACGCAGCCGGGCAATGAGCTGCGCCGCCATCAACGAGTCGCCTCCCAGCGCGAAGAAGTTGTCATGGATCCCGACCCGGGCCAGCCCCAGGACCTCCGCGAACGCGGTGGCGACCCGGCGCACGACTTCGTCCTCGGGCAGCTCCGGCGCCTCGCTGGTGCCCATGGGCTCAGCGTCGGCCCGCATGGGCACGTCCGTGGCGATGACGACAGCGGGCTTCGTCACCGTCGCGGACGTGCCCGGCGCTTCGACTTCCACGAGGTAGCGCTGCCGTTCAAACGGGTACGTGGGCAGCGGCACCCGGCGGCGGCGGGCGCCCCCGTGCAGTCCCTGCCAGGAGAGCGGGACGCCCGCGCTCCACAGGCGTCCGGCGGCGGTGAGCGCGCTGACCGCATCGGACGTGTTGTCCGCGGGATGGGGGAGGGTGGCCACCGTGAGGTGGGGGCCCACGCCGGGGTGCTGACGAGCCAGCGTCGCCAGCGTTCGTCCGGGTCCGACCTCCAGGAAGATGCTCGCCGGGCCGGCGAACAACGTGTTCAGCGCATCGCCAAAGCGCACGGTGTGGCGCAGGTGCGCGGCCCAGTACGCCGGGTCCACGGCCTCTTCCGCCGTCACGGCCACGCCGGTCCGATCGGAGATCCACGGGAGCTGCGGAGGATGCCGCTCGACGCGTTGGACGCAGGCGGTGAACGCGGTCAGTGACGGCTCGACGAGCGGTGAATGTCCCGCGCCTGGAATGCGCAGCAGCTTCGGCTCCACACCGCGCGCAGTGAGCCCCGCTTGGAGCGCTTCAATCTCCGCCACCGGGCCGGACACCGCGCACTGCGCGGGCCCGTTCACGGCCGCCAGTGCGAGCCCTCCGTGAAGCAGGGGCGCCAGCTCCGACTCGGGCAATGGCACGGCCAGCATCGCGCCCGAGGGCAGACTCGCGAGGATGCGCGAGCGCTCCAGGACCAACCGCAGCGCGTCCTCCAGCCGGAACACCCCGGCCACCGTGGCCGCGGCATAGGCCCCCAGGCTGTGCCCTACCACCGCGGCGGGCTGCACGCCCCAGCGCTTCCACAGTCGCGCCACCGCGTACTCGATGACGAAGACGGAGAGCTGGCCGGTGACGAACTCGCGCATCCGGACAGCCGCCTGCTCCATCGCGACGGCGTCCGAGGGATCCGGATGGAGCACCGTCCCCAGGTCGAACCCGAGGAGCGGCGTCAGGTGCGCACGGCACGCGTCCACGGCCTCACGGAACGCCGGCTGCGAATCGTACAGCTCCCGGCCCATGCCCACGTGCTGTCCACCGTGCCCGGGGAACATGAACACCACCTGGCGCTCACCGGCCTCCTGCCGCGAGGAGTCCTCCTGTTCCGTCAGTGCACGGAGCGCATCGGCGGGGTCCTGGCCCACGGCGAATGCGCGGTGCTTGTGCGCGCCACGTCCCACCTGGAGCGTCCAGGCGACGTCCCCCAGGTCCACCTCCGGATGCGCGCGCAGGTGCCCGCCCAGTCGGTCCACGGCGTGGGCCAACGCCGCGGGGCCATGGGCCGACAGCACCAGCAGTTGCGGGGAGCGCGACCGTTCGGAGCCGGGCAGGGCGGGCGCTTCTTCCAGCACGGCGTGCGCGTTGGTGCCGCCAATGCCCAGGGAGCTGACACCGGCCCGCCGGGGATGCCCCCCGGTGTCCCAGTCCCGCAGCGCCGTGTTCACGCGGAAGGGGCCGTGCGCGAAGTCGATCTCCGGGTTGGGCTGCTCGAAGTTCAGGCTGGGTGGCAGCTTCCGGTGCTCCAGCGCGAGCACCGCCTTGATGAAGCCCGCCACGCCCGCCGCCGCATCCGTGTGGCCGATGTTCGTCTTCACCGACCCCAGCCAGCAGGGCTGACCCTCGCGAGCACCGAAGGCCTTGGTCAGCGCGGCGACCTCGATGGGATCTCCCAGTCGCGTGCCGGTGCCATGCGCTTCGAGGTAGCTGATGCTCGCGGGCTCCACACCGGCGACATGCAGGGCGGTCTCGATGACGCGGGACTGGCCTTCGACGCTCGGCGCGGTGAAGCCGATCTTCCCGGCGGCATCGTTGTTGACGGCGGTACCCCGGAGCACGGCACGGATGGTGTCCCCATCCTCCAGCGCATCCGCGAGCCGCTTGAGCACCACGATACCCGCGCCATTGCTGCCCACCGTGCCCTGCGCCCGAGCGTCGAACGCGCGGCATCGGCCGTCCGGAGACAGCGGCCCGCCCTCACTGTAGTGGCCGAACCGGGGCGGCACGTGCACCGACGCGCCTCCCGCCAGCGCGATGTCACAGTCACCCGCGAGCAGCGCCTGCGCGGCCAGGTGGATCGCGACCAGGGACGTGGAGCACGCGGTCTGCACGGTGACGGCCGGCCCGCGAAGTCCCAGCTTGTAGGCCACGCGGCTGGTGAGGAAGTCCACGCCCGTGGCCAGCCGGAGCTGCCAGTCACTCGCACCCGCGAGCAGGTCCCTCCGGGCGCGCAGCGTGGACAGATAGTCCGTCTCGCTCCCGCCCGCGAAGACGCCAATGGCGCCCCGGTAGCGAGCCGGATCATACCCGGCGTCCTCCAGCGCCTCCCGCGCGCACTCCAGGAACACGCGGTGCTGCGGATCCAGCATCAGCGCTTCCTGCGGCGAGATGCCGAAGGCCGCCGCATCGAACCGGTCCGCGTCGGCGACGAGACCGAAGGCGGGCACCGCCTCGCCGACAGCGCGCTCGGTGGGAGGTTCGGCGCAGGGCCGTCCGTCCGGACCGAAGAACGTGATGGATTCGACGCCGCCAACGAGGTTGGACCAGAACTCCGCCGCGTTGGCCGCACCGGGGAGCCGGCACGCCAGGCCCACCACCGCGAGGTGCGCGGAGCGATCCTCTTCCTCCATCAGGTCGAGTGACGCGCTCATTCCACTTCCTCCCGGGAGCGGTCCGACGTCAGCCGGCCCTGACGGCCCAGCAGGCGCGCACGCCCACTGCGCCGTTGCTCCTGGCGCTGCTCCTGCGCGGCCGCGGCCTCGCCACCATCGTCCCGGCCCTGGAGATGTCCGGCGAGCGCACGGACGGTGGGGAACTCGAACAGCGTCACCATGGGCACGTCGTGGCCCATGCGCTGTTTCAAGAGGTGCTGCACCTGGGCCAGCAGCAACGAGTGGCCACCGAGGTCGAAGAAGTTGTCCTCCGCGCCCACGCGCTCCAGGCGAAGCGTCTCGCACCAGATGCCGGCGATCCGCCGCTCCTGTTCGTTCGCGAGCGGGACCTGGGGCGCCTGGGTTCCAGGCGTGGGCTCGGGCAGCGCCCGCTCATCCACCTTGCCGCCGTGGGTGAGCGGCAGCGCCTTCAGCTCCACGTAGGCGGAGGGGATCATGTACGCGGGCAGCTCGCGGGCGAGGTGCTCACGCAGCCGCGCCGGCGTGGGCACGGCCTGCCCGGCACGAGGCACGAGGTAGCCGACCAGCTGAGGCACTCCACCTGGAGGGCTCCACGCGCGAACGTGCGCCTCGGAGAGTCCCGGATGCGTGCGCAGCCGCACGGAGACCTCCGCGGGCTCCACGCGGAAGCCACGGACCTTGAGCTGCGCATCCATGCGGCCCAGGAACTCGAGCGCCCCGTCCGGCCGGCACAGGACCCGGTCACCCGTGCGGTACATGCGCGCGCCCGGGTGCGCGGCATACGGGTCAGGGAGGAAGCTCGCGGCGCTGAGGTCCGGGCGGTTCAGGTAGCCGCGCGCCACGCCGGCCCCTCCCAGGTACAGCTCACCCGCGACACCTGGAGGGACCGGCTGCAGCTCCGCATCCAGGACATAGGCCGAGGTCCCGTCGATGGGCTGGCCGATGGCGGGCAGTGCTTCCTCCGGCCCCGCTGGCAGCACCTCGCCGGAGGTGGCCGTCACGGTGGTCTCGGTGGGGCCGTACTGGTTGAACAGCCGCCACGGGAGTCCGGGCGCCGGACGCGCGTGGAGCCGGTCTCCGCCCGCGAGCACCGTGCGCAGCTCGCACGCCGCCGGCCATGGCAGGGCCAGCAGACGTTCCGCGAGCGCGGTGGGCAGGTCCGTGAAGGTGATGCGTTCAGAGAGGAGCCACGCCTGAAGCCGCTCCGGGGACAGGCGCACGTCCTGAACAGGCACGTGCAGCGTCGCGCCCGCGGTGAGTGCGGGCCAGACCTCCGCGACGGACGGATCGAACGCGGGCGAGTACAGCAGCGTGGTGCGGCTGTTCGCATTCAACCCGAACGCGCGTCGATGCCAGCCGACAAGGTGGGCCAGCGCGCCGTGCTCCACGACCACGCCCTTGGGGACGCCAGTAGAGCCGGAGGTGTACATGACGTAGGCACGCTGACCGGGACGCACCTCCGTGGGCAGCTCGCCCCGAGGCGTGCCGGGCGCACGGAAGTCCTCGATGCGCACGCGCTCCAGCGTGGCGGGAAGTCGATCCGCGAGGGGTCCGGTGGTGACCACCTGCCGGACACCAGCATCCCCGAGGATGAGCGCGATCCGCTCAGCCGGGTGCTCCGGATCCAGCGGAAGGAAGGCGGCTCCGGACAGCATCACGCCCAGCTCGGCCGTGACGAGGTCCGCACCACGAGGCGTGCAGACGCCGACGACCGACTCCACATCCGCGCCCTGCTGACGGAGCTGCGCGGCGAGCAGCGTCGCGCGCCGGACCAGCTCCGAGTAGGTGAGGGGGCCTGCCTCGTCGCGCACGGCCACCGCGTCAGGGGTCCGCAGGGCCTGCGCCAGGACCTGCTGATGCACTGGCGGCTCGGCATTGGCGGAGGTCGCGGAGCCGTTGCCCAGGAGGACCTGTCGCTCCGCGTCCGAGAGCATCGGCAGGCGCGACACCGACGTGCCGGGACTGGCCACCGCTGCTTCGAGCAACCGGAGGAAGTGCGCGGCCATCCGCTCCATCGTCGAGCGGTCGAAGAGGTCCCGGTTGAACTCCCAGATGAGTGAGATGCGCGCGTCGCCGCGCTCCTTGTCGCCCAGGTATCGGCCCGCATGCGGAATGGCCACGACGTCCAGGTCCACCTTCGAGGAGCCATTGCCGCGCTCGAAGATGGTGCACGAGGCCTCGCCCAGCCGGGGACTCCGCACGGCGGAATCGTGGAAGCTGAACATGGCCTGCACGAGCGGATTCCGGCTGGGGTCGCGCTTCACGCCCAGGGCTTCAATCAGCTTGAGGAACGGATACGTCTGGTGCTCCGCCGCCTCCACGGTGAGGTCCCGCACCTGGCGGACCAGCTCCCGGAACGACGGCGCGCCGGAGACGTCACACCGGAGGACGACGGCGTTGACGAACATGCCGATGACGTTCTCGATGTTCCGCACGCCCGCCCGGGCCGCGAACGCCGAACCGATGCACAGGTCCTGCTCGCCGGTGTAGCGATGCAGCAGCGTGGCGAAGGCGGCGAAGAGGGCGTTGAAGAGGGTGACACCCTCCGCCTGACAGAAGGCGCGCAGGGCACCGGGCAGGGCGGGAGGCAGCTCCAACCGGAGCAGGTCGCCGTTGAAGGTCTGCACGCGGGGACGCGGATGGTCGGTGCGCAGCGGCAGCACCTCGGGAGCACCGGCCAGCCGCTTCCGCCAGAAGTCGAGCTGGGCCTTCATGGCCGGACCCTCGAGCGCCTCGCGCTGCCACGACGCGAAGTCGCGGTACTGCACCGGAAGCTCTGGCAGCGGCGACGGCTCTCCTCGCAGATAGGCGTTGTAGAGCGCGTCCAGCTCCCGCATCAGCACGGAGAAGGACACGCCGTCGTGGACGACGTGGTGCTCCACGAGGACCAGCTCGTGATCATCCGGAGTCAGTCGGATGAGGGTCCAGCGCGCGAGCGGCGGCTCGAAGAGCGACAACGGCCGGCGCAGCTCCTGGCGAAGTGACTCTTCCCGCCGGTGCTCGCGCTCGTCCGAGGGCAGCCCGGACAGGTCGATCAGCGGGACCTGGACCGGCGTCACGGGGAGGACGCGCTGCCATGGCCGGCCGTCGACTTCCTCGTAGGTCGTCCGCAGCAGTTCGTGGCGCCGGGTGATCTCCGTCACGGCGCGTTCGAGCACCACCAGGTCCAGTCCGCCCAGCACTCGGACGGTCGTCTGCGCCTGGTAGGAGATGCTTCCGGGGGACAGCTTCTGGAGGAACCAGACCTGTTCCTGCTGCACGGAGAGCGGCGCCCGTTCGGGGTCGGCGACGCGGACCACGGGCGGCAGCGCGGCCTTCACGGGCACGGCCCGCCGCGACTCCAGCACGTTCGCCAGTTGGGAGATGCGGCGGTGGGCGAAGAGCTCCGTCAGCGACAGCGGGAGGCCCAGCACGTCCTCGACCCGAGCGGTGATCCGCGTGGCCAACAGGGAGTGCCCGCCCAGCTCGAAGAAGTCGTCCTCGATGCCGATGGCGTCGAGGTGCAGCTCCTCCTGCCACACCCGGACGAGCCCATGCTCCAGCTCCGTGCGGGGCGCGACGTACGCGCTGCTTCGGGTCGCGTGGGCTTCAGGCGTGGGGAGCGCCTGGACGTCGACCTTGCCGGTGGGACCCAGGGGGAGGGCGTCCACGACGACGAAGGTCCGGGGGAGCATGGCCTCGGGGAGCCAGGCGCGGAGGTGCTCGCGGAGCTGCTCCGTCCCGGGGACAGCCCGAGCGTCCTTCGGCGCGAACCACGCCACGAAGGAGACGTCGTGGCCTTCGGACCCGGCGGTGCTCCGCGCCATGACGTGCGCGGCTCCGACGTGCGGATGGGTCAGCAACGCGGCGGTGATCTCCGCGGGCTCGATGCGGATGCCGCGGACCTTCACCTGACGGTCCGAACGGCCGTGGAACTCCAGCGAGCCATCCGGCAACCGGCGGCCCAGGTCCCCCGTGCGATACAGCCGTTCGCCGCCGAAGCGGGAGAACGGATCCGGAATGAAGCGGTCGGCGGTCAGGTCCGGCGTGCCCACGTAGCCACGAGCCAGACCGGGGCCGCCGATGAACAGCTCTCCGGTCTCGCCCTCCGCCACGGGCCGCAGCTCCGGACCGAGGAGGTGGACCTCGACGCCGTCGATGGGCCGGCCGATGGACGGCAGCTGATCCTCAGGCGAGGTGTCACCGGGAGGGACGATCCCGGACGTGCTGTAGATGGTGCACTCCGCGGGGCCGTAGCCGTTCACGAGCTGGAACGGCAGCCCGGGCCTGGGGCGCAGGTGCAGCCGGTCACCGCCGGTGAGCACGAGGCGAAGGGCGCAGGACTCGGGCCAGGACAGCGGGAGGACGCGCTCGGCCAGGGGCGTGGGCAGGAAGACGCAGGTGATGTCCCGGGCCAGCAGCCAGTCCTGAAGCTTCTGGGGCGACAGGCGGGTCTCCTCGTCGGGAGGAAGCTCCAGGCGAGCGCCAGCGGCCAGCGAAGGCAGGAGGGCCATGACCAACGCATCGAAGCCCGGCGAGGCAATCACGCCGATGCGATCCGCTGGAGAGAGGCCGAACGTGCCGCAGTGGTACTCGGTGAAGGCGGACAGGGCCCGGTGGCTGATCATCACGCCCTTGGGCAACCCCGTGGAGCCCGAGGTGTGGATCACGTAGGCGAGGTGATCCGGCTGGACGGTGACGCCCGGGTTCACGTCCGGGAACGCATCAAGCCCCAGGGCTCCCGGGGCCAGGACCTGGAGGCCGTCCGCCGCGAGCCGCTCCACGGCCGGCCCAGAGCCGATGACGAACCGGGCTCCCGCCGAGACGGCCATGTACCGCAGGCGCTCAGGAGGGGCGGACGGGTCCAGCGGAAGCCAGGCCGCGCCGGCCTTGAGAACCCCCAGGACGGACGCCACCAGCTCCACGCCGCGTGGAAGGCAGACGCCGACGAGGACGTCCGGCCCGGCGCCCCGGGCCATCAGCGCATGGGCCAGCCGGTTCGCCTGCGCATTCAGCGCGGCATGGGTGAGGGAGCGGGCCCGGGAAGCGACAGCGATCTGGGAGGAGAGTTCGGTCGCTCGTCGCTCGACGAGCTGGTGGACGGGGGGCAGCAAGAATCCTCCAACTGGCGCCGCACCACGTCCGAACAAAATCAAGCGCTTAGCGGATTTAGGCCGTTTTCAGGATTTTACATGACCCGGTGACACACCGTGAGACACGCCTGTCTCACGGCCTGTCGCAAGGGAGTGCGGATCCACCCTGCTGGGTAGCCATCGAGAGGGAAGGGCATGGCGAGTCCCGAGGGACTTCCGTGGCGTGGGGCCGACTCAGAGGCGAAGGCGCGAGGACTACTCGTAAAGTCCCGCCCCCCTCCGCCGGGGCCTGCTGGAAGCGTGCTGCAAGGCCGAGCGCCCTTCGGGGGACTTCACTGTCCCAAGTGCTGGAGAAGTTCATGGAACGAAGACGTCAAAGCGGGCTGGCGGTGCTGGCCCTGGGCCTGGTGCTGGCACTGACCGGGTGTAGCGGCCAGCAGCAAGTCACGGAGGGCAGCGCGCAGGCAGTGGTGACGCTGCCGCAGGCCCTGAGCGCCAGCGACGTGGCCCGCGTGGAGCTCACGGTGAGCGGCGCGGGCATGACGACGCGCACGGACGCGCTGGTGAAGACGGGCGGGCAGTGGGGCGGGGTGCTGGGGCAGCTGCCCGTCGGCACCGGGCGCACCTTCAGCGCGCAGGCCTTCGACGCTTCCAACACCGTGCGGTACGCGGGCCAGGTGGCCAACGTCGCCATCCAAGCCAACCAGACGACGGCCGTCACGTTGCTGCTGCAGGAGGTGAATGCGCCTGCGCCCTTCGACAACGCGGCGCCGCGGATTCTCTCCCTGGTGGCCAGTCCCGGCACCGTGTCGCCGGGCGGGCAGGTGGCCCTGCAGGCCACCGCGGACGACCCCAACGCGGAGGATTCGCTCACGTATGCGTGGACGGCACCGTCTGGCAGCTTCAGCGCGCCCTCCAGCCTCACCACCGCGTGGACGGCGCTGGCCTCGGCAGGCCAGGTGGTGCTGACCCTGACGGTGACGGACTCCAAGGGTGCCAGCGATTCCCTCAGCGTCATCATCACGGTGAGCACCGGCAACGGCAGTGCCGCCGTCAACGTCGCCTTCAACACCTGGCCCCAGGTGACCCGGGTGACGGCCCTGCCTTCCTCCATCACCGTCGGTCAGACCACCCAGGTGACGGCCTTTGCCAGCGACTCGGATGGGGACGGCCTCAGCTACCAGTGGACGGCCAACTGCGCGGGCTCGTGGACGAATGCCGCTTCCGCCAGCGCCAGCTTCACGCCCTCGGACCAGCCCTCCAGTGGCACCTGCAAGCTGACGGTGCTGGTGCAGGATGGCCGGGGCGGGCAGGGCACGGGCAGTCTCACGCTCTCCGTCTCGACGTCGCCCACCACCGGGCAGTTCCCGCCCGAGGTGGTGGAGACGTTCCAGTCCGTTGCCTCGGTGCCCGCGGGCGGCGGCACCGTTGTCTTCCGGGTGAAGGCGAAGGACGCGCAGGGCAGCGCACTGAGCTTCACCTGGGCCACCAGTGCGGGCTCGCTGGGCACGGCCAGCAGCACCGCCACCACCAGCGAAGTCCTCTGGACGGCGCCTTCCTGCCTGCCCTCGGGAACCTCGCCCACCGTGACGGCTACCGTCACCAACGCCCTGGGCCTCTCCGCCTCCTATGTCTTCTCCCTCCAGGGAGGGAGCGCCTGCGCCACGGGCTTCGGAGCCCGTCTCGCCGCTGGCGACCACCACACGCTCGCCTTGAAGCAGGACGGCACCGTCTGGGCCTGGGGTTCCAACGTCTCCGGCCAGCTCGGCGACGGGGCGGCGACGAGCCGCCTCACGCCCGTGCAAGTGCCGGGCTTGGCGAGCGTCGCGGCCCTCACTGCTGGCGGCGCCCACACGCTCGCCTTGAAGCAGGACGGCACCGTCTGGGCCTGGGGTTCCAATGGCTCCGGCCAGCTCGGCGACGGGACGACGACGAACCGCCTCACGCCGGTGCAGGTGCAGGGTTTGACGGGTGTCGCGGCACTCAGCGCTGGCGCGTACCACACGCTCGCCTTGAAGCAGGACGGCACCGTCTGGGCCTGGGGTTCCAATGGCTACGGTCAGCTCGGCAACGGGACGACGGCGGACCAACCCACGCCGGTGCAGGTGCCGGGCCTCACCGGGGTGGTCGCCGTCGCCGTGGGTCACTCCCACGCCCAGGTGCTGAAGTCAGACGGCACCGCCTGGGCCTGGGGCGCAAACCACTGGGGCCAGCTCGGCGACGGGACGACGACGAGCCGCCTCACGCCGGTGCAAGTGCAGGGATTGACGGGCGTCGCGGCCCTCACCGCGGGCTGGGGTCAGACGTTTGCGTTGAAGCATGACGGCACCGTCTGGGCCTGGGGCTATAACGGCAATGGTCGGCTCGGCGACGGGACGGGCAATGACCGCCTCGCGCCCGTGCAGGTGCAGGGATTGACGGGCGTCGCGACCGTCACCGCTGGCGGCGCCCACACGTTCGCCTTGAAGAAAGACGGCACCGTCTGGGTCTGGGGCTACAACGCCTACGGCCAGCTCGGCGACGGGACGCAGACCGATCGCTACACGCCAGTGCAGGTGCCGGGCTTGACGGGCGTCGCGGTCCTTGCCGCTGGCCTCTACCATTCGCTCCTTTTGAGGCAGGACGGCACCGTCTGGGCCTGGGGCTGGAATGACTACGGCCAGCTCGGCGACGGAACACAGACGGTCCGCCTCACGCCCATGCAGTTGCTGAATCCCTGACGAGGCGCTGGGCGCCTGCGTTTGGCAGGCGCCCTTGGGCGGCTGAGATGCCTGTTGTCACCAGGGCCGCAGCAGCCCGGCGGCGGCACCGCCCAGCACCAGCCACGCCGAGTTGATCCGCCAGCGCAGGAGCAACAGCGCTCCGAGCGCGGCCAGAGCCACCGTCCACGCATCCACCAGGGCCGCACGTCCCAGCTGCCATGTCACCACGGCCATGAGGGCCAGCGAGGCCGCGTTGACGCCGTCGAGCACCGCGCCCGCGGTTCGAGATCGACGAAGCCGGGGCACCAGGGGGCCGCTGAGGGCCACGAAGACGAACGCGGGCAGGAAGATGCCCAGCGTCGCGAGTCCGGCACCGGGAGCACCGCCCACGAGGTACCCAATGAACGTCGCGGTGGTGAAGACAGGGCCCGGGGTGAACTGGCCCACGGCCACCGCGTCCAGGAGCTGGGCTTCCGTGAGCCAGCCCCAGTGTTCGACAAGGTCCGCACGCAAGAAGGCCAGCAGCACATAGCCACTGCCGAACAGCACGCTGCCGACCTTGAGGAAGAACAGGAAGAGGCCCCCCAGGCTGAACGGCACGGAGGCCGTGGCCGTCACGGCTGCCGCCCCTTGCAGGGCGAACGGCGCCAGTGCGAGCGTCGAACCGGGAGCGGATGCCGACCGCATCCGGAGCCAGGCCGCCAGGGCAGCGCCGGACACGGCCAGGATGAGCAGCTCGTTGATTCCAAACGCGCTCGCCACGGTCGCGCCGATGGCCACGGCGATCCGGGGGCGCGTCGTGAGGGCCGTCTTTCCGAGCCCCCACAAGGCCTGGAGCACCACGGCCAGGATGACGGGTTTGACGCCGTACAGGAGGGCGCCGGCTTGGGGCAGGGTGCCGAAACGCACGTAGGCCCAGGCGGCCGCGAGCGTCAGGAGCATCGCCGGGACGATGAAGCACACGCCGGCCACGACGAGCCCGGGCCAGCCCGCACGCCGGTGGCCCAGGTGGATGGCCAGCTCGGTGGAGTTCGGGCCCGGGATGAGGTGGGTGGCGCCCAGCAGGTCAAGGAACTCCTCGCGCGGCAGCCACCGGCGCCGCCGCACGAGCTCGTCTTCCATCATCGCGATGTGAGCAGCGGGCCCTCCGAAGGACGTCAGTCCCAGCCGGAGGAAGACCCGCGCGACCTCGCCGAGCGAGCCCGGCGGGACGTTGGAGGAGGGCGTGGAGTCCATGCGTGGCGGGCACCGGCAACCGACGAGAGCGGCCCGATGTTGCCAGATGGCGGGCAGGGGAGGTCGGCCCTCAGGACGTTCCAGGCGCCGCAGACAGCGACAGGGACCGCACGGCGGTGACGGCGGCGCCGGAGACGAGCGCCACCAGCACCAGCAGCCCGAGCAGCGACGGGACCGGAAGAGAGGCACTCGAGGGTCTGGGCGCGTAGCGGGGCACCTGCTCGAAGTCGGCCTTCTGGAACGGCCGCTCCTGGAACAGGTACGGGTAGTAGAAGTCACGAAGCCCGGTGTGGAACCGTTCGACGTCGTGCTGGTACGCCAGATGTGCCAGCAGGTCGCTGTCCGCGGTCCGGTGGAGGAGCGTCTGCACGGCGACCGCGGGCAGGAGCCAACCGAGCCGGGCCGTCCACACCTCGCGGGCCGTCAGGCTCCGGCGGTATTCAGCGACCTCGGCGGAGACCCCGTCGTCGCCCACCTCGTGCATGGCGTAGTACCACTTCCAGTGGAAGCGGCCGAGCACCGGAGGCGTGTCCTTCCACTCCGGATGCTTGACGAAGAAGGGTTGGAAGGTCTCCTGCTTGGGAATGTCCCAGGCGCGGTGCACCCGCTCCCGCTGGGCCAAAGTCAGGTCGATGCCCTTGGCCACGGGGAGGGCGCGGGAGATGACGGCGTTGGCCAGCGCGGGCGCCAACAGGGTCAGCACGATCCAACAGCCCATCAGCACGGCGCCATTGGCCGCCGAGCTCCGGCCCCGAGCGGCGACCCACAGCGCCAGCCCCAACCAGAACAGCACATAGAGCGCCGCCGCCAGGGCGACAGCGAAGCTCCCTCCCACCGGAGCCCCGGCAATCACCGCGCCCACCCCGAACGGCCCGAGCAGGGCCCCGAGGACCAGCAGGTAGCGCAGCGCGCTGCGACGCGCCCACACCCCGCGACCGGACACCGGCAAGGAGACCAGGAGCCGCAGCCGCCCGGCCTCACGTTCGCCCGACACCAGGTCGTACATCAGGGCGATGATGACCAGCGGAGCCAGGTAGATGAGCACGAAGGCGAAGTCGAAGGCGCCTGGCAGCGCGAGCTCCGGGTTCAAGGTCTCGGACTCGTAGAGCTGCGATTGGAGGCCCAGCAGCCGCACCCGCAGGACATAGGGCTGCACGTCCCGCTGTCCGAGCGCCGCGAAGGTCAGGGGCGACGGCGGATCCGTGGTGAGGTGGAAGGTGTAGTAGGCGGCGGAGCCCGCGTCTCCGTCGGGCTTGCCGTACTCCTGGACCACCGAGGCCCGGTCCAACCGCTGGGCGGCTTCCACCCGGCCGATGACAGCCCGCTGCCGGGCCGTCGCGGCAAGGCCCGCCGCGACCGACAGGGCGGACAGCAGCAACAACAACAGCAGCGCGCCCGCGCTCAACGGCGCCCGGAACAGCAACCTCACCTCCGCCTTCCAGGCACTCATCGCGCGACCTCCCCCAGACGACGGGCAGCCCAGGCACACCCCGCGAGCAAAGCCACCAACCAGCAGAGCAGGATCCCGAGGTTGGACCGGATCCGGTCGCCCGCCAGCTGGAGCATCTCCGGCGCCTGGTAGGTGAAGCCCGGCAGCGTCTTCCAATGCTCGGCGGCGATCCTTGGGTCCTCGCCAGCGTGCTGGTTCGGGATCTTCGTCACCTGCAGGTGGTTGAGCGCCTGGACGAAGCGATAGCGGTGCCGCTCCACCTGCTCGAGGAAGTCCTGGTGGCTCTCGATATCGGTGGAGGCCAGGCTCATGGACAGCTGACGCAGGGCGATGAGAGGGCTGAGGCTCCCGAACCGGCGTACGAGCTGGTTCTGCTCGGCTTCCCTGGCGAAGGACTCTCTCGCGTGGCGGTCGAACAGCTCGCTCGTCAGGCGCTCGCCCTCCATGCCCACCAGGCCCGCCCACTGGACCGGCAGCTCCTCGACCTTGGCGACCCCGTATCGGGCGAGGGTCTTCGCCTTGAAGCTCGCGAAGTACGGGTCGTCCGGATTGTGGCTGTCGCCGATCTGCTTGAGCTCACGATGGACCGCCACGTCCGTCTCGATGCGCGTCGGCGTCGGGATTCGCGCCACCGCGAGCTCGGGCAGGAGCCGGGGAACGAGGATGACCCCGCCCATCCAGAGCGCGACCAGGAGAATCAATGCGTCCTGGGCGCGCCGCACCCGCAGCGACACGAGCAGGGCCGCGACCGCCCAGATGAGGAGGTAGACGAGATAGCCGGACAGCATCAGCGCGCTCGGGACCGGCGGCACCCAGCCGGCGAGCGCCGCGACCGCGAGCACCCCCAGCGCGGGCGCGGCGACCAGGGCCACCACGCCGACGTAGGCCAACAGCTTGCCCGCGGCGAGCTCGGCCGGCCGCAGCCCCTGGGCCAGGAGCAGCCGCAGCGTTCCCTGCTCACGCTCCCGCGCGACGGCGCCAAAGGCGAGGAAGACGATGAGCAACGGAGCCAGCGTCTGCAGCACGAAGGCCGGCGTCAGCTGGCCGAACCGCAGCAGCAGCGAGGACTGCCGCGCTTCGCTGAAGTTGGCGCTGTTCTGCCGGTGACCTTCCAGGAACACCGTGGTGCCCGTGAAGCCGTCCACCCCCGGATCGAAGAACGCCAGCGCAGACAGGGGCCGGAAGACGAACTGGCCGTAATGCACCATGCGGTGCGGATGGCGGTCCGGCTGGGCGTCGAACGCCTCGTCCGACGCGGCCTGGTAGCGAGCCCGGGCCGCCTCCGTGGCGTTGCGCTGTTGCAGCCCCAGCAGGGCGGAGGTGACGGTCAGGGCCACGAGGATGAGGCTGGCGATCATCGCCACCCGGTTGCGCACCAGGGCGCGCCACTCCTCGGCGGCCACCCTCAGCACCTTCGTAGGTCGCGGGCTCATGCGGGCTCCCCGGCGCGCGCATAGCGCTGATGCAGGGCCCTGACGTCGAACCGCTCCTGGCCGGTGGCGGCCAGCTCCTCCTCGAGGCGGCCGCGCGCGAGGAAGCCAATCCGGTCGGCGATCTCCGCGGCGCTCAGCAGGTCGTGCGTCACCATCAACGTGGCCACGCCACGCCCACGGGCCGTGTCCAGCAGCCGGTTGAAGTCGCCGGTCGCCCTCGGGTCCAGGCCGGAGGTCGGTTCGTCCAGCAAGAGCACCGGCACGCGCCGGGCGATGGCGAGCGCGATCGCCACCTTCTGGCGCATTCCCTTGGAGAAGCCGCCCACGCGCTTCTCCCAGGCTTCGCGCGCCAGTCCGACCGCGTCCAGTGACGCGTCGATGTTCGCGGGGGAGCGCTGCGCGCTTCCGGCGATGGCCAGGAAGTAGTCGATGTTCTCTCTCGCGCTGAGGTGCTCGTAGAGGGCCACGTTCTCGGGGACATAGGCCAGGCGCGAGCGCGCGGCCCGAGGATCGACCGTCACGTCGTGGCCACACACCCGGGCCTGTCCCGCCGTGGGGCGAACCAATCCCAGAAAGACGCTGAGCGTCGTCGACTTGCCCGCGCCGTTGCCGCCGAGCAGGGCGTAGATCTGGCCCGGCTTCACGGTGAAGCTCAGCCCCCGAAGAACCGACTTCGCCCCGAAGTGGTGCTCGAGTCCGACCGCTTCCAGCGCGCCAGGAGTCACGATGTCCGACATGCGTCCCTCACTTCGAATCCACTGCGACCCCTCGCGACATCCGCCGCTCGGCCTCAGGATGTAGATGCAATCCAGTGGCATTTACAAGTGGATTGTCGATTCTGGACGACGTCCTCGCATGGCACGGAATGGGGCTCCTAATGGCCCCCGCACTCAGCGCATCAGCAAGCGGCACGAGCCGAACCAAACGGGCAGGGCGATGCAGAGACGCGCCGGAACCGGAGACCACCGTTGACTGGCCAATCCATCCGCGCGGCGCCGAGTCCCGCGTCCCTCGCCTCGTGAGGAGCGCTTCCGTCCGCGCTTTATAGGTGCGGATCGCGCGGCCTGGAGAGTTGACACCGACGTCCATCCATCAGCGCGCCAGGAGCCAGTGCTGGCGCGTCAGCAGACCGACCACGCGGGCCCGGACTTCATCGCGGATCTCACGCACACGGTGCATCGGCTGGCCCTTGGGGTCGTCCAGGGGCCAGTCGTCACGTTTCAGTCCCGGGATGACCGGACACGCGTCGCCACAGCCCATGGTGATGAGCCATCCGGCATTCCGGGCCAGTTCGTCCGTGAGGCGCTGAGGCAGGATGCCGGACAGGTCAATGCCGACTTCGGCCATGACGGCCTGGACCTCTGGGTGGATGCGCGCACCGGGCTGCGTCCCGGCGGAGAGGGCACGCGCTCGGGTTGGATCCGCGAGCGCGTTGAAGAACGCCGCCGCCATCTGCGAGCGGCCTGCGTTGTGGACACAGGCGAAGACGACCGTTTCCATCGCGCGGATTTCAGCAGAGGGGGTGAGAAGAGGCAGTGCCTTCGGCAGTCGTGGGCCGGGCGCCCGGCCCACGCGATTCAGAGGCGTGAGGGGAGTGCAACCCCATCCCTCCGGGTAGCCCCAACGGCGACGGATGGTGTGAGTGGGCTGTCCCTACTCGCACTTCCATTCAGTACGAGTCGTACCACTGGCAAAGAAGCAAGTAGAGCCCACTGGACTGCAATCTTGACCGTCCGGATTAACGGGGGGCCAGCATTCATTGGGAGGGCACGACGTGGTGCAATAACCGACTCGCTGCCAGATCCCCTCAGCGTCAAAGGAGCTGTAAGCGCGCGCATTCGTGGCAGGGTGCCGATCGACTGACGCAGAAGCGCTCTCATCGGCTCCACACCCCGAGGTGATGAGAGAAACCGACAACGCAAGGAGGAGCGGAAGCATGGCGTGGGTTGTTCTTTTCTGCATGGCGCTCTCACTTTCAAATTCAAAGGTGAATCGTTTACGCGAGACGGTCCGTTTTATTAGGCTTTGTGTTTGAGTGCACCGTCTTTGCGAGGTCGGGCGTGAGTGTAATGTCTGCGGACGCCCTATGGTTCCGTGACCCGGCACCCCCGAACCAAGCCTCTACCGCGCCCCTTGCGTGCATTTGACCGTTAACCGGTCAATCCGCCCGCTGGCAGCATGAGTCAAGGAAGAACAGGAAGAGGCCGCCGAGGCTGACCGGAACGGGGCCGTGGCAGCCATGGCCGTAACGCCGTTGAGAGCGAACGTCGCCAGAACGAGCGCCGGTCTGGAAGCGGGGGCCGGCCGGACGTGGAGCCAGGGCGCCACCGGCCACGGCCAGGATGAGCAGTTCGTTGGCACCCAGCGCGCTCGCCAGGGCCAAACCGGCGGCCACGGCGGCCCGGGGCCGGGTCGTCAGGGCCGTCTTGCTACAGGAGGGCGCCAGCTGGCCCCCGAAGGCCGTCAGTCCCAGCCGGAGGAAGACCCGCGCGACCTCGCCAAGCGAGCCCCGGGTGACGTCGCGGGAATGCGTTGAGCCCACGCGCCGTAGGAGCCCCGGGATGAACCGAAACCGGCGGAATCGCGGCGAATGGCGCCACGGTGCCGGGCAGGGAACGGGCCCCAACGAACCCCCATCAGGACTCCAGAGGCTTAGTTTACATAACGCTTCTTATCAGACGTTTCGACTAGGCGTTCCCCAAGGATTCCAGGCGCTTCCCCGGGCCACCCCAGGCCTCCATGGCCGTCCCCGCAACCGGTCTGGTGAGCCTCCCGGACCTCGGGTTGCTTCCCTCCGTTCTCACCAAGGCCCTCGCGCAGTGCCGACAACTACGTGTCGTCGGGGTCGTCTACGTGGTCCAGGTACGCCTGGAGCTGCGCTCGATAAAGCGGCACCACCTCCGCCGCCATCGCGTCCTCAAGCACCTTCCGCGCCCCGGCCCTATCCCCGTTCTCCTTGAGCGCATCCGACGCTCCGAACGCGCGTCCGAGGCGATATGAACCCTCACGCGTCCGTCGGTGAATCTCCCTTACGAGCGCGGCTGTTTCCGGCACGCTGCCGAGGGCTGCATCGGCGTCCGCACGGGTCATCCCCACCTGTGGTGCCATCCTACGCAGGAGCGCTGGTAGCTCAGGGTCTTGCGGCGGCAGTTCCGCTCCGTTCGCGAGCGCAAGCCCCAGGTCAATGACCTTCCGCCAGTCATCGGATGTCACCGCGCCACCCCAGGTCCACACATGTCGAACGGCCATTGCCGCTGCCCTTTGCAGCGCTCCATGCATGAACCGCAAGGACCGCCCCAATGCGGCTTCTTCGTGGACTGGCACCGCGCATACATGTCGATGCAGTGTTGCCGCCAGCCATCGTCCGCGTCTTCACTGGCGACCGTGCTGGTGGCCTTCTCGAACTCGCGAGCCCCCTGGTTGAGCATCCCAAGGTTGCTGCCAGGCAAAGCCCAACCGCCATCCAGCGAATCGCGTTCATCGAGCGAAACCTGATAGCACACCGTCGACCACCCACCTCCGGCCCACAGGCTCTGGAATTGGGTGCTTCCCGAGCCCGGTTCCGGAACGTACCTTGCCGGCCCATGCGCCTCTTCCGACGAACCGGACTCGCCGCGCTGTGCGGCCTCACTGCGGCCCTGCTGACGGGCTGTCCCGACAAGACGCCCCAGGGCCCCGTGGACGGCGGCGCCACCGGCGCCACGGCGACCCCGGATGCGGCTCCCGAGGCCGTGGTCTTCACGCTCCAGTACCAGTCACCGGACGCCGGCATGGCGCTCATCCCCCTGGCCATGGAAGAAAAACCGCTCGTGGAGCCCACCTCCGACCTGGAGCTGCGCAGCACCCTGGGGCTCAAGAACTACCGCGTCCGGCTGATGGACGAAGCCGACCGGGCCATGGTTTCCGACGACTCCGTGTCCGAGGCCGATGACGGCCTCGTGTACCGCATCCACCTGCCGCAGCCGCTCAAGACCGGCTACTCGTACACCCTGGTCGTGGACGCCCAGACGGGCTCGGCGTTCCAGGACTCGCGCGGCCGCGACGTGGAGGACCTCCGGGCCTCGTTCCAGATCATCGGCGAAAAGGAAAAGCCCAAGCCGCCTCCGCCGCCCGCCAAGGGCGGCAAGAAGAAGCACAAGTAGCCGTCATTCCTGCGTTTCGGACTGCCCCGGCGCCTGATCCGGCAGCGGCTCCGGCGTCGACGGCGCCGGGGTCGGCAGGTTCAGCGCCGTGCGGAGCTCCCGCAGCTTCGCCTGGATGAGCCGCATGTTCCCCGGGCCCATCCGTAGCAGGTGCTTCTGGGCCTTGCTCAGCCCCTCCAGCTCCGGCGACGCGTAGACGTACAGCGCGCCCTTGGGCAGCACCTCCACCGGCCCCTGCGGCACCGGCACCGCCAGCAGGTGCTGGATGGCCCGGCCGAACGCCGTCTCGAAGCCCTGATCCGGCGGCGCGATCTCCCGGTACGCCTGGTCGATGAGCGGCTTCAGCTCCCGGTACACCATCGCCGCGCCGGACGCGTCCAGCGAGCCCAACACCCGGGCCACCACGTCGTAGCGCGCGTAGCTCAGCGGCGCGATCTCCGAGCGCCCACCCGCCCCGGCCGCGCCCACCTGGAACGCCCCCGCGGGCGCCATGAACAACAGCGAGGCCCGGGGGCTCTCACCGTCGGCGATGTTGCTCACGGACGCGGTGAACCGGCGCGCCAGGTCGCGCTCCTGGAGCCACCGCGCCAGCTCCGGGTCCACCGACAGCTTGCCCACCAGGTCGCGGATCCGCCCGTCGCTCTCCGGCAACGACACCTCCGGGGGCGCTTGCGCCACGCCCGCGTCCACCACCGGGGGCGCCGTCACCACGGGCGCCTGCTCGCTCTGGCGCCGCATGCCGAAGTACGAACCCACCACCCCCAGGACAATCAGCGCGATCAGGATGCCCAGGACCTTGCCCCGCGACGGAGCCTTGGGCGGCTCGGCCTCCGGCGGCGGTGGATTTCCTCCTGGAACCGGGTTCACGAAGTTCGGGTCGCTCATGGTCCCGGACCTTACAGACAGGCCTCCGAGCCATTCCACGCGGGCGTGAACAAACCGCGCGGCCGGTGTTCACCGCGCACAGAGGACCTCGTCCGGCAGCCGCCAGAGCTGGCCGTCCTCGGGCGACAGGACGAAGCCGCCGGGCAGCAGGTGCACCGACGTGACGGCCTCCGTGGACAGCGGCAGCTCCCACGCACACACGGGTCGCAGCGAGCCGGGGTCCAGTTGAAGCAGGTACCACTCCCCCGCCTCCAACAGGTCCTCCACCGCCACCAGCACCGCCCCCGCCGTCACCAGCCCGGTGTACCCCGTGGCGAGCGTGCCCTGTTCCGGCAGCAGGAACTCCGCCGCCATCCGGGCCTCCGGATACGTCCAGCGCCGCACCCACGTGCCGCCCACGCCAATGAAGCCCGAGCCGTCCGGGAAGAAGCCCGCTGGATAGAACGGCGCATCCACCGACGCCACCGCCGCGCCACGCACGAGCCCCGCGGCGCCACGCTCCACGAACGTGAGCCACGTGCCCTCCTGGCCCTGGCTCACCGCCACTCCCATCACCGGCAGGCGCGGGTGCGGCATCCATTCGTGCAGTCCGTCCAGGTCGTCCTCGCCCACGGGCGGCGTGTCCAGCTCGAGCCCGGCCTCCGTCCCCGCGACGTCTGATAACGTTCGGGTATCCAGGACGTGCACGGCCGCCCGGCCATCCCGAGCGCCGCTCGTCCACAGCCCCTGGCCGGTGGCGTCGAACCCCAGCGCCTGCGTGGGCCGCGTCCAGGCCCGCGCGGGCGTCTCCACCGGACCGCCGTCCGGCGACTGGCCCACCATTTCAATCCGCCCGGGCCCGAGCACCGCCGCGCCCCGCAGCGACGGATGCAGCGCCACGAGCTGCGCCGTCCGGGGCAGCTCCAGCGCACGCGCGGGCGGCCAGGCTTCGCGAGCCCCCAGCACCGAGACGCGCCGCGCGCCCACGGCCAGCCCCACCGCGTCCCCCGAAGGCGTCAGGAGGAAGCCGTCCCCCGCCCACTCCGCGTCCGTCAGCGGCAGGCTCGTGAGCCGGGTGAGCGCCACGCGGCGGCTGGGAATGCCCCAGAGGGTGCCGGGCCGCGGCCGGCCGACCCAAGGCACGACCTGGCCGCTCAGGAATCCTGCTCCATGGCCCGCACGCGCGCGAGCGTGTCCAGGTCGCGTTCGGTGGGGCCCAGCTCCAGCAGCAGCCGGCTCACGTCGTAGAGCAGGTCCCCGCGCTCGAACACCTTCAGCCGGGGGACGTCCAGGTTCAGGTCGTCCGCGCCCTTGTTGTACGCGAGGTCCATCAGCGACCGGAGCTGGAACGAGTCGTAGAGGTTGTACTCCACCAGGTAGCGCAGGGCCTCCACGTCGCCGCGCCGCAGGTACGCGCGCCACAGCAGCACCGCGTCGTAGCCGTTGACGCCCTTGAGGTGCGGCGGCCGGCCCACGCCCAGCTTGTCTTCAATCTCCTTCAGCCCGCCGCCCATCCCCAGCCGCCGCGTGACGAAGCGCAAATCAATGTGCGCCTCCGGCACCGGGAAGTTCTTCGCGCCGAAGTACTCCTTGAGCACCGGCACGTCGAAGCACGAGCCGTTGAACGTCACCCACAGCCGCCGCGTCGCCATGGCCTCCGGCAGCGCGTCCATGTTCCGGCCCTGGATGAAGACGTGCAGCCCGGCGGCGTCGAACAGGCTCACCACCGTGGGCACCTGCGTCTGGCTGCCGTCCGTCTCGATGTCGAAGTAGACGGCGTCGTCCTGGAACTCGGGGAACAGGCGCCAGTGCTCGCGCGGCGGCACCATGCGGGCCAGCTCCTTCAGGTCCTTCCGGGCCAGGGCCTCGCGCGCCTCCGCGATGCGCTGGCGGGCCACCGTGTCCGCCTTGCGGCTGATGACGATGCCGCCGTCCGGGAAGTCATCCCAGGTCCGGATGCCCTTGGACCACAGGTCCTTCTCGCGCCACGGCCCCACGCCGGGGATGTGCTGGAACGTGTGCAGCAGCATCAATCGAGCGCACCCAACCTTCCCGCCAGGAGGTCGTCCAGGAGCGGCACGTCCGCCTCGCAGAACGGCAGCGCCTGCATCTCCGTGGGCGTGTGGAACGCCAGCTGGTGCGCGCCCAGCGGCTTCGGCTCTCCGGACACCAGCGTGGCCGCGTACACCGCGAGCTCCACCGTGAGGTCCGGGTACGTGTGCCGGCCCTCCCACAGGCGGCGGCCCACGGACAGCTCCACGTCCAGCTCCTCGCGGCACTCGCGCGCGAGGGCGGCCTCGTCCGTCTCGCCCGCCTCCACCTTGCCGCCGGGGAACTCCCAGAGCAGCGCGCGGCTGCCTCCGGGAAGGCGCTGCTGGACCAGGTACCGCGGCCCGCCGTCTTCCGGGCCGGGCCGGGGAATCAGCGCGGCCACCACCCGCACCGTCCGGGGCACGGCGCGCGTCACCCGCGCGGCCCCTTCTTCACGTTGTTCATGTCCAGCGAGTACAGGTACGCGTTGTTGGACAGCACGTACACCCGCGAGCCCACGACGAACGGCGGCGCGGAGATGCCCACGCCCGGGTTCCACGACAGGCGCGTCTTGCCCGTCGTCGGGTCCACGAACAGCAGCGCACGCTCGTTGGGCACCAGAAGCATTCCCCGGGCCAACACCGGAGCGAGCGCCGTCCTATCCTTGAGGGGGAGCGACCAGATGAGCTTCCCCGTCTCCCCCAGGTAGGCGTCCACGCGGCCGTCGCCGGTGGCGAACACCACCTCGCCCCGGGACAGCAGCGACGTCAGGCCGCCCACGCTGGTGTTCCAGATGACGGCGCCGGTGTCCGCCTCCAGGGCGTACAGGCCGTTCTTGTACGACGCGACGTAGAGCCGCCCCGCCGAGTCGATGGCCGGCGTGGTGTCCACGTCCAGGAACTCCGTGCCCGCGCCGGACAGGGACTTCTCCCAGATGACGCCGCCGTCCTCCAGCTTGAGGGCGACGAGGAAGCCGTCGGAGAAGCCGACGTACGCGGTGCCCTGGTCCACCTTCGGCGCGGAGGCGCCGCGGATGGTGAAGCCGGACGGCGGGTCGCGCCGGTACTGCCACACCCACGTGCCGTCCGTCGCCTTCACCGCGAACACCGTGTCGGTGTCCGTGGCCACCAGCACCAGGCCGTCCGCGAGCACCGGCACCGTGGCCAGCGACTCGTTGGTGGCGTACTTCCACTTCACCGCGCCGGTGCGGCCGTCGAGCGCGTACAGCACGCCGTCACCGCCCGGCATGTAGACGACGCCCTCGCTGGCGAGGCCGCCCGCGAGCGCCCGGGCCCCCGTGCGGAAGGACCAGGCCACCTGCCCGTCCAGGCCCACCGCGCGGATGTAGCCGTCACGCGTCTGGGCGACGACGTTCCGGCTCTCCGGGTCGTACACCGGGGAGGCGGGCTCGCGCGGCGAGTACTCCAGCAGCGGGACCTTGTCGACCAGCCCCTTCCACCAGTCCACCTGGAAGTAATCCACCGGCGGCTGACGGGGCGCCGCGGGCAGCTCCGGGTTGCCGTACAGCGGCGCCCGGGCACACCCGGCCAGGAGCCCCACCCCGGCCACCATTCCCACCCACCGCTTCCACCGAGCGAGCCGCATGGTCATGTGCGCGCTACGGCTGCCCCGCGTCCGTGCCCGTCGCGGCGGGCGGCGGCGCCGGGGTGGGCACCTTCACGCCCTCCGCGGCCAGCACCGCCATGCGCTCGGTGGCCTGACGGGCCGCGGCGCTGCCCGGGTGGTTCGTCGGGATCTTCGACAGCTCCTGCGCGGCCTCGTCCTTCTTGCCCTGCAGGATGAGCATGCGGGCCTTGTGGTACGCGCCCATGCCGGCCAGGTACTCGCCGGTGTCCGCCTTCTCCATCGCCTCGAAGGAGCTGATGGCCTTGGCGTAGTCGCCCTTGGCCTCGTAGGCGTAGCCCTGGCCTTCCAGGGCGCTCGCGCGCAGGGCGTCGTTCTCCGGGGCGCCCTTGAGGAAGACGTCCAGGGACGCCAGGGCGTCGTCGTTCTTGCCCAGCCGGAACTCGGCCTTCGCCTGCGCCAGGGCGGCCGTCGTCGCGGAGCGCGTGCCCTCGTGCTCCTTGCGGAAGGCGGACAGCTGCTTCACGACCTCCTCGTCACGGGCCTGCACCGTCGCGAACGGGGGCTCCGTGGCCGTGGGGTCCGCCGGGTCCACGCCCGTCACGGGGCGGTCCAGGACGGTGAGGGCCTGGCCCAGGGCCATGGAGGCCGTCTCTTCACCGCGCTTGGACACTTCGCTGGCGATGGCCACACCCACCGCGCCCAGCACCAGCACGCCCGCGCCGATGGCGAGGAACTTCTGGCGCTGCATCAGCCAGTCGCGCGCGTCCGCCCCCGCCTTCTGGAAGGCGTCCGGCTGACGAAGCTGCTGCTGGCGAATCTTCTCGGTCTTCTGCTGGGCCACGATGAGGGGACCTCTCTCCGGCTCGACGGTGCTCTTCGCTCTGCTGGGAAAGCGGCGCACTGTAAAGAGCGCCCGCTGGGAGTGTCAACGCGTGAGCGCGGTCAGTCGCGCCCCGCGCGCTTCCCACCCTTGCCACCCTTGCCCGCCAGGTGCGGCTTCTTGCGCGCCTCGCGCTTGGCCTTGCCTGGACGCTCGCGGAAGAGCAGGCGGATGGGGACCCGCAAGTCGAACGTCTTGCGGAGCTGGTTGGTGATGTACCGCTTGTACATGTCCGGCACGCCCTGCGGCTCGTTGCACGTGAGGGCGAACGTGGGCGGCGCCGCCGCCACCTGGGCGATGTAGTACAGGCGCAGCGGCTTGCCCTTCACGATGGGCGCCGGGTTGTTGTCCACCATGTAGTCCAGCAGCTTGTTGAGCTGCGGGGTGGGCGCCCGGAAGCGGAACTGCCTGGCCAGCTCCACCGCCACGTCCACCACCTTCTCCACCTTGGTGCCGTTCAGGGCGGACGTGAAGATGACGGGCGCGTAGCCCACGAACTTCAGCGCGAGCTTGAGGTCGTCGCGGAAGGACTCCTGGCGGCGCTTGTCCTCCGCGATGAGGTCCCACTTGTTCACCACGATGACCAGCGCGCGGCCCCGGTCCATGGACAGGCCCGCCAGCTTCGCGTCCTGATCCACCGCCGGCTCCGTGGCGTCCATCAGCAGCACCGCCACGTCGCTGCGCTCCAGCACCTTGAGCGCCGCGATGACGGAGTACTGCTCCACCTGGTGCGCGATGGTCTTCTTGCGCCGGATGCCCGCGGTGTCCGTGAGGATGAGCTGGTTGCCCTTGTACGTGACCTCCGAGTCGATGGGGTCGCGCGTGGTGCCGGCGACCTCGCTGGTGACGACGCGCTTCTCTTTGAGGATGGCGTTGACCAGCGTGCTCTTGCCCACGTTGGGCCGGCCGATGATGGCCACGCGGATCTTCCCGTCGTCCGGCGGCGCCTCCGCGTCCTCGCCCTCCACCTTCTCCGGGAGCTTGGACACCACGGAGTCCATCAGGCTGCCCATGCCCAGGTTGTGCTCGGCGGACATGGCGTTCACGTCACCCAGGCCCAGGCGGAAGAACTCGCCGGCCAGCGACTGCATCTGCCCGGACTCGTTGTCCAGCTTGTTGGCCGCGACGACGACGGGCTTGCCCGCCTTGCGCAGGTAGTTGGCGACGGCCTCGTCCGCGGTGGTCATGCCCGCGCGGGCATCCACCACGAAGATGATGACGTCGCACTCCTCCACCGCGAACTGCGCTTGCTCGCGCACCTGCTTGAGCAGCGTGTCCTTCTCACCGGGGACGAAGCCGCCCGTGTCGATGAGGGTGAAGGCGCGGCCCTCCCACTCCGCGTCGGCGTAGTGCCGGTCGCGGGTGACGCCCGGCTCGTCCTCCACGAGCGCGATCCTCCGGCCCACCAGGCGGTTGAACAGCGTGCTCTTGCCCACGTTGGGGCGACCGACAATGGCGACCAGCGGCTTCATGGAGTCTCTTTCGACAGCGACGACGACTTCTGCGGCAACGACGTCAGCGGCACGGACTTCAGCGGCGACATCACTCGTAACCCAGCTTCCTCAAGCCCGCGGCGCGTTCACTCCAGCGGGCCTCCACTCGCACGCGCAGGTCCAGGTACACGTGCGCGCCCAGCAGGCGCTGCACCGACTTGCGCGCGTCCGTGCCGATGAGCTTCAGCATCTGCCCCTGCTTGCCAATCAGGATGGCCTTCTGGCTGTCGCGCTCCACGTAGATGGACGCCGCGATGCGGATGAGGCCGCCCAGCTGGCCGGGGGGCGTGCCCGGGCGCGGCTCGCGCTCGGATTCGTCGAACACGTCCACCAGCACCGCGGTGGAGTACGGGATCTCCTGGCGGCAGTGCCTGAGCACCTGCTCGCGGATGTACTCCGCCACCAGCACGCGCTCCTGCTGGTCCGTGAGCATGTCCTCCGCGAAGATGGGCTCGCCCTCCGGCAGGTGGCCGAGCACCACCTCGAACAGGTGCTCCACGCCGTCCTTCTCCCGCGCGGAGATGGGCACGACCTCCGCGAAGGGGAACTCCTGGCCATAGAGGGCGATGAGCGGCAGCAGCTTCGCCTTGGGGATGGAGTCGATCTTGTTGATGACCAGGAAGGTGGGCTTGCCCACCTTCTGCAGCCGCTCGAGGATGGCGCGGTTGCCCGGCGTCACATCCAGCGTCTCGCCCTGGGGCGGCTCGATGAGGAAGAGGACCAGGTCCACCTCCTCGGCCGCGGAGATGGCGGCCTCCACCATGTAGCGGTTGAGCTCTCCCTTGGCCTGGTGGATGCCGGGCGTGTCGATGAACGCCACCTGCCCTTCCGGACGGGTCACCACGCCCAGGATGCGGTTGCGGGTGGTCTGCGGCTTGGGCGAGACGATGGCGATCTTCTCGCCCGTGAGCGCGTTGAGCAGCGTGCTCTTGCCCACGTTGGGCCGGCCGATGAGCGCGGCGAAGCCAGCGCGAGGGGTCTTCTTCTGGGACTGAGAGGCCATACTTCCGGAGATGATCAGTGGGCCTTCCGACTGCTGCACGGGAAGGCCCCGGGGGAACGGCTATGAACGGCGGACGGCTTTACGACGGCCGCGCCGTGGAGATGGTCAACGTCTGGATGCGCACGTCCCGGCGGGGACGGTCGTTTGAATCCTTGGGAAGCTCGTTGGCGATGCGGTCCACC
The DNA here is from genome assembly GCF_042231735.1 of Corallococcus exercitus. Taxonomy (GTDB): domain Bacteria; phylum Myxococcota; class Myxococcia; order Myxococcales; family Myxococcaceae; genus Corallococcus; species Corallococcus exercitus_B. Next base: position 2,202,287 of record NZ_CP102577.1, read on the forward strand.
ACGTCCTGCCCCTCCACCACCTCGCCAAAGATGGTGTAGCGGTTGTCCAGGTGGGGCTGCGGCGCGGCGGTGATGAAGAACTGACTGCCGTTGGTGTTGGGGCCGGTGTTGCCCATGGCCAGCAGGCCCTTCCTGTCGAAACGCCGGCCACTCTGGAACTCATCCTCGAAACGGAAGCCCGGCCCACCGTTTCCCCGGCTGGTCGGGTCCCCGCCCTGAATCATGAAGTCCTTGATGCAGCGGAAGAAGAGCGTCCCGTCGTAGAGCGGGCGGCCGTGCTGCACCTGGAACGTCACCGGATCCGTCCAGTCCTTCTCCCCGGTGGCCAGCCCCACGAAGTTCTCCACCGTCCGCGGCGAGTCCTTGGAGAACAGGCGCACCACGATGCGCCCCTCCGTCGTGGTGAAGGTCCCGAACAGCTCCGTGCCCGCGCGGGCCTGCTCCATGAAGCTCATCGCGGGGCGCTCTTGGTGGCGGGAGCCGGCTTCGGCGCGGCCGGCTTCTTGGGCGCCTTCTCACTCAGCGTAATCGTCTCCAGGACCACGGGTGTCTGCGGGCGGTCCTGTGCGCTGCGCGGCACGGTGCCGATCTTCTCCACCACGTCGTAGCCCGTGACGACCTCGCCGAAGATGGTGTGGCGGCCGGTGAGGTGCGCGGGCGTGGCGGTGGTGATGAAGAACTGGCTGCCGTTGGTGTTGGGGCCCGCGTTGGCCATGGCCAGGAGGCCCGGCTTGTCGAAGCTCCGGCCGCTCTGGAACTCGTCCGCGAAGCGGTAGCCCGGGTCGCCCATGCCGGTGCCGGTGGGGTCGCCGCCCTGGATCATGAAGCCCGGGATGACGCGGTGGAACACGGTGCCCGCGTAGAGCGGCTTGCCCTTCACCTGCTCGCCCGTCTTCGGGTCCGTCCAGGCCTTCTCCCCGGTGGCCAGGCCGACGAAGTTCTCCACCGTCTTGGGCGCGTCCTTGGAGAAGAGCTTCAGGGTGATGACGCCCTGGCTCGTCTTCAGGGTCGCGTAGAGGTCCTTGCCGGCCTGGACCTTCTTCGTCCAGGGGCCCGCGGCGGGCTCGGCGGCCAGGGCCGCGAAGGCGGCAAGCGCCACGGTGATACCGAGAAGACGGTGCATACGGGACGGCCTCCAGGGCAGGAAGGCGCGGACCCTACCCCCCACCCCCCTCCCCCTCCAAGGGCTTTCACGCCGGAGGGTCGTCCGGTGAAGGACCTCCCGGGACGGGTGCCACCACGGCCGGGGGCGCCACGGCGGCCTCCGCCTTGAGGCGCTCCAGGGTGGTGCGAGCGGCCGCCTGCTCGGCCTCCTTCTTGTTCCGGCCGGTGGCCCGGGCGTACACGGTCTCCCCGATGCACACCTCCACCTCGAACATCTTGGAGTGCTCCGGGCCCGTCTCCGACACCACCCGGTAGCGCGGCGACAGCTTGAGCTTCTCGTGGGACAGCTCCTGGAGGAGCGTCTTGTAGTCCAGGCGGCCGGCGCCGGAGGCCACCTCCTCCACCAGCTCCCCGAAGCAGCGGTCCACCAGCGCCAGTGCCGGCTCCAGGCCGCCGCTGAGGTAGACGGCGCCCAGCACCGCCTCCAGCGCGTCCGCCAGCAGCGAGTTCTTGTCGCGGCCGCCGGACTGGGACTCGCCCCGGCCCAAGAGGAGCAGCTCGCCCAGGCGCAGGCCCCGGGCCACGCGGGCCAGGCCCTCCTCGTGGACGATGCGGGCGCGCATCTTGGTGAGCTCGCCCTCGGGGACGCCGGGGCAGCGGTCCATCAGCCGGTGGCTCACGGCCAGGTCCACGACGGCGTCGCCCAGGAACTCCAGGCGCTGGTTGTCCTTGAGGTTCTGGTCGCGGTTCTCGTTGACGTACGTCTTGTGCGTGAGCGCTTCCAGGGCCAGGTCGCGCTTGGAGAACTGCACGCCCAGGCGTGCCTCCAGGGCCTGCACCCGCTCGGCCAGGGTCATCTTCTCCACGCGGCTCACTCCTGGGGGGCGTCCGGGCCCACGAGGCGCACGGCCTCGGGAGCGACCTTCAACAGGTCCGCCACCATCCGCACCACGCCGGGGAACTCATCCAGTTCGAAGCGGCCCGCCCACACCTTGCCCTGGGTGCCCGCCAGCAGGCCCCGGAAGGTGCGCCCGGCGATGCGCGCGGCGGCGAAGCGGTAGGCCTTGCCGTCCACCTGCAGCTGCGCCAGCAGCTCCAGGCTGCTGCGCGGCGGCACCAGCGCCTGCGGGCCGAACTTCTCCACCACCTCCACGAAGCGCACCGGCTCCGGGCCGGCCGCCGCCTGGGGCGCGCGCGGCATCGGCTCGCCGAGCAGCGCGGACAGGTAGCCCGTCAGCGCGGCCCGCTCGCGGAACTCCGACAGCTCGATGACGTGGCCCGCGGCGGTGGCCAGCTCCTCCCCGCCCCGGATGGCCTGCGCGATGCGGAAGTTGCCCTGCCGGTCCGACACCAGCTTCACCGCGAGCGCGCCCTCGTGCACCGACGTGGACAGCTCCAGCGACTGCGGATCCACGTCCGCCGGCAGGCCCAGGAGCTGCAGCTCCTCCGAGCGGCGCTGCAGGTGGAAGACGTGGTCGCTGAAGGTGTCCAGCAGGAGCGCCTGCATCTCCTCCGCCGCGTCGATGGCGGACAGCAGGATGGGCGTCATGCCCACCACCGCCGGCGGCGCGATGGGGATGAGCCGGTCACCCATCACCTGGAAGGTGATGTCGGTGATGAAGTCCTTGGTGATGGGGTTCACCAGGGACGCGGCCTCCAGGTCCAGCATCACCTCGACGCCGGACGGCTCCTCACGGACCTGGAGCCCCAGCTCACGCAGCCGAGCGGTATCCATCAGGCCCCTTTGAAGGTCTCGCGGGCGATGATGGTGCGCTGGATCTCGCTCGTGCCCTCGCCAATCTCGCAGAGCTTGGCGTCGCGCAGGTAGCGCTCCACGGGGAACTCGCGCGTGTAGCCGTAGCCGCCGTGGATCTGCACCGCCTTGTTGCAGCCGCGCATGGCCGCCTCGGAAGCGAAGAGCTTCGCCATGGAGGCCTCCTCCGAGTACGGCTGCCCCGCGTCCGCGAGCCGCGCCGCGCGGTGCACCAGGAGGCGCGCCGCCTCCAGCTCCGTCTTCATGTCCGCCATCATCCAGCGCAGGCCCTGGAACTCGCCGATGGGCTGGCCGAACGCGGTGCGGTCCTTGGAGTACGCCACCGACTCCTCCAGCGCCCCGCGCAGGAGGCCCACCGACAGCGCGCCGATGGTGATGCGGCCCTTGTCGAGGATCTTCAGCGTGTCGATGAAGCCGCGGTCGACCTCGCCCACGATGGCGTCGTCACCGACCTCCACGTTCTCCAGGATGAGCTCGGCCGTGTCCGACGAGCGCATGCCCAGCTTGCCGTGGATGGCGCGCTGGCTGAAGCCGGGGAGGCCCTTCTCCAGCACGAAGGCGGTGATGCCCTTCTGGCGCTTCTCCGGCGACGTGAGCGCCAGCACCACGAACACGTCACCCACCGTGCCCTGGGTGATGAACATCTTCGCGCCGTTGAGCACCCACTTGTTGCTCTTCTTCACGGCGGTGGTGCGCATGCCGGACGCGTCCGAACCGGATCCCGGCTCGGTGAGGCCCCACGCGCCCAGCCACTCGCCGGAGGCGAGCTTGGGCAGGTAGCGCTGGTGCTGCGCCTTGTTGCCGAAGACGCGCACGTGGCTGGTGCCCAGGCCGTTGTGGCTGGCCACCGTGAGGGCGAGCGAACCGTCGTAGCGGGCGATCTCCTCCACGGCCACCGCCACGGCGAGCGAGTCCATGGCCGCTCCGCCGTACTCCTCGGAGACGAGCATGCCCAGCACGCCCAGCTGGCCCAGCTCCTTCACCACCTCCATGGGGAACTTCTCGTCCTTGTCCCATTCCCGCGCGTACGGCTTCACGCGGCGTTCGCAGAATTCACGGAGGGAGGCCTGGAGGGCGCGGTGGCTTTCAGGAAGTTCGAAGTCCATGGTCGGGTGCGGAATCTAGAGCGTGAATGACGGGTGGGGAACTTCAGACGGGGTGGACGCCGTGCTTCTTCTCCGCACGGGGCTGGAACCGGTCCGCATAAAGCGAATAACGCTGCAGCAATTCCCCGCGCAGGGAGTCGCCGGGGACGACGGCGTCGATGACGAGCTCGCTGGCCAGCTTGAAGAGGTCCACGTCCTGCTTGTACTCGTCGCGCAGCTTCTGGACGTAGGCCGGCCGCTCGGCCTCCGGCAGCTCTTGAATCTTGTTGAAGTAGACGGCGTTCACCGCCGCCTCCGGGCCCATCACGGCGATCATCGCCTGGGGCAGCGCCAGCGTGGCCTCCGGGGCGAAGCCGGGGCCGCTCATGGCGTAGAGGCCGGCGCCGTAGGCCTTGCGCACCACCACGCAGATGCGCGGCACGCTGGCCTCCGACACCGCGGAGATCATCTTCGCGCCCGCGCGGATGATGCCCGCGCGCTCCACCTTGGTGCCGATCATGAAGCCCGGCACGTCCGCCAGGTACAAGAGCGGGATGTTGAACGCGTCACACAGCCAGATGAACCGGGCCGCCTTGTCCGCGCTGTCCACGAACAGCACGCCGCCCTTGTACTTGGGCTGGTTCGCCACGATGCCCACCGGCCGCCCGCCGATGCGCGCGAGGCCGGTGATGATCTCCTGCGCGAAGAGCTTCTTCACCTCGAACCAGCTGCCCTCGTCGATGAGCTCCGTGATGAGGGCGTGCATGTCGAACGGCTTGTTCTGATCCGGCGGGACGATCTCGTCCACGCGCTTGCCGCTGTGCTTGGGCGCCTTCACCGGCACCTGGGGCGGAGCCTTGGCGAAGTTCTCCGGGAAGAAGGCCAGGTACTGCTTCGCCGCGGCGATGGCGTCCTGCTCCGTCTTCACCAGCACGTCGCCCACGCCAGACACGGAGCAGTGCATCTTCGCGCCGCCCATCTCCTCCAGCGTGACCTTCTCACCAATGACCATCTCCGCCATGCGCGGGCTGCCCAGGTACATGGAGGCGTTGCCCTCCACCATGATGACCAGGTCGCAGAACGCGGGGATGTACGCGCCGCCCGCGGCGGACGGACCGAAGAGCAGGCAGATCTGCGGGACGAAGCCCGACAGGTGGACCTCGTTGTAGAAGATGCGGCCCGCGCCCCGGCGGCCGGGGAACATCTCCACCTGATCCGTGATGCGCGCGCCCGCGCTGTCCACCAGGTACAGCAGGGGGCAGCGCTGCGCCTTCGCCGTCTCCTGGATGCGGAGGATCTTCTCCACCGTGCGCGCGCCCCAGCTGCCCGCCTTCACCGTGGAGTCGTTGGCCATGATGGCCACCGCCCTCCCGTCGATGCGCGCCATGCCGGTGATGACGCCGTCGGAGGGCAGCTCCGGGTCCAGGTTGTTGGCGAGCTTTCCGTCCTCCACGAAGGAGTCCGCATCCACGAGCAGCCGGATGCGCTCGCGCGCGAAGAGCTTGCCGGTCTCCGCGTTCTTCGCGTGGTACTTGGGCGCGCCGCCCTTCTCCACCTGGGCAATCTTCTCGAGCAGTGTCTGGTCTGAGGACATGGCCGCCGTCCCATACCAAGAAACCCCTGGCCTGGCTGCCTTCTTGCCAGCCGAAGCACCAGCCGTGCCGTCCAGCGGACGACGCAAGGGGCTACGACAGAGCGCTTCGGGGGATGGCGCCAGGGGCCTCCCTGCCTACCTTGATGTCGCACGGGGGGTGTGCACCCAGGCGGGCCACGAACCGCCCCGTGAACGGCATCCGGACTTCGGACCAGGAGGGACCCATGTTCAGAGCGAAGAAGGCGACGTGGCAGGCGAAGGCTTTGGCCAAGAGCAAGCTGTACCGCCAGTTCCTGGCGCACCAGCTGCTCGACCAGCTCCCCGAGTACGCGGACAAGGCGGGCAAGGTCGCCCGGAAGTCCTGGGACAACTTCGACCCGGACGACGCGCTGCGCTATGTGGGATTGACGACGTACAAGCCGGCGCGCTCGGGGATGGGCGGCCTGGGGGCGTTCCTGCTGGGCGCCGCCGCGGGCAGCATCGTGGCCCTGCTGATGGCCCCCAGCCGCGGCACGGAGCTGCGCACCACCGTCAAGGACAAGGCGATGGGCTACATCAACAAGCAGGGCGTGAACATCGGCGGCGAGAAGACCGCGAGCGCCTGAAGTTGAGGTGACGGACGCAAGCAGGGGCAGCACGGTCCGCGAGCAACCGCGGGCCTGCCGCCCCTGTCGCTTTCGAAGGGCCTAGCGGCCTTTATAGACAGGGGGACGCTTCTCCGCGAAGGCGCGGAGCCCTTCCAGCCGGTCCTCCGTCTTGAGCACCTCCTCGTACTTCTTGAGCTCCAGCGCCAGCGCGTCATCCAGCTCCAGGCCGGTGCCCTCGTCGATGGCGTGCTTCGCGGTGGCCACGGCCACGGGCGCGGTCTCCACGACGGCCTCCGCGAGCTGGAAGGCGACCTCCAGCAGGTGCCCTTCCGGGGCCAGCCGGTTCACCAGGCCGATGCTGAAGGCCTCCGCCGCGTTCACGCGCCGGGCGGTGAGGATGAGGTCCTTGGCGCGCCCGGGGCCGATGAGCCGCGAGAGCCGCTGCGTGCCGCCGCCGCCGGGGATGATTCCCAGCTTCACCTCCGTGAGCCCCATCTCCGTGGCGGGCGAGGCGACGCGCAGGTCGCACGCCAGGGCCAGCTCCGTGCCGCCGCCGAAGGCCGCGCCGTTGATGGCGGCGATGAAGACGCAGTCGCTCTTCTCGATGGAGCGCAGGGTGACGCGCAGGCCGTTGAGGAAGGCGCGCACCTCGTCCTCGGACATGGTGATGCGCTCCTTCAGGTCCGCACCCGCGCAGAAGGCCTTGTCGCCCGCGCCGGTGAGGATGACGGCGCGCACCGCGCGGCTGGAGGACACGCGCGCCACGAGCGCGTCCAGCTCCTGGTGCATCGCGCGGCTGATGGCGTTACGGCGGCTCTCCCCGTCGATGGTCCAGATCTCGATGGCCCCTCGGGCATCGACCTTGAACTCCGGCATCTTCGCTCCCCGTGACAGGCCGCGGTGGACGGCCCGCGTGAATGGCGCGCAGCCTGAAACCTGTTCCCCAGTCTGGCAAGCCGTAAACGGATAGGATTTCGCCCATGTCTTCGTGCCCAACGACGAACCGCCCGTGGCGGTGGCTGCCCGGACTGCTCACCGTCTCCACCCTGCTCGTGCTCGCCCTGCCCCTCGTGGCCCTGGCACGCGGCGGCGGCGGCGAGCACTACACGTCCAGCCGCGACCGCGGTGGAGGCGGCGGCGGCGGTGACGGCCTGCCCCTCTGGCTGCTCTTCGACCTCATCCGGATCCTCTTCCTGTATCCGAAGGTGACCATTCCGCTGCTCGTCATCGGCGGCGGGCTCTACTGGCTGTACAAGCGCAACCTGCACCCGGACGCCACCACCCGGCGCGCGTTGGACCAGCGCGAGGCGGAGGCGCGCACGGAGGTGTCCGGCCGCGACGTGCAGGGCTGGGTGAACGCGCTGAAGCTCAAGGACCCGTCCTTCGAGCTGGAGCCCACGCTGCAGAAGGTGCGCTGGCTCTTCATCGAGCTGCAGAAGTCCTGGTTCCGGCGGGACATGACGCCGGTGCGCCCCTTCCTGTCGGACGCGACGTGGCAGCGCTTCAACGTGCAGCTGGCGCTGATGCAGGCGCAGGGCGTGCGGGACGCGCTGGCGGACATGAAGGTGCTGGACGTGCAGCTCATCGGCCTGCACCAGACGCAGTGGTACGACAGCATCCACGTGCGCGTGCGCGCCAGCATCCGCGACACGGACGTGCCCGCGAACCAGACGGACGCGCAGGCCATGGCCGCCGCCAGCAAGGTGGCCCCGGAGACGTTCACGGAGGTGTGGACCTTCGTGCGCAAGCCCGGCGCGCAGACGCGCATTGGCGAGGACCTGTTCCAGGGCAAGTGCCCCAACTGCGGCGCGCCCTACAAGGGCGGCGCGTCCAACACCTGCGAGTTCTGCAACGCGGTGGTGAACTCCGGCAACTACGACTGGACGCTCTCTGAAATCACCCAGGGCGTGGAGCACGTGCGCCACCACAAGCAGGTGGACGGCCTGATGCAGGCGCGCGAGGCCGACCCGGCGCTCAACCTGGAGATGCTGGAGGACCGCGCGTCGCTCTTGTTCTGGAAGTGGATCGACGCGCAGAGCCGCAACGAGACGCAGCGCCTGTCCAAGGTCGCCAACGCGGACGCACTCACGAAGCTGGACGCGGAGCTGGGCCAGCTGGCGAAGCAGGGCCGCCGGCGCGTCTTCCTGGAGTGCGCGGTGGGCGCGGTGGACGTGCGCGCGCTGGAGGTGCACCCGGAGTCCTTCGACGAGGCGCAGGTCGAAATCCGCTGGAGCGCCCGCATGGGCATCGGCCCCGTGAACCAGAAGCCGCCCAGCCTGCCCACGGTGCCCCAGCGCTGGGTCTTCACGCTGCTGCGCCGCCACGGCGCGAAGACGAACACGGACACCGGTATGTCCACGGACCGCTGCCCGCAGTGCAACGCGCCCACCACCAACAGCGCGGCCAACACCTGCGAGTTCTGCGGCACGGTGCTGGGCAACGGCGAGCGTGACTGGGTGCTCGCGTCCGCCCTCCCCTTCGAGTCCTGGAACGTGCACCACGCCAGGCAGGTGACCGCGCAGGCGGAGCGCTACCAGCAGCGGCGCCAGGCCGAGCGCGGCACCGTCGCGCCCCCGCCCATGGACAGCCACGGCGACGGCTCCGGCGACGGCGACCGGGTGGTGACGGACGTGAAGGAGCGCGAGCGGCTGCTCTACATGATGGCGTCCATCGCAGCCTCCGACGGCGAGGTCTCGAACGCCGAGCGCCGCCTGCTCAAGCTGTGCGCGGAGCGCTGGAGCGTGTCGTGGCCCAACGTGGAGATGGCGCTCAACGCCGGGCCCCAGCTCTTCGAGCGGCTGGTGCCGCGCGGCAGCCCGGAGGCGGAGGTGTTCCTGCGCCACATCGTGGACATGGCGCTGGTGGACGGCCGCATCGACCGCAAGGAGCGGCGGATGCTGCAGATCGCCGCCCAGCACCTGGGACTGGAGGAGCAGCTGACGGTGATGCTCGGGGACCGCTAGTCACACGCGGTCCCCGGCGGGGGGCCTCTTCAGGTCTGCGCGCGGCGGGAGGCCTTCTTGTCCCGCTCGCCGAGCGCGGCCTGGAGGTACTTGCCCGCGAGCTTCCGGCCGATGAGCTCCTGGGCGATCTCCCCGGCCTCCACCAGCTTGTCCAGGTTGATGCCGGTGTCCACGCCCATGCCGTGCAGCATGAACACCGCGTCCTCCGACGCCAGGTTGCCCGCGGCGCCCGGCGCATAGGGGCAGCCGCCCAGCCCGCCGATGCTCGCGTCGAACGTGGTGACGCCCGCGGACAGGCCCACCAGGGCGTTGGCCAGCGCGGTGCCGCGCGTGTCGTGCAGGTGCAGCGCCAGCGTGTCCACCGGCATGTGCTGGAGCAGCGCGGCCAGGATTTCCTCCGTCTGCCGGGGCGTGCCCACGCCAATGGTGTCGCCCAGGCTCAGCTGGTAGATGCCCGCGTCCACCAGCTGACGGCAGATGTCCACCACGCGCTCCACCGGGACGTGGCCCTCGTAGGGGCAGCCCCACACGGTGGACAGGTAGCCGCGCACGCGCATGCCGGCCTTGCGGGCGGCGGCCGTCACTTCCTTCGCGCCGGCCAGGGCCTCCGCGATGGTCTTGTTGATGTTCTTCTTGGAGTGGGCCTCCGACGCGGAGATGAACACCGCGGCCTCCTCCAGACCCGCCGCCTGCGCGCGCTCCAACCCCTTCAGGTTGGGCACCAGCGCGGAGAAGACGACGCCGGGGCGGCGGCCCACCTGCTTGAGCAGCTCCTCCGCGTCCGCCAGCTGGGGGATCCACTTGGGTGACACGAACGACGTCACCTCGATGCGCTTCTCCCCCGCGGCGACCAGGGCGTTGATGAGGCGCGCCTTGTCGCGGGTGGGCAGCGTGCGGAGCTCGTTCTGCAGGCCGTCGCGGGGGCCGACCTCGTACACGTCGACCCGGCGGGGCAGTTGCCCCAGCAGGCCGACCCGCGTTCGCGATGTCTCTTTCGGATCCACTGGACGTGTCCCGGGCTCCGTCACCGGCGCCCGGCTCCCACGATGAGGTCGGTCGACTCGGGTGTCATCGGCCCGGAATCCAGGCCGCCGTGCACCCACTCCACCGAAAAGCCCGTGCTTTCCAACAGCCGTTTCAGTTCCGCAAGAGGATAGTAACGAAGCGCGTACGCCGCTCGCAGGACGCGACCGTCCGGCAAGGTGAGCTGACGCTGGCCGACATCGCGGCCACGCGTCGCGTCGAAGCGGCTCTCCTCCTCCAGGAGACTCCCATCCGGTAACCGCTCGCGGAACGACGCGCCCGGACTTCCGGCCAGCCGCTCGTAGGGAACCGTCTGGAACACCAACCGTCCGCCGGGCTTGAGCGCCCGCGCCACCTCGCGCAGCACCTGGACGTGCTCCGCGTCGCTGAAGGCGAAGAGTGTCGAATACCAGGCGTAGGCGCCCCCCAGGGACGCGTCCTGGAAGGGCAGCGCCCGCAGGTCACCCCGCACCACGGGAAAGCCTGGGCGGCGCAGGCGCAGGGACAGCGGATCCAGCTCCAGGCCCACCACCCGCCCGGCGAGCGCGCCTTCTGTGTTGAGCCGCGCCGCGTGCCGGCCGTGGCCGCAGCCCAGGTCCGCCACCGGCCCCTCCACGTCCGCGAACGCCCGGGACAGGTACTCCACTTCCCGGGCCGTCACCGCCTCGGAGAGGTACGGCAGCGTGCTGCGCAGGTACAGCTCTCCGAAGAAGTCGCTCACGGCCCGTCAGCGCTTGAGGGCGGGCAGCTTCTCGCGCAGGCGGCGCACGGCTTCATCCAGCACGCCGTCCGACTTGCAGAAGGCGAAGCGCGCGAAGCGCTGCCCCAGGTGCCGGTGCTCCGGGCCGTAGAAGACGCTGGGCGGGATGCCCGCCACGCCCACCTCCGTCACCAGGTGGCGGCAGAAGGCCACGTCGTCCGCGAAGCCGTAGCCGGTGACGTCCGCGAGGATGAAGTAGCTGCCCTCCGGGGAGAACGCCTGGAGCCCCGCCGCGCGCAGGCCCGTGAGCAGCCGCTCCCGCTTGGCGGTGTAGAGCGCCGTCAGCTCCTGGAAGTAGCTGTCCGGCAGCCGCAGCGCCACGGCCATGGCGGCCTGGAACGGCGACGCGGTGGCGAAGGTGACGAACTGGTGCGCGCGCTGCACCGCATCCCGCAGCGGCGGCGGCGCGATGATCCAGCCAATCTTCCACCCCGTCAGGCTGAAGGACTTGCCCGCGCTGCTCACCGTCACCGTGCGGTCCGCGAGCACCGGCACCGTGGCGGCGCGGAGGTGCTTCGCGGGGGCGAAGACGATGTGCTCGTAGACTTCGTCCGCCAGGACCTTCACGTCGTGCTCGGCGCAGAGGTTGCCCAGGAACTCCAGCTCCTCGCGCGTGAAGACCTTGCCCGTGGGGTTGTGCGGCGAGTTGAGGATGAGCAGCCGCGTCTTCGGACCGAAGGCGGCGCGCACTTCATCGCGGTCGAACCACCACGTGGGGTGCTCCGCGTCCGGCGGGCGCAGGGGCACGTAGCGCGGCGTGGCGCCCACGAAGGCGATGTTGGCGTCGTAGGAGTCGTAGAACGGCTCGAAGGCCACCACCTCGTCGCCGGGGTCCACCAGGCCCAGGATGACGTCGAGGATGGCCTCCGTCGCGCCGCTGGTGACGGTGACCATGGTGTCCGGATCCACGGCGTGGCCGTAGAAGCGCTGCGCGTGCTCCGCGATGGCGTTGCGCAGGTCCTTCGCGCCCACGCCGGGGGCGTACTGGTTGACGCCGCCCTGGATGGCCTTCCAGGCGGCCTCCTTGATGGCGTCCGGCCCGTCGAAGTCCGGGAAGCCCTGCCCCAGGTTCACGGCCTGGTGCTTCAGCGCGAGCGCGCTGAACTCGGAGAAGACGGTGGTGCCGAAGCGGGAGACGCGTTGCGCGAGCACGGGCCGGGGGGACATGGGTCAGGCCTTGGATGGCCAGCGCACGTCCTCCCGGAAACCCCGGGGCGACCGGCTGGCGGTTCAGGGCCGGACGATAGCGTCCACGGGCACGGAACGCGCGCCTTGTTCCACCGCGCGTTGCCGGGCGGCCCGGGACAGGGCCAGCGCCAACCCCGTCACCACCATCACCAGGGGCACCGCGCACACCAGGTCGATGGTGTAGTGGAACCGCCCCGCCAGGGTCGCGAAGATGAGCCCCATGCCCGGGAAGAGCATCACCCAGAAGAAGCGCCGGGCGAACCGGAACGCGTAGAAGAGCACCACCAGCATCACCCCGGTGTGCCCGGACGGGAAGCAGTCCCGGGTGTACACCGGCGTGCGCATCATGGACTCCAGCAGCGGCGTGAGGATCCACCCCTGGGTGGCCGGCCCGTCGAACGCGCCGATGAGGAAGTACCGGGGCCCCACCGCGGGCACCAGCGAGTACGCCGCGTAGTTGAAGCCCAGGAGCAGCCCCAGCCCCAGCAGGTACTCGTCGAAGCCGGCCGTGGCTCCCCTGCCCCGGGCGTACAGGTAGATGCCCAGCAGCAGCGGCCACATGAAGTGCCCGTAGTAGCAGAGCATCAGCACGTCGTTGGCCCAGGGCGGAATCACGTGCGCCAGCGCCACCGCGGCCTGGAAGCCGAACAGCTTCTGATCCACCGCGATGAGCTGGGCGTCCTTCACCAGCGGGTTCATCCAGTCCACGATGGGGCCCAGCCACCCGTGGGCCAGCGCCGACACCGGCAGGAGCCAGAAGTCCGCCACGATGGCGAGCAGCGGCTGACGCGGGAAGCGCGCCTCCAGCATGCGCACGGCCGGCAGGCCCAGCGCGAAGAGGAGGAAGAGGAGCGCACTGCGCCCGGAATCGGGCGCCCAGCGGGCCGGACCCACGCACACCAGGGCGGCCACCGAGCAGGCCGCCATCAGGACGAGGTCCACCTGCCGGAAGCGCACGAGCCCTTCGTCCGACGACGCCATGACGGGCCGCACACGGCCTTCGCTGAATGACCAGATGCTCACGCCGATTTGCGCTCCCCCGGCGACTCGACCGGCAGCTCGCCGGCCCCCCCGAGATTGAGGCTCCGAACCACCGCCCCCGACTCCGCCGCCACCGCGGACCGCCGCCCCTTCCACCGCTCCAACAACGCCAGCATGGCCGGGAAGAACACCGTCGTCCCCAGGAAGGTGCTCACAACCCCTAGTAGCGCAATCTGCCCGATGCTGCGCAAGCCCTGATGGTTCGCCACGAGGAGCGCTCCGTAGCCCGCCGCGTTGGACAGGGTGGCCACCACCGCCGCGAAGCCGGTGTTGCGCACGACCCGGCCCAGCGAGCCGGGGCCCTCCTCCTCGTACCGGTGGAACAGGTGCACCGAGTTGTCCACCGCGATGGCCAGCAGGTTGGGCAGCACCACCGCGTTGATGAAGTTGAGCTGGACGTCGAAGAGGTACATGCCGCCCGCCAGGCACGTCATGCCCAGGAACAGCGGGCCCGCCACCAGCAGCGCACGCTTGAAGCTGCGCAGGCTGGCCAGGATGACCAGGAACACCACCGCCGCCGCGGACCAGAGGATGAACGGCCCGTCCCCGCGCACCAGCGCGAAGATGCGCGCCGCGATGCGGTTGCTGTCCAGCACCGCCAGGTCGATGCCCTTCGCCTTCGCCCCGGCCACCACCTCGTCCAGCTGCGTCGCCCAGCGGTTCAGGTCCTGCGTGTCGTAGTTGGACACCGACGGGAACAGCAGGAGGAACATGCCCTTGCCGTCCAGCGCCTCGAAGCGGCGGCGCGCCTCCACGGGCAGCTCTTCCAGCCCGTAGGGCTTCGCGTCCACCATCTCCCGCAGGTCCTTCACGCGCGGGTCCTCCTGGGCGGACTTCGGCAGGCCGTCCAGCAGCGTCCGGATGCGGCCCAGCTCCGCCGCGTGGCCCGCCACGTCCGAGGGCACCAGGTCGCTCAGCGACGCGGTGCGCAGGAACACGGAGTTGGCGCCGTTCCTCGCCTTCACCTGGGCGATGACGGCCTCCACCTCGCGGACCTGCTCCAGCGAGTCCACGGAGAGGATGGCGGGGTTGAGCGGCGCGCCGATCTGCGCCGTGATGTGGTCATCCAGCCGCGACGCCGGGGAGTCGCCCTTCAGGTTGCGCAGGTTGGTCTCGAAGCCCAGCCGGGGCGCGATGCCCACCGAGTACGCCGCGAAGCCCACCACCGACAGCGCCACCGCGACGATGACGCCCGTGGGCCAGCGCCGCCACTCCTTCGCCGGAGCGGGAGCCGGCGCCGCCACCGGCGCGGAAGCCGTGGCACCGGCCCCGGCGTCACGGCGGTACGGGCGGATGCGCTCCGCGATGGCGAGCAGCGACGGGCCCAGCGCGTACGCGGACAGCACCGCCATCAGCACGCCGATGCCCGCGAGCAGGCCGAACTGCTGGAAGGCGTGGAACTGCGCCAGCACCAGCACGAAGAACGCCGCCGCGTTGGTGACGGCGGACGTGAGCGCCCCGCTGAAGGTGCCGCGCACCGCCGCCGTCAGCGCCTCCTTCACGCCGTGCTGCTCGCGCTCCTCCCAGTAGCGCATCGCCAGGTGGACGCCGTACTCGATGCCCAGGCCGATGAGGATGGCGACGAGGAAGCCCGTCACGATGTTGAGGTGGCCGATGGCGCCCTGCGCGAACGCGAACGTCAGCACCAGCCCCACCACCACCGGCACGCCCACCACCGCCAGCGCGGAGATGCGCCGGGTGGCCAGCAGGATGAGCCCTATTGCGATGAGCGCGGACAGCATGCCCGCGTTGGACAGGTCGCGGCGCATCACCGCGTCCTCTTCGATGCGGTTCTGGAAGTTGCCCGTCGCCTCCAGCGTCACGCCCGGGTACTTCTCCGCCGCGAGCTTGCGGCCGGTGTCGAACACCGCGGCCACGAAGTTCCGCGCGAACTCCAGGTCCCCCGCCGTCCCCGACGGCTTGATCATCAGGTAGACCTCGGTGCCCTCCTTGTTCGCCAGCGTCTCCGGCAGCGCCGTGTCCGGGGTGTGCTTCTTCGCGATCTCCTCGAAGGTGGGCGGCGCCTCCTCCGTGCCCAGGTCCACGAAGAGGGGGCTGGCGCGCTCCTTCTCGTAGCGGACGCGGGCCTCCAGGTCCCCCCTCAAGGAGGCGACCTCCGCCGTGGGCAGGAGCAGCAACCCGTGGCGGCGGAAGAACGCCACGTCATAGTGGTGCTCGACGTAGCGGACCGTCGGCAGGGCCTCCAGGCGCTTCTGGAACTCCGTGGCGTAGGTCTTGAGGGCCTCCGGCGTCCCGCCCTTGGCCATGATGACGAGGTACCCGTCACCACCGGCCTTCTCTGACACGCGTGTCAGGTCCCGGACCTCGGGGGCACCCTCCGGGAGGAGCTCCACGAAGGAGCCGCGGAACTCCAGGCGCGAGGCGAAGAAGCCCGCGGCGGCTGTCACCAGGGCGACAGCGAGCAGCACCTGCCAGGGCCGCGACATGGCTGCCTGGATGAAGCCCTCGAACCACCGCTGCCGTCGTGCTTGGGACACCGTCTGCTCCTCTGATGCTGACCGGCGAAGCAATAAGCCGGCCATGATCCAGGCCCCCGGAACAGACGGCCCCTCCAAACCCATTCCCCATGTGAACCCGTGTGTGCCCCGGGTGCGGAAGCATCCACTGGCGAACGCGGGCTCGGGGGCGCGGCGTGCCATCAATGAGGCATGACTGTCAAGGCGCGCCCTGACACGGATGCCCCACATGGGATGCGATGGAACCGTCCCCGCCTTGACAGTGCGGATTTCCCTCTTTATTGACCCCCTCGCGTCGTCGTCCCCCTGGGTGTTCACGCGGCCGGGCAATCCGAACCTGGAACGCGCCCTGCACATGGAAAGCGGCTCGGATCACACCCCCCGACGCGTAAGAAAGACCACCATGAGCGACGTGTTCGACAAGTGCCGTACCTGGAAGGACTACCGCATCGCCAAGGCCACGGGGTTGTACCCGTACTTCCGGGCCATCGAGGCGTCGCACGGCGCCACGGAGGTGGAGATCGAGGGGCGGCGGGTCATCATGGTGGGCTCGAACAACTACCTGGGCCTGTCCGCGGATCCGCGCGTGAAGGAAGCGGCCATCAAGGCCACGGAGAAGTTCGGCACCACCTGCTCCGGTTCGCGCCTGCTCAACGGCACGCTGGCGCTGCACGAGGAGCTGGAGGCGCGGCTGGCGAAGTTCCTCAACCGCGAGTCGGCCATCGTCATCTCCACCGGCTTCCAGACGAACCTGGCGCTGGCGTCCATCCTGGGCCGTCACGACATCGTGTTCAGCGACCGCGCGAACCACGCGTCGCTGGTGGACGGCGTGCGCCTGTCGTTCGCGACGGAGCGCAAGTTCCGCCACAACGACATGGATCACCTGGAGCAGCTGCTGGCCGCGGCGGAGCCGGGCGCCGGGAAGATCATCGTCACGGACGGCGTGTTCTCCATGGAGGGCGACGTCTGCAACCTGCCCCGCATCGTGGAGCTGTCCAAGCAGTACAACGCCCGCGTGATGACGGATGACGCCCACGCCATGGGCGTGCTGGGCGAAATGGGCCGGGGCACGTCGGAGTACTTCGGCCTGGAGAAGGACGTGGACCTGGTGATGGGCACGTTCTCCAAGAGCTTCGCGTCGCTGGGCGGCGTGCTCGCGGGTCCGTTCGACGTCATCAACTACATCCGCCACAAGGCCCGCTCGGTCATCTTCTCCGCGTCCATGACGCCCGCGTCCATCGCGGCGGCGCTCAAGGCGACGGAGATCATCGAGGCGGAGCCGCAGCGCCGCGCGCGCCTGCTGGACATCGCGGAGAAGATGCACAACGGCTTCCGCGCCATGGGCTTCGACACGGGCGTGTCGGTGACGCCGGTGGTGCCGGTGCACATCGGTGACCAGGTGAAGTGCTTCCGCTTCTGGCGCGCGCTGCACGAGGCGGGCGTGTTCGCCAACCCCGTGATTCCGCCGGCGGTGGAGGCGGGCCACGCGCTCATCCGCACCAGCTACATGGCCACGCACACGGACGCGCAGCTGGACCAGGTGCTGGACACGTTCGAGAAGATCGGCCGCAAGCTCAACGTCATCCCGGAGACGCGCCCCACGGTGTACGAGCCGGTGAAGATCGCCCGGCCGGGCAGCGCGGTGCGCAGCAACAAGGCGAGCGAGACGTGGGCGGCGGGCAGCGCGGGCCTGCTCGCGGACAAGGGCTTCTCCCTGGATCAGCTGTCGCGGATGTCGTCGCGGGAGATGGCCGGGAAGTTCTTCGACGCGGTGGAGCAGCTCACCTGGCGCGCGGCGAACCTGCAGCCGGAGGACCTGCGGCGGCTGGGCGGCGCGCCCAAGAAGCTGTGGGAGAAGCGCAGCGAGCTGGGCGGCGTGCTCCTGGAGAAGGGCGCGCAGCTCTTCATGCGCAACGGCGGCGACGGCTCCGACGGCGGCAACCAGGCCGAAAGGAACTGAGCCCTCCTCATGGCCCGCCCCGCCAAGAACGAAGACGCTGCTTCCTCCCCGACCCCCACCATGCCCTCCGACGTGCAGGTGACTCCCGTGCGCGGCGCGGCGGACCGGACGGCGTTCATCCGGCTGCCGTACTCGCTCTACCGTGAGGATCCGAACTGGGTCCCGCCGCTGGAGATGGAGCGCCGCGACTTCCTGGATCCGAAGAAGAACCCCTTCTTCGACTACGCGGAGGTGGAGCTGTTCCTCGCCCGGCGCGGGCAGGACGTGGTGGGCCGGGTGGCGGCCATCAAGAACCCGCGCCACATGGAGTTCCACGGCACGAAGGAGGGCTTCTTCGGCCTCTTCGAGTGCGTGAACGACGCGGGCGTGGCGCGGGGCCTGCTGGACGCGGCCAGCGCGTGGCTGAAGGCGCGCGGCATCGACACCGTGCTGGGGCCGGCCAACTTCTCCTCCAACCAGGACTGGGGCCTGCTCGTGGAGGGCCACGAGAGCCCTCCCGCGCTGATGATGCCCTACAACCCGGCGTACTACGCGGGCCTGCTGGAGACGTGCGGCTTCACCAAGGCGAAGGACCTGTGGGCGTGGGAGCTGTCGTCGTCCACGCCTCCGCCGGAGAAGGTGGCGCGCATCGCGGAGAAGATCCGCCAGCGCGAGGGCGTCACCGTGCGCGCGGTGAACCTGAAGGAGTTCCCCGCCGAGGTCGCCCGCATCAAGGAGATCTACAACGCGGCCTGGGAGAAGAACTGGGGCTTCATCCCCTTCACGGACCGCGAGTTCGACCACATGGCCAAGGAGATGAAGGCCATCGTGCGTCCGGAGCTGCTGCTCATCGCGGAGGTGAAGGGCGAGCCCGTCGCCTTCTCCATGACGCTGCCGGACGCCAACCCGGCGTTCAAGGCGGCCAACGGGCGGCTCACGACGTTCGGCCTGCCCATGGGCCTGGTGAAGCTGGTGCTGGCGTCGCGGAAGCTCAAGCGGCTGCGCCTGCTCACGCTGGGCATCAAGGAGGGCTACCGGCGCCGCGGCCTGGACGCCATCCTCTACCTGGACACCCTGCGCACCGCGAAGGAGCTGGGGTACACGGGCGGGGAGATCTCCTGGACGCTGGAGGACAACCACCTGGTCAACCGCGCCATCGAGTCCATGGGCGGCCAGCGCTCCAAGACGTACCGCGTGTTCCAGCGGCCCGCCTGACGTCCTGAAACACTTCCGCCCGGGCGCTGGTGGCACCCGGGCGGGAGGTGAAGCGCGAAGCGGTCAGGCGCCCTGCCCTGCTCCGCTACCTGGCCTGCGGCGCGGCGCCCGTGGCACCGGCGGCGGACTCGTTCACGGAGGCCGCGCTGGTGTTGGCGGTCTCCTTCTCCAGCTGGGCGCGCTTGGACTTGAGCGTCGTCAGCAGGCCGTCAAAGCCCTTGGTGGAGAGGATCTTCTTGAACTGGCCGCTGTACGTCTCCACGAGGGACACCTCGTCCGTGATGACGTCGTAGATGCGCCAGTCGGCCTTGGCCGACGCCTTGTAGAGCTTGTAGTTCACCGGCACCTGGTCCGTCTTCACGGTGAGCTGCGTGTCGACCGTGGCCTCGGTCCCCTGCACGCTCTCCTTGCCGTACTTCACGTCCGCCTTCGCCTGGCCGATGGCCTTCTGGGCGTACGAGGCGCGCAGCAGGCCCGTCATGGTGTCGGTGAACTCCTTGCGCTGGGCGGCGCTGAGGCCCGCCCAGGCCTTCTCACCCAGGGCGCGCTTGGCCAGCTCCTCGAAGTCCACGAAGGACTCCACGACGGTGGCCAGGGACTGCACGGTGGCGCCAGGGGCATTGGCCGCCTTCTGCACGGCGGCGTTGCCGTTCTTCACCACGTTGAGCGGGCTCACGGGAGCGGCGGCGAGCAGCGTGGCGGCAAGCAGGGAAGCAATCATAGGGATGAAGCTCCGGGTTGAAGGTCAGGTGTGACGACACCTGTTCGGACTGGCAGCCTGGAAGGGTTATTCATCCGTCGCGGGGACGGCACCGGTGACGCGGGCAAGTGACGCCAACCCGACGCGCACGTCGTGCCAGCTCTTGCCCCGCTCCGCGGAGGCCTGGGCCAGCGCGGTGAAGGCGTCCACCAGCTCCCGGGTGTCGCCGGTGCCCAGGTCGAAGGCGGCATAGGCGGCGGTGGCCCAGCGCTTCGCGTTCTTCTCCGCCTCCGAGAAGGACTTCGCGCGCGCGTAGGCCGCGGCGAGCTGGCTCTGCACCTGCGTCACCTCCAGCCGGATGCCCGCCTTGAGCGTCTGTTCCTGAGCGTGCATCTTGTCCAGCTCCGCGCGGGCCTGCTCCAGCTGCGCGTCCTTGATGGGGATGTCGAAGGTGCCGCGGATCACCAGGCCCAGGCCCGCGGTGCGGTCGTTGAAGGGGTCATAGGCGAAGGGGCTGCGCTGGCGCGTGGCGCTGCTCGTCCAGCGGATGTCGTAGTAGCCCGCGAGCCCCAGGTCCGGGTAGTAGCTGCGCTCGCGGATGAGGACCTCCTGCTCGCGAGCGATGATGCCCGCGGCGATGGCCTTCAGCTCCGGGCGGCGCTCGTTGGCCAGCTTCAGCGAGCTCTCCAGGTCGGGCACGTTCACGTCGCCCTGGAGCGGCAGGTCCTCCTCCACCACCTCCACCTGCTCGTCCGGGCCCGCGCTGGCGAGGAGCCGGATGGCGGTGAGCGCGAACTGCTCGCCCTGCATGGCGGTGGCGCGCTGCGACTCCACGAGCTGACGGAAGTACCCCAGCTTGTACGTGTCCAGCTTCGACACCTGATCCGAGTCCTCCTTGAGGAGCGCGTCGATCTTGTCGCCCGCGTCCTTGAGGCGCTTGGACACGTCCTCCAGCTGCTTCAGGCCGGCCCGCGCCAGCTGGTAGCCGTAGTACGCCTGCGCGGCCTGGAAGCCCGCTTCCGCGCGCGCTCGCTCGCGCAGCGCCGCGCCCACGATGGGGCCCTGCGAGCCCGCCTTCTCCAGCGCGGAGAGCTTGCCGAAGGTGTAGAGCGGCAGCACCGCGTTGCCGGTGGAGAACACCGTCACGCCCACCTTGCCGAAGTTCCAGTCGCCCTCCAGCGACGCCTCCGTGGTGGGCGGGCCTCCCAGGCCGTCGTTGCGCGCCTCGGGGACCGGGCCGCCCGCGCCCAGGGTGATCTCGAAGCGGGGGAACCAGGCCCAGCGGGCCTGATCATGGAGCGCCTGGAACTTGCGCAGCTCCGCGGTGGCCTCCGCCACGCGCGCGTCCTGCGTGCGCGCCCGCGCCACCAGCTGGGCCAGGGTGATGGGCCCCTTGGGGGCCTTCGTGCCCTCGGCGGCGCCCGGGGCCCGGGCCTCCTCCGGGGCGCCCCGGGGGGCACCGGGAGTGAGGTCGCCCCGCGCGCCGTCGCCCGAGCCGGGGGCGATGGGTGACGTGCCCAGGTCCTGTGCGCCCGGGGTGGCGGCGGCCGGCCTGGGCGTGCCGGTGGTGGCGCGCTGGGCGGCGTTGCCCGGCTCGGCGGCCGGGCCGGGGTTCACGGTGGAGGGGCCCGGCAGCGGCGCGCGCGTACCAGGGGTGGGGTTGGCGGCGGAGGACCCGGTGCCGGAGGGGCCAGGGGCCGGGGTGGTGCCGGGCGAGGGGGTGGGCACGGTGGCCGGAGACAGGCTGCCAGGCGACGGGGACGCGGTCCCCGGTGCCCCCGTCCCCGGAGCGTTCGAGGGAGCCGGCGTGGGCGAGATCTGCGCGCCCGCCGCGCCACCGGTGAGCATCATTGCCACTGCGACGACCCTACCGACTTCTCTGCCCATGCTGTGGTCCGCCTCGTGTCCGGCGGGCATATCCGGAAGCCCGCGACGACGCAGCATTTCTGTGCACCCTTCCTCCCCACCGGATGTCGCCTTCCATCCAGTCGGCTCGCGCGTGAAGGCGCGTAGAGGGCGTGACAGTCGCCGACATTCGGTACAGACAAAGCTTGGTGGGCGCGGACAAGGACCGCAGAATCCCGCGCCGGTTTCGACGCCTTCCTTCAAGGAAAACCCCATGGCCTACACCAACCGCGTCAAGCAGATCCTCTCCTGGTATCCCTCCGACAACCCCGGCACGCTGACGAACCTGGCGCGCCTGTTGAACCACGGCACGCTCGCTGGCACGGGCAAGCTGGTCATCCTCCCGGTGGATCAGGGCTTCGAGCACGGCCCCGCGCGCTCCTTCGGTCCGAACCCCGCCGGGTATGATCCGGACTACCACGCGCAGCTGGCCATCGAGTCCGGCTGCAACGCGTACGCGGCGCCGCTGGGCTTCCTGGAGGCCATCGCGGGCAAGCTCGCGGGTGAGATTCCCCTCATCCTGAAGGTGAACAACTCCGACTCGCTGGCCAAGACGGCCGCGCCCATGTCCGCGGTGACGTCGTCCGTGAAGGACGCGGTGCGCCTGGGCTGCGCGGCGGTGGGCTACACCATCTACCCGGGCTCCGCGGCCCGCAACGAGCAGTACGAGGACCTGCGCGACATCATCGCGGAGGCCAAGTCCTACGGCCTGCCCACGGTGCTCTGGGCCTACCCGCGCGGCGCCCTGTCCAAGGAGGGTGAGACGGCCATCGACGTGGTGGCGTACGCGGCGCAGATCAGCGCGCAGATGGGCGCGCACATCATCAAGGTGAAGCCGCCCTCGGACTTCCTGGAGCAGGCGGAGGCGAAGAAGGCCTTCGAGAAGGCGAACATCCCCACCAAGACGCTCGCGGACCGCGTGCGCGAGGTGGTGCGCTCCGCGTTCAACGGCAAGCGCATCGTCATCTTCTCCGGCGGCGAGGCGAAGGAGACGGGCGCCCTCATGGAGGACATCCGGCAGATCCACCAGGGTGGCGGCTTCGGCTCCATCATGGGCCGCAACGCCTTCCAGCGCCCGCACGACGAGTCCATCAAGCTGCTCAAGGACGTGATGCACGTCTTCGCGGGCGGCGAGTAGGCTCGAGCGCGCCGTCATCCGTGGCGTGGCGCCCTCCCCGGCCCGGCTCTTCGCCGGACGGGCGCCACGCGCGCGGGAGCGTTCCGCCGTCAACGCTGGCGGGCGGCCGGGTCCTGGACCGGCCACTCTCCCGAGGCCCTACCCTGGCCTCCATGCCGGGCCTGGATTACGGAACAGGCATGAGCCAGGGATCCAGAAGGCCCGGTGATGGGGGCGCGGAAGCCTCCGCCTTGGGGCCGGACGTCGCCGACCCCGCGGCCCGGGAGGTCCTGGCCGGGGGCGGAGAGATGGGCGCCCTGATGCGGTCCACGGACTGGTCGAAGACGCCGCTGGGTCCGGTGTCGTCCTGGCCGCAGTCCCTGCGCACCATCGCCAGCACCGTCCTCCACTCGGGCTTCCCCATGATGCTGTTCTGGGGACCGGAGGCGGTGAAGCTCTACAACGACGCCTACCAGCCCCTCCTTGGGGGCAAGCATCCCTTCGCCATGGGGCGGCCTGGACGCGAGGTCTGGGCGGAGATCTGGGACGAGATCGGTCCGTGGGTCGAGCGGGTCCGCCGCGAGGCCCGCACCCTCATGGCGCAGAACCAGCGCATCTTCATGGAGCGCAACGGCTACCTGGAGGAGACCTACTTCACCTTCGCCTACAGCCCCGTCCGCGACGAGTCCGGGGCCGTCAGCGGCGTGCTCGACACGGTGGTGGAGACCACCAGCCAGGTGCTGGACGCGCGCCGCCTCCGGACGCTCCAGGAGGTGGCCACGCGCGCGGGTGGAAGCCTCCGCGTCCATGACGCATGCACGCAGGCCTTGGAGGCGCTCGCCACCAACCCCGCGGACCTTCCGTTCGCGTTGCTCTACCGCATCAGCGAGGACGGCACCCGGGCCCGGCTGGAGGGGCGCATGGGCCTGGAGGGGGACTGCGCCTTCTGCCCCGGCGAGGTGGGCCTGGAGCCGGGCGCGGCCTCCCCCTGGCCGCTGGGTCAGGTGATCCGCTCCGGACGCGCGGAGCGGGTCCAGGGGCTCGAGGCCCGCTTCGGCCCCCTCCCCCTGCGCGACGGCGTGCCGCGCCCGGACTCCGCCCTCGTCCTGCCCATGGCCCGCTCCGGCGAGTCGAGCCCGATGGGCCTGCTCGTGCTGGGCATGTCCCCCCGGCTGCCGGCGGACGCCTCGTACCTGTCGTTCCTGGAGCTCGTCTCCGGGGGGCTGGGCGCGGCCATCGCCGGGGCCCGCGCGTACGAGGACGCCCGGCGGCAGGCGGAGGCCCTGGCGGAGCTGGACCGGGCGAAGACGGCCTTCTTCTCCAACGTCAGCCACGAGTTCCGCACGCCGCTGACGCTGATGCTGGGGCCGCTGGGTGACCTGCTCACGGATCCGGAGCACCCGCTGGAGCGCTGGCAGCGGGAGCGGCTGGCGCTCGTGCAGCGCAACAGCCACCGGCTGCTCAAGCTGGTCAACAGCCTGCTCGACTTCAGCCGCCTGGAGGCGGGCCGCATGCGGGCCACCTTCGAGCCCACGGACCTGGGGCCGCTCACCGCGGGGCTCGCGGGCGCGTTCGACTCGCTGGTGACGAGGGCGGGGCTGCGGCTCCAGGTGGACTGCCCTTCCCTGTCCCGCCCCGTCTGGGTGGACCGCGATCTCTGGGAGAAGGTCGTCCTCAACCTGCTCTCCAACGCCTTCAAGTTCACCTTCGAGGGCACCCTCACCGTCCGGCTGCGCGAGCGCGGCGACCGGGTGGAGCTGACCGTCAGCGACACGGGCACGGGCATCCCCGCGCACGAGCTGCCCCGCGTCTTCGACCGCTTCCACCGGGTGGAGGGCGTGCGGGGCCGCAGCCATGAAGGCAGCGGCATTGGACTGGCGCTGGTGCGCGAGCTGGTGGAGCTGCACGGCGGCCACGTCTCCGCACAGAGCACCGTGGATCAGGGCAGCACCTTCACGGTGTCCCTGCCCACCGGCACGGCGCACCTGCCGCCCGAGCAGCTGCGCGCCCCGGCACAGGAGCGCATCCACGCCCCGAACCCGGAGGTCTTCGTCCAGGAGGCGGCGCAGTGGCTGGCGGACGCGGCGGACGACACGCCCATGGCCGTGCCCGTGCCGGAGGCGCCCCCGGGCGTCACGCGGGGCCACGTGCTCCTGGCGGACGACAACGCGGACATGCGCGACTACGTGCGGCGGTCGCTGGAGGGCCGCTTCACGGTGACGGCCGTGGCGGATGGCCGCTCCGCGCTGGCCCTGGCGCGGGAGCGTCCGCCGGACGTGGTGCTTTCAGACGTGATGATGCCGGGGCTGGACGGCTTCGCGCTCCTGCGGGAGCTGAAGGCGGATCCGCGCACGGCCCACGTCCCCGTCATCCTCCTGTCCGCGCGCGCGGGCGAGGAGGCGAAGGTGGAGGGCCTCAACGCCGGCGCGGACGACTACCTGGTGAAGCCCTTCGGCGCGCGGGAGCTGGTGGCCCGCCTGGAGGCAACGGTGAGCGGCGCGCAGGCCCGCGCCCAGCGCGAGGAGCTGCTCCATGCGCTCAAGCTGTCGGAGACGCGCTACCGGCTGGCCACCCGGGCCACCAAGGCCGCCGTCTGGGACCTGGACCTGGGCACCCAGCTCCTGACCTGGAGCGAGGGCATCCACACGCTCTTCGGCTACGCGGTGGGCACGGTGCCCTCCGCGCTGGAGTGGTGGGCGGACGCCGTCCACCCGGAGGACCGCGAGCAGGCCGTCCAGAGCCTCCACGCCATCGCGGAGGCGCCCGCTGGCAGCGACTGGCGCGCCGAGTACCGCTTCCGCCGGCCGGACGGCACCTATGCCCAGGTGGAGGACCGGGGCTGGGTGGTGCGCGACGCCGCCGGCAGGGCCATCCGCATGGTGGGAGCCATGCAGGACGTCACGGAGCGCAAGGCCGCGGAGGACGCCCTGCGCCGCAGCGAGGAGGAGTTCCGCACGCTCGCGGAGGCGCTGCCGGAGGCCGTCTTCGTCACCACCCCGGATGGCGCCATCACCTACGTGAACGCCGTGCTGCCGGAGGAGACCGGCATGAGCGCGGAGGAGCTGCTGGACCGGGGCTACCGGTGCATCGTCCACCCCGACGACATGGCCTCCACCGGCAGGGCCTGGGCGGAGGGGCTGGCGCGCGGCGATCGCTTCCAGGCGGAGCACCGGGTGCGCTACCGGGACGGCCAGTACCGCTGGCACCTGGTGCGCGCCCTGTCCGTGAAGGACGCGGAGGGCCGGGTGCTCAAGTGGGTGGGCACCTCCATGGACGTCCACGAGCTGCGCCAGGCCCAGGCCCAGCAGCAGCAGCGCGCGGACTTCGAACAGCAGCTCATCGGCATCGTCAGCCACGACCTGCGCAACCCCGTGAGCGCCATCCTCCTGGGCGCCGCCAGCCTGATGCGCCGCGAGGAGCTGGACGAGCGCAGCACCAAGGCCGTCAGCCGGATCCAGTCCGCCGCGGAGCGGGCCCACCGGATGATCCGCGACCTGCTCGACTTCACCCAGGCGCGCCTGGGGGGCGGGCTGCGCATCCAGCGCCGCGCGTCGGACCTGCACGAAATCATCGACGGCGTGCTGGAGGAGATTGAAGCCACGCACCCGGACCGGGAGATCCACCGGCGCCGCGGCGGCAGCGGCCTGGGCGAGTGGGATCCAGACCGGCTGGGGCAGATGGCCCAGAACCTGGTGACCAACGCGCTGAAGTACAGCCCCCGGGACACCGCCGTCCTCGTGGAGACCCTCGGCTCGGACGACGCCGTGACGCTGTCCATCCACAACGCGGGAGCGCCCATCCCCCCGGAGCGGCTGGGCCTGCTCTTCCAGCCGCTGCAGCGCGCCAGCGGCGAGGTGGACCACGGCAGCCGGAGCATCGGGCTGGGGCTCTACATCGTGAAGCAGCTGGTGGAGGCCCACGGCGGCACCGTCACCGTGACGTCCACCGCCGAAGCGGGCACCACCTTCACCGTGCGGCTGCCCCGCCACGTCCCAGCGGCGGTCGAAGTCCCGGCGAGCCCGTAGCGAGGGCCCCGGGCAGCCCCCGGCGGGCCACGCCCCAAAAAGCGAGAGGCCCGCGAGATTTCTCTCGCGGGCCTCTCTCAATTCAGTGTGGAGCTAACCGGGATCGAACCGGTGACCTCTTGAATGCCATTCAAGCGCTCTCCCAGCTGAGCTATAGCCCCTTCTTTTGCTGCGTGCTGCCCGGGCCGCCGTGGGGGGCGGTCCGTGCCGTGAGGCGGCGCGACTTCTACGGCTTCTTCGTCCCCGACGCCACAACTTTTTGCGGCTTCGCGACGGTTTTTACCTTCAAACGGTCCGCCACTTCTTCTCCTTCCCGGAGCAGGTCGGTGAGGGACGCGGCGTGGTCCGCCGCCGCCTTCTCCGCCGCCGCGATGTTCTGGAGCAGCCGGGAGAAGTTCGCGGGCAGCTCCAGCCGGCCTGCCTGGACGGCCTGCCAGACGGCCTCGCCCAGCTCGCGGTGGGTCTGCTCCTTCTTGTCCTTGAGGAAGGCCGCCTTGCCGTTGGCCCGCGCCAGCTCCGTGTTGCGTTCAACGGCCTCCCGCAGCCTGGCCAGCTTGGCCTCGGCCGCCTGGAAGGCCTCGTTGATCTGCCGCATCACTTCGGTCTGCTTCGGATCTGCCGCCACGGCTGTCACCCTCGGGAGAGGAGAAGGTCGTTCGTGCGTAACGTGGCCGCTCGGCGACTGTCAACCCGCCTTGCGGACCAGCCGGGCGGCGAAGAAGCCCCCGCCGGGGACCCGGGGTGGCAGGGCGCGCAGGTAGGGGCCGTCCACCCCCACCTGGAGCTCCGCGGGCCACCCCTCCCCCACCGGCTCCAGGGCGAAGCCCGGGTGCTTCTGGAGGAAGCCCTCCACCACCGCGTCGTTCTCCTCCGGCAGCACGGAGCACGTGGCGTAGACGATGCGCGCCCCGGGCTTCACCTGCGCGGCCACCTCCGCGAGCAGCGTGGACTGGGTGGCCTGGAACTCCGTGATGGCCTTGGCGGACAGCTTCCACTTCTGATCCGGCTCGCGCGCCAGGGACCCCGTGCCGCTGCACGGCGCGTCCACCAGCACCACGTCCACCGCGTCCAGCGGCACCGGATGCGGGAACGCCACCTGCTTCAGGCCGAACTCGCGCACCCGGTCGCGCGCGTCCGAGAGCCGCCGCTTGGAGCGGTCCCCCGCGAGCACCTTCCCCTTCGCGCCCACCAGGTCCGCGAGCCCCAGCGTCTTGCCGCCGGCCCCCGCGCACACGTCCGCCACGGTGAGCCCCGCCAGGGTCGCCCCGGGCGGCAGGCACGCCAGGACGATGAGCTGGCTGCCCACGTCCTGCACCTGGAGCCGCCGGGCCTTCATCGTCTTCGACTCGAAGATGCGGTGGCTGGCGTCCGCGACGCGCAGCGCGTCCGGCGCGCAGGGCACGGCCTCCGCCGCCACGCCCTCTTCCGTCAGCGCCGCGAGCACCGCGTCCCGCGTCCCCGGAGGCCGCGCGCGGAAGTGCAGCGACGGCTCCTCGTCCAGCGACGCCATCAGCCCCGCGAGCGTCCCTTCCGGATACACCTGCGCCAGCCGCTGCGTGAGCCACCCCGGGAACGAGTACCGGGTGGCCAGCCGCTCGACGACGGCCTCCGCACCCTCCACCGCAGGAGGCTCCGCGAGGGGCTTCGTCACCAGCCCCTCCAGCACCGCGTCATGCAGCGTGCGCGGCCGCACCGGCCCCGGCAGCTTCACCTCCGGCCCGACGCGCGCCCAGCCCTCGCCACAGAAGAGCCTGCGCCAGAGCGTGTAGCGCACCAGCGCCTGGTCCTCCGTGAGCACGTGCTTCCCGGGCGAGTGCCCCAGCTGCCGCGCCGCCAGGTCCAGCAGGCGCTGGTGCCGGGACAGCTCGCGCGCGGCCAGGGCCACGAAGCGCCGCTCCTGTCCGCCCAGCCCCTCCGCCTCCCGCAGCGCGGTGGCGAGCGCGGCCTTCAGCGGCTCGCCCTTGAGGACGGCGATGTGCGTCTCCAGCGCCGCGGTGGCCGCGCGCCGGGACGGACGCCCCAGGCGTGACGGCTCATGCGGCGTGGGCCAGAGGGGGATGTCCAAGGGTGACCTCGTCGCCTAACCGCGCAGCGGCACGCACACGGCCAGCGCACCGGCCCGCGTCTTCAGCCGGGGCGACGCGCCCAGGGACAGGAAGAGGTAGCACGGCGCGGCATAGCGCTCCCCGTCCAGCTCCAGGTCGCCCTCCACCAGGAGGACGCCGTGGGCGGACTGGGGGCGGTGCCAGGAGAAGGTGGCGTCGGGCGAGAGCCGCAGCCACATCCGGGCGCTGTCCGGCGTCGAACCCGCGCACCGCACCCCGGGCGAAAGCTCCGTCCAGTCCGGCGCGTCCCCCGGCAGGGGCTCTCCGGCCGCGGCGACCACCTGGCGCTTGAGCTCCAGGAAGCGCTCCACCAGCCCCATGATGTCGTCCACCTGGAAGGGCTTGATCAGCAGCGCGTCCGGCTCCGAGGGGTGCAGGACCTGGGCGACCTCGTCCGGACCGGCGGCGCTGACGATGGCCACCGGATGGCGCTGGCGGCGCGCGGCCATCAGGACGCCCCGGCCGTCCGTGTGCCCGCCGGCGATGCGCATGTCGGTCATCACCAGCTCGAAGCGGTCCGCCGCCAGGGCGCGCAGCGCTTCGTCGAGGGTGCCCACCGCCTGCACGTCCGCCAGCTCGGAGACCAGCTCCCCCATTCCTTCGCGGAGGCTCGGATCATCCTCGACGAGCAGGACCTTCATCGCGTCTTCCAGCGCGGCGGACAGGGGAGCGCTTTCACGTTCGGGCGGCCCGGAAGGACGGCATGGTGGGCGCCGGGTCTGCGTTTGAGGATGGCCCTCCCCGGACTCGAACCGGGACGCGGGGTCAGCCGCAGCGGATTTTGAGTCCGCCTCGTCTACCAATTTCGACAGAGGGCCCCTTGGGTGTGAGCGAGGCGGCCGAACGTATATCGCGCCTTCGGTTCGTGTGCATCCGAAGATTGCGGCTGTCCACGCACACCGCTAAAGGGGCAGCGCATGTACAACCTCCTCATCTCCCTGGCCATCGGGCTGGCGGTCGGCGTGCTGGTGAAGTTCGCCGGCGGCTTCTCCTGGTGGGCCGGCATCGTGCCCGGCGTCATCGTCTTCTTCGCTGCCTACATCGTGCTCGCCCGCCGGGTCTCCACCCGGGTCCAGGCGCTGATGACGACGGTGCAGAATGATCTCCAGGGCCAGCCCGCCAACCAGAAGGAAGCCCAGGGGCGCGTGGACCGGGCGGTCAAGACGCTGGAGCAGGGCCTGGTCTGGGACAAGTGGCAGTTCCTCATCGGGCCGGAGATCCACGCGCAGATCGGCATGCTGAAGTACATGGTGAAGGATTTGGACGGCGCGAAGCCCCACCTGGAGAAGGCCAGCGGCCGCAACTACATGGCCAAGGCCATGGAGGGCGCCCTGCACTTCCGCCGCAACGACGCGGCCGCCATGAAGACCGCCTTCGAGGCCGCGGTGAAGAGCGGCAAGAAGGAGTCCATCGTCTGGGCCGTGTACGCGTGGTGCCTCCTGCAGCTGAAGGACAAGGACGGGGCCCAGCGCGTGCTCGCGCGCGGCGTGGAGCTGAACCCCTCCGACGAGAAGCTCAAGGGCAGCCTCGCCCAGCTGCAGAACGACAAGCGCCTGAAGATGAAGCCCTACGAGCCGCTCTGGTGGCAGTTCGGCCTGGAGGCCCCGCCGGTGATGCCGCCCATGGGCGGGCGCCGCGTGCAGTTCACCCACCGGCGCTGAAAGTCCCGGTGGGAAGTGCGGATCCGGCGCCACCGCAATGGCGCCCGGGTCCTCATTCGCGGCCCTGCCGCGATCCCGTCGATGGCGCCGCTTCGTGCGCGTGCTTCCGGGGAGTTCTCAACGGATCAGCCGCTCCACCCCACCCCGGGGTGCCACTTCCGGAGCGGCCCGCGTCCGGCAATTCCTACCGTGCGCGCCGCCCCCACGCTGCAACGTCTTCCGATTGCCTTGTTGGCTGTCGCGCTGCCCCCCATGCAACCCCCTGAAAAGAGGCCGGCCGCCGCGTGAGGCGCGGGGCACAGGGCTTGCTCTCGGCAAGGGCACGCGGGCGACCGGGGCGGATGGTTCCCAAAGCCCCCGCGGAGGCGGACGGGCTTGGCAGCCGGAGGTCTCGGGTGAAGGTTGGATGGGTGGGTGGGTGCTTGCAAGACGGGGCGGCGGCGGGTGCGCGTGGGGCGCAAGGGCGTGGGGAGCACCTGGAAGGGCGTGGCGCCCGAGACTTTCGGCCTGCCATTTCGGGTCAGGCGAGCGGAGCGAACCAGTTCATGGAACGGCACGGCCGCAGCAGTGAGCGCGCGCTCCTGCTCATCATCGAGGACGACACCGCCGTGCGCGAAGGTCTGATGGACCTGCTCGCCCCGCGCTTCGACGTGCTGGCCGCGCCGGACGCGGACGCGGGCGTGGACCTGGCGCGCGAGCACCGCCCGGACCTGGTGCTGCTGGATCGCTTCCTGCCCTCCGGGGATGGGCTGGCGGTCCTGGAGACGCTCCAGAACGACGTGCGCACGGAGACGGTGCCGGTCATCTTCCTCACGGGGGACGCGGACGAGGCGACCCTGGAGCGATGCCTGGAGATGGGCGCCGTGGACTTCATCCACAAGCCGGCGAGCTCGCGCGAGCTGCTCGCCCGCATCGACCGCGCGGTGCGCCAGAGCGAGCAGCAGCGCAAGCTCCAGGTGCTGGCGCAGACGGACGCGCTCACCGGGCTGGCGAACTTCCGGGCGCTGTCCGTGCGGCTGGAGGACGAGTTCAAGCGCGCCCAGCGCTACGGCTACGCGCTGAGCGTGGTGGTCATCGACCTGGATCACCTGAAGGCCATCAACGACGGCATGGGCCACGACGTGGGCAACCGCGCCATCCTGGCCCTGGCCACCCTGATGCAGGGCAACCTGCGCGAGTCCGACTTCGCGGCGCGCTTCGGCGGCGACGAGTTCGTCGTGCTCCTGCCGCACCAGACGTCGCTGGAGGCCGCGGTGTTCGCGGAGCGCCTGCGCTCGGAGCTGCGCGGCGTGAACGTGCAGCGCGGTGACGGGCGGCCGGCGCCCTTCGGGTTGAGCATCAGCGTGGGCGTGGCGGACCACACGGCCGACTCCCCGCGCGAGAGCACGGAAGCCTTGCTGAAGGCGGCGGACGCCGCGCTCTACGAGGCCAAGCGGGAGGGGCGTGACCGGGTGGTGGTGTACGGCCAGTCGCTCCACGCCCCCGCGGCGCAGCGGCACTGACGGCGGGAAGGGAACGAGGGCGCGCGATGAGCGGGACCAGCAAGCTTACGAGTGGTTCAAGGGTGGCGATCGTCGGCGGAGGCATCGCCGGGGCGGGGCTCGCGGCCTCCCTGCTCTTCAACGGCCGCGCGCGGGGCGTGGCCCTGGACGTGCGCGTCTACGCGGGGGGCACCGAGGAGCGCACCGCGCCCCCTGCCCTGCTCACGCCGGAGTGCCGCTCGCGCCTCGCCGCGCTGGGCTGCCGGATTCCGCCGGAGTGGCGCGCGCACGAGCTGCGCGGCGTGGAGGTGATCTCCCAGGGCGAGCGCGAGCTCCTGCCGTGCGCCGCGGGTGGCCTCTGGGTGGTGGATGGCTGGCCCCGGGGTGAAGGCGGCCTGGACATGGTGCGCCACGTGCTGTCCACGGCGGCCAGCGCGCAGGGCGCCCGGTTCGTGGACCGCCACGTGGAGCGCGTGGAGCGGCAGGCGCCCGCACCGGACGCTCCCACGGCGGTGCGCAACGCGGGCCCCCTGGTCGTCCGCGCGCAGGGCAGCGGCGAGCGCTTCCACGCGGTGGCGCTGGCCGCGGGCGCGGGGCCGCTCATGGGTGACAACTTCTTCAAGGGCTTCCGTCCCGCGCCGTCCATGCCGGCGGTGCAGGCGCGGCTCCAGGGCGCGATGACGGGCCGGGACCTGGCGCCGGTGGCGCGCCTGTGGATTTCCCCGCTGCCCTCCGTGGATGCGCTGTTCCTCATCCCGGGCGCGTCGTCCGTGTACGCGCTGGCCTTTGGCGCGGCGGTGACGCCGGCGGACCTGTGCCAGGTGCTGATGATGGCCGCGCGCGACGGCCTCCTGGAGGAGGGCTTCGAGGTCGCCGCGCTGGAGACGACGCGCCTGCCCTTCGGCCCCGGCCGCACGCTGGTGGCGCCCGGGCAGCTGGCGGTGGGCCCCGCGGCCTTCGGCCACCCGCTGCAGGTGGGGCTGTCGGAGACGCTGGCGTCGTGCAGCCGCGCCGCGGTGGCGCTGCTGGATGGCGGGCTGGACGCGCCGTCGCTGGAGCGCAGGTACGTGCGCGACGGGCTGGGCGAGCTGATGGAGGACGCGGCGGCCGGTGCGCGCTCCCTGTCCTGGCTGCGCCGCGCGGGCAGGCGGGCCCCGGCGGCGTTCGTCGCGGCGCGCGCGAAGCATGCGACGGGCGGCGTGTACGGCGGCGGCGTGCTGGGCCTGAGCTCCCCCACCCCGCTGGGGCTGCTGTCCGCGGCGCGCTGGTCGGGCGTGCGGGAGGTGGTGGGCTCGTGGCTGCGCACGCCGATGGAGCCCGTGCCGACGTTCGTGCCGGAGGTGGAGCCGGACCTGTACTACGTGGTGGACGACGACGCGGACACGCGCGAGGCGCTCACGCTGCTCCTGGAGAGCACCGGCGCGCGCGTGGTGTCCTTCGCGGACGAGCTGGCGCTGTTCTGCGCCGTGGCCCGCCGCCCGCCCACCGCCATCCTCCTGGACGTGGTGCTGCACTGGGTGGACGGCCTGCGCCTGTGTGAAGGACTCAAGCAGCACCCGCTCACCCGCGACACGCGCGTGCTGGTGATGAGCGGCCTCAACCGTCCGCACGTGCGGCAGCGCGCGCTCGACGCGGGCGCGGAGGCCTTCCTGCCCAAGCCGGTGAACCCGGACCGCCTCCTCTGCCAGCTCACCGGCCGCGTGCCGGACCCGCTCGCCGCGCCGCGTGAAGTGCCGCGCCCCGCCGTCGTGGAGAGTTTCGGCGAAGACCGTTTTGCCTCCTGACCGAGAGAGGCCGACGACGTAGGCCGCGCGACAGGGAGTGTTGAACAGGGCCGTGGGCCACACGGCCGGAGTTGTGGGCTGCGAATCCAGTGCACAGGGTGCGCAGCCCATGACCTCTTCCCGCCTCTTCGCAGGTGCCGTGCTGTGCCTCTCGCTGGCGTGCACGGACAAGACGACGTCCAACAACGGTGATCCAACGCCGTTGGAGGCCGCGATCCCCACGCCCCAGGTGCCTCCGAAAGAGGACGCGGTGCGCGCGGTGTCCGTGCCCAACAACCTGGTGAAGCCCGCGAAGCAGCCCT
Source organism: Corallococcus exercitus (assembly GCF_042231735.1). Lineage (GTDB taxonomy): Bacteria > Myxococcota > Myxococcia > Myxococcales > Myxococcaceae > Corallococcus > Corallococcus exercitus_B. Next base: position 2,236,117 of record NZ_CP102577.1, read on the forward strand.
TCGGAGCGGAGCGGCTGGCGCAGCTGCGCGTCCCCACCGGCTTCCAGGTGGGCGTCTTCGCGCAGGGGCTCACGAACCCGCGCAGGCTCGCGGTGCGCCCCAACGGCGCCGTCTACGTCACCGAGCGCGAGGCTGGCCGCGTCACCCTGCTGCGCGACACGAACGGCGACGGCGCCGCGGACACGCGCGTCGTCGTGGCGAGCGGGCTGGGCACGAAGAACTCGGGCGTGCACGGGCTGGCGCTCCAGGGCGACCGGCTCTTCATGATCAGCGACCGGCAGGTGTGGGTCGCCGCGGTGAACCCGGATGACACGCTGGGGGCCCCTGCCCTCTTCATCGACCGGCTGCCGGACGCGGGGCAGCACCCCAACCGGACGCTTGCCTTCGGACCGGACGGCAAGCTGTACGTGTCCGTGGGCAGCACGTGCAACGCGTGCGCGGACGCCAACCCGGAGAACGCCACGCTGCTGCGCTTCGAGCCGGACGGCACGGGCCGCGCCGTGTTCGCGAAGGGGCTGCGCAACACCATCGGGTTCGCGTGGCACCCGGTGTCCGGTCAGCTCTGGGGCATGGACCACGGCTCGGACTCGCGCGGGGACGACTACCCACCGGAGGAGCTCAACCGCATCCAGCAGGACGCGGACTACGGCTGGCCCTACTGCCTGGGCAAGCAGGAGCCGGACGCGTTCCTCAGCCAGGAGCCGCCGGACATGCAGTCGCGCCCGGAGTACTGCGCGAAGACGCAGCCGCCAGTGCTGGAGTACCAGGCGCACTCGGCGCCCATGAGCCTGACCTTCTACACGGGCACCCTCTTCCCCGAGGAGTTCCGCAACAACGCCTTCGTGGCGATGCGCGGCTCCTGGAACCGCAACCCGCCCACCGGCTACAAGGTCGTCCGCGTGCGCTTCGACGCCCAGGGCACGCCGACGGCGTTCGAGGACTTCGCGTCGGGCTGGCTCGGCGCGGACGGCACCGCGCAGTTCGCCCGGCTGGCGGACACGGCGGTGGCCGCCGACGGGGCGCTGCTCGTCACGGACGATGCGAACGGCGTCATCTACCGCATCGGCTACTCGGGCTGAGCTTCACTCACTGATATCCCTCATTCACCGCGAGTGAAGTGGCGCCAGCACCTCCCTGGCGCTCAGGCATGCACGTGCCGGATACCCCGTCGCAGCATGAGCGAGCCGGACATCATCGAGATGCCTCGGAAGAAGACGGCGAGCCCGACGAGGGTGCCCACGAGCCACACGGAGGACGCGGGCCACCGGGCCATGATGCTGATGCCCAGGACCAGGGAGATGAGGCCGTAGGCCAGGTCCCATCCCCACTGGAAGTAGCGGTCCATGACGGAGGTGATGACGTGGAAGAGGCCGCTGGCGAAGAAGTAGCCGGCGATCAGCAGCGTCAGTGAGGCGAGCCCCGCGGCCGGGTACATGACCGTGAGGATGCCGACGACGGTGGTGAGCACGCCGCCGAGCATGAAGGACCAGAAGGTGCCCCGGGCTTCGCCGCGGGAGCGGACGGCCGCGGCAATCTCCAGGACGCCGCCAATCACCAGCATCATGCCCACGAAGAAGACGGTGACCATGCTGGTGAAGAAAGTGGCGCCCAGCAGCACGACGCCCGCGATCGACGTCAGCAGGCCCAGGAGGAAGGGGGCGCCCCACATCGCCGAGGCCCCCCGGGAAGGACGGTCCGGCCGGGTGTCCGGCGCGCGTTCGACGTTCGTTCGCATGGCGATCTCCACGGTGATGGCTGCCCGCCTCGGGCCCTCGGCCGCCTGTCGGTCCGGGAGTGGACGTGGGGGAAGCGTTTCCTGGTGGAAGATGGGAGCGGCGCCGGGTGCGAACAATCCATGCCCCCCGACGAAGTGAGGCGGAGCGGCGAGCAGGGGCCGGGGTGGCCCGCTCCGCTCAAGGGGTGGGGCGGGCGTACGGAGGCGGGAGGAACACCGCGCCGGGCTCCTTGCGGAACCAGGTGAGTTGCCGCTTGGCGTAGCGCCGGGTTTCCTGCGCGGTGTCGGCGATGGCCTCTTCGCGCGTCATCCGGCCCTCCACCACGGCGCGGGCCTGCACGTAGCCGACGCTGCGCATGGGGGCCGCGTCCGCGTAGCCCTGGGCCAGCAGGGCCTGTGTCTCCTCCACGAGGCCGCGTGAGAACAGCGCCTCCGTGCGCGCGTTGATGGCCGCGTAGAGGGCCTCGCGCGGCGGGTCGAGCACGTACAGCTGGAAGGGATAGCGGTCCGGCGCGAAGGCATGGGCGCGGCGGAACTCCGAGGCGGGGACGCCCGTCTGCGCATGGATCTCCAGCGCGCGGACGACGCGCACCAGGTCCTGGGTGGGCAGCTTCGCCGCGGTTTCTGGATCCACCTCGGCCAGCCGGCGGTGCACGGCCTCCCTCCCCTGCTCCGCCGCGAGCGCCTCCAGCTCCGCGCGCAGCGAAGGCAGGGCACCGGGTGCGTCCACCACGCCGTGCAGCAGGACGCGCAGGTACAGGCCGGTGCCGCCGACGACGAACACCGGCCGGCCCCGGGACGCGATGTCCGTGATGGCCGCGTCCGCGCGGCGCTGGTATTCGGCGGCGGAGAAGGTCTCCAGTGGATCCACGCAGGAGACCAGGTGGTGCGGCACGGCGGCCAGCTCCTCGGCGGAAGGCTTGGCGGTGCCGATGTCGAAGGCGCGGTACACCTGCTGCGAGTCCGCGCTGACGATCTCCCCGCCCGAGGCGCGAGCCCAGGCAATGGCCAGCGCCGTCTTCCCCGACGCCGTGGGCCCAGCGATCACCGTCAAAGGCACCCGCGTCTCAGCCACCGTCATCCGCCTCCCACGTCCGCTGTAACGCAGACGCGAGGCAAGCGCGAGCCCCCGCTACGGACGCCCCGCCGCGTCCAGCCGCGCCCGCACCACCTCGGCCGCGCTGGCATCGCGCGAGAACACGAGCCGCGCCGTCTCCACGGACGACAGCACGCGCCCCGCCGCGCCCACCAGCGCGCCCCGCCCCGACGCCGTGGGCTCAGGCAGCATCGCGTTGAGCAGCAGCACGCGGGCCACCTCCCCCGCGCCCTGCGCTTCCCACCGCGAAGCCGCGTCCCAGCCCAGCGTGCCCACCGCGACGAGCGTCGCCTCGGTGGCCCGGGTCGGCACGTTCCAGGGCGTCCCCGCGGCCCGCCACCCTCCCCCCTCCATGGGCCACACCGCCACCAGCTCGTCCGCGAGCACTGTCCCGCCCGCGTCGCGCCACAGCCCGCCCAGGGTGCTCTTGCCCGCGCCGGAGTGCCCCACGAACAGCGCGGCCCGGCCCTCGTGCACCAGCCCCACGCCGTGGATGAGCAGCCCGCCGCGCTTCGCCAGCGCGGACGCGAGCATCACCTTGATCACGTTCTCCACGGGGTAGCGGCCGGATCCGATGACGTCCGCGTGGCTCCGGTCCTGGGAGAGCACCGCGGAGTACCCGGCGCCCTCCACGCGCAGCGTCCCGGAACCACCAGGCTCCAGCCGGGGCAGCTCCTGCACGGTGGGCGGAGCGCTCGGGCGGGCGGGAGTCCGCATCACCAGCCGGGCATCTTCGGCCACGGCCTCTGGCGCGAGGAACGCGCCGAACACGCGCCGGAGCGGACTGGCGAGCGCTGCCTCCTCCACCTCCAGTGCCACCGTCCACCCGGCCAGGGTGATGCGGAGCGCGCCTTCACGGGGACCCGCCAGGGGGTCCCCGCCGTTCACGGCACGCACTCCGATTCGCCGGGGATGGTGCACGTGGACAGCTGCGCCAGCGCGACGAAGGGCTGCTCCCACAGGATGGCGGGAGGCACGTACACGGCGGGCGTGGCCGGCGACTTCGGCACGGAGGGACCTGCGGAAGGCTGTGAAGGTCGTTGGCTCACGTGATGGCCCACCTAGAAGGGCACCGGGAAGGCACAGATTCGACCATCCGAGGAACCGACATGCAACCGGCTTACGGTGTGATCGATGGTCGGCGTGCCGATGGCCTGCGCCGGGCCCACCGTCACCTGCCCGGAGTCGACGCCCGTCTCCAGCTCCAGCTGGTGCACCTTGCCATCCGAGCTGCCGACGTAGATGCGCGCCACGCCGTTCTGGTTGAGGGTGAAGGAACCGGCCGGGCCCGCGATGCCCGTCGACCACAACCGCACCGGCACGTTGGTCGCGTCCATCTCATAGCGCTCCACCCTGCCGTCCGCCGTGCTCACCACGAAGCCCCGGCCCAGGGGCCGCGCGAAGTGGGTGAACGCCCGCGCCGTGGCGGGCCGCACGGTGACCATCCAGGCCGTCGCGTACGTGGCCGGATTCACGCCGTACACCCGGCCGTCGTTGGCGGTGACCAGGATCTGGTTGCTCGTCGCGTTGCGGACCACGCCGAACTCCAGGTCGCCCAGCGCCAGCCGCGCGACCTCCGCGCCCGTGAGGCTGTTGAGCACGCGCAGCGTGGCCGCGTTCACGCCCGACTTCGTCGCCACGTAGAGCCGGTTCGTCGTGTAGTCCACCAGCATGCCGCCGCTCACCATGCCCAGGTCCCCGGGCTGGTAGCGCCAGATGAGCGCACCCGTGGCCGCGTTCAGCGCGACCACCTGGTTCTGCGCGGACGCATTGCGCGTCGCGAAGATCGCCAGGTCCACGTTCGAGAACGTCGTCCGGTACTCCGGGTTCGCGTAGTCGAGCAGCTGCGTCACCGGGAACGAGCTGATGTTCCCCAGGCCCAGCGTCGTGTTGCGCCACAGGAACTCACCCGTGGCCGCGTTGAGCACCCCCGGCACGCCGGCCTGGTCACCCACGACAATCCACTGCTGCCCGGGCCGGCCCAAGAGCGGCACCACCGGGAAGCGGCTGCCAATCAGGCCCGTCATCTTCACCGGCCGGAAGCGCTCCGCGCCGTCCTCGGACGGGTTCACGGTGTTCGTGAGCGTGCCCACCACGGAGTCGTTGTACGAGCTGAAGATGCCCACGCCCAGCTCGGTGACGGGCTGCAGGAGCGAGGACAGGCCCACCGAGTAGCACCACAGCGGGTTGCCCGCCACGCGCGCCCGGGGCGTGGCCAGCAGGCCCTGCGAGGTGGGCTGGTTGCCCGGGCCATACCGGAACTGATCATCCGCGTTGAACACGCGGTAGACGTACGTGGTGCCGTTCGTCACCCCCGTGTCCGTGAAGGACGACGCGGAGCTGAACTCATCCGAGTACGCCACCGTCGCGTTGCCCAGCGTGTCCCCCACCGCGTAGCGCACGCCGCTGGTCGGCGCGGTGTTCGGCGTCGCCCCCTCCGCGCGCAGCACCAGGGTGCCGCCGTGGTTGAAGGGGTTGTCCCAGGTGAGCGTCACGCTGCCGTCGCGGGCCACGCCGGTGAGGCGCGCCACGTCCGGGGACGCGGTCACCGCGAGCAGCGTCATCGTCGCTTCCACGCGGATGCGCGCATCGTTCCAGCCCTGGTTCAGCTCCATGCGGTGACGGAACGCCGTGTCCTCGGGGACGGCGGTGAAGCCCGAGTACGTGATGCGGAAGGTGGCCTCGCCGCCCACCGGGATGCCTGTATCCGACGCCCAAATGTAGCCGTTCGCTTCCGGGTAGACGCTCCAGTCCCCGAACGGCTGCGGGCCCGATGCGGCGATCGCGAAGTAGTTCACCGCGGGCTTGAACAGCTTCACCTCGATGATGGGCAGCGTGCCCCGGTTCTGCACCGTGTACGCCACCGTCACGGCCGTGGCCGCGGTGGACACCGTCTCCTGGCTCAGCCGCACGCGGTGCTCCACGATGCGTCCCTTGCGCGCGGTGACCAGGTCCCCCGCCACCGCCGAGCCGTTGAGCGTCGCGTCCACCTGAGCCTGGAACTGGTAGCTGGCGCCGGGCGTGCCCGACACCTGGTAGCGCCACGTGAACTGCGCGGAGGCCCCGGGCGCGAGCTGCGCCACGCTCTCCGGCGTCGGTCCGGACACGAGCGTCGCCGTCGCGTTGCCCAGCCGCACCGGCGCGCGCGGGCGCACCTGCGTGTACGAGTTCGCGGTGGACGCGTTGAACACCGTCATGCGCAGCGTCACCTGATCGCCGCTGAACGCGTCCACGACGTCCATGTCCGCCGTCGCGACCAGGTTGCCCACGTCCGCCATGGGCGAGTCCACCAGCGGCGCGTTCGAGGCGCCGTTGGTCGAGCGCGCCCGGACACGCGCGGCCACGGCGCCGGCGGCGGTGGGCCTCAGGGTGACCGCGAAGACGCCCGCGGACTGCAGCGCCACGACCCTGCTGGTGGTGGGGTCCTTGCTCACGGTGGTGAGGGGCACGCTGGTCGTGGAGGTGGGGTTGTCCACGGTCACGGTGGCCGAGCCCGTGCCGCGGTTCTCCACCACGACGCGAGCCACGGTGGTGCCGTTGACCGCCAGCACGCGCGGCGCCAGCGTCACGTTCGTGGCCAGGATGGCGCGCGTCCACGGGGGCATGTTGCCGACGTTGTAGGTGTAGTTCGTGCCGTCGCACTGGTCGCGGGCGTACGTGCCCGCCGCGAGGCGCTCGGCGGCGCTGTCGGTGGCGCGGTTCGACGGGCCCACCACGCTCAGCACGAAGCGCGCGGTCTGGTTGCGCGCCAGGCCGCGCCCGTTGTCCACGCAGCCCAGCGTGGACTGGAACGTGATGCGCCGCTCGTTGGCGTCGATGTACTCGACCTTCCAGTTCGGGTTCTCCTCCGCCGGAAGGCCGCCCAGGAGCTGATACCCGTTGGGGAGGACGAACGACACCTCCGACAGACGGGCGTCGAGCGAGGCCGCGGCCGTGTTGGTCACCTCCACGACGAGGTCGGACGCCTCGTCCATCACCACGCGCGCGACCGTCTCTCCGGCGGCGGGGACGGGACGCACGGTCCAGGTCTGGGAGAAGCCCACCGCGGGCAGCAGCACGGCGGCGAGCGCGAGGATGCGGACGTTCATGGCGTGCCTCACGTCACGGCTCCAGGGTGAAGGACGTGGCGGCCAGCTGCGCCCCATCCAGGAAGAAGCGCACCTGCCAGGTGCCCGTCATGCGCGCCATGGACACCGGCGTGCCCGCCACCGGCAGCGAGTAGCGCAGCGTGCGCGTCTCCTCCGGCGGAGCCTCCACCGTCGCGCTCCGCTTCTCGTACGGACGCCCGCCCGGCGCGATGAACTCCACGTCCACCAGGCCCTTGTTCCGCACGCCGCTCACCACGAAGTCCACGTCCACCTGCTGCACCTCGGACAGGGCCGTGGGCTCCGAGCCCGCGCCCACCACCACCGCGCTCCCGGAAGGAGGCGGCAGCGGCGCCGGAGGCGGCTCCTCGTCCGGGGGCGGCTCCTCGTCCACGGAAGCCTGGGGCGGCGGACGCGCCACGCTCCCGCCACCGGCGAGCACGTCCGTCGGATCCACGGGGGTGACGGAGCCACTGCCCGGCCCCGGCTTCACGGCCGACGGCGGCGGCAGGGGGGACACCCCTTCCGAGCACGCCGACAGCACCACCGCACCCGCCAGCACCGCCACGAGCGCCCGCATCATGTCTCCTCCAGAGGCGCGGCACCAGCCGGCGCGCGCACTTCGTCCAACAGCCCCCGCCGCTGAAGCTCCGCCAGGAAGCGCAGCGTGTCGGTCAGCACCGGACCGACGTCGGTCGAAAACTCGGCAGCCACCTGCTCCGCCACCGCCCGGGCCGTGCGCTGTCCGTCGCACAGGGCCCAGATGCGCGCCGCCGTCGGGTTGAGCCCCCGCAGCGTGCGTCCCTCCGCGTCCAGCACCAGGAAGTCCGCGCCAAAGCCCTCCCCCGAGGTCCCCGCACGCCGCCGGGGAACGCTGCCTTCCTGGAAGCTCATGCGCGGCCCGTCCTTCCCAGCCACGCGGCCACCTGGCGCTTCACCGTCGCGCGCCAGCGGCCCACGAGGCGCGGCCCCACGTCCCAGCGCTCCACGTCCAGCAGCGCGCCGCCCCGGCGCACACGCCGCGCCCGCCCCAGGATACGGAAGAGGGGCAGCGGTGGATCTTCCACGCCGCCATTGTCCCCGCGAAGCGCGCAGACGCTGCCGTCGCACCAGCGCACCCGGTGCAGCACCAGCGAGGACTCGAAGCGCGCCAGCACCACCTCCCCCGGGCGCGGCGCCTCCAGCAGCGGCTCCACCTCCGCCACGTCCCCCGCGCGCAACGACGGCCACATGCTGTCCCCGGCCACGGGGATCCAACGCGGGCCATCGATCACGGAGGCGGGCTGGGGAGCGCTCGACATGGACAAAGGAATGTACCCCGACGTCTCAATGTCCGCGAATCTGCAAGCCTTCAATCCCCCAGCGATTCCCAGGACTTACGATGCTTAACACCTTTACTCCCGGGTTTTCAGGGAAGACAGGCCGCCCCCCTCCCCTCCGGCCGGGCGCGTCATGCCGGAGGGGCGGGTGGATCAGGAAGCCGGAGCGGCGGCCGGGGCTTCCGGCTGCGCGCGCACGGTGGCGGCCACGCTGTCCAGGGACACCGGGACGGGCTCGCCGCCCGCCATGGGCTTGAGCTTCGCCTGGCCGCTCTGGCGCTCCTGCTCGCCCAGCACCAGGGTGAAGCGGGCGCCGGACTTGTCCGCGCGCTTCATCTGGCTCTTGAGGCTGCCGCCGCGCGTGTCGAAGTCCACCTTCAGGCCCTCGCGGCGCAGGCGGCTGGCCAGCGCCAGGCCCGCGTCCTGCGAGCCCTCGTCCGCCACGGCGATGAACAGGTCCGGCCGCTGGGTGAACGTCTTGCCGCCCTCTTTCAGGAGCAGCACCAGCCGGTCCAGGCCCATGGCGTAGCCCACCGCGGGCACGTCCGGCCCGCCCAGGCCCTTCATCATCTTGTCGTAGCGCCCGCCGCCGCCCACGGTGCTGGCGGTGCCCAGCGCGGGGTGCGAGGCGATGAACTCGAAGACGGTGCGCGTGTAGTAGTCCAGGCCGCGCACCAGCCGGTGGTTCACCACGTACTTGATGCCCAGCACGCCCAGCTTGCGCTGCAGGTCCGTGAAGTGCGCGCGGCACGGCTCGCACAGGAACTCGAGCACGTTGGGGCCGGCCGCGGCCACGCCCTGGCACTTCTCGTTCTTGCAGTCCAGGACGCGCAGCGGGTTGCGCTCCAGCCGCTGCTGGCAGTCCGCGCACAGCTCTTCGCGGTGCGCGTTGAGGTACTCCACCAGCTTGGCGTGGTACGCGGGCCGGCAGTTGTCGTCGCCCAGCGAGTTGATGTTCAGGGTGACGTCCGTGAGGCCCAGGGCCTCCAGGAACTGCACCACCACGTCCATCAGCTCCGCGTCCTGCGCGGGCTCCTTCGCGCCGTAGGCCTCCGCGCCAATCTGGGAGAACTGGCGGTAGCGGCCCGTCTTCATCCGCTCGTAGCGGAACATGGGCCCCATGTAGAACCAGCGCGACACCGGCTCCTGGTTGTTCACCGAGTGCTCGATGTACGCGCGCGCCGCGGGCGCGGTGCCCTCCGGACGCAGGGACAGGCTGCGGCCGCCCTTGTCCTCGAAGGTGTACATCTCCTTGCCGACGATGTCCGTCTCCTCGCCCACGCTGCGCACGAAGAGGGCCGTGTCCTCCACCATCGGCGTGCGCACCTCGCCGTAGCCGAAGCGGCCGAACAGCGTGCGCGCGGTGGACTCCACGAACTGCCAGACCTCAATCTCGCCCGGCAGAAGGTCGTTCATCCCCTTCACGCCGTTGATCTTCTGGCTCACTTGATCTCTCCGATGCGCGTGCCCATGCGCACCACCGCTTCCGGCTGGAGGCTGTCGTCCCAGCGCACGCGCCCGGGCTCGAAGCAGAGGATGACGGTGGAGCCCATCTCGAAGCGGCCCAGCTCGCCGCCCTTCTCCACCGGGATGCCCGCGCCGTAGCGGTGCACCTTGCCCGGCTGGCCCAGGTGCGTGGTGATGTCCTCGTAGGCCGCCTTGATGCGCGACACGCAGGTGGCGCCCACCTTCACCACCGCCACCTTGCCGGCCACGGTGTCCAGGTACGTCACCAGGCGCTCGTTCACGCAGAACAGCGACTGCTTGTTCTTCACGGACGCGGGGTTCACCGGCCAGAACTCACCCGGGATGTACGCGTACCCGGTGATGGTGCCGCCCAGCGGCGCGTGGATGCGGTGGTAGTCGCGCGGCGACAGGTACAGCGTCGTCCAGGCGCCGCCGTGGAAGGGCTTCGCGGCCTGCGAGTCCCCCAGCAGCTCATCCACCGTGTACTCGATGCCCTTCGCCTGGAGGCAGCGGCCGTTGTCCGAGTAGCCCACCTGGGACACGCGGCCGTCCACCGGCGACACGACGACCTTCTCACCGCCGTCCACCGGGCGCAGGCCCGGCTTGAGGCCGCGGGTGAAGAACTGGGCGAAGGTCGGGTACTTCTCGAAGGTGTGCTCCGCCTCCTCCATGTCCACGTTGTACGCCTTGGCGAAGGCGCGCATGGCCCAGTGGTGCACCGGCGCGGGCGCGGGCAGGCGCGTGGCCAGGCCCACCACGGAGGACACCGCCGACTTGGGCAGCACGCGCATCAACTTCATGAAGGTCTGTTCGTTCATCGAAGGTCGTCAGCTCGTCAGGAGAAAGAGGGGTTCACCGGCCGCCATCATTCGAGGGCACCGTGCCGCCGTCCTCATAACGGCGCACGGTCCGCATGGCGCTCTTGGGTAACAGCGCCAGCACGCGGCCGTCTTCAATCACCAGCGACGTGTCGCGGTGGCTGGGGTACTCCAGCTGGCAGGACGCCCGGTCGCTCAGCTGCCAGGTGTCCCGCATTCCCCGCCCCTCCACCGTGACGGGCACGGAGCGGGTGAAGCAGCCCTGGAAGCCCGCCACCAGCTCGGAGGCCGGGGTGCCCATCTGGGGCCCGGCAATCACGCCGGCGTCCCCCGGGCCGGCGTCCGCCGGCTCCGCCGCCTCGGGCTCGGGCCGGCGCGGGATGTTCGTCTGGGAGGGGTCCTGGGTGGGGAGCGTGCGGGCGTTGGCCACCGCGCGGCGCTTCTCCTCCTGGGCCGCCTGCATGCGGGAGCGGCCCTCCTGGATGCGCTGGAGCAGGGACTGGGACGCGGCGGCGTCCACGCTGTCCGCGGGCACGCGCTGCAGCTGCGCTTCAATCTCCCCGATGGAGGGGTCCAGGTACGCCGCGTCCAGCTTCTGGGCGTAGAGCGCCGTCCACCGGCGGCTGGCCTGCTCGAACTCGGGCGAGGGCGGCGCGGGGGCGCGACTGCACCCGGAGACGAACAGGAGGGCTGCGAGGCCAAGGCCCATGAAGGGCCGCTTCGGACGGGGGACCTGGGGGCGCACGGCCCCGGTTTATGCCACCTTCCGTCCGGCCGCGCGCCTTTTCCGCACGGCGCGCGCCCTTCTGCCTACACGCCCAGGAACAGCCGCTTGCCGAAGTTGAGCGCCAGGTCCGCGTCGAAGATCTTCTGCGCGGAGGTCTCGATGTCGTACTCCACGCGCAGGTACTCCACCGTGCGCGCGTCCGTGTCGCAGATGACGAAGCAGGCCCGGTTGTCGTAGTCGCGCGGCTGGCCCACGCTGCCCACGGACACGATGTACTTGTAGCCCTTGCGCAGCACGAACTTCTGCGCCACCACGTCGTTCACCTCGCCGTTGCCAATGGCGAACGCGCGGCACAGGTGGCTGTGGCCAATGAAGGTCACCTCCGGCAGCTCCGCCACGTACGGCGTCAGCTCCCGCGCCTGCTCCAGCGCGAAGATGTACTCGTACGCCTTCGGGTCGATGGGCGAGCCGTGGCAGAAGCCCACCTCGCCGATGCGGTACGTGTACGGGAGGCTGCGCAGCCAGGCCAGGTTCTCGTCGGAGATGACGTTGGCGCTCCAGTCGAGCGCGTGCCGGGCGGCGTCGTAGTAGTACGAGTAGTCCATCCGCCCCGCCACCGCGGCGTCGTGGTTGCCCAGCAAGGTGATTTCGGCCACCGAGCGCACCAGGTCGCAGCACGGGTTGGGGGACGCCCCGTAACCGACGATGTCCCCCAGCGACACGAAGCGGTCCACCTTCTGGTGCTCCGCCACCCTCAGCACCTCCGTGAGGGCCTCGATGTTGGAGTGGATGTCGGAGATGACGGCGATGCGCATGGGAACCCTAGGGGTGGGCTTGCTGCTGGGAGATGATGCGCCGCAGACTCGTCAGTGCGTCCGCGTCCAACGCTTCGAATCTCAGGCCCATGCCCGGGGGCCGGCCGGCCGGCTGCTCTTCCTGCCGCAACCAGACGACCGTGGCCTGCGCCTGCAACTGCGTGTCCGTCGCCTGCTGGGTGAGCCGCACCTGCGTCCGCGTCCCCGCCGCCAGCGGGGTGCTCGTCCTGAGGAAGAGGCCTCCCTCGCTCAGGTTGGCGATGCGTGCATACAGGGTCACGTTCTCACCCTCGCACCAGCAGCGCAGGAGGGTGCCGACCCGCGCGTGCTTTCGATTTTCGCTCAACCGGGGGGGACCTCCCGACGCGGAACCTTCTCGTCCACGTCGGCGCTGAAAAAGGACGTCCGCACCGGATTAATTCATCCACTGCGTCCGGTCGAGCCTAGGGAGGGTGGGTGCGGCCCGTCAAGTTCCACACCGGGCCGCCACGCCGCCGCTGAACTCCCCTACCCGCCCAGCGGGCCCAGGTCGTCGAAGTGGGTGAGCTTCTTGAACTCGGCGAAGCGGGCGTGGATCTCCGGGCGCTGCACCTCGCGCAGGCGCTCCAGGCTGAACTTCTCCACGGTGAAGGAGGCCATCACGCTGCCCATGACCATGGCCTTGCGCAGGAGCTGCTGATCCACCTTGCCGGAAGCGCCGGAGCTGGCCAGGGTGCCCATGAAGCCGCCCGCGAAGGTGTCACCCGCGCCGGTGGGGTCGAACACCTCCGACAGGGGGAACGCCGGGCAGGCGAAGATGTGGTCCTGGTCGAAGAGGAGCGCGCCGTGCTCGCCGCGCTTGATGACCACGCGGGACGGGCCCATGGCCAGGATGGCGCGGGCGGCCTTCACCACGTTGTGCTCGCCGGACAGCTGGCGGGCCTCCGCGTCGTTGATGAAGAGCAGGTTCACGCGCTGGAGCGTCTTGAGCAGCGCGGGGCGGCTGCCCTGGATCCAGAAGTTCATCGTGTCCGCGGCCACCAGCTTGGGCGACTTCACCTGGTCCAGCACGCGCGACTGGAGCTCCGGGTGGATGTTGCCCAGGAAGACGTAGGGCGTCTCGCGGTAGGCGGCGGGCAGGTTGGGAGAGAAGGACTCGAAGACGTTGAGCTGGGTGTCCAGCGTCTGCGCCTCGTTGAGCTCCCAGCCGTACTTGCCCTTCCAGCGGAAGGTGCGGCCGGCCTCGCGGGTGAGCCCCTCCAGGTCGATGCCGCGGCCGCGCAGGAACTGGAGGTGCGACTCCGGGAAGTCCTCGCCAATCACCGCCACCAGCTGCACGGGGCCGAAGAAGGACGCGGTGGTGGAGAAGTAGGTGGCCGAGCCACCCAGCACGTCCTCCTTCTTACCGAAGGGCGTTTCCAGCGAGTCCAGCGCGATTGAACCGACGACGAGAAGAGACATGGAGGCGTCTTCCTGGGGGTGACCCGGCGCGCGGACGGCATCGCGTCAGGGCACGGCGCATTCCAGGGGAAACCCCGTGCCCGTGCCGGGTACGACACCTTCCCGGCAACGTCAAGGACTACACACCCTACAACGCGGGGACGCCCGTGGTGGCGATGAGGGCCTTCAGGTCGTCGTCGGTGAAGAAGAAGCCCGCGCCGAAGAAGAAGTCGCGGCCGGCGATGAGTCGCCGGGTGGCCGCGTCGCGCTGCCGGGCGTTGAGGATGTCGTCCATGCCCGCCACGACGAACAGGTGGTCGAACGCCTGGGCGCGCAGCGTGGCGCGCAGGCGCGGGTAGCGCAGCTCGTCCGCGGTGAAGTTGAACGCGTCCATCTTCAGGGTGAGCGCGTCGTCGAAGAGGTGCAGGTCCGCGCCCAGGCCGCCCGTGGACTCGATGAGGCCCACGCGCAGGGTGGTGAAGTAGTAGCGCTTGGCGAACTGGAGGCTGACCTTGAAGGACTCCTTGGTCACCTTCTGCGTCTGGATGACCGGGTCCCCGTCCGACGGCGGGTTGGTCTGCACCACCTGCGTGCTGACGGAGCCGCGCGGGTCGTCGATGATCTCCAGCAGGTAGTACTTGTCCGGCTTGGGGATGAGCCGCAGCGACAGGCCGTTCTTCGACGCGCCCTGGGACACCAGGTAGGTGCTGAAGAGGCCCACCTCCGTCTGGAGGGTGGAGAGGCGGGTGGCGAACTCGCTGACGTCGGTGACGGCCTCGCTGAGGCGCTGGCCCAGCTGCTCGTCGGTGAGCAGCGCGCCCGCGGCGCCCTCGCCGTCCTTCACCTTGCGGGTGATGTCCTCCAGGTTGGCCAGGGTGTTGTCCAGCCGTCCCAGCGTCTGCTTGAGGCTGGAGACGCTCTCCTTGAGCTCCCCTTCCCCGCTGCCCACGATGTTCTTGACGGTGCCCAGCACCTCGCGGACGTCCTGGGTGATGCGCTCCACGTTGGTGACGATGCGCGTCACCTCCGCGCCGTTGCCCTGGGTGATGGCGCGCACGTCGGAGGACACGCCCTCCACGTTCGCCATGATGGTGTCCAGGCGGTCCGTGTTGCGGCGCACCGTCGCGTCCACCGAGTCCGACAGGCGGACCAGGTTCTCCACGATGCGCTCCAGGCTGCCCGCGCCCTTCTCACCGCCCAGCACCTCGCGCAGCGCCCCCGTCACCTGCTGGATGTCGGAGGTGATCTGCGACAGGGACTCGAAGACGGCCTCCACGCCCTGGGTGTCGATGACGCGGCGGATCTGCCCGCCGTCCTCCAGCTCCGGGGCCTGCTCCGTGCCGGGGTTCAGGTCCAGCAGGTAGTCGCCCAGCAGCGACTCCGAGCGCTTGGTGACGGCGGCGTCCTGGCGCAGGTCCACGCCCTTGCGGATCTTCAGCCAGATCTTCGCGCGGGTGCCCTCCAGGCTGATGTCGCTGATCTCCCCCACGGGGATGCCGGCGATCTGCACCCGGCCGCGCACCGCGAGGCCGGACGCGTCCCGGAAGTAGGCCCACACCTGGGTGGATTCACGGTCGCTCAGTCCGCCCTTCTTGGCGAACAGCACGAACGTGATGAGGAAGCCCCCGGCGGCGAGGACCAGCAGGCCAACACGGAAGGGCGTGACGAGCTTCTTCACCTGATGTGACTCCGAGCGCTACCACCGGCCGCGCGCGACTCTAACGATTTGCATGCCGGGTGCCAGCTTTTCATGAAGGACTGGAATCCTTGGGGGACCGCCTTCCCCACCCGGTGTCCTATTAGTTCTTGCCGAACCACGTCTGGAGGAAGACCTGGACGGCCGGGTGCTGGGACTCCCGCAGCTGCTCCGGCGGGCCGTGCTCCACGATGACGCCCTTGGACAGGAAGGCGATCTGGTTGGCCACGTTGAAGGCGGACGCGATGTCGTGGCTGATGACCACGCTGGTGACGCCCAGCTCCTTCTGCGCGGTGAGGATCATGTCGTCCACGGAGTCCGTGGTGATGGGATCCAGGCCGGTGGTGGGCTCGTCGTAGAGGACGACCTTGGGGTCCAGCACCACGGCGCGTGCCAGGCCCACGCGCTTGCGCATGCCGCCGGACAGGTCCGCGGGGAAGCGGTCCTCCACCGCCCGCTTGAGGCCCATGAGGTCCAGGCGCTTGCGCACCTGCACGTGGATCTCGTCCTCGGACAGCTTCGTGTGCTGGCGCAGCGGGAAGGCGACGTTCTCGAACACCGTCATGGAGTCGAAGAGCGCGGCGGCCTGGAACACCATGCCGAAGCTGCGGCGGACCTGCTGCAGCGCCTCCACGCTCATGGGGACGATGTCCTGCCCGTCGATGATGACCTGGCCGCTGTCCGGCTTGAGCAGGCCGATCATGTGCTTCATCAGCACCGTCTTGCCGGAGCCGGAGCCCCCCAGGATGACGCAGGTGCTGCCCGCGGGCACGGTGAGGTTGATGCCGGTGAGGACCTTGTTCCCCGCGAACGTCTTGTGCAGGTCCACGATGTCGATCATGGCCCTTGCGGCTCCGGAGACCGAGCCGGGCGGAGTCGGAGCGCCCATCAGTGCATCAACATGCCGACGATGAAGTCGAGGATGAAGATGGACAGCGCGCTCGCCACCATCGCCTCCGTGGTGGCCTGGCCCACGCCCTTGGCGCCGCCGGACGCGTTGTAGCCCTTGTAACAACAGATGAGGGCCACGGAGAGGCCGAAGATGGCGCCCTTGATCAGGCCCTCGTAGACGTCCGCCGGGGCCATCCACTGCTGGGTGCGTGACAGGAACGTGCCGGGGGAGATGCCCAGGCCGAACACGGCGACGACGTAGGCGCCCGTCATGCCCGTGGTGTTGAAGAGCATGGTGAGCGCGGGGACCATGAACAGGCCCGCGAGCACCCGGGGCACCAGCAGGTACTGCACAGGGTTGACGGCCATGGTCTCCAGCGCGTCCACCTGCTCGGTGACGCGCATGGTGCCCAGCTCCGTGCACATGGCGGAGCCGGCGCGCATGGTGACCATCAGCGCGGCGAACACGGAGGCCAATTCGCGCGTGAGCGTCAGCGCCACGGTGGGGCCCACCAGGCTCTCCGCGTCGAACAGGGCGAAGGCGGTGGACGTCTGGAGCGCGAACACCATGCCCGTGAACGTGCCGGTGAGCCCCACGATGAAGATGGAGCCCACGCCCACGAAGTCCAGCTGGGTGAAGAGGTTGTGCGGCCGGAACGGGCGGCGCACGCTCCAGCGGAAGACGTCCAGGCCCAGGGCCACCACGCCGCCAATGCTGCTGACGACGTCGATGATGCCCTTGCCGAGGCCCTCCACCGACTGAGTGAAGGCGCCGGTGAACCGGTTGGGTTTGCTGGGGGTCTCGGTGGTCATGCGCTCGGCGGGCGACTCTACGTGCTCCGGACGGCGGCACAAGGGAACTGAGCGCCGCCCCAATCCCACCCCTACCTCCATCGGCTGGTCGCCAGGGGGGCTCCCACGCGCCGCGAAGGTGGGATGCGATGGGGCTTCCTCCGCCTGGGGTCGGCCGTTATGTTCCGCGGCCCTCTTTACTTTCCACGCCCGGCGCGCCCCTTTGGGGGAGTTGCCGGGCCAGAGCGACACGACAGCATGGCTACTCTGAAGGTCGGCGGCGAGGTGGATGCCCAGTGCACCCGCTGCAAGATGAATCTGGCGCACACCATCCTGGCGATGGTGGGTCCGAAGATCGTGCGCGTCCGCTGCAATACCTGCGGCGGTGATCACGCGTTCCGGGGCGCGGCGGGCGTCACGGACCGCCCCAAGGCCGCCTCGACCCGCGCCCCGCGCGCCGCGTCCAGCACGCCCCGCGCGGAGAAGGTGGTCATCTCCTTCGACGAGCAGCTGGCGGGCAAGGACATCGCGAGCGCTCCCAAGTACAGCCCCAAGGACACCTACAAGGTGGATCAGGTGATCCACCACCCGACGTTCGGCGTGGGCCTGGTGACCGCGGTGCGCGGCGACAAGGTGGACCTCACCTTCCGCTCGGACACCAAGACGCTGGTGCACGGCCGCGGCGGGGCCCCTGCGGACAAGCCCGCCTTCAGCCCGCCCGCGACCCGTCAGGCCGGGCCCGCGGACAAGCCCATGGCCGAGCTTCCTCCGGAGGAGGAAGCGGCGGCTGAGACTTCCCTGCCTTCCGGGGATTGACCCGGAGGCCGGAGCGGCGGTCAACTGGGACGCTGGGTTTCCCGTATGCGTCCGCCGCTCCCCTTCGCTCTCTGCCTCCTGATGCTGGGTGCCGCCGTGGCACGGGCGGAACCGCCGGAGGTGGAGGCGACGCCCGGGCGTGTGGTGCTCGGGCAGGACAAGGCCGTGGAGGTGCGGGTGCGGGTGCCCAAGGGCGCCGGCCCGGTGCGCGCGGCGGCGTCTTCCGGCACCTGGGCGCAAGAGCGGCTGGAGGGCGGCGCCGAGCGCGTCTTCCGCTGGACGCCTCCGCCGGTGCGCTACCCGCTGTGGGCGGTGCTCGCGTTCTGGGTGGAGGACGGCCGCGCGCCGGAGGTCACCACCGTGGTGCTGCCGCTCCTGGGGCGCACCACGCTGGACGTGTCCACCGCGCCGGGCGCGGAGGTGGTGGTCGCGGTGGGCGACGCGCGCTTCGGCCCGGTGAAGGCGGACGGACGCGGACGGGCGCAGGTGCCCGTGGAGGTGCCTCCGGAGGCGACGGAGGCGCGCGTGCTCGCGACCCGGGGCACGCTCACCACGGATCGCAGCGCGCCGCTGGAGGTCCCCGCCGGGCGCCCGCTCATCGCCGCGCTCACGCCGGATCCGCTGCCCGTGGAGGGCGGCGGCTGGCTGATTATCGCGGGCACGGAGGAGCGGATCCCTTCGTCGGCGCTGGACGTCCAGGCGGAGGGCGTCACGGTGAAGCCGGTGTCCCCGGAGCGGGCGCGCTACACGGTGCAGCCCGACGTGAAGGCCACGAACGCGTCCGTCACCGTGCGCTGGCGTGATGCACCGGGCGAGGACGCGGTGAGGGTCCAGGCCGGAGTGAAGCCCGCCGCGGACAGGCCGGCGGAGCGGGTGAAGGTCACCGCGCCCACCTCCCCTGCCCCCTCGCCCGTGGCGCCCCTCATGCGCGCGACCGCGGGGCGGACCTCGCTGTTCCTCCTGGGCGGCGCCGCGTTCGCGAGCGGCGCCAACGGGGGACCGCTGCTGGGGTTGGGCGTGTCCGTGCCGCTGCCGATGTGGCGCCACCGCGTGGCGGCGGAGGCGGAGGTGGGCCTGCGTCACGCGAGCCTGGATGGACGCCAGGGCGCCACGGACGTGCACTCGCGGGTGTGGGGAGTCCCCCTGCTTCTGTCCGCGCGGGTCACCCTTTTTCAACGGGGTTCCTTCCAGCTGGACGGCCGTGCAGGCGGAGGCGTGCTGGCGTTGAGTCATCGACTGTCGACTGAGGCGGTTGAGACCGGGGACGTCTTTCCTGACGCCGTGGATGAGCGCAAAGTGCGCGCCATGGGATTCCTGGCCGCGCAGGGCGCATATCGGTTGGGCCGCTGGAGCCTCCTCACGGAAGTGCGTGGGGCCCTGGCGCCCGTGGAGACGCCGTCGCTTCGCGCCGAGCTGGGCGGCGTGTCCGTGTCCGCGGGGCTGAGGTTCGTTCCATGAGGCGCGCGGGCCTGGGCCTGGTGGGAATGGCGCTGCTGGCGTGGGCCTGCACGGGCGGCCCGGAGTCACTGCCTCCGCCCACCATCGTCGGCGTGGAGCCCGCGACGCTGCCGGTGAACTCGAAGGACGACGACGTCACCATCCGGTTCGACGCGCGCTACGCCATGGCCGTGGACTACGGCGCGGAGAAGGTGGATGCGCGCATGGGTTCGGGCCGCGTCTGGGTGGACGACAAGGAAGCGACGGTGACGCGCTTCGACCCGGCCGGCGTCGCCATCGCCACGGTGCCCCGGGGCCTGGGCGCGGGCGCGCACGCGGTGCGGCTGCGGCTGGATGACGGCCGCGAGGCGGTGGCCGAAGAGGCCCTCACCCTGCGCCCTCCGGGGCAGGAGATCGTGGATCCCCTCGAGGACGGCGGCATACTGGTCGCCACCGACGGGGGGCCCTTCGACAGGTGCTTCGATGCCGGGGTCGACACCGGAGACGGCGGCGAGCCCCAGGACGCGGGGCCCGGACCGGATGATCCGATGCGCGAGGGTGACATCACGGCCTACGCCTTCGACGCCATCGAGGGCACGCGCATGAGCCGGACGTCCTTCGCCATCACGGTGCGCGCCCAGGGGCCGCGGGCCGGGCACTTCAAGGGCTCCGTGGAGTTGATCGCCTCGCGCGGCACCGTGACGCCGGCCAAGATCGGCCCCTGCGACAGCGGCGTGTGCAACGCGACCATCGTCATGGACGCGCCCGCCGGCAACGTGCACCTCAACGCCGTGGACAGCTTCGGTGTGACGGGCGAGTCCAACACGTTCCGCCTGGAGCCCTACAAGTAGCGCGTGGGTTCACCCCGCCGCGCGCAGCAGCTCCAGCGCGCGCAGCATGTCCGGAGGCAGCGGCGCATCCACGCCGCGCGCCGGCACTCCGGGCAGCGCGGGCCACTCCACGCGCGCGGCGTGCAGCGGCGTCCGGGTCAGCACCTCCTGGGTCCCCTGCCCTCCCAGGTCGCCCTCCGTGAGCGGCGCCTCGCGGCCGTACTGGTGGTCCACGAGCAGCGGGTGCCCCAGCGACAGCAGGTGCACGCGGATCTGATGCGTGCGGCCCGTCAGCGGCTCCGCCTCCACCAGGGACGCGCGCGCGAAGGTCTCCACCGGGCGCACCCGCGTGCGCGACGGCTTCGCGTCCGGCTCCTCCGGCCTCGCCACGCGCATGCGCCCCTTGCGGCCGGCCACCAGCGGCGCGTCCACCATCCGGGGCGCCTCCAGCCGGCCCTCCACCAGGGCGCGGTAGCGCTTGCGCACCTTGCCCGTCTCGAAGGCCTGGGACAGCGCGCGGTGCACGTCCGCGTCCAGCGCGAACACCAGGGCCCCGGACGTGTCCCGGTCCAGCCGGTGCACCACGTACACCTTGCGGCCCAGGTGCGCTTCCAGCGTGTCGCGCAGGGACGGGCCGCCCTCGCGGCCAGGGATGACGAGCACCCCGGCCGGCTTGTCCACCACCATCACGCCCGCGCCCTCGAAGAGGACGCGGGGAACGCCGCCGCTCATTCGTAGTCCGAAGCCGGCACGACGGTGATGGGGCCCAGCCCTTCCAGCAGCGGCTTCACCTCCGACGCCTTGCCCAGCACCACGATGACGGGCCGGTCCGCGAACGCGTACTTCTTCGCCGCGGCGGCCACGTCCTTCGGCGTCACCGCGCGCAGCCGGTCGCGGAACTTCTCCACCCAGTCGTCGCCCAGGCCGTGGATGCGCATGTCCGCGATGACGGAGGCCACGGACTCGTTGGTCTCCGTGCGCAGCGGATAGAGGCCCGCCAGGTAGCTCTGTGCGTCCTTCAGTTCGCGGGGCTTGAGCCCGCTGTCGCGCACGCCGTGGATCTCCTTCAGCGCCACGTCGATGATCTCCCGCGTGGACGCCGTCTTCGTGAACGTGGACAGCGCGAAGATGCCGCCCGAGCTCATCGTGTCGAAGTAGGAGCTGACGCCGTAGGTGAGGCCGCGGTTGACGCGGATCTCGTTCATCAGCCGCGACGTGAAGCCGCCGCCCAGCGCGATGTTCATGGCCGTGGCGGGGAAGTAGTCCTCGTGGCCCAGCCAGAAGCCCGGGCCGCCCAGGCGCACCTGGGACTGCGTCTGGTCCGGCTTGTCCACCAGCAGCACCGTGCCGGCCTTCGCCAGCGGCTCCTGCTTGCGCGGCAGCATCGGCTCGGCGTCGGGGCCGCCCGTCCAGCCGGCGAAGGCGCGCTCCGCCTCCGCGGCCACCGTCTCCGGGGCGATGGCGCCCACCACCGTGAGCATGGAGATTCTGGGCCCCATGCACTCCGCGTGGAAGCGGACCACGTCGTCGCGGGTGAAGGTGGACACGGTGCGCTTGTTGCCGCCCAGGTCGCGCCCGTACGGATGGTCCCCCCACACGGCGCGCGTGAAGGCGCGGTCCGCGATGGAGGACGGATCATCCAGGTCGTTGGCGAACTGCGCCAGCGCGCGCTCCCGGGCGTCCACGACCTCCTGCTCCGGGAACGTGGGCTCGCGCATCACCTGCCCCAGCACGTCGAGCATCGCGGAGAAGTGCTCCGCGGGCGTGGTGAGGTAGACGGACAGCACGTCCTCGTTGACGCCCGCGTAGAGGCTGGCGCCCACGAACTCGATGGCCTCGCTGATGCCATCCGCGTCCATGCGCTTCGTGCCCCGGCGCAGCAGCCGCGCGGTGAAGTCCGCCAGGCCGTCCTTGCCCGGCGGGTCCCACACGCCGCCCGCGCGCATCACCAGCCGCACGGACACGAGCGGCAGCGGCCCGCGCTCGGCGGCGATGACCTTCAGGCCCGTGGACGTGGTGCTCTCATGCAGCGCGGGCAGCTTCAGCTCGCCGGTGGCGGCGGGCTTCGGCGCGGGCACGGCCTTCAGCAGCTTCTTCGCGCGGGCCGGGACGGCCTTCTTCGCCTGCGCGACCTTCTTGCGCGCGGCGGTGGCCTGCTTGCGCACGGCCTTGGCGGCCTTGCGGACGGTGTTCTTCACTTTGGCGATCTTTCGGGAGGCCATGGGTTCAAGCCTCCGCCGCTTCGTCACCGGCTTCGTTGGCGCCGGCTTCGGGATGGAGGGTGACCACCGAGCGGCGCTCGGGGGCGAAGTACTTCGCGGCCACGGCCTTCACCTGCTCCGCCGTGACGGACGCGTAGAACGTCGGCAGGGACAGGCCCTCGCGCCAGTCGCCCAGCAGGGCCTCGTAGTGGCCCAGGGCGTGGCCCCGGCCGCTGTTGGTGGACAGCTCCCGCAGGTGGTCCGCGCGCAGGTTGTTCTTCGCCTTCTGCAGCTCCTTGTCGGTGACGCCCTCGCGCGCAAGCTTCTCCAGCTCCGCGTACAGCAGGGCCTCCACCTTCGCGGGGTCCGAGTCCGGCTTGAGCTCCAGGTAGAAGAGGACGGTCCCCGGGTCGATGCGCCAGCTCCAGTCGAGCATCACCGACACGGCGGCCTTCTGGTCGTAGACGAGGGACTTCACCAGCCGGCTGCCCTCGCCCTTGGTGAGGACGTACTGGACGACGTCCAGCACCAGCGTGTCCTCGTCGCTGGCGGCGGGGCCCCGGAAGCCGATCATCACCGACGGCGACTGCGCGGGGTGGCGCACCACGGCGCGGCGCTCGCCCTTCTGCTCCGGCTCCGCGTTGAGCACCGGCGCGGGCGTGGGGCCGCGCGGGATGTTCCCGTAGTACTTGCGCACCAGCGCGAGCGTCTTCTTCGGGTCGATGTCCCCGACGATGTAGAGCACCGCGTTGTTGGGCGCGTAGTACGTGCGGAAGTACTCCTGGCAGTCCTCGCGGGTGATGTTCTCGATGTCCGCCATCCAGCCGATGACGGGCCAACGGTACGCGTGCGCCTTGTAGACGAGCGTGCCCAGCTCCTCGTCCATCATGCCGGGGATTTCATTGTCCACGCGGACGCGGCGCTCCTCCATCACGACCTGGCGCTCGCTGGCCAGCGTCTGGTCGGAGATGCGCAAGGAGCGCATCCGGTCCGACTCCAGGTCGAGCACCGTCTCCAGCGCGTCCGCGCTGAAGTCGTCGTAGTACACCGTCATGTCGTTGGACGTGTACGCGTTCGAGCGGCCGCCGTTGGACTCCAGCGTCTTGTCGAACATCTTGGGGCCGTACTTCTTCGCCCCGTTGAACATCATGTGTTCGAACAGGTGGCTGATGCCGGTGATGCCGGGCCGCTCGTTGCGGCTGCCCACCTGGAAGAAGGTGTAGAGGCTGACCACCGGGGCCTGGTGGTTCGCCAGCAGGCGGACCTTGAGGCCGTTGGGCAGCGTTGCCTCGTGAACGTCGAAGAGGGCGGCGAGGGTGGGGTCCACCGCGCGCACGGCGGTGGACCGCGGGGATGCCTTGGACATAGGTGCCTCACCGTAACCACGGCGGGGCTAGAGATCCACGACACCTTCACGCAGGGCCATCACCACCGCGTCCACGTGGGAGTTGACGCCCATCTTCCGGTAGATATGCGACAGGTGCGTGCGCACCGTGCGCCGCTCCAGCGTCATCACCCGCCCCACCTCCGCGTTGGACAGGCCCTTGGCCACGTAGCGCAGGACGTCCAGCTCCAGGGCCGTCAGCCCCCAGGGCAGCTCGGCGGGCTTCTGGGCGGGCTTCGCCTGGACGGACTGGAAGTAGTTCCAGAAGCGCCGCGCGATGATGGGCTCCAGCACGGTGCCCCCGTCCATGACCTCCTGGATGCCGGAGCGGATCTTCTCCGGCCCCACCCGCTTCACCAGGTAGCCGGACGCGCCCGCCTGGATGGCCTCGTAGACCTTCTGCTCGTCCTCGAAGGACGTGAGGATGAGGATCTCCACCTCCGGGGCCCGGCGCTTGACCTTCTGGGTCACCTGGATGCCGTTGAGGCTGGGGAGTTCCAGGTCCAGCAGGACGAGCTGCGGGCGCTCGCGGACGATGTCGTCCACCGCCTGCTCGCCATCCTGGGAGGTGCCCACGACCTCCAGCTCCGGAAAGGTGCCCAGCACCTTGACCAGGTTCTTCAGGAGCTGGGGCTGGTCCTCGACGACGAAGATGCGCGTGCGCTCCACGGAACTCACCGCCTGGTGGGGGGAGGCTGGAACTGTTCGTCCAGCTTCTGGTGCTGGCCCCGCGAGAAGCGGAGCTGGAAGTCCTTCTGCTCGCCGGTGGAGATGGCCACCACGCGGATGTCGCGCGTGCCCACGCGGACCGGGTAGTTCACCAGCGGCGTCGCGCGGCGCACCCGGGCCCCGTCGATGAAGACGTTCGCCGGGAGGTTCGTGCGCAGCGTGAGGAACGCGCGCTGGTTCTTGGGGGGCACGCCCGGCTCCGGGGTGTCCTCTTCCGCGTCCTCGTCCTCGATGTCCCGCGCCGCCGGGTTGGGTGTGGGCGCGGGCGGTGGGGGCGTGATGGGCTTGAGCGCGGACGGGTTCGCGGGCTGCGCCGGGGCGCCGTTCGCCACGGGCGCGTTCGGGTCGTAGCGGGGCAGCTCCGGTTCCTGCACCGGCTCCAGGCCCAGCCGCCACGTGGCGACGGCGAACATGAACAGGCCCACCAGGGCGATGCCGCCCGCGATGAAGAGCAGGCGCTTGCGGCGGGTCCCCGCGTCCACCGCGTCCATGCGCGGCGTCTCCACCGTGTCGAAGCGCTGGTGCACGGGCAGGTGCCGGTCCGACGGCGCGGGCTCGGCCATGTCGCTGCGCGCGCGGCCTTCCGCCTTGGGAGGAGCCGCACGGCGCTCCGAGCGGGGCTCCGCGGGAAGGGCCTCGGTGGGCTCGGCGCGGCCCCGGCGCTCCTGGCGGGGCATGGCCGGCTCGGGGGCCTTGGGGGGTGTGGAGGGCGCTCCTCCGCCCGCGGGGAGGATCGCGGTCTCCTGGCCGGGGGCCCTGCCGCCGGCACCGTGCGCGGGGCGCAGGGCCGGGCGCTTCGTGGAGGGCGGAGGCGCGTCGTCCGAGCCCAGGGGCGGTCCGGGACGCAGGGCCGGACGGCGGCCAGAGGGTGGGACGGGCTCGTCCCCTCCCAGGGGTACCCCGGGGCGCATGGCGGCGCGGCGGCCGGTGGGCACGGGCGGTTCGTCCTCGCCCAGGGGCGGCCCGGAGAAGTCCTCGACCACCTTCACGCGAGGGTTGCGCCCGGCGCGCGAGGAGGCCTGCCCCTCCGGTCCACCCTGCGGGCCGGCCTGACGGCGGGACTTCTGCGCGAGGACGCCGGGCGGCGCGTCCCAGCCCTGCTCCAGCGGCCCCGCGTGGGAAGGGTCGGTGCTCCGCGCTTCGTTCGCGGGCTCGGGCTCGTCGTCCGCGGGTGCGTCCGGCGCGTAGTCCTCGGGACGGAACGCCTCGAAGCCGGGCGCGGCCTCCTGCGTGTCCGCGGAGGCCTCGTGCTCCGTGGGCGCGCGGCTGTACGGGGCGCGCTGGACGATGGACGCCTCGTGCTCCTCGGCGTGCAGGTCCTCCATCTCCGCGCCGGAGACGGGCTCCAGCTGGAAGGGCTCCACGAAGGGCACGGGCCCGGGGGCCGCGAGGCTCACCTCGTTGGGGAACAGCTCCGACACGAAGCGCCCCACCTCCTCCGGGCCGGGCAGGCCGCCGCCCGCGGAGAGGAAGTTGCGCAGGGCCTGGGCGAACTCGCCACACGAGCGGAAGCGCCGCTGCGGTGCGGGATCCAGCGCGCGCATCACCGCCGGATCCAGCCGCGAGTTGATCCGCCGGTCCAACCGGCTGGGCGGAGGCAGCGTCTCGCGGCGGGTGCTGACACCGCTGCCGGGCACCACGGCCTCGCGCAGCGTGAGCAGTTCGTAGGCGATGGCGCCCAGCGAGTACACGTCGGACGCCTCCGTGGGCGTCTCACCGCGAGCGACCTCCGGCGCGCGGTACGCGCTGCGGCCCCGGTGCGCGAACGTGCGCTTGAGCTGGGGCACGGACA
Source organism: Corallococcus exercitus (assembly GCF_042231735.1). Taxonomy (GTDB): domain Bacteria; phylum Myxococcota; class Myxococcia; order Myxococcales; family Myxococcaceae; genus Corallococcus; species Corallococcus exercitus_B. The sequence continues at coordinate 2,262,166 of NZ_CP102577.1, forward strand.
GGAGCGCCTGGAGCGCGCCGAAGTCGCAGATGGCCGGAAAGCCCTCGCGGGACAGCAGCACGTTGCCGGGGGTGATGGCCCCGTGGACGACGCCCGCGTCGTGCGCGAGCTGCACGGTCTCCAACAACTGGATGACGATGGAGAGCGCCACCGTGGGCGGCAGCAGGACTTCCTTCGTGTTGAGGCGCTGGAGCGCGATGCCCAGCGTGAAGCCGTCCACGTCCTCGCGCACCACGGCGAGCCGCTGCCGCACGAAGCCCACGTCCACGACGTGGAGGAGGCCCGGGTGGCGCACGGGCTGGAGCCGCCGCACCGTCTCCGCCAGCTCGCGGGCATAGGCGGGGTCGGAGGTGCGCGGCAGGAAGAGCTTCACCGCGACGGGGATGGAGGGCAGCAGCAGGGCCTCGTACAGCTCCGCCAGGTCCCCTGCCTCCGTGCGGCCGGTGAGCCGGTACGTCCCGCTCATCGGGGCTTCCGGGGCGTCTTGGGCCCGTTGGCGCGGCGGGCCACGGCGGCGAACATGAAGCCGCACCAGACGCACGACTCACCGCGCCGTCCGCGGGGCAGCTCCAGGGTGCAGCCGGGGCAGCGCGGCCGGGGCCGGGCGGTGCGGACGGTGGCGGCGGAGACGCTGGCGCGGGTGCGGACGGGGGGTGGCTTGCGAGCCTCCAGGGCGAGCCGGGCCTCCAGCCGGCGCACCCGGTCCTCCAGCGCGGTGATTCGAGCGGCCAGGCGCGCGTGGAGGTCCTCGGCGGAGGCCGGGGATGGACGTGGGGTGCGCATCGTTGGACGGAAGCGTGCCAGCCCCGTGCGAAGCCCGCAAGGACGCGGGCGAAGGGCGAGCGGCGCGTGTTATGTCTTGAGGTCCCGTGGCGCCCTACCTCTCCCCTTACCATCCCATCCCGGGCGGACCCTCCGTGGATCCGCTGCACGGGAGCTTTCGCTCCTCCATCCGCCGCGAGCACGCCGACGACGCGGCCCGCCGCGCGAGGGACCTGCTCACCGACGACGTGCTCGGCCGGCTGCTCACCACGCCGCGCGAGCCCACCGCCCAGGTGCCGCATTCGCGGGACGTGTTCGTCAACCGCAACCTGCGCATGGACCACGTCGAGCTCATCGGCTTCGACATGGACTACACGCTGGCCATCTACCACATGCGCCGGCTGGAGCAGCTGTCGTTCGACATGACGCTCGCGAAGCTGATCAGCGAGTACGGCTACCCGCCGTTCGTGGGCGGCCTGCTCTACGACCACCACTTCGTGATGCGCGGGCTGGCGGTGGACCGGGTCAACGGCAACGTCCTGAAGATGGACCGCTTCGGTCACGTGGGGCGCGCGTACCACGGCCTGCGGCCGCTCAAGCGCGACGCGTGGAAGGAGCTGTACCGCAACAAGCGCGTGCGGCTGCGCAACCCGCAGTTCGCGTGGAACGACACGCTCTTCGCGCTGCCGGAGACGTGCCTGTACTCGGGCATCATCGAGCTGATGGAGTCGCTGGGGCACACCGTGAACTACGGCAAGCTCTACGACGACATCCGGGAAGCCATCGACACGGTGCACCGGGACAACTCCCTCAAGCGGGAGATCCGCAAGGACCTGGCGCGCTACGTGTTCCTGGATCCGGAGCTGGGGCCGGCGTTGCACAAGCTGCGCTCGGGCGGGAAGCGGCTGTTCCTGCTGACGAACTCCGCGTGGGACTACACGAACGCGGTGATGCGCTACCTCCTGGACGGGCAGCTGCCGGAGTACCCCAGCTGGCGCAACTACTTCGACTTCACGGTGACGGCGGCGGGCAAGCCGGCGTTCTTCACGGAGAACCGGCCGTTCCTGGAGCTGGACTCGTCCACGGAGGCCGGCAAGGTCGTGGGCGAGGCGAAGTCGCTGGAGCGCGGCACGGTGTACTCCGGAGGCAACCTGGCCCAGTTCGAGGAGTTCACGGGCTACCGGGGCGAGCACGTCCTCTACGTGGGCGACCACATCTACGGCGACATCCTGAAGTCGAAGAAGTCGTCGCTGTGGCGCACGTGCATGATCGTCCAGGAGATCGAGGACGAGATCACGTACACGGACGCGCGGCGAGAGGAGATCGTCACGCTGTCGGAGGTGGAGCTGACGCGAGCGCGGCTGGACGACGAGGTGAACCACCGCAAGACGGTGTTGAACACCTTGGAGCGCAGGCTGGAGCGCGAGGAGCTTCCGGCGCCGGAGCGGCAGGAGGTGGAGGAACTGCGCAAGAAGACGAAGGCGGAGCTGGAGAAGCTGCGCCGGTCGTTGAAGGAGACCAACGGCATCGCGGACACGCTGGAGCGCGACGTCGAGGAGGGCTTCAACCCGTACTGGGGGCTGCTGTTCAAGGAAGGCAACGAGAACAGCCGCTTCGGCTACCAGGTGGAGCAGTACGCGTGTCTCTACACGAGCCGCGTGTCGAACTTCCTGCACCACTCGCCGATGCAGTACTACCGCTCGCCGCGCGACCTGATGGCGCACGAGCAGGCCGGCGCGCTGTCGAGCAAGCTGTCCCCGATGGGGAGCGAAGGCCCGCCGAAGGGGTCGTTGGAGAAGGAGTAGCGTCAGGGTGTCGCGGGCAGCCGGCCCCAGATGACGTCACTGAAGCGCGACGTGGGCGCCGGCTCGATGCCCAGTTTCTTCAAGTCATCGGTGTGGCGGGCGCCCTTCACGACGACCCAGCGCCGGGCGACGCGCCTCCCCTCCTCCACTGCTTCAGGTGTGAGGGGGGCGTGCTCCGCGAAGCGGCGCAGGACGTCGAAGGCGGGCTGGGCCTTCTTCGGCTTGGCGAACATCGGGTCGAAGAAGACGACGTCGAAGGACTTCGCGGGCAGCGTCTTCAGGTACGCATGCGCGTCCGCGTGGAGGACTTCGATGGCGCAGGAGTCCGCGCCTCGGTCGTAGCGCTGAAGTCCCTCCGCTGCGACGATGCACAGGGGCAGGCTCTTCTCCAGACCGACGACCCGGCCCGTGGGTCCCACGGCAAGCGACGCCACCAGCGCGTCCTGAGCCAGCCCCAGGGTGCAGTCGAGCACGGCGTCCCCCGGGACAATCTCCGCGACCTTGAGGAACGCATCATCGCGCTGCCCCTGTCGAAGGCGCATGCGCCGCAGGTGCGCCATGCCAGCGTGGAAGCCGAACGAGCCCTGCGGTTCCCACAGCGTCACGCCATCACCGCCGACGACGAGCAGCGCCTCCACCTTGGTGCCCAGCCAGGGTGCGATGCCCTCACTGGAGCGGCGCGGAAGGAACGGCAGGTTCCACCGCTGCGCCACGGCCCGCGCCTCGCGCACCGTGGCCACGTCCGTCTTCGTGCTGGTGGTGACGGCGAGGGGAAGCGGCGGCATCGATACCGCCGCCCTACTCCGCGACCGCCGCCAGCTTCCGGCCACCCTGCATCTGCGCCACGGTCACGGACTGGTTCCGGCCGTTGCGCTTCGAGTGGTACAGGCACTGGTCCGCCAGGTCGATCATCTGCTGCTTCTCCATGGCGTTGTCCGGGAACGTCGCGATGCCCAGCGACATCGTGATGCGCAGCGGGCCCATCTCCGTCTGGAACACCTCCGCCATCACCGCCTCGCGGATGCGCTCCGCGATGATCTTCGCGCCCTGCACGTCCGTCTCCGGCATCACCATCACGAACTCCTCGCCGCCGTAGCGCGCGACGACGTCCGTGTCCCGCGCCAGCGTCTTGATGATGCGCGCCACGCCCTTGAGCACCTGGTCGCCCGTCGGGTGCCCGTACGTGTCGTTCACGCTCTTGAAGTGGTCCACGTCCGTCAACATGATGGAGCACTTGCGGTTGTACCGCCGCGCCTGCGCCAGGATTTCGTCCGCGCGCGACTGGAACGTGCGGTGGTTGAGCAGCCCCGTGAGGCCGTCCGTCGTCGCCATCCGCTCCATCTGCTCGTAGAGCTGCGCGCGCAACACCGCCTGCGCCGCCTGGATGGCGATGACTTCAATCATCCGCAGCACGTCCTGCTCGAACGCCGTCTTCTTGCGCGACCCCGCCACCAGCGTGCCCAGAATCCGGTCCCCCGCCACCAGCGGGAAGATCTTCAGCGCGCCCAGGCCGCGCACCTGCGTCTCCTCGTCGAAGATGACCTGGCGGTCCATCGCCTTGATGTCCCGCCCCGGCAGCGGCGCCCCGTAGCGCACCACGTTCGCGACCAGGCCGTTGTTGTCCTGGAACGTGCGCCCCTCCAGCGCCTTGCCCTGCGCCGTGACGCCCGTCATCCGCATCACGCGGTGCACCCGCTTGCCCTCCTGCTCCGACACCAGCGTCACCGCGCAGAAGTCCAGCCCCGCCAGCTGCCGCGTCGCCTCCAGCACCGCCACGAACACCTGGTCCGGGCTGCCCGCGCGGTTCAGCTCCTCGATGGCCCGGAAGAACCGGTCCTTCTCGTCGCGCGTCTTGCGGATGTAGCTCATCACCCGCTCTACCTCGATGGAGCGCAGCACCTCTCCGGCGATGGTGGTCAGCATCTTCTCGTCCTGGTCCGTGAACGGCTCGTTCTTGAGCTTGTCCGCCACCAGCACGCCGCGCACCAGCCCGCTGCCCTCCAGGATGGGCACCGCCAGGAGCGCCTGCACCGTGGGGCCGCCGCCCTCGTAATACGTGACGCCCTTGAGCCCCTGCGGCGAGTTCATCCGCACCGGCGCGCGGCGCTTCAGCACCCCGCCGATGATGCCCTCGCCCGCGTTGAACTTCTCACGCTGCACCCGCTCCGACGCGGACCGGCAGTCGTACAGCTTCAGGCTCCGGTCGTCCGACGTGAGCAGGAACGCCGCGCAGGTGTCCGTGCGCAGGCCCGTCTCGGCAATCTCCAGCGCCGCGTGCACCGCGCCCTCAATCTCCTTCACCGACGCGACCAGCCACTTCTCGTCGGAGTTCATCCCGCTGAAGCTGTCCTGCGTGCCGGAGGACACCAGCCGGAAGGTGCGCGCGCGCTCCTCCACCTCGCGGATGCGCTTCTGCACCGCGTCCGACTCCGCCCGCTTCGCCACCGCCATCCGCGCGGACAGCACCAGGTGGTACAGCCCCGCGAACAGCGCCAGGAACAGCGTGTGCGTCAGAAAACCCGTGACGTTCACCACCGGCCCGCCCAGCGTCACCAGGCCGTCGTACACCAGCGCCACGCCCAGCAGCGTCATGCCCGCGTTGCGCGGCAGGAACGCCACCAGGAACGCCATCAAGAGATACACGATGGGGAACAGCTCCCCGCCGCCGATGGCCACCACGATGAAGGCCGCGGAGATGAGCCCGCCGCCCAGCTCCAGGTCGTCGCGCAGGTCGATGACCGCGCCCACCGAGGAGCGCATCGCCCGGCGCCACGCCGCCATGCCAATGCCGACGAGCAGCCCGACCACCAGCCCCGCTTCCGTCCACCCCAGCGTGTGCAGGCCGCGGAAGCCGCCCTGCGCCAGGTGCACGAAGGTGGCCAGCGCCACCGCCGCGGGGATGGCGCGGAAGAAGGCGCGCACGAGCTTCGCGGGAGAGGGCACCACGGACAGCGAGGTCATGGCGACTCCAGATGGAAGACGATTTCGCCCGGCTTCACGTAGCCGAGCTCCTCACGCACCGACTGCTCCAGCGTCGCCGGGTCCTTGCGCAGCGCCGCGATCTCCTTGCGAAGCGCGTCGTTCTGCGCGGCCAGCGAGCGGTTGCGCTCGTCGAGCGCCTCCACGTCCTGCCGCAGGCGCAGGTAACGACGGAAGCCCTTGGCGTCCGCCACCGAAGCGAGGCTCAGGGCCACCGCCACCACCGCCGCCACCATCAGGAGCTTTCGCCGGGACGTCATGAGCGCCGGCGAAGGTACCAGCGGCCCCCCTGCCCGCAAGAATTCCGCTCCAGCCCTGTAGCACTCCCCCGCCGGGCCGGAAGTCAGTCCGCTTTCAGCAGCTTTTCAATGGCCTTCGCCACGTCCGACTGGCCCTCGATGCCCTGCCACGCGGCCACCGCGCGGCCGTGCTTGTCCAGCAGCACCGTGCTGGGCAGCGCCCGGATGCGGCCGAAGGCGCTCCCGCCGGCGCGCATCCGCTCATCCGACAGCAGCACGGGGTACGGAAAGGCGTAGTGGTCCGCGAACGGCCCCAGCACCCGGCCCTCGTCGATGTCCATGCCCACCGCGACGACCTGGAAGCCCTGGGGGCCGTACGTCTCCTGCAGCTGCTTCAGCGTGGGCAGGTCCGCCAGGCACGGAAAGCACCAGGTGGCCATGAAGGACACCAGCACCACCTTGCCCGGGAGCTGCCGGGGGTCGTAGCGCGTGGGCCCCACCGACGGCAGCCACAGCGCCCGGTAGAACGCGGGCCCGGCGTCCACCGGCCCGCTGTTCCGGTGACAGCCGGCCCCCAGGCCCGTCAGGCCGAGCATGCCCAGCGCCACCGCGCACGCGAGCGCGCGTCGTCGCACCGGGCCCACGCGGCTCAGGCCTCCGTCTCCGGAGGGCCGCCGCGGAGCTGGCACTCACGGCACAGGCCGTAGAGCTCCATCTTGTGCGACGTCACCGTGAAGCCGTGCTTGCGCGCCACCGCGTCCTGGAGCGTCTCGATGCGGTCGTTCTCGAACTCCACGATGGTGCCGCAGCTCGTGCAGATGAGGTGGTCGTGGTGCTCGCGCCCCGCCGCCGCCTCGTAGCGCGTCTGCCCGTCACCGAAGTTGCGCGCGTGCGCCAGCCCGCACTCGTTGAGCAGCTTCATGGTCCGGTAGACGGTGGCCACGGACACCTTGGTGTCCTGCTCGCGCACCTTGTTCCACAGCTCCTCCACGGACAGGTGGCCGCCCACCTCGAAGAACGTGTCGATGATGAGGCTGCGCTGGCGCGTGCTCTTCAGGCCGTGCTGGGCCATGTAGCGGGCCAGCACCTCGTCCTTGTCTTTCTCGGAATGGGAGTGGCTGTGGTGATGGGTCGTCATCTGCAATCTCTGGAGCACCCCATGTGTTGAGGTGGGAATGCCTGCTCCCGCAAGACAATTTCGCCAACCGGCCCCGGCAAGCGCCTGCTTCCCCGCTGACTACCACGGACTCGGGCGCCTTCGACTTGCGCCGCGCGTGAGCTGTTTACATTGAGGCCGGACTGGCTCATTGACACCTGTCTGGCCGCGAAGATAGAGGCATCCGCCCTCGTAAACGAGCAATTTTCCGAACCTTTCCATGATCAGTCCCTGGCAGAGAAGACGGCAGCCCGATGACGTACCCACCCCGGTGGCGGTGGCGGTGTCGGACTTCTGCCGACGCGCGAAGGCTCCGGCCCCCGCACAGCAGGTCCGCGAGGCGCTCGCGCTCCTCACCGAGGAGGAGGACTTCCGGGTCCGGGCCCTCACGGACGGTGAACCGGAGACGTCCCCCCTGGGGCCCTTCGCGGTGGTGGACATCCTGCGCGGCGTGACGCCGTCGCTCGCGGCCCAGCGCCAGGAGTGCGGCTACTACGACGTGGTCCAGGAGCTGGCCCAGGTGCGCGAGGAGAAGACGCCGCCCCCCGCGCCTGCTCCCTCCACGCCCGTCTTCGCCCTCCCCTCCTCCCCCGTGGAGGAAGCGGACGCCAAGACAGGCCGCCGCAAGAGCGCCAAGGCGGAGGCCGCCGCCGTCCAGGAGCGCATCGCCCCGAAGAAGCGCACCACCGACGCGGACGACGCCGACGCCCAGGCCACTCCGGCCCCGCAAGCTCCGGACGAAGAGGAGGCCCCGCGCTTCCTCAAGCGCGAGCTGCCCCGCCCCCGCGGCCGCTTCACCCGCGTGGAGGCCCAGCGACTGTCGTTCTTTGAACTGACGCGCGCGGAGGGCAAGGAGACGCTGGAGGCGGCCATCGAGGCCACGGAGCACCGCTACTCGCTGCTGCGCACGCTGGAGCACCGCTACAACGGGCCGCGCGGCGAGCTGACCCAGGTGGACATGGAGAACGTGCTGCGCCAGCACGGCATCATGGAGACGCTGGAGGCCCGCGAGCGCCACAACATCCAGACGGCCTACGCCTCGCAGCGCGGCGCCACCGGCCGCGTGGGCTGGGCGCTGGGCCTGTCCCCCAGCGAGCTGCAGCGGCTGGTGCACGCGCTCAAGCTCGAGGAAGAGGTGGAGGCCCTGCGCGAGCGCTTCCGCAACGAGGTGCTGGCGACGGGCCACCTCACCCACCGGCTGGATCTGCTCGGCCGGGACAAGTACCTGGTGGACCTGGGCATCCAGAAGCGCTTCACCGACGCGCTCCGCAAGGAGCTGGAGCGGCTGGCGAAGGATGCCCTGCCGGACGCCACGGATCTGCACTCGCTGGCCAACGTCGTGGGGCGCAAGCACGGCGCGCCCGCGGAGCTGGTCACCCGCGCCTTCGAACGCCTGAACCTGACGGAGGGCCTGCGCAAGCAGCTCTCCGCCCAGGCCCAATCCCCTTCGCACTGACTCATCGACACGAGGTACCCACCCCATGCCCATCTACGAGTACGGCTGCTCGGCCTGTGGAAAGACCATCGACGTCCTGCAGAAGATGTCCGACCCGACGCCTCCCGCGTGCACCGCGTGCGGCGCCCAGGGCACGCTGAGCAAGCAGGTCAGCCGCTCCAGCTTCCACCTCAAGGGTGGCGGCTGGTATTCGGACCTGTACGGCTCCACGAAGAAGGACGGCGGCGGTTCGTCATCATCGTCCTCCTCGTCGTCGTCCTCGTCCGCCGCGTCGTCGACGAGCAGCGCGCCGGCCGCCGCCGCTCCCGCGGCCGCGCCTGCCCCTGCGTCCAGCGACAAGTCGTAGCGCGCTTCGTCCCACCGCCCCCGGCTGAAAATTCGCTGGGGGCGCGGGGAGGCCGCACACTTGACGCGTGCCCTTTCCTCCCTCGAAGCGTCCCCCCCGTCACTGCGCGCTGTGCGGCCACCCGGAGCTGACGGATGCGCGGGGGCAGGGGCGATTCCTCCTGGTCGCGGACCCGCATGGCCGTGGCCCCGTGTGCCCTCCGCAGCGCGGCTGCCGCAACGGCAAGCTCGCGGCGACGGACACGCCGGCGCTGACGCAGGCCATCCGCTAGGCTAAGCAGGCACCTTGAAGTGCGCGCGTTCCATCCCGCGCGCCTCCAGGTGCCATGCCGCGTTCCTTCCGCTCGCTGTCGTCCCTGTTCCTGGTGCCGCTGCTGGCTGCCGTGTCCGCCGGCTGCGCGTCCGCCACCCGCATGTCCCCCGAGGATCGCGCCTCGCTGGACCGGACCCTCACCGGCCCGGACGCGGAGCAGTACCTGCGCGTCTCCGCCTACCTGACGCCCTTCTTCGGGGACGCGTCCAAGCGGCTGCTCACGCCCTACCCGCCGGAGGACGTGCGGCTGGTGGACGACACCCAGGGCAAGCCCATCAACCCCGGCCCCATCCAGGCCACCCTCCCCGCCGGCTCGCGCGTGCGGATCAACAAGGTGGAGTTCCCCACCGCGTGGGTCGTCACCGAGCGCGTCCTCTACTCCCCGCGCACCTGGCCGTGGGTGTACGTGACGGTGGAGGGCGCGCCCGCGGGCGAGCAGGTGGTGATGGTGCTGCCGCCCAACCTCGACCGGCCGGACGCGTTCCGCGTGGAGCTGGAGAAGACGCTGTCGCCCCACCCGCTGACGGAGCAGCTCAACGGCTTCAGCGCGGCGGTGAAGGAGGCCGTGCGCGCCAAGACGCTGGTGGCGGACATGCCCGCGGACGCGGTGCGCATGGCCTGGGGGCCTCCGGAGTCCGTGCGCCGCACGCTGGAGGGCACCGCGAAGAACGAGGAGTGGCGCTACGCCGGGGAGCGCCGCAAGGCGTTCCTCACCGACGGGAAGCTGGTGCGCGCGGAAGAGGCGGGCAAGCCCGTGTTGCCGTAGCGCCTAGCGCCGGCCGCCGCGGCGGTGCTGCTTCTTGCCGCCGCCGCCACCGCCCTTGCGCTGGGCCTGGGCCTCGCCCGGCCGGGTGAGGCGGGGCAGCTCTCCGGCCATCACCGGCCAGTAGTCGCCCTTGAAGAGCTCCTCCACCAGCTGCGCCTGGGTGAGCACGTCGCGCTTGAAGAAGGTGGCGCCGCGGCCCATCTCGTCCAGGGAGCCGCGCGCGTCGCTGCCGCCCACGCAGGGCAGCTTGAGCACGTCCGCGGCCTCCACGGCCAGGTCGTTCGCGGTCTGCTTCACCTTGGCGTTGTAGCCCTCCACCGCGCACAGCACGCCCGACAGCGAGCGCACGTAGTCCATGGCGGGGTTGGGCACGTCGCGGTCGAAGGGGCGGGCCGCGACGATGGCCGCACCCAGCGCCTTCACCTTGGGCAGGCACTCGGCGGCGCTCCAGGGCTTCTCCCGGTTGCTGCCCCACATCTGCACGGGCTCCGGCGCCAGCTCCGGCTTCGGGAAGAAGCAGAGGTACTGGCCCCGGTCCGTCACCAGCTCCAGGCCCACGAAGACCTTCACCTTGGACTTCGCGCCGATCTCGAAGAGCTCGTCGCAGCCGTCCTGCGTGTTGGTCTCCGTGAACGCCACCGCGTCCAGGCCGAACATCGCCGCCCGCTCCAGCACGGCGCGCGGCTCCAGTTCGCACCCCTTGGACAGATGGGAATGGGCGTGTAGGTCGATGAGCATGGGCGACGCGTGCCTAACAGGCCTCCCGGGGCCTGTCGAGCCCGCGCGCACGCACCGCTCAGGCGTACGCGTAGGACTGGAAGTTGCCCTGCTTGGCCTGGCTGTTCTTCTCCTCGTACGTGCGGATGAGGTAGCCCATCAGCATCAGCGAGGAGGTGTTCTCCAGCACCCGCGAAGGGTCCTTGGAGATGAGGTTCGCGCTGTAGTTCAGGAAGAACTGCGCCAGCTCCTCGCCCGCCTCCTTCACGATGAGGGCGTTGAGCGCACTCGGTTCCATGGTGCGGATGGTGTTGATGAAATCGACCGCCAGGTCCTTCTTCGTCTTCATGTCCACGGTCCTGCCCCCTCTTTCCGCCCTGGCCCTGAAGCCGGAAATGGCTCCGGGCCCCCGCCCCAATCCAAGAACCGGGTGCGACCGGGTGAACCTATGCATGCCGCCGGACCTGCAAACCCCCACCCCGGCCACGCTCCCCCGCTCCCTCATGGATCACGACTTTTGGACCGCAGCATTTTTGACACCCTGAAAAGGCGTGTGCGATAACCCCCGGTCAAGCCTTTTCTCACCACCGCACAAGGAGTGGCAGGCGATGTTCACGGGCGTGAAGGTCTTCTCCGCGACGAAGGCCAAGGAGCGGGAAGAGTTGGGTGAGAACGTCACCCGTTGGATCAAGAGCAACGCGGACCTGGAGATCGTGGACCGGGTCGTGTGTCAGTCCTCCGACAACGAGTTCCACTGCTACACGCTGGTGCTGTTCTACAAGCACGCGAAGCCGCCGGCCTGACGGCCGCGCAGCCCCTGGCCGCATCCCGGGCCCGACCTCTTCCGTCCACGCTCTTTTCCGGAGCGTGCGGGGAGGCCGGGCCTTTCCATTTCCCTATGTTATGGTCCGCGCCGTGGCGCGCTTCGGGGACGACAGCGGGGAGGAGGACCGGCAGCTTCGCACGGACGCCCTGCCGGCGATGCGCTCGGCGCGGGTGCGGGTGCGGCTGCTGGTGCTGTCCGGCCCGGACGCGGGCCAGAGCTACCCGCTGGCCCCCGGCCGCTACCGGGTGGGCGCGGATCCCGGCTCGGACGTCATCATCGCGGACCGGGCGGTGTCGCGCAGCCACCTGCTCCTGGACGTGCGCGAGGACAGCATCCAGGCGGTGGACGTGGGCTCGCGCAACGGCTCGTTCTGCGAGGGCATGCGCTTCACCACGTTGGAGGTGCGCCCCGGCGCGGTGCTCACGCTGGGCACCACGGAGCTGAAGCTCGTTCCGGAGGGAGAGAAGGCGCACGCCCTGCCCCTGTCCAACCGGGAACGGTTCGGCAACCTGGTGGGCCAGAGCCGGCGGATGCGCGAGGTGTTCACCCTGCTGGAGCGCGTGGCCCAGGGCGAGTCCGACGTGCTCATCCAGGGGGAGACGGGCACCGGCAAGGAGCTGTGCGCGGAGGCGCTGCACACGCACGGCGTGCGCTCCAAGGGGCCCTTCGTCATCGTGGACCTGGCGGGCGTGGCGCCGCAGCTGCTGGAGTCGGAGCTGTTCGGCCACGTGAAGGGCGCCTTCACGGGCGCGCAGGCGGACCGGGCGGGCGCCTTCGAGCGCGCGCACGGCGGCACCCTCTTCCTGGATGAAGTGGGAGAGCTGCCCCTGGAGGTGCAGCCCCGGCTCTTGCGCGCGCTGGAGCGCCGGCAGGTGAAGCGGGTGGGCGCCAACGACTACCGCTCGGTGAACGTGCGGGTGGTGGCGGCCACGCACCAGGACCTGGAGGGCGCGGTGAAGGCGGGCCGCTTCCGCGGCGACCTGTTCCACCGGCTCGCGGTGCTGCGCGCGACGCTGCCGCCCCTGCGCGAGCGGCCGGAGGACATCCCGCTGCTCATCGACACCGTGCTGGAGCGCATGGGCAAGCCGCCCAGCGCCCTGTCGGACCAGACGCGCGCCCTGCTCGCCCAGTACCCGTGGCCGGGCAACGTGCGCGAGCTGCGCAACGTGGTGGACCGGGTGGTGAGCCTGGGCGAGTCCGCGCTGCCGGACCTGCCGGACACGCCGCGCCCGCGCCCTGCCCTGGCGCCGGACCTGGGCCCGGAGGACACGCTGTCGCTGGCCCTGGAGCTGCCCTTCAAGGAAGCGAAGGAGCGCCTCATCGAGGGCTTCGAGCGCGACTACCTGCGCACGCTGCTGGAGCGGTGCGGCGGCAACGTCTCCAAGGCCTCGCGCGAGGCGGGCATCGACCGCGTCTACCTGCGGAAGCTCCTGCGCAAGCACGGGCTGGTGTCCGGTCCGGACTGACAGAGGCCCTTCGCCCCCACCCGGAGTCACGGCCGCCGTGGCCCGGGTGACACTGGAGTGGACCTCCCTGCCGGGGGTGGTTGTCGGACCGGGTTTCCGCCCCATCTTGGGAGCACCAACGCACGCGAGGTGGGTGCCATGCGCCAGGGATGGGGGAGGTGGCTGTTCGCCGGAGGGCTGATGGGAGGGCTCGCGCTGGGGGTCGGCGCGTGCCAGTCCCGGGACGGGATGGCCGTCGCGGAGAGCGGCATGGTGCCGGCGCTCGCGGCGTTCCAGCCCCGCTCGGAGGCGCTGGCGGACGAAGGCACCGGCGGAGGTGGGAGCGCGGGTGAGGCGGTGGCCGAGGACGCGCCGGACTTCTACGGCACGGTGACCCTCTCCGGCACGCGGAGCTTCACGGTGCGCGACGACGACGGCGTGGAGCGGCCGTTCGAGGTGGCGCCGTCCACGCGCATCCTCCTCGACGGCAAGCGCGTGGCCCGGGCCCAGCTGCGCCCGGGCGTGCTGGTGCACACGACCTACGGCGAGCGGCTGGGGACGTGGGTGGCCACCGACGTGGAGATCTACTCCGGCACGCCGTCGCGGGATTTGACCGCGGCGGCGCCACCGGTGAAGCGCTGACGGACGCGGCGGTCCGTCAGTAGACGGCGAGCGCCTGCGGCAGGTGGTAGCTGACGATGGTGAGCACGGGGATCTTCGGGCCCTCGTCCTCGTCGTCGGTGGTCATGCCGGAGGTGACGCGCAGGCCGTCGAAGCGCGCGAGGATGACGTAGTCGCGGCGGGTCTCCAGGAAGGGATCCGGCGCGGCCAGGCGGCCCAGGGCCTCGCGGCCGGTCTCCTCGGAGAGGTTGTCGTAGGTGCGCTCGGAGGCGGACTGGGTGGTGCTCTCGCGCGTGAAGATGGAGCCGCCCACGCGGCCCTCGCCGGTGAGCGCGGTGCGTCCGCCCAGGTCGCCGGAGGTCTCCGTCACGGTGTCGGTGTTGTAGGCGACGCCGACCTCGCGGCGGGAGCCCACGGACTGGAGGCCCTGCTCCACCAGCCACAGCGTGGGACGCTCCCCTTCCGAGCGCTGGTCGGCCACCTGCGCGCGCAGGAGGACGTAGCGGCCCCGGTAGGTGTCCGGCTGGGCGATGGCGGACGCGAGCGAGAAGATGGGCACCTTGCGCGCGTGGAGCAGGCGCAGCTCACCGTCCACGCTGCCGCCGCGCTGGGCCACCACGCGGGCGATGAGGTTGGCGGCGTCCGGACGCACGCGCAGGTCCTCCGCCCACGCGCTGCCCAGCACGGCGCCCAGCTGGGTGAAGCCGGGGGCCTCCGCGCAGACCTTCAGGGCCAGCCACGCGTCGTCGCGCGAGGACGCCTGGAGCTTGCGGGCGGCGCCCTCGCAGGCGGCGGGCGTGGGGAAGCGGGCCAGGAACGCGCGGGCGTCATGCGGGGACGGGGGCGGTTCCTCCGCGGCGACGGAGCGCCGGGCGGCCGGCGGAGGCGTCTGGGGAGGCGCTGCGTCCGTGAGGGCGCGATCCTCCAGGGCGACGTGGGAGTGCGAGGCACCGCAGCCGGTGGCGAGCGCACCCACGAGGGTCAGCAACGGAAGACGGGGCATGGCGCGAGGCTCCTTGAAGTGCGACGGCGCGGCGGGGCCGGGACTGCGAAGGCTCCGCGCGATTCGACGTGGCGCGGGGCGTGCTGGATGACGGACAGGCTTGAAGCAACGGCTCCTGCGACCGGCTTGCTCGCGCGAGGGCTGAACGCGCGGGCTCAGGAGCGACGGCCGGCGCGCTACAGCGCGGCGGAGTCGGTGTGCTGCTGGCTCGCGCGGGACGGCGCCTGGCGCGGGATGGAGGCGGACGGGGGCAGCATCATGGAGCAGGCGTCGTGGCAGCGGTCGTCCATGCACGCGAGCATGGTGGGGCCGGCCTGCTGCCGCGACACGGCCGCGTAGCAGCTCTCCCCGGTGCCGGGGCACTGGCTGCGCGCGGCGCACTCACAGCAGCTGGAGGCCACGGAGGCCATCAGCTGCACGTCCTGGAGCACCGTGGACAGCGCGCGGTAGCAGGCGCGGGCCACGGGCGCGAAGCGGCCCTTGGCGTCCACCACCGGCGAGTTGCCGTCGATGCCGCAGCGGCCCACGACGTCCGCGTACTTGCGCTCGCAGACGGCGACGAGCTTCGGATCCGGCGTGCCGTCCCGCGCGTTGCTCACCGCCTCCGAACAGAGGGCGCGCGACGCGTCCTTCAGCAGCTTCACGTTGGAGGCCTCCTGGTCCGCGTTCGCGGCACCGGGAGGCGGCAGCTCCGCCTCGAACACGCACTCCTTGCCCGCGCGCAGCGTGTCGATGGTGCACGCCCACGCGGTGGGAGACGCATCCACGAGCGGGGGCGCCCCCAGCGCTTCGGGAGGCAGGGACGACGGCGCGGGGCCCGACGGCGCGGCGCCGAGAATGAGCAGGGACAGGAGCATCGCCTTCATGGGTCCAGCAGCGTAGGCCCTCTGCCCCCGCCGCTCAAACGGCTCCGCCGGGAGGGTGTTCGTCCACCATCACGCCCATGGGTCCGGGCGGACCGGCCTCCGGCCTCACCGGAAGCGCCTTCGTACGGCCGATGACGATGGGCCGCTCGATGAGCCGGGGCGGTGTCGCCCGGGTGTCCGCCGGGTCCGGCACCCACACCGGCTCCTCCTTTCCGCTCCCCCGCTTCCACTTGCGCGGCACCCGCCGGAAGCCCACCGGGTACACCGTGAGCACGCCCTCCCTGCTGATGTGGAGCCGCAGGAAGTTCTTCCAGTCCGGAATGGACAGCGAGGAGAACGCCTCGTTGGGATGACAGGAGAACACGTTGAGCGACAGCAGCAGGTACACGCCCACCACCAGGGGCCCCACCAGCGCGCCGCCGCCCAGGAGCAGCAGCCCGCTGAAGAGGTCGCGCCGGAGGCTCCACTGAAGCCCCTCCGCCAGCGACGCGGCGACAGCGGACACGCCCCACGTGAGCAGCAGCGCCACGGCCAGGTGCGCCAGCCCATGCAGGGCGCCGGCGGTCTTCTTCCAGCGCGGTCCCCGTCGGCCGTCCGCGAACGCGACCGCGCCCGCCACCATCCCGGCCCCCAGCACCAGCGAGCCCGTGCTCTGCAACGCCGCGTTGACGACCTCCTGGAACGAAGGAGCCCCCAGGGTGCTCTCGTTGAGGTTCGCGGCCACGCCCCAGCCCAGCAGCGTGTAGACAACGCCCATGAGCGCGCTGAACCACGGGTTGAGCCCGGTGAACAGCAGGTTGCGCCAGGTCATCCGCTGGGACGTCTGCTTCGGCGGGAAGCACTCCTTCAGCTCGAAGCCGCCCGGCCGCTGGTCCACCTTCGGCAGGTGCGTGGGGTGCAGGAAGGCCCCTCCCCCACCCGCGACGATCTTCTGCCGCCCCTCCGCGTCCTCGTGCCGGCGGTAGTGGTGCAGGTCTCCCGCGAGGAAGACGCTCACGGACTTGCCCAGCACCTTCTGCTCCAGGAAGTCGATGTTGTGGTCCAGGAAGCCGCGGCCCGCGTGGGGCGTCACCTGCTGTTTGATCCACCCCGGCTCCGCGTTGCAGAGGATGACGCGATCCGTGGGCTTCATGCGCCCTGCCACCTTCTGGAAGAACCGCACCTGCGGCGCGTCCAGGTCGGATTCCAGCTGCATGTCCGTGCCCAGCAGCCACCAGCCGTGCGGCAGCTTCAGCGCGAAGTAGCTGCGCCGCTGCCGCGTATGCCAGCCCTTGGAGTGCCGGCCCTGGCAGAACAGGCGCGTGAAGGACACCAGCCCGTCGTACCAGTCATGGTTGCCGGGCACCGCGAACAGGTGCGGCCGGGGACGCCGCCGGTTCAAGGCGTCCTCGTAGGGCACCACCGTACGCGCCTGGTACTCCTCCACGCTGGCGGTCGGATAGACCTCATCCCCTCCGAACACGAGCACGTCACCGCCCTCCGTGGGGTGCGTCCTCCCGGAGCCGTCCGTCAGCACGAGCTTCGGCGCCATCACCGCGGAGGCCACCGCGTAGGTGGAGTCCCAGCCGTCGCCCAGGTCCGACACATAGTCCAGCCACAGCTCGTCGCGCGGGTGCTCCTTGTTGCTCTCCGAGTAGTCGAAGCACAACGGCTGGGGCTGCGACACCGCGTCCAGGAGCCGCCGGTCCGCATGCTGTCCGAACGTCCCCGACAGCAGCGCCTTCACGCCGGACTTCGCGAGCACGGCCGGGTCGAACCAGGACACCATCGGCTTGCCCGGAGGCGCCCGCGGCAGGGGCGCGGGCTCCGTGCGACGGCCCGGCATGCGGCTCACATCGGAGGCGCGGACGGCCATGGCCCCTCCTCCGGTGGTGCCCGCCACGAACGACCCTGCGTGTCCCGGCGGTGCGCGTCGATGAGCGCCTCCGCGAAGCGGTCCGCGAGCGCGGCGATGGTGAGGCTCGGGTTGGGGCCGGTGGGGCCCGGCATCATCGCGCCGTCGGCCACGTACAGGCCCGGGTGGCCGAAGGCCTCGCCCGTCGCGTCCACCACGCCCGTCTCCGGCCCGCGTCCCATGGGACAGCCGCCCAGCGGGTGCACGGTGATGACCCGGCTCACGTAGCTGAGCGGGTTCTGCACCAGCTTTCCTTCCAGCGTGCGAGCGATGTCCGCCATCGACTGGCGCAGCTCCTCGAAGTACTCGCGCGAGCCGCCCACCCGCCAGTCGATGTCCAGCATCCCGTCCTTCGTCAGCCGCATGTGGCCGTTGGGGAGGTCGCGCCCCATGCCCAGCAGCGGCAGCGACGTCGCGGAGCCCAGGCAGTCGCCCAGCAGCTCGGCGATCTCCTCGCTCACGTCGGAGTCGCTCGTGTGCCCCGTCCATCCGCGGATGAGGCGCCACGCCAGCCGCAGGCCGCGCTTCATCAGCGGCACCTGGTGCGCCCCCTCGTAGAGCCAGTTGACGAACTCCGGGTAGCCCGCGTCCTCGATGTAGTAGCCCCGGCCCGCGCCGCCCTCCTCCCTGCCCCGGAAGTGCAGCGCGCTGGTGATGACCGGCCCGTGCCCGCCCTCCAGGATGCGGGGCAGCTGCTTGCCGGTGCTCGAGTCGTGGCACTGGTGCATGAAGCCCAGCAGGTCGCCGTTGCCGCAGAAGCGCGTGCCCAGCTGTGCGCTCAGCCCCGGGAAGCTCCGCCGGTTCTTCAGGAGCAGGAACGTGGTGCCGAACGTGCCCGCGGCCAGCACCAGCCGGTCCGCCGTCACCGTGGTGCGCGGCTGCAGGGACTGGGGGCCTTCACGCGGCACGTCCTCCGGCGTGTCCGTGTGGTCCAGGTACCGCACCACGTAGCCGCCGCCTTCCGAGGGCCACAGCTCCGTCACCTCCGCGCGCGTGCGCAGCTCCGCCCCGGCGCGCTTCGCCGCGGACAGGTACGTGTAATCGAGCGTGTTCTTGCTGCCCGTGTTGCAGCCGATGTCGCACTCCCCGCACAGGTGACAGGTGGTGCGCGTGCGGCCGTGGAGGTTGGGATGCTCCTCGCGGATGGGCTCGCCCGGGACGGGCGCCTCGCCCGGGTTGCCGAACGTCACCGCCAGCGGCGGCAGCTGCCAGTCCCCCGCGCGGCCCAGGCGCTCGGCCGCGAGCTTCATGGCCAGCGTCTTCGCGGTGGACGCGTACGGCGGGTGCTCCAGCGGGTAGCGCTGCACGTGCATCATCCGCTCCACGGCGTCGTAGTGCGTCTCTAAATCCGCGCGGGTGACGGGCCAGTCCTCGTAGCCGCCGCCGTGGAGGTCCTCGTGGATGAAGGTCTTCTCGTCCTTGCGCAGGAGCACGTTGGCGTAGATGAGCGACCCGCCGCCCAGCCCCGCGGACACCACGCCGCCCAGCCCCTGGAAGGACCAGAGGTTGAACAGGCCGTGCATCCCCTTGCGCGGGTCCCAGAAGTTGCGGCGCATGTCATGCGGGCTGCGAGGGAAGGAACCCGGCGGATACGCCTTGCCGCGCTCCAGCACGCACACCCGCAGGCCCGCGTCCGCCAGCCGCCACGCCATCACCGAACCGCCGAAGCCCGAGCCCACGATGACGACGTCGAAGTGCTCACCCCTCGTGGCCATGCGCGGCCTCCCCTTCGCGCTCGCGCACCGGTGCCTCCGGCGCGTAGAGGTCCCAGAGCGCTCCCAGGAACAGGTGGCCGAAGCGGGCCACCATGCCCGCGCCCTCCACGCCCCCTCGCGACGAGCGCATGCTGGAGACCAGGTGGAGCAGCTCCCGCATGCCCAGCACCAGCACGCCCGCGCCCACCACCGGGCCTCTCGCGTCCGGGCCCTCATGCAGGTAGCTGTAGAGCCGCGTGGTGTCTCGCCAGAGGTCGGGGCCCGGGTCGTCGCGCAGCGTCTTCGTGCCGTCCAGGTAGTAGTCCTGGCCGTTGGCCTGGAAGCGCAGGCCGTAGGTCATGATCTTCGTGCGCGGATCATCCGTGGAGCGGAAGAGGTTGAAGCGCCCCTCGCGCACGGGCAGGTCCATGCCCAGCGGCTTGTACTGCACGTGCGCCACCAGCCGGGCCGCGTGGTCGGCGTCGCGGATGAACGCCTCCATGTCGTCGATGGTGATGGTGCAGTGCATGGTGAAGGGCGTGGAGCGCCCGTCATGGGCGCCGGCCTCGGGGTCGGTGGTGCCCATCGCGAGGGGGCCGGACATGGTCTCGCGGAAGCTCAGGTCATAGGCGGGTTCGGTCATCTGGGTGATCTCCGGAGTGAGGGGCAGGCCCTGGGCGCCCGCCACCGACAGGTAGCGCCAGGCGTCCGAGTAGCCCTGGTCGATGAGGGTCGCCGCCGTGACGTGGCCCGCGTAGAAGTCCGGATCCAGCGGCAGCGGGTGCTCCGGCTTGATGAGGTGCACGGTGATGGGCCGCGCGTGGCCCGGCACGTGCTCGCCCGCGAGGATGCGCGCGTTGAGCTCGCGCACCTGCTCCAGCTCCGCGAAGAGCGCGCCGTTCGCGCTCAGCTCGATCATGTGGACGTACTGGTGGAAGAAGCCGTCCTGGTACCGGGGCGTGTTGCCGATGCACCAGACGACCCACACCTCGTCCGCGCCCCGGCGCACGGCCTCCATCACGTTGGCGTCCTGGATCCACACCGAGTCCAGGTACAGGTGGCCGTCCCTCGCCACGGGGGGCATGAAGAGCGGCAGGGAGATGCCCGCCACCAGCAGGTCGCGGTCCACCTCCGTGTGCGGGATGACCTCGTTCGTCTTCCGGGCGAAGTCACAGACGTTGAAGGTGCCCGAGCGGTCCCGGTTCGCGCGGATGGCGTCCACGTCCACGCCCAGGTGCGGGAAGATGTGCTGGATGATTCCGTCCGCGTCCCCCAGTGCGTGGAGCTTCCAGGGCCGCGCGTAGTCGTCCAGCGGCATCAGCGACACGAAGTCCTTCACGTCCAGCGTCCGCCACCGCTCGCACATCTCCGCGGGGGACTGGCCGGACAGCCACATCGCCAGGGTGATGATGCCGCCCGACGTGCCGTCCGCGTGGGCGAAGGACAGCCGCGCGTCCGTCAGCGCGCGCAGCACACCCGCCTGCCACGCGACGCGCATGCCGCCCCCCGCGAGCACGAGCGAGCGCCGGGGCGCCTCCGCCGGCGACGCCTGGACTCCCGAGCCCTCCCCGAGCACCCGCAGGGGCTGCCCCAACGGCTTGGGCTCGCGGGTCGCGTCCGCCACGCGCAGCGTGCTGACGGACGGGCTGATGGGCTCCCTGGCAGGCTCCCTGGTGGGCTCCGGAGCCGCCTCCTCCGTCCGCTGGGGCTTGAGCACGGAGATGATCTGCTCGCGCTGGCGCAGCGACGCGTAGAACCCCAGCACCAGCACGGCGCACACCCCGTCGAACGCCGCCACCGCCAGCGCCAGCGGCGACAGCAGGTCGCGCCCCACACCGATCGCCACCATCACGCAGGCCCCCACCTTCTGGAGGCCCGTCCACAGGAAGGCGGCCGGGTTCGCACGGGGCTCATGCAGGCCGTGCAGGAGCAGGCCGCCGAACAGCACCATGAACATCCCCACGATGCGGAAGAAGTGCGCGGGCGCGGCGGACGCATCCGCGTGCAGCAGGCGCAGCTCCACCCCCGGCAGGAGCATCTGCACCGCGCCGGTCACCAGGGTGATCCACCCGATGGCCGCGAGCGTCCAGCGCCAGGGGCGCCCGTTGACGCGGGCCTGGCGCTCCAGCCATCGCGACGAGGCCGGGCTCATGCGTGGGCCTCCCGCCGTGGCGGCACGGACAGCCCGTAGCGCACGCGCGTCCTCGCGGGTTGCTCCGCGCGCAGCACCCGGTGCACGAAGTAGCCCAGCGTCAACAGCCACTGCACCGTCCACAGCCCCACGCGGATGCGGTTCATCCGCATCCACGCGCCCAGCACCTCGGTCAGCCGCTCAGGCGACGTGATGCCGGCCGCCATCTCGTCGTTGTACGGGAAGATGTAGATGCGCGTGAGCAGCGTGGCCACCACCACCGCCAGCAGCACGCCCAGCGGATACCAGCGCAGGGCCGTCTTGCGCTCGCGCCACGCCAGCACCCCGGCCGACAGCAGCATCACCGCCGTCATCCAGGTGAAGAACCGCGTGGCCGCCTGCACCTGCGGCACGAACTGCAGGTAGTAGTTGTCCACCGTGAGCTGGGGCGCGATGGGGAACGTGAAGAGGATGAGCGACCAGCCCGTGCCCAGGTACATGGACGTGCACAGGAACAGCAGGCACGCGTTCGCCAGGTCGAAGTGGCCGCCGCGCTTCATGACCGCGCTTCCTCACGCGAACGCACTTCATCATGGAGCGGCACCACGTCCTGGAGCACCCTCGGTGGCGCCCCATCCGCCTCCGGAGGCGGCATGGGCGTCTGGTCCTGGCCCAGGTCCACCACGCTCTCCAGCCCCTCCGGGTACGTGGCCTCGGGGAGGGTGGGCTGGGTGAGGAACCACGCCTCGAAGTGGTCATCCAGCACGCCGCTGGACGACGGGAAGAACCCGGTGAAGAAGGCGCGGGGGGAAATGCTCAGGTCCCGCAGCGCCTGGATGCGCGGATGGTCCCCCAGCTCCAACGTCCCCCACGCGTGCTTGCCCAACCGGAAGCCGAACCGGCCCCGGAAGTAGATGGTGGACTTCATCAACATGCCCCGGAAGGCGCAGTAGTTCACCGCCGCCATCCGCAGCGGCAGCCACGGGAACCTCGGGCGCTCGATGCGCACGCGCACCGCCTGCTGGCCGCCCTCCTCGTAGCGGCTGCTCACGGAGCCGTCCTCCATCCGGAAGTCCAGCCGGGCCAGGTGCTTGGGCATGCCCCAGATGCCCTTGCCGCCCTTCACGGACACCTCCGTGTTCACCGGCAGGTCCACCACGTACTGCCCCACGCCGAAGTGCTTCTGGAACAGCAGCGGCAACAGCGGCGGCGCGGGCCTGCGCCCGTGCGTGCACGCCAGCGCGATGCTGAACTCGATGTACGCGCCAATGTCCGTCTGCTTGTAGTCGATGACGGAGATGAGCAGCACCGCCCGGTCGCGCGACACGCGCAGCGGGTGCAGCTCGTTGCCGGGCAGCAGGCTGGCCGCGCGGCGCGCGTCCACCGTGAAGGCGGCCATCAGCGCCGGGGCGCCTTTCGAATCCACCGGCAGCGCGTACGGGATGCCGTCCACCCGCGAGTAGCGGCCGGACTGTCTCTGGATGCGTCGGGGGAGGAACATGGCGGGCCTTTCGTCAGTGGGTCACACGGCGGTCGAGCTCGGAGAGCATGAGGGGGAAGACGTCGTGGGACGCGCGCTTGCCCATGAAGACGTCCAGGTGTCCGTAGCCGGGCAGCAGGTGCAGCGCGTGATGGCCCGGGTGGAAGCGCTCCAGGTGTTCGAAGGTGCGGCGCTGGCTCTCCGCGAGGAAGCAGCGGTTCTCCTCGCCCGCGAAGAAGACGAAGCGCGCGTCCGTCTGGGGCTCGCGCTCGCCCAGGTCCTCCGGCAGCGCGCGGAAGCCCTCCACCGGCACCAGGTGGCCCGCGCGCACGCACTCCTCCATCTGGCGGAAGAACGTGAAGGGCACCGGGCCGAACTCGTGCTGGAGCCAGTCGTGCGTCTGGGCGTTGAGGTTCTCGTGCCGCCACAGCACCGGGAAGCCCGTGCCGTAGGTGAAGCTCGTCCAGCGGCAGACCAGGTTCTCGCACTCGTGATGCGTCGCCTTCACCACGCGCGTCAGCATGCGCGCCGTGCGCGTGGGGCCGCCGTAGGCCCACTGCGGATCCAGGTACGGCGTGAAGCTCGCGACCAGCGGGACGGCGTAGCGCAGCTTCAGCTTCGCGGTCGGCGGCACCACCGGGTGCAGGGACACGGCGTTGGTGAGGATGAGGTCCACCTGGGGCAGCAGCCCCGCCACCGCGGCCATGGTGAAGCTGGTGGAACCCTGGCAGTGGATGATGGCCTTGACCTTGTCCGCTCCCGTCTTCTCCACGACGGTGCGGATGGCGGGCGGGTGGTCCAGGACGGCGGCCTGGTCCAACGTCCACTCGCCCGGCTCCACGTCGATGCTGGCGCGCCAGTTCTCCAGCCACACGTCGTAGCCATCTTCAATCAGTGCATCCACCAGCGTCTGGCGCACCGGCGCGCGGAAGATGTTCCCGCGCACGCCGGCCCCATGCACCAGCACCACCGGCCCCTTGTCCGCCTTCTCGACACCGCGCAGGTGCACCAGGTGCAGCGCGCGGCCGTCGCCCGCGAGGAAGGGCACGATCTCCTCGGAGTAACGCGGCTCATGGATGGTTTCCGTGGACATGACAACGCCCCCCACACCGCGAAACGTGGGTCGGTGCGGAAGGGGCGACAACCGGCGTGCAACCCCGCGCGGGGCGCGGCCCGCCCCGCCTGACAGGGGCAGCGGGCAACGGCGCTGCGCCTCCCTGTCACTCCGCCCGCGTCGGCCCCGGGGGTGCTATGCGTGAGGGCATGCACGCGGACACGGGCTGGAGCGACTACGAGGGCGGCGCGACGCTCGGGGGCATGGGCAGCCAGGGCGGCACCATCGTGCGGGACGAGGGCTTCCGCGACCTCTTGCGCCTCACCTACGAAGCGGACGACTCGCGCTCCTTCCACGTCGTCACCTGCGGCGTGGCTGGCTGGCTGTCGCACCCGCGCTTCTTCGACAACGCGGCGGACGCGCTCCACGCCTTCGAGTCCATGAAGCCCTCGCTGGAGGAGCTGGGCGCGGCGCTGCCGGAGGGCGGGCCGAGGTCCACCGCGGACGGCCGGGCAGCGGGTCCACTGCTCGCCGCCTTCCGCGTGCGGTTTTCCTGAGGCGCGGCGCTCGCGCGCAAGGATTGCTTAAGGTTCGCCCGCGATAACCCGGTTCACCGTCCGGTCAGCCCCGGGCGGTCCCGCGAGCGGCACCCCCGCCGCTCCTGGCTCCCGAGCTCCCGGAGGAACCCCGGATGAAGAGCGAATCCCCCCAGGCCCCTTCCCCCAAGGTCATCACGCGCCGGAGCATCCTGCGCGGCATGGGCCTGTCGCTGGCCGCGGTTCCCGTGGCGAAGCTGCTCGTCGCCTGCGGTGGCGATGACACAACTGGCGGCGCCCCCAACATCGACGCAGGCACGGACACAGGCGCCGACTCCGGCGTGGTGGACCCGGGCGTCTGGGCCACGGGCGGCACCGCGGCGATGACGGCCGCCGCCACGTACCCGGACCCGTTCGCCTCCGGCCTGGGCACCGTGTGCAACCTCGCCTGCGAGGCCACGCTGGGCCCCTGCTACGCGACCACGGTGGACCGCAAGGACATCAGCGAGGGCCATGACGGCCTGCCGGTGCGCCTGGCCTTCCTCGTCGTGGACGAGACGTGCACGCCCATCCAGAACGCCACGGTGGACATCTGGCACGCGGCGCCGGAAGGCCTGTACTCCGGCGAGGACGCGAGCGACTTCTGCACCTCCGGTGACGCGACGGCGCGCGCGGCGCGGTGGTTCCGAGGCGTGCAGACCACGGATGCCAACGGGCGCGTGGACTTCGACACCTGCTTCCCCGGTTGGTACAGCAGCCGCACCATCCACATCCACTTCACCGTGCGCGTGAACGGCCAGGAGTTCGTCACGTCCCAGCTGTTCTTCGACGACTCGACGAGCGACGACATCGTCACGAACCAGCCGCTCTACAACACGCGCGGAGCACGTGACACGACCAACCAGAACGACACGGTGGTCTCCGGGGACGCGGTGGGCGACTACCTCTTCGCCACGCAGCGCATGTCGGACGGCGCGATGCTGGCATCCAAGACGCTGGTCATCCGCTCCTCGCTGAACAACGCGTCCTGCGCCATGCCGGGAGGCAGCGGCGGTGGCGGTGGACCCGGCGGTCCCCCGCCGGGTGGCGACGGTGGCATGGGTCCCCCGCCTGGCTGGGATGGCGGCATGGGGCCTCCGCCGCCGGGCTTCGACGGCGGCATGCCCTGAACTAGGGTGGCACGGGTCCCCCTGGAGTCCTCCGGGGTGGCGTGTCCGAAGGGAGGCATGGCGCATGGGCGACCGCATCCTGCTGGTGGAGGATGACGACCCGCTCGGGTCCCAGATTGTCGGGCACCTGCGGGGCGCGGGCTTCGAGCCCGTGTGGTGGCGCGAGGGCCGCCTGCTGGTGGCCGGAGACCTGCCGGACGTGAGCCTCGTGGTGTTGGACCTGATGCTGCCCGGCACCTATGGCCTGGACATGCTCAAGGCGCTGCGGACCTTCTCCGAGGTCCCGGTGCTCATCCTGAGCGCGCGCAACGACACGCTGGACAAGGTCCGCGCGCTGAAGCTGGGCGCGGACGACTACATGACCAAGCCCTTCTGGCCGGAGGAGCTGGTGGAGCGCGTGCGCGCGCGCCTGCGCCGCCCCACCCTGCAGAAGGAGCAGGTGGTGGTGGAGGTGGGCCCGCTGCGCATCGACCTGCAGGGGCACACCGTGCAGGTGCAGGGGCGGCCCGTGGAACTCACGCGGGTGGAGTTCGAGCTGCTCGCGGCGCTGGCGCGCAGGCCCCAGGAGGCGGTGACGCGGCAGTGGCTGGTGGAGCACGTGTTGGATCCGGAGCGTGAGGGCACGGAGCGCACGCTGGACGTCCACGTGTCGCGGCTGCGGCGCAAGCTGGGTCCGGTGAAGTGCGTGGAGACGGTCTGGGGCGTTGGCTACCGGCTGGTGCCCGGGGAGGATGCGTGAAGCTGCGGTTGCGCCTGGCGCTCACGGCGGTGGCGGTGACGGTGCCCGCGGTGTTCGCGCTGGTGCAGGTGGAGCACTCGGTGCGCCGCCGCACGACGGACGAAGTCATCATCGCGTCCACGCTGTCGCAGATGCAGTCCGGGGGCCGCGAGCGCTGCGAGGCCGCGCCAGAGACCTGGATGGTCCGCTCCCGCGCGCAGCGTCCGCCCTGGGAGCGGGAGGGCCTGCCCGACGACAGTGGCGGTCCACCCTCGGGGGGCCCACGGCCTGGAGATGAAGGCCCGCCCCGGATGGGAGTCAGGGGCCCCCTGGGCCGGCGGCTGCCGCCGGTGAACCTCTATCCGTTCGACGGGCAGTTCGTTTCGCGCAACCCGCAGGCCCCCGCGGTGGACGACGAGCTGCGCCAGGGCGTCCAGGACGACGGCGTGGGCGTGCGCCGCTACTCCAAGGAGGACGGCGCGCTGGTGCAGGACCTGCTGTTGCGCATGCCCTGGGATGGAGGGCCGTGCGAATACGTGCTCGCGCGCCGCGTGGAGCCCCCGGGGTCGCCGGAGGTGGGCCTGCCGCCCCTGTACGTCTGGGGAGTGCCCACGCTGATCCTCCTGTCCGCGATGGTGGTGGCGCTGGGGCCGGTGGTGCAGCGCCTGCGCCGGCTGACGGAAGAGGTCCGAGCGTCATCAGGCAGCCGCTACGAGCAGCCCGTCACGGTGAACGGCAGCGACGAAATCGCCGAACTGGCCAGGGCCTTCCAGCAGGCGCGAGCGGAGATTCAAGCGCAGATGGCGCACCAGGAGGCGCGCGAGCAGACGCTGCGGGACTTCCTGGCGAACACGACGCACGACGTGATGACGCCGCTCACGGTGTTGCAGGGCCACCTGGCCGCGATGCAGCAGCGGATGCGCGCGGGGGAGCCGCTGGAGTCGGGCCTGATGTTGTCCGCGATGAGCGAAGCGCACTACATGGCCTCGCTGGTGCACAACCTGGGAGCGGCCGCGAGACTGGAGGCAGGAGCGCCGCAGGTGCAGCACGCGCCCGTGGACCTGAACGCGCTGGTGTCACGGGTGCTGAGCCGGCACCAACCCATCGCGAGGCCGCGGCGCATTGCACTGGAGAGCGGAGTCCCGGCGACGCCCACCTGGGTGATGGGCGACGAGACATTGCTGGAACAGGCAGTAAGCAACGTGGTGCTCAACGGCATCCGCTACGGGCGCGAGGACGGCCACGTGGCGGTGGTGCTGGAGACGACGCGCCAGCAGTCCTTCATCCTGCGAGTCATCGACGACGGGCCCGGCATCTCCGAGGAAGAGCGTTCCAGGATCCTGGAGCGCCGCTTCCGGGGCAACGCGGCGCGAACCCGGGAGCCGCAGGGCCAGGGCCTGGGCCTGCACATCGTGCACAACGTGGTGGAGCTGCACGGCTGGAAGATGGCCCTGGCCCCGTCGGAATACGGAGGCCTGGAGGTCGCCTTCACCGGCCCGCTGATGTCGCCACCCGGGTGACGGCTCCTGCGAGAGGATTCCGAAGCCAGACGACGGGCCTCGGATCGCCAACTCAGCGCGACCGCTTCACCACGTAGTCCACGAGCTCCGGCCATGCGGCCTGGAGCGAGTCCTGTGAGGCCTCCCCGAACAGGGCGATGGCATCCACCGGCCGTGCTTCTCCGGTGAGCTGCTCGACGCACCAGGCCTCCAGGACATCCCGGAGGCCGCGCAATGGCCCGGTGAGCTTCTCCAACCCGGCATCCCGCAGCAGCGTGCGTGCCTCCGTCCAGCGCCCCTCACGGCACGCCACCACCGCCGACGCGAGCGGTGCGAACAGCAATGGAAAATCCACCCTGGATTTCGCCTCGGCCAGACGGGGCTCCACCCGCGACAGCCGCCCTTCGAGCGCGTCCACCAGCGCGATGGCCGCGGACAAGATCGCGCGGAACTGCGGCGTGAGGTCCTTGCGTGCATCCACACTCGACAGCTCCTGTCCCGCCACAGGGAGTTGCCAGAGCTGAAGCCGGCTGATGCCGATGTTGTACGTCGGGATGACCTGGACCTTGGCCAGGGGACGCGATGCCTCGAACCGTTCGAGCGCCGCGACCACCCGCCCCTCCGACAGCAACTGGATCCCCTCGTCCGTGAGCTGCTGGCTCCTGCGGTAGCGCGGCAGGAAGTAAAGGGCCACTGGCACCAGCAGGACGAACAGGACGACAGGCAACATCATCAGCGCCTGCTGCCGGTCTGGAATGAAGTGATTCAGCGCCCTCGGCACTCCGATGAGCACCAGTAGCGCCACCACCGCGTATGGCCACGTCTTCCGCATGGACGTCTTCTAAGCAGGTCATCAGGAGTTCGTGAACCCATCCCGTGACCCGCGAAGTCCGCCGTGAGGATGCGCGCCCAGCGCAGCGCGGTGATGGGCCGCGATGGTGGGACTGCGTGAACACCCAAGGTGGGTCCACGAACAGAGGCGCCCGCCGGGAGCGCTTTCGCCAAACCTGTCCGACAGTCAGACAGGTTCGTGCCGCCTGGGGCCCAGGCCGCCCCGTCCCGGCAACCAACGAGGACGGTGGACCCGCGCGTCCATGTCAGACCCCTCTGGTTGGATGGGCGAAGGTAGGGCGAGGAGGAGGACGGTGATGGTGAGGGTGGGACTCGTGGCGTACGTGGAGGAGCAACTCGAGCGAGAGATTTCGCTCGGGAGGCTGCCGAGGAACGGCCAGATTGGCTCGGAGCAGGTGCTGGCGCGTCGCTACGGGGTGAGCCGGAGCACCGTGCGAGAGGCGCTGCGGCGGCTGGCGGCGCGGGGACTGGTGGTGCAGCACCCCGGGCGTGTGACGCGTGCGGTGGCTCTGGATGAGTCACTGACGCTGGAGAACCTGGGCCTGGCGCTGCATGACAAGCGCTCCGAGGAATGCCGGAGGCTCCTGGAGGGCTTCTTCAGCCTCAAGCGGCAGGTGCTGGTGGAGCTGCTGGCCGACTGCTGCACGAGTGCCTCCGAGAGGGATGTTCGCCAACTGGAGAACCTCTGCTACGCCCTCGGGGACGCGGCGCACTGGCATCCTGGGGAGCGCTGCGCGCAGCTGGAATTCGAGTTGCTGAGGCTGGCGGCCCAGGCGGCGGCCCGTCCCGGGCACCTGCTCCTCATTCAGTCACTGCAACGGGCCCTGAGAGGCAACGCGGCCCGGCTGCTGTCCTTCATGGGGGGCGAGTCCCTGCGCCAGTGGGCCCTGGGCGCGATGCACGCCCTGAGTGACCGCGACGCGCAGGCACTTCAGCACCAGCTGCCGGCGCTGCTGAAGGCGTGCGATGAGCGCGTGCTGGACGCCTTTGCTCCTGCCCCGCGGGAGCACGAGTCCCCCGAGGCCCACCACGACCAGGAGTGCCTCCTCGAAGTCCCCGCGTCAGCCCCTGAGCAGGACGATGCACTGAAGGCCCACTCATGCGTGGAGGAGCGCACCCTTGGGGCCTCCGCGTCAGTCACGGCTCAGGACGATGCGCTTGAGTCATACCCCTGCGTTGAGGAGCGTGGCCTATGCGTCCCCGCGTCAGCCAGCGAGCAGGACGAGTCGCTCCGGACATGCCCCCGCGTTGAGGAGAACGGCCCTGGAGGCCCCGCGGCAGCCACCACGCAGGACCCTGTGCTTCACGGTGGGAAGGGCGCCGGAAGCGACGGGATGGCCGGGTCCCTGGGCAACCCGTCCGATTGTCGGACAGGTTGGAACGCTTCGTCTCCAGAACAACTCCACATGTCGGTGCTCAATGAGAACGGGCTGCCTCACGGCGCCCGAGTTCCCCTCCCAACCACCCTCGGGCCGGTGGACTGCGCGCCGCTGGATTCTCCTGGGCACACGCCCCGGGATCCCCCTGCTTCTTGAGGGGCGACGGCCCTTCTCATCCTCTGTCGCCCCTGAAGCTCCGCGCGCCTTCTGCCAAGGCTGAGCGCCTGTGTCGATTGACCTCGGGCGCATCCGTCCGGGCCTTGCTTCCGTGACGGATGGGGCAACGAACTTCTGTCAATCGACTCAAGACAATCCCCACCGTGCCCGCCCCGAAGCGGGGCGGACGCGGTCCAGCTCCCCTCCCCCTCGCCGGGCCACGAGCTGGACGCGACCCGGCTTCCTTCCTCCGAAAAGCGCTACCGCATCGCGGCCCGGCGCGTCGGCGTCCGCGCCTTCGCGGTCCGGTGCGGCGCCTGCCTCTTCATGCCCGGCATGCGACGGGGCTTGTGCGTCCGCGCCTTCACCGGCCCCCGGCGCGCATAGCCCGCGGGCCGCATCGCCTTCTTCGCCGTCGCCGCCTTCTTGCGCGGCGCCGTGGCGCGGGCCGCCGGGCGCATCGCCTTCTTCGCCGTGGGACGCTTGCGCATCGCGGGCCTCGCCTTGCGCGCCGGCGCCTTCTCCATCCGGCCCAGCTGAGATTCAAAGCGCGTCAGCGCCGCGCGGAACAGCGCCGCCTTGCGCCGCGTGTTCATGCTCCCGCCAATCATGCGGTTCCCCATGGGGACGCGCATGGCTTCACGGCGCAGCCGGTGTGCCAGCTTTTCGTACTGGACCACCATGCCACGCGCGCGCCGCACCATCCCCATCAGCTCGCGCCGCGACAGCTCCATCAGGTTGCGCGGCGCACTGGCCAGCACCAGCCGCATCTCCCCCGCGTTCATCAAAGCCGTCCCTGTCTCCCGCATCTTGCGCATGTCCGCCCCCTCCCTCGGGTTCGCCAAACAGTCGCAAGGTTTGGGTCCCACCCAGTGACGGCAAGGCGGCCGCGGGCCGGGCCTGCTCCACCGCCCGTCCCCGCGGAACAGGGCTACTGTCGTGCACTCAGCCGGACGCGCTCGCGGGCCGCGCTTCCAGCAGCACCGCCAGCTTCTCCAACGCCAGCCGCGCGCGCGTCTTCACCGTGCCCAGCGGCTGGCCCATCTTCCGCGCGATCTCACTCTGGGACAGCCCATCGAAGTACGCGAGCAGCACCACCTCGCGCTGCTCCTGTGGCAGCTGCGCCATCGCCGCGCGCACCCGCGCCTGGTCCTGCGCCGCGGACGCGGAGTCGTCCGGCGATGGCGGCGTCGCGCTCACCGGCGGCGGCTGCTGGGCCACCCCCTCCACCATCCGAGACACCGTGCCCAACGAACGCAGCCGGTCGATGGCCCGCGTGCGCGCGATGGTCGTGACCCACGTCTCCAGCCCACCGCGCGCCGGGTCGAACTCGCGCGCGCGCCGCCACACTTCCAGGAAGGTCTCCTGCAGCACCTCTTCCGCGTCCGCGCGCGTGGGCAACAGCCGCACCGTGATGGCGAACGCCCGCGCTGAACACCGCGCGTAGACGCCCCGCATGGCCGCCGCGCTGCCAAGCGCCACCTGCTTCAGCAGGTCGCGGTCGGCCGACAGGTCACTCGCTTGCTGAGCAGCGGAGTCGGTAGGCGCCATGTTCGTCCCGGATACCGCAACCCGAGGGGCGGATCCCAGCTTCAACCATCGGAAGCCGTCCACCCAGCACCTCGGGGTGGGCGAGCGCTCCCTCCGTTCCTAACGTTGACAGGCCAACGCGACCGGGCGGCCGCCATCTTCAATCCACCACACCCGCACATTGCCGCCTGGAGCCACTGACTCAGAGTCCTATAAGGGGCCGCCAGCCGATATGACCGAACGACTCGGAAGCGTGTTCATCGAGAACGTCCAGCCGGAGCTGGACGCGGGGCGCTACGCCATCAAGCGCGTCGCCGGAGAGAGCCTCACCGTCCGGGCGGACATCTTCAAGGAGGGCCACGACGTCCTCGTGGCCGTCGCCCGCTGGCGGCAGGTCACCCCCGCCGCCCAGAAGACGGAGTGGGCCGAGGTCCCCCTCACCTTCAAGAACAACGACGCCTGGGAAGGCTCCATCCCCCTGGCGAACAACGGCCGCTACGAATTCACGATTGAAGCCTGGCCGGATCTCTTCCGCACCTGGGCGCACGAGCTGAAGCGCAAGGTGGACGCCGGCCGCGACGTGAAGAGCGAGCTGCTGGAAGGCGCCGCGCTGCTGGAGGGCGCCGCCGCGCGCGCCAAGGGCAAATCCGCGGAGGACCACCGGGTGCTCGCCGAGGCGGGGGCCCGCCTGCGCACGCCGCCCACGCCGGACCATCTCCTCGTCGCGCTGTCCCCCGACCTGGCGGACGCCGCGTCACGCCATCCGGACCGCTCGCTCGCTTGCAAGTACGACAAAGTGCTGGAGGTGTTCGCGGACCGGGAGAAGGCGCGCAACGCCGCCTGGTACGAGTTCTTCCCGCGCTCGGCGAAGCGCGACGGCAAGACGCACGGCACCTTCAAGGACGCGCAGGGCTGGCTGCCCTACGTGCAGAAGCTCGGGTTCGACACCGTCTACCTCCCGCCCATCCACCCCATTGGCCGCACCGCGCGCAAGGGCAAGAACAACAGCCTGCGCGCGGAGCCCGGTGACGTGGGCAGCCCGTGGGCCATTGGCGCCGCGGAGGGCGGCCACAAGGCCGTGCACCCGGAGCTGGGCACGCTGCAGGACTTCCGCGCGTTCGTGGACGCGGCGAAGGCGCACGGCATCGAGGTGGCGCTGGACCTGGCCTTCCAGTGCTCTCCGGACCACCCGTACGTGAAGGAGCATCCGGAGTGGTTCCAGCACCGCCCGGACGGCACCATCAAGACGGCGGAGAACCCGCCCAAGCGCTACGAGGACATCGTCAACTTCGACTGGATGGGCCCCGCGCGCGACGCCCTCTGGAAGGAATTGAGGTCCGTCGTCCTGCACTGGGTGGACAACGGCGTGCGGACCTTCCGCGTGGACAACCCGCACACCAAGCCCATGCAGTTCTGGCACTGGCTCATCCGCGAGGTGCAGGACCTGCACCCGGACGTGCTCTTCCTGTCGGAGGCCTTCACCCGTCCCAAGGTGATGAAGGCCCTGGCCAAGGTGGGCTTCACCCAGTCGTACACGTACTTCACCTGGCGCCTCTTCAAGGACGAGCTGCGCACGTACCTGGAGGAGATCACCAGCCCGCCCGTGTCGGACTACTTCCGCGGCAACCTCTGGCCCAACACGCCGGACATCCTCCCGGAGAACCTCCAGAACGCGGGCCCCGGTGCCTTCCGCCTGCGCGTGGCGCTGGCCTCCACGCTGTCGTCGGTGTGGGGCATGTACTCCGGCTACGAGCTGTGCGAGGGCCGCCCGGTGCCAGGCAAGGAGGAGTACCTGGACTCGGAGAAGTACCAGCTCGTCGCGTGGGACTGGGACCGGCCGGGCAACATCTCCGAGTGGATTGCCAGGCTCAACGCCGTCCGCAAGGCGCACCCCGCGCTCCAGCAGTACCAGGGCCTGCGCTTCTTCGAGTCCGACAACGACCGCGTCGTCTTCTACGGCAAGCGTTCGCCGGACGGCCTCAGCACGGTGCTGGTGGCGGTGAGCCTGGATCCGTACGCGCCGCAGGAGGCGCTGCTCCACGTGCCCATGGCGTGGCTGGGCGTCAACGCGGAGGAGACCTACCAGGTGCATGAGCTGATGGCCGACCAGCGCTCGCTGTGGCAGGGCCCGGACGTGCAGGTGCGCCTGACGCCTGAACAGCCCGCGGCCATCTGGGCCGTCTACCGCTACCGCCGCACCGAACACGCGTTCGACTACTTCGAGTGACCCCTTCCGAGAGGCGTATGGACCTGGATCCGCTTTGGTACAAAAAAGCGCTCATCTACGAGCTGCACATCCGCGCATTCCATGACTCCAACGGGGATGGCCATGGGGACATCCCCGGCCTGATTGAGAAGCTGCCGTATCTCCAGGACCTGGGCGTGGACTGCCTGTGGCTCTTGCCGCACTACCCGTCGCCGCTGCGCGACGACGGCTACGACATCGCGGACTACTACGGCATCCACCCGGACTACGGCACGCTGGCGGACTTCCAGCGGCTGGTGGAAGAGGCGCACAAGCGCGGCCTGCGCATCATCATCGAGCTGGTCGTCAACCACACCAGCGACCAGCACCCCTGGTTCCAGGAGGCGCGAAGGGATCCGAAGAGTCCCAAGCGCAACTGGTACGTCTGGAGCGACACGGACGAGTCCTACAAGGGCGCGCGCATCATCTTCACGGACACGGAGCGCTCCAACTGGACGTGGGACCCGGTGGCCAAGCAGTACTTCTGGCACCGCTTCTTCAGCCACCAGCCGGACTTGAACTACGACAACCCCGAAGTGCAGGAAGCCATGCTGGACGTCATGCGCTTCTGGCTCAACATGGGCGTGGACGGGTTCCGCTGCGACGCCGTGCCCTACCTCTTCGAGCGCGAGGGCACCAACTGCGAGAACCTCCCGGAGACGCACGCGTTCCTGAAGCGCCTGCGAAAGACGATCGACTCCGAGTACCAGGGCAAGGTGCTGCTCGCGGAGGCGAACCAGTGGCCCGCCGACGTGCGCGTGTACTTCGGCGAGGGCGACGAGTTCCACATGGGCTTCCACTTCCCGGTGATGCCCCGCCTCTTCATGGCGGTGCGCCGCGAGGACCGCACGCCCATCGTGGAAATCATGCAGCAGACGCCGGACATCCCGGAGTCCTGCCAGTGGGCCATCTTCCTGCGCAACCACGACGAGCTGACGCTGGAGATGGTGACGGACGAGGACCGGGACTACATGTACCGGGAGTACGCCACCGACCCGCGCATGCGCATCAACCTGGGCATCCGCCGCCGGCTGGCGCCGCTCATGGACAACGGCCGGCGGCGCATCGAGCTGATGCACAGCCTGCTGTTCACCCTGCCCGGCACGCCGGTCCTCTACTACGGGGACGAGATTGGCATGGGCGACAACATCTACCTGGGCGACCGCAACGGCGTGCGCACGCCCATGCAGTGGACCGGTGACCGCAACGCGGGCTTCAGCCGCGCGGACTACGCGCGCCTCTTCGCGCCCGTCATCGCGGACCCCGTCTACGGCTACCAGTCCATCAACGTGGAGGCCCAGGAGCGGCAGAAGTCCAGCCTGCTCCAGTGGGTGAAGCGGATGATTGGCATCCGCCAGCGCTACCCCGTGTTCGCCATGGGCACCCTGCGCTTCCTCGCCACGGAGAACCGCAAGGTGCTGGCCTTCGTGCGCGAGTGGGAAGGCCAGACGGTGCTCGTCGTGTGCAACCTGTCGCGCTTCGCGCAGCCGGGCGTGCTGGACCTGCGCGAGTTCAACGGCAGCATCCCCGTGGAGTTGATTGGAGAGACCGCGTTCCCCCGCATCAGCGACCTGCCCTATCAGCTGTCGATGGGGCCCTACATGTTCCTGTGGTTCCGGTTGGACAAGCCGGTGCAGGCGAAGGAGTAACCCCGCGTGACGCCCCTGGACCTGACCAAGCTGCCTGACTTCCTCAAGAACCAGCGCTGGTTCGCTGGCAAGGCCTGGCCCATCAAGAGCGTCAGCGTGGCGGACCACGTGACCATGGAGCTGGGCACGTGTTCCTTCACCCTGGCCATCATCGAAGTCGTCTACGAGCTGGGGCAGCCGGAGCGCTACCAGCTCCAGGCCCGGCAGACGCCGGACGGACTGGTCAGCGCCCTGGAGGACGACGACTGCGTGCGCGCCGTCTTCAACCTGGCCCGCGAGGGCCGGGTGGTGTCGTCCGGCTCCGGCCGCGTCGTGGGGGAGTGGATCGCCTCCACCGACAGCGGCGTGGCGCTGCCGGATCCGCTCAGCGTGCGCCGGCTCAACGTGGAGCAGAGCAACACGTCGCTGGTGCTGGGCGAGCGGGTCATCATCAAGGTCATCCGCAAGCTCGAGGCCGGCGTGAACCCCGAGTACGAGGTGGGCCGCTTCCTCGCGACGAAGACGAACTTCCGCGCGACGCCGCAGCTGGTGGGCGCGCTGAACCTGGAGGGGCCCGCGGGCGCGACGCTCGCGGTGGCGCACCGCTTCGTGCCGGACGCCGTGGACGGCTGGAAGTACACGCTGGAGCGGCTGCGCCAGGAGAAGGCGCTCTCCGAGCGCTTCCTCGGGGAGATGCGGGAGCTGGGCGCGCGCCTGGGGGAGCTGCACAAGGCGTTCGCCTCCGCGGGGCCGGAGGACCTGGCCTTCTCCCCGGAGCCGCTGCTCCAGGAGGACCTGCAGCGCTGGAGCGCGTCCATCGTGGGCGAATTGGGCGTGACGCTGGCGGACGCCGGGCGGCTGCACGCGGACCTGGAGGGCCGGCGCGAGGGGCTCATCGCGTACGCGAAGAAGCTGGCGCACGTGGCGCCCTCCGGCCAGAAGATCCGCATCCACGGCGACCTGCACCTGGGCCAGGTGCTGCGCTCGCAGGACCAGTGGCTCTTCTTCGACTTCGAGGGTGAGCCGTCCCGCTCCTTCACCGCGCGCCGGGAGAAGTACAGCGCGCTGCGCGACGTGGCGGGGATGATCCGCTCCTTTGACTACGCGGAGGCCACGGTGTCGCTGGAAGGCGGCCAGCCGCGCGGGCGCGTGGGCCCCACCCGCGAAGCGTTCCTGGAGGGCTACCGACAGGCGACGCGCGGGGCGACCTTCCTGCCCGAAACCGATGAAGCCTTCGACGTGATGTTGCGCGCCTTCGAGCTGGAGAAGCTGTTGTACGAAGTGCGCTACGAACTCGCCAACCGGCCGGACTGGGTGCGCATCCCCGTCGAGGCCCTGTTGCGGATGGAGGATGCCCAGTGAGGAAGCCGGCGGACAGAGCACAGGTGGACGCGGAGCTGCAACGCGTGGTGGAGCTGCGCCATCCGGAACCCCACTCCATGCTGGGCGTCCATCCGGACGGCGACGCGGTGGTGGTGCGTGCCTACCGCCCGGAGGCCGTGGCCATCCACGTCCTGCCGGAGTTCGGGGGCAAGGTGCCCATGGTGCACCGCACCGGCGGCGTCTTCGAGGCGCGCATCAACGGCCGCACGGAGCCCTTCGGCTACCTGCTGGAGGTGGAGTACCCGGGCAAGAAGGTCTTCACGCTGCGCGACCCGTACAGCTTCCTGCCCACCATCGGTGAGATGGACCTGTACTTCGCCGGCGAGGGCCGCCACGAGCGGCTCTGGGAGCGCATGGGCGCGCACCTCATCCACCACAACGGCGTGAAGGGCACGTCGTTCGCCGTCTGGGCCCCCACCGCCCGGGGCGTGTCCGTGGTGGGCGACTTCAACGGCTGGGACGGGCGCCTGCACGCCATGCGGCGCATGGGCTCGTCCGGCATCTGGGAGCTGTTCGTCCCGGAGGTTGGCGAGGGCACCCGCTACAAGTTCGAAATCAGACCCGGCCACGGCGGGGGCGCGCTGCTCAAGGCGGACCCCTTCGCCTTCCGCACGGAGACGCCGCCCGCCACCGCGTCCGTGGTGCATGACCTGCAGCGCTACGCGTGGGGCGACAGCGCATGGCTGGAGGCGCGCGGCAAGCACGTGGACGCGGCCCACCACCCGTGGAGCGTCTACGAGGTGCACCTGGGCAGCTGGCGCCGCGTGGTGGAGGACGGCGACCGGCCCATGACCTACCGCGAGCTGGCGCCGGAGCTGTCGCGCTACGTGAAGGAGACGGGCTTCACGCACGTGGAGCTGTTGCCCGTGTCGGAGCACCCCTACGGCGGCTCCTGGGGCTACCAGGTGGGCGGCTACTACGCGCCCACGTCGCGCTTCGGCCACCCGGACGACTTCCGCTACCTGGTGGACTACCTGCACCAGGAGGGCATCGGCATCATCGTGGACTGGGTGCCGGGCCACTTCCCGCGCGACAGCCACGCGCTGGGCAACTTCGACGGCACGTCCCTCTACGAGCACGCGGACCCGCGCAAGGGCGCGCAGCCGGACTGGGGCACGCTCGTCTTCAACTTCGGCCGCAACGAGGTGCGCAACTTCCTCATCGCCAACGCGCTGTTCTGGCTGGAGGAGTACCACATCGACGGGCTGCGCGTGGACGCGGTGGCCTCCATGCTCTACCTGGACTACAGCCGCAAGCAGGGCGAGTGGATCCCCAACCGCTGGGGCGGCCGCGAGAACGAGGAGGCCATCCAGTTCCTGCGCGAGCTCAACGACACCATCCGCCGCAAGCACCCGGGCGTGGTGGTCATCGCGGAGGAGTCCACCGCGTGGCCCAAGGTGAGCCAGCCCGTCAGCGAGGGCGGCCTGGGCTTCCACTTCAAGTGGAACATGGGCTGGATGCACGACACGCTGTCGTACTTCTCAAAGGACGCCGTCTACCGGCAGTACCACCACAACCAGCTCACCTTCGGCCTGCTGTACGCGTTCAGCGAGCACTTCATGCTGCCGCTCAGCCACGACGAGGTGGTGCACGGCAAGGGCAGCCTCTACGGCCGCATGCCGGGTGACGAGTGGCAGAAGCGCGCCAACCTGCGCGCGCTGTTCGCGTGGATGTGGGCCCACCCGGGCAAGAAGCTGCTCTTCATGGGCGGTGAGTTCGGCCAGCCGGCGGAGTGGAACCACGACAGGAGCCTGGACTGGCACCTGCTCCACGACCCGGGCCACAAGGGCATCCAGAAGCTGGTGGGCGACCTGAACCGCATCTACCGCGACCTGCCCGCGCTCTACGACTCCGACAGCGAGCCGGTGGGCTTCCAGTGGCTGCAGCCGGACGCCTCCGCGGCGAACGTGCTGGCCTTCGTGCGCCGCTCGCGCACGCCCGGACGTCACGTCGTGTGCGTGGCCAACCTGTCGCCGGTGCCGCGCGAGGATTATCGCGTGGGCTTCCCGCTCCACGGCCGTTACGTGGAGCTGGTCAACACCGACGCCGGGGAGTACGGCGGCAGCGGCCTGGGCAACCGGGGCCAGGTGCACACGGAAGCGACGGGCTGGGACGGCCAGCCGGCGTCCGCGGCGCTCACCCTGCCCCCGCTGTCGGTGGTGTGGTTCACGCCGGGGTAGAGCCCCCCGGCCTCACCGGAAGGACCTGAGGCATGGCGGCGAAGCGGAAGCTGGGAGCGACGGGCCTGGAGGTGTTCCCGCTGTGTCTGGGCGGGAACGTCTTCGGCTGGACGGCGGACGAGGCGACCTCGTTCGCCGTGCTCGATGCCTTCGTCGAGGGCGGCGGCGACTTCGTGGACACCGCGGACGTGTACTCGCGGTGGATCCCCGGCCACGTGGGCGGCGAGTCCGAGACGGTGCTGGGCAGGTGGATCGCCTCGCGCAAGGCGAAGGACCGCCTGGTGGTGGCCACGAAGGTCGGCGCGGAGACGGCGCTGGGCAAGGGCCTCACGCGCGAGCACATCGAGAAGAGCGTGGACGCGTCCCTGCGCCGGCTGGGCGTGGAGCGCATCGACCTGTACTACTCGCACTACGACGACCCCAACACGCCCCTGGAGGAGACGCTCCGCGCCTTCGACGCGCTGGTGAAGGCGGGCAAGGTGAAGGCGCTGGGCCTGAGCAACCACTCGGCGGAGCGCGCCCAGGAAGCGCTGGACACGCAGAAGCGGCTGGGGCTTACGCGCTACCAGGTGATTCAGCCGGAGTACAACCTGGTGGAGCGCCCGAAGTTCGAGGGGGCGCTTCAGCAGGTGAGTGAGAAGGAGGGCCTCGCCGTGGCGCCCTACTTCGGACTGGCCGCGGGCTTCCTCACCGGCAAGTACCAGGAGGGGCAGCCGGCGCCGGCCTCGCCGCGCGCGGGCAACGTGCTCAAGAAGTACGGCAACGCGAAGGGCTGGGGCGTCGTCGCCGCGCTGAAGAAGGTGGCGGAGCGCCGGGGGGCCACGCCGTCGCAGGTGGCGCTCGCGTGGCTTGCGACACGGCCCACGGTGGTGGCGCCCATCGCCAGCGCCACGTCCGTGCCGCAGGTGAAGGAGCTGCTCGGGGCCTTCTCCCTGAAGATGGAAGCCGAAGACCTGCGCGAGCTGGACAGCGCGTCGTCGCGGTAGCGCGGGTTGTTTCAATGCAAGACGGGCCCTGGCGCCGGGTGACCGCGTCAGGGTCGTCTATGTTTCATCCGTGACGAGCACCGTCTTCAGGCGCGCCAGGACGGCTTCCGGCACGTCGATGAAGGACAGGCCGACCTCGAAGCGGGCCACGGCGTCCTTGGGCAGCTTGATGGCCCAGACGATGCGCGCCGTACATTCCACCGAGCTGCCGTCCGGCAGGAACAACTCCAGATCCAACCGCGAGCCCACGTCCTGGGGATCATCGGAGTAGATGCGCGCGCCTCCAAGGCTGACGTCGAGCACCTGCTTCTTCTCGCCGACCTTCATTCGCGCAGGACGCGAATAGAGGGGCGCGTGGATGCGGGGGAAGGCGCGGCGATCGATATTGGAGGTCATCTGGAGTGTCACGATCTGCCATCCTAGCTTGCCTGTCACGAAACGACATATCGCCCTCCCAGCCGAGGAGGTGACCCGTGGGGTCGGCCCCCCTCCACCGTGGGTTCAGGTCCACCCTACCCGGGGCTGCCGCCCAGCACCTCGAGCCCCGGTGCATCCCGCGCCAGCTCGTCGCAGATGAGCGCCTGGATGCGGAAGGCCAGCCGTGCTTCCTGGACCACCTCCTGCGCCTCGCCCTCCGTCAGCGCCACCGCGTCCAGGCGGGCCGTCAGCCGGGCCTGGAAGGCGAGCAGCTCCGCGGCGGACACCGCGTTGTAGAAGGCCGTGCCCCGGCCGTTCTCCAGCTCGAACGCGCGAGCGATGAGCGCCGAGCGCTGGGGCGCGGTGAAGAGGTCCTGCACGCAGCGCGCCCAGGCATGGGCGATGAGCAGGTGCGGGGCCTCCGCCGCCACCTCGTGGATGCGCTCGGCGTGCAGCCGCGTCTCCGCGCAGGCGAAGGGCTTCGTGCGCGTGTCGCCGCAGAACCAGTCCAGGTCCGCCGCCAGCGCGGAGGCCCGCCGAAGCTCCGGCAGCCGCAGCACCCGCGTGAGCGGGCCGTCCTTCAGCGCCGGCAGCACGGACTCCAGCGCCTCGTAGACGACGTGCAGCTGGCGCAGGTGGTTCACGTAGTGGCGGGCCCGCACGAACTGGCCATAGACGCCGCCGTTCCACGAGCCATGGAAGAGCGCCTCCAGGAAGGGGGACTGCTCCGCCTGGCGCCGCGCCATGCCCGTCCCCTCCTCCAGCCGCAGCGACAGCCGCTGCGTGGACGGAGGGTCCACGGAGGCCGTGGCCGCGGACGGCAGGCGCCGGTCCCTCGCGGAGCGCTCGAAGCCGCCCCAGCGGAGCGTGCCCCGGAGGCTCACTGCTTCCACCCGCCGGTGGGCGCCCCGTGGGCGGCGGCGGGGGCCTGCGGCTCGGACGCCTCGGCCGGGTGCGCGGGCGCGTGCGGCACCTCCAGCTGCTGGATGGCCTCCACCAGGGTGTGGCCCAGCGCGCGCAGGACGTCCTCCTCCAGGCGAAGGGTCACGGGCCCCACCGCCAGGTGGATGTGCCCACAGCTGCACCGCGTCACCTCCGCGCACGGGCCTCGCGCCAGCACCTCCCTGCAGCATCCCTGACCGAGCATCGCGACCTCCAGTTGATTTTGATTATCGAAATCAAAGTCATGAGGCCACAACGCCCTGCCGCCGTCAAGCCCGGTCCGCGCCGTTCTGATCCGGAGGCCAGCAGCCAACACATGAAACACAGACATGAAACACCAAGACAAAGACAATCAATGACATTCATTGTCAATATATGTATTTGATTGTCTCAATGTTTCATGCATGGGCCGGCCACTGCCATTCCGTTCATGTAGGCATGGCCCTTTGTCGGCGCGGCGAAAATGGCTGAAGATTTGTTCAGGTCCGTTCAGGGGCGCTCGGGGCCGCGGAAAAACTGGCTGAAGGTTTGTTCAGGTTCCGTTCAGTGGAGGGAGGGCCGGTATCCGGCCGCCTTCCCTCCGAACCCCCGGCTGGGAAAATGGGACCATGCGGCTACCACTCGTGCTGACGACCTTCCTGGGGTTGGCGTCCTTGCAGTCGGGCTGCCGCTCCAACGCTCCCGAGCCCTCCCCCTCGACCCAGGACCCGGGCGTGGTGGACGCGGGCGTCACCGACGCGGGCGTGTCCCCGGACGCGGGCCCGCCTCCCGGATGGACGCTCCAGGGCACGGAGGTCCAGGTTCCGGAGGGCATGCGGGGCGCGCCGTTCAACGTGCCGCGCTCCCTGAACATCCCATCAGGCATGTCCGTGTCGGTCTGGGCGCGGGTGCCGGGCGCGCGCTTCATCGCGTTCTCGCCGGAGGGCACCCTGCTCGTCTCCGTGCCCGGCCAGGGCCAGGTGATGCAGGTGCGTCCCCGCGCGGGCCAGGCGCCGGAGGTGACGCAGTGGGCGGGCGGCCTGGGCCGGCCCCACGACATCGTCTTCCATGAGCGCGACGGGCAGGTGTGGGTCTTCCTGGCGGAGAAGGACCGCGTCACGCGCTCGCGCTGGACGGCCGGGGAGACGACGCGCGGCGCGGTGGAGGCGGTCGTCTCCGGGCTGCCGGACGCGTCCCTGCCGGAGCTGCACGGCGCCTACGGCCACGAGCTCAAGAACCTCGCGGTGGACTCCCAGCACCGCGTGTACGTGGCCATCGCGTCCACCTGCAACGTGTGCCTGAGCGACACCACCAGCGACCCGCTGCGCGGCGCCATCTACCGGTGGGACTGGAGCGGCGGCTCGCGCGAGCTGTTCGCGCGGGGCCTGCGCAACGCGGAAGGGCTGGCGTGGGAGCCGGGCACGGACACGCTGTGGGTGACGGTCAACAACCGCGACAACACGCCCTACCCGTTCGACGACGGCACCGGCCAGTACGGCCAGGTGATTCCCGAGTACGTGGACAACCACCCGCCGGAGGCCCTCACCTCCGTGCGCCAGGGGGGCCACTACGGCTGGCCCTTCTGCAACTCCAACCCGGACACGGCCAGCGGCCTGAAGCACATGCCCCTGGACCGCGACTACGACATGAACCGGGACGGCTCCCAGGCGGACTGCGCGGCGTTGGACCGGACGGACCAGGGCATCCAGGCGCACTCGGCGCCCCTGGGCCTGACGTTCTTCGACAACGGGGAGCTCAACCCGGCCTGGAAGCGCGGCGCGCTCGTCGCCTACCACGGCTCGTGGAACCGCACGGTGCGGACCGGCTACAAGGTCACCGTCTTCCCGTGGGACCTGGCCACCCACCAGCCCACGGGCGAGGTGGACGTCGTCACCGGCTTCATCCACCCGGACCAGAGCGTCTGGGGCCGGCCGGTGGACGTGGCCCTGGCGCCGGGCGGGGGCTTCATCGTCAGCGACGACCAGGCCGGGGCGCTCTACCGCGTCGCGCCCCTCACCCTGCCTTGAGTCCGGCGGCGCGGCGGGGCCGTCAGCGCGTCTCGCCGCGCGCCAGCTTCTCCACGTAGTCCGCGGGCAGCCCGGCGCTCCTGGCGCCACGCACCAGCGCCTCCACGAAGCGCGGGCTCACCGGCCCGTCCGACGACGCGCGGCGCGGGTTGGTCACGAACGCGGTGGCCTCCACCTCCTGGCCGTCCACGCGCACGCGCACCGTGCGCTCCACGCACATGCTGGTGACGAAGCCCTCCTTGTGCTGGACGATGGGCCAGTCCTTGCCCGGAATCTCGAAGAGCCGGCCGTACACCCGCGCGCCCGGCGCGTCCGTGAGGCCCGCCACCCGGCCGCCCCACCAGCGCGAGGGGAAGTCGTAGACGAGGTCCACGTCCAGCGCCTCGGCGAGCCGGCCTTCCGGCAGCTCGAAGAAGCCGTAGCTGTGCTGGTGCTTCCACTCGTCGAAGGCGGCCCGGTCCAGGATGGTCGAGTACGCGAAGTAGCGCCGGGGGGCGTTCGCGTCCGCCTGCTCGCGCGCCTTCATCACCTGGTCGTAGTGCGAATCCATGCGTGTGCCCTCGTCTTGCCTACCGCTCGCCCTTGCGTGCGAGGGCGCCGTCGCGGAACGCGCCGAGCACCCCTCCCACGTCCAGGCGGGACGTCTTGATGAACAGCCGCAGCGCGCGCTCCACGTGCTCGGCCAGGACGGCCATGCGCTCCAGCCGCCGCAGCTTCTCCGGCTGCACGCCGCCCGCGACCTCCGCCAGCCGGCGCGCCTCGGACAGGTCCGCGCGGATGCGGGTGACGAAGGCCGCCTCGCGCTCCTCCACCACGTGCGTCACCATCCGCACCAGGTCCGTCTCCGCCGCGTAGCGCCACACCGTGTCCTGCGGCACGCGCACCCGCTGGACGACACCCCAGTGCTCCAGGTCGCGCAGCAGCATGGACACGCCGCCCTTGGACAGCTCCAGCTCGCGCTCAATCTCACCGGCGGTCAGCGGCTCGCCGCGCAGGTACAGCAGGCCCCACACCCGGCCCTGGTTGCGCTTGAAGCCCCAGAACTCGATGACGTTGCCCACCGCCTCCACCGCGATGGCCTCCCAGGGCGCCAGCCGGCCGTGCTCCGGCGGCGCGAGGGTCTTCTGGCTCCCGGGATCCCCCCCCGTCCACAGGTAGCCCTTCACGCAGCGCGCCCTTTCACCTGCTGCGCGATGCCCTCCGACAGCCGGTGCGCCCAGCTCATCAGCTCCGCGCCCGCGGCGTCGTTGGCGAAGGGCCCCAGCTTGTCGAGCGCCGCGCCGATTTCAGCGTTCATCATCTCCATGGACGCCTCCACCGCGCCGGTGGCCTCGATGGCGGCGCCAATCTCCCGGGTGCGCTCCGGGGTGATGACGGAGAACGCCCACGCGTCCTTGAGCTTGCGGCGCAGGGACTCGTCCCGCGACACCGCCAGCAGGA
Source organism: Corallococcus exercitus (assembly GCF_042231735.1). Classification (GTDB taxonomy): domain Bacteria; phylum Myxococcota; class Myxococcia; order Myxococcales; family Myxococcaceae; genus Corallococcus; species Corallococcus exercitus_B. Next base: position 2,306,784 of record NZ_CP102577.1, read on the forward strand.
TGGGCAGCGACGGCGTGCGCGAGTGCACGTCCGCGTACCGGGGCTTGCCCACGTCCGTGCCCAGGATGTCGCGGATGTCGTCGGCGATCTGGAACGCCACGCCCAGGTGCCGGCCGAAGGCGTCGAAGCGCGCCTGCGCCTCCGGCTGGTCCGCCAGCGTCGCGGCCGCCTTGCCGCACCAGCCGAACAGCGACCCCGTCTTGCCCTCGGCGATGTAGCGCAGCCGCGTGAGCGGCAGGTTCAGGTCGCCTCGCGCCTCCACCTCCGCGATGGCCGCGCGGGTCATCTCCGTGACGATGGCCAGGCCGCTCTGCACCAGGCGCGCGTCCAGCATGGACAGCCGCGAGAGCGCCGTGGACAGGATGAGGTCGCCGCTCATCACCGCGACGATGTTGCCCCAGCGCGCGTTCACCGTCGGGCGGCCGCGGCGGAACATACCCGCGTCCACCACGTCGTCATGCAGCAGGCTGGCCGAGTGGATCATCTCCGCCGCCACGCCCACGTCCACCAGCCGCGCGGCCGGCACCCCCACGACGCCGCCGAACAGGCGGACGAGCATGGGACGCGCCCGCTTGCCTCCGGCACCCAGGCACAGGTGGCGCGCCGCATCCATCAGCGTGTCGCCCTTCACGTCCGGCCCGACGTCGCCATCCGCGAGCAATTCGGTCAGACGCTGCTCCACCTGCCCCAGAAACTCCGTCAGCTCGTGAGCGACATCCATGTGCGCGGTCTCCTTCCGGGCCGTTCATATAGTTCAAGACCGCGTGAACTGCACCTGAATCCCTCTTGCTCTCCAAGCGGACGGACAGCGGGTGGAAAGCGATGGATAAGCCCGGTTGGTGTCCGGCCGGCCCTGACGGACGCTTTGGGGTCCGATTGAGAGGGAATGCACGGCCATGGGAAACGAACCCCAGTGTCCGCCGCCCTCCGTCGCCGCCTCGTCCAGAGCTTCGCCTCCCTCGCCACCGGCGTCCCCCTCTTCCGCCCTGGCGCCTCGCTGCCCGGCTCGTCCGCGCCCCTCCTGGGAGCCCCCCCTCCCCCGGACGGCCACCGGAGCCTGCCCCTGCACCGGCGGCTGCGCGCGTCCCTGCGGGTGTCCGTCGTGGAGGGGATGTTCGCGGAGGTCTTCACCGCGTGCGCGGGCCCCACGGTGCTCACCGCGTGGGCCATCGCGCTGAAGCTGGGGCCCTTCCTGGTGGGCGTGATGACGGCGCTGCCGTTCTTCGCGCAATTCGTGCAGTTCCCCGCCGCGTGGCTCACCCTCTGCTTCGGCCACCGGCGGGTGGCGCTGACGGCGGTGTGCCTGTCCCGGCTCGCGCTCCTGCCCATGGCGTTGATTCCGTGGCTGGGCCTGTCCCTGGAGGGGCAGCAGCACCTGCTGCTCGCCGTGGCGGGGGCCTCCGCGGTGCTGGCCGTGGTGGGCAACAACGCCTGGGTGGCGTGGATGGGGGAGCTGGTCCCCAGCGCCGTGCGGGGCCGCTTCTTCGGCAAGCGCACCGCGCTCACCACGCTGATGGGCACCGCCGCGTCCCTCACCGCGGGCCTGCTGATGGACCGGCTCAAGGGGCTGGAAGGGGTGGGCATGGCGCTGCCGCTGCTGGCGCTCGCCGCGTGCGTCATGGGCGTCGTCACCACGCTGATGATGGCCGCGCAGCATGACCCCGCGCCCCCGGGCACCGCGCCGAAGCTGGAGCTCAAGGCGGCGCTCCTGCCCTGGAAGGACGACGGCGCGCGCCGCGTGCTGCTGTACCAGGTGGCGTGGAACGCGGCGGTGGGCGTGTCCGCGCCCTTCTTCGCGCTGCACAGCCTGCAGAACCTCAAGATGACCTTCGTCATCATGGCGCTGCACGCGGCGGCGGTGGCCGGGGTGCGCGTGCTGACGGCGCCCCTGTGGGGCCGCGCCATCGACCGGCTGGGCGCACAGCCCGTGCTGATGTGCTGCTCGCTGGGCATCAGCGCCATCCCCATGCTGTGGCTGTTGCCCACGGCGGGGACGCTCTGGCCGCTCTTGTTCGACGTGCTCCTGGCGGGCTCGCTGTGGAGCGGCCACGGCCTGGCCATCTTCGCGCTGCCCCTCACGGTGGCGCCGCGCCGGGGCCGGCCCTTCTACCTGGCGGCGTTCGCCACCGCGGGCGGGCTGGCCTACGCGGCGGCGGCGGCCCTGGGTGGGGCGCTGGCGGCCCAGGTGCCCCAGCAGTTCATGCTGGGCGGCCACCTGTGGGTGAACCTGCACGTCCTCTTCGTCGTGTCGTCCGTGGCCCGGCTGGGCGCCGCCTTCCTCGCGGCCCGGGTGAACGAACCCGGCGCCGCCACCACGCGCACCGTGGCCCAGGTGGTGGAGCGGTTCCTGCCCCGCCTCCGCCCGGCTACAGCCGGTAGTCGCGCACCATCGCCGCCACGCGCTCCGACAGGAGCTTGAGCGACACGGCGGACTCACTGGTGGTGGAGATGCGCTTCACCGTGTCGCCCATCACCGTGTTGAGCTCGTTCACGGCGGTGAAGATCTGCTCGATGCCGGTGGCCTGCTGGTTCACCGTATTGGAGATCTGACGGGCGGACACCACGCTGTCGCGCACGATGGAGGACAGCTGGCGCAGCGTGTCCCCGGACGTGCGCACCTGCGCGAGGCCCGTCTCCATGCGCTGCGTGCCCGCCGCCGTGATTTCCACCGTGGCGAAGATGGCGGTGCTGATGTCCGCCAGGATGCTGCGCACCTGGTTCGTGGCGCGGATGGACTGGTCCGCCAGGCCGCGGATCTCCCGGGCCACCACCGCGAAGCCCTTGCCGTGCTCCCCGGAGCGCGCCGCCTCGATGGCCGCGTTCACCGCCAGCAGGTGGGACTGGTCCGCCAGGTCCTTCACCGTCTCCGTGATGCCGGAGATCTGCTCGGTGCGCTCGCCCAGCGCCATGATGCGCTCGGCGATCTGCTCCACCTGGGCGCGCAGGGCCACCATGCCCTCGATGCTCTCCGTGATGGCGATCTCGCCCGTCTTGCCCAGCACCTCCGCGCGCTCCGCCACGTCGATGACCGTCTCCGCCGCGCGCGACGCCACCACCGACGTCTGGCGGATCTCCTGCGCCGTCACCTGCGTCTCCTGCAGCGCGGCGGCGTGGCGGGACACCATCTCGTTCTGCCGGCCCGCGGAGTCGTTCAGGTGGTCCACCGAGCCGCGCAGGAGGTCCGACGACGCCTGCAGCTGCTGCAGCAGGTCCTTCACCTTCGCCGTCATCATCGAGAAGGCCTTCGCCAGCTGGGCCACCTCGTCCGTGCCCTCCACGCGCACCGTCTCACGCAGGTCGCCGTGCTCCGCGATGCGCTGGGCGGCCTCCGTCAGCTGCACCAGCGGCGCCGCCACCCGGCGCGCCAGCACGATGCCCACCACCACGAACGCCACGAGCGCCAGCAGCATCACCACGCTCACCCCCGTGGTGATGGCCTTCACCTGCGCGCGCGCCGCCGAGCGGTTGAAGCCCACGTGCACGCTGCCCGCCCCGTTCGCGAAGCGCGAGCTCACGTCCAGGAGCTCCGCGTCCCGCACGTAGAACGTGGCCTCACCCTGCGCGCGGCCCAGCCGGTCGCGCAGCTCGCGCATCGCCGGGGCGTACTCGCCCGCCACCGCGCGCAGCTGCCCGGACCCGTCGAAGACGGCCAGGTAGGCCACCTGGTGGTGGCGCGCCACCTGCTCCAGCACCGCCTGGAGCGACTCCGTCTGGCCCCCCGGCATCGCCGCCGGCAGCGTGGCCGCCAGCGCCGCGGGCAGCGCCCCCCCGACGTCCCGGCCCTGCGCCTCGAAGGCGGCGCTGACGCGCGGGATGAGGTAGCCGAAGAAGAGGGCCGTGAAGAACAGCGCCACCAGCAGCGGCGCCAACGTGAGCTTCTGGGACAGGGAGAGTCGCATCCGGGAGCGGCGCCAAATCCAGAGGAAGTCTGGGAAACGAAGCCCCCCTGGACCATCCAGTGAGGTGGCGCATTGTGGACATTCCGGCGGAGCCGGCGCAATGGCTCCGCGTGTCCCAGCGCGTGAAAGTCAGACACCGCGCCCCTGGGTAGCCACGACCCCGGGGCGCGGGCGTCACCCCGGCGTCAGCCGGCCTTGAGGTTGGAGGGGGCGCTCTCGTCCCACTTCTCCATCAGGGTGTTGGACGGGAGGGTCTCATCCAGCAGCTTGCGCGCGGCCTCGCCGCCGGTGACGGGCAGGCCCTTGCGGTCGATGAGGCCCAGCTGCACCAGCACCGACGCCTGATCCCAGTAGATGTGCTCGTGGTAGAGCTTGTCGCCGCGGAAGTTCACCACCGCCACGAAGGCCGCCTCCACGTACTTCCCGGTGGGCGGGATGCCCGGGAGCATCCAGTCCATCTCGATGTCGTGGGTGAAGCTGAAGATGAACTCGTCCACCACGCGGTCCGCACCCACGGTGCGTGACAGCAGGGTCATCTTCGTGTCCTTGGGGTTCGCGTGGACGAAGTGGTTCGCGTAGAAGCGGTGCAGGTACTCCGCGCCCACGCCGCCCGTCATCACCGGCACGCTGTTGACGTACGGGTGCGACACCATGGTCTTCATGGTCGCGTCCGCGTCCCGCGCGGCGAACTCCAGCTCCGTGTGCTTGTCCCACAGCGCGGCCAGGTCGTAGCGCGGCCCCATCACCCGCTTGAGCAGCGCGAGGGTGCGCGTGTGCGCCGTCATCAGCGAGGGCCGGTTGTAGGCCGGGGACCCCTCGCGGAAGAAGCCGTGGCGCACGCCCTGGTACACGTACAGCTCCACGTCGATGCCGACGTGCTGCTTCACCCGCGCCACCGCGGCCGGCGGCACGAAGCCGTCCCACTCCGCGTAGTGGAGCACCACGGGGGCCGCGTTCTCACCGCCCTGCGAGAGCACGTCCTCCATCCCCGGCGCGCAGTAGGCCACCGCGCAGTCCACGTGCGCGTGCACCGCCAGCTGCGCGGCCAGCGTCCCGCCCAGGCCGTAGCCCAGCGCGCCCACCTGCTTCTTGCCCCGCAGGCCCACCACCTCCGGCAGCGCGCGCGTCCAGGCCACCACCGGCTTCAGGTCCATCTCCTCCGGCTCTCCGCGCGAGGCGAGGTCCGGCACCACCACCACGTAGCCCTCTTCACTGAACCGCTCGGCCATCAGCTTCAGGTGCGCGTTCCCCTCGAACGCCTCCACCATCAGCAGCAGCAGGCCCGGACCCGTCCCAGAGGCGGGGCGTCGCACCCACGCACGAATCGGGTCGCTTCCATCCACGGGAATCCACGTCGAGTTGTCGTTCATTGTCGCGCACCCTCCCCAAAGCGGACACTATTTGAGTCCGGACGGATCGCCTCCCGGACGTCTGGCATTGTAGCAAACCCTCCACATATCTGCCTCATGTATTGAGAGGTTTTGATGTGGACGGATTGTTGTATGGCTTTCAGGTGGAGGAATCAGCCATCACTGCAATGCATTGTCCGTGACGCGACCGGCCTTGTGTTTCAGGCCGTCATCGGTGCAGCGAAACTCGCACAGGGAGAATGCGCGCGCCCGTCCGCCAAAGCCTGACGTGGCAGGCAGAGGGAGAAAACCGTACCCACCTCTGGGGTTGATTCCACCCGGAGGGTGCCGCCGTGGGCCTCCACGATGCTGCGCGCGATGTAGAGCCCCAGGCCCAGGCTTTCACGCTGCCCCGGACCGTCTCCGCGGCGGAAGGGCTGGAAGAGCGTGGGCAGCACGTGCGCGGGGATGGGGGCCCCGGCGTTCTGGACCTCCAGGTAGACGGTGTCCACGCCCTGCTCGTAGGTGCGCAGGCGCACGGGGGTGTCTCGCGGGCTGTACTTGAGCGCGTTGTCCAGGAGGTTGGCCACCACCTGCGCCAGCCGGTCCAGGTCCCACACGCCCGGGAGGCTGTCGTGGGCGAAGTCGCAGTGGATGGCGCGCTCGGGCCTCGCGGCGCGCAGCTCGTCCGTGACCTTGCGGCACAGCTCGTTGAGGTCTCCGGCGCCCGGCACCACCGGGATGCCTCCGCCCACGCGCGCGCGGGTGAAGTCCAGCAGCTGGTCCACGATGCGCTGGATGCGCTCGCCGCCGCGGGCCACGCGCTCGAACGCCTTGCGCTGGGCGTCCGGCAGCGGCTCGCGGGACAGCTGGGCCTGGGCGGTGGTGAGGATGGCCGCCAGCGGCGTGCGGATGTCGTGTCCCACGATTCCCACCAGCTGCTGCTCCAGCTCCGTCGCGCGCTGCAGCTCCTCCTCCACGCGCCGGCGCTCCGCCAGCTCCAGCGCCTGCCGCCGCAGCTTCTCCCCGCGCAGGTACAGCTCCACGAACACCGACACCTTGGCGCGCAGGATGTCCGGGTCCACGGGCTTGAGCAGGTAGTCCACCGCGCCGTACTCGTAGCCCCGGGTGACGTAGGCCGCCTCGCGGCTGAGCGCGGTGATGAAGAGGATGGGCAGGTGCTTCGTGCGCTCGCGGGTGCGGATGAGCCGCGCCGTCTCCAGGCCGTCCAGCCCCGGCATCTGCACGTCCATCAGCACGCACGCGTACTCGTCCAAGAGCAGCGCCTTCAGCGCCTCGTCGCCGGAGCGCACGGACACCAGGTGCTGGCCGAGCGGCTCCAGGATGCCCTCCAGGGCGAGCAGGTTCGCGGGGACGTCATCCACCAGCAGGACCCGGGCGCGGGGCTCGTCGGCGACGGGAGGGTGGCGGGGCTCGTCGGACACGGCGGTGAGCACGGGCGTCCTGGCAACGGAGGGCTTCAAGGCGGCGTTCACTCGGGCGTTGGGGTGGAGCGGCTCGAGCGGCGGGCAGGCAGCCGGGGCTTCGCCGGTCCGCCGGTCGTTGAGCGCCTGCTTCCAACACCGCCCCCGCTTCGCGTTGTTCCCTGCACCTGTATTCAAAAGGCACAGCGAGACAGGAATTCCTGTTCAAAACTGACCCATTGCAATTCCTGTCAGGGGCGTAGACTCCGCACACATGACTCACCCGGCTCCTCGCACCCTCCTGCTCGGCCCTCCTGACCTGCGCGCGCTCGTGGAGGGCGTGGGGCTGGACGTCCTGATGGACGAACTCATCCAGGCGCTCACCGTGGCGCTGCGGGAGCTGGACGAATCCGTCCTGCAGGTCCCCAAGCGGGAGGGCTTCCAGGTGGTGAGCCAGCCGCGCCCGTCCGGGGTGATTGGCTGGATGCCGGCCCTGCGGCGCGGGGACAGCCTGACGGTGCGGGTGGCGTCCTCCCTCCCCAGCAACCGGGGGGACGCGGGGCTGCCCACGCTGGTCGCGACCCACAGCGTCTACGACGTGAAGACGGGCCACCTGGCGGCGGTGATGGACGGCGTGTTCGCCACGGCGCTGCGCACCGGGGCCGCGTCGGCGGTGGCCAGCCGCTACCTGGCGTCTGCGGACAGCCGGGTGCTGGGGCTGGTGGGCTGCGGCGCGCAGGCCGTCTCGCAGCTGCACGCGCTCAGCCGCGTGTTCCGGCTGGAGCAGGTGCTGGTGCACGACACCGACGCGGACGCGGCGCGCTCCTTCGTGCGGCGCGTGGCGTTCCTGGGGCTGGACGTGCGGCCCACGCTCCTGCCGGACCTGGAGACGCGCGCGGACATCCTCTGCACCGCCACCACCGTCGCCCCGGGCGCCGGGCCCGTCATCTCCGGCCACGCGCTGCAGCCGCACGCGCACGTCAACGCGGTGGGCTCGGATCAACCGGGCAAGGCGGAGCTGCCCCTGGCGCTGCTGCGCCGCAGCCTCGTCGTGCCGGACTTCCCCGCCCAGGCGCGCCTGGAGGGCGAGTGCCAGCAGCTCCACCCGGATCAGATTGGCCCGGACCTGGCCACCGTGGTGCAGCAGCCGGAGGAGTTCCAGGGCTGGCGCGAGCGCAACACGGTGTTCGACTCCACCGGCCATGCGCTGGAGGACCACGTGGTGACGCGCCTGTTGCTGGAGCACGCGCGGCGCATGGGCCTGGGCACCCTGGTGGCGCTGGAGTCGCTGGGCGGGGATCCGCTGGACCCGTACGGCCTGGTGCGCGGGGAAGCGAGCGGCCGCACCGAGTCGCCGCGCCGCGCCACGGGGTCCTGACGCGACGACGATTCCCCCCGGCACACAACTTCCGGGCCCCCAGGCCGATAATCGCGGAAGCGATTGCTGTCCATTCTTCCCGGGATTTTCCGCCATGACTGTCCGCACCACGGCCCCCCGCGCCCCCACCTCCGCGCCCGCGAGCACCGGCACGGCCCCTCGCGCCAACGCCGTCGCCCCGCGCGCGGCGGCCGCGTCCACCGCCCTCACGGCGCCGCCGGCGGGCCTGGGCAAGGGTGACTCGGGGGCGAAGGTGAAGCAGCTGCAGCAGGGGCTGGTGAAGCTGGGCTACCTGACGCAGGCGCAGATGAACACGGGCACGGGCTCGTTCGGGCCGGCGACCGAGGCGGCGGTGAAGAAGTTCCAGGGCGACCACAAGGTGCCCACCACCGGCTACTACGGGGAGCAGACGGCGGCGGCGCTGAAGAAGGCGCTCGCGAAGACGACGACGCCCCCGCCCACGCAGCCGGGGAAGTTCACCAAGCCCGCGGTCATCAGCGCGCCCTCGCCCAACAGCGACTCGCGCAACGGCGCGGACATCGACGCCATCGTGCTGCACCACACGGGCACCAACAAGGGCTCCGCGGACATGGCGTGGATGCGCAACCCGGACAGCAAGGTGTCCGCGCACTACATGCTGGACCGCGACGGGAAGATCTACCAGCTCGTGGGTGACTCGAAGCGCGCCTGGCACGCGGGCAAGGGCGAGCTGCACGGCGTGCCCACGGACGTGAACGCGCGCTCCATCGGCATCGAGATCGTCAACGACGGCAGCGGCAAGACGGCCTTCACCGACGCGCAGTACAAGTCGCTGACGCAGCTCGTGGGCTACCTGAAGCAGGAGTACAAGGTGCCGGCGAACAACATCGTCGGGCACAAGGACGTGGCCGTGCCCAAGGGCCGCAAGGACGACCCGGCGGCCAACTTCGACTGGGCCCGGCTGCGCAAGGGCATTGGCGGCTGAGCAGCGCTCCTCGCGCCGCTCGCCCTGCCCTTCCTGACGTATGGACTTCCGCCGGGGCGTGCTAGAAGACCGCCCCGGTGCTCCGACTCTGGCTCTTCATCTGCCTGATGCTGCTCGCTCCCGTGGGGGGCGGACTCGCGCATGCCCTCGGGCCGGCGCAGCAGGCGGAGACGTGCCTCACCGGCTGCGCGGATGACGACGCGCAAGGCCAGTGCGCCCCCACCTGCGTGGACTGCGCCTGCTGCACGCACGTGAGGCCCCTGGCCGTCGCCGTGCCGCTGCCGGGCCTCGTGGCCTCCGCGTTCCGGGAGCCCCCCATCCCGCTCGACGACACCGAGCCGTCGTCCGCCGACGCGGATGACATCCTGCACCCCCCCATAGTTCCTCTCGTCTAGGCCCGCGTCCGCCGTCGTTCGCACGCGCCCCGCCACCGGTGTGCCCTGGCTGCTTGTCCAGGTGCATGGGTGCGCGCGGCCCGCCTTCTTCCGAAGAGGTCTTCCTCCGTGTCCATCCGTTCCGCGACGGCCGCCCTCGGGTTGGCCGCCGCCCTGCTCTGTCCGCGCCCAGGCGCCGCGGATCCCTCCCGCATCACCCTCCAGGACGCCTTCGCCCTGGCACGCCAGCACGCCCCGGCGCTGGTGGAGGCCCGGGCGCGCGTGAAGGCCGCCCAGGGGCCCGTGGCGAGCGCCGCGCCGCTGCTGCGCGAGAACCCCCAGTTCGACTTCCAGGTCGGGCCGCGCCGGCTGGCCAGTGGCGACTCCGGGCTGGACGTCGCGGTGGGGCTGGCGCAGCCCTTCGAGCTCGGAGGCAAGCAGGGGCTGCGACGGGAGGCGGCGCGCGCCGGCCTGTCCATGGAAGAGGCCCGCCTGCGCGACGCGGAACGGCGGGTGCTGGGGGACGTGGCCGCGGCGTACCTGCGCCTGCTGGAGGCCCGGGAGCACCTGAAGCTGGTGAACGCCGCGACGGAAGCGACGGCGCGCACGGTCCAGGCCACGGAGCGGCGCTACGAGGCCGGCGACGTGCCGGCGGTGGACGTCAACGTGGCGAAGGTGGCGCATGCCCGGGCCCGCGCGGCGGCCCGGGTCGCGCAGGGCGAGCTCTCCGCGCTGCGGGCGGAGCTGGAGGGGCGCCTGGGCCAACGCGCGGGGAGCTCCGTCACCTACGACGATGACCTGCGGAGCCTCGCGCGGGCGGCGCCTCGCACGGCGCCGGAGGGCGTTGGAGCGCGCGCGGACCTGGTGGCCCTGGAGCAGGAGCAGGCTCGGGCGAAGGCCGCCGCGACGCTGGGCCGGCGGCAGGTGCTGCCGGACGTGGCGCTGGGCGTGCGCTACCAGAAGGAGGCGGACGAGACGGTGTTCCTGGGAACGCTCAGCGTGCCCCTGCCCCTCTTCGCCCGAGGACAGGAAGCGCGCCTCGTGGGCGAAGCGGACGCCAGCCGCGCGGAGGGAGAGCTCCGCGCCGCGCGCGTCGTCGTGCCCGCCCAGGTCCAGGCCGCGACCGACCGCTACCGCGCGAGCCGCGACGCCCTCGCGGCCCTGGAAGAAGTCCTGCCGCTGCTGGACGACAACGAAGCGCTGGCGCAGCGCTCCTACGACGCCGGCGAGATGGACCTCGCCGCCTTCCTCCTCATCCGTCGCGACACGCTGGAGGCGCGGGCCGCGTGGCTCGACGGCCTCCTGCGCGTGGCGCTCGCCCGAGTGCAGCTCGAAGTGGAAACCGGAGTCCTGCCATGAAGCCCACCCTGCTGCTGCTCGCCGCCCTCGTGGGCCTCACCGCCTGCAAGTCCTCCAAGGGGGAACATGAAGATGCCCATGAACACGGGCACGAGGAGGGAGCCCCGGAGAAGCTCCACGTCGAGTCCGGGGACGTCATCCACGTGCACGTCCCGCAGGAGATGCTCCGCGACCTGCGCGTCACCACCGCGAAGGTGGAGGCCCGCCCGGGTGGAGAGAGCGTCACCGCGCTGGGAGAGCTGACCTTCAGCGAGGACGCCTACGCGGAGGTGTCCTCGCCCGTCTCCGCGCGCGTGGCCTCCGTCGCCGTGACGACGGGCCAGGCGGTGAAGCAGGGCCAGCGGCTGGCGGAGCTCCAGAGCCCGGAGCTGGGCCGGGCCCGCGCGGACCTCCAGGCCACGCAGGCCCGCGCCACCGCCGCCCGGCAGGCCGCGGACCGCAAGCGCTCGCTGGCCGAGGAGCGCATCGTCGCGCGCAAGGACGTGCAGGCCGCCGAAGCGGACGCCGCCGCGGCGGAGGCGGAGGTCGCCGCCGCGAAGGCCGCGCTGACGGCCCTGGGCGCGGGCGGCGCCGCGGGCGAGGGCACGTCGGGCTTCGTGCTCAAGGCGCCCATCGCCGGCACCGTCGTGGAGCGCACCGCGCGGCTGGGGCAGATGGCGGATCCGTCGCAGGCGCTCTTCCGCATCGGGGACCTGTCGTCGCTGTGGCTCGTCGTCCACGCGTTCGAGCGGGACGCCGTGCGGCTGAAGCCCGGGGCGGAGGCGCGCGTCACCTTCGCCGCGTTCCCGGGCCAGGAGTTCAGCGCGAAGGTGGGCCACGTGGGCCAGGGGGTGGATCCGCGCAGCCGGACCATCCCCGTGCGCCTGGAGCTGGACAACGGCAAGGGGCTCTTGCGGCCGGGCATGTCCGCGTCCGCCTCCATCCCCCTGGGAGATCCGGGCGCCACGCTCACCGCGGTGCCGGCGGCGGCGCTCCAGCGGCTGGAGAACGGCTGGGTGGTGTTCCTCCCCACGGCGGAGGCCGGCGTCTTCGAGCAGCGCGAGGTGGGCCGGGGCCGCAGCCTGGGCACGCAGGTGGAGGTGCTCTCGGGGCTCGTCGTGGGCGACGAGGTGGTGGTGGAGGGCGCGTTCCTGCTCAAGGCCGAGGTGGAGAAGTCCGAGGGCGGAGGCGACGAACATGGCCACTGAGCCGCGCGTGTCGCTGCCGGGGCGCATCCTCCGCGCGTCCTTCGCCCGGCCCGGGCTGACGGTGCTCGTCGTCCTGGCGCTGGCGGCCTTCGGCGCGGTGGCGCTCCGCAACCTGCGCCAGGACGTGTTCCCGGACCTGTCCGCGCCCATCTTCAACGTCATCGTGCAGAACCCGGCCATGGGCGCCGAGGAGCTGGAGACGGCGGTGGCCATCCCCATGGAGGTGGCGCTCGCGGGCCTGCCCCAGGTGCGCCGCATCCGCTCCACCTCGCAGCTGGGCGTCACGCAGGTGACGGTGGAGTTCGAACCGGACGCGGACTACTTCCGCAGCCGCCAGTACGTGGCGGAGCACGTGGCGCAGGTGGAGGGCGAGCTGCCGCCCGGCACCGACGCGCCGCTCGTGTCCAGCCTCACCGGCCGGCTCAATGAAGTCTTCGAGTTCACGCTGGAGGCGGACCCCGGCAGCGCGGACCTGATGGCGCTGCGCGACCTGGCGGAGTTCGACATCAAGAACCGGCTGCTCGCGGTGCCCGGCGTCGCGGGCGTGGAGCGGCTGGGCGGCTACCTGCGCCAGTTCCAGGTGCTGCTGGATCCGGATCAACTGGTGGCGCGAGGCATCACCCTGGACGAGGTCCAACACGGCCTGGAGGGCGCCAGCGTCAACGCGTCCGGAGGCTTCGTCACACAAGGGCCCATGGAGTGGGCCGTGCGCGCGGTGGGCCGGGCGGAGACGGTGGAGGACCTGAACAACACCGTGGTCGCGCTTCGGGACGGGACGCCGGTGCTGCTGGGGGACGTGGCGGACGTGCGCGAGGCCCCCGCGCCGCGCCGGGGCATGGCGCACCGGCTCCAGGGCGAGGTGGTGAGCTGCCGCGTGAGCAAGCAGTTCGGCGCGGACACCGTGCGGGTGGCGGAAGGCGTGCGCGCGGCCATCGAGGAGCTGCGCCGCTCGCTGCCGCCGGGCGTGAAGCTGCGCGTCGTCTACGACCAGTCGGAGCTGGTGGGCTCCGCGCTGGGAGGCGTGGGCCGGGCCATCCTGCTGGGGGCGTTCCTGGTGGTGGGCGTGCTCTTCCTGCTGCTGGGGGACTGGCGCGCGGCGCTCATCGTCACGCTCACCCTGCCCCTGTCGCTGGCGCTGGCGGGCCTCTTGCTGAAGGCCGCCGGCATCGGGTTGAACACGATGACGCTGGGCGGGCTGGCCATCGCGGTGGGCCTGCTGGTGGACGCGGCCATCATCGTCGTGGAGAACGTCATCCACGACCTGCGCGAGGGCAAGGGCCGCCGCTCGGTGCGCGACGAGGCGCTGGCGGCGGCGCTGGAGGTGGGCCGCCCCATCGCCTTCGCCACGCTCATCGTCGTCGCGGTGTTCATCCCGCTGTTCTCGATGACGGGCATCGAGGGCCGCATGTACCAGCCGCTCGCGGCGGCGGTGGTGGCGTGCCTGGCCGCGTCGCTGGCGCTGGCGCTCACGCTGGTGCCGGTGGTGTCGGGGCTCCTCTTGCGCGCGCCGCGCGAGGACTCGCCGGAGGACGTGTGGCTCATCCGCAAGGTGAAGGCCGCGTACGCGCCGCTCCTGGACACGTGCATGCGTCACGCGGGGCGGGTGCGCGTGGTGGCGCTGGCCATCACCGTGCCCGCGCTGGGCCTGGCCTTCATGGTGGGCAGCGACTTCATGCCCCGGCTGGACGAAGGCGCGTTCCTGCTCCAGACGGTGCTGCCGCCGGAGGCGTCGCTTGATGAAGTGGACCGCCTCAACCACCGCGTGGAGGACGTGCTGCGCGAGTTCCCGGAGGTGGAGGACGTGGTGCGCCGCACCGGCCGCGCCGAGCGCACCGAGGACCCCATGCCCCACACGCTGTCGGACGTGCTGGTGGTCCTGAAGAAGAACTCGATTGGCGGTCGCGAGGCGCTGGAGTCGCGGATGCGCGAGGCGGTGGAGAAGGTGCCCGGCGTGTCGGTGCTCTTCACCACGCCGCTGGGCATGCGCATCGACGAGGGGCTGGGAGGCAGCCCCGCGGATCTCTCCGTGCGCATCTTCGGGCCGGACCTGGACACGCTGGCGGAGCTCGCGGAGCGCACGCGCGTGTTGATGGCGAAGGTGGACGGCGTGGAGGACCTGCGGGCGGAGCGGCTGAGCGGCCTGCCCCAGCTGCGCATCGCGGTGAACCGCGCGGCGGTGGCGCGCGTGGGCCTGACGCCCGGGGACGTCATCCGGGCCGTCCGCGTGGGGCTGGTGGGTGACGAGGCCGCGCAGATCTGGAAGGGCCAGCGCCGCTACGACCTGGTGCTCCGGCTGGCGGACCACCGCCGGGGCGACGTGAACGCCCTGCGCAACCTGCTGGTGGACGGGCACGACGGCACGCGCATCCCCCTGAGCCAGCTGGCCACCATCGAGGAGACCTCCGGCGCGGGCAGCGTGCGCCGCGAGGCGGGCAGCCGGCGCATCGCGGTGGAGGCGGGCGTGTCCGGCCGCGACCTGGGCAGTACCGCGGCGGAGGTGCGGGAGGTGCTGGCCACGCAGTTGAAGCTGCCCACGGGCTACTTCGTGGACGTGGGCGGCAAGGTGGAGAGCCAGGAGCGCGCGGCGCAGGCGCTGACGGTGGCCATCGCCGTGGCGCTGCTCGCGGTGTTCGTCCTGCTCTACCTCGCGCTGGACTCGGTGGCGGAGGCGCTGGTCATCCTGGCCACCTTGCCGGACGCGTTCGTGGGCGGCATCCTCGCGCTGTTGCTCGCGGGAGAGACGTGGAACGTGTCCAGCCTGGTGGGGCTCATCGGTCTGTTCGGCATCGCGGTGCAGAACGGCCTGGTGCTCGTGGCGCAGACGAAGGACCTGATGGGCCGGGGCAAGCCCTTCGCGGAGGCCGTGCGCGAGGCGAGCCTCGGCCGCGTGCGCCCCAAGCTGATGACCGCGGCCACGGCCATCCTCGGCCTGCTGCCGCTGCTGGTGCTGCCGCTGCACGGGACGGAGATTGAACGGCCGCTGGCGGTGGTGATGGTGGGCGGGCTCGTCACGTCCACCCTGTTCACGCTGCTGGCCCTGCCCACGTTCTACGCGCTGGTGCATGGCTTCCAGGAGCGCCTCGCCGCGCGCAGGGCACAGCGGAAGGCCCCGGCATGAGCCTGTCACCGGAGGCGCTCGACACGCTGC
The DNA here is from genome assembly GCF_042231735.1 of Corallococcus exercitus. Classification (GTDB taxonomy): domain Bacteria; phylum Myxococcota; class Myxococcia; order Myxococcales; family Myxococcaceae; genus Corallococcus; species Corallococcus exercitus_B. Next base: position 2,321,866 of record NZ_CP102577.1, read on the forward strand.
TGCGCCATCACCATGCGTTCCTCGCGTTCCTCACGCCGCGTGTGGGAAGCCAGGAGGCCGCGCGCGAGGTGCTCCAGGCCGCCTTCGTGAAGGGCATGGAGCAGGGCGAGTCCCTGCGCGAGGACCAGAGCGCGGTGGCCTGGTTCTACCGGCTCCTGCGCAACGCGCTGGTGGACCGCCACCGCCGGGGCCAGCGTGAGGTCACCGCGCTGGAGTCGCTGGCCCACGAACAGCCGCTGTCCACGGCGGACGCCTCGGGGTTGGAGGCGACGGTGTGCGGCTGCGTGGCGGGGCTCGCGGGGACGCTCAAGCCCGAGTACGCGGAGGCCGTGCGCCGCGTGGACCTGGAGGGCCTGACCGTGGCCGGGTACGCGAAGGAGGCGGGCATCTCCGCCAACAACGCCGCCGTGCGGCTGCACCGCGCGCGGCAGGCCCTGGGCCGGCGGCTGGTGGAGCTGTGCGGCCACTGCTGCGCGCAGGGCTGCGTGGACTGCGCCTGCGCGCCCGCTTGAAAATGCGGGTGTAAGAGCGCGCGGCTCCGGGCGTCAGCGTGGGGGAACGCAGCTGGAGGTCTCCCCATATGGACGTCGCCACCTTCACCCGGCCGGCCCTGCCCGCCGCCACCCTCGCCTTCCTCCTCTTCGCCATGGTGTTGCCGTCGGTGCGCCTGCGCCGCCGCACGGGCCGCCCCGCGCTGGTGCTGCATCGCTCGGGACCGCCGCTCCAGCGGGTCATCGGCGTGGGCATGGCGCTGTTCATGGGGGCCATCGTGCTGTGGAGCGCGGCGCACCTGGCCTTCGGTGAGCCGGCGCTGGGCGTGTGGCACGTCCCGGAGGCGCTCCGGTGGAGCGGCTGGGCCCTGGTCGCCGTCGGGTTCGCCGTCACGGTGCGGGCCCAGGTGGAGATGGGCGCGTCGTGGCGCATCGGCATCGACTCGGAGCGGACGGAGCTGGTGACGGGCGGCCTCTTCGGCGTCGTGCGCAACCCCATCTTCAGCGGAATGCTCATCGTGGTGACGGGCATCACGCTCGCGACGCCGAGCGCGTGGACGGTGATGGGCTGGCTCGACTACCTGCTCCTGGTGTCGCTCCAGGTGCGGCTGGAGGAGGACCACCTGCTCCGCCTGCACGGCGCCACGTATCAGCGCTACGCGGCGCGCGTGGGCCGCTTCATCCCGGGCGTGGGTCGGCTCGAGCCCGCGGGCATGGACGCCGCCGCGCGCATCACAGTGTGACGTTGGCGGTCACACCCCACCCGAAGTGCCCATGGGAACGTGCTCCGCTGGACGCCGTCATTCCATGGGGTTGCGGTACCGGACGTCATGGCCCGGGCCTTGCTCGACAGCCGCCGGTGTCCTGGCTGCCGTACGGGCACGCCCATTTTCGAGGTCTCGTGTGCACTGGAAATCTCCCTGGCTCCTCTCGGTTCTGCTGCTCGGTGGCTGCGCCTCCATCCAGAAGGAGCGCGGCCATCTGGAAGTGGCGGCACTCGTGGAGGAGCGGACAGGCTTGAAGACGCGTTGGAACCAGGGGACGCCCGAGGACGCCCAGGTACAGCAACACCTGGATGCCCTGCTGGCCGGCGACCTCACGTCGGACCACGCGGTGGAGGTGGCGCTGCTCAACAACCCCGCGCTCCAGGGGACGTACGAGGAGCTGGGCGTGTCCCAGGCGGACATGGTGCAGGCCGGGCTGCTCACCAATCCGTCCTTCGACGGGAGCATCGGCTTCCCGCTGTCCTCGGACGGCGGCATCGAGCACGAGTTCTCCATCGTCCAGAGCTTCGTGGACCTCTTCACGCTGCCCCTGCGCAAGCGCGTGGCGAAGGAGCAGTTCCTGGCGGACACGCTGCGCGTCACGCACGAGGCGCTGGTCACCACGGCGGAGGTGCGCCAGACGTTCACGGAGGTGCAGGCCCGGCAGCAGCTGGTCGCGCTGCGCCGCGAGGTGCTCCAGGCCGCGGACGCGGCGGCGGACCTGTCCGGCAAGCAGCGCACCGCGGGCAACATCACGGAGCTGGCCCTGGCCACTGAACAGGCCGCGCTGGAGCAGGCGCGGCTGGAGCTGGCGCAGGACGAGCTGGCGCTGGTCGAAGCGCGCGAACACCTCAACCGCCTGATGGGCCTGCACGGTCCCAGGGTCCAGTGGACGCTGTCGCGGAAGCTGCCCGAGGTCCCCGTCACCGAGGCGTCGTTGGAGCGCCTGGAGACGCTGGCCATCCGGCAGCGGCTGGACATCGACGCGGCCCGCAAGCAGGCCTCGCTGTTGTGGAACGCGCTGGAGCTGGCGCGCAGCACGCGCTTCTTCGGCCGCGTGGAGGTGGGCGTACACACGCACCGCGACGCGAACGGGCCGCGCCTCCTGGGCCCCACGCTGTCGCTGGAGCTGCCCATCTTCGACCAGCGTCAGGCACTCATCGCGAAGCTGGAAGCGCAGCACCGTCAGGGCGAGGCCCGGCTGACGGAGCTGGCCGTCAACGCCCGCTCGGAGGTGCGCGCCGCGAGGGCGAAGCTGGTGACGCTGCGGAACATGGCGGAGCGCTACCAGAAGGTCGTGCTCCCGCTGCGCACCACCATCGTCGCGGAGTCACAACGCCAGTACAACGCCATGCAGATCGGCCTTCCCGCCCTCCTCATCGCGCGACGCGAGCAGGTGGAGGCCTGGAGGGCCTACCTGGAGACGGTCCGCGACTACTGGATGGCGCGGGCCGACCTGGAGCGCCTCGTGGGCGGACGCCTGCCCCTGCCCACCGCGCCCATTCCCTCTCCCTCTCCCTCCCCTGCTCCTTCGCCTGAGTCCACCCATGAGCACCATGAAGCCCACTGACGAAACCCAAGGGCCCGCCGAGGACACGCGGCCCGACACCTCCTCCGCGCTCACGCGCCGCAGCCTGCTCGCGCGCACCGGCGCCACGCTGGCGACGGGCGCCCTGCTGATGCAAGGCCGCGCCGCCCAGGCTCAATCCAGCGTGCCCGGCGCGCACGGCCCGCGCGAAGGCTCGGCCGCGGACACGGGCGGCAAGGTCGCGCGGCAGTCGCACCTGCCGCCCGGAAAGCCAGGCCGCGACTACCGGCCCGTCGTCGTGCCCAACGGCGCGAAGCTGCCGTGGAAGGACGTGGGCGGCGTGAAGGTGTTCCACATGGTGGCCGAGGAGGTCGAGCACGAGTTCGCGCCCGGCCTCAAGGCCCTGTGCTGGGGCTACAACGGCCACGTGCACGGGCCCACCATCGAGGTGGTGGAGGGCGACCGCGTGCGCTTCTACGTGACGAACCGGCTTCCCGCGTCCACCACGGTGCACTGGCACGGCATCCTGCTCCCCAGCGGCATGGACGGCGTGGGCGGGCTGAACCAGAAGGCCATCGCGCCGGGGGAGACGTTCCGCTACGAGTTCACGGTGCGCCAGTCAGGGACGGGGATGTATCACTCGCACCACGACGAGATGACGCAGATGGCGATGGGCATGGTGGGCCTGTTCATCATCCACCCGCGCAAACAGGTGGGGCCGCGCGTGGACCGGGACTTCGCCATCATGCTGCACGAGTGGCGCATCGACCCGGGCACGCGGCGTCCGGACCCCAACGAGATGACGGACTTCAACGTGCTGACGATGAACGCGAAGGCGTTCCCCGGCACGGAGCCGCTCGTCGTGCGCAAGGGCGAGCGGGTGCGGATCCGCTTCGGCAACCTGAGCGCGATGGACCACCACCCCATCCACCTGCACGGCTACCAGTTCCGCATCACGGAGACGGACGGAGGCCGCATCGCGGAGAGCGCGCAGTGGCCGGAGACGACGGTGCTGGTGCCCACGGGCAGCACGCGCACCATCGAGTTCGTGGCGGACGAGCCCGGCGACTGGGCCATGCACTGCCACATGACCCACCACGTGATGAACCAGATGGGCCACGACCTGCCGAACATGATCGGCGTGAAGCCCGGGGGCCTGGACGCCAAGGTGCGGCCCCTGCTGCCCGGCTACATGACCATGGGACAGACCGGCATGGGGGACATGGCGGGCATGCACCACATGCCCATGCCCGCGAACTCCATCCCCATGGTGGGCGGCAAGGGCCCCTACGACGAAATCACCATGGGAGGCATGTTCACGATCCTCAAGGTGCGCGACCGTCTGGACGGCGAAGGGGACCCGGGCTGGTACACCCCGCCGCCGGGAACGCAGGCGCAGCTCGCCAACGCGGACGAGCTGCGCCGGGACGGCATCGACGTGTGAGCAGCCCCCGGTGGAAGCACGGCTGCCTGCACGCCGAGGAAGGACGTCTTCCCGTCCGGTCCAGGCATTGCGCTTGGGGCCGATGACAACCACCTTTCATCTCTGTTCATCACCACTCGCCAGCTGCCGTGCTCTCTTCTCGAGTCCGACAGGGATTGCGTGGCTCCAGGAGATTCTGGTGACAGGGGAAGGGCCATGGCGAGCATCGCGGAGATCATCCGGACCAACCACGCGGAGATCATGCGGTGCTGGATGGAGGAGGCAACCCAGGCCGCGTCGGCCCGAGGCCTGGACAAGCCCGAGTTCAGGAACATCATGCCCGTCTATCTCGCGTCCCTCGCGGAAGCACGGGCCTCGGGCGGAGAGGGCGATGACAGGCAGCGGCAGCACGTTGAAAGCCATGTATCCGCACGGCTTCGCCAGGGCTTCCATGTCGCGGAGGTGGTCGAGGAGTTCGCCATCCTGGGACGGTGCATCACCCAGATGTGGGCCAATACACCTCCCGACCAGCAGCCCGACGGCCATGACGTCGAGCGGCTCTACGCCGAGCTGCACGTCGCCATGGAGAGCGTCACGGACCTCTTCGGCAAGCACCTGCTGGAGGAAGAACAGACGGAGAAGCGCTACCTGCGGCTCCTCCAGAAGGTGGCCAGCGAAGCCCTCAGGCTGGACGGGCCGGGGAGCCGGAACCAGCTGAAGGAGCTGCTCGAGGTCATCCTGGAGGCCATGGGCGCCCAGAGCGCTGCCCTGTTGCTCTACGAGCCGGAGGACGAGCGCCTGGTGACCGCAGCCTCCGCGGGAGCCGCCAACGAGCAGCTGGAGCAATACGCGACCTCCCTGGATCCGAAGACCTTTCCCGGGAGCATCGTGGCGGCGGGCGAGGAGACCTACTCCCTCTGGGATGCCACGACCACGACGCTCGAGGTGAGCGACACGCTCCGGCAAGGAGGGATCCACTCCCTGCTTGGAGTCCGGCTGCCCGCCCACCGGGCCCTGATGGGCGTGCTCTACGTAGGACTGACCGACACCCGTGGGTTCACCGGCCGGGAGAAGCAGCGGCTTCAGACCCTGGGACAACACCTGAGCATCCACCTGGAGAACGCCCAACTGTACGCGAACCTCCAGGAGAAGGTCGAAGCGCTCCAGGCCGAGCGGGGCCTCCGCGAGCAGTTCGTCACCATCCTGGCCCATGACCTGCGCGGACCCTTGTCCTCGGCGAAGATGGGGGCCCACGCGCTCATCCGGGCGCCGGAGAAGCTGGAGGCGCGGCGCGACCTGGCGCTGAGGATCGACCGGAACATTGAACGGGCGGACCAGATGGTGCGGGACCTGCTCGACACCAACCGCATCCAGGCGGGCCAACGGTTGCCGCTCCGGCTCGACACGTGCGACCTGGGAGGAATCGCCCGCGACGTCGTCGAGGAGCTGACGATGCTCCATGGAGACCGCTTCGTGCTCGAGGCGCAGGAGCGCGTCCGGGGCATCTGGAGCGCCGAGGAGCTGCGCCGCGCCTTGTGGAACCTGGGCACCAACGCCCTCAAGTACGGAGCGGCCGACCTTCCCATCACCTTCACCGTCACGTCGACGGCCATGGGAGCGCGAGCCTCCGTGCACAACCAGGGACCGGTGATTGCTCGCGCCGACCAGGAGACCATCTTCAAGCCCTTCATCCGGACCCGCTCCGCGCAGACGGGGAGGTCGAAGGGTTGGGGGCTGGGACTGACGCTGGTGTGGGGGTGCGCCCAGGCGCACGGCGGAACGGTCGAGCTGACGAGCGACGCCGACACCGGGACGACCTTCAGCCTGGTGCTGCCCTGGGACGCCCGCCCGTTCCAGGCGGCCCCGAAGGAGTCGGAGCAGCTCGCGCGGGTTTCGAGCGGCGCCTGACAGGAGGCTGACACGGCGGGGGGTTCCTTTCACATGGTCCCCTTCGTCTTCGCCTCCCATTGGTCCCTGAGCGTCCTCTTCCAGAGCCTCTTCCAGCACCGCTACGCCGCGCACCGCATGTTCACGATGGGGCCTCGCACCGAGCGGGCGCTCCACCTGTCGACGGCGCTGGTGCAGGGCTCGAGCTACCTCGATCCGCGCGCCTACGCCATCCTCCACCGCGAGCACCACGCGTACGCGGACACGGAACGCGATCCGCACTCCCCCGCGCACCAGAAGAACCCCCTGCGCATGATGCTCCACACGGCGCGCCGCTACGCGGGCCTGCTGACCCGGAGCCTCTCCGCCGAGCCGCGCTTCCTCGGGGGCTATCCGGAGTGGCCCGCGGTGGACCGCCTCTTCAGCCGCTGGCCCACGCGCATCGCCTTCGGTGCGCTCTACGCGCTGTTCTACCGGCGGTTCGCGACGCGGCCGTGGCACTGGGCGCTGCTGCCCATGCACTTCGTGATGGGGCCGGTGCATGGCGCCATCGTCAACTGGTGCGGACACCGCTACGGCTACCGCAACTTCGCGAGCCGAGATGAATCGCGGAACACCCTCCCTGTCGACGTGCTGTGCATGGGCGAGCTCTTCCAGAACAACCACCACGCCCGGCCGGCGAGCCCTGACTTCGCCGCCCGGCGCTTCGAGCTGGATCCCACGTGGCAGGTGATGCGGTTGCTCGCCCGGATGAAGCTCATCCGGCTCACGCCTGCTTCGAAAGGCGAGCATGCGAAGCACCGTCCGGCGCATGCGCAGGTGAATCGCGGCACTTTGCCCGCGGCATCCCCATCTTTGTGAGCGAACGGAGGATCATCCCCCATGCAATTCGCGGAAAGCGTCGTCCAAGGTCGCATGGTCGTCGCGGCGGGAGGACAGGCGCTCGGGAACGTGGAGACCCTGTCCATCGACAGCGAGACCTGGAAGATCGACTCCATCCAGGTGAAGTTGTCCTCGGAGGCGGCCGAGCTGTTTGGCGTGTACTGGAACTACTTCCACGCGGGGCGCATCTACGTGCCGACGCGGCTGGTGCATTCGGTGAGTGACACCGTGCTCCTCTCCGTCACCGTCGACGAACTCCGTGAGGTGCTCGCCCAGGACTCCGCCAGCGCCACCACCTGAGCGAGGCTTTACTCCTCCGAGCCCGTCCACTACGAGAAGCCGGATGACGAACGGCTTCTGCTGGTACGAGCTCAGGACCTCCCGGCCCGACGAGGCGCGGCGCTTCTATTCGAACGTGCTGGGAACGCCCTCCGTGGGTGAAGTCACCCTCCTGCCGGAAGCCGCCGCGGCCCGGGGTGCTCCCAGCCATTGGCTGGGCCACATCGACGTTCCCGACCTGGAGTCCTCCGTGCAGCGCTTCCTCGCGCAGGGCGCCGAGCGGCTGGGACCGCCGCGCAGGTCCGCGGAGGGCGTTCCGTCCACCGTGCTGAGGGATCCGTTCGGTGCCGTGGTCGCGTTGACGTCACGGACCGGGCATCCGACGCACCCAGCGCTGGCGTGGCATGAGCTGCACACGAGCGACCAGGAGCGCGCCTTCGCGCTCTACAGCAGCGTGTTCGGCTGGCGCCCCACGGAAGCACTCCAGCTGTCCCCCGAGGTCGGGACGTATCAGCAGTTCACGTGGCGCGAGGACGCGCGCAGCGTGGGCGCGGCCTGTAGCACCGCGCGCCTCCCCCACATCCATCCGCACTGGCTCTTCTACTTCGCGGTCGACGACCTGGACCGCGCGCTCGCGGCGGTCGTCGAGGGCGGTGGGCTCGTGGCCAGCAGTCCGCACGTCATGCCGGACGGAACCCGCGTGGCCCCCTGCGAGGATTCGCAGCGGGCCGCGTTCGGCCTGCGTCAGCGCCCGTAGCAACGCATCCCGAGCATCCCCAGGGCGGGGATCCAGCGGAATGGACGAATGGGGTAGATTCGCGTTTTCCCCGGAGGACCTCCCATGACCGCCCCTCTGCCGACGCTGGAACGCCTTCCTCGCGGAGCGCTCACGTTGTTCCGCATCCGCGCGCTCCTGCGCATGGGCATCTTCGGGGCGATCACGTTCGCCGTGGCGCTGGGCTTGAGCTTCGCGGGCAACGAGCACTGGCCGTTCCTGCTGCCGTGCGCGGTGGTGCTGGGGCTGAGCGTGTTGACGGCATGGTATCCGCAGCGGGCGCACGAGCGCTGGGGCTGGGCGCTGCGCGAGCACGACCTGGTCATCTCCCATGGCGTGCTCCTGCACGAGGTGGTGTCCATCCCGGCGGGGCGCATCCAGCACGTGGACGTCCACCAGGGCCCCATCGAGCGGTCGCTGGGACTGGCGCGCCTGCAGATCTACACGGCCGCGGGCAGCGGCGCGGACGGTGAGATTCCCGGCCTGACGCGCGAGACCGCGGATGCCCTGCGCGAGCGGCTGGTGCGGCGCGAGGCCGACGATGTCGTCTGAGCCGGTGGCGCTGGCCCCTCCGGAGGAGGTCCCGTGGAAGCGGCTGAGCGGGAAGGCTCCGCTCGCGGCGCTGCTGCCCCTGTCGGCCACGATTGGCCGCATGTTCCTGGGCGTGCTCTTGCCCGCGTACTTCGCGGGTGAGTACGGCGTGCCGGTGGTCCTCTGGGTGCTCGTCCTGTGCGTGGCGGTGCTGCTGCTCGCCGCCGGGCTCTATGAAGTGGCTACGACGAGCTACCGCGTGGTGGGCGCCCAGCTGGAGATCCGCTCCGGCATCTTCACGCGCACCTCGCGCTTCATCGAAGCCGCGCGCGTGCAGAACACGGAGGTGGTGCAGCCCTTCGTGTCGAAGCTGCTGGGGCTGGTGGAGGTGAAGGTGGAGACGGCCTCCGGAGGCAAGGCGGACGGCCACCTGCGCGGGCTGACGCCGGAGGATGCGCAGGCGCTGATCCACGCACTTCAGGCGATACGCGGCGAAGGCACGCAGGCGGTGCTCCTGCCCGGCGAGGCCGCGCCGCAGGAGCGCGTGCTCTCCGAGGCCCACCTGGGCGGCCTGCTGCTCTACGGCGCGACCGCCCTGGGCCTGGGCGTGCTCGCGGTGGCGATGGGCGCGATGCATGAGATCGCCGAGACGTTCCACAAGCTGTTGCTGCCGTGGATGGAGGCGCACTGGGAGGCGCTGGCCGCACCGGGCATGGGGTGGCTGGCCGCGACAGTGGCGGCGCTCGCGGGACTGTTCGGCCTGTGGCTGGTGAGTGGCGCGCGGGCGGTGTTGCAGTTCCATGGCTTCCGGCTGGTGGACACGGGCACGCACCTGCGAGCGGTGGGCGGGCTCTTCACGCACCGGCAGGTGACGGTGCGGCGGGCGCGCATCCAGCAGGTGGTGCTGGACGAACCGCTCCTGCGCCGGACGTTGGGTTTCGGTTCAGTGGAGGTGGAGACGGCGGGCGTTCGCACGGGCAGGCAGTCCGAGGACCGGGCGGAGCTGCTGGTGCCGGTGGTGCCCACGGCGCGCATGCCGGAGCTGTTGAAGGAGTTCGTCCCGGAGCTGCCCGACGCCCTGTCCTTCCAGGGTGCGCATCCCAAGGCGCTCCTGCGGGCACGGATCCGCGCGGTGGGCCTGAGCGTGCTGGTGGCCGTGCCCGCGACCTGGTTCTGGGGAGCCTGGGGAGCGGCGGCGTGGCTCCTGCTGCCCGCGCAGCTGCTGGGCGCCTGGTTCGACTGGCGCTTCCAGGGATGGCTGGCCACGGACTCGTTGGTGGTGGTGCGCCAGGGCTTCTGGCGAAGGCGCACGACGGTGGTGCAGCGCTCCCGCATCCAGTCCGTCCGAGCGAGGCAGGGTCCCCTGGAGCGCGGCTACGGCATCGGGCACGTGCGAATCGACGTGGCGGGTTCGTACGTCATCCTGCCCAGCGTGGGCTGGGCAGAGGCCCAGTCGCTCATCGACATGCTCCCAGCGCGACGTCCCGCACGTCGTGCGCCGCCCGCGGCTCTGCCGGATGTACGGCTTCCCGGATAGCAGCTCCTGCTGGCCAGGATGACAATGCACCCAGGTGTCGTGGCGCTGTGCGCGGTCCTGATGGTTTCAGGATGCGCGGGTGTGGAACCGCGGCCCTATCGGAGCGGTGCAGGGGTCCTCCGTCAGGGAACGGCGTTCACGCCCGAGGACGCGCAGGAGCATCGACGGTTCCCGGCCACGAAGGAGAGGTCTCGGCAAACCGGGAACCTGAGCGCCCCGCTGACCCGTCAGGCGATCGACGCGACTCTTGGGGACGTGAAGGGCACGGTGGATGGCATCAAGAGGGCACTTCCAAAGCTCGCGGAGAACACGCGGGGCCTGGGAGGTTCTGACGGCGTCTTCACGCGATACACGGACTACGGCTCCAGCCAGTCGACATGGCTCCGGGGCGCGATTGTTCGCACGACTTCGCTCACGGATGCCGCGAGGACCATCGAGGACCCGGACATGCAGTTGGCGGTCCTCCGGATGACAGGCCCTCGTCTCCAGGCGGCGATGTCCGGTGCGATGCTTCTCGCAACATGGATCGACTTCCTGCGGCTCGCGGAGGTCGTGAGACAGGAGTGTCCCTTCTACGGAGTCGAGCGGCTGTTCGTGGACCTGGACCGGGTGCAGAAGCGGATCGATCCCGCCATGACGGCGCTCGCATCCATGAACCCTGCCGAAGTGGAGGACACGGCGACGGCAATGCCCGAGCTGATGGGTCAACTCACCCGGGAGTTTCAATCCATCCAGGAAGGTGCACGCGTCGCAATGGAGCGTGGCGGGCGGGTCGTCGCTGCGGCCCAGTTCCTCGAAATGGTCACGCTGGTTTCAGCACTGAAGGCGACCCTCCCCAGGCCACCACCGGCCGCCCCCATGACGCTCGGGGTGGGACTCGTGATGGGCACGGGAGGCGTGATGATGGGCTCACGCGTCGTCGTTACCGCGGAGTGGGTCGAGCGGATGCGCGGGCTCGTGCAGGCGGGCGTCATCTCCGCGCCCGTTGTCAGCGCGGCGGTCCGCATCCACGCAGGTCAAGTGCTGATGTCGCAGGCGAAGCAGGACCTGCCCAAGGGCGTGCGCGATGCATTGGGAGACAGTCCCGAGGTTCGCGCCATGCGAGAGACCGGCAGGGCCGGAGCCGGAATGTCCAGCGCACCCAGGCACCACGTCCTCCCGCAGGAACACCGCGAGTGGTTCGAGCAACGCGGGTTCAAGGGCGAGATGGACATCGACCAGTTCTGCGTCCGGCTGGAGCAGTCACACCACGAGGCGATTCACGGCGGCGGCGACTGGCGCCTTGGGCGCACATGGCCCCGTGAGTGGAACCAATGGATCATGCGCCTCCTGAAGACGTCCGAGAGAGAAGCAGGTCGCACGTTGACGCGAAATGAAATCCTGAACACCGTCGCGGAAAACATGCAGTTCTATGGCATTCCGATGCGCTTCACAGCAGGGAGGAACCGATGACTGACGGGCGTGCCTGGCAGGGCAACTGGAAAGCCCGCCTGTACGAGAGAGTCCGTGAGCGTGGCTACGATTCCCTCACCGCCTTTGCTGATGCACGTCCTGCGGTACCACTGGTGGCATTGGCAGAAGAATTAGGCCAGGACGACGTCGCTGGCGTGCAGTTGTTGAGCGGATTGCTCGCCGAGGCGGAGCAGCGCAAGCAGGTCACACGTTTCGTGCGGGATGCACTGGCGCGTCTGCTGTCGCAGAGTCTCCCCAACGGCTGGCCAGCTGTCGTGGACGACGCGACTCGCTTCCAAATCGCCAAGGCCCTCGGCTCATGGTCCGTCTACATTCCTGATGCGTATCAGGAGCGTGCGGATCAGGTCATGGCGACCCTGCGCGCCCAGCCCCCTCCGGCCGGTTGGCGCCCGCTGGGTCCCGACGACGAACTCCTCCTCACGCTCCTGCCCGACCACGAAGCCTGACCGCTTCAGCCCACACGGCCAGCCAGTGCCTTCATCCAGATGACGACCGCCACGGCACCCGCGTCCGGAATCCCCTTCGCGCGCTCGCCCAGGTAGCTGGCCCGGCCCAGTCGCGGCGACATGCCCGCCGTCGCCTCCGCGCCCTGCTCCGCCGCGCGTGTCGCCTCTGTCCATCCCTCCGCCAGCGACCGCCCTTCACGAACGGCGCGCGTGAACGCCACCGCCGCCGGGTGCAGCGCGTCCACCATGGTCCGGTCTCCCGGTCGCGCGCCGCCCAGCTCCGACACCGCTTCGACGCCCACCTCGAACGCCTTCGCCCAGGCCGCCGCGTCCACCGGCATGTTCGCCAGGTAGCGCGCCGCCCGGAGCAACGCCGTCGCATAGAACGGTCCGGAGCTGCCCCCGATGTTCCGGCGCAGCGCCTGCCCCAACTCCGTCAACGCGCCCGCCGGTGTAGCCCACGCCCGCTCCGGCAACGCACGGATGGCCGCCGCGCCTCGCGCCAGGCTCAAACCCAGGTCGCCGTCCCCCGCCTGGCTGTCCAGCTCCGTCAGCCGCGCCTCGGCCGCGTCCCATGCGTCCGCCACCGCCAGCGCCGCCGCGCGCACCTGCGCCATCACCGGCTGCGGCTTCGGATGGCCCTCCACCGTCGGGAGCGCGCCGCGCGCCGCCACCACCTTCCGCTGCAGGACCACCTGCCCACGCCCCGGCCACGCCGGCGCCTCCGTGGGCGCATCCAGCCTCGCGAGCCGCGCGTCATCCACCTTCAACAACGTCAGCGAACACCCCGGCATCTCCAGCGCCGACAGGAACGTGCCCTGCCACGCGCGCTCCACCTTCACGCCCCGCTCCTCCAGGAACGCCAGCGCCCGCCGCGTCACGATGGCCAGCTCCATGGGCGGCGTGCCTCCCAGCCCGTTGACCATCAACGCCACCCGGTCGCCCCGGCCCACCTTCCGGTCCTCCACGATGGCCGACAACAACGTGTCCACCAGCGCGTCCGCGGGCTGCATCGCCACGCGGCGCACGCCCTGCTCACCGTGGATGCCCAGCCCCAGCTCCACCTCGCCCTCCCCCAACGTGAAGCCCGGCCGGCCCGCCGCCGGCACCGTGCACGGCCCCAGCGCCACGCCCATGCTGCCCAGCACCGCCGCCGCCTCCGTCGCCTCGCGCGCCACCTCCGCCAGCGACGCACCCGCCGCCGCCGCGGCCCCCGCCACCTTGTGCACCAGCACCACGCCCGCGATGCCCCGGCGGCGCTCGGGCGCCACCGTGTCCCGCAGCGCCACGTCGTCCGCCACCACCACCACTTCCGTGGGGATCCCCTCCGCCCGCGCCAGCTCCGCCGCGAGCCCGAAGTTGAGCCTGTCGCCCGTGTAGTTCTTCACGATGAGCAGCGCCCCCGCCGTCCCCGCCACCGCGCGGATCGCCGCCAGCACCGCGTCCGCGCTGGGTGACGTGAACACGTCCCCCGCCACCGCCGCGTGCAGCATCCCCGTCCCCACGTAGCCCGCGTGCGCCGGCTCGTGCCCGCTGCCACCGCCCGACAGCACCGCCACCTTCCGCGCCCCCAGCGCCGCCGGCACGTCCGCGCGCACCACCACCGTCTCCCCCTCCAGCAACGCCTGCCCCGGAGCGAGCGCCACGAACCCCTCCAGCATCTCCTGGACCACTGCGCGCGGCGCGTTGACGAGCTTCTTCACCATCGACTCCTGGGCGGAAGGGAACGGGGGACGGAAAACGGTGCTCCGCGCCCACCCTTCCGCCCCGCATCCACCCCGTCAAGCCAGACGAATGCTGCAAGCCCTCCGCCAGACGATTCCGTGACGGAACCCGCTTTCCCATTGACTCCGGGAGTTTTCTGAAGATGATTCTCATTATCATTCGCTGAGCAGCAACAAATCACGGCGGTCCGGCGCGAAGCGTGCCCGGGCCTGGCCGAGCCCTGTCTGGCATTGCCGGGCCGGGTCAGGGCCGACGTGTGTCTGGATTCAGGTGATTGTCTTGAGTGCTCCATCCCCCGCCGCGCGAGAGCGCACGCTGCTGTGGCTCCTCGCGGCGGTGCAGTTCACCCACGTCGTCGACTTCATGATGCTGATGCCGCTGGGCCCGCTGCTGATGCAGCGGCTCTCGCTGTCGGCGACGCGGTTCGGAGCGCTGGTGTCCGCGTACACGCTCGCGTCCGCGGCCATGGGCGTGCTGGGCGTGTTCTGGCTGGACCGGCTGGAGCGCAAGCGCACGCTGCTCATGCTCTACGCGGGGTTCATCGCCTCCACGCTCCTGTGCGGCGCGGCCACCGGGGCCACGGGCCTGCTCATCGCGCGCACCGTGGCCGGCGCCTGCGCGGGGCTGATGGGCGCGGTCGTCATCGCCATCGTCAGCGACGTGGTGCCGGCGGAGCGCCGGGGCCAGGCCATTGGCACCGTGATGACGGCCTACGCGCTGTCCGCCGTGGCGGGCGTGCCGCTGGGCCTGGGGCTCGCGAACCTGGGCGGCTGGCGCTCGCCGTTCATCGTCCTGGCGGGGCTCGCGGGCATCGTGTGGCTGCTGCTCCTGCGCTTCCTTCCGCGCGTGGACGGGCACCTGGCCCAGACGTCCGGCGCCTCGTCCACCGCGGGCTTCACGCCCCGGCTGGCCCTGGGCTGGGGGCTCACCTTCACGGTGGTGTTCGCCAGCTTCCTGCTCATCCCCTACCTGGGCGCCTTCATGGTGGGCAACGTGGGCCTGACGCTCACGGACCTCCCGTGGGTGTACCTGGTGGGCGGCGCGGCCACGTTCGTGAGCTCGCACTGGATTGGCCGGCTGGCGGACCGGCTGGGGCCCGCGCGCGCGCTGGCGCTCCTGCTGGTCGCCACCATGGTGCCGCACCTGCTCTTCACGCACCTGCCGCCGTCCCCGCTGCCGATGGTGACCGTGGTGTTCGTGCTCTTCATGACGCTCACCTCCGGCCGCGCCATCCCCACCATGGCGCTGGTCGCTTCGCAGGTGCCGCCGTCGCTGCGGGGCCGCTACCTCGCGGTCAACATGGCCGCCAGTGACGGCGCCTCCGGACTCGCCGCGTGGATGGGGGGCCTCGTGCTCACCACCGCGCCGGACGGCACGCTCATTGGCTTCGCGCAGCTGGGCTGGCTGGCGGTGGGCATCTCCGCGCTCGCGCTCGGCCTCTTGTGGACCTTCGCGGGCCGCGCCGTGCGGCTGGACGCCACGCCCGCGCCCTGACTCCCTCTTAAACCCCTCACCAGGACCCGCCATGTCCCAGACAGCACCGCGTCATCCGTCCCTGCCCCGCCCCATCGTGGGTGACATCAAGCTGGAGCGCTCCAACCAGCTGCTCGCCGAGGCCCGCAAGTGGGTCCCCGGCGTCACCCAGACGATGATGAAGAAGCCGGACCACTTCGCCCCCGGCGCCTTCCCCGTGTTCCTCGCGAAGGGCCATGGCGCGCTGGTGGAGGACGCGGACGGCCAGGAGTACATCGACTTCATCCAGGCGCTGGGCGCCAACATGCTGGGCCACAACCACCCGGCCGTCGCGGAGACCATCCGCAAGCACCTGGCGGAAGGCATCATCCACTCGCTGCCCACGCCGGTGGAGGTGTCGTCCGTGAAGGCGCTGGTGGAGGTGATTCCGGGCGCGGAGATGGCCCGCTTCTTCAAGACGGGCGCGGACGCGACCTCCGCCGCCGTGCGCCTGTCGCGCCACCTCACCGGCCGCGAGCACATCGTCACCGTGGGCTACAACGGCTGGCACGACCACTTCATGTATGACACCCCGGGCGTGCCCCCGACGGTGGCGAAGCTCACCACCCGGCTGCCCCTCTTCACCCCCCCGGACGAGCCCGCGCTCCTCGAGCACATCGAGAAGCACGGCGCCCAGCTGGCCTGCGTGCTGCTGGCCATCCCGTACAACCGCACCGTCACCCGCGAGTTCCTCCTCCAGGTGAAGCAGGCGTGCGCGAAGCACGGCGTGATGTTCGTCCTGGATGAGGTCGTCACCGGCTTCCGCCTGGCCCTGGGCGGCGCGCAGCAGTACTTCGACGTGCAGGCGGACTTCGTCACCCTGTCCAAGGGCATCGCCGCGGGCATGCCCCTGTCCGCCATCGCGGGCCCGGAGAAGTACCTCTCCCGCCTGAGCGAGCTGCAGGTGTCCACCACCTTCGGCGGCGAGATGCTCTCCCTGGCCGTGTGCGAGGCCGTCATCCACGAGTACCGCCGCACGAACTACATCGAGCACATCGCCAACCTGGGCCGCCGCCTGCGCGACGGCGTCAACGCGCACGCTCGGGAGACGGGCTCCAGCCTGGAGGTCATCGGCTACGACGCCGTGCCCTTCTTCCGCTTCAGCAAGGTCATCCCCGAGCACATCGAGAAGATGATCCCCTTCCAGGCCGGCATGGCCCGCCGGGGCGTCCTCCTCCGCCGCGACCTCAACTTCATCAGCGCCGTGCACACCGTGGAGCAGATCGAGCACACCATCGCCGCCGCCGGCGAGGTGCTCCGCGAGCAGGCCGCGCGCGCCAAGGCCAGCGCCGCCTGAGCCTGAAACATCCGCTCGCCCACCACCGCTGAAGCCAGACACCAGGCGGTTCCGCGTTTGAGCCTTCTTGACAGGAATTCATGACCATGGCACTTCCAGGCCCTGAAAATGAGAATGGTTCTCATTTTCATTCAAACAATCCGGGCGAGCGGGTGATGTCTTCGACGACGGGACACGCGGTGGTGACAGGCGCGGCGCAGGGCATTGGCGCCGCGGTGGCGCGCAAGCTGGCGCGCACGATGCCGGTCGCGGTGTTCGACCAGAACGCCGCCGGGCTGGAGCTGCTGGTGGCGGAGCTGCGCCAGCAGGGCCTGAAGGCCACGGCGTTCCCGGTGGACGTGCGGGACAAGGACGGCGTCGAGGACGCCATCGGGAACATCGAGTCCAAGCTGGGCCCCATCCAGGTGCTGGCCAACGTGGCGGGCATCCTGCGCATGGGCTCGGTGCTCACGCAGAGCGATGCGGACTGGATGTCCACCTTCGCGGTCAACACCCACGGCGTGTTCCATGTCTCGCGCGCGGTGGCGAAGCACATGGTGCCCCGCCGCTCCGGCGTCATCGTGACGGTGGGCTCCAACGCGGCCGGCGTGCCGCGCATGCAGATGGCGGCCTACGCGGCGTCCAAGGCCGCCTCCACCATGTTCACCAAATGCCTGGGGCTGGAGCTGGCCCAGCACGGCATCCGCTGCAACGTCGTGTCCCCCGGCTCCACCGACACCGCCATGCAGCGGGGCATGTGGACGGATGACTCGGGCCGCGAGGCCGTCATCGCGGGCTCGCTGGACACCTTCCGCACGGGCATCCCGCTGCGCCGCATCGCCACGCCGGACGACATCGCGGACGCGGTGGTGTTCCTCGCGTCCGACCAGGCCCGGCACATCACGATGCACGACCTGTGTATCGACGGCGGCGCCACGCTGGGCGTCTAGCGCGCCCGCGACGCCACCCCCTCCCCACCCGCCTTCCCTCCCGGGACGGCCCTCGTTTCCCCCCCAGCATCGCCCCGAGTTGAGAATGATTCCTGATACCAAAATCGTTGGACGGCAGCAGGACGCGCGGACGGTGGACGGCGTGGTGGGCGCGCCGGCCGTGGCGCGGGAGCCGGAGCAGGAGGCGCTGTCGGCGCGGCTCCTGCGCGACTACGACGCGGGCGCGTTCTTCTTCGCGTCCCCCAGGCGCACGATGCTGGCGCGCGGCGTGTTCGCCACGGTGCCGGACGCGGGCGGGACGAACTCGCTGGACGGCCTGCCGGAGCGCGTGGCCGCGGTGCTGACCGCCTCGCGCGAGGCGGCGCACGACATCCCGGTGGCGGTGGGCGCGGTGCCCTTCGACGGCAAGGTGGCGGCGCAGCTGGTGGTGCCCATGACCATCCAGCGCGCGGGGCCCATGGTGTTCGACGGGGCCCATGTCGCGCGGTCGCCGCTGGCCGGGCAGTACACGCTGCGGCCGGTGCCGGAGCCCTCCGCGTACAAGGACGGCGTGGCGGCGGCGCTGAAGCTCATGCAGGAGGGCCCGCTGCGCAAGGTGGTGCTGTCGCGGTCGCTGCACGTGGACACGGCGGCGCCCGTGGACCTGCGGCAGCTGCTGCACAACCTGGCCCGGCGCAACCCGCATGGGTACACCTTCGCGGTGGACCTGCCGCAGCACGCGGACGCGGCCCCCGGCGCGGGACGGCGCACGCTCATCGGCGCGAGCCCGGAGCTGCTGGTGGCGCGCTCGGGCCTCCAGGTCCTGGCGAATCCGCTGGCGGGCTCCGCCGCGCGCAGCCTGGATCCGGTGGAGGACCAGGCGCGGGCCACGCGGCTGATGTCGTCGCCCAAGGACCTGCACGAGCACGCGGTCGTCATCGACGCGGTGGCGGAGGCGCTGCGGCCCTTCTGCAAGACGCTGGACGTGCCGGCCGCCCCGTCGCTCGTGAGCACGCAGACGATGTGGCACCTGTCCAGCCGCATCACCGGCGAGCTGAAGGACCCGTCCATCACGTCGCTGACGCTGGCGCTGGCCATGCACCCCACCCCGGCGGTGTGCGGCCACCCGACGGCGCTGGCGCACACGGCCATCGGGAACATCGAGCCGTTCCACCGCGGCTACTACACGGGCACCGTGGGCTGGTGCGACGCGAACGGCGACGGTCAGTGGGCCGTCACCATCCGCTGCGCGGAGGCCGACGAGCGCACCCTGCGGCTGTTCGCGGGCGCGGGCATCGTCGTGGGCTCCACGCCGGAGGCGGAGCTCGCGGAGACCGAGGCCAAGTTCCGCACCATGCTCCAGGCCATGGGCCTTGGGCTCGAGGTGCAGCCGTGAGCACCGCGCGCGAGCACCTGCCCGGCTGCCCCACCTGGCCGGAGGACTTCGCCCGGCGCTACCGCGAGGCCGGCTACTGGCGGGGAGAGACCTTCGGCCAGTTCCTGCGTGACCGCGCCCGGGACTTCGGGGCGCGCGTGGCGCTGGTGGGCGGCGCGCACCGCTGGACGTACGCGGAATTGGACGCGCGCGTGGACCGCCTGGCCGCGGGCTTCCACGCGCTGGGCATCCGCTCGCGCGACCGCGTGGTGGTGCAGCTGCCCAACGTGCCGGAGTTCTACGAGGTCATCTTCGCGCTGTTCCGCATGGGCGCGCTGCCGGTGTTCGCGCTGCCGGCGCACCGCGCGTCGGAGATCGGCTACTTCTGCGCCTTCACGGAAGCCGTCGCCTACGTCATTCCGGACCGCTTCGGCGGCTTCGACTACCGGGGGCTCGCGGAGCAGGTGAAGGCCGCCACGCCCACGCTCAAGCACGTGCTGGTGCTGGGGGATGCCGGGAGCCACACCGCGCTGATGTCCGTGCCCGCGGAGCCCGTGACGCTGGAGGGACCGTCGCCGTCGGACGTGGCGTTCTTCCAGCTGTCCGGTGGCAGCACCGGCGTGCCCAAGCTCATCCCGCGCACGCACGACGACTACATCTACAGCCTGCGCGCCAGCGTGGACGTGTGCCGGTTCACCCAGGAGACGGTGTACCTGTGCGCGCTGCCCGCGGCGCACAACTTCCCCATGTCCTCGCCCGGCGTGCTGGGCACCTTCTACGCCGGCGGCACGGCGGTGATGGCGCTGAGCCCCAGCCCGGACGTGGCCTTCCCGCTCATCGAGCGCGAGCGTGTCACCGTCACCGCGCTGGTGCCGCCGCTGACCATGGTGTGGCTGGACTCGACGCTGGCGAAGAAGCACGACCTGTCCAGCCTGAAGGTCCTCCAGGTGGGCGGCGCCCGGCTGAGCGACGAGGCCGCGGCGCGCGTGCGCCCCACCCTGGGCTGCGGACTCCAGCAGGTCTTCGGCATGGCCGAGGGCCTGGTGAACTACACGCGCCTGGACGACCCGGAGACGCGCATCGTCACCACGCAGGGCCGCCCCATGTCGGACGCGGACGAACTGCGCGTGGTGGACGACGACGACGTGCCCGTGGCGCCCGGCGAGACGGGGCACCTGCTCACGCGCGGGCCGTACACCATCCGCGGCTACTACAAGGCGGAGTCACACAACGCCAAGGCCTTCACGACGGACGGCTTCTACCGCACGGGCGACCTGGTGCGCCTGACGCCCGAGGGCGACCTCGTGGTGGAGGGCCGCGCGAAGGATCAGATCAACCGGGGCGGCGACAAGGTCGCGGCGGAGGAGGTGGAGAATCATCTTCTCGCGCACCCTTCCGTGAGCGACGCCGCGGTGGTGGCCATCCCGGACAAGTTCCTGGGCGAGCGCACCTGCGCCGTCGTCATCCCTCGCGGCGAGGCCCCCGCCCCCTCCGCGCTCAACGCCTTCCTGCGCCAGCGCGGCCTGGCGTCGTTCAAGATTCCCGACCGCATCGAGTTCGTCGCGGCCTTCCCGCAGACGGGCGTCGGCAAGGTCAGCAAGAAGGCGCTGCGCGACAGCCTGCGCCAGTCCCTCTCCACTCCTTCTCCCTGAAACAGGAGCCCTCCATGGCACTGCCTGCCATTGCCCCCTATTCCATGCCCGGCGCGGCGGAGCTGCCCCGGAACAAGCTTGCCTGGACGCCGGAGCCCAAGCGCTGCGTCCTGCTCATCCACGACATGCAGCGCTACTTCGTGGATGCCTTCACGCAGGGCCAGTCCCCGGTGACGGAGCTGGTGGCCAACATCCAGCGCCTGCGCGAGCACGCGGTGAAGCTGGGCATCCCCGTCGTCTACTCGGCGCAGCCGGGAGACCAGACGCCCGAGCAGCGCGGCCTCCAGCTGGAGTTCTGGGGCCCCGGCGTCCGCGCCGGCCCGAAGCAGCAGATCATCGAAGCGCTCACCCCGGCCGAGGGCGACACCGTCCTCACCAAGTGGCGCTACAGCGCGTTCCGCAACACGCGCCTGATGGACCTGATGCGCGAGCAGGGCCGCGACCAGCTCATCATCTGCGGCATCTACGCGCACATCGGCTGCCTCCAGACGGCCAGCGACGGCTCCATGAGCGAGATCCGTCCCTTCCTCGTCGCGGACGCGGTGGCGGACTTCTCGCTGGAGAAGCACCGGATGGCGTTGGACTACGCCTCGCAGCTCGTGGCGTTCGTCACCACCACGCAGCAGCTCATGGATGCGATGCCGGTGGAGGCGGCCGCTCCGGCGGTGGACCGCGAGCAGCTTCGCGCGGACGTGGCGGAGCTGCTGATGGAGTCCGCGTCGGCGATTGGCGAGGACGACAACCTGCTGGAGCGCGGCATGGACTCCATCCGCCTGATGAGCCTGGTGGAGCGCTGGCGGCAGGGCGGCACGGAGGTGTCCTTCGTGGAGCTCGCGGAGAAGCCCACGCTCACTGACTGGTACGCGCTGCTCGCCGCGAAGCAGCCGGTCGCGCTGGCCCCTGGCGCTCGCGCCTCCTGACCCGCCTTTGGGGCGGCCCCCTCTTCCCCCTCGGAGTTCCCCCGTCATGCTTCCCCCATCCCAGGAAAACCGCCCGCTGACCGCGGCCCAGCACGGCATCTGGGTGGGGCAACAGCTCGACCCGCGCAGCCCCGTCTACAACGCCGGGGAGTGCATCGAGTTCCGGGGCGCGGTGGATCCGGTGCGCTTCGAGTCCGCCCTTCGCAAGGCGGTGGCGGACGCGGACGCGCTGCACTCGCGCTTCGTCGCGGGCGCGGAAGGCCCGGCCCAGAGCATCGACGCGGGGACGGACTGGACGCTCCAGCGCGTGGACCTGAGCGGTGAGGCGGACCCCTGGGCCGCCGCGCAGGAGTGGATGTGGAAGGACCTGGGCCGCACGGTGGACCTGGCGACGGGGCCGCTGTTCGCGCAGGCGCTGCTCACCGTGGGGCCGGAGCGGTCCTTCTGGTTCCAGCGCATCCACCACATCGCCATGGACGGCTATGGCTTCTCGCTGCTCGCGCGGCGCGTGGCGGAGCTGTACACGGCGGAGGTGACGGGCAAGGCCGCGCCGGCGGGGTTCAGCCGGCTGGGGCCCGTGCTGGACGAGGACGTCGCGTACCGCAGCGGTCCCCAGCTCCAGAACGACCGCGACTTCTGGGTGGGACGCTTCGAGGACGCGCCGGAGCCCCCGCTGCTCGCGGAGGCGGCGCCCATGTCGTCGCGCTTCCTGCGGCGCTCGGAGCACCTGCGGCCGGAGTTGATGGCGGCGCTGCAGGCGGGCGCGAAGCAGGCGGGCGTGAGCTGGTCCGACCTGGTGCTGGCGGTGACGGCCAGCTACCTCCACCAGCGCACGGGCGCGGCGGAGGCCGTGCTGGGCCTGCCGGTGATGGGCCGGCTGGGTTCGGCGTCGCTGCGCGTGCCGTGCATGGCCATGAACATCGTGCCGCTGCGCATCGCCGTGCGGCCGGACGCGAGGCTGTACGCGCTGGCCCGCGACGTGGCGGCGGAGATGAAGGCCGCGCGTCCGCACCTGCGCTACCGCTATGAGCAGCTGCGCCGCGACCTGCGCCTCGTGGGTGGGCAGCGCAAGCTGTTCGGCCCCGTCGTCAACATCATGCCATTCGACTACGCCCTGGACTTCGCGGGCGTGCCGGGCACGGCGCACAACATCTCCGCGGGTCCGGTGGAGGACCTGTCGTTCGGCTTCCATGCGCGGTCAGGTGGGACGGGCCTGCGCGTGGACCTGGACGCGAACCCGGCCTGCTACACGGAGGCCACGCTCGCGGAGCACCAGCGTGGGTTCCTCCAGCTGCTGGAGTCGTTGCTCGCCCAGCCCGAGCAGCCGGTGCGGCGGTCCGCGTCGGGCGCGGTGGGCTCCGTGCTGGACGGCGGGCCCGTTCCTCCGGTGCGTCCCGTGCTGGAGCTGCTGAAGGCCCAGGCCCAGGTCCGGCCGGACGCGATCGCGCTGGAGCACGGCCGTTGGCGGATGACCTACCGCGAGCTGCTGACGGCGTCCCAGGCCCTGGCGTCGCGCCTGACCGAAGCGGGCGTGCGGCCCGACACGGCGGTGGCGGTGAAGGTCCCCCGGGGCATCGACGCCATCGTGTCCAGCCTGGGCATCCTGTTCGCGGGCGCGGGTTACCTGCCCATCGACCCGGCCGGCCCGGCCACGCGCAACGCGGCCATCCTGCAGGACGCGCGCCCCGCCGTGATGGTGATGTCCGAGCGCCCCTCGCCCGACACGGATCCGACCGCGCCGGGAGTCCTCGTCGTGCAGCGGCTGGAGTCGCGTGACAGCGCGGAGCCCGCGTCAAGCGCCGAGGCCCGGCTCGCGTACGTCATCTACACGTCCGGCTCCACGGGGCAGCCCAACGGCGTGCAGATCACGCACGGGGCCCTGGCCCACTTCGTCGCGGGCGCTACGCAGCGGTACGCCGTCGGCCCCGAGGACCGGGTGCTCCAGTTCGCTCCGCTCCACTTCGATGCCAGCGTGGAGGAGATCTTCGTCACGCTGTGCGCGGGCGCGCGGCTGGTGCTGCGCACGGACGAGATGCTCCAGTCGGTGCCGCGCCTCATGGAGGCGTGCGCGGAGGCCGGCATCACCCTGCTCGACCTGCCCACCGCCTTCTGGCACGAGCTGGCCTACAGCCTGTCCACTGGCGCCGCCCGTCTGCCCGATGCCCTCCGCACCGTCATCATCGGCGGAGAAGCGGCGCTGCCGGAGCGCATCGCCCGCTGGCGGGACGTCGCCGGCGACCGCGTTCACCTGCTCAACACCTACGGCCCCACCGAGGCCACCGTCGTCGCCACCGTGGCCGCGCTCGCGGGGCCTGATGCCCTGCCGTCCGGTGACGAGGTCCCCATCGGCCGCCCGCTTCCCGGCGTCGTCGCCGCGGTCGTCACGCCGCAGGGCCGGCTGGCCGCTCCCGGCAAGGAGGGCGAGTTGTGCCTGATGGGCGGTGCGCTCGCTCGCGGCTACCTGGGCCGCCCGGAGCTGGATGCCGCTCGCTTCACCCGGCTGGAGGCGGTGGAGGGAACGCCCCGCGCCTACCGCACCGGCGACAAGGTGCGCGTGCGCGACGACGGGCAGCTTGTGTTCGTGGGCCGTGTGGACGACGAGTTCAAGATCAGCGGGCACCGCATCGACCCGGGCGAAGTCGAAACCGTGTTGCTGAAGTACCCCGGTGTCCGTGAGGCCGCCGTCGTCGGCCAGCTGCTTCCGGGCGGATCGCGCCGGCTGTGCGCGCACCTGGTGGCCTCGCCCGAGCCTTCGCCCGCGGAGCTGCGCAAGCACCTGCTCGCGGCGCTCCCCGCCCCCATGGTGCCCGGTGCCTTCGCCTTCGCGGAGCGGCTGCCGCGCACCAGCACCGGGAAGATCGACCGCAACGCGCTCAAGAACGCGATGCCCTCGGATGAGAGCGCCGCGCTGCTCGCCTCCGCGACGCCCATGGAGCGCACGGTGCTGGAGGTCTGGGAGCAGGTGCTGGGCCGCGCCGCCACGTCGCTCCAGGACGACTTCTTCGAGCTGGGCGGCCAGTCCCTCCAGAGCATCCAGGTGGCCAACCGGCTGGGCATCGCCGTGGGCCGCGAAGTCCCCGTGGCCACCGTCTTCAAGCACCCCACCGTCTCCGGCCTCGCGCAGGCGCTCCAGGGCGGAAGCACGGGCGGCGCGGAGCCCGGCGGTCTCACGCCCGCGATGCTCGCGGACGCGGAGCTGGGCGAGGACGTCGTCCCCTCCACCACCGCCGAGGCCTGGGCGCGCGAGCTGCCGCGCCGGGGCCAGGGCTTCCGCCAGGTCCTCCTCACGGGCGCCACCGGCTTCGTCGGCGCGCACCTGCTCCACCAACTCCTGGCCCGGACGGACGCGCGCATCATCTGCCCCGTGCGCGCGAAGGACGAGGCGCAGGGAATGGAGCGGCTGCGCTCGGCGCTGGCTGGACAGAAGCTGCCCACGGACGGCATCGAGTCGCGGGTGCTCGCGCTGCCGGCGGACCTCTCCCAGCCCCTGCTGGGCCTGGACGCCGCGCGCTTCCGCGGGCTCGCCGCCGAGTGCGACGCCGTCATCCACAATGCCGCCGTGGTCAGCGTGGTGCGCGAGTACGGCAGCCTCCAGGGCGTCAACGTGCGCGGCACGCGCGAGCTGCTGAAGCTGGCCGCCGCCGTCCGCCCCAAGCCCTTCCACTACGTGTCCACCCTCGCGGTGGCGCCCCAGGCGAACCTGTCCCCGGACGTGCCGGAGGCCTTCGTCCCCGCGCACCCCGGCCTGCGCGACGGCTACCAGCAGAGCAAGTGGATCGCGGAGCGGCTGGTGCAACAGGCGTCCGAGCGCGGCCTGCCCGCGACGGTGTACCGCCTGGGCCGCGTGGTGGGCGCGCCGGACACCGCGCTCGTCAACACGCAGGACCTGGTGTGGCGCATCGTGCTCGCGGGACTCCCGGTCCGCGCCCTGCCTCTCTTGGACGTGGGCGAGGTGTGGACGCCGGTGGACTTCGTCGCCAGCGCCATCGTCCAGCTCGCGCGCGCGTCGCATCCGGGCGCGGTGTTCAACGTGACGCCCGCGGCGGAGGTGCGCCTGTCGGAGCTGTTCGGCTGGGTGCGCGACTACGGCTACCCGCTGGACCTGTGTCCCGTGCCGGAATGGCGTGACCGCGTCGCGAAGGGCGCTGGCGGCCACGACGCCACGCTCGCGTTCTTTGACCTGCGCAGCGGGGACTCCACGCCGGCCTTCGGCCTGGGCCCCATCCGCTGCGAACGGCTGCTGGCCGCGCTGGAGGGCACCGACGTCCGCTGCCCTCCCACCGACCGGACGCTCCTCCACCGCTACCTCGACTCCTGCGTCGCGCAGGGAATCCTGCCCCCGAAAGTGACGGCGCTTCCGTGACGAACTCCACCTGGTCCCCCTCCTCCTGGCGCGCGAAGCCGGTCCGCTACATCCCCGACGACTACCCCGACCCCGCCGCCCTCGCGCGCGTGGAGGCGGAGCTGGCGCGGCTGCCGCCCCTGGTGCACGCCGAGGAGACCCGCCGCCTGCGTGAAGCCCTGGGCCAGGTCGCCGAGGGCAAGGCCTTCTTGCTCCAGGGCGGCGACTGCGCGGAGAGCTTCAAGGAGTTCTCCGCGCAGAACGTGCGCGGCACCTTCCAGCTCCTGCTCCAGATGGCGGGCGTGCTCACGTTCGCGGGCGGCTGCCCGGTGGTGAAGGTGGGCCGCATCGCGGGCCAGTTCGCCAAGCCGCGCTCCAACGCCACGGAGACCGTGAACGGCGTCACCCTGCCCAGCTACCGCGGCGACATCATCAACGGCATGGACTTCGACGCCCGCGAGCGCACGCCGGACCCCCAGCGCCTCCTGCGCGCGTACCACCAGTCCGCGGAGACGCTGCAATTGGTGCGGGCCTTCGCGCGCGAGGGCTACACGGACCTGACCCGGCTGCTGGGCCACCGTCCGGAGGCCGAGGGCGCCGTGCGCCCCGTGGACTTCTTCACCAGCCACGAGGCCCTGCTCCTCAACGTCGAGCAGGCCATGACCCGCGCCGACGAGGCGACGGGAGGCTGGTACGACACGTCCGCGCACATGCTCTGGATTGGTGAGCGCACCCGCCAGCTGGACGGCGGTCACGTGGAGTTCATGCGCGGCATCCAGAACCCCATCGGGCTCAAGTGCGGTCCCACGCTGGAGCCGGACGACCTGGTGCGCCTCATCGACACGCTCAACCCCCAGGGCATCCCGGGGAAGCTCACGCTCATCGGGCGCTTCGGTTCGGAGCAGGTCGCCGCGCGCCTGCCCCGGCTGATGGCCGCCACCCGGCGCCATGGCAGCCCCGTGGTGTGGTCCATCGACCCGATGCACGGCAACACGCACAAGGCCAGCAACGGCTACAAGACGCGCTCGCTGGAGCGGATCCTCGCGGAGGTCATGGGCTTCCTCCAGGTCGCCGCCGCCGAGGGCGTCCACCCAGGAGGACTCCACCTGGAGATGACCGGCCAGGACGTCACCGAGTGCCTGGGCGGACCGCTGGACGTGTCCGAGGACGACCTCTCCGACCGCTACCACACGCACTGCGATCCCCGCCTCAACGCGGACCAGGCGCTCCAGCTCGCGTTCCGCGTCGCGGACGGCCTGCACACCACCGTGCGCACTCCCCAGGACCGCGCGGCCTGACTTGCCATGCAGCCTTGACAGCCCGGATATCGAGCGGCTAAACGTCGCGCCGTTGAAAATGATAACCATTTTCATAATCGCGATCGAGGCGAAGCGGCGGTGGCGGTCCCGGGTGGGCGTGGCGCTGCTGTCCTCCGTCTGTTTCGGTGGCATCGCGCACGCGGGCACGGCTCAGACGGAGGGCACGGGAGCGACGCCTCCGGCGACGGAGGCACCTGCCGCCACGCCGCCCGCGGCTTCGCCCACGGAGACGCCGGCGCAGGCGCCCGCTGCCACCGCGCCGGCCGAGCCCGTCATCGAGTTGCCGAAGCTGATCCACACCGTGGAAGCGGCCTACCCCGAGGAGGCGGAGCGCGCGCGGCTGGAGGCGAACGTCCGCCTGCGCCTGCGCGTGGACACGCAGGGTGTGGTGACCCAGGCGGAGGTGATGGAGCCCGTGGGCCACGGCTTCGACGAGGCCGCGCGCACCGCCGCGCTCCAGTTCCGCTTCACGCCCGCGAAGCGCAACGGCGTCGTGGCCCCCGCGCGCGTCACGTACACCTACGTCTTCCAGCTGCCCGGCCGCGCGAAGGCCGTCACCACGACGCCCCCCCCCGCCCTGTCCAGCGCGCCCCGGGCCGCGGCGTCCCAGGACGAGGCCCCGACGGAGTACCAGGAGGACGTCGAGGTCACCGCCGTGGGCGAGACGCGCGCCGAGCGCCGCCGCAAGTCCGCGGAGGCCGTGCAGGTCATCGAGCTGGAGCAGGCCGGCATGGAGTCCGCCGACCTGGGCACCGCGCTGTCGCGCACCGAGGGCGTGGACGTGCGCCGCACGGGCGGCCTGGGCAGCACCGCGCGCATCTCCATCGCGGGCCTGTCGGATGACCAGGTGCGCTTCTTCATCGACGGCGTCCCACTGGAGTTCGCGGGCTACGGCCCGGGCCTGGCGAACGTGCCGGTGAACCTGGTGCAGCAGATGGAGGTCTACACCGGCGTGGTGCCCATCCGCTTCGGCGCGGACGTGCTGGGCGGCGCGGTGGAGCTCGTCACCGACCAGGACGTGCGCGGTACGGCCGTGTCGGGCTCCTACGAGCTGGCCTCCTTCGACACGCACCGCTTCACCGCGAGCGCCCGCCACCTCCAGGAGTCCACGGGCCTGCTGGTGCGCGTGCACGGCTTCTACGACGACGCGCGCAACAACTATCCCGTCAACGTGGAGGTGCCCAACGACCTGGGCAAGCTCGCACCCGTGGAGGTGCGCCGCTTCCACGACGGCTACCGCGCGGGCGGCGCGAGCGTCGAGGCCGGCTTCGTGGACCAGCCCTGGGCCCGGCGCCTGCTGCTGCGCGGCTTCATCAACGCGGCCGGCCGGGACATCCAGAACGACGTCAACATGGAGTCCCCCTACGGCGAGGTGACCACCGCCGAGGGCTCCGCGGGCGCCACGCTGCGCTTCGCGCGGAGCTACGAGCCGGGCCTCACCGTGGACGCGGTGGGCGGGTACACCTTCCGCCGCAACCGGTTCCTGGACATCGGCACGTGCGCCTACGACTGGTACGGCCGCTGCTTCACCACCCTGCCCCAGCCGGGGGAGATCACCGAAGGCGGCGCGGAGCGCTACGTCAACCAGCACGTCGCCTTCGCGCGCCTCCAGGCGTCCTGGACGCCCGTGCCCGACGGGGCCCACACGCTGCGGCTCGCGCTCGCCCCCACCTACGTGGCTCGCACGGGCGAGGACCGCCGGCTCCAGGCGAACAACCAGCCGGATCCGCTCAACGGGGACCGGGGCGTGACGTCGCTGGTGACGGGCCTGGAGTACCAGCTCGAGGCCTTCGACGGGCGGCTGCAGAACATCGCCTTCGGGAAGGACTACCTCCAGGACGTGCGGGCGGAGAAGCTGCTGGCCAGCGCGGAGTTCCTGGACGTGGGCCGCACCGCGCACGAGCTGGGCGTGGGCGACAGCCTGCGCTTCCGCATCACCCCCGAGCTCAGCGCCAAGGCGTCCTACGAGTGGGCGACGCGGCTGCCCCGCCCGGACGAGCTCTTCGGCGACGGCCTGCTCGTCGACGACAACCTGGAGCTCCAGCCGGAGACCAGCCACAACTTCAACCTGGGCCTGGGCTACGCGTCCGAGCCTGGCCGCGCCGGCAGCTTCCGCGCCAGCGTGGGCGGCTTCGCCCGCATGGCGGATCAGCTCATCGTGCTCATCGGCAACGGTAGCTCCTTCACCTACCAGAACGTCTTCGCGTCCCGCTCACTGGGCGCGCTGGGCGCGCTGGGCTGGACGTCGCCGGGCCGCTACCTGAGCCTGGACGCCAACGCCACGTATCAGGACCTGCGCAACACCTCCTCCGAAGGCAACTACGCCGAGTTCGAGGGACAGCGCATCCCCAACCGCCCCTACCTGACGGCCAACGGCAGCGCCCAGGCGCGGGTGACCGACCTGCTGCGCTTCCAGGACGAGCTGCTCGTCACCTGGCGCACGCGCTACGTGGACGACTTCCTCCTCTCCTGGGAGGAGCTGGGCAGCGACGAGTCGAAGCTGCGCGTCGACTCCCAGCTCACGCACTCGCTGGCGCTCACGTACGTCATCCGCGACATGACGACGCGGCTGAGCTGGACGCTGGACTTCCAGAACCTCACCAACGCCCGGACCTTCGACTTCTACGGGGTCCAGCGCCCCGGGCGGATCATCGCCGCCAAGTTCACGCTGGAGCGCTGAGCACCGCGCCCTTGCCGCCTTTCGCAGCACCTCCAACACCCCACTGAAAGGGAAGTCCCTTGAAGCCTTCACCCTTCTTCCGCACCTCCGCGCGCCTGTTGGTGACGCTCGCCCTCGCCTTCACCGCGGCGGCCTGCAGCGACGACGGCGACGGCAACACCCCGGATGCCGGCACGTCCGTCGACGCTGGCACGACGACGCCGATGTACGCGTTCGTCGCGCAGGTGAACGTGGACAGCGTCTCCACGAGCTACATCGTCCTGACGGAGACGCTGGATCCGGCCACGCCGCTGTCCCTGACCAACGCCACGCAGATCAACGGCCGCGCGCTGGGCTCCGGCGTGTCGAAGTCCGGCGCCATCTTCGTCTCCAGCAACGCCAACGGCACCGTCACCCGCTACAACCTGACGGCCAACAACACGCTGGAGAAGGCCGGCGAGGTCAGCTTCGCGGGCAAGGGCATCACCTCCATCGGCGAGTACCAGAACCAGTTCCAGTACGTCTCCGAGACCAAGGCCTACTACTTCGACGGCCGCAACTCGCAGGTCATCGTCTGGAACCCGAAGGACATGACGCTGACGAACAGCATCTCGCTGCCGGAGATGACCATTGCCGGGAGCACGACGACCTTCGCCTCCAACCCGCTGCGCGTGGGCACCAAGGTGCTGATGCCGCTGGGCTGGCGCGCGGGCGCCGCCGTCACCAAGCAGGCGGGCATCATCGTGGTGGACACCACGAACGACAGCGCGGTGGTGGTGAAGGACGACCGCTGCGGCTACGTGCGTGACGGCATCGTGGGCAGCGACAACCAGGTGTACCTGGCGACGGAGGCGTACGGCGCCGCGGAGAAGCGCGTGTCCGGCAGCAACCCCACCGTGCCCACCCCCTGCCTCCTGAAGTTCGACCCGGCGACGAACAAGTACGACGAGGCCTTCTTCAAGGAGCTGGGCACGCTGACGAACGGCGGCGCCACGGGTTCGCTGCTCGCCGGCCCCAACGGCACGGGCTACCTGCGCGTGCTGGATGAGACCCTGTACCCGGTCCAGGCGGACACGGTCGCGCGCACCCTGGCGAGCGCCGTGGCCTGGAAGTGGTGGAAGTTCGACCCGGCCGCCGGCACCAACGCGACGCTGGTGGACACGCTGCCGGCCAGCACGGGCAGCTCCTTCCTGTACGAGATGAACGGCCGCACGGTGTTCAGCGAGTTCACCAACAACAGCGGCACCACGAACTACCGCGAACTGACGGACCTGAGCGGCAACCTGGTGGCGACGCACCAGGGCCTGTCGTTCTCGTTCCTGCAGCTGCGCTAGCCCCCCAAGCCGCATGAAGCCACCGGCCCCCGGGATCCCCAGGATCCCGGGGGCCGTTTCATCGCGGGTGGATCAGGTGCACATCAGCCACGAGCACTTGCCGGACTGACACTCGCGGCCGGAAGAGCACAGCGAACCCTTGGGGCGCTTGTTCACGCACTTGCCGTCGTTGGTGCCCCAGCCGCAGAACTGGTTCGAGGCGCAGTGCGAGTCCGAGGAGCAGGTGCAGACGCCCGGGATGTCACCGCAGCTGTCCATGGCGCTGCACAGGCTGGACTTGCACTCCTGATCGAACCGGCACGTCTCCGACACCAGCTTGGTGCTGGGGGCGTAGGCCTTGCCGCAGATCTTCGGGTACGCCGCTTCGCGGTTGGCCTTGGGGACGTAGGCCGCGACGCCGCCCGTGTCGATGTCATTGGCCGCGTCCGCCATGCCGGTGCGGGTGCTGTTGGCGCGCTCCCACATCCGGATGAAGTTCTCCGAGGAGCCCTCCAGGCCCGTGGTGTTGACGCCCAGCTGCTTCAGGTCCTTCACCACGTCCGGCAAGAGGCCCACGTGGGCCAGGCCGTACACGTCGAAGTCGGTGCCCAGCGGCGGCGGGCCGGAGTTGCGCTGCTGCTCCTCCTGCGCGTCGGCCTCCGCGCGGAAGCCCGCCGAGCACGCGCCGAAGTCACCGAAGCGCGGGCGCGTCTGCTGGATGAAGCCGTTCAGGTCCGCGCCGAAGCCCATGTTGACCTTGAGGCCCTGGCGGCCGAACTCGTACGCCTGCGCGAGCGAGCGCGTGGAGCCCTGGCAGGTGTTGGCCACCGTCGTGCGGGTGTAGGCGCGCGTCTCGTCGTGCGCGGTGCGCAGGCCGAACATGCCGCCCGTCTGACGCACGTAGCGCACCACCCACGCCGGCGTCGTCTTCTCGTTGGCGGCGAGGTCCGGGTTCATCACCTCGCGGAAGTGGCCGTGGGAGATGTACAGCGGGTAGTACGTCCGCCCCTGGGACAGGGCATAG
This sequence comes from Corallococcus exercitus, assembly GCF_042231735.1. Classification (GTDB taxonomy): domain Bacteria; phylum Myxococcota; class Myxococcia; order Myxococcales; family Myxococcaceae; genus Corallococcus; species Corallococcus exercitus_B. Next base: position 2,353,928 of record NZ_CP102577.1, read on the forward strand.
GCGTCCTGGACGCTCTTCTCGGACATGTGCGCCAGGTCGATGAGCATTCCCTTGTTCATCATCTCCTGGACCAGCGCCTTGCCGTCCGCGGTGAGGCCCTTGGTGTTCTTGCAGTTGGCGTCCACGTCGAAGCCGAGCGTGAAGCCGTTGCCGGTGAGGCCGCAGTCCGTGTCGATGTGACAGTTCTCCAGGAACTGGGCCACCTGGAAGATGGCGTTGTGCGGGGCCGCGCCGCCAAAGCGGTTGTCCAGCTGGTGCACGGGCTGCAGCGAGCGCACGCCCAGCGAGTGGACGCGGTTCAGCTCCGCGCGCCAGTCCTTGGTGCCGAACAGCTTGCTGGACTCGATGGAGAGCACCATGGCCAGCTTGCCCTGGGAGATGATCTGCCGGGCGTGCGCGGGCGACAGGGCAATCTCCGCCCAGTCCGTGCGCGCGTCGAAGTCGCGGGCCATCTGGAGCTGGACGTCCACGTCCATCATCTCGTCACAGGGCCGCTTGAGGTTCTGGTACGGCAGCGCCTTGCAGAGGAACTCGTTGCTGACCAGCGACACCATGACCAGGGACATGCCGCCCTGGCGGGCCTTGTTGAGCCAGCCCTCCCACGCCTGCTGATGCGCGATGGTGTCCCAGCGCGGCCACTGGGTGGGCGTCTCCATGCGGCCCAGGTGCAGGCCGGTGTCGCCCTCGGTGCCCTCCACCTGGCCAATCACCTCCGACGCCACCGCGCCGCCCACGCCGAAGACGTCCGACAGGATGGGGATGCCGCCCAGGTTCACGCTGCCGGAGTTGGGACAGATGTTGAGCATGTCGCGCAGGTCCATGCGGACGCGCGCATGGTCGCTCTCCGGCATGCCGCCGTCACAGCTCGCGAGCGTGCCGGTGTGGCCACCGTGGAACCACCCGCCGCCAAACGCCTCCTCCGCGAACATGTGGTGATGCATCTCCGCGAAGCCGCTCACCGCGAGCGGCTGGGCCGCCTGGGCGGGCGCCTCCGCGGGCGCGGGAGGTTCGTCCGCGACGGGCCCGCAGGCCAGCGTGAGCGACGTGGCCGCGAGCAGCGGTGAGAACAAGAATCTTGAGACAATTCGGGAGCGACGCGACATGCGATGCACCTTTCCGGATGGAGGTGCACCGGGCGTAGCAGCACCCGTTCCGGCTAATCAAATCTCACGGCCTAAGCGCGGTGACGCATGACATTGACGCACTGCGCGGCACGGTGGGTTGTCACCTGCTCGCGCCGTGGCCATGTGTCCTCCATGGCGGCCACCGACACGCTTCCCAACCATCCGCTGCCGGAGATGCTGAAGCGCGTGGGCTTCCAGCGGAAGCGGCGGGGATTTGGCTCGGCCACCCAGTTGCTCTGGAACAGGGTGGGGAGCAACGCCTCGCTCCTCGAGCTCTGCAAGCGCGACAAGGACCGCAGTCCCGAGAACGAGGCCATCCTGAAGCAGTGCGAGGAGAAGCTGGAGGCCGCCCTGTGGTGCCTGGACAAGCCCCTGGGCCGCTGGTCCTTCTCCTTCTGGGAGCTCATCCACGACATGGACGGGCTGCTGCTCCTCGTGATGCCGGAGGACATGCTGTTGCCCCGGGCGCTGGAGATCCAACAGCAGTTCGAGCGACGGGTGAAGGACTCCGGGCGGAGCCAGCTCTGGCTCGGTGAGGACAAGACGAGCGGCCCCCTGCCCCGGTGCGTGCGGAAGCTGATTCAAGCGGGGGAACCCGGGAGCGGAGCCGACGCCTCCCGGTCCCCCGACAAGGAGCAGCTGCGCTATTGCCGCAACGTGCTTCGCGGCGCGCTCGACACCGTCAACCAGCAGGTGGACAAGACCTTCTGGCAGCTCTCCATCAACGTCTCACTGCAGGTCTTCAGCACGCTCCTGCTGCTCGCGGTCTTCCTCGTCTCCTTCTTGTTCCTCTCCTCGGCGCTGATCGAGAGCTGGCCCCGGGACCTGGTGCCCAGGGGGCTGCTCCTGGTGGGCCTGGCGGGGGCCTCCGGAGCCATCGTCTCCAACATGCTGTCGAAGGAGCGCTTCGTCGTCGCCACGGGTGCGACGAGCCGCTTCTTCGCCTACCACCTGCTGGTGAAGCCCGTCATCGGCGCGTTCGCGGCGCTGATGCTCCTCTTCCTGGAGCAGTCCCGCCTGCTGCTGTCGGTGGACACGCGGGGCGGAAGCACCGGAGTGGACGCCAGCCCCACCATCTTCCACATCGTCGTGAGCGACAGACGGGCCGTGTTCTTCACGCTGATGGCGCTGGCGGTCGTCGCGGGCTGGTCCGCGGACAAGCTCCTGAGCTCCGTCATGGACAAGGTGCTGGGCCGGCTCATCGGCCAGTCGGAGAAGGTGCTGCCTCCGTCCAGACCCGTGAGCACGGCGACGTCGCGCGCCCAAGGGGACGGCGCCGCCGCGCCGCTCACGCAGGGGCAGGAGCCTCGTGCCGGCGCGCCGCCCTCCGCGTGAAGCGGGCCAGCGCGCCCAGCAGCTCGTCCGCCATGTGCTGGGCGCTCGGCCGCCACGAGGCGGTGAAGCGCGCGTCCATGCTCGTCTGGCGGATGGTGGACAGCCACTCGTGCACCACCCGCTCGGAATAGCCCGCGCTGCGCGCCGCCTCGTGCAGCAGGGAGTACTCGCGCAGGAGGAAGGTGGAGAAGGTGACGGGGTCATCCGCGCCCACGGCGATGGGCACCGGCGGCGGCGCGCCGTCCTCCGCGCGCGGGGGATTGAGCCGCAGGATGGGATGGTTGCGCAGGTCCAGCAGGTTGCCGATGAGCAGGTTGCTGGACGGGTTCACCTCCACCACCGTGCCTCGCGCGCCCACGTGCCGGCGCATCGCGTCCTGCACCGAGCGCAGCGCCGCCACCTCCGACGCATCCAGCGGGATGTCCACCAGCTGCTGCCCGCGCCGGAACACGCGCTCGTCCTCCCGGTAGGCCACGAGGAGGCTCCGGACGTGCTCGGCGTTGAGCACCCGGCTCCAGTTCAGCCGGTGGAAGGTGCGGCTGAACGCATCCAGCCCCACCCCGCCCTCCTCGCGCGCCAGCGGCGGGCACCAGAGGTTGTGCAGCACGTGGTGCGCTTCGGCCAGCACGTGCGGCGCGACGCAATCTCCAAAGACGGACTCGGACAGCTCGCGCAGCTGGTTCTCCACCCGCTGCGGCCGTCCGGGTGGTGCCTCCGCGGCCAGCGCCGCCGGCAGCCGGTAGTCGCTGTACAGCCGCCACTCGAAGACCAGGTCCCACAGCCGTTCCTCGGCCGGCATCATCACCGCGCCCACGGACTCGGCCCACATCCCGGGCTCCACGCCGAGCGCGGTGGCGTGGCCCAGCCGTCCTCCCGTGCGGTCCAGCAGGTAGTGCGTGCTTTCGTAGATGCGGCGCAGGCCCTCCATGAGGTGCCGGTAGTCCTCGCCCACGTGCGAGGTCAGCCGGAGCGGCGGAGCACCCCGGGCCTCCTTGCGGGTCGCGGCGCGCGCGGCGCCCCACCGCACGTAGCGGTACAGCGGCGCCAGCACCCACGTGGGCACGCTGAGCTCGTCCGACGCCACGTCCAGCCCGCGCACCAGCCAGAGCGACAGCGGCACCGCGCGGAACAGGTCCACCAGCGCCTCCACCTGCACCGACTGCGCGGCGAAGTAGTCCGAGAACCGTCCGCCCAGCCGCACCCGTCCCTCGGGCACCGGCTCCGCGTACGTCCCCATGCCGTGCGCGGGCGGCTGGCCCTCCGCCCAGTGCCGGCCCGGGTCCCTGGCCTTGATGAGGTGCATCACCACGCCGAACTCCGGCGAGCGCCCACCGACGGCGCGCTCCCCCGTGCGGCCCAGCACGCTCCGCCACGACCGCATGAGCGACACCAGCTCCTCCGCGATGTGGATGGGATCGTTCGCGAGGCTCGTGCGGACCTCCAGCGCGGCGATGAATTGGTCCCCGCCCGCCACCGCGTAGGACACCTCCGCGCGCACGGCGCGCAGGGGACGCTTCATCGCGCCTGGGCGCCCATAGAAGCGGATGAACCACTGGAGGCCCGCGGTGAGGGGCCGCTGCACGTAGGCGCGGTAGCTGATGCACCGCACGCGCTGGACCTGCCAGAAGAGGCGGTCGAAGTGCACGTCGTGGAGGCCCGCCCGCTCCTGGCTCCCCAGGTGCTTCAGGCCCGCGCGCACCAGCCAGCGCTCCCCGCCGTTGGGGGTGGTCAACCGCAGCCGCAGCGCGACGGGGTCGCACCGCCGCCACACCTCGTCGAGCGTGCCGGGAGGGTCGGACACGTTGCGTACCGCCAGCGGATGCAGGTCCTCGTAGAGGCCGCGCAGCTCATCCAGCGCGGGGAGGATTTCGCGGCGGCCACGGGAGAGCGCCTCCAGCGTCCGTGAGAGCACGCGCCGCCGCTGCGGCAACCAGGCCGACGACTCCGAGAGCTCCCGCACGAACTCCAGGAGCGGAGGCGTCTCGCGGCGCAGGAGGACCTCCGCGAGGACACAGCGGGTCACCGCGGTCGCCAGCAGCCAGCGCAGCATCGCCTCGCCTTCGTCGAAGGGCAGCCCGGGCCCCGTCAGCGTGCGCGGATCCAGGCCCGGGTCTCCCACGGCGGACAGCAGCGAGGCCCACAGGAGCGGGAAGTCCATGCCCGCGCCGACGTGGTGGTGGACCTCCGCCACGCCGCGGTCCAGCAGGTGCCGGACCAGCAGGGGCGGCTCGATGTCCACCCGCGTGGGAGGCGGCTCCACCGGCACGGCCGCCAGCAGCAGGTCCTCCGGCATCGCGAAGGTGAGCCAGCGGTAGTGCGTCAGCGCTTCGACCGACTCCGCGCCGCTGCCCTGGTAGATGACGGTGACGCCGGGCCTGCGCTCCAGGTGGGTGTCCGCCAGGTGCCGCAGGTAGTGGAACATCGACACGCCCTGCTTGGGGGCCCGCCGGTGACTGATGTGCCCGCGCGATGGGAACCAGAAGGCGTCGCGCACGGCGATGATCCGATCCAGCGACCAGCCGCTGGCGTGCTCCGACAGGGTCTTCTCGCACTCGCGCCAGAGCGCCCGCGTGGGCCCGCCGGCCTCCGCGTCCAGCGACGGAACCAGCTCCGTCACCGCCGAGCGGAAGGCCCCGAGGCTCGTCAGCGGGAAGCTGGCCACCTCCGCGCGCACGTAGGCCTCCGGAACGCGGCGCGGGGCCAGGTTGCCCGGCGGTGGGCGTGGGCCGTCGTGGCTCATGTGTGCTCTTCGGTGGACGCGGCGTCAAGGCGCGGCGTCATGCCCAGCAACACCTCCGTCAGCGGATCATCGTCGCGGTCCACCACGGTGAACCAGGCCTCCACCACGGTGTCGAGCCAATCGTAGTACGTGTCCGACGCACGCCCGCCGCCCGAGCCGAGCGCCTGACGCAGCGACTCGGCCGCGCTGGAGCGGTTGACCGCTTCGCGCACCCGCTGCTGCCGGAAGGCCCTCAGCCGGGGCGCCTGGGTGCGACAGGCCTTCGCCAAGGTGTCCCAGCCTCCGCCCGCGCGGGCCCGTCCTGGCGGCTGGCGCAGCAGCCCTCGCGCATCGGGAGCGAGCGCGAACTCCGGCAGCACCTGAAGCAGCAGCGTGTCGCGCAGCCAGGTCTGCGCCGTCCACATCCGGTCATACCCGGCGCCGTGCTCGCGGATCCGCGTGACGAGCTCCGCCACCGTGTCGCGCACCTGCTGCTCATAGGACTCCAGCGCGGCATCCAGCCGCGGAGCCTGTAGCGCGCGGACGGCTCCCTGCTGCGCGTTTCCCCAGTCCCACCGGCCCATGGCCAGCCCCGCCACGGAGCAGATGTTCTCCACCCACGCTGCCTGGATGAAGCGCGCACGCAGCGCGGGGTCCGGCCCGTCGCTGACGGTGAGGAATCCCTTGGAGAACCGCACGAGGAACGCGCGCCACTGCGCGGTGAGGATGGCGAACTCGATGAAGGTGCTCCACGAGGGGAGCGTCCACCAGAAGTCGGCCTGGATGAAGGGTTCCCCGCGAGCCTGGTCCGCCCGGAGCTCGTGCACGGTCACGACCAGCTCCGGGCTCATCTCCAAGGGCGTCACGTCCGCGCTCAGCACGCGCGGCCGTTCGAACAGCATCAGCACGTCATGCAGGATCATGAACCAGCCGGCGACGTTCCCGGGCAGGGACACCTCGCGGCCGGAGCCCTCCAGGTCCGTCAGCATCAGCACCACCTCATGGAAGCGGCGCAGGTGCACCTCCGTGCCCAGCACCCAGGCGTGCGCGCCCTTCCCGTTCCCTCCCGAGTCGCGGGGCGGCCCCTGCAGGACGCCGTGAAGGCTGGTGCGCTTGGAGCGGCGGATGGGCTTGCCCGTCAGGTCCATGCAGACGCGGCCCTGATCGTCATGCCGGAGGATCCGGTGGTGCATCTGCTCGCTCGCCCAGGCCGGCAGATCGCTTTCGTCGATGGCGTTGCGCAGCATCTCCATGGCCACGCGGACCGCGGCCTCGCCCTCCTCGGGAGCGGTGGAGGACCCGGCACCCGGCGCGGGCGCGGCGGAGGTCAGGACCTCCCGCCGGACGGAGTGCCACAGGTCCTGCAGGGTGCGCGCGGGTAGCGTGAGGGCAAGCCTTCCGACGTGGTGGAGGAGCGGCCCGTCCGGGTGCGGCGCGGCTTCCCGGGCCTCCTCGCCGTCGGTGCGGAGGGCTTCGCGGTAGCAGCGAGCCACGTGGGGGGTGAGCCGGCCCTCCAGGTCGAAGAGGTCCGCGAAGGAGTCCAGCACCTGCGACTCCGTCCGCCTGCCGCGAGGCAGCTTCATGCGCCCCAGGAGTTTTCCCAGCGGCTCTCCCTGCCCGTCCACGGGGAAGTGCCAGGCCTCATCCGGCCCCACCGGATCCAGCGCGATGCGGTAGCTGGGAGGCAACGCGCGGCGCAGCGTGGTGGCGGCCTGGCGCCGGGCAATGGCGAGCGTCTCCTCCTGGCCGAGAGAGCCGATGCCGGCCTGTCCGGAGACGATGAGCTCCTTCTGGAAGGAGCGCTCCATGAAGCGCTGGAACTCCTGGTGGCCGGCGGCCAGGACGAACCAGAGGTGGGGGCTGGCCACCATGCGCGTGAGCTTCACGATGTTGTAGAGGTGCTCGATGCTGCGGTCCACGTTGTCGATGGGCAGCACGAGCAGCACCTGGTCGCCGCCGGACGCGCCGAAGCGCGGCATGGACAGCGTCCGGGCCACGTCGTCCATGGCGTCGGCGAAGCGCGGCTGGAAGTTGGCGTAGATCTCCGACGCGCGGATCTGCTGCTCCGCGCGCACGCGGGCATCGGTGGTGGACGGGATGTCCTCCCACATGAACGACGCGTCGCGGATGAGGTGATCCAGCTTCCCCCACGTCTCCTCCGCGCCCTCCTCCAGGATGGAAGAGGCCCACCGCGAGGACTCCCCGCGCGCGCCCTTCGCATGGCGGGGGTGGTCCAGCGCGGCCCGCACGCGGACCAGCAGGGTGGCCAGCAGGTTGGCCTGGGAAGGGACGGGCTCCAGGTCGAGCGGCTCCAGCCAGAGGATGCGCCGTTCAAGCCGCTCGAGCGTCTGGGACAGCGCGGCCACCTCCGGACCGCCCGGCCCGCTGACGAAGCGCTTCCAGTCCTGCAGGGCCTGCACGGCGCTGAGCAGGAGGGTGGTCTTCCCGGAGCCCCGGGCCCCGGAGACGAGCAGGCTGGTGGAGAGGTGTTCGGCGCTGGAGCCCGCCGCGTGCGCGCCGTCCTCGCAGGCCGCTTCCAGCCAGGAGAACAGCTCCCGGAGGCCCCGGCGGGTGGGCGTCAGCAGCTCCGCCCACGAGAAGGCCCGCGCCTCCGGAAGCGGAGTGGGCAGGTACGCCGGGACCGCCTCCGGGACATCGTTCGGTGTCGTGGCCATGGCCCCGGAGGATGGGCAGGCGACACCGCCGTGCGAATCACCCTGGAGTCAGGCGGGGTGTCACAAGGTGGAAGCGGGACGGGCGCGGCGCCGTCTCAGGAAGCCTGTTCGGTCGCCTCGAAGCGTTTCGCAAGGATGTCCGCGAGCCCAGCGCCACAATGGCGCTGGGTCTCCTTGAGGAAGCGGCGGATGGAGTGGGCCGAAACAGATCGCGGGCCTCCCTCCAGCGCCGAGGCCAGCACTTCACGAGTCAGGTGCACGGTGGCTTCCATCTGCTCCGGCATCAGTGCCTCCAGAGAGGCATCTTGCTGCGCGCAGCGAAGATAGGACTCCGTGACAGCGGCCTCCAGGTCCGAGCCCGAGAAGAAGCGCTGATTCACCCGGTTCTCCAGGAACAACGGAGCCAGGATGTCACTCAGCTCAGCATCGCTGGGAACGGAGATCCGCTGACCACCGCGCCCCAGGCGCTTCAGATAGTAGGAGACTATCTCGACGGACTCCTCGAGGTCCGGAGGTGGCACGGGGACGTAGCGTCCGAACCTGCCACTGCGAATGACTGCCTCATCAAGCGCGCCCAGGAAGTTGGTCGTGCCCACGATGATCCTGCGGAGCCGGCCGGCCCGATCCAGTTGGACGAGGAGTTCATTTACATCCGCCTTCTCGTCGCTATGCATCTGACCGTTACGCCGGGAGCGCGCCACCGCGTCCAATTCGTCGAGCACGAGCATCCGCTTCTCCTGCTCCACGACCCAATCGAACTGTTCGCGGATCATCAGGCTCCCCCAACCAACGTAGGGCCCCCGCAGGTCCGACGGAGAGAGCAACCGCACCTCCTGCTCGAGTTCACCCGCGATGGCGCGGGCAAGCAGCGACTTGCCGCAGCCAGGGGGCCCGAAGAAGAGGATCCCCGATGCCCTTGAGACATTGCGCAACAATGCGCCCCGACGCTCCGGCCAGATGATGTCGCGCTGGATCCGTTGCTTGACAGCGGTGTAGCCCGCGACGTCATCCAGGCCTGGCAGGCGATCCACATCGCGCTCCACCTTTTCGATGGTGGACTCACGCCGGGCCTCCCCCGGGTCCTTTACCTCCGAAGCGCTCTCGGTGAGCGGCCGTGGTTCGAGCTTCGCGAAGGTGGCCCCTGCCGCAGGCACGAGGACCGCTCCTTCCTCACCCAGGTGATGGGCGATGTCCGCCAGGAAAGGCCCTGCCCAGAGCAGGGCTTCGCTGGGAACGACGAGCGAGAATGCTTCCCCCGCCTTGCGTCGCGAGAAGATCTTCCGATGGTAGAAAGACTCCATCGGGCCGCTTCCCGCCAGCGTCTCGACTTCGAAGTTCCCCAGCCCTTCCACATGCAGGTCGGTCCGGGTCACCTCCTGTGTGGCTCCCTCCTCGTCCACGACCTCCATCCGGCTATGTTCGAACTCAAGTTCCGCATCCGGACTCCGCAGGCCCACCCACTGTGCCAGGCGAGCCTTCAATGACAGGGCCGTAGCGCTCTCGTTGCTGCCCTTGAACCGGGAAAGCGGAGTGCGCTTGAGCGTTTCTCCCCAGGAGTTCATCGCCTGCGCTGCGCCATGGGCGCAGGCCTCCCGGCCCCACAGCACCAGCTTCAGCGGGGACAGTTCCGCCACGACAGCATCCGTGGACTTCTCTGGCTTGCCTCCCACCATCAACATGAGCCGCGAGACGGGCGCGCCGTCACTGGCGATCGCTGTGGCGTCAAACTCGAAGACAGGGCCCGGCCAGGCGGAAAGCAGGCGTTGGAGGTCCACAGGGGCGTCCGCATCGCGCCGGAGCGCGACGAGGTTGAGCGTGCGCGACTTGTCCTGGAGCCGGGGTCCATCCGACGCCAGCACGGACGGCCTGAGATATCCGTGCAACAGCGTTGGAGGACCGCGGACTACGTCAGGTGCCTGGGGCTCACCGCTGCCAGTGCGGATGAAGCGTTGGGCTGCGCGATACGCCCAGCCCATCACGCCTTCCCAGGTGGCCTGGAGCCAGTCCGTAGCGCCGCGACTGTCGGGAAGGTAGAGGAGCGCGAGGATGGGTTCGGGCGCGGTCAAGGCGCGAAGGAACGCGACCTCCTGGTCCTGCGACAGGCCCAGCGCGCTGGGCCAGAACGGTTGGGGCAGCGCGAAGCTTGAGGGCAGTCCCAGTTCCGGTTCCTCCGCCTCATTGACCTCGTCTTCCTCAATGTTCGAGGGATCAATCAGGGCATCCTTCAGCCCCAGGACAAACGGCGCGTAACGGTCCCAGTTGCCCGTCGTGGGTTTGACCTCCAGGCCTGCCCGCTCCAGTTGGCGCACGACATTGCCCAGCGATGAGCGCTGCATCTTGACATCCGACGCATAGCCAAATGCCTTGACCAGTTCCGCGAGCGACGACTGGCCAGCCAGACTCAGTGAGTTACTGAACTTCGCCTGGCGCCTACGCGCATCCGCCATCCACAGCGCCAGTGGGTCCACGTCAGACCGGGACACGCGTTCCAGCGTGTTGCCCTGCAGCGGCAATCGGACCGTGAGCGTGTTGCCGTTGCGCCGGGTCACGATCCCGATGGGGTTGCCCGTCTGCTGCTTGAGGACGACGGTATCTCCAATCAGGACCTTCATGACGTTCCCCCCTCGTTCTGAGAGATGGGCCTGCGGTGGGCGTGCCTTTGAGGCCGCGCATCACACCCCACAAAGGGGGATTCAGACCATCCCTCCCATGGGTGATTGGCAACCATTCAGGGATGGTGTTGAGGCCCCCGTCGCACACGGGCATAGGGCAGCCAGCATCGACCATCAGGGAGACTCGGGCGCTCCGGTCACGCGGTCGAACGACAGCCCCAGGTTCCCAACCCGCTCGAGTGCGTTCTTGATGTCCTCCGACACGATGAACGCGGTCTTGAACTTCTTCAGCCGGAAGACCTGCGCGCCTTCGGTCTTCGATGGGTCGATTCGCAGTCCATAGATCCAGCGGTACTCGCCTGCGAATTCGGGGAAGGAGCCCGGGGGGTAGTGCTGCACCTCCAGGCAGCGCTCTTCGTCGATGCAATCCATCAGCTTGATGGCATTGACGACGAAGTACCGTTCGGACTCCCCAGCTATCGACACGGGAAAGAGCTGCACGTCGCCGAGCGCGAACTCCCGGAAGACGTTCGCGACGGCTTCGCTGCCGATGGGCGTTTCCTCCACCCCCGCGAGTACGAACGAGCGCCTCTCGCCAGGATACGAAATCTGGGAGTCGATGGGTCCAGGGTCTGGAAGGACGCGCCCCACCGTGAACATCCAGGGTTCGTCAAACGACTCACCCGAATCCCTGGTCGGCGACTCAAGAAGCCATTGCGGCACGCCAGCAAGCATCACCCAGTAGAAATGACGCTCCACTTCATCCCTCCCCTTTCACAATGAGCCGCCGCAACGGAGAGTCCGGCGTCAACAGCGCATTGCGATCTTCGCCAGCGCCTCATGAAATAGACAGAGCTTGGGTTGGCTTCACGCCTCCCCTCCTGGTAGGTTGCCTGAGTCATGAGACTCGGCCAACTCGCAGGGCCTATTCTGCTCGCCGTATTTCTGGCTGCGTCAATCGCGCAGGCCAGCGACAAGTGCGACCGCCCCAAGCAACGGTCCATCATGCTCTCCGAGCACCCTTCTGACGGCACCCACACCGTCTACGTGAAGGGGCAGACCCTCACAACGCTGCGATTCGAGCAGCCTGTGGACCCGAGCAAGACGAAGCTGATCGGGTGGGAAGGTCGGCTCGAACCGCTCACGGTGGCCCGCAACAAGGTCATCCTGGAACCCATCCGAGACCTCAACCGAGATGAAGGGCTCCCGCTGGTCGTGACGCTGATGGACGGTACGGAAGTCCCGTTCCTCGTGAGACCGCATTGGTCGAAGAAGGACAATGATTGGGCACCCATCCCTGACCAGCAGATCGACGTGTTCAAGAGCCGGAACAGTCATGCGTCGATGCACTCGGCGCTGGTTGATGCCCTCGCGCGGAATGACGTGCTGACCGAAGAGAACGAGCGCTACCGCAAGGAGGAGACGTCGGAGGACCACGCCCTGGCCGCCCTGCTCGCATCGGGTGCTGTGGCCCAGACGCCGTTCACGGTCGAGGACCACATTTCAGGCAAAGACCCGGAGACCGAAATGGACGCGACGGTGTTCAAAGGCAAGGGCAAGGCGGCTGTGATCTTCAGGGTCAAGAACCTCGCTTCGGAGCAATCTTGGAGCGTGCAGCGGGTTCGGCTTGTGACCATGCACAGCGGGCGAGACCGGGCTGCGGCCGTTCGCGCAACAGTCCGAGAAATCACGCCCGGAGGGTCTGGTGTGCTGGCCGTTGTCGCGGACGGGAGTGCCTTCGTGGACGACGGCGTGCTGACGAGTCTCTGGCTGGAGATCTATCGACAGGACGGCCTGCGACAAGCGTTCGTCCAGCTAGATCCTGCCCTCATTGCGCGGTAAGAGCGGGCGGCATGGCCTCCAAGAAGCTCGCCCTCCTGGGTTGTGCTGTTCTACTCACCACGGCCTCCGGCTGCCCGGCAACCGGCGGGGTAGCCCTTCGTTCTGACGGCAGCCCCAGAGCCCAGGAATGCCCCGAGAAGGCCCGCGAGGCGATGAACTACCTTCGGATGTTCGTGGGGGAAGCCGCGTGGGTGCAGCTCGACGCGAACCAGACCCGGGCGCGACCCATTACCCTGTACGACGGGAACATCGAGAGCGTGCTCGAGGAGAACATCGGGCTCCTTGAAGCACCAGCGCGGCTCTACGGCCGGGTCTGGACCGATGGGCCCCAAGTCGTCATCCGGTACTACGCTGCCCAGCCAGTGAAGGGTGGGGATCAAGTGCCCATCTGTGCGGTGGCGCGTCTTGGTCAAGGGCAACTGCGGAAACGACCGGAGTCCAAGCCCGGGACAGCCATCCTCGATTCGCCCCGGGCAGGGGTCTACATCGTCAACGAGTTCCGGTGAGGGGGATTGCGTCGGCCGCTCACGGGTCGTAGCAGGGACCGCTCTGGCGGACCTCGACGGTGGACCACTCCGCCGCGGGGCACTGCGTGGCCAGCTCCAGCGCTTCCTCGCGCGTCTTCACGTCGATGAGGAAGAAGCCGCCGATGATCTCCTTGGACTCGGTGAACGGCCCGTCGCTGAAGCTGAGCTTCCCGTCGCGCCGCTCCACCCGGATGCCCTCCGCGTCCGAGCGCAGCGAGTCCGCGGCCTGGAGGATGCCTCGCGCCTGGAGCGCCGCTCCGAAGCCCTGCATCCGCGCCATCCGGTCCGCCGCGACGCGCTTCTCCTCCGCCGTCTGGGGCTTCCCGCCCCCGGTCTGCATCACCACCAGCATGTACGACATGGCCCGCTCCTTGTTGGGGCGCAGCCTATGCCATCGGTCTGACGAGACCACCACTACCCACCAGGCCATGAATACCGGGCTTAGAAAGAATATCCTTGTCAGCCCTGCTTGCGAGGCTGACGACCCATGCGCACATCGCCCCTCTCCCTTTCCCTGCTGCTGACCCTGACGGCGTTCAGCGGCTGCCGGAACGACGACCCACCAGGGCCCTCCCCGCTCAAGGCCACCCTCCACCGCACCGCCTACGGCGTTCCCCACATCCAGGCCGACGGGTATCGAAGCCTGGGCGCCGGCATCGGCTACGCGCAGGCGCAGGACGCGGTCTGCATCCTCGCGGATCAGTTCCTCAAGGTCCGTGGCGAGCGCGCGCGCTACCTGGGCCGGGGCCCCCAGGACGCCCTCCTCGAGAGCGACTTCATCTATCGCGGGCTCGCGCTGCGCACCCGCGCGGAGGCCACCTTCGCGGAGCAGTCAGAGGAGCTGCGGGAGCTCGTGCAGGGCTATGCCGCGGGCTACAACCAGTACCTCTCGGACGTGCCCGCGGATAAGCGTCCCGCTCCCTGCCGTGGCGCGGCCTGGGTGAAGCCCATCAGCGCGTACGACCTGCTGGCGTACCACCTGGACCTGTCGCTGTTCGACACGCTGGTGCCGCTGCTCGGCTACGTGGGGAACGCCCAGCCGCCGGGCCTGAAGGCGGGAGGCCAGCGACTCCAGTCGCGTCCGCTCGCGCTGCCGCCGCGCAAGGACGCACTGGGCAGCAACGGCTGGGCGCTGGGCCGGGAGAAGACCGCCAGCGGCCGGGGCATGCTCGTCGCCAACCCGCACTTCCCCTGGGAGGGCAGCCTCCGCTTCCACGAGAGCCACCAGACCATCCCCGGCAAGCTCGACGTGTACGGCGTGTCCCTGCTGGGCGTGCCCGCCATCAACATCGGCTTCAACCGGGACCTTGCGTGGACGCACACCGTGACCGCGTCCAGCCACATGACGCTGTACCGGCTCAAGCTCGTGCCGGGCGACCCCACGGCCTATGTCTATGACGGCACGGTCCGCCGCATGACGTCTCGGACGGTCACCGTCGACGTGCGCGGAGACGACGGCGGCCTGACGAAGGAGACGCGCACGTTCTGGCGCAGCCACTACGGCCCCATGCTCGCGGGCCCTGGCGCGGAATGGACGGGCGAGATCGCGTACACGACGCGCGACGCCACGGAGAACAACCCCCGGTTCGCGGAACACTGGCTGCGCCTGAACAAGGCCCGGAGCCTCGACGAGGCCGCGGACGTGGAGCGCACGGTGCGCGGCGCGCCCTGGGTGAACACGCTCCTGACCAGCCCGGATGGCGACACGCGCTACGTGGACGCGTCCCGGGTCCCCTACCTGAGCCCCGCCACCGTCGCGGCCTACCGCGACTCGCTCGAGTCCACCCCGGACGCGCCGGTGTTCGCGTCGCTGGGGCTCATCCTCCTGGATGGCAGCACGTCGCGCGACGAATGGGTGGGCCTGGATGGCGAGTCGCAAGGCCTGGTACCGACCACCGTCATGCCGCAGCTCACCCGGACGGACTTCGTGATGAACGCGAATGATCCGGCGACGTTCACGAACCCCGCCCAGCCCCTGCTCAACCTCCCCTTCCTCTACGAAATCTTCGGGACGCGAGGCCGCATGAGCACGCGCTCGCACATGAACCTCACCCTGATCACCGAGCAGGGAGAGAGCGCCGCGTCCGGGAGCGACGGGCGCTTCACGCGCGAGGAGGCGGAACAGGCCATCCTGAGCAACCGGACCTGGGTGGCGGAGCAGCTGCGCACGGCCGTGGTGCAGCGCTGCCAGGGCGCGAAGCCCATCGTCGTCGACGGCGCGCCCGTGGACATCACGCAGGCGTGCCAGCTCATCGCGGCGTGGGACGGCCGCCTGGAGCTGGACCGTCAGGGCGCGATCGTCTGGCGCGAGTTCCTGAACGGATTCAGCCGCTCCGACCTCGTGGACCAGGGCGCACTCTTCGCGCAGCCCTTCGATCCGGCCCGCGCGGCGGTGACGCCGGCCGGACTGGTGCCTGCTCCGGCGACCGGCGTGGATCCGGTGAACCAGAAGCTGGCGGAGGCCGTGGTGCTCCTGGGCAAGGCGGGCATCGCGGTGGGGACGAAGCTGGGGGACGTGCAGTTCGCGTGGAAGGCAGACCGCAAGGTGCCGCTGCATGGGGGCGCGGCCTTCGAGGGTGTCACCAACGTCGTCGGCTATTCCGGAGCGAACGCGACGCTGCTACCGCAGTCCCAGCCGCAGGGTCCGCTGCTCTCCCCAGGCACGGGGCTCACACCGGAGGGCTACCTGGTCGACTTCGGGACCAGCTTCCTGATGGTGATGGAGTTCACGCAGGAGGGCCCGCGCGCGAACGCGGTCCTCTCCTACGCGCAGTCCGCCGACCCGGCGTCCCCACACTTCACGGACCAGGCGGACCTCTTCTCCGGCAAGCACTTCCGTCCCGTGCTCTTCAACAAAGCGGACATCCTCGCGGACCCGGCCCTCACGACGACGGAGCTGACCATCGACGCCACGTCGAAGCTTGAATAGCGGAGCGTGCACAGGTTGTGGGTGAACCCTTCGTGCACAAGGGGGGAGCACCCGCCATGGAACCCACGACCCGAGCCATCGCACTCCTGCCCGGTCAGGTGGTCGTCTCGCTGAACTTCGACGACTGCCTGGCCTCGCAGCTCATCGGGGCCTCCGCGATGGAGGCCCGTGGGATGCGAGGCACGTTCTTCATCAACAGCAGCAGGCTGGGGCAGTCCGGCCGGCTCACGCTCGCCCAGGTGCGCGCGCTCCGGGACAAGGGCCATGAGATTGGAGGTCACACGCTGACCCATCCGCATCTCACGGAGCTTTCGCCCGACGAGCAGCGCCGGGAGATCTTCAACGACCGGGTCGCCCTGCTGAACGCGGGCTTCCGCATCACGTCGTTCGCCTATCCCTTCGGCGACAAGGATGCGACCACGCGGCAGATCGTCATCGACGGCAACTACAACTCCGCGAGGGAGAGCGGCGGACTGAGAACTCCGTCCGGCAGCTCCAGCAACCCCTACGCGGAGCCCGTGCCCCCCGCGGACAAGTACGCCATCCGGACCCACGGTTCAGTGCAGGCCACCACCACGCTCACGGACCTGAAGAACTACGTGCTGCGCGCCGAGGAGTCCGGTGGCGGCTGGGTGCCCATCGTCTTCCACCACGTCTGCGGGCCGTGCGATCCGCCGCAGACCTATTCCATCTCACCCGCCAACCTGACGGCGTTCATCGACTGGCTGGCCACCCGCGCGTCGCGAGGCACCACCGTCGCCACGATGGACGCCATCATCGGCGGAGTGCTCAAGCCCCCGGTGAGCTGGCCCCCCTCGCAGCTCTTGAAGAACCCGTCGCTCGAAGCGGACAGCAACGGCGACGGGACGCCGGACTGCTGGCAGCGCGGCGGCTTCGGCGACAACACCTTCACGTGGACGCGGACGTCGGATGCGCACGGAGGCAGCTGGGCCCAGCGGGTGAGCATCACGCGCATCTCCGACGGAGACCGGAAGCTCATCACCCGGCAGGACGACAGCAGCTGCACGCCCACGCCGGTGACGGGGCATCACTACCGCATCACCGCCTGGTACAAGGCCACGACGCAGGTGCGCTTCAAGGCGTACTACCGCAACAGCTCGGGCGCCTGGACGTACTGGTCCCAGGGGCCGCTGCTGCCCGCGCGGAGCAGCTACACCTTCGCGGAGTGGACCACGCCCGCGGCGCCCTCCGCGGCGAAGGCCCTCAGCGTGGGCCTGTCCATCGATCAAGTGGGCACGCTGACGATGGATGACTTCGCGCTCTCCGACATGGAGGCGAGCCCCTGAGCGGAGGTGGCGCATGAAGCCAGGGGAGGAGCCGTGACCGACGCACAACCCCAGTCCGCGCTGAGTGCCCTGCACATCGACCGCTCCGCCCCCATGAAGCGCCGGCGCCGGCCGCGCTGGCTGCTCGCCGCGGCGCTCCTCGCCGCGGTGCTCGTCCTGGTGGTGGCGTCGGCGGCACGCCGCGCGCCCACCGTGCGCGTGGCGGAGGTGCGCGAGCCGCTTCCCGGCGAGCAGCAGACGGAGCTGTCCGCCTCCGGCTACGTCGACTCGCGGCGCCGCTCGGTCATCGCGCCGATGATCGCGGGCCAGCTCGTGAAGGTCGACGTGGAGGAAGGCGAGGCCGTGCGACAGGGCCAGGTGATTGCCCGGCTGGATGACCGGGACGCCCGCGTGGTGCTGGAGCGCGCCGAGGCCAGTGTCCAGGCCTCCGAAGCCCAGCTCGCCGCCTCCGAGGCCCAGGCCCTCAACGCGGAGCGCACCACGCGGCGCACGCGCAACCTCGCCAGGCAGGGCGTCATCCCCCACGCCCAGCTGCTCGACGTGGAGACCGCGGGCCGCGCCACGCGCGAGTCCCTCCACCTGGCCCAGGCGCAGCTCGCCGTCGCCCACCGGGCCCGCGAGGCGGCCCGCCTCCAGCTCTCGCACACCGTGGTGCGCGCGCCGTTCGACGGCACCGTGTCGAAGAAGCTCGCGAACGAGGGCGCGGTGCTCGCGCCGGCCGCCCTCACCGGCACCAACCTGGGCGGCATCGTCGAGTTGGTGGACCTCCACGCCCTGGAGGTCGAGGCCGAGGTCAGCGAGGAGCAGCTCTCGCGCATCCGCATCGGGCAGCCCGCCCTCATCTTCCTGGACGCCCTGCCGGAGCGCGCCTTCCCCGGCCAGGTGGCCACGGTGCGCCCCGCCATCGACCGCTCCAAGGCCACCGCCACGGTGCTGGTGCGCTTCCAGTCCGTCCCCCAGGGCGCGCTGCCGGACATGGGCTCCAAGGTGTCCTTCCTCCGCCAGCCGCTGCCTCCCGAGGCACTGGACGCGCGGGGACAGCCTCCTCGCGTGCCCGCGAGCGCGGTGGTGCGCGACAAGGAAGGCGACGCCGTGTGGAGGGTGGAGGACGGACGGCTCGCGCGCCAGCCGGTGCGCGTGGGCGAGCGCGTGGGGGACGAGGTGTCGCTCACGCAGGGCCCCGGCGCGGGGACGCAGGTGGTGGTGGCCCCGGACCCGAAGCGCCTTCGCGACGGCCAGCGCGTGAAGGTGGAGACGGGGGGCGGATGAGCGCGGACGCGCGGCCAGCCCCGGCCCCCATGGTGCGCCTGAAGGGCGTGTCCAAGACGTACCGGCGCGGCACGGTGGAGGTGCCCGTGCTGGCCGGAGTGGACCTGACCATCGGCACCGGCGCCTTCGAGGCCTTCATGGGCCCGTCCGGCTCCGGCAAGTCCACGCTGCTCAACCTCGTCTCCGGGCTGGACCAGCCCACCCGCGGACACGTCGAGGTGGCCGGCCGCGACCTGGCGGAGCTGGACGACCGGGAGCTGAGCGACTGGCGCGCGGCCCACGTGGGGTTCGTCTTCCAGCTCTACAACCTCATCCCCGTGCTCACCGCGGCGGAGAACGTGGAGCTGCCGCTGCTGCTCGCGCCGCTGACGCGCGGGGAGCGGCGCCGGCACGTGGCCGCCGCGCTGGAGCTCGTGGGCCTGACCCACCGCGTGAGCCACCGCCCGCCGCAGCTGTCCGGCGGCGAGCAGCAGCGCGTGGCCATTGCCCGCGCCATCGTCTCCGACCCGGACCTCATCATCGCGGACGAGCCCACCGGGGACCTGGACCGCAAGGCGGCGGAGGCCGTGCTGGACCTCTTCGGCGTGCTCCACCGGGAGCTGCACAAGACGCTCGTCATGGTGACGCACGACCCGCACGCCGCGGAGCGCGCCGGGCGCGTGCACCACCTGGACAAGGGGGTGCTCCAGTGAACTACCTGGGACTGGCGGGGAGGGATCTGCTGCGCAACCCGCTGCGCCTGACGCTGACCATCCTCGCGGGCGCGGTGGGCGTGACGGCCTTCATCTTCCTGAGCACCGTCGTGGACATCTTCTATTACAACGCGCGGGCCGCGCAGGTGGACCGGCTCATCGTCCGCAACAAGGTGTCCTTCACCCAGCCCCTGCCCCTGTCCTATTCCGCGCGCATCGCCGCGCTGCCGGGCGTCACCGCCGTCACGCACCAGGAGTGGTTCGGCGGCACGCTGGGCGACACGCAGAAGGACTTCTTCGCCAACTTCTCCATCGACCCCCACACCTTCCTGGAGGTCTTCCCCGAGTTCGTCGTCCCGCCCCAGCAGTTCACCGCCTTCCGCGGCGACCCGTGCGGCGCGCTCGCGGGGGAGCAGCTGGCGCGGCGCTTCGGCTGGAAGTCAGGGGACCGGGTGACGCTCAAGGGGCAGATCCACCCCGGCGACTGGACGTTCACCGTGCACGGCATCTACACCGGCGCGCGCCCCGGGGTGGACACCACCGCGCTGCTGTTCGGCTACCGCTGCATCAACGAGAGCGACCGGCTGGCCCCGGGCATGAAGGACATGGTGGGCATCTACGCGGTGCGCGTGGATGATCCATCGCGCTCGGCCGAGGTGGCGGCGGCCATCGACCGGCTGTTCGACAACAGCCCCTACCCGACGAAGACGGAGAGCGAGAAGGCGTTCCAGCTGGGCTTCGTGGCCATGTCCTCGGCCATCGTCACCGCGGTGCGGGTGGTGTCCTCCGTCATCCTGCTCATCATCCTGCTTGTCATCGGCAACACGCTGGCCATGGGCGTGCGCGAGCGCACCCGTGACATCGCCACCCTGCGCGCCATGGGCTTCCGCTCGCGCACCGTGGTGGCGCTGGTGCTGGCCGAGTCCTCCGTCATCGGCCTGTGCTCCGCGGCGCTGGGCGTGACGGCGGCGCCGGTGCTGGTGGGCGTCTTCGGAAGGCTCATCGCCGGGCGGTTCGGCCCGATGCCGGATCACCTCATGCGCGGGCAGACGCTCTGGGTCTCCGCGCTGGCGGCTGTGGCGGTGGCCCTGCTGGCGGGCGTGGGGCCGGCCGTGCGCGCGGTGCGGCTGCCGGTGGCGGAAGGCCTGCGGAAGGTAGCCTGAGCCATGGTGCCGCTCTTCTACAACGCGCGCAGCCTGTGGGCGCGCCGGCTGTCCACGGGCCTCACGGTGGTGGGCCTGGGGCTCGTCGTCTTCGTCTTCTCCGCGGTGCTGATGCTGGCCAATGGCATCGAGTCCGCGCTGGCCTCCGGCGGGGACCCGTCCAACGTCGTCGTGCTGCGCAAGGGGGCCACCAGCGAGCTGGTCAGCGGCGTGGAGCGGGACGCGGTGCGCATCCTCTCCACGGACCCGCGGGTGGCGTCCGGGCCGGACGGACGGCCGCTGGTGGCCGGGGAGCGGGTGGTGCTGTTGACGCTGCCCAGCGGCGGCACGCAGGCGATGAACACCACGGCGCGCGGCATCAGCCAGGAGAGCTTCGAGGCGCGGCCGGAGGTGCGGCTCATCTCCGGGCGCAGGCCCCGGCCGGGCACCAACGAGGTGGCGCTGGGGAGCGCGCTCGTGGGCACGTCCCCCGAGGCCACGCTGGGCGGAGCGCTGAGGTTCGCCCAGCAGCGCTGGCCGGTGGTGGGCGTCTTCGCCGCCCGGGGCGGCGCCTTCGAGTCCGAGGTGTGGGCGGACGCCATGCGCCTGGGCACGGCCTTCGGGCGCGATGCCTTCAGCACCGCGCTGGTGCGGCTGCGCTCGCCCGCGGAGGTGGACGCGTTCGTGAAGGGCGTGGCGGCCGACCCGCGCTTCACGCTGGAGGGCAAGCCGGAGCCGGCGTACTGGGCGGATCAGGCCAGCGGCCTGGCCACCTTCATCCGCGTGCTGGGCCTCTTCGTGTCCTTCGTCTTCAGCCTGGGCGCGGTGCTGGGCGCGATGATCACCATGTACGCCCAGGTGGCGACGCGTGTCGCGGAGCTGGGCATGCTGCGCGCGGTGGGCTTCCGGCGGCGCAGCGTGCTGGCCAGCGTGGTGGTGGAGTCCGCGATGCTGGGCGCCGCGGGCGGGGTGCTGGGCGCCCTGGGCGCGCTGGCCACGCGGTTCATCCACATCCGCACGCTCAACTTCCAGACCTTCGCGGCCGTGAGCTTCGGCTTCTCCCCCACCCCGGCCATCCTGCTGGGGGCGCTGCTGTTCGGCACGGCGATGGGGCTGCTGGGCGGACTGCTGCCCGCGCTGCGCGCCGCGCGCCTGTCCATCCTGGACGCGCTGCGCGCCTGAGCGCTCAGCCCTCCAACTGGTCCGGCGTGAGGCAGGCCGCCTCGAGGTCCAGGTCCTCCAGCGGGATGCGCTGGATGTGCTCGCGGGGCTCGTCCACGTTGTCGCGGTACTTGTGCGAGCCGCTCTCGTAGGTGACCCACAGCTCGCCGTCGATGACGTTGACGCCCTGGGCATAGGGGTCGATGAGCCCGTTGCCGATGTCCGCCCGCTTGTCGATGTCCGCGGAGAAGGTGTCCTCGGTGGACGTGAACGGCTGGTAGATGAGCTTCTTGTCGCCCGTGGTGAAGAGGATGCCTCCGTCGACGATGGTCATCCCCTGCGCGCGGTCCGGCGCGCGGATGGGGCCCTCGCGCGAGTCCTCCATGAGGGCGCCGGTCTTCTCGTCGAGCTTGTACCGCCAGACGGCGCCCGCCTTGCCGTCGCCATCCGGGCTGTAGCCACCGACGTAGGCATAGCCGTCCTTGATGGTCATGTAGCTGCCGGACGACACGAGCCCGATGCCCGTGGCCGGATCCGTCAAGCCCTCGGGCTTCGGGACATCCATCACCTGCGAGGGCATCGCCTCGCGGCACTCGTTCTGGGCCGCTTCGATCTCCTCGCGCGTGTAGACGTAGACGTGGTCGGTGTCGGACACGTAGACGTGGTCGCCGTCCGTGGAGACGCCGCCTCCGTGGCTGGGAGGGCCCGCGGGCGGCGGTCCCCCGAGCACAGCCTGGTGCGTCTCCTTCCCCGAGTCCTTGTCCTGCACGGACAGGAGCACGCGGTGGTCGTCGTTGTAGTAGGTCGTGAGCACTTCATCGCGCCCGGCGTCGTAGCCCTGGCCCTGCGGTGTCCACCCGGCATCCAGGTGGAGGAGCTCCGGGCCGACCTTCTCCCCGCTGCTGGCCTTCGTCAGGGGCGAGTCCACGCTCGCGGCGGCCGTGGCCGACGACGCGCTCCCGTAGCCGCTGAGGTTCACGGGGCTGGCCTTCGCCGCGTCCAGCCCGTCCTGGAAGTAGGGCGCGGCGGTGGGCGGCGGCGCGGGCGGAGCTGGGGCCACCGGCGGCTTCGCGATCGCCGTCTGGACCGTGGTGACGACCTGGCGGATGAGGGAGCTGATCAAGGGCCTGTCTCCGGCTGGATGCGAAGGGGGTGCGAAGCATACACCAAGGCCTGGCGGCACCTCTCCCGGGCTGTTCGCCAGCCGAAGCTTCCCCGCGCCCAGGCACCGCTTGTGGGGCCGGGCGCCCGCCCCAGATTCCCGCCCGGGTCTTCAAGGCACGTGTCGTGGCCACCTTGTCCGGAGTGGACGCGTGCTCACGCGCGGGCTGGGTGCGCTCCTCCACCGGCGAGGTCGGACCTTCCGGCCCCACGCCTCCCGAGGGCCAGCGCCCATGAACCCGAACGCCCAGCCAGGGGACGAGACGCGAGGGCTGCCGTCCATGTGGGGCCGGGCGCTCCTGCTGGGGCTGCTGCTCGCCGGCCTCGCGCTGCTCGCGTCCTCGGAGGCGTTCCAGTCCCTCCTCCGCCGGGTCCTCGCGGCGGTCGCGCCCGTCATCTCCGCGCATCCCGTCTGGGGCGCGGTGCTCTTCGTCCTCCTCTCCGCCCTGTCGGCGATGCTGGCCTTCTTCTCCAGCGCGCTGCTGCTGCCGGTGGCGCTCCAGGCCTGGGGCAAGGCGGTCTGCGTGCTGCTGCTCTGGGTGGGCTGGCTGCTGGGCGGCGCGTTCGCCTACGGCATCGCCCGCGCCTGGGGCAGGCCCCTCATCCGCAGGCTCACCTCCGCCAGGCAGCTGGCCCATTTCGAGGAGCGCATCTCCCGGCGCACGCCCTTCGGCGTGGTGCTGCTCTTCCAGCTCGCCGTCCCCTCGGAGATTCCAGGCTACGTGCTCGGCCTCGCGCGCTATGGCCTGCGCCGCTACCTGGCTGTCCTCGCCCTGGCGGAGCTTCCCTACGCGGTGGGCACCGTCTACCTGGGCGAAAGCTTCCTGGAGCAGCACACCGCCATGCTGCTGGGCCTGGGCGCGGCCGGCATCCTCGCCGGCCTGTGGGCCTTCCACCTGCTGCGAGAGCGCCTTGGCACGCGACCGCCGTCCTCCGGCTGACGGCGGCGGCGGCCCGGCGGGTGGATGAGGCCTCGTGACCTGCCACCCGCCGGCAGTGGTCCCATCCTGTCCTGGCGAGGGCACACCATGCACTTCGAGGACCGTGTGGATGCGGGCCGGCGGCTCGCGCGAAGGCGGCTTGAGCCCGGGTACACGGGCGAGGACACCTTCGTGCTTGCCCAGGGCAGAGGACCGGGATGACCACCGGCCGCCAGGGCGCGGCGCCAGGACGGGCCCTCTCCCTCTTCCTGTGCGGCGACGTGATGACTGGAAGGGGCGTGGACCAGGTGCTGCCCCACCCCGCGCCGCCCGGCCTCCATGAGTCCTACCTGCGGGATGCCCGGGCCTACGTCGCGCTGGCCGAGGAGCGCAACGGCCCCATCCGCAAGCCCGTGGGCTTCAGTGAAATCTGGGGGGAAGCGCTCGCCGCGCTGGAGCAGGCCGCGCCCGACGTGCGGCTCATCAACCTGGAGACGAGCCTCACCACGAGCGAGCAGTGGTGGCCAGACAAGGGCATCCACTACCGCATGCACCCCCGGAACGCCGCGTGCCTCACGGCGGCCCGCATCGACTGCTGCGCGCTGGGGAACAACCATGTGCTGGACTGGGGCTACCCGGGACTGACGGAGACGCTGTCCACGCTCCGCCGGCTGGGAATCGCCACCGCGGGGCTGGGGGAGGATCTCGAAGAAGCCCAGCGGCCCGCCATCCTGGAGGTCAAGGGCGGGAGACGGGCCGTCGTGTTCTCGTGCGGAGACGTCAGCAGCGGCATTCCGCCGGCATGGGCGGCGGGGAGGGACAGGCCGGGCGTGGACCTGTTGCCCGACCTGTCCCCCGCCACGGCGCGACGCCTGGGCGCGCGCGTGGCGTCCATCAAGCGCGAGGGCGACGTCGTCATCGTCTCCATCCACTGGGGCGGGAACTGGGGCTACGAGGTGCCGGCCGCGCAGCGGGCCTTCGCCCATGCGCTCATCGAAGAAGCCAGCGTGGACGTCGTCCACGGCCACTCCTCGCACCACCCGCGCGCCCTCGAGGTCCACCACGGCCGGCTCATCCTCCATGGCTGCGGCGACTTCCTGAACGACTACGAGGGCATTTCCGGCCACGAGGACCGCCGGCCGGACCTGGCCCTGATGTACCTGGCGTCGGTGGACGCGGTGAGCGGCCGGCTCGCCCGCCTGCGCATGCTCCCCATGCAGCTGCGCCAGCTCCGGCCCCACCGGGCCTCGCGCCGGGACGCGGAGTGGTTGTGCGGCATCCTGGACCGCGAGGCACGCCGGCTGGATCCCCGGACGCGGGTGGAGCTGGGAGATGACGGAGCCCTGGTCCTCCAATGGGCGTGAGCCCCGTCGGTGAGACGGCCCGGGTCATGGGCGGCAATGCCTTTCATCCTCGGGGGGGCGGGACAATCGCTTCCACGGGATTGCGGTCTGTGCCGGGCTTGTAATCCTGGTTCGAATCACTCAAATTCAGTGGTTCTCCTGTTACACGCCTTCTTCCGCCAATGACCCAACCTTTGTATCGACTCGCGGACGCCACCCTCGTCGAGCCCCTCGTCCAGGACTTCCAGGCATGGTGGATGACGGTGGCGCCCATGCCCGCGAGCCTGCACCTGCAGGCGTACCTGGTGCCGCTGCTGAAGGCCTATCTGCAGACGCCGGACTTCCACGCGAAGGCGGCGAAGGACCCCATGCTCAGCGGCAGCTCGTTCGTCGGGGTGCCGGCGGAGCGAGCGGACGAGGTGCGCGCGCTGCTGCAGCGGATCACCTCGCAGCAGGAGGGCCGGCTGAAGCTGGCGGAGGCGTTCGACGAGTTCCAGAACCAGCTGCTGGCGGAGGCCAAGGGACAGTCCCTGGAGCCGCTGTATTCGCGGCTGCCGGACGTGCTCAAGGGCAAGGTGGAGCTGGTCTACGACTACGTGAACCGCCCGTCGATGCGCGTGCACGAGGGCCTGCTGTACCGCGGGCCCCATCACCAGACGGACATCCAGTCCCTGCGGCTGCGCCGGCTCAAGGCGGACGCGGAGCGCGACTCGCTGCTCACCACCCCGCGCCTTCGCGGCCCCGGGCAGGTGGACTGGAAGGTGCCCTTCCACGACGAGCGGCTGGACCGCCTCTTCAGCCTGGACATCGAGCCCCGGCCGCTCGCGTGGATCCGCGACGTGCTGGGTGACGCGGTGGCGTCCGACGCGGAGCTGCTGCCGCTGTTGAGCGAGGCCCCCCAGGCCCTGCCGGAGACCTGGACCGGCTCCACCCCGCGCGTGCGCTACGTGGGGCACGCCTGCGTGCTGGTGGAGTGGAAGGGCAAGTCGGTCCTCATCGACGCGGTGGTGCCCGTGCGTCCGGAGGAGCAGGGCCCGCTGCCGCGCATCTCCTTCGCGGAGCTGCCCCGCCGCATCGACTACGTCCTCATCACCCACAGCCATCCGGACCACCTGGACATCGAGACGCTCCTGCGGCTGCGTCAGCGCATTGGCACGCTGGTGGTGCCGCGCGCCAGCGGGGCGCTGGCGGGGGACTACTCGCCCCGGCTGCTGGCGCGCTCGCTGGGGTTCCGCGACGTGCTGGAGCCCTACTTCTACGAATCCCTGCCCCTGCCGGACGGGGAGATCATCGCCGCGCCCTTCATGGGCGAGCACGGCGACGTGGCCCACGCGAAGACCGCCTGGATCGTCCGCACCGGCCCGGAGCGCCTGTTCTTCGCCGCTGACTCCATGTGCGTGGACGAGACGACCTACCGTGACCTGCGCGCCACGGTGGGCGACCTGCACACGGTCTTCATGAACACGGAGATCGAAGGCGCCCCGCACACCTGGATGATGGAGGGCTTCTTCCCCAAGAAGCGCGACCGCAAGCTGGAGAAGAACCGCCGCTGCCGCGGCAGCAACTGTGCCGAGGGGCTGCGCCTGCTGGAGCTCGTGGGTGCCCGGCGCCTGTTCAACTACGCCATGGGCCTGGAGCCCTGGATGGAGCACATCATCGGGCCCGCCGCCACCCCGGAGACGCCTCGCATGAAGGAGTCCGAGCGGCTCCTCGCAGCGGCTCGCGAGCGCGGCCTCCAGGCGGAGCGGCTCCAGGGCGCGCAGGAAGTCCACCTGCGCGCCTGAGGTGACGCGGGCTGCCCGTGCCCTAACGGTCCCGCGCTCCCCGTGGCGCGGTGGGCCGAGCCATGCGCGCGTAGCGGGTGAGTCACGATTAACCTGCGTCTTGCAAAATCAAAGAAAATGCAGGTAGTCAGGTGAAAGCATTTTATCAGCCCAGCGCGTGATGTCCGGGACACGCCGGTCCGGATGTCGGCCTGGCGCACCTGCTGGTCCATCCTGAGTTTTTCTTCCGAGTTCCCCCCATGAAGACCGCGCCCCTCTCCTCTTCCACGCTCGTGGACCTGCTCGACGAGCGCGCAGCGTCCAACGGTGGGCGACCGCTCTTCTTCTTCGAGGAGGACGTGGAGGGAGAGCGCTCCGTTCTCAGCTACTCCGGCTTGCAGCAGCGGGCGCGGCGCATCGCCGCGATGCTCCAGGAGGTCTCCGCGCCGGGAGAGCGCGCCGTGCTGCTCTACCCTCCGGGGCTCGAGTACGTCAGCGGCTTCTTCGGCTGTCTGGCGGCGGGCGTGGTCACCGTGCCGGCCTACCCACCGGACCCGTCCCGCCTGGAGCGCACCCTGCCGCGCCTGCGCGCCATCATCCAGGACGCCCAGGCCACGGTGGTCCTCACCAACTCCTTCATCCTTTCCATGGCCGAGGCCCTCTTCGAGCTGGCCCCGGACCTGAGACACCTGCGCTGGGTGGCCACCGACGACCTGCCCGAGGGCGGTGAGAGCGCCTGGCGCCGGCCCGAGCTGCACGCGGGCTCGCGGGCCTTCCTCCAGTACACCTCCGGCTCCACCGGCATGCCCAAGGGCGTGGAGCTCACCCACGCGAACCTGCTGCACAACCTGCGCCTCATCCACGACGCGTTCGGCATGCACACCGGGAGCGCCGGCGTCATCTGGCTGCCGCCCTACCACGACATGGGGCTCATCGGCGGCATCCTGGGCACCCTCCACGGGGGTTTCAGCACCACGCTGATGTCGCCGCTGAGCTTCCTGCGCAAGCCCCTGCGCTGGCTGGAGACGCTGTCGCGCACCCGGGGGACCATCAGCGGCGGCCCCAACTTCGCCTTCGACCTGTGCGTGCGCAAGACGACCGAGGCCGAGCGCGCGGCGCTGGACCTGAGCGCGTGGGACGTGGCGTTCTGCGGCGCCGAGCCCATCCGCCCGGAGACGCTGGAGCGCTTCGTCCAGGCCTTCGCGCCCAGCGGCTTCCGCCGCGAGGCCCTCTATCCGTGCTACGGCCTGGCGGAGGGCTCCCTCATCGTCTCCGGCGTGCAGCGGGGCACCGTCCCGCTGCTGCGCGAGGTGGCGTCGAAAGCGCTGCGGCTGGGGCGGGCCCAGGCCCCCGAGGCGGGCGCGCCCTCGCAGACGCTCGTCGGCTGTGGGAGCACGCTCCAGGAGCAGGAGGTGCTCGTCGTCGATCCCCGGACGGGCGAGCCGCGCGCGCCCGGCGAGGTGGGCGAGGTCTGGGTGAAGGGCGAAAGCGTGGCCCAGGGCTACTGGCGCCAGCCCGAGCTGAGCGAGCGGACCTTCCGCGCCCACACGCGCGACGGCGCGGGGCCCTTCCTGCGCACGGGCGACCAGGGCTTCCTCCAGGACGGACAGCTCTTCGTCGTCGGCCGGATCAAGGACCTGATCATCGTCCGCGGTCGCAACCACCACCCCCAGGACATCGAGGTGACCGCGGAGCAGGCCAGCTCCGCGCTGCGCCCCGGCTGCGGCGCCGCCTTCTCCGTGGAGCGCGACGGTGAGGAGCGGCTGGTGCTGGTGTACGAGGCGGACACGCGGCGGGCGATGCCGCCGGTGGAGGACGTGGCGCGCGACATCGCCGGGCACGTGGCCCAGGCGCACGAGCTGCGGTTGGATCAGCTCCTCCTCATCGAGCCGGGCAGCCTGCCCAAGACCTCCAGCGGCAAGGTGCAGCGGCATGCGTGCCGCGATGGGTGGTTGAACCAGGACCTGCGGACCGTGGCGTCCTGGCAGGCGTCGCCGGACGGTACGGCGCTCACGCCAGCGGACGTCGCCGCGCCCGTCGAAGCCGAAGCGCCCCCGCGAAGCGTCGCGGAGCTGGAGCCGTGGCTCCGGCTGAACCTGGCGCGGCGGCTGGGCGTGGATCCCCAGTCGGTGGACGTCCATGAACCGCTGACCCGGTACGGACTGGATTCGCTGGGCGCCGTCGAGCTGGCGCACACCGTGGAGAAGGGCCTGGGGGTGGCCCTGCCCATGGAGGTGCTGCTGGGTGGCCCGTCCGTGGCGGAGCTGGCGCGACGGCTCGCCGCGCCGGTGGACGGAGCGCCCGGCACGCCGCTGGGCCGCGTCTCGCGCGAGGAGCCCCTGCCCCTGTCCTTCGCGCAGCAGCGGCTGTGGTTCCTGGATCGGCTGGAGCCGGGTAATCCGGCCTACAACCTCTGCGCGGCGGTGCGCCTGGAAGGCACGCTGGACGCGATGGCGCTGGAGCGCGCCTTCAGCGAGGTGGTGCGCCGCCACGAGCCGCTGCGCACGACGTTCGACGCGGACGCGGAGGGCCACGCCCTCCAGCACATCCATCCCCCCGCGCCCCTGGTGCTCGCGCGGGTGGACGTGTCGACGCTGCCGCCGGAGGTCCGCGACTCCGAGGTCCAACGGCTGGCGCTCGAGGCTTCGCGCCGTCCCTTCGATTTGTCGGCCGGCCCGCTGCTGCGCGTCACCCTGGCGCGCCTCTCGGACAGCCGTCACGTCCTGGTGCTGTGCATGCACCACATCGTCTCCGACGGGTGGTCCATGGGCGTCCTCGTGCGCGAGGTCGGCGCCCTGTACGAGGCGTTCCGCCAGGGCCACCCGTCGCCGCTTCCGGCGCTGGCCGTGCAGTACGTCGACCACGCCGCGTGGCAGCGGCACGGGTTCCAGCGCGAGGAGATGGCCCGCCAGCTGGAGTGGTGGCGGAAGCAGCTCTCCGGGCTGCCTCCGCACCTGGAGCTGCCCACGGACTCGCCCCGCTCCGCGGTCCAGCGGTTCGACGGCGGCAGCCAGCCGGTCCACCTTCCGCGCGCGGCCTGGGAGCCACTCAAGGCCCTGGCCCGGAGCGAGGACGCCACGCCGTTCATGGTGCTGCTCGCGGCCTTCCAGGTGTTGCTGCACCGCTACAGCGGGCAGGACGACCTCTGCGTCGGCTCGCCCATCTCCGGCCGCTCGAAGGGCGAGACGGAAGGCCTGATCGGCTTCTTCGTCAACACCCTGGTGCTGCGCTCCCGGCACTCCGCGGGCCGCTCCTTCCGGCAGCTGCTGGCCCAGGTCCGGGAGACGACGCTGGGGGCCTATGCCCACCAGGACGTCCCCTTCGAGATGCTGGTGGACTCGCTGCGCCCGGTCCGTGAGCTGGGCCGAACTCCGCTCTTCCAGGTCCAGCTGGTGATGCAGCCGGATCCGCTGCCTCGGCTGACGCTGCCCGGGCTGACGCTGGAGCGCCTTCCCCTGGAGAACGCGGCGGCGAAGTTCGACCTGTCGCTGGCGCTCACCGAGACCGCGCACGGGTTGAGCGGGAGCCTGGAGTACGCGACCGCGCTGTTCACGCCCGCCACGGCGGCGCGCATGGTGGAGCACCTGCTCACGCTGCTCCAGGCGGCCGTGGCCGCGCCGGACACTGTCGTGGAAGCGCTGCCCCTCGCCGACGCCGCCGAGCGTCAGCGGCTGCTGAAGGACTGGGCGACGTCCGCGGCACCGTTCGCGCCGCGCGCGTCGGTGCTCTCGCTGATCGAGGAGCAGGCCACCCTCCGCCCCCAGGCTCCCGCCGTGGCCTGCGAGGAGCAGGTGCTGACGTACGCGCAGCTCGAAGCGCGGGCCAATCAGCTCGCGTGGCACCTGCGCTCCCTGGGCGTGGGGCCCGGCTCGTGCGTCGCCTTGTGCCTGGAGCGCTCCACCCAGCTCGTCGTCGCGCTGCTGGGCGTCTGGAAGGCCGGCGCGGGCTACGTGCCGGTGGAGCCGGACCTGCCCGCTTCGCGGCGGGAGGCGATGGTGCGCGCGGTGAACGCCGCCGCGGTCATCACCCACGCGGTCCACGAGGAGGCCGGGGCGCACGCCCGGGTCCCCATCGTGGCGCTGGACACCCAGGCCGAGGTGCTGGCGGGCCTCCCCACGACGCGGCCTCCCGCGACGCTGGCGCCCGAGCACGTCGCCTACGTGCTCTTCACCTCCGGCTCCACGGGTGAGCCCAAGGGCGTCGCCGTCACCCAGGGACAGCTGCTCAACTACGTCCAGGCCGCCACGCAGCGGCTGGGGCTGGAGTCCTGCGCGAGCTTCGCCCTGGTCTCCACGTTCTCCGCCGACCTGGGCAACACGGTGCTCTTCCCTGCCCTGTGCACGGGCGGGCTGCTGCACGTGCTCACCCGCGAGCGAGCCACCCAGCCCGCGGACGTCGCCGCCTACTTCCAGCGCCACCCGGTGGACTGCATGAAGATCGTGCCGTCGCACCTGTCCGCGCTGATGACCGCCCCGGAGCCCCGGTGGGTGCTGCCGCGCAAGCGGCTGGTGTTGGGCGGCGAGGGGGCCTCGTGGCAGTTGCTGGAATCCGTGCACGCGCTGGCGCCGGACTGCGAGGTGCACAATCACTACGGCCCCACGGAGACGACGGTGGGCGTGCTGGCCGGGCGCGTGGCACTTCCTTCCGCGCGGCCGCTGCCCGCCAGTGTCCCCCTGGGCCGGCCCATGGCGAACACGCGGGTGTACGTGCTGGACGCGAACCTGGGGCTCGCGCCGCAGGGGGTCCCGGGAGAGCTGTACGTGGGCGGCGAGCAGGTCACGCGCGGCTACGTCGGACAGCCCGGGCTCACGGCGGAGCGCTACCTTCCGGATCCCTTCAGTCCCGAAGCCGGCGCGCGCATGTACCGCACGGGCGACCGGGCGCGGTGGCTCGCGGACGGGCAGCTCGCGTTCCTGGGCCGCGCCGACTTCCAGGTGAAGCTGCGCGGCTTCCGCATCGAGCTGGGGGAAGTGGAGAAGGCGCTGGAGCAGTCCCCCGGAGTGCGGCAGGCGGTGGTGGTGCTGCGCGAGGACTCGCCGGGCGTGAAGCGGCTGGTCGCCTACGTCGTCCCGCGTGAGGGCCAGGAGGTGGACGCCGCGTCGCTGCGCTCGCACCTGCAGGCGAAGCTGCCCGAGTACATGGTGCCCTCCGCCTTCGTCGCACTGGAGGCCCTGCCCCTCAACGCCAACGGTAAGCTCGACCGCCACGCGCTGCCCCTTCCCGAGGCCTCCGCCCTGGCCTCCTTCGTCGCTCCGCGCACGCCCGTCGAAATCCAGCTGGCCCACATCTGGGCCCAGGTGCTGGGCCTGCCTCGCGTCGGCGTGCACGACAACTTCTTCGAGCTGGGCGGCGACTCCATCATCAGCCTCCAGGTGGTGGCCCGCGCCCGCCTCGTCGGCCTCTCGCTGGCCACCCGCGACCTCTTCCAGCACCAGACGCTCGAAGCCCTCGCCCGCGTCGCCCGTGCTTCCTCCGACGCCCCGTCCGCCGAGCAGGGCCCCGCCTCCGGCCCCGTGCCGCTGACGCCCATCCAGCACCACCTGCTGCACCACGACGCCTCGCACGCGCACCACTTCAACCAGGCCCTGCTGCTAGCCAGCCGTCAGCCTCTGCAGCCTGCGCACCTGGAAGCCGCCCTGCGCCGACTGCTTTCGCACCACGACGCCTTGCGCCTGCGCTTCTCGCGCGACGCCTCCGTCGCCCGGGCTCAGCATGGCGTGCCTTCCGATGAGGCCGACGACGTCCTGGCCCAGGTGGACCGCACCTCGCTGCCCGCCTCCGGAGCCTGGGCCTCGCATGGCGTGCCTTCCGACGAGGCCGACGACGTCGTGGTCCAGGGGGACCGCTCCTCGCGGCCCGCCTCCGGCGCCTGGGCCTCGCATGGCGTGCCTCCCGAGGAAGCCGACTTCTTCCTGGCCCAGGTGGACCTCTCCTCCCTGCCCGCCTCCGAGCAGCCCCGCGCCCTGGAGGCTGAGGCTTCCCGCCTTCAGGCGTCCTTCGTCCTCTCCCAGCCGCCGCTCTTGCGCGCCTGCCTCTTCCATCTGGGCGAGGGTGCCCAGCGCCTGCTGCTGGTGGCCCACCACCTCGTCGTCGACGCCGTCTCCTGGCGCGTCCTCATTGAGGACCTGGAGACCTGTTACGCGGCCTTCGCCGAGGGGCACGCTCCAGCGCTGCCTCCCAAGTCCACTTCCTTCCAGACGTGGGCACGTCGTCTGGAGGCCCACGCGGCTTCCACCGCGCTGGCGCGAGAAGCCTCCCTCTGGCACGAGGCCCTTCGCTCCACCCCGGCTCCGCTGCCCACCGACGCCTCCGGCCCCAACACCCACGCCTCCGAGCGCCGCCTCGCCCTGGCCTTCGACGCTGACGAGACGCGCCTGTTGCTCCAGGAGGTGCCTACGGCCTGGCGCGCCTCCATCGACGACGTACTGCTGACGGCCCTCTCCCTGGCGCTGCGCGAGTGGACGGGCCAGGCGCTGGCGCGCATCCACCTGGAAGGCCACGGCCGCGAAGCCCTCTTCGCCGACGTGGACCTCTCTCGCACGGTGGGCTGGTTCACCTCGCTGGTGCCCCTGCAGGTGGAGCTGCCCGCCCATGGCTCCGCGGGAGATGCGCTGCGCACGGTGCGCGACGCTCGCCGCCGCCTGCCCCACCACGGCATCGGCTTCGGTCTGCTGCGCTGGCTGGCGCCGCATGACACCGCCGCCTCCCTGCGTGACGACACGTCCTTGCCCGAGGTGACCTTCAACTACCTCGGCCAGTTCGACGCGAACCTCGCATCCACTCGCTTCTTCTCGCTGACGTCCGAGCCCCTGGGCGCGGTCGCCTCTCCCTCCGGCATACGGCTGCGCCAGCTGGAGATCATCGGCTCGGTGATGGGCGGCCGGTTGCAGCTCACCTTCGGCTACAGCGCGCACCGCCACCACGAGGCCACCATCGCGACGCTGGCCTCGCGCTTCCAGCACCACGTGCGCGCGCTCGTTGCCCAGCGCCACTCCGACGATGCCCGCCGCTTCTCGCCGGGCGACTTCCCCCTCGCCTCGCTCTCCCAGCCGGCCCTGGACGCCCTGCTGCGACAGGCGCCGGGCCGTATCGAGGACCTCTACCCGCTGTCGCCCACCCAGCAGGGCATGCTCTTCCATGCGCTGGTCACCCCCGGGTCGGACGTCTACCTGCTGCAGAACTCCTGGGCGGTCCACTCCGCGCTCGATCTGGAGGCCCTGTCACGCGCGTGGCACGCGACCTTCCAGCGGCATCCCGCGCTGCGCTCCTCCTTCCACTGGAAGGAGCTGGACGCTCCCGTGCAGCTCGTCCACGCCCAGGTGCCCAACACCTTCGAGGCGCTGGACTGGCGCGCGTTCTCCCCGGCGGAACAGCAAGCGCGTCTCGAGCAGGTCATCACCGACGAGCGGCGCGCGGGCTTCGACTTCACGCGCGCACCGCTCATGCGCCTGCGCGCCTTCCGCCTCCAGGACACCGTCTGGCGCCTGCTCTTCAGCCATCACCACCTGATGATGGACGGCTGGAGCCTGGGCCTGGTGCTGCGGGAGGTGTTCGCGCGCTACGACGTCCTCCGCTCGGGACAGGCCCCGGCGCTGCCCGCGTCCCCGCCCTTCCGCGACTACCTGGCCTGGCTCCAGCAGCGCGACACGTCCGGCGACGAGTCCTTCTGGCGCGGCTACCTCGCGGGCTTCCGCGTCCCCACGCCGCTGCCGGGCGACACGCGCACCGGCCCCGCGCCGGGGACGCACGCCAGCCACCCGCTCCTGGAGAAGCACCTCACGCCCGAAGCCAGCGCCGCCCTCCAGGGCTTCGCGCGTCAGCACCATCTCACCCTCAACACCGTGGCCCTGGCGACGTGGGCCCTGGTGCTCGCGAGCTACAGCGGCGAAGAGGACGTCGTCTTCGGCACCACCCTCTCCGGCCGCCCGGCCGAGCTGACCGGGTCCGAGGCGATGGTGGGCATGTTCATCAACACGCTGCCCCTGCGCATCCGCGTGCCCGCCCCGGACACTGCGCTGCTGCCCTGGCTCAGAGCCCTCCAGGAGCAGGTGGCGGAGGCGCGCCACCACGAGTTCACCCCGCTCGTCCAGGTCCAGGCCTGGAGCGATCTGCCGCGCGGCACCCCGCTCTTCGACTCGCTGCTCGTCGTGGAGAACTACCCCATCGACGAATCGCTGCGGCAGCGCTCCCTCAGCCTGGACGTGCGCGACCACCACTCCGTCGAGCGCTCCAACTACCCCCTGGGCCTGGGCATCATCCCGGGGGCCCAGGTGCGGCTGCTGCTGTTCCATGACGCGCCCCGCTTCCCGCACGAGGCCATGGTGCGGCTGCTCGAGCACTGGCGCGTCGCGCTGGAGGGACTGGCGGCGCGGCCCCAGGGCCGCCTGGGCGACCTGTCGCTGCTGTCCGACGCCGAGCGCCAGCAGGTCCTGGTGGAGTGGAACCCCGCTCCGTCCACGGACGCGGCCCTGCCCCTGGTCCACCGCCTCTTCGAGGCCCGCGTGGCCCGTGCGCCGGACGCCCCCGCGCTGGAATACGGCGAGGAGACGCTGACGTACGCGGAGCTCAACGCCCGCGCCAACCAGCTCGCGCGCCACCTGCGCCGGCTGGGCGTGGGCCCGGAGCTGCGCGTCGCCCTGTTCCTGGAGCGCTCGGTCGACCTCGTCGTCGCCATGCTGGCCACCCTCAAGGCGGGCGGCGCGTGGCTCGCGCTGGATCCGGCGCTGCCCTCTGAGCGCCTGACCTTCATCGCCGAGGACGCGGGCGCCCCGGTCCTCGTCACCCACTCGGAGCTCGAGCACCTCATCGACCGGCGCGGCTACGTGCTGCTGGTGGATGAGCACGCGGACCGCATCGAGCGCGAGGCCGAAGGCAACCTGGACGACGCGTGGGAGGACGCCGCGCGGCTCGCCTACGTCATCTACACGTCGGGCTCCACCGGCCGCCCCAAGGGCACGCTGCTGACCCACGGCGGCCTGGGCAACACCGCCGTCGGCGCGGGCCGGGCGCATGGCTACCGCGAGGACAGCCGGGTGTTGCAGTTCGCCAACGCCAGCTTCGACGCCTCCGTCTGCGAGGTGTTCGCCACGCTGCTGTCCGGGGCCTGCCTGGTGCTGGCCCACGCGGATGACCTGCTGCCCGTGGAGCCGCTGCGCGCCCTGCTGGTGGACCGCGCCATCTCCGCGGTGACGCTCACGCCCACGGTGCTCGCGCGGATGGAGCCCCGCGACCTGCCCGGGCTCCAGACCGTCATCTCCGCGGGCGAGGCGCTGTCCCCGGAGGTGGCGCGACGCTGGAGCGAGGGCCGCACGCTCCTCAACGCCTACGGCCCCACCGAGGCCACCATCTGCGCCACCATCAGCGGCCCGGTGGAGGCCGAGCGCCCGAGCATCGGCCGCCCCCTGCCGGGCGCGCAGGTGTACGTGCTGGACGCGCGCCTGGAGCCGGTGGCCCCCGGCATGGCGGGCGAGCTGTACGTGGGCGGCCTGGGTGTCGCTCGCGGCTACCTCGGCCGGCCGGACCTCACCGCCGAGCGCTTCGTGCCGCACCCCTTCGCCACGGAGCCGGGAGCGCGGCTCTACCGCACTGGAGACCGGGCGCGTTGGTTGCCCGACGGCGAGCTGGAGTACCTGGGCCGCATCGACTTCCAGGTGAAGCTGCGCGGCTTCCGCATCGAGCTGGGTGAAGTGGAGTCCGTGCTGCGCGCCGCGCCCGGCGTGCGGGACGCGGTGGTGGTGCCGCGCGAGGACTCGCCGGGCGACAAGCGGCTGGTGGCCTACGTCGTCCCCACTCCGGAGTCGCGCGTGGAGCCCCGCGCGCTGCGCGAGCTGCTGGCGTCGCGGCTGCCGGACTACATGGTGCCCGCGGCCTACGTCGCGCTGGAGGCCCTGCCGCTGTCCACCAGCGGCAAGGTGGACCGTCAGGCCCTGCCCGTCCCGGACGGCACGGGGGCCGCGACGACCGAGTACCTGGCGCCGCGCACCGCGATCCAGCAGGGCGTGGCCGCCATCTGGCGCGAGGTGCTGGGCGTGGAGCAGGTAGGGCTCCAGGACGAGTTCATGGCGCTGGGAGGCCACTCGCTCCTGGCCACCCAGGTCATCTCCCGCGTCCGCGCCGCGTTCGGCGTGGAGCTGCCGCTGCGCGCCCTCTTCGAAAGCGCTTCCCTGGAGGAGCTGGCCCAGCGCGTGGAAGCGGCCACGCGCGACGTGACGTCCTTGAAGCTGCCGCCCCTGCGGCGCGCGTCTCGGGACCAGCCGCTGCCGCTGTCCTTCTCCCAGCAGCGGCTGTGGTTCCTGGAGCAGCTGGAGCCGGGGCTCGCCACGTACCACATGCCCGCGGCCATCCGCGTGAAGGGGCCGCTCGACACGGACGCCTTCGAGCGCGGGCTCGCGGAGATCATCCGCCGCCACGACGTGCTGCGCACCACCCTCCACGCCTCGGGTGGCGAGGCCTACCAGGTCGTCGCCGACCAATCGAACTGGCACCTGCCACGCGTGGACCTGTCCACGCTCCCTGTCGAGCAGCGCGAGGCGGAGGTCCGGCGCATCGCGCTGGCGGAGGCGACGAAGCCCTTCGACCTGACCCGGGGTCCGCTGCTGCGGCTGAGCCTGCTCAAGCTGGCCGAAGGGGAGCACCAGCTGATCGTGGTGATGCACCACATCATCGCGGACGGCTGGTCCATCACCGTGCTCATCCAGGAGCTGAGCGCGCTGTACGCCGCCTTCGTCCAGGGCCAGCCCTCGCCCCTGCCGGAGCTGCCGGTGCAGTACGCCGACTACGCGGTGTGGCAGCGCGAGTGGCTCCAAGAGGAGGAGCTGGAGCGCCAGCTCTCCTACTGGCGCCAGCAGCTCGCGGGCGCGCCGCCCGTGCTGGAGCTGGCCACGGACCGGCCGCGTCCCCCCGTGCAGACGTTCCGCGGCGCGGCGTTTCCCGTGCATATCCCCCGCGAGCTGACGGGGGCCCTGAAGGCCCTGGCCCAGCGCGAGGGCGTCACGCCCTTCATGCTGGTGCTCGCCACGTTCCAGGTGCTGCTGTCGCGGTACTCCGGTCAGCAGGACATCAGCGTCGGTTCGCCCACGGCCGGCCGCCGGCTGGCCGAGTTGGAGCCGCTGGTCGGCTTCTTCGTCAACAACCTGGTCCTGCGCACGCGGCTGGACAGCGATCCGTCCTTCCGTGAAGTGCTCCGCCGGGTCTGGGAGACGACGCTGGGGGCCTACGCGCACCAGGACATCCCCTTCGAGAAGCTGGTGGAGGAACTCCAGCCCCGGCGCGACCTGCGCCACAGCCCGCTCTTCCAGGTGTGGTTCGTCCTGGACAAGGCCCGGCTGGCGGACTTCACCACCGGCGGCCTGACGCTGAGCACGGTGGAGACCGACGCCGGGGTGTCGCGCTTCGACCTGGCCCTCTTCCTATCCGACGCGGAGGAGGGGCTGACCGGCACGCTCGACTACAACACCGACCTGTTCGACGCCTCCACCATCGCGCGCATGGCGGAGCACCTGGGGGTGCTGATGGAGGGGATCGCCCGCGCGCCGGACACGCGGCTGTCCCAGCTCCCGCTGCTGCCGGAGCACGAGCGCCAGCAACTGTGGACGCAGGCGCGTCCCGCCGCGCGCACGCTGCCGGAGGTGCCCCGGGTCCATCGCCTCTTCGAGGCCCAGGCGGCGCGCACCCCGGATGCCGTGGCCCTCCTGCACGGCGCCGACGCGCTCACCTACGGCGAGCTGAACGTCCGCGCCAACCAGCTCGCCCGCCACCTGCGCCGCATGGGCGTGGGGCCCGAGATTCTGGTCGCCCTCTGCCTGGAGGATCCGCGCGAGTTCATCGTCGCCGTGCTCGCCATCCTCAAGGCGGGAGGCGCGTGGCTGCCACTGGATCCGACGCTGCCCTCCGAGCGCCTGGCCTTCATCACCTCGGATGCGTGGGCTCCGGTCCTCGTCACCGACTCGTCGCTGGAATACCTGATCGACCGGCGCGGCTACGTGCTGCTGGTGGACGAGCACGCGGACCGCATCGAGCGAGAGGCGGAGGGCAACCTGGATGGGGCTTCGGATCCGTCCCACCTCGCCTACGTCATCTACACGTCGGGTTCCACCGGCCGCCCCAAGGGCACGCTGCTGACCCACGGCGGCCTGTGCAACACGGCGCTGCAGACGCTCGACTTCATGGACCTGGGGCCGGAGCGCCGGCTGCTCCAGTTCTTCTCCACGTCGTTCGACGCCTCCGTGTCGGAGATCTTCCCCGCGCTGCTGTCGGGCGCCACGCTGGTGCTGGCCTCGCGCGAGGAGAAGATGCCGGGGGCGCCGCTGCTGGAGCTGGTGCGCCAGCAGGCCATCACCACGCTGAAGGTCACGCCCTCCGTGCTCGCGCAGCTGGAGCCGGAGGGGCTGTCGGGCGTGCGCACGCTCATCGTCGCGGGTGAGGCGTGCACGCCGGAGCTGGTGGAGCGCTTCGCTCCGGGCCGTCGCTTCGTGAACGCCTACGGTCCCACCGAGGCCACCGTCTGCGCCACCGTGAACACGGCGGTGCGGGCGCGACCTCTCACCCTGGGCCGGCCCTTCCACAACGTGGAGGCGCACGTGCTGGACGCCCGGGGCGAGCTGGTGCCCATGGGTGTTCCCGGAGAGCTGTACCTGGGCGGCGTGGGGCTGGCGCGAGGCTACCTGGGCCGGCCGGACCTCACCGCCGAGCGCTTCGTGCCGCATCCCTTCGCCACGGAGCCGGGAGCGCGGCTCTACCGCACCGGCGACCGGGCGCGTTGGTTGCCCGACGGCGAGCTGGAGTACCTGGGCCGCGTCGACTTCCAGGTGAAGCTGCGCGGCTTCCGCATCGAGCTGGGCGAGGTGGAGTCCGTGCTCTCCCAATCGCTGTCAGTGCGTGAGGCGGTGGTGGTGCTGCGCGAGGACTCGCCGGGCGTGAAGCGACTGGTCGCCTACGTCGTCCCGCGTGAGGGCCAGGAGGTGGACTCCTCCGCCCTGCGCTCGCACCTGCAGGCGAAGCTGCCCGAGTACATGGTGCCGTCCGCCTTCGTCGCGCTGGAGGCCCTGCCCCTCAACGCCAACGGCAAGCTCGACCGCCACGCGCTGCCTCTTCCCGAGGCCTCCGCTTCCGCCCTGGCCTCCTTCGTCGCT
This sequence comes from Corallococcus exercitus, assembly GCF_042231735.1. GTDB lineage: Bacteria > Myxococcota > Myxococcia > Myxococcales > Myxococcaceae > Corallococcus > Corallococcus exercitus_B. The sequence goes on from NZ_CP102577.1 coordinate 2,393,579, forward strand.
CCGCGCACGCCCGTCGAAATCCAGCTGGCCCACATCTGGGCCCAGGTGCTGGGCCTGCCCCGTGTCGGCGTGCACGACAACTTCTTCGAGCTGGGCGGCGACTCCATCATCAGCCTCCAGGTGGTGGCCCGCGCCCGCCTCGTCGGCCTCTCGCTGGCCACCCGCGACCTCTTTCAGCACCAGACGCTCGAAGCCCTCGCCCGCGTCGCCCGCGCCTCCTCCGACGCCCCGTCCGCGGAGCAGGGTCCGGTGTCTGGCCCGGTGCCGCTGACGCCCATCCAGCACCACCTGCTGCACCACGACGCCTCGCACGCTCACCACTTCAACCAGGCCCTGCTGCTGGCCAGCCGTCAGCCTCTGCAGCCCGCGCACCTGGAAGCCGCCCTGCGTCGGCTGCTTTCGCACCACGACGCCTTGCGCCTGCGCTTCTCGCGCGACGCCTCCGTCGCCTGGGCCCAGCATGGCGTGCCGCCCGAGGAAGCCGGCGACGTCCTGGCCCAGGTGGACCGCACCTCGCTGCCCGCCTCCGGCGCCTGGGCCCAGCACGGCGTGCCTCCCGAGGACGCCGACTTCTTCCTGGCCCAGGTGGACCTCTCCTCCCTGCCCGCCTCCGAGCAGCCCCGCGCCCTGGAGGCCGAAGCTTCCCGCATCCAGGCGTCCTTCGTCCTCTCCCAGCCGCCGCTGCTTCGCGCCTGCCTCTTCCACCTGGGCGAGGGCGCCCAGCGCCTGCTGCTGGTGGCCCACCACCTCGTCGTCGACGCCGTCTCCTGGCGCGTCCTCGTCGAGGATTTGGAGTCCTGTTACGCGGCCTTCGCCGAGGGGCACGCTCCAGCGCTGCCTCCCAAGTCCACTTCCTTCCAGACGTGGGCGCGCCGCCTGGAGGCCCACGCGGCTTCCACCGCGCTGGCGCGCGAAGCCTCCCTCTGGCACGAAGCCCTTCGCTCCACCCCGGCTCCGCTGCCCACCGACGCCTCCGGCCCCAACACTCACGCCTCCGAGCGTCGCCTCTCCCTGGCCTTCGACGCTGACGAGACGCGCCTGCTGTTGCAAGAAGTCCCCACCGCCTGGCGCGCCTCCATCGACGACGTGCTGCTGACGGCCCTCTCCCTGGCGCTGCGCGAGTGGACGGGCCAGGCCCTGGCGCGCATCCACCTGGAAGGCCACGGCCGCGAAGCCCTCTTCGCCGACGTGGACCTCTCTCGCACGGTGGGCTGGTTCACCTCCCTGGTGCCCTTGCAGGTGGAGCTGCCTGCTCATGGCTCCGCGGGAGACGCGCTTCGCACGGTGCGCGACGCTCGCCGCCGCCTGCCCCACCACGGCATCGGCTTCGGTCTGCTGCGCTGGCTGGCGCCGCATGACACCGCCGCCGCCCTTCGCGACACGCCCGCGCCCGAGGTGGCCTTCAACTACCTGGGCCAGCTGGATGCCTCCGTCACGTCCAGCCGCTTCTTCTCGCTGGCTTCGGAAGCCATCGGCTCCAACCTCGCTCCCGGTGGCACCCGGCTGCATGCGCTGGAACTCAACGGCTCGGTGATGGGCGGCCGGCTGCAGCTCGCGTTCAGCTACAGCGCGCACCGCCACCACGAGGCCACCATCGCGACGCTGGCCTCACGATTCCAGCACCACCTGCGCGCGCTCATCACCGAGCGCCACTCCGATGATGCCCGCCGTCTGTCGCCGGGTGACTTCCCCCTTGCCTCGCTTTCCCAGTCCGCGCTGGACGCCCTGCTGCGGCGCACCGGTCAGGACATCGAGAACGTATACCCGCTGTCGCCCACCCAGCAGGGCATGCTCTTCCACGCGCAGCTGTCGCCCGACTCCGCCGTGTACTTCGAGCAGTTGTCCTGGACCGTCGCCTCGCCCCTGGACCTGACGGCCTTCCTGGAGGCGTGGCGCACCTGCATCCAGCTGCACCCCATCCTGCGCTCGTCGTTCCACTGGGAAGGCCTGGAGCGCCCCCTCCAGGTCGTCCACGCCGACGTGACGCTCCCCCTCGAGGAACTGGATTGGCGCGGCCTTCCCTCCGCCGAGCAGCAGGCTCGCTTCGAGCAACTCCTCCGCGAGGACAAGCGCCGAGGCCTGGACCTGCGCCGCGCGCCGCTCATCCGCCTCACCGCCGTCCATCTGGGTGAGTCGTCCGTCCGCTTCCTCTGGAGCCACCACCACCTGCTGGTGGACGGCTGGAGCCTGGGGCTGCTCATCAAGGAGGTGTTCTCCCTCTACGACGTGCTCCGCTCTGGCGCGAAGCCAGAGCGCGCCTCGCGGCCCGCTTTCGGCGAGTACATCTCCTGGCTGCACCAGCGGGATGACTCCGCGGACGAGACCTGGTGGCGCACGTATCTGGAGGGCTTCGCCTCGCCCACGCCGCTTCCGGCGGACTCACGTGCCACGCTCGCGAAGGGACAGGCGGCGTCGCACCTCACCTTGGAGCTGAGCCTCTCCACCGAGGAGACGGCGGCACTCCAGGCCTTCGCGCGAAGCCACCAGCTGACGCTCCCCACGCTCGCGCTGGCCGCCTGGGGACTCGCCCTCTCGCACTTCAGCGGCGAGCACGACGTCGTCTTCGGCCAGACCGTCGCTGGCAGACCTCCGGAGCTTCCCGGCTCCGACACCATCGTCGGCGTCTTCATCAACACCCTGCCCATCCGCGTCCGCCGCGCTCCGGCCTCCTCCTCCCCCCTGCCCTGGCTTGCGTCCCTCCAGGCCCAGCAGTTGGAGCTGCGCCAGTACGAGCACGCGCCCCTCGTCCAGGTCCAGTCCTGGAGCGAAGTCCCTCGCGGCACGCCCCTCTTCGAGTCGCTGCTCGTCTTCGAGAACTACCCCCTCGACTCCTCCCTGCTGGGGCCCTCCTCCTCCATCGTGCTGCAGGACATCCACGGCTTCGAGAGCACCAACTACCCGCTGACTCTCTCCGTCATCCCCGCCGCCGCGCTTCGCTTGCGCGCCGTCGCCGAGACGCCCCGCTTCCAGCCCCAGGCCCTCCAGCGCCTGCTGGCCCACTGGCGTCAGGTGCTCGTCTCCCTCACCACCGCGTCTCGCCTGGGCGACGTCTCGCTGCTCTCCCTCGAGGAGCGCCGTCAGCTGCTGCGCGACTTCAACGCCACCTCCTCCCCCTTCCCGGGCGACAGCTGCATCCACCACCTCTTCGAAGCGCAGGCCTCCCTTCGCCCCGACGCCATCGCCGTCGAGTTCGGCTCCCAGCGCCTCACCTACCGGCAGCTCGACGCCCAGGCCAACCAACTGGCCCACGCTCTTCGCTCCCACGGCGTCGGGCCGGATGACCTCGTCGCACTCTGCCTTGAGCGCTCCGTCGAACTCGTCGTCTCCCTGCTGGCCATCCTCAAGGCGGGCGCGGCGTACCTGCCCCTCGACGCGGACTATCCCGCCCAGCGCCTGGCCTTCATGCTCGAGGACGCGCCCCCGCGCCTGCTGCTCTCCTCGCGCGACCTCTCCGCACGCCTCTCCGTTTCGAGTGCGTTGCCCTGCCTGCTGCTGGAGGAAATGCGCCTCAGCGATTGGCCCTCGTCTCCTCCCGCCTCCGCCGTCACCTCCCGCAACCTCGCCTACGTCGACTTCACCTCCGGCTCCACCGGCAGGCCCAAGGGCGTCGCCATCGAGCACCGCTCCGTGCTCCGCCTCTTCCATGGCAACGACTTCGCCCGCTTCGGCCCCGACGAGTCCTTCCTCCTCATCGCCCCCATCTCCTTCGACGCCTCCACCCTGGAGGTCTGGGGCCCGCTGCTCTTCGGAGGTCGCCTCGTCGTCTTCCCGCCCCAGTCCCCCAGTGACCTGAAGCTCCTCCGCCGCGTCATCGAAGAGCACCGGGTCACCACCACGTTCCTCACGGCGGGCCTCTTCTCGCAGGTGGTGGATCTGGAGCCGGACGCGCTCAAGGGCCTGCGGCAGGTCCTCACGGGAGGTGACGTCGTCTCCGCGCCCCACGTGCGCCGCGTCGTGGAGCAGTTCGCCCTTCCCGTCACCAATGGCTACGGCCCCACCGAGTCCACGGTGTTCGCGGTCTGCTTCCGCGCGACGCAACCTGATCAGGTGGGCGCCAGCGTCCCGCTCGGCGCGCCCATCGCGAACACCCAGGTGTACCTGCTCGATGACGCGCTGGCGCCCGTGCCGCTCGGCGCCCCGGGAGAGCTCTTCATCGGTGGCGACGGCCTGGCGCGCGGCTACCTCTCCCGCCCGGACCTCACCGCCGAGCGTTTCGTGCCTCATCCCTTCGCCACGGAACCGGGAGCGCGGCTCTACCGCACCGGCGACCTCGCTTGCTGGCGCGAAGACGGCACGCTGGAGTTCCTCGGCCGCCTCGACCACCAGGTGAAGCTGCGCGGCTTCCGCATCGAGCTGGCCGAGGTCGAGGCCGCCCTCGCGTCCCATCCCTTCGTGCGCCAGGCCGTCGCCCTCGTGCGCGAAGACGCGCCCGGCGACAAGCGCCTCATCGCCTATGTCGTCGCGCAGCCCGAGCAGTCCCTGGACGCAACGCTCCTGCGGGACTTCCTGCGAGAGCGCCTCCCCGAGTTCATGCGCCCCTCGGCCATCGTGATGCTCGATGCCCTGCCGCTGACCTCCAACGCCAAGGTGGACCGCAAGGCCCTCCCTGCACCGGACGGTGCGGCACCGGCCCGCGCGAACTACGAGGCACCGCGCAATGAAATCGAACAGCAACTCGCCACGATCTGCGGCGAGCTGCTGCGCGTGGAGCGGGTGGGCGTGCACGACGACTTCTTCCAGCTGGGCGGCCACTCCCTGCTGGCCACCCAGCTCGTCTCCCGCATCCGCTCCACCTTCGGAGTGGAGCTTCCCCTGCGGGACCTCTTCGAGGCGTCCACCGTCGCGGAGCTCTCCCTCAGCATCCTCCACCTCACCGCCGCCCAGCAGGCGTCGGACGCGGAGCTCGCGTCGGTGTTGGATCAGTTCGAACAGCTCAGCGAGGAGGAGCTGCAGGCGCTCCTGGACGCCGAGTCCTCCTCGGGCTCCTGAGGACCCCCGCTCCTTCCCTGTCATCCCTCTTCGTGCGTCGTCGAGAAGGTCCTGAGATGAAAGCCACCCAGAACCCCCTCCCCCCTGGCCCGAAACAGCACTGGCTCCTCGGCACCGGCGTCCAGCAGGTGAAGAACCCGCTGCGCCTGCTGATGCGCGGGCACCAGCGCCACGGCGACCTCGTCTACTTCAACCTGTTCGAGGGCCCCACCCTCCTCGTCTGCCACCCGGAGCACGCGCAGCACGTGCTGGTGGAGAACGTCCGCACGTACCGGCCCGTCGGGCCGGAGAACGGCCGCGGCGGGCCGCTGCTGGGCCGGGGGCTGTTCGCCAGCCGAGGTGACTTCTGGATGCGCCAGCGGCGCATGGTCCAGCCCGCCTTCCACCGTCCCCGGATGGGCCCCATGGTGGCGGGCATGGTGCGCGGCATCGAGCGGACCGCGGAGCGGTGGGAGCCGCTGGCGCGCTCCGGCGCACAGGTGGACCTGCTCACGGAGATGCGCCAGCTGGTCATCTCCGTGCTGGGCGAGTCCATCTTCTCCCGCGACGCCTACGCCCAGAGCGAGCCCCTGCGCGGCGGCATCGACCTCATCACCCGCGACATGCACGGCCCCCGGGACTCGCTGGTGACGACCGTGCTGGGCCTGCTGCGGATGCTGCCCGCACGCCGCCGCCGCTTCATGGGCGCCATCCAGGGCCTGAACTCGGCCCTCTACGCCCTCATCGCCGAGCGCCGCCAGGCCCCCGACGTGGGGGACGATATCCTGGGCATGCTCCTGGGCGCCCGGGACGCGCAGGGCGAGGCGATGTCGGACGAGCAGGTGCGCGACGAGCTCGTCTCGCTCTTCGTGGGCGGACACGAGGCCACGGCGGTCGCGGCCACCTGGTGCTGGTACACGCTGGCGCGAAACCCCGAAGCCCAGCAGCGCGTGCGCCAGGAGCTGGCGGAGGTGCTGCGCGGAGAGCCCCCCTCGGAGGCCACCGTCCAGCGCCTCGCGTACACGCGCGCGGTCGTGGAGGAGACGCTGCGCCTCCATCCCCCCGCGTGGCGCGTGACGCGTCAGGCCCGGGAGGAGGGGCGCATTGGCGACTGGACCGTGGCCCCCGGGACGCTGGTGGTCGTCTCCCCCTACATCCTCCACCGCCACCCCAGCGCCTGGGAGCAGCCGGAGCGCTTCATGCCGGAGCGCTTCCTCGCCGAACAACGCGAGCGCCGGGAGCAGCGCCAGGCCTACATGCCCTTTGGCGCGGGCCAGCGGCTGTGCATCGGCAACCACTACACGCTGCTGCTCATCACCACCGCGCTCGCCACGTTGATGCAGCGCCACCAGGTGCGCCTGTCGTCGGAGCGACCCGTGCGGGCCATGTCCGGCTCCACCTACCGCCCCCGCGACGGCCTGATGGCCACCCTCCAGCCGGTCGGCTCGGCTTCCTGACCCTTCTGCTCCTCCTACCGAACCCGCCCCCATGAGCGACCTCCTCAAGCGTCTGGCCGGCCTGTCCCCCGAAAAGCAGGCCCTGCTGCTCAAGAAGCTGCGGTCCACCACCCCGGCCGGGCCCAACACGCCCGCGCGGCAGCAGTCCCTTCCTCCGCTGGGCCCCAGGCCCCAGGGGACGAAGGCGCCCCTGTCCTTCGCGCAGCAGCGGCTGTGGTTCCTGGAGCAGCTGGAGCCGGACACCGCGCGCTACAACATCCCCGCGGCGGTGCGGCTCCAGGGGCCGCTGGAAGTCGCGGTGCTCGAGCGGGCCTTCGAAGCGCTGGGGAACCGGCACGAGTCGCTGCGCACCACCTTCCGCCAGGATCCGGAGACGGACTCGGCCGAGCAGGTCATCTCGACCGTCCAGCCCCTGCGGATGCAGGTCGTGGACCTCTCCTCGCTTCCCTCCGAGCAGCGCCAGTCCGAGGTCCTGCGCCGGGCCCAGGCGGAAGCCGAGCGCCCCTTCGACCTGGTGACGGGGCCGCTGCTCAGGGCCAGCCTGCTGCGCCTGGACGCGGAGGAGCACGTGCTGGTGCTCTGCATGCACCACATCGTCTCGGATGGCTGGTCCACGGCGGTGTTCGTCCGGGAGATGGGGACGCTGTATGCCGCCTTTCTCCAGGGCCGCCCCTCGCCGCTTCCGGAGCTGCCCCTGCAGTACGCCGACTACGCCGTCTGGCAGCGGGCGTGGCTGCGAGACGAGGAGCTGGAGCGCCAGCTCTCCTACTGGCGCCAGCAGCTCGCCGACGCGCCGGCCCTGCTGAAGCTGCCCACGGACCGTCCCCGTCCCGCCGAGCAGTCCTTCCGTGGGGCGGGCCATCCGGTGCTCTTCTCGCGGCAGCTCTCCGATGCGCTCAAGGCCTTCGCCCAGCGCGAGGGCGTCACGCCCTTCATGCTGCTGCTGGCCTCCTTCCAGCTCCTGCTGTCGCGTCACGCGGGGCAGGACGACGTCAGCGTGGGCTCCTCCATCGCGGGCCGCCGGCTGGCGGAGCTGGAGGGGCTCATCGGCTTCTTCGCCAACACGCTCGTGATGCGCACCCGCCTGGACGGGGCCCCCTCCTTCCGCGAGCTCCTCCAGCGCGTGCGAGAGACGACGCTGGGTGCCTACGCGCACCAGGACATTCCGTTCGAGAAGCTGGTGGAGGAGTTCAAGCCCGAGCGCAACCTCTCGTACAACCCCTTCTTCCAGGTCCTCTTCACCGTCCTCAACACTCCCGCGTCCAAGCTGAGCGTGTCCGGGCTCACCCTGCGGCTGCTCGAGCTGGAAACCACTGTCTCCAAGTTCGACCTGGAGCTGGCCTTCACGGAATCCGACGGCTGCCTCCAGGGCCTGTTCGTCTACAACAGCGACCTCTTCGATGCGGCCACCATCGCCCGCATGGCCACGCAGCTCCAGACCCTGCTCGAGGACGTGCTGGTCCGTCCCGACGCGCGGCTCTCCGAGCTGGAGCTGCTGACGCCCTCCGAGCGTCAACACCTGCTGCGCGACTGGAACGAGGCCCGGCGGGAGCTGCCTGAAGTCCCCCTCGTCCACCGCCTCTTCGAGGCGCAGGTCGCGCGCACGCCCGATGCTGCCGCCCTGTGCTTCGGCGCGGAGGTGCTCACCTACGCGCAGCTGAACGCGCGCGCCAACCGGCTCGCCCGCCACCTGCGCCGCGTGGGCGTGCGCCCGGAGGTCCTCGTCGCCCTCTGCCTGGATCGCTCCTTCGACTTCGTCATCGCCCTGCTCGCCACGCTCAAGGCCGGCGGCGCCTTCCTCCCGCTGGATCCGCACCTGCCCACCGAGCGCCTGGACTTCATCATCACGGACGCGGTGGCGGCCGTGCTCCTCACGCACTCCTCGGTGGATCACCCGCTCGACCGGCATGGCTACGTGCTGCGCCTCGACGAGGACGAGGCCCACTTCGCACGCGAGTCCGAGGACAACCTGGACTTCGCCCCGGATGCGCGCTCGCTGGCGTACGTCATCTACACCTCCGGCTCCACCGGCCGGCCCAAGGGCGCCCTGCTACAGCACCGCGGCCTGTGCAACACGGCCCTGCAGACCGTGGACTTCATGGACCTGCGGCCCGGCTGCCGGCTGCTCCAGTTCTTCTCTCCCGGCTTCGACGCGTCCGTGTCGGAGATCATCCCCGCGCTGCTGTCGGGCGCCACGCTGGTGCTGGCTTCGCGTGAGGAGCTGATGCCGGGCGCGCCCCTCGTGGACCTGGTGCGCGAGCAGTCCATCACCACGCTGAAGCTCACGCCCACGGTGCTGGCGCAGCTGCAACCCGAGGAGCTCGCGGGGGTGCGGACGCTCATCGTCGCGGGTGAGGCGTGCACACCGGAGCTGGTGGAGCGCTTCGCGCCGGGCCGGCGGTTCGTCAACGCCTACGGCCCCACCGAGGCCACCGTCTGCGCCGCCGTGAACACCGCGCTCCGGCCGGACCGTGTCACCCTGGGACGCCCCTTCCACAACGTGCAGGCCTACGTGCTGGACGCCTGGCTGCGCCCCCTGCCCATCGGCGTCCCTGGCGAGCTGTACCTGGGAGGCGTCGGCCTCGCGCGCGGCTACCTGGGCCGGCCCGACCTCACCGCCGAGCGCTTCATCCCGAATCCTTTCTCCTCCGAGCCCGGCGCCCGCCTCTACCGCACCGGCGACAAGGCCCGCTGGCTTCCCGACGGCGAGCTCGAGTCGCTCGGCCGTCTCGACCACCAGGTGAAGCTGCGCGGCTTCCGCATCGAGCTGGGCGAGGTCGAGACCGTCCTCTCCCTCCATCCCCAGGTCCGCGACTGCGTGGTCCTGTTGCGCGAGGACTCCCCCGGCCACCGGCGCCTCGTCGCCTACGCGGTGGCTGCCGACTCCGAGGCTCCTCCGGAGATCGACTCCCTGCGCACCTGGCTCAAGGAGAAGCTGCCCGATTACATGGTCCCCGCCTCCTTCGTCCTGCTGGAGGCCCTGCCCCTCTCCTCCAGCGGAAAGGTGGACCGTGGTGCCCTGCCTGCTCCGGAGGCTTCCACCCAGCTCCAGGCGGCCGCCTACGTCGCGCCCCGCGACGAGGTGGAACGGCAGCTGGCGGACATCTGGTCGCGAGTGCTGGGTCGTGAGCAGGTGGGCATCCACGACAACTTCTTCGAGCTGGGCGGCGACTCCATCATCAGCCTCCAGGTGGTGGCCCGCGCCCGGCAGGCCGGCCTGGTGCTCACCACGCGCCACCTCTTCCAGCACCAGACCGTGGCCCGGCTCGCGCAGGTGGTCCAGGTCACCTCCCGGGCCGCGACGGAGCAGGGCGCCGTCACGGGCCCCGTCCCGCTGACGCCCATCCAGCAGCACCTCTTCCAGCACGACGCCGCGCACGCGCACCACTACAACCATGCCCTGCTGCTGACCCCGCTCCACCCGCGGGAGCCCGCCCTGTTCGAGCAGGCACTCCAGCACCTGGTGGCGCACCACGACGCCCTGCGGCTGCGCTTCTTCCAGCACGAGGGACGCTGGCTGCAGGAGAACGCCAGCGTGGAGGAGGCCCCCCTCCAGCTGCTCCGGAGGGACCTCTCCGCGACGCCCTCCGGTGAGCAAGCCGCCGCCCTGGAGGCCGAGGCCGCGCGCCTCCAGGCAAGCTTCGAGTTGTCCAAGCCCCCCCTGCTGCGAGCGGCCCTCTTCGAGCTCGGCGAAGGTCAGCAGCGGCTGCTGATCATCGTGAACCACCTGGTGGTGGACGTCGTCTCCTGGCGCGTGCTGCTGGAAGACCTGGAGACGATCTGCCTCCAGCTCCTGCGGCGTGAGCCGCCGTCCCTGCCCTCCAAGAGCACCTCCTTCCAGACCTGGGCCCGGCGCCTCCAGGCCCACGGGCACTCCGAGGCCCTCGCGGCCGAGGCGCCCCTGTGGCTGGAGGATGGGCGCGTGCACGTCGCGCCCCTGCCGGTCGAAACCACCGGAGAGAACCTTCGTTCCTCCGAGCGCACGCACGCGATCACCTTCGAGGCCGAGGAGACCCGGCTGCTGCTCCAGGAAGTGCCCACGGCCTGGCGCGCCCGCATCAACGACGTGCTGCTGACGGCCCTGGCCCAGGCCCTGGCCGAGTGGACCGGGCAGCGGGACGTGCGGGTGCACCTGGAGGGGCACGGCCGCGAGGAGCTCTTCGCGGACGTGGACACCTCACGCACGGTGGGATGGTTCACGTCGTTGGTGCCGGTGCTGCTGCGCGTGCCGTCGGACGGCGGCACTGGCACGAGCCTGCGCGCCATCCGGGACTCGCTGCTCCGGCTCCCGCATCACGGCATCGGACATGGCCTGCTCAAGTGGATGGGGCCGGAGGCGCTTTCCCAGCCGCTTCACGCCCAGCCCCCGCCGCAGGTGGCCTTCAACTACACGGGCCAGTTCGACACCACCGCCGCCTCCAGCCAGCTCTTCGCGAGGGCCTCCGAGGCCACGGGGCCCTCCCTCGCCCCTTCCGGCACGCGACTGCACGTGCTGGAGATCAACGGCAACGTGCAGCAGGGCCAGCTGCGGTTCCTCTTCAGCTACAGCGAGCAGCTGCACTCCGAGGCCACCATCGCGACGCTGGCGTCGCGCTTCCAGCACCACCTGCGCGCGCTCATCACCGAGCGCCACTCCGAGGATGCCCGCCGCTTCTCGCCGGGCGACTTCCCCCTCGCCTCGCTGTCCCAGTCCGCCCTCGACGCCCTGGTGTCGCGCACCGGCGCCAACATCGAGAACGTCTACCCGCTGTCGCCCACGCAGCAGGGCATGCTCTTCCATGTCCAGCTCGCTCCTGAGTCGAGCGTCTACTTCGAGCAGCTGTCCTGGACCGTCGCTTCGCCCCTGGATCTCCAGGCCTTCCTGGAGGCTTGGCGCGTCTGCATCCAGCTGCACTCCATCCTGCGCTCCTCGTTCCACTGGGAGGGACTCGACGTCCCCGTCCAGGTGGTGCACGCCGACGCGCCCTTCCCCTTCGAGGAGCTGGACTGGCGCGGCCTGCCCGCCGAGGAGCAGCGCTCCCGCTTCGAGCAACTGCTGCGCGAGGACAAGCACCGCGGCGTGGACCTGCGTCAGGCGCCCCTCATCCGGCTGACCGCGGTGCGCCTGGGCGAGCACGTGGTGCGCTTCCTCTGGAGCCACCACCACCTGCTGGTGGACGGCTGGAGCCTGGGGCTGCTCATCAAGGACGTCTTCTCCCTCTACGACGCCCTGCGCTCCGGCAACCGGCGCCTCCCCACCTCCCGGCCCGCCTATGCGGACTACATCGCCTGGCTGCACCAGCGCGAGCCGGGCCGCGATGAGGCCTGGTGGCGCACGTACCTGGAGGGCTTCGCCTCGCCCACGCCTCTTCCGGCGGACTCGCGTGCCACGCTCGCGAAGGGGCAGGCCGCGTCGCATCTCGTCTTGGAGCTGGGCTTCTCCACCGAGGAGACGGCGGCGCTCCAGGCCTTCGCACGCGGCCATCAGCTGACGCTCCCCACGCTCGCGCTGGCCGCCTGGGGGCTCGTCCTCTCGCACTTCAGCGGCGAGCACGACGTCGTCTTCGGCCAGACCGTCGCTGGCAGACCTCCGGAGCTTCCCGGCTCCGACACCATCGTCGGCGTCTTCATCAACACCCTGCCCATCCGCGTCCGCCGCGCTCCGGCCTCCTCCTCCCCCCTGCCCTGGCTTGCGTCCCTCCAGGCCCAGCAGTTGGAGCTGCGCCAGTACGAGCACGCGCCCCTCGTCCAGGTCCAGTCCTGGAGCGAAGTCCCTCGCGGCACGCCCCTCTTCGAGTCGCTGCTCGTCTTCGAGAACTACCCCCTCGACTCCTCCCTGCTGGGGCCCTCCTCCTCCATCGTGCTGCAGGACATCCACGGCTTCGAGAGCACCAACTACCCGCTGACTCTCTCCGTCATCCCCGCCGCCGCGCTTCGCTTGCGCGCCGTCGCCGAGACGCCCCGCTTCCAGCCCCAGGCCCTCCAGCGCCTGCTGGCCCACTGGCGTCAGGTGCTCGTCTCCCTCACCACCGCGTCTCGCCTGGGCGACGTCTCGCTGCTCTCCCTCGAGGAGCGCCGTCAGCTGCTGCGCGACTTCAACGCCACCTCCTCCCCCTTCCCGGGCGACAGCTGCATCCACCACCTCTTCGAGCAGCAGGCCGCCCTTCGTCCCGACGCCATCGCCGTCGAGTTCGGCGCCCAGCGCCTCACCTACCGGCAGCTCGACACCCAGGCCAACCAGCTGGCCCATGCCCTTCGCTCCCGCGGCGTCGGGCCGGATGACCTCGTCGCCCTCTGCCTCGAGCGCTCTGTTGAGCTTGTCGTCTCGCTGCTGGCCATTCTCAAGGCGGGCGCCGCCTACCTCCCCCTCGACGCGGACTACCCCACCCAGCGCCTGGCCTTCATGCTCGAGGACGCGCCCCCGCGCCTGCTGCTCTCCTCGCGCGAGCTCTCCGTACGCCTCTCCCTTCCGGACGCGTTGCCCCGCTTGCTGCTGGAGGAATTGCGCCTCAGCGACTGGCCCTCGTCTCCTCCCGCCTCCGCCGTCACCTCCCGCAACCTCGCCTACGTCGACTTCACCTCCGGCTCCACCGGCAGGCCCAAGGGCGTCGCCATCGAGCACCGCTCCGTGCTCCGCCTCTTTCATGGCAACGACTTCGCCCGCTTCGGCCCCGACGAGTCCTTCCTCCTCATCGCCCCCATCTCCTTCGATGCCTCCACCCTGGAGGTCTGGGGCCCACTGCTCTTTGGCGGACGCCTCGTCGTCTTCCCGCCCCAGTCCCCCAGTGACCTGAAGCTCCTCCGCCGCGTCATCGAGGAGCACCAGGTCACCACGCTCCACCTCACCGCGGGCCTTCTCACCCAGGTGGTGGATCTGGAGCCGGACGCGCTCAAGGGCCTGCGGCAGGTCCTCACGGGCGGCGACGTCGTCTCCGCGCCCCACGTGCGCCGCATCGTGGAGCAGCTCGGCCTCCCCGTCACCGCCTGCTACGGCCCCACCGAGTCGACCCTCTTCACGTCCACCCACCGCATGACGCGGCCCGAGCAGGTGGGCACCAGCGTCCCCATCGGCGCGCCCATCGCCAACACCCAGGTGTACCTGCTCGATGACGCCCTGGCACCCATGCCCCTCGGCGCTCCGGGCGAGCTCTTCATCGGCGGCGACGGTCTGGCGCGTGGCTACCTCTCCCGCCCGGACCTCACCGCCGAGCGCTTCATCCCCGACCCCTTCTCCTCCACGCCCGGCGCACGCCTCTACCGCACCGGCGACCTGGCCCGCTGGCGCGAGGACGGGGTGCTGGAGTTCCTCGGCCGCCTCGACCACCAGGTGAAGCTGCGCGGCTTCCGCGTCGAGCTGGCCGAGGTCGAGGCCGCCCTCGCGTCCCACCCTCTCGTGCGCCAGGCCATCGCCCTCGTGCGCGAGGACGCGCCCGGCGACAAGCGCCTCGTCGCCTATGTCGTCGCTCAGCCCGAGCAGTCCCTGGACGTGACGTCCCTCCAGGGCTTCCTGCGAGAGCGCCTCCCCGAGTTCATGCGCCCCTCGGCCATCGTGCCGCTCGATGCCCTGCCGCTGACCTCCAACGCCAAGGTGGATCGCAAGGCCCTGCCATCACCGGACACCCGCGACCCATCTGGAGCGGACTTCGCTCCGCCCTCCACGCCCACGGAACAGGCGCTGGCCGCGCTGTGGACCCAGGTGCTCCGCGCTCCCCGCGTGGGCCGGCAGGACAGCTTCTTCGCGCTCGGGGGCCACTCGCTGCTGGCAACTCAAGTGGTCGCCCGCCTCCGCTCCACCTTCGGCGTCGACCTGCCCCTGCGCGACTTCTTCGAGTCCCCCACGCTGGAGGCCCTGGCGCGCACCATCGACTCGCGCGGCGACGCGGCCCTGGGGCCACGGCTGCCGCCCCTGGTGCCGGGTGCGCGTCCGGCGTCCCCGCCGCTGTCCTTCGCGCAGCAGCGACTGTGGTTCCTCGACCAGCTGGAGTCGGGCAGCGCGCTGTACAACATGCCCATGGTGCTGTGGCTGGAAGGGCCCCTGGACCCGACCGTGCTGGAGCGCTGCTTCACGGAGCTGGTGCGCCGCCACGAAAGCCTGCGCACCACCTTCGCGGTGGAGGAAGGCCAGCCCGTGCAGCGGGTCGCGCCGCCCACCCCGCTGAAGCTGGAGCGTATCGACCTGGGCCACCTGCCCGTGGAGGAACGCGAGCCTCATGCCCGGAGGATCGCGCAGCAGGCCATCCAGCGGCCGTTCCACCTGGGCCAGGGGCCGCTGCTGACCACCACCCTGCTGCGCCTGTCCGATGAGCGGCATGCGTTGGTGCTCTGCATGCACCACATCATCTCGGACGGCTGGTCCATCCCGCTGCTGATGCGCGAGATGGGCACCCTGTACGAGGCCTTCACCCAGGGCCGGCCGTCACCGCTGCCCGAGCTGGCCGTGCAGTACGCCGACTACGCCGTCTGGCAGCGCCAGTGGCTGCGGGAAGAGGAGCTGGAGCGACAGCTCGCGTGGTGGCGCGAACAGCTCTCGGGGGCCCCTTCGCACCTGGAGCTGCCCACGGACCGCCGGCGCCCATCCGTGCAGACCTTCCGCGGGACGTCTCACCCCGTGCGCCTGCCGCCGGACCTCTCCGCCTCTCTCAGGCTCCTGGCCCAGCGCGAGGGCGTCACGCCCTTCATGCTGCTGCTGGCCGCCTTCCAGCTCCTGCTGTCGCGTTACGCGGGGCAGGACGACGTCAGCGTGGGCTCGCCCATCGCGGGCCGCCGGATGACGGAGCTGGAGGGCGTCATCGGCTTCTTCATCAACACCCTGGTGCTGCGCACGCGGATCCAGCAGGGCGCCAGCTTCCGTGAGCTCCTCCAGCGCGTGCGGGAGACGACGCTGGGCGCCTACGCGCATCAGGACATTCCCTTCGAGAAGCTGGTGGAGGAGCTGAAGCCGGAGCGCAACCTGGCGCACAGCCCCCTCTTCCAGGTCTGGTTCGTCCTCAACCAGCCCGAGCCGGGGGCCCGCTCCGTCTCCGGCCTCTCGCTGCGCCCGCTGGAGATGGACCTGGGCGTCTCCAAGTTCGACCTGACGCTGTTCCTCTCGGACACGCCCGAGGGGCTCGCCGGCAGCTTCGAATACAACACGGACCTCTTCGACAGCACGACCATCGCGCGCCTCGGTGACCACCTGCGCCTGCTCCTGGAGACGGTGGTCGCGGAGCCCGCCGCCCGCCTCGACAGGCTGGAGCTGCTGACACCCTCCGAGCGTCAGCACCTGCTGCGCGACTGGAACGAGGCCCGGCGGCAGCTGCCCGAGGCCCCCCTCGTCCACCGCCTCTTCGAGGCCCGGGTCGCGCGCACGCCCGACGCCACCGCTCTGTGCTCCGGCACGGAGTCATTCACCTACGCCCAGCTGAACGCGCGCGCCAACCAGCTCGCCCGCCACCTGCGCCGCGTGGGTGTGGGCCCGGAGGTCCTCGTCGCCCTCTGCCTGGAGCGCTCTCCGGACTTCGTCATCGCCCTGCTCGCCACGCTCAAGGCCGGTGGCGCCTTCCTCCCGCTGGACCCGCACCTGCCCTCCGAGCGCCTGGACTTCATCGTCACCGACGCGATGGCACCCGTGCTCCTCACCCACTCCTCGCTGGATCACCTGCTCGACCATCGTGGCTACGTGCTGCGCCTCGACGCCGACGAGGCCCGCTTCGCACGAGAGTCCGAGGACGACCTGGACTCCGCTCCGGACGCGCGCTCACTCGCCTACGTCATCTACACCTCCGGCTCCACCGGCCGGCCCAAGGGCACCCTGTTGCAGCACCGTGGCCTGTGCAACACGGCCCTGCAGACCGTGGACGTCATGGCGCTGGACGCATCCAGCCGCGTGCTCCAGTTCTCCTCCGCGGGCTTCGACGCCTGCGTCTGGGAGGTGCTGCCGGTCCTGCTCGCGGGAGGCGAGCTGCACCTCGCGCCGCGCGAGGACCTGATGCCGGGCGCGCCACTGCACACGCTGCTGAGGGAGCGGGCCATCACCGCCGCCACGCTCACGCCGTCGGTGCTGCAGCAACTGGACGCGCGCGGGCTGGACTCCCTGCGAACCCTCACCTCCGCGGGTGAGGCGTGCGCGCCAGAGCTGGTGGAGCGCTTCGCGCCGGGCCGGCGGTTCGTCAACGCCTACGGCCCCACCGAGACCACCATCTGCGCCACCGTCAACGCGGACGTGGACGCACGCCGCGTCACCATTGGGCGGCCCTTCCACAACGTGCAGGCCTACGTGCTGGACGCCTGGCTGCGCCCCCTGCCCATCGGCGTCCCCGGCGAGCTGTACCTGGGCGGCGTCGGCCTCGCGCGCGGCTACCTGGGCCGGCCCGACCTCACCGCCGAGCGCTTCATCCCGCACCCCTTCTCCTCCGAGCCCGGCTCCCGCCTCTACCGCACCGGCGACCGCGCGCGCTGGCTGCCGGACGGCCAGCTGGAATCCCTGGGCCGCACCGACTTCCAGGTGAAGCTGCGCGGCTTCCGCATCGAGCTGGGCGAGATCGAGGCCGTCCTCTCCCAGCACTCCTCCGTGCGAGACACCGCCGTCCTGCTTCGCGAGGACACTCCCGGCTTCCAGCGCCTGGTGGCCTACGTGGTGCCCGCGCACCCCGAGGCCCCTCCGGACCTCGGCGCGCTGCGCTCCTGGCTCAAGGAGAAGCTGCCCGAGTACATGGTGCCCGCTGCATTCGTCACCCTGGAGGCGCTGCCCCTCTCCTCCAGCGGCAAGGTGGACCGCGAGGCCCTCCCCGTTCCGGAGGGAAGCGCGCTGGCGAATGCCGAGGCGTACACCGCGCCCCGCGACGCGCTGGAGGAGGCGCTGGCCTCGCTCTGGGCGGAGCTGCTGGAGGTGGAGCGCGTCGGCGTCCACGACAACTTCTTTGATCAGGGTGGTCACTCGCTGCTGGCCACGCAGGTGGTGTCCCGCCTGCGGGCCCGCTTCGGCGTGGAGCTGCCCCTGCGCGCCCTCTTCGAATCGCCCACCGTGGAGACGCTGGCCCGGCGGCTGGGCGCCGCGCTCCAGCAAGGGCAGACGCCCGGGCTCCAGGTGCCGCCGCTCACACGCGCCCCTCGCGAGGACGGCGTGCCGCTGTCCTTCGCGCAGCAGCGCCTGTGGTTCCTCGACCAGCTGGAGCCCGGAAGCGCCAGCTACAACATCCCCATGGCCCTGCGCCTGGACGGAGTCCTCCAGGTCGACGTGCTCCAGCGCGCCCTGGAGGAATTGGTTTCCCGCCACGAGGTGCTCCGCACGTCCCTGCGCACCGAGGCGGGCGAGGCCCGGCAGCACATCTCACCGGAGCCCCAGCTGCCGCTGACCTGGGTGGACCTCTCCTCCCAGCCCGCCGAGACACGCGAGGCGGAGGTGCACCGCTTGACGGACGCGGAAGCCCGGCGTCCCTTCGACCTGGCCCGGGGACCGCTCCTGCGCGTCACCCTGCTGCGCCTTGAGCAGGACTCGCATGTCCTGCTCTTCACCCTCCACCACGTCATCTCGGACGCCTGGTCCCTGGGCGTGATGGTGCGCGAGGTGGCGGCCCTCTACGAGGCGTTCGCGAAGGGTGAGCCGTCGCCGCTGGCGGGGCTGCCGGTGCAGTACGCGGACTACGCCTTGTGGCAGCGCCGGTGGCTGCGGGGCGACGCGCTGAAGGAACAGCTCGACTGGTGGAGCCGGCAGCTCGCCGGAGCCCCGGCGGTGCTGGAGCTGCCCACGGACCGGCCCCGGCCGCCCAAGCAGTCCTTCCGGGGCGCCCGCCACGGCTTCACGCTCTCCCCCGCGACCGCCGAGCGCCTGCACGCGCTGGCCCAGCGCGAGGGCGCCACGCCATTCATGCTGCTCCTGACGGTCTTCCAGATGCTGCTCGCGCGCTACTCGGGGCAGGACGACATCAGCGTGGGCTCGCCCATCGCAGGTCGCCGGCTGGCGGAGCTGGAGGGGCTCATCGGCTTCTTCGTGAACACCCTGGTCCTGCGCACCCGCGTGAACGCCGAGGCCTCCTTCCGCGAGCTGCTGCGCCAGGTGCGTGACAACACGCTGGACGCCTACGCCCACCAGGACCTCCCCTTCGAGCACCTGGTGGAAGCGGTGAGCCCCGAGCGCGACCTGAGCGTTCCGCCGCTCTTCCAGGTCATGCTGGTGGTGCAGAACGCCCCGGTGTCCGCGCTGCGCCTGCCCGAGCTGCGCCTGCGGCCGGTGGAGGTGGACAGCGCCACCGCCCGGTTCGACCTCACCCTCCAGTTCGCGGAAGGAGCCGACGGCTTCATCGGGTCGCTGGAGTACAACACCGACCTCTTCGACGCCTCCACCGCGGGGCGCCTCACGGAGCACTTCCAGGTGTTGCTGGAGGCCGCGCTCCAGGCGCCGGACACGCGCGTGGGAAGGCTCGCGCTGCTCACCGCCCCCGAACGGCGCCAGCTCCTCACGGAGTGGAACACCCTCCAGACGCACTTCGCCCGGCAGGGCACGCTGCACGGCCTCTTCGAGGACCAGGCGGCCCGCACGCCGCATGCGCGCGCCCTGACCTTCGAGGACACGCACCTCACCTACGGCGAGCTCAACGCGCGTGCGAACCAGCTCGCCGCGTGGCTGCGCGCCCGGGGCGTGGGGCCCGAGTCACGCATCGGCCTCTACCTGGAGCGCTCCGTGGAGTTGGTGGTGGGCCTGCTGGCCATCCTCAAGGCGGGCGCGGCCTACGTGCCCATGGATCCGGCCCACCCGCGAGACCGGCTGGCCTTCATGCTGGAGGACGCGGGCGTTCCGCTGCTGCTCACGCAGACGTCGCTCGTCCCCAACCTGCCGCCCCACTCCGCGCACGTCCTGTGCCTGGACGCGGAAGCGCCCACCCTCGCCACCCTCCCGGCGGAGAACGTGGACGCGGGGGCGCACGAGGAGCACCTCGCCTACGTCATCTACACGTCCGGCTCCACGGGGCGGCCCAAGGGCTCGCTCGTCACGCACGCCAACGTCCTGCGCCTCTTCTCCGCGACGCGGCCCTGGTACGACTTCGGCGAGCAGGACGTCTGGACGCTCTTCCACTCCAGCGCCTTCGACTTCACCGTCTGGGAGCTGTGGGGCGCGCTGCTGTACGGCGGCCGGCTCGTCGTCGTGCCCTACTGGGTGAGCCGCTCGCCCGGGGACTTCCATGCGCTGCTGCAGCGCGAAGCGGTCACCGTCCTCAACCAGACGCCCTCCGCCTTCCGTCAGCTCATCCAGCATGAGCAGTCCCTGGAGAACCCTCCGCCCCTGGCGCTCCGCTACGTCATCTTCGGAGGCGAGGCGCTGGACTTCCGCAGCCTGCAACCCTGGTTCGCCCTGCACGGCGACCGCCAGCCGCGGCTGATCAACATGTACGGCATCACCGAGACCACCGTCCATGTCACCTACCGTCCGCTCAGCGCGGGGGACGCCAGCGGCACCGCCAGCGTGGTGGGCGTGCCCATTCCGGACCTGCAGGCCTTCATCCTCGACGCCTCGCTGGAACCGGTGCCCGTCGGTGTCCCCGGGGAGCTCTACATCGGAGGCCGGGGCCTGGCCCGTGGCTACCTCGGCCGTCCGGGACTGACGGCGGAGCGCTTCATCCCCCATCCCTTCAGCACCACGCCGGGAGCACGCCTCTACAAGACAGGCGACAGGGCGCGCTTCCGCGCGGACGGGCAGATTGACTACCTGGGCCGCACCGACTTCCAGGTGAAGCTGCGCGGCTTCCGCATCGAGCTGGGCGAAATCGAGGCCCTCCTCGAGCAGCAGCCCGGCCTCCGGCAGGCGCTGGTGCTCGCGCGCGAGGACCGCGCGGGGGACAAGCGCCTGGTGGCGTACGTGGTACCGGCGGCGGGACACGCGGTGGACACCGCCACGCTGCGACAGGCGCTCCAGGCGAAGCTGCCCGAGTACATGGTGCCCTCCGCCTTCGTCACGCTGGAGGCCCTGCCCCTGACGTCCAACGGGAAGGTGGATCGCAAGGCCCTGCCGGCCCCGGATGCATCCGCCTCCGCCGCGCCAGCGTCCGAATACGTGGCCCCGCGCACGCCCGTCGAGCAACGGCTGGCGGAGCTCTGGAGGGAAGTGCTGGGAGTGGAGCGCGTGGGAGTGACCGACAGCTTCTTCGAGCTGGGGGGACACTCGCTGCTTGCCGTCCAGGTCATGTCGCGCATCCGCGCCACCTTCGGCGTCGACCTGCCCCTGCGCGCCCTCTTCGAGCACCGCGATGTCGAGGCGCTCGCCCGGGCCCTGGAGCAACTGGGCGCGGGCGTTCCGGGCAGCGGAGACGCCCGGGAGGAATCACCCGCACGGTCCGCCCCACGGCGCCCCACCCCGGTCGGTCGCGCCACGGGCCCGGCCTCCATGGCGCAGCGACGCTGGCTCAGCTACGCGGGCTCGAACCCGAACCGGCCGAAGAACGCCGGCAACGTCCCGCGGTGCGTCCGCATCCAGGGGCGGCTCGACGTCGGGGCGCTGGAGCGGGCCCTGAACACGCTCGTCGAGCGCCATGAAATCCTGCGGACCCATTACGCGCGAAGCGAGGACGGGTTCGCCTTCCAGGTGCCCCCGCTGGCTCCGGTCTGGCTGGAGCGGCTGGACTTCACCGGGCTGCCTCGGGAGCAGTGCGAGGAAGCGGTGCGCCAGCGCGTGTACCAGGACGCGCAGACGCCGTTCGACCTCATGGCCGCGCCCATGTTCCGGGCGTGGCTCTACCAGGTGGGCCCGGAGGAGCACCTGCTCCTGGTGCTGACGCACCACATCGCCTGGGACGGCTGGTCGGAGGCCATCGTCCTCCAGGAAGTCACCCAGGCCTACCAGGCCTACGTCCGGGGCGAGCAACCCCGGCTGCCCGAGCTGCGCATCCAGCACTCGGACTTCGCGTGGTGGCAGCACGAGCAGATGCAGGGCGAGCACCTTGAGTCGCTCGAGTCCTACTGGCGCCGGCACCTGGCCGAGGGCGTCACGATGGTCGACTTCCCCCTGGACAGGCCTCGCCCGGCCACCCGCTCGTACAACGCGCTGTCAACGACCGCCACGTTCCCGGTGGAGCTGTCCGCCGCCATCAAGGCGCACTGCCAGCGCGAAGGCGTCACGCTGTACATGATGGCGATGGCCGCCTACCAGGCCCTGCTCGCGCTGCGCAGCGGCGCGCGGGACGTCACCGTGTTCAGCAACATCGGGAGCCGCGACCACCTGGAGGTCGAGAACCTCATCGGGTGTTTCACCAACGTCATCCTGATCCGCACCAACCTGGAAGGCGATCCCACCTTCCAGGAGCTCCTCACGCGCGTGCGCGATGCGGTGCTCGGCGCGCTTGCCCACTCCGCCCTGCCCTATCAGCGGGTGCTGGACATGATTGGGATGAATCCGGACAGCAAGAGCGCGCGCACCTTCCCCGGCCTCAACATGCAGAACTTCCAGAAGTTCAAGGGCGCCGGGCCCTCGGCCGAGGGGCTTCAGCTCGACCGCGTGAACATTTCCCAGGGCTCGAGCCTCATGGTGAACATGTTCTTCTTCGTCTCCGAGTCGGAGGACCAGCGTGTCTCGCTGATGGCCCAGGCCAACGGCGACCTCTATGAGGCGCGGACGGTGGACCGCATCGTCGAGGACTTCCAGAGGCTCCTGGCGGCGGGCTGCGCGGATCCAACCCGGAGGCTCTCCGCGCTGCTCCCCTGACTACGCACCTTGCCGCTTGAAGGCCTGGGCCTTCTGGCGCTTCCAGTCTGGAGACTGACGGACCAGGCGGACCGTGTCCACCGGGTTCGCCAGCAACTTCGCGGTGGCCTCCTCGCAGAAGATGCCACCCTGGGAACCCTTCACGAGCACCGTGTCTCCACGCTTCAGGAGTCCCGCGACGAACTCGCCAGCCTCATACGGCGTGTCGAAACACCTGATTTGATCCTCGCCAAGGCCCGCGGCCCTGGCGGGCTCCACGTACTGCCTGGCCAGCTTCGCGACCGTCACCAGCAGATCGAGCCGTGCGCAGTGACCACCAATTTGCCCGTAGTACTTCGCCCCGTCCGCCCCCAATTCATTCATCCCGCCCAGGATGGCGATCTTCCGTCCGGGTAGCTCGTACAGGGTATCGAGCGACGCCATCATGGCTTCCGGGCTCGCGTTGTACGAATCGTCGAGGATCAGGCTGCCGTTGTGGCCTTCCAGCGGACTCATGCGGCCAGCGACGGGCTGGATCCGCTCGACGCCGGCCTTGATCTCATCGGGTGTCATGCCCAGCAACGCGCCAACGGCGGCGGCCGCGGCGACGGCTTCAGCCATGTGTCTTCCCACCATGCGAACGGACGCGTCCACGGTGTCTTGTCCCAG
The DNA here is from genome assembly GCF_042231735.1 of Corallococcus exercitus. GTDB lineage: Bacteria > Myxococcota > Myxococcia > Myxococcales > Myxococcaceae > Corallococcus > Corallococcus exercitus_B. The sequence continues at coordinate 2,416,301 of NZ_CP102577.1, forward strand.
GACCAGGGTCCCGTCAAAGCCATCCGCCGCCGAGTAACGCCGGATGCTGTAGCGATACTCACCTTTCGAGGTGCCATAGGTGTGCAGCTTGCTCGCATCCCCCGTGCCCAGCTTGGGAGCGAACCGCTCCTCCTCGGCGTTCACCAGTCCTGTCTGGCTGAGCTCAGCCAACGAAAACTTCTCGTCTACGATTGCCTCGATGCTCCCGAAGCCCTTGAGGTGCGCGGGCTTGGCGGCGGTGACCACGCCAACCCTGGGCCTGAGAAATGAAAAATATCCGATATCGCCTCTGCGGCCCGCGCCCAACTCCTGGACGATCACGTCATACGGCAGCGGTTTCTTGAGACGGCGATTCATCTCAAGCACCACCCCCAGCCAGCCCTTCAGGTTGAAGACACTGCCGGGCGACTCCAGCTCGAAGATGGCCAGCGGAACGCCCAGCTCGCTGTTGTAGTTGCCTGAATGGGCTTGCACCTTGAATCGCTGCGCCAGGACCTTCGCGATGGCAAGCTTCGTGGTCGTCTTGCCCACGCTCCCGGTGACACCCACGATGACCACCCGTGGATTCCTCTTCAGGTAGCGCACAAGCTGGAGCTTCAAGACCCAGGCAATGATACGCGACGCACCTCTCCACACGGTGGATATCATCTGTATGCCTTTATCGTCCGGCCTTCGGTGCGCCGCATGCTAGCCAAGGGATACCCGGAAAGCATAGATTTCACGAGGCAAGGAACCGCCCTGAAGGAAGAGGACCCCCGCGGGTGAACGAGATCAAGCTCAGCGTCGTCATGCCCTACTACAAGCGCCTCCGGGAGTTCCAACGGGTGCTTCCGCTGAACGCGCGCTATTTCAGCCGGCCGGAGTACGAGGTCGTCCTCGCGCTGGATGAGCCCAGCGAAGAAGCGGGCCTGCTGCGCGTCCTCCGGGACTTCCCCTCCATCCGGTGGCGCGTGCTGGTGAACGACTTCGACCATCCGTGGCGACCGCCGTGCCGAGCCATCAACGTGGGCGTGCGGCACGCGCTGGGGGAGAACGTGCTCGTCGTCTCGCCCGAGTCCGCCTTCATCACGGACGTGCCGGCCCGGGGGCTGGACCACATCGCGGCGAACCCCGGGAGCGCCGCGCTGGGCCGCGTGTGCTTCGCGACGTTCGATTCCCTGGAGGCCCATGGGGGCTCGCTGGAGAAGGCCAGCGCGCCGCCCTGGCACCACTACGGCTCCATCTGCGTGCCACGGGAGCGCCTGTTCCTGGTCCGCGGGTACGACGAGGGCTTTGATCGCTGGGGCGGGGACGACGACAACCTGCGCATCCGGCTGATGCAGACGGAGACCTACCTGCATCCGCTGGACGACATGCGCATCCTCCACCTGTCCTTCGAGGCCCGGAAGGTGCGGCAGGCGGCGGAGCCCCCCACGCCGGAGTACGCGGAGCGCATCTTCAACCCCGCCTCCCCCCAGGCCAACCCCGACGGCTGGGGCGAGAGCTTCCAGCGGGTGGCCTTCGACTGGCGCCGGCAGTGAGCCCCGGACCCCTTCGCGCAAAGGACCACCGCCCGTGCTCGTCGCCGTGATGCAGCTTCGAAACGAGGAGTACCACCTGTCAGGCTGCCTGGCGCACCTGCGCGACCACGTGGACGCCATCGTCGCGCTCGATGACGGGTCCACCGACGGCACGCGCGCCGTGCTCGCCGCCGAGCCGAAGGTGGCGGACGTCCTCACCAACCCGCCCCGCGCCGACATGGAGGGCTGGGACGAGCCGGGCAACCGCAGCCGCCTGCTGGAGCGCGCCAAGGCGCTGGGCGCCCGCTGGGTGCTGTGCTGCGACGCCGACGAGCGCTTCGAGCAGGACTTCCTCGTCCGGCTGCCGGCCATCCTGCGCAAGGCGGAGAAGCGCGACCGGCCCCTGATCACCGTGCGCTACCGCGAGCTGTGGGACGGCGTGGCGCAGTACCGGTCCGATGGCCTCTGGGGAAAGAAGACGCGCTGCTGCGCCTTCCCCCTGCCGGACACGATGACCTTCCAGGGCAAGCGTCACACGAAGTTCCACGGCGTGTGGTACCCCCAGCAGCTCGAGGGGGCCCGGCACCTGGTGCTGCCGCACAACCTCTATCACCTGCGCATGGTGAAGCCGGAGGACCGCCTGGCGCGGCGGGAGCGCTACGAGCAGCTCGATCCCGGCTCGCGCTACCAGCGCCTCGGCTACGACTACCTCACCGACACGAGCGGCATGAAGCTCACGCCCCTCGCCGGAGGCCAGGAGTACGCCTTCGACACGCTTCCCGCCGACCTTCGCGCGCGCTACCCCGTGGAAGCCCGCGGCTCGGGCAGCCTGCGCCGGTTCTTCCGCGGCTGGTTCTCGTAGGGACACCGGACATGGCCAACATCCTCATCGCCGCGGGCTCCACCCCCGGCCACATCAACCCGGCACTGAAGATCGCGCGGGCCCTGCAGTCGAGGGGACACCGCATCCACTTCTGGGGCCTGCTGGACGCGCAGGAGCCCATCCGCGCGGAGGGCTTCGACTTCGTGCCGCTCTTCCCGGACCTCTTCCCCGAGGGCGACCTGCGGGAGGTCGGTGCGCTGCGCGCCCGCCGTGACCGCTGGGGGCAGCTGCGCCACATGCACAGGCACATGGGCAGGGTCCGGCGGATGATGGAAGCCATGCTCGAGGGAGAGCTCGACAGGGTCCTCCAGCAGCTGCGTCCCGACCTCTTCCTGTGTGACGTGATCGAGAGGTTCCTGCCCCTCATCGCCCATGGCAACGGGGTGCCCACGGTCCTCGTGAACACCACGGTGCCGGTGGTGCCGCCGCCGCGCCAGCCCGGGCCTTCGGCGGACCGGGGCTGGGGCGCGGTTCGCGCGGGCCTGCGGCGGAAGCTGGAGCAGGCGGGGGTGGGGCTTGGCCTCATCCCGCCCACGACGGAGTTCCTCACGAACCTGGCGCGCAAGTACGGCCATCCCGTGGACGAGGAAGGCGGGCCCGGGCGGTCCATTCTTTCGAGCATGCCCAGGGTGGTGCTCTGCCCGGGTGAGTTCGTCGAGACCGGGGCCACGCCGCGCCCGGAGACCCTTCATTTCCTGGGGCCCTGCATCGCGCTGGACCGCCAGGAGCCGGACTTCGACTGGGCACGGCTCCAGGAGGGCCGGCCGCTCATCCTCGTCGCGCTGGGCTCGGTGCCCTTCGTCTTGAAGCGGCAGCAGGACTTCCTCCGCGTCCTGGGCGACGCGGCTGCCCGGCGACCGGACTGGCAGTTCGTCGTCTCCGCGGGGCCGCTGACTGACCTGGCGATGCTCGAGCGCAGGGCGCCCAACATCATCGCCGCGAGCGAAGTGCCGCAGCTCAAGCTGTTGCAGCGCGCGACGGCCATGGTCACCCACTGCGGCTTCAACAGCACCAAGGAAGCCATCTACTTCGGCGTCCCCATGGTGGCGCTGCCCTTCCAGAACGATCAGCCCCGGGTGGCCCGGCTCGTGACCCATCACGGCCTTGGCGTGCGAGGCTCGCCGTTCGAAGTGACCGGCGAGGGGCTGGTGGCCCTGCTCGACGAGGTCATCACCCAGCCCGCATACCGGCAGGCGGTCCAGGCCATGAGCGTGCGATTCCGCGAGGCGGAGTCGCCCCTGGAGGTGGCGCGCACCCTCGAGCAGTTCCTCGTGGAGGCGCGGAGCCCCGTGCCCCGGCTGACCGGCTCCTGACGCAAGGGCGGAAGCGGGGCACGGTCGCGCTCAAGACGCGGGCCGCTGACGCTCCGGGAGTTCGAGGCCGATGGCCGGTGACGTGTCCACCAGCCGCCCGGACTCGAGCACGAGCAGCCGGTCCGCCACGTGGAAGTAACGGTTGTCGTGGCTGATGACGAGCACCGTCTTCCCCTGCGCCCGCAGGTCCGGCAGGAGCTGGTTGTAGAAGATGTCTTTGAAGGCGGGGTCCTGGTCCGCGGCCCACTCGTCGAAGAGATAGAAGGGCCGCTCCTCCAGGTAGGCCGTCAGCAGCGCCAGCCGCTTGCGCTGGCCCTGGGACAGGCTCGTGGTGGACAGGGTGCCCTCCTCACTGATGCGGACCTTGTGGTCGAGATGGAGGCGGGAGAGGTACTCCCGCGCCCGGGCGCCGCGGTCGGAGGGGTCCAGGCCCAGGAGGTTGTCGAAGAGGTGGAAGTCGGAGAACACCGCCGTGAAGAGCTGGCGGTACTGCTCGCGGTTGGCGTCCGTGACGCGCTCGCCGTCGAGCCAGACCTCCCCAGCATCCGGCACATAGAGGCCGGTGAGCAGCTTGCCGAAGGTCGTCTTTCCGCTGCCGTTGCCTCCGACCAGGAACACCAGCTCCCCGCGCTGGAAGGTCAGGTCGAGGGGGCCCAGCACGAAGCGGCTGTCGTCATTCTCCCGGAAGTACGTATGGGTGACCCCTCTGAGCTCCAGCCGCTCGAAGCGAGGCGGAGGCCCCGCGTAGGGAGGGCTGTCGTCCTCCTTCGCGCTCCAGCCCTGGGGATCCAGCTGCTGGAGCCGCTCGAGCGCGACGTTGCCGCGGCCCAGGACGTTGAGACTGCCCAGCAGGATGTCGAGCGGCTGCTGGAGGTAGAGGATGATCAACGTGCAGCTGGTCAGCGTGGTGGCGCTCACGTCCGTGATGCGTGTCACGCTGAAGAGCAGCAGCCCGAGGAACGCGAAGAAGAGGAACGTGGTCCAGCTCGCGTTGGTGCTGAGGATGTTGGAGCTGACGCCCATCAGCCGGCGCAGCTCCTTCGCGGGAGCCTCCACGCCGTGGGCGAGGAACGCCGCGCGTCGAGGGGCGTGCAGCTTCAGCTCCTTGATGCCCTCCATCAGGGAGCGGAACGCCTTGTTGAGGACGTCGCTCTGGGCGCGGGACTGCTGGAAGTACTTCAGGCTCAGCCGTACCGGCAGCCGGTAGATGAGCCCGCCCATGAGGATGAAGCCGAGCATGAACAAGCAGATGGTGGGCGAGAGCGTGGCCAGGTAGGCGAGGCAGCCGAGCAGCGTGGCGCCGCTGATGGCGATGATGGGCAGCAGCGACAGGCTGTTGCTGACGCTGGGGATGTCCTCCGAGAGCATGGTCTGGAGGCGGTGCATGCCCGTCTCCTCCAGCTGGCGCAGCGTGGAGGTAAGGACCCGGCGGCTCAGACGCATCCGCAGCTCGAGGAGCGCCTCCTGGTTGAGGTGGTTGAGCATGTACTGCGAGGCCAGGCGCGACAGAACACAGAGCAGCAGGATCCCGCTGAACGTGGCGAGCGTCTTCCCGTTCCGGAACGTGCCCTGGCTCAGCGCTGTATTGAGGACGGACACGAGCGCGCTGCTGCTCGCGCCGCTGACGATGCCAGCGAACGTCGCCAGCGCCAGGAGGCCTCGCGAGCGGCTCAGAAGGAAGGCAAGAAGCTTCATCGAGGTGTCTCCGTCACAGCAGGCTCACGGCATTGCCGCCGTGCCATCCCAGCGCGGGAGCTTGTTCTCGGAGAGTTCTCGGAAAGAAGGAAATTCGACCTCCTGACACCGGCGGGCTCCCTTTGCATCCGGGCAGCCCGCGGCGGCGTAGTCAATCGTCTTTCGCATGGCACGCCAGTACTCACCGTCCCGCAGCAGCGGGAAGTGGTGGCTCATGTTCCAAGGGACTTGGTCGAAGTCCTCATAGGCCGCGAGGGTGGCCTTCTGGTAGTCGGCCTCCATCTGCTGCTTCTTCACATCCACCTCGTGAGGGGGAGGTTGTTCCCCCAGAGAGGTGTCTCAAAAAATCCTGGGGCGGAGGACACCGCTCAAGGTGACCTCCCCATGAGAGGTAAGGCGGAGCTATAGGAGCGGCCCCCAAGCCTCAAGCGTGCGAGCACACCACCTTGGAGTGCACGGCCTTGGCTATGAGCAGTATGACCTTGCGCTAACGCCGGGATCAGTTGAGGTGAAGGAAGGAGAGGCAGTGGCGGAACCAAGCCGCGAGCTTCGCGAGCGGAGTGGCCGCGCGTAACTGCCTCACCGTCCGTGCCAAGTCTTCAATGGCCCGAGGCGCAAGCCGACGAAGCTGCCGCTTCAGGTCTGCCCACCACAGCTCGATGGGATTGAAGTCGGGACTGTAGGTGGGCAGGTACACCACGCAGGCGCCAACGGCTTCGACCGCCTGGCGCACACCGGCTACCTTGTGAGCACCCAGGTTGTCCATCAGCACCACATCACCTGGATGGAGCCAGGGGCAAAGCCGCTGGCGGACGAAGCGCACGAAGAGGCGGCCATTGATGGCTCCTCGGTGAGTCATCAACTTGGGCCGGCAGCCCACGCGGATGGCCCCCACGAGCGTCAAGGTCGTCCAGCGGCCTCCAGGACGCACGCCTCGGGCACGTTGCCCTACCGGCGCCCAGCCATACTCGCGTGCCATGGAGGTATGGCAGAAGGACTCGTCGAGAAAGACGAGCCGCCGCACGTCCACGACGCTCAGGAGCGCGGCGAGGACCCGCCTGCGCCAGAGGTTTTGCGGTGCGTCGCGCTCGCAGGCGGTGAAGAACTTTTTTGTGTGAGAAGCCCAGTCGATGCAGAGCCCTCTGCATGGAGGGACGGCTGGTGACGAGGCGCGTGCGGGCCGTCAACTCGGCCATCAGCTCGCGCACCGTCGCGTCCGGCTTCTGCGCCACCAGCCGCTTGAGCGCGGTGGCCACCTTGCCCCGGATAGGCGAGAAGTTGCCGCCGCCTTTGGGCCGCGGCACGACGTCTCCTGTCTCTCGGTACAGCCCAAGGACGCGGCTGACCGTCGCCTCGCCAATGCCCAGCAGGTGGGCAATCTGCGCATACGACAGGCCCTCGTCGTGGAAGGCCCGCACGATGGCCCGTCTCAGCTTCTCCGGGGTGGGATGTCCTTCGCTCATCCCCAGAGAAGATCAAGCCTCTACGATCGCGTCAAACGAGCCCTGGGTTAGCCCGGTCGCTCGCAATCGACCTACAGCCCCCGCGGCGATAGGGCCTCCGCGGTCATGGACGAGCACGGGCCTGAGGCGCCTCTTCCGACTACTTGGCCTGCGGTAGGTTGACGACCTTCAGCCCGGGAACCCCTCTCCCCTCATCCTGCTGAGCCTTGTTATTGGTCATGAAGCGTGCGCCCAGCCAACTCAAACGCCCTTTTCCCTGCTGCGTCCGGATCGAGGTCCTGGCCTTCCGGCGCCCTTGGCGAACGACGTCGGTAAGGTGCTCGCCCCCTGGTAACTCGACCCAATAGACGACCACCAAGCGACTTCCAGGGTCGAACAACATCTCCGTAAATGGCGCGCAGTCAGCATACTGACCGCTCCGATGGGCACCGACGAGACCGGAGACGGTCGCGCATACCTTCTGCTCGAACTCCTCGTAGTGCCCCTCTTCCTTTTGCCTGGCGAACTCTCGATAATCTTTGAGTTCAATCAGATACAGCCACTGCTCCCTGCTTCCCCCAAGAAGCCCCACGAAATCCACCGCCTTGGCGCAGGGGGATTTCTTGATGCCGTTCTCATAGGCCGGGTGGGTATCCCACTTGACGACGTACTGCCACGAGCCATCGAACTCGAGCTTGAACGGAGGCTCCTCAAACGACCAACTCATCCCTCTTCTCCCACACGGTCACGGCCAATGTCTCGTAGCAGTAGCTCCTCCTCCCAGTCGTGGAATTTTGCGTACTCCTGCAAGATGGCGTTGTTCTGGATGTGAGCCAGAGTCTCTCCGAACTCGACCTGCACGGGCCCATGCTGCTCAGAGCGATAGAGCGCGAAGAAGCGTGCATCAACCCGAGGTTCCTCTTTGTACTCAAGTGCGACCGACAGTCTGTGCGCCAGTAGGTAGTCATGGGTGGCGATGAAGATCTGCACTCCCCAAGCAGCAAGCTGGCGGATGAACTCCGTGATTTGGGCGGTCATCTGCGGATTCAGCCCTGCTTCCGGCTCATCCCAGAACAAGACCGCTCCTGGCACCAATGTTCCATTCGCTATCAGGCGCACCAGCGTCGCGACCTTCCGGAGCCCCTCTCCCACCAGGTGGGCCTCGAACTCCTGGCCACCCATCTCGATATAGAAGCGCTCTCCCTTCTGGCGCACCCTGCCTCCGAGGATGTTCTCAATCCGCCCGAGAATTTCTGGAGGCTCCCTCAGAGGAATCTCCGCCAGCGCACGGCACAGGTCTGCATACGTCTCATCGAACGAGACCTTGCGCGTCTCATACAGTTGGACAAACCCCTCGGAGAAGGCCAGCACGTCCCTGCTCGGAATGAAGAGCGCCGAAGGGGGGCGGAGCGGATGAGGCCCTATCTTTGCCAAGTCACCTTTCAGGATGACGGCAGCATCACTGCCACCGCTTTCGCTCAACTGTAGCTCGGCCCCACGCTCCGGCTCCAGGGAGGGTCTCCGGATCAGTCGATCGAGGTCATCCGGCAGGAAGACTCGCCGGAACTTCTCTGCCACCAAGGCATCCCTCTGCGACTCAGTCGCATTCTTGTCCGCAGCCTGACGGAGTGCCGCCAGCAGCGCGTACATTGCTTTTAATGCATGCGACTTCCCCGTGGAGTTCTTCCCAATAACAACGTTGATGCCAGAGCAGAAATTGAACTCGGCACTATCGAAAACGGTGAACTGGGTCAGTTGCAATCTACTCAGCGCCATGGTCGTCCTGATTCATGATTCATGAATGCTTCGGGCGGCTCAGCGCCTCGCGCGCCACCCCAAGCGCCCTGCACGCCTCATCCAGGAATCCTCCCCAGCGCGGCGCGTCGCGATCATACTCCTGCTCAATCCACGGGAGCAGTTCCTCAATCCCCTGGAGGATTGGCAGAAGCCGCTGGGATGTCCATCTTTCGTGCCGCCCTTCCTGATACAGAGCCTCGAGCACTTGTGCCTGCTCCGGAAAGGTCCAGCCCGCCCAGCCGTAGCGATCCGACGACTCGGCCACATGCAGCGGATAGCCGATGAAGCGCTCACGGGGGAAATCCAGCCGCCCGCGCAAGCTCCACCAACTGGACCGCCGGAAATCATCTGCGTCGTAGTGACGGGCATGTTCTCGCGCATCCCGCAGAGTGACCGGCCCTCTGCGCTGCAGCGCCCACAGCTGCTTCCAGCCCTCCCATTTCTTCAGCCCGGAGGAAGAGAGCCGATAGCTCGCCAGGAAGGGGACGGCCTCATCCTCGATTAGCTGGGCCAGCAGGCTGGCCAGGTCCGGACTCGTGGCCCCTTCTGACACCTCCGCAACGGCTTGGACATCGGCTGAGGAGGAGAGCGCCTCAATGATTGCCTGCATTGTCAGCGCGTGGGGGGAGCGCTGAGCGCGAAACAGGCCCTCGACTCGACTGAGCAGCCAGCGCGCACATGCGTCTTGGGTACGCATGGCATCATACTGTCCTCCCTTGCGAGGCTTTTTCCAGGCCAACCATCCTCGCTTGCATTCCCTTGCATCAAGCGCCCGCAGCACCCGATTGGCATTACGCTGATGGCTCCGCTCCAACCAGACCCGCGCGAGCTCAGGACGAAGCCCCTCGGGAGGTCTCTCACTCGACCACTCGAAGGGACGCTGCTCAGGCAATGCGCGCCCATCGCTGAGAGGTTCATTCCTCGCCAGCCCCCAAGCTCCGTAGACGATCCAGTCAATCTCCTCCTGATGAAACACCATCTCCCGGAACAGCAATTCTTCCTCGTGGAAGGCCCTCGCCAAGGCGCGGATGAGCGAGGAGCGAGTAGTACGGTCCCATCCTTGCGCGGACCATCTCCGTGCCGTTTCCTCTGCCGCACTCTCGTCGCCCACCACGAACCTCGGTTCGCACATCCGGCGCTGCTGCGCCAACTGCTCCAGCCTCTGCGCACGCTCTGCCAGTTGTGTGCGCACTGGGCCAGGGGACAGAACAGACCGAGGTACGGGTAGGTTCAACAGCTCTCGGAAAGAGAAGCGGAAGCTCGTGCTGCTGGCGCCGGACTCACGCAGATACCAAGTCGACTGTCGCTTCTCCAAGGACTTCGACGAGAAGAACTGCCTCATCCAGAACCATGCCGTCGAGCTATTCAGGTACGCCAGCAACGCCATGGAGCACTCATGCGCATCAGCACCCGGCAACGCCAAACCCTCTGCGGTGATCGCGATGCGCTGGCCGGGTTCAAGCCGGACAAAGCTGTTCTGCCTCGCGACAACCGGAAATCCAATGAGGACATCGCTCTCGGAGTCCTGGAGACCCCAGGAGAACATCCGCGCCACGGCTTGCCGCAGTTCCGAATCTCCGGCCTCTCTCGGCAGGAGCCCTCCAAACCCTCCGAGTACGCGGAAGATGAGGGGATGTGTCAACACGCCCTCACACGAGAGGTTCGGAAGTGCCTTGAGCTCGCTCTCCCTCAGAGACCAGTCCGTAAAAGCTTGCCCCCCGATCCAAACCCGCCAATGGGACCGGGGCACATGCTGCCGGGAAAAGACCTCTGGCTCTGCAACGATATCCGCGAACCGAGCAGGAGCCCTCCATGTGGACAGAACGCAGTCCTTCAGTCGCACCGGTCCGCCATGTTCCAGGTGAGCCAGCGCCGCTCCCGCATCACCCAGCTCGAGCACCCAAGGATGCTTCGCAAAGGTCTCACGAGAGACCTTCGCCACAGACACAAAATGCCCTTCGAAGCCCGGCTCATCAAAGTGCTCACGCAGCTCCATCCAGACCCGCCCCTGCTCCGGCACGGAGGGGGTAATAGGCTCGCCTCGGTGGCACAGCACGGTCCGCACGGCACTGGAGTCAGGAGGCTGCCTGCGCGCGATGAGCATCATCATGGGAGTGCCATGACCTGGGAGATAGGCCCCCGAGACATCCACGACCGCCGTCAGGTGCTGCCGTGCGAGCACCCGCTCCACCAACGCCTCGCCATACCTTCTCTTGATGAATGAATTGCTCACCAGAGCGCCGAAAAAGCCATTCTCCACCAGGAGGGAAAATGCCAGTTCGACGAAAGGCGCCATCAAGGAGAACTGAAGCTGGGCGCTCTCGTAGCGCGACCGGTAAAGCCTTCTCAGCTCCAGATTGCGCTCGGTGATGAAAGGGGGCTCGACGAGCACGACCTGGTAGCGCTGCGCCTCGGGTCCCTCAATGACTGCGGCCAGCTCCAGCAGTGCATTCCCCGTGCGGATGTTCAGTGGCACCTCATGTAGCCGGACCCGCTCGGGAGAGTCCACATTCTGGAGAAGCGCCCGGAGCAGCGTGCAGCGGGTCATGGCACAAGCAAACAAGCTGATGTCCATGCCCTGGAGCTGGCTCAGCGCGCGCTTCGCCTCGGAATACGAGATGGCAGCACCGCCCCCCCGCAGCTCCAATAACTTCCGGAAGGCGGACTCCAGCAGCATGCCGGAACCGCACGCAGGGTCCATGATTCGCAGCGCCTCGCCACCAAACTCCTGCGCGGCGGGCACAACGGTGTGCTCCACCAAGAACTCGGCGACGAAGGGCGGCGTTGCCACGAAGGCATGCTGCTCACGCGCCTGTCGCGTCAGCGAGAAGAAGAGGTCCGCCATGAACGAAGGCGCCCCCACGGCCCCCCGCCAGCGTGGGTACTCGTTGAACCGCTCGCGGAACAGCTCTAGGAGCTTGCGGCGTGCCCCCTCGGGGAGCGGCGGTAGAGAGCCTAGCGGGCCACGAGGCGCGAGCAGTTGCGCCAACTCCTCCAGCCATCGTGTCGTCTCCGCCTCGTCCACCCACTCTGCCCCGGCCCGCTCCGCCCTCCCATACGGTGCTAGGCCAAAATCTTCCGTAAGCCGCAGCAGGACCGCTGCGGCAACCCACGTGCCGATGCTCTCCTCCACCAAGGCAGCCAACCAGCTCTCGAACCGCTGGCCGTGATGCAGCTCTGGCGCCAGCCGCCAGGTCTCCTCAGCCCACGGACGGATGCTCTCGCGCAGTTCCGGGACTAGCGTCCCCTCGACAAGGCTGGCCGCTGCCAGCACCAGCGTGCGTGCCTCCCGTGTTTCTCGAGTGCTGCCCAAGACGCCTCCTGACAAGCAGACTCACCACATAGCAAGTCCGAGCCGGATCCATGCGCCTAAAGCGGCAACCCGCGCCTGCCCTGTGGGCTTCAGGACCTCTCTTAGGAGTCCAGCTAGGCCCCCGGCACTTGGTGGCCTGCCACGAACGCCCGTGTCCCCTCCACATCGAACAGCCGCTCCACCAGCAGCTTAGCCTCCAGTCGCGGAGACAGGCAGCGCTGGAACTTCGATAGGCGCCCCCGCATATCCCCCCCCGCCTGGGCGGAAGCCAGTTCGCCCCAGTCCACCCGCGGAATCGACTCGATGGCCAGCCTCGCCCAGGACAGGCCCGCATCCTTCACCTTCAGAGACAGATTCCCCGGCGTCCACCGTCGTCCCGTCTCCACCTCCAGCGCCGCAGCCAGCAGGCGGTTGATGGCCCCGCCCGCGAAGGTGTGCCACTGCACCCCCTCGTCCGTCACCTCCAGCGGAGCCTCCCCTTCCCCCACCAGCCCCTCGTACTCCCTCCGCAGCGCCTCCAACTCCAGCTGAGCTACCTTGCCCAGGACCGCCATCGGCGCCTCATCGGCCAGCGTGCGCTTCATCTCCTGACACAGCGTCCAGGACAGGTTCCGCGGGGGCCCCAGCCAGCTCGGCACCCGCCCCTTGTCCGCGGGCTGCACCTGGCACGTTCCCCGCTCCCAATCCACGTGCACCACCAGCCACGGCCGCCCACCGAGCCGGAAGCACAGCGGCCCATGTCCGTCCTCCTGGCTGCGCGCGAATGTAGCCTGCACAGTCCCAATCTCCGTCGGGCCGTGCATCACCCGCAGGAGCGGAGGCGAGGAGAACACCGCATACAGTTCGAAGAAGTTCTTCCGTCCGTAGAGTCGTTCCCCTTCCAGGCCCAAGGACAGCAGCCCCTCGGATTCGTGGAGGATGCGCCGTGCCAGCATGGTCTCCACGAGTTCGCTGACGTCTTCCGCTTCCAGGCCCCGGAAGGGGCTCGCCGCGGCCACCCAGGGCAGCACCTTGTGCCGGGATACCCCGCCCTCCTGGAGCCCCAGGGCCAACACCTGGTGGGCGAGCACGTGCGCGGCCTTGGTGGGCGGGCGGACATCCTCCACCCACCCACGCTCCGCCAGCCGTACGAGCGCCGTGGCCTGAAGCAATGTCTCCGGGCTCTGACACAAGAAAGTGCAATTCGAGCGCATTCCTTCGCGCCGTCCCGTCCGGCCCATGCGCTGGAGAAGGCTCGCCACGGACATCGGAGCATCGACCTGCAGCACCTGATCCAGATCCCCCACGTCGATGCCCAGCTCCATGGTGGAGGTGCAGACAATCGCCGTGTTGTGCCCGCGCGCGAACTGCTCCTCCGCGAGCTCGCGATCCGCGCGGCTCACCGCGCTGTGGTGTATGAACACCTCCACGCCCCGGCCTGCCATGGCCCCCGCGATGCGCTCGGCCTCGGCTCGGCTCTCTACGAAGACGAGGCTTTTCTTCCCCTGTCCCAACCTCGCGGCCTCCGCGGCCACATCCGCGGTGTTCTCCAGGAAGTCGAGGCGCAGATCCCTCACGGCCGGGGGCCGGGGCGGATCCACCCGCCGGTAGGGACGCCGGCTTGAGCCCATCAGCCACTGCCCGATGACGTCCGGGTTTCCCACCGTGGCCGACAGCCCAATGCGCTGCACGTCGCGCCCGCAGAAGTGCGCCAGCCGCTCCAGGATGCTCACCAGATGCGCCCCCCGGTCATCGCTGGCGAAGGCGTGCACCTCGTCGATGATGACCGCCGAAAGCCCGCGGAACAGGGAGCGCGCGTCCGTCTTCTGGCTGATGAGCATCACCTCGAGGGACTCGGGCGTAATCATCAGCACGTGGGCGGGCTCGCGCAGGAAGCGGGCGCGGGCGGTGCCGGGGACGTCCCCGTGCCACTTGAAGGCGTCCAGGCCCACCATGCGCGCGTAGCGCTGCACCCGGGCCTCCTGGTTGTTGAGGAGGGCGCGGATGGGGCACACGTACAACGCGGCCACAGGTGCCAACCCCTCAGAGAGGATGCGGGAGAGGACGGGAAAGAGGCTCGCCTCCGTCTTGCCTCCGGCCGTGGGTGCCAGCACCACCGCGTTGCACCCATCGAGGATGGCCTCCGTGGCCAACTCCTGGACGGGGCGCAGGCTGCGCCAGTCCAGCTCGTTCACCAGAGCATGGCGCAGCTGGGGGTGGAGCCGATGGAAGGCGCTCATGCCCTACCCTTCCAGCCGGCGCTTCGGACGGGGCGAAGGGGTCTCCGCCTCAGGCTCCTCCTCCACCTCGGACGTGCCCCGCCGCGCGGCGAGCTCCTCGGGGCGCAGGCTGGCCTCGTCCACCTCCAGCCGGTAGTGCTGGTGAGGCGAGTAGTCGGGAAACTGGTCCACCCTGTCCAACACGTCCACCAGCTCGCGCAGGAAGAGCCGCGGGGCCACCGTCACCTTGCCCCCGAAGCCCTCGGTGACGCGGCCGACGAGCCCCTCCAGGAAGCGGTCATCCACCGTCCCCTGGACGCGCCCCGGCTCCCGCGCGGGGAAGAGGGCCCGCACCTTTCGCCCCACCTCCAGCAGCCGTCCCGCATCGAAGGGAGGCAGCCGCACCTGGGGAGCGCGCAGGTTGTCGAAGCGGGGCTCCGCGTCGAAGCGGGTGAAGACGCGCTGGTACAGCGGCGAGAGGGCCTTGAGTCCCTTGGGCCCCTCGAAAAGCTCGGGCGTGCCCGTCACCACCAGGTACAGGCCCGGCAGCTCCCCATTCATCAGCATGTCCACGAGCTGCCTCAGGGCGTTGAGGGCCTTCTCGCGGGTGGGCGCGGGCATGCGCTGAAGCGTCTCCACCTCGTCCAGCACCACCACCAGCCCCGCGTGGCGCGATTGGCGCAGCAGCATCAACAGCCCCCGCAGGAAGGCCAGTGCCGCCTGCCCGTCCACGGCCCCCTTCACGCCGGCACGGGAGATGATACCGCGGTCCACGTGCGGCTGACCTCCGAGCCACCCCAGGAGCTGCTGCGCCACGCCCATGTCCCCGGCCACCTGCGCCCCGGCGTAGGCCCGCAGCACCTGCGCAAAGGCCGGATTGCGCGCGCTCAGCTCCGCCAGCTTGTCCTCCAGCCGCTCCTCCACCGCCGCGGCGAAGGCCGGGTCGTCCTCGGACAGCCCCTTGAGGCGCGTTACCTCCTCGCCTACCTCGAAGAGCCACCCGTCCACCACAGCGCGGAAGGCTCCCACCCCCTCGGCCGGCGTAGACAGCCGCTCCACGAGCCGGCGGTACACCGTCTCCAGGTGATGCAGCGGGGTGTCGTTGATGGAGATCTGCACCTCCGCGGTGGCGAACCCCTTCTCCCTCGCCCGCGCGCACAGGAGGCGCGTAACGAACGTCTTGCCGCTGCCGTACTCACCTCGAATCCACTTGGCGCGCCCGCTTCCGGCCCCGCGCGCCACGTCCTCAAGTTCCTCATCCACCACGCGCACCAGGGCGTCCACCCCCGTGGCGAAGTGGTGCAGGCCGCTGTGGGGCACGGCCCCCGTGCGCAGGGCCGCCACGATGTCGCGAGCCTCGGCCTCCGTCACCTTCATGGACGCTCCGCCCTCGCCTGGGGAATGTGGTGATACTGCACATCACCGGTGGGCAGCGTGTCCGTCTTGAAGAACGCTACCCCGACCCGGTGCAGCTTGCGATTGAGCTGGGTCATGAAGCCCGCTACGCGTCCCACGGGCTTGCCGATGCGCGGCGCCAGGTCCATGCCGCGAGCGCTCCCGTTCTGGGCAAGCACCACCAGGGCCGCGCGCTCGGTCGCGTCCAGCAGCGCCAGCACGTTCTCGGCCAGCCCCAACGTCGACGCCCCGGCGGCCACCGCAGCCACGGTGGCACGCGCATCGAACAGGTCTCCTTGCTGCCGGGAGGCCACGGCCACTGCAGCTGGCTTCGGAGGGGGCATCAAGCGGGCCACCTCCACCACCTGCGGCCGCGTGCGCCCCAGCCACCACGCGGGCTCGTCTGCCGCCACGCCCTGTTTGCCGAGCCACGCCAGCGGCACCACCATCTCCTCCAGGCTGCACCCACCGTGAAAACCCACCTGCGGGCCCCCCTGGTGGACGCCCATCTTCCACGCGAAGGCCTTGCGTCCCGGCGTGCCGCCCAGCCCCTCGAGGTCCAGAGCCATGAATCCCTCTGGAGGCTCGGCCCCGGCCGGCAGCTCGCACCAGCGGGCAGAGGCCCCCGGGCCCGCGTGCAGCTCGCGGGTCCAGTATGGCGTGTGGCCATGGTCCGCCGTTACCAGCACGCGACGGTTCGCTATCAGGGCCGCCTTGAGGCTGGGGATGAAGCCCGCGATGTCCTTCGCGTGCACCCGGAAGGCCGCCCCCGTGTTGGCCGATCCAATCTGGTCATCCACGGCATTGAAGACGGCGGATACCACCTCCAGTGATGGGTCACGGAGGGCGGCGAGCAATGCCTGCGCCCCGTCCGCCAGGTCGCCCTTGAGGAAAAGGCGCCGGGGCCGTGCCCCAAGGGCCCCATTCTGCCGGAAGCGCGCCGGGTCGGTGGTGCGCTCCTCCTGATCACGCCACAAGGACTCGGCGCGGAGCGGATCCTTCGGAATCTCCCCGAGGAAGAGCGCCCCCCGAGCATGGCTCGTCACCGTGGGCAGCGGGGCGAGCGCAGGGATGCCGTGCGCCCGGTCCAGCCGCGCCGAGCTTGAGGCGACGAGGCCCAGGGGCTCTAGCGGCTCCTGAGCCAGCTCATCGAGCAGCTCCAGGAACACGGGGTAGCTGCAGCCGTCCAGAACCACCACATACAGCGGTTCCGCCGCAGCCTGCGACACCATCTGCGCCCACAGCCGGTGCAGAGGCACCACGCCCGGGGCAAACAAGGCACGGGTGTAACCCTCCGCCAGCAGGTGCGCGAAGGCCAGGTTCTCCTCGTCGCGCCGGACACGGTACTTCGTCAGGACGGCCTGGGCCTCTTGTTGGAATTCAGCCGTGGTGGCCAGCACGCGACGCAACTTCAGGGCGGCCCAATCCGCGAAGGCGCCGCTCTCCTGGTAGCACCGAACGCGCGCCGCCATGTCCCCATCGGAGGAGAAAGGCTCGGCAAGGTAGCGGCTCAGGCGCGCCATCCCCTCCACCAACTCCAGCTCGCCCCGTTTGAGCGAGGCGGCCCGGTGCTTGCGCAGCTCTTCCACCTCCGCACCAGGGATAGGCTCCCCTTGAGCCGCCTGTTGGGCGAGCCGGCTGAGCCGGTTGGCCAGGCCCAGCGGCAGCAGCCGGCTCTTTTCCACCACCTTCGGCGTTAGGGCCTTCCGACCCAGGTTCTCCGCTTGGGCGAGATAGGGCGCCGCCTGTTCGCCCAGCGAATCCAGCGCGTCCTGGGCCAGATCTCGTACCGTCGCGCGGAAGGACTCCGGGGTGAGCTGCACCAATGGGTGCGAGTCCACGCCCTGCAATGGCCCCCAGATGCTCGGGGGCAGTTCCTCATCAATTTCGAAGAGCGCCCCATGCACCACGAGCGCGCTCAGCCGTTCCATCGCCTTGAGCCGCCGCGAATCCTCCAGCGCCCAGGCCAACACCCGCCCCTCGCCACCGTGCAGCGTGGGCAGAACGCGCCGCAGCAGGCCCATCAGCGCGGGCTCGGCGTCGGGGAGCTGGCGCAGCCACTCGGCGAGCAGCCGCCCTGCCCGCTCACTTCGGATGCGCGCGCCCACGCACGCGTCGAGCAGCAGCTCGTCCAACATCCGCCGGTCGATAACGGTGGGCAGCGTGCGCCCGCGCATGGCCTCGCGCAGGTTGTCCAGGTGCCGCACGGCCAGCGCCTTCGTCTCCGCGTCTGCGCCCACCACTGGCGTTCCCAGTGCCAGCACTAGCACGTCATTCACGTCCACCGAGTGGACGCGCTGTCCGCGGGCTCGTCGCACCACGTCCGGCGGCAGCCGGCGCGCCAGCTTCTCCTCCATCAGCGCGATGAAAGGCTCACCTCCAGCGCGGACGATAAGGCGGCGCAGTGCAAGCTCGGAGCCGGGCCGAGTGACGGTGTAACTGTAGAGCGGGAACGTCAGCCGCTCCGGCACCTCGCGCAGGAACTCGCCATCGAGCGCCAGCACGTAGCCCCGCTCGGCCGGGCCGCCGGCCAACTCGATGATTTTTCGCAGCAGGGCATCCTTCACCGGCTAGCGCCTCCGCACCGTGACAATGACTTCCACAGCCCCGGGCTCCAACGTCACCAGCTGGGATCGCAGCTTGGACCACAACGCGTCGAGTTCCGCTGTGCTGTTGCCGCCGAGCTGCAGTCGCATGCCGTCCAGCACCACCTCGAGTGGCTCCGGCCCCTGTCCTGCCTGCGAGCCCTGCCCTGTTCCGGCAATGACATTCCCCGAGCCGGCCGGAACCGTCACCGCGTTCCCTCCCGGAGACTGCCCTCCCGAAGGCGGCTTTACCGGCGTCATCGCCTCCAGGATGCGTGACAACAACTCCTCCGCGCTCTGGTTCCACGCTTCCACGGGAGCCTTGCGCAACGGCCGGGCCAGCTCGCTGGCGCCCAGCAGCGACTCCAGGTCCGCCAGGCACGCTCGGGCCTCGGGCCCCAGCTGTGGCACCTTGCCCGCCGCCGTCTGGAGCTGGGTGCGGAGCCGCTCGCTCAGCGCATCGAGCGCATCCTTCATGGCCTTGGCATTCTGCACCGCTCCCCGGGCAGCATCCCCGCCCTCGGCGCTCCACGCGTGGAGGAACGCCTCCAGCAGCACGTGGGAGTCCGACTCCCGCGTCACCAACGGCTTGAGGCGAGCAATGGACTCATCCACCTCCGCAATGCGCCGGCTGCCCGCCCCGAGCTGCACCAGCCGCTCACGCACGCTCACTAGCGTCTTGCGGCACTCATCCCCGACCTGTCGCAACTGGCCCACCAACCGGTCCTGTTCGCCGAGCGTCCGCTGGCCGGGGCGTGGCAACCCAAAGAGCGCCCCCGCGAGGTCCACCCCCTGCCCCCACATCGCCACAGACAGCAGCGGCGCACGCACCAGCTTCAGGTTGGCGCGCACGGTGGACTCCACCCGCAGCTCCCACGGACTGCCCGACCCATCCACCACCCGGTAGCCGTACGCCCGGGCAAAGAAGGCCAGGAAGAAGCAGCGCACCGGCGGTGGCAGGCCAAACGTCTCTTCTAGCCGGTTGTCCACCACGCCCCACATCAGCGACGCCGAATTGGCCGCCTCCAGCACTCCTTTTACGTAGCGCGTATCCCGCCGCAGCGTGCCGCGCGTCTGCCCCAGTTCCACCAGCTCCAAGGGGCGCCCCAGGTTGAGCAGCACCTTGCCCTGCCGCTCGTTGAACTCCAGAGGCGTGCCCGCCTCGTGCGCCTTCACCATCCAGTCGCACAGCTCCTGCAGGTCCTCCACCCGCGGCTCGGCCCCGAAGGTCGGGTGCTGCGGGTGACGCCGCTCCATCAGCGCGCAGCCGAGCTGCTCCAGGTTTTCCTGCAGCTCCGGCCGGGACAGCTCTGCGGGCACATCCACCGCGAGCGCCTCGACAACGCCGTGGTCCTTGTACGCCACCTTCAACGAGTCCTGGAACGAGCGCGCCAGGGTCGCCTCCTGCGCCCGCGCCCGATCCACCACGCTCTGCCGGTCTGCGATGGACAGGTTGGCGAGCAGATCCTCCTGGCCTTCCTTGGTTAGAAGGAAGCGCACCGCCGCCAGGTCCTTGAGGAGCCCCATCTCCTGGGGCGTCAGGTGGCGCGGCAGCCAGCACACCGTCCACGCCGAGCCGTTGCGGCGCGTGTAGTCTCGCGCGCGCTGTCGGTCGTCCTCGACCGTGTAGCCCTTCTCGTCCCACGGGTAGTCCACGAGGATGCGGAACTCGTCGCCCGGCTGGGGCCGGAAGGCTGCATGCGGCAGTTCGCGCACGTTGCACAGCTTCACCGAGCCGCGCCGTTGCGTGCCGCGCCAGCGCACCTTGAGGTCGCCCTCCTGCCCCTCGGTGAGCTCCCGGAAGCCCGGCGTTTTTGCCAGCCCCATGGCCTCCGTGAAGACAGAGAAGAACGTGGCGTAGCGCGTGTGTTCGCCTCCAGTGCGCCCGCGCGCGCGCTCCAGCAGCTCGCCGAAGTTAGCGCCCTTGAGCACCACGGACACGTCGTAGTCCGGCGCCGTGCCGGACACCTGCAGCATCCCCACGCGCCGGCTGAGCTGCAACAGGTCCTCCGCCACCCGAGCCCGGCGGCTGCGTTCCGTCTCGCCCGACACCTCCGCGTCGTTTAGCAGCACCAGCCGTGACACCTTCATCCCCGAGCCCTTCAGCCTCGGAGAGGCCTCTGCCAGCAACACCGTCTTGACGATCTCCTCCAGCACCTGCCGGCGCTTCGCGTCGAACGTGCCGCCGGACTCCTCCGCCTCACGCAGCATGGCGTCCATTGCAGGGCGGAAGCTCTCGTAATACAGGCGGTGGATGGCCTTCAGGTCATCGGCGCCCTTGCCCGCCTCCACGCCGCTGGGCGGAAACAGCGCATCGAAGGCTCGCCCCACGGGAAGGAGCTTCCCCAGCTCCAGATTAGGGTTGTGCACTACCAGCAGCTCGTACAGCAGCCGCAGCGCGGTGCGCTCGCGCTGGAGGAGGCTCGACACGTCGATGAGCGCTTCAATGAGCGCCGGATGGAACGGGTAGACGTCCTTCAGGTACTCCACGTCCGCACTCTGGAGCACCGCGGGGAGCACCTTCTTTTGCGACTCGGCGAGCTGGTCCACCGCGGCCCGCACTGCCGCTGCATGGCGCGGCTTGAGGATGCGCTCCTTGCAGATGTGCCGCAGCTCCACGTCCTGCAGCGTCGTCTCCTCGAAGCGCTTGGTGTGGTGGCGCAGGTGCTCGTGCAGCTCGTGGTCGTACGTCAGGTCCGGGAAGAACTCCTGGATGTTGCGCTGCCGCGCGATGAACGCGAACACCGGCAGCGGCCGCTGGCCCCCCGCGTGGTCCACCATCACCGTGAGCTGGTTGATGGCGGCCTTGAACTCGGTCGCCGCCTTGTCGCTCAGCCACAGCAGGAACTCGTCCACCAGGAACACCACCCCGCCAAAGCCCTGCGCCTTGGCGTGCTGCGTGAGCCGCCGCAGCCCCTCGCCCCACTGCGGGTCCACCCCCGCGCTCGCCGCGTCCCGGCCCTTGAACTGCAGGAGCGCCCGCGCCAGCGCCTCCCGCTCCTCGGGGGTGCCCGCCGCCAGCGCCTCGAAGTCCTCGTGTGAGGCCACCACCCCGCCGTCCTCCAGGTGCCGCCAGAACGCCGGCCCGTACAGCTCCGCCTCGCGCCGGGCCTCGTCCAGCACCCCTTGCACGTGGAGGAACTCGAAGGGCGGCTTGCCGTGCCGCGCCAGCGCCCGGTTGAAGGCCTCGTAGACGGCCCTGTCAAAGCTGCTGCCGCCCGCCTCCGACAGCATGTGCAGCCGCACCGTCAGAAGCCGCGCGTCGCGCACCCAGGCGCGGTGCTTCCCCGCCAGCTCGCGCACCAGCGGGTCCGGCTTGCTCCACGCCCGCTCATCGTCCTCCAGCAGCAGGCCCAGCATGGACAGGAAGTGGCTCTTGCCGGAGCCGAACGAACCGTGGACGAAGCGGCCCAGCGGCTCGCCGCGCGCCAGCGCGTGCTTCATGCCCTCGAAGATGACGGGCAGCGACTGGCGCACCGCCGGCGTGAAGACGTACTCGTCCACAAGCCGGCGCCGCTCCTCTTCGCTCTGCGGCACGTCCAGGCGGACCACGAAACCCAGCGCGGTGAGGTCCTCGCGGCTGGGCAGGTTGTAGGCTTCGGAGATGTTCACGCGGTCCTCCTGCGGGCTCTCGTGGCACGCGGGCGCGTCGCGGGGAATCGCTCCGCCCACTCCGACAGCATCTTCTCGGTGACGCCGTCCTTGCCCACCAGGCCCCGCACCACGGCGTCGAACTCGGCGGCCGCCTCCTTGGATTCCCAGGCCACATACGGCACGAGGAACTGCGCGCCGTACAGCAGGCCGTAGCGGTCCGCCAGCGCCACGCCGCTGCCCTCGGACTCCTCATCCAGCTCAATGAGCACCTTGGAGCGCTGGCGCGTCGTCCAGCCGGCCCAGCCGTACAAGCGCTCGGCGCCGTCACGCCAGGGTAGCTCGGTGAAGGCGATGAAGCGCTCCTTGGGCACGTCGAGCGCCCCGCGCAGCGACCAGTACTCGGGACGGAGGTAGTCCGCAGACGCGTATTTGGGCGGCACCGGAGGCGTTACCTTCTCCCCTGCGTCCTCGCGGCGCTGCAGCTCCCATGTCGCCTCCCAGGCGGCGCGCTTGTCCAGGCCCGAGGGCTTGAAGACGTGATTCTTGTTGTTGGGGACGCTGTCGGCGAGCAGGCGCCCGGAGAGCAGGGCCTCCAGGTCGAACTGGGCGTTGCCCGCCAGGCACTCGGCGACGGCGAGCACGCCCGCGTCCGCCTGGAGGGCGGCGACAATCTGGCGCAGCGTGAACGGTGAAGCGCGCCCCTTTGCCCACTCTTCCATGCATTCCGAGAGGTACGTCTCGAACGCCTGCTTCTCCTCGGTGGCGTAGTCCGGACGGTACCAGCGGCGCTTGTAGGTAGGTTGTTCAATGAGCGCGAGGTTGCGGTTGGTGGCGGCAAGGGCCAATCGCTGCTCAATGATGCGACGCTCCGTGGCATCCGGGATGGTGTCCAGGGATGTCACCGGCTCCCAGCCGTGGCGCTCGAACCACACAGTGGGGGCTTCGTCAGCCTCTTCGCCATGGGCGAGAGCCGCACGACGTTCAGAATCCTCCCGCGCGAGCGTGATTTCGAACGGGCGCTGCCCAGGAATGAGCGGCAGAACATCTTCCGGACGTCGAACCTCCGAATCAGACTCAACACCATAGAGACCGTAACACAGCCAGTCGAGTTCCTCCTGGAGTCCTACCATTCGACAAAGTCGTGCCAAGTCGCTTTCACGGCGATCATGCAACGCTGCCCTTAGGATTGAAGCACCGGACCCAGCGTGGCGCTCTATACATCTCCACGCAGAGTCTTCGTTGCGAACACGGGCCAGAACATCCAAGGAACCAGCAAAAGCTTCAACCTGAGCTTGCCGTTCTACCCTCACAGGAAAAGACTTCAGCTTTGTTCCATCACGCTGGTATCGCTCTTCCCAGCCCTCGCCTGTTACACGCCCACCATTCCCCATCTTATCCCCGCCCTTTGGCTGGTAGACCTGCTTCATCCAGAATTCGGCAGTAGACGAGTTAAGCTGACCAAGCAAAGCGAGACACTCCGCCTCTGAGACCCCAACTCTCAGTTTGATCAGCGGCGCAGTCTGCGTAAAGACCGTCCCACCTCGATCAAGGAAAAAATGATTGTGCGTAGCAATTTCCGCAAAGGCAATTTTCAGCGAAGCAAAGTATCTCTCTGGGTAGAACATCGAATACTCATAGAACCTCCCCCCGCTTTCTTTTTTTGTCTTAAACCCCTTTCCTTCTCGCAACCACAACTGAGCACGATACCGCCACATCACATCGAAGTGGCGGCCCAATGCACCAACAGCACACGTCCCCTCGTGAGAGTAAGGAAACAGAATCAACTGCGAATTCTGCATCCCCCAGTCACGAATCAGCTCGCCATTGCCAAGCACCGCAATCTGCTCCGGAGAGATACCAGAGCGCTTATCGGCCCCATGGCGAAGCTCAAACACCTCATCCTCTCGCGTGACCGCCCCAAAACCAATCAATTCACATAGATCGCGGATTTTCTTGAGACATCCGTCTTCTATTTTCTCCTTAAGTTGACTCGCCCCGCCCCCCCGCAATGCTCCATGGATGCCTTTGCAATACGGCGCGTTCAACCAAGGAAACGGAGACGAACTCGGAATCATAGGAAGGATTATTGTTCCCCTGGATGATGCTACTCCAGACCTTACCTTGAGCAGGGTCCTGCGGCACACTTGGCTCTCCGCGCTTCCCCATCACAACCAGCACACTCTTGGTTTGTGCTGGCCTATTACGCCCCACAATGAGCACTGTTGGCGTTCCATGCCCAGGGATATACGCACCAGCGGTGTCGACCACTTTGGTCAAGCTGTAATTCGGAAGCACCTTCTCAACCAGAGCCCTTCCAAACTCTCTCTTCATGAAAGAATTGGCAGTGATAATCCCCACCCAGCCATCGGATGCAGCCAACTGAAACATACGCTCCGTAAATGGGGCTCCCAACGAATACTGCCGAGAGGCAGAAAGATAGCGAACAACCTTTCCCACCTTCTCTTTGTGGTATTCGCGCCTTGCTGCATCCTTTTCAGTGATGTATGGCGGGTTCCCCACCACCACCTCGAAGCCAGCCCTCAACAACGGATGCAGCCGCGCCCTCACTTCGGGCCGAGTAAGCATGTTGTAAGGCTTTTTCTCCACCTCGCCGGTGAAAAGCCCCATCTGCTCAGGCTCCGGGTCGCGCTCTACCTGCTCCAGCGCGTCCGCCCAGTACACCTGTGGGTGGTAATCGCTGGCGGCGCCGAGGTCCGTCTCCCCGGCCAGCTCCATCGCCGTCATCACGAGCCGTGCGCGGGCCAGTCCGCACGCGTAGTCGTTGAGGTCGATGCCCACCACGCGCGCAAGGCAGTCGTTCACCACCTCGTGCACTAGGCGCTCGGGGTACTTCTCGCGCATCCCCGTCACCAGCCGCTTGAAGGCCGCGAGCAGGAAGTGCCCTGAGCCGCACGCCGGGTCGAGCACCCTCACCTTCTCCACGCCCCACTCGGCAATGGCGGGCGTGAGCGTCTCGTCCAGGATGAAGTCGAGCACAAAGTCCGGCGTCTGGAGCAGCGCGTAGCGCTCCTTCACCACCGGGTCGAGGTCCTGGTACAGGTCTCCCATGAGCCGGCCGTCGAAGTGCTCGCCTGTGAAGCGGAAGATGCGCTCGTTCGTCTCCAGGTCGGTCTTGCGCCAGAACTGAATCAACTCCTGTGACAGCGCATCCGTGGGCCGGGCCACCTCGGCCGGTTGGAGCGAGAAGAGCTCGGGTAGGCCTCCGCGCGGACGGGACAAATCCCGGAATACCCACGCAAGGTACGCCGAAGGCCCCAGGTTGGGCGCGAGGTGGCGGAAGAGCTTCTCCGACTCCACCTCCTGAGCCTTGGGGTCCGGGTCCACCAAGCGCAACGGGTGCAGCAGGCCGCGGTCCTCCAGGACGCGGACATACACCGTCTTGAGCACCCACAGCACCGCGGCGCGTCGGGACAGCACGTCCGTCCAGACGATGAAATCCTCGCCCACTTTCTCGTCGCGGTGGAGGGAGCGGGCTCGCTCCTGCGCAGGCCCGGGACGGCGCACCTGCTCGCGAATGTCTTCGGCAATGCGCGCCGTCAGCTTCGCCAGCGCCTTGGTGAGTGCCATTCGCATCTCCAGCTCCATCAGTCCCTCGCCTTCACTTCAAGCGGTTCCGGCACCGGCAGCACCTGCAAGTTCAAGACGGGCTCCTGTCCGTTGAAGAGCGGCTGCCGTTCGCTCACAACGCCCGGAATGACAAGCACCCAGAAACCCAGGTCGCGCTCAGTCACGCGGTCATACAGTCGCCGCGGCACATCCTTCTCCACACTGCAGACGCCCAGAATCCCGGTATCTCCAAGCACCACCACGTTGCCCGGGCGGCCATGCTGCTCCAGCAGCGTGTCCAGCAGCGCGCTCGCTTCCTTCTTGAGCTTGGGCTTCTGCGCGAGGAAGCGCTCGGCTCGCTCGAAGGCGGGGAAGTCCGGCTCCATGCGCTGGAGCAGCCGGTCCTCGAAGCTGACGAACTCCGTCTGGGGCCCCAGGGCGCGCCGCAGGCTACGGGCCACCTCGGCATGCGTCTCGGGTGGCGAGACAACGAGTCGGTAGCCGCGCCCCCGGGACGCCTCGCGCAGCCGCTCGGCCACCACCTCCGCGTAGGGGCGCTGCGGTGAGAGGAGGTCCGAGGGCAGCGGGTCCTGCACCGGGCCGCGCTCCGTTTCCACCCGGGCACTGGAGGGCACCACCTCTTCGCCCACCACTCTGTAGTCGGGCAGCACCTGGTCCAGCACCTCGGGCAGCGCGTCGCGCCGGGGTTCATTCCAGCCCTCCTCACCGAAGGTGGCCCTCATCTGCTGGTAGAGTTCGTCCACCTTCAAGGGCAGGCGAGCACGGCGCAACACGTGGCGAAGCACCTGCGGGCCCTCCAGCGGGGACTGGAAAAGCTCCCCATCTGCCGTGAGGTGCAGGGAGGGCACCAGGTACTCGGCCAGCTTCAAGAAGTCCCCCAGGTACTCGGGGAGCACCCCGCGCAGGGTGCGGCGAGCCGCGGCCGGCTCGGTGGGCTCGCCATCGTCCCAGCCCGCCAGCTTCAGCGCCGTGTCGATGAAGACCTTGAGGGCCTTCTCGTCGAGCGGCGCGGCAAAGAGCACCTCTTGGTCGGGCTCCTCGGGCAGCGGCATGCGGCCCAGGCGCGTCTCGTTCATGCGCTGGAGGAGCCGCACCAACCCCGCCGTATGCAAGCGCGACGAGGGTTCCCATGTCTCCTCCAAGCGCTCCACCAACTCGGGCAGCCGCATGACGCCCGCCGCGGACTCCAATTCCGCGTGGAGGCGCTCCCGCAGCTCCTCCAGCGCCTCGCGGTCCACCTTGACGAGAGCAGTGTTGAGGGTGCGGCTCACCTCGGGCTGCGACAGGCCGAGCGTGTCCGCCACATCCTGCTGGCGCTGGGCGGCAGGCGAGTAGAAGCCGAAGGTCTCCGCCAGCACCTGCTCCTCGCGCGGCTCCAGCCTGCGGCGGGCCTCGGCCCACAGGGACTCCACAGTGGAGCGCAACTGGCCCGGCGCGGGCGAGGCCGTGCTGCGGGTGAGGTGGGTCTCCAACATCTCCACCACCTGCGCCAGCCGCCCGCGACCCACGCCCGGCACGGAGGTGAGGTCCTCGCGCGTAGCCCCGGCCAGCCGGCCCACGGTGCGGAATCCCGCGGACGCCAGGGCCTCCTCCAGGGCCCGCGGCAGGGAGAGAACGGACAGCGCAGCGGGGTCCCCTTCCGCCTCGGGGAAGAGGACGCGGCGGATTCCCTGGGGCGCGGAGGGCTGGATGCCCCGACCGCGCAACTCCTCTTGGAAGGCGAGCACCTCCTCGCGCCGCTTCTTACCCAGGCCGCTGATGGAGGCGAGCTGCGTAGGCTGCAGCGCGACCAGCTCGCCCTGAGTACGCACCCCGGCGCGGCCGAGCACCGCCACCGCCGTGCCCGACAGCCGGCTGGCGCTCAACGGGGCCTCGGGGTTCGCGGATGCGTCCGCCACCTCCAGCAGCGGCTCCGACTGGCCTCCGCGCCCGCGCTCGCCCAGCGCCTCCCGGAAGAAGTCCCGCATTTCGCGCACCGAGGTGAAACGTCGGCGACGCTCCGGGTGCAATGCCTGTTGAAAGAAGCGGGCCAACCCGGGCGAGTCGAAGTCGTCCGCTTCAATGGGCGGAACCTCGTCCGGCGAGGGCACGCGCCCGTCAAAGGGGTGGCGACCGGTGTAGAGCTGGTGGAGGACGAGGGCTGCCGCGTAGCGGTCCGCTGCAGCGTCCCACGCCTTGAGGGTGGGGTCACGCCAGAGGGCAGTGCCCGCGAGGATGGCCTCGGGCGCGTCCCCGGCGAGCGAGAAGTCAATGACGGTGAGGCCGACGTCGCCCACCACCAGGTTCTCCGGCTTGAGATCCTTGTGGGTGATGCCTTGGGACTCCAGGTACTCCAAGGCAGAGAAGAGGTCCTCGGCGAAGCGCCGCTGCGTGTCGCGGTCCGGGCTGAGGTGCGCA
Organism: Corallococcus exercitus; assembly: GCF_042231735.1. Taxonomy (GTDB): domain Bacteria; phylum Myxococcota; class Myxococcia; order Myxococcales; family Myxococcaceae; genus Corallococcus; species Corallococcus exercitus_B. The sequence goes on from NZ_CP102577.1 coordinate 2,444,000, forward strand.
GCCAGCCACGTCGAGAGGGTCTCGCCCCGGACCCGGTCCATCACCAAGGTGCGGCGCCCCGGCACCAGGCCGGCGCTGATGTCCTGCCGCACCCGGACGATGTTCTTGTGGTCCAGCCGCTCCAGGATGCGCCACTCCGCCTCCAGCGCGCTCTCCGCCTCGTAGGTGTTGCGCGCCACCTTGAGGGCACGCGTCTGCCCGCTGACGAGGTGCAGCGCGGAGTAGACGGTGGCGAGCCCGCCCACCCCCAGCTTATCCAGCACCTCGTAGTCCGCGCCCAGCCGGGTGTGCTTGGGCAAGTCATCCGGGTCCAGTTGGGGGGCCTCCGTCCGGCGGGCGCCGCGGCGCGTGGGGTCCACGGCCAGGGCCACCGCCTCCCGCGCCTCCTTCATCGAGGCGAAGCGATCCGCTGGGCGCAGGGACAGCATACGCTCCACGGCCTCGTCCAGGGAGCGCGGCACCAGGGCGTTGTGCACGGCCACGTGGAGCAGCGGCCCGCCCCGGCGCATGCGCTCCGCGGTGGACTCGAAGAGGGCGCGCCCGGTGAGAAGCCAGCCCAGCAGCAGGCCCAGCCCCCACTGGTCCGTGTGCGGCGAGGCGTTGGTGAAGCTCTGCGTGACCTCGGGTGCGGCCCATCGCAGCCGCTCGTCCTGCAGTGACGTGACGTGCACTGTGCGGCCGCTCTGGAGCTGCTTGGCGAGGTCAAACCCCGTCAGCCGCACCTGGGAGCAAGGGGCCTTGTCCTCCAGCAGCACCACCTCGGGGCGCAGCAGGCGGTGCACCACGCCCTGTCCGTGGGAGTGGGCCACCGCGTTAGCCACCTCGTCCCAGAGGTGTGCCAGTGCTTTGAGGCCCTCACGTCCGGGGTGCTGAGCCCGGTGACGCGCGAGCCACGTAGGGAGCGTCACGCCCCGGAAGTCCTCCAGCGGCAGGCAGAAGCGGCCCGCGTCGTCCTCGAAGAAGGGCTCGGCGCGGAGGATGGAGGGGTGCTGGCCCACGCGGTTGAGCACCTGGGCTTCCCAGCGCAGGCGCTCCAGCAGGTGCTGGCGCTCGGCGTCGGTGGCCAGCGGCGAGAGGGCGTAGACGCGCAGCAGGGCCCGCGTGTGGGTGAGATCGTTGACGGCGAGGTGATCCACCCACCGCTCGGTGGCCTCGACGGTGGACTCCAGGCGCCAGCCGCGGATGCGCTCCGGGGGGCGCAGGGCCGGGTCCTGCTGGGTGAGGAGGGTGTGGAGGGTGCGCTGGGTGTGCTCGTCCACGTCAGGGCAGCCCCCGCGCGGGCACCTGTCGTGGAAGCCGCGTGCGTCTTGAAGGGCCTCCAGGAGGGTGTGTCGAGTGTGGACGCGCCCGCGGCTGGCGGGGCCCTCCACCTTGTGCTCGCTGGCGTGCGAGAGGAAGACGAAGTGCTCCACCCATCGGCGCGCGGCCTCGGCGGACAGGCGCTTGAGTTCGGAGGCCAGCACCTGGGCCGTCAGCCGGTTCTTCTTCAGCGGGCTGCGGATGGGGCCCTGCGGGACGTCCCAATCGTGGTCCGTGCCGCGCACCACCCCGCGGTAGGCCTTGAGCTCCACCACGTAGAAGCCGTGGGGGGCCACCACCACCACGTCCAGTTCGTGCACTACGCCGGTGCGCTCCACGAGCCACGCGTTGGAGTAGACAGCGTAGTCGTCCGGCAGGCCCTCGACGACGAGGCGGATGGCTTGGCGCTCCGCCTCATGGGCGGGCTCGCCCAGTGGGTAATGGCGTGCGGGCATGAGGGCGGCTCAGAGCAGGACGAGCGTCGTCGTGGTGGAGGGGAACCAGGGCTTGAGCTGCTCCTCGGTGAAGCGCCCGCCCTTCTCCTTCGAGAGTCCGAGGACGAAGTCGGGGGTGGGCAGCCGCTGGCGCACTTGCTCCAAGGAGGGGTCCTCGTGGATGGAGAGCACCCCACCCGCGCCCAACTCCAACGCCACGAGCCCGGCCAGGAAGCGCTCCTTCCAATCGCCGCAGGCTACGGTGAAGACGTCCTGGAAGTAGACACCCTCCAGGGTGCTGCACACGTGGTGGGCGATGAGTCCGCCGCTACCGGGCAGTTCCAGCACCCGGTGATGGGCCTTGATTCCGAGAGGCAGCTTCGAGCGGGCGAAGCGATGGGAGATGCCGAGCCGCTGCGCCTGGGCCTGGAGTCCTCCGCCCCAGGATTTCTTGAGACACCTCTCTGGGGGAATAACCTCCCCCTCGTGAGGTGGATGTGAAGAAGCAGCAGAAGCAGGACAGGACGGCGGAGCGCGGTCGGTTCTCGGCGAAGCGGAAGAAGGAGGCCGTTCTCCGATTGCTCAAGGGCGAGGAACTCGACGCGCTGTCTCGGGAGCTGGGCGTCACCGCGGCGGTGCTGAGCGAGTGGCGGGAGAAGTTCCTGGCTGGGGCCGAGGCCAACCTCAAGAGCCGTGAGCCGGAGCCAGCAGACGACGAGGTGCTGCGGCTCAAGGCCATGGTGGGCGAGCTGATGATGAAGAACGAGCTCTTGGCCGAGAAGGCCCGGCTGCTGGAGGGCAACGCGCCGGGTTTTCCCTGGAGGAAGTCGAGAGGATGAGCGCCACTCTCTCGCCTTCCAGCGGCAAGCCGTACGGGCTGGCGCTCGTGACGACCACCTGGCGCGTGCCTCGCGCCACGGTGTACCGGCACCGCAGCCGCCGCCAGTCCGAGACCCGCCCGGTAGCCCGGCGCGGCCCCAAGACGGCGCTGACGGACGAGGCGCTGCTGGAGGCCATCCGTGGCGTGCTGGCCCGCTCGCCTTTCCTGGGCGAGGGGCACCGCAAGGTATGGGCTCGGCTGCGCGCTCAGGACGTGCGCACCTCGAAGGCCCGCTGCCTGCGGCTGATGCGCCAGGCAGGGCTCTTGGCACCAGGCCGTGCTCGCCGGGTGCTGGGGCCGCGCCACCACGACGGCACCATCACCACCGACAAGCCTGACGTCATGTGGGGCACCGACGCCACCTGCACGGTGACGACGCTGGAGGGCCAGGCCACCGTCTTCATCGCCATCGACCACGGCACCGCCGAGTGCGTCGGCATCCACGCGGCCAAGGTAGGCACCCGTTTCGAAGCCCTCGAGCCCATCCGCCAGGGCGTCAAGGCTCGCTTCGGTGCGTACGGCCGGGGCGTAGCCACTGGGCTGGCCATCCGCCACGACAACGGCAGCCAGTACACCTCCGACGCCTTCCAGGACGAGCTGCGCTTCCTCGGAGCCGAGTCCAGTCCGTCCTTCGTCCGCAGCCCCGAGGGCAACGGCTGCGCCGAGCGCTTCATCCGCACCCTCAAGGAGCAGCTGCTCTGGGTGCACACCTTCTCCACCGTGGAGGAACTCCGCAGGGCCCTGCTGGAGTGGGCCCACCGGTACAACGAGCACTGGCTACTGGAGCGCCACAACTTCCTCTCGCCGAGTCAGGCCCGGCGGGAGCTGATGCAGTCGAAGCAGGCAGCCTGATTACGACCAACCTGGTGTCTCAACAATCCGGTGCGGTACAGGAGGTAGTCGGCCCCGGTGCCTGAAACGGAGGCCTCGGTGAGTCCCGCGAGCAAGGTGTCAACCTGAACATCCGCCAGGTTTGCCAGGGGCGAGGGGGCGCCCATAAGCGCAGGGGCGTCGAAGGCAGCCGGGTGTGTGACGGCCCCGTCCTCCACGACGAGGGAGGCGAGTGCGGCACTGCCCAGCCGACCACGAAAGCGCTCCCAGGATATGCGCTGAGGCTCCAGTAAACGCCACGCCTTGCGCTCCATGATTTCCTCACGGGCCACGGCGTGGAGAGCAACTTCGGTGAAGAGAAGCGCAGTCTGCTGTTGCTCGATCATGGGGTTCCCTGGCAAGCGCGGTGCATTCAAGGGTGTACCGCACCGGATTATTGAGGCACTAGGTGGGTCGTAATCAGTTCGCCTGCCTCGACTTCACAACTTCCGCCAAGCATGTCTCTGCGAGAGGACGCGGTGGTGCTCCAGCAGTAGGTGCTCGTTATACTGGTGGACCCACTCCAGTATGTCCCCCGCAGTTCCTCCTCAGTGGCGAAGGCGCGACTCCAGAGCAGTCGCTGGGTGAGGGACGTAAGAAGTGCTCGGCGCACCGAAGCGGGGCTTGACGCGATGGCGAATGGGCTCGAGGTCCACTCACCGGTTATCCACCTTGGCCGCATGAGGGCCGACGCACTCGGAGGTGGCGCGGTCGACGGCGATGAAAGCGGTGGCTTGACTCTCTAAAGCTGTCACGGTGCCGGTGGCATCGGTGCCCATATGCTCCGCTCGCACTTGCTACCGCGTTGCTCAATCCGACTGAATTACGCGGAGAGGCCCTGCTTGCGACTGGCCCCGAGCCAGCTTCGATTGCTGCTGGTTCGCCGCTGTCCCCACGAACCCAAAAACAAAGGCCCTGGAGTCACCGGCTTGCACCGGGGACTCCAGGGCCTCTATTTGGTCGGGGCGACAGGATTTGAACCTGCGACCACTTGCACCCCAAGCAAGTGCGCTACCAGGCTGCGCTACGCCCCGAGAACCGCCGTCGTGAAACGGTGCTGCCTTATGCCCTCGCCGCTTTCCTGGGTCAAGCGCGAGGTGACGGGCGTCGGTGAAAAAAACCTACTCGTCACCCTCTTCCATTCCCTCGTCGAAGTCCTCGCCCCGGGCCTCCGCCGCGTCCGCCGCCGCCTCTTCCTGCGCGTCGATCTCCGCGTGGTTCTCCGGCGGCGCCTCGCCGTTCAGGGCGCTCTTCAACACCTGGCTCGGCCGGAAGGTCAGGACCCGGCGGGCGCTGATCTCGATCTCCTTGCCCGTCTGCGGGTTGCGGCCCACGCGCGCCTTCTTCTGGCGCACCTGGAAGTTTCCGAACCCGGAGATCTTGATCTTGTCCCCGCGCTCCAACGTCTCCTTCACGGTGTCGAAGACGAGCTCGACGATCTCCGCCGACTCCTTCTTGGAGAAGCCGACCTTCTCGTAGACCCCCTCGATGATGTCCGCTTTCGTCATGCGAGTCCTCTGGCACCCGTGAATGGCCGGTGAACGCGGGGCATGGTGTCAGCCTTCCCCGAACCGTGTCAACGTCCTGACTTCATTCAGGAATTCAGGCGCGCAGGGCCGCCCCCAGCCGCTGGTTCACCTCCGTGATGATGCGCTGGTGGGCCGCCGTGACCTCCGCGTCGGTCAGCGTCCGCTCGGGCGAGCGGTACCTCAAGGCGTACGCCAGGTTCTTCTTCCCCTCGGGGATGGGCTTGCCCGTGTAGACGTCGAACACCAGCGCGTCCTCCACCAGCGGCGCCCCCACCTCCAGGATGACCCGGCGCACCTCCTCGTTGCGCAGCTCCAGCGGCACCACCACCGCCAGGTCGCGCAGCACCGCCGGGTACTTGGGCAGCCCCGCCGCCTGCGGCACCAGCCGCGCCGCCGCGTACAGCGGTTCCGTGTCCAGCTCGAACACGAACACGCCCTCCGGCAGGCCCAGCGCCTTCGTCACGCGCGGGTGCACCTCGCCCACCAGGCCCAGCACCGTCCCGTCCTTCAGCGCCACCTGGGCGCAGGTGCGCGGGTGGTACGCGGGGGCCTCCTCCGGGGTGAAGGCCACGCCCTCCACGTGCAGCGCGTGCAGCAGCGCCTCCACCGCGCCCTTCGCGTCGTAGAAGTCCACGCGCGAGTCCTTCTGCGTCCAGCTCCGGCCGCCGCCCCGCAGGCCCCACACCAGGCCCGCCACGCGGGGCACCTCGCGCGCGGCCGGCCGCATCCCCTGCCCGCCCTCGGCATCCCGGAAGTACGCCCGGCCCGTCTCGTAGAGGCCCACCGACTCCACCTGGTGGCGCACGCTGCGCGACAGGTTCTCCAGCAGGCCCGGCAGCAGGCTCGTGCGCATCACCGACTGCTCGACGCTCAGCGGGTTCATCAGCGCGATGGGCGCTTCCTTCCCACCCAGCACCTCCAGCGACTTCGGCGCCACGAACGAGTAGTTCACCACCTCGGCCAGCCCCGCGCCGCCCAGCGCGTGGCGCAGCCGGCGCTCGGCCTCCATGGACAGGGGCTCCGGCGCCAGCGTCTCCAGGCCGCGCGGCAGGCGCGCCGGGATGTTGTCGTAGCCGTACACGCGGGCGACCTCCTCCATCAGGTCCTCCTCGCGCTCCACGTCCACGCGCGCCCGCGGCACCTCGAACGTCGTCTGGCCCTGCGCCTCCTCCACGGACTTGAAGCCCAGCGCCGTCAGGATGCGCCGGACCTCCGCCTCCGGCACCGCCACGCCCAGCACCTTCTCCACCCGCGCGTAGCGCAGCGTCGCCCGGCGCGGCGCCAGGGGCTCGGGCTGCACGTCCACCCGGCCCGGCACCACCGTGCCGCCCGACAGCTCCGCGATGAGCTGCGCGGCCCGATCCAACGCCGGCAGCACCGCGTCCAGGTCCGCCCCGCGCTCGAAGCGGTGCGACGCCTCCGTGTGCAGCGCGTAGCGCTTCGCGGACCGGCGCACGCCGGAGCCGTGGAAGTGCGCGGACTCGATGACGATGCGCTTCGTGCCCTGCGTCACCTCGCTGTCGCCGCCGCCCATCACGCCCGCCAGCGCCTGCGCGCGGTCGCGGTCCGCGATGACCAGGTCGTCCGCGTCCAGCGTGCGCTCCTTGTCATCCAGCGTGCGCAGCTTCTCGCCCGGCTTCGCGGTGCGGACGACGATCTCATGGCCCGCCACCTTGTCCAGGTCGAACGCGTGCAGCGGCTGGCCATACTCCAGGAGGACGTAGTTGGTGACGTCCACCACGTTGTTGATGGCGCGCACGCCGCACGCCTTCAACCGGTCCTGCATCCACTGCGGCGACGGCTGGACGGTGACGCCCTCCACCACGCGCGCCGCGTAGCGCGAGCAGCGCTCCTTCGCGTCGATGCGCACCTTCACCAGCTCCGTCACCGGCTTGCCGGACTCGGCGGGCTTCGGCTGCGGCACCTTGAGCTGCGCGCCCGTCACCACGCCCACCTCGCGCGCGATGCCCAGGTGGCTGAGCGCGTCCGGCCGGTTCGGGGTGACGTTCACCTCCAGCACGGAGTCATCCAGCCCAATGGCCTCCGCCACCGGGATGCCCAGCTTCGCGTCCGGGGACAGGATGAGCAGGCCGGACGAGTCCTCGGTGATGCCCAGCTCCTTCGCGGAGCAGAGCATGCCGAAGCTGTCCACGCCCCTCAGCGCGGCCTGCTTGATCTCCATGCCGTTGGGCAGCTTCGCGCCCACCGTGGCCAGCGGCACCTTGTCGCCGACCTTGAAGTTCTTCGCGCCGCACACCACCTGGAACAGCGCGGAGCCGCCGATGTCCACCTGCGTGACGGACAGCTTGTCCGCGTTGGGGTGCTGCACCGACTCGCGGATCTGCGCCACCACCACGCCGCGCAGGCCCTCGCCGGGGCGCTCCACCCCTTCAATCTCCAGGCCCGCCGCGGTCAGCTTGCGCGCCAGCTCGTCCACGGACGGCGGCAGCGCCACGTAATCACCCAGCCACTTCACTGAAATCTTCACAGGGTTGTCCTCTTGAGTGGTGGGCCGGAATCAGAACTGCGCGAGGAAGCGCGCGTCGTTCTCGAACATCATCCGCAGGTCGTCGATGCCGTAGCGCAGCATGGCCAGGCGCTCCACGCCCATGCCGAACGCGTAGCCCGTCACCTCCTTCGGGTCGTAGCCCGCGGCGGTGAAGACGTTCGGGTGCACCATGCCGCTGCCCAGCACCTCCAGCCACCCCGTCTGCTTGCACACGCGGCAGCCCTTGCCGCCGCACGACGCACAGGTGACATCCACCTCCGCGGAGGGCTCCGTGAAGGGGAAGAACGACGGGCGGAAGCGCGTGCGCGTCTCCGAGCCGAAGAACGCCTTCACGAACGCGTCCAGCGTGCCCTTCAGCTCCGCGAAGCTCACGTCCTTGTCCACGAGCAGGCCTTCCACCTGGTGGAACATGGGCGTGTGCGTGATGTCCGAGTCCCGCCGGTACACCCGTCCCGGCATCACCGCGCGGATGGGCGGCTTGCGCGACAGCATGTGCCGCACCTGCACCGGCGACGTGTGCGTGCGCAAGAGCGACGGGCTGTCCGCCTTCTTCGCGTGGCCCAGGCTGGGCTCGTCCACGTAGAACGTGTCCTGCATGTCCCGCGCGGGGTGGTCCTTGGGCAGGTTCAGCGCCTCGAAGTTGAAGTAGTCGAGCTCGATCTCCGGCCCGACCGCCACCTCGAACCCGAGCCGCGCGAACGTGCGGACGATGTCCTCCAGCGTGCGCGACACCGGGTGCCGTCCGCCGGGCAGCACCGCGCGCCCGGGCAGCGTCACGTCCAGCTTGGGGCCCTTCAGCTGGGCCTCCAGCGCGGCGTCCTCCGCGCGCTTCGTGGCGTCCGCCAGCAGCTGCTCCAGCTCCGCCTTGACGGTGTTGGCGATCTCGCCGAGCGCGCGCCGCTCGTCCGGGGGCAGCTTGCCCATGCCGCCCAGCACCGCGGACAGCTCGCCCTTCTTGCCCAGGTAGCGGATGCGCAGGGCTTCCACCTGCGAGGGCTCCGACACGCCGGAGATCTCCTGGCGCGCCGCGTCCGCCAACGCCTGCAACCGGTCTCGCATGGTCCTCTTCCCGCCTTCCATTCACGCCCCGGTCGCCTCAAGCGCCGGGCAAAAAAAAGGGCCGCCCCCTGGTGGAGGCAGCCCGTTTCAGCTTCGGGGGCCGGCGTCACCGCCGGCCGTGTCTCAGGCTGCCTTCGCGATGTTGGCGATGGCGGCAAAGCCCGCGGGGTCCGCGATGGCCAGGTCGGACAGGACCTTGCGGTCCAGGCCGATCTTCGCCTTCGCCAGGCCGGCGATCAGCTTCGAGTAGGACAGGCCCACGGTGCGGGCGGCCGCGTTGATGCGGACGATCCACAGCGAGCGGAAGTTGCGCTTGCGCACCGCGCGGTCGCGGGTGGCGTAGTCCAGGGCGCGCTCGACGGCCTGGTTCGCACGGCGGTAGCAGTTCTTGCGACGGCCGCGGAAGCCCTTCGCAAGCTTGAGAATGCGATTACGACGACGACGAGCCTTGAATCCCTTTTTGACGCGCATGACACACTCCTGACTTCTGGAAGGTGGCCCCGGGGCGCTGGCTTCACGCCGCTCCGCCAGGACTCACGATTGGTTCAAACCCAAGGACGACTCAGGCGCCGTAGGGGAACAGCTCCTTGATGACCTTCTTGGCGTCCATGTCGCGCAGGTGGCCCGTGCCACGGTTGCCGCGCTTCTGCTTGGGCGTCTTGGAGAAGGTGAACAGGTGCTTGCTGAACGCCTTGCCGAACTTCACCTGGCCGCTCTTCTTCACGTGGAAGCGCTTCTTCGCGGCGCTGCGGGTCTTCAACTTGGGCATGATCCCAAACCTTCCTTCTGCTTCCTGTCGGCCGGCAGTCTTCGTGACTGACGGCGGACCGGGGCACACGGTCCCCGGACGCTTTGGGCGGAAGCCTCTATCACTCTTTTGAGGCGACGGGGGTAGGATTTCCTACAGCCGTCGCGGAAACGACCGCCGCGGGAACCGCCGGCCTGCCTTCCTGCTTCTTCCCGGCCGCCTCGACCGCCTGGCGGGCGAGCTCCCGGGCGCGCTGGGCCACCTTCGGGTTGGGGGCCAGGATCATGAACATCTGGCGCCCTTCCATCCGGGGGTTCTGCTCCACCACCGCGATTTCCTTCAGGTCCTTCACCACGTCGTCCAGGATGGCGCTGCCCAGCTCCTTGTGGGTGATTTCACGACCCCGGAACTGGATGGTGATCTTCGCCTTGTTCCCCTCCTCCAGGAACCGGCGGGTGTTGCGGACCTTGAACTCGTAGTCGTGCTCCTCCGTCTTGGGGCGGAGCTTCACCTCTTTCAGGTGGACCACGACCTGCTTCTTCTTGGCGTCCGAGGCCTTCTTCTTCTCCTCGTACTTGAACTTGCCGTAGTCCATGATCTTGCAGACCGGCGGCTTCGCCATGGGGGAGATCTCGACGAGGTCGAGACCGTCCGCCTGGGCGCGCGACAGGGCTGCTTCGAGGGACATGACCCCGAGCTGCTCGGCGTTCGGTCCAACGACGCGGACCTCCCGGGCTCGGATACGGCGATTGGTTCTCTGATCGCGGACGATGGGAGGACCCTCCGACGGCTCGGGGATGAGGGCGTGCCTCAATCCCCGGAAGTCGCGCAAGTAGTCCAGCCCGGACGGGCAGTCAAGTCCCCCGCACTGCTGTTCAGGGCAGCGTGGCTTCCTTGACCAGGAGGGCCTCGAAGTCGGCGTACTTCATGGTCTTCAGGTCCTCGCCGCCGTAGCGGCGGGGGGCCACGGCGCCGGCCTCCACCTCGTTGTCGCCCACCACCAGGGTGAAGGGGACCTTCTGCATCTGGGCTTCGCGGATCTTCGCGTTGAGCGTCATGCCGCGCTCGTCCAGCTCCACCCGGAAGCCCTTCGCGCGCAGGTCGTCGCGCACCTTGCGGGCGTAGTCCAGCTGACGGTCCGCCACGGTGACGATGGTGGCCTGCACCGGGGCGAGCCACGCCGGGAATGCACCCGCGAAGTGCTCGATGAGGATGGCGGTGAAGCGCTCGAAGGAGCCGAAGATGGCGCGGTGGAGGACGACCGGGCGGTGCTCGGCGTTGTCCTCGCCCACGTAGGTGAGGTCGAAGCGCTCCGGGGCCAGGTAGTCCAGCTGCATGGTGCCCAGCTGCCACTTGCGGCCGATGCTGTCGGAGACGGCGAAGTCGATCTTCGGGCCGTAGAAGGCGCCGTCACCGGGGGCCAGCTCGTACGGGAGGTTCAGCGACTCCAGCGCCGCCTTGAGGCCGCCTTCCGCGCGGTCCCAGAGCGAGTCGTCACCCAGGCGCTGCTCGGGGCGCGTGGACAGCTTCACCGCGTAGGTGAGGCCCACCGCCTTGTAGACGCGGTCCAGGAGCTGCACGAAGCGCCGCACCTCGTCGGTGATCTGGCTCTCCATGCAGTAGATGTGCGCGTCGTCCTGCGCGAACTGGCGCACGCGGGTGAGGCCGCCCAGCGAGCCCGCGGCCTCGTTGCGGTGGAGCACGTCCTGGGTGTGCAGGCGCAGGGGCAGGTCGCGGTAGCTGTGCTTCTTGAAGCCGAAGTACAGGTGGTGCGACGGGCAGTTCATCGGCTTGAGGGAGAAGTCGTGCTCGCCGGACTCGCTGTCGAGCACCAGGAACATGTTCTCCTTGTACTTGCCCCAGTGGCCGCTCGTCTCCCAGAGGCCCTTGTTGAACATCAGGGGCGTCTTGATCTCCACGTAGCCGTCACCGGCCGTGAGGTTGCGCATCCAGTTGGACAGCGTCTGGTAGAGCGCGGTGCCCTTGGGCGTCCAGAAGGCCGCGCCCGGCGAGTACGGGTGGAAGTGGAAGAGGTCCAGCTCCTTGCCCAGCTTGCGGTGGTCGCGCTTGCGCGCCTCCTCGATGCGCGTGAGGTACGCGTCCAGCGCCTTCTTGTCGAAGAAGGCCGTGCCGTAGACGCGCTGGAGCATCGGGTTGCGGTGGTCGCCGCGCCAGTACGCGCCGCTGGAGGAGAGGATCTTGATGACGCCGATCTTCCCGGTGCTGGGGGCGTGGGGCCCCAGGCAGAAGTCCACCCAGTCGCCGTGGGTGTAGAGCGTGAGCGTCTTGGCGCCCTTGGCGGCGATGTCCTTGACGATCTCCACCTTGAACTTCTCGCCCTTCTCCTCGAAGAGCTTGATGGCGTCCTCCATGGAGATCTCGGTGCGGACGAAAGGCATGTCCTGCTTGAGCTCCGCGTTGGCGGCCGCTTCAATCTTCTCCAGCTCCTCCGGCGTGAAGGGCTTCTCGCGGAAGAAGTCGTAGTAGAAGCCCTCCTCCGTCGCGGGACCGATGGTCACCTGCGTGCCGGGGAACAACTTCTGCACGGCGCTGGCCACCACGTGCGCGGCGTCGTGGCGGATGAGGTCCAGGCCTTCCGGGCTCTTGGACGTGAAGATCTGCAGCTTCGCGTCCTCGTCGAGCGTCCGGGCCAGGTCCATGTCCTGGCCGTTGACCCGGGCGAACAGGGCCGCCTTCGCGAGCCCCACGCCGATGCTCCCCTTCACGAAGTCCGCGATGGTCGTGCCCCGGGCGGTCTGCTTCTGGCTGCCGTCGGGGAGCGTCACCGTGATGGATTCGGACATGGCGGATAAACCCCTGCGCTGGAAAAAACCGCGGGCGGCAGGCTTTTGAGAAAGCCGGCCGCCCGCGAGATGGATCACTTACTGATGATGGGTCGTAGTGGGATCGAACCACTGACCCCTACCGTGTCAAGGTAGTGCTCTACCGCTGAGCTAACGACCCGTCGTGCGGATGGGCGCGGGGAATAACAGCGGGCTCCCGCACCTGTCAAGGAACATGAGCGCGGGCCCTTCTCTTCCCCGCGTTCACGTCTCCAACAACGCGCGGACGCGTTTCATCACCGCGTCGAACATGGCGGGGGTGAGCCTCCCCGTCTGGGTGTTCTGCTGGCTGACGTGGTAGCTGCCCACCAGCCACCGGCCGTCCGGCAGCCGGAACTCGGCGCCATGGCCGAAGGCGGGCCGGGGCGTCGGAAGGGCCCCACCCGTCCGGGCCACCGAGGCCAGCGCGGCGTTCCACCCGATGGCCCCCAGGGCGAGCAGCACCCGGCCGGGCAACAGCGCCATCTCCCGGTCCAGGAAAGGCGCGCACCGGGCGATCTCCTCCGGCAGGGGCTTGTTGTCCGGCGGCGCGCACCGGCCGGCGGCGACGATGAAGGCGTCCGTCAGCTTCAGGCCGTCGTCCCGGCGCTCGCTGTGGGACTGGTTGGCGAAGCCCGCCCGGTGCAGGCCCGCGAAGAGGAAGTCGCCGGAGCGGTCCCCGGTGAACATCCGCCCCGTCCGGTTGGCCCCGTGCGCGGCGGGCGCCAGGCCCACGATGATCAGCCGGGCCCTGGGGTCGCCAAAGCCAGGGACGGGCTTCCCCCAGTAGTCCCAGTCGCGGTAGGCGCGCCGCTTCACGCGGGCCACCTCCTCGCGCCAGGCCACCAGCCGGGGGCAGGCCCGGCACGCGACAATCTCCTGGTGCAGCTTCTCCAGCTTCGTCACGGCCCCTGCACGCTCCCCTTGTAGAGCTGCGTGCGGCGGTAGCGCTGGAGGACGACGCTCAGGACGACCTTGAGGATGGCGCTGGCGGGCACGGCCAGGAGGATGCCCACGAAGCCGAACAGCTCACCGAAGGCGAGCACGGCGATGATGACCGCCACGGGGGCCAGGCCCACCTTCTCCCCCACGACGCGCGGGGTGATGACGAAGCCCTCGGCCAGCTGCCCGAGGATGAAGGTCGCGGCCACCACGGCCAGCTGCCAGGGCCCCTGCCACGACAGGAGCACGCCCAGCATGGCCAGCACCACGCCGATGCCCGTGCCCAGGTAGGGCACCATGTTGCCGAAGCCCGCGATGAGGCCGATGGCGATGGCCAGGTCGATGCGCGCCACGGACAGCCCCACCGCGTAGAGCACCGACAGAATGGCGCCCACGGTGAGCTGGCCCTGCACGAAGGCGGACAGCACCTCGTCCACCTCGCGGAAGCGCTGGCTCACCAGCGCCACGGAGCGGCGCGGCAGCAGGTCCTGGATGCGCCCCATGAGGCGCGGGTAGTCCTGGAGGAAGAAGAACGCCAGCACCGGCACCACCGACAGGCCCAGCAGCGTGGCCGCGAAGCGCGCGGTGTTGCCGGCGAAGCTCGCGACGAGCCGCGCCGCCGTGGGGCCCGCGCTCTGGAGCAGCTCGGAGGCCTTCTCACCCAGCTCCGCGGTGCGCTGGCTCACCAGGTCCGGCAGCGACACGCCCAGGAGCGACTCCACCTGCGGCACCACCTGGGTGCTGGCGCGCTGGAAGAAGCCGGGCAGCTTCGCCGCCTCGTCGCGGAACACCGGCACCAGGTACAGGCCCGCGCCCACCATCAGGAGCGTGCCCGCGAAGAAGAGGATGGACGTGCCCCAGGTGCGGTCCACGCCGCGCTTCTCCAGCAGCGTGACGAGCGGGTTGAACGCGTACGCGCCCGTCAGCGCCAGCAGCACCGGCACCGCCACCCCGCCGAACACGGACAGGAGCGCGAACACCAGCGCCAGCGAGCCCACCATCACGCCGGACCAGACGAAGTCCACCCGGCGGGCCTCCGCTTCGTCCAGGGCCGCGGGGTCGCCGGCCGGGGGCACGGGCTCCGGGTGCACGACGTGCAGCACCGGGGAGACTTCCGGGGGCGCGGCGGGCTGGGGAACCTTCACCGCGCGCTCACTGCCTCTCTTGCGACGTCCGATGACCGCCTCCTGTCCCCGCCCATCCTACGGTGTCTTCGGCCCCTGATTGCGGTCCACGAACCGGCCAAAGCGGTCGCCCGCCACCTTGCGGTCCAGGGCGCCAGCCTTGGCGCGGCCCAGCTCCGCGTCCACCACCACCTGCCGGCCCGCCTGGAGCTGGATGAACGTCTCCGTCCACTCCTCCCGCGTCACCTCCCGGGGACCCGGGACCTGGGTGCGCTCCCCGGGCTTGGCTTTCGGCTCGCCGGGCTTCGCCGGGAGCCGCGCCGCCACCTGGACCCTCCCCTCCTCCACCTGCACCAGCGTGCGCGGGGACAGGGCTCCCGGTGTGACGGGGGCGGCGGCGTCCACGCGGAAGCGCGTGCCCCGGACTCCCGCGACGGCCCGGTCCGTCTCCACCTCGAACTTCGCCTGCGAGCCGGCCAGGGCCTTCTTCACGCTCGCCCAGAGCTTGCCCAGGCCCAGCTTCGCCACGAAGCCCTTGCGCTCCTGGCCCTCGAAGTCGGCCTCGCTGATGAACAGGCGGCTGCCCTCACCCAGCATCAGCACGCTGCCGTCGTTGAGCGTCAGCTTGAGGTTGGACTTCGGGCCCACCTCCAGCGTGTCCTTCACCTCCACGTCCGCGCCCACCGCCAGCGGCCGCGCCGCGCCGCCTTCCGGGGTGCGCGACGCGCTGCCCTCCAGCACCTCCACGCGGCCCACGGCGCCGAAGGCCAGCCCCGGCAGCAGGCCCGCCAGGAGCACCGCCCACGTCCTTGCCTGTCGCTTCACGGCGAACCTCCGCCGCCCTCGGGCGCCAGGGGCCGCAGCTTCACCTTCAGCGTCACCCGCGCCCCGCTGGGCTCGTAGTAGGTCGTGTACGGATAGAATCCGCGCTTCTTCACCTCCACCTGGTGGAAGCCCGAGTCGGCCAGCCGCAGGCTCCGGGACACGCCGGCGAAGTCGTCGCACGTGCCCTGCTCCACGCCGTCCAGCAGCACCTGCGCGTCCGACGGTTCGCACCGAAGCACCAGGTCGCCGCGCTTGGCCGCGTTGGAGGCCATCAGCTGCTCCGCGCGAGCCACCGTCGCGGGCTGCTCCTGCTTCGCCGCGCAGCCGCCCGTCAGGGCCACGGCCAGCGTGAGCACCACCGTTTGACGAAAGCCCATCACGGCGCCACGGTCAGCTCGACGGTGTTCTCCGTCACGCCGGTCACCTGCACCTTGCGCTTCTGGAACGTCTTGTCGCCCAGCTGTCCGGCCAGCTCGTCCGTGGCGCCCAGGAACGTGAGGTCGAAGCGCGCCTGGCCCTTCTCGAAGCGGGGCGTTCCCGGCGCTCCCCGAAGGCCCGTGAGCGAGTCCGCCAGCACCTTGTGGAACGCCTGCACCGCCGCGTAGTCCTTGAGGCCCAGCACGGTCATCCGCACGCGGTTGCCGTTCTGGATGGCGCTGCGCACGTACTCGACGACGGGCGCGCGCACCTCCGCGACGATGCGCTGGCCGCGCTGCCGGGAGATGTCGAACGCCGTGCGCTCGTAGGAGATGAGCGCCTTGCGGGCATCGCCCAGGTCCCGAGGCCCCGACGCGAAGCTCCCCGCGACCTTCGCGAGCTGGCTGCCGTTGTCGGTGGCGAAGACCGCCAGGTCGTACTCGCCCGACACGAGGAACAGCAGCTCCCGGCCCTGCTCATCCACGTACGGCGAGCTGCCGCTCCTGGGCGGCGGCTGCTGCCGGAACACCACGGTGCCGTAGAGGATGTAGTCCGCCTGGGTGAGGTCGCCGATCTCCTTCGCCTCCGTGGCGGACAGCGCCACGCCCGGCTGGAGCCGCACCTTGCCCGCCGCGAAGTGCGGGTCGAGGATCGTCCACTGGTCCTGCTTGAACGCGTCCGTCAGCACCGTGGCCAGCAGGTTGCCGTGGGTCACCAGCCCCTTTGGATCCACCGTCTGTTCCTGCGTGAGGATGACGAGCTTCGGGCGGCCCAGCCGGCGGATCAGCGCCTGCACCGCCTGCAGGTCCTGGTCGAGCTTCTCCGTGCCCACCTCCGCGCGCACGGATACCTTCGCGACGCCGCCCTCCACCTTGCGCTCCAGCACGTCGTAGCGGCGCACGTAGCCGGCGCTGTGCGTGAAGACCTCATCGCGGAGGAGCTGGCTGTTCGCGGTCAGCGTCTCCGCGGACACGCGCACCCCGGCCACCTGCTCCACCGCTCCTCGCAGCGCGGCGTCCTTCGCGTCGGTGAAGGCCTTGTCCTCGTTGCCGTTCACGACGGCGGCCTCGCCCGTGGCCTCCTGGATCACCACCGGCGGCGGCGCGGGCTCGGTCGCGGGCGGCGGCGCGGGCTTGGAGGCGGCCTTGGCCTTGGGGGCGGCGGCCAGCGCTTCGGTCGCGAGCAGCAGGCAGAGCGCGAAGGGTTTCAGGGACATCGTCGCTCCTCCGGGAACGTGGGCCCGCGGCACTCCTACTGCTACTGCGTGACGATGACGACCCGGCCCTCGGCCAGGAAGCGCGTGCTCGCCTCGGTGAGCGCGCGGGCTCCTTCCGCGCTCAGCACCAGGTCGGAGCCCTGGAGCTGCTCGGCCTTCACCACCAGGGGCTTGTCACCCACGCGCGTGGCCTTCCGGGCGGCGTCCAGGCTGTTGAACCAGGCCGCGACGCCCGCCGTGCCGCGCGCCTCTTCCGTGAGCACCGTCGCTCCGTAGAGCGCCTTGCCCGTCGCATCCACCAGCCGGGGCGCGAGCACCGGCGTCAGGCCCAGCCCGCGCGCGTCCACCACGAGGCCCGTGTACTTCGCGGCGCCGTCGTTGAGCACGATGGCCGGCTCCTGCGCGGGCGCCAGCGCCGCGGTGAGCGCCGCGAGCGGCACCTCCACGTCCATCTCCACGCCGCTGTCAGAGAAGTAGCGCTTGGCCACGACCTTGTAGCCGCGGATGGCGCCCTCGACGCGGCCCTTCACCTCGTCACGCGCCAGCTCGTCGCCCACGGTGCGGCCCGCGCTCACCTGGATGCCCTTGGCCTGCTCCAGCAGGTTGCGGAACGCGTCCAGCTTCGCGGCGCGCTCGGCGCCCAGCCGGGCCTGCCCGGGGTTGGCGGCCTTGAGGTCCGGGGCCCCGGCGCCCGTGGCGCGCAGGACCTGGCCCTCCCAGTTGATGCCCGGAGCGCCCACGCCGCGCGCGGCTTCAGCGGCGGGTGCGGCGACCTTCGCTTCCTTGCCCTGGCCCAGCGCCGTCAGCGGCACGACCAGCAACAATCCCCACAGCGAACGCCTCACGGAGCACTCCTCCCGTTGTCGCCGCGAAAGGTCGGCGAGCGCACAGGGAACCTCTCCGGTCATTCAAGGGGGTCACTTCGCGCGAAGTCAAGGCGACCCGGGGGATGGTCGGATCCGCCAGACGACCTCGGCGCTTCGTACCGCGAACCGCCGGTGGCACCGCGCAGTCGCGGTGGCACACCCGGAGGGTAACGCCTGGCGTCAGTTGCCGTTGGTGTGACGGTCGACGTACGCGTCGATCATCTTGCGGTGCCGATCGGTGAGCAGCGTGAAGCGCACGCCGGACTGCTCCTTGCGGCCCAGTTCCTTCCACTCGCGTACGACTTCACCCTCGGCGTAGATGATCTCCTCGGAGCCGGGGAGCTGGAACTGGAGGCCCACGCGGCGCGCGTCGTGCTGGGGCTCGATGAGACGCGAGAGGCTGACGCCTTCCTGGCTGATGTCCGCGGCGCGGGTCATGTACGGCACGCCGCCCATGTACTTGTTGAGGTAGATGTCCAGGGGCGCCCGATTGGCCTTCCGCTTCTCGCTCATTGGCTCATGACCTCCAGCTGGTGCAACAGGCTGCTGCGGGGGTGCAGCGACCTGAAGGCACAGTACGTTCAGACGTCATGCGCGCAAGAAAACGGCGCCCTTCCAGCACGCCAGGCGGGCCAGCATGCGCCGCGTTTTTCCGCTCGCTGGATTCTTCGCATTGGCCTGTGCGCGCGGATGACCGGCAGCGCGTGAGCGGCCCTATAGTCCTCCCATTCTCGTGAAAGGCGGAAGCATGCGTATGCAGTGGAAGGCGGCCCTGGTCCTGATGCTCGGTGCTCCGGGCCTCGCCCTGGCCCAGGCCCCGACGAAGACCTCCAAGCCGGCCGCCGCGCCGGAGGCCGCCGCGAAGGCCGCCCCTGCCCAGGCGCCCCTGGAGCTCAAGACGGATGATCAGAAGGCCATCTATGCGCTCGGCATCTCGCTGGGCCAGAGCGTGACGTCGCTCGCGCTCACCCCGGAGGAGGTGCAGCTGCTCCAGCGCGGCCTCCAGGACTCGCTCAGCGGCACCGCGCCCGCCGTGGATCCGAAGGAGTACAGCCCGAAGATCCAGGCGCTCGCCAAGGCGCGGCAGTCGCAGGTCAACATCGCCACGCTGGACCGCGCGTCCAAGGAGCCCGGCGCCACGCGGCTGCCCTCCGGCGTCATCTACCGGGAGCTCAAGGCCGGCACCGGCAAGTCCCCCCGCGCCATCGACACCGTGAAGGTGCACTACCAGGGCACGCTGGTGGACGGCTCGGAGTTCGACAGCTCCTACAAGCGCGGCATGGCGGTGGAGTTCCCGCTCAACGGCGTCATCCCCTGCTGGACCCAGGGCGTGCAGAAGATGAAGGTCGGCGGCAAGGCGAAGCTCACCTGCCCCGGGAGCACCGCCTACGGCGAGCGCCCGCCCACGGGCTCGCGCATCCCGCCCAACGCCGTGCTCACCTTCGAGGTGGAGCTGGTGGACATCCCCGGCAACACCGCCGCCACGCCGTAGTCCGCTTCCACGGGGGCCCGCATGCGACGGGCCCCCTTTGAAGACGTCACGGCACCGGCGACTTCACGGACCGCCCGCCGAAGGGCGGGTTGGCCATGATGGCCTGGGCCATCCGGTCCGAGAAGGCGCGGCCCTCCCGCTGGAAGGACTCGGTCTCCTCCGCGTTCAGGCGCACGCGCACCTCGAACTGGACGATGCCGCCCACCACGACCTCGATGGACAGCGCCCCGTCCTTCCCGCGCAGCACGCGGTACAGGAGCGGACTCTGGAGGAGCACCTCCTCGTCGCTCACGGGATCTCCGCCACCTGCGTGTCCGCCACGGGCGCGTTGATGACCATGACCTCCGGCGCGCCGCCGGACGTGTAGCCGCCGAACTTGAAGCAGTCCGTGTCCTCCGGCGTGGTGCACTTCCACACGCCCGGATCCGCCTCCACCGGCAGGCGCGTGCAGACCTTCTGCGCCGCCAGGTCCAGCGTCATCATCCGCAGCGGGCCTTCGAAGTTCTTCGCCGGCAGGCCCAGCTCCTTGCCCAGCACCGCCGGGTCATGCGTGCCGTCCGCCGTCTTCGCCTTCTCCACCGCGCCGTGGATGGTCGCCGACGGCGCCGCGAACAGGTAGCAGGCCACGTCGTTGCAGCGGCCGAAGTTCTTCGCGCCCGTCTGCACCACGAACTTCTGGTACGCGCTGTCCGTCATCAGCCACGACACCTTGCGGTCCGGGAAGTTCTTCTCGATGTGCTGATCAATCCCATAGGGGGCGGCCATCGCGTCCGCCTCCTTGGAGATGGCCTTCTGCGTGTCGTCGCAGTGGTCCACCAGCGACGCCGCGGGCGGAGGCGTCGTCGTGTCCGGGGGCTTCGTGCCGCCCTTCACCGACGCACAGCCCACCACGGTCGACAGGGAGCCCAGCACCAGCGCACGAGAAATGAAATTCACGGTCAATCCTCCAGATAAGCGAAATGGGGAATGGCCGGATATCACAGCGCTGCTTCGGTGGCCCGCAACAAAGCCTCCGCGCTGACGGGGGCGCCGGTGGCGTGCCGCATCCACTCGTCCGGGGTGACGGAGCCGAAGGTGGCCATGCGCTCGAACTCCGCGCCCAGCGGGCCGTGCTGCTTCAGGTGCTCCTCAATCTGGAAGGCGATGAGGTGCCCGAGCGGGTAGTCCGGCAGGTACAGCGGGTAGCTGATCATGTGGCTGTAGATGCCCAGCACCGGGCTGTCCTTCCGGCCCAGCACCGGCGCGTAGTAGCGGTTCCACACGTCGCGCGACACCTCCGCCACCGCGTCGCGCAGCTGGGCGGGCGTGGCGTCCGGGTGTTCGTACATCCAGTGCCACGTGGCCATGTCCACCAGCGCCACGCCGGCGATCTCCCACGACTGCCAGAAGTCGTTGAGCACGCGCTCGCGCTCGCTGGCCGCGTCCGGCTTGCCCAGGCCCAATAGCTCCAGGTCGCGCGCCTGGAAGACGAAGGCCAGGGCCTCCGTGAAGGCGTTGTTGGGGACGCCGGACAGGAGCGTGTGGTCCACCTGGTACAGGCTGAAGACCTGCTCCACGTTGTGCCCCAGCTCATGCACCGCGATGTTGTAGCCCTTGTAGTCCATGCCCCCCTTCTCCACGCGCGTGCGCAGGCGGGGGAAGTCACCCCGGCGCAGCGCCTGCTGGGCATGGCCCGCGCCGCGGGACGCATCCACGCGGATGTACGACGCGAGCACGTCCGCCTTCTCCCGCGTGAAGCCCAGCCCCTGGAGGATGCGTGGGATGTCGCGCGCGAAGGCGTCCGCCGTGGGGTAGCGCTGGCGCGTCAGCGCGTCCAGCTGCGCCTCCGGCACCTTCGAGCCCGGACGGAAGCCGGGGTACCAGAGGTCCTGCGGCTCCAGCGGGCGGCCCAGGCGGGTTTGAATCAGCTTCGCCACGCGCGGCACCAGCGGGGACTCCAGGAACTGCGTGAGCAGCGTGCGCACGCGCTCCTCCGGCAGGCCACGGTCCAGCTCGAAGGCGCGGGCGATGCGCGTGGGCGCCACCGGCGAGTACGGATCCACCTTCCGCGATGCATTGAACGTGGCCAGCAGCCGCGCGTAGCGCGTGTCCGGCTCCGGCGCGGTGTCCGCCTTCGCGGCGCGCTGGGGCGCGTTCGCCTCCACCGACTCCGGCGGCGCCACGGTGACCTTGTTGGTGAAGGGGTCCCAGTCCACGCGCGGGTTGTCGATGACGGCGGCGGGAATCGTCTGCGTGACGATGCGCTCCATCACCTGGACGATCATCCGCTGCTTCGCCAGGCCCTTCGGGTCCGTGTAGTCCCCCTTCAGCTCGTCGCGCAGGTTCCAGTGGCTGATGAGCCGCAGCCCCTGGGGGAACAGGCGCTGGCCCTTCGCGTCCACCAGGTGGTGCATCCAGATGTTGTACTCGGCGATGTAGAGGTTCGCGTCCGCGATGGCCTGCGACACCTTCTGCTCCACCGCCGCGGGCACCCGCCGGTTGAAGCGCGACGCCAGCTTCGCCTCCGCCCACTGCCGGCGCGTCCAGGACGGGCCTTCCTTCACGCGCTCGGCCAGCGTGGTGAGCGGGAAGTTGAGCAGCACGACGAAGCCCGGCTTCGCCTGGAACAGGTCCGACGTGACGTTGGAGGACGGGTCATACGCCGCGAGCAGCGGCTCCACCGGCAACAGCGGCCCCAGGTCCAGGTCCGTGAACCACTGGAGCTCCCGCCCCAGCTCGTTCATGTGCCCGTCGAACTGCTCGAACAGCCCCTCCAGGCGCCTGAACGTCGCGTCCAGCCGGGGGCCCGTGGGCAGGAACTGCTCGCGCGCGAAGGCCGCCAGGTCGCCGTCCTCCGGCCGCCACAGCGCGGCCACCTGGTCCACGCCGCGCTCGATGCGCGCGCGCTGGGACTCGCCGTGCTGCGTCACCAGCTCCTGCTTGAGCGCGGCAAGCGCTTCCTTCGTCACGGGAGCGGACGCGGCGGTGGACGCGGTGGCCGGCGGCGTGGGGGCCGTGGAGGTGGAGGACGTGGCGCAACCGGCGCAGCCCAGGGCGGCGACGAGGGGGAGGAAGCGCAGGCGGAAGGTGGGGGCGGACATGCGGGCTCCGGAAAATACAGAAGGCCCGACCCGTGAGAGCCGGACCTTCTTGGGTGAATCAGGAAACGGTCAGGCTCAGGCGGCGCGAACGTTCTGCGCCTGCAGGCCCTTGGGGCCCTTGGTGACTTCGAACTCCACCTTCTGGCCCTCGGCCAGGGTGCGGAAGCCGTCCATGTTGATGGCGGTGTGGTGGCAGAACACGTCCTCGCCGCCGCCGTCCTGCGTGATGAAGCCGAAGCCCTTCGCGTCGTTGAACCACTTCACGGTACCAGTCGCCATTTGCTGTTCTTCTTTCATCGCGGACAGGAAGAGTCGCCGTCCGGTCCTACAGAGGTCAACCCTACAAGACGGGCGAGAGCCTAAGCGCCCGTCCCGGGCGAAGTCCACTCCCTGGATACGTCAGGCGTGAAACGTCACCAGCCGCACTTCTGGCCCTTGTTCTGCTCCTGGAGCCAACGACGCAGCGGGGCGAAGTACTCCAGCATGGGCGTGGCATCCATCTGGCGGGTGCCCGTCATCGCCGCCAGGGCGTCCGGCCACGGCTTGCTCGCGCCCATCTCCAGCATGGCCTGCAGGCGCTGGCCGGCGGCCTTGTTGCCGTAGATGGAGCACTCGTTGAGCGCGCCCTTGTGGCCCGCGGCCTCGCACAGCGCCTTGTGGAACTGGAACTGGAGGATCCGCGCGAGGAAGTAGCGCGTGTAGGGCACGTTGGCGGGCACGTGGTACTTGGCGCCCGCGTCGAAGTCCTGCTCCGTGCGCGCCACCGGGGCGCCCACGCCCTGGTACTTCGTGCGCAGCGCCCACCAGCTCTTGTTGTAGTCCGCCGGCTTCACCTTCCCGCTGAACACGTCCCAGCGCCACTGGTCCACCAGCAGGCCGAAGGGCAGGAAGGCCACCTTCTCCAGCGCGTCCTTCAACTGGAGGTTGATGACGTTCTTGTCGTTCTTCTCCACCGCGGAGAGCAGGCCCGCCTGCTGGAGGTAGGCCGGGGTGATGGAGAGCGTGAGCGCGTCGCCAATGGCCTCGTGGAAGCCGTCGTTGGCGCCCGCCTGAAAGAGGACGGGGAGCTTGTAGTAGTACGTGTAGTAGTAGTTGTGACCCAGCTCGTGGTGGATGGTGACCAGGTCCTCCTCGGTGGGCTTGATGCACATCTTGATGCGCAGGTCGTTGTCGTACGTCACGTCCCAGGCGGACGCGTGGCAGACGACGTCGCGGTCGCGGGGCTTGGTGAACTGCGAGCGCTCCCAGAAGGTCTGCGGCAGCGGCTTGAGGCCCAGCGAGGTGAAGAACTTCTCACCCAGCTTCACCATCTTCTGCGGGTCGTAGCCCTGCTTCACCAGGGCGCTGCCCACGTCCAGGCTGGCCTGGCCGGGGAACGGCTCCACCAGCGGGTAGATGTTGTTCCACTCCTGCGCCCACATGTTGCCCAGCAGGTGCGCGGGGATGGGCTTGCCGGCGGGCACCTTCGCCTCGCCGTACTGCTTCGCGAGCCGGCCGCGCACGTAGCAGTGCAGCTCGTCGTACATGGGCTTCACCTGGCCCCAGAGCCGCTGCGCCTCCTGCTCGAACTCCGCGGGCGGCATGTCGTAGGACGACCGCCAGAGCGTGCCCAGGTCGCTGAAGCCGATGTCCTTCGCGCCCGAGTTGGAGAGGTCCACCAGCTGCGTGTAGAGCGGGCGCATGGGGCGGCTGATGGCGTGCCAGCCGGTCCACGCCTCCAGCAGCTCATCCGCGTTGCGGCTCTCCGCCATCACGTCGGACAGCTCCTCCAGGTCGCGGCACTTCCCCTTGCCGTCCTTGCCGCAGTACTTGCCCTTGCCGTAGAGGCCCTCCAGCTTCGCGGCGGTGGAGGCCAGCTCCGAGCGCTGCTTGGGGTTCGCCGGGGCGGGCAGCGTCTGGGACACGCGCAGGAGGTGCAGCATGCGCGCGGTGTCCGCGTCCAGCTTCAGCCCGTCGAAGCGGCGCGACTCCTTGATGGCGTTGTTGACGTAGGCCATCACCTCTTCGTTGACGGAGGCGGCGTTCCGCTCCGTGTCGTCGGTGATGTACGTGCTCTTGATCCACTCGGCGGTGGCCTGGCGGGTCCAGAGCTGCTTCAGGTCCGCGTTGAGCTTCTCGGCGAACTGCTTCGCCTCCGCGGGCGTGGCCTTCGCGGCCGGAGCAGGCGTCGTCTGCGCGCTGGCGGCGGGCGCCGCGAGCGACAGGGCGGCCAGGGCCGCGCGCATCAGGGACTGGGGGGAGCGGGTCATGGGCGCGGACACTATGGGAAGTGCCCTGCCCTCGCACCCGCGAAGTCACGGCGCCCGCGCGCCCTGTCCGCGGGGTGAACGCCTGGCCCCTGCCTCCCGACGCAGTGCGAAAACCGCGCGGTCCTTCTCCTTCGCCTCCAGCATGAAGTCCGCCGGCCCGTCGAGCGCGGCCACCATGGCCTGGAAGTCCGCCGGGACGATGAAGTCCGAGTGCGCGCCGGGCCGTCCGTCCACCTTCTGTGACGCCAGGTGGAATTTGGGCCGCAGGTCCAGGGCGCGCCAGGTGGCGGAGGCCTCGCGCACCAGCTCCTCCACGGACAGGGGCGGATCCGAAGGAAGCACCGCGTTGTGCAGGTTGTCGCCCACCATGGGCACGCCGTGCTCGCGGGCCAGCGGTAGCACTTCGCGTGCGGTCCAGACCTTGTCGTCGTGCTCGATGGTGAGCCGCTGGCGCAGCTCCTCCGGCATCGTGTCCAGCATCCGGTGCGCGGCCTCCAGCGCCTCGGGACGGCTGGGGGCGGCGCCGCCCACGTGGATGACGACGCGGCACTCGGGGCCCGCCTCCAGCATGTCCAGCACGCGCGCGCTGTAGCGCAGCTCCGCGAGGGCGGCGTCGCGCACACGCTCATGGCGCGAGGACAGCGACGCGCCGGCTGGGGACGGGTGCAGGGACAGCCGCTGCTGGGACTGGCGCGCGATGCGGGCCAGCGAGGCGAACTCCCGCGCGAAGGTCTTCCACCACGGCAGCGTGTTCACCGGGTGCGAGCCGAACGGGATGAGCGATGAGCCGATGCGGAACAGCTGGATGCCGTGCGCCTCGTTGAAGCGCAGCAGCTGCTCCAGCTCCTCCAGGTTCTGCGCGATGAGTGCTTCCAGGCGCTGCGGCGTCGCGGTGGCGAGCCGGCAGGTGTGGCTGGCGCTCACGCCCAGCGTCAGGGATTGGGCCACATAGCCCAGCCGATAGGTCGAGAGGCCTTCCATGCCTGGAAAGGTCGGCACGCTCGCGCCGCATGACTGGACCCGGGGGGTCGTCCGGAGGGCAACCAGCCACGACGGGCGCGCCCTGCCGTGCCGCTACAGGCAGTGACAGCTTTGTCTCATGCTCCTGGGACACACGAAGGATGCGCACTGGCCCGCGCCAGAGGCGGCGATGGAACAGGCGCGCGAGTTCCTGGAAGCCTGCCGGGACAAGCACGTGCTTGTCGCGCCGCACACGGACGTGGATGGGCTCACGTCCGGGGTGCTGATGCTCCGGGCCCTCCAGTCCCTGGGAGCCCGGCCGACGGCGCGCCTGCCGGGCAAGGGAGAGGACGTCCACCATCCCGGGTTCCTGGAGCGGCTGGGGGCCTCGTCCGTGGAGGCGCTGGTGGTGCTGGACATGGGCAGCCGCGCGGAGCCGCTGCTCGCCGGGGTGCCCACGCTGCTGGTGGACCACCATGCGTCGGAGTCCTTTCCACCCGGAGCCCAGGTGCTCACCGCCTACGGCCATGAGCCCGTGGCGAACACGAGCCTGCTCACGTACGTGCTGACGTCGTCGTTCGTCGTGCCCGGTCCGCTGGAGTGGCTGGCGGTGCTGGGGACGGTGGCGGACCTGGGCGTGGACGCGCCGATGCCGTTCCTCAAGGACGCGCTGCGGCGGGCGAAGCGCTCGTCCGTCACGGAGGCGGTGGCGCTGCTCAACGCGGCCCGCCGCTCCAGCCGGTTCGCGGCGCCGCTGGCGATGCAGGTGCTGCTGCGCGCGGGCAGCGCGACGGACATCGCGGAGGGGCGTGTGCCCGGCGTGGACGCGCTGCGCGACTGCCGGCTGGAGGTGCAGCGCGAGGTGGCCCGGTGCGCGAAGACGCCGCCGCGCTTCGCGGGGAACCTGGCGCTCCTGATGTTCAGCTCCGAGGCGCAGGTGCACCCGCTGGTGGCGATGCGTTGGGTGCAGCGGTTGCCGGACCACATCGTCGTCGCCGCCAACACGGGCTACCTGCCCGGCCGCGTGAACTTCGTGCTGCGAAGCCGCGCGCCGGTGGACCTGCTCGCGCTGCTGCGGGGACTGGACCTGCCGGCGATGGGAGGCTCGTACGCGCACGGCCATTCGCGCGCCACGGGTGGCAGCCTTCCCCCCGCGGACTTCCTGCGCCTGATGGAGGCCCTGGGCTTCCGGGGGCTGAGCGACCGGGACGTGGAGCGGCGCGGCGTCGCGCCCTGACAGGCAGATGGGACGCCGGGGCGATGAGCGGCACAAGCCCGTTGCGATATGACGGGGCGGATGCCTCGCGCCCTCTCCGCCCTCCTCTTCTCGCTGTGCCTCGCCTGCGGTTCGACGAAGGACGATCCCCCCACGCCCGGTGGCGAAGCCTGTGAGCGGTATTCGTTCCCGCTGTCGGACACCACGTCGGCCAATCACGTGAGCTCGTGCGGCAGCACCGCGTGCGGCAACGGAGAGAACCCGCCCAACTCCGGCCTGCACTGCTCCACGTGGCTGTCGTGCCGCAGCTTCGACACGGAGCAGCCGCGCTGTTCGTGGATCCACAACCTGGAACACGGCCACGCGGTGTTCCTCTACAACTGCCCGGAGGGCTGCCCGGACGAGGTCGCGAAGCTGGAGGCGGCGATGGCCCGGGCCGCGGTGGGCAGCAACGGCGTGCGCCGCGCGCTCGTCGCGCCGGACTCACAGCTCCCCCAGCGCTTCGCCGCGCTGCTGTGGCGCCGCACGTACCTGATGGACTCCGTGGATCCGGACGCGCTCACGTGTCTGCTCGCGCTGCAGGACGTGGACGCCAACGAGCCGGGCCTGGTCTGCCCTCCGTGAAACAACAGTGAGCACGCGACAGGTAGTGCTGGCGCGAGAGGAATCCACTCCACCAGGGGTGTGATGGGCCAGCCAACCTTGCGCTGACTCGGTCAACGTCTCTTAATTCGACGCACGCGCCCGCCCCTGTTTCATCCGCCCCCGTGTCACTCGCGGCGGCACTGACACCCCTTCGCCGGGGGCGGCGCGTCGCCATGACCGAGACCGTCGACGCCCCCGTGTCCCCGAAGGGGCCGGCTCCTCGCAACATCGCTGATGCGTTCGAGGCCCAGGCCTCGCTCCGTCCCCACGCCGTCGCCGTCCGCTGTGACGGACAGCAGCTCACGTACGCGGAGCTGGATGCCCGCGCGAACCAGCTCGCGGGCTGGTTGAAGGCTCGGGGCGTGGGCCGTGAGCGGCCCCAGGTGGGCGTGTGCCTGCCACGCTCGGTGGACCTCATCGTCACGCTGGTCGGCATCCTCAAGGCGGGCGGCGCGTATGTTCCGTTGGATCCGGAGTACCCCTCGGAGCGGCTCGCGTTCATGGCCACGGATTCGCGCGTGCGGATCATCGTCACGCACGCCGGGCTGGAGTCGCGGCTGCCCGCGGGGGACTGGCGCACGCTCTGCCTGGACACGCAGGCGGAGGCGCTGGCGGGCTTCAGTGACGGGCCCATCGCGCGGGACGTGGTGGAGGACGACCTGGCCTACGTCGTCTTCACGTCCGGCTCCACGGGCCGGCCCAAGGGCGTGTGCGTGCCCCACCGGGGCGTGCTGCGGCTGGTGCTGGACACGGACTACGTGCACCTGGGACCGGACGAGGTGCTGTTGCAGCTGGCGCCCGTGGCCTTCGACGCGTCCACGTTCGAGCTCTGGGGCGCGCTGCTCAACGGCGGCCGCGTGGCGGTGTTCTCGCGCGGGGCCGCCGCGCTGGACGAGCTGGGCGACTTCCTGCGCGCGGAGCGCGTGACGACGGCGTTCCTCACCACCGGCCTGTTCAACACGCTGGTGGACCGGGGACTGCCGGGCACGGAGACGCTGCGGCAGCTCTACACGGGCGGCGAGGTGATGTCCCTGCCCCACGCGCGCCGGGCGCTGGAGGCCCTGCCGCGCACGCGCATCTTCAACTGCTACGGCCCCACGGAGAACACCACCTTCACCAGCTGCCAGCTCCTGCGCGCGCCGCTCGGCTCCGAGCCCGCGCCCATCGGCCACGCCATCTCCGGCACGCGGATGTACGTGCTGGACGCGGATGGGCGCGAGCTGCCCGCGGGCGCCGTGGGCGAGCTGTACACGGGAGGCACCGGCGTCGCGTGGGGCTACTGGGAGCGCCCCGACCTCACCGCCGAGCGGTTCCTGCCGGATCCCTTCAGCACCGAACCGGGCGCGCGCATGTACCGCTCGGGGGACCTCGCGCGCAGGCTCGAGGACGGCGCGGTGGACTTCGTGGGACGCGTGGACCACCAGGTCAAGGTGCGCGGCTTCCGCATCGAGCCGGGAGAGGTGGAAGCGGCGCTGCGCCTGCATGGCTCCGTGCAGGAGGCCGTGGTGATGGTGCGCGAGGACGTGCCGGGGGACCGGCGGCTGGTGGCGTACGTGACGGCCTCCGAGTTCCTGACGGCGCCGGTGCTGCGGGCCCACCTGAAGGGCCACCTGCCCGCGCACATGCTGCCCTCGGCCATCGTCGTCCTGGACGCGATGCCGCTCACCGCGAACGGCAAGGTGGAGCGCAAGGCCCTGCCGGATCCGCGCGACTGCCCCGGGGCCGAGGAGGACTTCGTCGCGCCGGAGACCGCGCTGGAGCGGACCGTCGCGAAGGTCTG
Organism: Corallococcus exercitus; assembly: GCF_042231735.1. Taxonomy (GTDB): domain Bacteria; phylum Myxococcota; class Myxococcia; order Myxococcales; family Myxococcaceae; genus Corallococcus; species Corallococcus exercitus_B. Next base: position 2,472,962 of record NZ_CP102577.1, read on the forward strand.
GTCGGACGTGCTGCGCGTGGAGGCGGTCAGCGCCACGGCGGACTTCTTCGAGCTGGGTGGCCAATCCCTCCTGGCCACGCAGGCCATCGGCCGGCTGTGCGACGTGCTCGGGCGTCCCGTCCCGCTGCGCTCGCTGTTCGCCTTCCCCATCCTGCGGGACTTCGCCGCCGCGCTGGAGGCAGCCGCTCCAGCAGCGGAGCGTGCCGAAGCGCCCATTCCTCCGTGCGCGGATGCGGCGCGGGAGCAGCTGTCGTTCGCGCAGCAGCGGCTGTGGTTCCTGGACCAGTGGATGCCGGGCTCCGCGCTGTACTCACTGCCGTTCGCGTTCCGGTTGGAAGGCCCCCTGGAGCCGGTCGTGCTGGAGCAGGCGCTCCAGGCCGTGGTGGACCGGCATGAGTCCCTGCGCACCACCTTCCCCGGTGAAGGCACCGCCATCCAGCACGTCGCCGCGCACCTGCCCGTGATGCTGGAGCGCGCGGAGTCCCGCTCGGAAGAAGAGACGCTTGCGTGCATGCAGCGTGAAGCGGAGCGGCCGTTCGACCTGGCCCGGGGGCCGTTGTTCCGTGCGCTGCTCATCCGTGAAGCGGAGCGGCGGCACGTGCTGGTGCTCAACCTGCACCACATCGTCTCCGACGGCTGGTCCTTCGGCGTGCTGTACCACGAGCTGTCCACCGCGTACCGCGCACGGGGAGCCGCCACGGACCTGGCGCCCCTGCCCATCCAATATCCCGACTACGCGGCGTGGCAGCGTCAGTGGCTCCAGGGCGACGTGCTCCAGCGGGAGCTGGGCTTCTGGGAGCGGCAGCTCGCGGACGTGCCGCGGGTGCTGGAGCTGCCCACCGACCGGCCGCGTCCCGCGGTGCAGCGGTTCGCGGGCGCCGTCCACCGCTTCACGGTTCCCGCCCGGCTCCACCGTGCGCTGGACGAACTGGCCCGCCGGGAGGGGGCCACGCTGTTCATGGCCCTGCTCACCGGCTTCCAGGTGCTGCTGTCGCGCTACAGCGGACAGCGGGACTTCGTGGTGGGCACGCCCATCGCGAACCGCACGCGGAAGGAGCTGGAAGGCCTCATCGGCTTCTTCGTCAACACGCTGCCCATCCGTGCGCGCTTCGAGGGAGCGCCGTCATTCCTCCAGCTCCTCGGACAGGTGCGCGACCGCGCGCTGGGGGCCTACGCCCATCAGCACCTGCCGTTCGAGAAGCTGGTCGAAGCGCTCCAGGTCGAACGCGAAGCGAGCCGGACGCCCCTCATCCAGGTGCTGTTCGCGCTCCAGAACGCGCCCACGTCCCGGCTCCAGTTCCCGGACGTCACCGTCACCCCGCTGACGCTGGACACACGCACGTCCAAGTTCGACCTGTTCCTCGCTTTGGAGGAGGCCGGTGATGAGCTGGCGGGCACGCTCGAATACGCCACCGCGCTGTTCGATGCGGCCACCATCGAGCGCCTGACGGAGCACTACCTCCAGGTGCTGCGATGCTTCGTGGAAGCGCCGAACCGGGCCACGGGGGACGCGGTCTTCCTGTCGGAGGTGGAGCAGCGGCGGGTGCTCCGGGACTGGAACGCGTCGGCACGTCCCTACCCTTCGGAGCTGTCCATCGTGGACGCCTTCGCGTCGCAGGTCGCTCAGCGGCCCGACGCCATCGCGGTGAGCCATGGTGCCGTGACGCTCACCTACGCGGAGCTGGATGCACGCGCGGAGCACCTGGCCCAGCGCCTGCGGACACTCGGGGTGGGCCGGCGCACGCCGCAGGTGGGCGTGTGCCTGCCGCGCTCGGTGGACCTCATCGTGTCGCTGCTGGCCATCCTCAAGGCGGGCGGCGCCTACGTCCCGCTGGACCCGGAGCATCCCTCCGAGCGGCTCGCCTTCATGGCCACCGATGCGCGGCTGGTCGCCATCGTCACGCATGAGGCCCTGGCCTCCGGGCTGCCCCCGGGTGCGTGGACGCCCGTGTGCCTGGATGTGCCCTGGGAGGCCGTGTCGGACGGGCGCGCGGCCGAGGCCGTGATGCCGGTGGATCTGGCGCACATCATCTACACCTCCGGCTCCACGGGCCGGCCCAAGGGCGTGTGCATCCCGCATCAGGGCGTGGTGCGGCTGGTGCTCAACCCCGACTACGTGCACCTGGGGCCGGGCGACCGGATGGCGCAGTCCACGACCATCGCGTTCGACCTGTCCACGCTGGAGATCTGGGGCGCGCTGCTCAACGGGGCCACACTGGTCCTGTTCACCAAGGACGAGATCATCGACCCGGAGGTCCTGACGCGCAGGCTCCAGGAAGAGCGCATCACGCACATGGTGCTGGCCACGGCGCTGTTCAACCACGTCGCCCGCACGCGGCCCGAGTCCTTCCGCCACCTGTCCTGGATGATCTTCGGCGGCGAGGCCGCGGATGTCGCCAGCGTCAACGCGGTGCTCTCGCACGGCGGGCCCACGGCGTTGATCAACGGCTATGGCCCCACGGAGAACACGTCGTTCAGCACGTGGCACCGGGTGCCACACGCGGGCGTCGAGTCCGTGCCCATCGGTGGACCGCTCGCCAACAGCACGGCGTACGTGCTCGATGCCCGGCTCCAGCTGGTCCCTCCCGGCGTCGTGGGCGAGCTGTTCGTGGGCGGCGATGGACTGGCGCTCGGGTACTGGGACCGGTCCGGCCTCACCGCGGAGAAGTTCATCCCCCATCCGTTCAGCGACACGCCCGGCGCGCGGCTCTATCGCACCGGGGACCTGGTCCGGCAGCGCGCGGATGGCGTCCTGGAGTACGTCGGCCGCCGCGACCACCAGGTGAAGCTGCGCGGCTTCCGCATCGAGCTGGGCGAAGTGGAAGCGGCCCTGCGTCAGCACCCCGCGGCACGGGAAGCACTCGTCCTGCTGCGCGAGGACACGCCGGGCGACCGCCGGCTCGTGGCCTACGTCGCGGCCTCGGGAGTCGCGGACGCGGTGTTCCGCGAGTTCCTCCAGGCCCGGCTCCCGGGCCACATGGTGCCCGCCGCGTTCGTGGTGCTGGAGTCGCTGCCCCTCACGCCCAACGGGAAGATCGACCGGCGCGCGCTGCCTGTTCCCGAAGCCTCCGGCACCGAAGGCTTCATCGCGCCCCGGAGCCCGCTCGAAGCGCGGGTCGCGGGAATCTGGGCCTCCGTGCTGGGCGGGCGCGAAGTGGGGGCGCACTCCCACTTCTTCGACCTCGGCGGCCACTCGCTGCTGGCCACGCAGGTGGTGTCACGCGTGCGGGAGGCCCTGGGCGTGGCCCTGCCCGTGCGCGCCCTCTTTGAGGCACCGCGCCTGGAGGCGTTCGTCCGGGTCGTGGGAGGCCTGCTCGCGGAGGGACACCGGGAGGCCTCGCGCATCCCGGTGACGCCGCGTGGATCCGGGCTGCTTCCGCTGTCCTTTGCGCAGGAGCGGCTGTGGTTCCTGGGCCGGCTCCACGACGCGCCGGGCGTCTACAACATGCCCATGGCTCTGCGCCTGGACGGTCCACTGGACATCACGGTGCTGCGCGCCAGCCTGGAAGCACTCGTGTCGCGGCACGAGTCCCTTCGCACCATGTTCCCCGAAGGTGACCGCCCCACGCAGCACATCGCCGAGGAGCCCGTCCTCACGCTGGAGGTCCAGCGGTTCAATGCCTCGGGACCGGAGGACGTGCGGGTCCAGACGCGCTTGCGGCAGGAGGCGGAGCGGTCCTTCGACCTCGCGAAGGGGCCCCTGTTCCGGGCACTCCTTCTCCAGCTCGAAGGCACGTGTTCGGTGCTGGTGCTCAACCTGCACCACATCGTGTCCGATGGCTGGTCGTTGGGCGTGCTCTACCGCGAGCTTTCCTCCGAGTACCGCGCACGTCTCCAGGGCCAGTCGCCTGAGCTGTCCCCGCTGCCCTTGCAGTACGCGGACTACGCCGCGTGGCAGCGCCAGTTGCTCCAGGGCGACGTGCTCCAGCGGCAGCTCGACTTCTGGAAGCAGCAGCTCGCGGACGCGCCCCATGTCCTGGAGCTGCCCACGGATCGCCCGCGCCCCGCGGTGCAGCGGTTCGAAGGCGCAACGTTCCGCTTCGCGTTGCCCTCCGGGGTCCGTCATTCATTGGAGGCCCTGGCCCGTGAGGAAGGGGCCACGCTGTTCATGACGCTGATGGCGGGCTTCCAGCTGCTGCTGTCGCGCTACAGCGGCCAGCGGGACTTCATCGTCGGCACGCCCATCGCCAACCGCACGCGCGAGGAGCTGGAAGGCCTCATCGGCTTCTTCGTCAACACGCTGCCGCTGCGGGTCCACCTGCGTGACGGCGCGTCCTTCCGCGAAGTGCTGCGGCAGGTGCGTGACCGGGCCCTGGGTGCGTATGCGCATCAGGAGCTGCCGTTCGAAAAGCTCGTGGAGGAGCTGCACGTCGAACGTGCGCTGAGCCATGGACCGCTGGTGCAGGTGATGTTCGCCTTGCAGAACGCGCCCGGCACGTTGCCCCAGCTACCGGGCCTCCAGGTCCAGGCACTGGAGCTGCCGCTCCAGACCTCCAAGTTCGACCTCAGCCTGATGCTGGAGGAGACAGGTGACGGGCTCTCGGGCGTCCTCGAATACGCGAGTGCCCTCTTCGAGCCCCGCACCATCGAGCGGATGGCCGGCCACTTCCACCAGCTGCTCGAAGGCGTGCTCCGCCAGCCGGATGCCGCCCTCCACGCCCTGCCCTGGATCTCCGAGGCAGAGCGGCAGCAGGTCCTCTTCACCTGGAACGACACCGCGCGTCCCTACCCGCGCGAAGCCTCCCTGGTGCGTGCCTTCGACGCGCAGGTGGCCGCGCGGCCAGATGCCATCGCCGTGCGCCACGGCGCCCGGGCGCTCACCTACGCGGAGTTGGACACCCACGCCAATCAGCTCGCGTGGGCCCTCAAGGCTCAGGGCGTCGGGCGGGATGCGCCGCGCGTGGGCGTGTGCCTGCCGCGATCCATCGACCTCGTCGTGTCGCTCGTCGCCATCCTCAAGGCGGGCGGCGCCTACGTGCCGCTGGATCCGGACTATCCGGCGGACCGGCTCGCCTTCATGGCCACCGATGCGCGGCTCGTCGCCGTCGTCACCGAGTCGGCGCTCGCGAGTCAGGTCCCCGAAGGCCCCTGGACGGTCCTGCGGCTGGACGCGCTGCCGGCGGGGCTGGCACGTCACGCGCCTCCGGATGCGTGCACGGGCGAGGACCTGGCGCACATCATCTACACCTCGGGCTCCACGGGCCGGCCCAAGGGCGTCTGCATCCCGCACCGCGGCGTCGCCCGCCTGGTCCTCGATCCGGTCTTCATCCAGCTTCGTCCCGAGGACCGTGTGGCCCAGGCTTCCACGGTCGCCTTCGACGCCTCGACGTTCGAGTTGTGGGGCGCCCTGCTCAATGGCGCGACGCTGGTCATGCTGTCCAAGGAAGAGGTCATCGAACCCACGGTGCTCGCGCAGCGGGTCCGCGACGAGGGCATCACGGTCCTGTTCCTCACCACGGCGCTCCTCAACCACGTCGCGCGCACCGACCCGGCGCTCCTCAAGGGGCTCCGCTGGCTCCTGTTCGGTGGCGAGGCCGCGGACCCGGCCTGCATCCGGGCACTCCTCTCCCACAGCAAGCCCGAGCAGGTCATTCACGCGTACGGCCCCACGGAGAACTCGGTGTACAGCACCTGGTTCTCTCCGACGCGGGTCGAACCCGATGCGGTGACGGTGCCCATCGGCCGCCCGGTCTCCAACAGCACGGCCTACGTGCTGGATGCGCACCTGCACCCGGTGGCACCGGGCATCATCGGCGAGCTGTTCGTCGGCGGTGACGGCCTCGCCTGGGGCTACTGGGAGCGGCCCGACCTCACCGCGACCGCCTTCATCCCCCACCCCTTCGCCTCCGTCCCTGGCGCTCGCCTCTACCGCACCGGAGACCTCGTCCGGCAGCGGAACGACGGGGCCTTCGACTTCGTGGGCCGCCGCGACCATCAGGTCAAGGTGCGCGGCTTCCGCATCGAGCCGGGCGAGATCGAAGCCGTGCTTCGCCAGCATGCGTCCGTGCGTGAAGCCCTGGTCCTCGTGCGTGAGGACTCACCGGGCGACAAGCGGCTGGTCGCCTACGTCACCTTCCGCGATGACGTGACCGCCAGCGACCTGCGCACCCACGTCCAGGGGCTGCTTCCCAGCCACATGGTCCCTTCCGCGTTCGTGCTGCTGGACGCGCTGCCCATGACGCCCAACGGGAAGGTGGACCGCCGCGCCCTGCCGGTCCCCGAGGGCGAGGAGCCGCCGACGGGAACACGCACGCTGACCGCGCTGGAGCAGACGTTGAGCGCCATCTGGTGCGCGGTGCTGCAACGGGCGCACATCCCCGTCGATGCGAACTTCTTCGACCTGGGCGGGCACTCCCTGCTGGCCACGCAGATCGTCTCCCGGACCTCGCAGGTGCTGGGCGTGCCCGTCCCCGTGCGGACCCTCTTCGAGTTCCCCACCATCGAAGCCCTGGCCGGAGCACTGGAAGCACGGACGCAGGACCCGTCCCAGTCCGTTCCCGCGCTCAAGGCCTGGCACCGTGAAGGACCGCCGCCCCTGTCCTTCGCGCAGGAGCGGCTCTGGTTCCTCAACCAGTTCCACGCGGACCGGGCCGCGTACAACATGCCCATGGCGCTGCGGCTGGAAGGCACGCTGGACGTGGACGTGCTGGAGCACGCCCTCCAGGCGCTCGTGGACCGGCACGAATCCCTGCGCACGGTGTTCCCGGGTGAAGGCGTCCCCGTGCAGCACATCCTGCCCCGGCTGCCTGTGTCCCTCCGCCGGGTCGAGGCGTCCTCCCGGGACGAAGCCGAAGCCCTGCTGCGCGAGGACGCGGAGACGCCCTTCAATCTCTCCGAGGGTCCGCTGTTCCGCGCCCTCCTGGTAAGCGAGGACGCGCGACACCACGTGCTGCTGCTCAACCTGCATCACATCGTGTCCGACGGCTGGTCCCTGGGCGTGCTCTACCGGGAGCTGTCCGCCGAATACCAGGCGCGGCACGCGGGCCGGGCCTCCGACCTGGCTGCCTTGCCGGTGCAGTACGCGGACTACGCGGCGTGGCAGCGCCAGTGGCTCCAAGATGACGTGCTCCAGCGGCAGCTCGACTTCTGGAAGCAGCAGCTCGCGGACGCGCCGCACGTCCTGGAGCTGCCGACCGACCATCCCCGTCCCTCCGTGCAGCAGTTCGCGGGGGCCACCCACGTCTTCACCCTCCCGCGAGCCGTGCTCGAAGCGCTGGAGGGATTGGGCCGCCAGGAAGGGGCCACGCTGTTCATGACACTGATGGCGGGCTTCCAGCTGCTGCTGTCGCGCTACAGCGGCCAGCGGGACTTCATCGTCGGCACGCCCATCGCCAACCGCACGCGCGAGGAACTGGAAGGCCTCATCGGCTTCTTCGTCAACACGCTGCCGCTGCGGGCCCACCTGCGCGACGGCGCGTCCTTCCGCGAAGTGCTCCGTCAGGTGCGCGACCGGGCCCTGGGTGCGTATGCGCATCAGGAGCTGCCGTTCGAAAAGCTCGTGGAGGAGCTGCACGTTGAACGGGCCCTGAGCCATGGACCGCTGGTGCAGGTGATGTTCGCCTTGCAGAACGCGCCCGGGAACCCGCCCCAGCTTCCGGGCCTCCAGGTCCAGGCGCTGGAGCTCCAGACCCCGACGTCCAAGTTCGATCTCACCCTGGCCCTGACCGAAGTCCCGGAAGGTCTCAGCGGCACGTTCGAGTACGCGACCGCGCTGTTCGAGCCCCGCACCCTCGAGCGGATGGCCGACCACTTCCGTCGCCTCCTCGAAGGCGCGCTCCGTCAACCCGACGTGGGCATTCACGCCCTGCCCTGGCTCTCCGAAGCGGAGCACCAGCAGGTCACCATGGCCTGGAACGAAACCGGCCGGCCCTATCCGAGGGACCTCTCCCTCGCGCAGGCCTTCGAAGCCCAGGTGGCCACGCGGCCGGACGCCATCGCCGTGCGCCATGGGGCCCAGGCGCTCACCTACGCGGAGCTGGATGCCCGCGCCAATCAGCTCGCGTGGACGCTCAAGGCCCAGGGCGTCGGACCGGAGGCGCCACGCGTGGGCGTGTGCCTCTCCCGCTCCATCGACCTCATCGTGTCACTGGTCGCCGTGCTCAAGGCGGGTGGCGCCTACGTGCCGTTGGATCCTGACTACCCGGCGGACCGCCTGGCCCTCATGATCTCCGATGCGAAGGTGCATCGGATCATCACGGGAACGGCGACCTCGAGCCGGTTCTCTTCGGACAGCGTCGGGTGCATCCGCATTGATGCGTTGGAGGCCACTGCCCATTCCGGCTCACCGTACGACGCGACCCGGTTCCATCCCCTGGAGCCCGCCTACGTCATCTACACGTCCGGCTCCACGGGCCGGCCCAAGGGGGTCTGCGTTCCGCATCAGGCCGTGATGCGGCTGGTGATGGATCCCGACTACATCCCCTTCGGCCCGGAGGACCGGGTGGCTCAGGCAGCGACGGTGGCCTTCGACGCCTCGACCTTCGAGGTGTGGGGCGCGCTGCTCAACGGCGCCACGCTCGTCCTGTTCTCCAAGGAGGAGATCATCGACCCCACCACGCTGGCCCGGGGTCTGCGCGACGAGCGCATCACCGCGCTGTTCCTCACCACGGCCCTGTTCAACCACGTCACCCGGATGGAGCCCACGGCCTTCAATGGCCTGTCCACGCTCCTCTTCGGTGGCGAGGCCGTGGACCCGGCCTGCGTGAACCGGCTGCTGGCCCACGGTGGGCCCCGCAGGCTGTTGCACGTCTACGGCCCCACGGAGAACACCACGTTCAGCACGTGGCACCTCGTCACGGAGCCCGTCACGGGCACGGTGCCCATCGGCAAGCCCCTCTCCAACAGCACGGCCTATGTGCTGGACGCGCACCTGCACCCGGTGGCGCCGGGCATCGTCGGCGAGCTGTTCGTCGGTGGTGACGGCCTCGCCTGGGGCTACTGGGAGCGGCCCGACCTCACCGCGACCGCCTTCGTCCCCCACCCCTTCGCCGCCGTCCCGGGCGCACGCCTCTACCGCACGGGCGACCTCGTCCGGCAGCGCCACGATGGTGCCGTCGAATTCGTGGGCCGTCGCGACCATCAGGTCAAGGTGCGCGGCTTCCGCATCGAGCCGGGCGAAATCGAGGCCGTGCTTCGCCAGCATGCGTCCGTGCGCGAGGCCCTGGTCCTCGTGCGTGAGGACTCACCGGGCGACAAGCGGCTGGTCGCCTACGTCACCTTCCGCGACGCCGTGACCGCCAGCGACCTGCGCACTCACGTCCAGGGCCTGCTTCCCAGCCACATGGTCCCTTCCGCGTTCGTGTTGCTCGACGCGCTGCCGCTCAACGCGAACGGCAAGGTGGACCGCCGCGCCCTTCCCCGTCCCTCGGATGCCGCGGACGCGGCGGAGGCCGGCGTGATGCCTCGCACGCCGCTGGAGCAGCGGATCGCGGACCTGTGGGCGGAGGTCCTGGGACGCACGGCCATCAGCGTCACCGCGAGCTTCTTCGACCTGGGCGGCCACTCGCTGCTCGCGGCGCAGCTCGTGTCCAAGCTGTCGGAGCACTTCCCGTTCAAGGTCCCGCTCCAGGTCCTCTTCCAGAGTCCGACGGTCGCGGCGCTCGCGCAGTGGATCCAGGCGAAGCTCACGCCGGATGCACCGGTGACCGCGCAGGGGCCCACGCTCCCCGAAGGCATCGTGCGGCTCCAGGAGGGACGCTCGGACCTTCCGCCGCTGTGGTGCATGCACCCGGTGGGCGGCACGGTGTTCTGCTACCAGGACCTGGTGCGGGCGCTCGGCCCCGACCGCACGGTGTATGGCTTCCAGGCCCCTGGCGTGAATGGCGAGTGCCCTCCGCTGACGAGCATCGAGCTGCTCGCGTCGCACCACCTGAGCGCCATGCTCCAGTGGCAGCCCCAAGGGCCCTACTACCTCGTCGGCCTCTCCATGGGCGGCACCATCGTCTACGAGATGGCCCAGCGCCTGCTCAGGTTGGGCGTCCCGCCCGCGCTGCTCGTCTTCCTCGACACGCCCGGTCCCGGCCAGATGCCCACGCGGTTCGAGGACGACGCCGCGCTGCTCGCGGCCATGTTCGGAGACGACACGCCCACGCTCGCCCAGCGCCTGCGCTCACTGCCTCCGCACGAGCAGATGAAGGAGGTGCTGCGCCAGGCCCGCGAAGGTGCGACCGTGCCGGACTCGTATTCGCTGCGCGACCTGGAGATCTTCCTGGACGTCTGGAAGGCGCACATGCGGGCCCTCTTCAGCTACGAGCCCGTGCCCTACGAGGGACCCGCCACGTACCTCAAGGCCCAGGTGCACGTGCCGCCCCACCCGCTGCATCCGGAACAGCCGTGGCGACAGCTGGTGCTGCACGGGCTGGAGGTGCTGCCGGTACCCGGCAACCACCAGACGATGATCGAACCGCCGCATGTCGAGGCCATGGCGCGGCACCTCACCGGGTGCCTGCGGCGGGTGGAGGACGCAGCGCCCCGAAGCTCGGTCGCATAGCGGGCCTGGGAGCCCCCGGCGGCGTGTCCGAGGAGCGGACGGCCGGGGGGCGTTGCACCCCGAACCGGAAGGACTGAGAGCGCTGAAGCGTACTAGCGCCTCCATGACCAACACCATTCGACGCGCCTTCGCGGCGCTGCTGACGCTGACGTGTCTCGGGGCGCTGACCGCCCAGGCCGCCACGGGTGTGCAGGGCCCCGTGCCCCCCGCCTTCCAGAACCGCATGATGGTGGGCCTCTTCGAGGAGGCCGGCCAGAACTGGATGCGGGACAGCGACGTGCCGTGGGACGCGCGCTACCGCTACTTCACCAAGGGCTGGTCGGACAACTGGGGCTACGGCGCCCGTGACGGCAGCTGGGCGGCCAGCTTCTTCACGGAGACGAAGGCGCAGGGCTTCGTCCCCGTCGTCACCTACTACCAGCTCTTCGCCGAGCCGGGCGGCGGCGAGGGGGAGTCGCTGGCGAAGCTGAAGAACGCCAGCACCATGCGCAGCTACTTCGAGGACGTGAAGCTGCTCCTCCAGCGCGCGAAGACCTTCGGCAGCCCGGTCATCCTCCACGTGGAGCCGGACGCGGTCGGCCTCCTCCAGTTCCAGACGGCCTCCAACCCCAACGCCTACGCGGCCATCGCCGCCTCGGGGATGCCGGAGCTCGCGGGCCTGCCCAACACCGTCGCCGGGTGGAGCCTGGCGTTCCTCCAGCTGCGCAAGGCCGTGGGCGCGAACAACGTCGTGCTGGGCCTGCACATCTCCGCGTGGGCCAGCGGCAAGGACATCGCGTTCAACTCGCTGACGGATCCGCTCCAGCCGGAGGTGGACAAGGTCGTCAACTTCCTCAAGCCGCTGGGGCTGGGCACCAACGTCACCGGCGCCACCTACGACGTGATCGTGGGCGACCCGCTGGACCGCGACGCGGACTTCTACCGGCTCACGCAGGGCGCGGATCACACCTGGGACATGAGCGATTCGGCGCCCCTCACGTCGCGCTCGTACAACCGCTACGCGGAGTGGCTGCGCCTCTGGAACCAGACGTCCGGCAAGCGCTGGGTGCTGTGGCAGATCCCGCTGGGCAACTCCAACCACCTCAACATCAACAACGGCGGTGGGGCGCGCCAGGGCTACAAGGACAACCGCACCGAGTACTTCTTCGGCGCGAGCGGTGACGCGCACCGGCGCAAGTTCGCCAACGCGGGCGTCGTCGCCCTGATGTTCGGCGCGGGCGCGGGCGGCCAGAGCTCCTACCAGAACGACCAGGCCGCCGACGGCCAGCCGTACCTGAAGCGGCGCGCGGGGGTGTTCCTCAACGCGGGTGGCCTCCTCCTGCCCGCGGCCGGCACCACGCTTCCGCCCCCGGGCGGCGGTGGCTCCACCGATGGCGGCACCGTGGACGCCGGCACCCCGCCGGTCGACGGTGGCACCCGTCCGGACGGAGGCACCGACGGCGGCGTGGACGGCGGAACGCGTCCGGATGCTGGCACCGACGCGGGCACCGGCTCCTCCGACGCGGGCACCCCGGGCGACACCTCGAAGTACGGCTTCGAGTCCAGCGCGCAGGGCTGGACCGCGGGCGGCGCCGCCCTGTCGTCCGTGAGCACCACCACGTCCAAGGCCTACGCGGGCACCCGTTCGCTGGCCGTGCCCTTCAACGGCACGGCCGGCAAGGGCACGGTGGCCGTGGCCAACGCGGCCGTGCCGTCCGGCAAGACGGTGACGTTCCGGTTCTGGCTGCCCACCGGCAGCAAGATCACCGGCGTCCAGCCCTACACCCTGGAGGGCGCGTCCGCGAACTGGCGCTGGACGGGCAACTGGATCGCCGTCAGCAGCCTCAAGGCCGGCGCCTGGAACAACATCACCGTGAAGCTGCCCTCCGGCTCCACCACCCCGCTGTACCAGCTGGGCGTGGAGTTCCAGACGACGGGCACGTGGAAGGGGACGGCGTACCTCGACGCCGTCATCTGGTAGTCCAAGCAGTTCCCGGTCCCGCGGGCGCGTGCAACCGCCCGCGGGACCGACGTAGGGTAGCGGCCCCCGTGAGCACCCTGCCCTCCGCCGCCCCTGTCTCCCGCGAGCGCGTGCGCGCCATCGACTGGCTGCGCGGCCTCTCCGTCCTCGTGATGATCCAGACCCACTCGCTCGTGCTGCTCACCCCGGAGCTGCGCAAGAGCGAGTGGACCGGACGGCTGCTCAAGGTGGACGGGCTGGTGGCCCCCGCGTTCATCTTCTCCGCCGGGTTCGCGCTGGCGCTGCTCATGGTGCGCAGCGCCGCCGCGGGGGTGCTGCACGAGCGCGTGCCCCGCAACCTGCGCCGCATCGCGGAGGTGTTCGCCGTCGCCGCGCTCGTCAACGCCGTCTGGTTCCCCATCCGCTCCGAGCCCGTGTGGCTGCTGCGCCTGGACATCCTCCACTGCGTGGGCCTGTGCCTGATCATCACCCTGCCCCTGGCCGCGCTGCTGGCCTCGCGTCCGCGCGTGCTCGCGGGCACCGCGTTCGTGCTGGCGATGGGGGCGTTCGCGCTGGCGCCGTTCAGCGACTCCGCGGGCGAGCCCTGGGCGTCCTTCCTGCGCAAGTCCTCCTGGGCCCCCTTCCCGCTGGTGCCGTGGATAGGCTTCGCGTGGCTGGGCGCCTTCGCGGGCTGCATCGCGGGCGCGTGGGGCCGCAAGGGGCTGGCGCGGGCCCTGGGCTTCCTCATCGCGCTGGGGCTTCTGGGGACGCTGCTGCCGGGCGTGCTCAACAACCTCTACCCGCCGCACCGCTTCTTCGTCACCAACCCGTCCAACTCCGCCACCCGCTTCATGTGGGTCTGCGCGGTGCTGCTCGGGATGCTCTGGGTGGAGGGACGGATGGCGGCGGACGCGAAGCCTTCCCGCGCGCGCCGCTTCCTGGAGGTCTTCGGGACCGCGTCGCTGTCCGCGTACTTCTTCCACGAGATGCTGCTGTACTACCGCCTCTTCGGCGTCTTCTCGTTCCAGAAGCTGTGGGGCGACTCCAGCGGGTGGCTGAAGTACGCGGGCCTGCTCGCGCTGCTCATCGCGTGCACGTTCGTGCTGTGCGTCGCGTGGGATCCGGTGGAGCGCGCGGTGAAGAAGGGCTTCGCGCGCGCCAGCCGGTGGCTGCTCAGTGCGCCGCGTTGGCCGCGGCCTGCTCGAAGGCGCGGATGATCTCCGGCGGGGCCTGCACCAGCTCAATCAGCACGCCCTCGCCGCTCAGCGGGAACTGATCGCTCGCCTTCGGGTGGATGAAGCAGACGTCGAAGCCCGCCGCGCCCTTGCGGATGCCGCCGGGCGTGAAGCGCATGCCCTGCCCCTCCAGCCACTTGACGGCCCCCGCCAGGTCGTCCACCCACAGGCCCACGTGGTTGAGCGCCGGGTCGTGCACCTTCGGACGTCCGTCGGGATTGACGGGCTGCATCAGGTCCACCTCCACCTTGAAGGGGCCCGCGCCCGCCACGACGATGTCCTCGTCCACGTTCTCCTTCTCGCTGCGGTAGGTGCCATGGGCCTGAAGGCCCAGCGTGTCCACCCACAGCTTGCGCAGGGCGCCCTTGTCCAGCCCCCCGATGGCGATCTGCTGGATGCCCAGAATCCGGAACGGTCGTGTCGTCTCCATGCCGCGGACCGTCGCAAAAGGGGTCCCCCCACGCAAGCGCGGCCCACGTGCGGACCCGGGAAAAATTCACCAGATAAACCCATTCCGCGGGTCGGCCGTTTCCAGGGGCACGCTGACTTCCTCCCGTTGTCCCGGAGCCGCCCATGTCCCCCTTCTTCTCGAAGCGCCGCGTGTCCTTTGTCAGTGGTGCCCTCCTCTGCGCCAGCCTCGTGAGCGCGTGCTCCGCGAGGGAGCCGTCGCAGGGCGTGGCGCGCGGCGAGCTGCGTCCCCAGGCCGTCGCGACCACCGAGAGCGCCCCCGCCGAAGAGTCCCGTGCGCTGATGGCGCCCCCGTCGCCCCCGCCGCCCTCGACTCCGGTCGCGGCCCCGGCCGCCAGGAAGCGCCGTGACGCCACCGCCGCGCAGGCGCCCGCCCCGGAGTACGAGAGCGCCGTCGCCGCCGGCGCCCCGGCCCCTTCCGACAGCCTCATGGCCGCGGAGCCGCCGGAGATGCGCCGCGCGGCGCCGGTGAAGGAAGGCAAGGCCATGAGCGCCCTGGCCATGGGAGGCGCCGCCGCCCCGATGCCGGTCCAGCAGCCGATGGAGAAGTCCAAGCAGGAGCTGGCCGACGACAAGAGCGCCGAGGGCGGCAACACCTTCGAGACCTACAAGGCCCACGCCTTCACCGAGACGGCGAAGGACAACCTGTCCACCTTCGCGGCGGACGTGGACACGGCCTCCTACTCCATGGCGCGGCGCTACCTGCAGCAGGGGCAGCTGCCCCCCACCCAGGCGGTGCGCGTGGAGGAGTTCGTCAACTACTTCAAGTACCGCTACACCCCGCCGGAGGACGGCGCCTTCACGGTGCACCTGGAGGGCGCGCCGTCGCCCTTCAACGCGCGCCGCCAGTTCGTGCGAGTGGGCGTGCAGGGCAAGGTTGTCTCCCGCTCGCAGCGCAAGCCCGCGCACCTGGTGTTCCTGGTGGACACCAGCGGCTCCATGGCCTCGTCGGACAAGCTGCCGCTGGCCATCGAGTCCATCAAGGTCGCGGTGAAGAACCTCAACGAGAACGACACCGTGGCGCTCGTCACCTACGCGGGCTCCACGCGGGACGTGCTGCCCCCCACGCCCGCCACGGACGTGAAGAAGATCCACGCGGCGCTGGACACGCTGGTCGCGGGCGGCGGCACGGCCATGGGCTCCGGTATGGAGACGGCCTACAAGCACGCGGTGAAGAAGGCCGCGGCCGGCGTGGTGTCCCGCGTGGTGGTGCTCACCGACGGTGACGCCAACATCGGTCCCAACCTGAGCCCCAAGGCCATGCTGGCCAGCGTGCAGAAGTACGTGTCCGAGGGCGTCACCCTCACCACGGTGGGCTTCGGCATGGGCAACTACCACGACTCGCTGATGGAGCAGCTGGCCGACAAGGGCAACGGCAACAGCTTCTACGTGGACAGCATGAAGGAGGCGCGCAAGGTCTTCGAGACGCAGCTGACCGGCACGCTGGAGGTCATCGCGAAGGACGTGAAGTTCCAGGTGGAGTTCAGCCCCAAGGCCGTCAGCCGCTACCGCCTGATGGGCTACGAGAACCGCGACATCGCCGACAACGACTTCCGCGACGACAAGGTGGACGCGGGCGAGATTGGCGCGGGCCACACCGTGACGGCGCTCTACGAGGTGGAGCTCACCGGCGAGGCGCCGCAGGAGCTGGCCACGGTGCGCATCCGCGCCAAGGCGCCCAACGGCACGGAGGCCAAGGAGCAGGCCTTCCCGCTCACCCGCGCGAACCTGAAGCCGTCCATGGAGGCCGCGTCCCAGGACTTCCGCTTCGCCGTCGCCGTGGCCGCCACCGCGGACATCCTCCGCGCCGCGCCCGCCGCGGAGGGCTGGAGCCTGGCCACCACGCAGAAGCTGGCGGAGGGCGCCGTGGGCGGCGACTCCGACCGCACCGAGTTCGTCCGCCTCATCGGCCAGGCCCGCGCGCTGACCACCGCGTCCGCCCGCGGCCGCTGAAGGAAGCACCCAGCACGAAACACCGGGGAACGCGCAGCAAGGGGGGCCTGGCCCGCCACCGGAATCAGCCGGTGGCGGGCCAGGCTTTTTCAGGCATCAGAACGTTGAGTAGGTCGGCGCCGTCGTGCTGGTGAAGAAGTCCGCGTAGTTGGCGTAGTAGTAGCTGCCGCCCCGGCCGCCGAGCGTGCCCGTAAACTGGCCCGCCGCTCGCAGCGTCGTGCCGTCCGACAGGATGGTGATGCCGCCGGAGGTGATCTGCCCGTAGGGGTAGTCCGCGCGCAGGTCCGCGTCGCGCACCACGGACAGCGTCGCCGGGTCGATGTGCTTGATCGCCAGGTACCGCGGGGACGAGCCGCTGTAGGTCCCCTTCTTGGTGAAGGACACGGCGAGCCCCAGGCTGTTGCCCGCGATGGAGAGCCTGGGCTCCACGCTGTAGGAGTAGCCAATCTCTACCGACTCACCCGCCGGATACGCGCAGCTGGTGCCGCCGGTCCGGGTGAGCGTGACGCTGTACGACGGCGGGCTCGTGGTGAGCTGGGTGCCGCTCAAGGTGAAGTCGCAGCCCTGCGAAGAGCCCGACACGGGAGTGATGACCCCCTGCGACTGCTGCGCCAGCTCCACGCCGTCCTCCGGCTCCGGAGCACCACAGGCGGAGAGCACGAGGGCAGAACCCAGACACACCACGGACGTCAGCTTGTTCATCATGGGAATTCCTTTCCGATTTTGGGGAGGGGGAAGGCCGGGACGCTAACAAGCCTGTGTGATGGAACCAAGACGCGGAGTCTTGACTGCCATTGACGCGGAGCGACGCGTGTATAGTGCGCGGTATGAACCGACCCGCTTTCTGGAAGTCTTCGCTGGTTTTGACCCTGACCACGCTTGCCTGTGGGGCATGCGGGGACTCTGCCTCCGGTGGAGGCGTGAGCCTGGGTTCAGAGCAGAAAGGGATTGCGACCTTCTACGACGCCAACGGGGGCGGCAACTGCTCGTTCGACCCCGGCGGCGACCTGATGGTGGCCGCGATGAACCAGGCCCAGTACGACAACAGCGCCGTCTGCGGCGAGTGCGTGGACATCGTCGGCCCCAAGGGCACCGTGCGCGTGCGCATCGTGGACCAGTGCCCCGACTGCGAGAAGGGCCACCTGGACCTGTCGCGCGAGGCCTTCGACAAGGTGGCGGAGGCGAAGGACGGCCGCGTGGACATCACCTGGACGCCGGTGTCCTGCGACGTGGCCGGCCCGGTGCGGTACCACTTCAAGAACGGCAGCAACCCGTGGTGGGCCGCCATCCAGGTGCGCAACCACCGGCTGCCCATCAAGAAGCTGGAGTGGAAGCGCGACGGCGACTGGAAGGCCCTGGAGCGCCAGAGCTACAACTACTTCGTCTTCGAGGGCATCGGCGAAGGCCGCTTCCAGCTGCGCGTCACCGCCAGCGACGGCCAGCAGCTGGTGGACTCCGTGGAGAAGGTGCTGGACGACGACACGGTGGACGGGGCGGAGCAGTTCGCGCCCCAGAAGTAGGCACGCCCCCGCCGCCCCGTCCGTCAGCGAGTTAGAACGTCATGATGGACGGGGCCGTGGTGCTGGTGAAGAAGTTCGGGTAGCTGGCCAGGTACGTGTTGCCCGTGCCCGTCTGCCCGTAGATGGTGCCGTTCTTCGTGCCGTACACGGTCAGCGTCGTTCCGTCGGACGCGATGGACAGGCTGCCCGAGTAGATGGAGCCCCGGCCCAGGTAGACGGACAGCCCCGTGGAGCGGACGGTGGCCAGCGTGTCCGGCGCCAGGTGCTTGAGGCCCAGGGACTGGGGCGCGCTGCCGCTGACGCTGCTCTTGTACGTGTAGCTCACGGCCACGCCCAGGTCGTTGGCCGCCAGCGACAGCGTGGGCGCGGTGCCCGTGGAGGTCCCCACCACGACGCTGCCCGCGCCGTACGCGCAGGTGGCGTCCGCCGCGCGCGTGACGGTGACGTTGTAGATGGGGGGAAGCGTGCCCGGCTGCGCCGCGGACGACACCGTGAAGGTGCAGCCCTGGGAGACCCCCGTCACCAGCGCGGACTCCTGGGTGGCGAGGCCGTCATCGCCTTCCACGCCGGCACCACACGCGGTGAGGCCGGCGACCGCGCAAAGTGAAACAACAGACTTGAGGTTCAGCATGGCATTGCACTCCAGGGTTGGGGGTGTGTGCTGCGCCGCCCCCTATAAAGGCAAGCGTCAGGCATTGGAAACGAATTGTTTCAATATGCGACGATGGTGGGGGCCAGGGTGCTGGTGAAGAAGTCCGGGAAGACAGCCACGTAGCGGTTCCCCGCTCCCGTCTCTCCGGCGATCGCGACGTTCTTGGTGCCGGTGGCGATCAGCGTCGTGCCATCCGGTCCGATGCCCAGGTTGGCGGAGTAGATATAGGTCCCCATCGAGACGGGAGTCAGGCCCGCGGAGCGGACGACGGACAGCGTGTCCGGCGCGACGTGCTTGATCGCCACCGCCATGGGCGAAGGGCCGCCCGTCCGGTACGTGTAGCCCACGGCCACGCCCAGCTCGTTGGCGGCCAGCGACACCATGGTCGGCGGATTGGCGTTGGAGTACCCGACCGTCACGGTGCTCGCGCTCCAGGGGCAGGTCTCGCTCGCCTCGCGCGCGAGCCGGATGTCGAAGATGGGGGGAACCTGGACGCGCTGCACGTACGACACCGTGAAGGTGCAGCCCTGGGACGTCCCCGTCACCAGCGCGGACTTCTGGGTGGCGAGCGCTCCGGCTTCTTCCGCTCCACCACACGCCATGACCACGGCGAGCGCACCCAGGGAAACAACCGACTTGAAGAGATGCATGGCATTGACCTCCAGGGGTTGGGACCGCGCCAACCCCTTAGAGGCCAAAGCCAGACACGACAACCGTTTTCTTCAATCCTTACCGCCGCAGCATGCCGCGCAGCAGCTCCAGGGCCTCGGTGACGCCCTGCCAGACCTGGAGCGCCTTGATGCCCTCGCCTTCGCCCTGCACGTTGCGGCGGGCGGCGCGCTCCAGCGGCAGCAGCGCGCCCTCCACCAGTTCGATCTGCCGGCTCAGCTCCGCCGGAGACGGGCCGTTCGCGGCGCGCTGGAGCGACTCCGCGGGGGTGGGCAGGGACACCGACACCGGCCGGTCCGCGAGCGCCGTGATGGCCTTGGAGAGCTGCGCCATGTACGGGCCGAAGTCCGGCGCGGGCGCCTGGGGCATGGGCGCGTTGCGCAGCGTGGGCGCCTCCTCCGCCTGGGCGGCCACGCGCTCCGTGAGGGCCTTGAGCAGCTGCGCCAGGTGCTTGAGGTACGGGGCCAGGTCCGTGGCCGGAGCCTGCGGCACCGGGGCCGCCTGGGGCGCGGCCGGGAGGGACACCTGCACCGGGGCGGGCGGCTTCCGGGCGGCCTCGCGGCCCACGCGGGCCACCTCCAGCACGGCCTCGCGCAGGGCCTCCAGGTGCGGGGCCACGGGCGTTTCGTCACTGGGGGCGTTCGCCTGCGCGGCGGCCTGCACCACCGCGTCGCGCACGGAGCCCAGCTGCTCCTCGATGGCGCCCAGCTGTCCGGTGACGCGCGCCACGGGGTCGTCCTCCTTGCCCCCCATGCGCTTCACGCGGGCGAAGCCCTGCTTGATCTCCTCCCAGCGCTTCGCCTTCTCCGGCGTCAGGCGCCCGCGCATCTCCTGGAGCTTGAGCAGGTTCTGCTCCGCGGCGGTGGTGAGCGTCTGGGATTCGCCCTGGTAGTGGTCGTCGATGCGGCGCTCCAGCTCGTCGTCCGTCATCGCGGAGACGACCTTCTCCGCCAGCTTGCCCATGTTGCGGTAGCTGCCCTGCAGCTTGAAGGGCGGCTCCGTCCGGAAGCGCTCGTCCTGCGCGGCGGACGCGATGTACTGGAGGTTCACCTTGAGCAGCACCTGCTGCACGCGGAACAGCCGCTGGAAGACGGCGATGATCTCCTGGAGCTCCGCCGCCGCGTAGCCGTGCTTCAGCTCGCCGGAGGGGACGTCGTCGCCCTTGGCCATCCGGATGAGGCGGTGCACGTCCTGCGGGTCGCGCGTGGCCAGCGGCGCGAGCACCGGGTTGGAGGTGAGCGCGTTCTCCAGGTAGCTGAGGGCGAACAGCTCCTCCTTGCCGTCCAGGATGTCACCCAGGTTGTACGTGTCCGCGCGGTTGGCGAGCATGTCCGGGATGCGGAAGCGCTCGCCGGTCTCCGTGTACGGGTTGCCCGCCATCACCACGCAGAACTTCTTGCCGCGCAGGTCGTACGTGCGCGTCTGGCCATTCCAGACACCCTCCACGCGGCGCTGGCCGTCGCACAGGGAGATGAACTTCTGGAGCAGCTCCGGGTCCGTGTGCTGGATGTCGTCGAGGTAGAGCATCACGTTGTTGCCCATCTCGAAGGACAGGTTGATGCGCTCCACCTCCTGCCGCGCGGTGGCGTTGGGCGCCTCCGACGGATCCAACGACTTCACGGAGTGGCCCAGCGCCGGCCCGTTCACCTTCACGAAGGTGAGGCCCAGGCGGCTGGCCACGTACTCCATCAGCGTCGTCTTGCCGTAGCCCGGCGGCGACATGAGCAGCAGCATGCCCATGCGGTCCGTGCGCTTGCCCTCGCCCGCCGCGCCCAGCTGCTTGGCCAGGTTCGCGCCGATGAGCGGCAGGTACACCTCGTCGATGAGCCGGTTGCGCACGAAGCTCGTGAGCACCTTGGGCGTCAGCTCCTCCAGCCGCAGCTTGCGCCGCTCGCGGTCCAGCAGGTCGCGCAGGTACGCGCGGTAGGCCACGTACGCGGGCACGCGCACCTGGCGGAACTCGCCCAGCCGCGCCAGGAACTCGTCCAGGCGCAGCGCCAGCTTGCGCTCCTGGATGCGCGGGTGGCTGCCCAGGAGGCCCGTGGCCTCCGTGGCGGTGATGGCGCCCGCCGTCTCGCGGTCCAGCTTGCGGTCGGTCAGGAGCACCACCGCCGTCTCCAGCGCGACGTGGGCCGCCTCGCCCGGGCCGCCCTCACGGCGGGCCAGGAACGCGTCCACCCAGGCGCGGGCGATGCGCAGGCGCTCCGGCAGGTTCTTCTCCAGGCCGCGCAGGTCGTCGTCGAACGCGGTGCGCGACCCGTGCCGGTCCAGGTGCGCGAGGAAGGCGTCCCGCAGCGCCAGGGCCTCGCGGCTGGTGGTGAAGCGCGGGCGTTCCACCGCCAGCTCCTCCACGAGGTAGCGGCCCGCCTGCCGGCCCTCCGCGGGCGAAGCCGTGAGGCCATGCCCCTGGAGGAACGCGAGCACGCGCTCCCCCAGCTCGTCTCCCAGCGCCACCAGGTCCGAGCCGGTGTCGAACGCCTGCCGCAGCCGGGCGAGGCTGCGCGCGCGGCGGTGGAACACGCCCCGGAGCGCGTCGTCCCCGTCGAACGCCCAGTAGAGCGCGGCCCAGGCGCGAGGCACCGGGGCGAAGCGCAGCAGCCCCGCGCCCTGGTGCAGCGCGAGCAGCTTCTCCAGGATGGCCGCCGCGTCCGCGTCATGCACGCCGCGCTCGTAGCCCTCGTCGAAGCGGTCCGCCGCGTACGCGCGCACGCGCTCCAGCAGCTGCCCCTGCGCGCCGGCCTCGTACAGCGCCGCGGGCGTGAGGCCGCCCTTCCCCTCCTCCGCGTCCATCAGCAGCCCGGCGGCCAGGTACTCCGCGCGGTACACGTCGCGCGTCTCGGAGACCAGGTGCTGGTCCCAGAGCTCGCGGTACTTCAAGAGCTCCGGGTCCTCCAGCTTCTGCGTGTAGTCGGAGCCGGTGAGCTGGAGGTACAGCGCGCCGTCGCGCGGCACCAGCGTCAGCTCCAGCGGCTGGGTGTTGACGTGGAAGCGGTAGGGCCCCAGCTTGATGAGCCCCTCGCCGCCCTCGAACAGGTCCTGCTTGTCGCGCAGGGCGCGCAGGGCGTCCTGCTTCGCGGACTTCACCCGCGACAGGACCTCATCCGCGCGGACGCTGTCCTGGAGCGCCAGCAGCTGTTCCGCCAGCTGCCGCAGCTTGAGGATCATCGCGTCGGACGCGAAGTAGGCGTTGAGCTCGTCGTCCGCCTTGAACGACTTCGCCCGGCGCTGCACGCCCTGGAGGATGCGCTCCGCGGCGCCGAAGAGGCCCGAGGCCCGGCGCTGCCGCTCGTCCACCAGCGCCTGCTTGCGCGCGCCGAAGGCCTCCAGCAGCTCCTCGCGCTTCTGGGTGATCTGTCCCAGGAACTCGTCGAACTCGCCGAAGCGGCCCTCCAGTTCCTCCAGCAGCACGGTGAGCTTGGAGAGCGCCTCGTCGCACTTCTCCGGCGAGTCCGCCTGCGACAGCGCGTTCTCGATGCTCTGGCCCAGCAGCTTGAACTGCGCGCCGAACTCCGCGCGCTTCTCCTTGCCGGACAGCTCCTTGCGCTTCGCCTGGAGCCCCGCGCGCACGCGGTTGAGCCGGCTGAACAGCTCGGAGATGCCTTCCAGGATGCGGGCCCGGGCCAGTGGGTCGCCCACCTGGAGCCCTCCCACCACCTCGCCCAGCACCTCCAGGCCCTGGCCGGTGCGCTCCAGGTCCTCGGCCAGCGGGGCCAGCTCCGCGGTCGTCGCCAGCGGCTCCAGCCGCTCCATCAGCCCGTCCAGCCGCGAGGCCAGGGGCTGGAGCGCTTCACCCTTCTGGAGGAAGTCCACGCACGCGGTGCTCACCGCGTCGGACGCGGCCACCACCGCCTGCTCCAGGGCGTCCACGCGCCCCAGGTCCATGTAGCGCACGTCCTTCAACGTGATGAGGTGCCCGCGGTGCCGGCGCAGGTCCGCCAGCGCGCGCATGAAGCCCTCCGCGTCGGTGAGCCCCTCCGGCTGCGCGTTGAGCAGCAGCGTCTCCTGCGCCTGCAGCGCCTGCGCGAGCGACTCCTCGGCGCGCTTGCGCATCGCGAGCACCTTCTCGAACTCGTCGATGATGAGCTCGGAGGTGCGGCGCAGCTGCTCGATGGGCTCCTGGAGCCCCACTTCCGCGTGGGACAGCCAGTAGTACGCGTCCAGCGCGCGCGTGGCCGCGGAGACCAGGTCCTCGTAGGTGCGGCGGGTGGGCTTGTCCGTCTTCGCCACGCGCGGCAGCGTCAGCGCGTCGCTGATGCCGCGCACCAATTCCGCGTTGCCCACCTTGCCCAGGTAGCCCGGCGCGGGGGGCAGCTTCGCCGCGTGCTCGTCGGAGACGAACGGCGTCTGCCACACCTGCATGGGGTGAACGCGCGTGGGCTCCTGCGACGTGGCGCGGAACACCACCAGCCCGCCGTCCGCGAAGAGGCTCATGCCGTTCGCCTGCAGCGGCGTCTGCACCTCCTTGCGCACCAGGTTGTACGGGAAGAGCACGTAGCTGCCCTCGTCCCGGCGGTGGAAGACGTAGAGCACGTCCTCACCGTTGGGCGAGCGCACCGCCTGGTGGAACTCCATCCCTTCCGACGCGCCGTCGAAGACCTTGTAGTCGCCCGTCTGGAGGTAGTAGCCGCCCGGGAAGACGATGCCCTGGTCCTCCGGCAGCCGCACGCAGGACTGGCCGATGGCGTCGATGCGCACCACGTGCTGGGTGCGCGAGTTGAACACGAGGTAGCGGTGCGCCTTCTCCCGGAACGGGAGGATGCGCAGGAGGATGAGCCCGCCCACCTGCGTCCAGGCGAACTCCGCGTCGTCCAGCGACTGATCCGGGTCGTCCACCGGCTCGCTGTAGATGCCCAGGCCGGTGGTGGTGTTGTCCTCCACCTTCACGGTGAGGTCGCCCTTCACCGTCTCCACGAAGACCTGATCCAGCACGTTGACGTGCGGGTGCTGGCCCAGCACGTACTGCTCGCGCGTGGCCACCGTCCACTCGAAGTCGTGCGATGGCGGGTAGACGTGGTCGCGCTCCCCCTGGTTGTCCACGTAGGTGGCGCGGCCCTCCACGTCCACGTTGAAGCGGAAGACCTTGAGGTCGCGCGCGGACTGGCCCGTCTGGAACACCGCGAGCAGGCGCGAGTCCCGCCGCCGCAGCTGCAAGAGCTTCGCGTCCTTGTAGTACTTGTACAGCTCGCCGAAGTCCTTCACGAACCGGGGGTCCGCGAGGAAGCCGCCGGCCTCCGTGGGAGGCACGGCGGACAAATCGAACCCCTCGGCCGTCTTCTCGAAGCGGTGCAGCGAGAAGACGTCCGAGACGTTCGTCTCCTTCTTCAGGCCGATGAAGACGTTGTAGCCGAAGAGGAGGTACTTCCCGACGCTGACGATGTCGCGGGGGACGCAGTTGTTCTCCGTGCGCACCCGCTCGTTGCCGATGACGGTGAGTTCCGTGCCGCCGAACAGCGCCTTGCGCCGGGCGTTGAGGGCGTTCGCCTGGGTGGCCAGCGCGTCCGCCTGGGAGTGGAGGCGCGCACGGATGACCTCGTAGCTGCCGCCCTCCAGCGTCGCCTCGCCCCCGGGCACCTGGGTACCCGGGGTCTTGGAGCTGTCAGTTGCCATGGATGTTCACCGAAGAAGGGAGTGCGATTGGCGGTGGCGCTTTTCAGCCCTGCTGCTTCTGCGCGAGGGCCGCGGCTTCCGACTGCACCAGCGCCTTGATGCCGGCGGCGGTGGCCTCCGTGGGGCTCACCGACATGCGGTTGAGCAGCGCCGCGACGGCCAGGTTCTGCGCGTCGTTGCTGAGGCCCGGCTTGGAGAGGATCTCCTTCAGGTCCGCCGGCAGGTCCTTCTCACCGTTGAGGTAGCCGCCGAGCGCCTTCTTCAGGGACTCGCCGTGGTCCAGCGCGCCGTCCACCGAGCTGCCGAAGGACACGGCCTTGACGAAGTTCTCGAAGAACTTCCCGTCGCCGCCGACGATCTGGAACTTCGCGTTGCCGAACGCCTGGGCCAGGACGGTGGCCTGGGCCTGCGCGATGTCCTTGCGCACGTTGATGGCGGCCAGCTCCACGTCGCGCTCCTTCTGGAGGCGCAGGCGGTACTCCTCGTGCTCGCGGCCCACGCCGTCCAGGGCCTTCATCGCGGCGGCCTTCTCCGACAGGCCCCGCGCCTCGGCCATCAGCTTCTCCTGGATGGCGTTGGCCTCGGCGAGCAGCTTCTCGCGCGTGGCGAACGCCTCCGCCTCGCCGCGCTTGTGGATGGCGCTCGCTTCCGCCTCCTGCACGCGGGCGTTCGCCAGGCCCTTCTGCTCGGAGCCCGCGGCCTCGGCGAGCAGCTTCTCGCGCACCGCGGAGGCCTGCGCCTGGCCCTGCTTCTCGATGACGGAGGCCTCGGCCTCCTTCACGCGCACCTGGGCCATGCCCAGCTTCTCCGTGGCGACCGCGTCCGCCTCACGCACGCGCACGCTGGCCAGGCCCGCCGCGGCGGACTCGGCCTGGATGCCTTCCGCCAGCCGCATCTTCGCCTTGGCCTGCTTGTCCGCGGCCTCCAGGTCGGCCTCGGCCAGGGTCAGCTTCTCCTTGGCCATGAACACGGCGATCTTCGCGCTCGCGTCCGCGGCCGTGACGTCCTTCACGGACGCCTCTTCCGCGTGCGCCTGGGCGGTGATGATGACCGCCTCCTTGGTGCGCTTCGCGTCCGCCGTCACGCGCAGGTCCTTGATGTTCTCCTCTTCCTGGGCGACGGTCTTCTCCACCGCGATGCGGGCGCGGACGACGTCGGCGATGGCCTTCTTCTCCGTCTCCAGCGCCTTCTCCTTCGCGATGCGCTGCAGCTCCGTCTCACGCTCGCGGTTGATGGCCTCCAGGGCGCGGTCCTTCTCCACGCGCTCGGTCTCCACGCCCACCACGCGCTCGCGGTTCTTCTGGGCCACCTGCACCTGGCGCTGCTTGTTCTCCTCGTTGATGGCGATCTCTTCCTCCGCCTTGATGCGCGCCAGCTGCGCCTTGGCGAACTCCTCGCTCTTCACGCGGTCGGCCTCGGCCGTCTCACGCGCCTGGATGCTGTCGATCTCCCGGCGCTGCTTGGCGGCGGCCTCCTCGCGCTGACGCTCGAGGGCGAAGATGGCCTCGTCGGCCTCGACGTTGCGCTTGGTCACCGCCATGCGCTCGGACTGGCGCAGCTCGTTGGTGAAGACGTTCTGCTCGGTGGTGAGCTGGGTGATCTTCCGGATGCCCTGGGCGTCCAGGATGTTGTCCTTGTCCAGCATCTCCACCGGGGTCTGCTCGAGGAAGTCGATGGCGCAGTCCTCCAGCATGTAGCCGTTGAGGTCGCGGCCGATGGTCTCCACGACCTTGTCCTTGATCTCGTCGCGCTTGGTGTAGAGCTGCTCGAAGTTGAAGGACTTGCCCACCGTCTTGAGGGCCTCGGAGAACTTGGCCTCGAAGAGGTTCTCCAGCGTCTCCTGGTCGGAGGCGCGCGCGCAGCCGATGGACTGGGCCACCTTGAGCACGTCCTCACGCGTCTTGTTCACGCGCACGAAGAAGGTGACCTTGATGTCCGCGCGGATGTTGTCCTGGCAGATGAGGCCTTCCTTGCCGCGGCGGTCGATTTCGACCGTCTTCAGCGAGATGTCCATCACCTCCGCGCGGTGGACGATGGGCAGCACCACGGCGCCGGTGAAGGTGACCGTGGGCTCCACCTTCATGGTGTTGACGATGAGCACCTTGCCCTGGTCCACCTGGCGGTAGAACTTGGCCACGCTGACGAAGATGCCGAAGAGGATGATGACGCCGCCGCCGATGATTGCTGCAAGGCTGATGGGATCCATGGCCTATCCTGAGAAGTCCGTTGGGCGGGCCTTGTTCCAAGCACTCGGGGTCCCCCGCGAAAGCCACCCGGTGCCGCTTGTCGCGCCCGTCCGGAGGAGCCCGGCGGACGCCAATGTTCATCGTTGAGAGCGGGCTCGCGCGATGGCCGCTGCCTTCAGCGGATCCCGCAGCTGCTCCATTTCCTGCGGAAGGAGCCAGTCCACCGGCTCCACCTCGTAGACGCCCCGCTCCGCGTCGTAGCCGAGGATGAGTGCCGGCTGGCCGCGCTTGAGCTGGTTGGGCTTGTCACAGAAGACGTTGAGGATGAGGCCCGCGGCCCCGTCATCGAAGGTGGCGTGGCCGTCCTTCGCCGTCACGCTGCCGCTGGAGATGGTGCACACGCGGCCCATCAGCGCCTCGCGGCCCGGAGCGCGCCGGGCGATGAAGATGGGGCGCAGCGGCCGCACCGCGAGGCCCCCCGCCACCAGGCCCACCGTCGCGCAGACGAGGCCCAGGCCCGTGCTCACGAGCCACGAGGGCAGCATGGAGAGCGCCGCGTGCGTGGCCTGTCCGCTGAGCAGCGACAGCGACCAGGAGAGGAACACCACCAGGCTCACCGACACCGTGACGGGGATGCCGCCGAAGCCCAGCATCGCGAGCAGGCCCGTGGCGGCCTCCGCGTCGTGCAGGTGCGAGTGGCCCGCGTGGCCGACGTCATGGCCGCCGACGGCCTTCGCGCCGCCTTCCAGGAGCCCCGACGTCGCCTTGGCGCCGCCCTCGAACGCGCCGCTGACCGCCTTGGCGCCGCCCTCCAGGTCCACGTCGCCGTCCAGCATGTCGATGCCCGCCGCGCCGACGATCACGCACAGCCAGTACGCCAGCACCACGCCGAGGAGGATGGTGAAGATCGCGGTCGGGAACGCCAGCAGAGCGGCGAGGAAGGTCGTCATGCCTCGGGAATAAATTTGGAGGTGGGAGTCGCAACGAACTCTAAACGACTGCACCCATATCCGAAAATGCCACCCAGGGCTTTTCCGGTCGCCTGCTGTCCGTGCCGCCAGGGGGCAACCGGATTGCCGCCCCGGCGTGGACTGCGCACTACAGGGAGGCGATGCCCTCCCATGCCGCCGTCTCAGAATCCGAGCCTCCCCGGCCTGCGAGCCGCCGGGGGATGACCCAGCTGGAGCGGCTGCGGCAGGAGGGCCACCGGCGGCTGGGGACGATGAAGCGCGGCTTCCGCTACGTGGACGCGAGGGGCCGGCCGGTGTCGCAGCCGGAGCGGGAGCGCATCGACGCACTGCGACTGCCGCCCGCCTGGACGGACGTGGCCATCTCGCCGAAGGCGTCCGCGCGCCTCCAGGCGGTGGGCCGGGACGGCGCGGGCCGCTGGCAGTACCGCTACAGCGAGGCACACACGCAGAAGCAGCGCGACGCGAAGTACCAGCGCATCGTGGGCTTCGCGCAGGCGCTGCCGAAGATGCGCCGCCAGGTGGGCAAGGACCTGCGCAAGCGGGGCCTGGGCCGGGAGCGGGTGCTGGCGGGGATGCTGCGCATCCTGGGCACCTGCTTCATCCGCCCGGGCAGCGAGCGCTACGCGGAGGAGCACGGCAGCTTCGGGCTGGCCACGCTGCGGGCGCGGCACGTGAAGGTGCAGGGTGACACGGTGGTGTTCGACTACCCGGGCAAGTCCGGCGTGCGGCAGCACCGCGAGCTCAAGGACCGGCGCGTGGCGACGCTCGTGCGTCAGTTGTTGAAGGTGCCCGGGCGGGACGTCTTCAAGTTCGTGCTCGACGACGGCGCGGTGGTGGACGTGCGGCGCCGGCACATCAACGAGTACATCCAGCAGGTGATGGGCCCGGGCTACAGCGCGAAGGACTTCCGCACCTGGGCCGGCACGCTCATCTGCGCGTGCGCGCTGGCGCGGGCCCGTGAGCGCGTGAAGGAGGACGGCGATGGCGGCCCGGTGAAGAAGACCGTGCTCAAGAAGAGCATGGTGGCCGCGGTGCGAGAGGCCTCCGAGCAGCTGGGCAACACGCCCGCCGTCGCGAAGGCGTCGTACATCTACCCGTCCGTGCTCGTCCTCTTCGAGCGGGGCCAGGTGGTGGACCGCTACTTCCACTCCGTGGACGAGCTGGCGGCGGGCGCTGGCGAGGGCATGCACTGCTCGGAGAAGGCGCTGCTCCACATGCTGGGCAAGAGGAAGGGCGGCATGAAGCAGGCGTCCGTGTAGCACGGGCCTGGCCGGGAGGGAGCCGAGCGGTAGCGGTTCCCCTCTCACGCGCACCGGGAAGGCGCTAGCGTCCGGCCCGTGCCCGAGTACGTCACCCACCGCGACGCCCTTCCCCGCTCCGAGCTGGAGGCTTTGGGGGACGCCCTGCTCGGATCCCGCTTCGTCGCGCGCAGTCCGCTGATGGGCACGTTCCGCGCCAGCCGGGGCTTCGCGTTCATCTTCACGCGCGAGGGCCGGGCGACGCTGGAGGCCCGCTTCCCGTTCCTGTCCGTCTACCTGCGCCGCATCCTCGACGACGACACCGCGCGCGGGCTCCTGCCCTGGACGCGGCGCTGGTTCGGCGGCCGTGACACCCGCCCGCGTCCCAACGCGTTCTATCTGAACCTGCTGCTGCTGGACGCGGGCACGCCGGTGGGGCGCCACATCGACGCGACGTTGCAGGAGCCGAGCGGCGTTCCGGACGCGACGCCCGAGCACGTGAGCGTCCTGTACCTGCGCGTTCCGCAAGGCGCGCGGGGAGGCGCGCTGCGGCTGCTGCGCGACAACCAGCTCCAGGGCGAGGTGCGCCCCAAGCCGGGACTGCTGGTCCACTTCCGGGGGAACCTCCAGCACGAGGTCCAGGCCTTCACCGGCGGCCCGGAAGGCGCCCTGCGCGCGAGCCTCGTCTGCGAGCAGTACGCGTTCGCGGAGGACGTGCTCGCCCGCCTCCCGGTCTTCCGCATCCAGTCCAAGGCGGGCTTCTCCGCCTACCTGGAGGCCCAGCGCGAGCGCGACGGCGCGGCCCCTTCCGTGGGAACGCTGGAGGAGTGAGCGTCTGAGGGAGCCCCGCTCCTGGAGCGTGCGGCCACCCGGGCAGACCACCGCTTGCGCCCACCGGCCGCCGTCACAACCCTTGTGGTTCAACTTCACGAGGGAGCACGACCATGGCCGGCAAGAAGTTGGAGGGTTACGGCTCGACCAGCGAGCAGCGCCAGCGCCACCTCGAGAATGACGCCTTTTCCGAGCGGGCGCCGCAGACGCCGGAGGAGTTGGAGGAGGCACGCAGTGATCCGGAGCACGACGGACACCAGGTGGTGACCCTCCATCCGTTGGATCCGGAGCTGAAGGACGACGACCGCTGAGCCGCCACCCGCGCCGGACTGCTAGGGTCCGCGCCCGCGATGAGCCAGAGCCTGACCTTGCTTGCGGGCCCCGACGCCCTGCGCATCCTCCGGGAGCGCGGGCTGCGTGCGGAGGACGTGGACATCCTTCCGGGCGCTTCGGGAGGACCGAAGTGGCTGGGGCTGGAGGGAATCGACCGCGTCCTGTTCGGCGAGTTCCTCCAGCAGCCGCGCACCCGGCCGCTGCACCTCATCGGCAGCTCCATCGGGAGCTGGCGGCTGGCGTGCCTGGCGCAGAAGGATCCGGTGGCCGCGCTCAAGCGCTTCGCGGACGCGTACCTGGAGCAGCGCTACCCGCCCAAGCCCCCGCCGTCGCTGGTCAGCGAGGTGAGCGCCACGGTGTTGGAGTCGCTGCTGGGCCCGGATGGCGCGGAGCAGATCCTCACGCACCCGTGGGCGCGGCTGCACGTGGTGACGACCCGGTGCAAGGGCCTGCTGGCGTCGGAGCAGTCCAGCGTGCAGCTTGCGGGCTTCGTGCTGGGCGCACTGGCGAACGCGGTGAGCCGCCGGACGCTCGGGCTCCACATGGAGCGCGTGGTCTTCCACACCGCCGGGGACGCGAGCCCCTTCGCCGGACTCAAGGACCTGCCGTCGGTCCACCGTCCCCTCACCCGCGACAACCTGCGGCCGGCGCTCATCGCGTCGGGCTCCATCCCGCTGGTGCTCGCGGGCGTCCATGACATCCCGGGTGCGCCCCCCGGCACGTACCGCGATGGCGGCGTCGTCGACTACCACCTGGACGTCGACTACGGCACGGGCGACGGGCTGGTGCTCTATCCGCACTTCTACCCGTACGTCGTGCCCGGCTGGTTCGACAAGTCGCTCAAGTGGCGCCGCGCGGGGCCGCTCAACTTCCGCCGCGCGCTGATCATCACGCCGTCACCCGCGCACCTGGCGCGGCTGCCCGGTGGGCGCATCCCGGACCGTTCGGACTTCACGGGCATGAAGGACGAGGACCGCATCCGCGCCTGGAAGCAGGTGCTGGCGGAGGGCGACCGCATGGCCGACGAGCTGCGCGAGCTGCTCGCCACCGGCCGCATCGCGGATCACGTCCTGCCGTTGTAATGAGGGCCCCATGCTTCGAATCCTCAGCGGCGCGCTGCTCATCCTCACCCTGAGCGGCTGCGCGGCGTCTGCTCCGCGCCCCTCCCCCACCACCCCATCCAAAGGCACCGCCCCCATGCGCCTCGGCAACTTTTCCGTCAGCCTCGCAGTCAAGGACCTGGCCGTCTCACGCGCGTTCTACGAGAAGCTCGGCTTCCAGGCCATTGGCGGTGACCCGGCCCAGAACTGGCTCATCATGCAGAACGAGACCAGCACCATCGGCCTCTTCCAGGGCATGTTCGAAAAGAACATCCTGACGTTCAATCCCGGCTGGGACCGCAACGCAAAGCAGCTCGCTGACTTCGACGACGTCCGCGAGCTCCAGCGGACCCTCCAGGCCCGCGGTATCACCCTCTCCGCCACCGCCGACGAGTCCTCCACCGGGCCCGCGAGCCTCATGCTCACCGACCCCGATGGCAACACCCTCCTGGTGGATCAGCACGTCCCGAAGCCGCAACGGTGAGGCGGAGCGTGGAGCCGCTCAGGAAGCGAGCCACGTGCGAAGCGCGGCGTAGACCTCCGGGTGGTCGAGCAGGTCCAGGTGGTTCGCGCCCAGGATGATGCGCTGGTTCGCCTCCGGGAACCGCAACGTCAGCTCCGGCAGTGCATGGCGCCCGAGCGCGCTGTCCACCGGGACCAGCCCGTCACCGGGCAGCCGCTCCGACAGCGCCTTCGCGGTGGACGCGGCGACCGCGTAGCAGTCCACGCCCTCCGGCAGGGTGAGGCCGCGACGGGCATCCCCACCCCACCCGAAGCGCGCCCGCCCTTCCCAGTGCGCATCGAGCACGT
This sequence comes from Corallococcus exercitus, assembly GCF_042231735.1. GTDB lineage: Bacteria > Myxococcota > Myxococcia > Myxococcales > Myxococcaceae > Corallococcus > Corallococcus exercitus_B. Next base: position 2,504,963 of record NZ_CP102577.1, read on the forward strand.
TGCCGAAGCGCAGGTCCGTGACCCCGGCACCGCGGATCCGCCCCAGGCGCGCGAACGGCGCGCTGTAGGGGCTGAGCTCCAGCAGCACGTCCACCCAGCTTCCACCGCGCTCCAGCGGCGACCCGTGATGGGGCGACCCCAGGCAGACGAGCCCGCGCAACAAGGGACGCCAGCCATGGCCCGCAGCCTCCGCCGTGAGGCACGCGCTCCGGGCCACGAGCCCACCCATGCTGTGGCCCACGAGCGTCAGCGACTTGAGCGGCACGGGCCAGCAGGACACGAGCCGGTCCAGCAACTCCGAGAACGCGCGCCCGTTCCAGGAGATGTGCAGGCCGCTGTTGTAGTGGAGGTAGACCGGCGTGTAGCCAAGGTCGCGCGCCAGCGCCGCGCCATGGTCATGCCCCCGCCGGCGCCACTGGAGGTCGTTCATCGACGAGCCATGGACCAGCACGAGCAGCCGGCTCCCGGCCTGTGGAAGGGCTTCGCGCAGGGCCTGCGGCTCCAGGCGCAGCGGCTGCCCATGGACCCGAAACGCCATCGGAATGGCGAGCGGGTTGCCCTCCTCCTCCAGCGCATCCCCCAACACGCCGTTCAGCGCGGAGACCACCGCCTCCCGCTGGGGCCCGGGGGAGCTGTCACCCAGCCACGGTGAGAGCTGCGCGAGCACGGCATCCAGCCCTGCTCCGACGTGCCGGGTGACGCCCTGGAGCGTCCCGTAGAGCCACCCCGTCACGACCCGCGCCGGGCGCTCCAGCGGCCTGCCCAGCACGGATGGCCCGCTGGCGATGGTGCAGTGCATCTCCTCCACGAGCCCCATCACGCCCCGGGTGGCCTGCACCGCGAGGCGGCTGGCCCCACGCAAGGCGTCGGCGTTCTTCAGGGGTCCCGGCGACTGGCTGCTCATGGGTCACGCCTCCATGGCCAAACCTACCGGACCGTAACCTACCCAACCGTAGGTCCAGGGTCAAACCTGGGACCGGTTCAAGCGCTCCAGCTCCTCGCGCAGGGCGCGGTTCTCGGCGCGGAGCGTGTGGAGTTCGCTCACCATCGGGCGCATCGCGACGTCGACTTCGGCCTCGGTGAACCTGGGCGTGATGTGCTGGGGACAGTTCCAGTCGAAGCCTTCGACCCGGAGCACGAAGCCGCGCTCCACCTTCGCGTTATGTCCGGGGACCACCAGGCGATCGAGCGTGGCGGCATCCGTTTCGCGGGTGATCACGGACGCTCGCGCCAGGACCTTCAGGCGCGCCTGGTGCGGGTAGTCCACGAAGATGAGCGCGACGCGGTCGTTCTCGCTGACGTTGCCCGCGGAGATGTACTGCTTGTTCCCCCGGTAGTCCGCGAAGCCCAGCGTGTGGGCGTCCAGCACCCGGACGAAGCCCTGGGGCCCGCCCCGGTGCTGGATGTAGGGCCAGCCATTGGAGCCGAGGCTCGCCATGTAGAAGCTGTCGCGCTGCGAGAGGAACTCCGTCTCGTCCTCGGTGAGCACATCCGGTGCGTCTCCCGTTCGCTCGACACGGGCATAGGCCGCGCGGCTCCCGAACTGCTCCTGGAGCGCTTTGACCGCGGGGGTGAAGGCAAGTCTGGAGAATCGTCCCATGGCACTGTTTCTAGCCATCCAGGGCCGTGAAATAATTAGCTGGACTGACAACGCTTCATTGCCAATTCCGCAAGAATCATGGACCAGCTCTTCACGCTTCGGACCTTCGTCGCCGTGGCCAGGCAGGGAAGCTTCACGGGCGCCTCCCGCAGGCTCCGCATCTCCCCTTCCGTGGCGACGCGAGCCATTGCGCAGCTCGAGGAGCGCCTGGGCCTCGCGCTCCTCACCCGCACCACCCGCTCCGTGCGCCTCACCGAACGCGGGCAGGTCTACCTGGAGAGCTGTCAGCGGCTGCTCGAGGACCTCGACGAAGCCGAGCGCCGCGTCCGGGGGGAGAACGCCGAACCGCGAGGCGAGCTGAGCCTCTCCGCGCCCATCGTCTTCGGGCGGCTCCACGTCCTGCCAGTGGTCCAGAAGCTGCTCGCCGCGCATCCCGCGCTGTCCGTCCGGTTGCACCTGTCGGACCGGAACCAGCACCTCGTGGACGAAGGCATCGACGCGGCCGTGCGCCTGGGGGACCTGAAGGACAGCGGGCTGATCGCCCTCAAGGTCGGCACCGTCCGCCGTGTACTGGTGGCCAGCCCCCAGTACGTGAAGCGGCGAGGGACGCCCCGGTCGCCCGCCGAGCTGATCCGCCACGAGCTGATCGCCTTCGAGAACCTCGACGCGACGAACGAGTGGCGCTTCGGCGAGAAGGAGAAGCCGGTCCGCGTCCAGCCCCGGCTCATCCTGAACAGCGCCGACACGGCCATCGCGGCGGCGGAGCGGGGAATGGGCATCGCGCGCACGCTCTCGTATCAGGTGGCGGACGCCGTGCTCGCGGGACGCCTGGTCCTGCTCCTCGGGGCGTTCGCGCCACCGCCGGTCCCGGTGAGCGTCATCTACCCTGGACGCCGGAGCGCCTCCGCGAACGTGGGCGCGTTCGTCCGCACGGCGCGCAGCCACTTCGAAGAGCACCCGCTGCTGCCCGTCGAGGCGTGGCGCCCGTCCCGAGGCTCCTGATGGGCCTGTCTCAGCCCGCGATGTTCAGTTCGAACACGTTGCGTTGAGGGCCGAACTGGGAAGGCACGGGGTCCAAGGACACACCCAGCTTGCGTGCCTTCTTTTCGTACTCTCGAGCGTCGCCGCCCGTGACGATCTGCGCTGACGCGAAGAGGCCCAGGACCTCGGCGACCCGTGCCGGGTCTACATCCTTGAACCTGCACTGGATGTCATTCAGCCCCAGGGCATCAAGGCCCAGGGTATCCATCACCCAGGGCTCCTGCTTTCGATGGAACCGGCAATGGATCGCTCCGGTCTTGATGAGCTCCTCGATGTCACCGTCAGCCACGACCTCGGCGAACAGGTCGGGGGCAACGAGCCTCTCCGAATTGACCCAGTGCACGGCCAGCGGATGATGGACCGAGCACACCGTCGCGGCGACCCGGGAGAGCGTCATCAGCCGGTTCGCCGGATGAAGCGTCGCGGTCATCAACTCCATCACCGAGATCGCGTGTGCCGCCGTCCGGACCTGTTCAGCGCCTTCCCACTTGGGAGAGCTCGCGAAGGCGACGCTGATCGGCTTCAAGTCGGTGACGGGCCCTTGAGTCACGACGGTCATCGCGGGCCCGGTCCTGTCTTCATATTGAAGCGGCAGATCGGTGTGCTCGATGCGGAGCGCACCTCCAGCGTCCTGGCCGTCGGCGATCCGAGACTTCTCCATGACTTCGACGAGGCGCCTCGAGAAGGTGCCAATGTCAAATCCCGGCGGCTCCGGGTAGAGCAGATCGATTCGGGTCACACCCACCCGGACCGGGCCAGGAACCTGGTGCTTGGGTGACAGCGGCTTCTTCTTCGAACGGAAGAGGTCAAAAAGCATGGGTGGTTCCTAGCTTCCCACGCTAGCTGGATCGCCCGTTGGGGTCCCGCTCCAGGACTGCCACGTTGACCTCCGCACGCACCTCGAAACCGAGGCTGCGGTAGAGCGCAATGGCAGAGGTATTGGTCGTCCACGCATGCAGGAAGGCACGGTCACCGCGCAGCTGAATGGCTGCGACGACGGCTGTCGACAGTCGGCGTGCCAGGCCCTGCCCCCGGAAGTCCGGGTGGGTGCAAACCCCGCTCACCTCCGTGTGGCCGGGGAAACGCATGCGCTCCCCGGCCATGGCGGCGAGCCTGCCGCCACGCCGGATGCCCAGAAAGCGCCCCATCTGATGCGTTCGAGCCAGGAAGGGACCGGGCTCGGTCAGCGAGGCCAGCGCAAGCATCTCGGGCGCGTCGGCGTCGGTGAGCGGTTCAATGTCGTCCTCGCGCCCCTCAATCAGCTGCCGGTTGGCGACCATCTGCACGCCACCGGCGGTCTTGGCGGCGCGCAGCCCCGGTGGAACCAGGACAGGAGGAACCTGGAGGACGTAGACACGTTCGCCGGGACGCACCAGCGCCGCGAGCGCCTCCTGGGCTTCGGGCGCATCATCCCGCGTCGAAGCGAAGAGGTTGACGTCTGGAACAAACCGTCTGGCACGCTCGTCGCCTTCGGCCACCGAGACGTGGAAGGTGGTGAGGGAGGCCCAGACAGGACGGTCGAGCTCAAGCATGCCGACGGACTCCTTTCGCGAGCCGGGCTGCACGGGCGCCGAGCGAACCAGGCCCTGCCCGGCGCGAACCGCCCGCGAAGCAAGGCTGACGCGGAAAAGAGAAAGGGCCCCGGCGTTTCCACCGGGGCCCTCTCAGAGTTGCGGGGGCAGGATTTGAACCTGCGACCTTCGGGTTATGAGCCCGACGAGCTACCAGGCTGCTCCACCCCGCGTCACCGTGCTGCACTGCTGCTGCTCTCGCTTTGAACACCCGGAGTCGAAACTTTCATTTCGACTCCGGGCTTTTCAAGTTGCGGGGGCAGGATTTGAACCTGCGACCTTCGGGTTATGAGCCCGACGAGCTACCAGGCTGCTCCACCCCGCGGCGAGAACGAGAGGCTAAGTACCGAAGCCTCTCGTCAGCGTCAACAACTACTTGCCCAACTTGCTGAGCAGATCCGCGAAGGTGCCGAAGCCCTTCTTGCCACCGCCCTGCGGCTGCTGCGTCTTCTGCCACGCCTCCACTTCGGCGCGCTCCTCGGCGCGGATGGCGCCGGGGATGGACAGGCGGATCTTCCCGGAGGCGTCGATGTCGATGATCGCCGCCTTCAGCTCCTGCCCGATGGAGAAGTGCTTGCGCATGTCCGTGCCGCGATCCGTGCCCGTCTCGCTGGCCGGGATGAGGCCCTTGCCGCCCGGGAACGCGAGGAACACGCCGTAGGGCTCCAGCCGGTCCACCTTGCCGACGACGACCGCGCCCACCTTGGGACGGGGCGCCGCGGGCTCCTTGGGAGCCGCCGCGGCCTGGGCCTGCTGCGCGGTACGCTCCTCGGGAGGACGCTGGGCCTCCTCCTCGGAGATGCGGCGCAGGCCGATGCGCTTGTCATTGGGGTCGATCTTCTCGACGGAGACCCAGATGACCTCGCCTTCCTTCACCGCGTCGCGCGGGTGCGCGATGCGCCGGTCGCTCAGCGCGGAGATGTGCACCAGGCCATCCACGCCCGGGCGCAGCTCCACGAACGCGCCGAAGGGCTGGAGCCGGACGACCTTGCCCTGCATGCGGTCGCCCTCCTTGATCTCCTCCAGCGCCTTCTTGAACGGATCCTCCTGGCGCGAACGCAGCGACAGGGTGATGCGCTCCTTCTGCTTGGCCTTGTCCGGGGAGTTGGGCTGGCCCTCCTCCATGCGGAGGATCTCCACCTCCACCTCGTCGCCCTGCTTCACCACGTCGCTGGGATGCGCGACGCGCGTGTAGCTGAGCTCGGAGACGGGGACCATGCCCTCCACGCCGCCCAGGTCCACGAACACGCCGAAGTCGCGCACGCCGGAGACCTTGCCCTTGACCGTCTTGCCCACGGCCAGGTTCTTGCGCGTCTCCGTGGCCAGCCGGCGCTGCTCGTCCTCCAGCAGCGAGCGGCGCGACAGCACCACGTTGCGGTCGCGCACTTCCGTCACGCGGAACTGGAGCTTCTCGCCGATGAACTGATCCGGCTTCTCCACGAAGCGGATGTCCAGCTGGCTGATGGGGCAGAAGGCGCGCGTCTCACCGATGGCGACTTCCACGCCACCCTTGTTCACGCTGAGGACCAGGCCCTCCACCGGCATGCCGGAGGCGCGGGCCTCCGCGAGCATGGCGAAGGACGCGTTGCCCTTGGCCAGCGCGCGGCTGAGCAGGATGCCCCGGGCGCCCATCTCCACGACGTGCGCCTCCAGGCGGTCACCCACGCCGAAGCGCAGGATGCCCTCGTCGTCCTTGAGCTCGCGCAGCTCGATCATCGCCTCGGACTTGGCCGAGCCGTCCAGCGACACGAACGCGGTGTCCGCGCCCAGCTGGAAGATGGTGCCGGCGACCTTCTCGCCAATGCGCACGCCACGGCGGCCCGGAGCGCCACCGTCCTTGACCTGCGCCTCGAACATGTCCGCGAAGGACTCCGTCTCCGGGACCTCCTCGTACAGGGGGCTGGAGGGCGCGGGCGCCGGCGTCACCGGACGCGGCGCGGGAGCCGGCGTGGAGGCCGCGGAGGCCTGCGCGTCGGCGCCCGTCTGCTCCGCGGTCGCGGTCGCCTCGGCGGGCTTCTCACCCTCCAGGGCGCGCGTCTCGATGGAGCCCGAGGCGCGCTTCACGACCACCATGGGACCGGAGGGACGGCGCTCGCCGCCCCCGCTGCCACCCCGGCGCTCGCCGCCACGGCCACCGCCGCGCTCACCACCGCCACGGGGCGCGTCGCCCTGGGGACGGGGCTGCGACTGGGCGTCGCGCGGACCGCGATCGCCGCGGCCCGGGCCGCTCTTCTCGTCGCGGCCGCCACCGCCACGGCCACCGCCGCGCTCGTTGCCCTGGCCCCCCGAAGGGATGCCCAGCATCACGTCGCCAAACGTGGCCTTCGGCTTCTTGGGACCGAAACCGCCAGGACCGCCCGAATTACCGCCGCTCTTCTCGTCGCTCACTGCCGAGACCTTCCGTTGACGATTTCGGCCCGGGACTTCCTTGAAGTCGGGGCCTCTTGAAAAAGGCGGCGCACTCTACACGCGCGCCATGCCCGGAGGAAGCCGCATACGGCCATCCCCCTAAAATTCGGCCTCCTATCGCAACGCAAAGGGGCCTGTCCTGCATTCCGTTGGAGCTCCCAGCCACCGCCTGGAGGGCAGCCTTCCCACCGGGCGCCGCGCCGCGTCTACCGGGCGAGCCCCAGCCGCCGGCCCACCTTGCGGAGGACGGCGCCCGCCTCCGGGACGCCCAGGGCGGCGGACACCGCGAAGTAGACGACCCCGAAGGGCACCGCCGTCGCCAGCAGCCCCAGCACCGGGTGCAGCCGGGGCGGCACGAGCAGCCCTCCGCCCCACTCCACGCCCACCCCGGGCATGGGGCCCAGGAGTCCGGTGAGGCCCTGTTTGACGGCCAACGCCACGAGCCCGCCCATCACCGCCGCGCCGTACAGCCGGGGGAGCAGCCCCGCCGGCAGGCCCACGGGCCCGACCCTGGAGCGCAGCTTGCGGCGCAGGAGCGTGGTCTCCACCCAGGCCACGATGCCGCTGGACAGGGTGAGGAAGGCCGCGCCCAGCTCCCGGGGAAACCCCAGCCGCTCCGGCAGCCACAGCGCCAGGAACCAGGCCCCCACGGTGCCCAGCGTCACGCGCACGATGGCGTAGCGCAGGGGCGTCTTCGGATCCTTCAGCGCGTAGAAGGCGGACGCGTAGAGCCGGCCCACGGTGGAGGCCACCAGGCCCACCGCCGCGCCCATCAGCAGGTACCACAGGTAGCGCGAGTCCGCCGCGCCGAAGCGGCCCGTCTGCAGCAGCGCACCGCTGACCAGGTCCCCCAGGAACAGCAGCGCGGCGGCGGACGGCACCACCCAGAAGGCGATGCGCCGCGAGCCCGCGTCGATGCGGCCTCGCAGCTTCGCGTGCGCCTGGGCCTCATCTTCTCCCGTGGCGCGCGCCATCTCCGGCAGCTCCGCGGCGGACACCGCCATGCCGAAGAGGCTCACCGGGATGAGGTAGATGGTCTGCGCGTAGAGCAGCGAGGACAGCGCGCGGTTGGAGATGAGCGACGCGAACGCGGTGTCCACCCACGCGCTGAACTGCACCACGCCGCGCCCCAGCACCACCGGGCCGAAGTTCTTCAGCACCTGGCGCACCGACGCGCTCGCCAGCGACACCACCGGGCGGAAGTGGCCCAGCAGGCGCATCACCGTGGGCACCTGCACCGCGAACTGGAGGAAGCTGCCCAGCACGACGCCGTAGGCCAGCCACTCCGTCAGGGCCTCCTCCGCTGCGCGGCCGCCGGACGTGCCCTGCCAGCCGCCCACCGCCAGCAGCGTGGCGATGATCACCACGTTCCACACCACCGGCGCCAGGTAGGACAGGAGGAAGCGCCGGTGGCTGTTGAGGATGCCCAGGCACCACGCGCTCAGCACCAGGAAGCCCGTGCCGGGGAAGAGGATGCGCACCAGCCGCACGGCCAGGTCGCGCTCGCCGCCCTCGAAGCCCGGCGCGATGAGGTCCACGAACAGGGGCGTGGCCAGCATGCCCAGCGCCACCATCACGCCGGTGGCCAGGGCCAACAGCCCGAATACCGCGCCCGCGACCCGGTCCGCCTCGTCCGCGTCCTTCTTGCCCAGGAGCTGGGCGTAGACGGGGATGAAGGAGCCGGACAGCACGCCCTCGCCGAAGAGGTTCTGGAGGAAGTTGGGGATGCGCAGCGCGGCCTTGAAGACGGCGGCGGCCTCCGCGTTGCCCAGGTAGTGCGCGAAGACGCGCTCGCGCACCAGGCCCATCAGCCGCGACGCCAGGATGCCGACGCCCACCAGCATCGCGCCCCGCCCTCCCGCGCTGCGTTCAGGGGCGGACGGTGGGGTGGCTGCCGGGGAGGTGGGCGGAGGAGGCGTCGCGGGAGCGGGGGCGGTCACGAAGGGGCGGACTCTACGTCCGGCGTTCTTCGGCATGCAGCAGGAAACCCTTCGACCGCTGTTTCACTTGACGGTCACTTCCCGGGTTGCGAGGGTCCGCCCCAATGGCCGGAAAGTCCGACACCGAGCGGTCCGACGTCGCGCGCATCCGCGCCGTGCTGGCACGCGAGCTCGAGACCATCAACGAGTACGAGGCCTTCGCGGAGGACTCCTCCAATCCGGAGGTCCGCGCCTTCTTCCTCCACCTGGCGGCGGAGGAGAAGGAGCACGTGTCCGAGGCCACCCACATGCTCCGGATGCTCGACAAGGGGCAGGACACGCACTTCGCCAGGCCCTTCGTCCCCGGCCACTTCCAGGCCGCCGTGGCGGGTGGCCCCGCGGAGCCCGCCCTGCCCGCCGCACCGCCCTCGCCCGTGGTGACCCAGGCGCCGCCCGCGGTGGGCCGCCTGACGGTCGAGCCCCTGACGAACCTGCCGCCCCAGCGCCTCATCTACGGCGTCCCCGCGCCGCCGCCTTCCGCCAACGGCCACCCCCTCACCATCGGCAGCCTGCGCCGCGGTGGTGGCGGTGGCGGCGGCTCCGGTGGCGGTCGCTGAAACCCTTTCGCATTCGCCCTTCCCTCCCCTCCTCTGCCGCCGCTCGTGACGGAGACACCGATGCCTGACTTCCTTGGACATGCCGAGAACCCGCTGCGCGAAGAGGAGTGGGCGCGCCTCAACGAGACGGTGATCCAGGTGGCGCGCCGCTCGCTGGTGGGCCGCCGCATCCTGGACATCTACGGGCCGCTGGGCGCCGGCGTGCAGACCGTGGCCTACGACGAGTTCCAGGGCGTGTCCCCGGGCGCGGTGGACATCGTCGGGGAGCAGGAGACCGCGATGGTCTTCACCGACGTGCGCAAGTTCAAGACCATCCCGATCATCTACAAGGACTTCCTCCTGCACTGGCGGGACATCGAGGCGGCGCGCACGCACAACATGCCGCTGGACGTGTCCGCCGCCGCCGGTGCCGCCGCGCTGTGCGCGCAGCAGGAAGACGAACTCATCTTCTACGGCGACCAGCGCCTGGGCTACGAGGGCCTGATGACGGCCAACGGCCGCCTCACCGCCACGCTGGGGGACTGGACGGCGCCGGGCGGCGGCTTCCAGACCATCGTGGAGGCCACGCGCAAGCTCAACGAGGCCGGCCACTTCGGGCCCTACGCCGTGGTGCTGTCGCCGCGCCTCTACTCGCAGCTGCACCGCATCTACGAGAAGACGGGCGTGCTCGAAATCGAGACCATCCGCCAGCTCGCGTCCGACGGCGTCTACCAGTCCAACCGCCTGCGCGGTGAGTCCGGCGTGGTGGTGTCCACGGGCCGGGAGAACATGGACCTGGCGGTGGCCATGGACATGGTCGCGTCCTATCTGGGCGCCAGCAAGATGAACCACCCGTTCCGCGTGCTGGAGTCGCTGCTGCTGCGCATCAAGCACCCGGACGCCATCTGCACGCTGGAAGGCGCCGTCCCCGCCGCTCCCCCGGCGCGCCGTTAGTCCCCTTCCACACGGAGGCTTATGGCCAAGGTCCTGGTCATCGACGACGAGACGAACCTGCGCAAGGTGCTGGCCGCCCTGCTGCGCCGCGACGGGTTCGACGTCACCGTGGCGGAGAACGGCGAGCAGGGCCTGGCCGAGTTCCACAAGAACGGCGCGGACATCGTCGTCACCGACCTGGTGATGCCCAAGCTGGGCGGCATGGACGTGCTGGCCGCCGTCCGTACCGCCAACCCGGACGTGCCGGTGATCATCATCACCGCGCACGGCACCGTGGACTCCGCCGTGGAGGCCATCAAGGCGGGCGCGTTCGACTACATCACCAAGCCCTTCGAGCAGACGGAGCTGTCCTCCGTGGTGGCCAAGGCCGCCAAGACGAACGAGAGCGCCAAGCGCTCCGTGCGCGCGGACCACAAGGCCCGGTCCGCCATCATCGGCGAGTCGCCCCAGATTCAAGACGTCTACAAGATCATCGACAAGGTCGCGGACACGCCCTCCACGGTGCTGATCACCGGGGAGAGCGGCACGGGCAAGGAGCTCATCGCCACCGCGCTGCACGGCGCATCCAGCCGCCGCGACAAGCCGTTCATCAAGATCAACTGCGCCGCCATCCCCGCCACGCTCCTGGAGAGCGAGCTGTTCGGCTACGAGAAGGGCGCCTTCACCGGCGCCGTCACGTCCAAGCCCGGCCGCTTCGAGCTGGCCGACGAGGGCACCCTCTTCCTGGATGAAATCGGCGAGATCCCCGTCGAGATGCAGGTGAAGCTCCTGCGCGCGCTCCAGGAGGGCGAGTTCGAGCGCGTGGGCGGCATCAAGACGACGCGCGTGAACGTGCGCCTGGTGGCCGCCACCAACCGCGACCTCCAGGCGGAGATTGAAGCGGGCCGCTTCCGCAAGGACCTGTACTACCGGCTGGCCGTGGTGCCCATCGTGCTGCCCGCGCTGCGCGAGCGCCGCAGCGACATCCCGATGCTCGCCCAGCACTTCGTGGACAAGTACAACCGGCGCCTCAACAAGAAGATTGAAGGCATCGCCGACGACGCGCTCGCGCTGCTCCAGGCGTACGCGTGGCCGGGCAACATCCGCGAGCTGGAGAACCTCATCGAGCGCGTGCTGCTCTTCGCGGACGGCCCCCACATCACCGCGAAGGACCTGCCGGAGCCGGTGCGCGGGGGAGCGGGCGTGCAGGCGGGGGCAGCGGTCGCCGCCTCGCTGGGCACGCTGGACGTCCCCGTGGGCGAGGTGGGCCTCAAGGACATCGTGCGCATGAAGGCCGCGGAGCTGGAGCGGGACCTCATCGTCAAGAAGCTGGAGGAGACGGGCGGCAACGTCACCCGCGCCGCGCGCCTCCTGCAGATCAGCCGCAAGTCGCTCCAGACGAAGATGAAGGAGTTCGGCTTGCGCGACACCACCCCGGACGGTCAGGAAGACGGCCCGGACGAGTAGCCCCGGGGCGCCGAAATATCGCCTTTTCGCCAGCGGTTTCGGCCCCCGCGTACCTTCTTACCCTCAGGGAGCCTGAATGCGGCCGAATCTTCCCACCCTCGGTGGACCACCGAAGCGCAATCCCTTCGGACCGGTGGTTGCCGTCTCCGTCATCCTCGGCGCGGCCGCGGGTGGCGTGTGGTGGTGGAAACAGCGCATGGCGGATGTCCCCATGGACGTCGCCTCGCAGACCGTGACCGCGCTGGACGCCGGCACCGTGGCCCAGGCCCCCGTGGCCCCACCCGCGCCCACCGACCCCGTGAAGGCCGCCGGCCTGGAGCGCGCGTCCGTCCGCATCGAGGGCCCGCTGGAGACGGCGCTCGTCCAGGCCTCGGACGCCACCGTGGGCCCCGCCCTGGCCCAGGTGGTGACACGCACGCTGGTGTGGTGGGTGCGCGTACCCGGTGAAATCCTCCGGGGGGACACGCTGGACGTGCTCTACCAGCGCCGCCCCAACGAGGAGCCGCTGGTGTACGCGGTGCGCTTCGTGAGCGGCAAGACGGGCCAGACGCACCGCGCCTACCGCTTCACGCCCGCGGGTGAGCCGAACGCCCACTACTACCTGCCCAACGGTGACGAGCTGGAGCTGCGGATGGAGAAGTCGCCCATCGACAGCTACGAGCAGATCACTTCCCTCCTGCGCGACGGCCGCGGCCACAAGGGCGTGGACTTCCGCGCGCCGGTGGGTACCACCGTCCGGGCGCCCTTCGCGGGCGTCATCAAGCGCAAGAACTGGAACTTCGGCAGCAACGGCAACTGCATCGAGCTGGTGGAGTCCGGGGGCAAGGGCCGCCGCGCGCTCTTCCTGCACCTGGCGGAGCTGCCCAAGTCCATCCAGCCCGGGATGCGCGTGTCGGCGGGCCAGGTGCTGGCCCAGAGCGGCAACACGGGCCACTCCTTCGCCCCCCACCTGCACTATCAGCTCATGCTGGGCGAAAACCGGGTCCTGGACCCCTTCGACCAGCACAAGACCTACCGGGCCTCCCTGGCGGCGGCCCAGAAGGGCGCCTTCGACACCGAGGTCCAGCGGCTGGACGGACTGCTCGGGACGTCAGTGGCCGGCAAGTAAGGCCCACCCATTTCTTGACACTCCTCCGACGGCACGGCTAGCTGGCAGGCCTGGGCCGTGGTCGTCGGAGGTAGTGGATGCACAGGTTTCGCGCCGTCATCGCCGCGCTGACGCTGGGCGTGCCTTTCGCCGCCAGCGCGGCGGACATCACGCGGATTGCTTCCTCGTTCGAGGACGACGATCCGTTCGACCTCTTCTTGGACGTGGGTTTCGAGCGCACGCAGACGCGCGCGAAGATCGTCCGCGAGCAGCTCGGTGGCGAAGGCGCCACCGACGTCCGGGAGGTCAACGAGCTCTGGTACAAGGGCGTGGACGCGCGGCTGAATCTGGCCGTGGCCTTCGGGCTCTGGAAGGACCTGGAGTTCAGCTTCAAGCTGCCCATCGTCTTCCAGCAGAACGAGACCTGGAACTTCGTGTCCGGCACGAACCAGCGTAACTCGACCATCACCAACAGCTGCTTCAACGCGGACGGCTCGCCCTACTCCGCCGAGGGCTGCGTGGGCCGGCTGTTCCAGGTGCCCCAGGAGAGCTACCGGGGCGGCCTGGGCAACGTGCACTTCGGGCTGGCGTACGCCTTCTTCAACCAGGAGAAGGACGACACCAAGCCCACGTGGATCATCGGCATCGACTACGAGGCGCCCACCGCCAAGCAGCGCGACCCGAGCCTGGACAACACGGACCCGGATGGCGACCGCGGCAACGTGGGTGACCGCGTCCACAAGTACCAGCTCTACACGTCCTTCTCGCGACGCATGGGCGTGGCGGAGCCGTACTTCAAGGCGTCCCACACCATCCCGGTGCGCGGCCCCGGCGCCTACTCCAACTGCGATCAGTCCGGGGCCCCCCCGCCCAACTTCGGCGACCGGCCCAACCTGGGCGCCCCGGGCAACTGCTACCGGGAGCCGTGGACGCGCAAGGAGACCGGCATCCAGGCTCCGTCTCAGACGGCGCTCACCTTCGGCATGGAGCTGGTGCCCTTCGAGAACGCGGCGAAGAACCAGAAGTTCACCCTGGACCTGCGTCTCCTGGGCAACTACGTGGGCCGCGGCCGGTACTACAACGAGCTGAGCTCCGCGCTGCGCAAGCTGCTCACCTCCGAGGACTACCTCCAGGTGGGCGGCCAGCTCGGCGTCACCGCTCGCGCCGCCCAGGCCTTCACCATCCGGGCGTCCGGCAACTTCCTCTACAACACGGACCACCTGCTCACGACCGAGGCCATCGGCCAGGACGTGAACGAAGACGGCCGCATCGACACCGCCCCGGGCTCCCCGGAGCTGAACCCCACGTTCGACTGGCGCTACGACACGGTGTCCCGCCGTTTCCGGGCCATCCAGAGCACCACGTTCCGCTTCGACCTGGGCGCGACCTTCAGCTTCTGAAGGCCCGCCCCCGAGGCAGCGGTAGACCTTCCCCTACCGCTGCTTCAGCCCCAGGCCCAGCCGGTACACCTCCTGGCCGGGCCACCCCGCGCGGCGGGCCAGCTCCGTGCTCAGCGGCTTGAGCTTCTCGCCGCGAGCCAGGCCCGCCTCCAGCGCCTTGCGCAGCTCGTCCTCGCTCCAGCGCTGCTCGCCGGTGCGGCCCTCCACCAGGACCACCACCTCGCCCCGGGTCTCCTCGCCCGCGTAGCGCGCGACGAGCGTGGACAGCGGGCCCCGGACGAACTCCTCGTGCAGCTTGGTCAGCTCGCGCGCCACGCACGCGCGCCGGTCGCCCCAGGCCTCCTGGAGGTCGGCCAGCGTCTCCGCCAGGCGGCGCGGGGATTCGTAGAGGACGCAGGTGGCGGACAGGGGGGCCACTTCATCCAGCATGGCCCGGCGCTCCGGCCCCTTGCGCGGCAGGAAGCCCAGGAAGTGGAAGCGCCCCGTGGGCAGTCCTGATGCGCTCAGGGCGGCCACCAGCGCCGTGGGCCCGGGCACCGGCTCCACCTTCAGGCCGCGCTCCAGCGCCTCCGCCACCAGCTTCTCCCCCGGGTCGCTGATGCCGGGGCTGCCCGCGTCGGTGATGAGCGCGCAGTCCTCCCCGGCCTCAAGGCGGTCCAGGATGCGCCCGGCGCGCTGCCCCTCCGCGAAGGCGGGCAGGCTGACCAGGTCCTTCCCGGTGATGCCGAAGTGGTCCAAGAGGATGCGCGAGTGCCGGGTGTCCTCGCACGCGAGGAAGCCCACGGTGCGCAGCGTCTCCAGGGCCCGGGCGGTGACGTCCCCCAGGTTCCCGATGGGCGTGGCCACGAGGTAGAGCGTTCCAGCCAAGGACGGATTCCTTTACATGCCAGCGTCGAAGGCGGCGGGCAGGTGCTCCACCCGGGCGTGCTCGCCCTGGCCCACGACGGAGATGACGTCGAAGCGCACCATGCGCCCGTCGATGCCGTTCTGGAAGAGATAGTGCAGCGCGGCCTTCACCACCCGGCGCTGCTTGGCGAAGGACACGGTGTGCGACGGGTCTCCCCACGCCGCGGTGGAGCGCATGCGCACCTCCACGAAGCACATGAGCTCGCCCTGCTCCGCCACGATGTCCAGCTCCCCGTAGCGGCACGTCCAGTTGCGCGCCACCACCCGGAAGCCCTGCGACTCCAGCAGGCGCACGCCCTCCGCCTCCGCCACATTCCCCACGTCCCGCCGCGTTCCCATTCCGCCCCCGCCGCCCCACGCACTTCTTCGCGGCGGCTAGACGTTAACGGTGCCGTCCGACATCTGGCCGAAGCCGGG
This sequence comes from Corallococcus exercitus, assembly GCF_042231735.1. Taxonomy (GTDB): domain Bacteria; phylum Myxococcota; class Myxococcia; order Myxococcales; family Myxococcaceae; genus Corallococcus; species Corallococcus exercitus_B. The sequence goes on from NZ_CP102577.1 coordinate 2,520,309, forward strand.
GTGGGCGGTGACGTGCAGGACCTGGGTGAGCGTGCCCAGGTGCTTGAGCATGCGGGCGACGAGGGGCAGCTTCGCCTCGTCCACGCCCGTCAGCACGTCGTCCAGGAGGAAGGGGCGCTTCACCCGGGCGCACGTCTTCTCCACCACCGTCAGGCGCAGCGCCAGGTAGTAGAGGTCGATGTCCTTCGGGGACAGCTCGCCCACCGGGATGCGCTTGTTCGGCGCGAGCAGGAAGGCGTTGCCCTCCCGGTCCCACTCCACGCCCTGGTAGCGCTTGTCCGTGAGCGCGGTGAGGTACTGCACGCAGCGGTCCTTCAGGAGCGCCTGGACCGACAGCATGTCGGACGTGAGCACGTCCGCGGCCTGCGACAGCACCAGCGGGGACGGATCCTCCAGCGGATCCACCGGCACGGGCGCCTGGCCGGGGGCCGCGACCACCTGCACCGGGGGCGCCTTCGCCAGCGCGATGGACTCCTTCAGGCGGGACAGCTCGCGCTCCACCTCGCGCAGGTCGCGCACGTAGGTGCCCTTGGCGGACAGCTCAGCGTTGAGCTCCTCCTGCTGCGCGCGCAGCTCCTGCCCGTCGCGCAGGGCGCCCTGGTACTCGGCGGAGGCCTCGAACTCCTCCAGCTGCGTCTGAAGCTCGCCCAGCCGGATGCCGAGCAGGTCCTTCTGCTCCAGCGCGCCGGGGATCTCCTCGTAGGTCTCCAGGTTCAGGGCCTTGATGGCCATGCGCACCGGCGCGTCCTCGAGCTCGAACTCGTCGAGGATCTTCTTCTGCCGCGCGTCCTTGCGGTTGTCCTTGGAGCCCTTGCGCGTGGCGTGCTGCAGGTCATCCACGTAGCGCAGCGCCAGCCACCCGGCCGTGCCGAAGGCGGGGATGTTGATCAACGCCAGGTAGCGCCACAGGGGCTGCGCCGCGACGATGCCCAGGCCCACGCTCAGGCCCATGAAGAGCACACCCGCGCCCAGGCCGCCCCAGAAGACGCGGTTCTTCGTGAGCGGCGGCACCTGCAGCGACACGTCCTCCAGCTCCGGATCGCGGTCCGTCTCCAGCCGCGCCAGCGCCTCGTCCCGCCGCGCCACCGCCTTCGGGTAGCGCTTCACGCGCGAGAGGATGTCCAGCGGCAGGCCCAGCGACTCCGGCGAGGGCGCCGCGCGCCAGGCGGCCTCCGCCTCCGCGATGGCGGCCTTGAGCCCCTCGCCGCCCTTGAGCTTCGAGTCCGCCTCGAAGATGAGCGACGACAGCTCGTCCACCTTGAACTGGAGCTGATCCACCGCCTTCGCGGTGACGAGCTCCTTCTCCAGCACCTTCACCTTCGCCTCGGCGGCCGGGACGTCCTCCGCCGGCAGCACCTGGGCGGCGGCCGCCAGCGACGGCGTGGTCCCGGAGGCCTTCGCTCCCGCGGCCGCGGCGGCCTTGGGCGCGCTCTTGCGGGGACGGCGCGACGGCAGCATCACCAGCTGGAGGCAGTACACCTGCTCGAAGGTGGTGCGCGGAGGCAGCCCCGCCTGACCGCGCAGGTACTGGTTGATCTCCGAGACGTCCGTGGACACCAGCTCCGGCTGGCTCGTGGTGGGGTTGAGCCGGTGCAGCGAGCCGGAACCGCCCAGCTCGCGCAGCACCCGGTACGTCATCCCGTCCTGGCCCACGAACGTCAGCGCGGCCTTGCCCGAGCGCCCCGCCGACCCCACCAGGCTGGAGTCCCCGCCCCGGCCGTCCGCGAACAGCAGCGACAGCGCGAGGCTCCCCAGCGGCAGCACGTCCGCCGTGGGCGGCTTGAGGATGAGGTACCCGGTCTTCAGCGGGAAGCGCCCGGCGGGAGAGAACCCGCGGACGTTCTGGATGGCGACCTCGACGAAGTGCATGGCGCGCGCAGTCTAGCCCGAACGAAAAAAGGAGCGTCCAGTGACGGACGCTCCTTCTCGCACGCGGCCGAGCAGGCCGCGAGAGGGTTTCTGAGGACCTACTAGCCCGGAGCGACGGCGGACTTGGCGGCCTTGGCGGCGGCCTTCTCCGGATCCACCTGCACGTCCACGCGCGAGGCCTTGCCCTTCAGCTCGCGGAGGTAGAACAGGCGCTTGCGGTTCACGTCGCCGCGGGTGAGGACCTCGATCTTCTCGTAGCGCGGGCTGTGGATGGGGAAGATGCGCTCCACGCCGACGCCGAAGGACATCTTGCGCACGGTGAAGGTCGCGCGGTTCGTGCCCTTGGTCTTGCGGATGACCACGCCCTCGAAGGCCTGCACGCGCTCCTTCTCGCCTTCCTTGACCTTCCAGTGGACGCGAACGGAATCACCCGTGCGGAACGCGGTGATGTCCTTGCGCAGGAACTTGTTTTCGACGTGCTCGATGAGGCTGCGGCGCATGACGGACTCCAGAAAGCGGAACTTGACGCGTAGGACGCGTGGAAAAGAGCGGGCCGTCCTAGCAGAGACCGCCGGGACGAACAAGCCTGCAACAAAAGGTTCCGCGAGAACACGCAGGGTTACAACGCTTCTTCTTCCCTGGCGAGCAGTTTCTGATCCGCCTTGCTGAACTCCAGCCGCGCGAACAGGTCTGGCCGCCGCTCCTGTGTGAGCTTGATGGCCTTCCACCGGCGCCAGCGGGCGATGCGCGCGTGATCGCCGGACTGGAGGACGGCCGGCACCTCGGCGCCCCGGAAGACGGGCGGACGGGTGTAGTGCGGGTGCTCCAGCAGCCCCTCCTCGAAGCTCTCCGCCACGGAGGAGGCCACGTTGCCCAGGACGCCCGGCACCAGCCGCGCCACCGCGTCCACCACCGCCAGGGCGGCGATCTCCCCGCCCGTGAGGACGAAGTCGCCCAGCGACAGCTCCCCGTCCAGGAAGGGCATCACCCGCTCGTCCACGCCTTCGTAGCGCCCGCAGACGAGGATCAGCCCGGCCTCGTGCCGCGCCAGCTCGCGCGCCGTCGCTTGCGTGAACGTGGGCCCCCTGGGGCTCATCAAGAGCGCCTTCGCGCCAGGCAGGCGGGCGCGCGCGGCCTCGATGGCGGCCACCAGGGGCTCGGGCTTCATCACCATGCCGGCGCCGCCGCCGTAGGGCGCGTCGTCGGTGACGCGGTGCTTGCCCTCGGCGAAGTCACGCACGTCGGTGAGCGTGACGGAGATGAGCCCCTTCTCCTGGGCCTTCCCGAGGATGCTCGCGCCCAGGTAGCCGGACAGCATGCCGGGGAACAGCGTGAGGAGCTCCACGGGGTAGCTCACCCGCCGTCTCCGTCGCCAGAGCCTCCAGCAGGGCCTTCCGGCCCGTCCGCCTCCAGGTACTCCGGCGGCCGGATGACGATGCGCCCCGCGGGCACGTCCACCGTGGGGACGAACTCGTCCGCGAAGGGCACCACCAGCTCCGGCCGGCCCTTCGCGCGGATCACCAGGTTGGGCACTTCACCGGTGGCCCAGACCTCTTCCACCGTGCCCAGGGGGGCGCCCTGCTCGTCCACGGCGGCAAGGCCCACGAGGTCGCCCTGGAAGAACTCGCCCTCTTCAGGCGGCTCCAGGTCCTCGCGGTAGACGAGCACCTTCGCGCCCACCAGCGCCTCGGCGGCCGTGCGGGACTCCACGCCCTCGAAGCCCACGAGGTCTTCCTTGTTCGCCGGGCGGAAGGACTCCACGGCGTACTCGCGCTCCTCGCCAGAGCGCAGGCGCAGCCGGACGCGCTCGACGGTGCCGAGCGTCTCCGAGGCGGGGTCGAACGCACGGACCGCCACCTCGCCGCGCAGCCCGTGCGCACGGGCCACGTAGCCCAGCTCCAGACACGCCTGCGCGCTCACCGCGCGGTGTCCGGAGCGGGCGGCGCCGGGGGAGAACCCGGGGCGCGCCGGTCGTCAAGAATCTCCAGGCGGACCTTCTGGCCCTGCTTCTGGGCGGCGGCGTTGAGCAGCGTCCGGAGGGCGTTCACGGTGCGCCCATCACGGCCGATGACCTTGCCGACGTCCTCGGGGGCGACCTTCAGCTCATAGAGCCGGCCGCCATCCGCCTCGGAGATGCGCAGGGCGACCTGGTCGGGTTGATCAACCAGGGCCTTCGCCAGATACGTGAGCAGCGGCTCCACGTCTTGTCCAGACGGGGGCGTGCTCAGGCGGTGGTCGCCGGGGCCTGCTTCTTCGCCGTCTTGATGAGGTCCGCGACCGTCTCGGAGGGCAGCGCGCCGCTCTTCAGCCAGTAGTTCAGCCGCTCCTCGTTGAACTGCACCTTCGCGGGGCTGTGGTTGGGGTCGTAGGAGCCGACCTGCTCCAGGAACTTGCCGTCGCGCGGGCTGCGCGAGTCGGTGGCAACCACGTGGTAGTACGGCATCTTCTTGGCGCCCGCGCGGGCAAGACGGAGGACAACGGCCATGGAACGCTCCAGCGAAAACGTGTGACTTCTACGGTAACAGGCGGAGGGGGGCGCTCTTAGCGCCCTGCCGACTGGATTGTCAAGGAAGCTCGGGTGCTTATGTCACGTCGGGGCTTCCGCGGCCGTCTCGTCCCGGTTGGCGAGCTGACCACAGGCCCCGGCGATGTCCCGGCCCCGGTTCTTGCGGATGTATGCCGCGACGTGCGCCTCGGCAAGGATGGCCCGGAACTCCTCGGCCCGCTGCTCGCCCGTCGTCTGGAACCCCAGGCCGGGGTTCTCGTTGTAGGGAATCAGGTTCACCTTCGCGGGAATGTCGCGCAAGAGCTCCCTCAGCCGGTGCGCGTCCTCGTCGGTGTCGTTGAAGCCCTTGAGCAGCACGTACTCGAAGGTGATGCGCCGGCCCTGGCGCAGCGGGAACTTGCGGCAGGCGTCCAGCAGCGCCGCGATGTTCCACTTGCGGTTCACCGGCATCGTCTTGCTGCGCTGCTCGTCCGTGCTGGCGTTGAGCGAGATGGCCAGCTTGACGTCCGTCTCCTGGCCGAAGCGTTCAATCATCGGCACCAGGCCCACGGTGGAGACGGTGATGTGCCGGTGGCTGAAGTTGGGCCCCTCCTCCGACTGGAGGATGGAGAGCGCCGTCTTGAGGTTCTCGAAGTTGTGGAGCGGCTCGCCCATGCCCATGAACACCAGGTTCGTGAGCGGGCGCAGCGTCTCCAAGTTCTCGTTGCGGCGCACCTCGCGGTTCACCGCGTGCACCTGGGCGACAATCTCCCCGGGGGTGAGGTTGCGCTTGAGGCCCAGCGTGCCCGTCATGCAGAACGAGCAGGCCATCGCGCAGCCCACCTGCGTGGACACGCAGAGCGTCTTGCGGTCCTCCGCCGGCATGTAGACGGACTCGATGAAGCGCCCGTCGCGCGTCTTGAAGCGGTACTTGATGGTGCCGTCGACGCTGCGCTGCTCCAGGTCCTTCACCAGCGGGACGATCTCCGCCTGGGCCTTGAGCTTCTCGCGCAGGGCCTTGGACAGGTCCGTCATCTCGTCGAACGTCGTGGCGCCGCGCTGGTGCAGCCAGCGGTAGAGCTGCGCCGCGCGGAACGGGCGCTCGCCCAGCTGCTCGCTCAGGAACAGCGCGAGCTTCTCGCGCGACAGGCTGGCCACGTCGGTCAGCTTCGCGGGGGCCGGCACCGGCAGGGGCTCGGTGACAGGGAGGGCTGTGGCGGTAGGCTCTGACATCGTTCAGTCGGGGCTAACGAAGGGAAATGGGGCGTGCTTCCCACAAGAAGGCACGGCAAGTCAAAGGAGTGCCCGTCCCCTCCCCTGCCTACCCCTTCGAGTCGTGGTGCTCGGCGACGCCGCGCTTCCAGTAGCCCGTCACCCGCATCCAGCTCTTGTTCAGACCGCGCTCGTTCACCAGGTGTTCCCGGATGGGCTTGAGCGACGTGGACTCGCCGGCCACGAACACAAAGCCGTCCCCGGGGGGAGGTGTCCAGGCGCGCAGCGCGTCCTCCAGGTGCTTCGTCGTGCCGGCCTCCGCGCCGCCCCGGTGCAGCCAGGTGAGCTTCACGTCCGCCTTGCTGACGATGCGCTGCTCCTCCGCCGCGTCCGCGACCTCGATGAAGGCGAACGCGCGCTTGCCCGCGGGCAGCTCCTCCAGGCGGCGGGCGATGGCCGGCAGCGCGCTCTGGTCCCCCGCGAGCAGGTACCAGTCGAAGTCGTCCGCCACGTCGTGCGTGCTGCGCGGACCGCCAATGCCCATGAAATCGCCGGGCTTCGCCTGCGCGGCCCACATCGACGCGGGACCTTCACCGTGCAGCACGAAGTCGATGTCCAGCTCGTTCGCCTTCGGGTCGAAGCGGCGCGGCGTGTAGTCGCGCGACGCGGGCTTCTCCAGCCCCTCCGGCATGGCCAGCCCGTGGGGCCCCACCACCGGCATGTCCGGCTTCTTCACGCCGGGCTTCGCGAAGAAGCACTTCACGTGGTCATCCGCGCCGGGGGACGAGAAGCCCTCCAGCTCCGGGCCCCCCAGCGTCACGCGCACCATGTGCGGCGACAGCCACGTCACGCGTTGGACCTCCAGCAACCGCAACTTCACCGGGAACGGCCCCCGCCGGGCCACGCGCTCCGAATCGCCGCTCATGCGTGCTTCCTTGCCGATTGTGATTTTCATTATCGGTAGCAAGGACCGTCCGGGAGGGCAACCGGATACGGACAGGCCGGCGAGCTTTGGAAAAGACGACGGCCCGGGTCCGCGCCGCGTGGGGCGTGGACACCGGGCCGCTGTCACCAGACTGGAAGCTGATCAGCCGTGGATTTCGGTCTCGCGGAAGAAGTACGCGACCTCGTTCTTCGCGTTCTCCAGGCTGTCCGAGCCGTGGACCGTGTTCGCGTCGATGCTCTGGGCGAAGTCCGCGCGGATGGTGCCCTTGTCGGCCTTCTTCGGGTCCGTGGCGCCCATCAGGTCGCGGTTCTTCTGGACGGCGTTCTCACCCTCCAGGGCCATCAGGACCACCGGGCCGGAGATCATGAAGGACACCAGGTCCTTGAAGAACGGCCGGGCCTTGTGGACGGCGTAGAAGCCCTCGGCCTCCGCCTGGGACAGCTGCTGCCGGCGGATGGCGACGGGCTTCAGGCCCGCCTTCTCGAACCGGGCGATGATCTCGCCGACGTGGTTGTTCTTCACTCCGTCGGGCTTGATGATGGACAGCGTGCGCTCGATGGCCATGGTGTTTGGCTCCTCGTGTGTGTGTCGCGTGAAAGGTTCGACTTAGCGCTTCGGGGGGCCGCGCTTGACGGCCTCCTGCAGCGTGGTGCCCAGCTCGGCGGGGCTGGCGGCCATCAGGATGCCCGCGCCCTCCATCGCCTTGATCTTCTCCGAGGCCGTGCCCTTGCCGCCGGAGATGATGGCGCCCGCGTGGCCCATGCGCTTGCCCGGGGGCGCGGACTGACCGGCGATGAAGCCGGCGATGGGCTTGGTGAACTCGCGCTTGACGTACTCGGCGCCCTCTTCCTCCGCGCTGCCGCCGATCTCACCGATCATGATGACGGCGTCCGTCTCCGGGTCGGCCTGGAAGAGCTTCAGCACGTCCACGAAGTTGGTGCCGTTGACGGGGTCGCCGCCAATGCCCACCGCGGTGGACTGGCCCAGCCCCAGCTGCGTGAGCTGGTGCACGGCCTCGTAGGTCAGCGTGCCGGAGCGGGACACCACGCCGATGCGGCCCGGCTTGTGGATGTGGCCCGGCATGATGCCGATCTTGCACTTGGCGCCGGGGGTGATGACGCCCGGGCAGTTCGGGCCAATCAGGCGCACGCCCGGCTTGCCCTGCAGGTAGCGCTTGGCGCGCACCATGTCGTTGACCGGGATGCCCTCGGTGATGGTGATGATGAGGGAGATGCCGGCGTCCGCGGCCTCCATGATGGAGTCGGCGGCGAAGGGCGGCGGGACGAAGATGACGGACGTGTTCGCGCCCGCCTGCTTCACCGCGTCGGCGACCGTGTTGAACACGGGAACCTTGCCTTCGAAGGAGGTGCCGCCCTTGCCCGGCGTGACACCGCCCACAATCTTCGTCCCGTACTCCAGCATCTGCTTGGCGTGGAACGAGCCCGCCGAGCCGGTGATGCCCTGGACGAGGACCTTCGTGTTCTCGTTGACGAGGATGCTCATGGCGATCTTTCAGGTAAGAGGGGGCGAAGGCCCTACTTGATGGCCGCCACGGCCTTCTCGGCCGCCTGGCGCAGGTTGTCCGCGGGGGTGATGGCGAGGCCCGAGTTGCGGAGCAGCTCCTTGCCCTGCTCCACGTTGGTGCCTTCCAGGCGCACGACGAGCGGGATCTTCAGCTGCACTTCCTTCGCCGCCGCGATGATGCCTTCCGCGATGACGTCACACTTCATGATGCCGCCGAAGATGTTGACGAGCACCGCCTTGACCTGCGGATCCGCGAGGATGAGCTTGAAGGCCGCCGTCACCTTCTCCTTGCTCGCGCCGCCGCCCACGTCCAGGAAGTTGGCCGGAGCGCCGCCCACCAGCTTGATGGTGTCCATGGTGGCCATGGCCAGGCCCGCGCCGTTCACCATGCAGCCGATGTTGCCGTCCAGCGCGATGTAGGCCAGGTCGTGCTCCTTGGCCTGCGTCTCGCGGGGCTCCTCCTCCGCCAGGTCGCGGTACTCCAGCAGGTCCTTGTGCCGGTAGAGCGCGTTCTCGTCGAAGTTCACCTTCGCGTCGAGTGCCACCACGCCACCGCTCTTGCGGATGACCAGCGGGTTGATCTCCACCAGGGACGCGTCCGTCTCCACGTACATCTTGTAGAGCGAGGAGCAGAACTGGACGAACTTGTTCACCGTGGGGCCCGTCAGGCCCAGCCCGAAGGCCAGCTCGCGGCCCTGGAAGTCCGCGAAGCCCACCGCGGGGTCCACGACGGCGCGGAGGATCTTCTCCGGGTGCTTCTCCGCCACTTCCTCAATCTCCACGCCGCCCTCGGTGGACGCCATGAAGGTGATGCGGCTGGTGGCGCGGTCGAGCGTCACGCCCAGGTACAGCTCCTGCCCGATGTCCAGGCCCTCTTCGATGTAGACCTTGTTGACCTTCTGCCCTTCCGGGCCGGTCTGGATGGTCTTGAGCATCATGCCCAGCATCTTCTGGGTGAGCTCCTTGGCCTCCGCGGGGCTCTTGGCCAGCTTCACGCCGCCGCCCTTGCCGCGGCCACCCGCGTGGATCTGCGCCTTCACGACGACGACGGGCGTGGCGAGTTCCTTCGCCGCGGCTTCCGCCTCGTTGGGAGACAGCGCGAGGATGCCGCGCGGCGTGGGCACGCCATACTTCCGGAAGAGTTCCTTGCCCTGGTACTCGTGGATCTTCATCGAATCTCCGGGTGGGACGAGGGGAGACGAGGACAGCCCCTACACGGGGCGTCAACGCGGGCCCTCATTGCGCAGAAAACGACGGATGGCAAGGCCGTTTGGCCTCCAGCGTCGCAGCGGGACACAGGCTCCGCCCGCCAGGGATAACAGCCGGTGTCCGGGGGAATGAGGCGGCCTTCACCCAAACGGGCACGGCCCCGCCCGGCGCCCCACCGGCAGGGGGCGCAGGCACGGGGCCGCGAGGAAGCCAGGACAGGGGGCGGGAAGGACTACCCCGGACCGCTGGACGCCTTCTGCTCCTCTTCCTTGAAGAAGATGTCCTTGATCATCAGCTTGCTCACCTCGCGGTTCATCACCGCGATGGAGGTGGTGAGGGGGATCTCCTTCGGGCAGACCTTCACGCAGTTCTGCGCCTTGCCGCAGTCCTGGATGCCGCCGGGGCCCATGAGGGCGCGCGTGCGCTCCTCCGCGTTCAGCTTGCCCGTGGGGTGCATGTTGAACAGGCGGGCCTGGCTGATGGGCGCCGCGCCGATGAAGTCGTTGTCCACGGTCACCTGGGGGCACGCCTCCAGGCAGCTGCCGCAGGTGATGCACGTGGACAACACGTACATCACGGACTGGTCCTTCTGCGACTGGCGCGGGCCGGGGCCCAGGTTGTACGTGCCGTCGACGGGGATCCACCCCTTCACGCGCTTGAGCGACTCGAACATGCGGTCGCGGTCCACGGTGAGGTCACGCACCACCGGGAACTTCTTCATCGGCTCCAGGGTGATGGGCTGCTGGAGCTTGTCCACCAGCGCGGAGCACGCCATGCGCACCCGGCCGTTGATGTTCATGGCGCAGCTGCCGCACACCTCCTCGAGGCACGCGGCGTCCCACACCACGGGGGCCACCTTCTTGCCCTCCACGGTGACGGGGTTGCGCTGGATCTCCATCAGGCAGGAGATGACGTTGGCGCCCTTCGAATAGGGAACCTTGAACTCGTCGAAATGCCCGGGCTTGTTCGGATCATCCTGCCGCCAGATGCGGAAGGTGACGGTCTTCGAGCTGACGGCGCTGGCCTGTGCGGTGTCCATGGTGCGGCTGCCCTTCCCTTCACTGCCAAATCAGGTGGCGGAAACCCGCGCCGCAAGAAGCGCGCGGGCCCGAAAAAGCAACGAACGCCCTACGCGTACCAGCGGGGCTCGGGGTCCAGCACCGGCGTGGGCAGGTCCTGGTAGGAGATCTGCGGGCCCTGGGAGGCGTACGTGGCGATGGTCGTCTTCGCCCACTTCTCGTGGCGCTTGCGCCACAGGTCCATCCACTGCGGATCCTCGCGCGGGTCCTTCGACTTGGGCTCCGGCAGGGAGAAGTCCGGCTTGTAGTGGGCGCCGCGGCTCTCGTCGCGCAAGAGCGCGCTGGTGGCAATCACTTCGCCCAGCTCCAGCATGTTCCACAGCTGGTTGGTGTACGACAGCGCGCGGTTGGCGACCACGCCCGTGTCCAGCACGTTGACGCGGCTCCAGCGGTCCTTCAGGCCGCGGATGGTCTCCACGGTCTTCTTCAGGCGGTCGTTGTAGCGAACGACGGTGCAGTTCTCCGTCATCACCTCGCCCAGCTCCTTGGCGAGCTGGTACGGGTTCTCCGCTCCGTTCATCGCCTTGATGGTGGCGAAGCGGTCCTGCCAGTACTTCTTCGCGTCCGCGAAGTACTTCTCCGGCATCGCCGAGGCGCTGGTCGTCTGGCTCTTGGCGAAGGACACCATCGCCGGGCCGCCGATCATGCCGGAGTAGATGCAGGACAGCAGCGAGTTGGCGCCCAGGCGGTTCGCGCCGTGGAAGGCGTAGTCCGCCTCGCCGGCCGCGTACAGGCCGGGGATGCGGGTGCTCTGGTTCACCGGGCTGCCGTCCAGCGGCGTCTGGGTGCGCGAGTCCGCCTCGAAGGAGACGTGCAGGCCGCCCATGGAGTAGTGCATGCCCGGGAAGATGACCATGGGCGTGTGGCGCGGATCATCTCCGACGAACTTCTCGTAGATCTCCATCACGCCCTTGATCTTCGCGTCGAGCGTCTTGGCCGGGATGTGCGTCACGTCCAGGTACACGCCGTCGCGCCCTCCCAGGCCCATGCCCAGGTCGCGGCAGACCATGAAGATCTCCCGCGTCGCCACGTCGCGCGGCACCAGGTTCTTGTACTTGGGGTACTTCTCTTCCAGGAAGTACCAGCGCTCGCTCTCCGGGATCTCCCGGGGGTTGCGCGTGTCGCCCTTCTTCTTGGGCACCCAGACGCGGCCGCCCTCGCCGCGCACGGACTCGCTCATCAGGCGCAGCTTGTCCTCGCCCGGGATGGAGGTGGGGTGCACCTGGATGAACTCGCCGTTGGCGTACAGCGCGCCTTCCATGTACGCGCGGCCCGCGGCGGTGCCGGTGTTGATGATGGAGTTGGTGGAGCGCCCGAAGACGATGCCGGGGCCGCCCGTCGCCAGGCACACCGCCTCCGCCGGGAAGGTGCGGATCTCCATGGTGCGCAGGTCCATGGCCACGCTGCCGATGCAGCGGCCGGACTCGTCCTTCACCGTGCCCAGCCACTCCCAGTACTCGTACTTGGTGACCTTGCCCTCCGCCTCGTAGCGGCGGACCTGCTCGTCCAGCGCGTAGAGCAGCTGCTGGCCGGTGGTGGCGCCCGCGAACGCGGTGCGGTTGTGCAGGGTGCCGCCGAAGCGGCGGAAGTCCAGCAGGCCTTCCGGCGTGCGGTTGAACGTCACGCCCATGCGGTCCAGCAGGTAGATGATGCCGGGCGCCGCGTAGCACATGCCCTTCACGGACACCTGCTCCGCCAGGAAGTCGCCGCCGCGCAGCGTGTCCTTCACGTGGATGTCCGGGTGGTCGCCCTCACCCTTCGTGTTCACCGCGCCGTTGATGCCGCCCTGGGCACAGACCGAGTGGGAGCGTTTGACCGGGACGAGCGAGAGCACGTCCACCTGGTGGCCCGCCTCCGCCAGCTTGATCGTCGTCATCAGCCCGGCCAGACCGCCGCCCACCACCGTGAATCGCGCTGCTGCCGCCATCATCGTCTCCTTGACCACTGGACGCCCGGGGGGGTGCCTTCACGGGGGGCCGCTGAAGTCCTGCTTCGCGACACGTGCCCCGCTCCCGTGATCCAGTGCGAGTCCAACACGCTAGTTAACTTGGAAAAATACCGCCGCAAGGACGGTGGGCCGGGGGATAAGCCCGGATCATTCACGGCATCAGGCGGGGCCCGCCAGCAGGATTCCGGCGGGCCCGACCGACGTACCGGACTACAGCTTGACGAGTTCGACGGTGCCCTTCACGGAGGTGAAGGACTTGTTCAGCTCCGCCTTCTCCGCGTCGTTCAGCTCCACCTCGATGATCTTCTCCACGCCGCCCGCGCCGATCTGCGCGGGGACGCCGAAGAAGAAGTCCTTGATGCCGTACTGGCCCTTGAGCAGGGCGGCGGACGGCAGCACGCGCTTGCGGTCGAAGAGGAAGCTCTCCGCCATGGCGATGGAGGAGGAGGCCGGGGCGAAGTAGGCGCTGCCCGTCTTGTACAGGCCCACCAGCTCCGCGCCGCCCTTGCGGGTGCGGTCGATGATGGCGTCCAGCTTGTCCTTGGCGATGAGCTGGGTGAGCGGCACGCCGCCCACGGTGCTGTGGCGCACGAGCGGGACCATGTCGTCGCCGTGGCCGCCGAGGACGAGCGCCTCCACGTCACGGATGGAGCAGCCCAGGGCCTCGGCCACGAAGCACTTGAAGCGGCTGGTGTCCAGCACGCCCGCCATGCCCACGACCATGTTGTCCTTCAGGCCGGCGATCTTGTGGAGCGCGAACACCATCGCGTCCAGCGGGTTGGCCACGTTGATGACGAAGGCGTCCGGGGCGTGCTGCTTGATGTTGCCCGCCACGTCCTTCATGATCTTCAGGTTGACGTCCAGCAGGTCCTCGCGGGACATGCCGGGCTTCCGGGGCACGCCGGCCGTGATGATGATCACGTCCGAGCCCGCGACGTCCTTCCAGTCCGTGGAGCCGGTGACGCGGCAGTCGTAGCCGTCCACCGCGGAGAGCTGGTTGATGTCCAGCGCCTTGCCCTTGACCAGACCCTCGGCCGCCGGGATGTCGTAGAGCACCACGTCGCCGAGGTTCTTCTGGACCGCCAGCAGCGCCAGGTTGCCGCCGATCTGACCGCCGCCAATGAGGCCGATCTTCTTCTTGCGATTCTGAGCCATGGTTTCGCCCTCCTGCTTTGGGGTGGGGACTACATGTGCTTGATGATGGCCTGACCGAACTCCGAGCACTTCACCTCGGTCACGGACTCCTTCGTCTCCAGCTTCATCAGGCGCGCGAAGTCGTACGTCACGGTGCGCGCGGCGATGGCCTTGTCCATGCCCTTGATGATGAGGTCCGCGGCCTCGTGCCAGCCCAGGTGGCGGAACATCATCTCGCCAGAGAGGATGACGGAGCCCGGGTTCACCTTGTCCTGGTCCGCGTACTTCGGCGCGGTGCCGTGGGTGGCCTCGAAGACGGCGTGGCCGGAGACGTAGTTGATGTTGCCGCCCGGCGCGATGCCGATGCCGCCCACCTGCGCCGCGAGCGCGTCCGACAGGTAGTCGCCGTTGAGATTGAGCGTGGCGATGACGTCGAACTCGTCCGGACGGGTCAGCACCTGCTGCAGGGTGATGTCCGCGATGGAGTCCTTGATGATGATCTTCCCGGCGGACACCGCGGCCTTCTGCTCGGCGTTGGCGGCGTCCTCGCCCTTGGCGGCCTTGGTGGCCTCCCACTGGTCCCAGGTGTAGACCTTGTCACCGAACTCACGCGCCGCGAGGTCGTAGCCCCACTTGCGGAACGCGCCCTCGGTGAACTTCATGATGTTGCCCTTGTGGACCAGCGTGACGCTCTTGCGCTTCAGGTCCACCGCGTACTGAATGGCGGCGCGCACCAGGCGCTCCGTGCCCTCCTGGGACACGGGCTTGATGCCGATGCCCACGTTCGCGGGGAAGCGGATCTTGCCCGCCTCCTTGGGGAACTCCTGCTTCAGCCAGCCCAGGAACTTCTCCGCCTGCGCGGTGCCGGCCTCGAACTCGATGCCCGCGTAGATGTCCTCCGTGTTCTCACGGAAGATGACCATGTCCACCTTGTCCGGCTGCTTCACCGGGCTGGGCACGCCCTTGAAGTAGCGCACGGGCCGCAGGCAGACGTACAGGTCCAGCATCTGGCGCAGCGCCACGTTCAGCGAGCGGATGCCACCGCCCACCGGCGTCGTCAGCGGGCCCTTGATGCCCACCAGGTACTCGCGGAACGCGGCGACCGTCTCGTCCGGCAGCCAGTTGTTCACCTGCTTGAAGGACTTCTCGCCGGCCAGCACTTCGTACCAGGAGATCTTCTTCTTGCCGCCGTAGGCCTTCTCCACCGCCGCGTCGAACACGGCCTGCGAGGCCTTCCAGATGTCGCGGCCGGTGCCGTCGCCCTCGATGTAGGGGATGATCGGGTTGGACGGAACGGTCAGCTTGCCGTTCTGCAGGGTGATCTTCTCGCCAGAGGGAGGCGCCATGAACGCAAACTCCTGATTGAGACCGGGGTCTTGAGAGGCGGCGGATAGTCGGGAACCCGCCCCCGGTCGTCAAGGAGTTTGGCCGCACGCCGCCCTGGGTTCGTCACACCCGGGGTGTGCCGCGCTTATCGCAGCCAATGGTCCGGAAGCAGGATCGTTTTTCCGGACTTGAGCGCGGACTAGAAGCTGGCGAGCCCCGGCGCCGGCAGCTGGACGCTCACGGCCGTCCCCTCCTCCAGGCGCTCCAGCGCGAGCTCCCCGCCCATGGCGTCCACCAGCTCCCGGGCCCGGGCCAGCCGCCGCTGGGTATTCCCCACGCGCAGGGGCGACAGCACCACCGAGCGCGTCTCCCGCTCGGACAGGCTCACGCCCGGCATCACCACCAGGAAGCGCGGTCCCACGTCGCCAAAGTCGTCCGGCGGCTCCACCACCACCCGCACGGTCTGGGCGCCCTGCGGCGCCGCGTCCGCCGCGTGGGCGACGAGCAGCAGCAGGACCTGCTCCAGGCGGCGACGGCTGACCCGGGCGATCACCGGGTCCTCGGGGAGCTCCAGCGACACCTCCACGCCGTGCAGCCGCCGCGTCGCGCCCAGCAGCCCCAGCGCGTCGCGCACGGACACCGCCACGTCCACCTGGAAGACGTCCGGGAAGTCCACGGGCTCCAGCCCCTGACCGCTGGAGGAGGCTTCCGCGTCCCCCGGCAAACCCTTCACATCCAGCGCTGCGCTCATTCGCGGCTCCCTTCCCCCAAGCCCAGAAGCGCCGACCATAACGGCCACCCCTGACAGGGTCCATTGTCTGACGGCCCCGGGTCTCCCCCACCTTTCCTGGTCAGGAGAGTTACAGCCCCGCGCCACTTTGCTGATAAGGACGCGCACGCTGGGTCCGTATCGCTCCTCGGAAAACCCGTATAGCAGCGGTCAATCATGACCCGGGGTGAGTCACGGCCAGGGACGGAAAAACAGCAGCGGCATATAAATTCGATTTGACTGTTACGGCCGAGATCTCCATGATGAGGACCCAGAATCCAGAGCCGCCAGCGTCTCCAGTGAATCAGGGAGGAAGTGTTGTGCTCGCAACATCGCCGACCACCAACGGTACCGCTGCCCGCAAGAGGGGAGTCCTGACGATGGATGGAGGGATCCCGGCATCCTCGAAGTTCCGGCATGCGATCGAATTCGGCAGTGGCGACGCGCTGCGCAACGTGATTCCCCTTCCTCCCGCTGAAGCCGCCCTGGATGACTCGGGCTATTCGCTGCACGGCACGGGCCCCTCGGCCATCACCTGCGCGGTGGGGCGTCCGGACGCGGTGCTGGGTGACGTGACGCGGCTGTCCCCGACGGTGGTGTGGGTGGCCCCGCGGCAGCCGCTGGTGGACACGACCGAGTCGCGCACCTTCCCCGTGTACCTGGCGTGCAACGGCGCCACGATTGGACCGCTCAATGGCGCCTTCATCCGTACGGACATGGATGTCCCGAACGCGCCGGTGGGGCTGCAGCTGGTGGGTGTGACGCTGGAGCAGGGCCGGCAGATCCTGGGCTTCCTGTCGGACGCGCTCCGCCAGGGCGTGGCGGTGCCGGCGGCCTCCGCGCTGCCCGTGCAGGACACCATCGCGGACCCGGAGCGGATCCGCTCCATCTTCACCGCCATCTGCGCCGCCGGGAACAAGGGCGTGCTGCGCCGCCAGGGCCGGGTGGTGCGCATGGTGCTGGAGCGCTTCCACTCCGCCACGGGTCAGCTCGAGTGGCGCACGGAGGATTCCACGCCGGACTTCGGCGAGCCGTCGTACGACATCGACGTCATCGGCTACAACTCCGCCTACCGCCTGCGCGCGGAAGCGGGCCGCAGCGAGGGCGACCGCCTCTTCACCGCCCTGCCGGCGCAGCTGTTCCGCATCCGTCACCGCTGGCACCGCCGCGTCCCCGCCCCCGAGGGCGTGCACGCCCGGTTCCACCACCCGCTGTGGCGGGAGCAGGGGCTGCTGCGCCGCGAGGTGCTGGACCTGTCCTTCTCCGGCCTGTGCATGCGCTGCCAGCCGCAGGACCTGCTCTTCCCCGGCCTGCTGCCGCCCCTCATCGAGCTGGAGCTGGGCGACGGCCAGCGGGTGAGCGTGCGCGGCGAGGTCCGCTACGTCAGCAGCGTGCGCGAGGACGGCACCGTGCTGTGCGGCCTGAGCCTGCTGCCCTACTCTTCCGACGAGGCGCGCTGGGTGCGCTTCGTGTCCCAGACGATGTCCCCGGCCACGCGCACCAGCGAGGGCCTGGTGGAGGAGCTGTGGGACCTGTTCAACCGCTCCGGCTTCTTCAGCCTGGGTGGCAGCTCCCCTGCGGAGTTCGAGGAGCTGAAGCAGAACTTCGCGTCGCTCGCGAAGCGCGCCGCGGAAGTGCCGCAGCTGTTCTGCAACGCGGTGTGGCCGTCCGAGCGCGGCATTGAAGCGACGCTGTCCTTCACCAAGCCGTACCGCCACGCGTGGCTGGGCCACCAGGTGGCGAAGCGGCCCGGCAAGCCGCCGGAGGGGCTGAAGGAGGCGGGCGCCATCATGCGCGACCTCTACCTGCGCACCTTCGAGCACCCGCAGAGCGACCCGGACTTCCACTGGGTGGTGGCCTACGTGGAGGCCCTCAACCCGTGGATCAACAAGGCGCACGTGAAGTACGCGCAGCGGCAGATGGAGGCCGGGTCGAGCCTCGCCTTCACGCGGAAGATCCAGAAGATGAAGGCCTACAGCCACGAGCTGACCGGCCGCGTGCACCCGTACAGCGTGGGCCCCGCCACCGCGAGCGAGCTGAGCCTGCTGGCCGCGACCGTCGCGCATCAGTTCCCCGAGTGCTACGTGCAGTCGTTGGACCTCACGCGCGACCGGCTGGACATGGGTCCCGTGACGGCCAGGTGGAAGAGCTTCGGCATGGAGCGCGAGCGCACCGTGCTGGTCGCGCGCCGCGACGGCGTGCCCTGCGCCGCCGCCGTGGTGGAGCTGGGCCAGCTGGGCGCGAACCTCTTCCGCCTGCTGGACAACACGCGCCTGTTCTCCCTGCTGGGGGATGGAACGCGCGCGTACTCCGCCCTGCTGGACGCGGCCCGCCGCTGGTACGCCGCGCGCAACCGCCCCTCCTTCCTCTACCTGCGCGAGGACGAGGGCGGGGACTACGTGCAGGAGTGCGGCCTGCACGACGGGCCGGATCCCTACCTGTGGATCATCTCCTCCAAGCTCGTCCCGGATTTCCTCGAGCACATCAGCGAACTCACCATCGGGCGCCGTGGTGCCCACTCACGTTGAGGTTTCCCCCCATGAGCAAGCCCCTCGTCGAAGAGCAGTACCTCCCCCACGTCTCCGACGTCCGTCACGTGCTGGCGAACGGCCCCCACGTGACGACGCTGCTGGACCCCAACGTGGACCCTGCCCTGCTGGAGGCCTTCCTCATCCAGCTGTGTGCCCTGGGCGTGTACATGACGGAGCCCGTGGACGGGTGGATCCGCCGCGCCGGTGAGGCCTGTGTGAAGGCGGGGATGGTGGACGTGGGCGAGAAGCTCATCACCCACGCGAAGCACGAGGCCGGTCACCACCTGATGATGGTGGAGGACACGAAGAACCTGGTGGCCGGCTGGAACGCGCGCCGCTTCCCCAAGCTGGACGCGGAGGCCCTGATGGCGCAGGCCCCCACCCGGGCCATGCAGGAGTACCGGGAGATCCACGAGGAGACCATCGCCGGCCCCATGCCGGGCGGCCAGGTCGCCATCGAGTACGAGATTGAGAACCTGTCGGTGGTGTTCGCGCCCCGGCTCATCGAGCAGTGCAAGCGCGTGCTGGGCCCGGACGTGATGAACTCGCTGTCGTTCATCAAGGAGCACGTGGAGCTGGACGTGGGCCACACGGCGCTCAACGAGGTCATGCTCAACAAGCTGCTCGGCCAGAAGCCCGAGCACGCGGCGACCATCGCGAAGACGGGCGCCCGTGCCCTGGACATCTACCTGCGCTTCTACGGCGACTGCATGGCGAAGGCGAAGCAGCTGCTCCAGTCCGCCGCCGCCTGATGCTCAGGCGCCGAGCTGCGCCGCCCGGCGCGACCCGCGGCTGCCCCAGCGGGTCAGCGGGCGGACGGACTGCTTCAGGGCCGCGTGGACCTGGGTGACGCCCGCGCGGTTCGTGGCCGCGTAGACGTAGCGGTCCGGGCGCAGGACGACCAGGTCCGCGGCGTGCTGGGCGAACCACGCGCCCAGCTTGCCCTCCAGATCCACCACCTCACCGGAGCGGCCCGCGCCCGAGCGCGCCGCCGGCGCGACCGACAGCCACACGCCGCCGATGTCCTCCGCCATCGCCTTGGCGGCCTGCTGGACCTCGGCGGGCGCACCCGGCCGCGTCAGCACCGCGAAGCGGTGGCCGATGACGTCATCCAGCGGGCGCTCCCCTTCCTCGCCGTGCTCCACGCGCGGCTGCGGGAAGTAGGCGCCTTCCGCCGCCTGCTTGGACTTGCCCCGCCTGCCGCCGAAGACGAACCCTTCCGCGTGGAAGAGGTTCGGCTTCATCTTGTACTCGCGGATGAAGGGGCCGGTGACGGGCATGTGGTACAGCAGCTTGATGAAGGCGTTGCGCGCGCGGGCCACGAACGGGCCGCCCGACGCCAGCATCGAGCCCAGCGAGTCCGACAGGCGCATCATCTCCGCGGCGTGCGGCCGGCGCTCCACCTCGTAGGTGTCCAAGAGCGACGCGTCCGCCGCGCCGCCCAGCACGTGCGCCAGCTTCCAGGTGAGGTTCGCCGCGTCGCGCAGGCCGGAGCACAGGCCCTGGCCCAGGAAGGGCGGCATCAGGTGCGCCGCGTCCCCGAGCAGGAACACGCGGCCCACCCGCCACTTCTCCGCCATGCGGCTGTGGTAGGCGTAGAGGTTGACGCTCTTCACCTTCACGGAGTCCGGATCAATGAAGGGGGCGATGATGCTCCGCACGTACTCGGGGGTCTTCACGTACTCCAGGTCCTGCCCCGGCTTCACCACCGTGTCGAAGCGGATCTCGTCGTGCGCGGTGCGCGTCACGATGCCCACGCGCTCCGGGCCGCAGGGGTAGTAGGTGAAGTCCGGCGCGGACGACGGCGTCTCCACGGAGATGGCCAGCGCGTGCTCCAGCGCCGTGGTGCCCTCCAGCTTCAGGCCCAGCCGGCGGCGGATGCCGCTCTTGGCGCCGTCGCACGCGAGCAGGTAGCGCGCGCGCACCGTCAAGGTGCGGTTGGCGACGTGGTCCTTCACGCGCACCGACACGCCCTCGTCGTCCTGCATGAAGGATTCGACCTCGTGGCCGCGCCACAAGGTGACGTGCGAGTAGCGCTCCAGGCCCCGGTGCAGCGCGGCCTCCAGGCGGGGCTGGTTGAACAGCGAGCCGATGGGGTGGCCGTTGGGGCGCTCCACCTTGGTGAAGTCCACCTCGGCGAGCATCCGCATCTCGTCGTCCACGTAGGTCATCTTCAGGCACGGGTGGAAGCCCGGCCCCAGCTCGCCCGTGAGCCCCGCGGCCTGGAAGATGCGCTGCGCTTCGTCGTCCGCGTTGATGGCACGGGACTGGGTGTGCGCGGTGGTCTCCTTCTCGATGACCACGGTTCGCAGGCCGTATTGCCCCAGCAGGTTCGCCGCCATGGCACCCACCGGGCCGCTTCCGACGACGATCACATCAACAGATTCCGGAGCCATTACTCCCCTCCCGTTGTGTGCCAGCTGATCCGTTTTGAACCGTGCGACCGGACGACCGAAGCCCCCCTCGGTCGTAAGTAATAATACCTATAAACTCCGGCAACCCCACTCTGGATACGCCGTTGCAGCGCGCTCCTGGTTGCCCGGGCCCCGGGTCAGAGACACCCGGTCCGCCCCATCCGGCCGCCTGATAATGAAACGCACCCCTCGGGAAACCTTGCAGGACTGAGCAGTACTCCGGGTCCGGAGTCTGCCTTTCGGGCAGTGATTTCCTGCAACGCTACAAACGTTTCGCGGCAACGGCAGGAATTGTGGGAGTTGTTGGGATTCCCGGAGCTGCGGATGTATGCGAATGCCCCTGGGGAGCGCCCCTTGTACGCCGCTCCAGACTGGGCGACAGTGGTGGAGTCTTCTCCCCCTGAGCCCCTTGGAGCGCCCAGCGATTATGCCCAGACTGCAACTTTTTGAATTAGAGGATCAGCCCTGGTTCCCGAAGGTGCTTCGCCGGGGCGTGACGGACTTCCTGGCGTACGTGTGGAGCCTGTCGGACGACCGCTATTCGGAGTTCGTGAAGCGGCTCAAGGGCGCGATGGCGGCGATGGGCGAGACGCAGCTTTTGGACATGGCGTCGGGCAGCGCGGGGCCGGTGCCGAAGCTGCTGGAGATGCTGGAGACGCAGGAGGGCTACAAGGCGACGGCGCTCCTGACGGACCTGTACCCGGAGACTGCCGCGTTCGAGAAGGTGAAGGCGGCGAACCCGGGGCGCATCGACTACGTGACGACGCCGGTGGACGCGACGGCGGTGCCGGCGACGTACAAGGGCTTCCGCATCATGTGCAACTCGTTCCACCACCTGCCGCCGGAGCTGGCGCGCAAGGTGCTGGCGGACGCGGTCGCGCAGCGCCGGGGCATCGCCATCATGGAGCTGGTGGAGCGGCGAGGGCCGGCCATCGCGATGACGGCGGCGGCGCTGATCAACGTCCCCCTGACGACGCCCTTCATCCGCCCGGTGCGCGCGGACCGGCTCGCCCTCACCTACCTCATGCCGCTCATCCCCATCGCGGCGGCGTTCGACGGCGTGGTGTCCTGTCTGCGCACCTACTCCGTGGAGGAGATGCGCGAGCTCACCCACGGTCTGGGCGACGACTACGTCTGGGACATCGAGCGGCTCACCAACCCGGGGAACCCCTTCGGGATGATGATGCTCATTGGCCGACCGGCCAATGCCTCGCAGGCTTGAGTGGGCTGTCAGCAGGAGGTCACTGACGCCCCGGGCCGACGCGGGGCGTCGTGATTTCCGGGTTTGAAGGGGGTTCAATGGCCGCTCCTTCAACGAGGAGCAGGCTCATGGAATGGCTCGAATTCAAGCGCTGGTCTCCCGAAGTCCAGCACGCGCTGGCACTGCAGGCGGCCCGGTTGGGCCAGACGGCGATGCACGCCGAGCCGCCGCGGCCGTCCGCGACGATGGTCGCCGCGCACCGCCTGTGCACGCTGCTGCGCCAGTATCCGCGCACCAACCCCTGGGGACACCCGGCGTCGGAGTGCTGAGACGCTGACTGAAGCACCCGGCCCGTCCGTGGGAGCGCCACGGGCGGGACGGGCGCCTTGGGGGTGGCGTCAGGCCCCGGTGGGGGTCCAGGCCACGCGCAGGTGCTGGATGGAGCGGATGGTCAGCGACTGCGTCGTGCCGAAGTCCGGGTTCTCCTCCACCAGCCGCAGGTCCGGGAGCAGATCCAGCAGCAGGTTGGTGGCGATGACCGCCTCCAGCCGGGCCAGCGGCGCCCCGATGCAGAAGTGGATGCCCCGGCCGAAGCCCAGGTGGGTCGGGTGGTGCCGGGAGACGTCGAAGTGCTCCCCGTCCGCGAGCAGCGCGGCGTCACGGCTTCCGGACGCGTAGAGCAGGAGCAGCCGCGAGCCCCTGGGCAGCGCGACGCCCGCGAGCTCCACGTCCTCCAGGGTGGTGCGGATCATCCCGTGCGCCACCGAGTCGAAGCGCAGCGTCTCCTCGATGAGGTGCGGCACCAGCGAGCGATCCTCGCGCAGCCGCTGCCAGAGGCCGGGCTGGAGCAGGGCCTGCTTCCAGCACTGGGCGAGCAGCGCCGTCGTCGTCTCATGGCCCGCCGCCAGCATGCTGCCGGCGATGGCGATGATCAGCTCCGGCAGCGTGAGCGCCTCGCCGTCCGCGTCGGTGGTGACCAGGTAGCTGACCAGGTCGTCCCGGGGCTCGTCGGTCCGGGCGCGGATGAGGCGGGCGACGTAGTGCTGGAAGGTGACCCAGCTTCGCGCGAGCGGCGGCTGCTCCTCCGCGGGGACGCGGGTGAAGATCATCCGGAAGAAGTCGTCGCACCAGCGCTTGATGTCCGCCATGTCCTCCTGGGGGATGCCCGCCATGCCCAGGATGACCCGCACGGGCAGCGGGTACGCGAACTGCGTCACCAGGTCCGCGTGTCCCTTCCGCGCGAAGGCGTGGATGAGCTCCTCGGAGACGGCGCGGATGGGGGCTTCCTGCGCGGCGATGCGCTGGGCGGAGAAGCCGCGTCCCAAGAGCTTGCGCAGCCGGGTGTGCGCGGGCGGATCCGAGTTGATCAGGCTGTCCGCCAGGGGATAGCCCTCGGCGAGCACCGAGAGCGTCTCCGGGGACAGCACCGACCCCATGTTGCCCAGGTCCGCCGACGAGTAGCGCGCCGGATCCTTCAGCACGTGGCAGATGTCCTCGTAACGGCTCACCAGCCACATCCCCAGCATGGGGTTGTAGCTGACGGGCGCGTCCCGTCTCAGCTGCGCGTAGAACGGATGCGGGTCCTCGACGTGCGGTCCCGCGAACGGGTTGTACTGGGCACCCAGATGGGGGCACTTCATGGCGGCTGGGGCCTTGCTGCCATGCGGGTCGATGTGGATTGCCTCGGACTGCCCTTCCACCTTCACTGCTTCCACTGCGGTACTCACCTTGAGCTTCCTCTCAGGATCCCCCCACAGCGGAATATTATAACCTGACCTGACAGGTCTTCTCAGCGAGTCCTGTGAACCCCATCCGTCAGGAAATCAGGGTTGTTAGGACCCTGACTGATACGGGGGATGAGACAGGGCGTGTTTCCGGAGGACGGAGCGCTCCACCTTGCTCATGGCGTTGCGCGGCAGTGTTTCAATTGCAACAAAGCGGGTGGGCACCTTGAAGCGCGCGAGCGACTGGCGGCACCACGCGTCCAAGTCCCCGGGCAGGGCGTGGCCGGGGCGAAGGACGACGAAGGCCACGGGGACCTCGCCCCAGTGCGGATCCGGCACGCCGACGACGGCGGACTCCAGGATGGCGGGGTGGTTGGCGAGGACGGCTTCGATCTCCGCCGGGTAGAGGTTCTCCCCTCCCCGCACGATGAGGTCCGTGCGGCGCGACAGGAGGGTGAGGCGCCCCTTCGCATCCAGGACGCCCACGTCGCGGGTTCGCAGCCAGCCGTCGTGGAAGGCGTCGCGCGTGGCCTCGCGCTGGCGCCAATAGCGGGCCATGAGCGTGGGGCCGCGGACCTCCACGTCCCCTTCCTGTCCCTCACCGAGCGTCGCGCCGTCCGTCCCGACGATGCGGACCTCGAGGCCCGGCAGGGGCGGCCCCGCGGTGCGGCCATCCGCTTCGTCGGGACGTTCGGTGGTGACCTGGGAGCAGGCCTCGGTGAGACCGTAGGTCTGGAGGGCCCGGAGTCCCGCGGCGCGGGCCCGCGTGAGCAGCGCCGTGGGGACAGGGCCCCCGCCGATCAACGCGCACTGGAAGGTGTCAGGCAGCTTGCGGTCCTGCCTCGCGTCGAGCACGCGCTCCAGGGTGGTGGCGACGAAGCTGGCGTGCGAAGCGCCCTCGGTGTCGATGGCGCGGTTGACCGCGTCCGCGTCGAAGCGCTCGTGCAGGAGGAGGCAGCCGCCCTCGTACGCGGTGCGCGTGAGCATGGCCAGGCCGCCGACGTGGAACAGGGGCAGCGTGCCCAGCCAGCGCGGCGCGGGGTGCGCGCCCAGGTTCGCGGCCGAGGCCCGGCACGAGGCACGGAAGGCGCCTTCGGTGAGCACGGCGCCCTTGGGCCTTCCCGTCGTCCCGCTGGTGAAGAGGATGACCCGGGGCGTGTCCGCGTCCCAGGCGCGTGCGGGCACGGAGCTCGTGACCCCGCCGTCCGGGAAGGACTCCAGGGGCTCCAGGGACTCCACTCCGGGAAGGCGGTCGCGCAGGGCGCCGAGTGCCAGCGTGAGCCGGGGCTCGACGTCCTCCAGCAGGGGCTCCAGCTCCGCCGCGGTGAGCCGGGCGTTGAGCGGCGCGAAGACCGCGCCCAGACGGCCCAGCGCCCAGAAGAGGAAGGTCACGGCCGGGTGACTCGTGGACAGCAGCGCCACGCGGTCGCCCTGCCCCACTCCGCGCGCGTCCAGGGCTCCGGTCCAGCGCGTCACCACTTCGTCCAGCGCGCGGAAGGTCCACGTCTGATCCGCGAAGCGCAAGGCCGCGGCTTCGGGATGCAGACGCGCGCCTTCGCGGATGGGGCAGTCGTGGATCATGGCCGCGCAGCTCCGTGAGTGGGACGGCCGAGGCGCATGGCTCAGCGGTCCCGGATGAGGTCCGGGTTCAGTCCCAGCCCGGGCACGTCGCGCAGCCGCACGAGTCCCCCGTGGGGTTGATAGGGATGGTCGCGCGGTTCGTCAGCAAAGAGCCGCCCCACGGCGAGCCCGGAAGCCAGCTCTCCCGACGGGAGCGCGGAGGCCAGGTGCGCGGCGCCCGCGCGGGCCACCACGCCGTCGATGGAGCTGGTGACGAACGCGTGCATGCCCAGGTGGGCCGCTCGCAGCGCCACCACCATGGAGGGCAGCAGCCCCCCGAGCACCATCGGCTTGATCACCACCGCGCCCACCGCGGGCCCGCCGCCCAGGTCCATCGTGAGCAGCGTGCGCACCGCCGCGGGCGTGGCGAGCGTCTCGTCCGCGGCGATGATGCACGGCGCGCGACGCTGCACGCGCCACAGCGCCTGCAGGTCCTCCGGAGGCGTGGGCTGCTCCACCAATTCCAGGTCGTACCAGCCCAGCCGGTCCAGGGCGCGGTTGGCCTCGGGTTCGGACCAGCCGCCGTTCGCGTCCAGGCGCAGGCGCACGCGGGGGCCCACCGCCTCGCGCACGGCGCGCACCCGGGCTTCA
The DNA here is from genome assembly GCF_042231735.1 of Corallococcus exercitus. Lineage (GTDB taxonomy): Bacteria > Myxococcota > Myxococcia > Myxococcales > Myxococcaceae > Corallococcus > Corallococcus exercitus_B. The sequence continues at coordinate 2,545,891 of NZ_CP102577.1, forward strand.
TCCTCGTCCAGCGAGCGGCCCGCGACCTTCACCTTCAGCGTCTGGTAGCCCTCCTCCACCGCCTCTCGCGCCTGACGGGCCAGCGCCTCCGGCTCCTCCGCGCCCAGCAGCGCGTTGACCAGGACCTCCTGCCGCGCCTCCTCCGCGAGCAGCCAGCACAGGGGCACGCCCTTGCGCTGGGCCAGCAGATCCAACAGCGCCAGCTCCAGGCCGTGCTGCGCGGCGGGGACGGGCTCCCCGGTGTCGATGAGGCGGATCCGCGCACCGCGCTGACGCAGCTCCGCGCTGGCAGACGGCACGAGCGTGGCTTCGATGCCCTCGATGCTGTCCTCCAGCGACTGGCCCCGGAGGGAGCTCAGCCACGCGCGCAGCACCGTGTGCGTCATGGTCAGCGGCTCCGTGCCGAACTCCGGCAGCGGCATCGCCTCGCCCTGCCCCACGCGGCCGTCCTCGTCCCGCAGCCGCACGAGGAACCCGTCGCGCGTGGCGTAGGTGCCCCGCGCCGTCTTCAGGGGGGTGGCCAGCGTGAGGTGCAGCGGGGTGAGCGTCGCGTCCGTGATGCGCATGACGCCCCTTCAGCGCAGGTACAGCCCGACCGCGAACAGCAGTCCGAACACCATCTGCAGCTTCGCCGTCCCACCCAGCGCGGGGTTGAGCGCCGCGCCCTGCGCCTTCAGCATCAGCTTCAGCGGCGGCACCACCAGCGGCAGGCTCAGGAGCGGCAGGAAGACCCAGGCGCTCGCGTACCCCTTGGCGAACAGCACGAACGGCGTGACGTAGGAGGCCACGAGCAGCAGCACGTACTCCGCGCGGCCGAAGCCCGTGCCGAAGCGCACCACCACCGTGCGCTTGCCGGCCTTCACGTCCGTGCTCGCGTCGCGCTGGTTGTTCACCACGATGAGGCACGTTCCGATGGCGCCCACCGGCAGCGACGCCCACCAGGCCGCCGGGCCCACGACGCCGGCCTGCACGTAGTACGTGCCCGTCACCGCGACGATGCCGAAGAAGATGAGCACGAACAGGTCGCCCAGACCGAGGTAGGCCAGCGGGAACGGTCCTCCCGTGTACGCGTAGCCGCACAGCAGCGAGGCCACTCCGATGGCCACGATGGGCCAGCCGCCCACCGCCACCAGGTACACCCCCACCAGCGTCGCCAGCGCGAAGCACCCGAGGCCGCCCATCAGCACCGCGCCCGGCGCGATGAGCCCGCTCTGCGTCACGCGCTTGGGCCCCAGGCGCTCCTCGGTGTCCGCGCCCTTCTTGAAGTCGTAGTAGTCGTTGATGAAGTTGGTGCCGATCTGAATCAGCACCGCGCCCAGCAGCGCCGCGAGCGCGGGCACCAGGCGCCCCACACCGTTGCCGTACGCGAGCGCCGTGCCCACCAGCACCGGCACCGCGCCCGCCGTCAGCGTCTTCGGACGCACGGCCATCAGCCACGTCTTCAGCGTGGGCCGGGGAGGAGCCGCGTCGGAGGGGTTGGAAGCCAGGGTGCTCACGGGTGGGCGGCCTCTCGCGCCAGGATGGCGGGTTCGAACTGCGGCGCTTCGTACCAGGGCGTCTGGAGGAACGAGAGCACTTCGCGCACGTACTCCTCCGGCGCCTCCAGGTGCGGGGCGTGCGTGACCCCGGCGAACGCGTGGCGCCACACCACCGGCAGCTCCGCCGCCATGCGCCGCGCCAGGGTCGTGAACTTCACGTCCTGGTCGCCCGTGAGCAGCAGCGTGGGCAGCCGCTGCCGGTGCAGCGACGGCCAGTAGTCCGGCTGCACGCCCAGGCCCAGGGTCTCCAGCGCTCCGGCGAGCCCCTCCGCCGTGCACGCCTTGCGGCGCTCGCGCAGCGCGACCTGCTCCGGGTCCGGAAGGCGGCGCAGCCCGTCGAAGAGGGGCAGCGCTTCCCAGCGGTCCACGAAGGCGTCCACGCCCTTCGCGCGGATGAAGTCCACGAGCTTCGCGTCCGCCTCGCGCCGCTCGGAGCGCTCCTGGCGCCGGTGCAGTCCGGGCGAGCCGCTCTCCATGATCAGCCGGCCGAAGCACTCCGGCGCCTGGACCGCCGCGCCCAGCGCAATCCTGGCGCCCTGCGAATAGCCGAGCAGATCCACGTGGCCGCCCAGCTCGCGCGCCAGCCGGATGACGGCGTCCACCGTCTCCAGGAAGCCGTCGCGGCCCGTCTTCTCCGGCAGTGGCGTGCGGCCGTGGCCGGGCAGGTCCACCGCCACGACGCGCACGGAGCGGCCGAGCAGCGGACGCAGGTGTCCGAACGAGGCGCCGCTGCCGGTGAAGCCGTGCAGCGCCAGGAGCGTATGGGGGCCTTCGCCCCAGGTGTCATAAGCGAGCGTCACGCCCATGGTCCTTCTCCCAGTGCGGTGGCCATCCGCGTGAAGAGGTGTCGGTGTGCATCCACGTTGGTGGCCCGGTCCACCTGGACCTCCACCAGGTGGAGGCCGCCTTCCAGCCCGGTGCGCACCGCCGCGCGCAGGGCCGAGGCCGTCGTGGGCCGCTCGAAGCGCGCGCCCGCGAGCGCCGCCGCGTGCGACAGGTCCACGCCGTGCGGCGTGCCGAAGAGGGCCTCGAACACGTCAGGCTTCGCCACCTGCGCCAGCGGCAGGAAGGAGAAGATGCCGCCGCCGTCGTTGTTCACGACGACGACCGTCAGGGGCACGCGCGCCCGCGCCGCCGAGACGAGCCCGCCCACGTCGTGCAGGAGCGCCAGGTCACCGGACAGGAGCACCGCGGGCCTTCCGGCCGCCGCGGCCATGCCCGCCGCGCTGGACACGATGCCGTCGATGCCGTTGGCGCCCCGGTTCGCCAGCACGCGCAGCGGGACTCCGCCACCGTGCGCGAACGCATCCACCGCGCGGATGGGCATGCTGCTGGACACGAAGAAGAGCGCGTTCGCCGGCAGCGCCGCCACCACCTCGCGCGCCAGCCGGGGCTCGGTGAGCGCGTTCGGCTGTTCCCCGAGCGCCGTCTCCAGCGCGTTGCGGGCCACCCGCTCCGCGTTCACGAAGCCCTGCGCCCAGCGGCCCGGGCCTCGCGACAGCCCTTCCGTCAGCGCACGGCACGCGAGCACCGCGTTGCCTTCCACCACCCGCGCCGCCCGGTGCGCCGGGTCGTACAGCGCGCCCTCGTCGCTGAAGACGGTGATGTCCGCGTTGGAGCCATCCAGCCACTGCTGCGGCGACTTGGGCGTCAGGCCTCCGCCGAAGCGCAGCACCAGCTCCGGCGCGTGGGTCCGCGCGAACGGCTCATGGCGCAGGAGCGCGTCGTAGAGCGACACCGTCAGCGGGCCGCCGCCGTAGCGCGCCTGGGACGTGGCCTCCGCGAACACCGGGTAGCCCGTCGCCAGGCTCAGCGCCGCGATGGCCTCCGCGAAGCCGTCGTCCTCGTCGCGCGGGCCGCACACGATGACGCCGCGCTCGGTGGCGGCGATACGCGCGCGCACGGCCTCCAGCGCCGCCGCGTCCGGGGCGCGCGACGGCGGCGCGATGCGGGTGATGGGCGCGTCCGTCCGCCCTTCCCTCGCGAGCGCCGTCAGCGTCTCCGCGCCGAAGTCCACCTCGATGGGCGCCAGCGGTTCGCGGAACGGCACGTTGAGCTGCACGGCGCCCCGGGGCGCGCGGCACGCGGTGCTCACCGCGCGGGCGGCCGTGGCGCGCAGGTGCGCGAGGGCGGGGCTGCTCGCCTCGGGCAGGCCCACGTCCGCGAACAGCCGCGCGAAGTCGCCGTAGAAGCGCGCCTGGGGCACCGTCTGCGGCGCGCCCCAGCCCTGCAGCTCCAGCGGCCGGTCCGCCGTGAGGATGACCAGCGGCACCTGGGCCATGGCCGCCTCGATGACGGCCGGGAAGAAGTGCGCGCCCGCCGAACCGCTCGTCGCCACCAGCACCACCGGCTGGCGCGACTGCTTCGCCATGCCCAGCGCGAAGAAGCCCGCGCTCCGCTCGTCGATGACGGACCAGACGCGCAGGCCCGGCGTGCGCGCGCAGGCGAGCGCCAGCGCCGACGAGCGGGAGCCCGGACACACCACCGCGTGCCGCACGCCGCCCCGCACCAGCTCTTCCAGCAGCGCGCGCGACCACAGCACGTTGAGGTTGGCGTCCAGGGACATCACCGGCCCCCCAGCGCGCGCAGCATCGCCAGACTCTTCATCTCCGTCTCCCGCCACTCGGACTCCGCGCTGGAGCCGGCGACGATGCCCGCGCCCACGAAGAGCCGGGCCTTCGCCCCACGCACCAGCGCCGAGCGCAACGCCACCACCAGGTGCGCGCGCCCGGGGCCCACCCAGCCCACCGGCCCCGCGTACCAGCCCCGGTCCAGGGACTCGTGCTCCACCAGGAACGACAGCGCGCGCTCGCGCGGCGTCCCCCCCACCGCGGGCGTGGGGTGCAGCGCGGTGACGACCTTCGCGGTGTCCACGCCGTCCGCCAGCTCCGCGCGGATGCCCGTGCGCAGGTGCACCACGTTCTTCAGCGCGAGCACCGACGGCTGCGCGTCCGCGGACACGCTCGCCGCCACCGGCGTCAGCGCCTGGAGGATGTAGCGCACCACCGCGTCGTGCTCGCGCCGGTCCTTGTCGCTGGCATCCAGCGCCTCCGCGCCGCCCGGCGCCGCGGAGCCCGCGAGCGCCTCCGTCTCCAGCCGCCGCCCGTCCACCCGGCACAGCGTCTCCGGCGTCGCGCCCAGGAAGCCCGTGCCGTCCGGCGCGCGGAAGAGGAACGTGGCGCAGCGCGGGTTCTGTTCACGCAAGCGCGCCAGCACGTCCACCACGTCGAAGGGCTCCGGACCTTCCGCCTCCAGCGCCCGCGCCAGCACCACCTTGTGCAGCTGGCCCGCGCCAATGGCCTCCACCGCGCGGTCCACCAGCGCTTCGAAGTCCCGCCGCGAGGAGGCCGTGCGCAGCGTCACCGGCGCGCCCACCGGATGCCGGTAGGCCTGCGAGAAGGAGGCCCGCACGCGCTCCAGCCGCGAGCGCACCACGTCCTCCGCGCCTGCTCCTTCCAGCGCGAAGACGGCGACAGCCAGTGCACCGCCGTCGCGCCACACCAGCACCTCCGGCAGCGTCCAGCGCGCCAGGCCATGCGAGCGCCACGCGCCGTCCACCGGCTGCGTCGGGCTGAAGCGCATGCCGCCGAACCAGGGACCGGGCAGCTGGGGAGCCGCCGCGTCCAACCACCGCACGCTGTCGTGGCCGAGCGCGCCGAGCACCACCGGCAGCTCGCCGGGGGCGTGCGCCTCGAGGACGCCCGCCTCGCCCCAGCCCGCCACCGCCTCGCGCGCCACCGGGCGCTCCCAGTAGACGGAAGGCACGCCCAGGCTGCCCGCTCCGGCCAGGGGATCCACTCCGGCCAGCGGCATCATCCCGGCGACCCATCGCGGATCCTCAGCGGGACTGAGCGGCGTCATCAGCCATTCTCCTGCACCTCGGGGGAGGCAAGTGACATCAGCTTCGATTGTCTTCTAAGCGATCTCGGCTATACATGCACCATGGAGTTCAAAACCGCTTGAACTCCATGGATTACAAATTCCAGCAACTCCAGCGAGGGAGCCGCCGTGGGAGCCCAGCAACCAGACGACCCAGCCGGGCGGCGTGACCCGGGTGCACACCGCGTCCTACGCGCCGCGCATCCTTCGGGCACCCGCATCCAGGTGGGGGGCGTGGAGGTGGGTGGGCCGGGCTTCGTGGTGATGGCGGGGCCGTGCGCGGTGGAGGGCGCGGAGCAGCTGGAGCTGGCGGCCCGCGCGGTGGCGCAGGCGGGTGCGCACCTCTTGCGCGGGGGCGTGTTCAAGCCGCGCACCAGTCCGTACGCGTTCCAGGGCATGGGGGAGCCGGGGCTGAAGCTGTTGGTGGACGCGGGCCGGCGTCACGGCCTGCCCATCATCAGTGAGGTGATGGAGACGGAGCAGCTGCCCCTCATGGCGCAGCACGCGGACATCCTCCAGGTGGGCGCCAGGAACATGCAGAACTTCGGGCTCCTGCGCGCGCTGGGCCGGCTGCGCAAGCCGGTGCTGCTCAAGCGGGGGCTGTCCGCCACGGTGCAGGAGTGGCTCAACGCCGCCGAGTACATCCTGGCGGGCGGCAACGAGCAGGTGCTCCTGTGCGAGCGCGGCATCCGGACCTTTGAAACGTCGATGCGCAACACGCTGGACCTGGCCGCGGTGGCGTGGGCGAAGGAGCGCACGCACCTGCCGGTCATCGTGGATCCGTCGCACGCCACGGGCATCCCGTCGCTCATCGCGCCCATGTCGCTGGCGGCGGCGGCCTGCGGGGCGGATGGTCTGTTGATTGAAGTCCACCCCCGGCCGGAGCAGGCGCTTTGTGATGGGCAGCAGGCCATGTCGCCCGGGGATTTCGCTACGTTGATGCAACGGCTGCCCGGCGTGCTCGCCGCGGTGGACCGTCACCTCTACACGCCGGCGGGGCCGGCACAGATCGCGGGGGCGCGATGAGCACCGAAGTCCGTCAGATGTTCTCCTCCATCGCCACGCGCTACGACGTGACGAACGAAGTCCTCTCGCTCGGCATCCACCGGCTGTGGCGGCGCTCCGCGGTGAAGCTCAGCGGCGCGAAGGAAGGCAGCCAGGTGCTGGACTGCGCGACCGGCACGGGCGACCTGGCGCTGGCGTTCAAGCGCAAGGTGGGCTCCACGGGCCGCGTGGTGGGCACGGACTTCTGCCCGGAGATGCTGGAGAGCGCGCCGGCCAAGGCGGCCAAGGCGGGCCTGGAGGTGGAGTTCCAGGTGCAGGACGCCATGGCGCTCACCCTGCCGGACAACAGCTTCGACGTGGCGTCCATCTCCTTCGGCATCCGCAACGTGGATGATCCGGTGAAGTGCCTCCAGGAGATGGCGCGCGTGGTGCGCCCCGGAGGCCGCGTGGTGGTGCTGGAGTTCGGCCAGCCCACGGGCCCGTACGGCGCGCTGTTCCGCTTCTACAGCAAGACGGTGATGCCGGCGATTGGCGGCCTTTTGACGGGCAACCGCGCGGCGTACCAGTACCTGCCCCGCACCGCCGCGGCCTTCCCCGCCGGCGACCGCTTCCTCTCCCTGATGGACCAGGCCGGCGCCTACTCCGAGCGCGCCGCCCACCCCCTGCTGTTTGGAACCGCCTACGTCTATGTCGGCACCGTCCGTTGAGGCACGACGCCTTCTCGTCTCGCAAGTCGTCGCGTCCGTAGACCCCAGACTCCAGCAGGCGCTCCAGGGGGCCGTTGCGTCCCCGGGGCCCTGCCCCCGCCCGGCGGGCGCGCAGACCGTCGTCATCGCCGGGCACCGCGCCGCGGGAAAGACGCGCCTGTTGCCGCTCGTCTCGAAGCTGCTCGGGCGGCCCGGCCTGGACCTGGACGCGGAGCTGGAGCGCCGGCACGGGCGCCCGCTCCGCACCTGGGTCGCGGAGTCCCCCACCACCTTCCGCGCCGCCGAGCGCGAGACGCTGGGCCTCTTGCCCCCAGGCAGCGTGGTGGCCGTGGGCGGCGGCTTCCTGTCGCATCATCCGGACGCGCTCGCGGGGCACTTCACGCTCGTCGTCCCCGTCACCTTCGACACGTACCGCGAGCGGCTGATGGCGGACACCACGCGCCCCCGGCTGCGCACGGACGTGTCGCTGGAGGAGGAGCTGCACTCGCTGTTCCACGAGCGCGAGGCGCTGCACGCCCGCGTCCCCACCATCTCCCTGGCGGACTTCCTCCGGGGCTGTCTGGTCCAGGAGCCCGCGTGATGGCCACCCGGCGCATCATCACCCTGCCCCCCACCCTCACCGGCGCGGACGCCGTGACCTTCGCGCGCGACGGCCTCAAGCGCGGCGCGGACGTCATCGAGGTGCGGACCGACCTGCACGCGCCCGGCGACGTCGACCCGGAAGCGCTCGCCCGCGTGCTGCCGCTGCTCGTCTCCGAGCGGGGCAAGCCGCTGCCCGCGCCGTGGGTCCAGGCCGCGTGGCGCGTGGACCGGGACGTGGAGCGCGCGCAGGACATGGACGCGCCGCCGGGGAAGCTGCTCGCGTCGCACCACGCGGAAGGGCCGCTGACGACGGCGGAGGCGCTCCAGCGCTGGTCCCGTCCCATTCCTCCGGATGCGCTGGTGAAGCACGTGGAGCCCATGGACGGGCCCGCGCATCTGGTCACGCTGCTGGAGACGCAGGCCCAGCTCTCCCAGCGCTTCGGCGCCGAGCGCGTCACCGTGCTGGGCATGGGGCCCGTCGCCATCCCGGCGCGCGCGGTGCTCTCGCGCAGGAACGGGCTGGAGTACGTGGCCATGGGCGGCCCGTGGACGGCCGCGCCGGGACAGCGCCTGCTGGACGACGTGGTGCGCGAGCACCGCAAGGCGAAGGCTCCGCACGCGCTCCGGCTGGGCATCCTGGGCACGGCCATTCAGCACTCGCGCTCGCCGCGGATCCACCGTCAGCCGTTTGATCGCATCGACCTGGCGGAGGACGCGCCGGTGGAGGCGGTGGTGGACGCGATGCTGCCGCACTACGCGGGCTTCGCGGTGACGAGCCCGTTCAAGATGCGGCTCGCGAAGCACACGGGCTCGTCGCTGGACGCCATCAACACGCTGGTGCGCCGGGGCTCGCGGTGGGAGTCCTTCAACACCGACACGGAAGGAGCGCGCGCGGTGCTGGAGCGGCTGGGCGCGAAGGACGTGGCGGTGCTGGGCGACGGCGGCTCCACGCAGGCGCTGCGGCTGGTGGCCGCTGAACAGGGACTTGCCCTCAGGGTCGTGCGGCGTGCGGAGATTCAAACGCCGCTGACGGGGGATTGGGTCTGGACGTGGCCAGACCGGGTGGCTCCGCCCGAAAACCTGAGATTCCAGGGGGCACGCGTGGCGGTGATCGCATACGGTGCGCCCGGCCGGCGCGTCGCCGCGGAGATCGTTCGCCGCGGGGGCACCCCTCTCCTGCTCGGTGCGGCGTGGTTCGTCGCCCAGGCCCGGCGGCAGCGACAACTCTGGGAAACGGCGACATGAATACCTTTGGCACCCTCTTCCGGTTGACGACCTTCGGCGAAAGCCACGGCCCCGCGCTGGGCTCCGTCATCGACGGCTGCCCCGCGGGCGTTCCGCTCACGCGCGAGCTGATCCAGGCGGCGCTGGACCGCCGGCGTCCCGGGCAGTCCGCCCTGGTGACCCCGCGCAACGAGCCCGACACCGTCGAGATCCTCTCCGGCGTCTTCGAGGACAAGACGCTGGGCACGCCCATCGCGGCCATCGTGCGCAACGCGAACCAGCGCTCGCAGGACTACAACCAGCTGGCCAGCGTGGACCGGCCGGGCCACGCGGACGCCGTGTGGCGTGAGCGCTACAAGCACCGCGACCACCGGGGCGGCGGCCGCACCAGCGGACGTGAGACGCTCTGCCGCGTCATCGGCGGCGCCATCGCGGAGGCGTACCTCGCGCGCGACCTGCCCTCGATCAGCACCGTGGCCTACGTCTCCCAGGTAGGCGAGCTGGTCGCTCCCGTTCCGGCGCCGGGCCTCACCCGCGCCATGGTGGACGCCCACCCCACCCGTTGCCCGGATGAAGCCGTCCGTGAAGAGATGGCCCGGCAGATCCTCGCCGCGAAGGAGGCCGGGGACAGCCTGGGCGGCTCCATCGACGTGCGCGTGGAGGGCCTGCCCGTGGGCCTGGGCGAGCCCATCTTCGGCAAGCTGAAGGCGCTCATCGCGCAGGCGCTGGGCAGCATCGGCGCCGTCACCGGTGTCGTGTGGGGTCCGCCGGATCTGATCCAGCGTCTTGGACAGCCCGGCACGAAGTTCCACGCCGTGAAGGACGCGTACGGCGGCATCCAGGGTGGGCTCGCCAACGGTGAGCCCATGCAGGTGCGCGCCTTCTTCAAGCCCCCCGCGACGCTCGCGGATCACGCCAAGGGCGGCCGTCACGACCCGTGCATCATGCCCCGCGCCGTGCCGGTGCTGGAGGCCATGGTGTCGCTCGTCATCGCCGACCTCGTCCAGCAACTCAACGCCCGCCCCCACTCCGCATGAGCCCGCTTCCTCCCGGTTCCTACCGCCCCCCGGCCGACCGCTGGGGTTCCTTCACGAAGCTCGTCGCCAAGCTGCCCGAGGGCAGCGTCGCCGTGGTGGACCGCACCGTCGCGCGCTTCCACCCCACGCTCATCCCCGCCATCGAGGCCCGCAAGCCCCGCGCCATCATCCAGCTGGTCGGCGGTGAGCGCGCCAAGAGCCTCGCGTCGCTGCAGAAGGTGCTCGCGGGCGGCATCACGCTGCCGCGCTCCGGCACGCTCGTCGCCGTGGGCGGTGGCACCGTGGGCGACGTGGCCACCGTGGCCGCGCACCTGCTCAAGCGCGGCGTGCGGCTGGTGCAGGTGCCCACGACGCTGCTCGCGGCGGTGGACAGCAGCCTGGGCGGCAAGGGCGCGGTGGACCTCGTGGTGCGCGGCCGCGTGGTGAAGAACCCCGCGGGCGTCTTCCACTACGCGGACGAGACGTGGCTGTGCCCGGAGCTGTACGCCACGCTGTCCGACGCGCAGGTGCGCGAGGGCTCCATCGAGGCGTGGAAGATGGTCGCGTCGCTGGATGCGTCCCTCTTCAAGCGCTACGTGCGCACGCCGCCAGCGCTGGAGAAGCTGGTGAAGGACGCGCGCGGCCTGAAGGAAGGCGTCTGCGCGAAGGACCCCTACGAGCACCAGGGCCTGCGCCGCGTGCTCAACTTCGGCCACACCTTCGGCCACGTGCTGGAGAGCCTGTCGCGCTTCAAGCTGTCGCACGGCGACGCGGTGGGCCTGGGCATCCTCTGGGCCCTGGACGTGGGCCGGCACCTGGGCATCACGCCGGAGCCGGTGGCGCATGAAGTGGAACGCGCGCTGGCCCGGGGCCCGGGCGTGCTGGGCCGGGACCGCGCCGCGGAGATCTCCCAGCGCGCGCCGTTGAAGGACGTGGTCGCGCTGCTGGACGCCGACAAGAAGGCCGGCGCCAACGGCGAGCTGCGCATGGTGCTGCTCACCGCCGTGGGCACCGCCGAAGTCGTGGATGTGATGCCGAAGACATGGCGGGCCCTGTGGCCCGCCTGGACCCGTGGAGCCCGCCCTTGAGCCACGCCTCGCCGAGCCGTCTCACCGTCGACCCGAGCGCCTTGAGCGCCTCACCGCTCACCCCGCCCGTGTCGAAGTCGGACGCCCAGCGAGCCCTGGTGTTGGGACACCTCACGGGCGCCTGGCCGCTGCCGTCGGTACAGGCGGAGTCGGACGAGGACCTTCCCGCCGACGTGCGCGTGCTGCGCCGGGGCGTGGAGGCCCTGCGCCTTCCGCCCGGCCCCGTGCGTGACGTGGACTGCGCGGACGGCGGCGCCCCTTTCCGCATCCTCGTGACACAGGCCGCGGTGACGCCCGGCGCGCGCGTGCGCTTCACCGGCACGCCCCGCCTGGGCGAGCGCCCGCACGGCCCGCTCTTCACGTCGCTGAAAGAGGCCCTGGGCCCCGCGGGCCTGACGCTCACCGAGGGCACCCCGTGGCCGGTGGAGCTGCACGCGCCCCAGGACACCGCGAAGCTCGCGCCGGTGTTCCGCGTGCCGGGCGCGCAGAGCAGCCAGTACGCCTCCAGCCTGCTCCTGGGCTGTGCGGAGCGGTTCCTGCGGGAGAAGCGCGCGTGGAGCGTGGAGATTGAAGGCACGCTCACCAGCGCCGGCTACATGGACCTCACGGTGGCGTGGCTGCGCCGCTTCGGCTTCACCGTGGAACAGTCCGAAGGTCACTATTCCGTCACGGGCTATCAGGCGCCTGAATCCGTCCCATCACTGCCGGGCGACTGGTCGTCGTTGGGCTACCTGGTGCTCATCGCCTGGCGCACGGGTGGCACGGTGGAGCGCGCGGAGCCGCAAAGCGCCCACCCGGACCAGGCGATCCTCCGGCTGGCCGCTGAAGTGGGCCTCAAGATGATCCCCGCGGGCGCGCCCGACACCTGGCGCTTCGGGGGTGAAGCCACGGGCGAGCTGCGCGCTTCCGGCAAGGAGTGCCCGGACCTGCTGCCCACGCTGGCGGCGCTCGCGTGCGTGCTGCCCCGTCCCACCACGCTGCTGGACGTGGGCATCCTGCGGGTCAAGGAGAGCGACCGGCTGGAAGGCATCCGCACGTTGGTGTCTGCCTACGGCGGCACCACGGAACTGTCGGCCGGAGCCGACAGTGAGTCGCTGCGCATCCTCCCGCCGAAGACGAAGCCCGCGCGCTTCGCCATGGACAGCCGGGGCGACCACCGCCTGGCGATGTCAGCGGCCACCCTGTGTGTGCTGTCCGGGGTGCCTCTGGAGCTGACGGGGCCGGAGTGCGTGGAGAAGAGTTTTCCGGGCTTCTGGCGACAGCTCGCGCGCTCGGGAGTCCGCTATTCCTGAGCAGCGGAGCGGACCGGAAACTTCGCCTCTCGGACTTATCGTTCTTTTTTGTTGAAAGCGTCCGCCGCCCTGTGAAATCTCCGCCCATGCCCAAGGACACGCTGACCGTCACCGACAATCGGACCGGGAAGACGTACGAGATCCCGATCGAGAACGGCTGTATCCGCACCCCCGACCTGCGCCAGATCAAGACCGGCAGCGACGACTTCGGTCTGATGGGTTACGACCCCGCGTTCCTGAACACGGCGAACTGTAAGAGCGCCATCACGTTCATCGACGGTGACAAGGGCATCCTCGAGTACCGCGGCTACCCCATCGAGCAGCTCGCGGAGAAGTCCTCCTTCCTGGAGGTGGCCTACCTGCTGCTCAAGGGCGAGCTGCCCACGCAGAAGGAGCTGGAGAACTTCACGTTCAACGTGACCCACCACACGCTGGTGCACGAGAACATCAAGTCCTTCATCGACGGGTTCCGCTACGACGCGCACCCCATGGCCATGCTGGGCTCCACGGTGGCGGCGCTGTCCGCGTTCTACCCGGACGCGAAGAACATCAAGGACGCGCGCAGCCGTGAGATCCAGATCACGCGCCTCATCGCGAAGATGCCCACCCTGGCCGCGTTCTCGTACCGCCACGCCATGGGCCTGCCGTTCGTCTACCCGGACAACGACCTGTCCTACGTCGCCAACTTCCTGGCGATGATCAAGCGCATCGGCACGAGCGCCTTCAAGGTGCACCCCACGCTGGAGAAGGCGCTGGACGTGCTCTTCATCCTGCACGCGGACCACGAGCAGAACTGCTCCACCACGTCCGTGCGCACGGTGGGCTCCTCGCAGGTGGACCCCTACTCCGCGGTCGCCGCGGGCGTGGGCGCGCTCTACGGCCCGCTGCACGGCGGCGCCAACGAGGCGGTGCTCCGCATGCTCCGCGAGATTGGCAGCAAGGCCAACATCCCGGAGTTCATCAAGCAGGTGAAGGGCGGCGAGGGCGAGAAGAAGCTCATGGGCTTCGGCCACCGCGTCTACAAGTCCTACGACCCGCGCGCCAAGGTCATCAAGCGCGTGGCGGACGAGGTCTTCGACGTGACGGGCAAGAACCCGCTGCTCGAGATTGCCCTCGAACTGGAGCGCATCGCGCTCGAGGACGAGTACTTCGTGAAGCGCAAGCTGTACCCGAACGTCGACTTCTACTCGGGCCTCATCTACGAGGCGATGGGCTTCCAGGCGGAGATGTTCCCCGTCCTGTTCGCCATCCCCCGCACGGTGGGCTGGTGCGCGCAGTGGGAGGAGATGGTGACGGACAACGAGCAGAAGATCGCCCGTCCCCGCCAGGTCTTCACCGGCGCCGCGCGCCGCGACTACGTGGCCCAGGACAAGCGCACCGGTAAGTAGTCGCCGGTGGCTGTAGCAGCCACGCAAAGCACGAAGGGGCGCGGGACTCGAAGCTTGAGCCCCCCGCCCCTTTCGCTTTGCGGGCCCTATCCGTGGACCGCGGCGGCGCCGCCCGGCTCGCTGTAGAGCGCGTCGATGACGTCCGCGTACTTCTGCTCCACCACCTTGCGGCGCACCTTCATGCTGGGCGTGAGCTCGCCGCCGTCGATGGAGAACTCCCCCGGCAGCACGCGGAAGCGCTTGATGCCCTCGAAGCGCGACAGCTTCGGGTTCACGTCCCGCTCAAGGGCCTCGTGCAGGTGCTGCTGGAGCCGCGGGTCGTTCACCAGCGTGGCCACGTCCTCCGGCCAACCCTTCTCCCGCGCCAGCTTCCGCACCCGGTCCGGCTCCAGCGTCAACAGCGCCACCAGGTAGTTGCGCCGGTCCCCCACCACCAGCGCGTGCCCCACGGGGGACACGGCCTTGATCAGCTCCTCGATGTTGGCCGGGGACGTCTTCTTGCCGCCGGAGGTGACGATGATCTCCTTCTTGCGCCCGGTGATGCGCAGGAAGCCCTCGGCATCCAGCTGCCCCACGTCCCCCGTGTGCAGCCACCCGTCCGCCAGCAGCTCCTGCGTGGCCTCCGGGTTGCGGTGGTAGCCCAGGCACACGTTGCCGCCCCGGACGAGGATCTCCCCGTCCTCCGCGATGCGCACCTCCACGCCCAGCATGGGGCGGCCCACCGTGCCCAGGCGGGCGCACTCGGCGGTGCTCACCGTGGCGGGGCCGGACACCTCCGTCATGCCCCAGACCTCCAGGAGGACGACGTCGATGGAGGCGAAGAAGTCCAGCACGTCCCGGCCAATGGGCGCCGCGGAGGTGGAGAACAGCTTCGCCTTCTCCAGGCCGATGCGCGTCTTCAACGGCTGGAACACCAGCCGCTGGGCAAGCGCGAACTTGGCCTCCATGAACGACGGCACGCGCTCCTGGTTCAGCATGCGCGTGTTGCGCTCCAGCGCCGTGGCGCGGGCCCACTCCACCAGCCGGCGCTTGAGGGGCGGCTGCGCGGCGAGCCCCTCCTCCGCCTTCGACTTGAACTTCTCCCAGACGCGCGGCACCGCGAAGAAGATGGTGGGGCGCACCTGCGTGAGGTTCCTGCCCAGCGCGTCCAGCGAGTCCGCGAAGTACACCTGCGTGCCCAAGAGCAGCGGGCTGTGCAGGGAGACGATCTGCTCCGCGATGTGCGACAGCGGCAGGTACGACACCAGCCGCTCGTCCTCCATGTCCCGGAAGCCCATGGTGTCGCCCAGCTGCTTCGACGTCCAGGCCAGGTTGCGGTGGCTGAGCGCCACGCCCTTGGGCTGGCCGGTGGTGCCGGACGTGTAGATGAGCGTGGCCAGCGCGTCCGGGTGGAGCGCGTGGACGCTGTCCCAGTAGGGGTCTTCATCCTGCTTCGCGCCGGAGGCCAGCACGTCCGCGTAGCGCAGCACGCCTTCCGGCAGGGGCGTGGGCGCGTCCACGACGATGAGGTGCTTGAGCGCGGGCAGGCGCTTCTGGACCTCCAGGCCGGTGGCCAGGTGCTTCGCGTTCTCCACCAGGAGGAAGCGCGCCTCGCAGTGGCCCAGGATGTAGACGAGCTGCTCCACGCTGCTGGTGGTGTAGAGCCCCACCGGCACGCCGCCCAGGGCCATGGCCCCCAGGTCCGCGACGTGCCACGCCTCGCGGTTGAAGCTCAGGATGCCCAGCGGGTCGCCTTCCCGGAACCCCAGCGCGTGCAGCCCCAGGGCGAACCGCTTGACGCGCTGGGCATAGTCGAACCACGAGGTGGGGACATAGGCGCCTCCATGGTGGGACCAGAGCGCCGGGCGGTGTTCCAGCCGCGCGGCCTGGTCATGGAGCGCATGCAGCATCGTCTTGGGCAGGTCCATCCGGCGGAACGTAGTGGAAGCCCACCGCCTGTTCCACGTCCCCCCGTCTCAGCCGTTGACAGCATGTTCACCGGCTTTGTATGCCGCGCCCGACCATGAGCATCGACTTCACCTGCCAGAAGTGCGAGGCCAGCTTCGAGTTGGAAGCCCAGGACCTCATCGAGGGGACGGAGAAGATTGTCTGTCCCCACTGCGACGCGAAGGCGCCCGCCAACCTCACGGAGGACTTCGTCGCCGCGCTCACGGAGATGCGCGCGCAGATCGCCACCCTGAGCAAGAAGTTCGCGGTGACGATGACGCTCGAGGCCGAGGAGCTCGAGGACGAACTCGACGACGAGGACGAAGACGAGGAGGAGGACGACGAGGACGACGTCGACGAGGACGAAGACGACGAGGAGTCCGAGGACGACGAGGACTACGACGACGAGGAGTCCGAGGAAGAAGACCGCTAGCCGTCTGGTGCCCCCTCTTCCCGCCTGCCCGGCCGCCCTCCAACCGGGTGGGCCAGGGCCCGGGGGCCGCTCGCGACAGGGGGAGGGCGGTGCCCTCCCGGTGAAGGGAGAGGTGCGTAGGTTAGGGATGTGAAAACGTCCAACCGCGCCAATTTCTTCGTCGCTCCGTTCACGGCCGTGGTGCTGGCGCTGGGGGGAGCGTTGTTCCTTCCCGCGTTCGGGATCCCCGGCGCCATCGCCGCCTCCGAGACGGCCGAAGGGAAGAAGGAGAAGCCCTGCATCACCGAGAAGGGCAGTGACCCCAAGGCCTGCTCGGAGCTGGTGGAGCTGGAAGTGAAGGACGTGGTGCCCTTGATGGAGGCGCAGACGCACGCCGTCGTGCTGACCACCAAGGACGGCGAGACGGTGCTCCCCCTCTTCGTGGACGAGGGCGCGGCGGTCTCCATCGCCTTCCGCCTCGCGGAGCGGCCGCCCCCCCAGCCGCTGTCGCAGGACCTGCTGGACGACGTGGTGTCCAAGCTGGGCGGCAAGGTGACGGAGGTCCGCATCGACGACCTGCGCGACAACGTCTACTCCGGCCGCGTCTTCCTGCAGCAGGGCAAGAAGGAGCTGGCGCTGGACGCCCGGCCTTCGGACTCCATCGCCATGGCCATGCACAGCCAGGCCCGCATCCGCGTGACGCGCAAGGTGCTGGCGCTGGCGGGCATCACCCGCGCGGAGATTGAGGCCCTCCAGAAGCAGCAGGACCTGGGCGTGGGCGGCAGCGGCCCCGGCGGCGACGACATGGGTCCCCTGCCCCCGCCGCCCCCCATGGGCCCCAGCGCCGGCCACCCGAAGCCGCCGTCGGAGGACATCGGCATGGACCACTCCGCCCGCGAGCAGCCGCTGATGGAGCCCATGGGCAAGGGCCAGGAGATCGACCTCTAGCGCCCGAAGCCCCACACCCCGGAACGATGAAAGCCCGGCCCCCCCTCCCAGGGTAGCCGGGCTTTCTTCGTCTCAAGCGTCTGAGAGCCACGAATGGCGTGCGCCGGCTCGCGGTAACTTTCCGCCTGGCGCGTGAAGCGAAGAGTTAGTCCTTCGGGCGCAAGCCTGTCAAGCCGCCCACCCCGTGGGGCTAGGATGGGCGGTCCTATGCGCAAGGCGAAGATCATCTGCACGTTGGGTCCGGCGTCGGACTCGAAGGAAGTCATCGAGGGACTGGTGAAGGCGGGCATGAACGTGGCCCGGCTCAACTTCTCCCACGGTACGCACGACGAGCACCGCCAGCGCGTCCAGCGCATCCGCGCGGTGTCGAGGAAGCTGGGCGTGCCGGTGGCCATCCTCCAGGACGTGCAGGGCCCCAAGGTGCGCCTGGGGAAGTTCGAGGGCGGCCAGCTGATGGTGAAGGCCGGCGACACGGTGACGGTGACGACGCGCGCGGTGCTGGGCCAGGGGAACGTCATCCCCACGCCGGTGCGCTCGCTGCCCCGGGACGTGGAGAAGGGCCACGAGGTGCTCCTGGACGACGGCCGGGTGCGCCTGCGCGTGCTGAAGGTGAGCGGCCAGGACGTGTCCTGCCGCGTGGAGGTGGGCGGCCTGCTCAAGGACCACAAGGGGCTCAACCTGCCCGGCACGGCCATGTCGGTGCCCACGCTGACGGAGAAGGACAAGGTGGACCTGGCCTTCGGCCAGGAGGTGGGCGTGGACTACGTGGCGCTGTCCTTCGTGCGCACCGCCCAGGACGTGCGCCAGGCGCGGGCGCTGGTGGCGAAGGGCAAGACGCCCATCATCTCCAAGATTGAAAAGCCCCAGGCGGTGGAGAACCTGGAGGCCATCGCCGCGGAGTCGGACGGGGTGATGGTGGCCCGCGGCGACCTGGGCGTGGAGATGCCGCTGGAGCAGCTGCCCGCCATCCAGAAGCGCGCCGTGCGGGAGGTCAACCGCATGGGCGGCATCGTCATCGTCGCCACGGAGATGCTGGAGAGCATGGTGCTCAACGCCCGGCCCACGCGCGCGGAGGTGTCGGACGTGGCCAACGCCATCCTGGATGGCGCGGACGCGGTGATGCTCTCCGGTGAGACGGCGGCGGGCCGCTACCCGGTGGACGCGGTGGCCACCATGGCGCGCATCGTGGAGGAGACGGAGCGCACCGGCCTCATCACCCTGCCCCACTCCCCCTTCGAGCGCTCGGAGGACCTGGGCACCGGCATCGCGGCGGCGGCGGTGGCCGCGTCGCGGCAGCTCAACATCGGGACCATCATCGCGTACACGGAGAGCGGCCACTCCGCGCGCCTCATCTCCGAGTTCCGCCCCGGCGCGCGCATCCTCGGCCTGACGCCCAACGCGGACACGGTGAACCGGATGGGGTTGTACTGGGGCGTGACGGGCCACCTGGTGAAGCGCGTCAGCACCACGGAGGCCATGCTCAAGCAGGTGCGCCGGCTCTGCCAGGAGCTGCGCTTCTGCGAACCCGGCGCGCCCTTCATCCTGGTGGCCGGCGTACCGCTCAACGTGCCGGGCAACACCAACATGATGAGCATCCACCGCATCTGAGAGCAGCCTGCGGTGGAGGCCTGGGGCGGGAGGCCCTAGAGGACCTTCTGCTCGAAGTCGTAGAGCTTCTCCACGGAGAGCTGGCGGTAGCGCTCCACGTTGAGGGCCCGGCGGGCGCACTCCCACACCAGGTCCTTGGCGGGGCGCTCCGGCTCCTTCTTCTTGCGGCGCTTCACCTCGGCCTTGATGGCCTTGAGCGCCATGGCCGGGTGGTAGCAGAAGGCGGAGGAGAACAGCAGGTGGCCGCCGAAGGGCACCAGGCGCGCCTCCAGCACGTCCCCCGTCTCCAGGCCCGCGATGTGACGGCGCTCCGTCACGTCGAAGTCCTTGCCGGAGAAGAGCTCGCGCAGGCGCACCATGCCCTTGGCCAGCTTGCGGACTTCAAAGAGGCCGTGGACCGTCTCCGTGAAGCTGCGGAAGGCGTTGGCCTCCTCCGGGGGCGCGGACTTCTGGCGCTCCTCGTACAGCTCCGCGGCCGGCGTCTTGCCCGTGAGCGGCGAGACGCGGTCGTAGAGGTAGTAGTCCAGGAACGACGCCATCCGCAGCTCGAAGAGCTTGTCGTCCTCGAAGACTTCGCCGGTGAGGCGGAAGTACTCCGCCTTCGCCTCCAGGAGGTCCGGCTTGCGCGCCTCCGAGGAGCCGAAGGCGATGAGCTGGTCCAGGTACGGCTGGTACGACAACGGGGTCAGCGCGGTGTCCATGGCCGTTGCGAGCTTTCTTCCTACGAACCCGCCATCAGCGTCGCGAAGCGGCTGAACAGGTAGCGCGCGTCGTGAGGGCCGGGCGAAGCCTCGGGGTGGTACTGCACGCTGAAGGCCCGCGCGTCCGGTACGGCCAGGCCCTCCACCGTGCCGTCGTTCAGGTTGATGTGCGTGACGACGGCCTTGCCCTTGAGGCTGGCGTCGTCCACCGCGAAGCCGTGGTTCTGCGCGGTGATCTCCACCTTGCCCGTGGTGAGGTCCTTCACGGGCTGGTTGCCGCCGCGGTGGCCGAACTTCATCTTGTACGTCCGGCCGCCCAGCGCCAGCGCCATGATCTGATGCCCCAGGCAGATGCCGAACACCGGCACCTTGCCCAGCAGCGCCGCCACCGTGCGGTCCGCGCCCTTCACCGCGGCCGGGTCACCCGGGCCGTTGGCCAGGAAGACGCCGTGCGGCTTCTTCGCCAGCACCTGCTCCGCCGTGAAGTGCGACGGCACCACCGTCACGCGGCAGCCCACGTCCACCAGGTACTGGAGCATGGAGCGCTTGAGGCCGTAGTCGTACGCGATGACGTCGTACTTGAGCTCCGGCTCCGGCTGCTTGTCGCCCGTGCCCAGGAACACGTCCGGCGTGGGCGTGGTGAAGAGGTAGGGCTCCTTGCAGGACACGCCCGTGGCCAGGTCCAGGCCCTCCATGCCCACGGCGCTGCGCGCGCGCTCGGCCAGGGCGGCGGCGGACACGTTCTCCGTGGAGATGATGCCCGTCTGGGCGCCGTGCGTGCGCAGGTGGCGCACCAGCCGGCGGGTGTCCACGCCCTCGATGCCCACGCGGCCGTGGCGCGCGAGGTACGCGTCCAGCGTCTCCTGCGCGCGCCAGTTGGAGGGCGTCTTCGTCAGCGAGCGCACCACCATGCCCACCGCGTGCGGCAAGCCCGCCTCCTCGTCGCCCGCGTTCGCCCCGATGTTGCCCATCTCCGGGTACGCCATGGTGACGATCTGCCCCACGTACGAGGGATCCGTGAGGATCTCCTGGTAGCCGTACATGGACGTGTTGAAGACCACCTCACCCACCGTCTCGCCGGAAGCGCCAAAGGCGCGTCCCTCGAAGGTGGTGCCATCCGCCAGTGCGAGCACCGCCCGCTTCGTCATCACCGCGACTCCTTGAGCTGACCGTCCTCGAACACACACCGGCCGCCCACCCACGTCTGCGTCACGCGACCCTTCAGCGTGCGCCCGTGGAAGGGCGTGTTGCGACTGCGGGAATAGAACCGGTGGGCATCCACCGTCCACTCCTCCGAAGGAGACACAAGGGTGATGTCCGCCGGGGCACCAGGCGCCAGGTGACCGCCCGGCAGGCTGAATACCCTCGCCGGCCCGTCCGACAGCAGCTCCACCGCCCGGCGCGGGGTGAGCACGCCCTCGTGCACCAGCGCCAGCGTGAGCCCCAGGGCCGTCTCCAGCCCGACGATGCCGTTGATGCCCTTCTCGAACTCCACCAGCTTGTCGGACACGCCATGCGGCGCGTGGTCCGTGGCGATGGCGTCCACCGTGCCGTCCACCAGCGCCTCGCGCAGCGCCTTCACGTCCGCGTCGCCGCGCAGGGGCGGCGCCATCTTCGCGTGGGTGTCGTAGTCCCCCACCGCCCGGTCATCCAGGGTGAAGTGGTGCGGCGCCACCTCGCAGGTGACGCGCAGGCCGCGCTTCTTCGCCTCGCGGATGAGCCGCACGCTGCCCTCGCACGACACGTGCGCGACGTGCAGGCGCCCCTTCGTCTCCTCCAGGAGCACCAGGTCGCGCGCCACCATGGCCACCTCCGCGGAGGCGGGAATCCCGCGCAGGCCCAGCCGCGTGGACGTGGCGCCCTCGTGCATGGCGCCGCCGGCGGACAGCGTGAGGTCCTCCTCGTGGACCATGACCGGCACGTCGAACTGCGTGGCGTACTGGAGCACGCGGCGCATCAGGGCCGCGTTCATCACCGGGCGGCCGTCGTCGGTGAGGGCGACGCAGCCGGCGGCAATCAGCTCGCCTGCTTCCGACAGCTCCTCGCCCTTGAGCCCCTTGGTGATGGCGCCCGCCGGGTACACGTGGCACAGGGCCGCGTCCCGCGCGCGCGACAGCACCAGCTCCGTGACGAGCGCGCTGTCGTTCACCACCTTGGTGTTGGGCATGGCCACGACGCCGGTGAAGCCGCCCGCCACCGCCGAGCGGCAGCCGGTGAGGACCGTCTCCTTGCCCTCTTCTCCCGGCTCGCGCAGGTGCACGTGCAGGTCGATGAAGCCCGGCACCAGCCACCGGTCCGTGGCGTCCACCACGCGCGCGTCCTGGGGCGCGGGCAGCGGAGCTTCCGACACCTGCGCCACCCGGCCGTCCGTCACCAGCACGTCGCGGACGCCGTCCACGCCATTTCGCGGGTCGATGACACGCGCCCGCTGGAAGAGCACTGGGGTCATGATGCGCACGCCTCCAGGATGGCCCGGCGCACCGCGACGCCGTTGGCCACCTGTTCCAGGATGACGCTGCGGGGCCCGTCCGCCACCGCCGGCGACAGCTCCACGCCGCGGTTGATGGGGCCCGGGTGCAGCACGGGGGCGTCCGGCTTCATCCGCTCCGCGCGGGCGGGCGTCAGGCCGAACAGCCGCGAGTACTCCCGCTGGGACGGCAGGAACGCTTCCGACATGCGCTCCGTCTGCAGCCTCAGGCACATCACCGCGTCCGCCTGGGGCAGCACGGCGTCCAGCTGGTGCGTCACCTCTCCGCCCATCTCCTCCAGCCCTGGCGGCAGGAGGGTGGGCGGCCCGCAGAGCACGACCCGGGCCCCCAGGGCCTTGAGGCACAAGAGGTTGGAGCGCGCCACGCGGCTGTGCAGCACGTCACCGACAATCAGCACCGTGCGCCCGTCCAGGCGGCCCCAGCGCTGCCGCAGCGTGAAGGCGTCCAGCAGGGCCTGGGACGGGTGCTCGTGCGCGCCGTCGCCCGCGTTGACCACCGCGCACTTCACGTTCCGGGCGACGAGGCCCGGCGCGCCGGAGGAGCGGTGGCGGATGACGATGACCGCCGGCCCCATGGCCTCGATGTTGCGCGCGGTGTCCAGGAGCGTCTCGCCCTTGGACACGGAGGAGCCCGCGTGGCTCCAGTTGAGGACGTCCGCACCCAGCCTCCGCGCGGCCACCTCGAAGGAGGAGCGCGTCCGGGTGGAGTCCTCGAAGAAGAGGTTCGCCACGACGCGGCCGCGCAGCACGTGCGAGGCATCCGGTCCGCCGGGCAGGTGTGCCTGGGCACGGTCGAGCAGCGCTTCCAGCTCGTCCCGCCGCCAGCCTGCGATTCCGAGAAGATGTCTCATGGGGCCGGGGCCGCCGCGTACCGCGCGCCGCACGTTGCGTCAAGCACGGCGCGTGGTGGCGACCCGGCCAGCGTCCGTCAGCGCACCGGTTCGAAGAAACGGTCCACCCGGAGGCCCGTGCCGCCAAACAGGTTGCCCAAGAGGCCCCCCCAGCCGAGCGACAGCCAGACGACCATGGCCTTGCCCTTGATGTGGCCGTACGGCACGTAGGCGACCTCGGCGCCGCCCGGGCCGCCCAGGTTGTAGCGGCTGTCCGCGCTGTTGTCCCGGTTGTCGCCCATCACGAAGACGCTGTCGGCGGGCACCGTGTACGGGCCCTCGTGGTCGCGGCCCGGCAGGCGCATGGGGTGCTGGAGCGACGAGTGCACCACGCCGCCCAGGTCCTCGCGGTAGAGCACCTCTTCCTGGTCGAACCAGCGGCCCGTGGTGTCGTCCTGGTTGTGCACCACGAAGTCCGGCGACACCAGCGTGCGCGGCTGCGGCTCGCCGTTGATGCGGATGACGCCGTCGACGATCTCCACCGTGTCGCCGGGGATGCCGATGACGCGCTTGATGAAGTCCTTGGACTCGTCCACGGGGTTGTTGAAGACGATGACGTCCCCGCGCTGCGGCGCCCGCACGATGCGGAACGGCACCACGTTCATGAACGGGACGCGCACCCCGTAGATGAACTTGTTCACGAAGACCTGATCGCCAATCTGCAGCGTGGGCAGCATGGAGCCGGACGGGATGCGGTACGGCTCCACCAGCACCGTGCGGATGACCAGGGCGATGAGCAGCGCCTTGCCGAAGCCGCCCACGAAGTCCCACACGGACTGCTTGCGGTACGCGCCCAGGTGCTCCTGCGTCAGCGTCTCCAGCGCCTTCGTCTCCGTGCGCAGCTGCTCCACGCTGCCCGCCACGGAAGCGGACTCCACGCGCAGGGCCTGCTCGGTGATGCGGTCCGCCGCGGCCGGGGACACCTTCGTCCCCACGCGCGACAGGATGCGCTCGTCCTCGGCGATGAGCTCGCGCGCCTCGTGGCGCAGCGTGCGCAGCTGCGACTCCTTCTTGGAGGCGTTGCGCCACACCAGCAGGCCCACGAAGGCCAGCACCATCAGCAGGCCGAAGCCCTTCATCAGGGGCTGGGCCCAGGACGCGGTGGCGGGCGCCGACTCGATGAGGATGAGGTACGGGATGAACGCCAGGCCCACGCCGCACAGCGGGGCCCAGAGGCTGGTGAGCAGCTCGCGCCACATCAGCTGGCGGCGGGCCTTGAGCTGCTCCGGGGTGCGGCGCGCGGCCATGGCCGCTCCCAGCTTCATGGAAGGACTGGCCGTGCTCATGGGGCTTACTGCTCCGTCTTGAGGACCGCGAGGAAGGCTTCCTGCGGAATCTCCACCGTGCCCACCTGCTTCATGCGCTTCTTGCCCTCCTTCTGCTTCTCCAGGAGCTTGCGCTTGCGGCTGATGTCACCGCCGTAGCACTTGGCAAGGACGTTCTTGCGCATGGCGGAGATCGTCTCGCGGGAGATGATCTTCGCGCCGATGGCGGCCTGGATGGCCACCTCGTACATCTGCTTGGGAATCACTTCCTTGAGCTTCTCGCAGACCTCGCGGCCGCGCAGGTACGCGCGCTCGCGGTGCACGATGACGCTGAGCGCGTCCACCGGCTCCCCGTTGATGAGGATGTCCAGCTTCGCCAGGTCCGCTTCCGCGTAGGCGGACAGCTCGTAGTCCAGGCTCGCGTAGCCGCGCGATACGCTCTTCAGCCGGTCGAAGAAGTCGAACACGACCTCCGCCATGGGCATCTCGTACGTCACCTGCACGCGGGTGCCGCTGGAGCCCAGGTACTTCATGTCCTTCTGCACGCCACGCCGGTCCTGGCACAGCTTCAGGATGGCGCCCAGGTGCTCGTTGGGCACGTGGATGTGGCAGGTGAGGATGGGCTCCTCGAACTTCTCGATGTTCTGCGTGGGCGGCAGCTTCGCCGGGTTGTCCACCAGCAGCGTCTCACCCTTGCTGGTGGTGATGCGGTAGACCACCGACGGCGCCGTGGTGATGAGGTTGAGGTTGTACTCGCGCTCCAGGCGCTCCTGGACGATCTCCATGTGGAGCAGGCCCAGGTAGCCGCAGCGGAAGCCGAACCCCAGCGCCGTGGAGGACTCCGGCTCGTAGGTGAAGGCGGAGTCGTTGAGCGTCAGCTTCGCCAGCGCGTCGCGCAGGTTCTCGTAGTCCGCGGAGTCCACCGGGAAGATGCCGGAGAACACCATCGGCTTGACTTCCTTGAAGCCCGGGAAGGCAGTCTCCGTGGGCCGCGCCTCCTCCGTCACGGTGTCGCCGACCTTCGCGTCCTGCAGCTCCTTCACGTTCGCGACGAGGACACCCACCTCGCCCGCCATGAGCTGCGTCACCGGGCGCGAGAACGGGCTGAACACGCCCAGCTCCTGCACCTCGAAGACCTTGTTGTTGCTGAACATCTTGATCTTCTGCTTGAGCTTCAGCGTGCCTTCCAGCACGCGCACCAGCGTCACCACGCCCCGGTAGTTGTCGTACCAGGAGTCGAAGATGAGCGCCTTGAGCGGCGCGCTCGGCGAACCCTGCGGCGGCGGCACGCGCTTGACCACCGACTCCAGGATGTCGTGGATGCCGAGGCCCTCCTTGGCGGAGGCCGGCACCGCGACGGACGCGTCGATGCCGATGACGTCTTCAATCTCCCCGCGCGTGCGGTCCACGTCCGCGCTGGGCAGGTCGATCTTGTTGATGACCGGGATGATCTCCAGGTTGTGGTCCAACGCCATGTAGACGTTGGCGAGCGTCTGCGCCTCCACGCCCTGGGTCGCGTCCACGACGAGCAGCGCGCCCTCGCACGCGGCGAGGCTGCGGCTCACCTCGTAGGCGAAGTCCACGTGCCCCGGTGTGTCGATGAGGTTGAGGACGTAGTTCTGGCCGTCCTTGGCGGTGTACGTCATCCGCACGGACTGGGCCTTGATGGTGATGCCCCGCTCTCGCTCGATGTCCATGTTGTCGAGGAACTGGGCCTGCGCCTCACGCTTGGTCAGCGTGCCTGTCTTCTCCAGGAGGCGGTCGGCCAGCGTCGACTTTCCATGGTCGATGTGGGCGATGATGCAGAAGTTGCGGATGTGCGCGTTTTCAGCCGGCATGTTCAGGGCGCTCGTCGGTCGCGAAGCGGGCGTAGGTAACACCGAACCGCCCGAAAATCCACGACCGGCGCACTCCTGCCCGCCGGGCACTCCACCCGCCTGACGCCCCGAAATCCCCCCGGCGTCCAGGCCGGGGGGACGGGGAGCGCACTAGCCCCGGGCGCGGACGGGCCCGGCGGCCTGCTCGCGGAAGAACTGCACCGTGCGGCGCAGGCCCTCCGCCAGCTGCACGGACGGCTCCCAGCCCAGCACCTTCTTCGCGTGGGAAGCGTCGATGCAGGAGCGCAGCTGCTCGCCCGGCTTGCCCGGCGCGTGCGCGGCCTTCAGCGAGCTGCCGCCGGCCTCCGCGATGAGCTCGTAGAGGCGGTTGATGTCCGTCTCCACGCCGGTGCCGATGTTGGCGGCGCCCACGTAGTCGCTCTGGAAGGCCAGGTAGTTGGCGCGGGCCACGTCCGGACCGAAGACGAAGTCACGCGTCTGCTTGCCCTCGCCGAAGATGGTGCAGCCCTGCCCCGCGATGGTGCGCTGGCAGAAGATGGCCACCACGCCCGCCTCGCCGTGCGGGTTCTGCCGGGGGCCGTACACGTTGGCGTACCGCAGGGCGACGTACGGCAGGCCGTACTGCGCCCGGTAGTAGCCCAGGTACAGCTCGCCCGCCGCCTTGGAGACGCCGTAGGGCGACACCGGCCGCGTGGGGTGGTCCTCGCGGGCGGGGAAGTAGTCCTGCTCGCCGTAGATGGCGCCGCCGGTGGAGCTGAAGATGACCTTCTTCACGCCGGACTGGCGCGCGGCCTCCAGCAGGTTCGTCATGCCGCGGATGTTCACGTCCGCGTCGAAGCCGGGGTCCTCCACGCTCTTGCGCACGTCCATCTGGGCGGCCAGGTGGCAGAGCACCTGGGGCTTCTCGGTGCGGATGAGCTCCGCGGCTTCCGGGCTCCGGATGTCGTGCACGGCCAGCCGCACGCGCGGATCCAGGTTCTCCTTCTTGCCGCTCGACAGGTTGTCCAGCGCGATGACCTCGTGGCCATTGCGGAGGAACTCATCACACACGT
The DNA here is from genome assembly GCF_042231735.1 of Corallococcus exercitus. Lineage (GTDB taxonomy): Bacteria > Myxococcota > Myxococcia > Myxococcales > Myxococcaceae > Corallococcus > Corallococcus exercitus_B. The sequence goes on from NZ_CP102577.1 coordinate 2,572,738, forward strand.
GCGAGCCAATGAAGCCCGCGCCGCCCGTTACCAGGACTTTCACGCCGTTCTCCCCCGGTCCGGCCGCCAGAGGGGGCCGGACCGTCGTCTACCTCGCGTTCACTCGCGCGCGGCCAACCTATGCTCCAGAGGGGCGACCGGCAACCTCTCGGAAGTACGCGATGGTGTCCCGCAGACCCTCTTCCAGCTTCACCTTGGGCTCCCAGCCCAGGAGCGTGCGCGCCCGGGTGATGTCCGGCTGGCGCTGCTTCGGATCATCCTTGGGGAGGGGCTGGTAGACGATCTTCCCACCTCCGCCCGCCGCTTCCCGCACGGCCTCCGCGAACTGCTTGATGGTCATCTCGCGCGGGTTGCCGATGTTCACCGGGCCCCGGACGTCCGAGAGGATCAGCCGCACCAGGCCGTCCACCAGGTCCTTCACGTAGCAGAACGAGCGGGTCTGGCTGCCGTCCCCGAAGACGCTGAAGTCCTCGCCCCGGAGGATCTGCCCCACGAAGGCCGGCACCACGCGGCCGTCGTTGAGGCGCATGCGCGGGCCGTAGGTGTTGAAGATGCGCACGATGCGGACGTTCACGCCGCGGCTGCGCTCGTAGGCGGCGCTGATGGCCTCCGAGTAGCGCTTGGCCTCGTCGTACACGGAGCGCGGCCCGATGGGGTTCACGTTGCCCCAGTAATCCTCCTTCTGGGGGTGCACGAGCGGGTCTCCGTACACTTCCGACGTGGAGGCCATGAGGAACACGGCCTTCTTCTTCTCCGCCAGCTTCAGCGCGTTCTCCGTGCCGATGGAGCCCACGCGCAGCGTTTCGATGGGGAGGTTCGCGTAGTCGATGGGCGACGCGGGCGAGGCCAGGTTGAGGACGAAGTCCACCGGCCCGTCCACCTCCAGCCCCTCCGTGATGTCCTGCTTCACGAACTGGAAGCCCGCGCGCGGCTTGAGCGTGCGCACGTTCGCTTCGTTTCCGGTGATGAGGTTGTCCACCGCGAGGACGGACTCCGCGCCGTCATCCAGCAGCCGCTCACACAGGTGCGAGCCCACGAATCCGGCCCCACCCAGCACCACCGCCCGCTTGCCACGCATGCTCGTCACGTCACGCCTCGTTCGTCAGGAAAGTTCGTCGAAGGTTGCCTGGCCCGGCAGCTGCGCCTTGTACTTCTCCAGCACCAGGTCGATGCCCTGCCGGATGTATTCGGCCACGGGCACCTTCGTCTTCTGGTTCAGCGCCTTGAGCAGTTCGTTCTGCTCCGGAGTGATGTAGATGGTGGTGCTGACTTTCTTTCGGGCCATGGCGATACGTGAAAATATATGGAATGACGTGGCCTGCGAAAGCACGGAAGTGAAGCGGCGCGAACATGGCGCCCCACCTGCTTGGGAGGCACCTTGGCTTCTAGCAACCGTTTGATTTTCCTGGGCTTCGTGGCGGCAGGCGTCCTCTCCGGTTGCGCCTCCAAGAAGGCGGCGGAGACCTCTGACGCAGCGCACAAGCGCCCGGAGGCGGAGGCCATCCGGGGAAAGCAGGAGCCCGGGGAGACCGTGACGGAGCTGGACGCCAACGGCGACGGCCGCACGGACGTCTGGGAGTACCGGGTGAAGGACGTGCTGGTGCGCAAGGAGCTGGACCTGAACTGGGACGGCCGCGTGGACGTCACCCAGTACCTGGATCCGCAGGGCGCGAAGGTCCGCGAGGTGATGGACCTGGACTACGACGGCAAGGTGGACGCCACGTACCACTACGCGGAAGGCAAGCGCACGAAGGGCGAGCGCGACCTGGACGGCAACGGCCGCGCGGACTCGTGGCTCTACTACGAGAACGACACGCTCGTGCGGAAGGAGCGCGACGCGAACCACGACGGCCGGGTGGACTACTGGGAGTACTGGGAGAACGGCCAGGTGGACCGCATTGGCGAGGACCTGGACGGCGACGGCACCGTGGACCAGTGGACCCGCAACCCGAACCCGGCGGCGAAGCCCAAGGAGTGACGTCGGGGGCCGGCGCCAGCGCGCACCGCGAGGGCGCGCCGGCGGGCGGTACGACGAAGGCCTACGGGGCGCTGGTGCCCGTGCGCCCGTAGGAGTCCTCCAGGCGCACCACGTCATTCAGCTCGGGGGTGCTGACCTCGAGGATGTCGCAGTCGGTGATGGCGACCATGCGGTGCTTCGTCAGCGGCTTGATGTGGTAGCTCTCACCGGGGTTCATCTCCTTCTCGATGAGGCCCTGGCCCTCGTCGACGACGAAGAGGAGCTTGCCGCTCTGGACGTGGATGGTCTCGTCCTTGACGTTGTGGAACTGGAGGCTCAGCTTGTGGCCGGCCTTCACGTGCAGGAGCTTGCCCACGTAGCGCTCCGTGTGGGCCCAGATGAGCTCGTGACCCCAGGGCTTCTCCACCCGCTTCGTCGTCGTCATGTTGCTTCGTCTCTTCCTTGCCCAGCAGCGCTAGTTCGTGCCGGCCACGTACGCGTCGAGCTGGGTCTCGCGCTTGAAATCCGTCAGGTACCGGCCCGCGGCTTCCTTGCTGGCGAAGCTGCCCATCCGGACGCGGTACCAGGTGCCCTTTCCAGGCACCTCGGCGGCCAGGATATAGGGGGCATAGCCCTTATCACGCAACCGCGCGGCGAAACGGTCGGCGTCCTGGCGGCTCTGGAAGGCGGAGAGCTGGAGCGTGAACGCCCCCCCCTTCACCGCCTCCGACGGGCGCGGCGGCTCGGCGGGCAGCGCCTGGGCCCGGGCGATGGCCTCCTTCATGCCCCCGTCGCGCGCGGCGGTGCGGGTGGCGACCGGCGTCTCCTCCACCTTTCCCTTCACGGGCTCCGGCTTCACCGGCTCCGGCTTGGCGGTGGCGACCTTGGGGGCTTCCGCGGGCTTGGCTTCCGGCTTCGCGAGGGGCTTGCCGTTGGCGATGGCGTCCTCCTCGGCGGCGTCCATCGCGGGCAGCTCGCCCGTGTCGGGGTCCGGCGTGGGGGCGGGGGCGGCGGGCTTCGCGGCGACCTTGGGGGCTTCCGCGGGCTTCGGCTCCGGCTTCACCTCGGGCTTCGCGGCGGCGGCGGTGGCCTTGGGGGCCTCCGGCTTCGCGGCGGGCTTGGGCAGCGGCGGCAGGGGCTCGGCGCCCGTCTTGCGGGTGAGCTCGTCCGGGAAGGTGAGCGGCGGCTCCTGGCGCGCGTCGTTGAGGACCTGCGCGTTGGCGTCCAGCGCGGAGAGCAGGTCCGGGGCGGCGGCGGTCTGCGCGTCGCTGGAGAGCTTCTTGCCCACCACCACGCCCAGCACGAACACGGCGCCCATCACGACGATGCCGGCGATCAACAGGCTGACGATCTGCCGGTTGTCCAACGAGACGTCGAACTTCTCCTTCATCCGGTGGGCGTCACGCATGGCGGGGCAAACCTCATTGCGCGCTCGGGCCGTGTAACGGCCTGTAGCGACAGCGTGCGCGCAAGCTACGCCCCACCCCCAGGCGGGTCAAATTCACGGAGACCGCGTGGGAGCGACGCGCGCGAGGCCTGAAGTCAGGCGCCAGACGCGCCGGGTGGGCTCAGACGATCCACCCGCCGCCGAGCACGCGATCCCGGTCGTAGACCACCGCGGCCTGGCCCGGCGTGACGGCGCGTGCGGGCGCATCCAGCTTCACCGACACCAGCCCGTGCTGCGAGATGTGGATCCGCCCCGGGGCGCCCGCGTGGCGGTGGCGGATGCGGACCTCCACGGCCTGCTCCGGCGGGGGCGGCCCGTCCACCCAGTGCGGCTGGAGCAGCCCGAACTGCGCGCGGCCCGTGCCCTCCGCGGGGCCCACGACGACGCGGTTCGTCTCCGGCTCCAGGCGCTGCACGTAGCGCACCTCGCCGCCGCCCAGGTTGAGCCCCTTGCGCTGCCCCACGGTGAAGCGGTGGATGCCGTTGTGCGTGCCCAGCACCTTGCCGTCCGGATCCACGACTTCACCAGACGGCTGGGGGCCGGCGACCTTCTCCACGAACCCGGCGTAGTCGCCGTCAGGCACGAAGCAGATCTCCATGCTCTCCGGCTTGTGGGTGGTGGGGAGGTGGTGGCGCTCGGCGACGGCGCGCACCTCCGTCTTGGTGAGGTGGCCCACCGGGAAGAGGACGTCCTTCAGCTCCTCCTGGCCCAGCGTGAAGAGGAAGTAGCTCTGGTCCTTGGCGGCGTCCACGGCGCGGCGAAGGTGGAAGCGGCCGTCCACCTCCTCCACCTGGGCGTAGTGGCCGGTGGCGAGCCGGGCGCCCAGGGCGCGCGCGCGCTTGAGGAGGAAGTTGAACTTCACGTCGCGGTTGCAGCTCACGCACGGGATGGGCGTCTTGCCGCCCAGGTACGACTGGACGAACGGGTTGACGACCCGGTCCTGGAAGATCTCCTCGGCGTTGGCCACGTAGAACGGGATGCCCAGCGTCTGGGCCACCGCGCGGGCGTCGTCGATGTCGTCCGGACTGCAGCAGCTGCCACACTTCGCGTTGCCCTCGTAGGACCAGACGCGCAGGGTGATGCCGATGACCTCGTGGCCCTGCTCCTTGAGCAGGGCGGCGGCGGCCGAGGAATCCACCCCGCCGCTCATGGCAACGACGACTCGCATGGGGCCCCTTCCTACACGCCCCCGGGCCGGGACGCACGGCCCGAGGCGCTCCAGGCCCCCTCCCCTGCCCTCCGGCCGGAGAGGAAGCCCCCTTCTCAAGGACTCCGCGAGGCCCAGGCCGTGAGCCGGGCGCGGAGCTCATCCGCGGTGTTCAGCGACGGATCATCGAGCACCGTCTCCATGAGGTACCGGGTCGCCTCGCCCACCTTCGGCGAGGGGCCGATGCCCAGCGTCTTCATGATGTCGCCCCCGGTGAGCGCCAGCTCCTTCGCGGACAGGGGGGGCTTCGCGGCGGCCAGCGCCTCCAGCCGCGAGGCCAGCGCCTCCAGCGCCGGAAGCTGCTCCGGAGCCCGGACCTGGACGCGGGCGCGGGCCACGGAGAGGAGCGCGGGCAGGTTCGCGAGTCCCACGCGGGCGAGCAGCCGGCGCAGCGCGGGGTCCGTGTCGTTCACGCGCGTCTCCAGCTTCGCGTGCTCGACGAGCAGGCCGATGAGGTCCGCGGACTTGTTGGGGAACTTCAGGCGCAGGCACAGGTCCTTGGCCTGCGTCGCGGTGTCGATGTCCGCGAGCAGCGTGGCCATGCGCAGGTCCGCGTCCAGCGGCGCGGCCTGCACGGCGGCGCGGGCCAGCCGGGCGGCCTCCGCGTCCGCGCGGGCCACCTCCGGAAGAAAGCACTCCATCAGCCCCGTGTCCGCGAGCAGGTGCAGCCCCGTCTCCGCGCGGGGGGACAGCAGCAGTTTGAGCAGCTCCTCGCGCACGCGCTCCAGCGCGACCTTGCGGAACACGGCCAACGTCGCGGGGATGGCGTCGCGGGTGGCGGGGTCCAGGGTGAAGCCCAGCACGGCGGCGAAGCGCACGGCGCGCAGCGGGCGCAGGCCGTCCTCGGAGAAGCGCTCCAGCGCGGAGCCCACGCAGCGGATGAGCTTCGCGGGCAGGTCCACCTGGCCGCCGAACGGATCCACCAGCTCGCGGTCGAGCGGGTTGTACGCCATGGCGTTGATGGTGAAGTCGCGCCGCGACAGGTCCTTCACGATGTCGCGCTCGAAGGACACGGAGCTGGGGCGCCGTCCGTCCAGGTAGTCCCCTTCCGAACGGAACGTCGTCACCTCCACGTGGTTGCCGCCGGTGACGACCGTCACGGTGCCGTGCTGGATGCCGGTGGGGATGACCTTGCGGAAGGCGCGCTGGACCTCTTCCGGCAGCGCGCTCGTCGCGACGTCGAAGTCCTTCGGGTGGACCTTGCGGACCATGTCCCGCACGCAACCGCCGACCAGGTAGGTGGGGTGGCCCAGCTCGCGCAGGCGGGTGATGACTTCGAGCACGGGCTTCGGGATTTCGGCGTCGTGGAGGTTGGCGATCATGACCACGAAAGGGGTGGGAGGAGGCGGGCGCGTACGTTGCCGTCTTCCAGCGGGCCTGACCACTGCGGAGGCCCCGTGAAGGCCGGCATACGACAAATGACCTATACGTGTGCAAATGAAAGTCTTCAGGAAACTCTCACCCACACGCCCCGACAATCATTTCAACGCAGCACCTACCGCGGGCGGGGCCAGGGGCCGCCGCCCCCAGCGAGGAAGACCATGCTCAAGTCCATCAGCAGCTACACGTTCAAGAACCCCTCCCGCCTGCAGATTGATCGGACGTCGGACGGCTCGAAGACCGTCTACGGACAGCAGGTCAACGGCATGAACTACTTCCTGGACAAGCGGAACGTCGGCATCTCCGACCGGTCCCGGGACAGCGTCATCGACAACGTCAGGAAGGTGGAGAGCGGGGAGCGCAGCGAGATCAACGCGCACCAGCGCGAGGTCGTGGGCTTCGCCCGGGACGCCTTCGAGAGCTTCCGCAAGGGCGACGTGCGGCAGGGGGCCGTGGAGGCCACGGGAGCGGTGCTCAACGCGGCGGGCTCGGTCTTCAAGTCCACGTACACGGAGACGCCGCACGAGAAGCAGGGCATCCACCCCTACTGACTCCTGCCTGCTGACGGGGCCGGGGAGCGTTCCTGGAGCGCTCCCCTTCCCCGCCATCCCGCACGGCGTGCGGCGGGTGCATCTGTTAACGATGCACCCGCCATGTCCGACTCCCCAACCACCGCGGTGCACGTGCACGACGCCTGTGAGGTGTACGTGGGCCGCGCCTTCCGCGCCTGGGCGAAGCCCGGCCCGCTCAACCCCGTGCCGGGCCGCTTCGGCAACCCGTTCAAGCCCGGGGGCGTGAAGACCTGGAAGGCGATGATCCGCACGTACTTCGAGCCCTGGCTGGCGAAGCTGCCCGCAGACGAAGCCGCGCGGATCCGCGACGAGGCCCAGCGGCGCATGGCGCCCGGCCCGGACGCGTTCGAGTCCTTCCGCTGGTACCTGGAGCTGCGCACGCAGCACGACGCGGACTTCCTGCGCGACGTGCGGACGTTGCGCGGCAAGCGGCTGGGCTGCTGGTGCAAGCCGGGCCCATGCCACGCGGACGTGCTGGCCGCGTGGCTGGACGCCAGTCCGCGTCAGTGACGCGCGTTCTCCCGCTCGCGGACCTGCGCGGGCTGGGGCGTAAGCGTCGCGTCCGCCTGCCGCCGCGTGCCCAGCACTTCCGACAGCGTCAGGCACGCCTGGGCAATGGCATTGCGCGCGGCGAGTGAGTCCGCCAGCGGATCCAGCATCACGAAGTCGTGGATCATCCCCTCGTACTGGAGGGCCAGCGTCGGGACGCCCGCGTCCACGAGCCTGCGCGCGTAGGCCTGGCCCTCGTCGCGGAGCACGTCGCACTCGCCGTTGAGGATGAGCGCGGGAGGAAGGCCCCGCAGCTGCGCATCGGTCGCGCGCAGGGGGCTGACCGTGGCCTCCGTGCGCACGGAGGAGTCCGGGGCGTAGTTGTCCCAGAACCACTGCATCCCGCCGCGGGTGAGGAAGTAGCCGTCCGCGTACCGCTCGTAGGAGGCCGTGTCGAAGCGGGCATCCGTGACGGGATAGAACAGCACCTGCTGCAGGATGCGCGGGCCGCCGCGCTCCTTCGCCACCAGCGTGAGCGCCGCCGCCAGGTTCCCGCCCGCGCTGTCCCCGGCCACGGCGATAAGCTGGCCATCCAGGTCCGCTTCGCCGCCGTTCTTCGCGATCCACTGGAGCGCGGCGTAGGCCTGCTCGAGCTGCGCGGGGTACTGGCCTTCAGGCGCGGGCGTGTAGTTGACGAACACGACCGCGCACCGGCTCCCCACGGCCAGCTCCCGGATCAGCCGGTCGTGCGTGTCCTTGTCGCCCAGCACCCAGCCACCGCCGTGGAGGTAGAGCACCGCGGGGAGTTTCTCCGACACGTCCGCGGGCCGCACGATGCGGACGGAGACCCGGCCGTCGGGGCCCACCGGCAGGACGCGGTCCTCGACACGGGCGGGCTTCTTCACGCTCTTTCCCGACTGCACGCTCCGGAGCACGGCACGCGCATCCGTGGGAGGCAGGGTCTCGAGCGCGGGTCCGCCCGCTGTCTTCAACTGCTCCAGGAACGCACGGGCATGGGGATCCAGGCCGGCGTCGGAGGGCTTCTTCGCATCGGTGGGCATGGCGTCTCTCCTCTTCGGGCGAGGATGGCCATGCACGCCCGGAGTGGGAGACGCAGGCACACGGTGGGCTTGTCCGGAGGGCACCGTGTGGCTCACCCGGGCCGGTGAACCGCACGGGCTGGCTGAACCGAGGGCGCAGGAGCTGCTACGAAGGGCCCCATGGGACTCGATGCGAGCTACCAGGCCCTTCCCGGCGGCTCCCCTCTTCTGGCTCTGGCCCGGGCGAACGCCGGCGTGGGCGGATGGATGATCTCCGTCACCCGGCTGCTCAAGGATCCTCGTGAGGAGAGTCTGGCGCCGGGCGGCCCGGATGCCGACGAGCTCGTGCTCCTGGAGGCCGTGCGGGACATCCTGCGGACCCGCCCCGACCTGGCGACCCAACAGGTCGAGCTCCACCGGAGGTGGGATCACCTGCACTTCGTCCTGTCCGCCCGTCGCAGGGACGGCTTGGGAATGGACGACAACGACGACTCCCTGGCCGGCATCGCGATCCAGGGCGAGGCGGGGATCGCCCGGCATGTGGTGGCGCCCCAGGGCGTGCCCTTGCGCTACACGCGGCCCGAGACGGTGGAGCGGATCGCCCGGATGCTGGAGGCGGTGCGCTTCGACTCCCTCCGCGAGCACTTCACCGTCGAGCGCATGCGACAAGCGGGCGTCTACAAGTGTCCGCACGAGGATGGCCTCGAAGAAGCCTGGCAGTGGCTGCGCGAGCGCTTCGACCTCTTTCGCGCCTTCTACGTCACGGCCGCGAAGCACGGGGACGGCGTCCTGGTCCGCGTGGACTGAGATGAAATACACGTTCGTCTTCACCACCGCCGCGGTGCTCCTCGCCTTCCTGGCATCGCGGCTTCAGGGACCCGGCTGGCTGCTGCTGTGGCCCGCGTGGAGCTTCGCCATCGTAGCGCTCGCCTACGCCGGAGTGGGTGCGCGGGCCTTCGGGAAGCAAGCGGATGGACGGATGCGTCCGTGGGCGGTGCTCGCGCTCCTGCCCTACCTGCTGCTCACGTGGGGCACCTGGCATCTCGCACGGCGCATCTCCCGGGAGCGCGTCCTTGACGAAGTGGTGCCTGGGGTCCTGGTGGGACGCCGGCTGCTGCCCGGCGAGCTGCCCCCGGGCGTCAGCGCGGTGCTCGACCTGACCTCCGAGTTCATCGAGCCGGAAGGCATCCGAAGCGCCTGCCGCTACGTGTCGCTGCCCATCCTGGATGCTTCGACGTTGCCCGTGGATCAGGTGGCCCCGGTCCTTCGCGAGCTGGCCGCCCTGCCCGGGCCGCTGTACGTTCACTGCGCGCAGGGGCATGGGCGCACGGGCATGATCGCCGCCGCGCTCCTCGTTGCCCGGGGGGATGCACCGGACGCGAAGACGGCCCTCGCGCGGGTGCGGCAGGCTCGGCCCGCGGTGCGGCTCTCCGTCCAGCAGGAGCGCGCGCTCGACGCGTTGGCCGCGGCACTGGTCTGAACCGCGAGACCCGGACACGGCACCGGGCCTCGCGGGTGCTCAAGAGCGCTCAGCTCTCGGCGGTCGGGGTCCGCTCCGCTTCCGGATGGGCGGCGTCGCAGACCGGCGCGGTGTCCTCGGACTGCTGGGTCTGCGCCGAGGAGACGGAGGCGGTCTCCTCTGAAGGCTGCGCGGGCGCGAAGCACCCGACCGACTCGCCACAGGTGGTGCGGTAGGTCCCCTCGTAACAAATCTGATCGCAGTAGCCCGTGCAGACGTCCCAGCACTGCGGCGGATAGGCAAACGCGGCGGCGGGGGCCACGGCAAGGATGGCGGCGACAGCGTTCAGGGACTTCCTCAGCGCGTTCATCTGCACTCCTGGGGTGTGAGGGGCGTGCCTGCGCAAAGCCAAGCACGCCCGCCAGCAGACGCCACCCCCCGGCCCAATGACAGACGCCTCACGCCACCACTGCCATCGACTGAACACTCACACCCGACCCGGGTCCCCATCCACGAAAGTCAATAGCGGCAAGCCGCGATGTCCAGCCTGCCTGGCTGGAATCAGACTGCGCACCCACCCTTTCGTCGGAGTTGCCATGCGCCTCAATCCATTGCTGGCCGTCGCAGCCGCTCTTGCCTTTTCCCCGGCGGTGAGCTTCGCCCTGCCCATCCAGTGCACCGACGTCTGTGCGGAGCCCACCTACTGCGATGAGGTCTGTTTCGTGGTCATGCGCGCCTCCACCTGTGGCGCGTCCGGGTATGCCTGCTTCCCCCCGGACAGCGCTCCTGCTTCGAGCGGTGACGAGCTGGCGGCGACCTGCGCGGACTGCGCCACGGAGCGGACCGCCTGTCTCCAGCGCGTGAAGTACGGCGACCTCGAGGAGGTCCAGGCGTGCATGGACGCCCACGCCGAATGCAGCCAGCTGTACTGCGTGAGCGCGCAGTAACGCGACGCGGAGCTCAAGGGGCCCCGCCGACCAGGCCTGAACAGCCGCCTCGAGCACAATCAAGCAGGTCGCCGAGTCCTCGACTTCGCAACATCCTTCCGCGTGACATCACGGACGCCGCCTCGAAGCTCACGGCGCAGGGGGCCCGGTATCCCGAGGCGCTGGAGAAGATGACCGGCCGCTGACGCGCCTTCACACCGTCTTCGCGGCCAGCTCCCTGGCCGCCTCGACGAAGAGGCGCAGCGGCGCGGAGCGCTGCGCACGGCTGGGGTAGTAGAGGAAGAAGCCGGGGACCGTGGGCGCGTAGGCCTCCAGCACCCGCACGAGCCGCCCGGTGCGCAACGGCTCCGCCACGGCCGGCTCGAAGGCATACGCCAGCCCCACGCCCGCCTCCGCCAGGGCCGCCGGCAGGTGCAGGTCGTTGCTGACGACGCCTCCGCGCACCGGCACGCGCCAGTTCCTACGGCCGCGCTCCAGCTCCCAGGGATAGAGCGCTCCGGTCGTCTGCGAGCGGAAGGTGATGCACTCGTGGCGCAGCAGGTCCTCGGGCTTCTGGGGCGTGCCGTGGCGCTTGAGGTAGGCCGGCGAGCCCACCACCACGAAGCGGAACGCGTCGGTGAGCCGCACCTGCACCATGTCGCGCTCGATGGCCTCGCTCAGCCGCACGCCCGCGTCGTAGCCCTCGGCCACGATGTCCACGAGGCGGTCCTCGATGACGACCTCCAGCTCCACTCGCGGGTGACGCGCGCGAAAGGTGGGGACCACCGGGGCGATGACGTAGGGCACCGCCGCCGTCAGCACCGTCAGCCGGACCCGGCCCACGGCCTCCCCCGGCCGCGCGGAGACCTCTCGAAGCGCGGCGAGCGTCTGACCGACCGCCGGGCCCGCCTCCTCCACGAGCCGCCTGCCCGTGTCCGTCAGCGCCACGCTGCGCGTGGTACGGGTGAGCAGCACCACCCGCAGCTGCTCCTCCAGCTGCCGCACCGCCTGGCTCACCGCGGCCGTGGAGACGCCCAGCTCGCGCGCGGCGCCGCTGAAGCTGCGCAGCCGGGCCACGGCGAGGAACACCTGCAGCTGCGTGAAGGGCGCCGTATTCATTCGCGAGGACCGTACCCGAGCCCACTGTTAAGCACGGGTTAAAAGCCTATTGGCCTCCTCGCGCGTAGTCATCCACGGGTCCGGCGCGTATCTCTCTTCCCGTGAACGGGGCCTGGTGGCCCCAAGCCCCCCGGAGAAGAGACACATGCCCACCGTCAACGCCTACGCGGCCCGCTCCGCCACGTCGCCCCTCGGCCCCATCACGATCCAGCGTCGTGAGCTGGGCCCGCGCGACGTCCTCATCGAGATCAAGTTCTGCGGCATCTGCCACTCGGACATCCACACCGTCCGCGGCGAGTGGGGCGAGACGACCTACCCGCTCGCGCCCGGCCATGAGATCGCCGGCATCGTCACCCAGGTCGGCCCCGGGGTGACGAAGCACGCTGTCGGCGACCGCGTCGGCGTCGGCTGCATGGTGGACGCCTGCGGCGACTGCGCGCCCTGCCGCAAGGGCGAGGAGCAGCACTGCCTCAAGGGGATGGTCGGAACGTATGGCGCCATCGGGCGCGATGGCCAGGTCACGCAGGGCGGCTACTCCACCCACATCGTCGTGACCGAGGACTTCGTCCTCAAGATCCCCGAAGGCATCGCGCTCGACGCCGCCGCGCCGCTCCTGTGCGCCGGCATCACGACGTACTCGCCGCTGCGCCGCTGGGGCGCGGGCCCCGGCAAGAAGGTGGCCATCGTGGGCATGGGCGGCCTGGGTCACATGGGCGTGAAGTTCGCTCGCGCGATGGGCGCGGAGGTGACCGTCCTGTCGCAGTCGCTGAGCAAGAAGGAGGACGGCCTGCGCCTGGGCGCGCACCACTACTACGCCACGAAGGACCCGGAGACGTTCCAGAAGCTCGCGGGCACGTTCGACCTCATCGTGAACACGGTGAGCGCGAAGATCGACCTGAACGCCTACCTGTCCCTGCTGGCCCTGGACGGCGCGCTGGTCAACGTGGGCGCGCCCGCGGAGCCGCTCTCCGTCAACGTGTTCTCCCTCTTCATGCCCCGCCGCGTGTTCACCGGGTCGCTCATCGGCGGCATCCCGCAGACGCAGGAGATGCTGGACTTCTGCGCGAAGCATCACATCGGCGCGGACATCGAGGTCATCCCCGCCAGCAAGATCAACGACGCCTACGAGCGCGTGCTCTCCTCCGACGTCCGCTACCGCTTCGTCATCGACGCCGCGACCCTGAAGTAACACCCCACGGGAGAAACCATGCGAATCGCAGCCACCGCCATCGCGGATGAGCCGCTTCACCCTTGGGCGCATCCACGCTGTCGCTCCCCGGGCGGCACGCTGACACCGCTGGGGGGGAAGCCGCGAAGAGCGTCGTGAATAGCCTGTCCGCCGGTGGCCGGAGCTCTCCGGCCCGGGGAGGCAGCATGAAGCAGACACGCGGATTCGCCGTGGCGCTGGCTGTGACCACCTTGCTCACGGGAGCGCCCGACGTCCAGGCCCGTGGCACGGTTCCTTTCGACGCGGAGGCACCGGTTGCGTTCAGCGGCGGCGCCGCCGTCCGGTGCGGTGACACCATCACCGTACATACGCGACTGACTCACGACCTCAACTGCCCCAGCTCGGCGCCCTTCGCGCTCCAGGTCGTGGGCGAAGGCGTCGTCCTGGACCTGGGCGGCCACACCGTGCGCCGCACGGGTCCGGCGAATACCGATTCGCAAGGCATCGCGCTCCGGACCCACAGCATGGTGCGCAATGGCACGATCCAGGGATTCGGCCGGGCCATCATGGTTCCCAGCGGCTCCGGTGTGGTGAACGTGCGCCTCCACAAGCTCGCGCTCCTCGGCGGCTACGCGGGTGTCTTCAACGAGGCCACCACGAACTTCCTCATCACCGAGTGCCGTGTGAGCGGGAACAGCGTCGGGATGCGGGGGGAGCTGGATGCGTCCAGCGGCAACTTCGACGTGAGGTCGTCGGTGTTCACCCACAACGAACTCGCGATGCTCGCGGACTTCCACAACATCGACGTGCTCAGCTCCACGTTCACGTCCAATGGGAGCGCCTTCAACTGCTGGGAAGGCCTCATCCGCATCAGGTCGAGCACGATCGCGGGGAACGACACGGTCGGCTCGATCCGCAATGACCCCGGCTTCCGGATCTGCGACGAGATACGGTTCGAGAACACGGTCATCGCGAACAATGCCGCGTTCGCGCCGGCCACCGAGCCGGTTTGGGAGCCGCTCAAGCTCTCGATGCTCGGCTCGCTCGTCTCCAACAACGGCACGGGGCTCGCTGCCGCGGTGGTGACGGTCTACATCGACGGCAACACCTTCCATGACAACGCGAGCGGCCTGACCCTGTCCGACCGCGAAGGCACCACCGTCCCTGGCCCGCTCACGGGAATCATCCGCGGCAACCGGTTCCTCAACAATGACGGGGATGGACTCCGCGTGAATCCGCCTGGCACTCCCACGCTGATCAACAACCTTGCCCTGGGCAACGCGGGCTTCGGCCTCTACGCGCCCACCGCCTTCGACGGCGGCGGAAACGTCGCGCGGAACAACGCCGCGGGCGACTGCGTCGGCATCAGCTGTTCGCCCTTCTGACGGTACCCGCCGGCGCAGCCACACCCGGCTGCCCTGGCTGGAACAATGAACCTCCAGACACCTTCACGCACCCGGGTCGCCTTGAGGCGCACCCGGGGCCTTTCACTAGCGTGGCCTCCATCCATTCCACCTGGAGGTCGCGACATGGAAACGGAACGCGGAAGGGCCTGGGTGCCCTGGCTGGTGACAGCGCTGGTGTCGGTGCTCGCGGGCCTGGTGCTCTATCTGTCGCATCGCAGCACGACCCGCGCGGACGCGGAGGCGGCTTCGGCAACGGCCCGGGCCGGCGAAGCGGAGGCCGCGAAGCAAGCGCTGGAGGCGAAGCTGGCCGCGCTGGAGGCGGAGCGCGCGAAGCTGTCCACGGAGAAGGAGCAGCTCAGCACGGAGAAGGAGCAGCTCAGCCAGACGGTGCAGGAGCAGGAGGCGGAGCTGGCCCGGCTCAAGGCCACCTACGAGGACCTGCAGGACAAGATGAAGAAGGAGATCGCCGAGGGCGCCATCCGCCTGACGCAGGACGGGGGCCGGCTCCAGGTGGACCTGGTGGACAAGGTCCTCTTCGATTCGGGCGACGCCAGCATCAGCGCGCGCGGCCAGGAGGTCCTCACGCGGCTGGGCGGCGTGCTGTCCAAGGTGGATGACAAGCTCATCCAGGTGACGGGCCACACCGACGACTCCCCGCCCACGCAGAAGCTCCAGGCCACCTTCCCCACCAACTGGGAGCTGTCCGTCGCGCGCGCCGTCAACGTGGTGCGCTACCTCCAGGACCAGGGCGGCGTGCCCGCGAAGCGCATGCTCGCGGCGGGCTACGGCGACACGCGGCCCCTGGCGGCCAACGCCTCGCCGCAGGGACGCGCCCGCAACCGCCGCATCGAGCTGCTGTTGATTCCGGAGCAGGCTGCCCGGCGCAACCCCGCCATCGCGAAGGCGGCCACCGCGAAGGCGACGCCCGTGAAGGGGACTCCCGCGAAGGCGCCCGCCGTGAAGCCCGCCGTCGGGAAGAAGCCCGGCCGGTAGGCTCGCCGGTCCTATTCGGAGAGGTGGCGGGACGCCCGCCACTTCTTGCCGTTGAACAGGTAGACCCAGGTGGCGTTGCCCTCGCCCCAGTCGACCAGCCCCTGGCGCGCGGTCCTGGGCGTGCCATGGCGGCCCGGCTTGGACCGGATGCCGTAGAGCTGCAGGCAGCTCACCTCACGCGGGAGGGCGACCACCTCCCGGACCCTCCCGTCCTTCGTGAAGAGCACCCGCACCGGCACGGCCCCGTTGCATGAGTAGCCCTGGCCCGGGAACGCGTAGTCCGGCTGGCCATCCTTGTCGAAGTCTCCCTGGACGCAGGGCCACCCGCCCGTCTTCAAGACGTTGATGTCCACGCCAATGTCCTCGAGCTGGGTCGTCGCAGTCCCCGGCGTCCCCACGCAGAGGCAGCTCGTGCTCTGCTCCGCCGAACACGCCGGATCCGCGAAGGTGAGCGCCACGCGCTCGCTGTCCGGCTTCTCGGGCGGAGAGGCCTCCGCGAGGCCCACGGCCGCCAGCGAAAGCATCCCAAGCCATATCCGATACATCCGCTTCATTCGGTCGCTCCCGGTGTCTGTCTGGCGGGGCGACATACCAGGAACTGGCGGTCAGGCGCTGAGGGCCTGACCGCCTCTTCTTTTCGTCGGGCGGTGTCCCGCTACCGGAACTGCCAGGCGCGGACGTAGTTGACCTCGAACGCGTTGCCCTCACCGGTCGGGGTCGAGCTGTCCGGGGTGCCGCTCGCGCTGCCGAACCACAGGTCCAGCAGGAGGTACATCGGGTCCCCCATGGTGACGTCGATGGTGAGGAACGGCTGCCCGTCGAAGTAGAAGGTCTGCCGGTTCGGCTCCCACTTCACGGCGTACGTGTGGAAGGCCGCCGACAGGTCGGGCGTCTGCAACGTGCGGGTGCCCGCGGTGGGGTTGCTGGAGCCGTTGGGCCACACGGTGGCGGCGAAGGCGACCGGGTGCAGGTTGCTGTCACCCCAGCCGCTGTTGGGGCCACCGCCCGGGTACGCCTCCATGATGTCGATTTCAGGGCGGCGGTCCCCCGGGTGGGCGAGGAGCCAGAACGCGGGCCACACGCCCCTGCCGATGGGCAGCTTCGCCTGCATCTCGAAGTAGCCGTAGCGCTGCTGGTACTTCCCGTCCGTGTCGATGGTCCGGTTGAAGAAGCTGCCGCTGGCGTCGCGCTGCGGCCAGATCTTCAGGACGCCGTTGCGGACCGCGTAGTTGACGGTGGGGTTGGAGGACTCGTACCAGATGTGGTCGTTCCACACGCTGGTGTTGAAGCCGTTGTTGAACTCCTCCTGGAAGGTCAGCACGTACGCGCTCGCGTCCTGCCCGACGGGCCCGTTGCCCGGAGGCTGCCCGCCGCCGACGGTGAGCGTGCCGACGATGTAGCGAAGCTCGCCGTCCGCCGTGACGCCGCTGCCCGCGGCCAGCGCGACGCGCGGATAGGAGGGCGCGGTCATGCTGTAGAGCCCCACGCGAACCGTGTACGTGCCCGCCGCCAGGTTGGTGGGGAGCGCCACGACGCGGTTGTAGGCGATGGCGCCGCTCCAGGAGGTCGTGCTCACGGGCGGCAGGTGGTCCGCGCCCAGGTTGGGGTACTGCACGCCGTTGGCATCCACCAGGTGGACGAAGACGTAGTAGCTCTGGCTCATCGGCACCGCGTTGAACCGCATCCCCAGCGTCACGTTCTGCCCGGCCTGACCGGACAGGCTGGGGGTGGAGAGCTGGAGGACCTGGGTGGTGGCGGGCTGCTGCGCGCCCACGGTGAGCGTGCCGACGGTGTAGCGGAACTGATCATCGACGGTGACGCCGCTGCCCATCGCCAGCGCGACGCGGGCCCACGGCGAGTGGGTCTGGGAGAGGCCCACCCGGATGGCATAGGTGCCCAGTGGCATTGACGTGGGAAGCGTCACGGTGCGGTTGTAGGCAACGGCCCCGCTCCACTGCGACGTGCCCACCGGCGGCAGGTGGTCCGCGCCAGCAGGGGCGTGGTTCACGCCGTTCTGGTCGATGAAGTGGATGAAGACGTTGTAGTTCTCCGCCATGGGCACGGCGTTGAACCGCATCGCCAGCGTCACGGCCTGGCCCGGCTGCGCCGACAGGTTGGGGGTGCCGAGCCGCTGCACGGTGCTCGTCTGCGCGGCGCTGACCGCCGGGACCAGCGCCAGGAACAGGGCGGCGAACAGCGGGGTGAAGCGTGGGGCTGGACCTCGTCTGGATGACTGCATGCGAATCTCCCGGGAGTGGACGTAGGCACTGCCCGGCAAGGAGAACGCGCACTTCACGGTTAGGCGTGGAAATCCAGTTGTCCAGATTTTGGAGCTATACCGTTTTGAACAGTCCAGGTCTGCGGAACCATGAGCCGGAAGCAGCCCGCCCGGCTTCTATCCCTGAGTCCGCCAGCTGATGCCCTGGGAGGCCGTGTCCCGCCAGGTGGAACGGGGGGTTGTTAGAACCGCCGAGGAAACACAGCCGTTGCGACGTCGCTGTTCCCCCGTCGTCGGGCATCACCCTCGACATGGCCCCTCCGGAACTGCTCCGCGGTGTGAAGTGGAAGGACTTGAGGACGCTCTCGACCCGGGAGCTCCTCATCGAGAACAACCTGACCCTTCCCTGGTTCCTGGTCTCGATGCTGCTGGCGTACTTCGAGCACTACGCCCTCGCCCTGCCCTTTTCGGCCTTCTTCTTCCTCACGGGCCTGAGGCAGGTCCACAACGGCTTCCACCGCGCACTGGGCACGAACCGGTTCCTGACCTGGCTCACGCTGTATCTCAACAGCGTGCTGATGGTGGTCTCGCTCCACGCGGTGAAGTTCAATCACCTGAGACATCACCGCTACACCCTGGCGGAGGGGGACTACGAGGGGAAGTCCGCGGGCATGTCCTGGTACGGCGCCATCCTGTACGGCCCCGTCCACATGTTCCTGATCCACAAGGTGACGCTCCAGCAGGGAGACGGGAAGTACCGCTGGAACGTCCTGTTCGAGCTGGCCTCCATCGCGGTCTTCGTCGCCGGGGTCTTCCACCTGCGGCTTCACTTCCTCATCTACCACGTCGCGGTGATGGTCCTGGGTGAGTGCCTGATGGCCTTCTTCGCCGTGTGGACCGTGCATCACGACACGCAGGACGCCCCGGCGCTCGCGCGGACCCAGCGCACCGGGTGGAAGAACCTGGTCACGTTCAGCATGTTCTATCACCTGGAGCACCACCTCTTCCCGGCGGTGCCCACCATCAAGCTGCCAGAGCTGGCCAAGCGCCTGGACGCGGCGCTTCCCGGATTGGAGAAGCGCGCGACGTTCTGAAGGGGACGGGCTCAGTCCTGCTTCAGGGTGCGGAACACGGCGGGCAATTCCTGCTCACCCAGGCCCGCGCCCAGGGCCCGCCGGTAGTTCTCCAGCAGCTCCCGGGGGAAGCGGGAGCTGATGCGGGCGTCCGTGCTCAGCCGGACGATGTGCTCGAGGGCCGCGACGTGGGTGTTGAGGCTGCACTGCTGGCCGGTGAAGTCGTTGTTCTCGATCATCCCCTGCGCGGCGTCGGCGGTGACGGAGATCAACCCCAGGAAGGAGTTCTTCTGGGCGAAGAAGGCCTTCGGGTCCAGCCCTTCCGCCTGACACATCGCCGCGGCGTGGAGGACCGCCAGGGAGCCTCCGTAGAAGGCCTCCAGGATGGCGCAGTCGAGCGTCGCGGCGGAGCCGATCTTCTCGTCGACGAAGACAGAGTTCCTGGCGATGGCCTGGAGGGTCTCCAGGTGCCGGTCGAAGACGGCGCGCGAGCCCGCGTAGAAGACCGTGGCGTAGTCGGTGGCCACGAACGCGGGAAAGGCGAGGATGGCCGCGTCCAGGTAGTCCACGCCATAGGCCCTCGCCCACTCCAGTCCGCTCCGGGCGTCCGCCGGTGAGCCACTGGTGAGCTGGACGACCGTCTTTCCGGCCAGGGCCGACGCGACGGCCTGCGAGGAGAGCAGCTCGGCGCTGGCGGCGTAGGTGGACACCGAGATGACCACCAGCTCCCGCCCGGACACGGCCTCCACCAGGTTCTCGAACGCGGCGGTGCCACCGCCCACAGCCTTCGCCTTGCTCGGCGTCCGGTTCCACACCGCGACGTCATGCCCCGCCGCCGCGAAGGCCCGCGCCAGCGAGGTTCCCATGAGCCCACTGCCAATCACCGCCAGCTTCGTCATCTCAATCCCCTGTTGTTTCGAGCAAGCGCGGTCCTGGGACCGGTGCCTGGGGATGAGAGCACAGACACCGCGGCAACGCCCAACGACGATTCCTCGAGGTCTTGAAACCATTTCCGTGAAACCGAAGGGCTCATCTCCGGCTGGCGCAACGCCGGCAATCACCGCCGGTACTCGCGCGACGTGCTTCGGCGCATCGTCGTCATCGCTGCCATCCGGGAGGCATTGCAATCGCTGCCTATGGAGCGCGCACCGCCTGCGGAGGACTGGGCTCGGAGCTCAGCTCGGCGCCTGTCCGCTCCGCAATCCAGAGGACGTGCCCGGGGAGCAGGGCCCGGGGCCCCGGTTGCCCGACCCGGGCTGGCCGCCAACGCCTGTCCCTCCTGCTCGCCCTCCTTCCCGGCGTCCTCCCGCACTCCCTGTGCGCCCGCACCGCGTCATCCCCATCCCTCCCTCCGAGGAGACGCCATGGCCAGGAAGATGAAGGCAGTGCAGGTGCCGAAGGCGGGAGGCCCGCTGGAGCTCGTGGAGCGCGAGATCCCCGAGCCCGGTCCGGGGCAGGTCCGGCTCGCCGTGGAAGCGTGTGGCGTCTGTCACAGCGATGCCATCACCAAGGAGGGCTGGATGCCCATCCAGTACCCCCGGGTGCCGGGCCATGAAGTCGTGGGCCGCATCGACCGGGTGGGTTCCGGCGTGACGGCCTGGAAGGAAGGACAGCACGTCGGCGTGGGCTGGCACGGAGGCCATTGCGGCCAGTGTGTCGCGTGCCGCAGCGGAGACTTCGTCACCTGCGAGAAGCAGCAGATCTGCGGCATCAGCTACGACGGCGGCTATGCGGAGTATCTCCTCGCGCCCCAGGAAGCCCTGGCCCGCATCCCGGAGGGGATGAGCTCCGAGGATGCCGCGCCCCTGCTCTGCGCGGGCGTCACCACGTACAACTCCCTGCGCAACATGGGGGCGCGGCCGGGGGACCTGGTGGCGGTGCAAGGCATTGGCGGCCTGGGCCACCTGGCCATCCAGTACGCCCAGAAGTTCGGCTACCGCACCGTCGCCATCTCGCGCGGCGCGGACAAGCGGCCGCTGGCGCTCGAGCTGGGCGCGCACGAATACATCGACACGGAGAAGGGCTCCCCGGCCGAGGCCCTCCAGAAGCTCGGGGGCGCGCGCGTCATCATGATGACCGCGTCGAGCAGCAGCCTGGCGGGCGAGCTGCTCGGAGGCCTGGGGCGCAATGGCACCCTGCTGCTGTTGGGCGCGGGCGCGGAGCCCATCCCCGTCAGCAGCCTGTCCATGATTGGAAAGCGCACGCGCATCCAGGGCTGGCCCAGCGGCGTGCCCCAGGACTCGCAGGAGACCATGGCCTTCAGCGCGCTCGCGGGGGTGCGCTCGCGCAACGAGGTGTTCCCCCTGGACCGCGCTTCGGAAGCCTTCGAGCGGATGATGAGCAACAAGGCCCGCTTCCGGGTCGTGCTCAAGATGCGCTGAAGGCTCGTGCTTGCCGGGGAACGGGCGGGGTGGGAATGCTTGCGGCATGTCCCCTTCCCGCCCGCTGCTGCGCCTCGCGGCGCTGTCCCTCGCCCTGGCCCTCCCGGCACCCTCCAGGGCCGACGCGCCCCTCCCTTCCGCGCGGGAGCGTGAGGCCGCGCTGCTCGTGGGGAGCGTGCTGGGAGGGACGCCCATGCTGGAGGACCTGCGCTCGCTGGTGGACGAGGTGGGCGGCCGGGCCACGGGCTCCGAAGCCAACCACCGCTCCGTGGAATGGGCGCTGGAGCGCTTCCGCGCCGCGGGCGTGACGGCGCGCGCGGAAGCCTTCCCCATGCCGGCGCTGTGGCTGGAGCGCGGCGCCACCGCCTCCGTGCAGGGCCCGGGCGTGCGCTTCGCCCCGCGCGTGGCCGCGATGCCCTTCTCCACCGCCACCGCCAAGGGCGGCCTCACCGCGCCCCTGCTGGAGGTGGGCCGCGGCACGGACGCGGACTTCCAGCGGCTGGGCGCGAAGGCGCGGGGCGCGTTCCTGCTGGTGGAGACGGACGAGCTCAAGGACGTCGACGGGCTGTTCCGCGAGTACGACGAGGCGGCGCTCATCGAGTCCCGCGCGTTCGCCGCGGGCGTGGCCGGCGTCGTCTACATGGGCAGCCGGCCCGGCAACCAGCTCTACCGGCACAGCGTCTCCGTGGGCCCCCGGAACACCCGCCCCATGATGGTGATGGAGCGCGACGGCGCGAAGCGCGCGCTGCGGCTATTGCGCGCGGGCAAGGCCCTGAGCCTCACCGCGGCGCTGGACCTGCGGACAGGCGGCCCCTACGAGGCACGCAACGTCATTGGCGAGATTCGCGGCACCACGCGCCCGGACGAGGTCGTCGTGCTGGGCGCGCACCTGGACAGCTGGGACCTGGGCGGTGGCGCGCTGGACAACGGGGCCAACGTCGCGATGCTCCTCGACCTCGCGCGGCAGATGCAGCGCCTGGGCCTGAAGCCCGCGCGCACCGTGCGCTTCGCGCTGTGGAACGGCGAGGAGCAGGGCATGTACGGCTCGGCCGGCTATGCGCGCACGCACGCGGCGGAGCTGGACCGGCACACGCTGGCGCTGTCGGTGGACATCGGTTGCGGGCGCATCACCGGCTTCTACACGAACGGCCGGGCGCCGCTGGTGCCGCTGGTGGACCGGGCGCTGAAGCCGGTGGAAGGCCTGGGGCCCTTCACGCAGCTGAACGTGCCGGTGGTGGGCACCGACAACTTCGACTTCATGATGCACGGCGTGGCCAACCTCATCGCCAACCAGGAGCCGGCCACGTACGGGCCCAACTACCACGCGCGCTCGGACGAGTTCGAACAGTGCGACGCCCGCACGCTGCGCGCCAACGCGGCCGTGGTGGGCGCGCTCGCGTGGGGCTTCGCCACCATGGACGAGAAGCTGCCCCGCCAGAGCCGCGCGGAGGTGGAGGCGCTCATCCGGGACACCGACCTGGGCCAGCAGATGAAGGCCTTCAACGTCTGGGAGGAGTGGGCCGCTGGCACCCGGGGACATCCCCTGGAGGGCAAGCCCACCCCCGCCCCGCGCTGAGGGCTACTGCTGGCGGATGTAGACCGCGTTGATGCGGTTGTTCCCCGCGCCCGGCGCGCTCTTCACCGTGAGGCGCCCGTCGTGCACCGCGACGCGCGCGATGCCGGTGGTGAAGCCGTAGCCGGTGGGCATGCCGCTGAGCACCACCGTGTCCTCCGCCTGGATGCGGTAGGCGCCCACATAGTTGAACGGCTCGCCGGCCAGCATGCTCACCTCGTAGACGCCGTTGGGCACGGCGATCTCCCAGACGCGCTCGCCGCCCTGCTGCATGCGCGCGTGGCGCTGCGCGACGATGTCCACGTCATGGCCCGCGTCCACCATGTTGGCCGTGTTGTCCACGTTCCACCCATAGGTGAAGCCGAACTGCCGCGCGCCGTAGACGAGCCCGTTGTCCGGCAGGTAGCCGAAGTTCTCCAGGGGCGGGTTGGACGCGGGCTGGAAGTTGATGTCGATGCCGAACTTCCGCTTCACCTCCAGGAACGCGAGCTTGTTGTTCACGGCCGGGCTGCTGCTGCGCACCGTGAGCTTGCCGTCGCTCACGTCCACCAGCTTCACCGCTTCGAAGAAGTGCTGATCCGCCGTCGGCGTGCCGCGCAGCACGTCGCCGTAGTACTCGACGCTGAAGGCGTACTCGCTGTCGGTGAAGTCCGAGTCCCCCGCCACCAGCCGCACCTCGTAGTAGCCGTTGGGCACGGCCAGCTCCCAGGTGTAGTTCGCGCCGTTCTGCGTGCGGATGAGGGTGTCGTACGCCTGCGACGGGGTGTTGGGGTTGTTGCGGTCCCGCGTGTTGGCGGTGTTGTCCTGGTTCCACCCGTAGGTGAAGCCGTTGCCCCGGTTGCCGTACACCTGGCCGGAGTCCGCCACGAAGCCGGCGGGCACCGGCACGTTCGCGGGCTGGAAGTTCACCCGCAGCTCGAACGGCGCGAACGGCGAGAAGGGACCGGGGGACTGGGCCTGCGCCGGTGCGGACGCCAACGTCAGGCCCAGCGCCGTGGCGGCGGACAGCAGGAGATGCTTCATCGGAAACCTCGGGGAGCGGAGTGGGAATCGCGGCTTAGCGCGATTTCCTCAGCTCACCGCACGGTTTCGCAGGGCCTGCTCCCCGGGCCTCCCACCAGGGGGCCAGGCCCGCCCCCGTCAGAGCGACGGCTGGTCCTGCTGCAGCCGGGCTTCCACGTGGCGCTGGAGGGCCTGCAGCTGCTCGAGCCTGTCCCTCAGCTCGCCGCGCAGGTCTCGCTCGTCGGTGTGGAGGACCTCGTCGTGCAGCCCATCGATGCTTTCGGCCAGACAAGCATGGAGGAGGTGGATCTGCTGCGGGGAGAGCTCCAGGACCATGGGACACCTCACTGTCGGAAACAGCGGTGGCACTCCTCCCCCACGCACCCGAGGGAGCGGGTGCGAGCGCGCGCGCGTCAGGCCGTGAAGGCCGAGGCTGCTGCTGCTCCTGAGGCCTGGCGCGCAGGCGATCGCGGAACACCGTGAAGTGTAAGCACGCGGTCGCCCACCGCCCCATGGCCCGGCCAGACATCGCCCGGCCGGGTGTTCGGTCTTCCACACCCCGGGTGCGGCGCGCCCAGGCAGGGGGCCGCACCCCGGGTTCGCGCTACCGCAGCGCGATCAGCGAGGCCACGAGCAGCGAGACGACGCTCATGACCTTGATGAGGATGGCCACGCCGGGGCCCGACGTGTCCTTGAACGGGTCGCCCACCATGTCGCCGACGACGGCGGCCTTGTGGACCGCCGAGCCCTTCGCGTGGCCCGGCAGCTTGCCCTTCTCGATGAACTTCTTGGCGTTGTCCCACGCACCGCCCGCGTTGGCCATGTAGAGGGCCATGGTGGCGCCGACGACGAGCGAACCGGCCAGCAGGCCCGCGAGCGCGAGGGGCCCCAGGATGTAGCCCACCAGCGGCGGGGCGACGATGGCGATGAGGCCCGGGAAGATCATCTCGCGCAGGGCGCTCTTGGTGGAGATGTCGACGATCTTCTTGGGGTCCGGCTCGGCCTTGAGCTCCATCAGGCCGGGAATCTCACGGAACTGACGGCCAATCTCCTCGACGATGGCGCCGGCGGCGCGGCCCACGGCGAGCATCGTGGAGGCGCCCACGAGGAACGGCAGGATGGAGCCCAGCAGCAGGCCCACGATGACGTTCGGGTTGGTCAGCTCCAGGCTCATCTCCGCCAGACCGTTGGCGATGCGCGTGTGGTTGACCTCCAGGTTGAACGCCGAGAAGAGCGCGATGACGGTGAGCGTCGCGGAGCCGATGGCGAAGCCCTTGCCGATGGCCGCCGTGGTGTTGCCCACCGCGTCCAGCTCGTCGGTGATGGCGCGCACGTCCGGGCCCAGGCCGGACATCTCGGAGATGCCGCCCGCGTTGTCGGAGATGGGGCCGTACGCGTCCACCGTCATCACGACGGCGGTGCCACCCAGCATGCCCACCGCCGACAGCGCGATGCCGTACAGGCCGAGCGCGCGGTCCGCGATGTAGGCCACCAGGGCGATGGTCGCCATGGAGATGCCCACGCTCTCCATGCCCACCGCGAGGCCGCGGATGAGGTTGGTGCCCGCGCCCGTGATGGAGGCCTCCGCGATGCGCTGCACCGGCGTGGAGGACGTGTAGTAGTCCGTGACGAGGCCGATGATGGCGCCGCCGAAGGCGCCCGCGGCCAGCGCCACCGTGATGGACTGGGACAGGCCGAACACGTTCATCATCACGAACGACAGGCCCACCAGGATGACGGGGGGCATGATGAGCGCGCTGCGCAGGACCTGCGCGGGGTTCATGTGCTTGAGCGCGCGAGCGATGAAGATGCTCAGCAGGCTGACCACCAGGCCCACCGCGGACAGCACCAGCGGGAGGATGACGCCCGCGACCTTCGCGGAGCCCGTCGCCGAGGAGTCCACCACGAGGCGGGAGAGCTCCGTGGAGTTGGCCGTCAGCGCGATGGCCATGGCGGCGACGATGGCGGCCACCATGGACTCGTAGATGTCCGCGCCCATGCCGGCCACGTCGCCCACGTTGTCACCCACGTTGTCGGCGATGACGCCGGGGTTGCGCGGGTCGTCCTCGGGGATGTTCTCGATGACCTTGCCGGCGATGTCGGAGCCCACGTCCGCGGCCTTGGTGTAGATGCCGCCGCCCACGCGCGCGAAGAGCGCGATGGAGCTGGCGCCCACGGCGAACGAGTGGAGGATGGGAGAGAGCTCCTTGCTGGACCGGAAGAAGTAGTAGACGGCGCCCATGCCGATGAGGCCCAGGCCGGCGACGGCGAGGCCCATCACGGCGCCGCCATCCAGCGCGACCAGCAGCGCGTTCGGCTTGGAGCCGGTGCGCGCGGCCTGCGCGGTGCGCACGTTCGCGAACGTCGCGGCCTTCATGCCGATGTAGCCCGCGAGCAGCGACAGGAACGCGCCCGCCACGAAGCTCGCGCTCGCCGTCGGCCCCAGCGCCAGGCCGATGGCGATCGCCACGACCACGCAGTAGATGGCCAGCACCTTGTATTCGCGGACGAGGAACGCCATCGCGCCTTCGCGGATGTAGCCCGCGATGCGGTTCATCGTCGCGTCACCGTCAGGGAGCGCCTTGACGCGGAAGTAGAAGAACGCAGAGAAGAGCAGACCCACGGCGCCGATGACGCTCGGTGCGATTGCCCAGAAATTCGACTCGAGACTCGACAACTCCATCCGTTCCTCCAGAGCAGTCCCGGGGGCCTCAGACCGCTCGCCCTGCGGATCGCTCGCGTACCGCGCGAAATGTGCGGAGGGCCTATACGTGATTTCAGGGCAAGCTGGGAGCCTCGGAGCGGATCCGCGGCCAGCCGGGCCCGTCCGGGGCCGCCAGCGCGGAAGGGGCCCGCCGCGTCAGACACGACCGGTGGGGAGGGCCGAGGGGGCCGAAGTGCCCGGATTCACTCATGATTCACGGGCACAGCGGGCCCCTGACGCGCTGGAACGCCCCACCCGGACCGGCGGATGGGCCGCGAGGGCACGCGGGGTGAAGGTTTGAGGCCCCCCCTTTACACAGGCGCCGCTCTCAACGCGCGCGCAGGAGGTCCTTGAGCCGTGCCGTCTGGTCCGCGCTCCAGCCCTCGGGGCGCAGGAGCGCGGCCCAGCCGTCCACGTGCTCGCCGGTGTAGACGTGGCCGTAACCCGGGGGCACCGCCATCCCCAGGGGAAGGTCCGCCGTCACCTGCCAGAACGTCACGAAGGGGATCCACACCATTCCCCCCAGGACGTCGGCGCCTCGCGGCTCGCGCAGCCAGTCCGGCCGCCGCACCAGCAGGTGGGGACTCCACCAGGTGATGGGGTCGGAGGGGTGGAGCAGGTACAGCACGCGCGAGTCCCCCCAAGGCTCGGACGCGGGCGGGATGTCGCTGCCCGGCCGGCGGCTGAAGCGGACGATGCGGCCCTGCCGGTAGATGGGCTCCACCTCGGGGCTGCCCGGGTCCCGGTGGTCGGTGAACGCGCGATACAGGGTGTTGAAGTTCGGCGGCCCGACGAAGAGCACCCCGTCGGTGCGGTTGGCCAGGTCCCGCTCGCCGCTGAACGCCGTCTCTCCGCCGTAGGAGCCCAGGCTCTCTCCGAACACCAGCAGCTTCGGCCGCTGTGCGGGAGGAAGCCGGGACCAGCGCTCGTAGACCGCGTCGAAGAGCGCGCGGCCCGACTCCCGGGCCCGCTCCTGATCCACCAGCACGGAGAGCCACGACCACAGGTGCGAGTACTGCATGGAGACGATCGCGGAGTCGCCGCCGGTCATGTACTCGAAGGCGTCCACGGCCTCTGGCACCACCCAGCCGCTGCCCGTGGTCGTCGCCACCAGCAGGTACGCGCGGTCAAAGCCCCCTGCCCGCTCCAGGTCGTCGACCGCGAGCGCGGCCCGGCCCTCCGCGTCCGGCGCGGAGGCATAGCCGGCGTACGCACGGATCGGCTCCTTCACGGCCGTGCCATGGAACCGGGAGAGGTCCTCGACGGAGGGCCCCCGCCCCACGAAGTTGCGCCCTTCCCGTCCCAGGGACTCCCACGCGATGCGTGAGCCAGCGCCTCCGGAGCGCAGCGCGGTGCGGGGCTGAACCACGCCCTCGTCGGTCATCGTGTCCTGCACCGCCAGGGTGCGGTCCGCCATCGCGATGAGCCCGTCCCACAGCACGCCGCTGGCCACCAGCGCGGTGAGCACCACCACGGCCAGGCCGCTCGTCGCCCGGGCCGCGCGAGGACCGATGTGCCTCGCGAGCCGCGTGGCCAACGCGCGGGACACGGCGCGCAGACCGCGTCCCATGGCGACGAGCAGGAAGAAGATGACCGCTCCGACGAAGGGGGCGAGCAGATACCCCGCGCCCCCCGACGCGGACATGCCCATGAGCTCGCGGATGCGCTGCTGCCAATGCCAGCCCAGCAGCAACGAGGCGGCCAACGCCACGCCGCCCGTGATGAAGAAGGCTTGCCACGCGCGCGGGCGCGGGGTCCTCGCGGGGCGGTCCGCGAACTCCCGCCACAGCCACGCCACCAGACACCCGAGCCCATAGCCGATGGCCGCGCTGAGGCCGCTGACGAACCCCTGGAAGGGCCCGCTGCGCGGCAGCAGCGACGGAGTGAAAGCCAGACATGCGAAGAGCAGCGCGACCCAGGACCCCGGCAAGGTGTAGCGGAGCCAGCGAGGCCAGGTCCTGCTTGCACGTCTGGCATGGCGCGCCGTGGCGGGCTGCTCGGCGTGGGTGAGGAAGTGCTCCATGCGGGCTCCCGGCAGGTGCGCCGGCCTTGGCCTGCCAGCCAGGAGACGCCAGGCATTGAGGCTCGCCGTCCCTTCAGGGCGCACTCCAGAGGGTAGGCCCCGAGACCGCCCCCCGGCAGCGTGCGCCCGGCATGCCTGGCTCCGTTACAGCCGGTGAGCGCAGCCTCCCTTGAGCGCGCCAGGCGTTATCGCAGGGCCTGTCCCTCACCTGTAGAGGAAGCATCCGTACTACCTTCCCCGCGGACTTCGCGGGCATGAATCCAGGGGAAGGACACGGCGCTTGAGCACTCGGAATGTCATCGTCGTCGGAGGGACCGGCGACATCGGACGCGCCGTCACCGACAAGCTGCGCGCGGAAGGGCTTCGCGTACTGAGCGCCGCGCAGGACGTGACGGCGGAAACCTCGGACGCGTTGCACGTGGATGTCACCCGCGAGGACTCCGTGCTGTCGATGTTCGACAAGGCGGAGGCCCGGTCGGGGCCGCTCTCGGTCCTGGTCAACTGCGCGGGCTTCGGGGTCTTCACGCCCATCCACGAGACGTCCCTCGAGGATTGGAACCGCAGCCTCGCCGTGAACCTCACGGGGACGTTCCTGTGCGCGCGCGAGGCCTTCCGGCGGATGAAGTCCCGAGGCGGCGGGCGGATCATCCACATCGGCTCCGTGAGCGACCACCTCACGCTCCCCATGAACGGCGCCTACGCCGCGACCAAGCACGGCGTCCGCGGGTTGACCGGCGTCCTGAACGAGGAGGGCCAGGCGTTCGGCATCCGCGCCACGCTCCTGTCGCTCGGTGCCGTCTACACCGCCTTCTGGAAGACCCGGCCGGAGTTCAGTCCCGCGGACATGCTCTCCGTGGAGGACGTGGCCCAGTGCATCTGGGAGATCGCCATCAAGCCCCTGAACGTGCGGGTCGACGAGATCCGCCTTGTCCCGCCCCGAGGTGTCCTCTGATGGAAACGCAGCCGAAGGCCCCTGTCGCCGTCGTCACCGGAGCCAGCCGGGGGATTGGCGCGGCCATCGCCACCGCCCTGGCCCGGAACGGATTCGAGGTGGCCCTGCTGTCCCGTGACGTGGCCGCGCTGGAGCAGCTCCAGAAGCAGCTGGTGGAGGCCGGGGGCCGCGCATGGCCGCTGGCCTGCGACGTCGCGAGCCGGGACGACGTGACGTCAGCGCTCGACCAACTGGAAGCGAAGGTGGGCGTGCCGAGAGTGCTCGTGAACAACGCGGGCCTCGGTGGACCGTTCCATCGCGCGGACGAGGTGAGCGTCGCCGAGTGGGACCTGCTGTTCGGCGTGAACGTGGAGGGCGTGCGCAACCTGTGTCAGTGGGCGCTGCCGCGCATGAAGGCGCAGGGCTACGGGCGCATCGTGAACATCGCGTCCATCATGGGCCTCTTCGGGGGAGCGCAGTCGTCCACCTACGCGGCCACCAAGCACGCGCTCGTGGGCTACTCGAAGGCCATCGCCGCGGAGTGGGGAGCCTACGGCATCACCTGCAACGCGCTCTGCCCTGGCTACATCGAGACGGAGATGCTGGCGAACGCGCCCGCGGCCGCACGTCAGCGGCTGCTGGAGCGGATCCCCGTGAAGCGCTTCGGAACGCCAGAGGAGGTCGCGGGCCTGGTGGCGTTCCTCGCAGGGCCCGCTGGCGGCTACGTCAACGGGAGCGCCCTGGTGATGGACGGCGGGCTGTCGTCGCATCTGGCGTCGGACCTGCCGTCGTTCTGACGCCGGGCTCTCCTGGCAGCAGCACCTGCTCCAGCAGCACGCGCAGCTCCTGCTCCAGTCCCGGCACCGAGGCGTCGCGCAGGTTCCCGCCGCCCCGGAAGAGGGACAGGCCTTCGAAGAGGGCGACCAGCAGTGCGGCGCGCCGCTCCCTGCGCGCCGGGGTGAGGTCGGGGGCCAGCTCCCGCAGCAGCTCCACGACGCCCGCGCGATAGCCGGCGTAGAAGACCGAGAGCGCGTCGGCGACCATGGCGTCCCTCGCGGCCATGGCCCACAGCTCCGCGAAGAACCGGCAGGCGCGAGGTGAGTCCTGGTCCTCCAGCACGGCGTCCACGGCCCGCCGGAGCCGCTGCGCGGGTTCGCTTCCTCCGCCTTCCACCCGCTCGCGGACCCGCTGGAGGGCCTGCTCCAGGTAGCGCGCCAGCAGCGCCCGCACCACGTCCTGCCTGGCCGGGAAGTAGTACTGGAGGTTGCCCAGGCTCACGCCCGCGCGCTGGGCCACGGCGCGCAGGCTGAGTCCGGCATAGCCATCCTCGGCCAGGACCTCCATGGTCGCGTCGAGGATGCGCTCCACACGCTCGGTGCCCTTGGCGTGCACCGCCGTCCCCTTCCGGGGGCTCGCGGACGGCAGTGTCCCCTCGGGTTTCCTGCTCGCGCGGCGGGCCATCACGCCGCCTCGCGAGCCAGGTGCTCGTCGATCCGGACCTCGACGCCACAGGCCCGCAGGGTGGCCAGCGTCTCCTCGGGGCGGGGCTCATGCTCCGGGAACCACACGCCCGGGGGTGGCGGTGGCGCTCCATCCAGCCCCAGGAGCCGCTCCGTGCCCAACAGCGCTCCGACGGCGGTGAGATGGGCCTGGCCCCGGGGATCCACCATCTCGATGCGGACCTGCCCCCGTTCTCCCTCCACGTCCGCCACCCACGCGGCTTCGCCTCCCGTGTTGCTGCCGGTGAGCAGGGTGCGGCGCAGCGACGTCCAGCGGGGATGCTGGAGCAGCCGCAGGATGCCCAGCCGCTGGAGCACGACGAGCGTCCAGGTCGCGGACCCCGAGTCGAAGCCCAGCCGCGTCGTCACCGTTCGCGCGCCCAGCACCCGGGGCAGCGTCGCCTGTTCGGGCGTGTCGAGCCGGAAGACCCGGGTGGGGCGTCCGTCGGAGAACGTCACCCGCCGGCCGTCCGTCAGCGGCATCACCTGCCGCTCCTGGCCGTCCTCCATCACCTCGAAGGACAGGCCCAGCCGGTCCATGTACTCCAACGAGTCGGGCCCCGCCTGATCCGCGAGCGCGAAGCGGATGGCCACCTCCACGCGCTCCAGGCGCCCCACCCTCCGCGCCGCGATGGCCACGAGGCGCGGCACCAGCCCCGCCATCCACGCGGAGCCGAGCAACACCGGCGCGCCCGGCGCTACACCGGAGAGCCGGAGCACCGTGGCCTTCAACCGGGACGTCCACCGCGTGATGTCCAGCACGGGCACCCCGTCGCGTGACGCCGCCAGCAGCAGCGTGTCTTCCGGGTCGTTGACCAGGGACAGCACGGCCCGGGGCTTCCCACCCAGCGCCGTCAACGCGTCGGGCGAACGGACATCCAGCGCCACGCCCTCCGCCCGCCCCAGCCGCGCGGCCAGCTCCCTGGCGGGCGCTTCCCGGCGCCCGGCGATGAGCAGCGGCAGGTCCGGGTGACGCTCCCGCAGCAACACGGCGAGCTGGGCACCCACCACCCCATAGCCCCCCACCAGCACGACACGGCCCTCGGACTCCATGGCGATCCTCCTGCACAGGCACGGACCCTTTCCGTGACCCGCTTGAAATATAGGTCAAGTGACCTATTTCTTCACGACATTCGACTTCGCCCCTGGAAGCGCGTCACGGTTGCGGCCGTGGGCATGGGCTTCACCCGGGGGCTCTTCCTCCTCTTGATGGCCCCCTCGTGCTCTTCGCCGGCTGTGGCGGCCTGAGCGTGCCGCAGACCTCCTTCACCGCGCCCCCATGCCCCCCTGAAGGACTCGCCTAGACCCTGGAGGCCGCGGCCTCCAGCGCCGCGAGGATGAGGGGCAGGTCCGCCGCTTCCGTCCGCCAGTTGGAGAAGGCCGCGCGCAGACCCGGGCGACCGGCGTACTGCGTGGGAGTGAAGTGCACGCGCCCGTCGGCCTGCAGCGCCTCGAGAAGGCGGTCACGCCGCGCGGCATCCCCCGATCGCAGCGCGAAGCAGACGATGTTCAGCGTCACGGGAGCGAGCAGCGCGTAGTGCGGTGACGCCGCGATTCCCTCCCCCAGGCCACGGGCGAGCGCGCAGCTGCGCTCGACGAGCGCGCGGTGCCCGTCGCGGCCGTAGGCCATGAGCGTCATCCACGCGGGCAGCGCCCGGAAGCGGCGCGAGTTCTCGGGCGTGCGGTGCAGCAGATCCGGCCCCTGGCCGAGGTAGGCGGCCACCGCGCGGAAGACGCGCTCCTGCAACGCGAGGTGGCGCGTGAAGACGATGCCGGAGTCGTAGGGGACGTTGAGCCACTTGTGACCGTCCGCCGCGACCGAGTCCGCGTGAGCGAGCCCCCGCAGCAGCTGCGCATGCGCCGGGCTGCAGGCCGCGAAGATGCCGAAGGCGCCGTCCACGTGCAGCCAGGCCCCGTGGCGGCGACACGACTGCCCCAGCGCCTCCAGGTCGTCGAAGTCCCCGGTGTTCACTTCCCCCGCGCTCGCGAGCACGATGGCCGGGGCACCACCAAGCGCCGCGAGCCGCGACTCGAGCGCCTTCGGATCCATGACGGGCCGGCCCGGGAGACAGGGGACGCCCTCCACCGAGCGCCGTCCCATGCCGAGAATGGAGAGCGCCTTGAGCACGCTCGCGTGCGGCGCGCCGCCCAGCACCACGGGCTTCGGCAGCCCCCACAGCCCCTCCTCGCTCACGTCGTGGCCGAGCCGCTCCATCACCCACTGTCGCGCGGTGGCCAGCGAGACGAGGTTCGCCGCCGTCGCACCGCTGACGAAGGCGCCCTCGAAGGACTCCGGCAGGCCGAAGAGGGAGCGCAGGAGTCCCAGCGCCTCGCGCTCCACGCTGGTGGCGAGCGAGTCGCCGTCGTTGCTCACGTTCTGGTCGTACGTGGAGACGAGCCAGTCGCCCATGAGCGCCGCGGGGGTGGTGCCGCCGGTGACGAAGCCGAGGTAGCGCGGCCCCGCCGAGCCGGAGAGCCCGGCCTCGTAGCGGCGGCGGAAGAGCGCGAGCGCCTCCCCGGCGCCCAGTCCTGCATCGGGCAATCCCAGCGGCGCGGGCGGCGCGGGGCGGATGCCCGCGGGGCGCTCGGGCAGGGCGGTGAGGAACTCGAGGGCGCTCGCGCGGGCCTGCTCGAGCAGGTCCGGAAGCAGGGAGAGGTCACGGGAGAGCAGGTCGCTCATGGTCGCAAGGGTCCCCAGTGGAAGCCAGTGCCACGTCAGTCCGCGAAGGTGGGCGGCCGGGTCTCGGTGAGCTCGGGGGCGGGCGTGCCGCTGGACATGGCGAGGAGTCCCTTGAAGCAGCGGACGGCCAGGAGCCAGTTCTTCGGCGACTTCATGTCCAATCCCCCCAGGAGCTGTTTGAGCATGCTGAGCGTGTCGAAGTAGACGCGCTCGCAGACGAGCTTCTCGGCCTCGTCGAAGATGAAGTACGCGCTCATGCGCACCCGGAAGCGGCTGCCCGTGGGCGGAATGGCTCCCAGCGGTCCCAGGTGGGTGCCCATCAGCCAGAACTCGACGATGACGGCGTCGTCGCTGTGTCGCAGGGCGATGATTTCATGGTGCTGGTCCGGAAACGCCACGCGCGTTTCCCGGTAGTAGTCCCGCACCGCGGGGTTCCCGTCATGCACCTTCATGGTGGGGACCAGCTCGTAGTGCGGATGCGGGAAGGTCGACAGGACCGCGTCCCAGTCCTGCTTCACCTCGTCGCGAAAATGATCCAGGACCAGCTTCTGTCGCGCCTTGCGCTTGGCTTCAGTCGTCACGGGGGCCTCAGGGGAATGGCGGGAGATCTACACCGGAGGGACCGCAGGCGCCCGACAAGAACCGAACCCGTGACCTGGCAGCATCGGCCATGCTGACATGGATTGTCATGACAGCCGTTGCAACCTTCCGTCGTGCCGCGAGCGCTGCTGCCCTCCTGGCTCTCGTCGGGTGCGGGTCTGCGACCGCCGGGGGTGGAGGGAGCCCTGCGCGCGCGAAGTGGGTCGGTTCGGTCATCAGGACGCCGGACGGCGGCCAGCTCCGGACGACCATCTATTACGGGCCCTGGCAGTGCAGCGCCGCGTTTCTGTCCCGGTGCGAGCGGAAGTGCTCGGCGCAGGGCTATCCGCTCATGGGCTGCATGTGGCTGGCCGATATCAAGGGGGACTGGCAGGGACGCTACCTCTTCCTGCCCGCGGAGGCGGGTGGACGCCTTGCCATCACCCACTGCTGCTGCGACTACCCGACCGTGTCGAACGGCCGCCAACTGCGGGAGAAGTGGAAGAACGCACGTGAAGGTTTTCGTCGCCAGTGGGGCTCTGAGTTCGGAGAGTGGCCGTCAACCAACGGAGTCAACTGGCAAGGCCACCACATTTTCGACCTGGCGCACGGCGGTCCGCCGGTGGCGCCCGACAACGTGCTTCCGGTCCCGCAGGACGTGCATCAAGTCTTCAACGACGAGTACCCTGCCTGCTACGCCCCTGGCGGCAAGTGGCTCATGCCGGGCCCCGCGCGTCCGTACGTCGATTGAGGAGCCGCCATGTCCCTGGAAAGACTGCTGGCCGAAGTCTCCCAACGCCACTTCCCTCGTCCTCCTGCCACACTCGCGCAAGTCTCTGTCTTCGAGGCACGCGTGGGATGGAGGCTTGATGAAGACCTGCGCGCCTTCTACCTGCACTGCAACGGATGTGACCTCTTCGTCTCCTCGCCGGACACCCGCTTCCGGGTGCTGCCGCTCGAGCAAATCCTGCGGGCACGCGTCGCTATCCGCGGCAACGATGGGGACGAGGCCGGACCGGCATCCCTCTACACGCTGGTGGACATGCAGGACTCCGACTACGTCGTCCTGGACACGGCACGGAGTGAGTCCGGCCGCTACCGCCTCTTCGATGCGTGGCACGAGACATTCCCCGAACTGGTGCCCGTTGCGTCATCCTTCGGCGAGTTCCTGGAAGAGGCTCTTCGCAGCAGCAACAGCGCCTTCTGGCTGGACGGGTGAGCACCGCCCGCGCGTGGCGCACGAGGGACACCCGCCGCCAGCGAGCAACTTGTCCGAGCCCTTCGCGGGCTCAGCCGAAGGTGGTCCAATGGACGCTCGGCACGACGCTCCGATCCATCGCCTGGGGGAAATCGATGTTCACAAGGCAGATTGCACTCGCGGCCTTGACCGCATTCTTGGGATGCACGTTTTCCGGCCGGAGCGGCATCAGCGAAGTCTCTGCAAAGGCGTTGAGACAGGAGACCGGAGACGAACCCTTCCTCCTCTGGTCAACTGGCGAAGTCGTGCCTCTAGGGCCAGGCGCACGCAAGGCCCTGCTGCACGCGCCAGATTCGGCCATGCGGGTTGCTGGCGGACTCACCTGGGCGGTCACCTATACAGACGTGGTCACGCGCAGCGGAAAGGGCTTCGATGATCCGGAGCAAGGCTTGGAGCGGCGCAAAGCGCTCGAGGACACGCTCCTCTATGTCGACAAGGTCCTCGGTGCGAACCACAGAGCGGTGATCGCTGTCACAGTGGAAGCGTCACTCCACGAAAGCAGCAACATCCTGGCGAGCGCGGCTTCAGTCCACCCGGCCTCGACGTCGCCGGGGATCGTGGCCGGCCATACCGCGACCCACATCCAGACGGGGATCGACCCTGATCCCACGCTTCCCGACCTGGTGGTGAGATTCAATTTCTTCCACCGCTTCCATCCGGGGCCCACCCCTCCTCCGGTGGGGACAACCGATATGCGCTCGGTTGCGCTCCATGAGGTCACGCACGCGCTCGGAATGGCGAGCCTGATCGGCCCAGACGGAACGAGTCGGCGGACAGGGACGAATCCCGGGGTATACACAACGTTTGATACCTTGTCGGTCCGTCCCGGCGGGGGCGCCCTCGTCGACAAGACCGGACGGTTTGTCGCGACGCCCCAGGACCTGAGTGGCGGCTCCGCCAACGAAGCAGGCTGGGCCGGTCCGCTCGCGCAGGCGAGCCTGGGCCGGCTGCCCAGAC
Organism: Corallococcus exercitus; assembly: GCF_042231735.1. Lineage (GTDB taxonomy): Bacteria > Myxococcota > Myxococcia > Myxococcales > Myxococcaceae > Corallococcus > Corallococcus exercitus_B. The sequence continues at coordinate 2,608,779 of NZ_CP102577.1, forward strand.
TTCACAGCCCAAGTCCTTTCGAGAACGGCAGCAGCCTGTCCCACTGGTCACTCCAAGGGCCCGTGACCGTCATGCAGCCAGCGATCGCCCAGGCGGTCAGGCGGCGCAACTACCTGCCTGTCGAGGAGCAAATGCTGCGCGACCTCGGCTATGTGAACGCCCAGACCCCAACGAGCCGTCTCCTCGCGTTCCATCCAGGGACACGCCTGGCCACCGACATGTTCGTCCAGGCACTCGCCACGCAGGAACTGGACGACACGCCGGGCGAGGATCTCGTCGTGCTCGGCACCGTGCAAGGAAGGAACGTGCTGCGCGTCTATTCGGGACACAGTTCGAGCACCGCCTACGACTATCCGGTTTCACCCAACCTCTCATACATGTCAGTCGGCACTGTCGGCCCGCAGGGCCGCCGCGGCTTGTTGCTGGCATCGAACAGCCAGGAGAGTCTCCTGGCGCTTGGCGGGCTGAAGCTTCCACTGGACCGAACCCATCTTCGCGACGATGACTTCTCACACCGACACTTCGTCCATGGCCCGCAGTCGAACAGCCAGACCCTTCCCCATGACCCCGGCGTCGCTTCGGGTGATATCAACGGCGATGGCTTGACCGACTGGGTCACGTCCTCCCCGCGCTACGGACTCCTCGCGTTCGAGAGCGATCCCTTCCATTACTTCGACCGGCTCAAGAGTCCGCAGACCGTGCTCGCGCTTGGCCCTCAGGTCAATGTCGGACTGGACCTTGCGACCTACCAAACAGGGGGTCCGCCGCCGGGGATTGATGTTCCGTTCTGGCAATCGGTTCAGGGGCGAGACATCGCGACGCGCGACCCACCGACCGGCGCGCTCATGTTCCGGGCGAGGCAGGGGCCCGACGCCTACCGGATCGAACGGCTCGCGCGATACGGGGTGATTGGATTCGCCGGCCTCCGCAATCTCTCCACTGACGACTACGACCTCGCCCGGCTTCGCGTCGACGCCAACGGCAACTATCGCTTCGAGCAGCGATGGACCGAGATACGAGCTGTCTCCGACATCGCCATCTCCGGTTTGCGGGAAGAAGCGTTTGTCGCCACGGGGACGGCCCACACCATTGAGCGAGTATCGCTGACGACCTCCTCGCTCGGACGCCTCGCAGGTTCGACCGCAGGCTACCAGGACGGTCCCCTTGCCTCCGCGCTGTTCAACACACCGACAGCCCTGTGCATCAAAGGGCAAATAATCTACGTGATCGACAGCGGAAATGCCCTGATCCGCCGCATCGACCTCGACAAGCGGGAGGTGAGCACGGTCGCAGGCCGCGCCGGAGTCCGGGTCTATACCGATGGCCCATTCGGTACCGGCTCCTTCGCGTTCGCCGCGCGAAGCGACAATTGCGCAATCATTGGAGACAGCCTCTACGTGCTCGACGGTTTTGGCACTTGGGATACGAATCAACTGCGGAAGGTCAACCTGAACAACGGCCACGTTTCAACGGTCCCCCAAGATGGGCTCGGACGGTTTGAGGCGCCCGGCGGCCTGAGTGCACTTGACCTGAAATTGTTCGTCCTCCAGGGCAACTTCAACCAGCTCACAGTCAATTCAGTCGAGTCCAGCCCCACCGCAGGGACCATGGCAAAATCCACCATGCTCCGGCTGGCCGACATTGATCATGACGGTGCCGACGATCTGGTCGCACTTCTTACGCCTGGTCTTCGGGCAATGAATTGTTACCACTCAAATCGTGATGGTGGTTTCCGCTTCCTGAAGCAGGTGGTCTTTGATCAGCCTCCCGGGTCGGTTGAACTCCGGGACGTCGACAGAGACGGACACGTGGATGCCGTCGTGACCTTCGCCGCATCCCTCCGGGTGCTGCGTGGTGACGGCACCTGCAACTTCACCGAGGAGATGAGCCGCCGCGTCGGCCTGTCAGGACACGTGACATGGTCAGCGCTCCACGACATTGATGCCAATGGCCGGCCCGACCTGGCCCTGATTGATGACACCGGTCAGTTCCTCGTCATGCTGGCCGACGACTTCGGCCGATGGGGTAACGGACCCGGCGACATGGGTGAAGATTATCGGGTCCGTCTCGACCTTCCCAACGCGAGCTGGTTCACCCTTGCCGACGTCAACGCGGACGGCAGGCCGGACATCCTGGTCCGCACGGGTGACGGCAGGGGCGTGACGGTTCGCCTCGGCAGGGCGCCGTGAACACCAGGAAATACACGCGCCACTACGGCAGTCGCTGTGCCTCGCCCAACCAACGACGGACTTCGTCCAGGTACTCGCGCGGCAGCGCGTGCCCGCTGTCGAAGGCCCGGCGCGTCTTGCGCTTGGAGGGCGCGGCTTCGAACAGCTTCCGGGTGTCCTCTTCGGTGGAGAAGGGATCGCGGTTCGCCGTCAGCAGCAGCCAGGTCTGATGGACCTTGCCCATCCGGTTCACCGGCGCGGCGTCGCCCAGCACGGGGTCGACATGCGGCGGCACCATCGTCACCAGGTGGGTGACGCGAGGCTCGCGCGAGGCCAGGAGCAGGCCCACCTGCGCGCCCATGCTGTAGCCGGCGACGAGCACCCTCGGCGGCTTCTTGCCCTGGGCCAGCACCTTCGTGAGGAGCACCTGCGCATCGCGCACGGTGTCGACAATCATCGCCTGATAGGGACCGGGCTCACCGGCGTGTGCCCGCTTCGCGAGGGCCCCGGGCCGCGCATCGGGGGTCGCCCGTGCGCCGTGCCGCCTCGCGTCCATGAGGTAGACCCGGTAGCCAGCACTCCGCAGCTGCTCCGTCAGGACGCCACCGAAGGTCGGCTCCGCGTCGGACAGCCAGTCGTCCTTGCTCCGGGTGAGGCCGTGCAGCAGGACGGCCACGGGCGGATTCGTCCCCTGCCCTTCCGGCTCCAGCACCCACACGGGAATGGGCGACCCATCCTCCGCGCGAACCTCCAGCGGGACCGCGGGGCTCGCGGCCTGGGCCACGGAGGTGGTGAGGAACATCAACCCCAGCAACAGCGAACGCTTCAGCATGGACGCCTCCATCGAGAGAGGCCCTGGAGCCTGCGGGAGCGAGGGTCAGCCAGGCGTCACCCGCCAGCTGACCTCCATTTGACGTGACCGCGGGTAGCATCCGGGTCACTCCCATGCGCGTGCTCGTCATCGAGGACAACCGAGACCTCCAGGCCAACATCGCCCGCTTCCTGGAGCCGGACTTCCTGCTGGACTTCGCGGGCACCGGCCCCGAGGGGCTCGCGCTCGCGCTGGCCCACCCGTACGACGTCATCGTGCTGGACCTGATGCTGCCCGGCATGAGCGGCATCGAGGTGTGTGAGCGCTACCGGCAGGTCGCGCCCCGGCTCGTCCCCATCCTGATGCTGACCGCCCGGGACACGCTCGAGGACAAGGAGGAGGGCTTCCAGGCGGGCGCGGACGACTACCTCGTCAAACCCTTCTCGCTCCGGGAGCTGCGCTGGCGCCTGGAGGCCCTGGCGCGCCGACCCATCCCTCCGAGCGGGCGGACGCTGACGCGGGGCGGGCTCACGCTGGAGCCGGAGAGCGGGCAGGCGCGCTGGGGTGGGCGCACCGTCCGGCTCAACCGCACCGAGGCCCTCCTCCTGCGGTGGCTGATGGAGGCCGCCCCCGAAGCCGTCCCCGCGGCGACGCTGGCGGAGCGGCTCTGGGGGGACGAGGCCCCCGAGTCCAGCGCGCTGCGCACCCACGTCTATGCCTTGCGCAAGGCACTGGCGGGGCTGGGGCTCGACGAGGCCATCACCACCCGCCGCAACGAGGGGTACCGCCTGGATGCGCGCTAGGACCCGGTCGGTGCGCGCCATGCTCCGGCGCGCCATGGGGCTGTCCGCCGCGTTCGCGCTGGTGATGATGGGCGGGTTCTTCACGCTCTTCAGCTACGACCTCGAGGACGTCATCTTCAGCCGCATCGTGGCCGCGGAGGCGGACCGGCCCGAGCCGGGCCACTTCCCCGGAGTCACCCGGTATGACGGCCACGCCGCGCTGCCACCGTGGCTCGCGGAGCGGCTGCGTCCTGGCGCGCCTCCGGGCGAGTACGAGGTGGCCGCCGGGAGCCACGGACACTTCCACGTCGCGGTGCGCCCCGGCGCTGACGGAGACCGCCGGTACTTCGCATTCGACGTGACGCGCCTGACGAGCACGACGGACAACCTGAAGCGGACCGCCGGACTGCTCCTCACCAGTGCCCTGCTGGCGCTGCTGGCCGCCGCGCTGCTGGCCCACCTCGTTGCCCGCAGGCTCGGCCGGCCGCTGGAGCGGATGGTGGAGTGGATCCGGACCGAAGGGGCACCACCGCCCAAGGACGACGGCGGAGTGACCGAGGTCCGCGCGCTGCTGGACGCGCTGCTCGCACGCGACGCGCGCATCCTGGAGCAGTTGGAGCGTGAGCGGCGGTTCAACCGCGATGCCAGTCATGAGCTGCGCACGCCCCTGGCCGTGGCGCAGGGGGCGGTGGAGATTTTGGAGCTCGACCCACCGCGAGACGCGGAGACGTTCGACCGGCTGCGCAGGGCCGTGAGCCAGATGGGCCTGCTGACGGAGGGCATCCTCTGGCTGGCCCGGGAGCGCCGCTCCGAGGAAAGCTGTGACCTGCTCCGTGTCTCGCGAGAGCTGCTCGCGTTGTACGGGCACCTCCGGCGGAGTGATGGCATCGAGCTCACCATCGAGTCCGCGGGCGAAGTCCACGCCCCCCTCCCGGCCTCCGTCGCCAGGGTGATGATGGGCAACCTCCTCAAGAACGCGCTCGCGTACACGGACGCAGGGCGAATCGTCATCACCATCGAGCCCTCGGCGTGGACCCTCTCCGACACGGGGGCTGGCTTTGGCCGCGCCGAGCCCGGGAGCGAGAGCCACGGCATTGGCCTGTCGCTGGTGGAACGGCTGGCCCAGCGCTTCGGGTGGACGTTGTCCATCGACGCCCTGGAGCCCCGAGGCACCCGCGTGCGGCTGAGCTGGCGCGTCTGACCGGGGACAAGCGAAGGCATCCAGCAAGACATGCACGAGCCATCCGCGCGCGAAGTAGGATGCGCGCATGATCAAGGTCTACGGCTTCTCCCGAGTGAACAAGATGGCCCGCGGCAAGACCCGCGACCTGCGCGTGCTGTGGGCGCTGGAGGAGATGGGGCTGCCGTACGAGGTCGTGGGGATGGATCATCCGCAGCGCGACCTCGATACGCCCGCGTATCGCGCGCTCAACCCGTTCGGACAGATTCCGGTGATCGACGACGACGGCGTGGTCGTCACCGAGTCGGGCGCGATCCTGCTCTACCTCGCCCGCAGGAGCGGCAAGCTGATGCCGCGCGACCTCGCCGGCGAAGCGCAGGTGCTGCGCTGGTGCGTCGCGGCGCTGAACACGATCGAAGTCCCGATCCTGACCGCATGGTTCGTCGACCTGAACGGCGGCAAGGGCACCCAGGCGAGCGATGCGCTTCACCAGTGGGGGGACATGCGCCTGAAGCAGCTCGACGGCTGGCTCGCGGGCAGGGAGTTCGTCGCGACCGACGAGTTCACCATCGCGGACCTCTTGATGACGCATGTGCTGGGCGCCGGCATCGATGAGAGTGTCGTCAGGGCCTATCCCAACGTGCTCGCCTTCCAGCGGCGCTGCATCGCGCGTCCGGCCTGGAAGAAGGCGTTCGACGCCTACTGCGACCGCGTCGAAGCGGCCTGAGCGCGGGGCGCCGAGGACTCGGCGTGCTATCCATCGCGCGGACTCCGCCGGTCGATCCCCCGCTTGAGGGAGAGTTTCCACCCTCGACTCCATCACCACCAGTCTACGGCAAGGTCATGAGCACAAGCCCCACCAGCAATGACATCCATGCGCGCACGGTCAATTCATACGTCGCCATTCCGGTCGAACAGCGCGATCCGAACGCCTGTGCCGCGACTGTGTGGATCCGCGACGCTGAATTGGTGCGGCTCACCGCCGCAGCGGACCGTCACGTAAAGCTGGCGTATCTCTTCAGCAGCCAGTGCATCGTGCCGGATGCATGGCGCTATACAGTGACCGCTCGGGACGGAAAGATGGTCGCGCAAAAAAGACTCCGCTCCACCCGTACCGATTTGCTCCCGAACTCGAACTACGTTGATGTCCATGCCCGTTCGGCAGTGGGCCAGCCGATCATCCTGTTGCTACTGGAGTCACCCGGCGACAAGGAGTTCGAGCCTGTTCCCGATGGCAGTGCGCTGCTCGTCAAAGGCCCGGCACAAGGCAAGGGGCCGGGCAAGACTGGCGGCGCCATCAAAAAATACGTCCTTGAGGCGCTCAACGAAGCCATGTTGGGGCTTCCCGATGGGGAATACGCACTCGTCATCGCCAATCCCATCCCATACCACTGCAACCTCAAGCTGCTGGCATCGCTCACGCCCCAGCTCGCGAATCCGGATGACAATACGATGACAGCCGACAGCCCCCGCGTCACTGGCAAGACATTGAACGGTGTACGCGATTACGTCTGGCAAACGCTCTGGCGGGTATCGTTCGTGGTGCAAGACTTCCTGGAACGCTGCACCCAGTACGCGCCGGTCGCGATCATCAACTGCTGCACCGGCGCGCTGCAGGCACACGTCTCGGCGGCACTGATTCCGACGTTTTCTGAAGTTCTGTTCGAGGGTCCTCATCCATCCACCCAGTGGAACATCAAGTACGGAAGAAGGAAGCCAGCAAAGACCGGCTCTGGAACCCAGGCCGGAGCTGCCAGTCCCAGGCGCCGCGTCACTCCTCCCGCAGCCTTCGCCAAGGTAGAGACGCCGAGCACGACTCGGTAGCTCAGGCCGAAGCAGCCTGCTGTCCGGCCCAACGGGAAGCACAGTGAAGGTGGCGCTGCCCATTGGGGTGGAGCGCTGCGCCGTCGTGGAGATCAAGCACTCACGAAGCGAACCTCTATCGACTCGAATATGCGAGGTGGCTGAGCGGATGGCCTCAGGCAGTGCTGGTCGCGTCCGGCACACTCGCCGGAGCCCCACGGCGAGAGGATGACGTCGTTGCCGTCGACTGGGCACGCTGGGTGCCGGACGACGTGGTCGACGGGTTCCTCGACGGCCTCTGAGGCTTCAGGTGCTCGGCCCTTCCGCCGCTCAGGCCCACTCCGTCAGCCCCTCGCGCTGGTACAGGGTCGCGAACGAAGGCCGCGCCTTCAGTTGGGTGGCGACCGCGGCCAGGTGCGGCCACGCCGTGGCGGGCTTCGGCATGGCGCGGGACCAGCGCATCAGCATGACGAGGTAGAAATCCGCGACGCTGAGCGTCTTCCCCAGCAGGAAGGGGCCGTTCGCGGCGAGGTGCGCATCCAGCACCTGCCACGCGCGCTCGATGCGGCCCGCGACGGTGGAGCGCACGGCTTCGGCATGGGCCTCCCCCGCGGGCTCGTGGGGGTACCACCACTGCCGGAACAGCGGCTGCACCATGTTCGCCAGGTGGAACATCCACTGGTAGTAGGCCATGCGCGCCGCGCTTCCCGGCGCGGGAGCCAGGCTCGCCTCCGGATGGCGGTCCGCGAGGTACGTCACCAGGGCCGCGGCCTCGAAGTGCGGCTTTCCGTCAATCAGCAGGGTCGGCACGACGCCATTCGGGTTGAGCGCCAGATACTCGGGGCGCTTCTGCTGTCCGGCGCCAGTGTCGACGCGCTCCAGGGAGTGCGGCTGGCCGAGCTCGAGCAGCACCCAGTGCACCAGCATGCTGGCGGCACCCGGCGAATAGTAGAGCGTGTACATGCGGTCTCCGTGCGAACGGGGTAACGAGTTGCGGCATCGTCTCAGGGATCGCGGTCCTGGGGGGGAACTCTTCCGCCCATCCCTCGGCACCCGCCCCCGGGGAGCGCCCGTGCCGAGGACGCTCACGCTCCGCCGGCGCCCTCCATCAGGAAGTCGATGACGGCACGCACGGCGGGCAGCTGGCCCCTGCGGTGTGGCGTCAGGATCGTCGTCGTCACCATGCCCGCCGTCCAGGCGGGAAGCACCCGAACCAGCCGCCCGGCCTCCACGTCCGCGCGGGTGAACGTCTCCGGCAGACAGACGACGCCCAGCCCGGCCGTGGCTGCCTTCAAGAGCACCAGTGACTCATCAGCGGTCATGCGTGCCCGCGGCATCACGGTGACCGTCTCCCCTGCCCGCCCGCGCAGCCGCCATGAAGTGGCCGTGGCGCTGGTCAGGAGGCCGTCGTGTTCGCTCAAGTCCTCGGGCCTGCGAATCCTGCCGCAGCTGGACAGGTAGCCGGGTGACGCCACCAGGATGGTGGACTCCACCGTGAGCCGGCGCTGCACCAGGCCCGAGGCGGGCAAGGGCGAGAAGTGACTGCGCACGGCGATGTCGAATCCCTCCTGCACCAGGTCCACGAAGCGGTCTGTCGCGTGAAGTTCGACGCGGACCTTGGGATGCGCCAGTGCTAGCAGGGGCAGACGGTCCGCGAGCCGGAACTGCGCCGTGGGGACCGACGTGGTGATTCGCACCACGCCACTGGGCTCCGCCTGCCGGCGGCGCACCACGTTCTCCGCGGCCTCCGCCTCCATCACGGCGGCGCGGGCATGGTCGAGGAAGTCCCGTCCCACGTCCGTCAGCGTGAAGCTCCGCGACGTGCGCTGGATCAGCCGGGCGCCCAGCGCGTCCTCCAGTTCGGCCACGCGCTTGCTCACCGTGGACTTGGGAATGCCCAGCCGCCGCGCCGCCGCGGCGAAGCCACCGCTCTCCACGGCCTGGACGAAGAGATGGAGGTCGTTGAGATTCATGGGCCGCGCCTCATCGTCCACGGGTGTGGACCTTGCATTCGCGTTCCGCTGTCTACACGGCGCGCGTTGCCACGGCCATCTTGTCCCCATCGAAGGCATCACGCCTTCCACCTCGGACAGGAGCCTCACCATGGCATTGCCTACCCTCTTCTACGGTGTCCCCTCTGGTTGCTCGTTTGGCTCCATCGTCGCGCTGGAGTGGCTGGGCCGCGCCTACCAGCTGTGCCGCATCGCCATGCCGGAGGACGTCACCTCCGCGGATTACCGCCGGATCAACCCCATCGCGGAGACGCCCACGTTGATGACGGAGACGGGCGCGCGCATCAGCGAAAGCATGGCCATCCTCAACCACCTGGGCGCGCGCGGCGTGGGCACCGGGCTGTCGTTCGCCCAGGGCACCGAGGACTTCGACCGGTTGAACCAGATGCTCGCGTACCTGAACACCACCTTCTTCAGCGCCTTCGCGCCGCTCTGGTACGCGATCGAGCACGCCGAGCTGCCGGAGTCCGAAAAGCAGGCGCTGCGCAACCTTGGGGCCCGCAAGGTGATCTCCGCGCACGCGAACCTGGAGGCACTGATGGGCGACACGCCGTGGCTTCTGGGAGACCACCGCACGCTGGCGGACGCCTACTTCATCGGCATCGCCCGGTGGACCCGGTACCACGAGGTGCTGGACCGCCGCGACTACCCGAAGCTCCAGGGCCTCTTCGAGCGGCTGGAGGCGGACGCCGGCGTGCGCTTCGCCCATGCCATTGAGAAGGGCGAGACGCCTCGGGGCAGCGGCGCCTTCCAGGGGCACATCCGCCTCGCGGAGGCCCTGCAACAACTGCCCGCGTGAGCCGCGAGGCCTCGGCGTGCTCCCATGGCGGAGCAATGGAAGATGGCACGGCTTTCGCGAATTCGCGGATTCGCTGCATCTGTGCTCCAGTGGGTTCCCCTCCCCTATCGCCTTGCGTCCATGACCACCGGAACCCATTCGCCTCCTCCTGAGCCAGGCATGCGGCGCGCGGTATCGCGCTGGGAAATCGTCGGGTTCTCCATCAACGACGTCATCGGCAGCGGTGTCTACCTGCTGCCCGCGGCGGCCGCCGCGAACCTGGGCTCGGCCAGCACCGGCGCCGTCGTGCTCGCGGGGCTGGCGGTGCTGCTGCTCGTGCTCTGCTTCGCGGAGGCGGCCAGCTATTTCGACAAGCCCGGCAGCGCCTACCTCTACACGCGTGAAGCCTTTGGAGAGCGGGTGGGATTCCAGGTCGGCTGGATGACGTGGCTGGCGCGCGTCTCGTCCGTGGCCTCGTTGTCCGTCGGCTTCTCCCGCGCGCTGGGCTTCCTGTGGCCCGCGGCGAACTCGGGCCTGGGCCAGGGCCTGGCCATCGCCGTGCCCCTGCTCGCGCTCACCGCCATCAACGTCGTGGGCGTGAAGGGCGGCGCTCGCACCGCGGTGTTCCTCGCCGTCACCAAGACGGTGCCGCTGCTGGTGTTCATCGCCGTGGGCCTCTTCTTCGTGTCCGTGCCGATGGCGACGTCGGTCGCTCCCAGGGATGGAGGCAACCTGGGGTCCGCGGTGCTGCTGCTGCTGTTCGCCTATGCCGGCTTCGAGAACACGGCGGCTCCGGCGGGCGAGTTCAAGAACCCACGCCGCGACGTGCCCTTCGCGCTCATCGTGCAGATAGGCGTGGTCACGCTCATCTACACGGCGGTCCAGTGGGTGGCGCTGGGCACGTTGCCCGGGGTCGCGGATGCGCAGACACCGCTCGCCAACGCCGCCGCGCGGTTCCTCGGAGGCTGGGGTGGGCTCCTCATGACGGTGGGCGGGGTGCTGTCCATCCTGGGGACCAACAGCAACACCGTGCTCGCCGGGCCGCGCTACCTGTACGCGCTGGCGCAGGACGGCTTCGGCCCCGCCGCGCTCGCCACGCTGCATCCGCGCTACCGCACGCCGGCGGTCGCCATCCTCACGCAGACGGCCATCGCGCTGCCCCTCGCGTTCTCCGGCTCGTTCGAGGTGCTCGCCACGCTCTCCGTGGTGGCCCGGCTCGCCACGTACTTCGGCACGGCCATGGCGGTGCCCGTGCTGCGCCGCAAGCTCCAGGCGCCCGCGAACGCGTTCCGCATCCCAGGGGGGCCCGTGATTCCCCTCGCCGCCGCCGCGCTGTGCGTCGTCTTCGCGCTGAGTGCGGAGCGAAAAAACCTCGTCGCCGGGGCCATCGCGCTCGCGGTGGGCTTCGTGCTCTACCGGTTCCAGCGCAAGCCGGACGGGAAGGCGGCGCTCGGATAGCGCGGGAGGTCGCTCAGCGCCGGACCGAGAAGAAGAAGGTCTCCTCGCAGGTCGGGCAGTACTCGATGGTGGCCGGGGCTGGGTTCGCACAACTCCAGCCCTCGGCCTGCCGCAGGAACTCGAGCGGCTGCTGGATGAAGAACTCGCCCTCGTAGCGGCAGATGCCCTCTTGCTTCAGCAACGCATAGACGGGGGCGATGTCCTGCAGGTGCTTGGAGGTCTCCTTCCGCCAGCCAATCCTGAAGTCCAGGGGAGGACGTGGCGGCGAGCCCAGGCTCCACCAGGCCACCGCCTGGGTGACCGCCGCGAAGACGAGGGTGGCGGCGAGCAGCCGCGTCCGGAGCCTCGGGAGGTGGCTCGGGATGAGCACGGCGCCCGCGTAGAAGAGCGCCAGGGTCAGCAGCAGGTAATGGCGCGGAGACTCCCGGCTGGTGAAGAGCGGGAAGCAGGCCGCGTAGAGGGGCAGCACGAGCGCCCAGAACGTGCCGTGGGGGTCGGTGGCATCCTGCCGGAAGGCCCTGACCGTGCGAAGGCACGCGACCCCGACGGTGGCGAGCAACACGCCCACGAAGAGCAACCCCACGAGGCGGAGCGCCAGCGGCGGCACATAGCCAAACAGCCGGCGGTAGAGCACGTCGTTGCCAAGGACGCCCAGCAGCCCGATGCCGTGCATGATGACGAACGGCACCAGCGCCACCCTGAGCCAGACGTGGGGCTTGCGCAGGCGCGAGCCCTCGAATCGGGCGGAGCACCACGCCTGAAGGGAGGGAGCGTGGCGCTCGAGGACGGGCACCAGCGCCCGCCACAGCCCGGTGGCCAGGAGTGGCAGCGCCACGAGGCCAGACAGGACGAAGGTGGGGTGGTGCTGAAAGGATTCGTCGTCCAGCGCCCACTGGAGCACGCAGGCGATGAACACCGGGACCAGGCCCACCGCGTTGAGCACGAAGAAGCGGGAGGTGGCGGCGTCCGCACGGCCACGCCACCAGAGCACCGCCGAGGCCAGCGCGAACGCGAGGCTCCAGGAGACGAAGACGAAGTGGTTCAGCACCCCCACGAGGTTCACCGCGAAGAACAGGAACGCGGTGAGGGCGCTGGAGCTCCCACGGACCAGGAACGCATGCGCCACCGCGACGAGGCACGCCATGCCGAAGAGGTTCCAGGCCATCACCTCCCAGGCGATCCGTGCCTCCAAGAGCAGGAGCAGCGAGGTGCAGCACAGCGCCACGAACAGCCCCGCCGAGCGCACCGACTGGCGGAGCAGCACCAGCAAGAGGATGCCCAGCCCCGCCCCGTTCAGGAGCAGGCCTGGGAGCCGAAGCGACTCGACCGAAGCGCCTCGCGCCTTGAAGACAAGCGAGAGCGCGTAGGGATAGAGGCTCCCCGCGTAGTACCGCATCCCATGGAGCGTGAAGAAGCCTCGCTCCTGGTGCTCCAGGGCCCGGATCCCCACCCACGCTTCATCCGCGTGCAGCCCGGGGAAGGAGGCGAAGTCATGCACCATCATCACGACGGCGGAGAGCCCGAGCGCGAGGAGGACAGTGGTCTGGAGGACTGATCGGATACCCATCGCGCTTCCGCTGCCGGAGCGCGCGCAAGCTAGCGCACGCCTTCTCGAACTGTCGACCCTTCGCCAATCCAAGCGGGGCGTGCGCTCCTTGAGTGGAAGCCCTTCGGTCTCCTGGGCTGAGGCCTGGGCCAGGAACAGCAGGCCCCATGCGGAGTAGAGTGGCCCTCCGGAACGGCTCATGGCATCGCGGCGGATCTCTCCCCAGACCCTCGAGGAACTGCGCCACCGGGTGGACCTGCCCGGCCTCATCTCACGTCACGTGGCGCTCACTCCAAGTGGGAAGGAGTTTCGCGGCCGGTGCCCCTTCCACGAGGAGCGCACCCCGTCCTTCTACGTCGTCCCGGAGAAGGGCTTCTTCTTCTGTCACGGGTGCCGCGCGCGCGGAGACGCGGTGGACTTCCTCCGGCGCATGCTCGGGCTCTCCTTCGGGGAGGCCGTGCGTCAGCTGGCACGCGAGGTGGGACTCCCGGTGTCCGAGTCCGAGGCCTCGGCGGCGGACTCGAGCCAGCGCTTGCGCGACGTGACGAGGCTGGCCCAGGAACATTTCCAGGCCCTGCTCTGGAGCAGTGAAGGCGCATCGGCGAGGGCCTATCTGGAGGCGCGGGGCGTCACGGAAGAGACGGCGCGCGCATTCGGGTTGGGCTGGGCTTCCGAAGCCTGGGACCGGCTCACGGAGCGGCTCGAGCGCGCGGGGCTGCGGGAGGCGGGACTCGAGACGGGGCTCGTGCGGCCGCGCAAGCAGGGCGCGGGCTGCTACGACTTCTTCCGGGGCCGGGTGATGTTGCCGCTGCGCTCGCCGGACGGACGTCCCCTGGGCTTCGGGGGGCGTCTCATGCCCGGTGGCGCCGGGGGAGCGAAGTACCTCAACTCGAAGGACAGCCCGCTCTACCACAAGGCGGACACGCTGTTCGGGATGGACCTCGCGCGGGCGGAGATCCGCCGGCTGCATCGCGCGGTGCTGGTGGAGGGCTACTTCGACTGCGTCCTCCTGCATCAGGTGGGGGTGCGCCATGCCGTGGCGCTCTGTTCCACGCACCTGACGCCGGGCCACCTCCAGCTGCTCGCGCGAGCCGAGGCCCGCGAGCTGGTGCTGCTGCTGGACGGGGACGCGGCGGGGCTCGCCGCGGTGGAGCGCCTGGCCGGACCGCTGCTCGCCGCCGGAGTGGCCACCTCCGTGGCGCTGCTGCCCCAAGGGGAGGATCCGGACACCTTCGCGCTGCGGGAGGGCGGAGCAGGAGTGTCGCGTCTGTTGGAGGACGCCCGTCCGCTCACGCGCCACCTCTTCACCACCGTGCTGCCCGAGGGACGTGAAGCCAGCTTCGAGCAGAAGATGCTCGCGTTGGGACGGCTGCGCGACGTCGTGGCGAAGATTCCCCCAGGCCTCATGCGCACGGCCTTCCTCGACGCACTGTCCGCTCACGTGGGTCTGCCCTCCGCGGAGCTGGAGGACGTGCTCACCGGGGCACCGGGAGCGACGGTGGCCCAGGCGCCCTCCCCTCCCCCCGCGGTCGTCACGCCAGCCGAGCGCGGCGTGGACGCGCTGGAGGCCCGCGCGGTGGCTTGTGTGCTGCGCAATCCCAGCGTGAGGGAGCAGGACGCCTTCGCGGCGCTGGAGCATCTTCAGGAGGCGGGGCTGCGAATGGCGCTGGGCACCGCGACCACCGGAGGCCTCGCGGCCACTGGCGTGGTGGCGCGAGCCCTCGCGGGCGCCACGCGGACCCTGCCCACGGAGGAGGACGCCCTGGTGAAGGTCTTCCGCGTCACCTGTTGTGAGCTGTCCCTCCGCAGGCTGGATGCGGAGCTGGCGAAGCTGACCGAACTCACTCGCGACCCCCGCCCCAGTGGCGCGACCCTCGCGCGACTCTCCCAGCGCTCGGAGTTGCTGGCCCTGCGGCACCGGGTGCTCCAGGTGCTCCAGGACCTTCGCTGAGACGCTAGCGGAGCCGGACCCGGAGCTTGACGTCCGCGACCATGAGCTCGTCGCCATCGGCCAGTCGCTGGCGGCCGGTGAGGGGACGCTGGTTGTGGAAGGTCCCCATGGCGGAGCCCATGTCCTCCGCGAACCAACCCTCCGGCTCGTGGCTCAGCAGGGTGTGCCGACGTGAGATCTGCACGGAGTCAGGCCGGTAGTGACAGTCGAATTGCCGGCCAATGGTGAAGGAGGTCCCCGTGACGGGAATCTCCTGTCCTACCGCCGTGACAAGGGTCAACGCGACGTACTTCGGAGCATGGGCTTGGGGCATGGTGGGCAGGATATCCGCTCGGCCCACCGGCTGCCCTCCCGGCACGGAAGGCCGGAAGGGCAATGCCTTTCAGCCTGTCAGCGCGTGAGGGTGTAGGTGTACTCGATGAAGCCCACCTGGCCGAAGAAGTAGTAATTGCAGTCGACCAGCCGCGTGTACTTGCCGAAGTTCTTGACCATGTGAGCCTCGGCGGCCTCCACCTGCGAGGGAGAGCAGGGGGACGCGACCGCGCTGGTGGCCTTCACCTCGAAGCGGGCGTACTGAAGGGCGGCGCTGGCCGTGACGGTCCGCTCAGCGCCCGTCCTGGCGCCGTCATCCATCGTCACGTCCGACTCGGCGCCACCACAACCGATCATCAGCCCACCGGCCAGAAGTCCCACGGCGATCCGCATGTGCATTTGTCTTCCCTGGTGCTGGTTTGGTTCCACGGCGCGCCCCAGAGCAGGCTTCATGCCAGGCGTCGCGAAGCGCCATCCCTCCTGTCGTGGACGTCTCTCCCGTGACAGGAAATGTATCATTTTATGTCACGGCTTCCGGCCCGGATGTGGCGCTTCGCGCTACACCCGTGGCCCCTGTCGGAGCAGAACAGGTTTGTCAGCACCAAGGATTGGGGCTCACTCGGGAACGGCGCGAGCGTCGGACTGGGGGCTTGGGTTGTCATGGGCCCGAACCCCTCCAGCCATGTGTCTGCTTGACATTCAATCCGCCCGCTCTGTGTAGAAAGTCTTCACCTGAAGCCTCGAAAGTAGGAATATCCGATCAATCAGACTTAGCCCCAAGAGAGGATCCTGCCATGACGTCCTCTTCCCGCTCTCTTTCCCTGCTGTTCCTTGGCACTGTCCTGATGGGCGGCTGTGAAGCGGAACAGACGACGACGCCCACAAGCGAAACCACCCTCCTCCCGACGGATGACATGCGTTCGGTCGAGAGCCACGCGACAGGCATCGAACCCTGCCTGCCGTCGCCCACCGCCTCGGCCGCGCTGGAGAGTTCCGTGTTTTCGCTCATCAACCAGCGACGCGCCGTGGGTGCCACCTGTGGTGGGGTGGCGAAGCTGCCGGTGCCCCCGCTCACCGCGCAAGTGCTGCTGAACTGCACCGCGCGCGCGCACGCCCAGGACATGGCCATGAACAGCTACCTTGGCTACATCAGCTTGAACGGCTGGACCCCCTTGCGGCGGGTCACGACCAAGGGCTACACCCCGCTGTCGTACGTGGAGGAGAACGTCGCCTCGGGCTACAGCACCGCGGAGGCGGTGGTGGATGCGTGGATGGCCAATCCCCACGATTGCAACAACATCATGAACCCCGCGCACATTCACGTAGGCATCGGTCACTCCACCGTGCCGGGCAGCACCTACAGCTATTGGGTGCAGGACTTCGGCCGGCCATAGCGGCACGGCCCACGCGGCTACTACCAGGCTCGGACGGTGGGCGCTGGCGTCGAGAGCCCATCCCGGGCCCTCCTGTCCAGGTGTTTCGGTGGGCATGGGGCCGAGGGATCCCGCCCGTGCCTCGCGGCTCACGTGCTGCAGCGCGAGGTGCCGCCCGTTCTGCCCGGGCGAGCATCCGAAATTCAGTTGGCCCAGCTCTGGCCGTTATAAGTGAAGAAATACCAACCACCGTCCGCCACGGCGCAGATGCGATTGACGTGGTCGAAACACTCCTGGAGCGTGGCTGCGTAAGGCGCCGCTGTAGTCCCGGCGGCGGGCCCGCCCCAGCACTCGAGACGGCAGATGTTGTCAGGAGGAAGTCCTGTCTGCCTCACGGCTGGATTACCGCTTGCGGCCTGGGGAGCTCGCTCCGCGCCGCTCGTGCCATCCGCCGCTGCTTCGGGCCCTCCACAGGCCGCCATCAGTCCCACAGCGACCAGTCCAGCAATGATTGCCGCTCGCATGTGCTTTTCCTGTCTCGAAAGGTTGTCCTACCTTGCCAGGATAGCACCGTCGGGGTCATCCGACCTCGAAGTCCCGCTCACTCCTCCTGGAGGATGAGCAGGCCCCGGTTCGTGTCCACCACGTAGATGAACCCGTCCCCGGGCACGCGGATGCCAATGGCGTTCGAGAAGAACTCGGAGCCCGTCCGGGTCGGCGGGGTGTCCTGGTACGTGTTGAAGTACGCCACCTCGCGCGGCCGGGGCGGCACGGACACGTCCAGCACGCGCACGCCCTCCTGGTAGTACGCGATGTAGAGCTTCGTGCCCACCAGCACCATGTTGTGGATGGAGTACTCGGGGCGCAGCGCGTACTGGCCGATGAGCCGCATGTTCGCGGGGTCGGTGACGTCCAGCACGCGCAGGTGCGCGTTCAACTGCTCGCCGCCCTCGAACGCGATGGTGCGTCCCGCGAAGGTGCCCACCGCGTTCGCGTGGCTGAACGCGTCGCCGTAGGCGTAGCGCCCCAGCTCCCGGACGCGCGTCGGGTCACTCACGTCGAAGGCGATGTAGCCCTCGGTGGTGTGGTTGACGTAGAGGGTGTCTCCGTAGGCGAAGGCGTCGTGCACGCCCCCAAAGCTCTCGTCCGGAATCGAGATGCGCTCCAGCAGCTGCGGCGAAAGCGCCGAGCTCACGTCGAACATGAGCGTCTGGCTGGAGGACGAGGGCGCCATGCCGTAGAGCCGGTCTCCGCGCACGTGCACGGTGTGCACGTTGAGGGCGCCGCCGGGCAGCGCGCGCACGTACTGCGGATCCGCCGGGTTCGTGATGTCGTAGACGATGACGCCGGAGTTGCCGCTCGCGATGTAGAGCGCGTCGTCCTTCGCCCAGGCGCCATTCCAGTAGGTATCCCCCTCCAACTGGATTCGCTTCTTGAGCACCGGGTGGGCGGGGTCCTTCACGTCGTAGACCGCCAGGCCTCCGTCCCCGGTGTTGTCACCAATGGCCACCACGTACGCGTGTCCCTTCGTGACGTAGATGTCCACCGGGAAGGCCAGGGGGACTGCGGACTCGGAGACGAGCCTCAGGCCCGAGGCCTCCCTCTCGCCCCGTCCCCATCCGTGGCGCAGCGCCGTGAAGCTGCCCTTGTTGATCACCCGTCCCTCGGGGGTGCACTGCGCGAAGCAACCGTTGACACGGCCCGGCTCCGGCCGCGTGCAGCCGGCGAAGGTGTAGTGCCGGAAGTTGGGGGTGGGGAGCTTCCGCAGGACCCGGGTCCCGAAGAAGAACTCCCCTTCCCCCACGTCCTGGAAGAGCAGCGGAGTGCCATCGCTCGCGCCCACGCCCCCATCCGAAGGCAGCCGCAGCGTGAAGCCGAGTTGATAGGGATTGGTGGAGGGCAGATGGCGCACCTCGTACGCGCCCGAAGCCCCCAGGCCGTCGAGCGCCCCGGATGGGCACATGGACCTGTCGAACAGGGCCGGGTCCGAGCACGAAGCGAGGGTGGTGCCTGGCTCTGGCAGGAAGGTGCAGTCCGAGTACGGCGCTTGCTCCACCACGTCCCCCGGGTCCACCAGCGTCTGTGCGCCGCCATCCCAGACCTCGCCCGCGTCGGGAGGCCCCGCGTCGGGAGGCCCTGCGTCAGGGGTGCCGCCGTCCACGGGAGGCGGCGGCGTCCCGGCGTCGTCGCCGGAGGAGGAGGAGCAGCCACCCAGGACCAGGGAGGCGGTGAGCAACAGCCAACGGGAGGGATGGGTCATGGAATGGAAAGCCATAACCAATCGAGGTCTGGGTTTACCAGGGCCTCCGGAAAGCACTTGCCTCAGGCAACCATCGGTTGAATCAACCGGCCCTTCCCGCGTTGTCTGTGCACCAGCCGACATGGAACGCCTCCGTCCAGGGCCTGGTGAGCGGACAGGAGACGCGGGCCCACGCGCTAGGGAACAGGCGGCGGGGCGTAGAGGATTTCTCCCGTCTGGCTCATGACCATCGTGACGCGGTCCCAGGACACGGGATTGAAGAGGATGACCTCCGGGGCGGTCTGCGGCTCCCGCAGGTACCACTGCTCCCGCGTCAGGCTGGCGCGCCCCATGCTCCCCTCCGTGAACGTGTGGGCCTTCACCTGGAGCACGTCCGTCGAAGCGGGCTGCATGAAGATGTACACGAGCGCCGGGTTCTCCGTGTCACTGCGTCGGGCCTGACCGAGGAGCACGTCGCCCAGCAGCGTGTTGGACCGGTTGCGCGTGACGAGCCAGTCCGGCTGATCATGCGAGCTGACGGTCCAGCTGGCCATGAGCATGTCCGGGTCCTTCTTCGACGTCGTCAGGCCCTCGACGTCGGTGGGGAGCTGGCCGTCCACGAACGTGTCTGGAGGTTGAATGGGACCGTAGGGCTGCAAGCCCTTGCCGGCGATCAGCTCCTGGTATTTGGTGGCGGGGGTGAGGTGGACGTAGAAGTCCGTGACGGCGCCGTCAGTGCCCTGGAAGTAGAAGGCGCCCGTCGTCCTGTCCACCAGCACCGAGCCCCCTTCCACGGCCTGGAAGACGCGCAGGTTCTCGGGATTGAGCCCCTCGAGCCCCGCGGCGGCGAGCGAGCCCTCCTTGATCTTCGCCGGCATGACGGAATACGTGCTGGCGAGGAACGTCTGGGGCACCTCCCGCATGCCTTGCGAGCCATCGTAGATGTACCGCGTGCCATTCGGGGCCGTGTAGACGGGACGCCCTCCCAGCCCCGTCTCCATCCGCACCGTCAGGGGATCCACCCCGACGCGGATGAGCTCCTTGCTCTCGTAGACGGCGAGCTTGGGCGGCAGGGCCATGCGCGTGTTCCGGGCGCTGTCCACCGTGCTGGGGCGCTGCATCCACTGGACGTAGTCCTGGGCGACTTCCGGGGGCACCTTCGTCGCGTCTCCTCCCGACGCGGCGACCGCGCTCCGGTAGGCGTCCTCCGGGGACATGCCCTGGCCCAGGTGGTAGCGCTGGTACAGCGCCAACGCCTGCGGCGTGTAGAGCCGCTCGGCGCGGACCACCTGGTTGAGCGCGCGCTCCGCGTCGGTCAGGGTCTCCGGGGCCGTCACCGCGCGGTTGGCGATGTCCGCGACCTGTTCGAACGTGTAGCCGCCGGACTGGAGCTGCCGCAGCGCGGTCAGCGTCGCGTCCGTCACCTCGGCGCCGTCGTCCAGCCGGCTCGCCAGCCGCAGGCCCAGCGGCGACGCGAGCAGCTGCTCCAGCGAGCCGAGCATCCGTGCCGCCTCCGTGGCGGCCGTCGTGCCGCGCATCACGCGCACCGCCTGCGCGATGTCCGCCCCGTCCATCACGATGCCGAACAGGTTGAGTCCCTGCTCCAGCAGGTACTGGAACGCGCTGGGGTCCTCCACGCCGGAGAGCTCTCCGAACCGCGCCAGCCGCTGCGCATCCACGAAGCGCTCGTGGGTGCGGAACATGCCGTAGCCGCCGGCCAGCATCGACGTGCCCGCCATCGACGCGATGAGCAGCGGCGCCGCCGCTCCGCCCGAGGCCACCGTGAGGATGGTCGCGCCCAGCCCCGCCACCGCGCCCGTCAGCCCGATGGCCAGGTCCTGGCGCGCCTGGGTCTGCTGCTGCTCCGCGTACTTGTCGAAGAGCCCACCCGTGAAGATGAGCGCGCGTCCCAACGGACCGGGCTGCCCGTTGGCGCCCCCGGCCTCGCCCGGTGACGTGAGCCGCGAGGCCAGGGCCTCGAAGGCGCGGCTCGCGGACGGCAGGAGGTCCATCGCGGTGGGCGGCGGCACGGCCTTCGCGAGGTTGCGCTGCAACGTCACCACGTCCGCCAATGCACCCTGGAGCAGCGCCCCGTACCCCTGGGTGAGGCCCGCGGTGGTCCCCGCGAAGCCCGGCTGCGAGGTGATCCGCTGGAGCATCTCGGCGCTGGAGGCGGGGCTCGCTTCCGGGGCGAAGGTCGTCGAGCCCAGCTGCACGGACGGGCTGAGCTGTCCGTTGGAGACCGTGAAGCGCGCCGTCATGCCGGGCGCGAGATCCTGGACGAGCCGCGCCGGGTCCACTACGCCCAGGAGCGGGTTCTGCTGGTAGAGCGCCGAGACGCGCGCGGAGGCCTGGTCCTGGTATGCCTGGAAGGTGAGGCCGGAGGCGCGCAGCTCCCCGGCCGTGCTCAACGCCTGCGTGAGGCGCTGGCCCGCTTCCGTGGTGCCGAACGCGGGGGCCGGGCTGACGGCGCCGCGCCCCGAGTACTGGCTCATTGCATCCACGACGGCCTGACGCTGGGAGACAGGGAGGGCCAGCAGCGCCTCGGCCGACACGGGCAGGCCGGTGATGGCTCCATTCGTCAGGCGCGACAGCTGGGGCCCCAGCGCCGCGGGCTGCCCCGTCATGCCGGCGGGCGCGGCCTTCCAGTCCCGCTCCACCCCCTGGCACTGGGTGTTGAGCGCCTGCATCTCCGTGGTCAGCGTCAGGAAGGGATCCGGCTGCTGGAGGATGCCCATCAGCGCCTGGAGCTCGGCGGCGGCCACCGCCAGCGCGCCCCACTGCTCCGGGGTGGCGTTGGGCAACTGCAGCGCCGCGCGGTTCAGGTCCGAGCGCTGCGAGGCGAGCTGCGCCTCCGCGAACTCGCGCACGTACGTGTCAAAGCCCTTCTCCGAAGGGGCATTCACGTAGGCGGACATCGCCACCAGCGCCTCGGACTGCGCCTGCACGGCCTGCGCCTCCAGCACCGCCTGTCCTGCCTGCGCGCGATGGGGACCGGGAGGCAACAGGGCCTGGGCCTGCGCCATCACGCCCGCGAGCGCTCCCGCCTCCGCCGCCAGCGCGGCGGCCGGCGCTCCGGCCAGGTCCGAGGGCACGTTGGAGAGCGTCCCCGATGATTCGGCCAGCGCTTGCTGGCCGGTGGTGATGAGGAAGGCGAGGACCTGGGGGTTTGGCGGCTTGCGGGCCAGCTCCAGCTTCAACTCCTCCCGCACCGAGGCAATGGGCTGCGTCAGGCCCTGGCTCAACGGATCCGTCGCGCCGGGAGCACGCGTCGTGGGCAGCATGCGCGCAAGCTGCTGGAGCGCCTGCGCGCCCCCCATGAGCAGGGAGCCCACGCTGAAGCCCGGGGTGGTGCCCGCACGCGCGTCCTGCTGGGGCGCCGCCGTTCGGGTGGCCGTGTTGACGAAGGTGCTCACCGTGCTCACGACCTGCTGGAGCGCGAGCAGGCCCTTGTCGACCGGGGGTGTGACGACGGGCGGAGGCGGAGGCGGGGCGGCTTGCGTCGCCGCCGGCTGCGGCTTGATGACAACAGGTGCCAGTGGCGTGTTGCCACGGATTGGACCAGCCATGCGTGTTCCCCCTTGCGTGCGCCCGGCAGGTCCGGGCGCGCCCAACACATGCCGATGTCCCGGCATCCCCTGGGAGGAATACATCAGGTGTCGACAGGAAAAAAAGGCCCGGCCCGGTAGTCCCCCGACACAGAGCGACTCATGATGCTGGAAGACGTGCCCCGGAGAGGCGTGCCTCCGCCCTGGCCGCCGAGCAACCTCGCGATGAGGGCCGTGCGGGACTGCACGCCAAAGCGCCGGTAGAGGATCTTCGTGTACTGATTCACGGTGAAGCGGCTGATGCCAAGCCGTGCGGCGATCTGCTTGTCGCTGAGCCCCTGCAGGAGCAGCCCCAGCGTTTCGCGTTCGCGCGGCGTGAGCCGCACGCCCAGGGCCCCCTCTTCCGTGGGCTCCGGCAGGCCGAGCAAGGCCCCGCATTCGGCGTGGAACAGGTGCAACAGCTCGCGGTCCGCTTCATCGAAGGGGCGCTCGCTCCGCCCACGATAGATGCCGATGCCCCGCACCGCTCCCGGCACCTCGGACCACCGGAGCGAATACACCGAGTCGTCGAGATTCGTCGGCCGCAGGTAGTGCTCGACGTAGGGCGCGCCGTACCAGGTCCGATCTCCGACGAGCTCCCGCCGTAGCGCGGTGACGACAGCGCCGGGCACCGGAGTCAGCTCCATCAGCGAGCGGATGCTCGGGTTGCACGCGCTGCCCATGCGCTGGAGCGCCTCGAGCGCGGGCCTCGCCGCGCCGTCCCAGCCCTCCAGGACGACGGCCGTGAAGCCTCCACGACCTTCCGGTCTGAAGTCGCCTTCCAATACGCAGGCTCCCGCATCAGCGCCCAGGAGGCGGCACATGCCGGAGAGCAGATGACGCGGCCTCTCCCCCTCCGGCAGTTCGTGCGCTTCGTTGACCAGACGAAACAGGGCACGGACTTGAGAACTTCGAAGACTGCCAGTGGCCATGGGACCTCCAGGGTCGCTCTCTCAGGGAGCGTGTTCCCTCATTTTAGGGATGGCTGTTTCAGTGGCTCGCACTGACTGTTCGCGCGAAGCACCCCACCCAGGAGTGAAACGCATGACGAGGCGGCTCAAGCAGGCATTTCTCACGATGGCGGTCCTCCTTCCGGTCGCGGCGATGGCTCGCTCCGTGCCCGCGAGCGCCGGAAGGCCCGTCCTCTGGAGCGACGGCCCCTGTTTCCAGATGTCATACAGCACCATGACCAATATCTGCTCGACCCGGAGGAGCTACGAGATTCCCCTGACGGCCGACAGTGCCGGTAACAAGACGGTGGTCGTCACTGCTTTTGGCTCGACGTCGTCGAGGAACGTTGGCTGCATGGCGGTGGGGATGAACCGCGAGGCCACCGTCGTCTGGGGAGGTTCTCGCAGGTGGCTCCCCGCCTTCGGCACGCCGCAGCTCATCACGCTGACCGGCGCCTACATTCCCAACAGTGGCTACCTGTACGCCAATTGCCTCGTCGACCCGGGCGGCCAGGTCAACGCCGTTGACTACAATCCATAGCAGAAGCCGGATGAAACCATGATTCTCGGGGCGGGGTGCCCGCGTATTCGTGGGCGCCCCGGTTCATGCGGCATGACAAGAAATCAGGGATGGGTTTGCGCGGTCCTGTTCGTGGGGCTGCTTGCCTACGGCGTGTTTCGGCTCGCTGTCGCAAGCGACGTGAATACATGGGAGCCCGGTGCGCGCGACGCCCCCGAGTTGCAGCGGCTGAAGGCGCAGGTTCGCGAGCTCGAGGCCTCGGTCGCCCACTCCGAGCGACTGGCGCGTGAGGCCCAGGTGGCGGTCCGGGCCGCGGGCCCGCGCGTGGACATACCCCTGGCTCCAGAGCTGTCCTCCGTGGCCATGAGCCCACCCGACGCGGGCCTCTCCACGGAAGGCATGGCGGCGGTCCACCAGGAGCCGACGCCGGACGAGGCCGTCGCACGGATGGACGCGCGCTTCTTCGGTGAAGGCGTGGACACCGCCTGGAGCCCTGCCGCCACACGGCGCGCGGAGCGGCTCGGTGCGGTGCTGCCTCAGGGCGCGCGCATCGTGTCCCTGGAGTGCCGCAGCTCCATGTGCCGGCTCCAGATGTCCCATCCGAGCCAGGACGCCTTCCGGAAGTTCCTTCGCGAAGGCCTGATGGATGACGCGGAAGCGTGGGATGGGCCGTTCATGGCCGCGCTCACGGGCACTCCGGGACGGTCGGGAGAAGTCGAGGCGGTGGCCTACCTTGCACGGGAGGGAGTGGACCTGGCGCCTTGAACGATTCGGGGGTCGGCCTGCCCTTCCCCACCGCCCGACGCGCTTTCCCAGACGGCTGACGCGTCATGCCCCTTCGTTGACATGTCACACCGCGACGAAGACGACGTGCCGTCACACGACAGCCAGGGCACATGAGCGCGGCATGTCGATTGCTGTCTTACTCCGCACTTGAGCCAGGAGGATGCATGCGCTTCATGAGCGGAGTCGTCGTCGCGGTCGGTCTTCTCGGGTGCGGGGGTTCGGAGCCCGGACAGGACCCGTTCGAACCAGTGGGTCACACGGAACAGCAGATCGTGGGGGGCATCGAGGCCCGGCCGAACTCCATCCCCTGGATTGTCAGCCTGAAGCAGGACGGCAGCCATTTCTGCGGGGGCAGCCTGGTGCGGGTGAGCAACAAGGAGGAGAGCGACATCGTCCTCACCGCGGCCCATTGCGTCTATGACGGTCTCTCCAACGCCACGGCATCCGCTGGGGCGCATGACCTGAACCGCCCCACGTCCACGCAAGAGACAGTCGGGGTGACGAGGGCCGTCTACCACCCCCAATACAACCCGGACACGACGCTGAACGACATCGCCGTCCTCAAACTCGACAAGCCCATCAAGTTCGACACGGCCGTCACCGGGGCTTGCGGCCAGTCCTCGGGCATGCGCCCCAACCTGGTTCCGCGGCTCGCGGGCGGCAACACGCGCGTCCCGGTCTGCCTTCCAGCCTCCGGGGAGCGCGTCGCTGAAAACACGATGGCGACGGTCGCGGGCTGGGGCCTGACCCGCGAGGGTGGCTACGACACGTCCAGCATCCTGCTGCAGGTGGGAGTCCCCGTCCTCGGGCATCAGGAGGTCGCCAACAGCTACAGGTCCCAGGGAATCGTCATCGACGAAAACGCCATGTTCGGCGCCGGGTATCAACAGGGAGGCAAGGACGCATGCCAGGGCGACAGCGGCGGGCCGCTCGTCGTCCAAGGCGCTCAGGGCTACGTGCTCCAGGGCATCGTGAGCTTCGGCGTGGGCTGCGCGCGGGCAGGACTGCCCGGCATCTACACGCGGGTCTCCCACTACATCCCGTGGATCCACACGCAGATCCGCAGCCTCAGCGCCGTCAGGTAGGGCGTGCAACAGGAACGGTCGCCCCCATCAGGGGAGGTACAGCTCCACCGTTGGTGCCGAGCCTCCCACGACGAGGACCTTCGGGTTGGGATGGTGAGGCGCTGGTGGCGCAGTTCCTCGGCGACGGCTACAACGTCAGCAAGGCCCTCCGGCAAGGCAAGTCGTGGGAGCAGATGAATCCGGAGCAGCAGGCGGAGTTCATCGAGCTGGCCTTCGGCCAGGGCTGCTTCGAGACGCCTCCGGCGCCGTTCGAACTCGACGGCAAGGACTCCACCGAGCAGTTCGAGGCCGCGAAGAAGTCCCTCCGCGCCGGCCAGTGAGCACCGTGACCATGCGCCTTCACAGAATCCTGCCGCTCGCGCTCGTTGTCCTCCAGGTGTCGCTCCTCGCCGCCTGCCAGCCGCCGCTGGAGGTGACGCTCGCCTCCAGCAACGAGCGCCTGCCGGGTCCCGCCTTCCTCGTCGACGAACCGTCACAGGACGGGGGCCCGCCGCGGTACGACGTCATCCGCGTGCTGGCCGAAGACGGGACGCAGGTGTGGCACGTCCGAGCCCTCTCCTTCGGCGGGACGCGCGGACGCCGCGTTGTCTACGGCGAGGCGCCGGAGGGCTTCGAGACGGTACAGCCCCCACTGCCCTTGGAGGACGGGCGGCTCTACAGCATCGGCGTCTCCGGCGAGGCCTCCGGTGCGCTGCGCTTCGTCGTAGGCCAGGACGGCGGCGTGCGTCCGGAGAATGAGTAGCGCGCCTGGGTCATCCCGCGCGTCCTACCCAACAGACCACACTCGCTCCTGTGACTTAACTTTCTCGTTTTGCCGTGCTGGCATGTTGAACCATGTCAGCCGTCCTCACCCTCCACCGCGCCGCAAGTGTCACCGCCCTCCTCGCCCTCGTCGGGTGCGGTTCGGCCACCGTCGGCGGCGGTGGCAGCCCTGCGCGCGCGAAGTGGGTTGGCCCGGTCTTCACCACGCCGGACGGAGGCCAGCTCCGGACGACCATCTACTACGGGCCCTGGCAGTGCAGCGCCGCGTTCATTGCCCGCTGCGAGTCGAAGTGCGCGGCGCAGGGCTACCCGCTCATGGGCTGCATATGGCTGGCCGACATCAAGGGCGACTGGCAGGGCCGCTTCCTCCTCATGCCCGCGGAGGCAGGCGGCCGCATGGCCATCACCCACTGCTGCTGCGACTACCCGAAGATCAGCAACACGCAACGCCTTCGAGACCAGTGGTCCAACGCCAGGGACCGGTTTCGCGACGAGTGGGCCTCCGAGTTCGGCGCGTGGCCCACAACGAGCGCAGGTAAGAACTTCCCCGGGCACCACATCTTCGACCTGGGCCACGGCGGCCCTCCAGTGGCTCCGGGCAACATCCTCCCCGTCCCGGCCGACATTCACCAGACGTTCAACGACGAGTACCCCGCCTGCTACGCGCCTGGCGGAAAGTGGCTGACGCCCGGGCCCGCGCGTCCGTACGTAGACTGAGGACGCGCTCATGCTCATGGACAACCTGTTGGCCGAGTTCCTCCGGCACCACCATCCGAATCCTCCTGCGAGCGCCCAGCAGATCGCCGCCTTCGAGGCGCGCGTGGGATGGCAGTTGGATGCGGAGATGCGCGCCTTCTACCTGCGCTCCAACGGAGGGGGGCTCTTCTCGCTGATGCCGAACCCGAAGTACGGCATCCTGCCGCTGGACGGGATTCAGCGGGCTCGTGTCGCCATCCGGGGCCGAGACCAGGGGAGCGCGGGTCCAGCCTCCCACTTCACACTGGTGGACATGCAGGACACCGACTTCGTCATCGTGGACGTGGCCAGGCGCGAGAACGACAGCTACCCGCTGCTTGACGCCTTCCATGAGACGTACCCGGACGAGACGCCACGCATCGCGTCGAGCTTCGGGGAGTTCCTAGAGAAGGCCCTTCGAAGTCGGGGCCGAACCTTCTGGTTAAGCGAGTGAGCACTGGTCGCGCATGGCGCGCATCCCTCATGCGTGCGATGTCCGCGCCGTGCCGACCCACGACAAGACGAAGACGCCGCTGGAGCGGCGCCGAGTACCCGCCGGCACCACCGTGCGCATCGACAGGCTGCGCCTCTTTCGCGAGGCGTGGGCGCAGGCGGAGTCCTTGACGGCCCAGCCCCTCCGCGCGGGCATCCCCTGCGCCCGCCCGTCCTGCGCGCTCGAGCTGCTGGTGCCGCATCCGGAGGCAGCCGCCCAGATCCTGGCCGGAGGCTGCCGCGTCTACCGCTGCGCAACCCGCGATGCCTGGCTGGATGCAGCCGGCGCCATCACCCATCAGGACGCGCTGACCGGGCACGAGGTGCAAGGGGCAACGTGACGACGAAACGCATCGTCACGTGAGCATTGCCAACTTACGACATCTCGAATTCTGACAGCGTACAGCTCATGAAGTCGACCAGCCCTATCTTTCGCAAGAACTCACATCGACGCAACTGATTCCCATCGTTCGTTACAAGAATATCGGAATACGCAGCAGCACTCGCGACAGCCAAGTCATACTGGGTGCCCTTGCCCTTGTCACCAGCCTTCGTGCGCCATGTGCCCAAAACGTCTTCATGGCTCTTGTCATATGCCATCTCGGCAGTTGAATCTGGGCGGTCAATGCAATTTGCCAACATGGTTCTCCACTCCAGATTGGCCATGAGGTGCGTCGCCTTGAATCGCGTCGGATTTCCGGTAATCGCCCTGACGCTCAACCCCCCTCGAGACAGTTTCGCCACTTCACAAAACAGCACATAATCAGGCGGAACACTGTCAGCGCGCTCAATCGCCTGGACGACAAGATCCGATCGCTGTTCGATGCCGCTTAAAGACAGCTTCCGAGGAAGCGATAAATCACGATCCAGAAGACTACTCTTCTTATCTTGAAGCCAGCCATGCGCAAATGGAGAAAGAACTGCCTCGCTGTGCAGTTCAGACAGTCCCGCCGCAACAAACGACTCCCAGCCTCGCGAATACACCAATGGAGTCAACACGTCGCCTTCGACCTCGGCCTCCATCAACTCCATATGGTCATAGGAAGGGCATGCGCGACGACCAAGGAGCTGGAACAGCAGCTGAAGTCGCCTTATCATCCCAAAACTATACTCGACACGCGAAATGGCAGTAATCTCGAAGAGAACGATCCGAGAGACAAGGACTACTACACGACGTTTCCGCGCAGTAGCAGCGAAGGAGGCAACGGATTCATCAGCCTCAAGCACGCGGCTCAAAGCCGATGTGTCGAGGGATAGAAATGCGTCGCGCATCGCAGCTTCTCCTTCTGAGGAGACCATAGCGGCCGAGAAAACCACCTCCAAGAAAGAGGACGATGCACAGCGGCCCATCCTCAATGCCAAGGACGGGCCGCAGCACTACAGGCCGAACGTGTACCGGATGCCCGGCGCCTGCTCGCGGAGTTCTACGCGCGCACGCCGGAGGACCTGGACGCGCGGCTGGAGCTGGCCGCGCTGCACTGCAGGGCCGGCGCCCGCGAGGCCCTGGCGGACCTGCTGGTGGAGCTGCGGCCACGCCGCTCCGGAGACGCCCGCCGTCAGGCCCGCCGCGAGTTGGCGGAGCTGTGCCTCTCCCTGGGCCGCGCGAGCGCTGCGGCGGATTCGCTGCGCAGCCTGCTGGAGGAGGAGTCGCAGTACGCGTGGGCGGCGCAGGCGCTGCTGGAGCTCTTGCCCCGGCCCGGCACGGGCACCTCGGAGAAGGAGGCCGAGGCGCGCGCCCCGGGACGCGCACGGGCTCGGGGCGGATCGTCCAGCTCGGCCTGGAACTCACCGCGGTGGAGTCGCGCCGGCCCTCCGCGTGGGGCGCGTATCCGTGCCCGTCATCGTCGCGGCGAAGGCGGGCACGTGCACGGCGGAGGGGTGCAGCGGCGGCTCCTCAAGGGCGAGTTCGTGGAGTACTCGGCGGCTACCGGCACGCTGAACCTGGAGTGCGGTGCAGCCCAGGGCCAGCGGCCCCACCGATGGAGGGCGGGGCGCGGACGCCTTCACCCGGCACCCCATTCGCCATTGATGCACGTCGCGTAGCAATGCCCATTTGACACGCACGCGTTGCCCGCGAAGGGGCCTCCGATGCAACGCCCATTGACCTTGGCCGAGCAGCTGACGCCCGAGTAGTAGCCCTGGCCATCCCCATAAAGCACTCCCTGAAACTCACACTGCTGGCAGGCAGTCGATGCGCCATCACAATTCACGTAGCCCGTAGCGCCATCCACTGCGGAGCAGACATTGCCCGTGCAGGTCAAGGTCGTGATGGGACCGCAGACGGCCGAGCAGGTGCTGAGCTGGGACACCGTCCGCGCATCGGCCTCGGGGCCCGCCGAGATGTCGAGGGCCGGGCCACCGCAACCCAGCAGGGAAAGGCCGACAACCACTACTGCCGCAAGTGAGCGCGTCACGGGCAACTCCTCGTAGTCCTTCGAGTGAGGTTCAAATCCTACCGCCAGGGAAAGGATTTACTGCGCGCATCAGTCGAGCAGTGCGACTGGCAGACACTTCCTCCGGGGAGCCGGTGCGGTCGCAAGGGACACAGTGGAGTTGGCACGACCCAGGAGGAAAGACATTGGCACCACCCATAGAGTCCCCATTCCTCACGCTTCCCCCTGGAGGTTTCCATGCTGTTCCTTCGTCTGGCGGCCCTGTGCGTTGGCTTGGCGCTCGCCGTCACTCCCCTTCCCAGCAGTGCCCAGACGCCGCTTGTCGTCACCAGCGTGTCCGTCGACCTTGAGCAGAAGACGCTCACCATCTTCGGCCAGGACTTCGGGAGCGCAGCGCCCGCGGTCAGCCTCGCGGGCTTCGGCCTCATCATCAGCAGCCATAGCCAAACTGCTGTCGTGGCGTTCCTACCAGAACCCGTTGCCGTCTTTCCCGGCACCTATCTTCTGACGGTAACGGCGCAGGCGACGGACGCCACCGGGTACGACCGCTTCAACGTCAGTATCGGCACGGGAGGCCCCGCTGGCCCGAAGGGCGACGTCGGACCGGCAGGCCCGCCCGGGCAGGCTGGTGCGCGCGGCGTGGAGGGTCCGCCCGGTGAAGCAGGCGCTACTGGCCCGACCGGTCCCCAGGGGCCCCAGGGTGACACGGGTCCCCAAGGGCCTGCAGGAGCGCGAGGTGCGGACGGCCTCCCCGGGGCAGCCGGCCCGACCGGTCCCCAGGGACTGAAGGGCGATACCGGCCCCCAAGGGCCCAGGGGTGACGTCGGGCCCCAAGGGCCTCCGGGACAAGCGGCGGAATCACTGGGACGCGGGGCCTCTGTCAAATCATTCTTTGGCAAGATTTATGGAATGAATGAACTCATCTCCCCGAGCCTAACGCCGCCTTACGTCGTTCCGGCGGGAAAGACACTCATTATTACCGACATCGTTTCGCCTGCCTCCGACGTCGACAGCGTCTATCTTGCCAGCTTCAACAACTCATCACCAAGCACTCCTTTTCGTCGGGCACATGTTCGCAGTTGCCTAGCCAGCCTAAACCATCCTTGGAATTGCTCGACCACATTTCAGTCGGGAATCCGGTTCAATGCAGGGGAAGCGGTCATTGTTTACTCTCGGGACACCTCCGAGTCGGCACAGTCAAGTGTCACGCTGAGCGGTTACGAGTTTTGAGACTCACCTCCTCGTGACGCCAAGCGCCTCCGGTTGATTTCGGCAGCGACTGGCGAACGCCTATCTTGAAAAGCGGCGAGCGCAGCCGTTCGCGGCCAACCCTACCTACCTTCCCCGGACAAACGTGTAGGTCATGCCACCAGGGGCCATCTCCTCGCGAATCACCTTCCGGACGGCATCGGCGAGGCGCCGGCCCAGGCGCTCCGCCTCCACGCGTCCACCCTCTCCTGACGCGCTCACCTTGGAGGAGCCGTCCGCGTTGACGGTGATGGGAATCAGCACGTCCCCTCCCCCAACCCATTATTGGGGACGATGCGGCCGGAGCTGGAGGAACCCCGCGGCCTTGAGACGCCCTGCCAAGACACGAGCTACAGGGGTTTCGAGGCTCTACCGGAACTCGTTCACGATGTAGACGCCCGCACGGGGTGAACCGAGCACGGCGGTTCCAGGCTTGGACTCCGGCAGCTTCCGGAGTTGTCCGAGCCCGAGCCTCGCGACCGCGCAGATGGGAACCGGATCCCCTCCATCCAGGGGTTGGGCCGCGTAGTACCGGATCACAGCCTGCGGCCCGTCCGCCCAGACGCGGCCGTAGAGCCGGGCCGGTGCGTCAATCGGCCCCAGGTTGTCTTCGAGGACGCTTTCGATGGGGCCAGCGTACAGAGTGATGGGATAGGCGCGGGACTGGTTCGCGTCGAGCTGAACCCAGGCGGAGTCCCCCACGAACAGCCGCAGGTACTTCATCGCCTTGCGTGCTTCTTCGGGACATTCCTCCGGTCCCGGCGTTCCGTCGGAGCGCAAGGCCACCCTGCCCGTCGCCGTGCCCGGACAGCCAGGTGCCGTCATGAGCAGGACCGCGCAGCCCAGGAGCTTGAACGTGCGGGATGCCATGCGTCGCGCTCTTATCGCGCCAGGAGCGCTGGATCTAGCTGGACGAACGCCTGCCTCAAGCCGTCCTGGCGGTAGATCTCAAGGAACAGGCTGGTCAACACGCCTTCCTCCATGAAGGCACTGCGGTCCACGACGGCGGCCACCACGCCGGAGCTTCCGACCGTGATTTCGCGCGTCGTGACGCGAATCGCGACGGCTCGCGCATGACCGCCATCCTTGGTCACCAGCCGCGCCGACTTCAGGCTCCAGGGCTTTTGAGAGTGGGTGTTCTTGACCTTGAAGACGACCGCGACCTTTCCCTTGCCCTGGAACACCTGGGCATCCACTTCGCTGTCGTCATCCTTGCCGGAAAAGCGGTCCGCGAGCTTGAACGGGGTCTGCGCGATGGACTCCGAAGCCAGCAGCGCCGCGAGCGCATGGTCCTCCGAGGTCTCTTCCTTGCGGTAGCGCTCGTTCTCCTCGGTCAGGGCGACGTTCTCCTTGACCGCTCGGAGCAGCGCCGCGTGCATGCCCGCGTAGCTCTCTGGATCCTTGAACACGTTGACCTGCTGGTCCGCACCGTCCGATTGCCTCCAGCCCGGGGGGCGCAGGAGGAACGCCACCTCCGTCCCATCCACCAGCGTCACGCTCAGGGGAATGCCTTCGTCGTCGGCGAGGTCATGCATGGGCTCCAGGACGACCTTGTTGCGGACCACCGCCAATGGTTCGAGGCGCCCCTCCCACCCGAGCAACTTCGTCTTGCTGGCATCCACGGCCTTCTCGAACCGCAGCGTCGTGACCACCTGCCCCCGCACATAGACGCGGTGGGTGGCATCACCCGGATGCTCTGAGAGCATCAGGGGCCGGATGACCGGTTCGCGGTCACGGGCCACGGCAGCGGAGGCCACGAACAGGCAGAGCAGCGCGGTCCGGAAAGGTGGGCATGTTCGCATCGCCTGGGCAACCTAACAAGGCAGGTTCTCCATGGACAACCACCGAGGGCGGCTCGGCTCAAGAAGCGGGGGACTCTCACCGGGGATGCACGCTGTGCAGCCGGGCACTCCCCCCTGTGTAGCGGGCTGCACACCCGGTGGGGGCGCGGGGCGGCGGCCGGGCCCATCCCCTCGGAAGGAGGGGGGCTTCCCGGCTGGCCCTGTTGGTGCACTGCTAACGCTCCATGTGCCGGGAACGCGCCGCCCCCCCTTTTGACGGCCTTCGCGCCGCCCAGCCCAGCGAACACACCCGCTGGCTGGCGGAGCCTGATGAGCCCGCGCTGCGCGAGCTGCTCCACGCTCGCTACGCCGGGAGCTACTCCTACCGCTTCCTCCATGAGCCTGGAGGGGCCTCGCGGCTCTGGAGGGCCGGCGCGCTGCTCAGCCTGGGGGAGTTCGACGCCCAGGGCACGCTCCTCTGGCACACGGGGCTGTGGTGCAAGCCGGGGCGGGACTCCCTGGACTCGGGGCTCTCCATGGCCCTGCCCTGCCGGCGCACCGCCATGGACCGCTCCGAGCACGAGCGGCTGTGGAGCCACCTCCTGGAGCTGATCAGGCGAGAGCCGCTCAACGCGCGCGTGGGCTTCCTGCACCAGCAGACGTCCACGCTGCACCTCATGGCGCAGCGCTACGCGTCACGCTTCATGCGGGCCGTACCGGTGGGCCTCATCGTCGACTACACCGAGGGGGAGACGCTGGTGGGGGTGGAGGGCTCGGGCCTGCCGATGCAGGCGCTGGCGATGACGACGGTGCTCGCGCCGCTGCCTCCGCGCCGGCGCTTCCTGCCCGCGGGGCCGTGGGGGGAGTGGCTCGCGTCCATCCTCGCCGCCTCGGGCCTGCCGGGGACGGTGGAGCTGACGCCGCTGGAGCGCCGCCCTCGCGCCGGGGGCCTCGTGCCGCGCCCGCTCGACTGGAACGAGTCCCTGCGGCTCGAACGGCGGGAGCTGGTGGGGCCTGCCGGGGAAGGTCAGGGGGCCACGGCGCTCCCGTCCTCGCGGGCGCGCGTGGACCTCGTCCACCTGTCCATGGGCGAGCCCCAGCGGGTGGCCGAGGCCACGCCCGTGCTCCTCGCGGCGGGCTACCTGCCGACGGGCCTCCGCCCGCGCCTGGACGCGCCCGACGACATCGTCTTCCAGCACCTGCCGGCGCCGGAGCGGGCGCGCGAGGCGGTGGGGCGGGCGCGGCTGGACGGCGAGGCGGCCCGGGCCCTGTGGAGCGGATGGGTGGAGCGATGCGCGCGAACTTCGTAGACACGCTCCTCGCGCGGCTGGACGGCGAGGTGGCCACCATCTGGGCCACGGTGCTGCTGCGCATCGACGCGCGGCCCGACGTGGCGCGGCTGCGCGGGGCCTTGCGCGCCCTGGTGCGCGAGAGCGAGCGCCTCAACGTGGCCTGGGACGACGCGCGCGGCGCGTGGGTGCCCGCGCCGCGCACGGACGAGGCGGTGGACGCGGCCCTGCTGGAAGGCGCCGAGCCGCTGGACGAGCCCGAGGCGGTGACGCGGGTCATCAACACCCGGGTGGACCTCGCGAGGGACGTGCCGCTGCGGCTGCACCTCCACCCCCTGGCCGATGGCGCGCCGGGCCCGTGGCTCTTCGCCATCCAGCTCCACCACGCGATTGGGGACGCCAAGGCGCTCGCCCACCTGCTGGAGCGGCTCTGGCTGCACTGCGCGGGGCGCGCGTCGGAGTCGCCCCCGCTGGGCCCCTCGACGCTGACGGATGGCAAGGTGCTGCTCGCGGCGCTGCGCGGGCCAGGCCGGGTGCTGGGCCTCGCGAGCCCCCGCCGCCGGCTCCTCGCGCAGCGGGGCCTGGGCCTGCGCCGCAGTGGAGACACCGCGGGCCGCTCGTTGATGGCGACGGCGCGCCTGACACTCCCGGCGGGCCGCACGGACGTCCAGGCCTCGGAGGTCTTCTTCGCCGCGCTGCTGGCGGGCGTCGCGCTGCGCGAGCCCACGAAGGACGGGCTCATCCGCCTGCGGGTGCCGGTGGACCTGCGACGCATGCTGGGGCTGGGGCGGATGCTGGGCAACGGCTGCTCGACGGTGCCGCTGGAGTTTCCCCTGCGGGAGGTCCGCGCCCGGCTGGAGGACGCGCCTGCCCTGGCGGCGCTGGTGCGCGAGGCGCTGCGGCGCGTGCTCGACGAGGGCGTGCACTGGACGACGGCGCTGGAGTGCATGGCGGTGGCGCGGCTCGCCCCGGGGCCCGTGCTGCGGCGCAACGCGCGCCCCGGGCTGGTGGCCGAGCCCCGCACCAACACGCTGGTGGCGACCTACCTGGGGCGGCTCGACAAGCACTTCGTGGACGCGCCCTTCCGCATCCACTCCCTGCGCAGCCACACGGCCACCTGGGGCGCGACGGGCCTGGGCTTTGGCGACACGCTCCACATCAACACGGCGACGTTCGACGGACTGTGGACCCGGGGCGAGCTGCGCGACTTCACCGAGCAGCTCGCGGGCTGGGCGTCCTCGGGCTTCGGGCTTGCGGCGGAGGTGGTGGGACCATGAAGGGGCTTCGCGACGCGCCCGCGCTCTACCTGGGCTTCATCTCGCTGCACCTGCTGCTGGGGCACCTGGGCTCCAGCCTCGTCTACCGCCTGCGCTTCGGCCGCAGCCCGCTGGCCTACCGGAGCACCGGGGCCGACTCCGCCCACACGCGCCTCACGCGGCGCATCAGCGGCGCCTCGCTGGTGTGGGCGGGTTCGGTGGTGGCGGCGGCGCTCTGGCCGCGCTGGTCCGAGCTGCCCTGGGGCCGGCCCCTGCTGGCCCTTCCGCCGGAGGTGGGCTGGGCGACAGGCGTGCTCGGGCTTTTAGGCATGCTGGCGGCGCAGTACGGCATGGGCGCGACGTTCCGCATCGGCGTGGACGCGGGGGAGGCCCTGCCCGTGCTGCACGAGAGCGGCCTCCACCGCTGCTCGCGCAACCCCATCTACGTCTTCTCCTACCTGTACCTCGTGGGCGCCTCGCTCTGGGCTCCGTCGTGGGTGACGCTCGGGGCGTGCGCGGTGCTGGGGGCGCTGTTCCACGGGCTGGTGCTCCAGGAGGAGCGCTACCTCTCCGCCCGCCTCGGCGAGGCCTATGCGCGCTACCTCCAGCGCGTCCCCCGCTACCTCTAAAGGCCCCATGCAGCCCGCCCTCGCCCCTGCCTCCGCTTCACCCGCTGCCCCCTTCCGCGACGAACTGGTGGAGTTGCTGCGCATCCGCCCCGCGCGGGCTCTGGGCATGGCGGCCCTCCACCTGGGCGTGTGGGGGCTGGCCGGCGTGGGGCTCGCGCACGTCAGCGGCTTCTGGCTGAAGCTGCCCCTGTGGCTGCTGGCGGCCCAGGGCGTCATGGGGCTCATCCAGCTGGACCACGACGCGTGGCACGACACCCTCTTCCCGAGGCCCTGGCAGAACCGCCTCTTCGGCAACGGGCTCAGCCTGCTCGTGGGCATCGCCTACGAGCCGATGCGGCACGACCACCTCGCGCACCACCGCTGGAACCGCACCGAGAAGGACCCTGACGCCTACAACGCGGGCCGCCGCTCGCCCGAGCTGTGGGCACTCTTCTACGCCACCGTGCTGCTGGGCCTGCCGCTCAGCCTCGTCTACTTCAACGTCCTCTACCCGGTGCAGCACTTCGACGCCGCCCGCCTGCGCCGCCATGCCCTGGTGCTGCTCGGCTACGGGGCCTTCTACACGCTGCTCCTCTGGCTCCTGGCGGGCCACGGGCTCCTCGGGGGCGCGGTGGAGTGCTGGCTGCTGCCGGTGCTCTTCGCCAGCCCCCTCAACGGGCTCAAGTCCATCTCCGACCACCACGCCAACGTCTGGCGCGGCGACCGCTTCCACACCGCGACGACGGTGCGCGGCACCCGGCTCGTCACCTTCCTGTGGAACGGCCTCAACCACCACCTGGACCACCACCTCTACCCGAGGGTGCCCGGCTACAACCTCGCGCGGCTGCACGCGCGCCTGCGCCCCGAGCTGCTCGCGCGCGGGGCCCCCGTCTTCGACAGCTACCTCCACGTCATGTGGCGGGCCCTGCTGGCCGGCCCCATGGTGGTGGAGGAGGACGTGCGACTCGTCACCCTGGAGCGAAAGCGCCCATGAACGCCCTGCGCCGGCTGTACGCGGACCTCCGCTACGAGGACGGCCGCTGGCCGCTGTCCCGGTGGGACCTCAACCTGCGCTACATCACCAAGAGCCTCCTGCACCTGCCACAGCCGCGCTCGGCCGAAACCGGGGAGCACTTCGCGCGAGTCGCCCGGCACCTCGCCTCGGGGAGCTGGCGGCACGCGGGCGAGCCGGAGTTCCGGCTGAGCGCCGTGGGCGACATGATGTGGATTCGCAGCGGCTTCCACCGCGCCCTCTCTCCCGGTGTCCGGGAGGTGATGGCGAATGACGCGGTGGCCTTCGCCAACCTGGAGACGCCGGTGGACCCGGCGCGGCCCGTGCCCCGGCGCGTCTACGAGACGCTCCACTACAACGCCCCGCCGGACTACCTCGCGGCCTGGGAGGGCACGGCGCGCCACCGCGTCTTCTCCCTCTGCAACAACCACGCGCTCGACCAGGGCGCCGAAGGGCTGGAGCGGACCCGGGGGACGGTGCTGGCCTCCTCCCAGCACCGCTGCGTGGGAGGCCCCCGGCCGGAGGACGCGGTGGCCGCCCTGGAGGTGGACGGGGTGCGGATGGGCATCGCCGCCGTGACGTATGACATCAACCACCTCGTGGGGGCGCCGCCCGCCGGGGTGCCGGTGACGCGGCTGGGCAGCCCCCTCCACGCGCCGGACTGGGAGCGGCTGGGCGCGCTCATCGACGCCGGTCGCGCGGTGGGGCCGGACCTGGTGGTGCTGATGCCGCACTGGGGCTTCGAGTACGAGTACTGGCCCGAAGCCCTCCAGCGCGAGCACGCGTACCGGCTCATCGAGCGCGGGGCGGACGTCCTCCTGGGCTCCTCGCCGCATGTCCTCCAGCCGGTGGAGTGGGTGTCCATCGACGGCGCGGACGCCACCTGCCCCACGCAGGTGCGCCGGGGCGGGCCCGCGCGGATGGGGCTCATCGCGTACTCGCTGGGCAACTTCCTGAGCATCATGCCCACGCTGGCGTGCCAGACGGGGGCCGTGCTGAAGCTCGCGCTCGCCCGGGACGCGCGGGGCGTGCTCCAGCCGGTGGACTTGCGCGCGGTGCCCACCGCCTGTGGACGGGGACTCGGTGGGGAGGGGTTCCTCGACGCGGGCGTGGTGCGCCTGGACGAGCTGCCCCCGAAGCGGGCGGCGCCGCACCTCGCGCATGCCCGGCGGACGTTGGGCGCGCTCGTTTCGGACCGGAGGGACTGAGGATGTCTTCGATTGAGGAGCAGTTGGATGCGCTCACCGTCGGGATGGCTCGGCAGGTCGCGAGCTGGCTGCCGGCGGTGACGCCAGAGCGCTACGTGGCGTTCCTCGACATGATGTACCACTACACGCGGCGCAGCGGAGACCGGCTGCGGCTCGCGGCCGAGCTCGCCACGCTCCCCGAGCTGAAGGCCTTCTTCGCGGAGCTGGCGGGGGACGAGCAGTCGCACTACCTGCTGGCGAAGGCGGACCTCGCGGCCTTCGGGAGGGAGCCCTCGTCCGACACGCCTCGCGAGGTGGCCGACTTCCACGCCTTCTGGGAGGGAATCGGGCCGGAGCGGCAGCTCGCCTTCCTGGGCGCGCTGCGCGTGCTGGAGGGCGTGGCGCGGCACCTGGGAGGCGAGGCCCGCCAGGGGCTGGGGCGGCTCGGGCTGGAGCGGACGAAGGCGCGCTTCCTCCTCGTCCACCTCGACGTGGACCTGGAGCACGGCGCGCGGGCCCAGGCGCTCTGCGCGGCGCTGGGGGCCGGGCACCCGGAGCCGCTGCTCGAAGGGGCCCGGCGGGCCGCCGACTTCTGGGTGGCCATCCACCGCGCGGCGCTGGCCGCACGCTGAGCCGTGCCCCCGCACGAGACGGCGACGGCGGCCGCACGAAAGTCTGCTTTTGCAGCTGGGTGTCGGTCCGGTGCGTCAGGGCATGCCTTGCAGTCCGGTCCAGTCGTTCCTGACCTGGAAGAGATTGCCCATGAAGCTGACGCAACCCGGGTAAGTCCATACTCGTCCGTGGCTTGATATGGCTTGGAATGTCATTGCCGCCCCGTGGAAAGCCCTTAGAAACCGAAGCCCGGGGACCGCCGCTGAACCCGGCGGTCCCCGGTAGAGGGCCCCCTACCGCGCCGCCGGGCTGGGGCAGGTGCCTCGCAGGCGGCGTCCTGCTCGGGCGACGTCGACTGAAGGAAGCATTCGTCATACTGGATGAAGCAGGCTCGCTCGCAGGCCCGCTGCGACTGGGCCGTCACCTCGCGGCGGGCGCCAGGTAGAGGGAGCAGGCCGCGGCGCAGGAGTTGCTATCGTCGCTGCAGACCTGCAACTCCTCGGGCGTCGTCGCCTGATAGCTACAGGTCCGGTAGGCCGCAAGGCATTCCCGCTCACACGGCGACAGCAGCTGGGCTTCCACGTCCCGCGACTCCATGTCCGCGCCGCCACAGCCCGCGAACAGTCCGACCGACAGCAGTCCCGCGATGATTGCCAGACGCATGCCACGCTCCTTGAGTTGAGGATGAAGGTGCCCCGTGAGAGGCCGCGCGAGAGTGACAGACATTGCCAGGACCGTCACCCCCGGGAGGGTGTGCGAGTGAAAGGATTTGAACACCCCTCGCTGACGGAGATGCTCGAGGACGACCTGCACGTCAAACGAATCTGGGACTGAAGCAGGTGCGCGTGAAAACGCCGGAGCGTCGAGACAGGCTGCTGCCCCATGGCGGTGACGACGCGGGCTGGCGGCGTTCCCGCCGCCGGGTAGGACGCACGTGTGGAGTCCTGGTCCCCGCTTCGTTCGCACGTCGTGGATGTCCTCTTCGCGGGCCTGGCCCGCCGCGCCCGCCTCTTCACGGATGGCTGGCGTCGCGACGGCACCTTCACCTCGCCGCTGCCGCACCTCACCCCGCCCGTCCAGACGGCGCATGTCCGCTGGCTGAGCGCGGAGCGCACACGGGGCCGCGCGGCGTGCGTGGTGCTCGCGGCCTCTCGCGAGGAGGGATTCGCGCTGCGCGAGCGTCTCTACACGCCGCTTGTCCGCGAGGGCATCGACCTGTTCCTCCTGGAGAACCCATACTACGGCGTGCGCCGTCCCCCGGGGCAGAAGGGCGGAGCGCTGCGCACCGTGAGCGACCGAGCATAGGCGGGATAAAGGCCATGTTGAGGGTGAGGGCTGGAGCGCAGGAGCCGAGGAGGGCCGCTGACGGGGCCGCCCGGGCAGTACGCCAGGCGGGTGGAGAAGCCGCGCAGGCTCGACCCGAAGCGGTTGATAAACGCTGGAAGCCGGGTACGTTGTCCAGTCGTGACCCGACAACCCGAGCTCCCCTCACCCACAAGCACGATTCGCTTCGCAAGTCCCATCGGCCACGCGTCGCGGCTGCGCAACGGCGCGCTCTTCGTCGACACGAGTGCGGGCGCACACATCGTCCGGGGGGACGCGGTTCAAGACCTTCCGCCGACCCCGTTGCGCTGGCCTGAATTGCCCTACCGCTGCTCGGCCAGCGTATGGGAGCTGACAGGGGGGCAGCTTCACTGTCACCGCGACTGGAAATCGACGAATCTCGCCTACGTTCTCGGCGCCGACGATGAAGTGACACTGGCAGGGGCGGCGTTGCCGTCCGAGATCTCCGCTTCGGCGAAGTTGAACAGGGCCCTTCCCGGGCTGCCGGGCGAGGCGATCTTCCCTTCTGGGAACAAGCTCGTGAGACTCGATGCGCTCACCGGCGCCTACCACGTGATCCAGGTCGACGAGCGGCCCGACAGTCTTCGCCCGGAAGGTGCTCGTCTGGGCGAGTGGTACGTCGCGTGGACGCACCGGTTGGTCAAGGTGTTCGATCTCACGCTGAGGGAGCGGGCCAGCTTGTCGTTCCCGTCGCCGAACGTGTCGGGGGTCGCGGTGCTCGGCGAATGGGTGGTCGTCCGATTGCAGAACGAGGTCCTCATTCTGGATTCGGCCCTCGAGGAGTATGGACGCGTCGCGTGTCGGGCCGCGCCGCGCTTCTACGAGCTCTCGGGCACGTACGCAGCCGACGCCGACCACGGGTGGCTTCACCTGGCGGGCAACGGTCGCCTGTCGACGCTCAATGTCGCGGCGGGCAAGGTTCGATGGGAGAAGGAGGTCTCCTCGGACGTCGAGGGGATCGTCGCCCTCGGGGACTTACTTTGCGTGTACCCGCAGACGTCGGCGCACGCCTTCGCGAGGGCCGCCAAGACCGGATACGACCTGGTGCTCGGCAGCGTGGTGACGGCGCGGTTCGGCGGCCATGCCGGGCAGCTACGGGCCTGGGGCGTGGTGCGGCACGCCATCGGGCTGGGCGGCACTCGGCTCGCGTGCGTCTGGCACACGGCCACCCCTGCCGACGGCCACCGCCGCACCGTTGCCGTCTGGATGAATCCTTCCGAGGAGGGCGACCCCGTTATCGTCGACGAATACAGCGGATTGACGGGCGAAATATGCGAAGACGGCGACGGGGCCCTCGTTTCGTGGGGGGACGGCACGCTCCTGAAGCGCTGGACGCTGAGCGCGCTCGAGCGTTGCGAGCCGACGCGGCGCGACTGACGCTCCTCAGTCATCGCAATCGAACGCAGTTGCGTATGCCCGCCCCTCGCTCGCCCAGCACGGCGAGCACCGTGCGCACGTCGAGCTCTCCCGCGGTCAACCACCCGCTCGCCGATCGGGACGCAGGGCGCATCGTCCCGCCCGAGCGGGTACTCGAAAAAGTACCCCTCGTAGGTGTAGACCTCGCGCGCGCCGGTCATGCGCGTCTGCGGGTCGGCCTGCTGCGACCGGTGGCGTTGCCCGGCGCGTGGTGTCGGCTGACCGTCGGGCACCAGGCGCAGCACGCTCCGGCCGTCGCCGGTGTCGAGCCGCTCGGCCAGCACGCCGCCTCCGCGGCGTTTCGGCTCGCACGCGGGTCGTTGAGCCCGGAACGGCGGGTGTGGCACGCTACGGGCGCGACCCTCCGCGGACGACCGTGACGCGCGCCACGACGAACAATCACTTCATCACCGTCTCCCGCGCGGGCGCGCTGATGGCCCGTCGCAAAGGCGCTGCACCCGTGTGCGTGGCCCTCGCGGCCACGGGGCTGCGCGTCGAGACCGATGCCGCAGCGCGCGCCAGAGGCGCTCCGGAGACGGTCGTCGTGCGCTTCGCGCCGGGCGGCGGCAACCGAGAGATCCGGGTCACCGGCATCGAGCACCAGGGCGCGGAGATGGAAGTCGACGCGTTCCTCGCGCGGTTCGAGGTCTCGGAGAAGGCGCTGGGGCAGTGGATTCGCGCCGAGGTCGAGCGCGCGCTCGACGCGGCGAGCAACCGCGGCTAGCGCTGGCGCGCCTTCGTGGTGATCAACAGGTCGCCACGCTCGCGCTGAACTCGGCGCGCGGCTCGGTGGCGACCTTCACCCCCTCCTCACGCGGTGTGCGAGCCCGGCTGATAGAGCACATCGGAACGCAGCACGTACTTGGTGCCACGCGTCACGCGCCGGCCGGCATGGAGGAGCATGTGCTGGAACCACAGGCCCGTACCGGCCTGCGGAGCGATTTGCCGCTGCTGCTCGGGGAAGTCGGTTTCGCCGCCCTCGAAGTCGTCGTTCAGGTAGATCATCAGGGTCAGCAGGCTGCGCGAGCCGTCGGGCCCGGCATACGACTGATCCTGGTGCAGGCCGAAGTGCTGGCCGGGTTCGTACCGGTAGATCCGCAACGGCACGAAGATCCCGGCGACGTGCATCGGAATGCGCGCGCCGCGCTGGCCGTCTTCGACGTGCATCACCGCGGGCACGTGGGGAGCGATGCGCGCGTACAGGTCCCGCGCGCGCGCGTCGTCGCGCAGGATCATGGTCGTGCTGTCGCGGATCTTCGCGTCGACGACCCGCCCCGCCTGACTGTTGACCGTCGCCGGCAACCACTCGGCGCTGGCCGCGTCCGCGAGCAACTGCCGACACTCCGCAAGGGAGTAGAGCCCGGGAACCGTTTGCAGCAGCGGCCGGGTGAAGTCGAAGTGCCCCGCGTAGAGCGCCATGGTGCGAATATCGTACGCCGCTCGTCCGGGAGCAAACCGTTGCGGGATTGCTCTTCACGGCTGGAGTTCGTTGCGCACGCGACGGCGCCCCGATCCGGGTCCGCTCGGAAACGGTCTCCGTTTTTGCGCCGCACCGCGTGCGAGTCGCGCGTCGGCGCAGCGACCCGGGTTGCGCTGGCGAGGGGACCGGCTCGTCGGAGCGAAAGATCGAGGGCGTGTTGTGGCGCGCTGCCGCGCCGGGTGTGGCGTGCCGTTCGGCGCCGCGGCTGCGCTCGGGAGCTGCGCCCACTGCGCGCTTGAAGCCTCTTGAGCAGGCCTTCTTGTCGGCGCTCCGCCTCGCGCACCGCGTGTCACCCCGCCCTCCCGACGCCCGCCCCTACCCCACTGCCTCCCCCCCACAGGGGCCCAGTCCTTCCTTTTGTGAAGCGGCGCCCCGAGTCAAGTACCTGCGTTCGTCTGGCTTCGTTGTCTTGCGGCAACACCTCGCCCTGGCCTCCGCGGACGCAGCTGCGCTCTGCGCAGCACCGACCGCGGAGGAACGGGGTGCAGGGGTGTAGCCCCTGCGACTTCGACTGCATGTAGCTGCCCGAGCTGCTGCGAGCTCCTCGAGGTTTCTTCGTCCTTTTGTTCGCGCTCTTGGGTAGCGGTCCGTGCCGCCGGCGCCTTGGGGGATTCGACGGGTGGGGGCGCCATCTATGCGTCGGCCGTCGTACTGCGGCCAAGGACAACAACCCGCGCTCTCCCACCCATTCTGAAAACCTGTTGGAGACAGCAGCCTTCAAGCAGTCGCTGTCCGTCAGTGACTCCGTCTCATGCACCTGAAACTGCCCACGCAGGTGCCGCGCCTGGCAGCGAATGCCGCGCATTCCTCAGCCGGATCTGACTGCCTCGCACTCCCCAACAGCCCCTCGATTCCTCCTATGCACCGGTGAGGAAGAGGCGGGACGTGGGGGAAGCACGGGGGCAGGCCCAGGTGCTCCAGAATCGCTCGCACTCCACCCCCTCCCTGCACATACGCCAGCACCCGCCGCCTGCCTCCACACCTCACTCAGACGAACACGTCCAAGTCGAACGTCCTCCGGAGCAACTCTGCGTAAGTCCACTCGCGACCTCCTCTCCTTCATCCGCTCCTTCCTGACCGCTGCCTGGGGCGCCTCGCTCGCCTCCTCCGCACCTGCTTGAGGGACCAGAAATGGCCGCAGTTGCGCGCCTGGAGCGAAGACGCCGTGGAACCTCGTGAGGTTTGTCCGAGGCGGAGGTACCAGGGACGCTACACGCCGTAACAGTTCCAGCCCGGTGAAGAGCAGGTGCGTGGTGCCGTCCGGCAGCGGGCGCTTCATGCGGTAGGCGATGCGGCCGTCCTCCGCTCGTGACAGCCGCTCCAGCGCCAGCGCACCGCGCGCCCCCTAGCGGCAGAGCCGCTCCAGTCCTTGCCTGTCGTTGGCGTGCAGGTGCGTATTGGCGTGCAGGGAGAAGCCCTCCAGCAAGGCGCACCGGGACTGCTTTCGGGGAGGGGGCCTCACGTCCACCTCCGTCCAGCGCAGCCGCTGTTGCAGGCAGTGCGCCTGGTACGCCTGCCGCGCGTCCTCAGGCCCTTGGGCGGGCAAGGCCCCTCTTTTCTCCAACAGCCGCAGCACCCGGTGGTGCACCCCCCTCAGCAACCGCTCCACCTCTGCTTGCGTGGGCGGCGGCAACGGCTCGAAGCGCACGCCGCCCTCCCGTGGCACGAAGACACCGTCCGGCACCAGCGAGTGGAAATGAGGAGTCACCTGCAAAGCGGAGCCGAAGAACTGGATGAATGACACGGCCCCGACCTGCCCACCACGTAGGCCTGACTGCTCGGGGGTTCGAGGCGCGACCGGGACAGCGCTTCAGGAGGGGCAAACCCGGTACCCAACGGGTACCAGATCCAGCGAACCCGCCTGAACGCCACCGGACAAAAAAACGCCCTGCTTCCACGGACTTGGGAAGCAGGGCGAGTGACCC
The DNA here is from genome assembly GCF_042231735.1 of Corallococcus exercitus. Classification (GTDB taxonomy): domain Bacteria; phylum Myxococcota; class Myxococcia; order Myxococcales; family Myxococcaceae; genus Corallococcus; species Corallococcus exercitus_B. The sequence goes on from NZ_CP102577.1 coordinate 2,653,660, forward strand.
CGACAGGAATCGAACCTGTGGCCTGCGGTTTAGGAAACCGCCGCTCTATCCAACTGAGCTACGGGATCGGAGATGGCGGGCGTTATAGCAGGGGACTTGTCGCGCGCAATGCGTGAGCGCTCCCCTGGCCGGCGGGTGACCGCCGGTCGACGGATGCCCCCAGGCCTGGCAAGGAATCCAGTGCCTTGAAGTCGGCTGGGGAATCATCAACATTGCCCGGACCTGCGTGCTTCCGGGCCTGCCCGGGCGCCTGCTCCCCTACCCCGCGAGGGCCCCCACCATGCTCGACCGCCCGATGTACCTGAAGCCCGATGTCGCCATCGAGCCGCTGTTCAACCAGTGGTACGTCTGGTGGTACCTCATCTCCCCCGCCACCGCGCCGCTGTTCGTGTCCCGCCTGCACCTGAAGCTGATGCAGTCGTTCGTCGCGAACCCGGACGTGCACGTGGCCGCGCTCCAGAACCCGGCGCTGATGGGCGGCCCCTTCATCAACCACCCCGTGTCGCGCGTGGGGGACGTGAAGGCCCTGCTGGAGCGCACCACCCGCGAGCACGCGGACATGCTGGCCTACACCAAGGCCATTTCGGACCTGGAGCAGCTCCTGGCCAGCTCCAAGGGCGAGTCGCTGGAGCCGCTCTACGCCAAGGTGCCGGACATGCTCCGGGGCTACGTGGAGCTCACCTACGACCTGGCCCACCGCGCCAACGCCCGCATCATGGAGCCCCTGCTCTACCGCAGCAGCCTCTACAAGGAGTCGTCCCAGAGCATCTCGCTGATGCGCGTCTCCGGCGACGCTCGCAAGTACGTCTTCAGCACCCCGCGCCTGGAGGGCGACTCGCCCCTGTGGCTCCAGGTGCCCTTCCGGCATGAGGGCATCGACGCCCTCTTCCGCATGCGCCACACGCCGGGCAGCCCCGGCCAGGTGGCGGAGATGCTGGGCGTGCCGTCCTCCGCGGCGGAGGCCTTCGCGGACCTCTTCACGGAAGCCGCCCCTCGCAAGCCCGAGCCCTACACCGGCCCCGGCGTGCGCGTGCGCTACTTCGGCCACGCGTGCGTGCTGATGGAGACGCGCGAGGTGTCCGTCCTCACCGACCCCGTCATCAGCTACGAGTTCCCCACGGACCAGAAGCGCTTCACCCACGCGGACCTGCCGGAGAAGATCGACTACGTCCTCATCACCCACGGCCACGCGGACCACCTGATGATGGAGACGCTGCTTCAGCTGCGTCACCGCATCGGCACCATCGTCGTGCCCCGCGCGAACGCGTACTCGCTGGCGGATCCCTCGCTGCGCCTGGTGCTGGAGAAGACGGGCTTCCGCAACGTCGTGGAAATCGACGACCTGCAGGAGATTCCCATCCCCGGTGGGTCGCTGATGGGCATTCCCTTCATCGGCGAGCACAGCGACCTGGCGGTGCAGGCGAAGACGGCGCACCTGGTGCGGCTGGCCGGCCGCTCCATGCTGATGGCCGCGGACTCCAACGCGCTGGAGCCGCGCATGTACCAGCACCTGGCGCAGCTGGTGGGCCCGCTGGACGCGCTCTACCTGGGCATGGAGTGCGAGGGCGGCCCGATGAGCTGGATGTACGGCCCGCTGCTCAGCCAGCCCCTGCCGCGCAAGATGGACCAGTCGCGGCGGCTCAACGGCTCCGACAGCGCCCGCGCCACGGAGATCCTCAACCACCTGAACCCGCGCGAGGTGTTCGTCTACGCCATGGGCCAGGAGCCCTGGCTGCGCCACGTCATGGTGCTCCAGTACGACGAGACCGCGCCCCAGATGATCGAGTCGAACAAGTTCATCGAGGTCTGCCGCGGCCGGAACATCCCCGCGGAGCGCCCCTTCCTCACCCAGGAGCGCATCCTGGAGTGAGCGCGGCCCTGCTCGCGGGCTTCCAGCTACCCGGGACGTGACGCCCGACAGTGCAAAGACGCCGGCAGGGTCGCTGCCGGCGCCTCGCGCTCGCGCCCTTCGCTCAGAGGGTCTTCCTGCCCGGCAGGTCGAAGCGGTCCAGGTTCATCACCTTGGTCCAGGCGGCGACGAAGTCCTGCACGAAGTGCGCTTCGCCGTCGCGGGCCGCGTAGACCTCCGCCAGGGCGCGCAGCTGCGAGCTGGAGCCGAAGATGAGGTCGTTGAGGGTCGCCGTCCAGCGCAGCTGCCCCGTCGCGCGGTCGCGGCCCTCGAACACGTTCGGCGCCGCCTCCGAGCGCTTCCACGCCGTGCGCATGTCGAGCAGGTTGACGAAGAAGTCCGGGGTCAGCTGGCCCGGGCGCTTCGTGAACACGCCGTGCGGCGTGTGGCCGTGATTGGCGTCCAGCGCGCGCAGGCCTCCCACGAGCGCCGTCATCTCCGGCGCGGTGAGCGTGAGCAGGCTGGCGCGGTCGATGAGCGCGGCGGCGGTCGTCGCCTCGGCCCCCGCGCGGACGTAGTTGCGGAAGCCGTCCGCAGCCGGCTCCAGGACCAGGAACGACTCGACGTCCGTCTGCTCCTGCGCCGCGTCCATGCGGCCCGGAGTGAAGGGCACGGTGACCGTGTGGCCGGCGGCGCGCGCGGCGGCTTCGACGGCCGCGCTGCCGCCCAGCACGATGAGGTCCGCCAGCGACACCCGCTTGCCACCGCGCTGCGCGGCGTTGAACTGCTGCTGGAGGGCTTCGAGCTTGCCGAGCACCTTCGCGAGCTCCGCGGGCTCGTTGGCCTCCCAGTCCTTCTGGGGCGTCAGGCGGATGCGAGCGCCGTTCGCGCCGCCGCGCATGTCGCTGCCGCGGAACGTCGACGCCGAGGCCCAGGCCGTCTTGATGAGCTGCTGAATCGAGAGGCCGGAGCCGAGCAGGTCGGCCTTGAGCGCGGCGATGTCCGCGGCGTCGACCAGCGCATGGTCCACGGCCGGGATGGGGTCCTGCCAGAGCAGGTCCTCCTTCGGCACCAGCGGGCCCAGGTAGCGCACCTTGGGGCCCATGTCGCGATGGGTGAGCTTGAACCAGGCGCGCGCGAAGGCGTCCGCGAACTTCGCGGGGTTGGCCATGTAGTCGCGACAGATGCGCTCGTAGACGGGGTCGAAGCGCAGCGCGAGGTCCGCGGTGGTCATCATCGGCGCGTGGCGCTTGCCGGGCACGTGCGCGTCCGGCACGGTGCCGGCGCCGCTGCTGCCCACGGGCTTCCACTGGTGCGCTCCGGCCGGGCTCCGGGTCAGCTCCCACTCGTAGCCGAACAGCGTCTCGAAGTAGGTCATGTCCCACTTCGTCGGCGTGGGCGTCCACGCGCCCTCCAGGCCGCTGGTGGTGGCGTGCGCGCCGATGCCGGTCTCGTAGGCGTTCCTCCAGCCCAGGCCCAGCTCCTCGATGTTCGCGCCCTCCGGCTCCGCGCCGACGTGGTGCACCGGGCCCGCGCCATGGCACTTGCCGAAGGTGTGGCCGCCGGCCACGAGCGCGACGGTCTCCTCGTCGTTCATCGCCATGCGCCCGAACGTGTCGCGGATGTCCCGCGCGGAGCCGACGGGGTCGGGCCGGCCGTTCGGGCCTTCGGGGTTGACGTAGATGAGGCCCATCTGCACGGCGGCCAGCGGGTGCGCGAGCTCGCGCTCGCCGCTGTAGCGCTCGTCGCCCAGCCAGGTGGACTCCGGGCCCCAGTCGATGGACTGCGGCTCCCAGATGTCCTCGCGACCGCCGCCGAAGCCGAAGGTCTTGAGCCCCAAGGACTCCAGCGCCACGTTGCCCGTGAGGATCATCAGGTCCGCCCACGACAGCTTGCGGCCGTACTTCTGCTTGATGGGCCACAGCAGGCGGCGCGCCTTGTCCAGGTTGCCGTTGTCCGGCCAGCTGTTGAGCGGCGCGAAGCGCTGCTCGCCCGAGCGCGCCCCGCCGCGGCCGTCGAAGATGCGGTAGGTGCCCGCCGCGTGCCACGCCATGCGGATGAAGAACGGGCCGTAGTGGCCGTAGTCCGCGGGCCACCAGTCCTGCGAGTCGGTCATCAACGCATGCAGGTCCTTGATCACCGCGTCGAGGTCGAGCGACTGGAACTCCGTCGCGTAGTCGAAGTCCTCGACCATCGGATCCGACAGCGCGGAGTGCTGGTGCAGCATCGCGAGGTTGAGCTGGTCCGGCCACCACTGCGTGTTCGTGCGAGCGCGGCGGGGGCCGTGCGCGACGGGGCACTTCGACTCGTCGTTCATGAGGTCTCCAGTGCGGGTGCCGCCGTGCACCGAGGGCGGACGCGCGGGGACAACGGACTTCGGGATGTCCGATAGTCCGGTGTCGGGAGCACCGGAAATGGGATTCGCGGGAGGACCGGGCCGCCGTTCTTTACCGAACCCGAGGCCCGCTCGCGGCGCCTGGAACCACACAGCACCTCGAGCGCCTGCCCGGGCCCCATGACGCGGCGCGCGTTTGCTATGAAGCCGCCATGTCCTCGGATTCCACTGATTCCCGCCCTGTGCTGAGGGTGGTCCTCAACGTCGTGGTGGGTTTCCTTGAGCTGCTGCGCACCGTGCACCGCGTGGTGTTCGACGCGGTCCGCTGGCTGCGGCTGCGCCATGTGTGGCTGAAGCCCCGGCCGGGAGACATCTACATCTCCACCTTCCCCAAGTCCGGGACGACGTGGATGCAGCAGATCGTCTACCAGCTCCTCACCCGGGGCCGGGGCGAGTACGACCACATCCTCCAGGTGGCGCCCTTCCTGGAGGAGCTGATCCTCTCCCCCCGGGCCGAGCAGGTGCTGGATGGCCTTCAGAGTCCGCGCATCCTGAAGACGCACCTGAAGTACGGGTTCCTCCGGCCGCCACCGGACTCCCGCATCATCTACGTGACGCGCGCCGCCCCGGACGCGCTGGTCTCCCGCTACACGCACAACTGCGTGATGACCGGCCTGCGCCTGGACTTCGACAAGTTCGTCCAGAAGGTGCTGCGCAAGGACGAATGGGGCGCGCACCTGGCCTCGTGGTGGCCGCACCGCGCGGACGCGAACGTGCTGCACGTGCGCTATGCGGACCTCGTCGCGGACCGCGAGGCGTGTCTGCGCCGCATTGGCGCGTTCCTGGGCGTGCCCGTGGCGGACGAGGACCTGCCGCTCATCCTGGAGAAGACGAGCTTCGAATACATGAAGCAGCACGATGCCCGGTTCGACCCGCGCACGGTGGTGTACGAGCCGAGGGAGCCGGGGACGGGCTTCATCAACAAGGGCGGCGTGGGCCGGGGCAAGCCGGCGCTCAAGCCGGAGCACCGGGCCCGGATGGACGCGCAGTTCCAGGCCGTCCGCCAGAAGCTGGGCATCACCGAGGACGCCATCTGAGCGGCGCGGTGCGCGGGCTTCAGTGCTTGCGGCGCTGGAGCTTGCGCAGGCCCGCGAGCAGCGCTTCTCCATCCGGAGTGCCCAGGCCGGTGCACGCGTTCCAGAGCGTCTCCTGACTGGCGAAGTAAGCGCCGTTGCCGCCCTGGGTGATGCGGCGGACGACGGGCGCGCCCTCGCTGACGAGCGCATACAGCCGGGGGTGGAGGAAGCCCACGCGCTCCCCCAGCGCCTCGTTGAGGCGGACGATGAGCGCGGCCCACATGGGCGCGGCGGCGCTCGTGCCCGCGGCGACGCCCTGCTGGCCCTTGAAGACGATTTGATAGCCGGTGTGCAGGTCCGCGTTCGCCGCGACGTCCGGCACGCCCCGGCCGGTGCCGCGGGAGACGTCGAAGACGCCGTTCTTCCACGAAGACTTCACGAGGTCCGGCACGCCCATGCCGCGCTGGTACAGCGGCAGCGCGTTCATGGTGCTGACGCCGCCGCTGCTCGCGCCCGCCGCCGTGGAGGTGCTGCCCAGCGCGCCCATGGACATCGCCTCCCCCAGCCGGTTCCACACGCGCTCGTGGTGGAGGACGTCCCCCAGCGCCTCCAGCGTCGTGCCGCCGCAGCCCAGCACCAGCGCGCTGGCGGCGGGGTAGCTCGTCGCGGCCAGGGTGATGGCCCCGGTGGGCGAGTGGCCGTTCACGGGCACCTGCGAGCCCAGGTCGCCGGACGCGGCGCACACGGTGATGCCCAGCAGCGCCGCCTCGATGAAGAGGCGCTCGAAGGCCACCTCCTCGCCCTGCTGGATGAGCGACCCTTCGTAGAAGGACCAGCTGGTGGTCAGCACCGACGGCAGGTTCTCCCGATCGCTGATGGCCTCCGCCAGGACGCGGTGGTAGTCGCGCAGCGAGTAGTCCTTCGAGGCCGCGTTGTAGACGACGACGCGCGCCCCCGGACACACGGAGGCCACCAGCTCCACGTCCATGGTGACCTCCGCGTTGGAGGCGGTGTTGAGACGCCCCGCCTTGTTCGGCCCCACGTTCACCACCGGCGCCGTGCGCTCCACGCCCACCGACTTCAGGTATTGGGCCAGGTCCGCCGGCTTGTAGCCGCCCGCGAGCTCGATGATGCCCACGCACTGGCCCTCGCCCTGGTTGCGGGGGTAGCGGTAGAGGTTCGCCACCTGGGGCGCCGTGTACGAGCGCACCCCGGCCTGCTTCGCCAGCTCCCGGGGCACGGGCAGCGCCGCGGAGTTGTGGGTGACGAGCGGCCGGGTGTCCAGCCCGAGCACCCACTCCGCCACGCCCCGCAGCGCGCGCGGCAGGGCCACCGGCTTCGTGTGGGTCAGGTAGGACGTGGGCCCGTGGTGGTAGCGCCGCAGGTCCACGCCGAAGGCCTTGCGCATCGCCGCGGTGGAGCCCTGGAGGACCACGTAGCCCCGGGCGCGGTGCTCGGACACGACGCGCAGCGCGTGCTGCTTCGCGAAGGCGCGGACGGTCTTCAGGTGCTTGGGATCCGTGCCGTACTTCGCCTCGAACTCGTCGTGGGTGAGCGGGCGGCGCGGGGGCTGCGCGCACAGCTGCGCCACCGTGGGCAGCGGCGAGCCGTGGCGCAAGAGCAGGGTCACCTCCACGGTGCCGGTGGCGGCGCGGCGCCGGAGGGGAGGATGCACGGACTCCGGGGACACACGCGCGCTCTGCGCCAGGGGGATGCGGGCCATGCGCGGCGTTCTACCACGCGGAGTCCAGGCTCCCGGTAGGCGGGCCCCGTCATAGGCACGGGCGCGGGCCCCGGTTAGGCTCGCCCGCCTGCCCATGGACCGAGTCCTCCGCATCAAGCCCCACCTGCGCGCCGAGGTGCTCGACGCGCGGCGCGTGTTCCTCGTCGGGGAGCGCGCCCAGTTCCTGCTGGAGGGCGAGCTGCACGCGAGCATCGTGCCCCTGCTGGATGGCCAGCGCACCGTGGCGGACGTCATCGCCGCGCTGGCGGGACGGGCCTCCGCGCCGGAGGTGCTCTACGCGCTGTCGCTGCTGGAGGAGCGCGGGCACGTGGAGGAAGCGCATGACGTCTTCGACGCCAGCGTCGCCGGCTTCTGGGAGTCGCTGGGCGTGGACGCGGCGGTCGCGGCGGGGCGGCTGCTGGACATGTCCGTCGCGGTGCGCGCCGTGGACGGCGAGGACGGAGAGCGGCTGGCGGAGGCGCTGCGCGACACCGGCCTGGACGTGCGCGACGACTCCGACCGCCACGTGCTGCTGGTGGACGACTACCTGTCGCGGGAAGCGCTCGCGCTGGCCCGTGAAGCCCGGAGCGCGGGCGCCGCGTTCCTCCCGCTGAAGGTGTCCGGCACCGCGTGCCATGCGGGCCCGGTGGTGGGCACCGGCGAGCGCGCCTGCTGGACGTGCCTCACGGCGCGGCTGTTGGACAACCGCCCCATCGAGAAGTACCTCGCGCGCAAGGGCACCTCCCCGCGAGCCACGCGTCCGCCGCGCACCGGCCTGCCCACCACCGCGCAGGCGGGGCTGTCCTTCGCCGCGACGCTCGTGGCCCGCTGGGTGGTGGACGGGCCTGGCGGCGCGGGACAGGCGCGGCTGTGGACGCTGGACTTCGCCACCTGGAAGCTGGAGTCGCACGCGGTGGCGCGGCGGTCGCAGTGCCCGGATTGCGGCGACCCCCACTGGATGGAGGCACGCGCGAAGGCGCCGCTGGAGCTGGCCTCGCGCCCCAAGCGCTTCACCGGCGACGGCGGCCACCGCATCCTCACGCCCGAGGAGACCTGGGAGCGCCACCGCCACCTCATCAGCCCGGTGACGGGCGTGGTGAGCGACCTGCGCGCGGTGCCGGGAGACGCGCCGCTGGGCCACATCCACTCCGCCGTCTTCCGCGTGTGCCCGTGGACGGACGCGCCGGCCTCCGACGACTTCCACCGCGTGGCCAGCGGCAAGGGCCGCACGGAGGCCCAGTCCCGCGCGGGGGCGCTGTGCGAAGCGCTGGAGCGCTACAGCGCGGTGTTCCAGGGCGACGAGCCCCGCGTCCACGCCACGGCGTCCCAGTTGGGCGCGAAGGCCGTGCCCCCGGACGCGCTCCAGCACTTCAGCGCCGCGCAGTTCCAGGCCCGGTCCGCCGAGCCCGGAGGCTCGGCCCGCCGCGACATGCGCACCGCGGTGCCCCTGCCCTACGCGGATCAACCCATGGACTGGAGCCCCGCGTGGTCGCTCACGCACGGGGTCCACAAGTACGTGCCCACGTCGTTCGCGTACCTCTTCACGCCCACGCCCTCCCCCGGCGGCGGGCCGTTCTGCTTCTTCAACTCCAACGGCAACGCGGCGGGCAACTGCGTGGAGGAGGCCATCCTCCAGGGCTTCCTGGAGCTGGTGGAGCGCGATGCGGTGGCGCTCTGGTGGTACAACCGCCTGCGCCGTCCGCGCCTGGACCTGCGCTCCTTCGAGGAGCCGTGGTTCGCGTCCGTGGAGGCGCACTACCAGTCGCTCGGCGTCCAGCTGTCGGTGTTGGACCTCACGCACGACCTGGGCATCCCGGTGTTCGTCGCGCTCGCGTGGTCCCCCGAGCGCGGGCGGGCATGGGCTGGGTGCGGCTGCCACTTCGACGCGAAGCTCGCCGTGCAGCGCGCGCTCACGGAGGTGGCCCAGTGCTACGACCCGGAGGACACGTCCCCGTCTCCCTGGGACGCCAGCGCGCACGACGACGTCCGCTGGCTCTTCCCGGACGACTCCGTCCCCGCTCGCGTCCGCGCCGACTTCCCGCGCGTGTGGCATGACGACCTGCGGGACGACGTGCGCGAGTGCGTGGCCCGGGCCGCGAGCGTGGGGATGGAGACGCTGGTGGTGGAGCAATCACGGCCGGACGTGGGCGTATCCGCCGTGAAGGTCATCGTCCCGGGGCTGCGGCACTTCTGGCCCCGGCTGGGCCCCGGCCGGCTGTATGACGTCCCGGTGCGGATGGGGTGGCTGAAGGCCCCGAGGACCGAAGCGCAGCTCAACCCCGTGCCCTTCTACTTCTGAGCGATGGCGTCCGTCCTTCCCCCCAAGCCGCGCATCCTCCTGGTCCAGTGCGGACCCGACCGGCGCCACGTGGACCGGGAGACGGAGGACTTCGACCCGGAGCGCGGGCTGGTGAAGCGCGCGACGATGACGCCGCTGGCCTGCGCGACGCTCGCGGCGCTCACGCCGGACACCTTCAGCGTGGACATCTGGGACGAGGAGCTGCACGGGCAGCTGCGCGCGGACACGGAGCTGGGGGACTACGAGCTCGTCGGCGTGTCGGTGATGTACTCCGCCCTCACCTACCAGGCGCGCTTCCTGGGCGGCCTCTTCCGCGACCGGGGCGCCACGGTGGTCGCGGGCGGCCCCGCCGTCTCCGCCGCGCCGGAGGACTACCGCGGCTTCTTCGACGCCGTCTTCGTCAATGAAGCCGAGCGCACCTGGCCGCGCTTCCTCGCGGACTGGCTCGGCGGCGAGTACGCCCCTGAGTACCGGCAGCTGGACAAGCCGTCGCTGAGCGAGAGCCCCCTGCCGCGCTGGGACGCGGTCGCGGCGGACCTCCCGCGCTATGCGTGGGGCTCCGTGCAGACCACGCGCGGCTGTCCGTTCGACTGCTCCTTCTGCGACGTTATCTACCTGTACGGCCGCAAGCAGCGGCACAAGCCGGTGGAGCGCGTGCTGGACGAGGTGCGCGCCCACGCGGCACTGGGGGCGGAAGGTGTCTTCTTCGCGGACGACGAGTTCATTGGAGACGCGGCCTACGCGAAGGAGGTGCTCGCGGGGTTGGTGCCCTTGAACCGCGCCCTGCCCCGCCCGCTGCGCTTCTTCACCCAGGTGACGATGAACCTGAGCCGCGACCCCGGGCTGCTGGAGGGCATGGCGGACGCGAACTTCTACACCGTCGTCCTGGGCATCGAGTCCTTCGACGCGGGCGCGCTCAAGGAAGCGCAGAAGCACCAGAACGTGCGCGCGGACCTCGTGGGCGACCTCTTGCGCATCCAGGCGCACGGCATCGGCCCCCGGGGCAGCTTCATCGTCGGGTTCGACCACGACACGCCCGCGGTCTTCGACTCGCTGCACGCGAACATCCAGCGCACGCACCTGCCCTGGGTGGTGGTGGCGCCCCTCCAGGCCCCGCGAGGCACGAAGCTCTGGACGCGGCTGCGCGCGGAAGGACGGCTCGCCACGCCGAGGAAGGCGAACTCCCGGGACCGGGGCGCCATCGTGCTCAACGTGATGCCCCTGGGCATGACGCGGCCCCAGCTGCTCGAGGGCTTCCGCGACCTGGTGGAGCGGCTGTCCACCTGGGACGCCGCCTGCGAGCGCATCCGGGGCTTCATCGCCGGCATCCAGCGCCCGCCCCAGGTGAAGGAGCCCGGGTGGCCGGAGGCCGTCACCGACCGCTTCCTGCGCGAGGCCACCGCCGCCTGGGCCCTGACGCCGGCGGAGCGCGGGGCCCTGGGGGACACGCTGGCGGAGGTGCGCCGCACCGCCCCGGCCATGCTGCCGCGCGCGGTGTTCTTCCTCGCGCGCAACCAGAACGAGCGCCGCCGGCACGAGCGCCTCTTCACGGACTTCGACGCGGTGCTGGCCGCCGAGCGCCAGGGCGACCTCGTCCCGGACACGCAGCCCGTCTACGTCCCGGCCACCTTCGCCACCGCGATGCGCGACGTGTTCCCGGACCTCTTCGTGCGCCTGAGCCGCGACCTGCCTGACCGCCGCGACGTGCCGGAGGCCTCGCGCGACGTGCTGGTGGACTTCGTCGCCCGCTGGGGCGAGGGCTTCCAGGCGCTCCAGCCGCAGCACCACGAGTTCCTGCGCGAGCTGTGCGACCGCGCGGTGGAGGCCCGGGGCGGACGCGCGGGCACGCTGGAGGACGCGGAGGAGCAGGCCCTGCGCGCCCAGGCCCGCCGCACCGGCCTGCTGGAAGCGCTGCTCAAGGACGTGCGCGACGAGCTCGCGAGCTGGGGACCCTGACGCATGCGCGACGGCCTTCACATCTTCGACGCGGACCGGCACGTCCTGGAGCCGCTGAGCCTCTGGGCGGAGCAGCTGGAGCCCGGCCTGCGCCGCCACGCGCCCCGGCCGGGACGCCTGCCGGACGAAACCCTGGAACAGCGCCTGGAGCGGCTGGGCCCCCAGGGCCTGCTGCCCGTGCAGCCCCTGCCGGAGGTGGACGGCAAGCCGCTGTGGAACCACATGCCGGAGAGGGCCTGGGTGGAGTTCTCCGCCCGCGCCTACGCGCAGCTGGGCCGCAACGAGCTCTTGCAGCGGCCGGACGTGTACCTGGCCCAGATGGACCGCGACGGCGTGGACATGGCGGCCCTCTTCCCCACCTACGCGCTGCTGCTGGAGGGCTTCTCCCCCCTGAAGCCCCAGGTGGCCACCGCGTTCGCGTCCGTCTACAACACCTGGCTGCATGGCTTCTGCGCGCACCAGCCGGAGCGTCTGCGGGGCGTGGGGCTCATCAGCCGCCACGAGCCGGAGGCCATGGTGGCGGAAGTCCGCCGCGTCGCGGGCTTCGGCTGGCGCGCCGTCATGGTGCGCCCCAACCCCATCGGCGGCCGGCTCCTGTCGGACGCCGCCTACGCGCCCTTCTGGGCGGAGTGCGAAAAGCTCTCACTCGCGGTGGTGCTGCACGGCAGCGGGCACGTCTACGTGCCGTCCGCGGGCGCGGACCGCTTCGACACCCGCTTCGCCAACCACGTCTGCGCCCACCCCATGGAGCTGATGATGGGACTGCTGGCGCTCCTCCAGGGGGGCGTGCTGGAGCGGCACCCGGGCCTGCGCCTTGGCGCGATGGAGGCCGGCTGCGGCTGGTTGCCGTACTGGGCGTGGCGGCTGGACGAGGAATATCGCGCTGTGGGTGCAGAGGTCTCCGCCACCATCCGACAGCTCCCTTCCTCCTACCTGCGCCGGCACTGCTTCGTTTCCCTGGAGCCGGATGAGCCGTACCTGTCTGACGTGGTGCGACACCTCCCGGAGGACCGCCTGGTTTTCGGAACCGACTTCCCCCACCTGGACCACGGCGAGGATGTGCTGGGGTCGCTGCTGTCCTTGCGTGACGTGATGACCGAAAGTCGTCTACGAAAGGTTCTCTGGGAAAACCCGACTCAGTTCTACGGTGTGGAGCCGTGAGGCCGCACGAATGAGATTGTCGCTCGCCGAAGGTGTGGCGCTGCGTTGCCCCGACGCGGAGGACGCGCGCGTGGAGGGCCCTGGCCGCTCGCTGCGGTTGGGCCCGATGGCCCCCGGTGTGCGCGCCGTGTTCGAGTCGCTCGCGGACGGAGGCATCCACGAGGTGGAGGTGCCGGCCGCCGCGGGCTCGGACACGACGCTCGCGTGGTACTGGCTGGACCTGGCGGGCGACGGCGGCCTGCTGTCGTGGACGGTGGAGGAGCGGGGCAACCTGCTGCTGACGCTCACGCCGGCCTCCGCGTCCTTCCTGCGCCACCGCGCCACGTTCGACGCGACGCAGCCGCTGCAGCTGTCGCGCTTCGCGCACACGCGCATGGCGGAGGGCCGCGCGGTGCTGGACTGCCCCACGGTGCACGCCACCGCGGCGCTGCACGACCGGCGCGTGGTGTCGCTGCTCTTCGACATGGCCCGCCCCACGCTGCTGGCGCGGCTCAACCAGTTCAACACCGGCATCGAGTCCTTCACGCTGCGCGAGCTGGTGCGCCTGTTGGCGGAGACGGGCATCCTGGTCCCCAACGGGCTGGACGTGCCGGCGTCGGAGGAGACGCAGACGGCGCTGAAGCAGTGGGAGCCGCACGACCTGCTCTTCCACCTGCGCTCGCGGGGCTGGGGCCACCAGACGCGCGCGGGCGCCACCTACCGCTTCCGGGGCGAGCTGCCCAACCCGCCCGCCCTCAAGCCGTCGGTCATCCAGGAGGCGGTGGACCTCTACCGGCCGGACCTGGAGGCGCTGCGCGCCGGTGGCGACCGCACCTTCACGGAGGTGCTGGAGGCCCGCCGCAGCCTGCGCGGCCGGGGCGCGGCCCCGCTCACCGTGCAGCAGCTGGGCGAGCTGCTCTACCGCGCCGCGCGCGTGCGCGACGTGCGCACCACGCAGGACGGGGACATCACCGACCGGCCCTACCCCGGCGCGGGCGCGGTGTACGCACTGGAGCTGTACCCGATGGTGGGCGAGTGCCAGGGGCTGGCCCCGGGCGCGTACCACTACGACCCGCTGGGCCACCGGCTGGAGAAGCTGAGCGGCCCCACGCCGGAGTTCCACGCGCTGCTGGACGAGGCCCGCGCGCCGGTGGAGCCCTACGAGCGGCCCGAGGTGCTGATGGTGGTGGCCGCGCGCGTGCCCCGGCTCGCGTGGAAGTACGAGACGCTGGCGTACTCGCTGGTGCTGCAGGACACCGGAGCGCTGGTGCAGACGCTCTACCTGGTGTCCACCGCGCTGGGGCTGCGGCCCTACGCGCTGGGCCGGAGCGACCCGGACTTCTTCCAGCGCGTGGCGGGCGTGGACGGCTTCGGCGAGGCCTCCGTGGGCGCCTTCGCGGTGTCGGGGGGCGATCCTCCGGAATCAGCCCCCTGAGCCCGGCTTGAAGCCGCGCGGCGGCTTCAGCAGCAGGGGCTGCCGCAGCAGTGCGAACGGCCGTAGGTGTCGGTGAGGCTGGAGAGGGCCACGGCGTGGTCGGCCACGTCGGCCGGCTTCTTCGGCAGGTGCAGCTCCACCTCCGCGCTGTTCACCTTCCAGGTGCTGTCCGCCGCCGCGTCCTTCGCGGTGGAGGGGACGACCTTCAGCTGGATGCTGGCCGGCAGGTCGAAGTCGAAGCGCTTCTTGAGGGCCTGGCGCGGGTCCTTCTGCAGCGCCGCCTCGAACTCGGGCTCCTTCCACGCCAGCGCGACGGCGCGCATCCACACGGCCTGCCAGTCATTCACCGTGGCGGCCTGGCCCCCGGCGCTCCGCGTGGGCTTGCGCGCCACCGGGCGGGCCCGTGCGGGCGCGGGCGCGGCCTTCGACTCCGGCTTCTTCTTGCTCATGTCAGCGTTCTCCCTCCCAGCGCATCCAACAACGCGCGGGCCTCCGAGACGGGCGGCGTTCCCCATCCTTCGGAGAAGGTACTGTAGACCGTTTGCAGCCGTTGCCGGGCTTCTTCCTGACGTCCCGAGGCCTGGAGCACCCGCGCCAGCGCCGTGACGGCCTGCAGCTCACGCATCCGCGCCCCCTGGGCGTGTGCGACGTCCGCCGCCTGCCGGAAGCAGGCCTCCGCGGCGGGGGCGGTATTTCCGTCCCGTTGCAGTAGCACCTGCCCCTTGACGCGCAGCAGCTTGGACTCGTGGTACGCCTCGCCCAGGACCTGGGCGCGCTGCCGGCCGTGCTCCACGGTGGCGAGCGCCGCCTCCCCATGGCCCAGCTCCAGCTCCAGCTCCGCGAGCATGGCGTAGTAGGCCGGCTGGTCCATCTCCGTGCCGAACGCCTCGCGCATCGCCACGCTCCGGCGCATCGCCTCCAGGTCCTTCGCGGCCCACCCGCGCAGGATGCCCACGTACGCGGACTGCTCCAGCAGGCCGTAGCGGTGGGACAGCTCCGCGTGCTGGGAGATGAGCTGGAGCGCCTCCGCGCGGTCGCCGTGCTCCTGCGCCATCAGCAGCAGGTAGATGAAGGACAGGCCGATGCTGGTGCCGTGGTTCAGCTCGCGGCCCCACGCTACCGCGGCCTCGCCGTGCGCCTTCGCCTGGTCCGGGAAGCCCAGCAGCCACAGCCCCCGGCACAGCACGGACTCGCCGCCCACGCGCGTGTCCTGGCCGTAGAGGATGCGGTGGATCCGGTGCGCCTCCGGGTCGAACAGCGCCAGGCAGCGGTCCGCCTTCGCCTTCGCCTCGCCCAGCCGGCCCTCCAGGAGCTCGATGTTGGAGAGGATGGTGAGCGCCACCGCCTCCTGCCCCGCGTCCCCGGTGCGCTGCGCCAGCGCCACCAGCCTGTCGAGCAGCCCGCGCACCCGGCGCTGGTCACCTCCCAGGTGGTAGAAGATGGAGAGGACCCACAGCGTCGGGGCCGCGTAGGGGCTCTCACCCACCGTGAAGAGCAGCTCCAGCGAGCGCTCCGCCACGTCGCGCAGGTCCTGCGAGCGCCAGCCCTGCGTGGACATCAGCGCCGGCGCGAGCACGCCGTTGAGGCTCAGCTCCAGCTGCGCGCGCTCCACCGGGTCGTCGATGGCGTCCAGCCACGACAGGCCCAGCCGGGCGAAGAGGATGGCCTCCAGGTAGGCGGAGCGCACCAGCGCGGCGAACGCGGCCTTCTGCGCGTAGACGATGGCCTTGCGCTTCAGGTTCGCGGCGGCCCAGTGGTGCGCGAGCAGGTCCGGCCGGGACTCCACCTGCTCCGGGAAGTGCGCCTCCAGCGCCTCCGCCGTCTTCGCGTGCACCTGCTGCCGGTACCGCTTGAGCATGGAGTCGTAGGCCGCGTCCCGCACCAGCGCGTGCTTGAAGAGGTACATGGGCCCCTTCGGCCGGCGCTTGCGGTGCAGCAGCCCGGAGCCCACCAGCCGCTCCAGGTCCGCCTCCAGCGCTTCCGGCGTCAGGGGGCTGACGTGGCGCAGCAGCTCATGCGTCAGCTCGCGCCCCAGCACGGAGGCGATCTGCGCCGTCTCCTTGCCTCGGCCCAGCCGGTCCAGGCGCGCGACGAGCAGGTCGCGCAGCGTGCCCGGCACCGCGGGGCCCGCCTTGCCCGCCTCCAGCGCGAAGCGGCCCTCGCGCTCCACCAGCGCGCCGGACTCGCGCAGCGTGCGCACCAGCTCCTCCACGAACAGCGGGATGCCGTCCGTGCGCGTGACAATCTCCTCCAGCGCCTCCGCGGACAGCGGACCTCCCGCGGCGGCGGTGGCCAGCCGCTCCACCTCCGCGCGAGCCAGGGCGCCCAGCTGCACCTGCGTCACCGACGACGAGGCCCAGGGCGGCTCGAACTCCGGCCGCGCGCTGAACACCGCGAGCAGCCGCGACGAGGACACCTCCTCCACCAGCGCCTTGAGCAGCTCCAGCGTGGAGGGGTCCGCCCAGTGCAGGTCCTCCATCGCCAGCACCACGGGCTGGCGCTCCGCCATCGCGGCGAGCAGCGACAGCAGCGCGTTGCGCGTGAGCTCCCGGTGCTTCAGGGGCGACACGTCCAGCGGCGCCCACCGCTCCGGAGGCAGCGGCAGGGACAGCAGCGACGCGAACAGCGGCAGCGTCTCCGGCAGGTCGAAGCTGTAGCCGGACAGCAGCGCCTCCAGGCCCGTCAGCCGGCCTTCGGGAGGCAGGTCGCGGTTCGGGTCCAGCATCCGCGTGAGCAGGTCCACCACGGGCATGTACGCCTGGCCCGAGCCGTCCTGCGTGCAGCGGGCCTCCAGCCACGTGTGGGGCTCCGCGCCCAGCCGGTCTCCCAGCTCGCGCGTGAGGCGCGACTTGCCGATGCCCGGCTCGCCTGAAATCAGCACCGCCTGCCCCTGCCCCGCGCGCACCTGCTCCCAGCGCGACAGCACCAGGTCCAGCTCCCGCGCGCGGCCCACCAGGGTCAGCGCGTCGTCGGCGCCGCTCCACGTCGCGTCCGCGCCCTGGAGCACGAACGTCTCCAGGCCCGGGGGCAGGAGCTCGTTCGGGGACGCGGGCACGCTCTCCAGCGGGAAGTGCTTGCGCACCAGTTGCTGCGTGTCGCCCGTGACGAGGATGGCGCCCGAAGGCGCGGAGGTGGACAGCCGGAAGGCCAGCTTCGGCGTGGTGCCCACCACGAAGCCCAGGCCGGAGAGCGTGGGGTCCCGCTGCTCGCGAGACACCACCAGGCCCGTGTGCAGGCCCACGCGGATCTCCACCCGCGTGCCGCGCTCGGCTTCAATCGCACGGCCGCGCCGCCGGACCTCCGCCACCATGTCCAGCGCTGCCTGTGCCGCGCGGCGCGCGTCGTCCTCCCGCGCCGCCGGATAGCCGAAGTAGAAGAGCACGATGTCGCCCAGCGCGCTGGCGATGTGGCCGTTGTAGCGCCGGGCAATCTCGATGCAGACCTCCTGCTGGGCGCCCAGCACGTGGTCCAGCTCCTCGATGTCCACCGGCCCCGGCGTCGTCTGCGTGGCGGACAGCGTGCAGCACACCACCGTGAGCTGGCGCCGCTCCCCTTCCGCCCAGCGGCGCGCGCGCGTGGACAGCGCGTTGGGCGTGCGGCTGGACAGCTCCACCGTCGCCGTCTCCGCGTTGGGGGCCGCGGGCTGGATGCGCACGGGCGAGGGCCGGCGCGGCAGGTTGGACACGTCCACCGCCTCCAGCTGGCGCAGCAGCACCTCCGCGGACACGGTGCGCTGGGACGGGTCCTTCGCGGTGACGCGCTGGAGCAGCTTGCCCAGCGGGTGCGCGGCGATGGCCGGGGGGATGGGCACCGGCTCCGTGGAGAGCTGCTGGAAGATGACCTCCGCGACGGTGGCGCCCTCGAAGACGCGCCGGCCGGTGAGGCACTCCAGGAACACCAGCCCCCACGCGTACAGGTCCGAGCGCGGCGTGGGCGCCTGCCCGCGAAGCTGCTCCGGCGCCGCGTACGACGGCGTGCCCAGCGACTCATTGGTGGACGTGATGCGCGGCTGGGCTTCAGCGCGCGTCAGCTCGTCCGTCACCGACCCGATGCCGAAGTCCAGCACCAGCGCGTTGCGCCGGGCGCCGGTGGGCACGACCATGATGTTCGCGGGCTTCAGGTCGCGGTGCACCACGTTCTGCGCGTGCGCGCACGCCAGCGCGTCCAGGAGCTGGAGCATCAGGTGGCGCGTCTCCACGGGGTCCAGCACGCCCTCCTCCGCGAGCACCTGCGCCAGGTTCTTCCCCGGCACGAACTCGAAGATGGAGTAGACGGCGCCGCCCTGCGCCCGGCCTGAATCGATGAGCCGCACGATGTTCGGGTGGTGCATCTGCGCGCACAGCTTCATCTCGCGCTCGAAGCGCGCGCTGCGGCGCTCCACGGACTCCGGCGTCGCGCCGTCCGTCAGCCGCAACAGCTTCACGGCCACGTTCTGGCCGGTGGTCACCTGGCGGGCCTTGTAGACGCGGCCGAAGCCGCCCTCGCCCAGCTCGGACAGGAGCTCGTACCGGCCCTCGAAGGCCTCCAGCAGCTGCGGGTCCATGAGGTTCTTCATCGTGCTCCCGAGCCTCGCTCCATTGATGACCGTCCCCCCCGCCTGGGCAGGGTGATGACGAACTCCGTGAACTCACCCGGCACCGTCTCCATGCGGAAGGTGCCCTGGTGGCCCTGCACGATGATGTCATGGCTGAGTGACAGCCCCAGCCCCGTCCCCTGCCCCGGCGGCTTCGTGGTGAAGAAGGGGTCGAAGATTCTCGCCGCACTCTCCACGGGGATGCCCGGCCCGTTGTCGCGCAGCCGGACCTCCACCTGCTCCTGACGCGCGAGGGTGCGAACCTTGAGCACCGGCACGTACGTGGCGCCCTGCGCCTGGCGCTTCTGACGCATGGCGTAGAGCGCGTTGTCCACGACGTTGATGATGACGCGGCCCACCTCCGCGCGGCTGAGCTCCAGCTGGCCCACGGCCGGGTCGTACTCGGACTCCAGGCGGACCGTCAGGGGCTCGCCGCGCATGCCGCCCTGCCCCAGCGCGACGCTCTCCGCCACCAGGGCGTTCAGCTCCACGGATTCACGTGGGCCGGGTGAGCGGCGCGCGTGCTGGAGCATGCCCTGGATGAGCGCGTCCGCGCGGCGCCCGTGCTCGTTGATCTTCTGGACGTTGGTGCGCAGGCACGCGAGCGCCTCGTCCACGTCGCGCACGGACTCCGGCGTCAGGCGTTCGCGCTGCGGCTCCATCACACTGGCCAGGTCCTCCGTGAGGCCCACGGACAGGCCGGCGAAGTTGCTGATGAAGTTGAGCGGGTTGCGCAGCTCGTGCGCCATGCCGCCCACCATGGCCGCGAGCGAGGCCAGCTTCGCGTCCATGATGAGCTGCATGCGCTGCACCGTCTCCTGCTCGATGCGGCGGTAGAGCCGGGCGTTCTCCAGCGCGAGCGCCGCCTGTCCCGCGAACGCGACGAGGAAGTCCAGGTCGTCCTCGGAGAAGCTCTTGGGCGTGGAGACGTTGTCCACGTACAGCACGCCCAGCACCTCGTCGCGGGGCTTGAGCGGCACGCACATGGAGGCGCGGATGGAGCTGAAGATGACGGACTCCGCGGCGCCCAGGCGCGGGTCGTTCACCGCGTCGGAGAAGAGGGCCGCCACGCTCCGGCGCAGCACGAAGTCCACGATGTTCTGGCTGTAGATGGGCCCGCGCACGGCCGTGCCCTCCGCCGTCTTCGTCACGCGCGGCTCCAGCTTCCCGGTGCCCTCGTCCACGAGCAGGATGACGCCCCGGTCCACGTGGAGGATCTGGAACGCCAGGTCCAGCACCTTGCCGGGCAGCGCCTCCAGGTCGTCCGTGACGGACAGCAGCTTCGCCACCTCCTGGAGGATGCGCATCCGCTCCCGGGCGCGAGTGGCCGCGCTGGCGGCCTCCGCCGCGGACCGCTCCGGGTCGGACACCGCCTGCACCAGCGTCTTCAGCGGCACACGCGTGAGCGCGCGCGTGAGCTGGGGACGGGGCTCGTCGGACGCACCGGACAACGCGCCGGCCTGCCCCGGGACCGTGGAAGGCGGGGGTTCGTGGGTGAGCAGGAACACGAGCTCGCCCAGGGTCAGCGTGTCGCCGGGGCGCAGCTCCTTGCGGCGGATCTGCACGCCGTTGACGAAGGTGCCGTTCTTGCTCTGCAGGTCGGTGACGAAGAAGCGCCCGTCGGCCGGCTCGATGCGGGCGTGCTGGCGGGACAGGCTGCGGTGGGGGATGCAGATGCCCTGGTCGTCCGCGCGGCCAATGGTGATGGGCGCGTCCCCCAGCGGGTAGGACAGCTCATCCGGCTGCCCTGGGTTGTAGACGAGCATCGGCACGGCCTTCAGACCCCCTCCAGGGTCGGAGCCTAGCCGAAAAGCCCGGGCGCGGACCGCCCCAGCCGACTCAGAAGGTCCTGCGCCGCAGCACCGACGCGTCCAGCGACGGGAGCGAGGGCCGGCCCGCGAGCGCCAGGGCCAGCAGCAGCTCCTCGCGCAACAGCGACAGCAGGTGGCCCACGCCCTCCTCGCCGCCCGCCGCCAGCCCCCAGTACACCGGGCGGCCCACCAGCACCGCCTTCGCGCCCAGCGCCAGGGCCTTGAGCACGTCCGTGCCCCGCCGGATGCCGCCGTCCATCAGCACCTCGCAGCGGCCCTTCGCCGTGGCCACCACCTCCGGCAGCGCCTCCAGGGGAGGGATGGCGCCGTCCAGCTGCCGGCCGCCGTGATTGGACACGATGACGCCGTCCACGCCCGCCGCCACCGCGCGCGCCGTGTCCTCCGCCGTCAGCACGCCCTTGAGGAGCACCGGCAGCCTGGACACCGAGCGCACCCACTCCACCGCCTCCCACGTGAGCGAGGGGTCGAAGTCCCGCGACGCATGCGACGCGATGCCGGACTCACCGGAGGCGCGGGCCGCTAGCGCGGCGGTCACGCCCGCGTCGAAGTTGGCCGCGCGCACGTGGGCGGGCAGCCCGAAGCCGCTGCGCAGGTCCCGCATCCGGCGGCCCAGCCGGGGCGTGTCCACCGTGAGCACCAGCGCCTTGTAGCCCGCGGCCTCCGCGCGGCGGATGAGCGCCGTCGTCACCGCGCGCTCGCGGAAGCAGTACACCTGGAACCAGAGCGGCCCCGTCGCGGCGGCGGCCACGTCCTCCAGCGTGCGGCTGGCCATGGTGCTCACCACCATCAGCCCGCCCAGCGCCCCGGCCGCCCTCGCGGTGGCCACCTCTCCGTCCGGATGCGCCAGGGCCTGGTACGCCATGGGCGCGACGCCCAGCGGGTGCGCCAGCCGCGTGCCCAGCAGCTCCACGGAGGTGTCGCAGCGGGCCACGTCCACCAGCACGCTGGGGCGCAGCCACCACGCGTCGAAGGCCCGCCGGCTGTCGCGCAGGGAGCACTCGTCGTCGCTGCCGCCGAACACGTAGTCGAAGACGTCCGCGGGCAGCCGCGCGCGGGCCTGGTGTTCGTACTCGTCCAGGCAGAGGGGGCGCGCGGTGGGGCTCACGCCTGCGCCCGGGCGTAGTCGCGCTCCACCGCCTCGAAGAGGGCGCGGATGTTGGCGCCGCCGAAGCCCCGGGCCTCCTGGCGCTGGATGACCTCGAAGAACAGCGTCTGCTTCGGGTGCTCCGAGCGCGTGAACGTCTGCAGCAGCGTGCCCCACGCGTCGCGGTCCACCAGGATGCCCAGCTCGCGCAGGGGCGCCAGGTCGAAGTCCAGCGCGCCCAGCCGCGCCTCCAGCCGCTCGTAGTACGGGGCTGGAATCTCCAGGAACCGCGTGTGCCGCCGCAGCTCGCGCACCGCCTCCACGATGTCCGGCGTGAGGAGCGCGATGTGCTGCACGCCCGGGCCGCCGTTGCGGCGCAGGAACTCGCCAATCTGCCCGGGGTTCTCCTCGGACAGCGGCTCCTGGAGCGGCAGGGTGATGCGCGTGGACGGGCTCTGCACCACCTTGGAGTTCATCCCGCTCTGGTGCGTGTGGACGATCTCCTCGTGGGACTGATGGAAGCCGAAGACGTGCTGGTAGAAGCGCACCGTCGCGTCCAGCGTGCCCGGCTCCAGGCAGATGGCCAGGTGGTCCAACCCGGAGAACGGCGCCGGCGCCGGCGGCTCCACGGCCTCGCACGGCACCAGGCCCGGCGGCAGGAACGCGCCCACCGCCGCGTCGGACTGGAGGAACGAGTGCACCAGGTCCCCCACCGTCGCCACCGTGGCCTGGAGCAGGCCCTTGCCCTCCCCGTCCACGCCCTTCACCGGCTCGCGCAGGGGCCGGGCCCCGCGCCAGGTGACGTGGCCGAAGGCGCCCACCGCGTCCTTCGTGCGCAGCGCGATGTCCCGCACGCCGTCGCCGTGCCGCTCCACGAACACGGAGGCCCCGTCATCCGGGGTCAGCCCCTGCGTGAGCAGCAGCCGCAGCGTGCCCTGCTGCAACAACACGGAGCGCCGGCCCTCGAGCCCCGTCTCCGGGCCCCCTTCCGCGACGCGGCGGAAGCCCATGCGACCCGAGTAGAAGCCGGATGCACTCGCGACGTCGGCGACGCACAGCTCGATGTACTCGATGTCATCGAAATACATGGATTCGGCCCATTCCCGGGGAGTCGAGGTTGCGGGAGGATAGAGGATCCAGGAGGGCGGCGCGCCCTCCTTCTTTCCCGCTGGGCCTCTTCCCTGAGGGGCGGCCTAGGCGGCGCTCGCCGCGGGAGCCAGGAGCCCCCGGTCCCTCAGCGTGTCGAGGATGCGCTCCAGCCCCGCATCCACCGTCTCCGCGTCGGAGCGGACGGTGATTTCAGGGGACTCGGGCGGCTCGTACGGGTCCGACACGCCGGTGAAGTGGGGAATCTCCCCGGCCAGGGCCTTCTTGTAGAGCCCCTTCACGTCACGGGCGATGAGCGCGTCCAGGCTGGCCTGGACGTAGACCTCCAGGAACGGGATGCCGGCCTGGGTGGCCAGGGCGCGCACCTCGTCCCGGGAGCTCTTGTACGGCGAGATGGCCGCGGTGATGACGCCCACCTCGTGCTTCGCCAGCACGCGCGCCACGTAGCCGATGCGCCGGACGTTCTCCTCGCGGTCCGCGCGGCTGAAGCCCAGGCCTCGGGACAGGTACGTGCGCACCTCGTCCCCGTCGAGCAGCTCCACGCGCTGCACGGGCGACAGCTGCCGCGCCACGGCCGCGGACAGCGTGCTCTTGCCCGCGCCGGACATGCCGGTGAACCAGAGGATGAAGCCCGGACGCTGTTGCATCGCCATTCCCTACCTGTCCACGGCGGGGCCGTTGATCATCCCCGCGCCCACGGTGGCGTTGGTGCCTTCGTCGATGAGGATGAAGCTGCCGGTGCTGCGGTTGCGCCGGTACTCGTCGAAGAAGAGCGGCACCGTCGTGCGCAGCGTCACCCGGCCCACCTCGTTGAGCTTGAGGCCGGAGGACTGCTCGTCGCGGTGCAGCGTGTTGACGTCCAGCCGGTAGTGCAGCTGCTTCACCATGGCGCGCGCCATGCGCGTGGTGTGCTTGATGGCCAGCCTGGACCCGGAGTTGAGCTGCGTGGAGTCCGACAGCCAGCACACCATCGCGTCGATGTCCTGGCTCGCGGTGGGCGGGTTGCCCGGGCGGCACAGCATGTCGCCGCGGCTGATGTCCAGCTCCTCCTCCAGCGACACGTTCACCGACATGGGCGGGAACGCCTCCGTCAGCGGCTTGCCGGCGAGCTCCAGCGACTTGATGCGCGTGGTGAAGCCGGAGGGCATCACCATCACCTCGTCACCCGGACGCATCACGCCGCCCAGGAGCTGCCCGGAGTACGCGCGGTAGTCGTGGAACTTCTTCGCGGACGCGGGCCGGATGACCCCCTGCACGGGGAAGCGCAGGTGGATGAGGTCGCGGTCGGACGCGATGTGCACGTTCTCCAGGTGGTGCAGGAGCGTGGGGCCCTGGTACCAGGGCATCTTCTCCGAGCGCGTCACCACGTTGTCCCCGCCCAGCGCGGAGATGGGGATGAACGACAGGTCGGACACGTCCAGCTTCATGGAGAACTGGCGGAACTCCTCCCGGATGCGGTCGAAGACGCCCTGGTCGTAGTCCACCAGGTCCATCTTGTTCACGCACAGCACCAGGTGCGGCACGCGCAAGAGCGACGCGATGAACGCGTGGCGGCGCGTCTGCTCCAGCACGCCCTTGCGCGCGTCCACCAGGATGAGCGCCAGGTCCGCCGTGGACGCGCCCGTCACCATGTTGCGCGTGTACTGCAGGTGTCCGGGCGTGTCCGCGATGATGAACTTGCGCTTCGCCGTGGAGAAGTAGCGGTACGCCACGTCGATGGTGATGCCCTGCTCGCGCTCGGCCTTCAGGCCGTCCAGCAGCAGCGCCAGGTTGACGTACTCGTCGCCCCGGGCGTGGCTCGTGCGCTCCACCGCGGCGAGCTGGTCCTCGAGGATGGACTTCGTGTCGTACAACAGCCGCCCGATGAGGGTGCTCTTGCCGTCATCCACGGAGCCCGCGGTCGCGAATCTCAGCAGTTCCACTAGAAGTATCCCTCGCGCTTGCGGTCTTCCATCGCCGTCTCAGAGAACTTGTCGTCCGCGCGGCTGGCGCCACGCTCCGTCACGCGGGAGGCCGTCACCTCCGTGATGACCTCCTCCACCGTGGACGCGGTGGACGGCACGCACGCGGTGCACGTCATGTCGCCCACGGTGCGGAAGCGCACCGTCTCCGTCGTCACCGTCTCGCCGGGCATCATGGCCATGAAGGGCGACCAGGCCATCAGCATCCCGTCCCGGCGGAACACCTCGCGCCGGTGCGTGTAGTAGATGGACGGCAGCGCCACGTTCTCCCGGCCGATGTACTGCCAGATGTCCAGCTCGGTCCAGTTGGACAGGGGGAAGACGCGCAGGTGCTCACCCCGGCGGTGACGGCCGTTGTAGAGCGCCCACAGCTCCGGCCGCTGGTTCTTCGGGTCCCACTGGCCGAACTCGTCGCGGAAGGAATACACGCGCTCCTTCGCGCGGGCCTTCTCCTCGTCACGCCGGGCACCGCCGAAGACGGCGTTGAAGCCGTTCTTCTCGATGGCCTCCAGCAGGGGCTGCGTCTGCAGGCGGTTGCGGGACGCGCGAGGACCCTTCTCCTCCGTCACCTTGCCCGCGTCGATGGCCTCCTGCACGGACGCGACGATGAGCCGCGCGCCCAGCTCCGCCACCCGCTCATCGCGATACTGGATGACCTCCGGGAAGTTGTGCCCCGTGTCCACGTGCATCAGCGGAAACGGCAGCGGCGCGGGCCAGAAGGCCTTCACCGCCAGGTGCAACATCACCGCGGAGTCCTTGCCACCCGAGAAGAGCAGCACCGGCCGATCCAGCTCCGCCGCGACTTCCCGGATGATGAAGATGGACTCGGCTTCCAGCGCCTCAAGATGTGAAAGCTCGTAGCTCACGGCGAAGCAAGCTACCACAACCCTCCCCGCGCCCAACCGTGGCCATGAAAGTTTCCGCGTCTCCGGCGGTGACACACGCCGGATGCGACATGAGGGAGGGGGCGGTGAAACATGGCCGTCCGACCTGCTGGGACGGATGTTTCACGGGCCCACTCCGGGTGCGTGTCCCGGGGCCCCACGCCGCGTGCGGGAGGGCGTTCCCCGCGGGGGGCGCATGGTATAGACGGCCGCGCCATGGCAAGCGCTTCCACTCCCGTCCTCGATCGCTGGTTCCCCTCCCGCAAGCCGCTTCCGGAGCCGCGCCTGCGCCTGTTCTGCCTGCCGTTCGCCGGCGGCAGCGCGGCCATCTACACGCCCTGGAGCATGGCGCTGCCCACGGGGGTGGAGCTGTGCGCGGTGCAGCTGCCCGGGCGGGAGCGGCGCCTGATGGAGCCCGCGCTCAAGTCGCTGCCGGAGCTGATGGACGTGCTGATGCCGGCGCTGACGCCGCTGATGGACCGGCCCTTCGCCCTGTTCGGCTACAGCATGGGGGCGCGCATCGGCCTGGAGGTGGCCCGCACGCTGAAGCGCCAGGGCGGCCCGAAGCCGCTGGGCTTCATCGCGGCGGCGGCGCCCCCGCCGTCGCACAACGAGCGGGAGCCCATCCACACGCTGGATGACGCGGGCTTCATCGCGAAGCTGCGCGAGTACGACGGCACGCCGGAGGAGGTCCTCCAGCACAAGGAGCTCTTGGAGCTCATCCTCCCCACGCTGCGCGCGGACTTCGCGCTGGCCTGGTCGGAGAACGGCCAGGACGCGGCCCCGCTGGACATCCCGCTGTCCGTGTACGCGGGCAAGGGGGACAAGCACGTGGGGCTGGACATGATGGAGCACTGGCGCGAGGAGTCCACCGCCGACGTGCGCATCCGCCACTTCGAGGGCGGGCACTTCTTCATCCGCACGCACGGGCCGCCGGTGCTGGCCGCCGTGCGCGAGGACCTGACGCGCTGGATGACGGCCGCGACCTAGGCCGTCTTGATGACCGGGGCCATGTCCCCGGCGAGCGGCACGGTGTGCTGCCAGCGCACGGAGAGCGCCCCGCCCCGGGGCCTGCGGAAGGCAATCGCCGCCTGGTGCCGGGCGGACGGCTTGTGCTGCATGAACTGCCACACGTCCGGCAGGTCGTTCATCCGCGGGTCGAAGGCGATGCCGGGCATCTGTCCCGGCACCAGGTCGAAGGCGAACTGATCCAACGGCAGGGACAGGCCCGCGCCGCGTGCCTTGATGTAGGCCTCCTTCAGGGTCCAGTACTCGAAGAAGCGCGCACGCTGGTGCTCCTTCGGCAGCGAGCGCAGGGCCTGCACCTCCGTCTTCGCGAAGTAGTGGTCGGCGATCTCCACCGTCTCCCCCGGCCGCTCCGCGTCCTCGATGTCCGCGCCCAGGTCCACGTCCCGGCCCACCGCGACCAGGGCCATGCCGTCAGTGTGGCTCAGGTTGAAGCGCAGCCACTGCCCCACCGGACCGACGATGGCGGGACGGCCGTACTCGTTGGGGACGAAGCGCCAGGCCTCCGGCGCGACGGGGGCGTAGCGCGACAGCGTCAGCCGCACCAGCGCGTGGGACACGAGGTACTGCCGCTGGTGGCGCTCGAAGTGGAAGCGCCGCTGCCGCTCGCGCTCGCCGGGGTCCAGCAGGGCCTTGTAGGCCTCCAGCAGGCGCGGGTCTTCAATGCGCTCGGGTTCAACGAGCCAGACGTGGACCTCGTCGGGGCGCAGGTCGAGGGGCATGGAGGGCGGGGACGACGTCATGTCGCGCAGGCAATCAGGAACCGCCGCGCCTGTCACGGGGGCTGGTCCGGCCTTCAGCCGGAGGCATAGGCTGCACGGCCCAACAGCAAGGGAAGGAACGCATGGACCTGTCCACCGCGACGACGAAGCTCCAGGCGCTGCGCCGGGACATGACCGGCCACACGGACCGGGACGACGAGCGCCGCATCCTGGACCTGCTGGAGGGCGCCACCCCCGAGGAGCTGAACTTCCTCTTGTCCAACGTGGACCTGGTGCGCCTGATGTCGGACCTGGATGACCGGATCGTGGGCCCGGACCATCACACGGCGCTGCTGGACCTCTTGTGCGTGCGCCGCGCGGCGGAGCTGTCCCTGCCGGTGCGCGCGTCGCTGGCCACCGCGCTCCAGAAAGGCGCCACGCACGCGCAGGCGGAAGTGCGGCTGCGCGACCTGTTCCTGGGGTTGAAGGGCCGGGAGCTGACCGGGTTCAAGAACCTGCTGGAGGCAGGCGGCGAGTACCACGACCTGCACAAGCTGGTGTTCGACGACGTGGACGACGGGGCCTTGCGCGCGGAGCTGCTCGCCCACTTCCAGCGCGAGGCGGAGGCCTTCCCCAGCGGGGAGAACAAGGTCCTGAGCGACATCGACGACACGTTCTTCGCCAACTGGGTGGACCCGCGCTACCCGAAGAAGACGGTGTACCCGGGCGTGCTCGCGTTCTACCAGGAGCTGGACCGGGGGCCCGGCATCATCCCGGGCCGCGCGGGCGACCTCGTGTTCGTGAGCGCCCGTCCGCAGGATCCGCTGGGCCTCATCGAGAACGCCACGCTGGACTCGCTGAGCAAGCGCGGCGTGCCGCTGGCGGTGATGCTGTCCGGCAGCTTCTTCTACCTCCTGGGCAACACGCGCATCGCGCAGAAGAAGTTCGAGAACTTCGAGCAGTACGCGCGACTCTTCCCCGAGTACGGCTTCGTCTTCGTGGGCGACAGCGGCCAGGGCGACGTGGAGTTCGGCGCCCGGATGCGCGCGGCCCTGCCCCAGGCGGTGCGCGCCGTGTTCATCCACGACGTGGTGGAGACGCCGCAGCCGAAGCGCGATGAATGGCGCGCGCAGCACGTCTTCTTCTTCGACACGTACGTGGGCGCGGCGGTGGACGCGTTCCACGCGGGCGTCATCTCGCGCGACGGGGTGGACCGCATCGCCGCCGCCGCGACCGAGTCCCTGGCGGCCATCACGTTCAGCACTCCGGCCCAACGCCAGGCGCGCGAGGCGGAGCTGGCGCGGGACCTGGCCCTGGCGGCGGCGCTGCCCCGCGCATCGAGCGTTTGAATTCCAGCCATGCCGCCGCGTCTCCTGCGGCCGTCATCCTTCCGCTCCCATCCGAGAGACCGACCCCATGCTCCGCAGCCTCGCCCTGACGTCCGCCGCCGCCCTCTCCCTCTTCTGCGCCGCGTGCGGTGGGGATGACGACACCCAGGACCCCGCTCAGATTGAGTACACGCGCTCCAACGTCACGGGCACCCACCCCGTCCTGATGACGATGGTCATCCCCGGCGTCCCCCAGGAGGGAGAGCCCATCCAGACCAACCTCGTCCTGACCGAGGATGCGAGCACCCGGAACGGGCTGACCGTGTCCCTCCCGCCCCTCGAGTGCGACCTCACCGCGACGATGACGGGCGAGTACACCTTCACGATGAAGCCGGGCACCTGCACCTTCCCCATTCCGGAGGACCCGGAGGTGGAGTGCTCCTTCTCCCTGGACATCACCGAAGGCACGGGCGGTCGCGCCTCCGCGGGTGCGGCGGTCACGGCGACCTTCACGGGCAGCTACAACGTCAACTGCACCGGCGACGGCCCGCCCTTCGCCTTCCCGGTGACGGTGACGCTGGCCGGCACCTGAAGTCCTCCGCGCGGTCAGGGCGGATGAAGCCTCCCTGACAGCCCTCGGCCCACCGGTCCCGGTCAGTTGGCGGGACGTGCGAGACACCCCAACCTTCCGTGCGCTTCACAGGGGTGGAGCGGCCGTCTTGGGGACGGAAGGAAGGGCTCCGGGAGGTTCCGGGGCCCTTCCGGGGCGTGAGGGGGCGTGCGGGGCCGATGGAACTGTTTCCCATCCATTTGCTGTTCATCGTCGTGTTGATGAACCGCTACCTCCTCGGCCCCTTCCTGCGGCGGCTGAAGGGGCGGCGGTTCGAGCGGGTGGATGACACCTACCGCCCGAAGGTCGCCATCGTCGTTCCGCTGTTCAACGAAGGCCAGGGCATCTACCACACCGTCCGGGCGCTGCTGGAGCAGGACTACCCGCGCGAGCTGACGGAGATCATCGTCGTGGATGACTGCTCGCGCGACGACAGCGTCGCGTGGGCCACGAAGGCCGCGGAAGGCCACCCCAACGTCCGGGTGATGCGCAACCCGGAGAACATGGGCAAGCGCAAGGGCATCAACCGGGGCGTCCGCGCCGCGGAAGACGCGGAGATCATCGTCTCCGTGGACTCGGACGTGGTGGTGGAGAAGAGCGCCGTGCGCCAGCTCATCCGCCGCTTCGTGCACCCGAACGTCGCCGCGGTGGGCGGCCGCACCTTCGTCATCAACCGTCACCAGAACTGGCTGACGCGGATGATCGAAATCAAGTTCCACTTCGCCCAGAAGTGGCTGAAGGACCTGGAGCGCTCGTTCCGCCAGGTGATGTGCCTGTCCGGCTGCCTCACCGCGTACCGCCGCTCGGTGCTGCTGGAGCTGGAGCCCATCCTGGAGGCGCGCGCCATCGCGGGCATCCCCATCAAGTACGGCGAGGACCGCTTCCTCACGCGGCAGATCGTCAAGCACGACTACGAGACGGTCTACACGCTGGACGCGTACTGCTTCACCGCCGCGCCCTCCACGCTCGCGGGCTACTTCAGCCAGCAGCTGCGGTGGCGGCGCTCCAACCTGGTGGACCTCCTCTGTGGCCTGTCGCATGCGTGGCGGCTGCACCCGGTCATCACCGTGCACTACGTGTCGCAGCTGGCGCTGCTGCTGGCGTACCCGGTGGTCATCGTCCACAACATGCTCAACGGCGAGTTCTGGGACATCCTCGCCTTCCACTTCCTGGTGATTGGCCTGCTGGGCTTCATCTACCGGCTGGAGACGCGCTACCTGCCGGAGGACCGGCGCGTGCATCCCGTGAGCTTCCTGCCCATGGCGCTGCTCATGCCGGTGACGTACGCGCTCTTCACGCCGCTGGCCCTCCTGACGCTCGACTCCGGGAGCTGGGAGACGCGCGGCAGCCCGACGCCGGCGCAGGCCCCGGCGCCCTCCCCCGCCCCCGCGAAGCTCACCTCCAACTCCGCAGGCGAGGGAACCCCGTCATGAAGCAGCAGGTCGCCAACCGGCTCAACTCCGTCGCGGTGTCCGCCTACAAGTTCATGGGGTCGGTGCTGCTGGCGCTGATCCTCCTGGGCCTGATGTCGTTCCTCGCGGTTCAGGGCTTCTTCCTGGGGAACAGCAGCTGGGTGACGCCCACCATCCTGTCGCCCACCGACCCCAACGTGCTGGCGCTCAACGCGCAGGCGGCGCAGCAGGAGTCGGAGCGGGACGGGCTGCTGGCCCGGCGGCGCGAGGCCTCCGACCGCCTCCAGGAGGCGGAGCGCACCGTGGCCACGGAGCGGTCCTTCCAGCAGCGCTTCGTCGTGGCGCTGAAGGGCGAGAAGCGCTCCCGCGACCGGCTGGCGAGGCGGCTGTCCGCGCTGCGCCAGGAGTACCTGCGCGCGGGCGGGGAGATCGCCGAGTCCAACCGCGCGTTCAGCGGCCTGGCGCGCACGCGCACGAGCGCGCTCTACGGCGCGAAGCTGATGGAGCGCGAGGACGTGCTCACCACCAACCACCACCTGGCGCAGATGGCGCAGAGCAACCTGTCCCTGGCGCAGGAGACGGTGGACCTGGACATGCGCCTGGACACGCTCCGGCGCGAGAGCGAGGGGCTCACCGCCGCGGAGAACGGCCTGGGCCGCGACGACGCCCCCGAGGGGCTGACCACGGACACGCTGCTGCTGGAGCGCGAGTACACGCAGTCGGTGCTCGCGATGGCCCGGGCGGAGGCGCAGCGCAAGAGCCTGGAGGCGGACGTGCGCGCGCTGGACGAACGCATCCGCCGCTTCAACCAGCTGCTCCTGGTGGTGCACGGCTCGCCGTACTTGAAGGCGCTGGAGCAGCACCTCACGGTGGCCTTCGTGCCCTACGAGAACCTGCCCAACGCCCGGGCTGGCACTCCGCTCTACACCTGCGCACTGAAGATCCTGTGGTGCCGCGAGGTGGGCGTGGTGGGGCCCGTGCTGGAGGGGGAGGTCTCCCAGCAGCACCCCATCCGCCAGTACCACTTGCGAGGCGTGATGGTGGAGATCCAGCTTCGGGACGCGCCCAGCGCGCGCGAGCCGCTGCTTCACCTGGGCCGTCCCCCGTTGATGCTGTGAGCCCCGTCTTGGAAAGGGAAAGGGAGCGGAGGATGCGGACGAGCCTCGCGAGAGGAGCCCTGCTGGGGCTCGGGTTGTGGGCGGGCATGGCCCCGGCGGCGGAAGAAGCCGGGGCGGTGCGGGCCCAGGCGGACCTCGCGAAGGGCTACTGCGAGCGCGTGCGTGGCACCTCGCGCGCGGAGGCGGCGCTGGAGCTGGCGCCGGAGGTGTTCGCCAGCGTGGGCGCGGTGAACGCGGGCGACGCGATGGGCGGCTCGGACGACACGCCCCTGGGCTCGCCCAAGCTGCGCGTCACCGCGGGGCTGGGCTACGACTTCGTGGGCCTCTACCGGGGCCGCACGCTGCGCTCGCGCGCGGAGGCCGAGTGCCGCCGTTACCAGGCGCTCGCCGCGCTCCAGAGCGCCGTGGAGCACGGCACGCGGCTGGGGGAAGCGGCGGCGCTGGACGCACGGGCCCGCGCGCTGGCCACCTCCCTGCCCCGCGCGGAAGAGCTGGTGGCGCAGCTGCGCGATGACCTGCGCGACGGCGGCGCGACGCTGGAGGAGCTCAACGCGGTGCAGGTGCGCTTGGATCACCTGCGCTCGCTCGCGCGAGACACCGCCCAGGCCCGCGAGCAGCTGGCGCTCGAACCCACTCCGCCGGAAGGACAGACGCTGGGCGCGCTGCTCAGCGCCTTCGAGGCCGCGGATGATCAGGTGGAGGTCCTGTCCGGCGGCCTGCGCACGGCGGCCGCGTGGCGCCTGAGCGTGCGCGGCGGCTACGACGAGGTCTTCGACGTACAGCAGGACACGCCCCTCTTCGGCCAGCTCACGCTGGGCTACAACCTGGGCCACCTCTGGCAGGGCCGGGCCAACGCCCAGGCCCGCGAGGGCCGCCGGCAGGAGACGCGCGACGCGGTGGACGGCGCGCCCCGGCGGGTGCGCCAGCTGCTGGGCGAGCTGCGCATCACCGAGCGGAGCGAACAGCAGCGGCTGGGCGAGGTGTCCGCGCTGGTGTCGGACCTGCAAGGGCAGCTGCGCGAGGTGGAGCAACTGCAGACGCGGCAGGTGCGCCGCTTCCGCGACTACCTGCTGCTGGAGCTGGCGCGGCTCCAGGCGGAGCAGGCCTACCTGGGCGCGCACCTGGAGACGCTCCGGTCGCTGCTGGGAGGAACGGGCTCATGAGCGACGCGCGAGAACGGCGGTGGGTGGCGCTCGGGACGGCAGGCGTGTTGATGCTGTGGGCGGGAGGACTGCTCCTGAGCCACGGCGCCTGCAACAGCACGAGGAAGCCCATGCAATCCCCTGTGTCCTCCCGCACGCGCGAGCTTCGCGCGGATCCGGCGCCCGCGAAGGACGGCCTGGCCCCCGTCACGCGGCGGCAGCTGCACGTCACCGAAGGGCAGCTCGTGAACGTCACGGAAGGGCGGCTCGTGAACGTCGCGGAGGGCGCGCCGGACGGCACGCACTTCGCCATCGAGGAGCCCCGCCAGCGCGCGGTCGTCCCGGAGTCGACGGGCGACGAAGCGGAGCTGCGCTTCACCTGGCTGGGCGTCACCGACCCGGTGATTCCACTGGCCTCCGGCCAGCGGCGCGAACAGGTGGGCCTCAAGCTGCGCGCCCGGGATGGCTGCAACGTCATCTACGCCATGTGGCGCATCGCTCCGTCCGCGGGCATCGTCGTCAACTTCAAGCGCAACCCGGACGACCACGAGAGCCGCGAGTGCGGCAACGCCGGCTACACCACCGTGCGGCCGCGCTTCATGGAGCCGTTGGAGCGGCTCTCCCCCGGGGAGCCGCACGTGCTGCGAGCCCGCATCGACGCGGACGTGCTGACCGTGTACGCGGACGGCCAGCGCGTCTGGGAGGGCCTGCTGCCCGCCGACGCACGCACGCTGGAGGGCCCCGCCGGGATGCGCACGGACAACGCACGCGTGCGCTTCGAGTTGCTCGTGCCCCAGGCGGCCGGGCCCACCTCCCGCCGCTGACGCCGCCGTCCGGAACCCGCCCCTGCCGCCGGGCCCCCCCTTGCACGGGGAATCCGGGCGTGGGTTGCTTCGGGGCGATGCCCGACCGCGACCCGCTGGCCTCGACGTACCGTCCCCCGCAGGGCCTGGAGGCGCTGGAAGACGCCCTCCGCCGTGACCTGGACATCCTGTCCTACCCGGCCCGGAGCTGGGTGCCGCCGCGCTCCACGCCGGACGGCCGCCCCATCCTGGACGTGCTCATCATTGGCGGAGGCCAGAGCGGCCTGGGCGCCGCGTTCGGGCTGATGCGCGAGCGGGTGACGAACGTGCTCGTGCTGGACGACGGGAAGGACGGCTTCCACGGGCCCTGGAAGACGTTCGCGCGGATGATCACCCTGCGCACGCCCAAGTACCTCACCGGCCCGGACTACAACATCCCCAACCTCTCCTTCCGCGCCTGGTACGAGGCGCAGCACGGCGCGGAGGGCTTCCAGCAGGTGGCCCTCATCCCGAAGGAGCTGTGGGCGGACTACCTCCTCTGGTACCGGCGCGTGCTGGGCATCCCAGTGAAGTGCGCCACCAAGGCGGGCGCGCTGCGCTGGCGCGCGGACCTGGACTGCTTCGAGGTGCCCGCCGCGCACAACGGCGAGACGGAGTTCCTGCTCGCCCGCAAGGTGGTGCTGGCCACCGGCATCGACGGCTCGGGCCGCTGGGACGCACCGCCGGAGGTGCAGCCCTTGCCGCGCGTGCTGTGGGCGCACACGCATGACCCCATCGACTTCGCCGCGCTGAAGGGCAAGCGCGTGGGCGTGCTGGGCGCGGGGGCCTCCGCGTTCGACAACGCCTCCGTGGCGCTGGAGGCGGGCGCGGGCCAGGTGGACCTGTTCTACCGCCGCAAGAAGCTGCCCAACGTGAACCCCTACCGCTGGGCGGAGTTCGCGGGCTTCCTGCGCCACCACGGCGACCTGCCGGACGCGCAGCGCTGGCGCTTCATCCGGCAGATCATCGAGATGGGCCAGCTGCCCCCGCGCGACACCTTCGAGCGCGCGCGCCGCCACCCGCACTTCCACCTGCACGCGGAGAGCCCCTGGGTGGAGGTGAAGCAGCAGGACGGCCAGGCCGTGGTGCGCACGCCGCACGCGACGCACACGTTCGACTTCCTCATCATCGCGTCCGGCTTCACCACGGACCTGTCGCTGCGGCCGGAGCTGGCGGAGCTGCACCCGCACATCGCGCTGTGGAAGGACCGCTTCACGCCGCCGGAGAACGAGCGGCACGCGGACCTGCTGCGCCACCCGTACCTGGGCCCCTCCTTCGAGTTCCAGGAGAAGCAGCCCGGCAGCGCGCCATGGCTTGGCGGCGTGTTCAACTACACCTTCGGGTGCCTGCTCTCGCTGGGCTTCGGCGGCGCCAGCATCTCCGGCATGAAGTACAGCCTGCCCCGGCTGGTGGGCGGCATCACCAAGCAGCTCTACCTGGATGACAGCGAGCGCCACTTCCGCGCGCTCGCGGACTACGCGACGACGGAGTTCGAGACGTGAGTGCTTCTGGTGTGACGGTGTTTCGCAGCGAGCGCGTGGTGATGCCCGATGGCACGCGCCCCGCGGCGGTGGTGGTGCGCGACGGGCGCATCGAAGGCATCCACGCGACGGTGGACGTGCCGAAAGGCGCGAACGTGGTGGACCTGGGCCGCGACGCGCTCTTGCCCGGCATCGTGGACTGCCACGCGCACATCAACGAGCCCGGCCGCACGGACTGGGAGGGCTTCGCCACCGCGACGGCCGCGGCGGCGGCGGGCGGCATCACCACCGTGGTGGACATGCCGCTCAACTCCATCCCCGCCACCACGTCCCTGGCCGCGCTGCGCACCAAGGCGGAGGCCGCGTCGGGCCAGTGCGCCATCGACTACGGCCTGTGGGGCGGCGTCATCCCCGGCAACGCGGACGAGCTCCAGGCGATGGTCGACGCGGGCGCGCCCGGCTTCAAGTGCTTCCTCGTGCACTCGGGCGTGGACGAGTTCCCCGCCGCCACGCGCGACGTGCTGGACCGGGCCATGCCCATCCTCGCGAAGGCGGGCGTGCCGCTGCTGGTCCACGCGGAGCTGACGGACCACGAGCCGCCCTTCGCGGGCGACGTGCGCGCGTACGCCAGCTACCTCGCGTCCCGCCCGGCCGCGTGGGAGGTGGACGCCATCCGGATGATGATCGACCTGTGCCGCAAGCACCGCGGCCCCGTGCACATCGTCCACCTGTCCGCAGCGGACGCGCTGGACGACATCGCGAAGGCGAAGGCGGAGGGGCTGCCCTTCACGGTGGAGACCTGCCCGCACTACCTCACCTTCACCGCGGAGGAGATTGAGGCCGGCGCGACGCACTTCAAGTGCGCCCCGCCCATCCGCGAGGCGGCGAACCGCGAGCGGCTGTGGGCCGCGGTGAAGAGCGGCCTCATCGACCTGGTGGTGTCGGACCACTCGCCCTGCACGCCCGCGCT
This sequence comes from Corallococcus exercitus, assembly GCF_042231735.1. GTDB lineage: Bacteria > Myxococcota > Myxococcia > Myxococcales > Myxococcaceae > Corallococcus > Corallococcus exercitus_B. The sequence continues at coordinate 2,689,544 of NZ_CP102577.1, forward strand.
CAAGAAGCTGGAGGCCGGGGACTTCTCCGGCGCGTGGGGCGGCATCGCGGGCCTGCAGCTCAGCGTGTCCGCGGTGTGGACGGGCATGCGCGCGCACGACCTGGGCCTGGACGTGCTGGTGGACCGCATGGCGCACCGCACCGCGAAGCTGGCCGGATTGTCGGGGCGCAAAGGAGCCATCCGGCCGGGGCTGGACGCGGACTTCGTCGTCTTCAACCCGGAGGCGCGCTTCAAGGTGGCGCCGGAGGACATCCGGCACCGGCACCGGCTGACGCCCTACACCGGACGCGAGCTGCAAGGCCGGGTGTTGAGGACATACCTGCGCGGCCAGCGTATCTTCGACGCCACCGAGGGACTGACGGGCCCGCGCATCGGCCAGTGGCTGCCGCGCGGCTAGCCCCGGCAAGTCCGGGAGAGGAAAACCGATGCAAGCCGAAGCACCCGGGGCGATGCACGTCGCCTTCGCCGACCTGATTGATCTGGCCGCACGCAAGGTGGGCGGCAAGGCCCTGCTGGCCAACGACGAGTTCTTCGCGCCCAAGGAAGCGATGCTGGAGCCCGGGCGCGGCGTCTTCATCGCGGACAAGTACACGGAGCGCGGCAAGTGGATGGACGGCTGGGAGACGCGCCGCAAGCGCGTGCCCGGCTACGACTGGTGCATCGTCAAGCTGGGCCTGCCCGGCGCCATCCACGGCATCGACGTGGACACCCACCACTTCCTCGGCAACTTCCCCGAGTACGCCTCCCTGGACGCGTGCGAGGTGGACGGGGACCCGTCGCCGGAGTCGCTGGCGGAGGACGTGTCGCGCTGGACGGAGCTGGTCCCCAAGCAGCGCCTGCGCGGCGGCTCGCGCAACCTCTTCGCGGTGGCGAACGAGCGGCGCTTCACCCACGTGCGCCTCAACATCTACCCGGACGGCGGCGTCGCGCGCCTGCGCGTGCACGGGCAGGTGCTGCCGGACTGGCACGCCCTCAAGAAGGCGGGGCTGGTGGACCTGGCGGCGGCGGCCAACGGCGGCTCCGTCGTCACGTGCAATGATCAGTTCTTCGGCACGAAGGACAACCTCATCTTCCCGGGCCGTGCCGCGAACATGGGCGAGGGCTGGGAGACGCGCCGCAAGCGCGTGCCGGGCTTCGACTGGATCGTCGTGAAGCTGGCCACGGCGGGCACGCTGCGCCGCGCGGAGGTGGACACCCACTTCTTCAAGGGCAACTTCCCGGACCGCTGCTCGCTGGAGGGCATCCACCTGGAGGAGCCGCTCCTGGACTTCGCCAACGCGACGCACCTGCAGTGGAAGGAGCTGCTGCCCCAGTCCAAGCTCCAGGCGGACCACTGCCACGTCTTCGAGAAGGAGCTGAAGGACGTGGGTCCCATCACCCACGTGCGCCTCAACATCTTCCCGGATGGCGGCGTCAGCCGGCTGCGCCTCTTCGGGGAGCCGGCGTGAGCACGCCGCTGGAGCGCCTGAACACGGCCACGACGGAGGAGGCCACCCAGGCCTTCACCCGCTGCTGCGGCAGCACGAAGTGGGTCCAGCGGATGCTGGCTGTCCGCCCGTTCCGCGACGCGGAGCACCTGTACGCGGAGGCCGTGGACGCCTGGGCGCGCACGGGGCCGGAGGACTGGCTGGAGGCCTTCACGCACCACCCGCGCATCGGTGACGTGTCCAGGCTGCGGGAGAAGTTCGCCTCCACCGCGCAGTGGTCGTCACAGGAGCAGCAGGGCGTGGCCGCCGCGGACGAGCGCGTGCTCCAGGCCCTGGCCCAGGGCAACCGGGACTACGAGTCCCGCTACGGCTTCATCTTCCTGGTGTGCGCCACGGGCAAGAGCGCGGCGCAGATGCTGGAGCTGCTCCAGGACCGCATGCACCACACCCCGGACGAGGAGCTGCGAATCGCGGCCGGGGAGCAGGCGAAGATCACCCGCATCCGACTGGAGAAGCTCCTCGCGTCATGAGCACCCTCAGCACGCATGTCCTGGACACGAGCACGGGCCGTCCCGCGGAGGGGCTCTCCCTCACGCTGGAGGCCCGCTCGGGTGAAGACTTCCGGGAGCTGTCCCGGGGCGTCACGAACGCGGACGGGCGGGTGAAGGACCTGTCGGGCGCGAACACGAAGCTTCAGCCCGGCGTGTACCGCCTCACCTTCGACACCGGGGCCTGGTTCCAGGCCCGGGGTCAGCGGGGCTTCTACCCGTACGTGCAGGTGGTGTTCGAGGTCACCGCGACCGACGAGCACTACCACGTCCCGCTGCTCCTGAGCCCCTTCGGCTTCTCCACCTATCGGGGAAGCTGAAGCGTCAGACGCGCGGCGGCTCGACAGGGACAGGGGCCTTGTCGCCGCCGCGCTCCACCTTGCCGCCCTCCGGCTTGTCCGCGACGGGCTCCGCGCAGAGCGTGGAGTTGTTCGTCTTGCACGCGCCGCCGTTCTGCAGGTCGAACTGCCAGCGGTGGCGCGGGCACACCACGTAGCGGCCCTCCTCCACCCAGCCCTCGGCCAGGTCCGCGCCCTGGTGCGGACAGAAGCGCTGGATGGTGAAGCGCTTGCCGCCGGCATCCACCGTGGTGCGCTCCTTCTGGGACTCCGTGGCGCGGATGCCGTCGCAGAACTCGCGGATGTCCTCCACCTCCACGCCCAGGAAGCCGTGCAGCACGGGCTCGTACACGTCCGGGTTGCGGGACAGGCGCAGGCGGAAGGACAGGAGGAAGTCCTCCCAGTTCAGCTTGCGGTCCAGCACGCGCACGATGTCGCTCGCGTTCACCTTCATCGCGTAGCGGCTCTTGTCGCGCATCTCCGTCACTTCATCCACACGGCGCTGCTTGAAGTCCACGCGCAACAGCCGCGTGGGCGCCTCCGTCAGCTCCACGTAGAGCGGCATGCCCACCCGGTCATGCAGGTCCAGCAGGTCCAGCTTGCGCTGCAGCTCCACGCGCAGGCGGCCGTGGATTTCGTCCACCTCCTCGCGCATCAGGTTGCGGCGGCGCTCGCGGAAGACGTAGGCCATGTCCTTGGCGTACGTCTGGAGGTACTCCTTGAAGTTCTCCGTCGTCACGCGCTCGGGCACCTGGGACACGAACTCCAGCGAGCCCGCGTCCAGCACGTCCCCGGGCATGGGCTCCAGGTAGCGCGTGGGCAGCGTGGGCAGGCGCTTCTCCAGGTAGGAGAAGAGGGCCGGCGCGCGCGGGAAGATGTTCACGTCCTCGAAGTTCAGGCTGTAGAGGGCCGGGTCGAGGAAGGCCGCCGGGCCCGCCGCGGCGATGTACGCGCGGGGTTGCACCACGTCCAGCGCGCGCGCCACCGCCTCGAACTTGCTGTCGCGCTTCTTCAGGCTGATGGCCGAGTACGTCTCCTTCGGGTACTCGTAGCAGGTGGGGTGCCAGATGGCGCCGGAGAACTGGGCGGAGAAGACGTCGATGGGCCCCTCCTCCGCGATGACGCGCACCAGCCGGTCGTGCATCTTGCAGTCGTTGATGTTGAGGAAGCACTGCCCGTCACCGCGCACCATCACGCTGGAGTCGCGGTTGGTGCCCTGCTCGGAAACGAAGAGCTTGATGTAGCCGCCCTTGATGGGAATCTCGCGCGAGTCCTCGCACGCGATGACGCGCTTGCAGCCGTACTTCTCGAAGATGTCCCGCAGCTCCGAGCGGCGGAACTTCGGCACCAGCACGGTGAAGTCCCGCTTGGCGATGGTGGCCAGGAACTCCGGGTCGAAGTGATCCTTGTGCTCGTGGCTGATGTAGAGGAAGCGCTCCTTGCCCGGCGTCTCCAGGAGCTCCTTCACGCGCGGCGCCAGGTGGTGGTTGCGCGGCAGCTGCATCCACGCGGAGTCGAAGGCCCCCTGGGGCGTCAGCCATGGATCCATGACGACGAGCGCTCCGGCGGTCTCCACCGCGAAGCCCGCATGACCCAGGAAGGTGATCCGCATGAACGTCGTCCCTCGAGTAAGGGGGCCCGTGGCCCCGGCGTCAGCTAGGCTGCGAAGCTAGGGCGTCTCTTTCCAGCGGCACCCCGGCGCGCCCCTCCTGTCGGAAAGCCCACGCACGCCACGTCCGGCCGCGAACAAAAAAGGGAGGAGGACCGTGCGGGTCCCCCTCCCCTGATGCTTCCAGGACATGAAGCGTGCGGCCCGTCTAGGGCTGGATCTCCCGGACGCTCAGCCACTTGAAGTCCACGTCCGTGGCGTTGTCCCAGCGGAACGTGGCGATGGGCCCGCCCCAGGTGATGGGCATGGCCCCCACGGAGCCGCCGCAGTGCTGGGCGTCGCCGCCCCAGGCCCCGTCGTCGGTCAGGTCATAGACCTGGGTCCAGCTGACCTTGTCGGCGTTGTCGTTGAGGTACAGTTCCAGCTTCACGGCCTCCGCGCCGCTCGCGCCCGCCACGTTGCGCATGACGGCCTTGAAGCCCACCCAGCGGCCCTTCAGCGCGGAGGTGGCCGCCTTGTACGGCACCTGGTCGTAGGACACGTGCCAGGTCTCCTTCTCCCAGCGCACGCGCCCGTCGTAGTGCAGGCCGCCCTTGTAGCTGCTGCCCTCGCAGCCGGAGCTCTTGTCGTTGTGCTTCCCGCCGCGCGCGTACCAGGCGAAGTTGTCCTGCGTGTTGGCCGCCGCGTTGACCTTCACGAAGCCGGTCATCTCGACGTTCTTCCAGTCGTTCGCGGCCTGCATGTAGCCGCGGCTCGCCAGCACGTCGCGGTCGTACGTGGGGATCTGCTTCGCGTCGTAGCCCGTGGCCGGGTAGGCGCTCATGCGGACCTTCGAACTCTTCATCTTCCAGGAGCCGTCCGCGTTGCGCGTGATGGAGCCCTGGGGGTCGAAGCGCGGGTCCGCCGTGGCGTCGTCCGCGAGCGCCCACGCCTCACCGCCCGGCTTGGACGGGTACAGCATCGTCACGCCGAAGCCGTCCACGCCCGAGGGCGCGGGGGCGGGGCTCGCCTCCGGAGGCGCGGTGGGTGCGGGCGCGGAGGGGTCGGCCGGGGCCTCCGTCTCCGACGGGAGGGGCTCCGGGGAGCCTTCAGGCTCGGGGGCCGGAGTGACAGGCGTGGCGGGGACGCCCGGGGCGGGGCTGGGCGCGGGGGTGCTCACCTCGCCGGTCGGGTTCGTCGGGTCGCCCTCCGGGCTCGCGCCACAACCAAAGGCATGGAGCGCCAGCAGCAGCGCGCTGGACGTGAAGACAAATCGGTTCCGCATCGGGCAGGGGGTATCCGTGCTCGGGGGCCACACGACGGGCAGCGGCCGCGACGCCTTCGCCGGCGGCCGTCATCACCCACGCCCACCGCCCCGGGCTCACGTGCCACGGGAGGTTCGGGCGCTCGGCTGGTCTCGGTGGCCCGGTGAGAGCGTTCTCAGCCGGGGCCTTTGCAAACCGCGGCGGCAGTGAACACTTCCCATCGCGACAAGGGCCTCCAGAGCCCCTGTCCGTCTGGCTCCCCTGGACAACACTTCTATTTTCCCGAAGTTTCGTGTCCGGATTCTCTATTTGCCGAAGAGTACCGGCGCTCCTATTTGAGGGGGGTTGCCTCTCAGTGCCTTCCCCAGGTGAACGCCTTGGAATCATTCCAAACCATCGGCAGCCCCGTCATGTGGGGCGGCTTCATCGCTTTTGTCTTCGCGATGCTCGCGCTGGACCTCGGTGTGTTCCACCGCAAGGCCCACTCGGTGAGCTTCAAGGAGGCCGCCGCGTGGAGCGCGGTGTGGGTGAGTCTGTCGCTGGTGTTCAACGCCTTCCTCTGGTGGCGCTACGGCCCCGGGCCGGGCATGGAGTTCCTCACCGGCTACCTCATCGAGAAGTCGCTCTCCGTCGACAACATCTTCGTCTTCGTCGTCATCTTCTCCACGATGAAGGTCCCGGCCCTCTACCAGCACCGGGTCCTCTTCTGGGGCATCCTGAGCGCGCTGGTGCTGCGCGCGGTGATGATCTTCGCGGGCGTGGCGATGCTGGAGCGCTTCCACTGGCTCATCTACGTCTTCGGCGCCTTCCTCATCATCACGGGCGTGAAGCTCTTCATCCAGCGCAACCATGAGGAGCACCCGGAGGACGGCTGGCTGATGCGCACCGCCCGCCGTGTCATCCCCTCCACGCCGCACTTCCACGGGCAGCACTTCCTCACGGTGGAGAACGGCCGGCGGCTGGCGACGCCGCTGCTCATGGCGCTGATGCTGGTGGAGGCGTCCGACGTGCTCTTCGCGCTGGACTCCATCCCCGCCATCTTCGCGGTGACGCGCGACCCGTTCATCGTCTTCACGTCGAACATCTTCGCCATCCTCGGCCTGCGCTCGCTCTTCTTCCTGATGGCCGGCGCGATGGAGAAGTTCACCTATCTGAAGGTCGGCCTGTCCGGCGTGCTCGTGTTCGTGGGCGCGAAGATGGCGCTGGTGGACGTGGTGCACCTGTCCCCGGCCATCTCCCTGGGCGTCATCGCGCTGGTGCTGGGCGCCAGCATCGTGGCCTCGCTGGTGAAGGCGCGGAACACGCCGCCGCACGCGCCCAACGGCGACGCGTCACCGGACGTCCGGCGGGACACGGCCGCCCCCGCGAAGAGCTGACGCCTTTCGCTGACAAACCTTCCTGGCTGTGGGTCCCATGGGGTGTGGGGCTCCGGGCCCGGGCCCTCGAAGCGCATGAGGGCTCGGGCCTCTTTTTTCAGAAGGCGCGCGACAGCTCCATGAACTCCGCCCACGAGCGGATGGCGTCCTCGAACTCCTCCAGGGACAGGTCCTGGGAGCGTCCGGGGATGGCCACCTCGCTGTGGATGGAGGCCCGGACCCGGTTGAGCTCCAGGCTCCAGGTGTCGCCGGTGACGTCCCAGCGCTCTCTCCGTCCCTGACGCAGGGCCGCCAGCACGCGCAGCATCCCCTGCGCCCGGTTCAGGTCCGGCCGCAGCTCCTGGGCGAGGTAGTCCGCCAGCACGTCGTCGGGCGGCAGGCCACTCACGACCGCCCGTCCCTGCTGATCCCACGTGAATCGCAATGTCCTGGGCACGGCCGTGAAGGTCGCACAGTCCGTGGATCGCCGGCCACGCCCCGCCCCCACCGATTGCGCCGGAACCCGACACTGCGCGCCGGCCGCGTGCGGCACCCAACGGGCGTCTCCGCCCGGGGAACAGCGGCCTGTCCGGAGGTGGAAAAGCAAAAGGCCGTGAGCCCCTGGGGACTCACGGCCTCTTGTTTGAAGTGGGCGCGGCAGGTTTCGAACCTGCGACCCCTGCCGTGTGAAGGCAGTGCTCTACCGCTGAGCTACGCGCCCTGCTGTCTGTGCCGCCCGCCGCGCGACCGCTGCGCAACGAACGCGGCGGTAAATGCCATTCGTGCGCGTGGGTGTCAACGCCTTTTCTAGGAGGATTCTTCCGACAGCGCCTCCAGCTTCTCGTCCAGCTCGCGCAGGCGGCGCTTGAGGCCCGCGAGCTGCTTGCCCACGGCCTTGAAGTCCCCCTTCGGCGCGAAGTGCAGGGCCTTCATGACCTCTTCCTGGCCGCGGTCCAGGGCCTGCTTCCCGCGCTGGACCCGGCCAATGGCCTGGGCCACGGCCAGGGCGCGCTTCTCGTCGGCCATGAGCTTCTCCATGGCCATGCTGGACAGCCCCAGCGCCTGCTTCTTCAAGTCATCCCGGATGCCCATGGTGGCGGTCCTCTGGCCTCAGGGGCCGTCGGGGAACTCGGTCTTCAGCGCGGCGAAGACGCGGTCCGCGATGCCCTTGTAGCGCATGCGTTCAATGAGGGGCTGCAGGTCCCCCCGCATGGAGATGCGGCGCTTGAGCACGGCCTCCACCGGGTCCAGCGTGCCCAGGAGCAGCTGCTTCCAGACGGAATAGGGCGCGCGGGCCAGGTACACCGGCTCCAGCTCGTCCAGGTCGTCCGGATCCGACAGCACCCGGGCCCGCTTGATGTTGCAGTCGCCGGGCTCCACGTGGACGACGAAGGGCTTGTCCAGCTTGCCCTTCTCCGCCTCGATGATGGCCCCGAAGTCGCCCTTCCAGCCCTTGCCGGCGATGGCGCACTCCGGGTCTGCATTGGTGAGCCGGACGGCCTCGTCCAGCCATTCCTTCGACGGAAACTTCGGCATCGCGCCTCCCTACCCCCTACGGAAGATGCTCTTGATGCTGGAGAAGAGCCCACGGTCGTCGTTGCTCGCCCCGCTGCTGCTCGACGGGGCGGCCTGCGCGTTGCGCGAGGCGACTTCCTGCAGGGCCTTCTTCAACTGCTCGGGCGTGTCACGGGTGGCCAGATCCACCTTGCGCGACATGCCGCTCGCGTCCTCCACCTGCACCTGGAGGAGACACTCCTCGGTGAGGCGGAAGTCGATTTTCCGGCCCGCGGCGGCGGCCGGCACCCGGACGGTGCCCAGGTACTCGTTGTCCACCATCAGGTCGCTGTCGCCCTGGTAGATGTCCAGCTCGATGAAGGGCGCACCCGGCTGCTGCGGCGGCGGCAGGCGGAAGCTCTTCACCATCGGGATGAGCGAGTTCTTCTCGATGATGCGCTTCACGCGGCCGTTGGGCATCGCGTAGCCGATGGGCATGGACAGCGCGTCCAGGAGCGTCACCGCGTCGATGCTGCCCAGCGAGTCGCCCAGCAGCGCCGCGCCCAGGGCCACGCACTCGTCCGGGTGCACGCCCTTGCGCGGGGCCTTGCCGAAGTGGGCCTGGATCTTCTGCTGCACCAGCGGCATGCGGCTCTGGCCGCCCACCAGGATGATCTCGTCGATCTCCGAGCGGCTGATGCCCTTCTCCGCGAGCACGCGGTCGCAGATGTCGAAGGTGCGGTCCACCAGGTCGCCGGTGAGGTTGTTCAAGTAGTCGCGGGTCAGCGGGATGCGCAGATCCAACGGCTTGCCCTTGCGCTCCTCGATGTACGGCAGGTCGATGACGACGTTGGGAATCAGCGTCAGGTCGATCTTCGCGGCCTCCGCGGCGTTCTTGATGCGCTGGAGGGCGATGGGGCTCTCGGTCAGGTCGACCTTGGTCTCGTCGCGGAAGCGCTCCAGCACGTACTCCATGATGCGGTTGTCGAAGTCCGCGCCGCCCAGGAAGGAGTCGCCGCCCGTCGCCAGCACCTCGAAGACGTTGCCGGCCAGGTGCAGCACGCTGACGTCGAAGGTGCCGCCGCCCAGGTCATAGACGAGGACCTTCTGATCCAGGCCCCGGTTGAAGCCGTAGGCCAGCGCCGCGGCGGTGGGCTCGTTGACGATGCGCTTGACGTCGAAGCCGGCCAGGCGCCCGGCTTCCTTCACCGCGTTGCGCTGGTTGTCGTTGTAGTAGGCCGGGACGGAGATGACGGCCGCGTCGATGGGGCCGCCCAGGAACTGCTCCGCGATGGTCTTCAGCTGCGACAGCACGAAGCTGGAGATCTGCGGCAGCGTGTAGAGCTTGCCGCCCATCGTCACGGCGGCGTCCCCGTTGGGGTCCTCGACGATGTCGTAGGGGAAGTACCCCTTGAGGTCCTCCACCGCCTTCGAATGGTACTTGCGGCCGATCAGCCGCTTGGTGCCCCAGAGCGTGTTCTTGGGGTTGGTGACCATCTGATCCTTGGCCACGCCGCCCACCAGCAGGTCGTTCTTGGCGGACAGCGCGACCACGGAGGGCAGGATGAGGTTGCCGCGATCCGTGGGGACGATCTTCGGGATGCGGTTGCGCACGGACGCCACCAGGGTGTTGGTGGTGCCCAGGTCAATCCCGACGATGCGAGGTCTGTCCGCCATGAAGGTCAACGTCCGCAGCTCAGGGGGAGGCCGCGCCCGTCCTCACTCTCTAGCACGTCGAGCCGTCGCGTGCGCGTTTCTAGGCGGATGCTTCCTCCCTGACTGTAGTTCTGGCCAGCCCGCCCACCAGGGGGGCTGATTCCAGCCCGGGCGGTTACAGCTCCCGGTCTGGATCGGGCCCCAGGTCGCGCAGGCGGATGGGCCCGTCGGGTTCCGGGGGCGGGAGGGTTTCGCACACCGCGTCAGGACCGGCCGGCAGTTCGGCCAGGAAGCGCGACGGGGTGAGCAGCAGCCGTCCGTCCTCCCGGGGCAGCGAGGTGTGGGGGTACACGAGCCACAGCGCCTCCCGGGCCCGGGTGATGGCGACGTAGAAGAGGCGGCGCTCCTCCTCCTCGTCCTCCGGGTCGCGCGTGGCCTGGGACAGGGGGAAGCGCCCGTCCACGAGCCCCAGCACGAAGACGGTCCGCCACTCCAGCCCCTTGGCCTGGTGGACCGTGGTGAGGGTGAGCGCGTCGTCGGGCGGCTCGCCGTCCAGGGCGGCCTTCGCGGAGAACTCGGACACCAGGGCGATGTCGGACAGGAAGCGGGGCACGTCCTCGAAGCGGCCGGCGAACTCCTGGAGCTGGCGCAGGTCCTCCGCGCGGGGATCCTCCCCGTCCGGGGTGGCCGGGGGCTCGCGTGCCGCCAGCACATCCGCGAGCAGCGCGCCCGGGTTCCGGGGCCCTCCGGCGGACAGGGCGGTCATCAGCGCCTGGAAGCGCTGGAAGCCCGCCCGCGCCTTGCTCGGGACCTGGGCCTGCACGTCCGGGTGGGCCAGCGCGTCCGGCAGGGACAGCTCCGGGGGCAGCGCGGCCAGGGCGGTCCACAGGTGCTCGGTGCTGGCGGTGCCCACGCCGGGCAGCTTCCGCGCGAGCCGCTTGAAGGCCAGCTCGTCCGGGCGGTTGTGCGCCCATCGCAGGTGGGCGAGCGCGTCCTTGACGTGGGTCTGCTCGAAGAAGCGCACCCCGGAGCGCACGCGGAACGGAAGCCCGTGGCGCGCCAGCTCCAGCTGGAGCTCCCGCGAGTGCAGGTGGGCGCGGTACAGCACCGCCATGGACTCCAGCCGGTGCCCCTGGGCGCGCAGCTCCAGGACGCGCTCGGAGACGAAGGCGGCCTGGGCCTTCACGTCGCGGGTGGGCACCACCTGGGGCACGGCGCCGGGCGCGCCGTCGGACACGAGCGCCTTGGGGAACTGGCGCGTGTTGTGCGCGATGACGGCGTTGGCCAGCCGCAGCACCTGGGGCGTGGAGCGGTAGTTGCGCGTGAGCGGGTAGATGCCGCAGCCGGGGTAGCGCTGGGGGAAGTCGATGATGTTGGTGAACTCCGCGCCCCGGAAGCTGTAGATGGACTGGCAGTCGTCGCCCACGACGGTGAGGTTCCTGCGCTCGCCCACGAGCAGGTCCACGAGGTCGCCCTGGAGGCGGTTGGTGTCCTGGTACTCGTCCACGAGCACGCCCTGGAAGCGCCCGGTGAGCTCCGCGCGGATGGACGGATGGTCCTCCAGCAGCCGCTTCAGGTGCGCGAGCAGGTCGTCGTAGTCCATCAGGTGCAGCTGGGCCTTGCGCTGCTGGAAGCGGCGCGCGGTGGCGAAGATCTCGGGGGCCACGGGCAGCAGCTCCCGGCGCCGGTCCACCAGCACCTGCGACACGGGCTGCTGGAGGTTGGTGGCCAGGGAGACCAGGTCCAGCAGCGCGTCCGGGCGCGGGAAGCGCTTGTCGCTCTTCAGCTTCCGCTCCGCGAGGCACGTGGCCATCAGGTCGCGCGCGTCCTCGCGGTCTAGCACCGTGAAGCCGGTGGAGAAGCCCAGCGCCCCCGCGTGCTGGCGCAGGAGCACGTGCGCCGCGTGGTGGAAGGTGCCGCCCAGGAGGCTGCCCACGTCCGCGAAGCCGCCGGCCAGTTCCTCCACGCGGCGGATCATCTCGCGCGCGGCCTTGTTGGTGAACGTGAGCAGCAGCAGCGAGGACGGCGGCACGCCCCGCTCCAGCATGCGCGCCACGCGGTACGTGAGCGTGCGCGTCTTGCCGGAGCCCGCCCCGGCGATCACGAGCACGGGCCCCTCCCCTGCTTCCACCGCCGCGCGCTGCTCGTCGTTGAGCGCGCCGTCCAGGTCCAGACGGCGCGAGGGCGCTCCGGCGGGGACGGCGTGGCTCAACGGCAGGGGGGCGGCCATGGGGGGCTGGGACTCTAACCGCCGCGACCGCGCGCGCCAGTCCGTCTCAGGGAGGGGTGGATCCGGCCAACCGGGAGGCCGCCGCGGCGCGGACCTCCGGAGAGGGATCTCTCTCGCGGGCCAGCTCCAGCAGCAGCGTGCCCACGGGCTTGGGCAGCTTCGCGCTCGCGGCCTGTTGGAGCGCCTGGGTGCGCTCCTTCACGCCCTGCGACAGGCGCTCGGAGACCTGCTGATCCGCGCAGGTGCGGACGCCGGGGTGCTGCTGGCGCAGGAGCAGCTCCGCGTCCGCGAGCTTCGCCTCCGCGAGCCGCACGGCGTCCTGGGCGGTCCGCTCGAAGGTGTCCAGGTCCTCCGGGAACTCCGTCTTCTGGTTGCGGACCCGCGCGATGGCCTGGGCCGCGAAGCGCGCGTCCACCACCGCCGCGCAGAGCTGCCGGGCCGACGCCAGGGGCACCCCACCCTCCGCGGACACGGTCTCCTCGCGCGCGGTCGTCTGCGCCCACACCGCGAGCTGCCGGGCGGCCACCGCGGAGGAGAACGCCTGATGGCGCTGCTCGCGCAGCTGCACCCAGCGCCAGAGCACCAGCGGATCCGTGCCGCCGGACTCATAGACGCGCTGGTACTGGCTGGCGGCCTGCTCCACCTGGCCGCTCAGGTCCAGGAGCGCCGCGACGGTGATGTACAGCTCCGGGCTGCTGGCGCGCTCGCGCAGGGACTCCAGCCGCACGGCGATTTCGTACGCGGCCACGGGGGCGGGCAGCGCGGAGAGCACCGAGCGCAGCGACAGGAGCGCGTTCTGGCGGATCAGCGGGTTGCGCGCCGTGCGCAGCGCCTCCAGCAGCGGATCCACCGCGCGCACGGAGACGTGCTGGCCCAGCTCCTCCGCCGCCTGCCAGCGGTCCAGCGGATCCGGCGCCACGAGCGCGCGCTTCAGGTCCTCCAGGTCGCGCAGGTAGTGGCCCGCCTGCATCGCGCGGGCGGCGGGCTCGGTGCGGGCCAGGGCGCCCTGCTCGGCGCGGGCCCGGGCCAGGCGCGCGGGGAAGGCCGTGAGCTTCGGCCCCAGCGGATGGGTCTTCACCTTCGCCTCGGCCTCGTCCACCAGGCCGGAGACGAGCAGCCCCTCCACCTCCAGCTCCAGCAGCTTGACGCGGACCTCCTCGCGGTGCGCGCCCGCGGGGAAGTCGCGCAGGTAGGCGAAGAGCTTCCCGGCGTCACCCGCCTGGGCGAAGGACTCGTCGTCCAGCTTGCGCTCCAGCTCCTCGCGGCGGGCGCCGGCGGCCTCTCCCTGGAGGAGCTGCGTCACGCGCTTGAGGTCGGTGGTCGTCTGGACGTCGCGCTCCTGGGCCGCCTGCAGCCGGGCGCGCGCCTCGTCGCGGTGGGTGCCGTCGGGGTGCTCGGCGAGGAACTGCCGCCACCCGGCCTCCGTGTCCGCCTCCTTCGCCGCGTTGAAGCGCAGGCCCTCCAGCAGCGACTTCGCCATCCGCCGCTGCGTCGCGTCCGGGTACGTCTCCAGGAAGCGCTTGTAGGCGATGACCGAGTGCAGCCGCTTCGCCTCGTCGAACTCCAGCCCCTCGATGCGCCCCTGGGCCGTCGTGGCCTCGGGATCATCCGGGTTCTCTCGCAGGAAGTCCTGGTAGGCCTGCACGGTGTCCAGCTCGCTGGCCCGTTCAAAGGTCGTGTGCGAGCAACCGGTGGCCAGGAGCAGGAGGGCGAGGGCGCGGCGGAAGGTGGGCATTCCCCTCCAGCAATACCCCACCCGTCCCCCGTCGAAAACCCGAGCCGCCCCGCCCGGTTGCCTGGGTGGTTTTCTTGCCTACACGCGCCAGCGGAGGGAGCCTCTGTCCCAGGACGCTACAGGACGAGGTGGCCATGAAGCTGGGCGCATGGATGGCGATGCTGGCGATGACGACGGGCTGTGCGACCGGGTCCCCCGTGGGCGCCTGGGTGGCGGCGGATCCGGTGCGCTACCGCTCCGCCTCCCCGCCGGCCTTCCCGCGCGCCGCGCTGTCCTCGGAGGTCGCGGTCCGCGAGAGCCCCCGCGCCCCCGCGAAGAAGGCCCCCACTCCGAGAAAGGCCCCGGCGGTGGCGAAGGCCCCTGCCCCCGCCAGGGCCCCCGCGAAGCCGCGCCCCACCGTCACGCCCGCGAAGCAGACGCCCGTCAGCCCCGCCCCCACGGGCAACCCGCGCGAGCGCGTGCTGGCCACGGCGCGCGCCCTGGTGGGCCAGTCCACGGTGAAGGTGAACGGCCGGCGCTACCCGGCGGACTGCACGGCGCTCATCGAGGCCACGTACGCCCAGGCGGGCGTGAAGTTCCGGGGCACGCTGAAGCCCGGGGACAACGGCGTCACCGCGCTCTACCGCTACGCCCGGGCGAACGGCCGCGTGTACACGGACGGACGCCCCGTGCCGGGCGACCTGGTGTTCTTCCGCGAGACGTATGACCAGAACCGCGACGGCCGGCGCAACGACGGCCTCACCCACGTGGGGCTGGTGGACGGCGTGGACGCGGACGGCACCGTCACGGTCATCCACCGCGTGAAGCGCGGCGTGGTGCGCTACCGGATGAACCTGGCGCGCCCCCACCTGCCCCGCGATCCGAAGACGGGCGAGGTGCTCAACGACATGCTGCGAAACCCCGGCCCCGGCCACTCGAACGTGCTCACCGGCCAGCTCTTCGCCGCGTTCGGCAGCGTGCTGCCCTCCGGTACGACGAAGCCCATGGCGGTCGCGGCCCGGTAGGGCTCAAGCCGTAGGGCCCAAAAGGAAAGCCCGTCGATTCCATCCGTGCGCTTCCGGAACCAGCCGGAGCGCCGCGGGGAACCGACGGGCCTGGACTGCCAAACAGGTGAAGGTCAGGTCGACGTGGAGGTCGGCACGCGGGCGGTGCGGTCCCACGCGGCGCGCTGCGAGTTGCGCAGGAAGCGCCAGAAGCCCACGGCGATCGCCATGTTCATGGTCACGAAGTAGTACGCGATGGACGTGGCCTTCTTCGCGGCGCCGCTCTTGAAGACCCCGGAGCGGCCCAGGTACGCCAGGGCGTAGAAGCCCAGCTGCGCGCCCAGCGTGAAGCGGTAGAAGGTGCTGTCGAGCAGGAACAGGTTCGCGACGAGCGCCGCCGCCATCAGCGCGGGAGCGCACCAGCGCAAGAGCTTGTGCGACCAGAAGGCGAACGCGGGGAAGCCCGCGGTGGGCAGCAGCAGCCCGGGCACGAGGCGCAGGCTCTGGAAGTTGCCCGCCGCGATGCGCGCGCGCCGGCCGAACTCCTTGCCGTAGTCCTCCGTCGTCTCCTCGTGGGCGACGGCGGCCTCCTCGTAGACGACCTTGTAGCCGCTCTCCAGGATGCGCAGCGGAATCACGAAGTCATCCACGATGGTGGACGGCGGCAGCTGCGTGAAGAGCGAGCGCCGGATGGCGTAGAGGCCGCCGTTGGCTCCCACCACCGCGCCGCGCTTGCCCTCGTACATCTTGATGAGGGACTCGTAGCTCCAGTACGCGCTCTCCTCGTAGTCCTGCTTCGTGGGGTTGTAGAGGCGCAGCTTGCCGCAGACCGCGCCGACCTCCGGGTCCTCGAAGTGGCGGACGATCTTCCGGACCGCGTCCGGGTCGATCATCGTGTTCGCGTCCGACAGGAGCACGATGTCGCCGTGCGCGGACGGGATGCAGCGGTTGAGCACCGTCGTCTTGCCGGCGCGGGGCGCGGGCGACAGCCGCACGCGCGGGTCCGTGCACTTCTGCACGAGCCCGTCCGTGCCGTCCGTGGAGCCATCCGAGCCGATGACGACCTCGAAGCGGTCCGCCGGGTAGTCCAGCGCCAGGCTGTTCTCCAGCTTCGACTCGATGCAGCTCGCCTCGTTGTAGGCGGCCACCACCAGGCTCACCGAAGGCAGCGGCCCGGCCCTGGCGCCCGTCCGGACGGCCTCACCCGAGCGCACCTTGCGCAGGTTCTGGAAGACCTGGGCCGCGCCCTCCAGGGCGAACAGGCTCAAGGGATAGAGAAAATACGTGTGCACCAGCGCGAGCGCCGCGCACCAGAAGAAGACCTCCGCCATCGACCACCCTCCCAACCCCGAGTCCTCGACGCCCAGAGACAAAGCAAGGCGCGTGCCTGGACGTTCAGAGGGACTTCAGGGCGAGAGAGCCAGCAAGCCCCTGGGGAGGACTGGAGTTTCTCCAGGGTGATCCGGAGGTGATCCGGTCAACGCTTCAGGGCGTGGCGTCAGCGGCGGGGAGCTGGGCGAGCATGCGCTTCGCCAGCTCGTGCTTCGGATTGAGCGCCAGCAGCTCGTTCAGCAGGTTCCGGGCCGTGTCCGGGTCGTTCTGGCGGACGGCCAGCCGGGCGCCCAGGGCGTAGGGACGCAGGAAGGTCCGGTCCTGGGTGCGCAGCGCGCCCAGCTCCTCGGAGACGGCCTGGAGGGTGGTGGCGGGAGAGCCGGAGCTGAGGGCGAACTCGGCGCGGGCCACGACGCTCCAGGAGGGCGTGAGCTCCGCCTGGCGCAGGCGTTCCGCGAGGCCCAGGGCGTTGGAGGCCCCCGTCACCGCGGCGTAGAGGGCCTGGGCCTTGAGGCGCGCGGCGACGGTGGCGGCGGGCTCCACGTCCGGAGCGGCCCGGAGGCTCTCCACCAGGGCGTCGAGCACCTTGCGCCGCTCGGCGATGTCCGTGCGCAGCGGCCCCATGTCGCGCTCGACCTCGGTCATCTCCGCGCGGAGGGCGTTCGCCTCGCCCATCCAACCCGGTGACGACTTCGCGGCGTTCACCTCGTCGCGCTGCCGCTTGAGCTGCTCCGCCTGGATGCGCAGCTGGTCGAACTGCGCGTGCAGGTCGCTCAGCTGGAGGGTGTAGGCCACGGCCAGCTCGGCCTGGACCTCGGCGTACTTCGGGTGGGCGGTGGCCAGGCCCTTGAGGTCCTGGATGGCCTGTTCGCGCGCGGCCGCGTCATCGCGGCGCAGGGCGTTCACGGCTCGACCCTTCTTCTCCACGGCCTCCTCGGGCATGGCCGAATTGCGGTCGCGGAAGGCGGGATACGCCAGGTACCCGGCCAGGGCGATGCCCGCGAGCACCGCGAGCACGAGGAGCACCCGGCTCAGCGGGGAGGACCGCCTCTCGCCGTCCTCGACCACCACGGAGCCGGTGCGGGCGGCCGCCCCGAGCAGCTCCGGAGGCAGGTCGCTGGAGGGCTTCCGCGAAGGAAGGGGCCGGTCCAGGCCGCTCCCGAGCAGCGATGCGCCGGGAGGCGGTGGCGCGGCCTTGGAAGGCTCGGTGCGAGCGAAGGGCGCGTCGTCGTCGGGCAGGGAGACGGTCGCGGTCGGCACGGCCGTCGCCCAGGGCGCGTCGCCGTGGCCGTCCGGAACGAGCTTGGGGCGCGAGCCACCAGCGGCGGACCAGGGCGGATTCTCCGAGTCACCCGAGGGCGAGATGTTCTCGAAGGACCGGGAACGGGAAGCAGCGGGCTCCGAAGGGCCGGCCACCGCACCGAACGCCTGCGTCGAACCGGGGGGTTCGACCCCACCGGCGGCCGCGGCCGTGGCTCCGGAGACCGCGCCAAACGCACGCGTCGAGCCAGGACCCCCATCGGCGGCACCGGAAGCCGGAGGACCCGACACCGCGCCGAACGCGCGGGTGGAGCCGCCCGCCTCGGGCCCCTGCGAACCTGAAGGACCCGACACCGCACCGAACGCACGCGTCGAGTTCCCGGCCGCGGAAGTCCCCGGCTCCGACAGCCGGAACGAACCCGAGGACGACGGGGAGGCCGCACCGAACGCGCGCGTGGTCGCGCCAGGAGCCGCGCCCTGCCCCGCCGCCGCCGCGGGAGGCGCTCCCGCTTCGGGCCCCACCGCGCCAAAGGCACGCGTGGCGCCCATCGCCGGAGGCAGCGTGCCGGACGGCGCGGGCGCCACCGGGGGCCGGGCCTGCGCGGCGACCGGCGCGATGGACGGTGGCGGAGGAACCACGCCGGACGAAGACACCGCCCCCGAAGGCGGCGTCGGCTGCGGAACGAAGGAACCGGACGCCGTGGTCGAGCCCGCGAACAGGTTCGTGGCCTTCAGGCCGGCGCTGCTCTCACCGCCGAAGATCTGCGTGGACGACTTCGCCCCCGCCCGGTCTCCCCCACCCGCCGGGGGAATCTTCGGCGCGGGAGCCATGACGCCAGTGGGCGAAGCCATGAACACATGGCCACACCGCGTGCACTGCACCGAAGCGCCGCCAGGCGGCAGGAGTCGGGCATCCAGCACGTACTGCATCGAGCATTGCGGGCAGGCGATCTGCACCGGCCGTCCTTACCACACGCTCCCATTGGCCGCCGCCGGGTCCAGCACGGTGGCTGCCCGGAGGGTCTCCAACTTGGCAGCGCCCACGCCGGGCACCGCGTCCACGTCCTCCCAGCTCACGAACCGGCCCTGCTCCTCGCGGGCGGACACCAGCCGCTTGGCCAGGTCACGGCCCACCCCGGGCAACAGGGCCAGCTCGGACTCGGAGGCCGCGTTCAGGTCCAGCTTGAGCCCCAGCGCGAGCGCCTGGCTCCCCGTGGGCACCGTCCCCGGGCCGCACGTGGCGAGCCCCGTCGCATCCATCCGCACGGCCTCCGGCGGGCAGTCGAGCGAGGGCCGCGCATCCGGCCACCGCGCCCGGGCCGTGAAGCCCAGGGCGAGCAGCCCCAGCGACAGCGCCGCGAGCGCGGACGTGCGCCCGAACCGCCTCAGGCCTTCTGCCCCTTCAGCGCGTCCACTTCCGACACGGTGGGGTTGGCCGTCACGGGGGGCGGCGCGTCCAGGCCGAAGGCCGTGTGCAGCGCGCGCACCGCCAGCTCCGTGTACTTCGTGTGGATCACGCAGGACGTCTTGATCTCCGACGTGGAGATGAGCTGGATGTTGATGCCCTCCTGGGAGAGCGTCTGGAACATCCGCGCCGCGACACCCGAGTGGTTGCGCATGCCCACGCCGACGATGGACACCTTGGCGATGGCGTCATCGACCTCGATGCCCGTGGCGCCCACTTCCTGCGCGGCCTGCTTCACGACCTCGTGGGCCTTGGCGAAGTCGGACTTGGCGACGGTGAAGGTGACGTCGGTGCGCCCGTCGCGGGACGGGTTCTGCACGATGAGGTCCACCACGATGTGCTTCGCGTCGAGCGCTCCGAAGAGCTTCGCCGCGGTGCCCGGCTGATCCGGCACGCCGACCACGGTGATCTTCGCCTCGTTCCGGTCGTAGGCGACCCCTCGAACCAGCACGTCCTCCATGGATGCGTCCTCCTCGCAGACGAGCGTGCCCGGATCCTCGGTGAAGGAAGACTTCACCCACAGGGGCACCTTGTACTTCATGGCGAATTCGACCGAGCGGATCTGCAGCACCTTGGCGCCCAGGCTGGCCAGCTCCAGCATCTCCTCGTAGGTGATGCGGTCCAGCTTCTTCGCGGCCGGGCACACGTTGGGGTCGGTGGTGTAGACGCCGTCGACGTCCGTATAGATTTCACACGCGTCGGCCTTGAGCGCCGCGGCCAGCGCGACGCCCGTCGTGTCGGAACCACCGCGGCCGAGCGTGGTGACGCTGCCCGTCTCGTCCACGCCCTGGAAGCCGGCGACGACGACGATCTTCCCCTGCTTCAGCGCGGCGCGAATGGGCTCCGCGTCGATGCTCTTGATGCGCGCCTTGGAGAAGGTGCTGTCGGTGACGATGCGCACCTGGTGGCCGAGGAAGCTCACGGCCTTCCCGCCCTGCGCATGGATGGCCATGGCGACCAGGCCGATGGACACCTGCTCGCCGGTGGCGACGACGACGTCCTGTTCGCGCTCGTCGGGCCGGTCGGTGATCTGCGCCACGAGCTTGAGCAGGCGGTTGGTCTCGCCGGACATGGCGGACACGACGACGACGACGTCATGGCCGGCCTTCTGGGCGGCGAGGCAGCGGCGCGCGACGTTCTTCATGCGCTCGGTGTCACCCACCGAGGTACCGCCGTACTTCTGGACGATGAGGGCCAAGGGGCTCACGACCTCCCTGCACGGACGGGCGCAGGCTATATGGGCGCCGGGGCCCGGGTGTAAAGGGCCCTCAACCTGCCTGCCGCGAATCCGCTAGCGTTCGTGGCCCAACGACTTCAAGCCGCATTCCTGGAGTAGCCCGAACATGTCCCGCCCCCGCCTCCTCATCGATGGTGACACCCTGAAGCTGGAGGAGATCCTCCAGGTCTCCCGCCACGAAGTCACGGTGGAGCTCGCCCCCGAAGCCGCGCAGCGGGTGCAGGCCTCCCGCACGTTGGTGGACCGGGTGGCGGCCGGCGACACGCCGTCCTACGGCATCAACACGGGCTTCGGCACGCTGGCGGAGGTGCGCATCGACCGGAAGGACCTGCGCGACCTGCAGCGAAACCTCATCCTGTCGCACGCCTGTGGCGTGGGGAATCCGCTGCCCCTGCCGGAAGCGCGGGTGCTCCTGCTGCTCCGGGCCAACGTGCTGGCGAAGGGCTTCAGCGGCATCCGGATGGAGACGCTGAGTCTGGCCATCGACATGCTGAACCGGGACGTGGTCCCGGTGGTCCCCGAGCGGGGAAGCGTGGGCGCGTCCGGAGACCTAGCCCCGCTGGCGCACCTGGCGCTGGTGCTGATTGGCGAGGGCGAGGCGTTCTTCGAAGGCGTGCGGATGCCGTCGAAGCAGGCGCTGGAGAAGGCGGGCCTGAAGCCGGTGGTGCTGGAGGCGAAGGAAGGCCTGACGCTGATCAACGGCACGCAGGCGATGTGCGCGGTGGGCACGCTGACGCAGCTGCGAGCGGAGCTGCTGGCGGACGTGGCGGACATCGCGGGAGCGATGACGGTGGAGGGCCTGCTGGGCAGCCACAAGCCGTTCCTCCCGGAGATCCACGCGGTGCGTCCGCACGCGGGCCAGAAGGCGGTGGCGGAGCACCTGCGGAGGATTCTGAAGGGCAGCGAGCTGGTGGAGACGCACGTCAACTGCAGCAAGGTGCAGGACCCCTACAGCCTCCGGTGCATCCCGCAGGTGCACGGCTCCGCGCGTGAAGGCCTGGCCTTCGCAAGGCGCATCCTGGAGGTGGAGGTGAACAGCGGGACGGACAACCCGCTGGTGTTCCCGGACACGGGGAACATCATCTCCGGAGGCAACTTCCACGGTCAGCCCATCTCGCTGGCCATGGACGTGGTGGCCATGTCCCTGACGCAGCTGTCGAGCATCAGCGAGCGCCGCGTGGAGCAGATGGTGAACCCGTCCCTGTCGGGTCTGCCCGCGTTCCTGGCGAAGAACTCCGGGTTGAACTCCGGATTCATGATCGCCCAGGTGACGGCGGCCGCCCTGGTGGCCGAGTCGCGCATCCTGAGCCACCCGGCCTCCGTGGACTCCATCCCCTCCTCCGCGGGCCGAGAGGACCACGTGTCCATGGGCATGACGGCGGCGCTGAAGGGACGGCAGGTGTCTGAGTTCGCGCGTTCGTGTCTGGCGATTGAAGTGCTGGTCGCGGCGCAGGCGCTGGACTTCCGTCAGCCGGTGAAGCCCGGCAAGGGCGTCCTGGCGGCGTATGAGCTGGTGCGCAGCAAGGTTCCGCACATGGACCGTGACCGCGAGCTGCATCACGACATCTCCGCGGTCACGGCGCTCGTGGAGTCCGGAGCGATCCGTGAGGCCGTGCGGTCCGCGACCGCCTGAAAGCTCCGCAGGGCAAGGCACCTCCGGACCGGCCGACGTCCGGAGGTGTTTCCAGACTGAGCCAGTCAGCAGTGACACGCGAGCCGCCAGCTCGCCGGAAGGAAAGTCGCCATGCGACTGCGGGCCTGCGCTGCGCTTCTGCTCTTTCTCTCCGCGTGCGCCACACCGGCACCGAGACCTGAGGGGCATGCATCCCGGCCCATGAGGCTCACCAACCTCCAGCGAGCGGCCGCGCTACCGTGGACGGATGAGGGACGCTGTGCTGTCCGGGAGGCGGCCCAGCCATGGTCTGAGCTTGTCGAAAGGTGCTTTCCGGCGCTCGACCATGACCGGATCCGGTTCAACGACCCTTCGGGAAGGTGCGCGGTCGCCTCAGCAGGCGCGGCTGCAATGGGCATCGGATTCTGTGTCCTGGCCGCGCCAGAAATCGCCGTGGGCGCCGTCATCGTCATAGGCGTGCTGGTGGTGGGAGTCGCCATCAAGGAAGCGCTCGCCAACTACGAACTGAAGGGGAGCATGCCCGAAGTGGAAGTCGTCGAGCCCTGGACGAAGCCCGCCTTGCCGGCATCCACGGCACACCGAAAGCCCAAGCCACAGCCATCGGGACAGGACTTGTTTCCGCCAGCGCCGAACGACCCATTCGAGCGGGATCGCCGCCCAGAGTGCAGACCGGTCCCTGGACCACCCCGAGGCGGCAATGATCCACACAACGAGTGCGCCAACAAGGTTCCGGGCAATAACTTCCCCGGCTTCAACGTGTTCATCAATGGCAAGCACTACGACGCCTTGGTGCTATCCCGTCGAACGCTCTGGGAGGTCAAGACGGACGACTTCGAAAAGCACTCGCCTCGCTCCCGAAAGTTCTTCATCTCCGTGAAACTGCCCGAACTGCAGCGCGAAGCCAGGCTTGCCAGGGAGTGCGGATATGACTTCGTGATTGGAGTGCGCAGCGAAGCGCATTTGATCGCATTGAAGTTGGCGGACCCATCCCTCCGCGTCGTCATCATGGATTGGTGCTGAAATGCCTTCCAACGAGATCTCCACGATTGTCTACGCACCTGCATCCCAGGGCAACGATGCCCGAGCGCTCGACATTGTTCACAGACTGGAGCGAGCACTTCCCGGATTGCACTTGAATTGGACTTCATCCGAGAAGGAAGACCTCATCCCATTGTCCAACCGCGACGAGTGGGTTGTTGCCAACGGGCCGAACGGCAACATTCCATTCCTATGCAATGACGACGACAACAACCTCGTAACCATTTCAGGCTGGGAGAATCCGGAAGGGCTCTCGTCTGGCAGCCCGCCGCACTTTGAAGTCCACGCCGACTTTCGGATGGAATCCCTCGACACCATCGCTGCTGCGGATGCGTTGGAATCCATCGCAGAAGGTGCTCAGGCGCTCTGGGGGCATGCCACACCCTTCAAGGCTGCATTTGAAATCGCGGAGCAGACGGCCCCTACATTGGCGGGGCCTCCATCCCCACCTCGAGGACTGCCAGCCCTCAAGCTCCCTTGGGATATCGCCTCGCCTGAAATTCCACACCGCCTTGGATGGCTGAATTACTGGTCCGCTGCGTCCGCGCGGGCGATCGGATTTCCGGACCCTTCACGCGACGCGGAATTGCTCTCACGGGCACGACGTACGGCGAATGGATGGGTCGTGCGACTCACTGATGCGCCACTCGATCTCGACAAGCCAGAGCACCTGGAAGCGCTCCTGCGAGCCTACGAGCGCTTCCCGAAGATCGGTGGGCGTTGAGGGAACAGCCACACGCGGGCCTGGTGCTCCCCCAAAGCTGACCTCATGCAATCGGCGGCGTCTCCCGACGTACGTCGTAGTCGACTGACCGTAGGCCGGCCCCGTACATCGAGGCACTTCATGTCCGTGAATCACTTCAAGCTGACCTCACTGGGGCTGCTTGCCGGCCATTGCGTCTCGCTGCCGGCGCGTGCGGAGGACGGGGCCCGGGCACGAGCCCGGCAGTTCGCCGCCGACACGCATTTCAACGGCGTCGTCCTCGTCGGCAAGGGCTCGCGTGCCGAGTATGTGGAGGCGTTCGGGGTCAAGAACGCTGAAGCGAAGGAACCCCTCACGCGGAACAGCCGCTTCTTCGTGGGCTCAGTGAGCAAGTGGCTCACGTCCATCGTGGTCCTGCGGCTGGTGGATGAAGGAAAGCTGGCTCTCGACGAGCCCATCCTCACCTATCTCCCGGAGTACCGCGCTGACACCGGGAAGCAGCTCACCCTGCGGCATCTGATCAGCCACGGCAGCGGCCTGCCCAATGGGCTCATGGTCGCGGCCAAGAAGGACTCCAGCATCGAGAGCGAAACGCGGCCCCAGGCCGAAGCCGTAGCCCGGTACGCAAGCGGCGACCTCGTGTTCACGCCGGGCACGCGCTTTGACTACAACATCACCAACTGGATTCTCGTTCAGGGCATCCTGGAGCGCGTCTCCGGACAGCCCTATGCACAGCTCGCCCAGCGGCTTGTATTCAAACCGTTGCACATGGTGAACAGCGGCATTGCTGCGGGTGAAGCCGGAAACGTTCCGAGCCTCGCCCTGGGCTACCGCTCACTGGCACCCAAGGTGGAGCGTCGTGTCTACACGCTCCCGAACTACCTCGTGACCGGTGGCGGCTTCTACAGCACCGCCGACGACATGCTGCGCCTGAACCACGGCGTGCTCTCTGGAAAGCTCCTGTCGCCTGCGGCCAGGAAGGCCCTGCTCACCGTCGAGCGTCCCGAGTCCGCCTATGCCCTGGGTGGCCGTGTCCGGACCTATGAGGCCAACGGACAGGCCGCCCAGACCGTCGCTACGAACGACGGAACGAGCGGGGCCTATCGCACCGTCTCCTGGCGCGTGCTCGACGACGGCCGCACCGTCATTCTCCTGAGTAACCTGAGACCGGATGATTCGAAGCTCTTCGCCTTCACGGAGTCGCTTCTCGGGCTTCCGATCGCCCCCAAAGAGAATTGATCATGAACACGCGACGATGGGGCTTGCTGTTCCTGCTGGGATGGTCGCAGCTGGCCTGGGGCGCGCCAGACAAGGTGGACGCGTTCCTACGCGCGGAGATGGCTCGCAATCACATCCCTGGCGCGGCGGTCGCGGTGGTCCGCGATGGCAAGGTGATCAAGCTGGCGGCCTACGGTAAGGCGAACCTGGAATGGAACGCGCCTGCCAGCACCCGCACGGCGTTCCAGATTGCCTCTGGCACCAAGATGTTCACGGCGGTGCTGCTGATGGACTTCGTGGGACAGGGCAAGCTCAAGCTCGATGACCGCGCCTGCCAGTACATCGCCGATTGTCCTCCGGCGTGGAAGGACATCACGGTCCTTCAGCTCGCGAGTCACACGTCCGGGATGAAACTCGGGCCCGTGAACGCCGACGTCTCCAGCGTTGCGGTGGCCGTCGAGGCCGCGAAGAAGGTCCCACTCTCGTCGGCACCGGGAGAGAAGGCGGCTTACGGTTCAGACGACTTCGTCCTCCTCACCCAGGTGCTGGAGAAGGTGGGTGGTGCGCCCTACCAGCAACTCCTGCTCGACCGCATTCTCACGCCCCTGGGCATGACGAGCAGCGGCTTCGACCGAGCCATTCTCACCGAGAATGACATTGTCCTGACCAGTGACGTGGTCCCAGAACGCTCAGCGACCTATCAGTGGCGCACGGACCACCAGCATCAGTACTGGTTCGTGTATCCGCACTACACGCTGGCCGCCGGTGGCCTGTTCTCATCCGTAACGGACATGTCCAGGTTCGTGGCCGCGCTGATGAGCGACAAGCTCCTGAAGCCAGAACTGCGCTCCGCCATGTGGACGCCGCCCACGCTCAACAACGGCAAGCCCAGCAGCTTCGCGGTGGGCTGGACCGTGGGCCATTACCGGGGACGGTCCGAGGTCGGCCACAGCGGCGGTCCTGCGCTCTCGGACACGGTCTACTACCCGGACGACAAGCTGGCCGTGGTCGTGCTGACGAACCAGCGGAAGCTGGTCCCCAACCTCGCGCACGGCGTGGCGAACTTCTACCTGTCACCTCCGCCTTTCTTGAACGAGCCCGGCATCCCCGACGCCGCCCCTGAGCGGACAGAGACGTTGAAGCAGCTCCTGCCCGCGCTGGTCCAGGGCAAGGGGGAGGCCCGCTACTTCACCGGGTCCGCGAAGGACGCGCTCGTGGAGCTGAACGAGTGGCTGCCCATCCAGCTTGGCGGGATGCCTCGGATGAGCCGTCTGGTCCTCCTGGAGGACTCAGCGGACCATCTGTCACGGACCTACCGCGCTGTGTATGGCAAGGACCAGACGCTGCGATGGAAGGTCACGTTCGATGCAGCAGGGCTGATCGCGGAGCTGGACGTCGCGGACGAGTGAACTGCTCAGCGGTCCTCGCTCCGGATCCAGACGTGGTGTTCGACCTTCGACCAGTTCTTCCTGGCCGCAGGTGACAGCGTGGCGTAGTCCGGTCGGGAGGTCTCCGCCAGGTAGCGCTGGTAGGCCTCCTGGGGCGTTGCTCCGATGCCCAGGACGTAGGCGTACAGGAAGAGCTCCGTGGAGTAGCCGTACTGGGCCGCGTTGTTCGGCTGCTCGTAGACGGTCGCGATCAGCACTCCGCCGTTCTTCGGCAGATGCGGCCCGACTCGCTCGAGGATCTTGTCCAGCTTCTCCTGGGTGCGCTTGTAGTTGGCGGCGGTGATCAGGCCGCTCATGATCCACTCCACGACCGAGGCGGACCAGTTGTACGACTTCGTCCCCGTCACCACCTCGATTCCGTTCGAGGTCGGCATCCGACGGAGCGTCACGGCCGTGACCTGGAATTGACGCACGGGCGGCGATGGCTTCAGGGGAACTGGCGTCAGCTGAGGCTTCACTGTCGCCGCCGTCGGTGGCGTGGTGCTCACGGGCTTCAGGGGCACGGCGACCTGCGGCCCCGGCTGTGGGGTCAACCGCGTCGTCTTTCCGACCAGCCGTGAGCCCGACAGGATGGCCTGTCCCTGGCGCTGGAGGGGCGCGTAGCCCTCCTTGGGCTTGAAGGCGAGGTGCTTCAACTTCGCCTCCTGCACCGGGTCCGCATAGCGGATCTCCTGCGCCTGCATCGCCTGGTTCCCGTGGAAGGCCTTGTTCGCCTCGAACACCTTCCCCATCAGGGACTCGAACTCACCGCTGCGCTGGTTGGCTTTCGAGTCCACCAGGGCACAGCGCACGTACCCATACCCGTACATCTTCCCCCGGTTCTTCGAGTAGATGTGGTCGACGTCATGCCCTGAGACCACAGGCCCGAAGGCGGCGATCCAGGCGTTGCGGTAGCCCCCGTAATGCGGGCTGACCCACAGCTGCTTCTCCCCGGTGAAGCTCTCCACCACGAGCACGTCCGCGGACTGGTAGCGGGCCAGCGAGTAGCAGTGGCCCACGTACTTCTCCAGGGCCGCCTGATCCTTCGCGGCGACAGGAATCGGGGGATCGACGACGGGGGGCGGGCTCACGGGGAGTGAGGAGCCAAGCACGCCCCTCCGCACCGGAGCAACACGGCCTCCCACACGCCGGCCCCAGCACCAGCCACGCGCCCGTCCGCCTGCCTCCCCTGCACTCAAATCGCCAGGAAAGACGGGAAGTTGAGGGGCCAGCCGAGCGCGTGGTACGAACTCCCGTTCAGTCTCCCCCTCTCAATTCCAAAGTGCCTGGAGCCGGCTTCCATGAGCGAGCGCAATGACGTCACGCGGCCTTCGTCCTCCGCATCGGTGCCTCCCCCCGGAGTCCCCGAACCGACGGGCGCGGTCCAGGCACTGGCCCAGAACGTGACCACCCTCCCCGCTCCCGTCCCCACCGCCAGCGCCGAGGACGATGCCCGCGAGCGCATCGCATCCATGGAGCGCGAGGCCAAGGCGCTCGCCACCACCGAGCCGCAGACCGCCGCCCTCCTCTTCCATGAGGTCGGTCTGCTCTGGGAAGAGCCGCTCAAGAATCCTCGCAACGCCGCCGTCGCGTTCCAGAACGCCTACAAGCTGGCGCCGCGCTTCCTCGCCAACATCCGCGCCGCCCGCCGCCTCTTCGCCGACGTCGGCAACTGGCAGATGGTCGTGCAGCTCATCGACGCGGAGCTCATCGCCTCCGAGGACCCTCGCCAGCAGGCCTCGCTCCTCTTCGAGAAGGGGCAGATCCTCGAGGAGCGCCTGTCCCGCGACAACGACGCCGCGGATGCCCTGCGCCAGGCCCTGGACCGCAAGCCCACCGACGTCACCCTCCTCACCCAGCTCGAGTCCGTCTACGCGTCCCGCAACGACGCCGGCGCGCTGGTGGAGATCTACCGGCTGCTCGCCGCCGCCGTCGTTCCTCCGTCCCTTCGCGCCCACTACCTCACCTCCGCGGGCATGGTCCTGGAGGAGCGCCTCAAGCAGAAGGAGGCCGCCGCCGCGGCGTTCCGTGAGGCGTTCGCGCTCGACCGCTCCGACCCGCTGCTCCAGGCCGCCGTCAAGCGCGTCGCCGAGCGCGAGGGCCGCACCGATGAGCTGCTCTCCGCCCTCCTCTCCGAGGCCGAGGGCCAGGGCTCCCAGGCCGCTCCCGCGTACCTCCACATCGCCAAGATCCATGACCGCCTGGGCCGCAAGGACGATGCCCTGTCCGCGCTGCTCGCCGCCCGGCGCGTGAGCCCGCATGAGCCGCTGGTCCTCAGCGCGCTCGCCGGCATCTACGAAACCCAGGGCCGCTTCGAGGAGCTGGCCGACGTGCTGCTCGCTTGGGTGGGCTCCATCAACGACGAGAGCGAGCTCGTCGCCATCAACCTGCGCCTCGCCGCGCTGTACGAGGACGACCTCAAGCGCGACCAGGAGGCCGCCGCCCGCTACCAGGCCATCCTCTCCCGCATCCCCAGCCATGCCGCCGCGCTCGCGGGCCTGGGCAAGCTGTCGTACCGGATGCAGAACTGGGAAGGCCTCGTCGCCGTCTTCGACGCGGAGGTCACCGCCGCCGAGGACGCCAAGGGCAAGGCCGCGCGCATGTACAAGGCGGCCGAGATTCTGGAGGAGCGCCTGGGCCGCCAGGAGGACGCCATCGCGCGCTACAACGCGTGCCTCCAGCTCCAGCCGGGCTACCTCCCCGCGCAGAAGGCCCTCACCCGCCTCTACGAGCGCCAGGGCCGCTTCGCCGAGCTCGTCGGGATGTTCGAGCAGGACCTGCTCCAGACGTCCGACCGCGACCAGGTCATCACCACGCTCAACAAGATGGCGGTCATCTACGAGGACCGCCTGAGCGACCTCGACCACGCCATCGAGTGCATGAAGCGCATCCTCGACCTGGCGTCGGATCACCTGCCCACGCTGCGCAACCTGGCCCGCCTCTACGAGCGCGCCGGCCGCTACCGCGAGCTGCTGGAGACCAACGACCTGGAGGCGTCGTTCGCCGGGGACACCAAGCAGGTCCTGTCGCTCCTCCACCGCAACGCGGAGATTCTCGACGAGCACCTGAAGGACCGCGTGGGCGCCATCACCGCGTATGAGCGCGTGCTCGCGCTGTCGCCCTCGTACCTGCCCGCGCTCAAGGCCTTGGGCCGGCTGTACGCGCAGGACGGCCGCTGGGAGAAGCTCATCGACATGTACCGCGCGGAGTCCGAGATCTCGGCCTCCACCGACGCGGCCGCCGCGCTCATCTACAAGATCGGCGAGCTGTACGAGCACCGCCTCAAGCAGGAGAACGAGGCGCTGGCGTCGTACCAGGAGGCGCTGATGCTGGCGCCCAGCTACTTCCCGGCGCTGCGCGCGCTGGCCCGCATCCACCGGGCCCACGGCGCGTGGGAGAGCCTGGTGGAGGTGCTGCGCGCGGACGCCGCCAACCGCACGGATCCGCTGGAGCGCGCCAACGCGATGTACCAGGCCGCCGCCATCTGGGAGGACCAGCTGGGCCGCCCGGAGCTGGCCATCGACGGCTATCAGGAAGTGCTGCGCCTCACGCCGGGCCACGCCGCCACGCTGCGCGCGCTGGAGCGCCTGTACGTCGCGCAGGACAACGTGAAGGAGCTGGTGTCCATCCTCGACCGCGAGACGCAGGTGGGCCAGACGCCCGCGGCCAAGGTGACCGCGTACCTCAAGCTGGCGCGGCTGTACCTGGACCGCTTCCAGGAGCCGTCCCGCGCCGCGCAGTGCTGCGAGTCCGTGCTGGCCCTGGAGCCCGCGAACCTCACCGCCCTGACCCTGCTGGAGCGCATCCGCGTGTCGGATCGCCCCCGCCGCGCGGAGCTGCGCGCCCGCATCGCCGAGCGCGTCACCGACCCGCGCCTGTCCAGCGCCCTGCGCATCCTGGCCGCCGCGGATCAGGAGAAGGGTCCGCCCACCGAGCGCACCCTGGAGGTCTACCAGCGCGCGTTCGACGCGGACCCCTCCGACGCGCGGCTCGCCTTCAGCCTGGAGCGTGTGCTGCGCCAGACCGGTGACACCGCCGCCCTGTCGCGCATGTACGGCATGCGGCTGGCCGTCACCACCGACGCCACCGAGGCGCTGGAGCTGCTCCTGCGCGCCGCCGAGCTGGCGGAGAAGAACCCCGACCTGGAGCAGGCCGCCGCGCTGTACCGGCAGGCGCTGGAGCTCCAGTCGCAGTGCCTCCCCGCGCTCCAGGGCGCCCGCCGCGTGGCCGTGCGCCGGGGCGACTTCGCCACCGCCCGCGCCATGATGGAGACCGAGGCCCGCGCCAGCCGCGACACCAAGAGCGCCATCGAGGGCTTCGTCGCCGCCGCGAAGCTCGCGGCCCAGAAGCTCAACGACCCCGACGGCGCCGCGGCCCTCTACCGCCTGGCGCTGGAGCGCGACCCGCTGCACCCGGGCGCGGCCACCGGCCTGGAGGAGCTGCTCGCGCAGCGCGGCGGTTCCTCCGACCTCGCGGCCCTGCACGAGCGGCGCGCGGAGGCCCGGCTCGCTCAGCGCGACGTGGAGGCCGCCGCGGCGGCGTACGTCACCGCGGCCCGGCTGCACAACGTGGCCCTGGGCGACCGCGCCCGTGCGCTCGCGGTGCTGGAGAAGGCCCTGGCGGCCCGCCCCGGCTTCCCCGACGCGCTGGAGACGCGCGGCCTGCTCCTCCTGGAGGCGCAGCAGTACGCGGAGGCCGCGCAGATGCTCGGTCAGCGCGTGCAGCAGGGCGGGGATCCTCGCGTGCTCGCGCAGCACCACCTGACGCTGGGCGCGCTCTACCAGCAGCACCTCAATGATCCGGGCCGCGCGGCCGCGCACCTGCAGACGGCGCTGGCCACCCTGCCCCGCCACCCGGAGGCGCTGGAGCGCCTGGCCACGGTGTACGCGCAGGGCCGCAACTTCGGCGGCGCGGTGGACTGCCTGCGGCGGCTGTTGGATCAGGACCTGCCCAACGACGCCCGTGCTCGCTTCACCGTGGAGCTGGCGCGCATCCATGACGAGGGCCTGGGCGACGTCGCGTCCGCCACGGCGCTCTACAAGAAGGCGTTGGAGCTGACGCCGGGCGAGCCCGCGCTGGTGGACCGGCTGGTGGTCCTCTACGAGCGGCAGCGCAATCTGCCGGAGCTGGCGCAGATGCTGGAGGCCCAGGCGGCCGCCACGGCGTCCACGGACGTCAAGCGCGCGGTGGCCCTGCGCATCCGCGTGGCGAGCTTCTACGCGGGCCCGCTGGCGGAGCCTGCTCGCGCCACCGTCATCCTCCGGCAGATCGTGGAGCAGGACCCGCAGAACCTCCAGGCCCGCGCCTCGCTGGCGGAGCTGTATGGCCGCGACATGACCAGCTACCCGCTGGCCATCGAGGAGCACCGGCAGCTCTTGCGCCAGGACCCCGCGCGCGTGGACAGCCTGCATGCGCTGTTCAAGCTGTGGGACGCCCAGAAGCAGCAGGACAAGGCGTTCGCCGTGGCCGCGGTGCTGACCTTCATGCGCGCCACCAACGAGGTGGAGCAGGCCTTCTACTCGGAGGCCCGCGTCCGGCAGCCGCAGGAGCCGCGTGAGGCGCTGCCCGCCAATGACGTGGACACCGTCCTCATGCACCCGGCCGCGCGCGGCCCGCTGACGGAGCTCCTGCGCGCCATGGGCGAGCACCTGGGCAAGGTGTTCCCGCCGCAGTTCGAGATGCTCGGCGTCAACCCGAAGCAGGACAAGCTCAAGCCGGACTCGGCCGTGTTCAAGGCCGTGCGCGCGGTGGCGCAGACGTTCGGCGTGGACGAGTTCGAGGTCTACCTCGCCCGGCGCGGCCTCTTGCAGCTGGAGACGACGGAGCCCCTGTCCCTGTGCGTGGGCCAGGACGTCGTGCGCCGCTTCAACGCCCGCGAGCAGAAGTTCCTCATCGGCAAGGCGGTGCTGGGCCTGCTCAACAAGACGGCCGTCCTCTCCAAGACGTCGCAGGGAGAGACGGTGGACCTGTTCGGCAACGCCATCCGCGTCCACGTGCCGCAGTTCAACGGCCTGGGCCGGCGCAACGACGAGCTGACGAAGCAGCTCAAGAAGGCCTTCAGCCGCAAGGCGATGAAGGCCTCGGAAGGCCCCGCGCAGACGCTGTCCGAGCAGTCGAAGATCGACGTGGCCTCGGTGGTGGACGCGCTCGGCTACTCCGCGGACCGCGCGGGCCTGCTCGTCTGCGGCGACCCATCCGTGGGCCTCACCATGGTGCTGCGCGAGGATCCGAACATCGTGGCCAACAAGCAGGAGAGCCCCGAAGCCATCCTCCAGGCGGTGCGCGAGCGCGCGGACCTGAAGGCCCTGCTGTCGTGGCTGCTCACCGACGACTTCTTCCGGCTGCGCCAGCGGCTGGGGCTGTCGCTATAGTCCGCTTCAAGCCCGCGCTACTCCCGGCGGACCAGCGAGTCCGCCGGGAACCCCGCGAGCAGCCGGCCCACGGCGTCATCCACGTGGGCCCGCTCCGGGGCCTCCACCGTCACCTTCACGCGGTAGTCGATGGCCGCGTCGAACACGGGATAGGAGCCGATGGCCACGTGGGGCATGTCCAGCGCCACGCGGTCCAGCACGGCCGCCAGGGCGCTCTCGCCCAGGTTGAAGTACAGGTTGACCAGGTGCACCGGCGTGCCGCTCAGCCGTGAGAGCACCGTCTCCAGCTGCAGCCGGAAGAGCTGCGGCACCCCTGGCAGCAGGAACATGTCTCCCACCGTCAGCACCGGGAACCACATGCCCGGCTGGGCCAGGAGCACCGCGCCCTCGGGAGCGTCCGCCAGGCGCAGCGACTCCGGCGTCACCGGAGAGGTGCCCGCGCGGGCCTGGATGGCCGACACCATCTCCGGCAGGCGCACCACGGGCCGGCCCAGCGCGAGCGCCACCGCGCGCACCGTGACGTCGTCGTGGGTCGGGCCAATGCCCCCGCTGGTGAAGACGTAGCGGGCCTTGCGCCGGGCGCGGGCCACCGCGTCCACGATGGCGTCCACGTCGTCCAGGATGGTCTCCACCGAGACCAGCGGGATGCCAAGCTCCCGCAGCCGCTGGATGAGGTGGGGGCCGTTCTCGTCCTTCACCTTCGCGGTGAGGACCTCGTTGCCAATGATGATCGCCGCCGCGCCGGTGCGCTCCATGGGACCGCGGACTCTACTCCAACGGACCCCGGGGGTGGACTCGCGAGGTGTTCCCGCGCGGACCCGCCCTGTCCTGGAGTCAGCATGGGCGGACGGACATCCTTCGCGCATGGACTCCCATGAGACCCGGGACGCGATCCGCGCGTCCGTGCGTGCGCTGTGCAACCGCTTCCCCCCGAAATACTGGCGGACCCTCGACGCGGAGCGTGAGTACCCCCACGACTTCGTCAATGCCCTCACGGAAGCAGGCCTGCTGGCCGCGCTCATCCCGGCCGAATACGGCGGCGCGGGGCTGGGCCTTCGCGAGGCGGCCGTCGTGCTGGGGGAAATCAATCACTTCGGCGGGAACGCGTCCGCCTGCCATGCGCAGATGTATGTGATGAACGTGCTGCTGCGTCACGGCTCCGCGGCGCAGAAGCAGCGGTACCTTCCGGAGATCGCCGCGGGGCGGCTGCGGCTCCAGGCGTTCGCGGTGACGGAGCCGAACTCGGGCTCGGACACCACCGCCATCGAGACGACGGCGGTCCGGCGCGGGGACCGCTACGTCGTGAACGGCCAGAAGATCTTCATCTCCCGCGTGCTCCAGTCCGACCTGATGCTCCTGCTCGCGCGGACGACGCCCCGGGCGGAGGTGCGCAAGAAGACGGACGGGATGAGCGTGTTCCTGCTCGACCTGCGCAAGACGCAGGGGCTGGAGGTCCGGCCCATCCGGACCATGCTCAACCATGCGACGAACGCGCTGTTCTTCGAGAACGTCGAGGTGCCCGCCGAGGGGCTGATTGGCGAGGAGGGCAAGGGCTTCTCGTACATCCTGGACGGCATGAACGCGGAGCGGGTGCTCGTCGCCTCGGAGGCCATCGGGGATGGCCGCTGGTTCATCGAGAAGGCCGTCACCTATGCGCAGGAGCGCGTCGTGTTCGGCAAGCCGATTGGCGCGAACCAGGGCGTGCAGTTCCCCATCGCGAAGGCGCACACGGCGCTCACGGCCGCGTCGATGCTGACGGAGCAGGCCGCGACGCTCTTCGACAGCCACCAGTCCTGCGCGGCCGAAGCGAACATGGCGAAGTACCTGGCCGCGGAAGCCGCCTGGGAGGCCGCCAACGCCTGCATGGACACCTACGGCGGCTATGGCTTCGCGGAGGAGTACGACGTGGAGCGCAAGTTCCGCGAGGTGCGCCTGTTCATCAACGCGCCCGTGAGCCGGAACATGGCCCTGTCGTACATCAGCCAGCACGTGCTGGGGCTGCCCCGCTCGTTCACATAGAGCGCCTGACACAGCTGGTGGTGGCAGTCCCAGGATAAATTCTCCCTCTGGCAGCCCTTCACGCCGTTCGTATCCTGAGCGCCATGAGAAGGCCCACCGGGGCAGCCGGTGGCCTGTGTTCAGGAGAATTTCGCATGCGTTATCGGCTGTTCGGCCGCACGGGCCTTTACGTCTCGGAACTCTGTTTCGGAGCGATGACCTTCGGCGGGAAGGGCTTCTACGAGCCCATTGGTAGGACGGCCCAGGCCGAGGCCGACGAGCTCGTGTCAATCTCGCTCGAGAACGGCATCAATTTCTTCGACACCGCTGACGTCTACTCCGAGGGCGAGTCCGAGAAGATCCTCGGCAAGGCCCTCGGCGCGCGCCGCAAGGACGTCGTGCTCGCCACGAAGGTGCGCGGCAAGGTCGGCACGGGTCCGAACCAGCAGGGCCTCTCCCGCGCTCACATCATGAGCTCCATCGAGGGCAGCCTGAAGCGCCTCGGGACCGACTGGGTCGATCTCTACCAGATTCACGGCTTCGACCCGGTGACCCCCTTCGACGAGACACTGCGCGCCCTCGACGACGTTGTCCGTTCCGGCAAGGTGCGTTACGTCGGCTGCTCGAATCTCGCGGCATGGCAGCTCGCCAAGGCCAACGGCATCGCGGCGCGCCAGGGTTGGGCTCGCTTCGAGTCATTGCAAGCCCACTACACGATCGCCACCCGCGATCTCGAACGCGAACTCGTGCCTCTCCTGAACGACGCGCAGATGGGGCTCATGGTCTGGAGCCCGCTCTCCGGGGGCCTGCTGTCCGGAAAGCATGGTCGTGACGGCAAAAGCCCTGACGGCTCGCGCCGAGCCAGCTTCGACTTTCCGCCCGTCAACAAGGACCGCGCCTTCGACTGCATCGACGCGATGCGGAAGATTGGCGACGCCAAGGGCGCGAGCGTCGCATGCGTCGCGCTTGCGTGGCTGCTCGCGAAGCCCCACGTCTCCGCGATCATTGTCGGCGCGAAGAGCGCGGAGCAGCTCAGGGACAACCTGAAGGCGAGCGACTTCGTGCTCGACCCCGCCGAGCTCGCCGAGCTCGACAAGGTGAGCGCACTGCCCGCCGAATACCCGGGCTGGATGATCGAGTTCCTGGGCAACCTGGGCCGAGCGCCGAAGAACGTTCGCTAACGTCATCGGAGGCATTCGGCGCTGGTCAGCCTGCTCCAGCAAATCGCCGACGACAAGCGAGCCACGCCGGCCCAGATTGCTCTTGCCTGGGTGCTGGTCCAGAAGCCTTGGTTCGTTCCAATCCCTGGCACTGGCGACCGTGACGTTATACTGCAGCCCGTGACCGCCGCTTCCCTGTCGTCTCCGCGCTCCGAGCTGGGGCACTTTCTCCGGACCCGCCGGGCGCGGCTGCGACCGTCCGATGTGGGGCTGCCCGAGGGTGGACGGCGGCGCACGCCGGGGCTGCGGCGCGAGGAGGTCGCGCAGCTCGCCGACGTGGGGGCGAGCTGGTACACGTGGCTCGAGCAGGGGCGCGACATCCAGGTTTCGGAGGCGGTGCTCGAGCGACTTTCGAGCGCGCTGCGCCTCGCTGCGGCGGAACGTTCGTACCTGTTCGAGCTTGCCCAAGGTCGCTCGCCCCGTCCGATTGCCGCAACGCCGCCGATCGTGAGCCCCCTGCTCGCGGGCACGATCGAGGCGCATCGTCATCCGGCGGTTGTCTCGACCCTGCGCTGGGACGTCGTCGCAATGAACGGGCCCGCGCTGAAGCTTTGGGGTGATCTGCGTGGCACGAATGCCCTGCGGAACCTCTTCCTCGGCAAGGTACCGCCGCTCGTCACGGTGGAGCGCGAGGCACACGCACGAAACCTCGTTGCGCGCTTTCGCTCGGAAGCCGCGCGCGCGAGTGCTCATGAGCAGTTCCAGGAAATTGCGGACGAGCTGCTGGCGAAGAGCCCCGAGTTCCGCCGGCTCTGGACGCAGCATGACTTGTATGCCGAGCCCGAGGGCACGAAGATCGTCGACATCCCCGGAACCGGCCGCATAGAGCTCGCGCACGTGACGCTGATGCACATCGAGCCGGACGCACGCACTCTTCGAGTCCTCTTCTATTCTCCCGTCGGCCCCGAGAGCGCGCAGCGAATGGCGCGTGCTCTCGCAGAACGTTGAAAGCACGAGGACCGTCAGGCGCTCTTGGTGGCGGGCGGCGCCTCCCGGCCCTCGCGGACGTGGACCACCACCTTGCCGATGGCTCGCCGCTCCGCGAGGGTGCGCAGGCCATCGGCGGTCGCCTCAAGCGGGAGCCGGAGGGTGATGCGCGGGGAGATGTGGCCCTGCGCGTACCACGCGAAGAGCTGGTCCATGGTTTCGCGCAGCGCGGCCGGGTCGTGGTAGCGGAAGTAGCGCAGCGATGAGCCCAGCACCGCGCGGTGCTTCACGAGCAGCCGGTGGGCGGGGATGCTCGGTGCCTGGCCCGCGGCGAAGCCCACGAGCACGTAGCGGCCTCCCCAGCCCAGCGTCGAGAGCGCCGGGTCGAAGAGCGGGCTCCCGACCGGATCGAAGCAGACGCTCACGCCCGCGGGCCCCGCGGCGGCGAGGACCTGCTCCTTCCAGTCGGCGTCCGCGGAGCTGATGACCTGGTCCGCTCCGGCTTCACGCGCGATGGCGCGCTTGTCCGGTGTGCTCGCGACCGCGATCACAGTGGCGCCCAGCGCCTTGCCCAGCTGCACCGCCGCGAGCCCTACGCCTCCGCTCGCGCCGAGCACGAGGAGCACCTCCGAAGGCTTCAGGTGGGCGACGCGGGTCAGCGCCAGCGCGGTGCTCACGTAGGCGCTCGTCAACGCCGCGGCGACGTCGAAGGAGACTCCCGCCGGAAGCAGGAACGTCTCCTGGACGGAGGCCACGGCCTGCTCGGCGTAGCCTCCGTGCCAGAGGATGGCCACGACGCGGTCCCCGGGTTTGAAGCCCGAGCCCTCCGGAGCGCTGGAGATGGTTCCCGCGGCCTCCAGGCCCGGGACGAAGGGCAGCTCGGGCCGGGTCTGGTAGGTCCCGCCAATCATGAGGAGGTCGGCGAAGTTCACGCTGCAGGCGTGCACGTCGATGCTCACCTCGCCGGGTTTCGGAACAGGCTCGGGGACGTTCGTGAGGGTGAGCTGCTCGGGCCCGCCCCACTTCCCACAGACCATTGCTCGCACGTCATCGCTCCTGGGTGGAAGTGAGGCTTCGCCAGAGGTCTTCGTTCGCGGGCAGGCCCAGCGCCTCCGTCACCAACGGCTCAAGCTGCTCCGGGCTGCGCGCGCCGACGAGGATCGACGTCACGAAGGGGCAGTGCACCAGCCACCAGGTGGCGAGGCCCGACGGTGACAGCGCGTGGGCGGAGGCCTGCGCCTTCAGGTGTTCGACCCGGGCCGCGTTCTCCGGGGTCCAGGCCTTCGCGTAGAGGTCCCTGCGTTGACCGATGCGCGTGCCCTCTGGAATCTCACCTCCGATGGCATACCTGCCACTCAGCAGGCCGCCGGCCATTGGTGAGTAGGGCGTGTACTGGAGCCCCAGCTTCGCGCAGGCCTCCAGCACGCCGTTCCGCGCGTCGTCCTGTTCGAGCAGGTTGAAGCGGTTCTGGACCCAGCCGAACCCCACCGGGCCTCCGGCGCGTGGAGCCGCGCAGCGCCAGAGGTCACTCGCGGCGACGTTCGACAAGCCGAAGCGACGGACCTTCCCTGCCCTCACGAGGGCCTGGAAGGTCTCGAGGACGTCATCCCACGGTGTCGCGGGGTCGGGCACGTGCGACAGGTAGAAGTCGAGCGTGTCGATGCGAAGCCGCGCGAGCGAGCGCTCCACCTCCGCGAACACGTGCTTTCGCCCGAGCCCCCCGCGCAGGCCCACCTTGGACGAGATGAGCACCCGGTCCCGCATGGCGGCACCGCGTGAGGCCAGCCATGCGCCGATGATGGCTTCACTGGCGCCGTCCGCGTAGGTGCCCGCCGTGTCGATGAGGTTGATCCCCAGCGCCACCGCGCGATCCAGGAGCGCATGCGCTTCGGCTTCGGTCTCCCCCTGGCCCAGCAGCTTCCGGGAGCTTCCGATGCCTCCGAAGTTCGCCGCGCCCAGGGCGAAGACCGACACGTCGAGGCCACCCAGCTTGCGGTAGATCATGTCCGCCACGCCTCCGGAAAGGGCAACGCCAGGTCGCCCTCCCCTGCACCCGTGGAACCGAGCAACGTGAAGTGCGCCGTGTAGGTCGCGGCGGGTGCGCCCTCGTCGATGAAGACCTGCGATGTGGCGGTGAGCCGAACCTTGCCTCCCTGACGAAGCGTGTCGGCTTCCAGCGCGGGCAACGCCTCACAGCGGGCCCGGTAGTCGCAAGCGATGGGACGGTGGATGGCGAACTCACAGCGGCGCAGCAGGATCTGCACGGCCAGCCGCTCCGCCCACGCCGCCCGCACGAGCAACAGCCACGGGGCGAGCCCCGCCGAGGTGAACACCCCGGGGCCAAAGGCTGTCCCCCGGTGGTTCAACGAAGGACCCAGCGGCGCCGCCAGCACGATGCGGCCGGGTTCGAACTCCACGAAGTGGATCCCAAGGAACTTCGTCATCGGGATCCGTTCATGGAGGTCCCTCGCCAGATGCGCGAGGACGTCCTCGCGTTGGGGGTTCATGGGTGGTTCCCTGGAAGCTTCGTCGTGGAAGCCCACGCATGGCGCTCCATCTCCGCGTGGCGCAGGACACCCGCCCGCTTCACGTTCGGGTGGAGGTTCATGGTCCCGGCACCTGGAGGTCGGGGCCGGCTTCGAGCACGACGTGGTAGTGGGTGCCGCCGCTTCCCGCTGCGTTGATTCCCGCGAAGCGCGCCTCCTTCAACTCCTGCGGCTCCGTGATGACGTGCAGGTTGTCGGCCGCTCCGACGCTCGGGGTCGTCACGCCCACCGTCGCGGGCACTCGCTTCGCGGCCAGCGTGAACAGCGCCTTCATCAGGCTCGCGGCTCCCGCTGCGGCTCCGGTGTGGCCGATGTTCGGCATGATCGAGCCGATGGGCAGCGGCCGGGCTCTCGCGGTGGCGAGGGTCCGTCCCAGGGCGGAGAGCTCCGCGTGGTCGCTGGCGAGATGACCACTGCCGAAGCACTCCACGAAGGCGAGCGCGTCCGCCGACACGTCACACCGGGAGTAAGCACGCCGGATGGCCAGGCTCATCGCGGGCTCGGCGACGAGCCCGCGGTCCTGGGGCGTTCCGAACGCGCTCCCCATCGCTCGAATGATCCCGAGCACCGGCTCGCCGCGCTCCTGCGCGTCCGACAAGCGCCGCAGCAGGCACACCGTGGCGCCTTCACCGGGCAGATATCCGTCAGAGGATGTGTCGAGCGCCGTCGGCGCGTCCCGGCGGGACATCAACCCCAGCGTGCCCTCGTCCGCCAGGCGCGTGACTCCGAGCCGCATGTCCGCCGTCGCCCAGAAGACCGCGTCCGCCTCTCGCGACGCCAGCCGCCCGCAGGCGACCTCCAGGCCACCCATGGAGGCCGCCGCACCTCCTGCCTCGATGGCGCAGGTTGGTCCGTTCAGGTCGAAGGCGCGGGCAATCCTCGCCGCCATGAAGCTGGGCGACAGGTTGAACAGACTGCCGGCCCACAGCTCCGGCAAGTCGCCGGACAGGCGCTTCATCGCCGCTCGCACGGTGCGGGCCACCCCCTTGGAGTCCTTGCCCGTCTCACGCAACACGCGCTGGAGGTGCTCTTCCAGCTCCGGCAGTCGCGCCGCGGCGACCTGGCGCAGGCCGTACTCGCTGCAGTGCTCCGCGGAGACGACCACCGGGATGTTGCTTCCCCGTTCGATGGCGACCTTCGAGGCCGCGCTCCGCGCCAGGTCCACCAGCAGGTAGTGGAGCGGATCATGCCGGACGATGTCGGCGGGACGCTCGTCGTACTGGCTGGCGCTGCCGGTGAACCGGTGTGCCTCCAGGTCCAGCGGCGCTCCAAGCCCGAACGGCAGCCTCCGGAACGCCCGTCGGCCCTGGAGCAGGTTCGTCCACAGCGTGGCCAGGTCCGGGGCCTCCGCGAACGCTCCCGCCATGCCCACGATGGCGATGGGCTCGTCACTCCTCGCGGGGCGCTTCCGCGTGCCTCGCAGCAGTGCCTGGGCCCGCGCGGGTGACGGCCGGTCCTCCACCACCGCGTGGTAGTTCTGGCCTCCGCTCGCGATGGCGCTGACGCCTCCGATGCGCGGCTGCTCACCTGACGGCCAGGACCGGGCGGTCTTCTCGACCTCGATGAGGCCCCCCGGTTCGAGCAGGCTCCTGGGCTTGTCCCCGTGCACCGGTCCCGGAATGCCCCCGGACTCGAACATGGCGAGCAGCGCGATCAGGTTCGCCAGCCCTGACGCCTCCTTCGCATGTCCCAGGTTCCCCTTGATGGACATGACGGGCACCGGCGACGCGGGCCAGGTGGCCTCCCCGTGTGCCTTCAGCGACCGATCAAAGACCTTCGCCTCCACCGCGTCACCGGCCCGCGTGCCCGTACCGTGCGCGATGATCACCCCCAGCTCCCGGGGCGCCACGCCTGCCTGCTCGAGCGCACGCCGGACCGCCAGCTCGTGGCCGCGCGGGTTCGGGACCAGCATGTACCCCTCGGCCGCGCCGTCGTTCGCCCCACCCACGCCACGGATCACCCCGTGGATGGGGAGCCGCTCCTGCGTGGCCCGCTCGAGGCTCGTGAGCACCAGCAGCACCACGCCGTCGGAGATGACCGTTCCGTTGCCCTTCTGGGCGAAGGGGAAGCAGCCCTCGGACGACAGGAGGCGTGAGTTCGAATAGAGGACCTGGTTGACCGTGTCGACGTAGGACAGCGCGCCCGCGATGGCCCACGGCGCCCCCTTCGCCAGCTCCCGCGCCGCCAGTTCGATCGCGGCCAGACCGCCGGTGCAGTTCCCGTCCACCAGCAGCGCCTTCTCCGTGGTCCCCAGCGCCTCCGCGATGGCGCTCGCCAGCCGGTGCGTGGCGCGCTCCCTCGGGTCCTCCACGAAGTCCGGCCCGAACGACTCCCGGAGCGACTGGCGCACCTTCCGGGTGAGGTCCGTCAGTTCCTGGTGGGAGAACTCGTTCGGATGCGCGCCGTGCACGAGGTACGGCTGGAGCTGACCCGCCACGGCCAGCACCGCCGCGTCGTAGAGCCCGTGACCGCCTCCGCGTGAGTGCGCGAGGAAGACCGGCACGGGCTGCCCGCCAAGCGAGCCGGGAGCCAGTCCCGCCGAGGCCAGGGCCCGGTGCGCCGTCTCCACCACCCACCGGTGCGGACCCTCCTCCCCTGGCAGCTCGCGCGCCCCAACGACCCCACCCAGCAGCGTGGACGTCCGGGCCGCGCCCACGGCCGCCGTGGGGTCCAGATACAGGGCCCGGGGAATGCGCTCCTCGGGCCACTGCCCATACGTGGTCTTGCCCCCGTGCAGCACTTCCGCCAGTTCATCGAGTGTGCGAGCGCCCGGCAAGGCAAACGCAAAGCCAGAGATCGCAACCGGCGCGATCCCATCCAGATGTCCTTTCAGCATTGCCAGACAATGTAAGGATCCGGCCCGGACGCGTCCACGACCAGCCGAATCACATACATCCAGGCCGACATGCGACGGCGGCAGCGGGATCCTACCCTACGCATGCAAGGGGTTGCCCTCACGGGGCGCCGCCGCCCTCCTGGGAGCGTCGTTCCCGGGTCTTCGGGCGGGTGATAGGGTTTCAAGCCGCGCGCTCCATCCCGAGCCCTGGAAGGCTGTCTTTCATGATCAAAACCAGGGTGGATTGACGTCAGACTTTCGGATCAGTATATCAATCCAGACATCGCGGCATTTCGCCTTTCAATTGGCTGCCGCCCCATTCCCCTCATCCCCTGGACAGCCCATGAAAAGACTCGATCCGAGCCGTATCAAGGATTCGTTCATCAACGTCTCCACCTTTCCGGCGGACCTGGGTGAAGGCCGCTCGGCTGCTCCCGCCCCCGCGCTGCTCGACGCCGTGGTGGAGGCCGTCGAGAAGAAGAACGGGTTCGCGGTGGTGTACGGCGTGAACAAGCTGCTCGCCGCGCACGGGCTGGACCTCCATACGGAGTCCGGCGCCGCGCTGGCCCGGGACTACCTGGAGGGCATCTTCCGGGCGATCGCGCCGCGCTTCGACCTGGCGCGCTACAGCCCCACGCCCGTCGCCTACGACCGCGTCGCC
Organism: Corallococcus exercitus; assembly: GCF_042231735.1. Taxonomy (GTDB): domain Bacteria; phylum Myxococcota; class Myxococcia; order Myxococcales; family Myxococcaceae; genus Corallococcus; species Corallococcus exercitus_B. The sequence continues at coordinate 2,732,035 of NZ_CP102577.1, forward strand.
AAGATGGACGTGGACGGCTTCAACAAGAACCGGAACTTCACGCCCAACAGCGACCACACGGAGAGCCGTGAGTTCGTCACCACGAAGTGCGTCCACTTCGACTCGGCGACGCCGTTCATCGCGAACCTCTACGGCCCCAACCAGAACATCAGCGGCGGCATGCCGATGATCTGCGACACGCGCCGCTTCTGCCAGGACAAGGGCCTGGACCCCCGCGCGCTCATCGAGAACATCCCCAACAACTACAACGTCGCGGTGAAGGCGGAGTTCTCCGAGGAGATCCTTCGCGACTACTCGTTCGCGCTGAAGCTCGACCTGGAGAACGACATCGTGATGATCGTCCTCCACAACGAGGTGGTGGGCGGGCTCGCCCATGCCGCGACCCAGCCCTCCCTCACCGACGCGAGCAAGGCCGCGAAGCGCCCCATCCGCCACGTCGAGTACCAGGTCGCGGGCTCCGACGACCTCAAGCGCTGGTACGACTACTACGGCCTCTCCCTGGAGAAGGCGACGCACCACAAGGAGGACGCCAACATCACCCGCTTCGTCCGCGGCGAGCTCAACCCCTACCCGAACATCATCGAGGTGCGGGCATGACCACGCGACAGCACGCGGAGCGCAACGCGGCGGAGATGAAGGACCTGCTGGCCTACCTGGACGCCCGGCCCTGGCCGGACGGCTACGAGGCGGCGCGGGTCCACTACGATTCGCTCGGGCTGCCCATCGCCAAGGACATCGGCGTGGAGCCCGTCAACGTGAACGGCGTTCGCGCCCAGTGGCTCACGCCGCCGGAGTGCGAGCAGGACCGCGCCCTCCTCTTCCTGCACGGCGGCGGGTTCGTCTTCGGCTCGCTGGTGAGCCATGGCCACATGGCCGCGGAGATGGCGCGGCAGGCCCGCTGCCGGGTGCTCCAGCTGGACTACCGCCGGGCCCCGGAGCACCCCTACCCGGCCGCGCTGGATGACGCGACCACCGCGTACCGCTGGCTGCTGGAGCAGGGGTTCGCGCCCGGCCGCATCTCCATCGCCGGAGACTCAGCGGGCGGCGGACTGGTGGTGTCCATGCAGGTCAACGCCCGGGCCAGGGGCCTCCCGCTCGCGGGCGCCCTGGTCTGCATCTCCTCCTGGTTCAACCTGGGCATCCAAGGCGAGAGCTACGAAACGCGCGAGAAGGCGGACGCGCTGGTGCAGCGCAAGGTGGTGGTGGAGGTCGCCCGGCACTACCTCAACGGGCAGGACCCGCGGCAGCCCACCATCTCTCCCATCCATGCGGACCTCACCGGCTTGCCGCCCCTGCTCATCCAGGTGGGCGAGCGGGAGCTGCTCTTCAGCGACTCGCAGGCGATGGCGAAGAAGGCCCAGGCGCAGGGCGTGGACGTCACGTTCGAGGAGTGGCCCGACATGGTCCACGTCTGGCACCTGCACTTCAACCGCCTGACCAGCGGCCGTGAGGCCCTGCAGCGCATTGGCCAGTTCGTGATGGACAAGACAGGAGCGCGGAAGTGACGACGCCCAGCGACGCGGTGATGGGACCCCACCTGCACCGCAACAACCAGAAGATGATCCCCGCCAGCGAGAGCGCCTGGGCCGTGGCCCGCGACTCGCACATGCTCAACATCCGCGTGGAGGCCGTGGGCGGCCAGAACCACTTTCGCGAGGTGGACACCGGGCACGAGTTCGCCAACCTGTGCTCGTGCTCCTATCTGGGGCTCAACAGCCACCCGGACGTCATCCAGGGCGGTATCGACGCGCTCAGGAGCGCGGGCATCACCGGCCTGTCCATGGCGGAGTTCCGCATCCGGCTGGGCCTGATGGAGGAGCTGGAGGAGCAGCTGGCGGACCTCTTCGGCGGGCCCGTGCTGCCCGCCGTCACGTCCAGCGCGCTCACGGCCGCCATCCTCCCGGTGCTGGGGTCCGGCCACCTGACGGACAGCGGTCCGCTGGCGATGGTGTTCGACAAGTTCGCGCACTTCTCCATGGCATTCGTGAAGCCCATCGTCGCCGACGAGACGCTGGTGCTGAACGCTCCGCACAACGACATGAACTACCTGGAGGACGTCTGCCGGAAGTACCCGCGCGTGGCGTACGTCTGCGACGGCGTCTACTCCACGGGCGGCGCGACGGACCTCCCCGCGCTGCTCACGCTCCAGGAGAAGTACGGCCTCTTCCTCTACATCGACGACTCGCACGCGCTCTCCACGCAGGGCAAGAACGGCGAGGGCTACATCCGCTCCCGGTTGCGCGAGATGAACGACCGGACGGTCATCATCGCCTCCATCGCAAAGGCGTTCGGCAGCACGGGCGGCATCGCGATGCTCGGGTCGCGCAAGCACTACGACTTCCTCTACCGGACGGGCCCCATGGGCTGGTCCCAGAGCCTGCGGACGGCGGCCATCGGCACCTCCATGGGGAGCATCAAGGTGCACCGCAGCCCGGAGCTGGCGAAGCGCCAGGAGCAGTTGCGCCGGAACATCTCGCTGTTCGACGAGCACATCCAGACCGCGCAGCGCGGCGACGGGCTGCACATCAAGGTCGTGGAGGTGGGCGAACAGGAAAAGGCCGTGAAGCTGTCGCGCGAGCTCTACAAGCGCGGCTTCTACACCTCCGCGGTCTTCTTCCCCATCGTGCCGGTGGGCAAGGCGGGCATCCGGCTCATGCTGCGCGGCGACCTGCCCACGGAGATGGTGCGGTCGTTCATCGGCCACCTGAAGGAAGTCCTCGCGACGCTGTAGCCGGAGGAGCACGCGATGGCTGCCTTCCTGCCCCACGACGTCGTCTCCGCGCACGGGAACCTGCCCCGGCTCGTGCGCGAGCTGGAGGCGGCGCTCACGGAGGGCCTGCATGAGCGGGTGCAGGTCCCGCTGCGCGTCGCGGTCCCCTCCTCCACCCGGCACGCCGCGTTCGTGTCGATGCCAGCCGTGTCGGAGCACCTGGGCCTCTACATCAACAAGGTCGCGACCCTCTTCGAGCGGGCCGCGACGGATCCGCTGCCCACCATGAACGGCGTGGTGGCGGCGTTCTCCACGCGCACGGGGGAGCTGCTCGCGCTGCTGGATGGCGCTGCGGTCACGGAGCTCAAATGCGCCGCCGTGTCCGCGCTGGTGACGGACCTCTGCGCGCGCACGGATGCCCGGACGCTGGCGGTGGCGGGGGCTGGTGCACAGGCCCGGCAGCAGGTGGCGGCGGTCCGCGCGGTCCGCCCCATCCAGGAGGTGCGGCTCTGGGCGCGCAACCCGGCCCGGCGTGGCGCGTTCGCGGCGGAGCTGCGCGCGTCGCTGGGCGAAGCGGTGCACGTCGTCGCCTGCGCCTCGCTGGACGAAGCCATCCGGGGCGCGGACGTGATTGGCACCGCCACGTCGTCGAAGACACCGCTGGGGAGCTTCGAGGGCCTCACCCCCAGCGTGCACATCAACTGCATGGGCGGACACACCGTGGAGGCGCGGGAGGTGCCGCTCGAACTGCTGCGCTCGTCGACGGTCATCGTCGAGGACCTGGCCACCGCGCTCGCGGAGGCCGGGCCAGTCCATGCCAGCGCCATCACCCTGGGGCAGCTCGTGCGGAGGGACAGCGGTCCCCTGCGCGCGGGCCGCACCGTCTTCAGCTCGACGGGCCATGCCTTCCTCGACGTCCTCACGGTCGCGCACGTGCTGCGCGAGCTCGAGGGACGGCACCGGCCCGGGAAGCCCTGAGCCATTGAACCTGGAGGAGCACATGATGAAGGAGTTGCCCCGAATCGATTTGACGTCCGCGACGCCAGGGTCCGAAGCCGAGCGCCGGGCGGCGTTCGAGATCGACCGGGCCTGCAAGCAGGTGGGCTTCTTCACCCTCAGCGGCCACGGCATCGCGCCGGCCATCTTCGAGGACGCCTATGCCCTGTCACGGGCGTTCTTCCACCAGCCCTTGGAGGTGAAGAACCGCTGCCGGTTGCAGTCCGGCTTCACCATGGCCGCGGACGACTACACGCCCTATGGCTACAGCGGCATGCTGGAGGAGAACGCCTTCGCGTACATGGGCCGCAAGGGGCTGCCCAGCGACTACGTGGAGAAGTTCAGCGTGGGCCGGCTCATCGAGGACGACGGCGCGAGCCTGCCCTTCAGCGCGGACGCGGAGGGCCAGCGGCTGCGCGCGGCGCTCAAGGCGTACTTCCGCGAGTGCGAGGCGCTGACGTCCCGGCTCACGGAGCTGTTCAGCATCGCGCTGGACCTGCCCCGGGACTTCTTCGCGAAGAAGACGTCCGCCTCCACCGACTCGCTCCGCTCCCTGCTCTACCCCCAGCTCAGCCCGGAGCTGGTCAACGACCAGGGCATGGGCGAGCACACGGACGGGACGCTGCTGACGATGCTGGCCCAGACGGGCCCCGGCATCCAGGTGAAGGAGCGCGGGGGCTCGTGGATCACCCCCACGCTGGAGCGGCGAGACCACCTCATCGTCAACATCGGCGACCTGATGGCCCGGTGGGCCAACGACGAATACGTCTCCACCCCGCACCGGGTCGTGCTGCACGGCGGTGAGCGCCAGTCCCTGGCGTTCTTCAAGCTCGCCAACGACGACGCGCTCATCGAGTGCTTCCCCAAGTTCTGCAAGGACACGCCCGCGAAGTACGAGCCCGTCGTCTACAAGGCCTTCTCCCTCCAGAAGATGAACGCGCTGTTCGGTGTCGGCGGCGACGCCGGACGCACCTAGAGGCCCACCCATGATTGGCGAATTCAACGAAGCGTTCCTCGCCGCCCTGGAAGAGGGGTGGACCCCCGCGCGTGACGCCACGGCGCAGGCGAGCACGATTGCCGCGATCCACGACCTGGACTCGCCCATGTACGAGAAGAGCCAGTTCGCGCACCCGCTCCTCTTCAGCCAGGCGGAGTTCGTGGAGCTGAGCCAGGCGTGCCGCGCCCTGCTCTCCGCGCAGCTGAAGCTGATCAACCACCTCATCGACACGCGCTCGCGGGAGGGCCTGCTCGACCTGCTGCGGATGCCCCGCCACCTCGCGCGCTTCATCCACTGGGACAACCTGCGCCACGGTGACGCGACGATTGGCCGCATGGACATCGTGCCCACGCGGCAGGGGTACTTCTTCTGCGAGTTCAACATCTTCCCCGGCGTGGGCGGCGGCGAGGCCTACGAGGGCTCCCGCGCGGCCACCGAGGCGCTGGGCTTTCCCAAGGCCGGGTTGATGGGCAGCCCGCTGCGGGACCTCGCCGTGCTGTACGCGGAGGAGTGCCGGAAGCGGGAGCTGCGCCGGGTGGTGATCCTCGACTCCCGGGGGCACTCGGGCCTGGGGTATCCGCGCCAGGAGTACCTGAAGCGCTACCTCGAAGCGCTGAACCCAGACGTGCAAGTCCACATCCTCGACGAGGTGAGCTATCCGGAGGCCTGGCTGAAGCGGGAGGAGGCGGAGCGCACGCTCATCCACCGCATGTTCACCTACGAGGAGGTCACGGACGGCTTCGCGTTCCTGGAGAAGCTCTGGGCGAGCGGCGCGGTGCTCACCAACGGCTTCGAACCGGAGCTGCGGATGAGCAAGCGGTTCCTCGCGCTGCTGTACGAGCCGGGCCACCATGCGCTGTTCAGCGACGAGGAGGTGGCCGCCATCCGGAAGTACCTTCCCCCCGCCTTCTCGCTGTCGGAGGAGAACCTGGCGGGCGCGCTGCGCGACAAGGCCGGGCTCGTCTTCAAGATCGACGACAGCAGCTCCTACGGCGGCAGCGGCGTGCTGATGGGGGCGGACTGGTCCGCGGGCGTGCTGGAGCAGAAGCTGCGCGAGCCGGGCGTCGAGCGGTGGATCTGCCAGCGCGTCGTGGAGGCGGAGACGGTCCGGCTGCGCGCGGGCGGTGACTCGGCCCCGGAGGAGTACCGGTTGGTGCTGGGCTTCTACTCCTACGGCGGCAGGACCAACGGCTTCCTGGTGCGCGGCAGCCGCACTTCCAAGGTGGTGAACATCACCAGTGGAGGCAAGCTGGGGTGGGCGTTCGTCGTTTCCGAGGAAGGACGCCAGGCCTTCATCCGTCACGCGCGGAGCCGCGTGGAGGACTTCACTTCAAGGAGCGCATGAACCATGGCTGCGAACCTCATCCTTCTGGGCGCACGGCAGTTCATCACGGAGCGGGCGTGGCAGCTGGGCCTGCGGCCGTTGATCATCCAGCAGCCGGGGCTGTCCGATGACGTCGTGAACCGGCAGTCCGACCGGGTCCTGCTCATGGCCTACGACGACCCGGCGCTCATCCCCATGCTGAAGGCCGCGCACGCCGTCACCCCGTTCGTGAGCGCCATCACCGTCGCGGAGGAGGCGCTCATCCCCTGCGCGCGCATCAACGAGGCGCTGGGGCTGCGGGGCACGCCCCTGGAGCTGGTGGAGAAGACGCGCGACAAGCCGGCCATGCGGCGGGTGCTCGACTCCGGCGGGTTCTCCCCCGTGCAGTGGGCCGCGGTGAAGACGCGGGAGGACGCCGTCGCGTTCGCGGAGCGTCAGGGCTACCCGTTCATCCTCAAGCCGGTGGATGGCGTGGGCAGCATCGACGTGCGGCTCGTCCGTAGCGCCGCGGACCTGGAGGGCGTGCTCAACGGCCGCGCGTCGTGGATCGCCGAGGAGTACCTGGACGGCCCCGAGTACTCCGTGGAGTGTTTCTCCTTCGCGGGGCGCCACGTCATCCTGGGCATCAACGAGGAGACGAAGAGCACGGACCCTCACGGCAGCGCGTTCCTGGAGATCGCCCACCAGGTCCCCGCGCCGATGAGCCCGGAGCGGGACCGCGAGGTGCGGGACTTCATCCGGAGCTTCCTGGACGTGCTGGGCATCCAGGACGGGCCTTCGCACACGGAGCTGAAGTACACGTCGCGCGGCCCCCGCATCGTGGAGACGCACACGCGGCTGGGCGGCGACCGGCTGTGGGACCTGGTCCGGCTGACCACCGGGCACGACCTGCTGGACATGACGCTCCAGTGGGCCATGGGGACGCTGAAGCCGCTGGAGGCGGATCCGGTGCCCCGGGGCGGCGCGGCCATCCAGTTCTTCACGCCGCCGCCCGGCAAGCTCAAGCGGCTCAACGGCGCGCACGCGCTGCGGCGCATTCCAGGCGTGGTGGAGATCTCGCTCCAGGTGGAGCTGGGCGCCACCGTCCGGCAGGCCCTGAAGTCGGAGGACCGCGCCGGCTTCGTGATTGCCTACGCGGACACCGTGCAGCAGGCGCAGGCCGTGTGCAGGGAGGTCAGCCAGCGGCTCGTGTTGGAGACCGCTTGAGGTGATGCGTTCTCCGGCGCGGTGGGTGTGAAACCCGCCGCGTCGGCCGCGGCGCTCAGCGCTTGTGAGCGCTACGCGACTCCAGGGATTGGCAATACCGACGGGCGAGGGAGCTTCACATTGTGCTGCGCGAGCTTCTCAACGGTTCTTTCGAACGAATCGCAGTACTCGGCCCCGAGAGAGCCCAACTCATCGTGTACCTGCGGGATGTCAAAGTCCTTGTGATTGCGACTGACAAACAGCTTGGGCCGAATCCGCTCTCGCTTCCGCGCATCCGCGACAACAGACGCATAGATGATGGCGTCAGACGACGAAAGGTCATAGTCGCGCCTGTAGTTCAACGCTTGCTCGAACATCTCGATCGTCAATTCAATCCGGCTCGCGGTTCGCAAGGACCGCATGACCACGGAGTCGAGTGCGTCTGATTCAGCCGTCTCCAACCCCAGAAGAACCGCGGGAGCTGTCTCGAAGGGCTGAATCGTGGCCTGGTGCTGCCTGGAACGGCGAAGCTGCCGGAACTGCTCCTCCAACTGGTTTCCAATCTTCTTTCGCTCCCGGCCGCGGTGGGCCAGCGTCCCGAACGGCTCACTGAGCGAGAACGCTGGAATCACCAACTCGAACAGTCGCTGCTCTGCCCCGGAAAGAATTGACTCCGCTGCGGCAGCCCCTTCTTGCCCCAATGCAAGCTCAAGGATGAAGTTCGACTCAATATAGACAATCAAGCGGGCGCCCCGAACGGGTCCAGCGCGACTTCGTGCATGACCTGGGCGCCGCGAATCGCGTCGAGGAATCCAAGCTTCTTCAGCTTCAATTCGGTTCCCGACCTCGAAGGCGCCGTTTTCAGGGCCAGCTCGGTCAACCACTGGACCAACAGCAGTTCCAATTGCGTTCCGTGAAGCCGAGCCCCCTGCCCTGCCGGCAGGTATCGCTCAACCACCTTGCCCATGGGGAACTCGGCATCAGGAAGCGCGTCCGCGCGGCTTGTGGTCGCGCCCTTCCAAATGAATCCACGCTCCTGGGTAAGCAGCAGGAAATAAGGAACTGTCGCAGGAAGCCCGTGCGCAAGCATCCGGCGGCGCAGTTCCATGGCGAGCGTAGGCGTCAACTTCATGGAGCCCTTGGCCTCGACCACGGCAATGACTTTTCCGTTCGGGCTTCGGAGCACGATGTCCGCATTCATGTCCACGACCTCCAGCAAGGCTCGCCCAGTAAATCAGTCATGGCACCATAGCTGACATCATCCAAGGGATGCCCTGGGATACCAGAAGGCGTTTACCCTGAGGAACAGATGGGCCAGGAAAGGCTGTGTCCCGCGAGGCGTCAGCGCTTGCGCGCGAGCAACTGCCGCACTTCCACCAGGCACGCTTCCGTCACGGCCTCGACGGACAGCTCACCGTCGATGTGCACGATGCGCTCGTGCTTCTCGCGCAGCTCGATGGCCTTGACGTACTGGGCCGCGATGCGGCGCTGGGCCTCGTCCGCCTCGAACAGCTCCTCGGGGCCTCCGCGCACGGCCCGGCGCTTCGCCGCGACCTTCGGGTCCACGCCCACGAACAACGTCAGGTCCGGCGACACGGCGTGCGCGTTCACCTCGTCCACCCACGCCATGGGCAGGCTTGCCCCCTGGTACGCCAGCGAGGACAGCACGTAGCGGTCGCACAGCACCACCTTGCCCTCCTCCAGCGCTGGCAGCACCCGCGCGTGCAGGTGGTCCGTCCGGTCCGCCGCGAACAGCAGCGCCAGCGTCTCCGGGGCCAGCGGCCCCCGGCCCTGCGGCAGGCCCAGGCGGCCCGTGAGCGCCTGGCGCAGCATCGTGCCCACCGGGCCATCCGAAGGCTCGCGCGTCGTCACCACCGCGTGCCCTTCCGCCCTCAGCACGGACGCCAGCCGCTCCGTCTGCGTGGTGGTGCCCGCGCCGTCCAGGCCTTCCAGCACGATGAAGCGCCCCGGAAGGGCGGCCTTGCTGGCGGTGCTCACCGGGGAAGGAGTGCGGCCGGGTTGTCCAGGTGCAGCTCGCGGCGCAGCGCCAGCAGCGCTTCATAGCGCTGGAGCTCGTCCACCAGCACCTTGCGGCCCTGGCGGTAGCTGCGGAAGCCGTACACCAGCAGCCCCAGCGCCAGGAGCGTGGCGCCCCAGGCCAACAGCGGGGTCCGCAAGGAGTCGTAGAACAGCTTCCCCGCCGCCCCTGAAATCAGCATGAAGGCGATGACGGAAACACCCGCGTGGGTGAAGTGGGTGGTGCTCTGCCGGGTCGCCAGGCTCTCCTGCAGCTGGTTGAACCGGGCCCGCTTGTCCTGGATGTCTGCGCTCACGGAGCCGAGCACCCTACATCACGCGCCCCAGGCCGTCGAGTCGCCGGCCGGGCCACGACACCTACACGGACGCCCGGTCACAGGTTCCCCTCATCCCAGCCATCGAACGGACGCACGCTCGCACCCCGGGCATCGCTTGCCACCCCACCCCCCTCGCGTTACATGCCGCGCACCATGCCCCTCCACGTCGTCAGCAGGGCGAGCACCCCCGACATGAGCCAAGACTCCGAGTTGAACACCATCGAGGAGGCCATCCGGGACATCCAGGCCGGCAAGTGCGTCATCGTCGCCGACGACGAGGACCGCGAGAACGAAGGCGACCTCATCATGGCCGCCGAGCTGGCCACCCCGGAGCAGCTGGCCTTCATGGTCCGCCACACCAGCGGCATCATCTGCCAGCCCATGCTCGCGGAGCGGCTGGACGCGCTGCGCCTGCCGCAGATGGTGGCGGAGAACACCGAGTCCCACCGCACCGCCTTCACCGTCTCCGTGGACTTCCGCCACGGCACCACCACCGGCGTCTCCGCCAGCGACCGCACGAAGACCATCCGTGCGCTCGCGGACCCGAACAGCACCGCGGACGACTTCCTGCGCCCCGGCCACATCTTCCCGCTGCGCTACCGCGAGGGCGGCGTGCTGCGCCGCGCGGGCCACACCGAAGCCGCCGTGGACCTGGCGCGGCTGGCCGGCCTGCAGCCCTCCGGCATCCTCTGCGAGCTGGTGAAGGACGACGGCACCATGCAGCGCATGCCGGACCTGAAGCAGTTCGCGCGCGAGCACAACCTCAAGCTCATCACCATCGCGGACCTCATCCAGTACCGCAGCCGCAAGGACCGGCTGGTGCGCCGCGAGTCCGGCCAGAGCGTCGTGCGCACCCGCCACGGCGAGTTCACCGCCCTCACCTATACCTGGACGCCCGACGGCGCGAAGTCCCTGGTCCTGGTGAAGGGCGACCCCTCGAAGGCCCAGCCCGCCCCGCTGGTGCGCCTGCACGGCGCCTGCGCCATGGGTGACGTGTTCGGGTCACCGGATTGCAAGTGCAACCTGCTGCTGGACCGCGCGCTGGAGACCGTGGCGCGCGAGGGCAATGGCGTCATCGTCTACCTGCCCGGCATGCACGGCAACGACTTCGGCATCCACCACAAGCGCGCGGGCGACGGCAGCAACGCGTCCTCCACCCGCGCGGCCAACGAGTCGCGCGACGTGGGCATGGGCTGCCAGATCCTCACCGACCTGGGCGTGAGCGCCATGCGCGTGATGTCCAACACGGACATGACCTACCGGGGCCTTTCTGGCTTCGGTCTCACCATCGAGTCGCGCCTGCCGCTCGTGGTGGAGTAGCAGGACCCGGGAGGTTCGCCGGACGTCCGGTGTCAGAGCGGAGTGGCAGGGTTCGTGGCCATTCCAGTTCGACCCGGGCATGCGAACCTCCCTCCCCCAGACACCGCGCGGCCGTGACAGTGGGCCTGGGCCCTTCTCCCGGTTCGTGCTGCTGTGGCTGGGGCAGACGGTGTCGGGCATGGGCTCGCACCTGAATGGCTTTGGCCTGAGCGTGTGGATGTATGAGCACACGCGGTCCACGTCGCTCTACTCGCTCATCGCCCTGGCCGCCTTCGCGCCGGGCGTGCTGGTGGCACCGCTGCTGGGCGGCGTGGTGGACCGGCACGACCTGCGCAAGGTGATGATGCTGGGGCATGCGGGCGGCGCCGTCTGCACCGTGCTCATCGCGCTGCTGCTCCTGCTGGATCGCCTGAGCGTGGGTGCCATCCTCGCGCTCGTCGCGGCCGGCGCCGCGTTCAACAGTGTCCAACGGCCCGCCTTCACCAAGGCCACGACGCTGATGGTGGGCCCGGAGCGGCTTCCGCGCGCCAACGGCCTCATGCAGCTGGGCCTGGCGCTGGGCTACATCGTCGCGCCGCTCCTGTCCGGCTCCCTGCTGCCCGTCATCGGCGTCACCGGTCTGCTGACCATCGACGTCATCGCGGCGGCCTTCTCGCTGGTGGTGCTCCAGGCCCTGCGCATGCCCGCCGCGCCACCGCAGGAGGCAGCGCCGGTGAAGGCGTCCCTGGGAGGCCGCGCGCTCCAGGACGCTGGGGTGGGCTGGCGCTTCATCCGCGAGCGGCCGGGCCTGCTGGGGCTCCAGGTCCTCCTCACGCTGATGAGCTTCAACCTGGGCATCCTCCAGGTGCTCGTCACGCCCCTGGTCATGTCCTTTTCCGACGTGCGCACGCTGGGCGCGGTGATGACCGCGGGCGGGGTGGGCATGCTCGCCGGCAGCCTGCTGCTGCTCGCCTGGGGCGGGGCTCGCCGCGTCTGGACCGTGCTGGGGTTCGTGTTGCTCCAGGGCCTGTGCATGGGGCTGGGCGCTTCACGCGCATCTGTGTGGGGGGTGGGCGCGGGCGCGTTCGGCGTCCTGTTCACCGTCCCCGTCATCATGAGCTGCAACCAGACCCTCTGGCAGCGCAAGGTCCCCACCGGGCTGCAGGGCCGCGTCTTCGCCGTGCATGCCGCGCTGTCCGGCGGCGCCATCCCCGTGGCCTACCTGCTCTCCGGGCCGCTCGCGGATCACGTCTTCGAGCCGATGATGGCCGTGGGCGGGCCGCTGGCCTCCACGCTGGGCCCGTGGGTGGGGGGCATGGGGCCGGGCCGGGGTATCGCCCTGTGCTTCCTGCTGCTCGGCGCCGCCACCGTGTTGCTCGTGGCGACGTGCACGCTGCTGCCAGGTGTCCGCCGCGTCGAACAGGCCCTGCCCGATGCGCCGCCGGATCCGCTTCCCGGCCTCACCTCCTGAGCTGCTGGCTCAGCCCAGGTCCTTCAGGGCGGCGCGCACGGCGGACAGGTCCGCGGGCAGCTCCACCGGCGGGTTCGCGTGCGCGGCCTTCACGTCCGTCAGCGTCTCGCGGTGGTAGCCCACCTTGAAGTCCGCGAACTTCAGCCCGTGCGCGGTGGCCACCACCGCGACGCTGGCGCCCTTCGCCATCACACCCGACGCGGCCAGCTTCTCCACCGCCGCCAGCGCGACGCCCGTCTGCGGACAGGCGAAGGTGCCCTCGCGGTCCGCCCGGGCCGCCGCGTTGGCCAGCTCCGACTCCGTCGCCTCCTCCACCACGCCGTCGAACGCGCGCAGCATCCGCACCGCGCGGCGGAAGGACACCGGGTTGCCAATCTGGATGGCGGACGCGAGCGTGGCGCCCGCCTGCATGGGCACCAGGTCCTGGAAGCCGCCCCGGAAGGCGCGCGCCAGGGGGTTGGCCCGCTGCGCCTGCGCCACCGCGATGCGCGGCCGGCGGGAGATGAGCCCCAGGTTGAGCAGCAGGTCCAGGCCGCGGCCCAGCGCGCTCGCGTTGCCCAGGTTGCCGCCCGGGATGACGATCCAATCCGGCGGCTCCCAGCCCAGGTCCTGGCACAGCTCGATGGCGATCATCTTCTGGCCCTCGATGCGCAGGGAGTTCATCGAGTTCGCCAGGTACAGCCCCGTGTCCGCCGTCACCGCCTGCACCAGCTTCATGCAGCCGTCGAAGTCCGTGTCCAGCGACAGCACGCGCGCCCCGTTGGCGATGGGCTGCACGAGCTGCGCGAGCGACACCTTGTTCTTCGGCAGGAACACCACCGCCGGGATGCCCGCCGCCGCGGCGTACGCGGACAGCGCCGCGGACGTGTCGCCCGTGGACGCGCACGCCACCGCGCGGATGGGCGTGCCCCGCGAGCGCAGGTGCTTCACCGCGGACACCAGGACGGTCATCCCCCAGTCCTTGAAGCTGCCCGTCGGGGAGACGCCGCACTCCTTCAGCATCAGCGAGCCCAGCCCCAGCTCCGCCGCCATGCGGGGCAGCGGCTTGAGCGGCACGCGCCCCTCGCCCAGCGAGACGATGTCCTCCACCGGCAGCTCGGGCAGGGCCCACTCGCGCTTGCCCCAGACGCCGGAGCCGTCCGGCAGCCGGGACGTGGCGAAGCGGGACTCGAAGCGGCGCTTCCACTCCGCGGCGGGCACGGCGCGCAGGGCGGCTTCGTCGTGGGCCACCTCCAGCAGCCCTTCGCAGCGCGGGCAGCGGTAGACGACCTCCCACAGCGAGGCGGTGAAGCCGCAGCCCTCGCTGCACGCGTAGCCCGCCTTCAGCGCCGGAGCCGTCACGCCTCCGCCTCCACCTTCGTGCCGCACGCCACGCACGCGCGGCCCGGCCAGGCCGGCACGTGGCAGGAGGGACAGGGCACGCGCTCACCCTCGTCCGCGCCCTTGCGCTTCGCGGTCGTCTGCGCCGCCACGCGGGCACGGGGCAGCCGCATGCCGCAGCCGTCACACAGCAGGCCTTCCGCCTGGACATTGCGGCAGTAGCGGCACGTCACCGCGCCCACGGGGGCGGCGGTGCGCACGCCGTCGTCCTGCGCGCGGCCCGTGTCCAGGTCCGTCATCTGCGCGACGGGCACCTCGCCCGTGACGCCCGAGCGGGTCAGCTCCAGGTCGGGCACGGACATGGCCGGCAGGTCCGGCCCCGAGCGCAGCCGCGTCAGGTCCAGCTCCGGCAGCACGGGCGCGTCCACGGGCACGCGGCCACCCGCGTGGTGCGTCAGCTCCAGCTCCGGCAGCGGGGCCACGACGGGGTCCGGGGTGTTCACGAGGCCAGGAAAGCGCTTGCCGCAGCCTTCGCACTCTTCGCCTTCCGACTGCACGTGGTCACAGACCGGACAGATGATCATGGACGGGACGTTACCGGTCCCCTCCCCTGACGGCAACGCGACCCGGGACGCAGGGAGTGGGCGTGCAGGCGTGCGTCCTTCCGCACCCGCCAGCTCCCCTCAAGGAGGAACCGAGGCCTGGCCCGTCATGGGGACGAAGCGCACCGGCAACAGGCGCTCGACCCGGGGCAGCAGCCCCGGCTGGCCCCGGCGGATGCGCAGCAGCTCCTGCGCCTCGTTCATGGCGCCCACGGGGATGACCATGCGCCCCCCGGGCCTCAGCTGCCGCAGCAGCTCGCGTGGAATCTCCTCCGGCGCGGCGGTGGCGATGATGGCGTCGAAGGGCGCGGCCTCGGGCCAGCCCAGGGAGCCGTCGCCCTCCCGGAAGAACACGTTGGTGAAGCCCAGCCGGTGCAGCAGGCGCCGGGCCGGCCGGGCCAGCTCGCGGACGATCTCCACCGTGAAGACCTCGCGGGCCATCAGCGCGAGCACCGCCGTCTGGTAGCCGGAGCCGGTGCCAATCTCGAGCACGCGCTCGCAGCCGCGCAGCCGCAGCGCCTCCGTCATCAGGGCGACCACGTAGGGCTGGCTGATGGTCTGTCCGTGGCCGATGGGCAGGGGCACGTCCTGGTAGGCCGCGTCCCGCTCACCGTCGGGCACGAAGTCCGCACGGCTCAGGTTCGCGATCGCCGCGAGCACCCGCCGGTCCCGGATGCCCTGCCGCGCCAGGTACTCCGCTCGGCCCCAGTCTCCCATCGTGTCCGTCCCCCCGTACGCCTCCGGGGAAAAAGTAAGCACGACGACAGTCCGGGACAATCCAAGGGGCGGGGGCAGGCCTCCCCGGGCCTACCCCACCCGGGCAAGCGCGAGCCGGCCCTCCCAGCGCTCCTCCAGCGCCTTCACGAGCCCCTGGTGGTCCGGATCCTGGAGCTTGGGGTCGGTGTCCATGATGCGCCGCGCTTCCACCTGGGCCAGCGACAAGAGGTCGCCGTCGCGCACGAGGTTCGCCACGGCCAGCTCCGGCAGGCCGCTCTGGCGCGTGCCCAGGAACTCACCCGGACCGCGGATCTCCAGGTCCTTCTCCGCGATGACGAAGCCGTCGCTGCTGCGCTCCATCACGCCCAGCCGCTCGGTGGACTCCCAGGAGCGCGCGGCGCCCGCGACGAGGAAGCAGTAGCTGGCCGCGGCGCCACGGCCCACGCGCCCGCGCAGCTGGTGCAGCTGCGACAGGCCGAAGCGCTCCGCGGCCTCCACCACCATGACGGACGCGTTGGGCACGTCCACGCCCACCTCCACCACCGTGGTGCAGACGAGCAGCTGGATGCGCTTGTCGCGGAACGCCTCCATCACGGCGTCCTTCTCCTCCGGCTTCATGCGCCCGTGCAGCAGGCCCACGCTGGCGGTGGGGAACACGACCTGCAGCTTCGCCGCGCCCTGGGTGGCGTCCTCCAGGTCCAGCTTCTCCGACTCCTCCACCAGCGGGTAGACGACGTAGGCCTGGTGGCCCTTGGCCAGCTCCGCGCCCACCGCTTCGTAGACGCGCGCGCGCTGCTCGTTGTTGAAGACGCGCGTGGTGATGGGCGTGCGGCCCGGCGGCAGCTGGTCGATGATGGAGACGTCCAGGTCGCCGTAGAGCGTCATCGCGAGCGTGCGCGGGATGGGCGTGGCGGTCATCACCAGCACGTCCGGCGTGAGCCCCTTGCTCATGAGCGTGTGGCGCTGGAGCACGCCGAAGCGGTGCTGCTCGTCGATGACCACGAGCCCCAGCTTCTGGAACGACACGCCGCCTTCAATCAGCGCGTGCGTGCCCACGGCGAGGTGGATGTCCCCCTTCGCCACGGCCTCGCGCACCTCGCGCTTGTGCTTCGCGGAGCCCGCCGCGCTGATGAGCCCCACGCGGTAGCCCAGCGGCTCCAGGATGCGGCGGAAGGTGCGCTCGTGCTGTTCGGCCAGGATTTCGGTGGGGGCCATCACCGCCACCTGGTAGCCGTCCTGCAGCGCCACCATGCCGGCCACGAGCGCCACGGCCGTCTTGCCGCTGCCCACGTCGCCCTGCACCAGCCGGTTCATCGGCTCCGGGCGCGCCATGTCCCGCGCGAGGTCGCCCACCACGCGGGCCTGCGCGCCGGTGAGCTGGAAGGGCAGCGCGGCGCGGGCCTTCTCCAGCCGCTCCGGGGTGACGTCGAAGGCGATGCCCTCCTCCGCCTTGATGCCCTGGCGCTTCAAGGCCATGCCCAGCTGGAGGAAGAACAGCTCGTCGAACGCGAGCCGGCGGTGCGCGGGGCTCTGGTGCGCGTCCAGCGCTTCCAAGTCCGCGTCGTCGGGCGGGAAGTGGATGAAGCGCAGCGCGTCCGGCAGCCCCATCAGGTGGTAGCGGCGGCGCAGGTCCGCGGGCAGCGGCTCCTCCAGGTGGTGCGCGTGCTGTTCGCTGATGCGCGAGGTCAGCTCGCGGAAGGAGCGCTGCTCGCCGCGCTCGAAGCCCGGGTAGACGGGGACGATGCGGTGGAAGTGGACGGAGGTCGTGTTCTCCAGGTCCTCGGCGGGCTCCAGCTCCGGGTGGGCCATCTCGCGGCCGTTCATGGAGGCGCGCACCTCACCGGAGAGCACCAGCTGCTTGCCCACGGAGAAGCGGCTCTTGAGCCACGGCCCCGCGTTGAAATAGGTGGCCGCGATGCTGCCGGAGCGGTCACCCACGACGGCGCGGAACATGCGCTTGCCGCCGCGTCCCGGGACGAAGTCGGCCGTCTTGACGGTGCCTACCGTCACGCCGCGCTCGCCGGGGATGAGCTCCGCGATGGTGCGCAGCCGGCGGCGGTCCTCGTAACAGCGTGGCAGGAGGAACAGGATGTCGCCGGTGCGGCGCAGGCCCTTCTTGTCGAGCGCGGCGATGAGGCGCGGCCCCAGGCGCTTGCCCAGCGTCTTGAGCGGCGCGGACAGCGGGCCGGTGCGCGGCGCGATGGACAGGAGCTTCGCCTCGGAGCGGGACGCCTCCGCGCCCACGGCCTTGGCCTTCTTCTTCCGGGTCTTCTCGGCGGGTGCCCGATCCGCCGGCGGCGCGCCCTTGCGCGGGTCGGCGCCCGTCTTCGCCCCGGGAGCGCGGGCCACCGCGTTGCCGGGAGCGGCGGCCGAGGGAGCGCGAGCCGCGGCATTGCCGGGACCGGCGGCGGCACGGGCCGCCGCCATGCGTGCGCCGTAAGGCTGGGCGTCGCCCTGCGCGAAGCCTGCTGCGGCGCCTCGCGAGGCCGCCATGCGCGCACCATAGGGCACGGGCTCGCCCCTGGCCGGGCCTGGGTTCGCCCCCGGAGGTGTCGCGGTCCGCGCTCCCAACGGAAGCGCCTCGGACACGGGGGCCTGACGGACCTGTGCGCCCTGGGGTACCCCACCCGCCTGCGGCACGGGGTCCTGCGAACGCCAGGGCGGCACGGTGTTGCCGCGCGCCTCCACCGTCCCCGGCGGCGGCGTCAACCGGCGGCGGGGCGGCGCGGGGAGGAGCTCCCCTTCGAGCAGGTGCGTCCGCTCCGGCGCACGCGGGAACCCCGCCGCCACGGCGTTGATCTCCCCCGTGACGACCACCCGCTCCAGCTCCTCTGGCAGCGCCACGCCGCTGAGCTTCAGCGCGCCCAGCACCTGGCGCAGCGCGGCCTTGCGGTGCTCCGGAGGCGCGGGCGGATCCACGTGCGGCAGCGCCGCCCTCAAGTCCTCCAGCGCCCGCGCGTCCACGCCCCCGGCCGCGGCCAGGGTGCGCTCCATCAGGGTGCGCAAATCCCGCACGGTCCCGAGCTGGGCGAAGTCACGCTGACACGCGTACTTGAGAGGTCCAACGAGGCTGGCGAGCGGGTGGTTCACGCGGATTTTCCAGCCTCCATCCTACGAAGCGCACCTGACGCCGCAGGGAAAACGAAACCGGGGGAGCGAGCCCAGGCCCGCCCCCCCGAAGGACACCCGACCGGCCGGGCTTCAGCTCGCGCTGGCCGGCTCTTCCTGCGGATCCTCGAAGGAGATCTTCACGACCTCCAGCTCGCGGACGCCGCCGGGGCTCTGCACCGTGGCGATGTCGCCCACCTTCTTGCCGATGAGCGCGCGCGCCACCGGCGAGGTGACGGCGATCCACCGCTTCTTCAGGTCGGCCTCCGTCTCACCCACCAGCCGGTAGCTGATGGTCTTGTCGTTCTCCGTGTCCACCAGCTCCACGGTGGCACCGAAGACGACCTTGTCGCCGCCCAGCTTCGCCGGGTCGATGACCTCCGCGCGGGCAATCCAGTCGCCGAGGGTCAGGATGCGCCCCTCGATGTGCGACTGCTTCTCCTTGGCCGCGTGGTACTCGGCGTTCTCACGCAGGTCGCCGTGCGCACGCGCGACCTCGATCTCACGCGAAATCTTGCCCCGCTCCACGGACTGGAGGTGCTTCAGCTCGTCCTTGAGCTTCTGCAGACCGTGAGGGGTCATCGGGATGTTGTCGCTCCCGCTCATCGAACCACCGCTCCTTCCATCACCTGGCTGCATGCATCGGGGGTCCGGCGCTCCCTCCTGGAACCCGGCCCGCGACTCGAAAGGGTCAATGTAGGGAACGAGCGACTCGCGGGTCAACGAAAGCCTCACCCTGACCGTCCGGTAGTGGCTGGGCGCCCGACGGCCGACCCGTTAGGCTGCCCCCGTGTTGTCCGTCCAGGAATTGCGTGCGCTCGCCTCCGCCCTGCCCGTGGGCGCCTTCCAGCATCAGCTGGGCCCCTTCGCGCTGGTGCAGCGTCCGCCGTCGGAGCTGTCCGCCGCCGCGCTCGCGCCCACCCGCATGGCGGACCCCGGCGACGTCGAACAGGGCATGCTCGCCCTGCTCTTCGAGTTCGACGACCTGCTCGTCGCCACGCTGCCCAACCTCAAGGACTCCGACGTGCTGAGGATTGGCCGGAGGCTGGACTGCGAGCTGGTGCTGGACGACGCGTCCGTGTCCAAGCAGCACGCGGAGCTCAAGTGGAGCCGCGCGGAGGGCCGCTGCACCGTGCGCGACCTGGGCTCCACCAACGGCACCTTCGTCAACGCCAGCACCATCGGGAAGCGCGAGGTGCCGCTCAGGGGCGGCGACATCCTCAGCTTCGGCAACGTCCAGTTCTGGTACCTGCTCACCGACGCGCTGCACGAGCGGCTGCGCGCGGGCGCGGCCTCCGGCCTGGGCTCCCACTCCGGCTGAAGGCCGCCCCGCGCTCCCTCAAGGACAGGCGCCGCAGTCCGCCGCGCACGCGTTGTACGTATCGGACGTGCCGCAGGACTCCGTCACCTGGCAGACGCCGTCGCCGCACACGGCCACGTCCGCGTCGCGCACGCGCGTGGTGATGGGCTGGAAGGTGACCCCGCCCGCCGTACAGCTCGCGAAGGCCAGCCCCGCCGTGCCGTCCGGGGTGCACGCCGCCGAGCAGCTCCCCACGTAGACGAGCGGCGCGCACGTCATGCGCGGCGCGCCGGAGCCATCCACCACCGCGCAGGCGCGCGTGGTGCTCTGGTTCGCGGCGAGGGGCGGGTTCTGGCTGCCCGCGTAGATGCCCTGCCCCTGGAAGAGGTTGCCGAAGAAGCACGACTCCGGCCGGGCGAACGTGGCCAGCTCCTCCGCGGAGGAGGCAATGGGCTGCCCCTGCCCGTTCCGTCCCTGCACGGAGATGGGCACGCTCACGCCGAAGGGGTTGGCGTGCGCGGCGAGGCACGCGGAGACGATCTGCTGTTCAGCCAGCGTGGGGGGCGCGCCCCCGGCCCAGCCCGGCGCCAGGCCCAGCAGGCCCGTCCAGGTGTGCACCGTGTTCGTCGCCGCATGCGTGTACGCGCGCGTCTGCCCCGCGGGGACGGCGCAGCGCACGACGTAGCGCATGACCTCATCCGCGAGCGCCGGATCCGAGCCGAACCACGACGCGAAGGCGGCGGTTGACAAGCCATTGAAGGACAGCCCGTTGAACGACAGCCCGTTGAATGACAAGCCGTTGTACGACAGCCCATTGGCGGACAGCTGGTTGTAGCTGAGGGCCTCCTGCTCCTGGGTGGCCAGTGGCTCCATTAGCGCGGGTTCCTTCGCGCCCGGGTCACAGCCCGCCCCCAGCCCCGCCAGGGTCAGGACCCATGCCCCGAACAGCGTGCGCACTCCCGCGCCACGACGACGCCCATTTTCCATGTTCCCCATGTGTGCACCCTCTTGCCGCCTTGGGGTCCTCCGGCCGGACCCACAGTCATTCGGACGAGAAGGGCGTCAAAGACAAACAGGCGAGCCGCGCCCCCTCACGCACGAAAAGTGTGACCACGTTGTACGTGGGGCAAGGCATGAGAGGCATGGGAAACGCGGGAGCGCGGTCAGGGCCGACACTCGGGGCGTCTGGGGTTGAACGCGCAGGCCCGGGTCCATCCAGGAACGTGAAGGCCGTGGCCCTCCGGGGTGAGGGTACGTGTCCCCACCCCGGCGCCACGGCCGTCCGTTCCATCCCGTGAGAGGTTGCGATTACCGCAGCCGCGCCGCGCCGAGCTTCACCTGAGCCTTGTTCAGCTTCAGGGTGGCCAGCTCGCGCTTGATGTTGGCCAGGTCCGCCTGGGTGAGGAGGTCCGGATCATGTCCGCCCGGGGGGCCTCCGCCCTTGGGAGGCCTGCCTTCGGGGGCGACAGCGCCGCCGCGGTCCGGGTCCACCAGGGACGCACCGCCGCTGCTCTCCACGGAGGCCAGCGCCTTGAAGCCGGCGGTGGTGCTGGCCGCCTCCTTCTGGCTGAGCTGCTTCACCAGCGTGAGCTTCCCGCTGCTCCGGTCGTACCGGTACATCCGGGTGCCCTTGGCGCCGTCATCCACGGCCACGTCCACCGCGCCGGTGGCCTTCGCCTTCGCCGGGCTGGCGACCGGCTTCGCGGCCGGGGCGACCTTCACCGCATTGTTCGGGGTCTTCACCTGCTGGGCCCCGGCCTGCGTCGCCGACAGCGTGGCGATCCCCACGGCCATCCTTCCTACTGCGGACTTCCAACGCGTGATCATGATTCCTCCCGGTTCCTTTACGCGCTCGGGCGCGATTATTCGCCGGAAGCCCTGCTATTCGAACGCGACCAGGTCCTGGACCCACCGGGCGCTGCCCTGCTGGAGCCACCGGGCCCGGGTGTCCCGGAGCGCCTGGGCGGGCGGCGTGCCGCGCCGCAGCGAGTCCAGCAGCGCCTGGAAGAAGGCCCCCGCCTCCACGTCCGGCACCTCCGTGGACGGCGCGACCACGGCCCGGGCGCCCGCCTGGATGAGCGCGGCCGGCAGGCTCCACACCGCGTGGTAGCGCCATGCGCCCACGTTCGCGTCGCAGGCGGCCAGCATCACCACCGGGGCGCCCTGGAGCGTGTGCCCCTCCAGGTCCTCCGCGGTGAGCGCGTAGCGGCCGGCCGCGTCCGGGGACAGCGCCAGGAAGGCCGCGTCGGACACGGCGCCGGAGAGGCCGTGCGTGTGCAGCTCCACCTCCGTGGCGTCCTTCATCTCCGCGAGCACCGCCTCCGGCGTGGCCGCGCGGCCCCGCAGGTGGACGTCGCCCGGGCCCGTCATGCCCTTCCACGGCATCAGGCGCGGCAGCCCCAGCGCCGCGGGGGGCGCCACGTCCGACACCACCAGCCGCTTCGGGGCGGGCGCCACGGCCGAGGCCTCCACGCGGTGGCCTCCGGGGGCCAGGTAGCTCCATGCGCGGTCCGCCGGCAGCAGCCCGGGGCGCCCCTGGAGGATGGGCTCCGCGAGCACCCGCACGGCGTCGCAGCCGGCGAGCACCTGGAGGAGCGGCTCGGGCACCGCGGGCACCTGTTCGCGCAGGGGGCGCTTCAGGGCGTTGAGGTACAGCCCGCTGCTCGCGCCGGTGGGGCCGCGGGCGACGAAGAGCAGCCGTTCGTCCTGGCCGGCCAGCGCCAGCAGGCACGACGTGGGCGCGGTGCGGTCCACCTCCTCCGCGAGCAGATCCACGGCGGGGCCCCACTCCTTCGCCCGGCCCGCGTCCATCACCAGCACGTGGTGGCTGTGGGCCCAGGCCTTGCGCGCCTCGATGTCGGTGGAGCGCGGGAGCGCGGAGCCGGTGATGACCCCTCGGAGGATCTTCTGGCCCTCCTCGCGGTCGCGCTCGATGAGGATGCGCCCCTCGATGTGGTCCACGAGCAGCCGCTCGCCGGCCGTCAGCGACGGGTCCTCGCGCAGCACGCGGATGCGCTCGCGCACGCGGTCCAGCTCGCGGCCCGGCACCGCGCTGCCCTCCAGCCGCAGCAGGTCTCCGGCGACGGCGACCTCCAGGAGCGTGGGCGCGGTGGGACAGGCGAGCGCGTCCTGCACCTCGCGCCGGGCGCGCTTCGCGTCCAGGTCCTCCACGAAGAGGAGCGCCCGCGCGTGGTGGTACTCCGAGCGGCGCGCGCAGTCCTCCGGCGCGTGCTGGACGTACTCGTCCAGGAACGCGCGGGCCAGCGCCGGGGCGTGGCTCAGCCTCGCGCTCGTCACCAGCTCGGCCAGGAGCATGTCCTCCTGGAACCAGCTGTCGCTGCGGAACGCCTCCTCCAGCGCGGAGCGGGCCAGGGACTCGGCCTCCTTGCGGCGGTCCAGCCGGTTGTAGAGGCCCGCCAGGTGCCGCTGGAGGTCCACGCAGCGGTACTGGAAGCCCGCGCTCCGGCACGCGGCCAGCCCGTCCTCGAGGGACGTCTCCGCCGTCCGCGTGTCGCCCCGCGCCTGCGCCGCCTGGGCCCGGCCCCGGGCGAGCGGGGCGTCGTACCAGGCGGGCTCGCCGGACTGCCGGACCAGCGTCGTCAGCTCGTCGACGAAGCGGTCCTCCTGGTGGAGCAGCAGGATGGCGCCCAGCAGCAGGTCGCGCTCGCTGGAGCGCCGCAGCCGCGCGAGGAACGCGTCCGCCTCCGCGCCCTCCAGCGTCCGCGTGCCGGCCAGTATCTCGCGGTAGGTGTTCGCCAGCGGGCCGCGCTTGTGGAAGTCCGCCGCCGCCACGTGGGCCACGTAGGCGCTCGCGGTCTTCGTGCGGGTGGCGTCGTCCAGCACTTCGGCCAGCGGCGCCAGCGCCTTCACGCGCTCCACGGACGGGGCCGCGCGCAGCGCGTGGTAGAGGTACAGCCGCGCCAGGTCCGGGTTGCGCCGCGCCATGGAGGCCGGGTACGGCGTGCCGTCCAGCGCCAGCGCCATGCCGGCCGCGTTCATGGCCTTCCACGAGTCCCGCCGCGCCAGCGCGCCCTTGCGCAGGCCGTCCGCGCGCTCGAGGGCCTCGGTGCTCCAGCCGGGCTCCTTCGCCTGCGCCACGCGGGAGAACTCCGTCGCGGCGGCCAGCTCCAGCGAGAGCGCCTGGAGCGCGAGGCCCCGGTTCCAGTGCAGCCGCGCGTCGTCCGGCGCGGACTCCAGCCCGAGCTCCAGCAGGGACAGCGCGCGCTCCGGCTGGGAGCGGCCCAGGGCCGCCAGCGACAGGTCTCCCATGACGGCGGGCGACGCGGGCAGGCGCTCCAGGATGCGCTCCGCGCGCTCGAAGTCCCCGGCCGCGAGCCAGGCGGTCGCGACGCCGTGCAGGTCCCCCTTCGCCTCCAGCTCCGTCAGGGCCTTGAGGTCCAGGTCCGGCCGTCCGTCCGCGCCGCCGCGCATCGTGCCCGGCGCGCGGTAGCCCGCGAGCCCCGGGTGGCTCAGCCGGCCCTCCAAGGGGCGCGTGGCGGCGAGCGCGAAGGGCAGCACGCGCTCCGTCTCGGACGAACGCCACGGACGCCCCACCGCCAGCACCGCGAGCACCACCGCGGCGGCCGCCGCCGCGAAGCCCACCACCCGGCGGCGATCCCAGGCGCGTGCGCGGGGATGTTCGGAGCGACCGGATGAAGATCGCGTTCCGGCGTCGGACAGCGGCGCGGAGGGCGTTCCCGTACCGGGGACGGCCCGGAGTCCCGCGCCGGGCCGCGCTTCCGCCCCCGACGACTCCACAGCTCCCGCACCGGCCCCCGCCTCCGCGCGCGCGTCCGCGGCGGCCTGCACGAGGAGGCTCGCCTGCACCTGGTCCTCCAGGGCGGCCTGGCACTCGGCGCAGTCCGCGAGGTGGACCTGGAAGGCCTCCGCCTCTTCGGGCGGAAGCTCTCCGTCCACGAAGGCGGCGAGCTGTTCACATGACACCGTCACGCCGGACCCTCCGCGGTTCCTTCGCGGGCCAGGAGCAGCTCCTTGAGCTTCTTGCGCGCCCGGAACAGGCGGGTGCCCACCGTCATGGACGGGATGCCGAGCCGCCGGCCGATCTCCGCGTAGCTCTGTCGCTCCATGTCCTTCATGCGGACCACCTCGCCCAGCTCCGGGGGGAGCTGTTCCACCGCCTGCCACACGTCGTCCAACGTGTAGCGCGCCCAGGTCTCCGGGGCGGCTTCGGCCTCCGCCAGGGTGTCCCCCATCGCGTCGGTGAACTCCTCCTGGGGGTGGCGCCGGTCGTGCCGGCACCAGTCGAGGAAGCGTCGAACGAGGATGGACGCCAGCCACGCCATGGGGGGCGCGGACCGGTCATACGTATGAAACGCGCGGAAGGCGCGCTCGTAGGTCTCCTGCAGCAGGTCCTTCGCGTCCCCCGGGTTGCGGCCCCGGCACAGGATGCGGGCCCGCGCTTCCAAGGCCGGCGCGCACTGCGCGATGAGCGCCTGGAACTCCGCGGCGTCCTCACGGGAAGCCGAAGGCACCTCCGTGTCGGAGGCGGAGGACTCCCCGGGCCGGGGGGCGACGCGGGGCGATCGCGGGCGGAACACCACGGGGGCGTTCCTAGCAGGAGCGGCCCCGCCCGCGAAGTCCATCGACACCCTCCCCCGCGCTTCCCACCTGGCGGGTGGGACGCCCGGGACGGCGGCCCGGAGGGCTAGCAGGGGCCGTTGCCGACGCGAACGCCCGTGCGCACCCGGGTCTTGAAGACACCCAGCGCCGCTCCAAAGCCCGTGACACGCATCTTGCTGTAGCCGGACCCGCCCGTGCCGATGTTGAAGCGCAGCACGCAGAACCCATTCGGGAAGAAGAGCCCCGGCGGAATCCAGGTGCCGTTGGTGCTCACCGAGCCCAGCCCCCACCAGACGCCGTTCGAGTAGCCGAACGCGGCGCCGGTGATTGCCACGCCCTTGCAGGCGCTCTCCGTGACGTTGCTCGACGCCGGGATGAGCTCCACGAACGGCTGGGCGTAGTTGCCCCCCAGGCCGGTGACCTCCGTCACGAAGCGGTGGGCGCAGGACGGCTGATCATAGGTGCCGTCATTGGAGGCCGCGGACGCGTCCGCGTACGAGCAGTGGGGAAAGACAGCCGTGACCGAAGCACCGTCCGGCTGCGCCAGCACCACCCCCGAGCCCACGCAGGCCTCGTCAACGCCCTGCTCCTGGCTGGCGATGGACTCGTCCACGACCTCGGCGCCAGGGGCCTCCTCCTCCAGCGGGCCTCCACACGCGGTGGCGAGCGAGGCAGCGAACACGAGGGCGGCGGAAGGCAGCAAGCGCATGGGGGGACTCCGGGGCAGAGGGGGAAGCCCGTGGCCGGGCTCCACCCTGTTACGTCCGCTGTCGCGCTTATTCCCCCGCGCCATTTCCACGCCGTTTTTCGGCCGTGCTAAGGCACCGCGCGTGGACATCGACAAGCCCTACCTGCTGTTCCTGGGGGACGTGAAGGATCAGCTCGCGGCCAAGACGGCTCACGGCATCGTGGACTGGCGGCCCGACTGGTGCGTGGGTCAGCTGCGCCTCCCGGGCTGCGCGGCGGACTGTGGCCTGCCGGACATGGACCTCGCCCAGGCGAAGGCGAAGGGCGCGCGCACGCTGGTGGTGGGCGTGGTGAACCCGGGCGGCGTGCTGGCGGACACATGGGTGGACACGCTGGTGCGGGCGCTGGAGGCCGGGCTGGACGTGGCCACCGGGCTGCACAAGCGGCTGTCTTCCTTTCCCGCCGTGGCGGCCGCGGCGGCGAAGCACGGGCGCAAGCTGCACGACGTGCGCTTCCCGGACCGGGACTTCGCCACGGGCCAGGGCACGAAGCGCCCCGGCCTGCGCGTGCTGACCGTGGGCACCGACTGCGCGGTGGGCAAGAAGTACACGGCGCTGGCGCTGGAGAAGGAGCTGCGCCAGCGCGGGTGGAAGGCGGACTTCCGGGCCACCGGGCAGACGGGCATCCTCATCTCCGGGCGCGGTGTGGCGCTGGATGCCGTCGTGTCCGACTTCGTCGCCGGCGCGGCGGAGTGGCTCACGCCCGCGAACGACGCGGACCACTGGGACGTGGTGGAGGGCCAGGGGTCGCTGTTCCATCCCTCCTTCGCGGGCGTCACGCTGGGCCTGCTGCACGGCGCGCAGCCGGACGCCTTCATCGTCTGTCACGAGCCCACGCGCACGCGCATGCGGGGCGTGAAGCACCCGCTGCCGTCCATCCAGGACGTCATCGACCGCACGGTGCTGGAGGGGCGGCTGACGAACCCGGCCATCCAGTGCACGGGCATCGCCATCAACACCGAACACCTGGGCGAGGCCGAGGCGCTGGCGTTGTTGGAGTCCACCGGCCGGGCGCATGGCCTGCCCTGCGTGGACCCGCTGCGCACGGGCGCGGGCCCCCTGGCCGACGCGCTGGCGAGCCGCTTCCCGCGCGGGTGACGCGGGCCCCTTCTTCCGAAACCCGCTCCACCGGAACGGGTCACGGTATATTGAGGAAACCATGGGACGCATTTTCGAGACACGCAAGGCGACGATGTTCGCCCGCTGGAACAAGATGGCGAAGGTCTTCACGCGCATCACGAAGGACATCGTGATTGCCGTGAAGGCGGGCGGGCCGAACATCGAATCGAACCCCGCGCTGCGCCGGGCCGTGCAGAACGCCCGCGCGGCGAACATGCCCAAGACCAACGTGGACGCCGCCATCAAGCGCGCCAGTGGTCAGGACCAGGCCGACTACCAGATCCTCCTCTACGAAGGCTACGCGCCCCACGGCGTGGGCATCCTGGTGGAGGCCGCCACGGACAACGTCACGCGCACCGTGGCCAACGTCCGCTTCCCCTTCACCAAGCTGGGCGGGAGCATGGGCACGGCGGGCAGCGTGTCCCGCCTCTTCGAGCACATGGGCGCCATCCGCCTGGACGCCGAGGGCGTGAACGCGGAGGAGCTGGAGCTGGAGCTCATCGACCACGGCCTGGAGGAGATGGGCGAGACCACGGGCGAGAAGGGCGAGAAGCAACTGCTGCTGCGCTGCAAGTTCGCGGACTTCGGCAAGCTCATGTCCGCGATTGAAGCCAAGGGCATCGCGCCCGTGTCCACGCAGTCCGAGTACATCCCCCTGCCCGGCACCCTCAAGGAGCTGCCCGAGGACCAGGCCACGGAGGTGCTCAAGCTGGTGGACATGCTGGAGCAGGACGACGACGTGCAGCACGTCTTCCACAACCTCGCCTGAAGCACCCCCGCGGACTCAGGCCCCCGTCGCCGGGGCCTGCGTCCCGCCGCGCGGCAGGACGGCCTGCATCACCCAGCTGAGCACCACCACCAGCGCGCAGCCGATGACGTTGAACCAGAGGTAGCCCACGTCGGAGAGGAAGAAGAGGGCAATCACCGTCGCCTGGGAGAGGACGGCCGCCGCGAACACGGCATGGCCTCGCACGTGTTTCACGAAGAAGGCCACCAGGAAGATGCCCAGCACCGTGCCGTAGAAGATGGACCCCAGGATGTTGATGGCCTGGATGAGGTTGTCCAGCAGCGAAGCGAAGGTCGCGAAGGCCACCGCGACCAGCCCCCAGAACACGGTGAACAGCTTGGACGCCACCAGCACGTGCCGGTCCGAGGCGCCGGGCTGGAACACCCGCCGGTAGAAGTCCACCGTCGTGGTGGTCCCCAACGCCGTCAGCTCGCTGGCGATGGAGCTCATGGCCGCGGACAGGATGACGGCGATGAGCAACCCGAACAGCCCGCTGGGCAACCAGCGCTTCACGAAGGCGATGAAGATGTAGTCCGAGTCCTTCGTCTCCGCGCCCGGAAGCGCGCGCGCCACCATGGCCTTGGCCTCCTTGCGGACCGCGCTCGCCTGCTGCTGCGCGCCCTGGAGCAGTGCCCGTGACGCCTCGCCGGCCGCCACGTCGCCCGACTCGACGGCCGACAGGTAGCGCTCCACCTCCGCGCGCTTGCCGGACTGGACCTGCTCCCACTTCGCTTCCAGCTCGGAGTACTCGGTCGCCTGCGGCGTGCCCTGCATGCGGGTGCGCAGCGCCTCGTTGAAGATGAGCGGCGGCGTGCTGAACTGGTAGAAGACGAAGACGAGGATCCCGACGAAGAGGATGAAGAACTGCATCGGGATCTTCAGCACGCCGTTGAAGAGCAGCCCCAGCCGGCTTTCGGAAATGGAGCGGCCCGTCAGGTAGCGGCCCACCTGGGACTGGTCCGTGCCGAAGTACGACAGCGACAGGAACAGCCCTCCCGTGATG
Source organism: Corallococcus exercitus (assembly GCF_042231735.1). Taxonomy (GTDB): domain Bacteria; phylum Myxococcota; class Myxococcia; order Myxococcales; family Myxococcaceae; genus Corallococcus; species Corallococcus exercitus_B. The sequence goes on from NZ_CP102577.1 coordinate 2,760,653, forward strand.
CCGGACCAGAAGTTGTAGCGGTCCTGCATGTCGAAGTCGAAGCTCACCACGTTCATCCGGCCGAACGCGCCCGCGACGTCCACCGCCTTGCCGAACGACACGTGCGCGGGCAGGCGCCAGAGGATGACCGCGGCCGCCACCACCATGCCGCCCATCATCACCACCATCTGCTGCTTCTGCGTCTGGCTCACGGCCCGGGAGCCCCCCGTCACCGTGTAGAGGATGACGAGCGCGCCCATGACGATGACCGTGGGCTCCAGCGGCCAGCCGAGGATGGTGGAGAGGATGATGGCCGGCGCGTAGATGGTGATGCCCGCGGCCAGGCCGCGCTGGATGAGGAAGAGGAAGGCGCCCAAAAGCCGCGTCTTCAGGTCGAAGCGCGACTCCAGGTATTCGTACGCGGTGATGACGTTCAGCCGGTAGTAGATGGGCACGAAGACGGCGCTGATGATGACCATCGCGATCGGCAGTCCGAAGTAGAACTGCACGAAGCGCATCCCGTCCTCGTAGGCCTGCCCGGGGACGGAGAGGAAGGTGACGGCGCTGGCCTGCGTGGCCATGACGGCCAGGCCAATGGTGGGCCACTTCAGCTCACGGCCTCCCCGCATGTACTCGTCGCTGGTGGCCTTCCCCCGGGACTTCCAGAGGCCCCACACCACGATGAACGCAATCGTCCCGCCCAGGACCAGCCAGTCGAGCCCCGTCACGCGTACGCCCCGGTGAGCGCCCAGAACAGGGCGACGAACAGCACGAAGATGCCCAGCACCAGGATGTAGATGTTGCGCCAGGAGCCCAGGAGCGGCGGTGCGTCATCGAGCTCGGGCCGGTGCGCGGGGGCGGCGCCGGCGGGCTCGCGGGGGGTCAGGTGGGGAGCGGTGCTCATGGGGAGAGGATGTTGGCCAACAGGCGGTAGGCGCCGGGGACCCCGGCGGGGAGCTGACGGAAGAAGGCGAGGCCCGTGTAGATGAAGGTGCCCTTGCCGTGACGCGCGACCAGCAGCGCGCCCTGGAGCGGCGCCTCGCCGGCATCGTGCATGGCGAACACGGGCTGATAGCGAGCGTCCCACGACGACGCGAAGTAGAGGCCCCGCTCCTGGACCCAGCCCTCGAAGTCCGCGGCCGTCAGCGCATTGGGCGCGCGCAGCAGCGGTTCATGGGCGCGCAGCGGCGTCATCACCGCCGTCTCATCCGTCACCCGGTCGCGGCCAATCTCCATCGGATAGGGCCCGACGAAGGACGTGAGCGGCCCCACGCGGCTGTTGGTGTTGTACTGCACCACCAGCCGCCCACCGCCTTCCACGTACTGGAGCAGCCGCTCCCGGTGGACGGCCAGGTGCGTGTTGGCGTTGAAGGCGCGCACGCCCACGAGGATGGCGTCGAAGCGCTCCAGCGGCTCCCGGGCCAGCCGCTCCTCGGGAAGCAGCGTCACCTCATAGCCCACCGCGCTCAGGCTCTCCGCGACGCGGTCACCCGGACCGGGGATGTAGCCAATGCGCTTGCCCTTCATGGCCAGGGAGAACGGCACCACCGTGGCCGTGGAGGGCTGGCGCACCGTCAACGGCGGGATGTGGGGATGGGACACGGAGCGGGCACGCCACGACCAGGCGCGGTCCGCCACGTCGACCTCCACGGAGAGGACTCCCTGCTGCGTCGACCCCTGGGGCGGCGTGACCTGGAAGGTGGCGGTGCGCTCGTCTCCGCGCGCCGCGAGCTTGAACTCGATGGAGGCGGGCTCCACGCGCCAGCCGGGCGGCGCCACCATCCGCACCCTGCCCGGCACCTGGTCCATCCCCGCGACCAGCACCACCGGCACGGCACGGGACTCGCCGTTGGGGAACATGAGCACGTCCTGCGCCAGGGTGGCGGTGACGGGCGGGACGATCTCGAAGTCACGGTAGAGCTCGCCGCGCACCGGGTCCGTCCAGGCGTGGACCACCGGACGCACCGCGCGGAAGCGCCGGCCCGCGACCTTGTATTCGAACACCACCGACAGCGCGGGAGCGCCCTCCGGCTGGCCGGTGAGCGCGCGGTCCTCGCCCTTGAGCGTGTAGAGCCCTCCGGCGACAGGCTCCCGGAGCCAGTAGGGCGTGGAGATGGGCGCCGTCGCCGGCGGCGTCACCGTGCGCGACAGCTTCAGGGGCACGTTCGCGCCCAGCGCCTTCCCCACGGCCTCGGGCGCCTCGCCTGGCAGGGTCAGCCCCACCCACTCGACGGCGGCGGGCGAGCGGTTCAGCGCCACCACGTCCAACGCCACGGGCACGCCTGGGATGCCCATGGGCGCGGCGGCGCGCACCTCCAGGAACAGCCCCGCGCAGGCGGCGATGAGCGCCTCCGTCTCACGCAGCTTGGGCGCCTTCCACGGGTGGGTGTCCGGCAGCGCGCTCAGCGCGTCGTGGACGCGGACGAGCGCGGGCAGGGAGCGGTGGGGGGCGCGCGCATCGAACGTCTTCGTCGCGGCGGCCACCGCGCCGGACACGGCCTCCGAGCCCTTCCAGCGCTTCCAGGAGAACTCGAGCCCCTCGAACACGTCGCGCTTCGGAAGCGTCCCCGCCAGCGGCGTGAAGTACTCGGTGGCGGGGCCCCGGTCCGCGGCCTGGCCGAAGCCCTGGCTCTTGTGCTGGCTGCGGCTCTCCGCGGCCACCTCGCCCCACGAACGCCCGAGCAACGCGTCATAGCCGCCCACCTCCAGCTTCACGTAGCGGGACAGGTCCTCACCGGGCTTGAACGACCACGAGGAGGCGTTCTGCAGCAGGCGGTCCGCCTTCCACGGCTTCACCTCGGACAGCTGCTCGGGGAAGCGCTTCGGGTCCGCGGCGGCGATGAAGGCCTCCGCCGCCAGCAGCGCGGAGGCCGTGTGGTGGCCGTGGTTCGGCGGCTGCGTGGTGAAGCGGGTGATGATGACGTCCGGCTGGAAGCGCCGGATGGCGAGCACCACGTCCGCCAGCACCGCTTCATGTCCCCAGATGCGCAGCGCCTCTTCCGCGCTCTTCGAATAACCGAAGTCCCGCGCCCGCGTGAAGTACTGCTCCGCGCCGTCCACGCTCCGCGCGGCGAGCAACTCATGCGTGCGGATGAGCCCGAGCAGGGCGTCCTGCTCGGTGCCGATGAGGTTCTGCCCACCATCCCCGCGCGTCACGGACAGGTAACCCGCGCGCAGGCCGCGCTCTCCCACGAGCCACGCGAGCAGGCGCGTGTTCTCGTCGTCCGGGTGGGCCGCGACATAGAGCACACTGCCCGTCACACCGAGCCGCTTCAGGCCCGCCGCGATTTCACCCGCGTGGAGCTGCCGGGCAGGCCGCGCCATCGCCGTCGACCCGAATCCAAGGCTCATGGCCAGCGTCATTCCAAGGAGCAGGTTCCGCATTCGCACGGACCCTATACCAACCCCTGCGGTCCGCATTCATTCCGGAATGACGCTCGCCGCCATGCACGGACGCAAGGTGCGAGTCCGCACTTCCGGTGGCGTGCCCGCCGCGACCTGTTATCACCGCAGGCCGTGACGTCCTCGTTCTCGACCGCGTGGCTGCGCGGAGATGCGTCCGCGCTCTCCTTTCTCTCCGACGACTATCGGCACCGCGAAGCGCGCGCCCGCGCCGTGGCCGCCGCCGCGTCGCGCACGGTGTCGCCCGCGCTGCTGGACGTCCTCGCCGCGCAGAACGCGCGCCTCGCGCCGAGTCCCGCCCGGGAGCGGAACCTCGCGCTGCTCGCGCGGCCCGGCACCGTGGCGGTGGTGACGGGACAGCAGATGGGCCTCTTCCTGGGCCCGCTGTACACGCTCTACAAGGCCGCGTCCGCCATCGTCACGGCGCGCGCGCTCCGGGAAGAAACCGGCCGGCCCTGTGTTCCCGTCTTCTGGCTCCAGACGGAGGACCACGACCTTCCGGAGATCGACCACTGTGTCATCCCTCGTCCGGGCGGAGGGCCCTGTCGCCTGGCGCTCGAGCTTCCGGATGCGGCAACGTCTCGAGCGCCCATCGCCCACCGCCACCTGGGTCCGAGCGTCCTCCCCGCCCTGGCCACCCTCCGCGCCCAGCTGGGAGCGGAACCCCACGCGGAGGAGTTCCTCCGCCTGCTGGAGCAGGCCTACCGGCCCGAAGCCACGCTCGCGGGTGCCTTCACCGACGTGCTGTCGTCCCTCTTCGCCGACGAGGGCCTTGTCTTCCTCGACCCGAGAGACGCACGGCTGGCGCCACTGGCCGCGCCCGTGCATCGCTTCGCCCTCCAGGAAGCGGGGACACTCTCCGCGGTGCTCGCGGCCCGCGTGGAGGCGCTCACCCGCGCGGGCTACGCGGTGCAGGTCCATGTCCGCCCGGGCTCGCCGCTCAGCTTCTTCTCACCGGATGCGCTCGATGGCCCGCGCTACCGGCTGGACCCGGCGGAAGCGGGCGCCTGGAGTCTGGTGGGCCACCCGGAAGGCAGCGCCATCCCCCAGGACGCGCTGCACGCCGCCCTGGAGCGCGAACCGCTGCGCTTCACCACGTCCGCGCTGCTGCGCCCCCTCCTCCAGGACACCTGGCTCCCCACGGCCGCGTATGTCGGCGGCCCGGGCGAGCTGGCCTACTTCGCGCAACTGGCGCCGCTCTACGCCCACGCGGGCCAGCCGATGCCGCTCGCCATTCCCCGGGCCCGCTTCCGCGTGCTCGATGACCGCGCGCGCCGGTGGCTGGGCAAGGTGGGGCTTCAGCCGGATGAGGTGAACGTGCCGCGCGACACGCTGCTCACGCGGCTGGCCACGCGGGATGCCCCGGAGTCGCTGGAGACGCCCGAGGCCCTGGAGGCCCGCCTCTTCGGCGCGTTCTCCTCCGAGCTGGAGCGCGTCGCCGGGCAGGTGTCGGCGGTGGACGCGAACCTCCAGGACGCGCTGCGCCGCACCCAGGGCACCGTGCGGGTCGCGGTGTCCCGGCTGGCGGGCCGCTACCGCCGCGCGCTCGCCCGGCGCGATGCCACGGCGGCCGAACAGGTGGACCGCCTGCGCACGTTCCTCTTCCCGCTGGACGCGCCCCAGGAGCGTGTCCTGGGGTTGCCCTACTTCGCCTGCCGCATCGGAATGCGTGCCTTCACGAAGCAGGTGCTGGACGCGTGTGTCCCCTTCTCCGGTGACTCGAAGGACCTGACGCCATGAGCACGACCGGCACCGCCTACGGCATCGACGTCCTCGCCTTTGGCCCCCACCCGGATGACGTGGAGCTGTTCTGCGGCGGGCTGCTGGCGAGCATGGCCACCCGCGGCTACCGCACCGGCATCGTCGACCTGACGCGCGGCGAGAAGAGCTCGCGCGGCACGCTGCAATCCCGCGCGGAGGAGACGCAAGCCGCCACCCGCGCGCTGGGGCTGGCCCACCGGGAGAACCTGGAGCTGCCCGACGGCTGGCTCAATCCGTGGGCGGGCTTCGACACGCCCGAGCCCGAGCGCGCCCGCACCGCCGCCGTGGCTCGCGTGGTGGAAGCGCTGCGCCGCCTGCGTCCGGAGCTGGTCGTCGTGCCCTGGGAGCAGGAGCGACACCCGGACCACGAGGCGGCCAGTGCGCTGGTGACGCGCGCCCTCTTCTTCGCGGGCGTGCGCAGGTTCGACGCGGAGCCCGCCGCGGAGCCCTTCACGCCGCGGCAGGTCCTCTACTACCCGCTGCGGCACCTGGCGGAGCCCAGCGTCGTCGTCGACGTCTCCGCCGTCTACGAGCGCAAGCTGGCCGCGGTGCACTGCTACGCCAGCCAGGTCATGCCCCGCCCGGATGCCCCTCCCACGCTGGTGGGCTCACCGCTGTCGCTGTCCTCGCTGGAGGCCCGGGACCGCTTCCATGGCGCGCGGATCGGCGTCAGCCACGGCGAGCCCTACGTCCTCCGCGAGACGCTGGGGCTGGCCGACCCGCTGGACCACTTCCGCAGGAATAGCTTCGCCCGGCCCCTGTTCTTCCCGGCACGCACATGAACGCCCCGCTCAACGTGGCCATCACCTGCTTTCCGACCTTCGGTGGCAGCGGCATGGTCGCCACGGAGATTGGCCTCGCGATGGCGGACCGGGGCCACCGCGTCCACTTCATCGCCCGGGACCTGCCGGTCCGGCTCCATGGCGCGAACCGGAAGGTCGTCTTCCACGAGGTGACGGAGAGCGACTACCCGGCGCTCCAGCAGTCCAGCACCTATCCCATCGCGCTGGCCTCCAAGATGATCGAGGTCGCCAGCTACGAGCACCTGGACATCCTGCACGTCCACTACGCGGTGCCGCACGCCACCGCCGCGTGGATGGCGCGCGAGGTGCTGGGCGACAGGGCGCCGCGCGTCGTCACCACGCTGCACGGGACGGACACCACGCTGGTGGGAATCGACCCCAGCTACCTGCCGATTACGCGCTTCTCCATCATGCGCAGCGACGCGGTGACGGTGCCGTCGGCCTACCTGCGCCGCGCGACGTGGCAGGGCTTCGACATCCCCGAGAGCGTCCCCATCGACGTCATCACCAACTTCGCGGACACCGCGCGCTACGCCCCGGTGCGCGACCGCGCCTGCCTGCGCGCGCTCTTCCCGGCCCTGCACGACCACGAGCCGGTGCTCATCCACGTCTCCAACTTCCGGCCGGTGAAGCGCATCGTCGACGTGGTCGCCATCTTCACCGAGGTCCACCGCCACCGTCCCTGCCGGTTGGTGATGGTGGGAGACGGTCCGGAGCGCTCGCCCGCGGAGCGGATGCTGCGGGAGAAGGGCCTGGAGGACCGCGTCGCGTTCCTCGGCAAGCAGGACCGCTTCGAGGAGCTGATCGCCGCCTCCGACGTCTTCCTGCTCCCCAGCGAGCAGGAGAGCTTCGGGCTCGCCGCGCTGGAGGCGCTGAGCTGCGGCATTCCCGTGGTGGCCAGCGACCTGGGCGGAATCCCGGAGCTCGTCACGCACGGAGACACGGGCTTCCTGGCGCCGCTGGGGGACGTCTCCGCCATGGCCCGGCACGTGCTCACGCTGGTCGAGGACGCGGAGCGCTGGCAGGGCTTCTCACGCCGCGCGCGGGCGCGGGTCCTGGAGCGCTTCCAGAAGGACCCCGCCATCGACCGCTACGAGGCGCTCTACCGCCGGCTCCTGACGGGGCCCCTCCGTCGCTGAAGGAGCCCCGGGAGCGCAAGCGGGCTACTTCTTGTTCTTCCACTCCGCCAGCGCCTTGGCGACCTGGTCACGGGCGAAGAAGTTCTTGTCCTTCTGCCCCAGGTCCCACGAGGTCTGCGCGGCCTTGCGGGCCTCGGCGTACTTGCCCATCTGCGACAGGACGTTCGCGCGAGTCCAGTGGGCGTACCAGGTGGGGTTGGCGGCCACGGCCGCGTCGGCGTGCTTCAGCGCGGCGGCAGGGTCCTTGCCGGTGCCCGCGAGGTAGGTGGCCGCGCTCGCGTGCATGCTGGCCGCGCTCTTCTCCGCCTGTTCGATGTTGGCCTTCACGAGGGCGGCGGTGTCCACCGTGATGGGCACGGAGACGCGCAGCTTCTCCCACTCCAGGTCCAGCCGCGTGCCGGCGTCCGTGGTGTCGGTGAAGAGGTACGTCAGGCGCTCGCGCGCCGGAATCTCCGTGGTGGTGGCGCTCACCGAGGCCACGTCCTTGGAGGCGTCATAGGCCGCGCCGCCCCGCCACAGGCCCAGGTCCGTGTTCAGCATCACCTTCCAGCCCTTCTGCGAGGGCAGGCTGACGATGGCGTAGGAACCGGCCGGGACGGCCTTGCCGCCGAAGGTGACAGGGTGGCTGAAGGTGATCTTGGTGGCCGCGTTGGCGCCGCTGCGCCACGCCTGGTCGTTGGGGACCAGCTCGCCCCAGATCTTCCGGCCCTTCACTGCGGGGCTGGAATATTCAACGGAGATTTCGGAGACCCCCACCTCCTGCGACACCTTCGCCGCGGGGCTGGGGGCCGGCAGTTTGAGCTGAGCCAGCGCGGGCATCGCCGACAGGGTGATGAGCGCGGAGGCCATACAGCCGAAAAGCGGGTTCTTCATCGTCTTCACTTCGTCCTTTCCGACCCCGGAAGGGTCGCAGAGCCGACGGAGTGTATAGACGAGGTCTCGCGCCGCCTCACCCTCCCAAATTGAAGGGACGCCGCGCCTGTGCTTGAAGAGTCCCCGGGCCGGGAAGCGCGTTGGTGCACGAGGGGAAGTCCATGTCGGACGAGGGTGAAGGGCAGGACCTGCGGGACACCGTGAAGCGGCTGGAGGCGACGGTCGCCGCCCTGGAGACGCGGCTCGCGAGCCTGGAAGCCCGGGAGGTGCCGCGCCCCGTGGCCACGCCCACGGTCCCCGTCGCGTCGCCCCCGGTGGCCGCCGCGCCCGAGCAGCGGGACCTGGAGGCGCATGTCGGCACCTACTGGCTGAGCCGCCTGGGCATCGTGGCGCTCATCATCGGCATCGCGTACCTCATCACCTACCACTTCGGGGAGCTGGGGGTGCTGGCGCGCGTGGGCGCGGGCTACCTGCTCAGCGCGGGGCTGGGCGCGTTCGGGTTGTGGCTGGCGCGGCGGCACCAGCTGTTCGGCCGCATCGTCTTCGGCGGGGGCCTGGCGCTCGCGTACTTCGTCACCTACGCGCTGCACTTCATCCCGGCGGTGCGGGTCATCGACAGCGAGGTGCTGGCGCTGGTGCTGCTGGCGGGGTTCGTGGTGGCCATCGTCACCATCGCGCACCGGATGCAGTCGGAGACGGTGGCCGGCATCGCGCTGTTCCTGGGGCTGCACACGGGGATGCTCAGCGACATCACCGCGTTCACGCTGCTGTCCACCACGCTGCTCGCGGCGGGCGCGCTGTTCTTCCTCGTGCGCAACCGCTGGGTCATCGTTCCTTTGTCCAGCCTGGTGGCCGTCTACAGCACGCACGTCGTCTGGGCGGTGCGCACGGGCCACATGGCCCCGGGAGCGCCCGAGAACGACCGGTTGTTGTTGAGCCTGGGCTTCCTCGCGCTCTACTTCCTGCTGTTCTCCGTGGCGCTGCTCGTCCGTCCGCGCGACCTGCCCGTGCGCGCGAGCCTCGCGTTCACGCTGCTCAACTGGGTGGGCCTGACGTCGCTGGGCGCGTACGAGGTCTCCCAGGAGCAGGACTCGGGCCTCTTCACGTTCCTGCTCGTCGTCGCGCTGGCGCATGGCGCGGGGGCGGCCGTGTCGCGGCTCCAGCGTGCACCCGCGGCGCTGACGCACGCATACCTCGCGCTGACCGCGGTGACGCTCGCGCTGGCCATGCCGGCGCGCTACGACGACGTCGCGCTGGTGGCGGCGTGGACGGTGACGGGGCTCGTGGCGGGGCTGGCCGCGCGGGGGGTGGAGTCCCCGGTGCTGCGCGGCGTGGGCGTGCTCATCCTCTACGTGGCGCTGGGCGCGTGTGAATGGGAGACGCCGGGACGGCTGGCGCTGCTCACCGGGCTGGTGGTGGCGTTCGTGCTGGTGGAGCGCGGTGGGACGGTGCGCGTCGCCGGCCTGCCGGAGCCCGAGGCCCGGACGCTCTTCACCGCCATCTGCGCGGTGGGCGCGGGGCTGTCCCTCGTCGCGCTGGTGGGCGCGCGGATGCCCGAGGGGCTCGTCACGCTGGGCTGGGTCATCGCCGCGTTCCTCCTCTTCGGCGTGGGCTTCGCGGTGCGCGAGCGCTGGTACCGGCTGGCCGCGCTGGCGGTGCTGGGGCTCGCGCTGGGCCGGCTGGTGCTGGTGGACGTGGCGAAGCTGCCGCCGGATCAACGCGTGCTCACGTTCATCCTGCTGGGCGTCATGCTGCTGCTCGTCTCATACACATACACCCGGCTGCGCGACCGGCGCGGGTGAGGACAGGCGCCCGCCCGCGCGGCGCCGGCCCCAGTCGTCAGTCCTGCTGCCGGTCGATGACCCGATACTCCTGCCGGTAGGCCTTGCCCCCACGCTCGAAGGTCTCCACCACGGTGAGGCCGTCCTCGGCGAGGAAGAGGCGATAGTTCTTGTCCGCCGTGGGCGAGCTCACCCCGTAGTTGCCAAAGGGAAGCTTGAAGACCACGCGCGGGGGGCGGTCCGGACAACAGGCCGTCAACAGCGAGGAGGCCAGGGCACTGGTCAGCATGCCCGCGAGCACGATGCCCAGCTTCCTCATGGCTGCCTCTGGAGGCTGAGGTTCCGGTAGAGCTCTCCCGTGCCTTCCGTCGGCGCGACCTCGAAGAGCATGGCCTTCGCGAAATCGCCGGTCGCGCCCTCCTCGGGCCGCACCGCCCCCACGTAGTAGGCGTTGCCAATGGGGCCCGGCCCCTGCGGGGGGATGATGGAGACGCCATCCGCGGTGGCCGACACGAGCCGCAGCCGGATGCTTTCGGCTTCATCGGCGAGCGGATCACACACATTCCCCTGGAGCTTCGCGCCCGCGAACAGGGGCCAGCCCAGCGCGAGTCCCGCGCAGAAGAGTGCCGCGGGGAGGACCTTGCGGCGATGCGACAAATGAATTGGCATGGGATGGGAGCCTGCTCCAACTCCCAAGCGATGCGCCAGCCACCCCGGGGCAGGTCAGCCTTGTGTCTCTTTGCGTCAGGAGCCTCCGTGAGTCACGCCGCCTACCGCCGACAGAGCACCTTGCACCGGGGCTGTACGCTGAGCTGGTTCGTGGAGGGCGACGGTCCTCCGGTGGTGATGATCCAGGGGGTGGGCATTGGCGCCACCGGCTGGCGCCCCCAGGTGGAGGGGCTGGCCTCCCGCTTCCGCTGCCTGTGTCTGGACAACCGGGGCTTCGGCGCCAGCCAGCCTCCGGGCGACGCGCTCACGGTGGAGCTGATGGCCGAGGACGTGCTCGCGCTGATGGACGCGCAGGGCTGGAAGAGCGCGCACGTCCTGGGGCACTCGCTGGGAGGGCTGGTGGCGCTGTACCTCGCGCACCGGGCCCGCGAGCGGGTGCGCAGCCTCGCGCTCCTGTGCACGTTCGCGACGGGCGCGGTGCCCACCCGGCTCACGCCGCGCATGCTGCTCATGGGCCTGCGCACGCAGGTGGGCACGCGGCGCATGCGGCGCCATGCCTTCCTCCGGATGGTGCTGGCGCCCCAGGAGCTGGCCCACGCCGACAAGGATGCGCTGGCGGAGCAGCTCGCGGAGCTGTTCGACCATGACCTCGCGGATCAGCCCCCGGTGGCGATGCGTCAGTTCCGCGCCATGGGGAACGCGGACGCCACGCCGTTCCTCCGGGGGCTGGCGGGCCTGCCGACCCTGGTCGTGAGCGCGACACACGACCCCATCGCGCCCCCCACCGCCGGGCAGGCCCTGGCGGTGGGAATCCCTGGCGCGCGCTTCGTGGAGCTCCCCAATGCCTCACATGGCGTCACACTCCGCTTCGCGGAACGTGTCAACGCGCTGCTACGGGAGCACCTGGACGCTGCGGAGGAACCCGTGCTTCGTCACGGAGGGCAGGGCCTGTCGAAGTAGAGCGTCAGCTTGGGCCAGTGGATGTCCGTCCCGAAGTAGGGCGAGTAGAACTCCACGCCGTCCGACGAGTCACTGCGCAGCCCGAGCTCTAGCCGGAATCCCGTGCCGTTGGTTCCCAACGTGCCCGTGCCGCCTCGCACCAGCCCCGTCACGTCCAGCTTCATGGTGGTGAAGGGCGGGACAGCGCCCAGCCCCGTGATGGGAGAGGGTTCCAGCTGGGGGCGCGTGTTCCAGGTGCGGCTCTCCGGCGTCCAGGTCCCCGGCACCACGTTGTGCAGGCTGGGGCCGTGCTGGGTGCCGTCATCACGCGAGCGCAGGCTCAGCACCGCGCGTTGGATGTGCCGTCCGCGCGGGTCGATGATGAAGCTCAAGAAGGTCTCACGCCCCACGTCCTTGTCCACCCACAACGACGTGCTGCGGGACAGGCGCGAGTCGGGCGAGGACTCGGACACGTGGAAGACCCGGTCCGGGAAGTTCACCTCGTAGCTCTCCACCATCGTGCCGGGGGTGCAGTTGGCGGGCTCCGTGTTGACGAAGAGCACGGGCCGCAGCTGCTCCAGGGTGCTGTTGCGCGACACGAAGCTCGCGCCATCCGTGGAACCCATTCCCACGCCGAAGCTGTAGACACCGTTTCCCTGCACCACCTCCGTGGCGTCCAGCTCCACCCAGGACTCGTCCTCCACCGGCAGCGGGGTGTTGAGCACCGGCCCGCCGTAATACAGGGGGCGGTTGTCCCAGGTGATGGTGGATTCGGTCCAGTCGTTGGAGACGGGCCATGCGGTCAGCGTGCTCTTGGAGCCGGTGGTCGCGTACAGGCGCAGCTTCGCGTTGTTCACCGGGGCGCCCAGTCCCACGAACTCGAAGCGCAGGAAGGACTCGGATGCGGGCGAGGAGTCCGCGCGCAGCCGCGTGGTGTCTCCGTAGTTCGTATGCTCCGAGCTCCCGTCCGTCCGCGCGTCGGCGCTCGCGATGGCGTAGTTCGTCAGGCCCGGCGTCAACGCGGAGGACTGCTGCCCCTCGGGCATGGGCGCCACCTCCTCGTCCGCGAGCTCCAGCTCGTCCAGGTCGACCGCCTCCTCCCCTTGCGGCCCACAACCGGTCCCCGCCAGCAGCAGCAGGCCCAGGCCCGCCGCGCTCCCCGCACACTTCAATGACATACGCACCCCCAGGATGTACCCGCGCGAAATGCATCCCGCGTGCCCATGAAACAACGTCTCACCCTGCCCCCCGGCCGGCGGTCACCGAGGCCCGAGGGGAAGCGCCAGTGCGTGATGGGACACTCCCGTACAACACCAGGGCACCCAGGCGACCCTGCGAGGGAACGGCGCGGGCGTCGGGGGCCATGGCCGTTGCCCGATCTCGCTTAAGCTCGTGGCACTCCCATGAGCCAAGACGCCCCCTCCCCTGTCTCGATGAAACACGGTCCGCTCGGGCCGCTCGCGCTGTCGCTGTCCGGCGGTGGTTATCGCGCGGCGGCGTTCCACCTGGGGACGCTGCGGTTCCTGGACACCGTTGGGCTCCTGTCGGATGTCGTGGGCCTGTCCACGGTGTCCGGAGGAACGCTCACGGGCCTGGCCTGGGTGGTGAGCCAGCTGGACGGCAAGCCGTTCAAGGCGTTTCACGAGACGTTCTCCGCGTACCTGCTGCGGACGAATGTGATTGCCGAGGCGCTGACCGGGCTGACCTCCAACCGCGACCACGGCAGCCATGCGTGGGCCAGCCTCATCCGGTCCGCCGCGGACGTGTATGCCCGACCCGACTTCCTCGGGGACCGGCGCTTCGGCGAGGTCCTGGATGCCAGCGGGCTCCAGCTCCAGGAGGCCATCTTCAACACCACCGAGTTCCACTCGGGCCTGGACTTCCGGTTCCGGCGCAGCAGCAACCCGCACACCATCCTCGGCAACAACGGCTGCCGGCTGCCGCGCCCCGTGGCGCAGCACGTGCGGCTGGCGGACGTCGCGGCCGCGTCGTCCTGCTTCCCGGGCGGCTTCGAGCCGCTCGTCTTCCCGCAGCAGTTCCACTGGCCCCAGGGCTACCCGCTCGACACCGCGTTGGGGGCGCTGGGGCCGAACTTCCAGAGCGGCCTGCCGCTGATGGACGGCGGCATCTACGACAACCAGGGCATCGACAGCCTGCTGCTCGCGTACAGCCGGGCGGAGTCCCCGCCCACGCTGCTCATCTCCGACGTCAGCGTCCAGAGCCCGCAGATGTACAACGTCCCCGAGAACCCGACGAAGCGCGGCTGGGTGACGCTCAACGGGGTCTCCTGGATGGCCTACGGCCTCTTCTTCCTCACCCTGCTCTCGGCCGCCATCCTGGCGTGGCGCGGTTTCGAGACCGCCCGCGAGGGCGCCTGGGAGCCCCGGGACTATTTCCTCTATCTGATTCCCGGCGTGCTGGCCGCGTCGGTGGCGACGGCGCTGGTCTGGGTCCGCGCCCGCCTGGAGGACGTCATGGCCCTGCTCAAGCGGCAGATGGACCTGGACGTCTGGCCGTCGTTCAAGAAGCTCACGGTGCTGGAGTTCGCGCAGATGCTGGTGCTCCGCGTGACGTCGATGCTGGCGCTGACGTCCCAGGTGTTCATGAAGCGGGTGCGCGGGCTCGTGTTCGGACAGGTGTATGGGGACTCGCGGTTCAAGGACCGGAGGGTCTCCAACCTCATCGGCGCGCTCACGGTGGACCGGCCCTACCTGTTCGCGAAGCACCCCTGGCTCAAGCCCGGCGCGCACCTGGTGTCCCTGGGCACGCAGGCCTGCCAGATGCCCACGACGCTCTGGTTCACGGACCCGGCTCAGTTCACGACGGTGGAGGGCGCCGGAGCCGCCACCGTCTGCTTCGTGCTCCTGCGTCACCTCGTGGAGCACCACGCCGGGCAGTACGAAGCCCCGGGCCAGCCGCTGAATGCCCTGTACGAGCGCCTGCGCCAGGAGTGGGCGGTGCTCAACCGGGCCGGCGCCCCGTCGCAGGAACGGCAGGCCGTGGCGGCCTAGCAGGTTCTGCGTGCATCAAGGGATGCCATGAGTAGGATTCGGGCAAGCCCCCGCCCGGAGACCCGATGGCATCCCCCACCGACACGCAGGACCCGTACGAGCGCATCTACGTCGTCTGCGAGCAGGTGCCCTCCGGACAGGTGGCCACCTACGGAGACATCGCCGCCATCGTCGGCGGGGGCTGTGATGCGCGCACCGTGGGGCACGCGATGGCGGCGCTGGGGTCGCGCGCGGCGACCGTGCCCTGGCAGCGGATCATCAACCGCACGGGAGGCATCAGCACCTCCGGCCACCGCCAGCGCGAGCTGCTGGAGGCCGAGGGCGTCGCCTTCGACGACGCGGGCCACGTGCGCATGGACGCGCACCATTGGAAGGGCCCGAGCGAGGCCTGGGCACGCGCCCACGGCTTCAGCGTGCTGCCGCCCAGGGACGCGCCCGCACCCGACGCGCAGCTCAAGCTCTTCTAGGGCTCACGGAGCGTCCGGGCGTCCGGGCACGAGCCGGAAGCGCTCGGCGGCTCGCCTGCTTTTCAGTGCGGAATAAAGGCGTCAGCCTTGTGTCCCCGCCCACTGCTTGGACCTCCGAAGAATGTCCTCTCCCCTGCTCCGCCGGGGCCTCGTGCTCCTGGTCTGTCTGCTGGCCCCTGTTGGGTTCGCGAAGGAAGTGAAGGTCCGCAAGGCCAAGGCGAAGGCGCCGCGGCTGGTGCGCATCCACAGCGGCCACCGGCTCCACCGCGACGCGGCCGCCGCCTTCGAGCGCATGGCGACGGAGGCGCGCACGGCGGGGCAGCCGTTGCTCGTGACGAGCGGGTGGCGTTCGTACCAGCAGCAGCGCTACCTCTGGCGCCGCTACCGCAAGGGGCTGGGGCCCCAGGCCGCGCGGCCGGGCCGCTCCAATCACAACCGTGGGCTCGCGGTGGACCTGGTCGTGGGCAGCGAGGAAGCGTCCCCCACGTATGACTGGCTCGCGGGCAACGCGTGCCGCTTCGGCTTCCGCCGCACCGTGGCGTCGGAGCCGTGGCACTGGGAGTACCGGCCCCAGAGCACCCCCGCGCCCCAGGACGGCATGGACTGCCTGGGCCGTCCCCTGAACGTGGAGCCCGCGCCCGCCGTGGTCCGCCAGGACGCGAGCTAGGCCCCGTCAGTGGGGCACGCGAAGCGGCAGCTCCACGATGAACTTCGCGCCGTGCCCCGGGGTGCTCTCCACGGAGATGGTTCCACCGTGCGCTTCGACCAGCTGGCGCGTGATGAAGAGGCCCAACCCGAGCCCTCCGTAGTTGCGGGAGGCGGCGCGCTCGAAGCGCTCGAAGATGCGGGCCTGCGCCTCCGGGGGGATGCCCATGCCGTGGTCCTCGACGACGAGCCGCGCTTGACCCTCGTGGTTCGTCACCTCCATCCGGATGGGCCGCCCCGCGCCATACTTCATCGCGTTGGTCAGCAGGTGGAGCATGACCTGCTCCATCCGCAGCCGGTCCCACGCCCCCTCGACCGGCTCCGGTGCCATCAGCTCGAACGCGCAGCCCACCTTCTGGAACTGCTCCGCGAGGTGGTCCGTCACGTCCCGTGCCAACGCGGCCAGGTCCAGCTCCTCCGGGCGCAAGGCGAGCCGCTTCTCGTTGATGCGCGAGACATCCAGCAGGTGCTCCGCCAGGTGTGAGAGCCGTTGGAGCTGGGACTGGAAGACCTCCAGCAACTTCGACACCTTCTCCACGGGCAGCGCGCGTGAAGCCGCGACGGCGGACTCCAGCTGCTGCACGCGCAGCCGCATGGAGGTGAGCGGGGTCTTCAGCTCGTGGGACGCAATGGACAGGAACTCATCCCGCGCGCGGATGGACTCCTGCGCCGAGCAGTAGAGCTGGGCATTGTCGATGGCGACGGCGGCCCGGCGGCCCAGCTCCTCCGTCAATGCCAGCTCCGCCGGCGTATACGTGCGCCCCGGCGCGGGAGAGACGAGGAACAGCACGCCCAGGGTGCGTCCTCGCGCCTGGAGCGGTACGCCCATCGAGGGCCGGCCCTGGAGCGTCCGCACCACCGCCCAGCGCTCCTCCTCCAGCGCCAACGGATCCAGCAGCCCCTTCGACGCTTCGGACGTCTCCGAGCTTCCCGTGGACAGGATCCGGGCTGGACCGTGAGGGGCCGCCGGGTCCGGTGGGTGGCGTTGGAGGAACGCCCTCACGCCCGCGGCGCGGTCCGGCGACCGGTCCGCCATCGCCACGGGCCGCAGGGGCTCCGTCTCCGTCCGCACGAAGACGACACACAGGTCCGCCAGCACGGGCACCGCCAGCTCGGCCACGCGCTGGAGCGTGGTTTCGTAGTCGAGCGACGTCACCAGCTCGCGGCTCGCCTCGGCCAGGAAGCGCTGGGAGATCTCCATCTGCTTGCGCTCGGTGATGTCGGTGGCGATGCCGCAGAGCGCGTAGACCGTTCCGGCGGCGTCCCGGAGCGGGAACTTCTGCGTGAGGTGGATGTGGATGCCATCGTCGTGCGCGAGCCGCTCCTCCCGCTCCACGGAGACGCCGGCCTTGAAGATGTCCCGGTTGGCCTGGTGCAGGGCCTCCGCGATGTCCTGGGGAAAGACGTCGAAGACGGTCCTCCCCGCGACATGTTCCCGGGTGCGGTGGAAGAGCCGCTCCCATTCACGGTTCACGAAGAGGAACCGCTCCTGTGTATCCAGCAGGAAGAACACCGTCGGCGCGTTGTCCAGGATGGCGCGCAGCCGCTTCTCGCTCTCCTGCAGCGCGTCCTCCGCCTGCTTCCGCTCGGTCACGTCGATGAGCACCGCGAGCGAGCGGAGCACCTTGCCGGATGCGTCCCGCTCCGCGATGGCGGAGAGGAGGACGTCGATGGGCTGCCCGTTCTTCTTCACCACCTGGTACGGCACGTTCCAGCAGGCCCCCGTCTTGAAGTACTCGGGGAGGATGACCTCGCGGGCGAACCGCCGGGACTCCGGCGTCAGGAAGTCCACGGAGTCATGTCCGAGCACTTCCGCGCGCTCATAGCCCAGGATGCTCAACCAGCGATCGCTGACGCTGATGAGCCGCCCGTTCGGGTCGATGGAGTGCATCATCACGGGCGTGTTGTTGTAGAGCGAGCGGTACTTCTCGCCGGCCTCGCGCACCGAGTCCTCGCTCTTCTTGTGGTCGGTGACGTCGCTGACGACGGAGACACCGCCGCGGATGATGCCGAGCTCGTCACGAACCGGGCTGGAGCTGACGTGCAGCCAGGTCCCCGCCGGCCTCGCCGCGTTGCGCACGAAGACCTCCTCGCGGCTGACGGTTTCGCCACGCAGGGCCCTGTTCATGGGCAGGCGCTCGGGCGGATAGAGCGTCACCTTGTCGGGCAGGTAGAGGCCGTAGTGCTCCGGCCACCGGCTGACGGGCTCGGCGGTGGGCCCCATGCCCAGGATGAGCTCCGCCTTCGGGTTCATGAACACGAGGTGCTGGTGGTCGTCCGCCACCATGAGCCCCTCGCCCATGCTGGCGAGGACGGCCTCCAGGAGGCGGCTCTGCCCTGGCGGCGTGGCGCTCGGGGGTGGATGCGCTGGGCTGTCGTGCAGGCGATCCATGGGACGCGTGACTGGAATGAACTCTTCCCTCTTCAACGATGGGGGCTCGCCAGCCCATGTGCCACACGTCGCCCTCCTCCCTCCGTGGCACGGGGAACCGACCCGGCGTGACGGGACACGCCGAGCCGCTTGCTGAGGGGAGGCCCCGTACGGTCATCCCCTCACTGGAGCGCTTCGAGCAGGGCTCCCTGGAGCGCCTTCCGGTTCTCGGGGAAGTGCTGGTTGGGATAGGGCCGTGCTCCACTGAGGATGGCTTCGTACTGCGGGTACATGGGGTCGGAGCGCGCGGGCTCCTGCTGATAGAAGGCGCGGCTGGCCTGGAGCAGGTAGCGGGGCCGGGTGCCCTCGGGGCCGTCCTTGCTGAAGGCGATGAGGCTGCGCGTCTCGGGGGCCTGCATGAACGACGTGAAGGTCCGGGCGTCCTCCGCGCACGTTCCGGTGCAGCTCGCGTTGAGCACCAGCGCATCCACGAAGACCGCCGGCGCCGAGCCCGCGCCCAGCGGAACCGAGACGACCTCCGGGAGCGGCATGGAGGGATTGGCCTTGAGGATGTAGAACAGGCGCTCGGTGTAGCCCATGAAGCCGTTGGCCTGCTCCGCGGCGAAGGCCTCTTCCGCCACCGAGTTGTCCGCGTAGGTGCCATCCAGGCACGGATTGACGCCCGCTTCGAGCGAGCAGCTGTCGACGACCTCCGCGAACGCCCCCACCGTCGGTGAGTCGAGCGGCAGGGAGATGGCGCGCGCGAGCGCATCCCCCGGATGCGTGTCCGACCAGGCATCCAGGTACGAGGCGGGCAGCGTCCAGCTTCCGTCGAGGTTCATCGCCAGCGGGCGCTTGCCGGGAGCCACCTCGCGGAGGATCCGCACGAGGGAAGCGCTGTCGGTGGCGGACCGGATGTTGGGGGTCCGCGAATAGACGACCTTGGTGCAAAGGTAGGTGGGCACGCCATAGTGCTGCCCGGAGATGCTGACGGCTTCCTCGGCCACGGGATGCGCGACGCCCGCCTCCAGCGCGACCGGTTGGATCCACCCCTTCGCCGCGAGCGAGCCGAGCAGCAGCGTGTCCACCTCCACCACCTGGGCGGCCCCCTCCTGCGCGCCCAGGAGCTGGTTCAGCGTTCCCCCTTCATCCAGGTCATAGACATCCAGGCTGGCGTCGAACACGACGTCCAGGTCGATGTCCGGATGGGCCCTCTCGAAGTCGGCCTCCAGCCGCTGCTCCAGGCTGGCGAAGCTGTCCCCCGCCGAGTCAGGGATGTATGGGAACAGGACCGCCTTCAGCGGACGCCTGGGGGTGGGATCGGGGTCGGATGACTCCGAGCAGGCGCTCAGGACCAGCACGACGGGGCAGAACAGGGCTCTCCAACGCATGGCGGGTGACCTCTCTTCGATGGACGCCCGCTGGCGCGCGGACGCCTCGGGGTTGGATGATGGTCCTGCGATGCGCGACTCCGGAAGGATGCTGGCGGTCCTGGTGCTCCTGCGGCGACGCCCGCCTGGGCCAGTGACATGTGCGGGATGGGTGGGTTCTTGATGCTCCCGCCTGTCTATCTGTGGCGGCTCCGCACGCGCCTGCCGTAGCACGAGGAAAGCAACACGTCGTCCCCAGCGGTGGAGCGCCAGGCCTCGAACAAGGCTCCATTCCTCCTGGACGCCGCTCCCATGCCTGCTCCCTGCGACGGGACATGCGACTCAATACGCTAAGAATTGGCCAGCAGGAGGACGGGCTCATCAAAGCGGGGGGTGGGACATGGCGGGCTGGACAGACCTCTTTCGTTTCAGCGTGCCGGTGGAAGAGAGCCTCCTGCGCGGCACGGTGATGTTCCTGGCGACCTACGCCATCGTGCGGGTCGCCGGTAAGCGGGAGGCTGGCGCGCACTCGCTCACCGATCTGCTCGTCGTCGTGCTCGTGGCGCAGGCCGCTGCGCCCGGCCTCGCGGGAAAGTCGGCGGGGACGCTCGACAGCCTGTTGGTGATCGCGACCATCTACGCCTGGAGCGTGGCGATTGACGCGTTGGCCTACCGGTGGCCGGCCCTCGCACCGCTGCTCAAGTCCCGGCCCGTGGCGCTGATTCGTGACGGGCGGATCAACCAGCGCGCGCTGCGCCGTGAGTTCATGGGTCGTGAGGAGCTGATGGCGGAACTGCGGATGCACGGGGTCACGGACGTGAAGGACGTAGCCCGCGCATACCTCGAGCCGAGCGGGATGATCAGCGTCATCCGCGCGGATCACAAGGAGCCCGACCCTCCAACAAAGTCGCACGTCGCGGGCTGATGTTCGGAGGGCGCACGGGCTGGATCAAAAGTGGCCGCGTCCTCGGCGGCTTCAACGCGCGAGGAACGCGCGCATCGCGGAGACGACCTCCGCCTGCCGCGTGAGCCAGAGGTAGTGCCCGGCGCCCTGGAGCGTCACGAGCTTCCAGTTCGGCAGGCTCTTGAGCAGCGCGTCCTGGGCAGCCTCGTGCTGGCGCAGCTCCGGCAGGAAGACCCGGGCCCGCTCGCGCAGGTCGGCGGGGACGTTCTCCGCCTGGGACAGGTACGCCACCCAGCCCGCGAAGGCCTGATCATCGGAGATGGCCAGCACGGGGCCTCGCAGCTTCGCGTAGTCCGGCAGGGCCGAGCCCCGAATGCACTGCTCCGTCGACTCGGGGAGCCGGTGGTAGCGCAGGTACGCGCCCGTGGCGGCGTCGAACTCATACGCCTGCTCAATCTCGTGCGGCGGGAACGGGCCGCCCAGGTCGCGCGCCAGCAGCGCCGTCACGGCCTCACGTGATGGCTGTCCATCAAGCACCGTGAAGGGCAGCGGCGGCAGCGGGCCGGGCTTCAGGAAGTGGGCGATCTCGCCCCGGTTGTCCGTGGCGTCCAGGAAGATGAGCGCCTCCACCCGCTCCGGATGGTTCAGGCCCATCCAGTTCAGCTCATCCCCCGCGAGCGAATGTCCCGCGAGCGTCGCCTTCTTCAGCCCCAGCCCGTCCAGCGCGGCCAGCACGTCGTGCCCCAGCGTCGCGCTGTCGTAGCCGGTCGCGGGCCAGCTCGACGCGCCGAAGCCGCGCCGCGTGAAGGCATAGACGTGGTGCGTGGCGATGAATTCCGGCGCCAGCACGTCGAAGACATGGCCCGTGCTCCCCAAGCCCGGCAGGAACACCAGCGCCGGCCCCTTCCCGCCGTAGTCGAGCACCTCCAGCTCCACCTCCGGCGCCACCTTCACCCGCCGCACCTGGTGCAGCGGATCCGCCGTGCCGCCCGGCGGCGGCGACGGAGTGGTGGCACACGCGGACAGCAACAGCACCCACGACAGACAGAGCCAGGACGTTCGCATGGGCGGCAACCTTCGCACGGCCCCTTGCGACAACGGAACAGCCTCAAGCCTGTGAATCATGCCAAGCCAGATTTAACAGTAATTTTCCATTCCTCGCTGAATCCCCCTGGAGACAGATGATGCGCTTCAACTGGATGACGTGGTCCCCTGCCCTGCGGGTGTCCGCGGGCCTGATGCTGGCCGCGTGCGGCGGCGCGGAGGTGGAGGCGCCCGCGCAGGACGTGTCTGCCATTGGCACGGTGGAGGGCGAGGCGAACTCCCCCATCTACGACCGGGCGCGCGCGTTCGCCGCCGCCAATCCCAAGCGTGACGGCGGTTCATGGAACCAGTGGTGCGGTTCGCTGATGGTGCGCTTCGGGCAGCTCCCGGACTCCGCCGTGCGCCCCACGGCCATCGAGGCGTATCGCGCGTCGCGCATCGTCTCCCTGGATGCGTCCAAGGCGCTGACGGGGGCCTTCCACTGGTGGGACATCGGGTCGGCGGGCCACGTGGGCGCGGACCTGAACGGTGGCGGCGGCACGGTGTTCATGGCCACGTACAACCTCTCCCAGTCCTGGGGCGATGCCATTGGCGTCAACAGCGTCTCCGGGTACTCGGCGAAGACGGGCGCGCGCTACCTGGGCTGGTCCATGGACTACGCGGGCGGGAGGATTGCTGGCGGTGGCCAGTCGCCGGGTGGCGGCTCCAGCAGCCTGCCGCAGACGACCACCGAGTTCGACGGCATCCCGGGTGAAATCTATTACAAGCGCATCCAGACCGTGGGCCAGCGCGACTACGGCTACACGGGCCCCATCGACGGCGTCACGGGCCCGAACACGGAGAAGCTCCGCGTGCGCATCACCGCGCGCGAGCTGAACCGGCGCGGCGGCCCGCGCACCTCCGCCGAGGACGACGGCATTCCTGGCTCCATCTACTGGACCCGCGTGCAGACCGTGGGGCGCGAGTTCGGCTACACCGGCCCCATCGACGGCCTCCCCGGCGCGAACACGTACAAGGCCGAGCACAAGATCTGCGCGTACGCCGTGAACCGCGCCTTCTGAGCGCGCACGGTGTCCCACGGCGCGGTGCGTGATCCGCGCCGTCACCGTCGCCATGGGCGGGGGCCTCGGGGTAGCGTGCGGCCCTCTCCGCGGAAGAGGGGGCCCATGCGCGTCGTACCGTCCGTCCTGGAATCCGTCACCGTTCACGCCGAGGGCGCGCTGTGCACCCGCGCCCTCGTGCTGTCACCCGAGAACGGGCACCTGCCCGGCCAGGTCCGCGTCGACGGCCTGCCCCTGGCGCTGCGCACGGGCTCGCTGCGCGCCCGGGTGGTGGAGGGGCCGTCGGGCCTCCTCGTCCGCGACCTCAAGCCCACGTTCGACGTGCGGCTGCCGCCGGAGTCGGAGCTGCCCGCGGAGCAGCACGCGCTTGAAGCGGCGGAGGCCGCGCTGTCGGCCGTGCACAGCCGGCTGGAGCGGGTGCGCTCCGAGCTCGCGGCGCTTCGCGGCCTGACGCCCACCTGGCCCGCCCAGCGCAAGGGCCACCCCCCGCGCGAAGCCCCGCTGACGGCGATGCTGTCGCTCACGGGCTTCGTGGACGCGGAGCTGGCGGAGCTGCAGGCCCAGGAGCTGGACCTGGAGCGGCGGCACCGCGACGCCACGAACGAGCTGGAGCTGCGCCGCCGACGCGTGCAGGAGCTGTCCTCCGCGCGCAGCGTGGACCGGGCCCAGCTGTTCCGCGCGGCGCTGCTGACGCTGTCCGGTCCCATCCCGGCGGACCGGGATGCACGGCTGGTGCTGGAGTACGCGGTGGCTGGCGCGCGCTGGGTGCCCACCTATGACCTGCGCCTGCCTCGCACGCTGGAGGAAGGCACGCTGCGCATGCGCGCCGCCGTCATCCAGCGGACCGGCGAGGACTGGACGGGGGTGCGGCTGGCCGTCTCCACCGCGAGCCTGGAGCGGCGCGCGGAGGTGCCGGAGCTGAAGTCGCTGCGCATCGGCCGCAGCCAGCCGCCGCCCGCGCGCTCGGGGTGGCGTGAACCCGCGCCGGGCCTGGAGGAGCTGTTCGCGGGCTACGACGCCCTGCACGGGGGTTCCCCGGCACCGGGGTTCCAGAAGCCCCCACCGCCCATGGCCCCGCAGTACGAGGAGCCCCTTCCGGAAGCGGATGAGGACGACTACGAGGAGCAGGAGTCCTACAAGGAGATGGCCACGTTCGGAGGCGCGCCAGGAGGTGCGCCTGGCGCGTCCCGCCCGCCTCCGCCGCCTGCCCCCATGGCGGCACCGAAGTCCTCGGGAGCCTTCCTCGGCGGTGCCCGGCCCTCTCCCAGCCGCAACATCACCGGAGCCATCCCCGCCGCGCCGCCGAGCATGTCCGCACCGGCGCCGGACCGGGGCGGTGGCGGCATGGAGCGCATGCGCAGCAAGAAGCGCGCGGTCATGGAGGTGGAGGAGAGCCTCGATGACGCCCCGATCAAGGACCTGCTGGGCGACGACGACGACGATGGCGACGCGCTTCGCCGTGCGGCGGGACTGGAGCCGGCGGACAGCCTGTTCGACTACGACTCGCTGACGCTGGCCTCCGCGGCCTCTCCGCGGCAGCGGGGCCGCCTGCGCCCCCGTCCCGCGCTCATGTCGCAGGCGATGCTGTCCATCACCTCCGTCAACGTGCAGGTGGAGGTCGTGCGCCTGGAGGCCCAGGCCTTCGTCTTCGCCGAGTCCGTGAACACCGTGGAGCCCCCCATCTGGTCGGTGCCGCCGCGCGACTCCGCCCGGTACTTCGACGCGCGCTTCGACGCGGAGGCCGTCGCGGACGTGCCGTCCGATGGCGCCTGGCACACCGTGCCCATGCTGACGGTGCCCCTGGAGTTCAAGGCCGAGTACGTGTGCGTGCCCTCGGTGGAGCCGCGCGTCTTCCGCACGGTGCGCCTGGACAACGCCTCGCCGCATCCGCTGCTCGCGGGGCCGGTGGACGTGACGCTCGGGGACGAGTTCCTGATGACGTCCCCGCTGCCCACGCTGGGGCCGGGTGAGACGCAGCGGCTGGGCCTGGGCGTGGAGGAGGCGCTCCAGGTGGCGCGCAACACCCGCTTCGAGGAGGCCACGGGCGGCATGTTCGGCAACAGCACCGTGCTCACGCACCACGTCTCCGTGGAGGTGGCGAACCACCTGTCGCGTCCCGCGAGCATCGCCATTTCCGAGCGCATTGGCGCGGTCCCCGAGTCCCAGAAGGACCTCAAGGTGGAGGAGGCGGAGGTGGTGCCGCCCTGGCAGAAGCCCACGCCCCTCCCGGGTGAAGAGGTGGTGGAGGGCGAGCGGGTGTGGCGCGTGACCGTCGCTGCTGGAGAGAAGCGTTCGATGAAGGCGACGTGGGTCGTGAAGCTGCCCGCCAGCAAGATGCTGAACGGCGGGAACCGGAGGACGTGATGCGCACTTCCATTCTGTTGCCCCTGGTCAAGGTGACGGTCCTGGAGGACCGGGCCCTCATCGAACGCAGCGGCGCGGTGCGGCTCCCCCCGGGCCCCTGCCGCCTCGTGGTGGACGGACTGCCGGCGGTGGCGGTGGACCGCTCGCTCCAGGCGAAGCTCACCGGCGGCGTGGTGACCCAGGCCAGCCTGCGCCGCACGATGCGCGCGGTGCTGCCGGAAGCGCTGCGTGAGCACCACTCGGAGCTGGCCAGACGCGCCTTCGAGCGCGAGCAGGTGCTGGCCCGCGCCCAGGCGGAGGTGCGGCGCCTGGAGGCGAAGCACGAGCTGCTGGAGACCGCGCGCCAGGACGTGCTGCGCGCCATCTCCGAGCGCACCGGCGCCGGAGAAGCCGATCCCGCGAAATGGAAGGAACAGCTCGCGACGGTGCGCAAGGAGCAGACCGCGGCGGACGATCAACTGCGGCAGGCCCGCCGCGACCTGGGACGCCTGGAGCGGCAGCACATCCAGGAGACCCGCGACGTGCTGGCGCGCACGGAAGCGCTGGAGCCCACCGTGGACGTGCGCGCGGAGCTGGACGTGAGCCACGCGGCGGGCGGTGAGACGACGTTGACGCTCAGCTACCTGGTGCCGTGCGCCGCGTGGCGGCCGGCCTACCGCGCGGTGCTGGGGCTCGCGGAGGCGGCGTCCTCGGTGACGTTGGAGTGCGAGGCCGTCGTCTGGCAGAACACCGGCGAGCCGTGGAAGGACGTGACGCTGGCCTTCTCCACGGCGCGGCCCACGCTGGGGGCCACGCCGCCCCGGCTCACGGAGGACTGGCTGACCCTGCGGGACAAGACGTCGCGCGAGAAGCAGGTGGTGGACGTCTCCCTCCGCGAGGAGTCGCTCCAGGAGACGGGCGAGGCCGGCACGCCGAAGGCCGCGGACGCGCTGCCCGGCATGGACGACGGCGGCGAGCCGGTGACGCTGTCCGCGCCGCACAAGGCCACGGTGCCGTCGGATGGCGAGGCCCACCGCGTGGCGCTGTTCTCCTTCACCGCGCCCGCCACGTCGGAGCTGGTGGCCTGTCCGGAGCAGTCCCCGCTGGTGCACCGGGTGGCGCGCTTCGACAACACGGGGCCGGCGGTGCTGCTCGCGGGGCCGGTGGACCTGGTGCGCGCCAACGGCTACGTGGGCCGCGCGCAGCTCAAGTTCGCGGGCCGGGGCGAGCGCGTGAAGCTGGGCTTCGGCAGCGAGGACTCGCTGCGCGTGTCGCGGCAGGAGGACGTGGGCGAGGAGGTCGCGCGCATCACCGGCCGGCGCACGCGCACGCAGAAGGTGAAGCTGTTCATCTCCAACATGGGCGCGAAGCCCGCGGCGCTCGCGTTGGAGGAGCGCATGCCGGTGTCGGAGGTGGAGGCGGTGGAGGTGACGATGCTCAAGGACGCCACGAAGCCCGCGCCCACGAAGGTGAGCGAAGAGGGCATCGTGCGCTTCGAGTTGAGCGTGCCGCCGCGCTCCCGTCAGACGGTGACCTTCGGCTTCACGGTGGCCCGCGGCGCGAAGGCCGCGGGCCTGTAGGGAACCCCCACGCCATGCCCTTCGCGACGAAGTCCGGCCGCCGCATCCACTACGAGGTCCAGGGCCACGGCCCTCCCCTGCTCCTCTTCCACGGCCTGCTCCAGCTGGGCTCGCACTGGTCGCTCAAGGGCTACGTGCCCGCGCTGACGGACGCGTACACGGTGGTGACGTTCGACTCGCTGGGGCATGGCCAGAGCGACACGCCGCACGACCTGGAGGCCTACGGGCTGCGGCACCGGGTGGAGGACGCGCTGTCGGTGCTGGACACGCTCTCCATCGACCGGGCGCACGCGTGGGGCTACTCGATGGGCGGCTGGACCGTGTGCGGCCTGGCGTCCTTCGCGCCGGAGCGGCTGGCGTCCTACGTGGTGGGCGGGTGGGACCCGGCGGTGGGTCTGCCCGTGGCCTACGCGGCGCTGGAGAAGCAGCTCCGGCCGGGGAAGGACGTGGACTGGTTCCAGGTGCTCCTCTTCGGCGCAAGGCGCGCGCCGGAGCTGGCGGAGGCCATCGACGCAGGGGACCTGGAGGCGCTGCGGCTGTGCCTGAAGGCCTGCGAGAAGTCGGCGGGCCTGGATGAGGCGCTGGTGCGGTCCGGACGGCCGGGGCTGCTGTACTGCGGCGCGATGGACCCGTATCACGACTCCATGAAGGCCGTGGCCGCGCGGGCCGGCGCGGCGTTCGCGACCATCGAGCACGCCGACCACGGCGGGGCCTGGGCGAAGGCACCCAAGGTGCTGCCCCACGTCCTGCCGTTCCTTGAGTCCGTCGCGCGGTCCTGATCAGTTCGCGGACTGGATGGCGATGACCCGGACGTCGAAGTTGGCGGCGTCCTTGCGGATGCCATGGAGCCACGCCTCGCCCTGGCCGAACATCACGCCCTGTTCGTTGACGAAGAGGTCCGCGTAACGCTGCCGGGTGATGACCTTGGCGATGGCCGGGGTGACGATGGCGTCGTAATGCCTCACGAACGCCGCGCCGTCGGGCAGCTTCACCCTCCTGCCGCCGATGTTCGCGGTGAAGGGGTACGCCACCAGGGCCGCGACCGCCTTCGCGTCGCGCGCGGCCACGGCCCTCTGGAACGACGCGAAGGTCTGCGCATACTTCGCGGGCTCACCGAGGACACCCTGGATGCGCGCGTTGACCGCGGCGATGTCTTCAGCGGTCCCGGCATCTGGAGGCACGGCGACGAGGTTGGGTGCGGCCGGCGGC
Source organism: Corallococcus exercitus (assembly GCF_042231735.1). Taxonomy (GTDB): domain Bacteria; phylum Myxococcota; class Myxococcia; order Myxococcales; family Myxococcaceae; genus Corallococcus; species Corallococcus exercitus_B. The sequence goes on from NZ_CP102577.1 coordinate 2,788,064, forward strand.
GCGGTGGACCGTGGGGAAGCCCCTGGCGGATCCGTGCGTGGGCAGGCCGTCGAGGACACGAGGACGACGGCGGCAAGCCGCGGAGGTTTCGTCTGCATGGTCTTCCCCCCGCCAGGACCGACAACGTGATCCTGGCAACGTCAGACTTTACAGAACCCAATTCCTCTCAGCGCATACCCTGCACCAGGGTCTGAAGCTGACGTCTCGCGGCCGACTCCGGAACGCGCCGGATTAGTGCATCGCGGACAAAGCGAGCAGCCGTGTTCTCCCACTGGGCCATCTGTCCCATCTGGCGTGAACGCACGACGAACTCATTGGCACGCTTCACCCGGCGGGACTCGTAGACGCGCAGGGCCTCCTCCACGCTGCCCGGGGCCGCGAGGCACTCCCCGAGCACGACGCCGTCCTCGATGGCCTGGCAGCCGCCCTGCCCCAGGTTCGGGGTCATCGGATGCGCGGCGTCGCCCAGGAGCGTCACGCGCCCCTTGCTCCAGCGCCGCACCGGCGGACGGTCATGGATGTCCGTGCGCAGGACCCGCTCCGGCGACGTGGCCGCGATCATCTGCGCGATGGGCGCGTGCCATCCGGCGAAGCGCTCCTGGAGCACGGCGAGCGTCTGGCCCGGCGCGTCCTCCGACCCCTGCGGCGCATTCAGCGTTGCGTACCAGTACACCTCGCCATGGCCGATGGGCACGATGCCGAAGCGGGCCCCGGGCCCCCAGGTCTCCGTGAAGTGGCCGTCCTTCACCAGGTCCGGAGCCACGCAGATGCCACGCCAGCTGGTGTAGCCGGAGTAGCGCGTGGGCTGCGCGCCCAGCAGGCGGGCCCTCACGGCGGAGCGCAGGCCATCCGCGCCCACCAGGACGTCGCCGGAGACGGTGCCGCCATCGGACAACGACACCGTGACGCGGGCGCCGTCATCCTGGAAGTCCGTCACGGAGACGCCCAGCCGCACGGCCTCTTCCGGGCCCGCGTGGGCGCGAAGGACGGCCTGGAGGCGGGCGCGGTGGATGGACACCATCGGAGCATCCAGGTCCACCTGGAGCGAGCGCGCGTCGAAGCCGGTGATGCGAACTCCCGCCGGGTCGAGGATGAGGGTCTGCTCGGCGCGCTCGCCCTCCGCGACCACCGCGTCACACAGGCCGATGCGGCGCAGGGCGACCGAGGCGTTCATCTGCACGGTGATGCCCGCGCCCACCGGCCGCAGCGCATCCGCGCGTTCGAACACGGTGGCGCGGACTCCCGCGCGACGGAGGGCACAGGCCAGCGTGAGGCCTCCAATGCCGGCTCCAGCGATGAGGACGTGACGGGACGACGGGGACGTCATGGCGGCCTCCATACGGGCCGGCGCTGGCGTTCAACCGAACCAGCGGCCGGAGTCAGGAGCAAAGACTCGCACGCGTTCGAGCAGCGCCGCCGGCAGACGGGCCTGGAGCGTCGCGTGGACCTGCGCGGGGCTGTAAGCCTGACTGAAGTGCATCAGGACCAGGGCCTCGTTCTGGAAGCGGTCCGCCATGGAGGCGATCTCCTCCAGGTGGATGTGGGCGCGCTCCTGCGCGTCGCGGACGGTGCGCTCCGCGTCGATGAACGTGCATTCGAGGATGAGCACGCGGCTGTCGAACAGGGACGGCTGGCGCTCCAGCACGTTGGAGAGGGTGTCGGTGCAGTAGGCCAGCTCCAGGCGTTCGACCTCGTCGAACAGGGGCTCACCGGCCTGGCGACGGCGGCCGATTTCAGCGGGAGGCAGCTCGCGGTACTCGGGCTTGAGCTTCGCGACGCGGCGGAGGAACTGGTAGCCCAGCGATGGCACGGGATGGTGCGTGCGGAAGGCGCGGACCCACAGGTCCTGCTGCACCTTCACGGTGTCGCCGGGACGCAGGGGAACGGTGCGGATATCGGACTTCATCCGGTGCAGGCGCCCCAGGGCCGCGAGCGCCTCCTGCACGGGCGCTTCAATCTCCGCCGGCAGGTAGACGAACGGCGGCCCCTTCCCCACGAGCGCGCGGATGCCCAGGAGCGACCCCAGCGCGCTCGCATGGTCCGCATGCCCATGGCTGAGGAAGATGCGGTCGGTGGTGGCGAAGGAGCGGATGGGGATGCCCGCGTCGAGCAGCACCCCCAGCTCCGGTACCAGGAGCGACGTGTACACGCCGCCCACGGACACACCGCGCACGGTATAGGGTCCCGCCTGCACCTCGGTCAGCATGCACGGCAGCTTATGCGGACTCCGGGAGGAAGACGTCCATGCGGTTGAGCCTGCGGCGGACATGGCTTCTCGCGATCACGGTGCTGCTCCAGTCGTGTGGAGGCGCGCACCGGCGGATTCAGTACGACTTCGACAGCGCGACGAACTCCTGCAGGACCCAGCCCGCCTACTGCGCTCAGGCCGCGGGAGAGGAGGCGGTGATTCCCCGGGCCGTGCGGACGTTCGCGACAGCGGGAGGCTCCGCGGCGGCGGCCGTGAAGCTCCTGGATGCCGCGCTGAAGCAGCAGGTGAAAAAGGCGCTGGAGGAGTGCGCGGACAAGGCGCGAGCAGCGGTCATCCTCGCGAACTTCGGGACCCGAAGCCCGACGCCGCAGGAGTGCAAGGAGGAGGTCCGCGACGCACAGGGCCGGACCATCACCCGAGCCATCAAGCTCGGAAACGAGATGCACCGGGTCGCCTTGCAGTGCGCCATGGAGAAGCTGAACGAACTCCGTCCGGGTGGTTTCAGTCTTGAGCCCACGTATCTGTATGACCTGTCCAGTGGGAAGACAACCTGGCTATCACCCGCCGAAGTGGCTCGCATCCGGCAGCGTGGCAGCCTGGGAGAATTGAAGGGGTCTCTTGTTCCCGACGTGGTCCTTCACTCGGGTGACCCGGCGTGGGTTCAAGATGTTTATGACTTCAAGTTCCCCTGTACGGATATCGACAAACGGCCACGTTGGCGAAAATACCCACCGGGACATCCCTATGACGGCTTGACCCAGAATGAGGTCTACCGCCAGGCGTTCGGCCTGAGAGAGGTCCTTCAAGTGAATCCCTATCTCGGAGCTGGACTGTAAGTCATGAGCCACTCACCACTTCAGATGACGCGTCGAGGTCGAATCGTCACGCAGGTCGGCTTGAGCCTTTGTTTTTACCTTCCCAAACCCACGTTGGACGTCAATCAGGCGGTTTCTGAATCACTGCAGACGTACCTTCACGCCATCTCGCCCCAGCCGTTCACGCACTACTCGGATGACGAGGGTGAATGGCAGGAGCTGGACGCAGCCGGCTGGGCTGTGATTCACGAGAATTTACAACAGCCGCTCAGATCAATCGTCTTGCTCACCAACGACACCGCCTATCCCAACGGATACGAGTTTCATTACGACGGCAAGGACATCCATGCCCCCATCTTCCGTCGCGACCCAGGTCCCGTGAGCGCGGTTCGATTTGTTCTTCCGCTGTCATGGATGAGCACCCACGGACCCGACAGCGTCCGGAAGCTGGCGCTGGCCCTGGCGGCACCGCTGCCATTCAGCTCAGGACACGCGGGACTGGCCGTCACCGGCTTCCTCGGTGTGGGCTCGGTCACATCGGAGCTGGTTCCCCAATTGGTCCAGTACCCCGGTGTCGACCTCATGGAGCTGGATCTGGTCTCCTCGGCGATCGGCACCCGCCTGCGCGTCCCGCACTGGATGACGTTCATCGGCGAGCCTTCGCTGGGCGCCATGGGAGGCGTGGACTTCCTGCGCTCCCAGCTCCACACGCCGGGCACCACCGTGGAAGCCCTCGACGCGTCCCGGGCGGTCGTCACCCTGGGCCCTGAACCGCTCGCCGGCGGTCCGGACCAGCCGCTTCTGGCCTACCGGGAGCTGGCCCGTGTCCTGGAGCCCTGGGCCTTCCACGCCACCCAGCGTCCCGCGGACTTTCCCGACGACGACTTCTTCCCGTGGGACCGCCGGTTCCTCGACTGAACCGGCGTCCCTTCCGGGCGCGGTTCAGTTCTTCGCGCGCTCGTACTGGTGTGGCCACAACACGTCCGAGCGCAGCTCCTTCGCGGCGCGCAGCGGCCAGTACGGATCCCTCAGCAGCTCCCGCGCGATGATGACCAGGTCCGCCTGCCCCGTGGCCAGGATGTGCTCGGCCTGGAACGCGGAGCGGATCATCCCCACCGCGCCCGTCAGCACGCCCGCCTCCTTGCGCACCTTCTCCGCCAGGTGCGTCTGGTAGCCCGGCCCCACCGGGATCTTCGCGGACGGCACCACGCCGCCCGACGAGCAGTCGATGAGGTCCACGCCCTCCTTCGCCACCAGCCTGGCCAGCGCCACGGAGTCCTCCGGCGTCCAGCCTCCGTCCACCCAGTCCGTCGCGGAGATGCGCATGAACAGCGGCAGCGACTCCGGCCACTTCGCCCGCACCGCGCGCGTCACCTCCAGCGCGAAGCGCGTCCGGTTCTCGAACGTGCCGCCGTACCTGTCCGTCCGCTTGTTCGACAGCGGAGACAGGAACTCGTGCAGCAGGTAGCCGTGCGCCGCGTGCAGCTCGATGACCTGGAAGCCCGCCGCCTTCGCCCGCACCGCCGAGTCCGCGAACGCCTTCACGATGCGCTGGATGCCCGCCTCGTCCAGCGCCACCGGCACGGGATAGCCCTCCTCGAAGGCCTCCGTCGTCGGCCCCAGCACCGTCCAGCCGCCATGCTCCGGCTCCACGCGCTTGCCCGCGTCCCATGGGCGGGGCGTGGAGGCCTTGCGTCCCGCGTGCGCCAGCTGGACGCCTGACGCGGCCCCGTTCTGGTGCATGAAGCGGTTGATGCGCGCCAACTGCTCCACGTGCGCGTCCTTCCACAGCCCCAGGTCCTGCGGCGAGATGCGGCCCTCCGGCTCCACCGCCGTCGCCTCCGTCAACACCAGCCCCGCGCCCCCCACCGCGCGGCTGCCCAGGTGCACCACGTGCCACTCGTTCGCGAAGCCGTCCTCGCTCGAGTACATGCACATGGGCGAGACCACCACGCGGTTGCGCATGGTGATGTCCCGCAGCTTCAGGGGGGTGAACAGCTTGCTGCTCATGTCGGATCCTTTCGGGGAATCGAAGGCGTCTCTTCCGGCAGCCCCAGCGCCGCGCGCACCTGGGCCGTGCTCTTGCCCAGCCAGTGCCGCCGGTGGTTCTCCTGCGTCGACAGGCTGCGCGTCTCCATGCGGTCCACGTAGAGCGTGCCGTCCAGGTGATCCAGCTCGTGCTGGAGGATGCGCGCGTACCAGCCCCGCGCGGACACCGTCACCGGCTGCCCGTTCTCATCCAGCGCCTCCACGCGCACCCCGCGCGCCCGGGCCACCAGCGCCGCGAAGCCGTTCACGCTCAGGCAGCCCTCGTGGAACTCCATCGGCGTGGAGTCCTCCACCACCAGCTTCGGGTTGATCAGCACGTGGAAGGCCACCGGCGCCCGCTCCCGCAGCGCCAGGTCCGCGGGCGAAGCGCCGGCCTGGTACTCCGCCCGGTCCTCGATGACCACCAGCCGCAGGCCCACGCCCACCTGCGGCGCCGCGAGCCCCACGCCGGGCGCGTCGCGCATCGTGTCGCGCATCAACTGGATGAGCTGCCGCGTCTGCTCGCTGCCGATTTCTTCCGGGGTCAGCTCGCGTGCGCGCTGACGCAGCACCGGTTCCCCCGCCTGGACGATCTTGAGCACCATGGTGGCCCCACCGTAGCAACCGCTCTCCCGCCGCGCCGCATCGCCGTGGGGACGGCATGGGCCCGGCCGCCCGGCTCCCCACGGAGGGGGCAGCCCCTGGCGTGAGGGGGTGCCACTGACGGTAGGCTGCGTCGCACCATGGCTCGCCGCAAGAAGGCCGACGAAACCACCGCGCGCGTGCGCAACCTGCTCGCCCTCGACGCCGCCGGCATCATGCGCCGGCTGGCCGCACGCCGGGAGGAGATGTTCCTCCTCTTCTCCCGCCTGCGCAGCCGCGACCCGCTGGTGGAGACGGTGGCCTCACGCTACGCGGACGGCGCCTTCGCCCAGCTCATCCACCTCTCCGAACAGGAGCAGGCGGTGGTGGACCACTTCTACGGACGCCTGGACGAGCTGCGCTGGTACTTCACGTACACCGAGGACATGCCCGGCACGGCGCACCAGACCTTCAGCGCGCTGCACCGCCGCCTGGAGGAGAGCTACCGCCTGTTCGTGGAGACGCTGGGCCTGCCCGTCCAGCCCGACGGCGTGCGCGTGGTGAACGCGGAGGCCGTCCGCCAGGAGGACACGGCCGCGGAAGCAACGCCCGTGGCGCTCGCCCCGCTGCCCCGCCGCCGCCGCGCGCCGCCCGCCTGACTTCAGGCCGCGGAGGCTTCCGCCCGCGCGTCCGCGGCGGACATGGCCGGAGCCGCGGCCTTCACCAGCCGCTTCATGGACGCCTTGCCCACGACGACGTCCACCATCTTCCGCGCGCGCGTCCAGACGCTCTCCTGGACGTAGGGGATGCCGTACTTCTCGCAGAGGGCGCGCACGTGCGGCTGCGCCTCGCGGTACTTCAGCATCGGCAGGTCCGGCCAGAGGTGGTGCTCGATCTGGTAGTTCAGCCACAGGTGGGCGTAGTCGTTGAGGTCGCCGCCGGTGGCGTAGTTCGCGCTGCCCACCACCTGCTGCACCATGCGCTCCGCCTTGTTCGCGGGCGCGGAGTCGAAGCGGTACAGGTCCTCGCCGGTGTGATTGGGCCCCACCACGAAGAACGTGTGCAGGTTGGTGACGACGTCCGCCAGCACGGAGTTGCAGAAGACGCTGAACGCCGCCCACGGCCCCAGCACCAGGAACGCCGCCGGGTACAGCCCGAAGAAGACGGTGGCGTACGGCAGGTAGCAGCGCGTGAAGAGCTCCCACAGCTCCGCGCGCGTCAGCGCCCCACCCTCGCGCCGCCCCTTGCGGCGCAGCGACCCCAGCGTCTCCGGCGCGTAGTAGCTCGCGCGCCAGGTGACGGCCAGCAGCGCCAGCTGCACGTAGCGCAGGGCCAGCGGCCGGCTGTTGTCGCGCAGCGAGCCCTCCGCGTTGCGCTCCAGCAGGTCCGGATCCGCGTCCTCGCCGGTGTGCGAGTGGTGCAGCACGTTGTGCTCGAAGACCCACGCCTCCGGCAGCATCCAGTCCAGCCAGTCCACGAACCGGCGCTTCCCCTTCGCGAAGCCCTTGCTGGTGCGCGACGCGGGCATGCCCGGCACGCGGTCATAGCCCCGGTGCCCCACGTGGTGCATGAGCAGCCAGCGCGTGGAGCGGCCCAGGCCCAGCGCCACCGCGGAGAGCGGATTGGGCGCGATCCACGCCGTGGCCAGGCCCAGCGCGGACGCCACCTTCCCCCAGCGCTCCAGCTTCCGCAGGTGCGCCGCGTCCGGCTCGCCCAGGTTCGCGTCCAGCCGGGCGCGCAGCTCCTTCAGCTCCCGGTAGAAGCCCTCCACGTCCACGGAAGCCAGGTCGAAGTCGGGGGTGCCGCGGGACATGCGAAGGACTCCTCGGGAGCGGGACGGGGACCCCGGCCGGAACGGGCCGCACCGTAGCCTCCACCCGCCCCCACGCAAAGCGTCCCGTCCCGCCCCGCTCAGCCGCCCGCCGGGCGGCGGGGCAACACCAGCTTCGCGACGAGCACCTGCACCACGTCACCCTGCTGGTTGCGCGTCTCGCTGCGCACGGTGGCGATGCCCCGGTCCGGCCGCGTGCGCGAGGGCGTCACCTCCAGCACCTCGCTCTCCACGTGAAGGACGTCCCCCGGGCGTGTGGGCCTGGGCCAGCGGATGTCCCCGCCCGCCCCCACGATGCCGCCCTGGAAGGGCAGCCCGCTCTGGACGTTGAGCTTCATGGTGAGGGCCGCCGTGTGCCAGCCGCTCGCCGCCAGCCCCTCGAAGAGCGTCTCCTTCGCCGCGGCGTCGTCCAGGTGGAAGGCCTGCGGATCGAACTCGCGCGCGAAGGCGATGATCTGCGCCGCGTCCAGCGTGTGCGTGCCGCTGATGAACTTCTGCCCCACCGACAGGTCGTCCAGGAACAGCGCCTGCCGCCCACCCTCTTCCGTCGAAGCCATGCCCGCGTCCCTCCAAGATTGATGCATATCCAGATGATGAGGATAATGCATCCGCGCGGAGGGCGCCCCTTCATCGACAGGGGAGCGCCGTTCCCTCCCTTTCCGCGGGCCCGGTGTCCACTGTTCTCCAGGGCGCACTGAAGGCCCGGGACGACACATGCGGGACGCCGAACGTTGAACATCGCGCGCACGCGCCGGCGGACACACGTTGAAACAGCCAGGGCCCACGGACCGTGCGGTATGAGCAGAGCGTGCCGCTCCCCCGCTTCCGCCATCACCTGTCCGTCCTCGCCGTGGCCCTGACGGGCCTGGCCGCCCCCGTGGCCCACGCCGACGAGGACCTGCCTGTGTCCGAGCTCCACCGCCCCCAGGTGGCGGAGGTGACGGTGGAGGGCGCGAACAAGACGACGTCCTCGACGGTGCGCGCGTTCGGGCAGCTGGACGTGGGCGACGAGGTGGACGGCGAGGAGCTGGAGAAGGTGGAGCGGCGGCTGCTGGCCACGGGGCTGTTCCAGGACGTGCGCGCGAGCACGGAGCCCATGGCCGACGGACGCGTGCGGCTGGTGCTGCGGGTGAAGGACAAGGCGTCGTGGGTGGTGGCCCCCACGGTGGCGCTGTCCTCCGCGAACACCGGCGGCGGGCTGCTCTACGCGGAGAACAACCTGGGCGGCCGCGCGAAGAAGCTCGCCGTCGCGGCGCAGGTGAGCACCGGCGAGAGCGGCGTGTACGTGGGCTTCCTGGATCCCATCGTCTTCGGCCTGCCGCAGCTCAAGTTCAGCCTGGAGGGACAGCTCAAGAGCGACCGCGTGGACGAGTACCGTCCGGACGCCAACCAGGACGACCCGGAGATCCTCCGGCGCACGCGCTTCAACTCGGCGTCCCTCAGCTCCGAGCTGGGCTTCATCCTCTTCGAGCGCGTGCGCGCGGCGGCGAAGTACCGCGTGTCCAGCATCGACGCGCGGGCGCCGGACCCCGAGAAGCCGGTGACGACGCAGGCCTTCTCCACCGGCCCTTCCCTGCGCGACACGTCGCTGCGCTTCATGGTGGGACTGGACTCGCGCCAGACGCTGCACGCGGTGACGGAGGGGCTCAACCTGGAGGGCTCCTACGAGGTGTCCGTCCCGGGCGTGTGGAGCGAGTTCCGCTACCGCAAGTTCGGCATCCTCTACCGCCACGGCCTGCGCTTCTTCAGCGAGAACAACCTGGTGCTGCGCGGGGAGCTGGCCGTGGGCAAGGACCTGCCCTTCCACCAGGAGCTGGTGATGGGCGGCACCACGCTGCGCGGCTTCCAGTACCGGCAGTTCCGCGGCGACACGCGGGTCACCTTCACCGCCGAGTACCACTTCCCTCTCTTCAAGGTGAAGTCGCTGGCCTTCCGGGGCCTGGGCTTCTCCGACACGGGCGTCATCGCGTGGCGCGACCTGCCCTCGGACGGGCTGCTGCGCGACGCCAGCGGACGCGTCATCCGCGGCTACCTGCCGCAGACGATGGCGAGCCAGAACTCCGCGACCCTGGCCCAGGGCGTGGGCGCGGGCCTGCGGCTGTACCTCAACAACGTCGTGCTGCCCCTGCTGGGGGTGGACGTCGCCTACGGGGTCAACTCCGGCCAGGTGCGCTTCTACCTCGTGGCCGGAGTCACGCCTTCCTGAGGCGGCCCGCTCAGCTGGCGCGGGCGTTGACGCCCACGTCCGCGGCCGGAGCCGGAAGCACCACGCCGGGCCACGACTCCGGCGGCAGCGTCAGGCTGAACGGCGGCGCCTCGCCGAGCACCGTCCGCCACAGCGCCTTGTCCGCGCACAGCGCCTGGGCGATGCGGCCGGACGTCGTGCGCACGCGCTCCACGACGGCCTGGTACTCCTCGGGCGTCTGCGCCTCCAGCATCGCGACGACGTTCTCCCAGACGCGCTGCCGCCAGACGATGAGCATCTGCATGACGGCCCGCTCCACCACGGGGCGGCTGAAGGGCACCTTCAGCAGCAGCTTCGTGGAGGTGCAGCGATAGCGCTCGGCGAGCAGGTCCAGGCACTCCGGGATGCACGAGCGGAGGATCTCGTTCACGTGGAAGTAGTCGTGCCGGTAGCGCGCCAGGCGGCGCGCATCCGCCGGCGGGGACTGGTGCGCGATGTTGTCGTAGACGACCATTCCCAGGTCGTGGTTGATGTGGGCGCTCACGCCCAGGAGCGCGTCCTGATACGGCTGCGTGAGTCCCTGGGCGGGATAGTGCGTCGCGAAGCGCCACGCCGCGGTGGGCAGCGGCAGGTTCTTCAGCGAGTCGCGCACCGCGATGAGCGCCTCTTCCGCGAAGCGGCCCGTCAGGTGCGACAGCCACTCGGGCTCGAGGAAGCCGCCCGCGTCCGGCCTGCTCAGCAGGTGGACGACCTTCCGGGTGACGATGGCGTAGATGTCCAGGAAGATGGCGCGTGAGTCATTGCGCGCGTTCAGCCGGCCGAGGATCTTCTCCAGCCCCTCCAGCGCCTCCTCGGCGTTGACGGGGTTCCAGAGCACGTCATCCAGCTGGATGGGTCCCTGCGCATCCGGCGCCTTCGTCTCGTGGAGGTGGACGGGCTTCGAACGCTGCTTGCGAGGGGACAGGGAAGAGGCCGGTGAAACAGTCATGGAATGACGCTCCGCGGGGTGGGGGAACGACTTCGCATGAAAGCTTATATCAACCTGTACTTCCTGTGACACCAGCCCACCCCGGAAGCGGCGAACCGTTTCAACAAGCCCCCGCGTGTCGACACTCACGCGAGGGCTTTTGTCACACCGTCGTCAAACTCAGGGCGCGGTGCCTTCGCTGACGGTGCCGCCCGTCTTGCCCAGGACGTACTTCGCCAGGGACAGGGCGTTGTTCTCGTCGACGAGCGTCTCGTAGGTGGGCATCTGCGTGCCGGGCTTGAAGGACTCCGGGTTGCGGATCCACTTGGCCACTTCCTCGGGGGCCTTGCCCTTGGCGCCCTGGAGCTTGGCCTCGTAGGCCTTGCCGGGGGCGTGGCAGGTCGCGCAGCCCAGGGCGCTGAACATCTTCTCCGGGTCGTTGGTGGGCTCCGCCTTGGGGCGGCCACCGGCGGGGGGCGGCACCACCTTGTCGTTGGGCTTCATGGAGCGCAGGAAGGTGTAGAGGGCCGTGAGCTCCGCGTCGTCCGCGTAGCGGTACTTGGGCATGGGGGCGCGCAGGATGTAGCCCCCGGGCGTCACGCCCGTGCGCATGGCCAGGATGAACTCATCCAGCGTCCACTTGCCGATGCCGGCCGTCTCGCTGACGGTGATGTTGGGCGACAGCAGCTTGCCCTCGCCGCCCAGCGGCGTCAGGTCGAACTCGAAGCCGCCGCTCAGCACGGTGTCCGGGTGCTGCAGCTTCACCGCGCTGCCGTCGAAGCCCGGCGAGTGGCAGAAGACGCAGTCGTAGACGCTGCCGGCCAGGTAGCGGCCGTACTCCACGGAGTCCGCCGCCTTCGCGGGCACGGGCACCGGCTCCGTGCGGCCCTTGTCGTTGATGCCCATGGCGAACGCGAACACCATGCGGCCCGGGGGCGTCAGCTCGGAGCGCGGCGGCTGCTGCTTCTCCGGCGCGAAGTCCGGGTGCCCGGAGCGCATGAAGCCGATGACCGCCGCGATGTCCTTGTCACCCATGTTGGGGAACGCGGGCATGGGGCGGAAGTGGTGGCTCTTGTCGATGCCGTTGATCACCATGCGGGCGATCTCCTGGTCCGTCCAGGCCCCCACGCCCTTCTCCGGGTCGGACGTGATGTTCGCCGAGTAGAACGTGCCCAGGTCGGGCGGGAAGTCGTGCATCCGAACGCCCACGGGCTTGGTGTTGCCACCGCCCGCGTGACACTCGGCACACACCGCGCGGAAGACCTGCTCACCGCGGGCAATGCCCTCCGGCGAGGTGTCGCGCGTGATGTTGGGCAGCGCCACGTAGTCATACGACTTGTTGATCTTGTGGGTGGCCACGCCCATGGCGGTACCCGCGCCAATCAAGACCAGGGCGACCAGCACTCCAATGGCCAGCAGGATCTTCTTCATCATGGGGAATGTTGCTCCGGACGAACGGGGACGAAACACGGACGCTCCGTCCTCCCCACGGGGAGGGGGAACGGAGCGCAGGCGCTGAGACGGGTGCGGCGGCTACTGCCCGGGCACGCAGGTGCTGGGCGGGGGAATGGAGGGCGTCGCCGAGGGGACCGCGGGCGCCATCTGCAGGCCCGCGAACGTGACGAGCCCCGGGATCTGCGGGAGCTCCAGCGGCTGCAGCGACCAGGGACGGTTCTCCGCCGCGCTCGTCGTGGCGTCCTTCGCCGTGTACGTCACGTTGCCCGGAGGCCCCATGAGCGGCGGGTGGACGATGGCCACCAGGCCCAGGCTGCTGTGGGGCGCGGGCGGACCCGGCGCGATGAAGAAGCCGCGCGTGGACTGCAGGGCCGCGACCGGCGGCGGCAGCGGCGCGCCGACGGGTGCCCACTCGATGTTGAGCACGCGGCCGGACGAGGCCTCCACGGTGGTGTTGGGCGCGGGCACGCGGAACACCGGGAAGCCCGGCTGGTACAGCCAGAAGACCGTGATGCCGCCGAAGCGGCCCGGGTTGAGCAGGTCCGCCACCGTCACGGACGTGCCCTCGGAGGACAGGTACTTCGCCACCGCCTCCAGGATGCCCTTGTCGCTCACCTGGAGCGCTTCCAGGCCCACGCACGCGCTGTGCGCCGGCACCACCGGCCGGATGGTCAACGTGGGCAGGTAGTTGCCCTCCGGCACGGGCGGCAGCGGGAACGGCGCCGGCACGTCGTTGGCCAGGGAGGGCGGAGTGGGCAGCGTGGGCAGCGAGCCCAGGGAGAGGACGAAGAACGGCGGCCCCCGGCGCGTGGGCACCTTGTCCAGGGTCCACAGGCCGGCGGCGCTGGACAGCGTGGGCGGTGCCGGGTCGGGCGGCCGGCCCGTCGCCGGGTCCGGCACCGTGTCCTGCAGGGTGATGGGCGCGTTGCGCACCACCGCGCGCTGCAAGAGCGGGCTGAACTCCGCGTACAGCGGCGGCAGCGCGCACCGCGCGGGCGGCGGCGCGCAGTTGGCCAGGTTGATGAAGTAGGCCTCCGGGTCCACCGTGAAGCCCGTCAGCCGGGAGGTGAGGCCCGCCGGCTCGCGGTTCTCATAGGTGGGGCGCGGCGTGAAGGTGGACGACGCGGGGGAGTTGGAGGATTCCGTGCAGCCGGCGTTCAGCACGGCCGCGCCGAGCAGCGTTCCGACGAAGAGGGCTTTTTGCATGGCGGGTCGCATCCCCTACTTCGCGGGGAGGATGTGGCCGGCGGGGAGCTGCTCGCCGCCGTGGCACGTCTGCGCGCAGTTGCCGAACTTGCTGGGCGTGCCGCGCTGGTTGAAGGCGATCTGGAAGAACTCGTCCCCGTGCTGGGAGATGTGGCACGAGCCGCACAGCGCCAGGCTGGGCCGCTCCGTGCTCTTGCGCGTCAGGTGGCACACGGTGCAGTCCGCGCGGTTCGCCGGGTAGCTGGGCGAGTTCATGTGGATGCGGTGCACCATCTCCTGCGTGCGGCCCACCGTGTCCGTGTCGTAGTGGTGGCAGACCTTGCAGCTCTCGATGTGGTCCACCGACAGGCCGTGGCGCAGGTTGTCCAGCGACAGCACGCCGCGGTGGCAGATCTGGCAGTTGCCCACGTTGCCCGGGTACGTCGTGGGCTCGTCCTGGCCCACCTGGAAGAAGAACGGGTTCAGCTTCGCGACGCGCTCGCCCATGGACGCGCGGTTGAACTTCACCAGCGCCACGTAGGTGCCCGGCTTCGCGTCCGGGGGCAGCGTGAACGTCTGGCGCGTGGGCCACTTGTAGTCCATCAGGCCCGGCGTCAGGCCCGTGAGCGTGGCGTCATCCAGGAACGCGAACGGGAACGGCTTGGCGAAGAACTGGGGCTTGTCGCTGGGGTTGCCCAGCACCTGGAGGTCCTGGAGCGGGCCGGCGATGGCCACGTTGGAGATGGAGTCGTTCTCCGTGACGGTCGCGATGACGTTGGGGACGAACGTCTGGATGCCGTTGGCCTGGCCGCTGATGATCTCCTTCGCGCTGGGCAGCAGGTCCTTGGAGTGCAGGTGGGCGCCCGCGCTGTCGCGCAGGTCCACGTAGACGCTCACGTCCTCGCCGGGCTTGTAGAAGCTGCCCTCCTTCGGGGGAGCGAACACCAGCCGCGAGTCCAGGCCCGGGCTGCACTGCACCGGGTTGCCGGCGTCGTCGGTGCAGGTGGAGGGGCGCTCATCCGGGATGACGTACGTCACCGGGAAGTAGAACGGCTTGTCCGGCAGCTGGCTCCAGGTGGCCTTGAGCGCGCCGGGGCCCGACAGGCGCGGGATGCGCAGCACCTTGAAGGGGTTGGTGCTGCCCACCATGTCCACGCGCGCGATGGTGCGCGTGATGGCGCTCTGGTCCAGGCCGCCCGGGAAGCCCGCCACGGTGCCGGGGTCCTTGTCACCGGGGAAGCGCGGCGGCTTGAGGTTCTCCGAACGCCAGGAGAAGCGGCTGTGGCCGGCGTAGGGGGACGACGCCAGCAGCTCCGAGCGCAGGTAGGTCTGGCTGGCGCGCGAGGTGCCCGTCTCGTCCAGCACCTCCACGGTGATGGTGTCGTCCTTCACCTTCTGCCAGTTCGCGTTGCCGAACTGCACCTCGCGGGTCCAGCAGTCCTCCACGGCGCCGGCGAGGCTGTAGAAGCTCCACTCGTCCGGGCCCTGGTTGACGTTGCCCCAGTCCAGGCCCGCGAACACGGACTGGTTCTTGATCCACCCGAGCGCGGCGGTCTGGTCGTTGGGGTTGTTGTGCTGGTTGACCACGGTCTCCGAGACGGAGAACTGGTTCAGGAAGTACTGGTTGTCCGAGAGGATCTGCAGCGTCCCGGTGGGAGGCGACAGCGTCAGCGGGTTCTGCGCGAGCGGCGTGATGCACACGTCCGGGTACGGGACGGGCACGCCGTTCTTCGCCACCATCTGCCCGTTGGGCAGGAAGGCGCAGCCATTGATGTACTGGAGGCTGAGCCGGATCGCGCCGGAGTTGAGCCCCTGGTAGGGGTCGAACCGCTTGGCGCCGCGACCCGTGGTGGACCCCTCGTCGTCAGTGACCTTGAGGAGGTTGCAGGACAGCAGGGGCACCAGCAGGGCGCACCACGCGCTCTTCAACAGGATTGAGCGATTCATGGAAGACGAGGCCGGAGGCAGGCAGGGGGAGGAAAGGGAGCAGGTGTCCTCACGCGCGGGCCCACGCGTCCCACCCTTCCCGACGCCGCCAGCGCTCCGCCACGCGGAGACGGTGAGGCCCGGTAAGGGTTGGGAGGAGAACACCTCATCGGTTCAAACTGACCACATTATGAGAGTCCGCGCAATTCGTGGACTTCAGATCGCGCAGGGGGGCTGAGTGCCCGCCGCCGCCTGACTCAGGGCGTCGTCCGGGGCCAGAAGCTGAGGCCCGCGGACAGGAGCAGCGCGAAGACGAGCCCCAGCGCCGCGGTCTTCCCCAGGTGCGGGTTGAGCGCGCTGCCGTCCTCCCTCCAGATGGCGCGGATCTGCTTCACCGCGAGTGGCAGGGCCGCCAGCGGGAAGAGCCAGCCGCCCGCGTGCTCCGGCAGCAACAGCCAGGCGAGCACCGGGAGCACGAACGCGCCTCCCACCGCCAGCGTGTACTCCCACTGCCCGAAGCGCTGGCCGAAGCGCACCACGAGCGTGCGCTTGCCGGCGACGACGTCCGTCTTGCGGTCGCGCAGGTTGTTCACCGCGAGGATGCCGGCGGAGAACAGCCCCATGGACAGCCCCGCCAGCCACACGGCCGGCGTGACGTGGTGGGTGAGCACGACGTAGCTGCCGCTCACCCCCAGGAGCCCGAAGATGATCAGCACCAGCACGTCCCCCAGCCCCAGGTAGCCCAGGGGGATGGGGCCCGCGGAGTAGAAGACCGCGCCCGCCAGACAGAAGGCGCCGCCCGCGAACACCGGCCACCCTTCCGCCTGCGTCAAGAGCAGCAGCGCGAGCGAGGAGCCCGTGAACGCCAGCGCCGCGGCCGTCGCCACCTCGCGCGCGGACAGCCAGCCCTTCTGCGTGACGCGCGCGGGCCCCAGGCGCGCCTCGGTGTCCGCGCCGCGCTCGAAGTCCGCGTAGTCGTTCACCAGGTTGCTGACGATCTGCATGAGCACGAAGCCCACCAGGAACGTGAGCGCGGGCACCGGCCGCCAGCTGCCCTCCGCGTTGGCGAAGGCCCAGCCCAGCACCGTGGGCGCGACGGAAGCGGTCAGCGTCTTGGGCCGCAGCGCGAGCCACCAGATGCGGGCCAGAGGGGGTTTGGCTTCGAGCGCGACACTCGACGACGGGAGACTCGGGGTGGCCATGGATGTCCGGGGGAGGGCAGCAGCCGCACGGTAAAGCTACAAGCCCACCAGCGGCAAGAGGACGCAATGTCTCACATTCATCCTCCTCATGTATCACCTGATACAGGCCCGCACCGTCGGTAGCAGACGCGCCTTGTCAACACTCCGTCCGCCCGCGGCGTGACTCAAAGGCAGACACCAGTCACACCTCAAGTTAATTCAAGAACAAGTAGAATTAATTGAATAGAAGGCTTAGTGGATGATAAAAGGTGGCCATGAACTCCTCTTCCTTCTCCTCCTCCCCTGCCCCGTCCCTTTCGCGCCGGGGTGCCCTGGCGCTGCTGGGTGCGCTCGCGTTCGCACTCGCCGGCTGCCAGCCGGTCCTCTCCATCGCCGACGCGCGGTCTCGCGCCGACGGGTCGGAGGTGACGGTGCAGGGCGCGGTCACCGTGCCCCCCGGCGCGTTCGCCTCCGCCATGGGCGACGAGGGCTTCGCCATCCAGGACGACACCGGCGGCATCTACGTGAAGCTCGAGGAGAAGCTGTCCTTCGGACTGGGGGCCCGCGTGCGAGTCACCGGCACGCTGGACGAGCAGAACCAGCTGCGCATCCTCAAGACGGTGCCCGTGGACGTGGACCTGAGGCCCGGCACGGAGCAGGTGGCGCCCCAGGACGTCACCACCGGCGGTGTGAACGAGTCCGTGGAGGGCGAGCTCATCCGCGTGAGCGGCGCCATCACCCAGGCCTTCGTGGACGACTCGCCCTACGGCTACAAGCTCTACATCGACGACGGCACCGGCGAGGTGCAGGTGTTCGTCCACGTGTCCGCCGGGTTCGACAAGGCCGCGCTCCAGGCCCTCACCGTGGGACAGCGCATCACCGTGGTGGGGCTGGCCGCGCAGTACGAGACCACCTACGAGGTCGCCCCCCGCATGCCGAGCGACCTGGTGGTCCAGACGACCACCCCCTGACGGGCAGGCGGGCGCCCCTGGGTATCTGGTGCCCCAGGAGCCAGTCGAGGGGCCGGCGGGCCGTTGGCTTTCGTGCAACACCCCTGATGTGGGCCCGGGGGCGGATGCACGATAGCCAACGCGCGCCTGGCAAGCAGTCAGCCGGGCAGGTTCCAAGCACACCGGCAGTGCCAATCCATCGGGGTCCCTGGCGGACGAACGAGGGCTGGCATGGACGGACTTCGAGGAACAGCTGCGGTCTTGCTTGCGTGCGCGGGCCTGTGGGCCCCGGGCGCCGCGTGGGCGCAGGCCGCCGGTGAGGACGACTCCGGCGACGTGATGTCGGAAGAGAAGCTGGAGGCCCTGCTCGACACGCCGACGGCGCAGCCCTCCCAGGACGAGGTGACGGCGGAGGCCTTCGGGCCGGAGCGGCTGACGCCCTACTTCGCGGAAGGCCTGCTGGCGAAGGCGAAGGCGGAGTTCGACCGGGGCCGGTACAAGTCCGCGCGGGCGCTGCTCGCCACGGAGTCCCCCCCTTCCCTCCCCGGCCGCTTCCTCCAGGCCCAGAGCGCGTTCCTCGCGCGCGACTTCGCCACCGCCGCCGCGGAGTTCACCGCGCTCGCGGAGGACTACGCGCCCCTGCGCGACCACTGCCTGATGCGGGCCGCGCAGTCGCATGAGCGGCTGCGCAAGCCGCTGCGCGCGGCGGAGCAGTACGGCCAGGTGAGCCCGGGCTCCCCGCTCTACCCGGAGGCCCGCTTCACCATGGCGCGCGTGCTCAAGCGCCAGCTGCGCATCCCCGAGGCGCTGACCGCGCTGCAGGAGTTCATCGACAGCCGGCAGGCCCGCGGCCCGGACGCGCTCCGCATGAAGGCGCTGCTCGCGTACTGCGACCTGGCGCGCGCGCAGGGCATGTACAACGCCGAGCACCGCGCGCTGCTGGAGGTCTGGGCCACCGCGCCCCTGTCACCGGAGGCGGACCGCGCTCGCGCCCTGCTGCGCGACCTGCCCCTGCCCATGAAGTGGCGCGTGCGCCGCGCGGAGGCGCTGGTGGAGCTGCACCAGAACGTCGCGGCCATGAACATGCTGGCCCGCTCGGGCCCCCGGACGGAGCTCCCGGACGAGCTGGCCTGCCGCGCCCAGCTCACCCTGGGCCGCGCGCTGCGCAAGGAGCGCCAGCACCGCCGCGCCATCCAGGTGCTGGAGCCGGTGGCGCGCGAGTGCCTGTCGCCCGAGCAGCGGCCGCAGGCGCTCTACCTGCTCGCCTATTCGCAGTCGGTGGTGCAGCCGGAAGCGGCGGTGGAGACGTACGCCACGCTGGCGCGGGACTACCCGGAGCACGGCTACGCGGACGACGCGCTGTTCTTCGAGGCCTGGACGCAGCAGCGCCTGAACCGCACGGACGAAGCGCTTCAGAACTACGAGGCGCTGGCGAAGCGCTACCCCGCGGGCAACTTCGCCGCCGAGGCCCTCTTCCGCGCCTTCTGGCTGCACCTGCGCAAGAACGAGACGCAGCCGGGTCTGGCGTCGCTGATGGCGGTGGAGCAGCTGCCGGAGGCCGCGCGCACCGACGAGGCCCTGTGGCGCGCGCGCTACTGGCAGGCGCGGGTCCAGGAGAACGGCGGCGCGCTGGACGCGGCGCTCGCGCGCTACGAGCTCATCGCCACCGAGCGCCCCACGGCCTGGTACGGCCTGCTGTCCCGCACGCGGCTGGCGCAGCACGCGCCGGAGCGGCTGGCGCGGCTGACGGAGGCCTCCGCGCAGGCCGTCCCCGCGAAGACGCTGAACACCGCCGCGCCGGCCAGCGACGAGGTCTGGCCCCTGCCCCCGGGCCCGCTCCGGAAGGATCCGCGCTTCGCGGCGGGCGTGGAGCTCTTGCGCCTGGGACAGCCGGGCGTGGTGGAGGAGCTGCTCGCGGTGGACACGCGCGGCCTGGCGGAGGCGCCCGCGCGGCTGCTCTACCAGACCATGCGCCGCACCGGCCGGGGCCGGGCCACGCGGCAGGTGGCCCGCGTGACGCTGCGCCAGGAGGCCGCGGGCCCCTTGAGCGCCGCGTCCCGCCCGGTGTGGGAGGCGACGTGGCCGCTCGCGTTCCGGCCGCTCATCCAGAGCCATTCGCGGGCCGCGCGCGTGGATCCGGACCTCCTGCAGGGCCTCATCCGCGAGGAGAGCCGGTTCAACCCGCGCGCGCGCTCCTCCACCGGCGCGCTGGGGCTCGCGCAGCTCATGCCCGGCACGGCGAAGCAGGTGGCGGACTCGCTCAAGCTGGCGTCGTTCGAGGTGTCGTCGCTCCTCCAGCCCGCGCAGAACATCCGGCTGGGCGCGACGTACCTGGGCTCGCTGCTCAAGCACTTCGGCGGCAACCCCGCCTACGCCGTGGCCGCCTACAACGCGGGCCCCGCCGCGGTGGAGCGCTGGCGCAAGGCCCTGCCCCAGGCGGAGCTGGACGAGTGGGTGGAGCACATCGCCTTCGATGAGACCCGCGACTACGTGAAGCGCGTGCTCAGCAGCTACAGCGCCTACAAGCTGCTCTACGCGAATGAGGTCCCGGCCTCCTTCGCGCCGGCGCGCAAGGCCCCGCTGGAGGCCGCGCGCACGCCCTCGGTGAGCCCCGCCACCGGCGTGGGCGGCAGCGGCCGGAACGTGGCGACGCCCACGTCCTCCGTCTCCGGGAGACGCTAGCGGCACGACGCCGGACGGGAGTCGCGAGGCCCCCGTCCGGCACGCCTTCCCTGCTACTTCACGCCCGTGGGCTGCGTGATGGACTCCGACCGGATGGTGTACTGGCCGGCGATGGCGTTCGTGTCGATGCCCGTGAAGTGACGGTACGGGTACGCGCCATCCGCGATGATCTCGATGAACTCCACCGAGTCACCCGTGACGGACTTGCCGTTGAGGTCCACGGCGAAGGTGTTCTTCTCCGCGTCCACGCGCCACACGCACGCGCCCACGTTCGTCTCCGCGGAGCCGGTGGACAGCCCGTCGATGTCGAAGTCGTTCAGGAAGTGGTGGTGCATCTCCGCCCAGCGGAGGAAGTCCCGGAAGTTGGTGAAGACGATCATCATCCCGGCCGGCTGCTGGCTGGAGCCCTGGAGCACGCCGCCCCGGTAGACGTTCATCCGGTACGCGGAGCCGCCCGGTGAGCCCGTGAACGTGGGCACCAGGTTGACCGAGTTCGCCTCACGGCCCGGGGTGACCTTCAGCGTGCTGACGACCTGATCCCCATCGCGCGCGGCCAGCTGGTAGCCGCCCTGCGCGCCCAGGCTGAACGCCACGCGCTGCTCCCACTTCACCGCCTGCGCGAAGCTGCTGGAGACGCCGTCCTTCTGCGTCAGCAGCCCCGACACCGCCAGCCCGTCCGCGACGGAGTCCACCTTCGCCCGGCCCAACGCGCAGGTCGTGATGCCCTCGAACTTCTTCACACACTGGGACGCCGCGGACTCCTGCGCGCTCAGCGAACCGGCGGCCTGTCCGTCGTCACCGCCCGCGCAACCCGTCATGCCCAGCAGCAGGGACGCCAGCAGGGAACCCGTCATCTTCAGGTGCATGCACTACCTCATCGTGTGGGGTGGACTGCCCGCGGCCCTACTGCACCCCGCGCGCCAATACCCGGAGTCCGTCTGTTTTCACTCTTGCAATTCATTGCGTGAGAAAACAGGAGTAGCGTTTCATGCTACATGAAACACACGCCATGTGACGGTCCCGGTCTCACGCGGAGCGCCAGGACGTCTCGCGCCCGGGCATGCTCGTGAAACCTGGATTCAAGGGATGAGCCGTGCGCGGGTGGAACTTTGCAGTGGCTCACAACTCCGGCGTGGCCGGTCGGATAATCTGGGGAGCGCGGTTCCTCCCCCCGGACACCCCACCATGGCCTCGAAGATCAACGACAGCTCGCGTCCCCTCACCTCCGTCTCGCGGTTGTCCTCGCAGGACGCCCGGAGCTCGGAGGCGAAGACCCGGAACCGCCCCCTCGCGTGGAAGGACGGCTTCGAGTCCTCCGGGGCGCGCCCCGGCTCCAAGCTGCCGCAGCTGCCGGCGCCGCCTCCGGTGCTGTCGCTGCCGCCGCCCGCCACCACGACGCCGGTGCCGCCGGAGGCTCCCACCGAGCCGCCCGTGTCGGCCGACTCGGATCCGATGACGCACATCGAGTACCTGGCGTCGGACGCGCTGCAGGGACGTGACAGCCCCTCCGCGGGCCTGGACGCCGCTTCCGTCTACGTGCAGGCGCACGCGGAGAAGTACGGGCTCGTGGGCCCCAACATCAACAACCCGGAGAACCCCTTCCAGCAGCGCTTCAACGTCTACTCGTGGCTGGGCGCGGACAAGGCGGGCGAGGAGGCCGGCGCGGCCCACGCCGGGCACGCCGAGCACAAGGAGTTCGGCCACACCCTGTTCCAGGAGGGCTTCTACCTGGACGAGAAGATGCCCAGGGACACGCTGAAGCGGCTCAATCAGCAGTACGAGCAGACGATGAAGGCGGCGGGCCAGACGGTGGTGCCGGCGCGCACGGGCCCGCAGCGCAGCGTGGAGGAGCTCAAGCAGGTGGCCACCGCCACGGGCCAGGCGGTGAACACCATGGCCCTGCTGCCCGGAACCGGCCCGCACAAGGACGAGGTCATCGTCGTGATGGCCCACCTGGACCACGTGGGCGTGGACCGCAAGGGCAACGCCTACAACGGCGCGGACGACAACGCGTCCGGCAGCGCGGTGCTGATGGCGGCGGTGCCGGAGCTGGCGGAGGCCGCGAAGAACGGCAAGCTGGACCGCTCCGTGCTCTTCGTCTGGACGGGCGCGGAGGAGAAGGGGCTGGTGGGCTCGCAGTACTTCGTGGACCACCCCATCCCCGGCCTGGAGCTGAAGAACATCGCCGGCGTCATCAACACGGACATGGTGGGCCGCTGGGATGATCAGCGCCTGTCCGTGGTGGACACCAACACCCGGGGCCAGCCCAACTACTTCCGCGACGTGGTGGACCAGGCGAACCAGCAGCTGGCGGATCCGTTCGACCGCATCAACCGCGACATCAACGTCTACCGCGACCGGCAGGACGGCGCGTCCTTCGGGCGCAAGGGCGAGGACGTCCTCTTCCTCTTCGAGGGCCTGTCCAACCCCGAGGGCGGCGGCGACCTCATCCCCGAGTACCACCGGCAGGATGACGACATCGACAAGATCATCGAGGACAACGGCGGCAACAAGCCCCGCCGCGTGAAGGACCTGCTGCTCAACGTCATCCACCTGGCGGCGAACCGCACGACGGAGCCGCAGCCGCCGAAGTAGCCGCTCGCGGCACCTTCCGCCGGAAGGGAGCCCTTCCGGCGGGAGCTTCCAGCGGGCCTGCTAGGCGGCCAGCTTCTCCCCGCTGCCTTCCACGGGACGGCCGGAGAGCGCGGCGACCTCATGGTCGCTCAGCACGAGCTTCTCCTCGGAGCCGCGCCAGACGAACGGGATGCCGGGCTGGCGGTACAGGTTCGCGGGGATCTCCTGCGCCAGCTGCGCGTGCAGCTCCGGCAGCTTGGACCAGTGCAGACCGTGCCGCGTGTGATGCGCGGTGTGGTAGCCCAGGTTGCCCGTCATCAGGTTGTAGCCCTTGTGGAGGATGTTGTACGAGGCCTCCGAGTGGTTGGCCGTCTCCAGCCCCACGTGGTGGAAGTACGTGGCCCAGGTCGTCACGTAGAGCGACGCCATCATGGGCAAGAGGAACACGAAGAGCGCGTTGTAGGGGTTCACCCAGAACAGGCCCGCCAGCAGCACCACCTGGAGCGCGGCCATCCACACGAACACGCGCAGCGCCTTGGGGTGATGCTTCTTCCCCACCTGGAACGCTCGCGGGTACGCGGTCAGCGCCGTGCTCAGCGAGTACTCCACCTCCGCCATCGTGGAGCCGTCAGCGCGCTTCCAGCGCGACTCGTCCTGCGTCTGGTCCAGGTAGTTCTTGTGGTGGCCCAGCACGTGGTGGAGGAACCACGCCTGCGACGTCACGCCCGTCTGGAAGCCGAAGACGATCTCCAACAGGCGGTTGGGCAGCGCGTGCTTGAAGAAGGACAGGTGCTGGTGGTGGTGGTTCCACGAGCAGATCCATCCCTTGGGGATGATGCCCAGCCCGAACCACAGCACCGGCACCCACCAGCTGCGCGCCGTGAGGAACACCGTCACGTCGAGCGCGAACACACTCAGGAACATCAGGACCGGGATGCGATCTTCAGGGTGCCGGAACAGGGTCATGCGCCTTCCACGACAAGAGGAGCCAAGGGAGAAATGCCGATTTTCTGACTGTAGGACGGCAGCCCCCACCCCGAACAGCCCACCCTCGCCTGCCTGCACGTTCCACACTGACGGTAAACCACGTAGTCACGTTGAACTTGTCTTTCCATTATTCCAAGAATCACAGTCCTGTCTTGTGATAAACGCCGACCCAGCCCTTTTGGACCCAACCTGGAGGCGGCAATGCGGAACCAGACCATCGAGGCGGCGCTCGCGAAGAACCCCCACCGTGAGCAGCTCATCAAGCATCGGTTCTTCGAGGTGGTGGATGAGAAGGCCTTCAGCCGCGACCAGGCGGAGATGGTGCTGGGGCAGTGGTGGCACCCCCTGCACTACTTCCCCGACTTCCTGAGCAAGCTCATTGCCGTCTGTCCGCAGATGGAGATGAAGACGGCGGTGACCCACATCCTGAACCAGGAGGTGGGCGAGGGAGACCCGGCGCGCGCGCACGAGCGCTTCTTCATCCAGACGATGACGGACGCTGGCTTCACGAAGGCGGGCGTGTCGGAGGCGGACATGACGCCCGCCACGCGCCGGCTCATCGACGGCTACCAGCGCGCCACGGACAACCACCTCACCGGCCTGGGCTTCCTCTACGGCACGGAGGTGGCGGACCTCACCATGGTGGCCAAGCTGGGCAAGCTGGTGCGCCGCACCACGGGCCTCAAGGCCCTGCCCTGGGTGGACATCCACGTGAAGCAGGAGCCGGACCACGTGGAGACGGCCGGCCATACGGTGGGCCTCCAGTACACCGACGCGGAGCTGGCCACCATCACCCGCGGCGCCGAGGAGATGTGGCAGCTGTGGGTGGGATTCTTCGAGGAGCTGCGCAACCGCGTCGTCTGAGCGGCCCCTTCACGTCAAGCGCAACCCCCTGGAATCCGTACGTTTTCGCACGGAACACTGGCGAATCTCTCCAGGTAGGGTAGTCACTCCCGCGTCACGGGAGTGTCACCCCCATGCGGCGCCACCCTCCTCCCGTGGCGGACCGCGCCTGTCCCTCCAGGCGCCGAGGGAGATCCCCATGCTCGAAAAGCTGATGCCGAAGTCGGACGAGTTCTTCGACGACTTCGACGCGCAATGCGCCAGGACCGTCGAGGGAGCGAAGCTCCTGCACGAGCTCCTGGCGGACTTCCGTGACGTGCCCGCGCGCGTCCAGGCCCTCAAGGACGTGGAGCACAAGGGCGACGAGGTCACCCACACGGCCTTCAACCGGCTCCACCAGCAGTTCATCACCCCGTTCGACCGGGGGCAGATCCACACGCTCCTGTCGCGCATCGACGACGTGCTGGACCTGACCAACGCGGCGGCGGCGCGCCTGCTCTACTACGAGATTGAGACCAGCCGGCCGGACGCCACGGAGCTGGCGCGGCTCCTGGTGCTCTCCACGCAGAAGGTGCAGGAGGTCGTCGCGGCGCTGCGGCTCATCAAGAAGCCGGAGCAGATCCTCGCGGGCTGCAAGGAGATCAAGCACCTGGAGACCCAGGCGGATGAAGTCCTGCGCGCGGGCATGGGCCGGCTGTTCAAGAGCGGCGTGGATACCCTGACCATCATCAAGTGGAAGGAGATCTACGACCTCATCGAGACGGCCACCGACAAGTGCCAGGGCGTGGCCAACGTCATCGAAGGCGTCGTGCTGGAGCACTCCTGAGATGCTGCTCGCAGCGGTCGTCTCCATCGTCGTCGTCGCGCTCATCTTCGACTTCATCAACGGGTTCCACGACGCGGCGAACTCCATCGCCACCGTGGTGTCCACGCGCGTGCTGTCGCCGAACCTGGCCGTGGCATGGGCCGCGTTCTTCAACTTCATCGCGGCGTTCGCGGGCGGCGTGCACGTGGCCAACACCATGGGCAAGGGCATCATCAACTTCGAGATGCTCCGCGCGGCCGGCCCCACCGCGGTGCTGCTGGTCGTCTTCTCGTCGCTGATGGGCGCCATCGTCTGGAACCTGCTCACCTGGTGGTGGGGGCTGCCCTCGTCGTCGTCGCACGCGCTGGCGGGCGGGATGATTGGCGCCACGCTGCCCGTGCTGGGCTTCCAGGGGCTGGTGGGCAGCGGCATCGCGCGCATCGCGGCCTTCATCGTGCTGTCGCCGCTCATCGGCATGACGCTGGGCATCGGGATGATGCTGGCCAGCACCTGGGCGGTGCACCGTCAGACGCCGCTGCGGGTGGACACCTGGTTCCGCCGGCTGCAGCTGGTGTCGTCCGCCATCTTCTCCTTCAGCCACGGCACCAACGACGCGCAGAAGGTCATGGGCATCATCGCGGTGGTGCTCTTCGGCACCATCTGGCGCGACCGGCCGTTCCACATCGACTGGTGGATGATCATCTCCTGCCACGCGGCCATCGCGCTGGGCACGTTCTTCGGCGGCTGGCGCATCATCCGCACCATGGGCCACAGCCTCACGAAGCTGGCGCCCATTGGCGGCTTCAGCGCGGAGACGGGCGGCGGCGTCACCATCATCGCGCTGGCGGAACTGGGCATCCCCGTCTCCACCACGCACACCATCACGGGCGCCATCGTCGGCGTGGGGTCCACGCGCGGCTGGCGCGCCGTGAAGTGGGGCACCGCCGGCCGCATCATCTGGGCGTGGGTGTTCACCATCCCCGCCGCCGCGCTGGTGTCCGTCATCGTCTACGGACTCACGCTGGCGGTGGTGCGGCTGGTGGGCTGAAGCGAGCCCCCGGGCGCGGGGGGGGAACAGCCCCCGCGCCACGGCCCTTGCCTACCGGACGTTGAGCGCCGACGGCGTCCCGCCCACGGACGGCGGGACGAAGGGCACCACCTTCTTGTTCTGCCACTGGACCAGCTTCAGCGACGGGTCCTCCAGCGGCACGTCGAAGGTGTAGGAGATGCGCGTGGGGAAGTTCCCGTCCATCTCCTCGATGCGAATCTTCAGGCCCTTCATGTCGAACTCCTGCCCCAGGGCCACCGGGTGGCGCGCGGCGCGGTGGATGCGCTCCTCGATGGAGTCCAGGAAGTGGCCGCCCTTGGGGAGCGACAGCTCCAGGGAGTTGGGCCCGGTGCGCGTCACCTTCTGCTCGTTGAGCGAATAGGACAGCACCCACCAGGCCTTCGGCAGCGGCATGCCCGTGGACCACCAGCGCACGGAGCCGTAGATGCCGATGATGCCGTTGGGGGCGTTGAGCACCACCAGCCGCTGCTCGGGCAGCTTCGACTCGTCCAGGGCCTCCTCGTAGCGCGCCTGCACGCGCGCCATGAGGGCGTCCGTCTGCACGTAGGCCTCCATGGTCTGCCACCAGACGTAGGGCGCGGCCACCACGTGCAGCAGGGCCATCACCGCGGCGCCGGCCAGCACCGCCCCCGCGCGGAACGTGCGCGCCCGGCCCCGCCACGCCTGGCGCAGCACCACGGCCATGCCCACCGCCATGCCAAGGCTGGGCACGATGAGCGTGCGCGAGCCGGCGAACGCGGAGTTGGCCAGCCACGTGGACACGAACGCGCCCGTCAGCATCCAGCCCACCGTGCGCCGCTCCGCGGCCTCCAGCTGGGGCCACACGCCCCACACGAGCAGCGCGAACAGCGTCAGCCCCGCGGCGCCCAGGATGGTGAACAGGGGCACCAGCGACTGGTCGAAGATGAAGTCCGGGGGCGCGTTCAGCGTCAGGCCCGCGATGGCGGCCGGGACGCGGGTGAGCATGGCCTTGAACCAGTCCACCGGCGTTCCCACGGCGTCCAGGTACATGTCCGAGGCGCCCGCGCCGTAGCCCAGCGCGCGGTACAGCACGAAGTAGCAGGCCATCAGCACGCCGAAGGGGATGAGCCCCTTGAGCTTGTCCTTCGCCTGCCCCGGCCCGGAGAAGGCCTCGTAGGCCAGCACGTACGGGCTGAGGATGACCATGGTCTCGCCGCACAGGAGCGCCAGCGTGAAGGACACCAGCGCGCCCACCAGGAAGTTCGTGCGCTTCTCCTCGCGCCACTTCACGTGGAAGTAGAGGCCGAGGATGCCGAAGAGCAGCGACATCACCACGCTGCGGTACGACAGCCAGCCCAGCACCGCCGAGTGCGAGCCCCAGATGGCGAAGAGGAACATCGACACGCCCGCCAGCGCCGTGGGCAGCACGCGCTTGAGCAGCACGCCCGCCAGCACCACCAGGCCCACGTACCAGAGCACCGAGTGCAGCAGGTAGCCCGCGGCGACGCGGTTGTAGAGCAGGTGATCCAGTCCGTAGAGCAGGCTGCCCAGGGGCCGGAAGAACGAGACGCGCACCGTGGGCTCCACCCACCACGGGAAGACGCCCACCTCCGCCAGCCGCAGCGTGTGCTCCGGGATGCCGGTGGCCGTGCGGTACACGTCCAGGGGCGTGTTGCCCAGGGGCGCGGGCGGCGGCACGTTGTCCCAGACGCCCAGCCAGATGTAGTCATCCGGCATGAAACCCACGCGCAGTGCCATCAAGCCCAGCACCAGCGCGAGCACGGTGGAGATCCAAAAGTAACGTTTAAACGGCCAACCCGGGGCGGCTGGCGGGGGAGAGGTATCCATGTTTCAAAGATCTATCAGCACGGCCCCCACGCGAGATAGGTCCTCCTGGGTCGTCCGCTGACACCGGAAACACGCCCAGTGCGGTGCGCGCGGCGGAGATCCTTTGCCAGTGCCCGGACTCCGGGTGATCCTCCGCCGACGAAGGGGGACGCAGTCCGGCAGGTGCATTCACGCACGGGCGCGGCCCGTTTCCATCCGCGCCGCCGCCGGGCCCGCACGCATGCGCATCGCCATCATCGCCACGTACACCCATCCGACCCGCCTGCGAATCAAGGAACCCTCCATCATGCAGTCCTCGGTGCCGGAGCTCATCGCGGGCCTGTGCCCGGAGCACGCCGAGGTGGAGATCTTCAACGAGAAGGAGGCGGACCTGCCGTTGGACCGGCACTGGGACCTGGTCTTCTTCTCGTACCTGCACTCGTACTACGAGCACACGAAGGTCCTCTCCACCCTCTTCCGCCAGCGCGGGATGACGACGGTGGCGGGCGGCCGGCACGCGGGGCACTTCCCCGACGACGCGGCGAAGTACTTCGACGCGGTCATCACCGGGGAGCCGGAGTCCAACGTGCCCGCGCTCATCGCGGACTTCGAGAAGGGTGAATTGAAGCCGCGCTACAGCCTGCCGTCCCAGGGCGCCGCCGCCATCCGGCCGTACCGCTACGAGCTCATCGACTTCACGCACAACAAGGTGCGCCTGCCGGGCATCGAGGCGTCGCGCGGCTGCCCCTTCACCTGCAACTTCTGCGTGCTCACCGGCCACGAGCGCTACCGCTTCCGGCCCGTCCCGGAGGTCATCGACGAGATCCAGACGCGCATGCGCTGGAACCCGAACTTCCTGGGGCTGATGGGGGACGCGTTCGTCTTCCTGGACAACAACCTGGGCGGCTCGCCCAAGTACCTGCGCGCGCTGTGCGAAGCGCTCATCCCCCTGAAGAAGACCTGGGGCTGCGCCCTCACCTTCAACGTGCTCAAGGACGAGTCGCTGGTGAAGCTGATGGCGAAGGCGGGCTGCCGCTACGTCTACACCGGCCTGGAGTCGCTCAACCCGGACTCGATCAAGGCGATGAACAAGGGCCAGAACAAGCTGTCGGAGGTGGACGCCGTCATCCGCCGCGTCTTCTCCGCCGGCATCCTCCTGTCCTTCGGGCTCATCGTCGGCTCGGACGGGGACACCAACGAGTACCTGCACCGGCTGCCGGAGTACCTGGCGGACCTGAAGTACTTCTCCGTCACGTTCCTGGGCATCGTGTGCCCCTACCCGGAGACGCCCTTCTTCCGCGAGCTCCAGGCGCAAGACAGGCTCCTGCCCGGCACCACCAGCCGCGACTACGACGGCTACACGCTGTGCCACCGGCCCAAGCAGCTGCACGCGTCGGAGGTGGTGGAGCACTTCCAGCGGCTGTGCCACACGCTGGGGAGCCTGCCCAACGTCGCGCGGCACTACGCGTCCAAGCTGATGATGAGCGACCTGCCCCGCTACAAGCAGACCATCCTCTTCTCCGGCCCCGAAATCGTCAGCATCCGCAACCCGGTGAAGAACCCGGCGCGCCGCTACATCGCGGGCCTGGACGCGATTGAAGCCTGGGACGCGGAGCAGATGGACAGGCTGGGCCTCACGCCGCAGGTCTTGACTGGACCCGGGACGGCAGGCGCACGTCCCACGCCAGTCCCAGGCCTCGCAGCGCACGGATGAAGAGCCAGCCCGGGTCCCACTGCCACCACACCCAGCCGTGCCGCGCGGACGCGGGGAAGGCGTGGTGGTTGTTGTGCCAGCCCTCGCCCAGCGCCAGCACGCTCACCCACCACACGTTGCGGCTGTGGTCGCGCGTGTCGTGGACGCGGTGGCCGAACGCCGCGTGGCACACGGAGTTCACCGCGTAGGTGCTCTGCATCCAGCACACCACCGGCAGGAAGAAGTACGCGGGCACCGTGCGCCAGCCGAACGTCAGCCCCACGAAGAGCACCGCCAGCACCTGCGGCGCGATGCGGTAGCGCAGGAGCCAGTGGTAGTAGCCGTCGTTCGCCATGTCGCGGCACCAGGTGCGCCAGCCGTCCTCCTCGGTGGAGGCCTCGTTGAGGATCCACCCCATGTGCGCGTACCAGAAGCCCCGCAGGGGCGAGTGCACGTCCCCTTCCGCGTCCGCCTTCGCGTGGTGCAGCCGGTGGTTGGCGGCCCACAGGAGCGGGCTGCCCTGCGCCGTCAGCATGGCCACCGTCACCAGCGCGTACTCCACCCAGCGGGGGCACGCGAAGGCGCGGTGGCACAGGAGGCGGTGCAGCCCCACCGTCGTGCCCAGGCCAATGGACACGTACACGGCCAGCGCCACCGGCAGCGCGTACGGCGGCCAGGGCAGGAAGAACGCCAGCGCGGCCAGCGCGTGCACCACGAGCATGTAGCCGACGATGACGGGACTGAGCTGGAAGCGGAGCGGTGCGGTGGTCATGGCCCGGTGCGGATGCGAGGAAGAAGCACGGAAGTCTAGGGGCCCCGCCTG
Source organism: Corallococcus exercitus (assembly GCF_042231735.1). Taxonomy (GTDB): domain Bacteria; phylum Myxococcota; class Myxococcia; order Myxococcales; family Myxococcaceae; genus Corallococcus; species Corallococcus exercitus_B. The sequence goes on from NZ_CP102577.1 coordinate 2,818,642, forward strand.
ACGGGACAAGGAATGCGCTCCCCGCGCGTCACATCACGCGGGCGTCACGGGCGCCCGCGGCCTGGGGCAGCGGCAGCGCCTCCGCGGGCGGCAGCTGGGTCGCGGCCTGGAAGCGGTCCACGCGGCGCAGCTCCGCGCGGGCCTCCACCTGCGTGAAGATTTCGCGCGCGCGGGCGAGGAAGGCCTCGCGCCGGTGGGGCAGCGCCACCGCCGCGTCGAAGTAGGCCACCCCCGTCTCCCAGCGGTTGGGGCTCTTCTCCAGGACGGCGATGGCCTCCAGGAACACCGGCTCCGCGGCCTTCGGGCCCTTGCGCAGGGCCAGCGAGCGCGCCGTCACGCGCAGCGCCGGGCCCTTCAGGTACGGGTAGAGCCGGGCGATGACGCGCGCCTTGATGCAGGACAGCCGCACGATTCGCAGCAGCTCCTTGCGCGGCACCACCGTGGCGCCCTCCTCCAGCGCGAAGAGGGCCGCCTCCGCCGCGTCCACCAGCCCCACCTGGAGGAAGGGCACCAGCACCTGGTAGCTCCAGATGCTCTTGAAGCAGCGCACCGCGACGAGCGCGGCCTCCTCCACCTGGTGCTCGCGCACGGTGACGTTGGCCAGGTGGTTGAGGCTGGCGCACTGGTTGGCCAGGTCCGCCACCTCCTCGCTGATGCGCAGGCCCTGCTCCAGCTCCGCGCACAGCTCGCCCACGTCGCCTTCGCCCAGGAGGTAGCGGCACATGGGCGCCCACGAGTGCGCCCAGCCCTGGTGCATCAGCGCGTTGAGCTCCACGCCAATGGTCTTCATCTGCTCGTAGAGCGCTTCGGCCGTGCGGAAGCGCGAGTGGAGGAACTCGCCCGTGGCCTGCATCATCAGGGACGTCTGGCGCTCCCAGCGCTCGCCCACCTGGCGCAGCGTGGAGACGGCCTCCTCCTGGAACTCCCACGCGCGCTGCAGCTCGTTGGCGAAGAAGGCCTGGATGCCCAGGCGGCTGAGCGCGAGCCCCTCCGCCACCGGGTCCTTGGAGCGCCGCGCGTACTCCAGCGCCTTCTCACAGTGGTAGCGCGCGCGCTTGAGCAGCCCCGCGCCGAACAAGAGCGTGCCGTAGTAGCCGCGCGCCAGGCTCATGGCGTAGTCGTTGCGCGAGCGCTCCGCCATGTTGGTGGACACCAGCGTCGCCCACGTGAGCTTCATGATGTCCGCGAAGTAGTAGATGCGGATGAGCGAGTTGAGCGTGGACAGCTGCTGGAGGTAGTTGCCCAGCCGGGATGCGGGCAGCGGCCGCAGGATGAACGGCAGCAGCGACGCGAGCCCCCGCAGCAGCAGGTTGGCCAGCGTGCGCAGGCCCAGCGCGGGCAGGCTCCGTGGAAGGCTGCGGCCCCGGAGCACCAGGGACTTCTCCAGGTGCTGCGTGGCGAGCGCGGACTCGCCCTTCTCCTGGTGCGCGCGGCCCAGGCCCAGGTGCAGCTCCGCCTGGCGCTGGGGTTCCTCCTCGTCCACCAGGCACTGCTCGAACATCAGGATGGCGTTGGCGTAGTGGCCCGCCTGGAGCAGCGTCTCCGCCAGCTCCTGCATCACCCGGCGCGTCTTGAGGAGCATCGCCTCCGGGTCCACGGGGGCGACGGTGCCCAGGAGCTCCAGCCCGCGGTTGTAGTGGTAGAGCGCGTCGTCGTTCGCGTACTGCGCCCGCGCGCTGCGGGCCGCCATCAGCGTGTACTCCAGGCCCTTGTCCTCCACGTTGCCCGCGAGGAAGTGGAACGCGAGCAGACCCGCGGAGGCCGCGAGGTTGTCGTTCGCGCGGACCTCCAGGTAGCGCGCGAGCCGGCGGTGCAGGTCCTCGCGCGCCGACACCAGGAGCGTGTTGTAGGCCACGTCCCGGATGACGATGTGCTTGAAGAGGCAGGTGTACGGCTCCTCCTGCTCCAGCAGGATGAGGCCCAGGCGCTGGAGCGTGTCCATGGCCTCGCGCAGCCGCTGTGCGCCCAGCGTGGGCACCAACGCCGCCACCGCGTCCAGCGTGAAGATGCGCCCGATGACGGACGCCACCTTCACCACCAGCTTCTCCGTCTCGCTGAGCAGGTCGATGCGCGACAGCACCACGTCCTGGATGGAGTCCGGCAGCAGCAGGTCCTGCAGGCCGCGCTTGAGCTCCATCCGCGTGGAGCCGGGCTCGGCCAGGCCCAGGTAGCCCTGCTCCGCCAGGCCCTCCACGATGGACTCGATGAAGAACGGGTTGCCCTGCACCTTCGCGAGCAGCCGGTCCTCCAGCGCGACGTCCGGCGGCGACAGGCGCAGGTGCACGCGCAGGAGCGCCCGCGTGTCCTCCTCGTCCAGGCTCACCAGGTCCACGGGGAGGAACTCGGGCAGCTCGCGCAGGCCCTTGACCTGGTCGCCCGGGCGCATCGTCGCCAGCACCATGATGCGGTGCGAGCCCACGCGCAGCGCGAGGTACTGGAGCAGGTCCAGCGAGATGTAGTCCGCCCAGTGCAGGTCCTCGAAGAAGAGCAGCAGCGGCTGCGCGCGGCTCAGGCTCTCCAGGAGCTGGAAGACGATTTGAAACACCTTCTGCTGCTTGCGCCGCGCGTCCATCCCCGACGTGGCGGACGTCTCCTCCAGCGACATGCCGAGGATGCCCGCCATCACGGGGATCCACTCCGGCCCCACGTCCTCCAGGCCCTCCAGCCCCTGGCGCAGGCGCGTCAGCTGCGCCTCCGTGTCGTCCGAGTCATGCAGCCCGAACGCCTGGAGCAGCACCTCCTTCCAGGGGAAGAAGGGGGTGAAGGCCTCGTAGGAATAGCAGACGCCGTACAGCGCCCGGGCGCCGCCCTCCTCCGCGTCCTCCAGCACGCGCGCGCCCAGCCGCGACTTGCCGATGCCCGCCTCGCCGGACACCACGCACACGCGGCCCTGGCCGGCGAACGCCGCGGTGAGCGACTCGTGCAGCACGTTGAGCTCGCGGCTGCGGCCGATGATGTCGCCCCGGCCCTTGACGAAGAGGCCGCGGCGCGTCTCCCCCAAGAGCCGGTACACCGGCACGGAGCGCGAGACGCCCTTCAGCTTCGCGTCCTCGACGAACTCGGTGGCGAAGCCACCCTGCCGCGAGCGCGTCTGGGTGTTGGCGCACAGGTGCACGCCGCCCTGGCGTCCGCCGTGCGTCATCAGGCGCGCGGCCATGTTCACGACCTCGCCCAGCGCCGAGTAGCCCTTGCGCGTGGGCGAGCCCATGTCGCCGCAGTAGGCGTGGCCGGTGGCGATGCCGATCTGCAGCTCGTCGAGGAACGGGAACTGCTCGCGCGCCTTGAGCAGCTTGCAGGCCAGCCGGCACGCCAGCACCTCCTTGTTCTGCTGGGCGGTGGGCGCGCCGAACAGGACGTAGAGGACGTTGCCCTTGTCCGTGAAGTCCGTCATCAGCAGCACGCCACCGTGGTGGGCGCTCTCGCGCTGGACGAACTCGTAGTAGGCGTTGAGGTCGCGGGTGAAGGCTTCTGGATCCGCGTCCGACGACGCGTGGGTGAAGCGCACGAAGAAGCAGGTGACGTCGCGGAAGTCGCCCGCGAACTCCTGGTGCGCGGTGGTGATCTTCGTGAAGAGCACCGGGTGCAGCAGCAGCGCGCACCGGCCCACCAGCTCCGCCCCGCCCGTGGGCGCGGGCAGCGGGCGCTTCACGGCCTCCACCGGCGCGTCGAGCGCCAGCCGGTGGTTGCCGCCGTCACGCGGCTCGCCCCGGCGCGCGGACTCCGGCAGCGCCGCCCAGGCCCGGGGGCTCAGGACGACCTCCGACACCGTGGCCTGCTTCTCCGCGCCCACCGCCTGCGCCAGCGGCTCGCCCACGAGCGCCGGGTGCATCCACAGGCCGGTGGCGCCCATCACGATGCGGGTCGCCTCCCCGAAGCCGATGCCGATGCGCGACGACACGCCGAAGCGCTGGCCCAACAGCTCCAGCCGGGCGAAGCGCGCGAGCCGGCGCTGCACGCCCAGCGCGCACACCGCCGCGCGCTGCACCACGTCGCCGTCCGCCTCGCCGGGCGCGGCCTCGAAGCACGCGAGGATGGAGTCACCGGCGAACTGGTAGATGTCCCCGCCGTGGTCGCGGACCACGTCGATCATCTCCGTGTAGTAGTTCGTCAGCAGGCGCTGGAGCGCGTCGATGCCGCGCGGGCCCGCGCCGCTCAGCCCCACCACGATGGGCGTGAAGCCCGCGATGTCCAGGAGCAGGATGGCGCCCCGCACGCCTTCCGCCAGGGGCAGCGCGTCCGCCGCCTGGCTCCCGAGCCGCGCGAGGATGGCCGCCGGCACGTAGGGCGCCAGCGTCGCGACGACGGGGTCAATGGGCTGCGTGGAGGGCATCCCCGGGGGCTTTCCGCTCAGGACAGGTTGGCGTAGCGCAGGTAGAGGGCGCCCAGGCACACGGCGCCGTAGAGGGGAATCTCCGCCGTCTCCGTCCAGGGCTGCTGCTTCATCACCGCGCCCCAGACGTGCACCGCCGTCATGATGCCGCCAATGAGGCCGATGAGCTCGAAGATGACCAGGTGGCTCTTGGGGTCCGGGATGAACTGCACCACCGCGATGATGACGGACAGCGCCAGGCCTCCCAGGCAGCGCGCGAAGTAGACCGTCAAGTCGTTGTTGCCCGTGGGCAGCTCCCACCCGAACCAGCGCGCCCAGCGCAGCGGCACGAACAGCAACGGCAGCGCGTAGACGACCGCGAAGACCGAGGTGGAGACCGCGAGGAACCAGCTGGCCAGCGGATAGTCGGGGTTGATCATGATGGCGGACGAGGCAAGGGCACCGGGCGTCCTGCTGCCGGGCGCACCCTGCCCCACGCTGTCCATCCTAGAATCTTTTCCCTCCCCGTGGGGCGCCTTCCCCCCACCCGGCCCCCGTCAGCCCGGCTGCCGGCTAGCGGGTGGCGGCCAGGAGGAACTCGGCCACCCGCTCCAGGGAGGTGGTGCGCTCGGCTTCCGCCGGGAAGCGCCGGAAGGCCTCCGGGGGCCCGTGCAGGATGAGCGGCTTGCCATAGCGCAGCGCCAGGACGGCCTCCGCCGCGGTGCCCGCCCCTCCGGGTAGCGCGACCAGGGCGTGCGGCGTCAGCACGTTGATGTGGTTGCGGCTCATCGGGTCCGTGCCCTGCTCCCCGCTGAGCGGCAGGTGCGTGTAGATGGGGATTTCGATATCCGTGTTCGGGTAGCCGGGCCGGGGCTGGTACCGGCCATCCGCCCCGACAGTGCCGGGGATGATGCCGATGGCCGCCCCCCGCCGCCCCTCCACCTGGACGAAGGCCCCCGCCGCGACGCTCATGACGCCCCCGCCCGCGCCCGTCAGCAGGTCGAAGCCCGCCTCGGCAATCCACCGCGCCAGGGGGACGACCCACTCCTCGTGGGCCTCCGTGCCGGAGCCGAACACTCCGATGATGCGGCGGTGTCTGCGCATGACTGCGTCCTCCCCGAAAAACTGGAACTACGTGAGCCCCTGTTCCATGCGAATCCCCGGCCAACGCCGCAAGGGCTCACGGACCGGCGTGCGGCCCGGCTCCCGTCCACCCGTGGAAGGTGCGCGGCGCGAGCGTCGCCTGGCCGTCGCTTGTCTCCTCCCGGAGCGCGAGGCCCTCCCGCACGACCCGTGATGTCGGACCCCTCCTCTACCTTCGTTCGCGAGTGAGCGAGGAGGCCGCCCATGTTCGACGCCTGTGGAGGTTGTGAGCGCCGTGGCACCGCCGGAGAGGTGTTCGACTGGTGCGCGCACTGCGAGTTGTCCCTGTGTCCCGGCTGCCTCCAGCGCGGCTGCTGCGGCAGCGTGCCCGCGGACTCCGGGCGGGGCGCGCCCAGGGAGCTGCCCGAGCCGCCTCCCGAGCGCGAGCCCCTGCCGGAGGACTTCGGCGGCCGCTGCTGCACGCACGCCCGCGCGGTGGCGTGCTCCTGCGCCTTCCACTGGGTCTGCGTGCGCCACGGCGACCTGCACGTGGGCACCCACGACTGAGGACGTGAAGCCTCACCCCTGTGTGGGCGTTGACACACCGGACCGGAAGGAGGCCCCGTGGTGGCGGCCCCCGGCCCGTGTCATTCCGTCCGGCTCAGGGCACGTCCAGCGCGACGCCCTGTCCCGGCACGGCCATCACCCAGCGGACGACGTCCGGCTTGCCGCCGCAGGTGACGCGCACCTCGAACTCACGCCCCGCGGGCATGGGGCTGGCGAGCGGCGTCTGGCCCTGGAGCACCTGCGAGCCCAGCGCCACGCGGCAGCCCTGGGCACCGGTGACGCTGAGCGTGCCCCGGGCATCCGCCTGGGGCGCGGCGTCCGCGAGCGTGCGCAGGTCGATGTGCTCCGACTTCGGCACCTTGCCGAAGCGGTGCAGCTTGCCCTCCACGGCCGTGGAGACGAGCCAGCCGGAGGGGTCCTCCGGCAGGGCGTTGCTGCCTTCCAGCAGCACGCCGGACACGTAGACGCGCTCGCCCTCCTGGGCGTTGCGCACCTCCACGCCGCCCTTGGGCAGCAGGAACACCAGCGCGAGCCCCGCGAGCACCAGGCCCACGCCCCCCACGACGAGCCCCTTGCGCTGGCCGGACGTCAGCCCCTTCCCCGTCGCGTCGGCGGCGGGCACCTGGGCCGCGGGGGCGGCCACGGCGTGGACGGGCGGAGGAGGCGCGGCCACGGGAGCCGCCGGAGGGCGCACGGGCGCGGCCACGGGCGGCGGCGGCGCGGCCACGGGCGGCGGCGGCGAGGGGTGGTTCCCTCCATAGGCCGCGTGCGTGCCCGTCTGCGGCGGGTGGGCACTTCCCTGCGGCGGGGCCGCGTATTGCGCGTGGGTGCCCCCGTGCTGCGGATGGGCGGCCACGGGGGGAGGCGCCACGGCGGCCACGGGGGGAGGCGGCGGGGCCGAGGTCAGGGGCGCCACGGAGGGCACCGACACCGACGGACGCGCGGGCGCCTGCGGCGGAGGCCCCACGCGCGTGGGCACGTTGGCGGCGGCCGCCGGGCGCACCGCGGTGGGCGGCGGCAGCGGTGACGCGGGCGGCGGCGCGGCCGGGCGCGACGGACGGGGCGCGGGCGCGGCGGCCACGGGCGGGGAGGCCACCGGGGGCGCGGCGACGGGAGGACGTGTCGGATCCGAGGTGACGGAGACGACCTCGGTGCCGCGCTCGGCGGCCTCCGGCGGGGAGGCCACCGGGGGCGGCTCCATCCGGGGCATGCTGCCGGAACCGCCGCGCACGGGCGGACGGGACAGGTCCGACGGGGCGCGCATGTCGCTGCCGGAGCCCGTGCCCGGGGCGCGCGAGTGCGAGCCCGTCCCCGGCATCAGCGCCCGGGGGTTGGAGCCCGTGCCCGAGCCGGCGATGGACGACGGCGCGTACTCGGAGAGCCGGTCGCCCAGCGCCTCCTTGAAGAACTGCGCCACCGACGCGGGCGACGAGGACAGCCGGTGGTGCGCGATGACGGCTTCAATCTCCTCGCGCATCGCCGCCGCGGAGGGCGTGCGGCGCGCCGGGTCCTTCACCAGCGCGCGCAGGATGAGGTCCGACACGTCCTGCGGGATGTGGGGCCGCAGCTGCGAGGGCACCGGCGCGGGCTCGCGCACGATGGCCGCGAGCGTGGCCGCGTCGTGGTCGCGGCGGAACGGCAGCTGGCCGGTGAGCAGCTCGAAGAGCACCACGCCCAGCGCGAACACGTCGTTGCGCCAGTCCAGCGGACGGCCGCTGGCGGCCTCCGGGGAGAGGTACGAAATCTTCCCCTTGATGACGCCCGCCTGCGTCTGCTCCTCGCCCTGCACCTTGGCGATGCCGAAGTCCGACAGCTTGATGGCGCCGTCCAGCGACACCAGCACGTTGTGGGGGCTGACGTCGCGGTGCACCACCGGGTGCGCGGTGCCGGACGGGTCCACGTAGCTGTGCGCGTAGTGCAGGCCCGCGGCGACCTCCGCCACGATGCGCAGCGCGTGCTCCAAGGGCAGCGCCATGCCCTTGCGGCGCAGCTCCGTGAGCAGGCGCTTCAGGTCCGGGCCGCGCACGTACTCCATCAGGATGTACGCCACGCCGTCCGTCACGCCCACGTCGAAGGTCTGGACGATGTTGGGGTGCGTGAGGCGCGCGTTGGCGCGGGCCTCCGCGAAGAGCATGTCGACGAACTCAGGATTCTCAGCGAACTGCGCGAGAATCTTCTTCATCACGACGAACTTCTCGAAGCCCTTCACGCCCTGCTGCTTGGCGAGGAACACCTCCGCCATGCCGCCCTGCCCCAGCCGGCGGATGATCTGCAGCCGCGCGCTGCCGCCGTGCACGTCCGTGGGCGACGTGCCCCGGGCGCCGGGGTCCGCGTTGGTGGAGCCGAAGAGGTACTGGCTGAGCGCGCGCTGCTCCAGCGCCTCGATGTCGTCCAGCGGCTTGTCGGTGAGCGGCGTGCGCGCGAGCAGCCCCTGGAACTGCGCGAGCGCCGGAGCCCGGGCGCTGCCGCCGCAGACGGGGCACACGCGGTCCAGGGTGCCCTTGGCGCGCAGCACCTCCAGGTACTCGTTGGTCTGGATGCGCTGGTGGGTGACCTGGCCGCAGTTGCGGCAGTCGCACGGCAGCCACAGCGTGGCCAGCTTCGCCGGCAGCGCCTTGGTGGACTTCGCCAGCACGCCCAGCAGCGGCGGCGGCACGCGGCAGAGCACCACCTGGGCGCCCTGCGACGCCACCTCCAGCACCTGTTCGATGCGCGGCAGCGCCTCCGGCTCCACCGTGCTCACGTGGCAGCAGTCGAACGCGACGCGCCCCTCCAGGCCGGACGCCAGCCGGCGCACGTTGAGGTCGCCCTTGAGCGTGCTGGCCAGGGTGATGAAGGTGATGTCGTCCTGGACGATCTTCAGGTGCGAGGACAGCTCGGACGGCTCGTTCGGGAGGCCCGCGCGCAGGTAGCGCAGCACGGCGGGGTCCACCGCGGAGAACTGCTGGCGGCGCGCGAAGTCGAAGAACTCCGTGGGCTCGTCCGCGAACTCCAGCGGCTGGGCGCACACGGGGCAGTGGTGCGGCGGGGCACCGCCCGCCTCCACGACCTTGCTCTCCTCCACCAGGCGGACCAGCCGCAGCCGGTCCTCCTTGCAGAAGCGGCACGAGTACGGCGCCAGCAGCGAGAGCACGCGCGCGACGCCCGCGAAGCCCTCCACCATGTTGAGCTGATCCACCACCACCGGCGGTGCGTTGACGACGTACAGCCCCGACACGCCCTGCGGCGGGTGGCCGGCGAACTCAATCCACCGGCGGACCCCGAAGGAGCTGATGCGCTCCACCAGCCCCAGGTCCACCACCACCAGGCCCTGGAGGCCCTTGGACGCTGGCGAGAGGGGGAAGGTTTCGTCGATCACCCCGGCCACGCGCACGTGGGTCAGACTGCCCACGCGCAGGGAGGTGATGCTGGCATTGGAAGTTTGGCTCTCCACCCGCCTACCCTCGTTCCAGACAGAACAGCAGCGACTTGGGCTGCGCGGCCCGGCGGCGCGCGTCCCCCAGGTCCACCGCGCAGGCGAACTGGGTCCGCTTCCCCGGAGTCACCCGCACCGCGACCGCGTCGCTGTGCTCCAGGATGCGCCGCAGACCCAGGCCCGCGCCACCACCCGAAGCATCCACCTGCGCCTTCTCACCCCACGCCTTCACCACCCGCACCAGCGGTGACACCGACAGGCGGCCGAAGCGATCCGTCGCCTCCAGCCAGGCCCGGCCGTCCGCCACCGCCCAGGACAGCAGGCAGCGATCCTCCTCCGCCACCGACTGCACCTGTCCGCGCCGGTGGGCGTACTTCGGCTCGCCGCCCGCGTCCACCGGCGCGTCGAGCAGTGCGTTCACACCAATCTCATGGACGACATCCGCCACCCGGCTGGCCGCCGCCTTGGAGCCGCCGGCCTGGAGGACGCCTTCCGCCGCGCGCTCCCCCGCCGCCGTCACCTCCGCGACACTGCCCAGCCACGCCACCGACGTGGCGGCTTCCCGGGGAATCATGGGCTCGCCGCGCAGGAGCGCGCCGAGCAGCCGCGCCTCCCAGGCGGACGGCTGGCCGCCCTCACCGCGCGTGGCCAGGAGCAGCGCCGGGGGCTGCCGCTCCAGGAGCGCCGCGTGGGCGGGGGTGAACCGCCCGTCGAACAGCACCAGGTGCGGCGCCGCGTCGTCACCGCGCCCCAAAAGGACGCCGTCCCGGGCCAGCACCCCGGAGGCCTTCTCCAGCGCCTCCGGCGTGAGCGTCGTGTCCGGCGTCAACTTCAGGGGGGCATCCTTCACGGCGGCGACGGTATCCACAGCGCTCTAATAATGCAGTCGAACTTCGGTGAAGACGCCCAGCGGGGGGGCGGGGAAGCCGTGGGACTCCTCGTACTTCGCGTTGAAGAGGTTGGTGCCCAGCAGGGACACGGCCACGCGCTCGTGGACGTTGAAGCCCACGCGCGCGGTCGCGGTGATGTAGCTGGGCAGCTTCACGCGGGTGGTGGTGCCGGCGATCTCATCCACCACGAAGCCCGGGTCGAAGCGCGGGCCCACGAACAGGCCGTACAGCTCCACGAAGGCGAACTTGCCGATGTTGGTGCGGCCGCGCAGGTAGACGCGGTGGGTGGGCGCGTAGTCCAGCGGGTAGCTGGCCCCGCCGCCCACGGGCAGCGCCTCGGCGTCCAGGAACTGGTAGGCCACGTCGAAGGACGAGTTGAGGGCCGGCACCTGCGCCGCGGCCTCCGCCTCGAAGCCCGCCACGCGCGCGTCGCCCAGGTTCTTGAACTGGGACGTGGAGCCGAAGAGGAGCTCCTGGTTGATGAAGTTGCGGGCGCGGTTGTAGAAGCCGGTGCCCGTCAGGCGCACCTTGCGGTCGAACGGCCAGAAGTCCACCGCCGCCTCCACCGTGTCCAGCGTCTCCGCGCGCAGGGCCGGGTTGCCCAGGAGCGTCGCCGCGTACATCTGCTGGTTGATGGCCAGCTCCGCCAGCGTGGGCGCGCGGAAGGCGCGGCCGTAGTTGGTGCGCAGCGTGAGCAGCTCCGGGATGGCGTGGAACACGACGCTGGCGCGCGGGGACACCTGGTCCGTCTTCGCCTCCCAGACCTTGGAGGGGATCTGGTAGTTGTCGTAGCGGGCGCCCGCGCCCACCACCAGCCGCTCCGTGACGCGGTACTCGGCGTCCACGAAGCCGCCCAGGATGGTCTGCTTCGTGTCGTCCAGGGTCAGGCCGGGCAGCACGTTCTGGTTGTTCACCTGGTCGGCCTTCACGTCGCCGCCCACGGTGACGGACAGCTTGTCCAGGGAGAACAGCGCGCGCGCCTCACCGCCCAGGCGGCTGCGCTTGCCCAGCGTGTCCTCGAGCGCGCCGGTGATTTCGTTCTCCAGCGTCACGTTGCGGCGCTTGAAGAACGTGTAGGCCTGGGCGAACACGCGCACGTTGTCCGTCACCTGCTGATCCAGCTGCAGGGCGGCGTTCAGGTTCTGGACGTGCTCGTTGTCCTGCGCGGTGTAGTGGCAGCGGCCGCAGTTGCCCACGGTGGAGATGTTCTGGCCACCGGGCCGGCCGATGTTGCCGTCGGTGAAGTCCGCGTCCAGGGCGAGGGGCCCCACGCGGACCTTGCCGTTCACCTGGTGCACCAGCGAGTCCTCGTTGGTGTCCGTCTGGCCCAGCTGCTGGTTGTTGAAGAGCTGCGGGCCGTCCGAGCCGAAGCCGTAGTAGCCGAGCAGCGCCTCCACCGGACCGCCGCGGCCGGCGACGTTGGTCTGCAGGCGCCACGTCTTGTCCTGGCCCGCGAGGATGCGCGCGTCGGCGCCCACGTTCTGGCCCTTGGCGATGAGGTCCGCGGGCTGGCGCTCGATGATGTTGATGACGCCGCTGAAGGCGTTGGAGCCGTAGAGCGACGAACCCGGGCCGCGGATGACCTCCACCTGCTTGAGGTTGGTCATCGGCGTCGTCTCATCCGCGTAGAACTGGCCCGTCCAGGGGTCCGTCAGCGGACGGCCGTCCTTGAGGAGCAGCAGGCGGTTGGACAGGTAGTTGGAGCCCAGGCCGCGCGCGCTCACCGCCGCCTTGCGCATGGAGCCCCGGCGGCACTCCATGCCGGGGAAGTACTGGATGGCCTCGCAGAGCGAGAACTGGCCGGTGCCCTCCAGCTCCTCCGCCGGAATCCAGGACACCGTGAGGGGCACGTCGGAGATGCGCTGGCTGCGCTTGGACGCCGTGGTGACGACGGCCTCGCTCAGCGCCAGGTTGATGTTCTTCTCCAGGTCGTCGCCGCCGCCCAGGTCCGGGCCGTCCAGGCCGGAGAGGCTGGAGGGCGGAGGCAGCGCGCGGTCCGTGGTGGGCTCCGTGAAGGGCGCGCGGTCCGGGACGTTGTCGGCCGTCCGGGGCTGCGACGACGGCAGCACCGCGCCCGTGCCCAGCGCCGGCGCGGGCGGCGGGTTGGACGGGATGTCGGTCATCAGCGGCCCGTCATAGGGCGACGTCGAGGCAGGCGTCCCGGGCGAGGCCACGGGCAGCGGATCCGCCACGGACGGGCCGACGCCAGGGCCGGCCACCGGGGCGGGCGGCGCGGGCGGCGGCTCGGTGGCGAGCACCGGCTCCTGCGGGGCGGGCGCGTCCGCGGGAATGGGCTCCGGCTCCACCGGCGGAGGCGGCGTCTTCGCGCCCCGGCGCGTCTTCGCCGTGCGCGGAGGCTTCGCCCCCGGAGTGGCGGCCTTGGCGCCCGGCGGGGTGGCCGCGCGCTTGCGGGAGGCCTTCGTCCGCGTCTTGGGAGCAGGCTCCTGGGCCTCCTGGGCCTGGGCCGTCTCCACCGCGAACAGCGACAGCGCGCAGACCACCAGCGTGAGGCATGCGCGCGCGCCCAGCCGGCCGGCAAACCCCTTCACCGCGCTGGTGCGCGGCCCACCGTACTCAGTCGAGTCCATCGTTCTCAATTCCACGAGGGGAAGCAGGGATGTCCGCGGTCCGTGCGCCAGGATCCAGAGCCGGTGCGACTGGCAATCGTCCACAGGGGCGAGTTTCCGCCCCTGAACGGTGGCGTTCCGCTCGACTTCTCAAACTACCGCAATAACTCACCTAAGGCCAAGTCGTGGCTGTCGATCCAGGCAAATCACGCGAACGGCGGCGGGAGCGCCGCGCGCGGATCAGCCACGGCGCAATCAGTCATCCGGCTGTTCAGCGGACACGGCCAGGTCGTCCGCGAACGGCGGCAGCGCGGGACCCAGTGACTCGGACTGCACGAGCACGGGCGTCTCCACCCGCAGGTCGGGGGCGTCCGCGAGGACGGGCTGGCGGCGTGGGGGGCCCTGGGTGACGAGCTTGCGGAAGTCCTCGAACTCGCGGCCCTGGATGCGGGCGAAGGCGTCGAACGGGGCGACCACACCCACGGAGGACAGGGACTGGGACAACGCGTCCCCCCCGCCCTTCAGGTCCACCAGCACGGCGCCCGGCACCCGGACGCTCTTGAAGAGCACCCGCATGTCCCTGGGCACGTGCGCCACCGGCACGAGCGCGGCCTCCGCGCCCTTCGCCTCCAGCATCTTCACCGCCGACTCCACGTTGGGCACCGGCACCAGCTTGAAGTGCTTCTGGGCATCCAGGTCGCCGCCCAGCACGACGTGGGAGACGAACTTCGGATCCGCGGGGCCCGCGCCCTTCACCAGCGCCATGCGCTTGCCGGCGAGGTCCTTCACGGTGCCCTTCTGGGTGGAGATGATGGCCCAGCGCTGCTGCGTCTCACCGGCGCGCGGCGCGTACGCCACGGGCTGCGCCTTGGCGCCCAGCTGCACCGCGGCCCAGCCGTCCACCACGGCGAAGTCGATCTGCCCCTCCCCCACCGCCTTGGAGAAGTCCTCGTAGCGGCCGAAGCTCTTGGCGCCCACGGGGCGGCCCAGGCTGGCCTCCAGCTTCTGGGCCAGGGCCTCCGCGTACTGGAAGCGCTCCTGGCCGTCCGACAGCGTGGTGGCGAGGAACACGCCCAGCGTGGCCTTCTTCGGCGCGGCGGACGCGGGACGGGAGATGACAACGGAGAACAGCACGGCGGCGAGCAGGAGGCTCCCCCGCGCGACAAGGGATGGCGTCTTCACGGCGTCTCCTCCGCGACCCCGGTGGCCGGCGTGACGCCCTGTGCGTCACCCAGTCCATGGAGGCCCTGCAGGCGGTCCTTCCATTCACGCACCTGGGCGGCGCGGGTGCCCGCGCCGGAGGCCAGGTAGCGGCGCCAGGCCTCCACGGCCTCGGCGGGTTCATGCCGGCGCTCCTGCGCGTCGATGCCCAGGTTGAGCGAGGCGACGGGCACGGCGGTCTCCAGGCGCTTCCACGTCGCGAGCGCGGAGGCCGCTTCGCCCTGGCGCCAGTCCACGCACGCCAGGTTGTGCTGCACCAGCGCGTCGTCGGGCGTCGCGGCGAGCGCGGCCTTCAGCGCCTTCTCCGATGCCCTCATGTTGCCGGAGGCGTACGCGAGCGCCGCCTCGCGGCGCAGCAGCGCGCCGGTGAGGTGGCCCATCCACTTCGGCTGTCCGGGCATGGGCTTCTTCTGCGCGGCGGTGAGCAGCTTGCGCGCGGGCGCGACCTTGCCCTGGCGGTAGAGCACCCACGCGTCCGCGAGCGCGCGCGTGTTGGGCCACGCCCACTCCGGCGCCGGGGTGAGCGAGCGCTTGAGGCCGGCGGAGGCCTCCGCGAACCGCCCTTCTTCCGCGCGCGTGAGTGCCCGGGCGAAGGTGGCCAGCTTCGCCAGGTCCGTGCGCTTGCCGGTGCCCAGGCGGTCCACCGCGTCCAGGTCCCGGTTCGCCGCGGCCGCGTCGCCGGCCTCCAGCTTCGCCAGGGCCCGGCGCACCAGCACGCGGGGCAGGTTCGCCTCCGCCACCTTCGAGGCCGTCTTGGAGGGCCCCGCGTCCGTCAGCCGCTGCACGGCGGCGTCCACCTGGCCCAGCTCCACCTCCGCGAGCGCGGCGCCCGCGGACGCCTCCGCGCGCTGATCCGGCTCCTGCGTGGCCTCGCCGGACTGGGTGAAGGCGGCGAGCGCTCCTTGCGCGTCGCCACTGCCCAGCCGCGCGTAGCCCAGGAGCAGGTGCTCGCGCCAGGTCGCGCCCGGCAGCGTCACCGCGCCCTCCAGCACCTTGCGGGCCTCCGCGTACTGGTGGCTGTCCAGCAGCGCCGCGCCCAGGCGGCGGGCCATGGGGACGGAGCGGTCCAGGTCGTAGGCGCGGCGCAGGTCGCGCACGGCGTCGTCCAGGCGCTGCGTGCCGGCGCGGTCGCGTGCGCGGTGCGCCAGCGCCCGGGCCAGCCACTGCTTCGCGCCGGGGTGGCCGGGTTCGACCTGGAGCGCGCTGCCGTAGTCCTCGATGGCCTGGTCCCACTGGCCGGTGGCGAAGTGATCCGCGCCCAGCAGCATCCAGCCCAGCGCCTGGCGCGGGGCCATCTCCACCACGCGCCGGTGCACCTCCACCGCTCGCTGGTAGCGGCCGGCGCGGCGGTTGACGGAGCCCAGCGTCGCCCACAGCTCCAGGCTGCCGCCGCCCGTCTTCACCGCGGACTCCAGGAACTGGATGGCCTCCTCGTGGCGCGCCTGCGCCTGGAGCGCCTTGCCCACGGCGATCTGCCCCAGGAGCAGGCCCGGCTGCAGCTCCAGCACCTTGCGGAACTCCGCCTCCGCCTGCGCGGGCTGCTTCTGCGCGAGCCGCACGTCACCCAGCAAGAGGTGCGCGGCGGGCGTCGAGCCCAGCTTCATGAGCGCGGTGGCCTGGAGGTCCGCGCGCGGCACGTCGCCCGCGGCGAGGTACTGGCGCGCGAGGCGCTCCTTGGGCTCCGCCGCCTGCGGGTACTTCGTCACCAGCCGCTCCAGCAGCGCGCGGGCCTCCGGCACGCGGCCCTCCAGCTCCAGCACGGCGGAGAGGCCGATCTGCGCGGTCGCGGACTCGGCGCGGCCGGCCTGCGCCTTCTCGAAGGAGGCGCGCGCGGCGACGGCGTCGCGGCGGATGAGGTGCGCCTTGCCCAGCAGCTCGTGGATCTGGAAGTCGTTGCCCGCGAGCTTCTCCGGGCGCAGCACCAGGTAGCGCTGCAGCCGCGTCACGGCGCGGTTCCCGTCCTGGACGTAGAGGTAGTAGCTGGCCAGGTAGTAGTGGACGATGAGGTGGTCGGGCTGATCCGCGGCGGCCACCTGCTCCAGCACCGGCACGGCCTCCGGGAAGCGGCGCAGCTTGAAGTACGCCGTGCCCAGCGGGTACGCGAGCGACAGCTCCGACGGGTTCTGCGCGAACACCGGCTGGAGGCGGGCCACCGTGCGCTGGAAGTCCTGGAGCGCGTTGGCGGCGCTGCCCAGGCCCGCGGCGGCGTACACGGACTGCGGCTCCTGCGCGAGCGACTGCTCGAAGAGCTGGAGCGCCTTCTTGAACTTCTCCTCTGCCTCCTGCTTGTCGCCCTTGGAGAGGGCGGCGTTGGCGGACACAAGGGCCTGTTCGCCCTGCACCGTCATGCGCTGCGCCTCGGTGGCGGGCGGCGGGCGGAACTGGGCGAGCGCCGTCGGCGGGCCGGCCAGGGTGGCCAGCAGGACGAGCGCGGTGGAGACGCGGCGCGGGGAGCGGATGAATGGGCGCATGCGGTTCGTCACGGCGTGGGGGCGGGGCTGAATTCGGCGACGATGACGGTGATGTCGTCGCGCTGGGGCTGGCCGGCGCTGTACGCGCGCACGTCCGCGAGGAGCGCGTCGCGAAGGGCGTCGGCGGGAAGGTGCGCGTGGGTCTGGAGCGCGGCGGCCAGGCGCTGCGTGCCGTAGAGGCGGTTGGCGCCGTCGCGCGCCTCGGTGAGGCCGTCCGTGTACCAGACGATGATGTCACCGGGGCTCAGCTGCGCCTGGCGCGACGTGAACTGCGAGGCGACGTTCGCGCCCAGCAGCGGGCCGCGCGCCGGCAGCGACGCCATCTGCCGCGTGTTCCGGTTGTAGATGGCCGCCGCCGGGTGGGCGCCCGCCGCGTAGTCGATGCTGCCGCTGTACACGTCGATGACCGCGAGCGCGCTGGACATCTGGTGCTCGCCGCGGCCCACGTTGGCCAGCGTCACGTTGAGCGCGGTGATGAGCATCTGCGCGTGCACCTGCGACGGCTCGCGCAGCGTCATCGCGGAGGCGAAGCCGCTGGTGGCGCTGGTGGCGACCAGCGACGTGGACAGGCCGTGGCCCGTCACGTCTCCAATGCCAATGACGACGCGCCGGTCGTCCAGCGCGGCGCGGAACCACCAGTCGCCGCCGCACGCGTCCGCGGGCACCACCAGCCCGGCGAGCCGCAGCGGGCCCACCGTCACGGCCTCTCGGCCCGGCAGGAGCGTCTCCTGCACGGTGCGCGCGAGCGACACCTCGCGCTCCAGCTGCGCCTTGGCGCGCACGTCCTCCAGGAGGACCTTGATGCGCTCCGCCATGTGGTTGAACACCACGCCCAGCGTCGTCACTTCACGGCCCGCGCCCGGCGCCGTGCCCGCGCGGGCGCCCAGGTCACCGGCGGCCAGCTGCATCACGCGGTGGGTGAGCACGCCCAGCGGCTTGGTGATGCGGCGGCTCTGGAAGGCGGCCAGCACGCCGGCCAGCACCACGAAGCCCACGCCCAGGCCCACGATGCGCAGCGTGTTGGCGCGCACCGCGGCGCGGTTGGTCTCCTCCAGTTCGTGCAGCTGCTTCTGCAGGTCCTCCAGCGAGTAGCTGATGACGACCACGCCCTTGCCGCCCTGCGAGCCGTAGTCGAGCGGCTCCTGGAACTCGAAGACGGGCTGGCCGTTGAAGAAGGCGCTGGCCCAGCGGCGCTCCGCGGTGCGGCCCCCGGAGGACTCCCCCAGCTTGGCGGCCGGGTCGCTGTCCGCGACGAGCTGCCCGTCCGCGTCGAACATCTGCACGCGCAGGATGTTGCGGTTGTCCGCGATGATGGAGCGCGCGACCTCCGTGAGGAACGCGTAGTTGTTGTCGCGCAGGCTGGTGGCGGAGGTGAGCGCCAGCGTGTGGCTCACCGTCTGGCCCAGCTCGCGCGCCTGGGACTGCAGCCGCTGCGTGAACCGGTCCGACGTCGCGGTGAGCTGCGCCTCCGTCGTCTTCGCCGACAGCGCGGCCAGGAGGCCCACGATGATGATGACCAGCGCGCCCGTGGTGAGCAGCAGCAGCTGATCCAACCGCAGCCCACGGATGGCCGCCACGTTGGGCAGCTCTCCGGCCTCCATGGGCGCGATGACCGTGCTCGTGGGCTCCGCGGCCGGCAGCCCCAGCGCCCCGGTCAGCCGGGTGGCCGTGTTCTCCCCGCGCAGGGCGGTGAGGTCCCGGGAGTGGGTGCCCGTGTACTCCGGCGGAGGGGGCGGGGTGCCAGGCCCTGCGTCGTGGGAATCTCCGGACGCATCGGGGGAATCTGGCACGGGGTCGAGGCGCGTGTTCGTACGGGACAAAGGCAAACCTGGGAGAGCCCGCGGGGGAACGCGGTCGGGACGGCGCGGACTCTATCGCACTTCCTGATTGACGCGAGGAGTCCACCTGTCGGGATTTCCCTCGGGAGCGCCCCCTCCTCCGGCCCCTCAGCGGCCGTGCGATCAGCCTCCACCGGGGGTGTTCCCACCCGCGGGAAGCAGCACGTCACAGGGGGATGGATGAGTTCCGCTCATTGCCGCGTCGCGCCACCCGGGGGCCCAAACGGTGACGGCGAACACCCGTGACATCAGCGTCCTTGAGTCGGGAGGCCGCATCCGGAGTATAGGGGCGTCCCTTTCCTTTCCCTTCGAGGTCCTCCGCCCGTGTCCCGGCCCCGGTTGATCAAAGAAAACTCCGCGCCGCTTTCGCTCGCCCGAGAGCAGCTCATCCGCATCCACGACCTGATGGTGAAGGCGCGAGTCCTGGAGGAGCGCCTCATCCAGATGTACAAGCAGGGCCACGGCTACTTCTGGATTGGCGGCCCCGGTGAGGAGGCGTTCAACGTCCCCCTGGGCATGCTCATGAAGGTGGGCGAGGGCCCGGCCTACGACTACCTGCACGCGCACTACCGCCAGTCCGCGACGCTCCTGGCCATGGGCGAGGAGCCCATCGGGGCGCTGCGGCAGATGAAGAACACGGCCACGGACCCCTACTCCGGCGGCCGCAACTTCGCGGGCCACTTCAGCCGGCGCTCGAAGAACATCGCCCCGGTCACCTCCCCCATCGAGGTGCAGTACGCCATCGCGCCGGGCACGGCCATGGCCCAGAAGCGCCACGGCGGCGAAGGCATCACCATCGTCACGGGCGGCGACGCGGGCACGGCCGAGGGCGATTTCGCCAGCGGGCTCATCTGGAGCAGCCGCCCGGCGAACCCGCTGCCCATCCTGATCATCGTCACCAACAACAAGTGGGGCATCAGCACCACGTCGGACGGCCAGCACGGCGAGACGAACATCGCGGACCGCGCGCGCGCCTTCAACATCCCGGCGAAGACCATCAACGGCAATGATCCGGTGGAGTCCTACCAGGAGCTGCAGGCCGCGATGGACTACGTGCGCAAGGAGCGCAAGCCGTACTTCATCGAGGCGCGCGTGTCGCGCCTGTACGGGCACTCGTCCGCGTCCGGCGCCAACTTCGTGAACGAGGAGCAGGACTGCCTGCGCCTGTTCGAGGCGCGGCTGGAGCAGGAGGGCGTCCTCGACCGCAAGCAGATGGACGAGGTGCGCAACCGCTACACGGAGGAGCTGGCCGCCGCGGCGCGCACCGTGCGTGACGAGCCGCAGCCCTCTGGCGACTCCATCTGGGAACACATCTACGCGGAGAAGAAATAACCATGGCGAACATGGCACAGGCCATCCGCATGGCCCTGCACTACGCGGAAGAGAACCTGGGCGTCACCGACATCTTCGGCGAGGACGTGGGCGCCCCGCTGGGCGGCGTCTTCACCTGCACCCAGGGCCTGAAGACGGCGTGGAACAGCCCCCTGGACGAGCGCGGCATCATCGGCGCGGCCATGGGCCTGGCGATGGCGGGCAACCGCCCCGTCGCGGAGATCCAGTTCTGCGACTACATCTACAACACCATCGACCTGCTCAAGCTCGCGGGCAACACGCACTGGGCGACGAACGGTGACTGGGCCATGCCCATGGTGGTGCGCACGCCCGTGGGCAGCGGCATCCGCGGGTCGCTGTACCACTCGCATTCCTTCGACGCGACGATGACGCACATCCCCGGCTGGAAGGTGGTCATCCCCTCCACCCCGCTGGACGCGTACGGCCTGCTCATCTCCGCGTGCCAGGACCCCAACCCCGTCATGTTCCTGGAGCCCAAGGCGCTCCTGCGCGTGAAGGGAGACGAGCGCATCCCGGGCGAGCCCGAGGACGACCGCGCGCTGTCGAAGATGATCGACGCGCCGCTGGGTGACCGCTCGCAGTGGAAGCCCCAGTGGCCCACGCTGGAGGCGTTCGCGATCCCCATTGGCAAGGGCAAGGTGGTGCGCGAGGGCACCCAGGCCACCGTCGTCAGCTACGGCCGCACGATGCCCCTGTGCATCAAGGCCGCGGCGCAGCTGGCGGAGGAGGGCCTGAGCGTGGAGGTCATCGACATGCGCTCGCTCTGGCCGTACGACTGGGACCTCATCAAGGCCTCCGTCCAGAAGACGGGCCGCGTGCTCTTCGTCAACGAGGACACCGAGGTCACGAACTTCGGCGAGCACCTGGTCCGGCGCACCGTGGAGGAGCTGTTCTACTCGCTGCTCGCGCCGCCCCGGCTGGTGGCCGGCAAGTTCATCCCGGGCATCGGCCTGGCGGACGCGCTGGAGATGGCGTCCGTGCCGCAGCAGAACGACATCACCACCGCCCTGCGCAGCCTCTGCGGCGAGCAGCCGTAGGCCGCCCTCGTTCCACCGAGCGCGGAAAGTCACACGGGCCGCCGTTCCTCTTTGGAGGCCGGCGGCCCTGTCGTTAGAATCCCAACTTCCGTGTCCCAGCCCATCGTCCGCACCATGACCCCCGCCCCTGACGCCAACGCCTTCCGTATCCGCCGCGCGCGCCGTGGCGACGCCGAGGTCATGGCCCTGCTGCTGCGCGAGCTGGGCTACCCCCAGGGCACCGATCAGCAGACGGTGCACTGGGTCATCAGCCATCCGGAGATTGAGATCTTCGTCGCGGGAGATCCGCAGGACCGCGCGGTGGGCATGGTGTCCTTCTCCCACCGGCCGCAGCTGCGGCTGCGCGGGCGCGTGGCCACCGTGGACGAGCTCGTCGTGTCCGAGGGCTGGCGCCGCCGGGGCGTGGGCCGCGCGCTGCTCGCGCAGGTGGCCCAGCGCGGCAAGGTGCTGAGCGTGAAGCAGCTCCAGCTCATCGCCCCCATCAACGTCACCGACGAGACGCGCGCCTTCTACCGGGCGTGCGGCTACGTGGAAGGCGACTCCGGGGTGTTCCGCCACGCGGAGTACGAGCCGCAGAAGTAGCGATGAGGGTGGCGGTGCCGCGAGGGCCGGGCGCTCGGCCCGGGCCCCTTCGCGACAGGAGAGCGCTTTTCAGCGCTTGAAGCTCGCGATGACGCGGCGCAGGCGCTCGTGGTCCTCTTCGCTCACGTCGATGAAGCGCACGCCGATGGCCTCCGCCTCGTCGCGCACCCAGGCGACGATGCCGGTGAGGTGGAACTCCTCGCCGTCCACCACCATGGCCAGCCGCACCTGCGCGCCCACGTCGTAGGACTTGCGCGTGCGCAGGCACAATCCACCGGCGGACAGGTTCAGCGAGTAGGCCCGCAGCGCACGCGCCGCGTCCTCCATCTGCTCGAAGCGCACCTCGAACCGCGCCGCCACGCGCTCCTCGGCGCGACGGTTCATGTACGGGTCTGGTTCCACCGGCCCATCCAACTTCGTGTTCATGCGCACCCTGACCCCCTCGGTTCTCGGACCGGAAGTGTCGGCTGGTTTCCAGGCCCGGTTCAAGGGCCCCCGGACGACGGAACGCCTCGTGTAAGTCCCAGGCTACTTCGACGCCAGGAGTTTCCGGATGCGTGCACGTCTCGTGTTGTTGGGTGGCGCCCTGCTGATGGGGCTGTGGGTGGCGGGCTGCGACGACGAACCAACTGTCCGGCCGCCAACGGATGCGGGCACTACCCTGGATTCCGGGACGGACGCCGGTGATTCCGGGACTGTCGACCCGGGTGACGGCGGGGGCGGCGGAAGCTCCGACTTCGCGTGCAACGTGCCGAAGCAGGAGGGCTGCGCGGCGGGCCAGAACTGTCTGTACACGGACCTGACGGATGGCGGCACGGGCAGCCAGTGCTTCGCGGGCGCGTGCGACGTGGTCCGCCAGAGCGGCTGTCCGGCCGGACAGCGGTGCACCTACGTGGGTTCGGACGGCGGGACCACGCAGCGCCAGTGCGTCGCGGCGGGCACCGCCACGGAGGGCGCGCCGTGCACGCTGGCCGAGTTGCCTCCGGGACAGACGTATGACACGTGCGCGGCGGGCCTCTACTGCAAGGACGAGACGCAGGGCGACGGCGGCACGGCGTTCTTCTGCCGCAAGCTGTGCCACGCGACGTCCGACTGCGGCTCCGGCGAGTGCAACACCGTGCTGCGCCTGACGGGCACGCGCGAGCTGCCGCTGGTGTGCGGCCCGGCCTCCGCGTCGTGTGATGCGTTCGCGCAGGACTGCGAGAGCCCGCTGGCCTGCTACCCGACCACCACCGGCCCGGTGTGCGCGGGCCAGGGGGCGCTGGGCGAAGGCGCCGCGTGCGAGTTCAGCAACCAGTGTTCACGGGGAAGCACCTGCGTGATGGCCGGCGGCAGCGGCACGTGCCGGACGCTGTGCCGGCTGCCCGCGGGCTCGCCGGGGTGCGCGGACGGCGTGGCCTGCCGGCCCATCAACAACAACGGCAGCGACGTGGGCGCCTGCGTCCCATAGGCAAGGGATTGCCCACGGAAGGAAGCTCCCCGGCCCGGGGTGGCGAGCGCGCGGGTCCTCCCGGGGGCCGGCCCGCCACCGCCTGGGGCGGGCCCTGCGCCGTCCGTTCCCGGCGCGGGGATGTTCAGGGCCTCCCGGGATTGGCGCGCGCCATGAATCCCCCGGGTCGCCGCGAAGGCACGTCGTGCACATTGTCTTGCGCCGGGAGGTGTCGTGGGCATGGGTCTGAGGAAGGCGCTGCGCTGGGGATGTTTCGGGGTCCTGGGCCTGCTGGCGGGGTGTGGGGGCATGGACGACGGCGGCTCGCCGGAGGAGCCCTTCGGCGCGGGCCAGACGGACGCCCGGGTCACCGCGCCGGCGGATGCCGTGGAGGCCGCGCCCGCGCTGACGCTGCATGACGAGCGCCGGGTCCAGGCCACGCCGCCCGTGGCGCCCCTGCCCGCCCGGTTCCAGCCCGCCTTCCACCAGGCGCTGCGGGAGTCGCTCTCCGTGGGCAGCTTCACCACGTTCCGGATGAAGGTGCCGGTGGGGCGCGCGGGCAGCCGCGTGCGCGTCACCTTCCGCTCCGGTGACGGCAGCCTGACGCTGCAGCGGGCCACGGTGGCGAAGGCTGGCGCCAACGGCGCGCTGGCGTCCGCTCCGGTGGCGCTCACCTTCAGCGGCAACGCGGGCTTCACCACGGGCACGCGCACGCTGGTGACGTCGGATGCGGTCGCGTTCCCGGTGGGCTTCGGCGACGAGCTGGCCATCTCCTTCGAGGTGAAGGGCGCCCTGGGCAAGAGCCGCATCCAGGCGTTCCCGGACAGCTGGACGCGGGCCGGGGCGTACGCGACGGCGCAGGGCGCGCTGGGCGGCCAGGCCTGGGCGTTCGCCACGGGCGTGGCGACGGTGGACGTGGAAGGGACGCCGGGCCGGGCCTTCGTGACCATCGGCGACAGCATCACGGAAGGCTACATGGACGACCAGAACGACACGCGCGACACGTGGTCGTTCCTGACGCAGCGGCAGCTCGGCCTGCCGGTGGTGAACTCGGGGGCGTCCGGGCAGGGCTTCTGGGACGCGAACCTCCAGCTGCCGCAGGAGGTGCTCTCCCTGCAGGGCGTCACCGACTGCATCGTCCTGCTGGGCGTCAACGACCTGGCCGCGGAGGACATGACGGTGCCGAAGCTGCAGCAGCGGATGACCCAGCTGCTGGATCAGCTCCAGCCCATGTGCCGGCTGTGGGTCAGCACGCTCTTGCCCAAGGAGAAGATGGGCGCCGACGGCGGCGACGTGGAGCTGATGAAGGCCCAGCGCCACGAGTTCAACGCGTGGATCCGCGGCCTGACGCGCGCGGATGTCATCGACCTGGAGGCCGTGACGCGCCAGCCGGGCAACGTGGACCTCTTCATCGACGGCCTGGAGACCGACGGCATCCACCCGAACGCGAAGGGCCACCAGCTCATGGCGGCCGAGGTGGTCCGGGTCCTCAAGGCGAAGGGCGGCCTGTAGGCGCCTGCCCGGCTGGAAAGCGCACGAGGGGTTTGAATAGTTTCGGGGGCGCCCCGTCCAGGCAGCGTTCCCCAGCTTTCACAACTCCCGGAGCACACCCCCATGCGCGCCCTGCCCGCCGCCCTCGTCGTCGCCTGCCTCGCCCTGCCCTCGCTCGTCCACGCGTCCGCGCTGCGCTGTGACAACAAGCTCGTGTCGGAGGGGTCCTCCAAGGCGGACGCGCTGGCCAAGTGCGGTGAGCCCGTGTCGAGGGAGACCAAGACGCAGTACGTGACCAACAAGGCCCGGACCGGGACGCGGGACGCGAGCCGCTACGACGAGGCCGCCACCGAGGTCACGACCTCCACGACCGTGGAGGAGTGGACCTACAACTTCGGCCCCAACCGGCTCATGCAGACCGCCATCTTCCGGGACGGCCGCCTCGTGGAAGTGCGCAGCGGCTCCTACGGCTACTGACGGACTCCGGAGAGCCGCCGGCGGGCCTTTCGTCATGCGGACGGCGCGGTGGCCTCCAACAGCCCGTGCTTCTGGAGCAGCGCGGCCAGCGCGGGGGGCGCGAGCATCCAGTCCTCGCGGGTGGGCACCCAGCGCACGGGGGCGCCAGCGGCGGCGAGCCGCGCGTTCACCTCCGCGATCATCGGGGCGAAGGTGGGCTGCGGCACGTCCCAGCTTCCCACGCCGGCCTGGACCTCCACGGCGCCAGGCTCCACTCGCACCGCGGGCTGGCCCTGCACCGGATGAAGGGCGAAACCCGGCAGGTAGGGCTGCATGGCGGCGGACAGCCGCTCCAGCAGCGTCGGGTCCTCGAAGGGGTGGGCGCCCTCCAGGTCGAAGAAGGTGGGCAGCTGCGCCTGGAGCTCGTCGCGCAGCGGGTCCTCCTTGCTGTCGCGCCAGGCGTGCTCGGCCAGGACGCGGGCCTCGTGGGGGATGCGGATCTCCCAGCGCTCCAGGAGCGCGAGCAGCTCCGCCACGCGCTCCACCTCCTCCCACGGCGGCTCCACGCGCGTGAGCCAGGCCACCTCCGCCACCGTCTGTCCCCGGCGCAGGCCCGTCACCCGGTCCCCCTTGCGCAGCTGGAAGGGCGGCGCCTGGGTGAACTCCTGATCCGGATAGAGGGCGGTGTGCAGCAACCCCGTCCCGTGCTCCGGGCGCACGCGCGCGAAGCCGTGCTTGGGGTTGATCTCCTCCACGACGAACGTCTCCTGGGCCATGGCTCTTCTCTAACCGGTGTTCCGCATGCCCGCAGCGATGCCGTTGAGCGCCAGCAGCAGCGGCCGGTCGCACTCCGCGTCTCCGTCGCGCTTGCGCTTGAGCAGCTCCACCTGGAGGAAGGACATGGGGTCCACGTAGGGGTTGCGCAGCGCGATGCTCCGCTGCAGCTGCGGGTTGTTGTCCAAGAGCTTCGCCTCCCCGGTGAGCGACTTCACCGCGCGGCGCGTGCGCGAGTGCTCCTGCTGGATGCGCAGCCACAGGGGCCGCGTGGACGCGGGGGCCAGCTTCGCGTACCGCGCCGCGATGGCCATGTCCGTCTTGGCCAGCACCATGGTCACGTTGTCGATGACCGTGTGGAAGAAGGGCCACTCCTTGTACATGCGCTGCAAGAGCGCCGCGCCCTCCGGCGTGGCCGCGTACGCCTCCAGCGCGCTGCCCACGCCGTACCAGGCCGGGAGGATGGCGCGCGTCTGCGTCCACGCGAAGCTCCAGGGGATGGCGCGCAGCGTGTCCAGCCCGCCCGCCTTGCGCTTGCTGGGGCGCGAGCCGATGGGCAGCGCGGCGATCTCCTCCACCGGCGTGCCCGTCATGAAGAACTCCACGAAGCGCGGGTCCTCCCAGACGAGCGCGCGGTACGCCTTGCGCCCCTCCTCCGCCAGCACGTCGAAGGCGGCGCGGAAGGCGGACTCGTCCTCCGGGGACGGGCGCGGCTGCGCGTCGAGCGTGTGCAACAGCACGCCGCCCACCACCAGCTCCAGCGTGCGCTGCGTGAGCTCCGGGCGCGCGTACTTGTGGTCCATCGCCTCGCCCTGTTCGGTGGCCTTGTAGGCCCCGGCCACCGTGCCCGGCGGCAGCGCGAGGATGGCCGTCTGGGCGGGGCCGCCGCCGCGCGCCACCGTCTCACCCCGGCCGTGGAACAGGCGCAGGGGCACGTCGTGCTCGTCCGCCACGTGGGTGAGCGCCACCTGGGCGCGGTACAGCGCGGCGGCCGCGGCGAGCAGGCCCACCTCCTTGCCGGAGTCGCTGTAGCCCACCATCACCTCCTGCACGCCCCGGCCCTTCAGGTGCTGGCGGTACTCCGGGTGCGCGAAGAGCTGGCGCAGCACGTCCGGCCCGCCGTCCAGCGCGCCCAGCTGCTCGAAGAGGGGCGCCACGTCCACGGTGGCGCACTGGAGCTTCGCGTCCCAGAGCCCCGCGTGCTTCAGGCACTGGAAGGCCGCCAGCACGTCGTCCGCCGTGGAGGCCATGGAGAGGATGAGCGTGCGGCAGACGGACTCGCCGCCCTCGTCCTGGCCCTCGCGCAGCTTCGCCAGCACCTCCAGGAGCCGCTTGCCGCCCTCGGTGGGGGCCGGTCCGCCGTTGAAGGACGCCGCCGCGCTCACCGCGTCCTCCGCGGGGGCCCGGACCTCCAGTTCGCCCAGGCCCAGGCCCAGCGCGCGGACGCGCTCGGACATGCGGCGCACCTCGCGCAGGCCCGCGTGCTCCGCGCGCGCCGCGAAGAGCGACCGCTCCAGCACCGCGAGGTCGTCCCCCAGCGCCTCCGGTGAGCGGTAGGCCCCGGGCGGCAGCGTGGACGCCTGGCCCCGCCGCCGCGCCAGCACGTGCTCCAGCGCCAGCGACAGCCGCTCCTCCATGAAGCGCAGCTTGCGGCGCCACGGCTCTCCCAGCGTGCGCGGGCCCTGCTGCTTCGCCACGTCCGGCAGCGCCTTCGCGTCCTCCTCCAGCGAGCGCTCCAGCTCCTGGGTGGGGCGCGCGTGCCGCTCCGACTGCGACAGCATCCCGCCCAGCCGCTCCACGTCGCGCAAGAGCAGCCGCAGCCCCCGGGCGCGGTGCGCGCGCAGCGTGTCCGCGAACACCTCCGGCGTCACCAGCGGGTTGCCGTCCATGTCGCCGCCCACCCACGAGTGCACGCGCACGGGCGTGTCCAGCACGCCCAGGGGCTCGCCGTAGGCGCGCTCGAAGGCCCAGTCCAGCGCCTCCGGCAGCCGGGCCACCGGCTCCGACAGCATCTCCTCCACGTACCAGTGGACGTTCTTCACCTCGTCGCCCACGGTGGGGCGCTCGCGGCGCAGCTCGTCCGTCTGCCAGAGCGCGGTGATCTCCTCGCGCATGGCCGAAAGGTTCGCGGCCGACTCGCGCGGGGTGAGCGCGCAGCGGTCGCGCTCCTCCAGGAGCTGCGCCAGCCGGTAGAGCTTCTCCAGCAGCGTCCGCCGGACCGCCTGGGTCGGGTGCGCGGTGAACGTCAGCGTCACCTTCAGCGTGCCCAGCGTCTCCCGCACCTTGTCGGCGCTCACGCCCGCGGCCTTCAGCGTCAGGAGCGTCGCCTCCAGTGAACCCTTCTGGGGCCGGGTGGCGGTGGGGCTCGCGTGGGCCCGGGCGCGGCGGATGCGGTGGTGCTGCTCAGCAAGGTTGACCAGCTGGAAGTAGACGGAGAAGGCGCGCAGCACCGGCTCCACCTGCTCCGAGGGCAGCCTGCGCAACACCGCCGCCAGCTCCGCCGCCGCGGCGCGTCGTCCCGCCACCGGACCGCGCCGCCGCTGGATGGCCAGGTGCCGGACCTCCTCCTCCTTGTCGAACAGGGCCTGTCCCTCCTGTTCCACCAACACCTCACCCAGCAGCCGGCCCAAGAGCCGGACATCCCGCCGCAGCGGGGGATCCACGGGACGTGAACGCGCCATATCGGACCGGCACCGTAGTCCTTCGCCCCCCGCCCTCCCCTACCCAATCTCGGATTTTCGGCCAACGTCGAACGGAGGACGCTCTCCGTCCTTGCAGGAAAAATTTAGCCTCCCGGTCTTCCCTTTAGGACATGGCTTCCATTAGAAAGTGGGCGCACCCGGACCCTGCCGGGATGTCTGACCTGACCCTGAAGGAGTGGCAATGCGGAAGAATCCGTCTTGGCTGGCCCTGGGCCTGCTCGCGTTCGCGCCGACCGCGTACGCGGAGCGTGCCTGGTACGAAAAGCCGCAACCCGACGTCGCTGCGCCGTCCGCGTCGTTGCGCAAGTCCGTCGTTCAGGACATCACGGACGACCTGCCCCACCGTCTGGGTGAGCAGCAGAAGGAGCTGAAGGCGCAGGCCCTGCGGGAGCGGCTGGAGGGCAGCGGCCAGGCCGGCCGCGTGCACAAGCTGGCGAACGGCAAGTTCGTGGAGCTGGAGCTGCAGCGCACGGACCGCATCTTCGTCATCCTGGTGGAGTACGGCACGCAGATCCACCCGGTGTTCGGCAACCCCACCACCAACCCGGGTGGCAACATCCCGGGCCCGCTGCACAATGAAATTCCGGCCCCGGACCGGACGGTGGACAACACCACCATCTGGCAGCCGGACTACGACCGCGCGCACTTCGAGAAGCTCTACTTCGACACGACGCCGGGCGCGGACTCGGTGGCGAACTTCTACAAGGCCGCGTCGTCCGGCCGCTACGCCGTGACCGGCGCGGTGTCCGAGTGGGTGAAGGTGCCGTACAACGCCGCCCGCTACGGCAACAACCTGTGCGGCAGCTCCAGCTGCTCCAACTCCGTGTGGCCGCTCATCAGCGACGCCATCAAGTCCTGGACGAACAGCCAGCTGGCCGCCGGCAAGACGCCCGCGGAGATCAAGGCGTACCTGGACACGTTCGACACGTGGGACCGGTATGACCACGACGGCGACGGCAACTTCGACGAGCCGGACGGCTACATCGACCACTTCCAGATCGTCCACGCGGGCATGGGCGAGGAAGTCGGCGGCGGCGCGCAGGGCCCCAACGCCGTGTGGAGCCACCGCTGGTTCGCGTACAGCAACGGCTCGGGCCCGGACGGCATCGGCCCCGCGTACAACCAGAACGGCGGCACGCGCTTCGGCACCGGCATCGACAAGTGGGTGGGCGACTACACCATCCAGCCGGAGAACGGCGGACTGGGCGTGTTCGCGCACGAGTACGGCCATGACCTGGGCCTGCCGGACCACTACGACACGACGAACGCGGCGGACAACGGGACGGGCTTCTGGACCATCATGTCGTCCGGCTCGTACCTGAACGACGGCACCACGGACATCGGCAGCCGTCCGGGTGACTTCTTCGCCTGGGACAAGCTGCAGCTGGGCTGGCTGGACTACGCCACCACGTCGGCGGGCCTGTACTCGTACCACAAGCTGGGCCCCGCGGAGTTCACGTCGCAGAACGCGAAGCAGGCGCTGGTGGTGAAGCTGCCCGGCAAGCCCATCGTGCAGCCCACGACCGCGCCGTTCGAGGGTCAGGGCATGTGGCAGGGCGGCCAGGGCAACAACCTGGACCGCGTGCTGGAGAAGACGGTCAAGCTGCCGAACAAGACGCCCATCACCTTCTCCTTCCAGACGTGGTTCGACATCGAGGAGGACTGGGACTACGCCTACGTCGCCATCTCCGTGGACGGTGGCCCGTTCGTCAACCTGCCCAGCCCCGTGAGCCGTGACACGAACCCCTGGGGCAACAACCTGGGCAACGGCATCACCGGCGCGTCCAACGGCTGGATGCCGCTGTCGTTCGACCTGTCCGCCCACGCGGGCAAGAAGGTCACGCTGAAGATCCGCTACAAGACGGACGCGGCGGAGTTCGGCAAGGGCTTCCTGGTGGACTTCGTGCAGCTGTGGGCGAAGAACACCTACGTCTTCGGTGACGACGGCGAGTGGGGCCACAAGTGGTGGGACAAGTCGACGTTCTTCGTGACGGACGGCACCAACACCCTCTACGACCACTACTACCTGGCCGAGTGGCGCCAGTTCCGCGGCTACGACGAGGGTCTGGCCACGGGCCCGTACAACTACGGCTTCAGCGCGGACGGCCTCTTCGACTGGGCGGAGCGCTACTCGTACAACCCCGGCCTGCTCGTCACCTACTGGGACACCTCCCAGCAGAACAACAACGTGTCGCAGCACCCGGGTGCGGGCCGCATCCTGCCCATCGACTCGCGCCCGCAGCCCCTGCAGCGCAGCGACGGCCGCTACTGGTCCGGCCGCGTGCAGACGCACGACGCGACGTTCGGCCTGGACCCCAGCTTCCCGCTGTCGCTCAAGCCCAACGGCTTCCCGCGCAACGAGTACCCCTCGCAGCCCGCGGTGCCGGTGTTCAACGACACGAACGAGTTCTGGTACGCCACGCAGCCGTACGCCGGCGTGAAGGTCCCGAAGACGGGCACCATCATCGAGGTGCTGTCGACGAACAAGACCGACACCGTGATGCAGGTCCAGGTGCGCCCGGTCGAGTGAGCGCCTGACCGTCGTCATCGCTGAGCAGTGAAGGAAGGCCGGTCCCGCTTCGACGCGGGGCCGGCCTTTCGCTTTCGTGCGGACACCTGGCGCAGGCGTTGAAGGAATCCGGACACCCGGCCCACGCCCACGGATGACGAACGCGCGCGGGGCGCTACGGTGCCCCCCATGGCCGAGTGCCCCGTGGGCGGTCCCGCCTCCCCTTCCCCTCCTCCCGAACCGCCCTCCGACGTCGCGCGCACCGTGGCGCTGGAGCCCGCGGATCCGCTCTCCGTCCTCAACCAGGCGTTCCGCGATGCGTACGCCGCGCGCCGGGAGGCGGTGCTGTCACGCATGGGCCCCGTCATCGCGCAGATCGACGACGTGCTCATCCTGCGCAAGGGCGGCCAGCGCTTCGAGGCCCCCGCGCGCACGCGCCGCTACCACGAGTACAAGGCCGTCACCCACGTCCCCCTCGCGCTCCACGTCCTGCTCGCCAGCCAGCAGGACGCGCTCGATGACGACACCCGAACGCGCCTCGCCACGCTGCGCGGCCTCATCACCGCGTCGGCCACGAGCCTGGACACCCGCGGCCTCCCGGCCGAAGCGCTGGCGCGGCAGCGCCGGATGCTCGACGCGTCGCTCGCGCTCGTGGACGCCGTGCTGGCCGCGAACCGCGTGACGCAGGCACAGCTCTCCACGTTCATCCACGCCCAGGTGCCGGACCTCATGAAGAACGCGGAGGACTCGGCGAGGGATCAAATCGACACGATGCACGCGTCGGTCGAAGCGTGGAAACGCCAGATGACCGCCGAGGAGCGCGGCCAGCTTCGCGCGGTGGTGGCCGCCTCGCACATGTCGCGGCCCGGCAACGTGGCGGCGCAATACTTCTCCATCACCCTGGGCGACACCTGGGAGGGGCGCTTCCACGAGGAGGATCAACAGCCCGGCAAGCGCGTCCTCTCCTCGGAGGCGACGTTCGACGAGCCCGCGGCGTTCTCGCTGCTGGCCACGCACGTGCTGGACGCGCGCACGTCGCGCGGCATCTTCGGCGAGGAGACGCGCATGGCCCGGGACCTGCTCGCGGACGCGGCCGAGCGCATCCTCGCGGACATGTTCCACACGTCGCCCCAGCCGCCCGGCACGAGCACGCCGTAGCGCTCAGGGCCGCGTGAGCGGCAGCTCCACCTTGAACGTCGCGCCCTCGCCCAGGCGGCTGTCCACGGACACGCTCCCGCCCTCGGCCTCCACGATGGTGCGGGTGAGGTAGAGGCCCAGCCCCAGGCCTCCGTAGTGGCGCTCGGACACCGCGCGGCCGTAGCGCTCGAAGAGGCGGGGCCGCTGCTCCGGCGAGATGCCGATGCCCCCGTCGCGCACCGTGAGCCGGGCCACGGCCCCGTCCACCGCGAGCCCCACGGACACCGGCGCGCCAGGGCTGTACTTGAGCGCGTTGTCCAGCAGGTGATCCAACACCTGCGCCAGCCGGGCCCGGTCGAAGCTGCCGTGCACCGGCCCCGGCGCCTCCACGCGGAAGTCGCAGTGCTCCACGGCGAACCTGGGCGCGAACCGCGCGGCCACCTCGCGCACCACCTCCGCGACGTCCACGTCCTCGCGCTGCAGGCGGAAGGTGCCGGCGCTGATGCGCGACACGTCCAGCAGGTCGTTCATCAGCTCCGTGAGCCGGCGGACCTGGCGGTGCCCCGTCTCCACGTGCGCCTCGATGACGGGCGCGAGCGGCGAGTCCGGATGCGCCTTCACCGCGCGCGACAGCGCCTGGAGCTTCAGGCTCAGCGGCGTGAGCGGCGTCTTCAGCTCATGGCTCGCGACGGACAGGAACTCGTCGCGCAGGCGGATGGCGTCGCGCGCGCCCTGCAAGAGCCGCGCGTTGTCCACCGCGAGCGCGGCCAGGTTCGCCAGCTCCTGGGCGAACCGGAGGTCGTCGTCGCCATAGCGGCGGCCGGAGGTGGTGACCAGGAAGGTCAGCGCCCCCAGGATGTGGCCCCGCGCCAGCAGCGGCACCGTGAGCATGGAGCGCATGCCCACCGTGCGCATCATCGCCAGGTGGTCCGCGTCCTGCGCCACGGCCTTCATCAGCGCGTCCGTGACCTCCGGCACCAGCGTGGACCGGCCGGTCGCCAGCGCCACCGAGGGAGGATAGATGGGCCGCTCCCGGGGCACCGGCGGCAGCCGCTGCACGGCGGCTGCGAGCGGCGCCAGGGACGGATCCGCCGTCGCCACCTGGACGCGCTCGAAGTGCCCATCCGCGTGCAGAATGTCCACGATGCACCAGTCCGCGAGCGCCGACACGGACAGCCTCGCCAGCGACGCGAACGTGGCGGCGGCGTCCAGCGACGACGAGAACAGCTCGCTGGCCCGCGCCAGGAACGCGGCGCGCTCCTCGCCCAGGGCCTGCGCCTGGATGTCGATGCAGGTGCCCACCCACTCGCGCACGGCGCCATCCGGCCCCAGCACCGGCATGCCCCGGACGAGCATCCACACGTAGGCGCCATCCGCGCGGCGCAGCCGGTAGCGCGTGGAGTACAGCTGGTTCCCGGCCCGGGCCTGCTCCCACGCCGCCAGCGCCCCTTCCCGGTCGTCCGGGTGCAGGGCCTGGAGCCAGCCCCGGTTGCGCAGCTGCTCCGGGGGCTGCCCGGTGAAGGCCGTCCACGAGGGGGAGATGGGCGACCGCGCGTCGCCCATGCGACTCGTCCAGGTGACGGTCGCCGCGGTCTCGAGCAACCGGCGGAGCCGTTCAGCCTCCTGGCGCAGCAGGGCCACCTCCTCCCGCAGCGCGGCCTCCGCGCCGGCGGCGGGAGCCGGGGGACCGTCTGGCTTGACGAGGGGGGACGTCATCGGCGGGCCTCAGTACACGTTGTACTTGGCCCGGAGTGCCTCGTGCTCCTGCGCGTTGCGGGACGGGCGCAGGACCTTCTGCGCGTCGTGCAGGTAGTACCAGTAGTCGCTCTTCACCGGCCGCAGCGCGGCGAGCAGCGAGTCCACCGTGGGCGCGCCAATGGGGCCCGGCGGCAGGCCCGCGCGGGTGCGCGAGTTCCACGGATCCGAGTTGTCCCGCAGCCGCTTGAGGAACGCCTTGCGGTCGTTCCACTCCGCGAGCTCGTAGCGGCTGGTCGCGTCCACGCCCAGCGGGAAGCCCTTGTCCACGCGCTTCCAGAGGATGCCCGCGACGAGCGCGCGCTGGGACGGCACCGGCTCCTCGCGCTCCAGCATGGAGGCCATCACGACGATGTCGTGCAGCGACCGGCCGCTCTTGGCGATCTCCTCCTGGTGCGCGTCGTAGAAGCGGGCGCGGAAGGTGTCGATCTGCCGCTGGATGAACGCCTCCACCTTGAAGTTCTCCGCGACGATGCCGTACGTCTCCGGGTACAGGTACCCCTCCAGGCTGCGCGTGGGCAGCGGGAACGGCGCCGTGAAGCGGTCCGGGCGGCTGGCCGCGGCGATGTACTCGCCCGGCTTGATGAGGCCCTGGGCGGCGAGCACCTGGTCGGTGTCGCGCAGGCGCCAGCCTTCAATCATCGCGAAGGGCACGTCCTCCGGCAGCGGCGGGCCTTCCAGCGCGGTGGCCAGCTCCGCCACGGACGCGGTGGGGCTCAGCATGAAGCGGCCGGCCTTCACGTTGAGGCTGCCCCGGCGCCACAGGTGAAAGCGCCACACCGTGGGGTCGTCCAGGAAGCCCTGGGCCTGGAGCTGCTGGCCCAGCGAGCGCGCGGACGCGCCCTTCTTCACCACGAACTCCTTGGGCGCCGGATCCGCCGCCGCGTTGGGTGCGGTGGTGGCGTTCTGGAAGTGCATGAACACGCCGCCTGCACCCGCGACCGCCAGGACGATGAGCACGAGGAGCGCGACCAGGATCTTCTTCATGGGGCGCCAACCTATCAAAGGCCCTGACGCTTCCAACGAGAACCACCTGTCACGCAGCCGGGCAGGCGGACGCAAGCGCCCCCTTCTCAACACCGGCCAGCATGGACGGCCTGGCCCAGGGGCCATGAGACGGCGCCTCAGCTCACCGGGACGTGCAGGGACAGCTCGGCCGGCGTGAGGATTTCACAGCCGTCGCGGGTGACGAGCACGGTGTGCTCGAACTGGGCGGACAGGCTGCCGTCCGCGGTCACGATGGTCCACCCGTCCGGCATCATCCGGATGTCCGGGCGCCCCAGGTTCACCATGGGTTCAATGGTGAGGACCATCCCCGAGCGCAGCGTGATGCCGGTGCCCGCCTTCCCCACGTGCGGGACGTGCGGCTCCCCGTGCATCTGCCGGCCGATGCCGTGGCCCCCGAACTCCTCCACCACGCTGCACCCCTCCGCCTTCGCCAGCGCCATCACCGCCGCGCCGATGTCCCCCAGCCGCGCGCCGTGCCGCACCACCGACACGCCCACGTCCCGGCACCGCCGCGCCACGTCCACGACGTGCCTGGCGTCGGCGGAGACCTCGCCAATCATGAACGTGGCGGACGTGTCGCCGTGGAAGCCGTCCAGGTGCGTCGTCACGTCCACGTTGATGATGTCCCCGGGCTTGAGCACTTCATCCGCGCGCGGGACGCCGTGGCACACCACGTGGTTGCGGCTGGTGCACACCGTGGAGGGGAAGCCCTTGTACCCAAGCTGGCTCGGGGTGCCGCCCCGCCGCGCCGTGTCCTCGCGAACCCACGCGTCGATGTCCGCCGTCGTCACGCCTGGCTGGAGCCGCGAGCCCACATGCGCCAGCGTGCCCGCCGCCGCGCGGCCCGCGAGCCGCAGCCGTTCCACTTCACTGCCCTTGAAGAGAGGGATGCCCATGCCGGGCAAGGTGGCACCCGCCCTTCCAGAACGTCCAATGCTGTTCTGGCATCACGCGGGCGCGTGCACGGCGCGCACGTCCCGCGCTAGCATCCGCGCGCGTGAGCATCACGCACCTCCAGTCCTTCGTCGCGGTGGCGGAAGAGGGCCACGTGGGCCGGGCCGCGCGCCGGCTGCACATCACCCAGCCGCCGCTCAGCCGTCACATCCTCGCCCTGGAGGACGAGCTGGGCACGCCCCTCTTCGAGCGCGTTCCCAAGGGCATGCGCCTGTTGCCCACCGGCGAGGCCCTGCTCCAGCACGCGCGCCGCATCCTCGCGGAGGTGGAGGTCGCCACCCGCACCGTGCGCGAGGCGGCCCGCGGCTCCGGGGACCCCAAGCCGCCTCCCGCCTGACGGCTACGACCAGGCGGCCATGCCGCCAATGCGGCGCAGCATCAGGATGGGGCCGTCGTCCATGCGCCGGCCGCGCAAATCAATCTCGCAGTCGATGACCCAGTCCCCATGGCCCTCGGGGTCCATGATGCGCTGCTGGGCCTCCCACTGGCGCGTGCCCGTCTCCTTGAGCTGCGTGTTCGCCGGCTTGCGCGCCTGGGGCGTGAGCACCACCAGCTTGTGCTCCTCGAAGTACGGCGCCATGGCCTGCTCCAGCTTCGGCGCGGTCCACTCCCCCAGCGCGTTGTCCAGCATGCCCAGCGCGTCCAGGAAGCGGCGCTGGCCCAGCGCGCGCAGCAGCCGGTGCAGCTCCTCGCGCACGCGCGCGGCGAAGGCCCGGGGGTCCTCCGTGAGCTCCTTGGGCTTCAGGTCCACCACCGGCTTCACTTCGACCGGGGCCTCCGGGTTGCGCATCCGCTCCCACTCGTCCAGGAGGCTGGAGTCCACCTGCCGCAGCGTCGCGCGCAGGTGGTCGATGATGTCGTCCAGGTCCTCGTTGCGGAACTTCTCCGGTACCGTCTGCACCAGCGACTTGTAGACGTCCCCCACGTAGCGCAGCAGCACGCCCTCGCTGCGCTGCAGGCCGTACTCACGCACGTAGTCGTGGAAGGACATGAAGCGCTCGAACATGTCCCGGACGATGGACTTGGGCCGGATGTTCTCCTCGCCCACCCACGGGTGCTTCTTCGCGAAGGCGTTGAAGGTGCCGTAGACGAACTCGCGGTTGGGCTTGGGCCACTCCAGCTTCTCCAGCTCCTCCATGCGGTCGTCGTACTCCACGCCCCGCGCCTTCATCTCCTGGATCTTCTCTCCCTTCAGCTGGTGCAGCTGCGCGTACAGCACCACCTCCGGGTTCTCCAGGATGGACTCCACCAGCGTGACGACGTCCAGCGCGTACGTCTCCAGCGTGGGATCCAAGAGTTCCAGCGTCTCGTGCAGGTACAGGGACAGCGTGTGGTTGAGGCTGAAGTCGCGCTGCAGGTCCTCGGACACCTCCACCGTCGCGGAGTGCTTCTCCCACTGCACCACCTTCACGATGCCCGCGTCGCGCAGCGTGCGGAAGTACATCGCCGCGTCCTTGAGCAGCTTCTTCTTCGTGTAGTCGGAGCTGTGCGAGCGCATCACCAGCTGCACCAGCCGCTTGTAGCCGCCGCTGCCCTCCGTCTTGTCGCTCTGGAGCAGGTTGAGCAAGAGGCCGTGGCTCACGTCGAAGCGCGACTCCAGCGGCTCCGGCAGCCCGTTCTGGAGCCGCTCGAAGGTGCTCTTGTCGTACTGCACGAAGCCCTTCTGCGGCGGCTTCGCCTTGGGCGACTTCTTCTTGCCCGCGGCCTCCTTCGCTGCCTGGCGGATGTTTTCAATCATGTACTCCGGGGCCTGCGCCACCACGCTGCCCTCGGTGTCGAAGCCCTTGCGGCCCGCGCGGCCGGCGATCTGCTTGAAGTCGCGCACGCTCAACGTCGCCAGCTTCTCGCCGTTGAACTTGAACAGCTGCGTGAAGAGCACCGTGCGGATGGGGATGTTCACGCCCACGCCCAGCGTGTCCGTGCCGCTGATGACCTTGAGCAGGCCCTGCTGCGCCAGCTTCTCCACCAGCAGCCGGTACTTGGGCAGGAGGCCCGCGTGGTGCATGCCGATGCCGTGGCGCAGGTAGCGCTGGAAGTCCTTGCCGTAGGGCGTGTCGAAGGGGGCGTCCAGCAGCGCCTGGCGGATCTCCTCCTTCTCTTCCTTCGTGTTGAAGTCCACGGACATCAGGTTTTGCGCCTGCTCGGCCGCGGCCCGCTGCGTGAAGTTCACCAGGTACACGGGGTACTTCCCGCGCGCGATGAGGTCCTGGATGGTCTCGTGCAGCGGCACCTCGCGGTAGTCGAAGTCCAGCGGCACGGGGCGCTCGGAGCTTCGCACCGTGGCCACCTCGCGGCCGGTGAGCTTCGCCAGGCTCTGCTCGATGACGTGCGTGTCGCCCAGCGTGGCGGACATCAGCAGGAACTGCGTCCTGGGCAGCGCCAGCAGCGGAATCTGCCAGGCCACCCCGCGCTCCTTGTCGGAGTAGTAGTGGAACTCGTCCATCACCACCGCGTCCACGCGCGCGGACGCGTCGCGCAGCGCGAGGTTGGACAGGATCTCCGCCGTGCAGCAGAGGATGGGCGCCTCGCGGTTGATGGACGCGTCGCCCGTGAGCATGCCCACGTTCTCCGGGCCGAAGGCCTTGGAGAGCGCGAAGAACTTCTCGTTCACCAGCGCCTTGATGGGGCACGTGTAGAACGACACCTTGCCCTCGGCCATGGCCTTGAAGTGGAGCGCCATGGCGACGAGCGACTTGCCGGAGCCGGTGGGCGTCTTGAGGAACAGGTGCTTGTCGCTCAGGAGTTCCAGGATGGCCTCCTCCTGGGCGGAGTACAGGCTCAGCCCGTTCGTGGCCACGTAGCTCACGAAGCGGTTGAGGATCTCATCGGCGTCGAGACGGGGCTCACCGGGCCTGGGCAGCAGGGCGGCGAGCGGGGCGCGGGTGTCGGCGGAGGCACTCATCGGCCCCCGACTCTAGGGGGTGCCGCCCGGTCCCCGGGAAAAATCACGCGTCCCACGCCCCTCCCGGTGCCCGGACAGGCTCCCTGGCTGCCCGGCCTGTGCACCCGGGCACATTGGCAACGGCTGAAGCGCGCATGGCCACGGACGGAACGCCTCCCCATCCTGCCCCCGCGACATTCACGGGGGGTTGAGACATGCGGACAGCGAAATTCTGGGTGGGGACGGTGCTGGCGGGCGCGCTGGCGCTTGGCTACGGGTGCGGGAGCAACGCGGAGAATCCCGCGCCACAGGAGGCACCGCAGCAGGGCCCGGACGCGGGGACCGACGCGGGCGTGGTGTTGACGCTCACCGACGCGCAGATCGCGCGGATCCTGCAGGTGGCCAACGAGGGCGAGGTGATGCTCGGCCAGTACGCCGCGCCGCTTGCCACCGACCCGGACATCCGGGCCTTCAACGAGGAGATGGTCACCGAGCACACCGCCGTCAAAGAACGGCTGGACGCGCTGCTCGCCACCGAGGGCATCGTCCCCGAGGACACCGCGCTGAGCCTCCAGCTGCAGATGGAAGTCCAGCAGATGATGCAGGTCCTCCAGGGGCCGAACGCGCCCACGGGCGCCGCGCTCGACCTGGCGCTCATCAGCGCCCAGCTCAACGCGCACGCGCGCACCGCCTTCATCGGCGACAGCCTGCTCACACCGCAGGTCGCCAACCCGGCCCTGGCGCAGGAGCTGGAGAGCGAACGGCAGGCGGTGCAGATGCACATTGACGAGGCGACGGACCTCCAGTCCGAGCTGGTGCTGCCGCCCGCCGTGCCCGTGCCGTAGTCCGTTTCATCCTGCCGCCGGAACTCACGGGCGCGCCGGCTTCGAGAGCGGCTCGCCGGGCTCCGGCGGCAGGGCGGTGGGAGGGGATGTGGGCTGAGCCACACTGCCATTGGCTGATCCGCAAGTGGTCACCGGACAAGGCGCTCCCCATCCTGGCCAGGCGACATTCACTGCGAGGGGGGAACATGCGGACAGCGAAGTTCTGGGTGGGGGCGGTGGTGGCTGGCGCCGTGGCGCTGGGGTTCGGGTGCAGTGACGACGACGAGCCCAACTTTGGCAGTGTCCCGGGCATGCCGGACCTGGAGGACAACCCGGACGCGGGCACCGATGCCGGAACGACCGATGCCGGAACGACCATTGAAGTGGGGACGATCCTGTCGCTCACCGACGCGCAGATCGCCCGTGTCCTGCAGGTGGCCAACGAGGGCGAGGTGATGCTCGGCCAGTACGCCGCGCCGCTTGCCACCGACCCGGACATCCGGGCCTTCAACGAGCAAATGGTCGCGGAGCACACCGCCGTCAAAGAACGGCTGGACGCGCTGCTCGCCACCGAGGGCATCGTCCCCGAGGACAACCCCGTGAGCCTCCAGCTGCAGAAGGAGGTCCAGCAGTTGATGGACGTCCTCCAGGGGCCGAACGCGCCCACGGGCGCCGCGCTCGACCTGGCGCTGATCAGCGCGCAGCTCAACGCGCACGCGCGCACCGCCTTCATCGGCGACAGCGTCCTGACGGCCCAGACGGACAACCCGCAACTGGCGCAGGAGCTCCTGACCGAGCGGACGGAGGTGCAGGAACACATCGAGGAGGCGCGCGACCTCCAGTCGCGCCTGGTGACGCCTCCCACCACGCCGTAGCCCGGAACACCTGGGGCGTTGCACCGTTGGATAAAATATCGGCTCGGGCTCTCAGAACGTGAGAGCCCGGGCCCGCGCACACGACCCGTGGGGGAGGATTCGACCCGGGTGCTTTCCAATCGTGTCGGCCCGGTTTAGTAGGAAATCGGACCGCCGATGCAAAAGCCTACCGAACCGACCTCCGCGCAGTCCGAGCCGTTGACGACGGGACGGATTCTGCGCGCCACGTATGAGATTGGCACCGTGCTGGGCAAGGGCGGCATGGGGGCGGTGTTCCTCGCCCGCCATCTGCGCCTGCCGGGCAAGCAGGTCGCCGTCAAGGTGCTGCACGGCGCGGAGGCGCTGTCGGAAGAGGTGGCGGTGCGCTTCCGGCGCGAGGCGGAGATCGCCTCCCGGCTGGGGCACCCGAACATCGTGGAGGTGCTGGACTTCGACACCCTGGAGGACGGCACGCCCTTCATGGTGATGGAGTACCTGCGCGGCGAAGGCCTGTCGCGCCGGCTGCGCAAGCAGAAGCAGCTGCCCCTGGAGGAGGTCTTCTCCATCGCGCGGCAGATGGGCGCGGCGTTGCAGGCGGCGCACCGCGCGGGCGTGGTGCACCGCGACCTGAAGCCGGGCAACGTGTTCCTCGTGCCCACGGAGGCCGGCGGCGTCGTGGGCGAGCGCGTGAAGCTGCTCGACTTCGGTATCTCCAAGCTCGTGGACTCGCGCACCGTGCAGACGCTGGACTCGGTGCTGATGGGGACGCCGCAGTACATGGCCCCCGAGCAGGCCATGGGCCAGAACAGCAACGTGGACGCGCGCACGGACCTGTTCGCGTTCGGCTGCATCGTCTACGAGATGCTCGCGGGCCGGCCGCCCTACTCCGGCGACAACGTCGCGGAGCTCATCTACCAAATCGTCCACCTGGAGCCGCCGCCGCTGCTGACGCTGGCGCCGGGCACGCCGCCGCACGTGGTGGCGGCCATCTCCCGCGCGATGGCGAAGAAGCCGGAGGACCGCTACCCGGACGTGGGCTCCTTCATCCTGGAGCTGACGGGCAGCCCGCTCCAGACGCTCTCCGAAATGAAGCCGGAGCAGCGCTCGCGCCCCACCACGCCCACGGCCCCGCCCCCGGTGTCGCGTCCGCCGGATCAGGAGGAGCACATCCCCACGGTGGGCATGCGCCCCCACGCCGGCCGCGACGCGTCCCCCTCCGGCCCCCAGACCGCGTCCCTGCCCGCGCAGCCCCTGGCAAGCCCCCGCCCGAAGTGGCCGGTGGCCGTGGCCGTGGGCCTGACGGTCATCATCGCGTTCGCCGTCGCCTTCTTCTGGAAGGGCGCGGGCACGACCCCGCCCACCGTCGTCGCGGCGAATCCGCCCGCGCCCACCGCCCCCGTCGCGGCGCCGCCCGTTGCCCCGCCCGTCGCGGCCGTGACGCAGCCCGTGGAGCAGAAGCAGCCCGTGGATGCTCCGGTGGATCCGGAGGCCCAGCCGCCGCGGCAGGTGGCTCCCGAGGAGAAGCGGCCGTCCGTGGAGCCGGCGGACACGCCCGCGGTGACGCCCAGGCCCAAGGCGCGCGGCGGCGCGACCGAGTCGATGCCGGACAGCGTGCGCGAGGACCTGGCGTCCGCGCAGAAGGCGCTGGACGCGTCGAACACGTCGGAAGCGCTGCGTCACATCCGGCGCAGCCAGCGCACGAAGATCACCGGCCTGTCGTTCTCGCTGCTCACCCGCGTGTACTGCCAGCAGCACGACCTGGCGAACGCGCGAGCACAATGGACCCGGGTCCCGGCAACGGAACGTCCCAGGGTCCGACAATACTGTTCGCAGTACGATATCGACCTCTAGGGTCGTCCGGGCGCGCGGAAGCTCCAGAGCGGGGGCGCGCCCGCAATTCAAGGAGTCGTCGTGAGAGTCCTATTGGCAGTGGGGGTCGTGGCGCTGTCCCTGGGCTGTTCCCGGGGCGTGCGGCCCGACAGCGCCGTGGCGGGCACGAAGCCCGTCACCGGCAAGGTGTATTCCAACGAGGCCGGCGAGCGGATCACCCTCATCGGGTTGGAGCCCGGTGACGCGCACAAGGCGCTGGTGGCGTTCGACGGCACGAAGAGCGAGCTGGACGGACAGGTGCTGGTCGCATCGGTGAACGCGGACCGGCGCAGCACGGAGTACTGGACGCAGTGGCGCGGCCACAAGCAGCGCTTCGTCGCCGTGCATGACCGGGGCGGCTACGAGGACCTGGTCTTCAGCGACGTGAACCACACGGGCTACACGCACCTGAAGCCGGACACGGCGAAGACGGGTGAGCTCAAGGTGGAGAAGGTCTTCGAGCGCTACCAGGACCTGGAAGGCGACAAGAAGTACCAGGCGATGCTCGCGTT
The DNA here is from genome assembly GCF_042231735.1 of Corallococcus exercitus. Taxonomy (GTDB): domain Bacteria; phylum Myxococcota; class Myxococcia; order Myxococcales; family Myxococcaceae; genus Corallococcus; species Corallococcus exercitus_B. The sequence continues at coordinate 2,861,130 of NZ_CP102577.1, forward strand.
CGACCGCAAGTTCTGGACGAACCAGGCGGAGCAGCAGCTGAAGGAAGCGGCCGCGGAGACGAACAAGGCGTGCGGCTCGAAGCTGACGGCCACCGTGGCCTGGGACGCCGTCACGGACAAGCAGCTCAACGAGATCTCCTTCGGCAGCTACTGCAAGGGCCCGCTGGAGTCGCTCCAGAAGCTGTGCGAGCGCTCCGACGAGGCCAAGCGCGCCGTCCAGCAGAAGATCCAGACGGTGGAGTGCCGCATGGACGCGCAGGCGGCGCTGAAGCTGGAAGCGCGCAAGGTCATCTGGTCCGTGACGGAAGGCGACCAGGTCCAGCCGGACAAGGCCACCTCCTTCTTCACCGACACCCTCTAGAACGAAAGCCCACTGACATGACGCTTCGACACATGGTCATCGCCCTGGGGCTCGTCCTGGCCCCGCAAGCCGCGCTCGCGCTGGATCCGCCCTGGGGGCAGGAGCAGAAGCTGCGTGAGCGCATGGTGCTGGAGTCCGCCAGGGTCTGCGCGGACGGCAAGGGCCACTACACGGTCCTCATCCCCCACACGCCGGAGCACGAGGGCGAGCTGTACTACGGGGACGGCAAGACGTTCACGCAGGTGCCGCCCGTGGGCTACACCGACAGCAAGGAGGGCATGTTCTTCGAGCCGCGCTTCTTCAACCCCAAGGCCAACGACAGCTTCCGCGGCGTGGACTACCGGGTCGTCTCCTATCTGCGGCTCAGCGAGGACGCCAAGACGTGCACGCTCAGCTGCGGGGAGAAGAGCCTGCCCCAGCAGCCGGTGCCCGCGGACCAGGCCAAGGAGCTTCTGCGCAAGGCCAGCTACCAGCCCAGCCCGGTGAAGTTCCAGCCGTACGCGCTGCTGCGCGACGACAAGGGCACGTACTACCTGGTGGAGCGCGGCATCGGCGCGGACAACAAGAGCTTCCGCATCTTCACGGGCCAGCGCGGCCAGGTGAAGCAGCAGAAGATGCTCAACGTCGTCACCGACTCGCAGGGGGAGATCTTCTCCACGCAGGGCGGCGACCTGCGCCTCGTGGTGGACCGCGAGGAGCCGTCGTTCTGGGTGGTGAAGAGCAAGCGCCAGAAGCTGCGCGCGGTGCCGGTGGGTGAGAACCTGCCGTTCATCTACAACGAGCTGGGCGTCTACACGGGCGCGCGGCTGGGCACGCCCTGCGACGACGTGTAGTGCCGTGAGGCCGTAGAGGCCCCGGGCACGGTCAGCCGTTGAGCACCTTCACGGCCTTCACCATGTCCGGGGCCAGCTCCTCGTGTTCCACGAGGGTGAACCCCAGCTTCTTGCTGACGGCCTGCATGCCGCGGTTGCGCGTGAGGATGTCCGCGACGATGCGGCGCAGGCCCCAGTCCCGGCCCACGTCCACCAGCCGCCGCAAGAGCTCCGTGCCCAGGCCCAGCCGCTGCGCGGGGTCGCTGACGGTGATGGCGAACTCCGCGTCCTTCGTGCCGCGCAGGCGCGTGAGCCGGCCCACCGCGAGGATTTCCCCCCCGCCCTTCCCGTCCGCTGACGGCCGCTCCGCGACGAGCGCCATCTCCCGCGCGTAGTCGTTGAAGCAGATGCGCGCCAGGCGCTCGTGGGCCACGCGCTGGCTGAGCTTCATCAGGCCCGCGTAGCGCATGAACACCGTCTGTTCCGACAGGGCCTGGTGGAACCGGCCCATGGCGGGCTCGTCCTCCGGGCGGATGGGGCGCACGAGCAGCTGCTCGCCGTTCTTCAGCGTGAGGACCTGCGCGTACTGGTGCGGGTACGGCTCGATGGCGAGCTTCGGCAGGGCCGCGGCGGGGACGTCCGGCGGGTGCAGCACCACGCGCGCGTCCAGCGCGATGATGCGCTCGGCGGAGACGAGCAGCGGGTTGATGTCCAGCTCGCGGATGAAGGGCTGCTCCACCACCAGCTGGCTGAAGCGCACCATCAGCCGCTCCAGCGCGCCCAGGTCCACGGGCGCCCGGCCGCGCACGCCCTTGAGCGCGTGGTGGATGCGCGTGCGCTCCATCATCCGGCGCGCCAGCGTGGTGTTGAGGGGCGGCAGGCCCAGGGCCCGGTCCTGCATCACCTCCACCAGCGTGCCGCCCGCGCCGAAGAGCAGCACCGGGCCGAACTGCGCGTCCAGGCTGCTGCCGACAATCAGCTCGTAGCCGTCCAGCTTCACCATGGGCTGCACGGTGACGCCGTCGAACCCGTCCTGGAGCCCCCGCTCCGCCAGCGCGTCGCGGATGGCGCGGAAGGACTCCCGCACGCGCGACTCGTCGCGCAGGTCCAGGCGCACGCCGCCCACGTCCGTCTTGTGCGTCACCGTGAGCGAGTGCAGCTTGAGCACCACGGGGAAGCCCAGCGCGCGGGCCTTCTCCACCGCCTGGTCCTCGGAGGTGGCGAGCCACGTCTCCACGGTGGGGATGCCGTAGGCGGCCAGGAGGCGCTTGGACTCGTACTCGGACAACAGGGTGCGGCCGGCGGCGCGGGCCTCGTCCACCAGGGCGCGCGCCACGTCACGGCCACTGCCGGTGGGCTCCTCCGCCAGCGTGGGCGTCTCATAGAGGCCGGCGATGTTGTCCGAGTAGCGCCACATGTAGTTGAAGACGCGGGCCGCGGTGTCCGGGTAGCCGAAGGTCGGGATGCCCGCGTCGTTGAGGATGCGCTCGCCGGCGGCGACCTCGGAGCCGCCCATCCAGCTGGCGAGCACGGGCTTGCCGGGCAGCTTCGCGTAGCCCTTGAGGCGGTCGGCTGTCTTGGTGGGCTCCGTCATGTCCTGCGGCGTGAGGATGACGAGCAGGCCGTCGCTGTTGGGGTCCGCGCCGGTGGTCTCCAGCGCCTTCGCGTAGCGCTCCGCGTCCGCGTCTCCCAGGATGTCCACCGGGTTGGCGTGGCTCCACGGCGGCGGCAGGAAGCCGTCCAGCTGCTTCCGGGTGTCGTCGGACAGCACGGCCAGCTCGCCGCCGCCGGACACGAGCGCGTCCGTGGCGAGCACGGCGGGGCCGCCCGCGTTGGTGAGCAGCGTGAGCCTGCGGCCGGAGGGCCGGGGCTGGCGGGCCAGCACCTCCGCCATGTGGAAGAGGTCCTCGATGGAGTCCACGCGCAGCACGCCCGCGCGGCGGAAGGCGGCGGAGAGCACCTCGTCGCTGCCGGCGAGCGTGCCGGTGTGCGACGCGGCGGCCTGCGCGGCCTGCGCGGTGCGGCCGGCCTTGATGACGATGATGGGCTTGGTGAGCGCCACCTCGCGCGCGGCGGACAGGAAGGCGCGCGCGTCGCCGATGGACTCCATGTACAGCAGGATGGAGCGCGTCATCGGATCATCCGCGAGGAAGTCGATGAGGTCCCCCCAGCCCACGTCCAGCATGGAGCCCACGGACACGAAGGCGCTGAAGCCCACGGCCTCGCGCAGGCTCCAGTCCAGGATGGAGGTGAGCAGCGCGCCGGACTGGCTGATGAAGGCCACGTTGCCGGGGCGGGCCATGCCCTTGGCGAAGGTGGCGTTGAAGCCGCCCGTGGGGCGCATCACGCCCAGGCAGTTGGGCCCGATGATGCGCAGGTTCGCGGCCTGCGCGATGCGCAGCACCTCCTGCTCCAGCTTCACGCCCTCCGGGCCCGTCTCCTTGAAGCCCGCGGAGATGATGATGGCGCCCTTGACGCCAACCTCCGCGCACTCGCGGATGATGGCCGGCACGGACTTCGCCGGGGTGACGATGACGGCCAGGTCCACGGCCTCCGGCAGCGCGCGCAGGGAAGGCCACGCCTTGATGCCGAGCACGTTGGGGCGCTGCGGGTTGACGGGATAGACGGTGCCGCCGAACGGACTGCTGATGAGGTTCCAGAGGACGGTGCGGCCCACGCTGCCGGCGCGCTCGCTTGCCCCCACCACCGCGACGCTCCGGGGGGAGAAGAGGACCTCCAGCGGCTGGCGCGTGCGCTGGTGGAGCAGGTCGATGGAGGGGTCCGTCCGGGCCGGGGGCGTGGCGGGGCGTTGCTCGTCCATGGTGCGCTCGTGTTCGGTGGGGTGGCCGTACCGGACCAATTTCCGGTCGGCCCCCATCGTGCACCAGTCAGGAGGAAGAGGACGGCCTGGCGGACGTTCCCCCGTCCACTTTTCGTACGCGGACGGACAGGCGGACGCCGGTCTTCCCTTACGACGCGCGCGCCCGCTCCACCACCGGCTTGAGCACGGTGCTGGCGAACTCCGCCAGCGTGGTGGGCGTGGTGGTCTCCTTCGAGCGCGGCTCGGCCGGGTCCATGCGCCCGTCCTGGACGGCGCCGTACATCTCCACGAAGGTGTCCGCCGCCCATGACGGCATGCCCGCGCCCGTCATGCCGTTGCGCAGGTCCTCCAGCCCCACCCGCACGTACTTCACGGGCTGGCCCAGCACCTGGGTGAGGATGCTCGCGACCTCCGGAAAGGTGAGGTCCTTGGGCCCGTGCACGCCCACGTAGCGGTGGCCGGTCCATGATGCGTCCGTCAGGAACTCGAAGGCCTTGGCGGCGATGTCCGCCGTGGCGACCATGGGCATGGCCTTCGTCTCCGGGTTCGCGCTGAAGAGCGCGCCCGCCTTCGCCAGGCCCTGCACGTCGCGCAGCAGGTTCTCCATGAAGAAGCCCGCGCGCAGGCTGACGACGTGGGGGGCCGCCGCCTGGAAGGCCTCTTCAATGGGCTTCAGCACGGACACCGGCCCCGTGCCCGGCCCGCTCTGCGCGCCGATGCTGGAGATGATCACCACGCGCTTCACGCCGTGCGCCTTCACGCGCTCCGCGGCCATCCGGCCCGTGGCCTTCGCCCACTCCTGGAAGTCCGGCCGGACGGCGGGCGGCGACAGCCAGAACAGCGCCTCCGCGCCCGGGAGCGCCGCGTCCAGCGTGGCCTGCTCGTCGATGGAGCCCCGCACCACCTTCGCGCCCAGCTTCACCAGGTCCGCCACCTTCTCCGGGGTGCGGGAGATGACCGTGACCTGGCGGCCCGCCTTCAAGAGCTTCTCCACGAGGGGACGACCGATGTTGCCGTTCGGGGTGTTGATGACGATGGACATGGGGTGCCTCCAGCGACAGCGAGATGGCGCAACAGTGCCCCCGCGCCCTGCATGAGGCCACTGCATGCTATGCATGCGCCCATGCGCCGCGCTCATGAAACCCCAGCGCCCTCCCCCGCGGAGGTGGACCTCTCCGGCATCAACCTCAACCTGATGGTGGCGCTGGATGCGCTGCTGCACGAGGTGCACGTCACCCGCGCCGCCGCGCGCGTGGGCCTCACCCAGTCCGCGATGAGCCACGCGCTCGCCCAGCTGCGGGAGCTCCTGGGCGACGCGCTCCTCATCCGCGGCCGGGGCGGCATGGTGCTGACACCTCGCGCGCAGCAGCTGGCCGCGCCGCTCAAGCGGGGCCTGGCGGAGCTGCGACGGGCCCTGCGCGACGAGCCCTCGTTCGAGCCCGCCACCGCGACCCGCCGCTTCACCGTGGCCACGCGCGACTTCTTCGGGACGGTGCTGCTGCCGGGCGCGCTGGAGCTCCTGGGCCGCGAGGCTCCCGGCGTGGACCTGTCCGTGCTGCACGTGGACAGCCACACCTTCCCCAGCCACCTGGAGACGGGCGAGGTGGACCTGGCCATCATCGTCGCGCCCGTGCCGTCCGGGCCGGGCCTGCGCCAGCAGAAGCTCTTCACCGAGGACTTCGTCTGCGTGGTGCGCAAGGACCACCCCACCGTGCGCCGCACGCTGGACGTGGACACCTACCTGAAGCTGTCCCACATCCTCATCAGCCCGAAAGGCGACGGCGTGGGCGCCGTGGACCTGGCCCTGGCCCAGCGCGGCCTGCCCCCGCGCCGCATCGCCGTGCGCGTGCCCTACTTCCTCATCGCCCCGCTGGCGGTGTCGCGCTCGGATTACGTCCTCACCGCGCCCCGCCGCCTCATCGCCGCGTTCCGCGACGCGTATGCGCTCCAGGTGTTCCCCCCGCCCATCCCCGTGCGCCCGTTCGACATCCTCCAGGTCTGGCACGAGCGCTTCGACGGCGACCCCGCGCACCAGTGGCTGCGCGGACTGGTGGCGCGGTCCGTCAACGCGGGGTCTGAAAACACCCGGAGTTCACGAAGGGTGCGGCGCGCGCCAGCTTCCTGACACTCGGGGGGCGCGGCACTGAACGTCAGTACACAGGTGGGGGAGCATCGCATGGGGGGCATCGTGTAGGGTGCTCCGCATGAATCCTGAGAAGCTTGTCTTCGCCCAGACCGTCGACGCGCTCTTCGTCCGCGCGCTGGAGAACCGGCTGACGCCCGCCTGCCGCGAGCACCTGAAGCGGGCGGGGCTGGACCTCGACCGCAAGCTGGAACGCACGTATTCGCTGGAACAGTGGCGGGAATTCCTGCGCATCGCGGCCGGCCACGTCTATGGCGGCGTGCCCGCGGAGGCCGCGTACTACTCCCTGGGCGAGCGCTTCATGGACGCCTACTTCGGCACCTTCTTTGGCCGCGCGCTGCTGGGCGTGGGCCGGCTGGCCGGTCCCCGGCGGATGCTGCTGCGCGCGGACGTGGGCTTTCGCGCCGGCAACAACTTCAGTGAAGTCAAAATCGTGGAGCGTGGCGCGACGTCGCTAGAGCTGTGGATGAACGACGTGCTGGCGGATCAGCCGACGTTCGCGGCGGGGCTGCTGGCGCGCGCGGTGGCGCTGTGCGGGGGCTGGCGGGTGGTGGCGCTGCCGGAGGAGTTCGACGGCACGGCGGCGACGTTCCACCTGCGCTGGAGCGAGGCCCCCGTCGAGACGGCGCTCAGCGCCACTGAGGATGGGTCCTCAGGCGACGCTCGACCTCAGGCGTGAGGGTGGCCCCATGCGGGGCCCGGGAGGACGAGCGCTCCCAGCGCTCCAGCCACCGGGTCCCCAGCGGGGCGGCCAGGGTTTCGTAGCGGGTCGAGGCCACGGTGGTCTCCCCCTTGGTGCCGGTGGACACGCCGGCGCCCACGTAGAACCCCGCGAGCAGCAGCGTGACGCGGGTGGGTGTGGCCGCGCTGTAGGTCATCAGCAGGGCGCCCTCCCCGTCCTCCCGGCAGTGCCGGCGCACCCGGGCGAGGACTCCCTCGGTCCACATGTCCGGGTTGGACGCGGGTGAGAACGGGTCGAAGAAGACGAGGTCGGCGGGGGGCAGCCCCGCGTCCGGCTCCAGGAAGGGCACCGCGTCTCCCAGCTTGAGCTCCCACCGGATGCCGGGCTCGGTCCAGGCGCCGTGCTTCATGAGGCTCTCGCAGGCCTCGCGGAACGGCTGGAGGAACGGGAAGCCTTCCGCGTCCGCGAGCGCCAGGCGCAGCGGGGCCAGGTCCACCTCGAAGCTGACGACGTGCAGGTCGCGGGCGCGCTGGGGGCCCAGGTCGCGGGCGCGGGTGAGCGCGGCGACGGCGTTGGTGGCGGCGCCCAGGCCCACGTCGTGGATGACGAGCGGCGGGCCGGGCTGGCGCAGGCGGTCCGCGAGGCCGGGCTGATCCACGTAGAGGCGCAGGGCTTCCTGCCACGGGCCCACCGCGGGGTGCATGACCTCGCCATGGCCCAGGTGGCGCACGGCGCGGTGGCCGTTGCGCAGGGTGACGAGCTCGAAGTCGCCGTCGCGCGGATGGGAGGGCTCGGACATGGGGCTCCTGGCCTGGAGGGGACGTGTGGGAAAGGATGGGTGCCTAGCATGAGGACTCCAGGGCAGGAACATCGCGGCGCGCTTCACGGAGAGGACGTGCGGCACTGGGAGGCGCCCCTTCCGGGAGGCCGGGTGCGGCTGTCGCTCCGGGTGGACGCCGGGACACGGGCCGTCCTGGACGCGGCGTGGGAGGCCCCGGAGTCCGTGGGCGCGGGCCATCCGCTGGCGGCGTGCCTGGAGTCGCTGTGTCAGAACGCGGTGGGCATCGGGGTGGACGTGTTCCTGCGCTTCGACGACTTCCACCTGCGGGCGGGCTGTCCGGAGGGGCTGGAGGCGACGGAGGAGGCGGGGCTGGCGGTGCGGGTGTTCCGCTTCGCGTTCAGCCAGTTCCATCCCCGGGCCACCGGGCCGGCGTACCTGTCGAGCGGGCTGGTGCTGGCGAAGCTGCCCCGGGGCACGCGGCCGGAGTGGGAGGAGCCGGGGTTCTACTTCGCGCACTACTACCGCGAGGAGCTGTGGCCCGAGGCGGTGGAGGAGGCGCGGAGGGGCGGTGTGCTGGGGCCGCGCGCGGCGTGCGCGTACATCGATGCGCTCTTGGCGAAGGCGGACGACACGGTGGAGCTGGACTGGCCCGTGGAGCAGGGCACGGCGACCTGGGAGTGGCTGACGCGCGTCTGTCTGCCGTCGGTGACCGGGAGCGAGGAGCGGACGCGGCAGCTGCTGGAGGGCGGCTACGGGGGCACGAGCGGCACGGGGAGCTTCTCCTTCGGCCACCTGGACGGAGGGCCGTGGCGTCCCCCGGAGGGCCTGCCGGAGCCAGAAGACGTGGGGCACGCGGAGTTCATCCTCGGGGACCTGGAGCACCTGCTGCCGGAGCTGCCGAAGGACGGTGTGCTGCTGGCCGCGCCCCGCTGGATGGCGGTGGGACAGACGCGCGATTCACCCGCGCTGCGCCGGGCCGACATTTCGAGCGAGGAGGCGGGAGGCTTCGGCCTGTTCAACGCGGCCGCGCATGACGTGGGCGAGGACGATGATTGATATGCGACTGCTGGGCGCGGTGATGGCCCTGCTGAGTCTGTCGTGTGCCTCGGGCCCGGCGCGCTATGCGCAGTCGACGGACTCCGCGACGAACGGATGCTTTCGCAATCCCACCTGTTACACGCAGCCGGGGGATGAGGCGTTCCTTCCATGGGTGGACAAGGCCGCCAGGGCGGCGGCCACCGCGGGGGCGACGCTGAAGGTGCTGGAGGCGGCGGACGTAGCCCTCATCGAGCACCTGCTTGTGGAGTGCTCCAAGGAAGCGAACCGCGTGGTCAATGAACGCGAGTACGGCGAGGGGAAATACCCGGACGACAAGGAGTGCTTGCGGGTGGTTGGCCAGGACAAGGACGGCAAGCCCCTTCGACGGCAGGCCGAACTCGGAACGCTGAAGCACGAGTTTGCCTTCGCATGCGTGCGGCGTGAAATTCTCCGGCGCTTCCCCAACAACGTTTCGATTGAGCCGAGCTATGTGGTCCGCCCGCGTAGAGCGGCGCAACAACCGGAACTCATGAAGCCCGACGTCGTCCTTCACGCCTCGGGCCGGCCGGATCAGGTCCAATGCGTTTATGACTTCAAGTTTCCATGCCTCAAGGCACGCAAGAGCGATCCGCTCTCGGTCCAAGAAACGAAGGATCAGCTCCGCCGGTACACGGACCTCGAAGGGCAATGCAATCCCGCCATCATCACACCTCAGCTAGGGATCATTCGTGGACAGCTACACTCCCTCTGAACATTTCGCGATGACGCTCCCCAGGGTCCAGCTGGTCCTGCGCATCGTCTTCTATCTGCCGCATGACCATGGCGTGGTGGCACCGGTCGTACGACGTCTCCTCGATATCTATCTCGCATTCATCGCAGCCAGTGGCGGAGCACTGACAACAGGAGAGGATCCCGACATCAGTGAGGCTCCTTTCCCACTCACTCCTGCTACCTGGGAGGAGGTCCACCAGGAACTGAAGAAGGCTCGTTTTGGCCCAATGGAAGACAGGGATCAAGACTCCATCTGGTTCCGCATCTTGACCAAGAGGGGCTTCGATACACTCGTCCATCTCACGGGCGGAGAGTCGGACCCCAGTGGCTATGAATTCAGCTTCCGCTCCCGGCTCCCCTGGCGAGAACCCTCTGGTGAGTACAGCGTCCTGAGCGTGAAGGTCCCCATGCAGTTCCTGGAGGACCAGGGGCCTGAGAAGGCCTTTGAGCTGGCACGGGCGCTGGCGGAGCCACTTCCCTTCTCCACGGGTCATGCGGGGCTGTCGCTGTCATTCACCCGTGGCAGGTCCAGACTCCTTCCCCTCCTCAAGGACCATCTGGTCCGGCATCCCGGCTGGGATGTTCCACGCGAGAGCACATGGGGCATGGAAGAAGGGATCGACGGCATCCACTGGATGACCTTTCTGGGAGCTCCCCTCCTGGACACCCTGGGGGGGCCCGAGGCGATCCGCGCCCGGTTGCAGCATCCGGAGACCACCGTGCAGGAACTCACCGGGAGCCGTGCCCTGATCCGCCTGGGCCCCGCGCCCCTGGCGGGAGACACGAAGCTGGGTGAAACGCTGCCGGCGTACCGCGAGCTGGCCCGGTTCCTGGAACCGTGGCTCCAGCCCTCCCCTCCCTTCACCTCCTTCGAGGGCTACACACCGGAGGAGATGCGCCAGTGGTGGCGCCGCTTCCTGGAGCCGCCCCCAGCGGCAATCTCCAATCCACGCGAGGGATGACCACGCCGGATTTTTTCACGCATTGCCCCACCACCCAGCGCACTGATAATCCGCCACCCGGAGTGTTCACGTCGAGCGGCGGGCCAACGGTCGCGTTCGTGCCAGCCCTCGCGGATCGGGGTTTCATCGATGCGGTCACAACGCGCTGTCTGGAGCGGGCTCCTGCTGTTCGTCGCGAGCCTGGGCCTTCTGTCCTGCGGCGGGAACGAGCGCCCGGCACCGGAGGGCGCCCGCTCGGTGCACTCCCGCTTGGCGACTCCGCCGGACTGGTACACCACCGCGTCCATGGCGACGGCCCGCGCGCAACACGCGGCCGTCCTGCTCCCGGACGGCAGACTGCTGGTCGTCAACGGCACCAACCAGGCCGGGTTCGCGACCACGGCGGAGCTGTATGACCCCGCCACCGGAGCCTGGACCCCCGCGGGCAGCCCCGGGATTTCGGGCAACGTCACGCTGGCCCTGCTGCTGCCCACCGGCAGGGTGCTGGTGCTGACCGAGGGCTCCCTTTCGGGACGTCTCTACGACCCCGCGACGGGCGCCTGGACCGCCACGGGCAACATGTCCGCCATCCGCGGCCTCCCGACCGCCACGTTGCTGGGCACGGGGCAGGTGCTGGTCGCGGGCGGCAACAGCGACGGCGGCGTCCGGCTCACGTCCGCGGAGCTGTATGACCCGGCCACCAACGCCTTCGTTCCCACCGGCGCCATGACCCTGGGCCGCAACGCGCACAGCGCCACGCGGCTGCGCGACGGGCGGGTGCTCGCGGTGAGCGGCTTCAACCAGGCCGACGAGGTGCCCGGCGCGGACCTCTACAACCCCGCGACCGGCACCTGGACCGCCGTCGCGCCCCCGCTGGTCCCCCGCCACTATTCCTCCAGCACCCTGCTCCCCGACGGCCGCGTGCTCGTCGCGGCTGGCTTCGCGGCGGGCGGCGCGACGACCCATTCCGAGCTCTACGACCCGGCGGCCAACACCTGGACCGCCACGGGCAGCCTCGCGTTCCCGCGCTATGGCCATATGGCCACGCTGCTTCCCAACGGCCGCGTCCTCGTCACCGGTGGCAGCGTCTTCAACGCGGCGCCGCAGCTCGAGTCGGAAATCTATGATCCCGCCACCGGCACCTGGACCCCCGCGGGCACGATGAATGTCGGTCGCACCAACCACACCGCGACGCTGCTGCCGACTGGCAAGGTGTTCATCGCGGGCGGCTCCGCCGCGGTCCCGGCCGGGACCTACTTCGCGCAGACGGAGGTCTACGACCCCGCCGTGAGCCGGTGGTCGCCCGCGGGCGCCATGGGCACGCCCCGGACCGACGCGATGGTGGCGCTGCTGCCCTCGGGCCAGGTGCTCGTCGCGGGCGGCCGCGGCCAGTTCACCTCGTCGGACGCGGCGGAGCTGTACAACCGCGCGAGCAACTCGTGGTCCGCCCTGCCCGCGCTCGCCACGCCGCGCGAGCGCGCCACCGCCACCGTGCTGCCTTCGGGGCAGGTCCTGGTCGCGGGCGGCCGCAACACCAACACCTCCACGGCCTCCGTGGAGCGCTTCGATCCCACCACCAACACCTGGCTGCCCACCGCGACGCTCGCGGGCACGCGTCACCTGCACACCGCCACGCTCCTGCCGGATGGCCGGGTGCTCGTCGCCGGTGGCCAGAGCAACACCACGGTGCTCGCCACCGCGGAGCTGTATGCGCCTGACACGAACACGTGGACCTCGGCCGGCTCGCTCGCCACGGCGCGCGCCGGACATCGCGCCGTGCTGCTCCAGGACGGCCGGGTGCTCGTCGCCGGCGGTCACGGCGGCGGCGGCTCGGAGCTGGCCTCGGCGGAGCTCTTCAACCCCGCCACCAACACCTGGGCCCCGGCGGCGAGCCTCGCGGGCGCCCGCGACGAGCTGACGCTGACGCTGCTGCCGTCGGGCCAGGTGCTCGCGGCGGGCGGTATCGCGGCCTTCACGGAGCTCACGAGCACGGAGCTGTACACGCCCGGCACGAACACCTGGGCTTCCGTGGGCGCGCTGACGCAGTCGCGCTGGCTGCACTCCGCCTCGCTGATGCCCAACGGCAAGGTGCTGGTCGCGGGCGGCATCACCACGAATGGCGACTACGCCAACACGGCGGAGGTCTACGACCCGCTCCTCCGCCGCTGGCTCAACGTCGCGGACCCCACCACCGCGGGAGGCCTGGTCACCGTCGCCCTGCCCTCGGGCGAGGTCCTGCTGTCGGGCGGCCTCAACACCCCCAACGCCGAGCTGTTCGACGACACCGGCGCCCTCCCCGCGTGGCGGCCCACGGTGACGAACCCGGCGACCCTCGTCGCCGGCTGCCCCACCGTCCTGGAGGGCCTGCTGTTCCGCGGCATCTCCGGTGCAAGCGCTGGCAACAGCACCGACTCCCCCACCGACTTCCCCCTGGTGCGGCTGCGAGGCGCCGAGGGCGGCCGCCTCTGGACGCTCCCCAGCAGCAGCACCTCGGACACCCGCGCGACGGTGACGGTCCCCGCCGGCACGCCGCTGGGCACCTACGGGCTGTCCGTCTTCGCCAACGCCATCCCCGGCGGACGCATGGTGACGCTCGTCGCCAACCGTCCCCCGACGGCGGCGGACCAGACGGTCACCGTCCCGAAGGACACCGAAGTGGAGCTCGCCCTGGCCGGCACGGATCCGGACCCCGGCCAGGTGCTGACCTGGACGGTCGTCACCCAGCCGCAGCACGGCACGCTCGGCACCAGCGCGGCGGGGCACCTGGTGTACACGCCCGAGCCCGGCTACGTGGGCCCCGACAGCTTCACCTTCCGCGTTCGTGACTGCGCCGACGACAGCAACGTCGCGACGCTGACCCTCAACGTGGTGGACGCCGTCCCGACCCTCACCTGTCCCGCGAACGTCACCGTGGAGGCCACGGAGGCGGACGGCGCCGTCGTGAACTACGACCCCGCGGTGCTGGATCCCGCGGGGCTCCCGGTGAGCTACACGCAGGCGTCGGGCTCGCGCTTCCCGCTGGGCACCACGACGGTCACCGCGACCTCCACGGGCCTCACCTGCACGTTCCAGGTGACGGTGCAGGACACCACGGCCCCCGCGCTGACCTGCCCCGCCGACATCCTGGTGGGCCCGGGTGAGCCGGTGACGTTCGAGCCCACGGCCACGGACGCGGTGACGGCCTCGCCGACGGTGACGTCGTCGCCCGCGTCGGGCAGCACCTTCGCGCCGGGCGCCACGCAGGTCACCGTCACCGCCACGGACGCCGCGGGCAACACCGCGCAGTGCACGTTCCAGGTCCGGGTCCAGGCGGAGGTCGTGGAGATCGCCGGCGGTGGCTGTGACAGCACCGGCGGCACCACGTCCGCGCTGGCGCTCCTCGCCGCGCTGGCGGCCTGGAGTCATTCGCGCCGCCGTCAGAACCCGGCCCGGGGGAACTGAACCATGCGCTCCCTCTTTTCTCGAATGGACCTCCCCTTGCGTACAAAGGCTCAGAGCTGGGCGCTGGCCGCGCTGCTGGCCACCGCCGTCTCCCCCGCCGCCTTCGGACAGACCACCCCGAGCCCCATCCGCCCGCTGGACCTGGAGCGCCTGCGCTTCCAGCCGGCGGCGACGGACTCGATGCTGGTGGACACCGGCCGCGTGCTCCCCGAGGGCGGCTACCGCCTGCTCCTCATGGTCAACTACGAGCGCGGCATCCTCCTGCTCCAGGGCAGTGATGGGCTGGAGCGCTCCATCCTCCACTACCGCACCGCGGGCTGGCTGGCCGGCGCGTGGTCGCCGGTGGACCGGTTGGAGTTCTCCGCGAAGCTGCCCGTCATCATCGCGCAGGGCGGCCATGGCGCGGAGCAGCTGGTGGGCGTGCGCGAGCCGGACTCGTTCGGCCTGGGCACGCCGGAGCTGGGCGTGCGCTACGAGCTGCTGCGGCGGGAGGAAGGCGCGCCGGTGTTCCTGGGCCTGGGCCTGGACATCGGGCTGCCGGGCGGCTCGGCGGATGCGTTCGGCCGTCAGGCGGGCTGGGCGGGCTTCCAGTTCGCGCCCCGCGTGTCGGTGAGCCGCGAGCTGGGCCCCGTGGTGCTGGGCGCCAACGCGGGCGTGCGGATCCGCTCGAAGGAAGTCGAGCCGGGTCGCGACGTCGGCACCGAGCTGGAGCAGGGCGTGGTGGTGGCCACGCGCGGCAAGGGGCTGCGCGGTGAAATCGCGCTGCAGGCCGCCGAGTCGCTCGTGGAGTCGGACCTGGCGCTGGAGCTGCTGGGCGGCGTGCGGCTGCCGGTGGGCGCGGGCTTCGAGGCGTTCGCGCTCGCGGGGCACGGCTTCACGGACATCCCGGGCACGCCGTCGTTCCGCCTGGGCGCGGGCATCGCGTACGCGAACGAGCCCGAGCCCGTGGACCGCTGCCGCACCGGCCGCAGCCACACGCCGGAAGAGTGCCCCAACGAGGATGACGACGGGGACTCGGTGGCCAACAAGGACGACCGCTGCCCGCTGGAAGCCGGCTCCGTGGAGAACAACGGCTGCCCGGACAAGGACTCGGACGGCGACGGCGTGGTGGACCGCGAGGACCAGTGCCCGACGCAGGCGGGAACGGCGCGCGACCGCGGCTGCCCGGCGCCAGACGCGGACAACGACGGCGTGCGGGACGACGAGGACGCCTGCCCGAACGAGGCCGGTCCTTCGTCCGAGCGCGGCTGCCCCGTGAAGGACACGGACAAGGACGGCGTGCCGGACAAGGACGACGCCTGCCCGAACGAGGCCGGCCCCGCGTCCGAGCGTGGCTGCCCCGCCAAGGAGCAGAAGCCACCCGAGGAGCCCAAGCCGCAGCCGCCTCCCGAGGAGAAGCCCGCGGAGGAGACGACGTCGCCGCTGGGTCACATCGTCCAGTTCCCGGTGAACCAGTCGGAGTTCCAGGAGAACGAGCAGCAGCAGCTGGATGCCATCGTGGCCTACCTGAAGGCGAACCCGAAGCTGAACGTCCGGATTGAAGGCCACACGGACAACAGCGGTCCGGAGGAAGCCAACCGCACGCTGAGCCAGCAGCGCGCGAACCGCGTGCGTGCGTACCTCATCCAGCAGGGCATCGCGGGCTCGCGCCTGGAGGCGAAGGGCTTCGGCCCCGACCGTCCGCGCGTGTCCAACGAGACGCCGGAAGGCCGCAGCGCGAACCGCCGCGTGGAGTTCGTGCCCGTCACGGAGCGCTGACACTCCCTCGCGCATCATCGTGCGCCGCTTCGTGGTCCTCCACGAAGCGGCGCACTGGAGTTCGTGCCCAATTCGGGGCGCTGACTCTCGCCCCCATCACCGTGCGCTGCTTCGTGGTCCTCCACGAAGCGGCGCACCGTTGTTTCAGGCCTCTTCGGGTTGCAGCTGCACCAGCGCCGGCAGCTCCGCCGCGCGGTCCCGCAGCCGGACCTTGGGACGGATGGCCACCGGGACGCGGGCCGCCGCGAGCAGGTCCAGGTCGAACACGTTGTCGCCGAAGGCGGCGTAGAGCGGCCGGTCCGTGCGCTGCCTCAGGCAGGTCACCTTGCCGGGGCCATAGGGCACGGGCTCGAAGACGGACGTCTGCAACCGTCCGCCCTCCTCCCTCGGCGTGCACGCCAGCACGAACTCCGGCGAGAGCCCCACCTCGCGCACCGCCGCTTCCACCACCGCGCGCGGCGACGCGCTGACCACGTAGCAGTCCACGCCCTGCCCCCGGGCCCACTCCACCACGCGGCGGGCTTCGGGATGGATGCGGCGGGCCACGCCCCTGCGCGACACCACCTCCTGGGCGAAGCCGCGCACCTCCTCCGCGTGCCAGCCCGCGAAGATCCACGCCATCATCTCGTAGGTGTCCCGCTCCGGCAGCCGCCCGGCCTCGAACGCCTTGAACAGCGCGTGCGCCAGCGTCACCGCGTCCGGATGCGCCTCCACGCCGTGGCGTGCGCCCAGCCGCTCCAGCGCCACGCGGGCCTCGGGCCGCACGCCGCCGTGCTCCAGCAGGGCCATGAACAGGTCGTCGCCCACGTCCCCGCTCCACAACGTGCCGTCCCCGTCGAAGGCCAGCACTCCGCCCGGTGTCCGCTCCACCTCGCGACGGATGCGCTCCAGCGTCTCCTCGACCCGCTCAGTCCTCATGGCCGGCATCCTGGCTGGCCGGACCGTCCAGTGTCACCCGCGTCCGGGAGGCCGGAGCACGGGCTGTTCACCATCGCGCCGTGAAGAAGTGACTACACTCCCAGGCATGGCACGGACCGAGAAAGAGAAGATGCTCGCGGGGGAGCTGTACCTCGCCACCGATCCGCAGCTGATGGCCGAGCGGGCCCGCGCCCGCAAGCTCCTGCGCCGCTACAACGACTCCACCCAGGACGAGCTGCCCCAGCGGGAGAGCCTGCTCACCGAGCTGCTGGGCAAGGTGGGCACCGGAACGTGGATCGAGCCGCCCTTCTACTGCGACTACGGCGAGCACATCCGACTGGGCGAGCGCGTCTTCATGAACTTCCAGTGCGTCATCCTGGACTGCAACACGGTGACGATTGGCGACGACGTGTCCTTCGGCCCGGGCGTGCAGGTGTACGCGGCCACGCATCCCCTGGACCCGGATGAGCGCATCAAGGGCCCGGAGCTGGGCCGCGCCATCACCATCGGCTCGAAGGTGTGGATTGGCGGCGGCTCCATCATCTGCCCGGGCGTCACCATCGGGGAGGGCTCCACCATTGGCGCGGGCAGCGTGGTGACGCGGGACATTCCCCCGTACGTCTTCGCCGCCGGCAATCCCTGCCGCGTCATCCGGAACCTCCGGTAGCGGCAATCCCACGCATCGCTCCAGCGCGATGACACAGCCCGGACTGTCCAGGAAGGGGCTCGGTGCCGTCACCCGCGCACCGTGGCGGCCGCGCTGGCGGGCGACCTCAGCCCACGGCCTGGTGGGTCTCGGTGACGCCCTGGTACTGGTAGGCGCCGCTGTCGTACGGGGTGATGGCGTCGTCGGCCTTCTTGGTGCAGGCCGCGGCGGTGGGGTCGAAGGCCTGGAACTGGCCCTTGTCGTCCTTGAACTCCACCCACGCGTGGGCCCCCCGGTCCGTATTGCCGAAGACGACGCGCGCGTCCACGCCCGCCTGCTCGAAGCGCTGCTCGGCCTCGATGGCCATGTCCACGCAGACGCCAGACTTGGACGCGTCGAAGGTGCTGGCGTTCTTCATGGCCGCATCCCACGTCTTGCCGCCCGAGTAGTCGTACTTCCAGGACGTGGCCTCCTTCGCGATGTCCTGGGCCACCAGCTCCGCGCTCTTGCCGGAGGACGGGCCCTTCGCGCCCTGCGCCTTGGACGGCTCGAAGCTGTCGCGGTTCCGGTCCTGCTGGAAGCTCTGGGCGCTGGTGGGCTTCGGGGCCTGGCCCTTCGCGCCCTCACCCTTCAGCAGGGCCTCCTGGGTCAGGCCCAGCTCCTTCAGCAGCTTCGCGAACTCCTGGGGCTGCTTCGCGGAGTCCACCGTCTTCACCGGCTTGCCATCGGGGGTGACGACCTTCACCACGACATTCCGAGGGCCCTGCGCGGCTTCGGAAGGACGCATCGCGCACGGGTTGGAGGACGGACGCGACAGGGAGGAGATCGCCATGGACAGGGCCTCGAGAAAACAGCGGGGATGCCTGTCCCATGAGCACGGCGTGTGCCAGCGCGCGCGCACCTGCGGGTCAGCGCCAAGCCCCTGTGTTTCCAGGCCCCGCAGTCCAGTCCTCGTCAGCGAAGGCCCGCGCCGCTGATGACTGCCGTTGGAGGGGTGATGGCCGGCGTCATCACCCTGCCGGCTCGGAGACGCCGTCGGCCTCCGGTGTCTCCGGGCCCTCCACGGTGCGCTCCAGCGTGCGGGCGAGCGCGGCCCGGGCCTCCGCCGCCTCCTCGAAGGGCTCATCGCTTCCAGCCCGCGCCGGGGGAGGCACCGTCGCGTCCAGCTCGTCGGGATGCAGGCGGAACCACTTCGCGACGAGCATCACCTCCTGGGCCTCCTGTGCGCGGAGACCAATCGCCTCCGGCTCGGGCACGGCGAAGATGTCCCGCACGCGAGCGTCGAGCGCCGCCTGCTCCTCCGGCGTCCGGGGCGTGGGCACCTCCGCGCGGATCCGCCCCCGCCGGATCACATACGTCCGGTCCTCGCCACCGTGCCCGCGCGCCGTGTAGACCAGCGACAGCCGCCGCAGCGTGCGGCCCAGCTCGACGATCCACGCCTGCACGTTCTCCAGCCGCTCCGCGCGGTCGCGCAGCTCCGCCGCGTACTCGAACTGGAGCCGCCGCGCCGCCATCGCCATGCGCTCGCGCAGGATGACCAGCGGCCGGTCCGACTCGCCGTTGAGGAACGCGCGCGCCAGCGCGACCTGCGCCAGGTACTCCGCCGTCGTGCACCCGCCCGCGCACGGCGAGAGGCACCGCGCGGTCTGCCCGCGCATGCACCGCGGGTCGTCCTTCATGGGAAAGAGCTGGATCTGATCCGCCAGCCGCATGGGCGTCTCGGACGGGCAGTCGCGCAGCTCCAGCAGGTCGTTCACCGCGCGCACCACGTCCGCCATGGTGTGCCGGCCGTGGAAGGGCCCGAAGTACTCCGCGCTCCCGCCGCCGCCGGGCTGGCCCACCACGCGCAGCCGGGGCACGGCCTCGCGCGTGAGCTGGAGGAAACAGTGCGCGCGGTCGCGCTTGTGCTCCACGTTGTAGAGGGGCCGGTGGCTCTTGATGAGCCGGAACTCATGCAGGAGCGCCGCGAACTCGCTGGCCGTGTACTCCCACTCCACCTGGTGCGCCTGGGAGACGATTTCCCAGGCCTTCTCGCCCTCGTCCGCGCGGAAGTACGACAAGAGCCGCGTGCGCACGCGCACGGACTTGCCCACGTAGAGCAGCTCTCCGGCGGGACCGAAGAACCGGTACACGCCGGGCCGGTTCTCCGCGCTCGCGCGGACGTGACTCAGGAGGGTGGCGGCGCGCGGGTCCATGCGGCGAGAGCGCCGGGCCTGTGCGCCCGGGCACCGCAGGCTAACCCGCCACGTCCCGCCGCACCGCCGTTCGCGCGGCCCCCGTCCCAACCCGGCCGGAGGGCGGCCAGCGGAACGCGCGCCCGGACTTCAGCCCACGTCCTTCAACGTCATCGCGGTGGCGGCGGCCTCGTCCTTCAGGTCCTTGGGCGTGGCGATGGCCGTCTTCAATTCGCGGTATGTCTGCGCGTAGCCGTTGCGCAGGATGCCCTCGCGGATGCGCTCCATCAGCTTCTGGTAGTGCCGCACGTTGTGCACCGACAGGAAGCGCGAGCCCAGGTGGTGCTTGCCGCGCATCAGGTGCTGCAGGTAGCCGCGCGAGTAGCGCTTGCACACGTAGCAGTCGCACTCGGGGTCGAGCGGGCCGTCCTCCAGCCGGTACGCGGTGCGGGTGATGCGCACCAGCCCCTGGAACGTGTACGCGTAGCCCTGCTGCGCCATCTTGGTGGGGATGATGCAGTCGAACATGTCCACGCCGCGCAGCACCGCCTCCAGTAGGTCCGTGGGCGTGCCCACGCCCATGAGGTAGCGCGGCTTGTCCTGCGGCAGGGACGCGGTGGCGCGCTCGGTCATCGTGTCGCGCTCCACCTTCGTCTCCCCCACCGCCAGCCCGCCGATGGCGAACCCGTCGAAGGGCAGCTTCGTGAGGAACGCGGCGCTCTCGTCGCGAAGGTGCGGGTGCACGCCGCCCTGGACGATGCCGAACAGCGCCTGGCCCGTGGCGCGCTGCTCCTTCGCGGCGAGGCTGCGCACGGCCCAGCGGTGGGTGCGCTCCATGGCCTCGCGGGTGCCGGCCTCGTCCGTGCGTGAGTCGATGCACACGTCCAGCACCATCATGATCTCCGAGTTGATCGCCTGCTGCATGGCGATGCTCGACTCGGGGCTCAGGAGCTGACGGCTGTTGTCGTAGAAGCTGCGGAAGTGCGCGCCCTTCTCCGTGATGAGCCGGTCCTCCGGCAGGGAGAAGATTTGAAACCCGCCCGAGTCCGTCAGCACCGCGCCGTCCCACTGCATGAACGGGTGGATGCCGCCGAAGCGCTCGAACACCTCCGGGCCGGGCCGGAGCATCAGGTGGTAGGTGTTGGCGAGGAGGATCTTCGCCCCCGTCTCCTTCACCTCCTCCATGCCGAGGTGGCGGAAGCCCGCGTGGGTGGCCACCGGCATGAACATCGGCGTGGGGAAGGACCCCTTGCGGGTGTGCAGGATGCCCGTGCGGGCGCCGGTGGGGTCGGTATTCAGGAGTTCGAAGCGGACGGCCATTGTCGGGCCTTATACCCAGCCCGCCCGTCCGGACGCACCCGCTTCCTGGGGGACGCCTGCCTGGCCTCCAGGAGGCCGCCCCGCCTCGGGAACCCCGGTTTCCCTACCCCACCCCCGGGGACGGGGGGCCGGAAGACGGCATTTCCGGGGCGGGCCGGCGGTTACATTGGGTCCTCCCGTCACCGATTCACCGCGCGTCTTGGGTCGCCGCGCCATTTCCGTTACAAGCCGCCGCCATGTTCAACGTCATCAACGTCTCCAAGGCCTACGGGCCCAAGAAACTTTTCGAGGAGGTCAACGTCGCCTTCTCGCCGGGCCGTCGCTACGGCCTGACCGGTCCGAACGGGGCCGGCAAGTCCACGTTCATGAAGATCCTCGCGGGTGACGAGGAGCAGGACATGGGCGAGATCATCCGCCCCCGCAAGCTGGGCATCCTGCGCCAGGACCACTTCCGCTACGAGAACGACCGCGTCATCGACGTGGTGCTGATGGGCAACCGCCACCTGTGGGCGGCCATGGACGAGAAGAACAAGCTCCTGGCCAAGGCCGACATCACGGAAGAGGACGGCAACCGGCTGGGTGAGCTGGAAGGCGTCATCGCGGAAGAGGACGGCTATTCGGCGGAGAGCGACGCGGCCACGCTGCTGGCGGGCCTTGGCATCGAGGAGTCCTTCCACGAAGAGCCCATGCGCCAGCTCACCGGCGGCCTGAAGCTGCGCGTGTTGCTCGCGCAGGCGCTGTTCGGCAAGCCGGAAGGCTTGCTGCTGGACGAGCCCACGAACAACCTGGACATCGACTCCATCCGCTGGCTGGAGAACTTCCTCCATGCGTACGAGGGCGTGCTGATCACCATCAGCCACGACCGGCACTTCCTGAACTCCATCTGCACGCACATCGCGGACATCGATTACGAGACCATCATCCAGTACACGGGTGGTTACGACGACATGGTCCGGCAGAAGTCGCAGCTGCGGACCCGGGTCGAGGCCGAGACGGCGGAGAAGAAGAAGAAGATCGCCCAGCTGCAGGACTTCGTGGCGCGCTTCCACGCGGGTACGCGTGCGTCGCAGGTGCAGAGCCGCATCAAGCAGATCGACAAGCTGAAGACGGAGGACCTGAAGCGCTCGAACATCGCGCGGCCGTTCATCCGGTTCGACCAGAAGGTGGTCAGCGGCCGGCAGACGCTGATGTTCGAGGGCCTGAAGAAGTCCTTCGACGGGCAGCAGGTCATCAAGCCGTTCAAGGGGCTGGTCTGCAAGGGCGAGCGCATCTGCGTCATCGGCCGCAACGCCGTGGGCAAGTCCACGCTGGTGAAGATGCTGGCGGGGCAGCTGGAGCCGGACGCGGGCACCATCACCTGGGGCCACCAGGCGACGGTGGGCTACCTGCCGCAGGACCACCACGGCGTCATCCACAAGGGCACGACGTGCTTCGGCTATCTCCGGGAGATCAGCGAGAAGCTGACCAACGAGGAGATTTCGGGCGTGCTGGGCCGGATGCTCTTCTCGGGTGAGGAGCGGATGAAGCCCACGGACACGCTCTCCGGTGGTGAGACAGTGCGCGTGCTGTTGTCCAAGCTGATGATCATGCAGGACAACGTGCTGATCCTGGACGAGCCGACGAACCACCTGGACCTGGAGTCCATCGCGGCGCTGGCCGAAGGCCTGTCCAAGTTCGAGGGCACGGTCATCTGCGTGACGCACGACCAGGAGCTCATCTCCGAGGTCGCGACCCGCATCTGGAGCCTGGAGGCGGGCAAGGAAGTCCTCGACTTCAACGGGCCTTACTCCGAGTTCATGGAGAAGCACGCGGACGCGGCGCAGAAGCGCCGGTAGTCAGCACAGGATTAGCCAGGCAGTGCCAAACGCCGCCCGTTTCCGGTCCGTCCGGAAGCGAGGCGGCGTTTTCGTGGGCTGTCCATCCCTCTTCCGGGTGATGTCCCGGCCATGAATGGATCGACAAGACTCCGCTCGAGGCCGCCAGTCCAGGGTTGGCCTGGGGGTGGCTGATGGATCAGGTCATGGTGTGGGCGCCGCTGGCGTTGTTGTTCGCCGGCCTGTGGTTCCGGTCCCGCAGGCGGGTCCGTGACCTCCAGAAGCGGTTCAAACCCATCGTGGACGTTGAAGCTGAAAAGCAGCGGATCTCCGAAGAGATTGCGCACACACAGCTCGCGGCCACACTGGCGCGCGAAGCCGAGCGTCATCGAGCGGCCCAGGAAATCGCGGAGATCCGCAATGCCGCCGCGTTGGCCACTGCCGCGGAGCAGAAGCAGGTGGCCGCAGAATGTCACCGCATGCAGGAGGAGGCTTCGCGGGCAACAATAGCCGCCGCGCGGTCCGTGAAGGACGCGGAAGAGCAACGCCAGACGCTGATCAAGGAACAACAAGATCTGAAAGCCACCATCGCGCGATTGCGCGAAGAGCTTCGCCCCCTGGATGAAGAAGCGTTTCTCCTCTCCACGGGCTTCTACAAGCCGATCTATGCCTTCTCCTCTGTCGAGGAGTACGAACGCCGCCTGCAGGAGCTTCGCGAAAAGCAGAAGTCCATGTTGCAGGACAAGCGCGCTGCGACTTGTTCCATCGAGTGGGAGGTCAATGGGAGCAAGGCTGAGGGCAAGAGGCAGACGGAACGAACGCTGAAGCTGATGCTTCGTGCGTTCAACGGCGAGGCCGACGCATGTGTCTCGAAGGTGACCTACAAGAACATCAAGACCATGGAAGCGCGCATCGAGAAAGCTGCGGATGCGATCAATGGCCTGACGAAGATCCAGAGTTGTACCATCGCGAGCCAGTATGTCGCCTTCAAGCTGGACGAACTGCGCCTTGCCCACGAGTACGCTGAGCGGATCCAACAGGAGCGCGACGAGCAGAAGCGCATTCGCGAGCAGATGCGCGAGGAAGAGGCGGCGCAGCGGGAGTTGGAGAAGGCGAAGCTGGAAGCAGAGCGCGAGGCGAAGCGAGACGCCGAGTCCTTGGCGAAGGCGAAAGCGGACTACGAGAAGGCCAAGGGCTCCGAACAGCAGAAGCTTCTGGAACGCATCGCGGAACTGGAGCGCCGCGTCGCCGAGGATCTGGAGAAGCAGCGAGCCATCTCCCAGGCCCAGCTCACACGGACGGGGCACGTCTATGTCATCTCAAACATCGGCTCGTTCGGAGAAGGCATTTTCAAGCTGGGGATGACCCGAAGGCTGGTGCCCCAGGACCGCATCGACGAACTGGGAGACGCCTCGGTGCCATTCGAGTTCGACGTCCACGCCATCATCCGGACCTCGGATGCGCCAGCGCTGGAGAGTGCCCTGCACCGAACCTTCGCGAACCGGCGCGTTAATCGCATCAACGAGCGCAAGGAGTTCTTCCGCGTCAGCCTGGAGGAAATCGCTGAGGCCGTGCGAAAACACCATGGTGAGTTTGAATTAACCTGGATTGCCGAAGCTGCGGAGTACCGGAAGTCACTGGCGCTACGGGAAGACGACAATAGCACCCAGTCACAACAAACCGCAGCGTGAGACACGAATCACCTAACAGCGATCAGCTTCCTCTGCGACAATGACACAGGCTCTTCCAACACCCGATGACGTCCCTCCTCCAGGCGTTATGAGATGGCTCATCTCCTGCGACGAATCCGGAACAGGCGGCTCGCCCTTCTACGGCTTCGGAACACTCTGGATGAACTGGCAAAGGCGTGGAAACTTCTCCGAACTCATCCAGGATCTTCGAGAGAAACATAAGTACGAATTTGAAATCAAATGGAACAAAGTCTCCGGCAGGAATTTGCCATTTTATCGAGACTTGGTGGAAGCCTTCTTCAAGACCAGCTGGATGCACTTTCACTGCATAGTCGTGAAACAGGCAGACGTGCGTTTAGATTTCCACGATCGAGACTGGGATCTTGCGCGCCGAAAGCACTTCACCATGCTCCTGACCAACAAGATCAGGCGCTGCCTCACCAAGAATCCCAATCGAGATTTGACGTTTCGAATATGGGTTGACCCCATTGCCTCACGCTACAAAAAGGCCAATGAAGCGGTGGAGATTATCGCCAACAACGCACTCCAACAGGTTTTCAAGCGACTCCGCCCCGTCGACAAGGTCATTACTCGCGATTCGCGCGACACTCCAAGCATTCAGCTTTGCGATCTCCTCCTCGGCGCGGTGATGGAAGGTTGGCAGCGAAAGTCCGACTCCGAGTCCAAGCAGGAGCTGCGCGAATGGATTGCTGAACACCTTGGTTGGGACGACTTGGCGAACGACACACACAGAGACGAAACGAAGTTCAACATCTGGTATTTTCACGATCCGATATCAAAACCCAAGCGATCCGCCCTCACGCGTCCCGTCAAATTGAGATACCCACTGCCAACCGGCAAACGGCGTCGTTCGTAGCACTCAATTCACGAGGGCCGACGAACCGGAGCCTTGAGTGAAGCGAATAGTGTAGCGCGTTTAGGGCCATCATCCTTCGTCGCGTCTTTGGACTCCTACTGGCACTGCTCCCCTTCCCGATTGGTGCTGCCCTCGTACCAGCTTTGCCCTAGCTCCACATCCAGGCAACGTGGTGTGTATGGACAACCGTTCTTAATGGCGAGGGAAACGGGCGTGAGTGGGTATGATGCAGGGCCATGTATCCGAGACGCCGTCTTCTGGCCCGTGGACCGTGGTTGTTCGATCTCAGACCGCAGCGGCTCATCGTCTTCCACGGAGCCGAAGGCGTGCGCCGGGAGGTCAGTGGCGACGTGCCGGATCATCCGTCCGCGCCCGTGGAGCTCGCCGCGCTCAACGAGGCACAGGACGTCTGGGTGGGATGCGGGGATCGGCGTGTCTTCTCCGTGGGGGCCGGCGCGGGCGCTCCCGTCCAGGCCTTTCCGAGGGAGTGCTTCGATCTCACCTCCGATGGGGACCGACTCATCGGAACGGTGGTGGACGGCGCCCGCAAGCTCACCACCCTCTTCACGACCGATGGGTCCGGGCAGCAAAGGGCGCCCATGACCTTGCCCAAGCCCGTGCGCGCCTCGCACGGGTATGGGTATTCCGAGGGGCGCCCCCAGCGTCAGTCCCCTGATGGGGCGTTCCTCGACACGAGCCCCTTTGGCATCACCGTCGTGGAGAAGGGCCGGGGCCGCGTCTACGTGCTCCGCGCGGGGGCGGCTCAGCCGGAGGGCGCGCTCCAGGTGGAGCCGGGCGGTGAGGAGGACATCTGGCGGGCCCAGGCCACTCCCCAGGGCGTGCTTCTCCTGCTCGTCATCAACTACCGGCAGACGGCGCTCCTCCACTTCGCGCTCGATGGCACCCTGCTCGGCTCCATCCCGGCGATCGATGATGAGGATGACGATGCGGAAGAACTGATCTGGGGCGGTGCCGGGGTGTGCGTCCTCGACGCGGACCGGGCGCTCCTCTTCGTCCAGGACAAGACCCTCCTGGTGTCCCTGCCCGAGCTCCAGGTGTTGGAGACGGTCGTGGGGGAGTGGCCTGCCTTCGTGTCCGTGACGCCCGCGGGGCCTGACCGGTGGTGGGTGGGCGCCGAGGACAGGGACTCGCTCTTCCTGCTCACCGCCGAGCCCGGACACCCCTTGCGCCTCCACGCCTCAAACCGTCCGGTGATCCCGGGCGCTCCGCTCATGCACGTGGGCTACAAGACGCCCGCGATCCACTGGGCCGAGCACACCTCGGCGCCGCTCACCGTTTCCGCGCCCGTGACCGAGACGTGGCGCGCGGTGGTGCGAAATGACGGGACCGCGTGTGAGGCCGTGCGGATCCGGGTGTCCGGGGCGCTCGTCGGCGCTCGCGTGGTGGATGTGAGCGTGCGGTATCGCGGCCAGCCGCTCCCGATGGTGGAGGAGCAGCGCGTGAACGTCGTGGGCATTACCGCTGGACTGGAGGCAGGGGCCACCGCGGAGCTGGAGGTAACCTTCAAGCCCCGGAGCGAGGGCTCGGGACCGCTGACCATCACCGTCGAGCCGTGCTCCTGGCAGGCGCAGGCCAAAGAATGGCAATGGGACAAAGAGCAGCCTCGCGTCCTCGTGATGACGGGCCATACGGCAAGCGCCCAGTTCCCGCTCACGGTGGAGTAGCGCGAACCTCCTTGGGTTCGGGCGCGGCGCTCATCTTCCAGAGCAGGGCGCCGCCTCCGAGCACGACCGTCAGGCCCACTGCCGCCGCGAGGATCCAGCCTCGTCCCAAGCGGGGCCGTGCCTGGGCCTCCGGGGCGTCGCTCGCGGAGACCTGCTGGACGAGTTGGGCCACCTGCCGCGATGTCACCGGCTCACCCTTCGAGCGGATGAACTCCTCCAGGTCCTTCCGGAACGCGTGGCAGTCCGGATAGCGCTGGTCCAGGTCCTTCGCGAGCGCTCGGGCGAGGATGGCGCGAAGGGCGTCGGGCAGGTCCGGGCGGTGCCGCTCGGGGGGCACCATGGGCTCGGACAAGACGGCTTGAAACACGTCCCAGTGGGACTTGCCCTCAAAGGGCTTGCGCGTGGTGAGCAGTTCGTAGAGCACCACCCCGAGGGAGTAGACGTCCACCTGCCGGTCCACCGGCAAGCCCCTGATGTCCTCGGGCGCCATGTACCCGTGCTGGCTCAGGTCGGGGGAACCGTAATGGGGTATGGGGGTCCACCGGGACCGGAAGCCGGCGACGCCGAAGTCCAACACCTTGGCTGTCCCCTGGCGCGACAGGAGGATGTTGTACGGCCGGATGCAGTGGTGGATGCGCCTCAGCGGCTGGTTCGTCTTGGGGTCGGTGAGGTCATGGGCATAAGCGAGCCCCTCGCAGGCTTGCGAGATGATGCGCGCGCACAGTGACGCCGGCAGAGCCATCCGCTGGACCGCCGCGTGCTTGATCAACCTGCGCAGGCTGGGCCCGTCGATGTGCTCCCTGGCGAGGAAGTACGTGCCGTCCGCCTTACCGAAGTCGAAGACCCGCACGAGGTGCGGATGCGTGAGCCGGGCGGCCATCTTCGCCGTGTCGAGGAATATCTGCGCGAGATCCACGTCCTCGGCCATGTCCGGCCGGAGGCACTGGAGCACCAGCGTCTTTTCGATGCCCCACTGGCCGACGGTTTTGGCCAGAGAGTCCTCGACGATGCCTCCGTCGAGCAAGCGGATGCGCTGGTATTTGCCGACGTGGGATGTCACGAGGCGTATGGCTAGCAAATACCGCCGGTTTCATCCAACGGGGCGTGTAGCGTCATCAGGGCCATGACCCGTTACCGCTTCCTTGGGCTTCTGCTGGCGCTGCTTCCCCTCCATGTCGGCGCCGTCCCCATTCCCGCGGATCCGTTGGTGGGCATTTGGGGCAGTGAGCGCGTCCTCGGACCTCAGGTCCGGGGTGAGCTGACCCTGGTGCGTGAGGGGAACACGTGGCGCGCGCGCATCGCGGGCTTCGATGTTCCTGCCCGGAACGAGGGCAGGAAGGTGTCCGTCGTCTTCCCCGGAGGCGAACTCCGAGCGACGTTGGCGGAGAACGGCCAGAGCATCACGGGTCACTGGATTCAGCCTCCCGTGCTCATGAGCGGCATGAAGTTCGCCACGCCGGTGGAGCTGCGCTCGCTTCAGCCGGGTGTCTGGCGCGGCAACGTGGCGCCGCTGGAGGACCGGTTCTCGCTGTATCTCGTCGTCCAGAAGCAGCCCGACGGCTCCGTGACGGCATTCATCCGCAACCCGGAGCGCAACTTCGGCAACCGGATGCAGTTCCGCGTGGACCTCCAGGACCGCACGGTGCGGCTCACGTCCACCAAGGGCAACACCCAGATCGAAGGCACGTTCGACGCGCAATCCGGACGGCTGTCCCTGCCCTACCCTCCCTTCGACACGACGTTCGACTTCACCCGTCGGGACCGGTCCCAGGCCGTGGGCCTCTACTCTCGCACGCCCGCTCCGGGCCCCTACGTCCACCAGAAGCCCATCGCGGAGGACGACGGCTGGACCACGGCCTCACCCGCCGACGTCGGCATGGACGTCCAACCGCTCCAGCAGCTCGTGCAGCGCATCCTCGACCAGGAGCCAAGCCCGGAGTCCGCCCCCGCCATCCAGGGGCTTCTCATCGCACGTCACGGGAAGCTCATCCTCGAAGAGTACTTCCAGGGGTTCGACAAGGAGCGCCCGCACGACTTGCGCTCCTCCTCCAAGTCCTACGCCTCCCTGCTGATTGGCATTGCCCTGGACCAGGGTGCTCCCTTCACCGTGGACACGCCCGTCGTCTCACTCTTCCCCGAGTACAAGGGCAAGCTCTCCGGCCTGGATGCGCGCAAGCGCAAGCTCACCGTCGCGCACCTGATGACCATGGCAACAGGCCTGGCTTGTGACGACGACGACCCGGCTTCCCCCGGCAACGAGGACCGGCTCGAGGACTCCGTACCGGATTGGTACAAGTACACGCTGGACCTCCCCATGGTCCGCGCGCCGGGTGAGAAGGCCGTGTACTGCTCCGCGAACATCAACCTGCTGGGCGGCGTCCTTCGCAACACCACGCGCACCTGGCTCCCCGAGTTCTTCACCCGGAACGTCGCCACGCCCCTCCAGATGCGCGGCTACCACGTCGACCTGATGCCGAACGGCGAGCAGTACCTGGGCGGCGGCATCTACATGCGCCCCCGGGATGCCCTGAAGCTCGGGCAGCTCTATCTCTCTGGCGGGACATGGAACGGGAAGCGCGTGGTCAGCCAGCGCTGGGTGGCGCGCTCCATCGCGAAGCAATCAACGATGGGGGATGGCAGGACCTATGGATACACGTGGTGGCGCCATGAGCTCCGCGTCGGCGACCGCGTGTATTCGCAATACGAGGCCAGCGGCAACGGAGGCCAGCTCGTGATGGTCGTCCCGGAGCTGGACCTCGTCGTGCTGTTCACCGCGGGCAACTACAACCACGTTGCCCTGTGGCGGAAGTTCCGTGAGGAACTCCTGCCACAGTACATCCTGGCCGCGGCGTCAACGCCTCTGCGGCCTTGAGCTGCGCTCAGTAATAGCAGCGCCAGTAGTCGTACCCTTCCCCGTCGCAATAGCAGAAGGCGTGACCCACACCCGAGGGGCGAATACAGGTACGCGGGTTGGCCCCAGTCGAGGGACAGGCCATCCCATCCAGCACGTCGCACTGGAGAATCGCCGAGGCGGAGACGTCAGGCGCCGTCTGGCTTGCCGTGTCATCCACGGTCTCGGGCTCCATCGTGCCACCACAGCCAACGAGCAGCCCAAACATCAACGCTGAAACAATCCCTCGCATGTACACCCTCCCGGTTGAGAAGCATTGCGACGATAACACCGCTTCTCGGTGGGACTCCAATAATCCGCGACATGTGACGCAACGCCAGCACAGTGCGCGGCATGGTGTCTTGGGTTACCCCTGCGTCTTCTCTTGCAGCGCAATGATCAGTCACTGTGTGTGCGAGAAGAAGCGGTGACCGTAGACCCATGGCGGGTTAGCGTTCGCGGCGCTCATGAAAACGCCCTGCCTGCTCCTGATGGCCCTGTCGTGCGCCCTCGTCCTCTCCGCCTGCGGTGAGTCCGAGTGCACTCCGGAAAGCTGCGCGAACGGTTGCTGCACCGTGGGCAACGTGTGCGTTCTCGATCTCGGCGACGCCCAATGTGGCTCCAACGGCGCCGCCTGTGAGAGCTGTCCCGAAGGCAATGTCTGCCGGCTCGACAGCCGGGCCTGCTTCACGGGCGTGATGCGGACGCGCGTGCAGCCCCGCCGGGCCGTCATCGCGGACGTCGATCCGGACAACGGTGAGGAGTGGGATTCCGACGGGTCCCCGCCCGACGTCGTCGTGGAGATGAGCTGCCCCTCCGCTCCGGAGCGCACCCGCACCGCCGAGGACGAGAGCTGGGAGCCCGAATGGCGCTCGGGCAGCTGCGAGGTCATCACCTCCAACCTGCTCGAGCACCCCATCGAGATCTCCATCTTCGACAACGACGACTTCGCCCTCGATGACGAGTTCGGCGGCCTCTCCTACCAGGTCACCCGCGCCGACCTGAACCGGGGCCGGATCGAGATCGCCCTCCCCCCGGACGTGCAGACCCTGGTCTTCGACCTCGTCCACACCTACTCCGCGCAATGAGCCACCTCTCGCTGTAACCCGCTTCGCGCTCCTGGCGTATCCCAGGTCATGCGCCTCCCCACCCTCCTGCTCCTGTGCTTCACGGCCTGTGGTCCCTCCTCCTCCGTGGACGAAGGGCTTGGGGTCATCCAGCAGCTCGACACGTCCGAGCAGGGCATCACCACGTTCGTGCGCTCGGGCCAGTACACGTCCTGGCTCGCGGAACCCTCCGTCCATGACACGCGCGCCCCTCACGGCAGCAAGGTCCGCGTCTTCTTCAACGACGTCGTCGCGCGCTCACTCCGGGAAGGCAATGCCACCCATCCCGTGGGCAGCATCCTCGTGAAGGAGCTGTTCGAGGACGACGGGAAGACGCTCCGGGGCCACGCGCTGGACGTGAAGGTCGCGGAAGGCCCTGGCAAGGACACCTGGATCTTCTACGAGGGCTTCGGGCCGGCCTACTCCAACAACTACTACGGCCGCGCCCACTCCACCTGTCACGGCTGCCATTCGGACGGGAAGGACTACGTCACCTCCCCGCTCCCCTGAAAAGACAACGGGCGGCCCCCTCGCGAGGACCGCCCGTCGTTGAGTTCTCCCAGGGACCTACCGCGCCGCGGACTTGCGGCGCATCAGGAACACGCCCAGGCCCACGCCCGCGGCCCACTTCGCCGCCGCGGCCAGGGGCGTCTTGCTCAGCGCCACCGGGCGGCTCTCGTACTGTGGCTGGGGCGGAACCGGACGGAAGTCCGTGGCGCCGGGCAGGCTCGCGCCCTTCTCCTCCGCCTCCGTCTTCGTCACGTTCGGACCCGGCGCGTCCGGATCTCGCGCGCCCGGAGCCTTCCCGTCCGGCGACTTGTGCTCGAGGATGCCGTTGATCTCCGCGCCCAGCAGCACGACCATGCAGGAGATCTGCATCCAGAGCAGCATCACGATGACACCGCCGATGGCGCCGTAGTTCACGTCATACGAGCCGAAGTTCGCCACGTACATCGAGAAGCCCCAGGACGCGATCACCCAGATGATCACGCTCACCACCGAGCCCGGGGTGATGAACTTGAACTTCTGCTTCACGTCCGGCAGCACGTAGTACAGCACCGCCAGCAGCACCATCATCAGGATGCCGGCCACCGGCATGCGCAGCCACATGACGACGCTCGACAGCGGCTCGCCCAGCTTGTCCGCCACCGCCGGCGTGACGATGGCGACGATGGCCGCGAGCACCACGGTCACCGCCGTGCCCAGCGTCGTCAGCAGCGCGATGCCTCGCTTCTTCCAGAACGGGCGCTTCTCCTCCACGCCGTACACCGTGTTGAGCGATTCCATCAGCGCCACCACGCCGCCTGACGCCGCCCAGATGGCGCCCACGCCACCGATGGTCAGCAGCCCCACCGGATTGCTGCTCGCCAGCGCCTCCAGCCGCTCGCCCAGGATCTTCGTCACCTCCTGGGGCGCCACCTTCGACATCTCCTGGATGAGCTGCTGCGCCTGGTGCGGATCAATCAGCACGCCGGCCAGCGACACGAGGAACAGCAGGAACGGGAACAGCGCCATGATGGCCGAGAACGTCAGCGCGCTCGCGACGTTGCCGACCTTGTCGCGTCCCCACTCGTCCTTGAGGGACTTGAAGAACTCCTTCCAACTGATTCCCTTGCCGGGCAAGACCATGCGTCTCCTCCTCGGAGGAGATTGGGCATTCCATCCCCAGGCTGGCTTCCTCCCCGGGGACGTTGCCTGCCCCCCTGCCTGCTCGGCGCGCAGCACCCGTGAAAAGGCAAGTCCCCCCTTCACGTCCGCCCGGCCGCTCCAAATCAGTAGGAAGGCAACACTTGCGCGTCCCGCAACCGGGGCGCGCGCTGATCCTTCACCGACAGCAGCGGTTCCTTCACGGGCCAGGGGATGGCCAGGTCCGGATCATCCCAGGCCACGCTCCGCTCGGACTCCGGGGCGTACGGCGCGGTGCACTTGTAGAAGAAGTCCGCGGAGTCGCTCAGCACGCAGAAGCCGTGCGCGAAACCCGGGGGGATCCACAGCTGCCACTTGTTCCCGGACGACAGCTCCGCCCCCATCCACCGGCCGAACGTGGGCGAGCCCTTGCGCACGTCCACCACCACGTCCCAGACCGCGCCCGCCAGCACCTGCACCAGCTTCCCCTGCCCGTTCGGCTCCTGGAAGTGCAGGCCGCGCAGCGTGCCCCGCACGGACCGCGACAGGTTGTCCTGCACGAAGGCGCTCGGGATGCCCGCGTCCTGGTAGCGCTGGGCGTGGAACGTCTCCACGAAGAAGCCCCGCGAGTCCCCGAACACGCGGGGCTCCAGCAGCAGGACGCCGGGCAGCTCCGTCGTCTGCACCTTCATGGCCCCGTCCCCCGGTTCCCCAGGAGGGCCTTCAGGTACTGACCGTAGTCGTTCTTCAGCATGGGCTCCGCGAGCGCCTCCAGCCGCGCCTCGTCGATGTAGCCCATGCGGTAGGCGATCTCCTCCGGGCAGGCGATCTTCAGGCCCTGCCGGCGCTCGATGATTTCGATGAACGACGACGCCTGCATCAGCGACTCGTGCGTCCCGGTGTCCAGCCACGCGTAGCCGCGCCCCATCAGCTCCACCGTGAGCTGGTCGCGGCGCATGTACTCCGCGTTGACGTCGGTGATCTCCAGCTCGCCGCGCTTGCTGGGCTTCAGCGCGGCGGCGATGTCCAGCACCTGGTTGTCGTAGAAGTACAACCCCGTGACGGCGTAGTGGGAGCGGGGCTTCGCGGGCTTCTCCTCGATGCTGATGGCCCGGTTGCCCGGCGCCAGCTCCACCACGCCGTAGCGCTGCGGATCCTTCACCTGGTAGCCGAACACCGTCGCCCCGGACGCGCGCCGCACCGCCCGCCGCACCAGCTCGCTCAGGCCGTCCCCGTAGAAGATGTTGTCTCCCAGGATGAGCGACACGGCGTCGCTCCCCACGAAGTCCCGGCCGATGACGAACGCCTGCGCCAGGCCTTCGGGGCGGGGCTGCTCCGCGTACTGGAAGGACATGCCCCACTGCTCGCCGTCGCCCAGCAGGTCGCGGAAGCGCGGCAGGTCCTGCGGCGTGGAGATGATCAACACCTCCCGGATGCCCGCCAGCATCAGCGTGGTCAGCGGGTAGTAGATCATCGGCTTGTCGTAGACGGGCAAGAGCTGCTTGCTCACCACGAGCGTCAGCGGATACAGGCGCGTCCCCGAGCCTCCCGCGAGGATGATTCCCTTCATCCCGCCTCCCCGGCCCGGGCCTCGAGCCAGCTCGCATGGAAGCGCCGCAGGGACTCCGCCAGCGCCAGCGGCTTCTGCGACAGCTGCTCCCGCGCCTTGTCCGTCACGAGCCCGCTCTTCAGCGGCCGGGGCGCTGACAGCTTCAGGTCCGCCATCCGCGTGGGCACCACCAGGCCCGCGTCGAAGCCGAACACCTCGCACAGCGCCCGCCCGAAGGCCACGCGGTCCAGCACCGTGCCGCCGCAGGTGTTCCACGTCCCGCCCAGCCGCCGCTCGCCCAGCTCCACCAGCATCGCGGCCACGTTGTCCGCGAAGCTGGGGGACACGACCTGGTCCTCGAAGAGCTTCACCGGCTGCCCCGCGGACAGCGTCTTCACCAGCCACGCGCCGAAGTTGAGCCGGCCCTCCACCGGAGGCCAGCCATACACCACCGCGGTCCGGGCAATCGCGCACCCGGGCGAGAGCACGCGCGCAGCCTGTTCGCCCATGTGCTTCGTCACCGCATAGACGCCCCGCGGGTTCGGCACCGCGTCCTCGGCATACGGGCCCGCGTCGCCGTCGAAGACGTAGTCGGTGGACACGTGCACCAGGTGCGCGCCGGCCTCGCGCGTCCAGCGGGCCACCGCCGCCGTGGCGGTGACGTTCGCGGCGTACGCGGCCTCGGGCGCCTTCTCGCAGGCGTCCACCTCCGTCATGGACGCGCAGTGCAGGACGACCTCTGGCGACAGCCGGGTCAGCACGGGCGCCACGTCCGGCGCGTACGTGAGATCCAACGTCTCGTAGTCGAAGGCCCCCGCCACGCGGCGCGGGCCCCGCCCCAGCCCCACCACCGCATGGCCTCGCGCCGCCAGCTGCGCGCACGCCCTGCGGCCCACCAGTCCGTTCGCTCCCGTGACGACGAAGCGGCTCATGCTCCGTGCCCTCCGTGCGCCAGCGTCACGGTGTGGCGGTACTCACCGCTCAGCACGCGCTCCCACCACTCCGGGTGCTCCACGTACCAGCGCACCGTGTCCGCCAGCCCCGCTTCGAAGGAGTGCCTGGGCGTCCATCCCAGCTCGCGCCGGCTCTTCGCCGGGTCGATGGCGTAGCGGCGGTCATGCCCCGGCCGGTCCGTGACGAACTCGATGAGCGACTCCGGCTTGCCCAGCGCCGCGAGGATGCCCTTCACCAGGTCCAGGTTCCTGCGCTCCGCGCCGCCGCCCAGGTTGTAGACCTCTCCCGCCCTTCCCCGCTCCAGCGCCTGGAGCAGCCCCTGGCAGTGGTCCTCAACGTGCAGCCAGTCGCGCACGTGCTGGCCGTCGCCGTAGACGGGGAGCTTCTGGTTCCGGAGCGCGTTCACCACCATGCGCGGGATGAGCTTCTCCGGGAACTGATAGCGCCCGTAGTTGTTCGAGCAGCGCGTCACCACCACGTCCAGGCCGTAGGTGTGGTGGTACGCCAGGGCCAGCAGGTCCGCGCCCGTCTTGGACGCCGAATAGGGGCTGGAGGGCTGGAGGGGTGACGCTTCCGTGAAGGCGCCGGACGGTCCCAGCGAGCCGTACACCTCGTCGGTGGAGACCTGCACGAACCGCCGGATGCCCCGCGCCCGGCAGGCCTCCAGCAGCTGCTGCGTGCCCAGGACGTTGGTGGTGACGAAGACGGCCGGACCTTCGATGGAGCGGTCCACGTGGCTCTCCGCGGCCAGGTGGAGGACGCAGTCGATGGCGTGCTCCTGGAGCACCCGGTCCACGCACGCCCGGTCGCCCACGTCGCCGTGCACGAAGACGTGGCGGGCGTCGTCCTCCAGGCCGAGGAGGTTCTCCAGGTTGCCGGCGTAGGTGAGCCGGTCCAGGTTGACGACCTTCCAGGCAGGCCGCTCGCGGAGCAGGTAGCGGACCAGGTTGGACCCGATGAAGCCGCAGCCACCCGTGACCAGGACGTTCGTTGACATGGACCCAACCTTGGGGGACGCGTGGCCGCCCTGGCTACTGTGCGCAGGCCCCTCCGTCAAGGCACGTCGGGCGCTCTTGTAAGGGCGGGCTGGACGGTTGTAAGGGAACGCGCGCGTGTCACCGCGACCCCCTCTCGGCCCGGGCGGACCCTTGCACATCCACCAGCTGGTCACCCGCCTGGCGTGGGGTGACGCGATTGGCAACCAGGTGCGCTACCTCCAGAGCCTGCTGCGCTCCTGGGGCCACACCTCCGAAATCTACGCGGACTCCTGGGACGACGCGTGCCGCGACCAGGTGCACGCCGCCAGGAACTACCCGCGCGAGGCCACCCGCGACTCCGTGCTGCTCGTGCACCACAGCTTCGAGTCGAAGCAGGTGCAGCTCATCGCCCGGTCGCGCGGCCGCAAGCTGCTCGTCTACCACAACATCACCCCCGCCCGGCTCTTCGAGGGCTACGACCGGGGCGCGGTGCTCGCGTGCGACGCCGCCCGCCTGGAGCTGCTCGCGCTGCGCCCGCATGTGGACGGCGCCTTCGCCTACTCGCGCTTCAGCGCGGAGGAGCTGGTCGCCGCGGGCTACCCGCGCGTGGACGTGCTGCCCTTCGCCATCGACTGGAACGCGTTCGACACGCCGCCGGATCCGGCGCTGATGGCGGAGCTGGACGACGGCTGCTCCAACATCCTCTTCGTGGGCCGCGCGGTGCCCAGCAAGTACGTGGACGACGTGCTGCGCGTCTTCACCGCGTACCAGCGCCTGTACCAGCCCAAGAGCCGCCTGCTCATCGCGGGCAACATCCACCGCGACGCGCCCTACGGCGGCTTCCTGCACGGCCTCAAGGACCTGCTCGGCCCGGACCGCATCCAGTTCCTGGGCCGCGTCAACGCCGCGCAACTGTCCGCCTGCTTCGCGTCCGCCACGGCCTACCTCTCCATGAGCCGCCACGAGGGCTTCGGCGTGCCGCTGCTGGAGGCCATGTACCGCGACGTCCCCGTCGTCGCGTACGGCGCCGCGGCCGTCCCGGAGACCCTGGGCGGCGCGGGCCTCACCACGTTCTCGCGCGAGCCCATGGACGTGGCGCAACTGCTCGCGGTGCTGGAGCGCGAACCCGCGCTGCGCCAGCAGGTGCTCACCGCGCAGCGCGCCCGCGTGGCCGCGCTGTCCCAGAAGGCCGTGGCCGCGCAGGTGCGCACCGCGCTGCAGGGCTGGCTGGGAGGAAGCGGGCCCGGTCCGGCGGTGGCCTCCTCGCAGGCGCCCGCCATCGAGCTCGTCTGCCCCGGCTTCTCCGCGCGGCCGGAGGCGCCCATGTCGCGGCTCGCCCTCGAGCTGCACCGCCGCCTGCCCGACTCCCGCATCCTCGCCCTCCGGGGGCGCGGCGAGGAGCCCGTCCTCTCGCTCGGACCCCAGACGGCCGGGGGAGCACCTGTCTGGCACTTCACCCCCGACCAGCCCGTCGGTCCCATGCCCGAGCCGCTGCCCGGCTCGTCGTCGCTGGAGACGGCGGTGCGGGCGTCGTCCGGGAAGGTGGTGCTGCTGGGCACGGACACCGCCGCGGCGCAGGCGCTGATGGCCAGCGTGGGGCGGCGGAGCTGGGGCGTGCGCGACGCGGCCGTCGCGTCCGACGAGGCGGCGACGGAAGCGGCCCGGCACCACCTGGGGCCGCGCCTGGTGGAGCTGGACCGTTCGGACCTGGACGCGGTGGCCAACGTCCTGGTCCAGGCGTTGTCATCGAAGAAGCGAGGAGCCCGCCATGCACGCCGCTGACCTGCTCACGGCCGTCCCCTCGGCCCAGGCCGTGGCCGCCGCCACCGAGCGGCTCCCCGAGCCGTCCGCCGCCGCGCGCGACCACCTGCGCCGCACGCTGGCCGCGTCACTGCGCGCCCCCGTCGCGGGCCAGTGGCCGGCGCTGCTGCTGGAGGCGCGGGCCAAGGCGGACGTGCGCTACGTGGAGCCCGCCACGTCGCACCGCCCCGTCCTGGGGCCCGTGCTCGTGTTCGCCAAGCGGACCTTCCGCGGCGCGTTCCAGCCGTTCATCAACGAGGTGCTGCGCCGCCAGGTGCACTTCAACGAAGCCATCCTGGACGCCCTCACCGTCGTCATCGAGAACCAGCGCGAACACGCGCGGACGCAGGCCCTCTGGCGGCGTGAACTGGAAGCACGGTTGAAGCAGCTGGAGAAGGATCCGCCGGGGCCTTCCTCACCCTGAGCGCATGGCTGCCTGCTCGACGGACGGCGGCCCCGCCGGGCGTTGACGCAGGAACCTCCTCCGCGCTACATCGGCCCCTCGCTTCGCCTGCCTCGTCGTCCTGAGGGGGATGCCACGGGGAGAATCAACGGCGGCGGCGAATCGTTTCCTCCGGGCCGCATCCAGCCCACGACGCGAGTTGCCAAGGCATGAAGATCGGGTTCCTCGTTGGGGACATCGCCAATATCTCCGGTGGGTCCAACGTCATCCTGGAGTACGCCTCACGGCTCCAGGACCTCGGCCATGAGGCCGTCCTCATCACCCCGGGCCCCGTCACGCTGACGTATCCCCTGTGGCACCCACGGCTGGCGGACCTGCCGCGCCGGTCGCTCGCGGAGGCCGAGGGTGAGTCCTTCGACTTCGCGCTGGCCACCTGGTGGATCACCTTCTACGACCTGTGGCGCGTCAACGCCCGGGTGTACGGCTACCTGAACCAGAGCCTGGAGTCGCGCTTCCACGCGGAGCGCCACTACAAGCTGCTCAACCGGCAGACGTACTCGCTGCCGCTCCTGTTCGTCACCGAGGCGAAGTGGCTGGTGGAGTTCATCCAGACGCTGCAGCCCGAGGGGCGCACGCTCTACGTGCAGAACGGCCTGTCCCGCGACCACTTCCCCTGCGTGCAGGCCCCGCCGAAGCGCGACGGCAAGCTGCGCGTGCTGGTGGAGGGCCCGTGGGGCGTGGGCTTCAAGGGCGTGCCGGAGACGTTCGAGGTCCTGGAGCTGGCGGCGCAGGCGGGCGTCCAGTTCGAGACGGGGTGGCTGGCGTCGTCCTCCGGCGGGCAGAAGCCCACCGTGGGCGGGCAGCCGGTGCAGGTGCACGAGCGCATCCCCATCAACCAGGTGCACCAGGTCTACGGCCAGTACGACGTGCTGCTGAAGCTCTCCCGTGTGGAGGGCATGTTCGGCCCGCCGCTGGAGATGTTCTCCCAGGGCGGCACCGCCATCACGTACACCGTCACCGGCACCGACGAGTACATGGTGCACGGGCAGAACTCGCTGATGGTGGAGCCGTACAACCACCGGCAGATCGTCCAGTTCCTGCGCCTGCTCAGCACGCAGCCCGCGTACCTCGCGCACCTGCGCGCCAACGCGCTCGCCACCGCCAAGGCGTTCACGGACTGGGAGTCCAGCACGCGCCAGGTGGCCTCCGGGCTGGAAGCGCTGCACGCGGAGGGCTGGACGAACTCGCACCTGCGCCCCGCGCTGGCCGCGATGTCCACCATGCACGGCCACTGGCTGGATGACGTCTGGCGCGCGGAGCGCGGAGGCCACTCGCCGCTGCACCCGTACGTGGGGCCCGGCGAGCAGGTGCTGCTGGAGCGCTACCGCCAGCTCAAGAAGTCCCGCCCCGTCCGCGCGCTGCAGAAGCTGGTGTCCGACGACTTGAAGAAGTCCCTGCGCGCACGCCTCACGCGAGTCCTGTCATGAGAGTCCATCCGCCCTCCCCCTCCGTCCAGCGCGTCGCCTTCGTGGGTGAGCCGGCCTTCGAGCCGCACGTGCCCGTCCAGGCGGCGTGGGCCGAGGTCCGCTTCTTCCCCGTGACGTCCGGCCAGTGGGAGCCCGCGCTCGACGCGGCCCAGGCCTGGGGCGCGAACGCGACGCTCGTGTTCCGTCCGCAGGACCTCACGCCGGAGCTGGCGGCGCGCGTTCCCGGCGCCATGCGCATCGGCGTCATCCCCGCGCCGCTGTTCAGCGCGGAGGAGATTGAGCGGCTCGCGAGCATCAGCGGCCCGGACGTGAAGGGCTTCCGCTGGCTCACCTACCTGGAGACGCCCACGTCGCCGGAGCTGGCGCGGCTGCCGCTCTTGCAGACGCTGCCCCTGCCGGTGGACACCGCGCGCTGCCCGACGGGCCCGCGGCTGGACGTGCGCCGGATGCTGGTGGCGGACTGGGCCAGCCCCACGCCGGAGGCGCTGGAGCACCTGCGCAAGCTGGGGCCGGTGGACGTGCTGTCCTCGCACGCCACGCCGGAAGAGGTGTCGCAGGCGCTGGAGAAGGCCGGGACGCTCGTCTACGCGTCGCGCGACCTGATGGGCCGCTTTGATCCGCTTCCGCTGCTGGCCATGGCGCACGGGCTGCTCGTCATCGCCGACACGGTCTTCGCCGGGGAGTGGAACATCGAGCCGGAGGACGAGTTCCTCTACCGGCCGGACGGCCAGTGGGCGCGCTCGCTGGATGAAGTCTTCCGCATGCCGGTGTCCTTCCGCGCGGTGCGCATCCGCGCGTGGCAGAAGATGCGCGAGGCCTTCGACGCGTCCGCGTGCTTCCAGCGCGTGCTGCACGACGCCCACCTGTTCGCGGACCCCGTGGCGCACCTGGCGTCGCTGACGCCCACGCGCCCCCCGGTGGCCGTCCCCGTCGCCGTCGAGTCCACCGGCGCGCGCGCTCCGGAGGCCTCCGCCCCGGAAGCCCTGGGCGCGGAGAAGGTCACGCGTCTCACCCGCGCCCGCGCGGCCGTCCCCAACTAGAGCCAAGGACACCGGAAGCAGATGACTGCCCGCCGTGAACCCGCAGCGGCCGCGCTGCTTCCCGCCCTCCAGCGCTGGGCGGTGGAGACCGCGCGCGACCTGTACCTGACGCAGAAGGGCGCCCCCGCCGCCACGAAGCACCCGCGCGCGACGCCCGGCGAGCGCATGTCGGTGATTGCCTCGGAGGCCCTGCCGCCCAACGTGGTGGACGGGCTGGCCCAGGCCTCGCGCCTCTTCCGCGCGGGCGACGCGCCCCCGATTGAGTCCTCCTCCTTCGCCACGCTGCGCGAGCGGCTGCTCACCGCGACGGCGGGCTACGACGTGGTGGGCTTCGACGTCTTCAACACGCTGGTGGTGCGCAGCGTGGAGGGCGAGTGGCTCAAGACGGCCGTGGCGCGCGGCTTCCACGCGCGGCTGAAGGAGCTGGTGCACCCCAAGGCCCTGCCCACGGTGGCCCAGGTGCGCCAGCGCCGCTTCGCCCTGGAGATGGAGGTCGCCGGGGAGCAGGTGGCCCAGGGCCGCGACAACGAGGTCGACTTCGAGGCGCTCTTGCAGCGCTGGGCGGGCAGCTGGGTGCCCCGGGAGCCGATGCGCTCGCGCATGGCCGCGGAGCTGCGCGCGCTGGAGCTGGAGCTGGAGAAGCTGGCGCTGCGTCCCGCGCCGGGCATCCCGGAGGTGCTGTCCGCGCTGAAGGCCCAGGGCAAGCGGCTCATCTTCGTGAGCGACATGTACCTGTCGCAGCCGCTGTTGCGTGAGCTGCTCCGGCACTGCGGGCTGGAGCAGTACTTCGACGCGGGCTACGTCTCCATCGACGAGGGGCTGCGCAAGGCGTCCGGCCGCCTCTTCCCGCGCGTGCTGGAGCGCGAGGGGCTCAAGCCCGAGCAGCTCTTCTTCGTCGGCGACGACGAGAACGCCGACAACGTGCAGCCGCGCCGGCTGGGCATCTCCACCCTGCGCGTGGACGACCCGGACGAGAAGCAGCGCCGCCGCCGGCTGGAGATCGCCCAGAAGGCCGTGGAGCAGAACCCGTACTGGGCCGCGCACTACGTGGACGTCGTGCTGGGCAACGAGGCCCGCCACGTCCGCCCGCCGGACGACGACGCCAGCTACCAGCTGGGGCGCACGCTGGCGCCGGGCATCGTGGCCTT
The DNA here is from genome assembly GCF_042231735.1 of Corallococcus exercitus. GTDB lineage: Bacteria > Myxococcota > Myxococcia > Myxococcales > Myxococcaceae > Corallococcus > Corallococcus exercitus_B. Next base: position 2,902,784 of record NZ_CP102577.1, read on the forward strand.
CGTGGTGGACGTCATCGAGCGCTCGGAGAAGCTGGGCATCGACCACGTCTACTTCCTGGCGCGCGAGGGCCTCACGCTGCTCAAGGTGTTCGCGCTCCTGAAGGACTCCGGGCTGTTCCGCCGGGTGCCCAAGGCGCACTACCTGTTCGTCAGCCGGGCCTCCACCATCCTCGCGTCCATGCGCGAGCTGAGCTGGGAGGAGGTGCACCGCTTCTGGCGCCAGTACAGCCGCCAGTCGCTGCGCGGCCTGCTCAAGAACCTGTCGCTGCCCCAGGACGAGTTCATCCGGCTGGCCGCCGAGTGCGGCCTCACCGACCCGGACCGGCCCATCGTGGAGCCCACGAAGGACGCCGCCTTCCAGCGCTTCCTCGCGTCGCGCCGCGTGCGCGTGGCCTTCCACCAGCGCCGCGACGAAGCGCGCGCCAACCTGTCCCGCTACCTGGAGTACCGCGGGATGATGGGCCTGGAGCGCACGGCGCTCGTGGACATCGGGTGGAAGGGCAGCATGCAGGACAACCTGATGCGCGCCTTCGAGCACGACGCGCGCTTCCCGGAGCTGCACGGCTTCTACCTGGCCTACGTGCCGGACGGTCAGCCCCAGCCGAAGAAGTCCTTCAAGTACGGCTACCTGTCGGACCTGCGGCGGCGCGACCTGGAGGAGGCGGACTTCCTGCGCAACACCGCCATCTTCGAGATGATCACCACGGCGAACCACGGCAGCACGGTGCGCTATGGGAAGAACCCGTGGGCGCCGCACCTGCCCATGCCGGAGCTGCTGCACCACGACCAGGAGAAGGACAACAGCGCCCGCTTCTTCCGCCGCGTGCAGGAGGGCATGTACGACTACGCGCGGGACTACGCGCGGCTGTCTCCCCTGCTGCGCTTCACCGCGGACGAGCTGCAGCCCGGCACGCTCCAGGAGCTCTTGCGCTACACGCGCTACCCCACGGAGCAGGAGGCGCGCGAGTTCCTCAAGTACTCGCACGTGGAGAGCTTCGGCGTGCATGAGGTCACCACCTTCGGCCTCAAGCTGGAGCTGAAGAAGCTGGCGCAGGTGGGCTCGGTGAAGGGGGCCCTCAAGGAGGCGTGGAAGGCCTTCGAGACGAACCCCTGGCGCGACAGCGTGGTGCGCCGCAGCGGGGTGCCGCTGGCGAACCTGGCCTATGACGCCTGGTTCACCTGGCGGGCCATCCGCTAGGCGAAAGCCGCCGTCACTTCAGCGGGCGGCGCGCGCTGGGCACCTCGTGGGCCAGCGTGCGCACCGCCAGCGCCTCGCCGTCCTCGGGGTGGCGGCGCAGGTCGCAGTCCCCCGACAGCAGCGTGAGGTTGGGGTTGTAGTAGGGGTCGCCCTTGAGCAGCCACGGCCGGTACGACGTGAAGGAGCGCCAGTAGTCCGGCTCCGGGATGGCGTCCGTGCGGCGGCTGGCGGACTCGTGGTGCACCACGCGCGCGAAGGGCGTGCACACCACGCGCAGCCCCCGGGCGTGCAGCCGCAGGCCCAGGTCCACGTCGCTGCCGCACAGGAGGAAGCGCTCGTCGAAGCCGCCCAGCGCGTCGAAGAGGGGCCGGCGGATCATCACGCACGCGCTGGTGACGGACAGCCAGTTGCGCACCCACTCCGTGTGGCCGAAGGGCGTGAGGATGGGCCCGTCCGGCAGGCGCCAGAAGGGGTGGCCCGCCATGCCCGTCATGCCCACGACGATGCCCGCGTGCTGCACGGTGCCCTCGGGGAAGAGGAGCTTCGCGCCCACCGCGCCCACCTCCGGGCGCTGCGCCTGGGACACCAGCTCCGTGAGCCAGCCGGGGTCCACCACTTCCATGTCGTTGTTGAGGAACAGCAGCAGCTCGCCCGTGGCCTGCCCCGCCGCCCAGTTGTTGATGGCCGGGTAGTTGAAGGGGAAGTCCCAGGTGCGCTTCACCACGCGCGGGTCGTTCAGCGTGTCCAGGAGCGCGAAGGTCTCCGGGCGGACGCTGTTGTTGGACACGAGCACCAGCTCGAAGTGCGGGTACGTCGTGCGCTCCAGCAGGGTGTCCGTGAGCGTCTTCAGCAGGTCCGGCCGGTCCTTGAACGGGACGATGATGGACACCTTCGGCGTGCCCCGGACGGCGTAGCGCACGCGGTAGCGGCCCGGCCCTGGCACCGTCACCTCGGCGTCCTCGCCCCGGCGCGCCAGGTGCTCCGCGAGCGCGCGGCGGCCCTCCTGGGACACCTGCCCCACGGCGCCCAGGCGCCGGTGGTAGAGCAGGTGCGGCACGTGGCCGATGCGCTCCGACGCCTCGCTGAGGCGCAGGAAGAGGTCGTACTCCTCGGCGCCCGGGAAGCCCTCGCGGAAGCCGCCCACGGACTCCACCAGCGCGCGCCGCGCCATCACGCCCCGGCCCAGGTAGTCCACCGAGCGCAGCAGGTCCGGGGACCAGTCCGGCTTGAAGAAGGGGGCGGTGCGGCGCCCCCGCGTGTCCAGCCGGTCCTCGTCGCCGTAGACGACGTCCAGGCCCGGGTTCGCGCCCAGGGCCAGCGCCACCTCTGCCAGGGCATGGGGCGCGAGCGTGTCCTCCGCGCCCAGCACGCCCACGAAGTCACCGCTGGCGGCCTGCAGGCCCACGCGCAGCGCGCGGGCGAAGTCGGTGGGCCCGGAGAGCGTCACCCGGCGGATGCGCGGCTGGCGGCGCGACGGGCCCCAGGGCTCCGGCAGCGCGGGCCCGTCCTCCGGCCCCACGAGCACCAGCTCCCACTCCGGGTACACCTGGGCCTCCACCGACGCGAGGCACTCGCGCAGGTGCGCGGGACAGGCCCCCGCGGTGGCGACGAGGAGGGACAGCCGGGGACGGCGCGGCAGCCGGGCCATGGCCTCGCGGGCGGCCTGGATGTCCCCGGACTCGCGCAGCGTGCACCAGTGGTGGAAGTCCTCCAGCGCGGGCACGGGCGGAGGCGGCGTGCGCACGCCGAGGATGGCGGCCAGCGCCACCACCGCCTCGCCGTTGAAGCGGGACTGCCGGCGCAGCACCTCGGTCCACAGCGGCGCGGAGGCCCGGACGCCCCGGGGCAGCCCCGGCCGCGCCAGCGGAGACGCCAGCGCCACGAGCCGCGCCACCCGGTGCGTGGCCCCCAGCGGATCCAGCGTGCCGGCACCCGGAGCGGCGGCGACGGACAGCAGGGTCTCCCGCATCTGCGCGTTCCACTCCGCCTGGCGCTCGAGCAGCGGCTCCAGCACGGGCCCCAGCGCCCGGCGCCATGCGCGCCACGCCAGCTTCCAGGCCAGGTCCACGGGAGCGAAGCCGCGCGGCTCGCGCCGCTCACGCGGTCCACCCACGGCCCCGACGTCCACGAAGTTCAGCGTGCCATGCGGCGCAGGGGCCGCGGCCGCCGAAGTGCCCGCACCGGAGCCTCGCGCCCCATGCGGCTCGCGGACGGCCCCCGCTGAAGCGCCCTGCCCGGGCCCCACCGCGTCGAGCTGCTCGCGGACCCAGTCCGTCAGGTCCTCGCGTGAGCCCTGGTCGCGCCGGGCCTCCAGCCGCTCCAGCACGCGCAGCACGCGCTGGTTGAAGGCGGCCTGGGGCTTGAGCAGCTCAACGTGGAGAGGGCGCAGGCCCATCACGAAGGCGCGCTTGGCGGCCGTCACCCACTGCCCTCCCGACGCGCGGTGCGACGGCGGCACGGAGAAGTCGAACGGGACGGCGAGCCTCGCAGCGGCGAGCAGCGGCGACAGGGGCGTGTTGGCGGGAGGCACCAACCGGCGCAGGCGCTCCGTCAGCGCCGCGAGCTCCCGGGCGTTGGCCGCGGAGGGCTCCGCGCGCAGGGCGGCGATGCGCTCGGCGAGCTCTCCGGCGGACGTCGCGGCCTGCCCCCCCTCGGGCATGGTGTGGAACAAGGTGCTCACTTCCCAGGCGCCTCCCCTTCTTCAAGGCCCCGGGCCGCGGCGTGCGGGAGGCCTCCCTCCCCCTCAGGAGGCCGCGGCATGCTTGGACACGGAGACCGCCTGGACGGGAGCGGCCGGAGCCTCCTCCACCACCCAGGAATGCTCCGGCCGGAAGACACCCCGGTCGTCGTGCTCCGTGGACACGGAGAAGGTGCAGCGGGCTTCCCGGCCCGGCTCCGGATTCGCGTTGTTGCCCGTCTTCAGCTCCACGCTCAGCACGTAGGAGCCGCCCAGGAGTCCCAGCCGGGGCAGCACGAAGCGCAGCCGTCCCTGCGGCGGCAGCGGCGCCGGCAGCGCCACCCGGTCCGTCCGGGTGCTCGTCACGTACAGCACCGCCCCGTCCGCGGTGGACAGCGTGAGGACGAACTCCACGTCCTCCACCGACTCGCGCGCCACGTAGTCGATGCAGGCCTCCGCCCGCGTCTCCGTGGTGACGAGCCCCAGCTCCTCACCGCGCGGCCCGCTCAGCCACACCCGCGAGACAGCGACCGGCGGCGACGCCGGCGGCTCGTCCCGCACCACCGGGCCCTCCGACAGCGACGGCAGCGCCCCGCCCCCTTCGGTCAGGGCCGGCGGGGTGAACACGGTGGAGCGCGCCTCCGCGAGCGACACCGCCTGCCGGTACTCGGCGGCGATCTCTGCCGGAGTGCCCACGCGGCGGATCCGCCCGCCGTCCAGCCACGCCGCCTGGTCACACCAGCGCTCCACGGTGGACATGTCGTGCGTGACGAGGACGATGGTCTTCCCCAGCCGCTTGAACTCCGTCATCTTCGCGAGGCTCTTCTTGCTGAAGTGCTCGTCGCCGACGGCCAGAATCTCATCGATGATGAGGATGTCCGGGTCCACGTGCGTGGCCACGGAGAACGCCAGGCGCATGTACATGCCGCTGGAGTACGTGCGCACCGGCTCGTCGATGAACTCCCCCAGCTCGCTGAACGCGATGATGTCTTCCATCTTCGCGCGCACCTCGGCCCGGGACATGCCGAGGATGATGCCGTTGATGAGGATGTTCTCCCGGCCGGAGAAGTCAGGGTGGAAGCCCGCGCCCAGGTCCAGCAGCGCGGAGATGCGGCCGTTCACCTGGATGCTGCCGGAGGTGGGCGAGTAGATGCCGGTGATGAGCTTGAGCAGCGTGCTCTTGCCGGAGCCGTTGCGCCCCAGGATGGCCACCGTCTGGCCCTTGGGGATGCGCAGGTTCACGCCGCGCAGGGACTCAATGAAGCGCCCCCCGGCGGGCACGTTGCGCTGTCCGCGAAGCCAGCGCACGAGCTCCGACTTGAACGTGGTGTATTCCCCCCGGATGGTCTTCTTCCGGAAGTTCTTCACCACGTCCTGGATGACGATGGCGTCCTCGGTCGGTGACTGGGCCATCTAGATGGACTCCGCGAACTCCTCGCGGCGGCTCTCGAAGATCTGCGTGGCACCCCACAGCAGCACGATGGAGACGCCCAGGAGCGACACGAGCGGCACCGCATCCGGCAGCCGGTGCTCGTAGAAGATGGCCTGGTACGAGGTGATGAGGATGGACATCGGATTGAGCACCTGCAGCACGCGCCGGTACTCCTCCGGGATGGTGGACAGCTTGTAGAGCACCGGCGTCATGAAGAACCACAGCGTCATCAGGTTCATCACGATGTGCTGCAGGTCCCGGAACGTCACGTTGAAGGCGCTGACCGCGTACACCACCGCGAAGGTGAAGCACATCTGGATCAGCACCACGACGGGGAACAGCACCACGTGCCAGGACGGCACCACGCCGAAGATGAGCCCCAGCACCACCATCAGGGGCAGCGAGAAGATGAAGTTGCAGAAGTTGGTGGCCACCACCGTCGCCGGCAGCACCTGGGCCGGGAAGCGCACCTTGGTCATCAGGTCGCGCCGGTCGCTGATGGCGCTGGCCCCCGCGGACACCGACGTGGAGAACCAGATCCACGGCAAGAGGCCCACGAACATGAAGTAGGCGTAGTGCGGAATCTGGTTCTTCATGAACACGCCGAACAAGAGCGCGTACACCAGCATGTGCAGGGTGGGGTTCAGGAACGTCCAGAAGAAGCCCAGCACCGAGCCGCGATAGCGCGCCTTCAGCTCGCGCTGCACCAGGCTGAGGAGGAGCCCCCGGTACGAATAGAGTTCCCGGAAGTTGCGAATCATGCGCCGGTATCCATACCGCAAAGGGTCCGCCGGTGGCGAACGCCCTGGAACAGCGGACCGCCGGCCCCTCGCGCGCCCGCCTGCCGTGATGCCGCACGGAGAGAAAGAAAAAGGCCCCCTGGTTTCCCAGGGGGCCTTCGATTGGAGCGGGAAAAGGGATTTGAACCCTCGACCCTCGCCTTGGCAAGGCGATGCTCTACCGCTGAGCTATTCCCGCATCTGGTGCCGCTGAACGACCGTACCGCTGACTGCTTTTGGAGCGGGAAAAGGGATTTGAACCCTCGACCCTCGCCTTGGCAAGGCGATGCTCTACCGCTGAGCTATTCCCGCATCTCGGTGCCGCGTGCTGCCTACCGCCCGGTCAGTGCCGCCCCGGAAGTGGGGCGGATATACAGAGGCCTCCCGGGCACGTCAAACACTTTTCGCGTCCGGATCCGGGCCTCCCCGGCGGGCGAGCATCCCGAGGAACGCACGGAAGTAGACGACGGCGCTCCACACGGAGAACGCACCCGACAGGTACACGAGCACCTTGCCCACCTGGTTGTAGTCCACGGGGACGGTGCGGAAGCCCAGGTCCAGCGGGTGCACGTAGTGGACGCACAGGGAGATGATCCCCACCAGCTGGAGGGACGTCTTCCACTTCCCCTCCTGCCCCGCGGCGATGACCATGCCCTCGCTGGCGGCGATGGTGCGCAGGCCGCTGACGATGAACTCGCGGGCCAGCAGCACGATGACGACCCACGCGGCGATGCGGCCCAGGCGGACCATCATCACCAGGGCGGCCATGGCGATGAGCTTGTCCGCCAGCGGATCCATGAACTTGCCCACCACGGTGATGAGGTTCCAGCGCCGGGCCAGGTAGCCGTCGACCACGTCCGTGATGGCGGCCACCGCGAACACCAGGCCGGCCAGGAGCGAGTGCAGGGGGTCCGCGTCGTAGGTGAGCCAGACGAACAGGGGGATGATGAGGATGCGCCCCAGCGTGAGCATGTTGGGCAGGTTCCAGAACTCCTGCACCAGGATGCTGGGACGACGGGACGCGCGGCGGCGGGCCCGCTCCTCGCGCTTGCGCTGCTTCCTGAGGGCTCGCTCGGTGGCCATGGGCGCGCGTTCTACCGGACCCCGAGTGCGATGAGGGCAAATCCTTCACCGCCCAGCTCCACCGCCCCCCGCAGTGTCTCCCCGCCAGCGGACGCCACCAGGGGCACCACGCGGGGGGTGAGGTTGCCCACCCAGCCCACCAGGTGCGTGAGGGGCACCGTCACCGGCTGGTCCATGGCCACCGGCACCGAGCGCAGCGGGCCCGACAGGCTGAGCAGCACCCGCCCCTGCCCGCGCAGGTGCACGAGGTCCAGGTCCTGGGCCAGCTCCGACGGCACGCGGCCGTTCTCGAAGACGACGGGCTCCTCGAAGGCGAAGACGCACGCGTCACGCAGGTAGACGGACTCGTCATCCAGCACCACCGGCACCAGCTGCTGTCCGGCAGAGGGCTCCAGGTGCAGCGTCCCCTGCCCCCGGGCGCGCACCATGGCCTGGTCGCCCTCGCCAAAGGGCTTGTCCGTGGCCCGGCCCCGGAAGCGCTTCATCTCCGGCTGGAAGGTGACCTGTCCGCGCACGGCGACCAGCCCCTCCAGCCGGGTGAGCAGCTCGCCGTTCACCGTCAGCGTCACGCCCGCCGGGCCCTGGGTGAAGGGCTGTCCCGGCGTCGCGCCCGGCAGGGCCACCGTGGGCACCCACTCGGTGAGCACGGGCGGGCTCACGCCGGAGGCAGTGGCGGGCACGGAAGCCGGCTCGGCGGGCCGGGGCGTGGGAGCCGGCTCGCTCTTCGCCAGCGCGTCGAAGGTCTCCGCGAAGGCGGCGCCGGGCTCCGACTCCAGGTCGGACGCGAGGACGGGCGGCTCCTCGGAGACCTCGATCTCCTCCGACACCGGCGTGGGGGGCAGCTCGTCGGCGACCTCGACGTCGGCGCCGGAGGTGTCCGCGTCCGTGGTGGCGGCCAGCTCCGCGTCGTCTCCGTAGGTGCTCTCGCCGGCGGCGAGGCTCGGGTCCTCGTCCTCCTGGACGCGCCTGGCGAAGGCGTGCGCGTCCGTGGGGGCGGGCGGGCCCTCGTCCTCGGCGAAGCGCAGGTCGTCGTCCGGAGGCTTCGAAGGAGCCTGGGGCGGCGGCGCGGCGGCGCGCGGGCTCCGGGGCGCTTCATCCAGGCCGAACTGGGCGCCCCAGTCGCTCTCACCGGACGAAGGCGGGGGCGCGGCGCTCCCCTCCTCCTCGCGCGGACGGGCCGGCGCGGGGGCGGCGGGCGGACGGCTGTAGCCCTCCCCGGCGATGGCGCGCGACATCTTCTCCGCCATGGCGTCGCTGCCGGACAGGAGGAAGTGCTCGCGCGCGCGGCCGTACTCGCCCATCTGGGCGAAGGTCAGGCCCAGGTAGTTGTGCGCCTTCTTGTGGTCCGGGGCCAGGTCGGTGGCCGTTTCGAACTCGCGCGCCGCGCGCTGGAGCGCGTTCGTCTTCAGGTAGACGAGCCCCAGGTTCACGCGCAGCGTGGGGTCCACCGGGTTGTCCCGCACGAGCATCTCGTACAGGTCCGCGGCGCGGTCGAAGAGGCCCAGCTTGAAATACGTCAGGCCCAGGAGGTTCTGGGCCTTCTCGTGGCGCGGCTGGAGCTGGTGCGCACGCTCCAGGAAGTCCTTCGCTTCGGTGACCTTGCCGGCGCCCAGCAGCTCCGCTCCCTGGTGGAGCTGCCGCAGGAACTCCTCTTCAGCGGGGCCCGGCTCCTTCGTCCCCTTCGTGCGCGTCGTCATTCTCGGATGTGGGCTCACGGCTGCTGGCCTCGGCCTGGGCGAGCCGCTCGCGCTCCTTGTAGTGTTGGTAGAGCTGGAGGACCTTGCGCACGTACTCCTGCGTCTCGGCGTACGGCGGCACCCGGCCTCCGTACTTCTTCACCGCGTCCGGCCCGGCGTTGTACGCGGCGACCATCTTCACCATGTCGCCGTCGAACATGTTCGCCAGCACGCGCAGGTAGCGCACGCCGCCCTCGATGTTGTCCTTCGAGTCGAAGATGTCCTTCACGTACATGTCCGACGCGGTGCCCGGCATGAGCTGCATCAGCCCGCTGGCGCCCTTGTGGCTGAGCGCGTTCGGGTTGAAGTTGCTCTCCGTGTGCATGATGGCGCGCACCAGCGCCGGCGGGATGCGGTAGCGCAGCGCCGCGGTGGTGATGTGCGGATCCAATTCCGCGGGCGTCCGGGAGCGGCCCCGCACGGGCGCGGACTTGGCCGGCGCGGGCGTGAAGGTCCCGGACAGCTTGCGCGCCTTGCGCGCGCCTCCGGGCGGCACGTTCGTGTAGACGATGGTGCCGTCCTTCTCCACGTAGCTGTAGATGCCGTCGGAGGCATACGCCGGGAGGGCGGCGGTCAGCAGGACGACGAGGGCGGTCAGGACACGCATGGCGGCGGCCGAAACCTTAGACAACGCCCGGAAAGTCCTCAAGAAAACGCCTTGTTTCCAGCACTTACCGCCATTAAGGCTGTCGGCCATGCCCCATCGGTTTGATTTCCTGGTCATGGGCGGCGGCGTGGCAGGCCTGTCGTTCGCCCTGCAGGCGGCCCGGCACGGCACGGTCGCCGTGCTCACCAAGCGCGAGCGTGGCGAGGGGAACACCGCCTATGCCCAGGGGGGCATCGCCAGCGTGCTCGCTCCCACGGACACCTTCGATGCGCACATCGAGGACACGCTCGTCGCGGGCGCGGGCCTGTGCCACCGGGACGCGGTGGAGGTGACGGTGCGCGAAGGGCCCACGCGCCTCAAGGAGCTGGTCGCGCTGGGCGCGGAGTTCGACCGGCTCGGCGGCGAGTTCGACCTCACCCGCGAGGGCGGCCACTCGGCCCGCCGGGTCATCCACTCGGGCGACATCACCGGGCGCGAGGTGCAGCGCGCGCTCCTGGCCGCGTGCGACCAGGAGCCCAACATCACCTTCTTCGAGAACACGGCCGCCATCGACCTCATCCTGGACCGCCGGCCGCACGCCCCCTCCAGCCGGTGCGTGGGCGCGTACGCGCTGCTGGAGAGCGGCGCCATCGAGCGCTTCCTGTCCAAGGTGACGGTGCTGGCCACGGGCGGAGCGGGCAAGGTGTACCTCTACACGTCCAACCCGGATGTCGCGACGGGCGACGGCGTGGCCATGGCGTACCGCGCGGGCGCGCGCGTGGCGAACATGGAGTTCTACCAGTTCCACCCCACGTGCCTCTTCCACCCGGAGGCCAAGAGCTTCCTCATCAGCGAGGCGCTGCGCGGCGAGGGCGGCAAGCTCAGGCTCAAGGGCGGCCAGACGTTCATGGACCGCTACCACCCCATGCGGGACCTGGCCCCGCGCGACGTGGTGGCGCGCGCCATCGACGCGGAGCTCAAGCGCACGGGCAACGACTGCGTCTACCTGGACATGACGCACCTGGGCCGCGCGTACCTCACGGAGCGCTTCCCCAACATCTACGCCACCTGCAAGGCCTTCAACATCGACATGGCGGTGCAGCCCATCCCCGTCGTGCCCGCGGCCCACTACCAGTGCGGCGGCGTGGTGACGGACCTGCACGGGCGCACCAACGTGCCGGGCCTGTACGCCATCGGAGAGGTGTCCTGCACGGGCCTGCACGGCGCCAACCGGCTCGCGTCCAACTCGCTGCTGGAGGGCCTGGTGTTCGGCCACCGCGCGGTGACGGTGGCGGCCGAGGAGCTGTCCTCGCTGTCCCTGCCGAAGGAGGACCCGCCGGCCTGGGACTCCGGCAGCGCGGTGGACTCCGACGAGAGCGTGGTCGTCACCCACAACTGGGATGAGATCCGCCGGCTGATGTGGAACTACGTGGGCATCGTCCGCACGGACAAGCGGCTGATGCGCGCGCGGCGGCGGCTGGAGCTGCTGCGCGAGGAGATCCGCGACTACTACTGGCGCTTCAAGGTCACCCGCGACGTCATCGAGCTGCGCAACATCGCGGAGGTGGCGCACCTCATCGTGGACTGCGCGAGCCGCCGCAAGGAGAGCCGGGGCCTGCACTACACCCTGGACTACCCGCACCCGGACGAGCACCAGGGCACGCGCGACACCGTCCTCTCACGGGAGCTGTGAGCCGCCATGTCCCGTCCCCGCCGCATGCTGGATGACCTCCCCGGCCCCTCGGGCCTGGGAGAGGAGCAGGGTTCTTCACCGCGCGAGGGTGACGGGGGCGGTCCGCCGCCGGGTCCCCAGCAGCCCCAGCCCGCGCTGCCCACGCCCTACGTCAGCTACGCCATCATCGCGGGCGCGGTGGTGATGTTCTTCCTGAGCAGCTCCATGGGCCGGCAGCTGGTGACGCCGGAGGGCGGGCGCTACGGCATCGTGGGGCCGCTGGCGCTCTATGGCCCGTGGGTCCGCGACGGCGAGTACTGGCGCCTGCTGGGCATGGTGTTCGAGCACGGCGGCGCGCTGCACCTGCTCTTCAACATGTCCGCCGTCTACTCCCTGGGCGCGTCGCTGGAGCGCGGCATCGGCAGCCTGCGGTTCCTGGTGCTGTCGCTCGTCACGGCGCTGGGCGGCTCCGCGTTCGCGCTCTTCTTCAACTTCAACACCGTGACCGTGGGCGCGTCCGGGATGATCCTGGGCTGGGGCGGCGCGATGCTGCCCATCCTCACCCAGCAGGGCCGCCGGGAGCACATGTTCTGGCTCGTGCAGGTGGCGGTCATCAGCCTGCTGCCCGGGGTGAGCTGGGCGGGGCACCTGGGCGGCTTCGTCTTCGGCCTGCCGTGCGGCCTGGCGCTGCGCCAGGGCCCGAAGTTCTACTCGCGCGCCATCGCCGTCCTGCTGTTCATCGCCGCGGCGCTGGCCGTGGTGGCCGCCCACCCTCAACGGTACGGATACTTCTGACCATGGCTGAGACCCCCGTGCGCAGCGTCTGCGTCTTCTGCGGCTCGCGCTCCGGCGTGCGCGCCGAGTACCGCGAGGCCGCCTCCAGGCTGGGCGCCGCGCTGGCGAAGCGGGGGCTGACGCTCGTCTACGGCGGCGCCAGCGTGGGCTTGATGGGCGCGGTGGCGGACGCGGTCATCGCCCACGGCGGCAAGGCCGTGGGCGTGCTGCCCCACTTCATGGACGCGAAGGAGCTGGCCCACCCGCGCCTGACGGAGCTGCACCGGGTGGACTCCATGCACGCGCGCAAGGCGCTGATGGCCGAGCGCGCGGACGCGTTCCTCGCCCTGCCCGGCGGCTTCGGCACGCTGGACGAGCTCTTCGAGATCATCACCTGGGCGCAGCTGGGGCTGCACAGGAAGCCCATGGGCCTGCTGGACGTGGACGGCTTCTTCCAGCCGCTGCTCGCGCTGGTGAACCGGATGGTGGAGGCGGGCTTCGTCCCCGAGTCGCAGGGCATGCCCTTCGCGGTGAACCCCTCGCCGGACGCGCTCCTGGACCGCCTGCTCGCGGGGCCCACGATGCCGCTCACGTCGAAGTGGCTGAAGGACGGCCAGCAGACCTGAAGGTCCGCGGCCGTCCGCGCGTCAGCGCGCGTGGACCTTCAGCTCCGCGTTCCCCAGCGACGAGGCGACCCGGAGCATCACCTGCTCCGTGCCCTCGGGGATGACGGCCTGGCCGTTGGTGAACGCCTTGGGGAAGCGCACGCGGTAGGTCACCCAGAAGAGGCTGGCGTAGGGGTAGTACGCGCGCACGTTGAGGTTTGACCGGCCCATGCGGCGGATCTCCATGGGCGTGATTTCGCCCGCGGGCGTCACCAGGGCGATCCGCCAGATGCTGTTGCGGTGGGCGAAGTCGTCGTAGCGGTAGTCGTTGACGTGCACCGCCAGGAAGAACTCGTGGAACTGCTCCGCCTCGGCCTGTTCCTCCGCGAGGAGCTGCTCCACCTTCGCCGCGGGCAGCGTCTGGAAGATGGCGCGGCGGTGGATGCGGGCCTCGCGGAAGGCGGGCGTCTGGAGCGTGGCCCCCGCGAAGACGCGCGTGTCGAAGCCGTCGTAGATCTCCTTGCGGTCCGAGTACCGGTCCAGCACGGCGAGGTAGGCGGACTCCTGCTTCGGATCATCCAGCGTGGGCGCGGGCTCGCCGACGCTGGGTGCCGTGCTGGCGCAGCCGCCCAGCACGCCCAGAAGCACCGCGGCCAGCAGCAACCTTCTCACGGGATGAAGTCCTTGCGCGTGAACAGCGTGGTGAGGCGGTGGCCGGCGGCCTCCACGGCCTCGCGCCCCCCCTCCAACCGGTCCACCAGCGCGAAGGCGCCCAGCACCGTCAGGCCCTCCAGCTTCGCTCGCTCGATGGCCTTGAGCGTGGACGCGCCCGTCGTGACGACGTCCTCCACGATGGCCACCGGGGCGCCGGGGCCCAGCGCGGACAGGCCCTCAATCCACTGGCCGGTGCCGTGGCCCTTGGGCTCCTTGCGCACGATGAACGCGTGCAGGGACTTCTGGCCGCCGCCCTCCAGGAAGCTGGTGAGGCTCACCGCCGACGCGAGCGGATCCGCGCCCAGCGTCAGCCCGCCCGCGGCCACCGCCGACGGAGCGTCGCGCCGGATGGCCTCCAGCAGCAGCCGGCCGATGAGGTAGTGCCCCTCGGCGAGCAGCGCCGTGCGCTTGCAGTCGATGTAGAAGTCCGACTCCTTGCCGGAGGAGAGCACCACGCGCCGGCGCTCGAAGGAGCGCTGCGTGAGCACCTCCAGGAGCCGGGCGCGGTCGCGTTCGAGCGTGTCCGCCATGGGCTACAGACCCTCCAGGTACGCCACCAGCTGCGCCGAGTAGCGCAGCTGCATCAGCAGCTCCGCCTTGCGCGATTCATCCAGCGCGGCGAACACGTCCGCGAGCAGCGAGAGGTCCTGGTTGAGGGCGCCCATGCGCTGCGCGACGTCCACCGCCAGCTCGTCCGCGTCGATCTCTTCCTCGACGCCCTCCGGCGCCAGCGTCTCTTCCGTGGCGAGCGCCTTCTCCAGCATGTCGCGCACCGGCGCCGTCAGCCGGCCTTCGGCCTCCAGCGACTCGCGCTTGGCCTCCAGCACGTCGTGCTCCACCGGCGAGGCGTGGATGGCCTCCGCCAGGGACAACAGGAGCGCGTCCTCGTCGGACAGCTCCTCGTGCACGCGCACCTGGACCTGGTCGCGCTTGAGGAAGCGCAGCGCCGCCACGCGCCGGAAGCCGCAGATGAGCTGGTAGCGGTCCTCGCCCCGCGGGCGCACGTCCACCGGGAACAGCTGGCCCAGTCGCGCCAGGTCCGTGGCCAGCTCGGACACGTCGCCTTCGTCCCGCAGACGGAAGGTGGTGTCCTCCTCCAGTCGCTCCAGCGGCAACACCATCGCCGTCACCTGTCCCATCACGCGCGGCTCGATGGCCTCCGCGTGGGGCTCCCCTTCCGGGGTCGCCGAATCTTCGTTGGAGCCTGCTTCCGAACCCGCGCCGGAGCCCGCTTCCTCCTGGCTCGCGCGGCTCGCCACGTCCCAGATGCCGGCGCTCAGGAGCGCGTCGTCCGCGCCCGACACCGGACCGGAGCGCGGCTCCGCCAGCACGTCCTTCACCTCGCCGCCGCCGTCGCTGCCCGTGCCGGAGGCGTCCTGCACGCGCTCGCCCGAGGCCAGCTCCACGTAGCGGCCGGGGCCCGTGGAGGCCTCCTCGCCGCTCCCCGTGCCCTCGCCCTGCCGGGCTTCGCCGTGGGCTTCAGCTCCGGCACCACCCGCCACGCCGGCCTCCGTCCCACCGCCCGCGCCGCTTGCCTCGCCGGAATCCGCTCCGCCCGAGGAGCCGCTGCCCTCGCCACCCGCCGCGCTCGCGACATGTCCAGTCGAGGAGCCACTGCCCTCGCTCCCGGCCGTGCTCGCATCGGCTGCGTTCGCGGAGCCACTGCCCTCGCCGCTGGCCGTGCTCGCGACGTGTCCGCTCGCGGAGCTGCCCTCGCTCCCGGCCGTGCTCGCCTCCGTGCCGTGCGACGAGCCACTGGCCTCGGCGGCGGCCGTGCCGGCCTCCGTGCTGCTCGTGGTGCCCATGGTCTGCCCACCCTCTCCGGGCAGGTCCGTCTGGACGGCGCCTTCCGGCGTCACGTCTCCACTCGCGCCCTCGCCGTGCTTCGGCGGGGACGCGTCGGCCGCGCCCTCCTGCTGGGACGGCGTCGCGTTCTCCCCAGGTGTGCCCGGCATCCCTTCCTGTCCCTCGGCCCTGTGCTCGGCGTCCATGGTGGCACCCCCGGTTGTTCCACCCCCGCGCCGCCGGAAACGACGGCGCGGCGGGCGGGCTCTAACGGGACTTCTTCACCACGACCTTCTTCTTCGCGCCAGCACCCATCACGCGGGGCACGGGCGCGCCAGCACTGCTCGCCTGCTCAGTGGACGCCGGGCGCTGGGGCTCCGGAGCCCGGGCCGTGGTCGCGGCGGGCGGCGGGGGTGGCGGCAGCGGCTTGGCTGACGGACGGGCCACGACGGTGGCCGGCGCCGTCGTCGCGGCCGGAGTGCGCGCGGGCGGCGGGGGCGGCGTCGGGGCGGTGCGCGGCGGGGCGGCCGGCGGCGTCGGAGGACGCGGCGGGGTGGCGCCCGGGCGCACCGTGGGACGCGTCACCGCCTGGGGACGGGCCACGGCGGGGCGCTCGGACGGCAGTCGGCCCGGCTCCACGTCGCCCATGTCCACGCGGCCGCGGAAGCTGGCGCCGTCCACGATGATGACGCGGGGGGCGCGGATGTCGCCCACCATGCGGCCTTCGCGGGTGAGCTCCACGCTCTCGGTGGCGTTGATGTTGCCCACCACCACGCCGCTGACGATGGCGTTCTTCACCGCCACGTTGGCCTTCACCACGCCGGACGGCTCCACGATGAGGGTGCGGCTGAGGGTGAGCTCACCCTCGACGCGGCCGCGGACCGTGAGGTCCTCGTCACCCGTGAGCCGACCGCTGATGAGGATGGAGGGCCCCACCACGGTGTTGTCGACGGTGTTGCCTGCAAGCTCCTTGGCGGTGGCCACGGATCAGCGCTCCTTCATGTCCATGTCGACGTTGCCCTTGAAGGAGGCACCGTCGGCGATGAGGATGCGCGGGGCCTTGATGTCGCCCACCACGCGGCAGTCCGTCTTCAGCTCCACCTTGTCGCTGGCGACGATGTTGCCCGTCACGCGCCCGGCGATCTCCACGTTCTGCGTCTCGATGTCCGCCTCGACGACGCCCGAGCCCTCCACGTAGAGGCTCTCCTTGAGGGAGATCTTCCCCTTCACGGTGCCCTGGATGACCAGGTCCTCGTCACCGGAAATCTCCCCGTCGATGACGATGCTCGAACCAATGACCGTATTCGCCATGAGTGTTGTCCGCCTTGCTCGAAGCTGTGCGCCTGGGGGGCCCGTGGGACGGACCCCGGTGGATGCTAGATGTCGTCCGGCAACTTCACGTCCATCTCGATGGAGCCGTTGAACACGGCGCCGTCCTCGATGATGACCCGCGGGGCCTTGATGTCGCCCGCCACCTTCGCCGAGGCGTTGATGGCCACGCGCGTGGAAGCGTCGAT
Source organism: Corallococcus exercitus (assembly GCF_042231735.1). Classification (GTDB taxonomy): domain Bacteria; phylum Myxococcota; class Myxococcia; order Myxococcales; family Myxococcaceae; genus Corallococcus; species Corallococcus exercitus_B. Next base: position 2,919,342 of record NZ_CP102577.1, read on the forward strand.
GTTGCCGCTCGCCTCGCCGTTGATGGTCAGTTCCTCGGCGCGGATGTCCGCCTGGACCTTGCCGGTGCCTTCGATGGTGAGGTGGTTCTTGAGGGCAATCTGCCCCTCCACACGCCCTTCGATGACCAGGTCCCCTCCGCCCGTGAGGTTGCCCCTGATGACGATGCCCTTGCCAATGATGCCCGTTTCACCCTGTGCCATGAGGTGATCCTCGCCAGCGCCTGCTCCAGTGGGAGCGGGGCGACCTGATTATGTCAGAGATGCGCGGAGATCCAGCCGGAGATGTCCTGGAACACCGTCGCGCGGTCCCGCTCGTTGAGCGGCTCATGCCGCATGCCGGGGTACTCCTTGAACTTCTTGTCCGCCGTCCCCGCCGCCTCGAAGAAGGACCGGGCCGCCGCCGGCAGCGCCACCCCGTCCTCCTGGCCGCACAGCACGAACAGCGGCACTTGAATCTTCGGCGCCAGCGCGAGCGTCTGCGCCTGGGCGGCCGTGGACTCCACGAACCAGCGGGGCGTGGCGAAGGGGACGTACAGCGGGTCCGCCCCGACTGCCTTCTGGATTTCCGGGTCGGTGCTGAGCATCTCCGGGGCCAGGCCCGAGGGGACCTTCATCCAGGGCACCAACGTGCCCACCATGCGCGCGGCCATGACCTTCGCGGCCGGCGGGGTGATGGCCAGCTTGAGGTAGGGCGCGGAGAGGATGGCGCCGGAGAGGCCGTCCAGCCTCCCGGCCAGGGCGTGCGCGGCCATCAGCCCGCCGTGGCTGTGGGCCAGGAGGAAGATCTTCTGCGAGCCCGCGGCCTTGCGCACGCGCTGCCAGAAGCCGTCCAGGTCGTCGAGGAACTCGGTCCACTTGCTGGCGTAGGCGCGCCGGCCGTCCGCGCGGCCATGGCCCCGGTAGTCGAAGCCGTGCACGGCGAAGCCGTCCTGCACCAGCGCGTCGATGACGGGCCGGTAGCGGCCGATGTGGTCGCCGTAGCCGTGGACGATGGCGACGTGCGCGCGGGGCTCCGCGTCCGGGAGGTCCAGCGTCCAGAACAGCCGGGTGTTGTCCTTCCCGGTGAAGAAGCCTTCGTCGTGGCGGGCCATGAGCCCGGGACCTTAGCGGCCCGGCGCCGTCGAGGGTAGCGCCTTCAACTTGCGCTCCAGGGAGGTGCGCTGATCCGCGGGCTCGGCGGCCTCCGGCTCCAGCGTCAGCACCTCCAGCGCGCGCTTCCAGACCCGGGCGGCCTCCGGGGCGCGGCCCGCCTTGAGGTAGGCGTCCCCCAGGTGCTCCAGGATGGCGGGTTCGTCCGGGGACAGGTCCACCGCGCACTCCAGGACCTCCACGGCCTTCCTCGCTTCGCCGCGCTGGAAGTGCACCCACCCCAGCGAGTCCACGTAGGCGGCGTCGTCGGGCCGGAGCGCCAGCGCGCGGCGCACCAGCCGCTCCGCCTCGTCCAGGTCCCGGCCCCGCTGCGCCAGCACGTAGCCCATGAAGTTCAGCGCCGCGGAGTGGTCCGGCTTCAGCGCCAGCACCGCCCGCATGCGCGACAGCGCCCCCTCCACGTCCCCCTGGCGCTCCAGCAGGGTGCCCAGGGCGAACTGCAGGTCCTGGTTCCTGGGCGCCTTGGCCACGGCGTCCCGCAGGAGCGCGAGCGCATCCGGGGCCCGGCCCTGGCGCTCCAGCAGGGTGGCCAGCGCGTCGTACGCCATCGCCCCACCCTGCCCCGCCAGCGCCTCGCGCAGCACGCCTTCCGCCTTCGCGGCCGCCCCGCTCCGCTCCAGCGCCCGGGCGTAGCCGACGCGCACCTCCACGTCATCGGGCGCCTCCGCCATGGCGGCACGGTAGAGGGCCAGCGCGCGCGGATGGTCCCCCGCCAGCGACAGGCAGCGGGCCTGGCGCACGCGGGCGTCCGGGAACACCTCCGAGTCCGGGGGCACGCTGGCGAAGTCCGCGGCGGCGACGGTGAAGCGGCGCGTCCGCTCCGCGACGAGGCCCGCGTAGTACGCCAGCCGGGGCTCGTCCGGCGCGTCCTTGCGCGCGGCGTCCAGCACCTCCTTCGCGGCGGCGGGCTCGCCCGAGGCCAGGTAGCTGAAGGCCACCCGCACGGCCAGCTCCGGCGACGCGGACAGCGACAGCAGCCGGTCGAAGTACGCCCGCGCCCGCGTCACCGACCCGCCCTTCAGCGCGGCGCGGCCCGCCGACAGCAGCACCTCGCGGCTGTCCGGATCCGCCTCCAGCGCGCGGGCCAGCGCGTCCTCCGCGTCCCTCGCCCGGCCGGACTCCTCGTGGAGGCGGGCCAGCGTGGACCACACCTCCACGTCGCCCGGGTCGCGCTCGGCGGCCTTCGCGAGCAGGCGCTCGGCGCGGGCCGCGTCGCCGCGCTCGGCCAGGACGAGCCCCAGCCGCCGGTAGCCGGAGGGCTCCCCCGGCAGCGCGTGGGCCAGCGCCTCCACGACCTTCACCGCCTCGTCGGGGTCCTTCGCGTCGAGGTACAGCTGCGACAGGACGAGGTACGCCTCCGGGTCGCGGGGGCGCAGGGCCACCGCGCGGCGCAGGTGCTGGCGGGCGCGCGGCGCACGGCCGGACTCCATCAGCACCCGGCCCAGGAGCACGTGAGCGGCGTAGTGCTTGGGGGCCTTCTCCACGGCGCGGCGCAGCTCGCGCTCGGCGCGCGCCAGGTCGCCCAGGCGCGCGTACTCCTCGCCCAGCTGGGTGAGGAGGTTCGGGTTGCCGTCGTCGGTGGCGAGCGCCAGCCGCAGCTCGTCCACCGCGCCCCGGTGGTTGCCCTCCAGGTGCATGAGCCGCGACTGGAGGTAGTGCGCGTAGCTGGCGGACGACGCGGACGGCTCGTCGTCGCGGTTGCTCGCGTCCATGGCCTCGCGCATCGCCTCGCGGTCGACGTGCGGGGCCGGGGCCTTCCTCGCGGGCGCGGCCCCCGAACCTCCGGCGGCCAGCGCGAGGCACAACACGGCGGCACGGCTGAGGAGCGGGAGCGGGCGCACGCGGGCTAGTGGACCTCGGGCGGAGGCGCCCCCAGCTTCTCCAGCAGCTTCTCCACCGGATCGCTGTCCTGGCTGACGTCCGCCATGGCGGCCCGGTACTCGATGGAGGTCACCTTCTCCACGTCCGGCATCAGGCGGTTGATGACCGTGCGCGCCGCGTCCGCGTTGCACTCGGGCAGCACCACCGCGAAGACGCCCAGTCCCAGGTGGGCGATGGAGTCCGGGTGGCGCACGCGCTTGCGCATCACGTCCCCCATGTTGGGCGGCATCTCCTCCAGCTCGCGGTCCGGACGGAGCACCGCCAGCGTGAGGGCGCGGTGGTAGCGCCGGCTGCGGGCCACCTCCTGCTCCAGCCGCAGGAGCAGGCCGCGGCGGTCGAGCAGGCCCGTCGCCGGGTCGCTGCCGGTGCGCCGCTGGAGCGAGTTCGTCTTGTCCTGCTGGTCCTTCTCACCCTGGCGCAGCTTGAGCGCGCGCTCGGTGCGGTTGAGCAGCTCCACCGCGTTGAAGGGCTTGGCCATGTAGTCCACCGCGCCCAGGTTGAGCGCGCGGACCTTGTCGGCCACGCCCTGGTGGGCGGACAGCAGGATGACGGGGATGTGCGCCGTGTCCGACGAGGACTTGAGCGCCATGGCCGCGTCCAGGCCGTCCAGCTTGGGCAGGAACACGTCCATGACCACCAGGTCCGGCCGGGACGCCCGCGCCTTCGCCAGGCCCTCCGCGCCGTCGCGCGCCACCTCCACGCGGTACTTCGAGCGCAGCACCTCCGACAGCACGGCCGCGATCTCCGGCTCGTCCTCCACCACCAGCACGCGCGGCTGCTCGGGCGCGGCGCCGGGCGCGGGCTGCGGCCGGGGGTTGCGCGCGGCTTCCTGCGCCAGCGGCAGCGTGAAGACGAAGGTGCAGCCGCCGTCGGCCGGGCTCTCCGCCCAGATTTCACCGCCGTGCAGCTCCACGAACTCCTTGCAGATGGCCAGCCCCAGCCCCGTGCCCTTGGGCCCGTGGCGGTAGCGGTCGAACACGAGGTGCAGCTCGTCCGGGGGGATGCCCACCCCGTTGTCGCTCACCATGACGCGCACCGCGTCGCCATCCGGGCGGGACAGCCGCTGCGTGCGCACCACGACCGAGCCCGGATCGCTGGCGTGCTGGATGGCGTTGCTGATGAGGTTCTGCAGCACCTCGTGCAGCTTCACCTCGTCGCCAATCAGCATCAGGCTGTCGGGGCACTCGGAGCGCAGCGCCACGGCCTTCTCCGCCGCGAGGATTTCCAGCTCCGCCACGGCGTCGCGGCACAGCTGCGCCACGTCCAGCACGCGGGGCTCGATGGACAGCCGCGCCGCCTCGCCCTTGCCCTTCTCCAGCAGGGACTCGACCAGGGTGAGGATCTTCCGGCCCTGGCGGATCATCGCGTCCGCGGACTGCTTCTGCTGCGCCTCCAGCGGCCCTTCCAGGAGGAGCCGGCCGTGCCCCAGGAGCACCTGGAGCGGGGCGCGCAGGTCGTGGCTGCACACCGCGATGATCTCATCCTTGAGGCGGTTGAGCTCCTTGAGGCGGCGGTTCGCGTCGTTGAGCTCGCGGTAGCGCTCCACGTACGCCAGCTCCAGGTCCTCGCGCTTCTTCTTCACCGCCGTGTGCAGGCGCGCGTTGCGGATGGAGTTGGCGAGCACGCCCGCCACCGCCTCCGCGAACTCCTGCTCGTCGCGCCCGATGGACGCCTCGCCCTTGGACACGCGCAGGAAGAGCGCGCCCAAGAGGTCGTCCTGGCAGATGAGCGGCTGCACCAGGATGGACTTCACGCCCTGGGGCAGCAGCGACGTGCGCACCTCCGCCATCAGCGGGTCGCGCTGCGCCTCTTCAATCAGCACGGGCTGCCGCGTCTCCAGCGCGCGGCGCAGCTCCGGGTAGCGCGCCACCTCGATGTCCAGCTGGACGAGGCTGGGGTCCTCCTGCGTCGCGACGACCGTGGCCGTGCGCGCGTGGCTGCCCTCCACCAGCACCACGGAGCAGCGGTCCGTGCCGGTGACCTGGCCGACCTTCTCCACCGCGATGCGGAGGATCTCCTCCAGCTCCAGGGAGCTGGTGGCCGCCTGGGTGATTTCGAGCAGCATCCCCATGCGCATGCGGATGCGCTCCTCGCGCTCCTTCAGCCTCCAGGCGCGCAGGGCGGACTCCAGCCGGGGCACCAGCTCATCCGCGCCGCGCACGAAGTCGTCCACCGCCAGCCGCTTGAAGGCCTCCGCGGAACGGGCACGGCCCTGGTCCACCAGCACCGGCAGGCGCTGGAGCTTGTCCGTCTTGCGCACCGTCTCCAGCAGCTCCGCCGCCCGCTTGGCCGTCACGGCCAGGAGCACCACCTCTGGCTGGAGCTGGTCCACCATCTCCGCCAGCCCGGTCTCCCGTTCGGTGGAGGCGCACTGATAGCCACTCGCCGTGAGCCGCTCCACCAGCGCGTCACCCGCGGCCTTCGCCGCGAGTACGAGCACCCGCCCCCGCTGCTCCGACGACAACATCTCGATCCTCACGGCGCGCCTCCGCCCCGCCCAGCCAGGGAACGACGTCGCGGAAACCCGTTGGGTGCGAAAGGGGTCATGTTCGATTCCGGATCATGCCGTCTAACCCGTCCGCGGGCCAGCGGATGGACGGGGCTCTCCTGAGCGAGAGGGGTGAGGAAAGGCGCGCGACGTATACCCCGGCCCGGTGTTCTTCCTCCGGAATCCCGCACGCGCGTGACGGTCTGGTGACCGGGACCGCCTGCCCAGCCCCTTGATGGGGTGGAACAGCGCGAAAACAGTCAGGCTGTCACTTTCTTCCCTTACCACTCTTCCAACCTGGCCGGAGGCTGGCCGGGCAGGCAGGCGTCGGTGGCCGTTTCCGGCGGCCTTCGCGATCAGGATTGAGGCGGAAAGCAGGTGGGGCGTGGCCTCGCCCGCTTCCCGAGGGAGCGCGGTAGAGTGCGAAACCATGCACTCCGTCCCTTCGCGCCCGTTCTCGCAGCGGGCCTTCCTGGCCACGCTGACCTTCTGCGCTTCCGTGTTCGCCGCCTGCGGCGACCCGAAGCCGCCGCCCACCCCGGACCCGCCGGTGGTGACCCTCACCGTGCCGCAGCCCAACACGGCGGCCCCGTCGCTGACGGTGCGGGTCATCGTGGCCGGGTGTGACTCCGTGGCGCAGGTGGACATCTACGACCGGGACACGTTCCTCAAGACGGTCCCCTACACCAGCGGGTCCATGGACTTCGAGCTGGCGTCGACGGAGATCAAGTACACCCGCGGCCTCGCCGTGAACCTGTCGCTCAACGCGCGGGCGACGTGCTCTGACGGCCGGACCAACGTGTCCCAGCCGCAGGCGGCCACGTTCCTGCCGGTGACGAAGGTGGTCAAGGACCCGGATCCCAACGGCCAGGTGGTGACGGACTTCTTCATCGCCGAGGGCAGCGGCGCGAACGTCGCCTTCATCGGGTGCGGCAACCCCACCACCGGAACCGGCACCCTCTTCCGGGTGGACTCGGCGGGCGAGGTCCGCAACTCGGTGACCCTGGGCATCCCGTGCAACGCGACCACGGTCATCACCAGCATCAACCCGGTGAGCGGCAAGCGGTGGGTGTGGACGCCCGGCTCGGGCGCGGTGGCGGTGGACTCCAACTTCACCATCAGCGGCCGCACGTCGCCCACGTACTTCCTGGTCCACCTGTCGGTGATGGCCAATGGCGACGCGCTCGTGCGCGACCGCTACACGGTGTCCCGCCTCAAGCATGCCAACGCCGGCGGCACCTTCCAGTGGACGTACAAGGGCGCGGTGCTGGGCCCCATCAGCCCGCCGCAGGAGAAGGGCCAGCAGGTGCTGGTGCCCTACGTGGCGCAGCTGGAGTTCTCGCAGGTGCCGCAGGTCATCGTGGCCTACCTCGACGCGAACGGCACGAGCCAGGAGCTGCAGCCCGTGCAGGAGAAGAAGATCTTCGCGTACAACGGCGAGCTGGATGCGCCGCCCGTCACCGCGTTCAGCCCGGACGGGTCCACCCTCTACGTGGCGTTCCTCCTCGCCAACAACCAGTCGAAGGTGCAGGCCTGCTCCACGGACCTGGAGGGCTGCGAGGGCGCCGCCTTCAAGTGGAGCAGCGACACGTTCCCGGTGCCGCTGAACTTCCTGATGCCCTTCTCCGCGGGCTCGAAGCTGGCGGCCATCGGCACGCAGCGCGTGTGGTTCCTGGATTCGACGAACGGCATCATCACCAACAAGAACCGCACGTCCGTGGACGCGTCCGGTCAGCTGCGCATCTCGCAGGTGCAGCTGGGCCAGGCGACGAGCCCCGAGTTCTACCTGCTCAACGCCCCGAACGTGGACGGCGCCCTGCCCGTGGAGATCGTCGCGGTGGACTCCGCCGAAAAGGGCGAGCTGTTCCGCTACGAGGTCTCCAGCAGCCTGTCCTGCTCCGTGGATGACAGCGGGCGGCTGTGGATGCGCGTGGGCAACAACCTGGTCCAGGCCCTGCCGCTGAGCGACTACCGCGCCGTCCGGCCGTGACGGTGGCCGTCAGGGCCTGTCGGCGACGAGGAGCGCTTCCACGTTGCCGGCGGGCCCGGGCACGGGTGAGTCCATCACCCCGCGCACGGTGAGCCCGTGCTCGCGCACGAACGCCGTCACGGTGTCGATGGCGTCCTGCCGGGCCGCGGGGTCGCGCACCACGCCGCCCTTGCCCACCCGGTCCGGCCCCACCTCGAACTGGGGCTTCACCAGGGCGATGAGCAGGCCGCCCGGCAGGAGGAACGGCAGCACCGACGGCAGCACCTGGGTGAGCGAGATGAAGCTCACGTCGATGACGACCACGCCCACCTTCTCCGGCAGGTCCTCGTCCGTGAGGTAGCGCGCGTTGACCCGCTCGCGCGAGCGGACGCGCGGGTCCACGCGCAGCTTCTCGTGGAGCTGGCCGTAGCCCACGTCGATGGCGTGCACGCGCACGGCGCCGTGCTGGAGCAGGCAGTCGGTGAAGCCGCCGGTGCTGGCGCCGATGTCCGCGCCCACGCGGCCCGTCACGTCCAGGCCGAAGCGGTCCATGGCCGCCTTCAGCTTGAGGCCACCGCGAGACACGTACGGCAGCACCTCGCCCTTGAGGCGCAGCTCGGCTTCCACGGGGACCAGGGAGCCGGGCTTGTCCACGCGCTGATCCGCGACCACGACCTGGCCGGCGAGGATGAGCGCCTGGGCCTTGGTGCGCGACTCGGCGAGCCCGCGCTCCACGACCAGCACGTCCAGCCGTTCCTTCTTCGGCTTCACCGGCGCTCCTCTCCGAGCAGCGCATGGCCCGCGTGCCGCAGGCCCGCCGCGTCCAGTCCCAGCTGGGTGCGCTGCACCCGCGCGTCTCCGTGCGGCAGGAACACGTCCGGCATGCCCAGGAGCTTCACCCGGGGGGCGATGCCGGCCGCCGCGTACAGCTCCAGCACCGCGCTGCCCAGGCCGCCCCGGACGGTGCCCTCCTCCGCCACCACCACGTGCCCGCCCGCCGCGGCCTCCAGGAGCGCCGCTTCATCCAGGGGCCACGCCCGGCGCGCGTCCAGGACGCTCCAGTCCGGCTCGTTGCGAGCAGCCTCCAGCGCGGACAGCCCCAACGGCCCGAGCGTCACCAGCGTCAGACGCGAGCCGGGCACGCGCCTCAGCCAGCGGGCGCCTGAAGCCGTGAACGCGTCTGGCGCCGGCTGCACGGGCGCGGGCGCACCAGCGGACGGCCTGGGCACCTCGGGCTCCGCCTGGGCCAGCTCCAGCGGAAGGTCCGGCAGCGTGCCTCGCGGGAAGCGCAGCACGGAAGGCCCGGACGCCTGGAGCGCGGTGGCGAGCATGGGCGCCAGGTCCTCGCCCACCATCGGAGCCCACTGCGTGAGGCCCGGCAGCGGCCGGAGGAAGGACACGTCGTAGGCGCCCTGGTGCGTGGCGCCGTCCGCGCCCACGAGCCCCGCCCGGTCCACCGCGAAGACCACGGGCAGGCCCGGCAGGCACACGTCGTGGACCACCTGGTCGTACGCGCGCTGGAGGAAGGTGGAGTAGATGACGCAGACCGGCTTCGCCCCCGCCGCGGCCAGCCCCGCGCAGAAGGTGACGGCGTGCTGCTCGGCGATGCCCACGTCGTGCACGCGGTCCGGGAAACGCGCCTTCAGGCCGGTGAGCGCGCTGCCCTCCAGCATCGCGGGCGTCACGGCCACCACGCGCGGGTCGCGCTCCAGCGCTTCGCCCAGCACCTGCGCGAAGGCCTCGCTGAACGTGGGCCGGCCCCCGCGCGAGCGCACCAGCTTGCCGTCGCGCCACTCGTACGGCCCCATCGCGTGGCCGCGCGTCTGCTCGTCGGCCTCCGCCGGTGGAAAGCCGCGCCCCTTCTTCGTCAGCGCGTGCACCACCACCGGGCGCGAGGACGCCTTCGCCTCGCGCAGCGCGCGGGTGAGCGCCCCCAGGTCGTGCCCGTCCACCGGGCCCAGGTACGTGAAGCCCAGCGACTCGAAGAAGGCGCGGGCGTTGCGCGTGCGCAGGAGCGCGGGGATGGCGCCCACGTTCGCGCTGATGGACATCTGGTTGTCGTTGAGCACCACCACGAGCGGCAGCGGACTGCCTCCCGCGTTGTTGAGCCCCTCGAAGCTCAGGCCCCCGGTGAGCGCGCCGTCGCCCACCACGGCGACCACGTGGCCCGGGTGGCCCAGCTGCCGCCGGCCGGCGAGCAGGCCCAGCGCCGCGGAGATGGCCGTGCACGCGTGCCCCGCCGCCAGCGCGTCGTGGTGGCTCTCGCGCGGATCCAGGAACGGCGCGATGCCGCCCGCCTGCCGCAGCGTGTGCATGCGGTCGCGGCGGCCGGTGAGCAGCTTGTGCGCGTACGCCTGGTGTCCCACGTCGAAGAGGAGCGCGTCCTGCGGCGTGTGGAAGACGCGGTGGAGGGCCACCACCAGCTCCACCGCGCCCAGCGACGCGCCCAGGTGGCCGCCCACGCGGCCGCACGTGGTGATGATGGCCTCGCGCAGCGCCTCGCACAGGCCGGGCAGCGCGGCCTCGGGGAGCGCGCGCACATCCGCGGGAGACGCCACTCCGGACAGCACGTCCGCCATCAGGACTTCCGCTCCACCGAGTAGCGCGCCAGCGCCGCCAGCGGTCCGTCCGCGCCCTCCAGCGGGCGCACCGCCGCCTCCGCCCGGGCCACCAGGTCCGCGGCCATGCGGCGCGACTCGTCCAGCCCCACCACCGCCGGGAAGGTGAAGCGCCCGGCCTCCGCGTCCGCGCCCACCGGCTTGCCCATGGCCTCCGCGCTCGACGTCACGTCCAGCACGTCGTCGGCGATCTGGAAGGCCAGGCCCACTGCTTCTCCGTACGTCACCGCGCTCGCGAGCGCCGCCGCGTCGCCCCCCGCCGCCAGGACGCCCATCCGGCATGCCGCCAGGATGAGCGCGCCCGTCTTCATCCGGTGCAGCCGCAGGAGGTAGTCCAGCGTCGCGGCCCGGTCCGCCGCGATGTCCAGCACCTGCCCGCCCACCATGCCCGCCGCGCCCGCCGCGCGCGCCAGCTCCGCGCACAGCGTGCCGCGCACCGGCTCCGGCCCGGAGGCGAGCAGCGTGAAGGCCTCCGTGAGCAGCGCGTCCCCGGCCAGCAGCGCCACCGCTTCCCCGTGGACCTTGTGGTTCGTGGGCACGCCCCGGCGCAGGTCGTCGTTGTCCAGGCAGGGCAGGTCGTCATGCACCAGCGAGTACGTGTGCACGTACTCCAGCGCGCACGCGGCATCCCGCACGACGGCGGTGTCGGTGCTCGACTTCGCCACCGCGTCCGCGAAGGCCAGGCACAGCACCGGGCGCAGGCGCTTGCCACCCGCGAGCAGCGAGTAGCGCATGGACTCCGCCAGCCGGGGCGGCGTGCCCGCGGGGCCCCAGCGGTCCGCGCTCTCGCGCAGGAGCGCCTCCACCCGCGCCTGGCTCGAGCGCATGAAGGGTTCCAGGTTGAAAGCGGCCATCGGCGTCAGGGCTCCTTCGCCACGTCGGCGGGGATGAGTTGGCGGATGCGCTTGACGAGCGCGTCCAGCTCCAGCGGCTTCACGAAGTAGTCGGCCGCGCCGACCTCCATGCCGCGCCGTTTGTCCTCCGGGTCTCCCCGCCCGCTGATGAAGATGATGGGGATGTCCCGGAACTGCTTGTTCTGCTTCACGGCCTGACACAGCTCGAAGCCGTTGATCCAGGACATGTTCACGTCCAGGAGGATGGCGTGCGGCCGGTGCAGCTCCAGCGACGCGACCAGCCGCAGGCCGTTGGCCGCGGACATGACCTCGAACCCCTCGGCCCCCAGGGCCTCGGCGAGCAGCTCGCGCGTGTCGCGGTCGTCATCGACAATCGTAATCTTCGGCTTCGACATGCCCGGCCTCCGCCCTTCCCCTGATGCCTAGAACGGGACATCGTCCTCCGGTGGCGGACGCGCCTGCGCGGCCGTCCGGGGGGCTGCCTGGGGAGCGGGCCGGGCCGCCACCGCCAGCGGCGCGACGACCTCCTGGCCATCCTCGTCCACCAGCAGCTGCTCGATGCGCTGCTCGGCCTCCGTGAGCAGCTTCTCGCCCCTGCGGACGAGGCGGATGCCCTCCTCGAACGCCTTGAGCGACTCTTCCAGCGACAGGTCGCCGCTTTCCAGCCGCGCCACCGTCTCTTCCAGGCGCGACACCACGTCCCCGTACTGCTCCGGGGCGGGCTCCACCTTGGGGTTCTTGTCCGACTTCGCCACGGCCATCCACCTCCCCGAGCGGGGCGCGGAATGTAGAGGGTGGCCCGCTAGCAGTCCACCGGGCCTTTCAGGCTGGTAACGGTCGCTTCGATTTCTTCACACCCACCCAGGGTTTTCGCCCCGTGGGCCGCCAGCTTGATGCCCAGCACGTCCCCCACCGCCACGTCCGCCATGGAACGCACCACCACGCCATCCCGCTGGCGGAACGTCACCGCGTAGCCGCGCGACATCACCTTCAGGGGGCTCAGGGCGTCCAGCCGGCCCCCCAACCGTCCGAAGTGCGTCTGCGCGGACGACAGCATGCCCCGCTGCAGCTCCAGGAGCCGCGCCCGCGCCTGCGCCACCTTCGCCCGCTCGGCGGCCACCCGCGCCGTGGGTGACGCCCGCTCCAGGCCCAGCCGCGTGTCCGCCAGCGCACTCCGCCGCCGGGACACGCCCGCGCGCGCCGCCTCCGACAGGCGCATGGCCAGCTTCAAGAGGTGCGCCCGCTGCTCCGACAGCCGCGTCTGGGGCCGCGCCCGCTGCAGCCGCTCCTGGAGGCCGCGCAGCGTCTCCCGGTCCTGACGCACGCGGGGGCGCAGCACGCGCATCATCGCCTCCACCTGTTCGGACAGGTGCAGGCGCTGGTGGTTCACCTCGCGGCGGGGGTCCGGCAGCCGCGCGCGAAGCTGGCCCTGGCGCTCGCGCAGCTCCAGCACCCGCCGCTCCATGGCCCGGCGCAGCCGGCCGGACTGCGTGGCCAGCGTCAGCTCCAGGTCCGCCAGCACCGGCGCCAGCCGCTCCGCCGCCGCGCTGGGCGTGGGCGCGCGCAGGTCCGCGACGAAGTCGGAGATGGTGAAGTCGATTTCGTGGCCGATGGCGGACACCACCGGCACCGGCGAGGCGAAGATGGCGCGCGCCACCCGCTCCTCGTTGAACGTCCAGAGGTCCTCCACGGACCCTCCGCCGCGCGTCACGACGATGACGTCCACGTCGGTGCGCCCCAGCCGCTCGATGGCCCGCGCCACGTCCTCCGCGGAGCCCTCGCCCTGCACGCGCGCGTCCGCCAGCAGCACGCCCAGCCGGGGGTTGCGCGAGTGCAGCACGCGCAGGAAGTCCTGGAGCGCCGCGCCGGTGCGGCTCGTCACGACGCCGATGCGCCGGGGCAGGAACGGCACGGGCCGGGGCGGCCGCACGCGCCGGTCTCCGATGAGCCCCTCCGCCGCCAGCCGCTGCTTGAGCTGCTCGAACGCGAGCGCCAGCGCGCCCTCGCCCACCGGCTCCAGCCGGGACACGATGAGGCTGTAGCGGCCCTGCGGCTCGTACAGGTCCACGCTGCCCTCGGCCAGCACCTCCATGCCGTCGCGCAGCGCGAAGCGCATCCGCCCCGCCATGGACGCCCACACCTTCGCGTCGATGGAGGCGTCCGCGTCCTTGAGCGTGAAGTACCAGTGGCCGCGCGCGTTGGCGCCCCGGAAGCTGGACACCTCGCCGCGCACCAGCACGCGCGGGAAGCGCGACTCCACCGTCTGCTTGATCTGCCGGGTGAGCTCGCCCACCGACAGCACCGTGCGCTCCGGGCGCGGCGGCGGGGTGACGGCGGCGAGGGGCGGCGCAGCGGCTTCCGCCACCGGCGCGGGCGGCGGGGCCACGGGCGGCTTGCTCGCGCTCGCGGCCTTCGCGGGAGGGGGGCGCAGGGGTGGCAGGAGCGACGTGCCGAACAGGTCGCCCTGCCCCGGCTCCTCGGCCGGGGGCGGCTCCATCCCCTTGCGCTTCTTCATCGCGACAGCTTCTCGACCCAGCCCTGGGCCTTGCCGTGCAGCTCGTCGTCGGGCGGCGTCATCGTGACGACGTCGCGGAACTTGGGCAGCGCGTCCTCGGGGCTGGAGTCCTTGATGGAGTAGGCCTGCATGTACAGGTCCTTCGCCTTGCCCTTGAGGTCGTTGACGATGTTGGCGGCGCCCGTGTGGTTGGGGTCCGCCCGGAGCGCGTTGCGGGCGGCCTCCATGGCGCGCGACCACTGGCCGGCGGCCTTCGCGGCCGCGGCGCTCTTGTAATAGATGGTCGCCGCGCGGGTGCCCGCGTTGCGCCCCATCTTGCTGCCGCGCCCGTCGGTGATGTCCTTGTCCAGCGCGAGCAGCCGGGTGAGGCCCTTGGCTTCCAGCTCCTCCAGCTTCTTGTAGAGGTTGCCGAACTCCGTCACCTGCCCCATCAGCTGCTTGCACTGCGGCGTCTTGGCCGCGCACGCGTTGAGGATGGCCACCGCGCCGGACGTGTCACCGTCGCGGAAGCGGTCCACGGCGGGCTCCCACGGCTTGGGCGCCGCGGCCACGCGCACCGGATCCGGACGGGTCAGGTCCGCGATGACGCGCACGGCGTCGTCGTTGACGAGCTTGCCGTCGCGGTGCTCCGGGAAGGCCGCGAGCACGTCGTCGGTGATGGCCTTGGCCTGCTGCACGTTCTCCAGCTGGCGGGTGTCCAGCAGCTGCTTGGCCTCCTTCGTGCGCTTGTCGGCGGCGTCCGTCAGGTTCTTGCGCGCCGTCTTCAGCTGCTCGTAGAGCTGGGTGTCGCTGCTCACCTTCGCGATGGACGCCTTCGCGCTGGCGAGCTCCCCCTTGTCCAACGCCGCCTGGGCCGTGGCCAGGTGGTTCTGGTTGGGGATCTCCCGCTCCGAGGCCTTGAGGTAGTCCTCCACGCCGGGGTAGTCCGGCGCCTGCGCGTGGAGTTCCTCCAGCTTCGCCTTGGCCTGCTGCCACTGGCCCTCGCGCACCAGGTTCTTGGCCTCCTGGAAGAGGCCCCCCAGCTGCTCGCGGTACTGGCGCTGCTCCGCCTCGATGCGGCCCTGCTCCTCCTGCTGCTGCCGCATGCGCGAGCGCGCGACGCCCAGGCCCGCGAAGAGCAACACCAGCACGGCGGCGCCCGCGAGCTTCATCCGCATGCGCCTGCGCTGGATCTCCGGCGTGAGCTCCGCGGCGGCCGCGGCCCGCGCCGTCTGCGGGCGCGCACGGCCCTCGCGGGCAGGACGCGAGGGCACGGCCGTGGGACCGCGCCCTCCCGCCGTGGACGGACGGGGCCGGGGGCCGGAGGGGGCCTGCACCTTGGCGGTGCTGTTGGCGGTGTCCTCGTAGCGCAGCTCCGAGTCCCCCAGCGTGATGACGTCGCCGTTGGCGAGCAGCGTCTCCTCGGAGATGGGCTCGCCGTTGACGATGGTCCCGTTGCCGGAGCCCATGTCGCTGACCATCCAGCCGGCGGACTCCTTGCGCAGCGTCACGTGCTTGCGGGAGACGGACGTGTCCTGGATGCAGATGGGGTTGTCGGTGGAGCGGCCGACCGTGTACTCGAGCTCGGAGAGCGAGAACTCCTCACCCTCCATGGGGCCGGCGATGACGACGAGCTTCGCGGGGCGGGCCGCGGCGGCCCCGGCGGAGGACCGGCGGGCCGGCGCGCGCTGTCCGGTCCCGGAGGCGGGCGTACCGGATGTAGGCCGTCGGCGGGCGGGGGGTGGTGCGTTCGACATGGCGGTCACCGCGTCCTGCTGAGGGGGGCACGGGCCCTAAAGCTCGTGCTCATAGGCTTTTTCCAGCCCGAGATTGTGGCAGCGATGCTCGGCGGTAGGGAAGCGTCTCCGCACGTCTTCGAGGGTCGCGACCGCATCCCGTCGGCTGCGGAACTGAACGGCCCGCTGGAATTGCATCATCAGCTGCCCGCAGCGGTGGTCCAGCTCCGTTGAAATCTGGGCGATCCGCTCCCGCACGTCGTCGTACAGCTCCGGCTTGTCGTCGAGCGCTTCCAGGGTGATCCACGCGGCGCGGTACTCCCGCCACGCCTTGAACAGGTTCTCCGCGCCCACGTCCTTCAGCTCGTAGAAGCGGGCTCCGGCCTTCGCGGACTCCCGGGCGGAAGCCACCAGCTGGTCCGGCGGCAGCTCGGGCACCGGGATGACCTCCAGGCGCAGGTTCCAGATGCGCCAGGGGTCGCGGCCGGGCGGGTTGAGGGCGTTGTCGAAGAGCAGCTGGTTGTTGGCGTTGCGGCGCAGGAGGCTGGGGGGCAGCACCTGCTCCAGCTCGCGCTCGGCCGTCTGCGCCGTGTCCGGGGGCACCCAGCCCAGGGACACGCCGTTGAGGGACAGGTTGACCTCGTCCCGGGCGATGTTGCTGGCCTGGTAGTGCAGCACCGCCACCGCGCGCGTGGGGGACACGAAGCGGAAGTCGAAGAGCTTGTCGTCGGCGTGCACCCAGCGCACGCCCTCACCCAGGCCGAAGGAGTCCGTCACCGGATCCAGGCCCAGCTTGAAGGGCTCGCGGCCGGGGAGGCGGATCGCCGAGGGCACCGCGAGCGCCACGAGCAGCGTCACCACCGCCAGCGCGCCCAGCCCCGCCAGCGACGCGAAGCCGATGCGCCGGGGCAGCGACTGGCGCTGCCAGAAGAGGAGGAACCGGCCCTTGAGCGTCTTGCCCAGCTGACGCCGCTGGCGGGCCTTGTCGGCGGCGGACGACGGTTCAATCTTCGCGACGACCGTCACCGGGCCCTTGGGCACGGGCGCGAGGGCGGAGGTTTCCGGGCCAGGAGGGAGGGACTGGGGGGCGTCGCCCTCCGCCGCCGGGACGAGCGCGGGGGCCAGCAGCGGCGCCTCACCGGGCAGCGGTCCGGCGTCCAGCTTCGGCGGAGACGCGGACCGGTTCCGGCCCACGAGCGTCACGGGCTCCGGCTCCGGCTCCCGCGAAGGCGGCGGGACGGGGGGGCTCCAGGCCGGCGGGGGCGCCAGGGCCGAAGCAGCGGGCGCGAGCGCGTCCTGGCCCGCGAAGGTGGGCGAGGCCCGGGTCTCCTCCGGAGGGTCCGCGGGGATGTCGTCGTCCTGGCCGACGAAGGTCGCCGGCTCGGGGGCGCCCGGCGCGGGGGGAGCCGCCGCCGCGAGGCCAATGCGCATCGGCCTGGCCACGAGCGGGCTGACCGGGGTGATGGGCCGGAGGTCGAGGACGGTCCGCTCCTCGGGCTCCTCCAGCGTCGGCGCGGGCAGCACGGGCGCAGCGTCCAGCGGCGGTGCGGCCTCCACCAGGGGCGGCGCTTCCGGGGTCGCCGGAATCGCCATCAGCGTGCGCTCCTCGGGCTCGTCCAGGTCCGGGACGGGCAGCACGGGAGCAAATGCGGAGGGGGGCTCGGGCGAGTCCACGGTGGGAATCGCCATCAGCGTGTGCTCCGCGGGCTCGTCCAGGTCCGGGACGGGCAGCACGGGCGCCAGCGCGGAGGCAGGCACGGGCGAGTCCACGGTGGGAATCGCCATCAGCGTGCGCTCCTCGGGCTCGTCCGGCATCACCGGGGCGAGCTCCACGGGAGGCGACGCGACGGGAGGCCGTGCCGGCGGGGGCGGAGCCATGAGCCCCGGCGGCGTCGCCAACGGCAGGCCGGACACGGAAGCCGCGGACGCACGCGCGGCACCACGCCCCAGCTCGGGACGGTTCAGGGCGGGCGCGCCGACACCAGGCAGGTTCGCGACGGCCTTGCGCTTCGGGGAGGCCGCCGGCTCCACGGGGCCGGGAGCCGGGGACGCCCCCACCGCGGGCAGTCCCGACGCCGAGGCTCTTCCCGATGAGGAAGCGCCCAGCACCGGAGGCCTGGCCGGAACTCCGGCCACGTGGTTTCCCGGCGCCGAAGCCCCCAACACGGGAGGCCCGGAAGGGGCCCTGTTCGAAGCAGCTGCGTCAGCGACAAGCCCTGGCGCCAAGGGCCCCAGCACCGGAGGTCCCGCGGGAGCCTTGGCCGGGGTGGCCGCCCCCGGCGCGACGGCACCCAGCACCGGAGGTCCAGCGGAAGGCTTCGCCGCCACGGACGCTCCCGGAACGGAAGCCCCCAGCACCGGAGGTCCCACGGGAGTCCTGGCCGGCGCGGCCGCTACCGGCGGAGCGGCACCGACCGCCGGCAGATCCGGAGCGGAGGGCCGCTTCGGCGTGGCGCTCGCGACCACCGGCATCGCGGGAGCCGCCCCACCCTTCGCGGCGGGCACGGCCATCCCGGGGCGCGGAAGGGACGCGGGCCGCGCCATCGCGGGCATCGACTGCTGGTAGCTCGTGGGCGCCGCTTCGATCTCCGCGAGCGAGGCCTGCTCCACGCCCTGCGGCGACACCTTCGCGTGCGGCGGCGCGAGCGCCCGCCGGATGGGCCGGGTGACGTCGTCGTCATCCTCCGGGGCCACCCAGACGAACGTGAACTCCACCGGACCGACGGTGATGCGGTCGCCGTCGCGCAGCTGCTTCTCACCGGCCAGCGGCTGGCCGTTCAGCTGCGTGCCGTTCGCGCTGCCGACGTCCTCGGCGAAGTAACGCCCCTCCCTCGCCGTGATGCGGGCATGACGCCGGGAGACACCGTGGTCATGCAGCACCAGGTCGTTCTCCGAGGTCCGGCCGATCTTCACCTCGGCCTGCTCGAAGGCGAGCTCCCGTCCGACCTGGAGCCCCTGGGTGATGGTGAGCAGGATGGGCAGAGGACTAGCCCCCGACGTTGCCGAACATGAACTGGAACACGATGGGCCCGAAGAGCACCATGAACACCGTCGGGAAGATGCAGGCGATGAGCGGGAACAGCATCTTCACCGGGGCCTCGCCGGCCAGCTTCTCCGCGCGCTGCGTGCGGTCGATGCGCATCTGCGTGGACTGGATGCGCAGCACCTTGCCCAGGCTCGTGCCCATCTTGTCCGCCTGGATCAGCGCCGTGACGAACGTCGTCAGGGACGGCAGGTCCACGCGCACGATCATGCTCTTGAGCGCCTCTTCACGCGTCTTGCCCATCTTGAGCTGCTTGAGCACCAGCTGCAGCTCCTCGCGCAGCGGGCCCTGGCGGCCCTTCTCCACCACCTTCGCCAGCGCGCCCGTGAAGTCCATGCCCGCTTCCACCGACAGCGTCAGCAGGTCCAGGTTGTACGGAAGCGCGCGGCTGATGGCCAGATGACGGCGCTTCACCTGATCGTTCAACCAGATGAGCGGATAGAACAGGCCCAGCAGCATCACCAGCAGCGACCAGGCCAGGTTCATCCCGATGCCGTTGACCACGAACAGGCCGGCCAGCAGGGCGAAGAAGGCGCTGATCTCCTGCAGCGCCATGATGTCCTCGGGCTTGTACTGCGACGGCTCGCCCGCCTTGATGAGCTTGCGGCGCGTCTTGGACTCGTAGCCCGGCCACATGAAGCGCCGGTTCATCGCGCCCAGCTTGCGGATGGCGACGGAGCCCGCGCCCTTCACGCCGCCCGCGGACTCGTCCCGGACTTCCGACAGGAAGCGCTCCAGGACGTTGGAGTACAGGCCGATGCCCAGGAACGCCACCGCGCCCGCGGTCAGCAGGGCCGAGCCGCCCATCAGCAGAAATGTCAGGACTTCCTGCACGGTGCGCCTCGTTTCAGATGTCGATGTTGACGATGCGCCGGATGATGAGGATGCCCATGATCTCCATGATGGCGATCAGGGTCACCAGGATGTAGCCGAAGAAGTGGTTCATCATCGGCTCCATCAGGTCCGGACGCATGTAGTTGAGCACCAGGCCCAGCACCGCCGGCATGGCCGCGACGATCCACCCTTGAAGCTTGCCCTGGGACGTCAGCGCGTCGATCTTGCCTTCCAGACGGAAGCGCTCGCGGATCACCGTGGAGATGGTCTCGAACATCTCCGCCATGTTGCCGCCCAGCTGGCGCGCGATGTTGGTGGACACGACCACCAGCTCCAGGTCGTCGCTGCCCACGCGGCGGCCCATGTTGATGAGCGCCTCCTCCAGCGGCACGCCCAGCTTCACTTCCTTCACGAAGAGGCCGAACTCCTGGGACAGGGGCGGCATCGCCTCGCGCGCCACGTGCTCGATGGCCTGGGGGAACGTGAGGCCCGCCTTGAACGCGTTGGCCATGGCCTGCAGCGCGTCCACCAGCTGCACGTTGAACTTCTTGATGCGGCGCTTGCGGTAGTGCTTCACGAGCAGCATCGGCAGGAAGAAGCCGAAGATGGTCGCCAGCACCGCCAGGATGGGGTTGAAGATGATGTAGCTGAGGATGCCCAGGAGGCACATGCAGGCGATGTTGAGGATCAACATCTGCCGCGCGTCGATGAAGAGGAACATGTCGCTCAAGTCGTTCATCGACTTGGCGACGTACCGCTCCTGGTACTGCTCGTACGCCTTCGACAGGACGCTGAAGATCACCAGGCTGAAGAAGAACACCGAGCCGGTGACGAGGAGGAGGACGATACCTGCGAGCATGGGCGCGAATCCCCGGGGGATGAGGGAGGGGTCGGCAGGGCCGCTTCAGCTTAAGGAAGCGGCCCCGCGCGCGACGACTACGGAGAGCCGGCCGAGGCCTTCTCGCCGCTGCCACTGCCCTTGATGATCTGGATGATCTCCCGGCGCTTCTGCTCCAGCACGCGGGTGCGCTCGCCGGACAGGAGCGTGCTGATGGTGGCGCGGCCGCGCTCCTCGATGAGGTCCACGTCGTCCTCGTTGCGCAGGGACAGCGTCAGCTGCCCCAGCTCCGCCGCCAGCACCAGGATCTCCGCCTCTTCCGGCAGCACCATCAGCGAGACGTTGTTGTACTCGCGCTGGTTCTCCGGGATGAGGTTGATGTTCGTGGTGCCGGTGATTTTGCCCGTGGCGACCACGATGATGTTCTGCAGCAGCGTCACGGCGACGCTCTCGTCCGTCTGCGGATCACGGAACGTGCCGATGATGTCCACGTGGTCGTTGGGGCGGATCCACCCGCCCACGGACGTGGTCTGCTTCGCCTCGATGGTGATGGCGCGCGCCTTCTTCTGCACCTTCGTGGACAGGCGCTCGGCGGCCTTCGTCGTCTCGAACTGGCTCCAGAGGATGGGGTCGCCGGCCTGCAGCGCCACCAGCACCTTCTGGTTCACGATGTAGTTGGCGGAGTCCGGCTTCACCACCGACGAGGTGACGAACTGCTCCGGCACGGAGCGCTGGGAGATCATCTCGTACGTGATGACCGAACCCTCGGGCATGTCCTGGCCCGCCACCACCACGGGCACCAGGTTCCACCCGCGGCGCACATCCGATTCCTTCTTCTTGATGGCCGAGTAGGCCACGATGCCGGCGAGCAAACCGAGCACCAGTGCGACGACGAGCGGGGTCTTACCCTTCAACATGGTTCTAGGTCCTCCAGAACGGTGGGGCGCCGTCGTGGCGGCAGGACAGCTTTGGACGAGGGGGCGATGCCAGGGCGCGAACGGGGCGGAATGTTATCCATGCCCCACGCCGGGTGTCAAAACCACCTCTCGAGACAAAGCGGAATCCCGGGACACCCGGGGCTCGCGGCGCCTGCCCGCCCGGCAGGGAGGACGGCGCGTCACACGGGCCTGATCCGCGGCCTCTGCGTCGCTCAGGGGAACGGCAGGTTCAGCACGAAGTAGAACGAGTCGTAATAGATCTGGTACGCCTCGAGGAACAGGTCGATGACGTTGGTCTGCTTGTCCTCGTTCCAGCGGATCTTCACCGTGGCGCCGATGACGAGCCCGACGATCAACACCCAGTTGATCATCGAGTACTCCACCATGGCCTGGCCACGACGGGCCCGGCGCGGGGAGCGCGGCGGTGACTTCCGGGGGCTGTTCACGGGGGGAGCGTGCACGTCCGACGTCATGTCCCCATTATCCAGGACCCGGGCCCCGGACACATCGGTCATGTGGACTGCCCCCTCCCCTACTGCGCGGGCTTGGAGGGGGCGGCCTTGGCAGGAGCCGACGCGGGCGCCGCGGGAGGCGTGGCCTGACGCAGGCGGCGCTGGGCCAGCTGGGCCGCGCTGGAGCCGGGGGCCTCGGTGATGATCTGCCCGCAGACGGTGGCGGCTTCCTGGCTCCGGCCCTGGACGGACTCGGACTCGCAGAGCCGTGAGAGCAGCGCCAGCCGCTCGCTGCCCGTGGCTCCGGCCGCGAGCGCGGCGCGCAGCAGCTGCGCTTCCCGGGCGCGGTTCCCCTGGTTGGCGGCGGCCTGGGCCTGGGCGGCCAGGTCGCGCGACGTCATCGCCTCGTCAGCGGAGGCGGACTTCTCCACGGGCCTGGGCTTCGCGGCCTCGACGCGGGCAGCGGTCTCCTGCTTCGGTTCCGCGGACGGGAGCGTCGTGGTCGCCGGCGGGGACTGCCGGTCCAGCGCGCCCGTGGGGGCGGGAGCCATGGCCTCGGCCATGGGCGCGGAGGCCGCGGAAGGAGGAGGCGGCGGGGGCGCGCCGGCGGCCATGCCTTCGGCGTCTTCGTCCATGGAGAGCCCACGGCCATAGGACGCACCGCCCAGCCGCAGGGAGTCGGTCTTCGCGACCTTCCCCTTGTCGCTGCTTCCACCCGGTGCGCGGCGCGGCGCGGAGGCGTCCTTCATGGCGAGGGCGCTGTCGGCCTCCTCTTCCTTCGGAGGCGACTGCTGCGCGGCCGGGGCCTGCTCGAGAGAAGCGAATCCGTCGTCCGCGTCCCGGACGGCCTTGGACATCTTCTTCCTCGGTGCGTCGGTGTTCGCGCGGCGCTGCTCCAGCAGCGCGCCACCGCTGCCCGCGTTCATCCAATCCGACGGACGGACGTTGGCCGCGCCCTTGAGCTCCGCGCGCGCTTCGGCCTGCTTCCGTTCGGCGAGCTCATCCACCACCGGCTCGGACGCGGCCGGCTCCGGAGGCGCGCTCGAAGGCGCAGGCGGGGGCATCAGGGCTCTCGAAGCGCGGTCGCCTCGAGCGTCCGCCTCCTTCGCCGCCTCCGCCACCACCGGGCTGGAGGCCTTCTGCGACAGGTTTGGCTCCAGGTGGAGGTTCTCGCTGACCGTCAACGTGAGGAGGCCGAAGGTGCTCACCGTGGCCAGGCCCACCGCGGGCAGCAGCCAGCGGCGCCAGCGCGAGGGCTTCGGCTCGGGCCCGGCGGCGGCGCGGCGCGCGGACTGCTGCGCGTACGCGAGCAGCGACTCCAGGCCCGCGTCCGGCGCGGGTTCTGACGACAGCTGCGCCATGGTGCTCCGCACGCCGCGGATGTCCGCCAGCGCCTTCGTGCAGCGCGCGCAGCCCTGGACGTGCTGCTCCAGCGACTGGGCCTCCGACGCGGGCAGCTCGCCATAGGCGAAGTCGAGGAGCCGGTCCTCGTGCGCGTGGGCATTCTGGGCACTCATCCCGCCACCGTCCTTCCATCCTCCGACAGGTCGCCATCCACGCCCAGCTCTCCCAGGCGGCGGCGCAGGCCCTCCAGCGCGTAGCGCATCCGGCTCTTCACCGTGTTCTCGGACACGCCCGTCACCTCGGCGATCTCCTTGAACGGGATGCCGCTGTACTCACGCAGCACGAACACCTCGCGCTGCTCCTCCGGCAGGGCCGACAGGGCCCGCTCCAGCAGGGGCCGCAGGCGCGCGTTGTGCGCCCCGCGCTCCGGACTGGCGCCGGCATCCGGCAGCCCCTCGCCCAGCGGACGTCCCTCGTCCCCGTCGGTACCCGCCGCGGGGGCTTCCAGGGACGTGGCCTGGCGGTAGCTCTCTTTGCGCGTGCTGTCCACGCAGAGGTTCCTCGCGATGGTGTACAGCCAGGTCGTGAACCGGGCCTTGGGCTCGTATTCCCGGGCGCTGCGGACCACCTTGAGCCACGTCTCCTGCAGCACGTCCTCCGCCCGTGCCCGCTGCCCCACGAAGCGCAGGATGAAGTTGAACACCGGCGCGCGGTGCTTGCGCACCAACGCTTCGAACGCGCGCGCGTCTCCCGCCTGGAAGGCGAGCATCAGCTGCTCGTCTGAGGTTTCGGGTGCCAAACTTCCCCCAGTGCCCATGAAGCCACGGGTGCCATCCCCTTCACCGCCCACGGCCTGTAACGGACAGCCGTGCGCGAAAGGTCTATTCCGGCCGTGGCCGCCGGTAAGTGGCGAGAATGACAGGGACCGCCACCCCTGTCACCAGAAGTGCCTGCGCCAGCAGCACCGCCGGCAGCGGGCGCTGCACGTGCACGTACAGCGAGCGGCCAAGCCCCACCCCCAACAGGACGCCTGTCAGCGTGCGCAGCCAGTTGGAACCGGACGCGGGCCGGAAGCGTCCCACCGCCCAGTCCACCAGCGCGGGCAGCGTGAGGGCCAGCACCACCGGCACGTCCCGCTCCCACTGGAGCGGCGCCTTCAGCGCGAACAGCCCCAGGAACACGGCGGCGAGCACCGGGTACGTGCCCAGGCACCGCGCGCACACGCGCACGCCCGCGAGCACGTACGTGCGGTTGTACTCATCCGGGTGATGATGGCTGAGCCAGAACACCGGCACCTCCCGCGGACGCGGAAACAGAAGTCCCTTCCTGCGCGTTCCGCGAATCCCCTTCCGCCAGGAAGCACGCCGCGGCGTGGCCTCCGCCCAGCGGATACAGCGGCGGCGACTCGCGCCGGCAGCGCTCCATCGCATGGGGGCAGCGCGGGTGGAACGCGCAGCCGGTCGGCGGCGACAGGGGCGAGGGCGGCTCTCCCGGCAGGAGCAGCCGCGCGCGGGGACGCTCCGGATCCGGCACCGGCACCGCGGACAGCAGGGCCTGCGTGTACGGATGGCGAGGCCCGGCGTACAGCGCCCGCGACGGCGCCACCTCCACGATGCGCCCCAGGTACATCACCGCCACGCGCGTGGACACGTACTCCACAATCTTCAGGTCGTGCGCGATGAAGACGTAGGTGAGCCCGCGCTCGCGCTGCAGGTCCACCAGCAGGTTGACGATCTGCGCCTGGATGGAGACGTCCAGCGCGCTGATGGGCTCGTCCGCCACCACCAGGTCCGGACGCAACGCGATGGCACGTGCAATGCCAATGCGTTGGCGCTGGCCGCCGGAGAACTCGTGCGGGTAGCGGTGCCGCGCCTCGCGGGGCAGCCCCATGGCGTCCAGCAGCGCCAGCACCTCGTCCTCGCGCGCCTTGCCCTTCGCGAGGCCATGGATGGCGAAGGGCTCCGCGAGGATGTCCCCCACCGTCATGCGCGGGTTGAGCGACGCGTACGGATCCTGGAACACGAGCTGCATCTGCCGGCGCAGCGGCCGCAGCTCGCGCTGCGACAGGCCGGTCAGCTCGCGCCCGGCCACGCGGATGGAGCCGGAGGTCGGGTCGATGAGGCGCAGCACCGCGCGCCCCAGGGTGCTCTTGCCGCAGCCGCTCTCCCCCACCAGGCCCAGCGTCTCGCCCCGGGCGACGTCGAAGGACACGCCGTCCACCGCGCGCACCGTGCCGCGCGTCCGGCCCAGCCAGCCGCCCTTCACCGGGAAGTGCACCTTCAGGTCGCGCACCTGGACCAGGGGCTCGCTCATGGCGCGGGCACCGGGTGATGGCAGGCGGCGGACTGGGCTCCGCGCTTGGGCTCCAGCGCGGGCGTGACGCGGGCGCACAGCTCGGTGGCGCGGTCGCAGCGGTCGCGGAACGCGCACCCGGACGGCAGCGCGCCCAGCGACGGCACCATGCCGGGGATGGCCTTCAAGCGCTGGCGTCCACCCTCCACCGCCGCGCCCGCGTCGTGCAGCGACGGGATGGAGCGCAGCAGGCCCGCCGTGTACGGGTGCGCGGGCCGGGCGAACAGCTCGCGCACCGGGGCCTGCTCCACGATGCGGCCCGCGTACATCACCACCACCGCGTCACAGCTCCCGGCCACCACGCCCAGGTCGTGGGTGATGAGCATCACCGCCATGCGGCGCTCGGCCTGGAGGCGCTTGAGCAGCTCCAGGATCTGGGCCTGGATGGTGACGTCCAGCGCGGTGGTGGGCTCGTCCGCGATGAGCAGCGCCGGGTCGCACGCGAGCGCCATGGCGATCATCACGCGCTGGCGCATGCCGCCGGAGAGCTGGTGCGGGTACGCGTCCACGCGCTCGCCGGGCGCGGGGATGCCCACCTGCCGGAGCATCTCCACCGCGCGCTCACGCGCCTGCGCGCGGGTGGCGCCCAGGTGCAGCCGGACGCCCTCGCCAATCTGCTCGCCCACGGTGAACACCGGGTTGAGCGACGTCATGGGCTCCTGGAAGACCATGGCCACGTGCCGGCCGCGCACGCGCCGCATCTGCTTCTCCGGCAGGGCCAGCAGGTCCTCGCCCCGGAAGCGCACCTCGCCGCCCACCACGCGGCCGGGCGGCTGGGGGACGAGCCGCATCACCGACAGCGCCGTGAGGCTCTTGCCGCAGCCGCTCTCCCCCACCACCCCCAGCGTGCCGCCAGGAGGAACGGTGAAGGACACGCCGTCCACCGCGCGCACCGTGCCGCGCGGGAGCGACAGCTGGGTGACGAGCCCCCGCACGTCCAACAGCGGGGCCGGGGCGTCTACAAGAGCCCCGGGGGACGGCGCGACGCCGGTCACTTCTGGGCCAGTTCCTCCAGGAACTCCGCCTCCTGGATGAGCCCCTTGCGGATGAGCAGGCGGATGAGGCTCGCGACCATGCGCGCGGGCTTCACCTTCTCCGTGTCCAGGCTGGCCTCCTCGCCGCGCGAGATGCGGTCGATGTCGTCCAGCACCGCCAGGTCCTCCTCGGAGAAGTCCGGCTTGGGCGTGAGCGCCACGGACGGCTTCGAGCCCTGCGCGGCGCCGCCGAAGAGCACCACCGGCACGCGCGGCTTGCTCGGGTCCTCCGGTTCGGAGGGCGGCGGGGGCGGCGGCCGGGCCGCGGCGGGAGGAGGCGGCGGGGGCTTCGGGGCCTTGGGACGGGGCTTGGAGCCCAGGATGTCCTCCAGCACCTCCGCGCCGTCGACGCCCGAGTCGTGCGGCGGCGGAGGAGGCAGGTCCCAGTCCAGCGCCGGCGGCGCGGGCGGGCGCGGCGGCGCCGGGGGCCGCGCGGCGGCGGGAGGCGGCGGCGGCAGGATGTCCGGCGAATCGTCTTCGTCCATGTCCATCGGTTCAGCCTCCACGATGTCCAGGGGCTCGCCCCGGCCGCGCGCGAGCGCCTGCTCCATGTCATCCGGCGCGGCGACGAACACCTTGAGCTGCTTGCGCAGCTGGAAGCGCAGCTCGTCCACCAGCGTCAGGTTGCCCGGGTCCTCCACCGCGACGTGGATCCGCTCACTGCGGCCTTCCTGCTCCGACGCGAAGAGGAGCACCCGGTGCTCGTTCTGGAAGTCCATGGACACCAGCGAGGACACCCCGTGCGGGATGTACTCGGGGATCTCCACGAACGGCAGCGCGTGCTGCGCCGCCAGCGCCCGCGCGATGTCCCGGCCGGTGCACAGGCCCATGGACACCAGCACCTCGCCCAGCTTGCGGCCCTGGCCGCGACGCCCGGAGGCCAGGGCCTGCTTCACCTGCTCGTCCGTCACCACTCCGGCCTGGACGAGGAGTTCACCAATCTTCTTGCGCATGGCCGGGGGCTACCGCTTGACCTTGGCGAGGTATTCCTCGCGGGAGAAAACGCCCTTCTCGATGAGCAGCTCCACCATGGCCTTCAGCGCCGCGACCTCCTTGCGCTGGACCTCCTCCACGCTCTTGAGCAGCTCCGCGGGGCTGCCGGAGGCCGCCTGACGGGGAGGCTCCGCGGGGGGAGGCGGCCGGGCCGGGGGCGCGGCGGCGGGCTTGGGGGACATGGCCACGGCGGCGGCCGGGTCCAGGTCCTTCAGGTTCTTCACGACGGTGCGGCCCTGCGCGTCCACCACCTTGAAGTTGGTGTCCGCGTCCTCCAGCTCCGCCGTCTCCTCGTAGAGGCGCGCGAACGCCCGCGCCACGGAGGTGCGCCCCGCCACGTTGGCCACGATGCGGCACTTGGACAGGGCCCGCAGCTCGTCCAGCACCCGCACGTTGAGCGGGTCCGACATGGCGACCACGAGCGTCTTGCCGTCGTCGCGCAGCTGCAGCGGCACGACGGAGAAGTCGCGCGCCGTCTGCGCGGGAATCTTCGCCTTCACGTGCGGCGGCACCATCTGCACGGCGTCCAGGTTCACCGCCGGCATGCCGAGCTGCTTCGACAGGGCGCGCACGAGGATGTCCTCGGAGACGAGGTTCATGCGGACGAGGATCTCGCCCAGCTTCCCGCCCCACTTGGCCTGCTCGGCGAGCGCCGCCTTGAGCTGGCTCTCCTGCAGGACGTTCGCCTTGATCAGCAGTTCTCCGAGCTTGATCTGTGCCATGTCGTGCGCGCCATAGTACCCGGTTTGCGCCGGTGTGCTGCCTTTCGACGCCTGGATGCTCAGGAACCCGGCGCGGGGGGCGGGGGCGACACCGGCCCCCCCGAGCGGACTTCCTGGCCCCGTGCGTCGACGTCCACCACCCGGGCCCCCTCGGGCGCCCCCAGCTCATAGAGCGTCAGGTCCGGGCGGCCGTTGAGGCGGATGTCCGTGTACTTCAGGTCCAGCTTCGTGTCCGCCGTGGAGGCGATGAGGTGCACCTTGCCGGGGAAGAGCTGGTCGCCGCGCGGCTCGAAGTCCTCGAACGCCAGGTCGTAGCCCGGCACGCCCCGGACCTCGCTCTTCACCACGCGCAGGTGCTTGGGATCCACGCGGAGTGTCTGCGTCGCGGCTCCCCGCTGGAGCTTCAGCACGTACACCCGCTCCTGCTCGTCCAGCTCCAGGGTCATGGACTCCGGGGGTAGGAGGGGGACCTGGCCCAGCATCACCGCCACCAGCTCCTCGCTCGGCAGGACGACGGGCAGGAAGCGGGACACGTTCTCCGCGCTCGCAGGGCCCTGGAGGTATGTGTTCTCCCGCGCCTGGTAGACGCCGAAGCGCTCACCGTCGGAGACGAGCGAGGCCACCGGGCGGTTGAAGAAGTCGTACGTCTCCAGGTGGATGAGGGCCGGACGGGTGATGGAGAGGTACGCGGAGAGCGTGCCGCTGCCCTGGGGCGAGTCGACGTGCAGCTTGGCGTCGCCCTCCAGGTTCACGACCTTCGCCTGCCGCTCGCGCACGTGCTGGTAGAGCGTCTGGGCGTCCTCGATGCGTCCCTCTGGACCGAACTCGAGGCGTTTGGGGCAGGCCGAACAGAGGAGGGCCAGGAAGATTGCGGCGGCTGCGCGGTTCATATGTCCTAGTGTGAGCCAGGGCCGCCTGCCCGGTCATCCATCATGAATCTGAACGATCTACTTCATTACCTTCGCCTGGGCGGCGTCACCCTCGCCCTCCTCCTGGGCGCCTCCGTGGTGGCCCTGGGCGTGGCCATCGAGCGGCTCATCGCCCTCTGGGGTGTGAGCGAGCGCTCCCGCAACCTGGGGGAGATCGTCCAGAAGCACCTCCTGCGGGGGGACGTGGCCGCCGCCCGCACCGCCGCCGAGCGCTCCGACGCCGTGGCGGCCGACATCTTCCTCGCCGGCTTCGACCGCTGGGAGCGCTCGCGCTCCACCGGCGGCAACGGCATTGAGTCCGCCGTGGAGCGCGAGCGCGCGCAGGTGGGGCTCAAGCTGCGGCGCAACCTGTGGCTGCTCGCCACCATCGGTTCGACGACGCCCTTCGTGGGCCTCTTCGGCACCGTGGCCGGCATCATGCGTTCGTTCAAGGACCTGGGCGTGGACGTGGAGGCCGGCGGCACCGGCGGCTCCGCGGCCGTGATGATGGGCATCTCCGAGGCGCTCGTCGCCACCGCCGTGGGCATCCTCGTCGCCGTGCAGGCGATGGTCTTCTACAACTACTTCCAGGCCCGGCTGTCCCGGGTGCTGGTGGAGCTGCGCCTGCTGGGCGACGAGTTCGTGGAGGTCCTCAAGGAGCGCGCCGCCGGCGGGCCCCTGCCGGACGCCACGCCCTCGCGCGAGAGCGCCACGCCCCCGGCCCCGCGGCCGGATCCGCAGCCCGCCTCGTAAGGAGAGACGCCCACCATGGCCATGGGAAAGACGCCCGGCTCGGGCGACGACGAGGTGGAGGGCGCGGGCTTCGCGGAGATCAACATCACGCCGCTGACGGACGTGATGCTCGTGCTGCTCATCATCTTCATGGTGACCAGCTCGGTCATCACCCAGCAGGGCCCGGGGGGCGGCGCCAAGGCGGGCCTCAAGGTGAACCTGCCCAAGGGCGGCGCCGCGGACGTCACCGCGAAGACGACGGACCTGTCCGTGGCGGTGCTCGCGGACGGCCGCTTCGTGCTCGCGGGCAACGTCGTCGCGGAGGCGGAACTGAAGCAGGCCTTCGACGCCGCGAAGAACCAGAACCCCGACACCGTGGTCATCGTGCAGGCGGACGAAGGCGTCCCCCACGGCACCGTGGTGCAGGTGATGGAGCTGGCGAAGAAGGCCGGCCTCGCGCAGCTCGCCATCGGCGTGCGCGACGGCGAATAGGCGCTCGAAAGGTCAAAGGCCCTCCGGCACCACGTGCCGGAGGGCCTTCTTCATTTCAGGGCTTCAAGCCGGGCTTCAGACGCCGCCGAACGCCGCGTCGGTGATGTCCATGGGGGACGTGTCCTCGGTGGCGATGAGGCGCGCGGCGTACTCCACGTTGGGCAGCACGTTGCGCGCGTACCAGAGGGCGCTGAACTTCTTGCCCTCGTAGAACGCCTTGTCCGGGTGGTCCGCGCTCACGCTGGCGGCGGCCTTCTCCGCGATGACGGCCGCGTCCAGCAGCAGCCAGCCCACGGCCACCTCCGACATCATGTTGAGGAAGCGGTTGGCGGACAGCGGGATGAGCGGGAAGCGGCCCTGGTCCTGCGACCAGCCGAACAGCGCCATCGCGCTGGACATCAGGCCTTCCTGCGCGCCGGCCAGCGTCTTCACGGCCTCGCCCAGCACCGGGTGCTCGCGGTGCGCTTCCACGAAGCTGCCGACGTCGCCCATGAACTGCTGGAAGTGCGCGCCGCCCGCCTGGCCCATCTTGCGGCCGACGAGGTCCATGGCCTGGATGTGGTTGGTGCCCTCGTAGATGGAGAAGATCTTCGAGTCACGCGTGTACTGCTCCACCGGGTAGTCCTGGATGTAGCCGGCGCCGCCGTACACCTGGATGGCCTGCGCGCAGAGGCGGAAGGCCTGGTCGGAGCCGTAGGACTTCACCAGCGGCGTCAGCACCTCCACCTGGCCGCGGTGGTAGCTGGCCGCGTCGTCGTCCTTGCCCGCCAGCTGCTTCGCCTTGTCCAGGTGCATGGCCAGCTTGATGATCAGCGCGCGGATGCCCTCCACGTGCGACTTGATGTCCAGCAGCATGCGGCGGACGTCCGGGTGCTCGATGATGGAGGCGCGCGGCGCGGACGGGTCCTTCCACTTGGTGAAGTGGGAGCCCTGCTTGCGGTCCTTCGCGTAGTCGAGCGCGTTGTAGTACGCGGCCGACGCCAGGCTCACGCCCTGGATGCCCACGGCGATGCGCGCGCCGTTCATCATCTTGAACATCTGGCTCATGCCGACGTGCTCGACCGTGCCCACGAGCTCGCCCAGACACGCGTCGTTCTCACCGAAGTTGAGGACACAGGTGGCGGAGCCGTTGATGCCCATCTTGTGCTCGATGGACGCCACGGTGACGTCGTTGGGCTGGCCCGCGGAGCCGTCCGCGTTGATGCGCAGCTTGGGGACGATGAACAGCGACAGGCCCTTGGTGCCCACCGGCGCGCCGTCAATGCGCGCGAGCACCAGGTGGATGATGTTGCCGGCCATGTCGTGGTCGCCGCCGGAGATGAAAATCTTGGTGCCCCGGATGTTGTACGTGCCGTCCGCGTTGCGGCGCGCGGTGGACTTGGCCGCGCCCACGTCGGAGCCGGCGTGCGGCTCGGTGAGGCACATGGTGCCGCCCCACGTGCCGTTGAGCATGCGCTCCACGAACTGCTTCTGCTGCGCGGGCGTGCCGCACTCGGCGATGACCTCCGCCGCGCCGAAGGCCAGTCCCGGGTACATGTTGAAGGCCGTGTTGGCGCCGGAGAGGATCTCCTCCACCGTCACCTGGAGCATCATCGGCGCGCCCTGGCCGCCGTGGTCCGGGCTCACCGCCACCGTCTTGAAGCCCTGCTCGTAGAGCTTGCCCCACGCGTCCTTGAAGCCCTTGGGCGTGAAGACGGAGCCGTTCTCCACCCGGCAGCCCTCGCGGTCACCCACCGAGTTGAGGGGCCCCAGCACCTCGCGCGCGAAGCGGTACGTCTCCGTGAGGACCGCCTTCGCCTCGTCCGGCCCCCAGGCGTCGTAGGGCGCCTGGCCCGCCACCTGGCCGAAGCCGAACTGCTCGAACAGCGTGAAGAAGATCTCTCGAAGGTCGGTCTTGTAGGTGTTGATGCCGGCGGACATGGCCCACTCCTGCGTGGGGGCTCGCTGCCTGCTTGCTTCCCGCAGGGCGGGAAAAAGAAAGGGTCAGCGGCCCATGTGACGCAGGAAGTGTGGCGTCGACTGATTTTTGAGTCAACCCAAGATGACACCCCGCGTTGAGCAGCGGTCGAAAGCTGCCCTGCCCGAACGCGGGATTTCGTCCTGGAACGCCTACTTCTTGGCCTTCTTCGCGGCCGGGAGGGACGCCGTCTTGGCGGCGGGCTTCTCCCGGGGGGCGGTCTTCTTGGACGAGGCTCCGGCGCGGGGCTCGTCCGCCTCCTCGTCGTCCTCGTCATCCTCGTCGCGGTCCCGCTCCGGGGCGGACGGCGGCGCGCTGGAGGCGGCCTCCGGGGTGGCGGGGGCCGGGACGACCAGGCTCTCGCGGGGCACCTCCACCACGATGGGGGACTGGCCGGAGCGCTGCCGGTTCTCGTCCTCCAGCGAGTAGAAGAGCTGAATCTGCGAGCCGCCCTTCATGACGAGCTCGCCCTTCTGGTTCTCCGCCCAGAGGTCGATTTCGACGAAGTACCGGCCGCCGGAGCCGTGCCGGTCGCTCACGCGGCCCTTGCAGACCACGGTGTCGCCCGGCCACACCATCTTGATGAAGCGGACGTTGTAGCGCCGCAGCTGCCCGCCGCGCGCCCAGTCGCTGATGAGCTGGCCGAGCATGCCCATGACGAGCATGCCGGGGGCGTAGACGGACGGCATGCCCACGCTCTTGGCGTAGAGCTCGTCCACGTGCACGGGGTTGTAGTCGCCGGAGGCGCCCGCGTAGCGCGACAGCTGGACGCGGTCCACCGGGGCCTTGGCCAGCGCCGGCAGCTCGTCACCGACGCGGATGGATTCGAAGTAGAGCTTGCGCGCGGGCATCAGGCGTTCTCCTTGGCGGCACGCACCACGAGGGTCCGGCGGGCGCGGAAGACGAGGTTGCCCTCTTCGTCCCGGCCTTCGTCCTCGATGACCGCGATGTCCATCTTGCCGGACATGCCCGGCCGCTCGAAGACGTCCGACACGCGGGTGGACACGTAGATGCGGTCCCCCGCGAAGATGGGCCGCTCGTAGTCAAAGCCCTGTTCGGCGTGCAGCAGGCTCTTGATGCCCACCCCCAGCAGCTCCCGCAGGTCCGCGGCGGAATGGAACGACGCGGGGAACGTGGGCGGCGCGACGATGGTGGGGTAGCCCGAAGCACGGGCGTACTCCTCGTCGTAGTAGATGGGATTGTAGTCGCCAATCGCCTCGGCGAAGCGCCGGATGGCGCCCTTCTCCACCTCGTTGAGCGTCGGCGGCGAGGCGCGGCCAATCGCGTTCTTGTCCAGCATTTCCCTCTCCTGATGAACCTTCAGCGGCCTGCCGGAAGCTCGAGCACCGTCAGGAGCCCTGCCTCCGCGGCCGTCAAACGTGGCGCGGCATTCACCAGCGCGTTCGCGGTGGCCCGGTCGCCCGCCACTCCCCCCGGGATTTCCAGCACCAGCCTGGGATCCGCGTCGATTTCGATGCGATCCCGTGGGTTGTCCGCCCCTACCGCGATGGTCAGCTCCAGGCGGACCCGCTCCTGCCCCTCCTCCAAACCCACCACGGACTGGAACATGCCCGCGACGCGGCCTTTCTTCACGACAAATGCGCCGCCGGTGATCTCCTCCTCGGCGAAGACGGGTGCGACCTCCTCCTCGAAGTCGTCGCAGTCCAGCCCCAGCCCCAGCGCCGCCAGCGCCGCGGACTCCACCAGCCCCACGTGGCCCAGCTCCTCGCGGTCCACCAGGTCGAAGAACTCCTCCTCCGTCAGGCCCGCGCCCACCTTGCGCTGCAGGGCTTCACGGCGCGTCCGGGCATCCACCACCCGGCTGGCCAGCACCTTGCGCACGGGGCCGCAGACCTGCCCGGCGGTGGCCACCAGCCGGTCCAGGACGAAGCCGGGGTTCACGCCCGTGCCCACGATGGCGACGCCCGCCTTCTGCGCGGCGCGCTCCAGCTTCTCCGCCAGCTCCGGATACTTCAGGTGCGGGAACGCCAGCTCCTCGCAGGTGCTGGCGACGGGCAGGCCCAGCTTCAGCGCGTCCAGCAGCTGATCCATCACCTGGGACAGCCGGGAGCTGGTGGCGTGCAGCACCACCACGCCCTTGCGGCGCCCCACGGCGCGCTCCAGCGTGTCCGCGACCTTGAAGCGCGGCCCGGCCTGCCCCAGCACGTCCCCCAGGGGACGTCCCACCAGGGAGGGCTGCGAGTCCACCGCGCCCATGAGCTCTACTTCGGGGGATGACAGGGCCGCCCTGGCAATCTCCTGCCCGATGAACCCCAGCCCCATCACCACCACCGGCACCGGCCCATCAGGGGCTCTAGCCATCGGAGATTGCTCCCGAATTCCAAGGGGTTACAGCCATTTACGTCGGGTAGGCGGCCACCATAGAACACGGCTCGACGGGCAGGCAAGCAGGACGTGGAGTCCGGCGACCTCCTGTTTGAGGGAAACTTCAAGAATTCCGGCAGTTTAGCGGCACTGGAAAGCTTGGGGGGGCCTGTCTGGCCGTCCCCGGACCGGCTATAAGACTCTGAGAAAAAACGCAGCCCACTCGCTCGGAGCGTATCAGCCCATGGCCCGAATCCTCGTGGTGGACGACGACGTGCTCATCCTCGCGGCGCTGTCCCGGATCCTCCAGGCGGAGGGTTACGAGGTCGTCATGCACAGCGACCCGGTGGTGGCGGCGCGGGAGCAGGGGTTCGACGTCGTGCTGACGGACTTCATGATGCCGTACCTCAACGGCATCGAGCTCCTGTCGGCGCTCCGGGAGAAGAACCCGCGCGCGGTGCGCTTGATGCTGACGGCGGCGGCGGACTTCAAGGTCGCGTCGGAGGCGGTGAACCGGGGCGAGGTCTTCCGGCTGCTGGGCAAGCCGTGGGCCTTGAGCGAGCTGACGAGCAGCATCCGGCAGGCCTTCGAGCACCACCGGCTGGTGGCGGCCAACGAGCGGCTGACGCGCGAGGTGGCGGACAAGAACGCGGAGCTCCTGGCCATCAACATGGACCTGGAGCGCCGGGTCATCGAGCGCACCACGGGGCTCCTGGACGGGCTCATCAGCGCGCTGGACTACCGGGACACGGAGACGCAGTGGCACTCGCGTCGCGTGTCGCTGTACGCGCGGCGGCTGGCGCAGGAGATTGGCCTCAGCGGGCCGGCACTGGACGTGGTGGAACAGGGCGCGCTCTTGCACGACATCGGGAAGATTGGAGTTCGGGACTCCATCCTGCTCAAGCCCGGCCCCCTCACGCCGGATGAGTGGGTGGAGATGAAGCAGCACCCGGAGTTCGGCTACCGGATGCTGGCGAAGATGCCCTACCTGCACGAGGCGGCGCTCATCGTCCTGCAGCACCAGGAGCGCTGGGACGGCAAGGGCTATCCGCTGGGGCTCAAGGGCGAGGAGATCGTCATCGGCGCGCGCATCTTCTGCCTCGTGGACACGCTGGACGCCATCACCTCCGACCGGCCCTATCGCAAGGGGCGCCCCATGAGCGTGGCGCGCGACGAGGTCCGCCGCTGCGCGGGGACGCAGTTCGACCCGGCGCTCGCGGAGGCGTTCCTCGGCCTGCCGGAGACGGAGTGGGCCCGCATCCGCCGCGAGGTGGAGGTGATGGAAGAGGCGGAGAGCCACCGCTGGACGGGCGGCAAGCTCAACGCCCAGGGCGAGCCGATGCCCGCGCGCGCGTCCGGAGCCTGACGCGCGAGGGGCTTCTCAGGGGGCGCGGGTTCCGACGATGACGTCGTCGATGACCGTGCCCTCCAGCAGCGCATCCACGACGTCCATGCCGCTGACGACTTCGCCGAAGGCCGTGTAGCGGCCGTCCAGGTGCGGCTGCGGTGAGTGGGTGAAGAAGAACTGGCTGCCGCCGGTGTCCTTGCCCGACAGCGCCATCCCCACCGTGCCCCGTGCATACGGCCGGCGCGTCATCTCACAGCGGATGGAGTGCCCGGGACCGCCCTCCCCGTCTCCGCGCGGGTCTCCGCCCTGCGCGACGAAGTCCGGCACCACGCGGTGGAAGGTGATGCCCCGGAAGTAGCCCTGCTTCGCGAGCGCCACCAGGTTGCCGCCCGTGAGCGGCGCGTCCGGATCCAACAGGACGGTGACGTCGCCCTTGCGCGTGCGCAGCGTGAGCGTCGTCCCGGCGGGCGCGGCCGGCGGACGGTAGGTGTCCGCGGGCAGCTCCACGCGGCCGGAGCGGACGGGGCTGCCGGTGAGCGTCGTGAGGGACTCGGCCGCGACCCGGCGCACGTTGGCGTGCGGATGGGTCAGCCATTCGCGCAGGCGGGGCTCCGCGGCGCGGCCCTGCAACGCGACGAGCGCGCCCGCCACCGCCTCCGCCAGGTCCGGCTCCTTGGGGACGCGATCGGCCAGGGCCTCCAAGGCGGGCAGCGCACCGGCGTCCTTCAGCTTGCCGGCGGTGGCCGCGGCGAGCCCCGCCACCACCGCGTCGCCTCCCCCGATGAGCGCGCGCACGGGCGCCATCGCTTCGGGCACGGGGCGCTCGGAGAGGGCGTCCAGCGCGGCGCCACGCACGAGGGGACTGGCGTGGTCCAGGTAGGGCACCGCGAACGCCGCGCCGGGCACCGCCGGGCTGGCCTCGCCCGGCTTCGAGGCGGCGGTGGGCGCGCCCTTGAACAAGGCCACTTCATGGAGTCCGAGGGCGAGCCTTCGGGCTTCGGGCACGCGGCCATAGCCGCACTGGAGCACCTGCTCCAACGTGCCCTGCTGCCGGTCCATCGCCGCCGCGAACCGGCAGTCCAGCCAGGCGAGGTCCGCGTGGGCTTCGTCGGAGACGGCGACGCGGTCGGCTTCGGCGAGGGCACTCCGCAAGCGCGACAGGACCGGCCGGCCGTGGAGCGGAAGTCCCTGCTGCGCCACCGCCAGCAACGCATGGCCCTGCGCCGCCTTCCCCTCCGCCACCCGCTTCGCCCGGTGCCCCTGGCCTTCCAGGGCGAGGAGCGGATCACAAGGCGCACCGGCCTCGCACTTCGCCGCGAGCTTCGCCAGCGCACGCGCCGCTTCCGCCGACACGCGGGGCGTGGCGTCCCCCAGCATCATGTTCAGCGCCATCGTGTCCCTGGGACTGCCCAGGTCGCCCAGGCCCTTCACGCAGAGGGCCATCACATCCGGGTGCGGGTTGGCCAGACAGGAGCGGAGCGTCTCCACGGAGTCCGGCCGCTTCGCCGTCGCCAGGAGGTACGCCCCGGCGAGGTTCACCTCGATGCGCTCGCGGGGCTTCAACAGCGCGCGGATGGCATCCAGCGGGACGCTCGCCACCGCCGCGGCTCCCGCCTTGCGCGCCGCCACGCCCAGCGCCGTCGCCGCGGCCTCGGACCAGGGGCCATTCGCCGGAGTCAGGCGGGCGGTCAGCACCTCCACCGCGCCGGGCGTGGCCAGCTTGCCCAGGGACTCCAGCAGCGTGATGCGCACCCAGCCGTCGGCTTCGGAGGCCTCCGCGCGCACCAGCGCTCCGGTGAGCGCCGTCCGTGCGTCCTCCGGCAGCGGCTCCCACGACAGCGCCAGCTCGCCCGCGGCGAAGGCCGCCTCGTCGCGCACGGCCTTGTCCGGCGCCGTCAGGCCCGCGATGACGGCCTCCAGCGTGGCCACGTCCTGGATGCGCGCCAGGGCCCGCAGGGCCCGCACGCGCACGGCCACTTCCGGCGCGGAGGTGGCGAGCCGCACCAGCTCACCGCCCCCCAGCGAGCGCCGGTCCTCCCAGTCCTGGATGCGCGCCATCACCCGCGCGGGCGTCTCTGGCGGCGGAGCGGGCGGCGGCACCGTGTGGGCACAGGCGCTCACGAGGAGGAATCCGGCGGACACTGCGGCGGGCAGGCGGGCCATGGCTGCGGGGCTAGGTCAATTCCCCGCGAAAATCCAGGGGTTATGGCGCTGAACAGGTTTGACAGCCGCGCGCCGGGGCCGGGAAGATGCCGGGCCGTTTCCCCCCTCCCGGAGCACCGGCCCTGAACTGCCCAGGCTGCAATCGCAAGGTCGCGGACGACACCGCCATCTGCCCCAACTGCGACTACATCATCGACCAGTCCTTCCTTGGGGGAGCCGGGGACGAGGGAGACTCCGGCGATGACGAGAGCACCGGGGTCGGCCCTCCGCCGCGCTCGCGCCCGCCCGCGGCCCGTGCCGCGCCGGAGCCCCGTGCGCGCCCTGCCCCGGCCCGCGCCAGGACCGGCCCCCGCCCCGCCGCGCCCCCGCCCAGCGACGACGCCACCAACGTGCGCAGCATGGAGGACATCGCCCGGGAGAAGGCCCAGCGTGCTCCGTCGCGCGCGGGCAGCGGCGCCGCCAAGGCCGCTCCCGCACGGGCCCCGGCCGCCCGCCGCGCACCGGCCCCCGCGCCGGTCGAGGAAGAGGACGACGCCGGCGACGCGGTGGCGGACCCCTGGTCCCGCGAGGCGCGTGAGCTGGAGGCCACCCGCTCCCCCATCGATGATCCGGAGGTCCTGCTGGATGACGCGCGCTCGTTCCTGCGCGAGCTGGAGGGCGGCGACCGCATCGCGTTCTGGGGCGCGGCGCTGGTGGTGCTCTCCTGCTTCATCCCGTGGAAGGAGACGGCGGCGGACGGCGACTTCCTGGGCCTCATCAGCCTGGGGTTCATCTCCTTCCTCTTCGCCATCGCGACCATGGTCTTCGTGGGCCTGCGCGCGCGTCAGGTGATGACCTGGGTGAACCCCATGCTGCCGTGGGGCGCGCAGATGTTCTGCAGCGTGGTGACCCTCGTGTGGTCGCTGGTGTTCCTGAAGCTCTCCTCGGACACCACCCTCGTGCCGTCGCCGCTCGGCAACTCGGAGATGATGAACTCGTCGCCCAGCATCGGCTGCTTCCTGGGCATCCTCGGCGGCGTCATCGCGGTGCTGGGCGGCCTGATGGGGCTGAAGCGCCAGCAGGACTAGGGCCGCGAGGATTTCGCTGCCTCGCCGGACGGGAGGCGGGCTACCGTCGCCGGCCACCATGTCCGACGCCACGCCCCTCTCCCGCCTCCTCGACGCGCTGGGCTCGGCCGTCGTGGGCCAGCCCCGCGTGCTGGCCGACCTGGTGACGGCCTTCCTCGCGCGCGGCCACGTGCTGCTGGAGGGCGTGCCCGGCGTCGCCAAGACGCTCACCGCGCGCAGCATGGCGGGGGCGCTGGGCCTGTCCTTCTCCCGCGTGCAGTTCACGCCGGACCTGATGCCCGCGGACATCCTGGGCACCAACGTCTTCCAGCCGCAGTCGCAGACCTTCCGCCTGATGAAGGGCCCCGTCTTCACGGAGGTCCTGGTCGCGGATGAAATCAACCGCACGCCGCCCAAGACGCAGGCCGCGCTCCTGGAGGCCATGGAGGAGCGGCAGGTCACCATCGACGGCGTCACGCACGCGCTGCCGCCGCACTTCTTCGTCGTCGCCACGCAGAACCCGCTGGAGCTGGAGGGCACCTATCCCCTCCCCGAGGCCCAGCTGGACCGCTTCCTCATGCGCGTGCGCGTGGGCTACCCGGACGGGGACTCCGAGACGGCGCTGCTCCGCGCCTTCCACCAGCGCGAGGGCCGGCCGCCCGGCGTGGCCCGCGTGCTGGACGCCGCCACGTTGACGCAGCTGCAGGACCGCGCGGCCCGCGTCGCGTGCGACGACTCCATCCTCCAGTACGTCGTGCAGCTCGTGCGCGACACCCGCGCCCACCCCCGCGTGCGGCTGGGCGCGAGCCCCCGCGCCGCGCAGGCCCTGCTCGCGGCGGCCAAGGCGGCGGCGGCGCTGCGGGGCACCGACTTCGTCACCCCGGACGACGTGAAGGCCGTCACGCCTGGCGTGCTCAACCACCGCCTCCTCCTCAAGGCCGAGGCGGAGGTGGAGGGCGTCACCGCGGACGACGTGCTCAAGCAGATGCTCGAGCGGGTGCGAGTGCCCCGGTGAGCCCTGGGCGTCCCGTCCCCAGCGGCCTCGCCGTGGCGCTGTTCGCCGGAGCGCTCGTGCCCGCCGCGCTCGCGGTGGCGAGCCCCGCCTTCGGGTGGCTGGCGCTCGCGGTGGACGTGGCCGTGCTGCTCCTGTGCGCGGTGGACTTCGTGCGCGCGCCGCACGCCCGTGACCTCGAGGCCCACCGCGAGGTGGAGCCCATCCTCTCCTCCGGCGTGGACAACGCCGTGCGCTGGGAGCTGCGGTCGCGCACGGACCTGCCCGTGCGCGGCGAGCTTCGCGACGAGCCGCCCCTGGACGTGGAGAGCCACGGGCACCGGCAGCCCTTCTCCCTGGAGGCGGGCGGCGCGGCCACGCGGCTGACGTACCGCGTGCGTCCCCCCGCTCGCGGCGACGCGCGCTTCGGCGACGTGAACCTGCGCCTGATGGGCCCCCTGGGCCTGTGCTCGCGGCAGGTGAAGCTGCCCGCGGCCCGGGACGTGAAGGTGTATCCGGACCTGAGCGCCCTGTCGCGTGAGGCGCTGACGCTGGCGCGCGCGTCGGAGGCCGTGTCCGCGCGCACGCTCCTTCGCAAGTCGGTGGAGGGCCGCGAGTTCGAATCGCTGCGCGAGTACCGCCCCGGCGACGACTACCGCCACATCGACTGGAAGTCCTCCGCGCGCCATGGCCGCACGCTGGTGCGCACGTGGCAGCCGGAGCGCAACCAGCCGGTGCTGCTGCTCCTCGACTGCGGCCGCCACATGGCGGGCCGGGTGCAGGGGCGCAGGAAGCTGGACCACGCGGTGGACGCGGCGCTGCGGCTGGCACGCGTGAGCCTGGACGCGGGGGACGTGGTGGGCGTGCTCGCGTTCGCCAGCGACGTGCGCGCCTTCCTGCCTCCGCGAAAGGGCGCGGAGCACCTGCGCCTCATCACCGAGTCCCTCTACCGCGCGGAGGCCGGCCTGGAGGAGAGCGACTACGGCCGCGCGTTCGACTTCGCGTTCGCCCGCCAGACGCGCCGCGCGCTGGTGGTGCTCTTCACCGACCTGGTGGACCCGGACGCATCCGCCGCGCTCCTCACGCGCACGCTGGCCCTGCGCCCCCGGCACCTGCCCGTCGTCGCGTCGCTGCTGGACGAGGACCTGGAGGCCGCCGCCACCGACGTGCCCGGCGACGCCCCTTCCGCCTACGCGCGCCAGGCCGCCTCCCGCATGGAGGCCGAGTACCGCCGCACCGCCACCACGCTGCGCGACGCGGGGGCGCTGGTGGTGCGCGCACCGGCACGCGGCTTCGGCGCCGCTGCACTCAACGTGTACCTGGACGTGAAGGCGCGCGGGCGGCTCTGAGGAGTCCCGTCGCATTCGTCAAGCCCTTTGAGACCTTCCCGCACGCGCGCACGCGCGTGGCGTTTCGCCGAACGCCACGCTTGCCAATCGCGCGGAGGCCGAGTTTTCGGCCTCGGGGAGGACCCCCTTTACAGATGCCGATCGCTGCCCAGAATGGCGCGCCTCAACTGTTCGCGCGCACGCGCGCACGCTCCAAACCGGACGGGAGGCGGGACTTGGCGGAGGTCGCGAGGGGTTTGAAGCTGGAAGTGGAAGCGGACGCCGCGGCCGTCGCGGCCCGGGCCGCGGAGGAGCTGGTGGAGGCGGGGCTGACGCCCTTCCACGAGCGGCTCCTCGCCGAGGAGCTGCTGGCGCGCAGCGGTGACACGCAGCAGCGGCTGGCCAACGCGCTGGCCGAAGCGAAGGTGGACCTCAACCCCCACCAGGTCGAAGCGGCGATGTTCGCGCTGGACGCGCTGTCGCGCGGCGGCTGCATGCTCGCGGACGAGGTGGGCCTGGGGAAGACCATCGAGGCGGGCCTCGTCGTCGCCCAGCTCATGGCCGAGGGCAAGAACCGCATCCTCATCCTGGCCCCGGCGGTGCTGCGCGCCCAGTGGAACGCGGAGCTGCGCGAGAAGTTCGACCTGGACAGCGTCCTCGTCGACGGCCGCGACGTGAAGAAGCACAACAACTGCTTCGACCAGCCCTTCCCCGTCATCTGCTCGCACCCGTTCGCGGCGAACAAGTCCGCGCTCGTGTCGGAGATTCCCTGGGACCTGGTCATCATCGACGAGGCCCACCGCCTGCGCAACGCGCACCGGGCCAACAACAAGACGGGCCAGGCGCTGCGCGCGTCGCTGGCGGGCCGCCCCAAGCTGCTGCTCACCGCCACCCCGCTCCAGAACGACCTGATGGAGCTGTTCGGCCTGATGTCGCTCCTGGACGAGCAGATCCTGGGCCCCGAGCACGCCTTCCGCAGCCGCTACCGCGCCGACGAGGGCGGCGGCATGACGGAGGCCGCCGCGTGCGAGCTCAAGGAGCGGCTGGCCCCGGTGGTGCAGCGCACGCTGCGCCGGCAGGTGCGCGAATACGTCCGCTACACCAACCGCCGCAGCATCGTGGAGGACTTCCACCCGTCCCCCCAGGAGCACGACCTCTACGAGAAGGTCAGTGAGTACCTGCAGCGCTCGGAGGCCGCGGCCATCGAGCCGGGCAAGAAGACGCTCCTGACGCTGTGCTACCGCAAGCTCCTGGCCTCCTCCACGTTCGCCATCGCGCCCACGCTGCGGCGGCTGTCGGAGAACCTGGAGAAGCGCCTGACGGCCGCGCGGCTGGGGCAGCAGGCCCTGTCGCTCTTCGAGCCGGAAGAGGCCAAGCAGTTCGTGGAGGAAGGCGAGGAGTGGTCCGACGACCCCGCCAAGGCCCCCCAGGTCCGCACGCTGGAGCAGGAGGTCTGGGAGCTGCGCCAGTACGCGGACCTCGCGGACTCCATCCGCATCAACGCCAAGGGTGAGGCGCTCAAGCGCGCCCTGGACCGCACCTTCGCGGTGATGCGCACGCACTCCTGGCCGGAGAAGGCGCTCATCTTCACGGAGTCCAAGCGCACGCAGCAGTACCTCTTCAACCTGCTGTCGGAGCACGGCTACAAGGACAAGATCTCCCTGCTCTCCGGCGACGCGGGGGGCACGCCCGAGGAGCGCCGGGCGCTGGTGGAGGAGTTCCGCCACAAGACGCAGATCCTCATCTGCACGGAGGCCGGTGCCGAAGGCCTCAACCTCCAGTTCTGCAACCTGGTGGTGAACTACGACCTGCCGTGGAACCCGCAGCGCGTGGAGCAGCGCATCGGCCGGTGCCACCGCTACGGCCAGCAGCGCGACGTGCTGGTGGTGAACTTCCTCAACCGGCAGAACGCGGCGGACGCGCGCCTGTTCGAGCTGCTGGAGAAGAAGCTCAACCTCTTCGACGGCGTGTTCGGCGCGTCCGACGAAATCCTGGGCGCGCTGGAGAGCGGCGTCGACTTCGAGCGCCGCGTGCTGGACATCTACCAGTCCTGCCGCGACCCGAAGGACATCAACGTCGCCTTCGACAAGCTGCGCGAGGAGCTGGAGGGCAGCATCAACCAGCGCATGACGTCGATGCGCTCGGTGG
This sequence comes from Corallococcus exercitus, assembly GCF_042231735.1. GTDB lineage: Bacteria > Myxococcota > Myxococcia > Myxococcales > Myxococcaceae > Corallococcus > Corallococcus exercitus_B. The sequence continues at coordinate 2,962,519 of NZ_CP102577.1, forward strand.
TGCTGGAGCGCTTCGACGGCGACGTGCGCCGCCGGCTGCGCGTGGCGGGAGACGCGGCCAAGGAGGTGGTGGCCAAGCGCCAGCAGGAGGCGAAGGCGCTCACCGGCTCCGTGCTGGGCAGCCGCACCTCCGGACGGCTCCAGGTGGCCAAGGCCGCCTACGCGGTGCGCGACCGCACCCAGGACTCCGTCAGCTACCTGCAGCTGGACGCGGCGGGTCTCCCCTCCCGGCTGGCGCGGCTGGCCGGCAGCGAGGGCTGGTGGTTCGTCTACAAGTTCGAGACCACGGGCCTGAAGCCCGAGGAGAAGCTGGTCCACCTGGTGCTGGTGAAGGACCGGGACGGCGGCTTCCGCGCCCTGCCGCTGACGGACGGTGTCCACTTCACGAAGCTCGACGCCAAGGAAGAGAAGCGGCGGCAGCCCGCGCCGGTGTCGGTCCAGCTCATGCAAGAGCAGTCGCTCATGACCGCCAAGGATGAGCTGATTCGGGCTGCGGAACGGCGCAACGCGTTGGAGCTGGACAAGGCCAAGGAGCGCGCGGACCGCTACGTCGAGGACTGCCTGATGGAGTCGCGCGAGGTGGTGGAGGCCGCCCGCCAGGCGTGGTTCGACGCGCGCAAGGACGTCTCCGGCATCGAGGACGTCGCGGAACGCGCGAAAGCGCGGGCGCACTCGGACCGCCTGGAGCGCGACTACCGCCGCAAGCTGGCGTCGCTGCGCAACGAAGAGGAGAAGCGCTACGCGTCCAAGGACCGGCAGCTGGCGGAGCTGGCCAACAAGGGGCGCGTGACGGAGAAGCGCACCCTCATCGCCTCCGCGTACTTCTGGCTGTCCTGAAGCCCCCGGCCGCGGGCCCCGTCACAGGGGCTTGAGCCGCACCCACGTCGCGCCCCAGCCTCCGTCCGCCTCGGAGGCGGTCTGGAAGCTTTCCACTTCTGGCAGCGTGGGCAGCAGGGACTGCACGGTGCGCCGCAGCGCGCCCGTCCCCTTGCCGTGGATGATGCGCACGTCCAGCACGCCCTTCTGGCGGCAGGCCCAGAGGTACTCGGCGACGAGCTCCTTCACCTCGCGAGGCTGGAAGAGATGCAGGTCGAGGTTCCCATCGACCGGAATTTCTACCGCTCCCAGCTCATCGGGCGTGGGCGGGGGCTCCGGACCCTCCGGCGGCAGGGGCGGGAGTGGCTTTCGGCGTGACACCGTAGCGGGCCTCCTCCTGGCGCTGCTTCTCCTCTGCCGCCAGGCGCTGGCGCTCGCGCGCGAGCCGGAACTGTTCCTTGAGGCTGGTGATCTCCCCCTTGAGCGAGGAGATCTCGTCCTTCACCGCGCCCTCGTGGTGGGTGTTCGCCTCGTTGACGTGGTTGCCCGCCCGCTTGCCTTCCGAGCCGGCACCACCGGCGGAGGTCATCTGCATCAGCAGGGCAGCCAGGGTCATCGCCTTCATGGCCTTTCACGTAAGCAAGCGCCGTGCTCGCGCGCAAGTCATGTTGCGTGAGCGACGCCTCGCTGGCCGCCCTCCTCCTTGTGTGACACGACGCGTTCCGCGAGCCGGACGGCGGACAGGGGGGCGCTGCCTTCCGCCTTGTTGTTGATGGTCACGAAGACGGGACGCTCGCGCCGCACGGCCGCCATGCACACGCGGGCCAGCACGTCGCGGGTGCCCACGTCCTCGTCCACCAGCCGGTTGAAGGGCGCGTAGCGGGCGTAGGCCTCCTCGTAGCCGAGGTTCGGCGGCAGCATCCAGCGCACCACCACCGCGCGGGCCTCGAAGGCGCGCGTGAGCTTCGCCTGCCGCGCGACGGGCGGCATGTGGGCCCACACCGCGAGCACCGGGCTCACGCCCGTGTCCGCGAGCGCCTGCGCGAAGCCCTCCGTGAGCAGCTCCTCGTTGCGGACCTCCACCGCGTACAGCGGGCCTTTCGGCAGCGCGGAGAAGAACGCGTGCAGCCGCTCCACGAAGCGGCCCGCGCCGCCCAGCGCCGCGGGGTCCTGCGGCGGGAACTGGAAGACGAGCGGGCCGGCCTTGTCGCCCAGCCCCTCCAGGAACGGCGCCACCACGTGGTCCACCGCGTAGGCCGCCTGGAGGAACCGGTCGTTCACCTGCCCCCGGTGCGCGCCGTAGCGCTCGTGCACGGGGAAGCGCGCCAGCGTGCAGGCCTCGTGGGCCTTCACGAGGAAGCGGAAGCCGTCCGGCACCTGCTGGGCGTACTCGGCGAAGGTGGCCGCCGGCACCGGCGCGTAGAACGTCCGGTCGATGCCCACCGTGCGCAGCACCGGGTGGTGCGCGTAGGCGGCCAGGCCCTCGCGCGCCAGTTGGGTCGTGCTGGCCTCGTGGTCGTAGACGAGGCCGGTCCAGCCCGGGAAGGTCCACGACGACGTGCCCAGGTAGACGCCCTGGGGAAGCTGCTCGCCCAGCATGCGCAGACTGTCGGACGGCTCGGCGGGCCCCACCGGCTGGGTCCGGCGCCGCGAGGACACGGGCGGCTCCTCCACCGCGCCGGTGAAGAGGTCGAACTGCGCGGGTCGTCGCGATGCGCTCATGCGTTCAGCTCCTCTCCCAGGGCGGAAAACCGAGGTGGGACCCAGGGAGTAACCCCGGCGTCCATGCGATGCAGCAGGTTGCCTGGAATCGGGGCGACGTTCCAGGTTTCTGGCACGCCCCCCAGGCGGACGGGCACGCACGGCCTGTCGCCCTCCCAACGCGACGGTCTGTGATTGGCGGGGTGTCCAAATGCAAACGCAGTCGGAGCGCGGTAAGATAGTCAAACCGAGGATTCTGGCATTACATCTGTAAAGCTTGACCGTGGTTGCAACGGCTGGGGGGCTTCATGGACTGGTCGTTGACGGCATCCCTGCTCGCCGAGCGGGACACGCGGCCCATCGTCGTGATGGACCGGCGCGGGCGCATCGAGCTGGCGAACGGAGCGTTCACGTCGCTGCTGTGCCGGCCCCGCGAGGAATTGCTGGGGCGGCGCTGGACGGAGGTGTGCACGCCGCGCGAGCACGGTCGCGAGGTGGGACGGGCGCTGCGGGCCATCTTCACCAGCGCCGAGCACCGGCTGGAGACGGAGGTGCTCACGCGCGACGGCGAGCGGCTGTCGGTGGAGCTGGACGTGGCCGCCGTGGGCCAGCCGCCGCTGCGGCTGGTGGCCATCATCACGCGCGCGTCACCGTCCCTCTCCGTCCCGGAGCGCACCGTGGGCGCCGAGCCATCCCGCGCCTCCGGGCCCCACCAGGACCTGAACTACGAAATCTCCACCGAGCTGGCGTCGTTCGGGACGCTCAAGGCGGTGTGGACCTCCGGGCACGCGCAGCAGGAGGAGATGGTGGGCCGGCCCTGCTTCGGCGCCTTCGCCCACCGCGACGCGCCCTGCCTGGACTGCCCGCTGACGGCGACGTCCCCCGCGTCCTGGCCCCACACCATCGTGCGGCAGGCCTCCACGCACAGCGATGGCTACGAGGTCGTTACCGCCACGCCCACGGGCGCCGGCACCGCGCGCGTCAGCGTGCACACCATCGGCGACGCCACGCTCAGCGGCCTCTTCGAGGCGAAGGTGCGACGCATGGCGAGCGACGCGCGGCTGTCGGAGCGGGAAGGCGATGTGTTGCGCTATCTCGCGCTCGGCCGCTCGCCCACTGACATCTCGACCGTGTTAGGGATTACCGAGCGCACCGTAAAATTCCATCAGGCGAACCTGCTCCGGAAGCTGGGAGCGGAGACGCGGTACGACCTGCTCCGCCTGTTCTTCTGACCAGGACGCCTTCCCTCCGGGACAGCTTTCACGCCGTTGACGTTGGGGGATGCTGGGCCTTCGACTCCGAAAGTCTTGTGGGTCGGGGGGGCCGTTGCCCATGGGCAGCGCCAGTCACATCCGTATCATCAAAGACATACAGCCATTGTGGACTTCCGTCAAAGGGCGTCCTGTCCGTGAGTGAAACTCCGGGCTGGGACGACGTGATGCGGGAGTTCCTCGTCGAGTCCCGTGAGCACGTGCAGAGCATCGAGGCGACGGTGCTGGAGCTGGAGGCACAGCCGGGCTCGCAGCCGCTGCTGGCGCAGCTGTTCCGCAGCCTGCACACCGTGAAGGGCACCTGCGGCTTCCTGGGCTTCACCCGCCTGGAGGCGCTGATGCACGCCGCGGAGGAGCTGCTCGGCCTGGCGCGCGACCGGCGCCTGGTGCTGGACCGCGAGCGCGTGTCCACGCTGCTGGCGCTGGCGGACGCGGCGCGCGCGGCGCTGGAGCACATCGAGGCGACGGGGCTGGAGCCCGCGGTGGACCACTCCGCGCTGCTCGCGCGCATGGAGGGCGCGGCGACGGCGAACGCACCGCTGGAGGTCTCCGAGCCCCTGACGCCCCCGGGCGCCCTGCCCTGGCGCGGCGCCGCCACCGGCGTGGACTCCAAGCTGCGCGTGGACGTGGCGCTGCTGGACCGGCTGATGAACCTGATGGGCGAGCTGGTGCTGGCGCGCAACCGCATCCTCCAGTGCGCCGCTTCGCCCACGCCGGGCGCGGACCTGATGACCGCGTCGCAGCGGCTGGACGCCGTCACCACGCAGGTGCAGCAGGTGGTGATGAAGACGCGGCTCCAGCCGGTGGGTCAGGTCTGGAACCGCTTCCCCCGGCTCGTGCGCGAGCTGGCGCACGGGTGCGGCAAGCAGGTGCGGCTGCGACTCCAGGGCGCGGACACGGAGCTGGACAAGACGCTGGTGGAGGCGCTGCATGATCCGCTCACCCACCTGTTGCGCAACGCCGTGGACCACGGCGTGGAGACGCCCGAGCAGCGCCGCGAAGCGGGCAAGCCGCCCGTGGGGTGCCTGACGCTGAGCGCGTCGCACGAGGGCGGGCTCGTGCACCTGGGCATGTCCGACGACGGGGCGGGCATCGACGTGCAGCGCGTGCGGCAGGTGGCGGTGCAGCGGGGCCTGCTCACGGCCGACCAGGCGGCGCGGCTTCCGGACGCGGACGCGCTGATGCTCATCTTCATGCCGGGCTTCAGCACCGCGGAGCGCGTCACGTCGCTGTCCGGCCGGGGCGTGGGCATGGACGTGGTGCGCACGCAGGTGGAGCGCATCGGCGGCACCGTGGAGGTGCACAGCCGGCCCGGTCAGGGCACGACGTTCACCCTGAAGATTCCCCTCACGCTGGCCATCATCCCGGCGCTGCTCGTGACGTGCCGGGGCGACCGCTACGCGCTGCCGCAGGCCTCCCTGCGGGAGGTCGTGTGGCTGGAGCCGGCGCAGGCCCGCAGGGACATCACCCGCATCCAGGGCGCGTGCGTGCTCCGGCTGCGGGGAGAGCTGCTGCCGCTGGTGGTGCTGGCCTCCGAGCTGGGCGTGGGGCCCGCGACGCCGGCGCTGGACGACGGCGCCACCATCGTCGTGCTGCAGGCCGGGGAGCGCACCTTCGGGCTGTGGGTGGACGCCATCCACGACACGGAGGAGATCGTCGTCAAGCCGCTGTGGAAGCACCTGAAGGGGCTGGCCTGCTACGCGGGCGCGACGGTGCTGGGCGACGGGCGCGTGGCGCTCATCCTGGACGCCATGGGGCTGGGCCGCCGCGTGGGCACCGCCGCCGAGGCGCAGGCCCAGGTCGTCGTTCCCGAAGCCGTTCCCCAGGAGCCTCGTCCCGAGGACGCGCGCGAGCGGGTGCTCTTGTGCCGCACCGGCGCGGAGGGCCGCGTGGCCATTCCGCTGTCCCGCGTGGCTCGGCTGGAGGAGCTGCCCGCGTCGGACGTGGAGCGGCTGAGCGGGGGCATGGAGATGGCGCGCTACCACGGCCAGTTGCTGCCGCTGGTGCGCGTGGCCTCCGTGCTGGAGGCGAGGCCCGGCGCGACGGAGCGGCTCACGCAGAACCTCCAGGTCGCGTTCGGCGAGTCACTGTCCGTCGTCGTCGCCACGCACGCGGACACGCGCGTGGGGCTGGTGGTGGACGCCATCCTCGACGTCGCGGAGGTGGAGATTTCGCTCCAGCGCGAGACGCGCCGCCCGGGCGTGCTGGGCTCCATGGTGGTGCAGAGCCGCGCCACCGAGTTCCTGGACGTGGAGGGCACCGTGCGCGCCGTGCACCCGGAGTTGCTGACGGGCGGTGCGCCATGAGCGCCTTCCGCCAGCTGTGCTCGTTCCAGGTGGGCGACCACCTGTTCGGCCTGGACATCGAACGCGTGCAGGAGATTTTGCTGCCGCCCCCGCTCACGCGCGTGCCCGGTGCGCCTCCGGAGGTCGCGGGGCTGCTCAACCTGCGCGGGCAGATCGTCCCCGCCATCGACCTGCGCCGCCGCCTGGACCTGCCCGACGGCACCGCCCCCACGGACGCGCCTCACGTCGTCCTGCGTGGCGACGAAGGCGCGGTGAGCCTTCGCGTGGATGCCATTGGCGACATCCTCCCCTTCGAACAGTCGGACCTGGCGCCGCTGCCGGACAACCTGCGTGGGCCCCTGCGCTCGCTGCTGCTGGGCGTCCATGCGCTGCCGGACCGGCTGCTGCTCGTGTTGTCCGCGGACGCGGTGGTGGACGGGCTCGCGCCTGCGTCCAGCGCCTCCGCCTCCCCTTCCTTCCCCGTGCTTCCCCAGGAGTCCCGCTGATGGCCCGCCCGACCGCGCCCGCCGTGAAAACCACCCTCTTCCAGCGCCTGGGCGGCAAGGCCCCCCTGACGGCCGCCGTGCAGAAGCTCTACGCGCGGGTGATGACGGACGCGCTGCTCAAGCCTTTCTTCCGCCGCGCGGACCTGGTCCCGCTGCAGCGCCAGATGGTCGCGTTCCTCACCCAGCACCTGGGCGGCCCCGCCGCCTATCGCGGCCCGTCGATGCACGAGGTGCACGCGCGGATGGCGCTCAAGCCCCACCACCTCGAGCGCGTCGCCGAGCACCTGGCCACCGTGCTGGATGAGCTGGACGTCCCGGGCCCCGTCGCCCGGGAGCTGCTGGCGGCGGTGGGGACGCCGCGGGAGGAACCCGTCAGCAGGCCCGCGCCGAGGTCCGCCTCCCGGCCCGCCGCGAAGCGCGCCCCGGCGCGTGCCCCCCGCACGGAGGGACGCCGGGTCGCCGTGGCGTCCGTGCCCGCGGCCCGCTCCTCCCGCCGGCGCGTGGTCACGCCGCTCGAAGGCGCCCTCAACGAGACGCTGCTCAACGCGGCGCGGGTCAACCTGTTCGTCCTGGACGCGGACCTGGGCATCGTCTTCACCAACACGGTCGCCACGGAGGCCATCGAGCGCATCAGCGACGGCGCGGGGGACGCGGTGGGCAGCGACTTCCTCGGCCACTTCGAACATCAGCTGCGGCTGGAGGAGGACCGGCTGGGCACGCCCTCGGGGCTGCCGTACGAGACGACCTTCGCGGTGGGCCCCACCCTGCTCAAGGTCCACGTCGACGGCATCGAGGGCCGGGGCGGAGTGCTCACCGGCTACGTGGTGACGTGGACGGACATCACGGATCAGCAGCGCGTGGACACGGAGATGGCGCGCCTGAGGGCCATGCTGGAGAACGCGCCCACCTGCGTGATGGCGGCCGACAAGGACCTGAAGATCGTCTACCTGAACCCCGCCTCGCGCCGGCTGCTGCAGCGGGTGGAGAAGCACCTGCCCGTCAGCGCGGACCGGGTGCTGGGGGCCACCATCGACATCTTCCACCGCGACTCGGCGTACCAGCGGAAGATCCTGTCCAACGACAAGAACCTGCCGGTGCGCGCGAACATCCCCATCGGGCCGGAGGTCGCGGACCTCTTGGTGACGGCGGTGTACGACGGCCAGGGCCGCTACCTGGGCCCCATGGTGACGTGGGAGCTCATCACGGAGAAGCTCGCCGTGCAGCAGCGCGAGCAGGACCTGGACAGCACGCTGCGCGGCATCTTCCAGGAGGTGACGCAGCACTCGCAGACGCTCGCGGCGTCGTCGCAGGAGCTGTCCAGCGTCAGCCAGCAGATGGTGAGCAACGCGCAGGAGACCGCCGCGCAGGCCACCCAGGTCTCCGCCGGCGCCGAACAGGTCAGCCGCAACGTGCAGAGCGTCGCGTCCGGCATGGAGGAGGTCAACGCGAACATCCGCGAGGTGGCCCGCAACGCGAGCACCGCGGCCAAGGTCGCGTCGTCCGCCGTCAAGCTGGCGGACACGACCTCCAGCCTCGTCGGCAAGCTGGGGACCAGCAGCCAGGACATCGGCAAGGTCATCAAGGTCATCACCTCCATCGCGCAGCAGACCAACCTGCTCGCGCTCAACGCGACCATCGAGGCGGCGCGCGCGGGCGAGGCGGGCCGGGGCTTCGCGGTGGTAGCCAACGAGGTGAAGGAGCTGGCGCGCGAGACGGCCCGCGCCACCGAGGACATCGGCCAGCGGATCGGCACCATCCAGGGCGACACCGAGGAGGTGGTCAACGCCATCCTGGAGATTGGCGCCACCATCGGCCGCATCAATGAATTGCAGACGTCCATCGCCTCGTCGGTGGAGGAGCAGACGGCGACCGCGGGCGAAATCCTGCGCAACGTGGGCGAGGCCGCCAAGGGCAGCCAGCAGATCTCCGAGAACATGGCCGCCGTGGCCGAGGCCGCGCGCAGCACCACCGAGGGCGCGGGCAGCACGCAGCGCTCCGCGGTGGAGCTGGCGCATATGGCGCAGTCGCTGCAGCGGCTGGTCGTGCAGTTGGACACCACGGACAAGCAGACGCGGACGAAGTAGCGCGGGCAGCTGCAAGCCCTGGGAGCCACGGCACGTGCGGACCGGATTGAAGCGGTGGTGGGAGTTGGGCCGGGTGGCCCGCGCCTCCACGCGCCTGCGGCGGGTGTCCCGTCCCCAGGACGAGGAGCGCGCGCGGCGCGAGCTGACCCAGCGGCTGCTGGGCCTGCGGGGGTTGCCCCAGAAGGTAGGCCAGGTGCTCACGCTCTCGGAGCTGGGCGCGGAAGCGCCGGGGTTCGGCTCGCTCGCGGAGGCGCCCTCCCCGCTCGCGCCGGAGGACGCGTTGGCGGAGATCTCCCGACGGCTGGGCCGGCCGTGGCAGGAGGTGTTCACGTCGCTGGAGGGCGAGGGCATCGCCGCGTCGCTGGGCCAGGTGCACCGGGGCTTGCTGCGCGACGGGCGCGCCGTGGCGGTGAAGCTGCGGCATCCGGGCATCGCGGAGGCCGTGCGGGATGATCTGCGCGCGCTGGGATGGCTGGCCGCGCCGCTGGGCGGCTGGCGCGGGAAGCTGGACATGTCCGCCTACCGCCACGAGCTGGCCCGGATGCTCCAGGGCGAGCTGGACTACCACCACGAGGCCCAGGCCCTGCGGGACGCGGGCGCGCGCATGGCGGACGTGCCGGGCGTCGTCGTCCCCGTGCCGGTGGACGCGCTCACCCGCGAAGACCTGCTGGTGATGAGCTGGGTGGAGGGCGCTTCGCTCGCGGATGGCTGGCGCTGGTGCGAAGCGGACCGCCGGGCGCTGTCCACCACGCTGGTCCGGCTGTTCCTCCACGGCTGCTTCTCTTGGGGCGCGCTCCACGCGGATCCGCACCCGGGCAACTACCGCGTGTCCCGGGAGCCGGACGGCAAGCTTGTGTTGGGAGTGCTCGACTTCGGCTGCGTGAAGCCGCTGCCGCCGGAGCTGGCGGTGGGGCTGGGGCGGTTGATCTCCCTCCTCCGGTGTCCGAACACCACGCCGCACCCGGAGCAGCTGCTGTCCGCGTGGGTGATGCTGGGCTTCACGCCGGAGCTGCTGGAGCCCATGGCGGAAGCGCTGCCCGCCGTCAGCCGCGTGCTGCTGGAGCCCTTCCTCCTCGACGGTCCCTTCCACGCGAGGAGCTGGCGGCTGGGAGAGCGGCTCACCGAGGCGCTGGGCCCACACCGCTGGAACTTCCGCGCGGCCGGGCCCGCGTCGCTGCTGTTCGTCCTGCGCGCGTTCCACGGGCTGGTGCGCCACCTGGACGTGCTGGATGCACCCATCGCGTGGGGCCCGCTGCTGGACGAGGCCCGCGCCCCGTCGCTCCCGCCTCCGCCGTCGCCGCCCGAGGCGCGGGTGGAGGGCACCGCGCGCTACCTGAAGGTCCGCGTGACAGAAGGGGGGAACACGCGTGTCGCGCTGACGTTCCGCGCGGACGTGACGGCGCACCTGGAGGACCTGTTGCCGGAGGACCTGCCGCGGAAGCTCGCGGCGCGGGGCCTGGATCCGGTCGCCATCGGCGCGGCGGCGGTCGCGGCGGGGCTGCGGCCGTCGGAGCTGTTCCACCTGGACGAGTGCGACCGCCACGTCCGGGTCTGGCTCGAGTGAAGGACAGACAAGGAGGTGACGCATGGTCACCATCGGCATGAACTACGAAGTGCGGGAGGGCAAGGCGGAGGCCTTCGAGCGGAAGTTCGCGCTCGTCCTGGAGGCGATGCGGACGCTGCCGGCGCACGCGCACACGGAGCTGTTCAAGAGCGTGGGAGCACCAGGGCGCTACCTCATCGTCTCCGAGTGGCACAGCCGCGAGGGCTTCGACGCCTTCATCGCGTCCGAGGCCTTCCACCGCGTGACGGACTGGGGCGCGAGCGCCATCCTCGCCAGCCGGCCGCGCCACGAGGTGTATGGCGATACGGCCAACAGCGCCCCCGCGGGCCGCTGCCCGGTCGCGCACGCGGTCCGGTGACGCGGGTGCGAATGAATCCCATCCGGGTCCTGGTGGTGGACGACGCGGCCGTGGTGCGGCGGCAGGTGTCGCTGCTCCTGGGCGCCGACCCAGGCCTGGAGGTCGTCGCCACCGCGCCCAACGGACGCATCGCGCTGGCGAAGGTGGAGCAGTTCCAGCCGGACGTGGTGCTGCTGGACCTGGAGATGCCGGAGCTGGACGGGCTGGCGACGCTGAAGCTGCTGCGCCAGCGCGACCCGGACCTGCCCGTGGTGATGTTCAGCGCGCTCACCGAACGCGCGGGCATGCTGACCCTGGAGGCGCTCGCGCTGGGAGCGCGCGACTACGTGACGAAGCCCACGTCCGCGGGCGGGATGAACGTCACGGTGGAGGCCGTGCGCGACGAGCTGGTGCGCAAGCTCAAGGCGCTCAACGTCCGGCCCCCTTCCGCCACGGCGGCGCTGTTCCCGGTGACGCGCGCGCCCCAGCTCCGGCCGCAGGTGCCCGCGCGGGTGGAGGCCATCGTCATCGGCGCGTCCACCGGGGGGCCGGGCGCGCTGGTGCGCGTGGTGTCCGCGCTGCCCGCGGACCTGCCGGTGCCGGTGCTCGTCGTGCAGCACATGCCTCCCCTCTTCACGCGGCTGCTCGCGGAGCGGTTGCAGGGCGTGAGCCCGCTCCGCGTGCGCGAGGCCGTGACGGGTGCGTCCGTGCAGCCTGGCTCGGTATGGGTCGCTCCCGGCGACTTCCACCTGGCCATGTACCGGGACGCGACGGGCGTGCGGCTGCTCACGCACCAGGGGCCGGCGGAGAACGCGTGCCGTCCGGCGGTGGACCTGCTCTTCCGCTCGGCGGCGGAGGTGTACGGCGCGGGGGTGCTGGCGGTGGTGCTCACCGGCATGGGCCAGGACGGGCTGCGCGGCTGCCGCAAGGTGAGCGAGGCAGGCGGTCAGGTGGTGGTGCAGGACCAGGCCAGCTGCGTCATCGGCAGCATGCCGGGCGCGGTGGAGCAGGCGGGGCTCGCGGACGCGGTGGTGCCCCTGGACGCGCTGGCCCTGGAGCTGGCGCGGCGCGTGGATCCGCGCGGACGGAGGACCTGAGCATGTCCCTGCTTCCCGACGACTTCGCGTACCTGCGGCAGCGCGTGCTGCGCCGCTCCGGGCTCGTGCTGGAGCCCGACACGTACGCGCTGGTGGAGACGCGGCTCACGTCGCTCATGCGCGAGGAGCGCCTGCCGGACCTCTCCTCCCTCGTCGCGCGGCTGCGCTCACAGCCGGAGAGCAGCCCGCTCCACCAGCGGCTGGCGGAGGCGCTGGCCAACCACGAGACGGCCTTCTTCCGCGACGCGCCCGTGTTCGACGCCCTGCGCACCACGGTCCTGCCCGCCCTGCTGGCGAAGCGCTCCCGCACGCGGACGCTGCGCATCTGGTGCGCGGCGTGCGCCTACGGCCAGGAGCCCTACAGCGTGGCGATGACGCTGGCGGAGGCCGGGCTGCTGATCACCGGATGGACGGTGCGCATCCTCGCCACCGACTTCTCCACCCGCGCGCTCGTGCGCGCCAGCGAGGCCCGCTACGACGCGCAGGAGATCCACCGGGGCCTGACGCCCGAGCTGCGCCAGCGCTACTTCCACCAGGAGCGAGACGGGTGGCGGCTGAGCGAACAGGTCCGCAGGCCGGTGGAGTTCCGGCCGCTCAACCTGATGGACGACTTCCCACCGGAAGCGCCCGTGGACCTCGTCTTCCTTCGCAACGTGATGATCTACTGGGACGTGCCCACCCGGCGCGCGGTGCTCGCCCGCGTGCGGCGGATGCTCCACGCGGATGGCTACCTGGTGCTGGGCGCCGCGGAGGCCTCGCCCCTGGTGGAGGATGGCTTCACGCGGCACCTGATTGGACAGACCAGCTGGTACCGCCCCACGCCCGCCTCCCACGCCAGCGCGGGCGCGCCGGTGGAGGACGCGCCGCGCCCGCCCCGCTCCGGCGCTAGACCTTGAGGCGGATGGCGCCGGGCAACATCGTCATGGTGCACGGCAGCCGGCCCGGCGTCTCGCCGTCCACGTCCAGGAACACGTCGCCGTCCTCCGACTCCGCGTGGATCGTGCGGCAGCGCAGCCGCCGCGTGCCCTTCCAGGTGACGTGGTCGCCGTTGTAGACGCCCTTGGACTTGAGCACGAAGTCGGACAGTCCGTAGTTGGACCAGATGGTGACGTCGAAGAGGCCGTCGTGCGTCACCGCGTCGGGCGCGACGAACATGCCGCTGCCGAAGTAGCGCCCGTTGGCCACCGCCACCGCGGTGACGCTCACCGTCTCCGGCGTGCCGCCATCCACCGTGAGGCGCACCTGGCGCTCCTGGTACTTCAGGAGGCCCTTCACGGTGCCCCACATGAAGCTCAGGTTTCCGCCCAGCGCCTTGCTGCCCTGGTTCACCTCGCGGGCCACCACCGCGCTCACGCCGAACGAGGCGATGTTGGCGAAGAAGCGCGTGGCCGGGTTGCCGTCGTTGTCGATGAACTCCAGCCGCCCCACGTCGAAGGGCTCCGTCTTCTCCGTGCGCAGCCGCTCCAGCGCGGACGTCAGCTCCAGGTCCCACCCGAAGGTGCGGCGGAAGTCGCCGCCGGTGCCCCGGGGCAGCAGGGCCAGCGTGGCCTGGGGGTTGATGACCTGCCCGTCGCGGAAGAAGCCGTTGGTGACCTCGTTGAGGGTGCCGTCGCCGCCCACCGCGACGATGCACTCATAGCCGTCGTCGATGGCCTGCCGCGCCAGACGCGCCGCATCCATGCCGCCGCTGGTGAAGCCGTGCCCGAACTCACCGAGCACCTTGCCCACCTGCGCGGAGATCTCCACCCATCGCTTCCCCGTCTGCCCGTTGGCGCTGCGCGGGTTGACCACGAGGAACGTCTTCATTCAGTGCCTTCTCCCTGCGAGAACGGCTTGTTTACGCAATTGTGCGCCCAGGCTCCACTCCGTGACCCACATGAGGGCCCCGGCGTCCGGGGTGTTTGTCACCCGGACCGGTCCGTGCTGGGCTTCCCGCCCCCGTTTCCCCCCCGGACCCCGAGTGAAAGTCCACACTTCCACCGAGCAGCTCGCGCCCCACCGGGAGGCCACGAGCGCCCTGGACTGGGCGCTGCCCTCGCTCCGGGCGGACCTGGCGGCGGCGGCGAGGCAGCCCTTCCGGGAGACGGGAGCCCAGGAGGACTTCCTCCTCCGCCATGACGCACCGGCCCATGAAACGCGGGGGACGGCGCGGACGGAGCGCTTCGAGCGGGCCCTGGCCCGGGTGCGGCGGCTCGCGGACGCGGGCGAGCCGCTGACCTTCCCCCGGATGGTGGAGGTCCAGTCGGAGCTGCTGGGCGGGCCCACGGGCTTCCGCACCGGGGACGCCTTCGCTTGGGGCGGCGCGCACCGGTACGCGCACGTGCCCGGCCTGGAGGCGGCCTTCCGCGAGAAGGTGGAGGCGGACGCGCGGGAGGACCGCCATCCGGTGGCGCATGCCACGCGGTTGTACCTGGACCTGTGTTTCTTCCACCCCTTCCCGGACGGCAACGCCCGCGCGGCGCGGCTGTGGCTGGAATACATGCTGCGCCGGGGCCGGCTGCCCACGCCGCCGCTGGCGCCCGTGGTGCTGTGGCCCAAGCGTCCGGGAGACGCGGTGAACTACACGCGGCTGGCAAGGCTGCTGGCCCGGAGCATCGCGGGGCCGGACGCCCCGTGCCCCAATGAGGTGTCTTCATGAACGGTGACGCATCGGCTTTCACGTGGCGGCGCATCCGCGACAGCCTGGATGTCTATTCGCCAGAACAACTGGCCTCCCGGCTGCGGGACGTCCTGGCCCCGTTGCGGTCCGGCGGGATCCATGTGGCCCGGCTCAAGCAGGCGCAGAACGCCGTCCAGGACCTGCTCAAGAGCGAGCTGGGGGCCTGGTACACCATGAGCGGCCTGCCCCTGGGCAACGAAGTGCTGGGGGGCTACTGCTGGTGCCACTCGTTCTTCCGCCAGAACCCGCCGCATTACACGGCGGACGTGGATGAGAACATCCAGCTCATGTTGGCGTCGCTGGAGCGGATCCGGGCGTTTCTGTATGCGCTGGACGGCGTGTATCAGACCGCGCGCCGTCAGCTTGAGGCAGCGGCCGACGACAAGGCCCTCCGGGCGAAGGCGCTCGCGGAAGGGCTGGTGCGGACCGTGGACCTGACGGCGGAGACGACGTCCTGCGAGGAGACCTGGTACTCGGTCGCGCAGGACGCCATGTCGTGGTGCATCGAGGCGATGGGGCTGCCCTTGTCGGACGCCACGGAGGAGCTGCTGGACGCCGCCTTCGTCTTCGAGTCCTGGGTGGCGCCTCCTCCGGAAGTCCTCCGGGCCGCGGCGGCGCGCGTGGCGGAGGCGGCCGTATGACCCGGTCGGCCCTGGGCCACTGGCTGCGCATCCGCGACAGCCTGGATGGGTATGAGCCGGAGAAGCTTATCCGCCTGCTGCGCGAATACCTGGCACCGCGCGTGCCTCCGGGGACGCGCAAGCTCACGGACGAGCAGCACGACACGATGGCCAAGCACATCCAGCGGATGCTCAACCAGAACCTGGGGCCCTGGTACACGGAGACGGGCCTGTACCTGGGCAACGAGAGCTTCGGCGGCTACTGCTGGTGCCATCGCTTCTTCCGGCAGAAGCCCACGCCGAACATGAGCGTGGAATACAACATCCAGCTCATGATCGACGCGCTGGAGCGGTCACGCGAATGGCTGTTCAAGCTGGACGCCCACTTCCAGGCGCTGAAGCGCGACCTGCCCTCGGCCCCCGAGGACACCGACATCCGGATGCTCGCGCTGGCGGACGGCATCGTCACCACGATGAACCTCACCGTCGAGGCCACGGGCGGTGAGGAGGCCTGGTACACCTTCGCGGATGAAGCGCTGTCGTGGATGTTCGACGCCATCGGGCTGCGCCCGGGCTATCAGGCCGGCAAGCTGATGCGAAAGCTGTTCGCCTTCGAGTCCTGGCATACGCCGCTCGAGTGGGAGCTGCGCGACTCCGCGGAGAAGGTGGCGGCGGCCGTCGTGCAGGACGAGGGCCGCCGGCACACGCACTGAAGCACGCGCCCGTCCCTCAGTGGATGGGCTTCCCGGGCTTCATCCGGGCCTGCTCACGCGCGCCCCCCTTCACCTCGATGCGCTTGCCCCGCGGCTCGGCCTGCGGAAGCTTCAGGGAGATTTCCAGCACGCCGTTCTCGAAGGTCGCCTGGACCGTCTCCGTGTCGATGCCTTCTGGCAGCGGGATGGCGCGGTGGAACGAACCGGTGCTGCGCTCCAGGCTCCAGACCCCTTCGACCTCCTCTTCCTCCTCCACCTCGAAGGTGCGCTCGCCTTCAATCACGAGCAGGTCCTTCAGCAGCTCGACGTGGATGTCCTCCTGCTTCATGCCCGGTAGGTCGGCCTTCACGATGAGGTTTCCGTTCCGCTCCAGCACGTCCACCTGCGGTGACCAGAGGCCCTCGTCCAGCACGCCGCTCCTGGCGGCGAGGCCCCGGCCTCCGAAGCCGGTGAAGAGCTGATCCATGTCCTCCATCATCCGGCGCAGCAGCCCGAACGGGCTCATGGGCATGGACTCCCGGCCGATGGCCGGTGCATAGGACTCGCGGCGGGTGATGCCGGCGCCCGTCCTGGGCTCCTGGCCCTGCGAGCCGCCGCCCGGCACGTCGGCCTGGGCGCTCTTCACGGCGGGCGAGGAAGTGGGCCCCCCCTGCGCCCCCGGGTTCTTGTTAGCGGTTGCCATGACATCCTCCCCCGGTGGAGTCCGGCTGGCGCCCGGCCGCCGGATGACACCGGTGACTCAAGCGGGGATGGAAGTATCCCAACTCCAAGTTAGCCGTGCGCGCGGGGCCATCAAGGGCAGGAGGCTCGTCCCCTGCTGTCTGTCATTGGCGGCAGCCTCGCTACGCGAGCAGCGTGGCGTCCATCACGGTGAGGGCCACCCCACCGACGCGGGCGCGCTCGACGTGGCCCGGCCGCCCGGTGACCTGGATGTCGATGCGGCCCGGCTTGCCGAGCGTGTCGCCCTGCTCGATGCGGCCGGCCACCGTGCCGCCGTGCTCGGGCAGCCGGAGGCTCCCGTGCTCGGCCAGGTAGGCCGCCAGTGGCCCCGCGGCGGAGCCCGTCACGGGGTCCTCCAGGATGCCGAACCCCGGGACGAAGTAGCGCGCCTGGGCCACGCTCCCCTCCTCCTTCGCTTCACGGGTGAAGAGGTAGACGCCCCGCACGCCGTGCGGCATCAGCAGCGCGTTCATCGCGGCGCCTCGCGGCATCAGCGCCTCCAGGTCCGCGAGCCGACGGAGCGGCACCACCAGCCGGTGGCCCTGGCGGATCACCGGCAGCGTCGGGTCCACCTGCGCGGCCGTCCCGCCGAGCGTGGCCATCAGCGGCTCCAGCGCCACGGGGTTGGGCTGCGCGGGCGGCGGGGGCGTGGCGATCCACACGCGCGTCCCCTGCGCGCCCTGGGGCTCCAGCTCGATGCCGAACGTGCCACCGGGGCACTCCAGCGTGTACGTCCCCGGGCTCTTCAGCAGCCCCTTCTCCGCGAGCAGGTGGAAGGTGGCCACCGTGGCGTGGCCGCAGAAGGGAATCTCATCCACGGGCGTGAAGTAGCGCAGGCGGACCGTGGCGTCGCCGGGCCGGGACAGGAGGAAGGCGGTCTCCGACGCGCTGACGGCCGCGGCGGTCCGCTGCATCGTGGGGACATCCAGCGCCGCGGCGTCGAGCACCACGCCCGCGCGGTTTCCTGCACCGGCGGTGCGGGTGAAGGCATCGATGATGTGGACCTGCATGGGCGGACTCCGGACGAAGGAAGGGCCTGGGGAACGGCGCAGGCATGCTCCGCTCTGGTGTTGCCGTCAAGCGCTGGACCGACGCAGGCGGGCGCCGCACAACGGGGTTGAACAGGAGCGCCCGAGCAGGCACAGCAGTGGCGCATGGGTCTCCTGAAGCGAGGTGGGTGGGTGGTGCTGGTGGTGCTGCTCCACGCGAGCGGCGCGGCGGCACAGATCGTCAACGTGCAGGCGCTCTTCGACGAGAAGGCGGAGCTGGGGCCGGCCGCGGCCATCGAGCTGGGCGGCGACTGGCGCACGGGCAGCACGGAGCTGTTCTCGATTCGCGGCTCGCTGGTGGGCCAGCTGCGCTCCGAGCGCGACGTCTGGCTGGGCGTCATCCGGGGCGAGTACTCGTTCGCGAGCGGTGAGCGCATCGTCAGCCAGGTGCTGGAGCACGTGCGCTACCGGCGCGTGCTCACCGAGCGCGTGTCGGGCGAGGTCTTCGCGCAGCACGAGTACAACGAGTTCCGCCGGCTCCAGCTCCGGGCCCTGCTGGGCGCGGGCCCCCGCTTCGTGCTGCTCAACGAGGACGCCACGGGGCTCACCTTCGGCGTGGCGCTGATGCTGGAGCACGAGCGGCTGCGCAAGGACGGCGAGCCGGACGCGGGAGACCGCTACACGGATCCGCGCGTGTCCAGCTATCTGCTGGGCCGGGTGAAGCTGATGGAGAACATCCACCTGGTGGAGACGGTCTACCTCCAGCCGCGCGTCACCCGCCCCTCCGACCTGCGCGTGCTCAACGAGACGCTGTTCGCGGTGACGCCCAACCCCCGGGTCACGGTGGGCATCGGCTTCAACCTCACCTACGACAGCGCGCCGCCCGCGACGGTGCCGGCGCTGGACACGCAGCTTCGGACCACCGTGGGCGTGAAGCTCTAGGGGTAGACTCCGGCCATGGCCTCCCATCCCGTTCCCACACCCGTCGCCCTCCTCGGAGGCGGCAAGCTCGCCGAAGCCATCATCCAGGGGCTGCTGCGCTCCGGCCACATGCGCCCGTCCGAACTCCGCGTCACCGTTCGCCGGTCCGAGCGCGCCGAGGAGCTGCGCTCCCGGTACGGCGTGCACGTCTTCACGGACAACGCGCAGGCGGTGCGCGGCGCGCCGGTGGTCCTGCTGGTGGTCCGGCAGGCGCAGATGCGCGAGCTGATGGCGCTCATCTCCCCGGCGCTGGAGCCGGGGCAGACCGTGGTGTCGCTGTCCGCGGACGTGCGGCTGGCGCAGCTGGAAGCGGCGCTGCCCTCCAGCATCTCCGTCCTTCGCGCCATGCCCCACACGCCCGTGCGCGTGGGCGCGGGAGTGACGCCCCTGACGCCCGGGACGCGGGTGACGGAGACCGCGCGGCGGGCCACGGAGTCCCTCTTCGCGGCGACAGGCCGGCCGCTGTGGGTGTCCGAGGAAGCGCTCACGGTGTGCACGGGCGTGTCCGGCACGGGCCCCGCGTATGTCTTCCGGTTCGTGGAGGCGCTGGCCCAGGCCGCGATGGCGCACGGGATGGACGCGGCGGAGGCGGCGGCGCTCGCGAGGGGAACGCTCATCGGCGCGGCGAAGCTGCTGGCCGAACCCGACGCCACCACGCCGCAGCTCATCGCGGAGGTGGCGACGCCTGGAGGCATCACCGAGGCGGGGCTGAAGACGCTGGAAGCCCAGGGCCTCTCCCGCGTCGTGGGTGAGGCGGTGTCCGTCGCCATCCAGCGCACGAGGGAGCGCGCGGACGCGTCCGCCGCGGCCTACGTCACGCCGAAGTGACGCTTGAGTCCCCGCTGGCCTCCAGGCGTGACGATGAGGCCGCGGGAGTCGGGCTGACGCTCCACCCACCCCAGCGAGAACACCCGGGAGGCGAGCGCCGCGCCCAGCGCTCCCGCGAGATGGTCTCGCCGCTCGCTCCAGTCCAGGCAGCGGTGGGCGAAGTGGCGGCGCTGTTCGCGCACGGGCGCCAGGTCGATGCCGAAGTCCTGGAACCAGGCCTCGCCGCTCGGGGTGAGCATGAAGGCGCGCCGGCGGAGGGACAGGTGCCCGGCCCGAAGCAGCGCGTCGGTAATGCCCATGCCCAACCGGCCCGCCAGGTGGTCGTAGCAGTAGCGCGCGGCCCGCAGGGGCTCCGGGGTCGCTGACGCGCGGGGTCCCCGGACCGCCACGGTCATCAACGCTTCCACCATCCGCGCCACGGTGGGCGTGGCCAGGCGGAACACCTTGTTGCGTCCCTGCTTCGTGGAGCGAATCAGCCGGGCCTGCTCCAGCCGATGGAGGTGCGCGGTCGCCGTCGCGGGGCTGACGCCCGTGCCGAACGCGAGCTCCTTGGCGACGAGTGCTCGCCCCTCCATGAGCAGCTCCAGCATCCGGATCCGCGTGGCGTCCCCCACGGCTCCGGCCAGCGTCGTGAGGTCCGGCCCTGCATTCATCGTTCGGTCCATGGCGAACCATTTCCTAGCACACGGTCAGGGCCGAGGGAGGAGAGTGCCTGGAAGCAAGGACCGATGACACCGCCCACCGACCCGTATCAGGCCGTCACCCACCCCGACCCCTACCCGTACTACGCGGAGCTTCGCGCCCGAGGCGGACTGCACCGCATCCCCGGCTTCGTCCCATGGATCGCGGCGGACGCGGCCACCGTGCGAGCCGTGCTCACGAGCGAGCACTGCCGGGTCCGGCCGAAGGCGGAGCCGGTGCCTCCGCAGCTGGCGGGCACCGCCGCGGGAGCACTTTTCGGACGGCTGGTGCGCATGAACGACGGAGGCCCCTACCCGGCCGTGAAGCAGACCCTGTCGCGCGCGCTGCCGGAGGCGCAGCGCGAGGTGGAGGCAGAGAGCCACCGGTGGGCGGAGAAGTTGTTCGAGGCGCCGTCCCTGTCGCGGCTGCCGGACGCGGCCCTCCAGCTTCCCGTGTTCGTGCTGGGGTCGCTGCTGGGCTTCCCGGAGGACACACTGGAGGCGAGCGTGCGGGACGTGGAGGCCTATGTCCGCTCGGTCGCCGGCCCCACGGTGAACAGCGAGGGCGCGGCGAGGCTGAGCGAGCGCGTGGCGGCCTGTTTCCAGGCCATACCTGGGACCGCGTTCACGGCCCGGCTCAGGTCAGGCCCTGGCGCGGAAGAACTGCGCGTTCCCAACGCCGTGGGCCTGCTCACCCAGGCGTATGAAGCGACGGCCGGGCTCCTGGGAGCGACGCTGCGAGCCATCGCTCGCGAGCCGGCGCTGCGGGAACAGCTCTCCCGGGGCGAGTGCACGCTCGACGACGTGGTCCAGGAGGCGGCCCGCCACGAGTCGCCAGTCCAGAACACGCGGCGCTTCACCCATGCGACGGAGACCGTCGCGGGTCAGGAGCTGGAGGCCGGTGCGACCGTGGTCGTCGTGCTCGCCGCCGCGAATCGGGATCCGCTGGAGAACCCCCAGCCCGATGCCTTCCTGCCCCGGCGCGTGGGTCGTCAGACCTTCACCTTCGGCCTGGGCGCGCATGCCTGTCCGGGGCCGCTGCTGGCGACGGCGATGGCCACGGCGGCGGCGGAGCGCGTGCTCGCGACCGGCCTGGACCTGACGCCGCTGTCGGGCCCCGTCACCTGGCGTGCTTCCACCAACACCCGCGTCCTGGGAGGACTGCGATGATTGCCGTCATTTTCGAGGTCTGGGCACACGAGGATCATCGGCAGCGGTACCTGGACCTCGCCGCGGAGCTGCGGCCGCTGCTGGCCGGCATCGATGGCTTCATCTCCATCGAGCGGTTCCAGAGCCTGAGCGCGCCAGGAAAGCTGCTGTCGCTGTCGTACTGGCGCGACGAGGCGGCGGTAGCGGAATGGCGGCGCCTGGAGGCCCACCGTGAAGCCCAGCGCGAGGGCCGGGAGGGCGTGTTCAGCGACTACCGCCTGCGCGTGGCGCACGTCGTGAGGGATTACTGCCTGAAGGACCGGGCGGCCGTGCCCGCCGACAGTCGCACCGTGCACGGCTGAAGCGGCCGACGCACGGCGGCCGTCTTCCCGTCCGTCCCTCGCATGCGGGCCATGCCTCCCCCACCTTCTCCTGGGGGTGCACGATGAAGCGAGGCCATTGGAGAGGAGCCTGGGGACTGGCCGCCACGCTGCTCGGGTTGCCGGTGCTGGGGCAGCTCGAGGAGCCACCCGAGGGCGCGCCGCAATACTCCTGCTTCGAAGCGGCGCGCGAGGCCGGCGTGTTGAGCGAGACCAACGCGGCCCAGCTCTGCCAGGGAGCCCGTTCGGACGCCCCGGCGAAGTGTTTCCAGCGGGTCCAGGAGGAAGGGTTCCTCTCGGATCCGCAAGCGCTCCAGCTCTGCCAGTACGCCCAGCCCTCGGATGATCCCGCGTCCTGCTTCCTCAAGGCGCGGAAGTCCTCGTTCCTGGACGAATCACAGCTCCTGCTGCTCTGCCGCCCGCTCATCGCGGATCAGCTGAACCTGTATCCCTACGGTCCTTGACTCAAGGGGCCGAGCGCCCGCCCATCGCAGGGAACCGCTCGTAGGCCCGTCGGAGGCATCACTTCCGGTTCGCGCAGAAAGGGGCGTCGAAGGTTCCCGTCAAACCCGTCGTCGTTCCGTCGGATTTCTCCAGGACCTGGACATCGAAGCTTCCAACGAGCTGGTCCGTCGTAGCGGTCGTCAGGTGGATGCTCCCGCTGGTGGCCACCGCGAGTGTCTCCGTTCCCCCGTCCGTGAGACGCTGCTGGATCTGGACGAACCCGGGGCCGGTGGCGTTGCCGACCTCGAATGTCCCTGCCGCAGGGGGGCCGATGACCGAGACCGTCAAGAAGCGGGACGGCGGAAGGACATAGCCGGCGTCCGCGGGGGTCGTGCAGAGCCCGGAGAGGTCGCTGTCGGCCAGGATGGCAATCGAGAAAGAGGTCCCGCCGTCGGGGCTGCGCGGCAGGAGTTCGCCGGACCAGGTCACCGGGAAGGCCTTGTCGCCCTGCAAGGACCCCACGCCCTCCGTCTGTTCCGACTTGGAGCCACAGGCAGGAAGGAAGAGCAATCCGATGACGGGAAGGAGGTTCAAGCGCATGGGTCGCCCTCGATGAGCGGGTCGGGTGTTCTGGGGATCCTATACGAGCAGCGGAATGCAGTCCGGCCAATGTGCCGAACGGACTCCACAATCGGGTGGCTCGCTCGACCAGAGTGCCAATGGCGGAACTCCCAATCCCAGGATGAGGTCCCCTTTCCAGTGCCCAGGGACTTCGCGGTCCGCGACACGGCCTGCTACGTGGGAGTGGCCGGGATGACTCCCGCGCGGTTGTCTTTGAGGAACCGGGTGATGAGGACCTTCGCCTGGGGCCCCAGCGTGGGATTGAACATCAGGGACGGCAGATAGAAACGGTAGGTGCCGCCGTCCTCCCAGCGGCCCGTGTTCCAGACCTTGTCACAGCGAATCGACGCCAGCACCTCCTCCGGCGCCACCTGCTCACAGGCCACCTCCCGCGCCGCGAGCGGCCACGCGACCTGGTCCTCGTGTGAATCGAAGATGGGCGGGTAGTACTTGCGCAGCAGCTCCACCTCCGCACGCTGCTGCTCGTACGTGTTGAAGCCCTCGCGAAGGAAGCACACGAAGACGTACGTCCGCGTCACGGCTGTATCGTTCGGGAAGATGGTGGCCCCGGCCACCCGCGCCGAGAAGCAGTGCGCGGACTCCGGGAAGATGTCACCGACCTTGGGAAAGACCTCCTGGTCCAGCGTCATCCCGATGTACGAGTTGGTGCGGTACTGAATCGTCCATGGCTTGCCGCCATCGTCATCGTTCGTCCGCACGGGAAAGCCCCGCTTGAAGATCTTCAAGCAGTCCAGCGGGCTGGGGAGGTTGAGGCCGCGAAACGCCACCATGTTCAGCGGGCCCTGCCGGTACGTCACGTCGGTATAGGCAAACGAAGGCTCGAACCCGAGCTCCGCCGTCCAGAGGAAGTACGCATTGCACTCGTCGCACTCATACATGGATGCGCGCGTGTTGAAGATGCCGTCCGGTCCCTGCCGCGTCACCGCTTCCGAACGGCAGATGATCAGCGGACACCGGGGCTTGAAGACCGTCGTCTGCTTGCTCTTCTCCATCGCCACGACCTGCTGCGCCTGGGTCAGCGCTCCGAGCACCGGGGCGGAGTGACGCCGCTCCAGTCGCGGTGGGCCGGGCTGCCGGTTGACCTCCTCGTTGAGGAGTTTCTGGCAGTAGCGGCAGGACGTGGCGCGCCCCTCGGACATGAAGGTCTTCATGCAGCCGTAGCACTTGTAGAACGGCATCGACTCACCTCGCCCGCGGGACCAGCGCCGGCCCTGGGCGCGTGGAGACCCCGCCCCACGCCAATAGCAATTCAGAAGCCACGCGCAGGGGCCCGGCGTCCGCCACGAGCCCTTCTCGCACGAGGCCCCCGGCTCGCGTCCGCACGAGACGCGCCCGCGTTGCCAGGGGACGCGAAGGGACCGCCCCGGGGAGCGGGTGCTGGTGCGCGGAATGGTGCTGGAGGCCCAGAGCCGTCAGCCGTTCGGAGGTTCGCTCCAGGCGCAGCTGGAGGTGCGGGGGCCCAAGGGGGACGTCGTCCCCACCAGCACTGCGTCCACGGCGGACGCCGTCTGGGGCTACGCCTGGCCCATCCCCGCGGGCCAGGCCGGCGGCGAGTGCACCCTGCGGGTCACCTACCCGTGGACGGGCGCGGCCCCGGCAGAGCGGAAGTTCGACGTGCACGCTCCCTCAAGCAGGTGCGAATGGGTGCGGCAGGTGGGCACCCGGAGCGACGACCGGGCCACGGCGCTGGCGCGGGCCGCCAATGACGACGTCTACGTCGCGGGCGACACCCTAAGTAGGTGGCCAGAAGTTGATGAACAAGCCCTGCGGCCTGAAGGTTCTCAGCGAAGACGCGCGCCTTGCGAAGCGCAGCGGTGAGTCGCGACGGTGTGCATGCGCGGACGCCAAGGCGGGTCCACGGACAGAGGCGCGCTGGCGGGGAGCGCTTTCGCCAAACCTGTCCGACAGTCGGACAGGTTCGCGCTGCATGGGGCCCGGGGCCGCACCGGCACGGGAGGACATGAGGACGGTGTGCCCCCGCGTCCATGTCAGACCCCTCTGGTTGGATGGGCGAGGCTGGGACGAGGAGGCGGACGGTGATGGTGCGGGTGGGGCTCGTGGCGTACGTGGAGGAGCAACTCGAGCGAGAGATTTCGCTCGGGAGGCTGCCGAGGAACGGGCAGATTGGCTCGGAGCAGGTGCTGGCGCGTCGCTATGGGGTGAGCCGAGGCACCGTGCGCGAAGCGCTGCGGCGGCTGGCGGCGCGAGGCCTGGTGGTGCAGCGTCCCGGCCGTGTGACGCGTGCGGTGGCGCTGGATGAGTCACTGACGCTGGAGAACCTGGGCCTGGCGCTGCATGACGAGCGCTCCGAGGAATGCCGGCGGCTGCTGGAGGGCTTCTTCAGCCTCAAGCGGCAGGTGCTGGTGGAACTCCTGGCCGACTGCTGCGCGAGTGCCTCCGAGCGGGACGTGAGCCTGCTGGAGGACACCTGCTACAGGCTCTCGGACGCGGCGCACTGGAACCCCGGGGCACGGTGCGCGCAGCTGGAATTCGAGTTGCTGCGGCTGGCGGCCCAGGCGGCGTCACGTCCAGGGCACCTGCTCCTCATTCAGTCACTGCAACGGGCCCTGAGAGGCAACGCGGCCCGGCTGCTGTCCTTCATGGGCGGCGAATCCCTGCGCCAGTGGGCCCTGTGCGCGATGCACGCCCTGAGCGAGCGCGACGCGCAGGCACTTCAGCACCAACTGCCTGCGCTGCTGAAGGCGTGCGATGAGCGCGTGCTGGACGCCTTCTCCCCTGCCCCTCGGGAGCATGCGTCCCCCGAGGCCCAGTGCGCCCCGGAGGACCTCCTCGAAGCCCCAACGTCAGCCCCTGAGCAGGACGAGGCGCTTGATGCACGCCCGTATGTTGAGGAGCACGGCCTTGATTCCCCTGCGTCAGTCACTGCGCAAGACGACGCTTTTGAGACACACCCTTCCGTGGAGGAGCACGGCCTCGGCGCCCCCACGTCAGCCACCGAGGCGCTCGGAACTTCCCCCTGCGCGCCCAATGAGGGGGGCGTTGGGTGGGCGTGCCGGGCGCGACCTTGGGAAGCCCCATCCGACTGTCGGACGGACTGCATCACGCCACCCAGGCCCCCAGGCCCAGGGGACTGCGCGCCTCCGGAAGCTCCGTTGCTCGCTCACCAGGGCGACCTGCTTCGTGTGCAGCCACGGCCCTTCGCTTCTTCCATCGTCCATGAAGACCCGCACGTCGCCCCTCTGAAAGAGCACTCCTGTGCCGACTGCCCCCGACGTATCCGCTTGAGCCGTGCCTCCGCCCCGGATGAGGCAACGAACTCCTGAGGGCCTATCTAAGTAGGGAGCCACCAGTTCCGAGACGAATGCAGGGGCCTTGCCCGTTCCCCCCGCTTCGCCTCGGATTCGTTCAGGGACATTTGGCGACCTACTTAGGGGGCTTTCCAGGCTTCACGAATCAAGGCGGAAGCGACCTGTTCGAGCTGCGCTTCAGCGAAGAGGGGCGGCTGCTGGGGACGTGGCAACAGGGCACGCCCCTGGACGACCACGTCACCGGGCTGGCCGTGAACGCGTGCGGCAATGCCATGGTCGTCAGCTCCACCGAGGGCTCGCTGGTTCCCGGCAGCCCGCCCCAGGGCAGCCGCGATGCGTTCCGCATGAGGCTCCCGCCGCCCACGCCGCCCTTCGGGCGATGACGTCGCGCACGGGCCACTGCGCTCACCGGCGTGAAAGCGACTACGCTTGCGCTCCCCCAGGAGGCGTTCGAAATGCCGTGTATCTTCTGCGAGATTGGAATCTGCGCCGACCCCGGTCACGCCGGGGCTTCAAACCGGGGACGGCTCCAGCCGGTCAAGATCTTCGACATCCGGCGCTCCATCCCTTCCGCCCCACCCGTCACCCCCTCGTTCGATCCGCCCCGCCCGTCACCCATCCAGCCTTTGAATGGGCAGGTGCAGGTCAGGGAATACAGGGCGGACGAAGGGGGATGGAACACGGGCTCGCAGCTTGTGAATGATGCGAAGAGCCTCTTCCGGGCGTGGCTGCACAAGGCGAAACAGGACCGCGGAGAGAACTGGAGAAGCCCTCCGCTGGACAATGAGGACCTGTGCTCGGGAGCCAACTGGGCGCCTGTGGATGAAGGCATGGACGTCACGAGGCAGATCGTGAAGGTCAACACCCAGCATGGGAGGAATGAAGCGGGCGTCACCCTCTGGAGGGCCTACGGCGACGGCCCGTTCGGTCCGATGGTGGTCGGCATCCTCATCATGCAGAACGCCGTCTCCCGCGATAACGACGACGGCGTCGAGCACGAGCTGGGCATCCGGTGGCTCGTAGGCCATCCGACCATCCGTGGTGTGGGGGCGGCGCTGATGGCGAAAGCGGATGCGCTGCATCAGACCGCCCCGTACAGACGCTTCCCGATGCACGTCACCGCATCCAGGTCCTCGGTCACCTGGTATCAAAGAAATGGATTCACCGTGGTGGAGCCCGCGACCTGCAACGATGAAGACACATCGTGCGGGTGCTCCATCATGATCAAAGCGGCTCCGCCCCAGTAATCCCAGAGGCCTCACCGCGACAGCGACTCCAGGACGTGGATCGCCTCGTGGAGGACCGGGAGGAATTCAGGGTCATCGTCCTCCTCTTCGAAGGCCTCCCGGTGCGCCAGGAGCACCGGCAGCAGTGAGACATCCTCCAGCGCCTCCCCGCGAATCTTGACGTGGGGTTCGGAGAGCCGGTCCATCAGTTGGGCCAGGATGTTCGCGCCGCGTCCCCGCTCCTTCGGGGAGGCGGACTGAAGCCAGGCCGCGGCCCGCTGGAAGACGTCCACCCCGCCGCAGTGGTGCGGTTGCCAGATGGCGCGCCATGCGCCTGCGTCCTCCTCGCAGTCCTGGAGCATGCGCGCGAACAATTCATCGGTGGAGAGGTCGGCCTCGGGCGGGGAATCCATTCCACGCGGTGTAGCGCCAGTCGCCCCTACCCTGCTGGACGCCCACGCCTCACAACGTCAGCAAGAAGTTCCCGCCATTGAGGAGCCCGCATGTCGGCATCCGCTGAAGAGACCCTGAAGCAACTCCGCGCCGCGCGCCAGCAACGCGAGGAGCGCGAGCGGGAGGAGGTGGCGAAGGCCCGGGCCACGTCCGGCAAGGAGCCCTTCGACATCGAGAAGCTCCACGCCCTCTACAACCTCAGCTGGGATCTTCATGATGCGCCGCTCACGCCCTCTATCATCGAGGATTACGAGCGGCGGTACTACCTGGGCTCGCCCCAGGTGAAGACGCTCCAGCAGTTCGCGGAGCTCTTGGTCGTGCTGCGCGACAACGACGCGAACTGAAGCCTTGGCCAACCCTCGCGGTTGCTGGCGCCAACACGAACGACCTCAAGCTGGCGCGCTCCACGCTTGAATCAATTCCAGTCCGACGACCCCTGCCGAGCCGGAGCCGTCGTCAGACGCTGTGCGTCGACTGGGGTATGCCTTCAGGCCCGTGCGCGCACAGTGTCGACGCCCTTCGCCACGATGGGTCGTCGAGCGAACCCACTCCTGGCTCAACCGCTTCCCGGCTTCCCGGGACGCCACCTTCGTTTCTCGTGAGGTCCCTGCTTCCTCGGGGTAGGCGTGGCGGAACTCATACGCATCCAGTTCTTCCTTGATGGCGGCGGCGACCACCACCACGCCAAGCACGATCACGGCCCCCACGGTGATTTCAGGGGCCGCCAGCACGCAGAACCCGACTCCCACGGCGGCGGCGATTGACGATCCTCGGGCTCCGCGTCGCGCGAGCCCTTGGACTCGGCGTTGACGTGGCGCAGGCGGAGAGGAAAAGACGAAGTGCGCTGCATGCTCGCAGATGCAGGGCGTGGGTCACGGCGGGGCGCGGGGATACCGCTCAGTCGACCGTCACCAGCACGAACTTGTTGTTGATGTCCCGATCCACGGGCGTCACCACCTGGTCCGGCCCCACCGCGGTCCGCAGCAGGTTGAGGCGGTTGTGCTCCACCAGCACCCACACCCTGCCCGGCCGCGCCGCCAGGTTGCGCATGCGCGTGTTGGCGTCGCGGGCGCGGAACTGCTCCACCGTGTTCTGCGAGTAGAACGTCTCACCGCGCCAGTTCATCATGTACGCGATGATGGGCTCGTCCGCCTTGCGCTGATCGTAGTAGCGCCAGAAGAGGTCCCGCTGCGTCCAGTGGTGGGCCAGGTCCACCCAGTGGCTCCAGTTGAACCAGAGGGCCACGCCCGCGGCGAGCACCCAGAAGGTGCCGAACAGCATCACCCGCGCGCGCATGAGGGCCGCCACCACCGCCAGCGCCCCGGCCACCGCGAAGGTGAAGCCCAGGGTCCTCTTGATGTTGACGGGCTCCGACAGCGCCTTGAGCAGCGAGTCCTCCGCCACCGGCTGGCGGAAGCCCCGCACCGCGAGCGCCACGCCCACCACCGCGATGAGGCCCGCCACCGTCCGCAGCGACGAGCGGCCCTCCGTACCCGGGCGCGAGGACTGCCAGCCCAGGAAGCCGGCCACCGCCAGGAACGCCAGCCCCAGCAGCGCCCCCGCGGACACCTGCGCCCGCGACGCCACCGCGCCCAGCGTGGCCACGCCGGACAGCAGCAGCAGCAGCGCCACCGCGCGAGCCCACGGTGACGCCTTCTGCTTCGCGCGGGGAGCGAACGCGTCGAACGCGAGGTACACGCCAAAGGCCAGCAGCACCAGCGTCACCAGGTCCCCCGTCCACAGCGGGCGAGCGGCGAAGAAGGCGATGGGCTTCGTCACCAGGTCCTGCGGGTACGGGCGGTCGTAGTTGAAGACGAACAGGTCGGTGAAGTTCTTCGGGTTCTCCGCCAGGTCCTTGCCCACGAGGATGAAGAGCACGAACCCGAAGATGAGGCTCACCGCGTGCGCGGAGATGCCCTCCTCCCACAGCCGGTCCGCGAAGAGGGCCAGCAGGATGGCCATGCCCGGCAGCACGGGGAAGACGTAGTGGTGGAACTTCGTGGCGCTGGAGGACAGCAGCCAGAACGAGAAGGCCACCCACAGCACCGCGATGAGGGCCAGGTGGTCCGCCTTGCTCGCCGAGCGCAGGCGCAGCCGCGACACGACAGCGAAGGCGCCGGGCAGGAGCGCCACCCAGGGGAAGATGGCGAAGCCGCCCTGCTCGATGAAGTAGATGAAGGTGCCGCCCGGCGTGGTGGTGTAGACGCCCGCCGTGAGGCGGTTCAGGTGGTCGTGGATGAAGAAGCGGTACCAGAAGAGCTTGCCTTCATCGTCCACCTCCTTGAAGAGGGACAGGGTGAGGTACCAGGGCACCGCCACCGCGAGGAAGACGAGGATGCCCGTGCCCAGGTGCATCCGGTACATCTGCCCCCACAGCACGGGCATGGGCACGCGGCCCTCGCGCACCTCCTTGCGGAAGTCCTTGTCCGACAGCCAGCGCAGGTGCTGCTCCACGCTGGCGCCGTCCCAGGGGATGACGGCCAGCGCCGCGTACAGCACCAGGATGACGGCGGGCAGGCCCACGCCGAGCAGCCCCTTGGCCAGCGTGGCCAGGCCGGCGAAGAAGTAGAAGCCGTACCACCACACGGAGCGGTGCTTCGTCGTCTCATCCAGCTGACCGATGAGCGCGCACGCCATGGCGCAGACGAAGGTCGTGACGAAGGGCGTGTCCGTCACCGTCTGCCGCGTGAGCAGGAAGTACAGCGGCATGGTGGCCAGGATGAAGCCGGTGGCCAGGCCCGCGCGGCGGCTCACCACGCGCGACACCGCGAGCGACAGGAGCGCCACCGCGGTGATGCTGAGGAGGGCGAAGGGGATGCGCATGCCCCACTCGGTGTAGAGGGCCACCGCGCCGCTGCCGCGCACCGTGCCCACCACCTGCATGCCCAGCGCCTGCATCCACATGGTGAGCGGAGGCTTGGAGAAGAAGTAGGCGCCTTCCCAGAAGGGATACACGTAGTCGCGGCGCTCGATCATCATCCGAGCCACCTCGCCGTAGTGCGTCTCCCAGCAGTCCCACAGCCCCACTGCTCCCAGGTACGGGAGGAACAGGAGGGCCGCGAAGCCGGCGGTGGCCACCACGACGCGCGCACTGAAGGGCAGCTGAAGCCACCGCTTCATCCCATTCGCCGAGAGGGTCTCCTTGCCGAGAATGGCCTCGGTGAAGGTCTGCTCCGGCTGCTGTTCGCCTTCGCTCGCCACGGACTGAAGCTCCTTGAGTCGTTCCGGGCGGGTGGCCCGTGCGCACCACCGTACCCCAGGCTCACCGGGTGCGGAGGAACGCTTTGACGCTCGGAGCCTGGACCTTCTGGGACTCGATGCACAGCCGGATGGACTCCAGGGCCCGGGCCAGTGCGCGCGGACCGCCTTCAATCTTGTCCACGCGGGGCGTGAGGAACGTCTCCACCTGCGCCAGGTCCATCTCGTTGCAGAGGTTCCCCGTCTGTCCAATCAGCCTGCCCAGCTCATCCGAGCGCAGCCGCTGGGCCAGTGCATCGAAGTGCGTCTGGTAGAAGTTCCACGCCAATGACTGCGATTCCGGCGACATCAGCGCCATGCCGAGGATGACCTGCGAGTCGCGCACGTCGAAGTCCGGCGCCACCACGAGCCCCAGCGCCCGCCACAGCAGGTCCGGGTTCCGGAAGTACCCCAGGGACGCCAGCAGTTGGGAACGTTCGCTGCGGCCCTGCTCCTTCTTCGCCGCCTCCAGCAGCGCGTCGAACAGCGCCGCATCGCCATGCGTCGCCGCTCGGGGCAGCGCGCTGCTGAACGCCTCAGGGTCCACCGATTTGCGGTCCGCCAGCCATGCGCGCACCAGGGGCAGCGCTTCCTTCACCAGCCGCGGATCCTCCCCGGTCCCGCCGGCCAGCCGGAGGAACATCGAGCGCGACTCCTTCACCGAGTCGTCCTCGCCCGGCTTCGGCACCCAGCCCATGGCCCGCGCGCGTGCGGAGTACAGCGACGCCACCCACGCGCGGAAGCGCTTGCGCTCCTCCGGCGTGAGCTGATCCACGCGCACCTGCTCGATCAGCAAGGAACCACTCCGCACCACGAGCCGGTTCGGCGACTTCGCCGAGGCAGGCACCGCCTTCAGCGCCTCACCCAGCGGCAGGTCTCCACGCGACACCGCCGCGTCCACGTCTCCCCAGAGGGCCACCTGCTCCGCCGGGGTGAAGGCGGCGACCGGGGTCGCGAGCAGCTTCGTCAACTGCTCGCGCGTGTAACCACCGCGGTAGTAGCCCGTGCCGCCCGCGTTGAGCAGCACCCACGCCGGGCACTGCTTCGTGGGCAGCGCCACCTCCGCCGAGGCCCCCTGCAACATCGAGCACACCCGCGACGACTGCGTGCCCGTCCCCACGCGCAGACACACCGGCACCTGCCACTCCTGCCGCGCGTCCGCCTTGGAGCCCACGGGCAGGTAGCGCTCCTGCGACAGCTTCACCGTCGGCGCACCGCCCGCGGGGCACGACAGCTGCGCGCTGATTCGCGGCGCTCCCTTCTGGACGATGAACCCACCGAAGGACTGCGCCACCTCCGGCCCCGCCGCCTGGGACAGGTCCGCGAGGAAGTCCTCCATCGTCGCGACCTGCCAGGCGTGCTTGCGGATGTAGCCCCGGAGCACGTCGCGGAAGCGCTCCGGCCCCAGCCAGGCCTCGTACATGGCGATGACGGATGAGCCCTTGTCATACGTGGTCCCGTTGTCGAACGAGCCCACGATGTCGTCATTGCTGGCCACCGGCTTGCGCACGGGCAGCGCTGCCTCCAGCGCATCCGACTCCAGCGCGGAACGGGTCGCGAACATGGCGCGCTCCTGCTGGTAGTCCCAGGACGGCTCCAGCCGGTCCACCGTCTGCCGGTCCAGCCACGCGGTGAAGGACTCGTTCAGCCAGATGTCGTTCCACCACGAGCAGGTGACGACGTCGCCGAACCAGTAGTGGCCCAGCTCATGGTTGGCGATGACCGCGTAGGCCTTGCGGCGCGCCAGCGTCTCCTCTTCGGGCCGGATGAGCGTGAGCGGCTGCCCGAGCGCGACGATGCCCGGGTGCTCCATGGTGCCCCAGTACCGGGGCACCACGGCCACATCCAGCTTCTCGTAGGGATACGGCTGGTCGAAGAAGTCCTCCAGGCCCTTCACGATGCGAGGCGTGATGCTCGCGGCGTAGCGCGTCTCCGCGCCCCGGCCCTTCGGCACGATGAAGCGAAGCGGCACGTTCGTGCGGCCCACGGTGCCTGCTTCCACCACGTCGAACGGCCCCACCATGAAGGCCACGAGGTAGCTGGGCATCGGCTTGCTCTCCGCGAACGTGACGCGCTCCAGCCCGTCCGCCAGCGGCTCGCGCGACACGATGGGGTGGTTGGCCAGCGCCACGTGCCCGGCCTTCACGGTGAAGCGCAGGCGCCACGGCACCTTGAAGGTCGGCTCGTCGAAGCTCGGGAAGGCGCGGCGCGCGTCGATGGGCTCGAAGAACGTGTAGAGGTAGGACTCACCGCCCTCCGCCACTCCGTAGATGCCCTGGCTGCGCTCGCGGTCCACCTTGCCGGTGAAGTCCAACTGGAGCTGCGCCTTCCCCACGGGGAGTTCCTCTGGGAGCAGCAATCCCAGACGTCCTTCGCTCGCGGTGACGGGCTTCGCGTCGAAAGTACGGCCATTCACGGTGACGCGAGCCCGCGTGACGTCCAGGTCCTGCGCGTGCAGCCACACCTGGCGCACCGGCTCACGGACCTCCACGTCGATGGTGACGCTGCCGGGATACGTGTCCTCCGTGGGCACGAGCTTCAGGTCCAGCGCGTAGTGCACGGGCCGCACGGTGTCCGGCAGCCGCAGCGCGGGAGGCAGGGCCTCCGGCCACGACACGGCGGGCGGCGCGGAAGCCGGCGGTGCGGCCTCCGGCGCGTGCGCACAGCGGACGGTCAACACCACCAGGACAAGGAGTGGGAGCAGTCGCATGGGTGCGCAGCTTAGACCGGCGCCCCTCACAGGTCTTCGCGACCTTGATGCGGTCATTAGCCGCGGCTTCGTGCCCATGAAGACACCGGAAGATGCACAGCCTCCCGGGAGCCGCTACGGTCCCGATCCCCCCGTTTCAGCTACAAGCCGAGGAAAACATGTTTTGTCGCGGCAGCGGTCTTCCCTCCCTCTTCGTGTCCCTGCTCTTCGTCGTGGGCTTCGCGTCGTCCGCCCGCGCTGACACCTACCAGACCTATGTGACGCCTAAGGTCAATGGCTATCAGATTGGCACCTACCTCCCCAACCAGCCCACCGGCAACTTCAGCAGCGCTGGCGACACGGCCCGCCGATTCTGTCAGGACCAGGGCCACAGCGGCGCCAGCGGCTTCACCACCGCCATCCGTGGCTCCGCGTATACATACATCGTCGGCACCAATGGCTTTGGTCCGTGGAACACGACTGGCAACAGCAACGTGACGATGCTGGAGACGGTCATCTGCTTCACGTCCACCACGTCGGGCGTCACGTACACCACGCCGACGGTCAATGGCTATCAGGTGGGCACCCTCCAGCCGAACCAACCGGCCGGCAACTTCAGCTCGCCCGCTGACACAGCCCGCCGCTTCTGCCAGGACCAGGGCCATACCGGCGCCAGCAGCTTCACCACCGCCATCCGTGGCTCCGCGTACACGTACATCGTTGGGACCAACGGCGTGGGCAACTGGAACACCACCGGCAATGCCAACGTGACGATGCTGGAGACCATCACCTGCTTCGACTCGGTGGACATCACGTACACGACGCCGACGGTGAACGGTTACCAGGTCGGCACCATCCAGCCCAACTATCCCACCGGCAACTTCAGCACCGCCGCGGACACGGCCCGCCGCTTCTGCCGGGACCAGGGCCACCTGGATGCGCGCGGCTTCACCACCGCCATCCGTGGCTCCGCGTACACGTACATCGTGGGGACGAATGGCGTGGGCAACTGGAACACCACGGGCAACGGCAACGTCACCATGCTGGAGACCATCACCTGCATCACGCAGTAACCGACAGTCCGGGCCGGGGGCCCTCACGGCCCCCGCGTCCCGGGTGTCTTCCAGATGCACGCGGTGGAGGACTGGGCCAGGATGCGCCCCATGTCCAACCTCCAAGGCAAGACCCTCTTCATCACCGGCGCCAGCCGCGGCATCGGCAAGGCCATCGCGCTGCGCGCGGCCCGCGACGGCGCCAACATCGTCATCGCGGCGAAGACGACCGACCCGCACCCCAAGCTGCCCGGCACCATCTACTCGGCGGCGAAGGAGATTGAAGAGGCCGGCGGCAAGGCCCTCCCCTGCGTGGTGGACATCCGCGACGAGGCGCAGATCCACGCCGCCGTCGCCAAGGCCGTGGAGACCTTCGGCGGCATCGACATCCTGGTGAACAACGCCAGCGCCATCAGCCTCACCGGCACGCTGGAGACGCCGCTCAAGCGCTTCGACCTCATGCACGGCATCAACACGCGCGGCACCTTCGCGTGCTCGCAGGCGTGCATCCCGTACCTCAAGAAGTCCTCCAACCCGCACATCCTCAACAACTCGCCGCCGCTCAACATGGAGCCGCGCTGGTTCGGCCCCCACGTGGCCTACACCATCGCGAAGTACGGCATGAGCCTGTGTGCCCTGGGCATGGCGGAGGAGCTCAAGGACGACGGCATCGCCGTCAACACCCTCTGGCCCCGCACCGTCATCGCCACCGCCGCCGTGCAGAACCTGCTGGGCGGCGACGACACCATCAAGGGCAGCCGCAAGCCGGAGATCATGGCGGACGCCGCCTACGCCATCCTCACCAAGCCCAGCCGCTCCTTCACCGGCAACTTCTGCATCGACGACGAGGTGCTGCGCGCCGCGGGCGTCACGAACTTCGACAAGTACCAGTCCGTCCCCGGCGCGGAGCTGCTGCCCGACTTCTTCCTCTAAGGACGTCCGGCCTCCGGCCCCATGCCCCCGCGCAAGCTCCAGCGACACCTGGTCTGGCTCGAGTCCTTCACCGCCGCGGTGGAGGCCGGCAGCATCGACGCCGCCGCGGAGCACCTGGGCGTCGCGCGCTCCGTCGTGAGCGAGCACATCCGCGCCCTGGAGGAGGTGCTCGCGGACGGCGCCGCCCTGCTGGAGCGGGGGCCGGGCCGGCGCCTGCAGCTGTCCGCGCGCGGAGAGCGCCTCTACGCGGGCACCCAGACGCCGCTGCACCAGCTGGACGTGAAGCGGCTGATGGACCTGGCCCGCGTGGAGCCCACCCTGCGCCTGGGCCTCAACCCCACCCTCTCCATGTCGCTCCTGGGCGGCATCGCGCAGGACGCCGCCGCCACCGACCTCAAGCTGGTGGTGGGCTTCGGCGGCTCGCACGAGCTCATGCGGCAGGTGCAGACGCGGCAGCAGGACCTGGTGCTCGACTTCACCCCCCTGCCCCCGCACGAGGGCGTGGACACCGAGTCCCTGCTGCGCATGTCCTTCGTGGTCATCGCCGGCCCCGACTCCGCGCTCGCGAAGGCGCACCCCTCCCGCCGCTCCCTGGACGTGAAGGACCTCCAGGGCCAGCGCTTCGTGGACTGGCTGCGGGACGACCCCTACGGCGGCGCCAACAGCGCGCGCTTCGCCGCCCACGGCGTCTCCGTCACGGAGGTCGGCCGAGTGGAGAGCTTCCTCCACCTCTACGAGTTGCTGCGCGCCTACAAGGCCTGCACCATCGCCCCCGACGTGCGCCCCACCCAGCCCTTCCCGCCCGACCTCCACGTCTGGCCCCTGCGCGAGCAGGAGCCCCAGGTCGTGGAGGTGGTGGCCCTGTGGCCCTCCGGCGGCCTCAGCCCCGGCGGCCAGAGCATCCTTGACGGGCTGCGTCGTCGCCTGAACAAGCGACGATAATCCGACGAAGACGTCGATTTCTGCCGGATTTCCGTCTTCCAGTGCGATGCGTATTCTTCAGGAGTCCTGTTTCTCTTGAAGGAGCCGCCGCGATGACCCCCACGGAACGGACCATTGCCCGCCTTCCCGCCCACCTGCGCCGCTACGTCGTGTCGCAGGACTACGCGGCGTACACGCCCCGCGACCAGGCGGTGTGGCGGCACATCCTGGGGCAGCTGCGCGAGCACCTGAGCGACAAGGCGCACCCCGTCTACCTGGAGGGCCTGGAGGCCACGGGCATTGGCGCGGAGGCCATCCCCAGCCTGGACGAGATGAACGAGAAGCTGTCCCAGCTGGGCTGGTCCTGCGTGGCGGTGCGCGGCTTCATCCCGCCGGCCGTCTTCACGGAGCTGCAGGCGCTGGGCGTGCTGGCCATCGCGGCGGACATCCGCACGCACGAGCACATCCAGTACACGCCCGCGCCGGACATCGTCCATGAGAGCGCGGGGCACGCGCCCATCATCGCGAACGCGCGGTACGCCCAATACCTCAAGGCCGTGGGGCTGGTGGGGTTCAAGGCCATCGCCAGCGTGGAGGACCAGGCCGTCTTCGAGGCCATCCGCAACCTCTCCGTGGTGAAGGAGGACCCCACCGCCACCGAGGAGGAGATTGCCCACGCCCAGGCCCGCCTGGAGGCCGCCAACGCCAGCCACCGCTACATCAGCGAGAGCACCCGCGCGAGCCGCCTGTACTGGTGGACGGCGGAGTACGGGCTGATTGGCGACCTGCAGCACCCGCGCATCTACGGCGCGGGCCTGCTGTCCAGCATCGGCGAGGCGAAGCACTGCCTCACGTCCGCGGTGCACAAGCTGCCGCTGGGCGTGGCGTGCGCGGACACGGACTACGACATCACCCGCATGCAGCCGCAGCTCTTCGTGGCGCGCGACTTTGAACACCTCTTCGAAGTCCTGGCCGAGTTCGAGGCCACGCTCGCGTGGAAGCGTGGCGGGGACCTGGGCCTCAACGAGGCGCTGCGCGCCCGCACGGTCAACCACCTGGTGCTCGCGGACGGCCGGGAGGTGACGGGCAAGGTGGTGGAGCTGCTGCCGGCCCCCAAGGAGGTGGCCCTGGGCCTGTCCACCGCGCTGGCCCGGCTGGAGGGCCCCATCCTCACATCGCGGAGCGGGCACGCCCTGGACAAGCCGTTCAGCGGCGCGGCGCTGGTCGCATTTGGCCAGGGCACCCTGCCGGAGCGCGGGAGCTTTAGACTCTCGCTCGACAGCGGGCTGGTGCTGGAGGGCTTCGCGGTGGGCGGCGGTGAGGTGATTGCCCTGCGCGGCACGCTGGCGGGCCGCGAGCTGACGCTGCCGTCCATGGCGCGCCTGTACCTGACGGAGCGGCTGCCGTCCGTGGCGGGCGGGCCCGCCGACCCGGGCACGTGGGACAGGTGGTTCGGGGAGATGGACGCCTTCACCGCGGGCGACGGCGAGGCCCAGGCGCGCGAGCGCAAGGCGCAGGCCCTGCACCCGTCGCTGGCCGCCCTCTACACGGAGGTGCGCCGCATCCGCGAGACGGGGCAGCGGGCCCCCGAGCGGCTGGAGCAGATCGCCCGCGCGTCCACGGACTTCCCCACCGACTGGCTCCTGCGCGCGGAGGTGGCGGAGCTGCGCGGCGAGGTGCCCCCCCGGCGCGACACGGCGCACGCGTAGCGTCCGTCTCTTTTTCCGAAAGACAGACGGATGACGTGAAACGGCCCGGTCGACCTCCTCACGAGGTCGCCGGGCCGGCTCACTTCCGGGGGGCTTTCGCGGCGGGGGACTACCCGTTGATGCGCACCATCGCGACGTCGTAGTGGCGGTCCGTCACGTAGCCGTTCGCGGCCTTGCCGGGGCGGTACATGTTCCCGGTCTTGTCATCCACGTAGAAGCGGTTGTTCGGGTTCGTGTCCTTGCCCTTGCTGGCGTTGGTCGTGCCCGGGTCGTGGAACGTGTAGTAGGTGCGGCCCTTGTCGTCGACGCCACGGCCCGTGATGGTCACGAAGTGGTCCGTGAGGCCGTCCGCGTTGTAGCTCGCGTCCTTGTGGCTCACGCCCACGACCACCGGCTTGCCGGCTTCCAGCTGCTGGTCGATGTACTTGCGGCCCTCGGCGGCCTTCTTCGAGTCCACGTTGAGCGCGCCGACGCCGTTCTCGCTCTTGCCCACCTGGATGCGGCGGTCGGGGCCCAGCACGTTCGCGCCCTTCGCGCCCGCCATCGCCACCGCGGCCTTGAAGCACGCCGTGTCGCTGGGGGTGTAGCCGTGGCCGCCCTCGAACTGGCTGTAGTACGGCACCTTCACGTGCACCGCCGGCTTGTCCTTGGACCCGGCCACCTGCTGCGTGTCGGTGCGGTCCGCCTCCGTGGTGGGCCTGGAGGTGTTCGTGCCCTGCGTCGTGCCCGTGCCGTCCGAGCGGCCCGGCCTCGCGCTGTTGTCCACCGACGGGGGAACCACGCCCGTGTTGGTGTTGGCCGGCTTCGTCGTGGTCGCGCCCGACTGCTCCTTCTTGAGCATGGCGAGCGCGTCCTTCGCCTCCGACTTGAAGCGGTTGGCCACGCCCTTCTGCACGTCCTTGGAGCTGCCGGAGAAGTGCACCAGGGTGCCGCTGGAGTTCGTGCGGCCGCGCTCGGCGTAGATGTCCTTGATGAGCTGCTCGTCGCTCACCTTCGCGGGGTCGCGGCCGGCCAGCGCCTTCTTGAAGATGTCATCCGCCTTGCCCGGGCCGTGCTGCACGGAGGTGGACCAGGCCACGTCACGCAGCGCCGCGGAGCGCTTGTCCAGGTCGATGCCCGTCGCCTTCTTGATGTTGGCGGCGCCCGGGTCGTAGTGCGTGGCCTTGATGTAGTCGTGCTGCGCCTTGTCGAAGCCCTTCGGGTCCTTCGCCGCCAGCTGCTTCCACGCGGAGGAGAACTCCGCGGAGCCCGGCTTGCTGCCCGACAGCGCCTTGTAATAGTCCGGGTTCGTCTTCTTCAGCGAGTTGACGAAGGACTGCGCGGAGCCGTTCGCGGACGCGAACTGGTAGGAGCCGTAGGACACGCCGCCCTTGTCACCCTTGCCCGTGGACACGGTGCCGGGGCCGCGCGCCTCGTACTTGCGGCTCAGCGAGCCCAGCTCCCCGCCCGCGTTGCTGGTGGTGCCGCCCTCGGTGGAGGGCGTCGTCTTCTGCGTGCCGCTGGTGGACTGCGTGAAGCTGTCGCCCGACGTCTTCGTTCCCGCGCTCGACTTCGCGCCCTTCGTCTCGAAGCCGTCCTGCTGAACCTTGAGGGACTGGCCCGCCAGGATCTTGTTCGGATCCTTGATGTTGTTCGCCTTGGCCAGATCCGCGACGGACGTGTTGTAGCGCTTCGCGATCTCCGAAAGCGTGTCGCCAGAACGGACGCGGATGTTGGAGACGGTCATGGGAGCCCCCTCGTGTCAGGCCGCGAACACAGGCGCCGCGGACGTGCTTGGATTGCCGTGATTATCGAATGGCAGTGCGATCAGTTTCGCATCCCCAGTCGCAATCGTGTCAAACCAGTGATTCCGGCAACTTCAGTTTCGACGGAGCAATCCACTGAGACTAGAAAACCTGCCCAGGAGGACCACTCGGATGTCCAGGATCCAACCGGCTTTCAAAAGTGTGGCATTGCTGTTTGCCATTTGCGTCACGGGCGCGGTCCCGGACGCCTCGGCGCAGGGGTCCGAGGGACTCACGGGGCTCTATTCGAACAAGAGCGGGACGCTGGCCATCGTCGAGGGGAGCAACGAGACGCTGGTGCACTTCTCGGGCTCGTTCCCGCAGGGCAGCAGCGCGGGCACCTGTGATTGCGCGTGGGTCGTCCAGAAGAAGACAGCCACCGCCTGGACGTTGAGCCAGGAGGACGAGCCGCAGCCCTGGACGCTGCGCGTCAATCCCAAGCAGTTCGTGTTGGAGTCAGGCCCCACGCCCCAGTGCTGCGGCGCGGGCTACCCGGGCAAGGACTCGTTCGCCCGGAGCACGTCCAAGCCGCTGGGCATCTGCAAGGTGAAGGCGTCCAAGGCGGGCTTCCACGCGTCGGACGCCGCCAACACCGCGCGCAAGGCGTTCGTGGTGTCCGGCGACGCGGTGGAGGCGTACGTCGACCCGCTGGAGCCGGACTTCCTCGCCGCGCGCTTCCAGGGCCCGCAGAAGGCCACCGCGGGGCTGCTCAAGCGTGCGGACCTGGACTGCTCGGCGGACTCGGCGCCCACGGCCACCCAGGCGCCGGTGGCCGCGGACAAGCTCCAGCCCTTCGCGGGGACGTGGGTGGAGCTGACGCGCCAGGGCAAGGGCTTCGTCGTCCTCAAGCCCTGCTCCGCCGCGACGCGCAGCTTCACCGTCAAGCCCACGACGGGCGAGGTGGAGGTGCAGCTGGGCCAGGAGGCCACGACGCTGAAGGTGACGTCCGTGGAGCCCGGCAAGGGCGCCGGGGCCTGGGTGCTGGGGCTCGCGTCCTCCGACGGCAAGCCGGAGGCGCTCCAGTGGAAGACGGCCGACGCCGCGAAGGGCACCGTGACCGTGACGAGTCCGGACCTCTTCTCCCAGAGCCATGACTACGTGCGCCAGGAGAAGAAGTCCGCGTTCCCGTCCAAGCAGGAGACGGGGTGCGACGAGTACGAGCGCTAACGCGCCCGTGAACGCCGCCGGGCCCGCAGGCCCCCGCCGAGCAGCAGCGCGACGAGCGCACCGGACAGGGGGCCTCCCGCTGTCTGGCAGCCTCCGTCATCGGCGGGCGGCCGTGGATCATCGATGGGGTCCACGGGCCTGCCCGCGTCGACGGTGCCCGCGTCCGTGCCGGCATCGGTGGTCCCCGGCTCCGTGCCCGCATCCTGCGCTTCGAGCGGCGCGCAGGATGCGGCCTGACCGGTGGCCGCGATGCACAGCCGGCCATAGCGCCCCAGTCCTTCCTTCCGTCCGTCCACGACCGCGACCACCACGCGCGTCGCGTCGTCCGCGGCCACCTGGGCGCGCAGCGCTTCGGGCCCGTTCGCGGTCACCACCCGCAGCACGGCGTCTTCCGTGACGGCCGCGATGATCAGGTGCAGCGCGGCCAGGTCGGTGCCCGGCTCGGGTTCGAACGAGGTGCCCACGAAGGACGCGCCGCCGGGGACCTCGAAGAGCCGCGAGGCCGCCGCCGCGACGCGCACGCGGTCCTGCGTGTGGGGGAGCGCCACCGCCGTCGTCGTCACCGGCGCATAGCCCTCCCCTCGCGCATAGCCGAACCCCGGCGTCGCGCGCGGGCCGGTGCCCAGGTTCCAGGTGGCGAACAGGGTGAAGGCCTCATCGAAGCTGGAGGCGAAGTCGCGGCGCAGGCAGGTGTCCAGCAGCACCGGCCAGCGGGCCTCCGGCTGCCGCACGGACTCCTCCAGCAGCGCGACGAGCACGCCGTCTCCGTAGCGCTCGCCGAGGAGCTGGAAGA
This sequence comes from Corallococcus exercitus, assembly GCF_042231735.1. Lineage (GTDB taxonomy): Bacteria > Myxococcota > Myxococcia > Myxococcales > Myxococcaceae > Corallococcus > Corallococcus exercitus_B. The sequence goes on from NZ_CP102577.1 coordinate 3,004,217, forward strand.
AGAGCCCCGCGCCGTAGGTGAAGCTCACGCCCGGCCCTGCCGGGTCCAACACCAGGGTGCTGTCCGGACTGATCATGTAGCCGCGGGTGAAGCCCTCCAGGTCATCGAGCGCGGGCTCGAAGCGCTCGGTGGCCCAGACGGCGGTGCCCTCGGAGGCGATGCCGCCCAGGCCGGGCCGGTAGGCGGCCTGCACCGCGTGGAAGAACTCATGGCTGGCCAGGATCTCCACAGCCTCGGCGTCGGACGGGTAGCCGTAGCCCGTGAAGTCGTTCTCCTGGAGCATGAAGCCCGTGCAGCGCGTGGCGCCTTCCCGACAGGTCTCCTGCCGGAAGGCGCCGTCGCCAATCCCCCCGAAGTCCACCAGGTACACGTCGAAGCGGCCGTCGCCGCCGTCGTCCCCGGCCGGACTCGCGTCGTCGGGCGGCAGGCGGAAGCCCAGACCCGCGTAGAACGTCGCCACGCGTTCGTAGGTGCGCCCGACGAGCTCCACGAAGTCGGGCACGCCGCTGCCATCCGCGTCCGCCACCGGCACGGCGTGCTTGCCCTGGCGGGTGAAGTGGATGCGGAAGCGCTCGCCCGGCGACAGGGCGGACTCCACCGTGTCCTCGGGCAGGTAGCGCGGCTCGGGCGCGCTGGACGCGGTGGGCCGCCCGGACTCGGCGGCCAAGCCCGGTACGGCCTCCCGCTCGTGCGGAAGGCCGCGCGGGGTTCCCGCGCCAGCCAGCAGCAGGAGCAGCGTGGGAACCCCGGTGGTCATCACGGCAGCCAGGCCCACCGCAGGCGGATCGAACCCGCGCTGGCCGACGAGCTCACCGAGCCCGTCGTGTCACACTGCGCCTGCATCGTGGGCTCATAGTACGCCTTGACCTGCAGCTTCACGTGACGGCCATCCGCCAGCTGGATGAGATAGACCTTGTTCGTCATCTGCAGGCAGCTGGCGTAGGTCCAGAACGAGAGCGTCTGGGTCGCCGGACTGCCCAGGCCGTACCCGTCCGCGCTGAAAGTGCAGGCGCCGGGGGTGTAGTAGTTCTCCACCTGGAACCGCGCATCCACCGGCACGGACGTCACCGATTCGAACGTCGTGCCGTCCGGCGTCTGCGCCACCGCCACGCACGACGGGCCGGAGACGCCGCTGTTGAAGCGGACGACGTACCGGCGCACCGCGACGTCCCACTCCGTCGAGCTCAGCGCGGACTGATCATCGATGGCGACCTTCCGCAGCCCCGTCTCAGTGAAGCGCGCGTAGGTGTACGACTCCGGCACGCTCGTGCCACCCGCGCGGCCGTCCAGGAACGTGAGGAACTCGCCCTGCGTCGTGCCCTCCTCCACCACGCCGCCAGTGGCGACGGTGCTCCGGAGCCTGAGCGTGTCGATGCTCTGCTCCGTGCAGGCCACCGTGTCGGTGCACAGCTCCGCGCCACCGTCCGTGGGCGTGCCCGCGTCGGTCTCCGTGCCCGCGTCGGTCTCCGTGCCCGCGTCGGTCTCCGTCCCGGCGTCCGTGCCCGCATCGGTCTGCGTGCCCGCGCCCGTGCCCGTGCCCGCGTCCGTGTTCGTGCCCGCGTCCGTGTTCGTGCCCGCGTCCGTGTCGCCCCCGGTGCCCGCATCCGTCTCAGGCTCAGGCGCCAGGTCGCGCAGCTCGCACTTCTGGTCCGCGTTGCAGACGTAGGCCTTTCCCTGCGGGGCCGCGCCCTGATCGCGGCAGTCGAACGCGTCCACGCACTCGTCGCTGCTGCATCCCGGCGCCACCGCCGCCAGCGCGAGGGCCACCAGGGCCCCCATGCCGTACCACCGCGCGCCGCTCTTCCGGACCACCCCTCCAGGGTTGCTCATCGTCGTCACCTTTCGATGCGGAGTCCCGCGTTCGTCGAACGGTGCCGATCTCTAATCGATAACGATTATCATTTTCAATATCGATTCTTCGACTTCAAGTGGAAGTGTCCCCGGGCTGCTTCGGCGCGTTGTGGGCGGACAGGCGGGGCTGGCCTCCGGGGCCGAGCAGGCCCTGCATGGCGTCGAAGAGGTTCAGGTTGGAGCCGCTGGGGAGGAAGACGACCTTGTCCAGGCCTCCGACGACGGCGGCCTGGGCCTGCGCGGCCACGGCCTTCACGAAGTTCTCCCCTCCGCCCAGGGACTCCACGCGCTGGCGGAACTGCGAGGCCTCCACCTCCGCGAGCCGGGACTGGCGCTCCACCTCCAGGTCGTTGAGGCGCTGCTGGCGCTCCAGCGTCACCTGGGTGGTGAGCCGTTCGCGCTCGGCCTCCGCCTCGGCGCGGATGCGGGAGGCGCGGGCGTCGGACTCGGCGCGGGCCAGGGCCTCCTCGCTCTCCACGCGGGCGCGCTCCAGCTGCGCCTCCGCCTCCACCTTGGCGCGGCTGAGCGTCTCCAGCTGGTGGTTGCGGTTCTGCAGTTCGATGAGGGATTGGCGTTCGGCTTCCGACTTGCGGTGGCTGGCGATGTCCGCGAGCTGCTTCTCCTCCTCGCTGCGGATGCGCTTGAGCTCCGCGGCGGCCTGGGCCTCCTGGCGGGAGGCGTCCAGCTGGATCTGGATGTTGGTGTCGATGGCCTCACGCAGCTTCAGGGCCGTCTTCTCGTCGACGGGGGCGATGTCCTTGATGTCGATGTCGATGATGCGCAGCTGGTTCTCGGAGAAGAGGCGGTCCTTGCGCGCGCGGCCCGCGTCGTCCATGCCGAAGATGGCGCGGCGGATGAGCACGCTGGCGTTCTTGTGGAAGGTCTCGAACTCGTTCTCCGCGGCGACCTGGCGGATGCGCGACGCGAGGTTCTCACACACGTACCCGATGAAGTCGTTCACCCGGAAGATGGCCTTGTCCTTCTCCGGGTCGCCCTGCACGTCGAACTGCCACTTGTAGGAGAGCTTGATGCGCAGCCGTGCGTGGTCGCGCGTGGCCACTTCGAACAGGTCCGTGGCGAAGTCCGGCCCCAGCCGCAGCATCAGCACCTTGAGCTGACGCGGGCGCTTGGGCGTGCTGCCGGACAAATCCAGGACGGTGACGTCCTCGTACGGGCGCAGCATCACCTTCGCGGGGCCGAACTCCACGCGCGCGTGGTTGGTCTCGAAGTCGTTGATGAGGACCGCCGTGTTGTCCTCGATGCGAAGCACGATGGCGCGCGTGCGGTCCCCCTTCTCCGCCGACGTCGTGGGCCGAGGCGCCCGGGCGTCCTTCGCGTCCGCCGGAGGGGGCAACGGCGGAGCAAGGCCCAGCAGCGCCTCCGCGTCCGGGGACAGGCGCTTCTCGTGCAGCTCCTGGTGCGCCTCCGGCATGAACTGGCACGGTCCCTGGACCAGCGACACCTTGCCCGAGCGCAGGTCGCGCACGTAGAGGCCTTCCCCCTGCCCCAGCGACAGCGCGGCGATTTCGCGGTGGATGAGGACCTTCTCGCTGGGCACGTAGGTGCGCGGGCCGCGGACGATCCACGTGTCACCGGCCTTGCGCGCGCGGGGCTCGCCGCCCTCGTTCTCGGAGAGGTCATCCAGCGCCTGGAGCTTCAGGCCCTGGAGCTCCGACAGGACGTGCTTGCGGCGCACGTCGCCTTCCAGCGCTTCGCCGGGCTCCAGGAAGAAGACGTCGGGGCCGGAGACGACCTTGCGGCGGCCTTCCTGGACGCGGCCGGTGGCGCGGTCCACGGGATTGAGGATGACGCAGTACTCGGTCTCCTTGAGGACGCGGGCCTTCTCCAGCGACACGACGGTGACGGACTCGCCGGGCACGTAGCGGCCGGGGCCTCGCACCAGCCACTCGTCACCGGCTTCGCGGCGGCGGGGGGCGTCCGGGACGTGGGTGTCCGTGAAGGCGGTGAGCGCGCGCAGCCGCAGCGCCTCCGACACGCCCAGGACGTACTCCGGGACGATGTCGCCCTCCAGCTCCTCGCCGGGGTACAGCGGGAAGACCTTCGGCCCCACGCGGACCTCGCGGTCGCCCACCGCGACGCGGGCCTGGCCGAAGTCGTCCAGCGCCACCTGGCCGTCCACGCGCACCACGGGGTTGCGCACCACGCACCAGCTGCCGGCGCCCACCTCCACCATGCGCTCCTTCGCGACGAGCGTCAGGTGGGCCTCCAGCGTGAGCACGCGTGGGCCCACCTCCATCAGCACGACGCCGCGGTTGGCGTCCTCGATGTAGGCGTACTCGCGGTTCTTCAGGGAGATGCGCTGGATGGCTTCAGTGCTGGGGGCGGACGGCACGGGACACCTGCTCGGGCGGGAGGGATTGCCCGTGTGCCATTGCGAGCCTCGTGCCTGTGTCCGCTGCCCTGGGGCGGCCTTTCACTGCTCCGGACTGGCGCGGCCGCCCGCTCCATTCCGGCCCGGACGGTGCGCCAGGCTGGAGCACCGTCGAACTTGGATCGCTTCTTCGCGTCTGTTCGAATGCCCTCGCAGTGTGGGACCGGATGCTCCGGTCCCATTCCTCCCGGAGGAAGCATGAAGCCGTCGCGACTGAAGCGGTCCATTCCTGGCCTTGCCCTGATCATCGGCGCCATGGCGGGCTCGGCCCTGGCCATGGTTCCCGGCTCGGCGCCGGAGACGACCGACACCCAGGCGGTCAGGATGATCTGTTCGGCCAGCTGCAAGCCCTGCTACAGCCAGTATGACTGTGGCCAGGGAGAGGGTTCATGCGGCATCTGGCGTTGCATCAACCCGTAGGAACCCAAGCTGTTGCTCCGAATAGGCCTCCGAGTCCCAGGACTCGGAGGCTTTTGATGATTGTGATGAGATAGCAATACGTCTTCGGACATGCGGCGCCCTTTTGCTCCTGCTCGTTTTCTCGGCCTGCGCCACGACGGAGCCACGCCCCAGAGCGTCAGCGGCCCGCAGCACGAGGGAGGCCAACCTCCAACGAGCGGCGGCGCTGCCTTGGATGGATGATGGGCGGTGCGTTGTCCGCGAAGCGTCCCAGCCTTGGTCCGTGCTGGTGGAGCGGTGCTATCCGGCACTCGACCATGACCGGCTCGAGTTCCACGACGCCACGGGCAGATGCGCGGTCGCTTCCGCTGGCGCTGGTGCCGTGGGACTCGGGTTCTGCGTGCTGGCGGCTCCTGAGATTGTTGTGGGAGCCGTCATCGTCCTGGGTGTGGTGGTGGTGGCCGTCGCCATCAAGGAGGAACTGGATGCGTATGAACTGCGCCACCCCTACCCCGAGGAAGCAGGGACCTCACGAGGGGCGAAGGTTGCGTCCCGAGATGCCGTAGCGAAACCGAAGCCCCAGCTGGAACCGGAGCCAGCCGGCCAGGGCAGGCAGCCCCCGGTGCCGCCTGTACCCGTGGACCGGGCGGGCCGCGCCAGCTGCGAGCCTGTTCCCGTGCCTCACGCGGGCGAGGATGACTCGCATAAGATGTCGCAGCGGCATGCGGATATGGCTTCGCCGTGGGAGTGAGCACCCAGGCGCACAAAGCCGCGCTGCTCGAAGAAGTTCCCAAGCTCGATGTCGTCGTCACGGGGTGTAAACGATGACCGCGCGAAAAAAACTGACGCTCATCACCTATGCCCCTGCCCTCGCGGGCAAAGACAGCCGCACACTCAATGTCATCCATGGGATGGAGAAAGCGTTCCCCGGCCTGCTCCTGGAGTGGGACGTCGGCGAAAGTGGGCGCCCCATTGCATTGCCACAGCGTGACTCCTGGCTCATGGACAGAGTTGAGGACGGGGGATTCCCACTGGTTTGCAACGGGGACGAACGTTACCCCGTGACGGTCTGGGGAATTGAAAGCTCAGGACTCTCCAGCCCAGGCGGACAGCCTCAATTTGAAGTGCACGCAAAACTGCCACTGGACGGGCCCGTGATCGCGGCAGCGGCCGCGCTGCTTGAGGCCATGGCGGAGGGAGCACGTGCGTTCTGGGGGCACGCGTCGCCGTATGGCTACGGCTCGGAGGTCGCGCAGCAGTTCCGCCGCTCGCCGGACGGACCCGAGCGTTCACCCCGTGGGCTTCCCACGCTCAACCTTCCGGAGAAGAGCCCCAGGGCCGAGACTCCCTCTTTCCTCGGATGGATGAACTATTGGTCCGCGGCTGCCGCGGAGCTCGTCGGATTCCCGGATCCGGCTCGCGATGCCGAACTGCTCACGCGGGCGCGGCGCACTCCGTCAGGCGGGTGGATCGTGCAGCTGACGGAGGCACCGCTCGATTACGACAATCCCGCCCACCTGGAAGCGCTCAAGCGTGTCTATGAGCGCTTCCCGGTGATCGGCGGACGCACAGCGCCTGGGCCGTGATTCAGCCCCGGGCGGCGCGGGCGTCACGGCCCCGGGCGCGGGCGGCCTTGGAGAGCAGGTCGCTCCCCTTCTCCTCGCCCTTCATCCACGCCTTCAGCGCGGGCACCACCTGCTTGCTCCACGCGCGGCCGGCGCGCACGGCCAGGAAGTCCTGCACCAGCGCGTCCACGATGGCGGAGAGCTGCTCGGTCAGCTCCAGCCGCTCGGAGAGCTGATCATCCTCTTCCTCCGTCATGAGCGCGGGCAGCTTGGCGGCGCGGATGTCCAGGAACTCGGAATCGAGGGTGACTTCGTACTCGCGCTCGCCGTGCGACACGCGCAGCCGCGCCTGGGACACCAGCAGGCCCCGGTCCAGCGAGTGGCGCACGTTCTCCGAGTACGGCGCCAGCGTGCCCTTGGCGCTCATCTCCGTGACGTCGCCGGCCACGCCGCGCAGCACCACCTTGCCCAGGAAGAGGACGACGACGCCCGCGCCGTCGTACTCCACCAGCGGGTCGCCCGACTCCGAGCGCCACAACAGCCACGTCATGAACTCGCGGCCCAGGTAGGCCCGGCCGCGCAGCAGCTGCTCGCGCGCCTTGCCCTTTTCGACTTCGGCTTCGTCCTTCTCCTCCTCCGTGGCGACGCCATCCACGCCGACATCGCCCCGCGCGAACGCCGCCTCTTCCCTCGCCTGCTCACGCCTCGCCATGGGCGTCCTCCACCGAAGCCGTCGCCGGCAGGTCCATGCCAATGAGCTCCGCCGTGGGGCCCAGGGCCTTCTCGTCGATGCCCGCGCGCTGCGCCATGGACGCGGGCGTGATGCCAATCACCTTCACCGCCAGGGCGCCTTCCAGCGCCACGCAGATCTCATCCACCGTCTTGCGCGACGCGGCCCAGACCTGCACCGTCTGCGTCTTCAGGTTCCACGTCACGTCCAGCACGCTGGTGCGCGGCACGGCGCGCTGACGCAAGAGCTGCTTGAGCTCCGCGCGCTGCCTGTTCTTCTCCGCGCGCGCGGGCGGGCGGCCGTTCTCCTTGCCGAAGGCGGCGGCCCACTTGTCCAGCTCCGACTTCATCATCGACGCGGGCACCTTCAGCGTGTCGATGCGAAAGCCGAACAGGGCGTACTCGCCATAGAAGAGGTTCCCGGTGGCGAACTCGGAAGCCTCCGGGTTCTCCAGCTCCACGAAACCAGCGGCGCGCTCCTCCTCGGAGCGGCGGTCGATGGGCTCGAACGCATGGGACTTGAGTCCCTTGGTCAACCAGCGCTTGACGTCGGACGGCGCATCCTTGGCCGGCTCGGTCCGGAAGCGCGAAAAGGTCACGGCACCACGTAGGACAGGCATGGGGCGCGGCAGGATGGGGGGCATGTGCCGCCGCGTCAAGGCACTCGGTGTGGCTGGACGAAACGGGCCGGGAATAGCCCGCGCGCAAGACCGTTTGCCCGCGCGCCGTCCAACCGTGCACTTCTTCCGCCCCACCCCGCCGGCGGGAAACCATGACACTCCCAGGCACGCGACATACGGTGGCCGCCGCCATGCGCCGAGCCCTCTCCTCCGCCAGCGTCGCCCTCTTCCTGTCCGCCTGCACCCACGCGCCCGCCACGCCGGACGGCGCCTCGCGCGACACCCTGCCCGGGGTGACGAACGCCCTGCTGGAGACCCTGGAGGCGGACGGCGCGCTCACGGGCGCGTATGTAGTGGACGCACGCACCGGGGAGCCCCTCTTCACCCACCGGGAGAACGTGCGGCTGCTGCCCGCGTCCACGATGAAGGTGGTGTCCACCTCCGCCGCGCTGTCCGCGCTGGGGGCGGACTTCCGCTTCGTGACCCCGGTGTCCCTGGAGGGCTCGCAGACGGGGGGCCTGTTCCTGGGCGACGTGGTGGCGCAGGCGTCCGGGGACCCGTCGCTGGGCTCGTGGCGCTTCCCGGAGACGGCGCTCGCGTGTGACCGCATCGCGGAGGCCTTCCAGGCGCGCGGCATCCACCAGTGGCGCGGCAACGTGCGCATCGCCGGCACGGAGGGCGTGGATGGCGGCATGGGCCCCGGCTGGGCCTGGGACGACGCGGCGTATGCCTACAGCGCGGCGCCCACGCCCTTCGTCTTCCGGGAGAACGTGGTGGACCTGGCGCTCGCCCGCGCTCCCGGCACCACCTGCTCGGACGCGCCCTCCGTCCAGTGGACCCCCACCTTCGCCACGCTGTCCGCGGTGGTGAACGTGGACGTCAACGCGGAGCGCGCGAACCTGGCCTGCGTGCGTGGCGGTGGCGGGGTGCGCTGCACCTGGCGCTCGCCGTCCGGTGGGCCGTGCCCCCAGTCCGCCGCGGTGAAGCTGTCCGTGGACGCGCCGGAGGCCCTCTTCGCCGCGTGCGTGGACGACGCGCTGGCGCGGCACGGGGTGACGCGGCTGCCGCTCTCGCTGGAGGCGCCCACCTCCCCCATGCCGCCGGTGCCGGTGCCGCTGGTGGAGCTGACCAGCCCGCCCCTGTCGGAGCTGGTGCGCGTGACGAACAAGGAGAGCCTCAACCTGTACGCGGAGCGGCTGGGCATGCGCTTCGCGCGCGAGCGCACCGGCAACGAGGGCTACGCCTCGCTGCGCACGGCCCTGGTCGCGGAGCTGACGCGCCGGGGCGTGCCCACCAAGGACCTGCGCCCGGTCGATGGCAGCGGCCTGTCCCGCTACAACCTGGCGTCGCCCCGGGGCATGGCGCGGGTGCTGCTCACCAGCCTCCAGGAGCCCTACGGCGCCGCGCTGGTGGACAGCCTGCCGGTGCTGGGCGTGGACGGGACGCTGGCGGGCCGCAAGACGAAGCCGTCCATCGCGGGCCGCATCCGCGCGAAGACAGGCACGCTCACGGGCCAGAAGTGCTTCGTGGGCGTGGCGGAGCGGCCGAATGACCCGGAGCACCCGCGCGTCGTGTTCGCGCTGATGCTCGGCAACATGGACGAGGGCACGAAGCCCAACGCCAACGAGACCTTCGACACCTTCTCCACCGCCCTGGTGGAGCTGCCCCTGCGATGAGCGTCCCGCAGGGGTTCCACCCGCATGCGAGGTGAACCATGAAGTCCAGAATCGCAGTGACGACCGCCGCGCTGCTCGTGCCGCTGGTGGCGGGAGCCGCCGGCAAGGCGCCCGCGAAGCCGGCCGCCGCGCAGAAGCAGCCCGTGGAGACCACCTACCACGGCACCACCGTGGCGGATCCGTACCAGTGGATGGAGTCCGCCACCGACCCCAAGGTGCAGCAGTGGACGGACTCGCAGAACGCGTACACGCGCGCGTACCTGGACAAGCTCCCGGGCCGCGAGCCGCTGCGCCAGCGCATCTCGGAGCTCCTGTCCTGGAAGTCGCCCTCCTACGGCGGCCTGGATGAGCGGGGCGGCACGCTCCTGGGGCTGAAGTTCCAGCCGCCCAAGCAGCAGCCCACGCTCATCGTGGTGGGCTCGCTGGACGACACGTCGAAGGAGCGCGTGCTGGTGGACCCCACGCAGGTGGACACCTCCGGCAAGACGACCATCGACTGGTTCCAGCTGTCGCACGACGGCAAGAAGGTCGCCGTCTCCATGTCCAAGGGCGGCACGGAGAGCGGCGACGTGTCCGTGTGGGACGTGGCCACGGCGAAGGCGATGCCCAACGAGCTGGTGCCCCGCGTCAACGGCGGCACGGCGGGCGGCAGCCTCGCGTGGAACGCGAAGGGCACGGGCTTCTTCTACACGCGCTACCCGCGCGGCGAGGAGCGCCCGCCCGTGGACCGCGAGGTGTACCAGCAGGTGTACTTCCACGCGCTGGGCACGCCCACGGAGAAGGACACGTACGCGCTGGGCAAGGACTTCCCGCGCATCGCGATGACGGACCTGGAGTCCAGCGACGACGGCCAGTACACCTTCGCGCGCGTGGCCAACGGCGACGGCGGCGAGTTCGACCTGTACCTGCACGGCCCCAAGGGCACGTGGACGCAGGTGGCGAAGTACGCGGACAAGGTGGTGGCGGCGCGCTTCGGCAGCGACGGCGCGGCGTACCTGCTCAGCCGCAAGGACGCGCCGAAGGGCAAGGTGCTGCGCCTGCCGCTGGCCACGCCCACGCTGGACAAGGCCACCGTGGTCGTCCCCGAGGGTGAGGCGACGGTGCAGGCCGCGGTGCCGACGAAGAGCCGCCTGTACCTGCTGGAGCAGCTGGGCGGCCCGTCGCAGTTGCGCATGGTGGACCTGACGGGCAAGGCGCTGGGGCTGGTGCCCACGCTGCCGGTGTCGTCGGTGGGCGGCCTGGTGCGCCAGGGCGCGGACGACCTGCTCTTCGTCAACGGCAGCTTCACCCAGCCGCACTCCTGGTTCCGCTTCACGGCGGCGGACGGCAAGGTGACCAAGACGGCGCTGGCGCGCACGGCGCCCATCGACATGAGCGACGTGGAGGTGGTGCGCACGGAGGCCACGTCGAAGGACGGCACCAAGGTGCCGCTCACCATCCTGAAGAAGAAGGGCACGAAGCTGAACGGGAACAACCCCACGTGGCTCACCGGCTACGGCGGCTTCAACGTCTCCATCAACCCGGGCTACAGCGCGCTGACGGGCATGTGGCTGGAGCAGGGCGGCGTGTTCGCGGTGGCGAACCTGCGCGGCGGCTCGGAGTTCGGCGAGGAGTGGCACAAGGGCGGCTCGCTCACGAAGAAGCAGAACGTGTTCGACGACTTCTACGCGTGCGCGAAGCTGCTCACGGACCAGAAGTACACGCAGCCGAAGAAGCTGGCCATCCAGGGTGGCAGCAACGGCGGCCTGCTGATGGGCGCGGCCGTGACGCAGCACCCGGAGCAGTACGGCGCGGTGGTGGCGCGCGTGGGCATCTACGACATGCTGCGCACGGAGCTGACGCCCAACGGCCAGTTCAACGTGACGGAGTACGGCTCGGTGAAGGACCCGGAGCAGTTCAAGGCGCTGTATGCCTATTCGCCGGTGCACCAGGTGAAGGACGGGACGAAGTACCCGCCGGTGCTCTTCACGTCCGGGGCCAATGACCCGCGCGTGGATCCGTTCCACTCGCGCAAGATGGTGGCCCGGATGCAGTCGGCGACGGCGGCCCCCAAGCCCATCCTGCTGCGCGCCAACGCGGAGACGGGCCACGGCATGGGCACGCCGCTGTCCGCGCGCATCGAGGAGGAGGTGGACGTCTACTCCTTCGTCTTCAACGAGCTGGGCATGACGTACAAGCCCAACGCGACGAAGAAGGTCTCCGCGCCCGCGCCGAAGTAGTCCTGCTTCTCTTCACGCCCGTCTCTGGAGCCGCGAGGCCCTGGAGACGGGCGTTTCTTCTTCCAGGTTTCGTGGCAGCCTGCCGCCCCATGAGCCCGCTCATCCCCTACTTCATCCTCTCGCCCATCCTCGCGGGCGGCCTGGCCTGGTGGACGCTGACGCGTCTTGGCAAGAAGCGGAACGCCCGCGCGAAGGGTTCGCTGGACGCGGTGGTGGAGAAGCTGCGCGGCCAGAAGGTGCTGGGCGCGGTGGACCTCTTCGTCCAGGACGTGTCCTGGTCCGGCGACACGGAGCTGTCCCCGCAGAACTGCCGCGTCCGCGTGGTGATGGGCGGCCAGGACGCCGGCACCATCCCCCCGCGCTTCGAGGTGGAGAGCGCACCGGGAGCGCCCCGCCCGCCCGCGGAGGTGCTCGCCGCGCTGCGCGCGCTGGATGCGCAGGCGACGGAGGCCCTGAAGTCCGGCGGCTGGAGCTGGCAGCGGCCCACGGTGGCCTTCGAGCCGGCGTCGTAGTCAGACGGATGCAATGACGGCGGAAACTCCTCGCGCCGCTGCATCCATCCGTTTGTCATTGTTTTTTTGGGCGCCATGACAAGGATTGGCGCCAGCGCCTACACTCCGGGTGATTCAATAGACGGACGCGGAGGAAACATGGCGCTGGGAAGCAAGCGGTTCGGAGTGCTCTTCGCTGGAGGGGTCGGGCTCATGCTGGGCGCGTGCGGGGGGCCCCCGGTGGAAGAGACGGAGGGCGTTGGCACCGCGTCGCAGGAGCTGGTCGTCGTCCGCGGGAACGAGGTCAGCACCGTCTACTACAGCGACAACACCTATACGGTGCAGGTCGGCTGGACCCTGACCCGCTGCGACTCCAGCTCCGTCTTCCAGGGGCAGCTCAGCGGGTATTACAAGCAGGCCGTCTACCCCTGCTACTGAGCCGCACCGGGCGGAGCTTGTCGCGAAGCAGGCAGCAGGCTCCGCGTGGCGGTGGATTCGGGTGACGGGTCGAGGAGCGCGGTGCGAGCATGCGCCGCATGTCCTCGACCTTCCTCGATACGCTCGACACGCCCGCCGCCATCGTGGACCTGGACCGCGTCGAGCGGAACCTCCAGCGCGTCGCGACCTACGCCCGCGAGCACGGCCTGCGCTGGCGTCCCCACACGAAGACGCACAAGACGGCGGAGCTGGGCGCGATGCAGGTCGCGGCGGGAGCCGCTGGCGTCACGGTGGCCACCGTCCTGGAAGCCGAGGTCATGGCGTCGGTGTCCGACGACGTGCTGCTCGCATACCCGCCGGTGGGGGCGCGCAAGCTGGCGCGGCTGATGGCCCTGCCCTCGCGCGTGCGGCTCACCGTGGCGCTCGACTCCCATGACGTGCTGGAGGGCCTGGCGCGCGCGGCCCGGGACGCGGGGCGCACCGTGGGCGTGCTCGTGGAGGTGGACCTGGGCATGCGCCGCGTGGGGCTGCGCACGCCGGAGGAGACCGTGGCCCTGGCACGCGCGGCGGCATCCACGCCCGGCGTGGCGTTTCGCGGGGTGACGTTCTACGCGGGCCACATCCGCATTCCCCAGGCGGAGCTGCCCTCCGCGATGGGAGCCCAGTCGGAAGCCCTGGCGACGTTCGTGGGCGCCTTGAGCCACGCGGGCTTGCCGCCGGAAGTGGTCAGCGGCGGCTCCACGCCGACGCTCTGGCAATCCCATACCGTGAAGGGCCTTACGGAGATCCGCCCGGGGCTCAACGCGCTGAACGACCGCAACGCGGCGGTCATCGGCGCCTGTGATTGGACGGAGTGCGCCTATTCAGTGCTGGCCACCGTGGTGAGCACGGCCGTGCCCGGCCAGGTGGTCATCGACGCGGGGGGCAAGGCGCTGGTGAAGGAGGAAGGGCTGGCGCCGGGCTATGGCGTCCTGCTGGACCGGCCGGAGGTCGTGGTGAAGAACCTGTCGGAGGAGCACGGCCTGCTGGACGTGTCCGGCACGACGTGGCGCCCACGCATTGGCGAGCGCGTGCGGGTGGTGCCCAACCATGTCTGTGTTTCCGTGCCCCAGCATCCCCGGCTGTACGTCGTGCGCGGCGACACGCACGTGGCGACGTGGGAGGTCGCGGCGCGCGGCTGGTGAGCCCCCGGCCTCAGGCGATGCGCTTCAGCTCCTGCGTCAGCATCTCCTCCAGGTGCCGGATGTTCCGGTAGACGAGGCACCGGTAGCTGGAGACATCGAAGCGCAGCTCCTTCACGTCGCGCACCAGCATCAGCGTGGGCTTGCCGCGTCCCCAGGCATAGCCCACCTCCAGGTAGACATTGGGGTTCGCCAGGGACAGGTCCGCGATGACGACCTTCGCGGTGTCGATGCGGTCCCGGATGCGCTGGATGATGGGGCCGTCGAAGACGGCCTGGTCCACGCGCTCGCACAGGAGCCCGGCCGACTTCACCGGGTTCAGGATGCCGTAGTGGTAGGTGTCCTCCAGCTCCGGCGCGAAGGGCATCGCCACGAAGGCATGGGGCTTCTCGTTGGAGTTCGCGCCCGCGGAGGCCATGGGCGGCGCCTGGACGAAGCGGGACGTCCGCCGCACGCGGAAGCCCGTGGCCCCCATCAGCGGCTCCACGCCCGGCGTGAGCCCCAGCCCCAGCGCGATGGCCTTGCGCAGCCGCTCCACGCGCTTGGGGTTCAGCTCCACCACCGTGATGCGCTCCAGGTCGCGCGGGCCACTGCCGCGCTGGAACGCGTCCACGAAGCCGCCCACCAGGGCCAGCACGGCTTCGTCCTCATCCAGCCCGTAGTTGGGGCCGTGCACGGTGCACGCGAGGTGACGCACCTCGTGCCGGGGCTCCAGGAGCTGGAGCGCGCGCACGGAGAACTGGCGGATCTCGTGGTAGCCGAACTGGCGCAGCCGCACCGTGCCCAGGAAGAGCACCAGCGGAGCCCCCAGGCTCCGGCGCGTGTCGATGAAGCGGTGGTCCCCGGGCAGCAGGTCGAAGGCGTCCATGGCCACGCCCGCCGCCTCCAGCCGGCGCGACACCGCGCCGTCCGCCCCGTGGAAGCCCTGCGCGTACTTCAGCAGCACGGCATCCGCGGCCGTCTCCCCCACGTCTCCCAGGTCCACCACGACGTCCAGCGTGTCTCCCATGGGCCTGGGACTGTAGGGCGTCCCGGTCCGCCCACGCCATCCCCCGCGCCCGTCGCCGTGCGTCAGGAGGGCGAAACACAGACGTTGCGCAAGCAGGTCAATCCCTGTTCAATGGCTCCTCGCGCCTGCCTGGCTGTCTTTCAGGCCACCACCGTGCCGCCTGTGAACCGCTTCACAGTTTCCGCCCGGGCACCCCGGTAGCATTTGCGCACCATGTCCCTGTTCGCGCGCCTGCAGGCCCTGCTGTCCGCCCACCCGTCCGCCCCGGTCTCCTCCGGCGGGCAGACGTCCGCGACCTCCGCCATGGCCCCGGCGGCAGGCGCCCCGGCGGACGCGGAAGGGGCTCCCGCGCCGCCGCCCGTCTGCACGCGCTACCTGCCCGCGGGCCAGGTGGTGGTGCGCGAGGGCGACCCGGGCCACTCGATGTTCGTCGTGCTGGAGGGCCGCGTCGCGGTGCTGCGCGGCGGGGACAGCGGCGCCAACACGGAGGTCGGCCGCCTGGGCGCTGGCGAGTTCTTCGGCGAGCTGGCGCTGCTCACCGGCACGCAGCGCACCGCCACCATCGTGACGGTGGAGGACGCCGTGCTGCTGGAGCTCACCCAGGCCGGCGTCCGGGAGCTGGGCAAGGACTACGGCGTCAAGGGCGAGCAGATGCAGGTCACCGCCCGGGAGCGCCTGCTCGCGGACGCGCTGCGCAGCAACCCGCTCATCGCCGCCCTGCCCCCGGAGGTGCAGCACGAGCTGGGTGACGCCTTCGTCCCCTGCACCGTCCCCGCCGGAGAGACGCTGCTCACCAGGGGCCAGCCGGGCGACGCGCTCTACGTCCTCATCCGGGGCCAGTGCGAGGTCTTCCACACGCACGGCGACGGCCGCCAGTCCGCCTACCCCACGCTGGAGGAAGGCGCCCTGTTCGGGGAGATCTCCCTCCTGCGCAGCCGGCTGGCCACCGCCACCGTGCGCACCGTGACTCCCTGCACGCTCCTCAAGCTGGAGCGCGACGTGTTCAAGAAGGCCTTCCTGGGCCAGCCCGACCTGCGCGGCGCCCTGGTGCGCCTGGGCCTGGAGCGGCTCAAGCACACGATGGAAGTCATGGGAGAGCCGAAGTAGTCCGCCGTCCCGCGCCATCCCCGCTACTTCCCCCCGAGAGCGTCTGGCTTCACCCGGAGGGAAGTGCCTCATCCCAGACATGCAATCGCCCGGCGATTGGAGTTGTCTGTCCAACACCTCACGACTGGTATTGGGAATGCAATTACGCCACCCCGGAGCAACCGGGAGGCGTCATGCAAGGCAGGGCTGTGCGTTGGGGCGTGAGGAGTCTGGGGTGGCTGTCCGCGTTGGTGCTGTGCACGCATTGCGGTGGGGTGGCTGAACAGGACGGGCCCGGGGAGCCCCGTCCACCTGGAACGGCGAGCGTCGAGTCGCAGGCCTCCAGTTGTCCTTCGGAGACCGTCTACGACACCGTTCGCGCCCAGGACCGGGGCGACGCATACGTGGACGCAGCGCAGCCGACGGTCAACTTCGGAGGGGCCGACCTGCTGCTGGCCGATGGCTCGCCGCGGTTGGAGTCCTACCTGAAGTTCGAGGTGACGCACGACGATCCCAACATCCCCATCGTCGGAGCACAGCTGCGCCTGTACGCGGTGGATGGCAGCACGGATGGCCCCGCGCTCTACAGCACGGACACCGGGTGGACCGAGGGAACGCTCACCTGGAACACGCGGCCCGCGCTGCTGGGCGCGCCCCTGGGGGACCTGGGCGCCGTGGAGAGCCACAGCGTGGTGGAATACGACGTGAGCACGGTCGTCCGCTCGGCGGGCGACTACAGCTTCGCGCTCATCCCCACGGGCGGGAACGGCGTCGACTTCGAGTCCTCCGAGTCCTCCTACTACATGGGAGGGGCCTCCCTGACGCTGACCCGGGCGCTCACGTTCTGCGCCCGCCAGGGCACGGGGGGAGCCCTCCAGGCGGTGCGGCAGTACGGCGGTCCGGGCGAGGAGCGCCCCTGGAACGTGGCCGCCACGCCCGATGGGGGATGGGTGGTCGCGGCGCGCTATTACAACTCCGGTGACTTCGGCGGCGGGCCCCTGGAGCCGTTCGGGTACATGGTCCTCGCGAAGTACGCCGCGGATGGCACCCACCAGTGGTCGCGCTCCTACGCGCCCTACCCGGGCTCGATCTCCGAGATCATCGTGGGCGGGCTCACGGTGACGCCGCTCGGGAACGTCATGGTCGTGGGCTCCTACACAGGCAGCCCGGACCTCGGCACGGGAGCCCTGCCGAGCACCTGGGGTTACACGCCGGGCCTCTTCATCGCCAAGTTCTCGCCGAACGGCACGCCGGTCTGGTCCAAGGGCTTCCTCGCGGGGACTCCGCAGGTGGGCTCCAACGAGAAGGCCCCCATCCGGGGACTCGCCGTCGCCACGGACGCCGCGGGCAGCCTCGTCGTCACGGGCGCCTTCTCCGGCCAGGTGAACCTGGGCGGCGGTGTGCTGGATGCCGGCGCGAGCGCTTCCGGGGTGAGCGCGCTCTTCGTGGCGCGCTTCTCCTGGGAGGGCAACCACCTCTGGTCTCGCGTCCATGCGGCCGGGAGCACGGGGTCGGAAGGACAGGCAGTCGCCACGGACAGCACGGGCGCGGTGCTGCTCGCGGGCGTCGCGAGCCCGCACTCCACCAACACCGTGCTCGGCGTGCAGGGCCCCCGGACGCCCTTCGTGGCGAAGTACTCGGCCACCGGAACGCCCCTGTGGTCCCGCGCGCTCAACGGCAGCCTGGGCTCGATGCGGGGCGTCGTGTCGCGGCCGGGTGATGCCGTGGCCTTCGCCGCTGACTTCCGCGGCACGTTCTCGTTCGCGGGGCACTCGTACAGCGAGGACACGAGCGGTCTGTCGGAGATGATCCTCGGGGCGCTCTCCGCGTCGGGCTCGGACCAGTGGGGACGGCAGCTGGGCGGGGCCGACAGCGACAGGCCCTACTCGCTCGCGGTGGACTCGCAGGGACGCCTGACGATGCAGGGCTACCTGGGCTCGCAGGCGGACCTGGGCGGCGGGCTCATCGGGCATCCAAGTTATCCGACGAACTTCCTGGTGCGGTACGCCGGGGATGGCACGCACCTGTGGTCGCGCGGCCTGGACCTGCGCCTCAGCGCGGAGACCGCCGTCAACAACGCGGGGGAGACGCTGCTCGTCGACCTCCTTGATCGGACCGTCCAGGTGGACGGAACGGTCTACTCGCCAGTCGAGGGGAGCAGTGACCTGCTGCTGCTGAAGTTCGCGCCGTAGGCACCGCTTCACGCAGGAGGCCCGCGGCCGTGAGCGCGGGCCTCCGGCCTTCAGCCGTGGAGCGTCTCCCCGGCCTCCAGCATGGCGATGAACTTCTCCAGCCGCCGCGCCCGCGTCTCCGGCTTCTTCGCGTCGTGGAGCCGGTAGAGGATGGCGTAGCGGTTGGCGCTCTTGAGCGTGGAGAAGAACGCCTGCGCCTTCGGGTTCTTCGAAAGCGCGAGCGTCAGGTCCTCCGGCACCTCGATGGTCTTCGACCCCGCGTACGCGGCCTCCCAGCGGCCATCCGCGCGCGCGGCCTCCACCTCGCGCAGGCCCGCGGGCTTCATGCGTCCGGAGGCGACCAGGGCCTCCACCTTGCCGCAGTTGATCTTCGACCACTTGCTGCGCGGCTTGCGCGGCGTGAAGCGCTGGAGCCAGTACTCCGCGTCGAACGCGTCCTTCTGCCCGTCAATCCAGCCGTAGCAGAGCGCCACCTCCAGCGCCTGCGGATACGTCACGGACGGGATGCCGGACTCCAGCTTCGCGAGCTTCACCCAGACGCCCGGCGAGTCGGCGTGGTGCTTCTCCAGCCACTTCTCCCACGCCTTCTCGGACGCGAACGGCACGACCGGGAGCTCCTGCTTCGCGTTCGACTTCATCCGAGGGCCACGCCTTTCCTAGCCCCGCGCCTTCCGCGCCGGGTTCATGACACTCCCACTCTACCGGCGGAAGGCGGCGGGCGCGGAAGCGGTTATGAAACACGCCATGGCTGATTCCACCACCTCTCCGCCGCCCGGCGCCGTGCCGCCCTCGCTCGCCCGCGTGGCCTTCCACGCCGTGGCCGCCGGGCTCACCCCGCTCATCCCCGTGCCCTTCCTGGACGACTACGCCCTGCGCCAGGTGCGCGAGCAGTCCGTGCGCGACCAGCTCAAGGAGCGGGGCCTGAAGGCACCGGACAAGGCCGTGGCGGTGCTCGCGGGCTCGTACGACGCGCGCAGCCTGGGCGGCCGGCTGGTGTCCTATCTCAAGGCCGTGGCCCTCTTCCCGGTGCGCAAGGTGTTCCGCAAGGTCTTCTTCATCCTCTGGGTGAAGGACTGCGTGGACCTGACGAGCGTGTGCCTGCACCACGGCTACCTGCTGCACCACGCGCTCCAGCGCGGTGACCTGGACGCGGAATCGCTCCAGGGGGACGCGCCCCAGAAGGTGCAGGCCGCCATCGTCGCCGCGTGCGCGGAGATGGATGCCCGCCCCATCAACCAGGCCCTGCGCCGCCTCTTCCGGAGCAGCCGCGTGCTGATGGCCGAGGCCACCCGCGCCTTCCTCAACCCCCAGGGCGGCCCCCGCGTGCCCGACCCGAAGGGCGAGAGCGCGGAGGTGAAGTCCCTCACCGACCGGCTCCTCCAGGAGCTGTGGGAGGAGCGCGGCTACTTCACCGCGCTGGAGGCCCACTACGACAAGCACCTGAAGAGCGGCCTTGCGCCCTCGGAGCCCCGGGCCGCGACGGGCACCTGAGGCCGGCCGTCACGGCGCGGGCGCGGTGGCGGTCTCCAGCGGCGCGCGGATCCGGGCGGAGAAGTCGTCCCGCCCCTGCGCGGCCAGGGCGCGCGCGTTGATGTGATAGCGCTGGCGGACCTGCGCCAGGGGCACGTCCGTGTCGATGATGCCCAGCTCGTACGCGAGCTCGTCCGCGAACGCGGGCAGCAGCGTGCGGTGGTCGTACGGCACGTCCTTCGTGGCCACCGTCTCGAAGTGGCGCACCAGGTTGGTGGTGCAGTTGCTGGTGAGCGTGTCGTAGAACTCCGGCTGCGTGTGCAGCCCGTTCATCCGCTGCACCATGTCCATGAAGAACGCGGTGATGCGCTCCCTGGATGCGTTCACCGGATACACATACACGTCGTCGTGGCGGAAGTTGGACCGCAGCTGCACCAGATCCCGCTCGTCGCCCACGACGTAGGCGATCTCGAAGCGGCGGAAGAGCCCGCCCAGCGCGGAGAACATCTCACCCTGCTCCCGCCGCACCTCCACGGAGAACACCACGCGGCGGCCGTCCTGGAAGCCGAAGCTCACCATCGTGTGCGCGGCGCCGTAGACCCCGGAGAAGGGCTCCACGATGAAGGACGCCTCCGTGAGCGCGTCCGTGTCGTAGGTGGCCGTGTACCAGGCGGGGTCCCAGTCCGTGGTGCTGCGGTAGCGGAAGTCGCGCACCTCGTGCAGCGTCACCTTCGAGCCCGCCACCTCCGCCCACGGCGCCCGCGCCAGGTCCGGCGCCCAGTCCCGCGTGTTGGAGGGCTGGAACGTCCGCACCCAGCCCTGGACGGACAGGCACCCCAGCAGCATCACCGCCACGCCCCAGCGCCGGGAGCGCCACCGCCAGGCCGCCACCGCCAGGGCCACCAGGGCCCCCGCCACGAGGGTCCGGGCCACGTGCGGCCCCTCCGGCCCCGTCCCCGTCAGGGCCAGGGCCAGCGAGGCCCAGACGCCCCCCACAAGGAGCACGAGCCCCGACACGGCGTTCTTCCAGATGCGCATGCGCCCGAGTATCCGTGCCCCATGCCGCTCGTGTCACGAAGGCGGATTCCGGGTGCAACCCCCGCGGGCGGGCGGGCGCGGCGGATCCGCCCTCCCAGGAAGGCCCGGGGGCTGTCGCGCCCACCTACCTTGACCGCTTTTCCCCGGGTGTGCGACGAAAGGGGGTCCCCTGCTTTCCAGGAGCCCACCCCCGATGAGCGACGAGCGCGAAGACACGACCCTCTACAAGGTCGTCGTGAACCACGAAGAGCAGTACTCCATCTGGCCCGCGGACCGTGAGAACGCGCTGGGCTGGAAGGACGCCGGCAAGCAGGGCCAGAAGGCCGAGTGCCTGGAGTACATCAAGGAGGTCTGGACGGACATGCGTCCCCTGAGCCTCCGCAAGAAGATGGAAGAGGACGCGGCCCGCAACAAGAACTGAGGGCCGCGCGCGCTTCCCACCGCGCCCTCCCCGCTTCAACGGGGAGGGTGGGCCGGACCGGCTAGAGGTCCGGCGGAGGCCTGACGCCCAGGTGGCAGGCGCGCAGGGCGAGCTGGGTGCGGTTCTCCGCGCCCAGCTTGCGGTAGAGCTGCGTGACGTGTGACTTCACGGTGCGCTCGGCGATTTGGAGATGCGCGGCGATCTTCAGGTTGTCCGCCCCGCCCGCCACGTACTGGAGCACCTCGCGCTCCCGCTGCGTGAGCAGCAGGAGCACGCTCGCCGTGGGTGACGTCACCGGCGGATGCTCGAAGTCGTTGCGCAACAGCTGCACCGGGAAGAGGCGCTCGCCCCGCACCAGTGACTGGACCGCGGAGGACACCGCGTTCACGCCCAGCCCCGCGCGGAAGAGGTAGCCCGAGGCTCCCTCGTCGAAGCACTGGGAGATGACCTCCGGCGTGCTCACCGCGGACAAGAGCAGCATGCGCACTTCCAGCCGGCGCTTGCGGGCCTCGCGCAGCAGGTTGAGCCCCTCCGTCACGGAGCATCCGATGGCGGCCTCGCCGTCGCTCTCCACGTCGAGGATGGCCACCTGCGGTGGATCCGTGCCGAGTCCGTCCAGGAAGCCGCGCACGTCGCGCGTCACCGAAGTGGAATGACCCTCACCCCGAAGCCCATCGGACAAGCCCTGCCAGGCCGCCCATGGTCCTTCGAGAATCGAAATACGAACTGCCGATTGATTCGCTGCCATGCGATGGCCCCCCAGCCGTCGTGGCGAATTGCTTTCAATGCTACCTGTCGACTTCAACCTGCCCCGGAGTCGGTGGAACCGCGGCGGAACTTCCGCCAGTGCTGAGCGTGCGAGAACCGCGCTTCAACTCCATCCGGGGGTCTTGTCAGTGCTGCCCTGCGGACTGCGCTTGCGACTGCCGAACTGGCCCATCCGGGCCGTTCCTCCTTTTCCGGTTCAGGCAATTCCAGCCAACCGAGACCCTAACATCATCCACGGCCTGTTGCGAACCGCCCCTGTCGGGACTGTCAATTGCGCACGAATCGTATCGAAATCCAGGGCCTCGTCCGTCAGGTCGTGATCGCTGTCGGCCGCGGGACACGCGTCCGGCGTCCACATTTCGATGTTTCGCCTGCTGTTTCTCCCGGTGTCCACGCATGGCGCCAATGCACGGGGATGGCGCGTCCTGGACGCCAAGGGCGTATGCTGTGCGTCCCGCGCGCATGACTCCCTCCGCCCCCGCACCCCACGTCGACGTCGCGACCCCTGAACGCGTCGCGCTCTCCCTGCCCGTGGCCGGCATCGGCTACCGCTGTCTCGCGTGGCTGGTGGACGCGAGCCTGCTGTTCTTCGTCTGGGTGGCGCTCTACTTCGTCATCACGCTGCTGGTGTCCGACGTGCTGGGCGCCTTCCAGGCGCTGTCGGGGCTCACGCAGACACTGCTCGCGGTGGGCCTCTTCGCCACGCAATGGCTGTACTGGACGCTGGCGGAGGTCTTCTTCCATGGACAGACACCCGGCAAGCGCGCGCTGCGCATCCGGGTGGTGCGCGAGGATGGCTCGCCGGTGGGCTTCTTCGAAAGCGCGGTGAGAAACCTCTGCCGCGCGGTGGACTTCCTGCCGGTGCTCTACGCCACCGGCTGCATCACCATGCTGCTGGACTCGCGGCACCGGCGGCTGGGGGACCTGCTCGCCGGCACCGTGCTGGTGCGCGAGGAGGCCATCGACCTGGACAAGTACACGCAGGCGCCCACGACGGATTCGACACCCGCGTCCACGCCCGGCGCCGGCATGCAGCGGCCCCTGGACGCGGAGGACGTGGAGCTGGTGCTGGCGTTCCTCGCGCGCGCGCCCGGCCTGGAGCCGGAGGTGCGGCAGCGGCTGGGCACGCGGCTGGTGGACCGCGTGGGCGCGGCCCTGACGGACGAGGAGCGCGCGCGGGTGCTCCAGTCCCCGGAGGCCACGGAGGCCTTCCTGCGCACGCGCGCGAAGGCGGTCCACTGACATGGCCGTGCCGCTGCCCACGTTCGTCACGCGGCGCCGCCCGGACTGGGACGCGCTCCAGGCGCTGCTCACGCGCCAGCGCGCGGGCCGCCTGGGGCTGACGGAGCTGCGCACGCTGGACACGCTGTACCGGCGCGCGGCCGCGGACCTGGCGCAAGCCCAGACGTTCTATCCGGGCACGGACGCGCACCGCTTCCTCAACCAGCTGTGCGCGCAGGCGTATGGCGCCATCTACCAGCCCCCGCGCGAGCGCTGGGCCTCCACGCGCGACTTCTTCCGCCGCGACTTCCCCGCCACGCTGCGCCGCGAGGCGCGCTTCGTGGCCGTGAGCGCGGGCCTGCTGGTGCTGGGCCTGCTGCTGGGCGCGCTGGTGGTGACGCTGGAGCCGCGCGGCGCGGAGCTGCTGGTGCCGGAGGGCGTGCGGCGCTACGTGGCGCAGGGGCGCATGTGGACGGACGACCTGTTGTCCGTGGCGCCGCCCAATGCCGTGGCCTCCGGCATCGCGACCAACAACCTCACCGTCACGCTGTTCGCGTTCGCGTCCGGCATCCTGCTGGGCGTGGGGCCCATCTTCACGCTCGTGAACAACGGCGTGCTCATTGGCGCGGTGGGCGCGCTGTGCTTCCGCGAGGGCATGACGGCGGGCTTCCTGGACTTCATCGCCGCGCACGGGCCGGTGGAGCTGTCCATCATCGTCATCGCGGGCGGCGCGGGGCTGATGGTGGGCCAGGCGCTCATCGACCCCGGCGAGCTGCCGCGCGCGCAGGCGCTCCAGGCGCGCGGACGTGAAGCCGTGAAGCTGGTGGTGGGCTGCGCGCCCTTCCTCGCCGGCATCGGCGTGGTGGAGGGCTTCATCTCCCCGGGCCACCTGTTCCCCACCTGGGCCAAGGTGGGGCTGGGCCTGTCATTGGGAGCGCTGTTCTGGCTCTACCTGTTGCGCGCGGGCAGGACGGACGCGGGCGTGGCGCGCGTGGACGTACCGGACGCCATGGCCTCCAGCCGCTTGCGCTGACGGTGCTTGAGGATGCGCTCGTAGGCGGCGTTGAGCTCGCGCATCTGCTCCGCGGAGCCGCCCCGGTCCGGGTGCCGCTCCATGGCCAGCGCGTGGAAGCGCGCGCGGATGACGTCCGGCGGATCCAACGGCGACACGCCCATCGTCTGGTACGGGCACTGCTCCTGGACCGCGGTGAGCCACTGGTCCAACCGGGCCTTCACCTCCACGAAGCGCGCGTCCGCGTCCGCGGTGTCCTTCACCGGGTGCGTGCGCATCTTCGCGTCCGCGCGGAAGACCTCGCTGTAGGTGCTGGACACCCAGCGGTGGCATGAACCGCACCGGTAGTACTTCACCCGGCTCCCGGGCTGGAGTGTCATCATCACGCCGCAGTGGGTGCACTCCACCGTGACGTTCTCCAGTGTCTGCCAGCTCGCGACCGCCGCACCCATGGTGACTTCGACCTCCGTTCGCAACACGCCTGTAGCAGCGGCAACCTCCCACGTCCGGCGATCCCGTCAAGAAAATGTCGTGAACGACCCAGGGGGCGTCCCCGGCGCGCTGCCGGGCTTCCCGGGTTTCGGGTAGAACGGGCCCCATGCGACCGCTCCTCGCCGCCGCCCTGCTCCTGACCGCCGCCGCGCACGCCCAGGCCCCGTCGGCCCCGGCCGCCGCGCCCAAGGCCGCCCCGAAGCCCGAGAAGGCCCTCCCGGACAGGGCCGCCCCCGTCCGGCCCCCGGAGGACGCCAGCACGTCGGACGCGGCCCTCCTGAAGGGCCTCTTGTGGGCGGCGGAGCCCGCGCCGGAGGAGATCCGCGCGCTCGCCATCGAGGACCTGGCCCTGCTGGGCGACGCGCGCGCCCTGGACCCGCTGGCCGCGTTCATCTGGGACCCGAACCCGCGCCTCCAACAGGCGGCGCTGCGCGCGGTGGCCCTCTTCCAGCACCGCCGCGCGGAGGAGATCCTGGGCAACGTCGTGCGCCACCCGCGCCTGCCGGACGCGCTGAAGATCCAGGCCCTGGGCGGTCTGCTCTACCAGCGCACGCCCACCGCGCGCCGCGTGGTGCAGGACGTGGCCGCCGACAGCCGCGTGGGCTACGCGGTGCAGAACGCCGCGCGCTCGGTGGCGTCGCAGTGGGAAGCCGCCGCGGCCCCCGCGCCCTGAAGCACGCCTGCCCGCCTGCCCTCCTTCCAGGCATGACGGTGCGTGGGGCCCGCGCGGGCCCCGGGCCGATTCCTGGAGTGCGCGCGTGTATGGGTTAGACTGGGGCGCATGAAGATCACCCCCCTCGACATCCGGCAGAAGCGCTTCGAGACGGTGATGCGCGGCTTCGCGCGTCCCGAAGTGGGCGCGTACCTGGAGCTGATCGCCGGCGAGTTCGAGGAGGTGGTGAAGGAGAACATCGCGCTCAAGGAGGAGCTGAAGCGCACGCAGGCGCGCCTTGAGCAGCATCAGGAGCGCGAGCGCACCCTCCAGGAGACGATGGTCACCGCCCAGCGCATCAGCGAGGACCTGAAGGACGCCGCGAAGAAGGAAGCGGAGATCATCATCGCGGACGCGGAGCACCAGGCGGAGAAGATCGTCCACGGCGCGCACCAGCGGCTGGTGCAGGTGGTGGAGGACATCAACGAGCTCAAGCGCCAGCGCACCCAGTTCGAGTCGCAGGTGCGCTCCGTGGTGGAGGCCCACCGCAAGCTCTTGGAGACGTTCGCCGCGCCCACCTTCGCGGACCGCGACTACGCGCGCGTGGAGGACAACGTCGCGTTCCTGTCGCAGAAGAAGGCCACCTCCAACGACTAGCGTCGCGCGCATGCCCGCCCCCTGGCTCAAGGCCGTCCCCGCCGGGGTGGAGCTGACGGTGCTCGTGCAGCCGCGCGCGTCCCGCACGAAGGTGGTGGGCGAGCATGACGGCCAGCTGAAGATCCAGCTCGCCGCGCCGCCCGTGGATGGCGAAGCGAATGCGGCCCTGGTGGAATTCATCGCCAAAACGCTGGGCGTGCCGCGTCGCCAGGTGACCCTGGTGTCGGGTGACACGTCGCGCCGTAAGCGATTGAAGGTGCAGGGGGTTGATGCGGCGGCGGTCGAGGCTGTTATCTCTGGTGGACCGTGAGGCCACGCATGCTCCGCCTGTTCGCCTTCCTGATGATGCTGCTGGCCTCGCCGGGCGTGTTCGCGCAGGTCGAGGGTCCTCGAGGCATCCACGCCACGGAGGCCGTCGTCACCGACCGCGCGCTCGTGCCCCACGCCCGCCCCACCATCGTCGCGGGCGAGCTGAAGACGCAGCGCTTCGTCATCCTGCACACCGCGAAGGCGGCGGGCGCGGCGCGGGCGCTGGCCGGGCAGATTGAAGGCGTGCGGGATGCCTTCGGCGCGATGCTGGGCCGCGACTGGCCGGGCACCACTGAAATCCGCCTGGGCGTGGGCCGTGAGGAGTTCGAGGCGCTGGCGCTCCCCGGCGGCAAGCCCCCGGGCTGGGCGGTGGCGCTCGCGTACCCCGGGCATCAAATCATCCTGCTGGACGCGCTGAGCCTGAGCGACACGGAAGGCCCCACGACGCTGCGGCATGAGCTGGCGCACGTGGCGCTGGGGCAGCTGGCGAAGGACTGGCCGCGCTGGTTCCAGGAGGGCGTGGCGCAGAACCTCACCGACGAGCGCTACTCCGTCGCCCACTACACCGCCCTCTTCCGCGCGGTGACGCAGGAGCGCGTCTTCCACTTCGAGGACCTGTCCGAGGACTGGCCGGACGTGCCCGCGGACGTGGAGATCGCCTACGCGCAGAGCGCCGCCTTCGTGGCGTACCTCACCGGCAAGCACGGCGCGCACGCCATGGGCCTGCTGGTGGACGGCGTGCGCGCGGGAGAGCCCTTCGAGCAGGCCTTCGGCAAGGCGTTCCGGACGTCGCTGCTCCTGGAGGAGCAGGACTGGCGCGAGGGGCTCGCGGCCCGGTACGGCTGGCTGCCGCTCACCACCAGCTCCGCGCTGCTGTGGCTCACCGCCTCCATCCTGTGCGTGGCCGCGTTCGCGCGCCGCATGCACCAGAAGTCCGCGCGCATGACGGAGCTGGCCGCGGAGGACGCCGCCGAGGACGCCGCGCTGCGCCTGCTCGCCGCCGCCCGCGCGGCGGGGCCCGTGCCCGTGGACGGCGCCGAGCCGCTGTCCCCCGCCCTGCCCTGGCCGGAGTGGCCCGGCGCCACCACGCCCACCCCGCCCAATCCGTCCGCGCCCGCGCGGCCGGAGGCCCTGGAGGGCGCGCCGGAGGCGCTGGAGTCGGGCGCGGGCCTCCCGGAAGCCCCGGAGGGCACGGACGCGGCGGACGAGGAGCCGGAGTCCTCCAGCGGCGAGTACGAGCTGGACGGCGAGGCCCCGTCAGGCCGCCCGCCCAAGCCGACGCTCCACTGAGAGGCGGGACGTTCCCAGGCAGGGAAGGTTCTTCCCCTGCCCCCAGCCTTTCAACATCCGCCCCGTAGGAATTACGCCCTCCGCCCTCCCTTCAGGGCTGGCCCCTTGCCCAAGTGGGCGGATTCATTGGGAACTGGCACACGTCTGGCGTTGGCAAAGCCCTTGCTATGTCTTTGCTCGCGATGCGGACGACAACGGACATGGCGGCGGAGCGGGGACGGAAGAAGGCCGGGGCGGCCCGGGTCTTCAGCAGGCAGCCGGAGCGCATCGCGGCGCTGTGGCGGCGGATGCGGCTGGCGGCGCACGAGGGCCAGGGCGTTCCGGGCCCCAGCCTGCTGGACGGACTGGTGGAGCCCTTCGTCCGGGAGCTGGGGCTGACGCTGGAGGGCGTGGAGTCCAGCCCCTGGAGCCGCACCCGCGCGGTGCTGCGCCTGGCGCCGGAGCGTGGCGCGCGGGCCCTGCACGACGAGTTCGCACTGCTGCGGCGGTGCCTGGTGGACGCCCTGGAGGTCCTGGGCGGTGGGGACGCGGAGCGCCAGCGCATCAACCGCGCGCTCGACGAGGCCGTGGACAGCGCGGTGGCGCTGCTCCAGCGGATGGCGGACCCGAAGGCGGATGGTCCCCGGGTGCCGTTTGGCGGCCTGGTGGTGGAGTACTTCGAGCGGCCGTCCCACGCGCGCAAGGCCCCCGTGGGCCGTCGCGACGAGCGGTCCGCCATGCATTGAGAGGGATTGAACGGCGCGCGGTGGGCGCCAGGGTTTTGTCGTAAGGGTTTGCCGATCCGTCCGGCTTGACACTCCTCACTGAGGAAGGGTCCGGGGGCTGGCGGGAGGGTGCGCTGTCGCGGATGGGGGTCCGTGATGTGCGCCTTGAGGGTGCGAGTTCCCGCTCGGGGGAGCGGTGAGCCGCACACGGTCGAACGCCGGAACGCGTGGATGGGGGTCCGCGCGCTCCGCCGGTCGGACGGATCGGCATGTTTTGTCGGGGGGATGTGGGGATGGGGCAGCGGGAGGGCGCCTACGGGGGTGGGCGCTCTCCCGCATTTTTTTGCGCCTCAGTGCGCGTCCGCCCAGCTCTTCCCCGCGCCCACGTCCACCTTGAGCGGCACCTTCAGCTCGGCGACGGAGGCCATGCTCTTCACGGCCAGGGCCTTCACCGCGTCCACCTCCGCGTCCGGCGCCTCGAAGAGCAGTTCGTCGTGCACCTGCAGGAGCACGCGCGTCTTCAGCTTCTGCTCCCGCAGCGCCGCGTCCACGGCGAGCATGGCCTTCTTCATCAGGTCCGCGGCGGTGCCCTGGATGGGCATGTTGATGGCGGCTCTCTCCGCGGCCTGGGCCACGCCCCGGTTCTTGGAGAGCAGGTCCCCCATCAGGCGCCGGCGGCCGTAGAGCGTCTCCACGTAGCCCACCTTGCGCGCCTTCTCCACGGTGTCCTCCAGGTACTGGCGGATGCCCGCGTACCGGGTGAAGTACCGCTCGATGACGTCGCGCGCGTTCTCCTGCGAAATTCCCAGGCGCGTGGACAGGCCGTGCGCGGACAGGCCGTACGCGATGCCGAAGTTCACCGTCTTCGCCACGCGGCGCTGCTCGCGGTCCACGTCCTTGGGGTCCACGCCGAAGATCTCCGCCGCCGTGCGGCTGTGGATGTCCTCGTCGTTGCGGAAGGCCTCGATGAGCACCGGGTCCTCCGCGATGTGCGCCAGCAGCCGCAGCTCCACCTGCGAGTAGTCCGCGCTCACCAGCTGGTGCCCGGCCTCCGCCACGAAGGCGCGCCGGATTTCACGCCCCAGCTCGGAGCGGATGGGGATGTTCTGGAGGTTCGGGTCGGACGAGGACAGCCGGCCGGTGGCGGTGGCCGCCTGGTGGTACGTCGTGTGGATGCGCCCGTCCTTCGCCACCAGCGTGGGCAGCGTGTCCAGGTAGGTGCTCTTGAGCTTGGACAGGCCCCGGTACTCGATGAGCGCCCGCGCGAGCACGCTGTCGTGCTCCTCCGCCAGCTTCTCCAGCACCTCCTGATCCGTGGACGGGCCCGTCTTGCCCCGCTTGAGGATGGGCAGCTTCTGCTCCTCGTAGAGCACCTGCGCCAGCTGCGGGTTGGAGCCCAGGTTGAAGACGTGGCCCGCGGCCTGGTGGCACTCGGCCTCCTTCGCCTTCACCTCCACGTCCACGCGCTCGGAGGTGCGCGCCAGCTCCGCCACGTCCAGCTTCACGCCCTCGCGCTCCATGCGCGCGAGCACGGGCAACAGCGGCAGCTCCAGCGTGCGCGCCAGCTCCGCCAGCCCGCCCAGCTCCAGCTCCTTCCACAGCTCCGGCGCCAGCCTCCGCGCCGCGTCCGCGCGCACCGCGTACGCCGCGGCCACCTCGTCCGGCCCGTGGTCCGCCAGCGCCCTGCCCTTCTTGCCGCCCACGGACGCGGGCAGCGCGGGCAGCTCCGAGCGCAGCCGCTCGCGCGCCAGGTCCTCCAGCGCGTGCTCCCGGCGCGACGGGTTGAGCAGGTAGCTCAAGAGCTCCACGTCGTCGTGCGCGCCCTCCAGCGTCAGGCCTTCATTGGCCAGCACCAGCGTGAGCGCCTTGAGGTCGTGGCCGCCCTTCTTCACCGCCGCGTCCGCGATGACGTCCTTCATCACCGCGGTGAAGGCCGCCACCGGCACCTGCGTCGCGCCCAGCTGCTGGTGCCGCAAGGGCACGTAGCGCGTATTTCCGTCCGGCAGCGCCACGCCCAGGCCCACCAGCGGCGCCGCGAAGGGCATGCCCTCGAAGGCGGGCACCAGCGTGAGCGCTCCGGCGGCCTTCGCCGCGTCCGCCAGCGCCTTCAGCTCCGCCTCGGTGGTGACCAGCGTGGTGGTGACGGCGAGCGGCGCCACGTCCGGACGGGCCGCGGGCTCCTCCGCCGGCAGGTCGCGCAAGAGCGCGAAGAACTCCAGCTCCGTGAACAAATCCCTCGCGCGCGTGGAGTCCGGAGGGCGGCGGACCAGGTCCTCCAGCTTCACGCCCAGGGACAGCCCGGTGTTGAAGGTCACGAGCTGCTTGGCGCGCACCAGGCTCTCGCGGTGGGACTCCAGCGCCGCGCGGATCTTCGGCTTCTTCACTTCCTCCACGCGCGACAGCAGCGTCTCCACGTCGCCGAACTGGTGGAGCAGCTCCACCGCCGTCTTGTCACCCACGCCCGGCACCTTGGCGACGTTGTCCACCGCGTCGCCCACCAGGGCCAGGAAGTCGCGCACCTGCTTGGGCAGGATGCCCATCTTCTCCTGCACGTCCGCGATGCCGATGCGCTTGTTCTTCGCGGGGTCGAAGAGGGTGATGTCCTCGTCGACGATCTGCATGAAGTCCTTGTCGCTGGTGATGACCAGGACCTGGAACCCTTCGGCCTTCGCCTGGAGCGCCAGCGTGCCGATGACGTCGTCCGCCTCCCAGCCCTCCGCGTCCAGCGAGGGCAGGTTCAGCACGTCCCCCACCTTGCGGATGAGCGGGAACTGGGGCGTCAGGTCCTCGGGCGGCGCCTTGCGGTTCGCCTTGTACGTGGGGTCGATCTTCTGACGCTCCACACGGCCGGACTTGTCGAACGCCAGCGCCACGTGCGTGGGCTTCAGCTCCTGCAGGGCCTTGAGCACCATGCGGGTGAAGCCCAGCACCGCGTTGGTGGGCACCCCCTTGCTCGTCGTGAGCGGGGGGATGGCGTGGTAGGCGCGGAAGATGAAGCCAGAGGCGTCGAAGAGCGCCAGGCGGCGCTCGGAGCGCGGGGGGCTGGTGTCGGCCATCCCCCGTCCCTAGCGCGCCTCCCGCTCCCTGTCCACGAGGCCTCGCGGCCAAGCGCCGCTCAGCGGCACTTCAGCTCGGCCTTCTTCGCCTTCACCTGCTCCGCGATGCCGTCGCCCGGCACGGCGTAGTCCTCCACCACGGCCAGGTCCGAACAGCCGCCCACGGCGGACAGCGCGTTCTGCGCCTGCGTGGAGCAGAAGGCCACCACGCGGTTCAGGTCCGTGTTGCCCTTGAAGAAGTCGAAGCCCAGCTTCCAGATGCGGCAGCCGCGGCGGCGGTCCTCGCGGTCGGCGAAGTGCTTGCCGCGCAGGTAGGCCGCGTTCGCCATGTCCTGGAAGATGTTCTTCCGATAGAAGGACACGTGGGACTCGGCGAGCTCCGCCATGATGCGCTTGTCCGTCGCCAGCGCCTCCTTGAACGGCGCCACCGCGCGCTCGGGGTCCTCGTTGGTGATGGCGCTCTCGCCCGTCTTGAAGAGCTGATCCACGTTGGACACGTCGCGGATGAGCTCGTCCGCCAGGGAGTGGAACTCCGCCTGGTCCACCTTCGCGCGCAGCTTCTGCAGCGTGGCCACGGACTCGCTGCCGCGGCCGGTCCAGTAGTCCATCATCGCCGCCTGGACGAGCTTCGGGGCGTAGCGCTTGCTGAACATGGCGCGCACCTCGCTGGCCTGATCCGGGCCCAGCTCATCCGCCGCCAGGATGTCGGACACCGGGCACGTCCACGGCGCGGCGCCGCGGTCCACCCGCGTGCGGGCGATGAGGAACTTCACGAACATGGCGTCCTTGGGGCGCCAGTCGTTCCTGCGCAGGCCACCCTCCAGGCGGAGCGTCTGGCCAATGGGCGGCTCCAGGTCCTCCTTGCTCTGCTTCTGGCACCACACCTCCATGTACTCCTGGCAGCGCGGCACCGCGGGTCCCCACTGCGAGTTGTTCAGGTAGCGCTTGCAGTCGTCCTTCGCGCGCTCCACGAACTGCTCGGCCGTCTCCCGCGCCTTGGAGCGGGCGCGGCGGAAGTACTCGCTCTCCTTCGGAATCTTGCGCAGCAGCGTCAGCGCTTCCTTCTCGCGGTTGAGCTCGATGGCCTTCTTCGCGGCCTCGAAGTTGTCGAAGGCCTCCTTCTCCAGCTTGATGCGCCGCACGAGGGTGTTCGCCTCGGCGTTGATGGGGTCCATGTCGAGCACCTGCTCGCACGTGGCCTCGGCGCGCTCCCAGTTGGGGGCGCCCATCTCGTTGGAGGCATAGGAGCGGCACTCGCTGAGCAGCTCCTGCACCTGCTGCGCGGGATCCAACGGCGCGGCCGCGACGGGCTTCTGGGCCTTCGCCGGCCCGACGGAGGACTTCACCACCGCCGCCACCGCCAGCAGGGCCACCACGCCACCCGCGACCACCAGCAGCTTGCGCTTGCTGTCCGCCGCGGGCTCCGCCCGGCTGCCACGGCGGGGCGGCACCGCGCCCGTCCCCGGACGCCGCGCGGGCGTGTCGGAGGCCTCGTAGGTCATCTCCACCACGCCGAACTGGAGGACGTCCCCGGGCTGCAGGTCGACGAACTCCTCGCCCAGCAGCTCGCCGTTGAGCAGGGTGCCGTTGGCGCTGCCCAGGTCGCGCGCGCGCACGGCGGTGCCCTCGCGCTGCACCTCCGCGTGCTTGCGGCTCACGGAGTCGTCATCCAGGACGACCGCCGCCGGAGGCGCCCGGCCCACCAGCACCGTGCCGCCGAGGGGATAGGACTTGCCCGCCCACGGCCCCGTCATGCCCTTGAGCACCGGGCCCGCGCCCGCGCCCGCCCCGGCACCCGCGGGCACGGAGCGAGCGGGCCGCTTCGCCAGCGCGCCCTCGGGCCTCGCGGCGCCGTTCTGGGTGGCCTTGGCGCGGATGCTGGGCATGGCGCGCGTGCCCTTCACGGGCGCGTCCGCGAGCGTCGCGGGATCCTCGGGCGGAGGCGTCTTCGAGCGGCGGCCGCTGGTGCTCCGGGCGCTGCCCTTGAGCTTCAGCTCGTAGTCGCCCAGGAGCACCTGCGAGCCCGGCGTCAGCGCCGTGGGCCCGTCGATGCGCTCACCGTCCACGAAGGTGCCGTTCTGGCTGCCTCCGTCCTCGATGTAGACGGTGCCGCCCTCCGCGTAGACGCGCGCGTGCTGCCGCGACACGCCGCCTTCCGTGAGGACCAGGTCATTGCCCTGCTGGCGGCCAATCTTCAGCTCGCCAGCGATCTCGTGCTCGTGCTCAGTGCCGTCAGGGTGACGGACGACCAGGGTTGCCATGGGCGCGTCAGTCCTCGCGGAAGATGCTCATGTTCACGGGAATGCCCTTGCGCTGGAGCTCGTCGTAGAACTTCGGCACGAAGCCCGAAGCCACGAAGCGCCCCCGCACCTTGTGGTCCTCCGTGAAACCGTCCTGCTTGTAATAGAAGATGTCCTGGAGGGTCACGATGTCGACCTCCATGCCGGACACCTCCGTGACGAAGCAGATCTTGCGCGTCCCGTCGGAGAAGCGCGTCTGCTGCACGATGAGGTGCACGGCGCTGGCGATCTGCTCGCGGATGGCCTTCACCGGCAGCTCCATGCCGGACATGAGCACCATCGTCTCCAGCCGGGCGATGGCGTCGCGCGGCGTGTTCGCGTGCAGCGTGGTGAGCGAACCGTCGTGGCCGGTGTTCATGGCCTGGAGCATGTCCAGCGTCTCGCCGGAGCGGCACTCGCCCACGACGATGCGGTCGGGCCGCATGCGCAGGCAGTTCTTCACCAGCTCGCGGATGGTGATGGCGCCCTTGCCTTCCAGGTTGGGCGGGCGGCTCTCCAGCTGCACCCAGTGGTCCTGCGGCAGCTGAAGCTCCGCCGCGTCCTCCACCGTGATGATGCGCTCACCCTCCGGGATGAACGAGCTGATGATGTTCAGCGTCGTCGTCTTGCCGGAGCCCGTGCCGCCGGAGATGACGATGTTGCGGCGGGCCGTGACGCACATCTCCAGGAACTCGGCCATCTGCGCGGTGATGGTCTTGTACTTGATGAGGTCCTGGATCTTCAGCGCGTCCTTCTTGAACTTGCGGATGGTGATGCAGGGGCCCTTGAGCGCCAGCGGCGGGATGATGGCGTTCACGCGGCTGCCGTCCTTGAGGCGCGCGTCCACCAGCGGGCTGGACTCGTCGATGCGCCGGCCAATGGGCGCCACGATGCGCTCGATGACGCCGAGCACCGCCTGGTTGGAGGAGAACGTCTTCTCCGACAGGGTCAGCTTGCCCTTGCGCTCGATGTAGATCTGGTTGGCGTGGTTCACCATGATCTCGCTGATCTCTTCCGACGCGAGGAACGCTTCCAGGGGCCCCAGGCCCAGCGCCTCGTTGATGACGTCGGTGAGCAGCTCCTCCCGGTCCACGTCCCCGGGAAGCTCCTGGTCCGCCTCCATCTGGTCGATGATGTCCCGGATGGCCTTCTCGGTGCGGCGCCAGAGCTCCTCGTCCCCGAGCCGGTCCATGTCCATGCGGCGCAGGTCCAGGTACTCGATGAGCCGGTCGTGGATCTCCTTCTGGAGCCGCGAGTAGCGCTCCAGCCGGGGGTCCACCTTGCGCTTGTTGCGGGCCATGGCCGCGGCCATGGACGCGGGCATGCGGCTGGGAGCGGCGGCGGCCGGCGCGGGCGCCTCCTCCTCCTCGTAGGCCTCTTCCTCCTCGTAGGCCTCTTCCTCCTCGTAGGCCTCCTCGCCCTGCTCCTCGTCGTAGCCCTCGTCGGCGGGCTCGTCGGGCAGCGGCTCGACGTTGAGGATGTAGTCGCCGATGGAGACCTGGTCGGTCGGCTTGAGCACCATGGGACCGGCGATCTTCTTGCCGTTCACGAAGGTGCCGTTCGTGGACTTCATGTCCACGATGATGAAGCGGCCGTCCTTTTCGACGATGCGGGAGTGGTTCTTGGAGACGTTCCCCTTGGCGAGGACGATGTCGTTGCCGGCAATCCGGCCGATCGTGATCTCGTTCTTGGGGTACTCCCGCTGCTCCGACCCGCCACCCTTCTCCGTCAGCGTGATGAGAAACATGGGTCGGGATGCTACCAAGCCCTCCTACGACCTCAAAGACTCCTGCGACGCTCGCCCGCCTGCTGCCCGGTAACGAACGGGCCGGCACCCGCCCCCGCTGAAGCAGGGATGGGGCCGGCCCGGAACCGACGGAGGGCTTTGGGAGCCGTCAGTCGAAGATGTTGAAGTTCACCTCGGAGCGGGCCTGCTTGTAGCGGGTCTTCACGTCCTCGATGATGCTGCGGACCTTGTCCGAGTCCGGGTTCACGATGCGCGGGGTGACGAAGATCACCAGCTCGCGCTTGGTGGAGTCGAACGCGCGGTTCTTGAACAGCTCGCCCACGATGGGGATGTGGCCCAGGCCCGGCAGCTTCGCGACGGCCTTCTGCTCGTCGTGACTGAACACGCCCGACAGCACGATGGTCTCACCGTGGCGCACGGTGACGTTCGTCTTCACCTTGCGGGTGCGGAAGCCGGGGATGGCGGACGAACCACCGAAGGACACGGACACGGAGGTGTCGATTTCAGAGGCCTCCGCCTCCA
The DNA here is from genome assembly GCF_042231735.1 of Corallococcus exercitus. Classification (GTDB taxonomy): domain Bacteria; phylum Myxococcota; class Myxococcia; order Myxococcales; family Myxococcaceae; genus Corallococcus; species Corallococcus exercitus_B. The sequence goes on from NZ_CP102577.1 coordinate 3,039,703, forward strand.
CCTCCGTCTGGATGTTGCCGTTGCGGTCCGCGGTGGGGCGGATGTTCAGGATGACGCCGTAGGGCTTGTACTCCACCGTGAACTGCGTGTTGGTGATGAGCGGAATCGGGACCTCGCCGCCGGCGAGGAACTCCGCCTTCTCACCGCTGGCGCACACCAGCTTGGGCTGCGCCAGCAGGCGGCCGTAACCGTCGTTGGCCTGGAAGCCGATGCTCAGGTCCGAGCCGCCCGTCGCGCCCAGGATGAGGTTGGAGACGGCGTCGCCGGACGGGATGAGCGCCTTGTTCAGCGTCGCGGTGGCGGTCAGCGAGCCGGTGATGTCCGTGGGGTACTTGATGCCGTAGCGGTCGCGGCTGTTGCGGCGGATTTCGACGAACTGGACCTCGGAGAGGATCATCCGCTTGATGCCGACGACGAGCAGGTTCTCCACCTTCTCACCGATGGCCTTGGTGATGAGCTCCGCCTTCTGGAGGTCCTGCTGGCTCTCCACGGAGCCCTCCAGGAAGATGGTCGCGCCCACCACGTTGGCCTGCACGTTCTTCAGGCCCGCCTTCTGGAAGGCCGCGTTCAGGTTCTGGGCGACCAGCTTCTTGGCGTTGGGGGCGATCTTCACGAACGACTTCACGTTCGGGTAGAGGCTCACCACCTGCTCGATGCGGTCCGCGTCCTGCGTGGTGTAGGCCTGACCGTCCAGGTAGATGCGGTCGCCCACCATGCGCACGGACACGCCTTCGATTTCACCCAGGAGGCGCTTGATCTCCGAGATGACCTCGTTGGGGTCCTGCTTGCGGACGGTGACGAGGTAGCTGATGCGCTGACCGGAGGACTTCCAGACGAGCAGCGTCGTCTTGCCCTCCTGGTTGCCGGTGACGAGCAGCTGGCCGGTGCCGAGCGTCTTCACCTCGGCGATGGACGGGTCACCCAGCGCGACGCGGCTGAGGCCGGGGATGGTGAGCACCTTCTGGGTACCCACGCCCAGGCTGACGGTGCTGCCCTCCTGGGCCAGGGCGGGGGCACTGGCCACCAGGGTGACGAGGGCGCCGAGCGCCAGGGCTTGCGTGAAGCGAGTGGACATCGTGTGAATCCCCTTCTTGCGTGCGTGCGCGCGCCCGGACGAAGCAGCGCGCTATCCCAGATGTTGTTGCTGCCACCACATGGCCCAGAAAGTCCCGAGCGCGATGGAGACGCCGTAGGGGATGTGTCGTACGGGAGCGGGCGAGGTTTCCTCGCGCATCCATTTCATCCGCACCGCCCAGCGACGGGCCACCGCCGCCAGCGTGTCCCAGACGGCCCCCTGCCACAGCAGCGTGACGATTGCCTGCAGCGCTCCCACCAGCGAGATGAAGGCCGCCGCCGCGAGCACCGTGGGAAAGCCCAGCACGCAGCCCACGCCCGCCATCAGCTTGACGTCACCCCACCCCATGCGCCCGCGCAGCGCACCCGGCACCAGCAGCAGCGCGAGTCCCGCGCCCGCCAGAAGCCCGCTCACCAGCCCCGACTCCAGCCCGCCCCACCCCTCGGACACGCCGCGCACCCCGAGCCCCAGCACGATGAGCGGATAGGTCACGGCGTTCGGGATGAGCCGGCGCAGCACGTCGGTCACCACCGCAATCACCAGGGCCACTCCCAGAATCGTCCACAGCGCGAGCTGAACAGGTGTCATTCGGCACCTGCTCCCATGGGGAGCAGGCGACCCCCATCAAACAATGGAGGCCCCGAGCCCGTCAATTCCTGAACAAGGCCATCGCACCGTGGGGCCCTGCGTCATCCCGCGCCTCAGTGGATGACGAGGCGGATCTTCTCGCTGCAGATGAAGTACTCGTCCCCGTCTTCAACCTTGCGGCGCTTGATGCGCTGCTTGTTGAACCAGGTCCCGTTCGAGGAGCCGAGGTCCTCGATGTAGAAGTCGCCGCCGTCGCGGGCGATGACGGCGTGCTCGCGCGACACCTTGCCGGAGTTGATGACGAAGTCGCAGTGCTTGCCGCGGCCGATGACGTAGCGGTCCTTGACGATCTTCTCCTGCTCGCCGGACTCGGTGACGAGGTAGAGCGCGGCGCCCTCCTCCTCGTCCGCCTCCTCCATGGGCTCCTCTTCGGCCTCCTCGGGAGCCTCGTCCTGCATGTCGTCGAGCGGCGGCTCCTCCTGCTCCGGCAGGGGCTCCTCCTCGTCCTCGATCATGTCGTCCGCGGCGGGCGGGGGCGGCTCGTTCTTGCCCTTGATGAGCCGCTCCAGCTCGGCGGCCGTCTCCAGGACGCGCTCGGCGACCTCGCGGCGCACCGGATCATTGTCCAGCCCGTTGGAGGAGGGACGCTCCTCCGAGCCGCTGCGCGCGGCGGGGCGCGACGAGGCCGGCGCGGGCGCCAGCACCGGCGGCCCGCCCTTGGCCGCGGCGGCCGGGGGCGGCGCGGCGGCCGCTCGCGCAGAAGGCGCGGGCGAGGGCACCGCCGCCACCGCGGGCTCCCCCTTCGTCTTCACGTCGATGAAGCCGTTGAGGCGCGCGAACATGAACAGCGCCTGGTTGATGAGCGCGTCGCGATCCGACCCCATCTGCTGGGCCATCTCTTCGTACGTCTCCCACAGGTGCTCGGCGATGCCGACCTTGCGTGCGGGACGGGAGTTCTGATCGATCATCGGTCTTGGCTCGGGAAATGCTGGACGTGGGGAACGATAGCAGAGCCTGCCGGGCGCGCCCAGTTACTGGAAGGGCCGGAGAAACTGGAGGTTCTTGGCGTTGTCGCTGATGGACTCCAGGGCCACCTGGAGGATGCCGTCCGCCGAGGGGTACGCGATGAAGGCCAGGCTGGAGCCCTCCACGTCCGTGGCCACCACGGAGGCAGGCAGGGTGTAGACCGACAGGTTGCTCGTCTGGCTGGTGTCCACCTCGAAGACGAAGCGGCGGAAGCGCGGCAGCAGCGTCACCACGTAGCGGTCCCCGGCCACCAGCCGGCTCTGGGAGCCGATGGTCGCGGTCATCGTGAGCGTCAGCGGCGCGGGCACGTAGGTGGTGGGCGACCTGGGCGGCTCCAGCCCCAGGTCGAAGCCGTCCGGGTGCGCGTAGTAGTCCAGGAAGCTGGCGACCGTGTACGGCTCGTTCACGTCCAGGCGTTGGATGAACGAGGCGCTGCTCTCCGCGCCCGCATAGAGCAGGTAGGGCTTCACGTTCGGGCCCGCGCGCACGGAGAAGAGCGGGTACGAGGCGCAGGGCTCCACCGCCGTGGCGATGGCCGGGTCGGACAGGTCCGGGTAGAGCCGCGTGAGGCCGTTGCCCTGGTCCTCCAGGCGGAGGATGGGGATGGCCGCCGGGCAGGCGCCCGCGTTGTTCGCCAGCACGATGGAGTCCCCGGGCACCACGCCCCGCGACGTCGCCAGGGTGGTCTCGATGAGCAGCGGAGCCTCCTCCGCGGTCAGGTCGCGCGAGAGGTTGATCAGGCCGGGCAGCGCGCCCTGGAAGACGAAGCGGTAGGTGCCGTTGGGCACCGTCCCGTTGCAGAGGAACGCCGTGGCGTTGGTCGCCTCCACCTGGGGGCAGCCCGGCTCCGACACGGTGATGGCCTGGAACTGATCCGCGCGCACGGCCTCGGTGCTGTCGCGCAGCTCCGCGACCACGGACGCGCTCAGCGGCCCGTTTTCCGGGTCGCGGTCCAGGTTGAACGCGCGCCGCTCGTCGGCGCGGAACAGGGTGATCTCCCCGCTGGACGACGGCACGATGCCCAGCAGCGGAACGGCGGTGGAGTAGGCCACGCCGTCCGCCAGGAACTCGCGGACCTCCAGGCCCGTGCGCAGCGTGAGGCCCGTGGGCAGGCCCCGGGTCGGCTTCAGGGTCAGCATGGGTGCGCCGGTGACGTCCCGGGCGAGCACCGGCGCCGTGGAGGGCGCCAGCGGATCCGGCCCGTTGTCGAGCGCGATGACGCCCTCGCAGTCCGACGAGTTGCACGTCAGCTCATCCAGCACCACGTACACGTAGCGGCCGGCGGGCACGGTCTCGGTCTCCGACACCTTGTAGCTGGGGTGCGTGGCGACGAGCCGCGCCGGGATGTCCACCAGGTCCGTGTACGTGGGCACCGTGAAGGGGGCCGGACGCGGCCGCTTGTACGGAATCTCCACGGAGGCCCCGTCCGCGACGGCGCGCACCAGCCGGCTGGTGCCGGACACGTTGCGGATGGCGAGCACCAGCGAGTCCGTCACGTTGGCCTGCGCGGGCAGCGCGATCATGGACAGCACGGTGTCCGCCGGCTTGAGGCAGAACACCGGCAGCGCGGGTGGCAGCGCGGCCGCGTCGAAGCCCTCCGGACCGGGCAGGTCCTGGCGCATCACCACGCCGCCGCCGAAGGGACCGCACAGCTGCTCGGCGGCCTGCGGGCGCGTCTGGAGCGCGTAGTACAGGATGCTCGGCGCGCCGTCCGCCGCCGGGGCGTGCGCGGCGAAGGCGGTGATGAGCTGGCCGGTCGACAGGCGCGTCACCTCGTTGAGGCGCGCGCGGTCCGCGGCCACCACGGAGATTTCGCGGCCGCCGGAGCTGCGCGCGTAGATGTACGGGCCGGACACGTCGTTGCCGGTGGCGTCGTAGCCCACGTCGCGGATGAGCGAGTCGGGCCGCGCGATGACGGGGATGGACAGCGGCTCCAGCGGGTTCGGCGCGGGGAGGAACTCACGCGGCGAGCGCGTCAGGTCCAGCACACGCAGCTCATCCCGGTCCTGCGAGGTGACGAAGACGAGCTGGTTGGAGAGCACCAGGTCGTACGTGCCGGACAGGCCGGCGGCGCCCGCGGTGGAGGTGGTGTCGGAGCAGGCGAGCGCGAAGCTCGCGCCGCTCAGCAACAGGGCAGCAAGAAAGCCGCGCTTCAAGGTCAGTTCTCCTGGCACACGCTGGTGCCCTGGTTCGGATCGCGCTGTTGCTGCGTGCCCAGCTTCGCCACCAGCCTCGCGTCCTGGGGGCGCGCGAGGTCGGGGATGTCCACGATGGCCACCTGTCCGTCACCGAAGTTGGTCACGAACAGCCGGGCCGCGTTCGTCCCGGCCGGGTTGTCCACCGTCAGGCCGAAGGCCTGCGACGGGTTGCTGGTCTGGTTGAGGTTGTTGACGAGCGGCACCTGCGCCACGACCTGCCCGAGCGCCTCGTCGTACAGGGACAGCGCGCTGTCGCCAGTGCTCGTCACCGCGAGGATGTTGGTGTCCGCGGTGGGCGTGCCCGGCGTCCGCTCGATGAGCTGCATGTCGCTCACGCCGTCCGGCAGGGGCACCGCGGAGACCACCCGGAAGAAGGGCTGGGTGGCGGCGGCGCCCGGCACCGCGTCGTATTCGAAGTCGAGGGTGAGCAGCGTGTCCGGGCCGCGCGCCAGCATGTACAGCCGCTCGCGCACGAAGTTCGGGCGCGCCGCCCGCTCCGCCGCCGTCACCGGCCGGGGCACCACGCGCGCCGCTCGCGCCTCGCGGATGCTGAAGACCGACTGCAGCGAGGGCTCCAGGACGGTGCCGGGCTCGTTCTTGTCCACCAGCCGCAGCACGAAGTTGCCGGGCACCGTGCCGCTGATGCCGGCCACGAAGTTGCGGCCCGTCACGTAGAGGTAGCCCGCGCCCACCGTCACGGAATCCGAGCCGCCGTAGAGGTAGCCCTCGGGCGACAGCGGGATGAAGCCCAGCGTGTCGCGCGTGGGGTTGTCCAGCTTCACCGTGGCCAGGTAGTTCTCGAAGTTGGTGCTCGACTTCGCCGGCGAGTCCGCGGCCTCGGAGTGCGTCACGTACAGCGTGCCGCTCGCCTCATCCACCGTCACGCCGATGGGCGACGGGGCCCGGGGCAGGTCCGCGCGGCCTTCCACGCGCAGGGACTCCGGGATGTCGTCCGAGAGCGACAGCGCGCCGTTGCGGCAGTCCTCGCCGCCCTGCACGCAGTTGAGCACCGGCGCGCCGTTGGCATCCAAGCCCACGTCCACCGCGTGCAGGTTGTTGCCCTCCGCGCGCGAGGGAACGAACAGGCGAGGCAGCCCGCTGGCCGGGTTCACCCACAGGCTCAGCTCACCCGCGAAGCTGCGGATCTGCACGAGCGACTCGTCCGCGGACGCCAGGTCCTCGAAGGCGAGCGCCGAGTCCGGGAGCGTGCCGCCCAGGCGGGGCACCGTCACGGACTGCCCGTCCACCTGCGTGCGCAGCGTGTCCAGGTTCAGCGCCACCACCGAACCGGAGTCGTAGCAGTTGTCGAAGTTGGCGTTCGCGACGAAGAGGTAGCCGTTGCTCTCCGAGGGCCCTCCCACCGCCGGAGGGCGCCAGAACGCCACCCCGCTGGGGTACACGAAGCGGGTGGACGGAGGCGGGTTCGGTTCGGATTCAATCGAACACGCACCGAGGAGCAGCAGCGCGGGGGTCAGGAAATGGAGGCGCATCAGAGGGGGGCGGAGTGTAGGAACGGCGCCCTGCCCCGGGCAACCGAATAGGTATATCTCTATTCCCTGGTCGCCCTCCTGCTGACATCCCCCTGCCCCGCACGGACGGCGTGCGCCGCTCCCCTGGCGGGGAGACGGGCACGCTCCGGCGGGGAACGGGCGGCCGGGCTCAGGCCGCCGCGGCGGTTTCGGCCTGGATCTTGGAAAAGTCCGCCACCTGGTTGAACAGGGCGCCAATCTCCGTGAGGAACCGGATGCGGTTCTCCCGCAGGTCCTTGTCCTCGGCCATCACCATCACCTTGTCGAAGAAGGTGTCCACGGCGGGCTTCAGGCCGGTGATCTCCTTGAGCGCCCCGGCGAAGTCGTCCGCGCGCACGCGCTCGCCCACCTTGTCGCGGGCCTGGGTGAAGGCGGTGTGGAGGTTCTTCTCCGGCTCGTCCGTGAAGCGCTGCGGGTTGGTCTGCCCGCCCGCCACGTCCTTGCCCTGCTTCTCCACGATGTTGACCACGCGCTTGAACGCCGCCGCCAGCGGCTGGAAGTCCGAGTGGCCCACGAGCACGCTCAGGGCCTCCAGGCGCTTCTTCGCCGCGACGAGGTCGTCGAAGCCCACGGCCAGCACCGCCTCCACGACGTCCGTGCGGTGCTGCTCGCCCCACAGCGCCTTGAGGCGGCCGCGGAAGAACTCCAGCACCTGCTCGCGCGGGGCCGCCTCACCCGGCTTGCGCTTCACGTTGGCCAGCTTCGGGGCCAAGAGGCGCAGCGCCTCGTCCACCGCGGCGGACAGGCTGAAGCGGTAGCCGCGCCCCAGCACGATGCGGATGATGGACAGGCACGCGCGGCGCAGCGCGAACGGATCCGCCGCGCCGGACGGCGCCTTGCCGATGGCGAAGATGCCGCACAGCGAGTCCAGCCGGTCCGCCAGGCCGATGAGCGCGCCCGCGTCCTGCGACGGCAGCGCGTCCTCGGCGCCGCGGGGCAGGTAGTGCTCGAAGATGGCCAGCGCCACCGCATCGGGCTCGCCGCCCGCCTTCGCGTACTCGCGGCCCATCACGCCCTGGAGCTCCGGGAACTCGCCCACCATGCCGGTGACGAGGTCCGCCTTGGACAGCGTGGCGGCGCGCTCCACCGTGGCCGCCTCCCCTGCCCTGCCCGTGGCCTGGGCCAGGAAGCCCGCCAGCGAGCGGAAGCGCTCCACCTTCTCCAGGTACGTGCCCAGCTGGCCCTGCCACACCACGCGGCCCAGCTTCTCCACGCGGTCGGCCAGCGGCGTGCGCCGGTCCTCGTCGAAGAAGAAGCGCCCGTCCGCGAGCCGCGCCGCCAGCACGCGCTGGTAGCCGCGCAGGGACAGCTGCTCGTCGCGCACCGGCGTGTTGGACACGGCGATGAAGCGCGGCAGCAGCTTCCCCTTCGCGTCCGTCAGCGAGAAGTAGCGCTGGTGGCTCTTCATCTCCTGCACCAGCACCTCCGGCGGCAGGTCCAGGTGGCGCTCCTCGAAGCTGCCCACCACGGGGCTCGGCAGCTCCACCAGGTTCGTCACCTGGTCCACCAGCCCCTCGTCCTCCAGCAGCCGAGCGCCCGCCGAAGTGGCCGCGGCGTTCACCTTGCGCAGCAGCTCCGCGCGGCGCTTCGCGATGTCCGGCACCACGTGCGCCTTCTCCAGCGAGGCCTCGTAGTCCGAGGGCGCCTTCAGCGTGATGGCGCCCGGCGCGAGGAAGCGGTGGCCGTAGGTCGTGCGGCCCGCCTTCACGTCGCCCAGCACCACCGGCAGCTCCGTGTCGCCCAGGAGCGCCACCAGCCACTGCACCGGGCGCGCGAAGGCCGTGTCCACGTCACCCCAGCGCATGGACTTCTTGAAGTTGATGCCATGCACGGCCGCGTGCAGCGCGTCCTGGAGGATGGCCTCCGCCGGACGGCCCTTCTCCTCCACGCGCGCGGAGACGTACTCGCCCTTGGCCGTGGTGGTGCGCCCGAGCGCGTCCACGGACAGCTTGACGCTTTCGGCGAACTTCTCCGCCGCCTTGGTGGGCTTGCCCTGCGCGTCGAAGGCGGCCTTGGCGCTGGGGCCCAGCACCTCCTTCGTGATGTCCTCGCCCGCGTCCGCCACGTCGCGGACCTGGACGGCCAGCCGGCGCGGCGTGCCGAACGTGCGCACCTCGCCGTGCTTCAGGCGGGCGTCGGCCATGCGCTCGGTGAGCACGCGCTTCAGGTCCTCCAGCGCGGGGATGATGAACGACGCCGGGAGCTCCTCGGCACCGACCTCCAGCAGAAGATCACGCGCCACGGGCCACCTCCGCCTTCTCCTTCTTCTCCACCGGCTTGTTCAGCTGCACCGTCTTCCAGTAGTCGCTGGCGGGCTTGCCCTCCAGCACCGGCGGCTGCTGACCCACGGTCCATGGCGTCTTCGTCAGCGGGTAGCCCAGCCGCTCGCGCATCTGGAGATACCCTTCCGCGCACAGGCGCGCGTTGTCACGCACGCGCTTGATGAAATTGGCGCGCTCGGTGACGGAGATGGCGCCGCGCGCGTCCAGCAGGTTGAACGTGTGCGAGCACTTCAGCGCGTAGTCGTACGCGGGCATCGGCAGGTGGCGCTCGATGAGCCGCTTGCACTCCTTCTCGTACGCGTCGAACATCGAGAAGAGCATCTGCGGGTCGGACTCGTGGAGGGCGTACTTGCTCATCTCCACTTCGTTCGCGTGGAACACCTCGCGGTACTTCACGCCCTTGACCCACTCGATGTCGTAGACGTTCTCCACGTTCTGCAGGTTCATGATCAGGCGCTCGAGCCCGTACGTCAGCTCCGCGGACACGGGGCGGCAGTCGAAGCCGCCGCACTGCTGGAAGTAGGTGAACTGCGTCACCTCCATCCCGTCGCACCACACCTCCCAGCCCAGGCCCCAGGCGCCCAGCGTGGGCGACTCCCAGTCGTCCTCCACGAAGCGGATGTCGTGCTCCAGCGGATCCATTCCCACCTTCCGCAGCGACTCCAGGTACAGCTCCTGGACGTTCTTGGGCGCGGGCTTGAGGATGACCTGGAACTGGTGGTGCTGGAACAGGCGGTTCGGGTTCTCACCGAAGCGGCCGTCGGCGGGACGCCGCGAGGGCTGCACGTACGCGACGTTCCAGGGCTCGGGACCGAGCGCGCGGAGGAACGTGTACGGGGCCATCGTGCCCGCGCCGACTTCCGTGTCGTACGACTGGGTGACGATGCATCCCTGGTCGGCCCAGTGCTTCTGGAGCGTGAGGATGAGGTCCTGGAAATACATGATGGCGAGTCCTTCTCGCAGTGCGTCGAAGGCAGAGGCGGAACGCGGCGGACCCTAGTGAGGGGGTCCAGGAGCGTCAAGGACGGCCATCAGTCCGCGTAGGCCGGGAGGTCGGCCAGTCGAATCTGCAGCTTCGTCACCTCGCCCGGACGAATGGGAGCGGACAACAGCTTGCTCGTCCCACCGGGGTCCTGCGGGTCCACCACGCGCAGCCGGTACGTCCCGATGGGCAGTGGGAACTTGATGAGCGGGGACGTGCCCAGCTGCGTGGCGCCGTCGAACACCGCCGCGTTCTTCGGCACCGTGTAGAGCGTCAGCCAGCCCAGGCCCGCCTTCGCCGCGCCATGCGAGGTGGAGGTGTCGAGCACCTCCGGGTTCTCGGTCTGCGTGACGGTGGTGACGGGCTCCGGAGGCCACTCCGAGGGCTCGGGCTTCGCGGGGCGCGGCTCGGCCTTCGCCACCGCGGGCGCGGCGGGAGTGGCGGCCGGAGCACTGGGGGCCGGCTTCGTCTTGCGGCCACCCTTGCCCGCGGGCGTCTTCTTCGTGTCGACGGTCGTGGCGTCCACCACGGGCTCGGACGGAGGCGGCTCCACCTCCGGCGTCTTCTGGGGCTCCGGGGTTTCGGTCTTCTGGACGAAGCCCGGCGGAGGACCGGAGGGCTTCGGCGGCCACGCGCCGTTCGCGGCGGGGTCCACGGGCGGGGCCGGATCCAGCTCCGCCTTCACCCACTGCTTCGCGGAGTCGTACGCGGGCATGAACAGGCGGCGCACGGGCTCGAGCGTCGCCGCGTAGCCCACGCCCCCCAGGATGAGGAGCAGCAGCAGCCGCATGCCCCAGCCGGAGCTTTCGCGGGCAGGCGCGGGCGCGGGAGGCGCTTCGGCGACCTCCTCCTCCTCATGGCGGGACGGCCGCGCGGTGCCCCGCGCCGGACGGGTGCGGAAGCGCTGCGTCTGGAGATCGCTGGGCGGATCCATCAGCGGCCCTGACGGGGGCGCGCCGCGGGCCTCGGCGGGTTCGGGCCTCGCGATGGGACGTGCCCGCGAGGGCCGCACGGCGTCAGCGGGAGGACGGATGACCCGGGGAATGGGCGCCGCGTCCGAACCCGAGGGCCGCTGTGCTCGCGGGGTGACCGTCGGCGTGTTGACGCGGGAGGCGCGGGCCTCGGGGGCTTCAGCGGCGGGGCGCGGGGTCGCGCGCGGGGCGGGCGTCGCGGACTCGGTCGCGGTGCGGCGGACGGGCGTGGGCTTGAAGGACGCGGCGACGTCCGGCTGCGGGGCTTCCGCGTGCGGCGACTTCACCTGCGCGGTGGCCGCGGCGGCGGCTTGATCCGTGCCCTCCTCGGCCTGGAGCGCACCGGCGGCCTCGCTGACGCGGGCGTCCTCGGCGCGGCTGGCCAGCTCCAGGAGGGTGCGCGTCTTCTGGCGCTTCTCCTCGAAGAGCTCGCCCATGACGGCGGTCATCTGGTCTTCGTCGAACAGCTCCGCGCCCAGCGTGGCCTCGATGGCGCGCGCCATCTCCCGGCAGGTGCCGAAGCGCTGGGCCGCGTCGCGCGACAGCGCCTTGAGCACCACCGCTTCCAGGGCCTCCGGCACGGCCGCGTTGAGCGAGCGCGGCGCGGGGATGTCCCCGTCCACGATCTGCATCATCACGGCCGCCTCGCCCGGCGCGTTGAACAGGCGCTGTCCGGCCAGCAGCTCGTGGAACATCACCCCCGTGGAGAACTGGTCGCTGCGGCCATCCAGGTCCTTGTTGCGCACCTGCTCCGGGGACATGTACCCGCTGGTCCCCTTCACGGTGCCCACCTGCGTGCGGCCCAGCTTGCCGCGCGCCTTGGCGATGCCGAAGTCGATCACCTTCACGACGCCGTCGTAGGTGAGCATCACGTTCTTCGGCGACACGTCGCGGTGCACCACCGCCACGGGGCGGCCCGACGGATCCATGAAGTGGTGGGCGTAGTGCAGGCCCAGGCACGTGTCGCGGATGACGCGCGCGCTGAAGCCCAGCGGCAGCGCGTACTTGCGCCGCTCCGCCATCTTCACCACCTGCTCCAGGTTCTGGCCGGGCAGGAACTCCATGGCGAGGTACAGCTCGCCGTCCTCCTCGCCCAGGTCGAACACCTGTCCGATGTTCGCGTGCGAGAAGGCCGCGGTGATGCGCGCCTCGTCGAGGAACATCTTGACGAACTGGTCGTCCTTCTTGATGTCGGGGAGGATCTGCTTCACCGCCACGAACTTGCGGAAGCCACCGGGGCCGGAGGTGAACGCGAGGAACAGCTCCGCCATCCCTCCCATCGAGAGGCGCGTCAGGATCTCGTACTTTCCGATGCGCCGCCCCCGGTCGGGATCTTCTCCGGCGCCACCCTGCATGCTCATGGCGGGGGCGGATGTTACCCGCCGAACCCTCCCAGGTCGATGATCGTCTTTCCAGACGGCCCGCCCCCCGGAGCCAGGAGCCCCGGGAAAGCGGTTTAGGCACCGAACCGCTGGCGCCGCACGTCGAGCATCCAGCCTTCGAGGGCGGCCACGGCCGCCGGCGGTGGCTCCAGGGGCAACACGGAGGCCGCGTCCGCCGCATCCAGCACCGCGAAGGCGCGCGCCACCTCCTGCTGCCACTGCTCGCTGAGCGCGTCGGTCAGCTCGATGCGCTCACCGCTCCGCTTGCGCTCCACCAGCGCGCGGGCCTCGCCAAAGCCATACGGCTCCAGCAGCGCGGTGACGTCCGTCTCCACCTCGCCCGTGCGCAGCGCATGCGTTCCGGTGAGCGTGGTGCGCAGCACGTACAGCAGCTTCTTCACGGAGCGGAAGCCGCTCTTCTCCCACTCGCGGAGCTGGCCCTGCGCGAAGCCGCGGTAGTGCCGGTGGATGCGCCGCGACAGCACGGCCCGGACCCGCGGCCGCAGCGTCTCCAGCTCCGGCAGGGCCCGCACGGTGATGGCGCCCAGCACCCGCTCGATGTAGTTGCCGTTGCCCTGGAGGATGCCCAGCAGCACGGGCTGCAGCTCGTTGGACGAGTAGTCCACCTCCACGCCCTCCAGCACCTCCAGCCGCTCCGCCGGCACGTGCCGGGGCTGGAGCCCGAGGAGCGCGGCGGTGGGCGCGATGTGGATGGCCTTGAGGTCCAGGTCGCTGTCCTGCGACGGGAAGCCGTACGCATGCGCGCCGGACAGCGAGATGACCAGGTGCTCGCGATGGAGGGACTCGGCGTCCAGCACGCGGTCCGCCATCCGCTCCTGATGTTCCGTCACCCTGCCCTTCATTCCGTCCCTCCTTCCAGTGCCGGGGCTTCCGGCGCATCGCTGCCCAGCGGTCCAGGCGTCTTCAAGACCCAGCGCCGAGCCACTTCCTCCCCTACCCGCCGCAGCAACCGGTCCGCGCGGGCGTAGTCCGGATGCTCCGGCAACCGGCTCTCGCGGTGCGCGGCCTCCAGCTCCGGCGCCATCGCCTCGGCGTCGCGCAGCACGTCCTCCAGTGGCACCTGCCCGCCCTTGATGTCGAGCAGCCGCGCCTTCAACGCCCCCGTCGCCTCGAAGGAGGGCACGCCGTCGCGCAGCCACCCCGTCGCCAGCGCCACCAGCCGCAGCAGGTTGTAGGCGTTCTTCGGCCGCAGCTCCCGGGCGGACGGAGGACGCTGCCCGCCGCCGCGTGCGTACGCGGTGAGCGCCGCGAAGTCGTTCGCCGCGAGCAGCCCCTGGTCCCAGAGCGAGCGGTAGAGCTGCTTCACGTACGTCTTCGCCGCGAGCACCCCGTCCTCGGGCGTGGGCGCGGCGCGGGGCGACACCGCGGCCAGGCGACGGGCCACCTCGTCCAGGTCGGGCGTGGGCTCCTCGCACAGCCACGCGAGGAGCAGGTCGCGGTGCTCGGCCAGCCGCTGGCTGCGGGTGAGCTTGTCGAGCTGGCTCATGGCGTAGCGCCCGAAGCTGCCGAAGATGGCCTTGGAGACGAACGCCTCGCGTGCCTCCAGCACCCACGTGCCCAGCTCATCCACCGGCGTCGCGCCGGGGACGAAGAGGGTCTCCAGCGTGTTCGGATCCGCGCGCAGCGCCTGCTCCACCGTCTTGCGGACCTCCCAGTACGTGGTGCTGCCATCCGCGCTCACCAGGTCCTGCGGCGGCTGCCCCAGGCCCAGCGTCCACGGCAGGGGCAGTGCGAAGACACCGCGAACGTCCACGTCGGAGCGCTCATCCGCGAGCCCCCACGCGTGACTGCCCACGCGCGTCTCCAGCACCACGCACGGCCGCAACGCATTCCAGGCGGCCTCACGCCGCTGGGCGAACTGCACCTGTCCCGTGCGCCGGGGCACCAGCTCATCGCGCGCGAACCACACCTCGCCCACGCCGACGATCTGCACGTCGAAGCCGCCGTCATGCGCACGCACCACGCGGCCGATCACGCCCTGTGGAATCCGGCGCCCCCCGGACGCCACGCGCTCCACGCGCGTCGTGACCTCCGTGCCGTGCGGCAGGGGCACGGACAGCCGGTCGATCTGCTCCAATCCCCGGACCCGCGCCGGGGTGGAGGAAGCGGTCTCTCGGGTGTCACTCATCGGTCCCTCCTGCGTGGGATGGTGGGCCACGGTGGACGCAGCGAAGCACGCGAGCCTGACCCGGCACGGCGCTTCCCGTCAGCGCGCGATGCGTCGCACGTCGTCGGGCGCGGAAGACCGCGTGGGCAGCAGTGCCTCCACCTCGGACGCCATGGGGAGCGCCGCCACCGCGCCCAGCTTCGTCACCACCCGAGCCCCCACGCCCGCGGCGAAGGTCATCAGCGCGACCAGGTCCTCGCGCGTCGCCCCCTCCAGCGAGCGCGCGTCGCCATACCCGCGCACGAGCCCGGTCAACATCGCGGACACGAAGCCGTCCCCCGCGCCTGTCGTGTCCACCACCGTCACCTGGGGAGCGGGGACGGAGAGGACCTCGCCCTGCCAGAGGAACACCGCGCCGCGCGGGCCCAGCGTCACCACCGGCAGCCGCACACCCCGCGCGGCCAGGACGTGCAAGGCCGCCTCGGGCGAGTGCTCACCGGTCGCGAAGTGGATCTCCTCCTCGGACAGCTTCACCACCGTGCACAGCGGCAGCATGCGGCCCAGGAGGACGCGCAGCTCCTCGGGCCGTTCCCAGACGTGCAGCCGCAGGTTCGGATCACAGCTCACCAGCATCCCGGCATCACGCGCCAGGGTGAGCATGCGCACCATCGCCTCGCGCGCCTCCGGCAGGAGCAGGGAGTTGGAGCCACAGTGCAGCGCCTTCGCACGCCGCACGAAGTCGCCATCCACGTCCGAGCCATCCAGCAGGAACTCGGCCGAACGCGTCCGGAAGTACGTGAAGCTGCGCTCGCCGTGCGCATCCAGCGAGACGAACAGCAGGCCGGTGCGGGCGTGGTCCACCTGGCGCAGGCGGCTGACGTCGACGCCCTCCGCCGCCAGCCGGTCGCGCAGGAAGTGGCCGAACTCGTCGGACCCCACCACGCCCACCATCGCCGAGCGCAGGCCCAGCCGCGCGAGCCCCACGGAGACGTTGGCCGGCGAGCCCCCCGGCGATGGCTTCCAGGCCTCCACGTCCCGCACGCGCGTGGCGCCGCCCGACACGGGAAGGAAGTCCACCAGCGTCTCGCCGACACACACCACGTCCAGCGGTCCGGCCTCGTGCATGACACTTCCCCCTGGGGACCGCGCGCTGCCCGTCAGTCCAGGCCCACCTGCGCCATGAAGTCCACGCTCTTGAGCTTGCGGCCCAGGTGGTGCGCGATGAAGACGTTGAGCAGTCCCCGCGCCCGCGCGCGAAGGTCCGGAGGCAGCGGCGTGCGCGCGCCCTCCTGGAGCGAACGCAGGCCGGACAGCAGCGCCACCGGCACCGCGACCGAATCCCGCGCGCGTCCGCCACACGGCTCGCACACCGCGCCACCGTGGCCCTGGTCGAACCGGGGCCGTTCGCCGGGCAGGCCGCCGCACAGCGAGCAGGAGTCGAAGCGCGGCATCAGCCCCGCCTGCGCCAGCGCCGCCAGCTCGAACGCGAGCAACGACGTGGGCCCGGCCTCCTTCGCGTCCAGCCGGTGCAGGTAGCCCTCCACCAGCTCGAACAGCTCCGGGTGCGGCTCGTGGTCGCGCGTGAGCTCGCGGCACAGCTCCACCGCGTACAGCGCCCGGGCGATGAGCGACAGGTCCTCGCGCGCCGCGTAGAAGCCCGCGACGATGTCCGCCGAGTCCAGCCGCACCGTGCTGCCGCGCGTCTCCACCAACTGCACGCGCAGCCGCATGAACGGCTCCAGCGCACCCGCGAACCGGCGCTTGCTCTTGCGCGCTCCCGCTGCGAACGCGGTCAGCTTGCCGTGCTCGCGCGTCAGCAACGTCACCAGCCGGTCGGACTCACCATAGTCGACCGTGGACAGCACGAACGCGTCGTCGGCGTACCGCTCCATAACCCCTCTTCAACGCGCCGAGGGGGGCGGAAGCTTCCCGGTCAGCACCAGGAACAGGGCCGCGCCCAGGAGCAGGACCGCCAGCAGCACGGCCAGGATGACGTACGCCCGCTTGCGCCGCTCCTTCTCCAGTTGCACCGGCGAAGGCGCGGGCACCGCCCGGTCCACCTCCTCGTAGCGCAGCGCCGCTTCCTCCGGCGACAGGCCGATGACCTGCGCGTACGCGCGGATGTAGTTCAGCACGAACACGCGCTCGGGCAGCCGTTCCACCTGCCCCGCCTCCAGCGCCGCGACGAGGCTGGGGGGAATCTTCGTCTCCCGGGAGACGTCCTCGCGCGACAGGCCGCGAAGCTCGCGCTGCTGGCTGAGGTATTTGCCGAAGTCGACGTGGTCCACGGTCTTTCGGGGCCCCCGCGCCTAGAGGTGGTCCAGCAGTGAGCGGCAGTCGTCCTTGAGCACCTGCTCGTTGGGCTGGGCCTTGGACTCGCAGCCCGCGAACGCCTTCTTCGCCTCCTCCACCCGCCCGAGCTTCGCCTGGCACACGCCTTCGCGGTGGTAGGCCTCCGCCACGTCCGGGCACCGCTCACGGTAGTGCGCGAACTGCCGGCACGCCTCCTCCGTCTTGCCCGTCTCGTCGTAGATGATGCCCAGGTTCTTGTAGCCCAGGCAGAACTCCGGGTTGGTGGTGATGGCCGCCTTGATGTTCTGCAGCGCGTTCACCGTGTCGCCCTTCTTGTAGAGCGCCCAGCCCAGGTTGTTCTGCGCGGAGAAGCCGTAGCGGTACTGCATGTCGTTGAGCGACTCCTCGTACAGCTTGATGGCGTCGTCGTAGCGGCCCTGATCCAGGCGCAGGTTGCCCAGGTTGGTGCGCGCGTCGGAGAAGGTCGGCCGCAACTTCAGCGCCTGCTCGTAGTGGGATGACGCCTCGTCGAGCCTCCGGAAGGACAGGTGCAGCAGCAGCCCCACCGCGTTGTGGGCCTCCGGGTTGGACGGGTTCTGCTCCAGCGCCTTCTGGTACTCCGCGAGCGCGTCCTGCACGTGGCCGTGCTGCTGGGCCTGGATGCCCAGGTCGTAGTGGATCTCCGAGCTCCGGCGCTCCTTCTCCGTGGGGACGTGCGCGCAGCCCGCCGACGCGAGCGCGAACGCGAGGAAGCAGGAGGAAGTGATGCGGGACATGGGTGCCAATCCGGGGTGGAGGGTCAGAACGCGGCCAGGAAGCGGCCCAGGGTGGTGGCGACGTTGCGCTTCTCTTCGGCGCGGGCCTTCACGGCGGGCACGAGCGTGGGCTCCCGGAAGAACACGGGCAGCGTCTTGAGCCACTCGTCCTGCTGCGCGGGCGCCGCGGCGCGCCAGTTCGCGTTGTCCATCATGAAGCCCAGCGACTCCACGAACGCGAGCGCGTCGTCCTCGTCCTCACGCAGCTCGTCCGCGGACTGGATGCGCCGGCCGGACACGTACACCGCGCAGTCCCCCGCTTCCACGAGGTACAGGTACACGAAGACGCCCGCGCCCTGCCCTCCGCGCAGCCCCACCACGAAGGCCTGCGCGGGCCCGGCCTGCTTGCCGGGAATCGCCACGTGCGGCGTGTTGAGGGACAGGTGCAGCGCGAGCACCTGGTCGCGGTTCGCGGGGAGGCCCCGGTAGCGCTCGTCGATGGTGAACACCGTCGTCTCCCTTCCCGCGCACCCTAGCGGGTGGTGAGGGTGAACTCCTCGGTCGCGTCCTGCGCGTCCGCAGCCGTCTTCTGGAAGCGGATGAGGGGCGTGTCAATCATCACGTTGCCGCCGCCCTCGTTGCCCTCGCCGATGATCACCTTGAAGACGTTCTGGGCGGACGTGCTGCGGCGGTTCCCTGTCGCCTGCTTGCGGGCAATCAGCGTCACCGCGTTCGCGCCGGGGCGCAACTGGCTGGTGATGTCCATCACCACCTGGTCCTCGTTGTTGCGCAAACGACGCAGCCAGCGCGAGTTCACGTACACGTCGATGTCGAAGTCCGTCATGCCCGGCGTCGTCTGCTCCGTCACCAGCCAGTAGCGCTGGGTGATGCGCCCCGGCACGGACGTGGGCGCGGTGGGAGCAGCCGGCGCGGGCGCCTGCGCGACGACGCCCGCGTCCGGGGGCGTGGCGGCAGGCGGCGTGGCGGTGGATGGCGTCGCGGGCGTGGGCGTCACGGTCGTCACGCGGGCGGCGTACCCCGGCGCGTCGATGTGGACGTTTCCTTCCGCGTCGATGCGGACGGTGGCCTTCTCGAAGCGCGTGTTCGTCACACCGTCGATCTTCACGCCGTTCAGGAAGACCGAACCGGCGAGAGCCAGCATGGGAAGGAGCGAGGCCGCGACGGTGATGGCAATGCGGGCGGACGGGCGGGGCATGGGGGCATTTCTCCTGGGAATCCTCAACAGTCCCGGGAGCTTGCAACGACTTAGCGCACCCGGGGGAGCGGGACAAGGCGGGGACGGCCCCTCTTGGAGCGCTCCGCCGCCCCGAACATTCACCCGGGGGCCCGTCTTCCAGTCGGACCGCGGGGGCCCTTCAGGGCGCCGCGGTCGGCGTCTCGTCCGGCGTCGGCGGAGGCGGCTCGCGCTGCGCCAGCGCCCAGTCCCCGCCCAGGCCATGGCCCTCGCGGAAGCGGCGGAAGTCGCGCCGCACGGCCCGGGGATAGCGGCGGAACTTCTCCAGCTCCCCCGCCTTCATGGCATCCCGGATGCGCGTGGGGCCCGCGTTGTAGGCCATCAGCGCCATGTCCAGGTCCCCGCCGAAGCGGCCCTGCAGCGAGCGCAGGTAGCGGATGCCCAGGCGCACGCAGACGGCGGGGTCCGCCACCACCTCCTCGCGCGACAGCTTCAGGCCTTCCTTCTCCGCCAGGAAGTGCAGCGTGCTGGGCTTGATCTGCATCAGCCCCCGGGCGCCCTTCTCGGAGACGGACTCCTCCTCGAAGTCGGACTCCACGTCGATGAGGGCCAGCACTAGCAGCGGGTCATACCCCGTGCGGCGCGACTCCTCGTCGATGGCCTGCCCCAGCCGCCGGCGCAGCGTGAGCCCCAGGTCCGGGGCCCGCTTGGCCAGCACGGCGTCGATGAGCGCCGCCTCCTCGGAGATGGACTCCTGCGCCACCACCTCGGGGACCACGGCCTGGGGGGCGGACTCCTCCAGGAGGGGCACCACCCGCGCGGACACCACGAGCGCCACGCCCGCGAGCAGCGGGAGCCGGGAGCACCCGCTGCTCAGGGCATGCAGCCCCGCGAAGAACCGCGTTCCCAGCGACCTGCCGCCCGAGGCGGCGGGGCCACTCACTTACGGTGCTCCAGGGCCTGGATGCGTTCGTTCAGACGCTCCAGGCGGGCGCCGAAGGCCTGCAACTCCTCGCGGCGCGGCAGCTTCAGGAGGGTCAGGGCCGTGCGGACCCGCTCCTCCACGTTGTGCTCCAGGTCCTTGCGGTGCCCCGTCAGCCGCTCCGCGAACTCGCGGGCCTGACGCTTCACCTCGTCCTGGCTCCAGCCCGCGACGGACGCCACGCGCTGCACGGCGCGGGAAGCCTCCTCCTCCGCCGTGTTCACCGCCAGGAGCGCCTGGCTCCAGATCCGCTCGAACGCCTCCGCCACGGAAGGCTTCTCTCGGGGGGCCTCGGTGTTGTTGTCCATGAAGTCGCTCCGGGAGTGACCCCGGGCCCTTCCGGTGGAAGGACCCTGGGCATTCAAAGGGGTTTGCGACCTAAGCACACCCCATGGGTGATGGAAACGCTGCTCAGGCCCGCGGAGAAGACGCCGCGCCGCCCGAATTCTTGGTCGTCCGGTGGGCGCGCCGGGTGGGCTTCAGGAGCACATCCAGCTTCTTCGACAGGCGCCCCAGCTCGCGGGTGATCTGCTCCACCTGGGACTGGCTGGCAACTCCCACCGCCCCCACGACCTTCGCCTGGAATCCATCCAGCCGCTTGCGCAGCTCGACGCCCGCCTCGTCCACCTTCTTGGTCAGCTCCTGAACGCGGGGGTCCGCGCGCAGCTCACCCGCCTGGACCTTGGTCCACAGGGCCTGGACCTCCTTCGCCGCCACCTGGCCCTTCGTCTCCAGCGCGCGGAAGGCCTTGTTCGCCTCCCCTTCCAGGCCCTGGAACCGCTTCTGCGCCTCGGAGAACCGCCCCTTCAGGAAGGCCTCCACGTTCTGCGTCACGCCCTGCTTCTCCGCTGCCTTCGCACTCGTCGTCGTCATGTCGTGCTCCCCCCCGGCTGCTACCGGGTCAAATAACGTGATGCGTCAATGTAACGCACCGCGACATGCTGTCAAGCAGACAGAGGGCAGACTGTGCAAAACGAGAAAGCCGCCGCCCCGGCATGACACCAGGACGGCGGCTGGCTCACGAAGCGTCAGGGACGCTTCGGGGAATCACGAGGCGACGTCGGTGGACCGGGTGTCCGGCCGCGACGGCGGAGGGGCCAGCGGACCGGTGTCGCCGTGGGTGGCGGCCAGGGCGGCCTCCATCTCGTTGACCTCGTCCGTGGGGCTCTCCACCTCGATGTCGAGGTGCTTGTAGTTCGGCAGGCCCGTGCCGGCGGGGATGAGCCGGCCCATGATGACGTTCTCCTTGAGGCCGCGCAGGTAGTCCACCTTGCCGTTGATGGCGGCCTCGGTGAGCACCTTCGTGGTCTCCTGGAACGACGCCGAGGAGATGAACGACTCGGTGGAGAGCGACGCCTTGGTGATGCCGAGCAGCAGGGGCTCGCCCACGGCCGGGCGCTTCCCTTCGGACATGACCTTCTCGTTCTCCTCCTCGAACACCCACTTCTCGACCTGCTCGTCGACCAGGAAGTTGGTGTCGCCCACGTCGGTGACGCGCACCCGGCGCAGCATCTGCCGGACGATCGTCTCGATGTGCTTGTCGTTGATCTTCACGCCCTGCAGTCGGTAGACCTCCTGCACTTCGTCCACCAGGTAGCGCGCGAGTTCCTTCTCGCCCAGCACCTTGAGGATGTCGTGCGGGTTGGCCGCGCCGTCCATCATCGCCTCGCCGGCCTTCACGCGGTCGCCGGAGTGGACGTTGATGCTCTTGCCCTTGGAGATCAGGTACTCCTTGGCCAGGTCCGCGCGCTGCTCGCCGCTCACCTCGGGGGTGATGATGAGCTTGCGCTTGCCCTTGGTGTCCTTGCCGAAGGACACCACGCCGTCGATCTCCGCGATCGCCGCCGCGTCCTTGGGCTTGCGCGCCTCGAAGAGCTCGGCCACGCGGGGCAGACCGCCCGTGATGTCCTTGGTCTTCGTGGTCTCACGCGGCACCTTGGCGATGACCTCGCCCGCGGAGATCTCATCCTGGTCGTTGACCGTGATGATCGCGCCCTGGGGCAGGAAGTAGCTCGCCTGGTTGCGGGAGGACGGCAGGTCCTTCACGTTGCCGGCCGCGTCGCGGATGGTGACGCGCGGACGCGCCTCCGGGTCCTTGGACTCGATGACCGTCTTGCGCGACAGGCCCGTCACCTCGTCGAGCGTCTCGGACATCGTCACGCCTTCGATGATGTCCTCGTAGCGCACGACACCGCCCACTTCCGTGAGCAGGGGGATGGCGAACGGGTCCCACTCGGCCAGGAGCACGCCCGGCTCCAGCTTCTGGTTCTCCTTCACCAGGATGCGGGCGCCGTAGATGATCTGGTAGCGCTCACGCTCGCGGCCCGACTCGTCGACGATGACGATCTCGCCGTTGCGGTTCATGGCCACCAGCGTGCCGTCCGCCTTCTGCACCGTGTTCAGGCCCGCGAACTTCACGGAACCCGCGTAGCGGTTCTCCAGGCTGGACTGCTCCGCGCGACGGGTCGCCGCACCACCGATGTGGAAGGTGCGCATCGTGAGCTGCGTACCCGGCTCACCGATGGACTGCGCCGCGATGACGCCCACGGCCTCGCCCACGGACACCTTGCGGCCACGCGCCAGGTCACGGCCGTAGCACTCCACGCAGATGCCGCGCTTGGCCTGGCAGGTGAGCACCGAGCGGATCTTCACCTTGTCCAGACCGCTGTTCTCGATGCGGCGGACGCGGTCCTCGTCGATCTCCTCGTTGGCGCGCACCAGCACCTCGCCCGTCACAGGGTCGAGGATGTCGTCCAGGGCCACGCGGCCCAGGATGCGCTCCCCCAGCGGCTCGATGATCTCGCCGCCCTCGACCAGGGCGCCGATGAACAGACCGTCCATGGTGCCGCAGTCGTACTCGTTGATGATGGCGTCCTGCGCCACGTCCACGAGACGGCGGGTGAGGTAACCGGAGTTGGCCGTCTTGAGCGCCGTGTCCGCCAGGCCCTTACGGGCGCCGTGCGTGGAGATGAAGTACTGGAGCACGGAGAGGCCTTCACGGAAGTTGGCCGTGATGGGCGTCTCGATGATTTCGCCGGAGGGCTTCGCCATCAGGCCGCGCATACCCGCCAGCTGGCGGATCTGCTGGGCGCTGCCGCGGGCGCCGGAGTCGGCCATGATGTAGATGGGGTTGAACGACGGCTGCTTGCGCGTCACGCGCTTGCCGTCCACGTCCCCGGAAGCCTCGTCCTGGGAGATCTGCTGCATCATCTCCTGGGCGACCTTCTCGGTGATCTCCGCCCAGATATCGATGACCTTGTTGTAGCGCTCACCGTCGGTGATGAGGCCTTCCAGGTACTGGTTCTCGATCTCCGACACTTCCTTGCGCGCGTAGTCCAGGAACTCCTGCTTCTTCGCAGGGATGATCATGTCCTTGAGCGCGATGGAGATACCGGCACGGGTCGCGTGGAAGTAGCCCGCGCTGCGGACGCGGTCCGCCAGCAGCACCGTCTCCTTCTCGCCCGTGAGGCGGTAGCAGAGGTCGATGAGGTTACCGAGCGACTTCTTGTCGAGCACCTTGTTGATGGCGTCGAAGCCCACGCGGCGCGGAACGACTTCCCACAGCAGCACGCGGCCGACCGTGGTCTCCTTGCGCTTGCCGTCGATGCGGCACACCACCTTGGCCTGCAGGTGGACCTCACCGTGGTCGTACGCGGCGCGCACCTCGTCCGGCGACGCGAACACGCGGCCTTCGCCGTTGGCGAACTCGCGGGCGCGCGTCATGTAGTAGATGCCGAGCACCATGTCCTGCGTCGGGACGATGATGGGCTTGCCGTTCGCGGGGCTGAGGATGTTGTTCGTCGACATCATCAGCACGCGCGCTTCCATCTGCGCTTCGATGGACAGGGGCACGTGCACGGCCATCTGGTCGCCGTCGAAGTCCGCGTTGAACGCGGCGCACACCAGCGGGTGCAGCTGGATGGCCTTGCCCTCGATGAGGACGGGCTCGAAGGCCTGCATGCCCAGGCGGTGCAGCGTGGGGGCGCGGTTGAGGAGCACCGGGTGCTCGCGGATCACGTCCTCGAGGATGTCCCAGACCTCCGGACGCTCCTTCTCCACCATCTTCTTCGCGGACTTGATGGTGGTGACGTAGCCCTTCTCTTCAAGCTTGTTGTAGATGAACGGCTTGAAGAGCTCGAGCGCCATGATCTTCGGCAGGCCGCACTGGTGCAGGCGCAGCTCGGGACCCACGACGATGACGGAGCGGCCCGAGTAGTCCACGCGCTTGCCGAGCAGGTTCTGACGGAACCGGCCCTGCTTGCCCTTGAGCATGTCGGACAGCGACTTCAGCGGCCGCTTGTTCGGGCCGGTGATGGTCTTGCCGCGGCGGCCGTTGTCGAACAGCGCGTCCACGGCCTCCTGGAGCATCCGCTTCTCGTTGCGGATGATGATGTCCGGCGCGTTCAGCTCCTGCAGCCGCTTGAGGCGGTTGTTGCGGTTGATGACGCGGCGGTACAGGTCGTTGAGGTCGGAGGTCGCGAAGCGGCCGCCGTCCAGGGGCACCAGCGGACGCAGGTCGGGCGGGATGACGGGGATGACGTCCAGCATCATCCACTCCGGCTTGTTGCCGGAGACGCGGAACGCCTCGGCCACCTTCAGGCGCTTGGCGTACTTCTTCCGCTTCGCCTCGCTGGTGGTCTCGCGCATGTCCTTGCGCAGTTCCTCGGACAGCTTCTCCACGTCCAGGGACTTGAGCATCTCGCGGACGGCCTCGCCGCCCATGCCCGCGGTGAACGAGTCCTCACCGTGCTCCTGGAAGAGCCGGTGCATCTTCTCCTCGGAGATCAGCTCGCCCTTCTGGAGCGGCGTCGCCTTGGGGTCGATGACCATGTAGCTCTCGCAGTACAGCACCTTCTCCATCTCCTTGAGGGTGATGTCGAGCAGGTTGCCGATGCGGCTGGGCAGCGACTTGAGGAACCAGATGTGGGCCACGGGCGTGGCCAGCGTGATGTGTCCCAGGCGCTCACGGCGCACCTTGGACTGGATGACCTCCACGCCGCACTTCTCGCACACGACGCCACGGTGCTTCATGCGCTTGTACTTGCCGCAGTTGCACTCGTAGTCCTTCACCGGCCCGAAGATGCGGGCGCAGAAGAGCCCATCCCGCTCCGGCTTGAACGTGCGGTAGTTGATCGTCTCGGGCTTCTTCACCTCGCCGTGCGACCACTGGCGGATCTTGTCGGGCGACGCCAGCGCGATGCGGATGGCGTTGAACGACAGCGGGTCCTTCGGCTTCTCGAAGAAGTTGAAAATGTCCTTCACGTTGCCTCCGAAAACTTATGAGCGCTCAGGGCGCCAAACGTTTCGGGCCCCCGCCCTGCGCCCGGCCAACCGCCCCCTCCACGAGGAAGCAGCCAGCCGGTCAGGCGGGCGCACCGGCTTCTTTGAAAAGGCCTAGGCCTCGGTCCCCGACTTCCGGTCC
Organism: Corallococcus exercitus; assembly: GCF_042231735.1. Classification (GTDB taxonomy): domain Bacteria; phylum Myxococcota; class Myxococcia; order Myxococcales; family Myxococcaceae; genus Corallococcus; species Corallococcus exercitus_B. Next base: position 3,064,510 of record NZ_CP102577.1, read on the forward strand.
TCGCCGTCGCCGCCACCCAGGAAGTCTCCGCCGAAGCTGCGCTGCCGCTCCGGGGGCGCGCTCTCCAGCAGCTCCACGTCCAGGGCCAGCGACTGGAGTTCCTTGAGGAGCACGTTGAACGACTCGGGCAGGCCGCTCTCCAGGACGTTGTCGCCCTTGACGATGGCCTCGTACATGCGCGTGCGGCCCACCACGTCGTCCGACTTGACCGTGAGGAACTCCTGCAGCGTGTACGCCGCGCCGTAGGCCTCCATCGCCCACACTTCCATCTCGCCCAGACGCTGGCCGCCGAACTGGGCCTTGCCGCCCAGGGGCTGCTGCGTGACGAGCGAGTAGGGCCCGATGGAACGGGCGTGGATCTTCTCGTCCACCAGGTGGTGCAGCTTGAGCATGTACATCACGCCCACGGTGACGTTCTGGTCGAACGGCTCACCCGTGCGGCCGTCGAAGAGCACCATCTGGCCGGAGCGCGGCAGGCGGCCCTCGTCGAAGAGGGCGTGCAGTTCCGTCTCGCGAGCGCCGTCGAACACCGGCGTCGCCACGTGGATGCCCTTCTTCAGGCGGCGGCAGAGGTCCTGGACCTCCTGGTCGGACAGCCCGTCCACGAAGTCGCCGAAGGCCTTGTCGTCGTAGACGGTCTTCAGCTGCTTCTTGAGCTGCTCGCCGCTGAAGTTCTCGTCGATGTAGCGCTGCAGCTGCTCGCCCACGCCCTTCGCGGCCCAGCCCAGGTGGACCTCGAGGATCTGCCCGATGTTCATGCGGGACGGAACGCCGAGCGGGTTGAGGACGATGTCCACCGGACGCCCGTCCTCCAGGTACGGCATGTCCTCCTCGGGGAGGACGCGGGACACGACGCCCTTGTTGCCGTGGCGGCCGGCCATCTTGTCGCCCACCGCGAGCTTGCGCTTGATGGCGACGTACACCTTCACCATCTTGATGACGCCCGGGGGAAGCTCGTCGCCCTTCTTGATGCGGGCGATCTTCTCGCCGAAGGCCAGCTTCACGGCCTCCTTCGTCTCCTCCAGGTTGCGCAGGATGTCGCGCAGGCGCGCGTCCAGCGGATCACCGACGGAGATCTCGCCCCAGTACTTGTACGGCACCGTGGCCAGCAGCTCGTCGTTGAGGATGTCCCCCTTCTTCAGGAGGATCTTCCCCTTGTCGTCCACGAGCTTGCCCTGGACCTCCTTGCCGCGGACCAGCCCACGGAGGCGGCTGTACGCGGAGTCCTGGAGGACCTTGATCTCGTCGTTCTGGTCCTTGAGGAGCTTCGCCTCCTCCATGGACTCGATCTGCTTGGCGCGCTCGTCCTTCTCCACGCCCTTGCGGCTGAACACCTTGGCGTTGATGACGGTGCCCACGACGCCCGGGGGCACGCGCAGGGAGCTGTCGCGCACGTCGCCGGCCTTCTCACCGAAGATGGCGCGCAGCAGCTTCTCTTCGGGAGACAGCTGGGTCTCGCCCTTCGGGGTGATCTTGCCCACCAGCACGTCGCCGGGCTTCACCTCGGCGCCGATGCGGATGATGCCGCTCTCGTCCAGGTCCTTGAGGGCTTCCTCACCCACGTTCGGGATGTCGCGGGTGATCTCCTCCTTGCCCAGCTTGGTGTCGCGCGCGATGCACTCGAACTCCTCGATGTGGATGGACGTGAAGACGTCCTCCTTGAGGATGCGCTCGCTGAGCAGGATGGAGTCTTCGAAGTTGTAGCCCTGCCACGGCATGAACGCGACGACCACGTTCTGCCCCAGCGCCAGCTCACCGGTTTCGGTGGCCGGACCGTCCGCGATCACGTCGCCCTTCTTCACCCGGTCACCCTTGCGGATGATGGGCTTCTGGTTGAGGCACGTGTTCTGGTTGGAGCGCTGGTACTTGAGCAGGTTGTAGATGTCGACCTCGCTGGACACGTCGCTCAGGGCCGCGTTGGAGTCCGCCTTCACCACGATGCGGCTGGCGTCCACCGACTCCACGATGCCGTCACGACGGGCCACGCACGTCACGCCCGAGTCGCGCGCGACGATGGCCTCGATGCCCGTGCCCACGAGCGGGGCCGCGGTGCGCAGGAGCGGCACCGCCTGGCGCTGCATGTTGGAGCCCATGAGCGCGCGGTTCGCGTCGTCGTTCTCCAGGAACGGGATGAGGGAGGCCGCCACCGACACCAGCTGGTTCGGGGACACGTCCATCAGGTCCACGTCCTCGGCCTTGACCTGGACGAACTCGCCGCTGCGGCGGCTCTGCACCAGCGCGTTGAGGAACTTGCCCTTCTTGTCCGTCTCCGCGTTCGCCTGGGCGATGGTGTGCTTCTCCTCCTCGAGCGCCGAGTAGAAGGCCACGTCCCCCGTCACGCTGCCCGCGTCCACCTTGCGGTACGGCGTCTCCACGAAGCCGAACTCGTTGACGCGCGCGTAGGTCGACAGCGACGCGATGAGGCCGATGTTCGGGCCTTCCGGCGTCTCGATGGGGCAGATGCGGCCGTAGTGCGTCGGGTGCACGTCGCGGACTTCGAAGCCCGCGCGCTCACGCGTGAGGCCGCCAGGCCCGAGCGCGGACAGGCGGCGCTTGTGCGTGACCTCGGAGAGCGGGTTCGTCTGGTCCATGAACTGCGACAGCTGGCTGGACCCGAAGAACTCCTTGATCACCGCCGTCACCGGCTTGGCGTTGATCAGGTCGTGCGGCATGAGCGTCTCGATCTCCTGGAGGCTCATGCGCTCCTTGATGGCGCGCTCCATGCGGACGAGGCCGATGCGGTACTGGTTCTCCAGCAGCTCGCCCACCGCGCGGACGCGGCGGTTGCCCAGGTGGTCGATGTCGTCGATCGTCCCCTTGCCGTTCTTCAGGTCGATCAGGTAGCGGATGACCTCCAGGATGTCGCGCTTGGTCAGGATCTGACCGTCCAGGGGCTCCTCGAGGCTGAACTTGAAGTTCAGCTTGAGGCGGCCGACCTTGGACAGGTCGTAGCGCTCCGGGTTGAAGAACAGGTTGCTGAACAGGTTCGTCGCCGTCTCCGGCGTCGGGGGATCACCCGGGCGCAGGCGCCGGTAGATCTCCATGATGGCCTGCTCGGGCGACTCGATCTTGTCCAGCATCAACGTCTCACGCAGGTACGGACCCACGTTGAGGTTGTCGATGAAGAGGACCTTGAACTCCTTGATGTCGCGCTTGAGGAGCTCGTCCACCTTCTCCTGCGAGACTTCCTCGTTGCACTCGAGGATGACCTCACCGGTGTTCTCGTCCACCACGTCGTAGGCGGACACCTTGGTGAAGAGCTCGTCCGCGTCGATGGGCAGCTTGGTCATCTTCGCCGCTTCGAGCTTCTTGATGGCGGCGCGCGTGAACTTGCGGTTCTTCTTGACGATCAGCTCACCGGACTTGGTCTTGATGTCGCGCGTGGCGCGCTGACCCGGCAGGAGCTCCAGCTCGACGGACTTCTCGAAGTCCGCGGCGCTCTGCAGGTAGATGGTCTCGGTGGCGTAGTAGTAGTTGAGGATCTCCTCGGTGGAGCCCTTGAAGTCGAGCGGGTTCTTCTTCGCCGTGTCACCGACGGCGCCCAGGGCGCGGATGAGCACGGTGGCCGGCAGCTTGCGGCGCCGGTCGATGCGCACGTACAGCAGGTCCTTGTGGTCGAACTCGAAGTCGATCCACGAGCCGCGGTACGGGATGATGCGGGCGTTGTAGAGCAGCTTGCCCGACGAGTGGCTCTTGCCCTTGTCGTGGTCGAAGAACGCACCCGGGCTGCGGTGCAGCTGGCTCACCACGACGCGCTCGGTGCCGTTGATGATGAACGTACCGTTCTGGGTCATCAGCGGGATTTCGCCGAAGTAGACCTCCTGCTCCTTCACGTCGCGGATGGACTGGGCGCCGGTCTCCTCGTCCTTGTCCCAGACGACCAGGCGCACGACGACCTTGATGGGCGCCGAGTAGGTCATTCCACGCTGGTGGCACTCATCGACGTCGTACTTCGGCTTCTCCAGGTGATAGCTCACAAACTCCAGCGAGGAGGTCTCGTTGAAGTCCCGGATCGGGAAGACGGACTTGAAGACACCCTGAAGGCCAAGGTCCTCACGCTTCTCCGGGGCGATGTCGGCCTGGAGGAACTTCTCGTAGGATTGCTTCTGGATGTTGATGAGATTGGGAATGTCGATGATCTTCGCGATTTTCGCGAAGGTCTTCCGCACGCGGAAATTGTTCTGGATCTGCGTCGGCATTCGGTCTCCGGGGACGGCTGCTCGGGCGGGGCAAACTTCAGTAACGCGCGGCGGCGCCGGGAAATTTGGCAAATGTCAAATGGGCAAAGCCGGCGCCCCAGCAAAGGGAGCGCCGGCCTGCTCATCCGATCAGCAGGCTGCCCGGGATTTCCCGGAAGAACAGGGCAGCCCCTGTACAGAACTACTTGATCTCGACGGTGGCGCCAGCCGCGGTGAGCTGGTCCTTGATCTTCTTGGCGTCGTCCTTGTTGACGCCTTCCTTGACCGTCTTGGGCGCGCCCTCGACCAGGTCCTTGGCCTCCTTCAGGCCCAGGCCGGTGATGGCGCGGATCTCCTTGATGACGTTGATCTTGTTGGCGCCGGCGTTCGCCAGCACCACGTTGAACTCCGTCTTCTCCTCGACAGGAGCAGCGGCGGCGGCGGGGCCAGCGGCGGCAACGGCCACGGCGGCGGCGGAAACGCCCCACTTCGCCTCAAGCTGCTTCACGAGCTCGGCCGCTTCCATGACGGTGAGCGAGGAGAGCTGGTCGACAATCGAATTCAGGTCAGCCATTGAACTGTGTCCTTCTGCGGTTGACTAACGGCGGGCGACCCGTCTGGGCTGCCACGCCGAAGAGGTTGCGGTAGAAAAACTTCTCGGGATGATTACTGCCCCTGCGACTTGTCCGCGTTGGCCTGCAGCACCCGCGCGAGCTGCGACCCGGGGGCCGCGATGGTCCGAACCAGCTTGCCTGCCGGCTGGTTGAGCATGCCGAGCAACTGCCCGCGCAGCTCGTTGAGGCCCGGCATCTTCGCCAGCGCCTTCACGCCGTTGACGTCAATCTTCTTGCCGTCCACCACGGCGCTACGGACCTTGATGGTCTCCATGTCCTTGATGAAATCCATCAGGATCTTCGCAGGAGCCACCACGTCGTCGTAGCTGATGCACAGGGCCACGGGACCGGTGAAGTCATCCGAAATCACGGAGACGGACGTGCCCTCAGCGGCACGGCGCGCCAGCGTGTTCTTGATGACCTTGTACTCGACCTTGCCCTCGCGGAACTTGCGACGCAGCTTGGTGACGGTCTCCACGTCCACCTTGGAGAACTCGGCGACAACCGCCGTCTTCGTCCGGGCGAACTTCTCGTGGAGCTCCTTGATCATCTCTTCCTTCTCGCTCTTCAGCACCTTGACTCACCTCCTTCATGGCCCGACCTGACGGTCGGGCGTGATGCCTGGGCCAAAGTGGCAGAGCGAGAGGGGGGCCTCCGAGAGGCACCACACCGCACCTCCAGTCTCGGCAGGGCTGACCTTGCGGTCGTTTGAACCAGGAGTGGATGGACGGCCCGACCGGTTGCCCGGTTCCCAACGGACGCGTCTTCTCCCTTCCAGGTCCCTGCTGTCATGAACCAGGTCGAAACGCCGCGTCTCTCGACATGGCGCTCCAATTGCAAAAGCCGGGGGCCTATACCCCCGGCTTTCGCAAAGATCCAGCACTTTCTATCGAGCTGACATTCTCCGGGCGATGGGACTGACGCTCCCCGTCAGGAAGCGCACCCTTCCCTGCCCGTCCTGACACCCGCGACTAGCGGTGACGCGCCAGGATTTCCGTGGTGTCGAGCTTGATGCCCGGCCCCATGGTCGTCGAGATGGCGATGCCCTTCAGGTACACGCCCTTGGCGGTGGCCGGCTTGAGCTTCATCACCAGGTCCACCAGCGCGTTGAAGTTCGCCTCGAGCTTGTCCGCGGCGAAGGAGGCCTTGCCCATCTTCGCGTGGACGATGCCCGCCTTCTCCGCGCGGAAGTCCACCTTACCGCCCTTGGAGTCGCGGATGGCCTTGGCGACGTCCATGGTCACCGTGCCGACCTTCGGGTTCGGCATGAGGCCACGGGGACCGAGCACCTTACCGAGGCGGCCGACGATGCCCATCATGTCCGGCGTCGCGATGACGGTGTCGAAGTCGAGGAAGCCCTCCTCGATGCGCTTCTGGAGGTCCTCGGCGCCCACGATGTCGGCGCCGGCATTGGCGGCCTCGGTGGCGCGCTCACCCTTGGCGAACACGGCCACGCGCACGGTGGCGCCGGTGCCGTGCGGGAGCACCACGGCGCCACGGACCATCTGGTCCGCGTGCTTCGGGTCCACGCCCAGGTTGATGGCGACGTCGACCGTCTGGTCGTACTTCGTCGCGCGGGTCTCGACCGTCTTCTTCAGCAGCGCGAAGCCCTCGGCGACGGCGTAGCGCTTGTTGCGGTCCACCAGCTCGTTGGACGCGCGGAACTTCTTTCCATTGGTAGCCATGGCAGGAATCCTTGAGAGATGGGGCGGGCTAACCGACGACGTCGATGCCCATGGAGCGCGCGGTGCCGGCAATGGTGTTCATGCAGGCTTCGATGGACGAGGCGGTGGTGTCCTGGATCTTCTTCTTGGCGATCTCTTCCACCTGCTGGCGGGTGATCTGCCCCACCTTCTCCTTGCCCGGCTTCTTCGCGCCCGAACCCTTCTTCTTCTCCGTGTGGAGACCCGCGGCCTTCTTGATGAGGATCGCGGCGGGAGGGGTCTTCAGGATGAAGGTGAAGGAGCGGTCCTGATACACGGTGATGATCACCGGGATGATCAGACCCTCCTTGGCCTCCGCCTGCGTCTTGGCGTTGAACTGCTTGCAGAACTCCATGATGTTCACGCCCTGCTGACCGAGCGCGGGACCAATCGGCGGGGCGGGGTTCGCCTTGCCGGCGGGGATCTGCAACTTGACCTGACCTGTGACCTTCTTCATCGGCGGACTGCTGCCTTTCGAGAGGGTGGTTCCGACGGGCCGCCAGACGGGGCGACCCTCCCACCCGTTGATCCGCGCCCGGGTGACGGACGCGGAAGACTGGGGAAACTAGCCGGTGGTCTTCTCCACCTGCATGAAGTCGAGCTCCACGGGGGTCGCACGGCCGAAGATGCTGACGAGCACGCGCACGCGGCCCTTCTCCGGGTTGACCTCTTCCACGGTGCCATTGAAGTTCGCGAACGGGCCGTCGATGACGCGCACCGTGTCGCTGGTCTCGAACTGGACCTTGGGCTTGGCCTTGTGGGCGCCCTCGGTGACCTGCGCGGTGAGACGCTCGACCTCGCGGTCCGACATGGGCCGGGGCTGCTCGTTCTGGCCGACGCCCGGGAACCCCGTCACCTTGGAGGTGTTCTTCACCAGGTGGACGGTGGTGTCGCTGAGCTCCATCTGGACGAAGATGTAGCCCGGAAACAGCTTGCGGCGGGTGGTCTTCTTCTCGCCGTTCACCATCTCCACGACCTGCTCCATGGGGATGAGGATCTCACCAATCAGATCCTGGTCCTGCAGGCCCTTGAGGCGCACCTGCTCTTCCAGGTTCTTCTTCGCCTGGTTCTCGTAGTTCGAGTAGGTCTGGACCGTGAACCATTTCTTCGCCATTACAGCTTCCCCCACAGGGCAGGCAGCCACTCCACCATCAAGTTGTAGGCGACGGTGTCGATGCAGAAGAGCAGAACGGCCGCCACCAGCGAGGCGACGACCACGGCCATGGTCGACGCACGGGTCTCCGACCAGGTAGGCCAGGTGACCTTCATCAGCTCGGACGCCACGTCGATGGAGAGGGTGTGCGTACGGGGGTGGAAGTAGGCTGCCAGCACCAGGGCCAGGGCCGCCGCGTAGCCCACCAGCGTCGACACGCGCCAGCCGAGCCCTTCGAAGAGCTCCACGTCGTTCCAGCCGAACCGGCTCCAGAGCAACCCGAAGACGTGCTCCAGGAAGAGGGCCAGGACGATGCCGGTGACGAGATAGAAGATGACCACGAGCCGCTTGGGGTCGATGCCCGAGCGGTTAGCCTGCTGGCTGGCCTCAGATGCCGTCGCCATGGTGCCTCACGAGGGACTGCGGAAGCGGGACTGCGAAAAGGCAGGGACCCCCGGCACCGCTCGGTACCGGGGGTCCCTGTACTGAAGCTGGCAGGCCAGGAGGGATTCGAACCCCCAACACGCGGATTTGGAGACCGCTGCTCTACCGTTGGAGCTACTGGCCTAAACCTTCATGGAACGGACGACCTAGACCTTGCCTTCCTTGTGGTCCGTGTGCTTGCGGCACCGAGGACAGAACTTGCTCAGCTCGAGCTTGTCCTGGCTCTTCCGCTTGTTCTTCGTGGTCGTGTAGTTCCGCTCTTTGCACGTGGTGCACTCGAGCGAGATGATGGAACGGTTACCCTTAGGCATGGTTCATTTCACCAGATGCGAGAAGGGAAGGCTACAAAAGCAGCCCTCCCCTCCGCAACTCAGTGCCCGTGAAAGCCGGTCGGCGGGAAGCCGACTAGGCGATGATCTCCGCAACGACGCCGGCGCCCACCGTACGGCCACCCTCGCGGACGGCGAACCGGAGCTCCTTCTCCATCGCGACCGGGGTGATGAGCTCCACCTCGATGGCGATGTTGTCGCCCGGCATGACCATCTCGACGTTGTCCGGCAGCTTCACCGTGCCCGTCACGTCCGTGGTGCGGAAGTAGAACTGCGGACGGTACCCCTTGAAGAACGGGGTGTGGCGGCCGCCCTCTTCCTTCGACAGCACGTAAATCTGCGCCTTGAACTTCGTGTGCGGCGTGATGCTGCCCGGCTTCGCCAGCACCTGGCCGCGCTCCATGTCCTCGCGCTTGAGGCCACGGACCAGCGCGCCGATGTTGTCGCCCGCGCGGCCCTCGTCCAGCAGCTTGCGGAACATCTCCACGCCCGTCACCACCGTCTTCTGCGTCGCGCGCAGACCGACGACTTCCACTTCCTCGCCCACCTTGATGACACCGCGCTCCACGCGGCCGGTGGCCACCGTGCCACGGCCGGCGATGGAGAAGACGTCTTCCACCGGCATCAGGAAGGGCTTGTCCGTCGCGCGCTGCGGCGTCGGGATGTAGCTGTCCACCGCCTCCATCAGCTTCAGGATGGCCGGCTCGCCGATGTCGGAGGTGTCACCCTCCAGCGCCTTCACCGCGGAGCCGGGGACGATGGGGATGGTGTCGCCGGGGAACTCGTACTTCTTCAGGAGGTCACGCACCTCCATCTCCACGAGCTCGCGCAGCTCAGGGTCGTCCAGCAGGTCCACCTTGTTCAGGAAGACCACGATGTAGGGAACACCGACCTGGCGCGCCAGCAGGATGTGCTCACGCGTCTGGGGCATCGGGCCGTCCGCCGCCGACACCACCAGGATGGCGCCGTCCATCTGCGCCGCGCCCGTGATCATGTTCTTCACGTAGTCGGCGTGCCCCGGGCAGTCGACGTGCGCGTAGTGGCGGTTCTTCGTCTTGTACTCGACGTGCGCCGTGGAGATGGTGATGCCGCGCTCGCGCTCTTCCGGCGCCTTGTCAATCTGGTCGTACGCCAGGAACGTGGCGCCACCGGTCTTCGCCAGCACCTTGGTGATGGCGGCCGTCAGCGACGTCTTGCCGTGGTCCACGTGCCCAATCGTTCCGATGTTCACGTGGGGCAGGCTGCGATCGAACTTTTCCTTGGACATGACACTCCTCGAAAAATGGAGCCCTGAACCAGGATTGAACTGGTGACCTCATCCTTACCAAGGATGCGCTCTGCCAACTGAGCTATCAGGGCTTGGCGATTCACTACAACGGTTGGAGCGGGAAATGGGATTCGAACCCACGACATTCAGCTTGGAAGGCTGACGCTCTACCAACTGAGCTATTCCCGCATTGCCGAGTGGAGAGAGGTGGATTCGAACCACCGTAGGCGTAGAGCCGGCAGATTTACAGTCTGCTCCCTTTGGCCGCTCGGGCATCTCTCCAGATATTCGCTTGTGGTGCTGCGTGCTGCTCCCTACACCATCTCGCTGCGTCTCGGGCCCTTTTCCGCGGCCCGTCCTACCTGGCCGGCGGCGGGATTTGAACCCGCGACCTACTGATTACAAATCAGTTGCTCTACCGACTGAGCTACACCGGCATCCATCCAGCAACTGCCTCGCCCTACCTCATCCCGAGCGGACCGTCAACCCCTCGGCAGCGACTTGAGAGGCGCGACCTTTTAGAAGCCCCCACTCTCCAAGTCAAGGAGATTGATCCGGGGTCATCAGCGGGAAGGACGGCCCCGCTGACGGGCGACCTCGTATAGCAGAATCGCGGCGGAAACCGAGGCATTCAGTGAACCAACCTGACCGCCCATGGGAATCCGGAGGCGGAAGTCGCAGTGCTTGAGGACGCCTTCCCTCACGCCCGCCCCCTCGGCCCCCACCACCAGCGCCAGGGGTCCGTCCAGCCGGGCGCTCCACAGGGGCTCTGCACCCTCGATGTCCGCGGCCGCGACCCAGAGGCCCGCTTCCTTCAGCTCCTCCAGGGCGCGGGAGATGTTGGTGACGCGCGCGATGGGGCAGTACTCGACGGCGCCCGCGGAGGCCTTGGCCACCGTGCCCGTCACCTGAACGGCCCGGTCCTTGGCCAGGACGACGCCGTGGGCTCCGAGTGCGTGGGCCGAGCGGATGATGGCGCCCAGGTTGTGCGGATCCTGGATGCCGTCGAGCACGACGACGAGCGCGGGCTGCTTCTTGGCCTTCGCCGCCTCCAGCACGTCCTCCAGGTCGACGTACTGGAAGCCGCGTAGCTCGGCGACGACGCCCTGGTGCACGCCGCCCTCGGCCATGGACGTCAGCCGCTCCCGGCCGACCTTCTCCACCCGGACGCCCGCGTCGCGCGCGCGGCTGAGCAGCTCGCCCGCGGCCTTGGCGCCTACCTGCCCGTCGACGATGAAGAGGCGCTCCACCGCGTCCGGGTGGGCCCTCAGGGCCTCCAGCACGGGGTTGACGCCATGGACGTAGCGCGGGGCTTCGTGGCCGCCGCGGTCGCCGCCGGAAGGCTTCGGGGAGCGCTCTCGCATGGGGACTACTGGACCTCCACGGGCAGCGAGAAGGTCTTCTTCTGACGGGCGCAGATCTTCTCCGTGCAGATGAAGAAGGTCAGCGTCGCGTCCAGCGTGCCCTTGCCGGCGGACACCACGGTGAAGGGGACCTCGAAGCGCGGATCCACGAACTGCTGGCCGTCCGCCTTCTTCGCCACCGACTGTTCACGGGTCAGCGTCTTCTGGGCGGGCGTCAGCTGCGTGCCCTTCAGCTCCAGCTTCAGCGGGGCCTCGTCGGAGACGTGGGCGCCGGGCTTCGACTTGATGGCGAGCACGAACGTGCCCTGCCCTCCGGCCTTCACCTGCGTCGACGTCCCCTCGGTGGTGACTTCATAGAGGGTGGCGGGGTCCACGTCCTGGGCCAACACCGGCGCGCCGACGAGCGTCAGCAGCAGGGGGGCCAGGGTCGGGAGGCGGCGGGGGCTGGGCATGGGGGTCTCCAGGAAGGCGGCGTTCGTATACCGGGGCTTCGGACGCGCGGGGAGCGCTTTCTCTTCTAACTCCGCGGCACGTTCACCTTCACGGCCCCCTTGCGCTCCGGCGGTGGCGGCAGGGCCTGGGGTGTCTCCAGGGCAGCGCTCCAGACGGGGACGGCGCCGGCGACGAGGGCCTCCGCGCGCTCGATGATGGGCGTGGCCAGGTCCATGCCCGTCGCGGCCTCCATCTCCAGGAGGGCGGGCGAGCTGTTCACCTCGAAGACCTTGGGGTGCCCCTGGACGTCCAGGATGTCCACCGCGGCCACCTCCAGGCCCACGAGCCGGGCGACCTTCTCCGCCGTGGCGCGGTGGCTGGGGGACAGCGTCAGGGTCTCCAGACGGGCGCCCCGGTTCAGCGTGTGGGAGAGACGACCGGGACGCGGCTTGCGCAGCACCCCGGCGATGGCCTGTCCGCCCACCACGAGGACGCGCACGTCCTGGCCGGTGCTCCGCACGTACTCCTGCATGACGAGGTTGTGCCCCAGGCCGAGCACGGCCTCGAGCGCGGCCTCCAGCGACTGGAGGCTCTCGCAGACCATCACGCCGTGCTTCTCCTGGCCCTGGAGGAGCTTCACCAGCACGGGCACCCCGCCCACGAGCCCGACCATCTCCTTGAGGTGGGCCGCGTCCCGGGCCATCACCGTGGCGGGGATGTCGATGCCGTGGGCGGACAGCAGCTGGAGCGCGCGCATCTTGTTGCGCGACTGCGCGATGGCCTGGGCGTGGTTCACCAGGGGCACGCGCGCCAGACCGAACTGGTTCACCACCGCGAGCCCGTACGTGCTGATGGACTGGGCGATGCGCGGGATGACGACGTCGGTGGGCGTGAGCTTCTTGCGGTCGTAGAGCAGGGTCGCCTGGCTGCCCCCGTCCAGATGCATCTGCACCCGGAGCGGGTTGAGCACGCGGACCCGGTGCCCTCTCGCGCGTCCTGCCTCGACGATCCGCCGCGTGGACGAGATGGAAGCGGAACGCGAGAGGACGGTGATTTTCATGGCGGAGGCGACCGGCGCGGCGAGGACCCTATAATCCCCGCCTCCGCCCGCGTAAAGCCGCCTCCGCCTGCCTGCCGGCTTAGAGCCGGCGGATGGCGCGCACTTCGACGCTGACGGGGTCTTCCGGACGCGACGACTCCAGCTTCGCGCAGGCGCTGCCCGTGAACGTCACGCCGGCCGCGCCCAGCGACCAGGTGTCGGGGCCCGCGAGCGTACGCTCGCCATCGATGTAGACGACGATGAGCTTGTCGTTCAGGTCCTCGCCATTCGAGGAGGGCAGCTGGCTGGGGTCGAGCTTGATGAAGCAGGGGTCAATGGCCGCGAGCTCCTCGCTGATGGCCTTCAGCGCGGACGCCAGCTCCTCCCGGTTGGCCGCCTGGTAGAAGGCGCGGTTGCAGAAGCCGGTGCTCTGGTTGCAGGTGTCGCCCGCGCCGCAGTCCAGATCCACCTTGCAGTCCCGCGCGAAGCCCCCCGCGAGCGCCATCTCGTTGAGCACCGCGGGGCCGTCACCCGAGGACGTCTCCGCGCCGAAGCCGATGACGATGGTCTTGATGCCGTTGTTCTTGAGCGCCACCACCTCCTGCACGGAGGCGTTCTTGTCGAGGCAACCCCGCTTGTAATAAGCGCCCCCCGGCGTCGACGTGCACTGCGTCGCCGACGCGAGCGTGCAGCGGCACTCCGGCATGCCGCCGTTGTACTCGTTGAACTCGTTGCAGTTGGGCAGACCGTCGGTGAGCAGGATGACGATCTGATCGCGGTCCTGGGAGTTGGGCGTCAGGAGCGTGCCCGCGAACTTCAGGCTTCCGCTTGTCGGCGTACCGCCCCTGGGCCGGTTCGCTCCTCCATTGGGGATGGCCTGCAGCTTCGCATTGACCTGGAGCGCGTACTCCTGGAGGGCGTCGTCCGTATCCAGGTCGATCGGGATGACCGCGCGGACGCTCTCACCCGTCGTGGCGGCCGCACACGACTGGGCCACGGTCGGCGACTCCGTGGTGATGGGCGCCGGATAGGTCGTCAGGCCGAAGCGGACCAGCTTGCCGCTCTCCGAGAGGAAGGGGCCCATGGCGCCCTGGAGCTCCGACCAGCGCGTGGGGCACTTCGACGTGTCGCAGGGATACTGCTCCGCGCAGGTCAAGGTACGGCCCAGTTCGTCCTTGGTGTCGCACGCACGCTGACCGTTGACGATCAGGTCCTTGTTCACCGGCTCCGTCATCGAGCCGGAGGTGTCCACCAACAGCATGACGTCCGGCTTGCTCTTGCGAGCGGTGATCACCGACTCCACGGTCGTCTGGGCGATCGCGAGCGGATCCACCGGCTCGAAGTCATAGGTCTGACAGCCGGCCATCACGGCAACACCGAGGATGCCGGCCAGCAGTGCGCTCAGGGGGGTCGACTTGGCGCGCATAGGCTTGAGGATTTCCTTCCAGGGGGGAACAACGGACTGCGAATGCCGCAGCGTAACGCGTGGACGCCCACCGAGGCTACAGCGACTCGCGGCAGGCAGGTTCCATTCAGGTAATGCTGCCAAGTTGCAACGTCAGGCGATCCCTGGGGGTGGGTTCGTTTGCCCTGTCGGACATCCCCCTCCTGCTGGAGGGTGGGGACCGGCCCGGCAGCCCGCTCACAGCGTGAGGACGCGGGCGCCGTCGGTCAGCCGCCAGATGGAGGCCAGGCCCATGACGTCGTCCAGCGTGCCGTGAAGTTCCTGGGGCGAGAAGCCACAGATGCGGACCGTGGTGTCGCAGGCCACGAGCTTCGCGCCCAGGGCGCGGGCCTCCTCCAGCATGCGGGCCGGAGTGGGGACGTTGAGCCCTTCGGCCCGGGCCGCCTCGGTGCGCTCGCGCTCGCTGTGCGCCAGGCCGAAGCCGCCCCGGACCAGCTGGCGCAGGGCCTCGAAGGCGAAGACGAAGTAGACGTCGTCCCCCATCGCGGCGGCGGTGATGCCCATGGAGGCCGCCTGATAGGCGGGCTCATACGTGGCGTGTTGGAGGAAGAAGAAGACGCGTCCGGCCATGGTGGTCCGACCTTAGCGTTATCGAGTCCGGACCGGCAGCCGTCGTATAACAGGGCTCCCCTTCCCCACCGGGAGCCCCGCATGCCGAGCCAGCCGTCCCGCCCCCGCGGTGTTCGTCCCTCGCCGGTCCCGTCCCGTCACGCCACGCCACGGTGGATGGTCCTGGCCGGTCTCGCCGTGCTCGCGGGCGCGGGGCCCGTGTCCGAAGCGGCTCCGGTCCACGCGGCCACCGCGGCGGTCCAGGCTTCCGCTCCCACGGCCCCGAGCGCCGTCGCTCCCGGGCCGCTGCGCACGGAGGCGCTGGGGTTGCTCGCGCAACCGACCGTGGCGCCGGAGGCGGCGTGGCGCAGGCTGGGGCCGGAGGTCGTGCCCGTGCTCGCGGCGCTGGCGGAGGACATGAGCGTCCCGGACGCGCAGCGGATGCGGGCCGTGACGGCGCTGGCGCGCGTGGAGTCCCCGCAGGCGGGACCGACGCTCCAGGCGATGCTGGAGGACCCGCACCGCCGTTCGGATGTCCGCTCGCAGGCCGCCGCCGCGCTGGGCCAGCGCCTGGGGTTCGAGGCCGTGAAGGCGCTGCAGGCCCGGCTGGAGGACCGCGACCTGCGGATCCGCGAGGCCGTGGCCCAGGCGCTTGGCCGGCTGGGCGGTCAGCAGGTGCGCGAGGTGCTGGAAGAGCGGCTTCCCCTGGAGGATGTCCCCCAGGTGCGTGAAGCGCTCCAGCAGGGGCTCACGCTGGCGGAGCCCTGAGCCGGGTGCCGGGCATGGCGGGGGCAGCCGCCCTGGTGGACTGCTCGGGGCTCGCGTCGGGCGGGGCCTTCCGTTAGATGGGAGGCCATGCGCCCCACCGTCCTTCTCTTCGACATCGATGGCACCCTCGTCACCACCGGCGGCGCCGGTCGCCGCGCCATGGGACTGGCCTTCGAGCAGCTCCACCGGCGGCGTGACGCGTGCGACGGCTTCAGCATGTCCGGCATGACGGACCGGGCGATCGTCCGAAAGGCCCTGGGCATCATCGGCCAGCCCGACACCGAGGACGCCATCAGCGCGGTCATCGACGCGTACGTCGCCCACCTGGGCCTGGAAGTCCCCAAGGTCGATGCGCGCGAGTACCGGCTGCACCCGGGCATGCGGGAAGCCGTGCTGGAGGCGCGCTCGCGGACGGGCTTCGCGGTGGGCCTGGGCACCGGCAACGTGCGCGCGGGCGCCAAGGTGAAGCTGGACCGCGTGAACATCCACGACCAGTTCGCCTTCGGCGGCTTCGGCTGCGACTTCGAGGACCGCGTGGCCCTCATCCGGCACGGCGCGCAGGCCGGGGCGGCGCGGCTGGGAGCGCCCCTGGAGGCGTGCCGGGTGGTGATCATCGGGGACACGCCCAAGGACGTCGCGGCCGCCAAGGGCATTGGCGCGGAGACGATTGGCGTGGGCACGGGCAACTTCACGCCCCAGGCGCTGCTCGACGCCGGCGCCGAGTGGGCCTTCGCGGACTTCTCCGCCCCTGGCGCCATGGAGGCCCTGCTCGTCGGACGGTGAAGGTGTGGTATCTCCGCCGCCCCTCCGAGGAGTCGTCCACGCATGTCGTCCACGCTCGAATCCTATGAGCTGATCCGCTTCGCCGAAGCCTTCGAGGCCCGACTCGCCACGGCGGAGGAGATGGTCGTCGGCAGGCCGGGGCTGGAGGCCGAGAAGCAGTGGCTGGCCTCCGCGCTGGAGCGCCTGCGCGAGGCCCGGGAGCCCGCGGGCGGCCTGCTGGAACAGGTGAAGGACCTGCCCGAGCTCGACGAGGCCCGCGAGGAGTTCTCGTTCGATCAGCAGGGCCGCTGGGTCGATGCGCTGGAGAAGCTGCACGCCGGCATCACCTTCACCGCCAGCAGCCGCGCGCCCGTCATCGAGGCCCTCTTCCCGCACCTCAAGTTCCCGCAGCTGCGCCGGGCGCCCGTGGAGCTGGTCAACGAGTACGCCACGTCGTACGAGCGGCGGCTCAAGAGCGCCTACGTCACCCGCATCTTCTCCCGCGATGACTTCGCCATGGTCCGCCCCGTCGTGGATCAGGTCGCCGCGACGTTCGCCGCGTGGACCGCGAGCCTGTCCCCCACCCCGCTGCCCCCGGATCAGGAGGCCGCCCTGCGCGAGGCGCTGGTGGCGCTGGGACGACGCCTGGACGTGGCGCTGCGGCAGGGGCGCCTGCTCGCGGAGGCCGCGCTGGTTCCCGTGCCCGGGGTCTTCGAGGCCGCGGGCCTCACCCTCAAGCCCCGGAAGCGCGCGGGCAAGTCGCTCGCGCTCTCCGCCGAGGAAGGCGCTTCGGACCTCTTCGGTGAGGAGGGCGACTCCGGCCAGGAGGACTCGTTCGACGGTGCCGAGGCTGCGGAGCCTTCCGGGGACGACTCGATGGAGGCGGCTCCCGACGACGTGGCGGGCCCGGAGTCCCTGGAGGAGGCCGCTGGCGTGGAGCCCTCTCCGGCTCGCAAGGGCCGGGATGATGCCGACCAGGAGGCTGGTGGCGTCGAGGCTTCGGAGCGCGGCTCCGAGGAGGTCCTCGCTGCTCCGGAACCTGTCGCCTCGGAGCCCCCTGTCGCGGCGCGTCCCCGGCGGGGCCGGCCTCCGAAGAACGCGGCCCCGGCTGCCGAGCCCGCGCAGGTGGACGCGGCACCGGACGCTTCGGCTTCCGGTGCTCCGGAGGCCGTGCGTCCCAAGCGTCGCAAGAAGACCGACCCGTCCGAGGCTGGCACGCCTTGAGACCCGACGCGCGGTGAGTCCCCCGCCGTGAAGAGGAACCCGGACATGGCGGACGTCGCCCTTCCCATCGATCCCCTCCTGCCCGACATCGTCTCCACGCTCCGGAGCTCGCGGTCGCTCGTGCTGGAGGCGCCCCCTGGCGCGGGCAAGACGACCCGCGTTCCCCGCGCGCTGCTGGAGGCGGGGCTGGGCGCGGGCAAGGAGATCGTCGTCCTCCAGCCCCGGCGGCTGCCCACCCGGCTCGCCGCGCAGCGCGTGTCCGAGGAGATTGGCGAGCGCGTGGGCGAGACCGTCGGCTACCAGGTCCGCTTCGAGGACGTCCGCGGTCCCAAGACGCGCATGTCCTTCGTCACCGAGGGCGTGCTCGGACGCCGCCTGCTCACCGACCCCACCCTGCGCGACGTGGGCATCGTCGTGCTCGACGAGTTCCATGAGCGGCACCTGTCCGCGGACATCTCGCTCGCGCTCCTGCGGCGGCTGCAGGAGACGGCCCGCCCCGACCTCAAGCTCGTGGTGATGTCCGCGACGCTGGAGGCCGAGCCCGTCCGCGCGTACCTGGGCGGCGCCCCCTCCCTGCGCTCCGAGGGCCGCCGCTTCGACGTCAGCGTCGAGTACCTGTCCACCCCGGATGAGCGGCACCTGGATCAGCAGGTGCTCTCCGCGCTCAAGCGCCTGTTCACCCAGGGCGTCGACGGCGACGTGCTCGTGTTCCTTCCCGGTGCCGGGGAGATCCGCCGCGCGCGCGACACCTGCGCGGAGTTCGCCGAGCGCCACGACGCGGACGTGCTCCCGCTCCACGGCGACCTCTCTCCCGCCGAGCAGGACCGCGCCGTGCGCCGCAGCTCGCGCCGGAAGATCATCCTGTCCACCAACGTGGCGGAGACGTCCGTCACCATCGACGGCGTCGCGGTCGTCATCGACAGCGGGCTGGCCCGCGTGGCGTCCCACTCGCCGTGGTCCGGACTGCCGCAGCTCAAGCTGGGCAAGGTGAGCCGTGCCTCCGCCGTCCAGCGCGCCGGCCGCGCGGGCCGCACCCGGGCCGGGCACTGCGTGCGCCTCTACACCCAGCACGACTTCGACGGGCGGCCTGATCAGGAAGCCCCGGAAATCCGCCGCACCGACCTGGCCGAGACGGTGCTCTCCCTGCGCGCGTCGGGCGTGAAGGACCTGACCGCGTTCCCGTTCTTCGAGCCGCCCCCCGCTCCCGCCCTGGAGGCCGCGGAGACGCTGCTGCGCCGGCTGGGCGCGGTGGACGCGAAGGGCCAGGTGACGGACGTGGGCCAGCGGCTCCTGCGCTTCCCCGTCCACCCGAGACAGGCCCGCGTCATCGTCGAGGGCGAGCGCCGGGGCGTGGGCGCGGATGCCGCCGTGCTCGCGGCCCTCATGGGCGAGCGGGACATCCGCCGCGAGGCCCGCGCCAACCTGGGCGGAGGGGGCCGTGCGTCCGCGCTCGTCAGCGGCCCGTCCGACCTGCTGGAGCTCCTGGAGCGCTTCCGCGAGGCCGGCCGTTCCGGCTTCGCGTCCGGCCGCATGCAGTCCCTGTCGCTGGACTCGGGCGCGGTGCAGTCCGTGGAGCGCGTGCAGAAGCAGCTGCGCCGCACGGTGCGCGAACAGGGCTCACGTCCCGGCCGCCCCGAGGACGTGGAGCAGGCCCTGATGCTCAGCGTGCTCGCGGGCTACCCGGACCGCGTGGCCCGCAGGCGGCGGCCCCGCTCCCCCGAGCTGCTCATGTTCGGCGGCGGTACCACCAGCCTGTCCGAGTTCAGCGTCGTCCAGGACGCGGAGCTGATGGTCGCCGTGGACGCCGAGGAGCGCCCCGGGCGCGGCGCCGTCGTGCGGCTCGCCAGCGCCGTGGAGGCCGAGTGGCTGCTGGACCTCTACCCGGACGCGCTGGAGGAGGTGGACACCCTCCAGTGGAACCCGGACTCGCGCCGCGTGGAGCGCCTCACCCGGCTGGCCTACGGCAACCTCATGCTGGAGGAGACGCGCACGCCCGCGCCACCGTCCGAGGAGGCCGCGCGCGTGCTGGCCGAGGCGGCGCTGGCCGCGGGCCCGGAGCGCTTCGCGGAGCCCGAGGCGCTGGAGCAGTGGCGCACGCGCGTGGAGCTGCTCGGCAAGGCGTTCCCGGAGGCGGGCTTCCCCACCGTGGACGCGGCCTTCATGCGCGACGCGCTGGCGTCCCTGTGCGTGGGCGCGCGCAGCTTCTCCGACCTGGAGGGCGTGTCGTTGCTGGATGCGCTCTACGCGCGCCTCACCTCCGAGCAGCAGCGCCTGCTGGCGAACCACGCCCCGGAGCGCGTCACCCTGCCCGGCGGGCGCGGCGTGAAGGTGCACTACGAGCCCAACAAGCCACCCTGGGTGGAGTCACGGCTGCAGGACTTCTTCGGGATGGCGCAGGGGCCCAGCGTGGGCGCGGGCCGCGTGCCGCTGGTGCTGCACCTGCTGGCCCCCAACATGCGCGCCGTGCAGGTGACGACCGACCTGGCGGGCTTCTGGGAGCGGCACTACCCGGCGATCCGCAAGGAGCTGTGCCGCAAGTACCCGCGGCACTCGTGGCCCGAGGATCCGCGCCACGCCGAGCCGCCCGCGCCCCGTCCTCCGAGGCGCTGAAAAGACGGCGGCGGGACTACAGCCGCTTGTGCATCTCCAGGTGGTCGATGCCGGCCTCGTCGAAGACGGCGCCGACGGGCTGGTAGCCGTGCTTCTTGTAGAAGTCGAGCGCGTAGAGCTGGGCGTGCAGCATGATGCCCGTCACGTTGCGGCGGCGCGCCTCCTCCTCCAGCGTCGTGAGGAGCAGCGAGCCCACGCGGGCCTTGCGGTGCGACTGGAGCACCGCCATGCGGCCAATCTGGCCCCACGTCCCGCTCTGCCCGGCGGGCGGCTCCGGCAGCTTCACCAGGCGGCCCGTGCCGATGGCGTGGCCCCCCTGGTAGGCGAGCACGTGGTAGGCGTGGGCGTCCTCGGCGTCGCGCTCGATGCCCTCGGGCACGTGCTGTTCCTCGATGAACACCACCTCGCGGATGGCGAGGGCCTGCATGAGCTCCGCCTCGTCCTTGATGTGGGCGATGGTGACGGGTGCAGGGGAGGTCTCGGGGGGCGTCGGCATGGCTGCGGGCAAGGTACACAAAAGGCCGCGCCGCCAACAGGCGGAAAAAACCACCCACCTTCCGGTCCGGCGCGCCTCCACGCGGCCGGTCCGTCCCCTGCCCCCTGGCCTCGGATGGGCCTGTCGCGAAAGCCCCGCCGCATCGGGTCATCTGGTTGCAATTGCCCTCCCACGTCGGGCGGTATCGGAGACCTCCACGCAGCGCGTGGGCGAGGCCGCTCGGAGGAGGATCGCCCCGGGGAGGGCATGGTAGGGTTCGGGCGATGCGTACCCGTGCCCTTTTCGCTCTGTCCGTGGGCCTGCTGTCGACGCCCGCGCTCGCCCAGAAGGAGTTCTTTTTTGGAACGGGAGAGCCGCCCGTGTTCCGCGAAGCGGACATGGACAAGCGGTTCCTCCGCTCCCGCGTCAATCAGGCCCTGGTCCAGGGGACGAGCGACGCGAACTGCGCCCAGCTCGTGGGGGCGCTGCTCACCATCGTGGGCGAGTCCGCGCCGTATCTGCACAAGCGCGACGAGAACTTCTACCTGGACCCGGTGTTGATCCAGGCGCTGGGCACGCAGCTGTCCACGCCGCGCTTCCCGGCCAACATGTTCCTGGTGTCGATGATGCGCCGGGTGCTCATCGACAAGCGGCTGCCTCCGGAGTGGATGCAGACGGCGGTGGCGCTCGCGCCGTACTACCCGCCGCTCGACCTGAGCAAGCTGCGCTTCATCGCGGATGGCGTGAAGCCCGTGGACAGCTTCTTCTTCACGCTACCCGCGATCCTGGAGCGCTACGACGTGGAGGTCCTCAAGGCCAACGCCATGGCGGCAAGCGTGGCGGACGCGAAGTTCCGCGACGACTACCTCGACAAGGAGGTGGCGTTCGCGGGGCTGGAGTTCATCGACGCGAAGCTGGAGAAGCCCAAGAAGCGCAGCAAGAAGGGGCCTCCGCCCGAGCCGCCCGCGCTGGTGGCCCGGCTCGTCTACTACCTGCCGGATCCGGGCAACGACGGCCTGCTGTCGGGGCTGACCTACGGCAAGCCCAAGGTGCGGCCCGCGGTGAACATCACGGCGCGGCTGAAGGAGGACCAGTACACGGCGCTGACGCAGCTGCCGAAGGGCTCGCGCGTGCTCCTGCGCGGCCGCTTCTGGGAGTACCGCAAGCAGCTCAAGGACCTGGAGGTGCGCGACGCGTACCTGTTCCAGGACCGGGACTGGGCGCAGAACCCCGCGCTCGCGGATCCGAACGCCGTGGCGGCCTGTCCGCTCGCGTTCAACGACCTGACGGGCACCGCGCCCGTGCAGCCGGGCGGCTTCGGCGGCAAGCGCTAGAAGCGCGCCGTCCCGCGTCCCGCACGCCCCATCCGGGGGGCGGCACCCTCGCCGTGCCGCCTCCTTCGCGCCCTCCTCCCGGGAGCGCGCCCCGCCTGACTGGCACGGCCGCTGCTCATGCCCGCGCATCCCTTTCGCGCGAGGCATGCCATGAAGGTCGAAGGTCAGGACGCTCCTTCCGGACCCGAGAAGGTCCCACCGGAGAAGGACGCGTTCCAGCAGGTCCTCCAGCGGACCTCGGGACGGTCAAACACCCCACCCCGTCCCGGTGTCCGCCGCGAGCCTGTGGCGCCGGGGCTCCCCCCCAAGCCCGGGCCCCTGCGTCCTCCCGGTGGCCCCGGGCTGGGGCTGGCGACGCGCGCCACACCAGCGCTTCCCGGTGTCCGAGCGTCGGGGGCCGTCCTCTCGACGACGCGCAGTGCGCTGGGAAGTCCGGAGACGCTCCGGCAGGCCCGGCAGGGCATGCACGTGGAGGCGCAGCGGCTGGGGACGGTGCGCCAGGAGGCGCTCACGGAGGGCGGGACGCAGGCTTCGCACCGCGCGTCGGAGTTGCTGGCCCGCGAGGTGGAGCGCTCGTTCCGCGCCGAGCCCCGTCCGGCGCCGCCTCCCCTCCCCGCTCCCACGCGTGATGACCGTTCCCCGGAGGGCCCGTCGCGAGCCTCCGCCGTCGAAGGTCCTCGCGCGGCGAGCGGATCCGCGGAAGGCGCCGGACCGGCCAGTCCCCCCGTCGCGCAGGTCGAGTCCACCCTGGCGCTCATCGAGAAGATCGAGGTCTTCGTGAAGTCACAGCGGCCGGCGCTGGGCCTGAGCCTGCGCGGGCCGCTGGAGGCCACCGTGGAGGTGGAGCGCACGGGGCCTCGTGAGGTGGCGCTGCGCATCCAGGGCCGGCACGGGCCCGTCCCCACCGAGGACGTGGCGCGGCTGCGCGATGCGCTGGAGGCCCGGGGCCTGCGGCTCAGCGTCCTCCAGGCGGGGTGAAGGTCCGGCGATGCCCCCTGCCCGTCCGCCGCCACGAACGACGAAGGCCCTCACGCCAGGGGGCGCGAGGGCCTTCACCACGACGGGCACGCCCGGACGCGGCCCGCGATTACTTCCCGGGCGCGGTGTTCAGCTCCGCGCGCTTGCCCTTCTTGTCCTTGTACTCCTCGGCCTCGGGCAGCGCGGCCTTCTTCTCCGCGATGTTGGGCCACTTGGCGGAGAAGTCCGTGTTGAGCTTCTTGTACTCCGACCACTCCGAGGGCAGCTCGGTCTCGGGGAAGATCGCCTTGGTCGGGCAGACGGGCTCGCAAGCGCCGCAGTCGATGCACTCGTCCGGGTGGATCACGAGGAAGTTCGCCCCCTCGTAGAAGCAGTTGACCGGGCACACCTCGACACAGTCGGTGTACTTGCACTTGATGCAAGGCTCGGCGACGACGTAGGCCATGTAGATCTCTCCTCTGTGCGGTATTCCGCGCGTCCGTGGCCGCGCACAGTAGATGGTTGCGGCCAGGGTTGGCACCCAGAATCTAGGGCCTGCCCCGGCCTCGTTCCCCGGTCAGCCCAGCAAGCCCTGCGCCCGCAGCAGCTCCGCGACGAGGATGGCGCCCTTGGCGGCCCCCATCTTGGTGTTGTGGGAGACGAGGACGTACTTGAAGCCGTTCTCCAGGACACCGTCCTCGCGGATGCGGCCCACCGTGGTGGCCATGCCGCCGTGGGTGTCCCGGTCCATGCGGGGCTGGGGGCGGAACGGGTCGTCCAGCACTTCAATCCACCGGGGCGGAGCGGACGGCAGGTCCTTCGCCACCTGGGCGCCCTGCCATTCACGCATCGTCTGGGTGACCTCCGCCACGCTGGCCTTCTTCCCGAGCGACACGAAGACGGACTCGGTGTGGCCCTCCAGGACGGCGACCCGGGTGCAGGTGCAGGAGACGCGCACGTCGTGCGGGGTGAGCGCCGCGCCCGCGGGGTTGAGCGCCCCGAGGATCTTCTTCGTCTCCACCTCGACCTTGTGCTCCTCCTTGGGGATGTAGGGCACGACGTTGTCGAGGATGTCCAGGCCGATGACGCCCGGGGAGCGCCCGGCGCCGGACATGGCCTGGAGGCTGGTCATCAGCACGGCCTTCACGCCGAAGCGCTCGGCCAGGGGGGCCAGCGTCACGGCCAGGCCGGTGGTGGTGCAGTTGGGGATGGGGACGATGAAGCCCTTCCACCCGCGCTGCCGGCGCTGCTCGTTGATGAGCGGGGCGTGGGCGGCGTTGACGGGGGGGATGAGCAGGGGCACGTCCGCGTCGTAGCGGAAGGCGCTCGCGGCGGAGAACACCGGGATGTCCCGGGCCAGGCGCGGCTCCAGCTCCCGCGCGACGTCCGCCTCCACGGCGGAGAAGGCGATGTCGTAGTCCTTCGCCTGGACGGCGTCGCCGCTGACCACGGTCATGCGGGCAATGGCCTCCGGCAGCGGCTCCGGGACGAACCAGGCCAGCATGCCGTTGGAGGCGCGCAGGGCGTCCGCGTACGTTTTTCCGGCGGAGCGGGGCGAGGCGGCGAGCCCGGTGAGCTCGATGAACGGGTGGTCCTTCAGGGCAGCGATGAACTGCTGACCCGCGAGTCCGGTGGCGCCAATGAGCACGGCGCGAAGCTTGGCCATCGTGGGGAGTCTCCGGTGGGGGCGACAGGGCGCTCCTTACACCGTTTCACGACGCGCTGCATCCGCCGCTCAACGGTGGGCGTGGGAGGAGGCGCGCGCGTGGCGTTCCGTGGGGTAGCCCCCCGTCACCCATGCGTGAAGTCCGCCGGCGAGGCATACGGCATTGCGCCCCCTCAGGCGCAACACGCGGCACACGCGGCGGATGTCCGCGCAGTCCTGGGTGGTGCCGCACAGGACGATGAGCTCGTCGTCCGGCAGCATCCCCAGGTCCCGGGCAATCTCCGACGCCGTCATGCGCAGCGCGCCGGGGATGTGGATCTCGAACCGCTCCCAGTCCATCGCGTCACGGCAATCCAGGACGAGGACGTCCTCGTCCCCCAGACGCATGAACAACTCATCGCAAATGATGGTGGGCTCCACCGGGACCTCCCCGAGGCGACAGGCTCCATCGAACATGAACCGGAGGGGTTTTTCCCCTCTTCCCGCTCGCCTGCCCGCCTGCTTCAGGGAGGTCCCCGGGGCTCAGAGCCCCAGCTGCTTGGCGATGATCTCGTTCATCACCTCACTGGTGCCGCCGCCGATGGGGCCCAGCCGCGCGTCGCGCCAGTGACGCTGGATGTCGTACTCCATCATGTAGCCGGCGCCGCCGTGGAGCTGGAGGCACTCGTCGGCCACGCGGCAGCACGTCTCCGTCGCGACCTTCTTGGCCATGGAGGTCTGCGCGACGGCGTACTCCCCGGCCACGTGCAGGCGCAGCGCGTGGTAGGTGAGCTGGCGCGCGCACTCGCGGGCCGTGTAGAGGTCCGCCAGCTTGTGGCGCACCACCTGGAAGCCGGCCAGCGTCTGCCCGAAGGCGCGGCGCTGCTTCACGTGCTCGAGCGCCGTCTCCAGCATGTCGTCCATGGCGCCCACCGCGCCCAGCGCGAGCGACAGGCGCTCCCACTGGAAGTTGCCCATGATCTGCGAGAAGCCCTGGTTCTCCACGCCCAGCAGGTTCTCCGCCGGGACGCGGCAGTCCTCGAAGAAGAGCTCCGCCGTGTCGGACGCGCGCCAGCCCACCTTCTGGAGCTTGCGGCCCACGCTGAAGCCGGGCGTGCCCCGCTCCACCACCAGCATGGACAGGCCCTTGTGGCCGCGCGACGGGTCGGTCTTCACCGCCAGCACCACGAAGTCCGCCCGCACCCCGTTGGTGATGTACGTCTTGGAGCCGTTGACGACGTAGTGGTCGCCGTCGCGGCGGGCGGTGGTGCGCAGCCCCGCCACGTCCGAGCCGGCGTCCGGTTCGGTGATGCCCAGGGCGCCCACCTTCTCCCCCCGGATGGCGGGGGCCAGCCAGCGCTGCTTCTGGGCCTCCGTGCCGAACAGGTGCACGGGCCCGGTGGCGATGGTGAACTGCCCTCCCAGCCCCGCGGCCACGCCGCCGGAGCCACAGCGGCCCAGCTCCTCCAGGAGCACCGCCTCGTACAGCTCCCCGGCGGCCGTCCCCCCGTAGGCCTCCGGGTACTTCAGGCCCAGGAACCCCAGCTCGCCAAAGCGGGTGAACAGCTCCCGGGGGAACTCCTCGCGGGCCTCCCACTCGGCCGCGAAGGGGCGCAGCTCCTTGTCCACCACCGCCCGGACGGTACGGCGGAAGGCTTCGTGCTCCTCCTGGAAGACCCCATGGCCCTGCAGCATCGTGTGCTCCCTCGCTCGGTGGTGTCCGACACCCGCGCCGCATGGTATCGGGACGAGAAGCGGGCCTGGATGTTGTTGCTTCCTTGACCGGCTCCCAAGGGCCTGCGTATAAACCCGGCCCCAATCGCTTCCGGCGCCATAGCCAAGTGGTAAGGCAAAGGTCTGCAAAACCTTCATTCCCCGGTTCGAATCCGGGTGGCGCCTCAAAGAAAAGGCCCGATGCGGAGCTTCCGCATCGGGCCTTCTGTTTTTCCCGGGGTGATTGCCCGGGGAGGGCCTAGCAGCCCATCTCCACCGCGCCGATGTCCGGGGCCGCGCCGCAGAAGGGCTGGCCCTGGTCCTGGCCCTTGTCCTGGGCGGAAGCGGACGGGGCGAAGGCCTCCGACACCGTCACGTCCCCGCCGTTGGAGGTGGTGTCTCCGACGGCGGCCTTGAAGGCGTCCAGGGCCACGAGCTGGCCGTTGTTCTTGAACTGCGTGCCGGCCGGGTAGAGGTTGGAGCCCATCTGGAGGCCGGGAGCTTGGCCGCCCACGTCCACGCTGATGGGGGCGTCCACGAGGTTGTTCTGCACGCGCAGCGACTCCGTGGGGCCGCCCGTGCCGTGGCCCAGGATGATGCCGGCCTTGGCGCGGGTGACGGTGTTGTTCACCACCACGGTGCCCTTGGAGTTCTCCAGGCGGATGGCGGTGCCTTCGCCGCCGCCCGCGTCGGTCATGTCGTGCACGCGGTTGCGGCGCACGACGACGGCCTGGGGCACGGGGCCCTCGTGGTTGCCGCCCACGGAGATGCCCTTCGCGGCGTCATAGACTTCGTTGTCCTCCACCAGCACGTTGTTGGCGGAGTAGTGGATGACGAGCGCCTCGCCCTTCGCCGTGTCGTTCGCCTGGAACTTGTGCATCCGGTTGTTGCGGATGACGACGTCGTGGCACGTCTTGATGTCCACGGCGTTCTCCCGGTTGCCGAACAGGTGGTTGTTCTCCACCAGCAGGCCCTTGGCGGGCGGCAGGGTGCTGAAGCCCTCGGGCCCCAGGCACTGCACGGAGTCACCGGAGTTGCTGTGGATGTCGTTGTTGCGCACCGTCACGTCGTAGGACGCGGGCTGCATCACGATGCCGTGCGAGTCCTTGTTGCCGGTGGTCCGCACGAAGTCGTGGATGTTGTTGTTCTCGATGGTGAGGCCGCGGGCGTTGTTGAACATGGTGATGCCCGCGCCGCCGGTGCCGTTGTGCAGCTCCGAGTTGGCCAGCACCGCGCCCTGCACATCGCCCTCGAAGGTGACGCCGAAGATGGGCTGCCCCTCCACGTCGATGTCGAACCCGTCGATGACCCAGTTCGCGCGGCGCACCTGCACCGCGGCGCCCGAGCCGCTGCCCGGAGTGAGCTTGGGGCGGCCCTCGCCCTGGAGGGTGATCTTCGCTTCGGCCGTGCCGGCCTTGGCGTTCTCGCCCAGCACCAGGCGCTCGGCGTAGGTGCCCGCGAGCACGCGGATGCGGTCGCCGGGGCCCGCCTTGCCCACCGCCATGGCGAGGGTGCGCAGCGGCGCGGCCTCCGTGCCCTGCGCGCCGTCATCTCCGTTCGGCGACACGACCCACTCGTTGACGGGCGTGGTGGTGGGGGCTTCCGTCATGGCCTTGGCGCTGACGGCGGGCTGGGGACCGGGCTCCGCGATGGGCGCGTGGTCCGCGTGCGCCGGCATCTGCGCGGCGGGCGTGTTCTCCACCGGCTGCACGCCGATGGGCGGCGCCTGGCCCGGGGTGGTGGGGGTCTTCTCGACCTTGGGGGTGGCGCCCGTCTTCGCCGCGGGGGGCTGGGTACCGCCGCCGCTCGAGGAACCGCCGGTGCCTCCGCCAGAGCCACCGCCGCCGCCACAAGCGGTCAGCCCAAGCGCCAGGGAACAGGCAGCCAGGGAGGCCACCAGCGTGTTTCGCGTCTTCAATCCGTTGCCTCCGAGAATTCGCATGAGCAGGGGCAACGCATGGGGTCCGGCGTTCTATTCACTGCCGGTCATCCAGGCGGGGACGCGCCGCACCGGGAGGGAGAACCGTGACGCTCGGCCCCATGGCGGCTACGGTGCCGCCGCCGTGTCCAAAGCCGTCCTGCTCCTGACCGCCCTGCTGCTCGCCTCCTGCGCCACGCCGGCGCCCTCCCCTGTCCCGAGTACCCGGGGGCTGGGCGAGCCGGAGGTCTCCGTTCCCGCCAGCACCGCCGCCGTGGACGCGGGCGTGAAGCCCCCCGCGTCCAGTGGCCTGGAGGATCCGCTCACCTCGGGCCTGCCCGGGCCGCAGGACCTGAAGCGCCTGGACTTCCGCAACGGCGAGCCGCGCCTCCCCATCAAGCTCATGGAGGGGCGCGACGGGGTGACGTTCTCGCCGCGCGGGCGGATGCGCCTTCGCTTCGGGGGCCCGGGCGACAAGATGCTGGACGCGCCCGCGGGCTCGCGCTGGACGGTGCGGGTGACGCAAGGGGAACCCGCGCAGTGGAGCGCGCGCGTGCAGCTGGGCGAGTTCCGCTTCGCGGACAAGGCGGGGCTCGCGGAGGCGCAGGAGACGTGGCGCTCGCGCGGGGTCGCGGTGCGCACGCACACGCTGGGCTCCGTGTACGGCATCGCGGGGAAGGTCATCGACAACCGGCGCTACCTCCTCTTGGGCGACGAGGCGCTGACGCCCGCCGCCGCGGCGAAGCAGCAGGCGGAGCTGCTGCGCCGCTACGGCCTGCGCACCACCCTCTTCGAGGAGGTCCGCAAGCCGGCCACCGCCATCCTGGAGCTGAAGGACGAGAACGACGCCGTGGTGGGCCTGGCGCAGGACCGGCTGGACGCGGAGACGCCGGACGGCAGCGGCTTCGACGTGCGGCAGGTGGAGTACGGCGTGGGCTACGACTTCCACGCCTTCGAGGACCGCAGCTTCCGGGGCTCGCTCCAGTTCGCGGTGGACCGGAGCGGCAAGCTCGCGGTGGTGAACGTGGTGGGCCTGGAGGACCTGCTCAAGGGACTGGTGCCATCCGAAATCTTCGCGCGCGCGCACCCGGAGGCGCTCAAGGCCCAGGCCGTCACCGCCCGGGGCGAGGTGCTGGCGAAGGTGGGCATCAAGCACCTGGCGGATCCGTACCTGCTCTGCTCGGAGCAGCACTGCGCGGTGTACCGGGGCCGTACCGGGGAGGCGGCCAGCACCACCGCCGCGGTGGAGGCCACCCGGGGCCAGGCCCTCTTCAGCCAGGACGGGCGGCTGGTGGACTCCGTCTACAGCGCCGTGTGCGGCGGCCACACCGAGGACAACGACGTGGTGTGGGGCGGCCCGCCGGACCCCAGCCTGCGCGGCCGGCCGGACCTGCTGGAGTCCGCGCCGGGCGTGCCCGGGCCGTCGAGCCTCAAGGCGTGGCTGGCGACGGCGGACGTGCCCGCCGCGTGCAAGCTGTCCAGCTTCGCGCAGCCGACGAAGTTCCGGTGGGAGAAGCGCTTCACGCAAGCCCAGGTGGACGCGCTCACGGAGAAGCTGGGCGTGGGGGCGGTCCAGGGACTCGCCCTGTCCGAGCGCGGGGTGTCCGGGCGGGCCCGGCTGCTCACCGTGTCCGGCACGCAGGGGGCCACCCAGGTCCGGGGCGAGCTGAACATCCGGCGGCTCTTCGGGATGCTCAACAGCAGCATGGCCACGGTGGAGGCCGAGCGGGACGCCGAGGGCCGGCTCACCGGATGGCTGTTCCGGGGCGGCGGCTGGGGCCACGGCGTGGGCATGTGTCAGACAGGCGCCATCGGCCGGGCGGAGGCGGGACAGAGCTATCCGGAGATCCTGCGCTACTACTTCAACGGGGCGGAGGTGGCCCCCATCTACTGAAGTCCAGGGAACAATTCGCGCGCACCGGCTGCCTGGCTCGTGAATCTCTTGGATGTCCCGCGTGTTACGGGGCGCACGTTCGGGACTGAAGAAGCGGTCCGGAGGTTTATCATCAGGCCGTGGGCACGGGTTCCTCGACAGACTGGCGTCAGCGGCGCGCCCGGAAAGAGCGCGCCCCCCTGCGCTATCTGGTGGCGGGCATCCTGGCGCTCCTGGCCCAGGCGGCCTTCGTGGGCTTCGTGCTCCTGGTGTCCGCCGTGCAGGCGAACCTCCCGCCGGAGAAGCGCCCCGCGCGGCCCACGTCCGTGGCGGTGAGGCCGCTCACGTCGGACCAGTGGGCGAAGAACCGGGGGCCGGTGGCGCAGCAGCAGACGAAGCCCCGCCCCACCGAAAAGCGCGAGCCCAGGGAAGAGAAGAAGCCGGACGAGACGAAGCCCCAGGGCCAGGTGGTGGACGTGGCGCCGGGGAATGATCAGCAGTCCCCGGACGCGAAGTACCTGGCCGAGCACAACAACACGGTGGAGAAGGAGACGCGCGCGCGCGACCAGACGGCCTTCTACCGCAACGCCATGCCCCAGCGGACCGCGCCCCAGAAGCAGGAGGGCGCGCAGCAGGAGCAGGTGCAGCCGCCGCGCGTGTCGGGCAACAACGGCCAGGGCGCGGACGACCGGCCCCAGTCGCAGGGCGGCAAGAAGCCCGTCTTCGAGATGCCGGAGACGCGCCGCAAGCAGGAGATCGCCATGAAGACGGATCCGCGCGAGCGAGGCCCGGGCATGGCGGTGAACAACCAGTCGGAGAGCGAAGCCACCCAGGGCAACGCGAAGCGCCTGCGCATCCAGCCCGGCGAGGGCGAGGACAGCGAGCAGGAGGGCTCCACCGGCCGCACCGGCTCCCCGGGCCTGGCCACGCTGATGCCCTCGCAGGCGGCGATGGACCGGGTGGTGGGCGCGGCTCCCAACGACATGCTCCAGGACCAGGAGGAGGGCGACGGCACCTTCCTCAACACGCGCGAGTGGAAGTACGCCAGCTTCTTCAACCGCGTGAAGCAGAGCGTGGGCATGCACTGGAACCCCAACGAGCAGCTGCGCATGCGCGACCCGACGGGGAACATCTACTCCGGGCGCGACCGCCAGACGCTGCTCACCATCACCCTGGACGAGCGCGGCGCGGTGAAGGACATCCAGGTGGAGAAGAGCAGCGGCCTGGACTTCCTGGACATGGAGGCCGTGGCCTCCTTCAAGCGCGCGCAGCCCTTCCCCAACCCGCCCTCCGGCCTGCTGAGCCAGGACGCGACGGTGCGCTTCCAGTTCGGCTTCTTCCTGGAGATGGGCGGCGGCCCGCGGATGCGGTTGTTCCGACAGTAGGACCCACGGAGCCCTCGCGACGGACGGCCCGGGGCACTACCCTGCCCCGCCGTGGAAGCCTCCCTCGTCGACCGCAGCGCCGCGCTCCAGGAGCGCAACCGGAAGGTCCGCTTCGTCCTCCTGGCCATCCTCGGGGCCAACTGGGTGGTGGCCGTCGCCAAGCTCGTCTTCGGGCTCATGGCCCACTCGGCTTCGGTGACGGCGGACGGGCTGCACTCGTTCATCGACGGCAGCTCCAACGTGCTGGGGCTCGTCGCCATGGGCGTCGCGTCGCAGCCGGCGGACGCGGACCACCCCTACGGCCACGGCAAGTTCGAGGCGCTCGCGTCGCTGGGCATCGGCGCGATGATTGGCGTGGGCATGCTGGAGCTGGGGCGCATGGCGTTCGACTCGCTCCTGCACGACAAGCACCCCACGGTGTCGCTGACGATGGCGGCGGTGATGGTCTTCACGCTCGTCATCAACCTCATCGTCACCCGCGTGGAGCGGCACTACGGGCAGAAGTACAAGAGCTCGCTGCTGCTCGCGGACGCGCAGCACACGCTGTCGGACGTGTTCGTGAGCATCGCGGTGCTCGTCTCCATTGGCCTCGTGGCGCTGGGCTTTCCGCGCGCGGACGGCCTCGTGGCGCTGGCCGTGATGCTGTTCGTGGCGCGGGTGGCCTACGGCATCGTGCGGCAGGCGGTGGGCATCCTCTCCGACACCGCGCGCCTGGACCCGGCGCAGGTGTCCCAGCACACGCTCGCGGTGGCCGGCGTGCGCTCGTGCCGCGACGTGCGCAGCCGGGGCATGGAGGAGAGCGTCTACGTGGACCTGAAGATCGAGGTCGACCCGCAGCTCACCACCGCGCAGGCCCACGAGGTCGCGGACCGGGTGGAGGAGACGCTGCACGACGCCTACCCCCAGGTGGTGGACGTGGTGGTGCACGTGGAGCCCGCGAAGGGCCGTTGAAGGCCCGATAGAAACACGAGGGCCGCCTTCCGATGCGCTGGAAGACGGCCCCGGTGATGCGTTCAGCGGACTTCGAGCGCTACGCGACCTTCTGCTCGGGCGTGTCGTAGTCCTCGATGGGCGGGCACGAGCACACGAGCTTGCGGTCACCCAGCACGTTGTTCAGGCGTCCCACGGACGGCCAGAACTTGTTGTCGCGCACCCACGGCGTGGGGAACACGGCCTGCTCGCGGGTGTACGGGCGGTTCCACTCCGGCGCGGTGAGGGTGCGCGCGGTGTGCGGCGCGTTCTTCAGGACGTTGTTGTCCTTGGGCGCGCGGCCCTCCTCCACGTCGCGGATCTCCTGGCGGATGGCGATCATCGCGTCGCAGAAGCGGTCCAGCTCCGCCTTGGACTCGGACTCCGTGGGCTCGATCATCAGCGTGCCCGCCACCGGGAACGACACGGTGGGCGCGTGGAAGCCGTAGTCCATGAGGCGCTTGGCCACGTCCTCCACCTCCACGCCCGCGGTCTTCTTGAGCGGGCGCAGGTCCACGATGCACTCGTGGGCCACCCGGCCGCGCTTGCCCCGGTACAGCACCGGGTAGTGCGGCTGCAGCCGCTCCGCGACGTAGTTGGCGTTGAGGATGGCCAGCTTCGTGGCCTGCGTCAGGCCCTCGCCGCCCATCATCTGCACGTACATCCAGGAGATGAGCAGGATGCTGGCGCTACCCCACGGCGCCGCGGAGATGGCGCCGATGGCGTCCGAGCCGCCCGTCTGGATGACGGGGTGTCCGGGGAGGAACTTCACCAGGTGGGACGCCACGCAGATGGGGCCCATGCCCGGGCCGCCACCGCCGTGCGGGATGCAGAACGTCTTGTGCAGGTTGATGTGGCAGACGTCCGCGCCCACCAGGCCCGGCGCGGTGAGGCCCACCTGCGCGTTGAGGTTGGCGCCGTCCATGTACACCTGGCCGCCACGCTCGTGGATGGTGGAGCAGATCTCGCGGATCTCCTCCTCGAACACGCCGTGCGTGGAGGGGTACGTCACCATCAGCGCGGCGAGCTTGTCCTTGTGCTCGTCCGCCTTGGCGCGCAGGTCGCCCAGGTCGATGTTGCCGTTCTCGTCGCACCTGGTGACGACGACGCGGTAGCCGGCCATCACCGCGGAGGCCGGGTTGGTGCCGTGCGCGGAGGACGGGATGAGGCACACGTCGCGGTGCCCCTGCCCGCGCGCCTGGTGGTAGGCGCGGATGACGAGCAGGCCCGCGTACTCACCCTGGCTGCCCGCGTTGGGCTGCAGCGAGCACCCGGCGAAGCCCGTCACCTGCGACAGCGCGTTCTCCAGCTGCTCGAAGACGACCTTGTAGCCGGCCGCCTGCGACGTGGGCGCGAACGGGTGCAGCTTGCTGAACTGGGGCCACGTCACCGGGATCATCTCCGCGGTGGCGTTGAGCTTCATGGTGCAGCTGCCCAGCGGAATCATGGAGTGCGTGAGGGACAGGTCCTTCGCCTCCAGCCGGCGCACGTACCGCAGCATCTCCGTCTCGGAGTGGTAGCGGTTGAAGACCGGGTGCGTGAGGTACGCGCTCTGGCGGCGCAGCTCGGGGGCGAGCGGGCTCTCCAGGCCCTCGGCGACCTCGTCCAGGTTCACCGGGGACGCGGACTTGTTCGCGCCCTGGATGAAGGCCGCGAGGATGTCCTCCACGTCCTTGGCGCGCGTCGTCTCGTCCAGCGACAGGCCGAGCGTCTTCTCGTCGATGCGACGGAAGTTCATCTTCGACGCTTCGGCGGCGGCCAGCACGCCGCGCACCTGCGGCGGCGTCAGCTCCACGCGCAGCGTGTCGAAGAACTGATCATACCGCGGCTTGAAGCCCAGCTTCGCGAGGCCCCGCGACAGCACCACCGTGAGCCCGTGCACGCGCTCCGCGATGGCCTTGAGCCCCTCCGGCCCGTGGTAGACGGCGTACATGCCGGCCATCACGGCCAGCAGCACCTGCGCGGTGCAGATGTTGCTCGTGGCCTTCTCACGGCGGATGTGCTGCTCGCGCGTCTGCAGCGCCATGCGCAGCGCGGGCCGGCCCTGCGCATCCTCGGACACGCCGATGAGGCGGCCCGGCATCACGCGGGTGTAGGCGTGCTTCGTGGCGAAGAAGGCGGCGTGCGGGCCGCCGTAGCCCAGCGGCACGCCGAAGCGCTGCGCGCTGCCCACCACCGCGTCCGCGCCGAACTCGCCCGGGGGCGTGAGCAGCGTCAGGGCCAGCAGGTCCGCCGCGACGACGAACAGGCCGCCCGCCGCGTGCACCTTCTCACCGAAGGCGCGGTAGTCGTGCACCACGCCGTCCGTCGCCGGGTACTGCACCAGCGCGCCGAAGAACTTCTTCTGGGCCAGGTCCACCGTGCGGTGGTCGCCCACGACGACCTCCACGCCCAGGGGGATGGCGCGCGTGCGCACCACGTCCACCGTCTGCGGGTGGCAGGCGTCGGAGACGAAGAACGCGCCGCCCGTGCCGTCGCCCTTGGCGTGCATGGCCAGCGCCATGGCCTCCGCCGCGGCGGTGCCCTCGTCGAGCAGGGAGGCGTTGGCCACCTCCATGCCGGTGAGGTCCGTCACCATCGTCTGGAAGTTGAGCAGCGCCTCCAGCCGGCCCTGGGCGATCTCCGCCTGGTAGGGCGTGTACTGGGTGTACCAGCCCGGGTTCTGGAAGATGTTGCGCAGGATGACGTTGGGGACGTGGGTGTCGCTGTAGCCCATGCCGATGAAGGACCGGAACACCTGGTTCTTCGCCGCGATGGCCTCCAGCTGCGCCAGCACCTCGTTCTCGCCACGGCCGGCGGGCAGGCGCAGGGGCTCCTGGGAGCGGATGGCGGGGGGCACGGCGCTCTCGATGAAGGCATCGAGCGAGGTGACGCCCAGCGTGGACAGCATCTGCTTCACTTCAGGGGTCTCCGGGCCGATGTGCCGGCCGGCGAAGGACTCCTGGTACTTCCAGTTGAGGGACATGGTCGGAAGGGCTCGCGTGAGGTGCGTCAAGAAGGTCGGCGTCCGAGCGGGCTCGGTGCCTCATGGAGCGTCTCTAACAACCGGGACGCCGGACTTCTTGCGCGCGCGTGACTACTTGGTGAGCGGCTCGTAGGCGGCGGCGTCCAGGAGCTTGCCCACCTGCTCGGCGTCCGAGGGCTCGACCTCGACAATCCAGCCCTTCCCGTACGGGTCGGAGTTGATGAGGGACGGGTTGCCGGTGAGCTCGTCGTTCACCTTCACCACGGTGCCGGAGATGGGGGCGAACAGGTCCGACACGGCCTTGGTGGACTCGATGACGCCGAAGTTCTTGCCCTCGACGAGCTGGACGCCCAGCTTGGGCAGCTCCACGTAGACCACGTCACCCAGCGACTCCTGGGCGTGGTGCGTGACGCCCACCACCACGGTCTTGCCCGTGGTGCGGGCCCACTCGTGCTCCTTCGTGTACTTCAGGTCCTGCGGGATGTTGTCAGACATGGAGGCGGCTCCTCGCAACGGGTGCGAACGGGAGGGAATCAGGACTTCTTGAGGAAGGGGGTCTTCACGACGACCGCGGGCACGGCGCGGCCGCGGATCTCCACGTCGAAGGTGGAGCCTTCGGTGGCGAGGTTCGTGGGCACGTAGCCCATGCCGATGGGCTTCTTCACCGTGGGGCCCTGGGTGCCGCTGGTCACCTCACCCACGCGGACGCCGTCCTTGAGGATGGGGTAGCCGTGGCGCGGGATGCCGGCGCCGGTGAGCTCGAAGCCCACGAGCTTGCGGGGCACGCCGGCGGCCTTCTGAGCGACGAGCGCGTCCTTGCCGATGAAGCCGCCCGCCTTGTCCAGCTTGACGATCCAGCCCAGGCCCGCCTCCAGGGCGGTGTGCGCGTCGTCGATGTCGTTGCCGTAGAGCGCGTACTTCATCTCCGTGCGCAGCGAGTCGCGGGCGCCCAGGCCGCAGGGCTTCACCCCGTCCGGCTGCCCGGCCTCCAGGAGCGCGTCCCAGAGCTTCACCGCGTCGTCGGTGGCGCAGTACAGCTCGAAGCCGTCCTCGCCGGTGTAGCCCGTGCGGGAGATGATGGACTTCACGCCGGCCACCTCCCCTTCCGTGAAGCGGTAGGTGCCCACCTTGGACAGGTCCGCCTGGGTCAGGCGCTGCACCAGCCCCACGGCCTTGGGGCCCTGGACGGCGATCTGCGCGTACTCGTCCCCGCGGTCCACGGGGGTGACGCCCTCCGCGCGCGCCTTCATCCAGGCGAAGTCCTTCTCGCGGTTGCTGGAGTTGACGCAGATGAGGATGCGCTCGGGGCTGAAGCGGTAGGCGACGACGTCGTCCACGAAGCCGCCCAGGTCGTTGAGCAGGCCCGCGTAGACGGCCTGGCCGTCCTGGCAGCGGGCCAGGTCGTTGGAGATGAGCCGGTTCACGGTCTCCAGCGCGCCGGGGCCGGCGAACTCGATCTCCCCCATGTGGGAGACGTCGAACAGGCCGACGGCGGTGCGCACGGCCTCGTGCTCGGCGATGACGGACGAGTACTGCACCGGCATGTCCCAGCCGACGAAGTCGACCATCCGGGCCCCCAGCTTGCGGTGGGCCTCGTTCAGGGGCGTACGCCGGGTCATTGACTTCTCCATGGGCAGAAAAGGGGGGTGGTGAAACGGCGCGGACTATAGCGACGCACCTTCTCCGATCAAGGCCGACGCGGAAGGGACTAAACTCCTCCTGACATGAAGATCCGCAACTGCCTCAATCCCTCCCGGCCAAGCTTCTCCTTCGAGTTTTTTCCTCCCAAGACGGACGCGGGCGTGGCCTCGCTCCTGCGCACGGTGGAGGAGCTTGCGCCGTTGGAGCCGGGGTTCGTGTCGGTGACGTACGGGGCGGGCGGGAGCACGCGCGACCGGACGGTGGAGCTGGTCACACACATCAAGCAGCAGACCGGCATCGAGGCGATGGCCCACCTGACGTGCGTGGGACACACCCGCGACGAGCTTCGTGACGTGCTGCGCCGGCTCGACGCGGCAGGCATCGAGAACGTGCTCCTCTTGCGCGGGGACCCGCCGCAGGGCCAGACGACGTTCGAGCCGGTGCCCGGGGGCTTCCGCTACGCGGAGGAGCTGGTCCGATTCGTCCGAGAAGAGGATTTCAACTTCTGCATCGGGGGTGCGTGCTATCCGGAGGGCCACGTGGAGACGGCGTCTCGCGAGGACGACCTCAAACACCTGAAGGCCAAGGTGGATGCGGGGATGGACTTCGTGGTGACGCAGCTCTTCTTCGACAACGCCTTCTACTTCGACTTCGTGGAGCGGGCGCGGCGGGTGGGCATCAACGTCCCCATCGTCCCCGGCATCATGCCCATCACCAACTACGAGCAGGTCCAGCGCTTCACGCGCATGTGCGGCGCCACGGTGCCCATGCGTCTGGCGCTCCAGATGGAGCGCGTGAAGGACCAGCCGGACGCCGTCGTGCAGCTGGGGGTGGCGCACGCCACGGTGCAGTGCATGGAGCTGTTGTCGCGCGGCGTGCCGGGCATCCACTTCTACACGCTGAACAAGTCCCCCGCGACGCGGATGATCGTGGGCGCGCTGAAGGTGCGGTCATGAGCGGCCCGGGTCCGCGGCTGGCGCCGGACGACCCGCGCCTCAAGATCTTCCAGATCGTGCGCTTCCCGGCGTTCTTCCTGCTCATCGTCGGCGTGCTGCACGTCACCTTCAGCCTGCTGGGCGGGGTGCTGGCGGCGCTGAAGGTGGCGTCGCCCTTCTCGACGCCGGGACAGGCGCCGGTGGTGCTGGAGTTCACGATGGGGTTCTCGCTGGCCATCCTGGGCGGGATCCTCTGCGGACTCCTGGCCATCTGGGGCGCGTGGAACGCGATGAACCTCAAGGGCTACGGCCTGGCGACGGTGGGCGCCATCTGCGCGATGTACACGCTGACGCCCGGCTGTTTCATCGGCGTGCCGGTGGCGGTGTGGATGCTCTTCACGCTGCGCCGCGACGGCGTGCGCGAGGCCTTCGCACCATGAACCCGCGCGCCGTCCGCACGGTGCGCTTCCTGCTCACGGGCCTGGGCAACGTGGGCGTGCCGCTCCTGGAGATCCTCCAGTCGCGAGCGTCGCTGCTGATGGAGCGCTACCGGCTGGAGCTCCTGCCGGTGGGGCTGGCGGACTCGGGCGGCGCGGCGGTGTCGCCGCATGGGCTGGACGTGGCGTCGGTGCTGGCGGTGAAGCGGGCGCGGCACTCGGTGGCGTCGCTGCCGGTGGTGGGGCGTCCGGGGATGAGCGGGCGCGACCTGGTGCGCGAGGTGAAGGCGGACCTCCTGCTGGAAGCCACGCCCACGAGCTTCCAGGACGGGCAGCCCGGGCTGGACATCACGCGGGACGCGCTGTCGCGGGGCATGGCGGCGGTGCTCGCGAGCAAGGGGCCGCTGGTGCTGGGGTTCCAGGAGCTGGCGTCCTTGAGCGACCTGGAGTCGCCGGGCCGCCCTCCCCTGCGCTTCAGCGCCGCGGTGGGCGGGGCGATGCCGCTGGTGAACGTGGGCCGCCGGGACCTGGCGCTGGGGAGGCTCGGCCGGTTCGAGGGCGTGCTCAACAGCACCAGCCACCTGCTGCTGTGCCGAATGGCCGAGGGCAAGACGTACGACGCCGCGCTGGCGGAGGCGCAGGCCATTGGCATCGCGGAGACGGACCCGACCCTCGACGTGGACGGCTGGGACACGACGGGCAAGCTGATCATCCTGGCCAACGCGGTGATGCGCGTGCCCACCACGCTGAAGGACGTGTCGGTGACGGGCATGCGCGGCGTGACGCGCGCGGAGCTGGAGGCGGCGAAGGCCCAGGGCGGCCAGGTGCTGCTGCTGGCGCGCGGGGAGCCCGTGGGCGGCGAGCGCTGGGAGTGGAGCGTGCGCCCCACCGCCATGGACGCGTCCCATCCCCTGGCCCGGCTGGGCGCGACGGAGCTGGGCGCGGTGTTCCGCAGCGACCTGCACGGCGTCCACACCCTCATCACCGGTGAGCAGGGTTCCCGTGGGACGGGGGCCGCGATGTTGAGGGATGTGCTGGAGATCTTCCCGGACTGACTTCAGCTCAGTGACTTCATGAGCCGCTCCAGCAGCGGCTCCACGAGGTCCTGCCCGCGCAGCTGGGAACGCCAGCGGTGCGGAATCCCGTTCAGACCGAAGAGGAGGCCCGCGATGCCGCCCGCCACGCAGGCCGTGGTGTCCGTGTCGTGGCCCAGCCGGATGGCGGACTTGACGACCTCTTCGTAGCTCTTCCCGTTCGCCACGCAGGCGCGAGCGGAGCGCAGGCAATCCACGACGTAGCCTCCGCCCGTGCCAGGGGCCGGGTCATCCGGGCGGATGTGGGCTTCCAGTTCCTCCCGCTGCGGGAAGCCTTCCACGTACAGGTCGCGGAAGGTGGCCACGGCGTCGGCCCACGGGTCCGCCGCGCCCTCCAGGATGCGGCGGGCCCAGAGGCAATACAGCGCGCAGCACACCTGGGCGCGCACGTGGCCGTGTGTCACGCGCGACTGCGCCATGGCGTCGGAGACGAGCGCCGCGTCCTTGCCCTGGTGCCACAGGGCCAATGGCAACACACGCATCAGTGAGCCATTGCCGTTGTCCATCGTGCCGTTGGGGCCCGCGAGCATCGCGGGCGTGCCATCGCGCAGCCGGCGCAGGGCCGTGCTGGTCTGGATGCCCACGTCGAACACGTCGCCGTCCACGGCGAGGTAACCCCAGTCCTGCCAGTTCACCAGCCGCCGGCCCAGGTCCTCGCAGTCGAGCCGCTTCTGATGTGTCAGCGAATCCATCAGGCACAGCGCATGGGCGCCGTCGTCCGACCACGTGCCCGGGGGAACGCGATCATGCGCGCGGTCGTAACCCGGAGGTGGGTCGTATTCGATGGCCTCCGGGGCTGGGATTGCCTCAGGCCGGTGGAACTCGTAGGGCACCCCGAGCGCGTCTCCGACGAGCAACCCATACAGTCCTCCCGCGATGCGCTCCTCGCGACTCACCATGTCCCAACCTCCCAGGTCCGTGCTCCTTCGAGATAGTGTGCCAAGGACACCATCCCTGTAAAGGCTGACGGCTCGCGCGGTGTTCACGGTTCATGCGAAGCTCTTGCGCCCTTCCTTCCAGGAACGGGACACCCCATCCTCACGAGAGGCGCTCCGGATGCGTCGACTCACCCTGCTGACTGCCCTCTGCCTGTCTGTCCTTTCCGCCTGCTCTCCCGTGGAGCCTGAGGCACCGGATGAACCCGAGACGCCTGCGGATGCCTCGCAGACCCAGGCCCTGGAGTTGACCCAGGTCTTCAACACCCACGTGACGTGGACTGGCGCGACCAAGTGCAGCACCTGCCAGCGGCCTTCCTATGCCTGCTCGGACAACACGGGGAACTGGAACGGTGGGGTCCAGAGCTTCAGGGATCCCCTCCCTCCCGGCTGGG
Source organism: Corallococcus exercitus (assembly GCF_042231735.1). Classification (GTDB taxonomy): domain Bacteria; phylum Myxococcota; class Myxococcia; order Myxococcales; family Myxococcaceae; genus Corallococcus; species Corallococcus exercitus_B. The sequence goes on from NZ_CP102577.1 coordinate 3,105,082, forward strand.
TGGCGATGGAAGTGCACGTGGGCATTGGCGCCCGCGGCTATGACGGTGGCATCTCCACGGTCCGGTTGAACAACCTGGTGCTGGGGTCCTTCGGGCTCCCCGACCTGAGCTGGTTCGGGTGTGGCGCCTGCACGCCGCAGCAGGTCCGCTACGCCACGACCGAGCAGACGGGGCTGCCCGGCTACCAATACGGCGCCATCAATACCCTCACGCTGCGCACGGAAGAGACCAACTGCTTCGCCTTCGCCGACATCAGCATCAAGGCGGGGCGGCCCGTGCTCACGGTCAAGCCCACCGAGGTGTCGTTCGGCTCGGTGGCGGTGGGCGCGTCCGCCACGCAGAAGGTGACCTTGACGAACGAGGGCATCGCCCCGCTCGTCATCACCGCCATGAATGTCCCAAGTCCCTTCGGGCTGAACTCCATCACCCTGCCCTTCACGCTCAAGGCCCGCTCCAGCCTGGACGTGACCGTGACGTTCGCGCCGAAGGACGAGCGGGCCGCCTCTGGGAACCTGACCATCGTGAGCAGTGATCCCGACAAGCCGTCGCGGTTGATCAAGCTCGAGGGGACCGGCGGTGCCGCGAAACTCCAGCTCAGCCCGACCTCGCTCGACTTCGGTGCCGTGCGGGCTGGCACGAGCAAGAGCCTCCCCCTCCAGCTGAAGAACGTGGGGACCGTGCCGCTCACGCTCTCCGCCGTCCTGACCCAGGCCCCCTTCTCCGTCAGCGGCTTTGCCTCGGGGGACGTCGTGCTGCAGCCCTCGGGCGTCCTCCCGCTCACGGTGACCTTCACGGCGACGGCCGGGGAAGCCAACCAGCCGCTGTACATCCAGTCCCAGGGGACCACCACCACGCCGATCGCGGAGGTCGCGCTGCACGGCACGGGCACCCAGCCCGCCATCTCCGTGGCCGCGACCGCGATGGACTTCGGCGTGCACACCGCGGGCATCGAGCCGGTTCGCCAGACGCTGACGGTGGGCAACACGGGCCAGGATGATCTGATCCTCACCGCCTTCGACGTGGAGGCGCCCTTCACCGTGGAGGCCGGCCTGCCGCTGACCATCAAGCCCTGGGAACAGAAGGACCTGCCGGTGGCCTTCGCTCCCGGAGCGGGCCGCGCCACGAAGGACCTCACCCTGCGCAGCAACGACCCGAACCGTCCCGCGTTCAAGGTGTCCCTCTCCGGCACCGGCGTGAAGGTCCCCGCGCTCCAGGTCACCGGGCCGGATGGCGGCACGGCGCTGGATTTCGGCTCGCGGGAGGTCAGCTCCGTGAGCGCACCCCAGACCCTGACGCTCAAGAACGAGGGCGCGGGGACGCTCGTGGTGGAGTCCATCCAGGCACCCACCGGCTTCGCCGTGACGCCCGCGGGCCGGCTCAGCCTGACGCCCGGCGCCGCGACCCAGCTCCAGGTGACCTTCGAGCCCTCGCATACCGCCCAGTTCACGGAGGAGCTGACGGTGAGCGCGGATGGTCCTGGTGGCTCCACCCAGGTCGTGCCGCTCAGTGGGCAGGGCGTCGAGGGAAAGCTGACCGCCAATCCCTCCGCGCTGTCCTTCTCCCGGACGGAAGTGGGCAAGAGCAGCAAGGCGGTGCAGGTCACGCTCGTCAACACGGGGACGGAGGCGATCACCCTCAGCACCATCGCGGTGGCGGGACCGTTCTCGGCGGTGCTTCCGAAGCTGCCCAAGGAGCTCACGCCGCGCGACGCCTTCACGATGGAGGTCACCTTCAGTCCGCTCGAGGACGGCCCCGCGTCCGGCGCGCTCCGGGTGTTCTCCAACGCGCCGTCGTCCCCCACGGTGGTGAAGCTGGAGGGTGAGGGGCTCCAGGCCATCGCCCGGATGGCGAGCGACGTGATGGAGTTCGGCGGCCAGCGGGTGGGCGGCGTGAGCGCGCCACGGGAGCTCACGCTGTTCAACACGGGAAGCGAGTCGCTGGATGTGACGGCGGTGAACGTGAGCGGTCCGTTCCTGATCTCCGGACTCAACGTGGGCACCAGCGTGCCGCCGCTCGGGAGCCGCACGTTCCAGGTCAGCTACAAGCCCACCGAGACCACGGCGGAGAACGGCGTGCTGGAGGTCCAGAGCAACGCGCCGCGCACCGCCCAGGTGACGCTGCGGGGAACGGGGACCATGGCTTCAATCGAGGCCTCCGTGACGACGCTGGCCTTCGGTTCCCAGTTCCTGGGCGCGGCCGAGCAGCGCGTCGTGGAGCTGCGCAACACCGGCACGAGCCCCATCACGCTCACGGGGTTGGATCCGGTGGACGGGTTCTCCGTGTCGGGATTGCCGCTGCCCCATCAGCTGGAGGCCGGCACCAGTCACGCGTTCTCCGTGGTGTTCGCGCCGCCGCGGCCGGGCGAGTACGCCGGGTCGCTCGCCGTGCGGCACGACGCGTCCGCCACCCCGCTGATGGTCGCGGTGCAGGGGACCGGCGTGGCGCAGGCGCTGACGGTGACGCCCGGAGCCATCGCCTTCGGCAACCAGCGGGTGAACGCCACCAGCCAGTCCCTGCCCCTGGAGCTCGTCAACACGGGCAACGTGCCCGTCACCGTGCAGGTGACCTCCTCCGACGCCGCCTTCCAGGTGGACACGCGCGCGGTGGCCGAGGCCATTCCGGCGGGAGGCCGGGCCTCGGTGTCGGTGACGTTCCACCCGACGCGCACGGGCACGGTGCGCGGAGAGGTCCGCGTGGTGCCGAGCGGAGGCGGACTCGCCCCGACCATCGTTCCCGTGGAGGGGATTGGCGAGGCCGTCACGGTGGAGGGCAGCGGCTGCTCCGTGGGTGGGGCTGGTGGTGCCGGGGTGCTGGCGATGTGGCTCCTCGCCATGGGGATGATCCGGCGCGGGCGGCGGCACCGCTGAGCCTGCGCACCTCCGCGGTGGCCGCCTCTCCCCGAGGCGGTCCAAACCTGTCCGACAGTCGGACAGGTTTCCGCGGCGGGAGCCCGTCAGGGCCGGGGGCCGCCGGGGGTGTCGAAACCGGTCCGATTGTCGGACAGGTTTCCGCGGCGGGAGCCCGTCAGGGCCGGGGGGCCGCCGGGGTTGCCACAACCTGTCCGACAGTCGGACAGGTTTCAGTGGCGGAAGTCCATCAGGGCCCGGAGCCCGCCGGGGTTGCCACAACCTGTCCGACAGTCGGACCGGTTCGTGCGACGGGCGGCCGGCGGCGAGCCCCGGCAGGGTTCTCATGTTCCAGCCATCCGAGGAGGGCTGCTGCCCGAACGCTCAGGGAGGAGGCGGCGCGGGAATGGGACGAGCCGGAGCGGGCTCGCCCAGGATCAACAGCAGCTCCGCGCGGCGGTTCTCGCCCCGGCCCGCCTGTGTGCCATTGGAGCTCGCGGGCCGGCGTGCACCGAGGCCCCGGGCTTCCAGGCGGTGGGCCGGGACGCCCTTCCGCAAGAGGTAGTCGCGCACGGCTTCCGCGCGGGCCAGGGACAGGCGCTGGTTGGAGGCGGAAGAGCCCTCCGCGTCCGTGTGCCCTTCGATGACGACGCGCTCGACTTCCGGATGCTCCAGGAGCACCCGCGCCACCTGATCCAGCACGCGCGAGCGGCCCGGCAGCGTCGTCGCGCCGACCTCGAAGAAGACCTGGCCATGGAGGACCAGGCGCTCGCGGGTCAGGGTGACGAGCGGGTCGCCGGACTCAGGGCAACCGCCGTACTCCCGCGTCCCCTTCTCATGGACGCAGGCATCCAGCGCGTCCACGACGCCGTCTCCGTCCGTGTCGGTCTCGATGCCTGACGAGTTCCCGGACGGCTCTGGCGTGGGCTCGGGAGGCGTGGGTTCAGGAGGCGTGGGCTCGGGCTCGAGCTGGGGTTCGGCGGGAGCACGTGGCAGCCCTTGGACGATCTCATAGACGATGTCCTCCGGGGGCGGAGGCGGTGCCTTGTCGAAGAGCAGGGCCAGTCCCGCAAGCACCCGGAAGCGAGGGGAACCCGGCTCCGAGCCAACCCCCGCCCCGCCCATGGCGAAGAATTCCCAGGGCCGAGCGGGTGCGTAGCGAAGGCCGCCGAGCAGCTCGCCGCTGGTGCGCTGCTGCCGCCAGGAGTACGCACCGTTCGCGGACACCTCCGCGCGGAAGGCGTAACCCACGGTGAGCCCCACACCGGCCCGCAGCTCGTTGCCCACGCCGTTGAGGCTGTCCACGCCGGAGTCCGTCGACACGGCGCGACGCAGGAGCACGCCCACTTCCAGCGCCGGAGCCACGGGCCCCCAGCGCTTGCCCATCATGATCCGTCCCTGCCCGCGGACACCCTGGTCACGAGCCAGCGCTCCCGAGCCGCCCACGGGCAACCGCACGTCCAGGTCGAGCGCCAGGTGAAAGGCCTCGGGAGCGGAGGTCCCCAGCAATCCCAGCCGGGCCGCGAGTCGCGGTGCCCCCAACCCGCTGCGTGACGGAGGGGAGATGGACAGCACGGTGCTCACATCCGCACCGCTCTGGTGGATGACGCCAGGAAGCTGGGCCTGAAGCTCCAGCCAGGGCAGCACACCGACGGCCAGCGACACCAGTCCGGTGGTCCGGGACAGGACGAGCGGGTACTCGTCCGACCCGTTCAGGATGGTCAGGGGAGCCCGCTGGTAGTGCGCCATCAGCGAGACGCGCACCGCCCCGGGCGCCAGCAGCTCGCCGCTTCCGAGCGCCAACGGCCCCAGCCCCGGATTCGGATCCAGGCGCTCCAGGGAGAACGTCGGCAGGGGCGTGGCGTCCTGGGCGCGCGCGGGGGATACGAGCAGCATCAGTCCCAGCGCGGCCCCGCCACGGACGCATCGGTGCAAGGCCGGACCCATGCGCGCATCATCCGTCATGTTCCGCCCGGGGCGAAGGGGAATGGCGGCGCGCGGCATTCGTGCATCGTCACCGGAATGGATGCGACTCCGATTCCATTCCAGAATCCCAGACTAGACTGCGCCGGCAGCGCCCCCCACGGAAACACGCTCAGACAAGGGTAGCCACAAGGCATCCTGACACAAGGCAAGAAGGCCAAAAGGACAAGAAGCAGAGTAGTCCGGCACGCATCCCTGATAACCTGCTGCCCATGCAAAACCTACAGGCACATTGGGACAAAAAATGAATGAACAAGCACCTTAAGCTCGACGTGCAAGTCGCTGAAGATGACCCAATTCGAAAATCATTGCTCAACCAACGGGTACAGCACTTAGAATCTGATGGTCTGAGTGTTCCCGAAGATGAGCTTCTTACATATTCCTTGTTCTACGAGTGGGACAACTCTCCAGGATGGCGGAGCTACGCCGATCTGAACAGGAAGCTTCCAGAGCGACGCACCCGGTTTGGGGACTTCCTAACAACAGACGCAGAAGAATCCTACCGACTTCGGCGCAAACCAGTATCGGACATCATTGAGTCGCTGGGCATTGGAGCAGCTCTCTCTGTCTCAGCTAGATTACTAGGGGTAACCGAGGCAGATTTCCTGAAAGTCCCAGACACCTCACTGGGAAGAACATTGGACTTCGAAAGAAGCTATGTCGCATCCGATGGCGATCACTCCTACCGAGTAGAAGCCAAAGGAACGCACGATGGAAAGAGCGTCTCTTCAGCTCTCGACTCAATTAAAGCCAAGAAAATCTTTGACCGCAATTCAAAACAAGACGATGCTACCCTTGTTGGTGTTGTTTTCGATTTATCACTAGAGCGAAAACGCACATCCAAGGTAATTATCACTGACCCACCGGCAGAACCGATCCCCGAAAATCCAATTCTTATAAAACTATGGGCCCGACTTGGCTTTTACTCAGCGGCGCTGCGAACGATTTCCCGTGGCTCAATCACTGCAGGATTTGCACAGCGACTCCCCGTCACAAGAGCACTTGGGGATCAGTGGCGGAAGGTTGATGGAATACCTCTCGTCAACCCAAGCGGCTATCCACTTGCTGTCTCATGGAACAAAAGCGGCATAGTTACACTTGCTTCACGGGAGCGGATTTTTGGACGATTCTTTGGCCCTGCATCAAAATCAACACGCAGGCAAACATCCTCTGAAGATGTGTCCATCTTCATCGGCTTGACTGAAAACACAATAGAACTGCTCACCAAACAGCGCCTCGAAGAAATAATATACCACAAAGAACGAGAAAGAGTTGCGGAAGCGAGCTACCCAGCCTATTCGCCATTTGAGGCTCGACCGCCATTTCGCTTTCAACATCTGCGCGTTTTTTCTTCGGGTGTTGTTGTGGGATACCTTATCGGCAACGTTTGAGGCAATTGGGCCACCTCTCTATAGTCGCAGATTGACGCGGATTCCACGGGAGTGGCATCGGCAGCGCATGGCAACCGCTCGCTGATTGCGTTGGTAGAGGGGCACACTGAGGTCAAGTCCAACCCCGCTCCGATCTATAGTTCACGAACGCGAACGCGCAGGCTGCGCGCGAGTAGAGTGCACAGGTCCAGTGCCGCAGTTCACGGGGGGAGGAGTCTAAAGTGCCTGAATTCTACGTTGAGGGGCCGTTCATTGTGCCGTGCATTGCAAAGGGGCATGGGAAAGTCGTCGACACGAAACGCTTGAAGGAGTTCTGGGAAGACCTCGGCGAGGGCAGGTCGTCCAGTTACGGCTGTTACGTTTTCGGGATGCAAGTCGGACGAGGCCTCGTGCCAATCTATGTCGGCAAGGCCACCAAGAGTTTCAAGCAAGAGTGCTTCACGCTCGACAAGTTGTTCAAGACCAACGCATCGCTGCTTCACTGGAAGCGAGGCACCCCTGTTCTCTTTCTTGTGCCTTTGGAACGCAAGAGAGGCCGGGTTAACGCAGCCTTGATCGCTACTGCCGAGGAATTCCTCATTCAGAACGCCGTCGTCCGTAATCCTAACCTTGCGAATGTTCGTGGCACCGAGCAGGAATCATGGGGAATTGCCGGTGTTCTTCGTGGTGGAAAAGGAAAGCCATCCGCAAGCGCGCGGGACTTCAAACGGATGATGGGGCTGAGACAGCGTTCCTCCCAGCCAGGATGACTCCAGGATTGCAAAGTGACGACGTCGGTGGGGCTAGTGGGGTCCTCGATGCTGTTTCTCGCCTGCTGATCTGATGCGACGCGGGACACACCGCCGGAGCCGCAGGCCACGAAGGCAGACAGCCCCGTGCACATCCTGGCGCCGCATAACAACTGTGACGAAACGTGGATGCTGGTTGTTGCCGCGTCTACAGCGACCGCGTGCCCTGCAACAATGGCATTGAGATGTATGCCATCTGGACGCCGGGCGGCTGGTGCAGCCCGCGCGACGTCGCCAAAAGCAGCGAGGGCCCTGAGCTGGTCTGCCCGCAGTGACGCATCACGGACCTCCCTGCCCTCAGCACGGGCAGGGAGGCCCAACAATCACATCACATCACGCCGCGCTGTGCCGCCTCCAGCGTGTTCTTCATCAGCATCGCAATGGTCATCGGCCCCACGCCGCCAGGGACCGGCGTGATGAATGACGCGCGCTCCGCCGCCGCGGCGAACTCCACGTCTCCCACCAGCTTGCCATCCGCCTTGCGGTTCATGCCCACGTCAATCACCACCGCGCCGGGCTTGATCCACGCGCCCTTCACCAGCTCCGGCACGCCCACCGCCACCACCAGGATGTCCGCCTGGGCCACCTCCGCCGGCAGGTCGCTCTTGCGGTGGCACACCGTCACCGTCGCGTCCTTCTGCAGCAGCATCAGCGCCTGGGGCTTGCCCACGATGTTGCTTCGCCCCACCACCACCGCGCGCTTGCCCGCCGGATTGCACCCGACCTCTTCCAAGAGCCGCATCACGCCGTAGGGCGTGCACGCCCGCGTCGCCGGCCGGCCCAGCAGCAGGTTTCCCGCGTTCATCGGGTGGAAGCCGTCCGCGTCCTTCTCCGGCTTCACCGCGGAGATGATGGCGTCCGCGTCCAGGTGCTTGGGCAACGGCAGCTGCACCAGGATGCCGTGCACCGCCGGGTCCTCGTTCAGCCGGTGCACCAGCGCCAGGAGCTCCTCCTGGGTGATGTTCTCATCCGGGTGGTGCTCCCAGGAGTTGAAGCCCACCTCCTCGGCGGCCTTCTTCTTCCCCGTCACGTAAATCTTGGAAGCCGGGTCCTCACCCACGCGCACCACGGCGAGTCCCGGGGTGATGCCGCGCTCCGCCTTCAGGCGCGCCACCTCCTCCTTGATCTCCGCCCGCACGCGCGCCGCCACTGCCTTGCCGTCGATCAACTGAGCCGTCATGAGACCCACCTTATGCAAGACTGGCCCTGCACAAGGGAGCGAAGCGAAGGCATGGGCGCGGGAAAAGTTCTCGGGGCGATGTTGGGTCTCATGGCCGGCCTCCTCATCGGCGGGCCCTGGGCCATCGTGCTCGGTCTCATCGTGGGCACGGGCCTGGGCCACTACTTCGACGAACAGCACGCCGCGCCCCCGGACTTCCCTGAAATCTTCAGCGACTTCCCCGCCTCCTTCGAACCCCCGCCCCCGTCCTCCGCCCTCACCCAGTCCCCGGGCGAGTTCCCCATCGTCGAGGACCCGGACGAGGACCCGCTCGACCGCGACATCACCGCCCTCTTCGTGGACGTGGCCCGCGCCGACGGCGACATGCGCCGCGAGGAGGTCCGCGAGGTCCGCCGCTACTTCGAGCAGGTCCTCCACGCCGACTCCCACACCGTCCAGGCCGTGCGCCGCTACCTCAAGGACTTCCTCGCCCGCCCCGCCACCCTGGACGCCCCCGCCGCGCTCGCCTCCTGCCTGGACTCCCTGCCTTCAGGCGAGCGGCTCCGCCTGCTGGACGCGCTCTATGAGATGGCGCTCGCGGACGGCCCCCTCCAGCGCTCCGAACGCGAGGCCCTGAAGCGCATGGCCGAGGGCCTGGACGTCCCGGACGCCAAGGCCCAGGCCCTCGCCGAACAGCACCTGGGCGACGCCTCCGCCCACTACGAGACGTTGGGCCTCCCGCCGGACGCCACCGACGCGGAGGTGAAGAGCGCCTACCGGAAGCTCGCCGCCCAGCACCACCCGGACAAGGCCAGCCACCTGGGCCCTCGGGCCGCCGAGCGGGCCGCCCGTCAGTTCCAGGCCGTCCGCGACGCCTACGAGGAAATCCGCCGGCTGCGCGGCCTGTAGCCCGGGTTAGAAGACAGGAATCCCATGAGCCAGCGTCCCCCGAAGAAGAAGGAAGCGGAGTTCCAGAACAACCCGTTCAAGTCCGCCATCAAGACGCTCCAGGACCAGCAGAAGCAGGAGAAGGAGGCCGCCGCCGCCGCGGAGGTCGCCAAGAAGAAGGCCGCCGTGCAGAAGCCGGCCAAGGCCCCCAAGGCCCGCCCGGAAGACGACGACGTGGGCCTCTTCTTCTCCGCCATGGACGGCGTGCAGCAGATCACCAATCGCGGGGAAGCCCCCAAGACGAACCCGCGCCTGCCGGAACTCATCGACGACAACGCGGAGGCGCTCGCGCAGCTCTCCGACCTGGTCGCGGTGGACGGGCCCCTGTCCTTCACCGGCTCGAACGAGTCCTTCGAGGGCGCCTCCCCCGGCACCGACCCCAACCTGCTGCGTTCGCTGCGCCGGGGCGACTTCTCCGTGCAGGACCGGCTGGACCTTCACGGCAAGACGCAGAAGGAGGCCCAGGCCGCCGTGGAGCGCTTCCTGTCCGACAGCCGCCGGGCCAGGCGCCGCTGCGTGCTCATCGTCCACGGACGCGGTTTGAATTCCAAGGACCAGATTCCGGTGCTCAAGGACGCGGTGCGCGACCTCTTGTCGCAGAAGCGGCTGGAGCGGATGGTGCTGGCGTTCTCCACCGCACGCCCGCAGGACGGTGGAGCCGGCGCGGTCTACGTCCTGCTGCGCCGATAGCTTTACGCGTGGCCGTGGCTGTGCATACATGCCGCCATGGTTCGCGACCTCATTGACCTCCACATCCACGTGGGTGGCGCGGTGGCCCCGCACATCCTGTGGTCCATTGCCCACCAGCAGGGCTTCAAGCTCCCCGTCAAGAACTACTTCGACTTCGTCGAGCTCATCACCTCCCGTCCGGGCAAGGTGGGCAGCCTCGACGACTACCTGAAGATCCTCCACACCTGGACGGAGAAGATCCAATCCTCTCCCAGCGCCATCGAGCGCTCCGTCTACGAGGTGATTGGCAAGGAGTACCGGGGCAGCCGCGTCACGCAGATTGAACTGCGCTTCAACCCCATGAAGCGCAACCTCTCCAGCGAGCTGGACCTGGACCACATCATCCACGCGGCGCTGCGGGGCATGGACCGCGCGACGCTGGAGTACGGCGTGAAGGTGGGCCTCATCTTCTGCCTGGCCCGCGAGTTCGACCACAAGCTCAACAGCATCATCGTGGAGAAGGCCATTAAGTACCGCTCGCGCGGCGTGTACGGCATCGACCTGGCCGGCACGGAGCGCGACGCGATGGAGCACAAGGCCTCGCTGTCGGAGTACGAGGACCTCTACGCCCGCGCGCGCAAGGCTGGCCTCAAGTGCACCGTGCACACCGGGGAGACGGCCGGCACGGGCGCCAACGGCCTGATGGCGGCGGTGGAGAAGCTCAAGCCCCACCGCATCGGTCACGGCATCCGCGCCGCGTATGACGAATCCGCGATGAAGATCCTGCGCGAGAACAACATCACGCTGGAGCTGTGCCCGACCTCCAACATCCACACCAAGGCGGTGGCGGACCTGCAGGAGCTCAAGCACATCATGCAGACGTTCTGGGACCGCAAGGTGAAGTTCACCATCAACACGGACGGCCCCTACCTGCTGGAGACGGACATGCGGCGGGAGATTGAAATCGTCGAGTCCAACGGCCTGCTCAGCACGGAGCAGGTGGACCAGGCGCTCGCGTGGGCGCGCGAGGCGTCCTTCATCCCGGCCTGACACGCATGTACGGCCTGACTCGCGCACTGCTCTTCACCCTGCCCCCGGAGCCCGCGCACCGGCTGGGCATGTCCGGGCTCGCGGCCCTGGGGAAGTGGCCCGCCCGCTGCCGCGCCATGCGCGAGCACACGCTGCGCCGCGCCCCCATGGACCTGTCCGTGGAGCTGGCGGGGCTGAAGTTCGCCCACCCGGTGGCGCTCGCCGCCGGGCTGGACAAGGACGCGGAGGCCGTGGACGGGCTGTTCGCCTGCGGATTCTCCGCGGTGGAGATTGGCACCGTCACGCCGAAGCCCCAGCCGGGCAACCCGAAGCCGCGCCTGTTCCGGCTGCCGGAGCACCGCGCGGTCATCAACCGCATGGGCTTCAACAACCACGGCGCGGCCACCGCGGCGGAGCGCCTCAAGGGCCGCGCGTGGAAGCCCGGCCCGCTGGGCGTGAACATCGGCAAGAACAAGGACACGCCGCTGGAGCGCGCGGTGGATGACTACGTGGCGTGCGTGGACGCGCTCGCGGCTCTCGGCGATTACGTCGTCGTCAACGCGTCCTCGCCCAACACGCCGGGCCTGCGGAAGCTCCAGGAGCCGGAGCAGCTCTCCGCGCTGCTGCTCGCGGTGCGCGAGCGGATGGAGGCCGTGGCCCCGGGCACGCCGCTGTTCCTGAAGATTGCCCCGGACCTCACGCCCGAGGCCGTGGATGAGGTGGTCGACGTGGCGATGGAGCGCGGGCTGTCCGGGCTCATCGCCACCAACACCACCCTCACCCGCCCCTTCGAGCACGTGCACGCGAAGGAGGCCGGCGGCCTGTCCGGCGCCCCCGTGCGGGAGCTGGCCAACGCCGTCATCCGCCGTGCCTGGCAGCGCAGCCGGGGCACCCTGCCCCTCATCGGCGTGGGCGGAGTGTTCACCGCCCAGGACGTCTACGAGAAGCTGCGCGCGGGCGCCACCGTGGTGCAGGTCTACACGGGCTTCATCTACGAGGGCCCGGGCATGGTGGACCGCATCCTCCCGGAGCTGGGCGCGCTGCTGGCCCGGGACGGCTTCGCGTCCGTGCGCGACGTGATTGGCGTGGATGCGCATACGGGCACGCCCGCCGTTCCCGTGTAGCGCCCCGCTTCCGTCATCTTTCGAGCAACGACCCTGTCCCGCAGGGCAGCTTCTCGCGTGTCCACCCCGCAGCACCTTCCTCGCATCTGGGGGCAGGGAGGCGGACATGCGGACGAGGTCGTGGTGGTGGGCGGTGGCGGCTGCGGGGAGCTTGATGGGGTGTGGTGCCGGACCGGAGGCCTGGGACTCCGGGAAGCCGCCGGAGGTCGCGGAGGTCCAGGCGCGGATGGAAGCCGCGTGGGGCACTCGGGAGGTGAAGCAGGTGCTCCCCGATGGCCGGACTCCGGGGACGCAGCTGGACAAGGAGCCCCGTCCCGACCTGCTGACGGACGTGGCGGGCACGCTCTACTTCGTGGTGCAGGAGGAGGACCAGCGCATCGCGCTGTGGAAGAGCGACGGGACGCCCACGGGCACCGTCGTGGTCAAGGCGTTCAAGCCGACGAACGCGCTCCTGGGGGGCCTGCGGATCACCGGCATGACGCCGCTGGGGTCGCGGCTGTTCTTCCACCTGTACGAGCCGGAGCTGGGCTGGGAGCTCTGGGTGAGCGATGGCACCCCCGAGGGCACCCGGCCCGTCGCGGACCTGGCGGCCGGGCCCGCGGACTCGAATCTGTTCAACTTCACGGTGCTCAACGGCGCGCTCTCCTTCTTCCGGCACGCGCCCTACGGCCAGGGTTTCACGCAGCTGTGGCGCTCGGATGGCACCGCGGCCGGCACGGTCATGCTGAAGGACTTTGGCCGCTTCACCGGCGCCTTCGGCGAGGTGCTCCCCTCCTCCGGCCTCCGCGTGTTCTTCACCGAGGACTTCGAGGAGACCGTGCGGTTGTGGCGCACGGACGGCACGGCGGCCGGGACGGTCCAGCTGAAGGACTTCGGCATCCCGGGGCTGTACACGGGCACGGTCATGTGGACCCGGCAGGTGGGGGACTCGATGCTGTTCGTCCTCCGTGACGCGGTGGGCGGCACGCGCCTGTGGCGGACCGACGGCACCGTCGCGGGCACCCGGATGTTGAAGCGGCTGGATGCGTCCGTGGACGTGACCATGGGCGTTCCCCAGGTCGTGGACGGCACGGTGGTGTTCACCCTCACCGACGCCGGCCCCAGCCTGGAGGTCTGGAAGACGGACGGCACGGAGGCGGGCACGCAGCGGCTGGACGCGTTCGGCCGGGATGGCCGGCTGCTCGGCGTCGTGGGGTCCTACGCCACGGTGCTCACGCTCACCGACGACAACCGCTACCTGAAGCTGTGGCGGCTGCCATTGGCCGGGGGGCCCAAGGAGGGCGTCACCGTCCTCTCCAATCCCTACGCGGATGATCCGAAGGCCGTGCCGGGCCTGCGCAACGCGGTGACGGTGGGCAACCGCATCTACTTCGCCCAGACGCTGGGCGCCCGCGTCCAGACGCCTCGGGACGTGGAGCTGTGGGTGACGGATGGCACGGCGGGCGGCACGCGGCGGCTGTCCTCCGGCCTCACCCAGCCGGATGTATTCCATTCGCCCCTCATCGCGCTGGACTCCGGCGGCCTGCTGTTCTCCGCGAAGGGCAATGTCTGGGTCACGGACGGGACGGTCCAGGGCACCCGCGCGGTGGACTCCCTGACCGCGAACAAGACGCCGGCGGAGGCGGCTGCCTTCACGCGCGTGGGCGAGCAGATCTTCTTCCGCGCCCTGCCCGGCGCGCCCGGCTTCTCGCTGTGGGCCATTCCCACCACGAGCCCTTGAGCCGGTAGCACCGCGCGCCTTGCCCGCCGGGGCCTGGACCGAGTCTTCCTGGTGACACAGGAAACCCGGGACAGGCCCCGAGCGATGATGAAGGAACGTCTCCGCCTTCGAGGTGCGCCGTGAAGATCTCCCGTCCGCCGTCGTCCCCGCCCACGTCGCCGACCACCCAGAAGCGGCCTTCGGTGCCGGAGCCGGTTCCCCCGAAGCCGCCCTCGGAGGCATCCCCTTCCGACATCTTCGACAAGCCCGTCATCAAGATGGGGCCAGGCGGCCAACGTCGCGATGCGTCGGGCAGCAGCATCAAGGTCGGCTCGGGAAGCTCCCGAGGCAGCCACGGCCTCGAGGAACGGGACAAGCTCAAGGAGCAAAAGGCCCCCGGAAGCTTCCATCCGCGGAAGGTTCCCAACCTGCCCGGGCCCGTACCGCCGAGGCACTCCGAAGGCTGCGGCGGCGAGGACACAAACGCCTCCGGCAGCAGCGTCCGCGCGGGCGGCCGGGGCAGCTCCAGCGGGACGCAGGGCGACCACCCCGGCACGCCCCCTCGGACGCACTGACCTTCCGCGAAACCGGGCGCTTGCCTGACTTTGGACGCTAACGCGCCGCATCCCAGACGCCACTTCGGCTTTCCGGGACTCCCCGGAAACTTGGAGTGGGCTGGGGCCGATGATGGTTTCAGGAACTCGCCGTCCGAGGTGCTTCGTGAAGCTCCACCGCCCGCTGTCGAGCCCCCCGCAGCCCGAGCAGCCCACCCGGTCTCCGAGGATCCACTGCGCCTCCGGACAGAGCATCCTCGGCGGAGGCCGGGGCAGCAGCACCAAGGCCCAGGGCTACAGGGATCCGCCGGACCTCCAGGGCCGGCCGGGCGACTCGCTCGATGACCGCTTCCAGCGCGGCCCGGCCGGGCGCGGCGGTGAAGCACGGCCCTGTGCCTCCGGCTCCAGCGTGAGGGGCGGGGGCGGCGGACACTCCGGCAACGTCTCGTGCAGCTTCGTGCCCCCGGGCGGTGCGGCGTCTGGCGAGAGCAAGACGAAGCCGTCCCCCTTCGAGAAGCTGGCCGAGAAGCTCCGCGACCTGTTCAAGCAGCTTTTCGGTGACGGACCGGTGGCCCACTCGCCGGGCCGCGTGGCGACGGGCGACAGCAGCAGGACGACGGGCTCCGGGCACTCCGGCAGCTCCCAGGGCCGCATCGGGGTGGACGAGGAGCCCCAGGACGGCGCCGCCACGGCCCGGTCCCTGCGCTGACCGGCGGACCGCTTCTGCGTTCCGGGCGTGAGTGACGGTAGGCTTGCCCCGGAATGAACGACGTCCAGCGATTCGGGCCGTACCGCGTCCTGCGGGACATTGGCGAAGGCGGGATGGGGCGCGTCTCGCTCGCGGAGCGCGAGGGCTGGGAAGAGCCGGTCGTCCTCAAGCGCATCCACTCCGAGCACGCCGCCGACGCCCGCTTCCGCCGCCGCCTGCTGCGGGAGGCGGAGGTCGCCGCCGGGCTGCACCACCTCAACGTCGTGCGGGTGCTGGAGACGGGCGTCATCGACGACCAGGTGTACCTGTCCATGGAGTACGTCGCCGGCTCCAGCCTTGCGCACGTCCACGCGGCGAGCCGGCCGGAGCTGCTGCCCCTGGGCCCCATCCTGGATGCCATCGCGCAGGCGTGTGACGGGCTCGCGTACGTGCACCGCTTCGTCAACCCGGAGTCGGGCAAGTGGATGGAGCTCATCCACCGCGACGTGTCGCTGGACAACCTGCTCCTGTCCTTCACCGGCACGGTGAAGATCGCGGACTTCGGCATCGTGAAGACCTCCGAGGGCACGCAGACCACGTCCGGAGTGGTGATGGGGAAGCTGGCGTACATGTCCCCGGAGCAGATCCGCGACGAGGTCCTGGACGCGCGGGCGGACCTGTACTCGCTGGGTGTCTGTCTTTACGAGCTGCTGGCCGGGAGGCGGCCGTTTCCCATCCGGCGGGGCCGCGCGGTGATGGAGTCGGTGCTGTATGACGCCCCACCGCCCCTCATGCCGCTGCGTCCGGAGGTTCCGGCGTCGCTGGTGTCGCTGGTGGAGGCGCTGCTTTCCAAGGACCGACGCGGGAGGCCCACGGAGGCCGCTTCCGTGGCGAAGGAGCTGCGCGCGGAACTGGCCAAGCTGGGGGAGTCACCGCTCTTTCCGTCCCGGCTGATGGAGCCACCCACCGGCGTCCCCGCCAAGCCACGCAGGCTGCGCCCGGCCCTGCCCGACCAGCCCGCCCCCGCGCCCACGGAGGTGATGAAGCCGGAGGCGCTGCCCACCCTGCCCCTGGAGCCCGCGCCGCCGCTCCGCTCGGAGGCGCCGACCCAGGCCCTGGGGCCCCGGCGCCCCGTGTCCCGGCCGCCGGAGTCCGCGCTACCGCTGAAGCGGTTCCGGCCCTCCGAAGAGCCGCTGCCGTCCGCGCAGGGCCCGTGGAGCCAATGGGTGGTGAAGCTGATCCGCGACCTTGTCAGCAACCGCCGCAGACGCTGAAGACGCTCTGGTATTGATATTCCGTGTGCGTGTAGTTGCCGGCCGCGTCGAAGCACACGCGGTAGCTGGACTGCTGGTTGAACTTCCCCGGGTTGTAGTACTGGACCGCCACCTCGCCCTCGGGGCACAGCGGAGGCCTGTACTCAGGCCCACCCGCGACCGACGGGGCATCGCCCGCGTTCCGCAGCGGCTCACAACGCCAGTAGCTTCCACAGGTGGACCTGGGGGCACACGTCGTCACGCCCGTGTTGGTCCACGTGGACCAGTTCGCACACGAGCCCAGCGCCGCCTCCGACGTGGTCAGCGCAGCCTCCTCGGCCGCGGCCTCCTCGGGCGTCATGGCCCCACCGCACGCCGTCAATGCCAGACCCGTGCACATCGCGGCCACCGCGCGCAGCAAAGACATCCCAGGCTTCATGGACGACTCCTTGGTCCGAGGGGGCACCGGAATGGCGCCCGGCCTTCCGACAAGGCCGCATGTTAGGCAATCCGGATTTCCCAGACCACTCCACGCCCTCCATGATTTTCCATCAATAACGGTCAAATCCAATGATTGTGAGACTCAACGACTTGCAATCCATTGCTTCACCGCCGCCAGCTCGCGCCGCGTCATGGAGCCGCCCTGCGTGAAGCCAGCCTCGGCCTGCTTCGCCAGCGTCAGCGCCCGGGCGTGCTCCGCCGGTTGACTCCAGAGCGCCTGCGCGAGCGCGAAGTGCGTCATCGCCGCGTCCACCGGGTTCCAGCCCAGCGGCGCCAGCACCCGCTCGGACGTCTCCAGGAGCTCGCGTGCGCTGTCGCCCTGCCCCAGCTGGAAGTACGCGAGTCCCAGCGCCGTGCGGCTGTGGATGGTCCGCGCATGCTCCGCGCCCAGCGCGCGTGACTTGGACTCCAGCGCCGCGCGCAGCAGCGGCACCGCGTCCTTCGGCCGGCCCTGCGCGACCATCAGCCGCCCCACGTCCTCCTCCAGCGTGTCCACCGCGAACTCCTCCGGCGGCAGCACCTTGCGCTGGAGCGCCAGGCCCTCCTGGAAGTGCGCGAGCGCGTCCGCGTCCCGCTCCAGCCGCTCCTCCGCCCCCGCCAGGGCCTTCAGCGAGTCGATGGCCTCGCGGCTCTCCGCGCCGAAGCCCTGACGCATGCCCTCCAGGGCCTGCCGATGCAGCGCGAGCGCCCGGTCCGGCGCACCCAGCGACTCCTGCACCAGCGCGAGGTCATGCAGCAGCAGCAATGTCTGTGAATTGAGCGGCCCCAGGGTCTGCTGCCGCAGCGTGTACGCGCGCTGCAGCCACTCCAGCGCCTTGGGCAGGTTGCCCGCCTCCTGCTCCGCGAAGCCCAGGTTGGTGAGCGTGCCCGCGAGCAGCGGATGCGTGGGCCCCAGCCGCTCCTCGTAGATGGCGAGCGCCTTCTGATACAGCGCCGTGGCCTCCGCCTGCTTGCCCTGGCGCAGCATCACCATGCCCAGGTTGTTGTAGACCTTCGCCGTGTCCACGTGCGTGGGCCCCAGGGTGCGCTCGCGCAGCGCCAGGGCCCGCGCGTAGTGCTCCGCCGCCGCGTCGAGCGCGTCCTCGTTCAGCGCGAGGATGCCCTCGTGGTTGGCGAGCCGGCCCTCCAGGTCCGGCGCGGAGCCCAGCCGTTCGATGAGCGCGTGCGCCTGGGCGCTCCACAGGTGGGCCTCGGGGAACCACTCGGGCTCCTCGCTCAGGCCGAGCACCAGCTCCGTCGCCACCTGGAGCGCGACCTCGTCATGCCGTCCCGCCGTCGCGGCGGCCATGGCCTCGTGCCAGGTGGACCGCGCCTCGCGGGACTGGCTCATGCGGTGGTGCGCCCAGCCCAGGACGTGGAGCGCCTCCGCCTCCACGGGCCGGTAGTGCGTCGCGTGCGCCGCCTCCACCGCCGCCTGGGCCACGGGCACAGCCTGCGCGTAGCGGCCCGTGTCGAGCAGCGCCTGCGCATGCGCCACGTCCTGGCGCACCGCCTCCACGCGGGTGCGCGCCGCCATGTCCTCCGGAGGCGGCACCGCCGCGGAGAGCGCCTCCACGTTCGCGCAGCCCGACACGCCACGCAGTGCGTCCACCGCCTCCGCGCTGCGCTGCACCAGCGCCACGTCCGCGTGCGCCAGCTCCGCGCCCAGCGCGTCCACCGCCCGCAGGCGCCGGTCCAGGCACGCCATGCGCAGCGCCAGGTGCGCCTCCGGCTGCTCCCCCGTCACGCGTGTGGCCTCGCAGGCCTGGCGGTGCATGCGGCTCCACTCCGCTGCGTATGCATCCAGCGCGCGCTCCACCCGGTCGAAGGCGCCGTCCGCGTCCTCCGCGCCGCTCTTCTCGAAGGCCTCCGCCACCGCCGCCTTCTGTGCGGGGCCCCACACGCGCTCGAACAACTTGGGCGCGCCGCTGCAGGGCGTGGGCCGCACCCACGCCACGCCCACGCCCAGGAAGAGCCCGGCCACCACCGCGAGCGACCGTCCCGCGAGCTTCTTGCGTCCGGCCTCCGGGTCGTTCTCCAGCGCCGCCAGCAGCGCCTCCATGGACGCGAAGCGCTGCTCCGGCGCCACCGACAGGCCCTGCGCGAGCACGCGGTGCACCCAGCCCGGGACGGCCGGATGCGCGGGCGGCTCCAGCTCCAACCGGGGCACCCCGGAGCCCTGCGGCGCCCGCTGCGAATCCAGCAGCGTCACCGCCATTCGCCGCAGCGTCCCCTCCTCGAAGGGGCGCTGGCCGGTGAGCGCCTCGTAGACGGACACGCAATAGCTGAACTGATCCGCGCGCGCGTCCGGCCCCCGTCCCGCGTACTGCTCCGGCGCCATGTACGCGGGCGTCCCCACCAGCGCGCCCGTCGCCGTGAGCCGTGTATCGAGCGGCCCCTCCAGGAGCGCCGTGGGCGGCACCGCGGGCCCGGCCTCCGTGCCCACGCCCGCGTCGGACGCGATGCCGAAGTCCGTCACCCAGACGCCGCCGTCCCGGCCCAGGAGCACGTTGTCCGGCTTGAAGTCGCGGTGGACGAGCCCCGCCGCGTGCGCCGCCGCGAGCCCCTGGCCCATCGCTCGGCACACCGCCAGCACCTGGCGCTGGGGATGCGGCCCCTCGCGCAGCCACTGCCGCAGCGTGCCGCCCTCCACCCGGGCCATGGCGATGAACACCCGGCCCTCGTGCGTGCCCACGTCGTGCACCGTGAGCACGTTCGGATGGGACAGCCGCGCCATCGCCTGGGCCTCGCGCACCAGCCGCAGTGCGCGGGCGTCCTCCTCCTCGTCAGGCAGACGCCGCTCGTGCAGCAGCTTGATGGCGACGGTGCGGCGCAGCTCCGGGTCGAACGCCTCGAAGACCTCGCCCATGCCGCCGCGTCCCAGCCGCGCCAACAGCACGTAGCGGCCCACGCGCGTCGCATGGAGCGGACGCTCCAGTCCGCTGGAGTCACCCGTCGGGTGCCCGGTGTTCGGCGACGGGGAGGCGGTGTCTTGAGAGGGCCGGGAGGTCTTCATCCCCTCCAGCCTACCGCTTCCCGGTTATTCCACTCTAACCCAGTTTGACGGAGCCTGCTTGCTATTCAACCTGCCGTCCGTGTCACACTGGCCGGATGAATCGCGTCCTACTTCTGGCCGCATTGCTGAGCCTTGTCGCGTGCAAGGGCAACATCGGGCCAAGCACCAACGACGGAGGCCCCAACAACCCAGTGGATCCAGTCAATCCAGTGGATCCAGTCGATCCCGGTGGGCCCGTGGGCGCCGCGTGCGTGGTGCAGTCGGTGCTCACCAACCGCTGCGCCAGCTGTCACGGCGCGATGCCGACCCAGGGGGCGACGATGCCGCTGCGCACCCTGCACGACATGCGGGTGAGCTCGGCGATGGATGGGAAGCTCAGCAACGCCCAGCGCGCGCTCATCCGCATGCGCGACGACGCGTCTCCGATGCCGCCAGCCCCGCATGAGCGCGCGAGCGCGGCCGAGCGCACCGCGCTCGAGACCTGGATCAAGGAGGGGATGCCCCTCTGCAGTGGCACGAACGACCCGCCCGTGACCGTCGTGCCCGAGCCCAACCTGCTCGATCAGTCCGCGCTCTTCAGCTGCACCGAAGGCGTGCGCTCGGATGCGCCGACGCGCATCCGCCGCATGAACCGGCGCGAGTTCACCCGCAACGTCGGTGGCTCGGTCGAGCGCAGCTGGACCGGGTTCAGCTTCTACGACAACCCGCTCGATCCCAGCGCCATCGAGCAGTACAGCTCCTGGGCCACGGACGAGACGCTGGACGAGGCCACGGTGGAGCTCTTCCTGCCGGTGGTCGGCGCGGCCGCCTCGCCGTGGACGATGAACTACCCGGACGGCAACCGGATGGAGCGCGTCTACACCGACCGCCGCTTCAGCTGCATGTTCAACGACGCGAACCCGAGCGACACCTGCAAGCGCTTCCACCTGGGCCAGATGCTCGAGTTCGGCGTCTTCTTCCGCCCACCCACCGAGGATGAGCTCACCCGCCTCATCGCCTTCGCCACCGCGGTCATCGCGCAGGAGCCCAGCTACTCCGCGCAGAACCGCGCGGACTCCATCACGCGGATCTCCAACGCCGCGTGGATGATGACCGGCGCCATGTTCCGCGGCGAGCTGGGCGGCGCGCCGGCCGACGGTCGCGTGGAGCTGACCAGCCTCGAGCTGGGCTCGCAGCTGGCCTACGCGCTGGCGGGGCGCGCGCCCTCGGCCACGCCGAGCTTCGTGTATCCGTACTACTCCGCGCCCCTCGAGGGCCATCTGGCGGACGTGGCCCTCGCCGCGAAGGACGGCTCGCTCACGCAGGATGCGACGACCACCGCCCTGATCCAGAAGCACCTGGGCGGCGTCGACACCCACCAGAACGGGACACCGCGCTTCGACCTGGTGCAGGACTACAACGAGGAGCAGCGCTCCAAGCGCGGGCAGTACTGGCTGGGTGACGGCGTCGCGGGCTTCTTCCGCGAGTGGCTCGGCTACGGGCACGTGTCCGCGGTGTTCAAGGAGTCCCCGGCGGCGACCTCGCGCTTCGAGCTCGAGGGGCTCGGCTACATCAGCTCGGTCTCGTACGACAACCTGCTCACCAACTTCCATCCGCTGGAGCCGACCTTCATCCAGCAGTTCGACGATCTGATCGCGCGGGTGGTCGTCGAGGATCAGGACGTGCTGGCGAACCTGCTCACCACGCGCACCTTCTACGTGCCCTCCATGCAGAACGCGGCGTACGACTCGCACAAGGGCCTGTCGCACCCCTACAACGTCAGCGAGATCCTCCCGGCGACCGTCGCGGGCCGCTGGAAGACGCTGCCTGCCACGGAGCGCGCGGGCGTGCTGACCCACCCGGTGTGGCTGGCCGCGCACGGCGGCAACTTCGAGGACGATCCGTCCATCGTCCACCGCGGCAAGTGGGTGCGAGAGAACCTCCTGTGCGGCTTCGTCCCGCCGCTCAGCAGCGTGCAGGTGGCGGCCCAGGTCGGCGCCCACGCCGCCGACAAGAACGCGCGCCGCCGCCTGCAGGAGGCGACCGCCGGAGCGCAGTGCCAGGGCTGTCACCGTCTGATGGAGCCGCTCGGCCTGCCCTTCGAGATCTACAACCACGCGGGCTTCCTGCGCGCGAGGGATCATTCGACCAGCGGAGGCTGGACCACGCCGGATGGAAGCTCGACGCTCACGTCGATGCCGGACCCCGCGCTGGACGGCCCGGTGCGCGACGCGGTGGAGTTGAGCGAGCGCCTGGCGACCTCGCGGCACGTGAAACGCTGCTTCGTGCGACAGGCCTTCCGCTACTTCATGGGGCGCCCGGAGAACCCGAGCGACGCCTGCACGCTGACGCAGATGGAGCAGGCCTATGATCAGAACAAGGGCTCGTTCTCCAAGATGCTGACCACGCTGATGACGAGCG
Source organism: Corallococcus exercitus (assembly GCF_042231735.1). GTDB lineage: Bacteria > Myxococcota > Myxococcia > Myxococcales > Myxococcaceae > Corallococcus > Corallococcus exercitus_B. The sequence continues at coordinate 3,127,109 of NZ_CP102577.1, forward strand.
ACACCTGGAAGACGCGGCGTGTGCCGCAGGCTGGAGAGTGACTGCCATGTTCTCGCGACGAACCGTCCTGAAGGGCATGGCCGCTGGCCTCTTCGCGCCCTACTTCCACGACGTCTACGCCCAGTCGTCCAAGTTGCCGGCGCGCCTGGTGCTGGTCCTCGAGTGCAATGGCGTCTACCCCCGCGCGCTCCTGAGCACGGGCACCCGCGCGGCGCTGGGTGGCCGCGCCAACACCTCCGACCGCATCTTCTGGGACGCGTACAAGGACACGCCGCTGGTGCGTGAGGGCGACGATCTCGCCAGCGCCATCAGCCTCGGGCCGCTGGCGGCGTCTTCCGGCAACGTCGACCTGGTGAACCGCTCCGCCGTGCTGCTGGGGCTCTCGAACCTCATCGCGGGCGGCGGGCACTCCAGCGGGACGGGCGGGCTGAGCTGCGCGGTGAACGGCGCGGGCGCGACCTTCGACGCGGTGATCGCCCCTCGCCTGCGCCGGGGTGCACCGTTCGACGTGCTGCGCCTGGGCACCAGCTCCGCGCGCGTGTCCATCGTGTACGAAACCTGCGCGCTCGGCCCCCGCAAGCCCGCGGGCATCATCGTCAACCCGTCGCTCGCGTTCGACAGCACCTTCGGCTCGCTGCTCGGCGGCTCGACGAATGGGCGCGATCGCAAGATGCTCTTCGACTTCGCGCTGGCCGACTCGCGCAAGGCGCTGGCGGAGTTCAAAGGCAACTCCAACGAACGGCTGAAGCTGGAGCGCTACGTCTCCTCGCTCGAGTCACTGCGCACGCGGGAGGATCAGCTCACGGGCATGGCGGACCGCGTGCGGCCCTACCTGCCCCTGGCGCCGAAGGACAACCCGCTGCTCACCGGAGCGGGCTCACCGCCCGACTCGCTGAAGTGGTTCGAGGCGCAGTTCCAGATCGCCACGGCGTCCCTGCTGGGCGGGCTGACGAACACGGTCGTGCTGGCGACGGGCACCTCGGGCTTCGACGTGTCCTACGGCCCGGACGTGAGCGACACCCCGCGACACAACCTGCAGCACGGCCTGGATGCGGGGCAGAACTGGGAGCGCGTCGCCGAGGTCACCCGCCGCCACGTGCAGCTGGTGGCGAACCTGGCGAGGACGCTGGCCGCCACGCCCGAGGTCGGCGCGAGCGGGTCGATGCTGGATCACACGGCGATCGTCTTCATGTCCGACAACGGCGAGCAGCACCACTCCACCTCGCGTGAGTGGCCGAAGCTCGTGGTGGGCGGCAACGCGCTGGGCCTGAAGACGGACGGGCGCACGGTCGTCTACCCGAAGTACGACGCGGCCCGGAACCGGCAGGTCTCCAACCTCTTCAACACGCTCGGCCACGCGTTCGGAGACGCGGACTTCAACACCTTCGGGCAGGAGGGCAGCACGCGCATCGCGCCGGGACCGCTGAGCGAGCTGTATGGCTGAGCCATGAGTACGGTATAGCGGCGCCCATGCCCACCCTCCTCCTCAGCGCGAAGGACCTGCGCAGCCTGTACACCGTCGAGCTCGGTCTGGAAGCCGTCGAGCGTGCCTTCCTGGCCCATGGCCGCGGTGACGCGCTCATGCCCCCCAAGGTGTACCTGTCCCTGCCGAAGTACGACGGCGACTTCCGCGCCATGCCCGCGTTCCTCGACGGCGCGGCCGGCGTGAAGTGGGTCAACGCCCATCCCCACAACCCGCGCAAGCACGGCCTGCCCACGGTGCGCGCCGTCTACGTCCTCAGCGATCCGGACACCGCGTCCCCGCTGGCCATCCTGGACGGCACGCTGCTGACCGCGTGGCGCACCGGCGCCGCGGGCGGCATCGCGTCCAAGTACCTGGCCCGGAAGCAGCCCCGCACGCTGGGCCTCGTCGGCTGCGGCGTGCAGGCGCGCGTCCTCATCGACGCGCACCGCGCCCTCTTCGGGGACCTGGAGCTGCTCATGGCGGACGTGTCCACCCAGGCCGCGGAAGCCCTCCAGAAGGAGAAGGGCGGCCGCGTGGTGAGCCTCCAGGAGGCCTCCGGCGCGGACATCGTCTGCTCCGCCACGCCTGCGCGCACCCCCGTGGTCCGCCGTGAGTGGGTCCAGGCCGGCGCCCACATCAACGCCATGGGCGCGGACGCCCCCGGCAAGCAGGAGCTGGATCCCCGCCTGCTCGTCGACGGGCGCGTCTTCATTGACGACGCGGAGCAGGCGCTCCACTCCGGCGAGGTCAACGTGCCGCTGCACGACGGGTTGCTCAAGACGGAGCAGCTCGCCGGCACGCTGGGAGAGGTCGTCGCCGGCCGCAAGCCCGGCCGCACCGGCACCGAGGTCACCATCTTCGACTCCACCGGCCTCGCCGTGCAGGACGTGGCCCTGGCCCGCGCGCTCTACGACGTCGCGCTCGCCAGGGGCGTGGGCCAGCGCTTCGACCTCGTCGAAGACGCCTGACGCACCCCGTCGGCACCCGGAAATGCAAAACAATCCGGGTGCCCGCTTCCTGGGAGGAAAGCACCGCTTTCCACACATCCCAGGAGGCCCGTTTTGTCCCAGAACCTGTCCATCCGCCGTGGTGACACGCTGAGCGCGCTCGCGCGCCAGCACGGAACGACGGTCGACGCGCTCGCCAAGGCCAACAACATCAAGGATCCGAACAAGATCCTCGCCGGCCAGAAGCTCGTCGTGCCCGGGGGCGCGTCCCGTCCCCAGGGCACCACGGCCCAGCAGACGCAGCAGCCCACCCGCCAGGAGCAGACCTCGCGGACCGCGGACGTCTTCACGCCCGCCCAGACGCCCACCACGAAGTCGGCCCAGACGTTCCAGGACCCCGTCCGCGCCGACAAGCGCTATCCGACCCGGGACGGCGTGCCCCTCTACAACCAGGGCGACTCCGACTGGGAGAGCCGCCGGCTGGGCGGCGCGGGCACGGTGGATGCCAAGAGCCGTAACAGCGTCCAGTCGCAGGGCTGCGCCATCTCCTCCACCGCCATGGCGCTGAGCGCGCTCAGCGGCCGCACCATCACGCCCCGGGAGATGGACGCGTACCTGGACAAGAGCGGCGGCTACTCCGGCAACGCCGTGAACTTCGAGAAGACGGGCGGCGTGACGGGCAACGACCCGAAAATCACCGCGCACCGCGAGCGCGGAACGATGTCGCCGGAGCTCATCGACAAGAACCTCGCCGCCGGCAAGCCGGTGGTGCTGGGCGTGAACTACCGCACCAAGAACACCGCGACCCCGGACCACTGGATCACCGTCACCGGCAAGAACGCGGACGGCACCTACCGCGCGAATGATCCGAACGGCGGCAAGCCCATCACCCTGCGCCGCGAGGGCAACTCGCTGGTGGCGACCAGCGGCAACCCCTACCGCTCCTACGGCCAGGGCGTGACCTTCACCGGCGGCAAGCCGGTGCGCGCCGCGCCCCAGTCCTCCACGTCGGGCGACACCTTCGCCAGCGGCGGCGTCACCGGCACGCCGAACCCCGTCACCGCGAAGGCCGGCGGAGAGGTGAACCTGGACGCGAAGCAGACCCGGTCCACCACCTCCACTACGAAGACCCAGCAGACCGGCCCGACCAACGCCGTCAACAACGACATCCTGAGCAAGGTGAAGACGACGGGCGCGTCGGCCGCGACGGCGAAGCAGGACAAGGCCCCGGCGGGCGTCGAAGGGTCGCGGAAGATGGCGGAGAACGACCGCGCGCGCCTGGAGAAGCACAAGGCCACCCTGCAGAAGGTGGCCAAGGAGACCGGCGTGCCGTCCGCGCTCCTCGCGGCCATCGCCAGCCGCGAGTCCCGGGGTGGCGGCGCGCTGAAGTCCGACGGCACCGCCAAATACGACCCCAATGGCTACGGGCTCATGCAGATCGACAAGAAGCAGAACCCGCAGCTGATCAAGGGCGGGCCGTACAGCGAGGAGCACATCCGCGAAGCCGCGAACCTGCTCAAGCGCAACCTGGACACGATGAAGAAGGTCCACCCGGACTGGTCCGAAGCGGATCAGCTCCGCGGTGCCGTCTCCGCCTACAACCGCGGCGTCGGTGAGAGGAACCGCCCGGGCGTCTACGGCAACTCACCCGACGAGATGGACCGGGGCAACAAGGCCCGGGGCATCCACGCCTCCACCGGCGGCGACTACTCCGCCGACGTGTGGGCTCGCGCGCAGTACCTGGCCGAGAAGGGCTTCTAGCCGTCCCCCACCCGGTGCGTCCTCCGCGCGGGGAGGACCCGTCAGGACGCCCGGGTGTGCAGCTGCAACCGTGAGACAAAAAAGAGAGCGCTCGCCGGCACCTTGGAGTTTTACCGGCGAGCGCCCCGGGCCGCGTGCCGACTGGCAGGGCCTCGTAAAGTCGCGGCGGATGTGAAGCGGCCCGAAGGCCTGGCCCCACGCCACCTTCATGTTTCCTGCCGTCCGCCCCGCGTCCCGTGACCTCCGGGCCCCGCGCTCGACGTCCGTCTTCCTCAAAAACCCCTGCGCATCCGCGGTGATTCCTGCACCGCCTGATCCGCCACCGCCAGGGTGAGCACGCTTGCCGTCTCCGGCAACATGCGAGGCGCCATTACCACACCCGGCCCACAAACATCCACGAAAATCGTACTATTCCCATCTATAACCTGCGCACACACAGGCCCTGCCGAGGGAAGTACCTCCCCCTTCCTACGAACGCACCCGCCCCCAATTGCTTGAGGACGGGCGTGAATTATCCGGATCGGTCTGACATTTCCCGGCCCTGGAGGGCGGGTTTCAGCCCGGGGGCAGCCCTGCCACCTGGCGGTACAGGGCGTCATGCCGGCCCACCATCTTCTCCAGGGACAGCTCCCGGGCGACGAAGCCCCGAGCGGCCTTGCCCATCTTCCGGGCCTCCTGGGGGTTGGCCAGCAGCCGGCGGAAGGCCTGGGCCAGCTGGGCGGGCCGCTCCGGCTCCACCACCAGGCCGCGCTCGCCGTCCGTGATGAGGTCCGGATTGCCGCCCACCCGCGTCACCACCATGGGCAGCCCGGCCGCCATGCCCTCCATCACCGCGTTGGACATGCCCTCCGCGGTGGAGCACAGGACGCCGAAGGTGGCCCGTCCGTAGAGGGCCGGGACGTCGCTCCGGTGCCCGAGGAAGCGCACCCCGTCCGCCACCCCCAGCTCGTGCGCCAGCTTCTCCAGCTCCGGCCGGCGCGGCCCGTCTCCCACGAGCCAGGCGTTCAGCCTCGTCCCCTCATGACGCAGCATGGCAAGCGCGAGGAGCAGGTCCTCCTGCCGCTTCACGGGGTGGTTCATGTTGGCGACGTGGATGACGGTGGGCGCGCCGCCGGTGTCCGGGACGGCGGCCTTGAGCCCCTCCGCCGCGCGCGCGTCGAAGCGCTGGAGGTCCAGGCCGTTGTGGATGACGGAGATGCGCGAGGCGGGCAGCCCCTCCTCGTGGATGAGCAGCTGGCGGATGGCCTCCGCGTTGGCGACGACGTGGTCCGCCAGGCGCGTCATCCGCGCGTGCAGCAGGCGGCGGGCCTTGCCCTGCCAGTGGGACAGGTCCAGCCGGCCGACGATGACCTTCGCGCCCGCGAGCTTCGCGGCCGGCACCGCGAGGATGCTGGAGTAGAAGTCGTGCACGTGCACCAGCTGCACGCGGTTGGCCTTGAGCCAGCGGGACATCCGGTGGATCTGGAACAGCGTGTTGGGCTTGAGCAGCGACCCTTCGAGGGAGAACACCTCCGGCGCGTGGCCCAGCTTCCAGACCGAGCCCATCAGCGGCCCTTCCTCCTCCAGCACCGACACCTGCAACCGGTAGCTGGAGGGCAGGCCTCGCAGCAGCTCCAGCACCTGGACCTCGGTGCCGCCAATGTGGAACGACCGGGTGAACTGCACCAGGCGGAGGGGCTCCTGCCCCATCCGCGCATCCTCACGCCGCATGCCCAGACCCCTCCCACGTGGCCACCGGTGCCTGGTCCAGCGCCGGCTGCCTCCCCACCGCCAGGGCGCGCTCCCGTGCCTGCGCGATGCGGTGCGCGCTCGCGGCCAGGCCGAAGAGCACGTAGCAGTGCGCGGACAGGATGTAGCCCGAGAACAAGTCACAGATGAGGTAGCCCGCCACCGCCGCGGACAGCGCTCTGGCCAGCCACCCCATTTCCGAGTCCGCCGACGCGGCCACCGCCCCGCCCACGGCCCCGCCCGAGAACACCAGGAAGCACAGGAGGCCAATCCACCCGAGCTCCCCGATGACGTCGAGGAAGATGTTGTGCGCCACGTAGGCGCGGCGCGCCTCCGGCGGCGCGTACTCGAACCAGGCGTAGCGGAAGCCGCCCGCGCCCACGCCCAGAAGCGGCTTGTCCAGGCTCATGCGGCTGGCCACCTGCCACGCGTAGACGCGGCCCATGGCGGACGCGTCCTCGTGGAACGACGTCACCGTCTCGTTGCGCTGCCAGAAGCTCTTGGGCGCGAACACCGCCAGGCCCGCGACGAACACGGTGCCCAGCACGATGGCCTGCATGCGGCGCTTCTCACGGATGGCCCACATGGCCATGGCCACCGACAGGCCGATGAAGCCGCCGCGCGAGTGCGACAGCACGATGGCCACCACCGCCAGCACCGCGGACACCGCGCACAGCACGCGGAACACCCACGGGGTGCTCTTGCGCGCGAGGAACGCCACCGCGAGCGGCACCACCAGCACCATGTTCATGGCCATGTGGTTGGGGTCCGCGTACACGCCGACCCAGCGCGAGCGGAAGCCCTCCACCATGTTCTCGCCGACGATGTACCAGTTGATGACGCCAATAGACGTCACGATGGCGGCCAGCACCATGGCGCCGCACATCACCGCCAGCCGCTTGGGCGTGGTGATGACGTTGACGAGCGTCAGGTAGATGGCCGTGAGCTTCAAGAGCTCCACGCCCTGGAAGCGCGTCACCTCCGGGTTCACGCTCCACGCCACCGAGCAGAACGCCAGCGACGAGAACGCCAGCAGCGCGATGCCCCGCGCCCCGTCGAAGAAGATGGGCTCCGCCTTGCCAATGCGGCGCATCACCATCAAGCCCGCGCCCAGCCCTGACGTCAGCAGCGCGAGCCGCAGCGGCTCCAGCGCGGGGATCCACTCACCCGGCACCGCGTACATCACCGCCGCGAACGCCGCGAGCATGTAGAAAGCCAGTACGTCGCGACGCTGCCCATCCGCGCCCGGTCCCATGTACCCCACCCCTTCGCTGTCGGTCGCTCGTCCCGTCACACGCGTGCCCCTGGCCCTCGTGGATTCCTGGCCGTCGGGTTCTTGCCAGGTGGCAAGAAGCAACGGCGAACAGCTAGCGGGCGAGGGGCAAAGCAGCGCGCGTGCCAGGGGATGGCAGCGAAAGAGGCCTGTGTCTTCGGGCGGTTGCGAGGCCGCCCTGGACCGCCGGGCCGGGCAAGGCTGAAAAAGCTACGGGACCGGCGCGCTCTCCATCGGTAGGACCGCGGAGGCGATCACATCCAAGCGCCCCTCGCGCAGCCACGCCGGGCCCAGCTCCGACAGCAGCCGCGCCAGCGTGCTGTTCACCACCCGACGCAGCTCCTCGCGAGCCGCTTCCGGCACCGCGGGGGACAGCGCCGCCACCGCGCGCTCCGCCGCGCTCGCCCTGAGGCGCGGGGACTCCGGGGGGCCCTCGAAGAGGCGCTGCCCCAGCTCCGCCGTGCGCCCCAGCGGCACGGGCCGCACGTCCACGCGCTCCTCCAGCACGGCCATGGACACGCCCGCCGCCCACAGCCGCTCCACGCCCAGCACGTCCAGCGACACGCCGAAGCGCGCCAGCACGGTGCGCGCCGCGTCCTCGTTGCCGCCCAGCAGCGCGCCCAGCGCCGCCACCTGGCCTTCCGCGCGCGCGAGCAGCACCTCCGAGCCGGCCACCTCCCGGAGCGAGCGGAACGGCACGGCCTCCGCGCCAGGGACGCGCAGGGCCCTGCGGGGACGCTTGCGGCGGAGGGCCTCCAGCGCGGCGGCCTCCTCCGGGAGCACCAGCGGCACGTCGTCCAGCTTCACGAAGGGCGCCTTGAAGAGGCGGTCCGCGCGGTACTTGAGCTGGAGCGTCAGCGTGAAGCCCACCTGGAAGACGCGGCGCAGGGGCGTGTCGCGCAGCACCTCCGGCGCCTTCGCGGGGTCCGCGCCCGTCAGGTGCTCCAGGCCCAGCGACAGGTAGTCGCGCACCCACTCGCCCACGCGGCGCACGGCGTCCAGGTCGCCCGGGTCGCCCAGCTCCGCGACGAGCACCGCGTTGGCCACCTCCCGCAGCTCGTCCTCCGCGTTCATCCGCTCCACGTCGGACAGGTCGCGGAAGGCCGCCTCCAGGTAGTCCACGTGGCCGCCCGCGGCGGTGAGCGCGGGCGTCCCGGCCCCCTTGGGGCGCGGCGGCACGTCCACGCGGCTGAAGAGCGTCAGGGCGTCCTCCAGCGAGGGGAAGCCCAGGTCGGACAGGCGCGCGCGGCGGAACTGGAACGCGGTCTCCTCCAGCTCGGAGGGAATCTCCCAGCGCACGGCCTCGAAGAGGCGCACGGCTTCGAAGGGGTTCTCCGCGATGAGGTCGTTGAGGAGCGCGCGCATGGCGGACATCTCCACGCCCTCCACCTTGATCTCCACCAGGTAGCGCCCTTCCGGGGTCTCCAGCGTCATGCCCTGCGGGTTGACGTCCGGGTTCTCCTCCAGGTCGTGGACGACGGTGAACTCCTTGAGGAGCGTCTCCACCACCTCCAGGTCCACCGCGTGCACCTTGCGCAGGAAGTCCTCCTGCTCGTCCCCGCGCGCGGCGCGCAGCCAGGTGAGCACCGCGTGCGGCTCCAGCTTGTCCTTCGCCCAGCCGCCCAGGTCCACGAAGGTGCGGAACTGCGCGGGGGAGGCCAGCTGCACGAGCTCCGTCGTGTCCGCCAGCCCCACCTCCTGGATGGTGACGTAGAGGTCCTCCGCCGGCAGTGAGCGCACCAGCGCGGCCGTGTCCTCCGCGTCGAAGAGCGCCGCCACCCGCTGGCGTGGGGACAGGCGCATCAACCGCTGACGCTCCTCGCGGGGCGCGAGGGGCGAACCACCACCATTCGTCTTGCCGTTCTGGGACACGCCGGGGGTGCTACCACAGCGCGCCCGGCCCCGGCAGCCTCAGACGCGGGTGGCCTTGCCGAAGGTGTCCAGCAGCGTGCCCCACACCTCCTCCACGCCCAGCTTCTCCGTGGAGGAGAACGGGATGACCGCCTCGCGGGGCAGCTCCAGCTGCTCCGCCAGCTTGTGCAGCCGGGGCTTGCGCTGCGCCTTCGTCAGCCGGTCCACCTTGGTGGCCACGACGAGGATGCGGCGGTTGTGCTCCTGGAGGTAGTCCAGCGTCTGCATGTCCTCCGGCGTCGGGCCCACTTCCGCGTCGATGATGCTCACCACCACCTCCAGCCGGTGCCGGTTCTTGAGGTAGGTGGTGATCATCTCCTGCCACTGGGCCTTGTCCGCCTTGCTCGCCTTGGCGAAGCCGTAGCCGGGCAGGTCCGCCAGGCGCACCGTGTGGCGCACGCCGTCGCGGTCCAGGTCCACGTCGAAGAAGTTGAGCGTGCGGGTGCGCCCCGGCGTGTTGGACACGCGCACCAGCTTCCGCCGGTTCGTCAGGGCGTTGATCATGGACGACTTGCCGACGTTGGAGCGGCCGACGAAGGCCACCTCCGCGGCGTGGTCCGTGGGCAGGCCCTTGAGCTCCACGGCGGTGGTGACGAAGCGGGCGTCGATAATCTTGATCAAGCGGGGGTCACTTACTTCTTCGCCGTGGCGGGAGCCGGCGTCGTGGGGGCAGGGGTCGCGTCCGCGCGGGTCTGCTTGCGGGCACGTTCGGCGGACCAGTGGTCGATGGCCTTCAGCGCTTCCTTGAAGTCGAACGGACGCAGGGACGGCGACGAGGCGTCATGGCAGGTGCGGCACTGCTTCTCCGACGGGTCCACCAGGCCCACCAGCCGCGCCAGCTCCGGGTCCTTCATCACGTAGGACGGAGAGTAGTACTGCCCGCCGCCGTGGCACGTCTCGCAGGTGACGGCCGACAGCTGCTGCTCCGCCTGGTCCGGCGCGTGGCAGGACAGGCAGCGCGCGTCCTTCTTCTGCCCTTCCGCCAGCGTCTCCGTGGCGCGGGCGTGCTTGGACTTCATCCACGCGTCGTACGCCTCCGGGTGGCAGCCCTTGCAGCTGTCGGGACCCGTGAAGTCCGCGGCGCCAGCGAGGCCACCACACACGGCGAGCAGGAGGGCGGAAAAGACCCGGAAGGCACGAGAAGACATGCCTTGAGCACGTAGCAGAGGCCCCTGGAGGGGGCAAGGCGTCTCGTTCGTGATTGAATACCGGGTGGACAGGTGCGTGGCTTGAGGTAACGGACCTTGAGACGTGCCTGCCTGATCCGCTAGGGAGGAGTCGAGATGCGGACCCCCGTGATTGCCGTCCTGTTCGCCGTTGCCGTCGCTGTCGTCTCCCTGCCTGCTTCCGCCAAGCCGTGGCAGGGCATCGAGCCCGGGTCCTCCAAGAAGGAGGACGTGGTGAAGAAGTTCGGGGAGCCGTCCCGGACCATGAGCCAGGACGGCAAGGAGATATTGGCCTACTTCGCCAAGGAGGCCATCAAGGGCACCACCCAGGCCCAGTTCAAGGTGGACCCGGCCACCCAGCTGGTGGAGCGCATCGACGTGTTCCCCGCGCCCGTCATCGAGAAGGACACCATCGAGAACAGCTACGGCCCCGCGTGCCCGGCCGGCGCCATGCCCGCCACGCCCTGCTACCTGCGCAAGCTCACGGACGACTTCCGCACCTACTTCCTCTACGTGAAGCTGGGCGTGGCCATCTTCTTCAACGAGGACGGCAAGACGGTGCAGTCCTTCGTCTTCACCACGCCCAAGGCCGCGAAGTAGCCCGTGCACGTCTTCGGCCTGACGGGCGGCATCGCCTCCGGCAAGAGCACGGTGAGCCGGATGCTGCGGGAGCTGGGCGCGCGCGTGCTGGACGCGGACGTGCTCGCCCGGGAGGTGGTGGAGCCCGGCACGCCCGGCCTCCAGCGCATCTCGGAGCGCTTCCCCGGCGTGGTGGGCCCCGACGGCCGCCTGGACCGGGTGAAGCTGGGCGCGCACATCTTCGCGGACCCCGCGGAGAGGGCCGCCCTCAACGCCATCGTGCACCCGGAGGTGCGCGCCCTCTTCCTCCAGAAGCTCCAGGCGCTGGAGGCCGAAGGCGTCACCCACGCCGTCTACGACGTGCCGCTGCTGATTGAAACCGGGCTGCACGCGGCGATGGCGGGCGTGGCCGTGGTGTGGGTGCCGCGCGAGGTGCAGAAGGCGCGGCTGATGGCGCGCGACGGGCTGGACGCGGCCCAGGCGGAAGCCCGCCTCCAGGCGCAGATGGCGCTGGATGACAAGCGCGCGCACGCGACGTGGGTCATCGACAACAGCGGCGCTCCAGAGGCCACCCGCCCGCAGGTGGAGGCGGTGTGGCGGGCGATGCTCGCGCACGGCTGACGGGCGGTTATGCTGCGCCGCGCATGAGCGAGACGTCGAAGACGCGGCACGACAGGCCTGGCACCTACTTCATCACCGGCTACCCGGGGTTCATCGGCAAGCGGCTGGTGGAGCACATCGCGCGGGAGGACCCGAAAGGGCACATCTACGCGCTCGTGCAGCCCAAGGCCTTCAAGGAGGCGCAGGCGCTCGCGGCGAAGGTGCAGGGCGCGCGCGTGGAGCTGCTCACCGGTGACGCGGTGGACATGCACCTGGGCCTGTCCGGCGAGGAGTACCAGCGCCTGTGCGAACAGGTGACGGACATCTTCCACCTGGCCGCGGTGTCACAGCTGGGCGTGCCCAAGGAGACCGCGTGGCGGGTGAACGTGGACGGCACGCGCAACCTGCTGGAGCTGGCGCGCGACTGCGAGAACCTCTCCCGCTTCAACTACTTCTCCACCTGCTACGTGTCCGGCGACCGCGTGGGCGTCATCGCCGAGGACGAGCTGGACCGGGGCCAGTCCTTCCGCAACGCGTACGAGGAGACGAAGTTCCAGGCGGAGCGGCTGGTGCAGCGCGCGGCGGCCACCCTCCCCGTCACCATCTTCCGGCCCTCCAGCGTGGTGGGCGACTCGCGCACGGGAGAAATCGACCGCTTCGAGGGCCCCTACTACCTGGGCATCCTGCTCGTCACCTCCCCGCTGGTGGTGCCGCTGCCCCTGCCGGGCAACGGCGTCGCGCCGCTCAACGTCGTGCCGGTGGACTTCGTGGTGGAGGCCGTGTGGCGGCTGTCGCGTGACGCACGCGCCCAGGGGCGCACCTTCCACCTGGTGGACCCCAACCCCATGAGCGCGCGGCGCGTGTACGAGCTCATCGCGGAGAAGGCCCACAAGCGGCTGCCGCGCTTCAACCTGTCCGCGCGCGCCGCGGACGTGATGCTGCGGCTGCCCGTGCTGGAGAAGCTGGCGCGGCCCCAGCGCGCCGCCATCAGCTACGTGAACCACCTGGCCATCTACAACTGTCACAACACGCTGGAGCTGCTCGACGGCACCGGCGTGCGCTGCCCGCCGCTGTCGTCGTATCTGGATCAGCTCGTCGCCTACGTGCGTGAGCAATACAAGCAGCGCAAGGAAGGCGCGGAGGTGGAGGATCCGCTCGACCACGGACCGCTGCCTTCACAAGACGAAGTATCAGCGCCCCGCTCGCGCCGCTGAGCAGGGTTTGAACCCGGGCGCAAGGTGCGGCGCGGCGCCCGTCGCGCGCTCGCGCCCGCCCGGCTGCTACGGCTTATTCCAGACTGACAATTGTTACTGGGTTGCTAACGCAAAGTTGCAGGGGCCCCCTCTTTTCAACGAAACAGTGTCCTGGTTAGCATGCGCTCCCACTGAACCTGGCGCGGTGAACACAACCGTGGCCGGAAGAGTGGGTTGGAGCGCAGCGCTTGCCGGTGACCGTTGACAGTCGATTCGAGTGGGCCCTCCCGGGTTCGGGTGTGGCGCCACGGCTGTCCGGCCTGTCGAAGCGCTTCTCACCCACGCTGTTCGTGTTTCACGTCCAGCCATTCCACGCGGGTCCCCGCCTTCGCGTCGTCCATGCGACCTCTGGCGTTGGGAAGCGTTCCCTATCGGGCTGTCGTCCATCCACGGCCCACCATCCGTAAGGCGAGGCCCGCCGCCCCCGGCGGTCCTCTCCTCGTGCAGTCGTCGTCTCTCGCAGTCCCCTCGTCCGGAAGTTCATCACCCCCAAGAAGGAAGGCGCATGCGTCTCAGGGAAAAGCTGTTGACCAGCCTGCTGCTGGTGCCCGTCGCGGGTACCAGTGCGTGGGCCAAGGAGCGGTCGAACTTCGACGCGTTCCTGGAGCAGCGGGAGTCCCGCCCGCTGTCCGTGGATTCCGCCGCGGCGGCGTCGCGCGGTCTGCGCATCGAGCAGACCGAGCAGCGGCTCGGCGTGCCCACGTTCGCGTGGGCGGCCCAGGACGGTGCGCAGTCCAAGTCGGTCATCCGCTCCGGCATGACGGCGGAAGCCGCGGCGCGCGCGCACCTGAAGACCGTGGCGGACAGCTACCGGCTGACCAGCACGGACGTGGCGGGCGCCACGCTGCGCTCGGTGCATGACACGGGCAAGGGCGCGGTCGTCGCCACGTTCCACCAGACGGTGAACGGCATCCCGGTCTTCCGCAACGAGGTCAAGGTCATCATGGGCCGCGACCAGCGCCTGGTGGCCGTGAGCGGCTACCTGGCCCCGTCCGAGCTCACGCAGGTCGCCCGCGCCAAGTCCCGCACCGGCGCCTTCCGCCTGGGTGCCGCGGACGCGGTCTCGTCCGCGTTCAAGGACCTGACGGGCTCCAGCGCGCCGGCGGCGTCGTTCGTCAACGCCGGCACGAAGGGGGACCACACCTTCTTCTCGCTGAGCCCCTCCGCGAAGGCCGCGCTGCCGCAGGACCTGGTCTCCCCCGCTCGCGCCCGCCAGGTGTTCTTCACGATGGCGGACGGGCTGGAGCCCGCCTGGTACGTGGAGGTCAACGCCGGCCCCAAGGCCGCGCGCTCCAGCGACTACTACGGCTACGTCATCTCCGCGTCCACCGGCCAGGTGCTCTTCCGCAACAACCTGACCGCGGACGTGGCCGCCGAGCCCTTCACGTACAAGGTCTACGCGGACGCGGCGGCGCCGTACGTGCCCGAGGACGGTCCCCAGGGCAACGACATGACGCCCCACCCCACGGGCCTCCCGGACGATTCGCAGGGTCCGCTGGGCCGCGCGGCGAAGGACATCAAGATCACGAACGTGCCGTTCGCCCTCAATGACCCGTGGCTGCCCAACAACGCCACGGTGACCACGGGCAACAACGTGGACGCGTACGCGGACCTGGAGCTGCCGGACGGCTACCAGCCTGGCTCCAAGGACATCCGGCCGACGGTCACCTCGGAGCGGACCTTCGGGTACGTCTACGACACCTCCCTGGCCCCGGACGCGAACGCCACGCAGGCCAAGGCGGCGGTGGTCAACCTCTTCTACGTCAACAACTTCCTGCACGACTGGTTCTACGACGCCGGCTTCGACGAGGCCTCGGGCAACGCCCAGTCCGTCAACTACGGCCGTGGCGGCGTGGAGGGAGACCCCATCCACGCGCAGGGCCTGGACAGCAGCGGCCGCAACAACGCGAACATGAGCACGCCGTCCGACGGTGCTTCGCCGCGCATGCAGATGTTCATCTTCGATGGTACGCCGGAGCTCTCCGTGAAGTCCCCGGAGGCCATCAAGGGCATCTACGAGGCGGCCTCGGCCAGCTACGGCTCCAAGTACTACGACGTCACGGGGGACATCCAGAATCCCCCGGACACGAACGCGCTCGGCTGCGACCCGTTCCCCGCGAACTACTTCAAGGGGAAGGTTGCCCTCATCGATCGCGGCTCGTGCAACTTCGTCGTGAAGTCGTACAACGCCCAGAAGGCGGGCGCGCTCGCCACCATCATTGGCAACAACACTGCTGGCAGCCCCATCCCCCTGGGCGGCAACGGCGTGGACGACGCGTTCATGGAGACGCCGTCGCTGATGATCACCCAGCCCGCGGCGGCGGCCTGGCGGGCGCAGCTGGCGAACGGCGCGGTCACCGTGACGCTGCGCAAGTTCGCCAAGGACGACCACGACGGCACGCTGGACAACGCGGTCATCGCGCACGAGTGGGGCCACTACATCTCCAACCGCCTCATCGGCAACGCGGCCGGCCTGTCGAACAACCAGGGCCGCTCCATGGGCGAGGGCTGGGGTGACTTCACCGCCCAGCTGATGCAGGTGCGCGACGAGGATCGCAACAAGGCCGGCAACAACCAGTTCCAGGGCGTCTACGGTGACGCGGGCTGGGCCAGCAGCAGCAGCAGCAAGCAGGGCTACTACTACGGCCTGCGCCGGCTGCCCTACACGACGGACCTGACCAAGAACGCGCTGTCGCTGCGGCACATCTCCAACGGCATCGAGCTGCCCGAAAACGCGAACGTGAGCGAATCCGACCTGCTGGGCGCACGCAACAGCGAGGTCCACAACGCCGGTGAGATCTGGGCCTCCATGCTGTGGGAGTGCTACGTGAGCCTCCTCAACGCCTACCCGTTCCAGGAGGCCCAGGACCGGATGAAGCGCTACCTCGTCGCCTCGTACAAGGCGACGCCGAACGCGCCCACCTTCCTGGAGGCGCGCGACGCCCTCCTCGCGGTGGCCCAGGCCGGCGATCCGGCCGACTACAGCCGCTTCGTGGCGGCCTTCGCCAAGCGCGGTGCGGGCTTCGGCGCCAAGGTGCCGGACCGCAACTCGTGGGACCACTTCGGCGTGGTGGAGAGCGCGGTCACGGGCAACACGATCGAGGTCACCGACGTGCGGCTGGATGACAGCCGGTCCGGCTGCGACAAGGACGGCGTGCTCGACGTGGGCGAGGAGGGCCTGCTGCACCTGACCGTGCGCAACGTGGGCGGCGGCGCGCTGGGGTCCTTCACGGGCACCCTCAGCTCCACCAGCACCACCGCGACGGTGGCCTTCTCGGGTGGCCAGACGGCGACCGTGACCGTGCCGGCGCTGGCGCGCGGCGCGGAGGCGAAGCTCACCGTGCCGGTGTCCCTGACGGCCGTGTCCGGAGCGGGTGCCACCGCCGGGCTGAAGATCGTCTTCGACGAGGCCAGCCTCCCCGAGGCGGCGAAGACGGTGGTGTTCAATCCGCGCGTCAACTACGACGACGTGCCGACGTCCGGCACGACGGAGTACTTCAAGTCCGGCCTGAGCGCGTGGACGGTGTCGGAGAACTTCAACGCGGGCGGTGACTGGAAGGTCATCCAGGAGGATACCGACAGCATCGCGCACGCTGACGACGCCAACGCCCCGGGTGAGATGACGCTCACGAGCCCCTGGCTGACGCTGAGCGCCACGGAGGGCTTCTCCTTCACCTACTACTTCCGCCACTCCTTCGAGACGGACTACACGGCGGCCGCGACTCCGTTCGACGGCGCCACCGTGGAGTACAGCACCAACGGCGTGTCGTGGGCGAACCTGAACACGCTCACCGCGAAGGTGCCGACCGTCGCGCCGAAGTACCACACGGTCGCCATCTCCACGGGCGGCGGCAACCCCATCGAGGGGCAGCGCGCCTACGCCCGCGCGTCGGCCGGGTTCCCCGGCTTCAACGTGGAGAAGTTCGACTTCAAGGACTTCTTCCAGAAGCAGGGCATCATGCGCGTCCAGCTGCGCATCCGCGTGGGTTCTGACGCGGGCCAGGGCGCGTACGGCATCGACATCGCGGAGCCCAAGTTCACGGGCGTGACCCCGGTGTTCTCGTCGCAGGTGGATCAGCCGGCGACCGCGGGCGAGTGCAACCAGCGTCCGGTGGCGCACGCCGGCGTCCCGCAGGTGGTGCCCGAGTTCACGACCGTGAACGGCCAGGTGCAGCGCACCACGGTGACCCTCGACGGCACGGGCAGCTTCGACCCGGACGCCGCTTCGGGTGACGCGCTCACGTACCAGTGGACGCAGGTGGGCGGCCAGGCTCCGGTGACGCTGACCGGCGCCACCACCGCCACGCCGACCTTCGTGACGGACGTCGCCTTCACCCAGTACCTCACCTTCCAGCTGGTGGTGACGGACGCGCAGGGCAAGACGAGCCTCCCGAAGACGGTCGACATCGGCGTGAACAACATGAACCGCGCGCCGGTCGTCGTCGCCACCGCGACGGAGTCGGTGAACGAGGGCGGGACGGCGGAGCTGGACGCCTCCGGCTCCACGGATCCGGACGGCCAGGCGCTCACCTACTCCTGGGCGCAGACCGCCGGTGACGTCACGGCGACGCTGACCAACGCCACCGCGGCCAAGGCCACGTTCACGGCCCCGGAGGTGACGGAGGACACGCAGCTGACCTTCACGGTCACGGTGTCCGACGGCACGGCCTCCACCAAGAAGTCCGTGGCGGTGACGGTGAAGAACGTCAACCGTCCGCCGGTGGTGGACGCGGGCGCGGATCAGGAAGTGGCGGCCCGTGCGGAGGTGACGCTGTCCGGCACCGCCACGGACGCCGAGGGTGACGCCATCACCTACGCCTGGACCCAGGTGAGCGGCACGCCGGTGACGCTGTCCGGGGCCGACACGGCCACCGCGAAGTTCACCGCCCCCAACGTGGTCGCGGACGAGGAGCTGTCGTTCCGCCTCACCGTGACGGCCGGTGGCGAGTCCGCCTCCGACCTGGTCAACGTGAAGGTCAGCGTGGACAACCGCGCCCCCACGGTGTCCGGCACCACCAGCACCGCGACCGAGGGCGACAAGGTGAGCATCACCACCAACGCCAAGGATCCGGACGGTGACGCGCTCACCTACGCGTGGACCCAGACGGGCGGCCCGTCCGTGAGCCTCACGGGCGCCAGCACGGCCAGGCTGGAGTTCACCGCGCCGGACGTGAAGTCCGACACGGACCTCACCTTCAGCCTCACGGTCACGGACACCCACGGCGCGTCCGCGGGCCCTGCGACCTACACGGTGAAGGTGAAGAACAAGGGCGGCGGCTGCTCGTCCACGGGCGGCTCCGCGGGCGGCATGGCGCCGCTGATGGCGCTGTTCGCGGCGATGGCGCTCGCGCGCCGTCGCAAGGCGTAAGCCGGCGCTTCGTCCTGAAGCCCTGAAGTGACGGGGGCGGTCCTCACGGCAAGTGGGGGCCGCCCCTTCTTCGTTTCCTGCGGTAGGCTCGCGCGCCTCATGGCACGCACGTTCCAGGTGGGAGACACCTTCACCCACGTCCGCCAATGCGACCGGCTGCGGCCGGTGTATTACGCGGGCGCTTCCGGGGACTACAACCCCATCCACATCGACCCGGAGGTGGGACGACAGGCCGGCTTCAACGGCGTCATCCTCCAGGGGCTCTGCACGCTGGGCTGGGCCGTGGAGGCCGTGGCCGTCTTCGTGGGAGACCCGGGCCTGGTGCGCCGCGTGAAGGTGCGCTTCTCCCGGCCGGTGCTCCCTGAAGACACCGTCACCTTCCAGGGCCGCGTCACCGCCGTCGCGGACGGCCGGCTGACGACGGAAGTCACCGCCACCAACCAGCGCGGCGAGCCCGTCCTCCGGGGCGCCGTCGTCGAAACCTCGCTCGGATAGCCATGGCCCTGGACCCCAAGTTCGTCGGCCGTGCCTACGGCCCCTTCACCTACGAGATTGGCCGGGAGAAGCTGCGCGAGTTCTCCCTCATCCTCGGCGGCTCCGTGCCCTCCGCGGGCACCTTCGGCGAGCCCCCGGAGCACGTGAGCCCCCTGCTCTATTCACAGGAGGCGGCGCAGGCCGGGCCCTACGGCGACGTCATCGCCTTCCCCAGCTTCGCGGTGGTGTTCGCCATCCGCCCCTTCAGCGCCGCCATCGCGGACCCGGAGCTGGGCGTGGACCGCGTGCGGCTGGTGCACGGGGAGCAGGAGCTGGAGTTCCTGGGCGTGATGCGCCCCGGGGACGTGCTCACCACCACGGGCCAGATTACGGAGCTGTACCGCAAGGCCGGGATGGACTTCCTCGTCGTCACCACGGAGACGCGCAACGCGAAGGGCGAGCCGGTGGTGCGCGGCGTCTGGACGGCCGTCATCCGCCCCGCGTGACACGAAGCAGCGCGGCGCCTACTCGCCGGGGGCGATGATGCCCTCGTCGAGCAGCTGCGCGAGGATGCGCGCGGTGTCCAGGCGCGACATGCCCGACAGCGCGAAGAGGTCGTCGAAGCTCACCGCGCCGTCAATCTGGGCGAGCACGAAGCCCGCGCGGTGGTCCAGGTTGAGCCAGATGATGTCGTCCGGCTGCAACCGCACGCGCGGCATGCGGTTCAGGTCCCCCAGCCGGGCCTCCAGCATGGACACCAGGATGCGCTCGCTGCGGTCCCGCAGCGCCTCCACGCGCGGGTTCTCCGGCGCCAGCGACTGCGCCCGGCGCAAGAGCTCCACCGCGCCGGAGTGATCATCCAGCGCCAGCAGGTCCTCCGCGCCCCGCAGCAGGCTCTCCACCTCCGAGCCCTCCGGCAGCCCGCCCGCCGGGGTGAAGGTGTCCGGCAGCCCGTACTCCTGCGTGCGGTGCGCCTCCGCGATGAGGTCCAGCGCGTCGCCGCGCATCCCCGTGCCCTCGGGCAGGTTCACGGACTCGCGCAAGGGGGCCTCCACGGGGCCCGGCGTGGAGGGACCGGCCCAGGCGCCCCAGTCCACCTCCTGGTCGGGGTTCGCCAGGTTCCACGCGGTGTCGCCGCCCTGCTCCCCCGGGCCGTCCCGCCCCAGCAGCCGGCGCGCGCGCGCGTTGCCGGGGTCCAGCTCCAGGGCCCTCGCGAACAGCTTCTCCGCGCCGGCCATGTCGCCACTCAGTCGCAACAGCAACCCGGCTTCGACCAGCGCCTTGGCCCGGAGCGCGTTCATGGGCTACCTCCCCGGCGTTCCGCGCGGTCCCGCCGAGCGCAACAGCGGCAGGCTCTGGGCCAGGGCCTCGCAGGCCCGCGTGAGCGCGCCCACGTCCTCCGCGCCGCGCGCCTGGCGCGCATGGTCCAGGGCCGCTTCCGCGCGGGCGACGACGTCCGGTGACAGGCCTCCGGCCCCGGGCATGAGCCGCACGCGGGAGAGCGCGTCCACCAGGTCCCGGGCCAGGGTGTCCAGCTCCACGCGCTTGGACTTCAGTTCCTCCGTGTTGCGCGCCGCCACCAGCCAGTCGCGCTGCTCCTCCATGATGCGGCGCAGCTCTTCCTCGGTGAGGCCGCTGGAGGCGGTGACGGTGATGGACTGGCGCAGGCCCGTGTCGCGGTCGCGCGCGGACACCGACACGATGCCCTCCGCGTTGATGTCGAACGTCACCTCGATTTCCACCTGTCCGCGCGGCGCCTCGCGCAGGCCGGTGAGGAGGAACTCGCCCAGGAGCTCGTTGTGGTGGGCCAGCTCGTGCTCGCCCTGGAGCACCATGATCTTCACCGTGCGCTGGAAGTCCTTGGAGGTGGCGAACACCTCCGTGGCGGACGTGGGCACGGTGGTGTTGCGCGGAATCAGCCTGCGCACGTAGCCGCCCGCGATGGCCACGCCCATGCTCTGCGGCGTGACGTCCAAAAGGAGCAGCTCGCTCTCCTGCCCCACCAGCGCGTGCGCCTGGATGGCGGCGCCCAGGGCGACGACCTCCTCGGCGTGCACGCCCTTGCAGGGCTCGCGGCGGAAGTACTGGCGCACCTGTTCGATGATGCGGGGCATGCGCGACATGCCCCCCACGAGGATGACCTCCTTCAGCTCCGAGGGGCGCACCTTCGCCTCGCCCAGGACCTCCGAGGTGATGCCCACCAGGCGCTCGCCCAGGTCCGCGGTGAGCTCCTCCAGCTTCTCGCGGGTGAGCGTGGACTGCAGGTGCAGCGCGGCGCCTCCGCCCGGCGGCGTGCAGATGAAGGGCAGGTGCACCTGCGTCTCCTTCACCGACGACAGCTCCACCTTCGCCTTCTCCGCGGCGTCCTTCAGCCGCTGCAGCGCCATGCGGTCCTTGCGCAGGTCGATGCCGTGCTCCTTGGCGAAGCTGAACACCATCCACTCGATGATGCGGTGGTCCCAGTCCTCGCCGCCGAGGAAGGTGTCCCCGCCGGTGGCCACCACGTCGAAGATGCCGTTGTTGATCTCCAGCACCGACACGTCGAAGGTGCCGCCGCCCAGGTCCAGCACGGCGATCTTCCCGTTCACCGTGCGCCCGAAGCCGTAGGCCAGCGCCGCCGCGGTGGGCTCGTTGATGATGCGAAGCACCTCCAGCCCCGCGATGCGGCCCGCGTCCTTGGTGGCCTGGCGCTGCCCGTCGTTGAAGTAGGCCGGCACGGTGATGACGGCCTGGGTGACGGGCCGGCCGAAGTGCGCCTCCGCGTCCGCCTTCAGCTCCGCCAGGATCATGGCGCTGACCTCCGGCACGGCGAGGTCGCGGCCCGCCAGCCGGATGCGCACGTCGTCGTGCTGGCCGCACACCACCTGGTACGTGAGCGCGCGCATCGCGTCCTGGACCGGGTGCGAGGAGAACTTGCGGCCGATGAGGCGCTTCGCCGCGGACACCGTCTCCTGCGGGTTGGTGATGGCCTGCCGCTTGGCGATGCCGCCCACCAGCCGCTTGCCGTTCTTCGACACCGCCACCACGGACGGGGTGAGGGGCTGGCCGGTGCGGTTCTTGATGATGATGGGCTGACCGTCCTGCACCGTGGCGACGAGGCTGTTCGTCGTCCCCAGGTCGATGCCGATCAGCGGTTCGGGCTCAGCAGCCATGGGGACGCGTGCACCTCATCACGTGAACGTCCAGCGCAGCTTCTTGAGGCCAGCGCGAGCGTCTGCGTTGTCCGGATCCAGGCGCACGACCTCCTCGAAGTGGTGCTTGGCCTGCTTCTTCTGCCCCGCAACCAGGAGCAGCTGGGCCAGCAGGAGCTGGTAGTCCGCCCTGCCCGGCTTCAGCTCCACCGCGCGCTGCGCGAGCTTCAGCACCTCCTGCGGGTCCTGCGCCAGCTCCCGCCCCACGCGCGCCGCCTGGAAGGCCGCCTCCGGGTTGTCCGCGTTGAGCGACACGGCCAGCCGGTAGGCCGCCTGCGCGCCGGCGAAGTCGCCGCGCATCTCCAGCTCCTGGCCGCGCGTCACCTCCGTCTGCGCGCGGTGCAGGTCGTGCTTGCGGCGAGCCTCCACCAGCAGCTGCGCGACCTCGCGGTTCTTCGGGTCCAGGCCCAGCACGTGGTTGAAGTCCTGGTAGGCCCGCTCGAAGTCCCCGCGCGCGGTGGCCGCCTTGCCCCGGGCAATGAGCTCCGTGAGCTTGTGGCTGCGCGCCATGTACGGGTGGCGCGCGAGGCGGGCCTGGCGCTCGGCGCGGCGGGCCTCGGACTCCGGATCATCCGCGGGCGCGGCGGCGGGAGGCGGCACCGCGGCGAAGGCCCCCGACGGCGGACGCGCGCCCGTGGAGGAAGGCTGCGTCACCGCGGCGAAGGTGCCGGACGGCGCGCGCGGGGCCGGAGCGGCTGGCGGCGGGGTGACGGGAGCGCGCGCGGCCGGGGGCGCGGCGGCGGGAGCGCGCGGCGGCTCCTGGCGGCTGAGGGCGTTGTGGGCGTCGGTGAGGCGCTTGAAGATGCGCTCCAGCCGGGCGCGGAAGCTGCCCAGGTTCTTGCCGAAGTAGCGGTCCGGGTGGAAGCGGCGGGAGGCGTTGTAATAGGCCTGCTTCACCTCCTGGGGGCTGGCGCCCCGGGCCACGCCCAGCACCGTGTGGTGGTCCATCCCGTCCAGCGAGCGCTCCATCTCGATGATGTCGCGCTTCTGTTCAGGGTCGAGGTCCACCTCCTCCGCCATGGCGGCGTCCACCACCGGGGCGGCGGGAGGCGCGCGCTGCACCACCCGGGCGGGCACGATGGCCCCCTTGGCGCGCAGCGACAGCAGCACGGCGATGGTGCGCGCCTCGCCCAGCGAGGAGCGGGACAGGACGGCGTCGATGCGCTCGACGCGGCCCACCAGCGCCAGCACCGAGCCCTCCTCCGGGCTGAGCTGGAGTCGGGCCGGGTCCAGGTGGGGCACCGTCGCGATGTGGTCGGTCCTGCCCCCCAGGCCGACGATGGGGTTGGGCGCGCTCAAGGTGTCACGTTCCGCGGGCTGGCGAATCCCCGAGTGTAGGTGTCCGGGAAGAGGGGCGTCAAACTTCCCGGGTCCGAGGGGCCCCTCCCCCTTTTACAGCGTGGAGAGGACACGCTGGAGGATGCCCAGCGCTTCGTCCAGTTCCTTCTGGGAGATGATGAGGGGCGGGGCGAAGCGCAGCGTGGTGTCCCCGGCGGCGTTCACCAGCAGGCCGGCCTCGCGCAGCTTCGCGATGACGGGGGCGACCTCCCGGTCCAGCTCGACGCCCAGGAGCAGCCCCTGACCGCGCACGGCCTGGATGCGGCCTTCGGGCAGCGAGGCCTGGAGCGCGCGCGCTCCGGCGAGGAAGTGCTCCCCCTTCGCCTGCACGTCCGCCAGGAAGCCGGGCTGGCGCAAGAGCCGCATCACCACATTGCCCGCGGCGGCGGACACCAGGTTGCCGCCGAAGGTGGAGCCGTGGGTGCCCGGGGAGAGGCTCACCGCCAGCTCCTCGCGGCACAGCATGGCGCCGATGGGCAGCCCGTTGCCCAGCGCCTTGGCCAGGCTGATGGCGTCCGGCCGGATGCCGTGGTGCATGAAGCCGAAGGGCTGGCCGGTGCGGCCCATGCCCGTCTGGACCTCGTCCACGAGCAGCAGCAGGCCCCGCTCGTCACAGAGGGCGCGCAGGCCCTGGAAGAAGCCCGGGGGCGCCAGGCGCACGCCGCCCTCGCCCTGGATGGGCTCCACCAGGATGGCGGCGGTGTTGGGGCCGACGGCGCGGCGGACCGCGTCCACGTCACCGTAGGGCAGGTGCCGGAAGCCCTGGGGCAGCGGCTCGAAGCCGGCGTGGTACTTCGGCTGGCCGGTGGCGGTGACGGTGGCCAGCGTGCGGCCGTGGAAGCCCTTCTCGAAGGAGAGGATCTCGAAGCGCTCCGGCGTGCCGCGGTCCTTCATCACCTTGCGCGTCAGCTTGATGAGGGCCTCGTTGGCCTCCGCGCCGGAGTTGCAGAAGAACGCGCGCGGCAGCCCGGCCCAGGCGGTGAGCTGCTCGGCCAGGTCTATCTGCGGCTGCGAGTAGAAGGCGTTGGAGACGTGCCACAGCGTGTCCAGCTGCGCCTTGGCCGCCGCGACCACCTCCGGGTGGCAGTGGCCCAGGGCGCAGACGGCGATGCCGCCGATGCAGTCCAGGTAGCCGTTGCCATCCGCGTCCCACACCCGGGTGCCCTGCCCTCGCACCAGCGCGATGGGTTGCTGCTTGTAGTTCTGCAGCAGGTGCTGCTTCGCCTTCTGGATGAGGGGCGCGTTGCCAGGGGCGGAGGCGGGGGACGGCGGCGGTTGCGACAAGGTGGTGTACCTCTCTCTTCGGATGACGAGGTGGGCCAACGCGGCGGACCCTAGCGCGCTAGAGGATGTAGCGCGACAAGTCCTCGTCCTGGACGATGGCGCCCAGCCGCTCGCGCACGTAGGCGGCGTCCACCTGGAAGTCGCGAGGGCCCAGCTCGCTGGCCGTGAAGGACACCTCGTCCAGCAGGCGCTCCAGCACGGTGTGCAGCCGCCGGGCGCCGATGTTCTGCGTGCGCTCGTTGGCCTGCTGGGCGATGCGGGCGATCTCCGCCACCGCGTCGTCGGTGAAGGACAGGCGCACGCCCTCCGTGGCGAGCAGCGCGGTGTACTGGCGCATGAGCGAGTTCTTGGGCTCGCGCAGGATGCGCACCAGGTCCTCGCCGGACAGCGCCTCCAGCTCCACCCGGATGGGGAAGCGGCCCTGGAGCTCCGGGATGAGGTCCGACGGCTTGGAGACGTGGAACGCGCCCGCGGCGATGAAGAGCATGTGGTCCGTCTTCACCTGGCCGTACTTCGTGTTGACGGCCGAGCCCTCCACGATGGGCAGGATGTCGCGCTGGACGCCTTCGCGCGAGACGTCCGGGCCCCCGCCGCCCTTGCCGCCCTCGCGGCTGGCGATCTTGTCAATCTCGTCGATGAAGACGATGCCGCTGGACTCGGCGCGCGCCACGGCCTCGCGCTGGACGCGGTCCGGGTCCACCAGCTTCTGCGCCTCCTCCGCGCGCAGCACCTGGAGCGCCTCCGGCACGCGCAGCTTGCGCTTCCGGGTGTTCTTCATGCCCGGCATGTTCTTGAAGAGGTCCTGGAGGTTGACGCCGATCTCCTCCATGCCCTGGCCGCTGAAGTTGCGCATGAAGGTGGGCGAGCTCTCGCTGGTCTCCACCTCCACGGTCTGATCATCCAGCGTGCCGGCGCGCAGCTGGGCGCGCAGCTTCTCCCGCTCGCTGTCGCCCAGCGGCGAGGGCGCGGGGGTGGGCGGGGGCGAGAAGCCGAACGGCGGCGACGTCGTCGTGCGCGCCTGCCCGCCGTTCTTGATGAGGTCCATCAAGCGGTCCTCGGCCAGCTCCTCCGCGCGCGGCTTGACCTTCTCCGTCTCCTCCTCGCGCACCAGCGCGATGGCCGCCTCCACCAGGTCGCGGATCATCGACTCGACGTCGCGGCCCACGTAGCCCACTTCCGTGAACTTGCTGGCCTCCACCTTCACGAACGGGGCCTGGGACAGCTTCGCCAGGCGGCGGGCGATCTCCGTCTTCCCCACGCCGGTGGGGCCAATCATGATGATGTTCTTCGGGTAGATCTCATCCCGCAGGTCGTCCGGCACCTGCTGGCGGCGCCACCGGTTGCGCAGCGCGATGGCGACGGCGCGCTTGGCGTCGTTCTGCCCGACGATGTAGCGGTCCAGCTCGCTGACGACCTCGCGAGGCGTGAAGGCGGACAACTTGCGCGATTCGGCCAAGGGGCGGTCCTCTCAGAGCTCTTCGTAGGTGACGTTGGAGTTCGTGTAGACGCAGATGTCCGCGGCGATGGCCATGGCCTGCGTGCAGATGTCCCGCGCGGACAGCTGCGAGTGCGCCTGGAGGGCGCGCGCGGCGGCCAGCGCGTAGTGGCCGCCGGAGCCCACGGCGGCGATGCCGTGGTCCGGTTCGATGATGTCGCCCGCGCCGGAGAGGATGAAGGTCTTCTCCTTGTCCGCGACGATGAGCAGCGCCTCCAGGCGGCGGAGGAAGCGGTCGGTGCGCCAGTCCTTCCCCAGCTCCACGCAGGCACGGGCCAGGTTCTTCTGGTGCTCCTTGAACTTGGCCTCGAAGCGCTCGAAGAGCGTGAACGCGTCCGCGGTGCTGCCCGCGAAGCCGGCGATGACCTGACCGTCGCCGATGCGGCGCACCTTGCGCGCCGTGTTCTTCATGATGGTCTTGTCGAGACTGACCTGACCGTCGCCCGCGATGACGACCTTCCCTTCGCGGCGGACGCAGAGGATGGTGGTGCCGTGGAACATGACCGGGGGTTTAACAAGCCGGACCGCTCCGGACTTGGAAAAACCGCCCGGCTGTCCGCTCCCTCACCCTGGGGACGCGCTCAGGTCGCGGTCGCCTTCATCCAGCGGCCCACCAGCTTCACCAGGGCGGCCTTCTTCGCCTTCACGGTCTTCGCGTCTGGCAGCGTCACGACGCCCCGGTCCGGCGCCAGCCACTCCACCAGCCCCGAGTCGTCCTCGAAGGCGAAGCCCTTCGTGTCCTTCACCTTCGCGCCCCGGTGGAGGATGACCTGGAAGATGCCCTTGGGGGCCAGGCGGAACGTGACGCGGTCATCGCCCGAGTGGACGAAGCTGGGCGCCTTCCACTTGATGCGCTCGGTGATGCTGGCGTCGGAGGCCAGGATGGCCGTGCGCACGGCGGCAATCTCCGCCTTCAGCGGGTGCTCGAGCTCGGCCATGAACTGTTCGACTTCGTCAGCGCGGTTCGTCATGCCCTGCCTCACGCGCGCGGGTGCGCGGCGTCGTAGACCTCTTGCAGCTGTTCGAAGGTCACGTGGGTGTACTTCTGCGTGGTGGACAGGCTCGCGTGGCCCAGCAGCTCCTGGATGCTGCGGATGTCCGCGCCGCCGCCCAGGAGGTGCGTGGCGAACGAGTGGCGCATCGCGTGCGGGCTCACCTTGCGCGCCAGGGCCAGCTTGAGCACGTACGCGTCCAGGTGCCGCGCGATGCTCCGGGGCGTGAGGCGCCCGCCGCGGAAGTTGAGGAACAGCGCCTGCGGATCCTGCCCGTCATGCACCTTCGCCAGCAGCTCGCCGCGCCGCTTCAGGTACGCCTCCAGGGACTGGATGGCCTTCGCGTTGAGCGGCACCAGCCGCTCCTTGCTGCCCTTGCCCATCACCCGGACGATGCGGCTGCCGCGCTCCACGCCCAGGAGGTCCAGGCCGCACAGCTCGCTGATGCGCAGGCCGCCGCCATACAGCATCTCCAGGATGGCCTTGTCGCGAAGCCCCAGCACGGTGTCCACGTCCGGCATGTCGAGGATGGCGAAGACCTCCTCCACTGGCAGCACCTTGGGCAGCGACTTCGGAAGCTTCGGGCTCTTCACCAGCTTGGCGGGGCTGGCGGACAGGAGCTTCTGCCGCACGAGGTACTTGTAGAACGACTTGATGCTGGCCAGCCGCCGCGCGCGGCTGGAGGGCGCGTGGTCCACGCTGAGCGTGCCCAGGTAGCCGCGGATGGCCGCGTGCGAGCCCGCCAGCAGCGACAGCTTCATCCGCTCCACGAGGTAGCGCTCGTAGTCCACCAGGTCGATGAGGTAGTTGCGCACCGTGTGAGGGGATGCGCCCTTCTCGCCTTCGAGGTGGTCCTTGAACTGCGCCAGCAGCGGGGACAGGGTCGACATGGTCGGGGAAGCCTAGGGGCCTCCCCGAGCCTCGCAAGATTCGCGTCGCTCCGCGAGCCCGCCTACTTCGCGGGCGCCGGAGCGGGCGTGACGGGCACCACGGGAACGGCCCCCGCCGGCAGCTCGGTGGGCACCAGCTTGGGCAGGAGCACGCGGCAGGCGTCCTCGGACAGCCAGTGGTACGTGCACAGCCACTCCGTGACGGGCACGCGCACCTGCCAGCCCAGCACGAAGAGGATGAGCAGCGTGAGGCCCAGGCGGGCCCCCAGCGACATGCGCTCGGCCTCGTCGTCGTCCTGCGTGTGGCGCAGCGCCCCGCGCACCAGGTCCACGTGGTCCACGCGCGCGCCCTTGGGCAGCTTCGGCTTGCGGGTGATGAGCGTCGCCACGCCCCGGGTGAGCATCAGCCGGTCGTTGAGCGCCCAGCCGGAGCCCTCCAGCAGCAGCGCCAGGTTGCGCCGGCGCAGCTTCAGCCACCCGAGCAACCCCGCGGGCGCCATCACCACGATGGCCAGGATGGTGGCCGCGGTGATGACGTCCACCAGCGTGAGCGACTTCACCTGCGTGAGGATGAACGCCAGCGACGACCCCAGCGCCGCGAACGCGATGCCGCCCGCCGCGAGCACGCCCGCGATGCCGCCACCCGCCGGAGCCGCCGAGGGCGCCGCACCCGCGGGAGCCGGGGCCGGAGCTGAAGAGGGCGGAGGCGCGGTCACCGTCTGCTTGTAGCCGGACTCCAGCGAGGCATCGAAGTCCTTCTCACCGGAAGCGGCCAGCCCCTCCACCTTGCTGGTGATGAACGCGCCGATGCGCATGAACGGCATGGTCATCGACTCCCAGAGCGACACGGGCTGGCGGACGACCTGCGTGACGATGGCGTCGCTCTCCTTGCCGTCCACGTCGTAGAACACGCCGCGCTTGCCCACGACGAGCTCCGTGCTGCGCCCGGCGGTGACGGGCACCGCCACCTCGTAGGCATCCGCCGCGTCCCGGGGCATCACCTTCACGTAGAGGATGCAGGTGGTCCCCTGCCCCGTCAGCGCCGAGTGCGCCGCGCGGTCCGTCACCAGCACGGACAGCGTGTACTTGCGCCCCGCCAGGATGAGCGTGCCCTTCTCCATCAGCGCCCGCCGCTTGGGCAGGTACAGGCTGGGCATGCTGATGAAGTTGTTGGAGAACACCAGCAGCCAGCGCTGGTACAGCACCAGCCGCTCCAGCTCCGCGATGACGTCCAGCGTGGGCTTGAGCGACAGGTCCTCGCGGCTCACCGCTTCAATCGCGTCCAGGTCCTCGTCGGACACCGCGCCCAGCGTGTCCGCCACCGCGTGCAGCGCGCTCGCGTCGCGCTTCGCCTGCCAGCCGAGGATGGCCTCCGCCTTCGCGGACAGCTCGCGCCAGGCCGTGTCCGTCAGCTTCACGCCGTCGCCCAGGAGCGGCGTCGCCACCTCCTGGTGGAAGGCCTCCAGCTTCTCGTAGCCGGCGCCGCGGTACAGCCGCGCCCACACCAGCACGCCAGAAGGATCCGGCGGCGCGATGGGCAGCTCGTTCGCGGCCTTGCCCATGGCGCCCAGGTCGCCCAGCGCGCCCTCCACGCGGTCCGCGCGCAGGCGCAGGCTGGCGGCGGCCTCCGGCTGCGCGGCCACCAGCCGGCACTGCACGAAGTAGCCCTCCAGGAGCGGCGCCACGTCGTGGACGCGCTTCGCCTGCTCCAGGCTCGCCGTGCCCCAGGTGAACACGGCGTCCCGGCCGCCCAGGTGCGTGAGCAGCGCCGCGCGCTCCTCGCGGAAGCGCTTCACCAGGCCCACGTCCACGCCCGCCAGGCCCGCGCGGTTCGTCAGCGGCGGGAAGGCCGCGATGATGGACTGGGCCAGGGGCCGCAGCCGCTCCGGCAGCGACACCGGCGCGATGATGCCGTCGCCGTTCTTGCCCGCGTCGCGCAGCGCCTTGTCGCTGGTGCGCAGCTGCTCCAGCGACAGGCGCGTGGTGTCCGGCGCGTTGAGCGTGCGCAGCACCAGCTCCGCCGCGCCCTTGAGGTTGGATGCCGTGTCGGAGAGCGCCGCCAGCTCCAGCACGTCGCTGCCCGCGTCCGCGCCCTTGCGGTCCTTCAGCCGCGCCGCCGTCCAGTCCACCGCGGCGCGCAGCTCCTCCACCCGGATGCGGCGGTTGCCGTCCGCGTCCATCAGCGCGAGGAAGCGCGGATCACACGCGATGCCCTCCATGGGGCACGCGAGCGCCATCCACTGCGTGGCGGGAATCCTCACCGCTTCGGTGAGGGTGTTGAAGTCGGGGATGTCGACCTGGAGCGAGCCGCCATAGCGGCGATAGACGAGCTGTGCCATTCAGCGCGCGAAGACAGCACACCCCGTCCGGGTGTGCACGCCTCAACGTCCGGCCACTCCCGGGAAGGAAGGCCTCGCGGCCCTCCCTTCCCTGGGTCAGCCCCTACTGCGCGGCGGCGACGGCGCTGTACACGCCGGGGTTCTGCCCCTGGCCGATGATGTAGACGGCCCGCGCGTCGTCCTTGCCCGCGAAGTACACGGGCACCTGCACGCCCTGGTCGAGCGTCTTGCGCGCCCCCGACTTCACGTCGTACACGGCCACGTCGTAGGTGTCCGAGTCCATGCGCGCGTACGTCGCGAGCACGCGAGCGCCGTCCTCGGAGATCTTGTAGCTGAAGATGCCCTGCAGCCACGTCTTCGCCTCGGCCTGCTTCTCGCCCAGGGCCACGGCCTTGAAGTCACACGCGCGGCCGTTGCGGATGCAGTTGGTGCGGAACACCACCGCGCTGTTGTTCGGCGCGAAGCCGTAGCCGAACACGCCCGGCTGCACCTTCTCCGCCTTCTCCTGGCCCAGCGCGTACAGCATCAGGTCCACGGAGAACACCGGCTTCACGAAGCGCGACAGGAACGCCACGTAGCGGCTGTCCGAGCCCCACACGAAGTTGGGCACCCGGTCCCCCACGCGCTTGGGCGCGCCGTCCGGCAGCGACGCCACCGCGAGGAAGCCCGCGCGCGACGGCTGGTCGTACTTCTCCAGGAAGGCCACCGCCTTGGAGTCCGGCGCGAACGCCATCTCCTCCACGGCCTCGCCCACCTTGCGCCCCGGGCCTCCGGACGCCGGGCCCACGTGCAGGTCCCCCAGCTGCTCCGGCTTGCCGTTCTCCGTGCGCGCCAGCCACTGGCCATCCGGCGAGAAGCCGAAGTTCTTCGTGCCCGTCGCCAGCTTCGTGCCCTTCAGCGCGGGCACGTCCGCGAGGTACAGGTCATACATCCCGCGCACGGCCTCGCTGCGCACCTGGTAGGCCACGTGCTTGCCGTCGGAGGACACCTGGTAGTCGCCCACCTGATCCGCCAGCTTGCGCGGCGGCTCGTTGGAGCCCACCGTCACCGCCGCCAGTCCGCCCGCCGCCGACAGCCGGCGCTTGAAGAGCAGCGTCTTGCCGTCCGGCGTGAACTGCGCGGTGCTCACCTCGCCCGCCACGTCCTGGAACGGCCCCTGCGGCAGCTTGCCCAGCTTCAGCGTGCCCGCGTCCACGAAGGCCACGTGCAGGCCATCCGGGGACGGCAAGAGGTAGCTCACCGCCGTGCCCAGCTTCACCGGCTCCGCGGCCATGTCCGCGAGCGACAGCACGTTCAGCTCGCCGGACTGCGAGGCCGGGTTGTAGCCCGTCACGTACAGGAGGTGCTTCGAGTCCTGGGAGAACAGCAGGCTGCCCGGCACGTTCGTCACGCCGTCGCCCAG
The DNA here is from genome assembly GCF_042231735.1 of Corallococcus exercitus. Lineage (GTDB taxonomy): Bacteria > Myxococcota > Myxococcia > Myxococcales > Myxococcaceae > Corallococcus > Corallococcus exercitus_B. The sequence continues at coordinate 3,158,565 of NZ_CP102577.1, forward strand.
CGCGCGCACGTTGCCGCCCGTCACCGGCACGACGTACAGCGAGCCCACCAGCATCTGCGGCGGAATGCCGTCCAGCCGGGGCTTCTGCCCGTTGAGCAGGAACGAGGCGTACTGCCCGTCCGGCGACAGGCGCAGGTCCGCCGCGCGCCCCGGCACGAGCAACTGCCCCTGCCCGCCCACCACCGAGGTGCCCTTCGCCGCGCTGCGGACCGTGTCGCCCTGCGCGGCGCTGCGCTGGGAGGGCGGCGCGTTGTTGTCCTCGCCCTTCTTGCACCCCGACAACGCCAGCAGGGCCAGCAGGCCCACCATCCCAGGTCGCTTCATGCGCTCGTCTGTCCTTCCGTCTGGGCGACAACGCCCGCGAGTGGCAGCCAGGCCGCCAGGTCCTGCTTCGCCCGCGCCGAGTAGGCCGCGCGCTTGTCCGCCTTCTTCATCCGTCCCGACAGGGGCGGGAACAGGCCGTAGATGACGTTGGTGGGCTGGTGCGGATGATCCGGCGGGTGCGCTTCCCCGGTGAGGTGCCGGTACAGCGACCCCAGCGCCGTCGTCGCCGGGGGCGGCACGAACGGGGTGCCCGTCAGCCGCGCGTGCACCGCCAGCGCCACCATGTAGCCGCACGCCGCGCTCTCCACGTAGCCCTCCACGCCCGTCACCTGTCCCGCGAAGAACACCCGCCGCTCCGTCTTCAACGACAGGTCCTCCGCCAGCAGGCGGGGCGAGTCGATGAACGTGTTGCGGTGGATCTGCCCCATCCGCAGGAACTCCGCATTCTGCAGGCCCGGGATGCACGTGCTGAAGATGCGCTTCTGTTCACCCCACGTCAGACGCGTCTGGAAGCCCACCATGTTCCAGGCCGTGCCCGCCCGGTCCTCCATGCGCAGCTGCACCACCGCGTACGGGTCCGTCCCCGTGCGCGGGTCCTTCAGCCCCACCGGCTTGAGCGGCCCGAAGGCCAGCGTGTCGTCTCCGCGCTCCGCCATCACCTCGATGGGCAGACACCCTTCGAAGTACTTCGGTTCCTCGAAGCTGTGCGGCACCACCTTCTGGCCGGCCTTCACCTCGTGGACGAAGCGGTAGTACTCGTCCTTCGTCATGGGCAGGTTGAGGTAGTCATCCCCGCCGCCCTTGCCGTAGCGGCTCTGGCGGAAGGCGATCTCCATGTCGATGGAGTCCCCGGACAGGATGGGCGCGATGGAGTCGTAGAAGTAGAGCTTCGTGCCCACGTGGCGCTCCAGGTCCGCCGTGAGCGCCTCCGAGGTCAGCGGCCCCGTCGCCACCACCACCACGCCATCCTCCGGCAGCTTCTCCACCTCACCGCCCAGGAGCTCCACGCCCGCGCCGGACACGAGCCGGGTGGTGATCTCGCGCGAGAAGCCCTCGCGCTCCACCGCCAGCGCGTCGCCCGCGGGCACGCGGTGCAGGTCCGCGCTGGAGAGCACCAGCGAGCCCAGCGCGCGCAGCTCCGCGTGCAAGAGGCCAATGGCGCTCTCCGGGTTGTCCGAGCGCAGCGAGTTGCTGCACACCAGCTCCGCGAGGGTGTCCGACTTGTGCGCGGGGGAGCGCTTCTGCGGCTTCATCTCCCGCAGCACCACCGGCACGCCGCGCCGCGCCAGCTGGAACGCGCACTCCGTCCCCGCCAGGCCGCCGCCAATCACCGTCACCCGCTGCTGCTTCACGTCCGACATGCATGCCTCCGGGCCCCCTCGTACCGGGTGCCCAAAGGGCCCTGTTAGCAGAGAGGCCACGCCCTTTCACGTCCGCCCGCCTGCCCTGCGTCCCACCATGCGTGCGGAATGGGAGGCGAGGTTTCCCCACCCCGGATCCAACCCTAGGTTTCTCGCGGTCTTCGCTCGGGACGAGGAAGCGTCCGGGCGAGCGCCCTTCAACCGCGAATCCGGGATGGGAGTGACGCAGCCATGAGCCGAACCCAAGACTTGCTGAAGATCCGAGGCCTGCTGCAGGAGCGCCGCAGGACGACCGAGACCGCCCAGGCGGGCGCCCGCCGCGAGCTGGCCGCGCTGAAGGATCAGGAGCGGGACCCCGAGTACGAGGAACAGGCGCAGGCGGAGCTGGCGGACTACACGTTGTCCACGCTGATTGAAGCGCAGCGCCGGGAGATCATGCTCATCGACGCCGCCCTGAGCCGCATGGACAACGACGTGTTCGGCGAGTGCGTGGACTGCGGCAACGAAATCTCCCTGGACCGGCTGGAGGCCATGCCCTTCGCCATCCGCTGCGAGGAGGACGCCGCCCTGCACGAGCAGGAGACGCGCGAGGCCGCGCGCCACACGGGCAGCCTGTCCCTCTAGAGCGAAGCCGTCAAAGCCCTCCCCCGTGCGTCCATCCCGCGCGGGGGAGTCGTGTGTCCGGCGGCTACTCGCTGTCGCGCTGGAGCACGATGAAGCGGTAGTTCTGCAGCTCGTTCTCGCCCGCCGTGTAGAGCACCGTGAGCAGCAGGTCGTACGGGACCATCTTGTCCGCGATGACCGACAGCTCGTGGGTGAAGGGCGCCGCCGGGTTGCGCTCTTCGATGTACTTGAGCTTCTGCACTTCCTTCTTCAGCTGCGCGTCCAGCCCCGCCACCAGGCGCCCCTGCAGCTGGGACTCCGGGATGCGGCCGTCCTTCAGCCGCACCACCTCTTTGTCCCCCACCAGGATGTTCTTGGGGGTGATGGTGATGGCCACCGTGTCCTTGGGCGTGGCGCGCGTGGAGGACACCGGCGGCCGGACGTCTTCCGACGCGGTGATGGCCGCCGAGGACGACGCGAAGGACTTCAGGAGGAACACCAGGATGATGGTCATCATGTCCATCATCGCGGTGATGTTGAGCTCCTTCACCTCGCTGGCGGCCTCGCGCTCCTTGCGCTTCTTGCGCGTGAGGGCCCGGCGGTAGCGCATGCGCGCGAGCTGCTCGGCTTCTTCGGCGGACAGGGGCGCGGTTTCGGCCATGGCTAGAGGACGCCCAGGGTGACGTCGGGGAAGAGCAGCTTGCGCTCGGCGACGGTGCCCGGCGTCTCACGCAGGGCGTCCATCGTCTGGATCAGCGCCTCGTAGGGGATGTCCGGATCCGCCGCGACAATGACCTTCGTCTCCCGCGGGAAGGCGGCCTTGAGCTTCACCATCCGCTCGGTGAGCGCCGCGTAGTCGTGCGTGCCGTCCGCGCGCACCGGCACCGTGGGCGCCCCACCCTCCGCGGGCGCGGCCTCCGGGCTGTCGCCCCGGACGAAGAGCCCCTTGTGGGAGATCAGCACGGACAGGTTCAGCTTGGGGGCGTCCGCGTCCCCCTGCCCCGCGCCCGCCGTGGCGCCGTAGCTGGGCGCGTTCACGTTGAGCGCGCCAAAGGCGGTGAGGCCGGTGATGGACAGCAGCATGAAGATGATGAGGTTCATGAGGATGTCGAGGTACGGGACGATGTTCAGCTCGCCCCCCTCTTCCTCTTCCCTCGGCTTCAGCTTGCGGCGCGAGTAGTGGAACGCCATGGCGGGTCCGGTGCCCTTGCGGCGGCGCTTACGACGCGGCGCGGACGTCGGAGTCCGCGGGGACGACTTCCAGCGAGCCCCGGCGCGACAGCAGGTTCTCCAGCTTCAGCGCGTTGAGCTCCACCAGCTCCACCATGTTCTTGGCGTAGTTGCTGAAGAACAGGTGCGCCACGATGCAGAGCACCGCGATGGAGAGGCCGAAGCCCGTGTTGTACATGGCCTCCGAGATGCCGTTGGAGAGCAGCGCCTGCTTCTGCTCCGCCGGCACGTTGCCCAGCGCGCGGAAGGTGCCGATGAGGCCCACGATGGTGCCCACCAGGCCCACCAGCGTCGCGATGTTCGCGAGCGACCACAGCCACTGCACGCGGCGCGAGACGTGCGGCGTGTACTCCGCCAGCGCCTCCTCCACCGCCTTGGCCACCTCCAGCTCACCGCGGTTCGCGTTGATGAGCCCCGCGCGGATGACGCGGGCCAGGGGCGAGCGCGGCGCCATGCCGCAGAACTTCACCGCGCGGTCCAGGTTGCCGCCGCGGACCATCTTGTGGACCTGCTCGATGAACGCCGTCGCGTTCAGGCGGTAGCGGAAGAGCAGCGTCACCGCGCGCTCGCCGATGACGGCCACGGACGCGGCCAGCCAGAACAGGTTCACGAACATGAACGGGCCGCCGGCCTTGAACGCGCCGACGATGAAGTCCCCCAGGCCTCCAGAAGAAGCATGGCCCGCCGCGGCGGGGGCGGCCTCGGCCACCACCACGCGCAGCAACTCGTTCAGGGAGGGAATCATCGCGGGACCGCGTCCTTTCGCTGCCCCCCGCGCGCACCCCTGCCGCCAAGCGGGCAGGAGGCTGCGATCACGGGCCGGGAGCAATCCGGACTTCTAGGGCTTCGCCCGCGAGGGTGTCAAGCCAGGGGGCCGAGCGTACCCCCCTGGAATGACTGGGCTTTTGCGCTCAGGCTTCCACGGTGGGCGTGGGAGCAGGCGCGGCCTCCACGGAAGCCCCCGGAATGGCTGGCTCCACCACCTCGCGGCGGTAGTCGCACTCCTTGTTCGGGCAGGCGATGTAGGCGCCATCCCGCTTGGAGAACTTCTGGAGGAGGTAGGGCGACGCGCACTGCGGGCAGGCTTCCGCGAGCGGCCGGTCCCACGCGGCGAACTTGCATTCCGGGTACCGGTTGCAGCCGAAGAAGATCTTCCCGCGTCCGCTGCGGCGCTCGGTGAGGTAGCCCACCTTGCACTCCGGGCAGTTGACGCCGATGGAGATGGGCTTGGACGTCTTGCAGTCCGGGTAGCCCGAGCACGCCATGAAGCGCCCGAACCGGCCGCGCTTGATCACCATGGGCTTGCCGCACTTCTCGCACTTCTCGTCCGTGGTCTCCTCCTCCACGATGACGATCTTGCCTTCGGCGTCCCGCTTGAAGTCCTTGGTGTTCTTGCAGTCGGGGTAGTTCGAGCACGCGAGGAAGTGACCCATCTTCCCGAACTTGATGACGAACGGGTTGCCGCACTTCTCGCAGGCGATGTCGGTCTTGATCTCCTCGCGCTTGACGTCGCGCATCTCCGCTTCGGCCTTCTCCAGGGTCTCCTTGAAGGGCCCGTAGAAGTCGTGCAGCACCGTCTTCCAGGACGCGCCGCCGTCGGAGATCTGGTCCAGCTTCTCCTCCATGCTGGCCGTGAAGGACACGTCCAGCTCATGGGGGAAGTGCTTCACCAGGAGCTCGTTGGTCATCTGGCCCAGGTCCGTGGGACGGAAGCGGCTCTCCAGCTTCTCCACGTACTTCTTGTCCTGGATGTTGGAGAGGATGGCCGCGTACGTGGACGGACGCCCGATGCCGCGCTCCTCCAGCTCCTTCACCAGCGTGGCCTCGCTGAAGCGCGGGGGCGGCTGGGTGAAGTGCTGCTCGTTGAGCAGCTTGTCCAGCGTCAGCACCTCGCCCTCGTTGAGCGGGGGCAGCTCGCCCACCACGTCCTCGGCGCCCTCTTCACCGGCGGCCTTGGCCTTGTCGCGCTCGGACTCCTCTTCCGGCGTGAGGCCGGCGCCGTAGACGCCCAGGTAGCCGGGGAACTTCAGGGTGCTGCCGGACGCGCGGAAGGTGGCGCGGCCCGCGGTGATGTCCGCGGCCGTCTGGTCATACACGGCGGGCTTCATCTGGCACGCGACGAAGCGGTTCCAGATGAGCTCGTAGAGCCGGAACATGTCCAGCTCGTCCATGGCGTCGAAGAAGGGACGCACGCGCTCGGGCGGGTACTCCAGGGACGTGGGCCGGATGGCCTCGTGCGCGTCCTGGGCGCTCTTGCGGCTCTTGTAGACCATGGGCTCCGGCGGCAGGTAGTCCGCGCCGTACTTCTGGCCAATGAACTCGCGCACCTGCGTCACGGCGTCGTCGGACAGACGCGTGGAGTCCGTGCGCATGTACGTGATGAGCGCCGTCTGGCCCTCCTCACCCAGCGGCACGCCTTCGTACAGCTTCTGCGCCAGCGTCATCGTCTTCTTTGCGGTGAAGTGCAGCCGGTTCGCCGCCTCCTGCTGGAGCTTGGAGGTGATGAAGGGCGCGGGCGCGTTGCGGCGCCGCTCCTTGCGGTCCACCTTCGTCACGGTGAAGGGGGAGTCCTTCAGCTCCGCGACGAGCGCGTCCGTGGTGGCGCGGTCCTTGAGCTCCACCTTCTTGCCGTCCACGCGGGACAGCTTCGCCTTGAAGGGCGGCGGCCCCTGCGGGCCCTGCACCAGCGCGTCCAGCGTCCAGTACTCCTCCGGCTGGAAGGCCTTGATCTCCGCCTCGCGCTCCACGATCAGGCGCACCGCGACGGACTGCACGCGGCCGGCGGACAGGCCGCGGCGGATCTTCTTCCAGAGCAACGGCGAGATTTGATAGCCGACGAGCCGGTCGAGGATGCGGCGGGTCTGCTGCGAGTCGTAGTTGTCCTGGTTGAGCTCACGCGGCTGCGCGATGGCGTCCTGCACGGCGCGCTTGGTGATCTCGTTGAAGGTCACCCGGAGCGAGTCCGGGTGGCCCAGCTCCTCCTTGATGTGCCAGGCGATGGCCTCGCCCTCGCGGTCGGGGTCCGTCGCCAGGAAGACGCGGTCCACCGTCTTGGCCATCTTCTTCAGCTCGTTGAGGACCTTCTCCTTGCCCTTGATGACCGTGTACTCGGGCTTGAAGTCGTCCTCCACGTCGACGCCAATCTTGCTCTTGGGCAGGTCCTTCACGTGCCCCACGGACGCCTTCACCGTGTAGCCGGAGCCCAGGTACTTCTTGATGGTCTTCGCCTTGGCGGGAGACTCCACCACCACCAGGTAGTGCGGGCCCTTGCCACGACGCTCGGGCACTTCTTCTTCCGCGTCCGCATCCGCGTCCACGGTGGGCAGTTCGTCGCCGTCCGCGCCACGGCGGCGGGCCGCCGTCTTCTTCTTGGCGGTGGTCTTCTTCGCCGCCGTCTTCTTCTTGGCGGCCTTCTTGGCCGCCGGCTTCTTCGAGGCCGCCTTCTTGGGCGTCTCCTCCGCCGTCGCGTCCGTCTGCGCCGCCTGTGTCTTCTTCCGCGTGGCCATGGCTCTCCTACCTCGAACTGCCTCTAAACCTTCTCGTACCGTTTACCCGGGTGCTGGACCACCAGCCCCGACAATTCCAACTCCACCAGGGCGCTCGTGAGCGCCGCGGGCGACAGCGGGCTTGCGGCGAGCACCTCGTCGAACGAACGGGGAACCCGGTCCAACAGCCCATAGGCCCCGCGCGCTTCCACCGACAGCGCCTCCCACCACCCGGCATCCCGCCCCGCTGGCACCGCACGGACCGGATGAACGCCCACCACCGCACAGATCGTTTCAGCGGACGTGCATGCGCGGGCCCGCCCGTCCGCCAGCAGGGCGTTGCAGCCCGCCGCGGCCGGCTGCCAGACGTCCCCGGGCAGCGCGAACACCGGCCGGCCCTGCACCCGCGCGGCCTCCGCCGTGTACAGGCTCCCGGAGCCCTCCCCGGCCCGCATCACCAGCACCGCGTCCGACGCGCCAGCGATGAGCCGGTTGCGCCGGGGGAAGGTCGTCGTGCTCGCCCGGACCCCGGGCGGCAGCTCGCTGAAGTACACCCCGCCCCGCTCGAGGAAGTGGGGCAGCAGCCGGGCCTGGGCGGGGTCCAACGCGTCCAGCGCGGAGCCCAGGAAGGCCCACGTCTCCCCGCCCACGTCCAGCGCGCCCCAGTGGCACGCCCGGTCCACGCCCTCCGCCGCGCCCGACACCACCCCCACCCCGGCCTCCGCCACCCTCCGGGCGAAGGTGCGCGCGAACGGCAGGAAGCCCTGGTCCGGGTGGCGGCTGCCCACCATGGCCAGCCTGCGCCGGGGAGGCCCCGGGTCTCCCAGGTGGAACAGCAGCGGCGGCGCGTCCTCCACCCCCACCAGCCGGGCGGGATAGGCCGGCGAGCCCGCGAAGGCCACCTGGAGTCCCGCCCGGGCACAGGCCTCTTCCGTCCGGGACGCCAGGGTGTCCAGCGATGCGACGGCGGCCAGCCGCTGGCGGACGGTGGAAGGCACCGGCACGTCGGCCACCCAGTCCCGCACGGGTGTGGACGCAAGTCGGGCCAGCGCTCCCCCGGCGAACGCACGCACGCCGGCCAGCGTCCGGGGCCCCAGGCCGGCAATGGCCCAGAGCGCCAGGGTGGCGCGCTGCTCGTCCCAGGGTGGGTTGATGTCCGTCGCTGTGTCCGCCATGCCGTCCCCGCCTGTTTCCCACCTATATAGAGGTGGTCCCGGGAGGGGCGTGACACATAACACCGGAACTTCGGGGGTCAAGCGACCCGCCCTTCCCGGGCGGGCCGGAATGCAGCATTCCTGCCGTTCGCCGCCTGCGTCCTCAGCGGCTGGCGGTGGGCGTTCCGTCCTTGCGCATGGTGGCGCGGTCGCCGGCGGAGACCTCCACCAGGGAGCGGGTCAGCAGGCAGTTGGAGGTGCGCTCACGCACTTCGGTGACCATGCACTGGGCCACGGCCTCCCAGGGGTAGGCCTTCTGGCCCTTGCCGGCGTCTCCCATCTTGTAGTCGCTGCGGCCGAGCACATCCAGGCTCGGGTCGCCGCGGCGCTCGATGGTGAAGGTGTTGCCCACCTGCACGCCGTCCGCGGTGCCGCGGTCCACGACGACGAAGTTGTGCTCGCCCAGCAGCGTCTGGCCCGGCGTCATCGGCGTGAGCACGTAGCCGGGGATCTCCTTGCTGTTGGGCTTGGGGGCGACGCGCTCCGACAGCTTCTCGCTGGAGGGGCCCACCAGGTCCCCGCGGGAGATGGGGTCCCACGTCTCCGTGATGCGCGCGGTCACCACGTCGTTGTTGATGGCGACGACCTGCACCGTGCCCAGGAGCTCCGTGAGGTAGCCCGTGCGCGCGTTCGTCACCGGGTGCTTCACCTCTTCCACGGTGTGGAAGATGACGTAGCGGTCGCCCAGCTTGGCGGCGCCGCGCTTCTTGAAGGACAGGTAGACCTTCTCCGGGGCGGAGAGCATCAGCGCCTCGGAGGCCGAGCCGTCGATGCGGCCCGCCTCGTCCAGCTCGCGCGTCGTCACGAAGCCCTTGGTCGTCACCGGGCGCGCGTTGGCGGGGTCGTAGCCGATCTTGCCGACCACGGACACCAGGCTGCCGCCGCTCACGTCCGTGGGCGCCGCCACGTCGTCGGAGGGCAGGTCGCCCCCTTCCACGCGCGCGGGGACCTCCTCGCCGCCGGGGAAGAACTTCACGTTGTTGCCCGGGTAGATCCAGTGCGGGTTGGCGATCTGCGGGTTGTAGGACCAGACCTTGGGCCAGTACCAGGGGCTGCCCAGGTAGCGTTGGGACAGGTCCCACAGCGTGTCGCCGGTCTCCACGGTGTGCACCTGGCCGGGCGCGCTCTCACGGCCCTGCGGGGCGCCGGGCGGGAGCGTGACGGAGGTGGGGCGCTGCTCCACGTCGTCGGAGATGTCCTGCCCTTCCGTCTCCGTGGAGGCCGGCTGGGGTTCCTCCTCCTGCGCGTCCTGGGCGAAAGCCGTCCATGCCGGCGCGACGGTGAGGGGCACGAGCAGGGAGGCGAGGATCCGGGAGCGCATCGGACGACGTCCTTTCACAAAAGGTCTCAAGGCGAGAGCGCGGCGAGCCGCTGCTCCGCCTGCGTGGCGGCGGCCGTCCCCGGGAACTGGGTGACGACGCGGGTATAGAGGGCACGGGCATCCACGGCCTGGTTCAGCCGCACCCGGCACTCCGCGAGCCGGAGCATGCCGTCCTGGACGGCATCCCCAGCGGGGTAGTTCTTGATGAGCTTTTCGAACGTCTTCGCCGCGCCGGCCGCGTCCTTGAGCCCCATCTGGCCCAGGCCGCTGAAGTACAGGGCGTTGTCGGCGCGGGGGTGGCGCGGGTTCTCCGCCGCGAAGCGCGTGAGCGTCTCCACGCCGCCCTCCACGTTGCCGGTGCGCAGCATGGCCACCGCGCGCTCGTACTCGGCGTCGAGGATGTCCGGATCCTTCTCCGGCGGCTCCATGCGAGTGGGAGTCGCGGAGCCCGTCGAGCCCGAGGAGCCCTCCACCGGGGAGATGAACATCTCCATCTGATCCGGATCCGGCTCCACCACCGCCACCGCCGTGTTGATGCGCGGCGCGGGGTCCTTCTTCGGCTTGAGCCGCACCACCGTCAACTCCGCCGGGGCCATGCCCAGCGCCTCGCCGCCTTCAGGCGAAGCGGCCTCCGGCTTCGCGCTGGCGGCGGTGGCCGGGGACGCGGTGGGGGCCGGGGAGACGGAGCGGGCGCGGGAGACGGCGTCGCGGTTCTCCAGCCGCTCCAGGCGCTCCACGAGCGACGCCTGGGCGGCGCGCAGCGTGCGCACCTCCGCCTCCAGCCGGCCCACTTCCGTCTGGGAAGCGGCGGTGGTGGCGCAGGCGGTCGGCGCGGACAGCGCGACAGCGGCAAACAGGCGGAAGAGGAAGGGACGCACCGGCACGAGCCTGGACGGAGGGGATTCCAGGTCGAGGATAGGAAGGCCGGTCGGAGACCGTCAAGAAAACGACCCTGACGGGCCTCCGCTAGAAGCGATGCAGCACGAAGTTGAGGTGACGTCCGGTGCGTCCCGCGTCCCGCCGGTGGGAGAAGAACCGGTCGCGCTCACACGCCGTACAGGCCTGTAGCACGTCCACGTGCTCCGGCTTGAGGCCCGCCTTCAAGAGGGAGGACTTCACCGCGCGTGGCAGGTCCAGGTGCGGCTTGTCCCCCGCGCGGACGACGTCCGGACCGAAGCGCGCGCGGAAGCGGTCCCCCAGCTCCGGCGACACCTCGTAGCAGCACGCCTGGATGCAGGGGCCCACCGCCGCCAGCAGGTCCTCCGGCCGGCTGCCCCGCGCCACCAGCGTCTCCACCGTGCGGGCGCTGATCTCCAGGTCCGTGCCCTTCCATCCGGAGTGCACCGCCGCCACGCGCCGGCCGCGTGGATCAACAATCAGCACCGGCACGCAGTCCGCGGTGCCCACCGCCACCCAGCTCCCCTCCCCTTCCGTCCACAGGGCGTCGGCCTCGCCCAGCGTCGGGCGCAGCACCTCGTCGGCTTCGCCGCGCGCCTCCAGCACCGTGTCGCCATGCACCTGCGACACCCGGCAGAGCGCGCCCAGCTTCGCGCCCGCGGCCTGGGCCAGGCGGCGGTGGTTCTCCTCCACGCGCGAGCGCTCGTCGCCCACGGAGAAGCCCAGGTTCAGGGACGCGTAGGGCCCTTCGGACACCCCACCCGCGCGAGTGGCGAAGCCGTGCGGCACCGGCAGCAGCGCGGACGTGAGGAACTGGGGCGTGGACATGGGCGTACTTCCTAACCCCGGGCGGACTTCCGGGCGCGGTCTTCAGGAGGGCGTCCACCGTGCCATGGGTGCAGCCCCTGAAAACAGGAACACGCTGGGGAACCACACTCCAGGTTCAATATTTCGACGCCAATGCGTTTGACAGGGCGTGTCATGCCCCTGACAATTTTCAACACTCCAGCACTCGCGGACAGAACGCGAAGGCCCGGAGCACACTGCGCCCCGCACATGGCCCTCGGTTCCGAGACGATTGGCAGGAAGCTCTTGTGGAGCATCGCCCTGCCCGGGTTGGTGGTGGCGCTCCTGGGCGTGGGTCACTTCTCACGCGAGGCACGACAGGCGGTGCGCGAAGGCACGCACCTGGAGGCGCTCGCGCTGGCGGAGTCCGTCGCCTCCACCTTCACGCTGCCGCAGGCGCCGGGCGCGGCTCCGCATGGCGCGGTGGCGGACGTGCTGTCGTCGGACACGCGGCTGTTCCGCTCCGTGGAGGACCTGCGGGTGCTGACGCCGGACGGGCGCATCCGCTGGAGCCGGCGGCCGGCCGAGCAGGGCCATCCGCACCCGGAGGCCGCGCGGCTGTCCGCGACGGGGCCGGAGACGGCGCGCTCCAGCGCGCACGGCACGGAGGTGGTGCGGCCCCTGGGCGGCCCGGAGTGCTCCGGCTGTCACACCGGCGAGGCCGCGCAGCGCATGGGCGTGCTCCAGGTGCGCCTGGGCGAGCCCGCGCTGCACCGCCAGCTCCAGACGGTGTTCCAGGACGCGCTGGGCGCGATGGTGTTCTTCGTGGGCATCCTGGCGCTCGTCACCTGGCTGTCGCTGCGCTTCGTGCTCACCGCGCCGCTCAAGCGGCTGAGCGAGGCCATGGGGCGCGCGGCGGACGGCGACCTGCTGGTGCGCGCCGAAGCGCGGGGCACGGATGAGATTTCGCGGCTGGGCGCGGCCTTCAACCAGATGCTCGCGCGGCTCACCTCCATGAAGGTGGAGGAGATCGACACGCACCGCGACCTCCAGCTGGTGAAGGAGAAGCTGGCGCTGAAGGACGAGCTGGAGGAGCGCCTGCGGGAGCTGTCGCTGCTGTACGACGTGGCGCGCTCGCTCAACACCACGCTGGAGCTGGACGAGCTCCTGTCGCGCATCACGCGCATGGTGGTGGAGCGGCTGCACATCCCCGACTTCTCCATCATGCTCCTCAACGAGGAGGGCCTGCTGGAGGTGAAGCACGCGTGGCCGCAGGGCCGGGGCCTGGAGGGCCACACCTTCGCCGTGGGCGAGGGCGCATGCGGCCGGGCCGCCCAGACGCGCAAGGCGGTGTACCTGCCGGACCTGTCGGACGGCACCAGCATCTTCGCGCGGCGCGGCCTGCGCGGCGGCTCCGAGCAGGGCACGCTCCTGGCCGTGCCCATCGTGCACGCGGAGACCCTGCTGGGCGTCATCAACTTCCAGCGCCCGGAGACGGCGAGCATCTCCGCGGAGGAGATCGAGCTCTTCACCGCCGTGGCGGACCAGGCCGCGACGGCGGTGACGAACGCGCGCCTGCACGCGGAGACGGTGAAGCTCACGCTGACGGACTCGCTCACGGGCGTGCCCAACCGCCGCCACCTCTTCCAGCGGCTGGACCTGGAGCTGGCGCGGGCCCAGCGCTTCGGCGTGCCGCTGGCCCTGCTGATGGTGGACGTGGACCACTTCAAGCGGCTCAACGACCTGGCCGGCCACCGCGCCGGAGACGAGACGCTGCGCCGGGTCTCCGACGTGCTGCGCACGCGCGCGCGCAAGGTGGACACGCTGGGGCGCTACGGCGGCGAGGAGTTCGTGCTGCTCCTGCCGCAGGTGTCCAAGGCCACGGCGGTGGAGGTCGCGGAGACGCTGCGCCGCGCGGTGGCGGACGCCGTCACGCTCAACCGTCCGGGGCTGCCCGGTGGGCACGTCACGGTGTCCATCGGCGTCTCGCACTTCCCCACGGACGCGACGTCGCAGGACATGCTGGTGGACTGCGCGGACTCGGCGCTCTATTGCAGCAAGCGGACGGGGCGCAACCGGGTGACGGCCTTCGAGCCCGGCATGGAGGTGCACCCCGGCCGCGAGCGCAGCATCACCGCGCCGCCCACGGACGCGCCCACCACGCCTCCCGCGCCCCCGGGCATCGCGAAGGCCTGAGCGCAGGGCTTGGGAAGCGCCCTGCCCCGCTGACGCCTACCGCTGCACGAGCGTGCGGACCACCGGCAGCATCAGGTCCGCCCACTCGTCGTAGCCCGCCGAGGACGGGTGGAAGCCGTCCGAGCAGAAGAAGTCCGGCCGCCGGGGGATCATCTCGCGGCTGGCCTCGTAGAGGTCCACCAGGTGCAGGCCGTGCGCGCGGGCCACCGAGGCGATGGCTTCGTTGAACGGCTCGATGCGCCCTTCGTACAGCGCGCTGGGCACCATCTTCGCGATGGGCGCGAGCGCCATGTCCGCGATGTTCACCACGACCATGGACGCGCCGGTCTGCTTCAGCCGCCGGGCGATGCGGTCCAGGTCGTCCTGGAACTCCGCCACCTCGGTGCCTCGCCAGATGTCGTTGGTGCCCACGCCCAGGGTGATGAGCGTGGGCTGCAACGCGATGACGCGCTTGAGGGCGTTGTTGACGACGTCGCGCACGCGCGCGCCGCTCTGCCCCAGGTTGGTATGGCCCACGGGGAGGCCGCCCTGCCGGAGGCGGGAGGCGAGCCGGTCGGGATAGCCCCCGCCCTGTGACGCCCCCACCCCCACCGCCGTGCTGTCACCCAACGAGACGTAGTTGATGCTCATCGACGTTCGTCCACCCCCGTGTTCAAGCCGCTGTCGTGAATCCAGAAGCCCTGCCGTCCGGCCTCAGGGCACCGTCAGCGCGCGCAGCAGGCGCCCGCCGCCGGGACCGGCCACGCGCAAGAGCAGCGTGCTGCCCTTGGGCGCGGCGCGGATGGCGGCGGCCAGCTCCTTCGCGCTGGCGATGGGCTTGCGGTTCGCCTCCACCACCAGCATGCCCGGGGCCAGCTGCGCGCGGTCCGCGGGCGAGCCCGGGACGATGTCGGTGATGAGCGCGCCGGCGCGCTCGGTGAAGCCCGCCTGGGACGCCGTGCGGGCATCCAGGTCCTGGAGGGACACGCCCACGCGGCGCGAGCTGTCCTGCTCGTCGGCGGCCTCCGGCTTCTTCTTGGTCAGCCCCTCCAGGTCCGGCCGGGTGCCCATCGTCACCTTGACGTCCTGCTTCTTGCCGTCGCGGTAGAGGCTCAGCGTCGTGACGCTGTTGGGCTTCTTGAGCGCCACGGTGCGGGTGAGCTCGCTGTCGGAGCGCACGGGCTTGCCGTCCACGGCCACCACCACGTCGTCCGCCTTGAGCCCGGCCTTCGCCGCGGGGGAGCCGGGGTTGATCTGCGTGAGGATGGCGCCCTCGCTCACCGGCAGCTTCAGCGCCTGCCCCAGCTCGCGCGTGAGCGGCTGGATGCCCACGCCCAGCCAGCCGCGCGTGACGGAGCCCTCCTTCTCCAGCTGCGGCAGGAGCGCCTTGATGAGGTTGCTGGGCACGGAGAAGCCGATGCCCGTGCCGCCGCCGACGATGGCGGTGTTGATGCCCACCACCTCGCCCTTCATGTTGAAGAGCGGGCCGCCGGAGTTGCCGGGGTTGATGGCCGCGTCCGTCTGCAGGAAGTCGTCGTACACGCTGGCGCCAATCTCCCGGGCGCGCGCGGACAGGATGCCCACGCTCACGCTGGAGGCCAGGCCGAACGGGTTGCCGATGGCCAGCACCCAGTCACCGACGCGCACGGCGTCGGAGTCCCCCAGCTTCACCGAGGGGAGCTGATCCACCTTCTCCTTCACCTTCACCACGGCCACGTCGGTGAGCGGGTCGCGCCCCACCACCTCGCCCGTGAACGAACGGCCGTCGTCCAGGCGGATGGTGATGGTGACCGCGTCCTCGATGACGTGGTTGTTGGTGAGCACCAGGCCCTTGGGGTCGATGATGAAGCCGGACCCGGCGCCCTGGCGGATCTGCTCGCGATCGCCGCGGCCGCGGCCCCGCCCGTTGCCCCCGAAGAAGCGGTCGAAGAGGGGGTTGTCCTCCATGCCCTCGGGCACTTCGGGACGGGCCTGCACGTCCACGTTCACCACGGCGGACTTCACCGACTCCACCAGCGGCGCCAGCGAGGCCAGCGACTGGGCCTCACGCGTCGCGGGCTGGAGGTTGCCGGCCTGCCCGGAGGCCGCCTGCTGCGTCTTGGGCGCGGACGGCTGGGGAGCGGGGGCCTGCGCGAGCGCGAGCGTGGGTGACACCAGCACCAGCACGGCGGCCACGAGCTTGCGACGGAACGGAGGGAGCGTGTGGGTCATGGGTTCCTTCAACCTAAAGCGGAAACGAAGCCCCGCAACCGGAACGACATTGCCCGGTGGCGCCAGGTGAACGCCCGGCCCGGCCGCCTGTTCCCGGAGCGTTCAAACGGGCCGGTAGACGCGGTAGTCCAGCTCGGGGAACAGGTTGTCGCGGGCCTCCACGTGGGATAGCCAGGCCTCGTCGACGGTGCCGGCGCGCACCTGGTCGTGCAGGCGGAGGAAGCGCTGCAGGTGCTCCTTCGTGCGGCGCACGGCGTAGTCCACCATGGTGCCGGTCTTCATGATGAAGGCCCAGTCGGAGGACTGCGCGAGGAGCAGCTCGCGCGCGGCCTGGTTCAGGGCCCGGCGCTTGAGGGACGACGCGTCCGGGAAGTCCCGGGCCAGCTCCACCATCTGCCGCGCGGCGTGGTTCAAGTGCCGGTAGATCCAGTCGTTGGTCCCGTCCAGCCACATGTTCGCGTAGCCGCCCGCGCCCCAGGACGACATGGGCGGCGTGGCCACCTGGTTCTCCGGGTGCTCGCGCAGGTCGTCCAGCGGGCTGATGAGCTGGAAGCGGCTGGGGTTGCGCGCGGCCTGGCGGATGAGCGCGTCGATGAAGTGGGGACCCTCGAACCACCAGTGGCCGAAGAGCTCCGCGTCATACGGCGCGACGACCACGGGCTTGCGGCCGCCCATGCGCGACGCGAGGTATTCGAACTGGCGCTCGCGGTTGAAGAGGAAGTTGCCCGCGTGGACCCAGGCGCGCTCGCGGGCCGCGGCCGGGTTGTAGGGCTGCTTGTCGTTCGTCTTGCCGGTGATGCGGAAGTACTTGAAGCCCGTGTTCTTGCGGTCGCCGGTGGGCTGGATGAAGGGCCGGATGTAGTCCAGGTCCAGGTCCCAGCCGATGTCCCGGTAGAACTCGCGGTAGACGGGGTCGCCGGGGTAGCCGTGCTCGGTGCTCCACACCTGCTGGCTGCTCTCCGGATCTCTCGCGAAGGCGGCGACGCCGGGCTCCGTGAAGACGGGCGCGTAGGGGCCGTGCAGCGGACGGGGCGTGGCGTCCGTGAGCGCGTGCGTGTCGACGAAGAAGTAGCGGATGCGCTCGGCGGAGAGGACGCGCTCCAGGCCCGGGTAGTAGCCGCACTCGGCCAGCCAGATGCCGGCGGGGTCGCGGCCGAAGTTCTGGCGGTAGTGGTTCGCCGCGACGGTGACCTGGGCGCGCACGGCCTCCGGCGTCTGCTGCATCAGCGGCAGGAAGCCGTGGGTCGCGTTGCAGGTGAGGATGTCCAGGTGGCCCGCGTCCTGGAGCCTGCGGAACGCGGCCACGAGGTCGCGCTTGTAGTGGTTGTGGTACGCGAGGCGCAGCGATTCGAAGTGGTCGCGGTGGAAGACGGCCAGCGGGTGGAAGGTGGCGTCGTCGCGGGTGCGGTGCACCTCGCGGGCGCCCAGCTCGCAGAGCAGGTCCAGCCGCCGGGCGTAGCGCTCACGCAAGAGGTCGTCGTTGAGCATCGACACCAGCGTGGGCGAGAGCGTCATCGTCACCCGGAAGGGGACGCGGTCCTCGACCAGCGTGTCGAACACGCGCAGGAGCGGCAGGTACGTCTCGGAGATGGCCTCGTAGAGCCAGTCCTCCTCGAGGAAGTCCTCGTACTCAGGGTGGCGGACGAACGGCAGGTGCGCGTGAAGGACCAGCGCGAGGGAGCCCAGGCTCATAGGTCGGTCGGAGAAGCCGTGCGGGTTCACTTACGTCCACGGCGTGAGGGCCGGGACTTGGAGGAGGACTTGGAGTCCGGAGACTTGGGCTCCGAAGGGTTCTTGGCCGCCTTCGGAGGCGCGGCGGAGGAAGCGGGCTCGGAGGCCTTGGAGGCGGCTGGCGTCGAGGGTGCTTCGGCCTTGGCGGGAGCCTCGGCCTTCGCGGGCACAGGACTCGCCGGAGGCACGGAGGCCGGTGCGGCCCTTCGCGCTGCCTCGGCGGCCTCACGGGCCCGGTCGAGCGCGCGCTGTTCGGACGCGGTGGGGCCGCGCGCCACGCTCAAGGCCCATGGGTCCTTGGGAGGCTCGGGCTCCGAGGGCCGCCACGAATCCGTGGAGCCCGCCGCCGGAGCAGGTGCACCGGAGGAGAACGAAGTCTCGGCGCCCGCCGGAGTCGGAGTCGCCACGGCGTCGGGACGCGACACCGGCAGGTCCCGCGCTTCCAGCACCTCGCCCTGCGACGAGGTCGCGGCCACCTGCGCGCGCGGCTCCTCCAGATAGCGAGCGTCCGAAGCCCCGGCCGCTCGTGGCACCGTCAGGTACTGCTGATCCGACGCACCCGTCGCGCGATCCACGGACAGGTAACGCTGATCCGAAGCGCCCGCCGCCCGGGGCACGGTGAGGTACTTCTGATCCGAGGCCCCCGTCACACGATCCGCGGACAGGTAGCGTTGATCCGAAGCCCCCGCGGCCCGGGACACGGTCAGGTACTGCTGGTCCGAAGCGCCCGCTTCCCGGGACACGGTCAGGTACTGCTGGTCCGAAGCTCCCGCCGCGCGCGGCACGGTCAGGTACCGCTGATCCGAAGCCCCCGGTGCACGCGGCACCTCCAGATACCCCTGCCCTGCCGCCCCCTCCACGTACCGCTGGTCCGAAGCGCCCGGCGCGCGCGGCACCTCCAGATAGCGGTACTCCGACACGCCGCCCGGAAGCACCTTCTGCCCGTACCGCTGATCCGAAGCGCCCGGCGCACGCGGCACCTCCAGATACTGGGGCCCCGCCACCTCCCCGCCCTGCCCGTAACGCTGGTCCGAAGCCCCCGGAGCCCGCTCCACGGACAGATAGCGCTGATCCGAAGCGCCAGGTGCGCGCGACGGGGCCAGCACCGCGCCCTCACCGAGCGTCGCCTCCCCCATGCGCGCGTAACGCTGATCCGAAGCGCCAGGCGCACGCGGCGCGCTCTCCAGATAGGCCTCTTCCGCGTAGCGCTGGTCCGAAGCCCCCGGGACACGCGGCGCATCGACATAGGCCTCGTCGCGCTCGCGGTGGACCTCCGGCACGTCCACCATGCCCGCGCTGCCCGGCAGCTTCACCCGGCGCCAGGTCACGTACTCGCGCTCCTCCACCCGGGGGACGCGCGCGGTCGCCGCCGAGGGAACCCCCTCCGGGCGCAGCCGGTCCACCACGGGAGGCGGCGGCATGCGCAGGAACCGGATGGACGTGTCCTCCGAAGGCCCGGCGGGCGGCAGCGTGGCCCGATTGGACGAATGTCCGATGCGGCGCGAGCGGCCATCCGAACCGACGAAGTGCGCCTCCACCCGGTACGTGCGCCCGGGCGTCATGCCCTGCAGGTAGAAGCTGCGCGACTCCAGCGCGAAGTCCACCTCGCGCGACACGCCCTCGCCGTCGAACACCTTCATCACGGCGCGCGGCGACGGCAGGTCGTCCAGCGCCCGGTTGCGGCTCGCGTCGCTGAAGTCCCAGAAGACGAAGAGCGTGTGCGGATCCCGCGCGAGCAGCACCATCGCGTCGTCCTGGTAGTCCAGGGGCAGCATGCCCAGGTGCTCGTCCCGCTCGGGCGACGCATCCGCGGGAGGCAGGCGCGGCGCCTGCTCCTCCAATAGGTGGTGGCGGCGCGCTTCCTTCTCCCCCGCCATCTTCGTCACGAAGAACCCCTCGACCAGGGGCTCGGCGGCATGCGGGGGCTCGCTCGCGGGCGCGGGCTTCGCGGCGGCGGGCACGTCCCCCTTGGGCGCGCTCGACGGGCGCGGCGTCGGCGCATCCGGAGCCAGGGGCTGCGTGTCCTCGTCGTCCGGGTCGCGGCGCGCCTTGCCCCGGGCGGGGAACGTCACCACCCGCGCGGGGCGCGTCTTGGGGCCACCGGGCTCCGTGATGGGCTCCTCGGAAAGTTCCCGTGCCTGTGATGCGGCGGAGCCCTCAGGCGAAGGCAGGGGCACGGTCTCGGGGGCCGGTTCGGGGACGGGACGTGAATCCGCCCGGCCGGAATCCAGCGCCCGCTCCTCGCCGCCCACGTCACCGGAGCCGCGCCGGGACGTCGCCAGCCCGGCCATGCGCGCGAGCCGCCCCAGGGCGGGAATGCGCTCGGTCAGCGAGGTGACGAACTCCCGCCCGCGGGACGCGCCAGCCCCATCCCGGAGGTATTTCCGGGCCAGCTGCCGCAGGTAGCTCACGGTGACGCCCTTCCGCTCATCCATGGACACCTCGCCTCGTTATGACGCGGCATACAGGGGGTCAACGCATCCGTCACGGGATGTGTTGTTCCGCCGACCCCCTTCAACTTCGTTCACGCCCGATGACACCTCACCCCTGTCCAAGTATCCTGCGGCCGCTTGAGTGACCTGCCCAGACTTCTCCTGTGCAGCTTCGATGTCATCCCCGGCCCGTCTGGCTCCTCACGCCGACTGACCGAGTATCTGAAGGCGTTGCCTGATCGCTTCTCCGTGGTGGTGCTGTCGGCGAAGACGCCCGACCACTCCCATATCGAGAAGTACCAGGGCGCCCGGCTGCTCCGCGTCCCGGTAGGCTCCGGGGACCTGGCGTCGCGCATCCAGTCCTTTGAACGGGCCGTGCGCCGGCAGCTCGAGAGCGAGGACTACGCCCTCGCCCACTTCACGGACCCCTTCGGCGGCTACGCGCTCTGCGAGCTGAAGGCGGACTACGGCTACCGCCTCATCTATGAGGCGCAGACGTTCCCCTCGCAGGAGCTGCGCTACACCCATCCGCAGACGGACGGGGACCGCCGCTTCCTGTCGAAGATCCGCCGCCAGGAGCTGTTCTGCCTGATGAACGCGGACCTCGTCGTCACCGGCTCCCAGACGACGCGCGCGTACATCCAGGGGCTGGGCGCGGCGGAGGACCAGCTGCGCACGATTCGCGCGCCGGTGGACCTGAAGCCGTACGACCCGGAGGTGCTCGGCGCCCCGGACGGTTCGCCCCTGCGGATGATGTACCTGGGCAGCCACGTGGGCTGGCAGGGCCTGCCCACCCTGCTGCGCGCCACCGCGCTCGCGTCCCAGCAGGTGGACGTGCGCCTGACGCTGGTGGGCGCGCACCACCCGGACTGGAAGCCCCACCTGGAGGACCTGGTCAACGACCTGGGCATCAAGGAGAAGGTCGACTTCCAGCCGCCCGTCGCGCACGACGACCTGGTGAAGGTGCTGGCGCTGGCGGACGTGGGCGTGCTGCCGCTGGACGACTCGGAGCGCAACCGGCTCCAGGGCGGACCGCTGGCCAAGGTCTCCGAGTACCTGGCCGCCGGCCGGCCGGTCATCGCCGCGGACCTGCCCGTCACCCGCGAGCTGATTCCGAAGGACGCGGCCGTCTTCTTCCCCCCGGGCGACAGCCGCGCCCTCTCCGAGCGCATCCTGGACCTGGCGCGCGACGTGCCCCGCCGCGTGGCGCTGGGGAAGGCCGGGCGTGCGTTCGCGGAGAAGGTGCTGGACGCGGGCCTCATCCGGGGCCAGCTGCTGGACCTCTACGACTCGCTCCTGGAGAAGCGCGGCCACGTCCCGGTGGAGGCCGCCAGCGAGCCGCCCGACGTCACGATGACGGGCACGCCCACGAACCGGCTCGCGAACCTGGGCATGCCGGAGGCGTCCAAGCCCGCGCCGGCCCCCAAGCCGCCCGCGCAGGCCGCGCCCGAAGAAGCCGCCGCGCCCCCCGCGAAGGAAGGCG
This sequence comes from Corallococcus exercitus, assembly GCF_042231735.1. Taxonomy (GTDB): domain Bacteria; phylum Myxococcota; class Myxococcia; order Myxococcales; family Myxococcaceae; genus Corallococcus; species Corallococcus exercitus_B. The sequence continues at coordinate 3,179,818 of NZ_CP102577.1, forward strand.
CGGAGGACCCGCCCGTGGTGATGGGCATGGCCCTGGACGACGGGATGGACACCCGGCTGGTCAAGACCGAGCCGGACATGCGGCCCGACGAAGTCCCCATGGTCATGGGCCTGCCGCTCCGGGAGTCCACCGCGCCCGCGGGTGAGGAGGCCGCGTCCCCGCAGGAGCCCGCGGCCGCATCCAAGCCGGCCGACGACACCGCGAGGACCGCTGGCCCCACGAAGCAGGAGCAGGAACCCCTGGGAGGCCGAGGCTCGGAGCCGACTCCGCCCACCGAGATGGTGACGAGCCCCTCCGCGAAGCCCCTGGCCATCGCCATGGCCATGAAGGAGGCCGCCAGGGACGACGCCGGGGCTTCCGACCCGCGGGAGGGCGCCTCTGCCGAGGATGCCTCCTCCTCTGGAGCGACGGCGGTCGTGCGCCGGCCGGCCTCCCCTGAAGAGGAGGAGCGCGCCCCCACCCCGGTGGTCCGCCGCCCCCCGTCGCCGGAGGACGAGTCCCCCGCGGCCACGCCCATCGTGCGCCGGCCCACGTCCCTCACGGAGGACGAGGAGCGGGCCCCCACGCCCGTCGTGCGCAGGGCCGGGGTCATGCGTGAGGAGGAGGAGTCCCCCGCGCCCACGCCCATCGTGCGCCGCCCCTCCGTCCTGACCGAGGACTTCCCGGAGCCGCCGGCCCCCACCCCCATCGTGCCCATGCGCTCCCTGCTCAACGGGGCGCGGAGCACGGGCTCCGGCCGGGCGCAGCGTCCACAGGAACCGGCCCCGACGGAACCTCCCCGCCTCTTCCCCACCCCTCCCATGGCCGACGCGGACAAACCGCCCATCCGTGGCGGCCTCGCCGCTGATCCGGGCCGGCCCGCCTCCTCCCGTCCCCCGGTGCTCACGGAGTCCGACAAGCCGCCCATCCGTGGGGGGGCCCTCTCCGACGCGGAGAAGCCGCCCATCCGAGGGGGCTCCGTCTCCGAAGCGGAACGCCCGCCGCAGCTGCCGCCCCGCGCCGCCGCGCCGCCGCCCGTTCCGCGCCAGGGGCCGCCCCGGCTGAGCCCCACGCCGCCCGTGTTGAAGCCGTCCTCGGCCGCGTCCCCGGACGACGAGCCGGAGGAGATCGCCGCCGACGAGGCCCAGTCCCTGGACGACGACGCCGGGCATACGCCGGCCCGCGCCAGCGCGGCCCTGGACGAGGCGGAGGAGATCGGCAGCGACGAGGTCCACGACGCGGACTCGCTGGACATGGAGGCCGCGGACGCGGTGGAGGCCGTGGACGAGGGGCCTCCGCCCGCGCCGCCCGACTCCGCCCTCAACCCGTGGTTCGCGCAGCTCGCGCACGGCTACTGCCCCCCCGAGGGCGCCCGCTTCGCCCGGCACACCCCGCCCACCAACTTCCCCGGGCGGGATCCGGACTCGGACGCGTCCCCCGGGTCGGGGCCCCCTGTCGGACAGGGAGCGGTTCGCGGCAAGAACTCGTGAGGCAGCCGACCGAGCGCTGCTCGGAAACTTCCCAAGCCTTGTGCGCGCCCGATAGGATGTGGCGGTTTTCACTGCACTTTTTGCTGGGTGAAGGGCTTCATGGAGCGTCGCGTCCTCATCGTCGAAAGCCAGAACGACTTCGCACTCAGCATGGCCTCCGTGCTCAAGAGCGCGGGCTACAACACGGCCATGGCCACCACTGCGTCAGACGCGCAGCGGGAGCTGGAGAAGCGCCGACCGGACCTCGTGGTCGTGCGCGCGGAGCTGCCGGACCAGTCCGGCTTCGCCCTCTGTGGGCAGATCAAGAAGGGCAAGTGGGGCCAGAACCTGAAGGTCCTCCTGCTCTCCTCGGACTCCGGCGTGGAGGGTCTGAACAAACACCGTGAGACGCCCGCCGCCGCGGACGGCTACCTCGTCATCCCGTTCGAGATGGGCGAGCTCGCCTCCATGAGCGCGGGCATCGTGCCGCCCGGCTCCGACGAGACGGACGCGGACCTGGACGCCGCGCTCTCTGGCGCACCGCGTGAGGCCCCGCCGCCCATGCCCGGCGTGCGCACGGGCGCCCCGCCCAAGCTGCCCAAGCGCGAGCGCCGCAGCGCGATGACGGACGAGGACAAGGCCTTCATGGACCGGGCCTTCACGTCCATCGCGGACCGCAAGGCGGAGCTCCTGGCGGAGTCGCGCCAGTTGAAGCGCCCGCCCCCGCGCCGCGAGCTGATGGGCACGCCCGAGGGCAAGATTCAAATCCTCCGGGACGAGCTGAAGACGCGTGAAGCCCAGCTCGCGCGCCTGTCCGAAATCTGGAGCGTCCGCGAGCGCGAGCTGCTCTCCGTCGAGGACCGCCTCCACGAGAAGGACGTGGAGCTGCAGGGCCTGAAGATGCAGGTGGACGACCTGCTCAGGCGCTTCAACGACGCGCAGCAGTCCATCGTCCAGAAGGAGCGCGAGCACGGCGCCACCGTCGACGACCTGCTCCTCCAGAAGTTCTCCTCGGAGAAGGACCTCATCGAGGTCGTCGCCTCCAAGGAGAAGGACATCAACGTCCTGCGCAAGGAGGTCAACCTCCGCGACGAGGAGCTGTCCCGGCGCGGCGCGGACCTGGAGAACTGGCGCAACGAGTTCGACAAGCTGGAGAAGCACCTCGGCGTCGTCACGCTGGAGTTCGAGGTCAAGGAGCAGAAGCTCCAGGACACCGTCCGCGCCAACGAGACGGAAATCCTCCAGCTGCGCGAGCGCGGCGACCAGTTCGAGTCCGAGCTGTCCCGCACCGTCAGCGAGCGCGACCAGCGCTACGCGGAGCTCGACGGCGAGCTGCAGGCCCTCCAGGAGCGGCTGACCCAGACCGAGCAGGAGCGCGACGCCACCGTGCGCGGCCTGGAGGCCCGGGCCACCACCGCGGAGGAGCACGCCAGCCGCTCGGACGCGGAGATCGAGCGCCTCAACGCCGAGCGCGCCGCCCTGGAGCAGCGCCTCACGCAGCAGGTGGCGGACCTGGAGTCCGACATCGCGCGCGTCACCGGCGAGCGCGACCAGCTCCGGCTGGACAAGGACGCCCTCGAAGCGGACCTCACGCAGCGCGTGGAGGAGCGGGACACGAAGATCTCCGCGCTCGACCGCGAGCTGCAGGAGACCATCGCCCGCAACGAGAACAGCGAGGCGGAGCTCAACGCCACCATCCAGCAGCACCGCGAGCGCATCGGTGAGCTGGAGGGCGAAGTCGAGGCCGTCAAGACGCACCTGGAGGACCGCGAGAACGAGCTGAACGGCGAGCTCCAGGCGCTCCAGCAGGCCAAGGACGCGCTGGAGCAGGACCTCACCAGCCAGCTGGAGGACCTGCGCGCGGCGAAGGACGCCCTGGAGGCGGACCTCAACGGCCAGATTCAAGCGCTCACCGAGCAGCTGGACGCGGCCCAGCGCCAGGGCGAACAGCTCTCCGCGCGCGTGGCCTCGCTCGAGGACACCGTCGCCCAGCGCGACGGCACCATCGAGGGCCTGCAGACCGACGTCGCGGACCGCGACGCGCGCATCTCCGAGCTGACCGGAAACCTGGAGGCCACCAGCCAGCAGCTCACCGAGACGCAGGGCACGCTCTCCAGCACGGAAGCCACCCTCGCGGAGACGCGCGGCGAGCTGGAAGCCACCAGCCAGCAGCTCTCCGAGACGCAGAACACGCTCTCCAGCACCGAGGGCACGCTGGCGGAGACGCGCGGCGAGCTGGAAGCCACCAGCCAGACCCTCGCGGACACCCAGTCCCGGCTCGCCCAGACGGAGGAGACGCTCTCCACCACGCGCGGTGAGCTGGAGGCCACCAGCCAGACGCTGGCCACCACCGAGGCGACGCTCGCGCAGACGCAGGACACGCTGGCGCGCACGGAAGGCACGCTCGCCGACACGCAGGGCACCCTCGCCAGCACCGAAGGCACGCTGGCGGAGACCCGCGGCGAGCTGGAGGCCACCAGCCAGACCCTCGCGGACACCCAGTCCCGGCTCGCGCAGACGGAGGAGACGCTCTCCACCACGCGCGGTGAGCTGGAGGCCACCAGCCAGACGCTGGCGGACACGCAGGCCACGCTCTCCAGCACGGAGGGCACGCTCGCGGAGACGCGCGGTGAGCTGGAGGCCACCAGCCAGACGCTGACGGAGACCCAGTCCAAGCTCGCGCAGACGGAAGGGACGCTCGCGTCCACCCTGAGCGAGCTGGAGGTCACCAGCACGACCCTCGCGCGCACCGAGGCGACCCTCGCGGACACGCAGGGCACGCTGGCGCGCACGGAGGGCACGCTCGCCGACACGCAGGCGACGCTGTCCAGCACGGAAGGCACGCTCGCGGAGACGCGCGGTGAGCTGGAGGCCACCAGCCAGACGCTGACGCAGACCCAGGAGACCCTGGAGACGACGCGCGGCGACCTGGCGAAGGTGACCTCGCACCGCGACGAGCTGGACGCGGAGCTCAACGAGACGCGCGACATCCTGCAGCAGACCAACGGCCTCCTCGCCCGCACCACCGAGGAGCGCGACGCGCGCATCGCGGAGCTGCAGGCGCTCCATCAGGCCAAGGACGCGCTGGAGCAGGACCTCACCGGCCAGATTGGCCAGCTGCGCGCGGACCTGTCCGAGACGCAGGGGCTCTACGACGCGGAGCGCACCGCCCACGCGGCGCTCGCGGAGGAGACCACCGCGCGCATCAACGCCCTCACCGGCGAGCGCGACAACCTGTTCGCGGAGCTCAACGCCACGTCGCAGCAGCTGGCCGACACGCAGGGCCAGCTCGCCAGCACCCGCGACGCGCTGGCCCGCGAGGAGCAGGCCCACGCGCAGTCCCGCCAGGCCGCCGCCAGCGCCCAGGCGGAGCTCACGCGCCAGCTCACCGAGGCCCAGGCCAACGGCGAGGACCTGGCCGAACAGCTCATCGTCACCAAGCACGAGCTGGGCACGCGCGTGTCGGAAGTCACGCAGCTGTCCTCCACGCTCGCGCAGACGGAGGACGCGCGGCACAACCTGGAGGACCGCCTCCAGACGCTCACCCACGAGTCGCAGCGCCGTGAGGAGCTCCTCCAGAACGAGGTCGACACCAAGGGCAAGGAGCTGTCGGACACGCTCCGCAAGCTCACGCACGTGACGCAGGAGAAGATGCGTCAGGCGGAGGTGCTCAACCGCGAGGTCTCCACCCGCACGGAGCAGGTCAAGCAGCTGGAAGGCCAGCTGGAGGCCCGGGCCGCCGAGGCGAAGAAGCAGGCGGACGCGCTCAACCAGCAGCTCGCGAACGTCTCCGGCGAGCTGGACGGCGCGCGCAAGGCCATCGCGGACCGCGACTCGCAGCTGCAGCAGGCCGCGCAGCAGCAGAAGAAGCTCACCAGCGAGCGCGACGGACTGGCCGGCCAGCTCCAGCAGGCCCAGGCCCAGGCCCAAGCGCAGGCCCAGCAGGCGCAGGCCGCCGCCGCCGAGGCGAAGAAGCAGGCCGACGACCTGTCCTCGAAGCTCGCGAAGGCGGAGCAGCGCATCGCGCAGCTCTCCCAGGAGGCCCAGAAGTTCGCCGCCGACACGGAGGCGAAGCTCAAGGAGGCCCAGGCCCAGCTGCAGGCCCGCACCAAGAAGGCCCAGGACCTGGAGCTGGCGCTGGAGAACGCCCAGAGCACCCGCGCCCGCGCGGAGAAGGACCTCAACGCCCGCGTCGCCGCGGCGGAGACCAAGGCCAACGAGGCGGCCGCGAAGCTCGCCAACGCGCAGAAGGAGCGCAAGGACCTGGAGGCCCGTCAGGCCAAGGAGCTGGAGGACCTCAACGCCAAGCAGAAGGCGGAGCTCGAGCGCCGCGAGTCCATCAAGGCCCAGGAGGTCGCCCGCCTCCAGACGTCCGTCCAGGAGAAGAGCAAGGCGCTCAAGGTCGCGGAGCTGGAGCTGGCCCGCTACAAGAGCAAGGCCCCCGCCGCCGCCGCGCCCGCCGCGAAGGGCGCCAAGGCCACCGAGGACGAGCACCTGGCCGCCACCGTCCAGGCGAACCCGGTCATCCCGGCCGCCGCCAAGCCCCCGGCGAAGGCCGCCGCCAGGCCCGCCGCGAAGAAGGCCGCCGCGGCCCCCGTCCCCGTGGACGAGGAGGCCCCGGAGCGCACCATGGTGATGCAGCTGCCCACCGCCCCCGAAGGCGGCGAGGACGACTGGACGGCGCTCGTCGACGAGCTCGACAAGTAGCCTCCGCCCCCGCCCTCCCCTCTCCCGGGAGGGCGCGTCCGCGGAAAGCAGCCGGAAACGACAAGGGCCCGCGCACTCCCAGGGAGTGCCGGGCCCTTCGTCCCTCTCAAGACGGGTGCTGCCGGCTTAAAGCGCCGTGGCCGCCCGCGCCTCACGGATGAGGTCCCGGAAGTGCAGCGCGCCCACCACGTCCCGCACCACTGACACCGGCCGCCCCTCTTCCCGGGCCAGCGCCTGCGCCTGCCGCCAGCGCTCCAGCAACGTCCGCGTCGCGATGTACGCCAGCACGAGGGGGAAGCCCCCCGGCATCACCACCACCAGCACCGCCATCGCCAGCTTCAGCCACGCCCACATGACCCGCGACCTCGTTCGTCCTGAGATTCGCCCGCATAGATGCACGGTGCATGCCCACGGTGCGAAAATATTTACGCACTCTGATTCCGCGGGGTTACAGCTCCCAAGGCCCTCAAGAGTGCGGACGGCGCCCCCACAACCCTGGCATTTTTGCCGCAGTCGGCGGGAAACCGTCGGTTAAGTTGACGGGTGTGAGCCCCCCTCAACTGACTCCGGAGATTCGCTCGTTCACCAGCGTGGAGGACGCGGCGCGTCGCCTGGAGGCGGTGGGCTACCTGTCGTCTCCCGAGATCGCCACCGCCGTGTTCCTGGCGGACCGGATGGGCAAGCCCATCCTGGTGGAGGGCCCGGCGGGGGTGGGCAAGACGGAGCTGGCCAAGGCCCTGGCGCAGGCGCTGGACCGGACCTTCCTCCGCCTCCAGTGCTACGAGGGCCTGGACGAGGCGAAGGCCCTCTACGAGTGGGAGTACGCCAAGCAGCTGCTCTACACGCAGCTGCTCAAGGACAAGATTGGCGAGCTGACGCAGGGCACGTCCACGCTGGCGGAGGCCGCGGACCGGCTCGCGTCCGGCGACGCGGTGTTCTTCTCCGAGCGCTTCCTCCTCCCCCGCCCCATCCTCCAGGCCCAGCTGTCGGACACGCCGGCCCTGCTGCTGGTGGACGAAATCGACAAGGCGGATCCGGAGTTCGAGGCCTTCCTGCTGGAGGTCCTCTCTGACAACGCTGTCACGGTGCCGGAGCTGGGCACCATCCGGGCGAAGCACGTCCCCCGCGTCATCCTCACCAGCAACAACGCCCGCGAGCTGTCCGACGCGCTCAAGCGCCGCTGCCTGCACCTGCACATCGACTTCCCGGACCGCGAGCGCGAGCTGAAAATCGTCCGCTCGCGCCTGCCGGAGGTCCCCCAGGTGCTGGCCGAGCAGGTGGTGGAGGCCGTGGCCGCCATCCGCGCGTTGGATTTGAAGAAGGCCCCGTCCATCAGCGAGACGCTGGACTGGGCGCAGAGCCTGGCGCTGCTCAACGCCGAAGCGCTGAGCTCGGACGTCGTCGCCGCCACGCTCAACCTCGTCCTCAAATACGAGGGCGACATCGAGAAGGCCCGCGCCAACCTGCCCACCATCGCCCAGGCCTGACGCAGGGCGCCGCGCGGGAAGCGTCATGGAACGCCATTCGTTGGCGTTTCACGCTTTGAGTCCCCAGGGTGCCTGGGTACAAGGCCCAGGCCGTCCCACCCCTAGCCCGAGAGGAACTTCCCGATGAGCTCGACCTCATCCACCGTGCTGCGCGCCGAACACATCTGGCTCGATGGGAAGCTGATGAAATGGGACGAGGGCAACGTGCACGTGATGACGCACGCCCTCCACTACGGCCTGGGCGTCTTCGAGGGCATCCGCGCCTACAAGACCCACGATGGCCGGCTCGCCGTCTTCCGGCTGCGCGAGCACATCCGCCGCCTGCTCGACTCCGCGCACATCATCATGCTGCAGATGCCCTACAGCGAAGACGAGCTGGTGGAGGCCACGCTGGAGCTCCTGCGCAAGCAGAAGGCACAGTTCGCCAACGGCGCCTACCTGCGCCCGGTGGCCTTCATGGGCGACGGCGCCATGGGCCTGGGCGCGGTGAACCCCACCCGCGTGGGCATCACCGCCTGGGACTGGGGCGCGTACCTGGGCGACAAGGGCATCAAGGAAGGCATCCGCGCCAAGGTCAGCTCCTTCACGCGCAACCACGTGAACGTGAACATGGTGCGCGGCAAGATCACCGGCCAGTACGTCAACTCCATCCTCGCCAAGCGCGAGGCGGTGCTCGCCGGCTACGACGAGGCCATCCTCCTGGACATCAGCGGCTTCGTCGCGGAGGCCTCCGGCGAGAACATCTTCATGGTGAACAAGAAGGGCGTCATCAAGACCCCGCCCCTCTCGTCCCCCGTGCTGGACGGCATCACCCGCGACACGGTGCTGAAGCTGCTGCGCGACGCCGGCCACACCACCATCGAGGAAGTCACGGTCACCCGTGACGCCCTCTACATCGCCAACGAGGTCTTCTTCACCGGCACCGCCGCGGAGATCACCCCCGTGCGCGAGGTGGACAACCGCCAGATTGGCGACGGCAAGCCCGGCCCCATCAGCCGGTTCGTCCAGGACATGTACTTCCGCGTCGTGCGGGGCCAGGAAGCCCGCTATGCGGACTGGCTGACCTACGTTTGAGGACAGTCGGCGGACGTGAAGTCCCGGCGGACGGGGGAATCGGGTAGAACCCGTACCCGATGCCTCCCGCCGGCTACGCGTACGAAGACAATCCGTTCAAGCTGGAGAACCCGTCCGTCCTCGACATCGCTCCCTCGGAGCCGAAGTCGCTGGAGGACACGGGCCTGAGGATGGGTCTGCTCGCGGACCTGGGCCTCAAGTTCCTCTACTACGCCGGCACCGGGACGGGCGTGGCCATCGCGGAGAGCATGTGCCTGCCCTGGTCCGGCGTGGTGGAGCACGTGGTGGACTTCCTCGCCGCGGAGAAGCTCGTGGACCTGCGCGGCGGCAAGGGCTTTGGCCGCGCCTCCGTGGAGTTCGCCCTCACGGAGAAGGGCCGCGAGTACGCGCGTGACGCCCTCACCCGCTCCACCTACGTGGGCCCCGCCCCGGTCCCCATCGAGCAGTACAACGCCCTCATCAGCAGCCAGACGGAGGAGACGCCCGTCGTGGGCCAGGAGGACCTGGTCGCCGCCCTGGGCCACCTCACCGTCCCCGCGGAGCTGATGGACAAGCTGGGCCCGGCCGTGAACTCCGGCCGCTCCCTCTTCCTCTACGGCCCACCGGGCAACGGCAAGACGAGCCTCGCGGAGGCCATCTCGCACATGTTCGGCGGCGAGGTCTTCGTCCCGCACTGCCTCGAGATCGACAACCAGATCATCAAGGTCTTCGACCGGATCATCCACACGCCCGTGTCGCTGGAGATCGGCCGCGACGCCAACGGCCGCCGGCAGACCTTCGAGATGGACAAGCGCTGGTCGCTCTGCCGGCGCCCCGCGGTGGTGGTGGGCGGCGAGCTGACGCTGGAGACGCTGGATCTCATCTACTCGGAGAGCACCCGCTTCTACGAGGCGCCGTTCCAGGTGAAGGCCAACGGCGGCATGCTCCTCATCGACGACTTCGGCCGCCAGAAGGTCCACCCCACGGACCTGCTCAACCGCTGGATTGTCCCCCTGGAGAAGCGGGTGGACTTCCTCACCCTGCACACCGGCAAGAAGTTCGAGATTCCGTTCGATCAGCTCCTCGTCTTCTCCACCAACCTGGACCCCAAGGAGCTGGTGGACGAGGCCTTCCTGCGGCGCATCAAGTACAAGATTGAAGTGGGCAACCCGGACGAGGAGTCCTACCGGGAGATCTTCCGCCGGGTGTGCGAGGCGGCGGGCATCCCCTACGTGGACCAGGCCATCACCTACCTGGTGGAGCACTACTACAAGCCGCGCAGCATGGAGATGCGCTCCTGCCACCCCCGCGACCTCGTGTCGCTCATCCGGGACGCGGCCCGATACCGGCAAATCCCGCCAGCCCTTTCAAAAGACCTGCTCGACCAGGCGTGCGAGGTGTTCCTGGTGAATCTCTAGTCGGGTTTTATTTGTTCCAACCGCGCGGAATTTCTAGACTCCGCGTGCCGTTGTACCTCCCGGCGCAGCCTCTTGAGAATCAGCGCCCGGGGCGGGCCGGAGCGAGAAGGAGCCGCAGTCCGTGAAGGAACGCTACCAGGACATCGACGAGAAGAACGAGCAGCTGCGCGAGTACCTTGAGATCTACAAGGACAAGCAGCCCGCGCGTGAGTTCCTCGACCGCTTCGAGATGTCGTGGATCTACCACGACGCCGCGCTCGAAGGCGTCGTGTACACGCACCAGGAGCTGATGGCCGCGCTCTTCCCGGAGCGCACCGCGGCGGAAGCCTCCATGATCCCGGTGGTGCTGGAGATCCGCAACCACAAGGCGGTGGCGGACTACATCCGCGAGGAGGCCGCGGGCGCGAAGAAGCAGTCGCAGCTCACGCTCACCACCATCAAGCGGATGCACGACCTCTTCCTGGGCAACACGCCGGAAGCCCTGGCCGAGCGTGCGCGCATGGAGCGCCGCGAGCGCACGGAGAAGGAGCTGGCCAAGGAGCGTGACCGCGCGGGACTGCGCAAGGACATGCCCCTGCACCGCACCTACTTCCACGACATCACCCAGCCCGCGAAGATCCAGGCGCGGCTGGAGAAGCTCGTGGACCACACCGCCAGCGCGGAGTTCCGCGAGTTCCACCCCATCAAGCAGGCGGCGGTGGTGCAGCACGAGTTCCTGCAGATCTTCCCCTTCACCGAGCACAGCGGGAAGGTGGGGCGCATGTGCAGCAACCTCATCCTGCTGCGCAACGGCTACATGCCCGCGGTCATCCACTCCATCGACCGGCAGCGCTACTACGAGTCCTTCCGCGCGCCCGTGGCCACGTTCCGCACGGTGCTGATGGACGCGATGGAGAACTCGCTCGACAACGGCGTGAAGTACTTCCGCGACCTGGGTCGCAAGTACAAGACCGTCGAGTAGCGGCAGAAGAGAGACGAAGTCGAAGCCGTGCGCATCGGGGCTCATGAATCCATCGCTGGCGGCGTGAGCCAGGCCTTCCAGCGAGCCGAAGCGCACGGCGCCCGCGCCCTGCAGATCTTCACGAAGAACGCGCGGGGCTGGAGCGCCCCCGCGCTGACGGACGCGGAAGCCCAGGCCTTCCGCGCCGAGGCCCGCCGCACGGGCCTCCCCGTCATCGCCCACGGCAGCTACCTGGTGAACCTTGCCGGCGAAGTGCCGGAGGCGCGCGAGAAGTCGCTCGCGTGCGTCACCGAGGAGCTCACCCGCTGCGAGCGCCTGGGCATCCCGCTGCTCATCCTCCACCCCGGCTCGCACCCGGATGAAGCGCGCGGCCTCAAGCGCATCGCCGAAGCGCTGGACGAGGTGCACCGCCGCTGCCCCGGCTTCCAGGCCCGCGTCTGCCTGGAGGTGACCGCGGGCCAGGGCAACGCGCTGGGCTGGCGCTTCGAGCACCTCGAGGAGCTGCTCTGCCGCGTCGCGGACGAGGCGCGGCTGGCGGTGTGCCTGGACACGTGCCACCTGTTCGCGGCGGGCTACGACCTGCGGACGCCCAGGGGCTACGCGGCGGTAATGGACGAGTGCGACCGCCGGGTGGGCCTGGACCGCGTGCGCGCCTTCCACCTCAACGACTGTAAGAAAGACCTGGGTTGCCGGGTGGACCGCCACGAGGAACCTGGCAAGGGAGCAATCGGACTGACGGCCTTCCGCTGCCTCATGAAGGATGCGCGGTTCGTCGACACCATTGGGGTGCTGGAAACACCCTTTCCGGAACGTTATGGGGAGAACATCCGACTTCTCGAATCCCTGTGCCGGAGGAAGTAAAAGAAGAGTCCCCATGCCTTTGACCCCGTCCCTCCAAAGCCGCCGCGCCCAGCTTCCCGCCGGGAGCGAGCTCACGGAGCCTCCGCCAGCGCGTCTGGCGAAGCTGCCGGCCGCCGACAAGCTGGGCCGCTTGCTCCAGGTGGCCAAGGGCCATCGCCGGGCGCTCATCCTGACGCACGACAACCCGGACCCCGACTCCATGGCGGCGGCGGTGTCGCTCGCCCACCTGCTGGAGCGCAAGGCCGGCATCGAGGCCCAGGTGGGCTACGGCGGCATCATCGGACGCGCGGAGAACGTCGCGTTCGTGCGCGTGCTGCGGCTGCCGGTGTCGCACGTGTCGCAGCTCGACTTCAGCCAGTACGACCTCTTCGGCCTGGTGGACACGCAGCCGCCGGTGCGCAACCACTCGCTGCCGGCGCGCTACCGCGCGGACCTGGTGGTGGACCATCACCCGCTGCGCGAGGAGAGCCTGCTGGCCCCCTTCGCGGACGTGGGCGGCGACTTCGGCGCCACCTCCACGATGCTGGTGGAGTACCTGCGCGCCGCCCGGCTGGAGCCGTCCGTGGAGATCGCCACCGCGCTCTTCTACGGCATCAAGGCGGACACGCGGGACCTGGGCCGTGAGACGACCCAGACGGACGTGGACAGCTACCTGTGGCTGTTCCCCCGCTGTGACAAGCAGCTGCTGGGACAGATTGAGCACCCGGAGCTGCCCGCGCGCTTCTTCCAGCTGTTCCACACGTCCATCGAGAAGGCGAAGGTCTACGGCACCGCCATCATCACCGACCTGGAGGAGGTCTACTCCCCGGACATGGTGGCGGAGGTCGCGGAGCGGATGATGTACCTCGAAGGGATGAAGTGGTCCCTGGCGTACGGCACGTTCCGCAACCAGCTCTTCCTGAGCCTGCGGGTGAAGGACCGGCGCATGAACGCGGGCCGCCTCATCCGCGAGCTGTGTGACGACCTGGGCGGCTCCTCCGGCGGCCACGGCAGCATGGCGGGCGCGCGGCTGCCGCTGTCCGGCAGCGCGAACAAGCGCAAGGCGCTCAAGCGCGAGGTGGTGTCGCGCTTCCTCGAGGCCTTCGGCGTCGCCGAGGAGCGGCCGAAGTCGCTGCTGTCCGCGCAGGACACGTGATCTACCTGGATTACAACGCCGCCGCGCCGGTGCGCGCGGAGGTGGGCGCGTTGCTGGCCCGGGCCTTCACGGAAGGCGGCTTCGGCAACGCGTCCAGCGTGCACGGCGGAGGGCGCGAGGCCCGCGCCCGGCTGGATGCGGCACGGGCGAAGGTGGCGCGCGTGCTCGGCTGCGAGCCGAAGGAGATCACCTTCACCGCGTCAGGCAGCGAAGCGGATGCGCTCGCGCTGGTGGGCGCCTACGCGGCCCGGCCCGTGAAGGACCGCCGCCGCGTGGTGTCCACCACGGTGGAGCACCCGTCGGCGCTGGGGGCGCTCACGCAGCTGGAGAAGGACGGCGCCCAGGTGGTGCGGCTCTCCCCCGCTTCCGACGGCCGCGTGCCGTTGGAGGCGGTGCTGGAAGCGCTCACGCCGGACACCGCGCTGTGTTCGTTGATGTGGGCCAACAACGAGACGGGCGTGCTGCAGCCGGTGGCGGAGGCCGCGCGCGCGTGCCGTCAGCGCGGCATCCTCTTCCACACGGACGCCGTGCAGGCCGCGGGCAAGGTGCCGCTCTCCCTGCGCGAAGTGGACGCGGACCTCCTCTCCCTCTCCGCGCACAAGTTCGGCGGCCCGCAGGGCGTGGGCGTGCTCGTGGTGCGCAAGGGCGTGGACGTGCGGGCGCTGACGCCCGGGCACCAGGAAGGAGGCCGGCGAGGAGGCACGCAGAACGTGCCCTACGCGGAGGCCCTCGCCCTGGCCCTGGAGCTGGCCACGGCGGAGCAGTCCCAAGCCGCCGCGAGGGTCGCGGCCCTCCGTGACACCTTCGAGCAGCAGGTGCTCCAGCGGCTGCCCGGCGTGACGGTGAACGGAGCCCAGGCCCCCCGGGTGCCCAACACCAGCAACCTGCGCTTCGACGGCGTGGAGGGCGAAGCGCTGCTGATGGCGCTGGACCTGGAGGACATCCGCGTCTCGTCGGGAGCGGCCTGCGCGTCCGGCACGCTGTCCCCGTCCCACGTGCTGCGCGCCATGGGCCTCTCGCCCGCGCAGGCGCGCGGAAGCCTGCGCTTCAGCCTGGGCCCCTCGACCACGAGCGCCGAAGTGGAGCGCGTGGTGGAAGCGCTGTGCACGCACGTCCCCCTCGTGCGCGCGCTGGGCTGATCACCACTTCTGCTCGGGCAGGTTCTTCTCGCGCACCTCCGGGTCGGGCTGTCCGTAGCCGGGCATCCCCTCCTTGGCCTCGTCGGCCTTGGGCGGAAGTCGCTCGTCACCGTGCCGCGTCTCGCGGGCGGGCCGGTCCTGCTCGGGCTGCTGCTGCTTTCGCTCGGTCGCCATGGATTCCTCCCGGTGCATGTTCGCGGGAGGAAAGGTCATCATCCGGGGCATGCGCCGCAGCGGGCTCCACCGTCCGGGAGCCCGCGTGCCGGGGCCCTGCCCGCCCGGCTACCCGTTGCCGTCGGAAGAGGAGCCGTTGGGCGGAGCGCCCCGGTACACGGGCATCTCGTCCGTGGTGCCGAAGAGGCCGCGCACCACCGCCGCGATGGCCAGGGGGGTGCCCACGCGCTCGTCGAAGTGCGGCGACAGGGCCTTCGCGTACTCTTCCGCGGACGGGAAGCGGTCCTCGGGGTTCTCCGCGAACGCTCTCGCCAGCACCGCGTCCAGCGCCTCCGGGATGTCCGGCCGCACCGAGCTCAGGAGCCGGTACTTGCGCGACAGGATGCCCGCGAAGACCTCTTCCGGCGTCGTGCCCACGAAGGGCCGGCCCAGCGTGAGCAGCTCATAGAGCACCACGCTCGCGGCCCACAGGTCCGCCTCCGGGGTGACGGCGCCCTGCAGCGACTCCGGGGACAGGTAGTACGGCTTGCCCAGCACCTCGCCGCCCTGGAGCTTCCCGTCCACCAGCACGCGCGACACGCCGAAGTCGCCCAGCTTGATCTCCCCCACCCGGGAGATGAACAGGTTGGACGGGGACACGTCGCAGTGGACGATGCCCAGCGGCTTGCCGTCCGGCCCGGTGGCGGTGTGCGCGTACGCGAGCGCCTCCAGCAGCACCTTCGCCAGGTACACCGCGAAGTCGACGGGGAGCGGAATCCCGCGCGCCTTGCACCGGCGCAGGATGTGGCCCAGGTCGCGCCCGTCCACCAGGTCCATCACCAGGAAGGACACGTCGTCCAGCATCCCGGCGTCCAGCACCTTCACGATGTTCGGGTGGTCCAGCTGGCGCGACAGCTGCGCCTCGCGGCGGAAGAGGTCCACCGACGCCGGGTCGCGGGTGAGCGCGGGCAGCAGCCGCTTGAGCGCGACCGTCCAGCCTTCGTAGGGACCGGAGCGCACGCGCGCGCGGTACACCTCGGCCATGCCGCCCTTGCCCAACAGCGACAGGATTTCGTAGTTGCCGAAGACCCGGACGGGCTTCGACACGGAGTTCGGCGCGTTCACGGGCTGGCGCTGCCAGCTCCTTGCGGCTCACGGCCCTGGACCCGCTTGCGGCCGCGGGCCTGCTTCAACAGCAACTCGTACTCCGCTCCCTCATTGGCGAACTGCTGGAGCTCGCGCTCCACCAGCGCGTTGTTCTCAGGCGCGGACCATCCACCCTGCACCGCCTGGCGCAGCGCGAGCTGGGCGAACCCCGACTCCTGCGCCGCCCGCTTCACGCACGCCGTCCAGAAGAAGGCCTCCGCCCGCGCCGCGCCGCTGCCCACGTTGCGCGCCTGCTCCAGGTACTTGAGCGCCTCCGGGTGCTGCTTGCGCAGGTAGTGCGCCACGCCCATGCCCGTCAGCGCCCAGGCGTTGTTCTTCTCCTTCTCCTGGGCCAGCACCAGCTGGAACTGCTGCGAGGCGGCGATGGGGTTCTGGGCCAATAGGGACTGCCCCTGCTTCAGGGTCGCCGCCACGTCCAGCGGCTCCAGCCGGCGCTGCGCCGCCACCTGCGCGGCGCCACCGGACGGCGGCGGCGGGGCGGGGGCCTGCGCCTGACGCTGCTCGGTCGCCGGCGCCGCCGCGGGCGTCAGGGCCGCGCCCTGCTCGGTCGCCCGCAGCACCAGCATCCCGTTCCGGGGCAGGGCCGGGGACTCGCAGCCGCCCTCCAGCTTCACCACGCCCGCCAGCGCGCGCTCCTCCACGTTGTAGACGAGCATCAGCGGGAAGCTCCGGGACGGGGTGCAGGTGTCGCCCGTCTGACAGAGCGTGATCTCCCCCAGGAAGACGTTGCCCTGGAAGTCTCCGGTGAGGATCTGCTCGGCGACCGGGCGCTGGCAGGGCCCCCCGGCCGGCGCGGTGCCGGTCAGATGTTCCCCGTCCGAGCGCAACTCGATGGGGCCGAAGGCATCTCCCTGGTAGGTACTGTTCAGCTGCGGACCCGCCCAGGCGAATCCGGAGGCGAGGCAGGCTACCGCCGCGAGAGCCAATGTTGGGGTCGGGGGCGACATGTCGGGGACCCGGGCATCATAGAAGTCCACGGGGCGGCTTGTAAACGCGCGAGGACGGCTTGACCGCACGCTTCTCCATCCTTATCATTTTCCCAGAACGCCCTGGGATTTTCCCAGTGATTCTAAGGACTTGTAGCGAGATTTGAGCAGTAAAAGGTCTGTTCCCTGCGGGGTGCGTGATGCCCAGCAGAAATTCGAACCGATACGTCCATTCCGGGGTCCGTTTCGGTCGCCATGTGCAAGCCCTCCCCCTTCACCGGGGATGAGGGAAGCCTGCGGTGACATGATTTCGGTCCCCACCTGGCTTCTAAGGGTTCAATGGACGCTGGACACACGGCTCGGCGGGGGACTCTTTCTTTGGAGCGGCGGCGGTGAGCGAGACGGCGGCGGATACGGTGGCGGCGGCGGCGGAAAAGAAGGTCACGCTTCGTGAGGAACTGACGGCGCGCCGCAAGGCGATGACCAACGACCTCATCGACGAGCGGGGCCTCAAGGTCCAGTCTCGATTCCTGGCTTCGCCCTACTATCAGAAGGCACGGACGGTGGCCCTCTACGCCCCCATCCGGGGCGAGGTGCCCACCCGGGACATCCTCATCGCGGCGCTGCAGGACGAGAAGATCGTCTGCTACCCGCTGTCCCACGTGCATGGGCGCATCCTGGCCTTCCGGGCCATCAAGTCGGAGAGCGAGCTGGAGCCGGGACGCCTGGGCGTCCGTGAGCCCACGAACTCCTCGGACCTGATTGCGGTGGATCAGATCGACCTGTTCGTGGTGCCCGGTCTGGGCTTCAGCCCGGACGGCAAGCGGCTGGGGCGCGGCGGTGGCTACTACGACGCCACCCTCAAGGCGGCCAGCTCGCGCAGCCGCCGGGTGGGTCTGGCCTTCAACGACCAGATCGTCCAGGCGCTGCCCACGACGAGTGACGACGTGGACATGGACCAGATCGTCACGGAGAGCCAGACGCTGCGCGGCCTGTGCCGCAGCTTCGACTTCCTGGACACCTGAGTCGTCAGGCTGACGACCGGACCTTCACGGGTGGGGCGGACTGGAGAAGTCCCGCCCTGCCCGTTGTCTTTTTTGGGCTAGTGTCCGCGGCGCCATGAACCCGGACGCACTGCGCAAGGCGACCCCCGAAGAGCAGTTCGAAGAAGTCACTCGCGGCACCGTGGACCTCCACGTGCCGGAGGACCTGAAGAAGAAGCTCCAGCGCTCCTATGAGAAGGGCAAGCCGCTGGTCATCAAGGCGGGCTTCGACCCCAGCCGTCCCGACCTGCACCTGGGCCACACGCTGCTGCTCACGCGCATGCGGCGCTTCCAGGAGTTCGGCCACACGGTGGTGTTCCTCATCGGTGACTTCACCGCCCTCATCGGCGACCCCTCCGGGAAGAACGCGGCCCGTCCGCCGCTCACCCGCGAGCAGGTGAAGGTCAACTCGGAGACGTACAAGCAGCAGGTCTTCAAGGTCCTGGACCCGGACAAGACGGTGGTGAAGTTCAACTCGGAGTGGCTCGACGCGCTGGGCACCGAGGGGATGATCCGCCTGGCGGCGCGCTACTCCGTGCAGCGCATGCTGGAGCGCGACGACTTCAAGAAGCGCTACAAGGAGAACACCTCCATCGCCATCCACGAGTTCCTCTACCCGCTCCTGCAGGGCTACGACTCCGTGGCGCTGAAGGCGGACGTGGAGCTGGGCGCGACGGATCAGCTCTTCAACCTGCTCGTCGGCCGGCAGCTGATGAAGGAAGAGGGCATGGAGCCGCAGGTCATCATGACCGGCCCCATCCTGGAGGGCCTGGACGCGAAGCTGGTGGACGGCGTCATCACCGGCCCCAAGATGTCCAAGAGCCTGGACAACTACGTGGGCATCGACGAGCCGGCGGACAGCATCTTCGGCAAGTTGATGAGCATCACCGACGACCTGATGTGGCGGTACTACAAGCTCCTCTCCTCCATGCCGCTCAAGCAGGTGCTGGAGCTGGAGGAGAAGACGAAGTCCGGCGCCGCGCACCCCAAGGCCGCGAAGGTCGCCTTCGCGCAGGAGATGGCCGCGCGCTTCCAGGGCGAGGAGGCCGGCCGCAAGGCGGCGGAGGACTTCGAGAAGCGCTTCGCCAAGAAGGAGCTGTCAGCGGACGAGCTGCCCCTCGTGGAGGTGTCGCTCGCGGGCGCGGAGAAGCTGCTGGTGACGAAGCTGCTGCCGGAGACGAAGCTCGTGGCCTCCGCCACGGAGGCGCGCAAGCTGATGACCCAGGGCGGCGTCCGGGTGAACGGAGAGAAGGTCACCGACCCCAAGGCGGAGCTGGGGGCCGGCGAGTACACCGTGCAGGTCGGCAAGCTGAAGGCGGCGCGGGTGAAGGTGGCCTGAGGCCGTGGTGCACCGCCCGCGCTGACGTCACGGCGCGGGCGGCTCCTTCGGCAGCGCGCCTTCGTACAGCGCGGCCGAGCGCCCCATCAGGAAGCCGTGGGGCAGGAGCTTCATCATCGTCGCGAGGAAGCGGTTGAGGACGCCGGGCACGGAGAGCTCGCGGCGGTGCACGAACGCCTCCACGGCGGTGCGCGCGCAGGCCTCCGCGGACATGATGCCCACGTCGCCCGCCTTGAACTTCCGGTCCAGGCCGGACACCGACAGCATCTCCGTGGCGATGCCGCCGGGCGCGAAGACGGTGACGGACACGCCCGCCTTGCGCAGCTCATAGGCCAGGCCGCGCCCGTAGCTGATGACGAACGACTTCGTCGCCGCGTAGGCCGTCTGGTACGGCAGCGGCGCGAAGCCCGCGGTGCTGGCGACGAGCATCAGCGCGCCTCCCCCGCCCCGCTTCGCGAAGTGCGCCCCGAAGCGCTGGGCCATGCGCACCACGCTGGTGATGTTGGTGGCCAGCATCGCGTCGAAGGACTCGGGCTGCTGCTCCAGCGCGTGGCCGAAGTAGGTGACGCCGGCGTTGAGGATGACGCCGTCGACGGTGCGGCCCGCCGTGGCGGTCTCGAAGACGCGCTCGGCATCGCCGGGCCGGGTGAGGTCCGCGGACAGGGGCAGCACCTGCACGCCGTGCGCGGACTCCAGCTCCGCCTTGAGCGCGGTGAGCCGGTCCTCGCGCCGGGCGACGGCGATGATGTGGGCGCCATGCTCCCTGGCGAGCAGGCGGGCCATCTCCAGCCCCAGGCCGGACGACGCGCCGGTAATGAGCACCCAGCGGCCTCGGAAATTCATCGGTTTCATGTCGGGCGCTCTTATTTCGCGGCGCGGCGCCGGGCGCAACCGGGGAACAGCGGGCTTGCGGCACCCCTGTTAGAGTCCCGCGCACCATGCGCCTCTCCGGGTCGCTCGCCTGTTTCTTCCTGGCCATTTCCATGGCCCCCTCCGCCGCCCTCGCGGGCAGCGGCGTCTTCGTCACCGAAGAGTCCGTGGACGCGGTGGAGCAACCCGAGTCCTCCAAGGTCGTCTTCGCCGTGGAGCCGGGCGTGTCCTATCCGCTCGTGAAGAAGGGCGGCCCCGACCGCGCGTGGTGCAAGCTCCAGGGACCGAAGGCCGAGGGCTGGGTGCTCTGCGATGGCACGCCCACGGACGCCGTCCAGAAGGCGCCCAGCGCGGACGCGCTCGTGCGCGCGGACCGTGAGAACACGCGCCAGCAGCAGGCGGCCCGGGGCGGCACCGCCTCCGCAGCCGCGAGCAGCGCCGAGGCCTCCGACGACGAGGAGACCACCGTGGCGGTCCGTGCGCCCGCGGGCCGCGCGGCGGCTCCGCCTCCGGCTCCGGACGATGCGGCGGCTTGCGCGAGCACCTGTGACCAGCCGCCCCTCTTCGCCAAGGCGCCCGCGCTGTCCGCGCTGGACCGCGAGGTGCTGGACCTGTGCCCCGCGCGTCCCGACGCGAGCGTGAGCGCCGGGGACGTGCAGCGCTTCTTCGCGAAGCACTACGACGACGCCCGGGTGCAGCGCGCGCTGTCCGCGGCGGGCCGGCCGGGTGCGCGACAGGCGAACATCGAGTGGCTCACGAGCCTCTGGGTGAGCACCGGCCCGCGCAACGCGTTCACGCACGTCTTCTGCGGCGATGACTGGCAGCGCGGCCCGATTGGCGGCCTCCACTTCCTGCCTCGCTACGCGCAGCTCGAAGCGGAAGGGAAGGTCTGCTACCAGGGCCCGGCCAAGGGCGAGGAAGCGGTGCGGGGCGAGCAGTACCTCATCCGCTTCAAGGGCCTGGCGCCCTGGTCGTGCGGCGTGAAGCGGATGGGCGGATTCTCGACGTCGCAGGACGCGGTCTCCATCGCCGCCATCGGAACCCGCGCGTTCGCGCGCTGCTGTGCGCGCGGCGGGGCGAAGAAGGAAGGCGGCGTGTACTCGGCGCCGGACATCGGTGGCGGCAACTGGCGCATCTGGTGCGGCACGCGCAACGGCACCTACGGCATCGCCACGCTGCACCCCACCGAGGAAGCCGCCACCTGCGCGGAGTAGGAAACCCGCGTCCATGAAGGACACGGGCCCCCTGCCCCGCTGACGGCCTACGGTGCCCGGTCCACCGTGAGCACCGTGCCGGTGGAGTACGCGGTGAACTCCGGCGCGTACATGGACTGCACCGTCGCCGGGCCCACGCGGAAGGTGCCCGCGAGGTTCGCGCGCAGCCGGTACTTGAACGTGTACTCGCCCACGGGCAGCGCCTCGAAGAAGAAGTTCGTCCCCGAGTCGCGCGTCTCCTCGTACCAGACGATGCCCAGGTCCCACTTGTGGCGGGACTGCGCGTTCTCCGGCTCCAGGCCCGCGGCGCGTGGGTCGCGCAGGTGCACGTACTCCGCCGCGTGCTTCAGGCGCAGGGACAGCTGCACCTCCACCTCGTCACCGGGCCGCAGCGTCGCGCCATCCGACAGCGGGCGCAGCAGCGTCTGGGTGCCCTCGCGGATCCGCACGAAGTAGCGGCGCGACACCTGGAAGAAGTCCCCGCGCTCCTCCTTCGGCAGCTCCTCCGTGGAGAAGTGCCACGTCGCGGACGCGATGGCGAAGCCCGGCGTCGTCTTCTCCACCACCGTGGTCGCCGTGTCCGCGTTCACCTCCCGCCCGGTGAGGACCACCTGGTTCTTCTTCCCCGTGTACACGTCGGGCGAGAAGGACATGGGCACCACCTTCGAGCCCACCGTCACCTTCAGCTCCTCGCGCACGGACAGCGAGCCCTCCGCCTCCATGTAGTTCACCAGCGCGTAGAGCGCCTCCGCCGTGGCGCGCGTGGACTTCCAGTGGCCCAGCTTCTTGTCCAGGAGCAGCCACAGCGCCAGGCCCGAGCGGCGGGGGTCCTTCGGGCGCAGCTCCGACAGCGTGCGCAGCGCGAAGGCGTGCGTCTCCGTGGTGTCGTTGTACCAGAGCCAGCCGCGGTCCTCGGGCGCCCAGGACGTGCCCTGGTCCTGCGTCGTCTTCGCGGAGTCCATCACGCTGTCCCAGACCTTCAGCGCGTCCTTGTTGCGCTTCGCCCGGTTCAGCGTGAGCGCCAGGTACCCCTTGAGGTACGGCGAGTGCTTCTTCCAGTGCTTGTAGGAGAAGTCGAGCATGCGCTGCCGCTCGGCCGCCGTGAGCGCCTCGCCCGTGTAGCGCGCGTCCGGATACGCCGACGCCACGAAGTTGAGGAACGTGAGGAACTCCCAGCCCAGGTCCTTCTTCATCAGCCGGTTCGAGTAGTCGCTCCGGAAGTGCGTGGCCAGGTAGCCCCACGCTGGCTCCGTCATGGCGGGTGACACCTCCACCCCGTGCTCCATGGCGCGCGACAGGCCATGCAGGATGTAGAGCGTCATGTACGGCGACGACGGGCCGCCCGGCCACCAGGGGAAGCCACCGTCCGCGTTCTGCGCCTTGCGCAGCTTCTCCTGCGACGACTCGCGCTGCGCCTGCGCCACCTTCGGGTCCAGCACGCGCAGGAGCGCGTCGTTGGACTCCGCTCCGCCCTTCGCCTCGTTGAGCCAGGGCGTCTCCTCCAGCGCCATCTTCCGGTTCGGGTCCACGTCGTCAAAGGTCTCGAAGCGCGTGCTCCGCTGGCTCAGGTCCCTGGCCACCTTCGCCACCGCCGGGTACTTGTCGAAGAGGCTGGAGACGATGCCGGTGGACACGAAGCGGTTGAGCGTCTGCTCCGTGCACTCATAGGGGTAGTCCACCAGGTACGGCAGCGCCTGGAGCACGGAGTAGAACAGCTGCGCGTCCACCGTCACGACGAGCTGCTCGTTCACCCGCGTGGGGTCGTTCGCGCTCTTCAGGTCCTCGAACGTCAGCGTCCTGCGGTCCTGGTCGCGCAGCGTCACGGTGCGCGACTGGGCCAGGTGCATGCGGCCGGGCAGCACCGGCACGGGCCGCAGCTCACCGTCGCTGAAGGCCCCCGCCTTGGCGACGACACGGAAGGCCACCGGCCCCACGCGCGCGGGCGCGGTGAGGGGGAAGCGCAGGTGCGTGCCCTTCCCCGCCGCCACCGTGAAGGCCTGCGTGGCCGTCTTCACGCCGAAGTCCGCGAGCAGGCTCTTCTGCGTGTCCGGATCCACGATGTCGAGCGTGAGCTGCCCCTGCTGCGTCTGCGCCCCCGCGTTGTTCACCACGACCTCCAGCTCCGCGCGATCTCCCTCGCGCAGGAAGCGCGGCAGGTAGGGGCGTACCATCAGCTCCTTCACGCTGCGGGTGGAGCGCTGCGCGGAGCCGCCTCGCAGGTCTCGCGTGAGCGCGTGCACCCAGACGTCCCAGGCCGTCACCGAGTCCGGCACCGTGAACTCCAGCACCGCGGCGCCGTCCGGTCCGGTGAGCAGCTGCGGAATCCAGAACGCGGTCTCCGCGAAGTTGGAGCGCAGCGGTTCCTCCGACGCTCCCGGTTCCGGGGCGCCGGGGGCTCCCTTGATGATCTGGATGATCTCACGCCGCTTCTGCTCCAGCACCGGTCTTCCCGACGCGGAGCGGGACGGAGCGGGCGGCGGGGGCGGAGGAGGCGCTGCGTCCGCCGATTCCCGCTGCACGGCCCCGGGCTTCGCGGCCATGACACGGCGGCGCTCGCCGAAGTAGCGGCGGTTGCGGTAGCCCGGGCCGCCCAGCCCGTAACCCTCCCCGAACTTCAGCGTGTCTCCGGAAGGTTCTGGCGGGGAGGTCCGGCGCTGGTCGAGCTCGTCGAAGAGCCAGTCCCCGCCGAAGCTGCCCCCGGACGACCGGAAGTCCACGTACACCGTCTGCTGCGGGTACAGCTGCGCCACCTGCGGCGGCGTGTGCGGCCCGAAGACGTTCAGCGACTGATCGTACATGTACGCCAGCAGCTCCGCGGCCCCCGCCTCCAGCTTCGCGCCCTTCGGTCCCTTCACCGTCACGCGGAAGGTCTCCTTCGCGCCGGGCCGCAGCGTGTCGCGGAACGTGGCGAACTCCAGGCTCAGCTCCTTGTCGTCGAAGGGCACGGCCACCGTCTGCTGGAAGCTCATCGACTGCCAGTCACGCACCAGCGTGAGCACCACCGTGAAGCCGCCGCGCAGGGCCTCCGTCACGGGGAGCTCCACCACCGCGCGCCCCTGCCCCGCCGTCAGCTGGCGCTGCTCGACGCGCTGGCGGCCCTGGTACACGTCCATCACCAGCGGCTGGCCCTCGAAGCCGGAGGCCACCAGCAGCCGCGCCACCTCGCCCACGCGCACGGAGGTGCGCTCCGCCTCCAGCACCGCCGGCAACCCCGCCGGAGCCCGGGCGCCCGCCACCAGGAAGTCCCGCTGCGCGAGGGCCTTCTGGCCGAACGCATCCGTCGTCTCGTAGCGCAGGCGGTACGCCCCCGCGCGCAGCGCCGGCAGCTTCACCGTGGCGACGCCGTCCGCGCCATGCGTCACCGCCGCCTGCGCGACCTCCGCGCCGTCGTCCCAGCGCCGCAGCGTCTGCTCCACGTCGAAGGCCGTCTCCCAGCGCGGCTTGAGCACGTCACCCGGCGTGGGCGACGTCTCCTTGCGCTCCTGGGCGTCCGCGTCCAGGGGACGGGGCTTCTCCACCGACACCTCCGAGGGCAGCAGCGGGCGCCCGGGGGCCTTCAAGGCGATGAGCCGCCAGCGCCCCGGGCCGGCCTGCGGAGCGCCATCCAGGTTCGAGCGGACGAGCCGCACCTCCGACGGGAAGTCCTCGCGCACGAAGCCCACGTCGGACTCCACGCGGCCCTCCACCGACACGAAGCCCAGGCGGAAGGAGCGGCTCGCGGAGCGCGTCTCGCCGCCCTCGTCCGTCAGGTCCGCCTCCACGCGGTAGCGCCACGACATGCCCTGCGCCTTCGCGAGCCGCTCGTCCGCCTCCGGGGTGAACGCCACGGTGAAGCCACCGTCCTCGCCCACCGTGGCCGTACCGGAGGCCACCAGCTCCGACGTGGCCGCGATGCGCTCCCAGAACCACCAGGGCGGCAGCACCGGCTCACGCGACACGCGCCACTTCACCGCGCCGCGCGTCACCGGCAGGCCGAAGTAGTAGCGCGCCTCGCCCTGGAACGTGGCGCGCCGGTTGAGCCGCAGCGCCTCGGGGGCGTCCTTCAGCGTCACCTCGAAGGTGGGCCGCTTGTACTCCTCCACGCGCACGCTGGCGTAGCCGTGGGGGCTCGTCCGCACGGTCCACTGGCCCAGGGGCCGTCCCGCGGGCAGGTCGAACTCGCCGGCCACCGAGCCGAACGTGTTGGTGCGCGCCTCGCGTTTGGCGACCTCCTGGCCGTTGGGGTCCATGAGCGACACCGTCACCGGCGAATCCGCGAGGACGCGGTACCGCTTCGACGCCTCCTCCGGGTGGTAGGCCACCACCTTCCAAAGCAGCTTCTGCTGGGGGCGGTAGACGGCGCGGTCCGTGTAGATGAGCGCCTGGTCCTGCGGCGTGGAGGTGTAGGACGGAGACAGGTACACCGAGCCCGGGAACACCATCGCGCCCCGGCCCCGGCCCACCACCAGCATCATGTTCTCGTAGCGGTCGGAGTCCGCGCCCTCCACCCGCAGGTCACCGTTCGCGTCGGTGCGGCGGCTGACGATGCCGAAGCGGCGCGTGCGGTAGTCCGGCTTCACCAGCCGCACCTCCACCTGCGGCGCACCCGCCCCCGTGGCGCCGTCCACCACGCGCAGCTCCACCTGGTTGGAGTGGGCCTTGCGCACCGTCACCGCCCAGGGCGACACGGACATCGGCAGGGAGACGAGCTTGCTGTGCTTCTTCGCGAAGTCCTCGCGCGTGGACAGCACGATGATGTACGTGCCCGGCTTGAGCGGCGGCGGGGTCACGAAGGTCTGGTGCCGCTGGAAGTCGGGCGTGGGCGGCAGCGCCGTGCTCCACGCGGCGTCCGGCTTGCGCGCCGCGACCAGGCGCAGCACCTCGTCACCCGCGGCGAGCAGCGACAGGTCCGCGTCCGGCTTCGCGAGCCGCGCCTCCACGTCCAGCGCGTACGCCCGGAAGTACACCGTGCCCAGGTTGCGGTGCTGCACCGCGAGGGAGCGCCGGCCCGGCCCGTCCACCTGCATCACCGAGGCGTACACCTCCGGCGCCTCCAGCCTCGCCACCAGCGCCGCGCACTGCGCGCCTCCCACCGACTTCGGCCACGCCTCCGCGCCCGCCTTCGCCAGCGCGTGCGCGGTGATGGCGCGGCCCGCCCGCTCCTCCAGCTCCGCGAGCTGGCGCTGCCCCGTGGACCACCACGGCACGTCCCGGAAGCCCTTCAGGTGCGCGGCCAGGTGCTCCCGGATGCGCCGCTGATCCGCGGCGTCCGTGAACGACCGCGTCAGGACCTCGTAGCGCCGCAGCCGCGCCTCCAGCGCCGCCTCGCGCCGGCCCGCCGCCAGGTGCCACGCCTCCAGGTCCCCCAGCACCGCCGCCACCTTCGTCAGCGGATGCGCGGACGGGTCCTTCAGCTCCACCTTCGGCGTGCCCTCCAGGAGCGCGCCCAGGTCCAGCCGGTACACCCCCTGCTCCTGCTCCGGGCGCCACAGGTCCGTGGCCTCCAGCGACGCCACCCACAGGTACGTCACCGCGTCGCGGATCGTGGAGCGGATGCCCTCCGGGTACGTGTTGGGCTGGAGGTACTCGGACAGCGCCTTCACCGGCTCGGTGCCGAACTTCTGGCGCTGCTCCCAGACGGCGGCGTACGCGCGCTGGAGCTCCGCCGTCAGCTGATCCTTCGTCCACGCCTTCAGGTCCACCGGCCCGGAGGACACCACCTGCTCGCGCCGGCCAATCTCGTAGCCGTACTCGCGCACGTAGTTCGCGAGCACCGCCGCGTAGAACAGCTGGAGCGTGGCCTGCTGCCGCGGCCCCTCCGGCCAGGGCTGCTCCTTCAGGAAGCGCACCGTCGTCTCGTAGCCGTGAAGCCGCGTGCGCAGCTGCACCGTGCGGATCAGCGCGCGCGTCCACTCGTCCGCGTCCCCCTGGGCCTTCGCCGCGGCGAGCCGGGCCTCGGCCCCCTGCGCGGCGGACTCCACCTTGTCCTCATCGACGAGCGCGTCGATGGCCTTCCACGTCGGGGGCGCCTTCGCGGGGGCCGCCACGGACACGGAGGACAGCAGGAGACACAACAGGCACGACACGACGGCCAGAATGCGCGGGCGCGGAGGAGAAGACATAGGGGCGGCACTCTAGACGCCGCCCGCGCCCCTGGCGTTCCCTTCGCTGTTTCAGGGAGTGGCGGCGGGCCCCCGGCGCCGCAGCCCCACCACGTAGACCTCCATGCTGGCGCCGCGCGTGGCCTCCGGCCGGACGATCTTCACCTCCTCGAAGTGCTGGCGCACCTCGTCACGGAAGGCCTCGAAGTCGCCGCCCATGAAGACCTTGGCCACGAACGTGCCCCCGGGCTTGCCGCGCGCCGCGGCCACCTCCAGCGCCTTGCCCGCCAGCCGCAGGCTGCGCGCCTCGTCCGTGCCCTTGATGCCGGACGTCTTGGGCGCCATGTCGGAGATGACCGCGTCGTAGGGCCCGTCGTACATCGCGGCCAGCTTCGCGTCGAAGTCGTCCGCGAGCACGTCCAGCACCGCCGTCGTCACCCACTTCTGGGAGAACGGCCGGATGGCCACGATGTCCACGCCGATGACGCGCCCGTGCATGCCCACCGCGTCCGCCAGGATCTGGAGGAAGCCGCCCGGCGCCGCGCCCAGGTCCAGCACCGCCGCGCCCTTCTTCACGGACGTAGGAAAGCGCTTGAGGATCTCGTCGACCTTGAAGGCCGAGCGCGCTCTCAGTCCCTCTTGCTTGGCTTTCTGGAAATAGTGGTCTTTAGGACGGTAGGGCTTGCCCATGTCAGAAGCCGTCCCTAGCATCCGCTACTGTCTTCGGAAAGCCGGAGCAGTCGCGGCCTGTTCATTGGCCGCGCCATCGGATATCCGGAGGGTTGGTGGCATGGGCACCCGGAGCGTGACAGCGGCCTTGTGCATCTCCCTGTTCTTCGCGGGCGGGGCTGCGTTCTGCTACGCGCGGGCGGAAGGCCTCCAGGCGGAGGGGCGCTGGCTGATGGCCCGGGGCAGCGCCCAGGCCACCGACTTCGCCCAGAAGCTGGACGGCTCCTCCGTGGATGCCCAGCTCAAGACGTTCAAGGAACGCCGCGGCGTGATGGAGCAGGCCCACCGCTGGCAGCGCGGCATGCTGCTGGGCATCATGGCCGCCGTCCTGTCCGCCCTGTCCGCCTACGTCCTCTTCCTCCTCAAGCGGCTGGACGACCAGCTCCTGGACGCCACCGGCGAGCTGCGCCGGCCCCAGGAAGCCTCCTCCCTGCCCGCCCCGGCGTTCGCGCCCAGCGTCCAGCGCTAGGAGTCTGGCAGGATGCGCCCCGTTGTTGTCTGACGGGGAGGACGCCATGCCCGGCTGCGCGCACTGCGGACGCACGCTCGACATCATCGCGAATCAAGTCGGCCGGCGCGACACGTGCCCCGGCTGTGAGGAGGACCTGCGCTCGTGCCGCAACTGCCGGCACTTCGACGAGTCCGTGGCCAAGGCCTGCAAGGAGCCCTTCGCGGAGGTGCCCCGCGACAAGGACGAGGCCAACTTCTGCGAGCTCTTCCAGCTGGGCGAGGGCGGCCTGCACCAGAAGGACTCCCGCGACGCGATGCTCAGCGCCGCGGAGGCCCTCTTCGGCAGGAAGTAGCTAGAAGCCGTACAGCTTGGAGATGATCTCCTTCATCACCTCGGAGGTGCCGCCGCCGATGGTGATGAGCCGCACGTCGCGCCACATGCGCGCGATGGGCGTCTCCTCGATGTAGCCCATGCCGCCGAAGAACTGCTGGCAGTCGTAGGCCACGCGCTGGGCCAGGTCCCCGGCGAAGAGCTTCGCCATGGAGATCTCCTTCACCGGGTTCTCCTTCCGGTCGTAGAGGTCCACCGCGTGGTAGTTGAGCCGCCGCGCCGCCTCCACCGCCGTCAGGTGCTCCACGAACTTGTGGCGCCACACCTGGAACTTGATCAGCGGCCGGCCGAACGCCTCGCGCTCGTTGCCGTACTGGAGCGCGTCCTCCAGCATCCGGTCCATGCCGCCCACCGTGGTGATGGCGCCCACCAGGCGCTCACCCTGGAAGTTGGTCATGATGTGGTAGAAGCCCTGGTTCTCCTCGCCCAGCACGTAGCGCGCGGGGATGCGGCAGTCCTCGAAGTAGAGGATGGCCGTGTCCGAGGACAGGTTGCCCACCTTGTCCAGCTTCTTGGAGACGCCGAACCCCTTCACGTCCGTGGGGAACGTCACCAGCGAGATGCCGCCGTAGCCCTCCTCCCCCGTGCGCACCGCCAGCGTGATGAAGTCCGCGCGCGTGCCGTTGGTGATCCACATCTTGGAGCCGTTGATGACGTAGTCGTCACCGTCGCGGCGCGCCGTCGTCTTGATGCTCGCCACGTCGGAGCCGCAGCCCGGCTCGCTCACGCCCAGCGCCGCGATTTTCTCGCCCTTGAGCGCGGGCTCCAGGAACTCGCGCTTCTGCTCGTCGGTGCCAATCTCGTTGATGATGGGCGTGGCCATCTGGCTCTGCACCAGGAGCGCCATGTTCACGCCCGCGTTGCGGCTGCGCGACAGCTCCTCCGCGAACGCCGTCACGTACCAGTAGTCCAGGCCGCTGCCGCCGTACTTCGGGTCGTGGTTGATGCCCAGGAAGCCCAGCTCGCCGCACTTCTTGAACAGCTCGCGGGGGAAGATGCCCGCCCGGTCCCAGTCCAGGCCATGGGGCGCCATCTCCTTCTCCACGAAGGCACGCACCGACCTGCGAAACGCCTCGTGCTCCTCGGTGAACGGGTTGAGCATCGCGAGTCCTCGGGGGTTGTCCCGCTGTGGGTTGATTCGCGAGTCAATAGCAGGCGCCCACCGTCAGCCACAAGCGACGCCCCCCGTCCCTGCCGCCCGCGACGCCCGCCTCCCTGGTGACGCAGCGCACGGGTGACGGTGTTGTGAAGAAGTCTTGAGGGCCGGGGGGCAGGCAGCCAAGCCCGCAGGATGACTGGGGAGTGGATAGTCCGCACTCCGGAGTATCCTCTTGACAGATAATCGAGTGTCGGTAATTTCTAGCCCACAAAGAAATTAGCCGGAGCAGGTGCCAGGGCGGGTGTCCCGCCGGCGAACCGGCAGGAGTTCGGACGCGTGAATCAGCGAATCTTGGCTGCCGTGGTGGCCGTGGCGGTGTCGACGGCGGGGTGCTCGAAGGCGGGCGCGGAGAAGGCGCAGCTGCCGACGCAGCAAGAGGGCTCCACCGCACTGGGAGTCAAGGCGATCACGCCGGCCACGGAGCTGGAGCAGAACGTGACGCGCGTCACCGGCCAGGTGCGCTCCAAGCAGGAGGCCGTCCTGGGTCCCCAGGCGACGGGCACGCTGGCGAAGGTGAACGTCCGGGTGGGCGACAAGGTGAAGAAGGGCGACGTGCTGGCGCAGCTGGACACGTCCAACGTGAGCATCGCGGTGGACCAGGCGAAGGCGGCCAAGGACATGGCGGACGCCGCGCTGCAGCTGGCCTCCAGCAACCTGGAGCGCATGCGCAAGGTGGCCGAGTCCGGCGGCGTCGCGGCCAACACCCTGGAGCAGGCGGAGATCGGCCAGAAGCAGGCCGCGGCCCAGGCGGCCCAGGCCGGCGCGGCGTACCGGCTGGCGGTGGAGAACCTGCGGGACCACTCCATCATCGCGCCCTTCAACGGCATCATCACCGCGCGCACGAAGAACGTGGGTGACTCGGTGGCGATGACGCCCTCCACCCCGGTGTTCTCCATCGTGGACGCGGACGGGCTGGAGATCCGGATGCTGGTGCCGGAGTCCGTCATCGACAACGTGGCGCCGGGCACCGTGACGCCGGGCACCGTGAACCCCAGCGGCATGCGCTTCGAGGCGAAGGTGGCCAACGTGGGCGCCGTCATCGACGCGCAGAGCCGCACCGTGGAGGTGCTGGCGGACGTGACGGGCACCCCGGAGCGCCCGCTGCGCCCCGGCGCGCTGGTGGAGATGGACTTCTCCAAGGCCGCGGGGGACGCGGGCAACGGCCTGTTCCTGCCGGCGCAGGCGGTCAGCAGCAAGGGCCAGGACGGCTTCGTGTGGGTGGTGCAGGACGGCACCGTGCGCAAGCGCGACGTGCGCGTGCAGCGGGTGCTGCCGGGCTACGTGAAGGTGCTGCAGGGCCTGACGGCGGAGGAGCGCGTGCTCGCCGACGCCTCGTTGGACGTCAAGGAGGGAACCGCAGTGCGCGTGGCGCAGTAGCGGTTCCCCCTCTCCTCTTCTTTCTGGGTATCTGAATGCTCAAGACCTTCATTTCACGGCCCATCTTCACCGCCATGCTGATGCTGGCGGTGGTGGTGTTCGGCCTGTTCGCCTATCCGAAGATCGGCGTGGACCAGTTCCCCGACGTCGACTTCCCCGTCGTCACCGTGACGACCGTCCTCCCGGGCGCGGACCCGGAGTCCATGGAGAAGAACGTCTCCGACCCGCTGGAGGAGGCGCTCAACACGCTCAACGGCGTGGACACGCTCAAGTCCATCAACCTGGAGAGCGTTTCGCAGATCGTCGTGCAGTTCAAGCTGTCCACCAAGGTGGACGTCGCGGCGCAGGACGTGCGCGACCGCGTCCAGGCCACGCTGAGCAAGCTGCCGGATGAGGTGGAGACGCCCGTCGTCGAGAAGTTCGACATCGGCGCCGCCCCCATCATCACGCTGGCGCTCGCGGGCGCCCTGCCGGTGGAGGAGCTGACGCGCGTCGCGGACGACATCGTGAAGCCGGCGCTCCAGCGCAACCCGGGCGTGGGCAGCATCGACATCGTCGGTGGCCGTGAGCGGGAGATCCAGCTCGTGGTGGACCCGAACCGGCTGCGCGGCTTTGGCCTGGCCATCAGCGACGTCAGCCAGGCGCTCAAGGCCCAGAGCCTGGACGTCCCCGGCGGCCGCAGCATGGACAGCGGCCGTGAGCGCGTGGTGCGCCTCACCTCCGAAGCCAAGAGCGTGGAGGACATCCGCAACATCATCATCACCAGCACGGGCGGCGCGCCGGTGCGCGTGCGCGACATCGCGGAGGTGGTGGACGGTCCCGCCGAGCAGCGCTCCGGCGCGAAGAGCGGCGAGCGCAGCGCGGTGGCGCTGGTGGTGCGCAAGCAGTCCGGCTCCAACACGGTGCAGGTGGCGGACCTGGTTCAGGAGTCGCTGGCGGAGATCAACAAGACGCTGCCCGCCGGCGTCCAGGTGGAGACGGTGACGGACAACGCGCGGTTCATCCGCTCGTCCATCCACGCGGTGCAGGAGGACCTCATCCTGGGCGGCGTGCTCGCGGTGCTCATCGTGCTCGTGTTCCTGCGCAACCTGCGCTCCACCATCGTGGCGGCCATCGCGCTGCCGGTGTCCGTGGTGGGTACGTTCGCGGTGATGGCGGCGCTGGGCTTCACCTTCAACATGATCACGATGCTCGCGCTGACCCTGTCCATCGGTCTGCTCATCGACGACGCCATCGTGGTCATCGAGAACATCGTCCGTCACATGGAAGAGGGCGCCTCGCCCATGCAGGCCGCGCTGGAGGGCGCCGGACAGATTGCCCTCGCGGTGCTCGCGGTGACGCTGGCCATCGTGGCGGTGTTCATCCCGGTGGCCTTCATGGACGGCATGATCGGCAAGTTCTTCTACCAGTTCGGCGTCACGGTGGCGGTGGCCACGCTCATCTCCTACGTGGTGTCCATGACGCTCACGCCGATGCTGTCCTCGCGCCTCCTGCGTGAGCACGGCCACCCGACGGGCATCTCCGCCAAGGTGGAGAAGGTGCTGGTGGGCATGGAGACCGGCTACCGGAAGATCCTGGGTGGCATCCTGCGGCACCGCCTCATCACGATGATCGTCGCGGTGGGCGTCCTCGTCCTCACCTTCGGCATGATGCGGTTCCTCAAGTTCACGTTCATCCCGGAGCAGGACAACGGCAACATCAAGCTCACGGTGGAGCTGCCCATCGGGTCCACCATCCAGGAGACCCAGGCGCAGCTGGACACCTTCGCGACCCAGGTCCAGGCGCTGCCGGGCATCGCGTCCACGTTCACCACGGCGGGCGGCGGCGTGCAGGAGGAGGTCCACAAGGGTGAGGTCCTCATCAACCTGAAGCCGGTGAGCGAGCGTGAGTTCAAGCAGAGCGACCTGAAGGCCTACCTGCGCCAGACCATCAAGGCGCCCCCGGGCGTCGTGGTGGCCGTGCAGGACGTGGCCGCGGTGTCGGGTGGTGGCGCGCGGTCGCAGCAGGTGCAGTTCAACCTGCGCGGCGACAACTGGAAGGAGCTGACGGAGTCCGCGGAGAAGATGCGCCAGGCGATGCTCAAGAACCCGGGCCTCACCGACGTGGACATGACGTACCGCTCCGGCAAGCCGCAGTACGACGTGCAGGTGGACCGCGACCGCGCGGCCACGCTGGGCGTGCCGGCCGCGTCCCTGGGCGCCACCCTGCGCGCCTACCTGGGCCGGGACAAGGTGCTGGACTACCGCGAGGGCGGTGAGACGTACGAGGTGAAGCTGCGCCTGCCGCCGGCGACGCTGGCCTCCGCGGACGCGCTCGGTCAGCTGGCCGTGCGCGCGCCGTCCGGGCAGCTGGTGGAGCTGCGCAACCTGGGCCGCATCGTCCCCGCGGAAGGGCCGGTGCAGATCGACCGTCAGGCGCAGCGGCGGCAGATCACCATGCTGGCGAACCTCAAGGAGGGCTACGCGCTCTCCGACGCCATCACCTACATGCAGGGCTACGCTTCCACGGAGCTGCCCAAGAGCGTCGTGGGCGAGCTGGAAGGCAACGCGAAGGAGCTGGGCAAGTCGGTGGCCGCGTTCGGCACGGCGCTGCTTTTGGGCATCATCCTCATCTACATGATCCTCGCGGCGCAGTTCGAAAGCCTCATCCACCCGTTCACGATCATGCTGTCGCTGCCCTTCGCCTTCATCGGGGCCATTGGCGGCCTGCTCCTCACCGGCCAGTACATGTCCATGTTCGCCCTCATCGGCGTCATCATGCTCATGGGTCTGGTGGTGAAGAACGGCATCCTCCTGGTGGACTTCACGCTGCAGGTCCGTGAGAAGGGCCGCACGGCGCACGAGGCGCTCCTCGAGGCCGCCCCGGTCCGTCTGCGCCCCATCCTGATGACGACCATCGCGATGATCGCCGGCATGATCCCGGTGGCCATCGCGAAGGGCGACGGCGCGGAGACGCGCGCGCCCATGGCCATCACCATCATCGGCGGCCTCATCACCTCCACGTTCCTCACGCTGGGCGTGGTGCCGGTGGTGTACTCGCTGATGGATCAGCTGGCCGCGCGCTTCAAGCGCAAGAAGGGCAGTGACGCGGGCTTCGCGGGGGGCTCGGGCACGGAGCATGGCCCCGTCAACCAGGACCGCGAGCGGGAAGCCGCCGCGGCCGCCGCGGCGCGGGTGGAGACGGCTTGATGCGTCGCCCCACCTCCATCACCTCCCCCTCGGAGTCCGAAGCGCGCTCCGAGGGGAAGGACGAGGCCGCCGAAGAAAAGGCCGCGATGGAGCGCCTGCTCCAGGAAGGGGATCAGTCCACGCCGGACTCACGCCGCTTCATGGGGCTCATCCGGGAGCTGGCCCACTTCCGCTCCCTGAGGGATCCGCTGGCGAGCCTCTGCGACGACATGCGGCTGACCCCCACCCAGGTGCACGCGCTTGGGTGGCTGGGCATGGATGGCCCCATCCAGGTGGGAGTGCTGGCGCAGCGCATCGGCATCACCAAGAAGACCATCACCGGGGTGGTGGACCGCCTGGAGGACATGGGCATGGTGGAGCGCGGCCGGGACGCGGAGGACCGCCGCGCCGTCACCGCGAAGCTCACCGACCGGGGGTGTGAAATCTACAAGGTCATCCAGCTGATGACGGACGCAGGCATCCGCCGCCTGATGGGCCTGCTCCCCGAGGACGACCGCGAGGCGCTGTTCGGCATCATCGAACGGATGCTCGCCCGCATGAAGGCCAGCGCCCCGCCGCGCTGAAGAGGGCACGGCAGGTGCGTGGAGGGGCGCGGGCTGCGACACTGCCCGCGCCCATGCTCCCCTCCTTCGTGGCCCTGCTCGGGCTTGGCCTGAGCGCCGCTCCCCCACCCTCCCCCGCCGCCCCTTCCGCGTCCGCGGTGCTCCACGCGCAGTGCCGCGTGCACGCGGCGGACCCGTCCCGTCCCTGGGCGCTCGCGCACGGCATGGACCTGGACGGGAAGGCCTTCCGCGCACGCGACGGCCGCCCCGCCTCGGACGCCATCGTCGCGGGCTTCCTGCGCCGCGACGCCCCGGACGCGGGGGCCTCGGCCCGCTACTTCTTCGACGCCTTCACCCCGGACGGCACGCCCGTGGAGCCGCACCCGGCGCTCCAGGTGAAGACCTTCGTGCTCGCGGGATACCCTCGCTCGCACACGTTCCGCACGGCGTGGGGCAAGGTGACGCTGCGCGAGCTGGTGGCGTCGCTCCAGCACGACTTCCGTCCCGCGCTCGCCGCCTCACCGGAGGGGGCGTGGGCGCTGGACGCGCTGTCGCACGTGCTGGAGCCCGGGGGCTCGTTCGTCAACGGCGCGGGGGAGACGGTGCGCATCGACGCGGTCATGGACACCGCGCTCTCCACGCTGGAGGCCGCGAACGCGGAGCTGGCCCGGGGCCTGAAGGCGGGCCTTCCCCAGGTGCCCAAGAACAAGCAGGGCATCTACGCGCACCCGTGTGGCGGGCTCCACTTCTTCCAGGCCGTCGCGGGCTGGGCGCGCTTCCCCGCCGTGCGCAAGGCGTGGGGCTCGCGGCTGGACGCGCAGGTGGACGTGCTGGTGTACCGGCTGGGGTCGGAGACGCGGCAGTACGAGGCCGCGCTCACCGCCGCGCCCGCGTACCGCGTCCCGGTGCTGGTGCAGATGATGAAGTTCCACGGCCACTTCCTGGAGGCGCTGGGGCGCTACCGGGACGAGACGGGCTGGAAGCCCACGCCCGCGCAGGCCCGCGCGGTGGCGGCGGCGAAGGCCGCGCTGGAGAGCGCCACGCTCCGGCTGGAGGCCACGGGCGCCTTCCGCGACACCGGGGCCCTGGCCCGGACGCAGCCCCAGCTCGCCCTGGACCTGGTGGGCGACGCGTGCCACGCGGCGCGCGGCTGGGACCTGTGGGCCCCCTCCGCGAAGCCCCGGTGAGCCGCGAACGTCGACCCGAGCTTCAGGGCCCGTCCTGACGCTGTCCGCCCGGCCGCAGGCGCTGGAGGCCCGCGGAGAGCGCGGCCTTCCCGGAGGCCATCCACCGGCGGCCCCGCTGCCGCGCGACCATCACCGAGCCCAGCACGAGCCGCTGGGCGCGCATCTGGAGCAGGTCCGCGCGCAGCTCCATGGGCGTCACGGTGCGGATGCGGCCCTGCTCGTAGGCCTCCGTGATGGCGCGGCGCTGGAGCTTGCCGCTGCTCGTCTTCTGGAGCTGGCCGTAGCGGATGAAGAGGACGTCCTCTTGCGCGAGCGTGACGCCCACCGTCTCCAGCACCGACTGGCAGACCTGCTTGCGGCTGTCCTCCAGGCGCTCCAGCGCGGACGGGTGGTTCACCTCCGCCAGCACCACGAGGCGCCCCTTCACCTGGATGACGGCGGTGCGGCCCGGGCGGATGAAGGCCAGCCGCTCCACGGCCTGCTCGAAGTCCGCGGAGAAGAAGCTCTGGCCGTTCACCTTGATGCGGTCGTTGATCCGCCCGGTGATGAAGAGCTCGCCGCCCTGCTGGAAGCCCAGGTCGCCCGTGGCGTAGAAGCCCTCCTCGCCGCGCAGGGGCCGGTCGTCCAGGAAGTACGACGGCGCGAGGCTGCCGCCGCGCAGCTCGATCTCGCCCATCTCGCCCTCGCCGCACACGCGGCCGTCCTCCGCGCGCAGCCGCACCTCGAACTCCGTCAGTGGCTGGCCCACGGAGATGGCGGGCTGGCCATTGGGCGCCGTGATGACGCGCACCGTGCGGCCCGGCGGCACGCTCGCGACCAGCAGCACCGTCTCCGCCATGCCGTAGCAGGGCATGAACACGTCGCGCCGGAGGCCGCACGGCGCGAGGATGTCCAGGAACTGCTCCAGGTTGGGGATGTTGATGGGCTCGCTGCCCAGGTAGATGCTGCGCACGCGCGACAGGTCCAGCCGCTTCAGGTCGTCCGCGTCCGCCGACTTGAGCGTCTTGAGCGCGTAGTCGATGGCGAAGTTGGGGATGACGGAGCCCATCACCTTCTCGGAGGAGATGAGCTCCAGCCAGCCCAGCGGATCCATCAGGAACGAGGCGGGCTGCGACAGGAGCAGGTCATTGCCCACCGCGATGCAGGTGAGCAGCCCGCCGATGAGCCCCATGTCGTGGTACAGCGGCAGCCAGCTCGTCACCCGGTCCTCGGACGTGCGGCCGTCGTGCCGGGTGATCATCCGCAGGTTCGCGGCCAGGTTCTCCTGGGTGATGGGCACGCCCTTGGGGAACGACGTGGACCCGGACGAGAACTGCACGAACGCCAGCTCACCGGGCGCCACCTCGCGCAGCTTCGCGCCCGCGCGCTTCGCCCCCGCGGGCGGCAGCGACAGCCGCTCCAGGGGCAGCTCCAGCCCGGCCAGGCTCGGCGCGTCCAGCACGAGCGAGGCGCCGTAGCGCTCCCGGATGCGCGCGAGGAAGTCCCGGTAGGGCCCCTTCGGCGTGCTCAGGATGTACGGCTTCACGGACAGGGGCACCGCGCCCAGCTCCATCAGCCCCAGGAACGAGAAGATGACGGCCGTGGAGGTTTCGAACGGCAGCACCACGCGCGTGCCCGGCGCGATGCCGCGCGCGCGGAAGTGCTCCGCCGCCCCGGCCACCCGGGAGGCGAACTCCCGGTAGGGCACGAACTCCGGCGGTCCGACGAAGTCGTCGTAGAGAAACAGACCGCGTCGCGGATCCACCGCCTCCAGCCGCTGGATGATGTCGAGCATGCGGACCTCCCCTCCTCGTGGTTCTTCAGTGCGCGGGCGCCACCTGGCGCATCCACGCGAGTACGCGGGGCAACACCTCGGCGCGGGCGCGCTCTCCGCGCACCACGTCGAAGTGGCCCGCCTCCCAGCTGAGCCCCTGCGCGCGTCCCAGGACGGCCAGCTCCTTGCGAGCACTGCCCAGGTGGGCCACCAGCTTCTGCGCGCGCGGGGGCGACGCGTGGAACATGTCCGCCGCGCCCACGCCCGCGAACACCGGCAGCGTCACCCGGCCCAGCGCGCTCCAGTAGTCCGTCGCGCCGTCCGCGCTGCGGAACGCGCCCGTGGGCGCCCAGTCCGTGAACTGCCGCATCACGCCCGCGGGTTCGTCCCAGGGTCCCTGCTTCAGCGCCTTCGCGGGGAAGCGCCCCAGCACTCCCGCCACCGCGGAGGAGAAGCCCAGCTGGAAGCGCTTCTTGAACCCGCCGTCGGTGTAGTCGTTCACCGCCGAGGACAGCGTGCACACGCCGGTCAGCGACGCCTGGAGCGAGGGGTCCACCCCCAGCGCCGCCAGCGCCGCGTAGCCCGCCATGCTGTGGGCCAGCAGGAACAGCGGCCCGGGGTGGCGCGAGCGCACGGCCCGCACCAGGTCCGGGAGGTCGTGGCGCACGTACGTGTCGAAGCTCCAGTCGTACGCCCGCTTCGCGGGCCAGCGGCTCCTGCCATGGCCGCGCAGGGACGCGACGTAGGCCACGCAGCCCTCGTCCACGAAGTAGCGCGCCGGTCCGTCACCCTGCCCGCCCAGGAAGAAGCGGCCGTCGGAGAACAGACCCGGGACGAAGAGGATGCCGGGCGCGGAAGGAGGCGTCGCGGACGTGCGCGCCTCCACGACGTGCAGCGCGTGCTCCTGGGACGTGGGGACCCAGAACTCCTGCGAGGCGAACTCCGGCTTCGCGTTCGTGCTCATGGGCGCGGTTCCCCGGCGGCGGTGGCCACCGGGACGCGCGCGGCGTCCAGGAACTGCTGCAGCGACGCGAGCGACCGGGCCCGCGCGTCCAGGAAGGCCACGCTCACCAGGGCCTCCACCGCCAGCGGCCCGTCCGCCGCCAGGAACACGCGCTGCCGGAAGCGCGCGCGGTAGTTGAGGCCGTCCGCCTCCAGCTCGTCCGCGGCGGGCGACTCCAGCTCCGTGTGCACCACCACGTCCCCGGGGGGAATCTCCCGGCGGTAGTCCACCTCCACGCGTGACACCACGGCCACCACCGGCCCGCCGCGCGTCAGCCCCTGCCGCTCCAGCCAGGCCCAGCGGCCGGCCTCCAGGTACTCCAGCGTGGTGGCGTTGTTCACGTGCCCCAGGACGTCCAGGTCGTTGGGACGCACGCGCAACGTGAGGGAGGACTCTTCGAAGTGCACGGGGGATGTCCTTCTGGCTGCCGGGGGGTGGCAGCGACTTCAGGGGGACGGAGCGCGCGTCACGAGGACCACGGACGAGACGAACCCTCCGCTATGCGACAGCGATACAGCGACCTGCAGGCCCTCGCGCGTCAGGTGCGCCGCGAGCGTGCCGTGGAACCGGAAGCGCGGCGCGCGCCGCGCGTCGTGGACGAGCTCCGCGTCCGTCCAGAACCAGCCGTCCACGGCGGGCAGCGCCTTGAAGAGGGCCTCCTTCGCGCTGAAGCCCGCCGCCAGGCTCTCCACCGGGTTCGCCGCGCGCTCGAAGTGGGCGAGCTCCGCGGCGGTGAAGAACACGTCCGGCTCCCGAAGGGCCCGTGCGGCCTCCAGCTCCGTGACGGCCTGGAGGTCGTGGCCCAGGCCCATCAACACCCGACGAGGTCCATCCAGGTGTCCTCCACCTCCTCGCGCGACGTCACCGTGATGCCGGTGATGCGCTTGAGGGCGTGGAAGATGAGCTGCTCCTTCTTGCGCAGCGCGTCCGGCGCGTAGAAGCCCTCGCGGTGCTCCAGCTGGTCCCACCAGTTGACGTGGGTGTCGCGGGATTCCACGCGCTCGCGCTTGCTGCCGTGCACCTCGCCGCCGTCGCGCAGGAACAGGTGCGCCACGGCGAAGGCCTCCTTCGCCTTGTACGCGCCGCTGTCCACCAGCGCCTTCGCGAAGGCGATGAAGTAGTTCATGTGCTGCACTTCGTCCGCCGCCACCTGCTTGAACAGCGCGCGCAGGCCCGGGTCCTGGACCATCTGCGAGCACTGGCCGTAGTCCACCGCCGCCACCACTTCGGAGATGGACAGCAGCGTGAGCGTGCGCAGCATGTCGTCGTCGGGGAACACCTTGCGGAACTCGATGAAGGTGGCGTCGGTGATGGGCTCCAGCCGCAGCACCGTGGACAGGCGGTTGAACGCCGTCTCGTGGTGCGCCTCCTCCTCGTTCCAGTAGCGGCTCCACGTGCCGCACGCCTGCATGATGGCGGCGACCGTGGGGTCCTTCTCCTGCCACCGGCGGCACTCCACGTCCGCCAGCCGCTCCAGCCGGTCCGCGCCCGGCTTCGTCGTCAGCTCCGCGCGCCCCGCGTTCCACACCAGGTGCCGGTCGGCTTCACCAATGTGCGTGAAGTCCACCGCGGAGAGCAGCTCCACCACGCTCCAGCGCCGCGATTCATGCAGCCGCTGCTGCTCCCAGGTGATGTCCACCAGCGACAGGCCGCGCTGCGTGAGGGCTTCGTACAGCTCCGCCAT
Source organism: Corallococcus exercitus (assembly GCF_042231735.1). Classification (GTDB taxonomy): domain Bacteria; phylum Myxococcota; class Myxococcia; order Myxococcales; family Myxococcaceae; genus Corallococcus; species Corallococcus exercitus_B. The sequence continues at coordinate 3,220,282 of NZ_CP102577.1, forward strand.
GATGGCCGGACGGCCTTCGGACGGGGTGACGCGGGGGGAGGTGACGGTCGCTTCTTCGTGCTCAAGGCTTCGCGCCAGGACACTCATGCCGACTTCCGCTCCGGGTTCGTGACTTCGCCCATGAACACCGACAGGACCTTCGACACGGGGGTATCCAGGGACAGCGCGGGCAGGCGCACCCGCAGTCCAAAGTCCTTGCGCAGCCCGTTGGACGTACGGGCAAAGGCTTCCATCAAGTCCACGCTGTTGGTCATGCGCTCGGAGCGCGTGATGAGCGCCGAGAGGGTCAGGTCTTCGGAGAACAGCTCGGCCTCCGTGAGACCCACGTTTTCCGCGAACTTCCTTCGGATGTATGACTCGAGCTCCTGCGCGTCGGGCACGGGGGACCTTCCTTCCCAGGGCTTGAAAGTCGATTTCCCAGTCAGAAAACAGGAAAGATCTAACTGTGGCTCCAGAGCTGTCAATCAGCAACGGGTCACTTTGGATCCGCGTGCGAAGCCGCCTTCGCGGGTCGTTTCACGCGTCATTCATGCAATCAGGCGCGAGATTTCCTCAGCGGTGAAACCCGCGTCCTCCAGGATGACGCGCGAGTGCTGTCCCAGCGTGGGCGGTGGACGCAGTGCGACGTCGCCCATGCGCAGCGGCGTGAGCAGGTGCGTGACGCGGATGCCGCGCTGCGCGTCCTCCGCCTCCACGAAGAGGCCGCGCGCGCGCAGCTGCGGATCCGCCATCACCTCGTCCCCTTCCGCCACCGGCTCCACGCAGAACTCCGCGCCGGAGAGCTGCTCGCGCCAGTGCGCCAGGGGCTGGGACTCGAAGATGCGGGTGAGCTCCGCCTTCACGCGGGCGCTGGCTTCACCGCCGGTATACGCGTCGTCCAGGAGCTCCGGGCGGCCCAGCTTCGCGCAGAGCGCGCCGAAGAACTTGGGCTCCAGCGCGCCCACCGCGAGCCAGCGGTCGTCCGCGGTGCGGTACAGGCCGTAGCTGGGGTAGCCGCCATTGAGCGCCTCGCTGCCGCGCGCAAGCGGCGTGCCTTCCGCGCCCATGAACAGGCGCGAGGCCAGGTGCAGGTGGAGGAACGCCAGCGCGCCGTCCGTCATGGACACGTCCACGAAGCGGCCCACGCCGGTGCGCTCGCGCTCGTGCAGCGCGGCCAGGATGCCCACCACCGCGAAGAGGCTCCCCCCGCCGATGTCCGCCATCTGCACGCCCGGGAACGCGGGCGCGCCGCCGGCCTGCCCGCCGTAGCCCAAGAGCCCCGCGCGGGCCACGTAGTTGAGGTCGTGCCCCGCCTTGAGCCGGTCCGGCCCCGTCTGGCCGTAACCGGAGATGGCGCAGTAGATGAGCCGCGGGTTCTTCTGGCGCAGCACCGCTTCACCCACGCCCAGCTTGTCCATGACGCCGGGGCGGAAGCTCTCCACCAGCACGTCGTAGTGGGACACGAGCCGCAAGAGCGCGTCGCGCCCCTGCGGCGCCTTGAGGTTCAGCGTGAGCGAGCGCTTGTTGCGGTGCAGCCCGTAGTAGAGCGCGCCCTCGCCGTCGCGGTGCGGCGGCATGTGGCGGGTGGCGTCCCCCACGTCCGGGTCCTCCACGGTGTCCACGGTGGCGCCCAGGTCCGCCAGCACCAGCGTCGCGTACGGGCCGGGCAACAGGCGCGACAGATCCAGCACCCGCAGGCCCGCGAGGGGGGAAGACGACTCAGGCATGGAAGGGGGCTCCAGGGGGAGGTGGAGACATGCGGACGGCGCGTCCCCGCGAGGGTGACGCGCCGTCGGTACGACACGCTACGAAAGAGGCTTCAGCCCAGCAGCTTCGCCAGCTTCATGGCGAGGCCCATGTCCATCGGCTTGAACTTGAGCTTGCCCTGCATGGCGGCCATCTGAGCGTTCAGCTTGCCCTCGCGGATCTTCACGAAGTCGTCGTTGCTGACGGTGACCGTCATCTTCGACGCGCCGTTGAGACCCTCGGACACCCAGCCCTCGGGCTTGGTGGTGTCCAGCGTCCACTTGCCGCCACCCTCACCGGAGACGTCGAAGTGGATGATGGCGTTGATCTCCTTCGCCAGCTCCGGCTTCTCCTGCAGCTTGCCGGGGATCTGCGTCTCGATGATGTCCTTCGCGGTCGCCATGACTCGCTCCTTGTTTTCAGCGTTGATTGGTGAATCAAGCCTGCGCGGACCGTAGTGTCGCCCCACCGTCGGGTCAAGGGCGGCGCCCCGCGGCACCCTCAGACGCGCGAGGTGTCCACCGGGGGGCTGAGTGACTGTCGCACCATCGACAGCAGGTCGTTGAGCTCGAAGGGCTTGGCCAGGTGGCCCATGGCGCCAATGTCCTTCGCCTTGCTGCCGACGTTGCGGTCCGCGCTGAGGACGATGATGGGGATGCCCGCGAAGTCCGGCTTCTGGCGCATGCGCTGGGCGAACTCCCAGCCGTCCATCACCGGCATCATCAGGTCCAACAGGATGAGGTGGGGAGGGTCCGGCTCCAGGCGCTCCAGGGCCTCCTTGCCGTTGCGGGCCCGGCGGATCTCGAAGCCCTCGGCTTCGAGGATCTCCGAGAGGGCCTCCAGGATGTCGGGATCATCGTCCACGACCAGGACTACGGGTGCGCCAGTGTGCTGTGCGTTGAGCGAGGTCAGAGGTGTCTCCTCGATACCGCTACCAAGGGGCGATCATCCACCATCAGCGGCCCTCCTGGCGCAAGAAATTAAGGGCGCTCCGCACGGAGCGGGAGCCCGTTGCAAAACCGACAGTCACTGCCCACCCTTCCGATGATTCGAGGCACGGACAGGGGAGGTCCGCGTGACGTGGATGGGGGAGACACCTGGGGGCAACGAGGCGGCGCCGGGGCTCGCGCTGCTGCCCCGCCAGGGGACGCCACGCCTGCTCGGTCCCCTGCTCCTGGACTACCTGGGGCTGGAGGCCCTGCCTCCCGCGCCGGGCGCGGCGGGCATCGCCGGGCTGATGGCCGCCGCGGGCTTCCGCCGGCGCGAAGGTGAACGCAACCTGTGGGAGCGCGAGGACCGCACCCTGCTGGTGGGCGAGGAGCCGCTGGAGGACGGCGGACGGCTGGTGTGGGCGCTGCCGGTGCCCTGGGGCGCGGGCCAGGCCTCGTCGTCCCAGACGTCCGGGGCCTCGACGACCGGCGAGCGCGTGGCGGACCGCGTGCGCTACCTGTCGCTCGCGTCGCATGACCTGCGCGGGTCGCTGGCCAACATCCGCTCGTACGCGGCGCTGCTGCTCAACGGGCGCATCCCGCTGGAGCCCAAGGCGCAGCGCGGGCTGGAGACCATCCTGCGCAACGCGGACCGGGCGCTCTCCTTCGCCCAGGACTTCTTCGACTCCAGCCGCGCGGACCTGGGCGCGCTCGCGTGTGAGCGCGAGCGCCAGCCGCTCTTGCCCATCCTGGACGCCGCGGTGGAGCGCACGCAGGCCGCCGCCTCCGCCGCCAGCGTGGGGCTGGTGCTGGACGAGCTGCCGGAGCTGCCCGACGTGGAGGTGGACGCGGGCCGCATCCAGCACGCGGTGGAGGCCTTCGTGCACCACCTGCTGGGCCGCGCGCAGCCGGGCGAGTCGCTCCACGTGCGCGCCGCGCGCCTGGGCCATCAGGTGCGGGTGGAGGTGCGCCGCGACGGCGCGGCCGTTCCGGAAGAGGACATCTCCGCCGTCTTCCAGTGCGAGGAGCGCGCCTTCCGCGAGCGCAAGCTGGAGGATCCGCTGCGCGTCTTCCTGGCCCGGCAGGAGGTGGAGGCCCACGGCGGCCAGGTGGGTGCCCAGGCGGACGTGGGCGGCACCACCCTCTTCCTCACGCTGCCGGTGTCGTTGTCGGAAGAACTCGGGCATCCAGCGGGCTGGCAGGCGTGAGCCCTGGCCGCCGGAGTTGCTAGCGCGACCCACCTCCCACCGGTATGCTCCCCCGCGCATTTCGCGAGGAGCGAAGCCATGGGTTTGAAGCTTCCTGAGATTCTTCTGATTTTCGCGGCGCTGCTGCTGCTGTTCGGCGGCTCGCGGTTGCCGCAGCTCGGCTCGTCCCTGGGCAGCGCGCTCCGCAACTTCAAGCGCGGCTTCTCCAGCGACGAGGACAAGGACGACGCCAGCGACAAGAAGCCCGGCACCCTGTCCGCGTCCACCACCGTGGACAAGGACGTCGCCGCCAAGTCGCCCAGCCACAACGCCTGACGCCGTCCGGGTGGGCCTGCTTCCGCGCCCATCCCCCTGACATCGCGCCGGTCGCCCCTGACGCCCGTACCGTGGACCGCTCGCAAGCGGCGACGGACGGGCGTCGGGCGTTTGAGGCGGCCGTGCTCCCCGCGACCCTTGAGTCACGGGGAGCTGCGGCGTGGGGGACGTCAGTCCCCGCCGCCCTTGCCGCTCGCGTACATGCCGTCGATGAGCTTCATGTACTTCTGGCTGGCGACCTTGCGCTTCACCTTGAGGGTGGGCGTGAGCTCGCCGGACTCCTGGGTGAAGTCCGCCTTCATCACCTCGAACTTCTTGATGGTGGAGTACGGAGGAATCTCCGCGTTCACCTTCTTGAAGATCTCGGCGATGGCCTCGCGGATCTCCGGACGCTGGGAGTTCTGCTCGTAGCTGCCCACCGCGACGCCCTTGTCCTCCAGCAGCTTGCGCGCCGGCTCCTCCGACACGGTCACGAGCGCGACGAGGTACGGCTGCTTGTCGCCGTACACCATGGCCTGGCTGATGAGCGGGAAGGTCTTGAGCGTGTTCTCGATGTTCTGCGGCGCCACGTTCTTGCCGCCCGCGGTGACGATGATGTCCTTCTTGCGGTCGGTGATGCGCAGGTAGTTGTCGGAGTCCACCTCGCCGATGTCACCGGTGTGGAACCAGCCGTCCGGATCCAGCACCTCCGCGGTGGCGGCGGGGTTCTTGTAGTAGCCCTTCATCACGCAGGGGCCACGCACCAGGATTTCACCGTCCGCGGCGATCTTGATCTCCGTGCCCGGCACCGGCGGGCCCACGGTGCCGATCTTGATCTTCTCCACGCGGTTGGCGTTGCACGGAGCGCTCGTCTCCGTGAGGCCGTAGCCCTCCAGCACCTTGAGCTCGAGCAGGTCGAAGAAGTAGGCGATCTTCCGGGACAGCGGCGCGCCGCCGGAGATGAAGATGCGCATGTTGCCGCCGAGCTTCTCGTCCAGGGTCTTGCGCACCTTGGAGAACACCAGCTTCTTCGCCAGGCTGAACTGGAGCGAGCTGTACTCGCGGCCCTGGCCCTTGGCCTCGGCGTACTCGTCGAAGAGGCCGAAGGCCCACTTGAAGAGCTTGCCCTTCACGCCGGGCGCGGCGGAGCCGTTGGCCACGACGTTGTTGTAGACCTTCTCGAACACGCGCGGCACGGACGGCAGCACCGTGGGGCGCGTCTCCGCCAGGTTCGCGAGCAGCTTGTCCACCGACTCCGCGATGATCAGCCGGAAGCCCATGGACAGCCACGCGGCCTTCACCACCTGGGCGAACACGTGCGCCAGGGGCAGGAAGAGCATGACGGAGTCGTCCGGCTTCATCATGCCCATGGCCTGGGTGGCCTTCGCTTCGTAGGCCCAGTTGCCGTGGGTGAGGATGACGCCCTTCGGGTCGCCCGTGGTGCCGGAGGTGTAGACGAGCATGTTGGTGTCGTCCAACTTCACCTGCGACACGCGCTCGGTGAACGCGGACTCGGCGGCCTGGGGCTGGCCCTTGCCGGAGGCCACCATGTCCGCGAGCGACATCTCCTTGTCGCCGGAGACGGGGCCCTCGAAGACGACGATCTTCTGCAGCGTGGGGATGTCCCCCAGCTTGGAGCGCACGCGGGACAGGCGGCCCGCCTGCTTGGCGTCCTTCTCGTCGTTGTCGACGAGCAGCAGCTTCGTCTCCGAGTGGTTCAGGACGTAGCGGCACTCATCCGGCGTGTTGGAGCCATAGATGGGCACCGTGATGGCCTGGGCCGCGCTGATGGCCAGGTCCGCGATGATCCACTGCAAGCTGGTATTGGCGAAGATGGCGACCCGGTCCCCGGGCTGGACGCCCTGGGCGATGAGGCCCGCCGCCTGCGCCTTCACGTCCTCCAATACCTGCGCGAACGTGACGTCCTGCCAGCGCCCGTCCTTCTTGTGGGTGACGCCTACCTTGGAGGCGTTCTGGGCCCGCTGGACAAGCAACTGGACGAGGTTCTGCTCCTGCGTCCCGCTCGCCGCGGGAGCCGTCGTGACCTGACTCTCTGCCCTCACTTGAGCTCCTCCTGGATGTCGGCATCCACCTTCTTGGCCCACTGCTGCACCCGTTGCCCCTCCGCGGGGTTGTACGCGGTGCTTCCCTGCTTGACCTTCTCGATGGCCGCGCCCGCTTCCTTCGCCTTGCCGTCCTTCAGCAGCGTCTCGGCCAGGTAGTAGTGCGCGCGCAGCGACTGCGGAAACTTGGCGATGGCCTTCTGGTAGTACTCCGCGGACTTGCCCAGGTCGCGCTTCGGCCAGGGCAGCTCGTAGAAGTATCGCCCCTTCACCAACCAGGGACCGCCGTACTCGTACGTGGGGTCGAGTTTCAGCGCGGTGTCCAGGCGCTCGTTGAACTTGCCCTCCAGGCCGTCACCCAGCGCCTTCATGATGCCCACGGCCTGCGAGTAGGAACCGATGCCGCAGGCGGCGAAGTAGTAGCCCTCCACGCGCGCGGGCTGGAGCTTCGCGGCCTTGTCCCCGGCCTCCCACGTCTGCTTGCCCAGGACCATCTTGAGCTTCTTCTCCGTGGCGCCGTCCGCCTGCCACTGGAGGATGCGGGCCTTGCGCCACGCGAGGTCGAAGTCGTCCGGCGTGGCCTTCAGCGCGTCCGACAGCCCCGTCTCCAACACCTTCACGGATTCCGCGTCGCCACGTTTCGCGTACAACGCGTCGAGTTGGTCGAGCAGCGCGGGATCCGCGGCGTTCGCCGGCAGAGCCCAAAGCACCCAAAGGGCAAGCAATTTCAAGCGCATCGAAATGGCTTAGCACGCACGCTTGCCTACCATCAACCGAACGCGCTAGACGCGGCGCGGCAAAAAAGAAGACGGGGCCAGCAAGGTGCGAACACCCCGCCAGACCCCGTCACCGGTGCAACAGTTGCTGCGGTCCTGCCGCTTCAGGCCGCGTCGGCCGTGGCGGTGTGCTCCTCGTTCTCGTTGAACGCGATGAGGTAGCGCTCCAGGAAGTTCTTCGTCTTCAGCTCCACCTGGCGCACGCGCTCGCGCGACACGCCCCAGCGCTGGCCCAGCTCCTCCAGCGTCAGCGGCTTGTCCTGCGTGAGGCGCTCCTGGAGGATGTCCCAGCCCAGGTCGCCAATGCGCTTGCGCACCTTGGCCAGGGCCTCCTGGATTTCGGTGTCCTGCTCGCGGGAGAGGAACGACTCCTGCGGGGAAGGACCGCCGTCCTCGATGCGGTCGAGGAAGGTCGTCTCACCCTCCTCGTCGATGGTGGCGTCCAGCGAGAAGTCCACCATGCTGCCGCGCTCCGCCTCACCGCCGCGCACCTGGCTGCGGTTGTCCTTCAGGTAGCGGGTGATGTAGGCGCGGATCCACCACACGGCATAGGTGGCGAAGCGCACGTTCTTCTTCGGGTCGAAGTGCTCGATGGCCTTCATGAGGCCGACGTTGCCTTCCTGGATGAGGTCGTCCAGGCGGGCCCCGCGGTTGGCGAACTTCTTCGCCACGGCGACCACGAAAGCGAGGTTGGAGCTGGCGAGCGTCTGTCGGGCGCTCTCGTCACCCTTGCGGGCCTGGCGGGCCAGCTCGTACTCCTGTTCACGCGTGAGCTGCTGGTGCCCGCCCAGGTGACGCAGGTAATGCGAAAGGCCCTCTGCCGCGTACTTCGTCGAGTTGGCCATGATTTCCCGTCCTTCCGTTCGTAACTGCCGGACGCGATGAATCCCCCGACGAACCGCGTCCACCTGTCACTAGGACGCGCAACGACGGAAAGGGTTTCTCATTCCTTCCAAGAAGGGCATTTCGCCCGCTTACCCTTGTCAAAAGCCCGTCACGCCCTCGCCCTTTCGGGCTTTTAAGAGCGCGATGTGACGGGTGGGACAGCACCTACGTTTCCGGCCACGAAGCTTTCAACGCTTGGGCGCGGGGAAGATTTTCTCGGGGTTGAGCAGGCCTGATGGATCAAAAAAGGTCTTCAGGCGGCGCTGCAGCTCCAGCAGCGCGGGAGCCTGCTCCAGCGCCAGATATTCCCGCTTCGCATGTCCCACGCCGTGTTCACCGGTGATGGTGCCGCCCAGCTCCACGGTGAGCATCAGCATGCGGCGCAGCGCCTCGTCGACGAGGGGGCGCTGGGCGGGGCCGTCGTAGAGGATGTTGGCGTGCAGGTTGCCGTCGCCCGCGTGGCCATACGTGGCCACGGTGAGCCCCAGCTCCGCGCCCATCTTCTTCAGCCGCTCGATGATTTCGGGAATTTTCGAGCGGGGCACCACGATGTCCTCGGAAATCTTGGCCGGCTTGAGCGCGCGCAGGGCCGGGGAAATCACGCGCCGCGCGGCCCACAGCTTCTCGCGCTGGGACTCGTCCTGCGCCACCAGGGTCTGCGTGGCCCCGTGCTGATTGCAGCGGTCCCCCAACAGTTGGAGCTCCGCGAGGACGCCTTCGGGGGTGTTGCCGTCGACCTCGGCGATGAGGGCCGCGCCCGCGCCCGGGGGGAACTGGAAGCTGCCCCGGTGCACGATGGCCTGGACGGCGACCTCGTCGATGAGCTCCAGGCAGCGCGGCAGGATGCCGGCGGCGAGCACCGCGGAGACGCCGCGCGCCGCCTCCAGGACGGAGGGGAACACCACCAGCGCGGTCATCACCTGGCGGGGCAGCGGAATGAGCTGCACCGTGATTTCGGTGGCCACGCCGAGCGTGCCCTCGGAGCCGACGAACAGCCCCACCAGGTCATAGCCGGCCACGCCCTTGATGGTGCGCCGGCCCACGCGCAGCACCTCGCCATCCGGCATCACCCACTCCAGCCCGATGACGTAGTCGCGCGTGACGCCGTACTTCAGGGCGCGCGGGCCGCCGGCGTTCTCCGCCACGTTGCCGCCCAGGGTGCAGAACTCCCAGGAGTTCGGGTCGGGCGGATAGAAGAGGCCCTGGGCCTCCACCGCCTTCATCAGGTCGCCCGTCACCACGCCGGGCTCCACCACCGCGGTGAGGTCCTCCGTGGAGATGGAGCGGATCCGGTTCATGCGCTCCAGGCTCACCGCCATGCCGCCCCTCAGGGGCAGCGAACCGCCGCTCTTGCCGCTGCGCGCGCCGCAGGGGGTGAAGGGCACGCCGTGCGCCTGGCAGGCCTTGAAGATGGCGGACACCTGCGCGGTGGTCTCCGGGAGGAGGACGGCGTCGGGCCGGTAGACGCCGCTGTCGGACTCGTCGCGCGCGTAGGCATCGAGCGTGTCCGCGTCCCGCCTCACCTGGCCTTCGGACAGCACGCCCGCCAGGGCCTCCAGCACCTCCGCCACGCGCTCGGGCGCCACCCGCTCGAAGCGTTGGGAGGCGGGGTTCATCTGCCGGCCCCCGTGCGTGCGCCCAGCCGGGCCCACAGCTCGCGGCGCAGGGGGCCGTCGCGGCGCAGGCGCCCTTCATAGGCCTCCGCGTGGGTGACGGCGTCGCGCTGGTGGTCGGCCCTCAGCCGCAGACACGCCTGCTCCGCCTCCAGGATGCAGGCCGTCGCGGGGCTGTCGAGCACGCGGGCGAGCGAGCGCGCCACCTGCCGGGCCAGGTCCTCCTGGAGGATGAGCCGGTGCGCGAAGGAGTCCACCAGCGCCCCGATGCGCCCGAAGCCCACCACGCGTGAACCCGGCACGTAGGCCACGTGCGCGCGGCCGGTGAAGGGCAGCAGGTGGTGCGGGCACATGGAGTGGAAGCGCAGGTCCGTCACCACCACCAGCTCCCCGGAGGAGTCCGCGGGCGCGGGGTAGGTCTTCCCGAGCACCTCCTCGGGCGTGCGGCCGTAGCCGTCGAGGAAGCCGTTCGCCCACACGTCGGCCACGCGCGTCGGCGTGTCCACCAGGTTCACGTCCTGGAGGTCGAGCCCCGCGGCGGTGAGGAAGTCGCGGACCGCCCGGGCCATGGCGGCGGGATCGGGGCGCACGGCGCGAGGGGCCGGGGCCTTGGCGGCGGGGGCGCGGCGGCGGGGGCGGGAGGGAGGCACGGGCGGCGGAACTCCTGGCGCGGGGACGGTGACGGTGGAGCGCACCCAACCTAACCGATGCGGCCAGGAGGGACGTCCGGAATGAAAACAACGTTCCCTTGTCATCGTGTTCGACGGCGGCCCGCGCAACGCAAGGTTCGCGCACCGGCGTTGAATCGCCGCACTGCTTCATCGTCCGTGCCGGGGTACCCCGGGGACGGACGCACCCTGCCTGCCTTGACACTCCCGGGGGGCGACAGTAAGCCAGCCGGGACCCTCTGATGCTCTCGCGCGCCCACACCCTTGCCCGCCTCACCGCGCTGCTGCTCGTCGCGCTCTGGGGTGCCCAGCCGCTGGGTCTGGCGCTGCACGTGGAGCAGCACGCGCACCGGTTCTGTCCGCAGCACCAGACGTTCGAAGAGGACGCACGGCGCGCGAACCCAGCGCTGTCCCGCTTCACCGAGCGCGCCCCCATCATCGCGTCCGTTCCGCCCGCGGTGGCGGATGCGACGGGCCTCAACCACGAGACGTGCCCGCTGCTCACGGCCGCCCCGCAGGCGGAGGCCCTCCAGGGCGCCGCCGTCGCCTCCGCCTCGGCGTGCGTGGAGAGCAACCACCCGGCCACCGCGCCGCCCCGCTCGTTCGCGCCGCTCGCCGTCCTCGACATCGCGCCCAAGGCCTCGCCTCCCACGCACGCGTAGTGCCCCGCGTGTCGTGTCGTGAAGCAGGTCATCAGGTCGACGGTCGTCGTGGGGCGCGCATGCGCGTGCTCCCCGATGGGCCGGTTCCGAGGAGCCATCACCCGTGTCATCCCTTCCGCGCAGGCCTCCCCGCGCCCTCGCCGTCGTGCTCGCCGCGCAGCTGTCCGCGACCGCCGCCTGGGCCCAGCAGCCATCCCCCCCCGCCACCGCGTCTCCGCCCCCTTCCGGGTCCCCTGCCCCGGCCCAGGCCGCGCCCGCCGAGGACGCGCCCGCGCTGAGCCCGGAGGAGATGGAGGAGCTTCAGAGGGCGCTGGACGCGGATGCGAGCCAGAAGGCGCGTCCGTCCGGTGACACGTCCCCGGCGTCCCCCACCGCGACGAACGACTCCGGCGTGACGCCGCTCAAGCTGCCCAACGCCATCTCCGGCGGCACGAACTTCCTCAACCTGAGCTTCATCCTGGACATGGCCCTGGCGGCCTTCTCCAGCAAGGAGCCCCTGCAGGGCGGCGCGCACGACCCGACGAAGAACGGCTTCAACCTCCAGCAGCTGGAGCTGTCCATCGGCTCCGTGGTCGACCCCTACTTCCGCTTCGACAGCAACATCGTCTTCAGCCAGTTCGGCGTCGAAATCGAGGAGGCGTACGTCACCACGCTGGACCTGCCCGCGAACCTCCAGGTGCGCGCGGGCCAGTTCCTCACCCGCTTCGGCCGGATCAACGCCACGCACCCGCACGCGTGGGACTTCGTGGATCAGCCCTTCGTCATGAGCCGCTACTTCGGCGCGGAGGGCAACCGTGGCCTGGGCGTGGAGGGCTCCTGGCTCACGCCCCTTCCCTGGTACGTGGAGGTCATTGGCAGCGCCACCGACGCCGCGGGCGAGGCCACCGCGCGCAGCTTCTTCGGCGCCTCCGCCGAGCGCGTGCTGTCGCCGCTGGACTTCCAGCTCACCGGCGCGCTGAAGCAGTTCTTCCCGCTGTCGGACGACCTGTCGCTCCTGTGGGGGCTGTCCGCCGCCACGGGCCCCAACCCCACGGGCTACCGCAACCACACCAGCATCTACGGCACGGACGTCTACCTGAAGTTCCGGCCCATCACGACGCAGAGCTCCCAGCAGCTGGTGCTCCAGGCGGAGGTGCTCTACCGCCGCCGGCAGGTGCCGGGGGACATGCTGTCGGACTGGGGCGGCTACGCGCAGACGGTGTGGCGCTTCTCCAACCGCTGGGCCACGGGCGTGCGCTACGAGTTCGGCACGGCCGCGAAGACGCAGGAGGGGCGCGTCGCGAATGATCCGCTCGACCCCGAGTGGATCTCCGACCGGCAGCGCATCACCGCGTCGCTGACGTACTGGCCCACGGAGTTCTCCCGCCTGCGCCTGCAGGCCGCCACGGACCGCGTGGGCTGGCGCGAGTCGCCGGACTACTCGGCCTTCCTCGCCCTTGAAGTCGTGACCGGCGCCCACGGTGCCCATGCGTTCTGACCTCAGCTTCCGGAGCCCTTCCATGCGTTCCCTTCGCCTGTTCGCGGCCGTGTGCGCCGCCGTCGTCAGCCTCACCGCCGTTCCCGCCCGCGCGGACCTGAAGGTCGTCACCACCCTCCCGGACCTGGCCGCGCTGGCCAAGGCCATGGGCGGGGACAAGGTGGACGTCACCGCGCTCGCGCTGCCCACGCAGGACCCGCACTTCGTGGACGCCAAGCCCAGCCTGACGCTGGCCATCAACCGCGCGGACCTGCTCATCGTCGCGGGCCTGGACCTGGAGATCGGCTGGTTGCCCACGCTGCAGACCGGCGCGCGCAACAACCGCATCCTGACGGGCAACACGGGCTACCTGGACGCGTCGCGGTACGTGAACCTCCTGGAGGTGCCCACGACGCAGGTGGACCGCAGCCAGGGCGACGTGCACCCCGGCGGCAACCCGCACTACCTCTATGATCCGCGGCAGGCCCTGCGGGTCGCGGGCGCCATCGAAGAGCGCATGTCGCAGCTGGATGCGAAGAACGCCGCCACCTACAAGGCCAACCTCGCGAAGTTCACCCAGGAGCTGAAGGCGGCCCAGGCGGGCTGGGAGAAGCGGCTCGCGGGCCTCAAGGGCGTGCCCGTCATCGCGTTCCACCGCACGACGGCGTACCTGCAGGACTGGCTGGGCTTCAAGACGCTCGAGTTCCTGGAGCCCAAGCCGGGCATCCCCCCGAACGCGGCCCACGTCGCGCGGGTGGTGGTGCTGTCCCGGACGAACAAGGTGAAGCTGGTCCTCAAGGAGGACTACTACGCGGACAACAACGCGCAGTTCGTCGCGTCCAAGATTCCCGCCCCGGTCGTCACCCTGCCCGGAGGCACGGACTTCCGCGCGGGCCAGACGTACGTGCAGCGCATGGAGCTGATGGTGGGCCGGCTGGAGCAGGGCCTCGCCGGAAAGGCGCAGTGAGCCCATGAAGCGCACTTCTTCCCGCTTCTCCTCCAAGGCGTGGCTGCTCCCCCTCACGCTTGCGTCCGGGTGCGCGTTCGACGCGGGCGAGGGCTTCGCGGTGCTGGAGCCCTCCGTGGAGGCCGCGTACACGCCGCTGCCCCGCCGCGACGCGGGTGACGGCTACCAGGCGCTCGCCTCCGACTTCCAGCTGCGCATGGACAGCGGCGCGGTGAGCCTGGGCAGCATCGACCTGCTGGCCCGCTCCGGCGGCGGGGGCTCCACGACGTTCGACCCGTCCTCTCCACCGCCGGGCTACTCGCTGTGCCACAACGGGCACTGCCACAGCGACTCCGGGGCGCTCGTGGACTACGAGGACATCCAGGCGGAGCTGGGCGGGGGTGGCAGCACCACCGTCACGGTGGCCAACCTCCCGGTGGACGCGGAGCTGGACCTGCTGTCACCCGCGGCGCGCGACCTCACCTGCGAGCCCGGCTGTGAGCTGGGGAAGACGACGCTGTCGCGCGGGCGCTGGGCCCTCACGGGCCTGCGGATGACGGGCAGCGTGCGCGATGGCCGCGTCCCTGCGCGCTTCGCGGGCGCCCTGCCCTTCCGCTTCACCGCGACGGTGACGGGCGCGGAGGCCACACCGGTGGCGGTGCTCAACGGCGACCTGGACGTGCCCTCCGACCGTGAGAGCGAGCCGCGAGTGGCGCTGGGCCTGAAGCTGGAGCTGACGCCCACGCTCTTCGACGCGGTGGACTGGTCCGCCGCGACAGTCGGCCCCGACGGCGTGGTGGACCTGGACGCGCCCGCGAACGCGGCGGTGCGCGCCGCGCTCCTGGAGAAGGTGGCCGGGCTGAGCCCTACCGCGGAGGTGAGCCGTGGCTCACGGTGATCACGAGACGGAGCTGGACCGGGGACACCGCGCCGCGGTGCCAGCGGAGCCGGGCGAGCCGCTGCTGAAGTGCGAGCAGCTGGTCATCGGCTACGGGGGCAAGGACATCCTGCCGCCCATGGACCTGGTGGTGCGCCGCCGCCAGTTCGTGGCGGTGGTGGGCCGCAACGGCTCCGGCAAGAGCACCTGGTTCAAGACGCTGCTGGGGCTCATCCCCCCGGTGTCCGGCCGCATCACCCTGGGCGCGCCGCACATCCGCAGCGCGTACGTGCCGCAGATGTCGTCCATCGACTCGCTGCTGCCCGTGCACGCGCGGGAGCTGACCGGCTGGGGGCGGCTGTCCGGGTGGAACTTCCTGCGCCCCTTCCCCAGCAAGACGGACCGGCAGAAGGTGGAGGCGGCGCTCGACACGGCGGGCGCGCGTGGCATCGCGAAGCGGCCCTTCCGCGACCTGTCCGGCGGCGAGAAGCAGCGCGCGCTGCTGGCGCGGGTCATCGCCACCGAGGCGGACGTGGTGCTGCTGGATGAGCCCACCGCCGCGATGGACGCGGTGGCGGAGAAGCAGACGATGCTGCGGCTGTGCGCGCTCGCGCACGACCGGGGGCTGGGCGTGGTGGTGGTGAGCCACGACCTGTCCGTCGCCGCCGAGCACGCCGACGTCATCCTCTTCGTGGACCGCGAGCACCGCTGCTTCGTCATGGGCGATGCCCGCACCGTGTTCTGCCACCCCGCCTTCCGCCGCCAGTACGGCGACGACTACTGCCACAGCGCGCCCCAGGGACCCCACCGTGGAAACAACCCTGCTTGAGCCCTCGAAGTGGGAACAGTTCCAGGCGGGATGGGAGCTCTTCAGAGACCCCATCCTCTGCGCGCTCATCGCCGGGTGCGTGCTGGGCTTCCTCAGCGTCTACGTCGTGCTGCGGCGCATGGTGTTCGTCAGCGCGGCGGTGACGAACACCGCGGGCCTGGGCGTGGCGCTGGCCTTCTTCGCGGAGATCCACCTGGGCGTGCACGTGGATCCGCTGGTGGGCGCGGTGCTGCTGTCGGTGGCGGCCACGCTGCTGCTGATGATCGAGCCCGCCCGGCTGCGGCTGTCGCGGGAGAGCCTGCTGGGGTGCGCGTTCGCTTTCGCGGGCGGCGCGGCCATCCTGGTGGGGGACCGCATCGCGCAGGAGGCGCACGACATCCAGGGCATCCTCTTCGGCACCGCGGTGCTGGTGACGCCGGATCAGCTCCTGGCGGTGGAGGTGGCGGGCGGGGTGCTGATGCTGCTGCACCTGTGGTGGTTCCGGGGCATCGCCTTCGTGAGCTTCGACCGCATCGGCGCCACCGTGCAGGGGCTGCCGGTGAAGCTGCTGGACACGGTGCTGATGGTGTCCATCGGCATCATGGTGGGCGTGTGCGCGCGGGCCCTGGGCGCCCTGCCCGTCTTCGCGTTCTCCACGCTGTCGGCCATCGCCGCGCTGGTGCTGGACCTGCGGCTGCCGTGGACGTTCTTCACGGCGACCGTGCTGGGCGGCATCGCGGGCGCGGGCGGCTACCTGGTCGCGTACTTCTACGACTTCCCGGTGGGCGGCTCGCAGACCGTCCTGTCCGGGGTCCTGGTGCTGCTGATGATGCTCGTGCGCCTGGTGCAGGTGCCCTTCAAGCGCAGGGCCTGAGCACCCGCTCCACCTTCGTCCCTTCTTCAGCGGACGGCGGCGGACACCTTCTTGAACTCGGGTGTGCCCGCGCGGCCCAGCATGTCGAACAGGGCCGACTCCACGGTGAGGATGCGCGCGCCCGCGTCGCGGCACAGCTCCAGCCCCACGCGGCGGTCCTCCTCCGAGCGGGACAGCACGGCGTCCGCGAGGAGGCACGGCTCCCGGCCGCTGTCCGCCAGGTCGCGCGCCGTCTGGAAGACGCAGATGTGCGTCTCCATGCCGGTGATGAGCACCTGCTTGCGGTCCCCCAGCACGGAGAGCACGTCCGGCGTGGCGGCGGAGAACTCCAGCTTCTCCAGCGGCTTGAAGTCCCCCAGGCGCAGCTTGAGCAGCGAGTGCGTGCGGCCCAGCCCCTGCGGATACTGCTCCGTGACGACGACGGGAAGGCCCAGCGCCCGCGCGCCTTCGACGGCGGCGCCGGTGCGCGCGAGCATGCGGTCCAGGGCGTCGCGGTCCATCGCGGCGCACAGGCGCTCCTGGATGTCGACGACGAGCAGCACGGCCTGCTCGGGCTTCAGGCGGAACGACGGCATGGGCGGCTCCTTGGAGGATGGCCCCTAGTGACACGAACGCCGCGCCTCCCGTCAAGCGCGGCGGCGTGCGCGCTCAGCCGCCGTGAACGGTCCAGGTCGCTTGCCCGCCCCGGGGTGCGGACGCGGTGTCCACCGGTGCGTCGGGCACCCTGCGGAGCGCGGCGCGGCCCCGGCCCCGGTGGGCCGCGAAGCCCCGCGCGCGTTGCAGGCCCGGCAGGTGCGGATCCGCGTCGCGCCACAGGTCCAGCACCACGGCGAAGTCCTGGGCTGCCTCGGACATGCACTCGCAGGCGACGTGGGCCTCCGCGACCAGCAGCATGCAGTGGCCACAGCCGGGCCGCTCCCCTGCCCGCTCCAGCGCCAGCTCCAGGGCCTTCTCCTCGCGGCCGGAGCGCAGGCGCACGCGGGCCAGCGTCTCACGGGGCGGGCGGCAGAAGAGCGCGGGCCCCACGGGGCGCAGGCGGCGCTCCAGGCGCAGCGCCCGCGTGAGCGCGGCCTCCGCGCGGCCGGAGTCTCCCCGGCGCGCATCCAGCGTGCCCCGCAGCTCCTGAGCGGCCACCTCCACCGTGCGCGCCACGTCGCGGGGGCACAGGGCGCGGCCCTCGGAACGCGGCGCCTCCGCCAGGGAGAGCACCAGCGCGTCCAGGCTTCCGCACGCGCGCTCCGCGTCGCCCAGCCGCCCCGTCTCCAGGGCACAGACGCCTCGCGCGTACAGGCGCACGGCGTCGCGCAGGCCGGCTTCCGCGACGGTGGCCTGGTCCCCCAGCTCCATGGGGACCTCCGCCGCCGCGCGGCTGAAGCCGAAGCGCAGGTGCGCGGCGATGAGCGTGGTGGCCGCGAAGAGCACCGCCTGCGGCTGGCCTCCCGAGGACTCCACGCGCTGGCGCAGCTTGCGGGCCCAGAGCTGCGCGCCCCGGTACTGCCCCACTTCCACGCAGCCTTCGCTGAGCAGGCGCAGGGCGGTGTCCGCGCTCGGCGCCACCTCCAGCGGCAGCGACTCCCGCGCGAGGTACGCGTCATCCGCCGTCACCGCGGCCTCCAGGATGCGGTTCGCCTCCGCCGCCCGGCCCATGCGCAAGAGCAGCCGTCCGGCGGCGAGCAGCGCGGGGCTCCCGGCGGGCACGAGCGACGGCAGCAGCTCCGCGCTCTCCAGCGCCGTCTCCGGCCGGGCGCTGGGCAGCCACGCCTGCACCCAGGCCACGTGCACGCCCGCGTGGTGCGGGTGCGTGCGCAGCAGGTCGCTCAGGAGCAGCTGCGCATAGGGCTGTCCCTGCCCGGGGCGCCCGTCGGACTCGTACCCGTCCAGCAGGAAGCCCGCGAGCAGCAGGCGCGGCTCCGGCTCCTGGGGGAAGCGGTCGATGAGGCACTCCATCTCGCGCACGAAGGCGTGCCGGCCATTGGCGGGCCCCTTGTCCGCGAGGAGGCTGGCGGCGACGACCAGCCGCTGCTCCACGTCGGTGGCGCCCTCCGCCAGCGTCAGCGCCTTGCGGATGGCCTCCGCGCGGTCCGCGGTGAAGCGCTGCCCCACGCCGCGGGCGAGCGCGAGCCCCCACCACGCCATGGCGAGCGACGGATCCTGACGCGCGGCCTCCGCGAAGGCGCGCCGGGCCTCCAGCGCCCAGCCCAGGTGCAAGAGGCGCAGGCCTTGATCGAAGTACGCCTGTGCCAGGGGAACCCGCGTCGTCACGGGCAGGTGGGCACTTCCCAATCCGTCCTGGAGCGGCGGCGTGGGAAGGGCTTCGTCCGGCAGGTCCTCCCACGCGAGGTGGGAATGGACGGACGGGGCATCGGCTCGGAAAAGACGTGCCAGCATGGTGTCCTCCTCACGCTCCGGTCAGCGGAGCGACATGGTGTTGCACCGAGGCGTCGGTCGCGCGCACGCGCGCGGCCAGCCGCCTCCAGGCGGTGGACAGCTCCTCCGCGGGGATGGGGGACGCCTTGCGCCGCGCCGCCAGGCACTCGCGCCGCCAGGCCAGGCCCACGTCGCGGGCCACCCACGCCTCGTACTCCGCGAGCCAGTCCGCCAGCAGCGCGAGCCCCGCCCGCGCCGCCCTGCGCTCCGGCCCGGTGGCCGCGTCCCGCCGGACGCCCACGTCCTCCACGCGGAAGGCCTTGCCGCGCGCGCCCTCCACCCACCGGGGCATGAAGCCGTCGCGCGGCACGAAGATGGCGGCGCCGCACGCCTCGCACAGCGCTCCGAAGCCCCACAGCGTGAGGCGCCCCCCGTCCTCAAGCCGCCCCTGGTATGCGCTCTGTCCCTCCACGCCCGGCGGACGCGCCTCGCGCACCAGGCCGTGCCGGAGCAGCACGTTGCCGTCCGGGCAGCGCACGTCCTGGCCCAGGCACCACATGGCCACGTCGAACAGACGGTCGCCGTCGCGGCGCACGTCGCAGGGAAGCAGGGAACCCGAACCACCAGAAGAGACCTTGGACATGGGGCGCCTCGGGCTTCGCTAGGAAGCGGCCTTCTTCACGGTGGGACCCACGCGCGCGGGCACGTCGCCGAAGAGCGCCTTCGCGTCCACGGCACTGCCGCCGCCCTTGCTGAGCACCGCGTTGACGGCGCGCACCAGCTTGGCGCGCACGCGCGGGGACAGCGGCTTGTCCTCGCGCGCCGCGGTGAGCTGCTGCTCGCTCAGGCCCCGGCCGCTGCGCGGCTTGCCCAGGCCCAGCTCCGCGTACGGCTTCTGCTGCTGCTCCTTGTCACGGCGGCGCGTGGAGCGCTTGCGCTTGAGGACGCGGTCCTCCGCCGTGTGCGCTTCGAGCTGCTGAGAGCGGCGCAGCAGCGCGGAGGGGGAGATCTTCTGACTGTCGAGGAACTGCTGGAAGGCACCCATGGCGGGCTCCTGTGGAAAGGGGGGGTGGAAACCGGTGGCTACTCGTGGTCGTGGTCGTGCTCGCCCGACTCCTCGATGACGAGCGACACCGAGGAGAGGGTCGACGGGCCGAAGGTGAGCGTGTGCGTGCCCACGGTGAGCGGCACGACGTAGCGGCCCTGGATGTCCGTGCAGAGCGTGGAGCTGGTGGCGCTCTCCTCGAACTCCACCGCCGCGCCGCTGCTGTTGGTGACCTTCACCGGCACCGGGGCGCTGGCATAGAGGACGTAGTCCGTGGCCTCGGCGACGGCGAAGGACACCGCGCCGCCCTTGCCTCCCGCGACATCCACCAGCGCGATGTCGTAGCGCTTGTGGTCGTTGCTCACGGCCGGGCCCGGGCCGCTGACGGCGGCGGTGACGGCGGAGGCAGGGCCTTCCTGCAGGTGCTCGCAGCCCTCCTCGTCGACGTGGCCTTCCTCTTCGTCGTCGCCACCGCAACCGGCGGCGAGGAGGGCGGTGGACAGCAGCAGGGCGGACAGAAGCTTCTTCTTCATGATGGGGACTCCAGGGACACAGGGGGATGGACTGCGGGAACTCCAGCCACCCGGGCCGCACGCACACCCCTCCCGGAAGGAGGGAGCGCGAAGGACCGGGCGGGACTGGAAGGAGGGACCGCGGCACGAAGCGCGCCTGGCGTGCACGGCCAGGAGCGTTCCGCGCGCGTGCGGCGGATCCGTTCAGGGAACGGGAACGCGCACGACCCGGGCTCCGGTGGCCACGACGCATCCCCATCCCAGGACACACCCGGGGCGCAGGGACGGCGGGCTTCGACGGCGGAGACTAGACGCGCGGCGGCGACGACTTGGGCGCGAGCCTCAGCAGCTCAACGGGTGCCGCGTGGAAGCGGAACACCGCCAGCGCCGGGCTGGAGCGCGTGGAGACCGCGGCCACGACAGGCGCGGACTCGGCCGGAGGCAGGGCCTCGCGGCGGAAGAAGGCATGGTGGCAGTGGGCCTCCGTGCCGTGGGGCGTGGCCTTCGACACCGGCGCCTGTGCCACGCGCGAATCGTCGAAGGAGAGCGCCTCCTCCGACGGCCCGCCGTGCGAGGCGTCGCTCACGTGCATCACGTCCCCATGCTCCAGGCACGTGGTGTGCTGCACGAGCGCGAAGTGGAGCACGCTGCCCACGTACACCAGCACGCACACGAGCACCCACGGCAGCGCCAGCAGGCGCGGCAGGGAGCGACGGGTGCTGAGGTGGCGTCGGAGGCGGCTCACGTCCACTCGGTCTCGGAAAGTAACTGAGTTGTTTTAAGCGACCTCCCCGCCCCGTGCAAGCAGGGACGCGGCGGCTGCGGCCCGGAGGGCAAGGTGGCGGGCCCCGGGAACAGCGGCCCGTGCCGCGGGTTGTGGACCCACGAGCCCCTGGGGCCGTAGGTTCCGCGCGTGCACGAGCTCATGGATGTCCTGCGCAGGCAGGCACACTATTTCGGACCGGAGCTGGCGAAGACCGCCTACCAGCGCGGCCTCGCGGTGACGAAGCCGGATGGCAGCACCCAGCCCATCCCCATCACCGCCACGCCCGTCATCCTGGACGCGGAGGAGATCAAACGCCGCGCGCTGCTGTCCGCGAAGCTGGCCTCCGCCACGATGAAGATGGCGCGCGCCATGCTGGGCGGCCCGGACGCGGAAGTCCTGCTGGGCGCGCTGTCCCCGCTGGAGCGCCGCCTGGCGCAGGCCACCTGGGAGGCGAGCCGCAAGCTCGTCACCACGCGCGTGGACTACTTCGTGTCCGGAGGCCGGCCCTGGGCGCTGGAGGTGAACGCCACCATCCCGGCCATGCAGGGCTATTCGGACATCGCGGCGCGCACCTTCATCGAGGTCGTCGCGCGGCACGTGCGCTATCCGGAGAAGGCGCTCGCGTCGCTGCTCACCCTCAACGGCAACAACGCGCTGGCGCTCTACCGCGCGCTGCTGGACGGCTACGCGGCGGAGCGTGACGGGAAGATGCCGGACACGGTGGCGCTGCTGTGCCGCAAGAACGACGCGCAGGTGACGGAGCTGCGCTGGCTGTGCGAGCGCTTCCGCGAGTTCGGCGCGGACGCGGACATCGTGCACCCGGAGGACGTGTCCGGGGACGACGCCTTCACGGTGAACGGCAAGAAGTACGACCTGGTCTACCGCCACCTCTTCGTGCGCCGGCTGGAGCAGAACCCCGCGCCGTGGGTGGAGGACTTCCTGGGCGTCGTTCCCGGGAAGAAGGCCGTGTTCCTGAACCCGCCCGCCTCGCAGGTGGAGGTGAAGACCACGTTCGCGCTCCTGTCGCAGGCGGTGACGGACGCGGCGCTCGCCCAGACCGCGGGCCTCACGCCCGAGGAGCTGGAGGCGGTGCGCGCGGCGGTGCCGTGGACGCGCCCCTTCCGCCACGGCCCCGGTGTGGGCCCCGACGGCGCGCCGGTGGACGACCTCGTGGCGCTCGTGGCCCAGGAGCCCGCGCGCTTCGTGCTCAAGCGCGCGTGGGACTACGGCGGCAAGGCCGTCTTCCTGGGCCGCTCCGTGGGCACCGTGCCCTACGAGGAGCGCGTGAAGGGCGCCTTCGGCGAGTCCAAGACGTGGGCGGAGCTGTGCGAGCGCGCCGCCACGGACCCGCAGGGCGGCGGCTACGTGGTCCAGGAGGTGGTGGACACACAGCCGGAAGACCACCTGCTCTGTGGGCAGAACAGCGTGCTGCCGACCTCCTTCTTCGTCGACTACTCGGCATACGCCTCCGTGGGGCTCGCGAAGCAGCCCGCGTGGGGTGGCGTTTGCCGGGGGTCCATGTCGGAGATCGTCAACATCGTGGGCGGCGGGGGCGTCCTGCCGCTCATCACGACGGAAGTGGCGTCAAAGCTTTTGCTGGCCTGGAAGGCCCTTTAAGGCGTCCTCCAAGGATCCTCGTTAGACAGAGGCAGGGCGCGCAGCGGTGCCCGGCCTGAAAGGAAACGGAACACATGGCGTGGGAATCATCAGGTGGTTGGCAGAGCGGGCAGGCGGCCGGGGTGGACGACGTCCTGGTGCAGGAGTCGCAGCGCGCGTTCATGTCGCGCGTGCACGGCTGGATGTTCGCGGGCCTGGCGCTCACCGGCGTGATGGCGATGGTGACGCTGGCCAATGAGACGCTGCTCCGCATGGCGGTGCAGAACCGCATGGTCCTGTTCCTGGTGCAGCTGGGCGTGGTGTTCGGCCTGTCCATCCTGGCGCCCCGGCTGTCCGGCCCGGTGGCCGCGGTCATGTTCGCGGGCTACGCGGCGCTCACCGGCGTGACGATGTCGGTCATCTTCCTCATCTACACGGCCAGCTCCATCGGTCAGGTGTTCTTCATCACCGCCGCGACCTACGGCGCGATGGCCGTCTACGGCACCGTCACGAAGAAGGACCTGAGCAGCTGGGGCACGTTCCTCTTCATGGGGCTCATCGGCATCCTCATCGCCAGCCTGGTGAACTTCTTCGTCAAGAGCAGCGCCGTGTCGTTCGTCACCGCCTGCGCGGGCGTGCTCGTGTTCGCGGGCCTCACCGCGTACGACGTCCAGAAGCTGCGCGAGTACCACGCGGGCGCGGGCTTCAAGAGCCTGACCGCGGTGAGCATCGTGGGCGCGCTCACCCTCTACCTGGACTTCATCAACCTGTTCCTGTCGCTGCTGCGCCTGCTGGGCAACCGCCGCGACTAGCTCCAGGCGGTAGGGGCCAACAGGCTTTCCCCAAGGCGGGGCGCGAGGCGGGCAACCGCCTTCAGCGCTCCGCCTTCTTGTTGAAGGGCATCAGCAGCCGCTCCACGGGGCGGCCCTGCACCAGGTGCTCCTCCACGATGGTGGGCACGTCCTCCACCTTCACGCCGCCGTACCAGGTGCCCTCCGGGTAGACGACCACGGAGACGCCGAACGCGCACGTGTCCACGCAGCCCGCCGCGTTGGCGCGCATGCTGCGCTTGAGCCCGCGCTTGTCGAGCTCCTCCTTGAAGGCGGCCCGCACCTCCTCCCCTCCCTTGGTGGCGCAGCACCCCTTGGGGTGTCCGTCCGGGCGGCGGTTGGTGCAGACGAAGACGTGGCGTTCGAAGGGAGGCGGCATGGTTCGCCTCCTAACGCGGGCGAGCGTCGAAATCGATGCCGCCGTTCAGCAGGCGACCGTCCAGGCCCGCCCCACCCGGCCCGTTTGTCGCGTGGGCCCGGGAGCGCTCCTACGCTCGGCACACGGACTGACAGCAAACATCCGCGAGTGATCACAAGCGCTTGGAGAGGCCCCCTTCCCCCGCTGACCGATTTTGCATGGTCATGACGATACATTGCCAGCCACGGCTGCCATTGCCACCGGGAGAAGGGTTATTAGATCAGCCTTGGGCGCAGATCAGCCGGTGTCGAAATGCGTACCAAATGAAGTGTGTAAGCAGGATTCTGACACTAGATATAGGGGCGTGGGTGATGTTGACGGACCCCACCAGCGATCATATGGATCCGCCCGCCCGGCAGGTGGGCAGTCAGGCCCGGGCCCGGATTCCAGGGGTGTGTCCCCTCGTTTCCGCCCGTCCCCGACCTTCTCAACGCTGCCGTCCCTGTGCCTGGAACTGATCAACGGATCCCCTGGGATTCTGCGGCGTTGGCCATTTTGCAAATTTTGCATCATCACTCTCAGTGAATCTGGAGGTGGGCGTCATGGAGAAGGAACTGAGTGGGAAGCCGGTGGTGGGTGGCAGGGAGCCGCGGCGCGGAGGCCGTGCGAAGGGCAAGGCGGCGACGGCCTCCACGGGGCTGACCGTGGAGCGGTTCTTCACGACGCCCGGGGTGGATCCGGCGGACGAGCTGGCCTGGGAGTACCGCAGCGCGAGCATCAAGGGCGAGGACGGCAAGGTCGTCTTCGACCAGAAGGACATCGAGGTCCCCAAGTCCTGGTCGATGCTGGCGACGAACGTCGTGGCGTCGAAGTACTTCCGGGGCACGCCCGGCACGCCGGAGCGTGAGACGAGCGTGCGCAAGCTGGTGGCGCGCGTGGTGGACACCCTCACCCGCTGGGGTGAGGAGGGGCACTACTTCGCGTCGGCGGTGGACCGCGAGGCGTTCCACGCGGAGCTGACGCACCTGCTGTTGCGCCAGAAGGCGGCCTTCAACTCGCCCGTCTGGTTCAACGTGGGCGTGGAGGAGCACCCGCAGTGTTCGGCGTGCTTCATCAACAGCGTGGACGACAACATGGAGTCCATCCTGGGGCTGGCGCGCACGGAGGGCATGCTCTTCAAGTACGGCAGCGGCACGGGCTCCAACCTGTCCAGCATCCGCGGCAGCAAGGAGCTGCTGGCGGGCGGCGGCACCGCGTCCGGTCCGGTGTCGTTCATGCGCGGCTTCGACGCGTTCGCGGGCGTCATCAAGAGCGGCGGCAAGACGCGGCGCGCGGCGAAGATGGTCATCCTCAACGCCGAGCACCCGGACATCCTCGAGTTCATCCGCTGCAAGTCGAACGAGGAGAAGAAGGCCTGGGCGCTGATTGAGGCAGGCTACGACCCGTCCTTCAACGGCGAGGCCTACGGGTCGGTGTTCTTCCAGAACTCCAACAACTCCGTGCGCGTCACCGACGACTTCATGAAGGCGGTGGTGAACGACGGCCCGTGGCAGACGCGCGCCGTGCGCGACGGCCAGGTGATGGAGACGTACAAGGCCCGCGAGCTGTTCCGTGAAATCGCGGAGGCGGCGCACCTGTGCGGCGACCCGGGCCTCCAGTACGACACCACGGTGAACGCGTGGCACACGTGCTCCGGCACGGCGCGCATCAACGCGTCCAACCCCTGCTCCGAGTACATGTTCCTGGATGACTCGGCCTGCAACCTGGCGTCGCTGAACCTGATGCACTTCCGCACGCTGGAGGGTGGCTTCGACGTGGCCGCCTTCAAGCACGCGGTGTCCGTGGTGCTGCTGGCGCAGGAGATCATCGTCGGCTTCAGCCGCTACCCCACCGAGCGCATCGCGAAGAACAGCCACGACTACCGCCCGCTGGGCCTGGGGTACGCGAACCTGGGCGCGCTGCTCATGGCGTCCGGCCTGCCGTACGACTCCCCCGCGGGCCGCAACCTGGCGGGCGCCATCACCTCCCTCATGTGCGGCGAGGCGTACGCCACGAGCGCGCGCATCGCGGAGAAGCAGGGCGCGTTCGCGGGCTACGGCAACAACGCGGAGCCCATGCTCGGCGTCATCCGCAAGCACCGCAAGGCGGCGTACCAGCTGCCGGCGGACGGCGTGAGCGCGGAGCTGCACCAGGCCCAGAAGGAGGCGTGGGACGACGCGCTGGCGCGCGGCATGGAGCACGGCTACCGCAACAGCCAGGTGACGGTGCTGGCGCCCACGGGGACCATCGGCTTCATGATGGACTGCGACACCACCGGCATCGAGCCGGACATCGCGCTCATCAAGTACAAGAAGCTGGTGGGCGGCGGCATGCTGAAGATCGTCAACCAGACGGTCCCGCTGGCGCTGGAGAAGCTGGGCTACCCCCAGACGCAGGCGCAGGACATCATCGCGTACCTGGACAAGCACGACACCATCGAGGGAGCTCCGCACCTGAAGCCGGAGCACCTGCCGGTGTTCGACTGCGCGTTCAAGCCATCCAGGGGCCAGCGCAGCATCCACTGGATGGGCCACATCGAGATGATGGCCGCGGCGCAGCCGTTCCTCTCCGGCGCCATCTCCAAGACGGTGAACCTGCCCAATGACGCCACGGTGGAGGACATCGAGAAGGCGTACATCGAGGCGTGGCGCAGCGGCCTGAAGGCCGTCGCGGTGTACCGCGACGGGTGCAAGCGCACGCAGCCGCTCAACACGTCGCAGGACAAGGCCCCGGAGGCGAAGCGCGCGGTGGCCGCCGAGCCCACCCCCGCCGTCATGCCCGAGCCCAAGGCGCTCCGCCGCCGGCTGCCGGACGAGCGGCAGTCCATCACGCACAAGTTCTCCATCGGTGGCCACGAGGGCTACCTGACGGTGGGCATGTACGAGGACGGCAAGCCCGGTGAGCTCTTCGTCGTCATGGCGAAGGAGGGCTCGGTGGTGAGCGGCCTGATGGACAGCTTCGCTACCAGCGTGTCGCTGGCGCTCCAGTACGGCGTGCCGCTGCAGGTGCTGGCGGACAAGTTCTGCCACACGCGCTACGAGCCGAGCGGCTTCACGGGCAACCCGGCCATCCCCATCGCCAAGTCCATCACCGACTACATCTTCCGGTGGCTGTCGCTGAAGTTCCTGCCCACGGAGCCCTGCGCGGACGACGTGGAGGTGACGCCAGTGGAGGAGGCCCGTCCGGAGCCGGTGACGCAGGCGGCGGTGCCGGCCCAGGCGGCGACGCTGCAGCTGTCCGCGATGAACTCGCGCAGCACGTACCTGAACCAGGCGGACGCCCCGCCCTGCCACCAGTGCGGCGCCATCACCGTGCGCAGCGGCGCCTGCTACAAGTGCGCGAACTGCGGCACGACCAGCGGCTGCAGCTGAAGCCCGCCGCGGTCGCGGGTTGAAGTGAGGTGAAGGGCTCCGGCGCTCTCAAGCTCCGGGGCCCTTCGTGCTTCAGGGGAAGCGGTGGAGGCGCGTGCAGATCTCCACCGCGCGGTCCGCGATGCGGCCCAGCTCCTCCAGCATGGCGACGTCCAGGGGCGCGGGGCCGTGCTCGGCGACGAAGAAGGCCACGGGCTGCCCGCGCGAGTGGAGCGGGAAGACGAGCAGGTGGTGCTCGGACTCGCCGCACAGCGCGGAGAAGATGGCCTCGTCCTGGGGGCCCTGCGGGGCGCTGAAGACGCTGGGGCTGGGGCCGTTCAGCGCGGAGGTGAAGAGGGACGGCGTGTCCAGGTCCACCTTGAGCGCGGAGACCTCCGGACGGTCGCTGCCCGGGCCCCAGGCGCGGCCCACGCGAGCGAGACCGAAGCTGTCACCCAGCAGGAAGGCCCGGCGGAAGCGGCCCGCGCTGTAGGCCAGCAGCACCTTGCCGACCATGCCCTGCGAGTCCGCGGTGTCGAGCGCGGAGAGCACCTGCTCGGCGGTGACGGCGGGGCCGTCCACGGGCGTGTCGGTGGACGCGCTGGCGGCGGCGAGCAGGGCCTGGGCGGGGTCGATGTTCGCGACGGCCTGCGGCTGCCACGGCTGCTGCATGAACTCCCACGCGGAGGCCAGGGCCACGCCGTCCTCGGGGGTGGTGGGCGCGGCGGCGGGGACGTCCAGGTCCACGACGCGGTCGGCCCAGGTGGTCTCCGGGCTGTGGCCCACGGGGCCCTCCCCTTCCCCATTGCCCTGCCAGCCCACGAACTCCCACGTGGAGGCGAGCTGCATGGGCTCTTCCGTGGAGGTGGGCAGGTCGTCGAGGGCGATGGGCGTCCGGTCGCGGACCGGCGCTGGGGGCGCGGCCACGAGGCGCGGCTTCGGCGGGGCCGTGGGCGCCTCCGCTTCCGTGAGGGTCGCGTGGGAGGCCGGCTCGGGCGTGGGCTCCGGGACGGGCCTGGGGGCGGGCTCGGAGCTGGAGACGAGGGCGACCTCGAACTCGGGAGGGATTTCGGCTCGGCGCTCCTCGGTGGGCGCGGGGCTGGGGACCTCCTCCGGAGAGGGTTCGGGGGCCACGGCGTCGGCCTTCGGGGCAGCGGCGACCTGCCAGGACTCGGCGGTCTCGGGAGGCGTGACGGAGGGCTGGGGCGAGTCCCCCGCCAGGCTGAATTCGAGCGCGTCCGCTTCGGCGTCCGGCGCGACCGGTGCGGCAATGACAGACGCCGCCGGCGGCTCCACGGGCTCCAGCCGCGCAGGTTGATCCACTTCAGGCGAAGGCGCCGTGGAGACGGACGGACTCTCCGGCTTCGCGGCTTCGACAGCGGCGGGAGTCTCCGGGAGGTCCTCGAACTCGATCGACTCTGACAGCCCGTCGGACTTCGGAGCATCCGCGATGGACGGTGTGGAGACGGCCTCCGGCGGAGGGGCTTCCTTCGATTCAGCCGTGGGCGTTGGGGCTTCGGGAGCCGCGGCCAAGACCGGCTCCGCCTCGGGAGTCGAGGGCGGCTCGGCGGACATCAGGTCCACGTCTTCGAGGACGTCCGTGGCCTCGGGTGCCTTTGCCTCTTCGTGCGGCTCGGCGGACATCACGTCCACGTCTTCGAGGACGTCCATGGCCTTGGTGGCCTTTGCCTCTTCGTGCGGCTCGGCGGACATCACGTCCACGTCTTCGAGGACGTCCGTGGCTTCGGCAGCGGCGGTCTTGGACGGCTCCGCCGACACGGCATCCACGTCTTCGAGGATGTCGTCGTCGGAGAGATCATCCCCGGTCAGGACCGCTGAGGGCTCGGGGGCCTTCTCGGCAGCGGCTGCGACAGGCGCGGAGTCGAACGACTCGGGGCTCAGGCTGAGGTCGGCGTCTTCGACGAACTCGGCATCCAGCACCAGTTCGGACAGCGATGCCGTCTGGGTGGGCCGAGCGGTGGCAGCCTCAGCCTTCGCATTCGACGGTGCGTCCGCGGAGACGGTGGGAGCCGCCGGCTTCGCGGAAGGGGTGTCCGAGAATGCATCCGCCCACGCTCCTCCGAGATCCGGCACCCCTGCACTGGCGGCCGGGGCGTCCGAGATTGCGATGGCTTTGGTGACCCCTGACGGGCGTCGGGCCACAGGGGGCTGGGCTCCACCTGAAGACAGCTCGGCAGGCGCCTCGTCCCTCGCAATCCCTACCGGAGCCGTCTCCTCGATGGATTCGGACGAAGCCTGGGCGTCTGGAGTGAGGCCCACGGGGGTGGTCGTTCCACCCGCCGGGCCTTGAGGCGCGACGGCCGGAGCACTGGCGTGAGAGGCATTCGCCGTCTCGACCGGGCCATCAGCCATGACGGGCGGAACGTTCCCGGGAGCGGCCGGCACAGGGCCAGACGGCCCCTGGACAGACGCGAGCGACGGGCTTCCCGCCGCCCCCGGAGCCATCGCAGCGGGGTTGCCCGGCGGAGGCGCGGCGACGGGACCCGCGGCGCTTGGGCGCGGCGGCGAAACGGACGCCGGCACACCCGGAGGAGGCACGGTGCCCGTGGTGCCAGCGGCAACCGAGGGCACGGTTCCAGACGGAGGCCTTTGGCGCGGTGGAGCTCCAGGCGGAGGTGGCTGGCCTCCCGCGACCCCAGGCCTTCCCTGCGCGGCATTCGGAGGTGCGGCGCCCGGTACACCGGGAGGCCCCATGGGACGCGCGCCCGCGGGTGCTCCGACACCAGGAACTCCAGGAGCGGTCGGAGGACGCTGCCCCGGAGGCACGGGCCCCGCGCCAGCAGGAGCCATCATCGCGGGCCCGGGCATGCCCGGAGCGGGCCGAGGCGGCGCGCCCGGAGGCATGCCGGGCGCTCCCGGCGGAGGTCCTGCCCGGACCATCCCCGGCGGCATCGGCGCGCCCGGAGGGCCCACCGGACGCGGTCCCTGAGCCCCTGGCGCTCCCGGCGCGGCGGGACGCATGCCCGGAGGCGGCGTCTTCGGCACGGTGGGGATCCCCGTCGCGGAAGGCCGAGTCCCCGGCGGCACCGGCCCACCCCGCCCGATCATCCCAGGAGGCTGCGCTCCCGGAGCCCCCGGAGGAGGCGCCACGCGCGCAGGCGCTCCGGCTCCAGGAGGCCCACCCGCGGCAGCCACCATCGGCGCGCCCCCCTGCGGAGGCACACCCGTGACAGCGCCCATCGGCGCGGCCCCATGCGGAGGCACGCTCGAAGCAGCCACCATCGGCACGGCCCCATGCGGAGGCACGCTCGAAGCAGCCACCATCGGCGCGGCCCCATGCGGAGGCACGCCCGAAGCAGCCACACCCGGCCCCTGCGAAGTCAGGCCCGAAGCAGCCACACCCGGCCCCTGCGAAGGCAGGCCCGGAGCAGCCGCCCCCACTGGAGACACCCCCGGAACCACGGGCACGCCAATCCCAGACGGTGGCCCCCCACCCTGCCGGGCCACCATGCCCGGGGGCTGCGGCGACATGGTCAACCGGGGCGGCCCGGCCGGAGGACTCCCACCGGGCCGGGCCATCTCCACGACCGGCGGAGCCCGCACCGGCTCGCCCATCACGATGTCCGGAAGCTCCTCGCCAACGATGGCCGCTTCGGCCAGGTCCGCTTCGGCCTCCTGATCCTCCGACTCGTCGCTGAGGAACTGTCCCGGCGCGAGCCCGCCGAACATCCCCGCCACCTCGGGCTCCGCGCGCACGGGCGCGGGCGGAGGCGGCACGGCCGGCGGCGGAACGACGACCGGCGCCGCGGAGAAGGAGGCCACCGACGGCATGGACACCGAGCGGCGCGCGGGCACGGGGATGGCCGCCTTCAGCGGACGCGTCGGCCGGTCGATGCCGTAGCGCAGGTTCTGGTAGTGGAACAGCCGCAGCTCCGGCACCACGTACGGCACGATGCGCATGCCCGTGATGAACCCGAGCGCATCCGTGGTCTGCAGGTCCAGCGGGTTGGCCATCGCGACCTTCAGCCGCCGGCCCTCCACCGCGAGCGGGAACGCCTGGTGCTTCTCCGCCTGATCCGCCGTGAGCAGCTTCAGCGTCGCGTCGGTGACGGCGTCGAAGTCCGCCTCCATCGCGACGGGCAGCCGGGACAGCTCGCCCAGCACCATGCCCACCGTCTCGATGTCGAGGAACCCCAGCTCCACGAGCCGGGAGCCCAGCCGGCCTCCGTGCACGAGCTGTGCGCTCATGCCCTGGTCGAGCTGCGCCTGCGTCAGGAGGCCCTTGCGGACCAGCGTCAATCCCAGCTTGTCGCCCATGTCGGCCCGCAGTCTAGACGGCTTCGCGGTGCCAATGAGAGGGTGTGCGCGAATACGACCTGCGCGCCCGTCCCGCCTGCCTGCCTGCCCTGGCCCGGCTTCAGTACGCGTTCTTCGACAGGAAGCCCCCCAGCGCGGTGCGCAGGAGGATCTTCAGGTCCATCAGGAGCGACCAGTTCTCGATGTAGTACAGGTCGTACTCGATGCGCTTCTGGATGGACGTCTGGCCGCGCAGGCCGTTGATCTGCGCCCAGCCGGTGATGCCCGCCTTCACCTTGTGGCGCAGGTGGTAGCGCGGAATCTGGCGCTTGAACTCCTCGATGAAGACGGGCCGCTCCGGACGCGGGCCCACGAGGCTCATGTCGCCCCGGAGCACGTTGAAGAACTGCGGCAGCTCATCCAGCGAGTACTTGCGCAGGAACGTCCCCACCGGCGTGCGGCGCGCATCCACCGCGCTCGCCATGGTGGCCCCCTGCGCTTCGGCATCCACGCGCATGGTGCGGAACTTGAGGATGGAGAAGGTCCGCCCGTCCATGCCCATCCGCTCCTGGCGGTAGAGGATGGGGCCCTTGCTCGTGAGGCGCACCAGCAGGGCCGTGAGCACCATCGTCGGCGCGCTGACCGCGATGGCCAGCAGCGAGAACAGGATGTCGAACGCGCGCTTGGCCACGCGGCTCCAGCCGTCCATGGGGTCGCCCTGGAGGCTGATGATGGGCAGGCCGCCGAACTCCTCCAGGCCGCCGTACAGGGTGATGTACTGGTACAGGTCCGGCACCACCTTGACGTCCACGGTGCGCAGCGCCAGCTGCTCCATCAGCGGCTTCACCCGCGCCTGGTCCTCCAGCGGCACGGCGATGATGACCTGATCCACCGGGTGGGCATCCAGGTAGGCCTCCACCTGGCCCACGTGGCCCACCACGCGCACGCCGCCCACCCACTGGCCGACCTTCTCCTCCTTCAGCGACAGCACGCCCGTCACGCGGAAGCCCAGCTCGCGGTGGCTCTCCACCGTCTCGATGGTGCGCAGCCCCAGCTCCTCCTCGCCGATGACGAGGATGGACTTGAGGTTGTAGCCGCGCCGGCGCACCTCGCTGAGCAGGTGGCGCATGATCATGCGCGACAGCGCGATGAGCGTGAAGGCGTAGACGACGAAGATGGCCAGCGTGAGGCGCGAGTAGCGCTCGCGGATGAAGTACGTCACCGCCACCAGGACGAGCGTCGCGGTGATGGTGGCCTTGAAGAGCTCGAACAGCTCCCCCATGTGCGAGCGCGCGCGGTTGGTCGCGTACAGCCGTGCCCGCTGGAACGTCACCGGGAAGATGACGAGCACCATCACCAGGGAGACGAACGTCTCGGCCGGGGGCGGGATGCCCTCGGTGATGGGGAACACGCCGCTGAAGCGGGTGAAGTACGCGAGCACGAACGCCACCGCGAGCATCCCCGCGTCGGCGGCGACCTTGATGGACGTGTAGAAGCGCTGCAGGCGACCGAACACCGCGATGACTCCTGTCGGGGGAGACGAAGACCGTCCGTCGGATGCAAGACACGCACCCCTTGCCCCGCTCACCGTCAGGTGCCCGGGCCCCTCCCCCGCCGCGGCGTCCTACCACGGGTTTTCCCGTGAATCCAACCGGTTGGACCGCAGGGCAGCCGACACACTCCGACATGCCGGGCAGGCAGGCCTCGGGAAAGTGGGGACGGGGCGGACAGCGCTGTCACACTGCTGGGGAGGGCCTGGACAGCCCCAAGAGGGCGTCCACTTCCGCCTGGATGGCCTGCTGGAAGCGGGCGCGGCCGAAGCGCTCGGCCTGGGCGCGGGCGTCCTCGGGGCGGAAGGAGGCCTCCCACGCGTCGAACTGGCGCACGGCGGCGGCGAGGGACGCGGGGGTCTGCTCCGGGAAGAAGAGGCCCGTCTTCGGCGTGACGGTCTCCAGGGCGCCGCCCTTGCCGAAGGCGATGACGGGGCGTCCGGTGGCCTGGGCCTCCAGGGGGGTGATGCCGAAGTCCTCCTCGGGGGTGAAGAGGAGCGCGCGGGCGTCGCGGTAGAGGGACGGGAGCGCGCTGTCGGGCACGTTGCCGAGGAAGCGGATGTGGGGCGGAAGCGGACCGGACGTGAGGCGCGAGGCCTCCTGTCCCGTGCCCACGACCCACAGCGGGGTGTCCAGGGTGCGGAAGGCCTCCAGGGCGACGTCCAGGCGCTTGTACGGAGCGAAGGCGCCGAGCCACAGGAAGTAGCCGCCCTGCCCTCCCCTTTCGAGCGGCACCTGCGTGAAGCGGTCGAGCTCCACGGGGGGCGGGACGACGGAGGCCTCGCGGCCCCAGAAGCGGCGGATCTTCCCGGCGATGTGCTGGGAGTTGGCGACGATGCGGTCCACGCCGTCGGTGGAGGCGCGGTCCCAGTGCTGGAGGTAGGGGCGCACGGCGAGGGCGGCGGCGCGGACGGGGAGGCGCGTGCGGCCGGGGCCGAAGTACTCGTCGAACAGGTCCCACATGTACCGCATGGGAGCGTGGACGTAGCTCAGGTGGGGCACGCCGGGAGGGGCGTGGATGCCCTTGGCGACGCAGTGGCTGGAGGACAGGACCAGGTCGTAGTCGCCGGTGATGCGCAGGGCTTCGATGGCGCGGGGGAACAGCGGCAGGAAGTGCCGGTAGCGCGAGTGGATGCCGGGGATGTGCTGGAGGAACGACGTGGTGATGCGCCGGTCCTCGATGCGCGCGGGCTGGCTGCCCGGCTGGTGGATGAGGGTGTAGAGGTCCGCGCTGGGGAACAGTTCGCAGAGGGCGTCGAGGACGCGCTCTCCGCCGCGGTGGGTGACGAGCCAGTCGTGGACGAGGGCGACCTTCACGGGTGGGCCTTCTAGCACTGGATGCGCGGCGGTGCGGGTGGAAGGCCGCGTGTGGTAGGCCAGGGAGCGTGCCTTCTGTCCTCCTCGACCTGAGAATGGTGCGCGGTCAGCTCCACGGCATCGCGAGGTACGCGCTGGAGCTGGCGCGCCGCCTGCCCTCCCTGGCCCCGGACCTGGAGTTCTCCGCCCTGGTCCCGGCGAAGGGCCTGCCGGACGACCTGGGAGAACTGACGCCGAAGATTCCGCTCCACCGTTCCAGGGCCGGGTACCTGTCCCCGACCGAGCAGCCCCTGCTGGCGTACGAGCTGACGAAGCTGAAGCCGGACCTGTTCCACGCGACGTCGTTCTCGTTGCCGCTGTTCTGGCCGGGCCGGCTGGTGGCCACGTTGCACGACGCGAACCACCTGGCGCTGGCGGACCAGTACACGCCGGTGCAGGCGATTTATTACAAGGCCGTGGTGGGGCCCCGGGCGCGTCTGGCGTCCGCGTTGATCACCGTGTCTGACTTCTCCCGGGAGGAACTGGGGAAGTACCTGAAGATGTCGCCGTACCGGTTCCAGGTGATCCACAACGGTGTGGATTCACGGTTTGAACCACCCACGGCGCGCGAAGCGCAGGCATTCCGCGAGCGGCATGAGTTGCCGGAGCGGTACGTCGCGGTCGTAGGCAATGCCAAGCCGTTCAAGAACCTGGCGATGCTGGCGAAGTTCGCGGAGGAGTTGCCGGTGCCGCTGGTGCTGCTCGCGGGCAAGGGCGCGGTGGCGCATGAGACGGGCCTTCACGAGAACGTCATCGACCTGGAGCAACTGCCCGAGTCGGAGATGCCGCTGTTCTACGGCGCCGCCACGGCGCTGCTCCTGCCGTCGAAGTACGAGGGATTTGGATTGCCTGCGCTAGAAGCCATGGCGTCTGGATGTCCCGTCATCGCCGCGGATGCGACAGCACTTCCGGAAGTCGTGGGCGATGCGGCGCTGCGAGTCCCGCCCGACGATGCGAAGTCCTGGCATGAAACAACGCTACGGATTCTCAGGGACGAAAACCTGCGCCGGAGCTTGATTGAGCTGGGCAGGGAACGTGCGGCCCGATTCACCTGGGACCGATGTGCTCAGCAGACCCTCGGCGTCTTCAGGCGAGCACTGCAAGGAAGGCCATGACTCTTCGTCGTAAAGGCACTCGGCGTATCGTCGTCGGGAGCAGGTCCTACCGCTGGACTGTAGCTCCGAACGATGAGCCCGGGCTCGGCATCGTCGTGGAGCAGGAGTCAGGGCAGGGTCAGCGCATGGTGACCTGGGTAGAGCACGGAACGGTCATCTCTCCGGGCCTCGTCAAGGAGGTCATCGACCACGCGCTCGATGCAGACTGGCGCCCCGAGCAACCCGGCGTCGAGCGGGTCTTCCGGCGCGAATGAAACGCTCCATGATCAACCCGGCGAAGTCACGCATCCGTGGCCTGATGACCTGCATGCTGCTCCTGGTTGCTTCGACCGGGAGTGCCCAGGTCCTCCCTGCCCTCCAGTCCGCAGCGCCGAAGGCCGTGTCGCTCACCGTGAGCGGCGGCGTGTCCCTGGGAACGTATGAGGCAGGACTCCTGTATTACTCGGGGACGTCGTCGCAGGGAGAGCGCGCGGTGGACCTGCGGCTCGTGACAGGCGCATCCGCGGGGAGCCTCAACGCGCTGCTGGCGGTGATGGCCACCTGTGGCGTGGATGCCCCCACGCCGGGCCAATCCCTGTTCTGGGATATTTGGGTCCCCATTGGCTTCAACGACCTGTTCGTCCCGTCCTCGACGCAGCCGCTCGGAGTCTTCTCCCGTGATGCACTGGAACGCCGCGCTGGCCACATTGAACAGGCTTGGAACCGGGGTCTGGAGTCGTCCTGCGACGTGGTGCTCGGAGTCTCGACGACGCGCCTCTCGCCTCGCGCCCTAAAGGCTGCGAATGGACGGCTCGACCTGCCGCGACTTGAAGAGAAGTTCGCCATTCGAATCCAGGGCCGTGGGGCGGGACGTCCTCCTCGCGCGACGAACTACACGACTCGCGAGGGCCGCCGGCTGGAGTTGATGCTGGAGACCGACGAGCAGGGGGAAATCCCCTTCGCGCATCTGCGCGAGCTTCTCCTCGCGTCCATGTCCTTTCCCATCGCGTTTCCGCCCCAGCCGCTGCGCACCTGCGCACCGACCGCCTCCACGAAGCCTGGGGTGTGCCTGCCAGCGGATGCACGGCGGGAGCTCTTCATCGACGGCGGCGTCTTCGACAACACCCCGCTCCGTCTGGCCGTGGGGCTCGCTCGCGATGGTCTGCGCGAAACAGCGGATGGCAAACTGGAGTGGCGCCCGGTTCCCCAGCCCGACGTGCGCACGACGCCCCCGGGCATCGCGTTCGCCTTCATCGACCCGGACGCCACCGAGTACCCGGTGACGCCCCCTACCCAGGCGGAGGCCGGTCCCACCTCCCTGCCCGCCACACTCGCGGAGCTCCTGGCCACCTTCGTGGACACAGCGCGTTCGAAGGAACTGGCCATGCTCCTGGAGGAGGAGCCGGAAATCGCCAAGCGCCTCACCTTGCCGCGCCGACACTTCCCCGCGGCTGGTGCGCCCCTGTTCGCGTTCCTGGGCTTCTTCGAAACCAGCTTCCGCGTCTTTGATTTCTACCTGGGCATGTACGACGCCCGCCGGATGATGGATGACGCGTTCCGGGAAGGGCGGACGCCTTCGGAAAAGCCTCGCGCGACGACGATGGATGGCCTTGGCGGATGGCAGCCTTTCGCTTGCATGAGCGCCGTCTATGACGCCTCACCGGGCGCGGAGGAGCTGTGTCAGGGCGAAGCGCTGGCGGACTTTCGGGCGCTTTTGCAGATGTCCCTGGATCAGCTCTACGACGCCTGCAGCAAGCCCGAGGTGACAGCCCCTGCTGGCGCCTGGCGCAACACACACTGTGATCGCGCGCTCGCGGGACAGCCACCGCCCAGGGTCCCCGGCCTCCAGCCTGGCGAATGGCCGAAATGGAAGCAGGGCGAAAACGAATCCGAGCTGGCGTACTCAATGCGGCTGCTCGGGGCCTATGGCTTCAGCTTCCGTGACCTTGGTGTGCCGAAGGGCCGGGGGGATCTCGCGGTCCTGCGGATCCGGCATGCACTCGGAGCTGCCGCCCTTCGGCTCGCGGAGGCGCAGCCCCCTTCCGATAAGCCCACGGTCCGTTTCGCCAGCAAGCTCGCGGTGGACAGCATCAGCTATGAGCCCCAGCGTCTGTCGCTGCACGTCACGATGGGCCCTACCGAGAGCGAGGTGGGCTTGAGCGTCGGGGCCTCCGCGCTGCCGCTGTCGTCCGGACTCCGGTTCGCGGGTGCGCTCGGGTTCCGGGGACTCGAGGACGTCCTCTCCTCCGGCAGCAGCAGCGACCCCTTCGGCGTGGCCCTCACGGGAGGACTGGAGTTCCAGCCCCGCGCGGAGCAGACCTTCCTCTCACAAAGCCGGCTTGCGCTTCGCGCTGGCTGGTTGTTCAGCGCGAACGATGGCTACGGGACGAACGTCTGCACGGACGGAGGCGCCAGCCACGTGACCGCGTGCTCACGGCCTGTTGTCCAGGCGCTCGTGGGCATCACCTTCCTGGAGTTCCTCCGAGCCCAGGTCGTCGGTGAGTGGTTCCCCGGAAGCAGCTCCCGGAAGACGCTCTGGTCCGTGGCCCCGGGCATCGGCCTGGAGCTTGGACTCTGACAACTCCCCGCGAATGAGCAGAATGGCGCCCCCTGCGATCCGTGACGCAGGGTGAAAGTCACGTACATTCATGCTCTCCATTCGCTCCATCGCTCTCTCTTGTGTCGTCGTGCTCGGATTCTTCGCAGCGTGCAATGACGATTCCCCTTCCCCTGACGAGACTCCCGACGCGTCCGTGCCCGACGCGTCAGTGGAGCTGTGCCCCACCGAAGGCACCACGCAGTGCGGCGACTCCTGCGTGAACACCGACACCGATCCGGCACATTGTGGAGTGTGCGGCCAGGCCTGCATGGCCATCGAGGCCTGTCAGAGCGGCCTCTGCGTCGCGGTCTGTCGGATCGGCGGTGAGCAGTTCGCGGTCGGGGCAGTGAACGCGGCGAATGCCTGCGAGGTCTGCGCGCCCGTGACGTCCGCGACCACGTGGACCCCGCTCGCGGAAGGGACGGCGTGCGGCTCGGGACAGATCTGCTCAGCCGGCGCGTGCAGCCCGAAGTGCTTCATCGACGGCGCGTTCTACGCCGAGGGTACGCCGAACCCGGTGAATGACTGTGAAGTGTGCGCGCCAGTGACGTCGACGACGACCTGGACGCCTCGCGCGAGCGTTCCGTTGCTGGTCGGAGGCAGCGACATCGCAGAGCAGGGATGGGCGCAGGTCGCGCAGACGCCGAACACCCTCACGTACGGTGAGGACTACGTGCGCCTCGCGACGTCGACGACCAGCAGCGGCCGAACGAGCGGGCAGTTGCTCATTACGCGGGCGAACGCGTTCGACGCAGCGAAGCCATTCAAGCTCCGCGTGACGATGCAGGTCGAGTCGGCGAACCCCCACAACCAGCTCGACAGCGGCGCGGCCATCCTGGGGAGCTTCACCTCGCCGTTCGGCAACTCCACGGATCGCTCGCAGATGATCTACCTGGACAGCGCGGCGATTGGCTGGGCGGATGACACGCAGTCCTCGGCGTTCTCCGTGACCGATGGCGCGTATCACGTCTACGAACTCGCGGTGAATGCCGACAACGTGGCGACGGTGAGCGTCGACGGTGTCGCGAAGCTCACGCGGAACAACTTCGCGGCGACCGGAAACATCGCCATCGGCGACCAGACCAACGACCCGAACGTCGACGGAGCCATGCGGATCAAGTCGGTCGAGCGGGTCTGCCCCTGATACTTCCAAAGTCGCGGGCGGTCTGCGTGAAGTGCCAGCTATCGACCATCAACAGAATGGCAAGGCTGAGGATCAAGACATTTGCGCGGTTGGCAGCCTTGCATTGACAGGAACGTCTGGACGTCAAGAATCGCCAGGCTGCCCATTCTTGCGGACTGCGAGCGGGCTGTCAGTCCCAAGGAGGATGACAGCGGAGACTTCCGACACTCAAGTGAAGTACGTACTGAAGTCCAGATCCCGGATGTTACCGGGATTCACCTGAGGCAGGCCTGCTGCGAGGCGTATCCTTTCAGCAATCGGATCTTCGTATTTGAGAGCGACTCCCTTGCTAGCGAGTCGCTGCTTCGCGGTCTTGAGGACGGCAGCGCAAGTCGTGCAGGCGACCTTGCACCCGAAAACGTGGACGCCCTTGAAGAGTGCTCGTGAGTAGCACTTGTGCAGGGCAGCCAGCAGCTTCTGCTCCGCATGCATGTTGCCATGGGGTCTGTCGCTGCCCGTATAGGCGCCCTTGATGAAGACGATCCCCCTGACTGGGGGCGGCTTGCTCGATGAAAGGCTGTAGCTGACATTGTTTGCCGTCCGTTCCGGCAAGGGAGTGAC
The DNA here is from genome assembly GCF_042231735.1 of Corallococcus exercitus. Lineage (GTDB taxonomy): Bacteria > Myxococcota > Myxococcia > Myxococcales > Myxococcaceae > Corallococcus > Corallococcus exercitus_B. The sequence continues at coordinate 3,259,529 of NZ_CP102577.1, forward strand.
CGCTGGCTTCTCGTCCGGAATCGCTCCATCCAGGCTTGCGAGGTCGTAGAGGTATTTCTGCTTCCCGGATGGGAGGTTCTGTCGGGTGAGCTTCCCTGCATGATGCTTCAAGACCAGGGTCTGGTAGGCATCGACATGGGCAACCAGCGCATCATGCGTATCAATACCCAGCGTGTCCAGCAGCTCCTGCTGTGCATCTGTGTCGCCGTCGTCGTTATTGGCGATCCATAGGGTTCCTGGCATGGCCAGGCATTGGGTTTCCTCGTGATTGCCACTGGGCCGGGTGATCTTCGTCGGAGTGTCGATGAGGCATGACAGGAACCCATTGCTCTCGTCCAGGCAAGAAGCCGCCAGATTGAGGTACAGGGCAAGCTGCTCGCTGCGGTATGCCATTGAACGCCTCCTGGTGGGAAGATGGGCGCTCAATATCCAGCCACGTGACTCGCGAGGCAAGGCCTCTGCACTACTCGGGAAGTCCTCGCAATCTGGGTCCCATTGACCTCACCGACCTTCAGAGTCGGCTCCGAGGTGCGTGGAGGTCAGACGATGCACGGCCTGCCGGGGAAGATTAAGCTAGAGCCATGCCACTCATCCCGGATGAACTGTATTACCTCAACGACAACGTCGTAGCATCCACAAGCCTGCTCCCCCCAACAAAAAATATTACATTAACCAAGGGCAAAACCCTCACGGTCGTTGACGTCATGAAAAAACACTTCACCGTCAGCAGCAACGGCCAAAAATGCTACGTCAAATCTGATTACGAGTCGTGCTTCGTCTTGGCGCGCACCATGACTCCCTTTCTGGAAATCACGTCAGCCGTCCAAGACTACGGCGGACAGCAAGCACGCAAGGCGAAACCGTTCGCTACCGGACCCGCCGGGCAAATGAAGCGGCCCGACTTCGTGCCCGTTCCAACACCCGATACTCGCGCCTTCGATTACAAGCCCAATTCGAAAACGACCGGCAATGAGCGAGTCGCGCAAATCGAAAAGCGAATCGACAGCAACTTGATGTATGACTTCGAGACGATCTCGCCCATGACGGGGGATCGCGTCCAGACGTCAGGAACCTATTGCAGCTACTGCCACGAGTGGTTTCAAACATACACCCTCGACAGCGACCATGTGATCACCTCGAAGGAAATTGGGGAGTGGTTCCAGAATATCGAATCCCTTCTCAACAAGAACGAACATGCCTACAAGAAGAAGATCCAAGACTCCCTGGCGGGTAATTTTGACGGCGCCAGGTTCGACTCCTTGTTCTTCAAGGCGAGTGATGGCGTTTGGCATGGCAGCGCACAGGGCGCGCTCTTGTTCTTCAACAACGTCTCCAACCTGGTATTGACCTGCAAGACCTGCAATCAGCTCTTGAAGAACGACAAGAAGGGACGCGAGCATCTCTCGCAGAGCTTCATCTTCGGCCCGAAGTTCGATGAGCAGAACCCCATGGGCATCGAAAACTCAGTTTCTCTTCAGGATGGGACCGGGCTGGGGGATGCAGTTGAAAAATTCAATCAACTCAAGCGCAACAGGCGGTCCATAGACGCTCACCTCAACATCTTTATTTCCAACACAAAACGAACCAACCGGGCAAGGGAGATGCTTCACGCTGACGTGGTCGGCAACAAGACCGTGGCGAAAGGCAAACGCAAGAAAGAGGAGCATCTTACCCAGCTCTTCTCCATCGCCGACGATAGATACCCAAGCGATGAGGATGATGACTCTCTCGACGACCTGCTCATCAAGAACTACCAGACGACCCTGGAATTATCCCAGAACAACAAGACAGCCGACATTGATCAATTAAGACTGCGCGCCATCAAGCGGCAGGCGAGAATTCGGCAACTTGAGACTGCAAAAGCAGAATTAGAGAAAAAACTCAGCGTGCTGAACGACAAATACCAGACGCTCCGAGAGAGATGCAAAGATCTCGAACGGACGAAATATGAAAAACAACAAAAAAAGATCAAGCCATGATTCGACCATGCCGCTCCCCCAAAGCCAGCAAGAGCCCGGGGACCACTCCGTGCATGCGCTCGGCCAGAAACTGACCTTCGATAGGTGCTACAAGGAGTTCCCAGCCAACCTTTACGTGTGTCCCAGCACGGGGAACCGGTGGGCCTCCTGCGGGAGACGCAGGTTGCGCACGAAGAGGTCCGCTTCCGTGTCCTCACCGGCGACCACCGCATCCGGCCAGTAGCGCTCCGGGGTGAAGCCGAAGCTGATGGACCGGATGGGCTGGTCAATCAACCGGGGGATCCAGGCGCGCAGGTCGAAGGGCTCCCGGGCGAAGACATCGTCCAGGTAGAGCGTGCCTCCCTCGACTCCCGCGAACACCCAGGCGTCCGTTCCCAGCTGGCGCAGCGGCCTCGCGAAGCCATTGGCCACGTGCCAGCTCGCCACTGTCGCGTAGCCCCTGGCTCCGAAGCGCTCCGTGGAGGGCAATCCCTCGCTGGAGAGCGCGGCGAGTCCTGCGCGCACGGCCGCGTCCTCCAGATTGAGCGTGGGCACGGGTGGTCCTTCAGGCACGGCGTCGTACGTGGCCGCGAACAGCGTCTGCAGTTGTGGCTGGAACCCGAAGCGCGGGTAGAACTGGCGCACCTTGGGGTTGGCGAAGAGCAGCACGGGCGCATCCCCACACGCGTCCAGCGCGGCGTTCATGACCACCCGTGCCAGTCCTCGCCCTCGATGTGACGGCAGACACCCCACGGCGCCCAGTTGGTAGGCGGTCGCCTCGCGCCCCTCCAACAGCAGGCGCATCCGCATCACGGAGGCATTGGCCACCACGCGTCCGGCCTCCATCAGCGCGAACGCACGGTAGTCGTCGTTCCACTCCCCCCATGCGCGCCAACGGCGGAAGTCCGCACGGCGGAACACCTGGGGCACGTAGTCACAGAGCAACTCCTGTGACTCCCACTCACGTGCCCCGATCTCGGTGACAGCCATGGGCTCCATCACACGCCTCCGGTCCGCGGCTCACCAGCCGTTGTAGTGCCGCATCCACTCACCATACACGCTGACGTCCGACGCGCACGGCCCCTGACCCGTCGTGTTGTAGGGCGGCGGCGCGGTGAGCGTCCCGGCGTTCCCCTTCGGCGGCGCGAAGTAGACCGTGGACGACGTGAGCTGCGTGCAGTTCTCCGTGCCGGGGCCGTACCACTCCACCCAGTTGATGATGGAGCCGCTCAGCCAGTTGCGGCCCCACGGCACGCGGATCCGGCCAACGACGGTCTCCGTCTGGGTGCTGTCATTGATGATGACGCCCAGCCACCACTCCCCTTCCGCGTCCGCCCCGTTCTGCCAGACGCGGACGCGGTAGTACTGCCCGGCCACCCAGTTGAAGGGCACCAGGGTCTGGTACCCCACCCCTTCGTGCGAGAACGGCTGACAGATGGCGCCAGCCACGTTCGAGCACGTCGCGCCATTGGCTCCCCAGATGGAGAACACGGCGCGCTTCCCGTTGGGGTCCGTCTGGATGCCGATGTACCCCGCGTCGCCTCCCGTCTTGAAGGCGAACTGCGCGGCATAGAAGTACCAGGGGGCGACGTGGGTCGCGTCCGCGGCCGGGTCGTTCGACGGGAAGATGGTCAGGTCGAAGTTGTAGAGGCCCTGGGCCGGCACATTCTGCACGTCCCAGTAGGAATACGTCTGGTTGACCTTCACCAGGGACTGCGAGGTGGTCGCCAGCGTCTCTGTCTCAGCCCGCGGCTCAGTCCCTCCACAGGCAAGGAGGGAACCCACACAGAAGGGAGTCAGCACTCGAAGGAATCGGGTCATGGCGCCGCTCTCTGGCCAGTCCACCCACGTCCGTCAAGGCATTCCTTTCCAACTACCCGGGTTTTACTGATTCCTGACTGTCCTGGCCGTACCCGCACAGCCCCAGGCCCCAGATGAGCATGAACGACAGGTGCACGCTGGGGTGGAACGGCAGGTAGTGCACCAGGGCCAGGACGTGGAAGCCCACGAAGGACAGCAGGGCTCCCGTGGCCGGAATCGAACCCGCGCGATGCCTTCGCACCAGCGCCCGGGCCAGGAGCCCGTGCATCGCCGCCAGCAACACCAGCCCCACGAGCCCCGTCTCCGCCCAGGCCGTCAGCCAGAGGTTGTGGGAGTCCGTGGCCAGCAGGTCCGTGATGCCCGTCTCCGCCTGCGTCGCCAGGGCCGCGGGTTTGTGATTGCCGAAGCCCACACCTACCAGCGGATGCTCGCGCACCAGACGCCAGCCCACGGACATCGCCAGCGAGCGCTCTCCGCTGCCGAAGAGGTTGTCCACCGCCTTGCCGAACCGCTCCCGCCACGCGGGCGTCAGCAGGACCGCGATCACCAGCGCCACTGCCACCCCGAGCCCCGCCCTCCTCGCTGTCCCCCGCAGCAACAGCAGCAGCGCCAGCACGCACACGCCCAGCGCCGCGCCCAACGCCGCGCGCGCGAACGCGGCGTAGATGGACAGCAGCAGCCCCAGCACCATCACTCCCGCCAGCACCCGCCGCCGCGTCACCTTCGAGCGGCCAATCACCGCCAGCGCGGGCCCCAGCACCGCGATCGCTCCGTGCGCGAACCTGAGCCGGTGGAAGAAGAAGCCTCCCGCCGCGTACCTCGGGTGCTCCTCCGTGCCGAAGTTCTCGTGCAGGCGCGCCAGGTTCAGCTTCGTGAACTTCGGCGGCTCCCAGGGCCACGGCACGCGGTGCTGGAAGAACCCCAGGGCCGCCGCCGTGAGCCAGCCTCCCGCGATGAGGCCTCCCAGCATCAACCAGGGCACTCCCAGCGTCCCGATGCACGCGACCGCCGCTCCCGCCACCGTGTCCAGCGCCTGGCCGTACCTCGCGCCCCTGGGCCACTTCGTCGCGGCCCCCGTCATCAGCGCCACCGCCGGGGAGAGGAGCTGCCAGACACACAGGGCGACGCTCGCCAGCACGAACGCCCTGACGTCCTTCTCCAGCCTCAGCCGCTTCGTCACCGCCAGGGCCAGGGCCAGCGCCGTGGCCAGGATGGCTCCGGCCTGGAGCACCGCCTCCGCCAGCACCAGCCCCAGCGCGTAGAGCCCCAACACCGCGGCGACCGCCGTCCGCCAGCGCCCTGAATCGATCGTCTTGGTATCCGTGACCATGCCGTGCGCGCGGGACCCTATCCCACCTCGCGAGCCCCCGCGCTCGCGGACTGGACCTGGAATCCCCGACGATGGCGCCCATCGCTACATTTCACGCGCTTGACGTTGGCGGTCCGGACGGGCACGCGTTACCCAGGGGCCTTTCCCGGGTCCCCCTTCCGCCATGCGCACCACCCACCGACCGTTCACCACCCTGGCTCTGGCGCTGTCCCTCTTCGTGGCCGCGCTGGAGATGACCGTCGTCTCCACCGCCATGCCCACGGTGGTCAGCGACCTGGGCGGCATCCAGCACTACGCGTGGGTCTTCACCGCGTACATGCTGTCGTCCACCATCACCGTCCCCATCTACGGGAAGCTCGCCGACCTCTACGGCCGCAAGCCCATCATCCTCTTCGGCTCCGCCCTGTTCCTGCTGTCCTCCATCGCGTGCGGCCTCTCCACGTCGATGAACATGCTCATCGCCTTCCGCGTGCTTCAGGGACTGGGCGCCGGGGCCATGCAGCCCATCGCCATCACCATCATCGGGGACATCTACACGCTGGAGCAGCGCGGGAAGGTCCAGGGCGCCTTCAGCGCCGTGTGGGGCATCGCCGGCCTCGCGGGCCCGCTCACCGGTGGCCTCATCGTGAAGTACCTCACGTGGCACTGGATCTTCTTCATCAACATCCCCATCGGCATCGCGTCCATGGTGCTGCTCGTCGCGTTCTTCCACGAGCAGGTCCAGCGCAAGGCCCGGGCGCAGCTCGACTACGCGGGCGCGGCGCTCCTGTCCGCGGGCGTCGTGGCGCTGCTGTTCGGGGTGCAGGGCTCCGGGCGGTCGCTGCTCGGTCTTCCCATCGCCGCCGTGCTGCTCACCGCGTTCGTGTTCGTGGAGCTTCGCGCCGCGGAGCCCATCATCCCGATGAGCATCTTCAAGATTCCCACCATCGCCATCTCGAACCTGGCCGGCGCCCTCTTCTCCGCCGCCCAGTTCGGCGCGACCACCTACGTGCCCCTGTACGTGCAGGGCGTGCTCGGCGGATCGGCCACCATGGCGGGCGGGATGATCACCCCCATGATTGTCGGCTGGCCGCTGGCGAGCCTCATCGGCGGCAGGCTCATGGTCCGCACCGGCTTCCGGCCGCTCATCGTCGGCGGCCTGGGCCTGGCGGCGATTGGCACCGCGCTGATGGCGTTCCTGCTCAAGCCGGGGGCGTCCATGTTCGTGCCGCAGATCGCCATGGGGTTGTTTGGCATTGGCCTGGGCTTCGCCGCCATGGCGACCATGGTGGCCGTGCAGACGACCGTGGGCTGGGAGCTTCGCGGCGTGGCCACGGCCAGCAGCATGTTCTTCCGCACCATCGGGGGCTCCCTGGGCGTGGGCGTCATGGGCGGCGTGCTGGTGTCGCAGCTCATGAAGGACCCGAACGTCCCCGTGAGCGCGGCCACGGAGCTGCTCGGCCCCGAGCACGGGCGCGGCCTGGCTCCCGCCATCCTCGAATCGCTTGGCAGTGCGCTGAACACGGGCCTGTCCATCAACTTCTGGATCATGTGCTCGGCGATGATCGCCGCGTTCATCGCGGGCCTGTTCTTCCCCAAGGTGAAGCGCATCACCACGCCGGTGAACATGTCCGACGTGCCCGCCTCCCACTGACGCCGGGGGCGTGCGGAGCGTCGCGGGTCCTGTCCAGGGACGACGGGGCTCCCGGCGGCATGTCATGCGTCTGTCATTGTGCCGAGGATTCACGTTGCGCGGCGCGTGCGGGCTGGAGTCTGGTCCTCCCGGGGGTTGCACGACGTTCACCTCGGGAGATGAAAGATGGCGGGTCCGCTGAGTGACGAGGAGCTTGGGAAGATTGACGCCTACTGGCGCGCGGCGAACTACCTGTCCGTCGGGCAGATCTACCTCAAGGACAACCCGCTGCTGGAGCGGCCCCTCACGCGCGAGGACATCAAGCCGCGCCTGCTGGGGCACTTCGGCACCACACCCGGCCTCAACTTCATCTATGTCCACCTGAACCGCATCATCCGGAACCACCGGGCCAACATGATGTATCTCATTGGCCCCGGTCACGGCGCGCCCGGCATCATCGCCAACACGTTCCTCGAAGGCTCCTACACGGAGCTGTATCCCAACATCGAGCGCAACCGCGACGGCATGAAGCGCCTGTTCCGCCAGTTCTCCTGGCCCTACGGCGTCCCCAGCCACGACGCGCCGGAGGTCCCCGGCTCCATCAGCGAGGGCGGCGAGCTGGGCTACTCGCTGCTCCACGCGTACGGCGCCGTGCTGGACAACCCGGACCTCATCGTCCCCTGCGTCGTCGGCGACGGCGAGGCGGAGACCGGCGCGCTCGCCGCGAGCTGGCACTCCAACAAGTTCATCAACCCCATCACCGACGGCGCGGTGCTGCCCATCCTGCACCTCAACGGGTACAAGATCGCCAACCCCACGGTGCTCGCGCGCATTGACGCCGACGAGCTGGAGGCCCTCTTCAAGGGCTACGGCTACACGCCCTACGTGCTGGAGGGCGACGACCCGAAGGACATGCACCAGCGGATGGCGGAGGTGCTCGACACGCTCTACGCCGAAATCACGCGCATCCAGCGCCACGCCCGCGAGAAGAACGACCCCACGCGCCCGCGCTGGCCCATGCTCGTGCTGCGCACCCCCAAGGGGTGGACGGGCCCGAAGGTGGTGGACGGCAAGCCGGTGGAGGGCACCTGGCGCTCCCACCAGGTGCCGCTGGAGGAGGTGCGCGACAACCCGGAGCACCTGAAGATCCTGGAGGCGTGGCTCCACAGCTACCGCCCGCGCGAGCTGTTCGACGCGAACGGCACCTTCCGCGAGGAGCTGGCGGACATCGCGCCCAAGGGCCGGCTGCGCATGGGCGTCAACGTGCACTCGAACGGAGGGCAGCTGCTGGTGCCGCTCGCGCTGCCGGGCTTCCGCGACTACGCCATCGACCCGGGCGTGCCCGGCTCCAGGCAGGTCAGCCCCACCAGGGTGCTGGGCGGCTACCTGCGGGACGTGATGCGGCTCAACCTGGCGACGAAGAACTTCCGCATGTTCGCCCCGGACGAGAACGCGTCCAACCGGCTCCAGGACGTCTACGCCGTCAGCGGCAAGAGCTGGGACGCGAAGCAGGAGCCCACGGACGAGCACCTCTCCGCCGACGGCCGCGTGATGGAGGTCCTGAGCGAGCACCTCTGCCAGGGCTGGCTGGAGGGCTACCTGCTCACCGGACGCCACGGCTTCTTCTCCTGCTACGAGGCGTTCATCCACATCATCGACTCGATGTTCAACCAGCACGCCAAGTGGATCAAGAGCGCCAGGGAGCTGCCGTGGCGCAAGCCCATCGCGTCGCTGAACTACCTGCTCAGCTCGCACGTGTGGCGGCAGGACCACAACGGGTTCTCCCACCAGGACCCGGGCTTCATCGACCACGTGGCGAACAAGAAGGCGGACACGGTGCGCATCTACCTGCCGCCGGACGCGAACACGCTCTTGTCGGTGGCGGACCACTGCCTGCGCTCGAAGAACTACGTGAACCTCATCATCGCGGGGAAGCAGCTCGCGCCGGTGTGGCTGGACATGGAGAGCGCCGTGCGCCACTGCTCGGCGGGCATTGGGGCCTGGGACTGGGCCGGCAATGATGACGGCGACCCGGACGTGGTGATGGCGTGCGCGGGCGACGTGCCGACGATGGAGACGCTGGCCGCGGTGACGCTGCTGCGCACGTGGGCCCCGGAGCTCAAGGTGCGCGTGGTCAACGTGGTGGATGTCTTCACCCTCGCGCCCGTGCACGTCCATCCGCATGGGCTCAACGAGGAGGACTTCAACCGCCTGTTCACCACGGACAAGCCCGTGGTGTTCGCGTTCCATGGCTACCCGACGCTCGTGCACAAGCTCACGTACAACCGGGCGAACCACGGCAACATCCACGTGCACGGGTTCAAGGAAGAGGGCACCACGACGACGCCGTTCGACATGACGGTGCTCAACGACATGGACCGCTTCACCCTGGCGCTGAGCGCCATCCGGCACTCGAAGGCCGCGAGGCACCGGCTGGACGACGCGGAGCAGCGCTTCTCCGAGGTGCGCCAGCGGCACAAGCTCTACGTGTCGGAGCACGGCGAGGACATGCCCGAGGTGGCGGACTGGAAGTGGACCGCGCGATGAGCGACCCGGGCGCGGTGCTGGTCATCAACAGCGGCTCTTCGTCGCTGAAGTTCGGCCTCTACGTCGAGCAGGACGGACAGGAGGCGGTGCTGTTCAAGGGCAGCGCGAGCCACATTGGCGCGGAGCAGGGCCGGCTCGTCGTGAAGGACGGCGCGGGGAAGCAGGTGCGCGCGCTGGACGTGCGCCATCCGTCGCAGGAGGACGCCCTCCGCGAGGCCGTGCGGCACCTGAGGGAGCTGGGCGGAGAGACGCCCCGGGCCATCGGGCACCGGGTGGTGCATGGCGGTCCCCACCTGCGCCAGCACCAAGCGCTGACGCCGGAGGTGATGAAGGCGCTGGAAGCGGCGACGCACTTCGCACCGCTGCACATTCCCGCCGCGCTCCAGCTCATCCGGGCCACGGAGCGCCAGTGCCCGGGCGTGCCGCAGTTCGTCTGCTTCGACACGGCCTTCCACGCGACGCTGCCCCAGGTCGCTTCGACGTTCCCCCTGCCCCGCTCCGTGCGGGACCAGGGCGTGCAGCGGTATGGCTTTCATGGCCTGTCGTATGAGTCCATCGTCGCGAGGCTTGCGCCCCAGGTGCCCGCGCGCACCGTGGTGGCGCACCTGGGCAATGGCGCGAGCCTCGTGGCGCTCGAGCAGGGGCGCTCCGTCGATACGTCGATGGGGTTCACGCCCACGGGAGGCATTCCCAGCGGCACCCGCACCGGTGACCTGGATCCGGGCGTGCTGCTGTTCCTGCTGCGCTCGGGCGGGCTGGACGCGGATGCGCTGGAGACGTTGGTGAACAAGGACTCCGGGCTCCGGGGCTTGTCGGAGGGGACCAGCGACATGCAGGCCCTCACGCGGGACGCGGAGGCGGGCAGCGCGGCGGCGGCGCTGGCGCTGGACGTCTTCACGCGCGGCATCGCGAAGACGGTGGGCGCCTACGCGGCGGTGCTCGGCGGACTGGACCTGCTCGTGTTCACGGGGGGCATCGGGGAGAACAGCGCCCGGGTGCGCCAGGACGTGTGCGCGAGGCTGGGCCACCTGGGCATCCGGCTGGATGCGCAGCGGAACGAGGCGAGCGCGGAGGTCATCACGACCGAGGCATCACCGTGTCCGGTGCGCGTGCTGCCGAGCGACGAGGAGCTTCAGCTCGCCCGGCATACGCGCCGGCTCCTTCGCGGGTGAGGGCGCCTCCACCTTCCGCGGCGCACGGCACGAACCTGTCCGACTGTCGGACAGGTTTCGACCGTGCCGGCCCCGGGCAGGTGCCTCCGGGGCTCAGGCCTGCCGCGTCACGCTCCGGCGCGGCAGGTGCAGCAGGCCCTCGCGGCGCAGCCACAGGGCCGCCGCGACAATCGTCAGCAGCGTCGTGGGCATCCAGGCCGCCACGGCGGGCGCCAGGCGCTCGGTGAGCACCAGCGTGCGGGACACCACCATCAGGCCCCACATCGCCACCGCGATGAGCAATCCCTCCACCACCGCCGCCGTCAGGTGTCCCCGCCGGTTCGTCCGCAGCGCCAGGCCCACCGCGAGCAGCGCCGCCGGCAGCCCCGCCAGCGGGTACGCGAAGCGGTTGTGCCACGCGAGCTGGAAGGCCTTCGTCGCGAGCCCCACCTCTTCTCGCGCGACAATCTGCTCGCCCAGCTCTCCCAGGCGCATCTGCTCCGGCCGGCCCGGACGGATGCGGAACGTCGTCGCGCCCACGCCCAGCTCGTACTCCGCGGTGGGCTGCTGCGTCACCGACGTGCGCCCGTCCTCCGTGAACGTGCGCTCCACCACGTCCGTCAGCTCCCAGCGCGTGCCCTCCAGCGAGCGCATCCGCCCCGCGTCCACGCGGCGGCGCAGCTTGAACTCCGGCGTCAGCGTGAAGATGGAGACGTTCTCGAAGCCCTCCTGCGCGTTGCCACCCCGGAGGAAGAAGATGGCGTCGCCGCGCCGGAACCACTGCTTCGGCGTGTAGTACATCCGCCAGTCGCCCCACCGGTTGAAGCGCTGCGTGGTGATTTCATCCACGCGCCGGCCCGCCCTCGCGGCCACCGTCTCGTCGAACGCCACCAGCCCCACGCACGCCACCAGCGCGCACAGGCCCACCGGCAGGTACAGCGCCGCAGGCCCGAAGGTGAGCGCCCGCAGCGCCGTCACCTCGCCCTTCTTGCGCAGCGCGGACACCGTCGTGCCCGCCGCCAGCAGCAGCGCCGCCGGGCCCAGCTGCTGCACCGTCACCAGCGCCTTGTAGCCGTAGAGCTTGAGCACGTCCCACACCCAGCCCTCGCCCCCGTAGGCCTTCGCGCGGTCCACGAAGTCCACCACCAGGAACACCGCCACCACGCCCGCCAGGATGCCCAGCGTGTAGCGCACGTACGAGCGGACCACGTACCCGAAGAGGGTGCCCCTCATCGCACCGTCCCCGAGCGCGTCACGCGGTACAGCGCGAACGCCCCCACCGCCATGAAGAGCACGTTCGCCAGCTGCCCCGCGACGAGCACCGGCAGCTGCCCCTTCTGGCCCATCTGCTCGAAGGCGCGGCTGAGCAGGTAGTAGAGGACGTAGCCGCCCAGCGTCAGCAGGTAGCCCCACGCGCGGCCTGACTGCCTGCGGCCAATCGCCAGCGGCGTGCCCAGCAGCGCGAACGCCATCGGCGCCACCGCGTTGCCCAGCCGGCTGTGCAGCGCCATCAGGAAGGGGCGTGCATCCTCTCTCCGCTCCTCCGCGTCCTTCGCCGCGGCCAGCAGCTCCACCGGCGTCAGCTCCTCCTTCGGCGAGCGGAACCGGTTGCGCCGCGACAACGACCCGCCCAACCCCACGTTGATCTCCGCCTTGTCGAAGGCGACGACGCTCGCATCCACCGAGGAGCGGTTGGCGCGGTGCACCTCGCCCTCCTTCAGCTCGATGCGCAGCGCCTCGCCCCGCTCGGACGTGCCCACGCTGCCCTTGTGCGCCAGCACCAGCAGCGGCGAGCTGGGGTCGCGGTCGTCGTGCAGGAGCACGTTCGTCCACCCGCCGCCCTTGGGCGCCACCTTCTGCGCGTACAGCGTCAGGTCACTCAGGTCCTCGTAGAAGACGCCGGACTTCACGTCGCCCGCGACGTTCTTCTGGATGACCTCGCCCACCAGCTCCTTCACGCCCGTGAGGCCCCACGGCTCCACCGTGGACGTGAGCAGCACCATGAACGCGCTCAGCGCGATGCCCACGCCCAGCGGCGCCGCCAGCAGCTGGAGCGGGCTGATGCCCAGCGCCTGCAGCGACGTGAGCTCCCGGTCCTCACCCAACCGCCCCAGCCCCAGCAGGATGGCCAGCAGGAACGCGATGGGCAGCGCCATCACCAGGAAGTGCGGCGCCAGGTACGCGATGAGCCGCCCCAGGTCGCTCAGCGTCACCGCCGAGCCCAGCAGCACGTCCGTGCCGCGCAGGAACTGCATCACGAACAGCAGCAGGAACATGAACGCCACCCAGACGCCCAGGGGGACGAGCAGCTCCTTGAGCAGGTAGCGCGCCAGCAGCTTCACGGCCGCGCCCGCAGCCCCCGCGCGCCAATGTCCCGGCGGAAGTGCTTGCCCTCGAAGCGCACGGCGTCCGCGGCCGACAGGGCCCGCTCGCGCGCCGTGGCCAGGCTGTCGCCCCGAGCGCACACCGTCAGCACCCGGCCGCCCGCCGTCACCAGCGCGCCGTCCTGCTTCGCCACGCCCGCCAGGAACACCGGCGCGTTGGACGGCACCGCGTCCAGCCCTTCGATGCGTGCGCCCTTCTTCGGCGCGTCCGGATAGCCCTCCGCCGCCAGCACCACGCCCACCGACGCGCCCGGGAACTGCTTCAGCGGCCGGGGCTCCAGCGCGCCCCTCGCGCAGGCGTCCAGCAGCGGCAGCAGGTCCTCGTCCACCTGCATCATCAGGACCTGCGTCTCCGGGTCCCCGAAGCGCGCGTTGAACTCCAGCACCTTCGGGCCGGACGCCGTGAGCATCAGCCCCGCGTACAGCACCCCGCGCAGGGGCGTGCCGCGCTTCTTCAGCACCGCCAGCGTCGGCGCGATGACCTGCTCGCCCACCTTCGCCAGCTCTGCCGGCGTGAGGAACGGCGCCGGGCAGTACGCGCCCATGCCGCCGGTGTTGGGGCCCGTGTCGCCCTCGCCCACGCGCTTGTGGTCCTGCGACAGCGGCAGGAGCACGTAGCGCTCGCCGTCGCACAGGGCCATCAGCGAGACCTCCTCGCCCTCCAGCAGCTCCTCCAGCACCATCCGCTGGCCCGCCTGCCCCAGCTGGGCCACGGCGCGCACGGCGTCGCGCGCGGACTTCGCGTCCGGCGCGACGATGACGCCCTTGCCCGCGGCCAGGCCGTCCGCCTTCACCACGATGCGGCCCTGCGCGACGGCGTACGCCTCCGCCTCCGCCGCGTCGGTGAAGACGCGGAAGGCCGCGGTGGGCACGCCCGCCTCCTCCATCACTTCCTTGGCGAAGGCCTTGGAGCCCTCGATGCGCGCGGCCGCCGCGACGGGGCCGAAGCACGGGATGTCCACCTGCGCCAGCGCGTCCGCGACGCCCGCGACGAGCGGCGCCTCCGGGCCCACCACCACCAGGTCCACGCCCTCGCGGCGCGCCAGCGACACCACCGCCTCCGGCGAGTCCGCCTGCAGGGGCACGTTGGTGCCCCACCGCGCCGTGCCCGGGTTGCCCGGGCCCACCAGGAGCCGAGAGAGACGGGGACTCTGGGCCAGCTTCCACGCGAGCGCGTGCTCGCGGCCGCCCGACCCCAGCAACAAGACCTTCACGTCAACCTCGCTCGTCGAGTTTGAAGAGCAGCTTCTTCGCCGGGAAGTAGGACGGGTCCAGCCCCACCACCTTCTCCAGCACCGCGCGCGCTTCCTTCGGCTTCGACTTCACCAGCAGCTCCGCCAGCTTCGTCTGCGCGGACAGCATCTTCGGCGCCACGTCCAGGGCGGACTGCAGCGTGCGCATGGCCACCGCCACGTCCCCGGCCTCCGCCTGCGCGAGCCCCAGCGACAGGCGCGCCACCGGCAGGCCCCGCTCCAGCCCCACCGCGCGCTCCGCCAGCCCGCGCGCCTGCGGCCCCTTCGCGTCCAGCGCGATGAGCGCGCGGTACGCCTGGGCGCTGCCGCTGTTCGCGTTCGCCTCCACCACGGATTGCAGCAGCCGCTCCGCGGTCTGCCGGTCCCCCTGGTGGAAGCGCACCAGGGCCTCGTAGAGCAGGGGCTGCACGTCCTCCGGACGGTCGCCCAGCGCCTTCACCACGTTCTCCACGCCCCGGAGCGTGTCGTCCGGCCGCAGCCAGAAGCGCGACAGCGCGGGCCGGGGCGCCAGCCGCAGCGGATCCCACTCGCGCGCCTCCAGCACCGGGTAGAACAGGCGGAAGGCCTCGTCGCGCTTCTTCGCGCTCGCCGCCGCCACGCCCTCCAGGAGCTTCGCGTCCATGCGGCGGTCGTCCAGCCGCACCGCCTGCTGGAAGCGCTCCTGGGCCCCGGCCACGTCGCCTTCCAGCAGGTGCATCCGCCCTTCCAGCACCTTCTCCAGCGCGGCGTCCTCCAGCCGGCCCTGGAAGCCCTTCAGGTGCTCGCGGGCCGCGGCCACGTCCTGCTGCTCCAGCGCCACCAGGAAGCCCTGCAGGTGGGCCGCCGGCATCGCCGGCACCGCCTTCAGCGCTTCCGTCACCGCCCGCATCGCTTCGCGCGCGTTGCCCGCGGTGCGCTCCGCCGCGGCCAGGTGGCTCCAGATTTCAGAGGCGTCGCGCGGGCCGTAGCGGGTCGCGTTCTTCGTCAGGTCCTTCAGCGCGCGCACCGCGTCGCGCGCGTTGCCCTCCGCCTGGTAGCGCAGCACCGCCAGCGCCAGCGAGGCGCGCACGTCGCCCGCCTTCGCCTTCAGCCGGTCCTCGTACAGCTTGCGCGCGCGGCCCGTCTCGCCGACCTCCACGTAGATGCGGGCGGCGGCCTCCAGGCTGTTCCAGTCCTGCGGATCCAGCTCCATCCGGCGCGAGAGCTGCTTCAGCGCCAGCCCGTACTGGCCGGCCTGCTCGTGGGCGAGCGCGCTGTAGTAGTCCACGCGCTTGAGGTTCGGCGCCAGCTTCCGCGCGGCGTCGAACTCCTGGTTCGCCAGCGCGCGCGACGTGGCCACCTGCGAGCGCCCCAGCACCAGGTGCGCCTCCGCCTTGTGGGCGTCGCTGGCCTCCGGCCGAGCCAGCACCGCCGTGGCGAGCTGCGCCGCCTGCTCCAGGTTGCCCGGCTGACGCGAGCGCGCCAGCAGCAGGTTCGCGTGCGCCACGAGCAGCGCGGGCGTCCTCCCGGCCGTGCCCTCCGCGGCCTGGATGAGCTCGCGCGCCTCCTGGAAGGAGTTGTCGTCCATGCCCGGACCGCGCCCGAGCGCCAGCGCCTGCACGTACCCGGCGATGGCATCCGTGCTGCGGGGGTTGAGCAGCAGCGCCTGCTGGAAGGACTCCTCCGCTTCCGTGTAGGCGATGCGCTGGTCCAGCTCGAGCTGCTTCTGGCCCGCGGCCAGGTGCTCCTCGCTGGTGCCCTCCAGCTCCAGGAACTGGAGCTTCCACCGGCCCACCGCGGCCAGCACCTCCGGAGGCACCGCGGCCGGAGCGGCGGGCTTCGCGTCCCGGGCCGCCTGTTCCTGCTGGGGCTTGTACACGAGGAAGTAGCCCGCCGCGCCGCCGCCCCCGAGGAGCGCCAGCACCAGCAGGCCCACGAGCACGGAACGGCTGCCCCCGCCACTGCCGCCGCGCTGGGCGCTGCGGACCGGAGCGGCCGTGATGTGCGAGGTGCGCGCGGGCTTCACCGAGCTCACGCGCGAGTCCGGCGACAGCGCCGTGGCCCCCGCGGACCGGAGCTCGCCCCCGGACAGCTCGTCCCCGGACGAGGCGGAGGCGGGGTCCAGGTTGCTCATCATCGGCAGCTCCAGGTCCCCGCTCGCGGGCGGAGGCGCCGCCACCTGGGGCGCCACCACCACGGACTCCCGGGCGGCCGTGGGAGCCCGCTGCTTGCAGTCCTCGCAGATGCCCAGGGCCTGGTCGAAGGAGTCCGTCAGGGCCTTGCCGCACGAGCGGCAGCTCGTGCTCGCCTCCGGCTTCGCGGCGGGCGCGGCGGCCTGCGCCGGAGCGCGGGCGGACATGCGGCCCAGCGACATGCCCCCGGCGGCGGGCGTGGAGGAGGCCCGGGCGGGCGCCTGAGGGGCGGCCCCTTCCGGCTCCAGGCCCCCGGGCGCCGGCCCGAGGAAGTCGAGCAGCGGGTCGTCCGGAACTTTCGGAGCGGACGGCGCCGCGACACCGGGCGCGTCGGGCACCGGCGGTCCGGGCTTCGCGGCAGGGCTCGCCTTCGGAGAGGACGGCGCAGCGGACGGGCCCAGGTTGGCGAACGGGTCCGAGGGAAGGCTCGCGGGGGCGCGCGACGCGGGCGGGCCCAGGTCCGCGAACGGGTCCACGCTCCCTGGCGGCCCCAGCTCCGGCATCTCACCGAAGTCCCCGAAGAGGTCCGACGCCGCGGGCGCCTTCGGTGCGGCTGGAGCCTCTGGAGGCCTCGCCGCGGCGGGCACGTTCCGGGGCGCCGCCTGCGCCGGAGCGGCGGCCGGATGGCTCCGGGGCTCACGCGCGACGGGAGGCGCCGGGGCGGCCGCGGGCGGCTGCGGCTCGGCGGCGGGAGGCGCGGCCCCTTCAGCGGGGGCCGTCACGGACGCGGCCGAGGCCTCCCGCTTCACGAGCTGGAGGTGACGGCAGCGGGGACACTGCGCGCGGACGCCCTTGGTCGTGATCAACCGGTCGTCGATCGCGTAGGCCGCCGCGCATTTCTGGCAGACGATGCGCATGAAGTTAGTGGCGGAAGTGTCGCACTCCCGTCACCACCATGGCCATCCCATGTTCATCCGCCGCGGCGATCACCTCCGGGTCCCGGACGGAACCGCCCGGCTGGATGACCGCCGTCGCCCCCGCCCGGGCCGCCTCGTCCAGGCCGTCCCGGAAGGGGAAGAAGGCGTCCGAGGCCACGGCGCTGCCCTTGAGGGCCTCGCCACCGCGCGTCATCGCGATGCGCACGGAGTCCACCCGGTTCGTCTGCCCGCCGCCCTGGGCCAGGAGCTGCGACGGCGCCGCGAAGACGATGGCGTTGCTCTTCACGTGCTTGCACACCTTCCAGGCGAAGCGCAGGGCCTGCTCCTCCTCCGGCGTGGGGGCGCGCTTGGACACCACCTTCCACTCCAGGGGCGGCTCCACCGCGTCGCGGTCCATCAGCAGCATGCCCCCGGACACGCTGCGCGCGTCCACCTGGGGCCGCGGCTTCACCGTGGGGGACGCCAGCGCGGGGCCCGCCTCCAGGAGGCGCAGGTTCTTCTTGCCCGCCAGCACCTGGAGCGCCACCGCCGAGTACGACGGCGCGATGACCGCCTCCAGGAACGTCTCCGCCATGGCCTTCGCCGTGGCCTCGTCCACCTCGCGGTTGAAGGCGACGATGCCGCCGAAGGCGCTCACCTCGTCCACCGCGCGGGCGGTGCGGTAGGCCTTCTCCAGCACGTCGTCCACCGCCACGCCGCACGGGGTGTTGTGCTTGATGACCACCGCGCAGGGCTTCTCCGGGAACTCCAAAACGAGCCCCAGGGCCGCGTCCAGGTCCAGGATGTTGTTGTACGAGAGCTCCTTGCCCTGGAGCACCCTGGCGAAGGCGACGGACGGCTCCTTCGGCGCGGCGTATTCCTTGTAGAAGGCGCCGCGCTGGTGCGGGTTCTCCCCGTAGCGCAGCCCCTGCACCTTCTGGAACGCGAGCGACAGCTCCTGCGGGAAGGGCTCCTGGGCCTCGCCGGACAGCCACCCGGAGATGGACGCGTCGTAGGCCGCCGTGTGCGCGAACGCCTTGCGCATCAGCCGGCGCCGCGTCTCCAGGCCCACGGACTTCTGGCCTTCAAGCTCCGCGAGCACCGGCGCGTAGTCGTCCGGGTCCACCACGATGGCCACGTGCTTGAAGTTCTTCGCGGACGCGCGGACCATCGCCGGCCCGCCGATGTCGATGTTCTCGATGACGTCGTCCTCGCCCGCGCCGGACGCCACCGTCTGGCGGAACGGGTAGAGGTTCACCACCACCAGCGAGATGGGCTCGATGCCGTGCTGGGCCATCTGCGCCCGGTCGCTGTCCAGGTCGGGCCGGCCGAGGATGCCGCCGTGGATGCGGGGGTGGAGCGTCTTCACGCGGCCGCCCAGGATTTCGGGGCTCTGCGTGTGCTCGGACACCTGGGTGGCGGGGACGCCGGCGGCCTTCAGGGCCTCCAGGGTGCCGCCGGTGGAGAGCAGCCGGTAGCCCAGCCGCACCAGGCCCTGGGCAAAGGGAACCAGACCGCGCTTGTCGGAAACGCTCAGGAGAGCCAGCACGTGTGCGCCTCGCAATGGGTGGGGGTGGCGCGGGTCCTAGCAACCACCCCCTGGGGTGTCAACGCAACACGTCACCCCAGGCCCGGCGCGAAACAGTGCCCTGCCCTCAAGGCTTGCGAGCGGACACGGGAGGCTCGGCCTCCGTGGCCTCGCGCAGCTTCATGAGGCCGCGCGTCTCCACCTGGCGGATGCGCTCGCGGGTGAGGTTCATGATCTCCCCCACCTCCTCCAGGGTGATGCCGCCCTTCTCCGCCACGTCCAGGGCGCAGGTGTGCTCCAGCTCGGTGATTTCCTTGTCCGGGAAGTTGAGCTTGATGGAGCCCGTCTCCGGGTTCACGTCCAGGTAGAGGTTGTGCTTGCAGGACACGAAGAGGCACGGGCGCGGGCCGTTGATGCAGTCGGCGCGGGTGCGCGGCCGCTGCTCGTCCACGAGCTTGAGGGTCTCCGTCTCCTCGGGGTCCAGCTGACCGGCCAGCCGGCGCCGGCGCAGGTCGCGCGCCATCTCCTTGCGCGACATCGTCTTGGAGCGCCGGCGTTCCGCGGGCTGCTCCTCCTCATTCCCCCCCTCGCCCTCCTGCAGCTGCTTCACTTCCGACATGTTTCGTCCTCCAGATGTGTGGAGTCTACCCGGTTCAACAGGACCCTGGGGGGCATCCTATTGTGGCCGGAGCGTTTCGTCTTCGCGCGCCGTGACGGCGCTGCCCAACCGGGCGACATCCCGGACCAGATCCTGCGCCCGTTGCCTGAGCGTTGCCAACTGGGCTTCGAGTGACCTCCTGCGTTCTCCTCCCAGGGGCCGTCCCCCCAGCTCCTCCTGGAACCCGTCCAGCACCTCCGACAGGTCCCTCTGGAGCTGGTCGATGTGGTTGCGGTGGAACACGAAGGAGCGGCGGATGTCCTCCAGGGTGTGTCCTTCGGCCATCATCTTCTTGATGACGTTGATGCGCCGCACCGCTTCCACCGGGTAGAGCCCCAGGCTGCCCTGGTGCTTCCCCTTGCGGCCCACACGGCGGCTGCGGGGGAGCAGACCGGCCTGGACGTACTTCCGGAACGTCGCCTCCGAGAGCCTCACGCCCCGGGGCCGGAAGATTTCCAGGATCGCGTTCGCGGGCAGACCTCCCGCGTTCTCGCGCTCGATGCGCTCAAGTTCGTCGGGCGCGAGCAGGTCCATCGATTCCATTGAATAGAGGCTACTGAATGGAAGCCATAGGTGCCAGATTCGCGCGTCGGTCGTCAAGGAGGACGAGCAGCCGGGCAGGCGGACGTCGTCCGGCCGACGCTCCGCGCCGGCTTCCGGTGGCTTCAGGGGCTGGGAGGGGAACGGCGGGGCTTCAGCGGCCGCGGGGCGCGCGGAACTCCTGCGTCACGGTGCGGTTGGCCGGGACGACGACGGTGAACGACTTGTCGCCGGACGGGTGATGGAAGGTCAGCGTGTAGGTGCCGGCCGGCACCTTGTAGGTCGCGCGGCCCTGCACGTCTCCCAGGCGCTTCGAGCCCAGGTAGACGGTGGCGTACGGGTTGGCCTTCACCTGGAGCAGGCCCGTGGCCTTCGCCGGGTCCTCGGCGGCCGCTGCCGTGGCGGTGTCCGCCGTGGGCTTCGTGGCGGGGGCGGCCGGTTCGGCGGAGGGAGGCGGGGCCAGGGCGGCTTCGCGGCGCTGCCCTTCGAGCTCCGCGTCGATGGCCTCCGTGGCCGGCGCACGGGCGGGGTCGGCCGGAGGGGTCGTGACGGCGGCCGGAGGCGGGGTCGCCGCCGGGGCGGTGGCCTGGGCTGGAGGCGGGCTCCCCTGCCCCGCGTCCCGGGCGCCGGTCTGGGAGCGGGCCACGGCGAGGACGCCCATGACGCCCGCGAGCCCCACCGCGGCGGCCCCGGCCCACAGCGCGCGCTTGCGGTTCGGCGCGACGGGCGGTCCGGGTTCGGTGGCGGAGACGGTCTCGACCTCGCGGCCGCTGGCGTTGTCGGGGGCTGGGGCCGCGACGCGGCGCGCGGAGGCGGTGGCGGCCTTGCCGGAGGAGGACTCCTCGGCCTTCCGGGACGCGGTTGCGGCGGCGGGGACCTCGCGGGACTCGGAGCGCGTGCCGTGCGGCGCGAGCGGCGCTTCCCGTCCCAGCGACTGCAACGGCATCAGCGGCGTGGGCTGCGGGGGACGTCCGTTCGCGGCGTCGGCGGCGCGGTCGTCATGCGACAGCACCAACGTCGTCCCATGGCGGTCCTCGTCCGGCGAGCCGCTCCGCTTCGCTCCCGAGGCGTGCTCACGCGACGGCATCACCGCCGTGGGCTCGCGGGGCGGCGGCTCGGCTCCGGCCACCAGCAGCGCGCCGTCCTCCAGCGCCGTGCGCTCCGGGAGCGCGGGCAGCGCCTGGTTGCTGGCCGCGATGGGGAACAGCGTCCGGACGAACGCGCCCACGTCGGTGTCATCGACGGAGCGGGCGTGGTTCAACACGCACTGCGCCAGCGCGCGCTCCAGCTCCCCCGCCGTCTGGAAGCGCTTGGACAGGTCGCGCTCCAGCGCGCGGCAGATGGCGGCGTCCAGGTCCGGCGGCACGTCCGGGTTGAGCCGCGCGGGCGGCACGATGGTGCTCTCCTGCACCGCGCGCAGGACGGCGATCTCCGAGTCGCCCTGGAACAGCCGGCCGCCCGTGAGCAACTCCCACAGCACCACGCCCAGCGCGAAGACGTCGGTGCGCACGTCCACGCTCTCGCCCCGGGCCTGCTCGGGCGACATGTACGCGAACTTGCCCTTGAGCACGCCGGGGTTCGTGAGCTTGTTGCCCGCCTTCGCGATGCCGAAGTCCGTGAGCTTCACCGCGCCGTCGTAGGACACGAGCACGTTGTGCGGCGTGACGTCCCGGTGCACCAGGTTCAGCAGCTCGCCGTTCACCCGCAGGCGGTGGGCGTAGTGCAGGCCCCGCGCGACCTCCGCGCCGATGTGCGCCACCAGCATGGGCGGCATCGGCGTCATCGCCTCCTTGCTCCGCTTGCGCAGCTCCCACAGCGAGCAGCCGCGCACGTACTCCATCGCCAGGTAGTAGGTGTCCTCGTGCTTGTCGAAGTCGAAGATCTGCACCACGTTGGCGTGGTTGAGCCGCGAGGCCAGCCGCGCCTCCGCGATGAACATCTGCACGAAGTCCGGGTCGCTCGCGAGGAACGCCCGCACGCGCTTGATGACGACTTCCTTCTCGAAGCCCTCCGGCCCGCGCGCGGTGCACAGGAAGATCTCCGCCATGCCCCCTTCGGCGAGCTTGCGGCGCACGACGTACTTGCCGACGTGGGTTCCTGCCTCGAGCGTCACGGAAGGGTCCAAGGCCGCGCCTACTCGAACTTGACCGTCACCACGTTGAGGTCGATGGGACGCACCTCGATGCGGCGGCTGACGGTGCGCTTCAGCTCGGGGTTGGTGAACTTGCAGTCATACGAACCCACGTGCAGCTGCACCGGCTGGAACGGCGTCTCGCCCAGCTTGCGGCCGTTGCACGCCACCTCCGCCCACGGCGTCACCACGAAGCTCACCGACGCGGTCCGCTCCACGGCGCGGGGGGACTCGCGCACGTCCGCGGCGGGCACCACCGAGGCCGCGCTGGCGATGGGGGCCTTCACCACCGGCGCGGGAGCCTGGGCGCGAGGCGTCTCCTGGGCCTGCTTCGCCTCGGGGGCCGCGCTGTCCGGCGCGCGGGGAGCAGCCACGCCGGAAGGTCCGACTCCGGGCTCCGGCGTCGAGGAGGCCGGGGGAGCCGACGAGGGCGGCTCCGTGCCGGGCTTTGCGGACGACGGCATTGGCACGAGCTTCAGCGGTCCCACGTCGAGCCGGCCGGACGGCGGGATGACGATCTGCGTGCGCAGCTCCCGGTAGCCTTCCTTCACCAGGACGACCCAGTAGCGGCCGGGCTTCACCGTCGGCAGCGTCAGCGGCGTGCGCTCGGGGAGCACGCGGTCCTCGAACACGACGCGCGCGCCCACGGGCTCGGACTCCACGCGGACGCCGCTCGCGCCGGGCCCCAGGCTCCAGACAATGCCGACGCCCACCAGGAGCGCGACGAGCAGGATGGCGCCATACAGGAGTCCGCGGCGCTTCGCAGGCTCCGCCGCGGACTGCTCGGTGACCGTGCCGGTGCGGGCCGGCGGCACCCAGGCGTTCGGCATGGGCGCGCGGGACGCGGAGCGCGGCGCGGTGGACGCGGTCATCTCGATGGTCGCGTGGGGCGCGGGCACCGGGCTCCGGTGCCCACCGGACGGCGCCGGCATGCCCGTGCGGGAGACGGGAATCTCCGAGCGCGGCACGGCGCGCATGTCCTGCGTGGGGCCTTCGTCCACGTCGGCGCGGGAGACGGCGCGCATGTCCAGGGTCGAGTCGTCCTCGTCCTCCCGGGCCTGCGCCGCCAGGAGGCGCTGATCCAACGTGGGCGCGTCCTCTTCGACCTGGAACCCGCCGGAGAGCTTCCCCTGCGTGTCCACCATCGCGAGCGTGGGGGCGTCCTCTTCGACCTGGAACCCGCCGGAGAGCTTCCCCTGCGTGTCCACCATCGCGAGCGTGGGACCGTCCTCCTCCTCCGTCACCGTCGGGAGGGAGGGCTCCTCCAGACGGACCGGCCGGATGCTCCGCGAGGGCGGTGATTCCAACGCCCTTCGGGCACCGGTGGTCCCCCGGGGCTCCGGACGGGCGTCGGCGGCGCGAGCATCGACCCGGGGGTCGACGTTGCGGATCTCCGAGCGAGGCTCGGGGCGACCGTCGACGTTGCGGATTTCAGAGCGAGGCTCCGGACGACCGTCGGCGCCGCGGCCGTCAGGGTGCCGACCCTCGGCGCGCCCGTCCAAGTGCGCATCCGGGTGCCGGCCATCACCGCGTGCCTCCGCGCGAGCGGCACCGCGTCCGTCCAGCCGAGCATCCGCCCGGGCGTCCGCGCGAGGCTCCGCATGACGGCCCTCCGCGCGCGGGTCCACGTTGCGACCTTCCGCACGCGCCTCCACACCACGAGGCTCCGCGCCACGGGCCTCCGCGTTGCGCGCTTCCACCCGCGCCTCCGCGTTGCGGCCTTCCGGACGGGTGTCCGGGCCGCGGATCTCGGAGCGCCCGCCTTCCGCCTCCGCGTCCTCGCGGCGCGCCTCCACCTTCCCGCTGGGACGGTTCGCCCGGGGCGGACGCAGCGTGGTGGTGGGCTCGTTCTCCGTGCGCCCCGGCGGCGTCGCGGGCCGCATCACCGAACGGCGCGGCGCGGGCGACGGCGGAGACACGCCCGCCTCGTCGTCCGTCACCTGCACTTCACCGGAGCGCGCCTCCTCCGAAAGCCGGTCCGCGAACAGCTCCCGCATGAACGCGGCTAGGTCCGCCGTCGTGCCGCACGGCTGCGGCTGCGAAGCCAGCCACCCCTCCAGCGCCCGCTGCAGCTCCTGCGCGTGCTGGTAGCGCGCGTCCGGCTCCTTCGCGAGCGCCTTGAGCACGATGGCGTCCAGTTCCACCGGCACCCGGGGCGCCACCTGCGACGGCACCGGCACGTGGCACTCCGCCACCGCCGACAGGGTCAGCATGTCGCTGGGACGCTTGAACAGCCGTCCCCCCGTCAGCAGCTCATGCAGCACGACCCCAAGCGCGAACACGTCCGAGCGCCGGTCCACGCGCTGCCCCGCGGCCTGCTCCGGCGACATGTATGAATACTTGCCCTTGAGCACCCCGGAGCGCGTCACGGTGGCCTGGTCCGCCGCCTTCGCGATGCCGAAGTCCACCACCTTCACGCCACCGTCGAACGTCACCAGGATGTTCTGCGGCGACACGTCCCGGTGCACGATGTCCAGCGGGCGCCCCGCCGCATCCGTCTTCTTGTGCGCGTAGTCCAGCCCCGCGCACGCCTCCAAGAGGATGCGGCACACCAGCGGCACCGGCAGCGGACGCCCCGCCGTCTCCGAGCGCTTCCAGAGCCGGCGCGCGTCCACGCCATGGATGTACTCCATGGCGATGAAGAACGTGTCCCCCTCCGCCCCCAGGTCGTAGATCTGCACCACGTTGGGGTGCGCCAGCCGGGCCGCGATCCGCGCCTCGTCCAGGAACATCCGGACGAACTCGTCGTTCTCCGACAGGTGCGGGAGGATCCGCTTCAACACCAGCAGCTTGTCCGGAGCATCCGAACCCGGCCGGCGCGCGAGGTAGATCTGCGCCATGCCGCCCGTGGCGAGGCGCTTCAGGAGCTGGTAGCTGCCGTAGGTTTCGATGGACACGGCCGGACGCGTGGAGGCGGACCCCAAGCGTAAGCGGCCGGGCCAGGGGAATCAAACATCGAATCCCCTTGGGTTTTTCCCGGTTCCACCCGCCGTGCGCCCTAGCGGCGGACGGCCCGGACCTCCCGGGTCTCCCGCATCAGCGCTTCCAGTTCGTCCAGGTGCCGCTTGAGCACCGGCATCAGCACCGGCGCCGCGTCCACCCGGTCGAACAGGTCCAGCACCCGGTCCACCTTGCGCTCGATCTCCTGCGCCCTCACGGTGCTGATGCGCTTGAGCAGCAGGTCCGCGCCGGCCTCCATCAGGACCCGCGCCACCGCGTTGCGGTCCGCCAGCGGCTCCTGCCTGCGCTGCCCCTCCCCACGGATGACCCGCAGTCCCGGCGCACCGGCGCGCGGAGAGGACTTCATGGGCTCATCAGGGGTCCAGGTGCTCACAGCGCCTCCAGGGCAACAGCGTGCAGACGCTCCGCAGGGTACACACCGAGGGAGCGCCTCCAATTTTCTGGTCATCCGCACAGGCAGATGCAGTGCTGTAGCACCGGGGTCTGACACCCCCGTTCGGGGCCGGATGGCCGGCCCGTCACGGGGTCCACACCCACAGCTCTTCCACCGTTCAGTCGTTGGCGCAGGCGCGGCGGTAGGTGATGGCCACCTTGGAGCCGGGCGCCGGCACCGTGGTGAACACGACGCTGTTGGACGCCGCGTCGTAGGTCCACCCGCTGGTGGTGGCGGTGCCGTTGACGGCCACCACCACCGTGCCCGCGTCGGGCTCCTCGCTCAGCGGGAAGCGGTCCTGCGCGCTGAACGCCTTGTTGGCCACCTGCCGGAGGAGCGGCGCGTAGTCACCGGCGCAGACGTTGAGCACCTCGCCGCCCGTCTGGGCCGCCGCGTCCGCGTACCGGGTGCCGGTGCCGCCCGCCGTGGCGCAGGACGTCTTGGTGGGCGCGATGGCGAAGAACGTGGCCCGCTGCGGCTGGTTCTCACCCTTGCGCGCTTGTGCCCACTGCACGTACGTGGAGACCGCGTCCGGCGAGTGGTCGTCCTCGTCGCCCACGAACACCACCACCAGCGCCGCGGAGTCGCGCAGGAAGCCCGCGTTGCCGTCGTTGGCCAGGGCCGTGCGCGGATCATCCACGTTGTTCACCAGCGGCGAGGTGAGCGCGCGGCGCATCGCTTCAAAGCCCTGCTCCACCTGGGCGCACTGGCCCACCTGCACGTTCTGCTGGAGCACCTGCGCCACGTCGGGCGTGGCCAGCGTGAGGATGCGCTGACGGCTGTTGTCCGCCGGGAAGAAGCGGCCGGCCTCGCCCCCCAGCGCGCCGCCCGGGCACGCGCCGGACACCGCGGAGATGCCCGTCGTCGTCACCGCCATGTTCACGTCCACCGCCTTGTTGCGCGCGGCGTCCACGAAGGACGGGATGGCGGACACGAGCTTCGGGTGCTCCTCCACCATGGACGCCGTGTTGTCCACGACGAACAGCACGTCCACCTTGCTCACGTCCTGCTGCACGAAGGTGTCCGTCTTCTCCGTCTTCTTCGACGACTCACCGATGAGCGGCACCATCAGCGGGATGGGCAGGTCGCTGGAGTCCACGTAGAGCGGCGACAGGTTCATGCCCGTCACCTGCGCCAGGTAATCCACGCCCACCGTGAAGGACTCGCCCGGCTGAAGCTGGAACGCGGGCGGCGCCGGGTTGTCCAGCAGCTCGAACTCCGTGTCCGTCGTGCCCGGCCCGATGAAGACGTTGGACACCGTGATGGGCGTGGTGCACGCGTTGAGGTAGTTCACCTCGCGCGGCGCCGGGCGGCAGTCCTTGCGGCCCAGGCCGAAGTCCAGGTACCAGGGCGACGCGACCAGGCACGTCTCCTGCGAGTTCGCCAGCAGCGGCACCTGCCGCACCGGCGTCACCGGGTTGTACTGCTCCACCTGCAGCTCACCCGTGAAGCCGCCGCCGGTGAAGGGCGCCTGGAAGGCCACCTGGAAGCTGAACCAGTCGCCCGGGTAGACGATGCCGCCGAAGAGCTCGCCGCCGGGCATCTTGAACACGCCGCCGCCGTCGTTGACGATGCGGATGTTCTTCACGGGGCACAGGTCCGTGCCCTTGTTCTCCAGCTTCACGCCCAGCACCGCGCCGCGGCCCGGCGGGATGGTGCCGAAGTCCACCAACTGCGGCGTCACCGTCAAATCACACGGCGCGTGCGCCTTCGCGCTGCCGAAGAAGTCCAGCTGCACGGTGGCCGCGGAGAACGCGCTCGTGGTCATCACCAGCGCGCCGGACGCGCTGCCCTCGCGCATGGGCTCGTAGAAGACCTCCAGGTTCAGCTCGCCGTTGGCCGGCAGGGTGAACGGCAGCGTGATGGGCTTGTGGTTGAACTGGAGCTGGGCGCCCGTGGCGTCCGGCGTCCAGTCCAGCGTGTTGATGGTGAGCGGCCCCGCGTTGTCCGTGCCGCAGTTCTTCACGTTCACCACGACGCGCACCTTGGAGCCCAGCGGCTGCTCGCCGAAGTCGTGCATCATCGGCGACACGCAGAGCTCGGACGCGCCGCCGAAGCCGCGCAGCGGCACGGGCAGCGTGGGGTGGCGCTTGCTCACCACGGAGTAGACGGCGCGGTCCGTCGCCGCGCCCATGTGGCCGGGGCTGTAGCGGATTTCGAAGGCGCGCACCTCGCCGGGCTGGAGCACCAGCGGCAGGCCCGTGTTGGCCTGGCTGAAGGACGCGTCCGTGCCGTCCAGCATGAGCGACGTCACCGTCACCGGCTCCGTGCTGATGTTGCGCAGGCTGGAGGCCTTGATGGCGTCGCGGTCCACCGGCACCGCGCCGAAGTCCACCACCTCCGGCTCCGCCACCACCGCGCGGTCCAGCGCCTCCGCCGTCAGCTGCACCGGCACGTCCGCGCACCCGTTGCAGGGGGAGATGGCCAGGGCGATCTGCTTCCTGCCCACGCGCACCGGGTTGAAGGTGACGGGCAGCTCCACGCGCTCGCCCGGGTTCACCGTCAGCGGCGCCGCGACGAACTCATCCTTGTCCGCGCCCACCAGCTTGGGCGTCACCATCACCGGCAGCTCGGTGGGGTTGTCCAGCGTCACGCCCAGCGTCTTGGTGGAGTCCGCTTCAATGCGGCCGAAGTCCAGCGCGCGCGGCGTCACCCGGGCCCACGCGTCCACGCCGGCGCCGTTGAGCGGAATGCGCATCAGCGGCTCGATGCGCGTGTCCGAGCGCACCACCAGCACCGCGGGCAGCCCGCCCTGCGCCAGCGGCGAGAAGCGCACCTTCAGCGTGCACTCGCTGCCCGGCACCAGGCTGTGCGGACCCTCATGGGTGAACTCCGCCTTGTAGGCGCCTTCCGGCCCCTCCACCCAGGCTTCGTCCACCGTGATGCGCGCGCGGCCCACGTTGCGCAGCGTCACCGTGGATTCACGAGCGTCGAAGATGGCGACCCGCGCGAAGTCGACGCCGCCTGGCGTCGCCGTCAGCCGGCCATCCGCGAGCGACGAACGCTCCCGGTCCGCGCATCCCGACAGCAGCCCCACCACCACCAGCCCCAGCAGGCCCCAGCGCCCCGTCATGGCACCCACCCTTCCCTCCCGCCTCGCCCAAAAGCCTTGAAGCCGCGCAACCGGGCCACACCTTCCGTGTGTGGCCCTCGCGGATCAGGTGGCGAAGCTAGGCACCCACCCCGGGACTGCCAACCGCCTCACCGTGGGAAAAACAGTGGAACTGCCCTCCAGAACGTCCACTGGAGGGCACCTCCCGCGCCCACGGCGGCGGAGGACTTCAGAATTTCGGAATCCGCAACGTCTTGCTGATCATCGCGCTGCCGCTGGCCACGTAGAGCAGCGCCAGCGGATGGAGCTGGAGCGGCCCCAGGTTCCACACCCCGCCCCACAGCGCGTCGCCAATGCGGCCCTGCCAGGTGGCCGCCGCCAGCACCATCACCAGCACCAGGCTGGTGGGGATGGGGGTGCCCTCGAAGTACTTCACCTTGCCGGTGCCGTCGGACAGCTCCGCGGAGGTGACGTTGAAGCGCGCCAGGCGGCTGATGCCGCACGCGACGAAGTAGAGCAGTGCCGCCACGTCCAGGTTGCCGCGCAGGCCCACCGCGAACGCCAGCGCCGCGGGTGCCATGCCAAAGGAGATGACGTCCGCCAGCGAGTCCAGGTCCGCGCCCAGCGGCGACTTGCGGAAGCGCCACCGCGCGATGCGGCCGTCCGCCACGTCCATCGCCAGCGCCACCGGCATCAGGCAGAACGCCACCCACAGCCAGCGCATGTTGCCCGTCGCCAGCGCCTGCATGGCCGCGAGGATGGCCCCCGCGCCGGAGAAGCCGTTGCCGAGCGTGACGAAGTCCGCCAGCACGAAGGTGCGAATCATGGAGAAGTGGCGGCGCTGGCGGCGGGCCGCGGGCGGCGACGAGGGCTCGGGCGTCATGGCCCCCGTGTAACACACGGCGTCTTTCCGGCTTTCCCAAACCCACGACGCAACGCATCCGCACGTTCCTGCTCCGTGGAAAAGTCAAATCCCAGAAACATTGACCGGCGAATCGCCACCTTCCTAGTCTCCGGGCCGCCATGCCCGAGCACATCCCCGATAATCTTCCTCCTCGCGGAGGGTTCCGTGCTGTCCGGACCCGCCGTCTTTCTTTCTCCCTTCTCGCCTCCCTGGCGCTGGTCGCCACCAGCACCGGATGTGACGACGAGGATCCGAAGCCCACGGATCCGCCCCCCGCCGCCCCGAAGTACACGGCGAAGATCAAGCGCACCTCCTTTGGCATCCCGCACATCACCGCGGACAACTACGGCAGCCTGGGCTTTGGCCAGGGCTATGCCTTCGCGCAGGACCACGTCTGCACGCTGGCGGACCAGGTCCTGAAGGTGCGCAGCGAGCGCGCGCGCTTCCTGGGCCAGGGCACCGGCAACAGGAACGTGGGCTCCGACCTGGCGTACCTGGCCATGGACGTGATGGGGCGCGCGCAGACGGCCTTCCCCACGCTGTCCCAGGAAGTGCAGGACATGCTCACCGGCTACGCGGCCGGCTACAACAAGTACCTGGAGGACACGGCCCCGGAGGCCCGTCCCGCCGAGTGCGCCAACGCGCCCTGGGTGCGCCCCATCACCCCGGTGGACCTGCTGGCGTACAACACGGACCTGACGCTCGTCGCGGGCATCAACGCGCTGGCGCTCACCCTCCCGTCCGCCACGCCCCCCACCGTGAGCGCGCAGTCCGTGGACCCGAAGCAGGCCGCGCTGCGTCCCCAGCCGCCCTCGCTGGAAGAGCTCCAGAAGCTGAAGAACGCGGACTTCGGCAGCAACGGCTGGGCCATTGGCGGTGAGCGCACCGACAACGGCAAGGGCATGGTGATGGCCAACCCGCACTTCCCCTGGGAAGGCGAGCTGCGCCTGTGGGAGAGCCACCTGACCGTGCCGGGCCAGATGAACGTCTACGGCGTGGGCCTCATGGGCGTGCCGGCGGTGCTCATCGGCTTCAATGAGAACCTGGGCTGGACGCACACGTTCTCCTCCGGCCAGCGCGCGACCATCTACCAGCTGCAGCTCGTGGAGGGGAAGCCGACCGTCTACAAGTACGGCAACGAAGAGCGCGCCATGATCTCCAAGACCTTCACCATCCTGGTGAAGCTGCCGGAGGGGTCGCTGACGAACTACTCGCAGACCCTCTACTTCAGCCACTACGGCCCGATGATGGCCATCCCGGACTCGTCCCTGCCGGCGGGCGTCCCCGCGGGCACGCTCGGCTGGAACACCCGGACGGCGCTCACGCTGCGCGACGCGAACATCGAGAACACCAAGTTCCTGGACCAGTTCCACGGCATGAACAAGGCCAAATCCCTGACCGAGTTCAAGGACGTCTACGCCACCCAGCAGGGCCTGCCCTGGGTGAACACGATGTACGCCGACAAGGAGGGCAACGCCTGGTACACGGACGCCACGCCCACGCCCAACCTCACCCCGGACGCGTACAAGAAGTGGGTCACCGAGGCGACCACGCCCGGCCTCACCGTCCCCTACCTCGTCTACCAGGCCCTGGGCTTCGTGGCGCTCAACGGCAGCGACCCGGCCAATGAGTGGCAGGTGGTGCCGGGCTCGCGCAGCCCCGGCCTCGTGCCCTTCGCGGACGTGCCGAAGCTGGACCGCAAGGACTTCGTCTTCAACGCGAACGACAGCTACTGGCTGGCCAACCCCGCCGCGCCCATCACCGGGAAGTCCCCGCTGCACGGCTTCGAGGGCGTGCCCCAGTCTCCGCGCACGCGCATGAACGCCAAGGTCCTCACGGAGGTCTCCGAGACCGGCGCCTCCGGCCCGGACGGCAAGTTCACCTTCGAGGAGCTGAAGACGGCCGTGTTCAGCAACCGCAGCAGCCTCGAGGAGCTGGTGCGCGCGGGGCTCGTGGAGCGCTGCACGGGCAAGACGACGGCGACCTTCAAGGACGCCGCCGGCAAGGACAACGTCGTGGACATCAGCCAGGCGTGCGCGGTGCTGCGCGACTGGAGCGGCCGCTACGACGTGGAGCAGAAGGGCGCCTTCGTGTTCCGCGAGTTCCTGGGCGCCTACACCGGCGCGCAGCTGCTCAACGCGGGCGCGCTGTTCTCCGTCCCCTTCGACCCGGCCAACCCCATCGCCACGCCCAACACCCTGACGGCGGCTCCGGCCACGGGTGACGACCCGGTGCTCGCGAAGCTGGCGCAGGCCGTCTTCACCATCAACCGCTCCGGCAACACGGTGGACAAGACGCTGGGCCAGGTGCAGTTCACCACCCGCACCGGCACCCCCATCCCCCTGCAGGGCGGCATGCACCGCGAGGGCGTCACCAACGTCCTGTCCTACGGCGTCGCCAAGACGACGCTGTTCGACTTCTCCCAGCCCCACACGGCCGCGTTCAACAGCGCCACCCTGCTGGCGAAGGAGGGCTACCCCATCAACAACGGCAGCAGCTTCGTCATGGCGCTCCAGTTCACCGACGCGGGCCCCAACGCCAACGCCGTGCTGACCTACAGCCAGTCCGGCGACCGGGCCTCGCCGCACTACGCGGACCAGACCCAGCTGTTCTCGCAGAAGAAGTGGCGCCCCATCCTCTTCACGGACGCCCAGATTGCCGGCGACGCGAACCTGGTGGAGACCACCGTCTCCGGCGGGTAGTCCCCACCGTCTGACGGCCTGAGGCCGCTTGAAGGCCCTGGGAGCCACCGTGCTCCCGGGGCCTTCTTGTTTTCATGGGGAGTCGTCGTTGAAAGATGTCATGGACAGCGGAATGGGCAGACAGGGCCGGCGGCCCTGGCGTCTGGGTTCAGCATCCACCAGCGGACATCCAAGGGGGCCCGCGAGGCGAACACACAGTCCGTGACGCCGTCAGGCGTTAGCGGATGTGTCGTCTCAGCAATGTCAGCCTTCAGGGCTAGTTTCTTGACCGCCGCTGAAGAGCAGGATGTCCCCCAGGCCCAGGGAGACAGCCCGGACGCGTACCGACCGGGACGGCCGCTGGGTCCGACACGAAGGAGTCGCGAACGCCATGGCACTTCCGGTCTACAAGACAGACGTCATCGACAAGGTGTTCTTCCTGCGCTGGGACGCTCCACCGACGCCGGAAGAGATTCAAGCGGTGTTCCAGAAGATGCAGGCCGCCTACCAGCAGCACCAGCAGCAGCAGCTGGTGCTCGTCACCATCGCGGGAGCGAAGTCCGCGGTCCCCAACAGCGAGCAGCGCCGGCACCTGTCCAACATGCTGTCGGACGCGCGGGCGCTGTTCTCGGAGATCCACGTCATCATCGAAGGCAACGAGCTGCAGCACAACCTCCAGCGCGTCATCGTGTCGGGGATGCTCATCGTCACGCGCACGTATGACGACCAGTTCATCCGCGTGCACAAGAACGCGGACGGGGCGGCGGGCTTCATTGCCCGGCGGCTGGGCGTGGATGGCACGCAGGTGGTGAACGAAGCGCGGTCACGCGGCGTGGTGATGTAGGTCCCCGGGGGGATTCGGGGGCCCTGTCAGAGGGCCCCCGGCCCCGGAGTGCAGCGCGCGGGCTTTTTTCAGCCCCGGGCGCCCTGCCCCACCGGCCGGCCCGGACGGGCGGCGCTGACGGAGCCGCGCACGTAGCGGTGGTCGAAGAGGTCCACGTAGAGGTACTCGGGCCAGGACACCATCGCGCGAGCCCCCAGCATCACGCCCCGCATGATTTCACTCACCATCAGCCCCGCGGCGGTGGTGGCGCCAATCACGCACGTGGGGGCGTGGCCCTTTCCCTGGTAGCAGGCGTCCATGTACTCCTGGAGCATGTAGCTGCCCAGGTGCGGGATGATCTTCGGCAGGTCGATGCGGCCGTCCGGGAGGATGAAGAGCTCCTCGTAGAGCGGCGCGTCCGGCTGGAAGACGTGGAGCGCGGCGCCAAAGCCCAGCATCAGCCCGGTCATGATGGGGATGCCCAGCTGCCGGCACGTCTGGTGGAGCGACTCCTTGGCGCGCGCGCCCGCGATGTCGATGACCTCCACCACGTAGTCCACGGGCGGCAGGCCGCCCAGGCCCTTGAGCACGTCCGCCACGTTGGCGTCGGTGATGCCCTCCTTCACCTTGTGCACGCGCAGGTCCGGGTGGATGTCCCGGCACATGCGCTCCACCACGTCCACCTTGTGCTGGCCCAGGGTGCTTTCGAAGCAGCCAATCTGCCGGTTGATGTTGTGGCGTTCATAGACGTCGAAGTCCGCGAGCGTCAGGCAGCCGAAGCCCAGCCGCGCCAGGTCCACCGCGCACTGGCCGCCGGCGCCGCCCACGCCCGCGACGAGCACGTGGGTGGTGGCGAGCTTGTCCATGGTCTGCGGGTGGAGGACGCCCAGGTTGCGCTGGAAACGGGGGTTCACGTTCGTCATTGGAGGGGCTCCCTACTTGCGCATGCAGACGTAGAAGTTCTCGCCGTAGTAGTCGTCACCGTCGGCCACCAGCGCCTCGCTGAAGCCCACCTTCTCCAAGAGGCGCACCGCCTGGTCCGTGTCCAGGAAGGTGACCATCTCGTTGGGGTCCGTGGTGAGGCGCTGGGCACAGGTGCGGTGGTGGTTCACCGCGCGCTGGAGGGCCTCCGTCCACCGCCCCTGGGCCTCCCACTCCCGGATGGAGTTCTTCAGCACCTTCTCCAGGTCCGGCCGGGGGCGCTTGTTGCTCGTCATGCACAGCACGCCGCCGGGCTTCAGGTGCGTCCAGGCCTCGCGCAGCACGGCCTCCGGGTCGCGCACGTAGAAGAGGACGTTGTTCATCACCACCGCGTCCGCGCCCTCCTCCACCTCCACGGGGAACTGCGTCACGTCCCCCGGCAGCAGCGTCCAGCGGGCACGCACCGCCTCCGGCTCCCGGGCGCGGCGGCGCACCGCCAGCGCGAGCATGGCCTCGTTGTTGTCGAAGCCGACGACGCGCTGCCCCCGGCGCACCAGCGGCTCGCTCACCAGCCCCGTGCCGCACCCCGCGTCGATGACGTAGGCCCGATCCCGGGTGTCGCGGAGGAGCTTCTCGCGCTGCCGCTGGTAGCACGGCAGCTCGGGGATCATCTGGTCGTAGCTGTGCGCGAAGTCGTTCCAGATGTTGTCGACAAAGACGGTCTCGGGCATGGGTCCTCCCCCTCGCGGGGAGTCAGGGTGTGGCCTGGTGTTGTCCCCCGTCCCACCCCCTTGCGGCGATTGCCCCGCCGTCTTCCCCTATCATCCAGGACTTGCCTGTTTCAGATGTATGTGTTGGATTGAGTGAACAAATACACCCTGGCGGGCCGGAGGGGTGTCCGTTCACTCGGAAAGGTCCCGCGCCATCCGTGGTGCGCATGTCTCAGCATTGAAGCACGCCCGGTGATGCGTGTTTTTCACTCGGAGCGCGCCGGAAGCGGCTCCTGGTGGACATCACCGTTGAAGCCTGCCCTGCGGGGCAGAACCAATAAAATCAATGGCTTGGCCCCTGGCGCGGAAGGTGCTCCTGGGGAGGCCTGCATCGGAAGCGCGGGATGTCAGGGCCGTGCGCTTCTCTGCGTGGGGGACCCTCATGCGAGTCGAGGTCGGTATGCGTAGGACGTGGAGCCTGTGGGTGATGCTGGCGCTGTTCGTGGTGCTGCGCGCGAATCCGGGGGAAGCGCGCGAAGTGACGCTGCAGGCGGAGCAGTGGACGCGCTCGCTGGTGGCGGCGGGGTTGACCGCGTCCAGCATGACGCGCGAGGCGCTGGGCGGCGGGCTGGCGCACTACACGTGGAAGGTGCGGGTGGGGACGGGGAAGTACGACGCCGTCACGGTGCACCGGGTGGTGCGCGAGGCCCGTGCGTGGATTCCGGCGCGCAGCCGCCGGGCGGTGTTCATGGTGCACGGGGACCTGTGGGGCTTCGTGCCCGCGTTCCTCACCAACACGTGCGTGTCCACGATGCCGGAGGACCGCTCGCTGGCGGCGTACCTGGCGAGCCAGGACGTGGACGTGTGGGGCCTGGACCTGCGGTGGGTGGGCGTGCCGGAGACGGAGACGGACTTCCAGTTCATGGAGGGCTGGAGCCTGCGGACGCACGTGAAGGACCTGGGCACGGGCCTGGCGCTGGCGGACGTCGTGCGGCGGCTGTCCGGCAACGGCAACAATGACCGGATGTTCCTCCTGGGCTGGAGCCGGGGCGCCACCATCGGGTACGCGTACCTGGACGCGGAGTCGCAGCGTCCGCGCGGCCAGCGCCGGGTGGACGGCTTCGTGCCCATGGACATGGTGCTGCGCTTCGCGCCGGAGGCGGCGGAGCAGCGTCAGTGGGCGTGTGACCGGTACCAGGTGCTCCAGGCCGCCCGCGACGAGGGGCGCACGGAGGGCGGCCTGCTGGGGCCCGCGCCGGGCACGCCGGTGCGGCTCATCGGCCAGCTGGCGGCCCAGGCGCCCAACTCGCCCTCCCCGCTGGCGGCGCCGGGGCTCGTGGGGGGGCCCACGCCCACCAACCGGCAGTTCGCCGTCATCGCGGCCGGCAAGACCGCGGCCCTCTTCGCGCCGCTCCAGCCGCTGACGCCGGGCTACCACCTGGCGGGCAGCGTCACGGACGTCGCGGGCCTGCCCGTCAAGACGGCCTTCACGCCGGAGCCCACCCTGTTCGACTACCTCCAGCTGGCGCTGCCCTACCAGAGCCTCAACGAGGTGGTGGAGACGGAGGCGCAGCTGTGCGGCCTGGACGTGCCCTACGACGACCACCTGCAGGACGTGAAGGTGCCGGTGCTGTACGTGGGCGCGGCGGGCGGCGTGGGGCACTACGGCGAGTACTCCACGCGCCTCCTGGGCAGCACGGACGTCACCCGCATCATCGTGCGCAGCCGGCCGGAGTCGGAGCGCGCGCTGGACTTCGGGCACGCGGACCTGTTCCTCGCCCGGGACGCGCGCGTGCGCGTGTGGCAGCCCATCCTCCAGTGGATGCAGGCGCACTGACGGGGGCCGGACGCCCGGCACCGGACGGCGGGGGCTACTCCGCCTTCCACAGCCCGTGGCGCCGGGCCCTGCGGCCCAGCGTCACGGGGTCCATGCCCAGGGCCACGGCCGCGCGGCGCAGGACGCCGCCGTGGCGCTCCAGGGCCTCGCGGATGAGGTCGCGCTCCACCTGGTGGAGCCGGGCCCGGAGCGAGCCGTCCCCCGTGGGGTCCGCGCGGGGCACGGCGTTGTTGAGGAGCGCGGGCGGCAGGAGGCGCCGGGTGAGCATCTCCCCGGGCCGGGACAGCAGCACCGCCCGCTCCACCACGTTGCGCAGCTCGCGCACGTTGCCCGGCCAGCCGTAGCCGTGCAGCACTTCGTCCGCGTCCGGCGCCACGCCCGTGGCGGAGCGCTTGAGGGTGCGGTTGAACTGCTCCACGAACGCGCGCGCCAGCTCCGGGATGTCCTCCGGGCGCTCGCGCAGGGGCGGGATGTCGATGGTGAAGCTGTTGAGCCGGTAGAAGAGGTCCGCGCGGAAGCGGCCGGCGCGCACCTCCTCGCCCAGGTCCCGGTTGCTCGCGGCCACCACGCGCACGTCCACGTGGCGCACCTGGGTGCCGCCCACCGGGCGGATGTCGCCCGTCTCCAGCACGCGCAGGAGCTTCGCCTGGAGGTTGGGCGTGGTGTTCTCAATCTCGTCCAGGAAGATGGTGCCGCCGTTGGCCAGGACGAAGAGGCCCGGGTGGTCCGACACCGCGCCGGTGAAGGCGCCCTTCACGTGGCCGAACAGCTCGCTCTCCAGCAGCGTCTCCGTGAGCGCGCCGCAGTCCTGCACGACGAGCGGCAGGTCCCCCCGGCCGGAGAGCCGGTGGAGGATGCGCGCCAGCACCTCCTTGCCGGTGCCCGTCTCGCCCTGCAGCAGCACCGCCACCCGGTGGGGGGCCACCAGGCGCACCATCTCCATCACCCGCTGCATGGGCGGGCTGCGAAAGCCCACGTCCTCGCCGTGGCGGCCCGGGCCGCCCACCGGGGCCTGGGCCAGGGCGCGCTCGCGCATGAGGTTGCGCTCCAGCTCCAGCGCCATGCGCCACTGCTCGGTGCGAAAGCCGTGCTCGCGCCCCGCCTGGAGCACCGCCTCGCGCACGGTGTCCGGGTCCGGCCACGGCCCCAGGGCCCGGTAGATGCGGCCGGTGTTGAAGAGGGCCACCAGCCGCTCCGGGGCCGCCGGGGCGCAGTAGACGATGCGCGAGGCCAGGTCGCTGGGTGGCCCCGCCCCCGTGGGGTCCACCTCCGCGCGCAGCTCCGCCAGGGACTCCACCAGCGCGAGCGCCCGCGACTCGTCCTGGCCGCACACCAGGAGCGCCGCCATGTCCCCGCGCGTGAGCAGCGCGTGCACGTCCTCCGCGGTCCCCGCGAAGTGCGGCGTGGCCACGCCGTCCAGGGCCTGGCGCACCGCGCGGCACTCGTCCTCCGAGGCGAAGGCGGCCACCACCTGCAGGTGGGACGTGGCCAGGTAGCGCGCCAGCTTCACGCCGTCCGCCGCGTCGAAGGCGCCGAAGCTGATGCCCAGCGCCGCGACGGTGCCCCCGCCGCTCGCGGTGTCGTGGCGCCAGCGCACCACGCCGTGCACGCGCAGGTGGGCGCCCGTGTCCGGCAGCGAGAAGGCCATCTCCACCGGCTCGTTCTCGTGCGGGCCCTCCGACGGCCGGCGCGGCGTGGCGATGAGCCCGATGCCCGTCTCGCTGATGTTCACGGACCAGCAGCCATGCAGCGCCGGCTGGGTCACCACCTTCACGTACAGCGGCTTGCGCTCGCTCCGAGGCACCTGCTCGGACGCGGGGCGCGTCATGGGGTGCGTCACTCGACCGGCCTCATGGCCGCGGCGCGGCGGGCTTCCTGGAGGTCCACGGACATTTCAGGGGGTTCTGCCTGATTCTTCCGTCATCGCAAGTCGGCGGCAAAGGGGGTGTCCCCCGCCCACGTCGCAACTGGACACGGGTCCGAAATGCCCTGCCCGGAACGCGGAGTGCGCGTCCCCACACCGCACCACAACCCGCGCCGCGAAACAGCCCGCGCTCCGGCGGTACGCCTCCCACGCGACGGGCCGTATCGCCCCTGCCGGTGGGTTGAAGGATTCCAACCGGGACGTCTGAAATTGATGTCTGTCTTTTGGGGATGAACCTGCCCAGCATGCAAGCGGGCTCACCGTCGCTTGTGTTCGAAATAAAACTTCGCTATTCCGATTGTCACCTTGGAGCACGGCAGCCTTTCCTGCGCTGCCGGATGGAGCACTCAAAAACACGTCTCACTGTCTTTCTCCTCCCGTTGACACGGCCCTGTCGCACAGGTCCGGGAGCACGAGAGGGGACTGCCCCGCCGTAAAGCCAGACATTCCCCGGCCATGCCCCGTCTCCTGTCTTTGGAGCATGGCTCTTCACTGCCTGTCCTTTCCCCCTGGGCCACCCCTTGAAGAAAACCCTCCTCCTGGTTGAAACGTTGTTCGTCCTGGGCGCTGTCGGCTGTGGCGCTCCGGACGGTTCCCTTCCGGACGCGGACCGCCCGCCGGCGCTCGAGTCGTCCGGCGAGGACCTCTCCACCACGGGCTGCACGCAGCTCACCCCCGCGAGCGTGAAGGCCAGCGGCGACGACGGCACCGGCAGCGTCGCGGCGAACACGCTGGATGACCAGCTCACCACGCGCTGGAGCAGCCTGGGCAAGGGCCAGTGGATTGACTACGACCTGGGCTCCACCAAGGGCGTGGGCGCGATGGCGGTGGCCTGGCACCAGGGCAACACGCGGGTGAACACGTTCACCATCTCCGTGTCGCCGGACGGCTACACCTACACGCAGGTGTACAGCGGCAAGAGCCAGGGCACGACGACCGCGGCGGAGACGTACGCCTTCACGCCGGTGAGCGCGCGCCGCATCCGCGTCACCGTTCAGGGCAACACCCTCAACGACTGGGCCAGCATCGCGGAGGCGCGCCCGTGCTCCGGCACGACGCCGACCCCCGCCCCCAGCGGCATCGTGTGGCGCGGCG
The DNA here is from genome assembly GCF_042231735.1 of Corallococcus exercitus. Taxonomy (GTDB): domain Bacteria; phylum Myxococcota; class Myxococcia; order Myxococcales; family Myxococcaceae; genus Corallococcus; species Corallococcus exercitus_B. Next base: position 3,298,790 of record NZ_CP102577.1, read on the forward strand.
ACTTCGAGTCCGGCGACCGCAGCCAGTGGGACGGCACGCAGATGATGTCGGCGGACCGGCTGCAGGTGATTCCGTCGCCGGTGCGCGAGGGCGGCTACGCGCTCAAGGCCACGGTGAAGCAGGGCGACGACCCCATCAACTCCAGCGGCAACCGCAATGAAATCTTCAAGCAGACGAAGGAGCCGGCGGGCTCCGAGTACTGGTACCGCTGGAGCACGCGCTTCGCGTCGGACTTCCCCAGCGTGAACACCTGGCAGCTCTTCACCCAGTGGCACCACGACGGCTGCTGCGGCTCTCCGCCGGTGGAGTTCTACGTGTACGGCGAGGAGATGCGGCTGAACATCGGCGGCTCCCCGGGCGTCATCGTCTGGCGGACGCCCCTGGTGCGCAACGCGTGGCATGACTTCGTCTTCCACGTGAAGTGGTCGCCCAACGCCACCGTGGGCTTCGTGGAGCTGTACTACAATGGCAACCTGGTGCTGCCCAAGCGCTACATCGCGACGCAGTACTCCGGGCAGCTCAACTACCTGAAGATTGGCCTGTACCGGAACGACACCATCGCCCCGGTGGGCGTCGTCTACCACGACGGCTGGGTGATGGGCCGGACGCAGGCGGACGTGCTGAACGCCAACTACCAGCTGAAGTGAGACACCGGCCGCGTGCCCCGGTAGTCGCCGGGGCACGCCCCGGGATAGGCTTTCAGCGCCCATCCCGAGGAGCCGTCCCATGCGCCTGTGCGCCGCGCTGACCGCCGTAGCCCTGCTGGCGTCCTGCACCACGACCTATGCCATTCCCAAGCCGGAGCTGGCGCGGCTGGATGGCTTCAAGGACGACAACGCGGCGCTGCTGAAGGAGCTGGGCGACGTGATGCTCAACCGCCCCAACGACCGCGGGCGCACGGTGCTGGACGTGGAGGGCAAGGCGCACCACTTCACCTCGGACACGCCGCTGGCGCTGGCGCGGGGCTCCGCCCAGGCGGACGCGGAGTTCCAGCGCTTCATCGAGGTGGGCGTGGACGCGGACCGCTTCCGGGGCGTGCCGCTGGAGGGCTCCTCCTCCAGCGCCTCCGCGCCCGCGCTCGTGGTGCCGCTGACGGAGGTGGACCACGCCCGGCTGCGCGAGTTCAGCCTGGGCAAGACGCTGCTCCTGACGGGCACCATCGGCGCGGTGGTGCTGGGCTCGCTGGTGGCGGTGAGCATGCTCTTCGAGCCCACCACGGGCTCGGACGACGACGACCGCGGCGGCGTCATCGACCTGGGCCCCCGGCCCCGGGCCCTCCCGGGCGCGCGCTTCTAGGCTCCCGCTAGCGCGCGTCCGTGCGCTGGCGCAGCAGGCCCTCCTGGGCCACGGAGGCCACGAGCCGTCCGTCGCGGGTGAAGACATGCCCGCGCGCGAGGCCGCGGGCGTTGCCGGCCCAGGGGCTCTCGATGGTGTAGAGCAGCCAGTCGTTGACCTTCAGGTCGCCGTGGAACCACAGCGCGTGGTCCAGGCTGGCCATCTGGAAGCCCGGCTTGAGGAACGTCAGCGCGTGGGGCTGGAGCGCGGTGCCCAGCAGGTTGAAGTCGCTGGCGTAGGCGAGCACGTAGCGGTGCACCTGGGGCTCGTCGGGCATGGCGCCGTCGGCGCGGAACCAGACGTGCTTCACGGGCGGCTCGGCGGTGGGCTCGAAGGGGTCCACGTACGTCACCGGGCGCATCTCGATGGGCTTGGCGGAGAGGAACTTCTCCCGGTGCCGCTCCGACATCCGGCCCGCGTGGCGCCCCAGGAGCTCCAGGTCCGTGGGCAGCGACTCCGGGGGCGGCACGTCCGGCATGGTGGCCTGGTGCGTGAAGCCCGGCTCGTCGCCCTGGAAGGACGCCATCAGCGTGAAGATGGGCTGGCCCTTCTGGATGGCCACCACGCGGCGGGTGGTGAAGCTGCCGCCGTCGCGCACGCGGTCCACGGTGTAGACGACGGGCAGGCCCGCGTCCCCGGGGCGCAGGAAGTAGCCGTGCAGCGAGTGCACCGTGCGCGCGGCCTCCACCGTCTGGCTGGCGGCGGACACGGCCTGCCCCAGCACCTGCCCTCCGAAGAGCTGGCGGAAGCCCAGGTCCTGGCTGGCGCCGCGGAAGAGGTTCTCCTCGATGGGCTCCAGCTTCAGGAGCCCCAACAGCTCGTCCAGCACCCGGCTCATGCACGTCCTCCCGTTTTGACGCACCCGGTCCATACCCCAGCCCCCGGCCGGAGCGCGCGGGCCAATGTAGAGTGCGGCGCCTTTCTCCCCGGAAGGAGCCGAGCCCATGGCCCCGCGTTCCCTGCCAGACGTCTTCCGGCGGCACCCGGCGGCCTGGGGCATGGCGGCCACGTTCGCCGCCAGCCTGCTCCTGCGCGCGCTGTACCTGGCGGGTTCGCCGGACCGGGACTGGCCCTTCTCCGTCTTCTTCGCGGGCGACGCGCGCTTCTTCCACACCGCCGCGGTGGACCTGGCGCGGGGCCGCGAGGGCCCGGCCGCCCTGCCCTACCACCCGCCCCTGTTCCCCGCGCTGCTGGGGGCCCTCTACCGGGTGCTGGGGGTGCCCCAGGGCAGCGCGCTGCCGTACAAGCTGGCGCTCGCCTGCCTGGGCGCGGCCACGGTGGCCTTCTGCCAGGGCTTCTGGCGGCGCCTGCTGGGAACGGGCTGGAGCCTGGTGGCGGCGGGCCTGTACGCCACGAGCTTCGGGTGGCTGGTGCTGTCCACCACGTACAGCAATGAAACACTGTCCGCGCTGTGGCTGTGTTTCACCTGCGCGCTGGGCCTGCGCGTGGGCGGCCGGGCGCCGTCGTGGGCCGAGGTGCTGGGATTGGGCGCGGTGATGGGGTTGGGGACGCTCACCCGCGCGGAGCACCTGGGGCTGTGGCCGTTCCTGCTCGTGTCTGCGTGGACCGCGCGCGAGCGGGCCTCCTGGCCCTGGGCCTGGAAGCCGTGGGCCCTGCGCTGGGGCGCGGCGGTGGGCGTGTCCCTGCTGCTGCTCGTGCCCTCCGCCCTGCGCAACCTGGACACGATGCGCGAATTGAACGCGCGCGCGCCGCACCTGGAGCCGCTGCCGGAGTGGGTGCCCGTCACGGTGTACGGGCCGCTCAACTTCGCGATGGCGAACCACGCGGGCGCCACCGGCGGCTTCACGCCCGCGCTCATCAACCAGGGCGGCAACAACGGCCAGCTGGATGCTTCCCGCCCGGAGCACCGGCGCCTGCTGCTGCACGGCTACGCGGAAGGGCTGCGCTGGATGGTGGACGCGCCCGGAGACGCGGCCCGGCTCCTGGGGACGAAGCTGGACCTGTGGCTGGACGGGCTGCGCCTGGGCGTCGGCGTGTCGGACGTGCCCGGGGGCCTCACCGGCGAGCGCGCCCCGGTGGACGTGTTCGTTCCGGACGCGGCGTGGCTCAAGTGGCCGCTCGCGGCGCTGCTCCTCGCCGGGATGCTGCTGTCGCTCAAGCCCGCGCACGCGCCCTTCCGGCTGCTGTCGCTGGTGGTGCTGCACCGGGTGCTCGTCACGCTCGCCTTCTTCGGCTACGCGCGCGGGCTGCTCGTCGTCTTCCCCGCGCTCCTGCCCCTGCTGGTGCTGCCGCTGAAGGCCCTGGGCGAGCGCCACGCGGCCGTGGCCCGGAGGCTGCCCGCGCTCGCCGGGGCGCTGCTGCTGCTCCTGTGGGCGGAGGCCGCGCTCGTCGCCACGCGCGACCCGCCCCGCCGCTTCATGGCCAGCGGCACCACCGACGCCGTGAACGGCAAGCTCATCCAGGACGACCGCGTCCGGCTCTGGCCCCAGCCCTGAAGTGAACACTCCAAGGCCCTGATTCCACTCTGTTTCTTGAAATTCACAGATACTCAGGAATAACCGCAATTCATTTTTAAAAAGGGCCTGACCTAAGCAGGAGGCGCTCCGCCCCGGAGCCCGCCGGACCCGTCCGGCGGCATCACCCGAGGAGACGTGCATGCGCCCCCTGCGGTCCGCGTTGTGTTGTCTAGCCCTCTTGGTGTCGTCCACGACGTACGCATTCCAACCCTCCCAGCCCGCGCAGCAAGGCGCGGTGGCGAAGAAGGCCTTCTTCAAGCCGGAGCTGTACCTGCCCATCCAGAACGTGCCGCTGGAGAAGGCGCGCACGTTGATGCCGCGCGCGGGCGCGGACCGGTGGACGAAGTTCCTCACCCGCACGGGCGGCAGCGTGCAGGTGTACCTGGATCCGCTGTCCGGCATGCCCACGGGCATCCAGGGCAGCTTCCCGCTGCTCCCCGGTGACGGCTTCCGCAACAACGTCAGCCTGGACGACGTGCGCCAGGGGCTGGGCCGCTCCGTGGGCAGCGTGGATGAGTCCGTGGTGGGCGAGCTCGTCTTCAAGTTCGTCGCGGACAACCAGGACGCGATTGGCGTGGACCTGCTGCAGCTGGGCGCGCCGCGCGTGACGCAGGTGTCGGAGTCGCTGTGGCAGGTGCACATCCCGCAGGTGGTGAACGGCGTGCCGGTGCGGCACGGCCGGCTGGCGGCCACCATCAGCCACGGCAACCTCATCCTCCTGGGCACGGAGGCGTGGGCCAACGTGGGCATCGACCTGAAGCCCCGCTTCAGCGCGTCGCAGGCGCTGAGCGCGGGCAGCACGTTCCTGGGCCAGACGCTGTCGCCCACCAGCCTGTGGCAGCAGCCCACGCTGGAGGTGGCGCCCTTCGCGCGCGCGGACGCGGCGTTCGGCCAGGGCTATGGCCACGCGCTGGTGTGGAGCTACGGCTTCTCCAACGCCGGTGAGCACGAGCGCTGGAAGGTGACGGTGGACGCGAACTCCGGCGAGGTGCTCGCCGTGGAGGACGACAACCACTACTTCGACGCCCAGGTGAAGGGCGGCGTGTACCCGTCCACCAACATCGGCACCTGCACGTCGAAGGAGACGTGCGGCACCATGCAGCCCAACACGCCCATGCCGTGGGCGAACACGGGCTTCGCGTCGCCCAACAACTTCACCGACGGCGCGGGCATCTACAACTACAGCGCCGGCACCCTCAACACGACGCTGTCCGGCAAGTACGTGAAGATCGCCGACAGCTGCGGCGCCATCAACGTCAGCTCCGCCACGGGCAGCCTGGACCTGGGCGGCGTGAACAACGACCACGACTGCACCGTGCCCGCGGGCACGTCCCCGGGCAACACGCCGGCCGCGCGCTCCAGCTTCTACGAGCTGAACAAGATCAAGGAGGTGGCCCGCGGCTGGCTGCCCAGCAACACCTGGCTGCAGGGCCAGCTCACGTCCAACGTGAACCTGAACAGCACCTGCAACGCCTTCTGGAACGGCAGCAGCGTCAACTTCTACAAGTCCGGTGGCGGCTGCCGGAACACCGGTGAGATTGGCGCGGTGTTCGACCACGAGTGGGGCCACGGCATGGACAACTACGACGCCAACGGCTCGCTCTCCAACTCCAGCGAGGGCTACGCGGACATCGCGGGCATCCTGCGCCTGCAGACCTCCTGCGTGGGCTACGGCTTCTTCCAGACGACGAACACGGGCTGCGGCCTCACGCCGGACGGCACGGGCTACAACCAGCAGGAGGCGCAGGTGGCGGGCCAGTCGTGGTGCAACACGCGCTGCTCGGGCGTGCGCGACGCGGACTGGGCGGCGAGCGTGCCGAACATCCCGGCCACCCCGCAGAACTTCACCTGCAAGATGTGCTCGTCCGGCTCCGGCCCGTGCAGCAAGCAGGTGCACTGCGCCGCGTCCCCCGTGCGCCAGGCGGCGTGGGACCTGGTGACGCGCGACCTCACGGCGGCGCCCTTCAACTACAACTCCAACGACGCGTTCCTCCTGGGCAACAAGCTCTTCTACCAGGGCTCCGGCAACATCGGCACGTGGCACGCCTGCAACTGCACCGCCGGCACGTCCGACGGCTGCGGCGCGACGAACGGCTACATGCAGTGGCTGGCCGCGGACGACGACAACGGCAACCTGGCGGACGGCACGCCGCACATGACGGCCATCTACGCCGCGTACAACCGCCACAACATCGCCTGCTCCACGCCCGCGCCCACCAACGGCGGCTGCGCTTCAGGCCCCACGGCGGCCCCCACCACCACGGCCACCCCGGGCGACAGCCAGGTGAGCCTGTCGTGGACCGCTTCCGCGGGCGCCAACCAGTACTGGGTGATGAAGACGGAGGGCTTCGCGGGCTGTGACTTCGGCAAGGCGCGCGTGGCCACCGTCACCGGCACCAGCTACACGGACGCGGAGGTCGCCAACGGCCGCCAGTACTGCTACTCGGTCGTGCCCGCGAGCAGCAACGCGTGCTTCGGCCAGGCGTCCACCTGCACCTGCACCACGCCCACCTGCGCGGCGCCCGGCGCGCCCACGCTGTCCACCCCCGCCTCCGGCGCCACCGGCGTGGAGCTGCTCGCGGTGCTGGACTGGGCGGACGTCACGGGCGTGTCCGGCTACGAGGTCCAGGTGGCCACCGACAGCGCCTTCACCAACGTGGTGCGCAGCGCCAACTCGCTCGTCGCCAGCACCTGGACGGTGGCCCCGGGCCTGACGGCCAGCACGGCCTACTACTGGCGCGTGCGGGCGCTCAACTCGTGCGGCGGCACCAGCGCCTGGAGCGCGGCGCGCAGCTTCACCACGCGCGGCTGCGTCAACCTGGCGGCCCCCACCCTGTCCTCGCCCGCCAGCGGCGCCACCGGCGTCGCCCTGGCCCCGGCGCTGGACTGGTCCAACGTGACGAGCGCGGCCGGCTACGACGTGCAGGTGGCCACCGACAGCGCGTTCACCAACGTGGTGCGCAGCGCCACCGGCCTGTCCTCCAGCGCGTGGAACGTGACGCCGGGCCTGTCCAACCTGACGGCGTACTACTGGCGCGCGCGGGCCACCGACAGCTGCGGCGCGAGCGCGTACAGCCCCGCGTTCAGCTTCACCACCACCAACGTGTGCACGCCCACCGTGGCCACGTACAACTCCAGCCTGCGCACCCCGGCCTGCGGCTCCGTGTGCGGCTGCGACACCGGCCCCACGCTGGTCAACGGCCGCGGCACCCTGTCCGGCGGCGTGGAGCCCAACCAGCCCAACACCCTGGGCGGCACCTGCGCGGACGGCTCCACCGGCAGCTACCACTCGGATGAGAGCATCGACCGCATCGTGCTCAAGACGGTGGACCAGGGCATCATCACCCCGGGCAAGCAGCTCACCGTGGACGTGACGGTGTGGTGCTACGGCACCAGCGACCAGCTGGACCTGTACTACACGACGAACACCGCCACGCCGGCGTGGACGGCCATCACCACCGCCCAGGCCTGCACCGCGGTGGGGCTGAAGACGTTCTCCTTCCCCGTCACCGTGGGCAGCACCACCGGCAACCACGCGGTGCGCGCGCAGTTCCGCTTCAGCAGCTCCCCGACCAGCGCGTGCGTGGCGGGCAGCTACAACGACCGTGACGACCTGGTCTTCAACGTCGCGTCCGCCGTGGCCGCCAACCCCACCGCCCCGTCCGCGAAGCAGGTGCGGGGCCGGGCCCTGACGGCGCGCTAGCCGTCCCGCCGTCCCGCCGTCCCCATGGGGGCTCCCGGGTGTCATCCCGGGGGCCCCCGTGCCTTTTCGGCGCGGCGCTCACCAGGTGTAGACGACGGACGGCGCCGAGCGCTTCGCGGGCCCGTGGTGGACCATCTCGATGTTGTTGCCGTCCGGGTCCAGCACGAAGGCCGCGTAGTACCCGGGATGATACGAGCGCTCCCCGGGGGCCCCGTTGTCACGGCCGCCCGCGGCCACCGCCGCCTGGTGGAAGCGGTGCACCATCTCCCGGTCCTTCGCCTGGAAGGCCAGGTGCACGCGCGCCGTGGGCTCGCGGTCGTTGCTGAGGAAGAGCTCGTCCGCGGCGAGGTGCCGCTCGCTCTCGTTGAAGACCGGGATGCCCAGCACCTCCAGCACCGCGCGGTAGAAGCGCTTGCTCGCCTCCAGGTCCCGGACCTGGAGATGGACGTGGTCGAACATGCGGCCGTGGTGCAGTTCCATGGTCTGCCCTCCGTGATTTGGCTGCTGCGTGTCTGTCCAACAACCAGCGGACCGGCGACCATCAGAACGGCAATTCATGCATGTCAAGGCGCATGCGCCCGGGAAGTCGTGAAAGCGGCAGCAACCCTCCACAAAAGCGTGAGCACACTGCGGCGAGGCGACTCAGCTTCATGCGATAGTCCGCGCCACTTCGCAGTTCTTGCCTTCAGGAGGGTGCCGCGATGTTCCTCGAAATCATCGTCCTGCCCCGTGAAGAGCGGTCCCCGAAGCGGCGCACGGCCAAGGCGTCCAAGGCCCCCGGTGCCCCCCAGGCGCCCAGGGCTCCGGACACGCGGGGCCGGACGGAGCTGGCCCAGGAGTGGCTCGCGGAGGGCAAGGCCTTCCACGGCGCCGTCCTGGAGTTCATCAAGGCCCAGCACCTGCTGGGCGCGGTGAAGTGGATGAGCGAGCCGGGCCTCCTGCCCCAGGTGACGCTCGTCGCCTCGGACCGCGTGCTGGAGAAGCTCCAGGCGGAACCCCGGTTCGCGGCCGGCCGCTCGCTGTCCATGAACCTGCAGACCTGAGCGTCGCGCCGCCCCCCTCGCGGCGACCTCCCCCTCCCCTCCTCCTCTTCCCGCCCCCTGTCCGTGACGCCGCGTGAGCCCCTCCGAGGTGCGTCCAGGCGTGGCCGGGGTGCGTCATCCTTGGCGGTAAAAACTGTCTCATCTTGTTTCACACTCTTGTCCGCCTTGACGGACTCGGCGTGAATTCCACAGGATGCGCCCCCAACCCACGAGGTCTGGACACCTGGTCCGGACCGGACGTGGGGGGTCCCCGCCGTGCCCCGCCAGCGCGCCCCTCGCCTGGAATCGGAGCGGAACATGCGTTTGAAGAGATTGGCTCCCGTCGTCGTGTCGCTGTGCTGCGCCACCGCCTCCGCCGAGTCGCGTGACAAGGAGGTCTACATCACCATCGGTTCGGAGGCGGTGACGACGGTGCGCTCCGGGTTCCGCACGCCGGGCAGCGCGCCCACGCTGGTGCGCGAGGCGAACGGGGTGAGCGTGCTCAAGCTCACCGAGTCGCAGCTGGGCGACGTGTCCGCCATCATGCACGCGCAGTATCACCGCTGCGCGGGCTTCATGGCGCACGACACGCAGGAGGAGGCGCTCGCGCAGCTTGCCCCCGCGCAGCCCACGCAGTCGCTGGTGAGCTACACGCTGGACAACGGGCCGGTGGTCAACGCGCTGCTCTCCGAGCTCCAGGAGGCCAGCCTCCGGACCACCATCACCCAGCTGGCCAGCTACACCAACCGCTACTACAACAACTCCACGGGCGGCACGCAGGCGGCCACCTGGCTGCGGAACACCTGGGAGGGCTACGCCAACGGGCGCACCGACGTGCAGGTGCAGCTGTACACCCACTCGAGCTGGACCCAGCCGTCCGTCATCGCCACCATCCAGGGCGCCGTCTTTCCGGACGAGGTGGTGGTGATTGGCGGCCACCTGGACTCCATCAACCTGAACTCGTCCAGCCCCTCCACCGCGTTGGCGCCGGGCGCGGATGACGACGCCTCCGGTGTCGCCACGCTGTCGGAGGTGTTCCGCGTGGCGATGGCGAAGGGCTACAAGCCGGCGCGCACGGTGAAGTTCATGGCGTACGCGGCCGAGGAGGTGGGCCTGCTGGGTTCGAAGGCCATCGCGCAGGCGCACAAGACCGCGAACACCAACGTGGTGGGCGTGCTCCAGCTGGACATGACCAACTACCGCGGCTCCACGGTGGAGGTGTCGCTCGTCACGGACAACACCAACGCGGCGCAGAACGCGTTCCTGGGCAACCTCATCGACACGTATACGGGCTACTCGCGCGCCAACATCCAGTGCGGCTACGGGTGCTCGGACCATGCGGCGTGGCACGCCCAGGGCTACGCGACGTCCATGCCGTTCGAGGCGCGGTACGACCTGAATCAGTCAAACCCGTACATCCACTCGGCCAGTGACACGCTGGCCAACAGCACGGACGGCACCACCGGGGGCACCGCCAACCACGCGCTGAAGTTCGCGCGCATCGCCGCGGCGTACCTGGCGGAGCTGGGCAAGGGCACCCTCCCGGGCCAGCCCACGGACACCCAGCCCCCCACGGTGTCGCTCACCGCGCCGGCGAGCGGCGCGACGGTGAACGGCACCACCAGCCTCACCGCGACGGCCACGGACAACGTGGGCGTCAGCCGGGTGGAGTTCCTGGTGGACGGCGTGGTGAAGGGCTCCGTCTTCGCCTCGCCGTACAGCCTCGCGTGGGACAGCCGCACGGTGGCCAACGGCAGCCACACGGTGGCGGCGAAGGCGTACGACAGCTCGGGCAACAGCGCCACCACGACGGCGCGGACGGTGACGGTGGCCAACGTGTCCACGTCCGGCACCTACGACACCACGCTCCGGACGGTGCGCTGCGGCGCGGCGGCCGCCACCTGCGACAGCGGCACGCTCTTCAACGGCCGCGGCTCCATGGGCCCGGAGAGGAACGCGCCCAACACGCTGCGCGGCACCTGCGGCGACGGCAGCCAGGGCACCTACAAGAGCGATGAGTCCGTGGAGGCCGTCAAGGTGTCCACCGTGGACGGCTCCAACTTCGCCGCGGGCAAGCAGGTGAAGGTGGAGGCCTCGGTCTGGGCCTACGCCAGCCCGTCGTCGGACCGGCTGGACCTGTACTACACGGCCAACGCCACCGCGACGACGCCCGTCTGGACGCTGCTCACCACCATCACCCCGACGGTCGCGGGCGCCCAGACGCTGTCGGCCACGTACACGCTGCCCGCCGGCGCCAACCAGGCCGTGCGCGCGCAGTTCCGCTACGGCACCGGCAGCCCGTCCAGCGCGTGCGTGTCCAACAGCTACAACGACCGCGACGACCTGGTGTTCGCCGTCCAGTGAGCCTCACGGCGGTGACGTGACGTGACACGGGAGGGGATCCGGGGCTGTCACCCGGGTCCCCTTCGTGTTTCTCAGGCCGCCTGGAGCCCTTCGATGGGCAGCTCCACCACGAACGTGGAGCCCAGGCCCGGCTTGCTGTCCACGGTGATGCGGCCGCCGTGCGCCTCCACCACCTGCCGGGCGATCCACAGCCCCAGGCCCAGGCCGCCGTAGTTGCGCGTGGGCACCGCGCGCTCGAAGCGCTCGAAGATGCGCGCACGGTCCTCCTCGCTGATGCCGATGCCCTGGTCGCGCACGGTGAGGCGCGCGGTGCCGTCCTCGGCCGCCACGCGCACGGAGATGGGGCGGCCCTCGCCGTACTTCGCCGCGTTGGACAGCAGGTGCGTCACCACCTGGTCGATGCGCAGCCTGTCGTAGCGGCCCACCAGCGGAGTGCCCGCGTCCAGCGTCACCGTCACGCCCATGCGCTCCACCTCCTCGCGCAGCCGGGCCACCGCCTTGCCCACCACCGCGGTGAGGTCCACGTCGTTCAGCTCCAGCGCCAGCCGCCCCGTGGTGAGCTGCGACACGTCCAGCAGCGTCTCCATCAGCGCGTGCAGCCGCTGCACCTGCCGGCCGGCGGACTCCAGCGGGCTCCGGGCGCGGCCCAGCGCTTCGTCCCCCAGGCTGCGCTCCACCCGCTCCAGGTGGAGGCGGAAGGCGGCCAGCGGCGTCTTGAGCTCGTGGCTCGCCACCGCGAGGAAGTCGTCCCGGGCCTGGAGGCTCTCGCGCAGCGACCGGGCGAGCAGCTCCTGGCGGATGACCTCCCGGCGCATGCCCGACAGCTCCAGCATGGAGCGCACGCGCGCCACCAGCTCCCGGGCGCTGAAGGGCTTCACCAGGTAGTCGTCCGCGCCCGCCTCCAGCCCCTCCACCGCGGCCTCCTCACCGGCGCGGGCGGACAGCATCACCACGGGCACGGCGCGCGTGGACGGCAGCTCGCGCAGGGCGCGCAAGAGGCCGAAGCCGCCCAGCCGGGGCATCATCACGTCCGTCAGCACCAGGTCCGGCGCGTGCGCGCGCGCGGCCTCCAGCGCGGCCTGCCCGTCCGTCGCCAGCGTCACGTCGAACGACGGCGACAGCACGCGCTCCACGTACTCGCGCATGTCCGCGTTGTCGTCCGCCACCAGCACGTGCGCCCGCGGCGGCTCCCGGCCCGCGCCCTCCCCTGCCGCGGGCCTTGGCCCCGCTTCATGCGCGAGCGACGGGAGCTCCACGTCCGTCCAGCGCTCGGCCTCCTGGAGGAAGGGGCGCACGCCCACGGCGGTGGACTCCTGCTGGCGCGGGGCGAGGAGGCGGTCCACGGGCAGGTGCGCGTGGCCCCGGGGGACGCGGACGGTGAAGGTGCTGCCCCGCCCCTCCTCGCTCTCCACGGTCACGTCGCCGCCGTGCAGCACCACCAGCTCGCGCACCAGCGCCAGGCCGATGCCGGTGCCCTCGTGGGTGCGGCTTCGCGCGTTGCGCACGCGGTGGAAGCGCTCGAAGAGGTGGGGCAGCTCCGCCGCGGGGATGCCCGTGCCCGTGTCGCAGACGCGCAGGAGGACGTCGTGGCCCCGGACCTCCTGCCGCACGGTGATGCCGCCCTCGAACGTGAACTTGAGGGCGTTGGAGAGCAGGTTGAAGACAACCTTCTCCCACATCTGCCGGTCCACGTGGACGGGCTCCGGCAACGGCTCGCAGTCCACGCGGAAGGACAGGCCGGTGCGCTCGATGGCGGAGCGGAAGTGGCCGGTGAGGTCCTTCGTGAAGGCGGCCAGGTCCGTGGGCTCGAAGCTGGAGTCGATGCGGCCCGCCTCCAGCCGGCTGAAGTCCAGGAGCGCGTTCACCAGCCGCAGCAGGCGGCCCGCGTTGCGGTGGACGAGCTCCAGGTCCTTGCGCGCGGCCTCCGTCACCGGCACCTGCGCGAGCACGTCCTCCAGCGGCCCCAGCATCAGCGTGAGCGGCGTGCGGAACTCGTGGGAGATGTTGTGGAAGAAGGCCGTCTTCGCCCGGTCCAGCTCCGCCAGCGCCTCCGCCCGCTGGCGCTCCTCCTCGTACGCCCGCGCGTTGCGCAGCGCCACCGCCACCTGCGCGCTCAAGAGCTCGAAGAAGGAGGCATAGCCCTCGTCGAGGGCGCGGTTGGGGGACAGCGCGGTGACGAGCACCCCCAGCGGCGCGGCGGTGCCCGCGCCCGTGAGCGGCTGGAAGAGGAGCGTCCCCACCGAGTCCCCGAACGGTCCGCCCTGGAGGGCCAGGAGCGCCTCCAGCCCGTCGCGCCGCACCCGCTCGCCCTCGAGCGCGCGCAGGTACGGGGCCGCGTCCCGGAAGCCAGCGTCCAGCACGACGGTCTCCGGGCTGAGCGGGCCGCCGCGCGCAAGGCCCACGGCCCCGCTCAGCGTCAGCGTCCGGCCGTCCTCCGCGCGCAGGTAGAGGAGCGCGCACGGCACGTCCAGGGGATGGTCCGCCAGCGCGTTCACCAGGTCGCCGCACGTCTTCGCCACGCTGCGCGTGTCCGACGCCTGGGCGGACAGGTCGCGCAACAGCCGCATGCGCCGCTCGCTCAGGACCTGCGGCGTCACCTCCGCGCACACCGCGAGCATGCCGCCGATGGCGCCCGTGTCGTCGTAGGCGGGCGCGTGGCTGACGTCGAAGTAGGACTCCTCGCGGTAGCCGCTGCGGTTGAGCAGCAGCCGGAGCGCGGGCACCCAGCTGGCGACGCCCGTCGTCATGGCCTCCCGCACCAGCGGCTCCAGCGAGTCCCACGCCTCCGCCAGCGTGGCGCGGATGTCCGTGCCCAGCGCGGCCGGGTGCTTGTCGCCAATCACCAGCGAATAGGCGTCGTTGTAGAACTGGGTGAGCTGGGGGCCCCAGGTGAGGATCATGGGGTAGCGCGACCCGAGCAGCGTCTTCACGAGCATCTTGAGGCTCGTGGGCCAGGAGGCCACGGGCCCCACCGGCGACGCGTCCCAGTCGTGCGCGCGCACCAGCGCGTGCATCTGGCTGCCTCCGGTGAAGAGGCTCTCTGGAGTCTGGGGCGGAACGTCCTGGCTCATCTCGGGCGCGGCTCCTGGGCTCAGCGAGCCATGTCCCTATGTCGGCTCCCAGTCGGTTCCCACTGGAAAATGGGCATTCGTCCGGAGCGGAGCACCCGGCCCTCCGCATGCTCGCAGTCCCCGCGGCGCATGGCGGAAGCCCCTTCAAGCCTTTCGTCCGTGCGCCCGGCCGGCCGCCTGCTGGAGCCCGGCTGGCGGGCTGTCCATCCCCGGCCGCGCGTCTTACCTCCGTAGGGATGATGCCCTCTCCCCAGGCCGAATCCCGGGTGCTGCGCGAGAAACATCCCACCGAAGGCGCCGAGCGTGGCCGGCTCTCCCCCCGGCGTGAAGCGCTCCTCCAGGCGCGCATCAAGGACCTGTCGCTGCGGCTGGGGGGCACGCCGCTGGAGCGCTACATCGCGCAGCTCCATGCCGAGCTGGAGGCGAAGGGGTTGTCCTTCAAGCCCCAGTGCTACCTGTCCGACGAGTGGGGCTGTCCCTCCGGCGTGCCCGTCATCGGGCTGCCCTTCTACCTGGCGGATCCGGACCTCTTGTCCATCGAGGCGGAGCTGGGGGGCAGCGCGGAGACGGAAGCGGAGATCCTCATGTACCTGCGCCACGAGGCGGGCCACGCGTTCAACTACGCGTACCGCCTCTACGACACGGACGAGTGGCGCCGCGTCTTCGGCGACTGGGGGCGGCCGTACCAGGACGACTACAAGCCGCGGCCCTTCTCGCGCCGGTACGTCTTCCACATCTCCGGCTGGTACGCGCAGAAGCACCCGGACGAGGACTTCGCGGAGACCTTCGCCGTGTGGCTCACGCCGGGCAGCGACTGGGCGAAGCGCTACCAGGGCTGGGGCGCGCTCAAGAAGCTCCACTACGTGGAGGACATCGCGAAGCGCCTGGGCCGCACGACGCCGCCCGTGCAGCTGGCCGAGCCGGACTTCACCACCGAGGAGATGGAGGGCACCGTCCAGGACCACTACCGCCAGCGCGAGCTGGACGAGAAGGTGGACGTGGAGCTGAGAAACGCCTTCGACCACGCGCTGGAGGACATCTTCTGGGGCCCGGGCGAGGCGCCCGTGAGCGCCGCGACGCTGGTGCAGGCCGAGCGCCAGCGCCTGCTGTCCACCGTGGGCCACTACGCGGGGGTGAGCCGGGGCGTGGTGCGCGCGCTCGTGGACCACCTGGCCGAGCGCACCACCGCGCTGAACCTCACCCTGCACCCGGACGACAGCCGCGAGGCGGCGATGCAGCTCGCGTCGCTCGTCACCGTCCTGGCGATGAACTACCTGCACACCGACCGCTTCTTCGAGGACTGACCATGCCCCTGAAGTCCCTTCGCATCGCCGTCCTCCACTACCAGGCCAAGGACGACCCGCCCGACCCCGTGGTGAAGCAGGTGAGCGCGGCCCTGCGCGCGGCCGGCCACGAGCCCCTGGACCTGCGCGTGGACGAGAGCGTCTCCGACCTGGTGCGCCAGCTCACCCGCGCCCGCGCGGACCTGGTGTTCAACCTCTGCGAGACGTTCGCGGAGGACTACCGGCTGGAGGTCAACGTCGCGGCGGTGCTGGAGCTGGCGCGCGTGCCCTTCACGGGCTCCGGCACCGCGGGCCTGCTGCTCGCGCAGGACAAGGTCCTCACCAAGCAGCTGCTCCAGTTCCACGGCGTGCTCACGCCCCGCTTCGCCACCTTCGACGGCATCTCCTTCCAGGCGAACGGCGACCTGTCCTTCCCGCTGGTGGTGAAGCCCGCGCGCTCGGACGCCTCCCTGGGGCTTGGCGTCGAGAAGGACATGGAGGGGCTCGCGAGGCGGGTGAAGAAGATCCGCGAGGAGTACGACGACGAGGCGCTGGCGGAGGAGTTCATCGAGGGGCGCGAGCTGTACGTCGGCGTGGTGGGCGACGCGGCGAAGCCGGAGGTGCTGCCGGTGGTGGAGCTGGACTTCGGCTCGCGGTGGAACCGCAAGCGGATGAAGATCGCCAACCGCGAGGTGAAGTTCGGTCCGGAGACGCCGGGCAGCCCGCACCTGGTGCTGCCCACGGACCTGTCGGATGAGCTGCGGGGCCGCATCGGCCGCGCGGCCATCACGGCGTTCCGCGCGCTCAAGCTGCGCGACTACGCGCGCATCGACTTCCGCGTGTCCAGCCGCACCAACGAGCCCTACCTCCTGGAGGTGAACCCCAACCCCTACCTGGAGACGCAGTGCGAGGTGGCCATGGGGGCGAAGCAGCTGGGCATCAGCTACGAGGCGCTCGTGCAGCGCATCGTGGAGACCGCGGCCCGGCGTCACGGCCTGGGGGGGGCGACCAGGCTCACGCACGGTGCGCCCGCCCGGGACGCGGCGCCCGCCCCGCACTGAGGCGAAGGCCCGGCGCGCGGCGGCCTGTCCCGCCAGCGACGCCCTCCGGCCCCGGGCCCGGATTCCGGTGGCCCGGCCGGAGGCGTTGGCCTATGGGGGACGGGTGATTCGCCGTCAGTTGCTGGACCATGCCAGGGCCGTGGCCCGCTTCGCGCCCGTGCGGCCCGCGGTGAAGGCGGGCCTCCGGGCCGCGCTCGCGTTCTTCGTCCCCACCGTCGTGGGCACCGCGCTGAACCTGCCCGGCGCCCTGTGGCTCGCGGTGGGCGGCTTCAACACGTCCTTCGTGGACAAGGGCGGCTCCTACCACGCCCGCTTCCGCGCCATGGGCGGCACGGCGCTGGCGGGGGCGGTGTCCGCGGTGCTGGGCGGCCTGGCGGGAATGCACCCTGTCCTGGCCATTCCCGCCACGCTGCTGTGGGTGACGGCGTTCAGCTTCGCGGGCGTGTACGGCGCCGCGGCGAACCTCACCGGCAACATCGCCGCCACCACCTTCGTCATCGCCCTGGGGCTGCCCGCGTCCGACGCGCTGTCCGCGCTGGAGTCCGGGCTGGCGGTGCTGGGCGGCTCCGCGTGGGCCATGGTGCTGTCGCTGGTGCTCTGGCCCATCCGCCCGTACCGGCCCGCGCGCAAGGCGGTGGCGGCGTGCTTCGGCGCGGTGGCGGACTACGCGGAAGGGCTGTCGCGCACGGTGCAGGGCGCGCGCGAGGACGCGTGGCAGGCTCTCATCCAGGAGCAGCACGGGCGCATCCGCGAGCACCTGGAGGTGGCGCGCACCACGCTGGCGGCCACGCGCCAGGGCCGGGGCGAGCGCGGCCGGGGCGAGCGGCTGCTGGTGCTGCTGGAGTCCGCGGACGCGATGTTCATGGGGCTCATCGCCCTGGGTGAGCAGCTGGAGAGCCTGGGCCCGCCGGTGAGCGGCCCCGTGGGAGACCCGCGCGCGGCGGTGGCCGTGGCGCTGCTGGACTGCGCGAACACGGCGCGGGACCTGGTGCGGCTGGTGGAGCAGGAGGGCCGCAGCCGCAGGCCCCAGCCGGAGTGGGACGGACGCGCGCTGCGCGACGCGCTGGGCGACCTGGACGCGCGCGGGCTCATCACGCGCCTGGAGCGGGCGCGGCTGTCGGACCTCGCGCGGCTGCTCACGGAGCTGCGCGAGCGCGCGGACGTGGCGCTGGACACCGCGTGCCGGCTGCCCGGGCCGCCCCCGGAGGCCCCGCCTCCCGCGCGCGAGCTGGCGGAGGAGTCCCACGCGTCCCTGCTGGACCCCGTGCGCGCGCACCTCACGCTGGGCTCGGAGGTGCTGCGGCACGCGCTGCGCGTGGGCATCACCACCACGGCGGCGGTGTGGATCGCCAGCGTCTTCCGGCCGAACCACGGCTACTGGGTGACCATCACCGTGCTCACCATCATGCAGCCGTACACCGGGCCCACCTTCCTCAAGGCGCTCCAGCGCGTGCTGGGGACCGTGGTGGGCGGCCTGCTCGCCATCGCCGTCGCGTCGTGGCTCCAGAACCCGTACGCGATGATGGGCCTGCTGTTCTGCACCGCGGCCCTGTGCGTGAGCCTCATCCCGCTCAACTACGGGCTGTTCACCGTCTTCGCCACGCTCACCTTCGTGCTGCTGGCGGAGCTGGGCAGCGGGGACTGGACGCTGGCCCCGGTGCGCATCGTCAACACGCTCATCGGCGGCGCGCTGGCGCTCGCGGGCACCTTCTTCCTGTGGCAGCGCTCGGAGGAGGAGCGCTTCCCCGCGCAGCTGGCGGAGGCGCTGCGCGCGGACCGCGAGTTCTTCGACGTGCTGGCCCGCGCGTGGCAGCGGGGCGAGCCCGCGGACGCGGCGGCGCTCACGGCGGCCCGCCGCAAGCTGGGGCTGGCCACCATCAACGCGGAGACGTCCTTCCAGCGCCTGCTCAACGAGCCGCGCTGGCGCACGGAGGCGGTGGAGCCGCTGATGACGCTGCTCGCCTTCACGCGGAGGTTCGCCGCCGTCTGCACCCTGCTCGCGTCGCGGCGCTCCGTGCCCTCCACCCCGGCGGTGCGGGAGGCCCTGTCCCGCTACTCGCGGGCCGTGGACTCCGGCATGGAGGACCTGGCGGACGCGGTGCTTCACGGCCGCCAGCCCAGGCCCCTGCCCTCCTTCGACGCGCTCATCGGCTGGAACGTCCCCACCCCGGACGGGCCCGGCGCCGCGATGGGCGCCGAGGCGCCCCTGCTCCAGTCCCAGCTCGAACGGCTCGCGCGGCAGCTCCGCGTGCTCCACACCGCCGCCACCCGCCGCCTGGAGGCCCCGCCCCCCGCGACGCCCGAGGCACGGCCATCCACGATTAACGGGCCTTAACGGAACAACTTGAATAGACTGCTGGGCCCTCTCTTGGCTGTCTGGAGCCCCGCATGTCCCCCTGGTGGTCCCGTGTCCCCCTGCATGGCCTGCTGCTGGCCGCCTCCGCCCTCCTGCCGCCCGCCGCGAGCGCGGCGAACGAAACCGTGCGGGTGTGGCTGACGACGACGTCGGGCAGCGCGCTGGCGAAGAAGCTCAACCCGGAAGCGAACAAGGTCTTCGGCGCGGAAGCCGGCAGCGCGACGGCCATCGACGTGAACGACGGCGTGACGTACCAGACCGTCGACGGGTTCGGGGGCGCGCTCACGGATGCGTCCGCGTGGCTCATCTTCAACTCGCCGCAGCGCACGGCCATCATGAACGACCTGTTCAGCGTGAGCGCGGGCGCGGGCCAGAGCGCCATCCGCCTGCCCATGGGCGCGTCGGACTTCTCTCGCAACAACTACACGTACGACGACACCTGCTGTGACCTGAACGACTTCTCCGTGGGCCACGACACGGCGTACATCCTGCCGCTGCTCCAGCAGGCGCGCGCCATCAACCCGGAGGTGAAGGTGTTCGCGCTGCCGTGGAGTGCGCCCGCGTGGATGAAGTTCAACAACTCGCTCACCGGCGGCGGATACCTGCGCAACGACCTGTACGGCCTGTACGCGAACTACTTCGTGCGCTTCGTGCAGGCCTACCAGGCGAACGGCGTGCCCATCCACGCGCTGAGCCCCCAGAACGAGCCGCACAACGCCAACGGCAGCTACCCGACGATGCAGATGGAGTCCAACGACCAGTCCGTCTTCACGGCCCAGCACCTGCGCCCCGCGCTCAACGCCGCGGGCTTCAACGGCGTGAAGCTGCTGGCGTGGGACCACAACTGGTACGACGGCTCGGGCCCCGCGGGCTACCCGCATGAGGTGATGGCCTACAACGGCGGGCAGGCGCAGAGCGCCGTCGCGGGCGTGGCCTACCACTGCTACGAGAGCCCCGAGGGCAGCTACAGCGTCCAGTCCGCCTTCCGCGACGCGTACCCCGCCAAGGAGGTGCACTTCACGGAGTGCACCGGCGGCTTCTGGGCCACCAACGCCGCCGCGAACCTGGAGTGGGCGCTGCAGAACAACCTCTTCGGGCCGCTGCGCCACTGGTCGCGCACGTCCTTCTACTGGAACCTCGCGCTGGACCCCAACCACGGGCCGCGCGTGGGCGGCTGCGCGGACTGCCGGGGCATGTTCACGGTGAACAACGCCAACGGCACGTACACGCGCAACGAGGAGTACTACGCGTGGGCGCACCTGGCCAAGGTGGTGCGGCCGGGCGCGGTGCGCCTGGGCGCGACGTCGCTGGGCAACAACAACATCGAGACGCTCGCCTTCAGGAACCCGGACGGCTCGCGCGCGCTGGTCGCGCTGAACTCCAACGACGGCGCCACGCTGTCCTTCAAGGTCCGCTGGGGCGGCCAGGCCTTCGAGTACACGCTGCCGCCGCGCTCGGTGGCGTCCTTCCAGTGGGGCGGGACGCCCGGCCCCCAGGGCCCGTGGTACCGGCTCATCAACAAGGCCACGGGCAAGTGCGTGGACATCGTGGGCCCGTCCGCGGCGGACGGCACCGGGCTGCACCAGTGGACGTGCCACACGGGCGCAAGCCAGCAGTGGGCACTGGTGGCCACCGACAGCGGCTATTCGCGGCTGGTGTCGCGCTACAGCGGCAAGGCGGTGGACGTGGCGGACGTCAGCGCCGCGGACGGCGCGCGCGTGCACCAGTGGTCGTGGGTGGGCGGCGCGAACCAGCAGTTCAAGCCGGTGGCCACCTCCGGGGGCTACACCCGCTTCGAGGCCCGCCACAGCGGCAAGGTGCTGGATGTGAGCAACTGCTGGACGAGCGGTGACGGCGCCGCCCTCCAGCAGTGGGCCTGGTCCAACAACGACTGCCAGCAGTTCCGCCTGGAAGCCATGCCCTGATCAGGGCACCGTCCACGGGACGCGCCCGGCGCCCTGGCTGGGGAAAGGCGGACGTCTCCAGCGCCTGAACCGTCCGGCGGACAACACCCGCCCGGGCGCCCCGCATACTCCGTCGGCTCTTTTTGGACGCGAGTGGTTCCATTCACCGCACGTGCCTCCACCTTCCGGGGGCACAGGGCCCGTGAACTCCTCCCATCCACCAGACTCCCGGGGTGCCCGTCCGGCACTCACGGTCCTCAACGTCAACGACGACCCGGCGACGCTGTACCTGCTGAGCCTCACGCTGAAGCAGGGCGGCTACCAGGTGCTCGAGGCCACCGGCGGACGCGAGGCGCTGCGGCTTGCCCAGGGGCGGCCCGACCTGGTGCTGCTGGACGTGCACATGCCGGACATCGACGGGTACGAGGTGTGCCGCCGCCTGCGCGCGAGCGAAGCGACGCACGACCTGCTCATCGCCCACCTGTCGTCCGTGTCCGTGCGGCGCGAGGACCGCGTGCGGGGGCTCGCCCAGGGCGCGGACGCGTACTGGACGCGCCCCCTGGCGGAGGACGAGCTGCTCGCGAACATCGAAGCGCTCCTGCGCCTCCAGGCCCGCGCCCGGGACGCCGTGCGCGCGCGCGACCGGTTCCTCAGCATCGCCGCGCATGAGCTGAAGACGCCCCTCACCGTGCTGCGCCTCAACCTGGAGCGCGCGGTGGAGATGGTGGTGGGCGACACGGAAGCGCACGGCCCCATGGAGAAGCGCCTCACCCCGGCGGTGCGCCAGCTCACGCGGCTGCAGAACCTGGTGGACAGCCTGCTGGACGTGTCGCGCCTGTCCACCCAGGACATCGCCCTGCAGGTGGAGACCGTGGACCTCTCCCAGCTGGTGCGCGACCAGGTGGAGCGCTTCCAGGCTCCGGCCCGCAGCGCGAGCGTGGACCTGGAGGCCGTCCTTCCCGACGCGCCCGTCACGCTCTTTGGCGACCCGCGCATGCTGGAGCAGGCCGTGGGCCACCTGCTGTCCAACGCCGTCAAGTTCGGCCAGGGCCGGCCCGCGAAGGCGCGCCTGTCCACGCACGAGGGCCAGGCGGTGCTCGCGGTGGAGGACCAGGGCGTGGGCATCGCGCCGGAGGACCACGCGCGCATCTTCCGCCGCTTCGAGCGCGTGCAGTCCGAGGGCCGCTTCGAGGGGCTGGGCCTGGGGCTCTACCTGGCCCATGAAATCGCCGCCGCGCATGACGGCACGCTGACCGTGAAGAGCGCCCTGGGCCAGGGCGCGTGTTTCGAGCTGAGGCTCCCCTTGCATCGCACCCAGCGGTACTGACGTCTTTAAGAGGAGAAGGATTCGTGTCGAACAGCGAAGACGCGGGCCGGAGCAACACGTCCGACGAAGGAAAGAGCCCGGCGAAGCGGCTCGTCACCAACGTGCCCCGGCTGGACTTCATCACCAAGGGCGGCCTCATCCAGGGCTCGTCCTACGCCATCATCGGCCCACCGGGATCCGGCAAGACGGTGCTGGCCAACCAGATCGCCTTCCAGCACGTGAAGAACGGCGGCAAGGCGCTCTACGTGACGCTGCTGTCGGAGTCGCACGGGCGCATGCTGGAGAACCTGTCGCAGATGACGTTCTACGACGCCAGCGTCATCCCGGACCGGCTCCAGTACCTGAGCGGCTACCGCGACCTGGAGCGCGACGGGCTCAAGGGCCTGCTGGAGCTCCTGCGCAAGAACGCCCAGGCCCACGGCACCACGCTGCTCATCATCGACGGCATGGACGCGGCGAAGGAGTTCGCCCGCACGGACCTGAGCTTCAAGCGCTTCCTGCAGGACCTGCAGACCTTCAGCAGCATCCTGGGCTGCACCACGCTGCTGCTCGCCCCGCACCACGAGGGGGAGATCCACCCGGAGAACACCGCGGTGGACGGCATCTTCGAGCTGTCCCTCTGGCTGCACGGCCCCCGCGCGGTGCGCGAGCTCATCGCCATCAAGTTCCGGGGCGGGCCGTCGCTGCTGGGCCGCCACGAGGTGGAGATCTCCAACCAGGGCATGGTCATCCACCCGCGCACGGAGGTGCAGTTCGCGCACCCCGCCGCGGAGGGGCGCGAGGACCGCATCCGCATGTCCTTCGGCATCCCCCGCCTGGACGAGGCCCTTCATGGCGGCGTGCTGTCCGGCTCCACCACGCTGCTGCTGGGCGCGCCCGGCACGGGCAAGACGCTCCTGGGGCTGCACTTCCTCCTGCAGGGCGCGCGCGAGGGCCAGCCGGGCGTCTACTTCGGCTTCTTCGAGACGCCCCCCCGCCTCATTGAAAAGGCGGAGGGCACCGGCATGGGGGACCTGAAGAAGTACGTGGACGAGGGCCTGATTGAAATCCAGTGGCAGCCGCCGCTGGAGCACAACCTGGACTCGCTGGCGGAGAAGCTGCTGGAGCGCATCGACGAGCGGAAGGTGGACCGCCTGCGCCTGTTCATCGACGGCGTGTCCGGCTTCCGCTCCGCCGCCGTGTACCCGGACCGCATGGGCCGCTTCTTCTCCGCGCTCACCCACCAGCTGCGGATGATGGACGTCACCACGCTGTACTCGGATGAGACGCCCCTGTTCAGCCCCGGCGTGGAGATGCCCCAGCCGGAGGCCGCGTCCACCGTGGAGAACGTCATCCTGGTGCGCTACGTGGAGCTGCGCTCGCAGCTCTACCGCCTGCTCTCCATCATGAAGATGCGCGAGAGCGCCTACGACAGCGCCATCCGCGAGTTCTCCATCAGCGGGGAGGGCATCCGGGTCGCGGACACCTTCGAGAGCGCGGAGAGCATCCTCACCGGACATGCGCGCCTGTCCGGCGGCGAGTCCTCCGGGCCCGACCGCGTGAAGGCCCCCCTGGGCGCGCGCAGGAAGCAGGGCCGCAAGACGGCGGCGAAGAAGAAGCCGGCCGCGAAGAAGGCCCCGGCGGGCGCGTCCCGGCGGAGGCGGTCATGAAGACCGTGCTCGTCGTGGACGATGAGCAGGACATCGCGGAGGCCATCCAGGCCATCCTGGAGGAGGAGCAGCTGCGCGTCGTCATCTGCGGCAACGGCCGCGAGGCGCTGGCCAAACTCAAGGAAGAGAAGCCCGACCTGGCCATCATCGACGTGATGATGCCGGTGATGAACGGCTACGAGACCATCGACGCCATCCGCAAGGACGCAAGCCACCGCTTCCCCATCCTCGTCATGAGCGCCATCCAGCCGCCGAAGGCCAAGGCCGAGGAGCAGAAGTGGGACGGCTTCCTCAAGAAGCCCTTCTCCCTGCGAGACCTGGTGGACACCGTGGCCCGCCTGACGTCGTCGTAGGTCCGGCTCTCACTTTTTCAGCGCAAAGCACCCGCGGCGGGCAGGCAGCCGGCGCGGGTGCAGCCGGTTGAAATTGAAAAAGCGCGCGCGCACAGTGGGGCCTCTGACGCGACGCATCCATGCCCACTGAAGTCGAGCCGCAGTCCCCGCCAGAGCCCGGCCTGTTCCGGCTCACCTGGCCCATCTTCTTCGAAATCTTCCTCTTCATGCTGATGGGCACGGCGGACACGCTGATGCTCAGCGGTGTGTCCGACGCCGCCGTCTCCGCGGTGGGCGTCGTCAACCAGTACGTCTTCATCTGCATCCTGGTGATGGAGGTCGTGAGCCACGGCGCGTCCATCGTCGTGTCCCAGTACCTGGGCGCGAAGCGCGGCGCGGAAGCCGCGCGCATCGCGGCGCAGGCCATCACGATGAACTTCCTCTTGGGGCTCGCGGTGAGCGGCGGGCTGCTCCTGTCCGCGGACGCCATCCTGGGGCGGATGAACCTGGAGCCCCAGACGCTTTCGTACGCCAGCACCTACTGGCACATCGCGGGCGGCTTCCTGTTCCTGCAGGCGCTCATCAACGTCTTCTCCAGCCTCATCCGCACGTACGGCTTCACGCGCCAGTCCATGTACGTGGCCCTGGGCATGAACGTGGTGCACGTGGTGGGCAACTGGGTGCTCATCTTCGGGCACTTCGGCATGCCGGCGCACGGCGTGGCGGGCGCGGCCATGTCCACCGTCTTCAGCCGCGCGATGGCGGTGGGCGTCTTCGCGTGGATGCTCTGGCGGGTGATGGACGTGCGCATGCGGCCCGGGAACTTCGTGGCGCTGACGCGCGAGTACGTGCGGAAGATTCTGCGCGTGGGCGTGCCGTCCGCGGTGGAGCAGATGACGTACCACGCGTGCCAGACGGTGTTCCTGTACTACGTGACGTACCTGGGCCCGGTGGCGCTCGCGTCGCGGCAGTACGCCAACGCCATGTCCCAGTACGTGTTCCTGTGCAGCCTGGCCATCGGCATGGGCACGTCCATCATCGTCGGGAGGCTCGTCGGCGCGAAGCGCTCACAGGACGCGTACGCGCGCGTGCTCAAGAGCCTCAAGTGGAGCATCGGCATCACGGTGGCGGTGGACGTGACGGCCATCCTCTTCCGAGAGCCGCTCATCCGCCTCTTCACCCACGACGGCGACATCCTGCGGATGACCTCGCAGGTGCTGGTGCTGAGCCTGCTGTTGGAGACGGGCCGCTCGTTCAACCTGGTGCTGGTGAACGCGCTGCGCGCCGCGGGCGACGCCACCTTCCCGGTCATCATGGGGGTGCTCTCCATGGTCTGCATGAGCCTGCCCCTGGGCTACTACCTCGTGTTCCACCTGCACCTGGGCCTGGCGGGCGTGTGGCTGGCGGTGGCCGCGGATGAGTGGACGCGCGGCCTGGCCATGTGGCTGCGCTGGCGCAGCCGCGCGTGGGAGCGCCAGTCGCTGGTGTCCCCGGCGGAGGCGCCGGGGGTGCTGGCGCACTGAGCTTCACGGCATTCCCCGGGCGGACGCGGGGGCCTGGACGCGCGCCCGCCCCGCACGCCTGCACGGGGCGTCCGGGCGTGCGCTTTCCCCCAGCCGCTTCCCGTGGCCGCGCCGCGTCCCACTTTTGGTGGGCCGTGTCTTGGTCCAACCCGGGAGAGGCCCATGCTCGCCGTCGTCTACAAGCAGAACAGCCAGGTGCAGGTGGAGGAGGTGGAGGACCCGAAGCTGGAGGCGCCCACGGACTGCGTCATCCGCGTCACCTCCGCCGGCATCTGTGGCAGCGACCTGCACATGTACGAGGGCCGCACCGCGTCCAAGGCCGGCCAGGTGTTCGGCCATGAGAACATGGGCGTCGTGGAGCAGGTGGGCCCCGGCGTGGTGAGCATCAAGAAGGGCGACCGCGTGGTGCTGCCCTTCAACATCGCCTGCGGCACCTGCTTCGACTGTGTGCGCGGCCGCACGGAGGCCTGCCTCGTCGCCAACCCGGAGGCGCCGCACGCGGGCTACGGCTACGCGGGCATGGGCCCGTACCGGGGCGGACAGGCGGAGCTGCTCCGGGTGCCCTGGGCGGACTTCAACTGCCTGAAGGTGCCCGGGCAGCCGGGCGACGAGCTGGAGGACGACTTCCTCCTCCTGTCCGACGTCTTCCCCACCGCCTACCACGGCACGGAGCTGGCGAACGTGCGGCCCGGGGCCACGGTGGCCGTCTTCGGCGCGGGGCCCGTGGGCCTGCTCGCCGGCTACTGCGCGCTGTTGCGCGGCGCCTCGGAGGTCTACGTGGTGGACAGCGTCCCGGAGCGCCTGGCCAAGGTGAAGGAGATGGGCGCCATCCCCATCGACTTCACGAAGGGCGACCCGGTGAAGCAGATCCTGGACCTGCGCCGCGGCAACCCGCTCATCATGGGCGCGCTGCGCCCCGGTGAGGAGAAGGCCCTGGGCGTGATGTGCGGCATCGACGCCGTGGGCTACCAGTCGCGCGACATCCAGGGCGCGGACGCGCACGGCGGCCGGGAGAAGCCCACCCAGGTGCTGGAGCAGCTGGTGGAGCTGGTGAACCCCACGGGCCACATCGGCGTCGTGGGCGTCTACCTGGCCCCGGACCCCGGCGCGAGGGACGAGGACGCGAAGCAGGGCATCTACCCGCTGCCCTGGGCCAAGGTGTTCGACAAGGGCATCACCGTGGGCACCGGCCAGACGCCGGTGAAGCGCTACAACCACTTCCTGCGCGACCTCATCATCGCGGGCCGCGCGAAGCCGAGCATGATCGTCAGCCACCGCCTGCCGCTGCGGGACGCGCCGGACGCCTACCAGAAGTTCGACGCTCGCAAGGACGGCTACACCAAGGTCATCCTCAAGCCCCAGCTCAGCCCCAAGGCCCGCGCCTAGCCATGGCCCCCGAGGCCCCGGGGTGTGCACGCCCCGGGGGTTTGGAGGTATAAGGTTTGATGGTGGATGCCCTGGACAAACCCTCGACCTTGCTGGTGGTCGAGAGCTACGACGACCTGCGCGAGGCCCTGGCGGCCCTCCTGGTGCTGGAGGGCTACACGGTGCTGTCCGTGGCCACGGCCAAGCAGGCGCTGGACGTGCTGTCCCGGCTCCCCCGCATCCCCTCCCTGGTGCTGCTCAGCCTGATGCTGCGCAACCCGGAGGACCAGCGCTTCCTCTCCCGGCTGCGGAACCTGGACCTGACGTCGCGGCTGCCGGTGCTGGCGCTCACGGCGGACCCGGACCTCCAGGCGGCCCCGGCCGGCACGGTGGGCCTGTTGGGCAAGCCGGTGCGCACGGAGGTGCTCCTGGCCGCCGTGGACCGCTACCGGACCCGGCACTGAGGGGCCCACTCCCGGCGCCGATGTAGGCATGGAAACGCCGCAACTCCGGGTGCCAAGGGTCGATAATCCATCAACGTCCACCGTCTCGGTGGTTCGAGGGGGAGACCCGACATGACCAGAATCGGCGAGTCCATTGGCAGCGCCATCGCGGCGCGAGTGAAGCAGGCCCTGACCCCGGAGGTCCGCCCGCCCCCGCCGCCCCCTGCCCCGGCCGTCGTCGCGCGGCAGACGTCCGACACCTTCGAGTCCGCTCCGGCCACCCGTCGTGGCGGCCCCGCGCTGGGGGGCGCCACGCCCACGGCCACGCCCACCCCGGTGGGGACGGCCGGCACGACGGTGCAGACGAACGGCGGCACGGTGGCGGACTACCAGGTGGGTCCTCCGCGGCGTCCGGACATCCACCACGACAACGGCTTCCTGCAGAACCCCAACGACCCCAACGACCCGAACCCCATCCCCACGGAGAGCCCGGGCCTGGGCGACTACGCGGCGCGGGCCGAGTGGGAGCTGAAGCTCACCGCCGCGCGCGCCGCCCAGGGCATCCCGGGCGTGCCGCACAACAACATCCCGGACGGCCTGGACACGTACGACCACTTCCTGCACGGCAACGGCGCGGACCGGCACTTCGACTACGAGCGCTTCGTCAGCACGGACCCCGCCGGCCAGGCGGTGCTCACCAACTCCACGCGCGACACGCAGCAGGCGGCGGAGGCCACCTACAACCAGATGATCGCCCAGGACCCGTCGCTGGCCGGCAAGCCGGTGACGTTCCAGATCACCGGCTCGCAGATTGGCGTGGGCTCCAGTGAGCAGTTCCCCTACCCGGAGACGGAGAACTGGCAGAAGGCCATTGGCGGCCACTCCATCTGGAACAGCGCGACGGTGACGGTGTACCCGCCGGAGACGCCGGGCGGGAAGCCCCGCTTCGAGATGGACATGACGCTCCACGCGGAGGACCGCTACAACTTCAACCCGGGCCAGGCGGACATCAACACCGGCACGCCGGACGCGGCCAACGGCCGGCTGGAGCGCACGGGCCTGGGGCACCAGTACACCAACTACGGCACGCTCCAGCGCCACGTGACGTGGGACCAGGGGAGCCCCGAGAATGCGACGTCGCGTCCCATCGGTGGCCGGTAGGCGCACGCTGGCTACCACCCTGCTCCTGGGGTGTGTTTCGCTGGCCTGCGACAAGCCCTCAGGGGGGAGTGCATCCATGACGACACAGACGGCCGCGCCGGCGGCGAAGACGGGAACGGACCTGGAGACGCTGGAGAAGACCGTGACGCTGCCGCGCCGCCCCCAGGCGGTGCAGTGGCGCCAGTCCGCGCGCGGCGTCCCGGGCGGACTGGGCCCCACGGACACGCAGTTCCTCGCGGTGCTGGAGTACCCGGCGGCCGAAGGCCAGGCCCTCCAGGCCGCGCTGAAGCCCACGCGGCTGACGGTGAAGGTGGACGACGGCGGCTGGCTGCCGGCGGCCACCCGTGACGCCCTGAAGGGCGCCACCGCCTACGACGCGGCGCCCTTCTTCAAGGGCTCCCTGCGCCAGGGCACCGTGTTCCAGCTGCCGGACTCCAGCACCTTCGTGCTGGTGCTCTTCAGCAGCTAGGCCGCACGAAGCAGGAAACCACCCGGGGCCCGGCCGCGAACGCCGGGCCCCTTTCTTTTTCGCGCGCTACGGCGTCCCTTCAGGCCGGGACTTCTTCTGCGGCATGGCGCCGTGCCGGGCGGCGTGCGGCGGGCTGGCCGTGTCCGCCGTGTCGGCGTCCGCGCCGCTGATGATGGCGCTCGCCAGCAGGAAGGCGTTGAGGCGCAGCTGCATGAAGTTGGTTTCCACCTTCGGCGGCTGCTGCATGCGCAGGGTGCGGTCCTCGCCCTGCTGGTGCCGGGGCCACTCGGTGGCGGACGCGGGCGCTCCCGTGCGGGCGAACTGGAGCATCCAGCCGCTCACCTGGCGTGAGTACGCGCGGTCCTCGTCGGTGACGACGTCCTGCGTGGGCGGGCAGCGGGCCACGGTGTCCAGGAAGTACGGCACGTCCGAGCCGTGCGGGACGCCGTTGGGGTGCGTCGGGCGCAGCGCGGTGGCGGTGTAGTCGAAGTAGAAGCGCCACGCGTCGGAGACCTTGTGGTGCAGGTCCGCGATCTGCCGGGGGATGAGCGTGAAGAGGATGTCGCGGCACACCTGCCGGGCCAGCTCCTCGTCGGGCTTCACGCCCGGGTAGAGCAGGCCGATGGGCACGTTCTGGTCGCGCAGCGCCTGGAGGATCTCCATGGGGTCGCGCCGCATGTCGTGCACGACGCTCACGTCGTCACTGGTGCTGCCCAGGATGAGCGGCACGCGCGCCTGCTGCTGCGCCTTGAAGGTGGACAGGATGGACTGGGGCATCACCGAGTCGCCGCACACGGCCACCGGCGCCAGCGAGTGCTCCGGCGGCTGCTGCCAGAAGGCGTCCGCGGGCAGCTTGCGCAGGCGCTCCGGCGTCGCGTCCGCGTCCGCCACGCCCATGCCGCGGATGAGCGCCTCGCCCTTGAGGAGCGCCTTCTCCAGGGGCATCTCGTCCAGGCCGTACACGCTCATCGCCACGCCCCGGTGGAAGAGGGGCTTCGCGGCCTCCATGCAGAAGAGGGACAGCACGCTCTTGGCGCCCGCGGACTGGCCGATGAGGGTGACGTTGCCCGCGTCCCCGCCGAACCTCTCGATGTTGCGGTTCACCCACTGGAGCGCGGCGAGCTGATCCAACAGGCCGAAGTTGGCCGCGCCGCCGCCCGGTTCCCGCTGGAGCGCCGGGTGGGCCAGGAAGCCCAGGTGGCCCAGGCGGTAGTTCAACGTGACGAGGATGGCGTCCCGGGACGCCATGGGCACGCCGTTGTACGGAGGCAGGCCGCTCGCGCCAATCACATACGCGCCGCCGTGGATCCACACGATGACGGGCAGCTTCGCCTGCGCATCCACGCGGGGCGTCCAGACGTTGAGGTAGAGGCAGTCCTCGCCCATGGGGACCGGGTCGCCGCCACCGCCCGCGATGCAGGCCTCGCGAGACTGGAGCGAGGAATTGCCAGGCTTCGAAGCCTGGCGGATGTGCTTCCACGGCATGACCGGAGCGGGCGGGCGCCAGCGCAGCTCGCCCACCGGAGGCTGGGCGTATGGAATGCCCTTGAAGGCATACACCCCTTCCTCGACGACGCCTTGGAGCTGTCCTTCGACGGTGCTGACGACAGGAGCGGACTGCTGGACCATGTTTGGAACCCCCCACGAAGCCCGGCACGCCTTAAACCGGGCGGAAGCGAAGTAGAGGGTTGGCCCATGCGAGTCAATGCGGCGGGACCCAAAGACAATCACGCGTCCGCAACGTGACGCCCGCCCCAGACTCCGGAGCATCAGGGCAATGCCCTAACGATTTCCCGCATCGCCCGGCCGCATCCGGGCGTGCTCGAACCACGCGGACCGCGCGCGGGTGAAGAGGCGCATGGGACCAGGGAGCCTCCAGGCAGCCCGGATCCACGCCGGGCCCTCGGAGGCTCGCCCTCCTTCACTCCCAGAGGAGGATTGGACCCTCAGGGTAGGCACTGCGGGTACGACTCGCGCGCGCCACGCCTGCTGATCATTCCGTGTTTTGCGTTGCTGTCCGGATAAATCCCGGCGCGCGTGCACGTGCTGCCCGGAGGCACGGCGGGCGAGGCATCAGGGACCCATTTTACATTGCCCCCCCTGGCGCTGGAGCATGTGTCACGAATGTGTCGCTCCCGCGTCTTTGCTCTCGACTTGAAGTCCCAGCCCACGTCCTTCCGCGGCCCCCGGAAGACCCACCGCGCCTCGCGGCTCGCGGCCGTGGTGTCCGTGCTGCTGACGTTCCTCGTGTTCGCGCCCGCCGCGCACGCGGAGCCGGCCCGGCTGGCGGCGGCGCTGCCGGCGCTCGACGGGTGGCGCTACCGCTGGGGGGACTCGCCGCTGGGGCCTGACGGCGTTCCCACGTGGGCGACGGAGCCGGAGGGCGCGGAGGGCTGGCAGCCCGTGGACGCGCTCCAGGAGCCGCCGGGCCGCGGAACGAACACCTTCCTCTGGCTGAGCATCCCCCTGCCCCAGGGCCCCTGGCTGGCGCCCGCCCTCTTCCTGGGCAACGTCGCCAACGCCTTCGAGGTCTACGCGGGCGGCCAGCGCGTCTACGCCAGCGGAGTGGTGAACCCCTCCGGAAACGAGTCGATGGAGAACCTGGCCTGGCACCTGGTGCCCGTGCCGCCCGCCTCGCTGGGCCACCCCGTGCTGCTGCGCATCCAGGCCCATGGCCCCGGCATCGGCGTCACCCGCGACGCGAAGGTGGGCTCGCACCCGCGGCTGCTCGCGGCGATGACCCGCATGGGCCTCGCGCCCTTCGTCATGGGGACGCTGCTGTTCTCTGTCGGCGTGGTGGCGCTGGGCGCCGCCCTCCTGCGCCGCCAGTGGCGCCTGCTCGCGTCGCTGACCGTGTTCGCCATGGGCTCCGGCGCGCTGCTGCTCGGCTCGAGCGGCCTGTTCGTGGCGCTCTGGGACGGGGCGGTCCTCAGCAGCGTCCTCACGCTGGTGGGCTCGTACGCCATCGTCCCCAGCCTGGCCTGGTTCATCTCCGATACCATTGGCGCGGACCGGCTGCGCTGGTTCCGCTGGGGCGCGGCCTTCGTCTCCGTCCTGGCCCTCGTCCAGTCGGTCATCGCGGTGGTGAGCCTGAGCACCGCGTGGCGGCTGTTGCCCGCCTTCGCGCTCTACTCGCTGCCCGGGCTGCTGGTCTGCGTGGGCGTCGCGGTGGTCCAGGCCCTGAAGGGGGACCGGGACGCGCGCATCTTCGTCGCGGGCCTGGGCGGGCTCACGTTCGTGTCCGTGCTCGCCACGCTGCCGGTGGTGGGCCTGATGGAGACCGCCGACAGCCAGATGCACTGGGGCTTCTTCACCGTCACCCTGTCGCTCGTGGCCATCGTGGCGCGCCGCTCGTCGGAGGTGGTGCGCTCGCTGGCGGAGTACACGCACCAGCTGGAGGCGCGCCGCAAGGACGTGCGCCTGCTGGCCCAGGGCATGGGCCAGGGCGCGGACGAGCTGGCCGCCGTCGTGCAGCAGCTGCACACCTCCAGCGAGGAGCAGACGGTGGGCATCAGCCGTCAGGCGGCCGCGCTGCGGGAGCTGGAGCAGACGGTGGAGGAGATCCGCCAGGGCTCGCACCTGACGGCGGACAAGGCGCGCCTGCTCGCGGCGTCCGCGGAGAGCGCGGAGGCGGTGGGACGCCAGGGCGGCGAGGCCCTGGAGCGCACGCTGACGGACCTGGCCGCCATCCGCACGGAGGTGTCGGAGATGGCCGCGCGCATCCTCGCGCTCGACGAGCGCACCCGCGAGGTGTCCGGCATCGTCGATGACGTGAAGACGCTGGCGGACCAGTCCAACATGCTGGCCATCAACGCCGCCATCGAGGCGGTGCGCAACGGCGACAGCGGCAAGGGCTTTGGCGTGGTGGCCAAGGAGATGCGCCGGCTGGCGGACCAGTCCATCCGCGCCACCGAGCGCATCCGCGACGTGCTCGACGGCGTGAGCATGAGCATGCGAGAGGCCGCGCAGATGAGCGAGCAGGGCCAGGGGCGCGTGCAGGTGAGCCTGGACGCGGTCCGCAGCTCCGGCGAGCAGCTGCAGAAGCTGGCGGGCATCATCAGCGACACCAGCGGCAGCGTGCGGCAGATCACCCAGGCCGTGGCCCAGCAGGACTCGGGCACCCATCAGATTGCCCAGGCCATCCAGGAGCTGTCCGGCCAGATGCAGCGCACGCTGGCGGCGGTGGAGGAGACGCGCACCGTCACCCGCTCCGTGCAGACGCTGGCGGAGGTCATGTCCGGGGCCGCGAGCAAGGCGCTGCGCTCCGGCACGCTCTCGGATGACCAGCAGAAGCCCGTGGCCGCGTGAAGCCCGGGCCCGGCCCGGCTACACTGCCGGGCCATGGTGCCGCTGACCGACCATTCCGGACTGCCGCCCGAGCGCAGAGCCGCCCTGGAGCGGCAGCTCGCGCCGCTCACCCTGCTGCAGGACGTGGTGCGCTGGGGCTTCGCGAGCACCCCGCCGCGCGACGTGGCGGCCGTGGTGGTCCAGGACGAGTTCACCCACGACGTGGTGCTGCCCTGGGAAGAGGCGCGCTACCTCGTCTTCGACACCACGTGACTGGGCGGGGTCACCTCGGTCTCCGTGTGGGACCACTGCCCTACCGCCGATGAGCTCCTGGACGCGCGGCTGCGCGCCGGGTGGACGCCCACGCCGACGAGCACCGTCGACGGGGACGTCATCCTGGGCCACGCCGCGTGCCGGGTGCCGCCCGGGGCCGCGCCCTGACGTCCCGAGGACACTCCGCCGGGGCGATGCGTGGAGAACGCGACGTCCCGGGCGCGGGGGCGCGAGGACGCTGACGAAGCCGTGACGTGCCGGAAGTACGAGCACCGCATGGAAGAGAGTGTGAAGCCCCGGTTGCGCGGCCTGTCGCACGTCATCGCGTTCGTGGCGGCGCTGGTGGGGTGCGTGCGGATGGCGCTGGTCCCGGTGCAGGGCGCGCAGTACGTGGCGAACCTGGTGTTCGGCGGCAGCCTGGTCCTGATGTTCGGCGTGAGCGGGGGCTACCACTGGCCCACGTGGAGCGCCGCGACGTACCAGCGCATCCGCCGGTTCGACCACGCGGCCATCTTCATCCTCATCGCGGGCAGCTTCACGCCCATGGCGACGCTGGCCCCCATGGGCGGCTGGAGCCAGCGGCTGCTCTGGGGGATGTGGGGCGCGGCGCTGACGGGCGCCACGCTCACGCTCGCGGGCATCTCCGCGTCACGGGGGCTGCGCTCCGGGCTCTACGTGGCCCTGGGCTGCGTGGCGGCCCCGGTGATGTGGCACCTGCCGGGGGTGATGGGCCCCGGCCGCGTGGGGTGGCTCTTCTTCGGGGCCGTGCTCTACGCCGTGGGCGCGGTGGTGTACGCGCGCCGCTGGCCCGACCCCATCCCCCACGTGTTCGGCTACCACGAGGTCTTCCACATCATGGTCGTCGCCGCGGCCGCCACGCACTACGCCGTGCTGATGGACTTCGTGGGGCGCTAGGGATTGCCGCGTCCGCCGGACGCGCCGTAGATCTGCCCGGTGGTGTAGCTGGCCTGGGCGCTGGCGAGCTCCACGTACACGGAGGCGAGCTCCGCCGGCTGGCCGGGGCGGCCCATGGGCGTGTTCTCCCCGAACTTGACCAGGTTCTCCTGCGTCTGGCCTCCGCTCACCTGGAGCGGCGTCCAGAACGGGCCCGGCGCGACGCCGTTCACCCGGATGCCCTGCTTCGCCAGCTGCTTCGCCAGGGCCTTGGTGAAGATCATGATGCCGCCCTTGGTCATCGCGTAGTCGAGCAGGTTCTCCGACGGGTCATACGCGTTCACGGACGTGGTGTTGATGATGGCGGAGCCCGGCTTGAGGTGCGGCACGGCGGCCTTGGTGATCCAGAACATCGCGTAGAGGTTCGTCTTCACCGTCCAGTCGAACTGCTCGGCCGTGATGTCCAGGATGGAGTCCTGCGTCGCCTGCTTCGCGGCGTTGTTGACCAGGATGTCCAGGCCGCCCAGCTTCGCCACCGCGTCCGCCACCAGCTTCTTGCAGACGGCCTCCGTCCGGATGTCCCCGGGCAGCGCCACCGCCTTGCGCCCTTCCGCCTTGATGAGCGCCACCACCTCCTGCGCGTCCGGCTCCTCCGCCGGCAGGTAGTTGATGGCCACGTCCGCGCCCTCGCGCGCGTAGGCAATGGCGGCGGCGCGGCCGATGCCGGAGTCGCCGCCGGTGATGAGCGCCTTGCGTCCCGCGAGCCGGCCCGAGCCCTTGTAGCTCTTCTCACCGTGGTCCGGCCGGGGGTTCATCTTGCTCGCCAGGCCCGGCCAGGGCTGCGACTGCTTCTCGAACGGCGGCTTCGGGTGCAGGGTGACGGGGTTCCGCAACGGCTGCGCGGGAGCGGCGGCCACCCCGGCATCCGGAGCCGCGACCGCCGGCGTCGTGGCGAACACGGCGGCGATTCCCGTCGCCAGGCCGCCCACGACCTGACGGCGTGAAGGCGCGTTGCTGTTGTCATCCGATTCCATTGACTGGCTCCAGGCTTGAGGGAAGGCGTGCGACCTAAGCGGGTCCGGGAGCCTTGGGGAAAAGACCTTCACGTCAACGGACCGGTGGGCGACAACCGGGCCTGTGCCGTGGAGAGGGATTGTCGGACACCACACGCCGCGTCGGCCGTGCGGCTGCTTCGCTCCTTCACTCACTGAGGAACGCCGGACCGCCAGTTCCCACGTCCCTGTCCCAGGCGCGGTTGTCCCTGGGCCTTCCGGCCCAAAGCTTCGCGGGGAGTGCCCGGCGCGCGTGCGGCCGGGCCGGGAGGAACCATGGCGAGTTCGCGAACGATGGCCCCGCGGGAAGCCCCGCCCCGGGAGGCCTCTTCCCAGGAGGACGTCCTCCCGGGACGATGGAGCCAGGCCGCTTCGACGGTGGTCGCGGGAACGCTGATGTCCCTGGGACTGAGACGCCGCTCGCTCGGGGGCACGATGATGGCCCTGGCCAGCGGCGCCCTGCTCTACCAGGGTCTGCACTCCCGGAAGCGTGCCACGGGGGCCAGGACGGCAGGCCGCGCACCGGCGAGCAAGGAAGCACGACGCGGACACGGCATCGAGGTGGAGCGCACCCTCACCGTGGGCCGTCCGGCGGAGGTGCTGTACCGCTTGTGGCGTGAGCCCTCCACGCTGAGCCTTCTGATGGCGGACTTCGCGGTCGTCAGGCCCACGGCCGGCGACGGAAGGCACTGGGAGATCCAGGAGCCGCTGGGGCGCAAGGTGAGCTTTGACTCGCACGTCGTGGAGGACCGCTCGCCGGAGTTCATCCGCTGGGAGTCCACGGAGGACAGCCCCGTGGAGACCCAGGGCTGGGTGCGCTTCACGCCCGCTCCGGCGAACTGGGGCACGGAGGTGACGCTGCACCTGGCCTTCGTGCCCCCGGGCGGAGCACTGGTTGAGGCGCTCGCGAACCGGATGCGCGCCATTCCCACCATGCGGGTGATGAAGGCGCTGCGCCGGTTCAAGAGCCTGGCGGAGACCGGAGAGATTCCCACGCTGGACCACAACCCCTCCGCTCGCGTGAGCGCGGACTGACCCTTGAGGAGCACGAAGCCATGCGAGCCCTTTGCTGGAATGGAGTGAACGACCTGCGCGTGGAGACCGTCCCCGACCCGGAGATCGTCAACCCGCACGACGCCATCCTGCGCGTCACGATGTCGACGACGTGCGGCTCCGACCTGCACTTCATCGACGGCTACCTCCCGACGATGAAGGCGGGAGACATCATCGGCCATGAGTTCATGGGCGAGGTCGTGGAGGTGGGGCGCGACGTGAAGAAGGTGAAGAAGGGGGACCGGGTGGTGGTGCCCTCGTTCATCGTCTGCGGCAACTGCTGGTACTGCGACCACCAGCTCTGGTCGCTGTGTGACAACACCAACCCCAAGCCCGAGTACCAGCAGGTGGCGTTCGGCTACCCCACGGCCGGCATCTACGGCTACACGCATGCCTTCGGCGGCTACGCGGGCGCGCATGCCCAGTTCGTCCGGGTGCCCCACGCCGACCACGACTGCTTCCGGGTGCCGGAGGGCCTGCGCGACGAACAGGTCCTGTTCCTCTCCGACGCGGCCCCCACGGGCTACATGGGCGCGGACTTCTGCGGCATCCAGCCGGGCTCCACCATCGCCGTGTGGGGCGCGGGCGTCGTGGGGCTGATGGCCATCCGCAGCGCGTACCTCATGGGCGCCGAGCGCGTCATCGCCGTGGACCGCTTCCCGGAGCGGCTGGCCATGGCGGAGAAGTTCGTGGGCGCGGAGGCGCTCGACTACAGCCAGGTGGAGAGCGTGGTGGACGTGCTGCGGGAGATGACCGGAGGCCGCGGGCCGGATGCGTGCATCGACGCGGTGGGCATGGAGGCCCACGGCACCGGGCCGGGCTACGCGTATGACCGGGCCAAGCAGGCGCTGCACCTGCACTCGGACCGGGGGCAGGCCCTGCGTGAGGCCATCCTCGCCTGCCGCAAGGGCGGCACGCTGTCCGTGCTGGGCGTGTATGGCCTGATGGATTCGTTCCCCCTGGGCGCCATCATCAACAAGGGCCTCACCCTGCGCACCGCGCAGCAGCACGGGCAGAAGTACCTGCCCCGCCTGCTGGAGCACGTGGCGAAGGGCGAGCTGGATCCCTCGTTCCTCGCCACGCACCGCTTCTCACTGGAGGACGCGCCCAAGGGCTACGAGCTGTTCAAGAAGAAGGAGGACGGCTGCGTGCGGGCCGTGTTCACTTCTTGAGCGGCAATGCCTAGCAGTGGGTGCAGACCGGCCGGATGTACTTCCACGTGCCGCAGCCATTGTCGCCGCAGCACGTCTGGTAGAGCGAACCGCTGAGGCCACGGGCGCCGTTCTGCCAGCTGCCGTCGCCGCCCACCTCGCTACACGCGGCGCAGGTCGAGGACCAGTTGACCTGCTCCGCCAGGTACTCGCCGATGGCACAGTCAGGCGTCTTGCCGATGCCCTGCTCCACCTGCGAGGCCTCACCGTCGGACGGCGACGCGTCCAGCTCCGACGCCGGGCCACAGGCGGAGAGGAGGCCGACGGAGAAGGTCGTCAAGACCAGGGCGCGGATCATGTTGCGCATGCGGGAGGCTCCAGATGCCGGAGGCGGAAATGCCTCTCAGACCCCGCAGTCCCGCAGAAAGTGGATTCCCACGCAACCCCGGTGGAGGACCTGGAACCGTCCAGAACCCAGGCCTTCGAGCGAGCGAGCGTCCAGTCCACGGCAGAACCCGCCCCGGCCCCGGCGACAGGTCCGCCGCGAGGTGGCGAGCGCCCTACCCTTGCCGCGCGGAAAAAAACGCACCGGACGCGGCACGCCGCCGCGCGCAGGGAGACGAACGCCATGGGTATCAGCAAGGGCAGTGCGCAGTGGGACGGTGGGCTGAAGGACGGCAAGGGCTCGATGAAGCCGGGCCACGCCGCGGAGGTGCCCTTCTCGCTCGGCACCCGCTTCGAGGGTCAGCAGGGCAGCAACCCGGAGGAGCTCATCGGCGCGGCGCTCTCCGGGTGCTTCTCCATGGCCCTGTCGCTGGGGCTGGAGAAGGCGGGCCTCAAGCCCACGCGCATCCAGACCCACGCGGACGTGCACCTGGACAAGCAGGGCGAGGGCTTCGCCATCACCACCATCGCGCTGAGCACCGAGGCCACCGTCCCCGGCGCCGACGACGCCCGGTTCCAGCAGATCGCCGAGGAGACCAAGAAGGGCTGCCCCGTCTCCAAGGCGCTCGCGGGCGTGA
The DNA here is from genome assembly GCF_042231735.1 of Corallococcus exercitus. GTDB lineage: Bacteria > Myxococcota > Myxococcia > Myxococcales > Myxococcaceae > Corallococcus > Corallococcus exercitus_B. Next base: position 3,337,367 of record NZ_CP102577.1, read on the forward strand.
ACATCACGCTGAAGGCGAAGCTCGCGACCTGAGCCGCCCCCCGCGCCGGCCTCAGCCGCCGGCGCACGCGTCACGGCAGTCCTGCCGGCACGCGACGACCTCGGGCGTGTTGCCCACGCAGGTCGCGTAGCACTGGGACAGGCACGGCGTGAGCTCATGCTCCGCCGGGCCGCCAGGGTCCTCTCCCGCCGGCTCCTGCGCGTCCCCCGGGCTGGCCCCTTCCGAAGGGCGGTCCGGCGAAGGGGCGTCCGCGGGGCCACAGGCTGACGCCAGGAGCCATCCCACCGAGGCCAGCGTCACCAGGTACCGCCGCATGGGTTCTCCTCTCGCCGGATGAGAAAGTTCTCACTCTAGCCGCGAGTCCGGGTGGAAGAATGCAGGCCCGTGGCCGATTCGTGCCCAGGAGGTCTTCTTCGCAGGTGGCTGAGACGGACGACGTCACGGACGCGGTTCGGCGCGCGACGCAGGGGGAGTCGTCCGCCTTCAGCGAGCTTTACCGTCGCACGCGCCCTCTGGTGGCCCGCCTGGTCGCGGGTTTCGGCACGTTGGGTCCCGACGAGGCGGAGGACGTCCTCCAGGAGTCCTACGTGCGGGCGTTCCGGGGGCTGCCTCAACTGAAGTCGCCGGGGGCCTTCACGCCCTGGCTGCTGACCATCGCGCGCAACCGGGCGCGCACGCGGCTGGAGCGCCGCAGCCTGCTCCAGCGAATGGAGGAGGAACGGGTGGACCCGACACCGGAGACGGTGCCGGCCCTGCCACCCACGCTCCAGGTGGAGCGGGACATCGAGGTGGTACGGCAGCTCATCGCGGAGCTGCCCGAAGGCGAGGAGAAGAAGACCGTGCAGCTCTTCTACATCGAGGGTCAGCTCTCCGCGCGGGAGATCGCCGAACAGCTCGGCGTGGGCAAGAGCACGGTCACCATGCGGCTGGAGCGGTTTCGTGGGCGCATCAAGCGCGAGCTCCTCCAGCGGGTGCTCGCCGGACGGTGGGAGTGAGCCATGAGACACCTGGATGCCAGCGCGATGTCCGAGCTCGCGGCGCGCGACCCCCAGGCCGTGGCCTGGTTCCGCGAACACCTGGCCTCGCCCTGCGAGGTCTGTGAGACGTTCCTCGCCACGCACTCTGATCCGCTCGACGGGCGCACGGACGCCCTGCTCCTCGCGCTCGCTCCCGCCAGCAAGGCCGCGGAGGAAGGCGCCACCGTCGTCCCGCTGCGCACCCTGCCCCGCTCCCGCCGCTTCGCCCCGCCGCCCGGCCGGTACTGGGGCTGGATGGCCGGCGCGCTCGCGGCCTCCGTGCTGATGGTGGTGCTGGTGCCGATCGTGAAGGGCCCCGGCCGGAGCGCCAACGAATGGACGGGGGAGAAGGGCCCGGGACGGCGCATCTCCCTGGAGCTGGCCGTGGTCGCCCGGGGCACCGACGGCGGCCTGCGCCGGCTGGACCCCGGGGCGGACGTCACCCACGACGAGGTGCTGCTCCTGCGCTACCACGCGACGGAGTCCGGCACCGCGCTGCTCTACCAGCAGCGGGGGCACGAGGCCCCGGAGCTGCTGGGCCGCTTCCCCCTGGACGCGGGGACGCACGACCTGGAGGGGACGGACGGCCTCGCGGGCGTGAGCCTGGAGTCGGACGAAGGCCCGCTGTCGCTGGCGCTGGTCGCCTTCGCGCCAGGTGAGTCCGCGTCGGAGCAGGACGCACTCGCCGCCCTCGAGGCGGACGGCAGCCCGGATGCACGCCCGGGCACCGTGGTGAGGTTCGACGTGCGGGTCCAATCCGGTCAGACTCTGGCCCCGTGAAGCGCCTCCTTCCCCTGCTGCTCGTCCTCCTCTGCGCCTGTGCGGGCCCATCCGCCACGGCCGGAGACAAGGGCGGGCTCGTGCCGCTGCGGCTCGACGCGGCGGACCTTTCGCGCGCGTACACGCCCCGGCGGCTCGCGCTGCTCGTGGGCGTGTCGTCGTTCGACGATCCCCAGTGGCGCGCCCTGCGCTTCTCCTCCAAGGACGCCACCGACCTCGCGGCGGCGCTGAAGGACCCCGCGCGGGGCCACTTCGACCAGGTGCGCGTCCTCACGCGTCCGGAGGAGACGACCCGCGACGCCATCCTCGCGGCGCTGCGGCAGCTGCGGCGTGAAGCCACCCGGCCCGACGACGTGGTGATGGTGTACCTGTCCGCGCACGGCACGCTCGCGCGCGACGGCAAGGGCGAGCTGACGCGCTACCTGGTCACCCGCGACGCGTCCTTCCGCGCGATTCCGCAGACGGCGCTCTCCATGGACGCGCTGAAGGCGGAGTTCGAGCAGTTGCCCAGCCGGCGGCGGCTGCTGGTGCTGGCCACCTGCCACAGCGGCAGCGGCAAGTCGCTGTTGCCCAGGGAGCTGGAGGTGGAGCTGGCCGGCATCAAGTCCGGCTTCTACGCGCGGCCGCTGGAGGAGTCCTCCCGCGCCTCCATGGTGTTCGCCGCCAGCGACTGGGGCGAGACGGCGCGCGAGGACGAGGGCCTGCGCAACGACATCTACACGTACTTCCTCATCGAGGGCCTGGGTGGCGCCGCGGACCGCAACGCGGACGGCGCCGTCACCGCCACGGAGGCCCACGACCATGCGCGCCGCCGCACCTTCGCCTTCACCGAAGGCCGGCAGCGGCCGTCCGCGGAGATTCTCGAGGTGGGCGCGGATCCGGTCATCCTCGCCGGCCGCATCGACCGCACGGGCCAGCCGGAGCTGTTCTCCTACAACCCGCGCCTGGACGGCTTCCTGCTCAAGGTGGACGGCGAGCCGCGCCTGGAGCTGCCGGGCGGCGCCGCGGTGGGCCCGGGCCGCCGCACGGTGGAGCTCACCAAGGGTGACGCCGTCCTCGTGCGGCGCGAGGTGGACGTGGCCCGAGGCGAGCGCCTGCCCCTGGAGCGCCTGCTGGCGGACGCCATCCCGCGGCGCGCGCTGTCGCTCGTGGGCGGCATGATGTCCTTCACGGACGGCCAGAGCCGGCGCGAGCTGCTGCCCGCCGCGCCCCAGGTGGGCGTCGTGCTGCGGCTGGAGGACCTTCCGCTCCAGGACCTGGGCCTGCTCGTGGACGTGGGGCTGGGCCATGGACGCCAGAAGCTCCAGATGGCGCCGGGCAGCGAGGTGCCCTTCGGCTACACCACGCTCACGCTGGGCGCGGCGGTGCCGTACCTCTGGCGCTGGGAGCGGCTGACGCTGTTCGCGGGCCCCCGTGTGGCCGCGCTGTACCTGGGCAGGTCTTTCGACGTGGAGGCCTTCTCCGGTGGCCAGCGCTACTTCACCGTCAGCCCCGGTGTGGTGGGTGGACTGGCGTGGCGTCTGGGCGAGCGGTTGGAGCTCACCGCCCAGGGTCACGGGATGTTGACGTACGTGGTGGTGGACGGGCAGGGACAGGCCGTGGGCTTCATCGGCGGAAACGCCGGCGTGGGGTACCGCTTCTGATGCGTCGCCAATGCCTGCTCTTGACCCTGTCGTCGCTCGGCCTGGGCCTGGGCCTGGGCGCGTGCGGCAACCTGGACAACGAGCCCTTCCGCGCGGGCACCGTGCGCGGCCGGCTCACGGAGTTCGATCCCTCCGTCGCGCTGGTGTCCGTCGTGGGCGCGCCCGGCGTGCGCAGCGGCGTGGACGCGCAGGGCCGCTTCGCGCTGGAGGACGTGCCCGCGGGACCCGCGGAGCTCTTCGTCCTGGCCACCGCGGACAAGGCCGCGCGCGTGCCGCTCACCGTGCAGGGCGGCCAGTCCGTGGACGTCCCGGACGTGGCGCCCCGGCCCGCGGGCACCTTCTTCGTGAAGATCCACGCCCGGGGCAACCTGAAGGTGGCGGGAGCACACGCGTCCGTGGACGGCACGCCCATCGAAGCCTCCGGGCTCGACGACCAGGCCCCCCGCCATGTGGGGCCGCTGCCGGAAGGCTGCTACGGCGTCAGCGTCTCCGCGCCCCGCTTCCTCACCACGGCCCTCCAGGGCTGTGTGGATGCGGGCAAGCAGACGGTGCTGAACGTGGAGCTCGTCCCGGAGGAGTCCTACGTCCAGGAGGGCTGCGCGCGGACGGGCTGCAACAGTGAGAGTCATTGCGCGTCCGACGGCTGTTGCGTGCAGTGCCTGGAAGACAGCCATTGCGTGTCGCCGCTCGGGTGCAGGGCTTTCCGCTGTGAAGAGAGTCTTCCGTAAAGCAACGCATTTGAAGACGCGGGGTGCCCGCGCGCTTCGCCACCCGTATGAAACTGTATCCGCGGTACGAGGGCCTGTGGCCATCCCGCGAGCAGCCGGGTCTTCCTGACAACGAGGCACTCCCGCTAACCCAGGGGCCCCCCACCGCCTCGTCTCACAGGAGGATGACCATGCGTATCCCGACCGCTCCCTCTTCCGCGGCATGGATGGTGTTGTGCGCGACGCTGCTGTCCATGGGCTGCGGCGGCCCCACGTCGTTGGAGGATCCGTCGCTCGCCACGGGCGATGACAACCTCGGTGGCGCCGCGGGTGAGGTGCCCCTGGCGGATGGTGGCACCGCGCCTGGGGACGGACGCATCACCCTCTGCCACATCCCCCCGGGCAATCCCGCCAACGCGCACACTATCACGGTGGGCGCGCCCGCTGGGGCGGCGCACCTGCGCCACGGCGACCGGCTGGGCGCCTGCGACGGCGAGACGCCCACGGATGGCGGCACCTCCGAGCCCGACGGCGGCAGCTCCGAGCCCGACGGTGGCAGCACCACGGACGGCGGCTCGGGCGGCGACGTCGACGCCGGTCCCGTGTGCATCCCCCAGGGCGGCGAGTGCTCCACCGAGGGCGAAGTGAGCTGCTGCGAGTCGCTGGCCTGCCAGGAAGGGCAGTGCTTGCCGATCATCGGCTGAGAAGGCGCCGTGGCCACCCCGTGCCTGGGCGGGTCTTCCCAGGCGTTCATTCCTGATTCACCCAAAGGCTTCCCCATGACCACCCTGCGACACCTGACCTCTTCCCTGCTCCTGGCCACGGGGCTGCTGTTCCTCGCGGCCTGCGGCGATGGCAATTCCCGCGTCACCCTGAAGCTCACCGACGCCCCGGGCGACGGCATCGAGAAGGCCGTGGTGACCATCTCCAAGGTCTACCTGAAGGGCAGCGTGGACGGAGACGAGGACGGCAAGGGCGACGTGGTGCTCCTGAGCGAGCCCGTCACCACCGACCTGCTCACGCTGGCCAACGACACCGCGGACCTGGTGAAGGACGCGGAGGTTCCGGCGGGCACGTACAAGGAGCTGCGCTTCGTCATCACCGGGGGCTACATCCAGGTGAAGCAGGACGGCGCGACCCGCATCTTCGCCACCTCGCGCGACTACGCGGGCCTGCCCGAGGGCGCCCAGGTGGACGGCGACCTGCACATGCCGAGCGCCAGCAGCTCCGGCCTCAAGGTGAAGTTCGACAAGGACGCGGACGTCACCATCACCAGCGATGACGAGCAGAAGGTCATCCTGGTGGACTTCGACGTCGCGCAGAGCTTCGGCAAGGAGGCCGGCAACTCCAACCGGTGGGTGATGCGTCCCATCATCAAGGGCGCGGACCTCCAGTTCTCCGGCAACGTGGAGGTCTCGCTGGAGGCGGGCAGCGTGTCCCTGCCCTTGGGTCCCACGCAGCTGGGCCTCTTCTCCGCGGTGCTCATCAACGCCGACGGCAGCCGTGAGCCGCTGGCCTTCACCGCCAGCACGGCCACCCGCTACGTGGCGAACTTCAAGTTCCTGCTGCCGGGCACCTACCAGGTGGACCTGGTGGGCCCGGAGGGCGTGACGTTCAGCACGGACATCACGCGCCCGGCGACCGCCACGGTCGGCTCAGGCGCGGAAGCCAACGTCGACTTCGTCCTGACGTCCTTCGACGTCGAGTAGTGCTTCTCAGGTTCAGGCCGCCTTCTCGCCCGGCTGCGCCTGGGCGGCCTGGACCTCGAGGGCGATTTCAATCTTCTCGCCCACCAGCACGCCGCCCGCCTCCAGCGCCTGGTTCCACGTCAGGCCGAAGTCGCTGCGGTTGATGGTCGTCTTCGCCTCGAACGCGGCCTTGGTGTTGCCCCACGGGTCCTTGGCGATGCCCAGCTGCTCGGCCTCCAGGACGACCTCGCGGCTGATGCCGCGGATGGTGAGCTGGCCCGTGACCTTCAGGTGCTTGCCGGAGGGCTCCACCTTCGTGCTCTGGAAGGTGAGCGCCGGGAACTTCGCCACGTCGAAGAAGTCCGGCGAGCGCAGGTGGTTGTCGCGCTGCTCGACGCCGGTGTGGATGCTCGCCGCCTCGATGGAGACGGAGACCGAGGACGCCGCCGGGTTCGCGTCATCCAGGGTGAGGGTGCCGCCGAACTTCGTGAAGTTGCCGCGCACCTTCGCCACCACCATGTGGCGGACGCTGAAGTGGATGCCCGTGTGCGTGGTGTCGATGTTCCAGAGGGTGGTGGCCATGGTCGTCGTCCTTGTCGTGAGCGCCGCGTTGGCGGCGGTGTGTTTCAACGAGGCGTAAGGTAGCGGCCCCCCACGTTCCGGATTAGACGGGACGGACAGGAAGCACTGTTCCACCGCTGGAACAGTGCCCTTCGCATGGGGCACGGCCATGGACCTCAACGAACTCCTCGTCTTCGCCCGGGTGGTCCAGGCGGGCAGCTTCACGGCGGCGGCGAAGGCGCTGCGCATGCCCAAGTCCACCGTCAGCCGGAAGGTGTCCGAGCTGGAGGAGCGCGTGGGCGCCCAGCTGCTCCAGCGCACCACGCGCACGCTGCACCTGACGGAAGTCGGCCGCGCGTACTACGCGCACTGCGAGCGCATCGTCGCGGAAGCGGAAGCCGCGGAGCTGGCGGTGACCCGCATGCAGGCGGGCCCGCAGGGACTGCTGCGCGTGACGACGCCCCTGTCCGTCCACTTCCTCGCGCCCATGGTGGCGCGCTTCATGGAGCTGTACCCGGACGTGCAGGTGGAGCTGCTCTGCACGGACCGCGCGGTGGACCTGATGGAGGAGGGCTTCGACCTGGCGGTGCGCGCCGGGCGGCTGCCGGACTCGTCGCTGATGGCGCGGCGGCTGGGGGACATCGAGTGGCTGGTCGTGGCCTCACCGGAGTACCTCCAGGCGAAGGGCGCGCCGCGCACGCCTTCGGACCTGGCGAAGCACGACTGCCTCTTCTTCGGCACGGCGCTGCAGGGGAACGTCTGGACGCTGCATGCGGGGGGACGGTCGGTCGAGGTGAAGGTCTCCGGGCGGCTGGTGATCAACGAGCCGGACATGCTGCGCGCGGTGACGGTGGTGGGCGCCGGGGTGGCGCTCATCCCCGGCCAGCAATGCGTGGAGGACCTGGAGTCCGGCCGGCTCCAGCGCGTGTTGCCGGACTGGAGCTCCGCGGGCGCGCCGGTGCACGCCGTCTACCCGCCCACGCGCCACCACGTGCCCAAGGTGATGGCCTTCGTGGAGGTGCTGCGCGAGCACTGGCCCCAGCTGCAGGGAGCGCTCAAGCGCGCGAAACGCTGAGACAGTGACGGCGTTTCGTTCCGCGGATGGAACGATGTGTCCCGAGGTTCGAGTCTGGCCAGGTGGCGTTCCGGAGCGCATGTTGTGTCTCGAAAGGAAGCACACACCATGATGAACCTTCGGCCCTCTGAAGCGCGCGGACATGCCAACCACGGCTGGCTGGACTCGCATCACACCTTCTCGTTCGCGAGCTACTACGACCCTGACAACATGGGCTTCCGCGCCCTGCGCGTCATCAACGAGGACCGCGTGCAGTCCGGCGAGGGCTTCGACACGCACCCGCACCGGGACATGGAGATCATCACCTACCCGCTCAGCGGTGCCATCGCGCACCGGGACAGCACGGGAGGCCAGGGGCTCCTGCGCGCCGGAGAGGTTCAGCGCATGACGGCCGGCACGGGCGTGCTGCACAGCGAGATGAACGGCTCCAACGAGGACGTCCACTTCCTGCAGATCTGGATCATCCCGGACAGGAAGGGCCTGAAGCCCGAGTATGAGCAGAAGTTCTTCCCGGAGAAGGACCGGCAGGGACGCTGGCGCGTGGTGGCCAGCCCCGACGCGCGAGACGGCAGCCTCACCGTGCACCAGGACGTGCTGCTCAACAGCACGCTGCTGAGCCCGGGCGAGAAGGCGGAGTACACGCTGCCCAAGGGGCGTCACGCCTGGGTGCAGATTGCCCGCGGCACGGGCACGCTCAATGGCGTGACCGTGAAGGCCGGTGACGGAGTGGCCGTCTCCGACGAGTCGAGCCTCGTGCTCACCGCCTCCGAGCCGCTGGAGGCCCTGCTGTTCGACCTGGCCTGATGCGCCGGGCACGAAGAAGGCCCCCGGATCCCTGAGTGGACCCGGGGGCCTTGTCGTTTCCAGCGTTCTTTACGGCGTGAAGGACGTGGGGTTGGGCACGGGCGGGATGGTGACGGCCTGGCCATACACCAGCGTGTTGCCCGTCACGGTGCCGGTGGCGTTGAGCTTGCTTGAATCCAGCAGCGTCCCGCGGAGCCCTTCCGCGTTGAACGTGCACGGGGACGAGGACGAGCAGTCATAGGCCACGAGCTTCGCGGCATTGCTGGAGTACACGGCGACGTCCTTCGCCGTGGTGGTGCCGGTGTGCATGAAGAAGTGGCCGTCGCGCGGCTGGTAGCTGCTGGAGCTCTCGACGCGCGGGCCCGGCGTGGCGGACTGCCACAGGCGGAAGTTGCGCTTGCACTCGGCCGCGACGGTGGTGCGGATGAGCATGTTGCGCACCTTGGTGTCGACGCAGCCGTCCTCGTTGCCGCGGAAGTAGCTGTCCTCCAGGACGACGTCGCTCGCGGAGCTCTCCCCGTCGATGCCGTCGCCTTGCGTGTAGCCCGTCTGCATGCCGGTGACGTTCATCACCGTGGCCCGGCGCAGGGTGACGCGGTTCGTGGTGTCGTAGAGGGCGATGCCCACGGGGTAGTCACTCCCCTGCCCGCCAATCTGGTCCGGCTCCATGTCGATGTAGACGTCCTCCACGAGCGACTGGTTGGTGCCGGACGCGAGGAAGATGCCGCCGCGCGTGAACTGGAGGATCATCGCGTTCCGGATGGTCAGGTCGGTGAAGGCGGTGGTGCTGGAGCGCTCCACGTCCACGCAGGTGGCCACGTTCTCCGCGCGGAACTGACTGAGCGTCACGTGCGCCACGGGCGACACGGCCTTGAAGCTGAAGCACGTGCCCACGTGGCGGAACTCCAGGTTGTGGAACACGAGGTTGCTGGCCTTCACGGTGAAGGCCACGGGCCCCGTCTTGGCGCGAGTGGAGGCCTCGAAGGTGGACTGGAAGACGGGCCGCCCCTCCACGCCCTTGATGGTGACAGGCGCGCCCAGGGCGCCGCCCTGGGACACGGTGGTGCCGGTGCCGTAGGTGCCGCCATGGATGCACACCAGGCCGCCAGGGCCCACGGCCTGGATGAACGCGTTGAGGTGGGCCAGGGTGCCCGCGCTCTGCGCCGTCAGGCCGTCCTTCGTCCCCGCGCCGGTGACGGTGATGTGGCGGACGGAGGAGCCGGAGCACTCGTCCGCGGTGGGCGTGGCGTACAGGCCGTTCGAGTACGTGGACGTCGTCTCCGCAGTGGAGCCCTTGATGCGCACGCGGAATTCGTACCGCGTGCCGTTGGAGAGGCCCGTGACGGCGTAGGTGGTGTTGGTGCCCGCGCCCCGGTACGCCCAGCTGCCGTCGCCCACGCGGAAGCGGACCTGGTAGCCCTGGGTGCCCGTGGGGCCCGCGGTCCACTTGAGCGTCACCTGCCCGTCGCCGGGCACGGCTTCGAGCAGCGTCGGGGCGCTGAGCGCCTGGGAGACCTCGCCGGTCTCATCGGCCTCCAAAGTGGACGAGTCCTGGGGACCGCAGGCCAGCGCCCCCAGGAGGGCGCCGGTGAAACACAACACACGGTATCGAGGGAGTAGTGATTTCATGGACTCCCCGGTTTATCAGGGAGTCCACCGGATGCGGTAGGAGCAGGCGTGGCCGTCGAAGTCGAACGGCTCCACGCTCAGGTTCCGAGCTCCGGCCTTGGTGAGGCCGGCCTCGATGATGCCGCGCAGGTAGCCCGGGTTCCCGTTGCACTCGCTGACGCGGAGGACGTGGTGCGCGGGTCCCTGGGTGACGAGCTCCGTCTTCAGGTAGTTGTTCACCGTCGCGAAGCTCTCCTGGATGCGGATGACGACGCGCTCCGGGCCGAAGATGGGCCACATCGCGACGAGCGCCTTGCCCAGCAGCGTCTGCTCCACGCCCTGGATGAGCCCGACGCCCAGCCGCCGGAAGCCCTCGTCCGTGTCGACGTCGGGATGGAGGTGCTGCGCGGTGATGCGCAGCGCCTCCGCGAAGACGAGCCGGGGTGTGCTGCGGGGGATGGGAGCCCCCAGGTCCAGTCCGGCCTGTTTCAACTTGTCCTTCAGCTGGGGCGTGAGCCGGCTGCCGATGGAGCGAAAGAGCCCTTCAATCGTGTGGCGATAGACGACCTGCTCGGCCATGGATCCGTCCGGGGGTTCGGATGTGATTGCGCAATGCCATCACGAATCCACGAAGGCTCACCAGCCCCTTACGTAACTCCAATCAAATCCGTCTGTCTTTCCCGGACACCGGAACTGCGCGGGTCTTCAGGATTTGCCCGGCTCCAGGCTCAGCCGCCCCAGCGGACGCGATAGGAGCAGGCGTGGCCGTCGAAGTCGAAGGGCTCCACGCGCAGGTTCTTCGCGCCGGCCCTGGCAAGTCCCGCTTCGATGAGGCCGCGCAGGTAGCCCGGGTTCCCGTTGCACTCGTTGACGCGGATGATGTGGTGGCCGGGGCCCTGGGTGAGCAGCTCCGACCGCATGTAGTTGTTCACGGTGGAGAAGCTCTCCTGGATGCGCACCACCACGCGCTCCGGGCCGAAGATGGGCCACATGGACACGAGCGACTTGCCGAGCACGGTCTGCTCCATGCCCTGGATGATGCAGACGCCGAGGCGCCGGTAGCCCTCGCTCACGTCCAGCTCCGGGTACAGGTGCGCCACGGTGACCCGCAGGGCTTCCGCGAAGATGGGCCGGGAGGTGTTGCGAGGCGACTGCGCGTCCAGGTCCAGGCCCACGGCCAACAGCTTCGCCCGGAGCTCCGGAGTGAGCCGATCACCGATGGCGCGGAACACGCCCTCCACGGTGTGGCGATAGACGATCTCTTCTTCCACGAATCACCCCGGCAACGGCCCGGCGGTCCCATTCCGCCGTGTCGCACAGCAGTATACACATCCTCCCCGTGAACCCGAAAGCCCCCTGCCCTCCGACCCAGGTCTGAGACGTCCCCATGTTTCACGGCTGGCCGTGATGATTACTTAGTCTTGTATTGCACGACCTGGATGACTCAGCGGGTCCGGGTGACCTCCGAGATCCCCTTCGCGGAGACGTGGAACACAGCGAAGGACTCGGGCCCCTGGCGCACGCTGGCGAGACAGGCCACGTCCGACACCTGGCCGGACGGATGCGGGATGGCGGAGCGATACGCCCGGTGCATGTGGCCACAGAGGACCCAGCGGGGCCGGAGCGCCTGCACGAGCATGCGGGCGTAGTCGTTGCCCACGGTGTCGTGGCTCACGCTGCGGCGCTGGTGCTCGAACGCGCCCGCGTCCTCGGCCGCGATCAGCCCGGAAGGCCAGTCGTGCAGCAGGAGGACGTCGACGTTCCGCAGGGCCATGGCGCGATCCACGTCCTCCTCGTTGAAGTACGCGAAGGCCTTGTGCGGCACGGCCTGGGAGTTCGAGAGAGACGGACGAGCGGCCTGAAACGCATCCTCGCGATAAATGCCTGAGAGCCCGGCGACGCGAAGTCCTCGCAGTTCGACCTGACCGACACGTCCCAGGTAATGACAGCCGGGAGCGACCTCGAAGCCGTGAGGGGCATTGGCATCCAGGAAGCCATAGGGCTCATGGTTTCCGCCAATGAAATACACCGGCCAGGGGAAGCGCATCTGGCGGCGGTGGTAGACGGGGAAGTCGCCCAGGTGTTTGTATTTGGCGGGCGCCGCCATGGTGGCCAGGTCCGCGTCGTCGCGGTGGGGCTCGAAGTCCCCCACCTGGAGCACGAACGCCAGGGGCTTGCCCGTCCGCGCGGACCAGCCCTCCAGCAGCCGCACCATGGCGTGCATCTGGCCGTGCACGTCTCCCACGGCCGCGAAGTACCACCCGTCTTCACTCCCACCCATTACCGCCTCCTGGCGCGCCGGACAGCCAGGGACCGGCGCCGCCGTCGACGGCTCGACGCCGAAGCTCCTGACAGCGAGGGCTGCTGGCGTTCGTGGCAGCAATCCATCGCGAGGACTTCACGCACACGCTCCCCGGGCAGGGACCGGGCCGGGGAGGATGTGCCTGTCTCAGCCCCGGGCCAGGCGCGAGCGGTACAGCCGCGCGAGGAAGTCGTACAGGACGAGCTCATGGGCCCGCGCGTCGTCCGGCAGCACGCGGTTGACGTGCATGTGCATCAGGCTCGTGGCCAGCGCCTCCACGGGGAGGGTGAGCCGGCCTTCGCGCTCGGCGGCCTGGAGCTCACGGCCCACGGGGACAAGCCGCTCGCTGCGTTGCTGGAGCACCGTGAGCCCTTCTTGCCACGGGCCCTCGGTGGCGGGCGTCGCGTCCAGCAGCGCGTCCAGCTTCGGGCGCTCGGCGCGGAAGCGCGCGCTCAGCTGCGTCTCCAGCACCTTGCCCATCTTGAACTCGGACGCGAAGCCATCCCGTGCCCGCTCGGCCACCCGGGCCTTCGCGTCCAGCGGCAACCCCAGGTCCGAGAGCAGCAGGTCCAGCCCCTTCAGCACCAGCCGCCAGCGCAGGTCCGCGCCCGCATCGCCCTCGCACGTGCGCAGCAGGTCCAGCGTCGCGTCGCTGTCCACGGAGAAGAACGCCTCCGACAGGACGACGCCCACCGGCCCGGCGTAGCGCTCCACCTCGCGCTCGTAGGTGTCCAGCTGCAGCTTCCAGCCCGTGCCCTCGTCCAGCAGGTCCGCGCACGCCGAGCGCAGCACCGGCCACACCTGGGACTCCAGCCGCGCGGGCTCGCCGTGGAAGCGCAGCCGCAGGTGGAAGTCCGGGTCGCCGTAGCGGATGAAGAACCAGCGGTCCACCGCGCCCGACGCCAGCACCTGCCGCACGGTGTCGCCCAGCCCGCCGCGCAGCAGCCGGTCGGCCGTCGCCGTGCCCGTGTAGAGCTTGAGGTACAGCCACTCGGAGCCCGGGGGAAACCGCCGCGCCACGGGCGCCGGCGGGGCGGGAGGCGGCGCGGGCCGCGGCGGCGCCACCGGGGACGGCTCGCGCACGAAGGGCACCACCACCTCGTGCACGTAGCGCCCATCGCCGCCCTCCACGCACAGCCCCTCCGGCCCGGGGTACAGCTCCTCCAGCGCCGCGAGCGGGCGCTCCTTGATGGTGTGGACGAGCGTCTCCACGGACAGGACGTTGTCCAGGTCCACCGGGAGCTGGTTGTCCCCGTCGCGCAGACACACCCAGCGCGGCAGTCTCGCCTCCTGGCGGTAGCGCTGCACCGCATCGAACCGCTCGGCGCCTCGCAGCTTCCCCCAGGTCTGGAGCAGCGGGAGGGGCAGGTTCCAGCAGGCCGGCGCCAGCACCGTCCGCCCGTACCGCACGCGCGGCAGGAAGGACGCGGCTTCCAGCGGGCCCCAGCGAAAGCGCATGCCCCGCTCGCCGCCCTCGCTCTGCATCATGCAGAGGAAGCGGTAGAGGCTCAGTCCGTAGCCGACGTAGTTGTGCGCGTTCGTCAGCCGGGGAACCACCTCCCGCCCCAGCCGCTCCGAGCGCAGCACCAGCCGGTGGCCCTCCAGCGACAGGCGCAGGTCCGCGACGTCGATGCGATCCTCCTCGGGCACGCCGGACTGTCCCAGGAAGACGAGATCATGGCGCCGCAGCGCGGGCCGGCTGATGACGTTGCCCATGCGGCCCTGGGGCAGGTGGACGATCTCCGCGAAGACGGCGTCCGGGCGCAGGGCCTCCTCGGCCCGCAGGTGCTCGCGCACCCGCGCCTCCAGCTCCGGGTCTCCATGGCAGAAGCGGCCCAGATACACGGCCCCCGCCACGTGGATGTTCTCGAAGAGGATGCGGAAGTCTCCGCGGTCCACCGCCTCCGCGGAGTCGGCGATGAGGGTGCTCACCACGCCAAAGGCATCCGGCAGCCGCCTGGGCGTCTCCGCCTCCATGGCCCGCAGGTCCTCGTCCGTCAGCACCAGCTCCCGGGCATGCGCCTGGCTCACCTCCTGGAGCCGGCGCAGCAGGTGCCGCGCCCGGGAGTCCAGGCCGGCCGGGTCCGCGCCGCGAGGGGAGCGGAAGCCCAGGCCCTTCACGAGCGGGCCCGTGCCACCGCCGGGCCGGGTATCGGCCACGAAGCCGATGCCCCGCTCCTCGTCCAGGGCCTCCAGCAGCGGCACCGAGCGTCCCTCGTAGCGCGCCGCGAACCGTTCCCGGAAGCGCACCAGCGGGTCCTGCTCGCTCCGCTCGGGGGTGATGCGGCGAAGGACCTCCACGGCGCGCAGCAGCTCGGAGGCCACGCGCGGCGGGAGCGAGAGGTCCGCGCCCGGACGCACCGAGTCCACCTGGAACAGGCGCGGCAGCTCCACCGGAACAGGCAGCGCCTCCAGGGTGCGCGCCACATGCCGGTACGACGCCGGGGGCGCGCCCGGCGGGGCGGCATCCAGGTCGGCCAGGAGGGACTGGACGGCGGACAGCCGCTCCCGCACCGGCGTGAGCGCGGGGATGCCCTCGGCGCCCGCCAGGAGGAAGGGCACGGGCTCCGGCCCCGTCAGGTTCGGCGCCCACGTGGGCACCAGGAGCTGCGCCTCCACCAGGTCCACGGTGTACTGCCGCGCGTCCTCCAGCGGGATCTCCGCGTCCTGCGCCACCAGCGCCTGGGCCAGCGCCTCCAGCGTCGCGCCCGCCCGGGCCCGCTCCAGCGTGGCGTCCAGGTAGGGCGTGGGTTCCATGGCCACCAGCCCGTAGCTGCGCTCCCGCCCGCGCTGCCGCATCTCCAGGTAGCGGAGCTCCGTGGGCGTGCGGTACAGGCTGGTGTTGGGCACGTAGCGCAGCGCGCGCATCACCTCGGGCTCGCGCCGCACGTGCTCCACCAGCGCGCAGACGTAGTCCATGTCCAGGCGCGTGTGCTTGCGGACGGCGGAGCGCTCCGGCACGCGCAGCCGCGCCTTGTCGCGCAGGCTGCCCACGGAGTGCGCCGCGAACAGGCCGAAGGGGGTCGCGCGCCCGGCCATCCGCGACAGGTAGCGCACCAGGCCGCGCTCCACCTTCTGGCCCCAGTCCGAGTCCGGGGACTCCAGCCAGACGGGGATGCTCTCCTCGAGGCCGGGCGAGGCGAGGAAGAGGGCCTCCCGCACCACCGGCTCCTCCACCCACCCGCGCAGGCGCTCACGCAGCCGCGCGCGCTCCCTGGTGAGTGCGTCCGCGCGCTGGCCCTCCGGGAGCCCCCAGGCGCTCAGGTCCTGGCCCCAGTCGACGAGCGTGTCGAAGGGAAGCAGCGGCGTGCGCAAAGCGAAGAAGCCGGAGGCTGCGTGGGTGGGGGACTTGGAGGGCGGGCGCGAGTTGTTCGTGGACATGGGCGGCTGGGAAGTGAGCGTCACCCAAGGCGAGGCCCGGAGAATCGGGAGCAGCGGACGGACAAAAGGCCGGAAGGATGGCGCGTGCCACCCCTCCGGCCCCAGGCACGACCGACAACCGCGTGCGATGACGCCGCGGTGTCGTTGCGGACAAGCAGGCCTAGTTGGCCTGTTCCTGGGTGTAGTCGCAGCAGTTGTTCGAGACCCAGACGATCGTACCGCCCACGACCTGGTCGAGCACGCCCACCTGCGAGTCGTTCAGCTCGCGCAGCGTCTCCTTCTTCAGCGACAGCTTCAGCTTCAGCGACTTGGCGTCCTGCTTCTGCGACTTGGCGTTGGACATGAAGCCCTCCTGGGGGGTGAAGCCACGGTCGGCTCCCGGATTGCTCCGGGGGCCTTCCTCCGTGGGAGGCCGACGATAAAGGGGCGCCGCACTGTTTGAAACATGCGGTGCGCTCAATCTGCTTCAGCCGGGGCTCGCGTTGAACGAAAGGCTCTCGGAGAGAAGTTCGCAGCACTCCCAGCGCGTGGCGATATCCGGGGCCTGATCCAGGAAGCGGAAAGATGAAGAGCCGGAAGGATGGCGCGTGTGCCACCCCTCCGGCCCCAGGCACGACCGACGACCGCGTGCGATGACGCCACGGCGTCATTGCGGACGAGCGGGGCCTAGTTGGCCTGTTCCGCGGTCCCCTCGCAGCACCTCGCCGAGACGAACACGATCGTACCGCCCACGACCTGGTCGAGCACACCCACCTGCGAGTCGTTCAGCTCACGCAGCGTCTCCTTCTTCAGCGACAGCTTCAGCTTCAGCGACGTGGTGTCCTGCTTCTGCGACTTGGTGTTGGACATGAAGCTCTCCTGGTGGGTGAATCCACGGCCGGCTCCCGGATTGCTCCGGGGGCCTTCCTCCGTGGGAGGCTGACGATAAAGGGGCGCCGCACTGTTTGAAACATGCAGTGCGCTCAATCTGCTTCAGCCGGGCTCGCGTTGAGCGAAAGGCTCTCGGAGAGAAGTTCGTAGCACTCCCAGCGCGTGGCGATATCCGGGGCCTGATCCAGGAAGACAAGCTCCTGGGTGCCGTAGCGATGGGCGAGCGCCTCGAGCTGCTCCCGGCACTGCCGCGGATCTCCGATGACAGGGGCGACGTCGCCGGTCTTGATGCCGGAAGCCCCTGCCCGCCGCCGCGCCTCCGCCTCCGTCGGCGCGCACAGGCCCGTCACCGCGAGGACGGCCTGGGGCTGGGGCTGCTCGGGCCGGGGGCGGAACTCGGAGCGGTAGATATCGAGAACGCTGGGGTCGTCCCGGCTCGACACGTGCGCCAGCGAGTGGCCGTAGCAGGTGCCGTGCTGGGCCGCCAGGCGCGCGGTGAAGGGCCGCGCCGCGCCCAGCAGCCAGACGGGAGGCGCGCCCGGCGGGTGGAATGCGAGGGGGGACTCGCCCCGGAGCAACTCCAGCAACTGCACCACGCGCCGCGGGTACTCCTCGCTCACCTCCTCGAGCGAACGCGTGTCGCAGCGCATGGCCTCCATGACGGACGGCTCGGCCCCTCCCGCGCCCACGCCCAGGTCGATGCGCTCCGGGAAGAACGTCTCCATCAGCCGGAACGCCTTCGCCACCCGCATCGGGCTGTGCAGCTTCAGCAGGATGCCCGCGACCCCCACGCGAATGCGCTCCGTGCTGCCGGCGATGAGCGCCGCCAGCATGTCCGGCGCGTGGTGGGCGGCGGTGGGCTCGTGGTGCTCGGCCAGCCAGTACCGCGAGAAGCCCAGGGCCTCGGCGTGCTGGGCCAGCTCCACCGACTCGTAGAGGGCCGCACGGGGTGTGGCGCCCGCACGGAGGGAGCAGAAGTCGAGGATGCCCAGCCGCATGGTTCAGGCCTCCGTCTTCGCGGGCGGCCGTGGCCGGAGGGACATCAGGAGGCACTCGTCCCAGTCCGGCTCCTGGTCGGTGGCACCCGCCAGCAGCGCGAGCGCGATGCCCGCGGCGCCGAACTGGAGGTTGTCGTCGGGCCGCTCCGGCTTCTGCTCGAAGCAGTAGCCCCCGGGGCCCTGCCCGGGCTGGCGCAGCGCCAGGGTGTGCTCGAACCAGCGCACCGCGGCCTCCTCGAAGACGGGGCGCCGCGTGGCGTGGAAGAGGCGCAGGAACAGCAGGGCCGTGCCGGCCGTGCCGCAGCACAGGTTCGCGCTGCGCCTGGGCACGAAGGGCGGCCGCTCCAACCCCTTCCGTGCCACGGCTTCCGCCCACGCGAGCGCGCGGGCCTGCCAGCCCGCGTGTCCCCACGCCCGCGCCGCCCACCACAGCACGGCGGTGATGCCGGGCGTGCCCACGCACCAGCTGAAGCGTGCGTCCACGACGGGCTCGTCGCCGTGCAGGTAGTGGGGGAAGCCCGGGTGCTCTTCGGGGCCCGCGAGGCTCGCCATCCACGCGAAGCCGCCCTCGAGCAGCGCCCCTACCCGCTCCCGCGCGATGCCGTGCGCATGGAGCGCGCCCAGGAGGGCCAGCCCGCCCGGAATACCGTGCGCCACGCCCAGCGTGTACACGCCCCGGGGGAAGGCCTGGGGGTCGTCATAGAGGCGCAGGTAGTCCGGAGGCATGGGCCAGCGGAGGCCCTGCGCGGTGGGCTCGGCGGTCTCCTCCAGGAGGGTCACCATGCGCTCCAGCGGCCGGTGCGTGGACGGGTGGTGCGAACGCTCGAGCGCGTAAAGCCCCAGGCCCGCCAGCCCGGCGCGGAGGTCGCAGGGGTGGGGCCAGGGGCGCAGCTCCAGCTCCTGGGCAATCGCCTCGTCCACCGGCCCGCACACCTCCTCCACGTCCAGGTCGGGGTGGCGCGCAGACAGATGGGCGGCCACCCAACCCAGCCCGGCCAGGCCTCCGTGAAGGCCGACCTTCGTCCGCTCGGCGCGGAGGAACCCTTCCGCGGAGAGCTGCAGGTGCTGCCCCACCTTGTCGAGATGGTCGGTGTCCAGCGCCCGGCCCGCGGCCTCGAAGAAGAGGGCAAGCCCCGCGTGTCCCTTCGCAAGGTCCGGCGGTCTGCGCACGAGCGGCGCCTGGGCCATGTCCTGGACGATGGCCTCGGCCGCCTCCAGGGCGCGGGCCTGCGTGGGGCCGGAGAGCACGGGCTTCCAGGCGTCGCTGCTCATGGATGTCGATCCTCGATGGAGGCCCCGGGCCCGCGCTCGCGGCGGGGCCGCGCGAAAGCCGCGCATTCTTCCCGGCATCCCGGGCCCGTACAACCGACCCTCCGAGCACCGCGCGCCCCAGGGAAGGTGTGCCGGGCGGGGCCGTGGGCTACAGTCCGCGAGGACGACGCACCTTCAAGACCGCAGGGTGGAGAAGCACGTGACGGGGAGTGGAAGGGCATGGGCATGGGTCACCACGGGCGTGGTGCTCCTGGGTCCGGTCGGTGCGCGGGCGTCGGCTCCCGCGGAGGCGCAGGAGCCGGCACGGGTGCTGACGGCGCCCCGGCCGCTGCTGGGCGTCGTGGTGGCCAGCCAGGTGCTGGACGTCGTCTCCGAGGTGGAAGGCCGGCTGAGCGAGGTGAAGGCGCGCCTGGGAGACCGGGTGGAGGCGGGCCAGGTGCTGGCCACGCTGGACCCGGAGCCGCTGAAGCTGGAGCTGAGCGCGCGCCAGGCCAACGCCCAGGCCGCGGAGGCCGAGCACGCGCGGGCGTCCCTCCTGCTCACCCAGGCGAAGCAGAAGCTGCAGCGTGAGCAGCGCATCCGCGCGTACTCGGCCGCCGAGGCCCTGGAGGCGGCGGAGAGCGCCGTGGCGCTGGCGGAGGCCGACAGCGCGTTGGCCCAGGCTCGCCTGTCGGAGGCGCGGACGCGGCTGGCTCAGGCCGAGCGCGACGTGGCCCAGGCGCGCATCCGCGCCCCCTTCACCGGCATCATCACCGAGCAGTACCTCACGCCGGGCATGCGCGTGGGCCGCGCCACGCCGCTCTTGCGTGTGGTGAGTGACGACCTGCGGCTGCGCTTCGCCGTCCCGGAGACGCTGGCCCCCTCCGTGCGCCCCGGCGTCCCCGTGCGGGTGCGCCTGGCCGCGGTGGACGCGGAACTGGAGGGCACGGTGGAGCGCGTCGCTCCGGAGGTGGACCCGGCCTCGCGGCACCAGAAGGCGGAGGCCGTGCTCACCGTCCCGGACGCGCTGCGAGCCCGACTCTCCAGCGGCCTGCTGGCGGAGGTGTTCCTCCAACCTCCCGCCGAGGTGCGGACCCGCGGCACTCACCGCTGAGGCGCCGGGCCTTCAGGGCTCGAGCTCGCATTCAAGCAGCCTGCCGCCGAGACGCGGACGCGCGGCCCCCAACGCTGAGACGTCAGGCCTTCAGCGCTCGGGCCCGCGCTCCAGCACGAGCCGGCCCCGCGCGAAGCGCGCCACGTCGCCGGGCTTCCAGTCCACCACCTCGGTGGTGGCGCCGCGCCGTGCCAGTTGCTCGCGCACCCGCGCGTTGCAGGCCGCCTCGGAAGGCTCGCCTTCACCCCACCCCACGTCGGAGATGGCGCGGCCCACGCCCTCGAAGCCGTTGGCGTAGGGCAGGAAGTAGCGCGCCCCGGCGAGCGCGCACAACTCCGCCACTCCTGCGGGACCGGCAGTGGAGCTACGCAGCCGCCCGGCCTGATGATCCGCGTAGAGCCCGCGCAGCCGCGCCCAGGGCAGCGCGGCCCAGTAGTGGCTCAGGCCCCCGAAGAAGGGAGCGAGGAACTCCCGCTGGCACGCCAGCACCACGTCCACCGGCCCGTGCGCCTCGCGCGAGCGCGCGACCGCCTCCGCCATGCGGCCCGCCGGGTCGTCCCCGGAGTCCACCAGCACCAGGCACGAGAAGTCCCCGGTGTCGAAGCGGTAGCAGTTTCCCCAGCTGCGCAGGCCTTCCGGGAGCGGCGGCCCGTCCGGCGCGGGCTGCTCGCCGTGGAAGGGCAGCACGTCCACCCGGAGGTCGCCCACGCGCCGGGACTCCCCCCAGGCTGGAGCCTGGACGGCCTGCCCGCATGCGTCCAGCACGTGGGAGAAGTCCTGCGGGGTGAGCAGGTTGACGCGGGGCACGCGGGGCACGAGCACGGGGGTGTCCCGTCGGGGCAGGTGGGCCAGCAGCGACGGCACATGCCAGTGGTCCGTGTGGCCGTGGGTGAGGGCCACCGCGCCCAGGGCCTCCGGGGCCAGGTTGCCCGGCACCGAGCCGATATGCGGCAGCCGGCGCTGGAGGGAAATGGGATCCACCAGCACCGACGTCGTCCGCGAGCACACGAGCAGGCTGGCATGTTCGCGGCGGTAGAGGCCCGGTCCGGACGGCTCCGGCCAGGGCGCCTCGGGTGGAGTGGCGCGGAAGAGCGCGTCCTCGAAGTCCTCCGCGTCGAAGGGCCAGGCCGCGCGCACCTCGTCCAGGGTGTCCGCGCGCGCGACCGCGCGCAGGAAGTCCGCGACGACGGGCACGGCCTCCGGCTCCAGCCGGGTGCTCCAGCGCGACTCGCCCTGCTGAAGCACCCACCACCAGGGGCCGGGCTCAGGGAACAGCACCCCGTCGTCCACCAGCGGCCCGCCGTCCTCCACGGCCCCGGGCCGCAGCAGGGGCCGCCTCAGCCGCGCGTTGGCGTCCTCCAGCAGGCGCCGCGAGGCCTCGGGCTCGAAGCCCCGCCGCAGCAGCTCCTGGAGCAGCTCCGTGAAGGGCAGCCCCCCTTCGTCCCCGGGCAGCGGGGTGAGGTCCACGACGACGTCCGGAGCGAAGCGCATGCCCTCAGCCCACCGCTTTCCGAGGGCCCTCCTGGGCGGAGACCAGCTCGAAGTACTCGCCCCGGCGCTCCATCAGCTCCGCGTGCGTGCCCCGCTCCACCAGCCGGCCTCCGTTCATCACCAGGACGAGGTCCGCATCACGCACGGTGCTCAGCCGGTGGGCAATCACCACGCGGGTGCAGCGCAGCTTCGCGATGGCGTCCTGCACCGCGCGCTCCGTCTTCGCGTCCAGCGCGTTGGTGGCCTCGTCCAGCAGGAGGACGGCGGGGTTGCCCACCAGGGCACGCGCCAGCGCCATGCGCTGCCGCTGGCCCCCGGACAGCGATGAGCCCATCTCGCTCAGCACCGTCTCGTAGCCCATGGGCATGGCGGAGATGTCGTCGTGCAGCTGGGCATGCTTCGCCGCCTCCTGCACGGTCTCCAGCGGCAGCAGCGGGTCCGCGTAGGCGATGTTGCGGCGGATGTCCCCGCGGAACAGCGACGGGTTCTGCAGCACCACGCCCATCTGCCGGCGCACCTCCTTCAGGTCCATCTCCGCCAGCGGCACGCCGTCGAAGCGGATGGAGCCGGACGAGGGCAGGTACAGCCCCAAGAGCAGGTGCGCCAGGCTGGACTTGCCGGCCCCGGACGCGCCGACGATGGCCACGAACTGGCCCGGCTCGATGGTGACGGAC
Organism: Corallococcus exercitus; assembly: GCF_042231735.1. Lineage (GTDB taxonomy): Bacteria > Myxococcota > Myxococcia > Myxococcales > Myxococcaceae > Corallococcus > Corallococcus exercitus_B. Next base: position 3,359,330 of record NZ_CP102577.1, read on the forward strand.
ACGTCCTGCACCACCAGCGGCGAGTGCAGCCCGTAGCGGAACGACACGTTCTCCACCTGGATTCGCCCCTGGAGCGAGTGGGCGCGGTGGCGCGTCCCGGGCGGCTGCTCGGTGGGGGCCTGCAGCACGTCGTCCACGCGGGCCAGGTAGCTGCGCACCAGCTGGAGCTGGAAGGCCGTCGTCACCAGGTTGGAGATGGGCAGCAGGAAGCCCGCCGCCAGGGCGTTGAGCGCCAGCATCTCCCCCATCGTGAGCTGGCCTTCCATGACGAGCATGGCGCCGGTGCCCAGCACCACCAGCGGGGACGCCATGCGCAGCGTGCTGGTGAGGGACTCGGTGAGGGCCTCCAGCCGTCCGCGCTCCAGCGACACGTTGAGCACGTCCACGTAGAGGCTGGACCAGTGCTGCACGGCCTTGTCCTCCAGCCCCAGGGCCTTGAGCGTCTGGATGCCGGAGAACATCTCCACCTGGTAGTTCTGCGCGGACGCGCTGACCTCCAGGTTCTTCGCCATCAGCTCCCGCTGGCGGCGGCTGGCGAAGACGAACACCAGCACCTGGAGCAGCGCCAGGCCGGACACCAGCGCGCCGATCCGCGGACTGCCAGCCAGCAGCAGGCCCAGGTAGAGCAGCACCATGCTGCCGTCCAGCAGCGTGGAGAGCACGCCCGACGTCAGCATCTCCCGCACGGTGGCGTTGCTGTTCAGGCGGTTCATCAGGTCGCCCGCCGAGCGCAGCTGGAAGAAGGAGAACGGCAGGTGGACCAGGTGGTCCAGGAACCCGAGCGTCAGCCGCGCGTCCAGGTGCGTGCGCAGCTGCAAGAGCAGGTGCGCGCGGACGAACGAGGACAGGAACTGGAAGCCCACCAGCGCCGCCATGCCCGCGGCCAGCGTGGCCAAAAGCGGCGTGTCCCCGCTGGGCACCACCCGGTCCACCACCGCGCCCGTCAGCGAGGGCAAGGCGAGGGCGAAGAGCTGCAAGAGCAGCGACATCACCGCCACCCGCAGCAGGGCGGGACGCTCCTGGAGCAGCAGGTGCAGGTAGCGGCGCGAGCCCTGGCGGGGCGCGGACGTCTCGAAGGTCTCCGAGGGCTCGAAGAGCAGCGCCACGCCGGTGAAGGCCTTGCGGAACTGCTCCAGCGGCACGCGGCGCCGGCCGAAGGACGGGTCCACCACGTCCACGCCCTGGCGCGCCAGCCGCTCGAAGACGACGAAGTGGCGGAACTCCCAGTGCAGCACCGCGCCAGGCTCCAGCAGGTGGAGCTGGTCCATGTCCACCTGCACCGCGCGGCTGACCAGCCCGAAGCGGCGGCCCGTCTCCAGCAGCGTGCGCGCGCTGATGCCCCGGGTGGTCAGCCCGGTGGCGGCGTGCACTTCGTCCAGCCCCACGTGCCGGCCCCAGTAGCCCAGCACCATGGCCAGACACGCCGCGCCGCAGTCCGCCGCCGCGACCTGCGCCACGTAGGGAATGCGCCGGCGGCCCAGCCGGTCGCCCAGTCGGCCCAGCGCGGGAAAGCGCTCGAAGAACGAAGGAGTGGGCTCAGCCACGGCGCTTCCCGAGCAGCTCCAGGACCGGCAGCAGGGTCAACCACCCATTGCGTGCGCGGACCTTCACCCAGGCCTGGCCGGGCATGCCGGTGAAGTAGGCGTAGGTGTCGTCGCCCGTGTGGAAGGTCCCGGAGGGCAGCTTCGCCTCCACCAGTACCAGCGGGCCATCCATCACGGTGAGTGCGTCCTTGAGGCCGGGGCCCAGCAGGCGCCGCACCTCGGCCGGGCCCACCAGGTCATCGCTGACGGAGGCCACCTCCAGCATCTGATAGGCATAGGGGAAGCCGGTGAGCTCCAGCCGCAGCGGCTGGCCCGGGTGCAGGAGCGGGCGGTACTGGCCAGGCAGGAGCGCCACCGCCCACGTCTCCGCGCCGTCGCGCACCAGCGAAGCCACCACCTCGCCCGGCTGGAGGAACTGCTGATCGCGCACGCGCACCTCGCCGACGCGGCCGTCGCACGGGGCCTTCAGCACGCGCTCGGACATGCGGGCCTCGCTCAGCTCGAGCTGGGCGCGCAGGCCCGCCAGCGCCTGCCGAGTCCCCGGGTTGGCCGGCTCCAGGAGCCACGCGGCGAGCTGCGAGCGGAACTCCTGATCCACTCGCTCCCGCTCGGCCACCTCGCCGCTCGCGTACAGTTCCACCAGCGGCTGGCCCGCGTGGACGCGCTCGCCGCGGCGCACCAGCACCCGGCTGACGCGGCCGCCTTCCGTGGAGGTGACCTCCTCCAGTCCCTTGACGCGCACCAACACCGGGCCGCGCGCGTAGTCGTTGATTTCAACGAGGGACAGGCCCACGCCGCCCACGACCACCAGCCCCACCAGGACCCACCACGTCGCGTGAATCCACCCCGGCATCAGCCGCAGCAGCCCGCCACGGGCCTCGGGGCGCGCATGGCGATCCAGGGCCTCCTGCCGGAAGACGGTGTTCGGTGACTCGCTCATGGCTGCTTCATCCGCCGCGAACGATACCGGCTGGATCCGCCGCCACAAAGCAGGGGGTTCCAGGCCGTTGGCGGGCCGGAAGCCAGCCCTGGCCCCGAGTCTTTCGACTCTTTCGACTCGGAGGCTCTTGTTCGAAGGGCCCAGGACGGGATTCGAACCCGGCAAATCACGTCATGCCCGGTGCCACCGGGTGAATCCTCGCCAGGGAAACCAAGCGCTTGAGCGGGCGAGCGGTGCATCTCGTCGAGGCAGGTCGTTGTAGCTCTGTAGCAGCACCCGTCATGGCTCGCCCGGCGACCCAAGGCCACGTCCCACTACGATAGGCAGGGCCTTTATCAACCGATCAAGCCCCCCTGTGCCGGTGTTCTAGACCTGGGGCTGGATCGGCTTCAACAGTCCCGCCCGGTTGAGCAGATCTTGAACCTGCTCGGCGAGCGCGAGGTGCTCCGGCTTGCTGACCGTGAAGCGCTCGGGACACATGACGATGAGCGTCCCCTTGTCCTCGATCCACTCGGTACGCACCGGAGAGGGCAGCGGGGGCACCGCACCCAACCGGCGAGACAGGTACGTGACCCAGCCCACGAACGTGCCCGGCACCGCGAACTCCGACACCCTGTCTCGATGTGCCGTGGACGTGGCGACACCCCATTCAGGGTCCCAAGCCAAAGCCGCTGCGCGGAGCGTCTGCGAAAGAACGGGCGCGGTGAGAATACGCTCTCTGGCTTCACCTCCTGCCGGAAGGTCCATCACGCAGAGATCCCCCAGGAGTTCCGAGGTGGATCCACAGGCGAGCCTGACGCCAGTGCTTGCACCATCAGGCTCTCCGTTCCATGCAGAGAAAGAAACGCTAGCCTCATCATTCCGGTACTTCTTCCCGAAGAGCTTGAGAAGCGACTCCTCATCCGGCACGACGGGGTGCCTGAGTGCAGCGGCACGAGACCCGGCTTTCTCGAACCATCGGTTGAACGTAGGTTCGGCAGGCCCCAGGAGGCGGAAGAAGACTTCGGCACGTCGAGCGTATGACTCGACCGACTCAACCCGCCCCGGCCAGTACGCCCCTACGTAATATTTCTCGTTCATCTGGCCTGTTGCCTATGGATACGGCGGGGTGAAGACAACCTTGATTGTGCCAAGCCCTTCGTTCCTGAACAGGTCTCTCACGGCGTCAGCGACTTCGCGCTCCGCGAAATGCCAATGGATCGGCGTGCCCTTGGCCGCTTTGAATTGTCGCTTTGCTTGCTCAAGCATTCCGTCGGCGCCTCGGAACCAGGTTCTGAAACTCCCATCCTTGAGGAACCTGGAGTAGCCCGGCCCCTTTGTTTCAAGGAGCACCCCCATCTTGAAACCGTCGAATTTCACCTCGTGGACCGTGTAGACCGTTCCTGCCGGTGCCCCGGTGACCTGGGCCTGGTACTTGCGAGACGCCTCGCTCATGCTTTCGCTGGCACTCCCCCACCTCCCAGGGCCTTGCTCCTCTGGGGCCGAGGGTTGACCCGAAGCCGCGCCGCTCCGATGAAGGATGATGGCCGCCCCGGGCCCTCCACTCAACACCGACGCCGCGCGACCCACCGGCACCGTGACGCGCTCGAAGACCAGCGCACCCTCCACTGAAAGCGAGAGCACCGGCACCGTGGCTTCGACGCCGGCAGCCAGGCCCGTCAACGTCCGCGTCGTGGCCGACGCCGCACCCCAGGTCACGATGAAGCTCGTCGCGAGCCGCGCCACCTCGCGGATCTGCTCGCCCTGCGTCATGTACCGGAAGCGCGCCCAGTACGCAGGCGACGACGCGATGAGAGCAGCCACGCCGTCCGGCAGGCGGCTCAGCGCCTCAATGCTGTCCATGGGGCGGGAGAGGGTCTGCCCCAGCGCGTGGTACAGCTCCACGAAGGCATCCTGCGCACCATCCAGAGAGCGACCGATGACATCCGCGTCGCTGTACACCTCGGCCAGGGGCCGCCAGTCCGAAGCCTGGAGTTGGGCATCGACTTGCCGGAAGACACCGCCCCTGCCGCTGTAGAAGCGCCCCAGCTCAAAGCCGTGCGCGCGAAACGCGCCGTCCTTCCATTCGACGGGTGCCACCTTCTGCTGCGTTTTTCCATTGAGGGCCCACGCGAGGTAGCCATCCGGCCGGAGGACGGCCACCCGCTCCCGGGAAAAGCGCTCCACCCGGCGCAGCAGTTCCTCCCGCGAAACTTCGCCGCCCTCCAGCACCTCACGCAGCAGGAAGCCCGCCGCCATGCGAGGAGGGAAATTGCCCAGCGTCACGGCTTTCCGCATCAGCTGCCCCAGCAGCCGCGCGGCTTGCGTAGGTGTCAGCCCACCAACGGACAGGGGCCGCGCGTCCTGGGCCTCCAGTCCTGCGTCCACGAGGAGCCTCTCCCAGGCGTCTTCCCTCGTGTTCCGGTGAGCGAGGCTGCCGCCCACGGCCCCTGCCATTCCTCGCAGACCCGTACCCGCCGCTTCCTCCCGGACATTCCGGTGGTGCGCCATCCGCGCTCGCTCCCCAAAAGTCGCGAAGGAGGTTCGCGACGAGGCTCGAATGGGAGGCACCTCCTCACGCGGCGACTGATCCAACGCCGGCGCGGCGGCTGGGCGCTCCGTGTAGCTCAGGCTCGCGCTTGGACGAGGCGTTGGCGACACCGAGACGCAACCTGTCGCCAACACTGTGAGGGCCAGCAGCAGGACGTCAGCGCGCATTGTCCACCCCCATGCCCAAGGAGGCGAAGGCTCCCGCCCAGAGCGTGCTGTCCTTCTCCGGGAACAGCAGTGTGCCACCCGTTCCCATCGCGTAGAGCCTCCCGCCCAGGAAGCGCCAGCGCAGCTCCTCAGGAAGAAGACCACTGTTCCCCGAATCCCGAAGGCCGCTGGAAGCGCCAGTTTGTTTCAGGCAACCGAGGCGCTCGTTCCAATTGAAGAAGCACCTTCGTCAAGAATCTCCAACCCAGGGAGTGCCTTGACGATCTTCATCGTCTCAAGGCTCACAGTGATGACTCGCAGTAGCAGAGATAGCGGATAACGCGGATCTCTGACAGCCTCGTTCGCCCAGGCGTTCGCGTCCTTCACGATGCCACTCGCCTTGTCGGTGGTAATGCCCTGGCGCTCCATCACCCACTCAATCGCTGACTTGCCGTTCACGACGTACTCGTAAGCCTCCAGCGGGATGTCGCGAACAGTGACGAAGTCGTTGTAGTGGATGACGCTTTTGTCCTTGCCCTTACCAAACTTCATCTTCTCTACGCGGTAGCTCTCGCCAGTGGGCTTGGCGGGGCCGTCGATACGAACTGGGTACTCCCCGACCTGCTCAAACCCAACGTGGAGGTCGCCGAGCGTGCGGCCGGCGCGACTGAATGTCCAGAAGTCACCGGCCTTCTGCACGCGCGGGATACGTGGAAGCTCCTTGCCAAGGTTGTCGGCATAGCGCTCGCGGTACTCGGAGGAGTGTAGGATTCCGTAGACGTAATAAAAAATATCTTCCTTCGTGATGGCCTCGCCCGGACAGGCAGCTTGGAAGTGGGCAAGGCCCGCATCGGTGATTCCGTCGCGCAGCATAGGGCCCACCGCTTTCTTCTTTGGAGCAGGAAAGAGGGACGTGCCGAAGTCGGAATCCGAGTCTAACTCGTCGCTGTCGTATATATATAACGGGAAGAACTGTGATCCGACCATGTCAGCAGCATGCAGGCTTGGTACGACGTCGGTCATTATGACTGAAAACCCAGCGCGAGACTCCCCTGAAGACACACCGATTACCCGGTTCGTGGCGTGGGCAACCGGGAATAGACGCGGGATTTGCAGCACCCTCTCATTCAATTTTCGATCAAAATAAAGCCATTCCTTTAGAAACGGGCGATACAAGCTGGGTACAATTCTTGACTCATCGAATGCGAGGTGCGCTCCTCGGGTCAGCTCGGTCTTAAGGTTTACGGTCCAGCCAATCTTCGTTGGATCTGTGTTGATGAAGCTGTCGACGAGCTTCGCCCGAGCCTTCCTGTCGAGGCCCTTATGCGCGGCATCGAAGCGAGCGACCTCGGCGTTGTAGAACGCGATCATGCGCTTCATTTGCTCGGTCAATCGCACTTTTGACGGATTGCGCGCCCATGCATCACGGTTGGTGTTCACACCGAGGGAGTATGTGTCGAACAGAGCGGGCTCTGCTGCACTCTTGTCGCCCAAGATGAGGTGCTTGGTGAAGTCCGCATCTCGCTGCTTCAGCCAGTCTCCATGAGAATCGGGAATGATCCGCACCCACCTCCCAGCAGTCGCAATACCTGCGATGCTGCCGAAGTTCGCAACGGCGTCGAGTTTCTGCTCCCCGGTGAGGTAGTCGCCGACGTCGTAGAAGTGGATGCGACCACGCTCCTTCGCGTCAGGGTTCTTCACCAGCAGAGAAATGGCCACCGGCGCGCGGCTGCCCATGCCGAATACGTTGCCGGCCTCCTTTCGGCGGCGCTCTCCGGACGTGCGCGCGTTGCCGCGCAGGTGAAAGACATAGAGGCTGCTGAATTCCTCGCACAAGCACCTTCGCAGTCCGTCAGTAATGTTCGCCTCAATGAAGCTCGCGTTCGTGACGAAGCCGACGATACCTCTTTCACCTACACGGTCGCTCGCCCAACGGATTGCACGAATGTAGCTATCGTAGAGGCCCTTCGCCAGCTTTCCCTCTGACCGTGCTACGTATGTATTGGCAATTTTCTGATCGAGCGATGGGTAAGCGATGTTTGCGTTGTTGTCGTTTTCGCTGTCTTGGCCGACCGAGTAAGGTGGGTTTCCGACGACTACACGGATGTCCAACTTCTTCTGACGCCTCCGTCGTGCGCTGTTGTCGACCAGAACGTGCGAGATGAGGTCGTCTTTCTCGTAGAGTTGGAATGTGTCAGTCAGACAAATGCCCTCGAAGGGCGTGTATTGCCCGCCAATAATCCCGTGGTAACTTGCCTCAATGTTGATAGCCGCAATGTAATAGGCGAGCAGGACGATCTCGTTCGCATGGATCTCCCTGGCATACTTCCGCGGCAATTCGTCTCTGGAGATGATCCCGCTCTGAAGGAGGCGGGTGATGAACGTGCCGGTGCCGGCAAAAGGATCAATGACATGCACGCCCTCGCTGCCGAGCGTCTGCCCGAATTCCGTACTGAGAAGATGATCGACGCTCTTCAGGATGAAGTCGACAATTTCGACCGGCGTGTAGACAATTCCTAGCCGCTCCGACATCTTCGGAAACGCATTGCGGAAGAATTTGTCGTATAGCTCAACGACGATCTTCTGCTTGCCCTGGGCGCTATCGATTCCCTCAGCGCGCATCTTCACGGACTCGTAGAACGCCTCCAGCGTGCTCGCTTCCTTCTCAAGGCGATGCTCCTGGAGTGCGTCGAGGACGCCCTGCATTGCACGGGACATCGAGTTCTCGGCGGCGAAGCTGTGACCCGAGAAGAGAGCTTCGAAGACCGGCTTCGTCACGAGATGTTGCGCCAACATCTCGATAATCTCGTCCCGTGTAATGCTGTCGTTCAGGTCGTCGCGCAGCTCCTCTGCGAGCCGTTCGAATGCCTCACGTTCACGCGTGTTCTTGACGTCCTCAAGGATGCCGGTGATTCGGTCGATGTGCGTGCGGGCAATCTTCGCGATGTCCTTCGCCCAGTCCTCCCAGTGGTGGCGATTGCCGACCTTCTGGACGAGCTTGGCGTAGATTGCATGCTCGATTTCACCAATCTCGAACTCAAGTTCATCCTGTACTGGGTACTTGATCGGGCTCTCTGCGACGCCAATGCTGTGCCCGGCCTTCGCGGCCCTCTTCGCGGCCTTCTTCTTATCGTCGGCGTTCTTCGCTCCCGATCGCTTCGCGATCTTGTCTGTAATCGCGATGACCTCCATCTTCGTGGGGTCCTTCGCCTCGAGATCAAGCTTGTTGATCATCGCGTCGAAGCGGTCGTCATGAGACCGCAAGGCTTGAAGGACCTGCCACACGACCTTGTACGTCTGGCTGTCGTTCAGGGCGTCATGCGGCTCGACCCCCGCCGGGATGACGACGGGGAGAACGATGTACCCGCGCTTCTTGCTGCTGTCGGCAGGTTTCCTCATTACGCGCCCGACCGACTGCACGACGTCCACCTGCGAGTTGCGGGGCGTGAGGAAGAGAACGGCATCAAGGGCCGGAACGTCGACGCCCTCCGAGAGGCACCGCACGTTGCTCAAGATGCGGCACGTGTCCTCGGGCGTCTCCGCCTTGAGCCAGTTGATCTTCGCCTCCTTCTCGGAGGCGTTCATGCTACCGTCCACATGCGCGGCCTCACACCGCAGATGCGTCGACGCAGCATCATCGCTGGGTGCCGTTCCGCTCTCCTGGTAGGCCTCGACAACTGCCTGGAACATCTCGGCGATGTTTTTAGATCCGACCTTGTGGACCTTTGCTCCCCTCTGGCGCTCGATGACTTGGCAGAAGGCGACCGCCCGCTTCATCGGGGCATGGTCGTCTGTGAGGTTCTCTTCGAGACCATGCTTCGAGAGCGCCTTCCAGCAGCCTACGATTTTCGCGGCGTCGTCGACTCGCAGCTCGTTGTTCGAGTCCTTCAATAGATTCTGTATTCTGCGGCTGACGTGCGACTCCTCGATGGCAAGTACTATGACCTTGTAATCAACGAGCAGGCCTCGTTTCACCGCCTCTGAAAACGTGAGGACGTGAAGTTCCGCTCCATACAGCCTCTCGTCATCCATCGAGCATAGGGCGACGTTGTCCCGTTCGGCAGTGGCCTTGGCTGTGTCGCCATAAATCCGCGGGGTCGCCGTCATATACAGGCGCTTGTTCCCGCGGATGTATTTGTCGTCGTGAACCCTGATGAAGTGGCTCTCCTCCTCGTCCTCGAACTTGGCGCCAGTCGTGCGGTGCGCCTCGTCGCAAATAATGAGGTCGAACTTGGGAAGTCCGTGCTCCTTCTGAGCCTCATGAAGCACATCAATGGAGTGGTAGGTCGAGAACACGACGCTCATGTGTTTGACGTCATGGCGCTTCTTCATTTCCGTCGCGAGCCGCGAGGCACTCGTGGTCGCCGGATACTGGAGTTCGTGAACAAGCGTCTGGACGACGTCGTCGCCCTTGCTGCGCTTCTTTCCCACGTCCGAATCGGAGCAGACAGCGAAGCTCTGGAGGCGCATTTGGCTCTCCTGTGTCCATTCGGTGAGGGTCTGCGACAGGAGTGCAAGACTCGGGACGAGGAACAATACGCGTTTGCCTTCTCCGGCAATTTGCTCGGCAATCTTCAGGCTGGTGAATGTCTTGCCCGTGCCGCACGCCATGATGAGCTTGCCGCGGTCGTGTTCTTTGAGCCCGGCGGACACCGCATTCAGGGCTGTCTTTTGGTGCGGAAGGAGTTGCTTCTTCGCCCTGAGAACCAGCTGCTTTCGCGGGGCGAACTGCGTCCAGTCAATAGAGCTGTTCTCAAGAGTGGCTAGATCGATTTTCGTTACCGGAATGTGCTGGTTGCGGAGTGCATCCTCTGCGTGTTCGCTCCACAGGTCCGTTGTGCTGATGATGATCCGGTGCGTAAACGGCTTCTTGCCTGCTGCCGTGAAGAAGCTGTCGATGTCGCCCTTCTGGATGCGGTAGTCGGACGCGTACAGCTTGCACTGGATGGCGTGGACCTCGTCCGTGAAGGTCTCGGCCACCAAGTCGATCCCCACGTCGCGCTTGTCGTGTTTGTGGCGCTCGGCCCAGGCAGCGTAGGTCTCAACACTGCGGTACAGCTCTCGGTACGCGGGTTCGTTCTTGAGGTACGCGACTGTCAGCTCTTCGAAGTAGGTCCCACGCTCACGGGGAGTGACGGCGGTGGCACGGAACTGGCCGAGGATCTTCTGGAGAGCGCTCACGAACGGGTCCTGTTCAAAGCTGGTCAGCGCGGCCGCGTGGCCGCCGCAATTAGAGGTTCGGCGCAAGTGGCCACGGTTGTCCAGATTGACCGCAGAACGAGCACTCGTTGCCGAAGTGCCACGACCTTCACTCGCAGAGCCAAACTCGGCGGGACTTGCTGCACAAGCAAGCAGCCTGATTGAGACCAACCTCGTGCCTCATCAATCCGGTGCGGCACAGGCATGAGCCTTCCGGAGGACCGGCGCGGCCTCTACGCACTCCGTTTCCTCATCAGCATGCGCATCAGAAAGGGGTTAGCTCCGCAGAGGAATGCTGGGACACCTTGGCCCGGTCCTCGGCCTACGAAGCCGGCGGGCCGCAACACTCGCCGACATCCATCAGACTGGCCCTGGCGGCAGGAGTGAACCGGGACAAGCTCGCCGCGAAGGCGGCGAAGCCGAGGTCGAACTCCAGCCTCCGTCGACGCTGCCGGCAGGAGGCGCGCCCACCGGACAAGCCCCAGAGGCAACGGTCCCAGAAACGACAAGAGCCCCCGAGTCTTTCGACTCGGAGGCTCTTGTTCGGAGTGCCCAGGGCGGGATTCGAACCCGCACACCTTTCGGCGCCACCCCCTCAAGATGGTGTGTCTACCAGTTCCACCACCTGGGCGTTTCGGCGGGGTCCATCTACCGGACCCCGTGGATTCACGCAACAACCAATTCAACCGTCGCGTGAATCCGATGCTTCCTGACGACTACTGCGCGGGCGTCGTCGGCGCGGGAGCCTGCTGGCCCTCCGCCGGCGGCGTCGCGGAACGCTCCTGCTCCACCGCTCCCGGTGCCGCCGGAGCCGGCGTCGTGGCTCCCGGGGTCGCCGGGGCCGTAGCCGCCTTGTTGGGCGTCGCCACGGAACCTCCCGCGGCCACCGAACCGCGCAGGCCCACGAAGGACAGGCCCAGCGAGGTCAGGAAGAACAAGGCGGCGCAGATGCCCGTCAGCTTGCTCAGGAAGGTCACCGCGCCGCGCCCACCGAAGGCGCTCGTCGCGGCACCGCCACCGAGGGCGGAACCCATGCCGGCGTCCTTCCCCGGCTGCAACAAGATGACGAAGATCATGAACACGCAGAGCAGGACGTGCACGATCGTGAAGAAGGTCAGCATGGGTGTTCCAAACGCTCCGTGAAAAGAGGGCGCAACCTACACAAAGTGGTCAACGGGTGACAACTTCTAACGGGGATAACGGCCTCAGCCAGCCGCCTTCACGATGGCCACGAAGTCCGCCGCCTTGAGGCTCGCTCCCCCCACGAGCGCCCCGTCCACGTCCGGCTGACCCAGCAATTCCGCCGCGTTATCCGGCTTCACGCTCCCGCCGTACTGGATGCGCACCCGCTCGGCCGTCCCCTCGTCGTACATCCGGGTCAGCAGCCCCCGGATGGCCGCGTGGACCTCCTGCGCCTGCGCCGTGGTCGCCGTCCGGCCCGTCCCAATGGCCCACACCGGCTCGTACGCCAGCACGAACGTCGCCACGTCCGCCCCGGAGAAGCCCTCCAGCGCGCCCCGCACCTGGCGCTCCACCACCGTGAGCGTCTGGTTGGACTCGCGCTCGGCCAGCGTCTCGCCCACGCAGACGATGGGCGTCATGCCGGCGGCCTTCACCGCCTTCGCCCGCTTGTTCACCGTGGCGTCCGTCTCCCCGAAGAACTGCCGGCGCTCCGAGTGCCCCACGATGACGTAGGCACACCCCAGCTCCGCCAGCATCGGCGCGCTGACTTCGCCCGTGAAGGCGCCCGAGGACTCCCAGTGGCAGTTCTGCGCCGCCAGCTGGAGGGGCGCTCCCTCCAGCGCGATGTGCAGGGGCTGCAACGCCACGAACGGAGGCGCGATGGCCACCTCCACCTTGTCGCCCAGCGCCGCCACCGCGCCGCGAAGCTCCCGCACCAGCGCGAGCGCTTCCGGCACCGTCTTGTTCATCTTCCAGTTGCCAGCGACGATCTTCCGACGAGCCATCGTGGTGTCTCCCCCGGTGCGTACCGCGTGGGTGGTGCCCTACTTCGTCTCCAGTGCCTTGATGCCGGGCAGCTCCCGGCCCTCCAGGAACTCCAGCGACGCCCCGCCGCCCGTGGACACGTGGCTCATCTTGTCCGCGTAGCCCATCTGCTCCACCGCCGCCGCGCTGTCGCCGCCGCCAATCACCGTGATGGCGTCCTTGTTGATGGACATCGCCGCGGCCACCGAGCGGGTGCCCTCCGCGAACTTCGCCACCTCGAAGAGGCCCATGGGGCCGTTCCACACCACTGTCTTCGCGTCGCGGATGCGCTGCGTGAACATCGCGCGCGTCTTGGGGCCGATGTCCAGGCCCATCATGTCCGCAGGGACGACCTGATCCGGCGTCTCCTTCACCGGCCCCTTGCCCTCCAGGTCCGCGCACACGATGTGGTCGATGGGCAGCACCAGCGGCGTCTTCAGGCGCTTCGCCGTGTCCAGCAGCTTCGCCGCCAGCGCCAGCTTGTCACCCTCCTCCACCCGGCTCTTGCCCACTTCAATGCCCTGCGCCTTCAGGAAGGTGTACGCCATGGCGCCGCCCACGAGCAGCGCGTCCACCTTGGGCAGCAGGCTCTCGATGACCTTGATCTTGTCGCTCACCTTGGAGCCGCCCAGGATGGCCACGAAGGGCTTCTGCGGATTGCGCAGGACCTTGTCGCCCAGGTACTCGATCTCCTTGCGCATCAGGAAGCCGGCGGCCTTCTCCTTCACGAAGGGCACCATGCCGGCCGTGGACGCGTGCGCGCGGTGCGCCGTGCCGAACGCGTCGTTGACGTAGACGTCCGCCAGCGCCGCCAGCTCGCGCGAGAAGGCCTCGTCGTTCGCCTCCTCCTCCTTGTGGAAGCGCAGGTTCTCCAGGAGGAGCACCTGCCCCGCCTTCAAGTCGTTCACCTGCTTCTTCACGTTGTCACCCACGCAGTCGTCCGCGTGGATGACCTCGTGCTTGCCGCCTAGCAGCTCCGCCAGCTTCTCGCCGACGGGCACCGTGGACAGCTTGGGGTCCGCCCCCTTGGGCCGACCGAGGTGGGACGCCAGGATGACCTTGCCGCCCATCTCCAGCGCGCGCCGGATGGTGGGGAGCGCTTCACGGATGCGGGTGTCGTCGGTGATGCGGCGCCCCTCCAGCGGGACGTTGAAGTCCACGCGGATGAAGACGCGCTTGCCGGTCAACTGCAGGTCATCGATGTAGCGGATCATCTTGGGTGTCCCTTGTGCCTGTCTCGGTCAGCCTGGGGTGCCGGATACGGCGCGGCTTTAAGCCACGCCCTTGGACACGAGGAACTTCGCCGTGTCGACCATGCGGTTGGAGAAGCCCCACTCGTTGTCGTACCAGGCCATGACCTTGAGCAGGTTGTCGCCCATCACGAAGCAGTTGGTGGCGTCGAAGATGGCCGAGTGCGGGTTGCCGTTGTAGTCCACGGACACCGTCTGCGCGTCGCTGAACTCCAGCACGCCCTTGAGCGGGCCGTTGGCGGCGGCCTTCATCGCGGCGATGACCTCTTCCGCCGTGACCTTCTTGGTGGTGTTCACCGTCAGGTCCACCAGGGACACGTTCGGGGTGGGGACGCGCACGGAGATGCCGTGCATCTTGCCCTTGAGGGACGGGATGACCTCACCGATGGACTTCGCGGCGCCGGTGCTGGTGGGGATCATGGAGAGCGCGGCGGCGCGGGCGCGGCGCATGTCCTCGTGGGTGAGGTCCAGGATGCGCTGGTCGTTGGTGTAGCTGTGCACCGTCGTCATCAGGCCCTTCTCGATGCCGAAGCTGTCCACCAGCACCTTGGCGATGGGCGCCAGGCAGTTGGTGGTGCACGAGGCGTTGGACACGATGTGGTGCTTGGCCGGGTCGTACTCGTGGTGGTTGATGCCGTACGCGATGGTCATGTCCGGGCCCTTGGCCGGCGCGGAGATGATGACCTTCTTGGCGCCCGCGGCCAGGTGCTTGGCGGCGGCGTCGCGCGCGGTGAAGCGGCCGGTGCACTCCAGCACCACGTCCACGTTCATGTTCTTCCAGGGCAGCACGGAGGGGTCCTTCTCCGCGGTGACGGCGATCTCCTTGCCGTTCACGACGATGCCCTTGTCCGTGTGACTGACCTCGCCCGGCCACGTGCGGTGCACGGAGTCGTACTTGAACAGGTGGGCCAGCGCCGACGGCTTGTCGAGGTCGTTGATGGCGACGATCTCGAGGTCTTCCTTGCGGCTGAGCGCGGCGCGCAGGATGCAGCGACCGATACGACCGAAGCCGTTGATGGCGAGCTTGATGGCCATGGTGTTTTCCGTCTCCTGGAAGGGGTGGGCCTTCGCGGCCCACCGTCATGAGTCTCGTAAAGAAGGCGGGCGACCGTAGGCAGGCGCCCCCGCCGAGTCAACGCTTCGCGTGGGCTGCTTTCGAGCGCGCACGTCGGAGCTGAACAATCACCCCGACCAACACCCAGAGCCCGGAGGCCGTTCCCGCCCCGGCCCCGCACCCGCAGCCGCTGTCTCCCTTGGGGGAATAGTCACTCGGGAGCGCCGGAACGACCGTCGGTTCCGGCGGCGGTTCCTCCGGCGGCGGCTTCACGGGCGGATGCGGATCCACCTCGCGCACCGCCACGCAGGACGACAGCGGCCGGGGGCTCACCGCGGGGGGCACGTCCGCGGTGGGCAGCGCCGGCGCCTGGGCGAGGATTCCCGAGCGCACCAGGAACTCGCCCACCAGCCGCGACCGTTCGCGATTGGACGCAAGGCCCTCGAACGGGAAGCCCAGCACCAGCACCTGGCCCGCGGGCGCCGTGCCCGACAGGACCGCCGCGCCCAGGCCCGCGGTGGGGTAGCGCAGCACGTCCGTCCCCGGGGTGGTGGGCACCAGGACGTCCGTCACCCCCACGGGGTAGGCCCCGAGCGTCCCGTCGTCCAGCGGCGTGACCGGCAGGTCCCGGAAGATGCCGCCCGAGGAGCCCTCCACCCGGCCGAGGGCCGAGCCGACTCCGAAGGAGGCCTGGAGGATGTCCGAGAGGAACGCCTTGTCTTCCGCGCTGCCCTGCGAGAGCGAGAACACCGTGCGGCTGCCCGACAGCATCAGATTCCCGCCGCCGGTGACGAACGCGCGCAGGGTGTCCTGTTCAGTGCGCGTCAGCCCCGCGCCCCCCACGCCGCCGCGCCCGGTGGACCAGTCCACCAGCTGGTAGCCCGTGGGCGCCACCAGCCCCGCCGCCACCGCGTTGCCCGTCGCGCTGTCGAACGCCACCGCCGCCTGCGCGAACGCCGCGCCGTGCTGGCGCAGGTAGCTGCCGTCGTTCATCGCTTCAAGGTAGACGCGCAGCGGCGCCTCCAGGTCGTACGGCGTCTCCAGCTCCTCGCCGCACGCGACCGTCGCGTCCAGCCGCTCGTACGCGTTGATCAGCAGCACGGGCGGCGTGTTCCCCGCGCGCACACCCACCGTGGCGGACGGGAAGGACTCGCCTCCCGCGTTCACCGCGGCGACGCGGAAGTAGCGCAGCGTGCCGGCCGACAGCGTGACGGTGGCCGACGTGCCCTGGACCTCCGAGCCCTCGTCCCAGCCGAAGCCGTCCGCGCTCTGGTACAGCCGGTAGGCGGTGGGCGCGTCGCGGCCCTCCTCCGAGGCCACCTGCGGGGGCACGGTCCACTTCACCTCCACCGAGCCCGGCGTCGCGTTGCGCGCCACCACCGCGCCCGGGGTCTCCGGCGGCAGTTGCACCGCCACGCCGTCACGGGTCGCGAAGTACTTGATCAACCCCTGCACGATGGCGCGCGCGGCCACGTGGCGGAAACGAGCCTCCTTGAGGTTCCCCGCGTCCGTCGTGTTGTCGTGATACGCCATCTCCAGGAGCACGGCGGGCGTCTCCGGGTTGTGCGTGGGGTTCACCTCGCCCAGGTTCGCCGAGCGCAGGCCGCGCACCCGCCAGGCCGGATCCACCTCGCGCTTCAGGTCCGTCTCAAGCTGCGACAGGAGCGCCCGCCCCAGCACGTCGCTGCCCGCCACGCCCGTGAAGTTGAGCGTGCCGTCCACCGGGTTGGGCCCGTAGACGTAGGCCTCCGTGCCCCGCACCGTGCCGGTCGTGCCCGCGTTGGTGTGCCACGCGACGTAGACGGCGTCCTCGCCCTCCTCGTGCAGCCATGCGGCGAAGCGCGGCCGGGACGTCACGTCCGCGTTGCGCTCGTTCAGCAGCGTGTTGGACCCCGACGGCGCATACACGCTGAAGGGCGCCCCGCTGTACTGCACGTGGTAGCGCCCGCTCTCCTCGAAGCGGGGACGCAGCAGCGGCCCCACCACCCCGTCGCCCATCAGGCCCCGGCCACCGCCCACGCGCACCGCGTCCACGGACAGCGTCGCACCCGGGCCCTGCGCCGAGTCGTTCTCCAGCACCACCGCGCCCGACTCCGGGTGCTTGCCCGCCTTGAAGTAGAAGCGCCCCAGGAGCACCCACGTCCCGCCGTGGCGCTGCTGGTTCACGCGGAAGTGGCTCTCCCCGCCCGCGTGCTTCACCACGTAGTGCGCGTCCGTCGCCCGCGTGGGGTCGGAGCCGTAGGAGACGTAGACGTTGTAGGCCGCGTCCGCGGGCACGTCCGGGGTCCACGTCGCCCTCGCGGTGGAGGTGGCCGCCGTGTCCAGCGTGCGCGTGGTGCCCAGGGTGAAGGGCTCCACGCCGTTGCCCATGGGCACGGGCGGCGGGGCCCAGCCCTTCTGCGTGGAGGCGTGGAAGCGCGCCGAGTCTCCGCCTTCCTCGTAGCCCGTGCCGCCGTTGTCCACGGTGGCGAGGAGCGGGTTCAGGTCCGACTCGCGCACCGTCACCACCGTGGCGCCCGCGGCCATCAGCATGGGCTGCAGCTCCTGCGACACCACCTCCGCGGAGATGAAGTCCTCCACCACGCCCCAGGTGTTGGGCCGCTGCGTCGCCCAGCGCTTCAGCCCGTCGGCGCGATAGAAGCCGTGGCCCGGGCTCAGGTAGATGACCTTGCCGGACAGCGCTCCCTCGCCCAGCCGGGTCTGCGGCACGCCCGCCGTCTTCAGGTGGGACTTCGCGGCGCGGGCTTCGCGGCGCACCACCGCGGGCGCGTCCGGCGCCAGGCGGCGCTGCTCGTGGGCCCGGGGGGCCGGAGCTGGCAGGTATTGAACACCCGGCGGCTCGAGCCCCAGGTCGTCCCCCTCGAAGGCTTCAGGGGTGTCCTGCGCTTGAGCGAGGACGGAGGTGCACAGCAGGGTCAGCGCCAGCGTGCGCGACCAGGACGGAAGGAACGTTCGCATCACGCGACCGACCTTACCCGTTCACTCCCCCGCTTCAATCGAACCCGTGGGTGCTAGCCTGCCCACCCCTTCACCTTCCGATGACCGTTCCTGCACCCTCCCGTCCCCAGTTTCCCTCCCGCCGCAGCAACGGACTGTTCGCCTCGTTCGGACATGCGTGGGCGGGCCTCATCCACACCGTGGCCTGGCAGCGCAACATGCGCATCCACCTCATCTCCGGCGTGCTGGTGGGGCTGGTGGGCAGTGGCATCCCGCTGGGGCTCGCGGAGAAGGTGACGCTCATCTTCTGCGTGCTGCTCATCTTCTTCGCGGAGATCCTCAACAGCGCGCTGGAGCAGCTGGTGGACCTGGCCGTGCAGCAGTTCGACGAGAAGGCCCGGCTCACCAAGGACGCGGCGGCCGCGGGCGTGCTCGTGCTCGCGGGCGGCACCGTCGTCATCTTCGCCGCCATCCTGATCAACTACTGGGAGACCGTGCGCACCAGCACCGACGCCATCTTCCGGCAGGTCGCGCTGGGCCTGCCGCTGGCCGGCTGCGCCACGGTGCTCGTGCTGCCCCAGCCCCGGCCCGCCGCCGTGGACGTGCTCGCGTTCCTGCTGGCGCTGGGGCTGCTCGCGCTGACGGTGCCCACGTCCGCGAGCCTCGTCTTCACCGCGCTCACCGCCGCGCTGCTCGTCATCGCCGCCGCGGCGGCCCGCGAGCGCAGGCGCCATCCGCAGCCCTGATGGGCCGGAGCTCGACACCGCGTTGAAGGGTTCGCCCCCCGCCACCTCGCGGGTGGGGCGCCCGGAACCGGTCCGGAGCCCGCACACCCGCGGAGGGTTGCTGCCGTGAAGTCTAAAGGGCTACGCGCGCTGCTGAAAGCCCGCTCCGGCGTCGGAGGCAGGTGTCGCCTGGGCGGCAGCGGCGACCGCCTTGTCGCCTTCCTTCAGGTCGGTCGTCACGAGCTCCAGCAACTCCGTGGCGATGCCGATGACCTGGTGCGGCGTGTAACCGCTTGCGCGCAGCTGGTTGAAAAACGTGCGCGCGAGGATGCGGGTGCCCTTCTGGTCGGTGCTCACGGGAATTGCCTCCGGATTCGGCGCCACGTGTCCAGGCGCCGCGTCTGCTTGGGAGTCCGGTCTTCAACCTCCGTGCCAGTCGTTCTCTTCCAAACGGATTCTTCAGCAGTCCTCAGGGGTTAAAGCCCGGAACTTGACGGCACGGAACGTGGAAGGTGCGAAGGGGGTTACGCACCCGGACGTCCGCCCCGCCTGGAACGCGGTTCCGGGTGCATCAGCGGGTACGCACCCACCCCGCCCCCCTCCAAAGGGCCATCCCGTCTTTTCAAGTGCTTGCATTCCCTCCGGGGGGTGGAGCACATACGCGCCCCCATCGAGGAGTCAGAACACAATGGCGTACCGGGTGAACAACATCGGGCTGTGGCTGGACGAGCCGGAGGAGCTGCTCGGCCAGCGCGCCGCGGAGAAGCTGGGGGTCACCCGGAGTGACCTCGCCTCCGTGCGGGTGGTGCGCTCGGTGCTGGATGCGCGCAAGAAGGGCAGCCCGCGCTACATCTACACGCTGGAGGTGGAGCTGGCCCCGGGCCGCAAGGCGCCGCGCCTGCCCCCGGACGTGAGCGAGGCCCCGCCCCCGCCGGAGCTGCCGCCGCGCGTGAAGGAGCCGGAGAAGCTGCCGCTCATCATCGGCACGGGGCCCGCGGGGCTGTTCTGCGCGCTGGGCCTGCTGGAGCGCGGCGTGCGCAGCATCCTGCTGGAGCGCGGCAAGGAGGTCGTCACGCGCCGCAAGGACGTGGCGAAGCTCATGCGCGACGGGTCGCTGGACCGCGAGAGCAACATGAACTTCGGCGAGGGCGGCGCCGGCGCGTACACGGACGGCAAGCTGTCCACGCGCATCAACCACCCCATGGTGCGCAAGGTGATTGAAGCCTTCGCGAAGTACGGCGCGCCGGATCACATCCTCATCGAGGGCAAGCCGCACATCGGCTCCGACCTGTTGCCGGGCGCCGTGGCGAAGCTGCGCGAGGAGCTCATCGCGGGCGGCTGCCAGGTGTACTTCGAGCAGCGCGTGGACGACCTGCTCTACCGCGACGGCCGTATCGCCGGCGTGAAGATGGCGGACGGGCGCACGCTGGAGAGCGACCGCGTCATCCTGGCGCCGGGCAACTCCGCGCGCGAGCTGTACGAGCGCTTCGCCGCTGACGGCCGCGTGAGCGTGGAGGCCAAGCCCTTCGCGCTGGGCTTCCGCGCGGAGCACCCGCAGTCGCTCATCAACGGCATCCAGTACGGCTCCGCCGCGAAGCACTCGAAGCTGCCGCCCGCGGACTACAAGCTGGCGGAGAACCTGGACGTGGACGGCGAGGTGCGCGGCGTCTACTCGTTCTGCATGTGCCCCGGCGGCATCGTGGTGCCCACGCCCACCGAAGAGGGGCTGCAGTGCACCAACGGCATGAGCAACTCGCGGCGCAACGCGAAGTACGCCAACGCGGGCATCGTCGTGTCGGTGTCCGTGGCGGACTTCGCGCGCGAGGGCTTCCACGGGCCGCTGGCGGGCCTGGAGTTCCAGCGCCACTGGGAGTCGGAGGCGTACAAGCTGGGCGGGGGCCGCTTCTTCGCGCCCGCGCAGACGATTCCGGACTACCTGGCCGGCCGCGTGAAGAAGGACCCGGGGGACACCAGCTACCGCCCGGGCCTGGCGCACACGGACCTGAACCAGCTCTTCCCGGAGCGGCTGACGCAGTCAATCAAGGCGGCGCTGCGCACGTTCGACCGGAAGATGAAGGGCTTCATCAGCGACGAGGGGAAGCTCATCGGCATCGAGAGCCGGACGTCCTCGCCGGTGCGCATCACCCGGGGTGACGACCTGCAGTCCGTGTCCATGCGCGGCCTGTACCCGGTGGGCGAGGGCTGCGGCTACGCGGGCGGTATCGTGTCCTCCGCCATTGATGGACTGCGCGCCGCTGAGCAGATTGCCACCGAGCTGGCTTGAGGTCCCCTGCCCTTCCGGGCGAGGGTGGCCTGGGAGGGATGGACCCATGGCGTATCGCGTGCGCACCCCGGATGGTGAGCTGATGTTCCCCTCGCTGGGCGACATCGAGCGCGCCTATGTGCAGGGGCTGGTGGACGCCGACGACGAGGTGCGCGAGGACGGCGCGGAGAAGTGGCGCAAGGCGTCCTCGCTGCCGGTGCTCGCCCGGGCGAAGAAGCCCCAGGCCGGAGGCACGTCCAAGCGCGCCCAGACGCTCACGGTGGTGGGCGCGGTGGCGGTGGGGCTGCTCGCGCTCGTGCTGCTGTTCACGGGCACGAACTGGAACATCCGCATCATGGGCATCGCGCTGGCCCTGGTGGTCAGCGGAATGCTCACGCGGGTGACCTTCAAGGCCTACAAGCGGCCACCGCCCGTCCTCTAGCGCCGCTCGCTCCCCTGCCCTCCAGGGCAGCGGCACGGCCCTCGCCGCCAGCAGGCCCCACACGGCCCATGTTTGGCGGAAGGCACCCCAAGGGGTGCCCTCCATCGCGCTGGAGGAGGACCGCACCTTGCTCAGCACCTACCTGTCCCGAGAAGCCGCTCGCAAGCTTCGCCATGGCGCGCCCTGGCTGCGCCGCGAGGACATCGTCTCCATCGAGGGCGAACCGCAGCCGGGCACGCCCATGCAGCTCAAGGACGAGGACGGGCAGCTGCTGGGCCTGGGGGACGTGGACCTCCAGGCCTCCTACGCCGTGCGCCGCCTGGGCCTGCCGGACGAGTCCGTGGAGGGGCTCATCCCCCGCCACGTGCGCCATGCCTTCGAGCGGCGCGCCCGGCTGGTGGACGACCCGCGCTTCTGCCGCATCGTCAACGACGACGGGGACGGGCTGCCGGGCCTCATCGTGGACCGGTATGATCAGCACTTCGTCGTCCAGACGCTCACCCGCTCCATGGACGCGCGGCAGGAGGAGATCACCCGCACGCTGGGAGAGGTGACGGGGGCGGCCTCCGTGCTGCTGCGCAACGACACCTCCCGGCGCAAGGCCCTGGGCCTGCCCGCGCAGCGCCCGCACGTGATGTACGGCACGCCGCCGCGCTGGTGCCGCCTCTTGGAGATGGGCGCGCGCTTCACCGTGGACCTCACCTACGGCAAGGGCACCGGCTACGGGTACGACCACCGCGAGCTGCGCCGCTTCCTGGGACGCACCGGCAACGGGGACCGGGTGCTGGACGTGGCGTGCAACGTGGGCGGCCTCTTCGTCCACGCGGGGCGCCACGGGGCGAAGCAGATTCTCGCCTTCGACGGCAACGCGGACTCAGCGGACCTGGCGCGCGAGAACGCGGAGGCCAACGGCCTGCTCGGCCGGGTGACGGTGGAACAGGGCGAGCCGCTGGCCGTGCTCCGGGCCCTCAAAGAGACCTTCGACCTGGTGCTGCTGGACACGCTGGGCGTGGCGTCCGAGGACGACTTCATCGAACAGGTGCGCCTGGGCCTGAGGCGCACCCGACATGGGGGGCGGCTGCTGGTGGTCGGTTATCACCCACCGCTGGGGTTGGGTTCGTTCACCGAGTGCGTGGCCACGGCCTGCGAGCAGGAGGCGCGCATCGCATTCCGGCTGGTACGGATGGGATTGCCGCCGGACCACCCGGCGCCGGTCGGCTCCCCGGGGGCCGAGTACCTGGAGGCGGTGGCGCTCGAGGTGAGCTGAGCGCGTGTTGTTTCGCCCTCGACGGGCCTCCTCGGTGTTAGTGTCCGCGCCGCGATGACAACCGAAAACGAGTCCCAGGCCGCGACCTCTTCCACCCCGGAGGCTTCCGTCGAGACCGTCCGCAAGGTGTACGCGGCGGACCTGCGCGAGAAGGATCGCGTCAACACCGTCTTCCGCGTCACCAAGAAGGAGAAGGTGAACGCGCGCAGCGGCAAGGTGTTCCTGTCGCTGTCCCTGGCCGACAAGAGCGGCACGGTGGACGCGCGCGTGTTCGACAAGGTGGACGCGCTCGAACCCGTCTTCCAGAGCGGTGACTACGTCCTCGTGCAGGGCAGCGTCATCGTCTTCCACGGCCGCACCCAGGTCGTCGTGGAGGCCGTGGAGCGGCTGGATCCGGAACCGCTCGACCCCAAGGAGTTCGAGCCGCCCCCCGCCCCGCCCGCCGAGGCGAAGTCCCCCGAGTCCAAGGCCGGCGACGGCAAGCCCGCGGCCGAGGCGAAGTCCCACGAGCCCAAGGCCGGCGAAGCGAAGTCTGGCGACGGCAAGCCCGAGCGCCACGAGGGCGGCGGTGGACCGCGCGCGGTGGGGCAGATCCGCGAGCTCATCACCGAGCGCGTCAACGACCCGTTCGTGAAGCAGCTGCTGCTGGCGCTCCTGGACGACGCGCAGGTGTCCACGGCGCTGCCGGTGGCGCCCGCGGCGAAGGGCGTGCACCACGCGTGGCGCGGCGGGCTGGCCGAGCACGTCCTGTCGGTGATGCGCCTGACGCTGCGCGTGTCGGACCACTACCCCATGGCGGACCGCGACCTGCTCCTGGCCGGCGCGTTCCTGCACGACGTGATGAAGGCCGGCGACGGCGCGTCCGACAAGGGCTTCGACACCTCCGACGAGGGCCGGCTGGTGGGCCACGCGGTGCTGGCGGCGCAGAAGATCCGCGAGAAGACCCTGGGCATCCCGGGCTTCCCGCCGCTCCTGGAGCAGCACCTGACGCACCTGGCGATCTCCCAGCAGGGGCCGGCCGGCGCCCCCGGCGCGAAGGTGCCGGTGACGCTGGAGGCGCAGATCGTCGACACGCTCAGCTCGCTCGACGCGCGCATCTCCTCGTGGGTGGAGGCCATGCAGCGCGACCCGAACGAGCGCTGGACGGATCACCTGCGCGCGTACGACCGCTCGCTCTGGAAGGGCTTCGTGCCCACCGGCCGCGGCCGGGCTCCGGTGGAGGGTGGCCGCCGCAAGCACCGCGAGGAGAAGCGCAAGGCGCGCGCCGACAAGGGCGCTCCCGCCCAGGCCGGCGAGGGCACCGCCGCCCCCGCCACCCAGGAGGCCCGTCCGGAGCGTCCGCCGCGGCCTCCGCGCGAGCCCCGCGCCGAGCGTCCGCCGCGCGAGGAGCGTGGCCCCCGCGAGGAGCGCCCGCCGCGTCCGCCGCGCGAGGACCGTCCTCCGCGCGACCCCAAGAGCCTGCCCGGCGAGCTGACCTTCAAGCCGTTCAGCGCGCTGGCGCCGCCCGCGCCCGCGAAGTCCGGTGATGAGGGTGGTGGCTCCTCGGAGGGCTGAAGTCCATGGCGAAGCGGCTGGGAGAGCGGTTGATTGAGGCCGGCCTCGTGACACCCGGGGCCGTGGAGCAGGGGCTGGAGCACCAGAAGATCACCGGCCACAAGCTGGGGGACTGTCTGGTGGAGCTGGGCCTGCTCCAGGAGGCCGCGCTGCTGCGGCTCCTGGCCAATGAGTTCCAGACCCGCTTCGTCACCGCGGACAAGCTGGCCAAGGCCCGCATCGACACGAAGGTGCTGGACAAGCTGCCGGTGCGGCTGGCGGAGGCGCAGAACGTGCTCCCGCTGGCCATCGACCCGGAGCGCAAGCTGCTCTCGGTGGTGGCCGCCGAGCCGCAGAACAAGTCGCTGCTCGACGAGATCGCCCTCGTCACCGGCATGTCGGAGGTCTACGCGTACATCGGCCTGCGCAGCGCCATCTCCGCGGCCATCCGCAAGCACTACTACGGCGACCCCACGGCGTTCACCACGCTGCTGGAGGGGCCCAGCGCCTCCAACGGCCCCCGCCGTCCGGACACGCCCTCCAACACGCACGTGGGCGCGGAGCCCGGCCGCGGCGGCACCTCCACCGGCAGGAGCCCCAGCCTGAGCATGCGGCTGGAGACGGACGCGCGGATGCGGCTGCAGCGCGCCGGCAGCGGCACCAACGTGGCGCGCATCTCCACGCAGCGGCGCGAGCCGGGCGGCCCGCGCGGGCTCATCAGCGACACGGACTACGTGGAGACGCTGAGCCTGATGGTGGGCCTGCTGGAGCAGGACCGGCCCCGGCACCGGGGACACTCCGCGCAGCTGGCGCGGCAGGCGGGCATCGTCGGCCAGCGCATGGGCATGCCCCACAAGGAGCTGGCGGCGCTGTCCATCGCCGCGTACCTGCACGACCTGGGCAAGCCGCCGGAGCGGCACTACTCGCTGGCCAGCAACGCGGCCAACCCGGAGTGGAAGGCCCAGGCGAAGGCGTGCTGCCGCGCGCCCACGAAGCTCTTCGAGACGGTGCACCTGCCCGCGCAGGTGAACACCATCCTCGCGCAGCTGTACGAGGCCTGGGACGGCTCCGGGACGCCCCAGGGCGCCAAGGGCGAGGACATCACCCTGGGCGCGCGCATCCTGGCGGCGGTGGACAGCTTCCTGGAGCTGACCAAGAACCCGGGCAACGCGTTTGGCCGCGTCTTCCCCAAGCAGCAGGCGCTGGAGCACCTCAAGCAGAACGCGGGCGTGCTCTACGACCCGGTGGTGGCGGACATCGTCGGCCAGCTCCAGAGCGGTGCGCTGCTGGTGCACCGGCTGGCCAGCGAGGGCCGGCAGGTGCTCATCGCGGAGCCGGACGAGGCCACGCGCGGCGAGCTGCTGGAGGCCGTGCTCAAGCAGGAGCTGGTGGCGCACGCGCTGTCCACGCTGGACGGCGCGCTGGACGGCCTGGCGCGGCAGGACTGCGACGTGCTGGTGGTGAGCCTGCGGCTGGGCCAGCAGGAGGTGATGGACCTGCTGGAGGCCGTGCGCTCCACGCCGGAGAGCGCGGGCCTGCCCATCGCCGTGGTGGGCGAGCCGGATGCCCAGGCGCGCGAGCGGCTGCTCATGGCGGGCGCGACGGCGGTGCTGTCTCCCAGCGACAAGGCGGAGGTCGCCCGCACGGTGCTCTCCCTCTTCCAGGACCGGGTGCAGCACAACGGCCCGGGCCGGGTGGTGCGCGGCAGCTTCGACGAGCTGCCCCCGAGGGAGCTGTTGCGCACGCTGGGCGGCGGCAAGAAGAGCGGGAAGCTCCAGCTGCGGCACCACACGCTGGAGGGCTCGCTGCACCTGGAGCGCGGGCGCGTGGTGCACGCGGCGTTCGGCGGCCACGCGGGAGAGCCCGCGCTGCAGGCCCTGCTGAAGATGAAGCAGGCGGACTTCGTCTACGACCCGGACGCGCTGCTCCTGGACATGCCGCAGTTGGATCAGGACCTGGAGGCCCTGGCCAACGCGCTCAGCCCAGGGTGAGGTTGAAGAGGCGGGCCGCGTTCGCCGTGGTGACGCGGGCCACCTCCTCCAGCGAGACGCCCTTCAGCTCCGCCACCTTCTTCGCCGTCTCCAGCACGTGCGCGGGCTCGTTCTTGCGGCCGCGGTGGGGCACCGGCGCGAGGAAGGGGCTGTCCGTCTCCACCATCAGGCGCTCCAGCGGCGCGAAGCGCACCGCGTCCTGGAGGGCCTCCGTCTTCTTGTACGTCACCACGCCCGACAGCGAGATGTAGAAGCCCCGGTCCAGGTACTTGCGGGCCGCGGCCGTGTCGCCGGTGAAGCAGTGGATGACGCCGTTCGTGACGTCCTCCGCCGCCAGGGCCGCCTCGCAGTCCTCATGCGCGTCGCGCACGTGCACCACCAGCGGCTTGGACAGGCGCTTCGCGAGCGCGCACTGGCGCCGGAAGACGGTGGCCTGCACCTCGCGCGGCGAGTGGTCGTAGTAGTAGTCCAGCCCGGCCTCGCCCACGGCGCGCAGCTCCGGGCGGGCGCAGGTGCGCTCCAGCATCTCGAAGTCGGCTTCGGTGGCGCGGGCGGCCTCGTGCGGGTGGATGCCCAGCGTGGGCGACAGGAAGTCCGGGTGCCGGGCGGCGACCTCCAGCGCGTGGCCCCAGTCACCGGGGCCGTGGAACTGGCCCACCAGCACCGCGTGCACGATGCCCGCGGCGCGGGCGCGCTCCAGCACCGGCGCCACGTCCGCGTAGTC
This sequence comes from Corallococcus exercitus, assembly GCF_042231735.1. GTDB lineage: Bacteria > Myxococcota > Myxococcia > Myxococcales > Myxococcaceae > Corallococcus > Corallococcus exercitus_B. The sequence goes on from NZ_CP102577.1 coordinate 3,385,861, forward strand.
CTTCGGCTCCAGGTGGCAGTGCGCATCAACCAGCTTCATGGGTTCTCCCGAAACAAGTCTTCCAGCTCCGTCCGCGCCTCTTCCGAGGCGAAGGTGGACACGGCGGCGCGCACGCGCTCCAGTCCCTCCGCCACGCCCAGGCGCCAGAGGCCATCCGCCGCGTCCAGCCGGTCGTCCTCCGGCGCGCTCCGGTCCTCCAGCACGGCGAGCAGCCAGGGCAGCGCCCGGGCATCCCCCAGCCGGCCCAGCCCGCGCGCGGCGGCCCCCCGGCACGGGTCCTTCGTGTCCGCGAGGATGTCCTTCAGCCGCTCCAGCGCGCCGGGGACCTTCAGCTCGCCGCACAGCTCCACCGCCAACGCCCGGTCCGCGCTCCACTTCTTGCGCGTGCGCTGCATCAGCCAGTCCGCGCCCTCCGGGTCCCCCAGCTTCAGCAGCACGCCCGCGGCCTGCGTCTTGTCGAACGCGGGCAGCAGCCACTTGCCGAAGAGGCGCTTCACCGCCGGCAGCGCCCGCGCGTCCTCCAGCTCCGCCAGCGCGCCCAGCGCCCGGAAGCGCAGCGTGTCCACGTCCAGCGCGGCCACAAGCACGTCCAGGCCCGCGGGGTGCTTGAGGGAGGCGATGCCGCGCGCGGCCTCGAAGCGGACCTCCGGGGTCGGGTCCTCCAGCATGCCGGCCAGGGCTCCGCGCGCGTGCGGCAGCGCCAGGTCCGCGAGCCGCCCGGTGGCCTCCAGGCGCACGCGGGTGTCCTCGTCGCGCAGCCGGGGCAGGAGCATGTCCGGGAGCTGCTCCGGCGGCAGGATGACGGACGCGAGGCTCACGCCCGAGCGGCGCACCTCCGGCTGCGCATCCGCGAGCAGGCGCACGAGCACCTCCGCGAACGCGTCGGCGTGCGTGGGCTCCTCGGAGGCCAGGTGGAACAGCAGGTCCGCCGCCTCCGCCCGGCTCGCCGGACGCTTCTCACGCTCCAGGGTCAACAGGGCGCGGTCCCGCTCGGCACGCCAGTCCGCCACGTCTCGTCACCTCGCTCGCCAGGTGGCGGAAGTGCCACCCGGCGTGTCCTTGATGCCACCGCCAGGGCGTTCCCTGGCGCTACTTCACGTCGGCGCCGGGCGGCACGTCGCCCGGCTCCAGCAGGGACAGGTCCTTGCCGCCCGAGCCCGCCGTCAGGAGCATGCCGCGCGACTCGATACCCTTGAGCTTGCGGGGCTTGAGGTTCGCCACCACCACCACGCGCCGGCCCGCCAGCGCCTCCGGAGCCGGGTACGCCTCCGCGATGCCGGACACGATGGTGCGCGGCGTGCCCTCGCCCAGGTCCACGTCCAGCTTGAGCAGCTTGTCCGCGTTCTTCACCTTCTCCGCGGCCACGATGCGCCCCGCCTTCAGCACCACCTTGGCGAAGTCCGCGTACTCGATGTCGGCCGCGGGCGCGCCCTCCGCCGCCCCCGCTCCAGGGGACGCCTGCGTGGTGGGCTGGCCTTCCGGACTCTTCGCTTCCACGGGCTTCTTCTCCGTCTTCTTGTCCTTGCCACCGGCCTTCGCGGGCTCGGCGGCCGGCGTCCCCGCGGGGACCTTGATGATGGCGTTGACGCGCTCCTCCTCCAGCCGGGGCAGCAGCGGCTCCGGCGTGCCCAGCGGACGGGTGCGATCCAGCAGCGGGTACTTCGCGGTGGCGAGCGCCTGGAACGTCAGCGGCTCCGCCCCCAGCTGCGTGAACAGCTTCTCCGACACGCGCGGCGTCACCGGCGCCAGCAGCGCGCCCACCAGGTACGCCACGTCCGCCGCGTCCGACAGGTCCGCCCGCGCGGCCTCCGCGTCCTTCTTCACCAGCGCCCACGGCGCGGCCGTCTGCAGGAACGCGTTCGCGGTGGAGGCAATCTCGGTAATCACCTTGATGGCGTGGCGGTACTCCAGCTTCTCGAACGCCTCGCGCACCTCCGGCACGCGCGCCAGCGCGTCCTCCACCAGCTTGCGCCCCGCCCCTTCCGCGCGGCCCGGCGCGAGCTTCTTCTCCAGCGGCCCGGCCAGGAGCGACAGCGCGCGGTTGGCCAGGTTGCCCACGTTGTTGACGAGCTCGCCGTTCACCCGCAGGCGGAAGTCCTTGAGGTTGAGGTCCAGGTCCTCCACGCCCGCGCCCAGGTTGGCCGCGTAGAAGTAGCGCAGGTAGCTGGGGTCCAGGAGGTCCAGGTAGTCCCGCGCGGCCACCATGGTGCCGCGGCTCTTGCTCATCTTCTCCCCGTTCACCGTCAGGTGCCCGTGCACCTTGATCTCATTGGGGATGTGGAACCCCGCGACCTTCAGCACCGCGGGCCAGAACAGCGCGTGGAAGTAGACGATGTCCTTGCCGATGAAGTGGACGATGCGCGTGGGCGCGTCCTTGCCCCAGTACGCGAGCGCGTCCGGGACGCGGCCGGACTCCTTCGCCCACTTCTCCGTCGTGGCGATGTACCCGATGGGCGCGTCCAGCCAGACGTAGAAGAACTTGTCCGTCTCACCGGGGATCGCGAAGCCGAAGTACGGCCCGTCGCGGCTGATGTCCCAGTCCGCCAGGCCCTTCTCGAAGAAGCCCTGGAGCTGGGTGGCCAGGCCCGGGTGGATGAAGCCGGGGCGCTTGAGCACCTCCTGCAGGAAGTCCGCGTGGCGCGACAGCTTGAAGAACAGGTGCACGGAGTTGCGGCGCACCGGCGGCGTGCCACACAGCGCGCAGCGCGGGTCGATGAGGTCCGTGGGGTTGTACGTCTTGCCGCACTTCTCGCACGCGTCGCCGTACTGATCCGTCGACCTGCAGTTGGGACAGGTGCCCCGGATGAAGCGGTCCGGCAGGAAGCGCTTGTCCTTCTCGCAGTACGTCTGCTCGATGTCGCGGCGGTCGATGTCGCCCGCGTCCTTCAAGCGCCCGTAGATGAGCTCCGCGTAGTGGCGGTTCTCCGGCGAGTTGGTGGAGTGGAAGTAGTCGAAGCGGATGTCGAAGTCGCGGAAGTCGCGCTGGTGCTCGTCGTGGAAGCGCGCGACGAACTGCTCCGGCGGGATGCCCTGCTTCGCGGCGTTGATTTCAATGGGCGTGCCGTGGGTGTCGTCCGCGCAGAAATAGACGACGTCCTGGCCGCACGAGCGCAGGAAGCGGACGTAGATGTCCGTCTGGATGTACTCGACGGCGTGGCCGAGGTGGACGGCGCCGTTCGCGTACGGAAGGGCGCTGGTGACGAGGGTTCTCTCCGCCATGGGACTCTCCTGAGGGCGGCGGACCATAGCCGCTCGGGGATACGAGGTCATCGCCAACATGCACGCCGACAGGTGCATGGCACGAAGGTGGATGTTATCGACCGGACGCCATGTGCACCGTGCTCATCCTCCGGAATGTCCACCCCGAGTGGCCGCTGGTCCTCGCCGCCAACCGGGATGAGCTCCTCGCGCGCCCCGCCCACGGGCCGAAGGTCCTCTCCGAGTCCCCACGCGTGGTGGGCGGCCAGGACGTGGAGCGCGGCGGAACGTGGATGGGGGTCACCCACGAGGGAGTCGTCGTCGCCCTGACGAACCAGCGCGGCGCGCGGAGCCTGGGCCTGGCCCCCCGCTCCCGGGGCGAGGTCGTCTTGCGAGCCCTCCAGGCGGGCTCGGTGGAGGCCATCGAGCGCTACCTCGGCACCCTGCCCGCCCCGGAGTTCCTCCCCTTCAACCTGCTCTACGGGGACGCCCGCACCCTGCGGGTGGCCTACGCGCGGCCGGGCCACGCCCACCTGCTGCACGAGGACGTCCCGGCCGGCGTGCACGTGCTCCCCAACGACAGCCTGGACAACCTGGCGCTGCCCAAGGTGCGGCGGGCGCACGCGCTGGCCGAAGGCGTGGCGAAGCGCCCGTGGCCGGAGCTGGTGACGGGGCTCCAGGCGGCCCTGGCGGACCACGCCCTGCCGCCCCGGGAGGCCGCGACGGGAGCGCTCGCGGAGAACGACCTGCCCGCGGACTTCCTCCAGCAGCTCCAGGCGCTGTGCATCCACACGGAAGGCTACGGGACGCGCTCGTCCGCCATCGTCGCGCTCGGGCCCGGCCACGTGGGGCACTACCTGGCCACGGACATCGCGCCCTGTCAGGGCGGCTGGCGGGACGTGACGGGCCTGCTCCGCGCGCCCTGAAGCGCCCCGCGGCTCTTTCTCAGTCCAGCCGCGCCCGCATCACCGCGTCGTGGCCCGCGTCGTAGGTGGCCTCGAAGGCGGGGCCCCGGCCGGTGAAGGCCTCTGGCGGGGGCATGGCCACGTCCACGCGGACCTCCCGCACGTCGCAGCCCAGGTCGGAGCGGTAGAAGGCCGGCTCGCCCGTGACGTTGATGGCGATGAGCCGCGCGCCCGGGAACAGCTGACACGCGTCATGGACGGGCGTGGCGGACACGCGGTCCGCGCCCGGGTCGATGCGCTCCAGCGTCGCGTCCTCGAACAGGAGCGGGTTGGCGGCGCTCGCGGCGACGGCCTCCGACAGCGGGCCGCGCGTCACGGTGACCCGCCGGATGCCGCCATTCCAGGGCGCCTGGTGGAAGGTGGCGAAGGGCACGGGCAGCTCCTCCACGCGCGCCCCCGCGTAGAAGCGCTCCAGCACGTGGGTGAAGCGCTCGTGGCTCAAGCGGGGCACCGAGGCCGCGCCGCCCGCCGCGCCCAGCGCTCCCGCCGCCACGGCCGGCCCCAGCGCGCCGCCCGACATCAGCACCGCCAGCAGGCCCACGGCCGCGCCCACCGCGCCGCGCGCCGTGGCCGTCCGGCGCGTCTCGTCTTCATAGGCCGCGAAGAAGGCCCGGTAGCGCTGGCGCAGGTTGTTCCCGGGCGCGGAGGCATAGAGCCCGCCCACCACCGCGCCCATGCTGTTGCCCACCACGCAGTCAATGGGGACGCCCCGGGCGACCAGCGCGTCCAGCGCGCCCACGTGCGCGAGCCCCTTGGTGCCGCCCACCGACAGCACCACGCAGGTGCGCGAAGCGCGCGTGCTCCGGTGGCACGACAGCGCCCCCGAAGCCACCACCACCAGCAACACCAGCCCCAGCCGCCCCATGCATCCTCCCGTGCGCGAAGTCGGGGGCACCCTACCCCGTTCCAGCGCGGAGGGCCTCGAGCGGGCCGCTCGGCCGCCTGGCTCCCAAGGGAAGCCCGCCAAAAAACACGACCGCCCCCGGGACAGGAGCCCCGGAGGCGGAAGGTGACCTTCACGAGGCCCGGCGTGGACTCACGCCGGACCGGTGCGAGGGACTAGTACGTGGCCTTGAGGGACGTGCCGCTGTACGACGAGTAGCCGCGCAGCATGATGTACATCTTGCCCGCCGCGGTCTTCGCCGCCGCGTTGCACGTCTCGTTGTTGCCAGACAGGTACGGACGGCAGTCGTACGAGGTCGTCGTCGGGGCGGAGCCGAACTTGATGTACATGTCCGCGTCGCCCGTGCCGCCGCTCAGCACGTAGCTGGACGCCTTCGCGGCCGGCAGGTCGATGCAGTACATCGTGTTGGAGCTGGCCGCGCCGGACAGGCCCGTCTTCGCGACGCCGTTGGTCAGCGCGATGCAGGTGGTCGGCTGGGTCGTGCCACCCACGCCCACCGCTTCCCAGGCGGCCGTCACGGCAGCCTGCGTGGCGGCGTCATAGCCCAGCGCCGCGGCGGCCTGGACGGTCCACGTCTTCGCCTGCGCGAACGTGGTGCTCGCCGTGAAGAGGTTGGTGTTGGCGTAGTACCAGATGCGGGCGGCCTTCTCGACGCCGATGGCCGGCACGTTGATGGTGCTGCGGCCGCGCGGGTGCAGGCCACCCTTGGAGAGCAGCGCGAACGCCAGGTTGGGCACGCCGGAGCTGTAGTGCACGTCCGTGCTGGACGTCACGTTGGCCGCCCAGTCCTTGGACACGCCGTCCTTCGCCGGGTCGTCCATGTAGCGCAAGGCGTCGTTCGCCGTGCCCGGCGTCCAGACGTCCTCGCCCACCATCCAGATGGCCGCCGCCGTGCTCCAGCCGTTGACGCGGCTCTCGCAGACGGCGCCGAAGGTGTCGGACATCGCCTCGTTGAGGCCGCCGGACTGGCCGGAGTACGTGAGGTTGGACTCGTACTCCGTCACCGCGTGGGTCAGCTCGTGGACGGTGACGTCCGCGTCCTTGCCCAGCTCGATGGAGTTCACGCCGTCGCCGTCGCCGTACACCATCTGGGTGCCGTCCCAGTAGGCGTTCACGTAGTTGCGGCTGTAGTGCACCGTGCTGATGAGCGCCGCGCCCGCGTTGTTCAGCGAGTCGCGGTTGAACAGCACCTTGTAGCAGTCGTAGGTGTAGCCCAGCATGTCGTAGTTGACGTCGACGTGCGAGTCACCGGTGGCCGCCTGGCCCTCGCTGCGCTTGAGCGTGCCCGGGGTGCTGGTGCCGTTGTTCGCGCTGTACACCTTGCGGTTGAGCGCCGTGTGGATCTCCGGCACGCGCAGCAGCGTGGCGCCGTTGAGCGCGTCCACGTAGACGCGGTCGCGCAGCGGCATCAGGCTGCTCTCGCCCGTGACCTTCACCTCGTACGCGAGGCGCAGGCGGCCGTCCTGCTCGGTCTTCACGTACACCAGGCGCGCACCGCTCGCGGCCAGGCCCGTGCCCTGCGTGTCGCGCAGCGCCATCGTCTCGGCGGCCTCCGCGGCGACCAGCGGACGCGCGGACACGGCACCACCGGAGCGAGCGGAGCCGTTCGCGCCGAAGATGGCGCCGGAGCGGTCCACGTGCACCACCAGCTCCTCGCCCACCACCGGCAGACCGTTCAGCGTCTGCGCGTAGCGGATGTGCGAGGTGCCCTTCTCGTCCACGGTGATCTTGCGAACCTGCAGGTCGGACGCGTTCAGGCGGAACAGCGACGCGATGGAGGGCAGCGACCCGGCGATGGACGTGTGCACGTCCGCGGCGGCGAAGCCCGTCAGCGGGCGGTCCGCCTGGCCCAGGCGGCCCTGGATGGTGTGCGGCGTCCCATCGTCGTTGGTGCCGACGATCTGGGCGCCCGGAATCACGCTCAGGGCGTTCTGCACTTCGGCGACTTCATCCGGCTTCTGCTGCCCGTCCTGCGTGTTGGAGTCCATCTCACCGACGCCGCAAGCGACGAGGGGGAAGGCAAGCAGGGCTGAAACGAAACGAGTGCGAACCAAGGTACGGCCTCCTGCCCGGCGCAAGGGGGTGGTCGCCGGGCAGCGCTCCTTTCAGCATTCTTCAGGCCAACTCATTAAGTCCGCGAAATGCCTCGCAGTACGGGAAGGCATTGAAAAGCGGCTGGCACATCAGCGCCCAGTTCATCTTCTGTAATGTGGAAGCAAACGTTACGTGAGTTCCGCAACCGCCCGTTCTCACTGGGGATTTCGGCGCACACGGGCCCCTGTCCTGAACCGTGACAGCGCACACCGGGTGTGTCCTCTATTCGGGCAATCCACGGCTGACGGCTTTTTCTTGGAGAGCAAACCAAGACCGCGAATTCGCGCGCCGTGCGTCAGCGCCACACGCCCAGCAGCACCCGCGCGCGGCCTTCCATGGGGAGCTCCGCCTCCTCCACCGTGGCGAAGCCGGCGTCACGGGCCACGTCGGCCAGGTGCCGCATCCACGGCTTGTAGGGCATCCCGTTGTCGGAGCAGCAGGGAACGACGGCGAAGCCCAGCCCGTGGCGCGCGGCGTACTCGATGATGATCCGCGTGGCGCCGTCCGGGTGCATGCCCACGACGAGCTCCGCCTCGCACGGCTCCTCCAGCGTGAAGGGCCGCTGGGCGTACTTCACGGGCAGGTGCTTGTGGCGCAGGTCGAAGGTGGTGACGGTGCGCCCGCGCTGGGTGAGGGACTCGTTCAGCTTCCCCATGCCGCCGGCGACGTCATAGACGCGCTGGGCCTGGGGAAAGCGCGTGACGAGCAGGTCCGCGAAGAGGTCGAAGCGTCGCTTGTCCGCCATGGCGGCTCCTTCACCCCGGGCCCGTTCAGGCGCGGGTGCACACCGTCCACAACAGCCGTTCAATCACGAGCTTCCCGCTGGCGGAGGACTTCAGGGCCAGGTCCGCGTCCGCGCATGCCACCAGGGCGTTGAGCAGCTCGCGGCGCTCGTAGCGCGCGGCGGCCTGCATGCCGAACGCGAGCGCCCACGCGTTGGGCGTCTTGCGCCTGGTGGCCTTCAGCTCCTGCTCCAGCTTCGGGAGGATGCGCGCCTCCACGTCCCGGCCGGTGCGCGGCGGCTGCCCACCGGCGTACTTCTCCAGCCAGGCGTGGTTCTCCAGGAGCGAGCGGACGATGGATGCCACCGCGCCCAACAGCTGCAGCGCGTGCGTGCCCTGCCCCATCGCGTCCTCGGCGTAGGAGAGCGCGTCGCGCAGCTCGCGCTTCTGGAGCGCCTCCGTCAGTTCGAAGAACTCCTCCTCGCGCGCGTGGTGCACCAGCAGCGCCACGTGCTGGGCCTCGATGGTGGGGCCCTCCGCGTAGACGGCCAGCTTCTCCAGCTCCGACTGGAGCAGCCGGATGTTGCCGCCGATGCGCTCCTTCAGCCCCTCCAGCGCGCCCGGCCCCAGCTTCTTCTTGAAGGGGACGAGGAACTCCTTCGCGATCTCGCTGAGGTCCAGGTCCTTGTGGCGCGCGGCCACCTTGCGCTCGAAGAGGCGGCCCTTGTCCTGCGCGAACTTGAGCAGCGGGCTGCGCGAGTCCACGTCCGAGGCCGCCAGCACCAGCGCGTGCCCCGGCGGCACGCCCTTCTGGAGCAGCTCCAGCAGCGCGGACGCGTCCCCCTCCGGGGCGCTGATGCGCTCGTCGCGGCAGAAGGCCGCCGCCTCCTGGAGGAAGACCAGGTCGGCCTCGGCCAGGTCCACGTTCAGCTCGTCCTTCCACTGCTCCACCGTGGGGGCGCCGGGCACGCGGGGGTCCAGCTGCTCCACGCCCCAGCCCGCGCGGCCCGCGAGCGCCAGCAGCCGCCGGGCGCCCTCCTTGCGCTTGCCCGACTTCCACGCGTCGCGCGCCTTGGCCAGCGCGTCGCCCTTGCCCTTCTTGGGCGCGAGGAACTCCGGGTCGCGCACCAGCACCACCTTGCGCCCGGGGAACAGCGGCAGCGTGGCCAATTCCTGCGCCACCTCGCGCGGGGAGGCCGCGTCCAGCACCGCGAGGTTGAGCCCCATGGCGGCGTCCGGCACCAGCGTCTTCACCAGCTCGTCGGCGCCCTTCCTGACCAGGAACTCCTCGCCCCACAGGAGGTACAGCGGCCACACCTTGCCGCCCTTCACCTCCGCCAGCACCTCGTCCATGTCCGCGCTCATCGGCCCTCCACGCACAGTTCGATGAGCAGCCGCTCCAGCTGCAGCCGGGGCGCGCCGTTGCGCGAGCCGATGGCCGTGCGCGCGGACTCCAGCAGCGCATGCCGCCGGTGCAGCGCGGCCTCCGGCGTGCGCTTCGCCGCCTCTTCCGCCAGGGCCCTCAGGTCCCGGTTCGCCATCGCGTCCTGCGCCCCCGCCTTCGCGAGCGACACGTCCCGCGTCCACAGGATGAGCAGCTCCAGCGCCGTGTCCGCGTCCTCGCGCGAGCCGCCGTGGGCCTCCGCGAAGCGCAGGAGGGCCGGGATGTCGTCGCCGCTCAGGCCTTCGAAGGCGGTGAGGACGTCCTTGCGCTCCTTCAGCGCGTCCACGTCCAGCGCGAGCGCGCGGCCCAGGCTGCCGCCGGACATCACCGCGGCCAGGGCGGCGGTGTCCGCGTCCAGCTTGCGCTCCTGTTGCACGTGCCGTGCGACCAGGTCCACCGGCAGCGGACCGAAGTACACCTTGCTGCACCGGCTGCGGATGGTGGGCAAGAGCCGGTCCATGGCGCTCGCCACCAGGATGAGGGTGGTCTCCGAGGGCGGCTCCTCCAGCGTCTTGAGGAACGCGTTCTGCGCCTGGACGTTCATCTGCTCCGCGCTGACCAGGATGGCCACCTTGCGCTTGGACTCCAGTCCGCGCAGCGCCAGGCGCTCCTGGAGCTGCCGTATCTGCTCCACGCGCAGCTCGCGGCTGGGCGTGCCGGTGAAGTCGGAGCGGCCGGCGAGTCCTCGCGACACGCGCTCGTCGTCCGGCATCACCCAGGTGACGTCCGGGTGCAGGCCCTTGGTGATGCGCACGCAGCTGGTGCACTTGCCGCAGCCCACCTCCGGGGCCTCCGGGCACGTGAGGGCCTGGGCCAGCCCCACCGCGGCCAGCTCCTTGCCCACCCCCTCCGGCCCCGCGAACAGGTAGGCGTGATGCACCGAGCCAGACCGCAGGGCGGACTGGAGCGCATCCATCGCGCGGGGCTGTCCCTGCACCGAGGCAAGCGTCATGGGGGGCGTGTATCTCCGCTCGGAGGGCACCCGTCAACCGCCACCTTGACCCGTGCGCGCGCGGCCGGTCTGATTCGCCGGGCGTGCTGAACTTCCTCGAAGGCCACCTCCCCCTGCTGGCGGGCTCCGTCCTGACGGTGCTCCTGCTGAGCGTCCAGCGCACCACGCGTGACCCCGACCTGCGCGACGACCTGCGCGGCGCGGTCCGGATGCTGGTCGCCTTCCTGGTGCTGCGCCTGGCGGAGCGCTTCCTGCCGGAGGCCACCACGCCGCCGGGCCTGTACAAGTTCGTGCACGTGGGCTGGATGCTCACGTTCGCCTACGGCGTCATCCGGGCCGGGGTGGCGCTCGCGCTGAAGCTGGTGCGGCTGCGCTCGCCGGTGACGACGCCGAAGATTCTGCGCGACGTCATCGACTTCACGCTGTACGCGCTCGCCACCGTCCCCATCCTCCAGAGCCAGCTCAACCTGGACCTGACGGGGCTGGTCGCGTCCACCGCCGTGCTGACGGTGGTCATCGGCCTGGCGCTCCAGGAGACGCTGGGCAACCTCTTCGCGGGCCTGTCCTTGCAGCTGGACCGGCCCTTCGAGGTGGGCGACTTCATCCGCATTGGCGAGCACACCGGGCGGGTGGTGCACATCGGGTGGCGCTCCATCCGCATCGCCAACTTCCGGCGCGAGGTCATCACCCTGCCCAACAGCATGGTGGGCAAGGAGCACGTGAAGAACTTCACCCAGCACCGCGAGCCCGTGGGCATCGAGGTGCAGGTGGGCGTGTCGCTGGACGCGCCGCCCAACCAGGTGAAGCAGGCGCTGCTGGACGTGGTCCGGGAGATTCCCCAGATCCTGGTGCAGCCGCCGCCCCTGGCGCGCACGGTGACCTTCACGGACTCCAACGCGCAGTACATGGTGCGCGTGTTCCTCAACGACTTCGCGCTGTCGGACAGCGTGAAGGAGGAGCTGCACACGCGGCTGTGGTACCGGCTGCGCCGCGAGGGCCTGGAGCTGCCCCACGCCCAGCGCACGGTGACCCTGCGCCGCGATTCGGCCCACCGCCGCCGCGAGCTGGCCGACGACACCGTGCGTGAACTGCTGCGCCAGGTGGACCTGTTCGCGCCGCTGGGCCCTGAGGAGCTGGAGCGCCTGCGGTGCGAGGTGGTGGTGCGCCGCTTCGGCCGCAACGAGCGCATCATCCAGGAGGGCGACGAGGGCGGGACCTTCTACGTCGTGGCCTCCGGCGAGGTCAGCGTGCGCGCCGGCACGCTCCAGTCCGAAATCACGCGGCTGGGGCCGGGCCACTACATCGGGGAGATGTCGCTGCTCACCGGGGAGCGCCGCGCCGCCACCGTCGTGGCGCTCGAGGACTCCGTGCTGCTGGAGCTGGACCGGCCCACCTTCGCGCGCCTGTTCTCCGACTATCCGGGTCTTGCCCGGCAGCTCTCCGCGCTCCTCGCGCAGCGCCGCACCCAGCTGCGCGCCGTGGCCCAGGCCTCCGGCGGCGGCCCGGACCACTCGCCCGAGGCGGGCCGCATCCTCGGGAGGCTGCGGGCGCTCTTCGGACTGACGCACGAGTAGCGGTTTTCCTCCATCCGGCTCCGGGGCAGTCACGACCCTCTGTCCTGGAGTCCAGGTGGCCTGGAAGGCATGCATCCAGCCACGCCGGCAGGGGCTTTGACGCTCGGAGCCCGAAAGGTCTAAAGGTTCACATATGCGAGTCATTCGTGGCTTTCCCGCGCGCTTCGGTGCCCTGCTCCTTCCGGGTGCACTGCTGATGGCCCTGCCCCAGAGCGCGGCGGCCACGGAACAGGTAAAGCCAGACGCGACGCTCGCGGGACTGGAGCGGCTGTCCCAGCGCCGGGTGTTCTTCGGCCACCAGTCGGTGGGCGGCAACATCCTGGACGGCGTGCGCGGCCTGCGGCCTTCGCCGGCCCCCGCCATCGTGGAGGTGAAGGACGCGAGCGCGACGATTCCCCAGGGCTCGCTGGCGCACGCGTTGGTGGGCCAGAACGAGCAGCCGGAGACGAAGCTCGCGCACTTCGAGCAGCTGCTGGACGGCGGCGTCGCGAAGCAGGTGGACGTGGCGCTGATGAAGTTCTGCTACATCGACTTCAACACCGGCACGGACGCGAAGGCCCTCTTCGAGAAGTACCGCGTCACGCTCGCGGGGCTGAAGTCGCGCCACCCGGGCGTCACCTTCGTGCACGTCACCGCGCCGCTGACCACGGTGCAGCGCGGGGCGAAGGCGTGGTTCAACGAGCTGCGCGGGCGCCCCGTCTTCGGTGTCGGGGAGAACGTGTCGCGCGAGGCCTTCAACGCGCTGATGCGGCAGACCTACGGCGGCAAGGAGCCGCTGTTCGACCTGGCGGCGCTGGAGTCGTCACAGGCGGACGGCACCCGGGAGACGTACGAGGTCAACGGCCGCGCCTATCCCGCGCTGGTGCCGGCGTATTCAGATGACGGCGCCCACCTCAACGCGCAGGGACAGGCGCGCGTGGCCTCGGCGCTCGTCGCCTTCCTGGCGGCCCTGCCGGAGACGCCGCGCGAGGCGCCCACCTCCGCGAAGGCCGGTCCCTGAGCCATGCGCGTTCCGTTGATGATGATGCTCGGCCTGGGGCCGACCGTCGCGCGTTTGAAGCTGCGGCGCTGTGAGGCCGTGGGTGCCACCCCCACCGTCTGGGGCCGTGTCTGGATTCACGGCGAGGGGGAGATCCAGGTCGGCGATCGCGTATTGTTCGACGCGCGGATGGCGCCCATCGAGCTGCATGCTCAGCGGGGGGGACGCATCGTGATTGAAGACGACGTGACCATCGAGGGGGGCAGCTCCATTGAAGCGCAGTCGCTCGTGACACTGGGCGCGCGCAGCCGCCTGGGCATGTGGTGCAAGCTGATGGACAACATGTATCACCCCGTCCGCGGCAACCGGCACGAGCGGCCGCAGTCGGTGCCGCTGGTGGTGGAGGAAGGCGTCACGGTGGGCAGCCGCTCCATCCTGCTGCCGGGCGCGCACCTGCAGAAGAACGCGAGCGTGGCGTCCGGCACGGTCATCTCCCGCCGCATCCCGCCGGGCGTGACGGTGGGCGGCTCTCCGGCCCGCGTGCTGCGGCGCGAGGTGGCGCGATGAAGCCGGCCATCCCTTCCCGCGAAGAGGCGCTCCAGCTGGCGCGCGCGGGCATGCAGATGGTGCGCACGGAGGTGTTCCCCCGCGCCGAGCGCATGGTGGCCGTCGCGCGGGCGCGCTGGCTGTTCCGCGCCTTCCGCACCGGCCGGGGCGTGGCGGCGTATGGCCCGGTGGCCGCGCGCAACGACGGCCACGCGGAGTTCGGCGACAAGCTGACGTTCCTGGGCGGCATGCTGCCCACGTCGGTGGTCTGCTACGAGCACGCGCGGCTGCTGGTAGGCGACGAGACCCAGTTCAACTACGGCGCGTCCGTGGAGGCCTGGGAGTCGGTGCAGATTGGCGCCCGGTGCATGTTCGCGTCCTTCGTGCGCGTGAGCGACCGGGACGGCCAGCGCATCTCCCCCATCATCATCGAGGACGACGTCTGGGTGGCCCACGGCGCCATCCTGCTGCCGGGCGTGCGCATTGGCGCGCGGTCGGTGGTGTCCGCCGGCAGCATCGTTTCACAGGACGTGCCCCCGGACTCGCTCGCCATGGGCAACCCGGCGCGCAGCATGAGCCTGGACCTGGTGGCCCGCGACGCCACGGGCACCTGACGGGCCCGCTCTTCCTCTCCGCCCGGCGCTCAGCAAAGCGCGCCGGGCGCGTTCTTTTCCGCATCGCCCTTCCACACCCCGCCTTGAAAGACAGGACCTCTCCATGAGCACGCGTGACACGCTTCGCACCTTCATCATCGACACCTTCTTCGTGGACGACTTCGCGGACGACGACTCGTTCCTGCGCAAGGGCCTCATCGACTCCACGGGCATGATGGAGCTGGTGGCGTTCATCGAGACGGAGTTCCACATCAAGCTCGACGACAAGGAGCTGGTGCCGGAGAACCTGGACTCGCTGGCGCGCGTGGTGGCCTTCGTGGACCGCAAGCAGTCGCTGGCGAAGGCGAGCTGAGACGCCCATGTGCGGCATCGCGGGGTTCACCTTCCCGGCGGGTGACGCCGCGGGTCCGGCGCTTCACGCCGGCCGGCTGCGCCGCATGACCGCCAGCATCAAGCACCGGGGGCCGGACGCGCAGCGGGCCCTGCTCCTGGACGGCGCCGCGCTGGGGCACGCGCGGCTGTCCATCGTCGACCTGGCCTCCGGCCACCAGCCGATGCGCGACGAGGCCACCGGCCTCACCGTGGTCTTCAACGGGGAGATCTTCAACCACGTGGAGCTGCGCGAGCAGCTGTCGGGGGCGTATGCCTTCCGCACGCGCTCCGACACGGAGGTCATCCTCGCGGCGTTCCTCACGTGGGGCATCGACTGCGTGCGCCGCTTCGAGGGCCAGTGGGCGTTCGCGCTGTGGGATCCGCGCGACCGCACGCTGTGGATGTCGCGCGACCGCGTGGGCATCTGCCCGCTGTTCTACGCGCACCTGCCGGAAGGGCACCTGGCGTTCGCGTCGGAGGCAAAGGCGCTCTTCGCCGGGGGGCTGGTGACGCCCGCACTGGACGCGCGGGGGCTCAAGCAGACGTTCCAGCTCTGGGCGCCGGTGGCGCCGCGCACTTCCTTCGAGGGCGTGTCGCTCTTGCCGCCCGCGCATGTCGCGAAGTGGCGCGACGGGGCGCTGACGCTCCAGCGCTACTGGGACCTGGACTTCGGCGTGACGCCGGACGCGGCGGACGCGCCCCGGCTGCTGGAGGAGCTGGGCGCGGTGCTGGACCGGGCGGTGCGGCTGCGGCTGCGCGCGGACGTGCCGGTGGCGGCGTACCTGTCGGGCGGACTGGACTCCAGCCTCCTGTGCTCGCTGGCGCAGGAGCAGCTGGGGGGCACGCTGCGGACGTTCTCCGTGGGCTTCGCGCACGCGCGGTTCGACGAGCGCACGCACCAGGCGACGGTGGCGGAGCAGCTGCGCACCGAGCACCGCGTGGTGGAGATGCGCGACGGGGACATTGGCGCGCTGGTGCCGGGCGTCATCTTCCACGCGGAGCAGGCGATGATGCGCTCCGCGCCCGCGCCGTTCCTGCGGCTCTCCGGGTGGGTGCGCGACCAGGGCATCAAGGTGGTGCTGACGGGCGAAGGGTCGGACGAGATGTTCCTCGGCTACGACCTCTTCAAGGAGACGCAGGTGCGCCAGTTCTGGGCGCGCCAGCCGGCGTCGAAGTACCGGCCGCTGCTGCTGCGCCGGCTGTACCCGACGCTGTCGGTGAGCCAGCAGAGCGTGGAGCTCCTGCGCGAGTTCTTCGGCACGGGCCTGGAGACGCCGGACGCGCTGGGGTTCTCGCACCTGGTGCGGTGGGGCAACAGCGGCCGCATCCTGCGCTTCCTCGCGCCGGAGTTCGCCGCGAAGGTGGCGGACGAGGATCCGGTGGCGTCGGTGCTCGCGACGGTGCCGGAGGCGGTGGCGAAGTGGAGGCCGCTGGCGCGCGCGCAGTACCTGGAGGCGCGCACGCTGCTGTCCGGCTATCTGCTGTCCGCGCAGGGCGACCGCATGCTCCTGGGCAACGCGGTGGAGGGGCGCTTCCCGTTCCTGGACACGGGCGTGATGGAGTTCGCCGCGCGGGTGCCGGAGCGGCTGCGGCTGCGAGGCCTGGACGAAAAGCACCTGCTCAAGCGCTTCTCGAAGGGCCGGGTGCCAGCGTCCATCCTGGAGCGCAGCAAGTTCCCGTATCGCGCCCCCATCGCGGGAGCGCTGGTGGGCCCGGATGCGCCGGCCTGGGCGAAAGAGCTGCTGGCCCCGGAGGCGGTGTCGGCGACGGGCGTCTTCGACGCGCGCAAGGTGGAGCGGCTGGTCGCGAAGCTGCGCGCGCCGAACTCCGCGGAGAGCGAAGCGGACACCATGGCCCTGTTCGCCGTGGCGTCCACGCAGTTGCTGGCGCACCACTTCCTGAAGCCGAAGCCCGTCGCCCAGGCGGACGTGGACGCGGTGCAGTTGGAGGCGGCGTGAGCGCGCCCTCAGACACCCTGGTGGCAAGCGCGCACGCGCCGCGTCTGGCGCCGCGTGCGGAGTTGCATGGTGCGGCGGGACAGCGTGGCGCTGGAAGCAACGTGAGCGTCATGGCCTCTTGCGCGTTCGTGCGGCACTCGACTGCACAGCGGGAGACGGAATGAGCGCGCACGCGGACACCGCGCCTTCGTGGGTGCGTGCCCACGCGGCTGCGACACCGGATGCCCCGGCGGTGGATTCTCCCTGGGCGCGGCTCACCTACGCCCAGCTCGAAGCACGGATGCTCGCGCTCGCGGGACAGCTGCGCGCTTCGGGTGTCGAGCCCGGGGCTCGGGTCCTCATCGCCCTGCCCCTGGGCTGCGCGGCGGCGGTCGCGGGGCTCGCGGTGCAGGCCCTGGGGGCTTGCTCCGTGGAGCTGGACCGCGAGACGGGCGCGGATTCGCTGGCCAGCATCCTCGCGCAGACGGGTGCCCGCCATGCGGTCATCTTCGGTCAGGACGCACGGCGCTGGACGGGCCGCTCGCAGCTGGGCCACTTCTTCGTCGTGCACGGCTCCCGTCCCCCGGAGCGCATGCTCGGGCTGCTGAAGCCCGCCTCCTGCGCGTGGATCCAGGAAGACGGCGCGGTGGATCCGGAGGCCTCTTCGGAGCCGCCGGCCGCCCTGCCCTCCCTGCCTCCGGAGGCTCCCGCGTCCATCGTCTACACGTCCGGCAGCACGGGCACGCCCCGAGGCGTCGTGCAGACGTTCGCCAACATCGCGGCCAACACGCGCTCCATCGTGGAGTACCTGGGCCTCACGCCGCGCGACCGCGCCATGCTCATCCTTCCCCTGCACTACTGCTACGGGAAGAGCGTGCTCCAGACGCACCTGCTCGCGGGCGGCTCCGTGTTCCTGGATCCGCGCTTCATGTACCCGCAGGTCGTGCTGGAGGCCATGGCCACCGAGGCGTGCACCGGCTTCGCGGGCGTGCCCCTCACCTTCGAATTGCTGCGCCGCCAGGCCGCTCCGGACTCGCTCGCGAAGCTCCAGCTGCGCTACCTCACCCAGGCCGGCGGCGGCATGTCCCCGGACACCGTGCGCTGGACGCGCGAGGCCTTCCACCCGGCGGAGCTGTTCGTCATGTACGGCCAGACGGAGGCCACCGCGCGGCTCTCCTACCTGCCGCCCTCGCGCGCCAACGACAAGGCGGGCTCCATTGGCCAGGGCATCCCCGGCGTCACGCTGGCCGTGGTCGCGGACGACGGCACGCCGCTGCCCGACGGTGAGGTGGGCCAGCTCGTGGCGAAGGGCGCCAACGTCACCCCGGGCTACCTCAACGCTCCCGACGACACCGCCGCCATCCTCCACGACGGCTGGCTGTGGACGGGCGACCTCGCGTGGCGCGACGCGGACGGCTTCTTCTTCCTCGTCGGCCGCGCGAAGGAGATCCTCAAGGTGGGTGGCCACCGGGTGAGCCCCGCGGAGATGGAGCACGTCCTCGCGCGCCACCCGGCCGTGCTGGAGGTCGCCGTGGTGGGCGTGCCGGACGACCTGGGCGGCGAGGCCGCGTGCGCCGCCGTGGTCCTCCAGCCCGGCGCCACCGCGAAGGAGGACGACCTCCGCCGCTTCTGCCGCGAAGCGCTCCCGGCGCACAAGGTGCCGCGCCACGTGCTGTTCACCGAAGCGCTCCCCCGCGGGCCCACCGGCAAGGTGCTCAAGGCCGACCTGCGCACGCGCGTGCTGTCTTCACTCTCTTCCCCTGAATCGAGGTCGCCGTGACGATGAAGTTCTCCAAGCAGGTGCTGGAACTGGACTGGGAGGCCAAGGCCGCGTCGCTGTCCGACGGGCTCAAGGAGGCCGTCCTCAAGAAGCTGCGCAAGCGCGGGCTCGTCGTCGCCGTCTCCGGCGGCATCGACTCCGCGTGCGTCGCCGCGCTGGCGGTGCGGGCGCTGGGGCCGGACCGCGTCTTCGGCCTGCTGCTGCCGGAGCGCGACTCCAGCGGCCTGTCCTCGAAGCTGGGCCGCGAGCTCTGCGAGAAGCTGGGCATCCAGTACACGCTGCACGACATCGCGCCCGTGCTGGAGGCCGCCGGGTGCTATTCGCAGCGCGACGCGGCCGTGCGCTCCGTGTTCCCCGCGTTCCAGCCGGACATGAAGTGGAAGATCGTCATGCACGGCGACCGGCTCAACACGGACGCCCTCAACGTCTTCTACGTGGTGGTGCAGGTGGACGGGCAGGAGCAGCGCTTCCGCCTCACGCCCCAGGCCTACGTGCAGATTGTCGCCGCCACCAACTTCAAGCAGCGCGTGCGCAAGATGATGGAGTACTTCCACGCGGACCGGCTGAACTTCGCCGCGTCCGGCACGCCCAACCGGCTGGAGTATGACCAGGGCTTCTTCGTGAAGCTGGGCGACGGCTCCGCGGACGTGAAGCCCATCGCCAGCCTCTACAAGACGCAGACGTACAAGCTGGCGCGGCACCTGGGCGTCATCGACGGCATCCTCAACCGCGAGCCCACCACGGACACGTTCAGCCTGGAACAGTCACAGGAGGACTTCTACTTCTCCGTGCACTACTCGCAGCTGGACCTCATCCTCTGGGCGAAGAACCACGGCATCACGCCCGACGAGGTCTCCCCGGAGATGGGCCTCACGCCCCAGCAGATCCAGCGCGTCTACGACGACATCGACCAGAAGCGCCGCACCACCGCGTACCTCCACGCGCAGCCGCTGCTGCTCGAAGAGGTCAGCGAGCTGAAGCCCTTCAAGATCTCCTGAAGCGCCCTCACCCGCCTCCGGAGCCGGAGGCCGCGTCGATGGCGTCCGCGGCCTCCACCCGGAGGCGCTCCTCCGGGGTGAACGAGTCGAACAGCAGCCGCTGCACCGCGGCCTGACGCCGGGCGGGGTCCGGCTCGCTCTGGCCCAGCGCCTCGCGCTTCGCGCGGAAGTCCGCCAGCCGCTGCTTCCACTGCGCGCGCTCCGCGTCCAGCGCCTCCAGCCGCTCGGTGGCCTCCGGGCCCACGGTGGACAGCCGGTGCTGGTGCAGGTCCTCCGCCGTCGCGCCCGCCGCCAGCAGCTCCTGCTCCACGGCCCGCTGCCGCAACGGCCGCACGGCCTCCTCACGGCTGGCGCGCACGTCCGGGGGAAGCCGCTCCTCCAGCTCGGCCATGCGCCGCTCGCGCTCCTCCTTCGTCAGCGACGCGTCCTTCTGCAGCTTCAGCCGCTCCACGGCGACGGCGTCCACCGCCTCCTCCTGCCCGAAGAGGCCGTCGGCCGCGCCGCCCAGGTGCTCCCGGCGCAGCTTGCGCAGGGCCTCCAGGCGCTCGGCGGTGTCCATGGGGGCCGCGGCGCCCTTCGACGCCAGACCCCGGGCCGCTTCCAGATAGGACAGGTAGTCATCCAGCACCTGCACCGCTTCATCCATGGCGGCCGGGGGCAGCTTCTTCGCCCGCAGCGCCGCGAGGATGCGCTCGCGGATGAGCGACGCGGGCTCCTCGCCGGTGGCGGAGAGGTAGTAGTCGAAGAAGCGGCGCAGGTCCGCGCTCGGCACCAGGTGCCCGGACGCGTCCACGAGCACGGCGCCGTCCTCCTCCGTGTCCTGGAGCGAGCCCGGCAGCGGCGGCAGCGGCGCTTCGGGAGCCGGCGTCGCCGTCACGGCGGCACCGGGAACGCCGGGGGACGCCGCGCGCGGCACGGTGCCTCGCGCGACGGGGACGGCGGACGGCGGTCCAGCGGGTCCGGGCGCGTCCTCCGCCCGGACCTTCCACCACGAGAAGACGCCGGCACCCAGGAGGGCGCACAGCGCGACCACGAGAATGACGGCGCGGCTCTTCATGGCGGGGCGCTCCAACGGGCTTACAGGCCCGCGGTCTTCAGGCGGTTGGCCTGGTTGCGGAACACGGACACCGGGTTGGTGAAGAACGCGGTGAGGCCCAGCACCTGGTTCACCTCGTCCAGGTGGTTCATGTCGTAGTTGTCGCGGATGACCGTGCCGAAGCGCGAGCTGCAGCGGCCCACGAGGCCGTCGTTGGCCCCGCTGTAGAAGAAGGACGACAGCTTCATGGCGTAGTCAGACGCGTCCAGCAGGTTGGTGAAGGGGTCCGTGCCGGACCAGGAGTAGTAGCGCTGGCCCTGCGCGCCCGTCGCCGCGCCGCTGCCGCAGGACGTGGTGGGGACGCCCGCGGGGAACTTCGCGGTGAACGCGGAGGTGCCCGTCTTGCTCAGCGCCGCCAGCGCGCCAATCGCGTCCTGCGGCTGCGTGTGGCCGGACAGCAGCCCCAGCACGGTGCCCAGGCTGTTGGCGAAGTACGCCAGCACGCCCTCCGTGAACGACCCGCCCTGGAGGTTGTTGCGCAGGTAGTCCGCCAGGTCCGCGCCCTTGTGCGGCGAGCCCACCGTCGTCACGGACGCCACCAGGTCCGGCCGCACCGCCGCCACGTAGCGCACGTCCAGGCCGCCGTGGCTGTGGCCAATCAGGTTCACCTTCTTCGCGCCCGAGCGCGCGAGCACGTCCTGCACCTGCGCCAGCAGCGCCTCGCCACGCGCCTCCGTCGAATTGAACTGCGGAACGTGCGTGATGTAGACCTTCGCCCCGCCCGACTTCAGCGACGACTCGATGCCGTAGAAGTAGTCGAGCACCCCGAACAGCGAATCAAAACCCGCCATGCCGTGCGCCAGCACGATGGGGTACTTCGTCTGCGTGTACGTATCCGCGCGGGCAGGCTGCGCCCAGAGGGCAAGAACCGCGACAGTCAGAACGAGGGTCCGGACGGCGTTTCGCATACAGGCTCCTGATGGGGGAGTGCGGATCATCGAAGGGATTGACCCGCGAATCAGCCCATAAGGCGAGCCCCTGATAAAAAGCAAGCCGACCTCAGGATTCACTGGAAAGCGTGTCAGCTCCGAGTCACGCCAGCCTTTAACGCCCCGCGTCGGACTGGCAGCATGCGGGCCCTTCCAGAGGAGCACGCCCTTGGACACCGCCGCCTATCAGGCCTTCACCACGGAACTGACGCGCAGGGCTGACGCGGACGGCCGTTTCCGGGGGCTCGTGGCGCTGGGCTCGATGGCGGCGCGCGACTACGCGCCGGATGACTTCAGCGACCACGACTTCTTCGTCGTCGCGTGGCCCGGGCACGCTGAAACATTGAGACAGGAGCGCGGCTGGCTGCCTCGCGCGGAGGACGTGGCCCTGGTGTTCCGCGAGACGGCGCACGGCCTCAAGGTCGTGTACCGGGACGGGCACCTGCTGGAGTTCGCGGTGTTCGACCTGGAGGAGCTGTCGTTCGCGCGCGTCAACCGCTACCGCGTGCTGCTGGACAAGGGCGGCGTGACGGAGCGCATGGACGCGCGTGCGCGGGACACCGCCCTGGAGCTCCAGCGCACGGCACCGGACGACGCGTGGCTGTTCGGGCAATGGCTCACCCAGGTGCTGGTGGGTATGGGACGCCACGCGCGCGGCGAGGGGCTCAGCGGCCGCGCGCGGCTGGACGAAGCGGTGCGCCTGTTCTGCCTGCTGCTCGCGCGCCACGTCCCCGCGCCCCAGGCGTCGCTGCTGGACGGGCTGGATCCGGTGCGGCGCGTGGAGCGCGTGTATCCGGAGACCGGCGGCGAGCTGGCGCGCGCCCTGGAAGGCGACTCACCGGCCTTGGCGCGCACGCTCCTGCGGCTCGCGGAGCGCGAGCTGTCCCACGTGCCCGCCTTCCCGCGCGACGGAGTGGCCGCCGTGCGGGCGCGGCTCGAAGCGCTGCGCCGGTAGGCGTGCGGCACCTCAGGCCCGGGCGGCGTCCTGTTCCCGGGCGTTGTGCGCGATGACGAGCACCCGCTCCGGGTGCGGCTGCGCGCGGGCCCATTCCAGGAGCGCGGTGAAGGGGTCCGGCGCGGGCGCGGCCGTGGCCAGGGGCATGCGCGGCTGGTGTTCGAAGAACAGGTCCTCCGCCCCCAGGTTCTGGGCCTCCCACGTGCGCCAGCCCGGCAGCGGCTTGCCCGGCGCGGGCTGCAGGCCGGTGACGCTGAAGCCCCCGGCTGTGAAGACGCGCATCAGGCCCACCAACGTCGCGCCCGTGCCAAAGCCACACACCACGTGCCGCACCGTGGGGAAGCGCTCACGCACCTGCGCGCGCAAGCCCGCCGCCCAGGCCTCCACGCACGGCACCAGGGCCCGGTTGGTGAGCTGCCGGGGCCAGCACCAGCCGTCGCGCTCCAGGGCCATGGCCTGGTGGAACATGTCCGCCATCGAGTCCGCCTGGCGCACCTGCCCCTGGAAGCCGTGGGCGCGCAGGTACGCCTCGCCCGCCGCGTCCGTCACGGCCACCGTGGGCAGGCCCCGCTCGCGGCCCAGGACGTCCAGCGCGAGCGCGCTCGAGGCACCGGACAGCTCCACCAGCCCGCGCGAGCCCGGCGGCATCGCGGCCAGGTAGCGCGCGAAGGTGAGGTACTTGAGGCTGCCCGACGGCTGCGCCCCACCCCACAGCACCACCGGCCCGCCCGCACGCGGACGTGACAGGGAAAACACTCCACGCATGGTCGCCCCCTGGCGCGAACCGCCTTCCGCGCCCGACACGCCCGGGAGTCTTCCGGTGGGGTGGCCCGCGAGGCCATCGCCCCCGGGACGGGGTGGATGTCTCCCGGTGGACGGCACGCGAGCCCGGTTATGCTCCGCGCCCATGTCTCAAGCCCCGCGCGTCCGCATCCTCCTGTCGGAGACCTACAACCCCTGGTTCAACCTCGCGACCGAGGACTGGATCTTCCGCGAGCTGGACCCCGCCACCCAGACGCTCTTCCTCTGGCGCAACGACAACACCGTCGTCATCGGCCGCAACCAGAACCCGTGGTCCGAGTGCAACCTCACGCGCATGGAGGAGGACCAGGTCTTCCTCGCGCGGCGCACCAGCGGCGGCGGCGCGGTGTTCCACGACCTGGGCAACACCTGCTTCACGTTCCTGTCCGCGAAGGAGGGCTACAACAAGACGGCGAACATCACCATCCTGCTGGACGCGCTGTCGCGGCTGGGCGTGACGGCGCAGGCGTCCGGGCGCAACGACCTGGTGATTCCGCTGGAGGACGGCCCCCGGAAGATCAGCGGCAGCGCGTACCGCGAGACGAAGGACCGCGCCTTCCACCACGGCACCTTCCTCATCCACGCCAACCTGTCGCGGCTGGCCAACTACCTCACGCCGCACCCGAAGAAGCTGGAGTCCAAGGGCAGCGCGTCGGTGCGCTCGCGCGTGATGAACATCCGCGACCTCCAGCCGGAGGCGTCGCATGAGGCGCTGGTGAAGGCGATGATGGGCGCCTTCTGCGACTTCCACGGCGGCACCGCGGAGCCGGAGCTCTTGGAGCCCTCGTTCCTGGAGAGCCAGCCGTCGCTCAAGCGCACCTTCGAGCACTACGCGTCGTGGGACTGGCGCTTCGGCAACGCGCCCCGCTTCAGCCACCAGATGGTGGAGTACCTGTCGTGGGGCTTCTTCGAGGTCCACGTCGACGCGGAGAACGGACACGTCACCCGCGCGCAGGTCTTCTCGGATGCGCTCTACCCGGACCTTGTGCAGGACCTGCAGACGGCGCTCGCCGGCAAGCCCCACAGCCGCAACGGGATGCAGCAGGCCGTCGCCGAGGTCCGCGCCCGTCACCCCTCGCAGGAGCGCGAGCTGGGAGAGCTGGAGACGTGGCTGATGGGCCAGGTCGAGGTCTGACCCGGCCCATCCGCCGTCACTTCCTTCAGCGGTGGCCGCCGCCGGAGCCACCGCTCCAACCGCCGCCGTTCCCGCCGCCGCTGTTGCCACCGCCCCGGCTGGAGCCGTGGGACGAACCGCCGCCACGGCCGGAGCCGCCGCCCCAGCCCCCACCGCCGCCGCCACCGCCCCGGCTGGAGGAGCCGCCGCTGGTCTGGTGGACGCTGCCGGAGCTGCCGCCACCCCAACCGCCGCTGCCGCTGGACGAGGAGCGCCCGCCGCCGCCCGAGGACGGACGCCCGCCGCCGCTGGAACCGCCGCCCCACCCGCTGGAGCCGCCGCTGGACTGGTGCGCGCCGCTGCTCGACCCGCGCCCGCCCGGAGGAGGACTCCGGGTGCCGCTCCAGCCGCCGCTGTTGCCGTTGTTGCCGTGGTTCGACGAGTGGACCCCGCTGCCGCTCTGCGGACGGTAGGGACCGGGACGGCTGTTGCCGCGGCCTCCGTACGACGAGCCGTTGTAGCGACCGGGCGACGCGTCATGCACGCGCGGGCCATACCGGTACGGGCCCGGGCGGGAGGAGTAGTGGTAGCCCGGGCGGTAGCGGCTGTGCCCGTAGCCGTAGTAGCGCCACGACACGCCCGGGTAGCGGTACCACGAGCGCAGGAAGTAGTGCGGGCGGCCGAAGGACACCGAGATGTGCGCGTGGCGGTAGACCGGGACGGTGACGCGCACCGAGCCGTTCCACCCCCAGCCTCCGCCCACGAACACCCACGACGGACCGCGGCGGACCCAGCGCGGCGACACGAACACCAGGCCCGGACGCGGCGGCTCCATCCAGGTGCCGGAGACCCACTCGTAGCCGTTGGTGCCCCAGTACCAGTAGCCCGGAGCCCACGTGTAGGCCGGGGCCGGCGCGGGGGGCGGCGTCTCCACGCGCAGGGCCGGGGGCGCCTGGGTCGCCGTCACGTCCTCGCTGGCGACCTCCACGGGGATCTCCACCTCGGTGGAGCCCTCCTGCGCCCAGCCGCCGGACACCCAGCGCCAGACGTCGCCGTCCTGCGCCCAGTAGCCGTTGACGTACTGGTAGCCGGGCATGCGCTCCACCCAGCCGCCGGACTTGAACTGCCAGCTGTCGCCGTCCCAGTACCAGTGCCCGGACGTCCACACCGCGCCGGCGAAGGGCCGGGGGGTCGGCGACTCGGCGGGCAGGTCGGGGGGCGGAGAGGGCGCGATGGGCCCGGAATCATCCGCGTTGGACTGCTGGACGTACGCGTCATCCCCCCAGTCATCCGCGGCGACCGGCGAGGTCTGCGCGAACGCACCCTGGGTGGCCAGACCGACAATCACACCAACCCACCATCGAGAACCCATGACTCCGTCTCCGATCTCCAGACCCCCGAGGGGACGCGGGCCTCCCACACTTTATTCACCCTGGAGGCTCCAGGCCCGCAATCCTGTCGACACTGCTACAGTCCGGCGGGACGCGAATGCTGCGCCGACTCCTCCCCACATTGCTCGCCCTGGGTTGTGGACTGCTGGCCCTCGGATGGGGGCTGGTGAGCCTCCAGCGCATCTTCACCCAGGAGCGCGAGGACGCCCGGGCCCAGGTGCGCTCGCGGCGGGTCGCGCTGGAGCAGCTTGCGGAGGAGTCGCTGCGCACCGCGCTCGCGCAGCGGATGAAGACCCACCTGCCGAAGCTCAACGCGGCCGTGGGGGACCCGCTGCTGCCCGCGGAGGGCTACTACCTGCTCTTCCGCGGCCACCAGTTCCTGCCGCGCGTGGACTGGCCCCGGGAAGGCACGGACGCCCCCGCCCAGGCCACCTACACGCTGCTGGCGCACGCGCTGGAGGACGGCACCGCCCCGGCCCCCTTCCAGGAGCGGCTCTCGCGGCTGCGCTGGGCGGAGGCCGCCCTGGTCTCCGGCAACGAGGCGCGCACGGACGCGGCGGTGGAGTCGCTCTTACGCTACCACGCGGCGCACCCGCTGCCGCCGGATCAGGAGCTGCCCTTCACCCTCCTGATGGTGGAGTACCTCCAACGCGGAGGGGACACGCCGCCCCTCATCCGGGCGCTGGTGCGCGAGGGCCTTCCGGAGGAGCTGGGCGGCATGGCGCGGGACGCGGGCCTGCAACGCAACCTGCTGCGCGCCCGGCCCCAGCTCACGCGGCCGGACTTCGACTTCCTCCAGGCGCGCATCGTGGCGCTGAGTCAGGCGCTGGTGGAGCCCCATGACGCCTTCGTGGCCCGCGTGCAGGAGGCCGGCGCGGGCGCGCTGGTGCTGCCGGAGCCGCTGGACGGCCCCACGCTGCTGGCCGAGCAGTGGTACGTGGAGCCCGCGGCCGAGCAGGTGCACGGGCTGGCCGTGGACATGGCCGCGCTGCTCGCGGAGCTGACCCAGGAGCTGCAGGGGCGCAACCTCATCCCCAAGGACGGCCAGGTGCGGCTGGGGCCCGGCGGCGTCGCGCGCCCCCTGAAGCATCCGGGGCTGGAGGTGGCCACGCCCGGGTGGGCCGCCGCGGAGGCGGACATCGAGGCCCGCTACGGCCTGAAGACGCTGCTCGTCGCGGCGTGCGGCGCGCTCGCGTCCGCCATCGCGGCGCTGGCGGTGGTGGCCCAGCAGCGCAAGTACCGCTTCGTGGAGCTCAAGAGCGACTTCGTCTCCACCGTGTCGCACGAGCTGCGCACGCCGCTCGCGTCCATCCGCCTGCTGGGCGAGACGCTGGAGCGCCGGCTGGGCCAGAGCCCGGAGGCCGGGGACTACCCCACCCGCATCGTGCGAGCGGCGGAGGGCCTGCACTTCCTGGTGGAGAACATCCTGTCCTTCAACCGCATCGACAAGGGGAGATGGGCGCTGAGGCCCGCGCACGTGCGGCTGGAGGAAGCGGTGGGCACGCTGCGCGAGGACCTGCAGGACGCCGTCACGGTGCCGGTGGAGATCCGCTCGGAGGTGGACGACGTGGAGCTGGACGCGGACGCGTCGCTCGTCCGGATGCTCTTCGCCAACCTGGGCCGCAACGCCTGCCTCTACAACCAGCGCAGCCCCGTGGTGCTGACCGTGCGCGCCTATCCGCAGCCGGGCTTTGGCGCCACGGTGCTCTTCAGCGACAACGGCGTGGGCATCCCCCCGGAGGAATGGGAGCGCGTGTTCCAGGACTTCTACCGGCTGACAACCCCCGGACCGGAGGTGCATGGAAGTGGCCTGGGGCTGGCGCTGTGCCGCAGAATCATGGGCCTGCACCAGGGCAGCATCCAGGTGGCCTCCTCCAGTCCTGAAGGCACGACCTTCGCCCTGACCTTTCCCGAGACGCGCCGATGACGACGCAGACGCCGCCCCCCTCCACCCGCCCTTCCATCCTCATCGTCGAGGACGACGCGAACCTGCGCATGGGCCTGCGCGACAACCTGCGCGACGAGGGCTACGACGTGACGGACGCCCCGTCCGCGAAGGACGCCGCCCCGCACCTGCAGTCGCGGGCGTTCGACCTGCTCATCCTGGACGTGATGCTGCCGGGCGAGGACGGCTACAGCTTCTGCCGCCGCCTGCGCGCGGAAGGGGTGAAGAGCATGGTGCTGATGCTCACCGCCCGCTCGCTGGAGGACGACCTGGTGCGCGGCTTCGAGGCTGGCGCGCAGGACTACCTCACCAAGCCCTACCGCCTGCGCGAGCTGCTCGCGCGCGTGCAGGCGCTGGTGCGCCGGGCAGGCACGGCGCCACCGCAGGTGCTGACCTTTGGCGCCTTCACGCTGGACCTGGGCCGCCGCGCGGTGCTGCGGGCGGACGGCAGCGAGGTGGACCTGACGCGCACGGAGTTCGACCTGCTGGCGTTCCTCCTGCGCCACCGCGACCGCGCGCTGCCGCGCGGAGAGATTCTGGACGCGGTCTGGGGCCGCGACGTCGTGGTGGATCCGCGCACGGTGGACAACTTCGTGTCGAACCTGAAGAAGAAGCTCGGGTGGACGAGCACGTCGGGCTTCACCATCCACACGCTGCGCGGCGTGGGCTACCGCATGGAGGTCCTGAGCGGCGGACCGTCATGACAAAATCATGACCGACACATGGAGTGCTGTCGGCCTTTCGGCTGGTGGGACTTCGTACCTTGCATCTTGTGGGGACGGGACGCCTGGAGCGTCCGCTCCAACCAGGAGGCGGGTCAGATGTTTGAGTCGGTCATCGAACGGCGGGGAGTGCGCTCGGGACGGTTCGGCACGGGCGCGTGGGTGTCCATCACTGTGCACGCGGGGCTCCTGGGCCTGGTGTTCTTCATCTCCGGCCGCGTGCCCGAGACCATCGAGCCGCCAATCGCGGACCTCGTCTACCGCCCGCCCGCCATCCGGAAGGGCGTGAAGCAGACGGCGCAGCCGAAGCCGGCCACCGCCGCTCCGGCACCGAAGCCCAAGCCGCGCACGGACCGAGTCCCGCTGCACCCCAAGCCGCTGCCCGCAGATCCGCCGGAGGCAAAGCCGGATCCGGAGCCGACGACGATCGCGGACGCGGCGGCCACGACCGACGCGACGGGCACGGGCGAGTCCGGGCCGGTGGGCGACCCGGACGGGGATCCGAACAGCGACAGCCCCATCGGCGCGGTGGGCGTGCCGGTGATCCCGACCGCGCCCACGGGCACGGAGGTGCTGCCCTTCCAGGGCGGGATGACGCCGCCCCGGATGCTGAGCGGTTCGCACTTCAGCTACACGCTCGAGGCGCGGCGCGCGGGCGTGGAGGGGATGATCATCGCGAAGTGCGTCATCACCACGGAAGGCCAGGTGCGCGACTGCCGCATCATCAAGGGCCTGCCGTTCATGGATGACGCGGTCCTGGAGTCCCTCTACTCGCGGACGTATCAGCCGCTGACCTTCCAGGGCCGTCCGGTGAACGTGTCGTACACGTTCAACATCCGGCTGAAGATGCCCTTGCCCTAGCGGCGGGGCCGGGTGTCCGCCAGTGGAAGCGCCAGGACGCCCGGCTCCCCTTCGGGAGAGGAAAAGCATCGCGGCGGGACCGCAGGCCCGTTAGGAAAGTCCCGTCGCGCCTGGCCATGTGCGCGATACCGGCACCGGAAGGAGCGGGCCTCCCCCGGCCCGCTTCCGGTGCCGGTCCCTTTTCAAGCGCAATGGCGGACACCTGGTACGACGCGGTGGTGGTGGGTGCGGGCTTCGGCGGCCTGGGCACCGCATTGGAGTTGTGCCGCAAGGGCGCCCGGGTGGCGCTGTGCGAAGGGCTCAACTACCCGGGTGGCTGCGCGAGCACCTTCCGGCGCGGCGGCTACGCCTTCGAGTCCGGCGCCACGCTGTTCTCCGGCTTCGGCGAGCAGCAGCTCTTCGGCCGGTGGATCCGCGAGCACGCGCTGGACGTGACGGTGGACTGGCTGGATCCCCTGGTGGAGCTGCGGACTCCGGGGCTGCGGCTGCCGGTGCACCGCGACCGGGAGCGGCTCATCGCGGAGCTCTGCGCGCTTCCTGGAGCACCCGTACAGGGCGTGCGGCGCTTCTTCGCGTTGCAGGCCCAGGTGGCCGGTGCGCTGTGGCCGCTGTTCGATGACCCGGACCTGCTGCCGCCGCTGAGCCTGCAGACGCTGCTGCGGCACGCGGGGCGCACGTGGTCCTACGCGCCGCTGATGCGGTGGCTGGGCCGTCCGCTGGGCGCGGTGCTCGCGCAGCATGGGCTGGAGGGCTTCACGCCGCTGCGCACGTACCTGGATGCGCTCTGTCAGATCACCGTGCAGTGCTCCGCCGCGGAGGCGGAGACCCCGTTCGCGTTCGCGGCGATGGACTACTACTGGCGCGGCACGGGGCATGTCCGGGGCGGCATCGGCCGGCTGGCGACGGCACTGACCAAGGCCATCACGGACCGGGGCGGTGACGTGCTCCTGGCGAACCGGGTGCGCGCGGTGACGCCCGTGGACGGAGGCTGGAAGGTGACGGCGCGCAGGGGTGAGCTGCTCGCCCGGCACGTGGTGGCCAACGTGTTGCCGCAAGGACTGCGCACGCTGCTGGATGCGCGGGTGGGGCAGCTCCCCAAGCTGGATGCGCTGGCGGAGCGCGTGGACGGTGGCTGGGGCGCGGCGATGCTGTACCTGGTGGTGCGGCCACCCGAAGGCGACTCCGGCGGCGCGCACCACTTCGACATGGTGCGCGACGAGCAGGCCCCCTTCATCGAAGGCAACCACCTCTTCGCCTCCGTGAGTGGGGCGGCGGACGAGGGGCGTGCGCGGCCGGGCCAGCGCACGGTGACGGTGTCCACGCACGTTCCACTGAAGAAGCTCGCGGCCATGACGCCGGAGGAGCAGGCGTCCTACTTCGCCGGGCTCCATGCTCGGATGCGCGAGAACCTGGACACGCTGCTTCCGGAGTGGATGGCCAACGTCGTGCACGTCATGACGGCGTCCCCTCGCACGTTCCAGCGCTTCACGCTGCGCGAGGCAGGCGCGGTGGGCGGCGTGCCCCGGCGCGCGGGTCTGGACAACTACCGCATCCTGGGACCTTTCCAGGCCCGGCGCGGCCTGTGGCTCGTGGGCGACTCCGTGTTCCCGGGCCAGAGCACCCTGGCCACCGCGGTGGGTGGTGTTCGCACCGCCGCGAGCATCGCCGCGACGCGCTAGAGCATTGCATTACAACCCAACCCGTTATCCACCGCTTCACTGGAATCCTCGATACCGGGTTCAAGCGCGGTCGTGGGCCGCGTATGGTTTGTGTCCCCCTCACGGAGGACACATGCGCACGTTCCTGATTGGCGGTCTGTTGGCGATGGCGGTGGGCTGCGGCGGTCCCATGGAGCAGGAAGAGGCGCAGCCGGAGCTGGCCTCGCAGGAGGCTCCGCTGCCCGACTGCCTCAACACCGACAACATGATCACGTACTTCAACGACGCGTCCCACTCGATCATCGTCGGGCAGCGCGGGTGCTACTGCGGCAGCTGGGTGAACTGGGGCCAGGTGTCCACGAGCTACTGGGAGAACACCAGCTGCTAGGCGCACGTTGAGGTTCAGCCCGTGGCCACCGTGTCCCCGGCGCTCGGGGGCATGGTGCGCGCGGTGTCCGCCAGCTCCTCCAGGATGCGCACGGCTTCGCGGGCGGCGTCCTCGGGACGCACGCTCGTGTCGGAGATGCCCGCGATGAGCCGCGTGCGGTCGTGGTCCACCGCGCCCTGCTGCGCCCAGGTGCTCGCGGCCGGCGCCGTCAGGTACGCCGAATAGGCGTGGTGTCCGGAGCCGGGGCGCTCTCCAATCACATGCACCAGGGCCCGGGGCCTCGGGTCGTTCTCGGCTCCGAAGAGCAGCCGCCCCACCTGGTAGCCCGCGCGCACGCGGCCGTGCTTCACCACCAGCACCTCGGGCGCCACGCTCCAGCCCTGCGCCGCCAGCTCCGCGCGCAGCGTGTCCAGGAACGGCGGCAGGTGGCCCGCGTCCATCAGCGAGCGCGGATCCAGGCCGTCCGAGATGACGACCTGCGCGTCCCACCGTCCGCCGTGCCGGTCGCGCAGCGCGCGCACCGTGGCCTCCGACGTCTCGTCCAGCGACTCGCCCGACGGCGGATGCAGGATGTAGTCGCGCCGGTCCTCGGAGCACGTCCGCAGCCGCACCGCGCCCGGCAGGGACTCCACCGCCGCGTCGGACAGCTCCGACCACAACCCCACCTTGGCGTCCTCGTACAGCCGCCGCAGGTCCTTCTCCAGCGGGGGCTCCAGCGTCCAGGTCTCCTTGCCGTGCCCCACCGCCAGCGGCACGCTCCGGGCGCGCACCTGGGCCATCCGCGTCTCCGCCTCCGCGCGCAGCTCCGCCTCCGGACGCGTGTCGCCCTTGGCCCGGCGGTAGTGCACGTAGACGTGGGCGGGGTCACCGAAGTGCTTCGTGGGCCGGCCGTCGGCGTCGATGACGCCCAGGCGCTGGAAGAACGCCCACATCCGGTCATCCACCCTCAGGCCGTGCCGCTCGCGCAGCCGCACGTGGTCCTGGAAGGACGTGGTGAGGTAGCTGAGCATCGGATCATTCCGCGTGGGCAGCGCCATCAGGTACGCGGGCCCGGCTTCCGCGAGCTGATCCTGGCACCAGCCCAGGTCATCCAGCGTCACGTCCATGTGCAGCGTGGAGCACACGTCCAGGCCCAGCGTGAGGCCGTGCAGCTTGCCCATCACGATGTCTTCCAGGCAGCAGCGCACCAGCTGCTCGCGCGTGCGGAACACCTCCGGCCCGATGAAGCCCGCCACGTCGTTGACGTGCACCCACGGCGCCGCCTCACGCCCCGCGCCGGCCTGCGCGATGGCCACCCGGCGCTTCAGGGCCCGCGCGAAGCCGTACTTGCGCGACTCGTGGATGAGCATGTCCGTGCCGTGGTGATGCCCGTTCGTCGCGTCCGCGCCCTGCCCCGTCTCGAAGTACAGGCCCCAGCGTCCGGTGCGCGCCGCCGTGTGCGCGACCATCTTCTCCAGCGTCACGTCGAAGGTGCGGTTGGCGGCCTCGTTCCCACCCAGGCTCTGGAACCAGATGCCCGTGGTGCCCGGTTGCAGCGCCTCCACCTGCGCCTGCACGTCGATGTGCGCGAGCACGCAGTGGGGCATCACCTCCTCCAGCCCGAACGTCGTCAGCACGTCGTGCAGCGCGGACTCCACCGCGGCCACCGACGCGACGTCCGACGACACCGGGTTGGTGCCCAGCACCACGTCGCCCACCGCGAAGGACCACCCGTTGAAGACCTGCCAGCGGATGTCCTCCGGATGATCCGTGGGCGAGTTGGGCTGCAACCGCGCGCCCAGGTAGCCCTTCGCGCCCACGCGGCTGCCCGGCAACGGATGGAAGATGCGCCCACCCACCGCCTTCAGCTCCGCGTCGGTCATCAGCTTCACGACGCACGCGATGACGTCGCTGGGGAGCCCGTCGATGACGGCGTGCACCTCCGCCTCGGGCGCGGTGAGCAGGAAGCCCTTGAGCCGTCCCAGCGTCCAGTCCGCCACGCGCTTCCAGCGCGCGGAGTCCCACGCCTCCAGGTTGAAGATGTGCAGCCGGTCCTCGAACGGAGGATGCGCGTGCACGTCGTCCAGCCGCGTGCGCGACAGCAGGGTCCGCGCCGTCTCCCGCGAAGCCTCGTCCTCCGCCGCGACACCGATGGCCGCGTCGCCTTCCTTGAACGCGTTCGCAGCGCCCAGGAGCTGCTGATACAGGCGCGCGTCGAAGCCGCCCGTCAGGCGCTGCACGTAGTCGAAGACATCTTCGTGGGGGAGGACGTCGGGAAGACAGACGCTCATGGGGCGAGAGGTTTAACCGGCGGTGGCGCCGCGCCACCATCCCCCGAAGGCGCTGTCACCTGTGCAACGCCCGGACGCCTGCTCACCACGATGCTTGGAGTTGCAATCGTTAGCAGGCAAAGAGCCTCAGCCACCGTCCCTGCCCGGCACGCAGCCCGCTGGAGGCTTCCAGGTGAGCAGCGCGTCCACCCGCGCATCCTGCACCCGGGACACCCCTTCCGGCGCATCGAGCCTGTTGACGCCGGGCTCGCGCGTGAAGTCCAGCTCCCTGACGGGGACGGGCGCCGCCGGGCAGCCTTCCTGGAACGTGGCCTCCGCGTCCTTCATGAGCACGTTCGCGTGGTCCTCGCCGGGAGCCCACGAATAGGGGAACGTGAACTGGCCTGACAGGAGCTCCGCGCCTCCCGGAGGAAACCAGTTCCAGCTCAGGCGCGTCTGCGCCGTGGAGCCTCCGAAGACCCCACCGGCGACCCCGCCCAGGTGTCCTTCATCGGTCTTGGGCCACTCGACGCGGAGGCCCTTCGGCACCGGGATGCGCACGGCCTCCACCTGCACGCCGTCCTTCACTTCGGGCTCCAGCAGCAACATCCACATCAGCTCGCGGATCCGCTCCGGTGACACGCGCCCCACCCTCACACCGGACTGGCGTGCGGCGTCCGTTCCCGCCGCGTCCACCTTGCCGTCGGACCTCAACGCCAGATTGGAGCAACTGCGCGAGCGGTACGCGGTCCCCGTCGCCAGATGGTAGGCGTCGAGCTGATCACAGAAGTCGTAGTGCCCCCGGCGGCCCCGAATCACCAGCCAGCCGTCGGCCGGCACGCGGATGCGTCCCAGCGGCAGCACCGTCTGGACATTCCGCGCCTGCGGGTTGATCGCGAGGCATCCTCGCCACGCCTTGTAGCGAAGCCGCGCTGGCTGCTTCCGGGCTTCCTTCATGCAGTCGGGCGGAGGCGGTGGATCCTCGTCGAACGTACCGGGGCGGCGGTTCTCCAGCCGGAAGGCCTTCTCCGCCCGTGCGCGCCAGGCTTCGGTCGCCGCGCCGCACGCACCGGCCTTCAAGGGACACAGCAGGGGGGCCAGCCGATGCGTCGGCGAAGCTTCTCGCGCCAGCACGTCGCGAAGGTCCGGAGGAATCACGACGGTCCGCGCCCCGACACGGCCCAGCTCCAGCTGCGACGTGAAGTACGCCTTGCCCCCGTCGCGCCACCACGTCTTCAACGCGAGCGCGGGCACGGCGTCTTCCTCGTCCCAGCTCAGCGGCTCCCGGCCCTCCTCCTCACGAGCGATGCCGAAGCAGCGGTGGCTCAGCAGGAGCATGAGGCCCGTCCGCGCCTCCTCCACGTCCCCGTCCTCCGGGAGCGCCTCCATCCGCGCATTGAACGCGGCCAACTCCGCGTTCGCCGCGTTCCAATCCGAAGCGCCCGGCGGACACGGGACGAGCTGCGAAGGCGCGGCCGCCAACAGCCAACCCAACCCGAAAGACACCACGAGGGACACGGACATGTCCGCCATGGCATCCGCTCACGGGCTCGGCCGTCAAGTCGCGGGGTGGCGAACTACTCGCCGAGGAGGGCCGACCAGAAGCGCACCATCTTCAGGGACTCCATCACGCTGGCCTGCCGGTCCATCTCCGCGTGGGTGATCAACGGCGTGGGCCGCAGGTGCACGTGCGTGTGCGGCTTCAGCGCTCGGGCCAGCAGCGTGGACTCGATGGCGGGGATGACGGAGTCGTCCGTCCCGTGCAGCAGGTACACCGGCGCCCGTGGCGCGGGCGAGCGCTCCGGCGACAGCGAGGGGTCTCCGGCGAAGCCCTTCACGAAGGGCAGCAACCGGGGCCCCAGCGCGGCCACG
The DNA here is from genome assembly GCF_042231735.1 of Corallococcus exercitus. Taxonomy (GTDB): domain Bacteria; phylum Myxococcota; class Myxococcia; order Myxococcales; family Myxococcaceae; genus Corallococcus; species Corallococcus exercitus_B. The sequence goes on from NZ_CP102577.1 coordinate 3,420,921, forward strand.
TCGCGCGTGTTCACCTGGTGCAGCAGCGTGGCGGCGGGCTCCGGCAACGCGGCCTCCATCGCGCGCGCCTCCGCGAACGCGGCCTCCGCCTGCTTGCTGTCCACGAGCGTCAGGTGCGACGCGTGCATGAACTTCAGGACGCCCTGGCGCAGCGCCTCCACCTGCTCCGGCGGCACCAGCCGGTCCGCGACGTTCAGCAGGATGACGACCACGCCGTAGTCATGGGGCCTGCGCTTCACGCCGTCCGCCTGCACGCCCGTGCACAGGAACGACAGCACGCGAGACAGCTCCCCGTGTCCCCCGAAGGACAGCACCGCGGCCACCCGGTCGCGCAGCGCGGGGCGGCCCGCCGCGACGACGGACAGGCCTCCGGAGAAGCTGATGCCGAAGAGGTCCACCTCTCCCTCGGGCGCCAGCGCTCCCGGGCCCAGCGCCCAGAGGGCCGTGTCCTCGATGACGTCCGGCAGGCGCGGCGTGATTTCGTAGCGCAGCAGGTCCGGCGGCTCCGGCGTGAGCACCGGCTGTCCGCCCATGGCCAGGTCCTCCGCCAGCTTCACCAGCCGGGGCTCGTCGATGCCGGCCGCGTGCACGCCGGACGTGAGCACGATGAGCCGGCCCTTGCGTTGATCCGGTTGGTAGAGCCGCCCGCGCACCGGCCCGTGGCGCGTGGGCACGCTCAGGTCCGTGACGGTGAAGGCCCCGGTGCCGTGGCGGGCCAGGGAATCCACCACGGCGCCGTGCAGGCCCGCCGCGCGCAGCACGAAGGACAGCCCTCGCAGCTCGGGGGGCACCAGGAGGACGACCGCGAGCAGCAGGGCCGCCAGCACGGCCCCCAGCGTCCAGCGCGTCCGCGGCTTCATTGCATCAGGGTTTCGACGAAGGTGCACAGCTGGTCGCGCTCGAAGGGCTTCTCCAGCAGCTCCCGCGCGCGACGGCCCACGAACTCACGGGCCTGCGGGTTCACCCCGCCCGTCATCAGGCCGGTGCGCGGCGCCAGCTCCGGCGCCAGCCGCTCCAGCTCCACCAGGAAGTCCATGCCGCTCATGCCCGGCATCATCAGGTCGCAGAGGATGGCGTCGAACTTCTCGCCGTGCGACAGCCGCCGCAGCGCCTCGCGCGCGTCCTGGATGACGTGCACCTCGTAGAGGTTGCGCAAGAGCCGGCTCACCGCGCTGCCCACCGCCGGCTCGTCGTCGATGAGCAGCAGCCTGCGCAGGTTGCGCGTCGCGCGCACCGTCTGCGAGGGCTCCTCCGCCGGAGCCGCGACCGCCTGCGCGGGCCGGAGGGCCTCGGGCGGCAGGCTGAGCGCCGGCAGCTCCACGCGGAAGAGGCTGCCCTGGCCCTGCTCGCTGGCGACCTCGATGTGGCCCCCCATCGCGTGCACCAGCGTGAGGCAGATGGACAGGCCCAGGCCCGTGCCGCCCTTGGGCGAGCGCGTGGTGAAGAACGGATCGAAGATGCGCTGGCGCACCTCCGCGGGCATCCCCGCCCCGTTGTCCTCCACCTCGATGAGCACGTGGCCCTCGCGGCCCGGGCGCAGGCGCAGCCGCAGCTGGTTCTCCTGCGGAGGCCGCTCGCCGAAGGCCTGGAGCGCGTTCATCAGCAGATGGGTGACGACCTGGGCCAGCCGGCCCTCGTTGCCGTGCACCGCCGCCACCGGCTCCAGCTCGCAGGTCAGGTGCGCGCGGTGCTGGAGCTCGTCGCGCATCAGCTTGACCGCGCCCTCCACCGCGCGCCGCACGTCCACCGGCCCGTGCTGCTCCTCCTCCGTGCGCGAGAACGTCCGCAGGTCGCGCACGATGGAGCGCACGCGCCCCGCGCCCTCCAGCGCCTCGGCCACCACCTGCCGCAGCTCCTCCAGCTGCTCGGTGGGCACCGGCACCACCGGCTGGGCCACGCGCTCCCAGAGGTAGGCCAGGTTGGAGGTCACGTAGGAGAGCGGGTTGTTGATTTCATGCGCGACGCCCGCGGCCAGCGTGCCCACGGACGTCATCCGCTCCGCCAGCCGCCGCTGCGCCTCCAGGCGGGTGCGCTCGGTGACGTCGCGCACGAGCCCCACGAGGAAGCGCTCGCCGTTGGGCAGCGCGTACGCGGCCCGCTGCGTGAGCACCTCGCGCGAGCGGCCCTTGGAGTCGGTGAAGGCGCCCTCGTCCTCCACCGTCTGCCCGGTGGTGAAGGCGCGCTCGTCCTGACGCCACGACGCCTCCGCTTCATGCGGCGGCGCCTGCGGAGAGGTGATGGTGCCGCGCAGCGCTTCGGCGGGCAGGTCCAGCAGGCGGCAGTAGGCGGCGTTCATCGCCACCAGCCGGTGCTCGCGGTCCTTGATGAACAGCGGCTCCGGCACCGCGTCCAGCGCGCCCTGGAACATGTCGCGGGCCCGCCTGAGCGCCTGCGCGTCCCCGTCCGAGGACCTGCGCCGGAGCGCCACCAGCCGCGCGCCCCAGCGCGTGCCGGGCGGGGCCACGCACTCATCCGCGCCCGCGCTGATCAGCGTCTCCGCCTCCTCGCCGTCGCGCGTCGTCAGCACCACCAGCCACGTGCGCGTCTGCAGCCGCCGCGCGTGCGCCCACTGGCAGCGCGCCTTCACGGCCTCCAGCGGGCCGCCGTGGTCCCACAGGACGAGGAGTCCCTCGGGCAGCGGCTCCGGCGGAGACTCGACGCGGAGGACGCGACACGCGCGCCCTTCGGCCGTGGCGCACAAGTCGCGCTCCACGTCCTGGGCCACCGTGGCTGGGACCGCCACCAGCATTGCGTGCACCGCGTCGCTCCTCGCGCCCCACGGGATTCTTCCGCCCGCGTTGCCCGTCAGCATTGCAGCCTTGACCCCACCAACCCGTCAACGCGGGGCCTCGCGGACTGCCCGTAGCCCATTTCCGGGTCCGGTGGGACTCAGATTTGCACGGAACCTCGTGCCACCACGCGGGGCCCTACCTTGCAGGAAGGTAGGAGCGCACACCGCGCGCAGTGCTGGGGCACCGTCTTCGCCGGGCACGCACCACTCATGCCGTAGTGGCACAAAGCAAAGTCGTAGCGGACGGGGTCTTCCGGATCGAGCGCCCGCAGGGACGCCGTCACCTCCTCCGCCGTGCGCCAGGTGAGGTCCGTGCGCTTCGTGAGCCCCAGGTGCAGCGCCATGCGTCCGATGTGCGTGTCCAATGGGACCAGCAGTGCTGATGCAGGCACCTGCTTCCAGATGCCGAAGTCCACCGCGTCCGGTCCGCGCACCATCCAGCGCAGGTACAGGTTGAGGCGCTTCGCCGCGCCCGGCCCCAGCGGCGACGGCAGCAGGTGGTGCAGGCCGCGCTCCGGCCCCATCGCCTCGCGGAGCGCCTCCATGGGCACGTCCCGCAGCGCGGCGGTGAAGGCCGCGAGCGCGCCGTGGAGCGTGCCGCTCGCCCTCCAGCCCTGGACGAACAGGGCCTCCAGGCTGCCGTGCTCGCGCAGCGCGCGGCCCATGCCCAGCAGCAGCACCGCGAGGTCGGTGCCCACGTTGAAGCGGTACACGAAGCCCGTGAGGAGCGCCTTCGCTCCCGCCACGTCCAGCGCGCGCACGAAGGCCGCGGGCGAGGGGCCCATCTGCCTCAGGAGCGCGTCCACCTTCGGGCGGAAGAGGTCCGCGCGCCCGTACGCCAGCGCCGCCGCGAGCAGCGCGCTGACCTCCACGTCGCGCGGGTCCGTGTAGCGGTGGGGGAACTCCACCGGGTCGAACCCGATGCGTGCCTTCGCGTCGGTGGAGGCCAGGAAGGCATCCAGGCGGGGGCGCAGCCGCTCGGCCGCCTGGATGCTCAACCCTGTGTGCGTGGCACGGCGCTTCTTCATCTCGCGGACTCCCACGTGGTCGGTAGGAACACGGCGAAAGGGCCGCGCCCTTCCAGTCCTAACGCGTGAGCTCGCGCACCGCGTGGCCCAGCTCCGGGAGGATGAGCGCGTCCAGCGCCAGCCGCACCGCCTGCGGCGAGCCCGGCAGCGCGAAGAGGATCATCCCCTGGTAGGTGCCCGCCGTGGCGCGCGACATCATCGCGGGGCTGCCGATGCGCTGGTACGACAGCATCCGGAACAGCTCGCCGAAGCCGGGCAGCTCCTTCTCGAAGAGCGCGCGAAGCGTCTCCACCGTGCAGTCGCGCCGGCCAATGCCCGTGCCGCCCGTGAAGAGCACCGCGCGGGCCCCCGCCGCCTGCGCCTGCGCGAGCGCGCCGCGGATGGCCTCCGGATCATCCTTCACCACCGTGTGACCGGCGACGGTGTGCCCCGCGGCGGCCAGCCCCTCGCGCAGGTCCTTCCCGCTGCCGTCGTGCGCCTCGTCCCGGCTGTCCGAGCACGTCACCACGTACGCGCTGACATGCACCGGCGCGCGCGCCTTGTGCTCCGCCGCCACCGCCGAGCCCTCGTGCGAATGCCCGTGGTCATGGCCGTGCGAGTGACCGTGGTCATGGCCGTGCGAGTGGTCATGGTCGTGGTCGTGCGAGTGGCCGTGACCGTGGTCGTGCGAATGCCCGTGGTGGTGGTGGCCGTGGCCATGACCGTGGTCATGGTCGTGATCGTGTCCGTCGTGTCCCATGGTGGACGCTCCTGAAGGCGGAAGGTGGCGGTGCGAAGGTCAGGCGTCGGGAAGGTCGACGACGAGGTTTCCGTCCTCGACCGTGAGCTGCACCGTCGGCTGGTCGTCACAGACGCCGGGAGAGGTGGCGTTCTGGCCCGTGTCCATGTCGAAGCCGACTTCGTGGCAGGGGCACACGACCATGTTGTCCTCGATGCGCCCGCCCGACAGCAGGCAGCCGGCGTGGTTGCACCAGTCATCGAGGCCCTTGTAGCGGCCGTGGATCTTCGCGATGCAGACGTTGCGCTTGCCCACTTCGTAGCCCCGCATCTCCCTCTCGGCGAAGTCCGCGGGTCCCAGCTTGATCTTCGTCATTGCGTTCCTTTTCCCACAACGCGTCCGGGCCTGCACCCCCGTTCCCCCGGCATTAATTTCCCGACCGTGACTCCCGACGTGACACCCTCCACCGCCGTGCTCACCGACAAGGCGGCCGTCGCCCAGCTCCTCCGGGACATGTCCCTCCTGCTCCAGCTCCAGGGCCAGAGCGGCTTTCGCGTCCGCGCCTACGACATCGCCGCGGACCGCATCGCGAACCTGCCGCAGGAGCTGGGCGCCATCGTCACCGAGGGCCGCCTGCAGGAGCTCCAGGGCATCGGCCCGGGGCTCGCCGACAAGCTCACCGAGCTGGTGACGACCGGCCGCATGAGCGCCTTCGAGGAGCTGAAGGCCCGGTTCCCCGCCGGCCTGCTGGAGCTGATGAAGCTGCCGGACGTGGGCCCGAAGAAGGTGGCGGCCCTGTGGAGCGAGCTGAAGGTCGGCAGCGTCGAGGACCTGGAGCGTGCCTGCAAGGACGGCCGCGTGCGGGAGCTCAAGGGCTTTGGCCCCAAGAGCGAGGCGAAGCTCCTGGACGGCATCGCGGTGTACCGGCGCGCACGCGGCGAGCGGAAGCTGCTGGGTGACGCGCTGCCCATCGCGGAAGGGCTGCTGGAGCGGATCCGCCAGGCCCCCGGCGTGGTGCGCGCCAGCCTGGGCGGCAGCGTGCGCCGTCGCGCGGAGACGGTGTCGGACGTGGACCTCATCGCCTCCGCGCCGGACGCGGGGCCGGTGCTGGACGCGCTCGCGAACGCGCCGGGCGTGGCCACGGTGCTGGGCAAGGGCGACAGCAAGTGCTCCGTGCGCATGGTGCAGGGCGACCTCCAGGTGGACCTGCGCGTGCTGCCGGACGAGGACTTCGCCACCGCGCTGCACCACTTCACCGGCTCCAAGGCGCACCACATCCGGCTGCGCAACCTGGGCCACGAGAAGGGCCTGAAGATTTCCGAGTGGGGCGTGCACCGCGAGGACGGCACCAAGGTCCCCGTCCCGGACGAGGCGACGCTGTACCGGCTGCTGGACATGCAGGAGGTGCCGCCGGAGCTGCGCGAGGACAACGGCGAGTTCGAGGCTGCGCGGGCCGGCAAGCTGCCGGAGGACCTGGTGACGCTCGAGGACGTGCAGGGCGCGGTGCACGCGCACAGCACCTGGTCCGACGGCCGCAACACGCTGGAGGAGATGGCGCGCGCGGCGCAGGCGCTGGGGCTCAAGTACCTCACCGTCACCGAGCACAGCGAGGCGGCCATCCACGCGGGCGGCCTGAAGGTGGATGACCTCAAGCGGCAGTGGGAGGAGATCGACCGCGTGAACGCGGCGGTGCCCGGCGTGCGGCTGCTCAAGGGCATCGAGGTGGACATCCTGGAGTCGGGGGCGCTGGACTACGCGGACAGCGTGCTGGAGCAGCTGGAGGTCGTCATCGCCTCCATCCACGTGCGCCACTCCATGGACGAGGACCAGATGACGCGCCGGGTGCTGGCCGCGCTGGACAACCCGCACCTGCACATCCTGGGACACCCCACCGGGCGCCTCCTCCCGAGCCGCGAGCCGTACGCGCTGCGCATGCAGGAGGTGCTGGAGCGCGCCCGCGAGCGCGGCGTCGCGGTGGAGATCAACGGCAAGCCGGCGCGCCTGGACCTCAAGGCCGAGTACGTGCGGCAGGCCGTGGGACTCGGGGTGAAGCTGGTGGTGAGCTGCGACGCGCACCGGCAGGAGGACCTGAAGAACCTGGCCTACGCGGTGGCCACGGCGCGCCGGGGCTGGGCGAGGAAGAAGGACATCCTCAACACCCGGTCCGCCGAGAGCTTCCTCGCCGCCCTGCGGGAGCGCTGATAGGCTCGCGGGCGCGAAGATGTTCCGCCCGCTCGTCCTCATCCCCGCCCTCCTCTGCTTCCTCCTGGCCCTGCCCACGCGGGCCGGCGCGGAGGCCCGTCCGTCGCGCGCCGACCTCCAGCGCGTGCTGGAGCTGCACGCCCGCTCGTCGGTGCGCGTGCGCGGCCCCCAGCACGCGGGCCCCGGCATCATCGTGGGCGCGGACGGCCAGGTGCTCACCGCCGTGTCGCTCGTGGGCCCGGAGTCCGCCCAGGTGGAGCACGCGGGCAATGCGCTGACGGCGCGCGTGGTGCTCTGCAGCACCGCCCTCCAGGTCGCGGTGGTGGCGGGCCCCCAGGGCGCGTGGCCCGCGGCGCCGGTGCGGCTGGTGCCGGAGGGGCTCGCGGGCCGCTGGGTGGTGGGCGTCATGCCCGCGCGCAAGAAGGGCCAGCGGGACACGCCCAGGGCCACGCTGGCGAAGGCCGCGCCCGCGCCGTTCTTCGACGTGGACCTCACGCTCGCGCCGGGCAGCCCGCTGTATGACGGGGATGGGCGGCTCGTCGGCGTCGTCGTCGAGCGCCGGGGCCGTGGCGCGCGGGCCCTGCCCCTGTCCGCGGTGAAGGCGGAGCTCGCCTCGGCGGACACGCCATGAGCCGCCCCGCGGGGCCGCCCTTCCGCATGAGCGCGGTGCAGGAGGCGGTGGGCCTCTGGGCGCTGGGCTTCCTGGGCATCGTCGTGGCGTTCGTCCTCGCCGGGGGCAGCAGCGTGCCCAAGCTGGTGGCCACGGTGGGCTTCCTCTACCTGCCGCTCATCCCCATGCGCTGGCGCGACGAGGACTACCGCGACTACGGCCTCAGCTTGCGCGCGTGGAAGCAGGACGTGCGCCTGTTCCTGGTGATGTCCGCCATCGTGGGGCCGCTGTTCTTCGCGGGCTTCGCCGGCTTCGTGCAGGTGGTGCCGCACCTGCCGCCCGGGCTCGCGCGGCACCTGACGCCCATCATCGGCGAGGGCCACTTCCAGCCGCGCCTGCCCCCGCGCTTCGGCGAGTGGGTGATTGATCAGCTCTTCGTCGTGGCCCTGCCGGAGGAGTTCTTCTACCGGGGCTACCTCCAGGCCCGCCTGCGCGACGCGTGGCCGCAGGGGCGCGTGGTGCTGGGCGCGCGGCTGGGGCGCGCCTTCTGGGTGACCGCGCTCCTCTTCGCGCTGGGCCACCTGGCCATCTTCCAGACGTGGCGGCTGGCGGTGTTCTTCCCCGCCCTCCTCTTCGGCTGGATGCGCGAGCGCACCGGCACGATTGTCGGCTGCTCCCTCTTCCACGCCGCCTGCAACCTCTACGTGCGCTTCCTGGAGGAGTCGTTCTTCGGCGGCCCGTAGCGGCCGTTCAGGCGGGCGGCAGGTGCTGGACCTGGAGGTCCGCGCCCACCACCAGCGTCGTGCCCTGCGGCAGCTCCACCCAGCCCTGCGTGCGCGTGACGTGGCTGGCCACCACGACCGTGCGGCGGCGGCGGTGCGCGCTCACCTCCGGATGCGTCTCCGGCGTGTCCGCGGTCACGCCGCAGTGGGCGCACTCCACGCTGCCCTCCAGGCGCGTGTAGTACAGCGGGGCCTCGCCGCGGTGGGTGGCGAGCAGCACGGCGCCATTCGTGGCCACCAGGTTCAGCGGCGGCGTGCGCACCTGCCCGGCCCGGACGAACGCGGCCTCCACCTCGCGCACCGTGTCGCGCAGCACGCGGCCGGCGACAGCGGGCTCCAGGCGCGGATCATCCGTGCGCCCCAGCTCGCGCAGGTGCGTGAGGAAGAGGGCGAAGAGGAGCTCGCTGTCGGTGGGGCCCCGCACCTGCCGCTGGAGGTGCTCCGGCACGCGCGACAGCAGCGGTGCGCGCAGGGGCTCGAAGTCCGGCAATGGCCCCTGGTGGGCGAACAACCAGTGGCGGGCCCGGAAGGGCTGCGTGTTCTCCTCGGGCGACAGGCCGAGCGGCAGCCGTCCCGCGTGGAAGAGCACCGCCTCCGATTCGTGGGGAGGCCCCAGGTCATCCAGCGTGAGGTCCCGGTCCGGCGCCAGGCGGCGCAGGAGCACCTCCTCCTGGGCATAGGAGCCCACCCCCAGGGCGTTGGCCCGGGCATCCGGGCGGAGGACGACCTGCCGCGTCAGCCGGTGCAGCTCGCACCGGAGGAGGTTGGGATCCGACGACAGGGCGGCGAGGATGGCGGACATGGTGACTCCCCCCTTCACCCAAGGGATAAGGTCCAGGGACCCGGGGTTCAGCGCCGCCAACCCGCTCCCCTGCTCTGGCGCTAAGCCCTTGAAATGGCTGGCATTTAATCAGTCATTGAATTGACACCTCACCACGTGGCGCCTAACCTCCGGGCGCTTCCCGACTGCCCTCTTCCCAGAGGGACCGGGGTGCAGGTCTTCACCGGAGACGGAATGGCGGACGACATCGCAATCGGCATCGACCTGGGCACGTCCTATTCGTGCGTGTCCGTCGTCCACGAGGGTCAGCCCACGGTCATCCCCAACGAGTGGGGCGAGACGACCCATGCCTCGTGCGTGTCCTTCCTGGAGGAAGGGTCCGTGCTGGTGGGCAACGCGGCGAAGAAGAACATCATCACCAGCCCCGAGAACACGGTGTACTCGGCCAAGCGGCTCATCGGCCGGTACTACTTCTCCGACGAGGTGAAGAAGGCGCAGGCGGTGATGCCGTACCGCATCGTCGAGGGCGACAACAACTCGGTGCGCATCGGCGTGCGGGACCGCAGCTATTCGCTGCCGGAGATCTCCGCGCTGGTGCTCAAGGAGATGAAGGCCGTCGCGGAGACGTACCTGGGCCGCGAGGTGCACAAGGCGGTCATCACCGTCCCGGCGTACTTCAACGACAACCAGCGCCAGGCGACGAAGGACGCGGGCCGCATCGCGGGCCTGGAGGTGCTGCGCATCCTCAACGAGCCCACGGCGGCGGCGCTCGCGTATGGCTTTGGCCGGGACGTCAACCAGCGCGTCGTCGTCTACGACCTGGGCGGCGGCACGTTCGACGTGTCCATCCTGGAGATCGGCAAGGACGTCTTCGAGGTGCTCGCGACGGCGGGCGACACGTACCTGGGCGGCGACGACTTCGACGACCGCATCATGACGTGGATGGCGGACGACTTCCTCAGCCGCACGCGGCTGGACCTGCGGCAGAACAAGTACTGCCTGCAGATGCTGAAGGACGCGGCGGAGAAGGCGAAGATCGACGTGGGCCAGAACGGCACCGCGGAGATCCTCTGCCAGGGCATCTGCCAGGACGCCAACGGCAACGTGATGGACCTGCGCAACACGCTCAACCAGGACCAGTTCAACCGGATGGTGATGGACCTGGTGCAGCGCACGTTCAAGGTCTGCGACGAGGCGCTGCAGAGCGCGCGGCTGACGGCGGCGGACATCGACGCGGTCATCCTGGTGGGCGGGCCCACGCGGCTGCCCATCATCCGCAACTCGGTGAAGCACTACTTCCAGCGGGAGCCGCTGGAGGGCATCAACCCGGACCAGGTCGTGGCCATGGGCGCCGCGCTCCAGTCGCACGCGCTGTTGGACAGCAAGACGGAGACGTTCCTGGTGGACGTCACGCCGCTGACGCTGCGGATTGGGACCGTGGGTGGGTACACGGAGAAGATCATCGACAAGAACACGCCGGTGCCCATCGACCGGTCGAAGACCTTCACCACCAGCCGCGACGGGCAGGAGAAGGTGAAGATCCGCGTGTACCAGGGTGAGTCCAACCGCGCCGAGGAGTGCGAGATGCTGGGCGAGTTCGAGTTCTCGGGCTTCCGCATCGGGTATCGCGGCGAGGTGAAGATCGAAGTGACGTTCGAGATCAACACGGACGGTCTGGTGAACGTGTCCGCGTGCGACGTGGAGACGGGCCAGAAGACGTCCACGTCCATCACCCTGTCGTCCGGCATGACGGAGGCGGACATCCAGCAGTCGATCCAGTCGAACCGCAACACGCGGCTCGCGGGCCACAACGCCAGCGACCTCCCCGCCGTGGCCAACTAGGCACCGCCGATGTCCGAGCCTTCCGATCCGAACGCTGGCGCACCGCCAGGGCCCGCCGCGCCCCAGGCCCCCGCGCGTCCGGCGCTGCCCCGCGTGACGGCCTCCGTGCCCCCGTCCGTCCCGCCCACGGCGCCCCGGCCTCCCGCCGCGGCCCCGCCGCCCCCGGGGACGGCTCCGGCCGCGAGAGCGACTCCGCCCCCTGTGACGCCCCCGCTGGCTCCGGCGGCGGCACGGCCCGCGTCGGGTCAGGTGCCGGCGGTGGCTCCCGCGGCAAGGCCCGCGTCCGGGCAGGTGCCCTCGGTGGCTCCGGCGACGGCACAGGGTCCTTCGGCGGGGGGCGTTCCCGCGGCACGGCCCGCGTCCGGGCAGGTGCCTTCGGTCACGGCACCGGCGGCACGGCCTGCTTCAGGCCAGGTCCCATCGGTGACTCCGGCTGCGGCACAGGTTCCTTCGGCGGGTGGCGTTCCGCCCGTGACGGCGCAACCTGCGTCGTCCAGCGGTGTTCCTCCCGTCACGCCCGCGAGTGGAGCGCCTCCGCGTCCCACGCCCGCGGGCCTCGCGCCCATGGGGGCCGCGCCCCGTGGGGCACCTCCGGGCAGCGCACCGGTGGGCACTCCCGCCGCTTCACGGCCCACGGTGTCCGGGGTTCCGTCCGTCGGCGTCGCGTCGTCCGCGCCTCCTGCGACGACCGCGCAGACCCGTCCCACCGTCACGGCGATTCCGGCCGTCGGCGCGGTGACTCCGCCGCAGGCTCCGGCGGCGCCAGCCAGTGCTCGCCCCACGGGCACGGCGACTCCGACCATCGGATCAGTCGCTCCGCCTCAAGCACCGGCAGCAACCACCGAAGGCGCCCGACCCACGGGCACGGCGACTCCAACCGTCGGATCAGTCGCTCCGCCTCAAGCACCGGCTGCAACCACCGAAGGTGCCCGACCCACCGCCACGGGGGTCCCGGCTGTCGGCGCCATTGCTCCGCCCCAGGCACCGGCGACGCCCGCCGCTGCGCGCCCTACCGCTACCGCGATTCCGACCGTCGGCACGGTGGCTCCACCGCAGGCACCGGCAACGCCCGCCGCTGCGCGCCCGACCGTCGCGGGGGTTCCGGCCGTCGGCACGGTGACTCCAGCAACGCCCGCTGCTGCGCGCCCGACCGTCGCGGGGGTTCCGGCCGTCGGCACGGTGACTCCAGCAACGCCCGCTGCTGCGCGCCTCACCGCCACGGGGGTTCCGGCTGTCGGCACGGTGGCTCCGGCAACGCCCGCCGCTGCTCGCCCCACCGTCTCCGCGATTCCAGCGGTCGGCGCGGTGGCCCCGCCCCAGGCTCCAGCAGTGCCCGCCGTGGCACGCCCCACCACCGCGACGCCTGCGGTGGGCGCTGTGACTCCGCCCCAGGCTCCGGCAGTGCCCGCCGCCGCGCGTCCCACCACCGCGACGCCCGCGGTGGGAGCGGTGGCTCCGCCCCAGGCTCCAGCGGTCCCCACCGGCGCACGGCCGACCACCGCGACGCCTGCGGTGGGCGCGGTGACGCCTCCCGGGGCCCCCGCGTCGATGCCTCGCATCGCGCCGGTCGTTCCTCCCACCGCGAGCGCTTCGCCCGCGATGCCTCCCGCCATGCCGCCGGCGATGCCTCCAGCGGTGCCCGGCGTCGCGGCCATGCCGACACCGCCGCCCGTGGCCCGCGCGCCCTCGGCCGTGCCGACCATGCAGCCCCTGAGCCCCGTGATTCCGCCCGTGGCTCCCGCGGCCCGGCCGCCCTCGGTGCCCACCATCGCCCCCGCGGGCGCCCGGCCTCCCGCCGCGACCCCGGCCCCGGTGCCTCCCGCCGCACGCCCCATCCCCACCGTGGGCCCGGTGACGCCGCCTCCCGTCGCGCCCCGGATCAGCCCGCCCACCGTCGGGACGCCGCCGCCGGTGCTCGCCGTCGGGCACGTCGTCCCGCCCATCGCTCCCGGGCTCCCCGCGCCGCCGCGCCCTGGCAACCGGCCCACCACGTCCCTGCCCGCCGTGGCACCCGCCGGCTCCGCCCGTCCGCTGACGCCGCCACCGGTGGCCCCGCCGCGTCCTCCCGCCGCCAGCGTGCCCCCGCCGCCTCCGTCCTCCGAGGGCCCGGCCCTCAGTCCGGAACAGCTCGTGGACCTGGAGTCCCGCTGCGCGAAGCTCGACCAGATGGACTACTTCGAGCTGCTCAGCCTGGAGCGCACCGCCGCGCCTGGCGACATCAAGAAGGCCTTCTACCGGGAGAGCCGCGTCTACCACCCGGACCGCTTCTTCCAGCTGGAGTCCAAGGCCCTCAAGGACCAGGTGAACGAGCTCTACAAGCGCGTCACCGAGGCCTATTACGTCCTGCGCGACGACACCAAGCGCAAGAAGTACCTCACGGACATCGCCGGCCCGGACCGCGCGCAGAAGCTGCGCTTCACCGACGCCTCCGAGTCCGAGACCAAGGCCGCCGCGAAGAAGGAACAGGAAGAGCAGATCGGCACCCATCCCAAGGGCCGCCAGTTCTACGCGCAGGCGCAGAAGGACCTGGAGTCCGGCAACCCGTCCGCCGCCGAGCGCAACCTCAAGATGGCGCTCACCTACGAGCCCTCCAACGCCCGCTACAAGGAAGCCCTCGCGGAAGCCCAGAAGCAGACCGCGGACAAGTCCAAGGGCGACTCCTCGTTCAAGATCCGCTAGCGGCCCCAGGAGCCCACCGACATGGTCATCGACCTCATCCTCCTGGGCATGGTGCTGTTCTTCGGCATCCTCGGCGCCCTCTCCGGCGCCGCCCGGCAGGTGGCCAACTCCGTGGGGCTCGCGGCGGGCTACTTCGTCTCGCGCAAGCTCGCGCCCCTCGCTGGCCCCAAGCTCGCCGTCGCGCTGGGCTCGCCGCTGCTCGTGGGCACGCTCTTCGGCACGGTGCTCCTCTTCGTCGTGACGTGGCTCACCGTGCGCTACGCCCTGGGCGCGCTGCTCCTGCGCTTCCTCTCCGGCAAGGACCCGGAGGAGCGCGGCATGGACCGCACGCTGGGCTTCATCCTCGGCGGGGGGAAGATGGCCGCGCTCTTCTGGGTCTGCCTGAGCGCGCTTACCTTCATGGAGCAGCACGTCGTCGTCGCCGGCAAGCGCCTGGGCGTGGCCCCGAAGGACTCCATGGCCTTCGACCTGTCCCGCCGCTTCAACCTCTTCGAGCTGACCCAGTTCGCCCCGCTGGAGGACCTGGTCCGCGTGGCCCAGGCCACCCACGACCCCGCCAAGGCGAAGAAGCTCCAGGACGACCCGGCCTTCAAGGCCCTGCGCAAGGACCCGCGCTTCCAGGTCGCGCTGAACCACCAGGACCTGCAGGACGCGCTGGAGCGCGGCGACACGCGGGCCCTCCTGCGCAACGACGTGGTGCTCCAGCTCATCCAGGATCCGCAGGCGGCGGCACGGCTGGGCGCCGCCGCCCGGGCCTCCGAGAAGCCGGCTCCCGCTAAGCGTTGAGCTCCACGTCGTCCAGGCTCGCGAGCCGGGCCTTCACGAACTCCGCGTCCACCGCCACCTGACGGTGCCGCCGCTCCGGCGCCTCGAACATGACGTCCGACATCACGTGCTCCAGGATGGAGCGCAGGCCGCGCGCGCCCAACCCGCGCGACATGGAGTAGCGCACCACCTCCCGCAGGCCGCTCTCCGGGAACTCCAGCTCAATCTCATCCAGCGACAGCAGCTCCTTGAACTCGCGGGTGATGGCATCCGGCGGCTCGGTGAGCACGCGCAAGAGGTCGGACTCGCCCAGCCGCTCCAGCTGCACCATCACCGGCATGCGGCCCAGGAACTCCGCCATCATCCCGAAGTCCACCAGCTGCTTCGTGGAGATGCGCTTCTCCTTGCGCTTCGCCGTGAGCGCGTCCGCGCCGAAGCCCATGGCCCGGCCGCCCTCGTCGCCGAAGTCGTGCAGGTCGCTGAACGTGCCCGCGCAGATGAAGAGGATGTCGCGCGTGTCCACCTGCACGAAGTCGCTCTTGTTCCACGCCTGCGTCACGTTCATGGGCACGTGCACCTCGCGCCCCTCCAGCAGCTTCAAGAGCGACTGCTGCACGCCCTCACCGCCGATGTCGCGGCTGCCCGCGCCGTTGCGCGCGCCCTGGGTGCGGCGGGCAATCTTGTCCACCTCGTCGATGAAGATGATGCCCCGCTGGGTGTCCTCCACGGAGTGGTTCGCCTTGAAGAGCAGGTCGGACACCATCACCTCCACGTCCTTCCCGTAGTAGCCCGCCTCCGTGTACTCGGTGGCGTCCACGGTGGTGAACGGGACGTGGAGGATCTCCGCCAGGTTGCGCGCGATGTGCGTCTTGCCGCTGCCCGTGGGACCGATGAGCAGGATGTTGGACTTCTTGATGAGGGACTGCCGGCGCATCCGCCGCGCCTGGATGCGCTTGAGGTGGTTGTGCGCGGCGATGGCCACCGCCCGCTTCGCTGCTTCCTGTCCGATGACGTAGCGATCCAGCCGTTCGAAGATCTCCCGCGGGGTCAGTGGCGCTGCCTCTTCCCTGCGTGCGGACGACTCCATGTACCCTCCCCTTCTCTCCACTCGGCCTCCCTGCGCTGCCTAGGAGGAAGGGTAGGAATTGGATGCTGACCGGCCCACCAGGGCCAGCACCCCGAATGGGGCCCCTGCCCGCCTGCCTGCTCCTCGAACAGGCGGCTATTGAATGCCCGGGACGTTTCCGATAGTCCGGCCCCCCTCCCGTGTTCATGGGAGTTTCCACCCCCCGCCGCGCGCTCCACCGGAGGCACGAAACAACGATGGCCGCTCCCTCCCCTCAGCACCGCTGGACCCTGGCCGATGCCCACGAGCTGTACGGCATCCGCAACTGGGGCTCGCCCTACTTCGGCATCAACGACAAGGGCCACGTGTGCGTCCACCCGGACGGGCCCGCCGCTCCGAGCATGGACCTCAAGGAGCTGGTGGACGAGGTCCGCCGCCGGGGCATCGGCCTGCCGCTGCTCCTGCGCTTCACGGACGTGCTGCGCCACCGCGTGGTGCACCTGAACAACGCGTTCAAGAAGGCCATCGCGGATCAGGGCTACAAGGGCCTGTACCGGGGCGTGTACCCCATCAAGGTGAACCAGCACCGCTACGTGGTGGAGACCATCATCGAGGCGGGCAAGGAGCACACCTACGGCCTGGAGGCCGGCAGCAAGCCGGAGCTGCTCGCGGTGATGGCGCTGCTGGACAGCGAGGACGCGCTCGTCATCTGCAACGGCTACAAGGACGAGGAGTACATCGAGACGGCGCTCTTCTACTCGCGCCTGGGCCGCAACGTCATCCTGGTGGTGGAGAAGCCCAGCGAGCTGCCCCTCATCGCGGAGGTGGCGCGCCGCACCGGCATCACCCCGCGGCTGGGCATGCGCGTGAAGCTGTCCACGCGCGGCGCCGGCAAGTGGGAGGCGTCCGGAGGTGACCGCTCCAAGTTCGGCCTGTCCTCGTCGGAGCTGATGAACTGCATCAGCTTCATGAAGGACGCGGGCCTGCTCGCCTCCTTCGAGCTGCTTCACTTCCACCTGGGCAGCCAGATCTCCAACATCCGCAACGTGAAGAACGCGCTGCGCGAGGTGGGCTGCTTCTACGTGGAGGTGGCCCGCCAGGGCGCGCCCTTGAAGTACCTGGACGTGGGCGGCGGCCTGGGCGTGGACTACGACGGCTCCCAGACGAACTTCGCGTCCTCCATGAACTACACGACGGAGGAGTACGCCAACGACGTCGTCTTCGGCGTGATGGAGGCCTGCGACCGCGCGGGCGTGCCGCACCCCACGCTCGTCTCCGAGTCCGGCCGCGCCGTCGTCGCGCACCACGCGGTGCTGGTGGTGGACGTGCTGGGCACCAGCGAGTTCGACCCGTCCCAGACGCCCGACAAGGTGGACGACAAGGCGCCCTCCGTGGTGCGCAACCTCTATTCGACGTTCCGCGAGGTCACGAACAAGAACGTCATCGAGGCCTTCCACGACGCGCAGGACGCCAAGGAGGAGAGCCTCCAGCTGTTCTCCCTGGGCCACCTGTCGCTGGAGCAGCGCGTGGCCGCGGAGAACCTCTACTGGGCCATCTGCCACAAGATTTTGCGCGTGGCGCGCGAGGCCGGGGAGATTCCGGAGGAGCTGGAGTCGCTGGAGAAGCAGCTGTCGGACACGTACTTCTGCAACTTCTCCGTGTTCCAGTCGCTGCCGGACTCGTGGGCCATTGATCAGCTCTTCCCGATGATGCCCATCCACCGCCTGGCGGAGAAGCCGACCCGGCGCGCGACGCTGGCGGACATCACCTGCGACTCGGACGGGAAGATCGAGCACTTCATCGACAAGCGCGAGGTGAAGGACGCGCTGGAGCTGCACGCGCTCAACAGCGACGACTACTACCTGGGCATCTTCCTCGTCGGCGCGTACCAGGAGATCCTGGGCGACCTGCACAACCTCTTCGGGGACACGCACACGGTGCAAGTGTCGCTGGCTCCGGGCGGCGGCTACCTGATTGATCACGTCGTCGCCGGGGACACGGTGACGGAAGTGCTCAACTACGTGAGCTACAACAAGGACGACCTCGTCGCGAAGCTGCGCAAGTTCACGGAGCTGGCGCTGCGCCAGGGGCGCATCACCCTGGACGAGTCGCGCAACCTCCTGCGCGTCTACGAGGACGGCCTGTCCGGCTACACGTACCTGGAGCGCGAGGTGGACGCGACGTTCACCTCCGCCAGCCAGCTGCGCCTGCTGCCCGGGCCGGAGAACGGGGCGCGCAACCCCGTCTCCCCCTCGGGGACCTGAAGGCCCTGACGAATCACGCCTCCGTCGGGACCGGTGCCTGTTCGCCGGTCTCGACGGACGTGTCGCTGAACGCGGCCTGCGTCGCGCGCAGCCGCAGCGTCTGGAGCGTCTCCAGCTGCCCGTCGGCGCGGTCCGCGAGGAACCCGAAGTCGAACCGCGCCAGGCGCGGATCCTTCGCGGCCACCAGCGCCAGGCTCCGCCACAGGGACACGCGCCCGTGGGAGCCCACGCACAGCCCCTCCAGTTCCACCAGCCGGCTCAGGGGTGAGTAGCGCAAGAGCGAGCCGTTGAGCTTCAGCCGCGACAGCTTCTCCGTGATCCACGCGCCGCCGACCTTGAGCGGATCCACCCGCACCTCCAGGGCGGACATCACCGCCAGCAGCGTGGCGCGGTCCTGCTCCAGCAGGGGGACGAGCGTGCCCAGGTACTGGCCCACGGGGTTGCTGCGGTTCTCGCGCTCGGTCCGCTTCGCGAGGTCCACGCCCACGGTGGAGCCCAGCAGATGGTCGTTGAGGTAGATGCCCAGTCGCTTCACGTTCATGTCGAGTGCCCCTCCCCCGAGGCATCAAACGGACTTCACGAGGGTGGGCACGGCGGCCGCTTGTCGCATGCAGCCAGCGGGGCTCGGAGGGCAGACGGCCATCCGAGCCCCGGCACGGCCGCTTCAGTCCGGATAGCCGAACGACGCCGTCACCTTCACGTCCGGGTGGAGGCTGCGCGCCACGGGACACTCGTGGGCGATCTTCTCCAGCATCGCGCGGTGCTCCTGGGTGAGGCCGGACGGCATCAGGATGGACAGCACCAGCTCCCCAATCTTGCGCGGCGGCGGGGTCATCCGCTTCTCCACCGTCGCGCGCACCTCGCCCAGGGTGATGCCCTCCTTGCCGGCCATCAGGTGCATGGTCGTCACGACACAGGACGCCAGCGCCGTGGCCACCAGGTCCGTGGGGGAGAAGCTGCCGCCGGTGCCGCCGTTGTCCTTCGGCGCCTCCGTGGGCAGCGTCGCGCCGGACGGGCCGTGCGTGACCTGCGTCTTCAGCTGGGGGGCACTCACCAGGGACATCACCACACCCGTCGCGGGCTGCTGACTCATCACCGTCTCCTTTGGGACTTGAGGCCTGGGAAAGGACTGCGCTCTCAACGCACGAAGCTGTCGTGGGCCTTCGCGTCCTCTTCGGAGGAGGGCTCGGCGTCCTCGACGCTCCAGTCCAGCGTCTTCATCAGCGACTTGCTGCGCTTCTTGACGTCCGCGTCCAGGAACTTCACCGCGTCGCCCATCTTGTCCATCAGGCGCATGGGCTTGCGCTTGTTCTTGGGTTCGCTGAACAGCGCGTGCGTGAGCCACGGGAACACCGCCGTCACGTCGCAGTGCACGTACATGGAGCCCGTCTCCACCGCCTCCACGGACACCTTGCCCCAGGTGTGGCCCTCACCGGCCGGGCAGCTGGACAAGGCGCCGTTGTCCACCGGGTCCACGCAGAACTGCACGTCGATGTCGAAGCCCGACGTGGGGACGTTCAAAATCTGGTCGAGCAGCGGCTCGCCCTGGAGCGTGTAGTTCTTGGGCACGCCGCCGCCCAGGATCCAGATGGCCAGCTTCCCGCTGCCATGGTGGCGGCAGTAGTGCTGCATGGCGGCCATGGAATAGACGTCGTCGTTGATGTCGAGCTCGAACTTGAACTCGTCCCCCAAGAGGCGCTTGAGCTTCACGACGTTGAGGAAGATGGAGCCGTCCTGCACGGCGCCCACCCAGATGGGCACGCCGTGCTTGTAGCAGGTGGACAGGAGCGACGGCTGCTTCACGCCCAGCTGCTTCTCGATGCCGTGGATGGCCTTGCCCAGGAGGTAGTGGAACTCCGGCGTGGTCATCTTCTTCTGGAACTCCGGCTGGCGGAGGATGGCGGAGAAGAGGCGGTCGGTGTCGAGCAGCGCCTCCTCCCAGAAGCCCAGGTCGTAGATGCGGATGATGCGCGCCAGGCGGTACTGGAGGTCGCCTGCGTTGGGGTTCACCTCGCGGATGCCGTGGCCGATGATGCGGTGGGCGTCGTGGTAGAGGTTGGCGCCCGTGGTGGTGATGGCGGAGATGATGCCCTTCTCCACCAGGGGGATGAGGCAGGACTGGTGCAGGCCCGCGGGCGTCATGGCGCCCGACAGCGTGAGGAAGATGGACGCGTCCTGCTGCACGGACTGCTGCATCAGCTCGAACGCGGTGCGCTCCTGCCGGCCCACGTAGGCGCTGAACGCGTGCGCGAGCAGCTCCGCCGGCTTCTCCTTGCCGGTGATGGGGCGCGGATCCGCCTTGCGCGCGTTCGCGTAGGCGGCGCGAAGGGAGGACTTCTTCGGGGTCGGGGTCTTGGCCATGGCGCGGCGATCTAACACCGCCCGCCTGCCAAGGGGAGGCCCGCCTTCAGCCCTGCCCCTCCCCAAGGGGTCGCCACCCGACAGGAAGAAACCCCGTGCCGTGCGGATTCACACAGGGCCCGCTCTTCCGGCCCCTTCCCATGGGGACATGGCGTAAGAGTGCCCGCCTCGCCGCCCTCCGGAGGGTCCCCCAGCCGTGATCGACCTGCATTCGCACACCACCGCCAGTGACGGCCAGTACCCGCCCTCGGAGCTGGTGGCGCGCGCCGCCGCCGCGGGGGTCACCGTCCTGGCGGTGACGGACCACGACACGGTGGCGGGCCTCCAGGAGGCAAGGCAGGCGGCTCAGGCCCACGGCCTGGAGCTCGTGCCCGGCATCGAGCTGTCCGCCTTCGTGTACGGCAAGGAGGCCCACATCCTGGGCCACTTCCTGCGCCCGGAGGACCCGGACCTCGCGCGCTTCGCGGACCGGCTGCGGGACGAGCGCACCCGGCGCATGGAGGCGATGGTGGCCCGCCTGCGCAACCTGGGCTTCCCGGTGCGCATGGAGCAGGTGCGCAAGGTGGCCGGGGACGCGCAGCTGGGGCGGCCCCACCTGGCGCGGGTGCTGGTGGACCAGGGCTGGTGCCTGGACATGAAGGCCGCGTTCGACCGCTTCCTGGGCACGGGCCGCGCGGCGTGGGTGGAGCGCTTCAAGCTGGACGGCGCGGAGGCCATCCGGCTCATCCGCAACGCGGGCGGCACCGCGACGCTCGCCCACCCCGGCTCCTCCAAGATGGAGCGCCCGGAGATTCAAGCGCTGGCGAAGGCCGGGCTGTCCGGCCTGGAGGTGCTCAGCGTGGACCACAACCCCACCGTGCGGCAGAAGTACCTGGCGCTCGCGGCGGAGTTCGACCTGGTGCCCACCTTCGGCAGCGACTTCCACGGCGAGGCGGTGGCGCCCGACCACCGCCTGGGCGTCGCGGCCATGCCCCTGGAGCTGTTCCAGAAGCTGCGTGCCCGCGCGCCGTCGTCGCAGCCGGTCTGAATCAGGACCGAGGCTGGGCCTTGAAGCGGCTCGTGACGGCGGTGAGCCCCTCGGCCACGGACTGGAGGTCCTGGGCGATGCGCGTGGTGCGGCCGGTGGCGTCCACGCCCTGCTTCACCAGGTCCGCCACGTTGCGAGCCCCCTGCACGGCCTGCTCGCTGGACTGACGCTGCTGGCGGGTGGCGATGGTGATTTGCCGCGCCGCCTCGCTGGTGCCGCGCGCCAGCTCCACGATGCGCAGGAAGACGGCGGAGGCCTGCTCGGCCACCTCCACGCCGCGGTCGCTCGTCGCCATGCCCACGCGGGCCTTGGACGCGGCCTCCTCGCCGGAGTCCTGCACCTTCTCCACGATGCGGGCGATGTCGCGCGCGGACACGGACACGTTCTCCGCCAGCTTGCGCATCTCCGCGGCCACCAGGGAGAAGCCCCGGCCCACGTCGCCCGCCTTGGTGCCCTCCAGCGCCGCGTTGAGCGCCAGCAGGTCGCTGCGCTCCGCCACCTGGTTGATGACCTGGGCGATCTTGGAGACCTGCTGCAGGTCCTTGTTCAGCCCCACGATGGCGTCCGCCACGCCCTTGGACTCCGTGCGGATGTCGCTGATGCCGCCCACCACCTGGGCCACCACCGCCATGGCCTCCGCGACGGCGTCATGGGTGCGCCGCGCGCTGGACTCCACCACCTCCGTGGAGGAGGAGATCTGCTCGGCGGTGCGGGAGAGCTCCTCGAACGTGGCGGCGATCTGCTGCGCGTACGCGGCCTGCTGGCTGATGACGTGCTCCTGATCCGCGGAGGCGCCCATCAGGCCACGGGACGCGCTGGACAGCTGCTCGGTGCGCGTGACGAGCTCCATCACCGTGGCGCGCAGGGTGCCCAGCATCTCGTTGAAGGAGGTGGCCATCTGCCGCACCTCACCGGCGGCGGACACGTCCAGCTCGCCCCGGAACACGTCGCCCCGGGCCACCTCGCGCGCCACCTGCGTGACGCGCGACACGGGGTCCGCGATGGCACGGCTGATGATGACCGCCAGCCCCAGGCCCAGCACCGCGGCGCCCAGGTAGCCCATGAGCGAGTAGCCCTCCGTCGCCGCCAGCGCGGCCTTCACCTCGTGCGTGCCGAAGCCCGCGCGGTACACGCGGCCGTCGCTCTCGCAGCGCACCACGACCTGGTCCGTCAGCCGCGCCACCGTGCACGCCCCCGGCTTGACCTCCTTCGGCACGGTGGGCCCTTCCGGCACCTGGCCGCGCACGGCCACCACCGTGCCGTCCGCGCGGGTCAGCTCCTGGAAGTTGAGCGTGAAGCCCCCGGACTCCACCTGGGAGAACACCTCGTCGCGCCGCGCGCGGGCGTCCGGGGCGCTGTCCGGCAGCGCGAGCGAGGGGTGGCGGACCACCAGCGTCCCCAACGTCACGGCCCGCCCGGCCAGGACCTCCATGCCCGCGGCCTGCTGCCGGGCGGGGAAGTACACCCCGGTGAAGAACACCACCGCGAGGCACGGGATCAGCACCGCGATCGCCACCTGCATCCGCAAGGTCAGCCGGCCCCACATGTCGACGACTCCCCAGGCGATGAGCGGAAACAACGGGACAGCCCGCTGACGCTAGGCGTGCGCTCCCCACAGCGTCAAACCGGCCCCGGGGTGATCCACCGCCCGTGTCCGGGCAGGCGTCCGGGCGGCGTGGGCCCGGCGGATGAGGGCGGCTGATGGGCCCGGCATTTCGGCCGTCTTCTCAAGGGGTTGGCGCGCCCTGGGCGGGGGTATTTCCCTTTGACACGACGCCAGCGGTGTCGTTAGGGTCCGCGCCCGATGACTACACCCCTCGCACCGTACCTGCCGATGGCGGTGGTGCTCCTGCTGGCCGGCGTCCTCGGGATGATCATCCCCCAGGTCACCACCCGGCTGGGCCCCAAGCGCCCGAGCAGCACCAAGTCGGCCCCCTTCGAAGCAGGCTCCGAGTCGAGCGGTCCCGCTCGCCAGCGCTTCGCCGTGAAGTTCTACGTCATCGCGCTGCTCTTCATCGTGTTCGACGTGGAAGCGGTGTTCCTGTACCCCTGGGCGGTGAACTTCCAGGCGCTCGGCTGGTTCGGCTACGTGGAGATGCTGGTTTTCGCGTCGACCCTGGTCGTGGGCCTTATCTATGTCTGGAAGAAGGGCGCTCTCGACTGGGAGAGCTGAGACAATTCCATGGCTGACACCGACATCGCTCCGATCATGACCACCCGCCGGGAGGAGGCCACGGGCTTCTTCCAGAAGCTGGTGTCCAAGGGCCTGGGCTGGGCCCGCAAGTACTCGCTGTTCACCTACCCGTACGCCACCGCGTGCTGCGGCATGGAGTACATGTCCGTGGCCGCCAGCCGGCACGACATCTCGCGCTTCGGCGCGGAGTTCCCCCGCTTCTCGCCGCGCCAGGCGGACCTGCTGATGGTGGTGGGCACCATCAACCTGAAGCAGGCCCCCATCCTCAAGCGCGTCTACGAGCAGATGACCGAGCCCAAGTGGGTCGTGGCCTTCGGCGTGTGCGCGTCCTCGGGCGGCTTCTACGACAACTACGCGGTGCTCCAGGGCATCGACCGCATCATCCCGGTGGACGTCTACATCCCCGGCTGCCCGCCGCGTCCGGAGCAGGTGCTGGACGGCCTGATGCTGCTGCAGGACAAGATCGGCAACCAGGTGCACCGGCTGCGTGACCCCGGCCAGCCCAACGAGACCGCGGCGCACCACGCCCGCATGCTCGAAGCCGGCAAGTAGTCACACCGCTCCTGCTTCACCCCACGGGCCCCGCGCCGCCTCTCACGAAGAGGCCGGTGACGGGGCCCGAGGCGTTCCCGGGCCTACCAGCGGTGGTACGCGGGGTGGCCTTCCTTCACCGCGACGAAGGTGCCCCGGCAGGTGGCCGTCACCTTGCCGTTGGCGGTGAGGGTGCCCTCCACGACGACGCGGTCCCCCTGGATGTCCACGGGCTTCGCGGACAGGTGCACGGGGCCGCTCATGGGCGTGGGGCGCTTGAGCACGATGGCGTAGTCAGCGGTGACGGTGCACGGCGGGGTGGCCGCGCCCTGCGCCTTCATCAGGTGGTACGCCGCCGTCCAGTTGCAGTGGCAGTCCAGCAGCGCGCCGATGATGCCGCCGTTGAGCACGCCCGGGAACGCCTGGTGGTGCTCCTCGGGCGTCCAGTCCGCGACGACGAGGTCACCCTCCACGCGGCTGCGGATGCGCAGCCCCTTCGGGTTGGCCGGGCCACACCCGAAGCAGGCGTTGTGGGGGGCGTACGTCTCCTGGAGGCCGGGGGCTGTTTCAGTCGTCGACATGGCCGGCGACTCTACGTGAGGCCGCCTCCGGCGCGCGCTCCCGAGCGTCATCCAGCCAGTCCGCCAGCGCTCGCGCGTCCGCCCCTTCACAGTCCCCCGTGCAGGTGCGCCGCACGCTGCCGTCCGCCTGCGGCCGGTCCACCACCCAGCGCTGGCCGTCGAAGGCGCCGGTGTCCTTCTCGCGCAGCACCGCCGCGTCCGCGTCGTCGCCCATCTCCACCACGCCGTCCGGGCGCAGGCGGTACGCGTCGAAGGTGCGCGGCGCGCCCGGCCAGTGGCCCGGGTCGAAGACCTCCGGGCTCACGTGCGTGTAGCCCGTCTCCGCGTACAGCGGCGCGTGCGGACGCGCCTCTCCGCGCAAGAGCGGCCCGAGCGACGCGCCGTCCGCCTCCGGCAGCGCGGACAGGCCGGACAGCTCCAGCAGCGTGGGGCCCACGTCCACCAGCCGCGCCAGCGCGTCCACCTGGGCGGGGCCCATGCCACGGCCGCCGGGCGGCTTCACCGCGAGCAGGATGCGGTTCTCCTCGTCGCCCAGCCGCGCGCCGTGCACGGACGTCGCGCCCGCCAGGTCCGGCCGGTCCGCGTGGAAGCTCTCGCCGTGGTCGGACATCAGCACGATGGTCGCGTCGTCGTAGCGCCCGGAGGCCCGCAGCGCGTCCAGCAGCGTCCCCACCTGCGCGTCCGCCTGCGCGAGCAGTTCGTCGTAGAGCCCTTCCGCGCCCTCGCGGTTCCACGCGCCCTTCGCGCCCGGCGCCACCGGGGCGAAGTGCATGCGCAGCCGGCGCTCCAGCGGCTCGGACGCGGACACGTAGCGGCGATAGAACGGATACACGGGGTCGCCCGGGAAGTGCGCCGCCGTGGCGTGGAAGGCGAAGAGCAGCGGCCCCTCCCCTGCCTCCGCCAGCAGCCCGTCCGACAGCCGCCGCGCATAGCCCATGGGGTCATGGATGCCGGCCAGCGCGCGGTTGTCGATGAACTCGGGCACCCACGCGGCGCCCGCCGGGTTGTCCGCGAAGAGGCCCAGCGCCCGGTAGCGCAGCTTCTCCAGCGCGAAGTTGAGCGCGCCGCGCGGAGGCTGCCAGCGCGTGGCGAAGCCGGAGGCCGGCCCCTCGAAGTGGAAGCGCGAGCAGTCCGTGGCGAACACCGTGCGCCATCCGGCGTCCGCGAAGCGCTGCGCGAAGGTGGGCGCCAGCACGAGCCGCGCGTCGGACGTCAGCGGGTAGCGCACGCCCGTGCGGTACGGCCACCGCGCCGTGAGCAGCGAGCGCCACGCGGGCTCCGTCTGCGCCACCGGCGTGTACGCGCGGGTGAAGAGCGTGGCGTCCTGGAGGAAGCGCTCGACGTGGGGCGCCACCCCGTGCCCCGTCGCGCCCAGCCGGTCCGGCCGGAACGCGTCGATGCCGATGAGCACCACCAGCGGCTGCCGCACGGAAGGCCCCGGGCGCCGCACCGTCAGCGCCACCGCCAGCACCACGACGACGCCCACCACCACCGCCCCGGAGACGCGCTCCACCCGCCGGGCCTCGGGGCCACCGGAGGCCACGAGCCGGCGCAGGCCCTGAACCCCGCGCACCGCCAGCACGGCCAGATGGACCGCCACCCACGCCCCGGCCGCCGCGCGCGCCTGCCAGGGCTCGCCGTGATCCACCAGCCACGCCAGCACCGGCCGCACCGCCGGCAGGTCGTCGAAGAGCGCGGGCCTCGCCAGCGCCCGGTCCCAGGCCCAGAGCAGCAGCAGCGCCACCCAGTGGGGCACCGTCACCGCCAGCGACAGCCGCCCGCCCCGCCGCGTCCAGGCCCGGGCCAGCACCGCCGCGGCGAGCCCCAAGAGCCCGCCCGCGACGACGTACACGGCGGCCACGCGCAGGATGACGCCGGGCAGCAGCGGCCGGACCGCCGCCGCCAGCGCCGCGTAGGGGCCATCCAGCGGGATGTCCACGCCCACCACGCCCGCCTTGAGCAGCCAGGCCGTCTCGGCGGCGAAGAGCAACAACCCCAGCAGGGCGCCCAGGGCCAGACGCCCCGAAGCGGCACGGAGGAAGGAGGCGACGGACCGCACGGACATGCCTCCAGCGTCTACCCCGGCCGGGCATGGAGGCGCCAACTCTGTGTACCACCGGGCTTCCGGGGAGTCCTCGACGTGCGCCGGGTGCACGGTCCGTGCAAGATGCCCCCGGACCGTTCCTGACCGATGCCTCCCTCGGCCCGGGAGGCCCACCCCCATGTCCTCCAGCGCCACGCCCAGCGACACCCTGCAGGAGTCCGTGCGCCGCGCGCTCGACGTGGAGCGCCAGTCCAATGGACGGCACCTGGCGTGGGTCCGGCTGGGCGCGGTGGGCGTGCTGTTCACCATGGCCGTGTACCTGGGCCGGGTGCGCGGGCTGCACGACTGGGACGTGTACCTGGCGCCCTTCGCGCTGTACCTCGTGTGCACCACCGTCGTGGCCGTGGCGGTGACGGCCTCCACGCGCATCGCCCGCTGGGCGTCGCTGTCCGTCGCGTTCGTGGACGTGCCCGCCGTCTACTGGCTCCAGCACCTGGCGCTGCCGGTGTCCCCCTCTCCGGGCGGCGTGGCCGGCTTCACGCTGGGCATCTTCGCGGCGCTGGTCCTCCTGTCCGCGCTGAGCCTGCGCCGGCCCGTCACCCAGCTCGTCACGCTCATCGCCATCCTCGCGGAGGTGGCGCTCCAGCGGGAGGCCTCCATCGGCGGGGGTGCCCAGGTGGCCGGCGCGGTGATGCTGGCCATGACGGCCGCGGGCGCGTCCCGGCTCCTCCAGCGCATCCGCCTGCTGTCCGCCGCCGTCACCCAGGAGGAGCTCCAGCGCGCCCGCCTGGGCCGCTACTTCTCCCCCGCCGTCGCCGAGCGCCTCCAGGACATGGACTCCCCCGCCGCGGAGCTGCGCGAGGTGTCCGTGCTCTTCGCGGACGTGCGCGACTTCACCTCGCTGAGCGAACGGCTGCCCCCCGAGGAGGTGGTCACCATCCTCAACGAGTACTACGGCCGCATGGTCGAGGTGGTGTTCCGCCACGGCGGGACGCTCGACAAGTTCATCGGGGACGCACTGATGGTGTACTTCGGCGCTCCGCTGCCGGACGCCCACCACGCCCGGAGCGCCACCCGGTGCGCGCTGGACATGGTGCGCGAGCTGGAGGCCGTCAACGCCGAGCGCGCCGCCCGGGGTCAGCCCGGCCTGCGCATGGGCGTGGGTGTCCACTCCGGGCCGGTGGTGCTAGGCAACATCGGCTCGCCGTTCCGGCGCCTGGAGTACACGGCCATTGGCGACACGGTGAACCTGGCCAACCGCATCGAGCGGCTGACCAAGGGCTTCGGGGTGCCGGTGCTCGTCTCCCAGGCGACCCGCGAGCAGGCGGGTGAGGCCTTCCGCTGGGCCCCCGCCCCCACCGCGCTCGTCGCGGGCAAGAGCCAGCCGGTGGTGACCTTCGTCCCCCTGCCCTCCGAGGACGCTCCGGTGCTGGGTCCGGACGTGGCGGCCTGAGCTTTCCGGCCCCCGTGCCCAGGCAGGCAGGGGGCGGAGCGCGATGCCGGGCTACTGGACCACCTAAGTGGCCTACATGGTTGAGGGTTTACGTTGACGCCTCACGCGAACGGTCCTTATAAAGCCGCGGTTTCCTCTGTCGTAGATCGAGGCCCCCCTTGAGCATTTTCGCGTTGGACCGGGTCGCCGCCCAGTTTCCCGAGGCGGTCGCGGAGCGCTATGTCGACCGCGCTGGCGGAGCCTGGGCCGTCATCCATGCGGAGTGGCTGCCGAAAGTCGCCACCTTCCTGAAGATGGACCCCGAGCTGGACTTCAAGCTGTTCGGCTCCGCGGACGCCGTGGACCGCCTGCACCTGGCGGAGAGTGATCCGCGCTTCGAGGTCGTCTACTTCCTCTATTCGCTCAAGCGGAAGGAGCACGTGCGCCTGAAGGTGCGCGTGACGGAGACCCGCCCGGAAGTCCCCTCCCTCACGCCGCTGTACCGCGGCGCCAACTGGTGGGAGCGGCTGGTGTTCGACTTCTACGGCATCCGCTTCACGGACCACCCGGACCTGCGCCGCATCCTCCTGTACGACGAGTTCCAGGGCCACCCCCTGCGCAAGGACTACGCGCTGCGCGACCGCCAGCCGCTGATCCCCGAGCGCCCCATCAAGGACATCTTCCGCGGCCCCGGCACCAGCGGCGTCGCCTGATCGAGACCTCCCCATGTCCGACAGCCACAACATCGACGCGCAGAAGCCCCACAACCCCGACACCGACGGGTTCGCCCACGAGGAGTCGGAGCTCGAGTCGCACCTCGAAGCGAAGCACATGGTCATCAACATGGGCCCCTCCCACCCGGCCACGCACGGCACCGTGCGGCTGAAGGTGGCGCTCGAGGGCGAGACCATCGTCAAGATCGACCCGGAGATCGGCTTCCTCCACCGCGGCTTCCAGAAGAGCTGCGAGAACGTCACCTGGACGCAGTGCCTGCCGTACACGGACCGGCTCAACTACCTGTCCGCGATGATGAACAACTTCGGGTTCCTCAACGCCGTGGAGAAGCTCATCGGCCTGGAGATCCCGGAGCGCGCCCAGTACATCCGCGTCATCGGCAGCGAGCTGCACCGGCTGACGGACCACCTGACGTGCGTGGGCGCCACCGGCCTGGAGATGGGCGGCTTCGCGCCGTTCCTCTACGGCATGGAGGCCCGCGAGCTCATCCAGGACCGCGTCACGGAGCTCACCGGCGCGCGCCTCACCACCAGCTTCGGCCGCGTGGGTGGCATCAACCGCGACCTGCCCGAGGGCTGGTCGGAGAAGGTCCTCAAGACGCTGGACCGCACCGAAGAGCTGCTCGTGGAGATGGACGGGCTGCTCACGCGCAACCGCATCTTCGTGGACCGCACCAAGGGCACCGGCATCATCACCGCCGAGGACGCCATCGACTACGGGTGGACGGGCCCCGCGCTGCGCGCGTGCGGCGTGGACCACGACCTGCGCAAGGTGCAGCCGTACTGGGTCTACGACCGCTTCGACTTCGACGTGGTGGTGGGCCAGCACGGCGACAACTACGACCGCTACCTCGTGCGCCTGGAGGAGATGCGGCAGTCCATCAAGATCCTCCGGCAGGCCCTGGCCACCATCCCCGCCGGCCCCATCATCGTGGACGACTGGCGCATCGCGCTGCCGCCCAAGCCGGAGGTGTACGGCACCATCGAAGGCGTGATGGCGCACTTCAAGCTGGTGATGGAGGGCATCCAGGTGCCCCCCGGTGAAGTCTATGACGCCACCGAGGCCTCCAACGGAGAGCTCGGCTGGTACCTGGTGAGCGACGGCCGCGGCCGTCCGTACAAGGTCCACGTGCGCGCCCCGGGCTTCCCGGTGCTGTCGGCGCTGCCGCACATCATCCAGGGCAAGATGCTCGCGGACCTCGTTCCCACCTTTGACACCATCAACATGATCGGCGGCGAGGTCGAGCAGTGAGCGACAACGACACGAAGAAGCCCACCGGTGACGCGCAGACGCCCCCCAAGGGCGCGCCCACCGACACGCCCGCGGCCAAGATTGGCCCGGAGCCGTCCAACCCGCCCGCCGGCGCGAAGCTGGACTCCCCGCCCGCGGCGCACAGCGGCCCCACCGGCACGCCTCCGCCCAAGCCGGCGGCGCCCGCCGGCGGCCCTCCGCCCAAGCCGCAGCCCAAGAACCCGGGCTTCGTGACGGCGGTCATCGACGGCCGGGAAGTCGTGGTGAAGCCGGGGACCAACATGATCGAGGCGGCCAAGACGGTCGGCTCGGAGATCCCCTACTACTGCTACCACCCGCGCCTCTCCATCGCGGCCAACTGCCGCATCTGCCTCATCGAGGCGTCCAACGCGCCCAAGCTCGTCCCCGCCTGCCAGACGCCCATGGCCGAGGGTCAGGTCATCAAGACCACGACCCCCAAGGTCAAGGAGCAGCAGCGCGCGGTGATGGAGTTCCTGCTGCTCAACCACCCGGTCGACTGCTCCATCTGCGACCAGGCCGGTGAGTGCAAGCTGCAGGACTACTACATGAAGTACAACTACAAGCCCTCGCGCCTGGAGGGCAGCAAGGCCCTCAAGCACAAGCGCAAGGTGCTGGGGCCCCGCGTGGTGCTGGACCAGGAGCGCTGCATCATCTGCACGCGCTGCGTCCGCTTCATGAACGAGATCCCGAAGGAGCCGCAGCTGGGCGTCTTCGGCCGCGGCAGCCACGAGCGCATCGACGTGTTCCCGGGCAACGAGTTGGACAGCAACTACTCGCTCAACACCGTGGACGTGTGCCCGGTGGGCGCGCTGCTCTCCCGCGACTTCCGCTTCAAGGCGCGCGCCTGGTTCCTGTCCGCCACGCCGTCCGTCTGCACGGGCTGCTCGCGCGGCTGCAACATCTACGGCGACTGGATGTCCCAGGACACCTACCGCTACCGGCCGCGTGAGAACGAGGCCATCAACAAGAGCTGGATGTGCGACCAGGGCCGCCTGTCGTACAAGGACCTGAACGTGGGCCGCGTGCTCACCGCCCGCGTGGGCCGCGGGCTCCAGGCTCCCGGCACGGTGCAGCCGGCCGTCGGGCGCAAGGACGCGGTGGCCGGCGCGGCCAAGGCGCTCAAGCCGCTCGCGGGCTCCAAGCAGCTCGCGGTGCTGGCCTCACCGGTCGCGTCCAACGAGGACCTGCTCGCGGGCCTGACGTTCGCGAAGACGGTGCTGGGCGTGACGTCCGTGTTCGTGGGCGGCCGGCCGCAGGGCAAGGCCGACCACTACCTGATGACGGCGGACAAGAACCCCAACCGCCAGGGCCTGACGCTCATCGCCAAGGGCCTGGGGCTGACGCTCAAGGGCTTCGAGGAGCTCACCCCCGCCATCAACGCGGGCCAGGTGAAGGCGCTCTACGCGGTGGGCACGGAAGTCCCCGTGGACGCGGCCGCCTTCGCGGAAGCCGCCGCGAAGCTGGAGGTGTTCGTCGCCCAGGCGCAGAACGAGTCCCCGGTGACGGCGCAGGCCACGGTGCTGCTGCCGGCCGCCGCGCACATCGAGGACGAGGGCACGTTCACGCAAGCGGACGGCATCACCCAGCGCTTCCGCAAGGCGTACCCCTCCAAGGGTGACGCGGTGCCGCACTGGAAGTGGGCCACGGAGCTGACGCGTGAGCTGGGCGGCGAGGCCGCCGCGGCGTCCGCGCGCGACGTGTGGCGGGCGCTCTCGGGCAAGGTGTCCGAGTTCGCCGAGTTCAACTGGGACAAGGCCTCTCCGCCGGACCGGGAGAAGCCGGGCATCAATCCGCTGCCGTCGGGGGCCGACGGCCGTCCGCCGGGCTACCGTGAGTTCGGCGCGCCGCGCGTGAGGGGCATCTGACCATGAGCCGCATCCTGACCATGCTGTTCGCCATGGCCTTCATCGTCTTCGCCGTCGCTGGCGGAGTGGCCTCGGCGTATCTGGTGGGCTACCTGGCGGAGGAGTACCTCTTCGAGGGTGCCAGCCGCCTGACGAACATCATCTTCCTGATGCTCGTCTTCGTGATGATCACCGCGACGCTGCTCACGCTGGCGGAGCGCAAGTGGTCCGCGTTCATGCAGGACCGCGTGGGCCCCAACCGCGCGCGCCTGGCCATCCCGGGCCTGTCCAACCGCTCCCTGGGCGGCATCCCGCACATCATCACCGACGTGCTGAAGATGCTGACCAAGGAGGACTTCGTCCCCGGCACCGCCAACCGCTTCCTGTTCAACCTGGGCCCCATCCTCGCCTTCGCGCCGGTGTTCGCGCTGTTCGCGGTGGTGCCGGCCGGCCCCACGGTGAACGTGTTCGGCAAGACCGTGGACATGGTCGTCGCCACGCCGGACTTCGGCATGCTGTACCTGCTGGCCATCGCGTCGCTCGCCGTCTACGGCACGTCGCTGGCCGGCTGGTCCTCCAACAACAAGTTCGCGCTCTTGGGCGGCGTGCGCGCCTCCGCGCAGATGATCTCCTACGAGGTCGCGCTGGGCCTGTCGCTCGTCGGCCTGTTCCTCGCCTTCTCCTCCGTGCAGCTGCCCACGCTGGTGGGTGACGTGGGCAACGCGCTCGTGTCCGGCACCGGCCAGGCGAAGTACCTGTGGCGCACCGACGGCGGCTTCGACCTGGGCCTGCCGGCGTGGGGCGTCTTCATCCAGCCCCTGGGCTTCATCGCCTTCTTCGTGGCGTCCTTCGCGGAGACCAAGCGCGCCCCGTTCGACGCTCCGGAAGGCGAGTCCGAAATCATCGGCTACTTCGTGGAGTACTCCGGCATGAAGTTCGGCATGTTCATGATCTCCGAGTTCGTGGAGGTCGTGGTGCTGGCCGGCGTGACGGCGTCGCTCTTCTTCGGCGGTCACCACCTGCCCTTCGGCGGCGAGTGGCTGGCGGCGCAGCCCTTCTTCCAGGAGCACGGCTGGGTGTACGGCACGCTGCTGGGCACGGTGTTCTGGATCAAGGTCATCCTGCTCATCTGGGTGCAGCTGGTGATCCGCTGGACCTTCCCGCGCTTCCGTTACGATCAGATCCAGAACCTGGGCTGGAAGATCCTCCTGCCGGTGGGCCTGGCCAACGTGTTCATCAGCGGCGCGCTGGTGCTGTGGGATCCGTCCCTCCGCGCGCTGGGCGTGGTGGGCCTGCTGGAGATCGGCTTCTTTGTCGCCCTGACGATGACCACGGGTGCGAAGGCGGCGGGCGCGCACGACGCGGCGCACGGCCACGGTCACGACGCCCACGGCCACGGCCACGATGCGCACGGCCTGCCGGCGCACGCGGACCCCCACTCCCACTCCCCGGCGGGCGCGCACTAGCGCGGTCCGGAAGCGAGACAAGACACCATGGCGTTCAATGCTTCCCAGGATCCGCGCACGGACGTCCGCGAGCGGATGTACATCCCGGAGCTGCTGCGCGGTCTGGCCATCACGACCAAGCACTTCTTCCGCAACATGTTCGGCACGCGCGACACCAACCCCCAGGTGGTGGACCGCACGGGCACGAGCCTGATGACCACGGTGGAGTACCCGGAAGAGAAGCCCATCTATCCGGAGGGCTACCGCGGTCTGCACCGGCTGGTGCCGCGCGAGGACGGCAAGCCGCGCTGCGTGGCCTGCTACATGTGCGCGACCATCTGCCCCGCGCAGTGCATCTACATCGAGGCGGGGGAGTACGAGCGCGAGGGCACCGACTCCGAGTCGGCGGTCATCGAGAAGTACCCCACCCAGTTCGTCATCGACGAGCTGCGCTGCATCGTGTGTGGCCTGTGCGTGGAGGCGTGCCCGAAGGACGCCATCCGCATGGACACGTACATGCACACGCCGTCCGAGTACAACCGGCAGAACTTCGTCTACGACATCCCGAAGCTGCTCAAGGGCCCGGCCGTGTCGCACCCGTCCGACCCCTGGAACAAGCGCGACAGCTCCACGGAGCCGCACCACGTCCACAAGGAGGCGCACACGCGCATCGGCGAGGGACACGAGGGCCACGACGCCCATGGCCACGCGAAGCAGCTGGGCGCGGGCCACGCCGCCCACGGCAAGCCGGGCGCCGGGCACGCGGTGGTGACGCAGCAGGGTCCCATCCAGGTGACGAAGTTCATCAAGTAGTCCCGTCCTTCCGCGCCACGGGGGGCGGCCTTCCCGCCCCTCCGCACGCAAGCCCGGCCCGCCCTCTTCCCGCTGTCAGGGGAAGGGCGGGCCGAAGCCTTTTCTGGGGGCATGTGGTGATGCTGCAGCTCTTCAATGCGCATGGTGCCGGCCTGGCACGGGGAGCCCCGCCGTGAAGCGCTACCGGATGTCGGTGTGCAAGGGCGCCAGCTGCCGCGAGGGCGGCTCGGACGCGGTGCACGTGGCGGCGCGCGAGGCGCTGGCGGAGAAGGGGCTGCAGTCCCGCTGCGAGCTGTACCGGGGCGGCTGCTACGGCTTCTGCCACATGGGGCCCAACGTGGTGGTGCGCGAGGACACGGGCCGCAAGCGCGACCCGCTGTCCCCGGAGGACTACCAGCTCATGGGGTGGCCCGGAGAGGTGTACTACTCCGGGATGACGGCGGAGAAGATGCGCCGCGTGGTGGCCGAGCACATCCAGGACGACGTGCCGGTGCGCGAGCTGTTCGGCCAGCCGGACTCCGGCGACGACGACTGATGCGCTGGAGGTGGTCCGTGCGCCGTGCCCTCCCCTCCTCCCTCTTCCTGCCCGGCCTCGTGGGCCTGC
The DNA here is from genome assembly GCF_042231735.1 of Corallococcus exercitus. Taxonomy (GTDB): domain Bacteria; phylum Myxococcota; class Myxococcia; order Myxococcales; family Myxococcaceae; genus Corallococcus; species Corallococcus exercitus_B. The sequence goes on from NZ_CP102577.1 coordinate 3,455,332, forward strand.
TGGCGCTGGGGGCGTGTTCGCGGCCCGTGGCCCCGGCTCCCGCGCGGGTCCTGGGCGCGCATGCGGACGCGGACAGCCCCCGCGTCGTGGGAGCGGCGCTCGTCCGGGACGGCGACTCCCGCGAGGCGTTGCTGCGGCGCCATCCCCGCGTCGAACCCGATGCGGCGCTGCAAGCAACCCTGGCGGCCATCCTCGCGGACTCCGGGCAGCGCCTGCGCTGGAGCGCCGCGCCCGTGGAGGACCTGGCGTGTGACAACGGCGACGTGCGCTTCCGGATCCAGGTGCGGGTGCCGCCCGCGTGCCAGGAGCGAGGGTGTCCCGTGCTCGCCTTCTACACCACGGGCTGTCCCCGGCCGGAGTACCACTGGCGCCCGGAGTTCTTCCTCCGTGCGGGCTTCATCTACGCGGAGCCCGCGGTGAGGGGAACCCGCTGCTCCGAGGACTGGGCCCGCGCGGACAACGGGCCGCTGCGCGTGGCGGCCGCCACGGACCTGGAAGCCGCCAGCCGCTGCCTGCGCCAGCGCCTCACCCGCGACGGGGTGGTGCCCAAGCTGGGCATCCTCGGGTGGAGCTACGGGGGCAACCAGACGCTGGTGGGCATGACGCGCTTCGCGGGCAGCTACGACGCGGGCTTCGCCCTGGCCGCCAAGACGGACCTGGCCTCCTTCCTCGCGCGGACTTCGCCGGAGCTGCGCGGCTCGCGGGCAGAGGAGTACGGCGATCCTGAGAAGGACGCGGAGCGGCTCCGCGCCATCTCGCCCGTGACGTGGGTGGACCGGGTGGAGGCGCCCATCGCCCTGATGCTCGGCGCGAGGGACCCCAAGGTGTCGCTGTCGGACGCGGACGTCTTCGTGCGCGCGCTCCAGGCCCGGGGCCAGGACGCGTCGCTGATGATCGTCCCCGAGCATGCGCACCTCACGGAGCGCCCGGAGGAGATCGCCTTCGAGCACGCCCACATCCTCCAGTTCTTCACCGCGCGCTTCGGCGTGCCCCTGCGGGTCGAGACGCGGCCCTGAAGTGAAGGGCCGCCCGGAGGTCAGCGCGCGTCCGTGCTGCGCCGGCCCCAGCGGATGACGCCGTCCCAGTCCGCGGGCGGTGGCGTCTGGATGAGGCGCTGGCAGCGCTGGACGTAGACGCGGGCCACCGGGTCGCCGTGCTCCACGGTGCAGCGGCGGAACAGCTCCTGGGCCACCAGGAAGTCGCGCGCGTAGTAGGCGATGAGGGCCTTCTCGTAGAGGGCCATGCCCGCCTGCTTCTCCGGGGAGAACTCGCCCCGGCGGCCCAGCAGCTCGTGCACGCGCACGGGCTGGGCCTGGTCGCGCAGCAGCACGCGGTCCACCTCACGGAAGACGTAGGCGTCGCTGGCGAGCTGGGCGGTGGCCTGCCCCACCAGCACCTGGGTGCCGTACTGCTTGTTGGCTGCCTCCAGCCGGCCAGCCATGCCCACCGCGTCGCCCATGACGGTGTAGTGGGACTTGAGCTCGCTGCCCATGTCGCCCACCAGCAGGTCGCCCGTGTCGATGCCGGCGCGCACCGCCAGCCGGTGGCCGAACTGCTTCTCCCAGAGGGGCTGCTTCTGCGCGAGCACCGCCTGGAGCTTCAGCGCGGCCTCGCAGGCCAGGTGCGCGTGGCGGTCCGTGCGCACGGGCGCGCCCCAGAAGGCCATCACCGAGTCGCCGATGTACTTGTCCACCTGCCCCACCGTGGCGCGCACCACCGCGGTCATCTCCGTGAGGAAGGTGTTGAGCAGCGGCACCAGCTGCTCCGGCGGCAGCGCCTGCGACAGGCGGGTGAAGCCCTCGATGTCGCAGAGGTACACCGTCATCTGCCGGCGCTCCGGCTTCATCAGGCTCACGTCGCGCGCCACCAGCCGCGCCACCTCCGGGCTCACGTAGCGGCCCAGCGCGCTGTGCACGAAGTCGCGCACGTCCTGCTCGGTGCGGAAGGCGTAGAGCGTCGTCACCAGGAACGCGAGCCCGCCGGACCACAGCGGCCCGGCCACGGCAATCCACAGCTTGTCGTGGACGAAGACGTACCCCGCCGCGCCCACGTAGCCCGCCCCCGCGGCCACGGCCACGCAGACGAAGAGAAAGGCGCCGCCCACGGAGCGCAAGAGCCAGCTGAAGGACAGCGCCAGGAACGCGCCGATGAACGCCAGCCCCATGGTGGCGAGCATGTCCACCTTCGGCGGCGCGCGGGTGATGCCGTCCGACGCGAGGATGTTGGCGAGCGCCTGGCCCAGCACGGCGCCGTTGGCGATGCCCGGGCCGATGGGCGTCACCCGGCGCTCGGGCGCGTAGCTGCTGGTGTTGGTGAGGATGACGGCGCGGCCGTCCAGGTCATGGTCGAAGCGGGCGGGCCGCGCCTCCTGCGTGTCGAAGAGGTTGAGCAGCACGTTCCACGCGCGGATGGAGCGGGCGAGCGGGCCGCGCGCGCCCCGGGTGGCGGACGGGGCCTCCCAGCGCAGCAGGCTGTAGCCGGCCGCGTCCATGGGCACGGAGTACTTGTCTCCAATGTGCAGGCGCCCGTCCGCGTACCGCAGCTTCTGCGTGCCCGCGAGCCGCATGGCGGCGGCCAGGGGCAGCGAGGGCAGCACGTAGCGCTCGCCGCCGCGAGGGCTGTACGCGACGAGGTGGGGCACGCCGCGCACCACGCCGTCCGGGTCCGCGGGCAGCGTGGTGGCGCCGTAGCCGCTGGCCGGGCTGAGCAGCGGCGTCACCGGGTGCTGGAGCTGACGCACCTCCAGGAGCTTCTCGGGGTCCAGCCCCTGCACCTGCACGGAGGCCAGGGCGAGGAACAGGTCCGAGGGCGCCACGCGGAAGGCATCGTCCGCGGCGCGGCGCTCCTGGATGGACGCGGCGGTGGTGCCCAGCTGTTCGCCCAGGCTGCGGCCCTCGCCCTCGTCCGCGACGCCGGCCCAGACCTCCAGGCCCTTGCCGGCGGGGATGAGGAACGCGGGGCGCTGGAGGGCGAGCACGGACTGGGCGCGGGCACGGGCCTCGGAGACGCCGGGGTAGCTGCCCAGGCGGACCCTGTAAGGCCACAGGCGGCCGGTGGGGGGCAGCGTGCGGGTGCCCTCGGCGCCCCAGCGGAAGGCGAGCACGGAGTGGCCGGGGTCCTGGTCCAGCAGGGCCCGGAGCGCGTCGTCGTCCTGGGACAGGGCGCCCCGGCCGGTGCGCGTGGGGGTGACGCAGGCGCGGGGGCTGAGCTCCGGGTAGGCGAAGTCCAGCATCACCACGGAGGCGCCCTCCTCCATCAGCCGGTGGACCATGCCGCCCATGACCTGGCGCGGCCACGGGTACGCGGCGATCTCCGCGCGGGGGCCCTGCTGGGCCTCGGCGAGCGTGTCGTCGTCGATGGAGACGAGCACCACGCGGTCGGAGCGCTCGGAGACCTCGCCGAGCTGGCGGATGCGCCAGTCGTAGAAGACGCGCTCGCCGCCGTCGAGCCAGTGGGAGATGCCGTCGATGAAGCCGGAGGGCGACAGCAGGGGGGCGGGCGTGTCCTCCGGTCGCGCGGGGCCCGTGACGCGTTGGGAGACGAGCAGGCCCAGCAGGCAGCCGAACAGGGCCGCCATGACGAGCGAGAAGCCGAGCCGGTGGAGGAAGCGGCGGCCGGAGGAGTGGATGCGGAGGCGTTGCACGAGCGGCGTGCAGGATACCCCGCCGGGGCCCCGCGCCTATGGGTCAACACGCGCGGTATGGTTGGCCGCTGTCAGCTGTCCATCCGTGCCCTGCGCAAGAGAGTGCCCATGAAACGCCTGTTGCTGTCCGCCCTCGCCACCGTGTCCGTGCTGTCGCCGCTCGCCTGCGACCTGGAGAAGACGACCCACCAGCTCACGGCGGACCACGTGATGGTGGGCACCCTGCTCGCGACGCCGCAGGTGGACGTGTCCGCGTCCGCGCTGGCGGGCTACGACGCGGGGACCTACGGCGGGCCGGACGGAGGGGACGTGGTGTCCTTCCCCGGGCAGACGGCGGCGTTCGTGTTCTTCGGGACGACGAAGGGGGAGAACGCGCAGCCGGAGGGGCTGAGCGGGGCCACGGTGACGTTGCGCGCGGGGAGCGCGGCGGGCGTCCCGCTCAACGGCCAGGGTGGCGGCAGCTACGGCGTGACGAGCGACTCCACGGACGACCTGAAGTACACGTCCGGTGCGACGTACTCATTCTTCGCCGAGCAGGGCGGGACGAAGTACGAGGCGCGGGTGGAGGACTCGCCCACGAAGGAGGCCATCGAGGCGTTCCACCCGGCCGAGGGCTTCGTGCGGATCAACGCGAACACGGCGTTCGCGTTTGACCGGCCGGCGCCTCCGCCGAACCAGGACCGCACGCTGGGCTTCGTGACGGTGGTGCCGCTGGCTGCGAACGGGGAGAAAGGCCAGTCCACCTATTCGAACGTGCCGACGACGCCGGTGGAGTTCCTCCAGCTGGCGGCGACGCCCGCGACGTTCCGAGATGCGCGCGTGACGATTCCCGCCACGGCGTTCCCGAACCCGAAGCAGACCTACCTGGTCATCTTCCAGGCCGTGCGCATGGGCGGCCCGGAGTCCGACAACCTCTTCCTGGGCAGCGTCGTCCTGGCGGGCACCGCGGAAGTGGGCATCGTGCGGACGAACTGAGCGCGTCTACCCGGCCTCGATGTCCAGGCCGATGCGCTCCTCGAGTTTGAGGCGCAGGAGGTGGCCCGCGAAGCGTTCCGACTCTTCGCGGGTGAGGATGCTGCGGAAGTCCGGCCCGTCCGCGATCTCCACCTCCATCACCGCACCGCGCTGGAGGAGGCGGAAGAAGTCCTCCCCTCCCCCGGGCCTGGGCACGCGCAGGGGGATGAAGCCCTTGAGCGGCAGGACGTCCGCGCTGGCGTCGATGACGCGCAGGAGGCCCGGCGCGTCCGGGCGGATGGCGTCGGAGGGGATGGACTCTTCCGCGTAGAGCGGCGCGGGCGGGAGGGACAGGTCCTCGGTGGAGTCGTCGAAGAGGAAGCCGTAGCGGGAGGGCACCCGCTGCGTGAGGAGGTAGCAGAGCAGGACGGCCTCATCCGGCTGCACGCGCGCGACGTGAAGGATGGAGCGTTCAGCCCCCACGCGGCGCAGGAGCAGCGTGAGGTGCGGCCGGCTGCGCTGGAGGTAGCGCTGGACGCGGTCCAGGAGCGTGGCGCGGACCTCCGTGAACGCGGCCTGGTAGCGGGCTTCGCTCTCCGCTTCGCGCCGGGAGACGGCGTCACGGGCCTTGGCGAGCTTGGCTTCCGCGTCGCGGAGGAAGTCGCTGGCGGCGCCCTGCTGCTGGAGGCCCGGAGCTGTTGAACCGGTGTCCATGCCCGCGGCACGGACGGCGCCCAGGAGGAACGAGCCCTGCTGCGTGAGCCGGACCTGTTCCTCCCGGAACTGGATGACGGAGGCGGCGTGCTCGCGCTTCAGTTCCGCCCAGGCGTCGTAGGCGGCCTCCAGTGTTTCGAGCGCGCGCAGTTGCCCCAGCGCGCCCTCGGGCCCGGAGGCCCACGGCGTGTCTGTGTTTCGCACGGGAAGTGACGTGGAGGCATCCACGGCGGGAACATCCACGGGAGTGTCGTGACGCATCGACCGCGCATCATGCTTCGGCGCGTCCGGCGGCGGGGAATGTTTCGGGGGGCCCTTCTTCGCAGCGCTCACGGTGCGTGCTCCCGGTGCAGGGGCCAATTCACTGCGGCCACGCGGGATAATGGAAGACGATCCCCGGGTAACCCACAATCCAGATGTCCTCTGGGTTAGTGCCCTCGATATCATAGACAGGGCCTACGAACGGCTGGGAGGTCCACTGCCGCCCGTTGTACCTATACACTTTACCCTTATCACTGAGCACATAAATGGCGTTCTTCCCGAACGCGAGCACGTCGGTAAGGTTCTCGCCAGAGGGGGACCCGAGGCGGCTCCAAGACGCGCCATTCCAGGCGAGGAGCGTGCCTTCATGTCCCACCGCGTAGGCCAACCGGGAATTGACCACCCGGACGTCAACCAAAGGCGGCGACGCGGGGACCGTGGTATCAGCTATCCAATTCGTGGCGTCCTTGGAATACCTGTAGATTACTCCTGCATCACCGCCGCCTACCGCGAACATCGTATCCAGGGACTGACCGTGCAGACTGCGGAGCGGCCCCTGCCCCACAACCCGGGTAACAATGTACGGAGGAGTTCCACCGTCAACCTGGAACACACCCGAGACAGACGCATCCGGTGAATTCGAGTCTGTTGAGACACCGTGGAGGTCCGCCGCGAAGCCTGAGGCAAACCCATGGATCGCGCTGCCATAGGAAGCCGATCCCACCAGCAACCGTCGAGTGCCACAACCGCCGGCATTGCTGTGATACATGATGAGCCCTGTATCATTGCCCATCATGAACGCATAGCCGTTCGGATGAGCCCAAACACTCAAGATATCAGATGGCGTGGAGGTGGAAGTACATGCGTCGTTCATCAACGTAAACGCGGTTTCACCCGGCCTCTTGACCGCTCGAGCCGCTTGCGAGCCCACGATCCAGACTCCGCCGTCGGGATATTGGGACACGCCATACCACCGCACTCCTCCGTCTCCGATGTTCTGCCCACTCCAACGAGGGCTGCCCTGTGCGCAGGTCCCTTCGTCCACCGTTCCGTCGCAGTTGTTGTCCTGCGAGTCACACAGTTCGCGCTCGCCTTGATGGATGAAAGGATTTCCGTCGTCACAATCACCGCTTTGGGACACGAAGGTCTCATTGGGCGGAGCGCAGGCCACGACCCCTGCATCCGTTTGACCGAAGGAATCCTCGTCGTCGTCTGGATACCAAGTGGGGAAAGTGGCGGGGAGCTGACAAAGCGTGCCGGTTCCTGTCGCATCACAAGCGCGGGCCCCATGACAGCCGCTGCCGTTGTCTACGCAGGATGTACCCACGAAGAAGCCTTCGTCCCTATCTCCATTGCAATTGTCATCCAGCCCGTTGCAGCGCTCGGGTACTCCCGGGTACACGCCTGCATTCGTATCAAGACAGTCATCATGGGGAGCGGTGGTTGGCAGTCGGTTTGGGGGCAATGCGCTCGAACACACTGTCACCTGACCCTTGCTTAAATCACCGTGTCCGTCGTGATCTTCGTCAACCCAGGCGAACTGCGCAGCCGGGGTTGAGCAGATGGTTGCCCCACCTTGGCCACATGCAATGACGCCTGTGCACTCGTTGCTGGCGATGCACGGCTCGCCCTCATGCATCCCCTCGTCACTCACTCCATCACAGTTGTCATCCTGGCGGTTGCAGAGTTCCGCCGCTCCGGGATTCACCTCCGCGCGCGTGTCGTTGCAATCCGTGCCGCCCGACCCCGCGCTGACGTAGCCATCCCCGTCTGCATCCGTGGCCCTCAGTGAGAACGCCAGGTCGGAGACGTCCCCTTCACGCAATACGAATCCCAACTGCTGATTCGCCACGGCTGCCCCATCACAGCCTTGCTCGAATGCATCGACCAACACCGTGCCCTGCAGTCCCCAGTCCTTTGGTGGAGAGAACCCCTGCGTCAGCGGCCTGCCCGCCCGCGCCATTCCCCTGTACGGGACCGTCATCGTGAGCACTGCGTCGCGTTCGGCCTCGCGCGCTGTGATCCGCAGACACCCGGGCTCGAATCCCTGTGCATCCACCCGGATGCGCAACATGCCGCAGTCTTCATCCCCCACCGCGCAGAACCCCTTCTCCCTCCAGAGGTCCTCCAGCGACGGCACGGTGCACCGCACCAGGGCCAACCCCAACAATGACACCCACAGCACGCGGAAACGGGACATGGCCGGAAATCCTACGCCATTCCCCTCTCACCCCGCGCAAACACGAAGGCCCCTCCCCACTCGCGCGGGAAGAGGCCCTCTGTGCACTTCACGCACGCCCTGGAATCAGGTCGTCCGCTGGCCCGGCGGCACCGTGGAGCCCGCGCCCTGCTGGGTGTCCCCACCGCGCGCGTTGTTGATGGCCGTCGCCAGCTTGTCCTGGCCACCCTGGATGCGCTGGCGCAGGTCGCCGCGCAGCTCCGTGCCCGGCTTGTCCGCGAGCAGCATGCCCACGCCCACGCCCACCAGCACGCCGGCCGCGAAGATGCCCAGCGCCGGCAGCGCAGACTCCGCCGTCGTGCGGCGCGTCTCCAGGCCGAGGAGGTCCAGCACGTCGTCCCTGTCCAGCTTCTTCAAGTCCTTCAGGCTCAGCATGTCCGACTCCGTGAGATGACTTCGGGGGAAAGACGCGGGTTGCCGCTCGAATCCTAGACGCTGCCCGAGGGCGGCGTGCCACGACCCGTCTGGTAGCCCTGGAAGGCGGACTCCGCCATGCCCAGGAGCTCATCCTTCACGAAGGGCAGCGCGGCCAGCCGCACGCCCAGCTTGAGGATGCGCCCGGTCAGCGGCGTGAAGAGGCCACCGCCCAACACGTAGCCCACGCCCACGGCGATGGCCAGCGTGCCATAGGGGTTGCGCTCCACGCGCCCCTTCAGGTCCAGCGACTGCCCCAGGTCCGCCACCGCGGTGCGCGCGTTGTCGATGAACTGCTGCGCGTCGGAGCCCAGCTGATCCACGCGCTGGCCGAAGCCCGCGTCCTCACCGTGCGCCGCCGTGCCGTTGCCCGTCGTTCCCGAATAGTTGCTCATGTCCGTGCTCCCTTTCCAGGAAACGGGTTAGCGAGAGGCGATGCGGCCCACGATGAAACCCACGGCGATGGCGCCCAGGAGGCACGTGCCGGGGTTGGCCTTGATGAACCCGACGACCTGACGGTTCAGGTCCACCAGGTTCTGCCGCGCCTCGTCCATGTTCGGCAGCTGCTCCTGAAGGTGCCGCGCCCGGTCTGCCATCTGCTGCGGATTGATTTCCATGGAAGCCCTCTGCTGTGCGTTCGTGATTCCGATTGCGTCTTGAAGTCTTTGCACTCAGCCCCGCCGGCGCTCGTCCGAGCGCCGCGAGCCCACCAGGTAGCCCACGAGGAAGGCGCCGCCCACGCAGGCGTAGGGATGCTTGCGCACCCACTGACGCCAGTCGGTAACCTCCGCCACCTCCACCCGGAGCGCGCTCACCGACGTGGCCAGGTCGGCCCGGGTGCGCTCGATTTCCTCGCGAAGCGCCGCGCTCGTGCGCGGCAGGTGTCCATTGCTAGCGGCCATCCCGCGGCTCCTTGAAAGCCATTCCCGTCGTGTCCTTCAGCGTGTTCACCCCGGGCGCCGCCGGCACCTGCGGGCGGGCCGTGGTGAGCACCGCCATGCTGCGCGACAGCTCGCTCACGCTGTCATCCATCATCTGGCGCGTCTTCATCCGCTTCACCGCGCGAAGGATGCCCAGGCCGCCTCCCACCAGGTTCGCCGCGCCCACGATGGCGAGCGCTCCGGCCCACCCCGTGAACGGGGCGAGCACGGCCGCCAGCGCCCCGCAGACGAAGGCGTAACCCACGAGGAGGAAGGGCACGAACACGGCGATGCTCGCCACGTCCAGGCCCATGGCCTTCGCGTCCTCCGCCAGCTCCACACGCGCCAGCTGGAGGTGCTGCGTCACCAACCGACTGAAGCCGTCCGCCATGCGCCCGACGAGCGCGGCGACGCCGCGATCCGTCTGTTCACTGCCCACGTGCATGCGCTCTCCGGCCGACGCTCACGTCCCTGTGCGCGTGGGCGCCAACCTAGGCACCCCACCTCCCCGCGACAACCGCGCCGCGAGGAAATTGTCCGGCGTTCGCCAGCGTCGGCCACTCAACGCGAGAAACCCCCGGACAGGGGTGAGCCTAGCGCAAGCGCTCGCCCTAGCCGATCAGCTGCACCGGAGGCGCGACGGGAGGCTGCACGGAGATGGGGGCCTCGAAGCGCATCACCAGCGGCAGGTGGTCCGACGCCACACGGCTCAAGGGCGAGCGGTGCGGCGTCACCGACACCGGCCGCACGCCCGAGTCCACGTAGATGCGATCCAACCGGAACAGGGGCAGCCGCGTGGGGTACGTGCGCGCGGCGGCGCCCAATTCGAACGCGGCGTCGTGGATGGCCTCGCGCACCAGCGAGGACACCGGCCCGTTGCCCCAGGAGTTGAAATCCCCACACACCACCATGGGGTCCTTGCGGGCCGCGTCGCGGAGCAGGTCGGCGGACAGCAGGAGCGACTCCTGCCGCCGCCGTTCACTCACGGACAGGCCCAGGTGGAGGCAGAAGACGTGCAGCTGCTGGCTGTCGCCCAGGTCCAGGTCGCAGCGCAGCGCGCCCCGTGGCTCACGGCCCTGCACGCTCAGGTCGTAGTTCTTCGACTTGAGCACCGGCAGCCGGCTGAGGATGGCGTTGCCATAGCGGCGGCCGTTGCGGACCACGTTGGGGCCGAAGGCCATGTGCATCCCGAGCATCCGCGCCAGGTGCTCGGGCTGGTCCTCCCGGGGCGTCTTGCCCCGGAAGTCCCCCACCTCCTGCAGGGCGATGATGTCCGCGTTCACCTCGCGGAGCACCGCGCCCACGCGCTCCAGGTCGAAAGCTCCGTCCACGCCGATGCCGGAGTGGATGTTGTAGGAGACCAGGGTCAGCTCCACGCTCGGTCCGCCCTCCCTAGGCCGGGATGATGCGGCGGGCCGCCAGCCGCGCCGCTTCCAGGGGCAGGGTCGCCAGCCGCTGCACGGCGGACGCGACGTCGCCCACGCCGGTCTGGATGGCCTTGAGCTGCCGGCGCGCCTCGTCGAGCAGGTCCGGCAGACGGCCCTGCGGCGGACGCTCCTGGGTGGGCGGCAGGGCGCCGATGGGCGCCGTCGTCCCGATGATGGGCGACGCGGCCGCCTTGCGCTGCTTCTTCGCGGCGCCGCTCACCTTCGACACCGGGCCGTGGGAGAACTTGGCGTCCGCCTCCGGGCGGGCCAGCTCCTCCAGCTGGAGCTCCATCTTGCGCGCCATGAGGATTTCTTCCGTCTGCGCGTGGCTCTTGCCGTAGTGGATGCCCTCGTGGTTGTCCACGGTCACCCGCGACGACTGGGCCAGCTGTTCCTTGTCGCGCTGACGCAGGCTGCGCTTCTGGACCGGCAGCGTCTTGGGAACCTGGAAGTGGTCGAAGCTGTAGGAGCGAGGCATGCGCGCCCTCCCTTTCGAAGTCGATGCGATGCGTTGATGTGGGAAAGCTAGGGAGCCCCTCGCCGTCCGGAACTCCTTGACGCGCGAGGAAGCGGCACGCCTGCCTGCCGCGCGTCCGGCCAGGAACACCGTTTCGCCTCCAGGGGCACCCAAGTACCGACAATGTCACGCATCCGGCGCTCGCCCCCGTGAGGGGCGGCCAGCCGTCAAGCAGATGGCATCCAGGCGAGCCCTTCCGGGCAGAGAAGCAGACAGCCAACACGCCCGACGCCGGTCCGGGAAGGTTCCGCGCGTGCGTGGTGTAAAGAACCGCCCATGCCCGCCCGGACCCCTGCCCCCTCCCGCGTCCTCGTCCTCGCCCTGCTCGCCACCGGGTCTCCGGCGCTCGCCGCCACGCCCGCCGCGTCCTCCGCCGTGGTGACCGGCAGCGTGCCGGGCGCCCCGGCCGCGTCCGGCCCCCGTGCCCCCGGCGCGCCCACGCCGGGCGCCGTGGTCCAGGGAGAGCTGGCGCCGCTGAAGGTGAAGCCCGTGGACGGGCCGCGCCTGTCGCTCCAGCCCACCCACCCGAAGCCGGGCGACCCGGTGCTGGTGACGGTGAGCGGCGCGTCCGCGCTCCCCACGGGGACGCTCGCGGGCCGGCCCCTGCGCTTCTTCGCGTGGAACGACGGCTACGCGGCCCTCACCAGCCTCCCGGTGGAGCAGGCGGAGGGCAGCGTGCCGGTGGACGTCACGGCCTCCGGGCGCGGCCTGCCGGTGCTGCTGTCCGGCGTGCTCAACGTGGGCGCGCCGGGCTTCCGCGAGCGCGAGCTGCGCGTGGCCAACAAGTACGTGTCGCCGCCCAAGGCGGTGAAGGCGCGCATGGAGGCGGACCGAAAGGCGTTCGCCGCGGCGTTCGCGCAGCCCTTCCAGGCGCCGCTGTTCGGCCAGAACTTCGCATGGCCGCGCGAGGCCACCGTGACGGCGCCCTTCGGCGACCGCCGCTCGTTCAACGGCAAGCTGCAGACGCAGCACTTCGGCGTGGACCTGGACGGCGCCACGGGCTCGCCGGTGGTCGCCGCCAACGACGGCACGGTGGTGCTGGTGCGCGACAACTACGCGTCCGGGAACACCGTGCTCCTGCACCACGGCGCGGGGCTCTACACCGCGTACTTCCACCTGTCGCGCATCGACGTGAAGGACGGCGCGACGGTGAAGCAGGGCGACGCGCTGGGACGGGTGGGCAGCACCGGCCGCGTCACCGGCCCGCACCTGCACTGGGGCGTGAAGGCGGATGACCGGTGGGTGGATGGCCAGACGCTGCTCAAGCTGGACTTCACCGGCGCCCCGGAAGCTCCGGGCATGGCCACCAACGCGCCCGGCCTGGGCAACCCGTAGCGCGCCGCGCGGTCCCCAGGTTTGGGGGCCCGCGAGGCTCAGCCGCGCTTGGGGGCCCGGGCCTTCGGCGCGGCCTTCTCCCGCTTCTGCGGGGGCACGTCCGGAGGGGCCTCGGCCTTCGGGAGCTCGTGCTTCACCGGCTCGGACTTCGAGGGCTCGTGCTTCGCGGGCTCGGCCTTGAGGGACGCGCCCTCCAGCAGCACGCCGTGGAGGAAGGAGTCGGCGATCTGCGCCTTGGCGCGCTCGAGCATCGCCGCGTCGCGCGCGTCCGCGAGCCCCACGACGAACGCGGTGAGCCCCATTTCAATGGAGCCGAAGAGCAGCGCGGACGCGAGCAGCGGATCCACGTCCGGGCGCAGCTCCCCCGCCTCCTTCGCGTGGGTGAACATCTGCGCGCTCAGGCGGATGACGTCCACGAAGGCCGTCTGCCGGTTGATGCGGGCGCCGGCCGGTGAGCGGGCAATCTCCAGGATGAGCACCTTCACCGCGCGGGGGTCCACGCGGTAGGCCTCGAAGGCCACGTCCGCGATGCGGCGGACCTTCTCCACCAGCGGCCCCTCGCTTTCGGCGACGGCGCGCGCGCGGGAGATGAAGCCGCTCCAGCCCGTCTCGAAGACGGTCTCCAGCAGCTCGTCCTTGTTCTTGAAGTAGTGGTAGACGAGCCCGTACGCGACGCCCGCCTCCTTGGCGACGTCCGCGATGCGGCAGCCGTGGTAGCCCTTGCGGGCGAACACGTCGATGGCGGCCCGCAGGATGGTGCGGCGACGCTCGCTCTCCCGCGTCCCGTTCTCTGGCGCCGTCTTCTGCTGGCCCACGCGTCCTCCCACGGCTGGTTGATTCGAGAATCAGCCAACCACGCTACGGACGCGGGGCCCCGGGGTCAATCCTTACGTGGGGCCCTCCGCCACGCCGAGGGGGAGGCGGGCGGAAGGGGTACGCACGGGGAAGGTCCCTCCCCGGGAGGGGTCTCAGGCCGCCGAGCCGTTGAACATCACGCGGGCCACGCCGAGCAGGCGGTCCACGTCGCGCGCGTTGAGGCCACGGGCGCGGGCGAAGTCAGACAGGGGACGCAGCAGGTCCTCCGTCTGGGCAGGGGTCTGCTCGGTGCCCGTGAAGAGCTCACCGAGGCTGACGCTGAGGGCGTTGGAAAGCGCCGCCAGGGTCTCGACGTGGGGAACACGCTCACCGCGCTCGATCATCGACAGGAAGGACACGCTGATCTGCGCACGCTCCGCGAGCTCCTCCTGCGTCCATCGCTCCGGGCGCTGCGTGCGAAGCTCGCGAATGCGCTGGCCAATTCTTTTTCCGAGATCCGACACGAAAGACTTCTCCTCTGGGGGATGTTTCGAGGTGAGTGCAACGCTCGCGTACGGCGGGTGATTCCTACCCTCCCGACCCGAAGGACCCGAAACCGGCCACACTCAGATTAATGCCGGCGAATTCCGGCGACTGATTGCGCCGCAGGATCACCACCCCCTCGATGCGCCAGCAGTCACAGGCGGGTCCGTAGGACACGCCGAAGGTCTGCTGTGCAAGGGGCTGACTTTCCTGGGTATTCAGATCCTTATAAAGCGGTTGCACCAACGCTTCGTATCGCAATCCGAGCCCGAATCCGAGTTTGATTCGCGTACCGGCAGTGAGAGCCTGTGCCCGTTCGGTCGGAGAGGGGTCGAGCTGATCGTTGTGCGACGGTAGGCGACGAGGTGCGTCTCCCACCAGCATGTCCACGCCCCGCCGCACGAAGTCGGGTCCCTGCGCCAAGGGATCCAACCCACGGTCGATGGACAATTGTTTCACGGCCAGCAGGTCGTCGTAGCGAGCGTACAGCGCATTGCCCCTGCCGTTGTCGATGGTGAAGTCCGCGGACAGCTGCGTGATGTCGAGCGTCGTCGGATCCATGCGCACGAGCGCGCCCGCCGTGAGGACGCCGGCGCTGGCGGACAGGCGCGCGAACGTGTCGCGCAGCACGCTGCCCTGCACCGTGTCCCGGCCCGCCACGGGCGCGACGCGGGACAGGTCGAAGCCCTGACCGATGCGCAGGCGCAGCGGTTCGCGGGTGGTGGGCCCCTTGCGGACGCGCAGCGTCTGGTCCACGGCGACCACGGCGTGGAGGAAGCCGCGCACGCGGCCATCGGACTGGAGCGGCACCGCGGAGTCCCACTCGTCGTAGAGGAGCGGCAGCGTGCCGGAGCCGTTGGACTTCAGGGCGGTGAGCCCCGTGCCCCAGCCGCCGGGCACGTAGCGCAGGCTCACTGACGGGGCCAGCGTGTGGCGGTAGAGCGTGTCGCCGTCCGTGAAGGTGCGCGCCAGCTGCGAGTCCAGCACCAGGTCCGCCAGCGGGTAGCCGCGCGCGGTGGTGCGGCCGGAGACCTCGCCCACGGACACGTCCTGGCGCAGCCCCACGGAGGGCGTCAGCCGGCCCCACGTGCCCAGCCCGTAGGACGTGGACAGGCGCGGGGCCAGGGACACGCGGTCGCGGCCCTCGCGCTCCATGGGGTCGAAGCGGCCATTGCCCTCCAGCAGGTCCTTGGGCAGCGCGAAGTAGTTGAACTCCAGCGGGTAGCCCTCCGGGCGGAACAGGCGCAGGGGCGCGAAGCTCGCGTCGAAGCCGTCGTCCGCGTAGCCGTTGCTGCGCAGGGGCGCCAGCCGGCTGTACTCCACGTGGAGCCCGCCCATCACGCGCCCGCCGAAGAGGGGCCGCTCGGGCAGGGCCAGGGTGAGTCCCGGGAAGCGCTGGAACGTCGTCGGGCCGTGGGGCTCGGTGGTGACGTTGTCCTCCGTGGCCTCGGCGGGGATGGTGTTCGTCTGGAAGAAGCGGAAGGGGTAGCGCAGGTCCTGGCGCAGCGACACGTCCAGCCCCAGGTAGCGGTCGTCCTTGCGTTGGTACACGACGGCGGTGCTGCGCAGGTAGTTGGTGTTCTGCACCAGCAGGTCGGCGGTGAGGTCGCGCGTGTAGAAGCCGTCCGACACGAAGTACGCGTCGACGCGGTCATGCCAGCCGTCGCCCAGGTCCTGCGTGTGCTGCCAGGACGCCTCGCCGCGCACGCCCCGCTTCTCGTCGACGATCTCCGAGGTGTAGTCGCGCTTGCCGTCCGGATCCACCTCCCGGTAGACGCGCAGGAAGTCCAGGGAGGTGGGGTGCAGCCGGGGCCGCAGGTCGTAGAGGAAGCCCAGCGTGGCCCTTCCCCGCGTCTGGTTGCTGGGGACGTAGCGGAACTCGGTGAGCAGCCGCGGGCCCTTCACGCCGTTGGGGCGCGGCTCGCGGATGGTCGTCCCCTCCCGCTGGGAGAAGAAGGGGTTCGTGATGTCGCCGCTGCCCGTGATGATGCCCGGCGTGAACGTCAGGTCGTAGCTCTCCCCCAGCGTGACGAAGACGGGCACGTCCAGCGCGAAGCCGTTGAGGGCGGAGTTGGACGGGCGGGGGATGAGCAGGCCGGAGCGGCGCTCGGCCAGGGGCAGGTACAGCCACGGCAGCGCGAACACCGGCACCGAGCGCACGTACACCACGGGCCAGGTGAGGATGGCGCGCTCGCCCATCTTCACGTTGGCCTCCTTCGCCTCCACGCGCCAACCAGGCTCACCGGGGCCGCACTGGCACGGGGTGAAGGCCAGGCCGTCCACGGAGAAGGCCGTCTCCCCCGTGCGGCGGATGCGCGTGCCGCTCATGAGGACGGGGGTCTCCCCCAGCTTGCGCAGCTCGTCCGGCGTCTTGGCGGCCTGGAGCGCTTCGGGGGTGACGCCCTTCTTCTGCATGAAGAGGCCGCCCTTCACGTTGGCCTCGTTGGAGCGCAGGTCCACGCGCACGTCGTCCGCGATGGCGGCCATCAGGCCGCTGACGAACATCACGTTGCCGGTGGCGGTGGCCACCTGGGTGGCCTCGCTGTACGTCACTTCGTCCGCGCGCAGCACGTTGGGGCCGCTGCGCAGCTCGCAGTGGCCCCGGGCGGTGAGGACGTCGTTCTCGTAGACGACGTAGTCGGCCGCCAGCTCGACGACCTCGCCGGTGGGCAGCTCCACCTGCGTGGCCAGCGGAATCTGGGCCGACACCCAGAGCGTCAGGACGACCGGGGCAAGGAAGCTCATTCGGGAGGCGTGGGCGGTGGGCGCCGTGCCGGCAACGGCGCCCTGCCCGTCCTACCGGCCCGGGCGCGGGAAGTCGAGGGTGATGAGGCCGCCTTCCTGGCGTGTCTCATAACGAACCCCCTGCTTCAGCTGGATGACGACGCGCACCGTCTGGCCCGCCCCGGAGAAGGCCTCCACCCGCGACACGGCCGACGGGAAGAAGTGCGTGTCCAGGGGCAGCGTGTTGTTGGACTCCACCACGCGCGTGTTCTCCAGCTCCAGGACCACCTGGTTGCCGGAGCCGCTCACCGAGTAGCGCACCGGCTCGTTGGTGCGCACGAACACGCGGGAGCTGTCCGGCTGCTGCTGGAAGCCCACCAGCGTCATCGTCTTGCGGCGTGACGACACCGCGCCCCCGCCGCTCTCGCGCGACTCGGCCGCGGCGCTGCCCTGGCTGGGACGGGCGCGGGACTCGCGGGCCGCCACGGTCTGCTGCTGGCGGCGCTCGCGGGCCTCCGCCGCCTGCTGGCGCTTCGCCTCGGCGGCGGCCTCGCGGGCCGACTGCTGCTCCTCGCGGCGGGCCTGCGCGGCGGCGCGGCGCTCCTCGTCCTTCTGGCGCCGCTCGTCGGCGGCGGCCTGCGCGGCGGCCTTCTTCTGCTCCGCGGCCGTCCTGGCGGCGGCCTGGCGCTCCTCGGCGGCGGCCTGGGCCGCGGCCCGCTTCTCCTCGGCGGCGGCCTGCGCGGCGGCCCGCTTCTCCTCGGCGGCCGTCTTCGCCTCCTCCTCGCGCTGACGCTTCTGGTCGGCGGCGGCCTGGGCGGTGGCGCGGCGCTCGTCCTCGGCGCGCTTCGCGGCGGCCTGGGCCTCCTCCTCCTGGCGCTTGCGCTCCGCGACGGCGGCCTCCTCGGACTTGCGGCGCTCCTCGTCCTGGCGCTGCGCGGCGACCCGGGCCTCCTCCTGACGCTTGAGCTCCGCGTCCGAATCCGCCTTGGCGCGGGCGGCGGCCTCGGCGGCGGCCTTCTCCTGGGCCTCGCGCTCCGCCCGGGCGGCGTCAGCGGCGGCCTTCACGGCCTTCTCCTGCGCCTCGCGGTCCGACGCGGCGGCGCGGGCCGCGTCCTGGGCGCTGGCCCCGGCGGGCGTGTTGGCCGCGGCGGTGGTGCCCTGCGCCGGCGTCCCCTGCCCTTCCGCGGGCGTGGCCTGCGCGACGGCCGTGCCGCCCCCGCTGCCCAGGACCTTCACCACCAGCCGGGTGCCGGACGACTGGATGTCCGTCTCCACCTCGCGCTCGTAGCCGATGAGGATGCGCGCGATGGACGCGGACTCCGTGCCGTACGTGGCGGTGCGGATGCCGGTGACGGTGCCGTTGCCCACCGGCTGCTCCTCCGCCACGCCCTGGAAGACGGCGCCGGACACGTCGATGACGAGCCGGGGCGGATCCGTCATGGTGAAGCTGTTGAAGTCCGGCTTCTTGCTGCCGGTGATCTCCACCGTCCCGCCGCTCACGGAGATGGCCGTGATGGTGTTGAGGTCCGCCGGCTGCTGCGCCAGCGCCACCAGCGGCACGAGCCACAATCCGAGCAGCGACACCGCGAAGCCCTTCATCGACCACTCCCGTGACATGCGTCAGAAAACAGACGCGCGCGAAATTATCACGCGCCCGGGAGGCACCAACTTTTCAGGCTGACCGGAACGTCCGCGCTTCAACGCAAGCGCGGCAGGGCCGGCGAGCGCGTGCGGTGCGTGCGCGTGTACTCGATGAGGTTCTTGATGTCGTAGCAGATCTGCCGGATGTCGTGCCCCATCGTCAGCTCGACGTGGCTGTTGCCCTTCACCGGCCGCCACAGCAGGTACTCGCTCTTCGCGGCGCGGTACACGCTGCGCGTGGACTCCACGGACGCCAGCGGATCCAGGTCCCCGAAGATGATGGCCATGGGAATCTCAATCTTCCCGAAGCCGCGCTTGAAGTCGTAGTCCGTGCGGTAGCAGACCATCTCGCCCCGGCGGATCCACCGGGCGAACTGCTCAATCACCTTGCGCGGCTCGCGCTCGCCGCCCTCGCGCAGGAGCCAGCGGATGTCGTCGCGGCTGACACGCTCCGTGTTGATGAGCCGGTTCAGCTTGCGTGTGAAGCGCTGATACAGCGCGGACTCGTCCGCCTGCGCCAGCTGCCGCTCCACCCACTTGAGCACCACGTCCACCGGCACCGCGTTGAACACGAGCGGCTTGGACGCGTCCGGCTCCAGGCGCTTCTGGAGCGAGGGGCTGAAGGCGCCCGCCCCCTTCGCCAGCAGCGAGCGGGTGAGCGACGCCGCGCGGCGGTTGAGGTTCAGCCCGCCCAGCGTCAGGTCCACGGCGCCCGCGACCAGCGGTGAGCCGTGCGCCAGCGCGCGCAGGAGCATGAAGCCGCGGCCCAGGTCCGCGGGCGACCCGATGGTGATGAGCCCCTCGAAGTCGTCGTGGATGCCGGCGTAGCCGTAGCCCAGCATGCCGCCCATGGAGTGGCCGCAGTAGAAGACGCGCTCGCGCCGGGTGATGCGCTTGACGCCGGAGACGGCCGCCGGCAGGTCGTAGAGGAAGTAGCTGTCCAGGTCCCAGCCGTAGTCCAGGTCCTGCGGCAGCGGGCGCTTGAAGCGCTCGGCGCGCTCCTTCTGGAAGGCGATGGAGCTCTTGCCGTGCCCGCGCAGCTCCAGGATGTGGATGTCCACGCCGAAGAAGAGCAGGTTCTTGACGAACTGGCCGCTCGTCCACGTGTGCCGGTTCTGGGAGAAGCCGTGCACCAGCAGCAGCGGCTCACCGAACAGCGGCTGCGCGAACGCCTGTTTCACCGGCCGGTAGCGCGTGATGACGAGCGACCAGCCGTCCGCCGTCTCCACCACGTAGTTCGTCTTGGAGTAGAGCGCCCGGAAATCGACCTCATCGACGGTGGGCATCGGAGGTCCCGGAAGCGCTGATCTCCAGTCCGGCAGGCGCATGTCGCAAAGTTACTGCTGCTGCTGCATCGCGCCAAGGCTTCGGTCGACCAATCGCTTCACGGCGCCTACCAGGAACAATGAGCCTGTCGCCAGGACGAGGCCGTCCGGACGACCCACTGCATCGGCCCTCGCTCCGGCAAGGGCCTCCTCCAGGGAGGCGTGCGAGACGACCCGTGAACACAAAACCCGTGCTTCAGCGATGTATCGCTCCGGAGCGAGCGAGCGTGGCGTGTCCAGCGGCGTGAGGTGCACGGAGGCCGCCAGCGGAAACAGGGCCTGCATCATCGGTCCCCGGTCCTTGTCCGCAACCACCCCGAAGACGAGGTGCAGCGGCCTGCCCGCGTAGAGGGCCCGCAGCGCCTCCAGCAGCACCGCCACGCCCGCCGGGTTGTGCGCGCCATCCACCACCACCAGGGGATCCCGCGCCAGCTCCTCCAGCCGCCCCGGCCAGCGCGCGGTGGCCAGGCCCTCGCGCGCGGCCTCCGGGGTCACCGCCACGCCCCGGGCCCGGAGGGCCTCCAGGCAGGCCAGGGCCACCGCCGCGTTCTGGTGCTGATAGGGACCGCGCAGCGCGAGCGTGAGGCCGTCGAGCGACCAGCCGGTGCCCCGATACGACAGCGTCCCATTGGACCCGGGGACGATGCCGAAGTCGCGACCCTCGACCTGGACGGGCACGGCGAGCTGCTCCGCGCGGCGCAGGAGCGCGTCCAGGGCCTCCGGCTCCTGCTTCGAGAGCACCACCGGGACACCGGCCTTGAAGATGCCGGCCTTCTCCCCGGCGATCTCCCGGAGCGAGTGGCCCAGGTACTCCATGTGGTCGAAGGACACGGGGGTGACGCACGTGACGACCGGGCTCGCGGCGCTGGTGGCGTCCAGCCGGCCGCCCAGCCCCGTCTCCAGCACGGCCACGTCCACGCGCTCGCGGGAGAAGTGCCAGAGCGCGACCACGGTGCCGAACTCGAAGTACGTCATCGGCTCCGTCAGCGCGGAGGGGTAGCGCTCCAGCACCTCCAGGATGCGCTGTCCGAAGACGTCGTCCGGGATGTCCGCGCCGGACACGCGGATCCGCTCATTCACGCGCACCAGGTGCGGGGACGTGTAGAGCCCCACGCGGTGGCTGGCGGCCTCCAGCGCGCGCGCCACGAAGGCGCAGGTGCTGCCCTTGCCGTTGGTGCCGGCGACGTGCAGCGCCGGGTAGTCGCGCTCCGGATGGTCGAGCGCGGCGAGCGCGTCCTTCACCCGCTCCAGCCCCAGCTTGATGCCGGAGGGGTTGAGCGCCTGGAAGAAGCGCAGGGCCTCTTCCGGAGTCCGGGGGGCGGCGCGTGGGGCGTCCATGGGGTGGAGGCCCGCCGCCCTACCCCAGCATGCCCAGGAGCTGGCCCAGCTTCCCGCGCAGCTCCTTGCGGTGGACGATGGCGTCGATCATCCCGTGGTCCAGCAGGAACTCCGAGCGCTGGAAGCCCTCCGGCAGCTTCTGGCGGATGGTCTGCTCGATGACGCGCGGGCCGGCGAAGCCGATGAGGGCCTTGGGCTCCGCGAGGATGATGTCGCCCAGCCAGGAGAAGGACGCGGCCACGCCGCCCGTCGTGGGGTTGAGCATCACGGAGATGTACGGCTTGCCGCTGGTGCGGAAGCGGGCAATGGCCGCGGACGTCTTCGCCATCTGCATGAGGGAGAAGATGCCCTCCTGCATGCGCGCGCCGCCGGAGGCGGAGAACACCACCGCGGGGCACTTGAGCTCGAAGGCGCGCTCGAACACGCGCGTGACCTTCTCACCGACGACGGAGCCCATGGAGCCGCCCATGAACTCGAAGACGAAGCTGCCGATGGAGACGGGGTGGCCCTCGATGCGGCCCACGCCGGAGATGAACGCGTCGTTCTCCCCCAGGTTCTTGCGCGTGGACTTCAGCCGGTCCTTGTACTTCTTGGAGTCGGTGAAGCCGAGCGGGTCCTGGGGCTCCAACTCCTTGTCGAACTCCTCGAAGGAGTCCGGGTCCAGCGTGGCGGCGAGGCGCGCGCGAGCCGTCCAGGCGTGGTGGTGCTCGCAGTGCATGCACACCATCCAGTTCTTCTCGAGCTCCTGGCGGTAGATGATTTCGTCGCACTGCTCGCACTTGGCCCAGAGGCCCTGCATGCGGGAGGGCTGGGGCTCGGCGGCGGGCTCGGAGTCGACGGCGATGCGGGGCTTCTTGGAGAACCAGGCCATGAGGCCCGGGGGTTAATCCGGCCGCCGCGAGCCGTCAATACCTCCGTACGGCGCGCCGCGGCACGACCGGCCCTAGAACTGGAACGTCTCCCCCAGCTCCAGGACGTTCACGGGCAGCGGGGCCAGCTCCTTCTTGAGCTGGGTCACGAAGGCGGGCTTCAGGTGGTAGAGCATCACCTGGGCGCCGTTGCGGTCGAACTTGCGCAGCTCCGACCCCACGGTGGCGGGCGTCAGGTGGCCGGAGATGTCCGCCAGGGCCTGGAGGCTGTTGGGGAAGCTGGCCTCCAGCAGCAGCGCCTTGAGGTTCTTCGTGGCGTTGAGCGCCTTCCACAGCTTGTCCGTGGGGCCGGTGTCGCCGCTCATGGCGAGCGACGACTTGCCGTCGCTGATGATGAAGGCGCACGACTCCACGGGGTGGCTCACCGGCACGCTCTTCACGGTGTAGGGGCCTACCTGGAAGGTGCTGCCGGCGCGGAAGGTCTTGATGGCGAGGACGGGCTTGTGGCGCGTGGGGATGCGCGTGAAGTCCGGCCACAGCGAGTTGTTGAACATGTTCTCGCGCAGCGCCTTGGCGCACTCGCGGGAGGCATGGATGGTGACGGGCCTGTCGCGCCGGCCGATGACGAGGTCGGCGAGCAGCGGCAGGTCCTTCACGTGGTCGAAGTGGCTGTGGCCGACGAGCACGTCGTCCACCTTGCAGAGCTGCTCCAGCGAGAGCGTCCCGGTGAGTGCGCCCGCGTCGAGCGCGAGCACGTCGTCCACGAGGAAGCAGGTGCTCCTGCACGTGGGAAGCTCGCCGCCGTGGCACCCGAGGACTTGCAGCTTCACGCTAGAGGTCTCCGAACTTCCACTTCATCTCGAGGTAGTTGAGGAAGTCATGCAGCCGGGCCGTGTCATACACGGTGACCCTGTCACCGCTGCGCTCGATGAGGCCCGCGCGCTCCAGGCGCTCCAGCATGCTGCGCACGGCGGGCTCGCCCACGCCGATCTGCCGGGGCATCTCCCGCACGGCGAAGTCCACCTCCACGCCCTCCTCCAGCGGCCGGCCGCGCGTCTGGCAGGCCTGGAGGATCTGGTGCACGACGCGGCTCGCCGGGTCGCCGTGGAGCAGGTTCTCAATCTGGGCGTCCGCCTCGGAGAGGCGCTCGGCCAGCTTCTTGATCATCCGCACGGCGATCTCCGCGTTGCCGCGGATCATCGCCTCGAAGGTCTTGGGGTCGATGACGAGCAGCTTCGCGTCGTCATGCACGACGGCGGAGGCGTTCCGGGGCTTGTTGGAGATGATGGCCATCTCGCCGAAGAACTCGCCCGGGCCCAGCACCGCGAGCACCTTCTCCACGTCGCGCACGCGCTTGGAGATGGCGATCTTCCCGGACTGGATGACGAACATCTCCTTGCCGATCTCTCCCTCGCGGAAGAGCTCGGTGCCCTTGGGGAACTCCTTGCCAAAACGTTGAAAGAGGGTTTCCTCGGCGCCCATCTGGCCCGCGAGTCAATCAGCCCCCATCCCACCGGTCAAATATCCCAGACCGATATCGCTCCGGCGCCCGAGGTTCGGGGCCCGTGGCCCTACTTGGTGGTGGCGGTGAAGACGCCGGCCCAGTCCTCCGGGGGCGGTTGGAGCCGGTGCGCGGCGACGGCCTCCAGGTAGCGCCGCGAGGCGGAGTCGTCCGGCCAGCAGGCGAGCACCTCCTGGAAGCGCGCCTGGGCCCCGTCCCAGTCCCGGGCGCTGAAGCGCGCGACGGCGTCCTCGAAGGTGGCCAGGGGCCGGGCGTCTCCGGGTGACGGAGGACCGAGCGCGCGCAGCTCGTAGAGGCCCACGGGTTCGCGCTTCCCCTTGACGCGCACGGCGCCCAGGCGGCGGGCGGTGACGTGGTCCTTCACCAGCGCGTGGGTGTGCTCGGAAATGAGGATGCGGGTGCCGTACTCCTTGTTGAGCCCTTCCAGGCGGGAGGCGAGGTTCACCGCGTCGCCCATCACGGTGTAGTTGAAGCGGTCGTGGGTGCCCATGTGGCCCACGTTCATGAAGCCGGTGTGGATGCCCACGCCAATGTCCACCTCCGGCTGGCCCGCCGCGCGCCAGCGGGCGTTGAGGGCCTGGAGCGTGTCCAGGAACGCGAGCGCCGCGCGGCAGGAGCGCAGCGCGTGGTCCGGTTGATCCACCGGCGCGCCCCAGAAGCACATGATGGCGTCGCCGATGTACTTGTCGAGCGTGCCCCCGTGCTGGAAGACGACGTCCGTCATGGGCGTGAGGTACTCGTTGACCAGCGCCACCAGCCGCTCCGGGGGCAGCCGCTCCGACAGCGTGGTGAAGCCCCGGATGTCGGAGAAGAGGACGGTGAGTTCCTTGCGCTCGCCGCCCAGCTTCAGCCGCTCCGGGTGGGCGAGCACCTGCTCCATCACGCTCGCGTCCAGGTAGTGCTGGAACGCGTGGCGCAGGCGGGCCTTCTCCTGATCCACCGTGAGGTAGCTCAGGAACAGCAGGCCCACGGCCGTGATCAGCAGCGACGTCACGGGGAGGACGGTGGCCACCTGGACGCCCGCGCCGAAGAGGAGCTGATCCACGCCCAGGTACGCGAGCACGAGGAGCACCGCGGCGCCCAGCATCCACGCCATGCGCACGCGGGTCACCAGCCGGGCCAGCAGCCACGCCGCCGCGAGCATGAAGGCCGCCTCCAGCCGCCACGCGAACGCGGGCCGCACCAGGAAGTCCTGGCGGAGGATGTTGGACAGCATGGCGGCGTGCACGAAGACGCCGGGCTCCAGCTCGTGGAACGGCGTCACGCGCTGATCGAAGTTGCCGGTGAGCGTGAGCCCCACCAGCACGGCCTTGCCGCGCACGGCCGCCGGGTCGAAGCGGCCGTCCACCACGTCCCCCAGGCTCAGCGTGGGGAACACGCCGGAGTCTCCGGGGTAGTTGATCAGCAGGAACGGCTCGGACTCCGGCAGCGGGACGAAGCGGTGCGCGTGGTGCTGCCTCCGCAAGCGCAGGCCCACGAGCCGGTCCGTGTCGGGGTCCAGCATGGGCTCCACCTGCGCGCCCAGGTACGCCGCGGCCACCTGCACGTCGAGCGACGGCAGGAAGCCTCCCTCCCCTTCCAGCTTCGCCAACGGCGGAAGGCGCCGGAGCGTGCCGTCCGCGTCGGGCACGGCGCTGAAGAAGCCCAGGCGGGAGCTGGCGCGGGCCAGCTCCGGCAGCGGCAGCTGGGCGGAGGCATTGCGCCACCCGGGCACGGCGGTGAAGTCGCGCGCGATGGAGGCGCCCGGCGTGAGGGGGCTGAAGAAGCCGCGCAGCAGGTGCGGGGCGAGGAGCGGGGCGCGCTCGGCCTGCTGCTTCGCGAAGAGGTCCCGGTCCGAAGACGGATAGACGATGACGCCCTGCACGGCCCGGGGCGTGCGCGCGAGCGCGGCGGCCAGCGCGGCGTCGCCGGTGTCCGAGGCACGGGCGGCCCAGGTCCTGCGCCACTCGGCGAGCGCGGGGGCGGCGGTGAAGGCCCCGGGGGACTCCTGGAGGACGCGGTCCAGGGTGCGCACGGCTTCCGCTCGCACCTGGGAGGCCGCGCTGGGGTCCGCGTCGGCGAAGACCATGTCCAGGCCGATGGCGACGGCGCCCGCGTCGCGCAGGTGGTCCAGGGCCACGGCCACCTGCTCCCGGGGCCAGGGCCAGCGGCCGTGGGTCTGGACGCTCTTCTCATCCACGGCGACCACCACGACGTCGGGATGAGGCGCCCGCATGCCCCGCAGTCGGAACTGACCGTCCGTGACCCGACCTTCCAGGACGTGGAGGCCGCGGATCAGCAGGGGGACCCGGGGAGCCCCGTCCGCCATCAGGCCGATGGCGGGCGTCCGCTCCACCCAGGCGTGGAGGCCACAGAGGAGCGCGGCCAGTCCCAGGGCGAGCAGCGAGAAGCGGTGGCGCGACAGGACGGTCCTCATGCCGGGGGGCATGGTAGCCGCAAACCCGACACGTCCGCGCCGAGGCCCGAGACAGAGGCCCCCGGGAGGGGTACAAGGCCGGCCCGTGGGAACGACCTACAAGCAGTCCGGAGTAGACATCGAGGCCGGCGACGCGTTCGTCGAGAAGATCAAGCCCCATGCCGCGCGCACCACGCGCCCCGAGGTGTTGGCCGGGGTGGGTGGTTTCGGCGGCCTGTTCGCACTGCCGCCCGGCAAGTACCAGGCGCCGGTGCTGGTGGCGGGCACCGACGGCGTGGGCACCAAGTTGAAGGTGGCCTTCCTGGCGGGACGCCACGACACGGTGGGCATCGACCTGGTCGCCATGTCCGTGAACGACATCCTCACCTGTGGCGCGGAGCCGCTCTTCTTCCTGGACTACTTCGCCACGGGGAAGCTGGAGGTGGACGCCGCGGCGGAGGTGGTCAAGGGCATCGCGCTGGGCTGCGAGCAGGCGGGGTGCGCACTGCTGGGCGGAGAGACGGCGGAGATGCCGGGCTTCTACGCGCGGGGCGAGTACGACGTCGCGGGCTTCTGCGTGGGCGTGGTGGAGCGCTCCGCCATCATCGACGGCAAGACGGTGAAGCCGGGCGACGCGCTCATCGGCCTCACGTCGTCGGGCCTGCACAGCAACGGCTACTCGCTGGCGCGCAAGGTGCTGCTGGACGACGCGAAGCTGCCCCTGGACATGACGCCGCCGGGGCTGGACCGGCCGCTGGGTGACGCGCTCCTGGAGCCCACGCGCATCTACGTGAAGGACGCGCTCGCGCTGTGCCAGGCCGTGAAGGTGAAGGGCATGGCGCACATCACCGGCAGCGGCATCCCGGGCAACCTGCCCCGGTGCCTGCCGGACGGGACGCGCGCGGTGCTGACCGAGTCCTCGTGGAAGAAGCCGGCCATCTTCGACCTCATCGCGAAGACGGGCGGCGTCGCGCGCGACGAGATGTTCAGCACGTTCAACATGGGCCTGGGCCTCATCGTCGTGGTGGCGAAGGAGGACGTGGCGAAGGCGCTGGAGGTCCTGCGCGCCCGGGGTGTGGAGGCGTCCGAGGTGGGCCGGGTGGAAGCGGGCCAGGGCGAGGCCACGGCGGTCATCGACCCATGAGCGCGCGGCGGGCGCGGCTGGGGGTGCTCGTCAGCGGCGGCGGGAGCAACCTGCAGGCGCTGCTCGACGCGGCCGGGCAGGCGGACTACCCGGCCGAGGTGGCGTGCGTGCTGTCCAACGTGCCCACGGCGTTCGCGCTGGAGCGCGCCCGGAGGGCGGGCGTGCGCGCGGAGGTGGTGGACCACAAGGGCTTCGGGTCGAAGGCGGACTTCGAGGCGGCGGTGCTCGGCGTGCTGGCCGACGCGGGCGTGGAGTGGGTGTGTCTGGCCGGCTTCATGCGGCTGGTGAGCGCGGACTTCCTCAAGCGCTTCCCGGGGCGCGTGCTGAACATCCACCCTTCCCTGCTGCCCGCGTTCCCGGGCCTGCATGCGCAGCGGCAGGCGCTGGAGCGCGGCGTGAAGGTGGCCGGCTGCACGGTGCACTACGTGGACGCGGGCACGGACACGGGCCCCATCATCGCGCAGGCCGCGGTGCCCGTGCTGCCGGAGGATGACGAGGCGAGCCTGAGCGCGCGCATCCTCGCGGAGGAGCACCGGCTGTATCCGCTGGCCGTGCGGCTGGCGGTGACGGGCGCGGTGACGCTGGATGGGACGCGCACGAAGGTGGCTGCGCGGGTGACGGGAGACGCTGGAGCCCTGCGCAGCCCGGGTGCCCCGAAGTGACGAAGGCGCAGGGCCCGGGTCCCGAGGCGAGCGCGCAGCAGGCCGGCCATGTGCCCCAGCCCGGGGCTGCTTCGCGGCCTCCCGGCTCCGATGCACCGGCTTCTCCCCAGGCCGTTCCAAGAGGCCTGGCGGAGCGTGCTCCGACGTCCGGAGACGATGCCGAGGCCCGGGAAGCTCGACGGGCGGCCCTGCGTGAAGCCCCCACGGTGCTGGTCAGCGCGTGCCTGCTGGGCGAGGCGTGCCGCTACGACGGACGTTCGCAGCGTTCAGAGCGCGTGCTCGCGGCGCTGGAGGGCAAGGCGGTCATCCCCATCTGCCCGGAGGCCGCCGCGGGCCTGGGCATTCCACGGCCTCCCGTGGACCTCGCCGGTGGAACGGGCGTGGACGTCTGGGCCGGCCGTGCGCGGGCCCTCACGCGGGAGACGCGCGAGGACCGCACCGCCGCGTTCCAGGATGGCGCCCGGCAGGCCCTGGAGGCCGCGCGTCGGTTCGACGTCACGGTGGCGCTGCTGAAGGAGAAGAGCCCCTCGTGCGGCAGCCAGCGCGTCTACGAGTCCGGCGTGCTGCGCCCCGGTGAAGGCATCACCACCGCGCTGCTGCGCGCGGACGGGCGCACCGTCGTGAGTGACGAGGACCTGTAGCGGCCTCGCCGGTCCGCCATCGGATCAGCGCGACGCGGGCAGCTCCAGCTCGTCTCCTGGCCGGGGCGCGAAGCAGGCCTCCACCTCCGCGTCCGTCACCTCCGCGAGCGTGGCCGGGCTCCAGCGCGGCTTCTGATCCTTGTCCACCAGCACCGCGCGGATCCCTTCCTTGAAGTCTGGCCGCGCGGTCAGCGCCTGGCTCAGCCGGTACTCCATGCGCGCCGTCGCGTCGTAGTCCTGACCGCGTCCGATGCGAAGCTGCCGCAGCGTCACCCGGAGGCTCGTGGGCGACATGCGCAGCAGCGTCGCGCGGGTCTCCTCCGCCCACGGCGTGCCCTCGCGCTCCAGCGCCGCGAGGATGTCCTCCACGCGGTTCCCCTGGAAGCACCGCGCGATGACGTCCGCCCGCGCCGCGAGCCCCGAAGCCCCCGGCTCCTGATGGAAGCCCTGGAGCACACGCGCCGCCACGTCGCGCCCCGGCCCGCTCCAGTCCGCGGCCACCAGCGCGGCCAGCACGTCCTCCAGCCGCGAGGACTCAACCCGGTGCGTCGCGTACCCCAGCCACAGCGCATCCGCCGCGTCACACCGCGCGCCGGTGAGCCCCAGGTACGTCCCCGTCTCGCCGGGGAAGCGCGGCAGGAACCAGCCTCCGCCCACGTCCGGGAAGATGCCGATGGCCGTCTCCGGCATCGCGAGCACCAGCTTCTCCGTCACCGCCCGGAAGGCCCCGTGCACGGACAGTCCCAGCCCACCGCCCATGCAGATGCCGTCCACCAGCGCGATGAACGGCTTCGGGAAGTGGTGGATCCGGTGGTTGAGCGCGTACTCCGCGAGGAAGAACTCGCGCGACAGCGACGTGCCCTCGTCCTGCCGTGCGACCGAACCAGCCACCGCGCGCACGTCCCCTCCCGCGCAGAACGCCTTGCCCCCCGCGCCGCGGATCACCACTGCCTTCACGGACGGATCCGCCGCCCATGTGTCCAGTTGGGGATGCAGCGCCCGGCACATCTCCAGCGAGAGCGCGTTGAGCGCCTTCGGTCGGTTGAGGGTGACCAGGCCCACGGCGCCCCGCGTCTCCAGCAGCACGTCCTCGCTCATGCCGTGGGGGATATCAGCCCGGAAGGGGCTCGCACGCGAGATTCGGGGGTGACATGGCGGCCAGAATCGGTATTGGGAAGAACATGACTTCCGCAGCCGCCCCCCTGCTCGCCGCCGTCTTCGACATGGATGGCACGCTCGTCGACAACATGGACTTCCACAACCGCGCCTGGGTGACGCTCGCCCGGAAGCTCGGGCTGGAAGGCCTGACGGCGGAACGTTTCCAGAACGAGTTCGCGGGCAAGAAGAACGAGGAGATCCTCCCGCAGCTGCTGGGCCGCAACCTCTCCGTCGCGGAGCTGGACGCGCTCGCCGAGGAGAAGGAGTCCCACTACCGCGCCATCTACCGGCCCTATCTGGCGCTGCACCGGGGCGCGGAGGGCTTCCTGCACCGCCTGCGCGACGCGCGCCTGCCCATGGCCGTGGCCACCGCCGCCCCGCAGGACAACCGCGAGCTGGTGCTGGACGGGCTCTCCGTGCGGTCGCTCTTCACCAGCATCGTCGGCGCCGAACAGGTGACGCGTGGCAAGCCCGCGCCGGACATCTTCCTCGCGGCGGCGAGGGCGCTGCAGGTGCCCCCCGAGTCGTGCCTGGCCTTCGAGGACGCCATCAACGGCGTGCTGTCCGCGCGCGCCGCCGGCATGGTCACCGTGGGCATCACCACCACCACGACCGCGGAGGCGCTGAAGAAGGCGGGGGCCCACTACACCGCCCCGGACTTCGACACGCTGCCCCCGGAGCTGCTCGCGCGCCTGTTCAGCTCCAGGGTCTGAAGGGGGCCCGCCCGCCCCACCCCGGGTCCGGCCTCCCCGGCAAGCGGGGCGCCAAAAGGGCGCCAGACGCGGTGACGTTGTGTAGTGTTCGGCGGCCATGTCGACGTCCGCCGCCAAACTCAAGCTCCCCTCGGGCCCGTCCCGGCACGTGTACGACGTCATCGTGCTGGGCAGCCAGGTCGGAGGCGCGCTC
Source organism: Corallococcus exercitus (assembly GCF_042231735.1). GTDB lineage: Bacteria > Myxococcota > Myxococcia > Myxococcales > Myxococcaceae > Corallococcus > Corallococcus exercitus_B. The sequence goes on from NZ_CP102577.1 coordinate 3,485,419, forward strand.
GCCGCCGCGCTCCTGGCGAAGCGCAACCACCGCGTGTTGCTGGTGGAGCACGACGGCATGGGGCCCGGCTACGAGCACGACGGCTTCGTGCTGCCCTACGCCCCCTTCGTCGCGCCGCCCCTCAAGGCGATGCCCGCGGTGGAGGAGGCCCTCAACGAGCTGGGGCTGTCCACCGCCATCGGCCGCGCGCTGCGCCCCCACGCCCCGGAGCTCCAGCTGGTGCTGCCCAGGAACCGGGTGGACCTGTCCGGGGACGCCGCCCGCCGCCGCGCGGAGCTGACGCGTGAGTTCGGCGAGGCCGGCGAGGGCATCCAGGGCGCGCTCACCGGCAGCGCCGCGCAGCACGAGGCCACCGACGCCTTCTTCAAGGAAGGCCCCCAGCTGCCGCCCGACGGCTTCTTCGAGGGCTGGAAGCTCAAGGGGCAGATCAAGGAACACCCGGCCCTGGAGGCCACGCCCCGGCTGGCGGGCGAGGATCCGGCGCTGTCGCTGGTGCGCGGCCTGCTGCCCTTCCTGGTCCACCTGGAGAAGCCCTCCGCGCCCCTGGCGCACACGCGGGCCCTGTCCCAGGTGCTCACCGCGCCGTCCACCTACCCCGGCGGCATGGACGCCCTGCGCGACGTGCTCACCCGGCGGCTGACGGAGCTGGGCGGCGACGTGCTGGGCCGCGACAACCCGGCGGGCTTCATCGTCGAGGAGCTGGCGTTCGACGGCAGCAAGTTCTCCGGCGTGAAGCTGGTGCGCTCGGACACGCTCTACCGCGCGTCGTGCCTGGTGACGGCCACGGACTCCGGGGCGCTGCGCCGGCTGGTGACGGACAAGAAGCACAACCGCGGCCTGCTGGAGCACCTGGACCAGTCCAACATCAAGTCGCTGCTCTTCAGCGTGAACTGGGTGGTGCCGGAGGCGGCGCTCCCGCGCGGCATGGGCGAGCTGGTGCTCGTGGACACCCAGGACCCGGAGCTGGGCCCGCTGCTCGTGCAGCAGCACCCGGCGCGCACGGGGGGCAAGGACGTGGAGGGCGTGCGCGTGGTGTGCGCGGGCGCCTTCGTCCCGGCCACCGCGCGCGAAGAGGGCGAGGAGCACCTCCGGGCCCTGGCCGCGCGCATCGACGAGCACCTGGACCGGCTGATGCCCTTCACGAAGCAGCACCGCGCGCTGCGCTCGGTCCCCTACCTGGACGCCGGGGGAGTGCGCGGCAGCCGGCTCATGCCCCACCCGCTCTACAGCTTCGAAACGGAAGCCTTCCTGGGCGTCACGGGGTTGAAGCAGCGCACGCCCGCGAAGAACGTGATCCTGGCGGGCCGCGAGGTGTTGCCCGGCCTGGGCCTGGAGGGCGAGCTGCTCGCGGGCATGCGCGCCGCGCGGCTGGTGCAGGACATGTTGAAGAAGAAGGATCCGCTCAAGGGATAGGCCCTCGGGTCGGATCCGGCTGGATTTCCGGCCTGTTTCTGGTAGGGTCCGCCGCTCTTTTATGGGCTGTCGTTGAACGCCCCAGATTTCAAGGAGTTAGCAGTCATGGCGTGGAAGTGCGACCTCTGTGGGAAGCGTCCGCTGGTGGGTAACAACGTCAGCCACGCGAACAACAAGACCAAGAAGCGGACCCTGCCGAACCTGCAGAAGGTCCGGGCGAACGTGAGCGGCAGCATCGAGCGCGTGCTGGCCTGCACCCGCTGCATCAAGGCCGGCAAGGTGACCAAGGCCGCCTGAAGTCCGGGAGCCTTCCGGTGGGCATGACGCGCGCTCGAAAGTCCGCGCTTCCGCCCACCGAACGGCTCCATCCCCGTGCGGATGACCTGGACCTCCTCCCTGTCGAGGCGGTCGTCCGACGGTTGCATCAAGAAGACCTGATCGCGCTCCGCGCGGTCCGTGAGGCGTTGCCGTCCATCGCGACGGCGGCCCGGACCGTGGCGGAAGCGTTACACGCTGGCGGCCGGCTGCTCTACGTGGGCGCGGGCACCAGCGGACGGCTCGGCGTGCTCGACGCGAGCGAGTGTCCCCCCACCTTCGGTGTCCCCGCGACGCGGGTCCAGGCGGCCATCGCTGGCGGCCGGAAGGCCCTGACGCGCGCCGTGGAGGGCGCCGAGGACGACGTCGGCGCGGGAGCCCGGGCGGTGCGGACCTTCCGGGCGACAGCGCGGGACGTGGTGTGCGGCATCACCGCCTCCGCCTCCACGCCGTATGTCCGGGGCGCGCTGGACGCGGCCCGCGAGCGTGGGGCGCGCACGGTGCTGGTGTGCTGCAACCCGCCCGGGCCGCTCATGCGCGCGGACACGGTGGTGCTGGCGCGCACGGGGCCGGAGGTGGTGGCGGGCTCCACGCGGCTGAAGGCGGGCACGGCGACGAAGCTCGTGCTCAACGCCATCACCACCGCGGCGTTCGTGTCGCTGGGCCACGTGTACCGGGGACGCATGGTGGACGTGCGTGCGACGAACGCGAAGCTGCGGGCCCGCGCGGTGCGCATGGTGGCGGAGCTGACGGACCTGCCTCCGGCGCGGGCAGCGGCACTGCTCGAAGCCGCGGGGGACAACGTGAAGCTGGCGCTGGCCATGCACTTCACGGAGCTTCCGGCGGCCCAGGCGCGGCGCCGCTTGAAGGACGCGGGCCTGCGAGGGCTCGAGCGCCCGGCGAAGGCCCGAGCGGCTTCGGTGAGAAAGCCGCGCCCGCGCACCCGGCCCTGACGCGGCGCGGTCCAGGACGAGGGCCCGAGGACTGCCGGAACCCGAACAGGGAGCATTCCGAAGAGCGTCATTCCCAGACACACGGGGTGCCCGCCGGGCGGGGGTCCGGCGAGCGTGGGTGCCGGGCTTTAGACTTGGAGCATGCGCCCCGCCACGCCACCCTCCCCCTCCCTGCCGCCCCGGCTGTGCGTGGGCGTGCTGTCCGGCACCAGCGTGGACGCGGCGGACGCGGCCCTGTGCCGCGTGGAGGGCACGGGCGCGGACGTGACGCTCCAGCTGATCGCGCACGTCTCACGCCCCTTCTCCCCGGACCTCGTCGCGCGGGTCCTGGGGCCGCAGGACGCCCGGAGCCTCTGCGCCCTCAACTTCGAGCTGGGGGAGCGCTTCGCCGAGGCCGTCCTCGCCGTCATCGCGCGCGCGGGCGTGAAGCCCGAGGACATCCACGTCGTCGGCTCGCACGGCCAGACGATGGCCCACCTGCCCCCGGACCTGTCCCCCATCGCCTCCACGCTCCAGATTGGCGAAGCGGACGTCATCGCCGAGCGCACCGGCCTGCCCGTCGTCAGCGACTTCCGCACGCGCGACATGGCCGTGGGCGGCCAGGGCGCCCCGCTGGTGCCCTACCTGGACTGGGCCGTCTTCCGGAACCGCGAGCGGCCGGACGCCACGCGCGCGTTCCTCAACCTGGGCGGCATCGCCAACGTGAGCGTCGTGGGCGAGCACCTGGACGACACGCTCGCGTTCGACACCGGCCCCGCGAACATGGTGCTGGACGGCCTGGCGCGCAGGGTGACGCAGGGACAGCTCGGGTGCGACCGGGACGGGAGCCTGTCCTCCCGGGGCCAGGTGATTCCAGGGCTCCTGGAGGAGCTGCTCGCGCACCCGTTCCTCGCCCGTCCCCCACCGCGCAGCGCGGGTCGCGAGGGCTTCGGCGAGGCGCTGGTGGACCGGCTCTGGAAGGCGGCCCCGGAGCGGCCCCACGACCTGATGGCCACCGCGCGCGCCTTCACCGTGGAGGCCACCGCGCGCGCCTTCGAGACCTGGGTGCACCCCCGCTTCCCCCGGCTGGAGGCGGTGTATGCCTCCGGGGGTGGGACGCGGAACCCGGTGCTCATGGCGGACCTGCGGGCGCGGCTGGCCCCGGTGCCGCTGGAGCGGCTGGACGTGCTGGGCTTCCCGGAGGAGGCGAAGGAGGCGGCCCTCTTCGCCCTGCTCGCGGCCGAGCACCGGGCCGGGACGCCCGCGAATGTTCGCCCCGCAACTGGCGCGAGGCGCCGAGTCGTTCTAGGTAAGCTGACACCGTGAGCAGCGTGAACCTGATGGCCCGCGAAGTGGCCGCGAAGATCGTCTTCTACGGCCCCGGCCTGTCGGGGAAGACGACGACCCTGCGAAAGGTCTACGAGACCGTTCGCCCGGCCCACCGCGGCGAGATGATGTCCATCGCCACCGAGGGCGACCGGACGCTCTTCTTCGACTTCCTGCCCGTGAAGGTGGAGCGCGTGGGCGACTGCTCCGTGCGCCTGGCCCTCTACACCGTGCCCGGACAGGTCTTCTACAACGCCACCCGCAAGCTGGTGCTCCAGGGCGCGGACGGCGTGGTGTTCGTGGCGGACTCGCAGGCGGAGGCCATGGACGCCAACCGCGAGTCCCTGGCCAACCTGGAGGAGAACCTCCTGGAGAACGGCATCCGGCTGGACCGCTTCCCGCTGGTGATGCAGTGGAACAAGCGGGACCTGGACAACGTCCTCTCCGTGGAGGAGCTGCGCCGGGAGCTCAACCCGCGCGGCGTCCCCGACTTCGAGTCGGCCGCCACCAGCGGCCGCGGCGTGATGGACACGCTCAAGACCATCACCCGGCTGGTCATCAAGGACCTGCGCGCCAAGCGCATCGTCCCGCCGCCCCGCCCCGCGCCGCCCGCGCCCGGCAGCGCCCCCGCGGGCCTGGAGGCGCAGCTCGCGCAGCACCTGCACCACCGCCAGCCTCCGGCCGCGACGCCGGCCGCCTCCACGGGCTCCACCGCCGCCGCCATCTCCGCCACGCCCGTGCCCCGCACGCTGACGGCGCCCGCCCCGCCCCGCGTGGAGCCCGCCGCCGTGCCCGTCGTCTCCGCGAACACGGGCAGCAAGGTGCTGGGGCCCACCAGCGCGCTGGCTCCCGGGGACCTCTTCGACCACGCCCGGGCCGCGGAGGCCGCCTTCATCGCCGGGGACTACACCACCTGCGTCACCGCCTGCACCGACGCCGTCCGGCGCGCGATGGCGTTCGCGGGTGAGGGCTCCCTGGCCCAGCAGGCCTTCCTGCTGCACGTGGATGGTTCGGACCTGCTGCGCCTGCAGGGCCTGTCCACGCTGCCGCAGCTGCGCGTGGACGACGCCGCCTTCGCGCTCTACGTCCTGATGCAGGTCTTCGTGCGGCTCAACGCCGTGGGGCTTCCGACCGCCGGGTGACGGTACGGCCGGGGCACGGCTCGCAGGCCGTGCCCACCGGCTTCACCTCAGCGCGGATACGAGAGCTGCAACAAGCCCATGCGGTGCAGCTTCGCCAGCGTCTTGAGCGTCTCCAGCTCGCGCGCGGGGCTGGCCAGCACCAGCGTGGACACGTCCCACGTCCCGCTGATGAGCCCGGCGATCTGCCGCTCCTCCGGCTTGAGCATCACCATCGTCTGCGGGGATTGGATGAGCTGCGGCACCACCAGCGGCGGCAGGTCCGCGTAGAGCGCGGCCACGTGCTCGCGCTGCACCAGGCGCGCGAACTCGCGCACGCGCCGGTCCGCCGGGTCGCTGGCCAGCAGCGACGCGCACACGATGCCGGCCGCGTCGTACTGGCCCTCGCGCATCAGCACCGCGCCCTTCTCCAGCATCTCCGCCACCGGATCCGCTTCCACCTGCGGCGCGCCGTCCACCTCCACCAGCTTCGCGCGCAACAGCTCGTGCACCCGGCGCGTCACCGACGAGCGCGACACGCCCATGGACAGCCGCAGCCGCCCCAGGTTCTGCGGCGTCGTCGTCAGCGCCAGGATGATCCGGTGCATCAGGGGCTGGCTGGGGCTGGGCGGCGCCAGCGCCTTCACGCTCAGCGCGTCGATGGGCAGCGCCTTGTCCACGTCCCCCTGCTCGTCCACCCAGCGCAGGGATTCGAAGAGCAGCTCGCGGATGCTCATGTCGGACGGCACCCAGTCCTCACCGGTGCGGTCCGCGTCCTCCGTCCAGTGGAACGTGCCCTGCCCCGCGATGGTCAGGTCCGTCATCGCCGCGAACAGCTCCTCGCGGCCCAGGTCCCTCACCCAGCGCGCCTGCACGCCGTGCGCGTCGAAGGCCGCGTCCACGTCCGGCGTGCGCGCCAGCTCGTCGAAGGCCGCCAGCACGCGCGTGCCCGTGGCCAGCTTCGGCAGCGACAGCAGGCGGGCCACCCGGCCGCGCAGCCCTTCGCTCGCGGTGGCGCCCACCTGGCCGGACAGGAGGAACAACTTGCGCTCGCCCGCCTCCCACGACAGCTGCAACGTCCCCGTCTTGCGGGAGCTGTCCAGCCATTGAAGGAACTCGGGGAGCGGGTAGCTGAAGAGGTCGCCGTGGATGGCCATGCGTGTCGGATTCGAGGATACAGTCCCAAGCCGTGCGCGTCGCGGTCCTGTTCATCGATGGGGTGGGCATCGGACGGAAGGACCCGGCCGTGAACCCGCTCGCGGACCGCGACCACCTCCTGGCCTGGTTCCAGGACGCCCCCACCCCCGTCCTGCCCCACGGCGGTGTGGGCCTTGCGGTGGACCCCACCTTCGGCGTGCCCGGCCGGCCCCAGTCCGCCTCCAACCAGACGGCCATCCTCACCGGCGACCCCGCCCCCGTCCTCGTGGGCGGCCATGTGCTGGGCTACCCCAACACCGCCCTGAGGGATCTGCTCGCGGAGCGCTCCATCGTGCGGCGCCTCAAGGCCGCGGGCCGCACCGCTACCTTCGCCAACGCGTACCCCGCGCCGTACCTGGACGCGCTCGGCGTCCCCCGGCGCCCGTCCACGTCCCCGCCGGAGTTCACCCTGTCGGAACGCGCCGCGCGCAAGGTGCGCCCCTCCGCCGCGAAGCTCGCCTTCGCCGCGGGCCAGGAACTCCTGCGCACGCTGGACGACGCGCGGGCGGATGACGGGCTCACCCACGACATCACCGGCGCCAACGCACGCGCGCACGGACTGGACGTGCCCTACCGCACGCCGGGCGAAGCCGCGGCCCTCTTCTGGCGCATCGCGGGCCAGGCGGACTTCACCTTCTTCGAGCACTACCTCGCCGACGAGGCCGGCCACGCGCAGGACTTCACGGCCGCTCGCCTGGCGCTCGACACCTTCGACGCCTTCCTGCGCGCCGTCGCCGCCACGCGCCCACACGACGCGCGCGTGTTGGTGTGCAGTGACCACGGCAACGTGGAGGACCTGTCGGTTCGAGGACATACCGTGCACGCGGTGCCCATGCTCTACTTCGGCCCCAGCGCTCCGGAGGTAGCGTCGTTCTCCACCGTCGCGGACGTGGGCCGCGCCGTGGTGCGCTGGCTCGGCGCCAACTGAAGGGACGTGGGATGAGGGTGGGCGGTACCGGACGATGGAGCCTGCTGCCCGCCCTGCTCGCGACGACGGTCCTCCTTTCCGCGTGCGCCTCCGTGCCCCAGAAGGCCGTCAACCCCGCCGCCACGCTGGCGCTGCCCGGCGGTGAGTTCCGCTTCGCGCACGCCCAGAAGGACGCCCAGGCCGCGGACATGGTCCGCCTGGCGGTGAAGCACGCCGGGCCCCGCCTGGCCCGCTGGGGCACCTTCCACGAGCCCGTCACCCTGGTCATCCACCCCAACCACGCCGCCCTGGAGCGCGCCGCCCGCCGGCCCGGCTACGCCTTCCTGCGCGCCTGGGCCCGCTATGAGCAGGTGGAGGTCCAGAGCCCCCGCACGTGGACGAGCGCCGGCGCCACGCAGAAGCAGGTGGACGAGCTGCTCCTGCACGAGCTCACCCACAGCCTCATGTGGCAGGCGTCCGCCTCCGTGTCGGACTGGACGAAGAAGGGCATCCCCCTGTGGTTCAGCGAGGGCATGGCCTCGTACACCGCCGGCCAGGGCTACCGCGTCCCCAGCCTGGAGGACCTGGCCCGCTTCCTCCACGACTCCCCCCAGGCGGATCCGCTCGCCGGCGCCGAGTCCCTCTACGAGACCGAGAACGCCACCGTGTACGGCGCCGCCCACCACGCCTTCACCTTCCTCATGGAGCGCTACGGCGAGGCGCGCATCCGGGGCGTCCTCACCGCCATGCGCCGGGGCCAGGACTTCACCGGCGGCTTCCAGGAGTCCATCGGCCTGCCCGTGGATGCCTTCCTGCGCGACTTCCGCCGCTACGTGTACCTGCGCGGCTTCAAGGGGGGCCGGTTGACCCCACCACCGGCCCGTCCTCGCCCCGAAGGGCGCGGAATTCCTCGGAATCCATCGGTTCCGCCGTCATCTGCCCCACATTCGCCCACTCCCGCGCCACCGGACACAACTCCGGGGGCCCCAAGTCCGACAAGTTGAGCAAGCCCGCTATGCGTGGGCCGCCGGAGGTCTCCCCCGTGACTGATTCGAAAATCAACCGCCCGAAAATCTCCTCGTCCCCCACCTCGGGTTCCTCCTCCGTTGATCCCGCGAAGCTGGCCGCGCAGCAGAAGGCCGCCGCCGCGAAGGCCGCCGCCGCGAAGCGCAACCAGTCCGGCTTCGAGTCCGCTCCGGCCACGGGCGCGCGCACCCCGGTGGCCGGCACCGGCAACCTGGCCCGCTCCGCCAACGCGAGCGCGCTCCTGGGCGCCGCGCCCACCTCCGCCGTGAAGAACAGCGCGACGGTGGCGAACCCGACGACGCGCACCATCACCTTCACCTACGACGCGGGCCCGCACGCGAAGCTCACCAACCCGAAGCTCAAGGGCAGCTGGGACGCGGACGGCCGCTTCGACGCGCAGTGGTCCTCCGGCGGCATCCCCATGAAGCCGCTGGGCAACGGCAAGTACGAGGCCACGGTGAAGGTGGCGGACGACGGCCTCGCGCGCAACTGGGAGTGGGGCGTCAGCGTGGACGGCCCGTCCGGCAAGGACCAGTGGGCGGTGATGGGCGAGGGCAACCTCAAGCTGGACCTGTCCAAGCCCACCGCGTCCTACTCGCCCACGACGTACCACTCCATGGGCGCGCAGCGCTCCGGCCAGGACGTGTCCTTCAAGTTCTGGGCGCCGGACGCGCGCGCCGTGCAGGTGAAGGTGACAGACAAGCAGGGCCGCGAGCAGCGCATCCCCATGGCGCGCGACGAGGGCGGCAACTGGAGCGCGCAGGCCAAGGGCGCGTGGGCGCGGATGGAGGGCAAGGCCTACGTCTACGAGGTGGTGGACTCCACCGGCGCCGTGAGTGACCGGCCGGACCCCTACGCGCGCCGGATGATGGGCGAGCAGCGCGGTCTGGACCGGCTCTACCTGGACCCCACGCGCGGCAAGGAGGTGGACCGCTACTTCACCGGCGCCACCGGCCTGATGCGCTTCGACGTGGACGACGCCGGGGACGCGGACAGCGCGTACCTGGTCCTCAAGGACGGCGACGGCAACCCGCTCAACAAGGCGCAGCTGCAGGAGCGGCTGGGCAAGTTCGACGACACGCTCATCGACAAGCTGCGCGGCGGGAAGTTCAACGACTTCTGGTCGCGCAACGTCACCGACGACGGCCGCATCAAGATGACGAACCAGGGCGGCGCGTGGACCGCGCTCGTCAACGACCCGGAGAAGCTGGCGGGCCTGCGCTACGAGTTCCAGGTGTTCGACAAGGACGCCCAGGGCAAGCTGCACCTGCGCGACGACGTGAACCACGACGGCAAGCTCTCCGACACGGAGCGCCTGGCGTCGTCGGAGAACGACCCGTGGAGCGACCTCATCACCACGGGCAGCGGCGTGTCCTTCCGCGGCTCCGTGCTCACCGACCCCACGAAGTTCCAGTTCAAGAACGACGACGTCCCGCGTGAGAAGGACCCGTCGAAGTGGGTGGTGTACCAGCTGCACGCGGGCAGCTTCCTGGGTGAGGCGGGCAACTCCAACCGCTCCACCATGGAGGACCTGATCAAGAAGCTGGATTACTTCAAGGAGCTGGGCGTCACCACGCTGGAGCTGCTGCCCACCAACGAGGTGGAGGGCGCGCGCAACTGGGGCTACCTGGGCGTCAACAGCCTGGCCTCGGAGAGCTCCCTGGGCTTCGAGGACGAGACGGGCCAGTGGGTGGAGGGGGATGAGGCCCTCAAGCGCTTCATCGACGCGGCCCACGGCAAGGGCCTCAACGTGGTGTCGGACGTCGTCTACAACCACGTCTTCGGCGACCACAACGGCCTGTGGAACGTGGGCGGCCCCAGCAACCCCTACTTCAACTGGTCCAAGGAGCCCGGCAAGTTCGAGCAGCGCGACACGCCGTGGGGCGCCGTGCCCGCGTACAACACGCCGCAGGTGAAGCAGCTCTTCGTGGACCACGCCGTGCAGCAGGTGGCGGAGCTGAAGTTCGACGGCCTGCGCTTCGACTTCACGGAGCCCATCAAGGGCACGGGCGGCAAGGACGGCTGGGAGATGCTCCGGGAGATCAACCGCCAGGTGCACTTCCTCAACCCGGACGTGTGGACCGTGGCGGAGCAGTTCGACTACGAGCCGGACATCTCGCGCCCCGCGAAGCCGGACGGCACGGGCGGCGGCTTCGACGCGCAGTGGTACACGGAGTTCCAGCACCGGCTGGTGCGCGACAACAGCAAGCCGGGCCTGGTGCAGGCCGCCGCGCGCGGGATGAAGACGGACGTGGACGCGTTCGTGAACCTGATGACGAACCCGCGCGGCCTGGACGGCTGGAAGCACGCGCTGTCCATCATCTCCAACCACGACGAGGTGGGGAACGCCGAGCGCACCCTGGACACCGCGGAGGGAGAGAACCCCACCGACTTCCCGGACAACTGGGCGCGCGGCGCCGCCCGCTTCGCCGCCGGCATCGGCATGGCCGGCCCCGGCATCCCCATGTTCTTCCAGGGTGACGAGTTCGGCGCCCAGAACTCCTTCAAGTGGGGCAACCCGTCCACCTGGGACAGCGACTGGAGCTGGCAGGACGTGGGCAAGGGCGTGGACTTCGGCAAGGTGACGTTCAACGACACCACCAAGGCCACCTACGAGCGCCTCTTCGAGCTGTCCCCGGACGCGCGCGCGAAGGACAGCGCGTACAAGGCCTTCTCCGCGGACGACAAGAAGCTGTTCGCGGAAGTGGCCGCCCTGCCCGCCTCCGAGCGCAGGGACGCGATGCTGGACGTCACCCGCCGGCAGTCCTTCGCCTTCTACAAGGACGCCATCGGCCTGCGGAACAGCAGCAACGCCTTCAGCGCGGCGGCGGAGGTCAAGCGCGTCTACACCCACAACGACGACAGCGTGATGGCCTTCACGCGCAAGTCGGGCAACGAGGAGTTCCTCGTGGTGGGCAGCCTCAACAAGAAGAACCTGGAGGGCTACTCGCTGCCGCTGCCCCCGGGGCAGTGGAAGGAAGTGCTGAACAGCGACGCCGCGGTGTACGGCGGCGGCAACTTCGGCAACTACGGCGCCACGCTCAACGGCGGGAACACCCCGGTGAACATCCCCGCCGGCGGCTACGTGGTGATGAAGAAGGTCGGCTAGCGCTTCGCGTCCGCACCGGCCGCCTGCTTCGACGAGGCGGCCGGGCTGGGCAGCAGCGGCGGCCGGTCCTTGCCCTCCATGGTGCGCTGCAGCTCCAGCTCCTGGAGCAGCACCGCGGGCGCCACGGTGGACACGGGCACGTTGCCGCTCTCCGCGCCGCAGAAGCCGTTGAACACCCCCAGCTTCTGGCCCGTGGCGAGGATGCGGTTCACCGACGACAGCGGCGTGCCGACGATCTCCACGCCGCGAACCAGCGTCTCCTCGCCCGTCTTCACGTCCACGCGGTACACCATGCGCGGTACGCCCTTGAAGGCCTGGTAGCCGTAGCTGGACGTGTTGGTGTTGCCGCCGGTGATGTCGCGGATGATGAGCCCGTACGGCTTGCCCTGCCGCTTCGCCTCCGCGATGAGCAGCTTCTTCAGCTCCGCGTCGCTCACCTGCTTCGTGCTGTCCACGATGAGGTTCGCCATGCGCGCCACCGGCTGGAGCGTGCCCTGCCCGCGCCCGTGGCCGTTGGACTTCGGGAAGCCCTCCACCGGGTGGCGGCTCATCAGGTAGCCCTTGAGCACGCCCTTCTCCACCAGGCTCACCGGCTGCCCCTTCACGCCCTCCTCGTCGTAGAGGTAGTAGCCGTTGAGCGGCTCGCCGTTCACCTCGCGCCTGGACGGATCATCCCGCAGCGACAGGAAGGCCGGGAGGATCTGCTTGCCCTCCTGCCCCTTGAACGTCTTGCCGTCGGTGTCGCCGTCCTGCCGGTCCGCCTCCAGCCGGTGGCCCAGCGTCTCGTGGAAGAGCACGCCCGCGGCCTCCGGCGCCAGGATGGCGGGGCCCGCGTACGGCGTGATGGCCGGCGCCTGCCGGAGCGCGAGCAATTCGTCGATGACCTTCCGAGCCGCCGCGTGGACCTTGGCCTCGTCCGGCATCCCCGCTTCCGTGGGCAGGTAGAAGCTGCGCGAGTTGTCCAAGAGCTGCCCGTCCGGCGCGCGCGTCACCGCGGAGACGTGGAGCGCGTAGAGCGTCTCCTCCGTGATGAGGCGCGTGCCTTCCGAGGACACGAACAGCCGCGTGGCCTTGTCCGCGGTGATGCGGACTTCGGAGTCGAACAGCTCCGGGTGCGCGTTGAAGCGCGCGGACACCTCGCGCGCCAGCTTGCGCCACTTCTCGCGGTCGAACGGGAAGGCCACCGGCGGCTGCACGTAGGTGGCCGGCGTCTCCTTGGAGAAGGACGCGGGGCGCTTGGGGTCCTCCACCGTGTAGACGTCCTCGCCCTTCTTCTTCAGGTACTGGAAGAGCGCGGCCTTGTACTTCTCGTCGGTGACGAGCCACAGCGCCGTGCGCAGCGCGAGCGGCGAGTCGTCCTGCGGCCCGTCCTTGCGCGCGGTGAAGCTGGAGCCCTTGCTGGTGCTGAAGCCGAAGTCCAACGAGTCCGCCACGGAGCTGTCGTACTCGTAGCTGCCCACGCGCACGTCCACGCCCAGCTTGCGCTCGCGGTAGTCGTCGTCCTGGAACAGCGCCCCGTAGCGCGCGATGATCAACCGCGACTGGTAGTCCTTCACGCCGTAGCTCAGGAAGTACGGCGCCTCATGGCCGGTCACCTTGAGCTGTTGCTGGTTGCGCTGGAGCTCCGCGCCCATCGCGTCCAGCAGCTGGGCACGAGGGTCGGACGCGGGAGCCGCGCCCATCAGGAGGGACGCGGCCACGAACAGCGGGAACAGGGGACGGGATTCGCCAGGCACGGCCGCGCACTGTAGCGAAAAACAGGCGAGGGCCCTCCCCCCACGCGCCTGGCGTGAAGCGAGGACCCTCCTGCCCGCATGCCCTGGTGGCTACAGGCTTACGCCTTGACGATCTTCTCGCGGCCCTGGGTGACGGCCTTGGTCGCGTTGCGCGTGTCGACGACGATGTTCGAGCGCTGGACCAGCTCGTTGTAGTCGATGTGCGAGTGGTCCGTGAGGATCATCACCGCGTCGTACTGGTTGAGCGTCTCCGGGTCGAGCGGGACGGACTTCATCTCCATGTTGAAGCCGTGGCCCTTGTGCAGCTCCTTCACGAACGGGTCGTGGTAGGCGATCTCCGCGCCCTTCTCCTTGAGGAGCGTCATCACGCGCAGCGACGGGGACTCACGGTGGTCGTCGATGTCCTTCTTGTACGCCGCGCCGATGCAGAGGACCTTCGCGCCGTTGAGGACCTTCTTGTTCTGGTTGAGCGCCTCCATCGTGCGCTGCACCACGTAGTAGGGCATCTGCCAGTTCACCTCACCGGCCAGCTCGATGAACTTGGTGTGGAACTCGAACTCGCGAGCCTTCCACGTCAGGTAGAACGGGTCGATGGGGATGCAGTGCCCGCCCAGGCCGGGGCCCGGGTAGAACGGCTGGAAGCCGAAGGGCTTGGTGCTGGCGGCCTGGATGACCTCCCACACGTCCACGTTCATGCGGTCGCAGAGCATCTTCATCTCGTTGACCATGGCGATGTTCACGCAGCGGTAGATGTTCTCCAGCAGCTTGGCCAGCTCCGCCACGCGCGTGGAGGACACCGGCACGACTTCCTTCAGCGCGCTGCCATAGAGGGCGACCGCCACCTCGAGGCACGCGGGCGAGTAGCCGCCGACGACCTTCGGAATCGTCTTGGTGTTGAAGCCCTTGTTGCCCGGGTCCTCGCGCTCGGGGCTGAAGGCCAGGAAGAAGTCCACGCCCGCCTTGAGGCCGTTCTTCTCCAGCAGCGGCTTGAGGACTTCCTCCGTGGTGCCCGGGTAGGTGGTGGACTCCAGGATGAAGAGCTGGCCGGGGCGCACGTACGGCGCCAGGGCCTCGCCCGTCTGGATGATGAAGGTCATGTCCGGCTCACGCGACGCGGTCAGCGGCGTGGGCACGCAGATGACCACGCAGTCCAGCTCGCGGGCCTTGGCGAAGTCGTTGGTCGCCTTGAGCTTGCCGGCGTTGGTGAGCTCCGCCAGCGGCGCGCTGGGGATGTGCTTGATGTAGCTCTCACCCTTGGCGATCTTGTCGATCTTGCGCTGGTCGACGTCCAGCCCCGTGACCGGGAAGCCCGCTTCCGCGAAGGCCATGCCCAGCGGAAGACCGACGTACCCGAGACCCACCACGCCCACCTTCGCTTCCCGATTCTGAATCCGACCCAGCAACGGGTTGCCAACCATCACGCGCATTGTCGTTACTCCCCAGCAGTTGACGTGCGGCCTCGCCGGCTCACACGTCCCGACCCACACCAATCACCTGAAGACGAACACCCACCCCAACCATGCCGGAGGCGTCAGCTGCCTCCGGAACTCCACCGACACCGCCGGCACCACGCGCCCGTACCCGGGCGAGTAGCAGGACGGCACGAGCGAGGTCTCCAACCCCCGCCCGAAGAGCACCCAACCCACGGGCGCCTCCGCCGGTCCAATCTCCAGGGCCCGCGCATCGAAGGCCTCCGGCCCCTCCTGCACGCGCCCCGCCCGCGCCACCACTTCCGCCGCGGGCTCGCACCACCGCGCCTGCCCATCGGGCAGATGCAAACGTCCGACCACCTCGTGACGGCCCGTTCCGACGAGCCGGTCCCCCACGGCCAGCGCACGCACGTGCCGGTCGAGGAAGAAGGTCCTCTCAATCCCTACCGGAGCCGGCAGGTGGCGGTAGCCGTCGTGGCGCACCACCAGCCGGTCATGCTTCGCGCCGGGCTGGAAGGCCACGACGCGAGCCCGGGCATCCTCCGGCAGCGCGAAGAGCCGCGCCGGATCCATCGGGGCCTGCTCGGCCCCATCCACCTGAAGCGTGTTGTGCGCCGCGGTGCTCCGCATCGCGTTGCGCAGCGCCGGATCCCGCGTGTACGAACCCGTGCCGGGGTCGACGATGACGGGACGGCCATCGAGGTGAAGCTCGAAGGAAAGCTTGTCGTTGTGGCTGTGTCCTCCGACGCCCCGCTGCCCCTGCTTTCCGGCCGAGACGGTGAGCACGACACCTTCACCGCGCAAGATGTGGAAGCCACCTTCCGCAAAGCTTACCGACGTGGGCGCGGCGGCCGCGGGCAGCGCGTTGAAGCGCACGAGGCCCGCGTTGCCCAGGAGCCACGCCGCCTCGTCCGGGAACACGCCGCCGCCCAGCCCCGCGTCGTTGAAGAGCGCCGCGCCCAGCCCCGCGAGGTAGCCATGGTCGCCGTCCTCACGGTCCTGGAACGGGAACACGCGGCCGCTGTCGTTGTCGCCAATCTGCGGCGCCAGGCCAGACTCCGAGGACCAGGCGCGGGCCGCGACGAACATCAATCGCAGACGCGCTTCGTACGCGGGCCCCAGCGACACGCCCGCGCCGCGAGCGATGAGGAAGGCCAGCGTGAACAGCTCCACCGACAGGCGGTGGTAGGGAATGGAGCCCTCGAAGGACGTGCCCTCGGGATGGACCTGCGCCTCCATCTGCGTGCGCAGGCCGTTGGCCGCGAGCGCCACCTGGCGGGGCGCGCCGGGCAGCTCCGGGAAGAGCAGCCCCACCACCGCCAGCCCCACGTAGTTGGAGACCAGGTGGTTGTTGGGCACCGCGCTGGTGTCCTCCAGGTGGGCCTCCACCCAAGCGCAGTGCTCCGCGAGCGCGCCCAGCACGGGCACCAGGAACTCCGGACGGCGCACCTCCGGCCGGTCCGCGAACATCGCCAGCGCCTGCGCCAGGTTCGCCGCGCGCAAGGAAATCTCCATGGCGCAGGTCCAGTGGACGCCCATGCCCACGGGGTTCGCCTGCAGGAAGTCCAGCGTCTGCGACACGAAGGCCGTGGCGAAGCGCGAGCGCTCCGCTTCGGTGTCCGCCACCCACGCGCCCTGGGCCAGGGTCACCACGCTGTCCAGCCGGCCCAGCACCCACGGGTACTTCGGATCCATGCCCGTCACGTGCAGCGGCATGCGCTCCACGGGGTCCACCGGATAGTGCCGGCCGCTCACCGGCTCCAGGGACCAGTCCACCGGCTTGCCTTCACCGAAGGACACCGGCGTGCCGAAGACGTCCCACTCCTGACGGAGCGCCCGCGCGGCGCGCTCCAGCGTGCGCGCCTTCGCGCCCGGAAGCTTCTCGATGGCGGCGCGAGCGGACTCGCGCTGCGACAGCTCGCACCAGGCCCGCGAGGTGCGGTGATCCAGCGCCAGCGTGACCAGGTCCTCGGCGCGGGTGGCGCCGAAGGACTCCAGCAGTTGCGCCTCGTCAATCTGCTCGCGGCGGCTGTAGAGCGCCTTGCGAGCGACGCCCTGGACCCGGCGGACCGCGCTCTTCGCGAGCGCCCCAGGCGCCATCCGAGCCATCGTCGCGTAGTAATCGAGAGTACCCATCCGCCCCTTCCCGCCCAGCCTGACGTGGGCAGGTGATAGCAAGCGGCTGGCCAAAACCTTTTCCCAGTGAGAGCAAGGGGTTGGCGCGAGGCACCTGCCCGTACGGCGGTAAAAATGTCCGCTCGACCCGATCACGGTGGGTAAAGGATTGCTGCCTGACGTGGAAAGGAAGTGCTCCACGTTGGAGCCGTTGCGCCTCCATGGAGGCATGGCCATTCCTTGGCGCGTGCGGGCTGGGGCTTGGATGGGGCGGCGCATCGAGGACGACCTCGATGCCAGGATGGAAACGACGCTGACGGCGGTGGCCGAGCAGGCGCTGCGCGGAGGAACGCGCGCGGGCCTGGAGGCTCTGCTGAAGGCGTCCTTGCGGCTGACCGGCGCGACCGGCGCGGCCCTCTATGAAGGACGCGTGTGCGTGATGAAGGTGGGGAACGTCCCCGCCCGTCGCGCGGATGCAGCGAAGCGGCCCTCCGTGTTGGAGCTCTGGCCCGCGCCGCTGACGACGTCGCAGCGGAGCGTGGTGGCGCGCTTCAGCGCGTTCGCCCCGGCGCTGCTCGCCGCTCACGCGCGCGAGGTGGCCCAGGGCGCGCGGCAGGCCCGGCTGCTGGAAGCGAAGCAGCGCCTGGAGCGCACCGTGGCGGCGCAGGACAAGCGGCGCTCGCGCGCGGCGCACGACCTGCGCACGCCTCTCATGGTCATCAAGGGCTACGTGGACATGATGATCAAGGGCACCGGGGGACCGCTGGGCGCGCAGGCGCAGCGCTACCTGGAGCGGATCGCCAAGGTCGCCGCGGATCAGAAGGACCTCATCGACCGGCGCCTGGCGCCGTCCGTGCCGGGCCTGGACGACCTGCGCCCCGTGCTGGAGCGCGCCTTCGCGCCCGTGAAGGGGAGGGGACGCGCCGCCCCCACGCTGACGCTGCCCGGGGAGCGCACCGTCCCGGTGCGGGGCGCCCGGGCGGACTGGGAGCTGCTGGCGCGCACCCTGGCCAAGGGCACCACGGGCGCCGTGGCCGTGGACGTCCACCTGGGCCCGGCCCTGGAGGCCCCCCACTGGCTCCTGCGCGTCCAGGCCTGCCCTGGCGCGGCCCTGACGGCCCGCAGCGAGGCCGTGCTGCGGCAGCTCGTGGGACGCCTGGGGGGCACGCTGAGCGTGGCCGTGGAGCCCCGGCTGGACATCACCCTCGTGCTACCAGGGGATGACGCCTTTCCCGTACCCGCCCACCGCTAAGGGGTATGAGAAAGCAGGAGACGTCGGGATGGCGCGCGAAAGGTAGGCAGAGGTCGCAACTCGCCTACCCATCGATGCGATAAAAGGGAAAGCGGTTTTCCTTCCTGCCCCCGAAGGTCTCCCCCATGAAGCTCAACCGAAGCTCGAGCGTGCGCTCCACGAAGTCCGAGTCAGCGCTGCCCAGCACGCCGCCGCCGCGCCGTAACTCCGTGGATTCGAAGCCCAACACGACGACGTCGTCCGCGACGCCGACGAAGCCTGGCCGGTCGAACTCGGCGCCGCCGACGGCCCAGCGGCCGCCGAGCGACGTGTCCACCGGCAGCCCGTCGCGCACCCGCCCGCGCAATCCGGAAGGCGCGGCGAGCGTGAACAACGCGCAGGCGAGCGGCGCGAAGAAGCCCACGACGAACAGCGAGATCCGCGCCTGGTACAAGCAGCAGATCGCCGGCATCCCCGCGAACGACGCGAAGCTCAAGGCGCAGGGCGCGTCGCTGGAGGACCGCGCGAAGGCGGCCCATGAAATCCGCCACAAGGCCCGCGTGGACGCGCGTCAGTTCATGGGCACGTTTGAATCCGCGATGCTCAAGGCGCGCGACTTCTTCAAGTACGGCCGGCTGGACGGCCCCTCGTTCGACCAGCTCGTCGGTGAGGCCAAGAAGAGTGGCTTGAGCGAGGCGCAGGCGTACGACAAGATCATCAACAGCTCGCAGCGCACCAACCAGGCCGTGGACAACATCTACGCCAAGCCGCAGGCAAAGCTATGACCGCTGATCAACTGCTGAAGCAGAAGCTGGAATGGGTGAAGACGTCGGACCCGCTCCACCCGCTGCGCACCAAGGCGGAGGGCAAGGAGCTGCGCCTGCGCATCGGCGACTTCCCCGAGGAGTCCATGTACACGCTGCTCGTCGACGACCAGGAGGTCACCGAGTTCGACGACTGGCCCAAGGCGTGGGTCCGCCCGCGCTGAAGAGCGCATCCCCGCTGGAACGAAAAGACGCCCTGTCCCTCGCTCCAGGCGAAGGACGGGGCGTCGTCGTTTCAGACCACCCTGCCCCGCGTCAGGCCGCGGAGCTGGGCAGCAGCTGACGCACGAGCTCCAGGAGCTTGCCGCGCTCCACCTCGCGCTTGACCAGGTAGCCGTCCGCGCCCGCCTCCAGGCCGGCCGCGCGGTCCTCGTTGCTGTCCAGCGACGTGACCAGGATGATGGGCGTGCGCCGGAACATGGGGTGGCCCTTGATCCGCCGCGCCAGGCCCACGCCGTCCAGCCGGGGCATCTGCCAGTCGCTGACCACCAGGTGGCAGTGCACGCGCTCCAGCACCTGCCACGCCTCCTCGCCGTCCGACGCCGTCACCACCGGGTAGCCGGCGATCTCCAGCAGGGACTTCATCGCGAAGCGCGTGGTGAGCGAGTCGTCGCATACCAAAATGCGCGGCATCTTGGATTCGCCCACGGCCGCGCGCGTGTCCGGCTTGGCCGCGCGCAAGAGCTCCGGCGCGTTGAGCACCGGCACCACGCGGCCGTCGTCCAGCACCGCCGCGCCGGCCAGGTGCGTGACGTCCCGCAGGTGCTTGCCCAGCGAGCGGACCACCAGCTCCTGCTGCCCCACCACCTCGTCGATGGCGTACAGCACGCGCTCCTCGCCCAGGGACAGCAGCACCGCGGTCTGCCGCCGGCCCGACTCCAGCGCGAGCGGCATGCGCGGCAGCCCGATGGCCTCCGCGAGCGACAGGAACGTGAGCTGCTCGCCGTCCAGCCGCGCCACCACGCGCCCCGCCACCGTGCCCACGTCGTCCGCGTCCAGGCGCAGCACGCGCTTCACGGTGTCGGAGGGAATGGCGGTGACGGCAGTGCCGGTGCGCACCAGCAGGCCCAGCGCCGCCGCCAGCGTCAGCGGCAGGTCCACGATGAAGCGCGTGCCCTTGCCCGGCGTGTACTCCACGTCCGCGCTGCCCTGCAGCCGCTGCGCGGTGGCCAGCACCACGTCCAGCCCTACGCCACGCCCCGACGTGGACGTGACCTCGTCCCGCGTGGAGAAGCCCGGCTGGAAGATGAGCCGCGCGGCCTGCGTGTCCGACAGCTTGTCCGCGGCCTCCTGGTTCATCAGGCCCCGGCGCACCGCCGTCGCGCGCACGCGCACGGGGTCCAGGCCCGCGCCGTCATCCTCCACGATGACGCCGATGCGCGTGCCCCGCGCCTCCACCCGCACCGACAGCCGCCCCGTCTCCGGCTTGCCCGCCGCCTTGCGCGCCGCGGGCATCTCCAGCCCGTGGTCGATGGCGTTGCGCACCAGGTGCACCAGCGGGTCCTTCAGCGCGTCCACGATGCGCCGGTCCAGCCGCACGTCGGTGCCGCCCAGCTCCAGCGTCACCTCCTTGCCCAGCCGGGACGCCGTCTCGCGCACCGTGCGCCGCAGGGGCTCCAGCACCTGCGAGGCCGGCACCATGCGCAGGTCGCGCAGGTCGTCGCGGATGACCTGCGCCACCAGCGACTGCTGCTCGCCGTCGCGGTGCGCCTCCTTCGCGTGCTCCAAGAGGCGCTTCTGCATCGTGCGCATCAGGCCCACGCCCGTGCGCAGCGGCTCCAGCGCGGGCCCGCCGCCGGCCATGGCCAGCTGCGACGCGGCGCGCTCCAGGTGCAGCAGCACTTCGTGCGCCTGATCCGTCAGCGAGCGGAAGCCCTCCGTGCGCCGGCCCTGCTGCGACCGCCCGGACACCAGGTGCTCCACCTGGAGCGCCAGCGAGTCCAGCGTCTTCACCGACACGCGCACCGCGCGGTCCACCGTGCCGCTTCGGCCCTCGGGCGCGGCCGTCGCGCGCGCCGCGGGCTTCGCGGCGGGGGCCGGAGCCGGCTTCACGGGCTCGGCCTCCCGGACCGCCCCGGCGTCCTCCACCACGCCCAGCGCCATGCGCAGGTCCACCAGCGCGCCCGCCACCTCCGACGCCGCCTGTCCCGCCGCGTCCCCGCCCTCCTCCATGCGCGTGAAGCCCAGCGCCGCGGCCTCCGCCAGCGCCGCCACCTGGTCCGCCTGGACGGCCTCCGCGCTGTGGCGCAGGGCGTGCGCCTGGTCCACCGCCGCGCGCACCGCGCCCGCCCGGTCCTCCACCTTGGGGGACACCAGCTGGCTCAGCGCCGCCTCCAGCGCGACCAGCGCCTTCAGCCCGTCCTCGCCCAGCGGGCCCGCGCTTGCGGCTTCGTCGGAGGTGGGAGCGGCCGTGTCCTCATGGCCCAGGGCCTTGAGCAGCGCGGACACGCCCTCCACCACGGGCTGTTCACCCGCGTCGCCTCGGTTGAGGGCGTTCTCGATGGCGGACAGGCCCCGCAGCATCGCCTCCACGGAGCCCCGGGAGATGGGCTGGTCCACGTCCACGTGGGACAGCCCGTCCTCGATGGCGTGGACGATGCGTTCGATGTCGTCCAGCCCCAGGCTCGCCGCGGAGCCCTTGAGGCTGTGCACCACGCGCTTGAGCGACGGCAGCAGGTCCGGCTCGCGAGCGCTGGCCGGCTGCTCCAGCCCCAGCACCTTCGACCCGATGGCCTGAATCTGCTCGCGCGTCTCCGCGGCGAACACCGGCCAGATGCTGCGCAGCAACTGCGGATCCATGAAGCCTCAGTCCCCTCTAGCCGCGCCGTGCGGCCGCCGGGTTGCCCAGCTGTGTGAGGTCCAGCACCGTGAGCCGGTCCGGCGTCAGGAACAGGAACGGGCCCGGCGGCGGCTGGGACAGCTCCGCGCGCGGCAACTCCAGCCGTCCGTCCACGACCTCCGCCGCCAGCCCGAACGCTTCGTCCTCCACTTCCACCACCACGACCTTGCTCAGGTCGGACATGCCCCCGCCCTCCAGCCCCAACAGCTGCCGCAGGTCCAGCACCGGCACGATGCGCGAGCGCGACAGGAGCGCTCCCAGCACGTGGCGCGGCGCCCCGGGCAGCGAGCACATCCCGCGCGACTCCAGCACGTGGTCCACGAAGTCGATCTTCACCGCGTAGCGCTCGCCGCCCACCTGGAAGGCGAGCACCGTGACGACCTCCTGGCGCACCTCGTGGCGCGAGTTCGCCAGCGCCACCGCGCGCTGGTGCAGCACCTCGCGCCGCCGGTGGGCGCTCACCACCGTGGCGCCTTCCAGCAGCATCTGGGCCGCGTCGAGCGAGGCCTTCAGCTCGTCGAAGTCGATGGGCAGCAGCTTGCGGTCTTCGTTGGCCATGGGCGGGCGTGTCAGTACTTCGTGGCCGGCAGCTTGAGGATGTCCCGCACCTTGGAGCGCAGGTCGTCCACGGACACCGGCTTGTTGAGGAAGGCGCTCGCGCCGACCAGCTTCCCCTTCTGCCGGCTCGCGTCATCCTTCAGCGACGTGAGCAGCATGAAGGGCGTGTCGTGCAGCTTCGAGTCCGCCCGGATGGCCGCGCACAGCGCGAAGCCGTCCATCTCCGGCATCTGCACGTCGGAGATGATGAGGTCCGGCTTCTGCTCGCGCGCCCGCTTGAGTCCCACCGCGCCGTTGGGCGCGTCCATGAAGTCCAGCCCCCACCCCATCAGGTAGACCTGCAGGAGGTTGGTGATGGTCTTCGTGTCCTCCACGATCAGCACCTTCGCTGCCTTGCGTGCCCCACCCGTCACGTTGCTGTTCATAGCTGGTACCTGCCTACAAGTTCAGAGAAGCGCTTCGACAAGATGGAGAGGTTGCCGGCCACCTGTTCAATCCGCCGGGTGCCCTCCACCGAATCACTCATGGCGGACGTCAATTCGCCCATCGCCGTGGCGATCTGCTCCACGCCAATGGTCTGCTGCCGCGTGTTGCCCGCGATCTGCCGCGCCGCCCCCGACGACTCGCGGATGACCTCCGACAGGCCCAGGATGGTGGAACCCGCGCCGCGCGCAAGCTCCATCGCCGCCTGGGCGCGCCGGCTGCCCTCGTCCGTGGTCGTGACGGCCACGCGAGTGCCCTTCTGCACCTCCCCCAGGAGCACGCGCACCTGGTCGGCCGCCATGCGGGACTGCTCCGCCAGCGTGCGCATCTCCGTGGCCACCACCGCGAAGCCGCGGCCGTGCTCGCCCGCCTTCGCCGCCTCGATGGAGGCGTTGAGGGCCAGCAGGTTGGACTGCTCGGCCACGTCCTTCACCTGCCCGATGATGTCGCTGATCTGCAGCGTGCGCTCGTTCAGGTCGGTGATGGCCAGGGCAATGGCCTTCACCTGTTCCCCCAGCTTCTCCATGCCCTCCACGCTCTCCGTGACGACCTTCTGGCCCTGCGCGCTCAGCGACTCCGACTTCTGCGTCTGCGCGATGACCGCGTCCGCGTAGGAGGTCGCCTGCTTGGAGGTCTGGGCGATCTCCGCCACCGTGGTGCTCGTCTCGTTGATGGCGGACGCCTGCTGGTGCGCCATCGCGGACTGCTGCGTGGACGTGGCCAGCACGCCCGCCGCCTCGTGCTCCAGGTCCGTGGCCGCGCCGCGCAGGTCGTGCAGCAGGTGCACCAGCGCGTCCGCCATGGTGGCGAAGCTGCGCGCCAGTTCGCCAATCTCGTCCGTGCCGGTGGTGTCGATCTGCTGGCGCAGGTCCCCCGCCGCGATGCCCACCGCCGCGCGGGCCAGCCGCTCCAGCGGGACAATGAAGAGGCTGGCCATGCCGGCCGCCGCCAGCAGGCCCAGCACCAGCACCAGCAGGCCCAGGCCGGCGGTGCGCCAGGTGCTGGAGGACAGCGACTCCGCCAGCGCCTCGCGGTCCAGCGCCAGCTGCACGGTGCCCACGCGCTTGGGCGTGCCGCCCGGCGGGCCGAAGAGGATGGGCGCCGTCGTCTCCACCACGGGCAGCGTGCCCGAGGTGAGGAGGCGGTCCACCACGCCGTCGCCGTCCGCGGGCTCCACGGCGGCGGCGGTCGCGAAGTGCTCGTGCGCGGAGCGCGCCAGCACCTTGCCGCTCGGGTCGCGGATGACGATGTACGCGATGTCCGGGACGCTCTTGAGGGCCACGTCGGCACCCGCCTGGAGCATGGCCGCGTCGCCCGCCGCCGCGGACGGGGCCACGGCGAACGCCATGCCGATGCCCACCGCGCGCGCGCGCTTGGTCAGCTCATCCAGCAGGCCGTCGCTCATCTGCATCCAGAACGCGAAGGTCAGGATGCCGACCAGCACGATGCCGAAGATGCCCGTGCCCCCGAGGATCTTCGTCCGCAGGCTGAGCCTGGTCGAATCCGCCCCTTGAGGCGACGCCATCTTCAAACCTTTCGCTTCCACGTTGTCCCCACCTCACGTGTACCGGCGCGCCCCAAGGGGTCAGCGCGCGCCCTGCCAGCCCATCTGCGAAGGACGGGGAGCCAGCGCCTGCCGCAAGCCCCCCGCCGTCATCGTCGTCTCCACGCCTCGCAGCGGGTGCTCGTCATCCAATCCATCCAGCGCGCGCAGCGCGTTCTGCCGCGCCCGCTCCGCATCCTCACGCCGGTCCAGGCGGCTGTAGAGCGCCACCAGCGTCGCATGTCCCAGCGCCAGCTGCGGCTCCAGGTACAGCGCCTTGCGCACCGCCTCCACCGCCGCGTACAGGTCGTTGCGCGACTCGGCCACCATCGCCAGCAGCAGGTACGCCTCCGGGGACAGCGCCCGGGCCGCCTCGCGCGCCAGGGCCTCCGCTTCCTCGAAGTGGCCCGCGTGCGCCGCCTCCAGCGCCCGCGTCAGCAGGCCCGCGTCCTGGGCCGCGCGCGCGGCGGGCGTGGGGGCCAAAGCCCGAGGCGCCTCCGGAGCCGGGGCTGGAGCCGGAGCCGGCCGGGGCGTCCGCGCCACGTAGGCCGGCATGGGCGCGGGCGTGGGACGGAGGGGCTCCACCCGCAGGCTGCCCGGCACCGGAGTGGAACGGCGGGGCTCCAGCCGCAGGCTGCCCGGCACCGGCGTCTCGCGGCGGAGCGCGGCGGCGGAGAAGGCCCCCGGCGTGTCCTGGCGCGGGGACGCGGCCGCGGACTCGCCGGCGACCCACGGATCCAGGGGCACGCGCAGGACGGGGGTGCCGTCCACGTCCAGCGTCTCCAGCCCCATCCCGTTGGTGAGCGGCACCTCCGCGGGCGACACGAAGAGCAGCCCGCCCGGCGCGAGCGCGCCCACCAGCCGGCTCAGCACCGCGCGCACCAGTTCCGGCGTGAAGTAGATGAGGACGTTGCGGCAGAAGATGGCGTGGAAGCCCATGGACGGCACGGCGTCCGTGGCCAGGTTGTGGCGGCGGAAGTCCACCGTGCGCACGACCTCCTGGGCGACGGTGTGCTGCACGTCCTGTCCGGATGCGCTGGGCTGCGTCGCGAGGAAGCGCTTCTCCAGCTCCGGCTCGATGCGCCTGAGCGACCAGGGGCTGTACACCCCGGCCTTCGCGCGCTGCAGGGCCCGGCCGGACACGTCCGTCGCCAGCACGCGGAAGCGCCCGCCGTTCCCCAGCCCCGCGGCCATCAGCGCCATGGCGATGCTGTAGGGCTCCTCGCCGCTCGCGCAGCCCGCGCTCCAGACGTGGAACGGGGCGCCCTGGTGCAGCCGGGCCCGCGCCACCAGCGCGCGCAGGTGCTCCGGGTGGCGGAAGAAGTAGGTCTCGCCGATGACGGCGTGCTCGATGAACGCCTCCACCGACGTCGGCTCGCGCATCAGCAGCTGGCGCAGGAAGGCCGCTCCGGACAGGTTGCGCGCCAGCGCGGCGCGGGCCAGCGCGGGCTCCAACGAGCGGCGCAGGCTGCTCGCGAGCGTCAGGCCGCAGGCGCTCTGGAGCACCTCCTCGACCTTCGCGAGCGTTGCGTCGTCGAGAAGCCCGTCGCTCACAGGCCCTCCGTGCCGTTCAGGAGCGCGCTCGTGCGGAGCAGCGGACGCAGCCCCTCCGGCGTGCGGCACAGCCCGGCCATCAGCCCGGTGCCGTCCCAGGGCATCTTCTCCTCGCCGCCCGGCGTGCCGTCCACCAGCACCGGCGTCTCCACCAGGTCCTTCACCCGGTCCACCAGCAGCGCCACCATGCGGCCCGCGTCCACCACCACCAGCAGCGAGTCCAGATCCGGCGTGCGCTTCACGCCCATCAGGCGCGCCACGTCCACCACCACCGCCGGGCTGCCGCGGTAGACGAAGGAGCCGGACACGTGCACCGGCGCGCCGGGCAGCGGATCCAATGCCACCAGCCGCACCACCTCCTGCACCTGCTTGGCGGGCACGAGCGCGGTCGTGTTGCCTGCCTCCACGGTCAGGTAGAGACCGGGCAGGCGCACCTCGCCCTGCAACGAGACGAGCTCCTGGCGCAGCTGGTTCTGCTCCGCCTCCAGCGCGCTCAGGCGCTGTTGCACGGAGACCCGGCGCACCTGGGGGGGAACGGGGACTCTGGGGGTTTCAGCCATCGAAGATGAACTCCGCCCGCCGCATGGCAGGCAGGAAGAAAAACCGTAATCCGGGAGCGCGGTCCAAAGCAATGCGGGCTTGCCCGAAGGTCACGACTCACATCCCCCCCTGCGACCGCGGGTCGTGGTTGCCCCGACGTGGTGGATTCCGGACCCCCTCGGCGTGCGCCACACCGGCGAGTTGTGCTTGGATGAGGGTGCGCTGCTTTTGCCGGAGAAACCATGCTTCACGCCGCTTCTAGGGGACACGAATGATCAAGAGCGATTCCCCGAGCCCTGAGGCCCCGGGAACGGATCCGCTCATCGGCCGGACGTTGAACGGCCGCTTCAGCATTCTGGAGCCCCTGGGCGTCGGTGGAATGGGCAAGGTGTACCGTGCCCTCCAGGCCCCCCTGGAGCGCGTCGTCGCGCTCAAGGTGCTCAACCCCAACTTCCCGAGCAGCCGCGACCCCGGCTTCCAGAAGCGCTTCCTGCGCGAGGCGTCGCTGACGTCGAAGCTGCGGCACCCCAACACCGTCACCGTCATCGACTACGGGCAGACGGACGACGGCATCTACTACATCGCGATGGAGTACCTGGAGGGGCGCACGCTCCAGCAGGTGCTGGGCCAGGCGGGCCCGCTGCCCTGGGCGCGCGCGGTGTCGGTGGCGCAGCAGGTGTGCCGCTCGCTGCGCGAGGCGCACGCGCTGGGCATCATCCACCGCGACCTGAAGCCCGCGAACATCATGATCCTCAACGAGGCGGATCAGGACCTGGTGAAGGTCCTGGACTTCGGCCTCGTGAAGTCCGTGGCGCCGCAGCAGGACGGGCCGGTCAGCCCCGAAATCACCCAGAACGGCACGTTCCTGGGCTCGCCGCAGTACATGGCGCCGGAGCAGGCGCGCAACGTGGCGGACGCCCGGAGCGACGTGTACTCGCTGGGCATCATGCTGTTCCAGATGCTGATGGGCCGGCCGCCCTTCATCGCGCGCGACCACATCGAGCTCATCTTCGCCCACTACAAGGAGCCGCCCCCCACCTTCCAGGCCGTGCGCCCGGACCTCGCGGTGCCGCCAGAGATCGAGATGGTGGTGCGCCGCTGCATGGAGAAGGATCCGGCGCGGCGCTTCCAGACGATGGACGAATTGCTGGAGGGCCTGCGCGAGGCGCACATGGCCGCGGGCGGCAACAGCGGCGTGTTCCGCCGGCTGGGCGGCGCGACGACCACGGGGCCCTACCCCTCTCCGCCGACGACGGGCCCCTACGCGTCCCCGCTGTTCGCCAACGTGGGCAACGCGGAGCCCGCGGACGGCGGGCTCGCGGTGGACATCAGCGTGGACGTGCCGCCGGACGTGCAGCGCGCCCGCCAGCGCACGCTCATGATGGGCGCCCTGGGCGGCGTGATGGTGGCGGGGCTCGTGGGCATCACGCTGTTCTTCCTGCGCGGCAGCCCGGAGGAGAAGGCCGCGCAGCCGGCGGCCCAGGCCACGGCGCCCACCCCGACGGCGCCGGTGGCGGAAGCCCCCACGTCGCCGCCCGCGCCGGGCAAGGTGCGCTTCCGGCTGATGAGCCAGCCGTCCGGCGCGCGCGTCTACTACAAGGGCAAGGAGAAGGGCGTGACGCCCTTCGTGATGGAGCTGCCGCTGGGCAACGAGGGCAGCATCACCGCGGAGCTGACGTTCGCGCTGGAGGGCTACCAGACGGAGACCCTCATCACGGGCGGCTCCGGCGAGGTGGTGCTCTCCCAGAAGCTGACCAAGCGCCGGGGCGGCGGTGAGCGCCCGAGCCGCGTGGACCTGGCCAGCGCCTCCACCCCCGAGGACTTCGAGAACGTCGCCCCGGCGACGCCGGGCGGACTGGCGGCGCCGGTGATGATGCAGGCGAACCCGACCACCGCCGCCGCGGTGGTCCCCGCCACGACGACGGACAAGGCGCTGGGCGCGCTGGGCTCGTCGGCCGCCGCCCCCGTGAGCGCGGCCGGCAGCCTCGCGGTGCCGTCGCTGACGACCGGCGCGCTCGCGCCCGTCAACCCGAACGCCGTCATCCCCTTCAACGACGCCATGGACCGGCCGACGCTGCTGGAGGAGGGCCGCGACATCGCCTACACGCGCGAGGCGCTCGCCATCAAGGCGGAGGGGCTCGTGGCGGTGCGCTGCACCATCACCAACAAGGGCCGCGTGGAGAACTGCCGCGTCCTGAAGATGGTGCAGCACATGGAGAAGGCGGTGCTCGACTCGCTCCAGTCCCGCGTCTACAAGCCCATCCAGTACCAGGGCCGTCCGGTGAACGTGGACTACACCTTCACCATGCGGCTCGTGTCCCCGCGCCGCTGAAGAAGAAGCGCGTGACGTCCCTCCTCCGTGCCCCTCAGGGGCCGGTGGAGGGCACGAGCGGCGGCGACGGTGGGACGGACGGGGTGGCGCCTCCAGGAGGCACGCCCCAGTCCACCACCGGCCAGCCCCGCCGCCGGGCTTCCCGGCGCAGCCGGTGGTCCGGGTTCACCACCACCGGGCGCCCCACCACCTCCAGCACCGGCAGGTCCGAGTACGAGTCCGTGTAGAAGGCGCACGCGGACAGCGGCACTCCGGCCTCCCTCGCTGTGGCCTCCGCGTAGGACCGCTTGCCCACGCCGAAGCAGACCTCCCCCAGCGTGCGCCCGGTGTGCAGCCCCGCGGCGTCCACCTCGAAGCGGTTGCACAGCACGCCGTCCAGGCGCAGCTCGCGCGCCACCAGGTCGGACAGGTAGCCCGAGGACGACGTCAGCAGCACCAGCCGGTCCCCCGCCTCGCGGTGGGCCTCCAGCGCGGCCAGGGCCCCGGGGCGGTACTGGCCGCGCACGGCCTCCGCGTAGAAGTCCGCGGAGCGCGCCTCCAGGTCCTTCGCGTCGGAGCCGGTGAGCAGGGCCGTGGCGCGCAGGAGCACGTCCTGCATGGCCACGAAGCCCAGGTGGTAGCGGGCCAGCAGCAGGCTGGCGCGCAGGGCCTCCCAGCGGGAGATGTGGCCCAGGGCCAGCTCGCGGCGCACCCAGAGCGACGCGGAGTTGGCGGCGAGCAGCGTCCTGTCCAGGTCGAAGAAGGCGACGGCCACGGCCACATTCTAACCGCGCGTCCCGCCCGGGGCAGCGCCAGGGGGGCCGGCCGGCGGGGCCGCTGGACGCCTGCCCCTGCGGATCAGCGCCACGCCCCAGAGCAGCACGGCGGCCAGGCCCGGCCCTCCGGCGGAAGCGCCGCAGCCGGTGCCCTTCCCGTCCGCCACGAGCTTCAGGCCCGGGTCCTCCGGGATGCGGCACTGGGTGGGCGGCAGGCCGCGCGGATAGGCGGAGCAGAAGCCGGCCGCGGAGCCCGCGTCGATGACCCGCTTGGACGTCTCACCCTGCGAGGCGGTGGCCTCCATGGTGGAGCCCGCGGAGAAGACGTGGTCCAACCCGACGACGTGGCCAATCTCGTGCGTCATCGTGTTCTGCACGTCCGTGGCGACGCAGTCGGTGGACGGGGCGGCCGAGCACGGCGGCCCGTTCACGGTGGTGAACAGGAAGCTGGGGCCGTAGTCCGTCTCCGCCGCGTTGAGCTCGATGTCCGAGTCCACGACGGAGCCGTCCTTGAAGCTGAACGAGGACGTGGTGAGCCCGATGGTGGCGCCCCCGTGCGCCCAGCACTGGTAGACGTTGCCGCACGTCTCCTCCTGCCAGCACGCATCGTCCGGCGGGGCGACGTCCTGGCAGTTGCGCTCGCGGAAGGTGACGACGTTGTAGTTGTCGAAGGGGTGCTCCTCGTCGTAGCCGACCGCGATGGAGCGCTTCCAGTCCTCGCCGCGGATGAAGCGGAAGTCGCTGCACGTCGCGGACAGCGCCCGCCACCCGTCGAAGGCCGCCTCGATGGCGGCGATCTCCGTGTCCCCGGGCGTGCGCGTGCTGCCGGCCGCGTCCAGGTGGTAGACGTAGTCACGCCCCGGCCACACCAGGCACAGCGGCCGGCCCGGCACGAGCGTGCGCTTGTAGTCCTGCTGCGCGCCCGCTGCTCCCGCGCACAGCAGCACTCCCAGGAGCAGCAGGCGACAGCTCACCGCGCACCCCGCCGGCGGCGAAGCAGCAGCGAGGCGGCGGCCAGCAGCGGCAGCGCGGCCAGCCCGCCCGTCGCCGCGGTGCAGCCATCCCCGTCGCCATCTCCGTCGCCGTCCCCATCCCCGTTCCCATTGCCGTTCCCGCCCGGCACCGGGAAGCAGGGCTGGCTGGCGCTGCCCTTGGGGTACGCGACGCACACGAAGTTGCGCGAACCGGAGTCGATGTTGCGCTTGGACGTCTCCCCCGGCGGCGCGCTGGGGTTCATCGTGGAGCCCGTCGCCAGCGTGTGGTCCAGGCCGACGAGGTGGCCCACCTCGTGGGTGGCCGTGTTCTGCACGTCCGTGTCCACGCAGTCCGGCGTCGCCACGATGCCGCACGGCCCGCCGTTGCCGGTGGTGAAGTTGAAGCGCGCGGCGTTGAAGGAGATGTCCGAGTCGTAGACGATGCCCGTGCGCTCGTCGTACGTGGTGAGCGTGATGGCGATGGTGCCGTCGCTGTCATCCCAGCAGTCGTACGTGTTCGCGCACGTGTCCTGGGTGAAGCAGGCGTTGTTGGCGTCCACGACGTCGCGGCAGGCGCGGCCCCGGAAGAGGATGAGGTTGATGTTGTCGCCGGAGCGGTTGTAGCCCACCGTCCGGGAGTCCACGCGCGGGCCCTCCACCAGCGACAGGTTGCCGCAGCTGCTGAAGACGTCCTGCCAGCTCTGGAACGAGCGGGTGATGGCGTCGAACTCCGTGTGGTTCGTCACCTTCGGGTTGCCCACGGAGCTCTGCTGCCAGTTGACGCGCGACTGCGTCCAGTACAGGCACTGCGTGGTCTCGTCCCCGGGGGACACCCGGCTGCGCACGTACGGCGCGGAGCTCTGTCCCATCACCGCCGCCAGCACCACCCACGACGCGAGCGCGCCCATCACTTCGTCCCCTTCTTCGCGGGCGCCGCCTGCTGCGCCTGGACCGCCGCGCGCACGGACGCCTTCAGCTCCTCCAGCGTCACCGGCTTCGCGTTGGACACCGTCTCCTGGCGCGTCTTCGGATCAATCAGCACCGCGTCCCCGGTGGACGCCGGGACCGCCATCGCGCCCGGGCCGGCGCGCTGCACCTGGTACTTGCCCTGCGCCATGCCGGAGAGCTGGAACGCGGACGCGCCGCGCTTCTCCAGGAAGACGACGACCTCTTCCCCTTCGGAGAAGGACGCCAGGCCGCTCACGACCTGGCCGATGTCCCCCACCCGGCCCCCCGGCTGGGTGACGAGCACCGTGCCGCCGGGCTGCCCCTTGAGGGCCTCCGTCACTTGAATCTCCACATCGGTGACGATGCGGTGCTTGTCCCCACTCCAGCGGCTCTGCACGCGCCGGACGACGCCCTGCACCACCGTGTCCGACGTCTGTGCCATCTGGGGCAGGTCCGCCCGCAGCATCGTGGTGGCCCCCACCGGCAGCCCTCCGAGCAGGGTGGCCAGCACCACCGTGCGAACCGCGTGTCGAATCGACATGGAAAGTCTCCTTGCCCGCGCAGCCTAACCCCAAGCGGGCGGCTTGCGTTGACCCTCGTGCACCCGTCCTGCTATCGCGCGCCTGCTCATGGCTCCGTCAAAACCCCGCGTCCGCTTCGCTCCGTCACCTACTGGATACCTCCACATCGGAGGCGCCCGGACGGCGCTCTTCAACTACCTCTACGCGAAGCGCTACGGCGGCACCTTCGTCCTGCGCATGGAAGATACGGACCAGGAGCGCTCCACGCCGGAGTCCGTGAAGGCCATCCTGGATGGACTGAACTGGCTGGGCCTGGACTGGGATGAAGGCCCCGGCAAGGAGGACCCGAAGTACGGTCCCTATTTCCAGACGCAGCGCCTGGACACGTACCGCAAGCACGCGGACCAGCTCATCGCGGAAGGCAAGGCCTTCCGGTGCTACTGCACCCGCGAGGAGATCACCCAGCGCCGCGAGGCCGTGGAGAAGCAGAAGGGCCAGGGCTCCTACAAGTACGAGGGCACCTGCCACGACCTGAAGGCGCCGCCCCCGGGCAAGACGCTGCAGGACGCCGTCATCCGCTTCCGCATGCCCGCGGGTGAAGGCACCGTGTCGTTCGACGACAAGGTGCTGGGCACCATCACCAAGGCGTACTCGGACCTGGATGACTGGGTGATGATGCGCGCGGACGGCATCCCCCTCTACAACTACGGCTGCGTCATCGACGACCACCTGATGGAGATCGACCTGGTGGCGCGCGGCCAGGAGCACGTCAACTCCACGTTCCCGCAGCTGATGCTCTACCAGGCCCTGGGCTGGACGCCGCCGGCCTTCGCGCACCTGCCGCTCATCCTGGGGCCGGACCGGGAGAAGCTCTCCAAGCGCAAGCACCCGGAAGCGGACGTGATGCTGCACAAGCGCACGGGCATCATGCCGGAGGCGCTGCTCAACTTCGTCATCCGCCTGGGCTGGAGCCACGGCAACGACGAGGTCATCACCCGCGAGCAGATGGTGGAGTGGTTCGACTTCGACGGCGTGGGCAGCACGTCCGGCGTGTGGAACCCGGAGAAGCTCCAGTGGCTCAACCAGCAGTGGTTCAAGCTCTTGCCCCCGGCCGTGGTCGCGGAGCGGCTGGTCCCCTTCCTGGAGGCCCGCGGCTTCCAGGCGAAGGGCGATTCTCGTCTGGAGCCGCTGGTGCTCGCGCTGCGCGAGCGCTCGCGCACCCTGGACGAGATGGCGAACACCGCGTCCATCTACTTCAAGAGCGGCGTCACCCTGGATGAGAAGGCCGCCGCCAAGCACCTGAGCGGGGACTCGCTCCACCTGCTGCGCCAGGCCCGCGAGAAGCTGGCCGCCCTGCCCGCGTGGACGGTGGAGCCGCTGGACGGCGTGGTGAAGACGGTGAGCGAGGCCGCCCAGGTGGGCATGGGCAAGGTGGCCCAGCCCCTGCGCGTCGCCATCACCGGCAACACCACCAGCCCCGGCATCGGTGAGACGCTGCTGCTCGTGGGGCGCGAGGAAGCCCTCCAGCGCATCGACGCGGCGCTGGCTCGCGGGACGTGAGATTGGCGGTGGACGCGGGCATCGCCGGGCCCTATCTTGGCCGGCGATGACGCGACCGCTTGACAGCCTGAGACCGCATTTCTATAAGGCGCGCCCGCTCGGGGCGGTGCTGCTCGCCCTCTGGGCAACGGCCTCTGGCGCCGAGCTGGTGAACGGCGCCCAGATTCCGGATGGTGCCCAGAAGGTGGGCGAGAACCGGTACCGGGCTTCGCGCGACTTCGAGGCGACGCTCGACTACTACAAGAACGTCTACCCGACCTCGAGCTACCCGAGGCGGTCAGTCGTCAACCAGCCGGGCGTCAAGGCCGTGCACATCTCCAACCCCTCCGGGAAGAACTTCGAGGGGCTGAATATTTACGAAGCGAACGACGAGGTTCGCATCTATGTCGTCCCGCTGCAGGGGGCGGCGAAGCCGGCGAAGAAGAACGAAGGCAAGCCGGTCAGGAAAACGAAGTAGTTGAAGTCAGCAGCAGAAGTCGGTAGTAGAAGCGCCCGCAACACGCAGCCGCGGCACGCAGCGCCTTGGGGAATCGTCTAACGGCAGGACAGCAGACTCTGACTCTGCTTATCTAGGTTCGAATCCTAGTTCCCCAGCTGAAAATCTCCGGTTGACTGGTCAGAACGGAGAATGTAGGAAGCAGCAGCAGAAACGAAGCGGTTGTAGGGAAGCAAGCCGGCCCTGTCGTCTAGTGGTTAGGACGGAGCCCTCTCACGGCTCAAACTCGGGTTCGAATCCCGGCAGGGTCACACTGAGACGCCCACCTTCGGAAACGAAGGTGGGCGTTTCGCTTTGCGGGCCTTGCTCTGGCGCCGGGCCCTGCCCTTCCGCCCCCTGCCTCCGGTGGTGGCCGCGCCCGTGCCCCTGGACGCGGCCCGGAAGCGCGGGCGCTCCCTCCCCTTCAGTTCGTGGTCGCGATGCTCTGGCGGAAGGTGTCCAGCGCGGCGGT
The DNA here is from genome assembly GCF_042231735.1 of Corallococcus exercitus. Taxonomy (GTDB): domain Bacteria; phylum Myxococcota; class Myxococcia; order Myxococcales; family Myxococcaceae; genus Corallococcus; species Corallococcus exercitus_B. The sequence continues at coordinate 3,519,652 of NZ_CP102577.1, forward strand.
GAGCCGCTGCTGGGCGCGCTGGATGCCCCGGCGCATCAGCAGCATGCGCACCTTCTCCGGCAGGACGCGGGTGGCGTTGGCCTGGCCGTAGCCCACCAGGTCCATGCGCAGGGTGATGGCCTCCAGCAGGTCGCTCAGGTCCGCGTCGGCGCCGGCCAGCAGCACCACGTCCGGGGAGCGGCCCTGGAGCCGCTCCGCCAGCGTGTGCCACTGCGGGTCTCCGGTCTCCACCACCACCACGTCCGCGCTCTCCAGCTGGGGCGAGTACGGCGGCAGCTCCACCACCTCGAAGTCCGCTTCCCGCAGCACCTTCACGGCTTCCGCGCTGCCCACCACCGCGACGCTGCCGGTGTGGCCCATGCGCACCGCCTGCTCGTAGTTGCGCAGCTCCGTCTCCAGCGCTTCGTGCGCGGGCTCCGGGGCGTCCCGGCCCGCGTCCAGCAGCGCCGCGGCCTGACGGGCCATCTCCCGGGCACCGTCGCGCGTGCGCACCCGCTCCGAGCGGCGCTCCAGCGCGGCGCGCACCTTGGCGCGCAGCACGCGCAGGTCATCGAAGGGCTTGACGATGTAGTCGCTGGCGCCGGCGGCGAACGCGGCGATGACGGACTCGGAGCTGGCGTAGGCGGTGATCATCACCGCCTCCAGCGCGGGCTGCATCCGCCGCGCCTCCGCGATGAGCTCCACCCCGCCCATGCCGGGCAGGTTCTTGTCCGTCACCAGCACGTCGAAGCGCTGGTCCTTCAACAGGACGAGCGCCTCTTCGGCGCTGCCCACGGGGGAGACGATGAGGTCCGCCTCGCGCGCCAACAAGCGCACGCAGATGTCGAGCACCACCGGCTCGTCATCCACCAGCAGCACCTTCGAGGCGAGCGTCCCCCGCCCTTCCCCTTCACCTTCGCCGGTCTCGAACGGGAGATCCATGAATTGGGAGGATCGCACAGCTCACGTCCAACTTCGAGGGTGGGAAACAGGCGCGCCCACTATGCTCGCCGAGTGAGCTTCGAAGACGCGCTCCGGGAGAACCGGGTGCCCCCACGGCTGGGCGACGTGCGGCTGTTCTACGACGGGGGCCGGCTGGTGGGTGAGTCCCTGCCGCCGGCCTGGACGCTGCGGCTGTTGCCCACCCTCCTCGTGGCCCTGGCCGCGGTGTGCACGGGGGTGGGGCTGCTCCTGCTCGTCCTGGACAAGGCCCGCACGCCCGGCGCCGCGACCCTGCTGCTGGTGCTGGCGGGGGGGCTGGTGGGCGGCGCGCTGGTGATGGAGGCGCGGCTGCGGCGGCGGCGCTTCGTGCTGCACTTCAAGACGGAGTCCCTGCGGCTGGAGACGCTCGCCTGGGCCCCCGGCGCGGCGCGCACGGAGACGCTCCCCTTCGACGACGTGCGCGCGGTGCACATCCTCCAGCCGCCGAAGGGCGGATACGCACTGGTGGTGGAGTACGGCCCGGAAGCCGCGCCCCGGCGCGCACTCCTGGTGCGGGACGTGCGGCCGCAGGAGAGCGACACCCTCTACCGGGTGTGGCGGCTGCTGCACAACGCCTTCGGGCTCAAGGGAGCGGGGCTCGCTTGAAGGTGAGCTCGATTTCGGTGCCCTCGCCCGGCGTGGACGACAGGCGGAGCTGACCGCCGAACTGGGTCACCAGCTCGCGGCAGATGGACAGGCCCAGCCCCGTGCCGATGCCCACGGGCTTGGTGGTGAAGAGCGGCTGGAACACCTTCTCCTGGAGCGCCACCGGGATGCCGCAGCCGTTGTCCGACACGGTCAGCATCACGTCCTCGTCGCGCGCCGCCCACCGCACGTCGATGCGGCCCGGACGGTCCGTGCCCTCCATGGCCTGCGCCGCGTTGACGATGAGGTTGAGCAGCACCTGGCACAGCTTCACCGGCCCGAAGACGATGCGGATGGGCTCGCCGCTGCTGGTGAGCCGCGCCCGGTCGCGGACCTCCGCTCGCGCCAGCTTCACCGCGAAGGAGACGACTTCCGCCACGTCCGCGGTGGCCTCCATGTCCTCGCCCCGCGCCTGCGCGCGCAGGCCCAGCGCCACCCCGCGCAGGTGGCTGGCGCCCTCGGACAGGTCCTTGATGAGCGACGGCAGGTCCTCGATGGTGGAGGACACCTCCGCGTCCGGATCCGTCGCCAGGTGGCGCGACACGTACTGCACCACGCGCTCCATGTCGCGCTGGAGCGAGGACACGTTCTGCGTGAGGTAGCCCACCGGGCCCATGAGCTCGTGCGCGATGCCCGCGGTCACCTGCCCCAGCGTGGCCAGACGCTCGGACTTCATCATCCGGCCTTCGACTTCGCGGATGCGCAGCTCCAGCCGGGCAATCTTGAGCGCGTCCTCCAGCGCCGCCAGCAGCTCCGCGCGGTCCCACGGCTTGACGAAGTAGCGCGTCACCTGGCCGCGGTTCACCGCGTCGATGACGGCCTGCATGTCCGCGTACGCCGTCACCAGCATGCGCTTGGCGTCCGGCGCGATGGTGCGCGCCTTCTCCAGGAGCTCCACGCCCGTCATCCCCGGCATGCGCTGGTCCGACAGCACCACGCCAATCTCCCCGCGCCGCTGCTCCAGCAGCGCCAGGGCCTCGTTGGGGGACGAGCACCGGAAGATGCGAAACCGCTGCCCGAAGTTGGCGTCGAACACCCTCAGGTTGAGGGCGTCGTCGTCCACGTACAGCACGGCGGGCAGGTCCGAGGCGTTCATGGAGCTCCTCCAGACCATGGCTTCCTCATCCGGAAGACAGGCTGGTCGCGCCGAAGATAACGCGCACGTCCGACCGCGCGCCTGGGGGTACCTTGTACCCAGGCCGTAAGCGAACGTCGCAAACAGCACGTCACCTCGGACTGAGGCGTCAGACGGAGGCGTTCCCGAGCGCGAGCGCCACCGTGTCCACGGAAGGGAAACGGCCGCGGGGCAGCGTCCCCAGGAGCGACACCACGTGCGGCGGCGCCTCGTTCTCACGCGCCACCCAGACCAACTGCTCCGCGGTGAGCGGGAACACCGCGCCGCGCAGCGCCTGCTGCAGCGAGTGCGCCAGGGACACCACCGGAGTCAGGGGGGCCGGAGACCGCTCCACCTCCTGCAGTCCAAGTCCCAGGCGCTCGCGAGTCATGTCGTCGTTCATTGAGTGAGAAGTTAAGCAGCGAACCGCTCCGGCTGCCGACCTTTTTTCGCCGTCCGAAGGGAGTCAGGCAGGCAGGCGCTCTGCTCCTCCATCCCACCGGGTGGCCGCGCAGGTGTGGGCATCCCACCGTACCGCCACGGAAGTTCCATCCACGCCCCCGTTTTCCGGGGAGGAGTGACGCACCATGGCGGACAAGAAGAACGAGGACGTGAAGCCCGTGAAGCACGTGCAGGCCACCCGCCCGGACCCGTGGCCCGGCATCCAGGGCCGCAGCCAGGAGCACGAGGAGGACCTGGAGACGGGCACGAAGCGCGCGGACCAGGCGGACGTCACCGAGGCGCAGCGCAAGCTGGAGAAGGACGTCGAGTCGGACGAGCCGACGCGGGAGTAGCCCAGGCCGGGCTTTCGCCCCCGTGCGTGTCGCACGGGGGCGAAGCCAGCGGACCGCTCGACCGCTAGAACAGCAACCGCGAGGGGTGCTCCAGGAGCCCCTTCAGCTCGCGGAGGTACTCCGCGCCGGTGGCCCCGTCGATGACGCGGTGGTCACCCGACAGCGTCACCGTCATCATCTTGCGCACCGCCAGCTGGCCGTCACGCACCACGGCCTTCTCCGCCACGGCGCCCACCGCGATGATGGCGGACTGGGGCGGGTTGATGACGGCGATGAACTGGTCGATGCCGTACATGCCCAGGTTGCTCACCGTGAGCGAGCCGCCGTTGTACTCGGCCGGCTTCAGGGCGCGCTTGCGGGCGCGCTCCGCCATGTCGCGGGACTCGGCGGAGATGGCCTGCAGGCCCTTCAAGTCCGCGTCGCGGATGATGGGCGTGATGAGGCCGTCCTCGATGGCGACCGCGATGCCCACGTCCACGGTGCCGTAGTGCAGCACCTGGTCGCCCTGGAGCGACACGTTCATCTTCGGTGAACGCCGCAGCGCGATGGCCGCCGCCTTCACGATGATGTCGTTGACGGACACCTTGAGGTCCAGCGCCTTGGCCTCCTCGCGGATCTTCACCGCGGCGTCCATCTCCACTTCCACCGTGAGGTAGAAGTGCGGCACGCCGGGCTTCACTTCCGACATGCGCTGGCCAATGACCTTGCGCATGGAGGACATGGGCACCGCCTGCGGCTCCGGACGCGTGCCGAAGGCGCGAACCTCCGGCGGGGCTCCGGCCTTCTTCGCCGCCGGCGCCTGCGCGGGAGCCTTCGCCAGGCCCTGGCCCAGCGCCTGCTCCACGTCGCGCTTCACCACGCGGCCCAGCGGACCCGTGCCGCGCACCTGGCTGATGTCCAGCCCGCGCTCCTGGGCCATGCGCTTCGCCAGCGGGCTGGCGCGCAGCCGGCCGCCCGCGCCGGAGGCCTGCGGAGCCTGGGGCTCGCGGCGCAGCGGAACGACCTGTCCCCCGGCGGGCGCGGACGGAGCCGCGGCGGCGGGAGCCTGGGCAGGCGCCTTGGGAGCGGCCGCCGGAGCGGACGCGCCGGCCTTGGCGCCCTTGGGCGTGAGGAACGCGATGGGCGCGCCGACCTTGGCCATGTCGCCCGCCTGCACGCTGATGCGCGCGAGCGTGCCGTCGTCGTACGCCTCCACCTCGAGGTTGGACTTGTCCGTCTCCACCTCGGCGATGGCGTCTCCGGAGGAGACCTTGTCCCCCTCCTTCTTCAGCCACTTGACGATCTTCCCCTCCGTCATCGTCGGAGAGAGGGAGGGCATCAGGATGGCAATCCCCTCGCCCGCGCCGCTGGCGGCGGGAGCCGGGGCCTGCTCGGGAGGCTTCGGGGCGGCGGCGGGAGCGGCGGCCTTGGGGGCCTCCGTCTTCTGCGGCGCGGGGGCAGCAGCAGCCCCGCCCGTGGCCTTCTCACCCTTGGCGCCGAGGAAGCCGATGGGCGAACCCACCGTGGCGACCTCGCCCTCGGGCACGGCGATTTCAATGAGGTAGCCGTCGTCGAAGGCTTCCACCTCGAGGTTGGACTTGTCCGTCTCCACCTCGGCGATGGCGTCTCCGGAGGAGACCTTGTCTCCCACCTTCTTCAGCCACTTGACGATCTTCCCCTCCTTCATCGTCGGGGAAAGGCTGGGCATCTGAATGGGCGTCGCCATACGCGGTCAGGCTCCCTCGCGGTACAGGACCTTCTTGATGGCGGCGATGATCTTGGGCGCGTCCGGCTGGGTCGCGTTCTCCAGGTTCGCCGCATAGGACATGTTCACATCCAACCCGGTGACGCGCACGACGGGCGCGTCCAGGTCGTCGAACGCCTGGGACTGGATGAGGTCCACCACGGACGCGCCGACACCGGCCAGCGCCCAGCCCTCCTCGCAGATGACCGCACGGTTCGTCTTGCGCACGCTCGCGAGGATGGCCTCCTCGTCCAGGGGGCGCAGGGTGCGCAGGTCCAGCACCTCCACGCTGATGCCTTCCTTCGCCAGGGCCTCCGCGGCCTCCATGCAGAAGTAGTACATCCGGCTCCAGGTGATGAGCGTGACGTCCGTGCCCTCACGCTTCACGTCCGCCTTGCCCAGGGGAACGATGTGCTCGCCCTCCGGCACCTCGCCCTTGATGGCGTAGAGGCGCTCGCCCTCGAACATGACCACCGGGTTCTCGTCCCGGATGGCGCTCTTGAGCATGCCCTTGGCGTCCGCCGGGGTCGCCGGGGCAATCACCTTCAGGCCGGGGAAGTGCGCGTAGTTGGCCTCCAGCGCCTGGCTGTGCTGGCTGGAGAGCCGGCCGCCCGCGCCACCCGGGCCGCGGAACACGATGGGGCAGCGCAGCTGGCCGCCGCTCATGTGGCGCAGCTTGGCCGCGTTGTTGACGATCTGGTCCATCGCCAGGATGGCGAAGTTCCAGGTCATCATCTCCACCACCGGGCGCAGGCCCACCGCCGCCGCGCCCACGGACAGGCCCGTGAAGCCCAGCTCGCTGATGGGCGCGTCGATGATGCGCGCGCTCCCGAACTTGTCCAGCAGGCCCTGGGACACCTTGAACGCGCCGTTGTAGCGGCCCACTTCCTCGCCAATGAGGAACACATTGGCGTCGCGCTCCATCTCCTCGGCGAGCGCCTGGTTCAACGCTTCGCGATACATCAACTCGGGCATCGTCGGCTCCGAACTCGAATCTCGAAAGGGTTGTGGCTTGGGGAGGCGTGAGCGCTAGCGGCTCAGGCCCGCCTTCTTGTCCGCCTGCTCGGCCTCGGCGCGGGGCTCCAGGTCCCAGGTCACCTTCAGCTCCTGGCCCGACGGGTACTTCGGCCAGTTGGTGACCTTCACGCCCAGCACGCGCTCGCGCGGGCGCACGTCCTCCTCGCCCGGCTCCACGATGGTGTCGCGCCACAGCTCGTCCACGCTGGGCTCGGGCGACTCGTCGGCGAACTTCACCGCCGCGTCCACCGCGCGCTTCTCCTCCTCCTCGATGGCCTCGAAGTCCGCGTCGGTGAGCTTGAAGCCCTGCTTCATCGCGAACTCGCGCAGCTTGGGGATGGGGTCGTTCTTGCGCTCGTCCTCCACCTCCTGCTTGGTGCGGTAGTTCGCCGGGTCCGCCATGGAGTGGCCGCGGAAGCGGTACGTGTTCGCCTCCATCAGCACGGGGCCCTTGCCCGCGCGGCAGTACTCGGCGGCGTCCTTCACCGCCTCGTACATCTTGAGGACGTCCATGCCGTCCACGGCCTCACCGCGCATGCCGTACGCGGACGCGCGCTTGTGGATCTCCGGCACCGCGGACGTGCGCGCGATGGCCGTGCCCATGCCGTAGCGGTTGTTCTCGCAGATGTAGATGACCGGCAGCTTCCACTTCTGCGCCATGTTGAAGGTTTCGTGGAAGGCGCCCTGGTTGGCGGCCGCGTCGCCGAAGAAGCACACCGTGACGCGGTCTTCGTTGCGGTAGCGGCTGGCGAAGGCCATGCCCGCCGCGAGCGGAATCTGCCCGCCGACGATGCCGTAGCCCCCGTAGAAGTGGTGCTCGATGTCGAAGATGTGCATCGAGCCGCCCTTGCCCTTGCTGTAGCCGGAGCCCCGGCCGAACAGCTCCGCCATGATCATCCCGGCGTCGCTGCCACGCGCCAGCGGCTGGCCGTGGTCGCGGTAGGCGGACAGCATGTAGTCATCCGGGCGGATGGCCTCGTTGCAGCCCACCGCCACGGCTTCCTGGCCGATGTAGAGGTGACAGAAGCCGGCGATCTTCCCCAGCGTGTACTGCTGGCCGGCCCGCTCCTCGAAGCGGCGCAGGAGGTACATCTTCCGGTACATCGTCAACAACAAGTCCTTCGAGTACGCGCTGGCCACCGCGGCATGCCTCCGTCTGGGCCGCCCCTGGGGACCCGAGGGGGAAAGGGCGGCGAACGCCGTGCGCCTCTTAGCGCGCGGCAAAGGGACTTCCAAAGCCTTTCAGAAACCGTCGTCCATCACGCCTTTCTTTCAGGCGCGGTGCGTCACGTCCTCCAAGGCGAAATGCGGCACCGACACGATGCCATCCTTCAACTCCACGGCCCTTCCCGAGTGGTCCGTGGCCAGGTGGATGACCGTCGCCTCCGGGAAGCGGTGGCGGTAGTCATTGGCGTGCGTGGGTTCATTGTCGAACGCAGCCACCACGGTGCCCATGCGGCCCAGGCGCGCGTGCGCCTCGCGCTTGAACGCGTCGTCGTCCTCCGTGAGCGTGGGCTTCATGACGAGGTGCACGCGCCCGTCCGTCCCCGGGGGCGTCACCATCCCACAGCGCGCCAGGCACGCCACGGTGCCCTCGCGCATCGCCTCGTGGCGGCCGGTGAGGTAGACGACCTGCGCGCCCGTGGCGGCCACCGCCTGGGTGAAGGCCGCCGCCCCCTCGATGGCCTCGTCGGAGACGCAGTAGGCGCTGGTGAAGAAGCGCTCCTGCCAGAAGGCCCTCGCGTCCGCGTAGCGCTGCTCGACTTCCGCGTCCGCCATGCCGCACGCCCGCATGGCGGCGCGCATGTCCCAGCCGGTGTCCCAGTGGCGGGGCTCGCACACGGAGAGCAGGCCCAGCGACCGGGCGTCGCCGTACTCGCGCAGGATGCGCGCCTGGCGGGGCCGGTTGTCGAAGAGGGTGGAGTCCAGGTCGAACGCCAGGACCGCCTGGGGGCCGAGCGAGCGGGCCTTCTCCAGGATGCCCTTCAGCGTGTCGCGCCAGTCCGGCCGCACGCGTTGCTTGAGGTCTTCAAAAGCCATGGACGCCGGAAGATACATGCCCCCGGCGCCGGGCTGGCCATCAAATCACGCGCCCGCGCGCCACGCGGCCGGCTGGACGGGCACCGACCCCGCGGGCTCCGCTGACGCCGCCTGCGCCGGCGCCAGGGCTTCAGGGGCCCGGACGAAGTTCTGCATGCGCTGGATGCCGTTGCGGTCCAGCACCAGGCGCACCAGCTGCGCGGATTCCTTGCGCACGCCCGCCTCCATGACCGTGAAGCGGAACACCAGGTCCACCGGATAGCGCTTCGCGCCCCGGATGTGGCCCACGGAGAAGTCCTCCAGGTCCACGTACTCCAGCGCGAACTCCGGCTCGTCCATGTCGCGCAGGAAGCGCCCCACGTGCAGCCGCAGGATGTCCGTCACGCCGGTGAGGCCGCGCTCGGAGCGGGGCAGCAGGCGCGCGTCCAGCACGATGCGCTTCTGGTAGCGGATGACGGCCTCTGACAGCTCCCCCTGGGACACGGTGAGGAAGTCGTCGTGCAGCCGCAGGGAGGACACCGCCTGCGGCACCTTCACCGCCGCGCCGTAGTCCACGCGCTCCTCGCAGATGCCGATGGCGCGCGCCGTGACGGGGTCCACCAGGTCCGTGGTCCGGTCGTACAGGTGCGTGGCGGCCACGCGGCTGAACATGCGCCGCAGGCCTTCCTTGATGCGGTCCTTCATCATGTAGCCGACCACGGCCACCAGGAAGAAGTTGAGGCTCACCTGCGTGAAGCGCACCTGCGCCCAGAGCGCCACGGACGTGGCGAACGCCATGGCCACGCCCGCCGCGATGGCGAACAGCACCTCCTCCCAGCCCTGCCGCCGCTGACGCCGGCGCGAGGACAGGAAGAGCACGTTCATGCAGAACTTCTTCAGGAACCCCAGCCGCTGCATGTACTCCTCGTTGTCCCCGGTGGGGCTCAACACGGAGCGCAGCCGGTGCTCCTTGCGGTAGGACTCCTCGCGCAGCACCGCCTCCATCAGCCCCTTGCGCAAGGGCAGCCACGGCCCCGTGCGCGGCAGCGCGTCCATGTCCGCCACCGCGCGGCGGAAGAACTGCTCCACCAGCAGGCTCACGTACTCGTCCACCAGCCGCAGCGACGCGCGCGTCTTCTCCTGGAGCTTCGCCTCCCCGGTGGCGCGCAGCCACGCGCGGAAGCGCTCCAGCACCACGGGCACGGACTCCCCCGCCTGCCGGACCACCGACTCCAGGTCCACCCTTCCCGCCTCGCCGGCCTTCGCGTCACAGCGCGTCTCCACCGTGGTGGCGAACCGGCGCAGCGCGCCGCGCAGCACGCACGAGAAGAGCTTCGCCTGGTAGACGACGTCCGCCTCCGGCGCCAGCCCCGTGCGCTGCCACGCCTCCAGCTTCACCAGCGGCGAGCCCTCCGACGACAGGAGCTCCCCGAGCCCCATCACCGGCGTCTTGAAGCGCACGTAGTTGTGGATGTCCGCGTAGAAGTCCGCGCGCGGGTACGTCTCCGCGTCGATGTTCAGGCTCGACGGCAGGAAGAGGTAGGCCTCCACCAGGTAGCGCGTCTCGTCCGCGCCCGTGGGCTGGTACTCGAGCTTGATCTCGAACTGCTTGCGGTCGTGGACGTCGAACCGGCTGTGGAGTGCTTCAGGGGCCTGGGACACAAACTCCAGTCTACGTCACAGGCCTGTCACACGGGAGCCACCCCCACCTGGGTACAGGGGCGCGTCCGGGGCGGTACACCCGGAGCGCTCCCGTGGGGCCTCAACCGTTGGTGCCCGTACGAGACGTCCCGCCCGGCACGGCGCCCGGGACGACGTCGCCCACCGGCAGGGGCGCGGCCTTGGGCTGGGGCTTCGCGTTCCACACCCGCGACGCCAGCACCAGGCCCAGCACGGCCAGGGGCAGCATGGCCAGGGGCCACGGCTTCCAGTTGGCCGGGTCCTTCATGGCGTCACCCGTGGGAAGAATCTTCCCGTAGACGAGCGCGTGGATGGCGGTGCCCGCGTACACCGCGCCGTCGATGATGCCCACCACGATGCCCGCGTTCTTCTTGCCGCCGAAGTCCATGGTGGCCGTGCCGGACAGCATGCCGTGCACGCCGATGACGCACAGGGACATGAACACCACGGACCAGCCGGCCCCGGCCGTTCCCAGGAGGAACACCGCGCCCACCGCGCCCAGGAGCAGGCCCGCGTAGAGCACCGCGGACACGGGGCCCCGGCGCGAGTCGAAGATGCGGTCGCTGATGACGCCCGCGAACATGCCGCCCAGGATGCCCGCGACGCACGACAGCATGCCCCAGTTGGAGGCCACGAAGCCGCCGGACTCCCCCACCGCCTTGGCGTACTTGGGGAACCACTGCATCACCGCGTTGCGCAGGAAGCCGCTGCAGAACTCCACGCCCAGGATGATGAGGATGACGCGGTTGCTCAAGAGCTTGCCGAAGAGCTGGGGCACGCTGAGCGCCGGGCCCGTCTCCCCGCTGGACGCATCCGCCGTGTCGAAGTCCGGGTGGCCCGTCTGGGACGGCGTGTCGCGGATGACGAAGGAGTCCAGCACCAGGAAGCCCAGGAGCATCGCCGCGGGCACGAAGAAGACCCACCACACCGGCGCCGCGTCCGCGATGAAGCGGCACCAGTCGAACGCGAAGTACAGGCCCAGCGAGATGAGGATGCCGAAGACGCCGCCCAGCTGGCCGCGCTCCCGCACGTGGAACCACGACGCGTTCACCTTGACGATGGAGACCGCGCCGAAGCTCTGGAAGTACATGTTCACGCTGTAGAGGAACGCGAGCCACGCCACCACGCCGCCCGGCGGGGCCCAGCCGTTCTTCAGCACCGCGTACACCAGCCCGCCCATGGCGATGTTCGCCGCCGCGGAGCCGCCCGCGGACAGGAGGATGGTGAAGCGGCCGCCCAGCTTGTCCGTCAGCGGGCCGTTGAGGAGGAAGGCCGCGCCGTACGTGAGCGTCCCCCAGAAGAAGATGGTCGCGAAGTCCGCGTTGGACGTCTGGGCGCCCATGGCGCTCGTCGCCACGTTGACGTTGTAGCGCCCCATGTAGAGGAACGCGTACGTCAGGCCCAGGGGGAACCAGTTGAAGAAGCGGCGGCGGCGGAACGCATCGCTGTGCCCCAGCTCCACCTTCGGGAGCCGCGAGAGCACCAGGCCAATGGCCCCGAGCAGGATGACGATGGGCAACAGCTGGGCCAGCCACGGGGGCAGCGACGACATGCGACGAACCTCGCCTGGAGGAGGAAACGGAACGGGGCCGCACCCTACCCCGTCCCTCCTCACCCCGGAAACAGCAAGCCGCTCAGGCGAGCCGGGCGAGCAGCCGCGTGAGGGACACCTCCGTCTTCGCGTCCGCGATGTCCCCGCGCCGGCACGCCTCCAGCACCGCGGAGAGCGGCCGCCACTGCAGGTGGATGCCCTCCTCCAAGGGAGAGCCGTCCCCCTCCACCTCGCCCTGCTCCACGCCGGTGACGTCCACCGCGGCCGGGAAGACCTTCTCCGACAGGATGCCCGGCGCGAGGAAGAACGCGCCGCCCAGCAGCTGGATGTCCTCCGGCCGCACCGTGTAGCCCGCCTCCTCCTTCACCTCCTCCGCCGCGCGGCGGCGGAGGCCCTCCTCGCCCTTGTCGGACGGCTCCAGGAGGCCCGCGACGATCTCCTCCACGCGCAGATAGCTCACCGTGTCAGGGACTGTCATGGACGCGGTCTGCTCGCGGCGGAAGTACGCCGCGGGGCGCAGGTTCATCCGCGTCAGGACTTCCACGTTTCCGTCCGACGCACGGCGGTAGATGAGCACCGACACCGCATCCAACCGGGGACGGTCCACCACATCCACGCGGTACACCGGAGAGGAGGACCCGTCCGCGCGCCGGTTGCGGCAGCGCAGCCGACGCACCCGGAGGAAACCCTCGTCGCAACGCGCCGTGGCGGAGAAATCCTCGATGATCTCGATGTCAGTCACATTGGAACTGCTGGGACGCATGTCTGCCTGCTCTCCTGGTACCCTGGTAGGTGGAGGTGCCACGGTGGCGTTGCTTGCCCGTGCACCCTTGATCCCGTAGGTTGCGCCGTCCTCAAGTCGTCACTCCCTACGAATCACGGATCCGTCACGAATGTGTCGCGCACTGCTCGGCCTCTTCTGCGCCTGCGCCCTGGCTCTCGCCTCGTGCATGCCTGTGCTGGAAGGCCAGGACTACCACCTCGAGGGTCAGGAGGTGCGGCTTACCCTCCTTCATACCTCTGACATCCACTCGCGGCTCGTGCCGTATGACTTCACACCGCTGAAGACGGACCAGGACCTGGAGCTCATCCCAGAGGCCGGTCCCTTCGGCGGCGCCACGCGCATCGCGTCCATCCTCAAGCGCGAGCGCAAGAAGGGCGACCGCGTCCTGCACCTGGACTCCGGTGACTGCTTCCAGGGCGCGCCCATCTTCAACGTGAACACGGGCGAGGCGGAGTTCCGCTTCCTGTCCGAGTCCCGGCTGGACGCCGCCGTGGTGGGCAACCACGAGTTCGACGCGGGCGCCCTCAACTTCGTCCAGAAGGCGCGCAACTTCGCCAACTTCCCGCTGCTGGCCGCCAACTACTTCTGGGACGACCCGAAGGCGACGGGCACCAACGGCGCCGCCATGGTGACCGCCCCCTACACCATCCGCACGGTGAAGGGCCTGCGGGTGGGCGTCATCGGCATGGCGAACATCTCCTCGCTCAACTCCATCGTGGAGGGCGGCAACAGCCTGCAGGTGACGCCGCTGGAGCAGAACGAGGCCGCGCGCTCCTACGTGGAGCTCCTGCGCCCGGTGACGGACCTGATTGTCATCGTCAGCCACCTGGGCCTCACCGAGGACCAGGATCTCATCCAGGGCTACGAGGCGTACTATGAGTACGGCCGCGCGAAGCCCTTCATCGAGCGCTCGCACGACGCGTGGAAGGTGCTGGAGTGGTTCGGTCCTGAAGGCAACGACAAGTCGGTGGTGCGCGTGCACATCGCGGGCGTCAGCGGCATGGACGTGATCATGGGCGGCCACCTGCACGTGGTGCTCAACCCGCCGCAGCTGGTGACGGACCCCAGCGGCCGCAAGGTCGTGCTGTCGCACTCGGGCGCGTTCGCCAAGTACGTGGGCCGCCTGGAGCTGGTCGTGAAGATGCCCTCGCAGCAGGGCGAGGCCGAGGGCGCGGAGGTCATCAGCCAGGACTACCACGCGTTCCCGGTGGACGGCCTCTGGTGCAACGAGGCGATGCGCAAGTACCGCTTCGACGACAACATCTTCTGGGATCCGGGCAAGTTCATCGAGGCGCCGGGCGTGCGCGACGCCATCGCGGAGTGCGCCCGCCTGGAGGACGCGCCGACGACGGACCTGCTCGTCCCGTACCTGCTGGGCATGGACGTGAAGCTGCAGCTCACCTCCATCTTCTCCTACGCCCCCCTCGACGTGCAGCGGCGCAACAACTCCAACGGCGGTGACTCGCCGCTGGGCAACATCGCCGCGGACTCCATGCGCAAGCGCAACCGCGTGGAGGCGGAGATGGCGCTGACCAACTCGCTGGGCATCCGCGACAACCTCTACGCGGGCGTCGTCACGCAGGAGTCGATGTTCAACGTGTTCCCGTTCGAGAACACCATCAACATCATGTACCTGTCCGGCGTGGAGATGCAGGAGATGTTCGACTTCGTCACCGAGCGCTCCGCGGAGCGCGGGTGCGTGAGCCAGGCGCAGATCTCCGGCGCCCGCTTCACCATGGACTGCGCCCAGGTGCAGCTCAACGACCTGCGCATCGCGTGCACCCCGGCCACGGTGGCCACGGACTGCCCCCAGGAGAACCGCGAGGGCCACGCGCCGTGGCAGTGCCTGGAGGACACCGCCGGTTCGCGCTGCTGGGCGCACCCGGGCATCGACATCCAGATCAACGGCCGGCCGCTGGACACCAACGGCACGTACAAGGTCGCGGTGAACGACTACATCGCCAAGGGCGGCTCCGGCTTCACGGTGCTCAAGCGCAACACCACGCGCATCGAGACGGGCATCAGCCTGCGCGACTCGCTCATCGGCTACATGCAGGGCTTCTGCAGCTGCAAGGACCTGCTCGAGGGCAAGGAGACGTCCAGCAACGGCACGCGCTGCGGCTCGCTCGTCAACGGCCAGTGGACGGTGGATGAGAAGACGCTGAACTCGTGCAAGGTGTCGGACGCCTTCGAGAAGGCGCTCGACAAGACCGTGGGCAGCTGCTCCTGCCGGGACCTGCTCAAGGTGCCCGCGGACGCCACCGAGCAGCAGAAGGCCATGGCCCAGTGCGGCCTGCCGGACATGACGAAGGAGGCGGCCGTGGCGGAGTGCGCGCTGCCGCAGGGCCCCTACACCGGCCGCTGCACCTGCCGGGACCTGCTGACGGGGGGCAACCCCACGTGCGGCAACATGACGAGCCAGCTGCGGTCGTTCTGTGAGAAGCCCACAGCCATGCCCATCGCGAGTGCCATCGAGGATGGCCGCATCGGGCGGAGGGTGAAGTGATGAAGCGACTCTTCCTGCTGTCCACGCTGGCCCTCGGGGCCGGCTGCTACACGAAGGAATCCGAGACGCCCACCGGGCTCACCTCGTTCCGCGTGGAGGTGACCAGCATCACCACCGGTGATGCGCCCGGCACGCTGCTGCCGGTGGTGAACGCGTGCGCCGCGCAGTACGGCAACGACCAGGCGGCGGTGCCGCCCACGGTGCGCGGCACGGCGGACTGCCCCTACACCCTGCCCCGCTCGGACGTGGACATCGGCCTGTCCATCACCGCGCTGGACGGCAGCGGCGGGGAGATGACGTCCTTCAACGGGCCGGTGTCCTTCCGGGTCATCCCGGGAGACCTCACCGGTGACTACGGCAAGCGCTGGGCCCAGCTCACCAACGGCAAGGGCACCGGCAGCGTGCGCGTGGCCCACCTGTACGGCGAGACGCACGTCTGGGTGGAGGACCAGGACCTGGAGCTGGACTACGCCGACGGCGGCGTCGTGGGCGACCTGGCCCAGCTGCCCCAGGAGCCGGAGGTCCGCACGCTGGCGACGGGGCTGAGCAAGGGCATCCGGTTCGAGGAGCCCGCCCTCTCCACCATCAACATGCCGGAAGGCGGCTCGGAGACGAGCGTCTTCATCAAGCAGTTCATGCGCGTGGGCCGCAACCCGGAGGCCGGCGAGCCGCTGACGCAGAACTGCGACCCGTCCGACCCCAACAACGGCAAGCAGATGATGCTGCTGGTGACGGGCACGGACTCCAGCGGCTTCTACGTCACGGACATGACGGCCTGCCGCGTGCTGGAGAAGAGCGTCCCCGGCGCGAACATCCAGACCGCGGAGCCGGACGGCTACAACCCCGGCCGCTTCAACAGCATCTACATCTACAACTACTCCTTCCCGGAAGGGCTGGACTCCGGCGACCTGCTCTGGACGCTGTCCGGCACGGTGGCCGAGTTCACCAACACCACGCAGATGAGCTTCCCCGCGTGGACGCTGCGCGAGAACGTGCGCCTGCTGCCCCAGGACCAGTGGAAGAAGTACCTGGACCAGGTGCCGCCGGTGGAGGTGAGCGGCCGGCTGTGCGGCTACAGCGGGTCGCCGTACCTGGACGACATCCTGTGCGGCTACAGCTACAAGAACTACAAGATGGAGAGCCTGGAGTCGTCGCTGGTGAAGCTGCGCCGGGTGAAGTTCCCCAAGGTGTTCCGCAACTGCGACGCCAACGGCAACAACGAGATGCCCATGTTCTGCCCGGCGGGCAGCGGCGCGTCCCGCTCCTGGCAGAACTGCTTCGCGGAGCCGCCGGATGATCCGGACCTGCCGGAGCGCCAGTGCATCATCGACTGCACGCTGGGCATTGGCGAGTACGCCGGCACCATCTGCGCGGAGAAGACGACGTACACGAACTTCGGTCAGTTCGTGGTGGAGATGAACGCCACCGGCCCCGCGTCCCTGGGCATGGACGAGTCCGTTCCCAACCGCATCATGAGCGTCACGGTGGGCAACACGTCCGTGCGCCCCTCGAAGATGCTGCCCGAGGGCTACCGGCTGAACATCCTCTGCAACCAGCCGGTGCGCGCGCGCTTCGGCGGAGACAACGTCACGGTGGACCAGACGGGCACGCTCATCGCGGCGAACACCCGCTTCGAGTACACCCTGCAGGGCTCCGAGGTGACGGTCGCGCTGGTGCGTGACGCCACCGCCACGGCCAACGCCAGCTGCAAGGTCGCGCCGGACACGCGCTCGCGCATCAGCCTGCAGATCAAGGACGCGGTGCCGGACCTGAACCCGGACTGCAACGAGAACGACGCCGACGCGGCGAAGGCGCTCCAGTGCCGGCAGCTGCGCGCGGCCACCTTCGACGTCGTGGGCCACCTGAAGCACGTGGGTCCCGCGCGTCCGCGCTGGAACGTCCTGCCGAGAGATCAGGACGACCTGTGCTGCTATCCCGGGCCCGGGATGGAGTGCCCGAAGCCCATCAAGCCGTGCCCGTAGTCGCCATTCATCTTTGAGCAGTCGCATTGAGCGCCCCGGCGGTATGCCGGGGCGCAGGGAGGAGCGGTCTCCCCCGGACCGCTTCCTGGAGGGAATTTGAAAACGTTGCAGACGCTGGCCCTGACGGGCCTGACAGCCCTTTCCGCGCCCGCTTGGGCCGGGGACTTCGTGGACACCCGTTTGTCGTTCGTCTTCGCGGACGACAACGTGCTCGCTGGAGCGGGAGAGACGACTCCCAACAGCCCCAACGCACGCTTTGGCGCGGGCAACCAGAACACGCAGTTCTACGACAACTTCAACACCCGGTTCTCCGGCTTCGAGTCACTGTCGAACGTCGTGCTCTACAAGCGCATGCCGGCGTTCTTCGAGGGCCTCACCACGGAGGCGGCCCTCACGCTGCTGGTGCTGGAGCGCCCGTCCGGCGGTGTCGACATCCTGGACAACTCCAGCTACGTGCGCCTGAACTACCAGCCGCCGGGCTGGGGTGAGAAGGAAGGCATCTCGCTCACCGGCTTCCCGGTGTCCGCGGACCGCTTCCGTCTGGGCTACGCGTACCGCATCTCCTGGGGTGGCAGCCCCATCTTCACCAACCGCGCCACCGCGGCGGGTGTGCCGGGCGCCAAGTTCCAGGTGACGCGGGACCGCTGGTACGCGTACGTGGGCGGCAAGACGGCGCTGGTGCTCAACGACCTCATCCTGGAGCAGGAGACGCTCTACGGCGTGATGGCCGGCGCGGGCTGGGACATCCTGGAGACGCTGCGCGTGGAGGCCGGCGGCGGCTACTTCCAGAAGGGCATCGTCCCGGGCCTGGCGAACCAGTCCATCGAGGCGGGCGTCAACGCGGCCGGCGTATCCGGGCAGGTCGTCTACCACGTGGGCGTGCCGGTGGGCACGAGCGTGGACTTCCGGCTCTACAAGAACGACCCGGAAATCTACCAGCGCTTCTTCGCGCCGGAGACGTATCCGGGTGGCCTGTCGTACTCCCTCTCGCTGGAGGGCAGCTACCTCACGCAGACCCTGCAGGACCCGGACAAGTTCGGCGCCACCAAGCCCCAGGGCGCCGTGGCGCTCGCCTTCCAGGGGCGCGCGAAGCTGAACCGGTTCCGCTTCAACGCGCTCGCGCTGGTGCGCAGCCTGTCCTTCATCCAGTTCGACGTGCCGGGCTTCCCCCCGTTCCAGGACTTCCCCACGGGCACGGTGCTGAAGCCTGAAGTCTTCGGCGCGGTGGGCGTGGACTACAACATCGCGAGCCTGCACCTGACGCCGGGCTTCATCATCGGCGCGCAGCAGCCGGCGTCCTTCCGCAGCCCGGTGCCGCTCGTGGGCGGCAGCAACCCGCCCCCCAGCCTCACCGGCACGCGCACGGTGGTGGTGCGTGACGCCAACCAGCTGAGCATCCTGCCCAGCACCTGCGGCGGCTCCGGCGCCTGCGAGGCGGAGCTCATCTGGTCCGCGAAGGCCACGTTCCGCTGGGACCTGTCGGAGACGGTCGCGGCGGTCGGCGAGGTCTACTACACGTACGACACCAACCGGACCACGTTCGAGGACGACGTGACGGGCATCGCGCAGCCGAACTTCGAGAAGCCGCACGCGCTGGGCTTCAACACGCTGCTGCAGGCGCGCTTCTAGGCCGCCCTGCCCTCCTGGCTGTCACCCGCGGGGCCCGCCGTTTCCACACGGCGGGCCCTTCGTGTTTTCAGAAGGCGGACGTCATCCGCACCACCTCGTCGAAGGCGGTGAGGCCCTGCGCCAGCTTGCGCACGGCGGCCTCGCGCAGCGTGCGCATGCCGCTTCTGCGCGCGGCCTGCACCAGCTGCTCGTAGGGCGCCTCGCGGGCGATGAGCTCGCGCACCTCGCGGGTGGTGGAGACGATTTCGAAGACGCCGGTGCGGCCGGAGAAGCCGGTGCCGCGGCAGCGCACGCACCCCGCCCCCCTGGACAGCTTCACGCCGCCGGGCAACAGCGGCAGGGGCGCCTGGAGGGCCAGCAGCTCGTCCGGCGTGAGCACGGCTTCTTCCGCGCAGTGCACGCAGACGCGGCGCAGGAGGCGCTGGGCCATGACGCCCAGCAGGCTCTGCGCCAGGAGGAAGGCCGGCACGCCCAGGTCCTTCATGCGCGCCACCGCGCCCAGCGCGTCGTTGGTGTGCAGCGTGGAGAGCACCAGGTGGCCGGTGAGCGCGGCCTGGAGCGCGTTCTCCGCCGTCTCCGCGTCGCGGATTTCGCCCACCATGATGACGTCCGGGTCCTGGCGCAGGATGTGGCGCAGCGCCCCCGCGAAGTCCAGGCCCACCTTGGGCTGCACCTGCACCTGGTTGAAGGTGTCCCACACCATTTCGATGGGGTCCTCAATCGTGGTGACGTTGACGTCCGGCCCCGCCACCGCCTTGAGCGCGGAGTAGAGCGTCGTCGTCTTGCCGCTGCCCGTGGGGCCCGTCACCAGGATGAGGCCGTGGGGCTGATCGATCCACGACTCGAAGTGGCCCTTCTCGTCCGGCTCGAAGCCCAGCTGGGCGATGTCCTGCACCAGCGTCTCCGGGTCGAAGATGCGGATGACGACCTTCTCGCCGAAGGCGGTGGGCAGCGTGGAGACGCGCAGCTCCACCTCGCGGCCGTCGCGCTCCGTCTTGATGCGGCCGTCCTGGGGGCGGCGCTTCTCGGAGATGTCGATGCGCGCCAGCATCTTCACGCGCGACACGATGGGCGGGTGCACCTGCGCGGGCAGCGAGTACACCGGGTGCAGCACGCCGTCGATGCGCAGGCGCACCACGGCGGTGGCCCGCTTGGGTTCGATGTGGATGTCCGACGCGCGGTTGTCGAACGCGTAGCGCAAGAGGTAGTCCACCGCCTGCACCACCGGCCGGTCCGACGCCTCCAGCTCCTGCGTGCCGCTGAGCGACACCAGCTGCTCGAAGTTGGCGACCTGCGACTGCGAGTCGCTGAAGTCGTCCGCCGCCTTCGCCAGCGTCTTCTTGAAGCCGTAGATGTCCGCGATGGAGCGCAGGATGTCCGTCTTCGCGGACAGCACGGGCTCCACCGGCTCGCCGGTGAGGCGGTGGAAGGACTCGAAGAGCTCGCGGTCGAAGGGGTTGGCCACCGCCACGCGCAGCCGCCCCTGTTCGGTGCGCTCCAGGGGCAGCAGCACGTGCTTCTGCGCGTAGGGCCGGGACACGGTGCGGGTGGCCAGCGCCATGTCCATCTTCAGCGGGTCCAGCTTCCGGTAGGCCAGCCCCGAAGCGCGCGCGGCGGCCTCCGTGATGCGGTCCTCGTCCAGCACGCCCCGCCCTCCCGGCGCGGGAATCTGGAAGGCGGCCACCACCTCCACGGGCGACACGTCATAGCGGGCGGCGTCCTTGCCCGTCCCGCCCTGCGTCTTGAGGACGCGGGCGCGCGCGGCGGGCTCCCGCGCCAGCACCTCCTGCGCCTGCTGAGGGGTCAGCAGGCGCTGGGCCACCAGGGCTTCCAGCAGGAAGCCCAGGGTGAAGTCCGTGGCGCTGCGCGAGGGGCCGTTGCTTCCGGGGGGAGCCGCCTGGGTCAACCGTTCCTCCTTCTGCGGGTGGCCAGGAGCAACACCCCGAGCCCCACGAGGAATGCCGCGGACGTGGGGGCGCTCTGGCAGCCGCAACCGCCGGGGCTGTTCGTCGAGTCATCCGTGCCACCGTCCACCGGCGGGGGCGGCGGCGTGCCACCGTCACCGCACAGGGCGCAGGTGCCGCCGTCCGTCTGCGCGTAGGGGTCCTCGCACTTGCCGCCGTTGCCGCAGAACAGGCCGTTGGGGCAGTCCTGGTTGGTGCGGCAGGGGGCGATGCAGGCGGTCCCTTCCGCGAACGGCACGCACTGGAGCGGCGAGGAGCAGGTGCCCGCGCCGCAGTCGCGGAAGCAGAAGCGGTCATCGCCGGTGCCCGCCGGGCGGCAGGTGTTGCCGGGGCTGCACGTGCAGGTGGACACCGAGCACGGCTCCGCGCACACGCCCTGCGGGTTGCCGTTGAGCTTCAGGCACTGCTGGTTGGTGCCGCACTCCGAATCCTGGAGGCACGGGTCGCCGACGTTGCGCGTGCCCGTCTTCTGGGCCACGCAGGCGTGGTCGCACGAGCGGCAGGCGTAGTTGCCGCCGCAGTCGTTGCTGGTGGCGCAGTCCGCGACGCACACGTCGCCCCCGTTCTCAGGCAGCGTGGTGCAGGTATAGCCCTCGCGACAGTCGCCCTTGCCCGGGCGGCAGTTCTTCAGACAGCGCTTGCCCACGGAGCCCACCGTCGTGCACGTGGAGCCGGTGGGGCAGTCCGCGTTGGCGACGCAGGACTCCGTGCAGTAGCCCTCCGTCCACGCCGGGAAGGCGGTGGTCTTGTCCGCGTCCGTGAGGCAGCGCGAATCCGGCGCGCCGCACGTGGACGCGCTGGTGCAGGGGTTGCCCACCTTGGTGCCCGTGCCGAAGGGCTCTGGCAGACACGCGGACTGCGCGTTGGGGACGAGCGTGGACGCGACGCACTGGTAGGGCGCGGGACAGAAGCCCGGCGTGCCGGTGGGGCAGGCCTTGGAGCAGATCTTGAGATTCGCGCCCGTGGTGGTGGACCGGGTGGTGACGCAGGTGAGCCCCGCGCCGCACGCGGTGGTGTCACACGGCGAGCCCACCGCGCCCGTCTGGGGGTAGTGCTTGCAGAGCGCGCCCCTGTCGTAGGACGTCAGGGTGCGCCGCTGGAGGCCGGGGTCCAGCGAGAAGTACATCACCGCGTCCGTGTAGAAGAACGTGCTGCCCAGGCCCAGGCAGTGGCCCACCTCGCGCATCACCGCCGTCTGGATGTCGATGAAGCCCGCGGGCGTGGGGGAGAGCGTCGTGAACTTGTAGCTCACGGCGTTGAGGAAGATGTCGCACTGGTAGACGTAGCCGCTGTGGCGCAGCGGCACCGCGGCCGCCACGCTGTCACCGGCGTTGAGCACGTCCTTGAACTCCGTGCTGTTCGGGTCGGTGACCCAGATGGCGGAGACGCTGAAGCCGTCCAGCCGGTCGTTCACGTCCGGGATGGGGACGATGGTGGAGCGGCCCTTGTACGCGAAGGCGGGCCACGCGCAGTCCACGTCCTGCCAGGCCTGGAACGCCTTCTTCACCGCGTCTTCCACCAGGGACAGGTCATTGCCCGCGGGGGTGCCGTTGCGCGCGTCCAGGTAGTACGGGAACGGGTCCTGGCTGTTGTTGAGGACCCAGTGGTCCAGGAACTGGTAGTCCTCCTGCGTCTGGGCATGCGCTGTCGCGGCCAGCGCCAGCAGTCCAAGGAGGAAGACACTCCGCTGCGACCCACGAATCATCACCCGCACCTCGTCGCGTCACGTCCGCACGGGGCGCCTGCCTGGCGCCCGGACGTCACCGGGCGGACAGTCTACCCGTGAACGGCGCGGACGGTGGCATCCACCAGCGCTTCGGGCGTGGGGCGCTCGGCGACGGCGGCCACGGGGATGCCCAGCTGCGTCAGCGCCGTCGCCGTGGTGGGGCCGATGGCGACCACCTTCGCGGACGTCAGCGGCTCACGGCCCACGCCCTCCACGAAGGCCTCCGCGGTGCGCGGCGAGGCGAAGAGGACCACCTGGGGCGGGGCCTCGGCCAGCTGGGCCAGGGCCTCGGGTTCGACGGCGGCGGCCGCGCTGCGGTAGGCCGTCACGCGCGTGACGCGCACGCCCAGGTCGCGCAGGCCGTCCTCCAGCTCCCGCCGCCCCTCCTCCGCCGCCGGCAGGAGCACGTCGTCGTCCGGTCCCAGCACGTCTCGCAGCGCGGTGAAGAGGGCGGCGCCGGTGCCCTCGTGGGGTTCGGCCTCCACCTTCAGGCCATAGCCCTCCACGGCCCGGGCGGTGCGCGGCCCCACGGCGGCCAGCTTCACGCGGGACAGCCGGTCCAGCGTGCCCGCGAGCCGCAGGGCCTCCACGAAGGACTCCACGGCGGAGGGGCTGGCGAACACCACCCAGTGGTAGCGCTGCACGTGCTCCGCGGCGGACGCGAGCGGACGGGGGTCCTCCGGCGGGTGCAGCTCCAGCAGCGGCAGGCTGAGGACGTCCGCGCCCTCGTCCTCCAGCAGGAAGCACAGCTCCTCGGCCCGCTCACGGGGGCGCGTCACCAAGATTCGGATGCCATCCAGTCGCCGGTCCACGGCCGGCACTCTAGGCGCGGGACGCGCCGTCGCGGCGGCCGAAATCGCGCAGGATGTCTCCCGCCCCGCGCGACAGCAGCTCCTCCGCGAGCGCCTCGCCCAGCCGCTCCGCTTCCGGTACGGGGCCCTTCACCTCGCCCCGCACCACCAGCGAACCGTCGGGCCGGCCCACCAGGCCGCGCAGGTACACCTGGCCGCCCTCCACCGTGGCGTGGCCGGCCAGCGGCACCGTGCAGCCGCCCTCCAGCTTCGCCAGGAAGGCGCGCTCGGCCCGCACGGCGTCGCGCGTGAGGGCGTCCTCCAGGGGCGCGAGCAGCGCGCGCACGTCCGCGTCCGCCTCGCGGCACTGGATGGCCAGCACGCCCTGCCCCACCGCCGGCAGGCTGTCCGCCACCGGCACCACCTGGGTGATGTGGTGGTCCAGGCCCAGGCGCTTGAGCCCCGCCGCCGCGAGCATGGCGCCCGTGAGCTTCAACTCGCGCGTCTTCTGCAGGCGCGTCTGCACGTTGCCGCGCAGGGAGACGATCTCCAGGTCCGGACGGCGCGCGCGCAGGATGCAGCTGCGCCGCAGCGACGACGTGCCCACCTTCGCGCCCGCGGGCAGCATCGCCAGCGTGTGCCCGTCCGGGCTGCAGAACGCGTCGCGCGGGTCTTCGCGCGCCGGCACCGCCGCCAGGATCAGCCCTTCCGGGAACACCGACGTCATGTCCTTGAGGCTGTGCACGGCCACGTCCGCGCGGCCGTCGAGCAGGGCCTGCTCGATCTCCTTCACGAACAGGCCCTTGCCGCCCACCGCGGACAGCGGCGCGGACAGGAAGCGGTCGCCCTCGGTGGTCATCTTCACCAGGGTGACCTCCAGGCCGGGGGTGCGCTGGGTGAGCAGCGAGGCCACGTGATTCGCCTGCCACAGCGCCAGCGGGCTCTCCCGCGTCGCGATGCGCACGGTCTTCATCGCCGGCTCCCGGTGGCCACCACCGTGTTGCGCGCGTCCGTCGGGGGCACGGCGTCCTCTTCCGGAGCGGCGATGGCGGCGGCCTCCGCCTCCGTGAGACCGAACAGCTCGGCCGCGGCGCCCGCCAGCCGGTTGCCCTCACCCTGGGGCCCCACGGCGCGCAGGCGCGCGGTGGGCTCATGCAGCAGCTTGTTCACGATGGCGCGTCCCATGGCCTCGATGCTCTTCTTCTGCTTGTCGGTGAGGCCGTCGCCCAGGCCCAGCAGCGTGCGCTCCACCTCCGCGCGGGCAATGGCCTCCGCGCGCTGACGCAGGCGGGCCAGCACGGGCATCCCGTCGCGCAGCGCGCGCTCCCGGGCGAAGCGCGCCACCTCCTGCGCCACCAGCCCGCCCGCCTTGTGCGCCTCTTCCGCGCGCGCGGCGGTGTTGTCCGCGACGAACTTCTGGATGTCGTCCACGTCGTACGCGTGCACCCAGTCCAGCGTCCCCACCGCCGGGTCGATGTCGCGCGGCACCGCCAGGTCCACCATGAACAGCGGCCGTCCCTTGCGGGCCTTGCCCAGCGCGCCCACGTTGTCGCGCGTGAAGAGGGGCACCGGCGACGCGGTGCTCGTCACCACCACGTCCGCGGCGGCGAGCAGCGTGAAGAGCTCCTCGAAGGGCCGCGCCACCCCGCCCACCTCCGCCACCAGCGCTTCCGCGCGGGCGAGGGTGCGGTTGGTCACGATGAGCTTCCCGGCGCCCGCGTTCTTCAGGTGCCGCGCCGCCAACTCGCCCATCTCCCCCGCGCCCACCACCAGCACCGTCTTGTCCTTGAGCCCGTCGAACACCTTGCTCGCCAGCTGCACGGCCGCGGACGCCATGGACGTCGCCGCGCGCCCCACCGCCGTCTCCGTGCGCACGCGCTTGGCGCAGCCGAACGCCGCCGCGCACGCGCGCGTCAATTCCCCGCGCACCGCGCCCGCGCCCTGGCCCCGCTCGAAGGCGTCCTTCACCTGCCCCAGGATCTGCGCCTCGCCCAGCACCATGGAGTCCAGGCTGGACGCCACGCGGAACAGGTGCACGAGCGCCGCCTCGCCCTGGTGTTCATACAGGTGCTCCAGCGCCTCCGCGCCGCCCAGGGAGTGCAGCGTCTCCCGCGCGCGCTCCCGCGCCATCTCCGCGCTGGGGGCCGCCAGGTAGACCTCCACGCGGTTGCACGTGGACACCCAGAGCGCTTCGACAGGCGCCTGGGCCAGGCGCTGCAACACTTCCGTCTGCCGGGCTTCGGGCAATGCCAACCGCTCGCGGACGCCCAGGGGCGCGGTGCGGTGGGACACGCCAATGCAGATGAGTTCCATGGCTACGGCATCCCCGGGCCAGCGGCCGACAGGTCGTAGGACGACAGGAAGGAGACCAGCACCAGGCAGAAGCCGGCCATGGTGAGCAGCGCCACCCGCCGGCCACGCCAGCCAGCGAAGATGCGTGCGTTGACGAGCGCGGCGAAGACCCCCCAGGCGACGAACGTCGCCACCTGCTTCTTGTCCAGGTTCCAGGCGAGCCCCGGCACCGTGGTGACGAACAGGGCCCCCGTCGCCAGCGTGAGCGACAGCGCGATGAAGCCCCACACGACGAGCCGCCGGTTGAGCGTGTCCAGGAACTCCAGGGACGGCAGCCGGGAGAAGAGCAGCCCGAAGTGCTTGGCCTTCACCTCCCGCTCCATCAGCACGTACATGACGCCCACCCCGGCCGCCACGCCGAAGGCCGTCATGCCCAGGAGCGCGATGGTGACGTGCACCGGCAACAGCGGCTGGCGCACGGCCGCGGGCAGCGGCGCGGGGCCGCCATGCATCAACATGCCGATGAGCAGCACCGCCACCGCCAGCGGCGTGAGGAACGCGCCGATGACGGGCTTGCGGTAGCGCATGTCCAGCGCCAGGAACAGCGCCAGCAGCAGGAAGGCGAAGGTGGACATGCCCTGCGCGGGGCCCACCAGCCGGCCTCCCTGCGCCCCCAACAGCTCGATGAGGGCAACGCAATGCATCAGCAGGCCCGTGCCCACCAGCACCCGGCCGGTGACGGCGAGCACCTGGGACTGACGGACCAGGAAGGCGAGGTAGACGAGCGCGGCCAGGCCGTAGGCGTGGCAGGCAAGCGAGACGAGCGTATGGCTCATGGCGGCAGGCTCATAACCCCGGCCGAGGAGGCATTCACTCCTGCCTCAGCCCATTTTATTGAGAATGAAGGCCGCCAGCAGGTCGGTCTCCGAATTGGGTTTGCGCTCGGGGGCGGGCGCACCCACCTCTGTCACATAGCCCGGAACGACTTCGTAGGCCGAGTCCCCGACCAGGATGGAGTCGGCCATCTGTTCGGCGCCCAGCCGGCCGAGCTGCTCCTCGGTCTTCACCCGTGACACCAGCTGATGGGTGTCCTCACCCGACACCAGCTGCACGACGTGGACGGCGGGCGTGAGCGGCCAGTCGCTCCCTCCGTCGGCGGAGACCACCAGGCGGCCCTCGCGCAGGTCTGCTTTGTCCGCCAGCGCCCACTCCTCGAGCTGGGCCTGGGACAGGAAGAGCTTCGTCACGCCCTCCAGCCTACACCAGCCTCCCGCCGGAGCGGGCCTGGAAATGGGGGTGCAACCCCCGGCGGCATGCCGCATCCGTCTCCACGGGGGCGGCCCGGCCTCCCCGCGCTGGAGGCTCCTCCTTCAGGCACGGGCGGCAGGCCCGGGGAGGCCGCCCCACCCAAGCAGAGACACCAGGAGACGACATGGCTGGCGACGTGATCAACATCGGTGATTCGGACTTCCAGAAGCAGGTCCTGGAAGCGCAACAACCCGTGCTCGTGGACTTCTGGGCCACGTGGTGCGCGCCCTGCCGCGCCATCGCGCCCTCCGTGGAGGCGCTGTCCGCCCAGTACAAGGGACAGGTGAGGTTCGCGAAGCTGGACATCGACATGAACCAGGACACACCCCAGAAGTACGGCATCCGCTCCCTGCCCACCCTGCTGCTCTTCAAGGGCGGCAAGGTCGTGGACCAGATTGTCGGCGCGGTGCCGAAGGCGCGCATCGAGGACGTGGTCCGGAAGAATCTCTGAGCCCCCGTGTTCCCGGTGAAGGGCCCGCCCTGGGCCCGCCCTTTCGTCCCCTCCCACCCGTGACGCGCCTGGCCTTCAGTGCCAGGGTTCGCGCCCGGTGAGAGGGGACGCTTTCGTCTGTGACCCTCAACCAGACACCCGGGCGTGACATGGCTCGGGGTTCGATATGTCTGTAGAAAGACAACTCACCGCGACGGTAAGGGCTTTCACTTACCGGGTGCCGCCTGCCCCCTGACGAAGACGTTTCTCTGTACTTGAGACAAACGCCTGACCGGCACGGCTGGACGATCCTCCCGTCATGTTTTGTTCAACAGACATTGAAATTGCATTACGAGTCAAACACGACCCCAACATGTCTTGTTGACAGAGTTCGCCACACCAGACAGAAGTCATGAGTACACGCCTGTCTTGATTGGCGAGTTTCAACAGGAGTTTTCATGGCACGCCTTCGCAAAGAATTGACTACGCAAGCACCGCTGACCCCTGCCCTGACGTCATGGGCGGAGGCGCTGGGTGATGCGATCGGCCGCGGCATGCTGCGCGCGCTGAACACGGGGATGCCGGGCATGGGCGCCGTCACGGCGTCGCCGGGCAACGGCGCGGTGATGGCGGGACGCCGTCGCGGCCGTCCCCCGAAGACGGTGGCGGGTGGGCCGGTGCCCATGGACCGCCGCTGCACGGTGAATGGCTGCACCCGCGAGCAGCGCTCCAAGGGCCTGTGTTCCGCGCACTACCAGGCCGAGCGCCGCAGGCAGCTGGCCACCGGCAAGCCGGCCTGAGGGCCGCGCACCGGAGCCCTACTCGCCGCGCCAGGGGTCTCCGGGCGTGGTGGCCTTGAGCAGCTCCCAGGCCGCCATCACGTCGATGACCCGCTCCAGCTCATTGGGCAGGGAGCGGGCGCGCTGGGACTTGAGGTAGTCCTCCGTGAAGGCACGCAGGCGCATGCCCAGGAAGAGCCGGGCGAGCGCCACCTCCGTCTGACCGGAGAAGTCCAGGAAGCGCAGGGCGAACCCGCTGCGGCCCTCCTCCTCCGGGCCGCGCTCCTCGCGGACGATCTCCGCGCGGGCCTCCACGGGCGCCGCCCCCTCCTCCAGCGCGAAGCGCGTGCGCACCACCGTGCCCATGGGCAGGAAGAAGGTGCTCGCGAGGAAGGCGCCGCTGACGCTCACGTTGACGGACACGAGGTTGGCGGAGAAGCGCCGGCCGCCCGCGCCGTCATCCACCCAGAGGTCGAAGTGCGTGGCCAGCCGCGCGCGCGGGAAGTGCCGGTGCTCCGGCTCCCCCTGGTTCATCTCGATGCGGGGCGCGGCACCGGGCACGGGCACGTTGCGGGAGGCCCCCACCGGCGGGACGAACGGCCGGGGTGTCTGCGCGCCCTCCGGCTCGCGGACCGCCGTGCCGGCCTTCACCGTCGTCGCACCCTTTCGCTGCACCGCCATCGGAAGCCTCCGGCCGTCAGAACATGTGACGGCGCATGCTGATGTTCACCAGCAGCCCGATGCACAACATCACCGACAGCATCGAGGAGCCGCCGTAGCTCATGAGGGGCAGCGTGATGCCCGTCACCGGCAACAGGCCAATGACCATGCCGATGTTTTCGAACACCTGCCAGAAAAGTGTGGCCACCACCCCCACCGCGACGAACGCTCCAAAACGGTCGCGCGCGTTGAAGCCCACGCCCAGCCCCAGAATGAAGATGCCTCCGTAGAGCAGGAGCAACAGGAGACAGGAGAAGAAGCCGTGCTCCTCGGCCCACACGGAGAAGATGAAATCCGTGTGCTGTTCCGGCAGGAAGCGCAGGCCTGTCTGGGTTCCCTCGCGCCAGCCCTTGCCGGTGAGCCCGCCGGAGCCCACGGCGATTTTTGATTGCGCGGCGTGGTAGCCGCTGCCGCGCAAATCCGCTTCGGGGTCCAACCATCCGGAGATGCGCTGGCTCTGGTGTTTCTTGAGGTGGTGGCGCACCACGGTGGTGCGCGGCTCGGGCATCTCCCGGACGTAGTCGTTCCAGATGATGAGGCCGCCCACCAGCACGCCCGCCACCAGCGTGGCGGCCAGGTACCAGCGCACCTTGCCGAAGAGGATGACGGTGCCGGAGGACAGGAAGATCATCAGCGCGGTGCCCAGGTCCGGCTGCACCAGCACCAGCGTGAAGGGCACCATCACCACCAGCACCGGCTTCCACAGCCGCACCAGGCCGTAGGACGGCTGATTGGGCTGGAAGTCGTCGTGGTAGACCTTGGCCAGCATCAGCACGACGCCAATCTTCATGAACTCCGCGGGCTGCAGGCGGAACGGGCCGATGGCGAACCAGCTCTCCGCGCCCTTGGCGGTGTGGCCCACCACGCGCAGCGCCAGCAGCGCCAGGATGTTGAGCACGTAGATGGGGAAGGCCATCCGCTGGATCCAGCGGTAGTCCACCAGGCACACCACCAGGACCGCGCTCAGGCCCACGGCGAGGTAGAGCGCCTGGCTGGTCCACACCGGCGCCATGGGGGGCCGGGACGCGGACGCCAGGTTCCAGATGCCCAGCGCGCACACGCCCAGCACGCACACGACGAGCCCCCACGGCACGTGGGGCATCATCCGGCGCTCAATCCGCAGTTGCACTGTCGTCTCCGGTTTCCGAGGGCGGCTGGATGGGCTCGCCCGGCTGGCTCACCCGCGCCGGGGGCACCACGGTGCGCGTGAGCGCCGCCGCATCCAGGCTGGGCGCCGGCGGCAAGGACGGCGTGTAGGGCTGGTTGGCGCGGGGCGGCGGGGACGTGGCGTCCTGCGCCTTCAGCTCGAAGTACTTCTTCATCACCGCCATGGCCGTGGGCGCCGCGTCCACGCCGCCGTGGCCGCCGTGCTCGTTGAGCACCACCACGGCCAGCTCCGGCTTGTCCGAGGGCGCGAAGCCGGCGAACCACGCGTGGTCGCGCTCGAAGTAGCTCATCTGGTGCGTCTTCAGGCGCACCGTGCCGATGCGCGCCACCTGCGCGGTGCCCGTCTTGGCCGCCACGAGGAAGTCCGGGGGCAGGCCCGACTTGAGCTTCGCGCGGTACGCGGTGCCGCCGGGCTCCTGCGCCACCGCCTCCAGGCCCTCCACGATGGCCTTCAGGTGCGCGGGGTTGATGTCCACCTTCGACACCACCTCCGGCTTGAACTCCTCCATCACCTGCCCGTCCAGGTTCTCCAGCCGCTGCACCATCTGCGGCTTGTAGAGCTTCCCGCCGTTGGCCACGGCCGCGTACACCAGCGCCAGCTGCAGGGGCGTCACGTTGTCGTCGCCCTGCCCGATGGCGCTGTTGAGCGCCATGCCCTTGGTGTAGCCGCCCGGTGAGGCTTTGTCGTGGTACGCGGTGGACGGCATGATGCCCGGCACCTCCGCCACCACGCCGATGCCGGTGGGGCGGCCCAGGCCCAGCGACTTGCCCATCTCCGCGATGGGGTCCAGGCCGATGGTGTCCGCCACCTTGTAGAACCACGCGTCGCACGACGCCTTCATGGCGCCCCGGCCGTCCAGGGGCCCGTGGCCGCTGTCCTTGTGGCAGCGCCACACGCGCGCGCCCAGCCGGTAGCCGCCGGAGCAGCTCACCACCGTCTCCGGACGGAACGCGCCGGACTTGAAGGCCGCCAGCTGCGTCACGACCTTGAACGTGGAGCCCGGGCTGTAGTGCTCCGCGGCCACGCGGTTGATCATCGGGTGGAGCGGGTCACGCGCCAGCGTGGCCATCTGCGACGGCGTCACGCGGCCCGTCAGGAGGTTGGGGTCGAAGCCGGGGCGGGACACCAGCGCGCGGATGAAGCCGGTGTTCACGTCGATGGCCACCACCGCGCCCGTCACGCCCGGGAACGCGCGCTCCGCCTCCTCCTGCAGCCGCATGTCGATGGAGAGCACCAGGTTGCTGCCGGCCGTGGGGGGAATGACGGCGTTCTCCCCCAGCTTGTCGTTGAGCTCTTCAATGGTCTGGCCGCGCGCGTTCACCACTTCCTTGCGCACGCCGTCCTGCCCGCGCAGCTTGGATTCGAAGTAGCGCTCCAGGCCGCGCCGGCCGATGTAGTCCCCCAGCGCGTACTTCGCGCCGTCCCCGTTGAGGCGCTCCAGCTCCTCCTGGGTGATTTCGTTCATGTAGCCCAGCACGTGCGACAGCACCGTGTCCGCGCGGTAGTTGCGGTGCGGCACGGGCACCACCTCCACGCCGTCCAGGATGTCGCGCCGGGCGTTGAGCCGGTCGTATTCATCCCGCGTGAGGTCCACGCGCACCGGCACCGGCTGGAAGGGCGCGTTGCGGCGGCTCACGCGCACCAGGTCTTCAATCTTCTTGCGCTGCTCGGGGTCCCACTGGAGCAGCTCCGCCAGGCGCGGAATCACCTGCTCGAAGCAGTCCGTGCAGAAGGCCGGCGTGACGAAGGCGTCGAAGGAGGGACGGCTGTCCACCAGGATGGTGCCGCGCGCGTCCTTGATGACGCCGCGGTCGGCGCGCAGGCGCACCTCCTTCACGAAGTTCGCCACGCTCTTGGCGGCGTACTCCTCATGACGGATGAGCTGGAGCCGGTACAGCTGGATGGCCAGCGCCACCATGCCCAGCGACATGGCCAGGCCCAGCCACAGGAAGCGGCGCTTCAGGTCCCGGCCCGGCGTGGTGTTGCCAATGGTCGGAGGCGTCAACGGAGCAACCCCGCCGGGCGCTCCTGCGCCACTTCAAACCGCTTGAACAGCGGGAAGAGCAGGAGCGCCGCCGCGCCCGTGAGCGCCAGTTGCACCGGCATGCCGGAGAGCAGCGGCGCCGTGGAGCCGTCCTTCACCGTGAGCCAGGTGAAGAACGTGGACAGCAGGCCGTGCCCCAGGTCCGCGCCCATGGCGAACAGCGCGAAGGCCACGGGCCCTCGCACGTCCACGAAGGACGCGACCAGCCGGCCCACGAGGAACGTGAACACGGCGAGGAACGTGAAGAGGCCCGTGGGCTGGCCGCTCATCAGGTCCAGGAGGTAGCCCACCGCGAAGGCGGAGCACGCCCCTTCCGTGAGGCTCGCCCGGAGCGCGAGGAAGGCCACCAGCACGACCGTGACGTCCACGCGGCCCAGCACCAGCCCCGCCTGCTGGACGAACACGGACTCCAGCGTGAGCAGCACCAGCGCCAGGATGACGGTGACAAGGAACTTCATTTCTGCGCGCCTTCCGCCGACGCCCCGCCAGAGGCCATCGCGCTGTACGGGCTGCCCACCACGAGCACCTCCTCCAACCGGCTGGTGTCCACCGCCGGCTGGATGTCCGCGCCCTGGAACATGCCGTGCTCCTTCTTCTCCAGCTGCGTCACCCGCCCCACCACCAGCCCCGGCGGATAGATGCCGTCCGTGCCGGAGGTGATGATGAGGTCGCCGTCCTCCACGTCCTCGGTGCGCAGCATGTTCTCCAGCGTCAGGGGGCCGTTGCCCGCGCCCGCCGCCGTGCCGCGCGCCCGCGAGCGCTGCACCCGCACCGCCACCCGGCTCTGCGGATCCGTCACCAGCGCCACGTCCGCGTAGCCGCCCGTGGACCGGATGAC
This sequence comes from Corallococcus exercitus, assembly GCF_042231735.1. GTDB lineage: Bacteria > Myxococcota > Myxococcia > Myxococcales > Myxococcaceae > Corallococcus > Corallococcus exercitus_B. Next base: position 3,552,117 of record NZ_CP102577.1, read on the forward strand.
CTGCCCCACGATGCCGTCCGGCGTCACCACCGACATGCCCCGGAACACCCCGTCCTTCTCCCCGCTGCTGATCCGCACCGACAGGAGCTTCGCCACCGGGTTCACGCCCACCACCCGCGCCGGAATCTCCGGGCCGGGCGCGGCCTCCGCGTACGCCAGCAGCTTGCGCAGCCGGCCGTTCTCCGAGCGGGCCTCGCCCAGGGCCTGCACCGTCGCCCGCAGCTGGAGGTTCTCCAGCCGCAGCGCGTCATTGTCCTGACGCACGCCGCGCAGGTCCAGGTAGTTGCGCACCGCGGCCACGGCGCCGTCGATGCCGGCGGTGAGCCCCTGCTGCACGGGGGCCGTGAGCGCGATGACGCCCCGGTCGACGAAGTTCGGGTCGCGGCCGCGCCGCCCGCCCAGCAGGAAGGCGCCGAGCGGGTACAGCAGGAGGGCGGCCACGAGGAGGAAGCGGCGGTACCGCTTGAGAAGAGACAGCACGGACGGGGGCTTTCCCGGGGTGGGCGGACGGCGGTGGTGGAAGGGGGATGGGAGCGGGCTAAGCTGGCTGAATCGCTTGCATTTTCCGGTCTGTTGTCCTAGGCAGTCAAGGCCCGGATGAGGGGGTGTTGACACAGATGCATCCCCACCGGCCGGGCTACCAACAACACGGCGCCGCGAGACCTTCCGCAAGGTGAATCGCGGGCGCTTCCGACCGTGAAGTGACGACAATGGACGGTTTGAATCCCCGGAAGGTCTTCTCCCTCCTGTTCATCATCGGCATCGCCGTGGTGTTCACGCTCCAGTTCGGACCGGGCAGCAACGGGTTCGCCGACACGGGCAGCGCTGCTCCCACCGCCAGCGCCGTGGCGACGGTGAACGGCAAGGAGATCCCCCTGCGCGACTTCAGCATGGCCTGGTCGCGGCAGATGAACTTCCTGCGCTCGCAGGGCAACCCCATCCCGGAGTCGGTGGCCCGCCAGTTCGGCCTGGACAAGCAGGTGCTCGACCGGCTGGTGAACGCGGAGCTGCTCGCCCAGTCGGCGGAGCGCCACGGCATCACGCCCTCGGATGAGGAGCTGCGCAAGCTCATCCACGAGAACACGGACTTCCACACCAAGGAGGGCGCGTTCGACTTCGCCCGCTACCAGCAGGTGCTGCGCGACTTCTACCGCCGCACGCCGCAGGAGTACGAGCAGGAGCTGCGCCGCCAGATGGCCGCCCAGAAGATGATGGACGTGGTGCGCACGGGTGCCGTGGTGTCGGACGACGAGGTCCGCGCGCGCTACGAGAAGGAAGGCAACCAGGCGAAGCTGGTGTTCGCCCGCTTCCTGCCCACGATGTACGCGGACAAGGTCCCCGCGCCCACGGCCGCGCAGCTGGCGGAGTTCCAGAAGGGGCACGAGAAGGAGATCGCCGACTACTACTCGGCGAACGCCTTCGTCTACAACGTGCCGGAGCGCATCCACGCCCGCCAGATCCTGGTGAAGGTGGCCCCGGACGCGACGGCCGAGCAGAAGGCCCAGGCGAAGGCGAAGGCGGAAGGCCTGCGCAAGGAGCTGGAGGGCGGCAAGGACTTCGCCACCGTGGCCAAGGAGAGCAGCGACGACGACGCCACCAAGCTGAAGGGCGGCGACCTGGGCTGGGTGGAGCGCACCACGTGGGATCCGGCGCTGGCCAACGCGGCGTTCGCGCTGAAGGCCGGGGAAGTGACGCAGCCGGTGGAGTCCGCGCTGGGCGTGCACCTGGTGAAGGTGGAGGAGAAGAAGGAAGCCCAGAACAAGAAGCTGGAGGACGTGAAGGGTGAGATCGCCACCAGCCTCTACAAGCAGGAGCAGGCGAAGGGGCTGGCGAAGGCGGAGGCCGACAAGGCGCTGGCCGCGGCGAAGGCCGGCAAGTCCCTGAAGGAGCAGTTCCCGGTCCCCGCCGGCCAGCAGCCCGCGCTGCTGCGCTTCGAGGCGGAGACGAAGCCGGAGGCGGTGGAGACGGACAGCTTCACCGCGCAGGGTGACTCCGTGCCGCACCTGGGTCCGGCGCCGGGCCTGGTGAAGGCCACCTTCGAGGCCAAGGGCCCGGCGGTGCTGGACGAGGTCTTCACCGTGGGCGAGGCGAACGTCGTCGCGCAGGTGGTGGAGCGCGAGAAGCCGGACACCGCGGGCTTCGACAAGCGCAAGGAGGAGCTGCGCACCCAGGCCCGTCAGGCCAAGCAGATCGAGCTGACGGAGTCCTTCCTCAAGTCGCTGAAGAAGAGCGGCAACGTCGTCACCAACACCGAGGCCATCGACTCGGTGCTGGGCTCCGCGGGGTAGTCACCCGCCGGAGCGGGCGTAGGGGACCTCCATGGGGGTCCCCTCCGCCGAAGGGGCCTCGGCGACGGCGATGCCGTCCCGGCCCCGCCCCTTGGCCGCGTACATGGCGAAGTCCGCCGCGCGGATGAGGTCCGTGGAGGTGGTGGCATGGTCCGGGAAGGACGCCACCCCGACGCTCGCGGTGAGCGCCACGTCCAGCCCCTGCTCGCGCAGGAAGCGCTGGCCGCGGAACGCCTCGCAGATGCGCTGGGCGATGACCTGCGCCCCTTGCGTGTCCGTCTCAATCAACATCACCGCGAACTCGTCGCCGCCGTAGCGGAAGACGGCGTCCAGGTTGTGGCGGCCCAGGCTGATGAGCAGGTCCCCCACCTCCTTGAGCGTGGCGCTGCCCACCAGGTGCCCGTGCCGGTCGTTGATGGACTTGAAGTGGTCCAGGTCCAGGAACACGAGCGACAGCGGGTGGCGGAAGCGGGCCGAGCGCTTCACCTCCTGCTCCAGCTGCGCGCGCAGGTGCCGCGCGTTGAAGCAGCCGGTGTGCTCGTCCGTGATGGTGAGCTCCTGCACGCGGCGGAAGTTGCGCGCGTTCTCGATGGCGATGGCCGCGTAGTCCGCGATGGCGGACAGCGCGGTGAGGTCGTCATGCGTGAAGCCGGGCTCGGTGGGGCCGTTGACCAGCTCGATGACGCCCAGCACCCGTTCGCGCGCCACCAGCGGCACGGCGAGCAGCGAGCGGGTGTGGAAGGCGGAGGCCTCGTCGAAGCGGGGCGCGAAGCTGGAGTCGCCCGCCACGTCGTGGACGAGCCGCGCGACGCCGGAGGAGAACACCGCCCCGGCGATGCCCTCACCCGGGTTGAGCTGGAGGCCCTTGAGCGCCTCGGCGCCCTCCCCCACGGCGATCTCGAAGTAGAGCTTTCCGGTGCGCTCGTCCTGGAGGATGAGGGACCAGTTGCGCGGCCTGAGCAGCGCGCTGACCTTCTGCATCACCAGCGCGAGCACTTCGCGCAGCTCCAGCGTGGAGGTCAGCGCCTTGGCCATCTCGTTGTAGGCGGCCAGCTGCTCCACTGTCCGCTTCATGGCCGACAGGAGGTCCGCGGGGTTCATCGAGGTGCCCTCTGGAGCGCAAGTCTGCTAAGGCCCGCGAGCGCGAAACACCCCGCACCCGCCCATGGATCCAACCGCTCTCTTCGTTCTCGCCTCCGCCTCGCCCCGGCGCAAGGATTTATTGGCCCAACTGGGCCTTCGCTTCACCGTGGCGGCAGCGGATATCGATGAAACGCCGATGGCCGGAGAAATTGCGCGGAACTACGTGCACCGGCTGGCCGTGGAGAAGGCCCGCACGGTCGCCACCCGGCACCCGGACGCATGGGTCCTGGCCGCGGACACCACCGTGGCCCTGGGGTCCGAGCTGCTGGGCAAGCCCCGGGACGCGGCGGAGGCCCGGCGGATGCTCACCCGGCTGTCCGGCCAGGTCCACGAGGTCTTCACCGGCATCGCGGTGGCCGGCCGCGCGCAGGCCTCCGAGGTCGTGCGCACGCAGGTGACCTTCCGCACGCTCTCACAGGATGAGATTGCCTGGTACGCGGACACCGGCGAGCCCCTGGACAAGGCGGGCGCCTACGCCATCCAGGGCAAGGGCGGCTTCCTGGTGCAGGGCATCGACGGGAGTCCCTCGAACGTCATCGGCCTGCCGCTGGGAGAGACGCTGGCGCTGCTCACCCGCGCGGGCGTCCCCCTGCCCTGGACCGGAGGCCAGCGATGAGCGGCAGCGTGGCGGACAACCTGGCGCGGGTGCGCGAGCGCGTGGCCAGGGCCTGCGCGAGCGCGGGGCGGCCGGAGTCGTCGGTGACGCTGGTGGCGGTGTCCAAGCTCAAGCCCGCCGCGCTCATCCGCGAGGCCTACGCCGCGGGGCAGCGCGACTTCGGGGAGAACTACGCCCAGGAGCTGCGCGACAAGGCCGAGGAGCTCAAGGACCTGGAGGGCCTGCGCTGGCACGCCATCGGTTCGCTGCAGACGAACAAGGTGAAGTACGTGGCCCGCGTCGCGCACGCCTTCCACGCGCTGGAGCGGCTGGACGTCGCCGCGGAGCTGTCCAAGCGCAGAGCGGGCTCCTCACCCCTGCCCTGCTACGTGGAGCTCAACCTGGGCGGAGAGGACACCAAGCACGGGCTCACGCCGGACGCGCTGGGCGGCTTCCTCGCGCAGGTGCGTGAGCTGCCGAACCTCCAGGTGGTGGGGCTGATGGCGCTGCCGCCGCCCACGGACGACGTGGCGCGGATGCGCGAGGGCTTCGCGCGCCTGCGCGAGCTGGCGCAGGCCCATGCGCTGACGGCCCTGTCCATGGGCACCACCCACGACTTCGAGCAGGCCATCCTGGAAGGCGCCACCGCCGTGCGCGTGGGCACCGCCATCTTCGGCGAGCGGTCCTAGAGCCTGGGGGGCCTGACGCGTCCGCGCGGGCTCACAGCTCCCGGAAGCGCAGCCGTCCCTCCTGGTTGACCAGGGCCTTGAATTCGCAGCCACAGTAGTTGCAGCGCACCTCGTCCCCGTCGGTGAACGTGTCGTCCACGGGGTTGTTGGCGTTGCAGCCGGGGCAGTCGAATTCATCGAACACGCGGCTGCCGTTCCCCGCGCCCGCGTCCTTCGCGAAGTCGTCGTCGTCGAACTGGAAGTCGTTGGCCATGGGCCCGGACGCTAGCACCGGGCCCCCCGTCCGGGTGTGCCCTGCTGGGCATGCAGGCGGGCGCGGTGGACTGTCCGCCATTTGTCAGCGGCCCGTGCAGGCGTGTACCCCTGCGGGCCGCCTTTCCGTCCCCCGCCTGTCTTTTCCCGGCGTGTCTGGAGGGCGGCCGGACGGCTTTGAATGCTGTCCCACGGCCGTCCGTCCTGGAAATGTCCGGTGGTGGGGGCGGTTGCGCAGCACGGTTGGCTTGGGCGGGCCGGCCACCTAACTTGCAAGCAAGGGAGCACACCCGATGCGCAGTCTGTCCAACTGGGGGTTCACGGCCGCGGTGGTGGGACTCATGGGGTCCGCGCTGGCGCATGCCCAGGAGCCCAGCGGTACGGCGTTCGGCCCGGGTGAGCAGGCCCAGTACCGGGTGCGCTACCTGGGGCTGACGGCCGGCACGGCGACGGTGACGGTGGGCGCGCCCATGACGCAGTGGGGCCAGAGCGTGTGGCCCATCGTGTCCACGGCGAAGTCCGACGACCTGGTGGGCGTCTACCCCATCAAGAGCCGCTTCGTGTCGTACTGGGACGCGAGCGCCCAGCGGGTGACGGGCAGCGACCTGCATTCGGAGGAGAACCGCAAGCGCCGCCGCCAGCGCATCCAGCTGACGGCGGACGGCACCGGCGCGAAGGTCATCAAGCAGAAGGAGAGCGACCCGCCGCGCGAGTCCGACCACGCGCTGACCCAGGGCACCCTGGACGTGACGGGCGCGACGTTCGCGCTGCGCGGCCAGGAGCTGGCGGTGGGCCGCTCCTACGAGTACCCGGTGTTCACCGGCAGCAAGCAGTTCACCATGCGCGCCACGGTGGAGGGCCGGGAGACGGTGACGACGCCCGCGGGCGCGCGCGACACCTTCCGCGTGCGCGTGCACACCGAGTTCGGCGGCAAGCTGGAGTCCAAGCGCGACATGGTCGCGTACCTCAGCGCGGACTCCCACCACGTGCCGGTGCGCATCGAGGCGGACTTCGCGCTGGGCACCATCGTGGCGGAACTGACGGACTACAAGCCGGGCCGCGTGGTGACGGTGGCCCGGGCGGACAACTCGGGCGACTGAAGCGTCGTCCGCCAACCAGGGGAAGGCAGGGGGCATGGGCGTGGGTTGGGCATGGGCAGTGGCGGCGGTGCTTTCCGCCGCGCCGGGCGGCGTGCAGGTGGTGTCGCCGCTGGTGAAGGTGCGGCCGGACGCGACGCCGAAGGGCGCGAAGGAGGCCCGCCTCAGCGCGGCCCGGGGCGAGTGTGAAGGCACGCAGCTGGTGCTCCCCCAGGGCGTGACGCGGGTGACGATGCAGCCCCTGGCCCTCAAGGGGCCGGGTGCGCCGCTCACCGTGGACGCGTGGCGCGAGGTCTACCTCGACGTGAAGACGCCCTCCAACGGCGAGGGCAGGCCAGGGCCGTGGCCCGACGCGCTGGTGCCCCTGTCGGCGCCCGCCAATCCCAAGCACCCGACGGTCGTCTACGTGGAGGTCTGCGTTCCCGCGAAGCAGGCGCCGGGCACCTATACGGGGAGTCTGAGCGCGGCGGTGGACGGCAAGGACCTGCCGGCCGTTCCCTTCACGGTGGAGGTGCGGCCCTTCGACCTGCCCGCGACGTCGTCGCTGCCCAACAGCTTCGGCATCTCGCTGTACAGCATCGCGAAGGGGCACGGCATCCCGGCGGACTCACCGGAGGCGAAGGCGCTCCTGCGCGCGTACGGCAAGGCGCTCCTGAAGCACCGCGTGAGCGCGCACGGCATGGGCATGGACCCGCCGCCGGTGAAGTTCCAGGACGGCCGCGCGGTGCTGGACTGGACCGCGTACGACGCGGAGATGGGGCCCTTCCTGGACGGAAGCGTGCTGCCCTCCGGCGCGCGCTTCACGACGGCCGACGTGCGCGACAACCGCAAGGCCTCCACGGACGCGGAGAAGACGGCGTACTACCGCGCCTTCCAGAAGCACTTCGAGGACAAGGGCTGGAAGGCGCAGCTCTTCTTCTACGCCAAGGACGAACCCAAGGCGGCGGACGTGCCGCTGGTGAAGGCGCAGGCGAAGCGCGTGCGCGACGCGGGCGGCACCATCCCCGTGCTCGTCACCACGGCGTTGGACCCCGCGTTCCAGGGCTCGGTGGACATCCTCACGCCCATCATCAACTGCTTCTATCCGCGCACGGGGCCGCAGACGTGCCACTTCGTGGCGAACACCGCGACCGCGCGCACGCGGCTGCCACCGCGCGCGAAGGTGTGGTGGTACCAGAGCTGTATGTCCCACGGCTGCACGGGCGGCCCGCCCCCGGACAAGGCGCTGGACAAGGCGTACAGCGACTGGGCCTCGTACATGGTGGACCACCCCGCCCCGCTCAACCGCGCCATGGGCGCGATGGCCTTCGAGAGCGGCGTGGACGGCGAGCTCTATTTCGACACCGTCTTCGCCTACAACACGAAGAAGGACGTCTGGGCGGACCTCTTCGAGTTCGGCGGCAACGGCGACGGCACCCTCTTCTATCCGGGCACGCCCGCGAAGCTGGGCGGCACGGAGCACCAGCCCGTGGTGTCCCTGCGGCTGAAACACATCCGCGACGGCCTGGAGGACTACGAATACCTGCGCCTGCTCACGTCACTGGGCGACGGCGCCTTCGCCCGGACGGCGGCGAAGCGGCTGGCGAAGTCCGGGTACGAAATCTCCCGGGACCCGGCGGAGTGGGAAGCGGTGCGCAAGGAAGTGACCGAGCGCATCGTGAAGCGGCAGTCGGCTGAAGAAGCGAAGCGCTCCGGACGTCGGACTTCCGGGGGAACCCCGTAGTCACTCCCCCCTGGGAGGAAGCAGAATGAACGCCATGCGCAACCTCGTCGCGGCCTGCCTCGCCTTCAGCGCCCTCAGCGCCATCCCGGGTCAGGCCCAGGAGGCCCGGCCTCTCCCGCTCAGGTCCGTCCTGAGCCCCTCCACGAAGGTGCCCGCGGCGGACGCTCCCACGGACGCCGCGAAGCCCGCGGACTCAGCGGAGAACACCGGCGACGCGGCCGCCGCCGCCGCGCCCGGCGAGCCTGTCGTCGCGGTGAAGCCGTGCGACCAGGGCCTGCCCGCGCTGCGCCCGACGCTGGCCTTCAAGCCGGGGGAGTTGCTCGAGTTCGAAATGGACGCCATGGGCGCCAAGGCGGGCAAGCTCACCATGCGCGTGCAGCGCCCGGCCAACGGCGCGCTGCCGGTGCTGGTGGAGGCGCAGACGAACACGCTGTTCTCCAAGGTGCGCCGCGTGCGCGGCAGCGCGACCAGCTACCTGCACCCGAAGACGCTGCGCCCCTCGCGCTACACCGAGGAGGCCGTGGAGAACGAGCAGCGCCGCAAGGTGAACGTGGCCTTCGGCGCGCAGGACAAGAGCGTCAAGGTGGACTACCAGATTGGGGACCGCCCCAAGGGCCACTTCGACTACGCGTTCGACAAGGACGGCCTGGACGTCGCGGGCGCCATCTACCTCATCCGCCAGCTGCCGCTGAAGAAGGACCTGCCGGTCTGCTTCGACGTGTACGGCATCCGCCGCATGTGGCGCATGACGGCCACCGTGGTGGATCGCGAGCACGTGTCGCTGCCCCTGGGCGAGTTCGACGCGTGGCACCTGGCGGGCACCGCCGTGCGCCTGGACCGGCCGTCGCAGACGCGCGACGTGCACGTGTGGATTACCGACGACGAGCGCCGCCTCCCGCTGGCCGCCGTGGGCGCCATCGACCTGGGCGCCGTGCGCCTCACCCTGTCCGGCGTGAAGCGCCCCGGTGAGAAGCCCATGGAGGCCCAGGGCAAGGAAGACCTCAAGTGGTGACGCTGGGCTGAAGCCGCCGCACCGGCGCGCTTCCTTTCCGTCGCTGTCGCGGGACGGCCCTCAGCCGTTGCGGATCATCCCGGCGGCCTGCGACAGGCGGCGGCGCAGGTGCGTCACCGCCTCGTGCAGGTCCTCCAGGCGCTGGAGCACGTGCAGGTCCTCGCCCGCGTTCAGCAGGGCGACGGGCGTCAGCGTCTCGCGGTGGAGGGTCAGGAGCAGGTCGTGGAAGTGGGCCTGCACGTCGCCCAGGGCATCCAGGCCCTCGCGGAGGTCGTCCTCCACGAAGTCCAGGAGGACGCTGGCGTCCGCGCGAGCAGGCAGCGTCCGGGCCAGGCGCTCCACCGCCCCGCGAACGGGGTCGGTACGGCGCAACATCGCGGAGGGGGCGAGGGCTGCGACGGGAGAGGGCATGCCCGGGACGCTACAGGCCCGTAGCGTCCGGTCAATTTTCCCACTCCCGCCTTGGAGCAAGGCCCCAGGCCTTCGGACCCGCGCCGCACGAACCTGTCCGACTGTCGGACAGGTTTTGAAGCACCGCGCCCCGCCCCGCCTCGGTGATTGATTGGCGCCGCTCCCCGTCACAGGTGAGGGAGCGGCGGTGTTCCGATGCCCGTCAGCGCGCGGGGCCCGCCGCGCCGCCCGCGGGGGCCGGGACCGCGGCAGGCCCCGTGGCGGGCGCGGCGTTGGCCGGCGCCGGCGTGGCGGGCAGCGCGGTGCTGGGAGACGCGTTGAGCGGCGCGGGCGTCCCCAGCAGCGGCGGGGGCGTTCCCGTGTTCAGCGGCGCGGGCGTTCCCAGGATGGGCGAAGACGGCGTGCCGGAGGACTGCGTCAGCGGCGGCACCGTGGCGAGGATGCCCGGGCTCACCTGGCTGGTGCCCACGAAGGTGTTGAAGTCCGGCGCGGACACCTGCGGCGTGACGAAGCCGCCCACGGACACACCGCCCACCGTGGGCGGCGTGGCGAAGGTCCCCTGCCCCACCGTGCCGGTGGAGCCCGGCGGAGCGCCCGACACCACCGCCGGCGGATTGGTGGGCCCCGCCGGAGCGAACGCGCCGCTGAACGTCGGCGGCGCATCGGACGGCAACGCGCGCGCCGTGGGCGTGGTGATGGTCGTCGTCCCTGGCGCGCCCACGCCCGTGCCGGTGGCCCCGGCCGTGGCGCCCGTCGTCGCGCCCGTCGTGGTCGCGGGCCCCGTCGCCCCCGCCGTGGTGGCCGGTCCCGTCGCACCCGTCGTCGTCGCCGGCCCCGAGGCCCCCGTCGTGGTCGCCGGTCCCGTCGCGCCCGTCGTCGTCGCCGCCCCCGCGATACCGGTCGTGGAGGCGCCGCTCGTGATGCCCGTCGTTCCCGCCGTACCGCCAACGCCCGTCGTTCCCGCGGTCCCACTGCCGCCCGTGCCCTGCTGCGTCCCCTGGCCGAAGCGCGGCGCGGACACCGGCGCCACCGCCGCGGGGAACGCCGTGGGCGCCACGGGCGTCAGCGACGCGAGCGACGCGGGCAGCTCCCCCGTCGTGGGCACCACCGCCACCGACGGCACGCGCGCCCCCTCCACGTCGATGGCGACGTTGTCGAAGAGGAACTGGATGAACCCGCGCGGCTCGACCTGCGTCGGCAGGTTCCACACCACGACCACCAGCTCCGCGTCCCCGGGCCGCGCGTCACGCAGGAGCCGCTTCGTGTCGTCATCCGAGTACGTGCCCGCGTCCAGCGCCGCCGCATGAATCAGCGCCGAGTCCGTCACCAGCGTCCCGTTGCGCCACACGCTGCCAATGCCCCAGACGGCCATCGCCGCGTGCGCGCGCGTCGTGGCGCGCCAGCCAATGCCTGTTTCACCGTAGAGGGGGGTGCCCATCAGCACGCCGCCCTCAATCAGGTGCGGCGGTGGCGGAGGGAGCGGCCCGGCGGGCGCCCGCGACATCGCCTGTTTCGGAGGGAAGCCCGGCTGCGTCAGCTCCACGCGGTACTCCACGCCGCCCACACGCAGGTTCGCGGAGAGCTGCGCCTTGTCGCCAAAGGTCGCGTTCGCCAGGCCTACCCGGTCCTGCACGGAGAGGGACGCCTGTCCCGTGCCGCGCTCGGTCAGGTCACCGAATGGAAGCGTACCCTGGAAGAAGTAACCGTCCGGCCGCTCGGTCCTCGCGCTGGCCTCCCGGCCCTCGAACGTGAACCCGTCGCCCCCTGGCGCCGCCGCCAGGAATCCGGACAGCAAGATGCTCGTGATTGGACCCGCCATCGACGCTGCCTCCCTTGAAGTTGAAGGTAGGCAGCGGAGCGGGCCGTGGCACGCCCCGGGCTAAATCAGACCGCGGGCGCGGCGGATCTGCTCGACCGTCTTGTTGTACTCGATGTCGAAGGCGCTCGTGCCCTCCTGCAGGTGCTTCAGCCGCGAGCGGGCCTCCTTGTCGATCTCGTCGTCGACGTCCAGGTGCTTCTTCATGCCCTGGAACATCTTCTGACGCAGCACGTTGTCGGGGGAGTAGACCTCCTCGACGTTCCGGCTGATGAGGAGGAACTCAATCATCTGGTTGATGACGTACTCGATGCCCTCGTCCCCCATCTTGAAGCCGCGCACGTCCGCCATCTCGCGCTTCACCTGGTTGAACTTGGAGTAGTCATATCCCCGACGCTCCAGGGCCTCGCGCGTCGCCTGGTTCACACGCTCTTCGTTGGCGAGGTACTCGCGCATGATGGCGGAGAGATCCATCTCGGCGTCGGCCACGCGCATCGGCTCCACCTCGATGTCCCCGTCCTGCATGAGCTGCTGAATGGCCTCGCGCGAGATGATCGGGATCACCTTCGGATACAGCCTCATGTCGGTCCCTCGTCCTCTTCAAACGTGCTCGGATCTTCAACCGCTATAAATCAGCGCCGAGCATGGTCGCAATGAAAAACCCTAGGAACGTCGCGGGTTCCAGCGGCCAGTCCCCCCGGCGTCCGAAGCGGAACTTAATCATGCCGCACCGGGTGGCGACCCTCCATCCGCTTTTTCGTGCACGGGTTCGGAAGCATCATCCAGGGACGCCTCGCGCACGGGGTCCTCGGTGTCGTCCTCGGGGTCGCCGTGCAGGCCCGCGTGGACGCGCTCGGCCATCGCCGGGCCCACGACCTCGGCCAGCTCCTCGATGCTGGCGTCACCCACCCGCTTGAGAGAACCGAAGTGGCGCAGCAACATCTTCCGCCGGCCTTCACCCACGCCGGGAATGTCCTCCAGCGCCGAGCGCATGGCGCTCTTGCGCATGGACTTGCCCTGGAAGGTGATGGCGAAGCGGTGGGCTTCATCCCGCATGCGCGTGAGCATGAACATTTCCGCCGAGTTCTGGGGCAGGACGATGGGGTCCTTGCGGCCCAGCACGAAGATGCGCTCGGGGCTCTTCGCGCTCTCCGCGTCGCGGTCGAACACTTCCTGATCGCGGCTCTTGGCCAGGCCCACCACGTCCACGCCCTCCACGCCCAGGTCCTTCATGGCCGCGTGGGCGCTGGCGAGCTGGCCCTTGCCACCGTCGATGACGAGCAGGTCCGGCAGGTCGTTGTCCTCCAGCCCGCGCTTGAGCCGGCGGGTGATGACCTCGTACATGCTGGCGAAGTCGTCCTGCTTGTCCACCGTCTTGATCTTGTATTTGCGGTAGCGCGACTTGTCCGTCTCCCCGTCCGTCACGGCCACCTGCGACGCGACGATGGAGGAGCTCTGGAAGTGCGAGATGTCGTAGCACTCCATGCGGCGCGGGAAGTTGCGCAGGCCCAGCTTGGACTGGAGCCGTGACAGCACCGTGTCCGTCTCGTCCTTGGTGCGCTTGCGCTCCACGAACGCCTGCTCCGCGTTCTTCACCGCCATGTTCACCAGCTCATGCTTCTCCCCGCGCTTGGGGACGAAGACGCGCACGCGCTCGCCCTTGCGCTCCGTGAGCAGGGCCTCCAGGCCGTCGGTGCCGTCGCCGGGCTCCAGGGGCAAGAGCACCTCCTCCGGCACGAAGCCGCCCTGGTCGTAGTAGAGGTTCACGAACGAGGCGAGCAGCTCGTCGTCCGGGAACTCCTGGCTGCCGAAGGGGAAGGCCTGGCCGCCGTTGAGCCGGCCCTGCCGCACGTGCAGCACGTAGAACAGGATGCGGTCACCCTCGCGGAACAGGGCGAACACGTCCTGGTCCTTGAAGTCCGTGGTGGCCACCTTCTGGCGCTCCAGGCTGCGCTCGATGGCGAGCAGCTGGTCGCGCACGCGCGCGGCCTCCTCGAACTTCAGCTCCACCGCCGCGCGCTTCATGCGCAGGCGCAGGCCCTCGATGAGCTGCCCCGCCTTGCCCTCCAGGAACATGGCCACCTCGTCCACGCTCTTGCGGTAGTCCTCCGGGGACACCGGGTGGACGCACGGCGCGGGGCACCGTCCGATTTGATACAGCAGGCACGGCCGCTTGCGGTTGGCCAGGACGTGGTCCGTGCAGGTGCGCAGGCGGAAGAAGCGGTTGATGAGGCGCAGCGTTTCGCGGATGGCGCCCGCGCTGGAGTACGGGCCGAAGTAGCGCGCGCCGTCCTTCTCGTACTTGCGCACCACCTCCAGCCGGGGGAACGGCTGGGTGCGGTCCAGGCGCAGGGAGATGAACTGCTTGTCGTCCTTGAGCAGGACGTTGAAGCGCGGCTTGTGCTTCTTGATCAGCTCGTTCTCAAGAAGGAGGGCCTCCTTCTCGTTGTGGACGAGCACCGTCTCCAGGTCGCCCAGCATCGTGTCCAGCAGCGACACGAAGACGCGGGTGTCACCGGAGCGGTTGAAGTAGCTGCGCACGCGGCTGCGCAGGTTCACGGCCTTGCCCACGTAGATGATGGTCCCGCGCTTGTCCTTCATCAGGTACACGCCGGGCTCGGTGGGCAGTGCGTCCAGCTTCTCCTGCAGCCGGATGTCCATGATGGGTCCTAGCTCTTGCGCGACCGCGAACGGGGCGCGGGCTTCGCTGCTCCGGAGGAACCGCCACCCGACGCGGACGGACGCCCGCGCCCCCTGCCCTTCTTGGGCGTGGTCCCAGGCTGGTCCACCGCCTTGGGCGGCGCGCGCAAGAGCGAGCGCGAGGCGGGCTTGAGCCCCAGGTCCATGTCCTTGAGCAGCTGGACGCGGTCGCGGAACTCGGCGGCCTTTTCGAACTGCATCTCGTCCGCGGCCTTGAGCATGTCGGCGCTGAACTCCGCGATGAGGCGTTTGATCTCCTTGGGCTCCAGGAGGTCGTTCTCTCCTTCCGCCGCCATGGGCAGCGCGCCCGCGCCCGCGTCGTAGTCCGGGATGTTCTCCGTGAAGTCGGTGATGTTGCTCTTCACGGACCGCGGCGTGATGCCGTGCTCCAGGTTGTACGCGCGCTGGATGTCGCGGCGGCGGGTGGTCTCATCCATGGCGCGCTTCATGGAGTCGGTCATCTGATCCGAATACATGATGACGCGCCCGTTCACGTTGCGCGCCGCGCGGCCAATGGTCTGGATGAGCGACACGTGGCTGCGCAGGAAGCCCTCCTTGTCGGCGTCCAGGATGGCCACGAGCGACACCTCCGGGATGTCCAGGCCCTCGCGCAGGAGGTTGATGCCCACGAGCACGTCGAACTCGCCCCGGCGCAGGTCGCGGATGATGGCCATGCGCTGGATGGCGTCGATGTCCGAGTGCAGGTAGCGGACCTTCACGCCCACGTCGCTGTAGTACTCGGTGAGGTCCTCGGCCATGCGCTTGGTGAGCGTCGTCACCAGCACGCGCTCGTTGCGCGACACGCGCACGCGGACCTCTTCCAGCAGGTCGTCCACCTGGTTGCCCGCGGGGCGCGTCTCCACCTCCGGGTCGGTGAGGCCGGTGGGGCGGATGATCTGCTCCACCACCACGCCCTTGGACTTCTGCAGCTCGTACTCGGCGGGGGTCGCGGAGACGAAGACGACCTGGGGGACCATCTCCTCGAACTCGGTGAACTTCAGCGGCCGGTTGTCCAGCGCGCTGGGCATGCGGAAGCCGAAGTTGACCAGCGTCTCCTTGCGCGCGCGGTCGCCGCGGTACATGGCGCCAATCTGGGAGACCGTCTGGTGGCTCTCGTCGATGAGCACCAGCAGGTCGCGCGGGAAGTAGTCGATGAGGCACGGGGCCGCTTCGCCCGGCGCGCGCCCGGTGAAGTGGCGCGAGTAGTTCTCGATGCCGTTGCAGTAGCCGACCTGTTCAATCATCTCCAGGTCGAACATGGTGCGCTGCTCCAGCCGCTGCGCCTCCAGCAGCTTGCCCTCCGCCTTGAACTTCTGGAGCTGTTCGGCCAGCTCCTCGCGGATGGTGCGCATGGCGTTCTGGCGCGCGTCCGCGCCGGCGACGTAGTGGCTGGCGGGGAAGATGACGATCTTCTCCAGCGGGTTCAGCGTCTGACCGCGCAGCGGGTCGAACTCGGTGATGCGCTCCACCTCGTCGCCGAAGAAGCTGACGCGCACGGCGCGCTCCTCTTCGTACGCGGGGAACACCTCCACGGTGTCGCCCCGGGCGCGGAAGGTGCCTCGGTGGAAGTCCAGGTCGTTGCGCTCGTACTGGGCCTCCACCAGCTTGCGCATGAAGCCGTCGCGGCCCATCTCCTCGCCCACGTTGGCGCGGATGGCCAGGTCCACGTAGCTGCGCGCGGCGCCCAGGCCGTAGATGCAGGACACGCTGGCCACGATGATGACGTCGCTGCGGGTGCGCAGGCTGTGCGTCGCCGAGTGGCGCATCCGCTCGATGTTGTCGTTGATGGACGAGTCCTTCTCGATGAAGGTGTCCGTCGACGGGACGTAGGCCTCGGGCTGGTAGTAGTCGTAGTACGAGACGAAGTACTCGACGGCGTTGTTCGGGAAGAGCGCCTTGAACTCGCCGTACAGCTGCGCCGCCAGCGTCTTGTTGTGCGCGATGACCAGCGCGGGCCGTTTCACGTTGGCGACGAGGTTCGCCATCGTGAACGTCTTGCCTGAGCCGGTGACGCCCAGGAGGGTCTGGTAGCGGTCGCCGCGAAGCAGGCCCTCGGTCAATTCCCCGATGGCCCTTGGCTGGTCGCCCTGCGGCTTGTGCTCACTGACGAGTTCGAACTCCGGCATAGAGGACAGATCTAACATCCCCGCCGCCTGTGTACTGAACCTTCGTGCACGTCCGTCCGGCAATGGACGGGGCGCCCTCCTACTTCGCGGGCGGGGCCTTCAGTGCCTCCAGGGACTTCAGGCGGGCGGCCTCGAACTCGTCCCCCTTGTTCCACACCGGCATCTCCGGGGCCTTCGCCACCTGGGCGCCCACCAGGAAGAACAGGCGGGTGTCCTCCACGGCGCCGGACAGGTCCCACTCCGGGCGGACCTCGTCGGAGGGCTGGTGGTAGTGCTTCGCCTCCCACTGGCCGCGCTGCGCCTTGCCCCAGCCTTCCGGCCGGCCGATGAAGTCCATGCCGCTGCCGAAGTAGGCGGCCGGGATGCCCTGCCGCGCGAAGTTGAATTGATCCGACCGGTAGAAGAAGCCTCGGTCGGAGAGCTGATCCGCCTTCACCGTGCGCCCCTGCGTCTTCGCCATCGCGGTGACGAACGTGTCCAGCGAGGACTTGCCCAGGCCGATGACGGTGATGTCGCGGGTGCGGCCCAGCACGTTGCCGCCGTCCACGTTGATGTTCGCGGCGATGCGGCCCGGGGGCACCGGCGGATGGCTCGCGAGGTACGAGGAGCCCAGCAGGCCGTACTCCTCCGCGGCCACCGCGGCGAAGAGGATGGAGCGGCGCGGGGGCGTGGGCAGCGCGGTGAAGGCGCGCGCCACGGACAGCATCGCGGCCACGCCGGCCGCGTTGTCCAGCGCGCCGTTGTAGATGACGTCCTCGCCGGGCTTGCCGTCGTCCTTCTTGCCCAGGTGATCATGGTGCGCGCTGTAGAGCACCACTTCCTTCGCCAGCGTGGGGTCGCTGCCGGGCAGGAGGCCCAGCACGTTCGCGGTGGGCCGGCGGCGCACCTCGTTGGTGAGTCTCACGGACAGCGTCACGCCCAGCGGCACCGGGCGGAAGTCGCGCTTCTGGGCGGCGGCGCGCAGCGCTTCCAGGTCCTGCCCGGCCAGCTTCATCACCTGCTTCGTGGCGTCCTCGGTCGTCCAGGCCTTCACCTGGAGGCGGGGCACGTCGCCGGCGGGCAGCTCGAACTGCTCGCCGGTCCACGACGTGCGCACCACCTGCCACGGGTAGCCCGCGCTGGGCGTGGTGTGGATGATGATGGCGCCCGCCGCGCCCGTCTTCGCGGCCTGCTCGTATTTGTAGTCCCAGCGGCCGTACCAGAGGCGCGCCTTGCCCCCGAAGAGGCGCGGGTCGTCCTCCGGATCATTGTTGAGGATGACCAGCGTCTTGCCCTTCAGGTCCGCGCCCTTGAAGTCGTCCCACTGGTACTCCGGCGCGACGATGCCGTAGCCCACGAACACCAGCTCGGACGCGTCCAGCTTCGCCTCCGGGGCCTGCACGCCGGACACGGCGATGAAGTCCTCGCGCGGCTGGAGCTCCACGCGGCCCGCCTTCGCCTGGAAGGTCATGGGGCCGGGGTGGCTGTTGATGCCCATGAGGTCGAAGCGCTGGAGATAACTCCCGCCCTCCGCGCCCGGCTTGAGGCCCAGGCCCTCGAACTGCGTGGCGATGTACTCCTGCGCCAGCGCGTCACCGCGCGTGCCGGGGCCGCGGCCTTCCAGCAGGTCGCTCGCCAGGAAGCGCACGTGCGCGCGCAGGAGGTCCGCGGTGATGGCCTGTTCGGCCGTCTTCTCCTGCGGCGTGACGGTGGGCGTGGCCGCGGCAAGCGCGGACGCCGAGCACAGCGAAACGAACAGCGCGGGGAGGAGCCTCATGGGCCCGTGCGTAGCATGGCCGCACGGGCGCCCCCCAGCGGGTTTTCAGGCGGCGGGCGCCGCCACCTTCCAGGAGGTGCCAGCAGGCGTGTCCATGATGTCCACGCCCAGGGCCTTGAGGGCCCCGCGCACCTCGTCCGCCTTCGCGAAGTCCTTCGCGGCGCGCGCGGCGGTCCGCTCGGAGAGCAGCCGCTCCACCTCCGCCACGTCGATGCCGCGCTCGCGCACCGCCCGGTCCCGGCGGCGCAGCAGCCACGCGCCCGGGTCGTCCTCGAAGACGCCCAGGACGCGGGACATCTCGCGCACCTGCTCGCGCAGGGCCTGGAGCGTGCGGCCCACCAGCGGCTTGTCCTTCACGGGCGGCTTGTCGGTCAGCTCGTTCATCAGGCCGAAGAGGCCCGACAGCGCGCCCAGCGCGCCCGCGGTGTTGAAGTCGTCGTCCATGGCGGACTCGAACTCCGTGAGGAAGCGCGCGGGGTCGCCGTGCAGCGGGCCCTTGCCGAAGTCCTTGCCCGCCACGCGCTCGTCCACCTTGCGCAGCGTTTCGTAGAAGTACTCCATGCGCCCTTCGGCGTCCTGGAGCGCCTTCTCCCCGAAGTTGAGCGGGTGGCGGTAGTGCGTGGAGAGGAAGAAGAAGCGCAGGGCCTCCGGGTCCACCTTGGCGAGCGCGTCGCGCAGGCGCACCACGTTGCCCAGCGACTTGGACATCTTCGCGCCTTCCAGGTCCAGGAAGCCGCAGTGCATCCAGTACTTCGCCATCGTCTGGCCGGTGGCGGACTCGCTCTGGGCGATCTCGTTCTCGTGGTGGGGGAAGATGAGGTCCAACGCCCCGCCATGGATGTCGAAGGTGCGGCCCAGGAACTTCTCGCTCATCGCGGAGCACTCGATGTGCCAGCCCGGCCGGCCCTTGCCCCAGGGGCTGTCCCATGACGGCTCACCGGGCTTCGCCGCCTTCCAGAGCGCGAAGTCCAGGGCCTGGCGCTTGAGGTCTCCGGGCTGCACGCGCTCGCCCTGGCACAGGTCGTCCAGGTTGCGCTTGGACAGCTTCGCGTAGTCCTCGTCCTTGTCGACCTCGAAGTAGACGTCGCCCTTCGCCTCGTAGGCGTAGCCCTTGTCCACGAGCGTCTGGATGATGGCGACGATCTCCGGGATGGTCTCGCTCACGCGCGGGGACACGTCCGGTTCGCGCAGGTGCAGCGCGCGCGCGTCGTCGCGGAAGGCCTCCACGAAGCGCGACGCCAGCGCCACGGGCTCCTCGCCCGTCTCGTGCGCGGCCTTGATGATCTTGTCGTCGACGTCCGTGTAGTTGCGCACGTACGTGACCTTGAAGCCCCGGTAGCGCAGGTAACGGACCACCACGTCGAACGACGTGAAGGTGCGCGCGTTACCGATATGGATGTAGCTGTAGACCGTAGGCCCACAGACGTAGACCTTCACCTCGCCGGGCACGAGCGGCTCCAGCGGCTCCTTCTGCATGGACATCGTGTTGAAGAGCCGGATGGATGGGGGGGCCACGGTGGAAGGTCCTCCTTTGGGAACAGGGCGGGCGCGGCACTTGCGCAACGCGATACACACTCTAGGATCCCGGGTCCCACACAGGCCAGCACTTGGCGTTGGAAGCGTCGGATAGGGAGAATCGCCGCATGGCTCCGCCGAATCCGAAGCGCCCGCCGCGCCCTCCCCGCCCTCCCGGGCAGCAGGCGTCTTCGGACGACCCGGACGAGCTGCCCTTCGACGACGACGAGGTGTCCCCCCTGCAGGCGGATGATCCGCGTCCGCAGCGCGTGCCCCAGTATCCGGCGGGCCCGCGGAAGGTGAAGCGGCGCGGGCCGGGCGAGCGGTCGAAGTCCGACCGGGAGCTGTCGCCCCGGTACGACTGGGCGAAGGAGTACTCGGATCCGGGCGTGACGCCCGCGTTCGTGTACGTGGAGCGCGGGCCGGGCGCGGGCCAGCTCGTGCCCCTGCACCAGGGCTCCATCACGCTGGGACGCTCGTCTACGTCGGACCTGCGGCTCCAGCACGCGTCCATCAGCCGGCGCCATGCGCAGCTGACCCGGCGGGGCAATGTCTTCACCGTGCGCGACCTGGGCAGCCAGAACGGCACGTTCGTCAACCGCCTGCGCATCAAGGGCGAGGTGGAGGTCCGGCCCGGCGACGAGCTGAGCCTGGGCAACGCGACGTTGCGGCTTCGCGGTTCGGGGGCCGGACCGACGGTGAGCCGGACGTCGCTGGATCCGCTGCCTCGCACCGCGAAGCGTCCGCTGAGCGGCGTGGCCGTGGCGGTGGCGGCGGCCGTGGTGGGCTCCGCGGTGGCGGTGCTGATCAGCGTGGTGGCCATGCGGATGGCGGACGGGGCTCCCGCGCGGACCCCGGCGGAAGGCGCTCCGAGCACGGCTCCCGCGGAACCGGCCAACGACGCTCGCGACACCGGTGCGCAGACACCCGCGAAGGAAGCCAGCGCCGTGGGAACGGAGGCTCCCGCGCAGGAAGCCAGCGCCGTGGGTGCTCAGTCCCCCGCGAAGGAAGCCAGCACCGTGGGGGCGGAGGCTCCCGCGAAGGCCTCGGGCGTCGGTTCCCGGGAGGCCACCGCGCCGAGCGCGACGGACGTCGCCCGTGGACTGCGCGAGCACGCCATGCCGGGCGCGGGTGAAGGGACGACGCCCAGCGCGGCGGACGTTGCTCGCGGCGTGCATGCGAGCACGGGGTCCGCCAAGGTCCTCAGCGCTTCGGACATCGCACGAGGAGCGCACCCGGGACAGGCGTCCCCTGGTGCCGTGGAGATTGCTCGCGGCGCGCATGCGAGCACGGGGACCGCGAAGACGGGCGAACCGCATGCGGGCCAGGTCGTCGCCGCCTCCGGGCGGAAGGAGTCTCCCCCGGCCGAACCGTCAGGGCCTCCGGATGAGCGCCAGCGCGCGGACATCCTCTCGCGCTACGAGTCCGGGGATGTCTCCGGGGCGCTGGCCCAGGCACGGCGGGCGAACCTGGCCACGCTGGTGCAGCAGCTCCACCGCTTCCAGGCCGCTGAAGCCGCCGCCCGCGCCGCCCTGTCGCAGCAGGACCGGCCCCGGGCGCTCGATGCGCTCGGCGTCGCCGTGCGGTTGGACCAGGAGCTGTCCCAGGGCTGGAGCCGCCAGGGGGCCGGGCTCCGCCGCCAGCTGGCCGGGCTGTACGTGCGCACGGGCCAGGATGCCGTCCGGGCCCAGCGCTTCGCCGACGCCCGCGAGGCCTTCACCGCGGCCCTCCAGCACGACGCTGACAATGCCGAGGCCCGCGAACAGCTCGCTGCGCTTGCAGCGCAGGCGCCTTGAGCAAGGCCTGACTTGCGGCCCCAGCGCCAGGCTCGGCCCACTGGTCCGACTGTCGGACCCGTTCATCCGGGAGTGCCCCGGGAGGCCTGGCAGCCCAACTGGTCCGACTGTCGGACCAGTTCGTGCGGTGCGCCGCTGACGGAGAGGCCCTCGAGGCCCGGCCGCCAGGCCCCGAAAACACGACGCCCCGGATTCCATCGAGGGAACCCGGGGCGCGAGGTGCGAACGCGGCGGCATGGGGCCGCGCGTCATGCGGGGACTCAGGCGAGGTTGAAGATCTTCTTCAGGTCGGACTCGACCTCTTCCTCGGAGCAATCCTTGGCCAGCGACAGCTCCTTGATGAGCAGCGAGCGGGCCGTGTCGAGCATCTTGCGCTCGCCGAACGACAGGTCCTTGTCGCCCTTGAGCAGGTACAGGTCGCGGAGCACCTCGGCGATTTCAAAGACGGAGCCCGTCTTGATCTTCTCCATGTACTCGCGGTACCGGCGGTTCCACGTGGTGGAGTCGACGGAGATGTCCTTCTCGCGGAGGATGGAATAGACCTGCTTGACGTCCTCCTCGCTGATGATCTCCCGAAGGCCGACAGAACCGACCTTGTTGATGGGGATCATGATCCGCATCCCGTTCTCCAGGATGCGCAGCACGTAGAACGACTGGCGCTGCCCGGCGACCTCGGTGTGCTCGATGCCCATCACCTCACCGACGCCCTGGCCCGGATAAACCGCCTTGTCACCAGTCTTGAAGCTGGTCTGCACTAACTGCCTCCTTGGAGAAAGCTTCGACCCCGGCCTTCACGCCCGCCACTACTACCACAAACCACATCCACGGGCAACGAAATCGCCTTGACCACCCGATGACAGCCGCACTACGGTGTCCGGTTTTGTGTGCGGTGTCGCTCGGTGTGTGAGCGCCGCGTGACGACCGGGGCGGTGGGTGGGGGTGGGTGTTGGTTCGTTATGCGTGGCGCGACCTGGGTACGCGTCCGTTGTTCTTTCCAGCGCTGAGCCTCTTGCTCGGCGCCCTCTGGGCAACCGGAACAGAGAGCTCCGCCGGGGTATTTCTCCTCTGCGCGCTTTGTCTGGGACTGTCTGGAATGGCGCTCGGCCCGCTGCCTGGAGCGCATCTGGCGGTGCTGGGCGCGCTGGCCCTCACGGGCGCGGGGCTTTCCAGTCTCGAGGCCCGCGTCGAGGTGCCTCCTTCGTTGAGGAACGGGGGCAGCGCGGTCCTCGAAGGGGAATTGGAGCGCGTGGAGCGCTTCGACGGCGCCCTCCGCCTGCGGCTCGCGGTGTCCCGTGCCGGGCCCCTTCCGGAGCCTCCGGTGGAGGCGCGCTTCCGTGTGAGTCTTTCCGGGCGGGGGGAAGGTCTGGAATTGCAACCCGGGCAGCGTGTGCGGGTGGAGGCCCGGCTCGTGCCCGATGCGCCTCCCTCCAACCCGGGCGAGCGGGACTTCGCGTCAGCGCGGCGGAGGCAGGGCGTGGCCTTCACGGGAGGGTTCGTGCCGGGGCGGGTGCTGGCGCTCTCCCCTGCCCCTGCCTGGCGGCTCGCGCTGGAGGACGTGCGGGGACGGCTGACGACGGCGGTGCACGGTGTGGCGCCCTCCCCGGACGCGGCGGCCTTGTTCCTCACGCTGGCCGCCGGACAGCGCGCGGACCTGGACGCGGCCTGGGAGGACGCCTTCTCCCGGGCGGGGCTCGCGCACGTGCTCAGCGTCAGCGGGCTGCACGTGGCGGCGCTCGCGCTGATGACGCTGGCCTTGCTGCGGCGGGGGCTGGTGCGGCTGGGCGGGCGCTGGCGGACGCTGGAGGCGCGCCGGTGGGCGGCTCCGGCGGCGGTGCCCTTCGTCTGGGCCTACGTGCTCTTCACGGGCAACCAGGCTCCCGCGGTGCGCTCGGCGGTGATGGCCACGGCGGTGCTCCTGGGGCTGGCTTTGTGGCGGCGCGCGGATGGGCTCAATGGCTTGTCGCTCGCGGCGTTGGTGCTGGTGGCCTGGACGCCATCCAGCGTCGTGGACCTGTCGCTCCGCCTGTCATTCCTCGCCGTGCTGGGGCTGGTGCTGCTGTCGCCCGCGCTGCGCGAGGCCCTGCCCCTCACCCCGCCGGATCCGTCCGAGCCCCGGCTGCTGAGACGGTGGGCCGGACAGACTCGCGAGACCGTGGCGCAGACCCTGTGCGCCAGCGCCGCGGCGACGCTCGTGGGGCTGCCCGTGGTGGCGGCGGCGTTTGGCCGGGTGAGCCTGGCGGGGCTCGTGTCCAACATCGTCGCCCTGCCCCTGTGCGGCGTGCTCACCGGGCTCGCGGCCGGTGGCGCGGCCCTGTTCGTCGTGGCTCCGGTGGTGGCGACGCCGGTGCTGTGGGCCGGGGCCTGCGCTTCGGAGCTTCTTCTCATGCTGACGCGGGGCTTCGCGGCCGTGCCCTTCGCCGCGGTGGAAGTGCCGGGGCTGGGACCGTGGCTCGGGGCTGCGTACGCGGTGGGCTTGGGAGGCTGGGCGCTCGGCTCGGGACGCTGGCGATGGCTGGGCGCGCTCGTGCCGGGGGCGGTGCTGGGGGCCTTGCTGCTGCCCGTGCTCACTCCGGAGCCCGCGCTGCGGATCACCTTCCTGTCCGTGGGACAGGGGGACGCGGTGGTGCTGCGCTCCCAGGGGCACCATGCGCTGGTGGACGCGGGCGGCGTCCCGGAGGGTGCGGACACCGGGGAGCGGTTCGTCCTGCCCTTCCTCAAGGCCGAGGGCGTGTCGCGGCTGGACCTCGCGGTGCTCTCCCATCCGCATCCGGACCATGCGCTCGGGCTCATCTCGACCCTGGCGCAGGTGCCCACCGAACGGCTGTGGCTGTCCGCGGGGAGCGCGGAGGGGCCCCTGTCCCGGCGCATTGTCTCGGCCGCGAAGGGCGCCCTCGTGGAGGAGGTGCAGGTGGGGCAGCCCGCGTTCGCCCTGGGCGAAGCGACGCTGGAGGTGCTCGGGCCTCCGGTGGACCGGGAGTTGATGGAGGGCGCCAACGACCGGAGCGTCGTGCTGCGCGTGCGCCATGGCGACGTCACCGTGCTGCTGGCCGGCGACGTGGAGGCGGACGGCGAGGCCGCGCTCGAGGAGGCGCTGGGGCCGGTGACGGTGCTGAAGGTGCCGCACCATGGCTCGCGCACGTCCTCCACCACGTCGCTCCTGGAGCGCACAAGGCCGCGTCACGCGGTGTTCTGCGTGGGGCGGCGCAACCGCTTCGGCTTCCCCCATCCGGAGGTGGAGGCGCGCTACCGCGCCCTGGGCACCGAGTGCTGGCGCACGGACCAGGACGGCGCCATCACCCTGGAGAGCGACGGCCAGGACGTCCGGCTGGTTTCCTTCCTGCCGCATCCGGATTCCGCGCCCCGCCCCATTGCCGGGAGTGCGGGTCAAGCCCACCTTGAGAGGTGATGATCTCCGATGACCTTGATCTGCGGAAACTCACCGCCGACCTGAAGGCCCGACTTGGACCGGGCGAGCCCGTGGGCTACCTGCGCGGCAAGTCCCTCATGCGCGACCTGCTGCTCGACATGAGGGAGAACCGGTTCTCCGAGCTGGAAGCGGAGGAGCTCGTCGACACGCTGGAGTCCCGGGGCTTCGTACGCTTCCTGGGCGACCCGGCGGAGCGCTCCGTCGCGGATGCGCCGTGGGACATCTCGCCCCACGCCTGACGCGCCTGCCTACTGGAAGACGAGCCACGCGAAGCGCGGCAGGGCGTGGAAGTCACCGATGAAGAGAGGGGAGAAGGCCTGGCCTTCCACCTGCCGGCGGTCGTGGTGCTCCAACCGGTAGAGGTTGAAGCGCCAGCGGTCGCCCGGCTGGGGCGGGATGTGAGGCACCTCCGCGAGCCGGTTGAACGGGATGGCCATCTCCACCGTCCAGCCCTCGTCGCGGTCGGACGCGTCGTCCAGCGTGCCGCGCACCTTCACCGCCGTCTTCATCCCTGAGTCCCACGACCGGTCCATGCCCTGGCGCCGCGCGGGGAAGTACGCGTCGAAGATGACGTTGTGCGGGGACACCTGCAGCTCGTTGTACGTGCGCCCGTCCGCGTTCGCGTCGAGGAACACCTCCACGACCTCCTGCTCGTAGATGGAGTCGTCGCGGTTGCGCATCGTGCCCCAGAGGTCCGGGTCCTCCACGTCGAAGGCCACGTACAGGTTCGCGTCGTCGTAGACGAGGCGCGCCTGGGTGCGCAGGCGGACGGGCCGGCCGTCGAAGCTGCCCATGAGCGTCACCGGCTTCGCGCCCTTCCACGCCTCGTCATCCAGCGCGCCGTCGATGACCGGCGCCTTCTTCACGCGCGTGACGGTGTACTCCGGCAGCGAGGGAGGCTCGCCGCCCAGGAGCGGGCCGCGCACGCGGTTGTCGCCCTGGTGCACGCGCGGATCATCCACCGGGAGCCGCTCGTCGCCGCGCCAGAAGCCCAGCACCACGCGGGCGGGCGCGGACGGCATGGCGACGGTGTGCACGTCCTCCACCACCTTGCCCACGGGCCAGGTCTCCAGCGGCGCGGCGCCGTCCTGGAACTCGTGATCCGCGTTGGCCAGCATCTGGCCGCTGTCCGGATCCACCACGTGTACGAAGAAGTGGAAGCCCTGCGGTGGCGGGCGCACGGCCCGGAAGTAGTGCGCGAGCTGAACCGGCTGCCCCGGCGTGGGCCGCTCCGGCGTCACGCGCGAGCCCAGGTAGACGATGGCGCCGCCCGCGAAGGTGGCGCCGCTCCTGAAGGTCAGCCCCTCCGGCGCCGCGTCGAGCGTCCGCAACGTCGTGGGCGCGGGCAGCCTGGGCGCGCGGTGGGCGGGGCCCGCCTGCTCATCGCGGCACGCACCGGCGAGGAGCAGGACGGAGGACAGCAGCGGGACGAGGGCAAGGGAGCGGAGGCGCATCGAAGGCGCGGAGTCTACCCTTCCCCGTCTTCCCGGAAGCGTTCTTCCATGCCCGGGACAACGCCTTTCCTGTGCATGGGCAACCCGTCCGCAAGGGAGGGCGGCCGAGCCGGCGGGCCCCTGGGGCCCGGTTGGCATGGACCAAGGTACACCCCACTTTTCGGTCCACCACAGGGAGGGGAACACATGAGCAAGGGACTGTTGGCTGGTGCGGCGGCGGTGGCGGTTCTGGCGGCGGGCTCCGCGCAGGCGGCTTCGACGGAGCTGCGCAGGTCCGCGGACATGCGCGGCCTGACGTTCCTCGTGGGCGGCGGTGTGGAGGGCTACACCAGCGGGCTCCGAGACCAGATTGATCCAGGCCTGGCCTATGGCGTGACGGTGGCCATCAAGCCGACGAACGTGCTCGGCCTCGAGCTGGGCTACACGGGCGCCATCAGCGACTTCAACACCGGCAGCGTGCTGGCGACGAACGCCAACGGGCCGGACATCGTGCGCAACGGCGCGCAGGCCGCGGTGACGCTGGGCCTGTCGGCCACGGCCATCCAGCCGTACCTCATGGGCGGCGTGGGCCTGAGCCGCTACAACGTGCGCGCCCTCGCCCCGGGCTTCCAGGACGACACGGTGGGCAACGTGCCGGTGGGCGCGGGCCTGCGCCTGCACCTGGGCAGCTTCACCGCGGACGCGCGCGTGAACTACAACTTCCTGTTCGACCAGGAGTTCGCGCTCACCGTGCCGCCGTCCGACGTGGACCTGGGCAGCGACGAGACGTTCAGCAGCGGCGGCCGCTACATGGGCACCATCAACCTGGGTGCCACCTTCTAGTCAGAACCAGCGCCACCGCCGTCCCGGCCTCCGGACATGAGAGGCCGGGGATGGATGGGGCCTGGGGGCAACCTCGCGAAAACGCGGCGTCCGGGGGCAGGCGTGACGCTTGCTGCCGGGCGTTCGCATGCGCTTCGAATTCGAGCACCTGGGCACCCCCACCCCGTTCGAGCTGACCGAGGGCCACCACCTGCTGGGCGGCGGCCCCGAGGACCATGTCCACCTGGAGGGCCTTCCTCCAGGGCTGTTGACCCTGCGCATCGACTCCGGCCGGCTCATGGTGGAGGCGGTGCGCAGCTTCACCGTGAACGCGGTGCGCGTGCTGCCCGGCGTGTCGCGCCTGGTGGTGCCCGGTGAGGTGCTGGGCCTGCCGGAGGGCATGTGCCTGCGCGTGCTCGCCGAGCCCAGCGCCCCCGAGCGCGGCGTGGGCACGGTCGCGGTGCTCAAGGGCCTGCTGACGGACGCGGAAGCCCCGCCGTCTCGCGCGGCCACCCTCACCTGCCTCACCGGACTGGACGTGGGCCGCTGTCACGCGCTCGCGGAGGCGTGCACGGACATCGGCCGGGGCGACGGCGTGGCCCTGCGGCTGCGCGACCGGGCCGTGTCCCGGATGCACGCGCGGATCCGCCGCGAGGACTCGGGCTTCGTGCTGGAGGACCTGGGGACGCCCAACGGCGTGTTCCTCAATGGCGTGCGCCTGGAGGCCCCCGGGCCGCTGGCGGACGGGGACGTCGTGGAGCTGGGGCGCTCGCTGCTCCGCTTCCAGGCGGCGTTCGATGAGGCTTCAGCAGAGGCCCCGCCCGTGCCCCCGCCCGTGGCCGCCGAGGAGGCGCTGGCGGAAACGGGAACGCCGCGGCCTCCCGGAGGGAAGCCACGGCGGCGGGAGGGATGGCTCATCGCCGGGGCCGTCGCGCTGGCCCTGGGTGCCCTGCTCGTCGCCTCCGTGCTGGCGGCGACGGGTTGAAGCGGGCGCGCTACGCCGGCAGGGGTGAGAGGCCCGCGCGTTCCACCAGGAGCCGGGCCAGGTGCTGGTGGTGACGGAAGAAGCTGGTGAAGTGCACGAAGCCCTTGCTGCCCCGGATGGCGTAGACCGTCACCGGCCCGGGGAGGACGTCCAGCTTGCGGATGTCCGCGAAGGAGAAGCGCCGGGTGCGCACCATGCCGCGGCAGGTGATGCCCCGGGCGTCGACCTCGATGCGGGTGCGGCCGTAGTAGGCGACGGCCACCGCGAAGAAGACGACGAAGAAGGCCGCGGACAGGAACGTCTTCAGCGGCACCCCATCGAAATGGAACAGCCAGGCGAAGACGCCCAGCCATAACAGGCCTGCCGCCGCCATCAGCGCGGCGAGCACCTTGCGTGGGCGAAAGACCTGGTGCGGCTGCTTCCCCTCCACCGTCCGATCGCGTCCGTCCATGCCTTCAAAATAGTGGCCCGGACAGCCCCTCGGACGATGCCCGTCCGCCCACCAGCCAGGCGGTCAGCGCAGGCGCTCGGCCTTCTGGCGGGACTCCTCTTTCAGCTCGGGGCGCGCGTCCGCGGCGGTGGAGCGGGCGTAGCGCTCGTAGAGGTCGCGGGCCTCCAGGTTGCGGCCCAGCGCGCGGTACGCCTCCGCGAGTCCGTACAGCGGCGAGGCCGACTCCGGCTCCAGCTTCAGCGCGAACTGGTAGTCCGCCGCGGCCTCCGCGTAGCGCCGCAGCCCGATGTTGGCGCTGCCCCGCGCGATGTACGCCACGGTCAGGAGCGGCTCCTGCTGCAGGGCCTGCGTCAGCGTCTGGAGCGCGGGGGCGTAGGCGCGCTGGCTGATGTGCTGGACGCCCTGCTCGTAGGCGCGGCGCGCCTGGGCCCGCGTCGTGTCCGCCACGGGGCCCGAGCCCGGCGGCTGTCCCGCGGCCTGCGGCGACGCTCCGGCCTCCCCCTGCTTCACGCGCGCCCGGGTGATGTTGTCCTGCGCGCTCTGGCGGATGGCGGCGTCCTGGGTGAGGCGCGACGCGGCCTCCCACTCTTCAATGGCGCGCGCGTAGTAGCCGAGCACCGCCAGCGCGTTGCCCAGCTTGAAGCGGGCCTCCACGTGATCCGGGGCCGCGTGCTCCGCGTCGAGGAAGGCGAAGGCCGCCTCGCGGTAGCGCCGCTCGCGCATCAGCGCGTCCCCGTCGCGGATCCGCGTGGCCGCCAGCACCGCCTGCGACGTGCGCTGGGGCTGGCCTTCCGCGGGGCCGGGCTTCGTGTCGGTGGCCGGGCCCGGCGCGCGCGCGGCCGGGGTGGCGGGCTTCGCCTCGGAGGCCGGGGGCTGGGCAGTCGGGCCCTGCGCCCAGGCCGGCACCGCCAGCGTGCCGAGCCACACCACCGCCGAGACCCCGAGCTGGAACCTGCGCGTGCGAACCATGTCCCTCTCCCGTCCTGGCCCCCGGCGGGCCAGGACCACTTCGGCCTGCGTCCTTCCTAGCTGCGGAAGGGGTTCTGCAGGAGCACCGTCTCGCCGCGGTCGGCGCCCACGGAGACGCACACCACGGGCACGCCGCTGACCTCTTCCACGCGGCGCACGTAGCGCTTGGCGGCTTCCGGCAGCTCGTCGAAGGTGCGCACGCCGGCGATCTTCTCATCCCAGCCGGGCAGCGACTCGTAGATGGGCTTCACGCGCGCCAGGTCCTCGTAGTCACCGGGCAGCTCCGTGACGCGCTGGCCGTCCAGCTCGTACGCGTTGCAGATGCTGAGCGTCTTGATGCCGCTGAGCACGTCCAGCTTGGTGAGCGCCAGGCCCCAGAGGCCGTTGACGCGCACCGCGTAGCGCAGCACCACGCCGTCCAGCCAGCCGCAGCGGCGCGGGCGGCCCGTGGTGGCGCCGAACTCGTCGCCCACCTTGCGCAGCCGGTCTCCCAGCTCGTCGCTCAGCTCCGTGGGGAACGGGCCTCCGCCGACGCGCGTGGTGTACGCCTTGCTGATGCCCATGACCTTGTCGATGGCCGTGGGCCCCAGGCCCGAGCCCACCGCGGCGTTGCCCGCCACGCAGTTGGAGCTGGTGACGAACGGATAGGTGCCGTGGTCCACGTCCAAGAGCGTGCCCTGCGCGCCCTCGAAGAGGATGCGGGCGCCGCGGCGGACCTGCTCGGAGAGGAAGAGGGACACGTCGTGCACGTAGGGGCGCAGCCGCTCGCCCAGGGCGGAGAACTCCGCGTGCACTTGCGGCGTCTCCAGGCGCGGCACGTCCACGCCGGCCTGGGCGCAGAGGTCCTTGAGTTCCTCCAGCGCGGCGGGCAGGCGCTCGTCGATGCGGCGGCGCAGGCGCTCCGGGTGGAGCAGGTCGCGCACGCGGATGCCCCGGCGGGCGACCTTGTCTTCATAGGCCGGACCGATGCCCCGCCCCGTGGTGCCGATGGCGCTGCCGCCGCGGGCCTTCTCGCGGAAGCTGTCCAGCAGCTTGTGCCACGGGAAGATGACGTGGGCGTTGTCCGAGATGAGCAGCTGCGCGTCATCCTTGAGGAAGCCGCGCGGCTTGAGCGCGTCGATCTCCCCGACGAGGACGGCGGGATCCACCACCACCCCGTTGCCAATGACACACGTCTTGCCCGGGTGAAGGATGCCCGAGGGGATCAGGTGCAGGACGGTCTTCTGCCCCCCGACCACCAGCGTGTGGCCCGCGTTGTTGCCGCCCTGGAAACGGACGACCACCTGGGCGTGCTCGGTGAGAAGGTCGACGACCTTGCCCTTCCCCTCATCTCCCCACTGCGCTCCGATGACGACGACGTTCGGCATGGTGCCCGCCGCTTAGCACGCGGGAGGGGCCGGGTGACAGTGTTCCGCGAAGCCGCAGTGAAGCGTCTGGCAGGCCGCCTTGTCCCACCCCGGCCAGGTCCCGGTGGATTCCGCCTGGGCCAGGGCCCGGACGCCCTCGGCCAGCCGGCGCACCGCCCCGGCGTCGGCGGATCCGGCCGGGAGGAATTCCGGTTCCGGGGACGCGTCCCCCAGGAAGGCCACGCCCACCCGCACCGGCACCCCGTCCCGCACCATCCGGGCCGCCGCCAGGCGCAGGGCCGTCAGCTCATGGACACACGCGGCCGGGCCCAGGGGGTGGCGGGCGCCCGGGCGCAGGAGCACCGCCACGGCCTCGCCGTCCGGCGACTCCCAGAGCAGGTCCACCGCTCCTTCCACGCTGGCGCTGTCGTCCAGGTCCAGCACGAAGTCCAGGCCCCGGTGGATGGAGGACGCGGGCGCCGCCGCGAGCTGGCGCGCGAAGGTCGTGCCCAGGAAGCGTTCCGCGGTGGACAGCACGCCGCCCAGCTCGTCCTCCTCCGGATCCCGGCCCGCGGTCCGCAGCAGGTTCTCCAGGTGCGCGCGCCGCTCGGAGGCCTCCGCGTCCGGCCCCGCGAGCGACAGGTCGACCTCGCGTAACAAACGCGTCACGAGCTGATCCGGACGCTCCACGGGCAGCCAGCCGTCGGGCTCGACGAAGAGGGGCGCGGCGCGTGCCGGGGCCTCCCAGGGTTCGGATCCGACGGCGAGCCCCATCCGGTGGAGGTGGTGGTAGCGGCGCGGGCACGTGAGGAAGTCCTGGACCGCGCGCGCGGTGGCGACCGCCGGTGCGTCGGGGAACAGGGCGGCACCGGCGCCGAGCGCCTCGTCGGACATGCGCTCCAGCGCGGACTCGATGCGGATCCGCGCCTGTTCGAGCTGCTCCTCCGTGGGCGGCTCCGGATCCGCGGGCGGCGGCAGCTGCTCCACGTCCACGTCGAGGGCGAGCGCGCGCAGGTCCGGATCCGCGTCCAGCCGGCGGTCCACGCGGTGCCACCACGTATCGGTGCCCGCGCGCTTCTCCTCGCCGCCCGACAGCACGAGCAGGTCCTTCGCGCGCGTGAGGGCCACGTAGAGCAGCCGCAGGTACTCGGCGTCCTCGCGGGCCTTCAGCTCGGCGCGCACGGCCTCGAAGCGCTCGGAGGTGAAGGTGTCCAACGAGTCCGGCATCCAGGGCCGCAGGGCCAGGCCGAAGGAGCGCTCGAAGTACGCCCGGGCGGAGGTGGTGCGCCGGCGGCCGCCCATGCCGGGCACCACCACCACGGGCCACTCCAGGCCCTTGGCGCGGTGGATGGTGAGCAGCTGCACGGCGCGCGGATCCCCTTCGTCCAGGAGGTCCGCCTGTGCCTCGTTGGGGTCGGAGTCCGCCAGCTGGCGCAGCTCGCGCGCGAAGGCCACGCAGCCTCCCGTGCCGCGCTCGTCCCTGCGCGCCGCCAGCGACAGGAGCTTCTCCACGTTGGCGCTCGCCTGCTCCGCGTAGGGTGAGCCCGCCAGCGCTTCGCGATAGCCCGTCGCCTCCAGCGCGGCCTGCAGCAGGGCATGCACGCCCAGCCGGTCGCGCTCCCTTCGCAGCACGGGGATGAGCTCCAGGAAGCGCGCGAGCCGCGACTGCTCACGCGCGGACATGGCGGCGCGGACCTCCGGATCCACCAGCCGGGGCGAGCCGAGCGACAGCGGCAGGTCCCCCGCCAGCCGGAACAGCGACGCGTCCGACAGGCCCACCAGCGGCGAGCGCAGCACCGCGGCGAACGCCAGCGCGTCGTCCGCGTCCGCGAGCAGCGCCAGCAACGAGGCGAGGTCGCGCACCTCCTGCGCCCCGTAGAAGCCCCGGCCGCGCAGCACCCGGTGCGGCACGCCGTGGCGGATCAGCGCCTGCCGGTACTCCTCCAGGTGCGTGAAGGTCCGGAAGAGCATGGCGACATCGCCGCCGCGCGCGGGACGCAGGCCCTTCTTGTCCTCCGCCATCACCGTCGCGGGAGCTCCCGGCGCGAGCATCACCCGCAGCCTGCGGGCCACCGCGTCCGCTTCGTACTCGCGCAGCTCCGGAGCCGTGTCGGCCTCCGGCAACGTGAGCCGCTCCACCACGGGCCCTTCGGCCAGCTCCGGGCGCGTGGGGGACAGGTCGTCCGTCTCGGGCTCGTAGACGACCTCGAAGGGACGGGGCGTCGCCTCCTTCGCCACGAGCAGGCCGGCGAAGGCGCGGTTGAAGAACGACAGGACGCCCGGCAGCGAGCGGTAGTTGTTCTGGAGGAAGCCGCGCATGCCTCCCTCGGCTTCGATCTTGTCCGCCAGGACCTTGAACACGGACACGTCCGCGCCACGGAACTCGTAGATGGACTGCTTGCGGTCACCCACCGCGCACAGGAACGCGGGCTCCAGGGGCAGCGCGGCCACGAGGTCCGCGTCCGGCGCCAGCTCGCGCGGGCCCCCTTCGCGCTTCTCCGACAAGAGCAGCACCAGCTCCAGCTGGAGCCGGTTGGTGTCCTGGAACTCGTCCACCAGCAGCGCGCCCTGCCGCTCCTGCACCTGCTGACGGAACTCCGGATGGTCGCGCAGCAGGTCGCGCGCCTTCACCAGCAGCGAGGTGAAGTCGAACACGTTGCGCCGGGTCAGCTCCGCGTCGTGCCGGGCCTCCACCTGGCTCAAGAGGTCGCGGAAGGTCTCCTCGAAGGGCGCCGTGCGCCACGCGGCGTAGGCATCCTCCAGCCGCCGCACGGAGCCGTCGCTCTTGCCCTTCACCTTCCAGAGAAGCTCCTTCAGGCACGCGCCCGCGCCCTTGCGCAGGTTGGCCAGGTTGCGCGGCTCCGACAGCAGCACGTTGCGCAGCGTGGGGAAGTGACCCGGCTGCATGAACGTGTCCGGCATCATCCCCTTGAGCGGGGGCTCGCACGCGGACAGGAGGTTGCTCCACTCGCCCTTGGTGTCCTGGGCGCGGGCTTCCATGCACAGGCGGCGGCAATCCTCGATGAGCGCTTCGAGCTGCGCCTTGTCCGCCACGCCGTCGCCCACGCGCGCTGTCGCGGCCTTGAGGCCCTCCTCGCGCATCTTGCCGTAGACGTCCATCAGCGCGGCCACGAGGCCGTCGGAGAACCCGGAGCCGGAGAAGCCCAGCTCCGCGCACAGCTCGCGCACGCGGGCGTCGCCGCCCTCCAGCGCGTCCAGCACCACGCGCTCGGTGACGTCCTCCAGCAGGCCCGCGGCCTCCAGTTCGTCCAGCACCTCGAAGGCGGGATCGATGCCCACCGCGGGCGGCGCCCGGCGCAGCAGCTGACCGCAGAGCGAGTGGAACGTGCCCACCGTCGCGGCGCCCAGCTCCTCGCGCACCTTGCGCCACGCGTCCTGCGTTGGGAACGGGCGCTCCAGCCTCGCGAGCGACGCGCGCAGGTCCTTCTCCGCGTCGTGCGGGACGTCCCCCTGGGCCAGCGCGTCCAGGCGCTCGCGGACGCGCTTGCGCATCTCCGCGGCGGCCTTGTCCGTGAACGTGAGCATGCACAGGCGGGAGGGACGCAGCGGCTCCGCCTGCCGCGCTCCCGCGAACAGGTGCAGCGTCATCGTCACCAGGCTGTACGTCTTGCCCGCGCCGGCACCCGCCATCAGGGCCAGGTTCTTCTCCAGCGCGAGCATGTGGGGCGCGGTGTCGCTCATCCGCTCCCCTCGTCGGAGATGCGGCGCTCGGTGATGCGGCACACCGCTCGGTAGCCGCACTTGCCGCAGTCATTGGGCCGCGCCGGGAAGTCGCCCTTGCGCAAGCGCCGCACCAGGTCCTCCACCGCGTTGGGCAGGTTGAGGCCCGCGGCCTCCGCCACGCGCTGACGCACCTCCGGGTCGGTGGACAGCAGGTCCTCCAGCTCCGCCGGCGGCAGCACGGAGGACAGGTGGATGGCGTCGCCCGTGCGCAGCGAGAACCAGGCCGCGTTCTTCGCGCCCACGTGGCCGGCCACGCGCGCGGCATAGAGGTAGAGCGGGAGCTGGAAGTCGGAGCGCAGCAGGTTCTCCTTCAGCGTGCGCTTGTCCAGGCGGCCCGTCTTGTAGTCGATGACGCCCACTTCCGTGCCGGCCGTGTCCAGCCGGTCGATCTGCCCCTCGAAGACGATGGCGTCCTCCGCCACCATCAGCTTCACGTCGGCCCAGCGCTTGTCCTCCGCGGCCGGGCCGAAGCGCAGCTCGAAGCCCTCGGGCACGAGTGGGTCGAAGGGCAGGCCCCGCCGCTGATCCGTGAGGATGCGCCGGACCATCGCGTGGGCCTTCTCGCCCGCGAGCTTCCACAGCTCGTGGTGGCCCACGTGGTTCAACTCCGCGAAGTGACGGCTGGCCTTCTTGACCGCCTTCTCCAGCACGTCTTCGGGTATGTCCTCCGGCGCCTGCCCCAGGAGCTTCTTCTCCTTGAGCGCCTGGAACACCTCCTCCATCACGCGGTGCCAGAAGGTGCCGCGTCCCCGGGCGTCGAACTCCTCGCTGGCCACCACGGGCTCGGCCACCTTCAGGCCATATGCGATGAAGCCCTGGAAGCCGCAGTTGCCGAACTTCGACAGGGCGCTCGCGGACAGCGGGCGCTCCAGGCCGAAGTGGAACGTCTCGCGCAGCTTCTGCTCCAGCTGGGGCCCCTGCACGCCGCCGGTGAACTCGCCGGGCAGCTCGTCCTCGCGGCCGAAGAAGCGCAGGCGCGCGGCCTCCATGTGGGCCAGCTCGCGCGCGGTGCGGAACCAGTCGTCCGTGCCGAAGCGGTCCTTGAGCAGCTGTCCCGCGGGGTC
Organism: Corallococcus exercitus; assembly: GCF_042231735.1. Lineage (GTDB taxonomy): Bacteria > Myxococcota > Myxococcia > Myxococcales > Myxococcaceae > Corallococcus > Corallococcus exercitus_B. Next base: position 3,587,277 of record NZ_CP102577.1, read on the forward strand.
GGGCTCCGTGACGCGCAAGGTGGGGAAGGACAGGCCCGCCAGTGCCTCCAGCGCCACGGTGCGCCGCAGCTCCGAGGGCGTGAGCACCTCGTCCAGCGGCAGCACGGGGGGCAGCGTGCGCGTGGCCCACGTGTGGCCGGTGAGCCTGCGCACCTCCTCCAGGAACGCGGACGGCACCTGCTCCTGTCCGCCCGAGGCCTTCACCGCGAACGAAAGGCTCAACGTGCCCTCCGCCGCCGCGAGCGCGCTGGCGAAGAGCAGCCGGTCCTCGGTGAGGCGCCAGGGCGCGCGGTCGTCGAACTCGCCGCCGGTGAGGCGGAACACGTCGCGGGTCAGGTGCTGGTTGAGCGCCACGCGCTCCGCGTCCCCCAGGAGCGGCGACGGCGCGTCACGCCCGGGGAGCCGGCCTTCCGTGAGCCCGGCGACGAAGAGGTGGCGGAAGGTGCGGCCCGGCACGTCGGCCAGGTCCAGCACCTCCACCGCGCCCGTGGAGGGGCCTCGCGCGGGCAGGTGCACGTCGCGCAGCGCGTCCGCGAGCCACCGGCCCAGCACGCGCCGGGTGATGCGGGGGCCTCCGCCCACGGCTCGCAGCGAGCGCAGCAGCGCTTCCATCCGCTGGCGGAAGGCCGCGAGCGCCGCATCGTCCCGGGCCCTCGCGTCCTCGATGCGCGCGCCCAGTGCGCCGGCCTCCTTCACCTCCATGGGGCCCGCGGAGTCGAGCAGGCCCAGCCGCTCCACCACCTTCCACCACGCGGCGACCGACTCCGCGGCCGGGGCCTCCTGGGGGATGTGGCGGCACTCGTCGATGAGCCGCATCACGCGGTCACGCAGCGCGCGCACGGCCATCACCTTGACCGCGTCCTCCTTGCGCTTGCCCCCCTGCGCGGCCATCCGGCGCGCGAGCCCATCCAGGCGCACGTCGTAGGCGCCCTTCCCTCGCGTCGCGCCCAGGCGGTCGTCCCGCGCGGCGGCGAGCGAGAAGAGGGTCGCGGGCGCATCCGGGCCTCCGCGCGACAGCGACGGCACGTAGCGGCTGGAGACGAGCTCCGTCACGCGCTCCGCCGGGAAGCCGTCCTCCGTCAGCACCGGCAGCTCCAGCGCCAGCCGCACCGGCCCCGCGAGCGCGAGCGGCTCACCCCAGGGCAGGCGCACCGGCACGCCCAGGTCCCCCAGCGCCTCCGCGAGCCAGCCCGCTTCCGGGCCCAGGTCGCGGTACGCGATGGCGATGTCGCCCGGCGCGCTGCCCGCGTCGATGAGCCGCCGCACGTCGCGGGCCACCACGCGGGCCTCCTCGCGCGCGGACGTCGCGTTCCACACGGCCAGTCCGTCCACCGCGCCCTTGAGCACGTCGCGCGCGGCGCGGGGGGAGAACAGGTGCCGGCCCAGGTCCGTGAAGGGGCGGCCCTCGAAGGTGACGTCCGCCTTGAAGAGGTCGACGTGGGGCATCGTCTCGCCCCGGTTCTCGAAGGCGCGGAACAGCGCCGCGAGCGCCGCGTCCGCCACCGGAGAGCCACCCACCGGCGTCTCCACGCGCAGCGACACGCGCCGTGCCTCGCACGCCGCGGCGAGGCCCATCAGCAGCTCCAGCTTCGACGGGCGCACGTCGTAGACGCCGTGGAGCACCAGTCCCGTCACGCCGTCCCAGCCCGTGGGCCAGGCGCCCCGGTCCAGCGCCTCGCGCGCGCCGCGAAGCACGTCCTCGCGGTCCGCGAGCCCCAGCTCCGCGAGGCGCTGTTCGTACAGGTGATAGAGCCGGGCGAGGACGCGCGCGCGGGTGCGGCGCTCTGGCGGCAGCACCTCCGCGGCGTCCTGGAGCTCGCGCGGGGAGAGCCGCCCGGCCTTCAGGTCCAGCAGCACGTCCGCGGCGGCGCGGGCGAAGGCGGGCTCGCGCACGTAGTCGCCGAACGGCGTGGGGCCCAGCGTGCCGCCCAGGCCCGCCACCACGGAGCGGGCCGTCATCGCGGGACAGGGCCGCCGGTTGAGCTCGCGCGCCCCACCCAGCGCGTGGACGAAGTCGTCCCACGTGAGCAGGTGGGTCCCCACGGCGATGCCCCGCGCACGCTTCTCCGCCCGCAGGGCAGCCTGACGGCGCGCGGCATCTGGGAAGACATGGAGTGTGCGGCCAGGGCGGGGCATGCGGGGCGAGGACTCTAGAACGGCCAGGGGCGCCGTTTTCATGCTCCTTTGAGGGCATTCCCACACCCTGGCCCGTTGTCCGCCCGCCTGCTGTCCTCGGAACCCGGGAAGTCCGAGGACGCGGGCCTTCCGCCCGACCTGGGACAGCTCCGTTCAGCCGGGACTCCCGAGCCAGGAACGACCCCTGCGGGGACTCCCCCGGCGGCGGCGTATCGCACGAACCTGTCCGACAGTCGGACAGGTTGTGGAACGACCGAGGCGGCCCCCCCTGGGCTGACGAACTCCCGCCGACGCTCCCGGTCGTCGGACCCGCGTCGTCGCGCACCGTGGCGTTGAGGGCTCCGCCGTCCGAGCCACGGAAACCTGTCCGACAAGCGGACAGGTTGGGGACAGCGAGACAGGGCCTCTACGCGGAGGCCTCCGCGCCATCCGAGCCGCGGAAACCTGTCCGACAAGCGGATAGGTTGGAGCCATGTCGGGCGGGGGCACCGCTTGGATGTCCGGGGGCAGCGCCGTGCCCGGCATTCAGCGCGCGGTGAGGAAGGCCTCCACCTCACGGGCGAGCAGCCCGGGTGCCGAGACGTGGGCCACGTGCCCCTGCCCCAGCAGCACGCGAAGGGATGCGTGCGGGAGCGCCTTCGCCAGGGCTTGGGCGGGTTCCGCGAGGAGCACATGGGGACTCTGGTCGCCCAGGAGCACGAGGGTCGCGGTGTCCACGGCGCCGAAGCGCTCCACGCCCAGCGGGAGGTCCGCGACCGCGCCGATTTCGCGCAGGAAGGTCTCCATCATGCCGAGCTGCTTCGCCCACTGCGGCGTCTGGCGGAAGGCTTCCAGTTGCTCCGGCGTGAGCATCCGGAAGATGTGGTGCTGCGCGGCCACGAGCGCCGCGTCCGGTCCCTCGCGCTTCCAGGTCGTCCGGACGAGTTCCACCGCTTCGCGCGCGATGCGCTGGGAGATGGGGAACGGGGGCTCATAGAGCACCAGCCGTGCCGGAGGCCGGCGCGTCGCCGCCTCCAGCGCGAGGATGCCCCCCAGCGAGTGGCCGAACAGCGAGGCACCGGGCCCGGCCTCCTGCATCAGCGCGAGCACGTCCTCCACCTCGCGCTCCAGCGCATACGCCGTCCCGTCCGCGCTGGAACCACGTCCACGCCGCTCCAGCACGAAGTGGGTGAAGTGGGGAGACAGCCGCGACGCGACGTCCCGCCAGTCGCCCCAGGTGCTGAGCGTGCCGTAGACCCAGACGAGCGCGGGTCCCTGCCCCTGCCGGAAGTAGGACAGCGAGGTGCCGTCCGCGGAGGTGAACCGGTGCTGGGTGAAGGCCTTCGGCTCGTGCTTGCTCGCTTCGTCCGAAGCCGCGCGCGGACCCGTGGCGGACGGAGTCGAGCACCCCGCGAGCATCAGCGCGGCTCCCGCACTCAACACGCCGCGACGCGAAACCGCGGACGGCCTTCCCGTGTCGCTGGCGGGTGGCAGGCGGTCCGGAGGTTCGGGCACCTGGGTCGATACAGCTCGGACAATCGATTCAGGGCCGTCGGATGGCGGTTCCTTCCAGGGCGTGGACATGGCGCGTGCTTCCTTTCGCCGGCATTCATGCGGTGGAAAGGGCGTGCGCGAAATGACGCTGTCTGCCATTTCACCCGAGACACCCGTGTCCTGAATCATGAAGCCCTGGAGGAACGCATGGAGAGCCTGTCCGCCATCGGCGTCTTCGCCCGTGTCGCGGAGACCGGGAGCTTCGCCTCCGCGGCCCGCGCGCTGGGCATCACCCCTTCCGCCGCGAGCAAGAGCGTGGCCCGGCTGGAGGAACGCCTGGGCACCCGCCTCTTCCAGCGCACCACTCGGCGCATGCACCTCACCGAACAGGGCGCCCGCTTCCACGAGCGCTGCGTGCGCGCCCTCACCGAGCTGCGCGACGCGGAGTCGGAGCTCGCCCACGCAGTGCGCACGCCCCGGGGCCGCGTGCGCGTCTCCGTGCCGGAGATGCTCGCCCTGCGGCTGATCATCCCCAACCTCCAGCGCTTCCGCCGCGAGTACCCGCACCTGGAGCTGGACCTGGACGTCAACGACCACGTGGCCGACATCGTCGGGGACGGACTGGACGCGGCGGTGCGCTGGCGGGGAGCTGACCGACTCGCGCCTCATGCGCAGGCGCCTGGGCCCCAAGCGCTTCATCCTCTGCGCCTCCCCCGCCTACCTCCAGGCGCACGGCACGCCGCGCTCGCTCGACGCGCTCCAGGAGCACGACTGCATCCGCTACCGCTTCGTGTCCACCGGCCGCGTGGAGTCCTGGGCCCTGCGCCAGCCCGCGGGCGCCCCCGCGCCTCGCATCCCGGAGACCTTCGTCTTCAACAACAGCGAGGCCGTCACCCACGCGGCCCGGGCGGGCTTCGGCATCGCCCAGTTCGTGGAGCTGATGATCCGCCCGGAGCTGGAGGCCGGCACGCTGCGCCCCTTCCTGCGTGAACACTCCCTGGAGCGCGGCGCGCTGTGGCTGGTGTGGCCCCAGGCCCGGCGCACCCCGCCCAAGGTGAAGGCCCTGGGCGACTTCCTGGCGCGGCTCGTCGAAGAGGACGAGGCCGGGGCGCGCTGATCCCACGTCACCCGGGTTGCCGTGAAGGGGCGGAGCGCCCTTATGCTCCGCGGCTCCATGCTTGCCTCCTACCGGACCTTCGCCACCTTCTGCCTGCTCCTGCTGGCGCCGCTGTCCCCCGCCGCCGCGCAGGACACCTCCGATGCACCGCGCGCGCTGCGCTTCAACTGGACCCGCGACGGCATCATCACCGGCACCGCGGGCGTGCTGTGGCTCTCCAGCGAGTCGGTCTTCAAGGACAACCTGGCCCCGGCGCAGTGCCGCTGGTGCGACCGCGCTCCGGACGGCACCGACCGGCTCAACCGCCTGGACCGCTGGGGCCGCGGCATCGCGGGCGACACGGAAGCCTCCCGCAAGCGCGCGGACACCTGGAGCAACATCGTCGGGTTCGCGGGCCTGCCGCTGGCCCTGCTGGGCACCCAGTACGCCGTGGGCCACAGCAGCGGCGCGTCCCGGGAGTTCTTCGCCCAGGACGCCACCATCATGGTGCAGAGCGCCGTCATCGCCTCCGTCGCCAACCAGGCGGTGAAGTTCGCCGTGGGCCGCGAGCGCCCCTTCGTCCACGTCCTCCCGGAGGAGGCCAAGGGCCTCACCGCGCACCCCACCGACAACAACCTGTCCTTCTACAGCGGCCACACCAACCTGGCCTTCTCCCTGGCCGTGTCCGCCGGCACCGTCGCCTCCCTGCGCGGCTACAAGCACCAGGGCATCATCTGGGGCGTGGGCCTGCCGCTCGCCGCGTCGGTGGGCCTGCTGCGCATGGGCGCGGACAAGCACTACCTCTCCGACGTGCTCACCGGCGCCTTGCTGGGCACCGCGTTCGGCATCGCCGTGCCCCTGCTCCTGCACGGCCGCGTGGACGATGACGCTCCGCCGGCCGCCACGCGGGCGTCTCAGGTGTCGCTCAACCCGGTGGTGGGCAGCCAGATGGTGGGCCTGTCAGGCGCCTTCTAGGCACGCCCGCATCCGGCCGCGCACAAGCCGACACTTCGGCCCTCACGGCTCCCGGACGTACCCACGCGCCATGGTACGCGATCCGTTCACCTTCGTCGGACGGGTCCTTCCGTGCGCTCCATCCTGACTGACCTTCCCGCGTGCGCTCCGGAGCGGTGCCCATGAGCCCGCCCCGCGTGAAGGACGCCCCGCGCGTCGAACGCTTCGGGCCCGCGCTGCCGCCTTCCACGTTCATGGGCTTCGCCGTGGCGGCGCTGGCCGTGCTCGCCATCGCCCTCCTCGCCTACCGCACGCTCCAGACGCGCGCGTCCACGGGCGTGCTGGTGACGCACACCTTCTCCGTGATGGCGAAGCTGGAGGAGCTGCTGTCCACCGTGAAGGACGCGGAGACGGGCCAGCGCGGCTTCCTGCTGACGGGTGGGGAGAGCTACCTGAGCCCCTACACCCTCGCGAAGAAGACGCTGCCCACGCACCTCGCGGAGCTTCGCGCCCTCGTCGCCGACAGCGCGGTGCAGCAGCAGCGGGTGGACCGGCTGGAGGGCGCCGTCACGGAGAAGCTGGCGGAGCTGCAGGAGACCGTGGACCTGCAGCTGCGGGGCGAAGGCCGGCAGGCCATCGCGGTGGTGAAGGAGGACCGCGGCCTCGACGCCATGCGCACCATCCGCGACACCGTGGACGAGATGAAGCTGGAGGAGCGCACGCTGCTCACGCGGCGCTACGCGGAGTTCCAGTCGTCCGCCAACCTGTCCCTCGCCGTCACCCTGAGCGGCTCCGGGGTGCTGTTCGCGCTGCTCGGCATCGCGGCGTACACCGCCGCGCGCGACTTCCGCGCCCGCGCCATCGAGTCCTGGCTCCAGGCCGGCCAGGCCGCGCTCGCCACGCGCATGCAGGGCGACCAGCGGCTGGACCGGCTGGGCGAGAACATCCTGCGCGTCCTCGCCGACACGCTGGACGCCCAGGTGGGGGCGCTCTACCTCGCGGACGCGACGAACCGCTTCCGCCGCGTCGCGGGCCACGCGCTGCCCCCGGACCTGGACGCGCGCAACGAGGACCTGGCCCCCGGTGAAGGCCTGGCCGGACAGGCCCTCAAGGACGGCCGCGCCGTCCACCTGCGCGACGTGCCCGAGGGCTACCTGCCCATCGCCTCCGGCCTGGCCCGGGGCCGCCCGCGCCACGTGCTCATCGCGCCCGCCCAGGTGGACGGCCAGGTCCACGCGGTGGTGGAGCTGGGCTTCCTGCACCCGGTGCACCCGTCGGACCTGGAGCTGCTCCAGCGGGTGTCGGAAGCCATCGGCGTCGCGGTGCGCGCCTCGCACGACCGCACCCGCCTGGAAGAGCTCCTGGCGGAGACGCAGCGCCAGGCCGAGGAGCTCCAGGCCCAGCAGGAGGAGCTGCGCGTCTCCAACGAGGAGATTGAAGAGCAGAGCCGCGTCCTCAAGGAGTCCCAGGCGCGGCTGATGACCCAGCAGGCGGAGCTGGAGCAGACCAACGCGCAGCTGGAGCAGCAGGCGCGCCTGCTGGAGACCCAGCGCGACAGCCTGGTCCTGGCGCAGGCCACCCTCACCCAGAAGGCCACGGAGCTGGAGCGCACCAGCCGCTACAAGAGCGAGTTCCTGGCCAACATGAGCCACGAGCTGCGCACACCGCTCAACAGCTCGCTCATCCTCGCGAAGCTGCTGGCGGACAACAAGGAGGGCAACCTCACCGCCGAGCAGGTGAAGTTCGCGCGGACCATCGGCGCCGCGGGCAACGACCTCCTGGCCCTCATCAACGACATCCTGGACCTGTCGCGCATCGAGGCGGGCAAGGTGGAGGCGCAGTGGGAGTCCGTGGGGCTCCAGGGCTTCGTGGAGAGCCTGTCCCGCACCTTCCAGCCCGTGGCCGACCAGAAGGGCCTGCGCTTCACCCTCACCGTCGCGCCGGACGTGCCCGCGACGCTGGAGACGGATCCGCAGCGGCTGGGACAGGTGCTCAAGAACCTGCTCGCCAACGCCTTCAAGTTCACGGAGGCCGGCGAGGTGGCCCTCGCCATCGCCACGCCGGACCCGGCGCGCGTGACCTTCAGCGTGCGCGACTCCGGCATCGGCATCCCGCGCGAGCTCCAGGGCCTCATCTTCGAGGCCTTCCGGCAGGCCGACGGCAGCACCCACCGCAAGTACGGCGGCACCGGCCTGGGCCTGTCCATCTCCCGCGACCTGGCGCGGCTCCTGGGCGGCGACGTCACCGTGAGCAGCGCGCCCGGCGAGGGCAGCACCTTCACCGTCACCCTCCCCCTGCGCCCCGGCGCTCCGGTGCCGGCGGGCCGCGAGGCGCTCCCCGCCCCCGTCCGGCCCGTGGCCCCGCGCGCCGAGCGACTGTCCGAGCCGCCGGCCGAGCTGCCGTCCGAGCCACTGGCGGCGCCACCGGCCCCACCGCCCGGCCTGGAGGACGACCGCGAGCGGCTCACGCCCGGCTCGCGCGTGCTGCTGGTGGTGGAGGACGACGCCCGGTTCGCGCTCGTCCTGCGCGACCAGGCCCGCGAGCTGGGCTTCCAGTGCGTCCTGGCCTCCACCGCCACGGACGGCCTGGCCGCCGCGCTCCGCCACACGCCGCACGCCATCATCCTGGACATGAACCTGCCGGACCACTCCGGCTTCACCGTGCTGGATCAGCTCAAGCGCAACCCGCGCACGCGCCACATCCCGGTGCACGTGCTGTCCGCCTCCGACCGGACACGCGAGGCGCTGGAGCTGGGCGCGGTGGGCTTCGCGCTCAAGCCCGTGCACCGCGAGCAGCTGCTGGACGTCTTCCGCACGCTGGAGACGAAGTCCGCGCCGGGTCCGCGCCGGGTGCTGGTGGTGGAGGACGACGCCCGCCAGCGCGAGAGCCTCCAGAAGCTGCTGGAGACGGAGGGCGTGGAGGTGGAGGGGATCGCCACCGCGCACGCGGCGCTCCAGCGGCTGCGCGAGCACACCTTCGACTGCATCGTGATGGACCTGCACCTGCCGGACTTGAGCGGCCATGACTTCCTGGAGCGCATGGCCGCGGAGGAAGGCGTCTCCTTCCCGCCCGTCATCGTCTACACCGGGCACTCGCTCAGCCGCGACGAGGAGCAGCGCCTGCGCCGCTTCTCGCGCTCCATCATCATCAAGGGCGTGCGCTCCCCGGAGCGGCTGCTGGACGAGGTGACGCTGTTCCTGCACCAGGTGGAGTCGCGCCTGCCGCCGGAGCACCAGCGCATGCTCCAGGCCGCGCGCGACCGCGAGTCCACGCTGGAGGGCCGCCGCATCCTGGTGGTGGAGGACGACGTGCGGAACATCTTCGCCCTCTCCAGCGTGCTGGAGCCCCGGGGCGCGAAGGTGGAGATCGCCCGCAACGGCAGGGAGGCCCTGGCGCTGCTGACGAAGAGCCTGGCCCAGCCCCAGCTCGCGGTGGACCTGGTGCTCATGGACGTCATGATGCCGGAGATGGACGGCATCACCGCCACGCGCGAAATCCGCAAGCAGGACGCGTGGCGCAAGCTGCCCATCATCGCGCTCACCGCGAAGGCCATGCGCGACGACCAGGAGAAGTGCCTCCAGGCGGGCGCCAACGACTACATCGCCAAGCCGCTCGACGTGGAGAAGCTGCTGTCGCTCTTGCGCGTGTGGATGCCCAAGGGATGAGGCCGCGCATGCTCGACGTGACGTCGAAGGACTTCGACATCGAGCTGCGGCTGCTGCTCGAGGCCCTGTACCTGAAGTACCACTACGACTTCCGCGGCTACGCGGCGTCGTCGCTCAAGCGCCGGCTGGCCCAGGCCGCGGACCACTTCGACTGCGCCACCCTGTCCCAGCTCCAGGACCGGGTGCTGCACGAGCCCGCGCTGTTCCCCTCCCTGCTGGACTACCTCACCGTGCAGGTGAGCGAGCTGTTCCGCGACCCGTCGTACTACCGCGCGCTGCGCGAGCACGTGGTGCCGGTGCTGCGCACGTACCCTTCCCTCAAGGTGTGGATCGCCGGGTGCAGCACGGGCGAGGAGGCGTGGTCGCTCGCCATCCTGCTGCGCGAGGAGGGGCTCCTGGAGCGCACGCTCATCTACGCCACGGACATCAACCCCAGCGCGCTCCAGCGCGCGGAGGCCGGCGTGTACGCGGTGGACCGCATCGCGTCCTTCACCCAGAACCACCGGCTGTCCGGCGCGCGCACGTCGCTGTCGGACTTCTACACGGCCGCGTACGGCGGCGCGGTGTTCGACCGTTCACTCAAGGGGCACATCGTCTTCTCGGACCACAGCCTGGCCACCGACAGCGTCTTCGCGGAGGTGCAGCTCCTGTCGTGCCGCAATGTGCTCATCTACTTCAACCGCGAGTTGCAGGAGCGCGCGCTGGGACTGTTCGCGGAGTCTCTCTGTCACAAGGGGTTCCTGGGCCTGGGGGCGCGCGAGTCGCTGCGCTTCTCCTCCCACGAGGCCGCCTTCACCCCCGTCGTCCCCGAGGACCGGCTCTACCAGAAGCGCTAGAGGACCCACCGTCCATGCCCACCGCGCGCCATCCTTCCGCGACGCCTCCTGGCCGCGTCGACGCCATCGTCCTGGGCACGTCCGCGGGCGGGGTGGACGCGCTGTCGCAGCTGCTGCCCACGCTGCCCGGCGACTTCCGGCCCGCGCTGCTCGTCGTCGTGCACCTGCCCCGCGACCGCCCCAGCCTGCTGGTGGACGTGTTCGCCCCCCGGTGCGCGCTGCCGGTGTACGAAGCGGCCGACAAGCAGCCCATCCAGCCGGGGTCCCTCTACTTCGCGCCCCCGGACTATCACCTGCTCGTGGACCGGGACGCGCACGGCCCCACGCTCGCGCTGTCCCAGGACGCGCCGGTGCACTTCTCCCGCCCGTCCATCGACGTGCTCTTCGAGTCCGCGGCGGGCGTCTACGGCGAGCGCCTGGGGGGCGTCCTCCTGACGGGCGCCAACACGGACGGGGCCCTGGGCCTCCAGGCGGTGCGACGCGGGGGCGGCGTCACCCTGGTGCAAGAGCCTGACACCGCGCGTGTGGCCACCATGCCCGCGGCGGCGCTCGCGGCCGGGCCGGTGGATTTCGTGCTTCCTCTTGAACAGATGCCCGCCGTCTTCCGGGCATGGGGAGATGGCGGTGCTATCTGACCTGTCTGTTCTCAGCAAGGAGCCCCTGTCCGTGGCCTCCCGGGTGAAGTGCCTGCTCGTCGATGACCTGGAGGAGAACCTCCTGGCGCTGTCCGCCGTGCTGCGGCGCGACGACGTGGAGGTGCACTGCGCCCGCTCCGGCGCGGAGGCACTGGAGCTGCTGTTGCAACACGAGTTCGCGCTCGCGCTCGTGGACGTGCAGATGCCGGAGATGGACGGCTTCGAGCTGGCGGAGCTGATGCGCGGCTCCGAGCGCACGCGCGACGTGCCCATCATCTTCGTCACCGCGGGCACGGGCGACCCCCGGCGCACCTTCAAGGGCTACGACGCGGGCGCGGTGGACTTCCTCTACAAGCCGCTGGAGGCGCGCGCGCTGCGCAGCAAGGCGGAGGTCTTCTTCCAGATGCACCGCCAGAAGCAGCAGCTGGCGCAGCAGCTGGACACGCTCGCGGAGACCCTGCGCCTCAACGAGATGTTCACCGCGGTGCTGGGCCACGACCTGAGAAACCCCCTCTCCGCCATCCTCACCGCGGCGGACCTGCTCCAGCGCCGCTCGGACGACGAGGCCGTGAAGAAGACGGCCACGCGGATGATGGCCGCCGGCAAGCGCATGGGCCGGATGATTGAGGACGTGCTGGACCTGGCGCGCGCGCGGCTCGCGGGCGGCATCCCGCTGCGCCGGGGAGAGACGGACTTCGGGCAGCTGGTGCAGCGCATGGTGCAGGAGCACCAGACGGCGTGGCCCCGCCACCGCATCGAGGTGCAGCAGGACGGCGACCTCGTGGGGGACTGGGACGCGGACCGGCTGGCGCAGGTGGCCTCCAACCTCATCGGCAACGCGCTCCAGCACGGCGACGCCGCGGAGCCCGTGCGCATCCGCGTGGACGGCACGCGCGACGACGCCCTGCGCTTCACCATCACCAACGTGGGCGTCATCCCGCCCCACCTCCTGCCCTTCCTCTTCGACCCGTTCCGGGGCGGCAACCAGCGCCGGGGCCGGGGCGAGGGGCTGGGCCTGGGGCTCTACATCGTCCAGCAGATCATCCACGCGCATCAGGGCGGCGTGGAGGTGCTCTCCGGCACCGGGCCCTACACGGAGTTCCGGGTGGAGCTGCCGCGCAAGGGCGTGGACGTCGTCAAGCTGTAGCGCCGTTGTCCGCGGGCACGCTGCCCGGCCCGTCCGGCTCCGGCTCGGGGAGCGGCAGCGTGTGCAGCCCCCAGCGCTGCCCGGCCTGCCAGGAGGCGACGCCGGACACGCCCCAGCCGGCGCGCTGGGCCTCGCGGCCCTCGAACTCCAGCCAGAAGACGGCGGTGTCCGGCCGCGCCGCCTGGTCCAGGCACGCCACGCGCGACGTCGTGCGCCCGTGGGACTCCAGCGCCACCGCGAAGGGCTTGTGCGAGTGGCCGCAGAGCACCCACTTCGGGTGCACCGTGTCCACCAGCTTGCGCGTCACCGGGTTGCCAATCCACGGCGACGGCAGGGGGCGCGCGGGGGCCAGCCGCTCGTCGCGGGCCTTCTGCACGATGCCCCGGGGCCACTCGTGCACCAGCAGCAGGTCCACGTCGCGCGCCGCGGCCACCTGCTCCACCTCCGGCGTGCGGAAGTAGCCCGCCTGCTTCGCCGTATCCAGCGACGTGGGCCGCTTCAGCGGCTGGTCGATGAAGCGCGGCGCGTGGATGCCGGACAGGTACGCCACGCGCAGGGGGCCCAGGGTGCGCAGTCCCGCGCGGCCCAGGTAGTGGACGTCCGGGGCCAGCTCCCCGCCGTCGGGCAGGTCGTGCAGCGCCTCGAAGTCCTCGTTGTTGCCGCCAATGAAGTACAGCGGCCGCTTCACGCGGCGCACGCCGTCCGCGTACTCGGCGAACTCCGCGGGCATGGCGCGCTTGGCGGCCTTGCGCCGGTGGTCGTCCGCGCGGCGGAAGGCCTCCACGTCCCCCACCGCCAGCACGAAGTCCACCCGCCGGCCGCGCGCCTGCTCCAGCGCGTCCAGCCACGCCTCCACCCGGTGGAAGCGTCCATGGATGTCACCCAGCGCGGCGACGAGGAGGGAGTCCTGCGGCATGCCCTTCACTCAAAGCCTCCCGCCCCGCGCTGTCGAGTCATCCCCCTCCGGCACTTTCCGGTGACGGACGAATGGCCGTCCTGGCTACGGGCAACCCAGCGGATAGGTGACTTCCACCACCGTGCCGGGAGCCGGGGCGTGCGCGCGGTCGAAGACGACGGCGTTGGCGCGCGCGTCATAGGTCCAGCCGTCCGTCACGGGCACCCCATCCACCCGGACGACGAGGGCGCCCGGGTCCGCGGGCAGCTCCGCCAGGGGGAAGGTGCGGTTGGGGCCGAAGGCGCTCTCCGACAGCTTCTCCAGCGACGCGGCCCAGTTGGGCGTGCAGATGCTGTCCACCACGCCGCCCAGCTTGTGGGCCAGCTCCATGTAGCGGCTGCCGGAGCTGCTGGACGTGGTGCAGGTGGACAGGTCCTCCGGGCCCACCACGGCGTTGAAGCTCACCTTGGTGGGGTCGTTCCCCTTCAGGGCCAGCAGGTAGGTTTCGTACCAGGCCACCGGCTGCGCGCTGAAGTCCTCCTCGTCCGACAGCACGATGATGGCCAGCTTCGCGTCGTCGCGCAGGAAGCCGCCGTTGCCGTCGTCGGACTCCGCCGTGCGCGGGTCGTCCAGGTTGTAGAGCAGTGGATCCGACAGCGCGCGGTACGTGGCATCCAGACCCTGCTCGTTCCAGTGGCACACGCCCACGTGGGTGTTGATGGCGAAGACGCCGGCCGCGTTGGGCGTCTGGGGCGTGATGATGCGCGGGCTGGAGCCGTCCACGGGGAACAGGCGCCCGTTCTCACCGCCCATCGCGCCGCCGGGGCACTCGGACCAGCCGCCGGGGGACGGGTCCAGGCCGGTGGTGGTGACGCCGATGCGGTAGTCCACCTGCGCGGCGGTGGCGGCGGAGAGGAAGGCCGCGAAGTTCTCCCCCAGGCTCTGCTGCTCCTCCATCATGGAGCCCGAGTTGTCGACGACGAAGAGCACGTCCACGCGCGCCTCCGCCTCCTGGACGAAGCGGTCCGTCTGCTCCGTCTTCGCCAGCCCCCGCCCCACGAGCCCCGCGTTGTAGACGGCGCCGTCCTTCAGCGTGAAGCGCACCGTCGCCGCGGCCTCGCCCTCCTCCACGGGCGCGTACTTCGCGGTGAGCTTCACGCGCCCGCCCGCCGGAATCGTGGCCGGCAGCGCGCCGGACACCTCGAACTCCTGGCCCGCCTGCTCCAGCTTCATGCCCGCGACCTTCACGTCCCCCGGACAGTCGTTGTAGGCCATGAACTCGCGGGTGCGCGGGCCGCACACCAGCCGGCTGACGCCGAAGTCCACCGTGGTGGGCTGCACGGAGAAGCACCCCTGCACGCCCCGGCCCACCAGGTTCACCAGCGGGTGGCCGCGCGTGGGGTGGCTCACCCAGCCCTCCGCGAGCCCCTGGAACTCCCCTTCCACGGGCGGCTGGAAGCGCACGATGAGCGTCGCCCTCTTGCCGGGCTCCAGCACGCTGTTGGCCACCGCCGTCGCGCGGAAGGCCGGATCCGACCCCGACGCCAGCTGGAGCGCCGACAGGAAGCACGCCTCGTTGCCGGTGTTGCGCAGCGTGACGCCCAGCGCCACCTCCGAGCCCACCGGCACCTGGCCGAAGTCCAGCACCGCGGGCAGCGCGTACTCGCACGGCGCGAAGGCCCGGCCCTCGCCCGACAGCGTCACCCCGTCCGTGGCGCTGGAGGTGCGCTGGGTGGAGGTGACGGCCAGCTGCCCCTGGCTCACGCTGCCCACGCCCGCGCGAGGGCTGAAGGTGACGCCCACCTTCAGCGTGCCCCCCGGCGCCACCGGCTGGTTCGACGGGGGCTGCGCGAGCGTGAAGTAGCCGCCCGCCTGCGTGGTGAGGTGCAGGCCCGTGACGGAGGTCTCCTCGCGGCAGTGGTTGTGCACGGTGACGTCGCGCGTGGCCGTCATGCCGAAGGCCACCGGCCCGAAGTCCAGGTGCGCGGGCGTCACCTCCACGCACGACGCGCCCCCCTCGCCCGTCAGCGTCACCTTGGGGCCGGGCGACGTCGTCTTCGGCTTGCGCACGGCCACCTCCACGCGGCCGTCGCGCACCCGGCCGGACGCCCGCGGCGTGAAGGCCACGCGCAGTTCCACCACCGCGCCCGGCGGCAGGATGTCATTGGGCAGCGCGGGCGCGCTCACCACCTTGAACACGCCGGACGGGTCCTCCAGGAGCGACGCGCCCTTGTAGCTGAGCGGTTCGTTGCCCTGGTTGCGCACGGTGATGCGTTCCTCGGCGGTGGCGCCCACGGCGACCCGGCCGAAGTCCACGCGCAGCGGCGTCACCTCCAGCGCGCTGGCCACGCCCATCCCCGTCAGCGTCACCACCGCGGGCTCGCAGCCGTCACAGACGGCCACGTGCAGCGCCGCCTCCGCGTTGCCCAGCCGCACCGGGCTGAAGGCCACCGGCACCTTGCGCGTCTCGTGCGGCGCCAGCGAGGACGGCAGCCCCGCCCCGGCGGAGAACTGATCCGCGTCCGCCCCCTCCACCGACAGCACCAGCGGGCTCTCCACGTCGGAGGGGTTGCGCACCGTCACCTCGCGCATCTCCACCAGCCCCAGGTTCACGTTGCCGAAGTCGAGCGCCGACTCCGGCACCTCCACCATCGCCTTCACGCCGCGCCCGCTGACGGGCACCTGCGCCGCCGCGCCGCCGGAAGCGTCGGTAAGCAGTTCCAGCTGCCCTTGCACCGCGCCCTCCACGTCGGGCGTGAAGCGCACTTCAATCTCGTGCTCCGCGCCGGCCGTGAGCGTGAAGGGCTCGAACGCGGGGACGCTCACGTTGGGCAGCGACGAGCGCGCCCCTTCCACGCGGTACGACGCGCGCCCCTGGTTCGCCAGCCGCAGCTTCATCACCTTGGTGCGGCCCACCGCGGCGGCGCCGAACTCCAGGAGCTCCGGCCGCGCGGCGAAGCCCGTGCGTGCCTGCTGTGAAGTGGGTCGCTCACACGCCGTCCCCGCCGCCACCGCCACCGCCAACACCAGCCATCGGAGTCCACGCATACAGAGTCCCGTCCTTCCTACACACGGCACCGGTGTCCCCCCACACAGCCCTGCACGTGGATCCGGTCGACGTGGAAAGGTGCAACCCTGGTGCCTGGACGTCCCAACGAGGCGCCGTCACGCCGCCAACACGGCAAACGGGCGCCCACGCAAGGGAACGGGCTTTAACGGGTAAAGCAGGAGATTCCACGTTTCGTGGAAGCGACTGCAAAAGCTTCTAAAACGGCCGATGCCACACCGACCTCTCACCCTCGGGGGCCGTGCGACTTGCAGCGGGGAGGAGTGGAGCGCGCAGGACGGCCGTGTGCCCGTCAGGCCGGGGGATGCGGGCGGGCGTCCCGGGTGTTGCTCCAGAACCGCTCCGGGCGTGCGCCTTTGCGTGCACCGGAACACCCTTTCAGTGATAAAGCGCGCCCCCATGTCCGAGCCCGACGTCATTTCCATCCGTGGAGCCAGGGAGCACAACCTCAAGACCGTCTCCCTGGACATCCCGAAGAAGAAGCTCGTGGTGTTCACCGGCGTGTCGGGCTCCGGCAAGAGCTCGCTCGCGTTCGACACGCTCTACGCGGAAGGCCAGCGCCGCTACGTGGAGAGCCTGTCCTCCTACGCGCGCCAGTTCCTGGGGCAGATGGAGAAGCCCCGCTACGACACGCTGCGAGGCCTGTCGCCCACCATCTCCATCGAGCAGAAGGCGGCCAGCAACAACCCGCGCTCCACGGTGGGCACCGTCACGGAGGTGCACGACTACCTGCGCGTGCTCTACGCCTCCATCGGCGTGCAGCACTGCCCCCAGTGTGGGCGCAAGGTGGGCAAGCAGAGCGCGCAGCAGATCGTCGATGAGATCATGAAGCTGCCCGCGGGCACCAAGCTCCAGGTGCTGGCGCCCATCGTCACGAACCGCAAGGGTGAGCACAAGGACCTGCTCGCGGAGGCGCAGAAGCGCGGCTTCTCCCGCGCGCGCGTGGACGGGAAGGTGCGCGAACTGGAGGAGCGCATCGAGCTGGACAAGAAGTCCAAGCACGACATCGCGCTCATCATCGACCGGCTGGTGTTGAAGCCGGACCTGCGCACGCGCCTGACGGACTCCGTGGAGACCGCGCTGCGCGAGGGCAAGGGCACGCTCATCATCACGGATGAGAAGGGAACGCTCGCGTCCGACCGCGTGATGAGCGAATTGAACGCGTGCCCCGCGTGCGGCCTGTCCTTTGGCGACCTCACGCCCGCGTCGTTCTCCTTCAACAACCCGCTGGGCATGTGCACGGACTGCAACGGCCTGGGCACCCGGCCGGAGATGGACGCGGACCTGCTGGTGCCGGACCAGAGCCGCAGCATCCGCGACGGCGCGATTGAGCCGTGGGCCAGCGGCATGAACCGCGGCGAGGGCTGGACGGCGGACTTCGTGGAGAGCCTGGCGACCGCGTTCAAGATCGACCTGGACGTCCCGTACGCGAAGCTGTCCAAGCGGGAGAAGGACGTCCTGATGAACGGCGTGAAGGGCAAGTCCTTCACGGTGCAGTGGGGCGAAAACGGCCAGTACAACATGGAGTGGGAGGGCCTGCTCGCCCGCACCATGCGCAACTTCAAGACGACGACGTCGGAGGCGCGCAAGGCGGAGCTCCAGAAGTACTTCAGCGACAAGCCCTGCCCGTCCTGCAAGGGCGAGCGCCTGCGTCCGGAGAGCCGCGCGGTGAAGGTGCACCAGCGCACGCTCGTGGACCTGAGCCGCATGACCATCACGGAGGCGCGCAGCTTCCTCACGCAGATGGGCCTGAGCGCGCAGGAGGAGAAGATCGCCCAGGAGCTGCTCAAGGAGATCCGCAGCCGCCTGTCCTTCCTGGTGGACGTGGGCCTGGGCTACCTCACGCTGGACCGCACCGCGTCCACGCTGTCCGGCGGTGAGAGCCAGCGCATCCGGCTGGCGTCGCAGATGGGCAGCGAGCTGACGGGCGTCATCTACATCCTGGATGAGCCCTCCATCGGCCTGCACCAGCGCGACAACGGCAAGCTCTTGACCACGCTCAAGCGCCTGCGCGACCTGGGCAACTCCGTCATCGTCGTGGAGCACGACGAGGAGACGATGGAGGAGGCGGACTACCTGGTGGACTTCGGCCCTGGAGCGGGCGAGCTGGGTGGGCAGGTGGTGTCCCAGGGCACGCCCAAGCAGGTGATGGCGGACGAGAAGAGCCTCACCGGCGCGTACCTGTCCGGGCGCCAGGAGATTGAAATCCCGGAGACGCGGCGCAAGCCCAATCCCAAGCATCAAATCTCCATCCTGGGCGCGACGGAGAACAACCTGAGGAACGTGGACGCGGACATCCCGCTGGGCATCTTCACGGCCGTCACGGGCGTGTCCGGTGCGGGCAAGTCCACGCTGATCAACGAGATTCTGTACCCGGCCCTGGCGCGCGCGCTCTACGAGAGCCGCGAGCCCATGGGGAAGCACAAGTCCATCAAGGGCCTGGAGCACCTGGACAAGGTCATCGACATCGACCAGCGGCCCATTGGCCGCACGCCGCGCAGCAACCCGGCCACGTACACCAAGGTGTTCGACGCCATCCGGGAAGTGTTCGCGATGACGCCGGAGGCGCGCACGTTCGGCTACGGGCCGGGGCGCTTCAGCTTCAACATCAAGGGCGGCCGCTGCGAGGCGTGCGAGGGCGACGGCGTGAAGCTGGTGGAGATGCACTTCCTGGCGGACGTCTACGTCCCCTGCGAGGTGTGCAACGGCAAGCGCTTCAACGAAGCCACGCTGCGCGTGCGCTACAAGGGCAAGAACATCGCGGAGACGCTGGACCTGAGCGTGCGCGAGGCGGTGGACCACTTCGGCGCGCACAAGGACATCATGCGCGTGCTCACGACGCTCACCGACGTGGGCCTGGGCTACCTGCGGCTGGGGCAGCCCTCCCCCACCCTGTCCGGCGGCGAGGCGCAGCGCATCAAGCTGGCGCGCGAGCTGGCGCGCGTGGCCACCGGCCGCACGCTCTACATCCTGGACGAGCCCACCACGGGCCTGCACTTCGAGGACATCCGCAAGCTCCTGTCCGTGCTCAACCGGCTGGTGGAGGCGGGCAACAGCGTGCTCGTCATCGAGCACAACCTGGACGTCATCAAGAGCGCGGACTGGCTCATCGACCTGGGGCCGGAGGGCGGCTCGGGCGGCGGGCAGATTCTGGCCACCGGCACGCCGGAGGACGTGGCGAAGGTGGAGGCCAGCCACACGGGCCGCTACCTCAAGCACGTGCTGGGCAAGGCACGCCGGGCCCGCATCGGCAAGCGCGTGGACGCGGCCTGAGTCTCACGAAGCAGGTGGCTCCTGGGTCGTGGGCCAGGAAGACGCCAGAGGCACGCAGCCGCCCAGCCCGGTGGTGGGTGGAGGCGGGTCCTGAGGTTCGGGCTGGAGGCCCTCCTCCGCTGACGGAGTTGCCAAACCTGTCCGACAGTCGGACAGGTTTCCCAGGGCCGCGCCTGGAGTGGCCTCCTCCTGGACGCAGTCATCACCGGGTTCGCGGGGATGACTCTCCAGAGCGGATGGAAGCAGCTGCGCCCCGCGGTCCGGCTGCCCGGGGAGGACCGCTCCCCGCGGGCGAGGCACGGACCCGAGCGCCTCGGTGGGCTCGGCGGCTGGTGCGAGGGTGCCGAGGTCACGCTCCCCGACGAAGGGGCGTGCCTCAATCACCTCATCCTGCTGGGGGGCCGCCGAGAGGCCGCCAAGGTCCAGTTCCTCTACGCATGGGCGTGCCTCAAGAGGACCGTCCTGGTGGGTGGCTGACGCGGGTGCGCCGAAGCCGCACGGCTGGGCGTGGTGGACCTCGGGAGCCCCAGTCTCCGGGGGGACTGGCGCGAACTGGTTGAGCACGCGCTCATCGCACGCCTTCATCAGTGCAGGCAGCTGGTGCTGAAGTGCCTGCGCGTCGCGCTCGCTCAAGGCGTGCATCGCGCACAGGGCCCACTGGCGCAGGGATTCGCCGCCCATGAAGGACAGCAGCCGGGCCGCGTTGCCTCGCAGGGCCCGTTGCAGGGACTGAATGAGGAGCACGTGCCCTGGACGTGACGCCGCCTGGGCCGCCAGCCGCAGCAACTCGAATTCCAGCTGCGCGCACCGTGCCCCGGGGTTCCAGTGCGCCGCGTCCGAGAGCCTGTAGCAGGTGTCCTCCAGCAGGCTCACGTCCCGCTCGGAGGCACTCGCGCAGCAGTCCGCCAGGAGCTCCACCAGCACCTGTCGCTTGAGGCTGAAGAAGCCCTCCAGCAGCCGCCGGCATTCCTCGGAGCGCGCGTCATGCAACGCCAGGCCCAGGTTCTCCAGCGTCAGTGACTCATCCAGCGCCACCGCACGCGTCACCCGGCCGGGACGCTGCACCACCAGGCCTCGCGCCGCCAGCCGCCGCAGCGCTTCGCGCACGGTGCCTCGGCTCACCCCATAGCGACGCGCCAGCACCTGCTCCGAGCCAATCTGCCCGTTCCTCGGCAGCCTCCCCAGCGAAATCTCGCGCTCGAGTTGCTCCTCCACGTACGCCACGAGCCCCACCCTCACCATCACCGTCCGCCTCCTCGTCCCAGCCTCGCCCATCCAACCAGAGGGGTCTGACATGGACGCGTGGGCACATTGTTCTCGGCGGCTGCCGGGCCAGGCCGGCCTGGGCCCCAGGCAGTGCGAACCTGTCCGACTGTCGGACAGGTTTGGCGAAAGCGCTCCCGGCGGGCCCCCCTGCCTGTGGCTCCACTCGGGTCTCCGCCCAGGCACACCGTCGCGGACCGCCTCCGTGCTCGGCGAGGCGCGCGTGCGCTGAGAACTCCCGGCGGGCCCCCCTGCCCGTGGCCCCACCCGGGTCTTTGCTCAGCCCCCCCTCGCGGACCGCCTCCGCGCTCCGCGAGGCGCGCGTGCGCGGAGGACTTCCGGGCCCAGGATTGGGTAACGAACTTCGGGCGTCCTGCTTACGCTGTCCCCACTTCGCGAACGGGAGGAAGGCTCGATGGACGTGGTGCACAGTGCCCTGCACGCAGGGCATGACGGCGGGGTGGAGCTTCATCGCGGTCAACTGGTGCCCTGCTACGAGTGCCCCGCTCGGGTGGACTTCATCGAGCAGGCGCTGCGGGCGGCGGGCCGTCACACCTGGCTGCCGCCGCGCGACTTCCCGCTGGAGCGCCTGCTGAGCATCCACGACGCGGGCTTCATCGAGTTCCTGCGCACGGCCTATCCGCGCTGGCAGGCCGAGGGGCGCGACGGCTCCATGCTGCCGAGCGGCTTCCCGGCGCGGGGCCTGCGCCGGGACCGCGTGCCTTCCGGCATCCACGGCGCGATGGGCTACTACGCGTTCGACGCAGGGACGCCCATCGTGCCGGGCACCTGGGAGGCGGCGCTCGCCTCCGCGCACTGCGCGATGACCGCCGCGGCGCTCGTGGCGGAGGGCGCGCGGGCGGCCTATGCGCTGTGCCGGCCGCCAGGGCACCATGCCGCGAGCGGGACCTACGGCGGCTACTGCTTCCTCAACAACGCGGCGCTGGCGGCCCAGGGGCTGCGCGACGCGGGCAAGGCGCGGGTCGCGCTGCTGGACGTGGACTACCACCACGGCAACGGCACCCAGGAGATCTTCTGGGAGCGCGATGACGTGCTCTTCCTCTCCATCCACGGCACGCCGGACACCGAGTACCCCTACTTCCTCGGGTACGCCGACGAGCGCGGCGCGGGCCGGGGCGAGGGCTACACACTGAACCTCCCGCTGCGGCGCGGCACGGACTGGGCGGGGTACTCCGCCGCGCTGGCCACGGCGCGGCAGGCCATCCAGGCCTTCGGGGCGGACGCACTGGTGGTGTCGCTGGGCGTGGACACCTACGAAGGCGACCCCATCAGCGCGTTCAAGCTGCGCAAGGAGCACTTCCCGCTGCTGGGAGAGCAGTTGGCCGGGCTGGGGCTCCCCACGGTGCTGGTCCAGGAGGGCGGCTACGCGGTGGAGGACATCGGCCACAACGTGGCGGCCGTGCTGGGCGCGTTCAACGCCGCTGGTTGAGTCGCGCGACCCCCACGCACTCCTGCGGTAGGGTGGGGCCATGGCCGAGACCTCGACCGCCCCCAGCCCCCAGCGCTTCCCGCCCCAGATTCCCTACATCATCGGGAACGAGGCCTGTGAGCGCTTCAGCTTCTACGGGATGCGGAACATCCTCACGGTGTTCTTCATCGACTACCTCTTGCGCACGCACGTGCCGGAGACGGGCCTGCGGGAGGCGCAGGCGAAGAGCCTGATGCACCTGTTCATGGCGGGGGTGTACTTCTTCCCGCTCATCGGCGGCTACCTGGCGGACCGCTTCTTCGGGAAGTTCCACACCATCTTCGTGCTGAGCCTCGTGTACTGCGCGGGGCACGCGTGCCTGGCGCTCTTCGAGGACAACGCCAAGGGCTTCTACACGGGCCTGACGCTCATCGCGATTGGCAGTGGCGGCATCAAGCCGTGCGTGTCCGCGATGGTGGGCGACCAGTTCACGGAGAAGAACAAGCACCTGGTGAAGAAGGTCTTCGCCATCTTCTACTGGACCATCAACTTCGGCTCGTTCTTCGCGTCGCTGTTCGTCCCGCTGCTCATGAAGAACTACGGACCGTCGGTGGCCTTCGGCGTGCCGGGCATCCTGATGTTCGTGGCGACGGTCATCTTCTGGGCGGGCCGCAAGCACTACGTGCTGGTGCCGCCCACGGGCCCCAACCCGCACTCGTTCCTCAAGGTGCTGGGCAGCGCGTTCCGGGGCAAGGACGTGCCGGGCGGCAGCTGGCTGGACAAGGCGAAGGCGGAGCACCCGGCGGAAGCGGTGGAGGGCGTGAAGGCGGTGTTCCGGGTGTCCATGCTGCTTTTGCCCTTCGTGCCCTTCTTCTGGATGCTGTTCGACCAGAAGGCGTCCACCTGGGTGGTGCAGGCGCGGTCCATGGACCCGAACGTGGGCGGCATCGTGTTCCAGCCCAGCCAGATGCAGTTCATCAACCCCATGCTGGTGATGCTGCTCATCCCCTTTCTCACGGCCGTGGTGTACCCGGCCTTCCAGCGCGCGGGCTGGGAGCTGACGCCGCTCAGGCGCATGCCCATGGGCCTCATCATCGGCGCCGCGTCGTTCGTCATCGCGGGCTTCTTCCAGGTGGCCATGGAGGGCGGGACGACGCTGAACATCGCGTGGCAGCTGTTGCCGTACATCGTGCTGACGGTGGCGGAAATCCTCGTGTCCACCACGGGCCTGGAGTTCGCGTACACGCAGGCGCCCCGGGAGATGAAGGGCACCATCCAGAGCGTGTGGCTGGTGACGAACACGCTGGCGAACGTGGCGGTGGCCATCGCCGCGGCGCTCAACGTCTTCACGGGCTCCGCGCAGTTCTTCTTCTACGCGGCCCTGGCCGCGGTGGCCGGCGTGGGCATGGCGCTGGTGGCCCGCAAGTACGTCGTGCGGGACTACTACCAGACGGACGCGCAGGCCCCCATGGACGGCCGCAACCCCGCGGTGGAGCCGAAGCCGGCCTAGGGCCCCTGCTGCATCGTCGGGTCCGCGGCGGGAGCCGCGTGGGGCCCCTGGCGTGGGAGCTCCACCGTGAAGGTGGCCCCACGCCCCGCCTCGCTCTCGACCCGGACCGAGCCCCCCAGCCGCTCGACGAGCTGGTTCACGATGTGGAGGCCCAGACCCAGCCCGCCGTAGTGGCGCGACGACACGGCGCGCTCGAAGGCGCGGAAGATGCGCACGTGCCGCTCCGGTGGAATCCCGATGCCCTGGTCCCGGACCTCCAGCCGGGCCATCACGGCGTCCCCCTCGACGCGGATTTCAATGGGCCTTCCCTCGCCGTACTTGATGGCGTTCGAGAGCAGGTTGGTGACGATCTGATCCAACCGCGAACGGTCCCAGATGCCCGGCACCGGCGTGTCCGCGTGGACCCGCAGCCGGGTCCCCGACGTGGCCAGCTCGGGCGCGAAGCGGGCCGCGATGTCCCGCACCAGCGCGGCGAGGTCCACCTCCTCGAACTCCAGCTCCAGCCGTCCAGCATGGATGCGGGAGACGTCCAGCAGCGTGTTGACGAGCTTCGCCATCCGCTTCGCCTGACGCTCGATGACCTCCAGCGCGTGCGTCACCGTCTCCACCGGTGAGGTCCGGAGCGCGCCCGTCCTGGCGAGGCGCATCAGGCCCTGCACCGACAGCTGGAGGGACGTGACCGGGGTCTTCAGCTCGTGGGAGGCAATGGAGAGGAACTCATCCCGGAGGCCGATGGCCAGCTGGGCCTGCTGATAGAGCCGGGCGTTGTCCATGGCCATCGCGGCGCGGCGGGCCAGCTCCTGGACGAGGGCGACATCCGCCGGGCCATACGGGCCACTGCCCTCCAGGCGCGCGAGGGTGAGCGTGCCGAGCGCATGCTCCCGCGCGAGCAGGGGCACGGAGATCCGGAACGGGAAGTCGACGAGCGCGGCCACGTCCTGTCCGTCCCGGAGGCTCCGCGAAGGAGAGGTGGCGCGCAGCGCTTCGGAGCGGGCCTCGGTGATCCGCTGTGGGGAGTGATTCCCGTCCAGGACGTCCACCGCGCACGAGTCAGCGAAGCGCTGGACGGTCAGCGCTGCCACGCTCCGCAGCGCGTCCTCGGGAGCGAGCGAGCCGTCGAGCAGCCCGGAGGCCTCCGCCAGGAGCGCGGACCGCCCCTCCTGCTCCTCGGCCCGGGCGCGCGCCTGCTGCTCACGCTGGAAGGTCTGGTCGCGCTCCTGTTCGGTCCGGCGGTGCTCGGTGATGTCGATGCCGGTGCCGATGACGTACTCGATGGCTCCCGACTCGCTTCGCAGGACGTTGCTGGACCAGGAGATGAGGCGGCACTCTCCCTTCCGGGTCAGCCAGTGGTTCTCGTACTGCTCGTGCCCCAGCCCCGCCGCGAGCACGGAGAAGTGCATCTCCACCCGCGCCGCCTCTTCCGGCGGCAGCAGCCGCGCCCAGAACCGCTCACCGCGCAGCTCCTCGAAGGAGTAGCCCGTCACCTCCTGGCACGCCCGGTTGAAGCGGACGATGCGGCCTTCCGGGTCCAGGACGATGACCAGGGCGCGGGCCGTGTCCAGGACCGTCGAGCTGAAGTCCCGCTCGTGCTGGAGCGCGCGCTCGCTGTCCAGGGTCCGCGCGAAGAGCTGCCGGTGGATGAGCGCGGTGCGCAGCACGCCGCCCAGCCGCTCCACCATGCCCTGGTATTGCCGTGGCAGGTGCGGCTCGCGATCGAAGTACAGCAGCAGCACGCTGACGGGGGGCGCCGCGCCAGGCCCGGCTTCGTCGATGGGCACCGACCAGCGCACGAGCCCGGGCGAGGCCAGCTCCGGATAGGGCAGCTCCACCCGGAGCGGCCCGGGCTCGCGCGGGTGCCGGGGGAGCAGCCTGGGAATCGGGAGCTGGCGGGAGGCCGTGGACAGTCCGCTCGCGCCCAACAGCCCCACCTGTCCCCCTGGATCCGACTGGAACCAGAGCGCGACCGCGCAGCCCAGCCGCTCCGCGACGCGGTCCAGGAAGTCGTCAGCGGGCTTCTCCGGGTCCAGGAGGTCGAGCGCCGCGACGGTGAGCTCCTGGAGCACGCTCAGCAGCGCGAGCCGCTCCTCGGTGAGCTTGTGGTCCCCGTCCGCGCCATGGTCCTCCATGCGCCACCTCGTCCCCTTACCCCGGCAGCGCGACCACCACCGCTGTCTTGTTGTGGAACTGGGGGACCCCGCCCCCCATGGCCCCCACCTCGCCCAGGGTCAGACAGCCCACGACCGGGACGCCCTCGCCGAGCGCGTCCTGGAACCGGGAGAGCTCGTCCCGCACCCCCTCCCCCAGGATGAGGTAGCGGGAGACGCAGTCGAACACCACCGCGCCGCCCAGCGCGCCAGGGGTGGCTTCCCGGGCCTGGGCGGCGGCACCGGCCGCGGCGCCGAGCAGGTCCGAGCGCGAGCCCTCCATCACGCGGATCAGCGAGCCGTCCGGAATCTCCGCGATGCAGCGGACCGAGCCGTCGGCGTCGGCGGACAGGGGATCACGGATGACGAACTCGCCGTTGGCCTGGGGAATCCCCAGCGGGTGGGTCATCGCGAAGCGGGCGAAGCTCCGGGCATCCAGGGCGTCGCCCCGGCTCGCGGCCGTGCGCCGGTAGACCTCGAAGGCGCTCTCGTAATCCAGCTCGATGGCGGTCGCGCCCCGGGCCTTCGTGACCTGCGAGGGGGGACCATACGGAGACCAGCCGTGCTGGATCCCGATGCCCAGCGGTTGCCGGGCATCCATGGCAATCACCACCACCTGGTCCTGGTAGGCCTGCCCTTGCGAGAACTGGGCGGTCTTGACGAACCGGAGGTTGTTTCCCGCTCCGCCCCCCGCCCAGAGGATGCCCGCGCCCGCTTCCTGTTGAGCCCCGCGCACGACCTCCGTCGAGTTGCCGCTCACCGCGTCCGGCAGGACGAACAGCGCGCGCCGGTGTCCGGGCGGCTTGGGAGGCAGCTGGCTCACGGCCTCGGCCACCGCCGCGCGCCCGGCCGCTCGCGGGCGCTCACTGACCGGACCGCCCATCCCCACGCCAACGCGGAAGTCGTCGCCGAGAAACAGCGTGATGACCAGCCCCTGGAGCAGCAGCTCGGTTCCCGCGAAGACGCCCGCCGCGCAGCACCCGGCCCAGGGGATGGCCCCCAACTCCTCGCGGACCGCGGCCGCCAGCGACACCGCGTCGTACTGGTCCGTGCACAGGACGAGCGCGAAGGTGGGGGCGTCCGCGCCCCGCAGCGCTTCCTGGCCCGCTTCCCGCGCGGCGGTGGCGCAATCCGGCGAGCGGCTCTTTCCAATCTGGATCCGCATGGGGCTCCAGAATCGATACTCACGCGGGAGCGGGCGTGCAGGGCCCCAGGGGGCCACGAAGAACGCCGGAGCACCCAGGGGGCGCTCCGGCGTTCGTGCTTCGAAGGGGATGTCCCCTTTGGCTCAGGTGGCCGGGTGGACGCTGCCCTGCTGGGCCGGGGCCGGCGGCGCGGCCGTCACTTCGTCCGTGCCGTGCATCATCCGCTTCAGCATGGGGGCGAGGAACAGCAGGATGACGCCCGCCAGGCCCGCGCCGATGACGATGGTGAGGAACACGCTAAACTCACCCATCTTCTCCGAGTAGCCGCCCAGCACGCCGGACAGCTTGTTGGCCACCGCGTTCGCCAGGAACCACACGCCCATCATCGCGGAGACGACGCGCTGGGGCGCCACCTTGCTGACCATGGAGAGGCCCACCGGCGACAGGCACAGCTCGCCCATGGTGTGGAAGAGGTACGCCATGATGACCCACCACGCCGCCGCCTTGCCGTCCGCCGCGCTCTCCTTGGAGGCGCCCAGCATGAACGCGAAGCCCACGGACAGGAAGATGAGCCCCAGGGACATCTTCACCGGGATGCTCAGGTCCTTGCCCTTCGCCGCCAGCGAGCTCCACACCGCCGCGAACACCGGCGCCAGCGTCACGATGAAGACCGAGTTGAAGTTCTGGAACCAGGTGGTGGGCACCTCCCAGCCGAACATGGAGCGGTCCACCTTCTGGTCCGTGTAGAGGTTCATCAGGCCGCCCGCCTGCTCGAAGCCCGTCCAGAACGCGACCACGAACAGCGCGATGATGAAGATGACGATGATGCGGTCCCACTCCTGGCGGCTGAAGGCGTGGTGCTTGCCGTCCGGCGTCGTCGTCTGCGCGGCGGCGGGGCGCGGCTCGGGCGCCAGTCCCACGGTGCCCAGGTACCGCTTCGCCAGCGCCATGAAGATGATCAGGCCCAGCGTCATGCCCACGCCGGCGGAGCCGAAGCCCCAGTGCCAGCCCACGCGCTCGCCCAGCGTGCCGCAGATGAAGTTGCCCAGCACGGCGCCCAGGTTGATGCCCATGTAGAAGATGGTGAAGGCACCGTCGCGCCGGCCGTCACCCGCGGGGTACAGCCCGCCCACCATGGTGGAGATGTTCGGCTTGAAGAAGCCGTTGCCGATGATGAGGAAGCCCAGGCCCGCGTAGAAGATGGAGATGCCGGGTAGCGCCAATAACAGGTGGCCAATCACCATCAACGCGCCGCCCAGCACCACCGCCTTGCGCTGGCCGATGAAGCGGTCCGCGATGTAGCCGCCAAGAATCGGCGTCAGGTACACGAGGCCGGTGTACGTGCCGTAGAGGCCCAGGGCATCCGCGGTGGACCAGCCAAAGCCGCCCCGCACCTTGTCGGTGAGGAAGAGCACCAGCAGGCCGCGCATGCCGTAATAGGACATGCGCTCCCACATCTCGGTGGCGAACAACAAATACAGGCCCGGGGGATGCCCCTTGCGGGCCTCGCCCGCGGCGACGGTGCTTTGCATGCCGTGAGTTCCTCGAACGGATTGCTGTGAGGGGGAACGAAAAGTCGCGCGACTGTAACAGGAGTCACGCCTTCAGCGAGGACAGAGGACACCACGCGTCCGTGGGAATTCCCGTCCCCTGCGCGAGCGGCCCTTCAGCCCCCCGCGCCCCCTCCCATTCGTGGCCGGCCGCGTCAGCCGATGCGCCGCGACCACCGGCCGCGACTCGCACCCGTGGTGGGGGTGGAGGCCAGGGGCTCCGCGTGCGCCGGACGCAGGGGCAGCCGGACCTCCACCCGCGTGCCCTTGCCCATCTGGCTGGTGATGAGGATGCGCCCGCCGTGCTGCAGGATGATGCGGCGGCTGAGCGCCAGGCCCAGGCCGGTGCCCTCCCCCGCCGCGCGCGTGGAGAAGAAGGGCTGGAAGAGCCGCTCCAGGTCCTCCGGGCGGATGCCCACGCCGGTGTCCACGATGGTGACGAGCGCCTCGTCGCCCTGCTGCGCCGTCTCCACCTGCACGCGGCCGGTGTCGCCCACCGCGCGCACGGCGTTGTCCAGGAGGTTGAGCCACACCTGGTTGAGGGTGCCGGGGTCGCCCCAGATGGGCTCCGCGCACTGGTAGGTGCGCTCCACCACGACGCCCGGCGGGATGCGCCAGCCCAGCACGCTGAGCGTGGAGTCGAGCGCCTGATCCAACCGCACCGCCACGGGCTTCTCCGCCGTGCGCACGAAGGACAGGAGCGACTCCGCCAGGTGGCGGATGCGCTGGCCGCACTCCTCCATCACCTCCAGCATCGCGGGGCCTAGGTTGGGGTCGCCGCCGGTCTGCTTGCCCTGCACGACGTCCTTCAGCGGGATGAGCGCGTTCATCAGCCCGTTGAGGGGGTTTCGCACCTCGTGCGCGAAGCCGGAGGTGAGCAGGCCGATGGCCGCCAGCCGCTCGTTCTCCGCCGCGCGCACGGCCGCCTCGCGCAGGCGCAGCTGCGTCTCCACGCGCGCCAGCAGCTCGCGCGGGCTGAAGGGCTTGCCCAGGTAGTCGTTGGCGCCCGCGCCCAGCGCCTCCACCTTGGCGGACACCTCCTGGCGCGCGGTGAGCAGGATGACGGGCAGGTCCACCGTCTGCGCGTGGGAGCGCAGCTGCACCAGGAGGTTGAGGCCGGACAGCACCGGCATCATCACGTCGGACACCACCAGGTCCGGCCGTTCCTCCAGGGCGCGGCGCACGCCCTCCTCGCCGTTGGTGGCCTCCAGCACGCGGTAGCCGGGCGCGAGGATGTCCGCGATGAAGGCGCGGATCTCCGCGTCGTCCTCCACCACCAGGATGCGCGGGGCCTTCGCGTCCGCGCGCGTGTGGTCCTGCGGCTCCGTGGGGCGCTGCGCCCCGGCGACGGTGGCGGCCAGCACGGTGGCGAAGCGGCCGGAGCTGCGGCGCTCGCGGCGGGTGGGCAGGTCCGTGGAGCGGCGCTCGCGCAGGTCCTCGCGCAGGTGCTGGGTGCCCTTGGGCAGCCGCACGCGGAAGCTGGAGCCCTGCCCCGGCGTGCTCGACACCTCGATGCCGCCCGAGTGCAGCTCCAGCGTCTCCTTCACCAGCGCCAGGCCGATGCCGCTGCCCCCGAAGCGCCGCGTGCCGGACGTGTCCGCCTGGGCGAAGCGGTCGAAGATGACGGCCAGGTCCGCGGGCGCCATGCCCTGCCCGGTGTCCACCACCTCCACGTGCACGTCCGTGTCGTCCTCGCGCAGGCGCACCGAGATGGTGCCGCCGGCCGGCGTGAACTTGAGCGCGTTGGAGACCAGGTTGTGGAACACGCCCTCGATGCGCTCCGCGTCCACGTGCACCGGGGACACCGGCCCGCCCTCCAGCGTGAGGGTGAGCCCCTGCTTCTCCGCCACGGCGCGGAAGGGCAACAGCTGGGAGGACAGGAACGCGTGCAGCTCCAGCGGCTGGTAGCGCAGGCGCACCTTGCCCGCCTCCAGCTGGGCCAGGTTGAGCAGGTTGTCGATGAGCCTGAGCAGCCGCTGCGTGCTCCGGTCCAGCGTCACCAGCTGCTGCCGCACCACCGTGGGCAGCGACTCCGGCTCCTTCTGGAGCGCGTCCAGGGACAGCAGGATGAGCGTGAGCGGCGTGCGCAGCTCGTGGCTCACGTTGTCGAAGAACTCCGTCTTCAGCCGGTCCTGCTCGCGCTGCTTGACGAGCGCCGCCTCCAGCTTCTCGTTGGCCTCCGACAATTCGCGCGTGCGCGCCGCGACGCGGTCCTCCAGGGCCACGTTGCTGCCGAAGACCTCGTCGTAGCGCTGCTGCAGCTCCCGCAGCGAGCCCATGTTCGCCTGGGCCTGCGCCGCGAGCAGCTCGTCCTTGCGCTTGATTTCACGCCGCCGGTCCAGCCAGCCGCCCAGCGCGAAGCCGGCCATGCTCAGCGACGCCACGGAGAAGAGCGCGTCACCCCAGCCCAGGTGCGTGGCCAGCAGGCCGCTCACCATGCCCAGCAGCAGGCCCAGGTAGTGGCCCCAGAGCGTGGGCGGATCCGTCCACGTGAGGTGGTAGCGGCACGCCTCGCCGCCCAGCACCTGGCACTCCGTCTCCCGCACCTCCGCGGGGGCCAGGCCCCAGATGGTGGGGAAGGACGCGAACTGGCCCATGCGCAGCTCGCAGATGTTGCGGTTCTGCTCCGGGATGCTGCTGCGGTAGGCCAGCTTGAGCCGCTTGTGCTCCAGCAGGTCCACCGTGAACGCCCCCACCCGGTTGTAGCTGGGGGAGAAGTCGATGGTCTGCTTGTAGCAGGCCTTGGGCGAGCCGAAGGCGCGCAGCATGTAGAAGACGAAGCCCAGCGCCTGCGGTGACGCGGTGAACAGGCCCGCTTCGCGCATGAAGCGCGAGTCGCCGGACTCCTCGCGCAGCGCCGCCGCCGCGCGCTCCAGGAAGCGCAGCGAGACGTAGTTGGTGGGCTGGCGCATGTACTCCAGCCCCAGGCTGAACCCGTGCTCGCGCCACACCTTGGCCAGCCTCTCCGCGCCGTAGCGGTGCTCGAAGTAGAGCAGCAGCGTGGACGTGGCACGGACGCTCACCTCGGGGGCGTTGTCCGGTGACACGTCCTGCACCTTCACCGCCGGCAGGCGTTGGGTCACGGTTTCGTTCCTTCGGTGACGAGCGTCACCGCGTACTTCAGACCCTCCGGGTCCTCGAGCATCGCCAGGAAGTCATCGCAGTGCGACTGGTAGGCCTCGAGGCCGCCGAAGGCCGCGGCGCCCACCGGCGCCAGGGCCTCGAAGCGCGTCTTCCAGTCTCGCACGAGCCGCGCCTCCGCGGCGCCCGGAGAGAGGTAGAAGGGCATCAGGTGCACGCGCACGTCGGTGAGGCCCGCGCGGCGGAACTCGGAGAACAGCTTGCGGCCGACATACAGGTCGAACCCGCGCGTCGCCAGGGCCTCCACGATGCGCTGGGTGCCCGCGCGCAGGTGCTCCGGGAAGGGCCAGTTCTGGAAGCCCAGCCCGTCGATGTCGGACACCACCACGCGCCCCCCGGGCCGCGTCACGCGGATGAGCTCCGCGAGCGCGACGTGCCGGTCCGGCAGGTACTCGAAGACGTACTGGCTCCAGGCATAGTCGAACGCGTCCGCGGGCAGCCCCGTGGCGCGCACGTCCGCCTGGCGGAACGTCAGGTGCGGGCGGTGGGCGTTGCGCGCGCTCGCCTCCGCGACGCGGCCCTCGTGCAGGTCCACGCCGGTGACGTGGCCCCCCTCCCCCACCAGCTCCGCCATCAGCTCCGCGATGCCGCCGGGGCCGCAGCCGGCGTCGAGCACGCGGTCCCCCGGCTTGAGGCCCGTGCGGCGCAGGACGGCGCGCGTGTCCTGGGACTGCTCCTGCTCCAAGAGGCGGCGGGACTCATCGGCGGATTCCATCAGGTACATCACCGCACCTCCTGGTTCGGGGCCGGCGCGGAGGCCCGGCGCTTCGTGCGGCGCGTGGGCAGCTGGCGCTCGAAGAGCGAGCGCCAGGCCTCGCACCAGCGGCGCACCATGGAGCGGTGGAAGGTCCACTCGGAGAAGCGGCCCTGGTCCACGAAGCCCAGCTCGCGCAGCACCGGCACGTCCAGCGCGTCCACCAGCCCCAGCGCCGCGCGCCGGCCCCGCTCGCGCGCGTGCGTCACGCACCGCAGCGTCAGCGCCGCCACCGCGTCCTTCGCGCGCGGGTGCTCCCGGTCCGGCACCACGAGGTTGAAGCCGTTGGTGACCTCGATGAGGCTCAGGCCCGGCGTGGCCTCGTCCTGGAGCGCCAGCGCGAGCGGCCCCCCGTCGCCGTCCACCACGAACATCCGCCGCTCCCGGTGCAGCCCCGCCGCCCGGAAGCGCTCGCCCAGGACGGCCTCGGCGCCGGGGTCCGCGCGCAGGTCCTCGCTGAGCAGGCGCACCATCTCCCCCCGGCGGCGCAGGTACGACTCCAGCCACTGGCGGTCCTCCGGCCCCGCCTCGCGCACGGCCGGCAGCGCCGCCGCGTCCACCGCGGGCTTCAGGGGCAGGTCCGCGCGCAGGTAGTGGAACTGGCGCAGGTGGCACAGCCCCTGGCCCTCCAGCACGCGCGCCAGCCACGTGCCCAGCCGGTGCGGCCAGCGGTTGTCGGTGCGCCACATGTAGCGGATGAACTCCACGTCCTCCATCGCCTCGCCCACCTCCACCGCGAGCGACGTGAGCTCGCTGGAGATCTGCTCGCTGCGGCGGAAGCCCGGCATCACGGCCAGGTGCTGCACCAGCCACGTGCCGGAGTACATGCGCAGGCCGTTGACGTGTCCCAAGAGCCGCCGCGAGTCCGTGAAGACGAGCGAGCGTCCCAGCTCCCGCGCGCGGCTCAGCCGCTCGTGCGTGGCCTCCAGCACGGGCAGGACGCGGGACTCCTCGCCGAAGGGATGGTCCGGGTGGAAGGTGTAGCGGGCCTCCTCCATCATCCGCCAGAGGTCCGGGAAGCGGAACACCGCGCCGTCGCGCACCTGGGGCGCCCGCGCGGACACGAACGCGTCCACGATGGCGTCGCGCACCGTGCGCGGCATGTCCAGGATGCGCACGCCGCAGCGGTAGGGGCGCAGGCGCTGATCATGCCGGGACTCGAAGGGGACCACGTCCACCGAGCGCACCTCCACGCGGCACGCCACCTCCGCGCCGTCCGGCAACAGCAGCGTGGTGTCCAGGTGCGAGCCCACCGGCAGCACCTCGCACGACGCGTCGATGGGGAAGGCGAACCCGCGCGCGCCCAGGTCCAGCACCGCGCGGGTGATGCGCTGGCCGCTGAACGGCGAGGTGAAGCGCACGAGGAAGCGGTGGTGCGCGCTGGGGCGGAAGCGCTGCTGCCCGCGCCGGTTCTCCACCGCCAGCGCGCGGGGCATGCACAGGGACACGCCTTCATGCCCGACGTGGAGCATGCTGGTGACGCCCCGGTAGCGCTGGCCGCCCATCTCGAAGGAGAGGTGGACCACCTCTCCCACGCTCGCGGGCAGCGCCGAGGACACCCGCCCGCGCAAGAGGCCCCGCTCGTCGCTGGCCTCCACCGTGGCGGACTCCAGCCGGAAGTGCGCCGTCTGGCTGTCCGGCGGGTGCACCCACACGGGCAACTCGCGCCGCAGCGCCTTGCGCAGCGCGGCCTGCACCGCCACCGCGTCCCGCAGCGTGCGCGGCGGAGCGGACGTCGCCTCGACGGGGGCGGGGCGCCAGGAGATGCCCACGCGCAGGAACGCGTGCGGCCCCTGCTGCACGGGGGTCGCGTGGCGCACGTAGGCGCGGGCCACGTGCAGCACGGGCCGGCCGTCGCGCACCATGGACAGCGAGTCCAGGGGCGTGCCCGGCAGGAAGGCCGCCATCGACGCGTCCATGGGCACCTGGAGCGCGGCGCCGAAGTGGCCCAGGTCCTGGCACTCCGCGCTGAAGGGCCGGTCGCGCAGGAGGAAGTCCACGCGCATCCCCGCGTCCAGCACCACGCGCGTGGAGGCGCGCAGCTGGAGGATGTCGCGCAGCCGCATGCTCAGCTCCCCCTCGGTCAGCGCGTCATCCACCGTGCTGAAGACGTGCCCCTCCGCGGCCGTCTCCACCAGCTCCTCCAGGCCGTGCTGATCCGACCGCGCGCAGACGAACACGCAGACGGCCTCCGGCGCGGCGCGGTCCACGTGGCGCAGGAAGCGGCGCGCGTTGTCCGCGGGCGCGATGATCAGCGTGGGCACGGACGCCTCCATGCGCCGCGTGGCCTCCAGCTGTGAGCCCACCACCGAGACCCGGTGCGCTCCCAACGCGGACTTCAGCGCGTTGCGGCGCAGCTCGTTGGGGTGGACGATGAGGACTTCGTGAGTCGGCACGCTCATGGATTTTTCCCGACGCGCAAGAGCCACACCGGCGCCCGTGCACGGCGCCATTCCCGTCGACGCGGGGCATGCACGCGCCCCGTTCCCGCCATCCGCATGTCTTGAGTGTCCGAGCCTGGTGCTCTCTCTGGTGCCAGCAGGGCTCGCGCTGAGACGCCTTCCCGGTGACCCGCCGGCGAACAACCAGCGCGTACTTTACCTGCTCCCACGGATTAGGTGATGTACGCGGGGGTGAGAGGACTTTTCGGAATAGGTTAAAGACGCGCGGTCAGCCGGGACCCCTTGGTGGGTAGGGCGCGTGGAATCCGTGCGGACTCCGCGCGCTGGCCCCGGGGCCTGGACGCCGTTACAGAATGCGCGGGCGACGAGGAGGCCCCCCATGGGCGAGACGGTCGATTACGAGGCGGGCATCCGGGAGTTGAAGCGCTCCATGAACGCGGTCATCCTGGCGCACTACTACCAGGAGAGCGAGGTGCAGGACGTGGCCGACTTCGTCGGTGACAGCCTGGCGCTGGCGCAGGCGGCGGCGCGGACGGAGGCCGACGTCATCGTTTTCTGCGGTGTGCACTTCATGGCGGAAACCGCGAAGATTCTGAATCCCACCCGACAGGTGTTGCTCCCGGACCTCAAGGCCGGCTGCTCGCTGTCGGACCGCTGCCCCCCCGCGGCCTTCAAGGCGTTCAAGGACAAGCACCCGGACGCCTTCGTGGTGTCGTACGTGAACAGCTCCGCCGCGGTGAAGGCGATGAGCGACGTCATCTGCACGTCGTCCAACGCCGTACGCATCGTGAACCAGATTCCGAAGGACCGCCCCATCCTCTTCGCGCCGGATCAGCACCTGGGCCGGCACGTGATGAAGGAGACGGGCCGCGACATGGTGCTGTGGCCGGGCAGCTGCATCGTCCATGAAATCTTCAGTGAGAAGAAGCTCGTGGGCCTGAAGGTGGAGCACCCGGACGCGGAGGTGGTGGCCCACCCGGAGTGCGAGCAGCAGGTGCTGCGGCACGCGGACTTCATCGGCTCCACCAAGGCCATCCTGGACTACGTGGTGAAGAGCCCGAAGCAGAAGTTCATCGTGGTGACGGAGGCGGGCATCCTCCACCAGATGAAGAAGGCCGCGCCGGGCAAGACGTACATCCCCGCGCCGCCGGACAACGGGTGCGCGTGCAACGAGTGCCCGTACATGCGCCTCAACACGCTGGAGAAGCTCTACCGGTGCATGCGCGACAGGACCCCGGAGCTCCTGCTGCCGGCGGACCTGCAGCACGCGGCGCTGGCGCCCCTGCAGCGGATGCTGGAGTGGTCCGCCTGAAAAAGGCGGACGCGGACTGTCTGCCGCGTCCCACCTACAGCAACTCGCGTCTTGCGGATGGCGGGCCCAAGTGCCATGGAAGGAGCGTGGCCTTCCGATTTCTCGCACTTCCCGCCCACCGGCTGGTGGACTTCCCCAAGAACCTGCCGGACGACGAGCGCCTCGAGCCGGACCTGCCGCCGGTGATGGAGGCCGTGGAGCGCGCCCTCGCCGGCGCCGAGTTCCGCGACCTGAAAGCCCGCGACCGCCTGCGCGCCCTGCTCCAGGGGGACCGTCCCCCGGCCCTGGGTTCGCCGGGCAAGGGCTTTGGCCCCAGCGCCATCTTCGCCCAGCCGCCCCAGGACCTGCCGGCGCTCCTGCGCATGGCGGACGAGCTGGAGCAGCTGGCGCGCCGGGAGGCGGGAGAGCGCGCGCTGGTGTGGAAGTGCGGCGAGTGCAGCGCCCGCTACGCGGTGCCGGTGGCCCTGGTGCGCCAGGTGTCCATCCGCTGTGAGCGCTGCGGCCACCCGGTGCAGCTGTCCTCGCAGCAGAGCCTGGGCGAGGAGGCCCTCATCGACCCGTTCCAGGGCGCGGTGAACACCAGCCGGCATGAGCTGGCGGCCTTCTTCCGCGAGGCGATGGCGCGCGGCTGGCCCGTGCTCGTGTCCGAGGGCGGCACCCCTGCCCCGCGCGGGCGTCCGTCCAGCCCGACGGCCTGAGCCACCGCCCGGGTTGCCGACGGGGGCCTTCGCCAGTCCGGCCCCCTTCCCGCTTCAGATGAAGATGCCGGCGGAGGCGTCGTTGCGCGCCTCCTGCAGCTCCTGCGTCGCGGGACGGCCGCGCAGCGCGTCCATCACCTGACGCGGCGCGTGACGCCCCGAGCACTTGGAGCACTCGCACTTGCCGCGCTTGCAGGTGCAGTCCGCCTTGCTGCCGCAGGAGCACTTCGCCGTCAGCAACTGGTCCAGCTCCTCCAGGGGGCGCGGCGCCTCGTCCTGCTTTGCCTCCGGGGACGGCTTCTGGGCCTGCGGAGCGGTGCCCTTGGAGGCGGCCGCCTTCGCGTGGGCCTCGCAGGCGTGGGCGCTGACGGGCATCAGCCAGAGGCCGCCCAGCAGCCATCCCGCGGTCATCAACGTCGCGCTGCGTGCCATGTCCGCTCTCCTTGGCGAGGCTCCGTGAAGGCTGGGGGGAGGCGCCTGCCGCTCCGGCCTATAGCGCAGGGCATTCCCCCTGCCAAGGCATTCGCACGTACCTTTGCCTACCCGGCGACGGAGCACACGGTGCGCTCGCCCGGCGCGGGGGCGCGCGCGTACAGTCCGCGCCCTCCTTGCCCGTGACGAATCGAACCGACCGCATCGCCTTCGCCGCCGCGCTCGTCCTGGGGGCGCTCCCGCTCTGGGTGTCGCGCTTCATCCCCATGGTGGACCTGCCGCAGCACCTGTACCTCATCTCGGTGCTGCACCGGCTGGACGACCCGACGACGCTGTACCCCACGCTGTTCGCGGCGCGGCACGAGCTGACGCCCTATCTCGGCTACTACTACCTGGTCAGCGCGCTCAACTGGCTCTTGCCGCTGGAGCTGGCCAACCGCGTCTTCCTCACCGCGTACGTGGTGGGGATGCCGTTGGGCATGGCCTTCCTGCTGCGGAGCCTGGGGCGGCCGTCGTGGCCCGCGCTGCTCACGCTGCCGCTCGCGTACGGGGACAGCTTCGGCTGGGGCTTCATCAACTACCTGGCGGCCCTGCCGCTGACGCTGCTGTGCTGCGGCCTCTTCGTGCGGACGCTGACGGACGCGCCACGCCGCGCGCGCTGGGGCGTGGGGCTGGCGGTGTGCCTGGTGGCGGTGCTGCTCTTCCACGTGCAGGCCTTCGGGTTCCTGGCGTTCGGGCTGCCGTGGCTGCTCCTCACCACGCCGGTGCCGGAGGACGCGGCGGGGCGGGGAGTCGTGGCCCGGCTGCGGCCGCGCGTGCCGGCGCTCCTGGGCGTGGTGCCCGGCGTGGCGCTGTTCCTGTCGTGGGTGGTGCTCCGGTTCGGCAACCCGCCGGACATCCAGCCGGGCGCGCCGTGGAAGGCGTGGGGGCCCACGTTCTCGCCGCAGAACCTGGCGTGGAAGGGCTTCGAGCAGAACCGCGCGGAGTTCTTCCAGGTGCTCGCCAACACGTTCCACGACGGTTCGGACCGGTGGCCGCTGTATGCCGTCGGCGCGGTGGCGGTGGCGGGCTGGGTGCTGGGCGTCGTGGGGCCGGGGACGCGCCGCGAAGGGCGGGTGGCGCGCTGGCGGCTGCTGGGGCTGGGCGTGCTGGCGCTGGCGCTCTACTTCCTGCTGCCCTTCGACATCCGGGGGTACGTCTACTACCTCAACACGCGCTACGCGCACCTGGCCGCGGCCCTGCTGGTGGCGAGCATGCCGGCGGCGCGGGCGGCATGGCGGCGGCCGTTGGTGCTCGCGGCGGCGGCGAGCGCGTTGCTGCTGGCCTTCGTGATGGGGCGCGGCTTCCAGCGCTTCTCCGAGGAGGCCCGCGAGCTGGAGGTGCTGTCCGGCTTCGCGGCGAACCGGCCGAGGGTGATGGGGCTGGTGTTCGACCCGCGCTCCAGCGTGGTGCGCTTCCCCGTCTTCATCCACGCCGCGGCGGTGGTGGCGCGCGAGCGCGGCGGGGTGCCCAACTTCACCTTCGCCACGACGCCGCACTCGCCGCTGCGCTACCGGGGGGAGGTGCCGCCCACCTTCCCTTCCGAGTGGCGGCCCCAGGAGCTGGACTACGCGACGCAGGGCACCTGGTACGACCACTTCCTCGTGCGTGGGGTGCACCCTTCCCGCGTCCTGGGCGGACGGTTGCAGTCGGAACTGGTCATCGTGGGACAGGTGGGGGGGAGCTGGCTGGTGCGGCGGCGGTAGGGCGTGAAGTAGAAACGCGGCGCATGAGCCCTGCCTCCACCGAGCCCCGTCCCCTGCTGGATGCGCTGCGCGCCGGCACGCCCCTGCCCGCCTTCCCGGAGGCGGACGTCACGCGGGCCCGGAAGCTCGTGGACGACGTGGGCGCCGCGTCCCCGGCGGACGTGGAGGCGCTGCCCGAGGCCCTGGCGGGCGCGGTGCTGGAGGCCGCGGTGCTGGCCGGCCGGGTGGCGCTGCCGGAGGCGCTGTCCGCCTCCTCGGTGAAGCCCCTGGCCAAGGCCGCGAAGAAGGCGCTCTACCGGCTGCGCTCGCGCGGCGTCACCCCGCCGGAGGCTCCGAAGGCGGCGCCCCCGGCCCCGGCCCCGGAGACGTTGCCCACGCTGGTGACGCTGGTGTCCTCGACGGGGCAGTACGGCCTGCTGCTCACGCGCGTGGTGCGCGGCGGCGTGGAGCTGCTCCAGGTCATCGCGTCGGACGAGCAGGGCGTGCTGGAGCTCACCCGCACCGAGCAGAGCCGGGGGGACATCCGCCGCATCCTCAAGCACGGGCTGCAGAACGGCTTCGGCATGGAGGTCTCCCGCGAGGAAGGCGCCCGGCTGCTCGCCGAGGCCGCGGCCCTCAACCTGCGCACCCGCACGCCCTTTCCGCCGGACCTGGAGGCCGCGCTGCGCCACCACGGCGTGCAGCCCCTCCATGAGCCCGAGCCCCTCCCCGCCCCCGAGCCCGACGACGTGCGCCGGGTCCTGGAGGGCGACCAGCTCCATGCGACGCCGGAGATCGCGGAGTGGATGCCGCCCGACGCGGAGGTGCGGGGGTTGATGGAGCAGGTGCAGGCGCTGGCCTCGAGCCCGCTGGCGTTGAGCGGCGCCCAGCGCCAGGAGCAGGTGCAGCAGCGGGTGCGGGACGCGGCGCGGGCCTTCTTCACCCCGGAGGTGCGCCAGCGCTACGCGCGCCGCTTGTGGCGCATGGCGGCCTTCTTCGAAGCGACCCAGCGGGCCCTCCAGGCGGACATCGCGAGGGGCGAGGCACGGCGCCTCTTCCACGGGCTCGACGAGCCCTTCTCCCGCTTCGCGGAGACCCTCTTCGCCAAGGTCGTGGTCCTGGCCGCGGCGGGCGCGCAGGCCCAGGCGTCGCAGGGCGCCACGGCCCCCGGTGAGCCCCCAGCCGCGTCCATGGGCGAGCGGCGCAGCCCCGGCGGCCTCATCCTGCCCTGATGCCTTGAGAGGCCCTTGGAGGCCGCTGGCGGCATCCGGCAGCGAGCGGATCAGCCATCCCAGCGGTCTTCCTTCCATGCTGACGCCGCCGGGCCCCATGAGGGCTCCAGGCGGCATCCTCCGGCGACGGGCCAGGCCGCCGGAGCGGCCCGCGTCCCGGACGCCTCAGGGGCGCCCCGGGAGCGGGCCCGTCTCCCTCAGGCCTGCTCCGTGCGAGCGCACAGGAGCAGGTCCAGGTTCTCCTGCTCCCAGGCGAGCGCCCGCTGGTAGTCGTGGAAGCGCTTCTCGTGCTCCATCAACTCCGGCGGGTGGATGCAGCGCCGGCCGTCCTCGCCCCGGCGGGCGCGGTAGACGTGGTGCAGCATCTCGTGGAAGACGATCCACTCCACGAAGTACCGGGGCACCAGCGGCTGGTCCAACGCCGGGTGGATGCGGATGACCTTCGAGTCCGCCGAGTACGAGCCCATCTTGATGCTCTTGCGCGGCCCCTTCACCCGGGGCGCCGGCCCGTAGGTGATGGCCGCGTCGATGCGGCTCTGGAAGTAGCGCTCGTTGAGCCGCTCATAGATGCGCCCCAGGTCGTGGTAGCGCCCCACCGGCGACAGCCGCAGCCGCTTGCGCATCTGCGCCGGGGACAGCCGGCGGATGAAGATGCGGTTGCGCTCGATGTAGCGGTCCAGGAGCGCGCTGGCGTCCGCGTCCCCCTTGCGCACGAAGCTGGCGAGCGCCTGGAGCACGTCGTCCGGCGCCGCCAGGAACATGTGATGCAGCCTCAGCCGCCACAGCGCCCGCTGACGTTGGAACGTCAGCATCGTGTGGGTGTTGTCGTGGATCTCCACCGCCACCTTCCCCCGCAGCCGTGTGCGCAGCCGGCGCTCCAACACGCGCCGCCACACCTTCACCAGTCGGTTGGGCTCCGGGGCGACCGGGAGCTGCCGGGCCACCCTCCCCGCGGGGTAGGTCCTCTGTCGTGTGATGTTCTTCCGCTTCTTCGCGCGAGCCATAGAGGGGCCGGAGTCTACGGACCCCTCTGACATGTGTAAACGCGCCCGCTTGGTGGAAAGCCAAGGAATTCCAACGACTTAAGGGCACTCAAGCTTACCCGGTCCTACGTGTCCTCCGTGGGGTGCGGATGCCGCATACGCGTAAGTCGCCGTGCCAATTAGCGCTTCCTCCGGCATGGGACCCGGAGCGTCTGGAGTTCCCCGGTTACAGGTCGGACGTTGTAGGTCTCAATACCCCGAGGTGCACGCTTTCCCGGGCAGGTGTACTGGACGCGAAGCGGGCCGGGAGCCAGGGCGACCACCTGGTTGATGGGCAGCTTCCCGCCCCCCGGCCGGCCAAGCACGGTGCGCGCCGGGGCCTCGAAGCGGACCTCCACGGTGGCGGGGGGTGGCGGCTCGACGGGGGCCGCCGTCTCCACGGCCGGCGGGGCCGCCACTTCGGTGCCCGCCGCGGCCACCAGGACTCCCGCGTCCGGCGTCGTGGCCGTGTCCGCGAGGACGGGGTCGGCGGGCTTCGGCGCCGCGGCCTCGTCCGGAACGACGGGCGCGGGCGCCTTCGCGGGGGCCGCGCCCTGGGGACCGGGCCGGGCCGGGCCTCCCACGGGGCGCCCCTTCACGGGCGCGGGGGGCGCCTGCGCCTCCTCCGGACCGAAGAGGCCCATCATCCACGCGAGCCCCAGGCCCAGCACGGCGACGAGCACCACGCCCACCACCAGCAGCACGGCCATGCGCGAGCGCTTGGGCGCGCCCGAGGCGTCGAGCGTGTCGGGCCCCTCGTCGTCGTAGGCCTCGTCCACTGCGACGGGGGCACGCACGGCCCTCCGGGGGGGCGGCCGGCGCGGCGCCTGGAACCCGATGGTGGACTCGTCGTCGTCCGGGTCTCCGGTCGTCACCGGAGTTGGATCCGTGAGGCTCACCGCGGAGGGGCCCGGGTCGGTGTGGAAGCGCTCGTCGTCCTCGGGCGAGGGCCGCGGCGGCGGGCGCACGTTGCGAGCCCCGGAGTTGCCAGGCGCGGTGGAGCGGTTCGCGTCGCTGGACGGAGAGGCGCCACGGCGCGGGCCCGAGGGCTGCGTCCCGCGCCCTTCGTCCGCCATGCGCCGGGGCCCGGACGACAGGGGCTCGGAGCGGCCATCGTCGGAGGACGCCATGCCCGACCGGCGCGGGGACGGAGGCGGCGTCGCGGCGCGGTCCTCCGGCGCATGCGGCGGCGTGCGGCGCGGGGTGGGCGCGAACGGATCATCCGACGCCCCGGCCCCTCGCGGCATGGCCACGCCGGACGACGGGCGCCGCGAACGGTCAGGGGCGCCCCGCTCTCCGGGCCCCGAGCGCGCGGTGGGCTCCGGCGGTCCCCACCGGCGCGCGGGCGCGGGCGTGGGCGCGACGGCGCGGGGACGGCGCGCGCGCAGCGGCACGGTGGAGTCGGCGTCCTCGTCCTCCTCCTGCGCCTCCTCGTCCCAGGCCTCCGCCTCGAACACGGGCTCCAGGTGGCGGCGCGGCGCGGGGGCTCCGGGCATCGTCCCGACGGCGGTGGACTCGCCGTCCTCGTCCTCGTCGTCCTCGTGGCCCGAGGGCAGGTCTCGCGGCAGCGCCATCTGCGTCTCGGGCTCACCCTCCTCCGCGTCCCAGGCGCGCAGCGCGGCGGCCTCCGCCGTGGGCCGGCGCGCGGGAGGCCGGGCCACCAGCCCCGCCGGCGTCAACGCCGAGGGCCCCCGGGGGGGCGACGCCGTGCCACCCAGCGGCAGCGTGCGCGCGCCCGTGTCCTCGTTCCCCGCCAGCGGCAGGGTGCGCGCCGCCGTGTCCTCGGTGAGCGGCAGCGTGCGCGCGGCGGTGTCCTCCACGTCGTCCGCCAGGGGCAGCGTGCGCGCGGCGGTGTCCTCCGGCAGGTCCGGCACCGGGGGCGGCAGCGGCGTGCGCAGGGGCGGCAGCGGCAGGGTGGCCTCGTGCCGGCCCGCGCGCTTCGCCGGGGGGATGTGGAGCACGGTGCGCTCCTCCTTCTCCCCCAACAGCCGCGCGATGTACCCCGCCACGTCCAGGCTCTGCTTGAGCACGCCGGACGCGAGGAACGCCTCCAGGTCGCGGCGCACGTCGGCGGCCCGCTGGTAGCGCTGGGTGCGGTCCTTCACCAGGCACCGCATCACGATGCGCGACAGGTCCTCCGGGTAGTCCGGGCGCACCAGGTGCGGCGCCGTCGGCTCCTCGTAGCGGATGGCGAAGAGGATGCCTTCCGTGGTGGCGCGGTGGAAGGGCTGCTTGCCGGTGGTGATCTCGTACAGCATCACCCCCAGCGCGTAGATGTCCGCCCGGTGGTCCAGCCGCTCCTGCATGATCTGCTCGGGCGACAGGTAGAGGAACTTCCCCTTGATGACGCCCGGCTTGCTGCGCTCCATGAACGCGCCGGCCTTGGCGATGCCGAAGTCGACGAGCTTCACGCGCCCGTCGTAGGCCAGCATCACGTTCTGCGGCGAGACGTCCCGGTGGATCAGCTCCAGCGGGCGCCCATCCACGCCCCGGCTGAAGTGCGCATGGTCCAGGCCCGCCGCGATGGCCGCGCAGATCTTCGCCGCGACGCCGTATGGCATGGACGCGCCGAACTTGTGCTCCTCCTGGAGCACGCGGCGCAGGTCGACGCCCTCCACGTACTCCATGCAGATGAAGATGTTGTCCCCCTCCTTCCCCAGCTCGTGCACCTGCACGATGTTGGGGTGGTGGAGCTGGGCGGCGATGCGCGCCTCGTCCAGGAACATCTGGACGAACTCCGGCTCCTCGGAGAGGTACGGGAGGATCCGCTTGATGACCACCAGCGTGGGGTCCGGCGGCTTGTGCGCCAGGAACAGCTCCGCCATCCCGCCCAGCGCGAGGCGCTTGATGAGCAGGTATCTGCCGAACGGGGTGGCCGTCTGGGGCGAGCTCAAGGACGTGGAGGGTGTGGGCCGCGGGTGGAACTTTGAACCGTGTCCGGAGCCTACCTGCAATCCCGCCCCGGGGGGAGCCGTCCGACCCGCCCGGGGCGGACTCTAGGCAGGCCCGGCGGGACACGCGAACTTTCGGGCCCCGGCTCCGGGGGAAACCGGACGCCTGAAACACGACCGCCCCC
Organism: Corallococcus exercitus; assembly: GCF_042231735.1. GTDB lineage: Bacteria > Myxococcota > Myxococcia > Myxococcales > Myxococcaceae > Corallococcus > Corallococcus exercitus_B. The sequence continues at coordinate 3,631,288 of NZ_CP102577.1, forward strand.
CAGGGCGCTTGGGCCCTGGGAGGCGGAAGGTGAAAGCGTCAGCGGACGGCGACCTTACGGGAAGGCCGCGCCGTTCACCTGGCCCGGCAGGTCCGTGCAGTCCTGCGGGATGAGGGTGTAGGTGTAGCGCTGGTTGGTGCCCGGCACGCCGCTGTCGGCATTGTTGTTGCCGCAGCCGGTGATGTCCGTGCCGCCGTCGGTGCAGGGCGCGAAGGTGTAGGTGTCCCAGACGCCGCTGATGCCGTTGGGGAACGTCACCGCGCCGCCATCCAGGGCCGCCTTCTGGAAGTCGCAGCGGACGCCGGCGTCGCCGGACCGGTCACGCGTCTTGTCGTGGTAGACGAGGATGCCGCCGGTGACCTCGAAGCCGTAATAGATGGTGCCCGCATCCGCGCTGTCCAGACGCTGGAACTGGGTGGGCTGCGGGTTGGTCAGCGTGAGCGGACCCGCCAGGTGCACGCGCGTGCCCAGGTAGGACGCGCCGTTCTGGGCCTGCGCGAGCGACGCCGTCAGGTCCTCCACCGTCACCTCGTTGGCCGGCGGCCGGGCATCCACGCCCGCGTCGGACTTCACGGTGATGATGAGCTTCTTCGCGTTGCGGTAGTCGTTCACCAGGTGGTGGCGGCGGCCGCTGAACGGCTGGTAGTTCGGCTCCGTGCCGAAGTAGCCCTCGACGTCGATCTTGTTGCCCGGCTGGGGGCGGTAGACGTCCGGCTCGTCGTCGTAGAACTTGGTGATGTAGAGGCCCTCCTTCGGGAAGGCCGGATCCGTCACCCAGAAGAACGAGCGCCACTGCTTGCCGTCCGTGCCCAGCTTCTCGTAGTCCACGTCGGTGACGACCACGTCGCGCAGCGTGGTCTTGGTGGAGAACGGGAGCTTGCGCGTCGCGACGATCTGCCCGGTCGTCCCCGCGTCGGTCCCCGCGTCGGTGCCTGCATCCACAACGCCCGCGTCGGTGCTGCACACGCCCGTACAGCCGGCATCCGGCGTGGGAGGGGTTTCATCGTCACGTCCGCCACAGCCGGCCGCCGTGGCCATCGCCGCGGCAGCCAGGAGGGCCGCAGCGCCCAGCTTCTTGCGCAGTTCCATTTGTATCTCTCCGGGGGGGTGAGGGGCGCCGCGATTCTTGAAGTCCGACGCCGGTCGGGCTGAGGATTCGAGCCCTTATACCGGCGGCTTACCGGGGCCGGCAAGGAACGGACCGGGGCCCTGTCCGTGACATCGCCGTCAATTCAGGAATAGGTGGATCAATGCTGCCGCGCGACACATTTCTTAACGGGCTGAGGCCCACGCTCCACATCGCGCATCGCGGCGGAGCGCTGCTCGCGCCGGAGAACACGCTGGAGGCCTTCCAGCGCGCGGTCCACACGCACCGCACGGACATGCTGGAACTGGACGTGCACCTGTCGCGCGACGGAGAGGTCATCGTCGCGCACGACGACACGCTGGAGCGCTGCACCGACGGGACGGGGCCGCTCGCTGCGCTCACGCTCGCGGAGCTGCGCAAGCTGGACGCGGGCTACCGCTTCACGCCGGACGAAGGCCGCACGTTCCCCTTCCGCGGCCAGGGCGTGCGCCTGCCCACGCTGCGCGAGGTGCTGCGCGCCTTCCCGGCCCTGCGCCTCAACGTGGAGCTCAAGCCGGACGTGCCGGGCGCGGAAGCCGTGCTCGCCCGCCTGCTGACCGAGGAAGGCGCCCTGGGCCGCGTCTGCCTGGGCAGCGAGCAGGACGTCATCGCGGAGCGGCTCCACGAAGAGCTGCCCGACGCGTGCCACTTCTACCCGCGCGACGCGCTGGCCGCGTTCGTGCTGGCGCTCAAGGCGGGCGAGACGCCGCCGGAGGACGCGCGCTACAGCGTGCTCGACATGCCGCTGTACTTCGGCGAGGTGCGGCTGGTGGACGACGCGCTGCTCCAGGCCGCGGCCGAGCGCGGCAAGTGGATCAACGTGTGGACGGTGGATGATCCGGCGGAGATGGACCGGCTCATCTCGGAAGGGGTCGGCGGCATCATGACCGACCGGCCGGATCTGCTCCGCCAGCGAATGGACGCCTCTGGAAAGCCGGGTTAAGCCTTCAGGCTCCATGCCCCGCTCCACCTCCCGCGCGCGTCCCGCGACGTCCCGCACCGAGCCGCCCCCGTCCAAGGCGCCGCCCACGGACGGCGCAGAACCGAAGCCCTCGGCCCGCAACACGCTCAAGGTGAAGGTGCCCCGCGCCAAGCGCTTCGTGGCGCTGGCGGGCAACATCGGCGCGGGCAAGACGACGGCCGCGAAGCTCATCAGCCAGGGCTTCGGCTTCGAGCTGTTCGACGAGCCCGTCATCGATAACCGCTTCCTGCGCGACTACTACGGCGACATGTCCCGGTGGTCGTTCACACTGCAGCTGGAGTTCCTCATCCGGCGCGTGGAGCACCACGAGCTCATCCACTCCGTCAGGAAGAGCTGCGTGCAGGACCGCACGCTGTACGAGGACCCGGAAATCTTCGCCAAGTACCTGCACGGCCTGGGGCACATGACGAACGCGGAGCTGGACCTGTACTACGAGTACTTCCAGCGGCTGTCGCGCCACATCGTGCGGCCCGACAAGGTCATCTGCTTCGACGTGCCGTCGGAGGACGTGCTGCTCCAGCGCATCCGCACGCGCGGCCGCGCGGAGGAGAAGGGCATCGGGCGGCAGTTCCTCAAGGGCCTCAACGGCTACTACGCGGGCTTCCCCCAGGTGCTCCAGGAGAAGTACGGCGTGGACTGCCTGGTGGTGGACGTGTCCAAGCAGGACATCCGCCGGGGCCAGGGGCGCGAGGAGTTCATGGACCGCGTCTCCGCATTCCTCGCCTGACGCGGCGCATTTCTCGTGCGACGCTGCCCGGCGCCATGCACGACCTCAGCCCCAAGAGCCCGCGCGACTCCGAAGTGGTGATGACGCAGCTCATCCTCCCTCCGGACGCCAACAACCTGAACGCCGCGTTCGGCGGGAAGGTGATGCAGTGGATCGACATCTGCGGCGCCGTCGCCGCCCAGCGCCACTGCCGCCAGGTCGTGGTGACGGCGTCCATGGACGACCTGCACTTCCACGCCCCCATCCGCGTGGGCTGGATTGCCCTCCTGCACGCGCGCGTGCTCGCGGCGTTCCGCACGTCCCTGGAGGTGGGCGTCACCGTGCACGCGGAGAACCCGCTCACCGGTGAGCGGCACCTCACCACCAGCGCGCTGCTCACCTTCGTGGCGCAGGGCCAGGACGGCAAGGGCGTGCCCGTGCCGCCGCTGCTCTTGGAGTCGGACGCGGAGCGCCAGGCCTTCCAGGAGGCGGAGGCCCGCCGCGCCCAGCGCCGGGGCCGCGGCAAGGAGGAGCAGAACTGGATGAAGGTGATGAAGCCCGTGGCCGGCGCCTGAACGCACGAAGGGCCGGGGGCACGCCTGGCTGGCGTCCCATCCCGGCCCTTCTTCCACCTCAAGCCAGCAAACGGCTCAGGTGGTGAACGACGTGCCGCAGCCGCAGGAGGACTTGGCGTTGGGGTTCTCGAACTTGAAGCCCGCGCCGGTGATGCTGGTGACGTAGTCGATGTGCGTGCCCGACAGGTACTGGGCGCTCAGCGCGTCGGTGGCGATGGTCACGCCATCCTGCTCCCACGTCTGGTCGCCCGCCTTCGTCTCCTTCACGAGGTTCAGGTCGTAGCCCAGGCCGCTGCAGCCGGAGGGCACCACGCGGATGGAGAAGAAGTAGCCCTGGAAGCCCTGGGCCTGGATGACCGTCTTCACCTGGGCGATGGCGGCGGCCGTCAGGACGACGGGCGCGGAGGTGGCGGGCTGGGAGGCCGGCGTGGTGCCGGCGACGGCGGTAGAAGTATCCATGTGCTTCACTCTCCTCGTAGACGGCGCCTCATAACGCCCCGGCGCCCGAAAAGCCAAGGGACCTGACAGGCCCCTTCCGGGCTCAACAGAAGATAACCCCCATGCCCATCCCTGAAATCACCCCCGCCGAGCTGGCCCGGCGCCTGGCCGGCCCCCCCGAGTCACGCCCCGTGCTGGTGGACGTGCGCTTCCCACACGAGCACGAATGGGTGGCCCTGCCCGGCTCGGTGCTGATGCCCCTGCCGGAGCTGGAGGACTTCCACGAGCAGCTGGACGCGCTGAGGGGCCGCCCCGTCGTCGTCTACTGCCACCACGGGGTGCGCAGCCTGGACGGCGCCGCGTACCTCATCGACCGGGGACTCCAGGCCGTGTCGCTCCAGGGCGGCATCGACCTGTACTCGCGCACCGTGGACCCTTCCCTGCCGCGCTACTAGAGCGCGGAGGCCAGGTCCAGCGGCAGGTCCGTCGTCTCGTCGGCCTTGATGGTGGCCTCGAAGGCGACGGGCTCCTTGAGCTGCTTGCCGCGCAGTTCCAGGCGCTGCTTGCCCTCCATCAGCTTCAGCGTCGTGCTGGCGCTGCCCATCATCTGGTTGTTCCGGTACACCGTCAGGCCCGGCGTCATCCCCTTGGGGGTGATCTTCAGCTTGAGGGTGCCCTCCTTGAAGCTGCGCTCGAAGGTCTTGAGTTCGCCGGGCTGGCCGAACGCGAGCTCCTCGGAGTCCTCCAGGTAGATGCCCTGGGCGTCGTTCTCCAGGATGAGCGTGTCCTGCAGGTGGGCGCCCTGCACGCGGGTGAGCGGCGCGGTGCCCAGGAGCGTCACCGGCTCCGGGCTGCCGCAGCGCTCCGTGTGCCGCACGGACACCTTCACCGGCTGGTTGGTGTTCACCGTGAGCCACACGCCCTGCGCGTCCGCGGCCTTGGACGTGAGCGCCAGCATGATGGGTTCGCGGAAGAGCACGCCCACCGCGAGCAGGCCCACGACGAAGCCCACCGTGGCCAGCGTGCGCACGCCGCCACCCTTCGGCCTCACCGGCTCCGGCAGCGCGGGGGCGCTGTGGCGCGACGGGCGGCGCTCGCCGGAGTCCTCGTCGTCCTCCACCGGCGGCGGGGCCACCGGGCGCGGGCGCGGGGCGTCCACGCGGCTGGAGGTGCGCCGGCGCGGCGGCTCCACGGCGGACTGGCTGCTGCTGGTGCGCCGTCGCGGCGGCAGGGGCGCGGGCACCGTGTCCGGATCATCCTCCGGCGGCGGCAGGCGCGTGCGCTCGTCGTCCTCCAGGTCCATCCGGTGCACGCCCGAGCGCGACCGCACGGGCGGCTCCGACACCGGCACCGCGCGGGACATGGTGCGCCGGGGCGCCGGGACGTCCTCCGCGGACTGGCTGCGCAGGTCCGAGCGCGAGTTGGTGCGCGCGATCTGCGTCGCGTTCGGGTTGCTGGTGGACGTGCCGCGCCGGACCGCCGGCTCCGACACGCTGGAGCGGCGCCGGGGCTGCGGCTCCACGCCGGTGAGCGACGGCGCGTCGTATTCGTTCGGGTCCTCCGCCAGCGCGGGCGACATGCCCGTGGCGCGGCGGGGCGCGGCGCCCGTGCGGGTGTTGCCGCGCGAGCGGTCGCGCGACGGCGACTCGCCCGGCGGGGCGTCCCAGCTCATGTCCGGGGGCGGCCGGGGCGGCGAGGTGTTGGAGTCCTCGCCCACGGGCACGAACTGGCCCTGCTTGAGCTCCTCCTGCAGCCGGTCCGCGAAGAGCGTCTTCATCAGCTCCGAGATCTGCCCGGAGGTGACGAGCCAGCGCTCGTTGACGAGCAGCTCCTCCAGCGCCGTCTGGAACTCGCGCGCGTTGTCGTAGCGGTCATCCGCGCTCTTGGCCAAAGCGCGCATCACCACGTGGTCCATGTCCCGGGGCACGTCGGCCACCTCGGACGGGGACGGGATGGCGCACTCCATGGCCGCCTGCAGCGTGGCCAGCTCCGAGTCCTTCTTGAGCGGCCGGTGCCCGGTGAGCATCTCGTACAGCACCAGGCCGATGGCGAAGATGTCCGCGCGCCGGTCCAGGTGCTTGCCCGCGGCCTGCTCGGGCGCCATGTACGCGAACTTGCCTTTGATGGCGCCGGACTTCGTCATGGACGCCTGATCCGCGGCCTTGGCGATGCCGAAGTCCACCAGCTTCACCGAACCATCGAAGCTGATCAGGATGTTCTGCGGGCTGATGTCCCGGTGCACCACGTTGAGCGGCTGGCCCCGGTCATCCGTGCGGCTGTGCGCGTAGTAGAGGCCCTCGCACGCGGACGCGACGATGCGGATGGCCAGCGGACGGGCGATCCACTGGTTCATCCCGCTGGCCTTGCGCATGACCCGGCCCAGGTCCTCGCCGTGGATGAACTCCATGGCGATGTAGTAGGTGCCGTTGGCCTCGCCGAATTCGTAGACCTGCGCGATGTTCGGGTGGTTGAAGCGCGCGGCGATCAGCGCCTCGTTCTTGAACATCTCCACGAACTCGCGGTCCTCCGCGAGGTGCGGGAGGATGCGCTTGACGACAAGCTCTTTCTGGAAGCCCTCGATTCCGGTCTGACGCGCAAGCCAGACTTCGGCCATGCCGCCCGTGGCGAGCTTCTTGAGGAGCTGGTATTTCCCGAATGCTTGAGGGTTCATCCCGGGTTACTCCCCGGGGGGAGCGGGCTCAGTGGAAGGTGACAGGGCAGCGCATCTTAGGGGACAGCGGCCCATGAGGCAAAGGCGCAGGACCTCCTCCATGGGGTGGGTCGTCATGACCTGCCTGCTGGCCCTGCATGCCGCGGCGGCCCCTGCTCCGGATCAGATCAAGGTCGAGCGGCGCGGGGAGCTGCTGTCGCTGTCCTGGCGGGACGCGGAGGACCAGCTCCAGGGCGTCCTCACCCCTGCCGTCCCCCGCCCCGGTGAACCCCTGCGGCTGACGCTGTCGGTGGGAAACCTCCAGGGGCCTCCCTTCCAGGGCGCCGTCACGGTCGCGTTCTCCCGGGTGGGCGTGCCCGGCCAGGTGACGCGCACCCTGACGCGCGACGCCGTGGGCTGGAGCACCGAGTTCGTCCCCGACGAGGCCGGCACGTGGGAGGTGGACGTGCGCTTCCTCACCACCCGCCCCAAGGCGGTGCACGCGCGGTTCACCGTGAGCGAGCCTCCGGTTCCACCCCTGGTCTGGCGCGTCCTGCTGGGGCTCGCCGGGGGATTGCTGCTGGTGCGGGTGCTGTACGCCGTCACGCGGCGCGGGGTGACGCCCGAGCACCCCATCCCGCCCCTCCCCCAGGCCTCGAGTCCGGAAGCCACGCCCGTGGAGCCGGGGGCCGCGCCTCCGGTGGATCCGCCCGCGCGGGCCGCGCCGCCGGAGCCTGGCGCCACCGCGCCCGCGGGGCCGCCGGTGGATCCGCCGGCTGATCGGTAAGACCGCCCTTCTTACAGCCCGCCGTTACAGCCCTGACTGGCCCCGGGAGGGAAAAAACCTTCCCAGGGTGGGTCTCGTCACGTCCACGTCACGGGGCATCCGCCCCGCGAGCCCCTTCCGGATGTCCGGCAGTGCACGTCCCTGCCCTGGGCACCAGGGTTGCACGGGGGAGCAGGCAGCAGGTCGGATGGCGTGGGCATTTCCGGGGCGGGGAGACATCGGGCATGGGCGGGAGGGGGTTGGAGGCGAAGGGGTGGCGGCGGGGACTGCTCGTCGCGGTCCTCCTGGGCCTGCCGGCGGTCGCTGGCGCGGCACCGGAGCCGGACGAGGACGCGGCGGCGGAGGCGGATCAGCCGCTGGAGGTGTCCGGAGACGATGACGCGCTGGACGGCGCGGTGGCGCAGGCGATGCCGGGCGGCTCCCAGGGGCCCGTCATGGGCGCGCCGGAGCAGGTGACGGAGCCGGGCGCCCCGGTGCCGGACGCGGCGGTGCCGGGCAAGAAGAAGAAGAAGGACACCGGCCCCAAGGCGGACACGCTGGGCGAGGCGCCGGACGAAGCGGACAAGGTGGACGACAAGGGCGGGCCCGAGCAGCGGATCCGCGTGTTCGGCCGCGTGTTCGCGCGCGCCGCCGCCGACGAGCGGCAGAAGTACGAGCGCGACCTGGGCATCGAGTCCGCGCGCGTGGGCGTGGCCGCGTCGCTGTCCAACCTGGAAGCGGAGGTGAGCGCGGACCTCGCCTCCAAGACGATCCTGAAGGACGCCTTCGTGCGCCTGGCGGACGACAACAAGCGCGTGCGCCTGTACGCGGGCCGCTTCAAGTCGCCCTTCCTCCAGCGCTCGCAGGAGTCGGCGTGGCGGCTGCCCATCCAGGAGCGCGGGCTCGTGGAGGACTACCTCACGGAGACCAACGCGCTGGGCGGCCGGCGCCTGGGGTTGATGGGCGAGCTGCGGCTCAAGGACGCCTGGGGCCTGAAGCTGTCCGCGGGCCTCTTCGAGGGCGGCGAGGACGCGACCGGGAAGCGGCTGAGCGAGGACGGCTCCGCGCGCCTGAGCATCCGCCCGTTCAAGTTCCTCACGCTGGGCACCAGCACGTACCTCACGCAGGTCATCGACGGGACGAAGCAGTACGCGACGGCGGCGGACGCGGAGCTGACGCTCTGGGGGCTGTCGCTGACGGGGGAGGCCGCGGCGGGCCGGCTGGCGTTGGGGCCGTTCCGCTCGCAGTCGGTGCTGGCCTACTGGACGGTCCCGGTGGGCCGCGAGGGGTGGGCAGTGCAGCCGATGGTGGGCGCGGAGGCGCTGCAATTGCAGGGCGGTATCCAGGCACAGGGACATTCGGTGACGGGGGGCTTCAACGTGTTGTTGGCGGATTCCTTCAAGGCGCAGCTCCAGGCGGAGCGTGCGCTCCGGCCGGGAGACGTGGCGCCCGCGCTCGAGCTGTCGGTGCAGCTCGCCACCCGCTTCCGGTGAGGAGACCTGGGCCATGATCTCGTTCGCTGAAGGCGAAGTGACGAAGCTGCGTCGTGAGTTCAAGCGCGTGCTGGAGGCCTCCGAGGCCAAGGCGGTGTGCTCGCGGCTGTCCCAGGAGCTGGGCGGGGTCCTCCCGCCGCCGACGCGCATCGTGTCGGTGTACTTCGACAAGCAGGGCTATCCGCTGACGGAGCGCGCGCTGCGCACACCGGAGGACTGCCTCAAGGTGAGGACGAAGGAGTACTCGCCGGACGTGGGCGCGGCGGGCCGCGAGCGCGTGGTGCTGGAGGTGAAGCGCGAGCGCAACGGGCTCACGCAGAAGCGGCGCGTGTGGGTGCCGCGCTCGGAGCTGGGGCGGGCCATCCGGGGTGGCGTGAGCCTCCTGCCGCTCTTCACGGGGGGCAGCCTGTCCCCGGTGCTGGCGGTGACGTACCGGCGGCACGTGTACCAGGTGTCGCAGGAGTGGCGGGTGACGGTGGACCGGGACATCGGCTTCCACGCCGTCTCGCCGGAGCTGGCCCTGTCGCCCACGGCGCTGACGGTGGAGCGGCTGGGGATGCCCGTGTGGGAGGACTCGCGGGTGGTGGTGGAGGTGAAGCACCTCGGGGCGGAGCTGCCCGAGTGGCTGTCGGCCCTCAATCCGGGGGGCCCGGCGGCGTACAGCAAGTTCGCGGAAGGCATGGCGCGGGTGCATGCCTTCGCTTCAGGTGGCGTTGGGGTCGTAGGGGGTTAGGGCACCGTGTTCATCGATTTCGAAGGCATTGACGGCAGCGGCAAGACGACGCTGTCCAACCTGCTCGCGTCCCGGCTGAAGCGGCTGGGCTACAAGGTCGCGCACGCGCGCGAAGGGGGCGAGCTGCAGTCGCCCACCGCTCGGCGCATCCGCGAGCTGACGCGCGACGCTCGGCTCCTGGAGATGGGGCCTCGCGCCGAGTTCTTCCTGAACCTGGCCCGCGACGCGCAGCAGCTGGAAGAGGTCATCGCGCCCGCGCTCAAGCGCGGCGAGGTGTGCATCACGGACCGCTACCTCTACTCGCAGCTCGCGCTGACGGGCGGCGGGCGGGGCCTGAGGGAGGAGCAGCTGTTGTCCTCCTGCGAGCTGGCGTCGCAGGGGCTGTGGCCGGACCTGGTCATCCTGGTGGACGTGGACCCGGACCTGGCGCGGCTGCGCAAGCGGCTGGGCAAGGTGCAGAGCGGCAAGGTGAACGACACCGACAGCCGCAAGGGCCTGGTGGGCGCGGGGCTGGCGGTGCGCGTGCGCGAGGCGTTCCTCGCCCAGGCCCGCAGGGACCCGGCGCGGTGGATCATCCTGGAGAACAACGATCAGCCGCTGCGCGTGCTGGAGCAGCGCCTGGTGGAGGCCGTGGTCGCGCGGCTGGAAGGCCGTGAGCAGCCGGTGCAGCGGCTGGTCCCCGCCCCCACCCCGCCGCCGCCGGGCGTGGCGTCCGTGGACGACGTGGAGGAGCGCTTCTTCCACGCGGTGGACGGCCTGGAGGCGCGCGAGCCCCAGCTGGCCGCGTGGCTGCTCAACGGCATCCCGGGCCTGCCCGCGCACCAGCGCCGGCTGGCGTACGCGGAGCGGCTGCCGGGGCTCGTGGCCCGCGGCCTGACGGGGCTGGATGACGACACGGCGTGGACGCTGCGCGACGTGCTGGCCGCGAGCGTGCCGGCGGACGTGGCGGAGGGCCTGGGGTTCGTGACCTCCCCACGCGCGAACGCGCTGCGGCAGCGGCTGTACGCGCAGGCGCCGGAGGCGGTGCTGGAGGGGCTCAAGCGCCAGGACACGCCGGAGGCATGGGCGCTGCGCGAGCGCGGCCTGAAGGACGGGCACCTGGGGGCGGTGCTGCTGGGCCTGGCCGGCGTGGACGGCGAGGAGTCCTGGGTGGTCCGCGAGGCGGGCATGCAGCGCAAGCTGTACTCGGCGGTGGCGCGCAGCCTGGGCGGCCTGGCCACGGAGCGCGCGGACGCGCTGCGCGAGGCGCTGATTCCGCACGACCGGCTGGCGGTGCTCAAGAGCACCACGGGCCTGGAGACGCCGGTGGCGGTGGGGCTGCGCGAGCAGCTGGAGAAGGGGGCGCTGAAGCTGGTGCTGCGCTCGCTCACCGGCGTGGACACGCCGCGCGCCTGGGCCATGCGTGAGCGCGGCGTGGCGCTCACCAAGGAGGCGCTGGACTCCGTGGACGGGATGGACTCGCCGCGCGCGTGGAAGCTGCGGGCCTCCGCGGCGCGTAGGTGGCCGGCGACGGTGGTGTCGTCCATGCGCGGGCTGCCGCTGGTGGCGGAGACGCGGGCGCTGCTGGAGCGCATCCTGGAGGAGCAGGCCGGGAAGCTGCCCGTCTTGCGCAACGCGTACGCGGTGGTGGCGCAGGCGCGGATGCTGGAGCAGGCGCAGCGGCCGGTGCGGCCCACGGTGGAGACGGCCGGGGTGGACGCCGGGCGGCAGGAGGCATGACGCCCATGGAAGGTCCTTTCGGGGCGCTGTTCCAGGACGTGGAGCAGGAGCTTCAGGCGCTGTCGATGGGGGCCATCCTCCCCCGGCTGGTGGCGTCGGCGGTGATTGGCGCGATGTTGTCGTCGCGGCCCTGGCGGCTGGTGCTGGGCAAGCCGCTGCCGAAGGTGGAGATGGTGCAGGCGCAGATCCTCCTCTGCGCGGCGGCGGCGGTGATTACGGCGGTGATTGGCAACAGCGTGGCGAAGGCGTTCGGGCTGGTGGGCCTGGGCGGATTCGTGCGGTTCCGCTCCGGGCTGAAGGACCCGCGCGACGCGGCCATCCTGTTCCTGGTGATTGGCCTGGGCATGGCGTGCGGCCACGGCAACCTGGTGCTGGCGTTCGTGGGCACGGGGTTCGTGGCGGCGCTGCTCTTCGTGCTGGACCTCTTTGAAAAGAAGGCCGTGGCGACGAAGGAAGCGAAGCAGCGGCTGGTGGTGTCCGCGCAGGCGGACGACCTGGTGCGCGCGGAGGCCACGCTGAGGACGGCGCTGGGGGAGCGCAACGTGCTGGTGAAGAGCTGCGCGCTGGACTTCTCCGCGCGGCGCGTGGAACTGGAAGTGGAGGAGCCGGAGCCTGGAAGCCTGGCGGCGGCGTTGGGACGGACGGAAGGGGCGCCCTTGCGGGGCCTGCGGTGGACGGCGGTGAGCGCGAAGGGCGCGCGGGAGGAGATGGCATGAAGTTCAGGAAGCTGGCGGTGCTGTTCGCGGCGTGGGGGGCGTTGGCCGCCTGTGGTGGCGGCGGGGGCAGCCTGCCCACGGGGAATGATCCGGGCTCGTCCACGACGAATCCCGACGGCACGGTGGACCTGCCGGGCAACCCGGTGGACCCGAACACGGGCGGCGGCACGAAGCCGGATCAGCAGGCGGAGGTGACGACGCTCTGGCCGCTGACCACGGGCTCCACCTGGACCTACCGCATCACTGACGATCAGGAAGGCGTCTTCAACAAGGTGGTGACGGTGCAGGGCCCGGAGACGGTGCCGGGTACGACGATGACGGCGGTCAAGGTGCACAGCAAGCAGGACCGCACGACGACGGGCACGGTCTACGAGGAGAACTCCTGGCAGCTGGAGCTGACGACCGGCGTGGTGGTGCGCCTGCGCGAGGAGGACATCACGGACGGCCTGCCCACGAAGGCGACGACCTGGTCCCCGGCGATGATGAAGTCCCTGGCGGTGACGCCGACGTCCGTGCCCTGGGAGCACCAGGACAAGGTGCGCGAGCTGATCACCTACGCGGCGGGCGGAACCGAGGGGAAGGATCCGACCTACGTCTGGAAGGTGCTGGAGAAGGACGTGACGGTGACGACGCCCGCCGGCACGTTCACCAACGCCATCAAGGTCCAGCGTGACAAGCTGAACAAGAGCGGCGAGGTGAAGGAGGAGAAGCAGCGCCTGTACTGGCTGGTCCCCGGCGTGGGCAAGGTCCTCGAGGACGGGGAACGCCTGGAGGAGCTGGTGTCCTACGACGTGAAGAAGCCGTAGGCCACATCGAGGAAGTCCCTGCTCAGGCCTGCGCGGCGTCGTCGTACGACACGCGCAGGCCGTTGTGCGTCACGGTGATGAAGGGGCGGCCCATCCAGCCGCAGTGCCTACAGACCGCGTTCGGACCGGTCGCGGTGACTCGCACCGGCAGGTCCGACTCGCACACGGGGCAGCCCTCGGGGAGGGTGTACTCACGGGTCTGGGAGTGGACTTCGGTCATGTCTTCAGGGGTAACGCAGCCCCCGGACTCCGCAAGGCGGCGCCCTCTACGCGCCTGAACTGAAACAGGCAATACACGCCCTTCTGTCTGCCTTTCAGCCACAACCAGCGCCTGCATGCCTGCCTACTGGCGGGTGCCCGATTTCCGGATGAACGTTGAGCCATGAACGGTTGCGCCCCGGTCCCGAATGTCTCGGGCCGGAGGATTCATGGACCGGACGAAGTCTCTCTCGCTCGCTGCCCTGGCTGCCCTGTTCGTCGGGGGCTTCGCCTCGGGTGATGCGCTCGCCCTGCCGCGTGATCCCTACCTGCAGAAGGTGGGCCCCGACACCGCCACCGTGGCGTTCCGGCTGTCGTCGAGCTGCTCCAGCGCCCAGGTGCGCTACGGCGCCGGCGACACCAGCCAGACGGCGCGCTCCACGGCCACCGCGAAGATCCACGCCGTGGTCCTCACCGGCCTGTCCCCGGGCACCTCCTATACGTACTCCGTGGACGCGTGCGGTGAGACGACCCCGGCGAAGACGTTCAGCACCGCCCCCGTGCCCGGCACGCGGCGCGTGCACTTCGCCGCCGTGGGTGACTTCGGCACCGGCGGCAGCGACCAGAAGAAGGTCGCCTCCTCCATGCTCGCCAACAAGCCGGAGCTCTTCGTCGCCCTGGGTGACAACGCCTACGCGTCCGGCACCGAGACCGAGTTCCAGACCAACCTCTTCACGCCCATGGCCGCCCTGCTCGCGCAGGTGCCCATGTTCGCCACGCCCGGCAATCACGAGTACGTGACCAACGAGGCCCAGCCCTACCTGGACAACCTCTACCTGCCCACCAACAACGCGGAGGGCTCGGAGCGCTACTACTCGTTCGACTGGGGCCACGTGCACTTCGTGTCCATCGACTCGAACTGCGCCGTGGGGCTCGCGTCCTCGAGCAAGTGCACGCTCGCCGCGCAGAAGGCGTTCGTGGAGAAGGACCTGGCCGCCACCACGCAGCCGTGGAAGGTCGTCTTCTTCCACCACCCGTCCTGGTCCAGCGGCGAGCACGGCTCGCAGCTCACCATGCGCCGCCAGTTCGGCCCGCTGTTCGAGAAGTACGGCGTGGACCTGGTCCTCACCGGCCATGACCACGACTACGAGCGCAGCAAGCCCATGCTCGGAGACGCCGAGGCCGGCAAGGACGCGAAGGGCATCCCCTACCTCGTCGTCGGCGGCGGCGGCGCCACCCTGCGCGAGTTCGCCACGTCGCGCCCGTCCTGGAGCGTCCTGCGCGACGACGCGGCCCACGGCTTCCTCGACGTGGACGTCGTGGAGGGCACCCTCACCGCGAAGCTCGTGAAGACGGACGGCGGCACCCTGGACTCGTTCACCCTCACCAAGCAGCTGCCCGCGCAGCCGGAAGCGCCCCAGGGCACGCTGAACGTCGCCGTCGACAGCGCCAGCGGCACCGCGCCCCACACGGCCGCGTTCACCGCGACGGCCTCCCAGGCCGGCACCACCGTCACCTGGGACTTCGGCGACGGCGCCACCGCGGAGGGCCCCCAGGCCCAGCACGTCTTCGCCCAGCCCGGCACCTACACGGTGACGGCCACGGCCACCGCCCAGGGCGCCGCGCCGCTGACGTCCACCACCGTCGTCACCGTGACGGCCAGCGGCACCACCGACCCGGGCACCGGCAGTGGCAACGACGAGGACCCCGGCACCACGCCGTCCGACCCCGACCCCCGCCCCGAGGTTCCGGCCACGCCTACGACGCCAGGCGTCACGCCGGGGACCGGGGATGACGCGAACGGGGGCGGTGGCTGCGCCGCCGGTCCGTCCGCCGCCCTGATTCCCGCCGCCGCGGCCCTCGTGGCCGGGCTCGTGCGCCGCCGTCGCCGGAACCGCTGAGCCCGCCCCGGAGGCGCCCTGGCTCAACTGGTCCGACAGTCGGACCAGTTGGGCGCCCGCCTGGGCCGGAACCGCTGAGCCCCCCGGCGGCGCCCCCCCCACGAACCTGTCCGACAGTCGGACAGGTTTGCGGACCCCGCCGGGCAGGGGCGGCCCGGGGAGCTCCGACGCCCCAGCCCCGAAGTGACTCCCAGGCGCCTCCGGCGGGTCCCTCCAGGGCCTTCCGGGGGCGTCTTTTGCGTTCCCTGCTTGTCAAGGCTGCCCGGGGGATGCGAAGGCCCATGCGACATGGCCACGACTCGCAAGCCTGGACCTTCCCGCGGCGGCGCCCCCAAGCAGGGCGGCCCCCGCTCGTCCCGCCCTGGCGCTCCCAAGAAGCGCAAGGACGCCAAGGGACGCGCTGACAAACCGAAGCTGAGCCGCGCTCAGCACGAACGCGCGCGCCCCAACCCCAACCGCCCCCTGCGCGAGGACCTGGTCCTCCAGGCGTGTCTGGAGGCCTACGGCGGCGTGCGCCGCGAGGGCCGCCTGTCCGACCGCGCGCTGGAGTTCGTGCTGCGCCGCAAGACGGCCCTCTACTCCACCGAGCGCCGCGCCGTGGCCGAGCGCGTCTACGCGCTGCTGCGCCGCCAGCGCACCGTGGACTTCCTCCTGGACCGCGCCCACCGGAAGTTCGACGCGTTGGACCCCACGCGCCAGGACGTCATGCGGCTCGCCGCGTCCCGCATCCTCCACGGCGAGGACCCCACCTACGTCGCGCGCTCCAGCGGGCTCACCGGCCCGGACCTGTCCGTGCTCGACCGGCTGCCGGACGCCGCCGCCGACCTGGACAGCCTGCCGGAAGCGCAGCGCTTCCCCATCGCCGCGTCGCTGCCGGACTTCCTCGCCGACCGCTTCCGCGCCGTCTTCGGCAAGGACGCCGCCCGCGCCGCCGAGGCCATGAACGAGCGCGCCCCGCTCATCGTCCGCGCCAACACGCTCAAGGGCGACCGCGCCCAGCTCCAGGAGCGCCTGGCTGCGGAGGACGTGGAGTCCACGAAGCCCACCGCGCTGTCCCCCTTCGGCCTCGTCATGGAGACGCGGCTCAACCTCTTCTCCCTCCAGGACTTCAAGGACGGAGGGTTCGAGATTCAAGACGAGGGCAGCCAGCTGCTGGGCATGCTCGTGGACGCGCCGCCCACCCGCGTGGTGGACGCGTGCGCGGGCGCGGGCGGCAAGACGCTGCAGCTGGCCGCGCAGATGAAGAACCGCGGCGACCTGCACGCGCTGGACGTGGACGAGGGCCGCATGGAGGACCTGCGCAAGCGCGCGCGCCGCGCCGGCGTGCACAACGTGCGCACGCAGCTCATCCCCCACGAGGGCCCGGACGCGGATGCCGCGCTCACGCCGCTCAAGGGGCTGGCGGACCGCGTGCTGGTGGACGCGCCGTGCAGCGGCACCGGCACCTTCCGCCGCAAGCCGGACGCGCGGTACCGCCTCACGCCGGAAGACCTGGAGATGCACGTGGGCCGGCAGAAGGCGCTGCTCGCGCGCTTCGCCATGCTGGTGAAGCCGGGCGGCCGGCTCATCTACGGCACGTGCAGCGTGCTGCGCGAGGAGAACGAGAACGTGGTGGAGGACTTCCTGTCCAAGCACCCCGACTTCAGCGTGCGCCCCGTGGCGGAGGTGCTGGGCGCGGAGCTGGGCGCGAAGCTGGGGCCCGGCCCCTTCCTGCGACTGGCCCCGCACACCCACGGCACCGACGGCTTCTTCGGCGCCGTGCTCGTCAAGGCGAAGTAACCCCGCCGTCCCCCAAGGAAGAAAGGCCCTCCGTCCATGTCGCTCGCCGTCCGCTACCACGTCGCCATGCCCCGCCCGCATGCGCACCTGTTCGAGGTGGAGGCCGCCTTCCCCGCCGGGCCTGACGTGCTCGACGCGGTGATGCCGGTGTGGACGCCGGGCAGCTACCTGGTGCGCGAGTACGCCCGCCAGGTGCAGGACGTCACCGCGCAGGGGCCGGACGGCCAGCCCCTGCCGGTGCGCCGCGTGGACAAGCGCACGTGGCGCGTGGACGCGAGGGGCCAGGCCGTCACCCTGCGCTACCGCGTCTACGCGAACGAGCTGTCCGTGCGCACCAGCCACCTGGACGGCAGCCACGCCTACTTCAACGGCGCCACCGTGTTCCTCTACACGGAGGGCACGCGCGCCCTGCCCCACCACGTCACCGTGGACGCGCCCCAGGGCTGGCGCACGTTCTGCGCGCTGGACTCGGACGGGGCCACCTTCCACGCGCCGGACTACGACACGCTCGTGGACAGCCCCTTCGAGGTGGGCCCGCACACGCCGCTCACCTTCACCGCCGCGGGCGTGCCGCATGAGGTGGTGGTGTGGGGCGACAGCGTGCCGGACGCGGAGCGGCTGTGCGCGGACATGCAGCGCATCTGCGAGGCCCAGGCGCGCATGTACGAAGGCCTGCCGCTCAAGCGCTACCTGTTCCTCGTCTACCTCACCGACAAGGGCCGCGGCGGCCTGGAGCACCAGGCCTCCACCGCGCTGCTCTTCCCGCGCACGGGCCTGTCCTCGCACCGGGGCTGGGAGGACTTCCTCACGCTGGTGGCGCACGAGTACTTCCACCTGTGGAACATCAAGCGGGTGAAGCCGCGCGCGCTGGTGCCGTTCGACTACTCGCAGGAGAACTACACCACGCTGCTGTGGGCCTTCGAGGGCGGCACCGCGTACTACGACAACCTCTTCGTGCGCCGCGCGGGCCTGATGTCCCCCTCGCGCTACCTGGCCCGCCTGGGGGAGACGCTCAGCCTGCTGCACTCCACCCCGGGCCGCCGCGTGCAGACGCTCACGGAGGCGTCGCTCGTCAGCTGGGTGAAGCACTACCGCCCGGACGAGCACTCCACCAACAGCGCCATCTCCTACTACCTGAAGGGCGAGGTCGTGTGCGCGCTCC
Source organism: Corallococcus exercitus (assembly GCF_042231735.1). Taxonomy (GTDB): domain Bacteria; phylum Myxococcota; class Myxococcia; order Myxococcales; family Myxococcaceae; genus Corallococcus; species Corallococcus exercitus_B. The sequence goes on from NZ_CP102577.1 coordinate 3,649,038, forward strand.
TGGACCTGGAGGTGCGCCGCGCCACCCGCGACACGAAGTGCCTGGATGACGTCATGCGGTTGCTGTGGCAACGCCATGGCGACGGCTCCGGCGTGGCGGAGGACGGCGTGGAGAAGGCCGCGAGCGAGGTGGCGGGCGTGGACCTGACGCCGTTCTTCGACCGGGCGGTGCGCTCCACGGACGACCTGGACTACGGCGTCTTCGCGCACGTGGGGCTGGAGCTGTCCTTCCGCATGCGGGAGGCCCCCAACGACAAGGGCGGCACGCCGCCGCGCCTCAAGGGCGAGCCCAAGCCGAAGGGCTGGCTGGGCGTCACGGTGCGCGGCTCCTCCACGCTGTCCACCGTGCCGGAGGGCACGCCCGCGCTGGAGGCCGGCCTGTACCCGGAGGACGACGTGGTGGCGCTGGACGGCTGGCGCGTGGACGGCGCGGGGCTCATCGCCCGCTGCGAGGACAAGCGCCCCGGCGACACCGTGCGGGTGACGCTGTTCCGCCGCGACCGCCTGCTGGAGGTGCCGGTGGTGCTGGGCCAGAAGCCCGCGGACGCCGCGTGGCTCCAGCGCGTGGAGCGCCCCACGGACGCGCAGAAGGCCGCGTTCCAGGCGTGGCTGGGCGCCCCCTGGGATGAGACTCCCGGCCCGGCGTAGGCTTGCCGGCCGTATGGCCACCTCCGTCCCCGCCCCACCCCACTGCACCGGCCACCCGGACTCCGCCGCCGGCTGGCGCTGTGAACACTGCGAGGCCCTGCTGTGCCCCGCGTGCGTGGAGCTGCGGCGCACGGGCACGGTGGAGTACGCCGTGTGCGGCCGGTGCGAGGGCACGGCGAACGTGCTGCTGCGCTCGCGCTCGGGGCTCTCCCTCCAGGGCCGGCTGCTGGACTCCCTGCGCTTCCCGTTCACCGGACCGGGCCTGCAGACGCTCGTCGCCGTGAGCGTGATGCTGGCCGTGCTGCACATGCTCGCGGTGGGCGTGCGCATCCTCCACGTGCTGCCCATGACGCTCGCGCTGGGCGTCTTCTGGTCCGCCTTCTTCTCGCTCGTGCGCGGCACGGCCCGGGGCGACGCGGATCCAGAAGGCCCCGGCTTCACCAGCCTCGTCCAGGACAACCTCGTGCCGGGCCTGCGCGGCCTGGGCGTCACCGTGGGCGTCTTCCTGCCCGCGCTCGTCTACGCCTGGCACCTGCTGCCGCCCGTGTCCGGGTTCGCCATCGTCGTCCGGTTCCTCTACCCGCTGGAGACCCTGTGGGTGCCCGGCGTGAGGGGGGACGCGCTCTTCTGGGGGCTCGCGGCCCTGGGCCTGTTGTGGCTGCCGTGGGCGCTGCTCCTGGCCGCCACCACGCAGTCGGTGCTCGCCGCGCTCAACCCCGTGCGCACGCTCGGCTGCTTCCGGGCGGTGGGGCGCGACGCGGGGCTCGTGACGGGGATGTTCGTGCTGCTGGCCTGTGTCCACGGCGGGCTGCACTGGGGCGCGGCGTGGGTCGTCGAGCTGGGGCTTCCCTTCGTGTCCGGGTTCGTCGCGCAGGTGCTGACCTGCCTGATGCCCTTCTGCGCCGCGAGCCTGCTGGGGCGCGTGCTGTACGTGTACGGGGACGCGCTGGGCTACCTGCCCGCGCGCGACTTCCTGGAGCCCACGCTGGGGGACACCGCGCCCCAGCGCGTGCCCACCGCGCTGCGCGAGTCCCCGGCACTCCCCTCCCCGCAGCCCGACGCCGCCGAGGCCGAAGCCGCCCGCGAGCAGCAGGTGGCGGAGCTGGGCGCGGCGGTGGCGGCGCGCGACGTGGCGAAGGCGCTGGCGCTGTACGGCGTGCTCCACGTGGTGCCCCGCCTGAAGCTTTCGCCGGCGCACCATCTGTTCATTGGCCAGGCCGCGGCGGTGGAAGGAGATTTCCCACTGTCGGTCAAAGCGTTGGAAGCCGCGGCGGACACGGCGCCGGATGAGCCCACCGCGCCGCGCGCGCTGGTGCTCCTGGCGCGCGTGCAGGGGGAGAAGTTGGGAAACGCGGTGCGCGCGGAGGAAATCTACCGGTACATCCTGCATCGCTATCCGGACACGGATGCCGCACGTTTTGCCCATGCGCGGCTGCCGCCCGCCGCCTGACACACGCATTGCAGCACCCGTCCTCCGGTACCAGATTCACGGCATGGGACGGGTTGGGGGCGTGGGGATGGGAAAGCAGTTGAGGACGTATGGATGGTTGGGGCTCCTCGCGAGCGTGGTGCTGACGGGCTGTGATGACGCCCCCAGCGCGAACCGGCACGAGGACACCTGCGCGGAGCCGATGTCGCTGCGCGTGGAGGTGATGTCGGCGGACGGCGCGTACATCCAGGGCGCGTCCGTGACGGCCACCAACCTGGAGAGCAACGTCAGCATCACCGGCGTGACGGATGACCGGGGCGTCACCACGGCCATCAACGAAACGCTCGCGCCCAGCCCCATCCGCGTGGTGGCCACGGCGGGCTCGCACGTGACGCCCGCGGAGCGCGTGGAGTGGACGTGCGACGCGTGTCACTGCACGCCTGTTCCCGCCACGGTGACACTCCAGCTCAGGGATTGAGCCGGAAGACCCGCCAGTGAGGGCCCGAGCGCGCGGAAAATCCGCTGCCCCGGGCCGTCGGGCGGTTGTGCACACCTGCCCGCGCGCGGTAGCACTTACGCCATGCGTCAAACCCGCATGCGCGCCTCCGCGTCGGTCCGGCTCTCCTCCAGCCTCGCCGCCCGCCCGTCTGGCCTGACGGCGTGCGTACGGGCGTGTTGTCGCGGCACTGGTGTTTCCCCACTCCAGTAAGCCGTGCAACCGCGCTACCCGACGGGTAGGCAATCCCGAAGGTCCCCCATGTCCGTAGAGAGTGTGCAGGCGCTGCTCGAATGCTCGGTCACCGAGCTGACCGGGCGGTTCGTTACCCAGGCGCAGCCGGTCCCCCAGGGGCTGCTCGAAGCGCTGGAAGCAGATCCACGCCAGGGCGCGCAGGCGCTCGCGAAGAGGCTGCGCTCGCGCCAGGAGAAGAACCGCGCGGAAGGCCAGCGGCTGCGGCACCTGCTGAAGTTCGAGACGGAGCTGTGGGAGCAGGGCCTCTTGAAGGTGGCGGGCGTGGACGAAGCGGGCATGGCGCCGCTCGCGGGCCCCGTCGTCGCGGCGGCCGCCATCCTGCCCCGGGGCTACAAGCTCAAGGGGCTGGACGACTCGAAGAAGATATTGGACCCGGACAAGCGCGAGGCGCTGGCGGAGGCCCTCAAGCGCGACGTGGTGGCGTGGGCGGTGGGCCGGGCGGAGGTGGAGGAGATTGATTCCATCAACATCTACCACGCGGGCCTCCTGGCCATGCGGCGCGCGGTGGAGGGGTTGGGGCTGACGCCGGACTACGTGCTGGTGGACGCGCGCACGATTCCCCAGTGCCCCTCTCCGCAGCGAGGCATCATCAAGGGGGACTCGCTGTCGCTGAGCATCGCGGCGGCGTCCGTGCTGGCGAAGACGACGCGCGACCGGCTGATGGCGGAGCTGGACGCGCAGTATCCCGGCTACGGGCTGGCGGCGCACAAGGGCTACCCCACCGCGCAGCACGTGCAGGCCATCCAGGCGCGGGGCGTGCTGCCCATCCACCGCCGGAGCTTCGGCCCGGTGCGCGAGGCGCTCGGACTGGCGCAGCCCTCCGGGCCCGTCCCGATGCAGTCGGAGCTGTTCGCCGCTACACCTGTCCCGATGGCCAAGCGATGAGCGCGGATCGAGACATCGACGGGTGGTTGGCGGAGCGGGGCGTCACGCTGATGGACGCGCGGGCGCGGGCGAGGGGCGTGTTGGAAGAGGTGGGGCTCACGCGGCCAGGCAAGGCGCGGATGAGCGAGCCCAAGCTGCTGCGAGCGGCCGAGGTGCTGGCCGAGCGCTTCTTCCAGGTGTGCGCGGATCCCGGCTGCATCCAGGTGGCCTCGGCGAGCGGCCGGGAGCCCCTGCGGGTGGAGCCCCGGAGCCACTGCGCGCGGTGCGGCGGTTCCGCCAACCGGCGCGCGGAGGTGGCGTTCGTGGAGATGTGCCACCAGCGAGGCGTGCAGCGCGTGGTGGTGGTGGGCGGCTCGCCGGCGGTGCGTGAGGAGCTGGAGGCGAAGCTGGGCGGCCACATCTCCCTGCGCATGGTGGACGGCACGGAGCGCCGCACGGCGGACCGCGCGAAGAGCGACCTGGAGTGGGCGGACCTGGTGCTGGTGTGGGGCGCCACGGAGCTGCACCACAAGGTGTCCACCCACTACACGCACCTGGCCTCCTCGCACCACCGCAAGGTGGTGCACGTGGTGCGCCGGGGCGTGGCCGCGCTGCTGGATGAGGCGATGATTCATCTGCAGCGGGCGCGCTGAGCGACCCGACGCAATGGCCGGCGGGTTCGCCCGCCGCCAGGTCAGGCGCCGAGCAACTTCGCCGCGCCCGACTGGCCTCGCTCGACCGCGATCGCCCTGGGCGAGTCCCCGTGCTGATTTCCTGGCCGCGAGGGATCCGCGCCCGCGGCCAGCAGCGTGCGAATCACCTCTTCCCACCCTGAATACGCAGCCACCCCGAGTGCGGAGTACTGCAAGTATTTGGGAGCTTGGTGATTCGGATTGGCTCCGCGCTGCAGGAGCAATTGCACCAGGGAAAGCTGCCCCTGGCTCGCCGCGAAGACAAGCGCATCGTCCACGGAAGCGATGGCTCCTGCGCGATCGATGAGAAGTCGCACGATATCGGTGTGCCCTCTCCAGACCGCCCCCTCCGCCGGGAGGCGTCCCTCGCGATTGAGCATCCTCACGTCCGCACCCGCCGCAAGCAGCATCTCGACCATGGCGGTGTGCCCGTTGGAACACGCTTTGTGGAGCGCGGTGTTTCCATCGCCATCCATCGCCGTGATGTCGGCTCCGCTCGCGAGCAGGAGGCGCACCGTCTCCAGCAGGTTGCCTTCGGTTAGCGAGCCTGCCGCACAAATCAGTGGCGTGCCGAGCAGCTTGGAGCCCTTGTTTGGATTGGCGCCGGCCTCCAGCAACGCGGCCACGATCTCCGATTGCCAGGCGGAACTCGCTGCCATGAGCGCGGAGTAACCATTCTCCGCGGAGTCCGGCGATGCGCCCTCGGCGAGGAGCTGTTGCACATTCGTGAGCGAGCGCGCTCGGGCGGCGTGCATGAGTGCCGGATTCGACTTCGGCCGCTTTGGCGCCGCCCTCGGCTTTGTCCTGGGTCGCGCCGTCGCCTTCGCTGACTTCTTGACCGCCATGCTTTCTCCAGGAGCGCGTCACCCGCCGCCGCAACGCTCGCACTGCGAGGGAGTCCGTCTACGTCCAGGATGTCAGCGCTCCAGCGTATCGGGAGGCCTTCCGGTGCGTCCATCAATCCCGTATGGCAATGGAAGCGCGGAGGACGCCATGATGGATGCCTGGAAGTGCCAACCCCCAGGAGTCCTGTGTGCGAAGCCTCTCATTCCGGGTCACCGGTCTTGTCTCGGCGATGGTCGTGCTGGGCGGTTGTGAGCGTCAGGAGAAGGCGCCCGCTCCCGCTCCTGCTCCGGTCAAGGCCAGCGCGCCCGCGCCGGCCCCGTCCTCACGAAGCAGCACCGAGGGAGAACTGCGCGAGCGGCTGCGCTGCGAGGCGCTCCTCGGCTTCAGCGGGCTGATGGCGGCGCAGCAGGAGTTCTTCGGGGAGAAGAATGTATGGACGGCGGACGTCACGCGGCTCCCCTCCCCGGCGGCGTGCACGGATGGCAGCCGCGTGCCCACGCTGGACGGCACCTGGCTCGCGGGTTGCCACTTCCGTTACGCGGTCTCGGTGACTGGCTCGCACCCCGACAACAGCACTTTCAGCGTGCGCGCGGTGGGCGTGGGCGGGCTTGCCGAAGGGCTCACCTACGCGATGACGCATGGGTACGCGGACGGGAAGCCCGTGCGTGTGTGGCCCTCGGAGCTCGTCCTCGAGGACTGCCATGGGGTGCGCAGGCCGGAGGGGACGCCCCTGCCCGCCCCGCTGTGCGAGGGGGCCAGCAACCTGAAAGGGTTCTTCACGGCCCAGAAGGCGTACTTCGGCGAGAAGGACCGCTACTCGGAGAGCGCCGCCCAGGTCGGCTTCGCTCCGGAGCCCTGCCTCGACGGCTCCCGCGCGCCAGTGCCCGACGACACGTGGACCGCGGGCTGTCGCTTCATCTATCGCGCCGAGGTTTCAGGCACGGCGCCGGAGCAGACCTTCCGCCTCACCGCGCGCGGAATGAAGGGCCCGGTGGTGGAACAGAAACTGATGCTGGACTCCGAGTACACCTGGAGCCCCGCCGATCCAGGCTGCGCGCCCTGACGCGCGGTGGTCTCAGCAAGGTGAAGGTGGAGGCCACCCGTGCCATCTCCGTGACGGGCAGCTCCAACTCCGTCACCTGGAAGCGAGGATGACGCTCTTTCCCGCTGGGGGCTTGATGAGGGGACATCGCGCGGTCGCGCTACTCCTGCTGGTTTGGCTGACAGGCTGTGCCTCAGGGCGCGTGGTGCGCTTGGAAACAGCCCCTGGGCCGCCAGTCGTCTTCACGCCTCACAACGACGAAGCCGGTCCGGTGGAGGTGGAGCGGCGCGAGTTCAAAGCGGCCGTGGCGAGGCTGGCGCGGGGCGTGAGACTCCCGGCCAATCCCCAGCAGGCCGCGCGGCGCCTGATGGGGGTGGACGCCCGAGGCGGCACGTACCTCTTTGATCCGCGCACCCGGCGAATGACGCCACTGGAGGGGGCTGCACTGGCCTCCGACATGCCGCCAGCGGAGGTGGAGCTGACGCGGGCATATCTGCGCTGGTGCGAGCGCACCGGGCGCAAGGGTGACTGTCTGCGTTTGCTGGCGGAGGGTCCCACCGTCACCGGAGACGGGCGCTACGCGCTGGCCATGGCCATGGCTCAAGGTGTTGTCCTGGAAGAGATGCTGGATGCCTTCAAAGGCATGGCCGACCCGCACGCGGCGCTCTCGGCGGCGCTGTGGACCATGACCTTCTATCTGGTCCTCTGGTCGGTGCCCGAGCCAGTGAGCAAGGGCCTGGCTGCCGTGATGACGGCGACTGCCATTGTCTACCTCGGGGTGGACACCTTCTGGACGCTGATCGCGGGCTTCAAGCGGCTGGTGGACGAGGCGGACCGGGCCACCACGTTTGAGGAGCTACGCGATGCGGGTGAGCGCTACGGCAAGGTGATGGGCCGGAACGCGGCGCGAGCCTTCGCACTGCTGGCGACGGTGGCCATCGGAAACACGGCCGCGGGCTTCGCCTCGAAGGTGCCGACGCTGCCCGGTTCCGCCCAGGCGGCGGGGCTGGCCGGAGGCCGCGCGGGAATCCGCCTTGCCGCCGTGGGCGAAGTGGGAGCGGTGGCGGTGACGGGCGAGGCCGTCACCGTGGCACTCGCCCCCAATGCGGTGGCCATGACGGCACGGGCCCTGGGGGGCACGGCTGCCGCCCCGGTGGATGCGGAGGGCCACGACCACCACATCGCCACGAACAAGTGGTGGAAGGCCACGAACAATGAAGGCCCGTGGTCACCCCGGTTTCAGGAGATCTTCGACAAGGCGGGCATGTCGCTGGACGACCCGGCCAACATCGTCCACGTCAAGGGGCACAAGGGACCTCACCCGCTTGCGTACCATCAGCGGATTTTCCGGCGGCTGGCTGACGCAACGGAGGGGTGTCGCACCATGGAGCGATGCCGTGAGGCGCTGACAGCCGAACTCGGCCGGTTGGGGCAGCAGCTCACCACTCCGGGCACCAAGCTGAACAAGCTGGTGACGGGCACCTAGATGCGGCGCCACAATGAGCGCATGCCAAGGCGGTACTTCGACCTGCATGACGACATGCGCATTCGGGGACGATGGTTGCTCGGCACTCCCACAGATGCCCAAGGTCGGGAGGTAGACGACCCGTGGATGTTCTATCGAGGCCAACGACTCCCGGACTTGGGCCCCTTGAAGCTCCCCGTGACCGTGCCCGGCAGGGCGCTTGATTTCTCACTCGCCGCGTTCGCGACCCCGGTGGTCCACGCCCGCGTGGCCTCCGTGCTCTCGGAACTCGCGCCCGAGGAGGTGCAAACCCTGCCCGTAGAGATTGAGGGCCAGTCGGAACAGTTCTTCCTTCTCGTCGCCACCAGATTGATTCGCTGCATTGACGAAAAGGCCACCGAGGAGTTCGAGAAGTGGACGCCGGAGGACGGGCGCCCTGAGAAGGTCGGAAAGTACCGAGACATTTGGGGAATGCGGATTGACGCCTCCCAGGTAGGCGACGCGAAGGTGTTCCGCGCTTGGGGATGGCCCATTGTCCTGATCGTCCGGGACGACATCAAAGAAGCCCTGGAACGCATGGGAGCCACAGGGCTGCAATTTGAAGAAGTCTAGGGACGGACTCCTTCCAGCCCCGCCTCCACTGGAGCTTCGTCAACTCGACAGGACAGCGGGGCATTCCATTTCAATCCAAGGAAAAGCTGATTATACGGAGAGGAGTGCCTGACGTTGGCACCCTTCACGAAATGGGGTCATCCATGCGCGGCTCACAGGTCCTCGGTATCGCTCTCGTCTCCAGCATTGCCTTCGCTCCGCTCGCGGACGCGAAGAGCGTCTCCTTCTCGGGCTATCAATGGGAGGTGCGCAGCGGTCAGGGCGGCCCTGGCCCCAACACCTGGGATGACCGCAACGCCTGGGTGGATGCGAACGGCTACCTCCACCTGAAGATTGCCTGGCGGGACGGACGCTGGACGACGGCGGAGGTCTACATGCCTCAGCAGCGGCTGGGGTATGGCACCTACCAGTTCAAGGTGATTGGCCGGCCGGACCTCTTCGACGACAACGTGGTCCTGGGCCTGTTCAACTACACGCGTCCCGACGTGGGCCCGGACGCCACGAATGAAATCGATATCGAGTTCGCGAAGTGGGGCGGCAGCCAGCCGCAGATGGGCAACTGGGCCGTGTACCCCGCGGTGACAGGCGTCCCCTACTCCCATCAGGCCTACCCCATCAGCCTCGGGGGCACCTACTCCACCCACCGCTTCCAGTGGTCCTCGCGGCAGGTCTTCTTCCAGGCGTTGCATGGCCACCAGGATGGCAACGTCAACCAGATGGCCAGCTGGCTCTTCGCTCCGTCGGACTACGTCCAGCGCATTCCCCAGAACCCCCTGCCCGTCCACATGAACTTCTGGCTCTTCCAGGGACGCGCGCCCAAGAACGGTCAGGAGGTCGAGATCGTCATCGCGGAGTTCAAGTTCATCCCCGCGCCGTAGACGGCAGGTGCGGGCCTCAGGAGCAGCCTGCTGGAAACCCGGGGGTCCTGGGAACACGGCGCGCAGGGGGGTGTTGACCCTTCGCTGTATTCCACGACGTGACCCGGAAGGGGACTCCAGGTGCCCGCAGGCTCGCTCTCACTCCCGCAGGGGGCTGACTCACCGGCCGGAGGACAGGCCAGGAGGCAGGCGTCCGCGGGACGCATCGCCGCCATTGATGCCCTGCGTGGCTTCGTCATGCTGCTCATGCTCGTCGACCACGCGCGTGAGTTCTTCTACATGCACGCGCAGGTCAGCGATCCGGTGGACCTGGCCACCACGCCTCCCGGCCTCTTCTTCACGCGGCTCGCGGCGCACCTGTGCGCGCCGGTGTTTGTCGCCCTGACCGGGTTGTCGGCGTGGCTCTATGGCCAGCGGCGGGGCGGCAAGCGCGCGGCCTCCGAGTTCCTGTTGAAGCGGGGAGCGTTCCTCGTCCTGCTGGAGCTGACGCTGGTCAACTTCGCCTGGACGTTCTCGCTGACGCCCTCCACCTACTTCCTCCAGGTCATCTGGGCGATTGGCTGGTCGATGATCGTCCTCGCCGGGCTCCTGTGGCTGCCGAAGCCCGCGCTGCTCGGCGTGGGGCTGGCCATCGTCTTCGGACACAACCTGCTGGACTCCATCACGCTCGCCCCCGGGGAACCCGGCTCCGCGCTCTGGGCGATTCTCCATGACAGGGGGTTCATCCCACTGCCCTGGGACGCACGGGCGCGGACGTCCTATCCCCTGGCTCCGTGGATTGGGGTGATTGCCCTGGGCCACGTCATCGGGCCCTGGTTCGCCCAGGCGGTGGACGGAGGGATGCGCCGGCGCAGGCTCGTTCTTGTCGGGGCGTCCGCGTTGACGCTGTTCATGCTCCTGCGGTTGTTGAATGGGTATGGGGAGCCGGTGCCCTGGGGGACAGGTGCCACGCCCCTCCTGACGGTCATCTCCTTCCTGAACCTCACCAAGTATCCGCCGTCGCTCGACTTCCTGCTGTTGACCTTGGGGGCAGGCGCGCTGCTGCTCGCGTTGTTGGAGCGGATGCCCGCGCGAGGACTGGCGCTGCTCACGACCTTTGGAGCGGCGCCGCTGTTCTTCTACCTGGCCCATCTGTACCTGCTGCACGGGCTCAACCGTGTGGCGCTGCTTGTCTTTGGACCCAATCAGGGAGCGTTCTTCAGCGTCCCGAACATCGCGGCACTCTGGGGGCTCGCCGCGATGTTGTTGTTGCCGCTGGGGTTCGCGTGCCGCTGGTTCGTGAGGCTCAAGGCACGGTCGAACAGCGCATGGATGAGCTATCTCTAGGGGGTGTCCCTAATTATCTGAAGAGAGGTGCTGGAGGCCAAGCGGCCGCCAGCACCTTGGGCCGGGGTGAGCTTGCAGGGAGAAGAAGAGCTGAGCACCCCTGGTGAGTGCACCGACATGAGCTGACGGACGAGCAGTGGAAGCAGCTGGAGCCACTCATTCCTGCCCGACGAGGGCCGCGCACCAAGAAAGGTGACCGGCAGTTCGTCAATGCAGTGCTCTGGCGAGTGAAGACGGGCGCACCGTGGCGTGACTTGCCAGAGCGTTACGGGCCTTGGAAGACGGTCTACAACCGCTTCGGACGCTGGGCGACGCGAGGAGTCTGGGAAGGGCTCTTCAAGGCGCTCCAGTTGCAAGTGGATGATGTCGGCTCGCTGCTGGATGCCACCATCATCCGGGCACATCAGGACGCCTCGGGTGCAAAAGGGGGGGCCGATGCAATGCTCTGGGCCGTTCTCGAGGAGGCTTTTCTTCCAAGGTCCACGCCCTCTGCAACACCCAGGGCCAGCCGCTCGAAGTGACGCTGACGCCTGGGCAGCGCGGCGACGTCACTGAAGCCGAGCACCTCATTCAGTATGCGCACGGCAAGGCGCTCATCGCCGACGCCGGCTATGACGCCGACCACCTCGTGCAGGCCGTCCGAGAGCGCGGCATGAGGCCCGTCATCGCGATGAATCCAACGCGCAAGCACCACCGGCGCCGCAACAGCCGCGCCCTCTACCGGCTGCGCATCCAGGTGGAGTGCATGTTCCACCGTCTCAAGCGCTTCCGCGCCGTGGCCACCCGCTACGAGAAGACCGCCACCAACTACCTGGCGGTCCTCCATCTGGCCTGCATGATGCTCTGGCTTAATTAGGGACACCCCCTAGGCCGTGAGCTCCGTGAGCACGGCCTGCGCCTGCTGGCGCAGCCAACCGTGCGCACGGGAGCGTGACGGCAGCCATGGTATACGGCGTATACTCCTGGCCTCTTCCAGGAGGAACACCGGATGGGCGACCGATGGATGCTGCGTGGAGCGGAGATCCTCACCTGCGACCCTGAACAGCCGGACCTGCCGCGAGGCGACGTCCTGGTGGAGGACGGGGTCATCACGGCAATGGGCCCCGAGCTGCGCGCGGAGGACTGCCGCGTCGTCGACCTGCGCGGGAAGCTGCTCATGCCGGGGCTCATCGACGCGCATCGGCATGCGTGGCAGACGCCCTTGCGCGCCCTGGGCGCGGACTGGACGGTGATGGACTATCTGGCGGCGGTGCGGGTGAAGCTCTCGCCCGCGTTCCGGCCGGAGGACCTGCATGCCGCCAACCTGGCCGGGGCCCTGGAGGCCCTGGACGCGGGCATCACCACCCTCGTGGACTACTCCCACTGTCTGGAGACGCCCGAGCACGCCGATGCCGCGCTCACGGCGCTCGAGGGCGCTGGCATCCGGGCCCTCTTCGCGTATGGCTATGCCGCCGGGCCCCAGGAGAGCGCCGCGCTGCCAACGCATGCGAGCCGGCTCCAGGACGCCAGACGCCTGCGCACCACCCGGCTTGCCTCCGACGGCGGGTTGGTGCGAATGGGCATCGCGCTGACGGAGATGCAGGTTCCCTGGGAGCAGAGCCGGGCCGAAATCCTTTCAGCGCGCGAGCTGGGCGTCCCCATCACCGCCCACTGTTCCGCGTGGCCCATGCCGGGCCCGAGCGAGGTGCAGCGGATGGCGGCCGAGGGGCTGCTCGGTCCGGACCTCCTCTTCGTCCACTGCACGTGGAGCTCCGAGGAGGACTTGAAGCACATCGCCGGAAGCGGCGGCTCCCTCGCGGTGACTCCGGAAACGGAGCTGCAGATGGGCATGGGCTTCCCCGCCACCGGACGCGCGTTGCGCGCGGGGGTGCGGACGACACTGGGTTGCGACGTCGTCTCCAGCAACGGAGGGGACCTGTTCACCGCGATGAGGCTGGCGCTCCAGGTGGAGCGTGCGCGGGCCCACGAGCGCGAGGGCCTGTCGCGGGTCCTCGCGCTCAGGGCGGAACGCATGCTTCCCATGGTGACGCTCGATGCCGCGGAGGCCCTGGGCCTGGGGCGGGTCACGGGCTCGCTGCGCCCTGGCAAGGACGCGGACCTCATCGTCCTCGGCGCCGGGGCTCTGAACCTGACGCCGCTCAACCGCCCCCGCGACGCGGTGGTGCTCCAGGCGCATGCGGGCAATGTCGAGTCGGTGATGGTGCGCGGACGGTGGGCGAAGCTCCAGGGCGCCCTGGTCGGCGTGGACATTGAAGCGGTGCGACGCCGGGTGGTCGAGGCCCGCGACGCGGTGCTCGCCCGGGTGGGCGGGCCGGACGCGCTCCTGGGCGAGCGGGAGGCGCTCGCCACGCACTGGGAGCTGGGCCGCGCTGGCTGAAGGCTTCAGCGCCTTCGCGTGGAGCCCTGTCGTGCGTCGATGCGCCGCTGGATGCCCTCCAGCATGAAGCCGAGGCTGGCCTCGAACTCGCGCCCGACATCCGTGGCGCGCATGTGGGGCAGGCTGTGGGCCAGGCCCGGGTAGTCCGCGGCGGGAAGCGCCTCCGCCGCCGCGAAGAACTTCTCGAAGGGAGGGGGCGCCCCCGGGGTGCTCACGTCCCAGGGCTCCTGTCTGCGGACCGCTCCGGCCAGCCAGGAGAAGAACGTGTTGTGCAGCGCGCCCGCCTCCTTCCAGGGGATGCCCGCGGCGTGCAGCTTGCGGACCGTCCTGTCCAGGATGACGAGCGCGGGTTGGACGACGGGGCCTTCCTCCAACAGGAAGTCCATCAGGCCCCGGTGCCGCAGGCCCACGACGCGCAGGTCTCCCGCGAGCTTCCGGAGCCACGCCACGGGAGCCAGCCGCTCCTCCGGCAACACGACGGCCCCGAGGATGGACTCGACGCACAGGAGCGCGAGCGCGTCCCGGTTCGCGACATGCTTGTAGACGGCCATGGGCGTGACCCCGAGCCGTTGGGCCAGCGTCCGCATGGAGAGCTGCCGCAGTCCCTGCTCGCGGACGAGCGCGACAGCGGTCTCCACCACGAGGTCCCGCGAGAGACGTGGAGACCGCCCGCGCTTGCGCCGGGGACTGACCGCCTGGGTGCTCATGCGTAGGAGCATACCCGGCCGGCCCCGGCCCCGGCACCAATCGACAGGGACCTGTCGTTATGACAGGCTCCTGTCAATGCCACCCCTCACCCAGAAAGCAGAGACCTTCAGCACACTGGTGCTGGAGGTGTTCCAGTTGAACGGGCTGCTGCTCCAGGCCGGAGATCGGCTGAGCGCTCCAGCGGGATTGACGAGCGCCCGCTGGCAGGTGCTGGGCGTCATCGACCATGGCCCCGCCACGGTGGCGGCGGTGGCGCGCACCATGGGGCTTGCGCGGCAGAGCGTGCAGCAGACGGCGGATGCGCTCGCGAGCGACGGGTTCGTGGAGTACGTCGAGAACCCGAATCACCAGCGCGCGAAGTGCGTCGCGCTCACCGCCGCCGGGCGCCGCGCCTTGCGCAAGGTCGAGCTGGCGCATGCCGCGTGGGCGGACCGGCTGGGCTCGAGCCTCCCTCCGAGGCTCCTGGCCGCGGCGGTCGAGGGCGTCCGCGAAGCCCGTGTGCGTCTCGAGCAGGACCTGGCCGAGGAGGGCCGCTCCCATGAAGGGTGACGTCTCCATCCCCCTGCTCCCCTGCGTGGAGCTCGCGCCGACGCTCGAGTTCTATGCCCTGCTCGGGTTCGAGGTGACGTACCGGCAGCAGGCTCCGAACCCCTACGCGGCGACACGCCGGGGTGGCGCCCAGCTCCACTTCTTCGGCCTGAAGGGGTTGGATCCGGCGAAGGCCTTCAGCACCTGCCTGGTCATCGTGGACGAGGTGGAGGAGCTGCATGCGCGCTTCCTGGACGCGCTGCGGAAGGCCTATGGCCGGACTCCCGTCCGGGGACTTCCACGAATGACTCGCATGCGGAAGGGGCAGACGCGCTTCACCCTCACCGACCCTTCCGGCAACTCGCTCATGTTCATCCGCCGTGACGAGCCCGCCGGTTATGGAGATGACGCGAACACACCGGCCACCGTTCTCGGCAAGGCGCTCAAGGCGGCCCGGCGCCTGCGCGACTTCAAGGGCGATGACGCCGCCGCCGCGAAGGTCCTGGATGCCGCGCTGAAGAAGCCGGACGCGGGGACGGCGAAGGAACGGGAACAGGCGCTCGCGGACCGCGCGGAGCTGGCCGTGGCATTGGGGGAGACTTCTTGAATCTTTCGTCACCCCGCACGTAGATGGCGCCGTGCGGCAACAGGCCCGCACCTCTTCCACAGGGGACACGGATGAACAGGAAGTTCGGAACGGCAGTGCTCATGATGGTGGCATGTGCCTTCGGCCCGATGACGGCCGTCGCGCAGGACGACTCGGAGGGCGCGGGCAACATCGACGTCACCGGCTCTGGCGAGACCGCGACCCACGAGTGTACGCCGCAGAGCACGGTGGAGATCACCGGCGAGTCCAACACCGTGACGCTGACCGGCGAGTGCAAGAGCGTCACCGTGAACGGCAGCAACAACAAGGTGAAGGTGGAGGCCACCCGCGCCATCTCCGTCACGGGCAGTTCCAACTCCGTCACCTACAAGCGCGGCCACGGCAAGTCCAAGCCGAAGATCAGCCGCACCGGCATGGACAACAAGGTCACGCAGGAGAAGTAGTCGCCGGACCGCGGTCAGAAGCCCAGCAAGCCCACCGGCTTGCTGGGCTTCGCGCGTTCCGCCTGGGCGTCGAGGGGCTGGTCGCTTCGCTGCTCCGGTGGCCCTGGACGCGCTGCCCGCGAGGGCCCCTCGCGTCACAGGTGGCTGCTCGCGGTTCCATGCTTCAATGACTTCCGCGAAAGCCTTTGACTACATCATCGTCGGTGCCGGGGCCGCGGGCTGCGTGATTGCCAGACGGCTGGTGGACCAGTCCGACTGCCGCGTCCTGCTCCTCGAGGCAGGTGGCTCGGATGACCGCGAGGCGATTCACAACACCGACCTGCCCTCCATGACGTCCATGTGGGGCCCCGATGACGCCAACTGGGGATACACCACGGTCGCGCAGCCCCACCTGAATGGCCGCTCGATTCCCATTGCCCAGGGCAAGGTGCTCGGAGGCAGCACCTCCATCAATGCCATGATGTACATCCGTGGCAATCGGCGTGACTTCGACCACTGGAACCAGCTTGGCAACGAAGGCTGGAGCTACCAGGACGTCCTTCCCCGCTTCAAGAAGTCAGAGGACTTCGAGGGGGGCGCCTCCACCTACCGCGGCGCTGGCGGGCCCCTCAAGGTCATCCGCTATGAGCAGCCCTCCCCGGTTTCGATGGCCTTCGTACAAGCCGCGATGGAGCTGGGATACGCGGGTGACGGTTGGGATTGCAACGCCGAGCAGCAGGAGGACGGCGCCTTCCTCTACCAATCCACACGCACCCTGGACAACCGCCGCTGCAGCACCGCCGTCGCGTTCCTGCAGCCGGTGCTGAAGCACCCGAACCTCACCGTCGCGACCCGCGCCCAGGCCACGCGCATCCTGTTCGAGGGCACGAGGGCGACGGGGGTGGAGTACGTGCAGGGCGACGCCGTCCACCAGGCCCGGGCTGAAGCGGAGGTCGTCCTCGCCTGTGGAGCATTTGCCTCGCCGAAGCTGCTGATGCTGTCCGGCCTGGGGCCAGCGCAGGAGCTGACGCGCCACGGAATCACGCCCCTCGTGGACCTGCCGGGTGTGGGGCGCAATCTGCAAGACCATCTGCTGTTCGGCGTCGGCTATCAGAGCCTGCAAGAGCTGCCGTCCCCTCAACTGCTCTCCGAAGCAGGGCTCTTCACCCACGCACACGAAGGACTGGGCGCCGCCTCCCCCGAGCTCCAGTTCTTCTTCGGCCCGGTCCAGTACGTCGATGAGCCCTACCGGGTCCCGGGCCCCGGCTTCACGTTCGCTCCGATTCTGGCGCAGCCCCACAGCCGCGGCACCGTCACCCTGCGCTCCAAGGACCCGCGGGACCTTGCCGTCGTGGACCCCCGCTATCTCGAAAGCGAAGCAGATGTCGACGTGCTCGTTCGAGGCCTCGGGCTCGCTCGAGCGCTGGCGAATACCCGGGCCCTCGCCCCCTTCCGGGGCCGAGAGCTGGCTCCGGGCGACAAGGTCACCCGCCGGGACGAGCTGGTCAACTACGTGCGCAACTCGGCGTCCACGGTGTGGCACCCCGCCGGCACCTGCAAGATGGGCAAGGACCGGGAGGCCGTCGTGAACCCCCGCCTCCAGGTGCATGGCGTGGAAGGCCTGCGCGTCGCCGACGCCTCCATCATGCCGAGGATCACGTGCGGCAACACCAACGCCGCCACCATCATGATCGCGGAAAAGGCAGCGGAGCTGCTCTGCGCGTCACACCGGCGCACTCGCGAACTCTATTAGCGCCCAGGCACAGCGGGCCGCGCCTCATTCACAGCCAACACCGGAACGCCCCTGCGTCCACGCGCCCCCCGGGAGACAACCACACATGACGGCTACGTTCGATTTCATCATTGTAGGCAGCGGCGCGGCGGGCTCGGTCATCGCCCACCGGCTCAGCGAGATGTCAGACGTGTCCGTGCTGGTGCTGGAAGCAGGTCACGCACGGATGACCGAGGCGGTGGAGAGCCCGTCCCGCTGGAACGAAGTGCTGCTGACCGACCTGGACTGGGCATACATGAGCGAGCCACAGCCCGCGCTCAATGGCACCCGGGTGTACTCGGCATCCGGCCAGGGGTTGGGCGGCACCTCCAACATCTACCACATGATCCATACCCGGGGCCGGGCCGCGGACTACGACGCCTGGGCCTACGGCGGCTGCGCCGGGTGGTCCTTCAAGGACGTCCTCCCCTTCCTGCAGAAGCTCGAGGACCAGCAGGACGACACCAACCCCACGGCGGGCAAGGGCGGCCCCATCCATGTGATGAATGCGAAGGAGACGGGCAACCCCGTCTCCCAGACGTTCATCGACGCCTGTGTCGAACTCGGCCATCCCCATGTCGAAGACTTCAACGCGTCTGCCTTTGGCGTCGGCTGGCATCATGTCGACATCAAGGACGGCAAGCGCCGCGGCGTCCGCGTGGCGTATCTCGAACCGGCTCGCGAGCGTCCGAATGTCTCCGTGGAGGAGAACGCCCTGGCGACCCGGCTGCTCTTCGAGGGCTCGCGGTGTGTCGGCGTCGAGTATGTCCAGGACGGTGAGCTCAAGTCCGCCCGGGCCCTCCACGAGGTCGTCGTCAGCGCGGGGGCCATCCAGTCACCCAAGCTGCTGATGCTCTCCGGCATCGGCAACCCGGAGCACCTGGCGGCGCTGGACATCCCCGTGCGCGTGGCGCTGCCGGGCGTGGGCGAGAACTTCCATGACCACCCGCTCATCATCGGCCCCATTGGCCTGATGTCGAAGCCGGCCCCGGACCCGCGGGGCAACGTGACGGAGGTGGCGCTGTTCTGGGGCTCGGAGCCAGGCCTGACCGTCCCCGACATGGAGATCTGCCTCGTGCACCGCGCCCCCTTTGGCGACCAGTTCTTCGCCAACGTGGTCAGGCGCGTCCAGACCGGCCAGCCCATCGCGCCGGTGCAGCAGCTGGTGGATCCCCGGGTCATCCTCAGCCTGCCGGGGCTCGTTCGCCCGCTGTCACGCGGCTGGGTGCGGCTCGCGAGCGCCAACCCCGCCGACGCCCCGCGAATCCACGCGAACTACTTCGCCGAGCGAACGGACCTCGAGCGAACGACCACCATGGTCCAGCTCGCGCGGGACATCTACCGCACGAGCGCGTTCACCGACACCTGGGGCCTGACGGAGGTCGCCCCGGGTCCCGACGTCAAGACACGCCAGGAGCTGGAGGACTGGGTGATCCGCAATGCCGGCTCGTATTACCACTTCACCGGCTCCTGCAAGATGGGCATCGACAACATGGCCGTGGTGGATGCGCGGCTCCGGGTGCGCGGCGTCGAAGGGCTTCGCGTGGCGGATGCCTCCATCATGCCTGCCATTCCTTCAGCCAATCCCCATACGAGCGTCGTGATGATTGGAGAAAGGGCGGCTGACTTCATCAAGCAGGACCTGTCCCACTGACACCCATCCACGCGAGAGGACACGAGGACGCCATGAGCACGAATGCACTGTATCTTGGCAGGGAATGGAACATCGACCACGACCAGCGCGTGAAGGTCAACGACGCGGAGCTGCGATATGCGGTGCTGGGAAGCGGTGAGCCCATCCTCTGCATCCACGGCACCAGCATCGCCGACAGTCTCATCACGCCGCTGCGGTTCCAACCACGGCTCCTCGAGCAGTATCAGTTCATCAGCTACTACCGGGCGGGCTACAACGGCAGCACGCTGGAGAAGAGCAGCCTGAGCATCGAAGAGGGCGCGGAGCACGCCCGGCAGCTCCTGGACCATCTGGGAATCCAGAAGGCCCATATCCTGGGCTTCTCCTTCGGGGGCGTCATCGCGTTCCAGTTCCTGCTCTCTCATCCCGAGCGAGCCCACTCCGCGATGCTGCTGGAGCCGTACCTGCCTCGCGAGGCCCCGGAGGGCGTGCAGGCCAACATCGACGCCTACACCCGGGCCATGGCGCTGTACCAGGCGGGAGACAAGCTGGGGGCCGCGCAGCGCTACATGGAGGACGTGTGCGGTCCCTCCTTCCTCGGCGCCGTCGAGATGACCGGCCCCCTCGACGTGTGGAAGCGCGTCGAGGAATGCGTCGACACGACGTTCACGGTCGACTTCCCCGCCATCTCGTCATGGGGATTCAGGATGTCGCAAGCGGACCTCATGGTGAGCCGCAAGCCCACCATGCCGGTGCTGGCCGTCATGGGGCACGACAGCGAGGCGGCCATGCCTGGCTTCCGCGAAACCCAGCGCTTCCTCATGAACTGGCTTCCCCAGGCGGAGCGCTGCGGAATCATGAATGCCACCCATGGAATGCAGAGCATGAATCCCCTCGCCGTCGGGGAGGGACTCCTCGCGTTCCTGAAGAAGCACCCCATGTGACGGAGAGCCCGCGGCAGGGCGTGCCCACCGCCTCCCCTCACGGTTTCACGGTCCTCAACACAGGAGCCCCACACGATGGATTTCTTCGAGCTCGGCGACTTCAAGCTCTCCTCCGGCAGCACCCTCCCGAACGCCCGACTGGCCTACAAGACCCACGGCACCCTGAGCGCGGCGAAGGACAACGCCATCCTCTTTCCCAATTTCCTCGGCGGCACTCCGGAGGCCCTGGAGGTCTGGATTGGCGAGGGCCGGCCGCTCGACCCAAGCAAGTACTTCATCATCCTGCCCGGCCACTTCGGCTCCGCGCCCTCGTCCTCGCCCAGCACCGCGGCGGCCCCCTTCGAGCGAGGCGCCTTTCCGGCGGTCCACATCGCGGATGACGTGATGGCCCAGCACCGGCTCGTCACCGAGAAGTTCGGCATCCAGGAGCTTCAGCTCGTCCTCGGCTGGTCCGTGGGCGCCCTGCAGACCTACGAGTGGGCGGTTCGCTTCCCGGAGAAGGTCAAGCGGATGGCCTCCATCGCGGGCGGGCCCAAGCCCTCTCCCTGGACGAAGCTCTGGCTGCACACGGCGCTCGAGGAGCCCCTCACGTCCGATCCCCACTGGAACAACGGCTTCTACACGGATGCGCAAGCGGTGCTGACCGGAACGTACCGGCAGGCGCACGCGACCGCACTGACGCTGCCGCCGCCGGGGTTCTACCGCGAGGGAGCGGAAGGCTGGCGCTCGCTTGGCTTTGGCTCCATCGACGACTTCATCAGCCGGTTCTGGGCCACCTTCTGGCGCTCGCAGGACCCCAACGATGTCGTCGCCCAGGCGCGGAAGGCCCGCGGCGCCGACCCGAGCGCGGGGGGTGACCTGGCCGCGGCACTGAGCCGCATCACCGCCAAGGCGCTCGTGGTCGCGTTCACGGGCGATCCGATGTTCCCTCCCGCGGAGTGCAAAGCGGACGCGGACCGCATCCCAGGCGCGCGGTTCCAGGAGATCCCCAGCGGCTTTGGCCACCTGGCGACGTTTGCCCTGAGCGAGCAGGACAAGCAGGCCATCGACCAGGCGCTCCGGGAGGTGCTCGCGAGCTAGCCCCCCCCCCGAACACCGAACCGAACAGGAGGCAGAGGCGATGTCGAGACAGGGTGTCCTGAAGTTCTTCCAGGCCTGCGTCGAGGATGAGGGCCTGCTGCGGCGGTTCAACCGGAAGTCGTTGCCCGAGCTGCTGCTGCACGCCCGGAGCAGCGGTTTCGAGTTCACCCGGGACGAGCTGGCCAACGTCGTCGGGGACATGGAGGCCCGAACCATCACGGAGCGCCTGCATGAGGAGGTCAACGCCTCCAGCAGCCTCTGGCCCAGGATGTGGGGAAAGCCTCGTCTGCAATATGTCATTGACGAGCTCTACCTGCCGTTCTCCGAAGCGGAACGTGCGCGACCTGGCGCGGGAGCAAGGTGATGGCCCAGAGCGAAGTCTTCCGCTTCCTGAAAGCCCTGGGGAACGAGCCCGAGCGGGTCCTCCGGCTCCGCACGCTGCCCAAGCCGGAGGTCCTCGCCTCCGCCCATCGGTCCGGCTACGCCTTCTCGGAAGCCGAATTCGACGAAGCCGTCTGGGGCATTGAACAACACCTGGCAGGACTGATGGGAGAGCCTTTCGACCTCTCCTTCAGCCTCTGGGAGACCATGTGGGGCAAATACTATCTTGAGTTCCTTGTCGACAACAGTGTCGGCGCGGTGACTCCCCACGACCTCGAGGCGTTCCTGAGCGCCCGGCAGCAGGCAGAGGAGGACTCGCGTTGATCCACCAATTCATCTTCGCGGCGCCCAGGCCGGGCATGACCGTCGCGGCCTTCCAGGACTACTGGGCGAACGTTCACGCGGTGCGGTTCGCCAGCAGGATTCCCCAGATCAAACGCTATCTGATCAACTCCCGGATCCCTCTTGAGGGTGATTGGGGGAGCCCCCCGCTGCCCCATCAAGGGATTGCCGAGATCTGGCTGGAGAACGAGGAGGAGCAGCTGGCCTCGCTCCAGAGCCCGGAGTTCCTCCAGGGGGCCCGGCTGGATGAGCCCACCTGGGCCGCCTTCTGGCGGACGCTCGTCGTGGACACGACAGCCCATGAGATTCTGGTCGGGCCGCCGCCGACCCGCGATCCCACCTGGGTGAAGCTCACGGTGCTGCTCAAGCGGAAGCCGGGCATGCCGCTGGGCGAGTACCGCCAGCGGAGCCTGGCTTCCTATGCGCCCATCGCGGCCGGGCTGCCCGGGCTGCTCCGCTACCTGCACTGCCATACCCGGGATGGCGCCTATGTGTTTGGCGAGGCGAGCTTCGACAGCGTCGAGCAGTTCTTCTTCAACAACCCCGACACGCTGAGAGAAGCCCTGGCCTCGCCGTACTTCGCGGAGCAGGTGGAGCCGGCGCGCGCGGGCCTCGTCGACCCGAAGTACGTCTTTTCGATGGCGGCCCGGGAGCGCTGGATCATCGGCCCCGAAGCCCGCTGAACACCCCACCCCACCAGGAGGAACCCCCATGTCCTTGCTCAACACGGCCGAGCAGTTCTTCAAGGCGCTCAATGCGCACGACCTCGACAAGGTGGTGTCCATGATCAGCCCTTCCGCCAACATCCGCACGCCCATCGGGTCACTCGTCGGGGGCGAGGCCTATCGGCAGTGGATGGAAATGCACTTCCGCGCGTTGCCGGACTTCACCCACGAGATTCGCGGGCTCTCCGCGGAGTCTGGCGACTCGGTTGCTTTCGAGCTGCACGCCTTCGGGACCCACACCGGGCCCCTGGAGCTGGCCACCGGCGTGGTGCCCGCGACTGGCAGGAGCCTTGACGTCTCAGCGGTCGACATCTGGCGATTCCGGGACGGACTCATCGTCGACTATCACCTCTATTTCAACCTCCTCGACTTCCTGGGGCAGCTCGGTTTGGCCCCCAATCCCTAATATTCCCGGGCCGTCAGGAATAGGGAGGAGCGGTCGTGACGAGCGTTGCACGGGGAAATCCCATGAGCGCGGGGCAGGCGGGCTCGAGGCCCTGGGCCGTCATCGCGGGAGCGTCCTCGGGGACGGGTGCCGCCATCGCGGTCCAGGTGGCGCGCAAGCCGGGCCTCCATGTGTTCGGGATGCACCGGGGGCGCTACCTGGAGCAGGCCGCGGAGGTGGAGCGCCAGGTGCTCGCCACCGGCCGCCGCATGGTGATGATGCGGGGAGACGCCGGCACCCCGGAGGGCGTGGCCCGGGGCGCCGACGCCCTCCTCGCCGCCGCGGGCCCCCGCTCCGTGAAGCTCTTCGTCCACGCGCTCGCCAGCGCTTCGGTGGGGCGGTTCATCGTGGGCGACCAGCCCCCGCTTCATCCCCGCCAGCTCGCGCGCACCTTCGAGTCCATGGCCCACTCCTTCGTCTACTGGGCCCAGGCCCTGGTGGAGCGGGACCTGCTCACCCCCTCGGCCCGCCTGCTGGGCCTCACCAACCCGCTCACCGAGTCGCTCCTCCACAACACCGGTGCCATCACCGCGTCCAAGGCGGCGCTCGAAATCTACGTGCGCCACCTGGCGCTGGAGCTCGGGCCCCTGGGGCACCGGGTGAACCTGCTCAAGTTCGGCACGGTGATGACCCCCGCCATCCGCCACGTCTACACCCCGGAGGTGCTGGCGCGGATGGAGGAGGCCCACCGCCGCATCAACCCCGCCGGGCGGATGTGCACCCTGGAGGAGGTGGCCCGCATCATCCCCGCGCTCCTGGGTGACGAGGCGGAGTGGTTCAACGGAGCGACCATCGACTTCACCGGGGGCATGACGCTGCGCCTGTTGGACCTCGTCTTGAACGAGCAGGGCGGGCCGCCGGCCTCCGGGGGGTGAAGCGGAGCGGCGTCAGCGCGCGCCTTCCCGCGCCATGGCCGTCTCCACCCGCGCCAGGTCATCGAGCGCTTCGAGCCGCGTGAAGAGGTCCGTCGCGCGCACCAGGTACTCCCGCCGGGCCGCGTCCCCGGCGGGCCCATGGCGCCCCAGCTCGAACCAGGCGCGCCCTTCCTCGTAGGGCATCGCCAGGACCTGGGCACTCCCGACACAGCGCCGCCACTCCCGGAGCGCGCGGCGCGGGTGCCCGGAGAGCGAGGCCTCCAGCCCGTTGCACAGCAGGGCGAACGGCTTGCCGAGGACGAAGGCCCGGGCGAACCGCCGCAGGGCCTTGCAGGCCTCGTGCGCCGAGCGCACCAGCGGCTCCTCCTCCGGAAGCCCCTCCCCGCCGCGCTGCTCCCACAGCCGCAGGTACACCTCGCAGACGCAGGTGACGCCCCCGAAGATCCAGTACGACACGGGCGTCATCCCCCGCAGCAGCGCCAGCCCGCGGTCCGCGATCTCCAGCGCCCTCGCCTCTTCGTGCTGCCGCAGTAGCGCGAGGGCGAGCGCGCCCTGGACGACGACCGTCTCCGAGGCACCGGCGTGGGCCTCGAACCAGGGCAGCTCCTCCTCCAGCTCCCGCCGGGCCTCGCTGGCCCGGCCCATGCGCACCAGGGGCGCGGCCCGGGAGCTCGGCCCCCAGTGCTGCGTCTGGACGGAACCGCGCCGCCGCGCGGAGTCCTCCAGCTCCCGGGAGAGCTCGATGCTCCGCCGAAACTGTCCGCGGTAGAAGCAGGGCATCAGCAGCACGATGCGGCTCTCCTCCGAGTTCCGGTAGTCCCGGGCGGCATCGGAGAGCCGCCGGGCCCGCTCCCCCCACGCCTCCGCGTCCTTCCATTGGGCGTACCCGATGCCGCAGACCGCGCGGCGCACCAGGGCGTAAGCGACGTCGGGAGAGGCCCCCAGGCGCTCGATGGCCTCCAGGCCGCGCGCGTGCCACCCCTCGACCAGCGGGCGCAACGGGGGAAGGCTGCCCAGCACCGTGGCCATGATGATGCGGCCCCGGGCCAGGTCCAGCGATGGCCCCGCGGGCGTCAGCACGTTGAGCAGCCGGAAGGCCGTCCACAGGAGCCGGGGGGCATCCTGGGCGTAGAAGAGGACGTCGCTCAACATCCTCAGCATCTGCCCTTCCTCGAGCCGCAGCTGCCGGCGCTCGGGGGACCTCGCCTGGAAGGCCCAGGGCATCGCGGACTGGACCAGCGTGCCCAGCACCTGCTGCGCGACGCCCAGCTTCGAGCCCTTCAGCATCCGCATCACGGGACAGCCGAGGCGATCCAGCGCCTGCTCGAGGTAGGCGCGGCAGTGCTCCAGGTCCCCCATGAGGTAGTAGGCCTCGGCCAACCGGCCCTCGAGGTGGATGACCCACCGGGCGTCGTCCGGCTGGGACTCGGCGAAGGCCAGGGCCCGCTCGAAGTACGGAACGGCCTCGCAGCAGGCGTTGACGGACATGGCGTGCTCGCCGGCCCGCTCGGAGTAGCGCGCCTCGCGGGCCACGTCGCCGGCCTCGCCCCAGTGGTGGGCGAGCGCCGCCATCCATCCCCCCTCGTCCGGGTGCGCCGACTCGATGGCCCTCGCCGCCTCGCGGTGCAGGGCCCGCGCGTCCTCGGGGGAGAGGCTGTCCAGCAGCCCCTCTCGCAGCTTGTCGTGGGCGAAGCGCCAGCGGTTCCCCGTCACCTCCAGCACCGCCGCGTCCGCGCACTCGACGAGCCAGCCCGCCACGTCCCGCGCGGCGGGGGTCTCATGCAGCAGCTCCTCGTGGATGTCCCGGCCCAGGATGGCCGCCAGCCGCAGCGGCCCGCGCGCCCACGGGGGCACCATGTCCAGCCGCCGCTCGACGATGGAGCGCATGCCTCCGACGAAGGCCGTGGCCGGCAGGGGCAGGTGGCCGATGTAGTCCAGCCGCCCGCTCTCCTCCGCCAGCGAGCGGATGACCTCGATGAGGAAGAAGGGGTTGCCCTCCGTCTCACGCTCCAGCAGCGAGAGCACGCGCGGCTCGCGCCCGGGCGAGCCCATCATCGACTCGCTGAGCTGGGCGATCTCCGCGGAGGACAGCCGGGGCAGCGTCAGCACCGGGATGCCGGGCAGCTCCTCCGGCAGCTTGGGGCGCTCATCATCCCGGTAGCTGGCCAGGAGCAGCAGCCGCATGCCCGAGGCCTGATTCGCGAGCCGCTTCAGCAGTGACAGCGTCGAGCAGTCCGCCCACTGGAGGTCCTCCAGGAGGACCACCGTGGTCTGGGGCAGCCGGTTGAAGATGTCCTCCACCGCGAGGAGGAGGCGCTGGTCGGCCGCCTCCGTGGCCAGGGGCTCGGCGTCCGGCACGGGGCGGCGCAGCACCTCCGCGATGTCCGGCACGAGGGGCTTGAAGACCGAGGCCTCCCAGTCCCCCAGCTCGGTGAGGCACGTCAGCGCGCGCAGCACCTCGTGCCACGCGTGGTAGGGCAGGCCGCCCGCGCGGACGGCCTGTCCGCGCAGCACGGGGATGCCCCGCGCCATCGCCCGGACGCGGAACTCGTCCAGCAGGCGTGACTTGCCCACGCCGCTCTCGCCCGCCACCAGCCACGCCCCGCCCTGCTCGTCCCGCTCGGCGCTCTCCAGCGCGGAGCCGAGCAGCCCCAGCTCGTGCTCGCGGCCGATGAAGCGGGCCGCCTGCAGGAAGCTCTCGCGGGTGGCCACCGTCTCCACGGGCAGGCTCTGCCCCGTGGCCGCGCAGAGCGCGCCAATGGCCAGGTCCGCGCTCTGGAACCGGTTGTGGGGCAGCGGGTCGAGCAGCTTGAAGAGCAGCTGGGCCAGCGCTGGCTCCAGCTCCTGGGGCATGTCGAAGACCCGGCAGTCCGCGGGGTCGCGCATCCCGACGATGAGCCGGTCGACAATCCAGGCGAGGTCCGGCTCGAAGCTGTCGGCCCTGCCATCCCCGTCCAGGCTGTCCGGCTCGTCCAGCCAGGCGAGAGGGGAAGTCGAGCGCTCCTCGGGACGGGGCCTTGGGGGGGAGCACCGCACCTGCGGATGCTTGCCCACGAAGAGCTCATACGCGAGGACCCCCACCGCGTAGAGGTCCGACTGCTCCGAGGGGGCATCTCCCCGGAGCACCTCCGGCGCGAGGTACCCCGGCGTCCCCGAGCTCATCGAGCGCACCCGCTGCTCCGGGCCGACCGCCAGGCCGAAGTCGAGCAGCTTCACCTGCCCGTCCACGACCAGGATGTTCGCCGGCTTGAGGTCGCGGTGGATGATGCCGTGCCGGTGCAGGTAGTGGAGCGCCTGGAGCATCTGCACCAGCATGTCCACCTGGACGGACCGGGGCTGCCCTCGCCCCGCCTGCGTGAAGGTCAGCGCCTCGTTGAGCAGCTCGAGCACGAGGTAGGGCTGCGACCCGTCGAAGCCATAATCCAGCACGCTGATGATGTTCGGGTGGCGCAGCGAGGCCAGGACCTCGAACTCATGCGCCAGGACGAGCATGGCCCGGTAGCGATGCTTCGACGGAAGCACGCCGCCAGGGCGCCCCCCGCCGGCGTGCTCATGGTGGTTCGAACGCAGCCGTTTCAAGGCCACCAGCCCGCCGAGCCTGTCCCTGGCCAGGTACACCGTCCCGAAGCCGCCGCCCCCCAGGCGCCGGAGGATTTGATAGCGATTGCCGACCTCCATCAGTGGGGAGTCGCCGGAGTGCTCGCGGATTGGCTCCCGTGGCCGCTGCAATGGTGATGGTCCCAGCATGTGAAGCCCCTTTTCACACCATGACCATTGAGCCGTGTGATCCCAATACGTACAGAATCTGTCTGGGACCTGCTTGGAGAGACACCCGGAGTGGCGGGGGATGACAGCCCGCCGCTCACCCTCCGGGAGTCATCCGCCAGCCTGGTAGAGCACGGCGCCCGAGGAGACTCCCGCCCCGACGCCCACCATCAACAGCCGCTCCCCGGCCCGCACCGTACGGGTGCGCAGCAAGCTGTCGAGGCTCAAGGGAATGGAGGCGGCCCCCACGCTGCCGACCCTGTCGACCACGGGGACGATGCGCGTTGGCTCCACCCCGAGCATCTCCGTGATGAGCCGCAGCATGGCGCCGTTGGGCTGGTGGGGCAGCACCCACTCCACCTCGTCCAATGACAGACGCGCCTGCTCCAGCACGGAGCGGGTGGCGTTCTTCAGCGCCTGGAGGGCCACCTCCGCGATGCGCTGGTGGGAGCTTTCAAAGCGCACCCGCTCGCTCGCGCCCGTCACCAGCGGGTGGGCCATCCACACGTCCGAGTGCTCGGTGCCGTCATTGGCGAAGGCCGCCCCCAACACCCCCTCCCCTTCGCGCGCCACGCCCAGGATGGCGGCCACGGCGGCATCGCCGAAGACGAGGTAGGGCCGGTGGTCCTCCGCCGAGATGATGCGCGAGCCGAGCTCCACCACGACGATGGCCACCGGCGCGAGCCCGGTCGCCACCGAGCGGCTGGCCACGTCGAAGGCCGAGACGAACCCCATGCAGGCGTTGTTGAGGTCGAACGCATCACACGTGCCCGCGAGCCCCAGCTCCGCGGCGACGCGGTTGGCGGTGGCGGGGATGAGGACATCGCCTCCGGTGGAGGAGACGAACAGGAGGCGTCGCAGGCTCCGGGCCTCCAGCCCCGCGGCGGCGAGGGCCCGGCGAAGCGCCTCGGCGCCCAGCCCGGCCAGGGAAGTCCCCGGGGGCGCCCAGTGGCGCGTCCGGATGCCTGTCTTCCGCTCGATGGCCGCGGGGTCGCGTCCCAGGGCCACCGCCAGCTCCCCGGTCGTGACGGCGCGCTCCGGCAGCACGCTGGCCGTCCCCAGGATCCGGACCGGAATCACTGCTCCACCGCCAGGAATCGTTCCATGCGCATCCCCCCACAGCCGTCGGAGGAAACTACCACTCGAGCCCGCCGTGGCGGCCCGACGCGCCGGGGCAACGGTTCCAGGGATGACACGACAGGGCGCATCCGCGCCGCAAGGTGGCTGCCCGGTGCCCATGGCACCCGAGCGCAGGTGCTTACCGTTGAACAAGACGCGTTGAGTCCAGGGGGGCAATCCATGTCGCGCATTCCCGAGAGCGAGGTTCTCGACTTCCTTTCCAGGGGGACCGCCCTGGGAGACCTCCCCCGGGAGGCCAGGCGGAGGAGGTTCCAGCAGGAGGCATGGCTGCCAGCACTGGCACCACGGCTGAGGTCCGTCACCCTCCGCCCCGGAGACACGCTCGCGAAGCGCCCGCCCGCCCTGCGCTTCGTCCTTTCGGGTGAAGTGGAAGTGAAACGGCACTGCCGCGCCCTGCCCCGCGGCGTGCAGGTGTTCCGGCGCGGAAGCGTCCTGGGATTGAAGACCCTGTCCTCCTGGAAGACAGACAGGGTGCTCCGCCCGGAAGAAGAGGATGCCAGGGTACTCGTTCCCACCGAGCTCCTGGAGTTGCAGGGCGAACAATTCAAGACGGCCTTTCAGGACAAGGACATGCTCCTCGAGCGCCTTCTCGCCGCCCGCGAAGTGGAAGAGGCCGCGGCGGAGCTCGTGCGCGTGTTGAGCGAGTCGCCACGGCTGACCAACGCCCAGGATGCGGACCTCTTCCGGCTCGTGGAGGGCGCCACGCCCGTGAGGGTGAAGAGAGGCTCGCGGGCCACGCTGCTGTTCTCGGAGCTCGCCGTTCCGGGCGGGTTCTACGTCGTGCTCGAGGGGTGCTGTGACCTCGCTTCATCCTCCAGCAGGCCCAGCGCCAGGCTCGAGGGCCCCACCTGCGTCGGGCTCGATGAGTTCCTGACCCGCGAGCCGTTGCCGGGCGCCGTGGAGTTGAGGCCTCCCGCGCGGAAGTGGTCCCGCGCCTTCCGCCTCCCCCTGGCCCTGGGGCACGACGCCCGCGCCTTCCACATCAGCAGGGAGTGGTTCGATCACGTCCGGGAGTGGGAGCCGGACTTCGATCGGGCCGTCGTGAGGGGCTGCCCCGAGGAGTTCCAGGCGCTGCCGCCCCACACCGCGCATCAGGTCATCGTGTGTGGCGAGCAGGAGGAGGACCTGCCGCCGTGGAGTGCCCTGAGCGAGCTCCTCGCAGAACGGATGGCGGTCCACCTGCACGAGCATGTCCTCGTGGTCCGGCTCAAGGAGGGCGCCAAGGACGAACTCCCGAAGATTGAAAAGCCCGCCAGCGCCATGAACGGCTGGGTGGCCCACTGTGAGCGCCCCCCCAGCCGGACCGACCTGGAGCCACTCCTTCCACCGAGCACGATGACCACCTGGATGGGGCTGTCGTCGCGTCAGGACCTCAGCAAGTTCGCGGGCCGCACCAACGTCACCCTGGTGGACACCTCCGCGCTCACGCCCCGCGAACGTCAGGAGGTGCTCCAGCACCTGTCAGAGCGTGCGTTGGCCGGGGAGCCCATCAAGTACCTCAGCATGAGCAAGGACCGGCACCGTCCCACGTTCGTTCCGCCCAAGCCGATAGAGCTCGTCCACGCCGGACTGCTCCGTCTCCCGCGACCCGAGCAGGGGCTGGGGCTGGCACTGGCGGAGCTCTTCCATGACAAGACGCCGTGGGCGAAGACGAAGCGGGCCGTGTGCGCCGCGGACCTGGTCCGGAAGGGTGCGGAACGCCAGCTGCGCCGGCTGGTCACGTGCAAGAAGTCCCAGGAGCCGGAGGAGTGGCCCATGGGGACGGTCCGCCTGCGCTTCCCCGACCCATGGCGCCAGAGAGAAGCGCGGCTGCCCACGTCGCTGGATGGCCCGGGGCCAGAGCTGGAGTCCCTCAGGGAATCCTTCGAGCGCTGGGCGCGGGCCGCCACCGGGCGACGCGTCGGGCTGGCGCTCGGGGGAGGCGGGTCCTTTGGCTTCGCGGACATCGCCCTGCTGGACAAGCTGACCCCCTCCCACGAGGGGGACGGGAAGGAGGACTCCGAGCCGCGGGTGCCCATCGACATGGTCGCTGGCTCCAGCTTCGGCGCCATGGTGGGGGCGTTCTATTGCGTCGGCGGTCGCGGCGCGCTCGAGCTGCTCATCCGGCGGGCAGGCCACATGCTGCCCATCGTCACCCTCACCGCCATCTCGAGCGCGATCCTGGAGCTGTGGACCAACTACCAGCTCGGTCCATGGCCCCTCGATGAGATGGAGGTGCCGTTCTTCCCCGTGGTGACCGACGCGGACATGGGCGTGGAGTGGGACCTGCGCACCGGGTCCATCGGGCGCGGAGTCCGGGCCAGCAGCGCCCTGCCCCCGATCTTCGGCCCCACCCTCATCGGCAACCGCCGCCTGCTGGATGGCGGACTGGTGGCCAACGTGCCCACGGACGTCCTGCGGGCGGAGGGAGCGGACATCCTCATTGCCGCGAACCCCATCTCCCGCGTCCCCCCCCGCTCGCGCAGCTACCCGCTCACCTGGGTGGGGCCGCTCTGGCGGCAGATCAGTCCAGGCATGCGCATCAAGGACAGCCTCCGGCAGTTTCAAATCATCGGGCGGCTGGCGGGGACGCTCCAGAACCGCGATGGCGACACCGTCGTGTACCAGCCGCAGCTCACCCCGGCCACGCTGCTGGGCTTCAGCAACGGCCAGCGGATCGTCGAGGTGGCCCAGAGCAGCCCTGAAGTGGACGCAGCGGCCCTCCGGGCCCGGGCCGCGTGGAGCAGGCGGCTGAACAACCCGCGGTGGCTCCATCTGGTGGAGAACCCCGGCGATGACCAGCCGCCGAAGACGACCAAGACGCCGGAGGCGATCGAGCTGACGCTCCCACTCGTCTTCAAGGACCGCGCGGGCGGCTCCAGCCTCACGACCACCAGCAACCAGATCCTCGACGAGCTGGCCGAGTACCTCCATACCCAGAAGGAGATCGCGTCCTTCAGGATCCAGCTCACCGCGCCGGACGAGCACCTTGCGCGGCAGCGGGCGCATGCCCTGGCGGACGCGCTGAAGCCCCGCGTGTTCCAGGAGCCGGTGGTGAAGCGCCCCGTGCGGCTGCCGGCGAACGGCCAGGAGGAGGCCACGAAGGGCATGGCCTCCTGGGTGAGGCTCACCGTCCAGGATACGCAGCCCCGCCTCACCCAGGACGTGATGCAGGAAGCGGCGAGCGTGATGGAGAACCAGCGTTACCTGCTGGAGCTGCAGCGGACCCGGGCGGATGTGCGGATGCGCACCCTCCTGTCCGAGGCGGAGCAGCAGGGCCGGCAAGGCGCCCCCGAGCAGGCGCAGCGGCTCGCGCTCGACGCCGTGGAGTCCGCCCGCCCGCCCCTCGCGGACACCCGGCCCGTCCTCGCGGACACCCGCCCCACCCTCACGGACGGCGGCTCCACGCGGAAGCGGCCCTCCCCTCCGCCGGAGTCCCAGGCGCTGCTCGACGGAGTGCTGCGCGGGGTGCTGGAGCGCCGCGGCACCTGCCTGTGCGTCCTCTCGAATCGCGCGGCCCTCCTCCGCGCCGCCTGGAGCCCGGATGGCAGACACCTGGCCACCGGAGACACGGTGGGGCAAGTCCACCTCTGGGACCTCCAGTCGCCGGACGCGAAGCCCACCCGCATCCATGCGGGCACCTCCGAGAGCGCCTCCGGCGTGAAGGCACTGGTCTGGGCCGCCCGGAGCAACCATCTGGCCTGCTGCGACGACGATGCCCGGGTCTGGGTGATGACCGTGGACGGGAAGGGGGCCCACGTGCTGCGCCCTCCGTACAGGGCGGGGACGCGCGCCCCCTGGGGGCTCCTGCTCTCGCCCGACGAGGAGCTGCTGCTCGGGCCGTACGGCAACGACGGCGCAAACCCGGGCGACACCGCGCGGCATGCCGCCGTGCTCGGCGTGACGCGGGAAGCGCGGGTCCCGGTGTGTGACCCCGGGCCGGAGCAGCCCCCCCGGTGCGCCGAGGTGCTCGGCGCCGCCTGGGCGCCCGGTGGGGACGTCTTCGCCACCGTGGGGCTCGACGAGGTGGGCGTCTGGCGCGTGACGCGGCGCGAGCCCCGGAACACCGTCACCCGGCAGGAGACGTTCCCCGTGGCGGGGGTCCTGACGGTGGCCTGGCATCCGCGGGAGCAGGTGCTCGCCGCGGGAGGGGCAAAGGGGGTCGTCGTCTTCCGCGGATCCGGAGACGCGCTGAAGACCCAGCAACTGGAGCCGCCTGACGCGGTGGAGCACGTGGCCTGGAGCCCGGATGGCCAGTGGCTCGCGGCGGCCAGCACCGGGACCGTGCGCCTCTGGCACGCGGACTCGGGCCTCCTCTCGAATGTCCTCCACGTGGAGGCCCCTTCGCTGGGGGGGCTCACGTGGAATCCCCGGCGGCGCGGCGTCCTCGCGACCTGGAGCGGCAACGTCGCCCGGGTCTGGGACGTGGAGCGCGGCCAGGTGCTGGCGACGCTCACCGGCCACGCTGGAAGCATCCACCAGGTGGTGTGGCGTCCCGACGGAAGTCAGCTCGTCACCGTGAGCTCGGATGCCACGGCGCGCATCTGGGACGACACCCCCGGCGGACCCGAACGCCGCGAGACGTGGGAGCAGCTGGAGGAGCAGGTCCTGAGGAAGGTGACCTCTCCCCTCGACCGCTGGGACTACCCGCGGGAGCTCCCGCTGGAGCCGGGCGCTCCTGGCACCGCGTGGGCCTTCTACAACCCCGCCAATCCGAGGCAGGCGGTCATCCCGGAGGCCTCGTCCCGTTCCCTTGGCCTGTGGGAGGGCCAGGACCTGAGCACCGCCCCCAGCGTGAGGGGACGCGGGCTCGCGGCCACCTGGAGCCCTGATGGAAGACATGTCGCGGTCCAGGACGGACCCGGGACCTTCTCCCTGTGGACGGCTTCTGGCGACCTCAAGGCCCGCTGGAAGGAGGCGCGCAGCGACCTGCTGCGGTGGGTGTGGCATCCCGGGAGCAAGGCCCTGGGAATCGTCCTGCGCGACGAGCCGGAGCCCAGGTTCTGGGACCTCACGAGCGAGAACCCGACGCACTCCCGGGGCCAGGAGAGCGAGGCGCTATGGGACGTGGCCTGGAGTCCGTCGGGCCTGCAGTTCGCCACCGCCTGCGATGACGGCTGGGCCCGCATCTACGAGGCCAGCAGCGGCCACGCGCTCGACCAGCTGCTGTGGAGCCTGAGGCTGGTGTTCCCGGCCCGCCGCATCGCCTGGAGCCCGGATGGGCATTTCCTCGCCACTGGCGACGCCGGAGGGCTGGTGGGCATCTGGGACTCGCGCGGCTACGACCTGGTGGCGAGCCCCCAGACGCACTGGGGGCCCATCCAGCACCTGGTGTGGAACCGGAGCGGCTCGTGCCTCTTCACCGCGAACGAGGGCGGCCGCGGCCTGCTCTGGCGACAGGGAAGCGATGGGCGCTGGGCAATCACGGCGGTGCTGGACGCGGAGCCCACCGCGCTGCGCTGGGCCACCTTTTCAACCGATGGCCGGTGGCTGCTGGCGATGGAGGCGGACGGCGCGGGCATCCGCCGATACCCCGCGGAGTTCGAGACGCTGGTGGCCCAGGTGGCCGCCCGGCCCGTCCCGACGCGCGTTCACGAATCAGGAGCACCTCCACGCCCGGCAATGCCGGAGCCAGAGCTGGCAGCGCCGCCACGCGATGCCGACGAAGCCGACCCCGGCTCCTGGTGGTGGGGGTACCCGCCCGGCACCAGCCCCTCCCTCGGGAGCCATCAACCGCAATGAACCCAAGGAGACGTCATGGAACAAGGACAGTTCGTGCAGCCACCCACCTCGACCGTCCCGCAAGAGCCCCCACCCGGCACGCAGTCCCAGGAGGTCTCGGGGCTCCTCTCCTGCGACGCGCTCAGGCGGCTGCGGAGCCGCTACAACGACAAGCCGTCGGACCCGGTGGCGGAGATCTCGCAGAAGATCATCTGGGGCATGTATTCCCAGTCCGACGATCTCCTCAAGGAGATGATGAGCGAGTTCTACAGCCCCCAGAAGTTCGCCCGGAGCCAGGACTTCGCCCAGTTCGCCCGGGACCGCGAGCAGATCGTCATCGCGCTGCTGGCGGCCCGCGTGGGCAACCGGCGGATGTACCTGGCGGTCCATTTCTACTGGGGCCTGATGGTGGGCCTGTCTCCCGCGGAGATCGCCCACCGGCTGCTGTTCGTCAGCTTCTACAGCGGCATCGACACCCTGACCTCGTCGCTGGAGACGCTCAGCGCGGTGCTGAACACGCTGCAGGACCTGGCGAACAAGGCCAAGACGGACGACGCGCTGGAGCCGCGGATCATCATGGGTGAGCTGAAGGCGTTGTTCCCCTGAGCTCCCGGCCCGGCTCACGCCGCGCGCTGTAAAAACGCCTCGCCGGCGCATGAGTCCGGGTCGAGGTCGTGCATCCAGAGCTCGGCCACCCGGTCCTCCTCGAACACGAAGACGTACAGGCCCCGGGGGGCCGGCCCCGGGCGCGGGCCCTCGGCGCGCCAGCGGACCGCCACCTTGTTGCCCTGGATGGCGCGGCGCTCCATGGCGAACTGGACGCCGGGAGCGCTCCGGAGCAGCCGGCGGACGAACCGCCGCAGGCCCTCCCGCCCGGTGCCCGACTCCGGCCGCGCGGGTCCGCGCAAGGCGACGCCGGGCGTCATCAGCGCGTCGATGAGCTCCAGCCGGCCCTGGCCCAGCACCTCGTCGAAGTAGCTGTAGACCGTGTCCACCATCCGCGCCCTCGTGGACTGCGCGCTCCGGGTGGACTCGACGTTCGCGTGGATCTCTTTGAGCATGGATTGACGCCCTCCTGATGTCTGGTTTGTCGGAGCGCCTGTCATTGCCGCGGCAGGTGCACCGTTTGACAGGCCAGATGGAAGAGCCGGCAGGTGCCCGGTGTGATGAAGCGCCGGCCTCCGTTCGCGCCCCCAGGTCCGCGTCGTCACGGCATGCCTACCCCGGCTCCATGTCAGTCCTGACACTGCGAGGAGAAGACATGCGCGTCCGCGAAGTAATCGACCGGTACTACGAGTGCATCAACGCGGGGGACTGGCGACGATGAACGCCTATGACTTCATCGTGGTGGGAGCCGGCCCGGCGGGCACGGTCATCGCCCACCGGCTGACCGAGGACCCCGAGGTCCGCGTGCTGCTCCTGGAGATGGCGGACGGCCGGACGCCCCAGGCGTACCGCAGCGAGCCCCAGATGGCCCTCCAGGGCCGGCGGATCGACGAGCCGCGCGGCACGCTGCCTGGCGGCAGTGCTTTCGCCTGGGCACACGTCCGCGGGCACCCGTCGGACTTCGACGCCTGGGCGCACCAGGGGTGCCCGGGCTGGGCCTGGCAGAGCGTGCTGCCCTACTTCCAGAGGATGGAGGACGAGGCGGGGACGAGCGCACGGTGCCACGTGGCGAGCCCCGCCTCCGGGGCCTTCATCGAGGCCTGCCAGGAATCGGGCTACCCCCTCACCCAGGACTTCAACGGGCCCCGGATGGAGGGCGCCGGCTGGCACCACCTCCACCTCAAGCAGGGCAAGCGTCACGGCGTCGACGTGGCGACCCTCCTGCTGGCGCGGGCGCGGCCCAACCTCACGCTCGTGACGGGCGCCCAGGCCACCCGGCTGCTCTTCGAGGGCTCGGACTGCATGGGCGTGGAGTACCACCACCAGGGCCGGCGCGAGAGCGCGTACGCGGTCGAGGAGGTGGTCCTCTGCGGTGGAGCCCTGGAGTCCCCCAAGCTGCTCCTGCTCTCGGGCATCGGACAGCCCGAGCGGCTCGAGCGGCTCGGCGTCCCCATGCACTCCGCCCTCCCCGGCGTGGGCGAGAACCTCCACAACCACGTCCTCACGGGAGTCGTCCGGGAGTGCACCGGACCCCAGCCCGTCCCGGCCCCCTCGTCGGGTGTCTGCGAGAGCGCCCTCTTCTGCCACTCCAGTTACGGCTGGCTCGGGCCTGACCTGCGGCTGGCGTTCCTCCACGGGCCGCCCGACAAGGCGCTCGGCCAGAAGCACCCGAACACCTTGAGCATCCTGCCGGGCGTGGTGCGGCCGCTGTCGCGCGGCTGGGTGCGCCTGGCCAGCCGTGATCCGCTTGCCAGGCCCTCCTTCAATCCCAACTACCTGGCCGTCGAGGCGGACGTCACGCGCCTGATGCGGGGCGTGGAGCTGGCCCGGGAGCTCTTCGCCACACAGGCGTTCCGCGGTCAGGTGGGCAGCGAGCTGATGCCCGGCCCCGGGGTGGGCCACCGCGCCCAGCTCAGGACCTTCGTCCAGCGCGCCGCGGACTCCGGCCAGCAGCCCGCGGGCTCCTGCCGGATGGGGCTCGACGCGATGGCCGTCGTGGACCCGGAGCTGCGCGTCTTCGGCATCGGCGGACTGCGCGTGGCGGACGCCAGCGTGATGCCGTCGCTGCCCTCCGGCGACAGCCACGCCGCGGTCGTGATGATCGCGGAGAAGTGCGCCGACCTGCTCCAGGCCGCGCACGGCCTCCGCGCCCGCACCGTCACAGCGCGCCCTCCCTGTCTCTAAAGACAGCCGCAACGCAACACCTTCCCTCACGAGAGCGCATGAACAACCTCTGTCAGACCATCACCCTTCAGGGCACCGTCACGTCGTCGCAGCCCGAGCAGCTCCGGTGCGACCTGCTGCTGCGAAGCGGCGACACCGTGACGCTCCACTTCGGCGCCGAGACGACGTTCTCGGTCCTCACCAACATCGACGGCACCTCGCATGACCGGGTGCCCGACGTTCCCGGCCAGGAGGGCGGCGAGCTGGCCCGCAAGGTGGCCCGCTACCTGCGGCCCGAGGACACCGTCTTCGTCCGGGCCATCCGGTTCGAGCACGAAGGGGAGGAGCGCTACGACGCGCGCGCCGTCACCCGCATGCACTCCGAGCCCCAGCGCTTCCTCTTCGAGGACCCGCACTGGTGGATGACCCAGACGCGGGAGATGGCCAATGCGTGGCTCGATGACCTCTTCGGTGACTCGCGCACCTACAGCGAGGACGACTTCTCCAAGCGCTACCGCACCAACCTCAACTACTACGGCGGCGCCACGGACGACACCCTCCAGGCCATGCCGACCCTCGCCCGGCTCATCTACGGACTGTCGTCGGCGTACCTGCTGACCGGCGACCACCGCTACCGGCTGGCGGCCGCCGCGGGCATCCAGTTCCAGCGCTCCTCCTTCCGCCTCCTCAGTCCGGATGGAGAGTCCTGCATCTGGGCCTTCGGCCGGCGCAAGGGCGTCAATGGCACCTTCACCCTCGTGGCCTCGGAGAACAGCGACGACGCCGGCGCCATCGCCCTGTACGAGCAGATCTACGGCCTGGCGGGGCTCGCCCAGTACTACCGCATCACCGGCGACCCCGAGGTGCTGGAGGACCTCCGCCGCACCATCCGGACGTTCAACACGCTCTTCCTCGACAGCAAGGAGGCCAACGCCGAGTTCCCCGGCTTCGACGGCTACTTCGCCCACCTCGATCCGGTCACCCTGCGGCCGGACTCGACGGCGCTCGGGCGGCTCCAGTCACGCAAGAACTGGAACTCGGTGGGCGACCACATCCCCGCCTACCTCATCAACCTCATCCTCGCCCTGGACCCGCTGCCGCAGGGCGCGGACCCGGAGGTCGCGAGCTTCCTCGACACCTGCCGGGAGATGCTCGACCGGACGACGCGGCTCATCCTGGAGAAGTTCCCGGACCCCGACTCGCTGTATGTGAATGAGCGCTTCCACGCGGACTGGACGCCCGACCACCAGTGGGGGTGGCAGCAGGACCGCGCCGTCGTGGGCCACAACTACAAGATCGCGTGGAACCTCACGCGCATCGCCTACTACCAGCTCGCCCAGGGACGGCAGGAGGAGGCAGGACGCGCGCTCGAGCTCGCCGAGCGGCTCGCCAAGGCGATGGTCGCCCACGGCGCCGACCTCATCCGGGGCGGGTGCTTCGACGCCGTGGAGCGGCACCCCACCAACGGCCAGCCCCTGGAGTTCCCCTGGGGCAGCGTGAAGGACTTCTGGCAGCAGGAGCAGGCCATCCTCGCCAACCTCATCCTCCATGGCCAGACGAAGGACCCGGAGTACCTGGATCAGGCGCGCTCCATGTCCGCGTTCTGGAACATGTTCTTCCTGGACCGGGACAACCAGAACGTCTTCTTCCGCGTCAACGAGGACGGCCTTCCCATCACGAACGGCGCGTTCGCCAACAAGGGGCAATACGCCGTCGCGGGCTACCACTCCTTCGAGCTGAACTACCTGGCTCACGTCTACACGTGCGCCTACGTCGCGCCCGCCTCCAGCTTCAGTCTGTATTTCCATCCGTCCGCCCACAGCGGCTTCCGCTCCATCAACGTGCTGCCGGACTTCGTGAAGCCCGGCTCCCTTGAAATCGCGAGCGTCTCCATCAACGGCCGCCATCGGGCCAACTTCGACCCCAACCGGTTCCAGCTCCCCCTGGAGCCCTCGGACCTGGGTTCGGAGGTCATCGTCCAGTTCCGGAGGAAGTCATGAGCTCCCAGTCCCTGAAGGGCAAGAAGATCGCCGTCCTCGTCGAAAGCCAGTACATCGCCGATGAGATCGCTCAGTACCGTGACCGGTTCGGGGAAGAGGGGGCGGAGGTCCACTTCCTCGCGAACCTGAACGGCAACCCCTTCCTGAACCTCGTGAGCGAGGTCGAGGAGGAGGGCCGCACGCCCAAGCTGCTGACCGTCACGCGCGACATCCGCAAGGCCGCCCCCGAGGACTACGCGGCCATCCTCGTGGCGGCCAACTACCCCAGCGTGCGGCTGCGCCACTTCGTCCCGCCGGACGGGCCGGATGGCAAGCCGCTGCCCATCACCCCGGAGATGGTCCGCACCTCGCCCGCCGTGCAGTTCTTCAGCCGCGCCATGCGCGACCCGGAGATCGTCAAGGGGGTGCTGTGCCACGCCCTCTGGCTGCTGACGCCCACCCCGGAGCTGCTCGCGGGGCGCAAGGTCATCTGCCACGAGGTCGTCCTGGCCGACGTCCTCAACGCCGGCGGCCACTACACCCCGGATCCGTCGGGCGTGGTGGTGGACGGGGACCTGGTGACGGGGCGCTCGTTCGCGGTCGTCTCCGAGTTCATCAAGCGCATCAAGGAGCGGCTCACCGCCCAGGAGCCGGCGGTGGCTCCGGCGCCCCCGGTCTCCGCGCCGCCTCCGCCCGGGACGGGCCGTCAGCGCAGCATCCTGGTGGTCCTCTCCAACCACGGCTACTGGGGCGAGGAGCTCGTGGGCCCGCTGGAGGTCTTCGAGCGCCAGGGGTACCGCGTCGAGTTCGCCACGCCGAACGGACAGCGCCCCGTGGCCCTGCCTCCGAGCATGGACTCGGGCTACATCGACCCGCCCCTCGGGCGCTCGGTGACGAGCCCCCAGATGGCCCTCAAGGTGGGCCTGCTGGACTCCACCGGCCCCGGGCGCAGCGAGCGCTCCCGGATGCTCGATGCGCCGATGAACCTCTCGGCGATGCTGCCCGAGCGGCCCTACTTCAGCCATCCCA
The DNA here is from genome assembly GCF_042231735.1 of Corallococcus exercitus. Classification (GTDB taxonomy): domain Bacteria; phylum Myxococcota; class Myxococcia; order Myxococcales; family Myxococcaceae; genus Corallococcus; species Corallococcus exercitus_B. The sequence continues at coordinate 3,688,810 of NZ_CP102577.1, forward strand.
TGATGGTGCGCGCGCTCGAGGCCTACTACCGCGAGCGTGATGAGGCCCTCCGCGCCTTCGAGCGGTTCGACGCGCTGCTGCTGGTGGGCGGCAGCGGCCCCATCGTCGACCTGGCCAACAACCAGCGCGTGCACGACCTCATCCTCGGCTTCCTGAAGCAGGGCAAGCCCATTGCCGCCGAGTGCTACGCGGTGACCTGCCTCGCGTTCGCGCGGGAGTTGGAGGACCGGCGCAGCATCCTGCGCAACAAGCACGTGACGGGCCATTGCCTGGAGTACGACTACAAGGACGGCACCGGCTTCGTGGGCACCGACTTCAACATGGGCCCGCCGCCGTACCCGCTCGAGTACATCCTCCGCGACGCGACCGCGCCGGAGGGGCAGTACCACGGCAACTTCGGCCAGGAGCGGTCGGTCATCGTGGACTACCCGTTCGTCACGGGCCGCTCCACCCCGGACTCCACGCTGACGGGCGAGAAGCTCGTCGAGGTGCTGGAGCAGGGCCTGCGACGCTGGGGGTTCTGATGCAATCACAGACAAAAGGAAGAAACACCCTGAAGCAGAGAACCGGTTGCACCGCCCTCCTCGAGCAGCTCGCCGCGGAGGGGACCCGGTACCTGTTTGGCAATCCAGGTACGGTCGAGGAGGGCTTCCTCGATGCCATGCGCGACGTGCCGTCCATCCAATACATCCTCGGCCTCCAGGAGTCGGTGGCCGTGGCCATGGCGGATGGCCACGCGCGGGCGACGCGGCGGCCCGCCTTCGTCCAGCTCCACTCCTGCGTGGGGCTGGGCAACGGCATCGGGATGCTCTACCAGGCGAAGCGCGGCAACTCCCCGCTCGTGGTGCTCGCGGGGGAGGCCGGACTCGCCTACGACGCCATGGACGCGCAGATGGCATGCGACCTCGTCTCCATGGCCCGCCCGGTGACCAAGTGGGCCACGCGCGTCGTCGACCCGGGCTCGGTGCTGCGGGTGCTGCGGCGGGCCATCAAGATTGCCTCGACACCGCCCATGGGGCCCGTCTTCGTCGCCCTGCCCATGGACGTGCTCGACGCACCCAATGATGAGTCCGTCTTCCCGACGCCGCGGCTCGACACCCGCTCCGCGCCGGAGCCAGAGGCGGTGAAGGCGCTGGCCCACCTGCTCGCGGAAGCCGAGCAGCCGCTGCTCATCGTCGGCGATGGCGTGGCGGCCTCGGGGGCCCAGGAGGAGCTGACCCGGGTGGCCGAGCTGCTCGGCGCCGAGGTGTGGGGCGCCAACAGCTCCGAGGTGAACATGGATGCGGCCCACCCGCTGTTCCGGGGCCTGCTGGGCCACATGTTCGGCAAGGACAGCGCGGCGGTCGTCTCGCGGGCGGACGCCGTGCTCATCGCGGGCACGTACGTCTTCCCCGAGGTCTTCCCCGCCCTCTCCGGCGTCTTCCGTCCCGGTGCCAAGGTCGCTCATGTCGATCTCGACGCGTATGAGATCGCCAAGAACTTCCCGGTGGACCTGGGCCTCGTGGCGGATCCGAAGCGGACGCTCGCGGCGCTCGCGGAGGCGCTGACCTGGGTGATGACGCCTGCCCGGCGCGAGGCCGCGGAAGAGCGGCTGCGAAGCGTCCGGGAGCAACGGGAGCAGGAGCGGGCGCGGCCCTCCAGCGCCGGGACGGGCTCCGCGGGCTCCGGTGACGCGCACACGGCCATGCCCAGCCGCTTCCTGGGAGAGCTGGCGAAGCGGGTGGGTGACGAGGCCATCGTCTTCGACGAGGCGCTCACCCTCTCGCCGGAGGTGGCCCGGGCGCTGCCCGGGCGCAGGCCGGGGCACTTCTTCCAGACGCGGGGTGGCTCGCTGGGGGTGGGGATTCCCGGGGCGCTGGGGGTGAAGCTGGCCCACCCGGACAAGACCGTCATCGGCTTCACCGGGGATGGCGGGAGCATGTACACCATCCAGGCCCTCTGGACGGCGGCGCGCCACGACATCGGCGCGAAGTTCGTGGTGTGCAACAACGGGGGCTACCGGCTGCTCGACCTCAACATCCTCGAGTACTGGAAGGAGCGCGGCATCCCCGAGCACCCGTTCCCCGGCTCCTTCGACCTGGCCCGTCCGGCACTCCACTTCGTGGAGCTCGCGCGCTCGCTGGGAGTGCCCGCCGTCCGGGTGAGCACGGAGCAGGACATCGGTCCCGCGCTCGACCTGGCCCTGTCGGCCTCGGGCCCGTTCCTCATCGACTGGGTGCTCCCCCACGCGCCCCTGGACCCGACCGCGGACCGCCGCTGCGGCCAGTGAGCGCGCGGCCCGATAGCCGGTAAAGAGAGACGGGCGGTGCGCAATCCCATGCGCACCGCCCGTCTTGTCAGGCCTCCACGACAAAGGCATCCACGACGGCCCACCCCGGCTTCTCCGGCGGTGGGCCGTCGCTCTTGAGCAGGGTACCGGGTGCCGCGAATGCTCCCGATGGCCGGTCCTGACGAGCAGCTCGCAGGCGAGATGAAGAAAGGGCCAGGACCGGGTCTCCCCGGTCCTGGCCCCTGTCATTTCAGCTCAGCGAGACAGCCGCTGGAAGACGTCAGCTCAGCGAGACAGCCGCTGGAAGACGACGAGGCCCCGCGCGGGGAGGACGACCCGCAGCGCGTCTCCCGACGCAAGGAGCGTCGCCCCGAAGTTGCCGACGTTGCCCCCTCCATACCGCTCAGCGTCGCTGTTGAAGACCTCCGTCCAGGCGCTCGCGCCGAGCCGGGGGCTCACGAGCTCATAGCCCAGGGAGAACGGCGCGTCGTTGAGGCTCGCGACCACGAGGAACTCCTCCGCCCCGCTCCAGCGGCGGAACGCGAGGACGCGGTTGGCGTCGTGCACGGTGAGGACCTCCAGGTCGCGCGACCGCAGCGCCGCCTGGCCCAACCGCAGGCGGATGAGCTCCTGGTAGTACCGGAAGAGGTGCTGTCCCCTGCCCTCGCGCAGCCCCAGGAGGTCCTCCCGCCGGCTCACGAAGGTGTCGTACCGGTAGTCCTGGGCGGCGCCGACCTCCTCCCCCATGAGGAACATGGGCGTGCCCGCCGCGAGCACGGAGAGGCCGAAGACGGTCCGGCAGCGCGCCTCCGCGGCCCGGAGCACGTCCCCCTGGAGCTCCGCCCCGTTGGCGGCGACGACGAGCGTCCGCCGCGTCCCCTCCCCGTTGCCGGCCTCGTCGTGGGACTCGTGGTAGACGACCTTCTGCTGCCCCGTCCGCGCCAGCACGCTGGCGAAGGTGCCCATGGCCAGCGGGCCGTTCCCGCCCTGGCCAGAGGTCCAGAGCAGCTTGGCGAACTCCATCCCCCGCGTCGGACCGCCGATGAGGTGGTGGTAGAAGTCGGCGTACCACGCGGCGTCGAAGCCCAGGCCGCCCTCCGGCACCGGGGTGGTCACCGCGTTCCAGCCGGAGTGGTCCTCCGCCATGAGCATCACCCCCGGGCGGAGGAGCCGCAGGGTGCGGCACCACTCCCGGAGGAACCGCGCCCCGGCGATGTTCGTCCGGGAGGCCGGCTGCCCGTTGGCGTGGAGGACGTTGTAGCTGTGGATGCACGTCGTCTGGTCCACGCGGAACCCGTCGATGTGGAACTCCTCCATCAGGGAGACGGCGCTGCTGGTGAAGAGCGCGCGGACCATCTCCTCGTGGAAGCGGGGCGCGTACCCCGTCGACTGGTTGTCGATGTACCCGCCGTGCCCTGGCGCGGCCGCCGCCCCGGGCTGCGCCGCCGCCCGCTCGTAGTCGGGGTAGTGCTCGGGGCGGCCCTCGTACCAGTAGTAGAGGTTGTCCGGGTGCGCGCTGGAGTCATACATCCACTGCGCCCGGTCGGCGTCCGGGTGGTAGTGGTTGTAGACGACGTCCATGATGACAGCGATTCCGCGGCGGTGGCACTCGCGCACGAAGTGCTTGAGCTGGTCGCGCCCGCCGCCCGCGTACTCAATCGCGAAGTAGTGCGTGGTGGCGTAACCCCAGTTGGGCAGGCCGCCGAACTCGGACATCGGGAGCAGCTCGACGGCGTTGACGCCGAGCGACTCCAGGTGGTCCAGCAGCGCCATCGCGTCCGCCAGGGTGCCCGCCCCGTCCTTGCCGAAGCCGAGCGCTCCGACGTGCAGCTCGTAGAGGACCAGGTCCTCCACGCGCGTGGGCACGGGCCGCCCGGGGCGGAACTCGTCGCGCCAGAACTCCTCCTCCGGGAGGAACTCCTGCTCGGGCCAGCGCGGCTCGGAGAAGTGCTTCGTCACCTGGTCGGGGTCCGCCACCACGGAGCAGCTCGCGGTGGCATTCACCTCCAGCCGGCTTCCCAGGTGGGGCTTGCCCCGGGGATTGGAGGTCCCCCGTCCCAGCTGGCAGCGCGAGTAGAGGTCGGTCCTGTAGACGACCTGTCCGTCCGCCCGGGTGACCCTGAACATGTAGGGCTGGAAACGCAGCCGCTCGAACTCCAGCGCGCCAGGGCCCTCGGAGGCCGTCTCCCAGACGCCGCCTTCCTGGCGGACCATGGGCAGCACCGGGAGCGAGGGCGACAGGCCCGTCCCGTCATCGGCGATGTACCCGCCCTCCTGCGTGCCGAACACCACCTCGACCTGTCTTGCATTGGGAGCCCAGACAGCGAAGCGCGCCAGCGGCCGGGCTGCTCCCGGGGCGAAGTGCTTCTGGGCGCCCAGGCGGCGGCCCTGCGTGAGGTAGTAGCGCTCGCACGAGGGCTCGGAGCGGAGCACGAAGCCACGGACCGGATCGGGCGCGATGGGATCACGGATCTCGGCCGGGATGCCCCACTGGTTGTCCCCACCGGGCCCGTCCACGATGACGCCCCACAGGAAGCACCTTCCCACCTCGGCGCTGTCGAAGGAGACGGTGGCGCGGAAGCAGGGGCAGCCATCCTCCGCGAGGGCTGGCTCCATGCGGACGACCGACCAGGTGCCGGAGGGGCGTCCCTGCGCGTCCCAGCTGCCGGTGAGGCGGACATTTCGAAAGACTTCTCGTTTCACTCCCGTGCGGTATTCGAATTGGACGGAGATGGGCATGCGGATTCCATTGGCTGGAGGAAGGTGTGGCAGAGCCATGGATCGGCTGTCCCGGAGGCGTGACGGCGCCCCGCCGCGCCGGGGCCCTGCGTCCATCACGTCGCCCGCCTCGAAGCTCTATGGAGGCCACCCGGAGGTGACTGGTGCATCCACGAGCAGAGACCCCGCTTCCTGCCCTCTCCAAGCGCCCCACGCTCCGCTCCATCGAGAGCGAGCAGCACGAGCGCAGGGCCACCTGGACCGAGCTCTTCTTCGACGTGGTGTATGTCGTGGCCATCGCGCGGGTCGCGCATGAGCTGAAGCAGGACCCGACGATTCCGGGCGCCCTCGCGTTCGCGGGCCTCTTCGTCCCCGTGTGGTGGTCATGGATTGGCGTCACCATCTACGCGGACCGGTTTGACTCGGATGACACCGCCGACCGGATGCTGCTCGCCCTCCAGATGCTGGGGGTGGCGGCGCTCGCCGTGCAGATCCACGACGGGGTGGGCGTCAACGCGCCCGGCCTGGCGCTGGCCTACTGCGGGCTGCGGCTGCTGCTCATCCTCTTCTACACGCGAGCCTGGCGGCACATCCCGGAGGCCCGGCCCCTGGTGGCCCGGTACATGGCGGGCTTCTCGCTCGCGCTGCTGCCGTGGCTCGCTTCGGTCTTCGTCCCGCCCCCGCTGCGCTTCGGCCTCTGGGCGGCCGGCATCGCCATCGACCTGCTCACGCCGCTGACCGCCCGTCCCCTGCAGGGGGCGCTGCCGCTGAGCTCCTCGCACCTGCCCGAGCGCTTTGGCCTTTTCATCATCATCGTGCTGGGCGAGTCGGTGGCCGCGGTGGTGGGCGGCGTGGCCGGGCAGCACTGGGCCGCCACCTCCGTGCTGACCGCCGTGCTGTCCTTCGCCTTCGCCTTCGCGATGGGGTGGCTCTATTTCGACAATGTGAAGTACGCCACCGTCAACCGGGGGCGGCGCTCGGCGCATGCCTGGGTTTACATCCACCTGCTCCTGACGATGGGCCTGACGGCGAGCGGAGCGGGCGCGGAGATGCTCATCGCCACCCCACCCGGCGAGCCCGTCAGCGCCGCTGCGCGGTGGCTCTTCTGTGCCGCCACCGCCAGCTGCTTCGCCGCGTTCGCGGTCATCCTGCGCACCACGGCATGCCCGCACGACCCGAGTCCGCGGCGCGCCCTCCAGCCCGGGATGCTGCTGGCGGCCTCGGGCATGATGATGCTCGTCGGCTTCGGCGGTGAATCCCTGCCCCCCTTCCTGCTGACCGGGAGCGCGGGCGCGCTGGCCGCCCTCCAGCTCGTCGCGCACCACCAGGGGCGAGCGCACGCACGGCGGAGCCAGGGATGAGCAGGGGCCTTCCGCTAGGCGTGGGTGTCCGAGAGGGCGATGAGCCCTTCCTCGATGGCCAGGGCGCGCAGCTGGGTCTTGAGCCGCTGGAACTGCTGGCGCAGCGCCGCCGCCTTGCGGGCCTGCTGCTCGCTCGTCATCGACTCGTCCGAGTCCGACATCGCGCGCACCACCTCCGGCCAGGAGAGCTTCTGGTCCACCCGGAGCACCAGCAGCTTCTGCTGCTCGGGGTCCAGCCGCTCGCAAAGAGAGCGGAAGCGGTCCTTGACGGTGCTGCGCAGCCAGGGGCGCGTGGTGGAGCGCCGCGGCGCGGAGCGCGCGGAGACGGCGGACAGGCTGACGTGCCGGTGCCGCACGGCGGGCGCGTTCAGCACCTTGAAGCAGACGTTTCGCGCGATGCGTTGCGACCAGGTCCGGAAGGAGCTCTCCCACCGGAACTCCGGCAGCCCCTTCAGGAGGCACTCACAGAAAAGGCTGAAGGCCTCCTGGGCCTGGGCCTCGTCCCGAAGGACCGCGCCCATGAGCCGGCGCAGCTCCGGCCCGTAGGCGTTCAGCGCCTGTTCGACGGCGCGGTTGTACTCGCCTCGAGCACAGAGCGCCTGCAGGTCGTCTTCCAATCTTCTTCTTTCCTCGAGTTGCACGCCAGGTCTCCTTCTTCTCGCAATCTCTCCCGAGAAGATGGAGATGGAGTGCCGGACCCGCCGTTGTGACGCGTCCCGGGTCCCCCTTGAGTTTCGCGGGCTCGGCGGCCATCACAGCGAGGACGTCCGGGGTCTACTGAGAGAGAGGGATGGAACGCGGTTCGGGCCATCACCTCAAGAAAGGAAGACCCGCCATGAGCACCATTCTCCTCGTTGACGATGAAGTCGAACTCCTCGAGCTCTATTCCGACGTTCTCGAGTCGATGGGCCACAATGTCCTTCGAGCGGGCGACGGCCTGGAGGCCTTGGAGGTGGCCCGGCGGCGGCATCCGGACCTGGTGGTGACGGACCGGATGATGCCGCGCATGAACGGCGTGGAGCTGTGTGGCGCGCTCGTCCAGGAAGAGGCACTCCGGGGCCTCCTCATCATCATGCACAGCTCCTCCGGCAATCCCCACGCGCCGGGCGTGGTGGCCTTCCTGGACAAGTCTGGCGATCTGGACCAGTTCGAGAAGGTGGTGACGCGGACGCTGGACACCGCGCGGAGGAAGTCGCGGCAGGCCTGTCCCCCTGCGGCGGCCCGGCAGCAGTCGCACCGGCCATCCCAGTCGCGCTCGGCCGTCCGCCTGTTTCTCCGGCCTCCGGACGGTGGGACCCGGAGACAGCCTGGGTACGCCCTTCCGCCATGAACGCTCACCCCCTCCAGCGCCAGTGCCCCGCGGTCCGACCTGGCCCGAGGTGCCGCAAGGCGGCTTCTGCTATGACGCTGCCTCAATGATTCGCAACCTGTTGATGGCTGTCGTCCTGGTGCCCACGGCGTCGCTCGCGTTCCCTGTCGCCGAGGAGCCGGGCTCCAGTGCCACCAGCGATGTCCCCACCCTCCAGGAGTCCCGGCCAGCGGACACGGCCGCGGACACGCCAGGCGCCGGCGAGCCGCCCGTGGAGGCCGTGACACCACCGGCTCCGGAGCGCCCGGTGCGCTCCTTCGCGGAGGCGAAGGAACAGTACGAGCTGCGGCACATCGGCTTCGACGACTACGTCGCGACGGCGGTGAGCCCCTGGGCGGCGGGAAATGGCGGCTGGTCGATGAGTCCCCCGAGGACGCTCGCCCGTTGGACCCTCCCCTACGAGGGGAAGCACAAGAAGCCGCTGGAGGGCGTGGCGTTCTACGAGAAGCTGGGCCGGGCGGACCTGGTGGCCCAATACCAGTCCAACATGCGCAAGAAGGTCATCCTCGGGGTCGCGGGCGGAGCGACGATGGCGGCGGGGCTGGGTCTGATCCTCGGGGTGCTGGGACCCAAGGACGAGGACTGCGATCTCAACCGGCCCGGCTTCAGCGCGTGTGTCGGGCGCAACCTGGATCGCGGCGACAAGCGGCTCACGCTGAGCCTGGCCGGCATGGGCGTCGGACTGGTGGGCGTGGGCGTCCTCACCTATGGCGTGTGGCTCACCCCGCATCCCGTCGCGCCCCACCAGGCGCGAGAGCTCGCGGACGGCTACAACCAGCAGCTCCAGGGGGAGCTGGGCCTGTCGGAGGACCCCGCCCGCACGCCCCAGCCGCGGAAGGTGCCGGGCGTCATCCAGGCGCGCCTGTCCCCCACGGTGGGTCCGGACGGAGGCGGTCTGCGATTGCACGGCGTGTTCTGAGCACACACGCCGTACGGGTCCATGCCGGCAATGACTAGCGTGACGCGGAAGGCGCCGTGTCCTCACCCAGCAGCAACTGGCGGACGATGGGCACGGGCGGGTAGCCGTGGGAGACCACCGCGTCGTGGAAGCGCTGGAGGCTGAAGTCCTTGCCCCACTTCACCTTCGCGTCCTCGCGCAACTCCATCAGCATCTTCTTGCCCAGCGCATACACCAGGTACGTCGGATCCGACGTGCCACGGCGCGCCTCGCGCTCCGCGTTGATGCGCGTCATGTAGGCCTCTTTCTCGAAGAGGCTCACGGCCTGGTCGTACGTCATCCCGCGCGTGTGCAATGACAGACCCGCCACGTAGCGCGCCAGCCGCTGGAGGTAGAGCGCCAGCTGGTTCAGCCGCAGCTTGTCCGCCTGGGGCCCCGTGCCGCCGTAGCCCTCGTCCAGCATCATCTGCTCGGTGTACAGGCCCCAGCCTTCACTGAAGGAGCCTGAACCCAGCAGCTTGCGCACCTTGGACTGGATGCGATTGGTCCACAGGAACTGCACGTAGTGTCCCGGGTACGCCTCGTGGATGGAGACGATGGGCAGCGCGTAGCGGTTGTAGAAGCTCATGTGCTGCGTCGTCTGCTCCGCGCTCCACGCCGGGTCCGGCGGCGTCACGTAGTAGTACGCCTCCGTCGCCTTCGTCTCGAACGGGCCGGGCGTGCTCATGCTCGCGAAGGACAGCGCGCGGCTGAACACCGGCGTCTCCGCCACCTTCGCGCGCACCTCGCTGGGCACGGTGATGATGCGGCGGTCGATGAGGAACTGGCGGATGTCTTCCAGCGTCGCCGTCGTGGTGGACACCAGCGCCGCCCCCGTCGGGTGGTCCTTCCCCAGCTCGCGGTACACGTCCATGGCGGGCTTGCCCGGGGCAATCCGTCCCGCCACCTCGCGGAACTGGTCCTGCGTGCGCTTCATCTCCGCGCGCCCCCAGGCCAGCAGCGAGTCGATGCTCTCCGTGACGCCTTCCTCGTACTGGAGCTTCTGGCGGTACGTCTCCTCGCCAATGGCGAAGTCCCCGTTCGAGCGGGGCAGCAGGTCGTTCTTCAGGAAGCGGATGTAGCCGTCAATGGCCTCCAGGCAGCGCGCCTGCTCCTTCTTGAAGGCCTCCTGGAGCGCGGCGTCCTGCACCGGCGCGAAGGCCTGCGGCAGCGTCTGCGCGTAGAGCGAGCGCGTGCCCTTCACCTGCTCCAGGGCGATCTCCGTCCACAGCTTCGGCGGGTTCTGGAGGTTCGCCGGCGCTGCCGCGAAGACCTCCGGCACCAGCGCCATGCGCTTCACCGCCGAGCGCATCCGCTCCTCCAGCGGCGCGAAGTCGCGGTTGATGAGCTGGTAGACGGCATTGGACGCGAAGCCCAGATAGGCGTTCGGGTTGCGCTCCCACGAGCGCACCGTCTCCAGGTCCAGGATGCGCGCCCGGAAGTGGTTCTCCAGCATGTCGTAGTCGGCCCGGTCCCCGGGAGGCAGCGCGGAGCGGTCCACCGCCTTGGGCAGCGCCGCGAGCCGGTCCTTCAGGAACGCCAGGTGCGACGCCCGCTCCTCGGGCCGGAAGCCGCGCAGCTCCCCGTCGTACGTGTGGACACCGGCGGACGTGGCGGACATGGGCGAGCGGCGGAAGTGCTCCTCGAAGTACGCATCCACGAAGCCGCGCAGCGCTACCTGCGCGGGGGACACCGCGGGCGCGGCGGCCTGCGCGGCCTGCGACTCCGCCTGGACCGGTGGACGTGACGAGGTGCAGCCAGGGGACAGCAGCAGCAACGCGGCGAGGACGCTGGGGGTTCGCAGTGCGGTCATGGGTCCTTGGGGGAAGGAGACACGGTGTTGGCCCCGGCCGGGGCCTGCTTGATGAAGTCGATGAACGCCCGCAGCGGCGCGGGCACCAGACGCCTTCCAGGGTAATAGAGGAACGGTCCGGAGAAGCGCTGCCACCAGGGTTCGAGGACGGGCTCCAGCGCGCCGCGCTCCAGGTGCGGCCGCAGCCAGTCCTCGAAGAGGTACACGATGCCGGTCCCCGCGATCGCCGCGTCGACCGCGAGGTCCGTCGCCCCACCCACGCCCACGATCAACGGCCCCGTCGGTTCGACGCGCACCGCCTCGCCGTCGCGCTCGAACTCCCAGAGCGTCATGGCGCCGCTCGAAAAGCGGCCGCGCACGCAGGCATGCTGGAGCAGCTCCTGGGGATGTTCCGGCCGGCCATGCCGCGCCAGGTACGCCGGGGAGGCGGCGGCGGCGAAGCGCTGGGTGCGCGGCCCGATGGGCACCGCGATCATGTCCTGCTCCAGCCGTTCGTCGTAGCGGATGCCGGCATCACATCCTGCCTCGAGCACGTCGACGAAGCTCTCCTCGGAGATGATCTCCACGAGGATGTCGGGATAGGCCGCGAGGAACGGCGGGAGGATGCTCGGGAGGACCAGCCGCGACACGCTGACCGGCACGTTGAGCCGCAGGGTCCCCGCGGGCTTGCCTCGAAAGCCGTTCACCACGTCGAGCGCGGCCTCCATTTCGCTCAACACCGGCCCCAGCCGTGCCAGCAGCCCCTCCCCGGCCTCGGTGGGGACCACGCTGCGGGTCGTCCGGTTGAGGAGCCTGACCCCCAGTTGCTCCTCCAGCCGGCGGACCGCATCACTGAGGGAGGACGCACCGCGTCCACTGATCCGCGCGCCATCCCGGAAGCTCCGGGCCCGCGCCACCACCACGAAGGCGTTCAAGTCACCCAGGTCGACCTTCACTGTCCGCCGCTCCGCACGACCTGTACGGGCCGTGCCCTGTTATCGGGAGAGCCCACAGGGGCTATTCCTACCTCATCATCAAAGGAGATGGAGCATGCCCGGTTTCAACCTGTCCAACAGCTTCCCCCTCGGTGACCGTCCCGTGAAGCGGCTCGGCTATGGCGCGATGCAGCTCTCGGGGCCCGGCATCTTCGGTCCGCCCAGGGACCCCGCCGCGGCGCTGGCCGTGCTGCGCGAGGCCGTGGCTCACGGGGTCAACCACATCGACACCAGCGACTTCTACGGCCCGCACGTCACCAACCGGCTGATCCGGGAAGCGCTCGCGCCCTACCCCGGCGACCTCCTCATCGTCACCAAGATTGGCGCGCGGCGCGGCGAGGACGCGTCCTGGATCCCGGACTACTCGCCGGAGGCGTTGAAGCAGGCCGTGCACGACAACCTGCGCAACCTGGGGCTCGACGTGCTGGACGTGGTCAACCTGCGGATCATGTTCGCCCCGCTAGGCCCCGCGGAAGGCTCCATCGAGGCGCCGCTGACCGTCCTGGCGGAGCTTCAGCGGCAGGGCCTGGTGCGGCACATCGGGCTCAGCAACGTCACGCCCACGCAGCTCGAGGAAGGACGCCGGATGGTCCGGGTCGTCTGCGTGCAGAACCACTACAACCTGGCGCACCGGGACGATGACGCGCTCATCGACGCGCTGGCGCGCGACGGCATCCCCTACGTGCCGTTCTTCCCGCTGGGTGGCTTCAGCCCGCTCCAGTCCTCCACCCTGTCCGCCGTCGCGGAGCGCCTGGGCGCCACGCCCATGCAGGTCGCGCTCGCGTGGCTGCTCAACCGCTCGCCCAACATCCTGCTGATTCCCGGCACGTCCTCTGTCGCGCACCTGCGCGAGAACCTGGCCGCGGCCGACCTCAAGCTGCCGCAGGACGCCCTCCGGGAGCTGGACACCATCGGGTCACCGGTCACGCCTGAGCTGCGTTTCACAGAGAACGAAGCCCACCCGCACTAGCGAAGGCGGAGGATGAGCTTCGCGAGCCCCAGGACGAGCTCGTCCCCATCCGAAATCCTGACACGGCCCGAGAGAGGCTTCTGGTTGAGCCAGGAGCCCCGGGCCGAGCCCTGGTCCTCGACGGTCCACCCGTCGGCTTCGCGCTGAAGCAGCGCGTGCCGGGGAGAGAGGCTGGCGGAGTCCGGCTGGAAATCACAGACACGGCTCCGGCCAATGAGGAAGGAGGTGCCCGTCACGGGGACCTCCTCGCCCTTCTCGGTGAGGAGCACCAGCTGCGGCGGCGCGGTCGGCTGCGGTTCACTCATGAGGCTTGAGCCTACCGGCACGGGAGCACGTCTTCCTACCGCTCTTCCCGGCCTCCGGCTCGTGGAGCCCCACGCTGACCCTGTGCGGTCTGGCCCAGGACCTGACGGACCGAGCACGGGGCTAACCGCCAGAACCTCCCGCAGCGCCGCGCGCAAGCGGAGTCAGATAGCGCGGCTCGACCGTGGGTCCCGCCACGTCCTGCATCTTCTTGCCCGCGAGGGCCATCACCGCGCCCAGGAGCGTGAACATCAGGTGCAGCACGCCGAGCGGCTTGAGCACCATCTGCCCGGCTCGCGTCTGTCCGGCCTGGACCCGGTCCACCTCGGGCTGGCGCTCGTCCTGGATCCGCTGGAAGAGCGCCGCGTCCAGCGGCCGGTCCTCCCGGAGGGCATCCAGCAGGTGGTTGGCCGCGACGAACGTGTCCTTGATGGCCAGGTTCAGGCCCTGCCCGCCCGACGGGGACATGGTGTGCGCCGCGTCTCCCAGGAAGAGGACGCCCGGTGCGTGCCAGCGCTTCACCCGGTCCACGAGGATCCTCAACACCTGCCACTCGGTGTGCTCATCGAGCTTGCGCTCGATGTGGGGCCGGAGCGCTTCCGGCACCGTGGGCAGCAGCCGGCGGCGCAGCTCCGGGAGGTCCTTGCGCAGCCCGTTGAGGTCACCCGGCTCGCTGTAGGCGACGTGCAGCCGGTGACGCGTGGAGGGCTGGAAGACGACCACCAGGCCCCTGCCGAACATGTGGACCTGGAGCGACGTGGGCAGCGTCTCCGGTGCGTCGGCGAGGTCGAAGCGCAGCCAGAGCGCATCGGCCGTCGTCTCGAACTGCTCGGTCTCCAGGCCGCAGGACTTGCGCAGGTGGCTGTTGCGCCCGTTGCACACGATGAAGAGGTCCCCGTCGACGCGCTCCTCCACGCCGTCGCGGCGGGTCCTCAGCGCGACCACGCGTCCGTCCTCCTGCACGGCGTCCAACACCGTGGTGCCGAAGTCCAGGCGGTAGTGCGGGTGACGCATGCACTGCTCATGCAACAGCGCGAGCATTCCAGGCTGAGACACCACGGCCCCGCGCTCCCGGGGGCCCGGCACGCGGACCGTGCGGCGCTTGCCCACGTACATGACCCGCTCGATGTCCGGCAGGGCCTGCCCCCGCGCGCGCAGCGCGGCGAAGAGCCCCGCCCGCTCCAACGCTTCGACGACCGGGGCTTGCAGGAGCTCCCCGCGGAACTCGCGCTCGAAGTCCGGGTGGCGCTCCAGGACGCGGACCGGAACGCCGTTCGTGACGAGCTGATACGCGAGGACCATTCCGGCGGGACCACCGCCGACGATGACGATGCGAGGAGGCTTCATGGCCGCCCTTCTACCGGACTCCCTCCGCTTCGCCTGCGGTCTTGTTCAAAACGCCGGAGCCGGGCCGCCAGCACGTCCTGCGCGTGCCACGCCCACGCACGCGCGGCGAAGGACTACTTGTCCTTGTTCTTGAGACGCTCGGCGTCCGCCTCTTCGTACATGGTGATCAGCGCCTTGGCGGCCCCGGACGGATCGGTCCCGAGATAGGCATACATGCCTTGCAGCGCCTCCAGCAGGGAGTGGCGATCCGGCGTGAAGACGCCGCCCCGGATCCACGAGTCATCGTTCAGGTACTTGTCGAGCCAGTGCAGGGCCACGCTGTAGCCGACGAACATCTTCTCGTCTTCGTCCAGCTTGAGGTACTCACAGAACTTGAGCACCTTCATGATGGTCGCGGAGGCCCCGAACATCGTCGTCGGCGCGTAGTAGTCCTGGTCTTGATACCTGACGACCGCGTGCCGATCCCACGGGGAGACCCGCCGAAGGACGCTGTGGATGAAGTCGGCGAACCCCGTCGGGAACTTCAGGGTCGTGGCGAACTGGCCAAGCTTCCACGTGAAGCGAGACAGCTCCGCATCCGTCTTGGCCAGCATGCGGGGCTCTTCCCTGCCCTCGTGCTTGAAGAAGGACTTGATGTCGCCCTTGTACGACTCGGCGCAGATGACGAAGGTGCCGCCGAGCAGGCAGATGGCCTGGTTGGACCAGGCCATCTCCTGTCCCAGGCTCTTCTGCAACAGCGTGAAGGCCTGTTTGGGCGTGTGGCGCAGCTGGGTGGGGTCGAACACCGCCAGCGTGCCGCTGTAGGGATGGAAGCCGGACTTCGGATTGTCCTTGAGCTCTTTCTCAAGCGCCGTGTAGGCCTTCGTGAGCGCCTGGTTTGTCTTTTCAACCGACTTCTTGAGCGTGGCGTCCAGCGCGATCTTGTCCCAGGTCCACTTGCGGATGACGTGCTTCGCGGTACCGGGCCACGGAATCACGTCCCACTGGTTGCGCATGTCGTATTTGTCGACATCCGACTTGAGACTGAGCGCGCCCGCCTCCGACTCCGACAGCCTTCCGTAAAAGCCCCTGTATCGGATTGAGTAGTAATTGTAGAGAAAGAAGAGCCCCAGGAGCAGGAGGCCGCCAGCGCCGGGAATGCCTGAGAGCCAGGCCATGACGATCAGGAGGAAGAACTTGAACACGCGTGCGCGCCGCCTTGCTTGCTGGAAGACCCTCTGCCCAGCGGGTCATGAACCCACGGGTGTTGACGTGCGTCAATTCCCCTGGGGGTTGGCGATGCGCCCGGGGCCCCGCCGGTAGGACCGGGCCACGGGGGGAGGAGGCCCGGTCCATCAACACACGGTTTGATTCATCCGCGTGGATTGTCGCCACGAAGCGGGCAGCGCCTTCGTTCAGGGGAGACATGGCCGATAACGTGAGACAGCTCACGCCGGGCCGGACGGCCCCGGGCATGCGTCCACCCGCGAAGGAGTCCAAGGGATGCGCAGTCATTCGACAGGGTTCGTGAGCAGGCTGGGGTGTCTGTGTTTCGGACTCTTGCTGCTGGGCCTCGCCGCATGCGGCATGGAGGTGGACGCGCCGGAAGCGGCACCGGGGCGGCAGTCGTCCGCGCGGCGGGTATCTCCCATGCGCTGGCGCTGCGTTCGGACGGCACGCTGTGGGGCTTCGGCTTCAACACGGAAGGCCAGCTCGGCAGTGGCCTCCCCGTCCATGCCCCCCCTGCGCTCCCAGCTCTACGGAGAGCGTCGTGAGGCCCGCGGTCCGGAGCGCGGAAGGCCGGGCTCAGGTGGGGGCTCCACGGCCGTCGCGCAGCCGCGCCAGCAGCTCCGCGACGACCGGCCGCACCGGGGCCTGGGTGCGCTGCACGGCATGCACCGTGTTCGTCAGCGCGGGCTTGCCCCAGCTCACCACGCCCAGGCCCCGCCCCTTCGGGATGCAGAAGCCGGGGACGACCGCGACGCCGCGCCCTTGCGCCACCCATTCCAGCACCTCCTCCAGCTCCTCGAAGTGCGCGGTGCTGTACCAGTGCGGATGGCGCCGGCCGAAGTGGTGGCCCAGCCACCGGCCCACCACGTAGTCCCCCTCGTCGTACGTGACCAGCGGCACGTCCTGGAAGTGCTCCTGCACCCGCAGGCGCCGGGCCCAGGTCCGTCCCGCGACGAGCACGAGCTGCTCTTCATGAACAGGCGTCAGCGTGAGCCGGGGGTGCACCGTGGACCGGAAGGAGAAGCCCACGTCCACCTGGCCCTCCAATACCTGACGGAAGACCTCCTCCGCGGACGGGTAGCGCAGCGTCAGCGCCCGGTGCAGCGACCCCGACTCCCGCAGCAACGGAAAGAGCACGTAGCGGCCAAAGCCAGACACCGCGGCGATCTCCAGCGGACGGTCCTCCGCGTCCCCCTGCATCACCGCCTGCACGTCCCGGGCGAAGCCGCCGAGGAACCGGAAGAGCCGGTCCGCCAGGGGCGTGGGCACGAGCCGCGCCGACCGGCGTTCGAACAGCGGCGCGCCGAGCGTCTCCTCCAGCCGTCGCAATTGATAGCTCACCGTGGGTTGGGTGCGATGCAGGCGCGCCGCGGCTTCCGTCACGCCGCGAGACTCGTAGACGGTCACGAACGTGCGCAGGAAGGGGAGGTCCGGGAAGTCCATCGAAGCTTTCTATGGATTCAGGCCGCCACTATCAATTGGCGTCCGCGCGCCTGAACGCGCACCTTGCCGGCATGTCGAAAACGCTCCCACTGCTGACGCTCGCGCTCCTCACGGCCTGTGCACGGACCGGTCCCCTTCCCTCTCCCGGTCCCTTCTCGCGTTTGCACTCCAGCCCCGAAGAGGCCGTGCAGGCGTACTTCCAGGCCTCCGACACGGGCTCCAGCCGGCTGCTGCGGTCCACGTTCCATCCGGACGTGCTCATGCACTGGGTCGAGGGGGCTGACGGCACGCCGCGGACGCGGACGCAGCTGGAGTGGTGGCAGTCATTGGATGCGGACGCGAAGGCGCCCAGGCCCGCGACCGGGCGCAGTCAGACGGTACTCGACCGCGAGGGCCCATTCGCCTTGATGGAGGCGGTCTCCCACTGGCCGGACCACACGTTCGACGACCTGCTGCTCGTCGTGGAGACACCGGTGGGCTGGCGCATCGTGGGCAAGGTGTTCCAGCGGCTCGCGCCAGGAGAAACCGCGACCGCATCGCCTTCCGCGCGGCAGGAGGTTCGCGCGGTGCTCGACGCGAAGATCGAAGCGCACGCGCTCTACAGCCACGCGCTGCTGCACCAATCACATACACCGGACTGCCTCTACTACCGCGTGCACGTGGACGGTGTGCCCTTCGCGTGGGGAACGCTGTCCGAGGCCGCGGCCCGCTACGCGGCGAACGCGGAGGCGGGCCTCCAGGACCATGAGAGCCCCTGGAACGTCCTGAAGGTGGAGATCCGGGGCAACGTGGCCGCCGCGAAGCTGGAGGTCCGCGTCGGAGGCGTGCGCTTCATCGACCACCTGCTGCTGGTGCGCACCGGCGGGCAGTGGCGAATCTCCGTCGCGGCCTGGGGCAATCCCATTCCCCCCACGTGAGGCGCGTCAGGCCAATGCCTCCAGCGCGGTGATGGCCTGGGCCAGCAGGCGCGTGAACGGGAGGTCGTCCTGACGCTGTCCCTCCAACGCACGCAGCGCCGGGAGCAGTGACGGCTCTCCCAACGCTCCGGCGGCCTCCACGAACTCCAGGCGGACGCGCGAACGGCGGAGGACCTTGCGCAGCGGCTCCAGGGTTCGCGAGTCCCTGCGCAGCGCGAGCAGGAGAACGGCTTCGGCCCGGAGCGCCGGACTCACGTCGTCCATGCGGCGCACGAGCAGGTCCCGGAGCCCGGGCGTATCGACCTCCGGAGGCAGCGTCCGCAGGTGGGCCAGCGCCAGGCCTCGGACGCCTTCATCCGGGTCGTCCAAGAATCCGAGCAGCGCGGGCAGCGGCTCCTCACCGGGCGACTTCAGGAGGCTCAGCAGCACCGCGCCCCGGACCCGGGCGGAGGAATGGTCCCGCAGGGGTTCAATCGCTCGCGGCACGCGCGAGTCCCCCAGGTGCCCCAACCCCAGGATGAGTGCATGCAGGACCTGCGCGTCCTGTTCTTCGAGGAGCAGCGGCAGCATCCGGTCCGCGGCGCGTGAACGCACGCCGGAGGGCTGTTCGAGCTGCGCCAGGATGTCGGCGCCCCGTGCCCGCTCCCTGGGATGGGCTGAGCGCAGCAGCACGCTGCCGGCGGTGAGGACTTCCTCCCCATCCCTGCGGCGCAGGGCGTAGATGGCCTCCCAAGCCTCGGAGCTTTCCGGCACGCCCCGGAGCGCCGTGGCCACCAGCGCCTCCACCGTCCGGTCATCGTCGCCTGGGTCGTGAGCCACGCGACGAGCCTCCGCCAGCGGGCCCCGGCGTGTCACGCCTGGATCGCCATTCAAGGATGCGTGTCCCTTCAAGTCCAATGCAGGAGCGCGGCTGCGATGGAGGCTCGCCAGGCGGGCCCCGGAAGTCGAGGAACGAGTTCCGCGGCCCGAAGGGCCTCCAGGAGGACACGTGCCTCGCGGAGCACCGCGACGGTGCGCCTGAGCCGGACGCCAAGGTGAGTGTCCACGGACAGGGGCGCCCGCCGGGAGTGCTTTCCCCAAACCTGTCCGACAGTCGGACAGGTTCGCACTGCCTGGGGCCCAGGCCGGCCTGGCCCGGCAGCCGCCGAGAACGATGTGCCCCCGCGTCCATGTCAGACCCCTCTGGTTGGATGGGCGAAGGTGGGACGAGGAGGCGGACGGTGATGGTGCGGGTAGGGCTCGTGGCGTACGTGGAGGAGCAACTCGAGCGCGAGATTTCGCTCGGGAGGCTGCCGAGGAATGGCCAGATTGGCTCGGAGCAGGTGCTGGCGCGTCGCTACGGGGTGAGCCGGGGCACCGTGCGCGAAGCGCTGCGGCGGCTGGCGGCGCGAGGCCTGGTGGTGCAGCGTCCCGGCCGGGTGACGCGTGCGGTGGCGCTGGATGAGTCGCTGACGCTGGAGAACCTGGGCCTGGCGCTGCATGACGCGCGCTCCGAGGAATGCCGGCGGCTCCTGGAGGGCTTCTTCAGCCTCAAGCGGCAGGTGCTGGTGGAGCTGCTGGCCGACTGCTGCACGAGTGCCTCCGAGAGGGATGTTCGCCAACTGGAGAACCTCTGCTACGCCCTCGGGGACGCGGCGCACTGGCATCCTGGGGAGCGCTGCGCGCAGCTGGAATTCGAGTTGCTGCGGCTGGCGGCCCAGGCGGCGGCCCGTCCCGGGCACGTGCTCCTCATTCAGTCACTGCAACGGGCCCTGAGAGGCAACGCGGCCCGGCTGCTGTCCTTCATGGGCGGCGAATCCCTGCGCCAGTGGGCCCTGTGCGCGATGCACGCCCTGAGCGACCGCGACGCGCAGGCACTCCAGCACCAGCTGCCTGCGTTGTTGAAGGCGTGCGATGAGCGCGTGCTGGACGCCTTCGCCCCCGTCCCCCAGGAGTCTGCGTCCCCCGAGGCCCAGTGCGCCCCGAAGAACCTCCTCGAAGCCCCTGCGTCAGTCACCGGGCAGGACGATGCGTTGGAGGTACCCCCTCCGAGGAGGAGCACGGCCTCGGACGCATCGTGCCAGCCGCCGAGTCCCCCGGGCCAGGCGGGCTGCGCTCCCCCGGAATCTCCGTTGCTCAATCACCAGGACACCCTGCTTCGGGTGCCGCCACGGCCCTTCGCTTCTTCCATCGTCCCTGAAGATCAGGACGTCCTTCCCTGTGCGGATTGCCTCGGACGTATCCACTCGATCCGTGAGTTCCTGGCAGCTTCCCTAGTCGCGGAAGAAGGACGCCTGCTGGAAGCGCAGGCCCGCGAGGATCTGCTCGACCCGCGCGTCGGAGAGCGCCCCGATGCGCTCACCGAGCCGGGCCTTCTCGACCGAGGACACCTGGGACACGACCACGACGCTCCGCTTCGCCAGGTGGCCCTCGCCCTCTTCGAGCAGCACGTTGCCGGGCTCGCCCGCCTTCTTCAGATTGGAGGTCAGCGCGCACACGATGACGGTGTGGATGCGGGAGCGGTTGAAGACGTCGTCCTGGATGACGACGTGGGGGTGGGCGATGGCCGGGACGGAGCCGCGCGCCTCGTCCGGCTCGCACCAGAACAGGTCGCCTCGGCGGATGGTCTTGGGGACCGTGCTCATGCGCCGGGTTGTCCCACACGGTGTCGAATGGCGGCAATCCTTCCCCGGCCCGCGCGTTGATTGTAGGCAGGGCGCGCAGTCAGGCTCCGAGGAGAATCACCATGCGGTCCGTGTTCCGGGATGGCGAAGGGCACTTGCGCAACGGATGGAAGGCCCTGGGCTTCCTCGTGCCGACGTTCTTCCTGGTGGGCCTGCTGCTCTGGGGCTGGACGCTGCTGCCCGCGGCCGTGAAGCCGTTCGTGCCCCACCCCTTCCTCGCGTTCCTGGGGGTGATGATCGGGACCCTGGGAGCCCTGCGGCTCGAGCGCCAGCCGCTGGCGTCGCTCGGCATCTCCGTGGGCCGGGGCCCGGCCCGCCACCTGGGCGCGGGGGTCCTGGGCGGCATGGTGCTGGTGGGGCTCGTGGCGGTCTGCGGCTGGGCGGCCGGTGGCTACCACCTGGAGCGCGCCGGGAGTCCCCAGGTGACCGCGGTCGTGAAGGCGGCCTGGCTGATGCTGGGCGTAGGCCTCTTCGAGGAGGCACTGTTCCACGGCTACTTCTTCCAGCGCATCATCCGGGGCCTGGGCACCTTC
Source organism: Corallococcus exercitus (assembly GCF_042231735.1). Lineage (GTDB taxonomy): Bacteria > Myxococcota > Myxococcia > Myxococcales > Myxococcaceae > Corallococcus > Corallococcus exercitus_B. Next base: position 3,709,636 of record NZ_CP102577.1, read on the forward strand.
TGGGCGCAGGTCATCGTGTCCCTCGTCTTCTGCCTCGCTCACCCCTTCAACACCCAGATGGAAGTCCCCACGCGCATCGTCGCGATGCTCACCACCTTCCTCGCGGGCTGGATGCTGGGCCTGTGCTACCTGCGCACGCGGCACCTCGCGTTGCCGGTCGGCGTGCACATGGGCTGGAACTGGTTCCTGAGCGTGATGGGCTTCGGCGTGAGCGGCAATGAGTCCCACGGCTGGTGGACGCCCGTCTTCCACGGCCGCCCGGAATGGCTCTCGGGCGGCGCCTATGGTCTGGAGGCGTCTGTCTTCAGCGTCGGGGTCCTCGCGCTGGCCGTCGTCGGCCTGACGCGCTGGAAGGGTTCGGCCGCGCGGGACGGCCACCTTCAGCGGGAGGACCCCTCCCTGGCGAGCAATGCGTAGTGGAACACGTCGCCCCAGGCGCACCGCTACTCGCGCGACGGCAGCGGCGGTCCCGGGCGCGGGGTGTACACGTTGGCGCTCACGGAGCGCGCCGCCGCGGTGATGCCAATCAGGCTCTCCGCGTGCCCCAGGAAGAAGTAGCCCGTCTCCGGCAGCCGTGACAGCAGCCCCTGGATGACGCGCGTCCGGGCCTCCGCGCCGAAGTAGATGAGCACGTTGCGGCAGAAGATGATGTCGAACGGCCCCATGGGCCAGGTGGCCGGCGCGTGCAGGTTCGCGCGGGCAAAGCGCATGAACTGGCGCAGCTCCGGGCCCGCCGTCATCAGCCCCTCCTGGGTGCGCACGCCCTTCAGCATGTACTTGCGCAGCAACACCGGAGGAATGGTCCGGGCCCGCTCCAGGCTCCAGAGGCCCTCCTCCGCGCGCTTCACCGCCCAGGTGGACAGGTCCGTGGCGACGACCTCCAGGCTCCATCCGGAGCCCTTGGGGAACGCCTCCAAGAGCTCCATCGCCAGCGAGTAGGGCTCCTCCCCCGTGGAGCACCCGGCGCTCCAGACGCGGATGCTCCGGGGCCGCCGGCCCTGCGCCGCCTGGGCGCCCCACTCCGGGAAGACGTGGTCGCGCAGCAGGTCGAAGTGCCGGGGCTCGCGGAAGAAGGACGTCTCGTGCGTGCAGAGGCTGTCGAGCATCCGCACCTTCTCCGCCTCGTTCCCCCGCGTGGTGACGTACGCGTGGTACGCGGCGAAGGACGTCAGCCCCAGCTCCCGCATCCGCCGCGACAGCCGGTTCGCCACCAGCGCGCTCTTGGCCGACGACAGGTGGATGCCGGCCTCCGCCTCCACCAGATGCTGGAACAGCGCCAGCTCCGAGCGCGACAGCGCCGGAGGCAGCGCGGAGGGCCAGGGGTCCTGCCCGCTCATCTCCTCACCCGTTGCCCGGCGCTTCCGGAGCCGGCGGCGCCGCCGGAGCCTGGGACGGCGCGGGGGGCGGGGCCTCTTCGGAGGCGGCCGTCAGCTTGAGCAGCTCCTCCAGCGACAGGAGCCGGTCCAGGTCCAACAGCAGGATGAACGCGTCGTTGTGGCGGCCCATGCCCCGGAGGAACTCCAGCCGCACGCGCGTGCCGAAGGCGGGGGGCGGCTCGATGTCCGCGGGGCCCAGCTCCAGCACCTCGCGCACGGTGTCCGTGAGCAGCCCCAGCACCGTCTGCTGGCCGTCGAGCGCCACCTCCACGATGACGAAGCAGGACCAGCGGGTGATGGGCCGGGGCGGCAGCCCGAACTTCACCGCCAGGTCCACGACGGGCACCACGCTGCCGCGCAGGTTGATGACGCCCTGCACGGCCGCGGGCATGCCCGGCACGCGCGTGACGGGGCGGTATTCGATGATCTCCCGCACCCGCAGGAGGCCCACGGCGTACTCCTCGCCCGCGAGCATGAAGCTCAGGTAGCTGGACCTGCCGCCGCCCGGTTCGCTGGATGGGTTCATGGTGCGCGCGCCTCCCTAGAACCGCTGGAAGTCATGGGGGGCCGGCGCTTCCGCGCCGTTCTGGAGCCGGGACAGCGCCGTGGGCGTGGACGCGCCGAGCGCCCCCTGCGCCGCCGCCTGGAGTCCCCGCGCGGGCGAGGCCGGCAGCCGGGGCGCCGGAGCGCGCGGCGCGGCGTGGTGGTTGAAGCTCAGGCCCTCCGTGAGCCGGAAGAAGGTCATCATCTGCAGGAGGGACTCCGCCTGGGTGGCCATCTCCTCCGCGGTGGAGGACAGCTCCTCCGCGGCGGACGCGTTGCGCTGGGTCACCTGATCCACCTGCGTCATGGCGCGGTTCATCTGCGACACGCCGACGGACTGCTCGCGCGAGGCGTTGGTCACCTGCTGCACCAGCTCCGACGTGCGGCGGATGGCGGGCACCAGCTCCGACAGGAGCTGGCCGCTTCTCTCGGCGACCTTCACGCTGGAGGTGGCCAGGCCGCCAATCTCCTTCGCGGCCTTCTGGCTGCGCTCCGCCAGCTTGCGCACCTCCGTGGCGACGACGGAGAAGCCCCGGCCGTGCTCACCGGCGCGCGCGGCCTCCACGGCGGCGTTCAGCGCGAGCAGGTTCGTCTGGTAGGCGATCTCCTCCACGATGGAGATGCGCTCCGCGATGGCGTTCATCGCCTCCACGGTCTCCTTCACCGCGCGGCCGCTCTCCTCCGCGTCGCGGGCGCCCTTGAGGGCCGTCTGCTCCATCTCCCGGCTGTTCTCCGAGTTCTGGCGGATGCTCACGTTGAGCTGCTCCAGGCTGGCGGTGGTCTCCTCCACGGAGGCCGCCTGGGAGCTGGTGCCCTGCGACAGGCCCTGGGCGGCGGACGCCACCTGGAGGGACGCGGAGGACAGCGAGCCCGCGGCACCGCGCACCTCGCTGATGACGCCCGACAGCCGCTGGATCATGTCCCGCATGCTGCCCATCATCCGGCCCGTCTCGTCGGTGCCCCGGGCGGTGATGTTCGCGGTGAGGTCGCCCGCCGTCACCTGCGCCGTCACCTGCACGGCCTCCGCCAGCGGCTGCACGATGCTGCGGGTGAGGAAGTAGGACAGCAGGGCCGCGAGCACCACGCCCAGGACGCCGCCGGTGATGATGGTGTTGTACAGGTCCTCCACCATGCCCGCGGTGCGGGCGGAGCGCTCGCCCAGCAGGGCCGTCTCGTCGTCCGCCAGCTTGGTGAGCTGCATCCGGATGCGGTCCGCGGTCTGCTTGCCGCGCGCGGACTGCTCCACCGCGATGAGCTGCGCCAGCTCCCCGCGACCCGCGGTGACCTCGCGGCGCTGGGCGATGAGCGGCTCCAGGTGCTGGGTGATCCACTGCTGCAACAGGTCGCGGATCTCCTGCTGGCGCTCCTGCTGGCGGTGGTCGCTCTGGGTGAGCTGGCGGATGTTGTCCAGGCTCTGCGTCACGCTCAACCGGGCCATGCTGTAGGGCTCCAGGAACTTGTCGTCGCCGGTGATGAGGAAGCCGCGCTGCCCCGTCTCCAGGTCGGCCATGTCCCCCTCCAGGGTGCGCACGGCGATGAGCACCTTCTGGCTTTCGGTGTCGCCCAGGGCGGTGACGGAGACCTTGATGATGGTCGTGTACACCACCACGACCAGCGCGATGATGATGGCGACCATCGCGCTGAAGGCGAGCGTCAGCTTCGCCGTGATGCTCAGGTTGTTGAACATGATGACTCCGGTACGGCGACTGACTGCTACGACGCCCGGGGGGCGTTCGCGGGGGAAAGGGGTTCCAGGGGGGCGGGAGGACTGAGCGCGGCTTCGGAGGCGTGGAGGATGGCCCTGCGCACCAGCGCGGGCGTGTCCAGCAGGAGCCCCACCCGGCCATCCCCCAGGATGGTGGAGCCGGAGATGCCGGGGATGCCCTGGAAGAGGCGCCCCAGGGGCCGGATGACGCGCTGGCCTTCTCCCTGGAGCTCATCCACCGCCAGCCCGATGACGCCGTCCGGGTGCTTGAGGACGACCACGTTCTCCCGGGCCGGCGTGCCGCCTCCCAGGGAGAAGACCTGACGCAGCCGCAGGTACGGCAGCGGCTGGCCGCGCAGGGACAGCACGCCGGAGGCCTCCGACGTGCGCTCGTCGGCGGGGACCTCCATGCACTCCTGCACGCCCTCGATGGGGACGACGTACACCTGGTCCCCCACGCCCATGGCGAAGCCCTGGATGACGGCGAGCGTGAGCGGCAGCCGCAGCGTCAGCGTGGTGCCCTGCCCCTCCTGGCTCTGGATGGCGACGGACCCGCGCAGGGCCTCGATGTCCCGGCGCACCACGTCCATGCCCACGCCGCGGCCGGACAGCTCCGTCACCTCGGTGGCGGTGGAGAAGCCGGGCTCGAAGATGAGGCGCAGCAGCTCGTCGTCGCGCAGCCGCTCGGGCGCCGCCACCAGCCCCTTCTGCCGCGCGCGCTCGCGCACCCGTTCGCGCTGGATGCCCCGGCCGTCGTCGGACAGCTCCACCACGACGCTGCCGGCGTCATGGTAGGCCTTGAGCCGCAGGTGGCCCCGGGGGTCCTTGCCCGCCGCGCGCCGCTCGTCCGGCGTCTCGATGCCGTGGTCCAGCGCGTTGCGCAAGAGGTGGAGCAGCGGGTCGCGCAGCGCGTCCAGCACCGCGGTGTCCAGCGTGGCGTCCTCGCCCTCCAGCTCCAGCTGGGCCAGCTTCTGCTGGGAGCGGGCCAGGTCGCGCACGGTGCGCAGGTGCTGACGGAACAGCGGTCCCACCGGGACCATCCGCACCTTCATCACCTCTTCCTGGAGCGCCTCGAAGAGCGGATCCATCTCCCGCTGCTGCGTGAGGGCGTCCTCCCAGCTGGCGCCGGACTCCTCCGCGCGCGACAGGAACTGCGCCATCCGCCCGCGCGCCACGGACAGCTCCGCGGTGAGCGTGACGATGCGGTCCAGGCGCTCCAGGTCCATGCGCGCGCGGCTTCGCGCCGTGGTCCGGCCCTCCGGCAGGCGCGGCAGGCCGGTGGGGATGGGCGGCGCCTCCATGGAAGGAGCGCCCGCGACGATGCCCTCGCGCAGCCGGACGAGGTGGGTCTGGTGCACCGCCCCCAGCGAGTCCACACCCGCGAGCGAGGCCCGGGACAGGTCGCGCAGGTGGTCCACCGCGCCCAGCAGCAGCGACACCCGCGTCTCGTCCGGCTCGAGACGCCCGTCAATCAGGGCCTGGAGGAGATCCTCGACGCCGTGCGTGTAGTCCGTCACGGCCTGGAAGCCGAGCGACGCCGCCGCGCCCTTCAGCGTGTGGGCCCCGCGCAGGATGTCCTGGAGCAGCCCGTCCGCCGGAGAGACCTCGAGCGCGATGAGGTTCTCTTCCATGGAGGCGACCAGGCCCTCCGCTTCATCCGCGAAGACGGCCAGCACCTTCTGCCATTCCGCGGCGGTCTCCGAAGAGATGTCCCCCGGACCTGTCGTCACCATCCGCCCCACGAGCCCAAGGGAGCAAGCACACGCATGCAGACAGCGGGAGGGGCCTTCAGCAACAGCGACACGCGCCCCCCTTCCTCAAGCTGCAAGGCATTGCCATGAAGGTGGGCCGACCCCCAGGCGAGAAATCAATCGAGAAGTCAACAATATCGAAATAAACAAAAAGACACAACCTGACCGGTGATTTCACGCACCGTTGGAATCAGCAGGAAAGCGAGGGCTGCCGACAAGCAGGACCTCTCAGGTCGGACGGGAGATACGCCCGACGAGAGTATGTCTCGCCTGTCGTGAGTTACATGTTTCAATCCCATCCATACCCAACACAGTGCGTCTCATCCGTTCGTCCAAGACATCGCACTCGGGCTCCGGGGTGATGTGGACCCTCGGGTCCGTGCGCGACGCTTCCCCCGCGCACGTCGAACAACCGGAGGTGCTGCATGCCCAGCGTCATCGTGGTGGGAGGGGGCGTCGCCGGCCTGACGGCGGCGCACGAGCTGGTGGAGCGAGGCTTCGAGGTCCACGTCCACGAGACGCGGACGACCTGGGGTGGCAAGGCCCGCTCGCAGCCGGTGCCCGGCACCGGGACGGAGGGGCGGCGAGACCTGCCTGGCGAGCACGGCTTCCGCTTCTACCCGCGCTTCTACCGCCACGTCATCGACCAGATGCAGCGCACGCCCGCGGTGCCCGGCGCGGCCACCCCCACCGTCGACCAGCACCTCCGGGCCACGACGGAGAGCGCCATCGCGATGGTCGACGAGGACACGTGGTACCGCCTTTCGCGCCGCAAGCTCGACAAGCCTTACGACGTCCTGGAGGCGCTGGAGCTGTTCTTCCAGAAACTGGACATCGACACGGCTGACAGCAGCCTGCACATCCTCAAGATCCTGCAATTCCTTTCATCCAGTGACGCTCGCCGGTTTGGCCAGTATGAGCAGCTTTCCTGGTGGGACTACTGCCAGGGGGATTTGTACTCGCCGAAGCTCCAGCGGCTGCTGCGGGCCGTCCCCCGCACGATGGTCGCCATGGATCCGAAGCGGGGCTCCGCGCGGACGATTGGCACCATCGCCATGCAGCTCATCCTCGACTTCGCGCAGAGCGGGGTGAACAACGACCGGACGATGGGCGGCCCCACCAGCCAGATGTGGCTCGACCCCTGGGTCGCCCACCTGCGCTCACTGGGCGTGCAGTTCCACGCGGGCGTGCCCTGCACCGGGTTCGACCTCGCGGAGGGGCGCATCCGCCGCGCCTGCTTCGCCAACGGCGAGTTCCGCGCCGCGGACCACTACGTGCTCGCGGTGCCCCTGGAGGCGGCGCATGCGCTCATCACCCCGGAGCTGGCCGCGTTGGATCCGGCCCTGGCGCGGCTGCGCGCGGCGGACGTGGAGCAACTGGTGTCGTGGATGGTGGGGATCCAGTTCTTCCTCTACGAGGACGTGCCGCTGGTCCGGGGCCACACCTTCTATCCGGACTCGCCGTGGGCGCTGACGTCCATCTCGCAGCCGCAGTTCTGGCGCGAGCTGGGGCTGTTCCGGCGCCAGTTCGGGGATGGGCAGGTGGGCGGCCTGCTGTCCATTGACATCTCGGATTGGAACACGCCCGGCACGTTCGTGCCGAAGCGCGCGAAGGACTGCACGCCGGAGGAGATCAAGACGGAGGTCTGGGGACAGCTCAAGGCGGCGCTCAACGGCCGGGGCGCGGAGGAGCAGGTGCTGACCGACGAGCTGCTGCACTCCTTCCACCTGGACGCGGACCTGGACTACGCCAGCGGGCTGCCGCCGCGCAACACGTCCGGCCTGCTGGTCCATCCGCCGCGCTCCTGGGAGCTGCGTCCGGAGGCCGCCAGCGCCATTCCCAACCTCTGCCTCGCGGGGGACTACGTCCGCACGCACACGGACCTGGCCTCCATGGAGGCGGCGTGCGAGGCGGGCCGCCGCGCCGTCAACGCCATCCTCGACCGGACGCACTCCCAGGCCCGCCGCGCGGACATCTGGCCCCTGGAGGAGCCGGCGTGGCTGGAGCCGTGGAAGCGCCTGGACGCGGTGCTGTGCCAGCGCGGACGGCCGCACCTGTTCGAGCTGCTCGGCCTGCGCACCGCCCACCAGGCCGCGGACGTGCTGCGCCGGTTCGCGGCCGTCACGGGCCTCACCGACATCGACGACTGGATGGACCAGTTCCGCGTCAGCGGCATGGTGGACACGCTGCTGGCGCGGCTGGGCATCCGCTGAGCGCCGTGCCGGCGCGCGGGCTACTGCCCGGGCTACTGAAGGGTCGGCTGCGCGGGTTCCTCCTGCTTGCCGGTCCGGGCCTGGGCGTACTCCTCCGCGCCGGTGAAGTCGACGACGCGGCAGGGCTCATCGCCCACGACCCAGGCGTCATGGCCTGCCGGGACGAAGGCGACGTCGCCCGGCTCCAGGTCCAGCTCCTGGCCGTCGCGCATTTGAATGTGCATCCGGCCGGACAGGACGCTGAGCGTGTGGACCACCTCGCAGCTCTCCGTGCCCGCGATGGGCTTCACGTCCTTCGACCATTGCCAGCCGGGTTCGAAGTAGCCCCGGCCGATGGTGAGCGCTCCCAGGTTCAGGATGGCGGCCTCTCCGTGTGCGACGAAGGGCCGGCGCTCGTCCGCCTCGTTGGCCTTCTTGATGATGGCGCGTGCCATGGTGCAATCCCTCCAGGTGAATGGGTCCCAGGGGAAAAGCTGGGGGCCGCGCGCGCCGGAGGAAAGGGTTTGAGCGCGGACACGGTGGTGGACCCGGGCACGGGGTGTAGCGCCCGTCCCCACCTCCGTACCTTCGTGCCGCGGCAGCCAATCCGCGTCACAAGGGAGTAGAGCCATGCGCCTTCCGTCGCGCCTTGCCCTGTGGGCATGTCTGGTCATCGCGCAGGGATGCCGCACGCACCCCGAGCCGCCTCCCGCGCCGCCGCCCACGCCGCCCACCGCCACCGCCCGGCCGCTCCACCTGGCGAAGCCGGAAGCCATCGAGTTCGAGTTCGGACGGGCCCAGGCCACCGCCTGCAATTGCTTCAAGGCGGATGCCACCGCGAAGGAGGGGGGCGCGTGCGCCACGCCCCGCTTTGGCGCGTACCTGCTCGCGCTGACGTGGGCGCCCACCTTCTGCCGGACCCACCCGGACAAGGAGGAGTGCGAGCACCTGGAGGGCACCTTCGGCGCGACGCACCTCACCATCCACGGGCTGTGGCCACAGTTCACCGACGAGGAGGCGCGGGAGCTGAACTGCACCTATCCGGCGTACTGCGGCGGGCTCTGCGAATGCCGGGGCGGCAACGCGCCTTCACGGTGCTTCCCCGACCCCGCCACGATTCCACCCGCCATGGGCACCTACGGCCCGGGCTTCGTCACGGACAACTTCTTCCTCGCGAACCACGAGTGGCCCAAGCACGGCAGCTGCACGGGGATGGATGCCCGGACCTACTTCCAGAGCAACATCGACGCGCTGCTGTCATTGCCGGGCGACCAGGGGACGCCGGCCGCGCTCACGGACAACGTCGGTCGCGGCGTGGCGCTGGAGGAGCTGCGCGCGTCGTTCGGCCAGGCGGACAGCGTCGCCTTCGCGTGCGATCCAGGCTGCAACCTGACCGAAGTGGGCGTCTGCTTCTCGGTGGATGATCAGCGGCGGCCCGCGGCGCGCATGACGTGTCCGAAGAACGTGACCAGCGGCGCCACCAACAGCTGCGTGGGCAATGGCTCACAGCCCCGCTGCCCCACCGTGAAGATTCAGGCCGCGAAGCCCTTCGACCCCGGCGGCGGACCGTCCACCACCTGCGGGCAGCCGGGCCAGGGCCCCGCGTGCACGAATGATCAGCTCTGCCAGAACCAGGGCTGGGTCCGCTGCGCGCGCTCCGGGTGCTGCACCACCGTGCCCAAGCGCTGAGGGCCCGGCGTCAGGCCACGGCCTGGAGGTCGGCGTCGCGCGGCACCTTCGCGGCGGCCACGCGCACGACCTCCGGATCCGCGCCTTCCTTGTGGGCGTTCTCGCTCAGGTGCCGGCGCCAGGCGCGCGCGCCGGGCAGGCCCTGGAAGAGGCCCAGCATGTGCCGGGTGATGGCGCCCAGCGGCGCCCCCTGGCTCAGCTGCGTCTCGATGTACGGCAGCATCGCGTCCACTACCTCGTGCCGCGTGAGGGGCGCCTGCGTGCTTCCGAAGAAGCGCCGGTCCGCGTCCGCCAGGAGGTACGGGGATTCATAGGGCGCGCGGCCCATCATCACGCCGTCCACGCGGCCCAGGTGCTCCGCCGCCGCGTCCAGCGTCTTGATGCCGCCGTTCAGGGTGATGTCCAGGTGCGGGTACTCGGCCTTGAGCCGGTGCACCAGCTCGTAGCGCAGGGGCGGCACGTCCCGGTTCTCCTTGGGGGACAGGCCCTGCAGCCACGCCTTGCGCGCGTGCACGATGAAGCGCGTGCAGCCCGCCGCGGAGACGCGCCGCACGAAGTCCTCCAGCGTGGGCCACTCCTCCATGTCGTCGATGGCGATGCGCGACTTCACCGTCACCGGGATGCGCACCGCTTCGCGCATGGCGGCGACCCCGCGTGCCACCAGGTCCGGCTCCGCCATCAGGCACGCGCCAAAGCGGCCGGACTGCACGCGGTCGCTGGGGCAGCCGACGTTGAGGTTGATCTCGTCGTAGCCCCACTCCTCGCCGATGCGCGCGGAGGCGGCCAGGTCCGCGGGCTCCGAGCCGCCCAGCTGGAGGGCCACCGGGTGCTCGGCGGGCGTGAAGCCCAGCAGGCGGTCGCGCTTGCCGTGGAGCACCGCGCCCGTGGTCACCATCTCCGTGTAGAGCAGCGTGTGCCGGGAGATGAGCCGGAAGAAGTACCGGCAGTGCCGGTCCGTCCAGTCCATCATCGGCGCGACACACAGCGGCATGGGGTAGGCCAGGGCAGTCATCGCCCTACCCATATCCGGACTCCCGCCGTCCGCCCAGGGTCTCCCGAGGCCCCCTCCGAAGGCAGGCGGGCGACCGGGCCTGGCGGGCTCTATGCTCGCGGGCCATGTCCCCTGCCCCGCCCTGGCTTCCCGCCGTCCGGAACAACGCGGACTGGTGTGATGCGGTCTGCCGCGCCCATGGCCGCCCGGGCTGCTTCGAGCACGGCCTGTGGCTCAACCCCGCGCCGGTGCCGGCCTTCTATCCCAACGCCGTCACGCTCACGGCGGACGGCCAGGAGCGCACCCTCGCGCTCCTGGCCCGCCTGGAGCTGCCGGGCCGCTGGGGCGTGAAGGACAGCTTCGCGACGCTGGACCTGGCCGCGCACGGCTTCGACCCGCTGTTCGAGGCCCGGTGGATCCACCTGGACGCCACCGCGCCCGTGCCGGAACCGGCCTCGGGCCTGGCGTGGCGCACGGTGCGGACACCGGACGAGCTGGAGGCCTGGGAGGCGTCATGGAGCGGGCTGCCCGAGGGAGCGCGGCCCGCCCCCGGTGCGCGCGTGTTCCCTCCCGCGCTGCTCCAGGAGGAGGGCGTCGTCTTCCTCGCGGCGGGAGCCGGAGCCCGCCCGGTGGCCGGAGGCATCGCGTCCCTCGCCTCGGGGGTCGTCGGACTGTCGAACACGTTCCGGGCCGAAGGCGCGCCCTCCGCGCTGGACGCGGAGCTGCTCGCGCGGATCCGCGCCCGCTTCCCGGGGCAGACCCTCGTGGGCTACGAGCACGGCGAGGCGCTCGACACCTGGTGCGCCCTGGGCTTCGAGCCCGGCGGGCCGCTGCGGGTGTGGCTCAAGCGGGAGGGCTGAGCACCACGCCCTGCTCCGCGAGCCACCCGTCCACCAGCCGCTGGCCGGCGTCCGTCAGCGTGAAGCCCAGCCCGGCCCACTGCTGGCCGTTGAGCATCACCACCTGCCCCAGCGCGCGGGCGAAGGCCACCTCCGGCGCGGCGTGCTTGAGCAGCGCGCCCGCGTAGTGGTGGAGGAACAGGTCGAAGTTCTTCGCGAAGTCCGGGTGCCCGGGCAGCGAGTCGCTGCGCGTGTCCGCCGCCACGTCATACGCCTGGATGAACGCGCCGAAGCCCAGCACCTCCACCAGGAACGCGTGCATCCGCGCCTGCCCCCGCACCCGGCCGGGCAGCCACCGCTCCGGCCCCGCCGACGTCTGGAAGGTCCACAGCCCCCGTTGACGCGTGGCGGCGAACGGCAGGCCCCCACCTCCCTGCCGCTCAAGCCGGGCCACGCGGCGGTGCACCCGTGAAGGTGTCGCCTCAGAACGCGCGGGAAAGTAGACGATGACCGCCGGGGCCGAGCGGGCGCAGTTCATGGGGGACATGACTCCAGGAGGGGGACACCTGCACCGGAATTATCCGGCGTCAGCGCCCAGGAGTTGCTTCCCGGCCAACGCTTTTCAGGGACCGCCGGGCGAGGGCCCGGCGAGCGCCTCCACGGCCTCGGGGAGCGTGCCCCGCTCGAGCGCGGCCTGGAGGGTGGCCAGCTGGGCGGCCACCACCGCGCGTGACACCTTCGCGCCCGCGCCGTCGCGCACCAGCAGCTCCAGGGTGGCCTGCGCCAGCAGGAGCGGCAGCGTGGTGAAGGCGAGCACGTCCCGGGGCGCCCCGGCCAGGTGCAGGGCCCGCACGTAGCGCGCGGCCGCGACCAGGTCCTCGCCCGCGAGCCGCTCCACGTCCTGGAGCTGGACGCCCGCCGGCAGCCACACGCGGCCCTCCTTCCGGTCCTGCCGCGCGTCCTTGAGGATGTTGACCAGCTGGAGCCCTTCGCCGAACAGCGGGGCCAGCGAGCGCAGGTTCGGCGCGTACGGCGCGAGGCGCGGGTCCAGGACGAACAGGTCCGTGAGCAGCTCGCCCACCAGTCCCGCCACGATGTAGCAATAGTCACGCAGGGACTGGAGCGACTCCAGTTGCAGCAGCCCGCCCTCGGAGGCGCCGGCCAGCACCTGCCCCATGCCCTGCACCGTCTTCAGCACGAAGTGGCGCAGGATGGCGCCGGCCTCCGGGCGCAGCGCGTCCAGGCTGGCCAGCAGCGTGGGGGTGCTCGCGAGCAGGTCCAGGTAGCCCGCGTTCTCGGTGGGACGGCGCGACAGCCACTCGCGCGACAGCGCCTCGGCGTCCACGCCCGGGGTCTCCTGGAGCAGCGACGCGAAGGCGGCCAGGGCCTGCCGCCGCTCGTCGCGCGTCCAGGGCGCGGCGTCCTCCAGCGTGTCGGCGACGCGCAGGAGCAGGTAGCCCAGGCCCACCTCGCGGCGCAGCGGCTCGTCGAGCAGCGGGATGGCGAGCGCGAACGTGCGGCTGGTCCGCTCCAGGAAGTCCGCCAGCTCGTCATCCCGGAACGGCAGGGCCGTCGCGGTGGGAGCGTCACTCAAGGAACCGTCCTCCGGGCACGGGCGCGACGTTGCCGCCCGGGGGCCCCTCACTGCCACAAGCCACCCACCGACACACGCGAGAACGTGCGAGCCCGGCGCGCGGGTCCCGCAGCGGACAGCGCGCTCCCGGATTCCCGCGCTCAGGCCCGGGCCAGAGAGCCGCTGGCGGCCCGCGCACCGGGGGACTTCCGGTGCACGGGGGCCTGGCGGGAACCTCAGGGCGCCGGAGCGACCGTCGGCTTCGGGGCCGGCTGCGCGGGGGCGGCGGGCGGCGCGACCGGGGCCGGCGCGGCCGCGGCGGGCTTCGGCTGCGGCTTCTCGTGCGACTGCAGCATCTTGCCGTTGTCGGCCGCGATGCGGCGGTACCACGCGTCCGGGTAGCGCGGGTGGCCCACCTTGCCCGTGGCGTCGCGCACGTTGCCGTCGATGTACTTCACGAGCATCTGCTCGCCCAGCTTGCGCCAGCGCGCGTGGACCTTGTCGCCCTGCTGCATGGAGTACTCGGTGAGGTACTGGCGGGCCTGCTCCGGCGTCCGCTTGTAGAGCACCTGCGCGATGCTCTCCACGTTGGCCTGATCCGCCAGGAACTGGCCCTCCAGGTCCCCCTGCGCCTTCTGCACGTCGACAATCATGTCGCTCCAGCGCCCGTAGGCCTGGTTCGACACCCAGTTGAAGACCCAGAAGGAGGAGTCCCAGGAGAAGTCCCCGCGGCTGGCCACGCCCTGCGCGAAGTTCTTCGGCACCTGCCGGATGCCCGCGTACATGGGCGTGTAGACGGTGGTGAAGGTGTCATCCACGCCGAACCAGAGCACCCCGCCGATGGCGGCCGGCAGCGACGAGCGCATCTGCGCGACGAAGGAGAAGCCCGTCTGCTGCGTGGAGATGGCGCGCTCGTGCACGTAGCTCTTGCCGTCCACGTCCCACGTCATGGGGCGCCAGCGGTAGGGCACCGCGTAGGGCCCCGCGCCCACGTCCTTGGACATGTCCAGCGGCGTGCCCTCGAAGTGGTCGCGCATGAGCGCCATGGCGTCCTGCACGGACACCTTCTTGTCCGGCTTCACCCACAGCGGCAGCCGCTTCGTCGTGTCCGCGCCGTCCGCGTACTCCACGCCCAGCTTCAGGGACGGGGCCGCGCGGCGGAAGATGCTCCACACGCGCGACTCGCTGAAGCGCTGCCCGCCGAAGTCCAGCGGGTGGTACGTGTCCGCGAAGCTGAAGTCCTTGTCCGCGCCCGTGTACCAGCCCTTCGCGCGCGCGAAGGTGATGACGTCCGGCGAGTACAGCGTGGTGGCGCTGTCGTTGAGCGGGAACTGGCGGATGCGCGCCTGGTTGGCGTGCGCGGAGATGTAGCCGTCCGGCAGCTTGCGGGCCACCCACACCGCGCCCTTCTGCCCCGCGCCCTTGCCAATCATCTCCAGGAGCCACGCCTCCTTCGCGTCGGCGATGGAGAACGTCTCACCGGTGGAGGCGTAGCCGTACTCGGCGACCAGGTCCGTCATCACCTGGATGGCCTCGCGGGCCGTCTTCGCGCGCTCCAGCGCGATGTAGATGAGCGAGCCGTAGTCGATGATGCCCGCGGGCCCCTCCAGCTCCTTGCGGCCCGAGAAGGTGGACTCGCTGATGGAGAGCTGGTGCTCGTTCATGTTGCCCACCACGGAGTACGTGGCGGCCGGCTGCTTGATGCGGCCCAGGAACTTGCCGGTGTCCCACTCCATGACGTCGCGCATGGCGCCGGCCGCGTGGCGGCGCGCGGGCGTGTAGTACAGCTCGCCGTACAGCTCGTGCGCGTCCGCCGCGTAGGTGATGAACGTGGAGCCGTCCGTCGTGGCGCCCTTCGTCACCAGCATGCTGGTGCAGGCGTCCGCGACGACGGGGGCCACGAGCACCGCCGTCAGCGGCAGCGCGGTGAGGAGGGTCGAAGGGAATCGGTTCATGGCGGCGCAATCTAGCAGGACCGTCGCCCGCTGCCCGCCCGGACAGGTTGCCCGACCCTCAGGCGCCCGGCCTCCCGCCTCGCGACGCCATGCGTGAAGCCGATGGCCGCCGAGCGCCCGGCTACTTCCTGGCCCTCACGCTCGATGGCACCAGCCCCGCCAGGACGCTAGGGTTGGCTTTTCCCGCCCCGGGGCCTTCCCAACCCCCGGGGCGCCCCTCTGGAGGAAGCCGTGACGGAGATCGTGGTGGGCCTGGTGGTGTTCTTCGTCCTCACGGTCGTGCTCGGCCCCGCCCTGTGGAGCTCCCGCATCTGGTGGAGCAAGGCGGACCGGGAGCAGGTGAAGGACAAGTACGGCCGCCCCCAGAAGGACGCGAAGGACGCGTAGGGACGGCCGCTTGCGGTGCCCGGGGCCTGGAGCCGCTACTCGTCGTTCTGCCGCAGCGCGGCCAGGACGTTGAGGTCCTCCAGCGTGGTGGTGTCCTGCGAGGACTGCTTGCCCGCGGCCACGTCGCGCAGGAGCCGGCGCATGATCTTTCCCGAGCGCGTCTTGGGGAGCCCTTCCGCGAAGCGGATCTCATCCGGCCGCGCGATGGCGCCAATCTCCTTGCCCACGTGCACGGCCAGCTCCTTCTTGAGCGCGTCCGAGGGAGCGTTGCCCTGCTTGAGCGTCACGAAGGCGACGAGCGCCGTGCCCTTCAGGTCGTCCGGGCGGCCCACCACCGCGGCCTCGGACACCTTCGGGTGCGCCACGAGCGCGCTCTCCACCTCCGCGGTGCCCAGGCGGTGGCCCGCGACGTTCACCACGTCGTCCACGCGCCCCATCAGCCAGAAGTAGCCGTCCGCGTCCGTGCGCGCGCCGTCACCGGTGAAGTACATGCCGGGCAGCTCGCTGAAGTACGTGTTCACGTACCGCTCCGGATCCCCGTACACGGTGCGCAGCATGGACGGCCAGGGCTTCGTCACGAAGAGCAGGCCGCCCTGCCCCTTGGGCACGCGGTTGCCTTCGCGGTCCAGGATTTCGGTGTGGATGCCGGGCAGCGGGAGGGTGGCGGAGCCGGGCTTGGTGGGCGTGGCGCCGGGCAGCGGGGAGATCATGATGCCGCCCGTCTCCGTCTGCCACCACGTGTCCACGACGGGGCACCGCCCCCCGCCGATGACGTCGCGGTACCACATCCACGCCTCGGGGTTGATGGGCTCGCCCACGCTGCCCAGCAGGCGCAGCGAGGACAGATTGTGCTTCTTCACCGGCTCGTCGCCCAGGCGCATGAAGGCGCGGATGGCGGTGGGCGCGGTGTAGAGGATGGTGGCCTTGTAGCGCTCGATGATGTCCCAGAAGCGGTCCGGCCCCGGCTGCGTGGGCGCACCCTCGTAGATGATGGTGGTGACGCCGTTCATCAGCGGGCCGTAGACGACGTACGTGTGGCCCGTCACCCAGCCCACGTCCGCGGTGCACCAGTAGACGTCCTCGTCGCGCAGGTCGAACACCCAGCGCGTGGTGAGCGACGCGCCCAGCGCGTAGCCCGCCGTGGTGTGCAGCACGCCCTTGGGCTTCCCGGTGGAGCCGGACGTGTAGAGGATGAACAGCGGGTGTTCACTTTCCACCCACTCCGGCTCGCAGACGTCGGACTGGCCCTTCACCAGCGCGTCCCACGCCAGGAACCTGGGACCTTCGGGCAGCTTGCCGTCGCCGGTGCGCGTGAGGACGACGACCTTCTCGATGCTGGGGGCGTTGGGGAGCGCGGCCTCCACGTTCTTCATCAGCGGCACCACCGCGCCCTTGCGCCAGCCGCCGTCCGCGGTGAGCAGCACCTTCGCGCCCGCGTCCTTCATGCGGTCCTGGAGCGCCTCCGAGGAGAAGCCGCCGAACACCACGGAGTGCACCGCGCCCAGCCGCGCGCACGCGAGCATGGCGACCGCGGCCTCCGGCACCATGGGCAGGTAGATGCCCACGCGGTCGCCCTTCTTCACGCCCAGCGACTTGAGGCCGTTGGCCAGCCGGTTCACCTGCTGGGAAAGTTCGCCGTAGGTGATGCTCCGGCGGTCGCCCGGCTCGCCCTCGAAGAGGATGGCGGGCTTGTCCTTGAGCTTCGGCAGGTGCCGGTCCAGGCAGTTGTAGGCGAGGTTGGTCTTCCCCTCGACGAACCAGCGCGCGTGGGGCGGCTTCCAGTCCAGCACCGTCTGGAAGGGCTCCTTCCAGTAGAGCTCCTCACGGGCGCGGTCGCCCCAGTACTTGTCCGGGTCCTTCGCGGCCTCGTCCCAGAGCCGCTGGTAGTCCTCCATGCCGCGGATGTGGGCCCGCTCGGAGAACTCCCTGGGCGGGGGGAAGACGCGGGACTCGGTCAGGACCGAGACGATTTCGTGCGGGTTGGCCATGGGCGTCCCTCCAGCTTCAGCGTGGGAACAGCCCTCCTGTTGTAGGAAGCCCACTCCACTATCTCAAGGGTTCCCTTCACAGCGGGTGTTCCCCTGAACGCCGTCGAAGCGGAACCACAGCTCGCAGGTGCAGGCGGTGTTGTTGTTGGCGTCGTAGGTGAGCCGCATCTGCCCATTGAACTCGGTGGAGCACAGCGTGGTCGCGTCCAGGTGCACCTGGACCTGGTCGAGCAGGCACTCGTTGTCCCCGTCCACGGTGGTGCTGACGTTGGCCACGCTGCCGTCGGCGGTGAAGGCCTCGCCGTCCTCCAGGAAGTAGCCGAGCAGCTGCATGTTCTGCACGCCGAAGTCCGCGCGCACCACGCGTCCGGAGATTTGGAGGCTCAGCTGGAGGTTGCCCTGGAACTTCTCCAAGAGGTCGCAGTCGTCGCGCAGCGTCTCCGTGGGGATGAGCTCGTACTCGCCCTCGTTCTGGCTGTAGGGCAGGCAGCCCGCCAGGGTGGAGACCAGGACGGCGGTGAGGCAGAGGCGTCGCAGGGTAGACACGGCACGCACCATCGCCCACGGGAGGCATCCGGAACGGGCGCTCGGCGGGGGGCTTTGGGTAGAGTGCGACGCCATGCCTGAATACCGCAACCCCAAACCCACCGTGGACTGCATCATCGAGTTGTCCGGCGAGCGCATCGTGCTCATCCGCCGCGCGAACCCGCCGGTGGGCTGGGCGCTGCCGGGCGGCTTCGTGGACGAGGGCGAGCCCTTGGACAAGGCGGCCATCCGCGAGGCCAAGGAGGAGACGGGCCTGGACGTGACGCTGGAGGAACAGTTCTTCAGCTACTCGGATCCGAAGCGCGACCCGCGGCTGCACACCATTTCGACGGTGTTCATCGCGAAGGCGACGGGCGAGCCGGTGGGCGCGGACGACGCGGCGGAGGCGAAGACGTTCAGCGTGGACGCGCTGCCCAAGGACCTGTGCTTCGACCACGGCACCATCCTGTCGGACTACCTGACCTACAAGCGCACCGGGAAGCGCCGCAAGCTGTAGGCGGAAGGCGGGCCTCCACGGATGCACTACCTGTTCGTCCTCCTGGCGCTCGGGGCGCTGCTCATCGTCCATGAGCTGGGGCACCTGGTGGCCGCGCGCCTGTTGGGCGTGCGGGTGCCGCGCTTCACCGTGGGCTTCGGGCCGCCGCTCCTGTCGTTCCGGCTGGGCGGGACGCAGTTCGTGCTGGGCGCGGTGCCGCTGGGCGCGTCCGCGAACCTGCAGGGGATGAACCCGCACCGCTCCGCGGAGGAGGACACGTCGGGGTTCGGCACGCTGGGGCCGCTCAAGCGGATGGCCATCATCCTCGCGGGGCCGCTGGCGAACTACGCCGTCGCCCTGGGGCTGTTGTTCGCGCTGTACTCGTCGGGCACGCACGTGGTGGTGCCGCTGACGGTGGGCACGGTGGTGCCGGGTTCGGAGGCCGCGCGGGCGCAGCTGTTGCCCGGGGACAAGCTGGTCGCCGTGGCCGGCAAGCCGCTGGAGCGCTGGTCGGACTTCGTCACGCGGGTGGCGGACGGCGTGGGCGGACCGCTGGAGCTCTCCGTG
Organism: Corallococcus exercitus; assembly: GCF_042231735.1. GTDB lineage: Bacteria > Myxococcota > Myxococcia > Myxococcales > Myxococcaceae > Corallococcus > Corallococcus exercitus_B. The sequence continues at coordinate 3,728,213 of NZ_CP102577.1, forward strand.
GACCGGCACGGCGAGCCGCGCACGGTGACGGTGCGGCCCCGGGCGGACGAGCGCGGCGCGGGGCGCATCGGCGTGAGCCAGCAGTACGTGTTCCGCGAGCACGCGCCCGGCGAGGCCTTCACCCAGTCGCTGGTGCACACCGGACGCGTGGCGTCCGAGGCGCTGTCCACGCTGGGGGCGATGGTGCGCGGGCCCCAGCTCGCGGGCCGGGCCGGGCCGGGCGCGCTGATGCGCCAGGAGTCCTCCGACGTCGCGTCGTCCACTGCGTCCGGCGCGGATGCGCTGGTGCGCGCGCTGGTGGCGGCCTCCGTGGCGCTGGCGATGCTCACGCTGGTGCCGGTGCCGGGCCTGGATGGCGGCCGGGTGCTGCTGCTCGCCATCGAGGCGGTGAGTGGACGGCGCATCCCGCCCCGCGTGGAGACGGTGGCGCAGACGGCCGGGTTCCTCTTCCTGTCCATTGGCATCGTGGCCACGGCGGGAGCGGAGATCCGCCGCGCGCTGCCGCCGACGGACGCGCCGAACGTCAGCGTGAAGGCCTCCGCGGCCGCGCCTGCTGTCACGGATGCGGGCACGTCCGTGGGGGCCGCGCCGCTGGCGCCGGACGGGGGCACGGCCCGCGTCGCGGCGCCCCCGCCTCCCTGAAGCGACCGGTCGCCTGCTCCTCGGGCAGCCTTGCTGGAAGCGGAGCGCCTGTTGGATGGCAGGTGCCACCTGGATGCATTCCACCTCGTGGATTGCACGGCCGCGTGTGCGCCAATAGAAGCCAAGCTCCTTCCCACCTCGCACGGCCCCCCAGAGCTCCGCATGCCCCAGCCCCCGCCCCCTTCCATCCTTCCTTCCGAGGAGCGTCACTTCGCGGGCGGCGGTGAAATGGGAGAGCTGGTGCGCTCGATGGACTGGTCCCGCACGCCGCTGGGCCCGTCCCGCGACTGGCCCGTCAGCCTGAAGACGATGGTGGGCGTCGTGCTCCACAACCGGTTCCCCATGCTCATGTGGTGGGGCCCGGAGATGATCCAGGTCTACAACGACGCGTACCGCCCGGTGCTCGGCCTCAAGCACCCCGCCTCCCTGGGCGCGCCCGGCGAAGAGATGTGGCGGGAGATCTGGGATGTCATCGGCCCCATGGCCCGGGGCGTGCTCAACGGCGGCCCCGCCACCTGGAGCGAGAACCTGGCGCTGTTCCTCGGCAGCCGGGGGTTCATCGAGGAGACGTTCCACACGTTCTCGTACAGCCCCATCCCCGACGAGCAGGGCGGCGTGGGCGGCGTGCTCGTCACCGTGCGGGAGACGACGCAGGAGGTGCAGCACGACCGGCAGCTGCGCATGCTGCGCGACCTGGCGGCCCGCGCCGCCGACGCGAAGTCCCCGGAGCAGGCGTGCCGCGCCAGCCTGGACGTGCTCGCGGGCAACGACCTGGACCTGCCCTTTTCCCTGCTCTACCTGCTGGACGCGAAGGGCGGCACCGCGCACCTCGCGGGTGGCACCCAGCTGCCTGACGACGTCCTGGCGGCGCTGCCCGCGCAGCAGTCCCTCTCCGCGGAGTCCGACACGGACTGGCCCTTCGCCGAGGCCGCCCGCACGGGCGAGGCCGTCGTCGTGAAGGACCTGGGGGAGCGCCTGCGCACGCTGCCGGGAGGCCGCTGGAACACGCCGCCGTCGCTCGCCGTGGTGCGCGCCCTGACGCGGCCGGGCCAGTCGCGGCCGTCCGGGTTCCTCGTGGGCGGCGTCAGCCCCCGGCGGCTGCTCGACGCGCCCTACCACGCCTTCTTCCAGGCCACCGCCGAGCACGTCGCCGCCACGGTCGCCAACGCGCGCGCCTATCAGGAGGAGCGGCAGCGCGCGGAGGAGCTCGCCGCGCTGGACCGCGCGAAGACGGCCTTCTTCAGCAACATCAGCCACGAGCTGCGCACGCCGCTCACGCTGCTCCTGGGCCCCACCGAGGACGCGCTCGCCAGTCCCGAGCGCTCGCTCCACGGCGACGCGCTGGAGACGGTGCACCGCAACGGCGTGCGCCTGCGCAAGCTGGTCAACACGCTCCTGGACTTCGCGCGCATCGAGGCCGGACGCGTGAGGGCCACCTACGAGCCCACCGACCTGGCCGCGCTCACGGCCGGGCTCGCCAGCGCCTTCCGCTCCGCCATCGAGCGGGCGGGGCTGGTGCTCGACGTGGACTGCCCGCCCCTGCCGGAGCCGGCCTGGGTGGACCACGAGATGTGGGAGAAGATCGTCCTCAACCTCATCTCCAACGCGCTGAAGTTCACCTTCACCGGCAGCATCACCGTGGCGCAGGCGCAGCGGGACGGGCACGTCGAGCTGCGCGTCACCGACACCGGAACGGGCATCCCCGCCAACGAGCTGCCCCGCCTCTTCGAGCGCTTCCACCGCGTGCACGGCGCCCGCGCGCGCTCCCACGAAGGCTCCGGCATCGGCCTGGCGCTGGTGCACGAGCTGGTGCGGCTGCACGGCGGCACGCTCGCCGTCCAGAGCGAGCTGGACCGCGGCACCACCTTCACCGTGCGCATCCCCACGGGCTTCGCGCACCTGCCGCCGGAGCACGTGACGTCCGCGCGCAGCCAGCGTCCGCTGCCCGCTGGGGCGGACCCCTACGTGCGCGACGCCCTGGGCTGGCTGACGGACCTGCCCGCCACGCCCGGCGAGGACGGCGCCGCTCCGGAGCCCAGCGTCACGGCCGGGCTCGGGGAGGAGGAGCGGGGGCGCGTGCTGCTCGCGGACGACAACGCGGACATGCGCGAGTACGTGGGCCGGCTGCTGGGCGCGCACTGGACGGTGGAGGCGGTGGCGGACGGCGAGGCCGCGCTCCAGGCCGCGCGCGCCCGGCCCCCGGACCTCATCCTGTCCGACGTGATGATGCCCCGGCTGGACGGCTTCGGGCTGCTCCAGGCCCTGCGCGCCGACGAGCGCACCCGGACGGTGCCCGTCATCCTGCTGTCCGCCCGCGCGGGCGAGGAGGCCCAGGAGGAAGGCCTCCACGCGGGCGCGGATGACTACCTGGTGAAGCCCTTCTCCACGAGGGACCTGCTGGCGCGCGTCACCGCGCAGGTCACCCGCTCCCGGCTGCGCAAGCTGGAGGCCGCGCATGCCGAGCGGCTGGCGCGCATCTTCCAGCACGCCCCCGTGGGCATCGCCATCCTGCGCGGCCCGGAGCACGTCTTCGAGTTCGCCAACCAGAACTACCTGCGGCTCATCGCGAACCGGAACGTGGTGGGCAAGCCCGTCCGCCAGGCCATGCCAGACCTGGCGGACCAGGGCATCTACGAGCTGCTGGACGGCGTCTACACGACGGGCGAGCCGTACATCGGCCGCTCGCTGCGCGTCGTCTTCCAGCACGGTCCGCGGACCGAGCAGGAGATGTTCTTCGACTTCGTCTACCAGCCCATGAGCAACGCGCAGGGCCAGGTGGACAGCATCATCGCCGTGGTCTTCGACGTGACGGAGCTGGCCACCGCCCGGCGCGAGGCGGAGACCGCCAACCGCGCCAAGGACGAGTTCCTCGCGATGCTGGGCCACGAGCTGCGCAATCCCCTGGCCCCCATCCTCACCGCGCTCCAGCTCATGCGCCTGCGGGGCGACACCGCCGCGGAGCGCGAGCGCACGCTGATTGAGCGGCAGGTGACGCACCTGGTGCGCATGGTGGACGACCTGCTGGACGTCAGCCGCGTCACCCGGGGCAAGGTCACCCTCAAGCGCGAGCGCATCACCCTCACCGACGTGCTGGCCAAGGCCATCGAGCAGATCAGCCCGCTCATCGAGCAGCGCCAGCACACGCTGGAGGTGGACCTGCCGGAGCACGGCACGGACCTCCACGGCGACCCCACGCGGCTGGCGCAGGTGTTCGCCAACCTGCTCACCAACGCCGCCAAGTACACCGAGCCGGGCGGCCTGCTCGCCGTGACGGGCACGCGCGAGGGCCAGGAGCTGGTCGTCAGCGTGCGCGACACGGGCGTGGGCATCCCGCCGGAAATCCTGCCGCGCGTGTTCGACCTCTTCGTGCAGGAGCACCAGGCCCTGGACCGCTCCCAGGGCGGCCTGGGGCTGGGGCTCGCCATCGCGCGCAGCCTGGTGACGCTGCATGACGGCACCATCAGCGCGCACAGCCCGGGCCGGGGCCGCGGCAGCACCTTCACCGTGCGCCTGCCCGCGCTGGAGGCGGAAGTCCCCCCCGCGCTGCCCACGCCGCAGCCCGGCGCGCTCGTCCCCCAGGAGCCCACCTCCGTGAGCGCGCGCGTGCTCATCGTGGACGACAACCGGGACGCGGCGGACGTGCTCTCCGAGTCCCTGGAGTTCCTGGGCTGCACGACGCGCGTGGCCTACGACGGCCCCACGGGCCTGGAGGCGGCGAAGACGTTCCAGCCGGAAATCGCCTTGCTGGACATCGGCCTGCCGGTGATGGACGGCTACGAGCTGGCCCGCCTGCTCCGCCAGCAGGAGGAGCCCCGCTCCATGAAGCTGGTGGCGGTGACGGGGTACGGCCAGGAGTCCGACCGCCAGCGCTCCAAGGCCGCCGGCTTCGACGCCCACCTCGTGAAGCCGCTGCACTTCGAGACGCTGGAGACGCTGCTCAAGGACCTGACGGGCGCCTGAGGGGCAGGCCGCCCGTCGTCCAGGGGACGTCCGGCCCCACGAAGCCGGGCCGGGCGGCCGCGAAGGCCCTATGCTCCGGCCCGACATGCCGACGCCTTCCGCGCCCTCCGCGCCCTCCGCGCCCTCCGCATCTGGGGCGGACGGTGGACTCTTCTGCGAGCTGTACTGGGGCACCTCCCTGGCGGAGGCCTGGAGCTATGGCCCCGAGCTGGGCCAGGTCCACGCCGCGCCCGACGAGACGGCCCCCCTGCCCCTCTACGGCTTCACGCTGCCGGAGGAGCCGTTCCTCCTCGCCGAGCGCACGCCGCAGGGCTGGCGCATCCACGTGCCGCCGTCCGCCCAGGTGGAGAAGAGCCTCAAGGGCGACGCCTTCCACCCGGTGGGCCCGGAGGAGCTGACGGGCGCGCCGGGCCGCGCGGCGGTGGAGCTGCGCGAGGGCATGACGCTGCGCCTCGTGGAGGGCGAGCTGCGGCTGCTGGTGCAGCCGTCGGTGGTGAAGGAGCGCGCGGGCCGCTTCCGCGTGCGCGACGTGGCGTGGATCATCACCGTGGCCATCCTCTTCTTGAGCGCGCCCGTCGCCTTCCTCACCATGGGGCCGGACCCGGCGCGCATGGCGGCGAACAACGCGCGCGCGCTGCAGGTGGCCCACGAGAAGGAGGTCGCGCGGCGCAAGGCCATGGGCCTGGACCAGCCGCTCAAGCCGCTGACGGAGAGCGAGCGCGCCACCCAGAAGCAGGACGGCGGCGCGCGCGTCACCGTCCCCGCCAGCCTCGGCGTGCGCTAGCTCAGGGCCCCAACCCCACCCAGACCTCGCCGTCCTCGAAGAACTCCTTCTTCCAGATGGGGACGTCCTGCTTGAGCCGCTCGATGGCGTACTCACAGCCCCGGAAGGCCTCCTTGCGGTGCGCGGAGGCCGCGGCGATGACGACGGCCAGCTCGCCCGGCACCAGCGTCCCCACGCGGTGCGCGATGGCCAGCCGCGTCCCGGGCCACGCGCGGGCCACCTCGTCACCAATCTCCGCGAGCTTCGCCTCCGCCATGGGCGCGTAGGCCTCGTACTCCAGCCGCAGCACGCGCCGGCCCTTCGTCTGGTTGCGCACGGCGCCGGAGAACGTCACCAGCCCGCCCGCCCCCTCGGAGGCCACCGCGTCCACGACCTCCGCCAGCTGGAGCGGCCGGGCCACCACGCGGAAGAGGCCCGGCGACCCGCCAGCCACGGGCGGAATCAACGCCAGCTCCGCGTCCGGCGCCACCGGCGAGTCCAGCCCCACGAACTGCTGCTGCACCGCCACCCGCAGGTGCGGCAGGAGCGGCGCCAGCGGCGGGTGCTTCGCGGCGAGCAGCGCCAGCACGTCCGACACGCGCGCCCCGGCGGGCACGTCCAACGACTCGCGAGACAGGCCCGCGCGCTCGCGGGCGGCGGCGAAGTACAGCACCGTGACGGACATGGCCTGGGCGCCCTCCTGGCGTGTGGCTACCGCTCGCGCAGCACGACGCGGCCCTGGAGCCGGCCGCCGCCTTCCGCGGGGGAGAAGTCGAGGAACCCGTACTCGAACGGGGTGAGCCGCTCCAACAATGCCGTCACGAAGACCTGGCTCGCCAGGAGCTGCCCCGTGCCGACGCCCGGCACCGAGCGCACCCCGGCGAGGTCCGCCCTGAGCCGCCCCATGTCCACCATCAGCGACAGGTGGCCCGGGCCGAACGCCTCCGCGCCGAAGCGCGTGCGCAGCGTCGCGCCCACGTCGCCCGTCTCGCGGCCGGTGAGCACCTCGCCCGCCTCCAGCGTGGCGCGCTCCGGGGTGAGCGTGAGCGACACCGGCTGCTCCATGAGCCGCGTGCGGAAGCGCGTGGTGTTGCCCTGCGCCTCCTTCTGGAAGACGAGCGCGTTGTCCTGCAGCTGCTTCTGGATGAGCTGGAGCACCGGCTGCAAGGACGTGAGGCCCGCCTCCATCACCACCGTGCCCTTGGGCGACGGGCGCTTGTCCTGGATGAAGCCGCGGAAGAAGGCCGCCGCGTCGAAGTAGACGAGCATCGCCACGTCGCCGCGCAGCGCCTTCAAGAGCGGCTCCGCGTCCAGCCCCTGCTTGCGCCAGCGCTCCAGCGTCCGCTGCCGCCGGGGCGACTCCGGCGAGCCGAACACCAGCCGCGCCAGCTCCTCCGGGGGCACCGACAGCTGCGCCGCCGCCACCGGCCCCACCGCCGCGCGTCCCAAGAGCTGGGAGGCCGGGCCCCGCGTGCCGCCCAGGAGCGGCCGGGACGACGACAGGAAGCCGTCCAGCTCCGCCTGGTCCGCCTGCACCGCGAGCGCGCCGAAGAAGCCGCGCACCGGCATGTCCTCCTTCTCCGCCTCCGGCACCGGCGGCGCGGAGAAGAGGAACACGCTGCCGTCGCGCACCTTGCCGCGCAATTCGCCCAGGAGCGCGTTCTCGGAGAGGCCCGGGCCCGACAGCGCCTCCACCCGGCGGCGCACGAGCTCCACGTCCGGGGACTCCTCCACCGCCAGCGCCTTCACCGTCTCCCCGGGCTCCGGGGCGTCCGGCGAGTCCGGCACCGCGAGGTACACGTAGCCCCGGTCCGCGAACAGCAGCATGGACCGGCCACCGTCCACTGGATCCACGCGCGCGCTGCCGTCCTCGCGGGGCAGCACCTGGTGGCCGGCGCTCCGCAGCTCACGCGCCACGGCCGCGAGCGCCGCCCGCGAGTCCGTCACGCCCAGGAGCGCCACCACGCCGTCGAAGTCCGGCAGGAGGAAGAAGCCGAAGCCCTCCTCCGGGTCCACCTCCGAGGGGCCGCCCGCGAGGCTGCGCAGCAGCAGCGGCATCAGCGGCGTGTCCGCCAGGGTGGCGCGCGCGTTGCCGGCGCCCACCAGCCGCTCGTAGAAGTCCACCAGCCCTTCCACGTTGCCGCGCAGGCGGGGCACCCACAGCACCGTCTGCGCGTCCTGGGGCACCGCGCGGAGCACCGGACGCGGCACCACGGTGATGACCACCCGGGCCAGTTCCTTGTCCCCGTCCAGCGCCCGCACCGTGTAGCGGCCGGCGGTGGCCCACGCGTGGCTTGCGCCCGGCGCCGTGCGGGGCGGCGTGCCGTCCCCGAAGTCCCAGGTGACGGTGGGCGCCTTCGGGGCGGGGGAGCCGAAGGCCTCCGGCACGCCCGCCTCCAGCGTGCGCTCCGGCCCCAGGTCCGGCCGCAGGTTCCGGCAGCCGGAAGTCCCCAGCCCCACCGCGGCCAGCAGGAGGAGCAGCGGAAGCGGAGACCGGAGCGCGCGGGGTCGGGAGGCCATGGGCCTTTCGGTTAGTAGTCCAACGCCAGACCGAACATCCAGCGCCGGCTGCTCAGGACCAGGCCCTTGCCGCCGAAGTTGTTCACATCCGCATGGGTGTACTCGGCGAAGAGGTACGAGTGGTTCACGCCCAGGTCGGAGTCGAAGTCGCGCGCGAAGCGCGGCTCCAGCACGTCCAGGAGGAACGACACGCCGGCGGTGCCCGCCCAGCCCCACTTGCCGCCGCTGGCCTTGCTGCCCTCCACGACCTCCGTCTCGCTGCCCTTGGTCATCCACCACGGGGAGTAGACGAGCCCCAGCTTGGCGTACGGCACCAGCGGGATGCCCCAGCGGAAGGCGGCGTAGTCGAACTTGTAGAAGCCGTTGAGCTGGATGGGCAGCACCTTCAGCGCCGCCTTGTCCGCCGCCGCCGAGCCGTCGTCGAGCTTCGCGTCGGCGTACTTCTCCCCGTAGCCCACGCCCAGGCCGAGGCCCGCCGTGCCGATGCCCTGGTAGAAGAAGCGCTGGAGCTCCAGCTCGATGAGCAGCAGCGACGCGTCACCGAAGGTGTCCTTGTACGGCGTCGCGCCGTTGAGGGCCTTCTCGGTGTCGATGCGCGGCTTGTAGCCGCCCCCACGGAAGATGACCGCGCCGGTGCGCGGGGAGCGCGTGGGGATGGTCACCTCCTGCGCCACCGCCGGTACCGCCAAGAGAAGCGCCGCGACTCCCAGGCCCACAGCCCTGCTGCTCATGACACCTTCCTCCGAGACGACAGCCAGATGCCCAGCGCGGCCAGCACCGCGCCACCCGCGATGCCGCCACCGGTCGCGGCACACCCGCCGCGCTCCTCGCCTTGGGCTTCTTTATAGGCATCGAACAAACCATTGCTCTTCACGGGCGTCGCCTCCACCGCGGCGGACTTCGCGCCCTCATTGCCCGCGGCGTCGATGATGGTCGCCTGGAGCCGGTACGTCACGCCATTCGTGAGGCCGGTGACGACGACGTTGCCCTCGCCGGCCGCCTTGGTGACACGCGTCACGGGCCCCTCGGCGCCCTCCACCGCCAGCGCCCCCACCATTCCCTGCCCTCCCAGCCCGCCGTCATCCGTGCCCGCGTCCAGGTCCGTGCCGGCATCCACGTCGGTGCCCGCGTCCTCATCCGTCCCCGTGCCGCCGTCGGCGGACGCCACCGCCGCGGCCTCCACCACGACGGTGGAGTCCTCCTCCGCGCCGTCCACCTGCACCGACAGCGCCGAGTCCCGGGGGATGACGGTGGCGATGGTGGGCGCGGGGGGCGCCACCGGGTCGAACTTCATCACGTAGGCGGGCGTGCCCACGCTGGCGTAGGCCGTCTGGCACTCGGTGCCGTAGAGGCCGCCCAGCTGCCGCGCGGACGCGCACAGGTTGAAGGAGATCTCCGCCGCCTGGCTGTCGCACGTCGTCGCGGTGCCGCCGTCCGTGCCGCCCCCGCGCGCCGCGAGCAGCTGCGACACGCTGAAGTTCACGGTCCCCGTGGTCGTCGTGCTGGACGGGGTGAGGGTCTCCAGCCGCAGGTCCGCGGCACCGGGCTCCGAGCCACACGAGCCCGTCGTCGCGTAGATGAAGAGCGAGCCGCCGCAGATGTTGCCGTTGCGCGTCCAGGTGAAGCGGCGCGCATTGCCGCACTCACTCCTGGGCACGGTGATGGTCAGGCCCGTCGTGCTGGTGGCCGCGCTCGCGAACGTCACCGTGGGCCCCACCTGGGCCACGGCCGTGGACGCGAAGAGGAGGAGTCCAATGAAAGGAAGGCGCATGGATGGGCCGGAGGCTAGCAAGGGCGGGGCCACCCTCAACCCCCGTCCGGACGGCCTGTTTCCCAGGGAAAACCCCGGGTTCGCGCGCCAAACAGGCAAGGCGTCCCCGGGGGCTTTGCCAAATTGTCAGGCGGGGCGTTCCGCCAGCTTGAGGCCCGCGTCCACCAGGTGGGCGGCGGCCCGGCCGGCGTTGTCCACGGACGCGAAGAGCGTCACCCACTCCGGGGCCTGGGGGAAGGCGCGCACCCGGCCCACGTGGACCGCCGGGTCGCTCATCACCAGCATGGGCATGGGGTAGACGCGCTCGCCGGGGGCATCCAGCACCTTGAGGGACGGGGACGTCTTCAGGGCGGCGCGCACCTGCTCCACCGGGCCCGGCTTCTTCAGCTGCACGTTCACCGTGAGGCCGTGGCCGTGGAAGGTGGGCACCTGCACCGCGGTGCCGGCGAGGACGGGCGTCTCGCCCAGGGCGGAGAACAGGCGCGCGGCCTCCAGCGTCCAGCCGCCCTCCTCCTCCGTCCACGGGCTGTTCACCATGAAGCCGCCCACCTGGGGCACCAGGTTGAAGCCCACGCGGTGCGGGAACACCTGCGGCTCCGGCTCGCGGCCGGACAGGAGGTCCGCGGTCTGCTTCTCCAGTTCGGAGATGCCGCGCACGCCCCCGCTGGAGGCGCCCATCAGCGCCGTCACCTGCGCGCGCACCACGCCGAACGCGCGGCGCAGCGGCTCCACCAGGTGCACCGTGGCGCTGGTGACGATGCCGGGCAGGCTCACCACCCGGCCCTTGAAGCTGAAGCCCGGCCCCAGGGCCTCCGTGTTGAAGCCCGGCAGGATGAGCGGCACGTTGCCGTCGCTCCGGAAGGCGGAGCTTGCGTCCACCACCCACGCGCCCGCGGCCTGCGCGGCGGGAGCGAGCGTGCGGGAGGCCTCCGCGGGCGTGGCCAGCAGCACGACGTGGATGCCCCGGAAGGCGTCCGCCGAGGCCCGCTCCACCTCCAGCGTGTCCTCGCCGTACTCCACCTCCAGGCCCTTGGAGCGCTCCGAGCCGAAGGCCTGCACCTGCTCCATCGGCACGTCGCGCGCGTACAGGTTGGCCAGCACCTCGCGGCCCACCACGCCCGTGGCGCCCACCACGGCAATCCGAAGGTTCTCTCTCATGACGGGCTCCTTTACGTCAGCGCCCCGGCCCGCGCGAGCACGACGAAGCGTGCCCAGGGCTTCGGTGTCAGTCTTCCTTCAGCCGCGCCGTGGGCACGGGGCCCGGCAGCGGCGGGAACTTCGGATTGCGCTCCGGCTCGGACGCGCGGACGTAGTGCGGCTCCAGGGCGAAGAGCGCCTGCTGGGAGTACGCCTCTGGGAGCTTCGCCAGCCGCCCCACCTCCACCGCGGACGGGAAGGCCGGGCCGGACAGCAGCCGGTGCGGCGCGACGCCGTGCTTCTCCAGCGCCTGCCGGTAGTCCGCGAGCGCCGGGCCCAGCGCCACGGCCTCTGGTTCGGCGGCCATGCGCCGCGCCACCTCTTCCGGCGACATGGCCGTCTCGGGCGCCAGCGCCTCCACGGCGTGGCCCACGCGGCGATAGGCGCCCAGGTACAGGTCGTCCTTGCGCGCGACGGCGAGGCAGAACAGCGGCACGCCCTCCGGCCCCTCCAGTGCCACCGCCGCCAGCGACGACGCGCCGGCCACCTTGAGCCCCGTGGCGTACGCCAGCGCCTTCACCGTGGCCAGGCCGATGCGCAGGCCCGTGAAGGACCCCGGCCCCAGGCCCACCGCCAGCCCCTCCAGGTCCTTCAGCTTGAGGCCGTGGCGCTGGAGCAGGTCCCCGACGACGCCGGGCAGCGCCTCGCTCTGCTTGTCCGGCGGCGGCACCACCACGTGCTCCACCGCGCGCACGTCCGTCCCCTGGCGTTCCACCAGGGCGAGCGACAGCGTCAGCGTGGAGGTGTCCAGCGCGAGCAACACAGGCGACATCCCTTCTTTCTTCCGTTCACTTCGCTCAGGCCGGGACGGCCCAGAACTCCACCGGCACTTCCGACACGCGGTCTTCGCACCGGAACAGCCGCACGCGCGCCAGGCCCTTGTCCAGCATGCCCAGCTGCTTCGCCGCGGCCTTCGACACGTCGATGATGCGGCCGTCCACGAAGGGGCCGCGGTCGTTGACGCGCACCTCCACCTGGCGGCCGTTCTCCATGTTCATCACCTTCATGCACGTCCCGAAGCGCGCGGTGCGGTGCGCGGCGGTGAGCGCGTTCTGGTTGAACTTCTCCCCGCTGGCGGTGGGCCGGCCGTGGAGCCCGGGGCCGTAGAAGGACGCGATGCCCTCCCCCAGGTAGTTGCGCGGCATCTTCTCCCGGCGCGTCACCTTCGGGCCCTCGTCACCCGAAGCAGCGGTCTCCGGCGGCTGGGGCTTCGCCGCGCGCGACGCGCAGCCAGCGAAGAATCCCATCCCCAGCAGCAGGAGCGCGGTCCGTCCTTGCATCATCACCTCGGCTAGCGGGTCACGTCGTTGGTCACGGCCAGCAGCATCAGCAGGATGAGCAGCGCCAGGCCCACCATGTTCGCCACCTCGCGCACGCGCACGGGGATGGGGCGGCGGCGGATGCCCTCCCACGCCGCGGACAGCAGGTGGAAGCCGTCCAGCACCGGGATGGGCAGGAGGTTCATCACGCCCAGGTTGATGGAGATGATCGCCATCAGGTTGAGGAAGCTGTCCAGGCCCTGCTCGGCGCTCTTCGCGGCCAGCTGGTACATCATGATGGGGCCGCCAATCGTGCTGGGCGACACCTTGCCCACGAACAGCCCGCCCAGCACCTGCACCATCTGCCCGACAATCTTCGGGACGATGAGCGCGGCCTCCTTGAAGGCCTGCGCCGGGCCCAGGTCGATGGTCACCTTCTCCACCGGCGGCAGGTCCGCGCTGCTGAAGCTCCACGGGCGCACGCCGAACACCAGCGGGGCGCTCGTCTGGCCGTAGTCGTCGCGCGTCTTGAGCGGCGCCTGCGCCAGCTTCTCCGTGCGCTCGCCCTTCTCTCCGCGCCACGTGAGCGTGAAGGGCTGGGCCTGCAGGCCGTTGAGCACCGTCGCCAGCTTGTTGAAGGACTTCAGCGGCGTGCCGTTGATGGACACGATGCGGTCCCCTGGCTGGAGGCCCGCGGCTTCCGCCACGCTGCCCGAGGCCACGCTCGCCACGTAGAGGTCCACGGCCTCCGCGCCCAGCGCCGCCGCGCCCTCGCCGGCCTGACGCGGCAGGGTCACCTCCACCACTTCCGGCAGGCGGCCGGTGACGGCGCCCACGGCCACGGGGGCCAGGCGCGCCACGCTCAGCTTCAGGGGGGTGCCTTCCGGCACCTTGGCCACTTCGCGGTAGAGGGCCGCCTCGTCCTGCACGTGCACGCCGTTGACGGACAGCACGCGGTCAAAGCTCTTGAGGCCCGCGCCGGCCGCGGGGGACGCCGCCGGCACGCCCACCACCGGCGGCTGCGGGTAGGGGCTCACGCCAATCATCCCGCGCTCGACGGTGTCCACCGGGGACACCTCCGAGCTCTTCTCCGGCGTCACCTCCACCACGAGCTGCTTCCCGTCGCGCTCCAGGGTGACGGGCACGGGGCGGTTGAACTTGCCGACGAAGGCGTCGCGCATGTCGTCGAAGGTGCGGACCGGCTCGCCCTCCACGGACAGGATGCGGTCTCCGGGGCGCATGCCCGCGGCGGCGGCGGCCATGTCCGGCGACACCATGCCCACGCGCGTGGACAGCGTCTCCTGGGGGCCCAGGAAGACGAAGAAGTAGACGAAGATGGGGAACAGCAGGTTGAAGGCCGGGCCCGCGAGGACAATCAGGCCGCGCTTCCAGGGCGGCTGCGCCAGGAAGCCGCGCGCCGCCTCTTCCGGCGGGAGCTCCTCGTGGGGCAGGTCCCCGGCCATCTTCACGAAGCCGCCCAGGGGCAGCAGCGCCACCTGGTACTCCGTCTCGCCCTTGGTGAAGCCGATGATTTTCGGCCCGAACCCGATGGAGAACTTGAGGACCTTCACCCCGCAGGCCTTGGCCACGAGGAAGTGGCCAAGCTCATGCACCGTCACGAGCACGCCCAGCAGGAGGATGAAGAACCCGAGGTTCTGGAGCATGGCCGGAAGAGTAATCGCGCACCCTGGGCCGGACAACGCACAACGCACGCCGCAAGGCGGGCGGGCAGGCGCGAAATCAGGCACTTACGGCAGCAGGTGCCTCACGAACTGCACATAGACGAACACCAGCGGCGCGTTGAAGATGAGCGCGTCGATGCGATCGAGCACGCCGCCGTGTCCGGGAATGAGCTTTCCGGAGTCCTTCACGCCGTAGGCGCGCTTGAGCATGGACTCGCAGAGGTCGCCCACGGGGCCCAGAAGGCCCCCCAGGATGCCCAGCACCACACAGTCCCACACGGTGAAGATGGGGAAGAAGCCGAGCTTGGCGATGAACATGCCCAGCACCGAGCCGACCATGCCGCCGAAGAAGCCCTCCCACGTCTTGTTCGGGCTGACCGCCGGGTAGAGCTTGTGCTTCCCGAGGAAGCGGCCCGCGAAGTACGCCAGCGTGTCGTTGGCCCAGGTGATGGTCAGCGCGCAGATGACCCACGCGTGCCCTTCGCCGGGGAGCAGGCGCAGCGCGGACAGCGCGGTGAGGCCGATGGAGCCGTAGAGGAAGCCCGTGACGAGGTGCGCGGCCCGGGTGGGGGCCTCCGCGAGCGCGCCCCGGAACAGGTTGTAGATCCACGCGAAGAAGAAGAAGACGGACGTCAACCAGAAGGCCGTCTCGCCGGTGCGCGCGGCGTCTCGCAGCGGCAAGAGCGGCATCACGAAGGCGAAGGCCATGCCCACCCACGCGGCGGCGCCCAGGCGCTTCTGCGTGATGAGGTAGTACTCGCCGGCGCATACGGCCGCGGCGGCACCCAGCAGCACGGCGCTGTAGTACCCGCCCAGGAACAGCAGCAGGAGCACCAGCGGCAGCAGGGTGATGCCTGTGACAACGCGGATGAGGAGGTTCTTGTTCTTCTCGTTCACGCCTTGGCCCGCTGGGGGGTGTCGTCCCGGTTGACCTGGGCGGACGTCAGACCGAAGCGCCTCTCGCGGCCCTGGAACTGCGACAGGCAGCGCAGGAACTCCTCGGTGCGGAAGTCGGGCCACAGGGCGTCGGTGAAGCACAGCTCGGCGTACGCCAGTTGCCAGAGCAGGAAGTTGGAGATGCGCTGCTCGCCGCTGGTGCGGACGATGAGGTCCACCGGCGGCAGCCCGGCGGTCCACAGCCGCGACTCCAGGTCGTCGGCGTCCAGGTGCGCGGGGTCCAGCTCACCGCGGGCGGCGGCCTGCGCCAGGTCGCGCGCGGCGCGCAGCAGCTCCTCACGGCCGCCGTAGGACAGCGCCAGGGTGAGCACCATGCCCGTGTTGTGGGCGGAGTCGGCCCGCAGGCGCTCCAGGGGCTCGCGCACGTAGCGGGGCAGCTTGTCCACCTCGCCGATGGCGTTGAGGCGGATGCCGTTGTCGAGGATTTCAGCGCGCTCGGACTCCAGGTACTCGCGCAGCAACTCCATCAGCCCGGCGACCTCTTCCGGCGGGCGGGCCCAGTTCTGGGAGGAGAAGGCGTAGAGCGTGAGGGCCTGGACGCCCAGGCGGCGCGCGGTGCGCGTCACTTCCCGGACACTCACACTGCCCTCGCGGTGGCCCTCCAGCCGGGGCTGGCCGCGGAGTTCCGCCCAGCGGCCGTTGCCGTCCATGATGATGCCCACGTGGCGCGGGAGCGGCCGGGCCTTGACCTGGGCCTCGAGGGCGGTGGGCAACACGGTAAGAGGGCGATCCATGAAGCCGCGCACCCTAGCGGCGGCGCCGCGTCGCGTCCACGGGCGCGTGGACGCCCGGTCCCTCGCCCAGGCCAGGCGGTCGTCCAGAGGGGGTGAACGGTTCATGAGGGGACAGGAAGCCGGTTAAAGTCGGCTTCCATGAAAACTCCTCATGGGTGGCCTTCCTTCCGGGTGCTCGGCGGGCTGCTGGGGCTGTGGGTGTTCGGGGCGGGGCCGGCGTACGGGCAGACGGCGAAACCGGGCACCCAGGCGTCCCGGCCCGCGGGCAGCTACTTCGACGCGGCGATGGCGGAGGCGGCCCGGCTCTATGAGGACCTGGAGTCCGAGCAGGCGCTGGCGGCGGTGACCCGGGCGAAGCGGCTGGCGCGGACGGAAGAGGAGCGCAGCAAGGCCGCCATCTACGAGGGCGTCATCCTGGCGGACATGGGACGGCGCGACGAGGCGCTGGCGTCGTTCCGGGCGGGGTTGCTGCTGGCGCCGGAGGCGAAGCTGCCGGCGAAGGTGTCTCCCAAGGTGGAGAGCGACTTCGAGTCGGTGCGGAGCGCGGTGGTGCAGGAGCGCGCGGCGCTGGCGAAGCCGGCGGATGCGCCGGTGCGGCCTCCGGTGGTGGAGGCTCCTGCTGCGTTGAGTCCGCCCCAGGCCGCGGCGGCTCCGGCTCCAGGGGTGGACCTGAAGGCGGACGCCCGTGAGCGCGGGATGCGCCGGGTGCCGACGGTGTCGTGGGTGCTGCTGGGGACGGGCGTGGTGGCGGGCGGCGTGGGGTCCATCATCGGGCTCCAATCGCGCGGCAGCGTGAACTCCGCGCGTGAGGCGGAGCTGTCTTCGAGCGTGAGCGGGCACCTGGACGATGCGCGGGGACAGGCGGTCGTGGCGAACGTGCTCTTCGGCACGGCGCTGGCGGCGGCCGCGGGCGCGCTCACCACGTACTTCCTGATGGGTGAGGTTCCTGTCGCCGAGGCCACGCCATGAAGGCGTGGCTTGCGACAACGGCGTGCGCGCTGCTCGCGGGCGCCTGCACCGTGCCCAGCAATGAGGACGTTGCCTTGCAGCGGTTCTGCACGGACGTCGGCAATGACTTCCAGGACGGAACCCTTCGCCTGACAGAAAACGCATTCTGTGACCGGGGGATGGCCCTTGAAGTTCGGGTCCGGGACCTCCGACCCGGCTGCATCCGGGTCGCGCTGCTGGACGCCAAGGAGCAGGAGCTGAGCAGCACCGAGCTGAAGGGGGCTACGCAGGTGACGCCGGAGCGCTCCAGCAAGCTGCGTGTCCTGCTGTCCGAGAAGCAGGGAACAGCGTTCAGGTTGACGGCCACGGCGTTCCAGTATGCCTGCGCCAACAGCACCGTCCTGAGCCGTGCAGGGCAGACAGTCCAGGTTTCGAAGGGGGCCGTCGCATCCGTACAACTGGAAGTCTCACCGGCCTCCCCCCTCGATGGTGGAACGCCCGTGGACCTGGATGGAGACGGCTACGCCTCCGTGGCCAGTGGCGGCACGGATTGCGATGACACGGACGCATCCATCCATCCCAACCAGATTGAGTTCCGCTGTGATGGAAGGGATGACGACTGCGACGACGAGAAGGACGAGAACTTCAACGTGGGCGGAGCCTGCAAGGATGCCTTGCAATGCTTCGGAGTCCTGGCCTGTGACCTGAGCCAGGTCGGCACGCAGTGTGTGAGCACGACTGCCCCAACAGCCTGGTACATCGACGAGGATGGGGACGGGAGAGCAGGTGCTGATGCAGGCATCTCCTGTGCGGCCCCCATCCCTGGCGCGACCTCGGTGGCAGCGGACTGCGATGAGAGCTCGCCCTTCGTGGCCCAAGGTCTCACGGAGGTTTGTGACCGCCTGGACAATGACTGCGACGGCCGGGCGGACAACGGTTTGAGTTGCGCTGCCATCTCCTGGAAGAAGGTCGCGGGTGCCGGTGTCGAAGATCTGTCCGCCGTGGCCGCGTATGCCCGGGGCGGTGCCTGGTTCCTCAGTGGGTCGAACGAGGGCATGTTCTCCCTGGACGGAGGAGTCGTGGTCCCTGAGCTTGGTGTATGCGCCGGAGGTTACGAGGGCCGCCGGGCCGCGTGGGCCGACACCACGGGGCAACTCTTCGCGGTGGATCATCACGGCGAGATGATGACGCGCATGCCGGGAGAGCCTTGCATCCGGGCATCGAGCGCGAATGTGGCACATCCCTCCTTCACCGGCGTCACGGGCATGGCGAACGTGGATGGAGGGCGTGCCATCGCATATGGCGTCACGAGCCAAGGCGCCATCTATCGTTGGGTCTCGTTGAGCAGGGATCCTGTGCTGATGGCCGTGTTGCCTGCGAACCTGCAAGCCATCGACAGCTACGGGACGGAAGACACGCTGGTCGCCGTGGGCGCGGAGGCACTGGATGGCGGCACGGGCTGGGTGCCGCGAGCCTATCGTTATGACTCCACCCAGGATGTCTGGCGTTCCGAGAGCCTGGGCGCGGTCCAGGGGCAGGGATTCTTGCGCGGCGTCCACGTCCTCGATGCCCAACGGGCCCACGCCGTCGGGGACAACGGCCTGGTCCTGGAGCGGGACTCGAGCGGCTGGCATCCACTGCCCGCGCCTCCTTCGGGAACGGGGCCGTTGGACGACCTCACCAGCGTGGTCTCCTTCTCACGCAATGCCGTCTACGCGGCCTCCCGGCAGGGCCGGATCTTCTTCCATGGGCTGCAGTCCGACGGCGGGACCGCCTGGCGCCAGGATTACGTCGACACGAACGGCCGGCTCCTGATGTCCATGGACGCGACCTCCCCCACCGACATCTGGGCCGCGGGCTACGACGGCGCGCTGTTCCACTTCGGCCCCTGATGCGCCGTCACTCCGCCGCGAGGTTGAGCTTGAAGACGTTGTCCTGCCCCGCCTTCACCTCGAAGGGCTTCGTCACGTCCTTGCCCAGGTCCTTGTTCACGACGCGCACCTGATGCCAGCCCTCCGTCGCCTCCACGGCGGCGAAGGGCGTCTGCCCCAGGGGCTTGCCGTCCAGGGACACCATGCCGAACGGACGGACGCGGAACTCCACCTTGCCCTTGGGCAGCTCACGGCGGACCAGGGTTGTGCGGCGTACAGGCGTCGTGACCTTGCTGACAGCCACAGGCTTCACGTCAGCCGAGGGTCGTGACGCCGGAATCGGAGCCGTGGGCGGAGCCACCTCCGTCACCGGCCCTGCATCGCGCGCCTCCACGGGCGCCCCCGTCGCGGGCGTCACCTCCGCCACGACAGTCGGCGTGCCACTGTCCACCGTGGCGGCCACAGGCTCCACGCGCGCCTCGGGCACGGTCGGGATCACCACCGGGTCTACCGGCTTCGCGGGTGCTTTGTCCTGCTGAGCCACCGGCGCAGGAGGGCTCACAGGGTCCTCGGCCTTCTCACTCCGGCCCAGGAGCGCCAGCCCGCCCACGAGCCCGGCCATGCTCACGAACGCGACCGCGCCCGCCGCCAGCTTCCGGTGGGCACGCGTTGTCGTGGCGGGCTTGCCGGACTCCGAAACCTCCACCGGTTTGAACCACGTGGAGCGCTCGGATCGAGCCGCTGGCAACAGGCTGCCCGCCGATGGCGTCGCGGGATCCGTCGCCGCGTCGAACTGGCTCGACCGCGCGTCGTTCCCCGACGCCGTGACCGCGGGCGACTCCATCGACGCGCTCGAGGACAACGGCTCCCACGCCGTGCCCACACGGGCAGGCATGGGCGTCGTCACCGCCTCCCCTCCCCCGGGCTGCTTCGCGGGGGGCGCCTTGTCCGGCCTGACCAGCTCCGCCGTCTCCCGCCCCTTCGCGGGCGTGGCCGCAACGGGCGTGGCCTCCACCCCTTCCATCACCTGCGCCACCAGCCGGGCAATCTGATACGCGCCCACCGGCTCACCCAGCGACAGCACGAAGCGCTCCAGGTCCGCCTGGAACGCGCGGCAGTCCGGGTAGCGCTGCGCCCGGTCCTTCGCGAGCGCCTTCTCCAGAATCCGCTGCATCGCCTCCGGCAGGTCCGGCCGGCGCGTCAGCGCGGGCACGAACGGCTCGAAGAGGATGGCCTGCATCATGCTCACGTCCGTCGTCGCCTCGAACGGCCGCTTCCCGGTGAGCAGCTCGTAGAGCACGATGCCCAGCGCGTACACGTCCACGCGCCCGTCCATGGCCTTCGCCTGGAGCTGCTCAGGTGGCATGTACGCGACCTTCCCCTTCACCACGCCCGTCGCCGTGCGGTGACTCTGCCCCGCCACCTTCGCGATGCCGAAGTCCACCACCTTCACCGCGCCCTGCCGCGACACCAGGACGTTCTCCGGGCTGATGTCCCGGTGCACCAGCCCCAGCGGCGCGCCCGTCTCCGCGTCCGTCAGCTCGTGCGCGAACGCCAGCCCTTCGGCCGCGGCGGCCACCATCTTCGCGCACACGCCCGCGGGCAGCGGCTGCTTCAGCTCCATGGAGCGCTTGATGAGCCTGCGCAGCGTGGGCCCGTCGATGTACTCCATCGCCAGGAAGTAGCTGCCGTCCACCTCGCCGAAGTCGAAGATCTGCACCACGTTCGGGTGGTCCAGCCGGGCGGCCAGCTGCGCCTCGCCCAGGAACATCTCCACGAAGGCCTCGTCCTCCGCCAGGTGCGGCAGGATGCGCTTGAGCACCAGGGTCTTCTCGAAACCCCGGGGGCCCGCCGCCTTCGCGAGGAACACCTCCGCCATGCCCCCCGAGGCGATCTTCCGCACCAGCTGGTACTTCCCCAGTTGCATGGACCCAGAGCTTTCCCACGGTTTACCGGAAAAGTGAAACGTCCCAAGGGGACAGGCGTCCGCTGTCTCCCAGGACACGTCTGCGTGTTTGACCGTGACGTGACGTGCTCCGTAGGATCCGCCCTCCCATGCCTCCCAAGGCCATTGGTCCCTACCGCGTGCTGGAGACGCTCGGCAGTGGCGGGGCCGGGACCGTCTATCGGGCCCTGGACCGCCGCAGCAACGACGAGGTCGCGCTGAAGCTCCTGTCGACGGGTGGCCCGTCGCTGGACGACCGCGCGGCCCGGAGACTCGCGCGCGAATTCGAGACCCTGGCGGACCTGGCCCACCCCAACGTGGTGAAGGTCTTCGAGGCCGGCGTCCACGCGGGCCAGCCGTACCTGGCCATGGAGCTCATCGAGGGGCTCACGCTGCGCCACTACCTGGACGTGAGCTTCAACGACCTGCACACGCCCACGCCCTCCTCGCGCGGCCCGCTCGCCATCCGCCGCACCGCGGACGACGACTTCGGCAGCGAGGGCGGCCCGGACGAGGACGCGGACGACGCCAGCGAGGACGACGGCACCTTCGACCTGAACGCCTTCGCGGAAGAAGCGCCCAGCGAGGACCTGGCCAGCTTCCACGGCGCCGGGGACGACTCGGATTCGGACGGGATGCTCGTGGTGGACCCGCGCCGCGCGGCCCCGCGTTCGCCGCCGCCCTCGCGCGCCCCCGCCACGCCGAGGATGGCGGACCTCAACCGGCCGGAGCGCATGGGCAAGCTGAAGGACGCCATGCTCCAGGTGTGCGAGGCGCTGGCGTACATCCACGGCCACGGGCTGGTGCACCGCGACCTGAAGCCGTCCAACATCATGGTGGACGACGACCGGCAGGTGCGGCTGATGGACTTCGGCCTGGCCAAGTTCCTCGCCGACGACGCGGGCATCACCGCGGACGGCAAGCTGGTGGGCACCTACCGGTACATGGCCCCGGAGCAGATTCTGGGAGAGCCGCTGGATGGGCGCTCGGACCTGTACAGCCTGGGCGTCATCCTGTACGAGCTGATGAGCGGGCGTCCGCCGTTCGACGCGAAAACGCCGCACGAGCTGTGGCGTCAGGTGCTGGAGACGGAACCCCCGCCGCTGCTCGCGCTCAACCTGCATGGCGACCCGCAGCTGGCGCGGGTGGCCCATCGCCTCATCCGCAAGGAGCCGGACGACCGGTTCCAGACGGCCGAGGAAGTGTACGAGGCCCTCTCCGAGTGACCACGACGACGACGCACACCCTCACCGTGGACGCCGACAAGGCGGGCCAGCGGGTGGACCTGTTCGTGGGCGAGGCCCTGGGCCTGTCCCGCGCCCGCCTGAAGCGCCTCTTCGAGGAGGGCCAGGTGCGCGTGGACGGCCGCCCCGCGAAGAAGGGGCTCACCATCACCGCCGGCCAGAAGGTCGCCGTGACGGTGGAGGAGGCCCCGCGCGAGGCCGTGCCCGACACGGACTTCCCGCTGGTCGTCCTGCACGAGGACGCCGCCCTGCTCTTCGTGGACAAGCCCGCCGGCCGGGCGTCGCACCCGCTGCAGCCGGGTGAGACGGGCACGGTCGCCAACGCCCTGGTGGCGCGCTACCCGGAGGTCGCGCAGGCGTCCCAGGACCCGCGCGAGGGCGGCCTGTGCCACCGGCTGGACGTGGAGACGTCCGGCGTCCTCGCGGCGGCGCGCACGCGCGAGGCGTGGACCGCGGTGCGTGAGGCCTTCAGCCAGCGCGCGGTGGACAAGCGCTACGTCGCCCTGGTGACGGGCCCGCTGGCGGACGAGGGCGAGGTGGAGGTGCCGCTGCGCCACCACCCGCGCCACCCGGACCGCGTGGAGCCCGCGCCCTACGGCGCCGAGGACGCGCGCGAGGCGCTGTCCCACTTCCAGGTGCTGGCCCGCTCCGGGGACTACAGCCTCGTGGAGGTGAAAATCCTCACCGGAGTGCTGCACCAGGTGCGCGCGCACCTGGCGGGCGTGGGCGCGCCGCTCGTGGGGGACGCGCTCTACGGGGGCCGCGAGGCGCCGGAGCTGGGGCGGTTCTTCCTGCACGCCCGCTCGCTCACCGTGCCGCACCCGGTGACGAAGGCGCCCGTGAAGGTGGAGAGCCCGCTGCCGCCGGACCTGGTGGCGGAGCTGGCGCGGCACGGGCTGTCGTGGCCCGTGGCCGGCTAGTCGCCCATCACCTTGACGATGACGCGCTTGCGGCGCTGGCCGTCGAACTCCGCGTAGAAGCACTGCTGCCAGGGGCCCAGGTCGAGCTTGCCGGCGGTGACGGGAATCAACACCTGATGGTGGACGA
Organism: Corallococcus exercitus; assembly: GCF_042231735.1. Taxonomy (GTDB): domain Bacteria; phylum Myxococcota; class Myxococcia; order Myxococcales; family Myxococcaceae; genus Corallococcus; species Corallococcus exercitus_B. The sequence goes on from NZ_CP102577.1 coordinate 3,750,753, forward strand.
GCATGGACTTCAGGTGCGCGTCGCCGTTGTCCTCGCCGGTGCGGTGGTGGCGGTAGTCGGGGCCGGAGGGCGCCAGGTGCTGGAGCCAGTCCCAGATGTCCTCGTGGAGGCCGGGCTCGTCGTCGTTGACGAAGATGCCCGCGGTGATGTGCATGGCGGACACCAGCACCATGCCCTCCCGGATGCCGCTCTTCTTCACCAGGGCGGCCACGGTGTCCGTGAGGCGCACCAGCTCCCGGCGGGCTTTCGTCTCGAACCAGAGGTATTCGGTGAGGGTCTTCATGGGTCGCACTGTCAGAGGGGGCCACTAGAGTGACTCACGCCATGCGAGCCATCCTCCACGTGGACATGGACGCCTTCTATGCGTCCGTCGAGCAGCGCGACAACCCGTCCCTCCGGGGCAAGCCGGTCATCGTTGGCGGGCATGCACAGCGAGGCGTGGTGGTGGCCGCGTCCTACGAGGTGCGTCCCTTCGGCGTGAAGAGCGCGATGCCCATGGCGCGCGCGGTGAAGCAGGCGCCGCACGCCATCGTGGTGAAGCCGCGCTTCTCCGCGTACGCGGAGGCCAGCGAGCAGGTGTTCGCCATCTTCGAGCGGTACACGCCGCTGATTGAGCCCCTGTCGCTGGACGAGGCCTTCCTGGACGTCACGGCGTCGGTGGGGTTGTTCGGCGCGGCGGCGGACATCGCGAAGCGGATCCGCAAGGAGATTGCCCACGAGCTGAACCTGCCGGCCTCCGCGGGCATCGCCACGGCGAAATTCGTGGCGAAGATCGCCTCCGACCTGGCGAAGCCCAACGGCCAGCGCGAGGTGCGGCCGGAGGAGACGGTGGCCTTCCTCGCCGGGCTGCCGGTGTCGCGGCTGTGGGGCGTGGGGCCCAAGACGGAAGAGGCGATGAAGCGCGCGGGGCTCGTCACCATCGGGGATGTGGCGGCGCGGGACGCGGGCTGGCTGGAGGAGCGCTTCGGCGCGTCCAGCGGCAAGCACCTGTGGGAGCTGTCGCACGGCATCGACGCGCGGGACGTGGTGCCGGACCGGGCGGCCAAGAGCGTGGGCGCGGAGGACACGTTCGAGGAGGACCTGACGGGCCTGGAGGTGCTCAAGCCGCACGTGCACGCGCAGGCCCTGCGGGTGGCCCGGCGGCTGCGGCGCGCGTCGCTGAAGGGGCGCGTGGTGCAGCTCAAGCTGAAGTTCGCGGACTTCACGCTCATCACCCGGCGCACCACGCTGCGCGAGGCGACCGACGACGGACAGGTCATCTACCGCGCGGCGCTGGAGCTGCTGGAGCGCGCCCACGAAGGCAAGGCGATGCGGCTCACGGGCGTGAGCGTGCAGCTGGACGAGGACGAGGCGCAGCTCGGGTTGTTCCCGGCGGCGGCGCCGAAGTCGTCGAAGTTGAACGAGGCAATGGACCGCATCGCGGCCCGCTTCGGCAGCAAGGCCATCACCATGGCGGACATCGCGGGGGCGGAGGCACCGGATGACGACGACCCGCGCTCCGAGCGTCCCCTGGAGAGACCGAAGCGGTAGCGCGTCACCAAGCTCGCGGACACGACAAGAGCCGGAGCACCGAAGCGCTCCAGCCCCTCTGCACCGCACCTATGCGCTGCGGGAGCGCCGTCCCCCGGACACGACAAGGGCCGGAGCACCGAAGCGCTCCAGCCCTTTCGCCGCACCTGGGCGCTACGGAGCGCTAGCCCTCGCCGGCGTCGGAACCGGAGGACGCGCCTGAACCGCCGCCCTCTCCGCTCCCGTTGCCGGAACGACGGCGACGGCGACGGCGACGCTTGCGGCGGGGGCCTTCCGCGTCCCCATTGCTGTTCGCTCCGGCGCGCGGCGGCGGCACCTCGCCGGCCTGCCACGCCTCCAGCGCCTCGCGGCCCTCGCCCGTGGCCTCCACCGTCATCGTGAAGACGGCCAGCGCCTCGTTGAAGAGCGGGTGGCGGCGGAAGGCGCCCGTCTTGCGGCGGCGCTCCCCGGTCAGCGTGCGCTGCATCAGCAGCAGCATGCGGCAGCGCTCGGCGATGCGGCGCGGCAGCCGGGCGGACTCCACGAAGCCGGCCAGCAGGTCCTCGATGACGCGCGACACCGACGCGCGGCCCTCGTCCTGCGACTCCTCCACTGGCGGCTGCGCGCGGCTGATGGGCACCAGCAACGTCGCCAGCAGGATGGCGTCGTCCAGCACCTCGCCCGCGGACACGCGCTTATCCAGCGCCTGCGCGAAGGCGTAGAAGGTCTTCTCCCCTTCCTTGCCGTTCTCCCGGAGGTACTCATCCACGGGCGGCAGCAAAATCTTCAGCGCGTCCAGCGCCGCCAGCAGCTTCAGCGCCGGAGCGGACACGCCGCCGCGGATGAGCCGGAACGTCTCCTCCAGCAGGCGCGCGGGCGCGCAGCGCGGCAGGTCCTCCACCGCGCCCTCCATCGCCGCGTACGTGCGCGACTCGATGTCCAGGTCCAGCTTCGCCGCGAAGCGCACCGCGCGCAGGATGCGCACCGGGTCCTCGCGCATGCGGATCTCCGGGTCGCCAATCGTCCGGATGAAGCGCTCATCCAGGTCGCGCCGGCCGCGCACGTAGTCGATGACCCGGCCTTCCGCCGCGTCGTAGAACAGGCCGTTGATGGTGAAGTCGCGGCGGCGCGCGTCCTGCTGCGCGGTGCCGAAGACGTTGTCGTGGGTAATCAGCAGGTCCTCGCCGCCCTGCCCCTCCTCCGCCCCCGCGCCCGCCGCCGGCTCCAGCTCCGTCGGGTTCGCGCGGAAGGTGGACACCTCCACGATCTTCCCGCCCTTGAAGTAGACGTGCGCCAGCCGGAAGCGCCTTCCGATGAGCCGGCAGTTGCGGAAGATGGCGCGCACCTCGCCCGGGTGGGCGCTGGTGGCCACGTCGAAGTCCTTCGGCTTCTTGCCCAGGAGCAGGTCGCGCACGCAGCCCCCCACCAGGTACGCCTGGTGGCCGTGCTGGTGCAGCCGCAGCACCACCTTGAGCGCGTCCGGATCCATCTCGTCCGGGTCGATTTCCGCGGGCTCGCCCGTGCGCGTGGTGGTGGGCGCCTGCAGCTCCGGCTCGTTCGCGGCGGGCTCGGGCTCCGGCTCCAGGATGACGGCCTCGGGCTCCTCGGCTTCGTCACCCGCCTCGGCGGCGGCCTGCGCGTCCTCCGCCTCCGCGGCCTTCAGGGCCTCGGTGGCGCGCTGGATTTCGTCGCTGACCTCGGGGCCGGCGTCCTCGGTGTCGTCATCGTCGTCGAACCCGTCGTCCTCTCCCGCATCCGCGGAATAGGGGGGCTCGGAAGGGGCCTCGGGGGCCCGGGAAGGGGTTTCGTGCTCGCTGGGGCGCTCGGCGGAGTCCGCGGGCGCCTGGGCCTCGGTGCGCTCGGGGCGCTCCTCGGGGCCGGTCAGGTCCAGGGGGGAAGACATGGAAAGAACCTCGTGCGCGGACCCGGATGCCTCGGCCGCTGCCGCCTCGAAGGAGGCCTCTCCGCGCGCGTCGTCTCCGGGCGCGGCTGGCAGCGTTCCGCCATGGGGCGGGGGATGGGTCGGGTCTCGCGTCATTCGCCTCGGAAGGGCAGCCGTCTAGCACGCATCCTCCCACCCATGGGGGTCGCGCTTAAGGACATTCTTCAGGGACGTCGGGGGTTCGCCTGGGGCCCCCCGCCCGCCCTCCGTGCGCCCGCTGCCCACAGGGAAAGGCGCTTCCACTGGATAACACCCCGCCCCACCCCCATCCGGGGCCAGGGCCGGGCGTTCCAGGGGTTCCAGCCGCTGGACAGGCCCCCGGGCAGGCAGGCAGTCACCAGGGCCCGGGGCTCAGGACTGGGGCTTCAGGGTGCGGCCCTTGTGGGTCCGGGGCAGCGCGTGGGAGATGAGCGACACGTAGTCCACCGCCTGCACGCGCGGCGGGGGCGGCTGCGTGCCCAGCGCGGCCAGGCGCTTGCTGAACGCGGCCAGGATGTCCGGCACGGGCCGCATCGCCTTGAGCAGCGCGTTGGGCCCCTCCATCGCCTGCGACAGCGCGATGGCCGCCTGCTGCAGCGGCAGTCCGCGCCGCAAGAGGTCCTGGAACGAGTTCGACAGCGTGATGATGTTGTGCCCCGCCGTCTGCACCATCTCCACGGCGATCTTGAGCACCTGCGGCGCCGTGAGGTGGCCGTCCGCCAGCAGCACCAGCGCCGCCTGGAAGTAGTTGAAGATGGGCACCACGCGCGGGCCGTAGGGCGTGAAGTGCGCGGGCGGCGTCAGCCGGTCCAGGTGGATGAAGATGCGCCGCACGGGGTCCGCGATGGGAATCTTCTTCCACGCCTCGTGCACCCGCGCGGCGTCGTCCGGGTACACCCCGCCCGCCTCCAGCACCTGGGACAGCACGCGCTCGTCCACACGCCCCGCGATGAGGTCCGCGTAGAGCGAGTAGATGAACGCGTCCGCCTCCGCGTCGTCGCCGAAGAGGACCTCCTCCGCTTCCACCGGCGCGTTGACGCGGCTCTCCAGGATGGCGGGCAGCTTGTAGCCCACCTGTCCGCGCAGGGCCCGGAAGCGCCCGCGCAGCAGGTTGCCCACGTTGTCCTTGAGGACGAACTCGTCCCACTGGACGCCGTCCAGCTTGAGCTTCTCCTCCAGCACCGCGCGCATCTGCTTGGGGCTGCCGGACACGATGCACAGCCGCGAGTCCCCCTGCTCCGCCAGCTCGCGGATGAGGGCGGACGCACCCGGCACGGCGACCTTCTCATGGGCCTTCTGGAAGGCGGTGCGGAACAGGTCGCGCAACGACTCGAAGTCCGTCTGGAGGTACGTCTTGTCCAGGTCCCACCGGTAGATGCGGCGCGGGGGACGCGGGTCGATGCGGTCCGGCAGGCTCACTTCGCCAGGCCCTCCTGGATGGCGGTGCCCAGCTCGTTCGCCACCGCCTTCGCGGCCACCTTGCCCGCGTTCGCGATGGCGCGCGCCCTGGAGCGGCCGTGCGCCTTGATGAAGATGCGGTCGAACCCGAGGATGGGCGCGCCGCCGTACTGCTCCCAGTCGGTGATGTCCTTCAGCCGCTCGATGCCGGAGGACAGCATGGCCAGGCCCGCGCGCCAGCGCAGGCTCTCCTTGTAGGCGTATTGGGCCAGCTCCATCACCGTGTCGTGCACGCCCTCCAGCATCTTCAGGCACACGTTGCCCACGAAGCCGTCCGTGACGATGACGTCCACCGTGCCGCGCGGAATGTCGATGCCCTCCACGTTGCCCGTGAAGTTGAGCCCCGCCATCTGCGACAGCCGCTGGTGCGCCTCCACCACGCGCGGCGGACCCTTCTGCGGCTCCACACCGTTGGACAGCAGCGCCACCTTGGGCCGCTCGTTGCGGGAGATGATGCGCGCGTAGGCGCTGCCCATGACGGCGAACGCCACCAGGTCCTCCGCGGTGGCCTCCACCGTGGCGCCCACGTCGAGGATGAGGCTGAAGGGGTCCTGCTTCGCGCCGCGCACGCCCCGCGTGGGGTACACCGTGGCCAGGGCCGCGCGGCGCACACCGGGGATGAGCTGGAAGTGGCGCTTGCACGCGAGCACGCCCGCGCCCGTGTTGCCCGCGGAGACGAGCGCGTGCGCTTCCCCCTCCGCCACCAGCCGGGCGGCCACCGCGACGGAGGACTCGGGCTTGCGCGCCAGCGCCTCGCCGGGCTTCTCGTCCATGCCCACGAAGTCGCCCGCGTGGTGCACGGAGATGCGCTCCCCGTTGTGCTTGATGCCCGCCAGGGCCTCGTCGATGACCGGCCGGTCCCCCACGAGCAGCGCGTGGATGTGCGGAGACTCCAGCGAGAGCTGGGCGGCGCCTCGCACCACCTCCGCCGGGCCGTGATCGCTCCCCATCACGTCGAACGCGATGGTGATGTGCTGCGGCTTGCCCACCATGGTCCCCATCCTATGAGCTTTGCTCCGCGCCCGCTCCGGACATTCGCACCTGTGTCACCAGCGACAGTGCCAAAAGTCCACCCAGCGCCACCAGCACCGCGCCCGTCCCGTAGGGGGCCGTCGGGCCCAGTCGGGTGAAGAGCAGCCCGCCCAGCGCGGGCCCCACGATGCGGCCCAACGACCCGGACGCCTGATACGCCCCCAGCACCGCCCCCTGCCGCTCCGAGGGCGCGTGCAGGGACACCAGCGCGGACAGGCACGGCGTCACCAGCGCGGACCCCACCGCCAAGAGGCCCATCACCGGGAAGAGCCACCCGTACGACGGCGCCACGGGCAGCAGCGCCAGCCCCGCCGCCGTCAGCCCGAAGCCCACCACGGCCACCGGGGCCTCCCGCCCTCCCCTGCCCCCCGGGCCACCGGACGCCTCTTGACTGGACGCGCCATGGACAGGCGCCACCAGCCGGCGCACCAGCCCGCCCTGCACCAGCGCGGACAGCACGCCCACCACCGCGAACAGCGCCCCGGAGCGCAGGCTGGCCTCCCGCAGGATGGCCGCGTCCGGATGCACCGCGTGCACCAGCCACCCGCCCTCCAGCGGCACCGGCCCGGAGGACAGGAAGCGCGTCAGCAGGTAGACGGAGAAGGTGCCCTCCATCTGCGCGAAGGCCACCGTGTAGAGCAGCACCAGCACCACGCACCGGCCCACGACGGGCAGCGTCAACGCGGACAGGGCGCCCTTCAGGGTGCGCGCCGTGGCGGACGGAGAGCCGGGCTTGCGCGTCTCCGGCAGGAAGAACCAGGTGTTGAGGAGGTTCAGCGCGGACAGCCCCGCCGCGAACAGGCCGATGGCCAGGTTGCCGCCCCACGCCCCCAGCACGCCGCCCAGCGCGGGCCCCAGCACGAAGCCCAGGCCGAACGCCGCGCCGATGATGCCCATGCCCTTCGCGCGCTCATGCGGCTTGGTGATGTCCGCCACCACCGCCTGCGCCGTGGACACGTTGCCGCCGGAGATGCCGTCGATGACGCGCGACAGGAACAAGAGGGGCAGCGTGTGCGCGAAGGCGAACAGCACGTAGCCCGCCAGCGACCCCACCTGGGAGATGAGCAGCACCGGCCGCCGGCCGAACCGGTCCGACAGCCGCCCCATGAGGGGCGCCGCCACCAGCTGCATCAGCGAGTACACCGCGACCAGCAGCCCCACCGCGAAGGGGGAAGCGCCAAAGCGCACGCCGTACACGCCCAGCTGCGGAATCAGGATGCCGAACCCGATGAGGTCCAGGACGGCGATGCCGAACACCACCCGCAGCGACGCCTCCCGAGCCAACTTCGCACTCCCCTCGTCCCTTCGAGGGACCGTTGGAAAAGACAAGACCGCCGGAGCGCGCGTACGGGGCGCTCCGGCGGCCGGGAACAATCCCACTCTCAGCGCGAGGCGTCTACATCGCCTCGGCGGACTGGATCTGACGGTTGGCCGTGTCGCGCTCGATGCAGCCCTTGGTCATCGTGTACTGGTACGTGCCCAGCTCGTCACGCCAGTACTCGCCCTCGTAGGGCCAGTAGAGCTGATCGTCCGCCACCGCCACGGAGTACTTGTACTTCTTGACGATGGCCGTGCGGCCGCCCGCCTTGAGCTGCTCCTCCAGGAACTCCTTCTCCTTGGTGGTCGTCTCGAACTTGATGCGCAGGCCGTTGGCCAGCAGCAGCTTGAGCGCGCCCAGCTCCGTCTCCAGCTTGCCCTTGGCCATGATGCCGGCCTTGGAGATGAGGCTGGTGCGCTGGACCTTGAGCTCCTCCAGCAGCTGCTTGGTCAGCTCCGAGTACTTGAACGTGTCGCCCTTGTTGGAGAACAGGTCCATCTCACCCTCGAGCTCCAGGATGGAGTCGTTGGTCTTCTTCAGGTCCTGATCCGTGAGGGCCAGCCGCAGGATGCGCTCCAGGATGACGTCCGTGCCGTTCTTCTCCAGGCCGTCCTTGTTCTTCTTCTGCACGTCCGCGAGCACCGTGTAGTACTCGGAGGCCTCCATGTTCTTCTTCACGAGCCCGTCCAGCTCGTCGTGCACGGGCAGGTAGGTGCGCTCGAAGTCCTGGAGGATGAGGTTGGACTCCCGGTAGCGGCAGTTCTCGTAATAGATGACCGCCTTGAGGATGAGCGCCTCCGGGAAGTACTCCTCGCGGAAGAAGGGCGACGACAGGGTGATGAGGTTGCCCAGCGCCTGCTCGTACTGACCGATGCGGTAGTTGGCCCAGGAGGACTCGAAGAGCGCCTCCAGCCACTGCGTGTTCCCGCGCTCCACCTTGTTCAAGTAGAAGATGGAGAAGCGGTTCTGCTGCATGCCGTAGTGCGTGCGCGCCAGCTGCATGAAGGCCAGCTCGCGCAGCGACTTGTCCAGCTTCGCCTGCTCGCCGGTGCGGCCCGCCATGGGACGGGTGAGGCGCACCACTTCCTTCATCGCCTCCACCGACGCGAGCACGTCCGTGTTGCCGCGCTTGCTGGCCGCGTCCTTGTTGCGCGTGCCGTTGCGGAAGAAGGCCAGGCCCTCCAGGTACTTCGCGCGCGGGTAGAACGCGTCCGTGCGCGGGATGGTCAGCGCCAGGCGCTTCACTTCCTCGAAGGACTTGTCCGCGTTCTCCGTCTGGCCCACCTGATCCAGCGCGCGGCCACGCACGAAGTGGTAGCGCGCCAGCAGGTAGCGGAACTCGTTGCGGAACTTCTCCGGGAACTCGTAGTTCGCGTACCGGGCGATCTCATCCAGGATGACCGTCTCGTTCTGCGTCTTGCGGCTGATGAAGAACAGCCACTCCAGGCTCGTCTTGAAGAACTTCGTGGACGGGCCCGCCGCGAGGATCTTGGAGAACTCGCCCAGCGACGAGTGGTACAGCCCCATGCGGTAGAGCGACTTGGCGAGCACGTAGCGCGCCTCGACGTGCAGGCCCTGGAGCTTGGGGTCCCCCAGCAGCTCGTGGGCCGCCATCGCGGACTTCTCGTACTCGTCGTTCTTGAACAGGCTGATGGCCGCGTCCAGGCGCTGGCGGTCCGCCGTCTTGCCGGACACGTCCACCGCGTCGAACGTCATCGTGGGCGCGGGCGGCTTGTCGTTGTCGCCCGTGAGGTCCAGGCCCAGGCCGGGGCTGGCCTGGGGCGCCGGCTTGGCGGCGGGCGCGGCCGGAGCGGCGGCGGGGGTGGCCGCCGGCGCGGGCGTCGTCGTCACGGCTGCGGGCGGCGTGGCCGGGTTGCCCATGGGCGCGGGGTCGGTCGCCGCGGTGGAGGACTCGGTGGTGTCCTCGGCCGGGGCGGCCGTCTTGCCCTTGCCGCGCTTGGCGGAGGTCTTCTTCTTGGAGGAGGCCTTGGAAGACGACCCCTTCTTCTTCTTCTTCGACTGGCCCGCCAGGTCCAGCCCTTCGAAGGACTGGGCCAGCGTGGGGGCCGTGTACGCGAGCGTGAGCCCGAGGACGGCGAGGCGGAGGAACCGGTGGGTGCGCATGAGTCTTCAGGAACCGGAGGGGAAGAAGAAGGACAGGCCCAGCTCGAACAGGATCTGGTTGCGGAGGTAGTTGGGCGTGGGGTCCCGGCCCTTCTCCACGTAGATGACGTCCCGCAGCTCCGTGCGCAGCGTCATCCAGCGGTTGAAGAAGAAGCGCAGGCCGACGCCCACGTTGCCGCCGCCCGTGAGGTACGACTTGCTGCCCGCGGCGGGCGTGCCGTCCGTCAGCGACTCCGCCGGTCCCTTGTACTGGACCACGGACGCGCCCACGACGCCGTACATGTCGAAGTGGACGAACTTCTCCGCCAGCAGCGACAGCTTGCCGTAGATGGGCGCCCACTGGACGTCCACGCCGCCCATCATCGTCATCTGGCCGGGCGCGTACCCGTCCAGCTCGCCCTTGGTGGGCGCGCGGCAGCCGCGCGTGTCGCCGTCCTCGCCCGGCGAGAAGGTGCAGATCTGCGCGGAGCCCGCCACGGAGTTCAGCGCGTAGCCGCCGCGCAGGCCCACGCCCAGCGTCTCCATGGGGAAGTACGTGACGGTGCCGCCGAAGAGGTACTTCTTGAAGAACGCGTCGCGGATGGTGATGGACGCGGACGGGCTGATTTCAAAGCGGCCCTTCTTGAGGAACATGTGGCCGGACACCGGCCGGATGCGCTCGCGAAGGGGCCCCAGGGCGTCCTTGTCCACCTCGGACACGTCGCCGGCCTCCTCCTCCTGGGAGGTGGTGGGCGGGTTCGAGTTGGCGGCCGTCTTCGGCGCCGGGGTCACCGGGGCCGCGGGCGGCGGGGTCGCCGGAGCCGGAGCGGCCGGAGCGGCCGCGGCCGGAGCGGGCGCGGGGGCCTGGTCGGCGGCGGAGGCGAGCACGGGCACGCCCGCGCACAGGGTCAGGAGCAGACGGAAGGCGGGCTTCATTCGGACTCCCTCCCCGTCGACTTGAGGGGCAGGAAGATGGAGATGCCCGCGTTGAGGGTCATGACGTTCTGGATGGCGCCCTTGCTGCTGCCCAGGGGCTGATCCACATAGGAGGTGTTGATGAGGGCCACGTTGACGGCCAGGTAGTCCTTGGTGACGAAGCGCATGCCCAGGCCCAGGTCGAAGGCCGGGTTGAGGCCGCGCTCCGGAAGCTCGGACGTCTCCGTCCTCACCACGCCCATGCCGCCCAGCAGGTAGCCGTCGAAGTGGAGGATGGAGTTGAGGAAGGACACCTTGCCGTAGAGCGGCGCCCACTCCAGGTCGCCCATGGCGGACCAGTTCGGCACGGAGTTGTAGATCTTCGCGTTGAAGGTGCGCTTCGCCGTGCGGACGTCATCCGACGGGAGCACCTGGATCAACGAGCCGCGCGCGGAGATGGCCAGCGTGTCCGACAGGTACCAGGCCGCCCGCAGCGAACCGCCGAACTTCGAATAGAACGGGTCGTTCACGGAGAGGCTCACGAACGGTGAGATCTCCAGGCGGTGCTTCTTCAGGTAGACCTTGCGCTGCACGCTCTTCACCCGGTCGTCCTGGGTGATGTCCGTGAGCGGCATCAGCGCTTCGACCGGGATGTCCTTCGCCGGGGTGGCGGCAGGCGGCGACGCGGGGCGGGCTTCCTCGTCCGGCGGCGGCGCGGGGTTTTCTTCGGGAGGCTTGGCCTGGGCATCCTCGGTGAGATCGAGGCCCATGCCTTCCTGGTTCTGGGCGGGGGCCAGCGCGGGCCACATCAGGCTCAGCGCAAGCAGCAGCGTGGGGCGGTTCAAGTCCGGGCGCTCCGTGGGGGGAGGGAACGTACTGCCACCGGAAGGCAGCATGACATCAGCCCCACCATCCTATCGGTCGTATTCCCAACCATCAACCGCCACGATGCGCCTGCCTCCTCTGTATTCCTCCCGTATCCCTTCACAATTCCACTGCGCTCGCTCCCCGTGGGTCAGGGGTTGGCGCGAAGGAGCGGTGTGCTACCGTTTCGAGGTTCCGGCGTCCTCCCCCCAGGCGCCCTGGTTCCATCCTTCCTAGAGGTCTCAAAGATGTTCGTGCGATCCGCGCTCTTCCTGTCCGCCGTCCTCCTGATGGGAGGCTGCGACGTCACCACCGAGCTGGGCAAGCCGTGCAACCTGGTGCGCAAGGCCACGGATCAGGAGCGTGCGGAGCAGGGCCGCGAGGTGGTGGAGGTCAAGGAGAAGGACATCGCCGCGGAGCAGGACTTCATCTCCTTCGGTTCGCTGGAGTGCGAGGACCTCATCTGCGTGCGCGACGACCTGAGCCCCCGCAGCGCGGATCCGGAGGCGCCGGCCCTGGGCTACTGCAGCAAGGAATGCGTGCAGGGCAGCACCACCGGCTGCGAGATCACCCGCACCGTGGGCGACGTGGAGGAGGGCCTCAAGGACCGCATGACGTGCCGGCCCCTGCTCCTGGACCAGGACACGCTGGACGCCATCCGCGCCGCCGACGAGGGCTTCTACCGGCGCACCTTCGGCGAGAACAACTCGCCCTACTTCTGCGCGGGCGCCACCCCGGAAGCCCAGGGCACCTGAGCGCTGGACTGAACAGTCGCCTCGCGCGAAAGGGTTAGACCTTTTCGCGCCCCCCGTTCGTAAAGGCAGGGCCCGCGTTTCAAACGCCTTTGGAGCCCTGCCATGAATCGTACGGTCCTGTTCCTCGCCCTGGCTGGTGGCCTCGCCCTCACCGCGCTGGTGCTGGGCATGCCCCACAGGGGTGGACTTCCGCCCCAGGTCGTCGTGACGACCCCGGTGCCCCCGCTTCCCACTCCGGCCCCGGGGCCGCGCACGTCGTCCGGCAGTCTCCAGGTGACGAGCCGCCTGTCGCATCCGTATGTGCCGGTGGGCACGTCGGAGACGTACGTGACGGTGGACCTCACCGGCGCGGAGGTGCCCGGGGCGAAGAGGAGCCCGGTGAACCTGGCGGTGGTCATCGACCGGTCCGGGTCCATGAGCGGCTACAAGCTCCAGCAGGCGAAGCAGGCCGCGCGGCACCTGGTGACGCTCCTGCGCGACGAGGACCGGCTGGCCATCGTGCACTACGGCAGTGACGTGAAGAGCCTGCCGTCCCTGCCGGCCACCGCGGCCAACCGCGAGCGGATGCTCCAGTTCATCGACGGCATCTGGGACGACGGCGGCACCAACATCAGCTCCGGCCTGACGGTGGGCCGCACGCAGCTGGCGTCCGCCATGGGCAACGGGGCCCGCGTCAACCGCCTCATCCTGATGAGCGACGGCCAGCCCACCGAGGGCGTGTCCGACGAGGAGGGGCTGAAGAACGTGGTGAAGGAGATCCGCGCCTCCGGCATCACGGTGAGCTCCATTGGCGTGGGCACCGACTTCAACGAGGACCTGATGCAGGCCTTCGCGGAGTACGGCGCGGGCGCGTACGGCTTCCTCGAGGACGCGAGCAAGCTGTCCACCCTCTTCCAGCGCGACCTGCAGCAGGCCACCACCGCGGTGGCGCGCAACGTGGAGCTGTCCTTCGAGCTGCCCCCGGGCACGACGCTGGACGAGGTGCTGGGCTACCGCGCGCACCAGGCCGGCAACACCGTGCGCGTGGCGCTGCCGGACTTCTCCGCGGGCCAGGTGGAGCGCGTGGTGGCGCGCCTCCACGTGACGGGCACCGCGGCGGGCCAGTCCGTGCAGGTGGCGGGGCTGAAGGTCGCGTACACGGACCTGCTCGTGCAGAAGAACGTGGAGGACCAGTCCACGCTGGCCGCGGTGGCCACCGACGTGCGGGAAGAGGTGGTCCAGCGCCAGGACAAGGAGGCCACGGTGTACGCGGCCCGGGCCCGCAGCGCGCAGAACCTCCAGAAGGCCGCGGAGGCGATGAGCCAGGGCCGGAAGGACGAGGCCAAGGGCTACCTGCACCAGAACCAGGCCCTCTTCCAGGAGGCGGGCGCGGTGGCGGGCGCGGCGGCGGTGGCGGCGGATCAGGCGGACCAGGCCCGCGCGATGCAGGAATACGACGACGCGGACTCCGAGGAGGCCCAGAAGGCCGCCGTGAAGAACAGCAAGGTGAAGGCGCTCAAGAGCTTCGGGCGCATGGGCTCGACGTACTGAGCGGGGGCTGGAGCCCGGGGCGTGCGAGGGGGCGGCGCCCGTCCCCCTGCCCGCCCTTCATCGCGACGTCACATCTTCGCGGTTGACCTCCGGAATCGCGTGGCCCTATCTCCGCGTTCTTCCAGGCTTCACCCCCTGGAAAGCAGGGCGCACTGGAGGCGCGGACAAGCATGGCGGCGAGCGCGAGCACCCCGTGGGTCGGGGTCATCATGGGCGGCAGAAGCGACCTTGAGCACCTGCAACCGGCGATCGACATCCTCGCCGAGCTGCGCATCCCGCACGAGGTGCGCGTCGTGTCCGCGCACCGCACGCCGGACTGGATGATGGAGTACGCGTCCAGCGCCGAATCGCGCGGCCTGTCCGTCATCATCGCCGCGGCGGGCGGCGCGGCGCACCTGCCCGGCATGGTGTCCAGCAAGACGCTCCTGCCGGTGCTGGGCGTGCCCATGCCCACCACGGTGCTCTCCGGCTTCGACGCGCTGCTCTCCATCGTGCAGATGCCCAAGGGCGTCCCGGTGGGCACGCAGGCCATTGGCAAGCCGGGGGCCGCCAACGCGGCGCTGCACGCGGCGGCCATCCTGGCGCTGAAGTACCCGGAGCTGCGCGAGCGGCTGGCCGCGTGGCGCAAGGCCCGCACGGACGAGGTGCTGGCGCAGCGCGAGGTGGCGGGATGAGCGGCCCCATGGTGCTCCCCGGAGGAACGCTGGGCATCCTGGGCGGCGGCCAGCTGGGGCGCATGATGGCGCTCGCGGCGCGCACGCTGGGCTACCAGGTGCAGGCGTTGGATCCGGACTCCACGTGCCCTTCCCGCTCGGTGGTGGACCGCTGCCTCACCGCGTCCTTCTCCGACACGGCGGCGGCCGAGGACCTCGCGCGTCAGTGCGACGTGGTGACGCTGGAGATCGAGAAGGTGTCGCTCGGCACGCTCAACGCGGTGGCCCGGCACGCGCCCATGCGGCCCGGCGCCTCCGTGCTGGAGGTGGTGCAGCACCGCGGCCGGCAGAAGGCCTGGCTCGCGAAGGGCGGCTTCCCGCTGGGCCCGTGGCGCGAGGCGAACTCGGAGGCGGAGCTGTCCGCGGCCATCACCGCGCTGGGCGGCAGGTGCTTCATCAAGTCCAGCGAGGGCGGCTACGACGGGCGCGGCCAGTACGAGGTGAAGGCGGCCTCCGAGGCGGCCGTCGCGTGGAAGGAGCTGGGCGAGCGCTCCGTGGTGGTGGAGGCCGCGCTGGACCTGAAGGCGGAGCTGTCCGTGCTGGTGGCGCGCGGGCCGGATGGACAGCTCGCGGTGTACCCGCCCGCGTTCAACCACCACGAGGAGCGCATCCTCGCGTGGTCGCTGTTGCCGGGCCCACTGCCGCAGGCCGTGCTGTCGCAGGCGTCGCAGGTGGCGCGCGACATCACCTCCGGGCTGAAGGTGGAGGGGCTGCTGGTGGTGGAGATGTTCCTCCTGGGTGACGGGTCGCTGCTGGTGAACGAGGTGGCGCCCCGGCCGCACAACAGCTTCCACTCGACGGAGGTGGCGTGCCTCACCAGCCAGTTCGAGCAGGCCGTGCGCGCGGTGTGCAACCTGCCCCTGGGCTCCGTGGAGGTGGTGCGCCCCGCGGCCATCGTGAACCTGCTGGGCGACCTGTGGCTGAAGGAAGGCGGCCCCAGGTTCGCGCAGGCGCTGGCGATGCCCGGCGTCCGGCTGCACCTGTACGGCAAGCGCGACGCGCGCAAGGGCCGCAAGATGGGCCACCTGTCCGCGGTGGGAAATACGCCCGAGGACGCGCTCCAGCGCGTGAAGGCCGCGGCCGCCGCCCTGGGGATGTGACGCCCATGAAGACGAACGCCGCCCGGCTCCTGGACTCGCTCGGCATCGCGTACAGCCTGCGCGACTACGACGTGGATCCGGACGACCTGTCCGCGGAGACGGTGGCCGCCAAGGTGGGCATGCCCGCGGAGCAGGTCTTCAAGACGCTGGTGGCCAAGGGGGACCGCACCGGCGTGTTGATGGCGGTGGTGCCCGGCAACGCGGAGCTGGACCTGAAGGCCCTGGCGCGCCTCTCCGGCGACCGCAAGGTGGACACCGTCCCCCTCAAGGAGCTGCAGCCGCTCACCGGCTACATCCGGGGCGGCGTCACCGCGCTGGGGGGCAAGAAGGACTACCCCGTCTTCGTCGACGAGACGCTGGAGCTGTTCGACGAGGTCGCCGTGTCGGCCGGGGTGCGCGGGACGCAGCTCGTCCTCGCCCCGGCGGACTACCTTCGCGTGACGAAGGGAAAGCCGGGACCCATCTCGCGTCCGAAGGCGTAGACCCTTTTCGCGCGCCGCGCGTTCGAAGGGACATTCCCGGCCCTTGGGGCCGTTCCCGGGGTGTCCCGATGAATGCCGCCGTGTTGCAATTCCACCACCGCGAAGCCTTCGAGCACACCGTCACGCGCGCGCTGGCCGCCGGCGCCGGGGCGGGCCTGGTGCAGTGGCTGGGCCTGCGCGTGGGCCTGCCGGTGCCGTTGACGTGGCTCGTGCCTGCCGCGGTGGTGCTGGCGTGCGCGCGCGGAGACCGGTGGGACCGGGGCCTCTTGAGTGGCCTGGGCCTGCTGCTGGTGGCGCTGCCCTATGGGCTGGGCCTGTCGCCCGCGTGGACGGTGGCGACGAGCGGCGCGGCCGCGGGGGCCCTGCTGGTGCGCTCCCGCCTCAACGACCTGGGCGAGGAGGGACAGGTCGCGGAGGCCCGCCCCACCCTCGTGCACTACGGCCTGGGCTCCGTGCTGGGCGCGGGGCTCACCCTGGCGGGCGGCGTGGTGGCGAACACCCTGGCGGTGCGGCTCGCGTCCGTGGCCACGCCCACGCTGCTGGCGGCGGCGGTGGTGGGCGGCATCGTGGGCCTCTTCGTGGGGCTGGGCGCCATCGCCGCGCACCTGGGCCTGACGGCCGACCCGGTGGAGGCGCGCGCGGAGGAGCTGCTGCCCCAGTTGTCCGGGGACTTCCTCACGCTGTCCGAGCGCGCGCTGACCCTCTACCGCCAATGCGGCCAGTCCCTGGCGAAGCTGCCCCGGGAGCCCGCCCGCGAGGAGCTGGCCCGCACGCTGGCGCGCATCACGAAGGGCGCGGTGGAGCTGGCGTCCGAGTGGGCCGGCGTGGAGGCGCAGCTGGAGGAGCGCGCCGCCGCGGAGCTGCAGGCGGAGCGCGACAGCCTGGAGCGCAGCGCCCGCGCGAGCACGGACGTGGTGGCGCGCCGGCAGCTGGAGGCCGCGGCGGCGTCGCTGGCGGAAGAGGTGGAGCGGCTGGGGGACATGCGTCAGCGGCGGGAGCGCATCCTCGCGAGGCTGCGCGCGGAGGTGGCGCTGCTGGAGCGTGCGCGCGTGGCGCTGCTGTCGCTGCGCAGCGGTCAGGCCCAGCTGAAGGCGGCGGAGCTGGCCTCGCTGGCCCGCCGCTTCCGCGCCCTCTCGACCGCCCAGGGAGAGGAAGGCCAGGCGATGGACGCGGTCGCGGCCCAGGTGACGTTGACCCAGGTGGCGCCGGTGGAGGCCGCCCCGGTGACGCCCGTGGATCCGGCTCCGGTCGCGTCCGACGGCGCCAAGGTGCCGGAAATCCAGCGGATTCAGGGGGAATAGGACCTGGGGAGGCTGTCAGGTCCCGCCCGCCCCGGGCTCCCGGGAGGCCCCGCGGCAAGCGTCCGTTTTCGATGTTGGACCTGCCGAGTGGTCGGGGGGGCCTGAAGCTTGCGCCGGAGCGCGGTACATTTCGGGAGTCATGAGCCTGCCCTCCCCCAGCAAGCCTGCAGCGCCACCGCCCTGGCTGTGGAACGGAGATGAGCCGAGGGTCGCCACCGTCTTCCAGCCCATCGTCGATCTGCTCAGCGGCGAGGTGCTTGGCCACGAGGTGCTGTCGCGAGGCCTGGGCCCGGTGGAGTCCCCCAACGAGCTGTTCAACCGCGCGCGGGTGGAGGGCTTCACCTTCGAGCTGGAGCGCGCGTGCTGGACCGCGGCGGTGCGCCGCATCGCCACGCTGCCGGAGGCGCAGCGGCGCGGGCCCTTCTTCTTCAACGTCAGCCCGGACGTGCTGAGCGACGAGCGCTTTGGCGGCGCGTCCACGCTGGAGCTCTTGCGTCAGCACGGCTTGAGTCCGCAGCAGCTGGTGCTGGAGATCACCGAGCGCAGCACGTTCGAGGACACGGAGCAGCTGCGCATGCTCGCGCGGCGGTACGCGGAGCAGGGCTTCGGCATCGCGCTGGATGACTTCGGCGCGGGGCACTCGGGCCTGGTGACGCTGGTGCACAGCGCGCCGGACTTCATCAAGTTGGATCAGGCGCTGGTGCGGGACATCCACCTGCACACGTACCGGCAGCACCTGGTGAAGTCGCTGGTGGCCTTCGCGCAGCGCGTGGACGCGGTGCTCATCGCCGAGGGCGTGGAGACGTGGAACGAGCTGGCGGTCCTGCTGCGCCTGGGCATCCGGCACGCGCAGGGCTACCTGCTGGCGCGGCCCGTGAGCTCCCCGCAGCGGCCCGGCGCGGACTTCGCGGAGCGCTGCCGGGAGGCCATCCGCGCGCTGCACCACCGCGAGCACGAGGACGACGAGACGGTGGGCAGCATGATCATCCGTCCGCCGTGCGCTCCGGTGACGGCGCAGGCGGTGGAGCTGGACCGCCTCTTCCGCCGCACGCCGGGCGAGGACCACGTCGTGCTGCTGGACGCGGAGCAGCCGCACGCGGTGGTGACGCGGCGGAGCTTCTACGCGCGCTTCGGGGGGGCCGCCGTCAGCTCGGCGTCCGCGCTTCCGGAGGGGCCGCGCGAGGCGCCGATGGTGGTGGAGGACGCGACGGCCATCACGGCGCTGGCGCGCATGGCGATGCGCCGTCCCCCAGAGTCCGTCTACGACCCGGTGGTGGTGACGGACGCGAAGGGCCATTTCCTGGGCACGGTGACGATGAAGCAGCTCATCGCGCGGGCCTCGGACCTGGAGCAGCACGCGGCGACGGGGGCGCATCCGCTCACGGACCTGCCCGGCAGCCGGATGATCGAGCGGTGGATCCGCGCCGCGCTCCAGGGCAAGGCGTTCACGGTCATCTACGCGGACCTGGACCACTTCGAGGCGTACAACGACCGCTACGGGTTCCTCCAGGGCGACCGGGTCATCCGCTACACGGCGAGCGTGTTGTCGGAGTGCCTGCACCTGCTGCCCGAGGGCTCGAACCTGGGCCACGTGGGCGGCGACGACTTCGTGCTCGTGTGTCCGGACGCGGTGGCGCCGGAGGTGCTGCGCACGCTCTGTCAGCGCTTCGACGCGGAGAAGGTGCCGCTCTACGGTCCGGAGGACCTGCGGCGCGGCGGCTTCACCGCGACGGACGCGGCGGGCAAGACGGTGCCGGTGACGCTGAGCCTCGCGGCGGTGGACCACCACGGGCTGTCCGCCCAGCCCCACCCCGCGGAGCTGTCCGCCGTCGCCGCGGCCCTGCGCAAGCGCGTGAAGGCCGTCTCCGCGCAGACGCACACCAGCACGTTCCTGTTCCAGCCGGGCGCGGTGAAGTAGCGCCCACCCGCTGGGTCACGGCGCGATGGGGAGGGTGCTCACGCCCTCGAACTCCGCCGTGCCGCCGCGCACGATGCCGTTCTTCTGGCACCAGCCGCCCGGCACCTCCAGCACGTACTGGCTGGGGATGCCCACCGTGCGGTTCGTCAGCGTGCGCGGCTCCGCGTTCTCGATGATGCCCACGACGCGGCCCTCGGACGTGATGAACAGCATGTCCAGGGGGATGAGCGTGTTGCGCATCCAGAAGCCGCGCACCTCCTCCTCCGGGAAGAGGAAGAGCATGCCCTGCCCCGCCGGCAGCGACTTGCGCCACATGAGCCCGCGCGTGCGCGCCTCTGCCGTGGCGGCCACCTCCACCTCCACGCGGTGCACTCCTCCGTAGGCATCCTTCAGCCGCACGTGCGCGCGCGGCAGGGTCGGCATCACGTAGTCCTCCGCCGCCACGTCCCTCGACTTCGGACGCGCCGGAGCGGGCGCGGCGGGCTTCGGAGGCGCGGCGGGCGCTTCCTGACACGCGCCGCCCGCGAAGGCCAGCGCCGCCAGAACGAAGGCGAGTCGCATCTTCATGGGTGCTGGGGGTGCAGGGGCTTGTTGAGCAGCTTCTCGGTCAGCTCGGAGCCCAGGCTGTCGGACATGAGCCGCTCCACCAGCGTCTCGAAGTCCACGCGCTGCGACTCGCTGCTGTAGATGAAGCGGATGCCCATGCCGGGCTCCTCCGCGTCGGCCTTGGACCAGACGACCTCGCCCAGGAGTTCGAAGGGTGCCTCGCGGTGCGGCACCGTCAGCTTGAAGAGGAAGCGCGTGCCGATGGGCAACGGCTTCTTCGTCTTGATGAACGTGCCGCCCTTGCTGATGTTCTTCGTGTAGTCAGCGAAGAACGAATTGAGCTTCTTGTAGTCGACCTTCAGCTCGATGGGCGCACGACCGTGGGTGCGCAGTTCGGATCCGCTCTTCTGTTCGGACATGCGGCCGGGGAGTATAGGGGACGCCATGCGGCAAGTCCTCCCCCGTGCCCGCGCTCTGTTGAGCCGTCCGGCCGTCCTGGCCACCGTGCTGCTGCTCGGCGGTGGGGGGTCGGCGCTCGTCCTCCTCCCGCTCTTCGGGGTCCCAGGCTTCGAGCTGGGCCTGGCCCTGTCCATCGCCGTCGGCCTGCTCGGGGGAGGGACGGGCATCGCCGCCGCCGCCCAGGAGCGCCGCATCCTCACCGGCGCCGGGTCCCGGCCCGCCACGGCGGAAGCCTCCGCCCTGCCCGGAACCGCCGTGGGCCGCGCCCTGGGCGCCAGCGTCGTCCTGAACCTGGGGGTGCTGGTTCCCCCCTTCCTGTGCGCCCTGCTCTTCGCCCGCCTTCGCACCGCGTGCGACCCCTTTGAACTGGCCGGCTTCTACCCCCTGCTCACCGTGCCCTCCGCCCTGCTGGCCTCCGCGGCGGGCGTGTTCCTGGGCTTCGCGACGGCCCGGCCCCGGAGCGCGGCCGGCCTGTACGCCCTGGTCCTCCTCGCCTCACTGGCGGTGACGGTGTGGCCCATCGTCTTCGGGCCCCAGGTGTTCGCCTTCAACGTCTTCCTGGGCCACCTGCCCGGCCCGCTCTACGACGAGGCCCTCCAGCTGACGGCCGCGCTCGGCTGGTTCCGCCTGGAGACGCTCCTGTGGGTGGGCGTCTTCGCGGGGCTCGCCCTGGCGCTCCTGGACGTGCGCACCGGGCGGCTGGCGCTCAAGGGGGCCCGCGTCGGCGGCGTGATGGGACTGGTCCTCCCCTGCGCCCTGGGCATCACCTACCTGGAGGCCCGCGCCCCCCAGCTGGGCCTGCGGATGAGCGACGCGTACCTCGCGGAGCAGCTGGGCGGCGTGCGGGAGACGGCGCACTTCGTCCTGCACTACCCGCGCGGCAAGGCCCGCGAGGACGTGGACCGCATGGCCCGCGACCTGGAGTTCCGCTACGCCCAGACGTCGCGCTTCCTGGGCGTGGCCCCCACGGAGCGCGTGCGCGTGTGGCTCTACCGCTCGGAGGGCGAGAAGCAGAAGCTGGTGGGCGCCGGCCGCACCCAGTTCGCCAAGCCCTGGCGCACCGAGCTGCACATCCAGGACAAGCCCTTCCCCCACTCCACGCTGCACCACGAGCTGGCGCACGTCATGGCGGCCCCGGCGGGCTCGGGCTTCTTCCGCGTCACCACCCGGCTGGGCGTCTGGCCGTTGATGGGCGTGATTGAAGGGCTCGCGGTGGCCGCGGACGACCCCGTGCAGGGGGAGCTCACCCTGCACCAGTGGGCCGCGGGCATGCGCCGGCAGGGGCTGGCCCCGGACATGCGCAACCTCATGGGGCCCAAGGGCTTCTACCAGTCCGCCCCGGCGCGCGCGTACACCGTGGCGGGCTCGTTCCTGCGCTACCTGGCGGACACGTATGGCGCGGACCGGCTGCGCGCCGTCTACGCGCACGCGGACTTCAACGAGGCCTATGGCCGGCCGCTGGACGAGCTCGTCACCGAGTGGGAGCGCACCCTGGACGCGCTGCCCCTGGACGCGTCCACGCTCGCGCGCGCCTTCGCCCGCTTCCGCACCGGCAGCCTCTTCTCCCGCGCCTGCGCCCGCGAGGTGGCCCGCCTGTCGGAGTCCGCCCGCGACGCGCTCGCGAGCGACCCGCAGGACGCGCTCGAGCGCTACCAGCGCGCCGCCGCGCTCCAGCCGGAGGAGCCGTCCTTCCAGCTGGGACAGGCCGTGGCCCTGGACGCCCTGGAGCGCGGGCCGGACGCGGCGAAGGTGCTGGCCTCGCTCGCCGAGCAGGTGAAGGACCGGCCCACGCTCGCCGCGGAGGTGGCAGTGGCCCGCGCCGACGTGGCGCTCCACCTGGAGGACGTGGAGGGCTCGCGCGCCTTCCTCCAGGCCGCGCTCGCGCTGGACGCCGCGCCGGAGGTGACGCGCACCGCCCAGGTGAAGCTGGCCGCGCTGGAGACGCCGTCGCGCCGCGCGCCCATCGAGGCGTACTTCCGCGCGCCGCAGGAGGAGCTGCGCCTGCTGCTCCTGGACCGGGCCCTCATCCTCTCGCCGCAGGACCCGTGGCTGCGCTACCTGCTGGGCCGGCGCCTGCACCAGGTGGGGGCCCCGGCGCTCGCGGGAGACCAGCTCCAGCGCGCCCTGGCGGCGGACCCCGCGCTCCCGGAGGCCATCCGCCGGGAGGCCACGCGGCTGAAGGTCGAGGCCGCCTACCTGGCGGGCGACTGCGGCGCCGTGCGGCATGAAGTGGGGGCGCTGCCGGATTACGGGGCCGCCTTCCGTGCGGCGGCCTCCGAGTGGCAGGAGCGATGTGACTTCGAGCAGACGACCTTTCGCGGGCCCCTGGTGCCGCGTCAGGCTTTCCGCTAGACGCGGGCCCCTGCTGGAACGACTCACGCATTGACGGAAAGGTGGATGGGGCATGCACTTCGAGAAGACGCAGTACATCCAGGGGACGGTGGACGAGGTGGAGCGCGCGCTCCTCGACGAGCGCTACTTCCCGTTCCTCCTCCAGCACCACGGCGTGCTGCTGGAGCTGCAGCCCCTGGAGGTGCGCAACGACGGTGACCGCGTCCACCGCAAGGTGCGCTACCGCCCCAAGCCCGTCATCTCCTCGGTGGGCCCCAAGAAGGTGTCCCCGGAGTGGTTCGCCTTCATCGAGACGTCCACCTACGACAAGCGCACCAAGCAGCTCACGTTCACCAACACGCCCACGTCCCACACCATCTCCAAGATGCTGGTGAACACGGGCGTGCTGAAGCTGCGCGACCTGGGCAATGGCCAGACGGAGCGCAAGATGGACGGCGAGCTGGCGCTCAAGGTCCCCTTCCTGCTCAAGCCCGTGGCGATGATCGCCGAGCCGCTCATCAAGACCGAGGGCCTGAAGATCCTCGACGGCGAGCTGCCCGTGCTCAACCGCTTCATCGCTGAAGTCATCCGCGCCAAATAGTCAAAGCGCACGCCAGGCGGCGGGGCCTGGGAATGGGTTGACACAAATGCGGTTGAACCCATAAGGCCCCGCCATGCACAACCGCTTCCTCGCCCTCTGCGCCGTCTTCCTCCTGGCCGCGTGCGCCCCGAAGCGCATCCCCGGCACGGAGCTGGAAGACACCGACGACACCCGTGCCATCCTCGCCGTGATGGAGAAGTACCGCGCCGCCCTGGAGGCCCGCGACGCGAAGGCCATCCAGGCGCTGGTGTCCCCGAAGTTCCGCGACGACGGCGGCACCGAGGACACCGCGGACGACCTCACCGCCGAAAACCTGGGGCCCCACCTCCAGGCCCTCTTCCAGAAGCTGCAGAACCCCAAGGTGGACTTCAACATCCGCCGCGTGGAGATCCGCGAAGAGGACAACGTCGCGCTCGCCATCTACTACTGGAACGCGTCCTGGCGCATGCCCGGCCTCAACGCCCGGCCCCAGCAGGACTCGGAGCTGGAGCAGATGGTGTTCCAGAAGGTCGACGACGCGTGGAAGATCGTCTCCGGCATCTAGCCGTCAGAAGTCCAGGAGCGTCCGCAGCCCCAGCGGGCCCATGTCGTTGAGGGCCCGCGCCCGGGCCAGGTAGGTGCGGAAGTCCTTGGGCGCGAGCTTGTCCGCGCCCAGCGGGGACAGGTGGTAGTCGCGGATGCGGCTGGTGGCGAAGCGCACCGCGCCGTAGAGGGCGTGGCTGTACAGCGCCCGCTTCTCCACGTCCGCCAGCGGCCGGACGTCCTGGTAGCCGCGCAGGAGCGCCTGGCACAGCTCCGGCTGGTACGTCCCCTCGAAGCACCACGCGTTGAGGGTGATGGCCACGTCCAGCGTGTACGCCTCCACGCAGGCCATCTCGAAGTCGAAGAAGGCGCCCACGCGGCCGGCCAGCCACTTCACGTTGTCCAGGAAGAGGTCCGCGTGGATGACGCCCAGCGGCTCCAGCCCCTGGCGCTCGGCTTGCGCGCGGGTGAGGAAGCCCTCCAGCTCCGCCGCCACCGACACGAGCTCCGGCTCCGGCCGCTGGGCCAGCCTGGTGAGCCAGCCCTTCACCACGCCCGGGCCGTAGGGGTTCGCGCGCGTCCCCCTGAAGGACTGCGTCACCTGGTGCAGCTTGCCCAGCTCCGCGCCCAGCCGCTCCAGCACGTCCGGCGTGAGGCGGTCGCGGGTGAGCTCCTCCCCGGAGAGCCACTTGAAGACGCTGATCCGTCCGCCGTGCAGCTCCAGGAACGGCGCGGGCCCCGGCGGCACGAGCAGCACGGGCGCGGGGAAGCGCGCGCGGGACAGGTGCTCCAGCAGGGCCGCCTCGAAGCGCAGGTCGTCCGACGAGCGCACCGTCGTGTGGCGCACGAAGACGCGGCCCGCGTCCGTCTCCAGCCGGTGGTTGGTGTTGATGGAGCCCTGCGGGATGGGCGTGATGGAGCGCACCGCCCCCAGGCCGTAGACGTCCGCCACGTGGGTGAAGGCCTCGGGCGGAAGTGTCGTGTACACGGCCATGGCGTGCCTCCGGGGCGTGCCGCCCCCGCGTGCGTGCTGCCCCCACCCGTTGACACCCCGGGGGGCCGGACCTATCTGTCCATGCCCGTCCTACTTCGCATAACTGTCTGAAAATCTTCAATCTTTGCGCGTGAGGCCACCCCCATGGAAACGCCGGGCCACGGTGACTGGAAGCGTCGCGAGGGGCTGGGCAGCGCCCTGGCCCAGGTGGGCGTCGTCGCCGTGCTGCTCGCGGCCGCCGTGGCGTGGTTCGTCCACCGCGGACAGGTGCGCCAGGAGGTGGACGCCCACCTGCGCACGGCGCGCTCCGCGTTCCTGAGGGGCAACCC
The DNA here is from genome assembly GCF_042231735.1 of Corallococcus exercitus. Taxonomy (GTDB): domain Bacteria; phylum Myxococcota; class Myxococcia; order Myxococcales; family Myxococcaceae; genus Corallococcus; species Corallococcus exercitus_B. The sequence goes on from NZ_CP102577.1 coordinate 3,775,454, forward strand.
CAGCGACCTGGCCATGGCGCAGCAGAACCTGGAGGCCCTCTTCGCGCTCGCGCCGGACTCGCGCGACGCGCGGGCGCTGGCCGCGGAGCTCCAGGCGGAGCTGTGGCTCACCCACCACCAGCCCGGCGCGGACGCGAAGGCGCGCGAACAGCTGGAGCGCGCGGAGGCGCTGGGCTCGCGCTCCGGTGAGCGCTACGGCGCGCGGGCCCTGCTGCTGCTGGGCGCGGGCCAGACGGCGGAGGCGCAGAAGCTGCTGGAGGAGCTGAAGGCCCAGGGCGCCAACAGCCCCAAGCTGACGCTGGCGCAGGCGCGGCTGCTGCAGAAGCAGGGGCACCTCTCGGAGGCCCGCCAGGCCTTCGCCCGCGCGGCGGAAGGGGCGTGGAAGGATCCGCGCTTCTCCACGGCCTACGGAGAAGCGCTGCTCGACGAGGGCCTGTTCCCCCAGGCCGTGGAGGCCTTCTCGCGCGCCACCACCGCGAACCCGGACCACCTGCTGTCGAAGGTGACGTCCGCGCTGGCGCAGCTGTACGCGGGGCGTCCCCCGGACGGCGCGCAGGCGACGCTGGACGAGGTGCGCTCGCGCGCGAAGGACCTGACGCCCGCCCTCCAGGCCCGCCTGGAGGTGGCGCAGGCGGAGGTCGCGCTGGCGAAGGGCGCCCCCGACCAGGCCCTCACGCACGTGGACGCGGCGCTCAAGGCCTGGCCGGAGGAGCACTACGCCCTCTTCACCCGGGGCCGTGCGCTCGCGGTGAAGCGCGCCCCGGAGGCCCGTCAGGCCTTCGAGGCGGCGGCGGCGAAGCGGCCCACCGCGCCCCTGCTGACGCTGGAGGGCGCGCGGCTGCTCCAGGCCCAGGGTGACGGCGAGGGCGCGCTCGCCATGCTGGACGCCTACGAGAAGACCTTCCGCGAGGTGAAGGCGCGGACGGCGGACGGCAAGGAAGTGCCCGCGCTGGACCGGGATGACCGGTACTGGCTCGCGCGCGGCGGCGTGATGGAGGCGGCAGGCCGGCAGGACGACGCGCTCGCGGCCTACGACAAGGCGCTGTCGGCGCGCGGCGTGGGGCTGGCCCGGGCGCAGTACGCCAAGGGCTCGCTGCTGCTCGCGCGCAAGGACTTCGAGGGCGCGAAGTCGCTGCTCACCGCCGTGGCCCCGGACACCGGCGCGGGCAGCATGCCGGAGGCGTACGCGGCGCTGGGCGAGCTGCTCTTCGCCCAGGGCGAGTTCGCCGCAGGCTGCCAGCAGCACTACTTCTCCCTCGTGCGCGCCCGCGCGCAGGGCACGCCGGTGGAGCAGCTGGCCACGCGCGCCAACGACATCAAGAAGCGCCTGGAGACCAGCGGCCAGCCCGCCATGGCCAAGGCCTGGCTCAACGAGGCCGGGCCGCTCTTCCAGCAGCAGTAGCCGGCTAGAGCAGCTCCGAGGGATCCAACCGGCGCTGCTTCGCCTTCACCACGCGCCACTCGCCATCGGGCTCCTTCTCGAAGGTGCCCTCGATGGAATAGGCGTTGAGGACGCTCTCCTTCGCCAGGTCCTCCAGCTTGTCCGCCTGCGAGCGGCCGAAGATGAAGCGCGCCTGGAAGTCGCCCTGCGTGGGGGACACCTCGTGCACGTCGATGTCGGTGGTGAAGATGCGGACCCACTGGCCGCGCAGCACCTGCGCGGCCAGGATGCGGTGCACGTCCTGCTTGCTCCAGCCCTCCGTCGTCTTGAAGCGCTCGGACACGCCCTCCATCACCTCGCCGACGTCCTTGTCCTCCGCCGAGCGCGTCATCGCGATGATGCGCCGGGTGACTGCGTCCTTCACCCCCGGCTCCTCACGCGGCCAGAAGAACAGCACCAGCGCCGCGGCGACCACCGCCGCCATGCCGCTCACCACCCGGGCTCGAGTCAGCACCATCTCAGGCGGCCCCGGTCTCCGGCTCCAGCATCATGTCGTCCGCGTCGATGATCTCCAGCGGACGCAGTGCTTCGCCAATCTGCTTCAGGCGCCGGTCGGACAGCTGCTCCAGGTACGTGCGGATGTTGGGGTAGGTCTTCACCAGCTCCTGGAAGGCCTCGCGCTTGAGCCACCCCGCCGCCGTCTTGCGCGTCACGGACACCGTGGCCGTGGCCCTGAGGCCCGTGAGGAGTGAAATCTCTCCCGCCACGTCGCCCTCGCGCAGCACGCCCAGCGTCACCACGCCGCCCGCCGGGTCCTCCTTCTGCACCGTCAGCTCACCGGCCAGCACCAGGAAGAGGCCCTGGGAGTGCTCGCCCTCCACCAGGACGTTCTCGCCCGTCTGCAGCGCGCGGAAGGTGAAGCGCTGGAAGAACGCGCCCCGCTCCGACTCCGGCAGCTGCTGGAACAGCGGCGAGTTCGCCATCAGGTTGCGCATCATGCGCTGCTGCGCGAAGTCCGCCAGCAGCTGCGGCACCGCCGGGTGGCTCTTGGCCACCGCGTTGAGGTGCTCGCGGCGGATTTCAAAGACCTCCGAATCCGACACCGCCGTCACCGTCGCGGTGGGCGGCGCGCCCGTGAGCAGCGCCAGCTCCCCGAAGATGGAGCCGCCGCCCAGGAAGCCCAGGGTGCGGTCCTCGCCGTCCGTCCTGCGCGTCACCTCCGCCTTGCCGGCGACGAGCACGTGCAGGTGGTCGTCCGGCTCGCCCTCGCGGCTGATGACCTCCTCCGGCTTGATGGTGCGCCACACCATGCGCCCCACCAGGTCCAGGAACGCGTCCCGGTCCAGGTCCGCGAACAGCGGCAGGGGCGGACGGCTCTGCGGATCCGCGGTGCCGCCGGTGTCCGGCGCGGCCAGCACTTCAATGGCGCGGTTGGACAGCTCCTCGCCGACGAGGCCCATCAGGTCCGTGTCCACCTTGCCGTCGTACAGGTGCTCCGGCGGCAGGGGCGGCGGCACGGCGGCGCGGCCCGGGGCGCTGCGCGCGGCGCGCGAGTGCACGCGGAAGAGCGTCTCCTTCAGGCGCCGCTCGTTCGGCGACAGCTCCAGGGCCAGCTTGCACGCGGCCATGGCGGAGAGGAGGTAGTCGCGGCGCAAGAGCCCCTCCGCGCACGCGTGGTACGCGGTGACGGCGCGCTCTCGCTCGCCCAGCTCCGCCAGGCACCGGGACGCCAGCATGCGCGAGCGGTGGTCCGCGGGCACGCGGCGAACGGCCTCCGCGAAGACGGCGAGGGCGCGCTCGAACTGGCGCTCCTCGAACAGGTCCATGCCCAGCTCACGCAACGACGACTCGTTCATCCGGTGTCTCCAGACCGCTCACGACGAAAGGTGTGACAGGAATCCATGAGGAGGCCGCCCGCTCCAGCCCACGAGCGGCGGCCCCCGGCTTCACGCTGCGCGCTACGAACCGTCGGCCTTCTGCAGGTCGCTCAGCGCCATCTCCGCCCTGCGCTTCACGTCCGCGCCGTCCGCGGACGCCTCGATGACGATCTTGAACTGCTCCTTCGCCATCGCGGGGTCGCGGTCGCGCGCGATGTAGGCCGACAGGTACAGCTCCTCCACCTTCTTCTGCAGCTCGTCCAGGCCGTCGCGGGCGCGCGAGTCACCCGGGTTGAGGCGCAGCGCCTCGCGGAAGCTGCGGCCCGCCAGCGGGTACTCCTTGCGCTTGAAGGCCGCCGTCCCCGCCGCCACCGACGCGGACGCCAGCTCGTTGTCCAGCGTGTCGCCCAGCGAGCCGTTGAAGCCGATCTGCCGGTACACCTCCGCCGCGCGGCGCAGCGGCTTCACGGACGCCTCCAGCGCGTTGTTCTCGTACTTCTTCTGGCCCTCCTCGAAGGCGGAGCGGAACTGGGGGATGAGCTTCTTCAGGTTGCGCGCGCGGGCCTGGATGTCCGCCTCCGAGCGGTACTTGTCCATCACCCGGTCCACCTCCAGCGTCGCGCGCTGGAAGTCCCCGCCGTTGAAGCGGCGCTCCACGTCCTGGAAGGCCTCCGCCACGAACTCCGCGCGGCGCTGCTTGGCGTTCTCCGCCGCCACCGCCTGCCGGATGCCGGCCTGCCGCGCGGCCTGCGCCGCCTCCTTCGCGAGCAGCGCCTCCAGGTCCGCGAGCTTCTGCTCGTAGATGGCGCGCGTGCTCTGCGGCAGCTCCGCGATGAGCGTGCGCGCGTCGTCCGGCCGGCGCTCCGTCAGCGCCGCCTCCACGAGGCTGAGCGTGTACGCCTGCTCCCGGGACTCCAGCTCCTCCTCCAGCTTCTTGCGCTCCTCGTCCGTGCGCGCGGTGCCCTGCGGCGTGGCGGTCAGCTTCGCGCGCGCGTCCGGGTACTTGTTCTCCGCCATCAGCGCGCGGACCGCCTGGAACGAGTCCACGATGTCCTGCAGCTGCTGCGCCGCCTTGGCCACGCCGTCCACGTCGATGCCCACGCGCAGCTTCTCCGCCTCCTGGGCGAAGCGCACCGCGTCCGGGTACTCGCCGTCGCGCACCTTGTCGCGCGCGCGCTGCATCAGCTCCTGGGCGCGCTGCTGGTTCGGGTCCACCACCGGCTTGGGCGGCGGCTTGTTCCCGCCGGACATCGCCAGGCCCGCGATGAGCATCAGCAGCACCAGGCCGCCCACGGCCGCGCCCACCTTCATCTTGAAGGTCGGACGGAAGCCCTCGCGCGCCGGCGAGCGCACCGGGCGCGGGCGGGGCACGCCCGTCTTGCGCGCCTTCTCGTCGCGCATGAGGTCCGCGAGCTTGTAGTTCGCGTTGGTCTTCTCATCCAGGCGCGGGTCCTTCTTCTCCTCCTTCTTTTCCTCCTTCTGCTCCTCCGCCTCGCCGGACTCGGCCTTGGCGCGCATCTCCTTGATGAGCTCGCCCTCGTCCACGAAGCGCAGGCGCGTCTTGCCCACGGAGATCTCATCCCCGTGCTTGAGGATGCACTCGTCGATCTTCTGGTCGTTCACCTGGGTGCCGGAGATGCCGCCCAGGTCGCGCATCACCACGCCGCTCTCGCCGTAGACGAGCTCCAGGTGGCGCCGGGACACCGTCTGGTCCTTCAGGGCGAAGTCGCAGTCGTTGCTGCGCCCCACCACCATGCGCACGCCCTTGAAGCGCTTCTTGCGTCCCTTGTCGACGCCGTCCAGCACCAGCATCATCACCGGCGGGCCGGCGCGCGTCGTCTCGGAGTTGTCCTCCTCCTCGGCGGGCTCCTCTTCCGGACGCACGCTGTCGATGGAGGCCACCCGCGTCTCGCCGGTGCGCGAGCGCACGGGCTCCGCGTCGCCGTACAGCTCCGGGTCTCCTCCGTCCTGGCTGTCCTCGCCCGACTCGGGCGCGGACCAGTCTTCATCCGGCACGGCGGACACGCGGCGTGAGCCGCCCCCCGCGGGAGCTTTGGGTCGGCGATCCGCCGTCGCGCCCCCGGCCGAACGGCCGGTACCTGAACGCGATGACGGTGATGGACGGCGAGGAGGCATGGGTGGGTCCAGGTTGAAGCGGCCAGCATCTTAGAGCGCTCACCGCACGGTGGGAATGCGCTCCCACCGTTCCTTTCAGGGAAGACGGGCCCATTCCGGTTCGTTGGCCCGCACGCCATCCCGTCTCCGATGTAGGTTTCCTCCATTCCCGCTTCCTCCAGCGCCACGAGCCCTCCCATGCCCCGAGTCCTCGCCTCCTCCCGGCGCGCCCGTCCCGCCCAGCTCGCCCCCCCGGCGGCACGGCAGGCGGCCGCCTCCCCGCTCCTGCCCCCGGGTCTGTTGGAACGTCTGCTGGCGGAAGCCATGGGCCGGGGCGCGGACTTCGCGGAGGTGTACGTGGAGCGCACGTCCACCACCGCCGTGGTGCTGGAGGAGGAGCGCATCCGCAGCGCGCAGGTGGGCCTGGTGCAGGGCGTGGGCGTGCGGGTCATCGCCGGGGCCAAGGTGGGCTACGCCTACTCCGACGACTGGGAGGACGCCGCGCTCGTCCGCGCCGCGCGCACCGCGGCGATGATTGCCCAGGGCGGCGGCTCCGAGCGGGCCTACCCCGTCAAGCGCGTGCCGGTGCCCAGCCACTACCGCGTGGCCCAGCCGCTGGAGGACGTGGCGGTGGCGAGGAAGACGGCGCTGCTCACCCGCGCCAACACCGCCGCCCGCGCCTTCGACTCGCGCATCCAGCAGGTGAACGCGTCCTACGTGGATCAGACGCGGCGCATTGCCGTGGCCAACACCACCGGCCGCTTCAGCGAGGACACGCAGGACCAGTCCCGCATGAGCGTGCACGTGGTGGCGCTGGGGAAGAACGGAGAGCGGAGGACCGGCATGTACGGCAGCGGCGGCCGGGTGTCCTTCAGCTACTGGGACGGCGTGACGCCGGAGTCCGTGGCGGAGGAGGCCGCGCGCCAGGCCATCGCCACCCTGGGCGCGGTGGACTGCGTGGCGGGGCCGCAGACGGTGGTGCTGGCGCCGGGCTGGAGCGGCATCCTCCTGCACGAGGCGGTGGGCCACGGGCTGGAGGCGGACTTCATCCGCAAGGGCACGTCGCTGTTCGCGGGCAAGCTGGGGGAGAAGGTGGCCTCCGACCTGGTGACGGTCATCGACGACGGCACGGTGTCCAGCGCGCGCGGCTCCATCAACATCGACGACGAGGGCGTGCCCGGTGAGCGCAAGGTCCTCATCGAGAACGGCGTCCTCAAGGGCTACCTCTATGATCAGCTCAACGCGAAGCTGATGAACCAGCGCTCCACGGGCTCTGGCCGGCGGGAGTCCTTCAAGAGCCTGCCCCTGCCGCGCATGACGAACACCTTCCTGGCGCCCGGGGACCACGCGCCGGAGGACATCCTCAAGGAGGTGAAGCGCGGGCTGTACTGCGCCACCTTCGGCGGCGGCCAGGTGGACATCAGCAACGGCAACTTCGTCTTCGAGGTCAGCGAGGCCTACCAGATTGAAGACGGGAAGCTGGGCCGCCCGGTGAAGAACGCCATCCTGATTGGCGTGGGGCCGGAGGCGCTGAAGAACATCAGCCGCGTGGGCTGCGACCCGATGCCGGACCCCGGCATGGGCGTCTGCGTGAAGGACGGGCAGATGATGCCCGTGGGGGTGGGCCTGCCCACCGTGCGCATCGACAACGTCACCGTGGGCGGAACGAAGGTCGGCTGAGGACACCCGTGAACTACGAACAGCTCGCGAAGAAGATCGTCCAGCGCGCCGTGAAGAAGGGCGCGAAGCAGGCGGAGGCGTACCTGGAGGTGGGCCGCCAGAGCAGCGTGCGCGTCCGCGAAGGGCAGATTGAAGACCTCACGGAGGCCACCAGCAAGGGCGTGGGCGTGCGGGTCATCGTGAAGGACCGGCTGGGCTTCGCGTACACGTCCGACTTCACGACCTCCGGCCTGGAGCGCGTGGTGGACCTGGCCGTGCAGCTGGCGGAGGCCGCCGCGCCCAACAAGCTCAACGGCCTGCCCGGCGCGAAGGACCTGGGCAAGCGCGGGGACACCGGCATCCTCTTCGACCCGAAGGTCGCGAACCTGCCCGGAGACTGGAAGATCAACGCGGCGCTGGAGGCGGAGCGCGCGGGCCGGGCGCAGGACTCGCGCGTGGCCACGTTCGACTCCGTGTCCGCGGGCGACTTCGTGTCGGAGGTCTACCTCGCGTCCAGCGAGGGCGCGTCCGGCGGCTACTCCGGCACGTACGTGTACCTCGTGGCGGTGCCGGTGGCCGCGCAGGACGGGCAGCTCCAGACGGGCTACTGGCTGGACTACAAGCGCTTCCTGGACGACCTGGAGTCGCCCGAGTCCATCGGCCGCGAGGCCACGAAGCGCGCCGTGCGCATGCTGGGCGCGAAGCCGGTGAAGACGCAGCAGGTGCCGGTGGTGTTCGACCCGCTGGTGGCCGCGAGCTTCGTGGGCAACCTGTCCCAGGCCGCGGACGGCAACGCCGTCTACCAGCGGTCCAGCGTGCTCGCGCCCCACGTGGGCAAGCGGCTCGCGGGCAAGCACGTCTCGCTGGTGGATGACGGCCTGCTCCCCCGGGGCTTGGCCACCGCGCCCTTCGACGGAGAAGGCGTGCCCACCCGCCGCACGCCCATCCTCGATGAAGGCGTGCTGTCCGGCTTCCTCTACGACGCGTTCACCGCGCGCAAGGCGAAGGCGCGCACGACGGGCAACGCGTCGCGCGGCTACAGCGCGCTGCCGCACATCGGCACCACCAACCTCTACCTGGAGAAGGGCACGAAGACGCCGGAGGAGCTCATCCGCGAGGTGCCCCAGGGCCTCTACGTCACCGCCCTCCTGGGCCACGGCGCGGATCCGGTGTCCGGGGACATGTCCTGCGGGGCCAACGGCCTTTGGATTGAAAACGGTGAGCTGACGCACCCGGTGCAGGAAGTCACCGTCGCCGGCCACCTCCTCCAGATGCTGAAGGACCTGGACGCGGTGGGCAGCGACCTCCAGTTCCGCGGCGGCAGCGTGGGCGCGCCCACTGTCCGCTTCCGACAGCTCACCGTATCGGGCGCGTAGCACGCCCCACCCGGTCGCCTACGCTGGCGGGCCTCCTTCCTCACGGTACGAGGTCCGCCCGCATGGCCGCGAAGTCCGCCCGCAAGTCCGCCCCCGCGAAGTCGAAGTCGGCCACGCCGCGCAAGCCGCGCCGCAAGAAGGCCGAACCGAAGTCGCGGGGCCTGGGGCCCCACGAGGTGGCGAGCGAGGCCGTGGCCTTCCCCGACGCCCTCCTCCAGGCGGTGCGCGAGGACGGCGGCGAGGTGCTCTCCGTCTACCGCGACCCGCTGGGCGGCCACCCCGTCGTCTTCGCCGTGCTCCCCATCGACAAGGTGGAGCCCACGCCCTACCAGCGCGACCTGTCCGAGCCCCACGTCAAGCGGCTCGCCACCGCGATGGAGCGGTTGGATCGCTTCCTGGACCCCGTCATCGCCGTGCGCGTGGAGGGGCGCTACTGGACGCCCAACGGCAACCACCGCCTCAACGCCAGCAAGCTGCTGGGCGCGAAGTCCATCGTCGCGCTGCTGCTGCCGGACGAGGACGTGGCCTATCAAATCCTCGCCCTCAACACGGAGAAGGCCCACAACCTGAAGGAGCGCTCGCTGGAGGTCATCCGCATGGCGCGCGGACTCGTGGGCGCGAACCGCCCGGGCAAGGAGTCCGCCTTCGCCCACCTCTTCGAGGAGCCATCCTTCCTCACCCTGGGCGCCGCCTACGAGAAGCGCCCCCGCTTCTCCGCGGGCGCCTACCACCCCTTCGTCAAGGTGGTGGACGGCTTCCAGGACGTGCCGCTCCCGGAGGCCATCGCCGTGCGCGACGCCCAGGCGGAGCGGCTGCTGGAGCTGGACGACGCCGTGGTGGCCATCGTCGCCGCCCTCAAGGAGCGCGGCCTCCAGAGCCCCTACCTCAAGAACTTCGTCGTCGCCCGGCTCAACTTCCTGCGCTTCCGCAAGGACGGCCCGCCTCCCACCTTCGACTCCACCGTGAGCCGCATGCTGGCCAGCGCCCGGCGCTTCAACGTGGACAAGGTGCGCCGCGAGGACATTGGCCGCATGGGCGGCGGCCCCATGGAACCGGACGAGGAGCAGGCCTGAGAGGCGCGGGCCTGAAGGGAATGGGGATTGCAGGGCGGTGTTGAGAGAGGCCCCGTACTCCCATGACATCTCCCACGGTCCTGGTCGTCGACGACGACCGCGCCAACCTTGATTCCGTCGCCCGCATCTTCCAGCGGGAAGGCTTCGCCACGCTGTCCGCCGCGCAGGGCACGGAGGCGCTGGAGCTGCTCCGGCGCCCCGAGGTCAGCGTCATGGTCACCGACCTGATGATGCCTGGCATGGACGGCCAGGAACTGCTCAAGGCCAGCCGCGCCATCCGCCCGGACGTGGAGGTGGTGCTGATGACCGCCTACGGCACGGTGGAGACGGCCGTGGCGGCCATGAAGGACGGCGCCTACGACTTCATCACCAAGCCCCTCAAGCGCCACGCCCTGGTGAAGGCCGTGCAGAAGGCGCTGGAGAAGCAGGCGCTCGTCCAGGAGAACACCTCCCTCAAGGCGAAGCTCGCGGAGATCAACCCCGCCGGCGGCCGCGCCATGGTGGGCCAGTCCCCCGCCTTCCGCGCCATGCTGGACACCATCCGCCAGGCGGCGCCCTCCACCGCGACGGTGCTGCTGCTGGGCGAATCCGGCACCGGCAAGGAGCTGGCCGCCCGCGCGCTGCATGAGCACTCCGCCCGGGCGAAGCAGGCCTTCGTCGCCGTCAACTGCGGCGCCATCCCGGAGAGCATCCTGGAGGCGGAGCTCTTCGGCGTGGAGCGCGGCGCGTACACCGGCGCCGTCACCCGGCGCGAGGGCCGCTTCGAGCGCGCCCACGGCGGCACCCTCTTCCTGGACGAGGTGGGCGAGATGCCCCTCTCCGCGCAGGTGAAGCTGCTGCGCGTGCTCCAGGAGGGAGAGCTGGAGCGGCTGGGCGGCACGCAGACGGTGAAGGTGGACGTGCGGCTCGTCGCCGCCACCAACAAGGACCTGCAGAAGGAGGTCGCCGAAGGGCGCTTCCGCGAGGACCTCTACTACCGCCTGCACGTCGTGGAGATCCGCGTGCCCGCGCTCGCCTCGCGCCGCGAGGACATCCCGCTGCTGGCGGAGGCCTTCCTGCGCCGCTTCTCCGCGAAGAACGGCAAGGTGCTGCGCGGCTTCTCCCCGGACGCGCTGAACGTGCTGGAGAACTACGCGTGGCCCGGCAACGTGCGCGAGCTGGAGCACGCCGTGGAGCGCGCCGTGGTGCTGGCCCGCACGGACGTGCTGGAGGCCAGCGACCTGCCGGAGTCCGTGCGCAAGGGCCCGCTGGGCTCCGCCGGCCAGCTCGTCATCCCCATCGGGACGCCCATGGAGGAGATTGAACGGCGCGTCATCCACGAGACCCTGCGCCACACGCGGGGGGACAAGACGCTCGCCGCCCGCCTGCTGGGCATCGCCGCGCGCACCATCTACCGCAAGCTCGAGCGCGAGCAGGGCGGCCCCGACGCGCCCGCGGTCCCCCCCTCCCCCCCCACCAGCGCGGACTGACAGGCCGTCACACCGGCCCCCGCCTGCTTTTGACAATTTGTCCCGACGTCCTGTCCCGGCCGCCCACCTGGCCGGGGCCCCGTCCTATTCCGAAATAATTTCAAGGACTTGGCCGTAAGTCGTGGGTTTGACGCCCGCCCAGCGATGGCACCTGCCTTGCTCAAGGTCCCATCTGGGGCTGGCTTTCTCCCGGAAGCGTGATGGAACTCTTCTTTCGCAAGTACTTCTGGAGCGTGAACCTGTTGTTCATCCTGCTCGTCGCCCTCCTGGCGGCGCGCACGGTGAACCTGTTCGTCGAATCCTCCATCTCCCCCGCGCCCGCGTCCGAGGCTCCCGCCCGCGTCGCGCAGCGCACCCACGCCGCGGACAGCGGCCTTGCCACCATCGACGCGGAGCGCCTGTCGCGCCTCACCGGCGTGAAGCTGCCGGAGCCGGAGGTCGCGGTGAAGGAGCCCACGGCGCCGGAGTTCGACGCCAACGCCCCGCCGGCCAAGAGCGGCCTGCGCGTGAAGCTCCTGGGCACGCTCGTCGCGGCCAACCCGGACTGGTCCTTCGCGTCCATCCAGGACATGACCACGCAGCGCTCGCAGACGTACATGATCGGCAACAACCTGATGGGCGCCACGATCATGGAGATCGAACGCGAGCGCGTCATCATCAACAACAACGGCCGCCGCGAGTTCATCGACGGGCAGCCCGGTGACGGCGCCGTCGCCGCCTACACCCCTCCCCCCGCGGCCACGCCCGCCGCCACCCCGACCAACAGCCTGGGCAACGGCATCAAGTCCACGGGGGAGAACGAGTACGAAGTCCCCAAGGCCGAGATCGACAAGACGTTGAGCAACCTCAACGACGTGGCGATGCAGGCGCGCATCGTGCCCGCCTTCAAGGACGGCCAGGCGGTGGGCTTCAAGCTGTTCTCCATCCGCCCGGACAGCATCTATTCGAAGATCGGCGTCCAGAACGGTGACGTCATCCGCCGCATCAACGGCTTCGACATGAACAGCCCCGAGAAGGCGCTGGAGATCTACTCGAAGCTGAAGGACTCCAGCCGCATCGAGATCGAGATCGAGCGCAACGGCGCGCCGATCCGCAAATCCTACAACGTCCGTTAAACACCCCCGTCAAAGCGCCCGCTCCTCCATGAAGACGACGCTCCCGTCCTGGCTGCTCTGTCTGTGCCTCGCGCTCTCCGGCTCCGCGTGGGCCCAGCGCCGTCCCACCCAGCCCGGTACCCCTGCCCCCGCTCCCGCGGCCCAGGGTGAACGCGACCGGACCATCACCCCGCAGGGCGGAAGCAACGCCGCGCCCGCGGAGAACCAGGGCCCCCGCCAGGTGCCCTCGTGCGAGCAGGCCCGGCGCAACGCGCGCTACGGCATCTACTTCGACAAGGTGGACATCGAGAAGCTCGTCCAGACCGTGTCGGACGCCACCTGCCGCACCTTCATCCTCCCGGAGAACGTGCGCGGGAAGATCTCCATCATCGGTCCGGAGAACGGCCGCGTGGAGGTGGACGCGGACCAGTTCTACTCCGCGTTCCTCGCCGCGCTCGACGCGAACGGCCTGGCCGTCTACCCGTACGGCCGGTTCCTGAAGATCGTCGACAAGCGCTCGGCGAAGCAGAACCCCATCCCGACCATCGTGGACGAGGACACCCCGTACACGACGAACGAGCAGATGGTCACCAAGCTGTTCAAGATCAAGTACGTGGAGGTGGAGCCGCTGCGCGGCGTCCTCCAGCAGCTCGTGTCCAAGGACGGCGACACCATCCCGTACCCGCCGGACACCATCATCATCAACGACGTGGGCTCCAACATCCACCGCCTGGAGCGCCTCATCAACCAGCTGGACAGCCGCTCCTCCAGCGACGAGATGCGCATCATCCAGGTGCAGTACGCCACCGCGCAGGACGTGGCCAACACCATCCAGAAGCTCTTTGAGGCCAAGGCCGGCGCGGGCGGCCGCCCGGGCCAGCGCCCCGGCAACTTCACGCAAGGCCAGCCGGGCCAGCCTCCTCCCGGCGCGGAGGGCGTGGCCGGCGGCACCGAGGCCGGCGGCGCCGTCACGCTGTCGCAGATCATCCCGGACGAGCGCACCAACAAGCTCATCATCGTGGCCAGCCCCGCCGCCTTCGGCCGCATCCAGGACCTGGTGCGCGAGGTGGACATCCCGTCCGGCAGCGGCAACAAGATCAACGTCTACCCGCTGGAGAACGCCAACTCCGAGGAGCTGGCCAGCACGCTCCAGTCGCTCGCGCAGGGCACCGCCAACCGCCCCCAGCGCGGCCCCGTCCCGCAGCAGCCGCAGGGCCTGCCGCGCGCCGCCCAGGCCGCGGAGCTGTTCAGCGGCGAGGTGAAGATCTCCGCCGACAAGGGCACCAACTCGCTGGTCATCGTCGCCAGCCAGGGCGACTACAAGAACATCGTCCAGATCATCCAGCAGCTGGATCAGCCGCGCCGCCAGGTGTTCGTGGAGGCGGTCATCATGGAGGTGAACCTGGACCGCAACAGCGAGTTCGGCATCAACTTCCACCAGGGCTTCAGCCTCAAGACGGATGACGGCGCCATCCCCGGCATCCTGGGCACCAACTACTCCGGCGGCACCATCCCGCCGTCCTTCTCCCTGGCGAACCTGGCCAGCATGGGCGGCTTCCTCGCCGGCATCCAGGGCCCCGTCCTGCCGGAGCTCAAGGCGCTGGGCATCGACATCCCGGCCTTCGGCGTGGTGCTCAACGCCATGCAGCAGTCCTCGGACGTGAACGTGCTGTCCACGCCGCACCTGCTCACCAGCGACAACGAGGAGGCCGAAATCACGGTGGGCCAGAACGTGCCCTTCCAGTCCGGCTTCACCCCGTCCGCGCTGGGCAGCTCGCTCGGCGGCACCGGCACGGGCACCACCGGCGGCATCAACCCGTCGCTCCTGGGCTCGCTGGGCGGCCTGGGGTCGCTGTACGCGCCCATCACCCGCCAGAACGTGGAGCTGAAGCTCACCGTCAAGCCGCAGATCAACGAGAGCGACTACATCCGCCTCGTCATCACCGAGCAGACGGAGGAGATCGCCTCCTCGGACCCCGTCCTGGGCCCCACCACGTCCAAGCGCAGCGCCAAGACGACGGTCATCGCCAAGGACATGGAGACGGTGGTGATTGGCGGCATCATGCAGGACCGCACGCTGGAGTCCGTCTCCAAGGTGCCGGTGCTGGGTGACATCCCGCTCTTGGGCCACCTGTTCCGCGACACCACGCGCCGCAAGACGAAGACGAACCTGCTGCTGTTCCTCACGCCCTACATCATCCGCGGCCAGGAGGACTTCCGTCGCATCTTCGAGCGCAAGATGAAGGAGCGGCAGCAGTTCGTGGAGCAGTTCTACGGCCAGGTCCCCGGCTACGACGTCGCGGTGGACTTCAGCCGCAAGCCCGGCCCCCTGTCGCGCATGAACCAGGCCGTCATCAAGGAAGAGCAGCGGGTGGAGAACGGCGGCAGTGGCACGTCCAATGAGCGCGTCATCCGCCCCGGGGCCCCGGCCACCGGCGGCGCGGCGCCCGCCTCCCCGTCTCCCGCCCGGCCGGGCGGGGAAGCGCCGCCCGAGCAGGAAGGTGCCGCGCCCTCCCCCGAGGGCGAGCAGGCGCCGCGAAATTTCGAGGCGCCCCCCGAGGGTTCGGAGAGATCAGTCCCCGCGCCACAGCCGGAGGTGATCGCGCCCACGCCGGACGCGGACGCCGAGCGGCTGCGCATCCAGCCGGGAGACGGAGAGTAAGGACCATGGACCTGACCGCCGACACCACGACCCCTCAAGACACCGCCGCGACGCCCGCCGTGTCCGGCGGACGCAACGACGCCACCCAGGTCGTCGCCCACGGACAGGCCTACCTCTGTGGCCGGCCGCTCGGGGAGATCCTCCGCGCGCTCGTGCCCGCCCTCACCCCGGAGAAGATCCAGGAGGCGCTCGCCGCCCAGCAGGAGAAGGGCGGGCGGCTGGGCGAGATCCTGGTGGGCATGAAGGCGATCAGCGAGGAGGACGTCGCGCGCGCCCTGGGCCACCAGCTGGACCTGCCCTACCTCCAGCGCATCTTCGTGGAGGAGGTGGACGCGGAGCTGGTCAAGCGCATCCCCATCAACTTCGCCCGCCAGACGCAGCTGCTCCCGCTCTCCATGGAGGGTGACGAGGTGGTGCTCGCGGTGGCGGATCCGCTGGACACCACCGCCCTGGACCACGCGCGCCTGCTGCTGGGCCAGGCCATCCAGCCCCGCATCGCGCTCGCCTCCACCATCGTGGACGCCATCAACAGCGTGTACGACCGCTCCGTCAACGAGGCCGAAGCGCTCGTGGACGAGATGGAGACCACGGAGGACCTGGACTCGCTGGCGCACGAGCTGGAGGAGCCCAAGGACCTGCTGGACGCGGACGACGAGGCCCCGGTCATCCGGCTGGTGAACTCCGTGCTCTTCCGCGCCGCCAAGGAGCGCGCGAGCGACATCCACATCGAGCCCATGGAGCGCGAGCTCCTGGTGCGCTTCCGCATCGACGGCGTGCTCCAGGAGGTCATCAAGCCGCCCAAGCGCTACCAGAACTCCATCATCGCCCGCGTGAAGGTGATGGGGCAGCTCAACATCGCGGAGAAGCGCCTGCCGCAGGACGGCCGCATCCGCATCAAGCTCGCGGGCCGCGACATCGACATCCGTCTGTCCACCACGCCCACGTCCTTCGGCGAGCGCATCGTCATGCGTCTGCTCGACAAGACGGCGACGCTGCTGGACCTGGCGGAGATCGGCATGAGCCCGCAGGTGCTGGGCAACATGGAGTCCGTCATCCGGCGCTCGCACGGCATCGTGCTGGTGACGGGCCCCACGGGCTCCGGCAAGACGACGACGCTCTACGGCGCGCTCTCCAAGATCAACACCCCGGACCTCAACATCCTCACCGTCGAGGACCCGGTCGAGTACCAGCTCAAGGGCATCGGCCAGATGGCCATTGCCCCGAAGATCGGCCTGACGTTCGCGCAAGGGTTGCGCTCCTTCCTCCGCCAGGACCCCGACGTCATCATGGTCGGTGAGATCCGCGACAAGGAGACGGCGGAGATCGCCATCCAGGCGTCCCTCACGGGCCACCTGGTGCTCTCCACGGTGCACACCAACGACGCCGCGGGCGCCGTGACGCGACTGGTGGACATGGGCGTGCAGCCCTTCCTCGTGGCGTCGTCGCTCACCGGCATCCTCGCCCAGCGCCTCGTGCGCCGGGTGTGCCCGGACTGCCGGCAGCAGTACACGCCCACGGACGCGGAGCTGAAGGAGCTGGGCTACACGGTCGCCAGCTTCAAGGCGAAGTTCAACACGGACCGCATCTACCGCGCGGTGGGCTGCCCGTCCTGCAACCGCAACGGCTACCGCGGCCGCTCCGGCATCTACGAGTTCCTCTTCGTGGACGACGACGTGCGCCAGCTGGTGCTCAAGAACGTGGACGCGTCCACCATCAAGAAGTCCGCCCTGTCCAAGGGCATGACGACGCTGCTCGACGACGGCGTGCGGAAGATCGCCATGGGCGAGACGACCATCGCTGAAGTGCTGAGCATCACGCAGGAGGACATCTAGGTCCGCCATGCCTGTCTTCGAATACAGAGGCCTTGATTCCCAGGGCAGGCAGAAGAAGGGCCTGCTGGAGGCGGACTCGCCCAAGACGCTGCGCTCCAAGCTGCGCGCCGACGGCATCTTCCTCACCGACGTGCTGGGCCAGGCGGAGGGCAGCCGCGCCGGCGTCGCCAAGGGCGCCAACGCGTCCCTGCTGGCGCGCGACGTGGACCTGCGCAAGCTGGGCCGCGGCCGAGTCTCCACGGAGGACGTCGCCATCCTCACCCGGCAGCTGGCCACGCTCTTGGGCGCGGGCGTCACCATCGTGGACTCGCTCAACGCGCTGGTGGACCAGGCGGAGAAGGAGCGCCTCAAGCGCGCCCTGTCGGACATCAAGCAGCGCGTGAACGAGGGCTCGTCCCTGGCGGACGCGTTCAGCCAGCACCCGAAGATCTTCCCCAGCATCTACATCAACATGGTGCGCGCGGGTGAGGCCTCCGGCGCGTTGGATCAGGTGCTCCTGCGGCTGGCGGACTTCACGGAGAACCAGGCCAAGCTGCAGCAGAAGATCATCGGCACGATGATCTACCCCGTCATCATGCTGGCGGTGGGCGGCGGCATCCTGGTGCTGCTGATGGTCTTCGTCGTCCCGAAGGTGACGAAGATCTTCGAAACGATGCGCGCCACCCTGCCGCTCAACACGCGCATCCTCATTGGCGCCTCCAACCTCATGCAGGCCTGGTGGTTCATCATCATCCCGGCCTTCATCGCCGGCGTGATGATGTTCCTGCGTTGGATCAAGAGCCCCAAGGGCAAGCCCAAGTGGGACCGCTTCACGTTGAAGGCCCCCATCTTCGGCAGCCTCGTGCGCCTGTTGGCCATCTCCCGCTTCGCGCGCACGCTGGCCACGCTGCTCAAGAGCGGCGTGCCCATGCTGGCCGCGCTGGACATCGTCAAGGCGGTGATGACGAACTCGGTGCTGGCGGACGCGGTGGAGAACGCCCGCGAATCCATCCGCGAGGGCGAAAGCATCGCCAACCCGCTCAAGCGCTCCGGCCAGTTCCCGCCGCTCGTGTACCACATGGTCGCCATCGGTGAGAAATCAGGGCAGCTGGAGGACATGCTCCTGTCGGTGGCGGACTCCTATGAGACGCAGGTGAACGTGCGCATCGGCGCGCTCACCAGCCTCCTGGAGCCCATGCTCATCGTGGTGATGGGCGTGATGATTGCATTCGTCGCGCTCAGCATCCTGATGCCGATTCTGCAGGTGAACACGGCCATCCATTAGGAGCAGGGGCGCACGATGAACGACACGCTCGACCGGTGGATCCAGCGCGCCACGCTGATGGGCCTGTTGGCCCTGGCCGCCACGCTGGCGACGGTGGGGGCCACCCTCTACGCCCACCGGGACCCGCCCGCGGCCGCAAGCCCGGGCACCCCTCCCTGACGCGAAGCGCTTCTGACATCCCGACACACCCATGGCGCGGTGGCTTGCCAGAAAGTCACCCGAAGGTGAGTGAAGACATGCACACGACGAACGCGAAGAAGCAGCAGCGCCGCAAGAACCGCGGCATGACCCTCATCGAGATCATGGTGGTCATCACCATCCTCGGGCTCATCGCGGCGGCGGTGGGCGTGGCCGTCATCCCGAAGCTGGAAGAGGCCAAGCAGGACACCGCGAAGCTGGACATCCGCAACATCCAGAGCGCGATGAAGCTCTACTACACGAAGAAGGGCTCCTACCCGGACACCGCCACGGGCCTCAAGGCGCTGGTGGACACCCAGAACCTGGAGCGCATGCCGCTGGACCCCTGGGGCCGCGAGTACGTCTACATGAACGAGGGCGGCAAGCCGGTCATCACCAGCTACGGCGCCGACGGCAACCCGGGCGGCGAGGGCTCCGACGCCGACATCTCCTCCAAGGACCAGAACGCCCGGCAGTAACGGGCGTTTCCTGAAGCAAAGCCGCGCCTCCCGCGTGTTGTCGTAGGAATGCCCGTGATGACCCCCGAGCACACTTCCTCCCCGACGTCCGCGCGCGAGGCGCGACCCGTTTCCGGCAAGCAGGCCCGCGCCCGCTCGCCGCGCCTGGGCCGGCTGCTGCTGCTGGGCGTCTTCGTCGGCGCCAGCCTGCTCGCGTTCGCGCTGGTGTGGGCCACCGAGGACAACTCCCTCACGCCCACGCAGCGCCAGGCGCGCGAGCAGATCCGCCGCCTGGAGGGCCTCTTCAAGGCCCACCACCGGCTGATGGGCTTCTTCCCCTCGCAGGCGCAGGGCTTCACGCCGCTCATCGAGTCGAAGGTGCTGGACGCGCCGCCCATCGACCCGTGGGGCCACCCGTACGTCTACCGCATGGAGGGCAAGACGGGCGCGGTGCTGTCGCTCGGCTCCGACGGCAAGCCCGGCGGCACCGGCGACGCCGCGGACCTCTTCAGCGGCGGCATCGTGGCACAGGAGGTGCAGCCATGAAGACGGCCATGTCCTCGCCCGCTCCCGCCCGCCGCCGTCGCGCCCCGCGCGGCCTCACGCTGATTGAAATCTCCATCGCGCTGGCCATCGCGGCGGTGATGTTCGCCGCGGTGACCGTGGGCATCGGCGCCATCACCGGCGCGAAGGCGAAGGGCAGCGCCACGGAGCTGGCGGGCGTCATCCGCTCGCTCTACGACTCGGCGGCGCTCAGCGGCAAGACGTGCCGGCTGGTGTTCGAAATCCCGGACCCGAAGCGCGAGCAGCCCACGCGCTACCACGCCGAATGCGCGGCGGGCGGCGTCACCACCTCGCGCGACCGGGACGCGGCGCTGCGGGACGAAGCGCGCGACCGCGAGCGCAACGCCCGCGAGGGCAACAACGGCGGCGACGCGCGCAAGAACTACACGCGCGCGGAAGGCTCGCAGCCGTCGGCGCAGGAGCTGATGGAAGAGGAGAAGAACCGCATCGAGTCCCAGTCCACCTTCTCCGCGTACACCGCGGAGGAGATCTCCCCCAAGGAGCTTCCGGCGGGCGTGGCGGTGTCGGTGTGGACGCGGCAGCAGCGCGAGCCGGTGGAGAGCGGCGTGGCCTATCTCTACTTCTTCCCGCAGGGCTACACGGAGAAGGCCATGGTGTTCCTGCGCCAGGGCGACAACGCGTGGACGTTGGACGTGTCACCCCTGACGGGCAAGGTGTTCATCGCACCCGAGGCCCTGGAGGTGCCCCGCTCATGAGGACCCCGACGCGAAGGCGCTCAGGCTTCACCCTGCTGGAGACGATGGTGGCCATGGCCATCCTCAGCGTCGCGCTGATGGCCATCTTCGACCTCAACTCCGGCGCGGTGGCCAACCACGTCTACACCAAGCGGCTCACCGTGGCGTCGCTCTTGGCCCGCTCGAAGATGACGGACCTGGAGCAGAAGCTCTACGACGACGGCTTCGAACAGGACGACGACGAGCAGTCCGGCGACTTCTCCGACGACGGCTGGCCCCAGTTCAAGTGGCGCGCCCGCATCATCGCGCCCAAGACGGACGGCGTGACGCCGGACCAGCTCATCGGCGCCATCTTCAACCTGCCCATGGGCGGCGGCGACTCCGGCGACCCGCTGGGTGGCCTGGCCGGCCTCTTTGGCGGCAGCGGCGGCGACAGCAAGGGCGGCAGCACGCCGCCCGGCGGCAGCACCACGGCCAGCCCCCTGGGCGCGTCCGCCATGAGCATGGCGCAGCCCATGTTCACGCAGATGGTGGACCAGCTCACCAAGTCCGTCCGCGAGGTGCACCTCACCGTGTACTGGAAGGAAGGCACCCAGGTGGAGAGCGTGGACGTGGTGACGCACGTCGTGTCGCTGGGGCCCGGCGGCGACCGCAACGGCGGCTTCACGCCCAACGCGGGCACCACGGCGGGCGCGGAGAACCAGTGGGTGAACCCGCGCACGGGCCAGGTGGTGGACAACCCCATCCCCGGCCCCAACGGGCAGATGCTGGACCCGAACACGCGTGAGCCGCTGGTCAACCGGGCGCAGGTCCTCAACCAGCTCAACAACCCGGGCGGCCGGCAGGGCGGCGGCAACGGCAACACCGGCATCACCCCGCGGCTGCCGGGCGGCATCTTCAACGGCGGCCTGCCGGGCATGCCGCGTGGGGGGACCATCCGATGATGAAGCGGCGCATGCGTGGCTTCACCCTCATGGAGGTCATGGTCGCGGTGGGCATCACCGCCCTCATGGGCACCGTCGTCGCCCTGGCCTTCCAGACGGGCATCAACGCCAAGGAGGTCGTGGAGGGCGAGGCGGAGCGCTACCGCATGGTGCGCGTGTCGCTCAACCGCATGGCGCGGGAGATTGGCTCCGCCTTCGTGAGCGACCGCTTCGACCTGCGCCGCTTCCGCGACCAGAACGACCGGCCCACCAACTTCATTGGCGAGCGCGACAAGCTGACCTTCACGACGTTCGCGCACCAGCGCCTGTACACGGACGTGAAGGAGTCCGACCAGGCGGTGGTGGAGTACTTCGTGGAGAACTCCAGCGAGCGCGGCGCCCGGCAGCGGCAGGACCTGAAGCGGCGGGTGAACCCCAACGTGGGGGACCGCATGGACCGGGGCGGCACCACGGACGTCCTCTTCGAGGGCGTCAAGGGCGTGGAGTTCGCCTACTGGGACTCGGAGAAGAAGGAGTGGGATGACGAGTGGGACACGCGGCGCACGGAGAAGAAGGCCATCCTCCCCACGCGCGTGCGCATCACCGTCATCGCCCTGGATGAGGCGGGCAAGGAAGCGCGCTACACCACGCAGACGCGCATCGTGCTCAACACGGAACTGCCGAGGTTCAACTGATGGCCCTCCCCTACTTCCAGCAGGCGTTCCGCCGGCGCGGCAAGGCGCGGGGCCCGGTTCCCGCCGCGGCGCCGCTCTCGCCGGCCGCGCGCAAGCACAAGCGCTCGCGCGGCGTGGCGCTCATCATCGCGCTCGTCTCCATCACGCTGCTGACGGTGGTGGCGACGGAGTTCGCCTACAACAGCCGCGTGGACCTGCAGCTCGCCGCCAACCAGCGGGATGAAGTGCGCGCCTACTACATGGCCCGCTCCGGCCTGTCGCTGGGGCGGCTGCTCCTGCGCTTCCAGAAGCAGGTGGACGCGACGCCCATCCCCAACCCCGCCAGCCTCCTGAGCGGCCTCATGGGCGGGGCCCTGGGCGGCGCGGGCGCGGGCGCGGGCGGCGCGAACGCCTTCCAGCCGCAGTCGCTCAACCTCCAGCTGTGGAAGCTGGCCCGGGTGGACTGCCACATGCTCAAGGGGCTGGTGAAGAGCGACGGCGCGGAAGGCGAGGACGGCCGCCCCGTGGAGACGGACCCCGTGCAGGTGGACCCCAACTTCCAGATGGAGGGCGAGGAAGGGGCCGAGGGCGGGGGCGCGGCCACGCAGATGGCGGCGCAGATGCAGCGCCGGTCCTTTGGCGGCTTCGAGGGCTGCTTCCTCGCGACCATCAGCGACGAGGAGGAGAAGCTCAACGTCATGCGCCTGAACACCGGCGGCGCGGAGGCGCAGGCCACCGCCGCGCGCATGCTGGACATGTTCGCGGACAAGCGCTTCGAGTTCCTCTGGCAGCAGGACGACGCCAACAAGGTGCGCTCCACGCCCAAGGACACCGTCATCGCGCTGAAGGACTGGTCCGACGAGGACGCCGCCCAGTCCAACCTCAACGAGCGCGACCCCACGAACCCCTTCATCACGGGCTTCGCGGACGAGGGTTCCCCGTACAGCCGCTATGAACCG
Organism: Corallococcus exercitus; assembly: GCF_042231735.1. Lineage (GTDB taxonomy): Bacteria > Myxococcota > Myxococcia > Myxococcales > Myxococcaceae > Corallococcus > Corallococcus exercitus_B. Next base: position 3,797,706 of record NZ_CP102577.1, read on the forward strand.
CGCTATGACGTCAAGAACGCGCGCTTCGACAGCCTGGACGAGCTGTACCGCGTGCATGGCGTCAACGACCGCTTCATGGCGGCCTTCCGCGACCGGCTCACGGTGTACCCGGACATCAACTCCAAGCCGAACGTCAACACCGACGACCCCATCATGCTGGGGCTGGCCATCATGTCCGCCGCGGACCCCAACCGGCCGGATCCGCGCCTGACGGACCCGGTGTTCCTCAACGAGCTCATCAGCCGCATCCGCGCCGCGCGCATGTTCAACTTCTTCGGCATGTCGGTGGCGGACTTCGTGGGCGTCGTGGAGCAGGCCGGCATCGCGGTCAACCCGCTCATCAAGGGCAACGTCCAGCAGAACCGCTACCTGGGCGACAAGAGCAAGACTTTCACCATCAAGTCCGTGGGAGAAGCGGGCAGCGTCCAGAAGACGCTCACCGCGGTCATCCGCCTGGACGACGGGCTGGGCAAGCTCGTGTATTACAGAGAGGAATAGCATGGCCCGCATTCTTGGCCTGGACCTGGGCAGCCACTCCGTGAAGGGGGTGGTGCTCAACTCCGGAGCGAAAAGCAGCACCACCCAGGGCTACGCGGAGGTGCGCCGCGCGCAGGAAGGCGAGCGCGCGGAGACGCTGCGCGCCGCGGTGGAGGAGCTGCTCGGGAAGATGCCGGAAGGGCACGTGGACCAGGTCGTCATCGCCCTGCCCGGCCCGTCCCTCACCACGCACTCGGTGAGCCTGCCCTTCTCCGACCCCAAGCGCGTGGAGGCGACGCTGCCCTTTGAAGTGGGCAGCCAGCTGCCGTTCGACATCTCGGAGGTCGTCTACGACTACCAGGTGGTCGGCCAGAAGGACACCGGCGGCAAGGACAAGGCCGCGGACCTGCTGGTGGGCGTGGTGAAGAAGGAGGAGCTCCAGTCGCTGCTCGCGCTCCTGGGCGGCCTCCAGGTGGACCCGCGCGTCATCACCCACCCGGCGCTCGCGTACCAGAACCTCTTCACCCAGATGCCCGGCCTCTTCGAGGGCGCGTCCGAGGGCGGCCCGGTGGCGGTGGTGGACATCGGCCACGAGCGCACGTCGGTGGCCATTGGCCAGCCGGGCAAGGGCGTGGAGTTCGCGCGCACCTTCGCGGGCGGCGGGCGCGACCTGACGCGCGCGCTGGCCACGGAGTTCCAGACGACGCTGCCGGAGGCCCACGCGTGGAAGGAAGCGCACGGCGCCATGGCGAGCGCCGCGCAGGGGCCGGACGCCGAGCGCGCCGCGAACGCGTTCGTGCGCGGCCTGCAGCCGGTGCTGCGCGAGCTGCGCCCGTCCTTCAAGGCCTTCGCCGCGCGCACCCGCCGGCAGGTCTCCGCGGTGGTGCTGTGCGGCGGCACCGCGCGCATGCCGGGCCTGGCCGAGCAGCTGTCGCGGGACCTGAGCCTGCCGGTGCGCGTGATGGCGCTGCCGGCGGACGCGGCCGCGATGATTGGCCCCAAGGAGACGCCGTCCGCGGCGCAGGCGTACGCGCTGGCCATGCGCGGCAACGCGGCCGGGGCGAAGGCGCCGCGCTTCAACCTGCGCCGGGGTGAGTTCGCCTTCAAGGGCGGCTACGACTACGTGAAGGACCGGGTGGGCCTGCTGGCCTCCTTCGCGGTGACGCTGCTCCTGCTGCTCATCGCCTTCGGGGTGGTGCGCAACACGGTGCTGTCGCGCCGCGAGGCGGAGGTGGACGCGGTGCTCTGCAAGACGACCCAGCGCATCCTGGGCACCTGCGAGACGAACTACGACCGCGCCCTCAACATGCTCAAGGGCGTGGAGAGCCCCGCCGCGGCGCTGCCCGCGATGTCCGCCGTGAACCTGCTGGCGGAGGTCACCCAGCGCGTCCCGCCAGAGGTGCCGGTGAAGTTCGACCGCATCCAGGTGGACCTGGACCGCATCATGCTCCAGGGGGAGACGGACAGCTCCAAGCAGGTCGACACGCTCTCCGCCGCCTTGAAGGGCCACCGCTGCTTCAAGGACGTGAAGGAGGGCAAGGTGGAGAAGACTCGCGACGGGCAGAAGTGGACCTTCCGCCTGGACGTGCAGGTGCAGTGCCCCGGCGAGACGCCGGCGGGAGAGACGTGACATGGGAAAGCTCAAGGAACTCTTCGCACCCCTCCAGACGTGGTTCGAGCGGCTGAGTGACCGCGAGCGCAAGCTCGTGGCGCTGGCCGGCTCCGCGGTGCTGGTGTTCGTGCTCTTCGTCACCCTCTTCAGCTTCGCCAACAGCGCCAATGGCTACCGTCGGCGCACGCAGGACAAGCTGGCGAAGCTGCAGGAGGTCCAGGCCCTGGCCACGAGCTACGGCCAGGCTCAGGCGGAGCGGCAGGCGGTGGAGCAGCAGCTCACGCAGAGCAACGTGCGGCTGCTCACCTACATCGAAGACAAGGCCACCGCCGCGGGCCTCACCGCCCCCAACATGACGCCCAAGGGTGACGTGGGCGTGGGGGACGGGAAGATCATCGAGAGCTCCGTGGAGCTGACCTTCACGGACGTGGACCTGCGCAAGCTGACGGACTTCCTGCGCACGGTGGAGACGGGCCCGGGCATCGTGAAGGTGAAGTACCTGCGCGTGGAGCCCCGGCCCGCCACGGACACCCTGACGGCGTGGACGACCGTCGCCACCTACCGGATGAAGCAATAGCCCATGGCCACTGAAACCAAGACCGCCCGCTGGAAGCTCGTGCTGGGCTACACCGCCTTCGCGGTGGTGGCCTTCATCCTCTGCCTGCTGCTCACGTTCCCGTACGACGCGGTCCGCACGCGGCTCGTCACGGAGGCCGCGGCCCACGGGCTCGCGGTCCGCATCGGCGGCCTGCGTCCCGGCCTCTCCGGCGTCACCGCCACCCACGTGCGCGTGAGCAAGCCGCCCACGCCGCTGGGCTCGGACGCCGTCGCGGCGCTCGCCCGGGGCGAGTCCGGCGGGCTGGGCCCGGATGAGCTGGGTGAGGCGCTCGTCTTCGACAGCGTGGCGCTGCGTCCGTCCGTCTTCCCGCCCGGCGTGGTGGTGAAGATGAAGGGCATGGGCGGCACGGTGGACGTCCACGTGGGCGGCCTGAGCGGCACGTCGCTGCACGTGGACGTGGACGGCGTGCAGGCCAGCGGCGGCAACCTGCCGAAGTACACGGGCGTGGACATGGAGGGCACCCTCAACGCGAAGCTGGCGCTCAATGCGCCGGGGACGATGATGCGCGGCCAGCCGGTGGACTGGTCCCAGGCGTCCGGCACGGTGGCGCTGGACACCCAGGGGCTCACCATCAAGGGCGGCAAGGCGGCCATCCCCATGGGCGGCGGCCCCGCGATGCCCATGGAGCTGCCGCGCGTGGTGCTGGGCGAGCTGAAGGGCGACCTCCAGTTCGACAAGGGCCTGGGCACGGTGCGGGACTTGAACCTCAAGAGCGAGGACCTGGAGGGCGCGGGCACCGGCACGGTGAAGCTGGGCCGGCGGCTGGAGTACAGCGAGCTGGCGCTCGACGTGCGGCTGAAGTTCGAGCAGGCCTTCCAGCAGCGGCTGGGCCCCCTGGCGCTGGCGGTCAACATGCTGCCGCAGGACCGGGACAACCCGGGTTGGCGCGGCGGCCGGCTCAGCGGCATGGTGAGCAGCCCGCGCTTCGGTCCCAAGCGGTAGAACCCCGGGGGTCGGTTCCGTCCCTCCCCCACCCTCGGGTTGATGCCCGCGCACGCGCCGTGTAAAGCGCTGCGCGCGGCCCCGGGTGTCCGGGGCTTGGGAGAGTGGTGATGCCGGAGCTGGTGTTCTTCCGTCGAGGCGAGGAAGTGCTGCGGGTGGCGGTGGACCGGGCGCGGGTGGTGCTCGGCCGGGGCGACTCGAGCGACGTGGCCATTCCGGATCCAGAGGTGAGCCGCCAGCAGGTGGCGCTCCTGTGGGACGGTCAGAAGTGCCGCGTGGAGGACCTGTCCGGCAAGGGCACCAAGGTCGCGGGCGCGGTGGTGGAGCGCGGTGAGCTGCCCGACGGCGCGGACATCGAGCTGGGCCAGTGGCGCGCGGTGTTCCGCCAGCACAGCGCCAGCGAGGACGCGGACGCGGCCACGGAGGCCGGCAACACCACCTCCGTGCAGGGCCGGGACGCGCAGCGCTGGCAGGCCGCGCAGCTGCGGGTGAAGCAGGGCGGCACGGAGGCCGTGCACCGGCTCACCGGCGACAGCTTCACGGTGGGCAAGGACGCGGGCAACGACCTGGTGCTCCAGGACCGGTTCATCTCCGGGCGGCACCTCAAGGTGACGCGCCGCGAGGGCGTCTTCCACGTCGTGGACCTGCGCTCCACCAACGGCACGTGGCTGGGCCCGGTGCGCCTCTTCGAGGCGGAGGTGACGCTGCCCACGTCGCTGCGCGTGGGCGAGGCGGAGCTGATCCTGGAGGCCGTGCCCGCCGCGAAGAAGGAGGCGCAGGCCTTCCACGGCATCCTCGGCAGCGACCCGTCGGTGCGGCAGCTCACGGACCTGATTCAACGCGTGGCCCCGTCCACCGCGGCCGTCACCATCCTGGGCGAGTCCGGCACGGGCAAGGAGCTGGTCGCGAACGCGCTGCACGCGTGCTCGCCGCGCGCGAACCGGCCGCTCATCCCGGTCAACTGCGCCGCCATCTCCAAGGAGCTGATCGAGAGCGAGCTGTTCGGCCACGAGAAGGGCGCGTTCACCGGCTCCGTGGGCGCGCGCAAGGGCGCCTTCGAGGAGGCCGACGGCGGCACGCTGTTCCTGGACGAGATTGGCGAGTTGCCGCTGGACCTCCAGGCGAAGCTGCTGCGCGCGCTGGAGAGCGGTGAAATCAAGCGCGTGGGCGCCAGCCGCCCCCTGCACGTGGACGTGCGCGTGGTGGCGGCCACCAACCGCGACCTGCTGGCGGCGGCGCGCGAGGGCCGCTTCCGCGAGGACCTCTACTACCGCCTGTGCGTCGTGCCGCTGCACCTGCCGCCCCTGCGCAACCGCCGGGGGGACGTGGTGGCGCTGGCGGAGCACTTCGTGCGCGCGTTCGCCCCGCGCGGGCAGACGGTGCGCTTCACGCCGGCCGCGCTGGACCGGCTCCAGCAGCACGCCTGGCCGGGCAACATCCGCGAGCTGCGCAACGTGGTGCACCGCGCGCTGCTCCTGCGCAAGGGCCCGTCCATCGACGGCAGCGACCTGTCCTTCGACCAGGAGGTCAACCGCGAGACGGGCATCACCGTGCCGGAGCTGCCGCCGGGCATGACGCTGGAGCAGATGCTGGAGAAGCTGGAGCGGCAGATCATCGAGACCGCGCTGCGCCGCTTCAACAACAACCGCGAGCGCGTGGCGCGCGAGCTGGGCCTCGCGCGCTCCACCCTCTTCAAGCGCCTGAAGGACTGGGGCCTGACGAAGCAGGACGAGCAGGAGTAGCCCCGCCCCGCCCCGCCCTACCCGTTCCCCGGGTGGGCGGGGCCGCCCCAGGCCGAGTGCGGCGCGGGGTGCGCCGCCGTGCGCAGGTACCAGGGCACGCTGACCACCACCAGGCGCCGCTCGCCCGACAAGAGCAGCGCGCTGCGCAGCAGCTCCGAGCGGCGGCCGTAGAGCATGGCCCGGTACCAGCGCTTCTCCAGCAGCTCCGGCATCACGATGGCCACGGTGCGGCCCGGCACCTCCGCGAGCAGCGCGTCCAGGTAGTCCAGGAGCGGCCACACCAGCGCGCGGTACGGCGACCCCACGTGCACGAGCGGCGGCGGCTGGCGTCCAGCCTGAATGAGCGGCCCCTGGACGAAGTGCTGCCACTGCGAGTCCAGCGCCGCCTCGTCGGTGTCGCCGCTGCAGATGTGCACCGCGCGCACGTCGTCGCTCAGCTCCAGCGCGAAGCGCAGCGCCGTCTCCGACGCGTGGGACCAGCGGTCCACCGGCACCACGGCGACGAGCGGCGACGGAGGCGTCAGGCGCACCGGCCGCTTCAGCTCCGTGGCCTGCCGCGTGCGCGTGTACGCGGCGTGGACGCGCGACAGCAGCAGCAGCCCCACGGGCACGATGACGAACGCGGCCCAGCCGCCGTGCATGAACTTGGACACGCCCACGATGCACAGCGTGAGCGCCGTCATCACCGCGCCCGCGCCGTTGAGGACGCGGCGCCACCGCCAGCCCTCCTCCTCCCGGTGCCGGCTCCAGTGCACCACCATGCCCGCCTGAGACAGGGTGAAGGCCATGAGCGCGCCAATGGCGAACAGGGGAATCAGCCGGTCGGTGATGCCCCTGCACGCGATGAGCAGCAGGGCCGCCAGCGCGGACAGCGTGAGGATGCCGCGCGACAGGGCCAGTCGGCGGCCCCGGTGGGCGAAGCCCGGGGGCAGGTAGCGCTCGCGCGCCAGCACCTGGCACACGAGCGGGAAGCCCGCGTAGCTGGTGTTCGCGGACAGCGCGAGCACGCAGAGGATGGCGGCCATGGCCACGTAGTAGAAGACGCCGCGCCCCATCACCGCCGCGATGAGCTGCGACAGCACCGTCTGGTAGTTCGCGCCGTCGGGGTCCGTCGCGCCCACGCCGTACGCCCGGCACAGGAGTGCGATGCCCAGCAGCATCGTCACCAGGATGCCGACGATGACGCCCAGCGTGGCACGCGCGCGGCGGATGGGCGGGTCGCGGAAGATGGGCACGGCGTTGCTGATGGCCTCCACGCCCGTCATCGCCGTGCACCCGCTGGCGAAGGCGCGGATGACCAGCCACGCCCCCAGCGACGCGGTGGGTACCGCCAGGGGCGGCGGTGCCTGCACGGGCGTCGCGTCACCGGTGGCCAGCTTGAAGAGGCCCACGGCCAGCACCACGCTCAGCGACGTGATGAAGAACCAGGTGGGCACGACGAACACGGCGCCCGCCTCGCTGACGCCGCGCAGGTTCACCAGGGTGAGCAGCGCCAGCAGGCCCAGGGTGATGGGCAGCGTGTGGGGCCGAAGCTCCGGGAACGCGGACACCAGCGCACCCGTGCCGGCGGAGATGCCCACGGCCACGTTGAGCAGGTAGTCCAGCATCAGCGCCGTCGCCGCGAGCAGCCCCGCGCCCCGCCCCAGGTTCTGCTTCGCCACCGTGTACGCGCCGCCGCCGTTGGGGTACGCGGCGATGGTCTGCGCGTACGAGCTCGCGACGACCATCAGGAGCCCGACGATGGCGACGGTGATGGGGAAGAGCAGCCACAGCCCCCCGGGCCCCAGCGGGCGCAGCACGGTGAGCGCGGCCTCCGGGCCGTACGCGGCGGAGGACAGCGCGTCCAGTCCGAGCAGCGCCACGCCGGTGAGGACGCCCGTCTTCTCCTGCATCGCCTGGGCGCTGGTGAGCGGGCGCCCCAGGAGCAGGTCCACGACGCCGTTGCCCTCCCGGCGCCGGGGCATGAACGGCCTCCTGCGTCCGTAGTCGGCCAGCTGGGCCATGGCGGCGTCCCCCTGGCCCGGAAGGTGCGCACCGGCTGTCCACGCGGAAACACGGCCCCGCGGTCGCATGCCCTCCAGGGCCATAGACCGTTTTCCGCGCCCGTTCGTTCCAGGGGAAGACACAGGAGACCGTCCGCCATGGGCCCGCACGCCGCCGTCCTCGCCTTCCCCACCCTGGATGACTTGTACGCCCAGCACCGTCCCCGAGCGCTGGCCATCGCCCGGCGCATCGTGGGCGACACCGACGACGCGGAGGACGTGGTGCAGGACGTCTTCCTGCGCCTGTCGCGGCAGCCCCCGGGGCTGGACGGGCGGGCGACGTGGACGACCTGGCTGCACCGGGTGATGGTCAACAGCAGCATCAACTGGCTGCGCGCGCGCCGTCGCCGGGAGCGGCTGACGCACGCGCCCCAGGAGACCGTGTCGCCGGAGGCCCACGCCATGGGCACGCAGATGCAGCGCCACTTCCACGAAGCGCTGGAGGAGGTGAACCCCCAGCAGCGGCAGGTGCTCTACCTGCGCGAGGTGCGCGGCCTGGGCTCCGCCGAAATCGCCCGGCTCCTGCGCATCCCCGAGGGCACCGTGAAGAGCGCCCTGCACCGCGGCCGCCAGCGAGCCCTCACCGTGATGGAGGAGCGCGGCCAGCGGCCGTGAATCACGAAGCGACTACTCCTCGCCCTTGCTGCCCACGAACTGATCCCCCTTCTCCTTGAAGAGGAGGTTGAAGCTGGTGAGCGAGCCGTAGACGCGGGTGATGTAGCCCTGCATCTCCGCCTTCTCCGCCTCCGTGAGCTTGGGGTGGGCGTTGAGCTTCTGCTCCAGCACGCGGATGCGGTCGCGCACCATCGTGACCTTGTGGAACAGGTTGTCGATGGGCAGGTCCTTCGCCTGGAGCTCCGGGTTGCCCGGCACCAGCCGCACCGTGCCGCCCTCCCACTTGCCCGCGAGCGGCGGCTCACTGAGGCCCGCCGCCTCCCGGAAGATGTCCATCAGCTCTTCGCGCGTCATGTTCAGCCCTTCCAGGTCCACCACTTGCCGCGGATCCGCGCGGTGGCGCACCACCACGGGCGCCACGCTCCGCGCGGTGCGGGTTCGCGTGCTTGAAACCACGGGCGCCGGGGCCGCGGAGCCCCTGGGCGCGTACTTGTCACAGATGGGCGCGGAGGGCGGGAACAGGCCGCGCGAGGTGTACACGCGGCACGGCCCCACCCAGCCGCGGTGGTCCTCGGAGTGCGGACTCCAGAGCTTGCAGTTGCCGCACACCCGCTCATCGGGGCGGAAGGTGGGAAGAGGCCGGGGTCCCGCTCCCGCGTCCGACATGTCAGCGCGCCTCCTTGGCCACCGGCTTGCCCTTGCGGATGTTGAGCTCGCGCAGGAGCGCGTCCGCGTCCTCGACCTGGTCCAGCTGCCAGAGCAGGTAGCGCACGTCCACGTTGACGTTCCGGGCCACGTCCGGATTGTAGCCGAAGTCGTTCGCGACGTTCTCCCACACGCGGTCGAAGTTCACGCCCACGAGCTGCCCCTTGCCGTTCACCGTGGGGCTGCCGGAGTTGCCGCCCGTGGTGTCCGCGTCCGCCAGGAAGTCCACCGGCACGTCCTTCAGGCGCGGGTCCACCCACTGCCCGAACTTCTTCGCCGCCGCGGCCGCGCGCACCTTCTCCGGCGCGTTGAAGGGCTCTTCCCCCGTGTGCTTCTGGAGCATGCCGGTCAGCGTCGTCTGCGGCAGGTACAGCGCGCCGTCGCGCGGCGTGTAGCCCTGCACCTTGGCGAACGACACGCGCAGCGTGCTGTTGGCGTCTGGAGCAATCGGCTTGCCCGCCTGCGCCATCACCGCCTTGCGCCACGCCGGCCGCAGCCGCGAGGACGCGCCCTGGCGCCGGTCGCGCGTGTCATCCAGCGCGGCCTGCTCCTTCGCCAGCTGCATGCCGAACGCCAGCAGCGGGTCGCGGCGCGCGGTGAGCTGCCCCACGGACTCGTCCGCCATCTTCAGGCGCTCGGCCTGGCTCAGCACCTTGGTGCCCGCGTAGAGCGAGTCGATCTTCGCGGTGACGTCCTTCTCCGAGTACGTCTTGCCGAAGACGGCGTCCACGGACGTGATGCGCGCGTCCGCGGGCAGCGCCTGCGCGCGCTTCACGAACGCGTGCAACAGCGCCTTGTCCGCGGCGAGGAAGAGGTTCTTCTGCTCGCGCTCCAGGCGGTCCTTGATGCGCGGCACCTCGCGGTCCATGTACTCCGGGCGGCGCTCCAGGTCCGGCTTCGCGCGCTCCATGGCCAGCCGGGACACGGACGTGGCCAGCGCGGGGCCTCGCGCCAGGCGGCCGGCCATGGCCAGGAGGAACTCGCGGTCGAAGGTCTTGGAGGCCTCCTTCTGCTCCGCGAGCAGCGCCTCGCGGGCCTTGAGGGCGTCGCCCCACTTCGCCGCGTCCTTCTGGGCCCAGGCGACGGTGGCCGCTTCCGCGTCGCGCTGCTTCTCCACGATGTGGCCGCGCTTCAGGCCCGCCAGCTGCCCGCCCGCGTTCTTGTAGACGTTGTGCAGGCCCTTGAGCTGCGAGGCCACGGCGATCTTCCCGGCCGGGTCCTTCTCCCCTTCCGCCTCCAGGATGCGGATGGCCTCGCCCAGCACGTCGCGGATGCGCGGGTAGTAGCGCGCCTGGCGCTCCGCCATCTCGTCCGCGAGCAGCGTGCGGAACGTCGTGCCCGGGTAGCCCAGCACCATCACGAAGTCACCGGGCTTCACCCCTTCCGTGGACAGCGGGAAGAAGAACTCCGCCTTGTAGGGCACGTTCTTGTCGCTGAACGCGGCGGAGGCGCCGTCCGGCGCGGTGTACGCGCGGATGATGGCGAAGTCGCCGGTGTGGCGGGGCCACATCCAGTTGTCCTCTTCCCCGCCGTACTCGCCCACGGCGCGCGGCGGCGCGTAGACCAGGCGCACGTCCTGCAACTCCACGGCGTCCACCAGCGTGTAGTTCACGCCGCCGTCGAAGGTCGCGACCTGGCAGCGGGTCGCGGGGCGCTTCTCACACTCGGCGACCAGCTCCTTCTGCTTGCGGTCGATGGCCTTGTAGCGCGCGAGGTCGTCCGCGCCCTGCGGCACGGCGGCGTTCACTTCCGCCGTCACGTCCTTGAAGCCGCGCGGCACCTGCACGCGCGAGCCCTTGCCCGGAAGCTCCTCCGACGGGCTCTTCGCGAGGAAGCCGTCGGTGATGAGGTCCTTCTGCGGAGAGCTGTGCTCCTGGATGATGGAGAAGGCGCAGTGGTGGTTGGTGATGATGAGGCCGGAGGCGGAGATGAACGACCCGGAGCAGCCGCCGGTGTTCACCGTGCCCGCCAGGAGGCCCGTGCCGCGCTTGGGGTCCCACAGCTTGCTGGGCGGCAGCTGGAGCCCCTGGGCCTTGAGCCAGGCGGGGCTCAGTTCCAGCACCTGCTGCGGGGTCCACTTCCCTTCCCCGGCGAAGACCGGGGCAGCCACGAGCGAGAGGAGAAGGAGCGTCTTCTTCATGGTGCCCCATCCCTACTCCGTCCGCCGCCCGGGCGCGACCGTTCCGGTGTCCGGGGCGGGCGTTTTCGCGGAAGATGGAACGCGCTTGGATGTTCCGGTGTCCAGGTAGGAGGGGACCAGCGATGCGGACCGCGAGCGGGGCGACACTGGATTTCGGAAGGCTGGCGCTGCTCCTCGTCCTGATGGGGGCCTCCTGGTACTTCTGGTATTCGCCGGTGCTGTGGCCGGTGAAGGTGCTGGTGGTGATGATGCATGAGACGGGGCATGCCCTCGCCACGCTGCTCGTGGGGGGCTCCGTGGACCGGGTCCACCTCCAGGTGAACGAAGGGGGCAGCTGCTTCTCCCGCCTGCCGCCCGGCGTCTTCAACCGCATCGCCGTGTCGTCCGCGGGCTACCTGGGCAGCGCGGTGGCGGGCGCGGGGCTGATGCTGGCCACGTTCCGCTTCCGGCTGGGCCGCGCGGTGATGGGCGCGGCGTCCGTGTGGCTGGCGGTGATGGGCTTCTTCTACGCGGGGGACCTCTTCACCCTGGCCTTCTGCCTGGGCATGGCGCTGGCCATGGGGCTGGGCGCGCGCTTCCTGCCCACGGGGCTGGTGGACGCGCTCAACCTGTTCCTCGCGGCCTTCACGGCGCTCTACGTCATCTTCGACCTGCGGGACGACCTGTGGAACAGCGCGGTGCGCGCGCAGAGTGACGCGGCCATCCTCGCCAGCGAGACGTGGGTGCCGTCCATCGTCTGGGCGGCACTGTGGACGCTGCTGTCGCTGGCCCTGCTGGGTGTCTCCGCGTACTGGGCCCTGCACGCGAAGCCGTCAGGCGGCGTGAAGATGCCGCCCATGGCCCGCGCGCGGCGGGTGTGAGCGTTCAGGCCGCGCCCTACTTGCGCGGCCGCATCCGGAAGGCCACGAAGGACGCCATGTCCGGGAAGCCGAAGTACGGGTTCTTCTGCCGGATGGCCTCCATCTGGGCCACCGGCACGTCCGCGTAGTCGTGCCCGGGGAACAGCCGCGCGGAGTCCGGCACCTTCGCCAGCACCTGCGACAGCGAGCGGTACATGTCCTCCGGGCTGCCGCCCGGGAAGTCGCACCGGCCGCACCCGTTGATGAAGACCGTGTCCCCGGACACGAGCGCGTCCTCCGCCAGCAGGCAGTGCGACCCTGGCGTGTGCCCGGGCGTGTGCAGGGCCTGGAACGTGCGCGCGCCCACCGGCACGGGGTCCCCCGCCTTCAGCAGCCGCAGCGCGTCACCGCCCCGCTTGCGCAGCTCGCTGGAGAAAGCGACCTCCTCCGCCTGCGCGTACACCGGCACGTCGTGGCGCGACAGCAGCTCCTCCAGGCCATTGATGTGGTCGCCGTGGCAGTGCGACACGAACGCCCCCACCAGGCGCTTGCCGTCCTTCGCCACGGCCGCCTCGATGGCCGGCACGTCCCAGGCCGGGTCCACCACCACCACCTCCGGGCCGTCCTGGGGCCCCACGAGGTAGACGAAGTTGTCCATCGGTCCGAGCTTGAGCTGGCGTACGTACGGCGTGGGCATGTGTGTCCTCCAGGCGGCCACTCTACGCCCCAGGCTTGCCGCCCCGGGGCCTGTTCCCGTTGAATGCCCCCGTCCGCTGTCCCATGCCGCCTGGAGGTCCCCTTCCGTGAAGCGCCTGCCCACCCTGCTCGCCTGCTCGCTCCTGGTCGGCGCGACCGCCTCCGCCGCCGGGCGGACGGCCTCCACGTTCCGCTACAAGCCGTCGCCGGACGACGAGCGTCCCGTCATCGTGGACGCCACCATCGGGCCCCAGGGCAGCGACTTCGCCATGCGGCTGAAGTTCAACAAGGACCCCTTCGGCGAGGAGTGCAAGCAGCGCTGCGCCAACATCACCCTCTTCCTGGACACGGACTCCAGCACCCAGTCCGGCCTGCGCCTGCCCGCCAACAAGGCCCCGGAGAACGGCGCGGACCTGGCGGTCGTCATCCAGGGCGTGCGGGAGTACAAGCGCCAGGACGCGCCCCCGGAGGTGGCCCTGCGCGTGAAGGTCCGCCAGCTGGGCTCCGACGCCACCAGCGCGGACGCGGGCGAGCTGCTCGCGGACCTCAACAACCGGCAGGATCCGGAGCGCATCCAGACGGACGGCACCACCGTGTACCTCCTGGTGGACGCCACCAGCGCGCTCCTGCCCTCCGCCCGCAAGGTGCGCGTCATCTATCACCCGCCAGGTAGCAAGGCCCTCACCGCCAGCATCAACGGGATGGCCAGCGGCAGCTCCGGCCGGGGCGTGCAGATCTTCAAGCGCGGCAGCGGAAACTGGGGCCGCGCCCCGGACGCGGAGGGCAAGAAGCCCCGCGCCAACCCCCCCGGCGACAACGGCTAGTCCCAGCAGGCCGCCAGTCAGGCCCTGACAGCGCTCCCCTCGGAATTCCGGGGGGTTGGCGGTGGGTTCTAAGCAGGCACAGGACTGTACGGACGTGCAGAAGTTCCGCGTCGGAGCCGACGCAACCTCCCGAATTCGTTCTCAATGTCAGAGGCCCATGGTAGTCCCGGCCATCTGACGTTGAGTGGCCGACCCGACTGGTAGTCGCAGCGCGTACGACGCGGCCCGCGCGCCGCGTCACGCACGTGGGGGCGGCCCGTGTGACACCCATCTGGATTCCATGACCATGCTCGCAGAAGCCGAAACGAAGTCGCGCAAGAAGCAGGGAGGCCCGGCAGGGGGCGGAGGCAAGGGAGGCGGCGGCGCGTCCGGCGCCGGCGGCGGGGACGGACTGCCCGCGGGCCTGGCCGAGGAAGCGCGCCGCCGGTACCTCAACTACGCCCTGTCGGTCATCACCTCGCGCGCCCTGCCCGACGTGCGCGACGGCCTCAAGCCCGTGCAGCGCCGCATCCTCTACGGCATGTGGAACGACCTGAACCTGTCGTTCGACACGAAGTACCAGAAGTGCGCGCAAGTGGTCGGCGCCATCATGGGCCGCTACCACCCGCACGGCGACACGGCCATCTACGACGCGCTCGTGCGCATGGCGCAGGACTTCTCCCTGCGCTACCCGCTGGTGGACGGCCACGGCAACTTCGGCTCGCTGGACGGCGACTCCGCCGCGGCCTACCGCTACACCGAGTGCCGCCTGGAGAAGCTGGCCACGGAGCTCCTGGGTGAGCTGGACAGCAAGACGGTCCGCTTCCGCCCCAACTACGACGGCACCCGCGAGGAGCCCGTCGTCATCCCGGCGCGCGTCCCGCAGCTGTTGATGAACGGCACCACCGGCATCGCGGTGGGCATGGCCACCAACATCCCGCCCCACCACCTGGGCGAGCTGGTGGACGCGCTGCTGGCGCTCATCAACGACCCGGAGCTGCAGACCAAGGACCTGCTCAAGTGGGTCAAGGGGCCGGACTTCCCCACCGGCGGACAGATCCTCAACGACAAGAAGGAGCTGCGCGAAATCTACGAGACGGGCCAGGGCTCCGTCCGCATCCGCGGCGAGTACAAGCTGGAGGAGCACAAGCGCGGCGGTCAGATGATCGTCGTCACCTCCATCCCGTACACGGTGAACAAGTCCACGCTCGTCGCGAAGATTGGCGAGCTGGTGCGTGAGCGCAAGCTGCCGCTCATCACCGACGTGCGCGACGAGTCCACCAAGGACGTGCGCATCGTGATGGAGCTCAAGAAGGACGCCAACCCCGAGCTGGTGATGGCGTACCTCTACAAGCACACGCCCCTGCAGACGAACTTCGGCGTGAACCTCACGTGCCTCGTGCCGTCGGACAACCCGGACGTGGGCACGCCCAAGCGCTTGGACCTGAAGTCCATCCTCCGCTACTTCCTCGACTTCCGCCTGGAGATCGTGACGAAGCGGTTCGAGCACGAGCTGGCGGAGCTCAAGCGGCGCGTCCACATCCTCGAGGGCTTCGAGAAGGCCTACGACGCGCTGGATGAGATCATCCGGATCATCCGCCAGTCCGAGGGCAAGCAGGACGCCGCCCAGAAGCTGATGGCGCGCTTCAAGATGGACGAAGTGCAGGTGGACGCCATCCTGGAGATGCGCCTCTACAAGCTGGCCCGCCTGGAGATCCTCATCGTCCAGAAGGAGCTCAAGGAGAAGCGCGCGGAGATCAAGCGCATCGAGGGCATCCTCAAGGACGTGAAGAAGCGCTGGGCCGTCATCCACGACGAGCTGTCCGGCCTCAAGGCCGCGTACACCGACAAGCGCCGCACGCGCATTGGCGGCGCGGGCTCCGAGGAGATGGAGTTCTCCGCGGAGGCGTTCATCGCGGACGAGGACGCCCACGTCGTGATTACCCGCGACGGGTGGATCAAGCGCGTGCGCGAGGTGAAGGACCCGTCCACCACCCGCCTGCGTGAGGGCGACGCGGTGATGGCGGTGCTCGCCGGCAGCCTGAAGGCGAACCTGGTGCTGTTCAGCAACTTCGGCACCGCGTACGTGACGCGCTTCAACGACGTGCCGGCCTCCACCGGCTACGGCGACCCGGTGCAGAAGCTGTTCAAGTTCGACGACGGCGAGCGCGTGGTGGGCGCCCTGTCCCAGGATGCCCGCCTGCCCCAGCCGGAGAAGCTGGTGGCGGTGACGCGCCAGGGCCTGGGCCTGCGCTTCCTGCTGGCGCCGCACACGGAAGTGTCCACCCGCGCCGGCCGCCGCTACGCGAAGACGGGCGAGGGCGACGAGATCATCGGCACGCAGCCGGTGGGCGACAAGGACCTGCTCGCCGTCCTCACGGAGAAGACCCACGCCCTGGTCTGCAAGGTGGCGGAGGTGAATGAGCTGGCCGGCCCGGGCAAGGGCGTCCAGGTCATCAAGGTGGACGAGGGCGACAAGGTGGTGGACTTCCTCGCGGCGCCGGCCAGTCAGAAGGACGCCACGCTGGAGTTCGAGACGCAGAAGGGCCGCAAGCTGCACCTGTCACCGGCGAAGTTCTCCGTGACGGGCCGCGGCGGCAAGGGCCATGAGATGTCCAAGCGCGACACGGTGAAGGAGGTGGCGAAGCCCGTCACCTTCGTGCCGCTGCCGGAGAAGAAGGAGTAGCGGGAAGGCCATGGCGACCAAGAAGGAAAGCTACACAGGCGCGGACATCCAGGTCCTGGAAGGCCTGGAGCCGGTGCGCAAGCGCCCGGCCATGTACATCGGTGGCACCGACACCACGGGCTACCACCACCTCCTCTGGGAGATCCTCGACAACTCGGTGGACGAGGTCATCAACGGCTACGCGTCCCTCATCGAGGTCACCCTGCACAAGGGCGCGAAGTCCATCACCGTCGTGGACAACGGGCGCGGCATCCCCGTGGACATGATGCCCAAGCACAAGAAGCCCGCCGTGGAGGTCATCCTCACGACGCTGCACGCGGGCGGCAAGTTCGAGCAGGGCAACTACATCCACTCGGGCGGTCTGCACGGCGTGGGCAGCTCCGTGGTGAACGCGCTCACCAGCAAGCTGCTCATCGAAATCAAGAAGGACGGCAAGCGCCACGTGCAGTCGTACGCGCGCGGCAGGGCCACCAGCCCCCTCAAGGTGGAGGGCCCCGCGCGCGGCACCGGCACGTCCATCACCTTCGAGCCGGACGCCGAAATCTTCGGCGAGAAGCAGAAGTTCGACGCGGCCCTGGTGCGCGAGCGCCTGGAGGCGAAGAGCTACCTGCACAAGGGGATGACGGTCGTCTGGAAGGACGAGACGGCCACGCCCGCCACGACGGAGACGTTCAAGCACGACGGCGGCATCGCGGAATACCTCACCAAGGTCGTGTCGGAGCGCCAGAAGCCCATCGTCCCCGCGGGCAGCACGCCGTTCTACTTCTCGCGCGACAACGAGGTCCGCCTGGAGGTGGCGCTGGCGTGGACGGAGGCCACGGACGAGCACATCCGCTCGTACGTCAACGGCATCCCCACGAACCTGGGCGGCACGCACGAGGCGGGCTTGAGGGCGGCCATCGTCAAGGCGATGCGCAACTACATCGAGACGCACGGCCTGACGCCCAAGGGCGTGTCCCTCACTGCGGAGGACATCCGCGAGGGCATCACCGCCATCCTCTCCGTGTACGTGGTGGAGCCCCAGTTCCAGGGGCAGACGAAGGGCCGCCTCAACAACCCGGAGACGACGGCGCAGGTGGACGGCGCCATCCGCCCGGTGCTGGAGAAGTGGTTCAACGACAACAAGTCCATCGCGGAAGCGCTGCTGGCGCGCATCATCCTGGCCGCCCGCGCGCGTGAAGCCTCCCGCGCGGCCTCCGCCGCCATCAGCCGCAAGTCCGCGGTGAGCCACCGGCTCAACCTCCCCGGGAAGCTGGCGGACTGCTCGTCCACGGACCCCCAGTCCAGCGAGCTGTTCATCGTGGAAGGTGACTCCGCAGGCGGCTCCGCCAAGCAGGGCCGCGACCGGCGCACCCAGGCCATCCTCCCCCTGCGCGGCAAGGTGCTCAACGCGGAGCAGGCGTCCACCGACAAGGTGGCCACCAACAAGGAGCTCCAGGACATCGTCAGCGCGCTGGGCTGCGGCATCGGGTCCGACTTCGACATCACGAAGCTGCGGTACGGCCGCGTCTTCCTGCTGATGGACGCGGACAGCGACGGCCACCACATCGCCACGCTGCTGCTCACGTTCTTCTACCGGCACCTGCGCCCCCTGATTGAGGCGGGCGCGGTGCACATCGCCCAGCCGCCGCTGTACCGGGTGGACATCGGCAAGGAGACGTACTGGGCCCTGGACGAGCCGGACCGCGACCGCATCATCCGCGAGAAGGCCAAGGGCAACGCCAAGCCCAACATCATGCGCTTCAAGGGTCTGGGCGAGATGACCGCCGATGAGCTGAAGACGACCACGCTCGATGCGAAGAACCGCATCAGCCTGCGCGTCACCATCGACAACGCGCTGGAGACCGACCGCATCATCAACGACCTGATGGGCAAGGATGTCTCGGCGCGTTACAAGTTCATCACCGAAATGGCGGGCGAGGTCCAGGAGCTGGACGTCTGAGAAAGCGGGAGTCCCCGCACACCCGGGACGGCGCACTTTCCGTCCCGGGTGGGGCATTGGTCTTCCGCCCCGCCGGTCGGCTAGCATCCGCCGCATCGTGAACACTGCCCGTCTTGCCCTGACTGTCGCGCTCGCCTGTGTGCTGAGCGCTCCCGCCGCCGACGCCGCCACCAAACGGAAGTCCGCCGCGAAGAAGAAGCGCCCCGCCGCCACCAAGAAGGTGCGCGCGCCCGTCCCCGAGGACACCTTCACGCCTCCGGAGGAAGTGGCCCCCGCGTCGGACGCGCCCGTGGCGCCCAAGGCGGCCATCCAGGCCCCGGTCGCCCCGGCCACGCCCGCCGTCCCGAAGATGGCGGAGGTTCCGGCCGCGGTGGTGCGCGCGGCGCCGTCCAACGCGGTCGCCATCTTCGGCGTGGCACGCCAGTCGGCCGCGGCGGACTCCGCGGCGAAGCTGGAGGACACGCTCACCCGGAAGCTGGGCAGCGCGGGCGACATCCAGTTCGTGGACCTGGCCACCGCCTTCCCGCCCCCGGAGCCGCAGGCCAACCCCAAGGCGGACGCCCTCTTCGACGAGGGCCGCGCGGCGTACGACAACCTGGACCCGGACACCGCGGCGGGGAAGTTCAAGGCGGCCGCGGAGGCCTACGTGCAGCGCCCCGGCGACCTGCGCCCGGAGAAGCTGGGTGAGACGTACCTCTTCCAGGGCGCGTCGCAGCTGCTCAACGGCGACGTGGCGGGCGCGAAGGCGGCCTTCACCAACGCGCTGCTGGCGGAGCCGTCGCTGCGCCCGGACGCGGGCCTCTTCGGCCAGGACGTGCAGCGGGTGTTCGCGGAGGCCCAGACGGAGCTGAACGCGCAGCCGCAGGGCACGCTGGCGGTGATGTCCCAGCCGCAGGGCGCGCGCGTGCTGGTGCGCGGCCGCGAGGTGGGCGTGACGCCGCTCGCCGGCGCGAAGCTGGCCCCGGGCCGCTACCCCGTGCAGGTGGTGCTGCCGGGCTACGCCCCGTTCGCGACGTACGCGGAGGTGAAGCCGTCCGCCCCCACGGAGCTGAAGACGAAGCTCGCCTCCGCGCCGGGCCTGTCCGCGCTGCGTGACGCGGCGGCGAAGGCCGGCACGGAAGCCGCCTTCGACGCGGACGGCGTGCCGCCGGAGGTGGGCGCCATCGGCGAGCGGCTCAACGCCCGCTACGTGGTGCTGGCGGCGTCCTTCCAGGACAAGAAGGGCCGGCTGCACGGCGAGGTGCAGGCGTGGGACCTGCGCACGAAGAACCGCCTGCGCGGCGTGGAGGTGGACTTCGGCAAGCGCGACGGCAAGGGCAGCGCGGACGCGGCCGCGGACCAGCTGCACACCTTCCTCGCGGGCTCCGCCCTGCCCCAGAACCGCAAGGAGGAGAAGGAGTCCGTGTCCTCCAGCGACTCCGTGCTGCGCAAGCCCTGGTTCTGGGCGGCGGCGGCGGGCGTGGCGGCCGTGACGGCGGGCGTGGTGTACGTGGCCACGACGGACCGCGGCTCCGGCTTCAACCCGGTGAATGGTCTGCCCGGTGGAATTTCCTTCTAGGCAGGGCGTCAAGCGCACAGGACTCCTCATGAAAGCCCTTCCGCTCGCGCTCGTGCTGCTGCCCGCCCTGGCCCTGGCGTCCTCGCCTCCGCAGGGCCGCGTCTCCGCGCTGCTCATCCCCCTGGACCCGTCGTCCGAGTCCTCCGGGGTGCAGATGGAGAACTACATGAACGACGCGCTCGCCAACTTCGCCGGCTACTCCGTGCGAAAGCCGCGCGACCTGTTCGGCCTGCCGGACGACCCGGCCGCGCAGGCGTCCTTCCAGCGCGCGAAGAAGGGCTACGAGGAGAGCCTCAAGGCCTTCGAGGCGCGCGACTACGAGGACGCGGAGCGCAAGGTGCGCGCCACCCTCAAGGAGCTGGACGGCTCCGTCGCGGCGATGACCTCCTGCTTCCCGCTGTGCGACGCGCTGGCGCTGCACGGCGCCATCCTCCAGCTGCGCGGGGACGTGGAGGAGGCGAAGCTGCTGCTCATCGACTTGATGGCGCTCAACCCCACCTTCGAGCTGAACCCCAAGCGCTTCAGCCGGGACTTCATGAGCCTGCGCGTGCAGGTGGCCACGAGCCGCACCTCGCAGCTGCGCGGCAGCGCCACCTTCAAGTCGCGGCCCGCGGGCGCCCGCGTCTACGTGGACGGCGAGGCGGTGGGCTTCACGCCGGTGACGCTGCCCACGCTGCCGGTGGGCAAGCACCTGGTGCGCATGGAGCGGCCGGGCTTCCGCCAGTTCGGGCAGATCGCCGAGGTGACGCCGGACGACGTGGAGGTCAACACCACGCTGTCGCCGACGGCCACCTACAAGGCCTATGACGCGCAGCTGGACAAGGTGGTGCCGGACGTGTCCCGCCCCAGCGACAAGCCGGCCAACGCCGTCGTCGGGCTGGGCAAGTCGCTGAGCCTGGACCGCGCGATGGTGGGCACCGTGCGCGTCATCCCGGAGCGGGGCACGGAGCTGGCGGTGGGCTACTTCGACGTGAAGAGCGGCAAGCGCCTGGGCTCGCGCAAGCTGGTGCTCCAGGGCGACGAGTACGGACAGCTCAAGTCGGAGATGGAGCGGGTGGTCAACCAGCTCATCAACAGCGAGGGCGAGCAGGTCATCAAGAAGCGCGACCCCCTGGACAACCGCAGCGGCGCGGAGGACTGGGGCTCGGAGGACCGGGGTGGCAACTCCCGACAGTCCGTCAAGAAGCACTCCGGGGATGATCCGTTGGATAGCGTGTCGGGTACCGAGGACTGGTAGCACGCGGCGCTTGTCCCGGGACGGCTCGCCTCTAGAGTCCCGGGCCGTATGCGCCACCTGCCGCTGCTCGCCCTCCTCCCCAGCCTCGCGCTTGCCCAGACGGGCGTTGTCGACCGCGCCCCCGCCCCGCCCCGGGGTGTCACGCTGCCGCCCACCAACGCGGCGCTGATTGACGAGGCGCCCGCCCTGTCCCTCAACCCCGCCGGCCTGGGCTTCCAGGACGCGGGGCAGCTCTTCTACCTCCACGAGCGCAACCTCGAATCCGACTCCGTCGGCGACGCGGTCTTCCTGGGCACGCGCATCCTGGGCCTGGGCGCCGGCTTCTCCCTGGAGTGGATCCGCGGCGAGAACGCGCCGGACTACCGCAAGACGTCCTTCGGTTTGTCGCTGGGGCCTCGCACGCTGCAGCTGGGCGCGGCCCTGCACGACTTCAGCTCGGATGACCGCCGCATCGGCGGGCTGACCAGCTGGGACGTGGGCCTCACCGCGCGCCCCTTCCGCGCCCTGTCGCTGGCCGCGGTGGCCAAGGACCTGAACGCCCCGGAGCAGGACGGCCTCAAGCTGCCGCGCCGCTACAACTTCGGCGTGGGCGTGCGCCCGCTGGACGAGCGCTACACGCTGGGCGTGGACTGGCTCTTCGCGGAAGGGGGCTTCCGGGAGGGACAGGCCACGTACACGCTCCAGGCGGAGGTGGTGCCCGGCGTGCGGCTGGGCGGCGGCCTGTCCCACGGCTTCGTCAGCGGCATCCCGCTGGCGCTCCAGTTCGCGGCCACGGTGGACCTGGGCCACGCGGGCCTGACGTACGCGGCGGGCGGCGCGGGGGACGGGCTGGACCACGTGCTGCAGCTTCGCCTGTCGTCGGAGCGCTACCGCTCCGTGCACGGCGGCGGCGGCGTGGTGGCGCTCCTGGACCTGGACGACATGCTGGCCGGCGGCGTGAGCCCCGCGCTGGCGCTGCTGGGCGTGAGCGAGGTGGACCCGTACCTGCGCCTGATGAAGTTCCTGGACCTGGCCACGCGCGACGAGCGGCTCAAGGGCGTGGTGCTGAAGATGGAGGGCCTGCCCGGCGTGGGCTGGGGCACGGCGGAGGAGCTGCGCCAGTCGCTGCTCAAGCTGCGCGACGCGGGCAAGAAGGTCGTGGTGGTGATGCTGTCCGGGGATGACCGCAGCTACCTCGTGGCGTCCGCGGCGGACAGCGTCTACGCACTGACGGAGGCGTCGCTGCCCATCAACGGCCTGGCCGCCTCGGTGACGTCGCTGGGCGGCACCATGGAGAAGCTGGGCGTGCACTGGGACGTGGCGCGCGTGGGTGAGTACAAGACGGCGATGGAGCAGTTCACCCGCTCCGACATGAGCCCCGCGGAGCGCGAGACGCTGGACGCATACCTGGACGCCCAGGTGGCGCACTACGAGAAGGCCGTGGAGGCGGGGCGCAAGCTGCCCCCGGAGAAGCTGCGCGCCGCGTGGGCCCAGGGCATCCTGTCCTCCAAGCGGGCGCAGGCGGCGGGCCTGCTGGACGGCGTGGTGTCCGCGACGGAGCTGGACGCGCGCGTGGCGGAGTGGTTCCCCGGGCTGCGCTTCCATCCGGCGTACTCGCCTCGCGACGAGCGCGAGGGCCGCTGGGGCCTGCGCCGCCGCATCGCGGTGGTGCCGGTGCTGGGCGACATCACCGGGGGCCGCAGCCGCGAGGATCCGCTGGGCTTCGCACAGCTGGCGGGCGCGGAGACGGTGGTGCGCGCGCTGCAGGAGGCGCAGGACGACCCGTCCGTGGTGGCCATCGTCCTGCGCGTGGACTCCGGCGGCGGCGACGTGCTGGCGTCGGACCTGATGTACCGCGCGGTGCTGGAGGCGAAGAAGCACAAGCCCGTCGTCGCCTCCATGGGCGACGCGGCGGCGTCCGGCGGCTACTACGCGGCGGTGGCCGCGGACGAGGTGCTGGCGGAGCCCACCACGCTCACGGGCAGCATCGGCGTCTTCTACCCGAAGCCCGCGCTGGAGGGCCTGGGCATGAAGCTGGGGGTGAACCAGGAGACGCTCAAGCGCGGCGAGCTGGCGGACCTCCTGGAGTGGTGGAAGCCGTGGACGCCCGAGCAGCAGGCGGCGGTGCAGACCTGGGTGGACGACTCCTACGACACGTTCATCACGGAGGTCGCCCGCAACCGGAAGATGGACAAGGCGAAGGTGGACGCCGTGGCGCGGGGCCGCGTGTGGAGCGGCACGGACGCGCTCGCCCGGGGGCTGGTGGACGGGCTGGGCGGCCTGCCGGAGGCCGTCGCGTCGGCGCGCAAGCGCGCGAAGGTGCCCCCCGCGGAGGAGCTGGACCTGGACGTCATGGGGGACGCGCGCGGCTTCCTCTCCGGCCTGGGCGGAGAGCCCGGCGTGCACGCGCTGGCGGGGGTCCTCCTGCCCGCGCTGCCGGAGCGCCCGCCGGAGGCGCTGTCCGTGCTCGCCCGGGAGGTGGGCCTGGGGTCGCCCGAGCTCCTGCGCCCCGGGCTGAAGGCCATGATGCCGTTCCGCGTGCGCATCCGCTGAAGAGGCGGCGGGAGGCCCCGGGACGTGCCGGCGAGGTCGCCGGGTGGACAGCCCGGGCACACCCGCGGCGAAATTGCGGGCGCCCCATCCGGGCGCTCTGTTAGGGTGGTGAGTGCCTCCCGGCCGGCGCTAGGGCCGTCGGGGGGTTTCAGGAACCGGCGGTTTCGGCCTTCTCGCAGGCCCCGCGTCCGGCTTCCTGTCCCAAAACCTGCTTCCTGACGTCCCCGGCGAGCCCCCTCAAGGCCGCCGCCCTCAAGGGCCGTCACGCGTGGAGCCCCATGAGCGAGAATTCCGACAACCCCGAGACCCGCAACCCGCCGCCCCCGCCCGCGGCCGCCCGTCCCCCTCCGCCCCCCGAGGCGGATGACGACGGCGGAGACGACGAGGGCGACGAGGGCCCCGACGAGGGTGAAGCCTCCGCGGGAGGCGCCGCGCAGAACGGCGCGCCCGGAGGCCCCGCGGGCCAGGGTGGCCGCCGCCGCCGCCGCCGCCGTCGCCGTCGTGGCGCGCAGGTGCACTTCACCCCGGAGGGCCAGGCCTACCGCATGCAGCCGGGCCCGGACGGCCAGCAGGTGCAGGTGTTCCTGACGCCGCAGGAGCTGGAGCAATACAAGCAGCGCCAGGCGCAGCAGCAACAGCAGCAGCCCCAGGGCGGCGGCCAGCCGCAGGGCCAGGAGGCCCGCCCCCAGCAGGACGGCGGTCAGCCGCAGCAGCGCCATGAGCACCCGCGCCATCAGCAGCAGCAGCGCGGCGGCGGACACGCCCAGGGCGGTCAGCAGCAGCAGAACCTGGCGCCCGTGGAGGGCGTGCTGGACACGGAGGCCAAGGGCCCCAACGCCTTCCTGCGTCAGGTGAAGCGGAATCTCCTGGCGTCGCCGGACGACCCGGAGCTGCCGAAGAACCTGGTGCAGAAGCTGCGCCTGCGGCAGGGCCAGTACCTCACCGCGTTCGCGCAGATGCGCGGCCACAAGGGCGTCATCCAGAAGGTGGACACGGTGGACGGCCGCCCGCTGGACGGCGCGCCCCGGCTGCCCCACTTCGCGGACCTCACCTCCGTGGACCCCACCGAGCGGCTGAAGCTGGAGAACGGCCACAAGGAGATGGTCACGCGCGTGCTGGACCTCATCGCGCCCATCGGCAAGGGTCAGCGCGCGCTCATCGTCGCCCCGCCCAAGACGGGCAAGACGATCATGCTCCAGCGCATCGCGCAGGCCATCATCCAGAACCACCCGGAGTGCCACGTCATGGTGGTGCTCATCGACGAGCGCCCGGAAGAAGTGACGGACATGCGCCGGAGCATCAAGGCGGAGGTCATCGCCTCCAGCTCCGACCGGCCCACGGGCGACCACCTCAAGGTCGCGGAGCTCGCGCTGGAGCGCGCCCGCCGGCTGGTGGAGTCCGGCAAGGACGTGGTCATCCTCCTGGACTCCATCACCCGCCTGGCGCGCGCCTACAACAAAGAGGTCGACAGCTCCGGCCGCACCATGACGGGCGGCGTGGACAGCCGCGCCCTGGAGCGCCCCAAGCGCATCTTCGGCGCCGCGCGCGCCACGGAGGAGGCGGGCTCGCTCACCATCATCGGCACGGCGCTCATCGACACCGGCAGCCGCATGGACGAGGTGATTTTCGAGGAGTTCAAGGGCACGGGTAACTCCGAGGTCACCCTGGACCGCCTCCTCGCGGAGAAGCGCGTCTTCCCGGCCATCAACATCGCCCAGTCCGGCACGCGCAAGGAGGAGAAGCTCTTCACCCTGCGCGAGTACGAGAAGGTGAAGAAGCTGCGGCAGATGCTCTTCTCCGTGAAGCCGGTGGAGGCCATGGAGGCGCTCGTCAAACGGCTCGGCCGCTACACCTACAACGACGAGTTCTTCGACGAGTTGTAGGCCCCGGTCCGCCCGCGCGGGGGTGGTGTGGCGAGCCCTGGATTGCGTAAGGTGAGCGCATGATTCAGGGCTCGGGCCGCTGCCACTACCACCCGGACCGCGCGGGCCTGGGCGTCTGCGTGGAGTGCCGTCGCGTCATCTGCCGCGAGTGCACCACGCAGTTCGAGGGCATCAACCGCTGCGCCAGCTGCCTCGACACGCGCCGCAAGGCGCTGGAGGGGCCGCCGCCCCGGCGCGAGTGGAGCGTGGCGCACGTGGTGCTGGCGCTCGTGGGCGTCGTGCTCGTCTGGGGCGGCGTGCTCCTGGCCGCGCACGCGGTGGGCTAGCGCGATGGCCGTCTCCGCATTGGAACTGCGCCCCCGGGGTCCGGTGGCCTTGATGGACGCGGCGCTGCGGCTGTGCGCGCGCGACACGGGCGTGTGGGCGCTCACGCTGCCCGGTGGCGCGGCGGTGGTGGCCGCGCTGCTGCACCTGCTGGACGCCGTGGACCACGGCCGCTCCCCCACCCTGCCCGCGCTGTACGTCACGCTCGCGTGGTTCCTCCGGGGCGTGGGCCAGGGCGCGGCGTGCCACTACGTGCAGGAGGTGCTGCTGGGCGCGAAGGCGGAGCCGTCCGTGCGGCAGTCGTTGCGCGCGGCGCTGGCGCGGCTGCCCAGCCTGTTCATCGCCGTGGCGTACCTGGCGTTCTTCAACGTGCTGACGCTGACGTTCTCGCTGGGCATCGCGACGATGCTGCTCTCCGCGCAGGGCGTGGGCTACGCGGCGACGATGCAGGGCCGGGGCAGCCCGCTGAAACTCTACGCCGTGGGCTCGCGGCTCCTGGGCCCGTCGCGAGGGACGGCGACCGCGGTGCGCTGGCTGATGGGCATCCAGGTGCTGGGGGTCTTCAACCTGCACGTGGGGCTCAACTTCCTGCTGTACCTCGGGCGGCAGCTCGTGGGCATCGACCTGACGTTCGCGGAGCGCTTCGCGTCATTGGACAACCCGCCGTGGCTCGTGTTCCTCGCGGCGACGACGTTCGCCCTCTTCGAGCCCCTGCGCGCGGCGACCGCCACGCTGCTGCTGGTGGACGGACGCGTGCGGCAGGAGGGCCTGGACCTGCTGGCCGCCGTGCAGCAGCTGCCAGCGCGGAGCACGAAGCCCGGTGCGCTGGCGTCGAAGGGCGTCGCCGCCGCGCTGCTCCTCGCCACGGGCCTGCTCCTCGCGGTGCCCGCTCCGGCGCAAGCGGCTCCCGAAGCCGCGCCCGTGGACCGCAAGGCCGTGCGCGCCCGGCTGGTGAAGGTCGCGACGGAGTGCGAGCTGCCCGAGCAGGTGGAGGGCCCGGCGCTCCGGGACTTCGATGCGCTGGACGCGCGCGAAACGGCCAAGCTCGAGCGCTTCGTGCGCCGCCTGGAGCAGCAGGCCTTCGACGACGAGGACTGCGACAGCGCGGCGGTGACGTTGGAGGAAGGGCTCGCGCAGGTGACGGCCACGGCCGAGGCCCAGGCGCGCGCCGACGCCCGGGCGGCGACGGACCGGGCGCGGTCCATCCTCGCGCGGCCGGAGTTCCAGGAGCGTCAGGAGAAGGCCCCGTCCGAACCCAAGGAGGAGGAGGTCCCTCCGGAGGCGGGCTGGTGGCGCCGCTTCATCGACAAGCTGGGCGCGTGGCTGAAGGACTTCTTCAAGCGCCAGGACACCCAGCCCCGGTCGCGTGAGACGGCCCTGCCCCTGAGCGGCGGAGCGGCGGCCGACATCCTCGTCGTCATCCTGATCGCGCTGACGCTGGCGGTGCTGGGGGTGGTGCTCGTCAGCGTCCTGCGGCGCAAGCGCGGGGACTCAGGTCCCGCGCTGGACGTGCGCACCGTGGACGCCGCGGCGCTCGCGGACCACCCGGACCACGCGCTGTCCCGTCCTCCGGAAGGCTGGGCGCACCTGGCCGACGCGCTGGCCGCGAAGGGCGAGTACCGCGAGGCGGTGCGCAACCTCTACCTCGCGCTCCTGTCGCGCCTGCACCGCGACGGCGCCATCCACTACGACGAGACGCTCTCCAATTGGGACTACCTGCGCGCGTTCCGGGGCCGCCCCGAGGTGAAGGCCCCGTTCCGCGAGCTGACGCGCCGCTTCGACTTCGCGTGGTACGGCAACGTGCCCGTGGGCGCCGACGGCTACACCGAGTTCCGCGCCCTCACCGCCCCGCTGCTCGCCGCGCCGCCCGTGCAGGAGGCCGCCGGTGCGTGACCGTTTCCCGCTGCTCGTGCTGGGGAGCCTGCTGCTCGCGGGTGTGCTGGGGACGTTCCTGGTGCGCGGCGCCCAGCGCGGCGGCTTCGCGGATCCGCTGTCCACCTTCCGCGCGGAACCGGACGGCGCGCGCGCGCTGTACCTGCTCGCGCAGGAGAGCGGCCTGCCGGTGACGCGCAACATGGCGGACCTGCGCCTGCTCTCCGGCAAGGAGGCGCTGGTGCTGCTCGCCGTGGAGGTCCAGGACTCGCACGAGGAGGATCCGGACCAGACGCGGCTCGCCTCGGATCCGGACGCGGGCGTCGATGACGAGGAGGCGCCGCACCAGGGCTTCAACGCGCTGCGGGCGCAGCAACTGGACGACGACGAGGTCGAGCGCGTGCTGGCCCATGTCCGCGCGGGTGCCTCGCTCGTGTACGTGCCCTGGGGCTCGCGCGAGAACACGCTCCTGGATGAGCTGGGCGTGAAGCTGGACAAGGCGGACGTGACGCTGCCCATGCGCACGCTGGTGCCTCCGCTGCCCACGCCGTACACGCTGGGCGTCGAGCGCGTGGAGGCGAAGGTCCAGGCCTACCTCCGGCTTCCGGAAGGCGCGGTCACCGTGCTGGAGGATGAGCGCCTGGGCTTCCCCGTGGCGGCGGTGATTCCCGCGGGCGCGGGGCGGGTGCTGGTGGTGGGCGCCCCCGAGCTCGCGATGAACCCGGCGCTCGCGCGCGCGGACAACGCGCAGTTCTGGCTGAGCGCGCTGGGCGCCCTGGGCCCCGGCCCCTTCGCCTTCGACGAGTTCCACCACGGCTTCACCAACGAGCGCTCCGTCGTGGACTTCGCGCGCCGCTACGGCCTGCACTTCGCCGTCGCCCAGCTGCTCCTGGGCATCGTACTGTGGGCGGGCGCGCTGAAGCGCTTCGGCCGTCCCCTTCCCCCGCCTGAGTCCATGCGTGTGGGCGCCACGGACGCCCTCTTCGCCATGAGCCGCCTGTACCGCGAGGGCCAGCACCACGCCTTCGCCGCGGGCCTCATCTCGCGCGGCCTCACGCAGCAGCTGGCGCCGCTCGCGGGCCTGCCCTCGCACTCCACCGTCGACGCCGTCGCGGAAGGGCTGCGGTCGCGCGGACGCCAGGACCTGGCCGAAGGGCTGCTCGACGTGAATCGCCAATCCGCCGCCGTCCAGAAGGACGCCGACCTCCAGGCCCTCGCCACCTCCGCCGCGCACCTGCGCGAGCGCATCCACCCCGCCGGCACCGGCCGGCCTCGACCCGGAACCCCATGAACGCCCCGCCCTTCTCCCCTCCTCCCTTCCCGGACAGCGGCAACGCCGTGCGGTCCGCGAACGCCATCCGCGAGAGCGTCCTCGCGGAGGTGCGCAAGGCCGTGGTCGGGCAGGACGAGCCGCTGGAGCTGATGCTCTGCGGGCTCGTGGCCGGCGGACACATCCTCCTGGAGGGCGTGCCCGGCGTGGCCAAGACGCTGATGGCCAAGGCGCTGTCGCGCAGCGTGGGCGCGGACTTCAAGCGCATCCAGTTCACGCCGGACCTGATGCCCGCGGACATCCTGGGCACCAGCGTCTTCGACCTGAAGTCGCAGGCCTTCGTGCTCGCGCGAGGCCCCATCTTCACGGACCTGCTGCTCGCGGATGAGATCAACCGCGCCCCGGCGAAGACGCAGTCCGCGCTGCTGGAGGCGATGCAGGAGCGCGCCGTGTCGCTGGAGGGCAAGAACCTCCAGCTGTCGCCCATGTTCACGGTGTTCGCCACGCAGAACCCGGTGGAGTCCGAGGGCACGTACCCGCTCCCCGAGGCGCAGCTGGACCGCTTCCTCCTGAAGATCGACGTGGGCTACCCCGCGCCGGAGGAGGAGGACGCCATCCTCGACTCCGTGCACCGGGGCTTCGACGCGGGCGACCTGGCGCGCGCGGGCGTGAACGCGGCGGTGACGAAGGACGGCCTGCTCCAGGCGCGCGCGGCGCTCAGCGCGGTGAACGTGGAGCAGCCGGTGCTCGGTTACATCCGCAAGCTGGTGGCGGCAACGCGAAGCTCGCCCAACATCCGGCTGGGCGCGGGACCGCGCGCGGGCGTGCACCTGCTGCTCGCGTCCAAGGCGCTGGCGGCGCTGCGGGGCCGCGACTTCGTGACCCCGGACGACGTGCGCTTCCTCGTGGGCCCGGTGCTGCGCCACCGGCTGCTCCTGTCGCCGGACGCGGAGCTGGACGGGGCCACGCCCGCGGACGTGCTGCGCGAGGTGGTCCAGGGTGTCGAGGTCCCCCGGTGATTCCCTCCGAGCGCCTGTGGGGGCTGCTCGCCCTGCTCGCGCTGCCCATGGCGCTGGCGGGCTTCTTCCCGGGCCTGGGCGGCGCGGTGCTGGCGCTGGACGCGCTGGCCGTGGCCCTGGCCGCGTTCGACTTCCTCCAGGCCCGCCGCGTGCGGCTGGAGGTGGAGCGCACGCTGCCGGAGCGCCTCAACGTCGGCGTGGCGAATCGCGTCGAGCTGCGGCTGGTGCACCGGGGAGGCGGCACGGTGGAGGTGCGCGTGAAGGACGACGCGCCCCCGTCCTTCGCCACGGAGCCCTCGGAGGCCACGCTGCGCCTCACGCCGGACAGCCAGACGCGGTGGGTGTACCGGGCCACGCCCGCGAAGCGCGGCAAGTTCAGCTTCGGCGCCGTGCACGTGCGCGTGCGGGGCCCGCTGGGGCTCGTGTCTCACGAGCGCGCCTTCCCCGCCGAGCGCTCGGTGTCGGTGTACCCGGACCTGCGAGGCGCGCGGAGGATGTTGCTCTCCGGCGCGGCGCTGGACCTGGTGAACCTGGGCCTGCGGCAGCTGCGGCGCGACGGCCAGGGCAGCGAGTTCGCGCGCCTGCGCGACTATGCCCAGGGCGACAGCGTGCGTGACGTGGACTGGAAGGCCACCGCGCGCCGGGGCCGGCCGGTGACGCGCGTGCTGGAGTCGGAGCGCTCCCAGGCGCTGCTCATCTGCGTGGACGCGGGGCGCTCCATGGCGGCGCAGGTGGACGGCCTCACCAAGCTGGACCACGCGGTGAACGCGGCGCTGTTCCTCGCCTTCGTGGCCATCCGCAACGGGGACCGCGTGGGGCTGGCCCTCTTCGCGGACGGCGTGAAGGCCTACCTGCCGCCCGCCGCGGGCCGCGGCCAGTACCGCAAGCTGGTGGACACGCTCTACTCCGCGACGCCCAGCCTCACGTACGTGGACTACCTGGCGCTCTTCAAGGAGCTGAACGTCCGCCTCAACCGGCGCAGCCTGCTGTGCGTCTTCACGGACTTCCTCGACGAGGAGCAGGCCAACACGCTGGTGGCCCCGCTGCACCGCCTCGCGCGCCGCCACGTCCCGCTGTGCCTGTCCGTGAAGGACACGGCGCTCCAGAAGCTGCTGCGCACGCCGCCGCCGGGGCCGGAAGATGCCTTCCAGCACGCGGTGGCGTCGGAGCTGCTTGCGGACCGCGAGGTGCTCAAGGCCCGCGTGAGCCGGGGCGGCGTGCAGATGCTGGACGTGGCGCCGGACGAGCTGAGCCTCGCGGCGGTGAACCGGTACCTCGACATCAAGGCGCGCGGCGTCCTCTAGGAGGCAGCATGGCCCGGGCGGTATTCCAGACGGCGGACCTCACGGCGGACCCCGTGGACGACAGCGAGTCGCACGTCCTGCAGCCGCTGCTGGAGCGCTGCGAGGACTATTACCAGCTCGCCGAAGGCCGCCCCGCCCTTCCGGATCAGGCCCGGAACCTCCTCAACGAACGGCCTCCGGGGCTCGCCCCCGGCCAGGGCCACCTGTTCGCGCTTCGCGACGCGCAGGGAGGCCTCGTGGGGGTGCTGGAGGCCCTGCGCGACTACCCGGCCCGGGGCGAGTGGTACATCGGCCTCCTGCTCCTCGCGCCGGAGGCCCGCGGCCAGGGCCGGGGCGAGGCCGTGCTGCGTGCCTATGAGGCCCACGTCCGCGCGAACGGCGGCCGGCTGATTCGGGTGGCGGTGCTGGAGCACAACCCGGCCGGACGCCGCTTCTGGGAGCGCATGGGCTTCCAACCGGAGCAATGGGTGGGGCCCATCCAGCAGGGGCTCCGGCAGCATCAGGTCCTGAAGATGACCCGGGCCCTGGGCTGAAGCGTCAGGCCTCGGGCCCCTCGCGCAGCCAGCCCACGAAGCGCGTGTCGGGCACGGCGCCGCGCACGCGGTGCAGGCCCCGCTTGAACAGGGCGTAGACGCGGAAGAAGCGCTCCAGGCCCGCGCGCTCGGCGGGCGTCATCGGGTGTGTCCCGCACACCACCTTCGGGTCGCCCTTCCCCGCGTCGATGAAGCCCAGCACGGCCACCACCGGCACGCGCACGCGCTGCCCCTGCGCCAGACGAGGCCCCAGCACCACCGCGTCCAGCGGGTCTCCGTCATCCGACAGCAGCCCCGGAATGGAGCCGTAGTTGTACGGGCACGGCAGCGGCGACACGAAGTCCACGGAGCCGTCCGCGCGCCGCTTCACCAGGGAGAAGCGCGGGCACTCAATCAGCACCTCCGGCTCGCGCGGCAGCGGAGGCACGGACAGGTCCGGCCCGCTCATCCCGCCAGCTCCGCCGTCGCCCGCGCCCGCTCCCGGCGGCCACGCAGCCAGTCCGACAGCAGGTACGCGTAGACGCCCGTCCCCACCGTCAGCGCGAAGGTGACCTTGAAGGCAACCGACAGCTTCGGCGGGTGGATCTGCGACACGGAGCCCTCGATGAAGCCCGCGAGCACGAACAGCACCAGCGTGCCGAACAGCAGCTTCACCGCCGTCACCGCCTCCTTGCGCAGCGCCTGCCCGCGCGACAGTCCGCCCGGCGCCACCATGCCCCGCGCGATGACGAGCCCCGCCGCGCCCGCGATGCAGATGGCCGTGATCTCCGGGATGCCGTGCGGGAGGATCCACGCCCAGAACCACCCGGCCATCCCCTTCGCCGCGTACACCTGCGCGAGCGCCCCCAGGAACAGGCCGTTGACGAACAGCATCACCGCCGTGCCCAGCCCCAGCGTGATGCCCAGCGCGAACGCCAGGAAGGCCACCTGGATGTTGTGCGTGAAGAGGAACGTGGAGAACTGCGCCTGCTCCTCCACGGACATGCCCTTGCCCGCGGCCTCGTCGGCGGCGCGCTTCACGGGGTCCAGGCTCAGGTGCTGCTCGGGCACCAGGTAGTGCGCCGCGTCCGGATCCACCACCATGCCCACGTAGCCGAAGCCCGCGCCCGCCAGGAACAGCAGCACCGACGCCACGTACATCCGCCACTCGTGGTGCAGGAGCGCCGGGAAGCCGCGCGCGACGAAGGCCCACACGTCCGCGAACCGGGGCCGGCGGCCCGGGTACGTCAGCGCGTACGCGCGGCCCACCAGGTCGTTGAGGTACGCGCTCACGTCCGCGGAGCCGCTGCGCGCGCGCACCCACAAGAGGTCGCTGGAGACGGCGCGGTACAGCTTCCCCAGCGAGCGGGCCTCGTCCAGGCTCAGCTTGCGCAGCCCCCCACCCTCGGACTTGTCCAGCAGCGACTCCAGCTGCTGCCAGCGCGGCCGCCGCGTCTCGATGAACTCCGCCATCTCCATGGGGCCACTCTAGCCGAGCGCGGGAAACGACGAGGCGCCGGCCGCCCTCCCCGTTTCGAGGGAGGGCATCCGGCGCCCCGGTGCGTCAGGAACGCGAAGCGCTACTTGATGAGCTTCTCGAGCGGCTTCGCCTCGGTGGAGGCCTGGGCCTCGGTCCACTCGACGACGGGCGTCTGCCACGCCATGCCCGTCTCCGCCGGGTCGGCGTCCAGCTTCTCGAAGTCGAAGCCGTCACCGCCGAAGTACAGGTACTCCACGGTGGCGACCGTGTACTCCTTCTTCGGATCCAGCGCCTTGCCCTGGGCGTCCTTGAACTTGCCCTTGCCCGCCGGGGTGAAGCCGGCCACGAGCGCGTCCGGGTTCGCCAGCTGCTTCGCCAGGTCCTCGCCCTTGAGCTTCACGGTGAGCAGCGAGTTCTCGAACGGCAGCGCCGAGTACACGCTGCCCAGCGTCACGTCACCCTGGGACAGGCCGCCCCGGATGCCGCCCTTGTTGAGGATGGCCGCGTCGGTGTTGAGCTGCGCGCGCACCGCGCCCGCCACCCACTTCGCCATCAGCGGCGAGGCCTGCGGGATGCCCGCCTTGGTGAAGCCGATCTTCCGGCCCAGCGCCTGGTCCACCTTCGACTGCCACTCCGCGATGCGCTTCGCCGTCTCCGCGTCCGGCGTGCCACCGGCAACCTGGACGACCTTCGTGTCCACGCCGGTCACCTTCTGGCCCGCGGGCTTCGCCGGGTCGAACTTGAACTGCGCGCGCAGGTACGACTCGAAGCCGCGGCCCAGCGACGCGTAGGTGGTGTCACCTTCCGTCTTCACGCCGGGAGCGTCCGTGCCGCAGCGGCCGCCGGCCACCAGCGACACCTTCCAGTCCGCGTGCTTCGCCAGCACCGGCTGCAGGTCCGTGGGGCACTGGTCCGCGACGATGACGACCACGTCCGCGCCCGCCTTGCGCGCCTCGGGCACCGCGGTGTTGAGCGCGTCCTCGTTGGGCGTGACCTCCAGCCCCTCCGCGCGGCCGGACATCGCCGTGCGCACCGTCTTCTGCGACGTGAGGCCCACCACCGCAATCTTCAGGCCCCGGCGCTCGTACACCTGGAACGCGGGCATGGACAGGTCCTTGGCCAGCGACGCGTCCGTCACCTTCAGGTTCGCCGCCAGG
The DNA here is from genome assembly GCF_042231735.1 of Corallococcus exercitus. GTDB lineage: Bacteria > Myxococcota > Myxococcia > Myxococcales > Myxococcaceae > Corallococcus > Corallococcus exercitus_B. The sequence goes on from NZ_CP102577.1 coordinate 3,831,714, forward strand.
AAGGGGAAGCCCCCGGCCGCGCGGTTCTTCAGGAAGGAATCCTTGGCGTACGACAGCTCGTGGTTGCCCAGCGCGGAGGCCGCATAGCCCATGTGCCCCATCACCTCGGCCGTCGGAGCGCCCAGGAAGAAGGAGGAGATGGCCGGGCCCGTCCACAGGTCGCCCGTCGCCAGGGCGAGCGTGCCGGCATCCGGACAGGTCGCCTGGCCATCCTTCAGCGGACCGGCACAGTGCTTTTCATCGGTCACCCAGCGGCCCATCAGCTCCGCGGCGCCGCCCTTGCCCTCGATGGGCAGGAGCTGGCCGCGGGCGCTGCCGGTGACGAGCACCGTCACCTCCGGGGGAGCCGTGGGCTTCGCGGGCGCCGCCGCCTCCGGCGGGGGCGTGGCCGGGGCCGGCGGGGGAGTCTTCTCACAACCCGCGAGGGCTCCCAGGGCGAGGACCAGCGCGCCGGACGACAGCCGGAGCTGGCGGGTAGGACGACGGAAGGGACGCAGCAAGAGGAGGTTCGGGTTCACGGCCGGGCCTTTAGCACATCCCCGACGTGGTAGCGTGACCCAATGACGGGCATGAAAGGCAAGGATTTCAAGCCTTTACAGGAGGAGAAGGACGTCGGGACTCCCAGTGGACGGGGAGACTCGTGGGGCCGGAACTTCGCCTCCGAGCTGTGGGGCGAGGTCCGGGGCGGCGCCGAGCACTTCCAGTCCACGAAGGGCCAGCTGCCCCAGGGCCGCATCCGCCAGTTCTTCTACGGCGTGGCCCTGCCCTTCCACATCGCCCGCGTCACCCTCGCGAGCCCCGCGGTCCGCGCCACCTACGTGAAGGTGACCGCGCTCCAGACCGCGTTCCTGCTGGCCATCGCCGCGGGCTGGGCGTTCAACCAGTTCAATGGCCACGAGCAGGAGGCGCAGGAAGAACAGGAGGAGCAGCAGGCGCCGCGGAAGGAGACGCCCGAGGAGCGGGCGGCGCGCGAGCAATTGAAGGCCCGCATCGAGCAGCGGGCGATGGAGCTGGAGGCCGCGAAGAACAAGGGCGATCCGACCGCCATGAAGCAGGCGCTCGGCGCGCTCATCGAAGAGACCGTCAATGCCGTGAAGGCCGGCGACCTCTCGCGGGAGGAAGCCGCGGCTGTCGCCGAGGACGCAGCGGATGAGGCCACCGCCGCGGACAGGGAGGCAAAGGAGGCGAAGCAAGCGCCAGCGGAGGCCGACGAAAACGCGAGCGGCGCCGAGGACGCGGAGGACTCCCTCGGCGAGGAGATCTCCGCCATCATCCGGGCGGAGGTGGGGCAGACCCTCCGGGACCTCCCGGAGGCGAACAAGCAGGGGCCGCGCATCCAGCGGGAGCCCCAGAAGGAGGGGCTCAACGTCGACGTGCCCCAGGTGCGCGACGGCACCTTCTTCCTGGGCAGCTGGGAGTTCTGGGCGCTGTTCTTCGGCGCGCTGAGCGCGGTGCAGTGGATCGTCGTCGCGCTGTCCCGCGACTACCACACGGTCATCTCCCGCGAGGCCAGCCTCGCCACCGGCGTGCCACCCGAGGACCCCGAAATCCTCCCGAGCGTGCGCCTCAACGTCCCCTGGATGCGCGCCAAGCTCCAGCGCCGCTGGAGGGCCTTCCTGCTGTTCGTGTCGGGGTTCCCCGCGCTGGTGCTGCTGTGCATCCCCCTGTTCTGGTTTCCGAAGTCGTTCACCATTCTCAGCAGCCTCTGGGGCTTCTGGTGGCTGCTCGTCTTCACCGCCGCCAAGAGCGACCGCGCCTGGATGGCCCCCGTCACGCGGCCACCCTGGTTCGTGCGCGCCTGGAGCCTGCTGCCGGTCCATGGAGGCTTGCGCTGGATGATGACGGGCCTCGCGCGGCGCTCGGAAGCCGTGGCCGCGCCCATCGCCACCGTGGAGCGTCAGCCATGGGTCTTCGCGGGGCTCGCGTTCACGCGCTTCGTGGGCAGCATCCCACCGTTGCGCTGCTTCACGCGGCCGTTCATCCCGGTGGCGTCGGCGCACCTCATCGGCCTGGACCCGCTGCAGCCGCCCGCGCGCAAGAGCACCGGGTCGCCGCCTCCGCACGGCGCGGGGGACTGACTCAGGCGTCGGAGGGGGCGTTGCCTTCGGGAGGCAGCCCGCCAATGCCCTCCAGCGGCGCCGCGGGCTGCTGGGGGGCGCCCAGTTCCAGCCGCTGGCCCTCCTCGCGGCGCGCGGGCAGGTCGATGACGCTCTGGAGCTGCTGGCTCACGGAGCGGAAGAAGCCCGTGAGCAGCTCCGGCCGGTCCGCCAGCAGGTCCAGGAAGTCGCGCCGGTCGATGACGAGCACGCGCGAGTCCACCGCGGCCACCATGTCCGTGGGGCGGGGCGCGCCATCCAGCAGGCTCACCTCGCCAATGGCCTCCTTCGCCTGGAAGCGCAGCACGTGCTCGCCGTTGCGGAACGCGTCCACCGCGCCCTCGACGATGACGTAGAGCGCGTCGCCCGGGTCGCCCTGGCTGTAGAGCCGCTCGCCCGTCTTGTAGGAGGCCTCGCGCGCCACCTCCGCGATGGCGGCGATGTCGTCCACGTCGCTCTGCGAGAAGACGCTCACGCCCTCCAGGGCGAACATCCGTTGGACGATGGTATCGCTCATGTCACCCTCCTGCGGGAGCACGTCCAGGCCGTTCACCCGCGCCACGTGGCGGGCGCACGCGCGCAGCACCAGGTCCTCACTCTGCACGAGGTTCGCGAGCCGCCGCCACAGCCGGCCCGGCGCTCCGGGCGGAAGCTCCCGGTGGTGGGCCTCCACCTGCTCCATCACCAGCTCGCGCTCCTCCGGCGCCACCAGGTTCTCCAGCAGCTCCAGCGCGTAGGCCCGCCGGCGCGAGTCCTTGCCCACCAGGTGCTGGTGGATGCGGCGCATGGCCTGCGGCGGGTGCAGGAGCCCCAGGAGGAAGAACGACAGCTCCAGCGCCTGATCCAACCGGTCGCCCACCGCGCGGGTGAGCAGCGACTGGGGCCCCAGCGCCGCCTGCACGTCGCGGAAGGCCCCCACCAGCTGGCGGTACGTGTCACGGCGGCGGCCCAGCGCCTCGTGGATGCGGTCCACGTCCACCGGGTGGTCCGGCTGCTCCTCGCGCAGGCGCGACAGCTGCGCGCCGATGCGGAAGTGCAGGGCCGCGTCGTCGCGCACGTTGGAGAACAAGAGCGCGTTGAGCGCCGCGGACGAACCGATGCCGCGCAGCACGCGAGGCAGCTGCATCCGCATGGCCAGGGGCGCGGCCTTGTTGTTGAGCTGCAGCTCCAGGAGCGGCGTCACCGTGTCGCCCAGCTGCACCAGCGACTCACGCGCGGCCGGACGCTCCTCGCGCCAGGTGAGGAAGGGCAGGAGGCGCGGCGCCAGCTCCACGTAGCCGCCCTCCCCCACCGCCACCAGCGCCACGCGCCGCACGGAGATGTCCATGTCCTCCAGGTAGAGCGACAGCTGCCCCGCGAACCGGGGGTCCTTCAGCCGGCCCAGGAGCCGCGCCACCTCGCGCCGCTCGGCCACCGGCGCGTGGTCGCCCTTCGCCAGCAATTCGCGCAGCGACTCCAGCGCCGCGGAGTTGCCCTGGGTGCGCATCAGCGCGCCAATGGCCGCGCAGCGCAGGCCCACGTCGGAGCTGGTGAGCAGGGGCGGCAAGAGCCGCTCCGCGCGCTCCGGGGACAGCCGCGCCAGGGCCCACACGGCCTGGTCGCGAGGGCGCCGGGGGCCCTCCTCCACCAGCCGCTCCAGCATGGGCGCCAATTCCCGCGCATCCATGGACAGGGCCAGCGTCACGCCGCGCTCCTGCACGCGCTCGTGGGGGTGGCTCAAGAGCGCGGCCAGGTGCTGCCGCAGGGGCGCGGCCTCCGCCTGCTCCAGCATGTCCACCGCGCGCAGCACGCGCTCCGGCGTGGGCGCGCCCAGCGCCTCCACCAGCAGCTTCTGCTCCTCGCCGTCCAGCTCGACTTCTTCCTCTTCGTGCGCGCCCACCTGCTCGCCCAGCGCGGTGAGGTACGCGGGCTTGAGGCGCACGAGCAGCAGGCCCAGCGCGGCGCACAGCCCCACCACCGCCACCGCCATGGTGATGCCATTGGCGCCCCGGCCCGCGCCGATGAGCAGCAGGCCCGCCAGCACCACGCCGCCCTTGCGCAGCAGGCCGTCCACCGCGCTTCGCAGCCCCTCGCGCTGCTCGTCCGGCACCGCCGCGTAGAGCAGCTGGATGCCCACCGGCAGGATGGAGTAGCTCACCGCCGTCTCCACCAGCCGCAGCAGGTGCACCGGCCACAGCTGCCCGGTGGCCAGCGTGGCGCCCGCCAGCGGCGCGAGCACCATCGGCACCACCGCCAGGTACATGAGCAGGCCCATGCGCTTGAGCAGCCGCTGCGCCACGAGCAGCTGGAAGGCCACGCAGAACAGGCCGATCCACAGCTGCAGCGAGCCGAAGAGCGCCGCCAGCCCGTCCTCGCTGAGCGTGCCCTCCACGCGCAGGCGGAAGAGGTAGTCCACGAAGGACGACAGCACCGCGAACGCGATGCCCAGCGCCGCCAGCACCTGCGCGTACGGGCTCTCCCCCAGGTAGCTCCACGCCGGGAACCACGCCTGCAGCGAGCGCGGGCGCGTGGGCGGCGCCGGCTCCGCCTTGTGCAGGTGGTGGAAGATGGCGCCCGCGGCCAGCAGGCTCACCGCGCCGCTCACCACCACCACGGGCGTGCCCATCCGCACCGCCAGCGCCTGCACCAGCAGGCCGCCCGCGATGCCGCCGCCCATGCCGAAGCCGTTGAGCACCGTGAACGCCCGGCGCGCCTCGCGCGCGTCGAACGCGGACGCCATGCGGCCCCAGAAGCGGAACGACACGAACGTGCTGAAGCAGTCCGCGAAGAGGTACAGCGCCAGCGCCGGCATGCGCTGCCCCGCGGACAGCGCCGCCGCCAGCCCCAGCGCCAGCACCCCGCCCACCCCGGTGAGGATGCCCGGCGACTCGGTGGGCCCGTCCGGGCGGCCGCGCGGCAGCAGCGTCAGCGACGCCGTCATCAGCGCACCCAGGAGGTAGAGGTACGGCAGCGCCTGGGACTCGAAGCGCGACAACACCAGCGCGTTCGCGGACGTCTTGAGCTGCGTCACCCCGGCGATGAGCGCGAACTGGAAGGCACCCGCCGGCAGGACGCGGCGGTTCCAGGATGAGGTTTCGGAAGAGGCCACGGGCGCGGGAATGCGGACAGGATAACGTGGGAGCCCGCTAATCACGAATACCACTCTTCAAGCCCCGCCCGCATCTGCCCCCCGGCCGGGGCTGGCCGCCCGCCTGCTCCCCGCGGTCCGTGTGGCGTACACTCCGGCGCCGTGACGCACACCCCCGACACCCTGCTCGACGGCACCCACACGGTGCTGACCCCGGAGTACGTGGAGTTCCGCTTCACGCTGGCGGGCGTGTACTCGCGCTTCCTCGCGTGGCTGCTGGACGCGCTCATCGTCGGCGTTGCCACGATGGGGGTGCTGCTGGTGTTCCAGGTGGCGATGGCCGCCTTCCCGGGGTTCGCCAGCGCGCTGGGCATCGTCGTCTACTTCCTGGTGGACTGGGGCTACGGCATCACGCTGGAGACCGCGTGGGCGGGCCAGACGGTGGGCAAGCGCGTGATGTCCCTGCGGGTCATCCAGGAGAGCGGCGTGCGCATCGGCTTCTACCACGCGGCCCTGCGCAACCTGGCGCGCGTGGTGGACCGGCTGCCGCTGCTCTACCTCGTGGGCGGCTCGGTGGCGCTCGTGTCGCGCTCGCACCAGCGGCTGGGAGACCTGCTCGCCGGCACCATCGTCGTGCGCGAGCGGCGCCTCAAGGTGCCCTCCGCCATCGAGACCCGGGGCGAGGAGGGCCTGCTGGCGGATCCGCTGTTCGTCTCGCGCGTGAAGCGGCTGTCCACCGAGGAGCGGGAGTTGGTGCTGTCCGCCGCCCTGCGCCGCGAGGAGCTGCGGCTGGAGGCCCGGCTCACGCTGTTCTCCGCGCTGGGCGCCCGGCTCCAGGACTCGCTCGCCATGGAGAAGCCCGCCCACCTCTCGGACGAGAAGTGGACGCTGCTCGTCGCCGCCGCCCTGCTGCCCGCCCCGGGAGCACGCCCGGGGCGTCCCGCGTCCGGACCTAGAAGTACGTCGCCAGGCCCACGGAGCCCGTCAACGACGTCTGCGTATCCTCGTTGAGCGCGATGTAGAAGTTGTACTGCGCGCGCACGCCCAGGCTCACCGAGTCGCTGAGGAAGAAGTCCACGCCCGCGTTGGGCCCGATGCCCACGAAGTTGCTGATGCTCTCCTTGAAGACGATGAGGTAGCTCACGTCCGTGCCGACGTACGGGCGGATGGTCTCCTCCAGCAGCAGGTAGCGGATGCCCAGGGACGGCGCCAGGCCCACCACGCGCTTCTCCGGCGTGGAGAACGTGTCCGTGGGGAACATCAGCTTCGACAGCGAGACGACCTCGAAGCCGTTCTCGATGTAGAGGCTGCCCTCCAAGCCGATGAACGGCGTCCCCGCGAGGCCCGCGGTGCGCTTGAAGTCCATGTAGCCCAGCGACAGGCCCAGACTCCGGTTGGAGAACTGCGCGTGAGCAGGAGCCGCGCCCAGCAGGGCCGCGAGCAAGCCAAAGGCACAAAGGTAGGTACGCATGGCGGCGCACTCTACAGCCGGCCTAACCCCTGGAAAACAGCGCTGATTCAGCGGCAGGCCGGCGTTGCCTCATGGGGTGGCGCTCTCCTACACTCGGGCGGCCATGCGTCTTCGCCTCGTCCTCGCCCTGACCGCCGCCGCCTCCCTCTCCACCACCGCCTGCCTCAGCACGCCGCCCCCGCACGAGCGGGCGCTCATCAACAATGAGCTGTGCGCGCAGGAGATGGCCAACGGGGACCTGCAGAAGGCGGAGACCTACTGCAACCTGGGCCTGGAGTTCTCCCCCCAGTACGCGGACCTGTGGGCCAACAAGGGCCTCATCGCCATGTACTCGGGCAACAAGGGCAAGGCGAAGGAGTTCTTCATCAAGGCCCTGCGCTTCAACCAGGAGCACCTGCAGGCCTACCAGAACCTGGGCGTCCTCTATTTGGAGGAAGGCGCCTACGGAAAGGCCCACGACAACTTCAAGCGCGCCCTGCAGGTGAACCCGGACAACCTGGAGTCGCGCTACGACCTGGGCCTCACCTACATGAAGATGGGCAAGACGAAGGAGGCCAAGAAGGAGTTCGACACGCTGCTCGCGGTCAACCCCAACGTGGCCAACGCCCACCACAACCTCGGCATCATGGCCTACGAGGCCAAGGACCTGGAGGGCGCCTTCGAACACATCTCCCAGGCCGCCCAGCTCACCCCGGACTCCGCGGAGGTGTGGCACGACCTGGGCACCGTCCTCATGGAGCAGAGCCGCTTCGCGGAGGCCCGTGAGGCCTTCGGCAACTGTGCCCGCCTGGATGAGAAGAACTCCAGCTGCCTGAACAACCTGGCCGTCGCCCAGCGCAAGGTGGCCCTCACCGACTCCGCCCTCAAGGAGCTGAAGGACACCCAGACGGCGGAGAACAGCGCCCCGGCCATGTACCTGCTCGCGCGCCAGTACCGCGAGAAGGGCCTCCTCGCGGAGGAGGAGAGCGCCTACCGCAAGTGCGTGAAGCTGGACGCCAAGTTCGCGCCCTGCCACTTCGGCCTCTTCCAGATCTTCAACGACGCGCACAAGCAGACCCACGCGCAGACGGCCTGCAAGAACTTCATGAAGTTTGGTACGTCCGAGGAATTCCCCACCGAGTACACGACGTGTGAGAGATTCCTCGCCAACGACTCGTTCTAGCCGTCCCTCCGGGTAGCGACACACGCGATGAGCGTCCGTCTGACCGTCACACAGCGCAGCGAGGCCGGTGGCGCCTCGGGCAAAGAGGTCGTCCTCGACGACTCCGTCATCACCCTGGGGCGGGACAAGACCTGCCAGGTGGTGCTTCCGCAGCAGGCGGTGTCGCGCAACCACGCGCGCATCATCCAGGAGGGCACGCTCTACTTCCTGGAGGACCTGGGCAGCGCCTACGGCACGAAGATCAACGGCAAGGCGCTCCCCAAGGGGGAGAAGGAGCTGCTGCGCAACGGCGACGTCATCGCCATCGCGCAGTACGACGTCCGCTTCGACAAGGTCGTGGAGATCGCCCCGGACGTCAGCGACAAGACGTCCTTCCTCGCGCGCGGCATCTTGAAGGACGCGATGCGCGGCCTCGCCGGCGGCGAGGAGCGCTTCCTGCGCTACATGAACGGCCCGCGCGAGGGCCAGCGCATCGAAATCTCCGAGGCCCAGGAGCACGTCTTCGGCCGCGACGAGAAGGAAGCCGACGTCATCCTCAAGGACGACCTCGTCTCCCGCAAGCACGCCAAGGTGCGCCGCGACTGGTCCGGCACGCACGTGGAGGACCTGGGCAGCCGCAACGGCATCAAGGTCAACAAGAAGCGGGTGAACCGCAAGGCGCTCAAGGACGGCGACGAGCTGGAGATTGGCGCCACCCGCTTCGTCTACGTGGACCCCGCCGAGCCGCCCGACGAGCCGGCGGTGAGCCTCTCCTCGGAGAGCTCCGCCGTCGTCCCGGCGCCGTCGCCGCCGCGCCCCTCCCCGCCCAAGCGCGAGGAGCCGCCCCCGCCCGAGCCTGAACCGGAGCCCGAGCCCGCCCCCGCGCCGCCGGAGGAGCCCGCCGCGTCCGAGGAGCCGCAGCCCGACGCCTCCTCCGAGGAGCCGCAGCCCGACGGCGGGATGGGCGAGTCCATGCCCGAGCCGGAGCCCGAGCCCGCGCCGGTGTCCGCGCTCGCGGACAAGAAGAAGCTCGTCCCGCTCATCGTGATGGGCGTGGTGGGGCTGAGCTTCCTCGTGTTGATGATCGCCGTGCTCGCGGGCGCCTGAGGCGCTTCGCGGGCAACAGCCACTCCCTCCCTGAAACGACAAAGGCCCCCGTCGCGAGACGGGGGCCTTCGCACTTCCGGCGCGGGGGACTACCGGCCGGAGGAGATGCGCGCCACCGGCTGGATGTTCAGCTCGGGGGACAGCTCCTGGTAGCTGAGGATGGAGAACGAGGGGTTGAACTCGTACTCCAGCAGCTTGCGCACGTAGCGGCGGATGTCCATGGCCGTGAGGATGACGGGGCGCTGGGCGCTGGGCGGCAGGTGGCCGCACTCCGAACGCACCGCGCCGACGATCTCCTGGGCAATCTCCGGCTCCAGCGCCAGGTGGGCGCCCGCGGAGGTGCGCTTGATGGAGCTGCGGATGGCCTCCTCGATGTTCGGGTCGAGCAGGTACACCACCAGCGTGCCGGTGCCGCGCGCGTACTTGTGGGAGATGTAGCGGCGCAGCGAGGCGCGGACATGCTCGGTGAGCATGACGTTGTCGGCCTCCACCTGCCCGTACTCCGACAGGGCCTGGAGGATGCCGCGCAGGTCGCGGATGGAGAGCTCCTCCTCCACCAGGCGCCCGAGGATGTCCGTCAGCTTCAGCACGTTGACGATCTTCGGGACCACTTCCTTGACGATGGCCGGGAACGCCTTCTCCAGCTGCTCCAGCATCGTCTGCGTCTCCTGCACGCCCACGAACTCGCGGGCGTTCTTCCGCAGCACGGCGGCGGTGTGCAGGATGATGTAGCCGGGCACGTCCCAGGTGGTGAGGCCCGCGGACTCGAGCGTCTCCCGGAACTGCTCGGGCACCCACGCGGCCGGCTGGCGCGTCGCGGGGTTGATGGCCTCGAAGCCGGGGATGTTCATCAGCTTGAGGCGCTCCACCGTGTCGTTCACCAGGATGTGGCCCAGGGTGGCCTGGCCGGTGACGACGGGGACCTCGTTGATTTGGATCTGGTAGGCCCCGGGCGGCAGGCCGCCGTTGCCGCGCGCGCGCACGCCGGGGAAGCGCACGCCCAGCTCCACGAAGAGGCCGTCGCGCATGAACGGGATGAGCTCGAAGAGGAACTTGCCGCCGTCCTGCCGCGAGTCCACGAAGGGCACCAGCGCGTCGGACACCTCCAGCACGATGGGCGTGACGACGGGGATGAACAGCTCCGAGTCCGGGTTGAGCTGCTCCTTGGGCGGAGGCTCCGCGGACACGGGCGTGCCGAAGCTGGACTCCATCGCGGGGCCGGCTTCCTCGGCGGCGATGGCCTCGTCGCGCTTGCGCATCATCGTGTACGCGCCGAAGCCCGCGCCCGCGCCCAGCAGGAAGAAGGGAATCTTGGGGAGGCCGGGGATGAGGCCCAGGCCCACGAGCATGGCCGCCGCGATGGCGATGGCCTTCGGGAAGGCGGTGAGCTGCGAGCCCACGTCCTTGCCCAGGTGCGCGCCCTCTTCCTCGCCGCCCACGCGCGTCACCAGGATACCGGCGCACGTGGAGATGAGGATGGCGGGAATCATGCCGACCAGACCGTCACCGATGGTGAGCAGCGTGTACTTCTGCGCGGCGTCACCGGCGGCCATCCCCTTCTGGGTGACGCCGATGATGAGACCGCCCACGATGTTGATGACCGTGATGATGATGGACGCGATGGCGTCGCCCTTCACGAACTTCATCGCGCCGTCCATGGCGCCGAAGAGCTGGCTCTCACGCTCCAGGTCGCGGCGCTTCTTCTTCATCTGGTCCTGATCAATCACGCCCGCGCGCAGGTCCGCGTCGATGGACATCTGCTTGCCGGGCATGGCGTCCAGGGTGAAGCGCGCGGCCACTTCCGCGACGCGCTCCGAGCCCTTGGAGATGACGATGAAGTTCACCACCACCAGGATGAGGAAGAGGATGGCGCCGACGACGAAGTTGCCCTGCACCACGAAGTTACCGAACGCCACCACCACTTCGCCCGGGTCGCCGGTGAGCAGGATGAGTCGCGTGGTGGAGATGGTCAGCGACAGACGGAACATCGTCGTGATCAGCAGGATCGTCGGGAACGACGACAGGTACAGCGCGCTGGGCACGTAGAGGGAGATGAGGAGCAGTACCACCGAGATGCTGATGTTCAGCGTCAGCAACACGTCCAGGACGAGCGTCGGCAGCGGGACGATCATCATCGCCACGATGGCCACGACGACCACCGCGAGGACGATGTCGGAGTACTTGTTCAGGAAGCTGTTCGGATCGGCGTTGGCCATCGGCGGGGCCATCCTAATCCGTGCGCGCCCCCGAGCCCAAGGGGGGGCCTTCCCTCCCCTGTCCGGGAAGGGAGCCTGCGGTCAGGCTACGAGCGGTCCTCGGGGGCTTCGGATTCCGAAGCCTCGTCCGAGCTCTCCAGGGCCGCGGCGGCGAGCATGCGCGCACGACGGCTCAGGGGGTCCTTGTCCTCGGGGTCCAGCGACACGGCATGCTGGAAGTCGCGGGCCGCTTCCATCGTCCGGCCCTGGCGGAGGAACGCCTCACCCCGGTTGACGAAGGGCGTGATGTCGGTGGGGTCCAGCTCGATGGCGCGGTTGAAGCACGCCACGGCGGTGTCCAGGTCCTCCAGCGCCAGGTGGCAGGCGCCCAGGGCGGTCTGGAAGTAGGCCTCGCTCGAGTCCATGGCCGAGAGCTTCTCGAAGATGGCCAGCGACTCGCTGAAGTGCCCGTCCTGGAAGAGATTGAAGCCCTCCGTGGCCCGTTCGAGCATCTCCGGTCCAGACAGGGGCTTCTCGTTGTCGTTCGACACCGTGGCCTTGGATTCAGTCGTCATCGGCGCGTTCACCGGGGCGGGGGCAGCAGCGGCGGGGAGTCTAGCCCGGGGCCCCCGCCAGTGCCAGACGGGGACCCTTCCAAGGCACGGGCTGGACGGACTACTTCGACTCGTCGATCCGCTCCTGCACCTTCGCCATGATGTCGTTCATCGACTTGCTGATGATCGACTTGAAGATGTACTCGCTGGTGGAGGTGCTGCCGAGCGCCTTCTTGGCCTCGGCCTCGACCTGCTCCTGGGTGGCGTTCGGGTTGGCCGCGACGAAAGCGTCGACCTTCTCCTGCGCCTTGGACAGGGCGCGGGCGTTCGCCGTCTCGCTCAGGTCGAGGTTGCCCAGGTACGCGTCCTTCAGACCGTTCAGGGTGTCGCCCGTGGACTTGCGGTCGGTGGTCGCGGTCTGCTTCGTGGCGGCCTGCGGCTGCGCAAGGGTCTTCAGCTGCGCGTTGAGGTCGCCCAGCTCGCGCGTGGCCTTGGCCGAAGCGGCCGGGTTCGCCTGCGTCGGGCCCGTGGTGCGGGCCGTGGGGGAGAAGGAAGGAGTACGGTTGATCGTGTTGCCCATGTGAACCAACCTCGTTCAAAAAGCGGTTTCCAAGGTTATCGGCGGAGAGGCTAGGAGAGTTTCTGGATCCCGAACAAGGGGCCGAGCGCTTTCGGAAGCGCTGAAACGCCGCCGGCCCCGGACCGGCACCCCCGAAGGAGCACCAGCGCGGGGCCGGAGCGAACCACTCAACCTGTCAGCGACTACTTCAGGTTGTTGATGGCCGCCATCGCCATCTCGTCCATCTTCTTCATCAGGTTCGTGATCGTGCTCATGATCTGCGAGTCCTGCTGAACCTTCTTCTGCGCCTCCAGGAAGCCCTTCTGCTCCGGCGGGGCCTGGGCGATCATGTCGTCCATCGAAGAGCGCTGGGAGTTGGAGGTGCTGATGGCGGTGGAGAGGACGTTCGCGAGGCCGCTGGCCATGGTGTGCTCCTTCAGGAGGACGACGAGGTTTTTGTAACGGCGACAGCTACAAAAGGATTATCGGTGAAGCGCCTTCGGAGTTTCCTGGGTGATTTCCAGGATCATTTCCGCCTGCCGTCGGGCCTGAAGCCCGAAACGCCGCCGGCCCCGGACCGGTGCCCCTGAAGGAGCACCAGCGCGGGGCCGGAGCGAACCACCAACCTGTCAGCGACTACTTCAGGTTGTTGATGGCCGCCATCGCCATCTCGTCCATCTTCTTCATCAGGTTCGTGATCGTGCTCATGATCTGCGAGTCCTGCTGAACCTTCTTCTGCGCCTCCAGGAAGCCCTTCTGCTCCGGCGGGGCCTGGGCGATCATGTCGTCCATCGAGGAGCGCTGGGAGTTGGAGGTGCTGATGGCGGTGGAGAGGACGTTCGCGAGGCCGCTGGCCATGGTGTGCTCCTTCAGGAGGACGACGAGGGGTTAGTACGGCGACAGCTACAAAAGGATTATCGGTGAAGGGCCTTCGGAGTTTCCTGGGGATTTCCTGAAATCATTTTTCCCCGGCCGCCGGGCCTGAAGCCCGAAACGCCGCCGGCCCCGGACCGGTACTCCCGAAGGAGCACCAGCGCGGGGCCGGAGCGAACCACTCAACCTGTCAGCGACTACTTCAGGTTGTTGATGGCCGCCATCGCCATCTCGTCCATCTTCTTCATCAGGTTCGTGATCGTGCTCATGATCTGCGAGTCCTGCTGAACCTTCTTCTGCGCCTCCAGGAAGCCCTTCTGCTCCGGCGGGGCCTGGGCGATCATGTCGTCCATCGAGGAGCGCTGGGAGTTGGAGGTGCTGATGGCGGTGGAGAGGACGTTCGCGAGGCCGCTGGCCATGGTGTGCTCCTTCAGGAGGACGACGAGAGGTTTGTACGGCGACAGCTACAAAAGGATTATCGGAGGAGGAGGGCCGGAGTTTCCTGGGTGATTTCCAGGATCATTTCCGCCCGCCGCCGGGCCTGAAGCCCGAAACGCCGCCGGCCCCGGACCGGTACTCCCGAAGGAGCACCAGCGCGGGGCCGGAGCGAACCACCAACCTGTCAGCGACTACTTCAGGTTGTTGATGGCCGCCATCGCCATCTCGTCCATCTTCTTCATCAGGTTCGTGATCGTGCTCATGATCTGCGAGTCCTGCTGAACCTTCTTCTGCGCCTCCAGGAAGCCCTTCTGCTCCGGCGGGGCCTGGGCGATCATGTCGTCCATCGAGGAGCGCTGGGAGTTGGAGGTGCTGATGGCGGTGGAGAGGACGTTCGCGAGGCCGCTGGCCATGGTGTGCTCCTTCAGGAGGACGACGAGGGGTTAGTACGGCGACAGCTACAAAAAGATTATCCGTGAAGCGCCTTCGGAGTTTCCTGGGTGATTTCCAGGATCATTTCCGAACCTCCCGACCCGCTGGGGAGGCGCGGAACTGTCAGCCCTTCAACTTCCCAAGCGCCGGATTCTTCATCCAGGCCTTGAAGGACTCCAGCTGCTGCTGCTCCGCCTTCGGATCAGGCGTGCCCGCGAACTCGGGGTTGAGGGTCATCTTGCCCTTGCTGGAGCTCTCGAAACCGTCCGACGGACCCTTGGGGCTGGCGCGGGACGCGGCGGGAGCGGCCGCGGGGGCCGGAGCGCCGCCCGGGGGCTGGATGGCCATCTTGCCGGCGATCTCGGGGTTGATCTCGAGCGCCATCTTCTGGATGGTCATGCCGTAGGTGGAGATGCGGAACTGCAGGTACTCCACCACCTGGCCGAGGATGGGCGGAGGCGGAAGGATGGGCTCCTTCATGAAGCGCGTGAGCGCGTCCTTCACGTCCGTGTAGAGCTGCTGATCCAGCGGCGCCGTGGGAGCTCCGGAGGCCACCAGCTTGCGCATGTTGCGCAGCACCTGCTGGAACACGCCCGTCGCGGCCTTGGACTGCTCGTCCAGTTCCACCAGGAGCTTCTCTCGCTTCGCGGTCAGCTCCGGCGGCTCGGGCGGCAGCGGCGGGACTTCCTTCTTGGGGGGGGCCATGAACCTCTCCATCGGTTGAGGTGAATGAATCGAGCCTAACAGAGTTTACTGGGCTTCCACATCCAACGACCCGGTGACAAGGGCCCGCCGTGGATCAGCGCCGCGTGAGGGCGTTCACCATGGCGCCGGCCTTGCGCACCACCGGATCATCCGTGGGGGACATGGCCGCCGCGCGGCGCAGGTCCTCGAGCGCCTGGGGCTTCTGTCCCAAGGCCAGCTTCACCTCCGCGCGCCCCACGTAGACGGCGGGGTCCTGCGGCGCCAGCTTCGCGGCCACGTCGAAGGCGGCGAGCGCGCCCTGCCCGTTGCCCGCGGCCATCTCCACCACCCCGAGCGCCTTGGCGAAGTACACGTCCGTGGGGTTGATGGCGTAGAGCCCCTGGAAGAGCGTCCGCGCCTCCGCCACCCGGCCCTGGTAGAAGAAGAAGTAGGCCGTCTTGGCGATGGCGTAGAGCTCATCGTTGGAATAGCCGCGCACCTCGCGGAGCGTGGCCTTCCCTTCCGCCCAGCGCTGCAGGAGCGCGGTGAGCTTCGCCTCGTCCTGCGGATCTTCCGGGTCCAGCGCCGCCATGGGTCAGTAGCCCTCGTCCTTCTGCTCTTCCCACATGCGGCGGATGATCTCCTGCGACTCCGCGCTCACCTGGTCCACCAGCCCCAGCATCGCGGACTCGCGCTGCAAGAGGGCCTTGAGGCGCTCCAGGCGCTCCGGCGGCGCGTTCACCTTGGACAGGCCGCGCTCCAGCATCCGGCGCTGCCCGTCATCCCCGCGGCCGGCGACGCTGGCCAGGTGCGGCCGGTCGCTGAAGCCCTCCAGGTCCGCGTCGTGACCGCCCGGGTGGGGCGGCAGGGGCAGCCGGAGCTCTTCCGACGAGTGCGCCGGACCGATGAAGTCCAGCAGCGCCGCGGAGGGCAGCGACGGGTTCTTGATGTTGCCGGCCTTGCGAGCCTTCTTCGCCCGGTCCAGCTGGGACGGGTCCACCAGCCGCTCACGGACGCTGCGGGGACCTCCCCAGGGCCAAAGCGCGGTGCTGGGGGGCTGATTGTTGATTCTGGCCATGGTGGCCCGACTTCAATACAGGTAGGGGGTTCGCGTCCAGCCCCCTTCAGCGTCCGCCCGCCTGCTCTCGCTGGAGCGCATAGATGAAGTTCAGCACCTCCGCGACCGCGTCGTAGAGCTCTTCCGGCACTTCCTGCCCCACGTCCACCCGGTACAGGGCGTGCGCCAGGGACACGTTGCGCATCACCGGGATGCCGTACTGCTTGGCGATCTCCCGGATCTTCTCCGCCTTCAGGCGCATTCCCTTCGCCACGACCCGCGGGGCGCCGTCCGCCTGCTTGTCGTACTTGATGGCGATGGCGATGTCCGCCTCTTCGTCGCTGGCCATGCCGTCCTCCTCAGGCGCGCGCCGGCGGCGCCGCGTTCTGCTGCTGCTTCAGCCCGTAGACGAAGTTCAACACCTCCGCGACCGCGTCGTAGAGGTCCTCCGGCACTTCCTCCCCCACTTCCACGCGCAACAGCGCGTGCGCCAGCGGGACGTTGCGCAACAGGGGCACGTCCGCCTCGCGCGCCAGCGCCTTGATGCGCTCCGCCTTGGCGTCCATGCCCTTGATCAGCACCCGCGGGGCGCCGTCCTTGTTCTGGTCGTACTGCAGCGCCACGGCGACGTGGTCCGGGTTGGTGACGATGACGCTCGCGTCCTTCACGGCCTCCATCTGGGCCCCCTCCATGATCTCATGGTGGAGCTCCTTGCGCTTGGCCTTGTGGTGCGGGTCACCCTCGCTCTGCTTGTACTCCTTCTTGACCTCCTCCTTCGTCATCATCATGTCCTTCATGTACGACTTGCGCTGCCACCACACGTCGAACACGCCGAAGATGACGAAGAGCATCACGATGCGCACGGACACCCGGTAGATGATCTCTCCCAGGATGGCCATGATGCCTTGCGTGTCCTGCCGCACCGTCTCGATGACCAGGGGCATCGAGTCGCGCACCACGCCGGTGACGACGTAGGCGGCGACGGAGATCTTGATGAGGTTCTTCAAGAGCTCCACGAAGGACTTCTTGGAGAACATGTTCTTCAACCCCGCGATGGGGTTGAGCTTGTCGAACTTGGGGATGAGCGGGTCGATGGTGAAGAGCGACCCCACCTGGAGATAGTCCAGCAGCCCGCCCAGCACCGCCGCGCCCGCCACCACGGGTATCGTCAGGAGCAGCATCGTGCGCAGGCCCATGATGAGCAGCTGCGTCGTCGCCAGCCCCAGGTCCTGCGAGTGGGCGATGGCGTCGAAGCTGAAGCGGAAGAGCGAGGAGATCTCCGTCTCCACGTTGTCCCAGGTGCCCTTGACGATGCCCAGGCCGGCGATGAGCACGGCCACGCCCGTCAGGTCCTTGCTCTTCCAGGTCTGACCCTTCTTGCGCGCGTCGTCGAGCTTCTTCTGCGACGGTTCTTCTGTTTTGTCGCCACTCTCGTCCGACATGGAGGAATCCCGGGAGGCTTGAGTCCGCTCAAGCCAGGAGCTGGATGGCGTGCTGGAACATCCGGAGCATGTTGGCCAGCTCCTGCTGCATGCGGCCAATGACCACGTGGATGGCGATGAACATGATCAACACGCCCACCAGCGGCTTGAGCGACATGGAGATGAAGAACACCTGGATCTGCGGCGCGACGCGGTTGATGGCGCCCAGGGCCAGGTCGGTGACGAACGCGGCCACCATGCCGGGGCCGGCCAGCGCCAGACTGATCTTCAGCAGGTCCGCGAAGGAGCGGATCATCAGGTCGAAGAAGGGCCACACGCCGCGGCTGAAGCGCGGGAAGCCCTCCAGCGGCACGATGGCGAGGCTGTCCGCGAGCGCCCGGATGATGATGTGGTGCCCGTCCAGCGACAGGAACAGCACCACGCACAGCTGCACCTTGAGGCTGGAGAAGAGCGACACCTGCGTGCCCAGCTGCGGCACGTAGAGCTGGGCGTTGTTGCTGCCTGACATGGTGTCCATCAGCGTGCCGGCCACGCGGGCCGCGTCGAACACCATGTTGACGATGTACGACAGCGCCACGCCGATGAAGACCTCCTTGAGCAGCAGCCCGATGTACGGCAGCGCGCTCAGGGGAATCCGGTCCATCCGGTCCGCGACGGACGGGAAGAGCACCGCGGACACCAGCAGGCCCAGGCCCAGCTTCATCTCCGAGGGAACGACCTCGCCGCCCAGGAACGGGCTGAAGATGAGGATGGGCATCACGCGGCACATGATGAGTGCCATCGTGAAGATGGTGACCGACAGGTTGACCCGAGCACCCAGCTCGGCCATGGCTTCGCCGATGTTCATCTGCCGATGAGCGCCGGGAACCGGTCGAAGACGTGGAAGGTGAAGCGCAGCAGCTGTCCGCCAATCCACGGGCCCGTCATGGCCAGCACGCCGAAGACGAGGACGACCTTGGGCGCGAACGACAGCGTCTGCTCCTGAATCTGCGTGGTGGCCTGGAACAGCGAGACGAGGAAGCCCACCAGGAGGCTCATGAGCACCGGCGGCGCGGAGACCACGAGCACCAGGAACAGCGCCTCCTGGGTGATGAACGTGAGCTGATTCATGGGAGTACGGGGCTCCTTACAGGTAGCCGATGACCAGGCCCTTGGCGATGAGGTACCAGCCGTCCACGAGCACGAACAACAGCAGCTTGAAGGGCATGGAGATGGTCGTGGGCGACAGCATGTGCATGCCCAGCGCCAGCAGGATGTTGGCCACCACCATGTCGATGACGATGAAGGGCACGAAGAGGAGGAAGCCAATCTGGAAGGCCTCCTTCAGCTCGGACACGACGAAGGCCGGCACGATGACCATGAAGTCGTTCGGGCCAATGTCCTTGCGGTCCTCCTCCTTCCGCATCTTCTTCGCCAGGCTGTAGAAGAGCGTGCGGTCCTTGTTGGTGACCTTCTTCATCAGGAACTCGCGCAGGGGTTCCTTGGACTTGTCCGCGGCGCCCAGCATCGTGCCCACCGTCTCCGAGGAGAAGACGGACGTTCCCCGGGACCAGATGTCGATGCCTCCCGCCCGGTACATCTCCGTGCCCACGGGGGCCATGATGTAGACGGTGAGGATGATGGCCAGGCCGGTGATGACCTGGGTGGGGGGAATCTGCTGGGTGCCCAGCGCCGAGCGGACGATGGAGAGCACCACCGAAATCTTCACGAAGCTGGTCACCATCATCAGCGCGAACGGGACCAGGGACATGGCCGCGAGCGCGAGGATGAGGATGAGCGGACGGGAGGTGAAGGAGTCGCTGCTCACCGCCTCCTTGACCATTTCATCCGGCATCGAGTCCCCGCCCTTCTTCGCCGCGGACGCGACGAAGGGGTGCAGCGACACGAGGGCCGCGAAGAGCCAGGGCGGAGCGCGGAACAGCAGCGGACGGGCGGCGGGAGACGAACGGTTCACGGGACGGCCTTCAGACGCCCGGCGGCGGCGTGGTGCCACCGGTCCGGCGGGAGAGGAGCTTCTGGAGGAAAGGACTCAGGGAGACCGGAGACGACGGCGGACGCGCGGCACGGATGCGCTCCACGGCGTCGCGGTCCAGCTTCGAAACCAGTTGCACGCCACCCTCGCCGCCACCCACCAGCAGGTACTCGTCCGCGGCCTTCAGGACGAAGAGCGTGCGCCGTTGATCCAACGGGATGCGCTCCATCACCGACACGACCGACGCCTTGCCCACGGGCACGCCCTGCAGGCCCATCAGCCGGCGCAGGCCCACGTTGAGCGTGAGGTAGATGGCCGCGAGCACCGCGCCCAGCAGCGCCACCGTGCGCACCACCACCCAGCCCAGGCTCTCCTGCGCCGCGTCGGCTTCCGGCTCGGCGACGCCCAGCTCGCGGTCCAGTTCGTCCGCGTGGCGCTTCGCGCGAGACGCGCCATCGCCGGCAGGGGGCGCCGCCGCGGGAGCCGCTGGCTTCACGGCCTCGGGCGCGGCGGCCTCAGGAACCGGCGCCGCGACGGAGGCGTCAGGCGTGGAGGCCGCGGGCGCCTGCGCCAGGACGGCGGGCGACGCGAAGAGCAGCGCGGCGCCGAGCAACAGGCGCGAGGGGAAGAGACCGAGGACCGCCATGGATGGGCGCGAGCCTAGTGCACCCGAGTCAGGACCGCCACGGGCCCGGGCACGAGCACGCCCCCCTGCCCGCCTGCCCTGTGACGCACGGGCACATGCGCTTCAGCTCAGGTTGATGATGCGCACGCCGAGCTGTCCCTCCAGCTCCACGAGCTCGCCCCGGGCCACGACCTTGCCGTTCACCGACAGGTCCACAGGCTCACCCGCCCCACGACGCAGGTCGATGACCTGGCCTGTGCGCAGGCCCACCACCTGTTCGGCCGTGATGGGCACTCGCGCCAGCTCCACCGCCACCTGCAGGGGCAGGTCGCTGAGCAGATCGCTTCCGTCCTTGTCGTCCAATGCCGCCCCTTCGAGTTCCGGAGGAACGCCCAGCTCCGGGTTGGTGAAGTCCTCGTTCTCTTCCGACCCGCCGGACTCCCCACCCTGGGGGTTGCCCGGCTCGCCGGGGATGATGTCCGTGATGCGCGCCCGGTAGCGGCCGTTCTCCACGAACACGTCCGCCGCGAAGTGGCCGGTGCGGCCCAGGCCCAGGCGCAGCTGCGCCGTGCCGGCCTCGCCCTTGTCCGGCCGCGCCGACAGCAGGTCCAGCAGCAGCACGTCCTTGATGCGCAGCGACGCCAGGTCCTGGGCGGACAGCTCCGCCACGCCAATCTCCGCGCGCAGCCAGTCGCGCAGCGCGGACAGGCGCCGCCCGTGGGCCTTCATGTCCTGCCGGCGTTGGTCGCGCCGCTGGGCGCTCTCCACCGCGGGCTCGGCCGCCTCCAGCACCGCCGACGGCACCACCAGCCGCACGATGCCGCGGTGCGTGCCCAGCACCGCGTTCAGGTGCACCGTCAGCATGGGACCGTCCTCGCCCAGGCGCGCGGAGACCTCGTCCACGCCGCGCGCCACGCCGTCCAGCCGGGGCCGGGGGACGCCGGGCTGCAGCCCGGGCACCAGCTCCTTCAGGGCCTCCAGGACGACGTAGCCCATCACGCCCTCCTCGATGTCCGTCAGGGGCCGCAGGCCCACCGTCTCACCGGCGCCGCCCAGGAGCAGGTCCACCGCCGAGTGCGCCAGCGACAGCTCGATTTCAAGGATGGCCCGGCCCTTGAGCGCGCCGGGGGCCAGCACCGCCAGGAAGGACGGGTCCCCCAGGAAGCGGCGCAGCTCCGTCATGGGGCGCGCCTGGGCGGACTCCACCGACAGGCGCACGTCCACGTCGAACAGCGCCTTGAGGCGCGCGCAGACGGTCTCCAGCGTGCCCGCGTTGGGCGTGAGCCAGCGCAGCCGCTCCGCCAGCTGGCCCTGCGAGCGCGACACCTTCTCCAGGTGCGAGAAGGCGAACGGCCGCCACGGCACGACCGGCTCGGGAGCGCGTGCCGGCGCCGCGGCGGGCTTCGGGGGCGGTCCCAGCTTCCGGGTGTCGACCAACATGGTGCGCTCGAAGACTCCGGGCTCGTCGTCCGGCTCCAGGCTCATGTCTTGGCCTCGAACCTCAGATTTTCAAGCGCCAGGCCCCGGCCGCCCAGGGCGCTGCGCAGGCCGTCGCTCTGCTCTTCCAGGAGCTTGAGCGTGTCGCGGTCGCTGCCGCTGAAGGTGGCGGAAATCTTCCCGTTCTTCGCGCTGACCTTGATGGACAGGCCGTTGAGCACGTCGCCGCGCAGGTCGATCTGGAACTCCGCGTTGCCCGCGGCGTTGGTGCCCACGCGCACGCGCTCGACGATCTTCTGGGCGATCTCGTTCGCCATGGCGCGCAGCCGCTCGGAGCCCGCCATGTCCTTGGGCTTGGCCACCGGCACCGGTGCCATCAGCGCGGGGTTGAAGCGGAAGCCCGCGGCGGCGGCCATCTGCCCGCCCTTGTCGTCCTTCTCCTTGCTGGCCCCGCCGCCGCCCGCGCCCTTGCCGCCACCGGCGTTGACGTCGATCTTCAGCTCGCCCTTCTCCTGGCTCAGCCGGCTGGCCTGACCTTCGGCCTTGGTCATGTCGCTCTCGCGGACGTCCGTGGAGCGCTTCTCCTCCACGACCTCCGACTTGCGGGCCTCCCCTCCCTTGGACAGGCCCTGCGACTCGGCGTTGCGCTGGGACTGCTGGGCGCCCTGGGTGGACTCCCCGGGCTTGGCGAAGGCGGTCTCCTTCTGGGCCAGCTTCTCGTCGAACGTCTTCCCCTGCCCCTGCGCGAGGCGCGCCAGCACCTGCTTGCCCAGGGGCTGCTTCAGCTCCTGCGCCTGCTTGGGCAGGGCCTGCTCCGCCTGGCCCTGCTGGACCAGCTTGGAGAAGACGGAGTCGCCCTGCAGGCGCTTCTGGGTCTTCGCCTCCGCGAGCTTGCGCTCCTGGATCATCCGCTCCGCCAAGCGCGCGGCATCGCGATCGTCATCAACTCGGCTCATGGCGTCTCTCCAGACTCAGCGGAAGGCGGCGGGAGGTTACTTGCGCTGGCGGGCCAGGAACAAGGCGCTGCCGATCTCCTCCTGCTGCAGCTCCTCGCGGTCCTGGCGTTCCTTTTTCACCTGCTTGACGAACTTCTCCTTGTTCTTCTCGATGGCCTTGAGCTCCTTGGCGGCCTCGGCCATCAGCATGCGGCGCTGCTCCACCAGGCGGCCGGCCGTCCGGACGACCTCCTTCTGGTGCTCGATCTGGAGGGCGACCTGGGCTTCGTCGTCCTTCAGACGCTCCTCGAAGCGGCCCATCATGTTCATGCCGTTGATGCCGGCGCCCTTGGCCATGATCTGCTGGAAGTACTCGGCGACCTTGGCCTTGCGCTCCTTGCGGCGGCGCTCCAGCTCCGCCTCCAGGCGCTGCTGTTCCTGCTCTTCCTTCGCCAGCGCCTTGACGGCGTCGGAGAAGGCCTGCTCGGCCTCCTCCTTCGCCTTCTCACGCATGTCCAGCAACGACTGCAACCGGTACGGGGGCATGGTGGGGGCATCCTACCCAAAAACCGCCCCGTCCATGCAGGCCGGCCGGAAGGCGGCCCGCCTCAGTCCGCGAACAGGTTGATGAGCTGCTCCACGGTCTCCTCGTACGGAGAGTTGGAGTGGGTGTCCTGCTTGAGGAAGTCGATGATGGCGTCGTACTTCTCGATGGCGTAGTCCGTCCTGGGGTCCGCGCCGGCCTGGTAGGCGCCCAGCAGGATGAGGTCGCGCTGCTTCTCGTAGGTGGCGAGCGTCTCGCGCAGCTTGCCAGCGGCCTTCTTGTGCTCCTTGCTGACGATGCCGCTCATCACACGGCTGAGGCTCTGGAGCACGTCCATGGCCGGCCACTGGTTTCGCGCGCCCAACTCACGGTTGAGGATGAAGTGGCCGTCGAGAATACCTCGGACTTCGTCGGCGATGGGGTCTTCCATGTCACCGCCGGCCACGAGGCAGGTGTAGATGGCGGTGCACTTGCCCTTCGCCGAGTTGCCCGTGCGCTCCAGGATGCGCGGCAGCATGGAGAAGACGCTGGGCGGGTAGCCCTGACGCGCCGGGGGCTCGCCGATGGCGAGGCCGATGTCGCGCTGGGAGCGCGCCAGACGCGTCACCGTGTCGAGCATGAACAGCACGTTGCCGCCGCGCTCCCGGAAGTACTCCGCGATGGCCGTGGCGACGTAGGCGGCGCGCAGACGCACGAGGGCGGGCTGGTCGGACGTGGCGCACACCAGCACGGCGCGCTTCATGCCCTCCTCGCCCATGGCGTCCTCGATGAACTCGCGCACCTCGCGACCACGCTCGCCGATGAGCGCCACGACGCTCAAGTCCGCTTGCGTGTTGCGGGCAATCTGCCCCATCAGCGTGGACTTGCCGACGCCGGAGCCCGCGAAGAGGCCCACGCGCTGGCCCTCGCCCACGGTGA
Organism: Corallococcus exercitus; assembly: GCF_042231735.1. Lineage (GTDB taxonomy): Bacteria > Myxococcota > Myxococcia > Myxococcales > Myxococcaceae > Corallococcus > Corallococcus exercitus_B. The sequence continues at coordinate 3,855,261 of NZ_CP102577.1, forward strand.
GCAGCCCGTCGATGCAGCGCACGCCCAGGGGCAGCGGCCGCTCGATGCGCTGGCGGGTGAAAGGGTCCGGGCAGTCGCGGTCCACGGACCAGTCGATCAGACCCTCCCCTTCCAGGGGCCTGCCGTCCATGGGCTCGCCGATGCCGTTGAGCACGCGGCCCAGGAGATCGTCACCGCACTTGATGGTGAGCGGACGGCCGGTGGGGATGCACTCGCTGTCCGGACCGATGCCGTACAGCTCGCCCAGGGGCATGAGCATCACCTCGTCGCCCACGAAGCCCACGACCTCCGACTTCATCAGGCCGCGCTGGCGGTTCTTGACGAGCACCACCTCGCCGATGCGCACGTTGGGCACGCTCGCCTTGATGACGAGGCCCGTCAGCTCCGTGACGCGGCCGCGCACCCGGACGAGGGACGCTTCCTTGATGAGGTCGTAGTAGCGCGAAAGGTCGATGGCCATGGCGGATCCGGGAAGGCTCTAGGGCGCGGTGCGGGCCTGAAGGCTCAGGGAGGGCCGCTCTTGCGCGAGGTGTCCGGCTGCAGGAGGTTCTGGAGCATCTCCAGCTGGGTGGGCAGCTGCGCGTCCACCGTGCCGAACTCCGTCTGGACGATGCAGCCCACGGGAGCGACCTCCGGGTCCTCCTTGATGGCCAGGTCCACCGTGCGGCCGATGAGCTCCATCAGCACCGGGCGCTTGGCGCGCAGCACCGCGGCCGTCTTCGGGTGCACGCGAAGCACCATGGCGCGCGCGTTGCGCAGGTTGTCGATGGCCGCGGCGCACATGTCCACGAGCAGCTCCGGCTCGCGCTCCAGGTCGCGGCCGAGGATCTTCTCCGCCATCTTCAGCGCCAGCGCGATGATGTCCTGCTCCTGGGACTCGAGCATCTCGCCGGCCTGCATCTTCGCGCGCAGGAGCAGCTCCGTCGCCTGCGCCAGGCCTTCCTGACGGCCCAGGTCCCTGGCCTTGGCGAAGAGTTCCTCCTTCTCGCGCTGGGCCTCGGCGAGGATGCGCTCACGCTCGCGCTGGGCTTCCTCGATGATGCCCTGGGCGCCCTGGCGCGCCTCGAAGACCTCGGCGTTCATCACGCCCGCGCGCGGCGGACGCAGCGCCGGTCGCTCGGACGAGGCGACGACCACCGACTCCGCCAACCCGTCCCCCTTGATTACCTTGCCGATCGCCATGGGCCACTCCTTGGAGACCGGATGCTAGCGCGTTCCGCCGCGCGGTCCACGCCCTCCCGGGCCGCCCGCGTCATCCGGGCCCGGCCGGTCGGTGGGAGGGGGGCGCCTGCGGCCCACCTGGGTTCCCTCCGAGGACCGGGAGGAGGATGCCTGGCTGGAGAGCACGCGCGGGGGACGCTCCGGAGCATCCCCCGGTTCGGGACGCGCCGCGGGACGGGAGCCGGTGCGCGAGCGCAGCACCCGGGCCCCATCTGCGGACTCCCCGGAGGGGTCCGGGCGCCGGGGAGCGCGCACCTCCGCGTCGGCGGGGGGGCGCGCTGGGCGCTCGGGGCGCTCGACCCGGACGGAGCGGCCCTCGGGCCCGTCCGGCTCCGGCGGGCGTGACGCACCGCGTGCGCCCAGCCTTGAGGGCGGCGGGCCAATGCGGGCACCCTCCGGATCCGGCCGGGCGGGACGCGAGGGACGGGGTGCGTCCGGATCACGGCGGCCGGGAACGCCCCCGGTCGACGCGCGGGGCGCGGGGCCCACCGACGAGCCCCGGTCCACCGGCATCCGGCGCATCTGCGAGCCGTTCGCATCCCCTTCCGGCGCCACCATGGACGCGCGAGGCGCGGGGCCACGCTCCGGCGGCATCCGGCGGATCTGCGAGCCTCCGGCCTCCCCTTCCGGCGCCACCATGGACGCACGGGGCGCGGGGCCGCGCTCGCGCTCCACCGGCATCCGGCGCATCCGGGAACCGTCCGCGTCCCCTTCCGGCGAGACCATGGACGCGCGGGGGGCGGGCCCCACCGACGAGCCCCGCTCCTCTCCCGGGGGCGGCCGCGAACGTCCGCCAGGGGCAGCGCCCGGCCCCGCGTCACGGCTGGAGGCCGCACCCGCGCGACGGGCGGCGCGCTCGGCCATGAAGTCGCGTTTGGCGGCGGCATCTCCCGCGGCCTCGTCGTCGGCGGCGCCGCCCCGCATCGGCCTGGGAGGCCGGAGCGCGGGCGCGCGCGACGGATCCGCCGAGGAGGGACGCTGACCTTCGCGCGGTGCCGGGGCCGCCGCGGCGGACGGACGGGCTCCCGGGGCCGGGGCGGGCTTGCGCGCTCCCGGGGGTGGAGGCAGCACGGCGGAGGGGCGCGGCGGCGGCGCCGTCAGGCGCACGGGCCGCTCGATGAGGCCGCGCACGGCCAGCCGCTCCAGGTCCATGACGATGTCGGTGCGGCCGCCATCCCCCCGGGCCGTCGGCCGCGAGCGCTCCTCGCGCACCCACTTCGCCAGCAGGTGGCCGAACTCGCCACGGTGCTTCTCCAGCATGCGCGCGGCGAACTCCGGGGACTGCGCCACGCACGCGCGCGCCAGCCGCTGCACGCCCGCGCTGCGGATGGCACCGGCCAGACGGCTGAAGCCTTCGTGCAGGTTGATCTGCGCGCGCGCGTCCTCTTCCGGGAGCTTGCGCGGCGCATTGGCCGCCACGGACTTGCTCGCGAGCTGGAGCAGGTCCGGAGGCAGCGACTCCATGAGGCCGTTCAGTTCCTCTTCGGGGAGCCCCGCCAGCGCGGGCCCGAGCACGCGCGCCCCCAGGCGATCGCTCACCGTGAGCAGCTCACGCGTCTGGAGGTTGAGCACGTCCGCGAACTTGAAGCCCGCGGACTGACCGGCGACCTCGCGCGCCAGCGCCTCCTCCAGCTTCCAGCGGATGATGTCCAGGACCTGGGGCCGCACCTCGCGGGTGAGCTTCACGCGCGAGGGGGGCAGGTGGCCGCGCACGGCCTCCGCCATGTTGCCGGGCAGCGCGCGCAGGGTGACCTCCACCAGGGCCCCGCGCTCGCGCTGGAGCAACGCCGCCAGCCGCTCCGGGTCCGCGGTCCACAGCTGGCCGCGCCGGTCCTTCATCAGGCGCTTGAGCTCCTGCACCACCGCGGGCAGGCGCTTCTCACGCGGAATCTGGAGGATCTCCTGCGCGCGGTGGCGCAAGAGCGCGCCCTCCTCCTCCGGCAGGTGCTCCAGCGCCGCCATGCTCTCCTGGCCCCCGAAGGTGACCGCGGTGAGCAGCATCATCGTCTGGCGCTTGCTGAGCGAGGTGAAGAAGGAATCCAACGGTCACCTCGCGGGCCCCCAGGTGGCCCGCTGAAGATAGAAGACGTGTCCCCGGCCTGGAGGACACGTCCCGCGGTCCGCCCCAGGAGGGCCGCGGGAAGCGACGTGCAGGACTACTCGGTGCGACCGCCGCGCGCACGGGCGGGGCGGGCCGCCGCGGCGGGGGCGCCGCCACCGGAGCCGCCGCGCATGAAGGTCCACGCGGTGACGCCCATCATCGCCAGGATGAGCGCGAACGCGCCGCCGAGGATGATCTTGAACGTGCTGGCGCTGGCGGCCGTCATGCGCACACCGAGCACGTCCTGCAGGCGGTTGGTCTCCGTGGTCTCCGCCGTGGGGGCCATGGCCTCCGTCATCAGCACGGTGACGGCCTCCGGCTTGAGCTCCGACACGGAGCTGGCGACGAACTGCTTCACCGCGTCCACCGTGACGGGGGGCTTGCCGCCCTCCACGGTGCGGTACTTGATGAACACGGAGGCCGACGGCATCGGCTTGTTCTCCGGCTGCGACAGGTCGTTGTTCTCCGGCACCATCACGATGGCGCGCGCCTCCAGCACGCCGTCAATCTGGTTGAGCGCGTTGGAGACCTCACCCGCCATGGCCTTGAGGAGCATGGCGCGCTCCTCCGTGGCGGTGGGCACCATGCTGCCCTTGGCGAAGTGGGACAGGCCCTTCTCCACCGGGCGCGGCAGCGAGTTGCGCTTCAAGAGCTCCGCGGCCTGCGCGGCGTCGCCCTTGGGGACGACGATGGTGAAGCGCACTTCGTTGCCGCCCTCCGCCTTCTCCTTCTTGGCGTTGATGCCGTTCTTGCTGAGCAGGACGTAGATTTCATTCGCGTCCGCCTCCGTCAGCTCGTGCTGCAGCTCGATGGAGCAGCCGGTGAGGAACAGCAGGGCGAGGAGCGGGGCGGCGAAGACGGGCGTTCGGCGAGTCATGGGCGCGCGTAGCTTAACAGGGCCCTTGCAAAACGCGGAAGGGCGCCCCCTCCCGACCCTGGGAGGGACCGCCCTTCGCATGCCGCCATGGCCCGGCGGGGTGGGGACTTCAGACCTGCGTCTTGACGACGTCCTTCAGGCCGCTGGTGGCCTTCTCGACGACCTTCGACGTGAGGTCCAGCTCCTGCGAGTACTTGTACATGGACGCCTGGAGACCGAGCAGCTCCGCGTTGGACATGTTCTTGCCGGAGGAGGCCTCCTTGATGAGCTTGTCCATGCTGACCTGGCCCTTCTCCAGACCGGAGACGAGGTCGGACACCATGCCGCCCGACTTGGTCGTCTTCGAGGCTTCGGCCTTCGCGTCCACGGGCTCCGCGCCCTTGGCCGTGGCGGGCTGCTGGGCAGCGCCGCTCACCTTGTTCAGGTTGGCCTTCTCCGCCTTGTTGACGGTCTCCACCTGGCGGACGGCGTCCGCCTTCTGGGTGGCCTGCGCGGCCTGGGCCTTGTTCACGTTCTGGGCGGCGTCCACCTGGCCCGCGCCCTGCGCCTTGTCAGCGAGAACTCCGTCGAACTTCGAGGCGCCCGTCTTCTGCGTCTGCTGCGCGCCCTGGTCCTGCAGCTTTTGCTGCGCTACCTGTCCCGCGGAGATGCCGCTCATCGGAGCCGCCATGTGACACCCTCCTTGCATCCGTCGAGGGGGGAGGGAGTTCCTCCTCCTCGTTCAAGAGTTCCTTGAGCCGATCAATGGCGCGCGCATGAAGCCGCGACGCCCAGCTCTTCGACTGCCCGATCTCCGCCCCTGCCTCTTCCAGCGTACGTCCCTGGAAGTAATAGCCCTGCAGGAGCTTGCGCTCTTTTTCCGGAAGCTTCTCGATGGCCGAGCGCACCCGGTTCTTCAACTGCTCCATCTCCAGGCGCTGATCCGCCGGGAGCGATTCATCCACGTAGCCCGCCGCCTCCGCCCCTTCCGCCCCCGCCGCGAAAACCGCCGCGAGGCCCGCCACGGCATCCGAGATGTCTCCAATATCATCGTCGAATGACGCCCCGCGGTTGCTTGCGCCCTGCTCGCGGTCCGCCAGATTTCCCAGATACGCCGTCGCGCGCTCGCCTTGATAGGCCGTGCGGGCGTCCGCGCCGCGCAGCACGCCCATCTTCCTCAGGCCGTCGAAGATGGCGCCCTTGATGCGGTAGTGGGCAAAGGTGAGGAAGTTGGCACCCACCTTGGGGTCGAAGCGCTCCGCGGCTTCCAGGAGGCCGATCTGCCCATAGGCCAGCAGTTCATCCAGCTCCAGCTGGGCATTGAACTGCTTGCGCACGGTGGCCGCGAGCGACCGCACGTACGGGCCGTACTTCTCCAGGATGACCTTCCTGTCTTCACCCAGAGGCAAGCGGCGCGCTCACTCGGCCTTGGACCACAGCCGCTCGAGAACCTGGTTCAGCCGGGGATCATCCTGCAGCGCCCCGGCGATGCGGCCCGTGAGGGCAGCGGACTTCATGTTCAACTTCTCCTGAAGCACCTCGGAGACGAGCGCCTTCGTCGCCTCCTCCTTGCTCTTGAAGCCCCCGTTCTTCAGCCGCTTGGCGATGGCGAGCGCCTGCGCCGCGATCGGATCCGTGGCCTGGGGGCCCTGGACGTTGCTGGAGCCTACCAGACCCGAGGGCCCGACAAGAGACTCCGCGCGGTCCACCTTGCCGCCAAAGGACGCGCCGGAGGCACCCGACGGACCGGACGCCCCCTTCACGCCGCCCGCGCGGCCCTTCCCACCCCCACGTCCGACTCCACCGACAGCCATCGACGTACCTCCTTCTTCTGCCGCGACTACTTCTTCGGCGGAGGCAGGGCCCCCGCTTCCTTCGCCTGGATGAGCGCCTGGGCCAGCTTCGCGCCGTCGCTTTCCGGCTCCAGGTCGATGGCGGCCTTCAGCTCCTTGAGGGCCTCCGGCACCTTGCCCATGAACAGCAGGGCCTCCCCGGCGTGTGCCCGGGGCAGCGACGAGAGGGGCGCCAGGCGCTGGGCGACCCGGTAGGCCGCCAGGGCCTTGTCGTGCTTGCCCTGCGCGAACTCCACGGCGCCCAGGCCGATCTGCGGCACCTCGCTCTTGGGCATGAGCGCGGCGGCACCGACGAAGACCTCCTTGGCCTTGTCGAAGTGACCCATGTCCAGCCACAGGTAGCCGGACTCCAGCAGGACCATGGCCGGCTGGCGCGCCAGGGGCACGAGGCTGTTGGCAATCTCCGAAGGGGTCTCCGCCATGGACGTCGCGCTTCCTTTCCTGTCGCCGGAAGCACGGAAGGCGGCCGTCGAGGGCCGCCTTCCTTGCACCGGTCAGATGCCGCTGTCCGTGAAGACTAGCGGATGTTGCCGATGGAGTTCTTGGTCGTATCGTGCCGCGACTTCATCACGTTGGAAACAGCCGTGAAGAGCTGCGACTCGTGCTGCATGGCCGACTGGAGGTTCAGCAGCTTGACGTTGTCGTCCATCATCGTCTTGAGGCTGCTGTTGTTCGTCAGCTGATCCGACACCTGGCCGCCGGAGGCGCTGCCGCCGACGCTGGTGCCCAGCGACGTGGAGCCGCCCGTGGACACGCCCGTGCCCGGACCGGGCAGGTTGGTGGAGGGCACCGCGCCGGAGCCGGTGTTCATCACGCCGACGTACGGGCCGCCCTGCATGCCGGAGCCGGAGGCGCCGGAGAAGGTCTGCGCGGAGGAGACGGCGGCGGAGACGATGCCGGCGCCGGGAACGAAGCCCGCCACCGCGCCCACGCCCGCGCCCACGGCGCCGACGGTGCTGTTCAGGCCGTTCTGCACGCGCGCGCCAAAGCTCGTGTTCGGCGTCTGCCGAGCCGTGGTCATCTGGGTGTTCATGCGCAGGTTCGGGCCCATCATGCCGCTGTCGATCTTGCTCATTTCAGCCTCCGCGCTGGTGCCAGCGATTCAAAAAGGGGAGCCGGGGATCATCCCTCGGCTCTTTCAATGGATTATCGGGAGAGCCAGCCGCCGGTTGCCTGCTGGTGACGAGAAATCGTCAGGGCCCCCGAAAAGCCCGTTATTTCCGGCCCTTGGACTGCTTCGATTCCGCGACGAGCTTCTCGCGGACGTCCACGAGCAGGGTGAGCAGCTCTTCGGACCGCGCGATCGCAGCCTGGGCCTTCTTGCCCACTTCCGCGCGCGGTCCCTTGAGGCCGGCGAGGCCCTCCTTCACGGGCGCGAAGAGCGCCTGGACGTCGCTGGCGGAGGCCTTCTCGATGAAGGTCTCCACGGCGGGATAGGACGGGACAGGCAGTTCCTGGGGCTGGGGCTGCGGCGCGGAGGGCCTGGCGGGCGGGGGCATCGGGGTCACGGTCTCCTGGCGGGGAGCAGGCCATGGGGCCAGCCTCCGCTCTTTCCCCAGCACGCTAGGTGAATCCGGAATTGGCTTCAAGCACCCCACCCGGCGGCCGGAGTGCCGGTTGTCGGGTCCGGTCCACGTCCCACGGGCCGGGGAGCGAACGGGCACACACCCGGTCTTCTCCCTCCGACCTGTCCCCCACTCCCATCACCCCTAGGTTTTTGCCAGCGGGGGGCCACGCGAGGTGTCACCCCGTCCCACTCACATCATCCGGGAGAGATTCCATGAAGAAGCTCATTGGGGTTTTCGCGTCCGTGGCGCTGCTGGGTTCGGGCGTGGCCTTTGCCCAGGACAGCGCGGCGCAGGGCGCGCAGCAGCCGCCGACGTCCTCGGGCAGCATGCAAGGCTCGTCCGGCGGCAGCACGGGCGGCTCGGGTTCGTCCCCGGCGAGCATGACGGGCTCGAACGAGCTGACGGGCAAGGTCGTCAAGAGCGAGGGCAAGAAGGTCTACGTCAGCAGCACCAGCGGCGCGGTGGTGCCCCTCGACATCGACAAGAACACGCAGTTCACCGACCCGAGCATGAAGAACGCCAAGAGCCTGAAGGAGGGCCAGGAGATCCGCGCCAGCTTCCAGGTGAAGGAAGAGAAGAACATGGCGACCAGCATCTCGCCGAGCCAGGGCACGGGCGGCTCGGGCTCCGACGTGATGTCGCCGGATCCGTCCATCAACGAGGGCACGGGCGGCTCGGGCATGGATGACCCCAAGCAGGACATGGGCAGCGGCGACGACTCCACGATGAACCCGGACACCAGCTCCGGCACGGGGGGCTCCAGCAGCTCGCCGAAGACGTACTAGCCCCGCCTCTCCCCCGTCCTCCTCCCGAATGGGAGGGGGACCTGGCTCGCGGCCCTCCGTTCCTCAGGTGGGCCGCGGGCGTCTTTCCATGGCGGGAGCTCCGCGCGCGGGCGGATCAGGAGCGGCATGGACCACGAGGCCGACGTCGTCATCCTGGGCGCGGGCGCCGCGGGGCTCGCCGCGGCTGAGCGGTTGCTGGGCAAGGGCCTGAGGGTCATCGTGCTGGAGGCGCGCGACCGCGTGGGCGGCCGCGTGGCGACGCTCCGGGACACGGTGGCGGACGTGCCCCTGGAGCTGGGGGCCGAGTTCGTCCATGGCAAGCCCGCCGCGATGCTGCGGCGCATCCACCGGGCCGGGCTGACGGTGAGCCCCTGCAACGACACGCATGCGCTCCTATGGCGGGGGAAGCTGGACGACGGGGAGGAGGCCTTCGCGTTCCAGGAGCCCCTGATGGCGGCGAAGGCGCCCGACCGTCCCATGGCGGAGTGGGTGGCGGAGCAGGCACGTCTCCACGAATGGCCGCCCGTCGTAAGCGCGATGGCGCACTCGTATGTCCGGGGGTTCTACGCGGCGGATCCGGAGGTCGCGAGCACGCTCGCCATCTCCCGGATGGAGCGGACCGCGGAGGCGTCCGGGGGCACGACGCCTTCACGCGTGCTGGAGGGGTACGACCGCGTGCTGCACGCGATGGCCGCGAAGCTGCTCGCGAAGCCGGACACGCTGTTCCTCAACGCGGTGGCCGAAGAGGTGCGCTGGAAACCGGGCTCGGTCCGTGTGCGCGCCCGGACGCGGCAGGGCACTCCTCTCGGGACGTTCCGGGGTGGGCACGCGGTGGTGACGCTGCCCGTGGGCGTGTTGCAGGCGAAGCCACCCGCCCCTGGCGCCGTGCGCTTCGTGCCGCGCGTGCGTGAGCAGGAGCGCGCCTGGAGCCGGCTGGCGATGGGCCCCCTGGTGAAGATCCTCCTGCGCTTCCGCACGGCGTTCTGGCGGGAGGAGGAGGCCACCGCGCGCTTCGGCTTCTTCCATGCACCCTCCTCCGCGTTCCCCACATGGTGGACGCTGGCGCCCCACCGCCGCACGCGGCACCTGGTGGGCTGGAGTGGAGGCCCCACCGCCGCGGCGCTGTCGCGCTTGAGCGACAAGGCGGTGCTGGGACGCGCGCTCCAGGGGCTGTCGCGGCTCTTCCATCGCTCCGTGCGGGAGCTGAACGAACAGCTGGAGGCGTGGCACGTGCAGGACTGGCAGGGTGAGCCGTACACGCGCGGGGGCTATGCGGTCATTCCCTCGGGTGCACTGGACGCGGTCGAAGCGCTCGCCAGGCCCGTGGGCCGGACGCTCTTCTTCGCAGGCGAGGCCACGCACGCAGGTGGCGACGAGGGCACCGTGCATGGGGCGCTCGAGACGGGCTGGCGCGCGGCGGACGAGCTGTGGGCCCGGCGCTCGAAGGCCTGAGCCCTGTTCGCCCTCCAGGCGGGCCAGGGGGCGGAGGGGCGGTGGCCGCGATGTGGAAGCGTTCGCGCGTGGACACCTTCAGGGCATGCGCCTCTGGATTGCCATCGTCGCGGGATTGAGCCTTGGACAGACGCAGGATGTGGAGCCGCTGCCTCCGGAAGATCCGTCCGTGAGAGACCCTGCCGCCGCTGCCCTGCAGGATGCCTATGAGCAGGCCGCGGACGACATGGACGGTGCCCGGCCCCCGCAGGGCTATGTCGTCACGACCCCGACGGATCCGACCCAGGGCAACTATCGCGCGTTGGTGCCGTTGATGCCCGATGGCAGCACGCCGGTCACTTCGGGTGATGTCGCCGTCCAGCAGTCCCAGACGTACGTGGCTCCGCCTGTCCCCACGGTCTTCGAGCAGGAGCCCGCCCCCAACGAAGCGGCGGAGACGGCTGAATCACAGCAGCCCCTGTCGGGTACGGGTGGCGCGGGCGCGGCGGGCACTGCTTCGACCGCGGGAGGAACCACCGCGGGACAATCCGATACCGGCGCGGGCGCGGCAGGGACGTCACCGACCGCTGGCCCCACGAGCGCGGACGCCCCGGGCTTCGGTGGCACGGTCGACACGGGCGCGGCTCCCTCGACGGCTCCGGGCAATGTCGCGGCGGGCAGCACGGGTGAGGTCCCGTTGGATTCATCCAGCGTGACGGTGCAGGAGCCGGGCACCGCGACGGGTGGCTCGGGTGCCGCCGGCACCGCGACGCCTGAGCCCGCTACCGGTGGCGCGGGGGCTGCTGGCACGACGGGGACCGCGCCTCCTGAAGCCGCTACGGGTGGCTCGGGGACGGGGACCGCCGCTCCGTCGGGCTCCACCGCCGCGCCACAGACGGGAACGACGGCACCGGTCCAGGGTGGAACGCCGGCCGTGACGCCTTCGGGTCAGACGACGCAGCCCACGGCCGCGCAGGCACAGCCGCAAGGGACCGCCGCGAACGCCAACGCGGCCAACCAGGAAGTGACGCGCCTGCGCCAGCGCGTCGCGGAGCTGGAGCAGGAGATGGAGGCCCGCGACACGAGGGCCACCGAGCGCACCCAGGCCGTGCAGTCCCAGGTGGACACCCACGAACAGCGCGCCTACGAGGCCGAGCGCGCCCGGCAGCAGCGGCTGGCGCGCATCCAGTCCGGCGGCCAGTGGATGCTCGCGGCGGATCAGGCGCTGGAACAGGGCGAGCTGGGCGTGGACAACGCGCTGGACATCGCCGACGAGGACTTCTCCGTCGTTCGCCAGAGCGCCTCGACCTACGGGCAGGGCACGGTCGTGGTCCAGGCCGAGCGCATCCGCGCGCAGATCGCCCTCGCGCGGGACGCCGCCAACCGCCGGGACACCTACGCCGCGCGCATCGCCCTGCAGAACGCGGGCTACATGCTGCAGCTGGCACGCGCCGCGAGCCTGGAGCAGTCCGGGACGTCCAACGCCCTGCTCAATCCGTGATGCGCGGGGTGGTGAGGGCCGGCGCGCCCGCGGGCCTCGCGATGAGGTAGCCCTGCACGAAGTCCACCCCGTGCCGGCGCACCCAGGACAGCTCCTCGGGCGTCTCGATGCCCTCGGCCACGGTCTGGATTCCGAGCTGCCTGGCGATCTCCAGCAGCTTCTGCACGATGGACGCCTTGTAGGGGTCCGCGTGGACGCCTCGCACCAGCTCCATGTCCAGCTTCATGAACTCCGGCCGGAGCTGGTGGATGAGGTTCAGCGACGAGTAGCCCGCGCCCAGGTCGTCCAGCGCCACCTTGAAGCCCGCCGCCCGGTAGAAGTCCACGATGGAGCGCAGGTGCGCGGCGTTCGCGGCCCGGTCGGATTCGATGATCTCGAAGACGACGTGCGACTCCGGGATGCCCGACTCGCGGATGGCGGCGGCGGTGGAGCGCAGGCAGTAGGCCGGGTCGTAGATGGCCGTGGGCGTGAAGTTGATGAACAGGTGCGTGCGCAGCTGGTGCCGCACCGCCTCGCGGATGGCGGTGGTGCGCGCGGCCAGGTCCAGCTGGAACAGCAGGTCCGCCTCGCGCGCGGTGTCGAACAGGCGGTTCGGCGGCACCAGCGCCCCATCCCGGTCGCGCCCGCGCAAGAGCCCCTCGTGCGCGAAGATGCGGGAGGTGTCCTGCGCGTGGACGATGGGCTGGAAGAACGTGGTGAGCCGCGACTCCGCCAGCATGTCCACCAGCCACCCGGACTGGTGCAGCGTGGTGAGGCGCTGCAGTGAGTCCACGCGCGGGAAGTCCGCCATGCCCGGCTCGCCGTCGCCCGCGACGAAGAGGGCGCGCGTGCCCCGCACCTCCTCCGCCGTCAGCACGTTGGGCAGCTGCGAGGAGAGCCGCCGCAGGCCGCCCTCCTCCATCCCCACCACCACGCATTGCGCGTCGGTGCGCAGCTGGTAGCTGCCCCCCGAATCACGCAGGTGCGCCACCAGCTTGCCCAGGCTGTGGCCCAGCGGCGGCCACAGGAAGAGACGCCCCGGTGTGTCGGGCGTCTCAGGGAGGGTCTGGCAGCGGCCACATCCGTTCAACGGGGTCATGAAGCGGCCTTGGCGTCACGGGGTGTGGCGGAAGACGAGCAGTCCACGAGACGTGTCCCACCCATACACCAGGCCGTCCGCGACGTGAACGCCCTGGAGCCCCTCGAAGAAGCCCTGGCCCCGGCCCGCGTCGCTTTCGCTCCAGGTGTTGAAGTACCCGGCGGCCTTCGGCGTGCCCAGCGTGGACACGTCATAGACGCGCAGGCCGTCCTGGTAGTTCGCCACGTAGAGCGTCGTTCCGGACAGGACCATGCCCCCCAGGGAGGCCTCCGGACGCAGCGCCAGCTCCCCGCGCTGGACGATGTTCGCCGGGTTGGTGGCGTCCAGCGTGAGCAGCGACGAGCCCCAGGCGTCCGACCCCTGGAAGACGACGGTGGCGTCCCCCAGCCTGCCCACCGCCAGGGCGCTGGTGGACGGACCGCCGAAGCGGCCCAGCAGCTTGGGGGCCTTCGTCGTCGCCACGTTCGTGAGGTCCGTCACCGTCACGCCGTAGCTCCAGTTGCTCACGTACAGGCGGCCGTCCTGGATGGCCAGGGCGTAGGGGAACTCGCCCAGGGTGGTGGACGAGCCCTCCACCGTGTAGCGCACCACGAGCACCGGCGCGGCCGGCTGGGTCACGTCCAGCACGACGATGTCCGACTTGGGCTGCGGCGACGCGACGTAGAGCAGGTTGCCGTCCTTCGCCAGCGAGTCCACCCGCACCTCCGAGTCCGCGAGGAACGTCTTGTCGCAGCGCGGGACCACGGGGTTCGCGGCCAGGTCGCAGATGCGCAGGCCCGTCGCGTAGGTGCCCAGGTAGAGCGTCGTGCCGCTGATGAGGGAGGTGGTGTACGTCTCCGAGGGGAACTTCTGCTCGGACACCAGCGTGGGGTGCACGGGGTCCTTCACGTCGTAGACGAACAGGCCCTGGTCTCCCGCGGTCACGTAGGCGTAGCCGCCCGCCGTCACCACGCTGGAGGGCACGCCGCGGGGCAGCGGGGTCTGGCTGACGAGCGCCACGCGGTCGGACTCGGACTCGCCATCGCGCCGCGTCACGCGCGTGGCGGTGAAGGTGCCCTGACGCACGGTTTCGCCGTTGCGGCAGACGCGGGCCACACCCAGCACCGTGCCGGGGCCGGAGGCCTTGCAGCCCGCGAACGCGTAGCGCACCGCCGACCCGTCCGACCCGCTCACGTCGCTGGCCAGGAAGAAGGTGTCCGGGGTGAGCTGCTTCGTCGTCATCGCCAGGCCGATGAGCAGCGGCTCCCCGGGCGAGAAGCGGATCGCGGAGGGGCCCGTGTAGCCGTCCTCGAAGTTGATGTTCGTGTTCCAGATGCCTTCGGCCTGGACGGCACCCAACGTCGACCTGTCACAACCGGTCAGGTCGATGGCTTCAACCTGACACTCGGCCTTGTTGTCGGAACTGTCCTTGCCACAACCGAAGGCGAGGAACGCGGTAGCGGCCACGAGAGGGAAACGATTCATTCCCTCCTCCATACCGGGCCATCCCGACCGTCGCCAAGTCCCCTGGCGCACGCAGAGGGGGGATGACCGGGACGTCCACCGCAACGCAAAGAAACAAAACGACCGCTTGTGCGTTTCCGGTGGGAGAGGGAGCCTTCCTCCAGGCCCCTGACAGCCTGTCTCCTCGCCTTACCGAGGTGCTTTTTGAACCCCCGTCCGCACGTCATCGCCGTGCTGCTGGCCCTGCTCCTGCCGGAGCTCGCGCTGGCCCAGGTCTTCGTCGTTCCCCGCCGCGCGGGGAAGACGCCCGTGAACAGCTACGAATTCGAGTGGCGGCACATCGACATCCTCGTGGGGCCGGGCTCGACCGGCCTGGCGAAGCCCACGGACCGCACCGCGCATGATCAGCCGCCCGGCACGCAGGGCGGCGCCAATCCAAGCGCGCCCACCACGTCGCCCGAGACGGGCGACAAGCAGTCCCCGCCGGGCGGCGCGGAGGTCACCCCTTCCGGCGACGTGACCGCGGCGCCCCCGGGCAACCAGCGGCCCGCGGCGGGAGGCATCGCGCTGGACATGGGCGCGTCGGACGCGGGCATCCCTCCGACCGTCCTGGGCCTTCCTGACGGCGGCATCCCGCCCCCGGGCGTCGTGGCGCTGGCGGACGGCGGCTCGGCGGGCGACGCGGGCACGCTCGCGGGCGCGACCGGCGGGGATGGCGGCACGGTGTTCTCCGGCGCGCCGCTCTTGCTGGGCGGAACGGACGGCGGCTTCAACTACACCTACGCGAAGGACCTGGGCGCGAAGACGGGTGGCGTGCGCTTCTACTTCTACGAGCGCGAGCGCGAGGTGGCCGAGCGGGCCGCCCCCATCATCGAGGAGGCGTACCGGTACCTGGTGGATCAGTTCAAGTACGTCCCCACGGAGACGTTCCCGTACATCCTCTACAGCAGCTACGCGGAGTTCCTCCAGACGAACGTGTTCGCGGTCTCCGAGGGCACGCTGGGCGTCACCTCCACGGAGGACCTGAAGCTGTCCTTGCCGTACCTGGGCGACCACCACCTCTTCGAGGAGGTCAGCACGCACGAGCTGGCGCACCAGTTCACCATCCAGAAGGTGCGCACCGTGGCCGAGCAGGCCAAGACCTTCGGGGATCCGCTGGGCGGCTATCCGCTGTGGTTCATCGAAGGGCTCGCGGAGTTCTACGCCAAGCGCGGGCTGGACCCGGAGGCGGAGATGATGGTGCGGGACCTGCTGGTGAACCCGGACCTGATGAAGGGCTACGCGTTCCTCGACTTCTTCTCCCCCGGGCCGTATGGCTACCTGTGGATCTACAAGGTCGGCCAGGCGCGCGTGGCGTTCCTGGAGGCCGAGTACGGCGCGGGCATCACCCAGCGGCTGCTGGAGGAGGCGCCCCGGCTGGTGGGCGGCTCGCGCGACTCACCGTCGCTCAAGTTCGAGGAACTGCTGGAGCGGCTGACGGGGGATGACCCCAAGCGCATCTCCGCGCGGTTCGAGAACTGGCTCAAGCGCCGGGCGTTCAAGACGTACCTGGAGTCCACGCAGACGGCGCCGGCGCTGGACTCGCTGGGCGAGACGCCGGGAATCGTCACCGCGATGGCCAGCGGGCCGGACGGCAACGTGCTGGCCCTGCGCACCATCGTGCCGGAGACCGGCGAGAGCCGGCTGTACCTGACGGATCCGCGCACGCCGGGCAAGACGGTGAAGGTGGCGGGTGACGGCGTGCCGGGCGTGGAGTCCCTGCACCCGGTGTCCGGCCGCAACTTCGCGCTGACCAAGGACAAGCTCGCGTTCGTGGCGGAGCGCACCGGGCGCGACGTGCTGTACGTGCAGGACTACGTGCACATCTCCGAGAAGCGGACCACGGACGTGCTGGTGAGACGCTCGGCCATCCGCACCGGCATCGGCACGGAGGTGGGCCTCAACGTGAAGCTGGAGACGGGGGACCGGCGCCAGTACCGCATCGACAAGCAGGGCGTGCTGGCCATCTACTCGCCGGCCTTCTCCCCGGACGGCCGCTACGTCGCGTTCATCGGCATCAACGACGCGGGCCTGCGCGACGTGTACCTGGTGGACCTGACGCAGGGCGAGGACGCGAAGATCCGCAAGCTCACCGACGACGTCTTCGCCGAGCGGCAGGTCACCTGGGGCCCGTCGGGCATCATCTACACGTCCGACGCGACGTCGCACCGCAAGTACAACCTCTTCCGCGTGAAGCCGGACGCGCCGGCGGGACAGTCCGAGCGCCTCACCAGCGAGGACCGCGACGAGGCGGATCCGCTGGCGCTGCCGGACGGCCGCCTGTTCTTCGTGGCCTACAACCAGAGCAGCTCCGACCTGCACGAGCGGCTGGCGGATGGCCGCATCGTGCGGCGCACCGACCTGACGACGGGCGTCTTCGAGCCGGGCCCCGGCCCCGACGGCGGCCTGTGGATGCTCTTCCACATGAGCGGTGAGCGCAAGCCGTCCCTCCTGCGCCCGCCGCGCATGCTGTCGCTGGAGAGCGCGAAGGAGCCGCAGGCGGATCCGCCCTCCCCGCTCGCCCTCCGGCCGCTCACCGACGCGCTGGACTACAAGCCCTTCACCCGGGAGAACATCGAGCTGGGGCCCATCTTCGGCTTCGCGGGCGCGGGCGGCGGCGGCTTCGTGGGCCAGGTGTTCGCGTCCGCGTCGGACCGGCTGCGCGACCACCAGATGGTCCTCACGCTGGCGGTGTACGGCTCCTTCGAGTTGACGGACGGCCTCCTGCTCTACGTCAATGACGAGAAGCGCACGACGTGGGGCGGCGGTCTGTTCCAGTCGCTGCGCTTCCGCATCGACAAGACGTTCGACAACCTGCCGGCGGACCAGCGGCCGTTCTTCATCTCGTCGGAGCGCTACTTCGGCGCGTTGGGCAGCCTGCGCTACCCGCTCAGCACGTTCTTCTACCTCCAGGGCGACCTGAGCATCGGCGGCACGAAGTACTTCCTGGATGACTTCAGCGAGTTCTACCTGGCGTTCCCGGAGCGCAACGAGTCGAACACGGAGCTGCTGTCCGCGTGGCGCGCGGACAACCAGCACATCCGCTTCCAGACGGAGCTCAGCGGGCGCATCGGCTACGACAGCATCAAGTACCACTACGCGACGGGGCCGCTCGCGGGCAGCTCCGTGCTGCTGGAGGCCACCGCCGGCGTGCAGCCCTTCGACGGGCAGGCGTACGGCAACCTGCGCCTGGACGCGGAGCGGTACTTCCCCATCTACGGCCGCACCAACTTCTTCGCGCGCGTGGGCGCGGGCACCACGGTGGGCGGCCGCTACGCGCGCTCCTACTACCTGTCCAGCTTCGACACCCTGCGCGGCGTGAACTTCGGCGACGAGCGGTGGCTGCTGGGCCAGCACTTCGTCTACTCCACGCTGGAGGCGCAGCTGCCCCTCAACGACATCATCCGGGTGGCCTTCCTGAGCGACCTGGAGGCCATCGCGGCAGTGGACGCGGGCGGCGTGGGCGACGGCGCGAGGGACCTGTGGGACCACCGCGTGCTCAACGCAGTCATCGGCTTCAACCTGTCGCTGGGGCCCCTGCTGCTGCGCCTGCACTTCGCACGGCCCTTCGACATCAATGCCGCCGAGGGCAAGCCCGACGAAGGCTGGGTGACGAACTTCTCCATCGGCGTCGCCGGCCTCAACGGCTTCTTCGACACCAAGGGTGACCGCAGGCCGGGGTCCGCCACGCCAGGGCCGGCGCTGATGCCCGCGCTGGGCGGCGGCTACACGACGCCCCTGGTGCACTGAAGCGGCAGGGGCGCGCTTCCCCCTTCGTGAGGGAGGCGCGCTCCTTCAGGACTGCGCGGCGACGAGGGCGGCGTTGGCGCGAGCCAGCGGCCCTCCGTCGTTGGGGATGCGCTCGAAGTCCCCGCGCAGGGCCTTGATGGCGAACTTCTCCAAATCAATCTCCCGGCGGGTGCGCACGCCCAGCGCGCGCACGAGCGCGGACAAGGGCCCGAAGCCGGTGAGGCCGTGCTGGAGGAGCAGGGCCAGGGTGGCTCCGCCGAGCAGGCGGAAGCCCTGACCGGACTTGCGGCCCAGCAGCAGCCCCCCCAGCGCCACCGCGGAGACGCCCACGACCAGGGTCCGGTGCACGTCCCACTCGTGCTCCAGCTTGTCGAGGTACCGGCTCATCTCCGGGCGGTCCCCCTTCTCCGCCATGTAGCGGACACACGACTCCACGTGGGCGTCGATGCGCCGGTTCACCGTGGAAGGGGCGTGGGTGCGCACGGCATCGGTCGAGGTCTGGTTCCAGGACTCCATCAGCACTCCCTTGTCGGATTCGGGCCGTCCTCCAGCCTGCTCCCAGGAAGCTAGGGCCGCCGGTCGCGTCCGTGCACAGGGCGGCTTCCAGCGGCCGTCGCCCGGTTGCCCGCCTCGGAGGCGATGACGCCTGCCCCCCCTTCCCGGGAAGCAGGCGGGCAGGCGTGAGGGCAGGCGAGCATTCCAGGGAGGGAAAGAGTTTTCCTTCCACGGGGAGTCCGCGCGCCCTGTAACGCCCACCTGACCGTCCTTCCCTGGCAGGGAGGGTGCCTTCCGGCGCCGTGGCAGGGAGGCATGCGGCTTGCTCAGGCCTCGGTCGATGACGCGCCTACGACTCCTGATCAGCCTCTCGATGCTGCTGGCCGCCTGTGGCGGCGGCACGTCGAATCCCGATGACTCCGATCCCTCCGTGACGGATCCCGGCATCACGGACCCCGGCACGAACGACGCCGGCGTTCCCGACGCGGGCTCCACGGACGCAGGGACGCCAGACTCGGGGGTGCCCGATGCGGGCTCCGCGGACGCGGGCCCGACGGACCCCGGGGATGGCGGGAGCCCGGATGCCGGGCCGGTTCCGCCGCCGGAGGTGCAGCGGCCGTTCACGCTGCCGAAGGTCCAGACGTCGCTGCCGGAGTACGCGCTGATCATGCCTCCGGAGACGCTGGAGATGTTCAAGAAGTACCCGCTGACCGAGGAGCAGGACGCGACGTTCCAGGCGAACGGCAAGACGTTCCCGGTGAAGGTGCGGCTGCGCGGGGCCTCCGCGCGCGACTTCGACAAGAAGAGCTGGAACGTCAGCTTCGCGGACAAGGACAAGTTCGAGGGCCGCACGTCGCTCAACCTCATCGCCGAGTACGCCGACGCGACGATGATCGCGGAGAAGATCTCCTACGACCTGCTGGCGGCGATGCGGGTGCCGGCGTCGAAGGCGACGTTCGTCCGGCTCTCCGTGAACGGCCACTACGAGGGCGTGTTCCTGGAGGTGGAGCAGGTCAACAAGGCCTTCGTGAAGGCGCGGCAGTTCCCGGACGACGACGCGTCCATCTACCGCGCGGGCTGGAAGGACACGGAGTTCAAGACGTGGAAGGTCCCCTACCAGGGCGACTGGGTGAAGAAGACGAACGAGAGCGAGCCCGACGACGCGCTGTGGGAGGTGCTGGACGTCATCAACCACACGCCGGAGCCGCAGCTGGTGGCCGCGCTGGAGAAGAACCTGGAGCTCGAGTCCTACGTGCGCTCCATGGTGCTGGACGCGCTGATGTCCAACAACTTCGTGGAGGACTCCGAGAGCTACTTCATGCACGACGACATCACCGGGCGCTGGCGCTACGTGCCGTGGGACCTCAACAACGTCGATGCGCGCTGGTGGTACACGAACTCGGTGGAGGACCAGTCCGCCTCCACGAGCAACATGCGGCACCCGCTGTTCAACTTCACGCTGCTGGATGGCTGGGTGGAGAAGATGTACCAGCAGCGCAAGGAGGAGCAGAAGAGCTACCCGGGCTACCTGCCGGTGTTCTCCAACCTGGGCACGCGCGTGGTGATGAACCCGGTGCTGCGCGCCCGGCTGGAGGCGCGGCTGGACAAGGCGCTGGACGAGCTCTTCACGCCGGAGGTGATGGACCCGTACATCGACCAGCTCCACTCGCTGATCGACACGTCCATGAAGACCGACCCGTACATGGACTACGCGAAGTTCAGCGCGGGCAAGGCGTACATGAAGCGCTTCGTGAAGTTCCGCCGCGAGTTCGTGATGGCGGAGGTGAAGCGGCTGAAGGCGCGGCAGTCCACGCTGGTGCTGGAGGCGTTCGACCCGCGCGCGGGCTGGGTGGAGGTGGGCAACCACGGCCCCGAGCCGGTGTCGCTCCAGGGCATGACGCTGACCACGAACCTGCGGATCAGCCTGGCGGGAGGGAGCTACGCGCCCACCATCGTGAAGGCCCCGACGGGCGCGGTGCTGGGCAACATCACGGTGGCGCCGGGCCAGACGGTGCGGCTCACCGCCGCCTCACTGGGCATCACCTTCCCCGCCAAGGGCGAGGTGGGCCTGTTCGACGGCACGTCGGTGGTGGGCGTGAAGGACGCGCTGTTCTACGGCGAGCTGCCCGCTGGCAAGCACTACGCCCGCGGCGAGGAGGGCTGGGAGGTGCGCTGAGTCGTCGCGCGGACACCGATTGAGGGCGGGATGTGCCAGGCGGGCGGGGACGGGTTAGCACCCGGCCCATGCCCGCCTCTCGCGTTCTGGATGACCTGCTGCCGCGCCGCTCCGGTCCCCTGCCCCACGTGGCTGTGATTGGCGCGGGCATGTCGGGGCTGGCGCTCGCGCGGGTGCTGACGGGCGCGGGCTTCGGCGTGCGCGTGCTGGACAAGGGGCGCGGGCCGGGAGGACGGCTGTCCACGCGGAGGAGCGCGGATGGGGGCACGTTCGACCATGGCGCGCAGTACTTCACGGCGAGGGACCCGCTCTTCCGGACGCTGGTGGAGGCGTGGGGGGCGGAGGGCGTCGTCGCGGAGTGGCAGGGGCGCATCGGCACACTGACGCGTGGGGCGGTGACTCCCGCGAAGGAGTCCGTGCGGTACGTGGGCGTGCCGGGCATGAACGCGGTGGCGAAGGCGCTCGCGGACGGATTGGACGTGCGCTCCGGGGTGCGCGTGGAGCGGGTGGAGCGCGACGGCCGGGCGTGGCGACTGACTTCGGAGACGGGCGAGGACCTGGGGCTGGCGGACGTGGTGGTGGCCGCGGTGCCCGCGCCGCAGGCAGTGCCGTTGCTGGCGGGGGCGCCCGAGTTGGCGGCACAGGCGGGGACCGCGCGGCTGTCGCCGTGCTGGGCCGTCATGGCCCGGTTCGAGGAGACGGTGGCGGTGGAGGTGGATGGCGCGTTCGTGGAGGACTCGCCGCTGTCGTGGGTGGCGCGCGACACGAGCAAGCCGGGGCGGGCCCCGGGTGAGCGCTGGGTGCTTCACGGGTCGCCGGAGTACAGCGCGGCGCACCTGGAGGAGACGGCGGAGGAGATGGCGCCGAGGCTCGTGGAGGCGTTCGGCAAGGCGCTGGGCAGGGACGTGCGCGCGGTGGAGGCCGTCGCGCACCGGTGGCGCTTCGCGATGCCTGCACCGCCGCTCGAGGCCCCTGCGTTGTACGACGCGGCGCTGGGGCTGGGCGCCTGTGGCGACTGGTGCGCGGGGCCGCGCGTGGAAGGCGCGTTCCTCAGTGGTGTCGCGCTGGCACGGCGGATCGCCGGGCCTTGAGCCCTACTGCCGCTCGCGCACCACCAACGTGCGGCGGGCGGTGAGGCCGTGGTCGTCGGTGACGAGGATGTCGTGCGTGCCCACGCTGGGCTTCCACCACAGGCGCTCGGCGGCCCTCGCGGTTCCCAGGACGGCTCCGTCCACGAACCACGTCAGCTCGCGGTCGTGCGCGGCCTCCGCCTCCAGCGGGATCTTCTGCTCCTCCGTGTTCATGCCGGGGATGAGCAGCGCCACCTGCCCTTCCGGCGGCGAGAGGATGCTCGGCGTGTCCCGCTCCCCTCCCGCGACACAGCCGGGCGCCAGGGGCGGCGGTTCGGGCAGCTGCCGCTGCTGCTCCGCGAGCCACCGGCGCAGGCTGGATGGCCAGGTCAGGTACACGCGCGACTCCGTCTTGCGCCCGTCCCGGCAGCCCGGCCCCACCGCCAAGCCCGACGCCACGTCCACCTCCACCCGGTGGTGATACGGACACGGAGCCGTCGGCACCGCCGTGCGCACCGCGTCCACCCGCTTGCGCTGAGTGCACGCCTCCGTGGGCAGGTGCCCCGAGTACGCGCACACCTCCACGCTCACCAGGTCCCTGGGCGGCGCGACGTCCTCCTCCTGCAACGCCGTGCCTCGCGGCCCCACGCCTTCCAGGATGTCGAACAGCAGCGGGGCCGCGTTCTCCGCGCCCACCAGGTGCACGCTCGACGCGTGGTCGAAGTTGCCCAGCCACACCACCGCCGTGTGCTTCGGACCGGAGCCCGCCGCCCAGGCGTCCCGGTTGCCGAAGCTCGTCCCCGTCTTCCAGTGCACCCGCGCGGGCAGGCCCGTGAGCCGCCGCCGCTCCGGGAAGTCCGGCCGGTCCCTCAACGCCAGCGCCTGCCGCGTCAGCCACGCCGCCCCCGGCGACACCAGCAACTGGGCCTTCTTCGGCGCCGTGTCCTCCTCCAGCACCCGCAGCGGCCGCGCCTGCCCATCCCCCGCCAGCGCCAGGTACACGCCCGTCAACTCCAGCGGCGTCAGCTCCAGCCCGCCCACCGCCGCGGAAAGGCCGTAGTGCCCCGGCCGGGGATCCAGGCTGGTGACGCCCGCCTGCCGCAGGGAACCGAGGAAGCCCTCCACGCCCACCCGCTCCAGGAGCCGCACGAACGGCAGGTTGAGCGACTGCGACAGCGCGGACTCCATCCGCACCAGCCCCAGGAACCGCCCGTCGAAGTTGCGCGGCTGATAGCCGCCGTACGCCACCGGGATGTCCGGCACGAGCGTCTCCGGCCCCACCAGGCCCTGATCAATCCCCACCGCGTACAGCAGCGGCTTGAGCGCCGAGCCCGGTGAGCGCGGCGTGGCGAAGCCGATGATCTGCCCGCCGTGCTTCTCGTCGAAGAAGTCGAAGTTGCCCACCAGCGCGCGCAGCTCGCCGGTTTCCCGGTCCGCCACCACCACTGAGCCGTTGTGGATGCCCTGCCGCTCCAGCCGCCGGGCCGCCTCCCCCAGCGTGCGCTCCACGAAGCGCTGCGTGCCCGCGTCCAGCGTCGTCGCCAGCCACGTCGCCCCCGGCCGCCGCGCCTTGAGCCACACCGCCGCGTGCGGCGCTTCCCGGGGAAAGGGCGTGAGCACGTCCGGCACCGGCGTCGCCCGTACCTCCGCCAGCACCGCGTCGGACGCGACGCCGTCCACGACCAGCCCCCCGGACTCCAGGAGCCGCCGGGCGATGTCGTCCCGGGCCGAGCGCAGCCGGTCCCGGTTCTCCGGCGACGGGAAGCGCCGGTTCGGGTTCTGCGGCACCGCCAGCAGCGTGGCGATCTCCGCCGGGCTCAGGTGCTGGGCCGTATGCCCGAAGTACGCGAGCGCCGCCGCCTCCACGCCCTCCACGTTGCGCCCGTAGGGCACGAACTGGAGATACGCCTCCAGCACCTCCTGCTTGGACAACCGCGCCTCCAGCTGGGCGGCGCGGAACGACTCGATCACCTTCGAGGTGAACGTGCGGGGACGGGGCTCCAGCACGCGCACCAGCTGCATCGTCAACGTGGACGCCCCCGATACCCGCCGCCCCCGGCTCAGGTTGAGCCCCAGGGCGCGCAGGGCCGCGAGCGGATCCACGCCCGGGTGATGGAAGAACCGCTTGTCCTCCAGCGCCAGGAGGGCGCGGACATAGGCCCGGTCGATGCGGTCCTTCGGCGCGGGGATGCGCCACCGCTCGTCCGGGGCGAGGAAGACGTACGCGGGCGCACCGTCCCGGTACGCCATCACCACCGAGGGGGGCGCCGCCAACCGCTCCGGCAGCGGCACCCACCAGGCCGCCAGCAGGCCCGTGCCCAGGAGCACGAGCCCCGCCAGCGCCACCCCCGCCCACTTCCTTCCGTTGAGACGCACGCGACGCATGGGCCTAGAGCAGGTCGTCCTTCCAGGGACCCGCCACCTGCACCGTGCCCGCGGCTTCACGGGCCCAGACGGAGGAGTCGTACATCGCCTCGGCCTCCGCGGACGGCAGGGTGAAGCTGCCCGCCGTCACCGCGCGCACCGCGTAGACGAGCTTCTTCGTCTCGCGGGCCTGCAGCGCGCCGAAGGCCTCCATCCGGTCATCGCGCACGTTCACGTAGTCCGCGGTCCACAGCGAATCCGCGTCCACCCAGTCCACGCTGCCCCCGCGCCCCAGGCGGGCGTTCTCGATCTCCCAGCCCGCCGGCAGCCGGTCCACCAGCGCGATGTTCTGCACGCGCTCGCCCGTGGTGTTGGTGAGCTCCAGCTCCACGTAGATGAGGTCCGCCAGCTTCACCGGCTGGGCCTTCAAGTCCAGCGCGGTGCCGTCCAGCGAGCGCCAGGTGCGCTTGAGCGTCAGCCCCTGCCCGCCCACCTTCACCTCGGGCGTGGTGCGCACGCCCTCGCTCTGGAGGAGCAGGTACACGCTGCCCGTGCCCTTGTCCTTCAGGTCCAGCGACACGCTGGCGCGCTCGCTGGCGCGGGCCAGGGCCCACGTGCGGTCGGACACGCGCGCGTCCTTCTCCGCGACGGACGCCACCGCCTTGCCCGCCACCGTGAGCGTGGGCGGCGTGAAGCTGGTCGCCATGCCCTGCAGCCGCTTGCCCAGGCCGGTGATGCCCCAGACCAGCTCCTGCGTCGTGTAGTACTCCGACGTGCGCGACTGGAGCGCCGTCGCCACCATGCGCGCCAGGGGCTCGCCTTCCGGCGCGTTGCCGAAGAGGTCCTGGAAGGTGCTGAGCATCATCCCGCGCCGGCGCCGGTCCGAGTAGAACGACCAGCTGTTGTGGCGCTCGTCGCTGAGCGTGGACACGTCCGGGTTGCGCAGCTCCTGCTCGTAGCGGCGGTCGCCGGACAGCCACAGCGCGGCCTTGAGCAGGTACAGGTCCTCCTTGTTCTCGCCGGTGAGCGGCGCCTTCTTCGCCGCCGTCTCCAGCGCGCTCACCAGGGCCTGCGCCCGCGCCTTGCGCCCCTTGCCCGCCACCGCGAGCACGTAGTGCATGTACGCCTCCGAGCTCTGGCCGTAGTGGTCATCCTTCACGCGGCCCTCCTTGCGGGTCAGCTCATCCCCCATCCACGCGAGGGCGCTGTCCACCCGGTCCTCCGGCACCGGGTACTTCAGCTTGCGCGCGTCCAGCAGCATGTGCGTCGCGTAGGCCGTGCCCCAGGCCAGGGGCTCCGTCTGGCCCGGCCAGTACGCGAAGCCGCCCGACGCCGTCTGCATGGACAGCACCCGGTTGATGCCCACCTGCACCATGTCCTCCACCTTCGCCGTGGAGACCAGGGTCGGATCCACGCGCTCCACCAGCTGGCTCACGAACAGCAGCGGGCGCGTGGAGGACGTCGTCTGCTCGATGCAGCCGTACGGGTAGCGCACCAGGTACGAGAGGTGCTGGAGCGACTTCGCGTAGGGGTTGTTCGTCACCCAGACGGTGGTGCGCTCCGTCGTGGGCACCCAGCCCTGGAGCAGCGCCTTCACGTCCGTGGTGCCCTGCGCCAGCTCCACCTGCTGGAGCTTGCGCTCCCGGGGCCCGGCCGGGGACAGCGGCACGTCCAGCTGCTCGCGGGACGTGTAGCCCCCGCCCTCCACCGTCACCACCAGCCGAGCGGCGCCCACCGACTGCACCGCGCGGCCCTGGAACACGAAGGTGCGGGACTTGCCATCCTCCACCCGCGCGCGGCCCTCGCTCTTGCCCTTGAGCTCCAGGGGCGAGCCCACCGCCTCCGGCATCGCGAGCCCCGGCACCGCCAGCGCCTCCGAGGCCAGCGACACCTTCACGTCCTGCGCCTTGCCGGACAGGTTGGTGACGAAGACCGGGATTTGGATTTCGTCGTTCTGGGTGAGGAAGCGCGGCAGCGTCGTCTGGAGCACCAGCGGGTCGCGCACCAGCACCTGCGCGCTGGCCCGGCCGATGCGCTTGTTGCCCGCCGTCACCACCATCACCCGCACCGCGCCCCGGTACTGCGGCAGCTTGAAGGGCACCTTCAGCTTGCCGTTGGCGGGCACCTCCACCACGCCGCTCCACAGGGCCACGGGCTTCACCGGCTGCACGCGGCCTTCGGCGCCGCCCTCGTCACCGCCGGTGGAGCTGGAGTTGCCGCCGGGCGGCACCAGGAGCGCCCAGCCCACCGTCTCGAAGGTCTGGATGCCCAGCGCGCGCCGCGTGAAGATCTCCTTCAGCGGATCCGGGCTCTGGAAGCGCGTGAGGGACAGGATGCCCTCGTCCACCACCGCGACGGTGGCGAAGGTGGGGCCCTCCACGCCCTCCACCGCGAGGTCCACGGTGAGGGTGTCGTTGCTCTTGACCTCCTTGGGCACCGTCAGCGTGACGGCCTGGGTGAAGTCCACCGGCTCCAGCGAGATGCTGCCCACGCCGAAGGCGCGGTCGGGCATGAACGCCTGGGCGGATTCCAGGTGGGGGTCCTTCACCAGGAACGCGCTCACGTACACGTTGGGCGCGTACTCCTTGGGCGTGAACGACCAGGACACCTCGCCGGGCTCCACCTGCTTCCACGCGGTGGTGAGCACGCGGTCGGTCTCCACCGTGAAGAGGACGCGGCCCCGGTAGGGCGCCTTCAGCTTCACCGTGAGGGCCTCGCCCACCTTGCCCTTCGCGGGCAGCGACAGGTCCAGCGCCGTGGGCTTCTGGGGCCGCGGCGTCTGGTCCACGCGCGAGCCCTCGCCCCACCAGTAGTAGCGGCCCTCGCCCTCGATGGAGAGGTCCGTCTGGGTGTGGCCCGCGCGAGCGCGCACGAGGTAGCCCGCGCCGTCGTGGCCCGGCAGCACCGTGGCGGTGAAGCGGCCGTTCTCCACCTTCACCGTCGCCTCGCCCTCACGCTGCGGGCGCAGGTAGCGCTGGTAGCGCTCGTAGCCGGACTCCTCGTCGTAGTAGTAGCCGTAGTTCTCCTCGAGCAGCTGGTACTCCAGCACCACCGTCTTCGGCGCCTTGCCGTCGGTGACGAGCTGGCCGTTCCAGTCCACCACCACGCCGGACAGCGTGAAGGGCGTGGCCGCCTTCACCTTCTGCGTGTTGGCCTGCAGGCCCAGGTAGTAGGCCTCCGGGTGCACCGGCACGTTGGCCTCGCCAATGGTGGAGCGGCCGCTGCCGGACTCGAAGACGCTGGCCACCGCGGACAGCCGCGCGGCGCCCTTGATGGGGCCCGACGCCGCCTGGGCCGGACAGTTGAGGAGCGCCTGCCCCTTCGCGTCGAGCGTGCCCTTCACCTGCCCCAGCGTGACGGGCCGGGGCGCGGTGCCGTCCTGACGCCAGATGCCGTACGTGTACTGAGCGTTCTGCTTGGGCTTGAAGGGCACGGACTCCAGGCGGCACGTCAGCTCCACCGGGCTGCCCTCCGCGGAGCCGCCGAAGAGGTACGCGGCCTCCACGCCCACCGGAATCTCCTTGCCCTGCACGTAGCCCGGCGCGGTGGTGCTGGCCGTCACCTTCATGCGCTCCGGGACGAACTCCTCCACGTTCACCGCGTAGGAGGCCACGTCGCGGTCCGCCACCTTGAGGCGCACCCAGTAGTGACCCGTGTCCTGGAACGCCGCGAAGGCCTGGTCGAACGACACGAGCCCCGCCGCGTTCGTCTTCAGCGTCACCTTGCGGATTTCACGCTCGCGCGGGTCGATGACGCGCACCTCCACCGGCATGCCCACGGGCGGCGCCAGGTTGTCCTGGCCGCGCAGCACCGCGGCCACGTGCGCGGTGTCACCGGGGCGGTACACGCCGCGGTCGGACCAGACGGAGGCGCGGTAGGGCTGCTCGGCGCGGTACGGCTCGCCCTGCACGTCCGAGTTGGCGATCTCCGTCTTCAGCTCGTCGTACTTGAGGTACGTCAGCTCGTCGCCCTTGCGCGCCACCAGCGCGAACGGCGCGCTGTCGTCCACGCCGGGCGCGGGCACCTTGAGATTGCAGCCGGCTTCGCCCTGCGTGGTGCAGCGGGCCACGGCCTGCCCGCTCTTCTTCACCAGCGACACCTCCACGCCGGACAGGGGCTCCGTGCTCTCCAGGCCCAGGGCCCAGACCCACACCTCGCCGGAGTCCTGGGAGCCCACGGCGGGACCGCCGCGCTTGGCCACGAGGCTCAGGTCGGTGAGCAGGATGCGGGAGGCGGCCTTGTAGTCGCCGCGCTCGGCCAGGATTTCGACCAGGCCGCGCGTGGTGGCGGGCACCAGCGACGCCACGTCGACGTACGTGGTGAGCAGCGTGTCCGGCGTCGACTTGAGCGGCACCGCCTTGCGCACCAGCACGTTGCTCGTCCGCTCGTCCGCGCTCTCCTGGTAGTCGTTGCCCATCCAGAAGACGAGGTTCTCCGGCGGCACGTTGCGCACCGTGAGCGTCACCTCCTCCACGTTGAGGTGCTGCAGGGGCAGGTTGCGCCACGCGCTGCGCGGCAGGTAGCGGCCGTTGGCGTTGAAGCGCACCTGAGGCTGGCGCGCGGGCACGGAGAAGCCGCGCGACCAGGCGCCCATCAGCGTGCCGCCGCCCACGGACAGCGTGCCCTCCGCGAGGGAGAGCGTGTGCGGGCCGCGCTTGAAGTCACCGAAGATGCGGAAGCCGCGCCGCGACGGGGCCACGCTGAACTTCACCTTCGGCTTGAAGCGGATGGCCTCCAGCGCCACCGCGTCGTTGAGCGAGCAGCCCTTGTTGTCGTCGTCGTAGTAGTACGAATCCCACTGCTCGTCGGTGGGGCTCGCCGGGGCGTCCGCCTCCACGTCGCGGCAGCTCACCTCGAAGAAGTAGCCGTTGGTCCCCTCCTGGAGGCTCACGTAGGTGATGTCCAGGCGCTTGCCGCCGTTCAGCGGGAAGCTGCCCGTGGCTGCGGGCGCCTGCACGGTGGACGCGCCTCCGGCCGGCGTCAGGCCTTCGCGCAGGGAGAACTGCACCGTCGCGCCGGGCTTGAGCTTCGGGTGGGTGAGCACCACGGAGAGCGAGTTGCGCGTGTCCGCGCGGGTGCTCCACTTCACGTCGCTGATGGCGGTGTCACCCACGCGGAAGCTGGTGCGGGAGCGCACGGCGGCCAGGTCCACCGGGCCGGAGAAGTCCACGTTCGCCTCCACGCGGCCCTTCGGCAGGTCCATGCGCGTGGGGTAGAGCTGGGCGAACTTGAAGGCGTAGGTCGTGAAGTTGTAGCGCCACTCCCGCGCGGTCCACGGCTTGACGACGCCCGCGTCGGTGTTCACCGCGTCCACGGAGACGGTGTACGTCGTGCCAGCCGCGAAGCCCGTCGACGGGGTGAAGAGCAGCGACGAGGGGCCCGTCCACTTCAGGCTGCCCGCGACCTCCGGCGACAGCGTGACGACGGTGCCGTCGACGTTCTCGTAGCGCGGGCGCACCGGCAGCGCGAACTCGATGACGACGCCCGTGGGCAGGGCGTTCTCGCTGGCCAGCTCATGGATGACGGGCGTGAGCTTCGAGGGCTGCACCGGCGTGGGCGTGGGCGTGGACGGAGTGCTGGCCGCGGGCGTCGCGGTGGACGCGGGGGTGGCGGGCGGCGTCTTCGCGGGCTCCTGCTTGCAGCCGGCGACGAGCGCGCCCACGAGCAACGCCGGCAGCAGCCAGCGGGCACGAGGTGCGCGCGCGGCCTTCGGCGGGACAGCGGACTGCGGGGACATGTTTCCTCCGGGGGTGGCGGCGCAACCGATTTCATGCCGCGTGCCGCGCGTGGGACGCCTCGGAGGCGCACGGAAAGTGCGGCCCGGCGACCACGTGCCGGCGCTCCCCCATGCGCGTCCGCGGGCCCACAGGGTGTCCGGGCAGCCACACTCGCGGGTGGCCTCCGGACGCGCTCAGGACGCGGGATTTCGACGTGCAGACTGGCGGTGAGACGCCTCGGCGGTCAATGGGGCCTCTGCCCGCCGGGACGACCCGGCGGTCAACCGGGGTCCCTGGCCGGGACACGGAGACGCCCCCCCTGCCGCCCGGTGCGGTCCCAACTGGTCCGACAGTCGGACCAGTTCAGGCCCTGCGCCTCCGGCGGGGGGATCCGCACCGTTCTCACCTTCTCATCCAGGTGGACAGACCGCGTGTCCGACGGCTTAGGGTGCGCGGCCATGGTGCTGCCCGTCCGATTCGTCCTCATGCGCCCGCGCAACGCGGAGAACCTGGGCGCCGCCGCCCGCGCCCTGAAGAACTGCGGCCTGTCCGACTGGGCCTGGGTGACGCCAGAGGTCGAGGACCTGGGCCCGGCCCACCGGCTGGCGGTGCACGCGGAGGACGTGCTGGGTGGGGTGAAGCGGCCGGACACGCTGGACGCGGCGGTGTCCGACTGCGTCTGGGTGGTGGGGACCAGCTCGCGCAAGGTGGAGGGCAAGCGCCGGCTGTCGCCCCGGGCCGTGGGCGAGGAGCTGGTGGCGCGGGCGAAGCAGGGGCCGGTGGCGCTCGTCTTCGGGGACGAGCGCAGCGGCCTCACCAACGCGGAGGTGGAGCGCTGCCATGATTTGTCCGCGGTGCCCACCGCGCCGGAGCAGCCCTCCATCAACCTGGCGCAGGCGGTGCTGCTCTACGCCTACGAGGTCCGCATGGCCCACCTCGCGGACACCGCGCCGCCACCGGGCCCCCTGCCCCTGGCCGCCACGGACGCGGAGCTGGCCCGCGTGGAGGCCACGCTGGAGGCGCTGCTGACCACGGGCGGCTTCCTCGTGGATGAGCAGCCCGGACGCACGGCGGTGCGGGACCTGGTGGCGCCCCTGCGCCGCTCCCGGCTCACCCGGAACGAGGCCCGGCTCTGGCTGGCCGCGCTGCACACCGTGCGCAAGCACTTCCCCCAGGAGGGCGGGCCGCCGGAGGACGACACCTGAGCAGGCAGGGGGACGCCCCTCCCGCGCGCGGCGGGATTCGCGCGCGTCGCTACCTTTCCCGGAACCATCGAAACCCTTCGGGAAGGAGCACCGCGTGAACCACATGCCCTATGAGTCGATGATCGTGGGAGGCAGCGAGCCCGGCCCTGGCCGTCAGGCGCCCGCCCACGAGGAGGTCTTCGAGGAACCCGGCCGCACGCCCGGGACGGCGGAGGACGGCGGGCTGGAGGAGGAGTCCCACCGCATGGCGAACGGCGACGAGCCCGGCCCGACGCCGGGCACCGCCGAGGGCGAGGATCCGGACGAACCGGTCCGGCGCTAACTCCCAGCACGCCGCCGCCCGAGCGCGGCTATGGTGCCGCGCCCATGCCTCGCAAGCCCGAACGGCCCCCCAAGTCCCCGCCCCGCCCCAACCGCTGGGAGGGCAAGGAGAAGCCGGACTGGCTCTCCCGCGCGCTCGCCCGCGCGGGCGCCATGCCCCAGGACGAGGCGGAGGCCGCCATCAAGGCGGGCCGCGTGAGCGTCAACGGCCGCGTGGCGACGACGCCGCTGACGCCCGTGCCGCCCGACGCCGTCATCAAGGTGGACGGGCTGCCGGTGCGCAAGGAGGTGCCCACGCACGTGCTGGCCTTCCACAAGCCCGCGGGCGTGCTGACCTCCACCGCGCGCCAGCACCGCACGGGCACCGTGTTCGAGGTGCTGCTGCCCCAGCTGCCCCTGGAGCTGAACCGCTTCACCTGGCACGCCGTGGGCCGGCTGGACGTGGACACCACGGGCCTCTTGCTCTTCACCAACGACGACAAGCTGGTGGCCCACTGCACGTCCCCGGAGACGAACCTGCCCAAGCGCTACGTGGCCACGGTGTTCAGCGTCGCGGACGACGCGAAGGTGGAACCGCTGCGCCAGGGGATGACGCTGGATGATGGCCCCGCGCGCCCCGCCGTCGTGCGCGTGCGCGACGAGCACACCGTGGAGGTGACGCTCACCGAAGGCCGCCACCACCAGGTGAAGCGCATGCTGGGCGCCGTGGGGCTGCCCGCCCGCGCGCTCCACCGGGAGGCCGTGGGCGACATCACGCTGGAGGGACTGCCCGAGAGCGGCTTCCGGCTCCTCACCGACGCGGAGGTCCGCGAGAAGCTGCGCTACACCGGCCGTGCTCCCTCGGGCCCCGTCAGCGAGTCCGAGGACGCCTGAGCGCTGGCCCTGCGTGGAAGGCGCGGGAGAACACGGCCGGGGTGTGACTTCCCGGTGCCCTGCTCCCCACGGTGGGGTTAGGGTGCGCCCATGGCGGACTTCGACCTGGTGGTCATCGGCTCTGGCCCCGCGGGGGAATGGGGCGCGGTACAGGCCTCGCTCGCGGGCAAGCGGGTGGCGGTGGTGGAGCGGGAGCCCGTGCTCGGCGGCACCGCGGCCAACACCGGCACCCTTCCCTCCAAGACGCTGCGCGAGACGGCGCTGCACCTGTCCGGCTTCAAGGCGCGCGGCCTCTACAGCGTGGACGCGACGCTGCGCCACGAGGCCACCGTCTCCGACTTCCTCTTCCGCGAGCGCCGCGTGAAGCAGATGGAGCGCGAGCGCATCCACAGGAACCTCCAGCGCCACGGCGTGACGGTGTTCCAGGGCTCCGGCGCCTTCCTGGACGCGCACACCGTCGCGGTGAAGCGCGATGGCGCGGAGGTCGAGAGGCTCACCGCCGGCACCGTCCTCATCGCCACCGGCTCCACGCCCTACCGCCCGCCGCTGTACCCCTTCGGGGACCCGCGCGTGCACGACTCGGATGAGATCCTCGACATCACCACCCTGCCCCGCACGCTGGTGGTGGTGGGCGGCGGCGTCATCGGCTGCGAGTACGCGTGCATGTTCGCCGCGCTCGGCATCCCGGTGACGCTGGTGGAGGTGAAGAACGAGCTCCTGTCCTTCCTGGACGCGGAGATCGGCCAGCTCCTGCGCGACTGCATGGAGACGCTGGGCGTGCGGCTGCGCCTGGGCCAGACGGTGGAGTCCGCGCACGTCCCGGAGTCACACGCGGAGCCCATCCGCCTGAAGCTGTCCACCGGCGAGGTGCTGGAGGCGGACCAGGTGCTGGTCGCGTCCGGCCGCACGTCGAACACCGCGGGCCTGGGCATCGAGGCGCTGGGCATCAAGCAGGGCAAGCGCGGGCAGATTGAGGTGGGGCTCGCGTACCAGACGGCCGTGCCGCACATCTACGCGGTGGGAGACGTCATCGGCTTCCCGGCGCTGGCCTCCACGTCCATGGAGCAGGCCCGCATCGCCGTGGAGCACGCCTTCGGCCCGGGCAAGCGCACCCTCACGCCCATCCTGCCCTACGGCATCTACACCATCCCGGAGGTGTCCATGGCCGGCGACACGGAGGAGTCCCTGCGCACGCGCAGCATCCCCTACGTCGTCGGCCGCGCCACCTTCGACACCAACCCGCGCGGGCAGATCATCGGGGAGCGGCAGGGCCTGCTGAAGCTGCTCTTCCACCGCGACGACATGAAGCTCTTGGGCGTGCACGTGCTGGGCGAGCAGGCCTCGGAGCTGGTGCACGTGGGGCTCACCGCGCTGCTCACCGGCTCCACCGCGCAGCTCTTCGTGGAGACCTGCTTCAACTACCCGACGCTGTCGGAGGCCTACAAGGCCGCCACCTACGACGCGCTGGATCAGGTCCGCGTCAGCAGCGCCTGATCCAACGGACCTAGCGCGAGTCCTTGAGGCTGCCCACGGTGAGGCCCGACTCCAGCCGGGCCACCCGGTTCACCCCGTCCCCGGACACCCGGGCCAGCGGGGGCGCGACGGCGGGCGGCGCACCCTTCGAGGCCGACGGCGTGGAGGCAGCCCCCGTGGAGGCGCCGCCCCGTCCCGGGGCGCCCTGGAGCAGCGAGCGGATGCGCTCCCAGCGGACCTTCTCCTCCGCCATCAGCCGCACCAGCTCCTCGCGGGCGGACGCGTCCGGCAGGTTCGAGGCGGCGGCCGCCACCTTGTCCATGAAGGGCAGCAGGTATCCGAAGTCCCGGTCGAAGCTGTTGGGAGGGTTCGCCATGGGGGCACCTTAGCCGTGGTAGACGCGCGACGCGACGATGCGCCCGCCCTTCACCTCCAGCACCTCCGCCACCGGCAGGGGGGCCTCGTTGGGCGCGTGGCGCAGGTACTCCATGAACACCCGGTCCCCGTCCGCCGTGAGGGCCGTCTCCTCGTAGCGCAGCCCCGGCAGCCGGGCGATGGCGTCCCTCCACCACCGCTCCAGGGCCGGCCGGCCCACCAGGCGCCCGCCCGTCTCCGGGTGCAGGACGCGAATCTTGGGCGAGGTGTGTGTTGCATCCTCCGCGTACAGCGAAACCAGGGCGGTGACGTCGTGGGCGTTGAAGGCCTTGAGCCATGCACGGGCCAGGGAGAAGTTTTCGCTCGCGCTCATTGTTATGAGACCTCAGTCGGAACAGGGACGGGCGGAACGTAGGCGGATGTACGCCCCACGTCATGCGGATTTGTCTGGTAACTGGGTCCTGTGGGAAGTAAGGGCCCCGCCTGCTCTGTTCCCTCAGGCAATTTTTTCAATCGAAGAAGGACCGGATCGTGGCCTCCAACGTACCCATCGAGAAGATTCGTAACATCGGTATCTCCGCCCACATCGACTCGGGCAAGACGACGCTGTCCGAGCGCATCCTGTTCTACACGGGCAAGATCCACGAGATCCACGAGGTCCGCGGCAAGGACGGCGTGGGCGCGGTCATGGACTCGATGGACCTGGAGCGTGAGAAGGGCATCACCATCCAGTCCGCCGCCACGTACGCGATGTGGGGCGACTTCAACATCAACCTCATCGACACGCCGGGACACGTGGACTTCACCATCGAGGTGGAGCGCGCGCTCCGCGTCCTCGACGGTGCCATCCTGGTGCTCTGCTCCGTGTCGGGCGTGCAGTCGCAGTCCATCACGGTGGACCGCCAGATGAAGCGCTACAAGGTTCCGCGCATCGCGTTCATCAACAAGATGGACCGCTCGGGCGCGAACTACGACCGCGTCGCCGCGCAGCTGAAGGAGAAGCTGGGCCACCACGCGGTGAAGCTCCAGTACCCCATCGGCGCGGAGGACCGCTTCCAGGGCCTCATCGACCTGCTCTCGATGAAGGCGTTCTACTTCGACGGCGAGAACGGCGAGCACATCCGCGAGGAGGCCATCCCCGCGGACATGCTGGACGAGGCGAAGCTGCGCCGTGACGAGATGATCGAGGGCATCGCCAACGTCGACGACGAGCTGGGCGAGGCCTTCCTCATGGACCCGGCCTCCATCACCGAGGCGCAGCTCCGCGCCGCCGTGCGCCGCGCCACCATCGCGCTGAAGATGACGCCGGTGATGTGCGGCTCCGCGTACAAGAACAAGGGCGTGCAGCTGCTCCTGAACGCGGTGTGCAGCTACCTGCCCAACCCCAAGGAAGCGACCAACGAGGCGCTCGACCAGAAGAACAACGAGGCCAAGGTCATCCTGGAGTCGGACCCGACCAAGCCCTTCGTCGGCCTGGCGTTCAAGCTGGAAGACGGTCGCTACGGCCAGCTCACCTACATGCGCGTGTACCAGGGCAAGGTGAGCAAGGGCGACTTCATCATCAACCAGGTGAACCAGAAGAAGGTCAAGGTTCCGCGCATCGTCCGCATGCACGCGTCGGAAATGCACGACGTGAACGAGGCCACGGCCGGCGACATCGTCGCGCTGTTCGGCATCGAGTGCGCCTCCGGCGACACGTTCACCGACGGCACCGTGCAGTACACGATGACGTCCATGTTCGTGCCGGACGCGGTCATCTCGCTGGCGGTCACGCCGAAGAACCGCGACACGCTGGCGAACTTCTCCAAGGCGCTCAACCGCTTCCACAAGGAAGACCCCACCTTCCGCGTGCGCCGTGACGAAGAGTCCGCGCAGACCATCATCAGCGGCATGGGCGAGCTCCACCTGGAGATCTACATCGAGCGCATGAAGCGCGAGTACAACTGCGAGGTGGTCGCCGGTAAGCCGCAGGTGGCGTACCGCGAGACCATCTCCCAGAAGGGCGAGTTCGCCTA
Organism: Corallococcus exercitus; assembly: GCF_042231735.1. Taxonomy (GTDB): domain Bacteria; phylum Myxococcota; class Myxococcia; order Myxococcales; family Myxococcaceae; genus Corallococcus; species Corallococcus exercitus_B. Next base: position 3,890,971 of record NZ_CP102577.1, read on the forward strand.
CACGCACAAGAAGCAGACCGGTGGTTCGGGTCAGTTCGCGCGCGTGTGCGGCTACGTGGAGCCCCTGCCCTCGGACGCCGTGCAGCAGTACGAGTTCGTGGACGACATCGTCGGTGGCTCCATCCCGCGCGAGTTCATCCCCGCGTGCGACAAGGGCTTCCAGGAGGCCGTGAAGAAGGGCAGCCTCATCGGCTTCCCCGTGGTGGGCCTGCGCGTGGTCATCAACGACGGCGCGTTCCACGCGGTGGACTCGTCCGAAATGGCGTTCAAGACGGCCGCCATCATGGGCTTCCGCGAGGGCTACGCCGCCGCCAAGCCGGTCATCCTCGAGCCGATCATGAAGGTGGAAGTCACGGCTCCGGAAGACTTCCAGGGTTCCGTCGTCGGCCAGCTGAACCAGCGCCGCGGCACCATCCTGGAGACGGGCACCGCCGAGGGCTACGTCACGGCCGTGGCGGAAGTGCCGCTCAACACGATGTTCGGCTACTCCACCGACCTGCGCTCCGCGACCCAGGGCAAGGGCGAGTTCACGATGGAGTTCGCCAAGTACATGCCGGTCCCGCGCAACGAGGCGGAGGCCCTGATGGCGCAGTACAAGGAGAAGCAGGCCGCGGAGCAGGCCGCCCGCAAGTAGTCCGGGTGTCCCAGACGCCGCTCTGGCAGTAGGAAGGGCGCTCCCCGCTTCAATGGGGGGCGCCCTTTCGCTTTATCCCCCCCACCGCTTTTCGCCGTGCCCCTTCGAGGAGGTCTCGTCCCGTGACGCTGCTTCGCGCCGCCAACGTCCAGCTCGCCTTCGGCAGCCGCACCGTCTTCGAGGGCCTCACCTTCACCATCGAGGAGGGCGAGCGCGTGGGGCTCGTGGGCGTCAACGGCTCCGGCAAGTCGTCGCTGATGAAGATACTGGCCGGCGCGGCGAAGCCGGACCTGGGCGAGCTGCAGCTGCGCCGGGGCGCGCGCGTCACCTACCTGCCCCAGGAGCCGGAGTTCCCCGAGGGCGCCACCGTGGCGAGCGAGCTCGCCGTGTCCCAGGCGCCGCTCAAGGAGGCGCTGGCGGCGCACACGGAGCTGTCCCGGCGGATGGAGGCGGACCCCGCGAACGCCACCCCGAAGATGCTGGAGCAGCTGTCCGCCCTGAGTGACCGGATTGAACAGGCGGGCGGCTGGGACACGGAGCACCACGCGAAGACGCTGCTGGACCGGCTGGGCGTGAAGGACTGGGACCGGCCGGTGGCGCAGCTGTCCGGAGGCCTGAGAAAGCGCGTGGCCATTGCCCGCGCCCTGCTCACGCGCCCGGACCTGCTGCTCCTGGACGAGCCCACCAACCACCTGGACGCGGACACCGTGGACTGGCTGGAGGACGAGCTGGACAAGCTGCCCGGGGCGCTCCTGCTCGTCACGCACGACCGCTACTTCCTGGACGACCTGGTGGACCGCATCGTGGAGATCCAGCCCGGCGGCGGGCTCATCTCCTACCCCGGCAACTACGCGGCCTACGTCGAGCAGAAGCTCGTCGCCCAGGAGAACGCGGAGGTCGCGGAGCACAAGCGCGGCCGCTGGATTGCCCAGGAGGTGGCGTGGCTGCGCAAGGGCCCGGAGGCGCGGCGCACCAAGAGCAAGGCGCGCATCGAAAGGGCGCAGAAGCTGCTGGCGGAGAAGGGCTTCCAGCGTCCCAAGGTGGCGGACCTGAAGGTGGTGGCGGCGCCCCGGCTGGGCCACACCGTCATCGAGGCGGAAGGGCTGAAGAAGTCCTTCGGCGACCGCAAGGTGCTGGACGGCGTGGACTTCCGCCTCCAGCGCGGCGAGCGCGTGGGCTTCCTGGGCCCCAACGGCGTGGGCAAGACGACCTTCCTGCGCGTGATGCTGGGTGAAATCCCCGCGGACAGCGGCAAGCTCGTCATCGGGAAGAACACCAAGGTCGCGTACTACGACCAGCAGCGCGCCCAGCTGGACCCGGACCAGACGGTGTACGACGCGGCCTCCAACGGCGAGGACCACGTGGAGCTGGCGGACCGGAAGGTGGCCCTGCGCGACTACCTGGAGGACCTGCTCTTCCCGGTGCCCATGCAGCGCATGAAGGTGGGCGCGCTGTCCGGCGGCGAGCGCAACCGGCTGCTGCTGGCGCGGCTGTTCCTGGAGGGCGCCAACGTGCTGGTGCTGGACGAGCCCACCAACGACCTGGACATCGTCACGCTCAACATCCTGGAGCGCCTGCTGCTGGACTTCGCGGGCAGCACGCTGCTGGTGACGCACGACCGGTACTTCCTGGACAAGGTGGCCACCGCCATCCTCTCCTTCGACGGCGAGGGCAAGGTCACCCGCTACGAGGGCAACTACGACATGTACAAGCGGCTGCGCGAGCAGTCGCAGGCCGCCGCGCTCAAGGCCGCTCCGGCGAAGAAGGACGAGCCCCCGCCCCGCGAGGAGTCCGCCGCGAGGCCCGCGCAGAAGAAGCCCGGGAAGCTCTCCTACAAGGACCAGCGCGAGCTGGACGGCATGGAGGCCACCATCGAGGCCGCGGAGAAGCGCAAGGCGGAGCTGGAGGCGAAGCTGGCCGACCCCACCGTCTACAGCCAGGGCTCCAAGGTGGCGGAGGTCAACCAGGCCCTGGAGGCCGCCACCGCCGAGGTGGACCGGCTCTATACGCGATGGCAGGAATTGCAGGACCTGGCGGCCGGCACGGCCTGACACGGCGGTTCTTGCGTAGGACAACCATCAATCGGTGACACCCCCGTGCATGATTTTCGGGGCGGGGGACTCTGGCTAGAGTCCGCGTCCCTCCGCCTCGGGAGTCGTCACGTGTTCCGTCCGGCCTCGGTCCTCGCCGCAGCCCTGCTGTCCCTCCCCTTCTCCGCCCACGCCCAGGAAGGCGGCCCCAAGAGCCCGCTGCCCATGTTTGACCTGCAACGGCTGCGCCTGGACCCGGCGGCCCTGGGGTCGCTCGTGGTGGGGACGGGCCGGACGCTGGAGGCGGGGCAGCTGCGGGTGGGGTTGAACTACCACTACGAGCAACTGCCCCTGCACTTCCAGACACGGTGGGAGCCTGGCGAGGGCACGGGTCTGGTCGAGAACAAGATGACCGCCCACCTGACGGTGGGCTTCGGCGTGCTGTCGTGGTTGGAGGTGGGGGCGGAGCTGCCCTTCGTCCTCACGCAGGGGGGAAAGCCGACGCTGGAGTACTTCGGGCCGAAATCCGGGGGCCTCGCCACGCCGTGGCTGAATGCCCGGGCGGCGCTGCTCCGGCAGTCGAAGGGCGCGCCCATCAACGTGGCGGTGGCACTGACGGCGGGCCTGCCCGTGGGCAGCCGCGAGGCCCTGGCGCACGAGGACTACGCATGGCAGCCGCGTCTGCAATTGGGCTACGTGGGCGAGGGCTTCCAGCTGGGCGGCGAGGCCGGCGTCTTCCTTCGCAAGCGCCAGGACCTGGGCCCGGTGTCCTACGACCCGCGCGACGTCGTGGGCAATGAGCTGCGATTGGGCGCCACGGTGACGTCGCTCCACGGGGAGATGACGCGCGGCGAGGTGAGCGTGCTCACGGGCATCCCGCTGGACGGGGGCCGCGTGGGGGCGGAGCTGCTCATCGCCATCCGCCGCCACGCCCTGTCCAGCCTGGACCTGTACGTCATGGGTGGCCCGGGCGTGGGCGCGGGGCTCGACACGCCCACCTTCCGCTTCGTCGCGGGCCTGTCCTGGGCCACCAGCAAGGTGGACTGAGGAAGGCGCCGCTACTTCGGCATGAAGCCGAAGGCCTTCACCATCGCGATGGCGATGCCCAGGAGGCTCTCGCCCGCGATGAAGCCGGAGGAGACGGGCAGCACCGTGTCCTCCGCGAGCTTCGGCTTCAGGCGCTTGACGAGCGCCGCCAGCGCCGCGCCCACGAAGAGGCTGATGGAGCTGGAGCCGGGGATGACGATGGCCAGCCCCAGGCCGGCCGCCGTGGGGATGAAGGCCCGCACCTTCGGATGGGCCCAGCGCTCCAGCAGCACCAGCGAGATGCCCAGCAGCGCGCCGACCAGGGCCCCCATGCGCGCGGTGGGGTGCAGCGCGGACACACCGGAGGCGAGCATCTTCGACACGCCGGCCCACACCATGGACGCGGGCGCGGGGAACTGCTCGGAGCCCAGCACGTCCGCGGTGGGCACCAGCAGGTTGAAGATGGGCACCACCACGACAGCGCCCGCGGCCACGCCGAACAGCTGCGCGAAGAACTGCTGACGCGGTGACGCGCCCAGGAGCCACCCGGACTTGAGGTCCGTGAGCAGGTCCGCGGAGTGCAGCCCCACGCCGCCCGTGGCGTTGGCGCTCATCACGTTGGCGGGGATGTTGCCCGGCGCCAGGCCTCCGAAGATGAGCTGGGTGACGGGGCCCAGCGCCTTGGTGGGCGTGGTGTCCGTCTCCCCCGTCACGCGCGACGCGACGACGCCCATCACCACCGCCAGGGGCAGCGCGAGCACGCCGGCCCACCAGGGAATCTGGAACAGCCAGGCCATGAGGAAGACGGCCACCGGGCCCAGCAGCGCGAAGCCCAGCGGGAACCACGCCGGCGGGCACTCGATGTCCGCCAGCGGATCCTCGCGGGCGCCCTCCTTGGGCTTCATCCCCACCAGCGAGCCCAGCGCGGAGAAGGAGCGCACCACGCTCCTCCACTGGAAGGCGAAGGACAGCAGGCCGGAGGACACCAGCACCGCGGAGCCCGTCCACAGCGACCAGCCGTTGATGGCCTTGTACGTCACCTCCGGGATGACGCCCTGGGTGAACATGGCCGGCGCCAGGAAGCCGTAGTTGAGGATGGCGCCCAGGAGCATGGACCAGCCGGTGCGGAAGTTCACCAGCGCGCCCGCGCCGATGAGCAGCAGGCTGAAGTCGAAGGACAGCGACCACTTGCCGGCCTCGCGGCCCAGGATGGTGAAGGGCAGGCTCGCCTTCTCCGGCAGGTTCTTCAGCCAGGTGAAGCGCGCGTCGCGCACCAGCACCAGCAGCGCGCCCACCAGCCCCGCGATGCCCAGCAGCCGCGCCTTGTTGCGGGCCGTCTCCCCATGGCCGTGCAGCGCGCGGATGGTCTCCGCGGTGGCGGTGCCGGTGGGGAACGGGAGCGCTTCGATGTTGATGAGCTGGCGCTTGATGGGGATGGCGGCGAAGACGCCCAGCGCGGAGATGACGGCGAACCACAGCATCAGCCAGCCGGACGACGGCAGCGTGCCGGTGAGCATCAGGAGCGCGGGCACCGCGGCCATGTTGCCGCCGCCCGTCATGTAGCCCGCGGCGGACGCCACGGAGCCCATGGCGTTGTTCTCCAGGTCGGTGAACTCGTTGCGCAGCACCTTCAGCGAGCGCAGCGTGCCGAACACCGCGAACGCCAGGATGCACGCGGTGATGGTGACGCCCAGGCTCCAGCCCGTCTTGAGGACGACGTAGAGGTTGGACAGGCACATCACCGCGCCAATGAGCATCCCGGCGATGACGGCGCGCACGGTGAGCTGCCGCGCGCCGCCCTGGTAGACGTGCTCCCGCCAGTACAGCTCCGGATCCATGGCCGCGGAGGCGCCGGGCCGGTCAGGGACGGCGCCAGGGTCGGGCGGGGGGACGCGGAGCTGGCTGGGGTTCGGGACGGGAGGAGCCATGGGGGGCGCAAGATAGTGCACGCCCCCCCATGGAACGAAACGCTCCGTGCCGTCCGGTGGCGTTACTCGTGCGCGCCGCCCGGCCCGTGCACGTGGCCGTGCGTGAGCTCTTCCTGCGTCGCGTCACGCACTTCGCGCACGGTGACATCGAAGTGGAGCGTCTTGCCGGCGAGCGGGTGGTTCAAGTCCACCACGACGGAGTCCGGGTTCACCGTCTGGATGCGCAGGGGGATGTTGCCGTCCTCCGTCTGCGCCATCAGCGTCTGGCCCACCTGGGGCGTGAAGCCCGGCGGCAGCATGCTGCGGGGGACGGTGCGCACGCCCTCCGGGTTGTGGTTGCCGTAGCCCTGGTCCGGGCTCACCACCACCTGCTTGCTCTCCCCCACCCCCAGGCCGTCCAGCGCGCCCTCCAGGCCGGGGACGATCTGCTTGTGCCCGTGCAGATAGGCAAGCGGCTGGCCCGGGGCGCTCTGGTCGATGACCTGCCCGTCCCCCAGGTGGAGGCGGTACTCGAGCGCGACGACGCGACCGTTGGCGATTTTCATGCGGCGGAAGCTCCTTGGCTTCGGGGGACGGCGAATGGGACTTCGGTCAAAGGTGGAACCGGGGGGACACCCTGTCTCAGGCCGCGGGGGACTCCGCCGCCTCCTCGCCGACCGGCCGGTCGGGGGGTTCACCGCGCGACACGTACACCGCGGCGGCCAGGTCTCCTGTCACGTTGAGCACGGTGCGGCACATGTCCAGGAAGCGGTCCACGCCGAGGATGAGGCCCAGCCCCTCCACGGGGATGTGGAACATGCCCAGAATCATGGCGATGACGGGGATGGAGCCCGCCGGCACCCCCGCGGTGCCGATGCCCGCCAGCACGCAGATGAACATGATGGTCGCCTGCTGCCCCAGGCCCAGCTGCACGCCGTACACCTGCGCGAGGAAGAGGACGGTGACGCCCTCGAAGAGCGCGGTGCCGTTCTGGTTCATCGCGGAGCCGGCGGTGAGCACGAAGCGCGACACGTTGCGCGGCAGCTTGAGGTTCTCCTCCGCGACCTTGAGCGCGGTGGGTAGCGTGGCGCTGGAGGAGGACGTGGAGAAGGCGGTGACGATGGCCAGCCGGCAGGCGCGGAAGAACTCCACCGGGTTGCGTCCGCCCAGGAAGCGCACGGACAGCGAGTACATGACGAACATGTGGAGGCTCAGCGCCAGCAGCACCACGCCCACGTACGACGCCAGCTGTCCCAGGATGTGGAAGCCCAGCCGCGCCGTCATGGAGAACAGCAGCGCGCCCACGCCGATGGGCGCCAGCTTCAGCACCCCGTCGATGAGCTTCATCATCACGTCATAGAGGCCCTGGACGACGTCCTTGAGCCGCTGCGCGGGCTCGCCCGGGGTGAGCGCCAGGCCCAGGCCGAAGATGAGCGAGAAGACGATGAGGCCAATCATGTCCCCGTCCGCCGCGGCCTTCAGCGGGTTGGTGGGCACCATGGACATGAAGAGCGCGCCCGCGGAGGAGTCCCCGGGGGGCGGCGCGGGCTTGATGGTCGTGCCCGTGCGGGCCAGGGCGCGGGCCTCGTCGCTCAGGCCGTCCCCGGGCCTCAGCGTGTTGACGAGCAGCAGGCCGATGAGCACGGAGATGACGGAGAAGACGACGGTGTAGCCCAGCGTGCGGGCGCCCAGCCGTCCCACCTGCTTCAGGTCCAGCTCCGCCACGCCCACGACGAGCGCGGAGAACAGGAGCGGCACGACGAGCATCAGGAGCAGGCGGATGAAGAGCTGCCCCAGGGGGTTGGTGACGTGCTCGACGGTCCAGGTGAGCCAGTCCGCGCTCCCGAACACGGCGTTGCAGACGAGCCCGGCCACCGCGCCGACGGAAATCCCGAGGAGCATCTTCTGATGGGCCTTCATGAGGGGGCGAGCCTACCGGTGAAAGGAGGTGGCGCCCACCTCGCGTTCAGGGGAAAGCTTCGGATCCATCGTGGAATCCCTCGTCCAGCTCACCGAGCCCGCCCTGCCCCTCCCCCTCTTCCGCCGGCTGTCGCGCCGCGTGGGGGACCTCAAGGGGGAGCGGCTGCGTCACACGTACCAGACGACGTTCTGGTACGCCTTCGGGCCGCCAGAGAACGTGGTGGAGGAGGTCATCCACACGCTGCGCCCCCGGGTGACGAAGGGGTGGAGGATTGCTGGCGTGGAGTGGTGGCTGTCGCGGATGAAGGCCACGGACGTGCGGGTGGACTTCCACCAGGACCGGGATGAGCGGCTGGCGTTGGCGACGGGGAAGCGGGTGCACCCGGTGCGCTCGTCGGTGCTGTTCCTCAACCGGGTGCGGGGCGGCGCGCTGGCGGTGACGCGGGAGCTGCCGTGTGAAGACAACCCGTCGCTCGCGCCGGACCGGCTGGAGGATTTGACGCTGGTGGCGCCGCGTCCCAACCGGCTGGTGGTGTTCGACGGGACGCTGACGCACGGGGTGCTGGACGCGGACAACCAGGTCCCGGACGGCAAGCTGCCGGGGCCTTCGCGCGAGCGGCGCACGCTGGTGATGAACTGGTGGGGCCACCGTCCCACGGACGTGCCCACGTGGAGCGAGACGCGCTTCTACCGGGCGCTGGCCAGCTGACGGGCGGTTTCGCGCAGGCGGTGGGTGACGCGCTCGGCCCACTCGGGTTCGACCTCCATGCAGGCGGGGCGGCGGCCCAGGCGCAGGGCGGCGGAGGGCATGGAGCCGCTGCCGGCGAAGGGGTCCAGCACGGTGTCGCCGGGGCGGCTCCAGGTGCGGACCAGGGGCTCCAGCACGGAGAAGGGCTTGTGGTGCGGGTGGCCGCCCCACTGCACGGCCTCGGCGTCATCGTCGTAGCCGCCGACGACGGCCCACACGGTGGGGGCGTCCCCGGGCGCGAGCGGCGGCGCGGGCGTGCGCGCGATGACGAGGGCGACCTCGTAGACGCGCAGGAGCTGCTCGTTGGCGTTCTTGTCGGTGGTGCGCTTGCCCCAGACGTATTCGCCGCGCAGGTGGGTGTAGCCCAGGTCGCGCGCGGCGGTGAGGATGGGCTCCTTGCCCAGGAGGTTCGTCCAGATGATGAGGGGCGCGTCGGGGGTGAGGTGCGCGGTGGCGCGCGCAAGCCAGGCCTCGGAGAAGACGCGGTAGTCGCGCACGGACTCGAAGCGGACGATGGGGTTGCGGTCGATCTTCTTGTTCGCGCGGGGGTCGCGCAGGTCGCCGCCCTTGCGCCGCCGGGTGAGCAGGCAATAGGGCGGATCGGTGTGGAGCAGGGACGCGCGGGTGTCGCCGAGGGCGGCCCGGTAGCCCTCGGGCTCGCGCGCGTCGGCGCGGACGCAGCGCAGGGATTCGGGCGTGAGGTCGGAGGTCATCGTGTGGAGCCGCACCCTACCCGGCATGGGGGACGGGGCTGAGGGGATTCTGGCACGCTCGGTGGCCATGCGGATTCGTCACACAGCGGCCCTGCTGGGCTGGCTGCTGCTCTGCGGGTGCCAGTCCGCGGGCGGCGGACAGACGCGGCGGGAGTACCAGCAGACCCTGGATTCGGGCACCAACGCGTGCCGGCACAACCCCGCGTACTGCGCGGACATGGCAGTGCCCGCCGGGGTCCGTGCCACGGCGCAGGCCGGTGCGTCCGTGGCCGGGGCGCTGCGGGCCATGGATGCAACGGCGGAGACACGACTGAGGGAGCTGCTGACGTCTTGCGCGACCGAGGCGGATCTGGACGTGAACCTGCGGATGTTTGACGGAAAGACGCCGACGGCGAAGCAGTGCCAGGAGCAGGTCGGGACGGATGCGGCCGGACAACCCATCACCCGGGCCATGCAACTGGGGCAGGAGAAGCACGCGGTGGCCCTTCGCTGCGTCCAGGCGCGTCTATCCGTTGAGCGGCCAGGTGGATTCAGTCTGGAGCAACGGTACGGTTATGACATGAAGAAGGGAACGCTCCGGCTGATCACCCGCGCTCAAGTGGAGGCGTGGCTTCGATCCGGACAAGCAGGCCAACTCCTGGGCACGCTTGTTCCGGACGTCGTCATCCATTTGGGAGATCCGTTGATGGCCGAAGCTGTGTTCGACTTCAAGTTTCCGTGCCCCGTCAGCAATCCAGCGAGCTGGAGGCGTTATCCCCGCAGCCATCCTTACTGGGGCAAGACGCAAGGCCAGATGTATGAGCAGGCTTTGGGAGTCCAGCCCTGGCGCATCGTCCCCATTCTGGGAGCAGCACCGTGACGCGTTCTCATCCTCACATCAGGATTCGTGCAGGACACGGAGGCATGCTGCTCCGAGATGGCGTCAGCATTGCCTTTTACCTGGCTCACTCGCACCATGACGTCGCCCAGCGAATTGAACATGCCCTGCATGTGTTTCAGCACGCCATCGTCCCGGCATCCCTGAATTGGTATTGTGATTACGAAGGGGACTTCCACGAAATCGGTAGTGCTGGTCGAGAGTTCCTGGAGCAGGAACTTCACTCCTCCCAGTTCGCCTACGTCGATCTAGCGGATCACGTCAATGGAGTGGGCGATTACAGGTTCATCTATAACGGCCAGTGGAGGGAGAATCCCGACTCCCCGGATGCGGCACAGACGTTCAGCACCGTCACTTTCTGGCTCCCTACGGAGTTCCTGGAGTCGCAAGGGCCAGTCCTCGTCCGCGAGCTGGCGTTGAAACTCTCAGCGGACCTGCCGTTTACATCCGGGCATGCGGGTTTCGCCTTCAATGCCCAGCTCAGTCTCATGGATGTCGACGAATGGATTCAACGCGAACGCCTTCGTCATCCCGGGATGGATGTTCCCGATGAGTCTGCATCCCTTCACCTGGGCAACCGTGTCCGCGGCGTCCATTGGATGAACTTCCTGGGTCCCCCGGTGCTTGAGGAACTGGGCGGCGTGGATGCGCTCCGTGAAAAGCTCAAGAGTCCTGGCACGACCGTGACGCCTCTGTCGGAGGGACGCGCGGTCATTACCCTGGGCCCTGAGCCCGACGCGGGGGATACGGCGCGGAGCCCCGTCCTACCGGCCTACCGTGAACTGGCCCGCGTCCTGGAGCCCTGGATGTACTTCCAGGGTGACTCCCGTCCCTCCAGGGATGCCGAAGCCCTGCGTCGCTGGGAGCGCCGGTTCCTGGACTGAGTCTCAGGAGAAATCGATGCCGCGCCACTGCGTCATCCGGTTGCCGTCCACATCCGAGACGTTCAGCTGATAGCCGCGCAGCTCCGGGTTGTTCACGTCGAACTCAAGGATCAGCGTCGCCGCGGCTTCCGCTGTGATGGGCCCGGACTGGGCGGGTGGCAGGGACTCCCACTCGTTCCCCTGCCGGTCCACCAGCACCGCCCGCCCGATGATCCATGGCTTCTTGTCGGCCGCCCGCAACGACAACTTCACGGCCCGCCGCTTCCCCGACATGTACGCCCAGTTCTTTTCGATTCGCAATGAACAGGGTTGCTTGCAACTCAGCGACCTAGCAGTCGCTCCGACCGAAATGCCAGGGAACGCCGCTACGGCCTCCAGGAGTCCCCGAAAGCCGGTCCGTTCGCATGCCCCTCCCGTCTGGGAACCTCGCTCCTGTCTCAAGCGATCCAGTTCCGTGCGCAGTTGCTGCACTTCCAGGCGGTACGACTCCGCGGAACGCGCCCGCCGGTAGACTTCCACCTGTCTATCCACGGCACCGGAGTCCACCACCAGGGTCAATGTCAGCCGCGAGGGTAGCGCCGGGCCCGAATCCCTGAACGGAATGGACAACTTCAGCGTTTCCCCCTGCTGCAAGTCATTGGAAGGAATCAGCACGAGGACCGAGCCGCCAGTGCTCACCCGCGCGAATTGCGCTCGCGACTCCAGGCTTACCTGGTCCTGCTGGATCTCGGTATCGAAGAGCAGCGTCGTGCTCACCCCAGGCCCGATGCGGATGGGGCGCGTCCGCGTGTCCTCCGCTCCCACTTCCACCCGGAGCGTTCCTTCAACGGGTTCCTTCTCTGCGGGAGGGGCGGCCAGGACAGTTGTCGACCAGAGAAGAACCGGAAGCGCGACGAACAGACAGGAGGGCACGGTAGTGAGGGCTCCTCGAACCGGGGCGGCAGGAGTTTCCTTCTATCACGGAGCGTTTCGCGTGGCCGCTGCTCGATGATGACCCATCTCCGTGAGGAGTCATCGTTGAGGCGAAGTATCTACTCCTCGTTGGGCATGTAGAGCCGCTTGACCCCCCTCACGTTAAGCAACTGGACCGGGATGTGACGAACGGTGGCGGTGTCCTTGTCGAAGTTTTCTTGGTTTTGCAGAAAGCCCCATCGTTCGTGCTGAAGGTCGAAGAACTCCATGCAAATAGGAATGACCCGCCCCTCGGGTAGGGTGGCCTCCGTGAAGAAGAGCCGCGTCTCCCCCGGCGCGAACACTGCGCGCCCCCTCACCGCAGTGCGCGGCGGCAGGTCGCCTTTCCCCCACGCCGTGTTATGGGTAATGCCCGCGATGGGCCCTTCACGGACCTCCATCTGGCCGAGCTCGTTTTCTTGCAGGTAGACGTAGTCCATGCCCCTGAGCCTGTAGAGACCAAACTCCGTCATGGCCGCCTTGGCGCCCGGCGGACACGGTTCGCCTTCCTCTCTGCGGGTGTTGGCATTGCCGCCCGCGCAGGACACACCCACGCAGGCCGCAACGGCTGCTCCGGCGATCTTCCGCATGACGCCCCCGTCTGCACGCAAGGGTTTCGCGGGAGCACTCGCGACCACGGGCGGTACGGACGGAGCCGGTTCCACCGCGGCGGAGGCTCCCGCATCCGGGGAAGCGGCCACCGCGAGCACGGCGGCATCGGGAAGACTCGGGGTTGGGGTCACGGACGGACTTCCTTTCTCAGACACAGGCGCTACGGCAGGTGGAGGACGGTCCGGCGTCAGCCGGGCCAGTCCGAAGATCAAAAGGCCCAACAACAGTGCTCCCAGGCCGAGCACCGCTCCGGAACGGCGGCGCCGCTTCGGCGACACGGAGGGCGCCACGATGGCGGGCGAACCCGCGGTCTCCGTGGCATCGGACTCCGACTCGGTGGCTCTCCCGGGGTACTGCGACAGCGACACCACGCCCCGGTCCAGGCCAGACGCATCCGGGTCCTCCGGGATGTCCAGGGACACCTTCCAGTCCGAGTGGCGCTTGTCCTTGGCCGCGTCCCAGAGCGCCTGCAGCAGCGTCTCCGTCCCCGAGTAACGGTCCTCGGGGCGCTTGGAGAGCAGCCGCATCGCGATGTCCGACAGGCTGGAGGGGACCTTGGGGTTGATGTCTTTGGGAGCGCGCGGCACCACCGACTCGATGGCGGGCAGCAACCGCTCGTAGGGCAGGCGCGGGTCGAAGGCGTAGCCGTCCGTCAGCGACTCGTAGAGCAGCGCGCCCAGCGCGTAGAGGTCGCCCGGGATGCCCGCGTCGAAGTTCGCTCCCGACTTCCAGGAGCCCTCGCGCAGGAACGCCACGCACTCGGGAGGCAGCAGGTGGGGCGACGCGGGCGCGACACCCACTGTCAGCGTGGAGGCCCCGGGGATGCGCGCCGTGCCCATGTCGATGAGGATGGGCCGCTCGTCCGCGCGGCGGATGAGCAGGTTGTCCGCCTTGAGGTCGCGGTGAAGGACGCCCCGGCGGTGGAGATCCGCGAACACCCGCACGACCTCCGTGTAGACGGTCAGCAGGTGCGCGGCGGAGGGCTTCACGCGCCAGCGCCACTCGTGAAACGTCTCGCCATCCACGAAGTCGGTGACGTGGAAGAGGTAGCCGTCCGGCGGCTCCGGCCAGCGGTCCACCGCGTGCACACGCGGCAGGTTGGGATGCGGCGCGCACGCGAGCAACGCCGCCACCTCCCGCGAGAGCCGTCCGTTGACGTCCTCTTCATCCGGGGCGTGCTGGTTCGCCGGCCGCAGCGCGAGCTTCAGTGCGTAGACGTTCCCCGCACGCTCCACCTTGAAGACCCGGCCGAAGCCTCCCGCGCCCAGGAAGCCCACGATTCGCCACGGGCCGACGTGGTGGCCGACTTCAAGCTGGTCCGGGTGGAACGGCGTGCTCATGACCCTGACTCAAGCCGCGACACAACCTGGGAGGTGGGGACACCTTTCCAGGGGTTCAGGACCCGCGAGGGCGCCTTCCCTGCCACACCCCACCGCGCAGGTCGGATTCCCCGCAATCCGGGAGGGAGCCCGACGGATGACGGCACGGACCCACTTGGCGGAACCACCCGGGGAGCGGTGTTCAATGCGGACAACCTCCGGGGTTGACCCTATCCGTCCGTGCGGGGCTGTCACGTTTTTTCGTGACGCAGCAGGAGGGTTGACCCTGAACGCGCGTCCAACCCGCCAGGGTGCATGAGGACCACGGGCGCGTGAAACAGGTCTCAACCGTCAGCCGTGACGGAGGTCCCTGTCTGGAATTACTCGGGGGGACGGGCCGTCACCCGCCGTCGTCAGGCCCTTCGTCCGCTTCCGCCAGCGCGCGGGCGGCCTGCTCCCACTGGCCTCCCAGCCGGGCTTCGGAGGCCAGGGCCTCGTCCCAGGAGGGGCCGTCCGGAAGGAGCCTTGATGCGTTCAGCAACGCCAGCCGCTCCAGCGCCCGGGCCTCGCACAGCTGGCGCAGCCCCGGTCCGTCGAGCCCGCTCGCGGCGAGGAAGGCCTCGCGGCGGGACACGCGGATCCCCCGCTCCTTCCACCACGCGGCCTCCTCCGCGGCGATCTCCTCCTCCGTCGCGGCGAGGCCCAGCGACCGCGCCCAGCCCGCGAGCAGCGCGCGCCGCAGGCCGGCCTCCGCCCAGGCCGCCGCATCCGGCGCGCCGCGCAGCAGCTCCATCACGCGTCCGGAGTCCACGGGGCGCGGGCCCACGCGCGTCACGTCCTCCACCAGGCGCCGGCGCCGCACCAGCGAGGAGGGATTGCGCCGCACGCCGGGCCGCGGCGGTTCCGACTGGCTCACGAAGTCCGCCGCCGAGCGGATGCACTCCAGGGCGTCCAGCCGCTTGAGGTCCTCCACCCCATTCGCGAACCAGGCGTCCCACGCATCGCGCACGGGCCGGGTCCACGCGGGCTCCACGGCCTCGCGGACCCGTGCCCAGGTGCGCTCCTGGTAGAAGACGGCCGCCGCCGCGTCCACCAGGGCCTGGGCGCCGGGGCGGCCCAGCACGCGCGCCTTGCGTGCCTGCTCCGCCGCGTGGCGCACGTTCACCAGGGGCACGGTGAGGGGACGCCAGCCGTGCTCGGCGTCCGCGTGCAGCAGCGCCACCTCCGAGTCGTCCACCACCACGCCGTCCCGATACCAGCCGAAGATGCGGCCCACGCCCACCATGCCCTGCCCGGCCAGCTCCGAGGCGCGCAGCGCGCCCATGCTGCCGCCGCCGAACACGGCCACGCCCGCCTCCATCGCCGCGAGCAGCTCGTGGTGCCACACGGACGGCTGCGCCTCGAAGACGCCGTCCACCAGCACCAGGGCCCGGGGCTTGAGCGACAGCGCCCGCCACACGTCGCCCTGCCGCGCGGGAGGCAGCACCGTGCACGGCGCGATCCGCCGCGCCTCCGCCTCGGGCAGCGAGGGCCCCAGGAACACCACCAGGTCGTCCGACCGCCGTTTCACAGGAGCCCCGAGACGCGCATGCCCGCCACCACCACCTTCCACACGTGCAGCCCGGGCACCGGCGCGTCCAGCACCACGCCCGCCACCCGGGTGAAGCCCGCACCGTCCAGCAGCGACAGCACCGCGCGCACCTTCGCCGTCGCGGTCCCTGCCCGGCGGACCGTCACGTCCGGCATCGCGTCCACGGCGCGCCGCGGCCGCACCTCCGCCAGGGCCTGGGCGAACCCCAGCGACGCCTCGCGGTCCGCCGCCGCCACGTCCTCCCGGGCGCCGTGGATGTCCGTCAGCCGCGACTGCGCGGCCTCCAGCAGGGCCTTGTGCAGCGCCTCGTCCCGGTCCAGCGCGCACGCATAGCCGGCCGTGAGGGGCACCGGCCCCTCGTCCGCGTCCACCAGCACCGCCGCCGCCACCGGCAGCCCCACCCGGCCCCGCGTCCGGGGCGCGGGCGTCACGTCGAAGAGGTAGGCGTGGAACCCTCGGGTCCGCAGCGCGTCCCGCAGCGCGGCCGTGCGCGGCGCCCCGTCCTCCAGGCCCTCCGGCCGCAGCATCCGCCCCACCACGCCCTCCTCGGACCAGCCCTCCGGCAACGCCCTTGCCAGCTGGTCGCGCTCCGTGGCCTCCAGCAGCGCGTGCAGCAGCGCCGGCTCCGACTCCGGATGCGCCCCGGAGCCGTTCGTCGTCCAGGCCACCGACAGCGGCCCCAGCTCCACCGTCCCCGAGGGCGGGCAGTACACGCCCTGCGCCGGCACCCAGACGCGCTCGCCTGCGTCCAGCGTCCGCGCCTCGCACCATGCCAGCCGCACCGCCGGCCCCGCGAGCCTGGGCGCCATCACCGCCCCCGCCGACCCCAGCGCCTCCACGCCCCAGACCGCGTCGCCTGTCCGCTCCAGCTCCGCCTGGGCCCCCCAGCGCAGCCGCTCCGGCCGGACCGTCTCCGCCGCCCACAGCTCCGCCGTCTCGAAGAGGGCGCCCCGGGCCGCGGCCTCGAAGGTGAGCCCCTTGCCGTTACACACCTGGAGCACGTGTCCACCCGGACGCACCGCGCAGGCGACCTCCACGCCGGTGCGGTCCAGGCCGGTGACCCGGGCGACCCGGGTCACGCCCAGGCCTCGGGCCAGGGCATCGAGGAAGGCGGGGGAGGCAGGGTCCGTCAAGGCAGGCGGCACGGCGGGGCACCTTGCCAGATTCCGAGGGGAGCGGACACCCGGCGCGGCGCGGCATGGGATGGCGGGGAAAACGTGGTAGGGGAAGGACAACTCCCGCCGTTGGGGATGGAGCACGCATCGAATGATTGCCGTCGGAGACCTCGCACCTGACTTCGCCGCGACCGACTGCCATGGGCAGACCGTGCGGTTGTCGGAGCTTCGAGGCCGGCGCGTCGTGCTCTTCTTCTTCCCGCGCGCCTTCACCGTGGGCTGCACCATCGAGAACAGGGCGTTCCGGGACAACCACGAGCGGATCCGCGCGCTGGGCGCGGAGCTGGTCGGCGTCTCCGTGGACACGCTCACCACCCAGTGCGACTTCGCCCAGCAGGAAGGCATCCACTTCGCCCTCCTGGGAGACGACGAGCGGCGGATCAGCCGCGCCTGGGGCGTGCTGTGGCCCGTGCTCAACATCGACCGGCGCGTCACCTTCATCATCGGCGCGGACGGCACCGTCGAACACGTCATCCACCACGAGGTGCGCGTCTACCGCCACCTGGACGACGTGCTGAAGTACCTCCAGGCCCACCCCGCCCCGGGCAACGACACCGCCTCCGCCTGAGGGCGCCCGCGCCTGCCCGCCTGCCCGGTACCGGACGTCTCCTGTTCGCCCCCGGGGCGAAATGCAGGGCGGAAAATAACCTTCCGCCCCCTGGAGGGTTGGAGCCCCTGTGAGCGGACGGGTCCTAGGACTGGTGCGGCCCGGTGGGGCCGTGAGCGCTCTCTCGGACGAGGCCCTATGCGGGGCCTTCCTCGCGGGGGACGCGGCGGCGTTCGGCCAGCTCTTCGAGCGGCACCGGGGCCTCGTCTTCTCGCTGATGCGCCGCTACACGGTGAGCGCGGAGGACGCGGCGGACCTGACGCAGCAGGCATTCCTCCGGGCCCTGGAGGCGTCGCGACGGGTGTTCGCGCGCTTCACCCCCGCCACGCCCACGCCGTTCCGGTCGTGGCTGGTGCGGGTGGCGCTCAACCTGGCGAAGAACCACGCGCGGCAGGGGCTGCGGTGGCGGCCGGTGCTGGTGGCGCCGGTGACGGATGACGTGGCGGCGGATCCCGGCGAGGGCGCGGAGGCGTCCCTGGAG
Organism: Corallococcus exercitus; assembly: GCF_042231735.1. Taxonomy (GTDB): domain Bacteria; phylum Myxococcota; class Myxococcia; order Myxococcales; family Myxococcaceae; genus Corallococcus; species Corallococcus exercitus_B. The sequence continues at coordinate 3,908,446 of NZ_CP102577.1, forward strand.
CGCACCCAGCAGGGGCAGCGGGTGCGTCAGGCGGTGCTGGCCCTGCCCCGCCGTCAGCGCGAGGTGCTGACGCTGCGGGTGGACGGCGGACTGCCGTTCAAGGACATCGCGGAGACGCTGGGCATCACGGAGAACAACGCGAAGGTGCAGTTCCACCACGCGGTGAAACGCTTGAAGGCCGACGTGGCCGGGGAGACGCAGTGATGGGTGCGTGCGTGGAATACGAGGAGCAGGCGAGCCTCCACGCCGCGGAGGCGCTGGAGGGCGAGGAGGCCACGCGCTTCCAGGCCCACCTGGAGTCCTGCGCGGCCTGCCAGGGGGAGGTGGCCTCCGCGCGCGAGGTGCTGGGGCTGGCGGCGCTGCCGCCCCAGACGCCCGTGGAGGTGCGCGCGCAGGAGGGCCTGGGCTCGAGGACGCTCGCGGCCTGGCGCCGTGAGCAGTCGCGCCAGAGCATGAGCCGCCGGGCGCTGGGTTCGCTCGCGGCGGTGGCGGCGGTGGTGGCGCTGATGCTGGGGCCGTCCGCGCTGGAGCGGCTCAGGGCACCCCACCCCGCGGCGACGCCGGCCACCGTGCAGACGGCGAGCGCCCGCGACGACGTGGACGCGGAGACGCTGGCCGCCTTCGAGGCCTGGGCCGGGTTGGATCCGCTGGAGGACGACGGTTCGGAGTACAGCGTGGACGAGGACCTGACGTGGGAGGGCGACGACGCCGACCTGGATGGGGACTTCGACCTGGGAGAGACACTGTGAAGACGATGAAGCGGATGACGTTGGCGCTCGCGTTCGCGCTGCCCGTGATGGCGCTGGCGCAGCCCCGGGCGCAGGAGCCGGGAGCGCGTGACTCCGACCGCATGGCCCGGGCCGAACAGCGGCAGCGGCTGCGGCAGGTGCTGGAGCTGGCGGACTCGCTGGAGCTGGACAGCGCGCAGGCCCTGAAGATGGATGAGACGCTGCGCCGCTTCGAGGACCGCCGGCGCCCGCTTCGCGAGCAGGTGCGGGACTCCGCGCGCATCCTCCACCAGGCGGCGCGCGGCGACAGCGCGGCGCTGGGACAGGTGGACGCGGCGGCGCAGAAGGCCTTCGACGCGCGGGCGCAGATCGCCGCGCTGGACCGGGAGCTGTACCAGGCGCTCGCCAAGGACCTGTCCCCGCAGAAGCGCGCGACGCTGGCCATGGTCATGGCCCGCTCCGAAGGCATGAAGGGAATGAAGGTCAAGGGACCCAAGGGACCGCGCGGCGACTGAGGACGCCCCTGCCGGAAGTCGGAGGCGGACAGGCGGGCACGGGGGGGCATCCCCGGGGGCCATCCCCAACGTCATGGCATCGACCGTGTCCCGCCCCCTGGGATGCGTCCATCCTCCTGGAGGCCGCCATGCGTCTGCTGTCCCGTGTCCTTCCCGTGCTCGTGGGCCTGGGGCTCGCGTCCTGCGCGGGCGTCGATGTCGGCACCAACTACGACCCCGCCGCGGTCCAGCGCATCAACGAGTTCCGCAGCTATGCGTGGCTGTCGCATCCCGAGCAGACGACGGACACGCGCATCAACAACGCCATCACCGAGTCGCAGGTGACAGGGGCGGTGGATCGCAACCTCCAGGCCCGCGGCTACAAGAAGGTGGATGCGAGCGCGAATCCGGACTTCCTCATCGGCTGGCAGGGCGCCATCGACACGCGGCTGTCCGCGGAGACGGTGGACAGCTACTGGGGCTACCCGTGGGATCCGTTCTGGGGTTCGTACTACGGGCCCTCGGAGACGTACGTGCGCCAGTACGACGTGGGCACGCTCATCCTCGACGTGGTGGACGCGAGGGAGAAGACGCTCGTCTGGCGCGGCACGGCCCAGGCGAACCTGGGCGACAGCCCGAGCGCCCAGACCGATGGCGGCAGGATTGAAAAAGGCGTGGAGAAGATGCTGGAGAAGTTCCCGCCCAAGCCGGAGGAGAAGAAGTAGGCGCTCTCTCTTCAGCGCGCGCGCCGCCACGCGCGCGTCAGCACCAGGCCGCCCAGCACGCCGCCCACGCCCAGCAGCACCAGCAGCAGCGCGAGCCAGAGGAACACGCGGTCCACCAGCGGCCCCAGCCGGTCGAACGCGTGGTCCACCCAACCGCGCGCCAGACCATCGAGTTGCTGGAGCGTGGCCACCCGCTCGGCATGCAGCGCGTCCACCACCGCCTGGCGCTCGCGCCCCACGTCCGCGAGCACGGCCTGCCGCTCGCCGGTGACGAACTCCTGAAGGCCCAGGCGCTCGCGGTGCACCGCGTCCAGCACCGCGCGGCGTTCGCGTTCGATGTGCGCGGGCGTGTTCGCGGCCACGGCGCCCACGCGGTCCAGCAGGTCCACCGTGCGCCCCAGCTCCGCCAGCGCGGCCTGGACGGTGGGGGCGCGCATCGCGTCGGTCGCGACCAGCTCCGCCTGCCAGCGCGCCTGCCGGGGCAGGCTCGTCGCGTAGAGGTCCACGCGCGCGGTGAGGTCGCGCGTGTCCTCGATGAGGCCGGCGGCCGTGGACCTCAGGCCTCCCCCCGCCACGTCCGTGAGCGACGCCAGCAGGGCCGTGGTGGATTCGCGAGTGACGAGCGGTCCGGTCAACGGGTGCTCCGCGGCCCAGGCGTGCACCCGGTCCCGGGTCTGGGTCACGTCCTCGTGGCCGGTGACCTCGCGCCACTCGGCCGCCAGCTCGGACTCCAATGCCACCAGCGAGTCATGGGCGTGCGCCACCAGCTCCGGCGAGGCGCCCGCGGCGGAGCGCGGCAGGGAGTCCTCCAGCTGGGCCAGCAGCGCCCACGTGTCGATGAGCGCGGCCACCGGATCCGGCTTGAAGAGCGTGCTCTGCACGGCGGGCACCGCGTTGGCCTTGAACCGCAGCATGGCCGCGGCCACGGAGGGTGAGCCGGAGCGCAGGGCCAGGTCGTCCGCCATGGCCTCAATCAATCCGGAGAAGCGCCGGGCCAGGTCCCGCACCCGCGTGCGCATCACCGCCACGGACAGGTCGGACCGTCCCACGCGCGTGGCCAGCTCCGAGCGCCGCGGCTCCAGTGACGCGCACCCACCGCCCAGCGCCGCGAGCAGCACCACGGTCACGACGCGCACAGGGGAAAGAGCCGGAGCCATGGGCCGGGACCCAAGCTGCGCACGCCCTGCCCCACCGCCGAGCGGCCCCCCGGCGCGGAGCCAACGTCGGACGCCCAACGCCCGGCGCGGATCCCCGTCACGAGGACCGGATCCGCCGCCGGGGAACGCCCGTCACTTCTCCGCGAGCGCCTTGTCGATGGCGGCCTTCAGCTCCGGGCTGTCAGGCGTGACGCTGCTGGGGAACGCGGCCTTCACCTGGCCGTCCTTGCCCACCACGTACTTGTGGAAGTTCCACTTGGGCTCGCCGTGGTCCTTGGCGAGGAACGCGTAGACGGGGGACTGGCCCTCGCCCTTCGTCTTCACCTTCTCGAACATGGGGAAGGAGACCTTGAAGCGCAGCTCGCAGAACTTCGCGATCTGCTCGGAGGTGCCCGGCTCCTGTCCGCCGAAGTCGTTGGACGGGAAGCCCAGGACGACCACGCCCTTGTCCTTGTAGCTGTCGTAGAGCGACTGGAGGCCCTTGTACTGCGGCGTGTAGCCGCACTCGGACGCGGTGTTCACGACGAGGGCGACCTTGCCCTGGAAGTCCGACAGCTTCCCGGGCTTGCCGTCGAGCCGGTTGGCGGAGAGCTGGTGGAAGGACATGGCTTTCTTTTCGGTCTTGTCCGCGGCGGAGGCCGCCGTGGAGAGGGAGAGCACCGTCGCGACGGTGAACAGCAGTGGGGTTCGCATGGCGCGCGCAGGATGCCGCAAGGCGTTCATCGTTTCACCGTCCCCGCGCGGCGACGCGCGTCCTGGGTTCTTCAGTGGAAAAAACCGTCTTGAGCACGCGGCCCGTGGGCGTCTTGAGCTTCGCCACCTCGCGCGGCGTGCCTTCGCCCACGATGCGGCCTCCGCCCTCGCCGCCCTCCGGCCCCAGCTCCACCACGTGGTCCCCCGCGGCGATGACCGACGGGTGGTGCTCAATCACGACCAGCGTGTCGCCCCGGTCCACCAGCCGGCCCAGGAAGGTGATGAGCTTCTCCACGTCGCCCAGGTGCAGGCCGGTGGTGGGCTCATCCAGCACGTACAGCGTGGGCTCGTGGCGGGAGGTGGCCGTCAGCTCCGCGGCCAGCTTGAGCCGCTGCGCCTCGCCGCCGGACAGCGTGTTGGAGCCCTGTCCCAGCTGCAGGTAGCCCACGCCCAGGTCCGCCAGGCACTCCAGCGGCGCCGCGACCTTGGGCAGCGAGCGGAACACGTCCTTCGCCTCGTCCGCGGACAGGCGCAGCACGTCGCCCACGGTGAGCCCGTGGTAGCGCACCTCCAGCGTGGCGGCGTCGAAGCGCGCCCCGTTGCAGGCCTCGCACGGCGTGACGACGTCCGGCAGGAAGGACATCTCATGGGAGATGGCGCCCTGCCCTTCGCACACCTTGCAGCGGCCACCGGCCGCCGTGTTGAAGGAGAAGCGCGCGGGCCCGAAGCCGCGGATCTTCGCCTCGGGCGTGGCCGCGAACACGCGGCGCAGCTCGTCCCAGATGCCCAGGAACGTCGCCGGCACCGAGCGCGGCGTGCGGCCGATGGGCGACTGATCCACCGACAGCACGCGCTTGATGGACTCGGTGCCCTTGAGCGCATCGAACGCGCCGGGCTTCGACGTGACGAGCCCCAACTTGTCGCGCAGCGCCGGGTACAACACCTGCCGGATGAGCGTGCTCTTGCCGGAGCCCGACACGCCTGAGACGACGTTGAGCCGTCCCACCGGAAGCTTGAGGTCCACGCGCTGGAGGTTGTTCGCGCGAGCCCCCTTCAGCTCCACCCACGCCTTCGGCTCGCCCCGGCCGGACGGAGGCCGCACCTGCGCGGCCCGGAGCGCCAGCGCGGTGGGCGAGTCCGACTCCAGCACCACGTCCGGCGTGCCCTCCGCCAGGATGTGGCCACCGCCCCGGCCGCCCGTGGGCCCCAGGTCCAGCAGGTGATCCGCGGCGCGGATGGTGTCCGAGTCATGCTCCACCACCAGCACCGTGGAGCCCGTCTCCACCAGCGCGCGCAGGTTGTCGAGCAGCCGGTGCGTGTCGCGCGGGTGCAGGCCGATGGTGGGCTCGTCCAGCACGTACATCGCGCCGGTGAGGCCCGCGCCCAGCTGCGCGGACAACCTCAAGCGCTGCATCTCGCCGCCGGACAGCGTGGCGGCGTTGCGGTCCAGGGACAGGTAGCCCAGGCCCACGCGCTCCAGGAACTCCAGGCGCCGCAGCATCTCCTGCCGCGCCGTCTCGCCCAGGAGCGCCCGGTCGCCCTTGAGCTTCCAGGTGCGCACGCGCGCGAGCGTGGACGTCACCGACGCCTGCACCACCTCGTGGTAGCGCGCGCCCTCCAGCCGCACCGCGCGCGGCACGGGGGACAGGCGGGTGCCACCGCACGTGCGGCACGGGGCCGTCTCGCCCTCGGCCATCGCGGAGGCGCCGCCCTGTACGCCGGTGCCCTCGCACGACTCGCAGCGGCCCTGCTTCGTGTTGAAGGAGAACCAGCGGGGGTCGAGCTCCGGCACGGCGGTGCCGCACTTCGGGCACGTGCGCTCGCTGGACAGGAGCGTCTCCGCCTTGCCCGTGCGCAGCTTCACGGCGCCCTTGCCCCAGTTGAGCGACGCCTCGAACAGCTCGCGCGGCAGCTTCGCGAGCTTGCCCTCGTACATCACGAGGTCGATGTCGTGCTCCTTCGTCTTCGTCAGGCGCGGCGGGTTGTCCGTGGACGCCAGCTCCCCGTCCACGATGGCCTGGGTGATGCCCGCGCGCGCCGCCGCCGTGAAGACGTCCAGGTACGTGCCCTTGCGAGCGCGCACCGCGGGCGCCAGCACCTGCCCCTCGCCCTTCGTCGCCAGCACCTGCGCGTAGAGCGCGGCCGGCGTCGTGGCGCCAATGGGCGTGTCGTCGTGCGGGCAGTGCGGCTCGCCGATCTTCGCGTACATGAGGCGCAGGTAGTGGGCCACCTCCGTGACGGTGGCCACGGTGCTGGTGGCCCCCGCGCGCGACGTGCGCTGCTCCAGCGCCACGGTGGGCGGGATGCTGCTGATGCGCTCCACGTCCGGGCGCGGCAGCGTGGGCAGGAACTGCCGGGCGTACGGCGTCAGCGTCTCCAGGAAGCGGCGCTGGCCCTCCGCGAAGACGACGTCGAACACCAGCGAGCTCTTGCCGGAGCCGCTGGGCCCCGTCACCACCGTCATCTTCCCCAGGGGAATCCGGCAGGACACGTCCTTGAGGTTGTGCTCGCGCGCGTGCTCCACCTCGATGGCGGGCGGCGCTTCCTTCCCGGGACGGCGCAGCTTCACCGCCTTCGCCAGCGGCTTGCCCTCGCCCCGGAGCGCGGCGGCGGTGGCGCTGCCCTGCACCTTCGCCACGTCCGCGGGCGTGCCCTCCGCCACCAGCCGGCCCCCGTCGCGGCCGCCCTTGGGCCCCAGGTCGATGATCCAGTCCGAGCCCTTCATCACCGACACGTCGTGGTCCACCACGAGCACGCTCGCGCCCCGGTCCACCAGCGCGTGCAGCGACGCCATCACGTGGCGCACGTCCTCCGCGTGGAGGCCGGCGCTCGGCTCGTCGATGAGGAACAGCGTGCCCTTCGCGTCGCTCGCCAGCGCGCGCGCCAGCTTGAGCCGCTGCGCCTCGCCGCCGGACAGCGTGGACAGGGGCTGGCCCAGGGGCAGGTAGCCCAGGCCCAGCCGCTGCGCCGGCCCCAGCGTGCGCTTCAGCGCCGAGTCGTCGCCGAAGTGCTGGAGCACCTCGTCCACCGTCATCTCCAGCACCTGCGCCACGCTGAAGCCCTGGTGGCGGACGGCGAGCACCTCCTCCTTGAAGCGCCGGCCCCGGCACACCGCGCACAAGAGGGCCACGTCCGCGAGGAACTGCATCTCCACCGTCTCGTAGCCCTCACCCGCGCAGGCCTCGCAGCGGCCCTTGTCCACGTTGAAGGAGAAGTGCGCGGACGTCAGGCCCCGCACCTCCGCGTCGGGCTCGGACGCGAAGCGCTCGCGCAGCCGGTCCCACGCCTTGGTGTACGTGGCCGCGTTGCCGCGCGACGTGCGCCCCAGCGGGGACTGGTCCACGAAGGTGATGGCCTCCACCTGCGCCCCGCCCTCCACCGCCGCCACGTCGCCGGGGGCCTCTACGTCCTTCTCGCCCAGCCCGCGCGCCAGGTGCCGGTAGAGCACCTCGTCCATCAGCGTGCTCTTGCCGGAGCCGCTGGGGCCGGTGATGGCGCACAGCACGCCCAGCGGCACGCGCACGGACACGTCCTTGAGGTTGTGCTCGCGCGCCTCGCGGATGACGATCTCCCCCGTGCGGGTGCGCGGCGTGCGCGGCGCCTCCGAGCCGCCGGACAGCATGCGGCCCGTGGGCAGGTCCTGCCGCTTCGCCAGCGCCTCCGGGGTGCCGTCGAAGCAGAGCGTGCCGCCGTTGCGGCCCGCGCCCGGGCCCAGCTCCAGCACGCGGTGCGCGGAGCGGATGACCAGCGGATCATGCTCGATGACCAGCGCGATGTTGCCCCGGTCCGCCAGCTCCGCGATGGCCTCCGTGAGCGGCGGCACGTCCCCCGGGTGCAGGCCCACGGTGGGCTCGTCCAGCACGAAGAGCGCGCCCGTCAGCGACGTGCCCAGCGCCGCGGTGAGCGACACGCGCTGCGCCTCGCCGCCGGACAGCGTGCGCGCGGGCCGGTCCAGCGTGAGGTAGCCCAGGCCCACGCGCTGGAGGTAGCGCAGGCGCGCGGACAGCTCGCGCCGCGCCAGGTCCCCCTGCCCCGTGAGCGTCTTCAGCGCATCCAGGCGGCTCAGCGCGTCCGTCAGCTCCAGGCCGTGCCAGCCCGGCAGGTCCAGGCCGCCCACGCGCCACGCGCGGGCCTGCTCGTTGAGCCGCGCGCCGTGACAGCTGTCGCAGAGCGTGTACGCGCGATAGCGCGCCAGGAGCACGCGCACGTGCATCTTGTACGTGCGCCCCTCCATCCACCGGAACCACGCGCGCACGCCCGGGTAGACGCGGCCGCCGTCGTAGTCACCCTCGCCCTGGAGCACCGATTCGCGCTGCTGGGCGGTGAGCTTCTCCCACGGCTTGTCGAAGGGGATGCCCTTCTGACGGCAGTAGCGCTGGAGCATCTCCCGCTCCCAGCTGGTGGACTGGCCGGACCAGGGACGGATGGCCCCCTGCGCCAGGCTCAACGTCGGGTTGGGGATCACCTTCCCCCAGTCGATGCCGATGGTGCGCCCGAAGCCCCGGCACGGCGCGCACGCGCCCACCGGGCTCTGGTAGCTGAAGAGGCCTGGCCGCGCGGGCTCGAACTCACGCGCGCACCTGGGGCACACGAGGCCCCGGCGCAGCCGCTTCGGCGCGGCCTCCGGCACGAAGAGCAGCGCCTCGCCGTCCGCGCGCGCCCACGCGTCCTCCAGCGCCTGGGTGACGCGGGACAGGTTCGCGTCCGTCAGCTTCACCCGGTCCACCACCACCTGCGCCACGCCCGCGGGGTCGGTGGCCTCGCCCGGCTTGAGCGTCTCCAGCTCCTTCACCTCGCCCTGCACCATCAGCCGGTGGTAGCCGTCCTTCAGCAGGCGGGCCCTCGCGTCGAGGAACGCGGACGTGTCCGGGATGCGCACGGGGTACGTGAAGACGGCGGGCGCGTCCGGGTGCTCACGCAGGGCGGCCTGCGCGGCCACGCGCGCGTCGGTGCGCACCGCCTCCAGGCCACAGTCCGGACACACCGGCATGGCCTCACGGGTGAAGAGCGCGGACAGGTACGGCTCCACGTCCGCCAGCGTCGCCACCGTGGAGCGCGAGCTCTTCACCGGCGCGCGCCGGTCCACCGCGACGCCCGCGGCCACCGGCTCCAGCGCGTCCATGGGCGGCCGCTCCAGCCGCTCGAGGAACTGCCGGGCATACGGGCTGAAGCTCTCCACGAAGCGGCGCTGGCCCTCCGCGTAGAGCGTGTCCAGCGCGAGGCTCGACTTGCCGCCTCCGGACACGCCGGTGACGCAGACGAACTCTCCTTCGGAGAGGTCGACGGACAAATCCTTGAGGTTGTGGGTGCGGGCGCCGACGAGGTGGGTCTTGTGCATGCCGGCCGGAGGTTTAACGACCGGACACTCGCGCGCCAATCACAACATGACGGCCAACATCGCCCCGCCCGGGTGGGTTGGGTGGAGAGCGGGCGGGCTGATACAACCCGATGCGACTGGCCCCATCGGACGTGTCTCGATGGGAATGCCGGCCGGAGCATCACGAACGGGGGTGGCCATGTCCGACGACGACCAGGCACGCCGTGCGCGGGCCGAAGAGGCCTTGCGGCGCACGAGTGCCTCCCTGGTGTTGCTGGACCTGGGCGGCCATACCGCCACGGGCTTCGTCGTCTCCACGGAAGGCCACGTCGTCACCAGCCTCCACGCGGTGGCCAGCGCGCGCGCCATCACCGCCGTGCTCCCGGACGGCCTGCGCTCCCCGGTGGTGCAGGTGGCCGCCGTGGACGAGCGGCGCGACCTGGCCGTCCTGTGCCTGTCCGTCCCGGACCTGGTGCCCGCCCTCGCGCTGGGCCCGGCCACGCTGCCCCGGGAGGGCGAAGCGGTGCACGTGCTCCAGGCCCACGCGGACCGCCTCCCTGAACCGCGCGCCCTGGAGGTCCGCGCGGTGCAGGTGCTGGGCGAATGGCTCACCCTGCTGGAGCTGTCACGCACCCTGCCCGAGGACGCCTCCGGCTCGCCCGTGCTGGACGCGCAGGGTCAGGTGGTGGGGCTGGCCACCGCGGCGCTCGCCAACGGCCGCGCGCTGGGGCTCGTCATCCCGGTGCGCTACATCACGCCGCTCCTCAAGACGTCCGGCCCGCCCCGCCCGCTGTCCGCGCTGGACGCGCCCCGGCAGCGCGCCACCCGCGTGCGCCAGGTGCCCCAGCATCCCGTGGGCCTCCTGGAGGGCTGCGCGACGCCGGCCGTGGAGTCCGTGGCCGCGCTGCTGGGCCAGGCCATCAACGTGGGCGCCCCCGCCTACAACCGGGGCGACGTGGAGGGGTGCTACCGGCTCTACGCGCACACCGCCGAACAGCTCATCGACGAGCGCGACGACTGCCCCGGCGTCCAGCGCGCGCTGCGCGACGGCCTGCTGCGCTGCGAGGGCCTGAGGGACGCGGAGGACCGCGCCTGGGCCCTGCGCGACACGTTCGACGGGCTGATGGACGTCATCGGCCGGTGGCGCCAGTCGCGTCCGGCGCCTCCCGCCCCCACCAGCAAGCGCCCCCCGCCGAAGACGTACCTCAACTAGAGGCGGGGGGACGCGCCGGCCCCTCAGGCCTCGTCCCAGCGGATCCGCAGCGAATAGGCGTGCTCGGCGCGCTCCAGCACGTCCACGCGCGGCAGCACCCGCGTGCGGCGCAGCACCTGCTCCATCACGCCCGCCACGAAGTCCGGCAGCGGATCCGCGTCCACCACGCGCGCCCGCCACTCGCGCGCGCGCACCGGCTCCAGCAGCAGCTTCATGTCGTCGCGGCCCGCGCGCAGGTACGTGGGCAGCCGCGCCAGGCACCGCTCCGCGCCCATGAGCGGCGCCGCCGCGGCGAAGATGCGCCCCACCAGCGTCTGCGCGAAACCCTCCACGTAGTGCGTGCCCAGCACGCGGTTGGCGTCCTCGCTCGCCAGCCCCGGGCACGCATGCCGCCGCGCCACCGCCAGCGACGCGCGCCACACCTCCAGCGGAAGGACTTCGTCCACCGCGTCCGGGTCGTAGCCCACGTCCCGCAGCGCCTGCGCGAACAGGCCGGACGGCCTCAGCGCGTGTTGAAACAAACCTTCGAAGTTCCGGCGCGGCACCCGCACCGCCAGCGTCGGAAGGCCAGGGGCCTCCCGCGTCTCCGGATGAATCCACGGCTCCATGTCTTCAACCCCCCCAGGGTCCAGCCCCCGCACCCACCCGGCCGGGAAACCGTGTCGCAGTGTATCAGCCTCCACGCGTCCGGCCTGCCTGCCTGGTTGCCGCTCGAATGTACTTTTTCATTTATTTCCGCCGCATTTCCGGGCCCCCCGCGACGGCTGCTCCTGACGCCCTGGGTCAGGGATTCCAGGGATTCGGGTCGCGATGCACCCCGGCTGAAAGCAAATTTTTCGTGTCAACCGTTGAATTCACCGGAAGTCCACCAGCGCTATCCACTGAGTTCTGGGATGCCGCGTTAACTTCTTCGTCCCATCGGAAACTCTCGGTGTCCATCATGCGAGAATTGTTCATCCCCCTTGCAGCGTGAGTGTTCAATGACCATTCGCCGCACCGAAGGTTCGACGCCCGTTTCCCTCCGTCCCACCACCGACACCTCGACCCCGGCGAAGGCCAAGAACGTCCTGCGCGTGAAGGACGGCTTCGAGTCCGTCTCCCGCACGGGCGCCACCGCTGGCGCGCAGCCCACCGCGGCCGCCGCGGCGACGACGCAGTCCTCCTCCACGGAGGCCACCTCCGCCCAGACCGGCCGCCTCGCGCTGGACAGCAAGGACGCGCAGCAGGCCATCCAGACGTCCCTGAAGCACCTCACCCCGCCGCTGACCGCGTCGAACCTGCTGGCGGCGAACAAGGCCGGCCCGACGCTGGCGCCCAAGAGCGTGGAGCGCGACGCGCTGGGCATGACGCACGTGCGCCTGGACCGCGTGCACGAGGGCGTGAAGGTCTACGGCGAGCAGCTCATCAGCCACCTGGGCGCGGACGGCAAGGTGTCCAGCGTCACCGGTGAGCAGAACCCCATCCCCGCGGGCCTGGGCTCGCAGAAGCCGAAGCTGGCGCCCCAGCAGGTCATCGACCTCGCGAAGAAGGAGCTGGGCGGCAAGCCGGACAAGCAGCCCTCCGCCGAGCGCATCATCTACCAGGACCAGGCCGGCAAGTACCACTCGGCCTACCAGGTGGAGGTGACGCAGATCGCCAACCAGGCCGAGCCCAAGAAGCAGAACTACATCATCGACGCGAACACCGGGAAGATCCTGGAGAGCTTCAACAAGATCCACGGCTACTCGCGCCCGTTGGCCGCCGGTGACGCCCAGCAGACGACGGTGCTGGCGACCCCGAACGCGCCCATCCCGGACCTGGGCAAGGCCACGTCGAAGGTCACCGTCTCGAACGACATGACGGTCGACTCGCTGAAGCTGGACCTGGACATCAAGCACACGTTCAGCGGCGACCTCACCATCAGCCTGACCAGCCCGTCCGGAAAGACGGCCGTCGTGCAGAGCCGTAAGGGTGGCAGCGCGGACGACGTGAAGGGCAGCTTCGACCTGTCCGCGTTCGCGGGCGAGTCGGCCAAGGGCGACTGGACCCTCACGGTCGAGGACAAGGCCAAGCGCGACACGGGCACGCTGCAGTCGTGGGGCCTCACCGTCACGGGCAAGGGCTCCACGCCTCCCCCGACGGACCCCGTGGGCACCGCGGACGACCAGTCCATGTACAGCGGCAACGTCGATCTGAAGACCACGAAGAACGCGGACGGCACGTACTCGCTGGAGGACTCGACGCGCGGCAAGGGCGTGGCGACCTACGACGCGAAGAACGCGAACACGGCCAGCGGCCAGACGAAGATCACCGACAACAACGACAAGTGGGGCGAGGCCACCGACCCGGCGCGCGCCAAGGCCGCCATCGACGCGCACTACGGCGCGGCCGCGACGTACGACTTCCTCAAGGATGTGCTGGGCCGTGACTCCATTGACGGCGCGGGCGAGAAGCTCACCAGCTACGTGCACGTGCGCAACAACTACGTGAACGCGTTCTGGGACGGCGAGAAGATGAGCTACGGCGACGGCGACGGGAAGCAGTCCGGCCCGCTCACCACGCTGGACATCGCGGGCCATGAGATCGCGCACGGCCTCACCCAGCGCACCGCCGGCCTCATCTACAGCGGCGAGTCCGGTGGTTTGAACGAGGCCTTCTCCGACATCATGGGCACGGGCGTGGAGTGGCACGCCGCCCAGTCGAACCCCGAGGTCAAGTGGAACTGGACCGTGGGCGAGTCCGCCTGGACGCCGACGAACGGCGACCCGCACGACGGCCTGCGCTACATGAACGACCCGACCAAGGACAACTACTCCATCGACAACTACAAGAACTACCCGAAGCAGACGGAGGTGCACGGCTCCAGCGGCATCGCCAACAACGCCTTCTACCTCCTCGTGGAGGGCGGCAAGAACCGCACCTCCGGCCTGGAAGTGAAGGGCGGCATCGGGATGGAGGACGGCCTGAAGATCTTCGGCCGCGCCCTCACCACGTACATGACGCCGAAGACGACGTTCGCCCAGGCCCGCGAGGCCACCATCAAGTCCGCCACGGACCTGTACGGCGCGGACTCCAACCAGGTGCAGAAGGTGAAGGACGCCTGGACCGCGGTGGGCGTGAACTAGTTCCAGCGTCACGAGCTTCCTGAAACACGCGAGGCGGGTCCGGTGTCAGCACCGGGCCCGCCTCTTCCTTTTCGTCGCCGCTCAGGCGAAGAAGCGCGTCAGCACCGCCACCATCTTCGCCACGTCCGACGCGGCGGCCAGCTCACGGATGGAGTGCATGGACAGCATGGGGTTGCCCACGTCCACCGTGCGGATGCCCAGCTGCCCCGCGGTGATGGGGCCAATGGTGCTGCCGCAGCCCAGGTCCGTGCGGGTGACGAAGTGCTGGGGCGTGACGCCCGCCTCCTTGCACAGGGCGGCGAAGTGCGCCCACGACTCGCCGTCCGTCGCGTAGGACTGGTTGACGTTGGTCTTGATGACCGGGCCTGCGCCCAGCTGCGGCTGGTGCTTGGGCTCGTGCATGGACGAGTAGTTGGGGTGCACCGCGTGCGCCATGTCCGCGCTCACCAGGAACGAGCGGCGGATGGCGCGGTGGAACGCGTCCGCGCGCCCGTCCGAGTGCGCCTGGACGATGCGCTCCAGGAGGTCCTTGAGGAACGGCGACGCGGCGCCCTGCGCGCTGCGGCTGCCGCACTCCTCGTGGTCATAGAGCACCACGCCGACGGTGGCCTCGCGCTTGTCGGTGCCGGACAAGAGCGCGGTGAGCCCGGTGTGGCAGCTGGCCAGGTTGTCCAGGCGGGGCGCGTGCAGGAACTCCCCGTGCAGGCCGGAGCGCGTGGACGGCTGCAAGTCGTAGAGGCACAGGTCGTAGCCCAGGAGGTCGTCCGCGGCGGCCTTCACGCCCGCGCGGCCCAGCTCCTCCACCAGCAGCGCGCGCAATTCCGCGGGGCCCGCGCTCTCCAGGCCCAGCACCGGCACCATGTGCTCCTGGGGGTTCAACTTCAGGCCGTCCGTGTTGACGCCGCGGTTCAGGTGGATGGCCAGGTTGGGCACGCGCAGGAGCGGCCGGCGGAAGTCCACCAGGTGGTGCTGGGGACGGCCGTTGTGCAGCGCCACCACGCGGCCCGCGAGCGACAGGTCGCGGTCCGTCCACGTGTGCAGGAGCACCCCGCCATAGATTTCCACGCCCAGCTGCTGGTAGCCGTGGCGGTTGACGGGCGCGTTGGGCTTGAGGCGCAGGTTGGGCGAGTCCGTGTGCGAGCCCACCAGCCGGAAGCCGGTGGTGTCCACGGGCTTCGTGCCCAGCTGGAAGGCGGCGATGCTCGTGTCGCCGCGGATGACGAAGACCTTGTCGCCGGGCTTCAGCGACCAGGACTCGCGCTCGTCCAGCTCGCGGAAGCCCGCGGCGGTGAGGCGGCGGGCCGTCTCGCGCACGGCGTGGTACGGCGTGGGCGACGCGTCGATGTACTGGAGGAGGTCGTTGGCCTGCGTGTCGATGTCGGTCGGGCTCATGGGCCCGGCACGCTAACGCCGTCCGGCCCCGCTGCCACGTCCGACTGTCACCGCCCGGACAGGCGGAGGGGCGCCCGCCGGCAGGACGGTGGAGGAGGGGCGCGTCCCGGGCGGGGCGTCCAGGAAGGTGCCCAGCAGCACCCAGCGGCGTGCCGCGTCCTCCTTGCCCGGCTTCGCGGCGAGCGGGGTCGTGTAGTGCCAGAAGGGCAGCCGGTACACGGTGACGCCGCCCACGGTGCTGACCTTGGTCAGCTCGGAGAAGTGCCCGTCCTTCGCGTACACGAGGTACTGGTGGTCCACGGCGGGCTGCGTGAGGCTCACGTGCATGTCCACGTAGCCGTCGCGCGCGTCCGCCTCCTCCGGGTGGTGGTCGTTGTGCGGGCCCGTGTAGTCGCCCGGTCCGTAGCAGAGCACCTGGATGCCCCAGCCCCGCTTGAGCGGCCGGCCGCTCACCGCCGCCGCGAAGGCCGCGAACGTGTCCGAGCGCAGGAGCGCCACCAGCCCCACGCCTTCCGCCGCGCGCCACGAGCGCGAGCGCCGGCTCTCCAGGAGCGCGGTGCGCACGCGCACCGTCTTGGGCAGCGCCTCCGTGTAGTTCTCCACCATGCCGGAGATGGAGTCCTCCGGGATGGGGTCCTCCATGGTGACGAGCGTGTCCCGCAGCGCCGCGTCCAGGATGTCGCGGGCCTCGGCCGCCTTCTTCACGTCGATGACGCCCTGCAGCGCGATGAAGGGCCGCGTGGGGTCCAAGAGCGCGCCGCACGTCTCGGAGTCTCGGCCTTCGAGAATGCGACGGCCCTTCGGGGTGAGCAGGTCAGCGAACTGGGTGGGGAGGCGCGGGGACATGGCGCGCACCATACCGGGCCAGGGGCGGAACGCACGCGCCGGGTAGGACGCGCGAGGCAACTCCCCTGCCCTCCCGGCGATAATCCGGTACTCCGAATTCCAGGGTAGAAGGTGCCTCCATGACGCAGCCGATCCGCAACCGCCCCGCCGCCCCCTCCGTCGCCCCGGCCCGTACGCAGGCGCCGGCCGCGCAGCCCGCCCGGGCCAACCAGGTCACGGAGGCCTCGCGCGCGGACGTGCTCAACCGCGCGGAGCTGGCGCGGGCCCGCGCGACGACGGCGCCGGTGCAGGCGACGCCGGGCTCGTGGCGCGGGGGCGCGAACACGGAGGTGGGGCGCGCCATCCAGACCATGCGTCAGCGCCTGTCCGACGTGAACATCACCATCAAGGGTGACACGCCGCAGAGCCTGTTCGACCGGGCCATCCTGGACAACAAGCACGTCACCAACGAGCAGATCCTGGAGATGTCCCGGGTGAAGCTGGACCAGCTGGCCACCGACCCGAAGACGCGCGCGAAGGTGCTGGAGCGCGTGCCCAACGCGCGCGAGCTGCCGGTGCACCACTTCACCGTGGCGATGCTGTCCGCGGTGACGGGCATCGACCGCGCGGCGCTGTCGGAGGCCTGTCCGGACCTGGGCCTCACCGGCGCGCCGAACACGCCGCTGCTCTACGCGGCCAAGACGGAGCGCATGCAGCGCTCCACCGCCCTGCACGACTTCACGGACTACATGCGCGGCGCGGGCGTGAAGGGCATGAACAAGGCCGTCTGGGGCGTGGAGAACCGCATCCTGTCCGCCGCCGTCTCCGCGCTGGGTGGCGGCCGGTACTGAAAGCAGCCTCCGTGGCACCCCAAGGCCCGCGCGGTGGAGGAGGCCTCACGCCCCTCCCCTCGCGGGCTTCGCCTTTGGGGGCCGTCAGTCGTCGCCCATGCCGCCGGCCAGCCGCTGGCGCGCGACCTCCAGCCGCTTCGCGCGCACCTTGGAGGCCAGGTCGAGCAGGCGCCGGTCGCGCTGCCACCGCTCGCGCATCTCCACGTCCACGCCCTCCCAGGCCACCTCACAGCGCTCCAGCGCGCGGTGCATCTGCGTGAGCGCGCCGCCCAGCGCCACGTGCACGGACGCGTCGCTGGGGTCCTCCAGCGCCAGCGCGTGGATCATCACCGCGACGGAGACCAGCTCCTCGCGCAGCGCCACCGGCCAGCCGCACCGGCGGGCCACCTTCACCAGCCAGCCCAGCACCGCCAGGTTGACGTGGCAGTCCTCCACCGTGCGGAACGGCTTGAGGTAGCGGGTGTAGCCATCCCCGGGCAGCACGTCCTCCGCCGCCACCTCCACGCCGTCCAGCCGCAGCGCCGCGTGCGGCACCTCCGGCACGAAGCCCAGGGGCGGCAGCGGCTCCACCGTCACGCCAGGCGTCGTCGCGTCCAGCCGCACCATGCGCAGGCGGTTGCGCTCCTGGGCGTCGCGGCCCTCGGAGGCGACCACGAGCAGCACCTCCGCGTGCGTGCCCAGCGTGACGTAGGTCTTCACGCCGTCGAGCTTCCAGCCCGTGCCGTGCGGCGTGAGCTTGGTCTCGATGGCGCTCGGGTGCCCGCCGCCGGTCTCCGTGGCGCAGAGCGCGGCGCGCCGGTCCGCCGGGAGCCGGGGGAAGAGGGAGCGCAGCGCGGCCTGGTAGCCGGAGGAGAACGCGAACCCCATCCGGTCCATCCGGAAGCCGCTGGCGAGCGCCAGGTCCGCGGGTACCGGGAAGCGCGGCAGCACCGCGAGGTGCCGGCGCCACCAGGCCTCCACGGAGTCGAGCGCGGGAAAGTCAGGGGCCTCGGTGAGCAGGAAGCGCAGGACGTCTTTCACGCCTCCAGTCTAATGCCCGGCCCCGGAGCGTGCGCGCTCCGTTTGGGCCTTCAGCTCGCGGCGCGGCGGCCGCGGCCGGGGGTCTTCGTGCGCGGGGTGCTCCGCTTCTTCTTCGCGGCGGCCGGCGGCGCGGACTTCGCCTTCTTGGCGGACTTCACCTTGGAGGCCGACTTGGACTTCGAGCCGGACTTCGCCTTGGAGGCCGACTTGGACTTCGACGCGCCCTTCTTGCGCCGCGCGGGGGCCTTCTTCTCCGGGGCGAGGATGGTGCCCCGGCAGGAGGGCGTGCCGCAGCGGCAGACGTAGAGCGACTCGGCGTCGGCGTCCATCTCCGGGGTGCGCTCGTACGCATAGTCGTACGTCAGCTCCTCCCCCGGTTCGATGGTGCGCAGCGCGTAGATGTGGATGTGGCCCTTGTCGATGAGCGACTGACAGTTGGGCTCGCACGAGTGGTTGATGTAGCGCGACTCGTTGTGGAGCGTGCCCGCGTCCAGCACCGTGTCGTCGTCCAGGTTGAAGAGGAACGTGTGGTGGCGCTCCATCGACTCGTCGTCGTAGCGGACGTCCGCCTCGGCCTGGGTGATGCGCTCACCGATGTACTCGATGATGCGCGCGCCCTTGCGGATGCGGCGGGTGGCGAACGCGCCCATGCCCTGGATGGGGGACTGGCGCAGCTCGAAGGGAATCGACGGGGTCGGCTGGAAGGAAGGGGAAGTCGTCATCGCGGATAGGGGCACGGCTGGGGCGGGTGCGTGTTCAACCAGGACGCTGCCGTGAAGCGCGGTGTAGCGTGCCGCAGTCAAGCGCGCGAAGAAAGGCACTCGATGATGCGGTGGTGGATCGTGGTGGGCGCGGTGAACGCTTTCCTGTCCGTGGCGGCGGGCGCCTTCGGGGCCCATGCGCTGAAGGCCCGGCTTGCGCAGGACCTGCAGGTCATCTTCGAAACCGGGGCGCGCTACCACATGTACCACGCGCTCGCGCTGGTGGCGGTGGGCCTGCTGGGCACGGTGCGCCCCTCGGCGCTCCTGGAGTCCGCGGGCTGGGCGATGCTCGCGGGCATCGTCCTGTTCTCCGGCAGCCTGTACGCGCTGGCCCTGTCCGGCGTGCGCGTGCTGGGCGCCATCACGCCGCTGGGCGGCCTGGGCTTCCTCGTGGGCTGGGTGCTCTTCGCCGTGGCCGCGTGGCGCGCCACACCGTGAAGCGGTGAACAGCCGGCCTCACTCCTTGAGCAGGGGCGGCAGCGGGTAGATGACGTCCAGGTCGCGGTGGTTGCGCAGCCCGCAGGCCTCGCGCTGCACGGTGAGGTTCCAGCGCAGCCGCTCCGCTTCCTTCCAGACCGCGCGGTACGCCGGATAGCGCGCCACCCGCGCGGAGCCGCTCAGGGCGCGCAGCTCCTTCTCCGCCTGGGCCAGCAGCGCGAGGGCGTCTTCCAGCTTGTCACCGGAGCGGCGCAACCCGGAGGCACGCTCGCGCTGGAAGTCCACCTCGATGGGCAACAGGGCGTTGACGTTCACCGGTCTGGCCATGGCTTCCCTTTAACCACGAGCGCCCGGCCTCGCAGCGGGCCGGGGTGCCGGGGAGGCAGGCGGGCGTTCAGGCCGGAGGGGGCGTCGCGGGTGCGTCCCGCGCTTCCGGGCGCTCGGCGGCGGCAGGGCGTCCCCACCGCCACGTCTCGCGGGCCCAGGCGATTGCCACGCCCAGCACCATCGCGTTTCGCACGAGGAGCAGCAGCGTGGCCGGCGGCAGGAAGCCATGGAAGGAGCCGCCCACGAAGAGGCCGCGCGTGATGGCGGCGGCCACCAGCAGCACGACGGACGGCCCCACCCTGCCGGAGAGCAGCGCGAGCGCGGCGGCCCCGGTGAGCCAGATGAGGAACTGCGGGCTCAGCACCGGGTTGAGGATGACGAAGGCCACGAGCGGCACCAGCGCCAGCCGGGCCAGGTCCTCGATGTGCACCGGAGGCCTGCGCCAGGCGGCGCGCACGGACAGCGCCGCGGCCAGCAGCGAGCCGGCGACCCAGAGCTGGCGGGTGACGGCGAGGACCCCTTCCGCGGTCGCGCCGTGCAGCTCGTAGGAGGCGGGGGCGAGGACCCACCGGGCCTGGGCGAAGCCCAGCTGGTGCGCGGCCCAGAGCAGGCCCGCGGTGAAGGCCTCCACCTGGAGGCCCCGCTCGACGTGGAAGGACGCGAACTGCCACCACGGCCACACGAAGCTCAGCGGCACCAGCGGCAGCACGCCCGCGGCCAGTCCCAGGAGCAGGGCCCGCGTTGGCTTCGCGCCCCGGCGCCAGCACACGGCCAGGGCCAGCGGCACGAGGACCGCCGGGTAGAGCTTGGTGACGGTGCCCACCGCCAGCGCCACGCCGGCCCAGCCTTCACGGCGGCGCATCAGGGCCACCAGCGCGGCCAGCGCGAACGCGGCCGGGATGACGTCGTAGCGCTTGAGGTAGTGCACGCTCTGGATCCAGCTGACGACGAAGTACGCCGCGAGCGGCGCCCACGCGCGCCAGGACGTGCCCCACCGGCGCACGCCTTCGGACAGCAGGAGCCACTTGATGAACGCGTCGAAGACCATGAGCTGGAGGCCGAACGCGAGGATGAACCCGCGCAGGTCTCCGCCTGCCCACGTCGCGGGCACGAACCACAGGAGCGCGTAGGGCGGGTATTCGAAGCGGAAGTCCCGATTGGGGGTGGCGCCGTCCAGGAACGCGCTGGCCGTCCGGAAGTAGAGCGGCAGGTCGCCCTCGCGCAGGGAGAACGAGGCGTAGAGCACCAGCGGCAACACGCTCACGGCGAGCGCGAGCCAATGCCTGGGCGTCAGCCGGTAGGACGCGGACGGGTTCGAATCGGACACGGGGCGGCACTCTGCCCGTGACGGGCGGGCGCTGTCGCCGGGAAAGGCGTCCGTCCCCTCCCCTGCCCGGCCCCCGGCCGGGCGCATCGCCGTGCGAGCCGGCACCCAACCCGCTAGGTTCCGGGCCAGGTCTCCCACTCCATGAAGCTCCACCGCCCCACGAAGGACGAGCTGTTCGCCGCCACCGGCCGCACCATGAAGGACCTGCTGGCCCCGGGCCTGCGGGTGCTCTTCTGCGGCATCAACCCCAGCCTCTACTCCGCGGTGGTGGGGGTGCACTTCGCGCGGCCCGGCAACCGCTTCTGGCCCTCGCTGCACGCGTCGGGCTTCACGCCGCGCCGCCTGCAGCCCTCCGAACAGGAGGAGCTGCTGGCGCTGGGCCTGGGCATCACCAACGTGGTGGACCGGGCCACGGCGAGCGCGGACATGCTGGACGCGGAGGAGTACGCGCAAGGAGCCAGGTCACTGGCGCGCAAGGTGAAGCGCTACCGCCCGAAGTACCTCGCGGTGCTGGGGCTGGGCGCGTACCGCACCGCCTTCGCGCGGCCGAAGGCGAGGTTCGGACCGCAGGAGGAGACGCTGGGCGACACGCGGCTGTGGGTGCTGCCCAATCCCAGCGGGCTCAACGCCAGCTACCAGCTGCCGGACCTCGCGCGGCTGTACGGCGAGCTGCGCCGCGCGGTCGAGCCGCGCTGACTACTTCAGCAGGCCGGACTCGCGGGCCACCTGCGAGGCGACGGGCAGCACCTTGTCGAAGGCGGCGGCGTTGCACGCGAGCAGGCCCCGGCGGTTCTGGAGCTCGGAGCCGTCGTACAGGTACGCGTTGCCCGCGAGGTCCGTGAGCACGCCGCCCGCGGAGCGGATGACGGCCTCCGGCGCGCAGTTGTCCCAGCGGTAGCTCTTGTCGCTCACGTGCACGTAGAGGTCGCAGCGGGCCTCCGCCAGCAGGCCGCACTTGAGCCCCACCGAACCGGACTCCGTCTCCTTCGTGATGCCCAGCCGCTGCACCACCGCGTCCGTCGTCCTGGAGCGGTGCGAGCGCGACACCACGAGCCGCAGCTGCGCCGGATCCGCCACGTCCGACACGCGCAGCGCGCGGCGGCCCTGGGGGTCCTCCACGGAGCCCTGCTCGCCCACGATGCCGGAGTACAGGACGTCGCCCACCGCGCGGTAGACGACGCCCAGCGCCGCCCGGCCCTCCACCGCGAGGCCGATGTGGATGGCGAACTCGCCGTTGCGGTTCACGAACTCCTGCGTGCCGTCCAGCGGATCCACGAACCAGCAGCGGCTGAAGCGCTTCGCGTCGGAGACGTCCTCCTTCTCCTCCGCCACCACGCCGTCGGCCGGGAAGGCCTTGCGCAGCTCGCCCACGATGAAGGCGTTGGCGCGCTCGTCCGCCAGCGTGACGGGCCCGGCGCCGCCCGCCTTGTCCGTGACGGAGAAGTCCGTGGCGTAGACCTGCAGGAGGATGTCACCAGCCTGGCGCGCGATGCGCCGGGCCACTTCGAGCTCTTGAGCGAGTGCGGGCATGGAGACCCCTGAGTCTACTGGGGCGGATTGCCCCTCGTGGGGAAATCCGCGGATGCGCGCGAAGGCCCGCCAGGCAACGCCGGGCCGCGCTTTCCGCGTGGCCGGCTGAGCACTTCCGGCGGGAAGGCTTCGACAAGCGCGGCCGGGGATGCCCATGGTGGGGCGGACACCCGCTTCCTGGAGAACGCATGCCCGTCACCATCCGCCCCGCGAAGGACTCGGACGCGCCCGCGCTGGGCCGCATGGGCGCGGCGCTCGCGCGTCAGCACCACGGCTTCGACGCCCAGCGCTTCATGGTCCCGGACGACGTGGAGTCCGGCTACCGCTGGTGGCTGGGGAAGGAGGCGCGCCGTCCGCAGGAGGCCGTGGTGCTGGTGGCCGAGCTGGACGGCGAGGTCGTGGGCTACTGCTACGGCCGGCTGGAGGGCGTGGACTGGAACATGCTCCTCGACAAGCACGGCGCCCTGCACGACATCTGGGTGGAGGCGAAGGCGCGCGGCACCGGCACCGGCCGGCTGCTCGCGGAGGCCATGGTGCGGCGGCTCACGGAGCTGGGCGCGCCGCGCGTCGTGCTCCACACCGCCGCGAAGAACGAAGCCGCGCAGCGCCTGTTCCAGCGGCTGGGCTGGCGTCCCACCATGGTGGAGATGACCCGCGAGACGCCGCCCCGCTCGTAGCCCTGCTCAGAGCCTGCCGGTGGGCATCCGGCCCTGCTGGAAGGCCTCCACCTGCGCCTGCGTGAAGGGCGGCTGGTAGAGGCTCCGGTCCTGCTGCCGCGAACGGAACAGGTCCACGATGAGGTTCATCCGGTCCTTCACCGAGCCCCAGTCCCGCGCCGCGCTGCCCGCCGTGTCGTCCGGCGTCCGGTCCAGCTGCTGCAGCAGGGCGCACAGCTCCGGGTGCTCCAGCTTCAGCAGGTCCGGCGGGAAGTCCGCCGCGGCGGTCAGCGCCGGGATGTCCTCGCCCAGCCGCAGCGTCCGGCCCGGCAGCTCCATGGTCATCAGCTCGCGCGTCATCAGCTCGCGCCAGCAGCGCTCCAGCCGGTCCGCCAGCGGCGTGAAGAGGGCGAGCAGCCACGTCTCCGGCATCCCGGCCCCGCGCGCGCGCAGCAGCTCCCGCAGCTGGTCCAGGAACAGCTCCTTCAGCGGCGCCTCGAGCGCCCCCATGATGGGGGCCTGTAGCCGCACCTGCTCGTGGTAGCCCACCAGCGCGTTGGCCAGGAACACGCGCTCCGCGCGGTCCTTGGCGCGCGTGAGGCCCAGGGCCTCGTGGTACGCGCGCACCGCGCGGATGAGCAGGTCCTGGCCCCCGGACTCCAGCGGCCCCGGCTTGAGCAGGGCCACCACGCGCTCCAGCGCGGCGGGGCTCGTCGCCTGGGGGCCGGTGAAGTGCTCCAGCATCGCCGTGTAGAGCGGTCCCAGCTCCTGGAACACCAGCAGGTTGCCGTGCGCGATGTGCCTCGCCACCGCGCTCATCACCGGGTCCAAGGCGCGCGTCAGCACCGTGGCCACGCCCGACGGCAATCCCCACGAGCCCAAGAGCCGCGCCTGCGTCACGCCGAAGCCGCGCATCACCGATTCCGCGCGGGACAACATGTCGCGCTCCAGCGCGGTCACCATCTCCTTGCGGATGAAGGTCCCGGCCGTCTTCGACGCCCAGGTGGAGAAGCCGCACCACGACTGGTCCGCCTCCCCCAGCAGGCCGGCGAAGGCCACCTTCAGCACGTGGTACGTCTGGGTGATGTGGAGGTTGCGCAGGGCCGCGTCCTCCATGCGGCCAATGGCCTCCACCTCGGCGTACGTCGGCGGCGGCCAGGAGCGCGGCAACGGGTGGGGCGCCATGTCGGAACGGGCTCCGGGAGGAAGGGGCGGCAGTGCCCTCTCCAGCATGGAGCACGAGCCCCATGGCCCGCCATCCCCCCGCAGGAAGGGGGCGAAACGACGAAGCCCCGGGTGCTTCCACCCGGGGCTCCCTGAAGCTTCCTCCGCGTGGAGGGGAGCGCCCTACTTCTTCTGCTCCTTCACCCACGAGTCCTTCAGCGTCACCGTGCGGTTGAAGACGGGCGCGCCCGGCTTGGAGTCCACCGCGTCCGCGCAGAAGTACCCCAGGCGCTCGAACTGGAAGCGGTCCCCCGGCTTCGCGTCCGCCAGGCCCGGCTCCACGCGCGCGCCGGTGAGGGTCTCCAGGCTGTTCGGGTTGAGGAACTCCTTGAAGTCCTTCGTCTCGTCCTTGTCCGGCGTCTCCACCGAGAAGAGCCGATCGAACAGCCGCACCTGCGCCACGGGCGCGTTGCCGGGCACCCAGTGCAGCGTGCCCTTCACCTTGCGGCCATCCGGCGAGTCCCCACCGCGCGTCGCGGGGTCGTAGGTGCAGCGCAGCTCCGTGATGTTGCCCGCCGCGTCCTTGATGACCTTCTCGCACTTGATGAAGTACGCGGAGCGCAGGCGCACCTCCTTGCCCGGCGCCAGGCGGAAGAAGCCCTTCTCCGGCACCTCCTGGAAGTCGTCCGCCTCGATGTAGAGCTCGCGCATGAACGGCACCTTGCGCGTGCCCATGTCCTCGCGCTTCGGGTGGTTCGCCGTCTCCAGCTCCTCCGTCTGGCCTTCCGGGTAGTTCTCCAGCACCACCTTGAGCGGGCGCAGGACGGCCATGGCGCGCGGCGCCGTCTCGTTGAGGTCGTCCCGGATGGACAGCTCCAGCACGCCCATGTCGATGAGGCTGTCGGACTTGCTCACGCCAATGCGCTTCGCGAAGTCGCGCAGCGACGCGGGCGTGTAGCCCCGGCGGCGCAGGCCGCTGATGGTCAGCATGCGCGGATCATCCCAGCCGGAGACGCGCTTCTCCTGCACCAGCTGGAGCAGCTTGCGCTTGCTCATCACCGCGTAGGTGAGGTTCAGCCGCGCGAACTCGTACTGGTAGGGCCGGTCACCCTTGATCAGCGCGTCGACGATCCAGTCGTACAGCACGCGGCGGTTCTCGAACTCCAGCGTACAGACGGAGTGCGTGATGCCCTCGATGGCGTCCGACAGGCAGTGCGCGAAGTCGTAGAGCGGGTAGATGCACCACTTGTCGCCGGTGCGGTGGTGGTGCGCGTGCCGGATGCGGTAGATGGGCGGGTCGCGCAGCACGGGGTTCGACGACGTCATGTCGATCTTCGCGCGCAGCGTGTGCTTGCCGTCCGGGAACTCGCCCGCCTTCATCCGGCGGAACAGGTCCAGGTTCTCCTCCACCGTGCGCGTGCGGTACGGGCTGTCCTTGCCCGGCGTGGTGAAGTTGCCGCGGTACTGGGAGATCTCCTCCGGCGACAGGCTGCACACGTAGGCCTGGCCCTGCGAGATCAGCTGCTCCGCGAAGGCGTAGAGCCGGTCGAAGTAGTCGGACGCGAAGAAGCGCCGGTCGTCCCAGTCGAACCCGAGCCAGCGCACGTCGCGCTGGATGGACTCCACGTAGTCCGTGTCCTCGGTGAGCGGGTTGGTGTCGTCGAGCCGCAGGTTGCACTTGCCGCCATACTGCTGCGCCAGCCCGAAGTTCAGCACGATGGACTTGGCGTGGCCGATGTGGAGGTAGCCGTTGGGCTCGGGCGGGAAGCGGGTGTGCACGCGTCCGCCGTGCTTTCCCGTCCGCCGGTCTTCCTCAACGACTTCCTGGAGGAAGTTGAGGCCCTGCGTCTCGTTCGTCGTCGTCATGATGGGTGCGAATCCTCTTGAAGCAGGACCAGGGGAGCAAGGTTTTCCTGACCCGTGGCCCCGGCTCAGACCTCCGCCAGCAGCGACTCCCAGGCCTTGAGCGCCCGCTCGGCGGACAACTCATCCGCCCGCTCCAGGGCCCGCTGGCGCAGCCCGTCGCGCCATTCCGTGTCCTTCACCACCCGCGACAGGGCCTGGGCCATGGCCGCGTCGTCCCCCATGGGGACCAGCACCCCTGCCCGCCCCCCGTCCAGGGCCTCGGAGGGGCCCGAGGGGCAGTCCGTGCTGACGATGGGGCAGCCCAGCGCGAGCGCCTCCAGCAGCACCATGGGCAGCCCCTCGAAACGCGAGGACATGGCGAACGCCGTGGCCCGCCGCATCAGCGCGTGCGGGTTGTCCGCGTAGCCCGGCATGAACACGGAAGCCCCCACCCCCAGTTCCGCCACCAGCGCCTTCAGCTCCGCCTCCAGCGAGCCCACCCCCAGGATGAGCAGGTTCGTGTCCGTTCCCGCGGCCCGCATCCGGGCGTGCGCGCGGATGAGCATGTCGAAGGACTTCTGCGGCTCCAGCCGGCCCACCGCGATGACCACGGGCTTCTGGAACACCGGCTCCGCCCACGCGGGCAGGGGGGCGTCCGCCGCCACGCGGATCCGGTCCGCGTCCACGAAGTTGGGGATGACCTCCAGCCGGTCGCGGTCCACGTTCACCAGCTCCGCGAACGCCTTCGCGGAGTCGTAGCCGCACGCCACGATGCGGTCCATGCCCGGGTAGAGCACCTTCAGGCCCCAGAGCTGCCGGCGCGGCTGCTCGCGGTGGAAGGCCCCCCAGTCGAAGTGCACCATCCCCAACACGGGCTTGCCCAGCAGGGCCCCCGCCATCCGCGCCAGCAGGGCCGCCCGCCCCTCCTGCCCGGAGACGATGATGTCCGCCTTGCGCGCCTCGTGGAACAGCCGCCAGAGCATCCGCGGCAGATCCCAGCGGTGGTAGGCCTCCACGCCCACGCCCCAGGAGATGGGCACGTCCGCGGGGATGCGCCCGCGCGTGTCCGGCGGCGGCGGCCCGTGGTGGAAGAAGAGCGAGGGATCGAACCGCTCCCGGTCCAGGCCCGCCAGCACGTTGCACACCGAGCGCTCGATGCCCCCCGTCCCCATGAAGACGAGCGTGAACAACACACGCTTCCGCCCGGGGGCCGGGACCGCCATGTCTCGCGCCTGCAGTTCCAATGTCTTGGGTTCCCGGTAAGAAACGATTTTCAGCCTTCGTGCCCGGCGCGTGAGCGTCCGACGGGCCCACCCCTGGAGTCGCTCGTTGCTCAATAGCGCACGCACCTTGCGATAGGTAGCGAAGGCCACCTGGCCCCGCCACTCAGGAGACAGTTGAACGGCGTCATGCCGGGCAAGCTCCAGACACGGGTCCGCGAGGGAGTCCCGGGCCTGCGGCGAGCGGATCACGTCGCGGTGATGCACGCTGCTTGGGGGAGCAACGAGCCCGGGGGCCTCCCGCGGGCAACTGGACTCCGGGTATAGGCTCACAATCCATCCTCGTGAAGAAACCCATCCATCCCCGTCCCGCCCGCCTCATCGCGCTCGCCCTCGTGGGCGTGCTCGCGGTGGTGGCCGTCATCGCGTACCGCAACGTCCGCACCGCTCACGCTGTCTTGCACCCCGCGCGCCAGCCGCTGAAGCCCATGGCGCAAGGCGCGCTCGTGGAGCGCACGGACGTGGCGCTGCGCACGCGCGACGGCCTGACGCTGCGCGGCTGGTACCTGCCCTCGCGCAACCACGCGGCGGTGGTGGTGATGCACGGCTTCGCGGAGAACCGCACGCAGATGCTCTTCGAGGCGGAGGTGCTCTCCCGCGCGGGCTACGGCGTGCTGCTCTTCGACTCGCGCGGCCACGGCGAGAGCGAGGGTGACCTGGTGACGTGGGGCGACCGCGAGCGCGAGGACCTGCGCGCGGCGGTGGACTTCGTCTCGCACCGCGACGACGTGGACCCCTCACGGCTGGGCGTGCTGGGCTTCTCCATGGGCGGCACCACCGCGATGCTGGCGGCGCTGGAGGATGACCGCCTCAAGGCGGTGGCCGCCGCGGGCGCGTACCCGTCGCTGGAGGCGGACACGCGCTACAGCTACGGCAAGTGGGGACCGCTGAGCGTGCAGCCGGTGCTCTGGACGATGCGCCTGTCCGGCGTGGACGTGGACGCGGTGGACCCCATGAAGCGCCTGTGTGATTTGAAGGGCCGGCCGCTGCTGTTGATCAACGGCGACGTCGACGCGTACGCACCCGCGTTCCTCCAGGACGCGCTGTTCCAGGCCGCGTGCGAACCCAAGTCGTACTGGGTGGTGCCCGGCGCGCACCACGGCGAGTACGCGAAGAAGGCCCCGGAGGAGTACGCGCGCCACCTGCGCGACTTCTTCGCCGCGGCGCTGCTCAGCGGCTCCTGACGTCCTCCGGGCCCACGGGCGCTTGCGCGTCAGGCGCGGTCGCTGACGCGTCAGGCGCGGCGCGCCACTCCGGCGGCGCGTCCAGCGCGGGGCGGCCCTCCAGCAGCTCGTGCGGACGGAAGCCGGCCTTGTAGCGCAGCGAGTCGCACGCCAGCACGCGGTAGCCCAGGTACACGTACGGGATGCCCCGCTCGCGCGCCAGCTCCACCTGGAACAGCACGCTCGCCTTGCCCAGCGACAGCCGCGCGTAGGCGGGGTCGTAGAAGAAGTACACCGCGCTCCACGCGTGCGGCGTCTCGTCGCACAGGCCCAGGCCCACCAGCTTCGGGCCCGCCGGGTCGCTGTCGTCGTACCAGGCCACCTCGCGCGCGGACGGGTGCGGGAAGGCGAACTGGAGCGAGTACTCCCGCGCGCCCAGCTCCGACGCCTCCCATTCGCGCGACGCCTCCCGCTCCGCGTGCCACGCGCGGTACAGGGCCAGGCGCTCCTCGTCCACGCGCGGCGGGCCCACCTCCACGCGCAGGTGCGCGCACGCGGCGCGGGCCCGGCGCTGGCTGCGGTTGGGCGTGAAGCCCGCCACCGGCACGCGCAGGGACACGCATTCGTTGCACGCCGCGCAAGCGGGCCGGAAGTACTGCGGTCCGAACCGGCGCCAGCCGCGCACCAGCAGGTGCTCGTACTCCTGCGCCGTCACGTTGCGCATCAGCAGCGTCTCCAGGGACGCCTCCCGCCCCGGCAGATAGCTGCACGGACGCGGGGTTTCGATTTCATGTGCCAGCAGGACGGCCATCGGTGTTCCCTTCCTGTCGGCCCCGGGCCCCCGCGTCAAGCCATGCCTGCCCGGCTGGCGACCCACCCTCCGTCGGAAACGACCCGTCCCCGTGGGCCGTTCCGTATGAACAGGTGGCACAACGACTGCAAGCCTCCGGCTGAAGCCGAACCGCTTGCGGAAGAGGACGAACGCACATGGCCCGCGAGGAACTGCATTCCGAATGGCTGCCGCTGGAACCGGAAGAGGCCGACGGCCTCCTCTCAGGCGACGCGTTCGTCGAGGAGGATGACGCCTCGCGTTCCGCCGCCGGGGCCGACGCCGAGGACGACCTGGACGCGTTCGACTTCGCCATCGCCAGCTTCTGAATGGCCGTGGGCAGGCGGCCACGGTGTGGCAATCCTGTCGCGGTCCGACCGTGAATTTTTCCGGTCCGCCCCCTGAAGGGGCCGTAGAAACTTCCTAGAAATCGCGAGAGGGCCCGCCGCGTTCGCTTCCCCGGACAGCAGGCGGGTAACCCCGGACACGGGGGGCGGGGCGCAATGCCCCGGGTGGCGGAATGCCCCGCGGGCGAGGAGGCCTGGCTGGCTTCTCAGTCGTGGGGCGCCACCGGTATAAACGGCGGCCTATGTCCTCAATCGATGTCTCGGTCGTGATGCCCACCTACAAGCGCGAGAAGGAGGTGGTGGAGGCCATCCACTCCGCGCTGCGTCAAGAAGGCGTCCAGGTGGAGGTGCTCGTCCTGGACGACTCGGCGGAGGGCACGGCGCGCGACGCGGTGCAGGGCCTTGGCGATTCCCGCGTGCGCTACTTCCAGCAGGAGGTGCCGTCGAAGGGGCGCCCCGCGCTGGTGCGCAACCACGGCGCCACGCTGGCCCGGGGCCGCTACCTGCACTTCCTGGACGACGACGACACGCTCGCCGAAGGCGCGCTCAAGGCGATGGTGACGGCGCTGGACGCGCGGCCGGACGCGGGCGTCGCGGTGGGCTGGGTGGTGCCCTTCAGCGAGGACCCGGAGTGGCTGGAGGACAAGAGCAGCTACTTCGAGCGGGTCGCGAAGGTGGGGGCCACCACGCCCAACAGCGCGTGGACGGTGGCGCACATCCTGTTCCTGGGCACGCTGTACGTGAACTCCGCGTGCATGGTGCGCCGCGAATACTTCCAGCCCCTGGGCGGGTTCGACCCGAACATCCCCGTCTACGAGGACGTGGACTTCTACATGCGCGGCATCCGCCGCTACGGCCACGTCTACGTGAACCGGCCCATCCTCAACTACCGGGTGGGCAAGCCGTCGCTGATGAACGACCTGGGCAAGACGGGCGCGAAGGTGGAGAAGTCCGTGGCGGAGTCCAACGCCATCATCCACAACAAGTACCGGCGCGAGCACGGGGAGCTGGAGTACCGGCTCCTGCAGATGGCCACGCGCGCGCTGAAGGGCCGCTTCGGCCTCACGCGCTACCTCCCCCTCAAGCTGCCCGGCGTCTCCTGAAAGGGCCCCTCACCGTGAGCCTGCGTCGTCGTCTCGTTGGAACCGCCAAGCGGCAGTTGAAGCAGACCCTGGGGCCCGTGGTGCAGCGCGCGATGGCCCCCGCGCGCGCCTTCCTCCCCCCGGAGACCTGGAGCCTGGAGTCGCGCGCCGGCCAGGGCCTCTTCCTGGAGGGCGTGTCGCTGTCGCGGCTCGCGAGCGAGTACGGCTCGCCGCTGCACGTGGTGCACCTGGCGGCGCTGCACCGCAACGCGGACGCGTTCCAGGCGGTGCCCCCGGGCGCGGCCGGCGGCTGCGAGGTGTACTACTCGTACAAGACCAACCCGGTGCCGGGCGTGCTGTCCGCGCTGCACGCGCGCGGCGTGGGCGCGGAGGTCATCTCCGCCTATGAGCTGTGGCTCGCGCTCAAGCTGGGCGTGGCGCCGGAGCGCATCGTCTACAACGGCCCGGTGAAGTCGGACGCGTCCATCCGCGAGTCCATCACCCGGGGCATCGGCCTCTTGGCGGCGAACCACCGCGAGGAGCTGGACGTCTTCTCACGCCACGCGGCGGAGCTGGGCAAGCGCCCGCGCGTGGCCGTGCGGGTGACGACGGCCACGGGCTGGACGTCGCAGTTCGGTACGCCCATCGCGGGAGGCCAGGCGCTGGCGGCGTACCGTCAGGCGCTGGCCTCCGGAAACCTGGACGTGGTGGGCCTGCACGCGCACCGGGGCGAGCTGATCCGCACGGAAGGAGAGCTGGAGGGCTTCGTCGGCTCGGTGCTGGACTTCGCGGACGAGCTGCACCGCGAGCTGGGGCTGGACCTGGAGGTGCTGGACCTGGGCGGCAGCCTCTGCACGCCGACGGTGGAGCACATCGAGCAGCGGGACTGGCGGCTCAACCTCACCTTCCAGCGCGACCTGCCCGCGCCGGACTTCGCGGCGGCGCTCTCCATCGAGCGGTACGTGGCGAAGGTGGTGTCCCAGGTGGAGGCGCACTACGCGAAGCAGGGCCGCAAGCGTCCGCGCATCTTCCTGGAGCCGGGCCGCGCGATGACGGGCAACACGCAGCTCCTGCTGGGCCGCGTGCACGCGCTCAAGGACGGTGGCGAGCGGACGTGGGCGGTGCTCGACATGGGCATCAACCACGCCGAATGCGTGCGCAACGAGTACCACCAGCTCTTCCACGTCGAGCGTCCGGCCGCCAGCGCGCACCGGGCGTACACGGTGGTGGGCCCCATCTGCACCCCGGGCGACACGCTGTACCACGCGGTGCGGCTGCCGGAGCTGAAGGTGGGCGACACGCTGGCCATCATGGACGCGGGCGCGTACTTCGTGCCCTTCGGCACGTCCTTCTCCTTCCCGCAGCCGGCCATCGTGGGCGTGGAGGGCGGGAAGGTGCGGCTGTTGCGCCGGGCGGAGACGCACGAGGACCTGGTCACCTTCGACGACCCGGTCCCCTCCCCTACGCGCGCGGCGAGCTGAGTCCCCGGACCTGAGCGCGGCGCGCCGCACGAACCTGTCCGACTGTCGGACAGGTTTGGACGACCGCCCCCGCGCGCCGGACAGCCGCTACCGACGCTTCCGCGAACGCCTGGAGGAAGCGAAGAGCGCGGCCAGGGCGAGGCCCCACGGCATCGACGCCGGCGTCGCCTGACACCCGCAGCCGCCGGAGTCGGTCTCCGGCCCGTCCGGTCCGGTGCCGGCATCACGTCCCGGCCCATTGGGACCCGCGTCGGCCGTGCCCGCGTCCGTCGAGCCGGCATCCGCCGTGCCCGCGTCCGTCGAGCCGGCATCCGGAACGCCCGCGTCCGGGACTCCCGCATCGACGGTGCCCGCATCCGGAACGCCCGCATCGACGGTGCCCGCATCGGGTCCGGAGAGCGGCTTCACGGTGATGGTGAAGGTGCACGTCCCGGCGTTCCCGGTGCCATCCGTCGCCGTGAACGTGACCGGCGTCACCCCCACCGGGAAGCGGCCGCCCGAGGCCGTGTCCGTGCGCGCGGTGGGCACCTCGCCCGAGTCATCGTGCACGGTCGCGTGCGGGAACGTCACCACCGCGCCCGCCGCATTCGTGGCGGACACGGTCACGTCCGGCGGACAGGTGAGCCTGGGCGGACGCGTGTCCGGGACGAGTCCCGACAGCCGGAACAGCGCCCTGCCCGTCCCGTCGCTCGCGGAGAAGTAGACGGCCGAGCCATTCACCGTGAGCTGCTCGGGGCGTGACGAGCCCGGCCCGGCGACGACGTCCGCGACACGCGTGGGCTGGCCGGTGGGCGAGTCCAGCCGCCACGGCTCGCGGCCTCCCGCGCCCTCCTCCGCGACGAACAGCAGCGGGCCCGACGGAGAGACGAGCGTCAGCTGATCCGGCAGCGACGAGCCGCGCCCCGGCTGGAGGTCCGCCACCCGCACGGTGCCCGCCAGCGTACCATCCGTGCGCCACAGCTCCGTCCCCGACGCATTGTCCTTCCCGGAGAAGAAGGCGACGTCGCCCCAGGTGACGAAGCCACCGGGGTAACCGGGCGTGACGGCCGCGCCCACCGGCTGCGTGCCCTGGGCCGTTCCATCCGTCGTCCACAGGCGGGCCGTGGGGAACCAGGTCCAGAAGACGGCCCGGTCACCCACGGGGTGGAGATCCGAGGGCGCCGAGCCGCCCGCTCCGGGATTCAGGTCCGCCAGGCGCGCGGTCCCGCCAGGGGTCCCATCCGTCTTCCACAGCTCCCGGCCGGCGACGCCGTCATCGGCGAAGAAGAGGGTCTGCGACCCCAGGGGCGTGAAGCCCGCAGGCTCGGAGCTCTTCGAGCCCACCCAGATGTCCTTGAGGAAGACCGTGCCCCCCGGCGTGCCGTCGCTCGCGTACAGCTCGTTGCCCAGGCTGGAGTAGAGCCCCGTGAGGTAGGCCCTGCCGTTGGAGACGCCCATGTTGCGCGCGTTGTCCACGCCGGGGTCGGTCAGGTGCGTGCCCGCGTCGGTGCCGTCCGTCCGCCACAACCCCACGGCCTGGTACGGGGTGGAGCCGATGAACAAGCCGACCTGGTTCGGCAACTGGGTGACGCTCCCGTAGGCCCCGGAGCCCGGCAGCGCCTTGAAGCGCACCGTGCCCGCGGCGGTCGCGTCCGTCATCCACAGCTCCGGCCCACGAGCGATGAGCAGGCGGTCCCCGAAGGGGGCCATGGCGGGGGAGTAGGAGGACGCGCCCATCGCCGGCGAGAGCGGCTGGGTCCCCGCGGCCGTGCCATCCGAGCGCCAGACCACCGTCTGCCCCGCCTCGTTGCTCACGCCCATGAGGAGCCAGTCGTTGTACGCCTGCATCCGGGAGGCATCGCCCTCGCGCTGCACGGGCGTGACGTCCGCGACCATCCGGGTCCCCTCCGGGGTGCCGTCGGTGCGCCACACCTCCTGACCGTGGAAGCCGTCGTCCGCGGGGAAGAAGAGCACGTCCCCCAGACGCACGCCGTCCGTCAGGTCCAGCCCGTAGCGGCTTCCCGACGCCTGCGGCGAGACGATCTCCTTCAGCAGGACGGTGCCTTCCGCGGTGCCGTCCGTCCTCCAGAGCTTCCCGGCCCCACCGGAGGTGAGCCCCACGAAGATCAGCCCGCCCTCCACCGGAAGGAGCTCCGGCCCGAAGAACCCGCCCGAGGTGCCCTGGATGATCTCCTTGAGCATCGCGCTGCCGGCGGTGGTGCCATCCGAGGACCAGAGCTCACAGCCGGCCTGGGTGGTGCACGCGGAGAAGTAGAGCCGGTCGCCCAGGCGCGTCACCCCCTTGGCGTTCGAGGAGGCGCTGCCCGGCACCAGGTCCAGGACCTGGGTGCCCGCCGCCGTGCCATCCGTGGCGCACAGCTCCGTGCCGATGGCCGGCGTGGTGCACTGCATGTACGCGCGCCCGTTCAGGGTGGCGAAGCCTGACTCGCTGGAGCCCACGGTGTAGTTGTTGGCGACGTGGAGCAGTTGGATGGGGCCCGCCGAGCCGTCCGTGGCGTAGAGGGAGCGGCTGTTGGAGGTGGAAGCCGCCGAGAAGAGCAGCTGGCCGTTGATCTCACCCAGCAGCGAGGGACTGCCGCTCGCACTTCCCGGGCCCACGTCCGCGACCAGGACCGTGCCCGGCCCCGTGCCGTCCGTGGCACACAGCTCCACGCCCGCGCTCCCGGAGCCCAGGGTGCAGGCGAAGTACAGCCGGTTCCCCATCACCCGCCATCCGCTGGCGAACGCGTCCTCCGTGACCTTCATCGCCGCGGTGGCGAGGACCTGCGTCCCCTGCGCCGTGCCGTCCGAGCGGTAGAGCGACGTGCCCACGCTGAAGTAGAGCGCGCCGTTGAAGACGACCGGCGGCGTGGGGCTGGACGCGAACGGCGTGTCCAGCATGAGCCGCGTGCCCTCGGGTGTCCCGTCCGACGTCCAGAGCTCCTGCTGCTGGAGCCAGTAGGCCCGTCCCCCCAGCGTGACCAGGTGGGGCGCGCGCTGGAAGGAGTCCACCGTCGGCTCGAGGTCGCGCACGAGCGACGTCCCGGCCTCCGTCCCATCCGTGCGGAAGAGCCCCTTGCGGGCCCTGGAGAAGAAGAGGACGGAGCCGTTCACCTCCGTGAACCCGCCCGGAAGCGTGTGTTGCTTCGTGGCCTGGGCGGTGGAGAAGGCCGTCACCTTCTCCACGGACGTCACGCCCTGCGCGCGCGTCTCCAGCGGGCGCGCGGCCGCGGCCGGCTCCTCGGGCGTGCACGCCATGAACCCCAGGGCGCAGAGCCCCACCAGCGCGCCTGCGCGCGCTCCCCCCATGCGTCGTTTCATGAGACCTGCTTGCTAGCGGTTGAAGACCATCATTCGAAGGAAGGCGCGCGGGTGGCGCGCGGCCCCGTAGGAGATGGTGGCCAGCTCCACCGCCGCGGGCATCATGTCGTCCCGGTCGATGAGCGGATCCACCGCCGTCTCCTTGTGGGTGTTGAACCAGGTGCGCCACTGCCGGGCCTCGTCGGCCGGCAGCGCGCCGGACAGCCGCTGGAGGTTGAGCAGCATCTCCAGGGCGATGCGGTTGCAGAACACCGCGTCCTCGTGCGCCGCGGCGGCGTCGCGCGCGTCCTCCACCGCGCGCTTGAGCGCGTCCCGGTCCCCGGTGGCCGCGTGGTACGCGAGCAGCGGCAGGGGCAGCCCCCGCGCGATGTCGAAGCCCATCTGCCCGTAGAAGCGCGGGTTGAAGTCGATGAGGAGGTACGAGTCCTTCGTCTGGATGAACTCCACCTCGAAGACGCCGTGGTAGCCCAGCCGCTTGCACAGCCGGGTGAGCCCCGCGACGAGGTCCGGGCGCAGCGGCGAGGACTCGAAGCAGACGCCCACGCCCAGGCGGCGCGGACGCTGGAGGACCTTCATCGCGGCGCGGGCCTCGAAGAGCTCGCCGGACTCGTCCACGAAGCCGGAGAGGCTGTAGATGCCCTCGGCGGCCTCCGGGTGGAACTCCTGCACCATGGGGTTCACCACGGCCGGGTCGAACTTCACGAGCATGGGCGCGTACGTGTCGCGTGCGAACTCGCGGTACTCGCGCGCCAGGTCGTCCGGGGACGACACCGGCTGCCCCTTGCGGTGCGTGGCGTGGAGGATCTGCGTGGTGGGCTTGAGCAGCACCGGGAACTTCGCCTCGCGGCGCACCTGCTCCAGGTCCTCTTCCGAATGGGGGAACCAGGTGCGCGGCAGGTGCAGGCCGGCTTCCGTGCCCAGCTCGTAGAGGCGGCGCTTGTTGAGCAGCCCGTACACCGCGTCCACGCCCGGGTCGTAGAGGTGGAAGAGGTCCTCCAGCTTGGAGCGGTGCGCGGCGATGAGCCACGCCAGCTCGTCGCTCGTCGGGTAGAGCACGTGCTTGACGGGCTCGCGCAGGCCGAAGTCCACCAGCCACTGGAGGAAGGCCTCCGGCTGCGACTCCGGCGGGCACTGCACGCGGCGGCTGACGAAGCGCGAATAGCTGGCCGGCCCCAACCGGCCGGTGTCCGCCACCGTCACGTCCACGCCGTGCCGGCCCAGACAGCGGGCGGCGGCCAGGGTGCCGTAGAAGTTCGCGGAGAACAGCAACGCCGGGGGGCGGGCCGCGATGGCGGCCGCGGGGGCCCCACCGGAGTAGGCGGCCTCTTGCATCTCATGCTCCAGGTTCGCGGGGTCGGCCTCGCGGCGCACGCGCGCGGAGGAACGACGGGATTGGCGGTGGGGGCGCTGCGCGAGGCGACCGCCCCCGAGGTCAGGGGTCGACGGGCCGGCGACGGCGGTGCTGGACATCAGCCCCGCGGCGAAAAGCGTCAGAAGGTGCCTGTTCATGTCGAGCCGTCTACCTCCGGCGGTTCGGGGGGTCGCCGGAAGCCCAATTCCCGACAGAATACCTTTTCCGGCGCCGCTTGCGACCCGTTCCCCGACGATTGCATCTCCAAGGAGCTGCCGGGTTCAGGCCGGCACTCAGGCCGGCGTCCCGCCGGGCGGGCTCCAGCGCAGGAAGCCGCGAGCAAGGAGCCAGGCGTCGCTGGAGACCCCCGAGGTCATCCGCGCGAGGCGCACGACGGACTCGGCGAACGCGTCCGGGGGCGCGGTGTGGCCTTCGGCGCGCGCGGCCTTCCACGCCGCCTCCCACGCCTGGAAGAAGGCGTGCATGGGCTCGCCCGGGCGGACGCGGCGGCGCAGGTCGCGGGGCAGCCAGTCGCGCAGGAGCAGCGGCGCGAAGCCCCGGGAGAAGTCGGTGTGGAAGAGGAGCCCCTCGCGCGCGGGGGCCTCGGCCTCCGGGCGCCGCCGCAGCAGGTGGGCCACCAGCACCGCGCCGTCCGTGTCGGAGGAGCCCTCCACGAGCAGCCCCCCGGGCAGCAGGGGGCGCGACATGGCGAGGTGGGCCTCCGGGATGCGCTCCGGCGGCCCCTGGCGCAGGAGGTTCATGGCGCGCACCAGGCGGGCGGGCTCGTCCGGGGCCAGGGGGAGCGCGAAGCCGCCCTCGCGAAAGTGCGTGCGCGCGTCCGCGTGTGCCCGCGCGGCGGCGGTGGCCCGCTCAGGCTCCAGCTCCACACCCACCACGGACAGGCCCGGGTTCAGCGCGCGAAAGGCGGTGGCGCTCTCCAGCGTGGTCCACGGGTGTTCTCCGAAGCCCACGTCCACGAAGACGGCGCGGGCCCAGGTGTCCTCCGTGCGCGTGAGGAGCGCGGCTTCGAACTGGCACAGGTACGCGTCCAGCGCGCGCAGGCGCCCGCGCGCGGTCCTGCCCCGGGTGGGGGTATCCAGCTCACCAGCCATGGGCCCGCGTTGTAGCGCGAGAGGTCATTGCCCGGCGCGGGCCGTAACCCGGAATGTCACACGCGCCCGCCCCAAGTCCTTGAAACCCGGGGGATGGCACCGTGCCAGGGACTGGCACCGACACTGCACAGGGGCCCGGCTTGAAGTCCCCTCTTTGATGATTGGTTCTCCGTCCCCCATGACCACTTCCAGCTTCATGCGTTCCTCCCTCGTGGCCGCCCTCCTCCTCTCCGGCTCCGCCTTCGCGGCCGAGCCCCGGTCCGCGACGACCACCGCGACCGCCTGCGCCGACAGCAAGACCCAGCTGCTGGAGGCGGCGAAGGCGCAGGGCCTCGCGCTCAACGAGGAGCAGATCGGCACCCTGTCGTCGGACACTGGCAACATCGTCGCGACGAGCATCGCGGGCTTCGAGAAGGTCCCCGACACGGAGTACGCGCAGGGCGTGGACGTGGCCTTCGTCTACATTGACTCCCCCGACGCGGGCATCCCGGCGGGCCACTACCGCGTGAACGTCCGGGCCAACCCGGAAGACATCCAGGTGGGCAAGTACAAGGCCATCGCCACCCTCATCGACAAGGATGGCAAGGAGGTCGCGCAGCGGGCGACGCGCATCGAGACCTTCTCCGAGCCGCTGAAGTCGGCGCGCTACGGCTCCCCGATGAACGTGGGCCTCCAGCAGCAGACCATTCGGGACTACAACCTCACGCGCTTCTTCAAGACGGTCACGATCATCATCATCCGCCCCTGGGGCACCACGGTCATCGACCTGTTCGGCGTGGACTACAGCGACTACTACGGCTTCTAGAGCCCACCTCCCGCCGCCGGGAGCCCACGGGTTCCCGGCGGTGTCGGGGTGCGATTTTCGTCCCACCCACGGGGCCCCTAGAATCCGGGGCCCGTGAGCCTTTCGTCCACCACCTGCCCCCTCTGTGGCGCCCCCCGCGTTGACGGGCCCGAGTGCCCGGCGTGCGGCGTCATCTACCAGCGCGCGGAAGTGCGCGCCGCCACCCGTCAGGCGCAAGCCCGCGACCGCGAGGCCCGCGAGGCCGCCGAGCGCGACGCCGAGGACCAGCGGCAGGCGCTGCGCGAGGCCCTGGAGGCCCACGCGGCGCCCACGTTCGTGCCGCCGCTGGCCGCGGCCCTGCCCGAGCGGGACTCCGCCACGGAGGGCATCACCTTCCACGCGGCGGAGGAGCCGGGGAGCGAGGACGTCCTGGAGGCGCGCTTGCGGCTCGCGGTGTTGCCGGCCGCGCTCGTCATCGCCTACCTCGCGGTCCGCTCACCGGGCTTCCACTCGATGCTGCGCATCTTCCTCACGATGCCGGTGCACGAGCTGGGGCACGCCGTCACCGCGTGGTTCTGCGGCTTCAGCGCCACGCCCACGTTCTGGGTGACGCACGTGTCGCGGGACCGCTCGACGTTCATGACCCTGCTGGTGGCGGGGCTGCTCGTCGCGCTCGTGTGGCAGGGCTGGAAGCGCCGCCGGTGGACGTGGCTGGTGGCGGGCGCGGGGCTGCTCGTCGCGCAGGCGGTGTGCAGGTTCGGGCTGACGCACGCGCAGGCCAGGGCCCTCACCTTCTTCGGCGGCGACGCGGGCCTGATGGTGCTCGGCGCGCTCCTGATGGCGACGTTCTACGTGCCCTGGGAGCACTATCTCCGCCGGAACCAGCTGCGCTGGGGGTTCGTCGCCATCGGCGCCGCGGCCTTCATGGATGGCTTCGAGCAGTGGTGGGCGTCGCGCACCGACGTGGACCGCATCCCCTTCGGCCGCATCGAGGGCGTGGGCCTGAGCGACCCCAGCACCCTGGTGGACGTGTACGGCTGGAACGTCAGCCGCGTCATCCACTGGAACGTCACCGTGGGCGTCGTCTGTCTCATGGCCCTGGGCGCGCTCTACCTGCGGGGCCTCTGGACGGCCCGCGACGCGCTGCGCGGCTGAGGCTCGGCCTCGCGCCAGCTCCCGAAGGGCCACTCGAAGCCCGGCGTGCCGAGCACCTCCGGCTTCCGCGCGCCCCGCCAGCGCAGGGCCTCGCCGGGCCGCAGGAGGAGCGCCTGGGGCCCTTCCCCCTGCTCCTTCCGCACCTGGGCCAGCCGCTCCGGATACGGATCCGCGTCCGGGTTCTCGTCCATGTTGCTCGCGCCCGCGACGGGCTCGCCGGGATAGCCGGCGTAGCGCGGGCCCATGCCCTCGCGCCAGTACCAGGGGGCGCCGCCGTCCGCGCAGGGCACCACGTAGCGCGCGCCCAGGAGCGCGCCGTAGCGCAGCGCCTCCTCCGGGCCCGCCATCAGGCGCTGCGGCGTGGTGAGCGCGTCGCGCGGCACGTTGACGAGGAACGCATCCAGCGTGGTGAAGCCGAAGAAGATGGGCGGCAGCCGGAAGCCGCGCACGCCGCAGAAGAGGACGTCCACCGGCCCCTGCTGCTTGCGCACGCGGCGGCACACCGCGTCCATGTCCCCGCGCACGTCGTGGCCCGCGTCCGCGAAGAAGGCGGCGGAGAAGTCCTCCGAGCGCACCAGCCACGTGTTGCCCTCGTTGTAGAGGTCCGGGTGCGGGCCCTCGCCATCCGTGGGCTGCTCGCCGTGGAAGGGCAGCGCGTGCACCGTCACGTCCTCCACCTGCCGCGTCTCCCCCCAGCGCAGGGGCTCCACGCGCGTGAAGCCCAGCTGCTCCAGCCGCAGCGCGCAGTCCGTGGAGAAGAGGCTCTCGCGCGCCACCGCCGGCACGAAGATGCGCGTGTCGCGCGGCAGGGGCAAGAGCGAGCCCAGGTGGAAGTGGTCCCCGTGTGAGTGGGTGATGACCACCGCGTCCACCCGCCCCAGGTCCCCGGCCTGCAACGACCCATAGCCGGGCAGGTCCACCTCGCCCGTGGGGCGGAAGTATGGATCCACCAGCACGCGCCCTTGCCTGCCCGACACCAGCACCGTGTTGTGCCCCACGAAGAGGGCCCCCGGGCCGGGCACGTCCACCGGCCCCGCGTGGCGCACGAGCCAGCCGGCCTGTGACAGGTCGCCCAGCAGCTCGCCCACGATGGGGGTGGTGGCCAGCGCGTGCAGCTCCTCGCGCGTCGCGCCCCGGGCGAGCGACGCGAACAGGTCCGCCACCACGGGCCAGTCCTTCGCGCGCACCAGCACGTCCAGCCCCAGCGAGTCCTGGCGCAGATGCAGCACGCGCGGACGGTGGCGCAGCGGATCCGGGAAGAGGACGTCGTCCCGCAGCACGCGCCGGCCCATGCGCCGCTTCGTGCCCTGGCAGAGCGCGGCGTAGCGGGGCGTGTCCTCCAGCCAGCGGATGAGCGCGTCCGCCTCGCGCAGCGCGCCCTCGCGCCCCAGCGCGGCGATGTGGCGCTTGAGCGGCACCTGCGCGCGGCGCACCGGACGCGCGGTGGGCCCCTGGATGCTGCACCCCAGGTCCTCGTGGTGGTCGGCCTCCGTGCGGGCGGAGGCGAGGACGGCCAGGCTGACGCCGCGGTGCAGGGTGAATCGCATGCGTGCGACGTCGCATGGCGCCAGGCCCTTCGCAAGGGCCTGCGCTTGCGACCGGCCGCCGGGCCGCCCGCGCCCGTGTGGGTTGTGGGCCCCGCGGGAGGCCGGTACCCTCCCCCGCACCCATGGCCCACCCCGCCGAGCCGCTCCCGCCGGAGCCTTCCGCCCCCCTGGCCTCCGTGCCCGACGCCGTCACGCCGCGCTTCCGCTTCCTGCCCGCGGTGGGCACGTGGAAGTACCACCTGCTGCTCGCGTCCGTGGCCATCCTCTTCCTGGGCCCGCTGGGCGGCGTGGCCGCGGCGTACATGAACTTCAGCCTGGGCTTCTTCGTCGCCAGCCAGGTGCTCTCCGGCATCCTGGGCAGCGTCGTCACCTACGGCTACGGCGCGGAGGGCAAGCACGGCGCCAACTACATGCAGACGATGGCCGCGTCGGTGGCCTCGCTGTGCGCCATGGCCGTGCTGATCCAATCCATGGTGTGGCTGGGCATGCCCCAGCCGCCCGCGTGGCAGCTGATGCTCTTCGTCGGGTGCGTGGGCATGTTCGGCGTGGGCGTGGGCATGCTCTACACGCCGCTCCTGGTGGACCGGCTCCAGCTGGACTACCCGTCCGGCTACGCGGTGGCCAACATCCTGCGAGCGCTCACGGACAAGCGCCTGCTCAAGGCCTCCATCGCGAAGCTGGGCGGCGGCACCGGCCTGGGCATCCTGGCCGCGTGGCTCACGGAGAAGGTGGCCGCCATCGCCGCGCTGAGCGTGAGCAGCTCCACGGTGGGCGCCGGCATGGTGGTGGGCAGCCGCATCACCGTGCCCGCCATGCTCATGGGCCTCATCGGCTTCGCCATCACGCCGTACCTGCGAGACATCGGGTGGCTGGGCCCGAATGATCCGTACCGCAAGATCGGCTTCCTGGTGTCGCTGGCCATGATCTGCGGCGCGGCGCTGGTGGACCTGGCGCTGCTCGCGGTGCAGGCGGTGGACCGCATCCGGGGGCGCGCGCAGGCCCCGGCGGACAATGAGCCCGCGTGGAAGAAGGTCAACGTGCCCCGGCTCATCGCCTGGGTGGTGGGCTGGGGCGCGGCCGTGGTGGTGGTGGCCACGCAGGTGCTGCACCAGCCCGCGGGCTTCATCCTCTTCGGGCTCGCGCTGTCGCTGCTGTTCGTGCTCATCAACGGCATCGCCTACGGCATCAGCGACAACAACCCCATCTCCAGCGCCTTCGTGATGTCGGTGCTGCTGATGTCGCTGTTGGGCCTGAAGGATCCGCTGGTGGGGCTGATGGCGTCCTCCATCCTGCTCATCTCCACGTCGGTGGGCTGCGACATGCAGCAGGACCGCTCCACCGGGTGGCGCCTGGGCACCAACCGCGTGGTGCAGTTCCGCTACCAGGTGCTGGGCATCTTCATGGGCGCGGTGCTGTGCGTGGTGCTGGCGCGCGTGTTCATGGGCGCCTACCCGGTGCTGTCCGTCAACCAGCTGGACCACCCGGACGTGAAGGTGGCCCAGTGGAGCTCCGCGATGACGTACAAGTTCGTGGGCGCCATCCGCGACCTGGGCACGCTGTCCGCGCACAAGGTGACGGCGCTGCTC
Organism: Corallococcus exercitus; assembly: GCF_042231735.1. GTDB lineage: Bacteria > Myxococcota > Myxococcia > Myxococcales > Myxococcaceae > Corallococcus > Corallococcus exercitus_B. Next base: position 3,951,030 of record NZ_CP102577.1, read on the forward strand.
GTGGGCCTGGGCATCGGCTTCACGCTGGAGGTCATCCGCAAGGGGGTCCGCCGCCATCCGGCGTACCTGCGCTACGTGCAGGGGTCGCGCACGGGGTTCGGCGTGGGCTGGGCCATGGACTCGCTGGTGCTGGCCAGTCCCTACGCGTACGCGTTCGGCGGCTTCATCGCGCTGCCTGCGGCCATCTGGTTCGGCGTGGGCGGCATCCTCACGTCCGTCTTCAACACCGTCTCCAAGCGCTTCAAGCGCGAGCCCGCGCCCGGGGAGGCGGTGCTGCCGGAGGACATGAGCACCATGTCCCTGGTGGGCGGCGGCCTCATCGCGGGCGAGTCGCTCTTCTACCTCTTCGTGGGCCTCGCCGGCCTGCTGGCCCTGCTGGGCTGAGGCACCCTGCCCCGGGGCACGGCTTGACTTTCCGTGCGCCCGGGAGCACTTGTTGTCCCGTGAGCCTCGTCATCACCACCACCGCGACCCAGACCACCACCGCTTCGGCGGGCGTGGGTGCGGTGCGCGTGTCGGTGGCCTGACGAGCGCACGGTTTCCCGCCCCGCCGCAGTCCGGCCGGGGCGACCGTGCAACCTCACACGCCCCGTGTCCGGCCCCGGCTGCTTCATCCCGACCGACACACGGAGACGACCCATGCTTGATGAACACGACCACCGCGCGCTGGGCCAGCGCCTGGACCTCTTCCACCTGCAGGAGGAGGCCCCGGGCATGGTGTTCTGGCACCCGCGCGGACTGATGCTGTACCGGCTCCTGGAGGACCACGTCCGCGCCCGCATGCGCGAGGAGGGCTACCGCGAAGTCCGTACGCCGCAGCTGTGCTCCCAGCCGCTGTGGGAGCAGAGCGGCCACTGGGAGAACTTCCGCGAGAACATGTTCTGCATGCCGGAAGGCGACCGGCACCTGGCGCTCAAGCCGGTGAGCTGCCCTGGCCACATCCAGCTGGTGCAGCGCATGGCGCCCAGCCACCGCGACCTGCCCCTGCGCCTGGGGGAGTTCGGGCTGGTGCACCGCAGCGAGCCCAGCGGCGCGCTGCACGGGCTGTTCCGCCTGCGGCAGTTCACGCAGGACGACGGCCACATCTTCTGCGCGGCGGAGCAGGTGGAGGCGGAGGTGGTCCGCTTCGTGCGCTCGCTCAAGGCGTTCTACGCGGGCTTCGGCTTCGACGACGTGCAGGTGGCCTTCTCCAGCCGTCCGGCGCTGCGCGCCGGCAGTGACGCGCTGTGGGACCAGGCGGAGGCGTGGCTCCAGTCCGCGGCGAAGCAGGCAGGACTGGTGTACGAGGACCAGCCCGGCCAGGGCGCCTTCTACGGGCCCAAGCTGGAGTTCGTGCTGAAGGACCGGCTGGGCCGCGCGTGGCAGTGCGGGACGATCCAGCTGGACCTGGTGCTGCCGGAGCGCTTCGACCTGCACTACGTCGGGGCGTCCGGAGAGCGCCTGCGCCCGGTGATGCTTCACCGCGCGCTGTTCGGCAGCCTGGAGCGCTTCATCGGCATGTTGCTGGAGCACCATGGCGGTGCGCTGCCCGCGTGGCTCGCGCCGGAACAGGTGGTGGTGGCCTCCGTGGGCGCGGGGGCCGCCGGCTACGCGGAGGCGCTGGCGGCGCGGCTGCGGCTGGCCGGCTGCCGCGCGCGGGCGGACGTGCGGGACGAGTCGCTGTCGAAGAAGGTCCTGGGCTCGCACGAGGACGGGGTGCCGTTCCTCGCGGTGGTGGGTGGCCGCGAGGTGGAGTCCAAGGGCGTCCGCCTGCGGCAGCGCGACGGCGCGCAGCGCGACCTGCCCTGGGATGACGCCGTGGCGTGGCTGTCCGCCGCGTGCCAGCCGGCCGTGGCGGGCTGAGCGTCAGGACCTGAGGCACCGGCCCGGAGCTCCCTTCGCGGACTTGAAGGGAGCGCCGGGCCCTCTGGAGCTTCAGGAGTAGAGGCTCAGGTGTTCCAGCGGCTCACCGGGCCGCAGCAGCATGAGCGGCTCGGAGACGACGTCGTCCAGGCGCAGGAGTCCGACGGCATGATGCTCGGCGTCCACGACGACCAGGCGGCTCACGTGGTGCTCCTCCATCAGGCGCTCGCCGGCCTCCAGCGGTGCGTCCTCCGGACAGGTGACGAGCGGCGCGGACATTGCCTCGCGCACGGTGGTGACGTCGGGGTCATGCCCGTGGACGGTGGAGCACAGGGAGAGCTCCGAGTCGGTGAGCAGGCCCACCAGCCGGCCGTGTTCGGTCACGGGCAACGCGCCCAGGCTCGAGGACTCCAGCCGCTCGGTGGCGGAGCGCAGACTTTCGTCCGCATCGATGGTTTCTACGTCCCGGGTCATCAGTTCCGAAATCCGCATCGTCAGGCCTCCTGGTGGCGGGCGCGACGCCCCGGGGAAGTACAACTGGCGCACCGCTCCCTTCGCCGCAGGCGTGGGAGCCCGCCGGGACGCGAGGCATGCCGGTGGGGAAGCAGGCCCCTGCCTGCCTCCCTGGTGTAGCGTGCGACGCGAAGGCTGGCGGTGCATCCAAGGCCGTGCTCCGGGCTTCAGGGCCCGAAACGTGGAGGAGGACCCATGGCGGACAAGCTCAACCTTTCCAACGAAGAGTGGCGCAAGCGCCTCACCCCCGAGGAGTTCCAGGTGCTGCGCCAGCACGGCACCGAGTACCCGGGGTCAGGCTGTTTCCTCGGCACCAAGACGCCGGGGACCTACGTGTGCGCGGGCTGCAACAACCCCTTGTTCAAGTCCGGGACGAAGTTCGAGTCCGGCACCGGCTGGCCGTCCTTCACCCAGACACTGTCGGAGGACTCGGTGACGGAGATCCGCGACGTGTCGCACGGGATGATCCGCACCGAGGTCCGCTGCGCGCGCTGCGACGGTCACCTGGGCCACGTGTTCCCGGACGGCCCGCCGCCCACGGGGCTGCGCTACTGCATGAACTCCGTGGCGATGAAGCACGTCCCCGAAGGCAGCCCCATCGAGCTGGTCCGGGCCTGAAGCCGGTCACCAGGAATTCGAACGGGCAATGAAGCGCCAGAGCCGCACAGCCCACCGACCCAAAGCGCGCTGAGCGCCGTGAAGCGGTCCGCCCTCCTTGCCCACCGCCCCGCGGGTTTGTCCGCGGGAGTCGGTGGGTGGAGCCTCGAGCTGGAGGCCAGCGTCTGGAGACGGCGCGTCCCAACTTGTCCGACAGTCGGACAAGTTGCCCGAGGTCGCGCCCGTCACGTCTCCCCCTGCGCCCTCTCCACCGGGCTCGGAGGAGACGGCCCACGGAGTGGCTGGAGAGCTCGGCACTCCCCTGTCCGACTCCAGGGGAAGGGCCCACCCAGGGGAACCGAGGGCAACTCCGAGTGGCCTGGTCTCCTCGGCGGCTGGCGCGATGCGGTCGAGTCCACGCGCCTCAACGCATGAGCGCGCCTCCAGCGAATCGTCCTGCCCGGTGCCCGTCTCGACACAAGAGCATGCCTCGGACGTATCGTCCGACGCGGTGACGGGGGAGGGGTCGCCGAGGGGGCTCTCCTGCGCGTTAGAGGCTTCGGGAGATACCTGCTCCTGAGGACGTGGGGCGAATTGGTCGAGCACCAGCGCATCACACGCCTCCAGCAACGCCGGCAGTTGGCGCTGAAGCGCCTGCATGTTGCGCTCCCCCAGGGCATGCATCGCGCAAATGGCCCATGCGCGCAGCGACTCACCGCCCATGAAGGGAAGCAGCCGGGCCGAAATGCCCCTGAAGGCCCGTTGCAGCGACTGGATGAGGAGCAGGTGCCCTGGACGTGCAGCCGCCTGGGCCGCCAGCCGTAGCAACTCGAACTCCAGCTGCGCGCACCGTGCCCCAGGGTTCCAGTGCGCCGCGTCCGAGAGCCTGTAGCAGGTGTCCTCCAGCAGGCTCACGTCCCGCTCGGAGGCACTCGCGCAGCAGTCCGCCAGGAGCTCCACCAGCACCTGCCGCTTGAGGCTGAAGAAGCCCTCCAGCAGCCGCCGGCATTCCTCGGAGCGCTCGTCATGCAGCGCCAGGCCCAGGTTCTCCAGCGTCAGCGACTCGTCCAGCGTCACCGCTCGCGCCTGGCGCCCGGAGCGCTGCACCACCAGGCCCCGCGCCGCCAACCGCCGCAGCGCCTCGCGCACCGTGCCCCGGCTCACCCCAAAGCGGCGAGCCATCATCCGCTCCGAGGCCAACCGCCCGTTCCTCGGCAGCCGCCCCAGCGCGATGTCCCGCTCGAGTTGCGCCTCCACGTACGCCACAAGCCCCACCCGCACCATCGCCGCCGCCCTTCTCGCCAATGCTTCGCCCATCCAACCAGACGGGTCTGACATGGACGCGTGGGCCACCGTCCATGTCGCCAACGGGAACGGGGCGGCCTCGGGACGGAAGCGGCGCGAACTGGTCCGACTGTCGGACCAGTTCGCGGACATCGCGCCCGGCAGGGGAACTCTGTCCGTGGCCCTATCGCCCCATCCGCTCCAGCTCCCGTGGCCTCGTTACTGCGTTCAGCCCAGGTGCGCAGCGCCACGGAGAATTCCTGGTCGCGGGGCTGATTGACGAACTCCTGGCGCCTCACCGGGTCTCTTGATGCAGGACGCGTCTCCCCTCGTCTGCGAGGATGGGAGGCCATGCGACGACCTCCGGCTGGCCCCTGGGTACTGCTCACCGCGCTACTCCTGTGCGGTGTTTCCCAGGCGGCCCCTCCCCCGAAGTCCGCACCGCCCACGTCGCTCCGGACGACGTGGCTCTATCAGGACCGGTTGGCTTCGCCCTGGGAGGACCTGACGTGGGCTGGCGCGCACGCGATGAGCGCCACCGTCCCGGGGGCCTCGGGCAGCCACGCCATCTCCGTGACGCTGGGGCCGTGGGAGGCGCTGTACTTCGGCCACCCGGGCTTCGACGTGGCACCCGAGGACACGCTGGTGTTGAAGGTGCACGGCGGGAAGGATGGCGCGAACGCGGCGGTGCGCGCGCGCGTCGTCATCGGATCCGAGCAGCCCGTGGGCGTGCCCCTGGGCCCCACCTGCGCGGGCGGCACCATTCCAGCCAGCAAGTGGACGACATGCCGCGTGCCGCTGGCGAAGCTGCTGCCCGAAGGCCGCACGCGCATCACCGGCCTGTGGCTGCAGGAGGACAGCGGCAGGACGCTGCCGCCCCTCTTCTTCGACGACATTGGCATCGAGCAGGGCCCCAGGCCGGTGAGCCTCACGTTGGACACGCCCGCGGTCTTCCTGGCTCCTGGCGCCACGCATGCCTTCCGCGCCACCGTGACGAACAGCAAGGACCCGGCGGTGACCTGGAGCGTGGAGCCGGGGAACGAGCGGGGCACCGTCAGCCCCACCGGCGTCTACACCGCGCCCCGCAAGCCGGGCACCTACCGGGTGATGGCCCGAAGCAAGGCGGACCCGAGCCAGCTGGCCGTGGCCAGTGTCGTGGTGGGCGCGGCTCCCGCCGCGATCGCGCGCCCGGGACACGGCGGCAAGTGGGTGTCGGGCTATTACACGGGCTGGAACGCGGACGACTATCCGCCGGAGAAGGTGGACTTCAGCGCGCTCACGCACATCCTCGTGGGCCGCGTCACTCCGAAGGCGGACGGTACGCTGAGCACGAAGTTCGACAACGACCGGGGGCCGGAGATCGCCCGCACGCTGTCGAAGCGCGCGCACGCCGCGGGCCGCAAGGCGCTCATCATGGTGGGTGGCTCCGGTGAGCACGACGGCTGGGTGGGCGCGGCGTCCGACGCGAACCGCGCGAAGTTCGTCCGCTCGCTGCTCAAGGCCATGGATGACTTCGGCTACGACGGGTTGGACCTGGACTGGGAGCCCGTGGAGAAGGAGGACCGGCCCAAGCTGCTGGCCCTGGTGAAGGCCCTGCGCGAGGCGCGGCCGAAGATGCTCCTCACCTTCCCCCTCCACTGGATCAACACCAACTTCCCCGCTGACGCGGACCCCTGGTTCGCGGAGCTGGCGAAGTACTTCGACCAGATGAACCTGATGTCCTACGAGATGATTGGCGCGTGGGACGGCTGGAAGTCCTGGCACACGTCCGCGCTCAAGGGCGAACAGGGACTGCACCCCACGTCCATCGCGTCCAGCCTGGAGCTGTGGGTGAAGGCAGGCATCCCCAAGGCGAAGCTGGGCATCGGCATCCCCTTCTATGGCCTCGCGTGGCGCCACATCACCGGCCCCTACCAGCCCTTCACGAACTGGTCCGACTACGTGGGCGGGGACAACTCGTTCACCTACAAGAAGATCCTCCGCTATTCGAAGCAGGGGAAGTACCAGTGGGACGAGAAGGCCCAGGCCAGCTACGTGACGTTCGCTCCGGACAAGCTCGTGGAGGACGGCACGGTGACGTGGATCTCCTACGACAGCCCGCAGGCCATCGCCGCCAAGGGCGCCTTCGTGAAGCAGGAGGGCTACGGCGGCACCATCCTCTGGACGCTCAACCAGGGTTGCACCGATCCGGAGACCGGTGCCAACCCGTTGCTGGACGCCGTGCGGGACGCCTTCCTGCGATGACGCCGGAGCGCGTCAGCCCAGGGTGACGCGGGCGTTGCGGAACATGCGCATCCAGGGGCCGTCCTCGCCCCACTCCGCAGGGTGCCAGGAGTGCTGCACGGTGCGGTGCACGCGCTCCGGGTGCGGCATGGTGATGGTGAAGCGCCCGTCCTTCGTGGTGAGCCCCGCGATGCCATGCGGCGAGCCGTTGGGGTTGGCCGGATACTTCGCCGCCACCTGCCCCCGGTTGTCCACCCAGCGCGTCGTCACCAGCCCGGACGCGTTGAAGCGCGCGGCGGCCTCCGCGTTGGCGAACTCCGCCCGCCCCTCGCCGTGCGACACGACGATGAGCATGCGGCTGCCCTCCATGCCCTTGTAGAAGAGGGACGGCGACGCAGCGATCTCCACCGTGCCCAGGCGGGCCTCGAACTGCTCGGACGCGTTGCGCACGAAGCGCGGCCACGCGTCCGCGCCGGGGATGAGCTCGCGCAGCTGCGCGAACATCTGGCAGCCGTTGCACGCGCCCAGGCCGAAGCTGTCCGGCCGCGCGAAGAACTCCGAGAAGGCGTCCCGCGTGCGCGGGTTGAAGAGGATGGACTTGGCCCACCCGCCGCCCGCGCCCAGCACGTCACCGTAGCTGAAGCCGCCGCACGCCATCACGCCGTGGAAGTCCTTCAGCGACACGCGGCCCGACAAGAGGTCGCTCATGTGCACGTCCACCGCGGTGAAGCCCGCGCGCGTGAACGCCGCCGCCATCTCCTGCTGGCTGTTGACGCCCTGCTCGCGCAGCACCGCCACGCGAGGCCGGGCACCCTTCGCGATGAAGGGCGCCGCCACGTCCACCTTCGGGTCGAACGTGAGCACCGGCGACAGGCCCGGGTCTCCCGCGTCGCACTTCGCGGCGTACTCCTCCTCCGCGCAGGTGGGGTTGTCGCGCAGCTTCTGGATCTCGTAGCTCACGCGCGACCAGGTGCGCTTGAGCGCCACCGTCTCTTCCGCGAGCAGCTCCCGGCCGCCGTGCCGCACGCGCACCACCTGCGCGGGCGTGGGCCGCCCCAGTTCGTGGACGTGCGCGCCCAGGCCGTGGCGCGCGAGGACCTCCCGCACGCGCGCCACGTCGGCCGCGCGCACCTGCACCACCGCGCCCAGCTCCTCGTTGAAGAGGGCCGCCACGGCGTCACCGCCCAGCGGGGACAGGTCCACGTCCAGGCCGCAGTGGCCCGCGAAGGCCATCTCCGCGAGCGTGGCCCAGAGGCCGCCGTCGGAGCGGTCGTGGTACGCGAGCAGCACGCCCGCCGCGTGGAGCTCCTGCACCGCGCTGAAGAAGCCCTTGAGCGCCGCCGGGTCGTCCACGTCCGGGCACTCCGGGCCCACCTGCTGCTGCACCTGCGCCAGCACGGAGGCCGCCAGCCGCTGCCGGCCCTTCGCCACGTCCAGCAGCAAGAGGCGCGTGTCGCCCGCCACGTCCACCGGCTGCGGCGTCAGCGTGACGCGCGCGTCCAGCACCGGCGCGAACGCGGTGATGATGAGCGACAGGGGCGCCGTCACCGCCTTCTTCTGGCCGTCCTCCTGCCACTGCGTGCGCATGGACATGGAGTCCTTGCCCACCGGGATGGCGATGCCCAGCGCGGGGCACAGCTCCATGCCCACCGCGTGCACCGCCGCGTAGAGGTTCGCGTCCTCGCCGGGGCTGCCCGCCGCCGCCATCCAGTTGGCGGACAGCTTCACGTCCGACAGCTTCGCGATGCGCGCCGCCGCCAGGTTGGTGAGCGCCTCGCCCACCGCCATGCGCGCGGAGGCCGCCGCGTCCACCAGCGCCACCGGGGTGCGCTCGCCCAGCGCCATGGCCTCGCCCGTGTCGGACATCAGAGAGGACAGCGTCACCGCGCAGTCCGCCACCGGCACCTGCCACGGGCCCACCAGCTGGTCGCGCGCGGTGTGGCCGCCCACGGTGCGGTCGCCAATGGTGATGAGGAACGACTTGTCCGCCACCGTCGGGTGCGACAGCACCGCGTGCGCCACGGCCTTCAAGTCGGACGGGACGCTGAGCGGCGCGTGCTTCAGGGGGCGCGACACACCCTCGCGGTGCATGCGCGGCGCCTTGCCGAAGAGGACGTCCATGGGCAGCGCGATGGGGGTGTCCCCCAGCGTCCGGTCCGTGAGCGTGAGCACCTGCTCCGCGGTGGCCTCGCCCAGGACGGCGAAGGGGGCGCGCTCACGCTCGCACAGCGCGGCGAAGCGCGGCAGGTCCTCCGGCGCCACGCCCAGCACGTAGCGCTCCTGCGCCTCGTTGCACCAGATTTCGACCGGGGACATGCCCGGCTCGTCGTTGGGCACCTCGCGCAGCTCCAGCCGGCCGCCCAGCGCGTTGTCGTGCGCCAGCTCCGGCAGCGCGTTGGACAGGCCGCCCGCGCCCACGTCGTGGATGGAGCGCACGGGGTTCTTGTCGCCCAGCATCCAGCACTGGTCGATGACCTCCTGGCAGCGGCGCTCCATCTCCGCGTTGTCCCGCTGCACGGAGGCGAAGTCGAGGTCCGCCGCGCTCGCGCCCTGCGCCATGGACGACGCCGCGCCGCCGCCCAGGCCAATGAGCATCGCCGGGCCGCCCAGCACGATGAGCTTGTCCCCCGCGCGCAGCGGCGCCTTCTTCACGTGGTCCGCGCGGATGTTGCCCAGGCCGCCCGCCAGCATGATGGGCTTGTGGTAGCCGCGCACCTCCACGCCCTCCGGCGTGGGCACCTGCTGCTCGAAGCTGCGGAAGTAGCCGGTGAGGTTGGGCCGGCCGAACTCGTTGTTGAACGCCGCGCCGCCCAGCGGACCGTCCACCATGATGTCCAGCGCGGACACGATGCGGTCCGGCTTGCCGTAGGGCGCTTCCCACGGCCGCGCGAAGTCCGGCAGGCGCAGGTGGCTGACGGAGAAGCCCGTGAGGCCCGCCTTCGGCTTCGCGCCGCGCCCGGTGGCGCCCTCGTCGCGAATCTCACCGCCCGCGCCCGTGGCCGCGCCGGGGTACGGGGAGATGGCGGTGGGATGGTTGTGCGTCTCCACCTTCATCATGATGTGGGCCGGCTCGCGCACGGTGCCCCACTCGCGCGCCTCGCCCTGCGGGAAGAAGCGCTCCACCTCGAAGCCCTCGATGACGGCGGCGTTGTCCTTGTACGCGGACAGCACGCCGCCCGGACTCTGGGCGAAGGTGTTCTTGATGGCCTGGAACAGCGAGCGCTCGCGCGGCTTGCCATCCACCGTCCACGACGCGTTGAAGATTTTATGGCGGCAGTGCTCGCTGTTGGCCTGCGCGAACATCATCAGTTCGACGTCCGTGGGGTTGCGCTTCAGCTCCGTGAAGCGCTCCACCAGGTAGTCGATTTCGTCCTCCGCCAGCGCCAGGCCCAGCTCGCCGTTGGCCCGCACCAGGGCCGCGCGGCCTCCGCCCAGCACGTCCACGCGCGTGAGCGGCCGGGGCGCGTCCGCGCGGAAGAGGACCTCCGCGTCCTCCAGCCGGGACAGCACCGCCTGCGTCATGCGGTCGTGCAGCACCGCCTGCACCCCTTCCGCCTCGTTCGCGTCCAGCGGCCGGCCACCGGGGCCGGTGAGGAAGAACGCGATGCCGCGCTCCATGCGGCGCACCTGCGCAAGGCCGCAGTGGTGCGCGATGTCCGTCGCCTTGGAGGCCCAGGGCGACACCGTGCCCGGACGCGGCACCACCAGCAGCAGCGTGCCGTTGCGCTCGCGCTTGGCCGCGTGGGGGCCGTACTCCAGGAGGCGCCCCAGCCGCTCCGCCTCGTCCCCGGTCAGCGGCGCCGACGTGTCCGCGAAGTGCACGAACTCCGAGTAGAGGGTGGCCACCGTCGGCACCCGCTCCCGGCAACGGACGAGCAGCTTGGCGAGCCTGAATTCGGAGAGGGCCGGAGCCCCGCGCAGCGTGAGCATGAAGGTCCTTGCGAACGGGTGACGGGAGGTAACAGCGGGGCCGTCCTTATCACCGCGCCCCGCGTCACAACGCCCGGAGTTCATGCCCGGACGCCCGCACAGCACCCAGGTGGGTGAACCGCCGCCGACGTGTGCCCTCCTCCGTCCTGGGCCTCCTTCCCAACACTCCCAGTCTTCCAAGAATTCACCTGAGAGTCCGTGCTCCATGCTTTGCTCACCAAGCAGCACAGACTCGTTTCGTCGCACTGGGGGCATGTCATGACGCGAAAGAACCGCTGGCTCCTCGCCGGCCTGACGTTCACGCTGTCCGCATGTGGTGGGGGAGGTCCCGAAGCCGAGGCGCCTTCCGCCCCTTCTGAAGCCCGCATGGGCGACCTGCAGGCGGCGCTGGGCGCGCTGCCCGGGGCGGAGGTGACGGGGCTCCACGAGGACGGCGTCCCCCAGTTCATCCGGGGCGCCCTGGGCACGGCGGGCCGTCCCATCCCGGGGGCCAGCGCCTGGCAGGCACACGCACTGCTGGAGCCCACCCTGCTGCGCGTGCTGCCCGCCTTCCGGCTGACGGCGAAGGACGTGGTGCCCCTGCGCATCCAGCGCGACGGGCTGGGCCACACGCACCTGCGCTACGCGCAGACCAAGGCCGGCCTGCCGGTGGTGAACGAGGAGCTCATCGTCCACGTGGACGCGCAGGGTCGGGTGTACGCGGTGAACGGCACCGCGCGCGACGGCGAGCCCCTGCCGGCCCCCGCCCGCATCAGCCCGGAGGCCGCGAGCGAAGCGGCGCTGGTGGCGTCCTCCGGCGGCCTCGCGGAGTCGGTGCGTGAGGTGTTCGTCCGTCCGGCCCCGGAAGCGGCCCTGGTCCGCGCCTTCGAGGTGATGGTGTCCGGCCAGCACGAGGACGGCCTGCCGCGGCGCGACCGCGTCTACGTGAGCGCGGCGGACGGCCAGGAAGTGCTGCGCGCGCCCGAAATCCACACCGCGCGCAACCGCAAGGTCTGCTCGGTGGGCGGCCCCACCAACGGCTGGTGCCGGCTGGAGGGCCAGCTGCCCACGGGCGACACGGGCATCGACCGGACGTACGACAACCTGGGCCTCTTCTACGACTGCTTCCAGCAGAACTTCGGGCTGGACTCGTACAACGGCATGGGTGCCCAGCTGCAGGCGCAGGTGCACTACGGCACCAGCTACGCGAACGCGTACTTCGACGGCATGAAGATGATCTGCGGCGACGGCAGCCTGCCCCAGGTCGGACCGCCGTGCGAAGACCCGGACATCGTCGTGCACGAGTTCATGCACGGCATCACGGAGCACACGTCCGACCTCATCTACAGCGGGGAGTCCGGCGCGCTCAGCGAGTCGCTGTCGGACATCTTCGCCGCCACCTGCGGCAGCTGGGCGTCGGGCACCTGGAGCACCGCGACGTCCGTCTGGCACATCGCCGAGACGGCCATGACGCCCGGCACGTCCGGGGATGCCCTGCGCTACATGAACGACCCCGCGCTGGACGGCGCCTCCGTGGACTACGCCCCGGACCTGGACAGCGGCACGGGCGTCCACTACGGCTCGGGCGTGCCGAACCTGGCGTTCAAGCTGCTGTCCACCGGCGGCGTGCACCCGCGCGGCAAGACGACGGTGAACGTGCCGGCCATCGGCGTGGAGGCCGCGGCCCACATCTTCTATTACGCCAACAACAACCTCTTCACCTCCAACACCTCCCTCTCCGGGGCCAAGACGGCGACGCGGATGGCGGCGCAGCTCCTGGGCTACAGCACCGCCGTCCAGGATGCGGTGGACGCGGCGTGGAACGCGGTGGGCGTGGGCATCACGAGGACGCCCTCCTGCATACCGCTGCCCAACAACACCACGGTGTCCCTCATCTCCGGCAACGCCGCGTCGCAGAAGTACTACTGCTTCGACGTGCCCGCGAACACGCCCTCCACGGTGTCCATCTCCAGCGGCACCGGGGACGTGGACCTCTACACGCGCTTCGACACGGCGCCCACGACGACCGCCTACGACTGCCGCCCCTACCTGGGAGGCAACAACGAGACGTGCAACCTGGGGGCGCGGCCCACCGCCGGCCGCCAGTGGATCCTGCTCCGGGGCTTCAGCGCCTACAGCGGCGTGAGCCTGTCCGTGCACTACTGACGCACCTGGCTGCCTGCCCTCCACCGCGCGCACCCGCGGTGAGGGTGGGCACCTGGGGGCTGGCCTCCTTCGGGGCCCTGGGCGAAGAATGCACGCCTGGGGCCAGTGGGGGCTCCCGGCAAGGGCAGAGGGCCATGAGGGACGAGCGCGTCATCTTCAGCAGCAGCGTGGACAGCCTGTATCGCAAGGTGCTGGCGCCCTCCCTGACGCCCGAGCTGTTGGATCGGCTGCGCTCGCGCGGCCTCAACCTCCACGCCCCGCTGCTCGCCGCGTACCCGTTCGCCGTCTGGGTGGAGTGCCTGGAGGACACGGCCCGCACGCTCTACCCGGACCAGCCGGTGGAGCAGGGCCGGCGCATGCTGGGCCGGCGCATGGTGGAGGGCTACGCGCAGACGCTGGTGGGGGGCGCCGTCCTCACGCTGGCCCGCGTGGTGGGCCCCATGCGCTCGCTCGAGCGGATGCAGCACAACTTCCGCAGCGGCAACAACTACACGGAGACGCGCCTCACCGTGCTGGGCCCGTCCCAGGCGGACCTCTGGTTCAACGAGCCGCAGGCGCTGGAGGGCTTCGTGGACGGCGTGCTGGAAGAAGGGATGTTGCGCGTCGGAGTGCAGAAGTTCACCCTGAACCGCACCCGCCACTCGCCCGAGTCCGCCACCTACCACCTGGAGTGGGCCGACCGCGCCTCCTGACCCCGGCTCCCATGTCTTCCATCCTTTCGACGCTGCCCGCCCTCTACCAGGACCTCCTCCCGGCCTTCTTCCGCAAGGACGCGCCGACGGAGACGAAGGCCACCTGCTCCAACTGCGCCATGAGCCGCGCCTCCGCGCAGGCCACGGTGGAGTCCGTGGACGGGGTGGAGCACCTGTTCCGGCCGGACACCAAGTGCTGCACGTACCAGCCGCGGCTGCCCAACTACCTCGTGGGCGCGCTCCTGTCGGATGACTCGCCGCAGATGGCGGAGGGGCGCCGGCGCATCGAGGCGAAGATTGACAGCCGCATCGGCGTGAGCCCCCAGTGGGTGAAGCCGCCGGCGAAGTTCAACCACCTGTACAAGAACGCGCACCAGTTCTTCGGCCGGGCGTCGTCGCTGCGCTGCCCGTACTACGCGCTGGAGTCCGGCGGCTGCACCATCTGGGCGTACCGCGAGTCGGTCTGCTCCACGTTCTTCTGCAAGTACGTGGCGGGCCGGGACGGCCAGCGCTTCTGGATGTCGCTCAAGACGTACCTGACGCTGGCGGAGTTCCAGCTGTCGCGCCACGCGCTGCTCCAGCTCATGCCGGAGTTCCTCCTGGACGGGCGCGACAAGGCGGAGGTGGCCACCGGCCCGCTGTCCGTGGAGGACCTGGACGACGCGGCGCCCCCGGCGAAGGTGTACGCCGCGCTGTGGAAGGGGTACGCCGGGATGGAGAAGGACTTCTACCGCGCCTGCTACGACGCCGTGCGCGCCGTGTCCCGCGACGGGCTGGAGCGGATGCTGGGCCTGGACGGCACCATCGAGCAGAAGGTGCTGAAGAAGCTGCACACCCAGGCCACCGCGCCCACGCTGCCGCGCGTGCTGCGCTTCAACCCGGAGGCGACGGTGAAGTGGCTGCCGGACGGGAGCGTCGCGCTGGGCTCGTACAGCGAATACGACGCGGTGGCGCTGCCCGGCGAGGCCTACGCGCTGCTGGTGGAGTTCACCGGCCAGAAGCCCGTGGAGGCCGTCCGCCAGCACCTGCGCGAGCACAAGCAGGCGGACCTGGATCCGGACATCCTCCTGGAGCTGCACCGGCACCGCATCCTCGTCGAGCCGTAGCGCGCGTCAGAGCTGGCCCGCGAAGGCGCCCACGTCGCGCAGCCAGCGGGCGATCTTCTGGGTGCGCTCCCACGCGGGCTCGGCGGCGACCAGGTGCTCCGCCAGCCACGCGCTGAAGGCCGGGTCGCCCGCGCGCAGCCACGCGGAGGACTCGGCCAGCTCCCCTGCGGCGGCCTCCCACGCGCGGCGCACGGCGCTGGCCACGGCCATCAGCTCCGCGATGCAGCGGGTGAACACTTCCATGCCCACGGTGACTTCGTTGGCGCTGTCGCCGCAGGACAGGGCCAGCGCGCGCAGGTGGCCCAGGTCCTTGAGCAGCCCCTGCTCCAGCGCGGCGGCGGTGCCCAGCCGGGCCTGGGCGGCGCGCTGCAGCAGCTCCACGTCCTCGCAGAGCTGGCGCCACGCCACGTCGTCGCCCATGGGGAAGTCGCCCCGGCGCCGCAGGCGCACGCCCACGGCCTGCCAGAGATTGCAGAAGACGAGCACCTCCTCCACGCTGCGGCGCACGTGCGGCGGGATGTGGTCCAGGAAGTCCACCACGCACGCGCGGGCCTCGCGGACGAAGGCGTCGCCCTTCGGGGTGGCGTCCACCACGCTCCGCGCCAGCTGGAGCACGCGCCAGGCCCACTGGAGGGCGCGCTCGGAGGTGGTGAAGAGGACCTCCAGGCCGGTGCCCAGGGCGCCCGCGGCGTAGCTGGTGTCCGCGGTCGTCGGGGAGGGAATGGAGGGCAGGCCGGGGGCTTCGGCGGGCACGCCGGGCGTACGCGGAGAGGGGGTCCCCACGTCCTCGCTGTCGGTGCCGGGCCCGTGCGGTCCCGGCGCCGTGTGCTCACGCCCCATGCGCGCTTCACCCTCTTTCGCCGGCGGAAGATGCGTCCTTCCGAATATCGCACGCTGCCTGCCGCCTCCAGACCTGGATGCGGGGACGTGCGATGCACCACAAGGCGCCCCTCCCTGAAGCCAGGATGGGCGCCTTGGGATGTCCGGCACTGCGCAACCCCTACGCTCAGTGCAGGGTCGGGTTCTTCTTGAGTGCGCTGAGCCGCGCGTGCGTCTGCTTCTGCGAAGGCAGCAGCTGCTGGCGCACGAAGGTGCGCGCCTCGCCGTGGAGCTTGTCCACGTCGCGCGTGTAGTCCTTCAGGCCGTGGTCCTCGCCCTCCTCCAGCGCGTCGATGGCGCGCTTCTCCCCCAGCAGGTCCGCGCCGGCCTGGACGGCCTTGGCGAAGAGGCCCCAGGGGCCGGAGCCTTCCGCGGGCTTTCCGCCCAGCTTCTCGATGCGCTCCTTGAGCGCCTCGACGCGCTTCTCGTGGTCGTGGAGGCAGGCCTCCACCTCCGTCCGGGCGACCTCGGTCTCGATGTGCTTCGAGGCGAGCCGGTAGGTCTCCACGGCGGAGATCTCACCCCGCAGGAAGGAGTTCAGCGTCTCGAGTTCAGCGGCGGCATGGGCCATGACGTCATCTCCTTGATTCGGATGGGTTGAAATCGTCTGGCGCAAAAGGTGGTGTGCCTTCCCGGCCCGGCAATGAGGGCCCCCCTGTCTGCCCGGTGGGCAGGCATCCGGAAGGGCGCCGCCGTGACGACAGCCGTGGCAGACTCATCAGTGGCATGTGGAACTGGGTTCACCAGCTGGCGGAGTGGGCACGGGAGGACACGCCGTTCGCCGTCGTGACGGTGACGGAGTGCAAGGGCAGCACGCCCGCCTCCCCCGGCGCGAAGCTGCTGGTGCGCGCGGACGGCACCTTCCACGGCACCATTGGCGGCGGCCACCTGGAGCAGCTCGTGCTCCAGGACGCCCGCACTTGCCTGAACAAGGGCGAGGCGCGCCCGTTCCGCTATCCGCTGGGCGCGAAGCTGGGCCAGTGCTGTGGAGGGGTCGTGGACGTCTTCGTCGAGCCCGTCAACCACGGGCCCCAGCTGTACCTCTTCGGCGCCGGCCACGTGGGGCAGGCGCTGTGCCGCATCCTGGAGGGCACCCCGTTCCGCGTGCACCTGGTGGACGAGCGCGCCGAGTGGGTCCAGTCCCCGCGGGTGCCCGCCTCGGTGGTCCGCCACGAGGAGCCCTGGGACGACTTCGCGTCGCACGCGGTCTGGGATGAGGCCCGCACCTACGTGGCGGTGATGACGCACCGCCACGACGTGGACCAGGACATCATCGCCTTCGCCATCCAGAAGCCGGCCCGCTACATCGGCCTCATCGGCAGCGACACGAAGTGGGCCCGCTTCCGGCAGCGGCTGGAGGCGAAGGGGGTGCCCGCCCGGCAGGTGGACCGCGTCCAGTGCCCCATGGGGCTGCCCATCGGCGGAAAGTCACCACAGGAGGTGGCGGTGAGCATCGCGGCCGGGCTGCTCCAGCTCCACCATGGGATGGCCCCGGCGCTGGCCCAGGAGACAGGCGCTCAGTCACAGCCGGCGCCCCTGCTATCCTCCGAGGAATGAGCACCCCCTTCGAGTTCCGGCTCAACGGCCAGACGGTCCAGGTCGAGGACGCGTCGCCCAACACCCCCCTGCTGGACCACCTGCGCGCGCGCGGGCTGACGGGCACGAAGCAGGGCTGCGCCGAGGGCGACTGCGGCGCGTGCACCGTGGCGATGGTGGACCGGGACGTGAACGGCCAGAAGACCCTGCGCGCGTTCAACAGCTGCATCGCGCTGTTGCCCATGGTGGCCGGGCGCGAGCTCGTCACCGTGGAGGGCGTGGGCAGCCGCGCCGCGCCCCACCCCGTGCAGCAGGCGATGGTGAAGCACTACGGCTCGCAGTGCGGCTTCTGCACGCCGGGCTTCGTCGTCTCCATGGTGGAGGCGTACTGTCGCAAGGACTCGGGCTCGCCGGAGGCCGTGGCGGATCAGCTCTGCGGCAACCTCTGCCGCTGCACCGGCTACCGCCCCATCCGCGACGCGATGATGGACGCGCTCGCCACCCGCGACGCGAAGGGTGAAGGCCCGGGCCTCCCCGGCGTGTCGCTGGAGGGGCCGCCCTCCCCCACGCCGCCCCTGCGCTACGAGGCGCGCGACGGCCTGTTCCTGCGCCCCACCACCTGGGAGGACCTGCTCGCGCTGCGCGCCCTGCACCCGGAGGCGATGCTCGTGGCCGGCGCCACGGAGCTGGGCGTGGACATCACCAAGAAGTCCCGCCGCTACCCGTTCCTCATCTCCACGGAGGGCGTGGAGGCCCTGCGCGCCATCCGCCGCGAGGAGGACGGCTGGTACGTGGGCGGCGCCGCGTCGCTGGTGGACGTGGAGGACGCGCTGGGCCACGAGGTGCCGGAGCTCTCGAAGATGCTCAACGTCTTCGCCTCGCGGCAGATCCGCCACCGCGCCACGCTCGCGGGCAACCTGGTGACGGCCTCGCCCATCGGGGACACGGCGCCGGTGCTGCTCGCGCTGGATGCGCGGCTGGTGCTCGCGTCCGTGCGCGGCGAGCGGACCGTGGCGCTGTCGGACTTCTTCCTCGCGTACCGCAAGACGGCGCTCCAGCCGGACGAGGTCGTCCGCTTCGTCGTCATCCCCCACGCCCCGGCGAAGGACAGCGGGCTCACCCGCCACTCGGACAGCTTCAAGGTGTCCAAGCGCCGCGAGCTGGACATCAGCATCGTCGCGGCGGGCTTCTGCATCGAGACGGACGCGCTGGGGCTCGTGCGCACCGCGCGGCTGGGCTACGGCGGCGTCGCGGCCACTCCGGCGCGCGCGAAGCAGACGGAAGCCCTGCTCCTGGGCCACCCGTGGAACGCGGAGGCCGTGGCCCGCGTGCGCGCCACGCTGGAGCGCGAGTTCACGCCGCTCACCGACCTGCGCGGCAGCGCGGAGTACCGGCGCGGGCTGGTGGTGTCGCTCTTGGAGAAGTTCGCGTCCGGCGCGCGCAGCCCCGTGCTGGACGGCCGTCCCCGCTTCGCTTCGGGCGCGCCTTCGACGACGGCGGACGCGGGCCGCGAGCTGCGCCATGAGAGCGCGCTGGGCCACGTGACGGGCAGCGCGCAGTACGTGGATGACCTCGCGCAGCGCCGCCCCATGCTGACGGTGTGGCCGGTGCTGTCGCCGCACGCGCACGCGCGCATCCTCCGCCGCGACGCCAGCGCCGCGCTGAAGGTGCCCGGCGTGGTGAAGGTGCTGCTCGCGGAGGACATCCCGGGCATGAACGACACGGGCCCCATCCGCCACGACGAGCCGCTGCTCGCGAAGGACGAGGTCCTCTTCCACGCGCAGGTGGTGGCGCTCGTCGTCGGCGAGACGCCCGAGGCCTGCCGCGAGGGCGCCCGCCAGGTGGTGGTGGACTATGAGCCCCTGCCCGCCGTGCTCACGCTGGACGAGGCCCTGAAGCAGGGCAGCTTCCACACCGACCCGCACGTCATCCGCCGGGGCGACGTGGACAGCGCGCTCGCCTCCAGCCCGAACCGGCTGGCCGGGGTGCTGACGATGGGCGGCCAGGAGCACTTCTACCTGGAGACGCACGCGGCCTTCGCGGAGGTGGGCGAGGACGGCGACGTCACGGTGACGTCCTCCACGCAGCACCCGTCGGAGGTGCAGGCCATCCTCTCGCACGTGCTGCACGTGCCCAGAAGCCGCGTGGTGGTGAAGGCGCCCCGCATGGGCGGCGGCTTCGGCGGCAAGGAGACGCAAGGCAACGCGCCCGCCGCGCTGGTGGCGCTGGCCGCGGTGCACACGGGCCGGCCGGTGAAGTGGATGCTGGACCGGGACGTGGACATGGTCGTCACCGGCAAGCGCCACCCGTTCCACGCGGCCTGGGAGGTGGGCTTCGACGCCACGGGCCGGCTGCTCGCGCTCAAGGCGGACCTCACGTCCAACGGCGGCTGGTCCCTGGACCTCTCCGAGTCCATCACCGACCGCGCCCTCTTCCACCTGGACAACGGCTACTACGTGCCGTCGGTGCGCTACACCGGCCGCGTGGCGAAGACGCACCTGGTCTCCAATACGGCCTTCCGGGGCTTCGGCGGACCGCAGGGCATGCTGGTGATGGAGGACATCCTGGCGCGCATCGCGAGCGCCCTGGGCCTGGCGCCCGAGGCCGTGCGCCAGCGCAACCTCTACGACGGCGTGGGCGACACCAACACCACGCACTACGGCCAGGAGCTGGAGGACAACCGGCTGCCCAGGCTGTGGAGCGACCTGCTGGAGTCGTCCGACTTCGCGAAGCGCCGCGCGCAGGTGGAGGCCTTCAACGCGTCCAGCCCCCGCATCAAGCGCGGCCTCGCCATCACGCCGATGAAGTTCGGCATCTCCTTCACCGCCACGTTCCTCAACCAGGCGGGCGCGCTGGTGCACGTGTACCGCGACGGCTCCGTGCTGCTGTCGCACGGCGGCACGGAGATGGGCCAGGGCCTGCACACCAAGATTCAGGGCGTGGCCATGCGCGAGCTGGGCCTGCCCGCGGACCTGGTGCGCGTGGCGCAGACGGCCACGGACAAGGTGCCCAACACGTCCGCGACGGCGGCCTCCAGCGGCTCGGACCTCAACGGCGCGGCGGTGCGCGAGGCGTGCATCCAGGTGCGCGAGCGGCTGGCCCCGGTGGCCGCGCGCATGCTGGTTCAGCTGCACGGGCAGGCGGTGTCACCGGACGCGCTGGTCTTCGAGGCCGGGCGCATCGCGGCGGCGTCGCGGCCGGACCAGGGGCTGCCCTTCGCGGCCGTGGTGGAGGAGGCCTACCGCGACCGCGTGGGGCTGTCCGTCACCGGCTACTACCGCACGCCGGGCATCGGCTACGACCGGAGCCTGGGCCGGGGCAAGCCGTTCCTCTACTTCGCCTACGGCGCGGCGGTGAGCGAGGTGGAGGTGGACGGCGACACGGGCATGAAGCGCGTGCTGCGCGCGGACCTGCTGGAGGACGTGGGCGACTCGCTCAACCCCGGCGTGGACCGGGGCCAGGTGGAGGGCGGCTTCGTGCAGGGCCTGGGCTGGCTCACGGGCGAGGAGCTGAAGTGGGACGCGAACGGGCGGCTGCTCACGCACTCCGCCAGCACCTACGCGGTGCCCGCCTTCAGCGACGCGCCCATCGACCTGCGCGTGACGCTCATGGAGCGGGCGGAGCAGAAGGGCACCATCCACGGCAGCAAGGCCGTGGGCGAGCCGCCGCTGATGCTGGCCCTCTCCGTGCGGGAGGCGCTGCGTGACGCGGTGGCCGCCTTCGGAGCGCCGGGCGGCGACGTGGGGCTGCCCTCGCCCGCCACGCACGAGGCCCTGTTCCTCGCCATCCAGCGGCGCAAGGCACGGGGGACCGGGCTCCCGGTTCCGGAGGAAACGCGCGAGGTGGCGTGAGGTGGGAAGCGGGTGCGGCAACATGCCACGGCATGCTTTCGCGCCCAGTACGTTAGACGGGGACACCTTCCAAGGATGATTCCCATGACCTCCGTGCTCCGCTCCCGCCTCCTCCTTCCGCTGGCCCTCATGGGCGCGCTCGGCTGTGGGGACGACGAACCCCAGGTCCCTCCCATGGTGACGGTGGACCTCCCTGTCGTCGCCCGCGTGGGCGCCGAGCCCTTCGCGTGCGGCCGGACGTACACGAACGTCGGGACGACGGGGACGACGTACGAGCCCATGGACTTCCGCGTGTACGTGCACGACGTGCGGCTGGTGACGCGGGCCGGGGAAGAGGTCCCCGTCACGCTGACCGAGGACGGCACGTGGCAGCGCGCAGGCGTGGTGCTCCTGGACTTCGCGAACAAGGACGGCCTGTGCACGCAGGGCACGGCGGGCATGAACGCGTCCATCAAGGGCACCGTGCCCCAGGGTGACTACACGGGCCTGCGCTTCACGCTGGGCGTGCCGGAGGACCTGAACCACGGCGACGTGGACACCGCGGGTGCGCCGCTGGGGGACATCGGCCTCTTCTGGACCTGGCGCTCCGGCTACATCTTCCTCCGCATCGACGGCCACACGCCGGGCCTGCCCGAGCACGTCATGCACCTGGGCAGCACCGACTGCGCTCCCCCGCCCGAGGGACAGACGCAGGGCACGGCGGGCTGCGCGAACATCAACCGCCCGGAGATGGCCCTGGACGGCTTCGACGTCACGAAGAACAAGGTGGTGATGGACCTGGGCGCGCTCTTCGCGGGCTCCAACCTGGACCAGAACCTCAGCGGTCCCAACACGTCCGTGGGGTGCATGTCCTCGTCCACCGACGTGGACTGCGCGCCCATCTTCGAGCGGCTGGGGCTGGGCTTCAGCGGCAAGACCGCGAACCCCGCCGCGCAGTCCTTCATCCGCGCTGAATAGGAGCACCCCCGCCGTGGCACGACGACAAGGCAAGACGTGGAGGTTTCTGGCGACGGCGGCGCTGCTGACCGTGGGCTGCTCGGATCCCGGCACGCCCGGAGAGGAGCCCGCGCCGTACGACTGGAAGCTGCCCGCGGGCTTTCCCGTGCCGCGCGTGCCCGAGGACAACCCGATGTCGGAGGCGAAGGTGCAACTGGGCCGGAGCCTCTTCTACGACAAGCGCCTGTCCTTCAACGGCACGCAGTCCTGCGGCAGCTGCCACGAGCAGGCGCGGGCCTTCACCGACGGGCGCGTGCACTCGGTGGGCAGCACCGGCCAGACGCACCGCCGCAACGGGCAGGGGCTGGCCAACGTGGCGTACGCCACGAGCCTCACCTGGGCGAACCCGGCGCTCACCACGCTGGAGTCGCAGGTGCTGACGCCGCTGTTCGGCAAGGAGCCCGTGGAGCTGGGGTTCGCGGATCAGCAGGAGACGCTGCTCGAAAGGCTGCGCGCGGATGCGGACCTGGTGGGGCGCTTCCAGGAGGCGTTCCCCGGCGAGGCCACGCCCGTGTCGCTGGCCACGCTGACGCGGGCCCTGTCCGCGTTCGAGCGTTCCATCATCTCCGGCACGTCGCCGTATGACCGCTATCTCTACGGCAAGGAGGTGGACGCGCTGAGTCCCGCGGCGAAGCGGGGCCTGCAGCTGTTCCTGTCCGAGCGCATGGAGTGCGACCACTGCCACTCCGGCTTCAACTTCCAGGACGCCACGGCGCACGAAGCCACGCCGGAGCCCATCCTCCCGTTCCACAACACGGGCCTCTACAACGAGGACGGCCAGGGCGCGTATCCAGCCTGGGACACGGGCGTCATCGAGCTGACCGGCCGTCCGGCGGACATGGGCCGCTTCCGAGCGCCGTCCCTGCGCAACGTGGCCGTCACGGGGCCGTACATGCACGACGGCAGCCTGGAGACGCTCTCCGACGTGTTGGATCACTACGCGGCGGGAGGCCGCGCGAGGGCCGCGAACGGAGGACAGCCGAGCCCCCTGCAGAGCGCCTTCGTGCGCGGCTTCGAGCTGACGCCCGACGAGAAGGCGGACGTCATCGCGTTCCTGGAGTCGCTCACGGACACCGCGTTCCTGAACGACCCGCGCTTCGCGGATCCCGCCACCGTGCCGTGACCGGGCGCGCCCGCGCGCGCCATGGCCAGACCTCCTGGCGTCCAGCAAGCCGCGAACTTTGCACCGTGGCGTCGGATGGCGATTGGCCTCGCATTGATTGCCATTGGCGCCATCGCTAGCCTCTTCACTCCCTGTCACAGGAGAGGTGCCATGCGCCGTCTGCTTGCTGGATTCTCCGCCGTCGCCGCGATGTCGCTGTCGTCCGCTGTCTGGGCCGAGGAGTCCCGGCCGCCTGAAGGCATCCAGGCGCTGGGCGCGGGCGATGCGGTCGCGGCCTGCTACGTGGACACGTCCGCCTGGGAGGTCCTGATGCCCGGCTCCTGTTTCTCCATGGCCAGCCCCTACACGACGCAGGTTGTCTTTGGGGTGCAGGGGATTGATCAATCCGGGGGCCGCTACGTCGTGCAGTTCCTGGATGGAACCTGCGAGTCGACCGGGTACACCCTGGATGAAGGCAACATCTGCCTTCGCACCATCCGCCACTACCAGACGCTGAGCCAGCGGGTGCAGGTCTACGACACGTGGACGGGCCAGTGGTCGGGCATCCTCACCGCGGAGGCCTCCTACGAAGGGTTCAACTGAGCCACGGCGCCCAGGGCCTGGCACCCAGGCCCCGAGGTGACGCCCGCTACCGGGACGGCGGGGTGCTCGTAGCGCGTGGAAGGAGATTGGGGGATCGTCATCGGCTGTGAGCCAGCCATGGCGATTCCTCGTGCGGCGGTGGGCGGTGCTGACGTGCATGGCGCTGTTCATCGCGGGCTGTGCTTCGTCGCCGTCCCACGGGGGCGCGTGGAGCTACGGCACACCGACGGCGCGGTCGGCATGGAGGCCCTGGGCTGGCGCCGCCCGGAAGGTGCCCACGGAGGCCTCCGCGGAGAGGGAATGGGCCTGTGGCGGCCAAGCCCCGCCGCAGGGGTGGCCCGACCTGGAGCGTGGCGAGCAGCGCCTCGCGCCCTTTCTGGCCTGTGCCTCGCCCGCGGCCTTCGTGGCCATGCAGCGAGGGGTGGACATGCCCCGGCTGGTGGAATCCCTCGAGGATTGGGATGCCGTCCGGCTGGGAGCACTGGGCCCGCTGGACGCGAAGGCCTCCAGCATCCTCCAACGCAAGCGCGCCGCCTTCCTCGTCACCGCGGTGGAGAAGTACGGCCCGCCGCGCGCCGAGGTGTTCGCCCTCTTCATCCTCCACACCACCTTCGATGACGAGCTGCGCGAGCTGCTTCAGCGTCTGGCCCGCGACAAGCAGTTGGGCGAGACGCTGGGTGGCATGCCCGCCGTGCGCGAGGAACTGCTGCGCCGTGGCTTGAAGGTCGCGGCCCACCCGGAGCGGGAGGAGCGGGCCGGTGACGTTCTGCGGGGACTGGGCCGCGCGGGGCGGGACGCGCTCTCCAGCACCGAGGTGAGTGCGGGGGCCCGCTACGTGGACTTCACGAAGAAGCGGGCCCAATTGCCTCCGCCGTACCAGGAAGCGCTCGACGCGGTGGAGCAGGCCCTGATGGCAGGGCACTTCACACCGGGCAACGTGGTGCTGGGAGGCTTTGATCACCTGACGTTCGGTGTCCCGATGGGCTTCTTCCACCTCGTCGCGGGGACAGCCCAGGGTGCGTCCTCCCTGGCGAAGGGCCGGTACGAACAGGCCACGCGGGAGCTGGCACCCGCCGCGCTCATGGTGGCGCTGTACGCGGGAGGCAAGGGCGCACGGGCCCTTCGGGAAAGACAGCCCGCCTTCGACGTGGAGGCGCTCAAGGCTGCGTTGGAGCGCCTTGAAGATCAGATCGGCGTGAACGCCACGCGAGAGCTGTTGCGCCAGCTCCGAGCGAGCCGGGAAGGTGCCCTCCTCGCGGCCGAGTGGGGAGAAGCCGGAGCGCTGGCGCTGTACGAAGCCCGAGGCAACACGGCGAAGGCCCAGGCGCTGCTGGCGGAGGCAAGCCGTGAACGCCCGGGCGCCGGAAGAAGTGGAGGCGCCGCAGCGCTGTCGAAGGACTTTTCGGGAGTGCCGCCGGAGGTCCTGGAGGCGCGGCTCGCCCAGGTGGAATGGGAGGCCACGGGTCCCCGCCTGTCCCGCGAGGTGTCCTTCCTGAAGGAACATCCGCCAGAGCGGGATGCACCGCCAGGAGCCGAAGCGCACCCGCTCTGGACCGAGTACGTGAGTTATCGCGAGGCCCGGCTCGCGGAACTGGAACAGGGCAAGCAGGCGAAGGGGCCACTGAGGTGGGAAGGCTACCTGGACCTGCGCGGGCTATTCATCCGTGGCCTCATGTTCGAAAGGGCCATGGTCGCCCGGCTCCGGGCGGATGCGGCCTTGCCCCGGGCGCAGCGTCAGTGGCTCCGGGACTTTGATCAGCCCCGCATCGAAACGCACGTGGGCATGACGAAGTCCGACCTGCGCTTCGCGGATGTACTGGTCATTGAAACGAAGCCATCCTCAGGACAACCGCCCCGCATGGAGACCTTCAGCTTCAAGAGCCGTGATCTGCGTCAACTCAACGAGCGTGCATTGAAGGCCCAAATGGGAGCGGACGCGCGTGCGGCGCTTCGGTATTACGGCGAGACCGTGAACGTCCGCAGACCTGGGCTGGAAGGACCGGCACAAATCCGCAAGGTGCGCCTCGTCTACGAGGGAGGGGCCCTCGAATATCGGGGCACGGCCATGTTGGAGGGAATCCTGACGGACCTCCAAGACCAGGTCCCAGGTGTGGAGGTCCAGATCCAATGACCGCGCAAGAGAACCCCGGGTTCATGGCGGGCGACTACCTGTATCTCTCGTTTGATGGAGCCTGTAACACTCCCGGCGACCTCGGACACGAGCTGGCGCCGTTTCTTGAAGCACTCGAATCAGGTGCTGGGGAGTGGATGCCAGACATCGTCAAGGGGGTGCGGCGCCGCAAATACACACGCGAGGCCGTCACCAAGGGCTTGGCTGAATCGCGCCAGGAAAGAACGACCTCTGTAGGGCTCTACAGCACAAGGGTGCCCGACCTGGACACGTCACTCCATCTTCGGCTTCCACCACTACGACCAAGCCTGAGATTCTCTCTTACGGTGAAGCCGCTCGACCGCTTCGCAGGGGAGTCGAGTTGCAAGAAGCTCGTGGAGATGGTCCGGGCCTGGGCCATTCACTACCCCGTCACCCACGCCTCGGCCCACAGCTCGGCGGACAGGGAGCTGGCGGGCGACCCTCTCTTCGGCCGTGACCGGGAAACGTACTACCGGGACGGCTTCGACAAGATCTACGAAGTCTGCTGGCTCAACGTCTTCGGCGCGAAGCTCGTGGAGTCCGTCGGCCGCGAGCGCATGCGCTCCACGCCCGCCCACCGCGTCGAAGAGCTTCCCGACGGCTCCGTCCTCCTCGTCACCTGGCCCACGGCCGCGGACTTCGCCAGCGAGCCAGCTCGCGTTGCCCAGGCCCGCGCGTGGGTCCACCTCCGGCCGGACCTGGACTTCGACACCGTGATGGCCACCCTGCGCGAGCGAAGCGCGATCCTCGCGCCCGTCGAACCCCGCTTCGCACCAGACGTCGCCGCGCTGCTCTCGCGCCTGCCCGAATACGCGTCCCTGGGCCAGCAACAGCGGCGCATCGCCGAGCTCAACACCTACGTCCCGCCAGAGCCCGACGAATGGCTCCCAGCCACCGCCGCCCTCCCCCCGGACGTGGCCGACCCGAAAGCCGCCCTCGATCAATACGCGTACTTCGCGGAACGCCTCATCGCACTGCTCCACACGCCGGTGCCCTCCGTCTTCAAGATGTCCCCCGAATCCCTCACGGACATCGACTTCCACTTCTGGAAGGAAACCTTCCCGGACACCTTCGAGCGGCACAACATCGAAGCCCACGCGGTCCCCGCCGTCGGGGCCTACCTGGGCGAGGTGCTGGTCCGGCACCTGGGCGGACAGTGGCTTCCACGCAAGCAGTGGATGGAAGCCCAGGTCCGCGTCGGTGACCGCGTCTGGCTGCCCTTCGTCCGCGCCCAGCGCTACATGCGGTCCACCCAGGCCCTGCTGGACCACTCCCTCACCCAGCTCTACCGCGTCGCGGAACGCCACTCCCGCTGAAGCCCTCCCTACCGGGACGGCGGCTTGAGGTCGTCCGGCAGCCGCTCCAGCGGCGGACGCTCCAGCGCGCCGGGCCGCTCGACACCGGAGGCCGTGCCCGCGTCCTCCACGATGGTGCCCGCGTCGCTCTGCCCCGTGGGCGGCGGGACGGCGGGCTTGTCCGAACAGCCGGCGAGGACGCCGACGCACAACACGATGAGCCAGTGGCGCATGGTCGCTGTCTCCCGTGCCTCGCTAGTACTTCACCCAGATGACCGTGCCCGGATGGATCTGCGTGAGCGCGGTGACGCCCTGCTCCTTCTCGATGAGCGCCTGCGTCACCGGGTTGAAGCTGTACGCCTGCGAGCCGGACCAGACGATGAGCGCGTCCTTGAACACGGTCAGGTCGTGCACGTGCTCCTCCACCGTGTACTGGTTCCAGCCCGGCAGCCGCGAGGGCAGCAGGTACAGCGACGGAGCCGGGTTCTCCGAGGGCGCCGTGCCCGCGTCCCCGTCGTGGCTGTGCTCGCCCCCGGCCGTGCTCGACCACTCCACCACCGTCTCCACGCCCGCCGGCGTGCGGCACGTCTGCGTCGTGGGGAAGAACACCGTGGTGAACGGCTTCGCGGGCAGCTTCATCCGCAGCCGCAGGTGGAAGAAGTGCGTGTCCGCCGCCTTCACCTCGCCCGTGGGCCGGGTCCACGTCACCGCCTTCACGTTGCCGGCGGCGTCCTTCTCCACCTCGGCCTTGCCGAAGACGGAGTCCACCGGGCGCACCCCCGTCACCCCCTCCGGAATCTCGACCCGCATCTTGTAGGTGTCCGCCCCGTCACAGCCGTGGCTCACCGTGAAGTCCGCCTCGAAGGTCGCGCCGGCATGGGGAGGCGTGACCCCCGCCACCGCCGCGTGCGCGAAGGCAGTGGAGGACAGCAGCGAACCCGCGACGACGCACAGCGGCCCCAGGGGAAGCTTCATCACGTGACTCCAGGAAGAAAGGAGCACCCCGGATAGCAGCCTCCCCGGAAGCGGCGGCTGCGGTCATTTGTCGCAGCACCCGCGCACCGGAGACTCACGGCAGCGCGATGCGCCCCGGAGCGTTCTGGGCGCCCTGCTCGGTGTGACAGGTGTTGCAGTCCCCGTTGCTCTGGGGCGTGAGCATCGTCCGCGACGTGCCATCCGGCCCCACCAGCCGCGCCCGGTACGGCAGCGGGAAGGACGGCTGGAGCGTCGTGGACAGGAAGTTGCCCGCGGCGTTCGGCACCAGCGTGAGCCGCACCTGCCCCTCCGCGTCCAATATCTCCACCTTCACCCGGGACGGCTCCGGCAGCCGCGCATCGCACCCGTCCTGCTCGTGGAGCGTCGGGAACACCGTGCCCATGAAGTAATACGCCAGCGAGGGCGCCTGCCGCAGGTGACAGCTCCGGCACGCGTAGCCCGGCGCCATGCCAGGCCCGGTGGCTCCGCTCGACTCGGTCCAGAGGCTTCCGCTCGCGCACGTCGTCGGCGCGGGCCCCGCGTCCACGCCTACCTCCATGCCCGCGTCCACGACCCGCGCGAGCTCCGGCTCCACGGAACAGCCCAGCACGCCGCACACGAGCAGCGCGCCCCTCATCCACCGCGTCACGTCACGAACCGGCCTCGGCATGCCTCACCCTCCAAAAGCCGCCTCTACCATGCGCTTCGCGAGCCCCCCTGCGGCACAAGCGCGCAGGAGCCGTGTCGGACCTGCCCCGTATCCTCCGGAAACACTCACCGACAGAATTCAAGGAATCCAAACTTCACTGACAATCCACAGACGCAAAGCAATCCCCACGCGACTTCGCCGTAGCAGGGGTGCCGGTCTCAGGCGGACCCATACACTCCGCGTGTTCCCGTCGCATGATCCGATGTGTCACGTTTACACGGACACCGCGCGCGGTATCCCGTGAACGGGGGAGGTCCCCGGGTTTCCGACCTTGGGGGTCGTTTGAATGTTCCTCCGTTCGCGCGATGAAGTGACTCGCGGCCCCGACGCTCTTCGAATTCCGTCACCATGAAATTCGCACCCTGCCCCGCTCCTGATTCTCGAGCCTCCACCGTGCCCGAGGCCCGGCAAGGCTCCAATGTGGGTGGGGGGGGATTGCTCGCGCGCGCGCCAGACGATACATGCGCGAGACAACGCGCCTTCACGGCGGGTGCTGCTTGCGACTGACCTCTTGAAACCCTGTCTTGCCGGGCGACAGCTTCCCCCCGGCCCCTGAATCCGCGTCTCCGTGCTCCCCGTGCACGGAACACCCCCGCCTCCCAGGAGTCGCGTTCATGCCCACTGGAACCACGCCCGGTTCTTCCCCGGCCCCCGACTTTGCGTTTTCCACTCTGGTTGAATTGCTGCGCGTCCGCGCGAGCACCCAGGGAGACCGTCGCGGCTTTACGTTCCTGCTGGATGGGGAAACGGACGAAGCGCACCTGACGTACGCGGAGCTGGACCAGAAGGCCCGCGCCATCGCGGCGGCGCTCCAGGCGCGTGGGGCGCAGGGACAGCGGGCGCTGCTCTTGTATCCGCCCGGGCTGGACTACATCGCCGGGTTCTTCGGCTGTCTGTACGCGGGCGTCATCGCGGTCCCCATCTATCCGCCGGACCCCATGCGTCTGGCGCGCACGCTGCCGCGCCTCCTGGCCATCAGCCAGGACGCGCAGGCCACCATCGCCCTCACCACCGACTTCATCTACGGCATGGGGGAGATGCTCTTCGAGCAGGCGCCGGAGCTGCGGGAGCTGCACTGGATCGCCACGGACACGCTGGACGCGGAGGTCGCCGAAGGCTGGAAGGACCCCGGCGTGGCCACGGACACGCGGGTGTTCCTCCAGTACACGTCCGGCTCCACGTCGTCGCCCAAGGGCGTGGTGCTGACGCACGGCAACCTGCTGCACAACTCGAAGCTGATCCACGCGTGCTTCGGGCACTCCCCGCAGAGCCAGGGCGTCATCTGGCTGCCGCCGTACCACGACATGGGCCTCATCGGCGGCATCCTGCAGCCCCTGTACGGCGGCTTCCCGGTGACGCTGTTCTCGCCGGTGGACTTCCTCAAGCGCCCCATGCGCTGGCTGGAGGCCATCTCCCGCTACAAGGCCACCACGAGCGGCGGGCCGAACTTCGCGTTCGACCTGTGCGTGCGCAAGTCCACGCCGGAAGAGCGCGCGAAGCTGGACCTGAGCCACTGGGACCTGGCCTTCAACGGCGCGGAGCCCATCATGCCGGACACGCTCCGGCGCTTCGCGGAGGCCTTCGGTCCGCAGGGCTTCCGCTCGGAGGCCATCTACCCGTGCTACGGCCTCGCGGAGGGCACGCTCATCGCCTCCGGCGGTGACAAGCGCGAGCTGCCGGTGCAGCGCACCGTGGACGGGGGCGCGCTGAAGGACAACCGCGTGGTGGCCAAGGAGGCCGCGAGCCCCGGCGCCCAGACGCTGGTGGGCTCCGGCCGCAACCTCACGGACCAGCGCCTGGTCATCGCGCATCCGGAGACGGGCGCGCCCCTGCCCCCGGGCCAGGTGGGTGAGATCCGCGTCGCCGGGCCCAGCATCGCGCAGGGCTACTGGGGCCGCGAGGAGCAGACGCGGACCACGTTCCAGCAGCCGCTCGCGGGCACGGGCGACCCGACGCCGTTCCTGCGCACGGGCGACCTGGGCTTCCTCGCGGACGGCGAGCTGTTCGTCACGGGCCGCCTGAAGGACCTGATCATCATCCGCGGGCGCAACCACTACCCGCAGGACATCGAGCGCACGGTGGAGTCCAGCCACCCCGCCATCCGCCCCGGCTGCACGGCGGCGTTCTCCATCGAGCAGGACGACGAGGAGCGCCTCATCGTCGTGACGGAGGTGGACCGCCGCGCGGTGGAGCGCGACGGCGTGGACCTGGACGCGCTGGCGCAGGGCATCCGGCAGGCCGTCGCGGCCGGGCATGACCTGCAGGCCCAGGGCGTGGTGCTGCTCGGGCCGGGCGCCATCCCGAAGACGTCCAGCGGCAAGATTCAACGCTTCGCCACCCGCGCGGAGTACGTCGCGGACACGCTGGAGGCGCTGCACAAGAGCGTGCTCGCCGCAGCACCGGTCCAGGCGCCCGCGGCCCCGGCTGCGACGACGGCCCAGGCCGCCGCGCCCGAGGCCGCCGCGCCCGTGGGCCCGGACACCAGCATGCTGCAGAAGATGCTGGCGGTGGTGACGGACACGACCGCGCGCCGGGCCATGGTGGCGGTGTTTCTCCAGGAGCAGGCCGCGCAGGTGCTGCGGCTGCCCACCGCGCAGGTGGATGCGAACAAGCCGCTGCACGCCTACGGCGTGGACTCGCTGATGGCGGTGGACTTCAAGAGCGCCGTGGACGCGGGGCTGGGCATCGACCTGCCCTTGTCGGACGTGCTCCAGGGCGTGTCGCTGTCGAAGCTGGCGGAAGCCGTCGTGACGCTGATGTCGGCGCCCCCGTCCCAGCAGGCCTCGAGCGCGGTGGCCGTGACGTCCGCCACCGGTGACGCGCCCCTCTCCGGCGGTCAGCAGGCGCTGTGGTTCATGCACCAGCTCGCGCCGGACAGCGCGGCCTACCACGTGCCCGTCGCGGTGCGCGTGCGCGCGGGGCTGGACGCCAGCGCGCTGAAGGGCGCCTTCGAGGCGCTGGTGGCCCGCCACCCCGCCCTGCGCACCACGTTCGTCATGGCGGCCACGGGCCCCGTGCAGCGCGTGCACGCGGAGCTGCCGCTGGACTTCACCACCACGGACGCGAAGGGCTGGAGCGACGCGCAGGTGGCGGAGCACCTGTCCGCCGAGGCCCGCCGCCCGTTCGACCTGGAGAAGGGGCCGCTGTTGCGCGTGCGGCTGGTGTCGCGGTCCTCCGAGGACCACGCGCTGCTCATCGCGATGCACCACATCGTCACCGACTTCTGGTCGCTGGCGGTGATGGCGGAGGAGCTGGACGCGCTCTACCCGGCGCTCAAGCTGGGCAAGCGGCCCTCGCTGGCGCAGCCCGCGCGCACCTACGCGGACTACGCGCGCTGGCAGGCGGAGATGCTCGCGGGGGCTCGCGGGCAGGCGCTGGAGAAGTACTGGCGCGAGCAGCTGTCCGGCACGCTGCCGGTGCTGGACCTGCCCACGGACCACCCGCGCCCCCCGGCGCAGACCTTCAACGGCCACGTCCACACCACCCGGCTGGACGCGACCGTCGCGAACGCGGTGAAGACGCTGGCGCGCGAGCA
This sequence comes from Corallococcus exercitus, assembly GCF_042231735.1. Classification (GTDB taxonomy): domain Bacteria; phylum Myxococcota; class Myxococcia; order Myxococcales; family Myxococcaceae; genus Corallococcus; species Corallococcus exercitus_B. The sequence continues at coordinate 3,982,995 of NZ_CP102577.1, forward strand.
CGGCGCCACGCCGAACATGGTGCTCCAGACGGCGTTCCAGGTGCTGCTGCACCGCTACACCGGCCAGCAGGACTTCACGCTGGGCGTGGTGAGCGCGGGCCGCGGCCGCGCGGAGCTGGCGGGCATCACGGGCTACTTCGTCAACCCGCTGGTGGTGCGCACGCGCCCCTCCCCCACCCTGTCCTTCACGGACTACCTGGCCCAGACGCGCCAGACGATGCTGGGCGCGCTGGAGCACCAGGACTACCCGTTCAGCGCGCTGGTGGACCGGCTGCAGCCGGTGCGTGACCAGAGCCGCTCGCCGCTGTTCCAGGTGATGTTCGTCTACCAGCGCGCCTCCAAGCTGGACGAGCGCGGCCTGACGCCCTTCGCCCTGGACATCCCGGGCGCGAAGTCCACCGTGGCGGGCCTGCCCATCGAGTCGCTGGTGCTGTCGCACGGCGGCGCGCAGTTCGACCTCACGCTCACCATGGGCGAGGCGGACGGCGAGCTGGTGGCCTCCTTCGAGTACAACACCGACCTCTTCGAGGCCGGCACCATCGAGCGCATGGCCGGGCACCTGGCCACGCTGCTGTCCGGCATCGCCGCGCAGCCGGGCCTCGCGCTCGCGGGGCTGCCGCTGCTCACGCAGGGCGAACAGCGGCAGCTGCTGGAGACGTGGAAGGGTCCGCGCGTGCCGCTCACGCAGGCGGACATGCTGCCCGCGCTCTTCGCGGCGCAGGTGGCGCGCACGCCCGACAACGTCGCGGTCCTCTTCAAGGACGCGCAGCTCACCTACCGCGAGCTGGACGCGCGCGCGGGACAGCTGGCCGCGTGGCTGCGCGGCGCGGGCGTGAAGCCGGGCGACATCGTGGGCATCTGCCTGGAGCGCTCGGTGGAGACGCTGGTGTCCGTGCTGGCCGTGATGGCGGCGGGCGCGGCGTACGTGCCCATCGACCCGGCCTACCCCTCCGAGCGCGTGGCCTTCATCCTGGGCGACACGCAGGCGCCGGTGCTGCTCACGCAGTCCTGGCTCCAGCGCTCGCTGCCCGCCGGCACCTCCGCGCGCACGCTGTTCGTGGATCAGCCGCTGGACGGCGCGCTGTCCCCCGCGCCCGCCGCGACGGTGCAGTCCGGCGACCTGGCGTGCCTCGTCTACACCTCCGGCTCCACCGGCCAGCCCAAGGGCGTGATGCTGGAGCACGGGGGCCTTGCCAACCTCGTCCGCTCGTTCGTGGAGTCCTACGCGCCCACGGCCACGGACCGGATGCTGCCGCTCACGTCGGTGGCCTCCGCCAGCTTCGTGGGGGAAATCCTCCCGCTGCTGTGCACGGGCGGCGCGCTGGTGCTGCCCACCGAGGATGAGATCCTCGACCAGGAGAAGCTCTTCCAGCTCATCACCCGCCACACCGTCACCATCGTGAGCACGGTGCCCGCGGTCATCGCCGGGCTCAACGCGCGCCTGGAGCAGCTGCCGCCGCTCAAGCTGGTGCTCTCCGGCGGCGAGGCGCTGGTGGCCAGCGACGTGGAGAAGCTGCTCGCCACGGTGCCGGTGGTGAACGGCTACGGCCTCACGGAGACGACCGTGTGCTCCACCTACCACCGCATGGCGGTGGAGGACCTGCAGGGCCACGCGTGGGTGCCCATCGGCCGGCCCGTCATCAACACGGACGTGTACGTGCTGGACGCGGAGAAGAACCTGCTGCCCGTGGGCGTCGCCGGTGAGCTGTACGTGGGCGGCCTGGGCGTGGCGCGCGGCTACTGGAAGCGGCCGGAGCTGACCACGGAGCGCTTCATCGCGAACCCGTTCGCCTCCGGCAAGGGCGAGCGCCTGTACCGCACGGGCGACCGCGCGCGCTGGCTGCCGGACGGCGTGCTCACGTTCCTGTCCCGCGCGGATGATCAGGTGAAGATCCGCGGCTTCCGCATCGAGCTGGGTGAGGTGGAGGCCGCCGTGCGCCGCCACCCCGCCGTGAAGGAAGCGTTCCTGATGGCGCGCGAGGACTCGCCCGGGGACAAGCGGCTGGTGGCGTACGTGGTGCTGGGCGAGCCCGCGCCCACGCACTCCGACCTGAACACCTTCCTCGCGGAAGCGCTGCCGCCGTACATGCTGCCGTCCGCGTACGTGCCGCTCTCCGCGCTGCCCCTGTCGCCCAACGGCAAGGTGGACGCGAAGGCGCTGCCCGCGCCGGAAGGAGCGCGCCTCGCGTCCGGCGTCGCGTACGCCCAGCCGCAGAGCGCGGTGGAGCGCAGCGTCGCGGCCATCTGGCAGTCGGTGCTCAAGGTGGAGCGCGTCGGCCTCAACGACAACTTCTTCGAGCTGGGTGGCAACTCGCTGCTCATCGCGCAGGCCCACCGGCGCATGCGTGAAGAGCTGGGCGCGGACCTCGCGCTGGTGGACATGTTCAAGTTCACCACGGTGAGCGCGCTGGCCCAGCACCTCGCGAACAAGGGCGAGGACTCGGGCGCGGCCTCCCAGAAGATCAAGGACGAGGCGGAGCGCCGCCGGGCCGCCCAGGCGCGGCGTCAGCAGGCGCGCGGCCGCGGCAAGTAACGAACGACTTTCAGGCACACCCCCAGGTTTCGAAGGACGGCTCCATGAGCACTGACACCCCCGAAGTGGATGGCATCGCGGTCATCGGCCTGGGTGGCCGGCTTCCCGGCGCGAAGACCATCGCCGAGTTCTGGAAGAACCTCACCGGCGGCGTGGAGAGCATCACGTTCTTCACCGACGAGGAGCTCATCGCGGAGGGCGCCGACCCCGCCATGGTCCGCGCGCCCAACTACGTGAAGGCCCGCGGCACGCTGGGCGACACGGACCAGTTCGACGCGGCCTTCTTCGGGATGAACCCCCGCGAGGCGGCGCTGATGGATCCGCAGCACCGCGTCTTCCTGGAGTGCGCGTGGGAGGCCATGGAGAGCGCCGGCTACAGCCCGGAGCGCCAGCCCGGCCGTGTGGGCGTGTTCGGCGGCATGAGCATGAACACGTACCTGCTCTCCAACCTGTACTCGCACCTGGCGCACGTCGCGTCGGTGGAGAGCCTCCAGGCGTCCATCGGCAACGACAAGGACAGCCTCACGACGGAGGTGGCGTACCGGATGGACCTGAAGGGCCCGGCCGTCACGGTCCAGTCCTCGTCCTCCACGTCGCTCACCTGCATCCACTACGCCTGCCAGAGCCTCCTGTCGTTCGAGTGCGACATGGCGCTGGCCGGTGGCGTGTCCATCCACTTCCCGGAGAAGGCGGGCTACCTGTACCACGAGGGTGGCACCACGGCGCCGGACGGCCACTGCCACACCTTCGACGCGGAGGCCGCGGGCTTCGTCGCCGGCCACGGCGCGGCGGTGGTCGCGCTCAAGCGCCTGTCGGACGCGCTCAAGGACGGCGACACCGTCTACGCGGTGGTGCGCGGCTCGGCGGTGAACAACGACGGCTCGCAGAAGGTCAGCTACATGGCCCCCGCCGTCGCGGGCCAGGCGGAGGTCATCGCGCTGGCGCAGGCTGTGGCGGGCGTGGACCCGGACTCCATCGGCTACGTGGAGGCCCACGGCACGGCGACCAAGGTCGGTGACCCGATTGAGGTCGCGGCGCTCACGCAGGCCTTCCGTCAGGGCACGGACAAGAAGAACTTCTGCGCGCTGGGCTCGGTGAAGAGCAACATCGGCCACCTGGACTCGGCGGCGGGCGCGGTGGGCTTCATCAAGGCGGCCCTCACGCTGCACCACAAGGTCATTCCCCCCAGCCTCAACTTCAAGACGCCCAATCCCGCGTGCGACTTCCCCAACAGCCCGTTCTACGTGAACACGGAGCTGCGCGACTTCCCCCGCGGTGAGACGCCGCGCCGCGCGGGCGTCACGTCGCTGGGCATGGGCGGCACCAACGCGCACGCCATCCTGGAGGAGGCGCCGGAGCTGCCCGCCACCGACAAGGCCCGCCTGCCCGCGCAGGTGGTGCTGCTGTCCGCGCGCACGGAGAAGTCGCTGGAGGTCGCCACGGACCGGCTGGCCGAGCACCTGCGCGAGAACCCCGGCGTGGACCTGGCGGACGTGGCGTACACGCTCCAGCTGGGCCGCAAGCGCTTCGGCAAGCGGCGCGCGGTGGTGGCGCGCACCACGGCGGAGCTGGCCTCCGCGCTGGCGGAGCGCACGCCGGGCCGCGTCTTCAGTGGCACCGCGGAGAACAGCGGCCGTCCGGTGATGTTCATGTTCTCCGGGCAGGGCTCGCAGTACGTGGACATGGGCCGCGAGCTGTACGAAACGGAAAGCACCTTCCGCGCCCAGGTGGACACCTGCGCGGAGAAGCTCAAGCCGCACCTGGGCCTGGACCTGCGCACGGTGCTGTACCCGGCCGCGGAGTCGCGCGAGCTGGCGTCGGAGCGCCTCAAGCAGACGGGGCTCACGCAGCCCGCGCTGTTCGTCATCGAGTACGCGCTGGCGAAGCTCTGGGCGTCGTGGGGCGTGACGCCGCACGCGATGGTGGGCCACAGCATCGGTGAGTACGTGGCCGCGTGCCTCGCGGGCGTCTTCACCCTGGACGACGCGCTGGCGCTGGTGGCCGCGCGCGGCCGGCTGATGCAGTCGCTGCCCGCGGGCTCCATGCTCGCGGTGTCGCTGCCGGAAGAGCACGTCACGCCCATGCTGCCGGAGGGCCTGTCCGTGGCGGCGGTGAACAGCCCGGCCACGTGCGTCGTCGCCGGCCCCACGCCGCTGGTGGACGCGTTCGTGGAGACGCTGAAGCTCCAGGGCCTGGCCTCCTCGCGGCTGCACACGTCGCACGCGTTCCACTCGGCGATGATGGACCCCATCCTGGATGCGTTCCGCGAGGCGGTGCGCAAGGTGGCCCGCAAGGCGCCGACGAAGCCCTACCTGTCCAACGTCACCGGCACCTGGGCCACGGCCGAACAGGCCACGAGCCCCGACTACTGGGCCAAGCACCTGCGCGGCGCGGTGCGCTTCGCGGACGGCGTGGCGGAGCTGCTCAAGGAGTCCGACGCCATCCTGCTGGAGGTGGGCCCGGGCAACACGCTCGTCACCCTGGCGCGGCAGCACCCGGACAAGGGCGCGAAGCACGCGCTGATCAACTCGCTGCGCCACCCGAAGGAGCAGGTCGCGGACCTGGACCACGTGATGGGCACGCTGGGCCGGCTGTGGCTGGAGGGCGTGGAGGCGGACTGGGACGCGTTCCGGGGCGGGGAGAAGCGCCGCCGCATCGCGCTGCCCACGTCCCCCTTCGAGCGTCAGAAGCACTGGGTGGACCCGCGCAAGGAGACCGCCGCCGACGGCGAGCGCTCCGAGTGGGCCTCCGCGGACCAGAAGCAGCCGGTGGCCCGCTGGTTCTACCTGCCCTCGTGGCAGCGCGCGCTGCCGTCGCCGCAGGGCGCCTGGAGCGAGAAGAAGGCCACCTGGTGGCTGCTGCTCCCGGACGACGCCAACGAAGGCCTGGGCGCGCGGCTCGCGCTCAAGCTGGGCGAGGCCGGTCAGGACGTGGTGCGCATCACCCCGGCCGCCGTCACCGCGAAGCACGACGAGCACCACTGGTCGCTCGCGCTGGGCGGCGAGGCCTCGGTGCTGGAGGCCCTCAGCGCGCAGGGCCGCGCGCCGGACCACGTGCTGCACCTGGGCACGCTGGGCCTGGGTGACGCGCACGGCGAGGCGGACTTCGAGGCCGCGCTGGGCAAGGGCTTCCTGGGCCTGCTGTCCCTGGCGCAGGCCCTGGGCCGTCAGCCGGGCACGCGTCCCGTGTCGCTGGTCGCCGTGACGAACCGCATGCAGGCGCTGGGCGACGAGGCGCCGAACCCGGAGCTGGCCACGGTGCTGGGCCCGGTGCGCGTCATTCCGCAGGAGTACGGCCACCTGTCCGCGAAGGCCGTGGACGTGCGCCTGCCGCCCTCCGGCAGCTGGCAGGAGACGGCGCTGGTGGAGGCGCTGCTGTCCGAGGCCGCCACGCCGTCCAAGCTGGAGACCGTCATCGCGTACCGGGGCGGGGCCCGCTGGGTGCAGCACTTCGAGCACGTGCCGGCGGACGCGCCGCGCTCCGCCCAGCTGCCGCTGCGCGACGGGGGCGTGTACCTGCTCATCGGCGGCTTCGGCACGCTGGGCTTCTCCCACGCGAAGTCGCTCGCGAAGCGTGCGAAGGCGAAGCTGGTGCTCGCGGGCCGCACGGCGCTGCCGGAGCGCTCGCAGTGGGACGCGCACCTGTCCGCCCATGGCGAGGACGACGCCGTCTCCCGCCGCATCCGTCAGGTGCGGGAGCTGGAGGCGCTGGGCGCCCAGGTGCACGTGACGTCCGTGGACGCGGGCAACAAGGTCCAGGTGAAGGCCGCGGTGGACGAGGCGCTCACGCACTTCGGCTCGCTGCATGGCGTGGTGTTCGCGGCGGGTGACGTGGGGCAGGCGCTCTTCCGCGCCATCCCGGACACCCGGCCGGAGGACGTGCGCGACACCTTCCACGGCCGCGTGCGCGGGCTGTACGCGCTGGAGGAGGCGGTGCGCGGGCGCTCGCTGGACTTCTGCGTGCTGTCGTCGTCGCTGGCGGCGGTGCTGGGTGGTTTGGGGCTGGCGTCGTACTCGGCGGCCACGTCCTTCATGGACGCGTTCGCCACGAAGCAGGCGCAGACGTCGCCGGTGCCGTGGATGAGCGTGGGCTGGGACGCGTGGCAGTACGAGTCCCGCGCGGGCGGCGCGCAGAGCCCGTTCGGCGCGCTGGCCATCACCTCCGCGGAGGGCGAGGACGCCTTCGAGCAGCTCTTCCAGCTGGGCGCCGTGTCGCACGTGGCCGTGTCCACGAGCAACCTGCGCGCCCGCGCGCGCAAGTGGGCCCAGCCGGCCGCCTCGGAGCAGAAGGCGGAGGTGAAGCAGGAGGCGGGGTCGTCCCTGGGCACCACGCCGCGGCCCACGCTCCAGAACGCCTACGTGCCGCCGCGCGACGCGCTGGAGGAGAAGATCGCCCACCTGTGGCAGACGACGCTGGGCATCGACCAGGTCGGCGTGCACGACAACTTCTTCGAGCTGGGTGGCAACTCGCTCGTCGGCGTGAAGCTGATTGCCCGCGTGCGCGAGCAGTTCGGCGTCGCGCTGCCGGCCGTCACCCTCTACGAAGGCCCCACCGTGGGGGCGCTGGCGAAGCTGCTCAAGTCCGCCAGCGGCACCGAGGACACGGAACCCGCGCCCGAGGAGACCGAGGCGCTCAGCCGCGGGGAGCGCCGCCGCGCGCGCCGCGCGAACCGTCAGGGCGACAGCGCCTCCGACGAGGAGTAGCCGTCCCCTCCCCCCACCTTTCGAAGCCCGAGCACACCCCATGTCCGCTGACACGAACATCGACGCGCAGGCCATCGCCATCGTCGGCATGGCCGGACGTTTCCCCGGCGCCCCCGACCTGGCCTCCTTCTGGAAGAACCTGCGCGACGGCGTGGAGTCCATCCAGCCCGTGCCCGACGCGGAGCTGGAGAAGCTGGGCGTGGACCCCGTCCTGCGCAAGGACCCGCGCCACGTGAAGGCCAGCGCCGCGCTCGCCGGCATGGAGCTGTTCGACGCGGGCTTCTTCGGCTTCACGCCCCGCGAGGCGGAGCTGATGGACCCGCAGCACCGCGTCTTCCTGGAGTGCGCGTGGGAGGCGCTGGAGAAGGCGGGCCACACGCCGGAGGGCTTCGACGGCTCCATTGGCGTGTTCGCGGGCGCGGCCACCAACACGTACCTGGTCTTCCACCTGGTCCCCAACTTCGACCAGCTGAGCGGCATGGACCAGGTGCAGGTGGACGTGAACAACGGTGGCGACTTCCTGGCCACCCGCGTCGCGTACAAGCTCAACCTGCGCGGCCCCAGCTACTCCATCACCAGCGCGTGCTCCACGTCGCTCGTGGCCACGCACGCGGCCTGCCAGAGCCTCTTGAATGAAGAGTGCGACCTGGCGCTCGCGGGCGGCGTGTCCGTGCACGTGAAGCACCCGGAGGGCTACCCCTTCGTGCCCGGCGGCATCGTGTCCCCGGATGGCCACTGCCGCGCGTTCGACGCGAAGGCGGAGGGCACGGTGTTCGGCAGCGGCGTGGGCGTGGTGGTGCTCAAGCGGCTGGCGGACGCCATCCAGGACGGCGACCACATCCACGCCATCATCAAGGGCTCCGCCATCAACAACGACGGCGCGCTGAAGGTGGGCTTCACCGCCCCCAGCGTGGAGGGCCAGGCCACCGTCATCACGGAAGCCCTGGGCGCCGCGGGCGTGGCCCCGGAGACCATCGGCTACGTGGAGGCGCACGGCACCGGCACGAAGATGGGTGACCCCATCGAGGTGCGTGCCCTCAACAAGGCCTTCAAGTTCCGCTCCGCGGCGGCCAAGGCGGCCCCGCCGAAGATTCCGGTGGGCTCGCTCAAGAGCAACATCGGCCACCTGGCCAACGCGGCCGGCGTGTCCAGCCTCATCAAGGCCGTGCTGACGCTGGAGAACCGGCAGATTCCGCCCAGCCTCCACGTGTCGGAGGTGAACCCGGAGATTCCGTTCGCGGGCGGTCCGTTCTTCGTCAACACGAAGCTCACGGACTGGCAGGCGAACCCCAAGCACCCGCGCCGCGCGGGCGTGAGCTCCTTCGGCGTGGGCGGCACCAACGCGCACGTCGTGCTGGAAGAGGCCCCCGTCCTCCCGGCCTCCGGTGCGTCCCGGCCCGCGCAGCTCCTGGTGCTGTCCGCGAAGAGCGACGCGGCGCTGGACGCGGCGACGAAGAACCTGGCCGCGCACCTGAAGGCGCACCCCGCGCAGGCGCTGGCGGACGTGGCCTTCACGCTCCAGACGGGCCGTCAGGCCATGGCGAAGCGGCGCGTGCTGGTGTGCCGCGACCGCGACGACGCGATGGCCGCGCTGGACGTGGAGGGCAGCCCCCGCCTGTGGACGCAGACGCCGGACGTGCACGAGCGGCCGGTGGCCTTCCTGTTCCCCGGCCAGGGCTCGCAGTACGTGGGCATGGCGCGCGACCTGTACGCGTCCGAGCCCACCTTCAAGCGGCACCTGGATGCGTGCGCGGACAAGCTGACGTCGCACCTGGGCCTGGACCTGCGCACGGTCCTCTTCCCGGAGGCGTCCAAGGCGGAGGCCGCGACGCAGGCGCTGACGCGCACGGAGCTGACGCAGCCCGCGCTCTTCGCCGTGGAGTACGCGCTGGCGAAGCTGTGGATGGCCTGGGGCGTGAAGCCCTCCGCGATGCTGGGGCACAGCATCGGTGAGTACGTGGCCGCGTGCCTCGCGGGCGTGTTCACCCTGGACGACGCGCTGGCGCTGGTGGCCGCGCGCGGCAAGCTGATGCAGTCCCTGCCCGCGGGCTCCATGCTGTCCGCGAAGCTGGAGGAGTCCGCGCTCAAGCCGCTGCTCCCCGCGAGCGTCAGCGTGGCGGCCGTGAACGCGCCGGGCTTCACCGTGGTCGCGGGCCCCACCGACGCGGTGGACGCGCTCCAGGCGAAGCTGGAGGGCCTGGGCGTGGAGGTGTCGCGGCTGCACACGTCGCATGCGTTCCACTCCGCGATGATGGACCCCATCCTCGCGCCCTTCACCGCGCGCGTGCGGCAGGTGAAGCTCAACGCGCCTGGCCTGCCCTTCCTGTCCAACGTGACGGGCACCTGGATTGAAGCCGCGCAGGCGACGGACCCGAACTACTGGGCCACGCACCTGCGCCAGGCCGTGCGCTTCTCCGCGGGCCTCCAGGAGCTGTCGCGCAAGTGGCCGCAGGCGGCGCTGCTGGAGGTGGGCCCGGGCACGGTGCTCACCACGCTCGCGAAGCAACAGCCGGGCGCGGAGGGCCGCGTGCTCATCGCCTCCACGCGCCACCCGCGCGAGCAGACGCCGGACCTCCAGGTGCTCCTGGGCGCACTGGCCCGGCTGTGGCTGGGCGGCGTGACCGTGGACTGGAAGGGCTTCGCGGCGAACGAGCAGCGCCGCCGCGTGCCGCTGCCCACCTACCCGTTCCAGCGCGAGCGCTACTGGATCGACGCGAAGCCGCTGGGCGGCGGGGCCCGCGCGGACGCGCCCGCGTCGCTGGCGAAGCGCGCGGACGTGGCGGACTGGTTCTACGCGCCGTCGTGGAAGCTGTCCCCGCTGCCCAAGGCGAAGGACGCGGCGGGCGCGGGCTGGCTCGTGTTCGCGGACGACACCGGCGTGGCGGAGGCCCTGGCGTCGAAGCTGGGCGGGGACGTCTTCCGCGTCCTCCCCGGCGCGCGCTTCGAGCAGCGCGCGGACGGCACGTTCACGGTGGATCCGGCGCGCCGCGAGGACTACTGCGCGGTGCTGGAGGCGCTGAAGAAGCAGGGCCGCGCGTTCGCGAACGTGGTGCACCTGTGGAGCCTGTCGCGCGAGCCCGCGTCGCAGGAGAAGGCGCTGGGCCTGGGCTTCCACAGCCAGCTGTTCCTCGCCCGCGCCCTGAGCGAGACGGGCCACCTGGAGCCCCTCACCTGGTCCGTGGTGACCAGCCGCTCCGCCCGCGTGGAGCAGGCGGATTCACATCTGCCGGAGCAGGCCCTGCTGGTGGGCCCCACGCGCGTGCTGCCGCAGGAGTACCCGAACCTCGCCTGCCGCTTCGTGGACGTGGTGCCCGGCGACGCGGGCGCGGTGGCGGACCGGCTGGCCTCGGAGCTGCGCGCGGAAGTGCGTGACGCGGTGGTGGCCCTGCGTGGCCGCCAGCGCTGGGTGCGGACCTTCGAGCCCGTGCGCCTGGAGGCGGCTGGCGCGGAGGTGCTGCGCGACGGCGGCGCGTACCTCATCACCGACGGCCTCACGGGCATCGGCCATGCGCTGGCGTCCGAGCTGGCCACGGTGCACCACGCGAAGCTGACCCTGGTGGAGACGCCCGACTTCCCCAGCCGCGGCCAGTGGACGGCGTGGGTGGAGAAGCACGGCGTGCAGGACGCGGTGTCCCGCCGCATCCAGCGCGCGCTGGCCCTGGAGCGCACCGGCGTGGAGATGCTGGTGCTGCCCGCGGCCCTCACCGACGTGGAGGCCATGCGCGGCGTGGTGGACGCGGCGGTGGCGCGCTTCGGCCGCATCGACGGCGTCATCCACGCGGCGGGCGGCATGCAGGGCGCCACGCTGGGCACCATCGCGGAGACGGGCCCGGAGGAGTGCGCCTGGCACTTCCGCCCGCAGGTGCACGGCGTGCGGGTGCTGGAAGAGGTGCTCCCCAAGGAAGGCCCCGCGTTCTGCCTCCTCGTGTCGTCGCTGTCGTCCGTGCTGGGTGGCCTGGGCCAGGTGGCGCAGGCCTCCGCCAGCGCCTTCATGGACGCCTTCGCGGAGGCGCGCACGGAAGGCTTCGCCTACCCGTGGCTGAGCGTGGACTGGGACGCGTGGCAGTTCGCGGACGCGCAGGCCATGGCGGAGCTGTCCCCCACGCTGGCCCAGTTCGCCATCCAGCCCGCGGAAGGCCTGGAGGCGCTGCGCCGCGCGCTGTCTCACGGCGAGGGCCAGTTGGCCGTCTCCACGGGCAACCTGGCCGCGCGTCAGCGCCAGGGGCCGCGCGCCACGAAGGCGGAGAAGGGCAAGAAGGACGCGGCGAAGGGCAACAAGCACGCGCGCCCCTCCATCCTCACGCCGTACGCCGCGCCGCGCACGGAGCTGGAGAAGACCGTCGCGGGCATCTGGGAGCAGGTGCTGGGCATCGACGGCATCGGCATCAACGACAACTTCTTCGAGCTGGGCGGCCACTCGCTGCTGGCCACGCAGCTGCGCAATCACATCCACGCGGTGCTGAAGGTGGACCTGTCGCTGCGCGGCCTCTTCGAGACGCCCACCGTGGCCGGCGTCGCCGGGCGCGTGGAGCAGGAGCTGGGCAAGCGCGCGGCCTCCACGGAGAAGCCCATCGCGGAGCGCCTGCGCACCGCGTTCCCCACCGAGCGTCCCGCCCTGCTCACCGAGTACCTGCGCCACCACATCTCCGAGGGGCTGCGGATTCCCCAGGACCAGCTGCCCGCCGACGGCAGCCTCAAGGGCTACGACCTGCACGCGCTGGGCGCGGAGCTGGAGTACGACCTGCGGCAGGACTTCAAGTTCCAGCTCTACCCGCACGAGGTGCAGGCGCACCCGTCCATCCCGGAGCTGTCGAAGTACCTGCTCGTGGAGATGGACCGCCTGCAGGATCCGCAGCGCTTCGCGGAGAACAAGCCGCTGTCCGCGTACCCGCTCAAGCCCTACCGCGCCCAGGTGTCCGGCGTGCAGCGCACCAACACGGCGAAGAAGAACCCGCCCATGGTGTTCGTGCACTCCAGCCCGCGCGCGGGCTCCACGCTGTTCCGCGTGATGCTCGCGGGACACCCCCGCCTGTTCTGCCCGCCGGAAGTGAACCTGCTCTTCTTCGAGGGCATGCGCGAGTGGCGCGAGAACATCGGCTTCGGCTCCGAGATGGAGTGGACCACGGGCGGTCTGCAGTGGGCCCTCATGGAGCTGGAGAAGCTGGACTCGCCCGCCGGCGCCGCGCTGGTGGACCGGCTGGTCGCGGATGACCTGTCCGCGCAGGACGTCTACCGCCGCCTCCAGGAGAAGTCCGCGCCCCGGTTGCTCGTGGACAAGACGCCCACGTACGCCATGGACGTGGAGACGCTGGAGCGCGCGGAGCGGATGTTCGAGGGCAACAAGTACATCTACCTCTACCGCCACCCGCTCCCGGTGATGGAGTCCATCCTCCGGATGCGCTTCGACCGCCTCTTCGCCGCCGGCCTCTTCGGCGACGCGGACGTGGACCCCTACGTGGTGGCGGAGACGGTGTGGGCCCTGTCCAACCGGAACCTGCTCAACTTCTTCGACGGCATCGGCCGTGAGCGCTGCCACTGGGTCCGCTACGAGGACCTGGTCGCGGACCCGACGAAGGTGATGACCGGCGTGGCCCAATTCCTGGGGCTCGAGTTCGACGAGCGCATGGTCCAGCCGTACGACGGCAAGAAGGACCGCATGATGGGTGGCCTGGGCGACCCCAACATCCTCCAGCACCAGGGCATCGAGAAGAAGATGGGCGAGTCCTGGAAGCGCATCAAGTGGCCCCGCGCCTTCGACGCCTCCACGCACGCGGTGATTGAGCGGCTGGGCTACTCGGTGGAGGGCGCCACGCCCGCGCCGGCCCCGGTGTCCGTGCAGGTGGCCACGCCCGCCGCGAAGCAGAAGGTGAGCGCGGCGGAGGCGGAGAAGCTGCTGGAGAACATGGACCAGCTCTCCGACGAACAGGTGGCGGAGCTGCTCGCGGTGCTGGAAGACGCGGGCGGCGGTGACGGTGGCGATAGCAGCAGCAGCGAGGACGCGGCCTGAACATGACGCCCGAAGAGAAGCGAGCACGCCTGGCGCAGCTGCTGAAGGACAAGTCGCGCCCTGCCTCGAAGCAGGCGCCCCTGTCCTTCGCGCAGGAGCGGATGTGGTTCCTGGACAAGTGGAGCCCCGGCAGCGCGGCGTTCCACATGCCCACCGCGGTGCGCCTGACGGGCACCGTGGACACGGACGCGCTGCGCCGCGCGCTGGCCCTGCTGGTGGAGCGGCACGACACGCTGCGCACCACCTTCCAGGAGCGCGAGGGCGGCGCCGTGCAGATCATCGCCTCCACGGGCGAGGTGCCGCTGGAGGTGATGGACCTCCAGGGCCTGCCGGCGTCCGAGCGTGAGGCCGAAGCGCAGCGGCGCGTGGTGGCGCTCGCGCAGCAGCCCTTCAGCCTGGAGCAGGGGCCGCTCTTGCGCGCGGTGCTGATGCTGCTGGGCAACGGCGAGCAGGTGCTGCTGGTGGATCAGCACCACATCGTCTCCGACGGCTGGTCCATGGGCGTGCTCGTGCACGAGCTGGCGGTGCTGTACCGCGCGTGCCTGGAGGGCCAGCCCTCGCCGCTCAAGCCCCTGCCGCTCCAGTACGCGGACTGGGCGGTGTGGCAGAAGGACTGGCTCCAGGGCGCGGAGCTGGAGCGCCAGCTCACCTACTGGAAGAACCGCCTCAACCCCCACGCGCTGCTGGAGCTGCCCCAGGACAAGCCGCGCCCGGCGCTGATGAGCTCCAAGGGCGAGCGGCAGGTGATGCACCTGTCCCCCGCCCTCACCAACGCCCTCAAGGCGCTGGGCCAGCGCGAGGGCCGCACCCTCTTCGTGACGCTGCTGTCCGCGTTCAACGTGCTGCTGTCGCGCTACACCGGACAGGACGACATCGTGGTGGGCACGCCCATCGCGGGCCGTCCGCGCGCGGAGGTGGAGGGGCTCATCGGCCTGTTCGTGAACATGCTGGCGCTGCGCTCGGACCTGTCCGGCAAGCCCACGTTCAAGGAGCTGCTGCGCCGCGTGCACGAGTCCACGCTGGACGCGTACGCGCACCAGGACATCCCCTTCGAGCGGCTGGTGGACGCGCTCAAGCCGGAGCGGCACCTCAGCCACTCGCCCATCTTCCAGGTGATGTTCGTCCTGCAGAACGCGCCCATGCCGGCCCTGGAGGCCCCGGGCGTGCTGATGGAGGCGAAGCCGGTGGACACCGGCACGACGAAGTACGACCTGTCGCTCCTGCTGGTGGACCTGCCGCAGGGCCTGCGCGTCACCGCCGAGTACAGCACCGACCTCTTCGAGCGCTCCACGGCGGAGCGGCTCCTGGGCCACTACCTCACGCTGCTGGAAGGCATCGCCGCGCAGCCGGACCTGCCCATCTCCCGCCTGCCGCTCCTGCCTTCCGCCGAGCGCCAGCGCGTGCTGAAGGACTGGAACGACACCGCCGTCACGCACCCGAAGGACGCGACGCTCACGTCGCTCATCGAGGCGCAGGTGGCGCGCACGCCGGACGCCGTCGCCCTGGAGTTCGAGGGCAGCCGCCTCACCTACCGGGAGCTGGACGCCCGCGCGAACCAGCTGGCGCACGCGCTGCGCAAGCACGGCGTGGGGCCGGAAGTCCGCGTGGGCCTGTGCGTGGAGCGGTCGCTGGAGATGGTGGTGGGCCTGCTGGGCACGCTGAAGGCGGGCGGCGCCTATGTGCCGCTGGACCCGGGCTACCCGCAGGAGCGCCTGGGCTGGATGCTGGAGGACGCACGTCCGCCGGTGCTGCTGGTGCAGGAGCGGCTGTTGTCGCGGCTGCCGGCGTCGGACGCGAAGGTGGTGAAGCTGGACACGGGCTGGGAGGACATTGCCCGCGAGCCCACCACCGCGCCCGTGCCCTCCGCCACGCCGGACTCGCTGGCGTACATCATCTTCACGTCCGGCAGCACGGGCCGCCCCAAGGGCGCGATGAACGCGCACGGCCCGGTGGTGAACCGCCTCTTGTGGATGCAGTCCGCCTACCAGCTCACGCCTCGGGACGTGGTGCTCCAGAAGACGCCGTTCAGCTTCGACGTGTCCGTCTGGGAGTTCTTCTGGCCGCTGATGACGGGCGCGAAGCTGGTGGTCGCGAAGCCCGGCGGACACCAGGACCCGGGTTACTTGAAGGCGCTGATTGCCTCCGCGTCCGTCACCACGCTGCACTTCGTGCCCTCCATGCTCCAGGCCTTCCTGGACGAGCCGGGCGTGGCGGAGTGCACGTCACTCCAGCGCGTGGTGTGCAGCGGTGAGGCGCTGCCCCTGGAGCTGAAGGAGCTGTGCCTGCGCACGCTGCCCGGCGCGGGGCTGCACAACCTCTACGGCCCCACCGAGGCCGCGGTGGACGTGACGTTCCACGCGTGCAAGGCGAACGACGGCCGCCGCTCCGTGCCCATTGGCCGGCCGGTGGACAACACGCAAATCCGCATCCTGGACGCGGAGCTCCAGCCGGTGCCGCAGGGCGCGGCGGGCGAGCTGTATATCGGCGGCGTGCAGGTGGGACGCGGGTACCTCGCGCGGCCCTCGCTGACGGCCGAGCGCTTCATCCCCGACCCCTACGCGACGGTGCCGGGCGCGCGCATGTACCGCACGGGCGACGTGGCGCGGTGGCTGCCGGACGGCGAAATCGAATACCTGGGCCGCGCGGACTTCCAGGTCAAGATCCGCGGCCTGCGCATCGAGCTGGGCGAGATTGAGTCGTCGCTGGAGAAGCACCCCACGGTGCGCCAGGCGGTGGTGCTCGCGCGCGAGGACCGGCCGGGCCAGAAGCGGCTGGTGGCCTACGTCACCGGCAAGGACGCCAAGCCGGAGGCGGCGGCGCTGCGCAGCTTCCTGCTGGAGCGGCTGCCCGAGTACATGGTCCCGTCCAACGTCGTGGTGCTGGAGCGCATGCCGCTCAGCCCCAACGGCAAGGCGGACCGCAAGGCGCTGCCCGCGCCGGAAGCAGGCGGGACGGATCCGGCGCGCCCCTTCGTGGCGCCGGGGACGGCCATCGAGCAGCAGATCGCCCAGGCGTGGAAGGACCTGCTCCACGTGGAGCGGGTGGGCCTGGACGACCCCTTCTTCGAGCTGGGTGGCAATTCGCTGCTCGCGCTCCAGTTGCACCGGCGGCTCACGGCGGAACTCGGCGTGACGCTGGCGCTGACGGACCTCTTCCAGTACCCCACCGTGCGGGCACTGGCGGCGCGGCTGTCGCGCCGGGAGGACACGCCCTCGGAGGACGCGGCGCAGGCGGGCCGCTCCCGTGCCGAGGCGCGACGCACGGTCAACCGCCGCGCGGGAGCCTCGCGCGGTCGGGTGGAAACGGATGGAGACGCGGATGAGTGACGCAGTGGGTGGTGGCGAGGAGCGCATCGCGATCGTCGGCCTGGCGGGCCGCTTCCCGGGTGCGAAGACGCTGGAGGGCTTCTGGGAGATGCTCCGGCGCGGCGGCGACGCGCGACGCGTGCCCACGGACGCGGAGCTGGACGACGCGGGCGTTCCGCAGGCCCTGCGCGCCCATCCGCAGTGGGTGCGCTCCAGCTACGTGCTGGAAGGCGCCACGGAGTTCGACGCGGGCCTCTTCGGCTACAGCCCGCGCGAGGCGGAGCTGATGGACCCCCAGCAGCGCATCTTCATGGAGTGCGCGTGGGAGTCGCTGGACAACGCCGGCTATGACCCGCTGCGCTTCAAGGGCGCGGTGGCCGTCTACGCGAGCGTGAGCCTGAGCTCGTACCTGCTGCGCGCGCTGATGCGGCAGCCGGACCTGATGGACGCGGCCGGTTCGTTCGGCGTGATGCTGGCCAACGACAAGGACTACGTGGCCACGCGCGTGTCCCACCGGCTGGGCCTGCGCGGCCCCGCGGCGACGGTGCAGACGGCGTGCTCCAGCTCGCTGGTGGCGCTCCACCTGGCGTGCCAGAGCCTGCTGTCCGGCGAGAGCGACATGGCGCTCGCGGGCGGCTCGTCCGTGTCCTTCCCGCAGACGGCGGGCTACCTCTACCAGGAGGGGATGATCTTCTCGCCGGACGGCTACTGCCGCGCGTTCGACGCGAAGGCCAACGGCACCGTGCGCGGCGCGGGCGCGGCGGTCGTGGTGCTCAAGCGGCTGTCGGACGCGCTGAAGGACGGCGACACCATCCACGGCGTGCTGCTGGGCACGGCGGTGAACAACGACGGCGCGGGCAAGGTGGGCTTCACCGCGCCCAGCGTGGAGGGCCAGGCCGCGGTCATCGCGGAGGCGCTCGCCATCTCCGGCGTCACGCCGGACGACATCCAGTACGTGGAGGCCCACGCGACGGGCACCCCGCTGGGCGACCCGATAGAGGTGGCCGCGCTCAACCAGGCCTTCGGCGGCAAGGAGACGGGCCAGAAGCGCGTGGCGCTGGGCTCGCTCAAGGCGGCCATCGGCCACCTGGACGCGGCGGCCGGCATCGCGGGCGTGGTGAAGACGGTGCTCGCCATGGAGCACGGCGAGATTCCCGCGAGCCCCCACTTCCAGCAGCCCAACCCCGTCATCGACTTCGACGCGGGGCCCTTCTTCGTGCCCTCGCAGCCCCGGCCGTGGACGTCCGCGAACGGGCCGCGCCGCGCGGGCGTGAGCGCCTTCGGCATCGGCGGCACCAACACGCACGTCATCCTGGAGGAGGCGCCGAAGACCGCGGCTCCCGCGCCATCGCGCCGCGCGTGGCACGTGCTGCCCCTGTCCGCCCGCACGCCCGCGGCGCTGGACGCGGCGACGGAGCAACTGGCCGCGCACCTGGACGCGAAGCCGGACGTGTCCCTGGCGGACGTGGCCTACACGCTCCAGGTGGGCCGTCACATCCACGAGCACCGCCGCGCGGTGGTGGTGAAGGACGTCGCGGACGCGAAGGCGGCGCTGCGGGACGCGCGGCGCCTGCTGGGCGGCTCCGGCCCCAACACGCGCCGGCCGGTGGTGTTCCTCTTCTCCGGCCAGGGTTCGCAGTACGTGGACATGGGCCGGGGGCTCTACGAGCAGGAGCCCGTCTTCCGCACGGAGGTGGACGCGTGCGCGGAGAAGCTGAAGCCGCACCTGGGGCTGGACCTGCGCACGGTGCTCTATCCGCCCGCGGACGGGCGCGAGAAGGCCACGGAGCAGCTCAAGCAGACGTCCCTCACGCAGCCCGCGCTGTTCGTCATCGAGTACGCGCTGGCGAAGCTGTGGGCGTCCTGGGGCGTGACGCCGCAGGCGATGGTGGGCCACAGCATCGGTGAGTACGTGGCCGCGTGCCTGTCGGGCGTGTTCTCGCTGGACGACGCGCTGGCGCTGGTGGCCACGCGCGGCCGGCTGATGCAGTCGCTGCCCGCGGGCTCCATGTTGTCCGTGCGGCTGACGCCGGAGGCGCTGACGCCGCTGATGGACGCGCGCATCTCCGTGGCCGCCGTCAACGCTCCGGGCTTCACCGTCGTCGCGGGCCCCACCGACGCGGTGGACGCGCTCCAGGCGAAGCTGGAGGCCCAGAAGGTGGAGGTGTCGCGGCTGCACACGTCGCACGCCTTCCACTCCACGATGATGGACCCCATCGTGGAGGAGTTCCGCCAGGCGGTGGCGAAGGTCGCGCGCAAGGAGCCGAAGGACCTCTACCTGTCCAACGTCACCGGCACCCGGGTGACGCCCGAGGACGCGGTGAGCCCGGCGTACTGGGCCCGCCACCTGCGCGACGCCGTGCGCTTCCAGGACTCGGCGACGCTGCTGTTGAACGACCCCGAGCACGTCTTCCTGGAGGTCGGTCCCGGCAACGCGCTGGCCACGCTGGTGCGCCGCAACGCGAAGGAGGGCACGTTCCCGGCCATCCTCACGACGCTGCCCGCGCCGCGCGACGCCCAGCAGGACGCGCTCACGCACGCCACGGACGCGTTCGCGAAGCTGTGGCTCGCGGGCGCGAAGACGACCGCCGGCCGCGTCTACAAGGGCGAGTCCCGCCGCCGCATCCCCCTGCCCGCCTATCCCTTCCAGCGCGAGCGCTACGACCTGCTCAAGGGTCCGCCGCCCGCGCTGCCTCGCGCCGCCACGGCAGCACGGAGCACGCCGGCGCAGGGCGTGGAGCTGACCGTCCCGTCGTGGCCGCGCACGCGCGCCTCGCCGCAGGTCCCGTCGCTGGCGGGTCAGCGCTGGCTGGTGCTGGAGGCGGACACGCCGGTGGCTGCGCGCGTGACGGAGCGGCTGCGTCAGGCGGGCGCGGACGTGGTGTCGCTCGTCGCGGGCCAGGGCGCGTCGGATCCGGTGACGAAGCGCTTCGCCGTGGACGCGGCCTCGCCCGACGCGGTGAGCGAGCACCTGGAGCGGCTGCGCGGGGAGGACTGGACGCCCGCGCACGTCGCGTACCTGTGGCCGCTGGTGAAGGAGTCGCGCGACCTGGAGTCGGGGCTCGCGGCGTCGTTCCACGGGCTGCTCGCGGTGGCGAAGGCGGTGGGCCCGGGCGCGGCGAAGGCGCCCGTGACGCTGGACGTGGTGACCACCGGAGCCCAGGACGTCACGGGCGAGGAGCCGCTGCTGCCCTGGCAGGCGGCCGCCGTGGGCGCGAGCCGCGTGCTGCCGCAGGAGTACCCCGGCCTCACCGTGCGCGCCGTCGACGTCACCTGGCCCGCGCCGGAGGAGTCCGCGTCCGGCCCGTGGCTGGAGCGGCTGGTGACGGAGCTGGCCACCGGCAAGGAAGCGGTGGTCGCGCTGCGCGGCCCGTACCGCCACGTGGAGGCGTTCGAGACCATCGAGGTCCCGGGCGCTCCGGGCGCTGACACCGCGCAGGCCCCGGGCCTCAAGGACGGCGGCGTCTACGTCATCGTCGGCGGCCTGGGCCGCGTGGGGCTCGCGCTCGCGGAGCAGCTCACGCAGGCGGTGAAGCCGAAGCTCGTGCTGCTGTCGCGCCGCACGCTCCCCGCCCCCGGCGAATGGGACGCGTGGCGCGCGGGCCATGACGCCCAGGACGCGACGTCCAAGGCCATCGAGCGCATGCGCGCGCTGGAGCAGGCGGGCGCGCAGGTGCTGGCGCTGCGCGCGGACGCGGGCGTGGCCGGTCAGCTCGACAAGGCGCTCCAGGTGGCGGAGGCCCGGTTCGGCCGCGTCGACGGCGTCTTCTACGCGGCGGGCGACGGCGGCATGGCCACCCGCATCTCCGTGGACGAGTCCACGCCGGAGGCCACCACCCCGCTGTTGTCCGGCCGCTTCGGAGGCCTCACGCAGCTGGCGGAGGCCCTGGCGTCGCGGCGTCCGGACTTCGTCGTGGTGCAGTCCTCCCTCA
This sequence comes from Corallococcus exercitus, assembly GCF_042231735.1. Classification (GTDB taxonomy): domain Bacteria; phylum Myxococcota; class Myxococcia; order Myxococcales; family Myxococcaceae; genus Corallococcus; species Corallococcus exercitus_B. Next base: position 4,003,475 of record NZ_CP102577.1, read on the forward strand.
CCGTGGTGCTGGGCGGCATGGCGGTCAGCGCGGTGGCGGCGGCGCACGCCGGCATGGACGCGCTGGCGGCCCGGCAGGCCCGGCTCGGTGGCACCCGCTGGTACACCGTGGACTGGGACGTGTGGGGCGTGGGCGAGGGCTTCCGGCCCGACGCCGTCATCCCGCCCGCCGAGGGCTTCCGCCTCCTGCGCGCGCTCATCACCCAGCCCAGCGGCGGACGCTTCCTCGCGTCCCGAGGCTCGCTGGAGGCGCGGCTCCAGGTGGCTCGCGACGGCACCTCCGCCTCACGCACGGGTGGCGGCGCCAGTGGCAAACACCCGCGTCCTCCGCTCGCCAACGCCTTCGTCGCCCCGCGCGACGAGACCGAGGAGAAGGTCGCCGCGCTCTGGCAGGACCTGCTGGGCGTGGAGTCCGTGGGCATCACCGACAACTTCTTCGAGCTGGGCGGTCACTCGCTGCTGGGCGTGCAGCTGCTGTCGCGCATCCGCGAGACCTTCCAGGTCGAGCTGTCCATGCGCGCCCTCTTCGAGTCCCCCACCGTGGAGGTGATGACGGTGGCCATCGTGGAGGCGAGCGCCAGCCAGCTCGACCCGGAAGCCCTGGAAGCCATGCTCGCCGAGCTGGAGCAGGGCTGAAATCCCCCTAGGAACGCCGGGCCCGCGCGCACTCCCGTAGTACCGTGCGCGGGCCCTTGAACCTCCTGCCCCCCAGGAGAAAGAGACGTGGAATGAGCCTCGCGCAACGCCTGACCATCACCCAGCCCATGCGGGTCTTCTGGATCACCTGGTTCGGTCAGCTCATCTCGATCCTGGGCTCGGGCCTCACGGCCTTCGGCGTGGGCGCCAAGGTCTTCCTGGACACGCGCTCCACCACGCAGTTCGCGCTCCTGTCCTTCTTCGCGTTCGCGCCCATGGTCATCCTGGCCCCGCTGGCGGGGACGCTCATCGACCGGTGGGACCGCCGCCGCGCCATGCTGCTGGCGGACCTGGGCAACGGCCTCAGCACGTTGATCATCTTCAGCATGGTGCTGGCGGACAGCAAGGGCCTCTTCAAGCTCGAGGCCTGGCACTTCTACCTGCCCGTGTCCTTCGGCGCGTGCTTCGGCGCCTTCCGCTGGCCGGCCTTCTTCGCCACGGTGACGCTGCTGGTGCCCAAGCAGCACCTGGGCCGCGCCAACGCCATGGCGGAGGTGGCCAGCGGCGCCAGCCAGATCCTCTCCCCCATCATCGCCGGAGCGCTCATCGACAGCGTGGGCCTGGTGGGCGTGCTGACGGTGGACGTCTGCAGCTTCACCATCGCCGTCATCACCCTGCTGATGGTCCGCTTCCCGCGCCCCACCGTTTCCGCGGAGGGGCAGCAGGGCAAGGGGTCCATCCTCGCGGAGATGAAGCAGGGCTGGAGCTTCATCAGCAGCCGCAAGGGCCTCATGGCCCTGCTGGGCTTCACCGTCGTGGCCGTGCTGTGCATGGACCTGGTGGTGCTGCTCATCACCCCGCTGGTGCTGGCCTTCACGGACATCTCCACGCTGGGCATCATCGCGTCGATAGCGGGCGTGGGCGCGCTGCTGGGCGCCGTCGGCATGGGCGTGTGGGGCGGCCCCAAGAACCAGCTGCACGGCATCCTGGGGTTCCAGGTGGTGTCGGGCCTGGTGCTCTTCATGGCCGCGCCGTCGCCCAGCGTGCCGCTGGTGGCCACCGCCGCCGCGCTCTACCTGTTCACCATGCCGCCCATGGTGGCGAGCAGCCAGTCCATCTGGCAGCGCAAGATTCCGGCGGACCTCCAGGGCCGCGCCGCGTCCGTGAAGCGGATGATCACCCTGTGCATGTCACCGATCGCCAGCCTCATCGCGGGGCCGCTCGCGGACGACATCTTCGAGCCGGCCATGGCCCAGGGCGGCGCGCTCGCCGGCACCATGGGCCGCCTGCTGGGCGTGGGCCCGGGGCGCGGCATCGCCGTCATCTTCATCGTCCTGGGGCTGGTGACGCTCACGAACGTCGCGTTCGGGTGGTCCAATCCGCGCCTGCGCAACCTGGACCGCGAGCTGCCGGACGCGCTGCCTGACGCGTCCCCCACCCCGGACACCGCCGCCGCCCCCCCGCCGAACGCCCCCACCGCCGGAGCCTCCGCGTCATGAGCGCCTTCTCCCAGGTCCTGCGCATGCTGCGCATGTTGCCGTCCGCCATGGCCGTGGCCGCCCCCGGCGTGGGGCCGTGGCTTGCCCGCCGCCGCTGGCCGCGCGCCGAGGGGCTGCTCACGCTGCCCGGCCTGCACGGCAAGGTGGAGGTGCTGCGCGACACGTGGGGCGTGCCGCACATCTTCGCCAACGACGAGCACGACCTGTTCTTCGCCCAGGGCTACGTGCACGGGCAGGACCGGCTGTGGCAGCTGGAGATGGGCCGCCGGCTGGTGGACGGCCGGCTCGCGAGCCTGCTGGGCCCCATGCTGGTGTCCGCGGATGAGTTCCTGCGCACCATGGGCCTGCGCCACCTGGCCGAGCACGCCTGGGAGCAGGTGGAGCCGGACGCGCGCGCCATCCTGGAGGCCTACAGCGCGGGCATCAACGCGCGCATCGCCGCGGAGCCGCTGCCCTACGAGTTCACCGTCATGGGCACGGAGCCCACGCCGTGGACGCCCGTGGACTCGCTCGCGCGCGGCAACCTGCTGGCGATGATGCTGGGCGGCAACCACCGCATCGAGCTGTTCCGCGCCCGGCTGGTGGCCGCCGTGGGTGAGGACGTGGCCAACGCGCTCTTGCCGCAGAACGCGCCGGAGACGCCGCTCATCGTCCCGAAGGAGGCGCGCCTGCCGGGCCTCCAGTCCGTGAAGACGCTGTCCGGCCTGGACAGCGTGGACGCGCTGATGGGCGACCCGAACATCGTCTCCGGCAGCAACAACTGGGTGGTGCACGGCCAGCGCACGCAGAGCGGCCAGCCGCTGCTCGCCAACGACGTGCACATCCCGCTGGGCATGCCGTCCACCTGGTACGAGAACGGCCTGCACGGCGGCCGCTTCCAGCACGTGGGCTTCTCCCTGCCCGGCGTGCCCATGCTCATCGTCGGCCACAACGGGAAGGTGGCCTGGGGCATGTCCAACCTGGGGCCGGACACCCAGGACTTCTACATCGAGAAGCTGGACGACCCGAAGGCGCCCAAGCAGTACCTCTACCAGGGCACCTGGCACGACCTGGAGGTGCGCCGCGAGGAGATTCCCGTCAAGGGCGGCGCCCCCGTGGTGCTGGAGGTGAGGAGCACCCGGCACGGCCCGCTGATGAACAAGGTGATGGCGGACGAGCTGAAGGACAGCGAGCCCCTGGCCCTCAAGTGGGCGCACCGGGAATGCCAGCCGCTCATCAACGCCGTGCTGAAGCTCAACCTGGCGCAGGACTGGGAGTCCTTCCGCGGCGCGATGAAGGCGTGGGAGGGGCCGGGCCAGAACTTCGTGTACGCGGACACGGCCGGCAACATCGGCTACCAGGCCACGGGGAAGATTCCCATCCGCCAGGGACACCAGGGCCTCATCCCCATGCCGGGCTGGACGGGCGACTCCGAGTGGACGGGCTTCATCCCCTTCGAGGAGCTGCCCGCGTCCTTCAACCCGCCCGCGGGCTACGCGGCCACGGCGAACAACAAGATCACCTCCGACGACTACCCGCACCTCATCGCGCACAACTGGTTCCCGGGCTACCGCGCGAAGCGCATCACCGACCTCTTGGAGGCGGGCACGCAGCACAGCGTGCAGACCATGCGGGACATCCAGGCGGAGACGTACTCGCTGCCCGCGGAGGCGCTGCGCCCGTACTTCCTGGCGGCGGCGCTGCCGTCCGACGACACCCAGCGCCAGGCGGTGGACGCGCTCAAGGCGTGGGACCTGCGCTTCGAGCCGGAGGCCGTGGGCGCCACGGTGTTCCAGGCCTGGTACATCGAGGTGCTGCGCAAGCTGCTCCAGCACAAGCTGGAGCCGGCGCTGGTGTCCGAGTACCTCATGGGCCAGTACGAGCGGCACGGCAGCCTGCACATGCCCTTCGTCATCGGCCTGATGTCCCAGCCGGACAGCGCCTGGTGGGATGACCCGAAGACGCCGGAGAAGGAGACGCGCGACGACATCCTCCGCGCGGCGCTGGGCGTGGCCACCGCGTGGCTGGTGAAGACCTACGGCCCGAAGCCGGAGGCCTGGGCCTGGGGCCAGGTGCACCAGCTCACCTACGCGCACCAGCCGCTGGGCGGGCCCGCCATCCCCGGCCCCATCCGGCGCGTCTTCAACAGCCGCACGGTGCCGGCCCGGGGCGACAACTACTCCGTGGACGGGGCGTCGTTCCTCTGGAGCCGCCCCTTCAAGGTCGTCCACGGCACCGCGCTGCGGATGATTGTGGACCTGGCGGACCTGTCCCGCTCCGTGTCCATCCACGCGCCGGGGCAGACGGAGCACCTGTTCCACAAGCACCGCGACGACCTGATGGAGCTCAACCGCAAGGTGGAGTTCCACCCCATGCTCCACACGCGGCAGGCCGTGGAGCAGCACCGCGAGTCCACGCTGACGCTCACGCCCGCGGTGGCCCTGGCCAAATAAAACAACCCGGACTTGAAGGCCGTCACTCCCCCCGGAGCGACGGGCCTCCAGGCCCGGGTCCATTGCTTTTCAGGCTCCAGCGGGAGCCGGCACTCGTATTCGCGTCGAGTTCCCCCTCAGAAACTCGGCGCTTCCCCCTTCTATGTGCCAGCCCCGCGGTCCCCCTCATTTCCCGCGCATGCCGCGGTGAGCTAGAAAGTCCCCCGACTCCCCGACTCACCGTGTCGCGCTGCGCGGGCCCCCCTGCTTCCCGTGCTGCGATGAAGGAACAGTACCGGGACCCCCTGTTTCGATCTGTGAACCGGCCCACAAGCTGCGTGTGAAGGCGTTCACACCCGCCGGACTTGTCCGCCGGACCTGGATGGGAGGCTTCCCTACCTGCATCCCGGGATTCCAGGCACAATGGCGCCTCCCCCATGTCCTACGCGCAGCTGCTGGCCGAAATCCCCATGTTCGAGAGCCTCGGCCGGGAGGACCTGGAGAACATGTCGTCGCTCCTCCAGCCCCGGCGTTTCGCCCGGGGGGAGGTCATCTTCCACCGGGGGGACGTAGGCACCGCGCTGTTCATCATCCGGCGGGGACAGGTGGCCATCCGGCTCTCCTCCAGCGAGGGGCGCGAAATCACCCTGGCGTTGCTGGACCGGGGGGATGCCTTCGGGGAGCTGTCGCTGCTGGACGGCGAGGTGCGCTCCACCGACGCGATGGCGCGCGAGGAGGCGCACCTGCTCACGCTCCAGCGCGAGGACTTCCGGCGCTACCTGGAGACGCGGCCGCAGGTGAGCCTGGCGCTCCTGGCGAACATGAGCCGGCTGGTGCGGCGCACGACGCAGCTCGTGTACGACTCGGCCTTCCTGGACGCGCGAAGCCGCCTGGTGCGGGTGCTGCTGGAGCTGGCGAAGACGCAAGGCAAGCCGTCCCCCGAAGGGCTGCTCATCACCCCGAAGCTCACACAGTCGGAGCTGGCCAACCTGTGCGGCGTCACGCGCGAGAGCGTGAACAAGTGGCTGCGCTACTACGTGCGCGAGGGGATGCTCAGCTTCGAGGGCGGGCAGATCGTCCTCATCCAGCCGGAGCGGCTGGGACAGGACGCGGAGTAGCCGTCAGCCGCGCACGCGGAAGAGGGACAGGGGCTCCTCGCGGCCCTTCACCGTCACCGGGGCCAGGGGCTCCAGCACGAAGGCGTCCGCGTCCAGCAGGGCGCGCGTGGCGTCGGTGATGAGCACCTCACCCGGGCGCGCGACACCGCACACGCGGGCCGCCACGTTGGTGGCGTCTCCCACGGTGGCGTACTGGAGGTAGCGCTCCGAGCCGATGTTGCCCGCGGCCACCGGGCCGGAGTTGAGCCCGATGTGGACCTGGATCTCCGGCGTGCCCTCCGCCCGCCAGCGGGCGTTGAGGGCGGCCAGGGCGTGCTGCATCTCCACGGCCGCGCGCACGGCCCGGTCCGCGTCGTCCGGCCGGGCGAAGGGAGCGCCCCACACGGCCATCAGCGCGTCGCCGATGTACTTCTCCAGCGTGCCCTCGTGGCGGAAGACGATGTCCGCCATCACCGGGAAGTACGCGTTGAGCATGTCCACCACCTGCCGGGGCTTGAGGCGCGAGGACATGGCGGTGAAGCCGGTGATGTCGGAGAAGAGGATGGTGACGTTCGCCTCGCGCACCTCCAGCGGCACGCCCCGGAGCGCCTTGAGCTGGCGCACGACGTCCGGCGGGAAGAAGCGCTGGTAGGCGTTTCTCAGCACCGCCTCCTCCTCCAGCCGCCGCGCCAGGTGCGCGTGGTCCAGGGCGATGGCGGCCTGGTTGGCGAAGGCGGTGAGGAACTCCAGGTCCTCGTCGGTGAAGAGGCCGCCCTGCGTGAGGCTGTCCAGGTACAGCACGCCCAGCACCGTGTCGCGCGTGCGCAGGGGCACGCAGAGGGAGGCGCGGATGGATTGGCGGAAGACGGAGTCCGCGCCCTGGAGCCGCGCGTCGTCCTTCGCGTCGGTGAAGAGGGCCGCCACGCCGCGCGAGTGCACGTAGTCCACGATGTGCTGGCTGAAGAAGCGCTCCGGCAGCGTCCCACCCCGCGCGCCCCGGGACACGCGCGGCACCAGCGCCCCCGTCTCCCGGTCCACCAGCAGCACCGCCGCCCGGTCCACCGCCCAGATTTGAAAGACGAGCTGCAGCACGCGCTCCAGCAGCCCGTCCACCGGGCCCGGGGACGACAGAACCTGCCCCACCTTGAGGAGCACCTGGAGCTTGTCGCGGGTGCGGTCCGGCGAGCGCGTGTCGAGCAGCGACTCCATGGGCCCGCCGGAGAAGCGCGTCTCCAGCGGCTGCGTGCGCAGCGGGCCCCAGCCGTCCGGCAGCGGCGTGTCCGGGGACACCAGCCGGAACCACACCTCGCCGCAGCGGAAGGACTGGCCGTGGCCCAGCTCCTGGCGGGAGACGCGGTGCGGCCCCACGAAGCTGCCGTTCTTGCTGTCCAGGTCCACCAGCACCACGCGCCCGCCCGCGCGCTCCAGCCGCGCGTGGCGCCGCGACAGGCTGGGGTGCGGCACGCGGATGCCGTTCTCCTCGGTGCGGCCGATGGTGGTGGTGCCCTCCGGCAGCATCACCACCCGTTCATCCACCTGGCCTGGGTTGAGGATGAGGCGCATGGGCTCAAGACCGCGTGGAGAGGAGGACGGGGCTCAGGTGGGCCCCTTGGCCGTGAAGGCCTCCGCGCGGGGCGCGGCCGCGGGCGCTTCCAGGACGGCGGGGGCCACCTGCTCGGAGGTGGCGTCCGCGGAGGACGCGGACTGGCTGCCCTGGCGGGCCACCACCTCGCGCACGCCCAGCCGCTGGCCTCCAGGCCCGGGCAGGTGCCGCTCTCCGGCGGCGCGGCAGTCGAAGGCGTCCGCGAGCCGGGCGGCCAGCGTCTCGCTCACCAGCACCTGGTCGCGCGCGGCCACGGTGGCGAGCCGGGCCGCGGTGTTCACCACGTCCCCCAGCACCGTGTGGTCCAGGCGCCCGCGCCCGGCCGCGCCCACGTTGCCGGAGACCACCGGCCCGGTGTCCACGCCCATGCAGATGCCGTGGGCGTACGGGGACGCGTCGCCGCCGCTCCACGCCAGGCCCTGCAGCCGCTGCTTCACCGCGAGGCACGCGTCCAGCGCGCGCGACACGTGGCCCTCGCCCTGGAAGACGGCCATCACCGCGTCGCCCAGGAACTTGTCCACCACGCCGCCGCGCGACTCCAGCTCCGGGAGGATGACCTCGAAGTTGGCGTTGAGCCGGCGCAGCGCGGACTCCGGCGGGTGCTGGCGGGTGACGGCGGTGAAGTCCGCCACGTCCAGGAAGGCCACCGTGGCGTCCAGCTGCTCGCCCGCGAGGGCGCCGGGGCCGCGCACCAGCGGCAGCACCCGGTCCACGATGCCGCCATGCACGAACATCCGCAGCAGGGCGTTCTCCTCCGTGGAGCGCACCGCGCGGCGCAGCTCCGCCACGTGGCGCACCGTCTTGGCCAGCGTGGACTCCAGGTCGTCCAGGTCCACCGGCTTCACGAGGAAGTCGAACGCGCCCCGGTTCATCGCCGTGCGCAGGTTGGGCATGTCGCCGTACGCGGAGACGATGACCACCTTCACCAGCGGATCCACCTCGCCCACGCGCGACAGGAACGTCAGCCCGTCCATGCGCGGCATGTTCAGGTCGCACAGCACCGCGTGCGTGTCCGGGTGCTGGCGCAGGGCCTCCAGCGCCTCCTCGCCGTCGCGGGCGAAGACGAAGCGGTAGACGCCGTCGCGCACGTGCCGGCGGAAGCGCTGGCGCATGAGCACCTCCACGTCCGGCTCGTCATCCACCACCAGCACCGTGGCGGCCTGCGTGGCGCGGCCGGCCTCCACCAGCGCGACGAAGGCGGCGGCCAGCTCGCGCGCGGAGGTGAAGCGCTGCTCGGGCTTCGGGTGCAGGGCGCGCTGGAAGAAGGCGTCACCGCCCGCGCCCAGCTCCGGCACCAGCTGCGAGACGGGCACCGCGGGCGGGTGGAAGGTGCCGCGCAGGAGGGCGCCCACGGACTCCGGCCCGTAGGGGAACTGGCCGGTGAGGGCGCGGTAGAGCACCACCGCGAGCGACCAGAGGTCCGCCCTCGCGTCCAGGTCCGGATCCGCGCGCAGCTGCTCCGGGCTCATGTAGCGCAGCGTGCCGGTGAGCCCTTCGGCCTGCGCGGGCGCCCCCGTGGGCAGCAGCGAGCGCGCGAGCCCGAAGTCGAGCACCTTCACCACCTCCTCGCCGTCCACGTGGGCGAGGAAGAGGTTGGCGGGCTTCAGGTCGCGGTGGACGAGCCCCGCCGCGTGCGCCGCCGCCAGGGCCCGGGCCACTGGCGTGACGAGCGCGGCCACGCGGGCCGGGGACAGGCGCCCCTGCTGGGTGAGGCGCGTCTCCAGGTCCTCGCCCTCCAGGAGCTCCATGACGATGTACGGCACGCCGCCGTCCACGCCGGAGTCGTGCACCTGCACCACGTGCGGGTGGCGCAGCCGGGCCACGGCCTGCGCTTCCTGTTCGAAGTGGCGGTGCGCCTCTGGCGTGCGCGCCACGACGTCGGAAGCGATGAGCTTGAGGGCCACGTGCCGCTGGAGTTGCAGGTCGATGGCCCGCCAGATGGCGCCCATGCCACCGCCGCCAATCCTGCGCTCCAGCGCGTACCTGCCGCCCAGCGGGCGTCCGGTGTCCATCGGCCCTGTGTCTCCGTCCCGGGCACGGCCTGGCGCACGTGCCTCGCGAAGCCGGGGATGATGGCACACTTGCCCCCTCCCCCGGCGTGCCCATTCGGTGCCATCCCGGTGGCCCGGCCGCACGGCCGGTGTGGGAGGGGGAGCGTCAGGCGCGGGTCAGCGCCTGGGCGAGCCGGGGCAGGACGTCGCCCGCCCTCGCCTCCACGCGCACGTCCGCCAGGGGGTCGCCCCGGCTCTCCCCGATGTTGAGGATGCCGATGGGCAGGTGCCGCTCCGCGGCGCGGGTGACGAAGCGGTAGCCGGAGTAGACCGTCAGCGACGAGCCCACCACCAGCAGCGCGTCCCCCTCCTCCACCAGCGCGAACGCGTCCTGCACCAGCGGCGCCGCGACGTTGTCCCCGAAGAACACCACGTCCGGCTTCAGCGTCCCGCCGCAGCGCGTGCACGCGGGGACGTGGAAGCCGTCCACGGCCTCCGCCGACAGCTCCGCGTCGCCGTCCGGACGCAGCTCCACGACGGCGTGCGCGAAGTCCGGGTTGAGGCCCAGCATCCGCGCCTGGAGCGACGCGCGGGGCTCCTGCGCGCCGCACGCCAGACAGCGCACCCGCGACAGCGCGCCGTGCAGCTCCAGCACGCGCTCACTGCCCGCCGCGTGGTGCAGGCCGTCCACGTTCTGGGTGATGAGGCCCGGCACCACGCCCGCCTTCTCCAGCGCGGCCAGCGCGAAGTGGGCGTCGTTGGGGCGGGCGGAGGTGAAGCGCGGCCAGCCCAGCAGGCTGCGCGCCCAGTAGCGCTGGCGCACCTCCGGCTTGTGCAGGAACTCGCGGTGCTGGATGGGGTTGCGCACCTTGTGGCGCGTCTCCGGGCCGCGATAGTCGGGGATGCCGGACTCGGTGCTGCATCCGGCGCCCGTGAGCACCACGACGCGGCGTCCGCGCAAGAGCGAGGTCAGGGCGTCCACGCCCGCTTCGGGCGGAAGGGCGGCGACAGGGGAGTCCGTGAGGAGCGTCATTCCACCCTCCGTATAACGTGCCCCCCTCGCGCCCGCCCCAAGCCCTGGCGCCGACCGTCGGGGAGGGGGGCGGCTGGCGGCTCCAGGCCTTCACGTCACCGGGTGAGCGCGTCCCGGGAGGGGTCCGCGGGCTTCGGCGTGGCCATGGCGGCCTTGAGGTCCTTGCGCGCGCCCGGGGGCAGCCTGGCGATCCACCGGTCCATCGCCTGGCGGAGCTCCGGCACGGAGGACTCCTCGTCGGGCAGCGCGGCCGCCTCCAGGCGGGCCTCGGCGACGAGCCGCACGGCGCGGGCCGGGTCCTGCTTCGCGTCCCACAGCGCGCGGCCCAGCATGTAGCGCGCGGCGGGGCGCTCCGCCGGACGGGGCCGGGCGCGCTCCCAGCCCGCGACGGCCTTCTCCAGCGGGGCCAGCGCCTCGCGCGGACGGCCCAGCACCATGTACGTGCGCCCCAGGTCCACCAGGGCCCCCGTCCAGCCGCCGTTCACGTCGTCCGGCAGGGACGTCTGGAGCGCGGCGGCGCGCTCGAAGTACGGCAGGGCCTGGTCCGGCTGGTTGCGGTAGCTGAGCGTCTGGCCCATGCCCCGGAGCACCAGCGCCAGCGTGGGGTGGTCCGGGCCCAGGCTCTTCTCCACCTGCTCGAGCGCCGTGGCGAAGCGCTGGGTGGCCTCCTCCAGCCTTCCCAGGTGCACCAGCAGCGTGCCGATGTTGTTGACGATGATGGCCACGGTGGAGCTGTCGCGCCCCTCCGTCGTCTCCGCGATGCGCAGCGCGCGCTCGTAGAGGGGCAGCGCCTCCTCGCGCTTGCCCTGGTACTGCAGCGCCAGCGCCAGGCTGTTGAGCGCGTCCGCCACCTGCGGGTGGTCCTGTCCCAGCGAGCGCTCCAGCAGCGCCAGCGCGCCCCGGGCCAGCCGCTCCGACTGCACGAAGTCCCCCTGCTGCCAGCGCACGCTGGCCTGCTCCAGGCGGATGCGCGCCACGTCCGGGTGCTCGGGGCCCAGCGAGCCGCGCACGGTGCCCAGGGCGCGCTCGTACAGGCCCAGGGCCTCCTCCGCGCGCCCCTGCGAGCGGCGCACGGTGCCCAGCTCCACGCGCACGTCCGCGACCTCCAGGGCCTCCGGGCCGAAGCGCTTCTCCAGGAAGGACAGCGCGCGGGTCAGCTGCTCGTGGGCCTCCGGGTAGCGGCCCTGGCGCGACAGGAGCCGGCCCAGGTTCATCGCGAGCGCGCCGGCCAGCTCCTTGCTGCCGCCCAGCCGCTCCACCGCGGCGCTGGCGCGCTCCGCGGCCTGCTGCCCCTGGGCGTAGTGGTCCAACCGTTCGCCCGTCACGCGCACCGCCAGCGTCCACGCCCGGGCGGCGGCGTCGTCGTTGCGGCCGGCCTCCGCGCTCCACGCGGCCTGGAGCACCGTGGCCTCCGCGCCCCGGTAGTCCCCTGCCCCGTCCTTCAGCTCCGCGAGCAGGAGCAGCGCGTCCGCGGCGCCGGACCAGTCCCCCGCGGTGCGCGCGGCCTGGGCCACGGGCTCCACGCGCGCCACGCCCTGCGAATAGCGGCCGGCGGCGCGCAGGGCCCTGGCGTCCACGAGCGCCTGGAGCAGCGCGACGGTCCTGTCTCTCGCGGCGGCGTCATCCGGCGAGGAGTGGCCCCGCGACGTCAGCGCCTCCACGTCCGAGCAGCCCGCCAGCGGCGCCAGCCCCTCCACCGCGCGGGGCGCCCGCTCCACGAGGTCCGGATCCGCCTGCGTGAACAACTGCGTGAGCGCGGCCACGTCCGCGAGCCGCGCGTCCAGGCAGCGCATGCGCAGCGCCATCACCGCTTCGCTCTGCTCGTGCCGCACGCGGGTGGCCTCGCACGCCGCCGTGCGCGTCGTCACCCACGCGGCGGTGTACGCGTCCAGCCCCCGGCGCACGTGGCGGAAGGCGTCGTGCGCGAAGCGGCGCTGGGTGCCGACGAAGGCCGCCTCCACCGCCTGCTGCCGGGCCGCGTCCCACACACCGTCCATGGCACGCGCGGCGCCCTCGCAGCCCGTGGGGTCGCGGCCGTGGAGGACGTGCGTGAGGCCCACCGCGGACAACAGCAGCAGCGACGCCCCGGCCACGCGCAGCCGCCGCGTCCGGCGCGACGCGGGGTCCGACTCCAGCGCGGCGATGAGCGCCTCCATGGACGCGTGGCGGTCCTCGGGCTTCACCGACAGGCCCTTCACCACCACCTTCCGCAGCCACTGCGGCACGCCCGAGTGCCGGGGCACGCTCTTCACGCGGCCCGCGTGCACCGCCTGGGACAGCTCCTCCACCGTCGAGCCCGCGAAGGGGCGCTCGCCGTAGAGGCCCTCGTAGAGCGCGACGCAGAAGCCGAACTGGTCGCTGCGCGCGTCGGTGCGCTCCTCGGGCGGGAACTGCTCCGGGGCCATGTACGCGGGCGTGCCGCCCTCCATGGCGCGCGGATGGGTGGGGCTCCCGGGGGCCACCGGCGGGGCCACCGCGCCGGACATGATGCGCGACAGGCCGAAGTCGGTGACGCGCACGCGGCCGTCCTGGCCGACGAGGATGTTCTCCGGCTTCACGTCGCCGTGCACGACGCCCACCGCGTGCGCCGCGGCGAGCCCCCGGGCCACGGCGATGAAGACCTCCACCACCTGGCGCCACGGGTGCGGACCGTCGTGCTCCCACTTGCGCAGCGTGTGCGCGTCCACCAGCTCCATGGCCAGGAAGACCTGCCGGCCGAAGGTGCCCACGTCGAAGACGGAGACGACGTGCGGGTGGGAGACGCGGGCCATGGCCTGCGCCTCGCGCAGCACCTGCGAGCGGCCGGCCTCCGCGCCCAGCCCCAGCGCCTCCACCTGGAGCAGCTTGAGCGCGACGCGGCGGTCCAGCTCCGGATCATAGGCGGCGTACACGACGCCCATCCCGCCCACGCCCAGCATCTCCAGGATGAGGTAGCGGCCCACCGCCGTGCCGCGTGCCAGCGGCGGCGTGGGCAGGCGCAGGCGCGGCTTCTTCCCGCGCCACGGGTCCACGGCCAGCGTCGCCAGCTGGCTGTCGAGGACCTCTTCCTCCGGAGCAGGCTCGGGGGCGGTGGACGGCGGTTGCACCTTCAGCGCCTCGGACACCATGCGCCGGCAGGAGGGGCACGTGTCCAGGTGCTCGTCGACGAGCGCGGCCCTGTCGGGCGGCAGCGTCCCGAGCAGGAGGTCCATGAACGTGGGTTCGTCCAGACAGGCGAGGGGCATGGGAGGCACGCGGAAGGACGGCAGCACAGCAGGAGTCACGGCCTGCGTCGAGTCACCCTGGGGACGTTCCAGCCATTGAAGGGTTGCCTGCCCGGCGCCCAGGACGTCGGTTCGCGAACGCACATGACCTATGTGTTGAGACAGGAAGGCCTTTCTGGAAGCGTCCGAGCATGCGGCGCCTGCGACGACTCGGATGGGCCGGGCTGATCTCCCTGGCGCTGCACGCCCTCGTGTTCGGGCTGTTGTGGGCCGTGGAGCCCGCGACGTCATCCACCGGACGCATGGCCCGGATGCGCGAGAAAACGGTCGAGGTGGAGATCATCACCTCGCCCTCCGTCGCCTCCGCGACACCGCCGGTCCAGGAGCCCGCATCGCCGCCGCCCCCGGTGGCGCCGGCCCCTCCACCGCCCCCCTCGAAGCCGCCCACGCCGTCGAGGAACGAACCGGCCCCACCGCCTCCGGCCGTGGCGGAGCGGGAGCCACCCGAGAACACCCCGCCTCCGTCGGAGCCGCGCGCGCCGCCGCAGGCACCGGCCGGGTCACCGCCAGCGGTCGCGACGCGCGAGCCCGCGGAGGACACGCCGCCTCCCGCCGAGGCCCCGCGCCCTCTCGCGGACGACGTCCCCCGCTCCGGCCTCGCGACCCGCGAGCCAGCTCCGGCCGGGGACCGGCCCACGGCGGATGCACCGCGGACGCCGGGCACCCCTCCCCTGAACCTGCTTCCCTCCCCGGGCTTGAGCGGCGGGGTCATCATCTCCACGCCGGAGAACTCGCGGGGCGGCGGCCGCACGCTGCGCCCCGGTGACCCGAGCCTGTCCGCGGAATCCCGCGCCGCCGACGAGCGTGCGCTCGTGTCGGAGCGCGTGCAGGGCATCGTCGATGAGCGCCGCGCCCGTGACCGCGTGGACACCGGCCGCGTGCATCCCTACTTCAGCCAGCTGCGCGCGCAGCTGGAGAAGCAGATGGACGCCCCTCCTCTCTTCGACATGCCCAGCTTCCCCAAGCAGATGCTGTACGCCTACGCGGAGAAGGCCCGGCAGTTCGGCGCCACCGGCTCCCCTGGGAACATGCCGGGGCTCCGCACGGCCCCCAAGCCGGGCGAGCTGCTCGCACGGCGCACCCGCGACGAACCCGGCTACAACCGGCTGCGCGGCCTCACGCAGGCGGGCAATGAGCTCCAGGACTTCGCCCACGGCGTCAGCACCATGAAGCTCGTCGTCACGCTGGAGCTGCTCCAGGGCGCGGACGGCACGCTGCGCGAGGTGAAGCTCATCAGCCGCAGCGGCAACCGGGCCTACGACGACTACGTGCTCCAGTCCGTCCCGCCCGCGCTGGGGAAGTTCCCCGCGCCTCCCTCGGACGCCATGGGCGTGCACACCGACGGCATCCGCAGCGTGTGGGCCGTGGAGGGCCGCGTCGTCTACGTGCGCAAGCTCAGCGAGATGAAGAAGGGCAGCGACAACGTCTACCTCGCCGCCCTGGCCGCCGCGGGCCTCCTCGCCGGAGGCTTCGAGGAGACCACCGGCGAGATCTCCGTCATCGACGTGCGCAACCCGCACTTCGAATGCCGCTCGCGCCTGCTGCGCGTCTACTGACTCAGGGCGTGAACGCCGAGGGCCACCGCACGCCGCCGCCCAGGGGCAGGAGCGCCTCCGCCACGTCGAGCAGCGCCCCGTCCGCCCACCGCCGCCCCACGAGCTGCACGCCCACCGGCAGCCCCGCCGACGTGCGCCCCATCGGGAACACCACGACCGGGCTGCCCGTCGCGTTGAACAGGCAGGTGAACCCGCCGAGGGCCTCCAGGTAGGGGCGAGGCACCCCGTCCACGTCCACCGGACCG
Source organism: Corallococcus exercitus (assembly GCF_042231735.1). Taxonomy (GTDB): domain Bacteria; phylum Myxococcota; class Myxococcia; order Myxococcales; family Myxococcaceae; genus Corallococcus; species Corallococcus exercitus_B. The sequence continues at coordinate 4,018,808 of NZ_CP102577.1, forward strand.
CCGAACGGCGTGTGCACCGGCGCGGCCGTCATCGCCACCGGCACGAGCCACGCGTCCCAGCCGGCCAGGAAGCCCTCCAGCAGCGCGATGTGCCCGTCCCGCCGGGTGAGCGCCGTGCCGTAGCCCGTCATGTCCACGCGCGTGCCCTGGACGATGGCCTTCCCCAGCAGGTCGTGCTCCAGGGGGAGGAACTGCCCCTGGAAGGCCTCGCGCACGGGCGGAGGCAGGGGCGCGCCCACCTCGCCGCCCTCCATCAGCCCCCACACCTCCACGAGGTCCGTGAAGTCCTGCCCCGCGGGCACCGCCTGCTCCACCACGGCGCCCTCCGCGCGCGCGGCGGCGGTGAAGCGCTGGAGCACCTCCCGTGTCTCGCGGTCCGCCTGGAAGGGCCCCAGCGTGTCCGCCCACGCCAGCCTCAGGCCCTTCAGGGCCCGGGGCTTCGCGGTCCCCACCGGCGCGACGGGCGGCACCTCCGGGGCGAGCGGATCCGCGCCCTCGATGAGGGACAGGATGAGCCGCACGTCCGCCACCGAGCGCGCCAGCGGCCCCGCGCACGCCATGTGGCGCACGTGGCGCGGCCCGTCCGGCATGTCCGGGATGTGGCCGAAGGTGGAGACGCGGTGCTCCGTGGGCTTGATGCCCACGATGCCGCAGTAGTGCGCCGGCTGCCGGATGGAGCCGCCGATGTCGCTGCCCACCTCGAAGGGGGTGAGCCCCGCCGCCACCGCCGCCGCCGCGCCTCCGCTGGAGCCTCCCGACGTGCGCCCCAGGTCATGCGGGTTGTTCGTCCGGCCCCAGAGCGGCCCGTCCGTCTGGAGGTCCGAGGCGAACGGCGGCAGGTTCGTCTTGCCGAAGAGGATGGCCCCCGCGGCCCGGAGCCGGGCCACCACGGTCGCGTCCCGCGCGGGCACGTACTCCGCGAAGGCCGGATGGGCGGACGTCGTGCGCAGCCCCTGGGTGCTGAACGCGTCCTTCACCGTGAAGGGCACGCCGTGCAGCGGGCCCCACAGCTCGCCCCGGGCGAGCGCCGCGTCCGCCTCTTCCGCCCGCTTCCGGGCCGGGGCCTCGTTCCACGTCACCACCGCGTTGAGCGCGGGGTTGAGCTCGCGGGCGCGGGCGAGGAACGCGTCCAGCGCCTCCACCGCGCTGACCCGACGCTCACGTAGCGCCGCGGCCAGCTCCGTGGTCGAGAGGGACACCAGCGGACGCACTCCGGATTCCTGTGGCGAGACAGACGATTTCATGTGCGCTTTTCCCCGAACGCCGGCCGCGCGGCCGCTCCGGGAGTTCTACCAGCTCCTCAGCGCGCCCGGGCCTCCCGGACCGGGAGCGCGGGCGTCACCACGTAGGCGGACGCGGCGGCATCCACCTTCACGCGTGGGGGGCGCCGGGACTCCTCGAAGAGGCGGTAGCCCGGCTCCAGGCCGCGCCAGAAGGCCTTGCGTGCGTCGGGGACGCCGGAGAGGGCCTCCAGCGCCGCGAGCCCCGCCGCGTCCAGCCGGCGCGGGAAGACGTGCACCGGGACGTCGCGGCCCATGCGCGCGCGGGCCTCGGACACCATCACGTAGAGCGCCTCGATGGGGCCGTTCTCGATGGCCATGCAGCCGATGCTCACGCAATCGCCGTGGATGTAGATGTCACCCCCGGGGTTGGCGGCGCCCAGCTTGCGGTCGAGCGCGTTCGGGTAGCTCACCCGCATGGACAGGTGGTACGCGCTCTTCGGGTTGAAGAGGTCCACCGTGTAGAAGCCCTCCGGGACCTGCAGGTCGCCAAACGCCCGCTTGGGCCCCAGCTCGCCGGAGGCCGCGCAGATGGGGAAGGTGCGCACCTTCACGAGCGGCCTTCCGCGCGGCCCCGCCCAGACCTCCAGCTCGCGCTCGGCCTTGAAGGCCCGGAGGTAGAGCTCCTCGGGGGGCCAGGACACCCCCGCCTCCTTGAACAGCTGGACGAGCCCGGCCGTCTGCCGCTTCCGGGCCGCCGCGACCCGGTCCTCGGCGTGCGCGCACAGCGAGGCCAACAGGACACCCCACGCGAGCAGGACCTTCATGGGCGGAAACGCGCTCCTTGTGGAAAAACCGTTTGGACGCTGGTGGACGTCAATCCGGTCCCCGGGCAGGGATGGCCGGCGAACAGGATACCGGGACGGGGGCACCCCTGGCCCCCTGCTTCCCAAGCTGCTAGCAAGCGGTTCGTGGGCCTTCTGGATGACGTTCAGCGTGACGGCGATGGAAACCAGGGGCTGCCCGGTGTTCTCATCTCCAACGTGCATCATGGCGAGCAGGGGCCGCCGGTGTGCGCAGCGACTGAAGCTCCCCGCCCCGTGCCGTTCCGGCCTTTTGCCTAAGAATGAATGACTCCCTCGAGACCCTCCTCGCCGACGGCATCATCGACGCCGTCATCGGCCAGCTGAAGACGGGGAAGGAGGCGGAGGTGTGGCTTGTCCAGCACGCCGGCCAGGTCGTCGCAGCGAAGCTGTACAAGGAGCGCCACGAGCGCAACTTCCGCAACAACGCCGGCTACAAGGAAGGCCGCGAGGTGCGCAACTCGCGCACGCGCCGCGCCATGGAGAAGGGCAGCCGCTTCGGGCAGGCCGCCGCGGAAGAGGCGTGGAAGAACGCGGAAGCGGACTCGCTCTACAAGCTGCACGCGCAGGGCGTGCGCGTGCCCACGCCGGTGATGTTCTACGAGGGCATCCTCCTGATGGAGCTGGTGCTGGACGCGGAAGGCCAGCCCGCGCCCCGGCTCGTGGAGGCCCCGCCCCAGACGCCCGAGGAGGCCGAGGCCCTCTACCTGGACCTGCGGGCCCAGGTGATTCGCACCCTGTGCGCGGACCTCATTCACGGGGACCTGTCGCCCTACAACATCCTGATGAGCGGGTCCGGACCGACCATCATCGACTTTCCGCAGACGGTGGCGGCCGCGCGCAACAGCCAGGCGGAGTTCTACTTCCGCCGCGACCTGGACAACGTGCGGCAGTACCTGGAGGGTTTCTCGGCCCGGCTGGCGAGCCGTGCGGGCGACACGGGTGAAATCTGGAACGCGTACGTGCGGCGCGACCTGACGCCGGACTTCGTGCCGTCGGGCGCGTTCCGCGAGGCGCCTCGCAAGCAGGGGGGCCCCGGCCGCCAGGGCTTCCGGCAGGAGCGCTATCCGCTGGAGGAGCAGCCCCGGCGCAACGAGTACCGTCCGGCCCCGGCGCCCGTGGCGGCGGTGGAGGAAGGGCTCAGCGCGGAGGAGGCGGAGCTGCGCGCGCTGGAGGCGCTGGTGCTGCGCCAGGGTGGCGGCGAGCGCGGGCGGCCGGTCGTCACGCAGAGCCCGCGGGATGGGCGCCGGCGTGGTGGGTTCGGCGGCAAGCCGCCGCCGCGCAATGGCAACGCGCCCCGGCCCGGGAACGCGGGACCGCAGCAGAACGCGGGAGCGCGTCCGCAGCAGGGCGCGGGCAACAACCGGCCCAACGGCAACCCCGGGCGTCCGCAGCAGGGAGCCCCGCGCAACGGCGCTCCGGCGCAGGGAGCGAACCCTCCGGCGGCGCAGGCGGATGCGCGCGCGAACGGCCGGCCGCAGCAGGGCGGCCCGCGCAACGGCAACCCGCGCAACGAGCCGCGCCGGGATGGACGTCCGCCGCGCTCCCCCAACGGCGAGCCGCGCATGAACGGCCAGCCGCACGGTGAGAACGGCCAGCCACGCATGAATGGCCAGCCGCATGGCGAGAACGGCCAACAGCGCACGAATGGCCAGCCGCATGGCGAGAACGGCCAGCCGCGCATGAACGGCCAGCCGCATGGCGAGAATGGCCAGCCACGCATGAACGGCCAGCCGCATGGCGAGAATGGCCAGCCGCGCATGAATGGCCAGCAGTACGGCGAGAACGGCCAACAGCGCATGAATGGCCAGCAGTACGGCGAGAACGGCCAACAGCGTACGACCGGCCAGCAGCGCGGTGAGAACGGTCAGGCCTCGCAGCGACAGAACGGCCCGCAGCGCCAGAATGGCCAGCAGCGCCAGAATGGCCAGCAGCGAATGAACGGCCAGCAGCGCGGTGAGAATGGCCAGCCGCGCACGACCGGTCAGCAGCACCAGAATGGTCAGCCGCGGATGAACGGCCAGCCGCACGGTGAAAACGGCCAGCAGCGGATGGACGGCCAGCCGTACGGCGAGAACGATCAGGCCCCGCAGCGTCGGAACGGTCCGCAGCGCCAGAATGGCCAGCAGCGCATGAACGGCCAGTCCCATGGCGGCGAGTCGGATCCGAACGCCCAGGCCCCGCAGCGTCAGAACGGTCAGCCGTATGGCGGCGAGCCGGGGGCGAATGGCCGGGGGCCTCGGCAGAACGGCCTGCCGCAGCAGAACGGAGAGCCGCGCCAGAACGGCCGACCGCCGCGTGGCGAGTGGCGCGCGAATGGCCGGCCGCAGCAGAACGGCGGACCCCGCCAGGAGAGCTCGGGGGCGCAGTCGCGCATGAACGGCCAGCCCCGGCAGGACGGCGGCGGCTGGACGGCCGAAGCTCCGGCGCGGCAGGCCCAGGACGGGGCCGGGATGAACGGCGCCGGCGAGTCCCGCGCGAACGGCCAGCAGCGCAATGGCGGCCCCCGGATGAACGGCCGGCCGCCGCGCAACAATGGCTCGTTCCAGGACGGCGCTCCTCAGCAGAACGGCGAACCGCGAATGAACGGCCGGCCGCAGCAGGGTGACGAGTCGAGCCAGAACGGCCTTGGTCCGGGGTCCGGTCCTCGCGAGGCGCGCGGCAACCCGCCCAATAACGGGCCCCGGATGCCCCGTCAGGGCACCGAGCGCGGCGCGGGACGTTCTTCCCGAGGTGCCGCCGCCCCCCAGGTGAGCTACGTGGCCCGTCCGCCCGCGGCCTCGTCCTCCAACCCCGAGACAGGCTCCACCTGAGCCGCCGGCACTGAGAAAGCCAGGTTCCCAGGCCGAGAGGCCGGGGGACCACGAGGACGCCCCAGCCGGGGCGCACGGCACGAACTGGTCCGACTGTCGGACCAGTTGGGGCAACCGCCGCTCCCAGCTGGCTGACCGGCTGCGTCAGCCGCTGCGTCAGGGTCCTTCATTCCAGCCAGGCCGCGACAGCTGGTCCGACAGTCGGACCCGTTGGGACGACTACCGTCCCCAGCCGTGCCTGGGGCAGCCCCTCCAACCGAGCCGAGAAAACCTGTCCGACTGTCGGACCAGTTGGGACCACCACCGTCCCCCAGCTGACTGACCGACTGCGTCAGTCGCCGTGCCGGGGACCTCCACGCCATCCGAACGGTGAGAACGGGTCCGACTGTCGGACCAGTTGGGACGACTCCCGTCCCCCAGCCGTGCCTGGGGCAGCCCCTCCAACCGAGCCGAGCAAACCTGTCCGACTGTCGGACCGGTTGGGATGATCCCGTCGCCGCGGGCGCGCCCTACTCCGCCTTCACCGGCTGCTCGCGCGCCAGTTCCTCGCGGAAGAAGCGGCTGCCCTTCGCGAGCGTCGCCATGTACGGCCGCACGTCCTCGCGAGCCTCCGCGCTCAGCGCCGCGAACGGCGTCACGTGCGCGTCCGGCACGTAGCGGAACGTCAGGTTGATGCGCCGCGTGCGGAAGTCCGGCAGCTCCGGCGGCATCACGTGGCCCGCGCGCGTGTCCACCCGCTGCACCCGGTGGAACGTCTGGTCCTTCCACTGCGCCCCGCCAAAGAGCTGCAGCGACCCGTCATCCAGCCACTGCTCCAGCACCACCGCGTCGCGCTCGCCGGGCCGCGTGGACGTGACGAACTGGATGAGCGCGCGCTCCCCCAGGGACAGCGACGCCACCGGGCCCGGCTCGAAGTCCTTGTGCTCGCCCACGCGCGCGGTGTCCACCCAGCGGCCATCCTCCAACCGGCTGCCGTAGAAGTTCACCAGGCACGTGTTGAGGTGCCAGCCCTGCGGCATGTCCGGCCCCCGGAACATCCGCCGCGCCAGCGCCTCCACCTTCGCAATCTGCCGCTCCAGCACCGCCGGGAACGGCTCCGCCTTCACGCAGCGGTCCTTCACGCCCTTCGGTGGCCGGTAGTAGTCCAGACACGCGAACTGCCAGTTGCCCAGCCAGTACACCGGCCGCAACAACCGCCGCTGCTGCTGCCCCTCCGGCGGCGGGAAGTGCTTCGAGTAGCGCTCCTCCCACAGCGGGTGCAGCGTGCCCAGCCACGCCAGGATTTCCGCGCGGTCCGCCGAGGCCAGGAAGCTCGCGTTGTAGTGGTGGCCCGGCGTGCGCTGCGCGGCCTTGCGCGCCAGCGGGGAACCCGGACCCCTGCGGGGAGGCAAGGCCATCGCTCGGCTCCTCACGCCTCGGAGGCGGCCACGTCGAACGCCAGCTCGATCATCTCGTCGAACGTCGTCTGACGGTCCTCCGGCGACAGGTGCTCGCCGGTGAGGATGTGGTCCGACACCGTGAGCAGCGCCAGCGCCCGCGCGCCGAACTCCGCCGCCACGCCGTACAGGCCGGCGATCTCCATCTCCACCGCCAGGATGCCCATCTTCGCCAGCGTCGCGTTGAGCGCTTCCTGCGGGTGGTAGAACAGGTCGGACGTGAAGACGTTGCCCACGCGCACCGGCTTGTTGCGCTTCTCCGCCGCCTCCACCGCGCGCCGGGCCAGCGTGAAGTCCGCCACCGCCGGGAAGTCGTGTCCCATGGCGCGCATGCGGTTCACATTGGAGTCCGTGCCCGCGCCCATCGCCACGATGACGTCGCGCAGCTTCACGTCCGTGCGCAGCGCGCCGCAGCTGCCCACGCGGATGAGCACCTTCGCGCCGTAGGTCCTCACCAGCTCCGTCGCGTAGATGGAGATGGACGGCACGCCCATGCCGTGCCCCATCACCGACAGCCGCTTGCCCCGGAAGGTGCCGGTGAAGCCCAGCATGTTGCGCACCGACGTGACGGGGCGCGCGTTCTCCAGGAAGCGCTCGGAGATGTAGCGCGCCCGGAGCGGGTCGCCCGGCATGAGGACCACTTCGGCGAAGTCACCGGGAGACGCGGAGATGTGCGGAGTTGCCATGGAACCAGAAGCCCTTTCAGCGTCCGGTCGACAGACCGGACGGAGCACCCGTGGGGACCGCCACCGGCGTCGGTGCCGGCGCGGCGGGAGTGCACGGATTGGGCAGCTTGCCCGAAGCCGCGGGCGCCGTGTTCACCAAAGCGGGGGTCTGCGCCTGGGGAGGCAGCCGGCGCGGCGGCAGCTGCACCGGCGGGGGGATGGGGCAGTGGGTGCACGGCCCCTTCAGCGGAATCACCAGCCGCCGGCCGATGCTCAGGAACGTGTTGCGCATCCGGTTGGCCTTCTTGATGGCCACCACGCTGGAGTTGTGCCGCAGCGCGATGCCGCCCAGCGTGTCCCCGTTGCGGACCCTGTACATCATGAGGTTCTGGTCCGGCTGCAGCGCCAGCAGCGGCGCCACCCGGCGGCCCAGCTCCTGCGCGCGGCCATTGAAGAAGCGCACGTGGAAGTGGTCGCGGTGCCGGCGCGCGTGCTTGATGAGTGAGTTGAAGCCCGCGTTGAACAGCGAGTCCAGCCAGACCTTGTCCTCGCCAATGGACAGCGCGTAGTCGTACAGGACCTTCATCACGCGCTTGTCCACGAGGATCATCTGCACGTCGGTGTTCACCACCAGCGAGCGCACCAGCGCCCAGTTCATGGCCACGTCGATGTAGCGCTCGCGCTCGCGCTCACGCACCGGCTCCGCGGTCGGGTAGTAGAAGCCGAAGTCCACGTCGCGGCCGTTCTGGTGGCTCTTGTGCGGGCGCAGGTAGCCGCCGTCCTTGGTGGACAGGCGGTTGACGCGCAGCGGGGGCACGTTCGGGTACTGCGCGCGCACCGCGCGGATGGCGGCGGCCACGTAGTCCACCGTCTCCTGCGTGCCGTAGGCGATCTCCGGCGACACCACGAGCCAATCCTTGTCATCCGGCACGCGCACGCTGTTGAGCTGCCGGCCGCTCTCCACGAAGCCGATGGACATGGAGCCCAGCGTGGACGGGTCCTTCTTCCACGCCTCGGTGAGCGCCTCGTCGGACAGGTCGGCGGTGTACAGCGGCCCCGCGGGCGCGGCGGGCGCGAGCGGCGCCTGCATCTCGCCTTCCTCGCTCACGCCTTCGTCGTCGGTGGCGGCGGTGGCCTCGTCGTCCTCCTCCTCGTCCACGGGGCAGGGGTTTTCGCGCACGGCGGCGTCGGTGACGACGGCGGCCACCTCCGCCGGGGAGGGCATCGCGGTGGGGGCGCCGGACGCGGTGACCGGAGGCGTGGCCTGCTGGGGCTGACCCGGCGCCGCAGCCGCGACCTGCGCGGGCGGCGTCGCGGCCGGAGTCTCCACGGGCGGCGTCGCTGACGCGGCCGGGGTCGGAGCCGGCGCCGGGACGGGGGTGACGACACGCGCGGCACAGCCGGCGCAGAGCAGGAGGATCAGGAGTGAGGAACGCACCGGGCCGCAGGATGACCCGAGATGCGCAGGCCACCAAGCGCGGAGCGCGATTTTGACTGCGCGTACGCACCCCTGCCTGCCTGCTTCATGCCTGTCTCAAACGCTCCGCGTGAAGCCTTCCGCTTCCAGCACCTGCGAGGCACGGCGCGGCGTAAGCACGTCGAACGGCAGCCGCCGCCCACCACCCATGGACAGCACGCGCTTGTCCTTGCTCACCAGCCACGAAGCCCCCGCGCGCGCGGCCAGCGCGAGGAACTTCTGATCATCCCGGTCCCTGCACGGCGGCAGCTCCACTGGAGTCCCCTCCCCGTCCGCGACCCGCACGAGCGCGCCGTACGCGTCGCGCACCGCCCGCTGCGCGTCCGCCGCCAGCTTGAACGAGGGATAGGCGAGCACCAGCTCCAGCTCCCTCAACGTGTGCCGGTCCGCCCACGCCGTCAGCGCGCCGGAGTGCAGCGCCTCCTTCAACGGCCGCGTGAACGCGTCATCAAAGACGAACACGTCCAGCACCACGTTGGTGTCCAGCACGACGGAACGAATGGCAGGCACAGCGGAAGGCGTCCTCACGGGAAGGAACTTTCCGTCACCAATACCGTCAACACAACCCTGCCCCTCACCCGCCAATCACAATGCACGGAGCGTCCTTGGCCAAAACCCGGAATCATGGATAACAATGCATCTCGTTGAACCCCTCCCCCTGACCGGCCCCGCCGGTGAAAGGTCTGTCCATGAAGCCCACGCCCCGTTCGCTGTGTCTGAGTTTGCTGAGCGCCGCTGCCCTGCTGGGTGGCTGTGGAGGCGAGGAGGCGCCCACGCCGCAGGGTGAAGGCGTCGTGGTGCCGCCGGTCCAGACGGAGGTCGCCGGCAACCAGGTGAGCGCGAGCGCGGCTTGGTGCGACGACGTGACAACGTGGGACCCGGCCTGGGTGGCGTTCGAGAACGAGGTGCTCACGCTCGTCAATCAGCGCCGCGCGGCGGGCGCCACCTGTGGCGGTGTGGCGAAGCCGGCGGTGGGCGCGCTCGTCAACAACGACCTGCTGCGCTGTGCGGCGCGCAAGCACTCCAAGGACATGGGCACGAACAACTTCTTCAGCCACACGGGATCCAACGGCTCCTCGCCGTGGCAGCGCATGACCTCCGCGGGCTACAGCTACCGGACGGCGGCGGAGAACATCGCCGCGGGCTACAGCACCCCGCTGGCGGTGGTGAACGGCTGGATGGCCAGCACGGGCCACTGCAACAACATCATGAACGGCGCGCTGAAGCAGACGGGCATCGGCTACTACAACGCGCCCTCCAGCACGTACCGCGCGTACTGGACGCAGGACTTCGGCACGCCGTAGTCCCAGCGGGAGGGAGGGCGGAGGGCTATGCTTCGCGCCCCATGCCCTCCCCCTTCGCCGAGCACTTCCCCGCCCTGCGGTCCGGCTTCAGCTACCTGGACAACGCCGCGGGGGCGCAGGTGCCCACGCACTGCATCGACGCCATCCATCAATTCCTCTCCGGCGGCAACTGCAACGTGGGCCAGCCCTACGCCGCCTCCCGCGTGGCCACCGCGCTCAAGGCCCGGGCGCGCGAGGAGACGGCGGAGTTCCTCAACTGCCGGCCCGAGGAGGTGATGCTCGGGCCCAGCGCCACCGCGTTCACCTTCCAGGTGGGCCGGGCGCTCTCGCGCCTCTTCCAGGCGGGCGACGAGGTGGTCGTCTCCGAGCTGGAGCACGAGTCCAACGCGGCCCCGTGGCGCGCGCTGGAAGCGCAGGGCGTGAAGGTGACGACCTGGCGCGCGAGCTGGCCGGAGGGCCGGCTGGAGGCGGCGGAGCTGCGCAAGCTCGTCACGCCGCGCACGCGGCTGGTGGCGGTGTCCGCGGCGGCGAACTCCGTGGGCTCGACGCCGGACGTGGCCGCCGCAGCGGAGGTGGCGCACGGCGTGGGCGCGTGGCTGTTCGTGGACGCGGTGCACTCCAGCCCGCACCACCTGCCGGACGTGCGGGCGTGGGGCGCGGACTTCGCGGTGTTCTCTCCCTACAAGGTCTTCGGTCCGCACCTGGGCTGTCTGTACGTGCGGCGTGAGCTGCTCGCGGGGCTGCCGGCGGACAAGCTGTGGTTCATGCCGGATGACGGTCCGCAGAAGTTCGAGCCGGGCACCGCGAACCACGAGGGCTGGGCCGGATGGCTGGGCTCGCTGCGCTACCTGCGCGACGTGCTGGGCGGTGGCCAGCCGGGACGTCAGGGATTGGCGCGGGCCTTCCAGCGCATCGCGCAGCTGGAGCAGCCGCTGCTGGAGGCCGCGCTGGAGCAGCTGTCGCGGCACCCGCGCGTGCGGCTCTACGGACCGAAGACGTCCGCCGGGCGCGTGGCCACGTTCTGCTTCAACGTGACCGGCCTGGCACCGCGCGCCGTGGCGGAACACCTGGCCGAGCAGGGCGTGGGCGTCGCGGCGGGGCACTACTACGCGACGATGGCGGCGGAGGCGCTGGGGCTCATGCCCGACGGCGCGGTGCGCGCCTCGCTGCTGCACTACAACACGGCGGAGGACGTGGGACGGCTGCTCGCGGCGCTGGATTCGCTTCCCTGATGCCGGGAGCGCTCACGCACTGGAGCCTCCCGCTCCGCGTCAGCTTCGACGAGCAGGGCGTCACCTTGCGCCCGCTGCTCGCGAAGCCTGTCTTCATCGCATGGCCGGAGGTGGAGTTCGTCTGCCTCACGCCCACGATGGAGCGGCTTCCCGAAGGCTGGCGGGAGAAGACATACACGTTCCTGCCCAAGGGCTTCCGCTCCACGCTCCAGACGTCGGGGCACCTGTCTGTCGAGCTGGTCGTGAAGGACCGGCGCCCCCTCCTGGCCCGGACCCGGGGCGCCTGGACCCGGCTGTGGCTCACCGGCCGGCTGCGGCCCATGCTCGACGCCATGGATGCGTGGAAGGTGGATCAATCCCTGGTCAGCCTGGATGTCTACCGGCACCGGTTGAACGCGCCCCTGGATGAACTGCTGGACCTGCTGGCGCGACATTGCCGGTTCGACCTGGTCGTCCACGACTTCTGAGCAGGCTCCGGCGCAACAGCTCGCATCGGGGCTGTAGACAATAAATCCGTGACACCGGAGTCAAACCTGACACACGGCGGGTGTGACCCAACCGTATTGTATTCCTCGCCGTCACCACTAGAGTGATTCGCCTCACCCGGCGGCTGTCCCCGCATGCGCTGATACATCGCCATGCATCAACGGGGACGGCCCCTCCCTGCGTTCGAGAACCCCATGCAACGAAAAGGCAGTTCCTGGCTGCTCTGTGTAGCGGTGTCCGTCCTTGCCGTGCTCTCCGGCTGCGCGTCGGAGACGCAACCCGCCGCGACCGGCAGCGTGCAGGTGAGCACCCTCGCCCAGAACCTGGCGTCCTCCGACGTGGCTCGCGTGGAGCTGGCGATCAGCGGGCCGGGCATGACGTCCCTCAACGCGTCGCTGGAACACACGGGTTCTCAGTGGACCGGCATGATTGGCAACATCCCCGCGGGAACGGACCGGACCTTCAACGCCCAGGCCTTCGACGCGAGCGGCACCGCCATCTATGAGGGCCAGGCGACGGGCGTCACCATCGAGTCAGGCCAGACGGCGATGGTGGTGCTGATGCTCCAGCAGCGCACCGCCCCCGCCCCCTTCGAGAACAGCGCGCCCCGCCTCACCGGCATCTCCGCGTCCGCCTGGCAGGTGCGCGCGAACCAGCCGGTGACGCTCAGCCTCTCGGCCACGGACGCGGACGGCGATGCGCTCACCTACGCCTGGACGGCGGAGGGAGGCGCCTTCGGCGATGCCACCGTGGCGAACCCCACCTGGACCGCGCCCGCGACTCCGGGCAACTACTCGCTGGACGTCGTCGTCTCCGACGGCCGGGGCGCGCAGTCGGGCGTGACGCTGCGGATCGCCGTGCTCCAGGACACGGGGTTCGCGAACGTGGCGGCCTCATTCAACACCTGGCCCGTGGTGGCGCAGGTGAAGGGCACGCCGTTCGGGCAGGTGGCGCCCGGTGGCACCGTGACGCTGGACGTGACCGCGACGGACGCGGATGGCGACGCGCTCAGCTACGCGTGGAGCGATGACTGCGGCGGCGGCTTCAGCACCACCACCGCCGCGCACGGCGTCTGGACGGCGCCCGCCTCCGAGCCCACGGGTGGCCAGTGCCAGGTCACGGTCGCGGTGACGGATGGCCGGGGCGGCAGCACGGCGGGCACGCTGCGGCTCAATGTCATCCAGCTCCAGGTTCCGACCCTGCCGCCCGTCATCGGACAGGTCTTCCAGTCCACGGCCGTGGCCGTGGCCGGAGACACGGTGCGGCTGTTCGCCACCGCGACGGATCCGGAGGGAGCGGCCCTGACGTTCACGTGGAGCGCCAGCGGCGGCACGTTGGGGACGCCTGTCTCCACGGCTTCCCGCAGTGAGGTCGTCTGGACGGCCCCGGTGGACTCGGGCGGTGCCGACATGACCGTCACGCTGGCGGTCGAGGATGCGAGCGGCCAGCGGACGACCCAGGCCTTCACGGTCCAGATGCAGGTCTGCGTCCAGACCGTCACGTCCTACCTCCTGAAGACGAATGCCTCCGCCACGCCCCGGGTCCTGACCTACAGCATGGTGGGCGGAGGAGGCGGCGGGACGGACCGCACGCTCGGCACCGATGGCGCCGTGGCGACGGGCAGCTTCACCTGGGGTGCCGGGGAGCCCCTGGAGGTCTTCGTCGGAGGCGGCGGAGGCTATGGGCGTTTCGGTTCAGGCGGTTCTGGCGGCGGTGGCGCGGGGTACTTCGGCGGTGGCGGCGGCGGCTCCTCGCCGGGTGGCGCGGGAGGCGGGGGCGGCGCGGGCAGCAGCGCCATCCTGAGCGCGGGCCAGCTGGTGGCGTTCGCCGCGGGCGGGAGTGGTGGCTCCTGGGGTGGCGAAGGTGGCAGCAACCGGGGTGGCGCGGCAGGACTCGATTACTACGGCACCCGCCGTCCCACGGCCGGAACCGCGAGAGCAGGTGGCTCGACCGACCTCGCCTCCGGAGGCATCGGGTTGAATGGTGGGGCCGGGAACGTCACCGCCGCGGGAGGTGGCGGCGGCTTCGGCGGTGGCGGCGGGGGCTCGGGCCCCATCGCCGAATCCTTCGGGGGCTCCTCGGGCGGAAATGGCGGAGCGAGCGGCGGAGGCCTGGGAGCCAATCACTGGTCCGGTGCCACGACCCTTCCGCCTGAAGCAGGCCTGGGCACGCTCGTGGGCGGCAACGCCGGCCTCGTCATCCTGAAATACGACGGCGCCTGCGCGCTCTGAACCGCACCGCGCGTCAGTCTTGAGCGGTCTCGGGCGATGCGCGCCGGTTGCTGCCGGAGCGCGTCGCCCTCACCGCCGCCACGATTTCGCCGGCGCCGAGAAGGACCACGCCCCAGAGGATGGCCTCCATGAGCCCATCGCCGTTCCCACGCAGGAGCACCTCGCCCAGCCCCAATCCCAGCATCACCTTCCCCAGGCCCGAGAGCATCCCCACGGCGAGGGAGAACGTGCCATGGCGGCCGGTGAGGTTGAGGACGAGCATCACCAACCCCATGGCAAAGAACAGCCCCCCGAGCACCAGCACGGCGGTGGCCATGCCGAAGAGCACACCCAGGGCATTCTCAGCCCCCTGGGCCCAGGCCCGGGAGGCGAACAGGACGCTGGCCGTGCCGAGCATCCAGGAGAGGCGCACCTTCATCGCGGAGAGGGATTGCATCCGTAAAACATACCACCTCACGCCTCCACGGGCGGAGGAGGCCGCTTCGCCGTCAGCGTCGCCCCCGCTGACGCGACGCTCACCAGCGCGACCGCCAGCCATTGCAGGGGCGTGAGGTGCTCGCGCAGGAACAGCCAGCCCACCACCGTGGCCACCCCGGGCTCCAGGCTCATCAGGATGCCGAAGGTGCGGCTGGAGAGCTGCCCCAGCGCCAGCATCTCCAGCGTGTACGGCAGCGCGCTGGACAGCAGCGCCACGCCCAGGCCCGCCGCGAAGAGGCCCGGCGTCATCCGCTCCAGGTGGCCCTCGCGCAGCATGAAGGGCAGCACCGTGAGCATGGCCACCACCATGCCCGCCGCCACACCCTGCCCTTCCGGCACGCGGCGCGACAGCCTTCCGCCCATCAGGATGTAGAGCGCCCAGCACGCCCCCGCTGTCAGCGCCAGCACCACGCCCAGCGGATCCAACCCGCCGGGCTGCGCCGTCCAGGGCGTAATCAACACGATGCCCGTCGCGGCGAAGAGCACCCAGAGGAAGTCCAGCGCCTTGCGCGAGCCCACCACCGCGAGCACGAAGGGCCCCACGAACTCCAGCGTCACCGCGAGCCCCAGCGGGATGCGCGCGATGGCCAGGTAGTACGTGAGGTTCATCACGCCCAGCGCCACGCCATACGGCACGACGGCCGCCCACTGCGCCCGCGTGTAGCGCAGCAGCGGTGGCCGGAAGTAGGCCAGCAGCATCACCGACGCCAGCACCAGCCGCAGGCCCGCGGCCCCCACCGCGCCCAGGACGGGGAAGAGCCCCTTCGCGAGCGCGGCGCCCCCCTGCACGCTCACCACGGCGATGAGGACCGCGGGAATGGGAGGCAGGGAGGAGGCACGGCGTCCGGCGACTTCGCTCATGGCGCCGCAATCTAGCCAGGGTGGCTCACGGATTCACGGGCGCACGCCAGGCCCCGGCCCGCAGGAGCGCCCGGCGCGCGAGGAAGCGGGAGAAGTTCCACTCCGGCACCGTGTCCCCCTGGGACAGCCGCTCCCGGTGGTCCTTCAGCACGGGCGCCAGGCGCTCCTGCTCCCACCCCGAAACGTTGGAGTCCATCAGGACCAGCCCGGGCACGGCATCCGCGGAGAGGTCGTAGAACATCTCGACGTCCACCGTGCCGGTGCGCGCGTACCGCTCCAGGTTGTGGCGGACGATGAAGGCCTCCGGGTTGAGGAAGTTGAGCGCGAGGACCGCGCCCAGCGCCGTCGCGAAGGCGCCCACCGCGAAGCGCTCCGGCTTCCACCACAGCGTCACCGCGCGCCAGGCCAGCGCCGCGCCCAGCGCCACCATGAAGACGTGCGTGTACAGGCGCAGCAGCGTGTAGCCGAACGCGTCCTCGTACAGCGACAGGCGCCGCATCGCCGACGCGAGGATGACCAGTGTCAGCCCCACCATCAGCGACGTGCTCGCGCGGAAGACCGTCTGCGCCACGCGCGTCTCGCGGCGCGTCCACCGCGTCAGGGCCATGACCAGCGCCAGCGTCAGCGAGGCGACGACCACCAGCTCGAAGAAGCCGCGCCGGGCGTACTCCGCGAAGGTGTAGCCGGCCGCGGGCGACACCCCGTCGCCGACGAACAGGTACGACACCTGGAAGGCCGCGAAGACGAAGAACAGCGCGTTGACGGCGAGGATGAGCGTGAGCGCCTCGATGAAACCCAGGCGCGGCGTGGCGGAGGCCACCTCCGCGTCCCCCAGCTCCTTCGTGGCGCGGCGGCGCAGCGCGTGGCCCAGCACGCCCGCCGCGACACACGCGCTGAACGTCACGCCGATGCCGTGCGTCACCACCGAGCCCAGGTCCACGTCGAAGGACACCAGCCGGTGCAGGGTGGAGGAGAAGACGCCGTCCGCCGACTCCAGCAGCAGCCCGAACACGAGCAGCACCGGCAGCGTCAGCAGCAGGCCCCGCGACAGCGCCCCCAGCAGGCGCGAGTGCGTCTTGAGGCCGCGCAGGTCCACGCTGTCCCGGGCGAGCGCCGGCGGGTAGAGCAGGCTCTGCGCGGCGGAGGCGAAGAAGACGACGACATAGTCGGTGAGCCCCAGCCGCTCCACGCGGCCCGCGGCCCAGAAGTGGGACAGCATCATCAGGAGCACGGCCGCGGTCAGGACGTTGAGCGTCAGCAGCCAGGAGCTGTCCCGCAGGGCCACGAAGACGCTGACCAGTCCCAGCGGCGCCAGCAGCCACGCATTGGGCCGCGCGCGCTGCCACCCCTCCCGTCCGCCCAGCCACGCGAGCGCGCCCACCAGGGCCGCCACCAGCACGGGGAAGCCCAGCCCCCAGCGCTCCCGGGCGAGCAGGAACTCCGCGAACACCCCCAGCGCCAGCGACGCCGCCAGCGTCCGGCGCGGGGCGCGCACCCAGGGCAGCAGCGGCCGGGCCGGTGCCGCGACGGAAGGGGCGGGAGAAGAAGGCAGGGGAGACATCGGAACGGACGGGTTCATGGCGTCGGCACCTCGCGGGCGCGTGCGCGCCCCACATGACGGCAGGATGCACACGCCCGGCGGCACGGCTGGGGACCTCGGGGGCGAGCGGTCGCGCAGCCACGCCGAACGGCGCCGGCCCTCCCGTGGCCGGTCGGCACGGGACGATGGAACAGCTCCACCGGGCGTCCACCTCACCGGCACCCGGAGTCCGCGCACGGTCCAGGCGAGCGAGCCGCGCTGCGTCGTCGGACGCTTCGGGCCAGTCCCCCCGTCCCATGAGAAAGCGCGGTGGTAGGTTGCCGCCCCGATGTCACCCTCGCCGCGGCTCCCCTTCCGCTTCCGTCTCCGCTCGAACCTCGCCCTGTGGGGCGCGATGCTCGCCTTCGCGGGCTGTGACGGCTCTTCTCAAGTACTGCCGGTTCCGGACGCCGGGGCGTGTGTCCAGGGCAACTGCCCGCAGCCCGACAGCGGAACGCCGCCGCTCCCGACCGGCCCCCGCGTGCGCATCGCGGCGTTCAACGTGCACCGCCTCTTCGACACCGTCTGCGCCTCGGAGTTCTGCGGCGGCTCCAACTACGAGGAGCTGCCCACCGCGGAGGAGTTCGCGGCGCAGGTGGGCCAGCTCGGCCGGGCCATCACCGCGCTCAACGCGGACATCGTGATGCTGGAAGAGGTGGAGACGCAGGCGTCGTTGGATGGGCTCCTGGGCCAGGTTCCGCAGTTCACCTACTCGCGGCTCGGGGAGACCTACTCCGCGGCGTCGGTGGACGTGGCGGTCCTCTCCCGGCACCCCATCATCGAGACGCGCAGCCACCGCGGCCAATACATCTACCGGCCGGACGGCTCCGCCACCCGCTTCTCGCGCGACCTGCTGGAGGTGCACCTGGACGTGGACGGCGCGCGCGTCATCGTCTTCGCGGCGCACTTCCGCTCCAAGGTGGACGACGATCCCGGCCGCCGCATCGCGGAAGCCAACGCCGCGCGGGAGATCCTCCTCGAGTCGGCGAGGGAGTTCCCCTCCGCGCTGGTGGTGCTCGGCGGAGACCTCAACGACGTCCCCGGCTCTGAGGCGATCAACGCCCTGGACAAGGCCCTGCTGCGCGTCGCCAGGGACCGGCCGGAGAGCGAGACGTGGTCGTATGTCTATTCCGGCCGGGGTCAGGCCATCGACCACCTCTTCCTCGCGCCCGGCGGGGGCGGCGCCTACGTGCCGGGCTCCTTCCGCGTGGCCCGCGACGGCAATGGCTACGGCGGCTCCGACCACGGCGCGGTGTACGCGGACTTCGCGCTCACCGAGCCCCCCTGAGTCAGCGCAGGACGGCGGGAGCCGCACACTCCCCCGCCCTCCTGGCGCGGGCCCTGTGGGCCACCGCACGCGAAAGGGCTGGCATTGACGCGGCAATGACAGCCAGGACGTAACCGTCCACGGCAGCCGCTTTCCAGTACGGCCGCCCTCCCTACCTTGAAAGCCATGAAAGCAAGCTCATGGCGAGGCTTCGCGCTCCGGCAACCCGTCCCCGGGGGCAAGCCATGATTGAGGTCCGCACCTTCGACGGCGACGCCTCCGAGGCCTCCTGGTTCCTCAACCGCGTCTGGCAGTCCACCTACGGAAGGACGGCGCCGCTGCCCGTCTGGGACAAGCGCTTCTGCGACTGGCGCCTGTTCCGGGGCGGCCAGGTGCCACGCGACTACCTGCTGGCGGCGTACGAGGGGAAGACGCTGGTGGGGACCCTCTTCGCGGAGCCCGCGAGGATCCGCCTGGGACGCCTGGAAGTGGACGGCAGCTATGGGCTCCGGGCCACCGTCACGAACTCCCATCGCGGGCAGGGCATTGGCGCGAAGCTGGCGCAGGAGCTGCTCCGGCGGCACCAGGACCGTGCGGCACGGCTCGCCCTGGGCTTCACGACCGCGGAGCCCCGCCCGCCGGGCTTCTGGCGCCGGACGTGGAGCACGCGCCTCTTCGGCGGGCTCGGGCTGTGGATGTATGCCTTTGACGCGCGCGCGCTCGCCCGCTGGTCCTTCACGGACAACGAGCGGCGGCTGTTCACGCTGGCGCATCCCTTCCTGCGGCACCGCTTCCGCGAGGTGGACCGCGAGGGCATCCGTCCCTATCAGCCCACGGACCTGGGGCGCTGCACGGCGCTGGTCCACGACATGCTGCGGCCGGTGACGTTGGGCTACACGTACACGACCGAGCAGCTGGCGGCCCAGCTCCAGTACCGGGACGTGCCCCACACCTTCGTGCTGGAGCAGGACGGCGAGGTGCGCGGGCTCGTCAGCTCCCACAGCCTGCTGATGACGGGCGTGGGAGAGCTCACCGCGGAGGTCGTGGACCTGATGGCCTTCCACGACTCCGTGTCCGACGAGGACCGGCAGCGGCTGCTTCAAGTCGCCATGCAGGACATGGAGCGCCGGGGCGTGGCCTGCGCGGGCATGCTGCGCGGGCCCGGCACTCCCGTGTCCCTGCTGTGCCGCTCGGGCTGGGTGCCCATGCCCCGTCGCGCGAAGGTGACGTGCCTCCTGCCCACCTGCGACCTGGACCTGCCCGCCGACCCGTGCGTCTTCACGCACCTGCGCTGACGCGCGAGCGCGAGCCCTGGACCTTGCGGTAGAGCCGCACGGCCCCGCTGGCCACGGTCCGCACGCCCCCGCCCGCGCAGACGCACAGCGCGGGCAGGACGAGCAGCAGGTACTGCGGCCACTTGGTGTTCCACAGCAGCAGGAACACCAGCCCCACGACGGCGCCCACCGCCCACACGGGCCGCTCGCGCCACGTCCTGGGCAGGCCCACCACCGCCAGCGGCAGCAGCGCCCGCGCGTTGAAGTGCGTGAGGTAGATGCCCGGGTCGGATGCCGACAGCCAGGTGTCCGTGAGGAACACGAGCGGCTGGTACCAGGGCAGCGCGCTGCGGCGCACGTGCTCGTTGTGTGAATAGTCCCAGTGGAACGTGATGGACTCCCACAGCGACGCGAACGGCGACGACCACAGCGCGGGGTTCACCAGGAGGAACGCCGCCGCCGTGGACACCACGATGGCGGCCCACGGGCGCCACTGCGTGCGCGCGCCCGCCACCAGGAACGGCAGGAACGTGAGCCCGCCCACCAGGCCATACGGATACTTCCCCGCCGCCGCGAGCCCCAGCAGCGCCCCCGCCACCGCGGTCCACCCCGGCGCGAAGCCCCCGCGCCGGGCGCGCTCGAAGGCGAGCAGCGCGAGCACCGCGAGCAGCCCCGGCACCGCCTCCAGGTACGCCTGGGACGTGTACTTCGTGTGGTACGGGTCCCACGCGAGCAGGAGCGCGCCGAGCGGATCCACGAGCGCCACGAGCGCCACCTGGAGCACCCCGGCCACCGCCGACAGGCTCCGCGTCGCGCGGAACACGGGGCGCGCGGCGTCCGGGATGGGCCGGCCCATGGGGACGTGGGACCAGTCGGGTTCGGGAGCGCCCGCCACCCGCACGGTCTGCGCGAAGAGCAGCTTCACCAGCGGCGGGTGTTCGAAGTTCTCCCGCAGCGCGCCGATGTCGCCCCAGCGGCCCTCCTCCAGCATCCCGGCATAGGTGAAGGCGATGGGCAGGTAGACCGCTTCGTCGAAGTCCTGTCCCAGCCGCTCCACGGCGCGGGCGCGCTGCCAGACGGCGACCAGGACGGCGACGAGTGCGACGAGGAGGGCCAGCAGGCGCGTGCGGGACACGAGCGCACGGATATCACGAAGGCCGCCCTGCTTTCCGTGCGCGGCCCGCCGGGCAGCCGGAGCACGGCCCTGGTGGCGCGCGTCCCCACGCCCCAGCTTTGAGGCATGAGAATCGCTCGCATCCTGACTGTTGCCGCCCTGCTCGCGGGCGGATCCGCTGTCGCGAAGCGCGACGAGACCGTGGAGCTGCGCACGCCCCGGACGACCGTGCGTGCGAGTGTCGGCGCGCAGGGTCTCCAGGGCCCGGACCTGCGGCTCCAGATGTCGGACGACGCGCTGAAGGGCCAGGCCTTCCAGCGCCCCGTGGACCTGAAGCTGTCGGACCGGCGCATCCAGGGCACCGTGGACCAGAAGCCGGTGAACCTCACCGTGGCCGAGCGTCCGGACGTGGTGGAGGTGATGGGCACCTTCGCGGGCCAGCCGTCGTCCCTGACGCTCAGTCCGGACGCGCTGACGGGGTCGGTGGGACCGTGCGGCTACAACCTCGTCATCGAGCGCGACCGCAAGCACTACCGGGGGACGCGCGCCTGCGGCGACGAGCGTGAGAACGGCGTGTCCGTCGCCATCCCCAAGGCCCTGGAGCAGGAGCCCGCGTCCGGGCGCATGGCCGCGCTGAGCGTGCTGCTCTCCCATCCGTGAGGGCGTGCACGGCGATGGTGCGCGGGGCGCGGGTGTAGTGAAGTCCAGGCCGTGTCCACCCTTCCCTCCGGCGTCGCGCCCGAGCGCACCATCGGGCCCTTCCAACTGCTGGCCCTCGGCGTCAACGGCATCGTGGGCGTCGGCATCTTCTTCGCGCCCGCGGAGGTCGCGGCGCAGGCGCCCGGCCTGGGCGCGGTGTGGGCCTTCGCGCTGACGGGGCTCGCGCTGGTGCCGGTGGCGTTCGCGTTCGCGGTGCTCGGCCGGCGGTTCGACTCGGATGGCGGGCCCGTGGTGTTCGCGCGCGCGGCGTTCGGCGAGCGCGTGTCGTTCCTCGTCGGCTGGGTGGCCTACGTCAGCGCCTTCCTGAGCACGTCCGCGGTGATGGCGGGCCTGGCGCGAGCGGTGGCGCCGTCCGTGGGCCTGGGAGGGCCCGTGGGCGAGCGGCTGCTGGCCTCCGCGCTGGTGACGGGGCTGGCGGCGCTGGTGGCCTCGGGCATCCGGGTGTCCGCGCGGACGTGGACGGGGCTCACGGTGCTCAAGCTCGTGCCCCTGGCGGCGCTGCTGGGCGCGTTCCTCTTCCTGCCGGCCGGACAGGTGCCGCCACCGCTGCCCGCCACGGGGACGTCCTGGCTGAAGGCGGGTCTGACGGTGATGTTCGCCTACCAGGGCTTTGAGATCGTCCCGGTCATCGCCGGGCAGGTGCGAGCGTCGGAGCGCACGGTGCCCATGGCGACGGTGGGCTCGCTGCTGCTGGCGATGCTGCTGTACGTGGGGCTCGTGTGGGCGTGCGTGGCGGCGCTGCCGGACCTGGCGCACGCGGGTGCGCCCCTGGCGCAGGCCGCGGGCGTGTGGGGCGGCGCGGGGCTGGAGCGGCTGGTGGGCGCGGGCACCAGCGTGTCCGCGCTGGGCATCTGCGTGGGGATGATGGTGACGACGCCGCGCTACCTGTCCGCGCTGGCCTCCGGGGAGCGTTCACTGTTCGGGCTGGAGCGCATGTCCGCATCGGGCGTGCCCATGCGGGCGCTCGCGGTGACGTGGGCGCTGGTGCTGGGGTTCGTGAACCTGGGTGACCTGTCGGAGCTCTTCGCGCTCTCCGCCATCGCGGTGCTGATGCAATTCGGTGTAACGGCCGCGGCGCTCGCGGTGCTGGCCCTGCGGCGGGAGCGGAGCCTGCGGCCGGTGCACGCGCTGCTCGCGGTGCCCACGCTGGTGCTGGGACTGACGCTGGTGGCCTTCGGCGCGAGCGCGCGCGAGGCGGCGGTGGCCTCGGTGGCGGTGCTCGCGGGGCTGGCGCTGATGCGGCTGTCGCGGCCGAGGGAGCCAGCGCCCGCCCGCCTGCCCTGACGTCCCCGCACGTCAGGAGGGCGGGCAGGCCTGGGGACAACCCGGCACGTAGTGTTGCGAAGGGGTGACCGGGCCGGGAGACTCGCGCGGGGGTCTTGCGAGGCGATGCTCGGGTATCAGGCGAATGCGCAGTGGCGGGATATGTCCGACTTCGTGGTGCACTTCACGAAGCCCGGGCCCCCGTACCACGACGCCTACCAGAACATGATGAGCATCCTGGGAGCGCGCACGCTCATCCCGGGCGCGGAGGGGTTTGGCATCGCGCGGCGGGAGGCGGTGGTGGCGGACCGGCACCGCTCGGTGTGCTTCAGCGAGATTCCGCTCGATCAGCTCGCGAGGCTGGTGCAGCGCCGGAGCCTGTACGGCATCGCCTTCCGCAAGAGCTTCATCCTGTCGCAGGGCGGAGGGCCTGTCTGGTACGTGCAGTACGGCTCTCCAGCGCACCTGGCGATGAAGCACCAGCTGGATCAGGCGCTGGCGGCGAAGGAGCCGCACAAGGAGCCCGTGTGGGCGGTGACGCCCTTCGTGGACATCCAGGGCGACGCGCACAACGCGCCCTACAGCTACCGCTTCGACTGGGAGCGCGAGTGGCGCGTCCCGGGCCTGCTGCGCTTCACGGAGTACGACGTCGCGGCGCTCTTCCTCCCGGAAGAGGTCCACACCCTGGCGAGGGACTTCTTCGCCTGGGCGGTGCGAGAGCGCGCGGGCCCGGGCTACTTCTGCCCGGTGCTGGACCCCGGTTGGAAGGCGGAGCAGATCATGGAGGCGCTGGCCAAGCAGACAGCGGCGCCGGTCGCGACGGAGCGCAAGAGCGTGCAGGGTTGAGGAGCGGGCTTGCCTACCGCACCCGCTCGATGCGGTGCTTGCGGCCCTTGATGCGGCCCTCGCTCAGCCGCTGGAACGCCACCTTCACCACGCGCTTGGAGACGGCGACGAAGGCGTGGTGGTCGTGGATCTCAATCTTGCCCACGTCCTCCGCCTTCAGCCCGCCCGCCTCGCCCGTGAGCGCGCCCAGGATGTCTCCGGGCCGCATCTTGTCCTTGCGCCCGGCGGAGATGGACAGCGTCTCCCAGCCGGAGATGAGCGACACGCCCGGCACGTTCTCCGGCACCAGCGCGTCCACGTCCCCCTTCTCCAGCTTCACGCCCGTCGTCGCTTCAATGTCCTCCACCTTGCGGCTGTCCGAGCGCGTCACCAGCGACAGCGCCAGCCCGCGCCGGCCCGCGCGCCCCGTGCGGCCGATGCGGTGCACGTACGCCTCCGGCTGCTGCGGCAGCTCGTAGTTCACCACCGCGTCCAGCGCCTCCACGTCGATGCCCCGGCCCGCCACGTCCGTGGCCACCAGCACGCGGGTGCTGTGATTGCGGAACTTCGCCATCACCCGGTCCCGGTCGAACTGCTCCAGGTCCCCCTGCAGCCCGTCCGCGCTCACGCCCGCCTGCACCAGCGCCCGCGTCAGCTCCACCACCACCGCCTTGAAGTTGCAGAACACGATGGCGGAGGCCGGCTGGTACTGGCGCAACAGCCGCAAGAGCAGCGCCTGCTTCTCCTCCGGCGTGCACGCGTAGCCCACCTGCTGGATGTCCGGCGCGGCCTCCTCCTGCGCCAGCGACACCCGCACGGGGTCCTTCTGGAACGCGCGGCTCAGCTTCTCGATGTCGTCCGGGAACGTCGCGGAGAAGAGCACCGTCTGCCGCTTCGCGGGCGTGGCCCCCAGCACCCGCTCCATGTCCTCGCGGAAGCCCATGTCCAGCATCCGGTCCGCCTCATCCAGCACCACCGTGGCCAGGTGCCGCGTGTCCAGCACCTCGCGGTCCAGCAGGTCCATGATGCGGCCCGGCGTCCCCACGCCGATGTGCACGCCCTTCTCCAGCGCCTCCACCTGCGGCCGGATGGGCTGCCCGCCCGCGAGCGCCAGCACCTGCACGCCCGGCATCCGGCGCGCCAGCCGCCTGATTTCCCCCGCCACCTGCGCGCACAGCTCGCGCGTCGGGCAGAGCACCAGCGCCTGGAGGTGGCGGTCCTGCGTGAGCTTCACCTTCTGCAGGATGGGCAGCGCGAACGCCGCCGTCTTCCCGCTGCCCGTGCGCGCCTGGCCCACCAGGTCCTTGCCCTGCAACAGCACCGGGATGCTCTGCGCCTGGATGGGGGTGGCGGTCTTGAACTCCAGCTCCTCCAGCACCTGGAGCAGCGGGGGCGACAGCGCGAGCGCGGAGAATTCCATCGAAGCCTCGGGGAACGGAGGCACGGGCGCCTCGGGAGAACGCGCCCTTGTAGCAGCCTTCACCCGCCGGACAAGCCCGGCAACCCTACCCCGCCCAGCCCGCCACCTCGCCCGCCGTCGCCTGCGCCAGCTTCGCCGCGGCGGCCGGGTCCACGCGGGCCGTGACGAGCACGCCAATCACCGCCCCCAGAAGCAGCTCCACCCGGCGGGCCACCGTCTTGCGCGGCAGCACGCCCGCCCGCGCCGCGCCCTCCAGGGCCCGCGTCAGGTGGCCTCGCAGGAGCGCCCGGTAGTCCTCCACCGCCTGCCTTGCCTCCGCGTCATGCGGGCCCAGCTCCGTCGCCGTATTCACCAGCAGGCACCCCCGCCGCGTCAGGGCCGGCGGCGCGGTGGCCATCGTCGTCGCGAGCGACTCGAAGTACTGCGTCACCTGCTCAAGGCCCGGCGCGTCCTTCGCGAAGACGCCCAGCCGCGGCCCGATGACCTCCTGGAGGTACAGCGTGATGGCCCGCGCGAACAGCCCGCGCTTGCTGTCGAACGTCTGGTACAGGCTGGAGCGGTTCAGCCCCGTCGCGGACTCCAGGTCCGACAGCGACGTCGCCTCGTAGCCGCGCGACCAGAACACCCCCAGCGCCGCCCGCACCGCCTCTGTCTCGTCGAACGCCCGCGTCCTCGCCACGTCACCCTCCTTGACAATTCTGAACCGACCGTTTCAATATGAATTCGGAACTGACTGGTTCAGAATAACCCGACCCCGGAGGGGGAGTCATCATGTCGCTGCTCGCGCAGGTCTTCGCGGTCATCGCCGCGCTCATCCACGTGCTGTTCTTCGTGATGGAGAGCCTCGTCTTCACGCGGCCGAAGGTGTGGCGGCGCTTCGGGCTGAAGTCGCAGGCGGACGCGGACGTGATGAAGGGGATGGCGTTCAACCAGGGCTTCTACAACCTGTTCCTGGCCCTGGGCGTGCTGGTGGGCGTGGTGCTGGTGCACACCGGCGCGGTGGTGTCGGGCGTGGCGGCGGTGGTGTTCGGCTGCGCGTGCATGCTGCTGGCGGCGGTGGTGCTGGTGAGCAGCAACCGGCGCTTCCTCCGGGCCAGCATCGTCCAGGGGGCCCTGCCGCTCCTGGCCATCTCGCTCGTCGTCTTCTGACTCGCCTTTCGCCCTTCGGGCCCGCCGCTCCAGCCACCTGTGGGAGCGGCGGGGCCAAAGGAAGAGAGGGAGCGGGCTCCCTCCCCTCCCAGGACTTCAGCGGCTACGGGCTGAACATGCCCGTGAGCACGCTGGCGCGGGCTCGGGGCAGCGAGCGCTTGAACGGGCTCGTCGCGAGGTCCGAGCCGGGCTGGTACCAGCTCTGGATTTCCGCGAAGTACGTCTGGCCCGCCAGCAGCACGCCCGGGGGCAGGTACACGCTCTGGAGATCCGTGTGCAGCGCCGCCACGCGCGTCGCGGTGGTGGAGCCGTTGCTCGTGCCCAGCCGGTAGATGTTCACCACGTAGTTCGTGGCCGTGCCGACCAGCGGCTTCGACCAGCGCAGCGAGGCGTCGGTCCCCACGCCCGTGAGGTTCTGGAACGCGCCGCGCGTGTTCACCAGGGGCGCCTGCACCGGCCCGACGAGGGGCTGCACGGGCGCGGCGGTGAACGCGCTCGCCTCCTGATCCACGCGGATGTCCACGCTCATCGTGTAGGGCCTCGCGGTTCCCAGCGCGTAGCTCTTCGTGAAACCCGCGGCGGCGAGCGCCACCTTCTGCCACGTCGCCGGGAGCGGGTTGTTGTAGGTCATGCTCCCCGTGACGATGTCGGTCCGCTGCGCGTCAGGATTGAGCTTCACGAGCAGCGGCTGCCCGCTGATGGACGCGATCGCCGAGCTCAGCGCGGCCGGCCGGGCGGACATCCAGATCTCGCTGTACGTGCTGACCGCGCCCGGGTTCACCTGGGTGCGCATGGCCTCGAACGCCGAGCGTCTCCAGTCCACCGCGAAGGTGCCTGTCGCGGCGGGCTGGGTGAAGGTTCCGCTGACGGTGGCGGGCTGGCCCTCCACCTGCGTCATGCTCGTGTCGAGCACCTTGTGCATCGCGCGGTAGGGCACTCCATTCGCGCTCGTCTGCCACCGCATCTGCGCCAGCGAGAACACATCCCCGAGGCCGCTGTCGAGCAGCACCGGGTTGAGCATGTCGGCGTAATTGAAGGTCAGCCCGGAGAGCGACGTGGCGCCCGCCAGGGGGAACCCCGTGACGCCGGTGTTGATGTAGCCGAACGCGCCCGGGTTCAACGAATACACTTCCAGGTAGTCCCCCGGCTGCCAGGGAGACAGGCCGGTGGCGGACACCGTCACGGGGGTAGGCAGTGAGACGAAGGTGCCATCGCGGCCCCACTCCGTGGAGCCCAGGTCGAACGCGCGGCCGGTGCTCACCAGGTAGCGCGAGCCCAGCTTCAGGTAGATGCGGCCGGAAGGAACGTTCGGCACGAAGATGCTGCCGTCTGCGGATCCCGTGCCCTGATAGGCCGTGAACGCCCCGGTCGTTGAGTCCCGCGTGTATGCCACCACCGACGTGGCGGACTGGTCGTAGGGCTTCGTCTCGTTGCCCGACGCGGCGACGAAGGTGACCGTGCTGGTGCCGGTGACCTGGGTGATCAGGCCTTGAGTGACCTGGGAGGTCGCGTCCGTCGACACGGAGGAGTCCACCGCCTCGGCCTCGTCGAGACCCGCGCAGCCGACCCCCGTCATGCCGACCAAAAGCCCGAGGGAAATCAATGACATATTCATTGTGGAGACGACCCTTTCGGCGACGCCTTGGATGGCGCCGCGCAGGGAGATTCATACCGGGTCGGTCTGACATTTCCGGCAGCACTCCGACCCCCATTTTCGCTCGGGGCGGTGAAAGCAAACGCGCTTGCCGGCGGGTGACATCACAGGGGCGCGGCTTCAGGGCGCGACGGTTTCGAAGACGTCCGCGTCCGGCAGGGTGAGGACGACCCGGCCCGCTTCGCCCAGCTTCTCGCGTGGTACGTCGCGGAAGCGCTGCACGAAGCTCGCGGACGGACGCAGCGTGAGCGACTGGCCGGTGTCGCGGTGGCGGAACGTGGTCGCGGTGTCCTCTGGAGCGGGCGCTGTCACCAGCGACAGGTTGAGCTTGCCCAGGCTGGCCCCGGTGGCCGCCGCGGCTCCGTCCGCGACGCAGGTGTTTGGACGTTCGCCGGGCTGTGATGGATGACCTCCAGCTTGAAGCTGCCCCGGGGCAGGCCCAGCTGCTGGAGCGCGTGTTCGCCCATCCGGTAGCCCGCGACCGCCCACGGCCCCGCGCCGCCATGCACCAGCGCCACCCGCTCCAGCGCGCCCGGTTCAGCGGGCGGGGTCGCGGTGGGCTTCGTGCTCGCGCAGCCCAGGGTGAGGCCCAGCGTGACGGAGAGCAGGAGGCGGCGGCGCACGGACATGGGGGCTCCGGAGGTAGGACGGGTGGAGCGTTCTATCTGGAAGCGACGGGCCCTGACGACCCACGACTCCGCCAGGCCTTCGGACGTGCGACCTCTCCACGCGGCACTCCACACAAACCTGTCCGACTGTCGGACAGGTTGGGACCGCGTCGGGGGAAGGCCTGGGTGTCCGTCGGCTTAGAGCGCGTACCCGACCATCAGCGACGCGGAGGCCCTGGGCACCAGCGCCGTGCCGGAGTCCCGCTTCGCCATGACGCCTCCGGCGGAGGCGCTCAGGAGCATCGACAGGCGGCTTCGCACGTCCAGCCGCACGCTCCCGGTGACGAGCGCCAGCGGTTCGAGCCCGAAGCGGGCTTCCTCCTCCGGAATCCGGGACTGGAAGACGGCCAGTGCTCCCGCCTCCATCGCGCCGCTGAACGTCCAGGCGCCCTGCTTCCAGTGCGGCCCCGCACCCAGCCGCAACTCCAGCTCCGTCTGCTGGAAGGTCACCCCGCTGCCCGTCCCCCGGCGTACCCCGAGCCCCAGGCTCGACGTGTCCACTCCGGAGAACAGCCGTCCTTCCCGCACCAGACGCACGTCCAAGCCCGCGATGGACGACAGGCCCGCCACGATGCCCGACGTCAGCGACGGCCCCACCGCGAGCAGCAGCGAAGCCCCCGCGCCCCCCTTGCGCGCGAGCCGCAGCCTCGCGGCCTCCTCGAACGTCGCGCCCCCCACGGTGACGGTTCCGTTGAGCGGCACCATCACCGACCGCTCCAGGTAGCCCTCATCCGCGCGCAGCAGCAGGCGGTACGCGCCGGGCGCCACGGCCAGCGTCGTAGGGCCCTCGCCCTTCTCCAGCTCCGCCACCAGCGAGCCACTCTCCGACGCCACCACCAGCCAGCGGCCCGGCGTCTTCACGTCGAGCGTCAGCCGACCGCGCGCCTGCTGCGGTTCGGAGAGGACCAGCTCGCCGCGTCCTCGCAGGTCCATCCGGAACGTGGGGCGCTGCACGCCTCCGGGTGACACGAGCGTGGACTCCAGCGTCCTCGCGTAGGCGTAGCGGTAGGCCTCCTCCAGCGTGACGCGCCCATCGCGCGATGCATCCGCCGCGCCGCGCAGTCCCACCGCCAGGTGGTGCGTGAAGAAGGAGCCCTGCAGCGCATCCGACTCCTGCGCGTACTCATCCGCGCCTGACGCGCTGATGACCACCCGGCCCTCCAGGTCCGAGGCCTCCATCGTGACGGGCGCGATCACGGGCTTGAGGCCCTTCAGGCGCGTGGCCCCCCCTGAGCGGCAGGAGTCCAGGATGAGCAGTCCCACGCCCACGGGCGCGCCCTTGAGGAAGTCCACCAGCTCGCGCATCGGCAGCTCGGTGCCGCGCAGGTGCAGGCTGCCGTCTCCCGCGTGCGAGGACACGTAGAGCAACAGCCAGTCCCGCGACGACGCCTCCGCGGCCAGCCTCGCTCGGAAGCCCTTCAGGGCCTCCCGCAGCGTCGCGGCATCCGCGCCCAGCAGCGTCATCGTCCGCTCCGGCGACACGGTGCCCACTTCCTGGAGCACCTCGCGCATCCGCTGCGCATCCGCCTCCGCGAAGCGCAGCCGCTCCTCGCCGGCCAGGCCCTGGTTCTCGCCTACCACCAGCGCCCAGCGTCGCGGCGCCTCCTCCACGGCCGCGGCCCTGAGCGGGCCCAGCACCGCGAGCAGCACCGCGAACACCTGGGCGCCCAGGCCCCAGCGGCGCGGGGTCCTCTCCTCAGCGGTCCTCTGGAGCCGGCCCACCGCCGCACACACCCGCACGCCCGGGCCCAGCGCCCGCCTCACGGCACGACCCTCAGCAGCGTGCGGGCCTGGGCCTTCCCGATGTCACCCGGCGTCTCCACGTCCAACGGCCCCTGCCCCTTCGTCCGTGCCTCCGCGACGCTCGACGTGAGCGCCTCGCGCGCCTGCTCCACGTCCAGCGGCGCGTCCGAGAAGAA
Organism: Corallococcus exercitus; assembly: GCF_042231735.1. Lineage (GTDB taxonomy): Bacteria > Myxococcota > Myxococcia > Myxococcales > Myxococcaceae > Corallococcus > Corallococcus exercitus_B. Next base: position 4,048,725 of record NZ_CP102577.1, read on the forward strand.
CGCATGCAGCGCCACCGACCCCGGCGTCACCTCCAGCGGCGGGGACAGCTTCACCTCCGCCCCTGGCGCCACCGTGCCGCTCGTCCGGCCTTCCTGTGGCCAGAGCCGGTCCACCACTCCCGCTTCATCCACCGCGAGCACCAGCACGTTCCGGTACGGCCCCGTGCCCACCGCCAGCGTCACGCGCTCGCCGGGCTTCGCGTCCAGCATCGGCGTGCCCTGCTCGGACAAGAGCCGCAATGCCACGGTGCCCTTCAACCGCACGCCATCGTCCGCACCGCGCGGCACGTAGACGACCAGCGCGAGCCCCACCGCCAGCGCCGCCACCAGCGGCACGCCCCAGCTCCAGCGGGGCTTCGTGGACCGGGCCCGCTTCTCCTCCAGCCTCGCCAGCACCGCCTTCGCTCGGGGCTCGCCCAGGCTCGACGCGCGCGCCTGCCGCAGCTGCTCGGCAACCTGCCCGCAGGCCGCGCAGGCCGCCACGTGCCGCTCCGCGCGCCCCGAGGCATCCAGCCCCGCGAGCCACTCGTCCAGCTCCAGCCTTGAAAGGTGCTCAGCCACGCCCCGCCTCCAGCGCTTCCGGCAGCCGCCCCAGCTCCGCCGCCTTCTTCCGGATGGAGTCCAGGTCGCGGACGATGGTCTTGCGCGACACGTCCAGCATCCCGGCGATCTCCTCCTGGGTCAGCCCGTCGAAGAAGTGCAGCGTGGCCACCTCCAGCTCGCGCTCGCCCATCCGCCCCACGAGGTGGCGGATGAAGTCCGCGGCCTCCCACTGGCTGGGCGTGAGCGCCGCGGCCTCCGGGGCCTCCAGGAGCGCCGGCTCCCGCAGCTGGCGCGAGCGCAGCGCGTTGAGGCACAGGTTGGTGGTGACGCGGTACACGTACGTCATCGGACGGGCCTCCCGTCGGAACCGCGCGCCAGCCGTCAGCATGCGCTCGAAGACCTCTTGAACGATGTCCCACGCATCGGCATCGCGCCCCAGCAGCGCGAGCGCGCGACGGTGCACCACGGGCGCGAAGCGCTCGTAGAGCTGCCTGAGCTCCTCCGCATCGAGCCCGCTCCCCATCCGCCTGGTCCGACCTTCCTTTTCGTCCTTGAGACACCCGGCCCCGGCGGCCTGGGACATCGCATCGCATTCGCGATGGGCCGTGGGATATTAGTCCCACCCCGGCGGCATGTCCCAGACCGGCCGCACCGGGTGTCCCAAGCGCCGTGAAACGACCCGTCCTCGCCTCCCTCATCGCGCTCCTCGCCGCGTGCTTCGACCCGCTCTACGAGGACCCGTCGCTCATCGGCGAGGCGTCCTGGGCCGTCTGCTGCGTTGGCGGACAGGTGGACACCTGCCTCTGTGAAGTGACCGAGGTCTGCGACACGACCTTCCGGGCGTGCGCCGCCGGCACCTGCACGGTGTCGCTCAGCCAGAGCTGCGGTTCCGTCCAGGGGGGCCAGGACGCCGGCAACGATGACCCCGACGGTGGCGTCAGCGTCGAGGACGCGGGCTCCACCACCGACGCGGGCACCAGCACGGACGCAGGCACCAGCACCGACGCAGGTACCTCCACGGACGCGGGCGTGGACGCCGGCACCGACGCGGGTGTGGACGCCGGCACCGACGCGGGCGTGGACGCGGGCCCCCAGCAGCCCGTGAGCTACGAGCCGTGCTGCGACCCGTCCTCCCACCGGGTCACGACCTGCCAGTGCGCGCCCTCGGGCTGCGGCTCCAGCCCTCCATTCACGCCCTGTGCGTCCGCCCGCTGCGCGCTGGCGGGAGAGTCGTGCGGGTGAGATACCGGGCGGGATGACGGGCACGTTCCGGTCGCTGCGGGGCTTCAACTACCGGACGTGGGCGGCCGGAGCCATCGTGTCCAACGTGGGCACGTGGATGCAGCGCACCGCCCAGGACTGGCTCGTCCTCACCCAGCTCACCCACAACAACGCCACGGCGGTGGGCGTGGTGATGGCGCTCCAGTTCGCGCCGCAGGTGCTGCTGCTCCCGCTGACGGGCTTCGCGGCGGATCACCTGGACCGCCGCAAGCTCCTGTTCGCCACGCAGGCGACCCTGGGGGCCCTGGCGCTGGGGCTGGGGCTGCTCACGCTCTGGGGGCACGTGCGGCTGTGGCACGTCGACGTGTTCGCGTTCCTCCTGGGCTGCGTCACCGCGTTCGACGCCCCCGCGCGCCAGACGTTCGTGGCGGAGCTGGTGGGCGAGGAGGACCTCTCCAACGCCGTGGCGCTCAACTCCACCTCGTTCCACGCCGCGCGCATGCTGGGGCCCGCCATCGCTGGGGTGCTCATCTCCTGGGTGGGCTCCGGGTGGATGTTCGTCATCAACGCGGCCTCGTTCGGCGCGGTGCTCTGTTCCCTGAGCCTCCTTCGCACGAGCGAGCTGCACGTGCGCGACCGGACGTCAGGCACGCGCGGGGGCCTGCTGGAGGGCTTCGCCTACGTCTGGAAGCGGCCGGACCTGAAGGCGGTGCTGATCATGTTCTTCCTCATCGGCACCTTCGGGCTCAACTTCCCCATCTTCATCTCCACCATGTCCGTGAGCGTCTTCGGCCAGGGCGCGAGCGGCTACGGGCTCCTGACGTCCATCATGGCCATGGGCTCGGTGACGGGCGCGCTGCTCTCCGCCCGGCGCGCGCAGCCGCGCATCGGGCTGCTGGTCACCGGGGCCGCGGTGTTCGGCGCCGGGCTGCTGCTCGCGGCGGTGATGCCGGCCTACGCCCTCTTCGGCGTCATGCTCGTCGTCATCGGCGTGTCGGCGCAGACCTTCACCACCACCGCGAACAGCCTGGTGCAGCTGTCCACCGACCCGTCGATGCGCGGGCGCGTGCTCGCCATCCTCCTGGCCATCGCGCTGGGCGGGACGCCCCTGGGCGCCCCCGTCGTCGGGTGGGTCGCGGACACGTTCGGTCCGCGCCAGGCGCTGTGCGTGGGCGCCGCGGCGGGCTTCGTCGCGGCGCTCGTGGGACTGCGCTACCGCGCGAAGTCGGCTACTTCTTCTCCAGGATGACCGCGTAGAACTCGATGCCCACGCCCTGGCGGTCCTCCTCGGTGATGTAGTCCTCGGGCAGCCCCAGGAACCGGCTCACCGGCTGGACGCCGCCGGGGCCGGGGGTCCACGGCTCGCAGAGCTTGAGGTACTCGGGCAGGGAGAACAGCTCGAAGGTCTCCCCCATCTTCTGGAACATGCCCACGAACTGCTCCCACTGGGGCGTCGTCTTCGCGGGGTCCTTCGTCTCGAACGTGGTGAAGAGCCTGGAGCCCGGCGCGGCCCAGTCGTAGAGGTCGCGGAAGAACTTCTGGTTCTCCTCCGCCTTGAGGAACACGGTGATGCCGTTCGCGCCGATGGCCACCTTGCGCTCGCCGCCCAGGAAGTCGCGCACGTCGGGGCGCTCCAGGAAGGGCTTCGCCTGGCGGATGTCGCACTCCAGGTAGCGCACGCGCGGGTCGTCCCCCAGGAGCACGCGCGCCTGCGCCATGGTCAGCGGGTTGATGTCCGAGTACAGCACCTTCACGTCCTGCGGCAGCACGCCGTGCACGTGGTCGTTGGTGGGCAGGCCGGACGCGAAGTCCACCCAGTGCGTGAAGCCCTCCGCGGACAGCCGCTTCGCCGCGGTCTGGAGGCACGCGCGCAGCATCCGCACCCACTTCCGCGTGGAGGGCAGCAGCGAGAACATGTACTCCGCCGCCTGCCGGTCCGCCTCGAAGTTGTGGGTGCCGCCCAGCGTGTAGTCGTAGATGCGTGCCGCGTCGGGAACCTGGGGATTCACGCCCGGCACGCGGGCCAGCTCGTTCACATCCATGGGGGGTCGCTCCGTGAGCCTGGTGTCCGGGCATTGTGCCGGTCCGCTCGCGTGGTTGCACCCTTCCTACGGAGCGACGCCCGCGACCTGGCGCAGCAATTCCAGGGGGCCCAGCGCGGCGACCGCGTCGAACTGCTCGGGCGTGCGCACCAGGAGCGACCCCGCGAAGCCCAGCGCGTTGACGTTGACGCCCAGGTGCTCCGCGCGGCAGCGGGGCACGAGCAGCATCCAGTCCCGCGTGACGAGCAGGTTGTACGGCGCGGGCTCGCCCAGGCCCATCGCCTCCCGCAGGAGCCGGTAGGCCGCCAGCATCCGCTCGCCCTGCCCTGGCGCTCCCCATGGCCCCAGGCCCGCCAGCAGGTGCGCGAACGGCAGTGACTCCGCGGCGATGACGCGGCCGGGCCCCGGCAGCGGGGGGAGCAGCGCCTCCACCGGCGCGCGGCGGCCGTCCGGCCCCAGGGGCGGCACCAGCTGCAGGTGCTTGTGGCGCTGGCTCGCGCCGGCCGTCTCCCCCGCGTTGTAGAAGGCCAGCCCGTCCAGCCCCTCCAGGCACGTGGAGAGCGCGTCGAAGTCCGCGCGGGTCAGCAGCGCGTCCTGCGACTCGAAGGCCCGCGTCACCAGCAGCAGGTGGTGCTCCACGACGTTGAACTTGTTGAGCAGGCACACGTGCGCGGGAGGCACGTCCCCCAGCACGAGGTCCGGCTCCGGGTTCGCGAACGGGTTGAACGGCTCCGTGCCGGCCGGCGGTGCCGGCCGCTTGCGCTCCTTGAGCGCCACCCGCCCCAGCACGCGCACCTGGAACGTGGTGTTCGCGATGGGCAGCGTGCGCGCTTGCGTGGCGATGGGCTGGAGCGCCCCGGTCTCCAGCGCGTGCCGGGTGACGGCCAGCGTGCGGGGCCACAGGGCGGCGGGCGTCAGCGGTGCGGCGTTCACGGGCGGGCTCCTGTCGTGAGGCCCGGAGTCTGTGCCGTCCGGCGCCGCCAGCGTCAACCCGCTTCCGGTAGGAGAAGCGCCGCGATGTCCGCCTCAGCGCGGAGGGCGGAAGACGTACTGGTACTCCGGTGACGGGCTGCCGGGCGGGTACTGGGCGTCCATGAAGGCGACGTGCGCGTGGTGGGTGATGAGCACGTCCTGGAGGCTGTCGTAGAGCACCACCACGTTCGTGGCCTTGCCGGTGGGGTCCAGGTCCACGCGCACCTTCAGGTTGCCCTTGAGGTCCGGCTTCTCCATCAGGTGCTCCAGGTACAGCGCCACCAGCCCCAGCGACACGCGGTCGTAGATCTGCTCCACCGTGCCCTTCGCGGGCGCCGCGGGCAGCCGCAGCTTCTTGGAGAGCTGCGCGGCCTCCTCCACCGCCTCGGGCACGGGCCGCTCTGGGGCGGCGAGCCCCGCGCGGTACGCCGCCACGGCCTCGAAGTAGCGCTCCTGCTTGAGCAAGAGCCGCGCCCGCCGCACCTGGATGTCCGCGCGCTGGGGCGCGAGCGCCACCGCCTGGTCCAGCCGGGCCTCGGTGCCGGCCGCGTCCTGCTTGCCTTCCGCCAGCGTCGCCAGCCGCAGCAGCGGCTCCGGATCCTTCGGCGTCGCGGCGGCCAGGCGCACCAGGGCCTTCGCCTCGTCGTCCGGGCGGTTCAGCTCCACGTTGAGCCGCACCCAGGTGGCGAGCACGGCGGGCTCCGCGCCCCCGAGCGTCGCGTAGCGCTCCAGCATCTTCACCGCCTGCGCCTTGTCGCCCGCGGCGAGCCACGCCTCCGCCTGCCGCCGGTGCGCTTCACGGTCATGCGGCTGGAGCGCGACGAGCAGCGCGCCGGCCTCCGCGCCCGCCTTCGCGTCCCCGGCCTCGCGGGCCAGCCGCGACAGCACCTGGAGCGCCTCCGGCTGCTCGGGCCACTCCTTCACCGAGCGCACCAGCAGCGCGCGCGCCTCGGCCGCGCCCCCGGGCCGTCCCGCCAGCAGCAGCGCCAGGTCGGTGCGGAAGCGCGGGATGTCCAGCTTCGCCAGCGCCTCGCGCAGCCGGCCTTCCGCCTCCGCGGGCTTGCCTTCCGCCTGGAGGCGCAGGCCGTCCGCCCACAGCGCGGGCGCGAAGCCGGGCACCACCTTGCGCGCGGTCTCCAGCGGCGCGGCCGCGTCCTTCAACATGCGCCAGCGCACGTAGACCAGCCCCATGCCCACATGCGGCCACGGGTTCTCCGGGTACACCACCGCCAGCGCCTTGAACTCGGCGAAGCTCTCGTCGGAGGGCAGCGCGAGGAAGGCCCGGTATACGCGGGGCATCGGGTCCTTGGGCGCCTTCGCCTCCTGGGCGTCCAGCTCCGTGCGCAGCGTGCTGGGGCTGCCCTGGACGCGCGCCGTGTCCATCCGCTGGAGCATCGCCATGCCCTGCGCGGCCGGGGCGGGCACAGGCCTCGCGCCAGCCGCCGGCAGCGCGCACAGCACGGACAGCAGCAGGCACGTCAGGACACGGGACGTCATCGGAGCTTGAGGGGAGCTTGCGGGCGAGCCGGGCGGAACGAGGAGCATCCGGAGGCTACCAGATGCCCGCGCCCGCCGACGCAGGGGAGTGTTTACACAGCTTGCTTGAATTACATGGACACAAGCGATGTTTCACGCGCGCGGGAACGGGGCGGAATGGCCCTGGAGGGCGACCGCGCTTTCGAGCGTTGGACGCCACCCTGGCGGTAGGTCTTGACCAGAACCAGCGGTGCTGGGCGGAATGGCCCCCATGGCCACCGCCGACAAACTCGTATTCCCGACCATCGTCGAAGGACTCTTCGTCCGGGGACTGTCCGGGAAGGTGTCCTTCGCGCTCAAGGAGCAGCTGCGCAAGGAGGGCCTGGACCTGGACCGCCCGCTGCAGCCGGCGTACTCGCTGGACACGTGGACGCGCTGCGTGGCGCTGACGGCGAAGACGCTCCACCCGGAGCAGCCGGAGCAGGTGGCGTGGCGGATGCTGGGTGAGCGGATGATCGACGGCTACCGCGACACCATGGTGGGCCGCGCGCTCCTGGGCGTGCTGCGGCTCATCGGGCCCAAGCGGATGCTGCTGCGTGCGAAGCACAGCTTCCGCACCGGCAACAACTACACCGAGGTGGTCATCACCGAGCGCGGCGAGCGCGAGGCGGACCTGTGGCTCAACGAGCCCGGCCTGCTGCGCTACTTCAAGCAGGGCGTGATGCTGGCCACGGTGCGCGCCGCCAGCGGCCCCGCCACGCAGGTGGACGTGGTCCAGTTCGACGACGACAGCGTCACGTACCGCGTGACCTGGGGCGCCCCCGGCTCCTGAGTCCGCCCAGGTCCCCCCCGCGGATCCGCGACCCCGGGGCCCCTTGCTCGTACCTGTCCCCATCTGCCAGCGTGAAGGTCTGGGCGCGGCGTCCGGGCCGTGAACGGCCGCGCAAGAGGGGGCTTCATCCAATGCCGTCGAGCGAGCGCGCCAACCTGCCGCGCTGGAACGGTCATCAGCGGGGGTTCTTCGAAATCTGGTTCCTGGTGGTGCTCGACCCCGGCGGCGATCGCGCCTGGTGGTTGCGCTACACCCTGTTCACCCCCGCCCCGGGCAGCGGCGGCGAGCCTCGCGCCACGATGTGGGCGGCGGCGTTCGACTGCGCGTCGAGCGACCGGCCCGCGGTGGCGCTCAAGGCCATCCACCCGGCCTCCGCCTTCACGGCGCTGCCCTCGGGCGGCGTGCGCATCGCGGACTCGGAGCTGACGCCCGGCCACTGTCACGGCCAGGTGGCCAGCGGGGGGCACACCATCACGTGGGACCTGCGCTTCCAGGGCGGAAGCCCCGGGCCGGTGCGCCGGGAGCCGCGCGGCACCGCGCTCCTGCCCCTGCCCACGCACGTCTCCCACGTGCACGACGACGCCACCTTCGAAGGCACGGTGACGGTGGACGGCGAGCGCATCGACGTGAAGGGCGCGCCCGGCCTGCAGAAGCACCTGTGGGGCCACCGGCGGCTGGAGGAGCTGACGTGGCTGTACTGCCCGCGCTTCCGCGAGGACGACGCCGCGCGGCTGGAGCTCATGGCGGTGCGCGCGAAGCGCAAGCGGGGCCACCCCCAGCTGTCGCCCATCTACCTGCGCACGCGCGACGCCGAGCACACGTTCCACGAGGTGCCCCACGTGCTCCTGTCGAGCGTGACGTCGCCCGCGTCCGGAGAGCTGTCCTTCCGCGCCGCGTCCGCCACCGTGGCCATGGAGGGCCGCGCGTGGTGCGACCCGCGCACGCTGGTGGGCTACGCGTACCGCGACCCCACGGGCTGGGACGTGCTGGTGGCCCAGAGCGACGTGGCCCGGTGCGAGGTGCAGCTCTTCTCCCGCCCCCATCCCTTCGCGGCGTGGCGGCCCACGCAGAAGCTCACCTCCACCGTGGGCGCGCTGGAGTTCCACGGCCCGGAGCCGATGCCGGGCGTGCGCTACATCCCGTGGGACGGCACCGCGCTCGAAGCGGAGGAAGCGCCCGGCGACGCCGAGGACGCGCCGGCCCTGGGGACGGGCTGAGGCCAGGGACGCCCGCCCCGGCCTTCCGGGAGGGAGGGGCTTACGGGCCCGGGCCCGGGGTGCCGTCCGGTCATCGGGGGGAGGAGCCTCCCCTGGCTGTGGAGGGGGACGGCCGTGGCCACCCTCTGGGGTGACGGCCCGACCCTCCCCCCATGCCCCATCACCGGCTGCTGAGACACCTCCAGTCGCTCTTCCGGGTGGAGCCCGGCAGACCGGCCCTGTGGGCGGGCATCCGGGCCGCCGTCGCCACCGCCCTGCCCCTGTGCCTGTCCTACCTGCTCACCGTGCCCGCGGCCAGCTGGGCGGGCCTCACGGGCCTGCTCGTCACGCTCGCGGACAAGGGCGGCTCCTACCGCGTGCGGGCGCGCGTCATGGGCGCGGTGACGGTGCTGGGGGCGCTGGTCGGCATGCTCGCCGCGCCCGCGGGCCGCACGTACCTGGTGGATGCCACGCTGCTGCTCGTGGGCGTCACGGCGGCGAGCTTCGCGCGCAGCTACGGCGAGACGGCGGGCTCCGTGGGGGGACAGCTCGCAGTCATCTTCGTCGTGTCGCTGGGCGCGCCCGCGGCCTCGCTGCGAGAGGCGGTGCTGCGCGGGGCCGCGCTGCTCCTGGGAGGCCTGTGGGCGATGGTGCTGTCGCTGCTGCTGTGGCCGCTGAGGCCCTACCGCCCCGCGCGCCGGGCGGTGGCGGAGGTGTACGCGGGGCTCGCGACCGCGGCGGAGGCGCTGCGCGGGGCGACGCTGGAGGGGGCCACGCCCGACGCCTGGGCGGAAGGGCTGAAGCGCCATGCACGGATCCGTCCGGACATCGAACGGGCGCGCGGCGTGCTCGCGGCCACGCGGCGCGGGAGGCCGGACGAGTCCCGGCGCGGCGAGCACCTGCTGGTGCTGGTGGAGCTGGCGGAGCCGATGGTGGCGCTGCTCAGCGCGCTGGCGGAGGCGATGCAGGTGGTGGGGCGCGACCCGCACCTGCACGCGACGCGTGAGCGGGTGGCGCGGCTGTGCGAGGCCTTCGCCGCGATGGGCCTGTGGGTGGCGCGAGCGCTGGTGCAGGAGCGCAACGAGGGCATGCGCGCTCCGCCCCGGCTGGCGCTCAAGCCCCGGCACCGGCGGCAGCCCGCGAGGATGGCCGCGCCGTCGGTGCGGCACACCACGGAGGGGCCGCTGTCCACGCACGTCGCCACGCTGCTGGACCGGCTGCGGGAGAGCGCGGGCGTGGCGCACGAGACGGCTTCGGGTCTGCTCTTCGGCGACCCGGTGTCGGCGCGTGGCAGGGGGACGGTGGGAGGGCTCGAGGAGGGGCCGGGGCGCTCCTGGTGGCAGCCGCTTCGGGACCACCTGCACCGGGACTCGGTGGTGCTGCGGCACGCGCTGCGCACGGGGATGGTGGCCACGGCGGCGCTGGGGCTGACGCAGGCGTTGCAGGTGGGGGACGCGCACTGGGTGAGCCTGGTGGTCATCTCCATCCTCCAGCCCTACGCGGGCAGCACGGAGGAGCGCGTGCTCCAGCGCACGCTGGGGACGCTGGTGGGCGCGAGCCTGGCGGCGCTCATCGCGACCACGGTGCACACGCCGCCCATGATGATTGGCGTCATCAGCGTGCTGACGGCCATCTCCGTGACGCTGCTGCCGCTGAACTTCGGCGCGTTCCAGGTCCTGCTCACGCCGGACTACCTGCTCATGGCCACGCTCAGCTCCGGGGACTGGACGGTGGCGTCGCAGCGCTCGCTGGGCGTGCTCATCGCGGGGACGCTGGCGCTGGTGGGCTCCTGGACGTTGTGGCCCAGCCCGGAGCGCCGCCGCTTCCCGGACGCGGCGGCCTCCGCCCTGCGCGCGGATGGGAAGTACCTGCAACAGCTGGCCACGCACCGCAGCGGCACGGAGCCGGCGGTGAACGACGAGCGCCGCCGCCTGGACCAGGCGCTGATGGAGGCGGAGTCCTCCTTCCAGCGGCTGATGACGGAGTACCGGGGCCCGCCCCAGCACCTGGAGCCGGGCATGGCGCTGCTCACCTACGCGCGGAGGTTCGCGCTGGCGGTGACGGCGCTGGGCACGGGACGGCGCGAAGGGAGGACGGCGTCCGTGCTGCCGCAGCAGCTGGCGCAGCGGGCCAGCGACAGCCTGGAGTTGCTCGCCCGAGCGCTGCAGGAGCGGCGCGAGCCCCCGCCCCTGCCCGCCCTGGCGCTGCCACGCACGAGTGACGACCCGGTGCTGGGCGCGCTGCTGGAGCGCGTGCCCCGGCAGCTCGGCATCCTGCACGGCGCGGTGGCGCGGATCAGCGAGGACCCGTCGCTGCGCTGACGGCCTTGGGCGTGGCGCAGGCGGACTGGTAGTCCTGGAGCTTGCGCTGGAAGCGCTCCCGTTCCGGCGCGGGCCACTCCTTCGGCAGCAGGTCCACGGCCTTGCGTTGTTCCGCCAGCGCCTCGGGGCACTGGTTCAGGCCGAAGTGCGCGGCGGCGGCGGTCTCCAGCACATAGGGGTTGGGGTGCTCCCCCATCACGGAGCGGCGGATCACCGGGCGCAGCGCCATCAGGGCCGCGGCGTATTGCCCGGCCTGCACGCGGTGCCAGGCCATCTCCGTCGCCGTCCACTGGAATCTGGGCGCCAGGGCATGGGCCTGTGCGAGCACCTTCGGGTAGTCCGGATCCTCCGGCGTGTGGACGGCGAGCTGCATCGCGAGGTTGGCCCAGGCCCCGCCGCTTTGGGGGAAATGGGCCACCCGCAGCCGCGCCCAGCCCAGCTTCTGCTCCAGCGAAAGCTCATCCTCGGCGGGGCCTCCATAACGGAGGTTGAAGGTAAAGGAATACGAGGTCGCGGCGGCATGTCCCGCCAGGCTCCAAGGCCGGTAGCGGCTCTCACCCAGCTGCGCGATGAAGTGTTGAGAGGGCCGCCCGGAGCCATCCTCGACGACCTGGCAGTCCCGCACGCGCTCATCCACGTCGATGCGGCATTGCAGGATGACCACGGCGTACTCGCTACGGAAGGACCGGCTTCTCTCCTTGGGGTGGGTCACCCCACCCCGGGTCCGCGCCGGCGGGAGGCTCTGCTCCTTCAGGAACTGGCACGCCTGCTCATGGTCCGCGTCGCACGCCGCCTGAAGGTCGCCCCAAGCCTGAACGACCTGGGCCTCGGTGGGCCTTCCCGCCAGGGTCTGGACGGCTTCGTTGAAGACCCCAGGAGCCTGTCCGGCCTCCAGTTCCAGGACCGGAGCATCCACGGGAGTCTGCGAGGAGGTGCCACCGGCGAGGACCGGGTTCCGCGCCACCCGCTTCGCGTAGGAGGCGGGGTCATCCAGGAAGGCATCCATGGCCAATGCCAGATGCCCATGGCTCGCCCCGGGTGGCGGCAGGTCGGACGGAAGCGGTCGGTGGGCACAGCCGGCGGAGAGCACCAGCAGGGAAAGAAGGAGCAAAGGCCAACGCATGGCGCCGCACTCTAGCGCATGGCTTCAGGGAACCACCGGAGCCGCCACGGACGTCGTGGCGGCGACCAGGTTCCCCGCACCGTCCTTCGCCAGGCCATACAGCTTGATGGCCCCTGTCACGGCAGGCAGCCGGACGCGCCACGTACCGGGAGTGCTCCCCTTCCGGGACTCCAGCACCGTCACGCGGTCGCGCTCCGCGCGGGTCGCCGCGCCCCGGAAGTTGTAGGCGAAGGACACGTCCAGCGGCGTGGCGGAGGTGACGTCGAACGCCACGTCCGCCCAACCCTTCTCCACGCCCCGGACCTCCAGGCGCACCGGCACCGGGAGCGCCGGCTCTGGCTTCGTACCCGTGTACGCCTCCCCCACCGCGTGCCACGCGGGCCGCGTGGAGGTGCCGGACAGCATTCCCAGCCACAGTCCGGTGTGGTCCAGCGTCGCGCTGTAGTTGAAGACAAACAATCCCAGACACCGGCCCGCCTGGACGTGCGGCGCCAGGGCGTTGCGCCAGCCGTCCACGATGACGGCGTACTTCTCCCCGTCACCCGGCTCCACGGGCAGGCTGCGCGCGTCCTTGGGGGCTTCCCATTCGCCCTGGGCGCCGAACTCGGTGATGAACCACGGCTTGCGCCCGCCGGCCTGCTTCACCGCGTCCGCCAGCGCATGGACGCCCCGGCCGTAGACGTTCAAGCCATACGCATCCAGCGAGGGGACGTACTTCTCCCAGAGCGGTATGCCCAGCGTCCACGCATCCACGGACAGCACGGGGTGCCCGGGGTCCGCCTTCTTCACCGCGCGGACGACCTTCTCCAGGAAGCGCGCGTAGGCGACCTTCGACGGCTCATCCGGAGAATTGAGGATGACCTCGTTGCCCAGTCCCCATGCGAGCACCGCCGGGTGGTCCTTGAAGCGGCGCACCTGCGCGAGCGTGGCCTGGAGCTGCGCCTCGCGGCCCTTGGCGTCGCGCGCGTAGTCGAAGGCGTCGTCATTCTCCATGCCCGCGCGGCCCGGCCGCAGCCACAGCCCCACCAGCACGCGCAGGCCATGCTTGTGCGCGGCATTGAGCAGCGCGGGAGTCTCCTCGCCGGTGCCCCAGGTGCGCAGCGTGTTGACGCCCAGGGCGCGCAGCTGCTCGCAATCCCTGTCGAAGTTCGCGGGCCCGCCCGTGCCGCTGAACGTCACGCCCTTGGCCACATAGGGCTGGCCGTCCACCTCCAGCTTCCACCCCGCCCCTGCCTTCACGATGGCGGTGCGAGCCTCCACGTTCCACCCGGGGAACAGGAGCGCGGTCAACAGCAGGATGCCGACAGCGAAGGAATGGGCGTTGGCCATGGAAACGGTGAGTGTAGAGCGCCTTCCATCCCTGTCAGCGGCGCCTCGCACGAACCTGTCCGACTGTCGGACAGGTTTGGAAGACTCCGGCCAGGCTTGTCGCGGTCCGGATGTCAGGAGCAGCATTCCCTGGCGTCCGCGTGGCTCGTCCCGAGAGCTGCATGGACGGCTCGGTGGAACTTGGCGGAAAGGCGGTCATGCCATGAAGCTGGAGGGGAACGGCTGGAGCGGTGACTTCTACGGCTCCTGCCCGATGCAGGGCGACGGCGAGGTGGATGGGCGTCCGTTCTACTTCCGTGCGCGCTGGGACTCGTGGGAGCTGGACATCGCGGAGCCGGGCGGAGACCCCATCAACGTCGACGACGCGGCCATGGCGCGCGGAGAGGGATGGCGCCACGAAGAGACCTGGCCGGGCGGCCCCTACGACGCGGGCTACATGGAGCTGGATGACGTGCATCGGTGCATGGACCGCGCTGTCGCCCTCTTCCGCCTCAGCCAGCCAGCCACTCCGTAGGCCCGCGACTCCAGCGGCCTAGCACTTGTCGTAGGCCCCCGGGGCACCGGGGGACTTGCGGCGGTAGCACATGCGCACCTCGTTCGCGGCGTCGCGGCAGCTGGACTCATAGACGCTCTCGCCCGAGGGCATGTCGATGAACTTGCCGCACTCCCGGCTGGACTCCTTGACCTCCAGGAAGCGTGGAAACGCGTCGCCCACCGGCGTGACCTTCGCCTCGGTCGAGCCGTTGACGAAGCCGGAGTGGCTTCCCGACTCGAGGGTGAAGATGGAGCGCAGCGAGCCCTCCTGCGCCTCCCAATACGACAGCGTCTGGTATTCGTTGCGTGAGTCCGCGTCGGTCTGCTCGACGCGGAAGACCTGCCGGACGGGGTCGGTGAGGTTCTCGAAGGAGAACACGACACGGTAGGCCTGGCTCTCCACCACGCCCGGCAGGAACTCCATCGGAAGGGCGCAGAAGGTGTTCTTGCCGCCGAGCGGGTGAAGCACCACGCCAGACAGCAGCTTCAGCCCATCGCACGCCTGCCCGCGGGCCTGGAGGACGAAGTCCTGCGCGTCCGCCGACACGATGCGTGCACGGAAGACGTCGAGCTGCGCCGACGCCGGCCCCTCCTCCTTCAGGCACTCCTGCCGCTCCCACGCCGGGTCCAATCCCAGCGGGTGGAGGAGCTTCCGCAACCCGGCGGTCGTCTTCGCCGCACGCACCTGCTTCTTCAGCTCCTGTGGATCCACCACGACCCGGAGCGCGGGTGGACATGCGTCCTGGCCAGCCTTGCTGGGAGCCGTAGGGGCCGGTGGCTCCTCGGCGGCCGCCGGGGTCATGGCGAGGACCGCCAGGAGCACGGCGGCCCGGAAGCGCGGGAGGGGCGTCACTGAGCGAGTCGTCGCGGATGAGGAGAGGTGTCTGGGCATGAATTTCCCGCGCAATCCTGACATGGGATTGCAATGGCAGCCAGCCTGCCCGCCAGGCCTTCAGGATCGGTGGGGCGCGCATGCGGTTTCGTGCTACTCCGGCGCCGTGGACCCGCTTGTCACCGCACTCGAACCGGCGCCCTGGGCGGACGAAGTGCCAGAAGCCTTCCCGAGCCCCTTCGACGCCGTGGGCCCGCACGCCCTCGCGCGCCGGGCCGCGGAGTCACTGCAGGCCACGCTCCGTGATGGGGTCATTGCTCCCGGGCTGCCAGGGGAGGTCCTCCAGGGGCCGGACGGCGGAAAGATGTTCGGAGTGCTCGTGGTGCGGCAGCCGGATGGGACCTTCGGCGTGCTGCGAGCCTTCTCCGCGATGCTCGCGGGACGCTGGGACGTGCCGGGCTTCGTGCCCCCCGTGTTCGACCGTGAGGCACGTGCCCGCGTGGAGCCAGTGGCCGATGCCACGGTGAAGGCCCTGCTGGCCCGAGCCGAAGCCTGGAGTGCTTCCGAGGAACTGCGCCGCCTGCGCACGGAGGATGACGCCCGCCAGGCCCGCGAGGCCACGGAGCGCGAAGCCATGCGCCTGCGCCATGAGGCCCGCCGCCGCCAGCGGCATGAACGCCGGGCGGAGATCCTTGCCATGCAGGGGCTCACGGAGGCTGAACGCGCGCAGGCACTGCACGCGCTCGACCAGGAGAGCCGGGGTGACAAGGCGGAGAAGCGCCGGTGGGACGCAGCGCAGGAAGAAGCGCGGCGCCAGCTTGCCCCTGCCCGCGCCAAGGCAGAGCGCCGCGTGCGCGCCCTGGACCGGCTGCGGCGCATCGTCTCGCGCGGCTTCATGAGGCAGCTCCACGACACCTACGCCATCACCAACGCCCGGGGAGACACCCGCCCGCTCCGCTCGCTCTACGGCGGCGCGGAACCCCCATCCGGCGCGGGTGACTGCGCGGGCGCGAAGCTGCTCGCCTACGCCTTCGCGCATGGCCTCCAGCCGGTGGCGCTCGCGGAGTTCTGGTGGGGGACGCCGCCCGCGTCCGGCGGCCGCATCCAGGGCGCGTTCTATCCGGCGTGCCGCGACAAGTGCGGTCCCCTGCTCCCGTTCATGCTGGAGGGCCTGGAGGTCTCCGCGCCGCGCGTCTTCGTCCCGCCGTCCGCGCCCACGCCGGAGCTCTCCATCGTCTTCGAGGACGCGTGGCTCGTCGTCATCGACAAGCCCTGCGGCCTGCTGTCCGTGCCGGGCCGGGACGCCGCACTGCTGGACTCGGTGCTCACCCGCCTGCGCGCGCGGTATCCGCACGCCACGGGCCCGCTGCTCGCGCACCGGCTGGACCTGGACACCTCCGGGCTGCTCGTCGCGGCGCTCGACAGCCGCACGCACGCGTCGCTTCAGCGCCAGTTCCTCCACCGCGACGTGGCCAAGCGCTACGTGGCGCTCATCGATGGCCCGGTCCAGGGAGACACGGGCACCATCACCCTGCCCCTGCGCGTCGACCTGGACGACCGGCCGCGCCAGATTGTCGACCCCGTGCACGGCAAGCCCGCGGTCACCGACTGGGAGGTCCTCCGCCGCGCAGCGGGCCACACGCGCGTGGCCTTCCATCCGCGCACCGGCCGCACGCACCAACTCCGCGTCCACGCGGCGCACCCGCGGGGCCTGGGCGCGCCCATCGTGGGAGACCCGCTGTACGGACACGCGGGCCTCCGCCTGCACCTGCACGCCGAGACGCTGTCCTTCGTGCACCCGGCGACGGGGCAGCGCGTGTCCTTCACCCGCGCCGCCCCGTTCTGAGCGCTCGCGTCAGTTGACGAGCAGCACCTTGCCCACGCCGCTCTGCTCCGCGACCTTCTGGGCCTCGCGTGCTTCGTCCATCTTGAACGTCCGGCTGATGGGAATGACCAGGTCGCCCTTCGCGGCGCTCTCCGCGATCTGCGAGAGCCGGTGCGCATCCGGGTGGGCCATGAAGCTGCGCACGACGAGCCCCTTCTCCTTCGCGCCCTTCGGCTCCCCCAGCACGCTGCCCACGGTCCCGCCGTGCTTCACCTTGTCGAGCACCGCCGCCACGGCCTCGCCGCCCACCGTGTCCGCCACCGCGTCCAGCGTGGGCAGCTTCGCGACGTCCTTCGGATCATCCAGCGCGACGACGCCCTCCACGCCCAGCTTCCGCGCCTCGTCCACCTGCTTCTTGCGCACGCCCGCCCAGATGCGCGCGCCCCGCGCCCGCGCCGCGAAGATGGCGGAGCGCCCCACCGCCCCCAGCGCGCCCGTGACGAGCACCGTGTCCCCATGCGAGGGCCGCACGTGCTCCTCGATGAGCTGCGTGCCCGTCAGCGTCACCAGCGGCAGCGCGGCGGCGTCCCGCAGGTCCAGATTGTCGGGCACCTTCGCCCAGCACTCCGTGGGCGCGACCACCGTCTCCGCGTAGCCGGCGTTCACCAGCCCCATCACGCGGTCGCCCGGCTCGAAGGCCTCCACGCCCGTGCCCACCTCCACGACCTCGCCGGCCACGTCGCGCCCGAGGATGGCGGGGAACTTCAGGTCCAGCCCGCCCTTCAGGTCCCCCCGGCGGATCTTCCAGTCCACCGGGTTGATGCTCGCGGCGGTGACGCGGACCTTCACCTCACCCGGCCCCACCTTCGGCTCGGGCATCTCCTGCACCGCGAGCACCTCCACGTCCCCATAGCCTTTGAGCACGACCGCTTTCATCCGGGCCTCCACGTAGCCGAGCGAGGGAAGAGACTTCCAACGTCGGCCCAACGGTAAGCACCCACGAAGGGGGCGCCATCGTCCGCGGCCGGTCGCCCCGCCCCCTGCTCCCCTGGACGGGGCGGCGTGTCAGCGGGGCTGGAACTCCAGCGCCTCGCGCAGCACCGGATAGGAGTCCTCGGCGGCGGTGCTGCCCATGAACGTGTCCAGGTGGCCGTAGCCGGGCAGCATGCGGCGCTGGTACCAGCGCGCGCCGTTCGCCTCGCGCAGCCACTGGAAGGTGCGCTCCGTGGACGACGGCAGGTAGCAGCGGTTGCGCTCGCTGGAGATGAACGTGATGGGGCGCTGGAAGGGCTCCGGATCCAGGTAGTCCGGCGGCCGGGCCTGCCCGTAGCGCAGCAGGTTGCCCACGCGGCCGTAATCGAACTTCACCGCGTGACCGCCGCGCGCCATCTGCCCCAGGTGGCGGAACGTCAGCAGGTTGCAGCGGCCGAACTGCTCCTCCAGCCGCGCGTGCGTCTCCGGATTGAGCCGCGCGTGCCGGTACAGCGGGCCGTACATGAAGGACAGCCGGTGGCACACCGGGCTGTCACACTCCATCCGCAGCAAGCCCGCCACCCGGGTGAAGGCCGCCTGGAACAGCGGCGTGCGGGACGCGTCATCCGGCGTGAGCGAGTCCAGTCCCGCGTCCAGCAGCTCCGGCACGCGCAACAGCGCCTTGAAGCGCGTGGAGGCCGGCGTGTGGTGGTGCAGCGCCACCTGCGACGCCACCACGGTGCGCACGTCCGGCAGGTGCCCCGCGGCCATGGACATGAAGAACGCCGCGGACCCCGCGCAGTGCACCACCGCCTGCACCGACTCCGCGCCGGTGATTTCGCGCACGCGCCGCACCGCCGCCGGCATGTCGTGGTCCGCCGCGTCGTCCAGCGTGAACTGCCGCAGGGGCAGCTGCACGCTGGCGCGCCAGTCCAGCAGCCACGTGTCGTAGCCGTGGCGCACCAGGTGCTGGACGAAGTTCTCCTTCAGCGTGGGCAGCATGAACATGCCGCTCCACACGCCCGCGCCGTGCACCAGCAGCACCGGCCCCTTCGTGCCCCCCACGTAGCGGGTGAGCTTGAGGGGCACGCCGTCGCCCGCGAGGAAGTCGTACCGCTCCGCCAGGGGCAGCCCCTTGAGGGTCACGTCCTGCGACAGCGTCCGCGACACCGCCGCGCCGCTTCGGTAATCAAAAGCCATGGGCCACCGCCTCCGCGATGCGCTCGGCCACCGCGCTGATGGTCATCACCGGATGGAAACCGATGGACGTGGGGATGACGGAGCCATCCGCCACGTACAGTCCGGGGTAGTTGAACACTTCGCCCTCCTTCGACACCACGCCCCGGGCCGGCGACTCCGCCAGGTGCGCCCCGCCCAGCGAGTGCACCGTGAACGGCCGGCGGAACAGCTCCCAGGTGACGAGCGGCGCGAACGTGCCGCCGTACTGCGACGCCAGCTCGCGCATCGCGTCCGTCATGCGGTTCACGAGGGCCGCGTTCTCGTTCGCGTAGTCCCACTCGATGTCCAGCCGGTCGCCCTTGAGCACCATGTGCCCGTTGGCGTTGTCCTGGCCAATGGCGAACAGGTTGCTCGTGCGCGAGGGGTCCACCCCGGTGCCCAGCGGCTTGTTGAACAGCCCCTTGGCGAACGCGCCGTGCATCAGCGGCCACAGCTTCGTCCACAGCGGAGACCCCACGCCGCCCAGCAGGCCCAGCCGCGGCTGTCCCATCCCCGCGAGCACCGCCGTCGCCGGCTGGTTGAACGTGGCCGTCACCATGGTGAAGCGCGGCGCGGCGTCGAAGAAGCGCATCACCGTGGCCACGTCCGGCCCCTCCCACGGCATGATTTCTTCCCGGCTGCCGTGCAGCGAGCCCAGGAAGTCGCCGTTGCCGGAGTAGCCCTTGCCCAGCCACTCGCTCACCAGCGGCAGCGTGCGGGCCCGGTCGCGGCTGCGCAGGAGAATCTCCACCGTGCCCAGCGCCCCGGCGGACAGCACGACGCGGCTGCCCTCCACGGACGTCTTCTCCCCGGTGGCCAGGTCCTTGAAGTGCACGCGGTAGCCGCCCGCGACGCGCTGCACGTGGGACACGGACAGGCCCGGCCACACCGTGGCGCCCAGCTTCTCCGCGCGCGCCAGGTAGGTGAGGTCCAGGGTGTTCTTCGCGCCGTGCTGGCAGCCGAACTCGCACTCCGCGCAGCGCTGGCAGGCCTTGCGGCCCGGAGCGGAGGGCTCCGTCCAGGAGACGGCCTCGTCCGGGTCGAAGGTCTTACGGCCCATGCGCTGGGCGGCCTGCTGGAACAGGTCGCGCTTCTTCAGCGGGATGGACGCGGGGAACGGCTTCACGTCCAGCTCGCGCGCCACCTTGTCGTAGTACGGATCCAACGCCTCGCGGGAGAAGCCCCGGGGCCAGCGCGGGTGGTCGAAGACGATGGGGTCTGGCCGCACGTGCACGTTGGCGTAGATGAGCGACCCGCCGCCCACGCCGCTCGCCGTCACCGTGCCGATGCCGGACAGGAAGCGCACGTCGTAGAGCCCCCGCGCCTCCGGGCGGACCGGATGGCGCCAGAGCAGCTCGTCCGCGCGCGTGATGTCCCGGGGGAACTGGCCCGGGGCGTACCGGCGGCCCCGCTCCAGCACCGCCACTGACTTGCCCGCCTGCGCCAGCCGGAGCGCGGTGATGGAGCCACCGAAGCCGGAGCCCACCACCACCACGTCGTACCGCTTCGCCATGCCCACTGTGTGTTCCCCCCTAGTCGAACTTCGCGCGGGCGAAGACGTCCCAGAGCGTGCCCATGAACATGCCGCCAAAGCGCCGCATCGCGTCCGCCTGCTTCAGCGGCGACGACGTGCCCAGCACGGAGAACGTGGTGAGCTGCTGGAGGAAGTCCGGCAGGTGCAGGCGGATGATGCCGCTGGCCACGACGGGGCCGGAGCGCTCGTGGCCCTTGCGCAGCACGGTGTAGAGCGTGGACGTGTCGCTCCACACGTCGAAGCCCGCGTCGTCGTTGACCTCCTTGTAGCCATCCAGGAGGTACGGCTGGCCGTCCACGCCGGTGAAGGGCATGAGGTACAGCATGCGCCGCTCGTAGTAGCGCTCCGTGCCCACGAAGAGGTTGAAGACGCCGTTCTCCACCGGCGCGCCCCCAGGCGGCGTGAAGCCGCGCACGTGGAGCGTGCCCTGCACGATGCCGCCGTGCGCCTCCTGCGCGAGGAAGCGGTCCAGGTTGGGCAGCGTGATGGTGACGACGAACTCCGCCGCCTGCCCCGCGCGCTGGCCCGCCCGCGCCGCTCCGTCGAAGTCGTCCGGGGCCGGGTGCCCCGGCTGGAGGAAGCCCTTCATCCGCTCCGTGAAGCGCAGCCCCACCACCGGCGTGGGAGACGCCACCGTGCCGCCGGGCGGAATTACCACGTCGCCCAGCGGATCCGTCCCCGGCACCACCGGCGAGGCCACCGTCTCCACCTCCGGCATCATCCGCATGCTGGCGCGAGGCGGGTACGCGGGCGCGGCCTTCACCGGCGCGCGCTCCGGCGCCACCCAGCCCGGCGCGTCCTTCACCTGGCGGATGACCTGCTCCACGTTGCGCTCGGCCACCGCGGCGATGCTGGAGGACGGGTTGACGCCGATGCCCACCGGCAGCGCCGCGCCGTCCATCACATACAGGCCGGGATAGCCGTGCACCTCGCCGTCAGGCTTGAGGACGCCGTACGCGGGCTCCTCCGCCATCGCGCAGCCGCCCAGGTTGTGCACGGACACCGGCAGGTGCAGCCGCTCCCAGAGGGGGTTGTACGCGGCGCGCGTGCCCAGCGCGCGGGCCACGTCCTCGCAGAGCTGTTCCTGCGTGCGGTACAGCGGCAGGTTCGCGGGCACGTCCCACTGCACCTGGAGCTCGCGCGTGATGGGCGACAGCGACAGCCGGCCGTTGGACTTGTCCCGGCCCATGGCCAGGAACACCGCCTGGAAGCGGCTCCGCTCGTTCTCGATGGAGGCCATCTCCTTCGAGCGCGTGCGCAGCACCTTCACCAGCTCGCGCTGGAGCAGGTCCGCCGGGAGCGTCATCGCGCGGTCCGGGTCCATGGCGAGCATCAGCCCCGCCGCCTGCACCGGGTGCCCGCCCTCCTGGAAGAGGAACCAGGTCTTGTCCTTGCCCTGGCCCTCCTCCACCACCATGCCGGTGGTGATGGTGGGACCCACCGAGGGGTCCCACGGCTCCTTCGTGTCGAAGGCGAAGGCGAGGAAGTCCCCGTTGGCCGAGTAGCGCGCCCCCAGCCGTGCGCTCACCTCCGGCAGCGTGCCGAGCACGTCGCGGTTGCGCAGCAGCAGCTCCGTGGTGTTCACCGCGCCCGCGCACAGGAAGACGCGGCGCGCGTCCACGGTGCGCTGCATGCCGGCGCTCGCGTGGTCGGTGAAGGTGACGCGGTAGCCCGGAGACAGGGGCTCGATGCGGGTGACCTCCGCCTGCGTCGTCACCTCCGCGCCCCGCTGTTCGGCGACGGCCAGGTAGTTCAGGTCCAGGGTGTTCTTCGCGCGGCGGTTGCAGCCGATGTCGCACTCGCCGCAGTAGTTGCAGCCCTCCTGGAGCACGCCGAACTTGTTGGGCATCGGCTCGCCCGCGGGGGCGAAGCGCACGGCGAGGTTCGGGTGGAAGAACTGCGCCTCGCGGCCCAGCTTCTTCGCCACCTCCTGCATCCGCTTCGTCTTGGGCGGCAGGCCGCGCGCGGAGGCCGTAATCGGCTGCACGTCCAGCATGTGCGCGACCAGGTCGTAGTACGGATCCAACGCCTCCCGGCTGTAGCCCTCCGGCCACCCGGACGCGAACACCTCCGGCGGCGGGCGCAGGTGCACGTTGGCGTAGATGAGCGAGCCGCCGCCGTACCCCGCGGCCTGCACGATGCTCATGCCCTTGAGGAGCTTGATGTCGAAGAGGCCCTGCCGGTGCTGATACAGCCAGCCGTTGCGGGGGTCCTCGAAGTCGCGAGGGAAGCTGCCCTTCGGGTAGCGCAGTCCGCGTTCGAGCACGCGCACGGTCAGGCCCGCCTGCGCGAGCCGACAGGCCGCCACCGCGCCGCCAAACCCGGTGCCGATGACCAGGGCGTCGTATGCCGGTGCCATGTTCCCCCTCGGGTGCGGTCCCTGGGGAGCAGGGATCCGGAAGCGCGACCCGGGAACGTCCAGGAAAGGACGGACCTGACTCTACAACGGGTCCACCCCGTTTCCTTGAGGCCCTCCCCCCTCCGTGGATCATCCTTTTTCGCTCTGGAGACGGGCATTCCAGGAACAGTTTGGATCCACGGGCGCTCGGGCCCCTCAAGATCAGCCAGCCCTCCGGTCCGCCCGGGTTCCGGAGGCGGGAACGCGACGGGGAGGAAAAGGACCGGCTCACTGGAAGTGCGCGGAGCGCTGCGTCGCCAAGCGAACGAGCGAACAGCAGACAAGCCTCCGGGGCACGCGACGGCATCCCAACGCCCACGGTACTGTCACCGCAAATCGAGCTTTCCCATGAAGACAAGAAGAATTCCGGAGACGGGGGCACACCGGGCGCTGACGGAGCGGGAGGTGCCCCTGGCGTTGGCACCGACCGCGCCGAAGGTGGATCCGCTGCTCGGGGCGAAGCTGGGCGAGTTCGTCATCCAGGAGCGCATCGGCGCGGGCGGGATGGGGGTCGTCTACCGGGCGGAGCACCCCATCATCGGCAAACAGGCCGCCATCAAGGTGTTGCGCGCGGAGCTGATGTCGCCGGAGCAGGAGCAGCGGCTGGTGGTGGAGGCGCGGTCGGTCAACGCCATCCAGCACCCGGGCATCCTGGACATCTTCAACTTCGGGACGCTGCCGGACGGGCGGCCGTACGTGGTGATGGAGCTGCTCCAGGGCCAGTCGCTCGCGGCGTTGCTGCGCGCGCGGGGACGACTGGACGTGGGGACGACGGTCTGGATGTTGGAGCAGATCCTCTCCCCTCTGGGGGCGGCGCACCGCGCGGGCGTGGTGCACCGGGACCTGAAGCCGGCGAACGTGTTCATGGTGGAGCGGCTGGACGCGCCGCCCACGCTCAAGCTGGTCGACTTCGGCATCGCGAAGGTGTTGCAGTCGCGCGAGGGTCTGACGCTGGCGGACGGCTCCGTGCTGGGGACGCCGGACTTCATGGCACCGGAGCAGATCCGCGGCGGCACGGTGGGCCCGGCCACGGACCTGTACGCGCTGGGGGTCATGGCGTTCCAGATGCTCACCGGCGCGAGGCCGTTCCAGGGTGAGAACGTGCAGGTGATGTTCGCGCACGTCGAACAGGCGCCGCCGAGTCCCTCGTCGAAGGTGGAGGGCGTTCCGCCGGAGCTCGACGCGCTGGTGCTCCAGTTGATGGAGAAGGATCCGGCGAAGCGGCCTGCGTCCGCGGAGGTGGTGCGTCAGCGGTTGAAGGCGCTGTCGCTGGGGCGGTCTCCGGGCACGCTGGGGCTTGGCGTACCGGTGGTGATGAAGCGGGAGGAGCCCACGTCTCCCACGGCGCCCCGTCCGCCGGGGCTCGCGGACCGGCGGAAGGTGGCACCGCTCGCGGCGGCGGTGGTCGCGGGAGTCGTGATGGTGGGGACGGGGCTCTGGTGGGCGATGCGGCCCGGGGAACAGCCTGCACCCGTGGAGCAGCGTCCCCCTGTGCCCAGCGCACCCGTGGTGGTGGCACCGGCTCCGGAGGTGGTGGCTCCGACTCCGGTCGTGACGAGCCACCCCGTGCAGGAGACGCATGAGGAAGCGGACACGACTTCGGAGACGGAGGGCAAGGCCTCCGGGCTGCCTCCGCTGCCAGTGGAGACAGCATCCGAGAAGAAGCTGGCGCGGCGGCTGTTCGGATTGTTCAAGCAGCTGCGCGCGCGGGCGAAGGACGTGGACGCGGAGGGAGAGCTGCGCGGCAAGCTGCTCCACCAGTACCGCGCCGCCGTGGACGCGACGAAGGACTCCGAACGGGCGCGCATCCATCAGGCGCTCGATGGCATCGAGAAAGAGCTGACCCAGCGCATCGCGCAGCACGACGCGCCTCCGGTGGCCGTCGTCCCGGAGATGCCACGGATTCCGCCACTCGTGCTTCCCAAGCTGCCCACCCTGCCCCGGACCAATCCCTCCGAACAGCGATTGGCGCAGCGGCTGGACAAGCTGGTCGCGGAGCTGCGCAAGCGCACCCAGGGCCAGGACGTCGCGCCGGACCTCGCGCGGAAATTGGTGGCGCTCTACTCAGACGCCGCGAAGGCGGAGACCGGCACCGAGCGCATGGACGTGAACAAGGCGCTGGACACGTGGCAGGAGCAGCTGCAGGCCCGCTTCCCCCGCTGATCATTTCTCCCCCAAGAGGGAAGTCAGACGCGGCCCCAATGGGTCACCTTGTCTGGTCAACGCACGTAGGGGCCAATGCACGCGGATGTTTGAAAGCCTTGGGAGCGCATGGCTATGGTTCGCGCGCCAGTGCCATTATGAAAACCCCTTCTTCCTCTCGAAGCGACGCCGGGCCATCCGCCCGTCCGGAGTCCCGGTCCAATGCATCTCCGGATCCTCTGCTGGGCACGCAGTTGGGTGAGTACATCCTGCAGGAACGCATCGGGTCAGGAGGCATGGGGGTCGTCTACCGGGCTTCCCATCCCCTCATTGGCAAGCAGGTCGCCATCAAGGTCCTGCGAGCGGAACTCGTCTCTCCTGAGCAGGAGCAGCGGTTGCTGGTCGAGGCCCGTGCAGTCAACGCCATCCAGCACCCGGGCATCATCGACATCTTTGGCTTTGGCAGCCTGCCCGATGGACGCCCTTACGTCATCATGGAGTTGTTGAAGGGCCAGTCACTCTCGACCATCCTGCGCCAGCAAGGTCAGCTCGACATCGATCGCGTGGTGTGGGTCCTGGATCAAATGCTTGCGGCCCTGGGCGCGGCGCACAAGGCGGGCGTCGTCCACCGGGACCTGAAGCCCGCCAACGTGTTCCTGGTGGAGACACCGGACACGGCACCTTCACTCAAGCTGGTCGATTTCGGCATCGCGAAGCTTCTGGAATCGAGTGACAACCCGCTCACGGCGGATGGTTCCGTCATCGGCACGCCGGAGTACATGGCGCCCGAGCAGGTCCGGGGACAGGCCGTGGGGCCGGCGACGGACCTCTACGCCGTCGGGCTCATGGCGTTCCAGATGCTCACCGGGACGCGCGTGTTCCAAGGGGAGCAACTCCAGGTGATGTTCGCGCACGTCGAGCAACAGCCCCCGCGCCCGTCATCCAAGGCACCAGGCATCCCGCCCGAGTTCGATACGCTCGTGCTCCACTTGCTGGCGAAGGATCCCGCGATGAGGCCAACCTCCGCGGAGGCCGTGCGTCAGCAATTGCGCCGCGTTCCCCAGACACCCCAGCCCGGCCCCACGCGTGAACAGCGAAGGCCCCGCGTGCTTTCTGGGCAGGAAGAAACCCTCACCTACTCCGAGCCAGAGTCCCTCCCCACGGCCGCGACCCAGACGATACCCGCGCCTCGACGCCACACGGCCATCGTTGGCGCGGTGGTGGTCGCGACGGCTATCAGCGGGGCGGCCTGGTGGATGGCCCGGCGACAAGACTTCGCACCGCCCCCTGCGACACCCACGGAGGGAGCGCCCATCTCCGCCATCACGCGGGAGCCAGTTCCGGCGCAGGTCGGGACCATCCCTGCCGTTGCTCCAACCAGCCCCACCCTGGAGACCACTACAACTCCTCCCACCATTGCGGCGCCCACCATGCCCGCGACGCCCTCGGAAGGCATTCTTCGGGAGGAAAGAAGCAACAAACCCACATCCCGCCGGACTGGTCCGAAGTCCGGGCCAGCCGCGCCAGAGGTCTCGCAAACCGTAACGCCGGCACCGGCCCCCGCCCCCGTACCAGCCCCGGTGAAGCAGTCATTGGAGCAGAGAGTGGAGGCCATCGTTGCCCGGTACGAGAGTCCAGGCGGGGGCGTGAGATTGCCCAAGGACTTCCGCGACGAGTTGAGCGGGATCGAGCACTCCCTCCGCTTGGCCAAGACCGAACCCGAGCGGGCCTTACTCAAGGAGGTGCTGGACAGTTGGGAACGGCGACTGGCCCAGCGCATGGCGACCGTGCCTGCTCCTGGCGTGCCTGCCGCGCCGTAGCTAACCCCGGTCGTCCTCGTCCGCTTCGTCCAGCCCTTCCGGGGACTCCAAGAGCCGCCGGGCGCGCTCCATCATCTCCACGACGATCTGCCCCGCGGGCTGCACGGTGTCGATGCGCGACATGCTCGCGCCTCCCGCCGGGAGGCTCATCTCCTCCAGGTCGCCCTGCGTGTCCGGCGTCGGCAGGAAGGAGCTGAACTTCGGCATCACGTACCGCACGTCCAGCACGCCCGGGAACAGCCGCGTCGTCCCGATGGCCTCCGACTCCGTTGTCTTCGGCACGCTCGATTCGCGGCCCGCCCACTCGCGCACCACGCGGTTGCGGATCACCCGCATGCGCTTGCCCGGCCACTCCGGCCCGAACAGAGTGGTCATCGCCGTGTCGCCCGCGTCCCCGTCCACCAGCCGCTGCTTGTAGAGCGGGTGCGCGTACGCCTCCACCGACGCCACCAGCCGCGTGCCCACCCAGACGCCGTCCGCGCCGTGGTGCAGCGCTCGCGCCGCGCTGAACCCGTCCGCGATGCCTCCCGCCGCGAGCACCGGCACCGCGTCCGTCAGCTTCCGGAAGGCCCTCACCAACGTCAGCGTCGGCGTGCTGCCCAGGTTGCGCCCGCCCGCCTGTCTCCCCTGCGCGATGAGCCCTTCCACCCCGGCGTCCAGCGCCTGCCTCGCCAGGTCCTCCGTGCCCGCCTGCACCCAGACCCGCGTCCCGGCGGCCTGCAGCGCGCGGATCCACTCGCGCGGCGGCATCGTCCAGTGGAACACCACCACCGGCACCTTCGCCGCGATGCAGGTGTCCACGTGGTCGCGCGTCGTGAAGCCGTGCGGCTCCAGCTTGTCCACGATGAAGTCCACGCCATAGGGGCGCTGCGTGCCCGCCTGGATGGCCTTCAGCCGCGCCTCCAGCACGCCCGGCGGCTCCGGCGCAGTGCCCAACATTCCCAGGCCGCCCGCTTCCGACACCGCCACCACCAGCGGGGGCAGGGAGACGAACGCCATGCCCGCTCCGACGAACGGATAGTGGATGCCCACGTCGCGCGTCAGCCGCGTCTTCAGCGTGTTGCCCTCCAGGACGTAGATGGGCTTCGGCTTCGGACGGGCCTCCAGGCCCGCGGCTTCGGCCTCGCCGTCCGCCAGCGGCGCCTCGTCCTCGGGGGAACCCAAGGGCTGGCCGGGTCGTCCGTCGTTCGCGCCGTTCATCGCGTCTCCCGAATGGATGCTCACGTACCGAGCCTTCAAGATTAGCAGCGACGCCCCCCGATTCAGCCGCGGCCGGGCGGGGCCGTGCTCACTGGCCAGCAGAGCGGCCTCACTCCTCCGGGATGAGGCCGCCGGGCCCCAGCCCCGCGTCCGTCAGCACCCGCCCCCGGGCCAGCCGCCGCGTCAGGGGGCGGTAGCGCTGCGCCACCAGGGTGCTCAACCGGAACGGCAAGCCCCGCTCCCGCTCCACCCGGCGCGCCCGCTCCACCAGCGCCTCGCGCGTCAGCCGTGACGGGCCTTCCAGCCCCACCAGGATGCGGTTGGTGCTGGTGGGGACCTCGAAGAGGGACAGGCCGTGGAAGCTCACCTGGTAGGTGCGCACCATCGCGTCGAAGTGCGGGTTCGCCGCGGACTCCCAGACGTTGCCCACCACCGCGCCGCCCCGCGTCAACCGCGCGCGCACCGCGCCCAGGAACTCGCGCGTGCACAGGTGCCCGGGAATCTGGTCCGCCCCGTACGCGTCCAGGATGATGACGTCGTAGGGCGGCCCATCCGCCTCGATGAAGGCCCGCCCGTCCGCCACGTGCGTGCGCAGGAGCGCGTCCTCCTGGAAGCCGCAGGAGTCCTTCGCCGCGTCCACCACCGCCGCGTCCACCTCCACCACGTCGATGTGCGTGTCCGGCAGCACCGCGCGCAGGAACATGGGGATGGCGCCGCCGCCCAGCCCGATGGCGAGGATGTTCTCCGGGCGGGGCACGAACGCCAGCGCCACCATCGCCATGCGCGTGTACGGCAGCTCCAGCCGCAGGGGCTCGCCAGGCCACACCACGCTCTGGCGCGCACCCCCGTCGCCGAAGCGCAGCGAGCGGCGTCCCTCCGCGTCCTCGGTGACGATGACGGGCCCGGAGCCGTCATCGCGTTTGTCCTCCACGGCCAGGGCGCGGGCTCCCTACTTCGCGCCCGTCACCGGCAGGGGGCCGCTGTCCAGCACCCGCTGCGCCGTCACCGCCGGCCCGTACCGGGGCGTCTGGATGGGCGTGCCCTGGGCGTCCTTCCCCTGGGTGAGCGTCACCGCGTCCGCGTCCGGCAGGTAGCCCACGCGCAGGGACACCTCGCGCACGGCGGACAGCTCGCGCGTCTCCTCCGGGCCCGTGGGGTACGGCAGCGCGGTGCGCAGGGGCAGCGGCACCACGGCGCGGCGGTTCGCCGTGGCGCCCGGCTCCACGCGGGTGACGGCGGGCACCTCCGGGGCTTCCACCGCCAGGTCCTCCGGCACCGGCAGGAGCATGCGCGACAGCACCACCTTGCCGCCGGACAGGTCCACGTAGGCCCGCTCGGGCGCCAGCGTGAGGTGGCCGCTGAAGCCCACGTCCCACAGGCCGTCCAGGAGCAGCACGGCCTTCTGTGTCCGGTTGTGCACCGCGTAGGTGACGGCGAGCGTGTCCGCCTCGCGCGCCACCGACTCCACCTTCAGCTCCACGTCCGCCTGGGCCACGCGTTGTCCTCCTGGGTCCGCCGGGGTCGCCGGAGCCGCCACGGGCCGCTCCGGCGCCCGCGCGCACCCGATGATGAGCGCCAGCGCCATGATGGCACCAGCGCGGCGGAAGGTCCTCATCCCGCGCATCCTAGTAGTGCGGGCGGGTGGGCAGGTTCAGGTCGTCGCGCAGGACGTTCTCTCCGGGACGGCCGCCCTGCACCACGTCCGGCGTGGAGGGGTCCTGGTCCAGGTCGATGGGCAGGCCCACCGCGGAGGTCTCCAGGTTGCGCGTGCCGTCCTTGGAGCCCAGTGCCAGCGTGCCGTTGTTCATGTCCGAGGCGTGCACCAGCTCGTGGAACAGGCCGACGACAGGCGGGCGGTTCATCCACTCCTCGCCGCCCAGCGAGATGCGCGTGGTGTTGTAGTTCACCTGCGAGTCCGTGCCCTTGCCCGGCGTGCCGTCCGCGTTCATGAAGCCGTCGTTGAAGTTCGTGCCGCCCGCGCTGTTGCCGCTGGCCGTCTCGCGGATGACCGTCTTCTTGCCGCTCTTGTCCAGCGAGCCCAGCAGGTCCTGGCCCGACGGCAGCGAGCGCATCGCGTCCAGGTCCGACTGCACGCGCGCCTGGAACTCCGCGCTGCCCGTCACGGACACCGACGAGCCGCGCTGGTCCGCGTCCGTCATGTCGACGATTTCGCGCTCGGCCTTCTCCGCGTCGGCGGTGGTCTCGTTCTCCTCGACGTAGAGCTTGTCGGTGCCCGTGCCGCCCGCGACCTTGTCCTTGCCCGCGCCGCCCGCCACCGCGTCGTTGCCGCGCCCGCCGCTCAGCGTGTCGTCGCCGCGCCCGCCGATGACCTGGTCGTCGCCCGCGCCGCCGTAGGCCCGGTCGTTGCCCGCGCCACCGTCGATGTAGTCCCGGCCGTTGCCGCCGGACACGTAGTCGTTGCCGTCCAGGCCGTAGAGCACGTCGCGGCCCTCGCCGCCGAAGACGCGGTCGTCGCCCGCGCCGCCCTCGAGGTAGTCGTCGCCGTCCTGGCCCTGGAGCGCGTCCTTGCCCTCGCCACCGATGACGGTGTCGTTGCCCGCGCCGCCGACGAGCGTGTCGTTGCCCTTGCCGCCGGTGAGCTTGTCGTTGCCCTCACCGCCGTCCAGGGTGAGGTCCTGCGTGACGCTCGCGTCCACGGTGATGGAGTCGTTGCCCGCGCCGCCGTTGATGATGGCGCCCTTGGCCTGCTCCGCGGTGAGCGTCACCGTGTCAGTGCCGGACTTGATGGTCAGCCCGCCGTCCTTGTTCTGGGACACCGTCGCGGTGTTGTTGCCCACGCCCAGGTCCACCACCGTGCGGCCGTCCGCGTTCGTGCTCACCTGCGGCGCGAGCGCCTTCTGCACGCCCTTGGCGACCTTGTCGATGGCCGAACCCAGGGTCGAGGCGATGCCGCCGAAGAGGCCGCCGCCGTCCTTGTCCTTCGCCGTCTCCGGGGTGCGGGCCTCCTTCAGCACCTGCGGCCGCGCCGCCGTGCGGGGGCCCGCGTCGAAGCCGTCCGACATCCGCTGCGAGACGGCGGCCTTCACCGCGTTGGGCTTCGCGGGCGCCGCGGGCGTCTTCACCGGCTGCGAGGTCAGAGGGGACGCGGGGCGCGAGCCGGGCTTTCCAATCGTGGTCATGTCGCTTCTCCCAGGTGACGGAGACACCCGGCCAGAGGTCCCGGCGACGGGGCGCCGGGGGTCGGACGAACGCCGACATTCCAGATTGTCGTGAACGTTTGCCGCCAGTTGCGTCGCCCACCGCGGAACGACACGGCGCGGCACGGAAGCCCCCGGAATCGTTGTACTTCTCAATTCTCGAATTTCGAGATCAATGCGGGGATTTCATGTATTACAGCTTCACCGCCCACCCCCCATTCGCGGGACTACGGAGGGCGGATGACGGGAGGGAGCACCGCATGAAGCTGAAGACGTTGCTGTCCGCCGGGGTGGCGCTGGCCGCCGCGGCGTGGGCCAGTCCGGGAACGGCGGCCACGGCGAACGGCCCCATCTGCGACACGGCGGCCTACGTGAACTCGACCACCTATTACGGCTGCACGGGGAGCAGCCACACGGCGCTGGATATCGGTAACGGTACCTGCGGCGAGTGGAACCACCGCGGCATGCTGGTGGGCAACTACCGCTACTACTACTACGGCGGCTGCGCGGCGGCCTGCTACGGCTCCAACTGCAACGGTGGCGCGGGCAACTACTACGTGGTGTCCGGCGCGAACGGCTGGGACTTCCGCCAGCTGCACTTCTACGCCAACGTCAGCTCCGGCACGAAGACGTGCGACCGCTGCGCGCTGGGGCTCGTGGGCGGCACGGGCAGCGCCACCGGCCCGCACGTGCACGCGGACAACCGGCAGTACGGCACGCGCAAGTCGGCCTGGTACACCAGCGTCGGCACCACGTGCGGCACCAACGCCTACTGCAACAACCGGCTGGGCGTTCCCACGCTGTAGTCCGCGCGCGTGTGTCCGCCGGGCAGGGGCCGCACGTCCCCTGCCCGGCTTCACGTCCCCGACGTCTGGCGCGCGTGCGCCCGTCCCCTTCCCCTCAAGCGTGAGCCTCCGTTCGACATGACCTCTCGTCCCCACTTCAAGGTCGCGCTCGCCGGCCTCGTCCTCCTCGTCGCCCTGGGCGTCGTGTGGCTGCGGGGCGCGGCCGGGCCCGATGACGCCGCTTCCTCGCGGCCCGTCGCTGCGGCGCCTTCCGCGCCTGGCGCCGTCCCCCCCCCTGCCGCCGCCGCGAGTCCTCCGCCCTCCGCGCGCACCGGACCGCGCGAGGAGATTCCCATGCCCGGGTGCTGGGACGGGCTGGCCGCGCTGGACCGCTCCGCGACGCTGGAGTCGCTGCACGCCGCCGTGGCCGCCGCCATCCAGGCGCGCGACACCGCGCTGGTGGCCTATCTCCAGGAGCGCCTGACGGAGCTCGTGGGGAATGATCCGGACCGCGCGCTCCAGCTGGTGGAGTGGGCGGCGAAGGGGGCGCCGCCGGAGCCGTCCATCTACCTGGAGGCCCTCAAGGCGGCGCCCGCCGTGCGCCACCCGCGCGTCACGGAGAAGCTGCTGGCGGTGGCGGAGAACAAGTCGCTGTTCACGCAGGACCGCGCCGCCGTCCTGGACGCGCTGGAGACGCAGCACCGCTTCACGCCGGAGATGCGAGGCCGCATCAAGGCCATCGCGCTGGACGACTCGGCGGACTCCGCGGCGTGGGTGGCCACGCGCACGCTGGGCCGGGTGATGAAGGAGGACTACGAGCGCACCGGCACGTATGCGCCGTACTGGAAGGACCTGCTGGACATCGGCACCACGTCGGACGACACGGCCGTGCGGCTGCTCGCGCTGGAGATGCCGTCGTACTCCGACCCGCTGCTGGACTCGGACTCCATCGACTCGCTGGCGAAGGTGATGCGCACCGACAAGGAGCGCGACGTGCGCGAGATGGCCGCCTTCCGGCTGGCCGTCACCGAGGATCCGCAGAAGGCCCTGGCCGCCTACCGCGCCGCCTTCGACGGTGAGCACGACCTGTGCGTGAGGTGGGCCTTCCTGCGCTTCGCGGTGCGCGCGGCCGGCGCGGACGCGCTGCCCCTGGTGGAGGAGTTCGCGCGCAAGGACCCGCGCCTGCGGCAGGACTCCCTGGACTTCAAGGCGCTGTACGCCACCGGCACGACGGACTTCGCGCGCATCTGGGCGGGCAAGAAGGAACACCACAATTGCGTGGTCGAGGAAGGAGCGCCGCACTGATGGGCTCGCGAACGATGAAGGCCCGCCTGCTCTGGCTGTCGCTCCTGCCCGGCCTGGCGCTGGCGCAGGGCGCGCCCGTGGCCGCCCCCACGA
The DNA here is from genome assembly GCF_042231735.1 of Corallococcus exercitus. Classification (GTDB taxonomy): domain Bacteria; phylum Myxococcota; class Myxococcia; order Myxococcales; family Myxococcaceae; genus Corallococcus; species Corallococcus exercitus_B. The sequence goes on from NZ_CP102577.1 coordinate 4,081,596, forward strand.
AGACGGCCTGCACGGTGGAGGGCATGCTGGACGAGGTGCGCGTCGCCATGAAGACAGGGTCGCCCGCGTACCGGAAGTACGCGCGGCTGCGCCTGAAGGAGGCCGCCATCGCCCTGCCGCCGGAGGCCCTGGGCCGGGCGGTGAGCGAGGAGCGCGACCCCGCCGTGCTGGAGGCCGTGGGCGCGGCGCTGGCCACCAAGGCGAGCAACGCGCAGAAGCCGGAGCTGCTCCAGCCGCTGCTCTCCCGCGCGAGCCAGGACGTGGACCCCGGCCTGCGCGCCGCGGCGGTGCGCGCGCTCCAGGGCTCGCCGTCGGTGGAGTTCATGGCGAAGAACGGCGGCGTCGTCACCTACGAGCAGCTGGTGCGAGACAGCGCGCCTGAGGTGCGCCAGGCGGTGGTGGAGAACCTGGTGACGGAGAGCGCCGGCATCTACTTCGGCCACAACCCGGAGCTGGCGGAAGCAGCGGTGAAGGTCGCGGCGGCCTCGGACGACCCGGCGGTGGCGAAGCGCCTGCTCGGCGAGGTCTCCATGGAGGCCGCGAGCCCGGAGGCGGTGCGCAAGCTCACCCAGCAGCTGCGCTCAGAGGATGCGGGCCTGCGCGCGGCGGCGGCGAAGGCGCTGGGCGGCGTGCCCGGCTCCGAGTCCGCGGGCGCGCGCCGCTCGCTCACGTCGCTGTACAAGAGCGACAGCGACCTCGCGGTGCGCAAGTCCGCGCTGGAGGGGCTGGCGCGGCTGGGCCAGTCCGGCGCCCGGCCGCTGCTGGAGTCCCTGCGCGGCGTGGATCCGCGCCTGGATCCGGAGATCGACGCGTGGCTGTCCGCGCTGAAGCGCAACCTCCAGGAGTGGCACCTCATCCTGCGGGAGAAGCAGCGCCTGGCTCCCTGAGTGCGTGCTCGCGGACGCCTCCTGTTCCATGGCGGGCATCCCCGCGCCCGGTCCCTGCTGAAAAGGTGGCCGGGCCCTGGCGAGTGCGACAGGTTGGGAGGCCATGTCCGACAGCGGTTTCGGCTCGTCCACCCTCGCCCTGGCGCTCGTTGGCAGCGCCGTCACCGTCCTGTCCACCAGCCTGGGTGCCCTGCCCGCCCTGGCCGCGCGCAGCATCTCCCGGCGCTCCAAGGACGTGCTGATGGGCTTCAGCGCGGGCGTGATGCTCGCGGCCACGGCCTTCTCGCTCATCGTGCCCGCCATCCACCTGGTGGAGGAGCGCTCCACGTCGCGCTTCCTGCCGGCGGTGGTGGTGGGCGGCAGCATGCTGGTGGGCGGCCTCTTCCTGCACCTGTGCAACCGCTTCATCCCGCATGAGCACTTCATCAAGGGCCAGGAGGGCAACGCGGAGGCGGTGAACTTGAAGCGCATCTGGCTGTTCGTGCTGGCCATCGCGCTGCACAACTTCCCGGAGGGGCTGGCGGTGGGCACCGGCGTGGGCAGCCGCTCCATGACCATCGCGGTGCCCATCCTCGTGGGCATCGGGTTGCAGGACATCCCGGAGGGCTTCGTCGTCGCGCTGGCGCTGATGGGGGTCGCGTACAGCCGCAAGCAGGCGGTGCTGGTGGCGCTCTACACGGGGCTGGTGGAGGGGGCGGCCGCGCTGGTGGGCTTCTTCGCCACGTCGTTCGCGGCGGGCGTGCTGCCGTGGGCGCTCGCGTTCGCGGGCGGGTCCATGCTGTACGTCGTCAGCGACGAGATGATCCCCGAGAGCCACCGCCAGGAGTACGCGAAGGAGGCCACGGCCGGGCTGATGGTGGGCTTCGTGCTGATGATGTTCCTGGACGTGACGCTGAGCTGACGTGTCTGCGTGCGCGTGAACCGCGTCTGTGTCCTCCCGGACACCTGGCTGCCCCGCCCCGGGTGGCCCGGACGTGGTAGTTTCGACCGCATGTCTGTGTCGGATCGAACCCGCATCGACGGGCCCCCCGGGGAGTCGAAGGACAAGGGCGCCCGCCCGGACGAAGAGGGGGCGGAAGCCGCGCTCCATGTGACGCTGCCGTACGAGCAGGCCCGCCGTCCGGGGGACCTGCCCACGGTGCGGCGCTTCCGCCTGTCCGTGGTGGAGGGCCCGGGCGCGGGCACGGTGTGGGAGTCCACGGCGGACACCTGCTCGGTGGGCTCGCACCCGCTCAACGACTTCGCGGTGGAGGACTCCACCGTGTCGCGCTTCCACTGCGAGGTGAGAATCGGGCTCAAGGGCCCGCAGGTGAAGGACCTGGACAGCCTCAACGGCGTCATCGTGGACGGCGTGCAGGTGGTGGAGGGCATCCTGCGCAGCGGCAGCCTGCTGCGGCTGGGCCGCGTGGTGCTGAGGTTCGACTTCAGCGCGGAGAGCAACCGGCTGCCCCTGTCGGAGCTGACGCGCTTCGGCACGCTGGTGGGCACGTCCGTGGCCATGCGCGGCTGCTTCGCGATGATGGAGCGGGCCTCCGCGCGCGACGTCACGGTGCTGCTGGAGGGAGAGACGGGCACGGGCAAGAGCCAGGCGGCGCTCGCCATCCACCAGGCCAGCCGGCGCAAGGACGCGGCGTTCCTGGTGGTGGACTGCGGCGCCATCCCCCCGCACATCCTGGAGAGCGAGCTGTTCGGCCATGAGAAGGGCTCCTTCACCGGCGCGGTGAGCCGGCGCGCGGGCGTCTTCGAGGAGGCCGACGGCGGCACCGTCTTCCTGGACGAGATTGGCGAGCTGCCCCCGGAGCTGCAGCCCAAGCTGTTGCGCGTGCTGGAGAACCGGGAGATCCGCCGGGTGGGCAGCAACACGTACCAGCCGGTGGACGTGCGGCTCATCGCGGCCACGCACCGCGACCTGCGCGCGGAGGTGAACGCGGGCCGCTTCCGCTCGGACCTGTTCTTCCGGCTTGCGGTGCTGAGGATCGCGATGCCGTCCTTGCGTCAGCGCCCGGAGGACCTGCCCCTGCTGGTGTCGGGCATCCTGGAGTCGCTGGGCGCGGACCCGGAGCGCACGGGCGCGCTGCGCACGCAGGAGTTCCTGTCGCGCCTGCGGCACGCGGCGTGGCCCGGCAACGTGCGCGAGCTGCGCAACCACCTGGAGCGCTGCCTGGTGTTCGAGGACGCGCTGCCGCTGGCGGAGGAGGACTCGCGCCCGGAGGGCAGCCCGCTGGAGGTGGACCTGTCGCGGCCGTACGCGGAGCAGCGCCGGCGCGTGGTGGACGACTTCGAGCGGCGCTACCTGCGCGCGCTGCTGGAGAAGCACCAGGGCAAGGTGGCCCAGGCCGCCGTCACCGCCGGCATGGACCGCGTGCACTTCTACCGGCTCCTGCGCAGGCACGGCATCAAGCCGTGAGCGGCGTCTAGCGCCGGGCGGAGAGCCGCCAGCGCTCCGGTGCGTCCGGCAGGAGGGTGGCGGCGAAGTCCATCTCCAGGCCCCGCAGCGCCGGGCCGGTGACGATGGGCGGCCCCTCCTCCCCGTCCTCGCGCACCCAGCCTGGAAGGTGGAGCAGGCCCCCTTCCCCACCCTCCGCGTCCCACGCGGAGGCCGCGCCGTCCGCCCAGCCGTGGGGCTCATCCCGCGCCGTCAGCCGGTCCACGTGCACGGTGACGTGGAAGCGCGCGGGGGAGGCGTCCCGGCCCGTCAGCGCGAGCCCCACGTCCAGCACCCGCGCCCGCAGCTCCCGCTCGCGGCGCACGTCGTCCGGGAGGCTGGCCACGGCGAGCAGGCACGCGCCGCCCATCACCCGCACCTCCAGCCCGGCCTCGCGCGCCAGGGTGCTCGCGCGCTCCAGGCCCGCGTCCAGGTCCTCCATGGCGGCGGGATCCGGCTCGCCCGTCAGCCGGGCCTCCACGTACAGCCCCACCGCGCGCGGCACCTCCACCGGCGCCGCGCCGCCCAGCACCGCGCCCCGGAGGTCCTCCAGCAGCGCGTCCACGTCCGGGTAGCGCTCCTCGCGCGCCTTGCGCAGACACCGCAGCACGACGGCGTCCAGCGCGGCGGACACCGGCGCGTGCTCGCCCGGACGCGGCGGTGGCGCGTGCAGGTGCAGCTGCTCCACCTCGTGGCGCGTGGTGCCCTGGAAGGGCGGCATGCCCGTGAGCAGCTGGAAGAGGAGCACGCCCACGGCGTACAGGTCCGTGCGCGCGTCCGGCACCTCGCCGCGGATCTGCTCCGGCGCCATGGACAGCGGCGTGCCCAGCACCACGCCGGTGTGCGTGAGCGACGAGCTGCCCGGGGCGCCCGGCACCAGCCCCTTCGCCACGCCGAAGTCCACCAGCTTCACGGATGGGCCGCCGCGTCCGGGCGAGAGCCGCACCACGTTCTGCACCTTCAGGTCGCGGTGCACCACGCCCGCCGCGTGCGCCACCCGCAGCGCCGCGCCCACCTGCTCCATCACCGCCAGCACCTCGCGCGGGGACAGCGGCCCGCGCGCGGCCAGCTCCGCCGCCAGGTCCTGCCCCTCCAGCCACTCCATGGCGATGAAGGGCCGGCCGTCCGACAGCTCGCCGTACCCCAGCACCGTGACGATGTGCGGGTGGCTCAGCCGCTGGAGCGTGGCCGCCTCGCGCCGGAAGCGCCGCAGCGCCACCGCCGCCGCGGCCACCTGCGGGTGCAAGACCTTCAGCGCCGCGGGCACGCCGGACCGCGCGTGCCTCGCCCGGTACAGCGCGGACACGGGGCCCTGGACCTGGACGCGGTCCACGACCCACTCGCCCACGAGCGCGCCGGGCCGCAGCTCCTCACCGTAGAGCGCCTCCTCGCCGTGGCCCGCCATCGCCTAGCGCTTGCCCGAGCCGTCCTGCGGCGGCGGGGGCGGCGACTTGCGCTTGCACAGGTCGCGGTGCTTGGCATCCACCAGGTCGCACGCGCCGTTGAGGTAGACGGTGACGGGCTCCATCCAGAGGTTGTTGGACGAGTCGTGGCACTTCTCGAAGTCGCCGTCGCCCGCCAGGAGCGAGCCGTCCTGCAGCTCGCACCGGTGCGTGGCCACCGGGTCGTCGGTCCAGCACGGTCCGGTCACCTTCGCCGCGCAGTCCTCGTTCGAGCCCGGCAGCGCGCACACGCGGTAGGTCGCGTACGCCATGCCGTACACCCAACCCGGGTCGTAGCAGGCGTAGAGGTCCTTGAAGATGGGATCCGTCTGAGGGGACGGCGGCCGGTTGACGACGTAGCCATTCCGCTTCCACACGTCCTGCGTCACGGTCACGTTGATGTCGCCGCGCAGCGCTTCCTTGCCGAAGAGGTTGCCGTAGAAGGCGCCCTCGCGGATCCGGTACACGCCGCGCTCGGAGAGCGGGGCCTGCACGCCGGTCGTGAAGCCCACGTTCGCCGTGCCCTCCGCGGCGCTGTCCCAGGGCGCCGTCATCACCGTGAAGTACCCGCCCGACGCCGGGCAGGAGAAGCTCACGGAGGGGTCCGTCGCGGCGGAAGGCAGGGGGTTCGAGGAGCCGGCCGAGCAGCCCTGGCTGGAGGCCACGTGCCGCGCGTCCGCGCTGTCACAGCCGGCGATGCCCCGGCACACGCGCAGCATCATGCGTGCGTCCGCGCTGGAGCCCAGCGGCGTCCCGGAGGAGCAGTTCGGCGGACCTCCCGCGCCCACGGCGATGGTCTGACCCGCGGGGCACCAGCCCACCGAGTGCATCTTCCAGCCGCAGTCCCGCCCCGCGCCCAGCGCCTGCTCTTCGCACGGCACCGCGCTGCTCAACGGCGCGGACGCGGTCGGCAGCTGGTCCAGCGGCTCTGTCCACGCATCCAGCGCGAACGGCTCCGCGATGGAGAGGCCGGGCTCGTGGAGCTCGCCGCGCATGGACAGCTCCACGCGGAAGCCCCGGCTGTTGTTGCGCGCCAGGAGGCAGGCCGTCACGCGCTTGAGGCACGCGTCGCCCGGCGCCTGCGTGCGCCACCACGGACAGAGGCCCGCGGAGCCCGCCCACTCAGCGCGGTCCGCGGTGGCGGGGTTGAGCCATTCGAGGGTCTCCCCTTCGCCCAGCGCACAGCTCACCAGGTACGCCATGAAGCGCTGCGCGTACGGGTCGCGCAGCTGGTTCTGGATGTGCGCGGCCTGACCGCTGGAGCCCAGCTCGTCGGGGTCGAAGAGGGACTCCAGCGAGTTCGTGGCCAGAGCCTCGTTGGCGTCGTGGTTCGCGGCGATGGCGTTGACCACCAGCTCCTGCGTCGTGAGCGAGTTGGCGATGCGGATGTCCGACTGGCTCGTGCCCAGCCTCTCTTCGGCACGGGGGCTTACGCCGGTGCCGTCCGGGAGCGACGGCTCGCAGCCGGTCAGGGCCAGCAACAGGAAACACCAGGGGACTCGGAGGACGGAGGAGGCCATCGCGCGAACACTCCTTGGGCAGGACTCGGAAATGGGAGGGGAAGGAAACCCCAGGCGCGGCCTTCTTGTCTCCCTGTAGCGCGAAAGGTTACGGGCGCGGACCTGTGTAGCGTTTCCCGTTACAGCGCTGCGGGTGAGAGGGCGGCACGCAGTGCGTGGAAACACGTAGCCCACAGGGGAGCTTCCGCCACGGCGGGCGCGGCGCGCTCGAGCCACGCGCGGGCCTCGTCCATGGCCCCCGTGCGGCGGGCGATGCCGGTGGCCTGCAGGAGGATCTCCGCCTTCTCGTCCGGCGAGGCCAGCGCGTCCGCTTCCGTGTGGAGCGCTTCCCACTCCGTGGCGCGGAAGGCGCCGGCGGTCCGCTGATGGACCTGGAGCTCCACGAGGCGCCGCATGATGGCGGTGGGCGGCAGGGACTCCGGCGGACAGCGCTGGGAGATCCAGGCGAGCTGCCGGGCCGCCGACGCCTCGTCGCCCGCGGCGGCCTGGATGCGGGCGAGGAGCAGCGCGTCCACGGGCACGGGGTGTTCGCGAAAGAAGCGCACGCCCAGCTCGTACGCGCGCTGCGCGAGGGGGAGCGCTTCGTCCAGGCGGCCCTGCATGTAGAGGACCTCCGCCAGGTTGAACGTGGACCAGCGCTCCATCTGCGCGTGGCCCAGCTCGCGGCCCAGCGCCATGGCGCGGCGCAGGTCGGCCTCCATGCGCGGCACGTCACCCTGGCGGAGCCACAGGAGGACGCGGTTGCTCAGCACGGCGGCCTTGTGCAGCCCGTCGCCCGCGGCCTCGCAGCGCTCCAGGGCTTCGTCGAAGCGCGCGGCGGCTTCCGGGGCGCGGTCCAGGAACGTGAGCGCGGCGCCCAGCAGGGCCAGCGACACGACCAGCGTCTCGTGGTCCCTGGCGCTCTCCGCGCCTTCGGCGGTGGACGTGAGCACGCGGGCGGCGGCGGCCCACTCGCCCTGGCGCACGTGCAGGCGGCCCCGGGCCAGGCCGCACCGGAGCGACAGGCGCGGCGCGTCCAGGGGCTCGATGGCGTCGAGGGCCTCGCGCGTGCACGCGGCGGAGCCGTCCGAGTCCTCCATCCAGTCGCGCGCGGTGGCTTCCTCCAGCAGCAGGTCCACTTCGAGCGCCGCGTCGCCCCGGGCGCGGGCCAGGGCGCGCGCGGCGGACAGGTCCGCGAGGCTTTCACGGAAGCGCTGGAGGCGATGGCGCACCTTGCCCCGTCCCGCGAGCGCCTGGGCCCGGCGTGCGGCGTCGGACTCCGGAAGGAGCGCGAGCGCGCGCGTGTAGTGCTGCTCCGCGTCCACGGGCAGGTGGCCGGCGCGGGCCTCCTCCGCCAGCGCGAGGTAGTCCCGCGCGGCTTCCTGATGGGCGCCGCAGACCGCCGCGTGGTGGGCACGGCGACGGCGTTCGGCCACGTCCTCGCCCACGCTGGCCTTGAGCGCGGCGGCGTGCAGGGCGCGCCGGGGCGCGGGAGGCAGCAGGGCCTCCAGGGCTTCGCGCAGGAGCGGGTGTCTGAAGGCGAAGCGGCCCGGGCCCGAGGGGCGCAGGAGTCCCGCGCGGGACAGCCGTTGCAGGCCGGCGCCCGCGTCCAGGGAGGCCACGCGCGACAGCTCCGGTCCGGAGGTCAGGTGGCGCAGGGCCGCGTCCACCCGGGCCACGTCCACCTCCGTGCCGAGCACCGCGCACAGCCGCGCGAGCACGCGGTGGACTTCCGGAAGGCCCGCGAGCACGCGCGGGGCCAGCCGTTCGAACAGCGGCGTGACGGAGACGTCCAGCAGCGCGTCCGGGGCGACGTACCACCCACCGCCGGGAGCCGACCGCAGCGCCCCGGCGGCTCGGAGCGCGCGAGCCAGCTCGACGAGGGACAGGGGCACGCCTTGCGCCAGTTGCTCCAGGCGCGCGAGCACGGGCTCGGGGATGTGCTCCGCCGGGCGCAGCAGGTGGATGAGCACCGCGCGGCTCGCCTCGGGAGGAAGGGGCGGCAGCGGATGGCGGGAGGCGTGGGCGCTGCGCTCGCCCAGGTGGGGACGCAAGCCCAGCAGCGCGGGGCGTCCAGCGAGGCCGATCCACAAAGGCGCCCGGGGTCCTTCGAGCGTGGCGCGCTCCAGCGCATCCAGGCTCATCGGATCCGCGAGGTGCGCGTCATCCAGCAGCAGCACGAGCGGTGCTTCACGGGCCTGGGCCAGGAGCGCGTCGGCGACGGTGCGCGGCTCCGCGGACGGGCGGCCTACGACGGCGCGCAGTGCATCCAGCAGGGAGCTGGACACCGACGCATCCGGAGGCGGAGCGCGCAGCCGGATGACACGCGCGCGACCCTCGGCTTCCAGCCGGGACGCGAGCGCCTTGAACAGCCGCGACTTGCCATGCCCCACTTCACCCGTGAGCACGCCCAGGCCCGGCACCGAGGATGAAAGGCTCCGCTCCGCATCGGAGATCAGTGCGTCCAGCACCGCGTCGCGGCCCACGAACGGCGGAGGCTCCCCATCAGCGCGTGAGCCCTCCTCGTCATGGAGGCGCAGCCGGAAGGCTGTCTCGCTGCCGTCCTGCTTCGTGACGGGCTCGACCCAGCCGGGCTCGAGCCTCGCGGCCGCATCCGGTGTCACCCGCACTTCGCCCGGCGCGACTGCCCTTCCCCACCACGTCTCCGGCCTCTCCAGCGCGGCGCCCGCGATGCGCGGCAGTGCCGTGCCGGGATGCACGTACAGCACGGCGACATGCAGGACCGCCGATGCGTCGCCGGACTCCACCAGCCTCCGTGCCGCGAGCGCGCCCGCTCGCACGTTCGCTTCCGCGGACAACGACTCACAGAAGACGAGCAGGTACCCACCCGCGGCGACCCGCGCCAGCACACCTCCGAACGGCTCCAGCGTGGCCGCAAGGCCTTCCACCGACGACGCCGTGCGCAGGCCCAGCACCGCCACCGGACGCGCACCCGCGAACGTCGTCAACGTCTGCGCGGGTCTCGCGTCCTTCGCCCCGACGACACCGGGCAGCGCGGGCCCTTCCGCGCACGCTGCCTCGAACGCGGCCAGCACGTCCTCGGCGCTCGCGTACCGCTCCGCGGGCTCCTTGGCCAGACACCGCGCCACCACCGCGTCGAGCGCCTCTGGGACCCGTGCCCGTTCGGACATGCGCGGCGGACGCCGGCTCACGTGTCCTTCGCGCACCTCGTCCGCGCTGCCGTGGAACGGCGGCGTGCCCGTCAGCAACTCGAAGAGCAACACGCCCAGCGCGTAGATGTCCGCCGCCGTGCCCGCCTCGCGCGCGTCCAGGCACTGCTCCGGCGCCATGTAGACCGTCGTGCCCGCGCGGTTCCCCGCCTCCTCCGCCGGCCCGCCCTCCATCCTCCGCGCGAGCCCGAAGTCCAGCAGGCTCAGCGCGCCGCCCTCGCGCAGGAAGATGTTCTCCGGCTTGAGGTCCCGGTGCGCGAGCCCCACCGCATGCACGCGCGCCACCGCCGGACACAGCCCCGTCAGCAGCTCCCGCACCCGCGCCACGGACGCCGCGCCCGTCCCCGGCAGCGCCGCCATCCACGCCGCGAGCGTCTGCCCTCGCAACAACTCCTGCACCAGGAACGGCCGGCCCCCAATCCGCCCCTCCTCAAGCACCGCCGGCACCGTGGGCGGCCCCACCCGCCGGAGCGCCTCCGCCTCGTGGGCGAAGCGCGCATGGTGCGGCCCCAACCCCACCTTGAGCGCCACCTCGCGGCCATCCTCCTCGCGCACCGCGGTGAAGACGTGGGCGAAGCCCCCCACCCCCAACAGGGCGGCGCCGGACAGGCCGGGGACGTCGGGGAGCGCCAGCGGCTCCAGGGGGAAGCCGGACCCGGCGGCGACGCCATTCACGGGACACGCCGCGCCGGGAGCGAGGCGGCGGTGGCAGACCGGACAGCGCATGCGGATGCCCGGAGGCTACCAGAGCGCTCGCGCCAGGACGATGCCCACCCCCACCAGCCCCTCGCCCGCGATGAGCCCGGCCGCCAGCGTCACGCCCGGCCCTTCCGACGCGGGCCTCCAGCGCCGGGCCAGCGCCCATCCCAGCCCGCCCAGGAAGAACCCCAGGCACGTGGAGGCAGGCAGCAGGCAGGCCAGCCCCATCCCCACGGCGGACGGCGTCCAGCGGCGGTAGCGCTCCGGCAGCGCCTGCTCGCCCAGCGTGAGGACGGCCGCCGCCAGCGCGGCCCAGGCCATGGCGATCCGCAGGTCCGCCGACACCGCGCCCAGCCCCGACGCCAGCACCCGCGCCACGCCCGCAGTCACCGTCGCGGCCGGCGCCGGGAAGCGCTCCGACCCCAGCACGGACGGCTCCGGCACCAGCAGGTAGAACAGCGGCACCACCACCAGCGCCCCCACGACACATCCCAGGAGCTGCGCCAGGAACACGCGGCGGGGATTCGCCCCCAGCAGGTGCCCCGCCTTCAGGTCCGTGAGCAGATCCGCGGACGAGGACGCCGCGTTGACCGTGATGCCCGCCGTCGCCAGGTTCGCCTTCACGTCGCCCGGCAACAACACGCCATACGTCAGCTGCGTCACCTGCCCCAGCGCGCCCACGGGGCTCACGTCCGTCTCGCCGGTGACGCGGCAGGAGATGAGGCACAGCACGAACGACAGCGCCACCGCGAGCAGCGCGTGCGGCACCGGCACGTCGAAGCCCACCCGCGCCAGCGCCACCGTCGCGGGCGTCAGCACCAGCATCCCCGCGACCCACCACCGCCCGGGCACCTGGAGCGCTTCAATCGGATGGGGCGCCTGCCGCGACGCCCCGCCCCAGAGCCCTCGAAGCGCCCGGCCCCACACCCGGGCCTGGAGCGCGAACTGCAACAGCGACGCGGTGGTGAGCGCCGCCGCGCCTGGCCACAGCGCCCACGCGAGGAAGTCCCCGTCCGGAGCCACCACGCCCGCCGCCATCAACCGGGGCGCGACAACGCCATGGACGACGAGCGCCCCCAGAAACATGGACGCGGTGACGCGCACGCCCAGCAGCGCGCCCCCACCCACTGGCATCAACCCCGTCTCCAGCGCGAATCCCAGCCGCTCCAGCGAAACCCCGCCCAGCGCGCCGGGAAACGCATACGCATACGGCACGCGCCCGAAGCCATCCCGCGCGAGCGTCAACACTCCCGCCACCAGCCCGCCCACGCCCAGCATCCGCAGCCGGGGCCCCGCCGACTCACCGCCCGCGTGCAGCGCGCGAGCCGTCGCCGCGGCCGCCGTCCCGGACGCGAACGGAAGCTGCTCCCGGTCCACCAGCTGCCGCTTGAGCGGCACCGCGAACAGGACGCCCAGCGCGGACAGCAGGAACGTCCACGCCAGCAGCGTCACGCCAGGCAGGTGGTGCCCCGTGGTCAAGAGCCACGCGCCCTGCACCGACACGAGCGCGCCCCCCGTCGCGTACCCCGCCGACGACGCCACCGTCTGCGCGCATCCCAGTTCCAGCAGGGACAGCGGCCCTCCCGCGACCCGGGGGCCCAAGCGCCGGAGCGCGCCATGCGTCGCGGACGCGAGCAGCGCGGCGGTGACGGCCACGCCGAACGCCACGCCCGTCTTCAGGCCCGCGTAGAGGTTCGTGGCGCAGGTGAGCACGCCCAGCCCCGCGCCCAGGGCCACCGCGCGCAGGGTGAGCTGGGGCAGCCGGTCGCCCTGGTACACGCGCGTGAGCCAGTAGGTGTCCACCTCCGCCTGCGTCGCGCCGGGGATGCTCAGCAGCGTCAGCGAGGCATCGGTGGGCTCATCCCCAGCGGGGACGGCGCGGGGAGCAGGGGCCGGCATGAGCGGCCCATCCTCCCCGTTCGTCCCCTTCCGCGCCACCCTCCTGGACCGGGCTGTAACCAAAAAGGTCTCAATCCCTGTCGTCCCACCCTCCCAATCACAGGCACGGGGATGTCACAAAATTCACCCTGGTTCGATGGGACAACTTGGAAATTCCAATCTACACTGTCCGTGAACCAAGCCACGACTCATGGTGGGCCGGGCGTCTGGTTCCGGAGTTCCCCGATGCTCCAAGTCAACCCCCGCTGGAAGCGCCTCGCCCTGTCCGCGATGGTGCTCTCGACTCCCCTCATGGCCGGCTGCACGGCCGAGCCCGCGCGTGAAGCGCCGACGGCCGCCGTGCGCCAGGACCGGGCCGCCGACTCGCTGAAGATGTCGAGGCTGTACAGCCAGTGGAAGCAGCGGCACGCCGGCACGCAGATGCCGCTCGACCTGGGTGACGCGGACCAGTACGCCTTCCTGATGAAGCGCCTGGAGGCGGCGGGCAACACCCCGGCCAACTCCCCGCGCCTGTTCTCCAGCCTGTCGCAGCAGCGCGAGCGCGTGCTGGCGCAGAAGGCCTCCGGCAGCGTGAAGGCGCAGACGACGCCCGCCGAGTGGTGCGGCCACCTGCTGCCGCTGGAGGAGATCGCGCACGGCACCAGCGCGACGACCTTCGAGGGCTCGGGCTTCATCACCTGCGCGGGCGGGTCGGACTACTCCTACGTGGACTTCAACGCGTACTCCACGACGCCGGACCGCCAGGAGTTCCAGCTGCTGGCCACGACCGCCACGGAGGCGTACCTGGCCAAGACGCTGGAGACGGATCCACTGGACGTGGTGCTGGACGCGGGGCCGGACCGGGTCCTGTATTACGACTCGGTGGCCATGGCCTATGACGAGGCCAGCGGCCGGATGGAGACCTACTACTCCACCGCGGACACCACGGTGCTGCTGCTGCCGCCGGGCCTGAACTTCGACCACCCGCGCGAGCTCATCGGCACCAGCCTGCCGGGCAACGCCATCCGCAGCTGCCTGGAGCGAGGCTCCGCGACGGGCGCGCTGGACTGCGACTACACGCTGGCGAAGAAGGACGCGGCCGGCAATATCACCGCCTTCGCTGGCGGCTACACGGGCGTGGCGGCGGTGGATGCCGCGCAGTCCGTGGCCGCGGCCCGGTGGAAGCCGGACACGACGGCGTACTGGCCCACGCCGGGCGCGTTCAACGCCGCCAAGCTGTACCTGCCGGCGCGGGGCACCTACGTGACGGGCCTGCCGTCCAACTGCACCGTGCAGGCGGTGAAGAGCGAGGTGAACATCGTCCTCCTGAGCGCGGGCGGCCGCTGCAAGGTGAACAACGTCGCGGCGACCACGCCGGGCCAGGTCGTGCTCACGGGCAGCCTGCCGCTGGGCACGGGCGTGGACGCGTCCAGCCTGCCCTTCAACGGGCTGATGGACCTGGGCACGGACTGCCTGGCCAACGAGCAGGACGTGGCGATGCAGGCCTTCACCACGGTGAGCGCGACGTGCCCCCGCTCCGGCGGCGGCTTCAGCCCGGTGACGCGCGTGGGCTTCCGCCGGCTGGCGGTGCTGGACTTCAAGAACAGCTGCCTCGCGGCGGGCACGCGTGTGCTGCGCGCGGATGGAAGGTCCGTCCCCGTGGAGTCCGTGAAGGTCGGTGACCGGGTGCTCTCGCAGGCGGGCGGCCGCGCCCTCACCGTCACCACCGTGACGAAGGGCACCGAGTCCCAGCCCATGGTGCGCCTGAAGGCGGGCCCGGGCCGCGACGTGCTCGTCACCCACACGCACCCCATGGTCAGCCGCACCCGCGGCGTCGTGGCGGCGGGCGAGCTGGCGGTGGGCGACGTGCTGCTCACGAAGGACGGCGAGGCGACGCTGGCCTCCGTGGAGCGCGTGCCCTTCAAGGGCCAGGTCTACAACCTGACCCTGGGCACGGACACAGAGCTGCTGGACGTGGGCGTGAAGGAGCACACCCTCATCGCCAACGGCTTCGTGGTGGGCGACGCGCGCATGCAGACGGACCTGGCGCGCCAGAAGCACCAGCCCGTCCCCTCGGACGTGCTGGCCGCGCTGCCGGCCGCGTGGCACGCGGACTACCTGAACAGCCGCCGCTAGGGCTTCACGCCTCGCGCGAGCGCAGCAGGTAGAAGACGTAGCCGTAGCTGTCCCCGTGGCGGCGGTACAGGTTCACCTCCTGTTCCGCCGCCGCGATGACCTCGCGCAGCGCCGCGTCCGCCGTGGGTCGCAGCCGCTCAATGCGCTGGAGGAGCGGCGTGTAGTAGTCGTCCCACCACGCGGACGCGGGCAGCGTGAAGGTGTCCACCACCGTGAAGCCCGCGGACTCCGCGGTGGCGCGGTTCTGGGCGACGCTGGCCATGGACGGATACGCGGCCGACCAGAAGCGCACCGCCTCCGGGGGCCGGGCGTCGGTGAGCCAGGAGCACTCGGTGACGGCCACCTGCCCGCCGGGCGCGAGCAACGGCCGCCATTGGCGCAGCCCCTCCCCGAAGCCCACCACGTAGATGGCGCCCTCGGACCAGATGAGGTCGAAGGACGCGGGCGGCAGCGTCAGCGCACCCATGTCCTCCTGGCGCGTGACGATGGCGTCCGACAGCCCCTGCTCGCGGGCCTCGCGCTCCAGCCGATCCAGATAGGGCCGGTGCAGGTCCACGGCGGTGACGCGGGTGCCCAGCTCGCGCGCGAGCACCAGCGACTGCCGTCCGGTGCCCGCGCCCAGGTCCAGCACGCGCGGCGAGGGCGGCGGCGGGGTCAGGCGGCGCAGCGCCTCGCGGGTGCAGTCGTCGCTGCCGGGGCCCAGGCGGGGCAGCTCGCTGTAGAGCGTGAAGAAGGCGTTGGCCGTCTGGCGCAGCTCGCCCGCGCTGCGCTTCACGTTGCCCTGGAGGAGCGGGACGCGCTTCCAGTGCTCCTCGATGCGCTGCTTGAAGAGCTCCGGCATGGGCAGGTCCGCGCGCAGCGTGGTCCACGCGTCGAGCGCGACCTCGACAGCGCCCTTCACCACCGGGAGGACGTCCTCGTCGGGCAGGCCCAGCTTGCGCGCCAGCCGCTCGAAGCTCTGGAGCGACACGTCCTCGAAGCGCTTGGACTTCGCCAGGTTCAGCGCGAGCTGGTCCTGCGGCATGTACTGGATGGTGGAGACGAAGTCGTACGCGGGCGACAGCGTGGGCCGCGTGCCGTCCGGGTAGTAGAGCGACCAGTTCTTGTGGTGCGCGTCGCCGTTGCCGCACGCGATGATGAACACCAGCCGCCGCAAGAACTCCTGGAGCGCGTCCAGGCCCGCGACCTTGAACAGCACGTTGGCGATGGTCTCGTAGTTGTACTTCTTGTACTTCTCGTCGGAGTACAGCCCCAGCACCTGCGCCAGGTCCTCCATGTGCACGCGGCGGCCCGGCGACGGACGGTCGAAGCGGCGGATGGCGTACGCCAGGTCCTCGCGCAGGGTGATGCCCTCTGGCAGGCCGTGCAGGTCGGAGACCTTGAGCAGCTGGAGCTCCGGCACGTCGATGCCGGTGGCGCGCGCCCAGGTCATCACGGACAGCTCGTTCTCCGGCACGCGGTCGTAGCGGTTGTCCGGGAGCTTGACGATCCAGTCGCCGCCCAGGCCGCCCATGGGCAGCGTCATGCCCCGGTCGCGCCGGAGCATGGAGAACTTCAGCTGCACGCCCGCGAGCGAGAAGCGCAGCGGTTCGCCGTCGGACACGGGCTCGGAGGGGACGTCCGTCAGCGGCGCGTCGTGGCCGGCGAGCTCGCCCGCGGGGCGGACGACGACGGCGCCGGAGAGGTCCTCGCCCAGGTGCGCGATGAAGAAGAACTCGCGCTGCCGGGCGATGTGCTGGCGCTCGGAGATGAGGTCGCGCAGCGGGCCTTCGGGCAGCAGGTTGGAGAAGAACGGCGGCAGCCGCATGCGGCTGGTGTGGCGGCGCGACAGGTCGTCCTCGAAGAACTGGCCCAGGACGGGGCGCGGGTAGCGCTGGCGGTAGTCCTCGGAGAGGCTGAACTCGATGCGCTCGTCCGCGAGCAGCGTGAGCGTGCCGACGTGCACGTCCCCGATGAGGACGTCGAGGATGCCGGTGGTGGACACGGGAAGCGTGGGGTCCATGTCAGTCCTCATCGTCGTCGATGATCATCGACTGGAGCGAAGGCCGGTCCGATTCGTCCCAGCGCGTCCGGGCCTCCATGAACTGCCGCAGGACGGGCTCCAGTACGGCCTGACGCAGGGAGAGGAACGCGCCGTCATTGCGCCGCAAGGACTCCAGCGCCTCCGCCGTGAGCCCCTGGCTGTGGAGCAACTCCTCGCCCGGAGGCGGCTGTGCTTCGAGCAACTGGAGCAGGGAGCGTCCCTCCACCGGAGGATGGAAGAGGTAGTTGAAGGTGCCTTCCATCAGGCGCCGGACCGTCCTGCGGTCCTGGGCCCGCTGCGTGCGCCACCGCACGTCATCCGGGAGCAGGAGGAGCTGGAAGCCCTCGCCCCTCTGCTCCAGCAACTCCGCCGGGTCCAGCACCGCGCCCGTCAGCAGGTGGCGCGGCTGGAGGGACAGCATCGCGATGCGCAGGACCAGCGGGGGCCGCACGGTGGCGTGGGGCATGACCGGCAGGCCGGTCTCCATCCACCAGCGGATGAGCGGAGGCGGCACCTGCGCCAGCAGCGTCTGGAGGGAGCGCTCCTCGTCGGAGCGGATCGCCGCGAAGACCTGCAGGGCCTCCGGGGGCTTCAGCTCCCAGCCGCCAAAGACGATGTGGCGCCAGAACCAGCGGGACAGCAGCTCCCGTGAGCGCGGTGAGGGCTCCGGGTGCAGCTGGAAGAACCGCGTCAGGAGGACGAGCGAGTTCTCCGGCGCGGGCAGCAGCTTGAGGTGCGGGATGAACGCATCGCGCTTGAGGAACACGATGGCGTCGCGGAGCGCCCGGTCCGTGCGGCGGACGGTCTCCGTGAGCTCGTCGTCCTGGTTGAGCTGCTCCTGGTAGCCGCGCGTGAAGTCCAGGCCGCGCACGGCGAGCACTGCGCGCAGCAGCAGCGACTCCGGGATGCTCCCGAAGCCCAGCTCCCGCAGCCCTTCCGTCACCGACTCCAGGCTGAGCGAGCGCGAGCCCACGTACAGCGCGTTGAACACCTCTTCGTCCGTGAGCGGCCGGCCCGCGGTGTTGAGGCGCTTGAAGATGATGCGCAGGACCTTCTCGTCCGCCGTGTCCACGACGTAGGCGGGCACCTGGTACTCGCGGATCGCCTTGCCCAGGCGGATGGCGGCGCGCAGGTGCTCCGGATGCGCCTCCCGGTCCGGGTAGCGGTTGAGCCAGTGGAGCAGGGACTCGCTGTCCAGCACCTCGTTCATCGGCAGCCAGTGCGGCGGGGGCGCTCCGGCTTCCGGAGGCGGGTGCAGCTCCTCCGTCTCCAGGTCGAAGTACAGGTGGAAGTCATCGCGCCCGGCGTCGTCCCCATAGGACGGATGCAGCAGCACGCCCGCGAGCGCCGTCACGCGCTGCTGTCCGTCCACGGCCCACAGACCCTGGCTGGTGGAGGGCGCGTCGATGCGCACGGGGCCGAAGCTGACGCTGGCGGCGGGGGCATCCCGGCGCCAGAACAACAGCGTCCCGATGGGATAGCCCCGGTACACGCTGTCCAGCAGGTCGCGCACGTCGCCCGCGGTCCATCGCAAGGGGCGCTGGAAGTCGGGGATGCGCACCTCGCCGCGCCGCACGCGGTCGAGCAGGTCCTCGATGCTGAACGACTTCGTCTCCGGGCGCCGCGTCAGGGGAGCGGGCATCGCGAGCCTCCTCCCCCGGTCTGTAACCCGAAGCTCCGGAACCCGCCACCTACACCGTGGAGTCCCGTCGCTTCGGCAGCAGCACCACCAGCCCCAGCGCGACCAGTCCCGTCGCGGCGGACAGCACGCGGCCGCCCTGCCCCACCGCGTTGACGTCCAGCTGCAGGTCCAGCAGCCCGTTCGCCAGGTTCCATCCCCAGTGCAGCCCCACGGCGCCCCACAGCGAGCCCGTGCGGGCCACCGCCGCCGCGTACGCCAGGCCCGTGCAGAACAACATCAGCCACTCCAGCGGACCGTTGCCCAGGCGGTACACGTGCGTGAGCACGAACACGCCCGCGGACAGGGCCACGTAGCCCGCCCCCTGCCCCGCCACGGGCCACGCGCGGTACCAGAAGCCTCGCGCCACGATGTCCTCCGCCACCG
This sequence comes from Corallococcus exercitus, assembly GCF_042231735.1. GTDB lineage: Bacteria > Myxococcota > Myxococcia > Myxococcales > Myxococcaceae > Corallococcus > Corallococcus exercitus_B. Next base: position 4,099,841 of record NZ_CP102577.1, read on the forward strand.
ACGGCACGAACGTGGACACCGCGACGCCCAGCACCGCCACCAGCAGCGCCGTGCCCATCACGGGCGTGTCCAGGGGCTGCACGCGCATCACGCCCAGTGCTACGCCCACCAGCACGGACACGGGCTTGAGCACCAGCATCACCGCCAGCGCCCGCGCGAGCGCGGAACCGCGCCACTCCAACGCATACGCATGGAAGCCATTGCGGTAGCCCAGCCACCGCCCCACGCCCCAGGCCACCGCGTGGAACAGCGTCATCAGCACCGCCGTCACCGCGAAGTTCCCCAGCAGCCGTCCGCCAATCCCCTCCGGCGCTTCGTAGCAGGCGTACAGCACGGCGAACGCGAGCGCGGAGCGCAGCGCGATTCGCGAGGACAGCGACGATTCTGAAGGTGCGGAGCTCATGGCGGAGGCACCTCATAGTGCGGGAACCGTCCCCAACGCACAGCCAGCTTTCGCGAGTCCCTGCGTATTGCACCGCGAGTCACCGCGACTTCCCAACGAGGGGGATTCCCACATGCGCATCACCCATCACGCCCGGATCATCCGGGCGCTCACGGCCGTGGCCTGCCTTGGCACCGCCTGCCGCCCCGAGGACACCACCGAACCCAAGGCTCCCGCCCCGCAGGCGCCCGCCATCTCAGGCGTACGCTCCGCGTGGGTCCGCATCGGCCCCAAGGCCGAGGCCCGTGAGGTGAAGTACGAGGCCGTCAACGGCCTGGCCCTCTTCGAGGGCGACATCATCCTGGGCACCGTGGAGGACGTGGAGCGCGAGTCCCCGAAGGTGAAGGCCCAGGCCGGCAACCGCGTCTCCGCGGAGAGCATCCAGGTCACCGGCAGCAGCAAGCGCTGGCCCAACGGCGTCGTCCCGTACGTGCACGTCTACGGCTCGCTGGATGACAACTACGTCATCAACGACGCCATCCGGCACTGGCAGCGCAAGACGGGCCTGCGCTTCGTGCCCGTCTCCGCCAGCACGCCCTCGTCCACCGACCACGTCTACTTCGTGAAGGGCCAGGGCTGCTCGTCTTCCGTGGGCCGCCAGGGTGGCCGGCAGTACATCACGCTGGAGGGCGCGTGCGGCCTGGGCGCGGTCATCCACGAGCTGGGGCACGCCATCGGCTTCTGGCACGAGCAGAGCCGCGAGTTCCGCGACGACTTCGTGGAGATCCTCTGGGACAACATCCTCGACGGCAAGGAGCACAACTTCGAGCAGCACATCAGCGACGGCGACAACTTCGGGCCCTATGACTACGGGTCCATCATGCACTACGGCGCCACGGCGTTCGGCAAGCCCGACCCCGTCACCGGAAACCCCATGCGGACCATCCGCACCTTGGGCGGCCAGGCCATTGGCCAGCGCATCGGCCTGAGCGCGGGCGACGTCGCCTCCGCCGCGTCCATGTACCCGGGCGAGATGAAGGGCAACTTCGAGGAGATCACCTCCACCGGCTACGTGAAGGGCTGGACGTTCGACACCGCGTCGCCCGAGGTCTCCGTGGACGTGCACTTCTACATCGACGGGCCGTCCGGCTCCGGCGCGTTCGGTGGCGCCGCGACCGCGAACGTCGCGCGCGGCGACGTCAACAGCGCGCACGACGGCATCCTGGGCAACCACGGGTTCTACTTCCCGGTGCCCGCGTACTACCGCGACGGCCAGAACCACACGATGTACGTCTACGGGATCGACGCGCAGGGCCTCCACAACCCGCTGCTCGCGGGCTCGCCGCGCACCTTCAACCTGCCGGGCGCCTTCGGCACGCTCGACAGCATCGCGGGCGACGGCACGGTGTCGGGCTGGGCGCTCGACCTGGACTCGCCCTCGGCGTCCATCACGGTCTACTACTCCATCGACGGCAACCCGGCGTCCGTGGCCAACGTGGTGGCGAACCTCTACCGCGCCGACGTGAAGGCCGCCTACCCCATGGCGTCCGGCGCCAACGGCTTCTCCTTCCGCATCCCGGACGTCTACGTGGACGGCCAGGACCACACGCTGCGCATCTACGCGTTGGATCAGCAGGGCCGCCACAGCCCGCTGCTCGGCAACGCGCCCAAGACGTTCCGGCTGGCCATGCCGTCCGTCTACAAGGCCGGCGTCTTCGCGGGCGCGGGCGGCGCGGACCAGCTCATCGCCATCGACGGGTCAGGCTACGGCCCGCGTGTCGAGGTCTCCGGCTACGTCAACGCCGGCGGGTTCCCCAACTATCACTACCGGGAGAACTGGGGTGTGTCCCCCCTGCTGGACGGCTGGCACAACCCCAGCGACATCAAGCTCCAGGGTGACTTCCGGGGCCTGGGCTACGACCAGATGCTCTTCATCAACAACGACGGCATGGGCGGCCGGGTGATGGTCACCGACTTCCGCGACGGCGCCGCTCCCGCCGAGGTGCGCTACCTCGAGTCCTGGGGACAGAACGGCCTGCTCAATGGCTGGCACGACCCGGAGGACACGCAGCTCGCCGGTGACTTCCTGAACCGGGGCCACGACCAGGTGCTGTTCTTCAACCGCTCCGGCGTCGGGGGCCGGGTGATGATCAACGACTTCAGCGACGGCGCCGTCCCCGCGGAGACCGGCTACCACGAGTCGTGGAGCGCGCCGAACTCCTTCGAGGACTGCTCCGAGCCGGACGACAAGCTCTACGTGGGCGACTTCCAGAACCGGGGCTACGACCAGGTGCTCTGCATCAACCGCTCCGGCACGGGCGCGCGGGTGAAGATCCTCGACTTCAGCACGGGCGTGGCGCCGGCGCAGGTGCGCTACGTGGAGGCGTCCGGTGCCTTCACGCTGTTCGACGGTCTGACGGACGCGGACGACAACCAGGCGGCGGGTGACTTCCGGGGCCTGGGCTACGACCAGCTGCTGCTGGTGAACAACGGCACCACCGGTACGGCCATGCTCATCGCGGACTTCTTCGACGGCGTCGCGCCGGCCGAGGTCCGCTACAGCGAAGCGCAGGGCGTGAGCTACTACCCGACGCTGCTGGCGAACCGGATGCTGGTGGGTGACTTCCGCGGCCTGGGCCACGACCAGGTGCTCTACGGCTCCTGGGGCGACCCCACCTACTACACCACCATCCTGGACTTCTCCGACGGCGCCGCCCCTCCGGAGCGGCTCTTCCAGAAGGTGGAGCTGAACTGAAGCCGCTGACGCGGTGACACCGGCGGGGCCGCTTCCCTCATCTTCAGGGCAGCGGCTCCGTCCGGTGCCTGCGCGCCGGGTTCTCCAGGCCCACACGGAACCAGCGGTAGCTGTAGCCCTCCAGCGTGAGCACGTGGCGCCCGTCGTCCCCGGGCCTGGAGTGGCCCTCGCTCAGCACGTTGAAGAGCGTGCAGGGCTCCTCGCCGCCCACGTCCAGCTTCACCGTGCAGGGCCGGGACGACAGGTTGTGCAGCACCACCAGCGCGTTGCCCTTCCATTCGTACCGGATGGCCAGCACGCCCTTGTTGCCCGTGCGCAGCACCTTCCACGCGCCCCACCCCAGCTCCGGGCACTCCTTGCGCGCGCGGATGATGCGCTCCGTCCAGTTGAGCTGCGAGCCCGGGTCGCGGCGCTGCTGCGCCACGTTCACCTGCTGGAAGCCGAACGGGCCTTCCGCCACCAGGGGTTTCACCGGCGTCTGGGCCAGCGTGAAGCCGCCGTGCGGCTCCGGGCTCCACTGCATGGGCGTGCGCACCGCCTGCCGCTCCACCAGCGCCAGGTTCTCCCCCATGCCCAGCTCGTCGCCGTACCAGAGCACCGGCGTCCCCGGCAGCGTGAACATCAGGCTGTAGGCCACCTCGATGCGGCGGCGGTCCCCGTCCAGCATGGACGCGAACCTGCGGCGCAGGCCCCGGTCATACAGCTGCATGCCCTTGTCCGGCCCCAGCGCCTGGAACACCTCCTGCCGGTCCTCGTCCGACAGGCGCCCCAGGTCCAGCTCGTCGTGGTTGCGCAGGAAGTTCGCCCACTGCGCCGTGTGCGGCAGCTTCGGTGACGACTTCAGCGCCTGCACCAGCGGCGTCACGTCCCCGCGCGTGAGCGCCAGGTAGAAGTTCTGGTTCGCCAGGAAGTTGAAGACGAGCTGCATGCGGTCGTTCTCACCGAAGAACTCCACCACCTCGTCCATGGTGACGTTGGCCTCCGCGAGCAGGATGGCGTCACCCTTCCTCCACGACAGGAACTCGCGCATCTCCTCCAGCAGCTTGTACGGGTCCTTCACGTCCGGGTTCTTCACGCCCTTCAGCTCGACGAGGAAGGGCACCGCGTCCACGCGGAAGCCGGACACGCCCAATTCCAGCCAGAACCCCATGACCTTGAGGATCTGCTCGCGCACCTCCGGGTTCGCCACGTTGAGGTCGGGCTGGTAGTCGAAGAAGCGGTGGAAGTACCAGAGGCGCGCCTCCTTGTCGTACGTCCACGTGGAGGGCTGCACGCCCGGGAAGACCATGCCCTTGTGGGCGTCCTTGGGCTTCTTCTTCGCCCACACGTAGTAGTCGCGGAAGCGGCTGTCCGGGTCCTTGCGCGCCGCCTGGAACCACGGGTGTTGATCCGACGTGTGGTTCACCACCAGGTCCATGATGACGCGGATGCCGTGCAGCTTCGCCTCGTGCGTGAAGGCCACGAAGTCGCCCAGGTCTCCCAGGCGCGGATCCACGCCGTAGTAGTCGCAGATGTCGTAGCCGTTGTCGCGGTTGGGCGTGGGCTGGAAGGGCAACAGCCACAGGCAGGTGATGCCCAGGCCCGCCAGGTAGTCCAGCTTGCGGCGCAGGCCGGTGAAGTCCCCCACGCCGTCGCCGTTGCCGTCCATGAACGTCTCGACGTCGAGGCAGTAGACGACCGCGTTCTTGTACCAGAGGTCTTCAATCATCCTTCCCGTTTAGCCCTCCCCTCCCGGACGTCGGCCGTTCGGATGAGCCCGCCGTGCGGAACCCCACACCTGGGGGCCGTCAGGCTTCGTTCAGCCAACACTCGCGCGAAGACGGGCCTCGCGGCGGGAGCGCTCCCGCTCCAGGGTGGCGCCCGCATGCCACTCATCGGCTTCCACGCGTCACACGAGCAGTTTCCCCCCAGCGAGCTCCTGCGCCTGTCCCAGAAGGCGGAAGCCGCGGGCTTCCAGGCCGCGCTCAACTCGGACCACTTCCACCCGTGGACCGAAGCGCAGGGCCAGAGCGGCTTCGCCTGGGCGTTCATGGGCGCGGCGCTCGCGACCACCGGGCTGTCCTTCGGCTCCGTCACCGCGCCGGGCCAGCGCTACCACCCGGCCATCGTCGCGCAGGCCCTGGCCACCCTGAACGAGATGTTCCCCGGCCGGGCGTGGATGGCGCTGGGCAGCGGCCAGTACCTCAACGAAGCCATCACCGGCACCGGCTGGCCCGCCAAGGACCTGCGCAACGCGCGCCTGAAGGAGTGCGTGGACATCATGCGCGCCCTCTTCCACGGCGAGACGGTGACGCACCGGGGCCTGGTCACCGTGGAGGAGGCGAAGCTCTACACGCGCCCCAAGGACATGCCCCTGCTCGTGGGCGCCGCCGTCACGGCCAAGACAGCCGAGTGGGTGGGCAGCTGGGCGGACGGCCTCATCACCACCGCCCGGCCCCCGGAGGAGCTGCGCAAGGTGGTGGACGCCTTCCGCAAGGGCGGCGGCGAGGGCAAGCCCCTGTTCCTCAAGGTGCAGCTGTCCTACGCGAAGGACGACGAGCTGGCGCGCGAAGGCGCGTACAACCAGTGGGCGTCCAACATCTTCAGCAACAGCGTCCTCACGGACCTGCGCGCGCCCGCGCAGTTCGCGGAGGCCGCGAGCGTGGTGCAGCCGCACGACCTGGACGGCCCGCTGCGCGTCTCCAGCAGCCTCCAGCAGCACCTGGACTGGCTGGGAGAGGACCTGCGCCTGGGCTTCGACCGGCTGTACCTGCACAACGTCAACCGCGACCAGGACGCGTTCATCGACGCGTTCGGCGAGAAGGTGATTCCCGCCCTCGCACGCTGACGCCGCTGGCTATGCTCGGGCGCATGCCCAGCGACGTCCTGTCCACGCAGGCCCTCAACCGCGCCACGCTCGCGCGCCAGCTGCTGCTCACGCGCGAGAAGCTGACCGTGCCTCGCGCCATCGAGCACCTGGTGGGGCTCCAGGCGCAGCTCGCGCGTCCGCCGTACCTGGCCCTGTGGTCGCGACTCCAGGGCTTCCAGCGCGAACAGCTCACGAAGCTCGCGCTGAAGCGGGAGCTGGCGCGCGGCACGATGATGCGCGGCACGCTGCACCTGATGACCGCGAAGGACTACCTGCGCTATCGCGGCCTCTTCCAGCCCCTGCTCAACGCGGCCATGGGCTCCGTGCTGAAGGAGCGCGCCACGGCATTGGACCTGCCCGCGCTACTGGCCACCGCGAAGCCCTTTCTCGAAGAGCAGCCCCGCACCTTCGAGGAGGTGCGCGCGCACCTGCTGAAGCACCACGTGGATGGCGACGAGCGGGCCATGGGCTTCGCCGCGCGGATGATGCTGCCGCTCGTCCAGGTCCCCGAGGAGGGGCTGGAGTGGGGCTGGCCCGGCAGCTCCGGCTTCACGCTGGCGGAGTCCTGGCTGGGCGAGAAGCTCTCCACCGACGAGGACGCGTCCCCGCTGGTGCTGCGCTACCTGGCCGCCTTCGGTCCCGCCACGGTGGCGGACATGCAGGCCTGGTCCGGCATCAAGCCCTTGAAGGACGCCTTCGAGAAGGTGCGAGGCAAGCTGGTGGAGTTCCGCGACGAGAAGAAGCGCATCCTCTTTGATTTGCCCAAGGCCCCGCGCCCGCCCGAGGACGCGCCCGCGCCGGTGCGCTTCCTGCCGGACTTCGACAACCTCATCCTGTCCCACGCGGACCGCACCCGCGTCGTCCCGGAGGAACACCGCGAGAAGCTGTCCACCAAGAACCTGCGCGTGCTGAACGTGTTCCTGGTGGACGGCTACGTCGCGGGCTCCTGGAGCACCGAGCGCAAGAAGGGCACCGCGACGCTGGTGTGCAAGCCCTTCGAGCCCGTGAACAAGGCCGCGAAGGAGGCGCTGGTGCAGGAGGGGGAGGACCTCTTGCGCTTCAGCGACCCGGAGGCCGCGAAGGTGGCGGTGACGTTCGCGAAGTAGTGCCGGGAGTCATCACGGCGACGCGCCACCCAGACGAGGTGACGACGGTGCCAGGCCCTGAAGCGCACCGGGCTGGGAGACGGCAGCCAATCTGAAGCCCTGATTTTCGACTGCTCACATGCCCTGGGAGGCCTCCATCGCCCGGTTGCGGGCCGAGGTGTCGGATCCGGCGGTTATGACCGGGCTCTGCACCCGCACCGGAGTGCAGCCAGGAGGCGCGAGCGATGGACAACCGCGGGTGGGCGGTGCTGTGGCTATGGCTTCTTCCTCTTCGAGGGGAGGCTGCGGCGTCTTCCGACTCCGAGCCTGCGCCGCCAACGCGCTCCTGGTCTTCACTGGCACGGCTGGAGGTGGCGGCGCTCGCGCTCCTTCCGCGCTCAGGCCCCGGTGAGACCGAAGGTTTCGTCCAACTGGAGCCCACGCTCATCCTGGATGGCGGCCCGGAGTTCGGTCTCAACCTGGGCGCCCCCATCCGACTGCGAGCATGGGGCGGCCCGGGCCGCGTGCGTCGCGAGGACTGGGACCGGCTCTCCGACTGGGGCCAGCTCGTGCGTGGCCTCAAGCTGGGCTCGAACGCGGCGCCCGTGGGCATTTGGCTGGGTGCCTTGGAGGACTACAGCCTGCTGTCGGGGCATCTGGTGCGCCGCTACTCCAACCGGACGAATCCTGACTACCACCCGGCGGGCGGCTTCCTCACGGGCACTGTGGGACCGCTCTACACGGAAGCCTTCACATCGGATGTGCTGGGCGCGCGGTTGATGGGGGGAGAGGTCGCGCTGGACGTGGGACGCGTTATCTCGGGATCCGGTCACACACCGGGACGCTACTCACTCGCTGTTTCCGCCGTGCATGACTGGGGACGGGCCGGAGGGAATGCGCCGTCCGTGACGTTGGCGCACCTGGACGGAACGGCGGTGGTGCTCAGGCGTCCGGGCCTGGAAGCGCACCTCTTGGCGGGCTGGGGAGGACGACCGGGCGTCGGAGGCGCCTGGGGCGCGGTGCTGGGCGTGGGGGCGGATGCGGTGACACCGACACGGGACGTATCGCTGCGCCTGGAGGCACGCAGGCAGCATGGTGGCTTCCGGCAGGGCTTCTTCGGTCCCGACTACGAACTGGCGCGCTTCCAGTCAGTGGCCCCGGAGGGCGTGCCGTTGGCCACTGCTCGCTTCCCGGACGGGTACTCGCTCCAGGCGGAAGCGCGGGTGGGTTGGGATGCCGTGGGCTATCGCGGCCTGCAACGGCACCTGACGCTATCGCTGAGCGCGGAAGCCTTCTCCTGGGGCCGCCTGGATGCGGATGGCCGCGTGGCGGTGCAACTCCTGGAGCGCAGCCTGGAGGTCGCGGTGATGGGGCTCGGCGTAGGCATGGGCAAACCCGGGGCGCGCTATCTGGGCGCGGCGGAAGCGCGCTGGCGAATCCTGGCGGGGAAGCTCTATGCGGTGGCCACGGGGGGGACGCTGTTGTTCTCGGAAGGTGACGGGACGCTGCGTCCAGGGGCTTTCGCGTCGGTGGGCCTGGGAGCGGACAATGCGCGTTGACGCCCTGCTTGCGTGCGTGGCCCTCCTCTTCACTGGCTGCGCCTCGTTGCCGGCCGGGCCCGGACGGACGCTGAGCTACACATCCAGCACGGCCACGGACGCCCCTGCGGCGCGAGTGTCGAACGACGATGTGTCGCGTGCATCCGCGCCGGTGCCGAGCGTCACGCACCGTGAAGCAGCGCCGCCCCTGTACCGCCGCAAGGCCGTGCGCGAAGTGATGACGGGGGCAAGTCCTGTCCGTGCGGTGGCCATGGCGGGCAACACCCGTCCCGACGACGTGCAACCGGATGCCTGGGATCAGTTGCTGACGAACGCGGGGCTGGAGGCACGGGACGAACGCCCCCTGGGTGGAGCGTTGACGCCCACGCAAGCGGCGCGGCTGATGGAAGTGCTGATGGGCAAGCCCGTCACGTTAAGCACCTTCCCGCCTCGCATGGTGGCGGGCTTCGTCTTGCGCGAGGTGCTGGAGGGCGGCGAGGTCACGAGGCAGGAGCTTTTGGGGCGGGTGGAGCGCCTCTCCCAGGAGCAGATCGCGGTGCTGCGACCCGACGGCTATCTGGCGTGGGCCCTCACCGGGCGCACGCAGCAGAAGGTTGCACCCGTTGAATGGAAGGACGGCGCCTTCCGCGCGCATGGCTTCGAACTGGGCCGCTTCTACAGCGGCAAGGGCGGCGTCTTCCGGGCCGTGGACGCGCAGTTCCAGGCTACGGACTGGCGTCCCCTGGCCGAGGTGTACGACGACGCGGACGTCGTCAGCCGCACCCTGGATGGAGCCGAGGATGCGTTCGCGGAGCTGTACCACGCGCTGGGCCAGTTGCTCATGCATCCCGTGGACAGCATCGCGGGGCTGAGCCACCTGCCCGCGGGTGTGGCGGCGCTCATCGCGTCATCGCCCATGTACTGGGAGCGCTTCCAGTCCATGACCCGTGGCGAGCAGATCCGCGAAGTGTCGCGGCTGACAACGGGCATGCTCATCACCGGAGGAGCGGCATCGGCCACCACGCGGCCCCTGAAGGGAATGGCGATCGGAGCGGAAGTCTCGGTGCCGGTGCTCTCGCTGTCGGCGGAGGGCACGCTGGCGTTGGAGCGCATCGCAGTGCCAGCAGGGCGCGTGGCGTTGGTATTGAGCAGAGGACCTGGGGCCACCCTCATTCTCCAGCGAGTCGATGACGCAGCGGGCTCGGGAGGTGGTGGCGGTGGGGACTCACAGGAGACCGCGCCGTCGAGTGGACCGAAGGGCTATTCGTCCTTCAAGTCCTTCAAACGGGCCATGGGACCGGCTGGTGATGGAAAGGAGTGGCATCACATCGTGGAGCAGACGGAAGGAAACGCGGCTCGCTTCGGGCCACAGGCTCTCCACAACCGTGAGAACGTCATCCCGCTCGACAAGGGGCTTCACGCTGGAGTCAGCGCCCTGTTCTCCTCGAAGCGATTCGACATCACCAACACCTTCAAGACAGTGCGAGAATGGTTGAGCACTCAGTCCTTCGAAGTTCAACGTGACTTCGGCCTTCGGGCCATTGAGAACGTGAAAAATGGGGTCTGGTGATGTCGCTTGAAAAGTTCGTAGAGGAATTCGCCCAGAACATCGCGGCGCAGACGGACTGCATCCTCCGGGGGGATGCAAGGGCGGGCAATAAGCACGCTGAAAAGGCGCTTGCCGCGTTCATGTCGTTGCGCGAGAGGGGCGATGCGGGCCGCGACGCATTGGCAGCACTTTTTTCGCATGCCCGTATGGATGTCAGGGTCACTGCTGCTGCGTTCCTGCTTCGGCATAAGACCGCCGAAGCCACAGCGGTTCTGGAAGATGCAGCAAAGGGCCAAGGTCTAGCGGCCCTTGGAGCCCAGCAAACCTTGCGGAATTGGCAGAATGGTTCGTGGGCTCTCGACCCTTCCTGATGAGTACCCTGTAACAAGGAACGCCTCACGCGAAGAGCTGGAGCAGGTCCTCGCGGGTGATGGCGGCGGCGCCCGAGGCCTCGCTGAGCGCGGCCTCGAACAGGGCTCGCTTCTTCTCCTGGAGGCCCAGAATCTTCTCCTCCACCGTGCCCTGGGACACCAGCCGGTAGACCATCACCGGCCGCTCCTGCCCGATGCGGTGCGCGCGGTCCGCCGCCTGCGCCTCCACCGCCGGGTTCCACCACGGGTCCATCAGGAACACGTGGTCCGCCGCCGTGAGGTTCAGGCCCGTGCCGCCCGCCTTCAGCGACATCAGCAGCACGGGCGCGCCGTCCTGTCCCTGGAAGCGGGACGTCACCTCGCCGCGGTTCGCCGTCGCGCCGTCCAGCCGCTCGAAGCCGATGCCCGCCTCCTTGAGGCCCGGCTCGATGAGGTCCAACAGCGACGTCCACTGCGAGAACACCAGCGCCTTGTGGCCCTCCGACACCGCCGTCTCCAGCGCGTCCACCAGCGTCTGCACCTTGGAGGACGTCTTCGCGTGCTGGCCCGGCACCAGCGCGGAATGGCAGGCCGCCTGCCGCAGCCGCAAGAGCGCCTCCAGCGCCTTGAGCACGCTGCCGCCCTCGTTGAGCAGCGCCACCACCTCCGCGCGCGTCGCGGCCATCACCGCGTCGTAGACGGAGCGCTCGCGCTCATCCAGCTGCACGTGCATCACGGAGTCCGTGCGCGGCGGCAGCTCCGGCGCCACGTCCTTCTTGAGGCGGCGCAGGATGAACGGACGGATGCGGCGGCGCAGGCCCTCCGCCGCGCCCGGCTTGCCGTCCGCGATGGGCTGCGCCGTCTTCTCCTCGAACTGGCGGCGGCCGCCCAGGAGGCCCGGGTTGGTGAAGTGCATCAGGCTCCAGAGCTCATCCAGGCGGTTCTCCAGCGGCGTGCCGCTGAGCGCGAGCCGCAGGTTCGCCTTGAGCCCGAACGCCGCGCGCGACACCTGGCTCTCCGGGTTCTTGATGGCCTGCGCCTCGTCCAGCACCACCGCCTCCCACGTGGGCGCGCCCAGCACCGGCGCGTCCAGGCGCAACAGCGCGTACGTGGTGAGCGTGATGTCCGCCGCGGGGTCCAGCTTGCGGCCGGGGCCGTGGTACACGCAGACCTTCAGGGACGGCCGGAAGCGCTGGAGCTCCGCCACCCAGTTGGGCAGCACGCTCGTGGGGCACACCACCAGCGACTTCGGGCCCAGGATGCAGATGGTCTGGAGCGTCTTTCCCAGACCCATGTCGTCCGCGAGGATGCCGCCCAGCCCCGCGCCCTTGAGGAACGACAGCCAGCTGACGCCCTGCTGCTGGTACGCGCGCAGCGTGGCGTTGAGCTCCGCGGGCAGCACCGGCGGCGGCAGCTTCTCGAAGCCCTCGACCAGCGGGGCCAGCTTGTCCAGGCCCGGGGGCGGCGGCTGGTCCAACGACTCGCACAGCTGGGTCAGCTCCGGCAGCGCGTGGTTCGCGACGCGCCCGTCCGCCTGGCGCGCGGCCAGCAGGTCCGCGACGCGCTGCCCGTTCTTGTCCAGCCACGCGCGCGGCAGCGGCGCCCAGCCGCCCCCGTCCAGCGGCACCAGCCCCAGTCCCTCCGTCCACGCCCGCACCACGGCCGCGGCGTCCACCGTGCGCGCGCCGCCCTTGCCGCCCTCCACCTCGAACTCCAGCGTGAAGCACACCTCCGGCACGCCCGCGCCGGACGCGCCGCCCTCCACGCGCAGCGACGGCTTGAGGCGCATGTCCGGGCTGACGATGCCCGCCGCGTCGCCGCCCAGGTCGCCCCGGAACTTCCGCAGCTTGTCCGCGAAGCGCATCATCTCCGGGCCCTGCACCGTGAGCCTGCGGCCGGGCACCAGGTTCAGCTCGTCGCGCAGCTGGTGGAGCAACTTCTGCTCCGCGGCCTCGTCGCGCAGCGGCACCGCGCCGCGCAGGTACACCATGCGCCCGTTGTCGATGCGCACCGACGGCGGCGCGCCGTACACCAGCGTGGGCAGCACCGACAGCCCCTGGGTGAGCTGGTTCAGCTCCAGCAGGATGCGCGGCTTGAGGTCGCGGTCCAGCGGCGGCAGGCGGCGGCTCTTCATGTCCACCGGCATGCGCCGCGCCAGCTCCGGCAGAATCTTCGCGGACAGCTCCCCCAGCTGCTCCGGCGAATAGGTGCGCACGAGCGGCAGGTGCTGGAGCCACGCGCCCGTCATCGCCGTCTCGCCCAGGCGCACCAGCGACTCCGCCGTCAGCGCGACGCCGGGGCTCACCACCTCCGTGATGCGCGGGTCGCGCGTGATGGTGATGACCCACTGCTGCCCCCGGTCCTCCACCTTCGCGCGCGGAGGCAGCACCTCGCTGGACACCGCCACCGGCCGGCCATCCAGCAGCACGTTGCGCGCGGGCTCCAGCGCCCGCAGCAGCGCGTCCAGCTTCTCCGCCAGCAGCGGCCCCCGGGTGCGGCGCTCCAGCAGGCGCTCCATCACCAGGTCCACCTGCTCCACCTGCAGCGTGACGCCGCCCTGGGGCTTCGCGATGCGCCCCGTCAGGTCCTCCAGCGGCTCCTCCGTGCCGTCCGCGTGCGCGAGGACGCGGTGCAGCTGCAGCCCGCCCTCCACGCGCGTGAAGCGGTACACCACGCGCGACCAGCGCTCCGCCACCGCCTCCAGCGGCGCGTCCTGCTTCTCCGCCTTGTCCAGGGAGATGGCCGCCGCGACCACGTGCTCGCACGGGTCCACGGGGCTGGGGCAGTCGCACTCCCACGCCTCGTCGCCTGGGTAGAGGACGACGGTGAAGGCCACCGCCCGTCCCGTCACCTTCACGCGCAGCTCGATCTCCGAGGCCGTGCGCGACTGGAGCGCCACGGCCCCGTCGCGCGCGAGGCTGACGCCCCGGGACCAGAGTCCCGGCTTGGCTTCTTTCCGGACGGCTTCGAGGAGCTGGGTGTTCTCGGACATGGCAGGCGGCTTCCCTACGCCCCGCCACGCCCTTGCGCAACGTCGGATGCGCTCCGTCTGACGGACAGGCTACTCGTCGTCGTACGACGGCTCGAAGAGGTACGTGAGCTTCACCAGGAACTCCCGGCTGAACACCGGCAGGGGCGCGTGGCCGCCGTTGTACGGCTGGGCCACCCGGAAGTCGCTGCCCAGGATGTTGTAGACGCCCGCGCCAATCTCCAGGCCCTTCGTCCCCACGTTCTCCGCGCGCACGAAGAGGTTGAGCAGCAGCCGGGGCGTCAGCGACTGGACCTCCGACACGCCCTCCTCGTCCGGTGCGCCCACGGCGAAGCGCTGGCCCACCAGCACGGCGGTGGGGCTGACGGACAGCCACGGCAGCACCTTCGCCGTGCCCGAGAGCGTCGCCTTGTGCGTGGGAAGGCCGGTGAAGGCATCGGGCTCGCCAGGGACCAGGTAGTCCTCCACGTCGTTGCGGCCGCCCGGCCGGTAGAAGGAATAGCCCGCCTGCACGCGGCCCCACGGCCCGCGCAGCCGGTAGTCCAGCTCGATGCCCCGGCTGCCCAGGCGGCCCAGGTTGCGGTACGCCTCCGAGCCCGTGTCCACGTCGTACGAATAGATGATGGGGTCCGTGATGCCCACGTCGAAGGCGTTGGCGCTCAAGCTCTGGCCCTCGCCCAGGCGCACGGTGGCCTCCAGCTCGTACACCGTGGTGCGCTCCGGCCGGACGTCCTCGCCCAGGGAGATGTTCTCGATGCCCGGCGCGCGGAAGGCGCGGCTGTAGAGGGCCTTGCCGCTCACCGGCCCGAAGGACTTGAGCAGCACCAGGCGCGGCACGAACGAGCTGCCGAAGAAGCTGTGGTCCTCGAAGCGCGCGCCCGCCACCACCGTCGCGATGGGGTTGTCCGAGTACGCCTCCACGAAGCCCGCCACGTTGCGGTAGGAGACGACGTCCTCGTCCCCGTTGAAGGGCTCCTGCAGGCCGATGCCCGCGGGGCCCCGCAGCTGCCCCTGGTCGAACGCCAGGTCCACGCCGCCCGTGAGCTGGAGGAAGTCGAACGCCGCCCAGCGCGCCAGGGCCCGGCCCCGCAGGCGCCGGTAGCGCTTGTCGTAGAAGAAGTCCGACGACTCGTCGGAGTCCCGGTAGGACTCGCCCAGGGTGAGGTTCAGCCGGGGGATGATTTCAATCCGGTCCGTGGGCCGGAAGCGGTCGCTCAGCTCGGCGTGGAAGGACTCGAAGTCGGTGTTCGCGGGCGCGGGCAGCACCTCGTCCACGGAGACCACGGACGTGGTGTCCTGGCGCTGGTACAGCACGCTCAGCTGGAGGTCGCGGTAGCCCACGCCGGCCTGCACCACCGTGGGATCCATCCGCGACGCGCCGTTCATGCTCGCGGAGCCGCCGTAGAAGTCGTCGAAGACGGCGTCGCTGCGCTGCCCCTGCCCCAGCGACGCGGAGGCGAAGGCGCTCAGGCCCGGCACGCTCTCGAAGACCTTGCGCCCGGACAGCGTGAGGCTGCGGCGGCCGTTGCCGTGCGACAGCTGCCCGTACGTGCCCACCGCCAGCGCGTCCGTGCTGCCCTGGATGCCCCGGGTGATGACGTTGATGACGGCCAGCTCCGCGTTGCCGCCGTAGATGACGGAGCCGGGGCCGCGCACCACCTCGATGCGCTCAATCAGCTCCACCGGGAACTCGTGCCCCAGCTGCATCGTGGAGTAGAGCTGCTCGTTGATTTCCTTGCCGTCGATGATGAGCAGCACCTTGCCTTCCTGGCCCCACAGGCCCCGGAAGCCCGGCCCCACCGTGCCCTGCACGTCCACCCCGAAGAAGAAGCCGGGCACCTGCAACAGCACGTCCATCAGGTCCCGCGCACCGGAGGCGCGAATCTCCTCCGCGGTGATGGCCGTCACCACCGCCGGCGAGTCGTGCAGCCTGGTGATGGCGAAGGACGCCACCTGGCTGTGCACCTCCGGCTCGTCCTCCAGCTGGGCCTCGCGCTGCGCGTCCACGGAGGGCGTCTCCGGCGGCCCGGGGTCCAGCGTGGGCTCCGTCTGCGCGAAGCCCGTGCCCGCGCCCAGCAGCGCAAGCCATACACACACACGACGCCCGTGCCTGGTGAAGCCCATACGAAACGACCCTCTCGAAGGTGGGGGGCGCGGGCCCTGTCCCGGGGGGGAGACAGCCTCCGCGTGAAAACGAGTGTACCGGCTCCAGCACCGTCCGAAAGTTCTGGGATTACGCGCAGTGCGTCGGATGCGGGCGTGAGCCTTGTTTCACTTCACGCGCACGCGGGTGCTGCGGCCCGGCTCGACCTCCACCGTCATGCGCCGCTTCACCTCGCCGTTGACGCGGACCTCCACGCGCGCGGGGCCGGAGGGCAGCGCCTGCGCGGAGATGGGCGGAAAGCCATACGGCCGGCCGTTGATCCACACCTCGCCGTAGAGCCCCGGCGACGTCACCTCCAGGTCGCCCCGCTGCGCCACGGCGGCCTTCGCCACGGACGGCTCCGGCGGCACCGTGGGCTCCGGGGTGTTCGCGGCTGGCCCACCCACGGGCGCCGCGCTCGCGCCAGCGGGCGAGGCGGGCACCACCGCCACCACGGGCACCGCGGCCGGCTTCGGCGCGGACGGCGTCAGCTCCGCGGTGAGGTCGCGGTTGAGCGAGCGCACCGAGTCCCCGTCCACCTCCACCGTCTCCTCGTACAGGCGGCGGTCGCCCTGCGCGAGCACCACGCGGTGCGTGCCCGCGGACACCTGCAGCCGCGCGGGCGTCAGGTCCAGCGCCTTGCCGTCCACCATCACCACCAGCCCCGGCGGCGTGGACGTCACCAGCAAGAGCCCGCCCTTCGCCTCCTCCTGCGGAGCGGCCTGCGCGGCCTGCTGCTCGCGGGCGGCCCGCGCGGCGGCGAGCTTCGCGGCGCGCGTGCGGGGCGGCGCGCGCGGGGGTGAAGGCTCCCGCGCCGTGGGCGCCTGCGCGGTCCGGGACTGGTCGCGCGAGCGCAGGTCGGTGGCGATGCCCAGCAGGCGCGCGAGGTCGCTGTCCTTGTCGTTCGGGCGCAGCTTGAGCGCCTCGGTGAACTGCGCCACCGCGCGGTCGTAGTCGCGGTCCTCCAGCGCGGCCAGCCCGGACGCGCGCAGCGCCCGGACGAGCCCCGCGTTCGCGTCCTCCGACGGCGGCGCCACGGGCGGCGGAGGGAGCACGTCGGGCGTGGGGACGGGGGGCCGCGTGGCGACGGGCTCCGGCTGCGCGGCCTTGCGCGAGCGGACCACCCAGTACGCCCCGGCGTTCACGGCCACGGCGCCCAGCAGGATGACGGCGACCCAGGTCTTCTGATTCTTCACGTTCGTTGTCCCGCTTCCCACGACGACACGATGCGCCCGCCCTTCACGCGATGAACAGCCAGAACACCGCGCTGCCCACCAGCGCGACCCCCGCCGCGGCGGCCAGCCCCCAGGGGAACGCTCCGGGCGCGTCCGGCTGTTCCGGCGACGGAACGACGCCCGTGGTGGACCCCGTCCCGGTGCTTCGCGGCAGCACGCCGGTGGGCACCAGCGCGCTGGACTCCTGGAGCTCCACCGCGTGCTCCGGCATCGCCGCCGGCGGCGCGCTGGAGAGGCCCGAGCCCACCAGGCTGGAGGAGCCCGGCATGGAGCCCGGCACCGCCACCGCGGTGGACACCCGGCCGGAGGCATCCGGCGGGAAGAGCGTGGCCATCAGCGTCGCCAGCTCCCGGCCACCGGACGTCCAGTGCTGCGCCGTGCGGTAGCGCTCCAGGTCGTCGTGCAGCTCGCGCGCCGTCTGGTGGCGCTGCGCCGGGTCCTTCGCGAGCAGCTTGAGGAGGATGCGCTCCAGCTCGGGCGGGAAGCCGGGGGCCACCTGCGACGGCGGCGGCACGTCCCCCTGCGACGCGGCCACGATGGTGGCCTCCATCGTGTCGCGCTTGAACAGCCGGCGCCCGGTGGACAGCTCATAGAGGACGATGCCCAGCGAATACAGGTCCGAGCGGTGGTCCAGCTCCCGGTTCGTGATCTGCTCCGGGGACATGTACGCGTACTTGCCCTTCACCACCCCGGCCACCGTGCGCTCCAGGTTCACGGAGCTCTTCACGATGCCGAAGTCCGCCAGCTTCACGATGCCGTCGCGCGACACCAGCACGTTGCCCGGCGTGATGTCCCGGTGCACCAGCTTCAGCGGCGTCCCGTCCGACAGCGTCTTCGCGTGCGCGTACGTCAGCGCGTCCGACATCGCGATGCCCACGTCCACCGTCACGCGCGGGCCCAGCGGCATGTGGTGCGCCGCCGCGTGCCGCATGATGCGATCCAACGACTGGCCCTGGATCCACTCCATCGCCAGGTAGTACTGACCGTCGATCTTCCCGAAGTCGAACACCTGCACGATGTTCGGGTGCGTCAGCAGCGCCGCCACCTTCGCCTCGTCCGCGAACATCCGCGCGAAGGGCTCCAGGTTCGCGTACTCCGGCAGGATGCGCTTGATGACGCACGCCTTGGAGAAGCCGTCCGGCCCGTCGAGCGTCGCAAGGAAGATGTGCGCCATGCCGCCCGCGGCCAGCCGCTGCACCATGCGGTACTTCCCGAAGCGGCTGTCCACCCCGGGTGCGGCCGGCGAAGGCGTCGCGGTATCAACCCTGTCCAAATTGTACTCCCCGGACGGAACTCGTAATTCCGGGAAGATACCGATGACACGCCCGGCTCACAAGTTTCGCACGCCGTGTCAACAGGTTTTACGGTGAATACGCTTTAACAACGTAACGGATGGGGGCCGGGCAGGTGTCCCGGCATATCCTCCCGGTCCTCACGCGCATGGCGACCCCCTCCTCTGACGCCCCGTCCCCGCTGGCCGCTCCCCGTCCCCTGACCGCCCAGGACGTCCGCACCCTGGGGCTGGCGGCGCTGGGGGGCGCGCTGGAGTTCTATGACTTCATCATCTTCGTGTTCTTCACGTCGGTGATGGGGAAGCTGTTCTTCCCCCCGGAGACGGCGGAGTGGCTGCGGCAGCTGCAGACGTTCGGCCTGTTCGCGGCGGGCTACCTGGCGCGGCCCCTGGGCGGCATCGTGATGGCCCACTTCGGGGACCGGACCGGGCGCAAGCGGATGTTCACGTTGAGCGTCTTCCTGATGTCGGTGCCCACGCTGTGCATGGGCCTGCTGCCCACGTTCGCCACCGCGGGGTACGCGGCGCCGCTGGCGCTGCTCGTGCTGCGGCTCTTGCAGGGCGCGGCCGTGGGCGGGGAGGTGCCGGGCGCGTGGGTGTTCGTCTCCGAGCACGTGCCGGAGCACCGCGTGGGGCTGGCGTGCGGGACGCTCACCTCCGGGCTCACGCTGGGCATCCTCCTGGGGTCGCTGGTGGCCACCCTCGTCAACACCGTCTTCACGCCGGAGCAGGTGATGGCGTACGGCTGGCGCGTGCCCTTCGTCGTGGGCGGCGTGTTCGGCTTCCTCGCCGTGTTCCTGCGCCGCTGGCTCCAGGAGACGCCCGTCTTCGAGGAGATGCGTCAGAAGAAGGCGCTGGTGAAGGAGCTGCCGCTCAAGGCCGCGCTCCGGGGCCACGCGCCCGCCGTCGTCGTCTCCATGCTGTTCACCTGGGTGCTCACCGCGGGCATCGTGGTGGTCATCCTGATGACGCCCACGCTGATGCAGCAGCTGCACGGCATCCCGATGGCGCGCGCCCTGGCGGCCAACAGCGTGGCCACGCTGACGCTCACCGTGGGCTGCGTCTGCTACGGGCTGCTCGCGGACCGGCTGGGGGCGACGCGGGCCATGGCCATCGGCTCGGGCGTGCTGCTCGTGGCCGCGCAGCTGTTCTACCGGGGCGTGGCGAGCGCGCCCGAACACCTGGTGCCGCTCTACGCGGGCGTGGGGTTCTGCGTGGGCGTGGCGGGCGTGGTGCCCGCCGTGATGGTGCAGGCCTTCCCCCCGGCGGTGCGCTTCTCCGGCCTCTCCTTCTCCTACAACGTGGCGTACGCGCTGTTCGGCGGCCTCACGCCGCTCGCCGTCACGCTCGCGCTGAAGGAGGGCCCGCTGGCGCCCGCGCACTACGTCTCCGGTGTCTGCGCGGTGGGGCTCGTGGTGTCGCTGCTGCTCTTCCGGGGTTTCACCGCTCGCGCCAGCCAGCCGGACGAACACGCCGCGCCGTCGCGCTGACCGCGGGTGGGGCGTCCCAGGGGGCCGGGGGTGTTGACCGGTCGGCGGAGCAGCAGGCGTCCAGGCACGGAGCGCTGGCTCCCCCGGGGGGACGTCGGTTATGCCGCGAAAAAAACGGAGGCGCTTCGGGCAGGCCGTGCCTCCCGTGCGCACCTTGTCCCGGCGCTGGCCTCCGAACGGCGGAGGCTGGCGCTTTGGCCCTCGCCGTCAGACGGACCCTGGAATGCCAAGCAGCGAGCCCGCCCTCTTCCAGAGTGGAATCCCCAGCTTCGACGTCATCCTGGGAGGCGGCATCCCCGCCCGCCAGTCCTTCATCGTCACCGGCACACCCGGCTCCGGGAAGACGGTGCTGTGCAGCCAGGTGGCCTTCCAGGCCGCGGCGCGCGGCATCCCCGTGGTGGTGGCCACCGTCACCTCGGAGCCCCACGACAAGCTGATGGGGGCCCTGTCCAGCTTCGCCTTCTTCAAGCCGGAGGTGCTGGGCGAGAAGCTCTTCGTCATCAGCGCCTACTCCGCGCTCAAGCGGGGCCCCAAGGAGGCCCGGGACCTGCTGCTGCAGACGGTGCGTGAGCGCGGCGCGGCGATGCTCTTCATCGACGGGCTGCGCTCCATCCGGGACCTCTGGCTGGACGAGGCGCGGCTGCGCGAGTTCCTCTACGAGCTGGGCATCGGCCTGGCCGCCATCAACTGCATTGGCCTGTTCACCACGGAGTATCCACTGGAGCGGCTGATGGCGCTGCCGGAGGCCACCACGGTGGACGGCATCGTGTCCCTGTCCGTGCAGACCCACGGCTCGCGCCGGGTGCGCCGGGTGGAGGTGGTGAAGCTGCGCGGCCGGCCCCACCTGACCGGCGAGCACACCATGAACATCCACGAGGACGGCGTGGAGTTCATCCCGCGCCTGGAGTCCATCCCGGTGGACTTCCGGGATGAACCCCCCACGCTCAAGCGCAAGGGCTTCGGGCTGCCGGAGCTGGACGGGCTGATGCACGGGGGCCTGCCGGAGCTCAGCACCACGATGCTCGCGGGGAGCATGGGCATTGGAAAGACGATCCTCGCCCTGCACTTCGCCGCGGACGCCGCGCGGCATGGGGAGAAGGCGCTCTTCGTCTCCTTCTTCGACGCGCCCGCCATGCTCGCGGCGCGCGCCCGGCGAGTGGGGCTGGACGTGGCCCCGCTGGTGCAGGAGTCGCTGCTGGCCTTCCACTACGTGCCGCCCATGGAGGCCGAGGGGGACGTGCTGGTGCAGGACATCCTGCGCAAGGTGGACGCGCTCGGCGTCAAGCGGCTGGTGCTGGACGGGCTCACGGACCTGGAGCTGTCCATCGTCGACCCCGAGCGGCGGCGCATGTTCATGGCCTCGCTCGCGATGCGGCTGCGCGTCCGGGGCATCACCTCGCTGTTCACCCGGGAGGTGCCGAAGATCGTCGGCACGGAGCTGGACTTCAACGACGCGCCGGTCGCCATCCTGGGGGAGAACCTGCTGCTGCTGCGCTACGTGGAGCTGCACGGCCAGATGCACCGCATCCTGTCCGTGCTCAAGATGCGGGACAGTGAGTACTCCACCGACTTGCGCGAGTTCCTCATCAAGGACAGCGGCGTGAAGGTGCTCGCGCCCATGCGCTCCGCCACGGGACTGCTGACCGGGCAGGCCCGCCCCCTGGGGACCACCGTGGGAGGGCTGGGTGAATGAGCCTGGTCCTCATCGCGGAGGATGAAGAGGCGCTCCTGGAGGTCTTCTCCGAGGTGGTGGAGGACCTGGGCCACCGCGTCATCCGCGCGCACAACGGTGAGGAGGCGCTGCTGCTGGCGCGCACGGAGACGCCGGACCTGGTGGTCAGCGACCACATGATGCCCCGCAGGACGGGCATGCAGCTGTTGCACGCCATGCGCTCCGAGCCGGGCCTGACGGACGTGCCCTTCCTGCTCCTGAGCGCGGCGCGGCCGCAGGGGCGCGAGGCGGCGCAGACGTTCCTCGCGAAGCCGGTGGACCTGGCCACCTTCGAGCAGGCCGTGAACAGCGCGCTCCAGTACCGCACGGCGCACCGGACGGACGCCGCCCCGGCCGCGCGCGAGCCGGCCAGCTCCGTGAGCCTGGCGCGCGAGGAGATGCTCAACTGGGTGGCGCACGAGCTGAAGACGCCGCTGAGCTCCGCGCGGCTCAACACGCAGCTGCTCCTGCGCAAGGTCCAGAAGCGCGGCATCGACGACGAGCGCCGCTCCGCGGAGGCCGTCCTGCGCCAGTTGGACCGGATGAACGGGCTGGTGACGTCCATCCTGGACGCCTCCCGGCTGGCGGACGGCAAGCTGGAGCTGAAGCTCGCGCCCACGCCGCTGGCCCCCTTCCTCCAGGAGCTCGTCCAGGAGTGGCGCGACCTCCAGCCGGAGATGGACTTCACCTTCCACGACGGGGAGCCGCTGGAGCCGCTGATGCTGGACGTGGAGCGCCTGCGCCAGGTGCTCAACAACCTGCTGTCCAACGCGGTGAAGTACAGCGGCACCTCGCGCCGCATCGAGGTGGGCGTGACCATCAACCCGGGCCTCGTCCTCATCCACGTGCGCGACTGGGGCGTGGGAATCCCCGCCAGCGCCCTGCCCCACGTCTTCGACCGCTTCCAGCGCGCGGACGAGGACCGGGGGCGCGGCCACGGCCTGGGCCTCTTCATCGCCGCCTCGCTCGCCAGGCTGCACGGCGGCTCGCTCTCCGCCCGCTCCACCCTGGGCGAGGGCTCCACCTTCACGCTCCGGCTGCCCCGGCGGAACTGAAGCAGCACTGCACGATTCCGCCGCAATTCCGCCCAACCCCACCAGCACAGAAGTCCGTGAACACCCGGCGCTCTCGGTGAATTAGAAAGCGAGCGTGTCCACGCCACGTCCGCCCCGCCTGTCCTCGTTGCGCGCGCTGAAGCACCGCGACTTCGCCTTCCTGTGGGGCGGCGCGGCGCTGTCCAACATCGGCACGTGGATGGAGGTGCTGGCGCTGGGCGTGTACGTGACGAAGGTGACGGGCCGGGCGGAGTGGACGGGCGGCGTGGCGGCGCTGACGTGGCTGCCGTCCATCCTCCTGTCGCCCCTGGGTGGAGCGCTGGGGGACCGGTTCGACCGGCGGCGCACGGTGGCGCTGGGGGCGCTGGTGCAGATGGCGCTCGCGGGGACGCTGGCGGCGCTGGCCTTCACGGGCGGGCTCACGGTGCGGTGGGTGGCGGTCATCTCGTTCCTCAACGGGTGCGCCGTCACGCTGTTCATGCCCGCGTTCTCCGCGCTCATCGCCGTCTCGGTGCCGAAGGAGGACCTGCACAGCGCGCTCAGCCTCAACTCGGCGCAGGCCAACCTGGGGCGCATCTGCGGTCCGGCGCTGGCGGCGCTGCTCATCGCGCACGCGGACATCGGCTGGGTGCTGCTGCTCAACACGCTCTCCTTCGGCGCGGTGATGCTGGCGCTGCTGGGCGTGCGCGGGGCTCCGGCCGCCGCGAAGCCCGCCGTGCCGGAGGGGGTGTGGGCGGGCATCGCGCGGGGCTTCCAGGTGGCGCGGGCGGACGAGGGGCTGCTCATGGCCATGGGCGGCACGCTGGCCATCGCCGTGTGCATCGCCCCGTTCACGGCGCTGGCGCCGGTCATGGCCATCCGCGTGTTCGGCCAGGACGCGGGCGCCACGTCGATGCTGGTGACGGCGCAGGGCACGGGCGCGCTCCTGGCGGCGCTGAGCGCGGGCACGCTCGCGGACCGGCTGGGGCGGGGACGGCTGTTGGAGGTGAGCCTGCTGCTCATCGGCCCGGTGGCGGCGGCGTACTGGTGGTCCCCGTCGCTGGGGGTGGCGACGGCGGCGGTGCTGCTGTTGGGGGCGCTGTACATGCTGACGCTCACGGGGCTGGCCACGCTGTGCCAGGCGCGCGTGTCCGGGGAGCTGCAGGCGAGAATCGCCAGCCTCAACTCCATGCTGCTCTTCGTCGGCTTCACGGTGGGCGTGTGGTCGCAGGGCGCGCTCGCGGACCGGCTGGGCGTGCGGCCCGTCATGGGGGGCGCGGCGTTCGGATTCCTCCTCTTCACCGTCCTGCTGCGCACGCTGCGCTCGCGCGGCTTCGCGGCCTACGAGACCTGACGGAGTCATACGATGACGACCTCCTCGCCGGTTGCTCCGGGCAAGAAGCGCGCCCCGCTGCCCCTCGTCCCCAGGACGGAGGCGCTGCCGCTGTCCTTCATGCAGCAGCGCCTGTGGTTCCTGGCGCAGATGGAGGGCACGAGCGCCACCTACAACGTCTACTTCTTCGTGCGGCTCACCGGAGCGCTGGACGCGGGCGCGCTGGAGCAGGCCCTCCAGGGCGTCGTGGCCCGGCACGAAGCGCTGCGCACCACGTTCGCCTCCGTGGACGGCCAGCCGGTGCAGCGCATCGCGCCCACGCTGACGCTGACGCTGCGCCGGGAGGACCTGTCCGCGCGGGGGCTGGACGACGCCGCGCGGGAGCGGGCGCTGCGCGAGCACGCGGAAGCGGAGGCACGCACGCCGTTCGACCTGGCGCGCGGGCCGCTGGTGCGCGCCACGCTGGTGCGGCTGTCGCCGGAGGCGCACGCGCTGCTCTTCGTCACGCACCACATCGTCTGCGACGCGGTGTCGCTGGGCTGGATGGCGAATGAGCTGAGCGCGCTCTACACCGCCGCCACGCGGAACGAACCACCCCGGCTGCCGGAGCTCCCGGCGCAGTACGCGGACTTCGCGCACTGGCAGCGGCGGACGCTCACGGGCGACTTCCTGGAGGCCGAGCGCGCGTGGTGGAAGGAGCGGCTCGCCGGAGCACCGCCCGCGCTGGAGCTGCCCACGGACCGGCCGCGTCCACCGCGCCAGACGTCGCGGGGCGCGGTGTACCGCCTGCCCATGCCTCCAGCCCTGGCCACGGGCATCCGCGAGCTGAGCCGCAAGGCGGCCGTCACGCCGTACATGACGCTGCTGGCGGCGTTCCAGGTGCTGCTGTCCCGCTACAGCGGCCAGGAGGACCTGGTGGTGGGCACGCCCGTGGCGGGGCGCGGACGGCGCGAGGTGGAGCGGCTCATCGGCTTCTTCGCGAACACGCTGGCGCTGCGGCTGGACACGTCCAGAGACCCGTCGTTCCAAGCGCTGCTCGGCCGCGTGCGCGAGGTGTGCCTGGGCGCGTACGCGCACCCGGACATGCCCTTCGAGCAGCTGGTGGACCTGCTCGTGCCCCAGCGCGACCCCAGCCGCTCGCCGCTGTTCCAGGCGATGTTCGTGCACGTGAACGCGCCGTGGGCGGCGCTGAAGTGGCCCGGCCTCACCGTGACGGAGCTGGACTTCGAGCCCGGCGTCGCGCGCTTCGACATCACCCTGTTCCTCTACGACGACCCCAGCGGCCTGGAGGCGCGCTGGGAGTACAACGCCGACCTCTTCGACGAGGCGACGGTGGCGCGCATGGCCGCGCACTACGCGCGCCTGCTGGAGGGCGCCGTCGCGAAGCCCGAGTCCCCGGTGTCCGCGCTCCCGCTGCTGACCGCGCGCGAACGGGAACGCGCGGTGAGGGACTGGAACGACACCGGCGCGGACGTGCCCGTGCTCCCCGGCGTGCACGCCCTCTTCGAGGCCAGCGTGCTCCGGACTCCGGACGCCATCGCGGTGCGCTTCGGAGACGAGCGCCTGACGTACGCGGAGCTGGACCGGCGCGCCAACCGCGTCGCCCATGCGCTGCGCCAGTGGGGCGTGGCGCCGGACACGGCGGTGGGGCTGTGCGTGGACCGCTCGCTGGAGCTGGCGGTGGGCGTGCTGGGCATCCTCAAGTCAGGCGCGGCCTACTGCCCGTTGGATCCGGCCTATCCGCCGGAGCGGCTGGCGCTGATGCTGGAGACGTCGCGCGCGAAGGTGCTCGTCACGCGGCGCTCGCTGGCGTCGGGGCTGCCGGAGGGCGGCGCGGAGCGGCTGTTCCTGGAGGATGACCTCTCCACGCCGGACACCGCGCCGGAGCCCGTGGGCGGACCGGACACGCTGGCCTACGTCATCTTCACGTCCGGCTCCACGGGCGTGCCCAAGGGCGTGGCGATGCCGCACCGCCCGCTGCTCAACCTCATCCAGTGGCAGGTGCGCCGCTCCGCCGCGTCCCGGGGGCGCACGCTCCAGTTCTCCGCGCTGAGCTTCGACGTGTGCTTCCAGGAGATGCTGCCCACGTTCGCGGCGGGCGGGGAGCTGGTGCTCGTGTCGGAGGACACGCGGCGCGACGGCCGGGCGCTGCTCACGTTGATGCGCGACCAGGGCGTGGAGCGCATCTTCCTGCCGTTCGTCGCCTTGCAGCACCTGGCGGAGGTGGCGGACTCGGACGGCCTGCTGCCCACGTCGCTCAAGGAGATCAACACCGCGGGCGAGCAGCTCCGGATGACGCCCGCGCTGCGGCGGCTGCTCCACGCGCTGGACGGGTGCGTGCTGGACAACCACTACGGCCCCACGGAGACGCACGCGGCCACGGCCCACGTGCTGAGGGGCAACCCGGATGCGTGGCCGGACCTGCCGCCCATTGGCCGCACCATCTCCAACGCGCGCACGTACCTGCTGGACGCGCGCGGGGAGCCGGTGCCCGTGGGCGTCGCGGGCGAGCTGTACATCGGCGGCGCGGGGCTGGCGCGCGGCTACCAGCACCGGCCGGACCTCACGGCGGAGCGCTTCGTGCCGGATCCGCTGAGCCCGCATCCGGGCGCGCGGATGTACCGCACGGGCGACTTCGCGCGGTACCTGCCGGACGGCACGCTGGAGTTCCTGGGGCGGCGCGACGCGCAGGTGAAGATCCGCGGCTATCGCATCGAGCTGCCGGAGGTGGAGGCGGCGGTGGCGAAGCTGCCGGGCGTGAAGGACGTCGCGGTGGTCGCGCGGGAGGACGCGGCGCGGGGCAAGCACCTGGTGGCCTACGTGGTGACGCAGCCCGGAGCGGACGTGGACGCGGGCGGGCTCAAGGCGGTGCTGCGCGACCGGCTGCCGGAGTACATGGTGCCCGCGGCCTTCGTGTTGCTGGAGGCGTTTCCCCTCACCCCCAGCGGCAAGCTGGACCGGCGCGCCCTGCCCGCTCCGGACGACGACGCGGACGCGGCCCGGGCCTTCGTGGCCCCGCGCACGCCCCTGGAGACGGAGGTGGCGGGCGTCTTCGCCGCGCTCCTGCGCCTGCCGCGCGTGGGCGCGGAGGACCACTTCTTCGAGCGCGGCGGGCACTCCCTGCTGGCGACGCAGGTGACCGCGCGGCTGCGCGACCGGCTCCAGGTGGAGCTGCCCGTGCGCGCGCTGTTCGAACACCCCACCGTGGAGGAGCTGGCCGCGCACCTGGCCTCGCTGCGGATGGAGGCCGGAGGGGACGACCTGCCGCTCGTGCCCCGCCCGCGCGGCGAAGTCCCCCCGCTCTCCTTCGCCCAGGAGCGCCTGTGGTTCCTCTCCCGGATGGACCCGGACGGGTTCTCGTACAACCTGCCCTGGTTCACGCGCTGGAGCGGGCCGCTGGATGCCGACGCGCTGGAGCGCGGCCTCCAGCAACTGGTCCAGCGGCATGAAGCGCTGCGCACCACCTTCGTGGAACACCACGGGCAGCCGGTGCAGCGCATCGCCCCGGCGCTGGACGTGCTGGTCCAGCGCGAGCGCGTGTCCTCGCTGGCCGAGCTCACGCGGCGCGCGGAGGCGGAAGCGCGTCGTCCCTTCGACCTGGCGCGGGGGCCGCTCGTGCGTGCGACGCTGGTGCACGTGCGGGACGGCGAGCACGCCCTGCTCGTCACGTTCCACCACATCGTCTGCGACGGCTGGTCGCTGGGCGTCTTGGAGCGCGAGCTGACCGCGCTCTACCGCGCGGCGACGAGAGGCGCTCCAGCAGCGCTGCCCCCGCTGTCCATCCAGCCCGCGGACTTCGCGCGCTGGCAGCGGCAGGCCTCGGTGGGAGCCGGGATGGAGGCCCGGCTCGGGTGGTGGAAGGCCCGGCTCCAGGACGCGCCGGCGTCGCTCGCCCTGCCCACGGACCGGCCGCGCCCGGCGGTGCAGACCTTCGAGGGCGCGCACCTGTCCCGGCAGGCCTCGCCCGCGCTGTCGCGGGCCCTGGAGGCGCTGGCCCAGCGCGAAGGGGCCACGCCCTTCATGCTGCTGCTGGCGGGCTTCCACGCGCTGCTCGCCCGCTACAGCGGCCAGGACGACGTCGTCATCGGCGCGCCCCTCGCGGGCCGCGAGCGTCAGGAACTGGAGGGGCTGGTCGGCTTCTTCATCAACACGGTGCCCCTGCGCATCACCGCCCCCGGGAACGCGAGCTTCCGCGACCTCGTGGGCCTCGTGCGCGACCTCACGCTGGAGGCCTTCGCCCACCAGGACCTGCCCTTCGAACGGCTGGTGAGCGCGCTCCAGCCCGAGCGCGACCCCAGCCGCTCGCCGCTGTTCCAGGTGATGTTCGTGCTCCAGAACGCCGGAGGCCCCGCCGCGAGCCCCCTGCCAGACGTGTCCGTCGCGCCGCTGGACGTGGAGACGGGGATGGCGAAGTTCGACCTCACCCTCTTCGCCCAGCAGTCCCCCGAGGGCCTGGGCTTCGTCTGGGAGTACAACACCGCCCTCTTCGAGGAAGCGACCGTCGCGCGCATGGCGGAGCACTACACGCGCCTGCTCGCGGCCGCCGTCGCCCGATGGGAGCAACCCGTCGCCGGGCTCCCGCTGCTCACCGACGAGGAGCGCCAGCAGCTGCTGTTCACCTGGAACGACACCCACGCGGACTACCCGCGCGACGCGTCGCTGACCGCCCTCTTCGAGGAGCAGGCCGCACGGGCACCCCAGGCCATCGCGGTGGAGTTCGAGGGCCGTCAGCTCACGTACGGAGAGCTCGACGCCCGCGCGAACCAGCTCGCGCACCACCTGCGCGCGTTGGGCGTGGACGTGGGCACCCCGGTGGGCCTGTGCACCGGCCGCTCGCTGGAGATGGTCGTGGCCACGCTGGCCATCCTCAAGGCGGGAGGGGCCTACGTCCCGTTGGATCCCGCGTATCCCACCGAGCGCCTCCTCTTCATGGCCCGCGACACACGCCTGCCGGTGTTGCTGGTCCAGCCGGGCCAGGAGGCGAAGCTCGCGGGGTTGGAAGCGCGCGTCGTGACGCTGGAGCCCTCGTGGGCCAGCTTCGCGCGGGAGTCCACGCGAGCGCCGCGCGTCACCCTCCCGGCCGAGGCGCTGGCGTACGTCATGTACACGTCCGGCAGCACCGGGCGCCCCAAGGGCGTGTGCATCCCGCACCGGGGCGTGGTGCGGCTGGTGAAGGGCACGACCTACGCGCGCTTCGGGCCGGAGGAAGTGCTGCTCCAGCTGGCGCCCATCTCCTTCGACGCGGCGACGCAGGAGCTGTGGGGCGCGCTCCTGCATGGCGCGAAGCTCGTGGTCATGCCCGCGCACCAGCCCTCGCTGGAGGAGCTGGCGCAGGTGCTGGAGCACCAGGGCATCACCACGCTGTTCCTCACCACGGCCCTCTTCAATCAGATGGCGATGTTCCAGCCCCGGGCGCTCGCGCGCATGCGGCAGGTGATGACGGGCGGCGAGGCGATGTCCCCGCTGGCCGCGCGGCAGCTGCGCGAGGCGGGCCGGGGCGCCGTCAACGCCTACGGCCCCACGGAGAACACCACCTTCTCCACCACCCATTCGCTGGAGGGCACGGTGGATGACGGACGCCCCATTCCCATCGGCCGCCCCATCTCCAACACGCAGGCCTACGTGCTGGATGCCCTGGGCGCGCCGGTGCCGGTGGGCGTGGCGGGCGAGCTGTACCTGGGCGGTGACGGCCTCGCGTGGGGCTACATGCATCAGCCCGCGCAGACGGCGGAGCGCTTCGTGCCGCATCCGTTCAGCACCACGCCGGGCGCGCGGCTGTACCGCACGGGGGACAAGGTCCGGTGGCGGCCGGACGGCGTCCTCGACTTCCTGGGGCGCACGGACTCGCAGGTGAAGGTGCGCGGCTTCCGCATCGAGCCGGGAGAGGTCGAGGCCGCGCTCAAGGACTCGCCGGGCGTGGAGGAGGCGGGGGTCGTCGTGCGCGAGGACGTCCCCGGCGACAAGCGGCTGGTGGCCTACGTCGTCGGCCCACGGGTGGACACGGCCGAGCTGCGCGCCGGGCTCACCGCGCGGCTGCCGGCGCACCTGGTGCCCTCCGCGTTCGTGAAGCTGGAGCGGCTGCCGCTGACCCCGTCGGGGAAGGTGGACCGCAAGGCCCTGCCCGCGCCGGACACGCAGACGGGCCCGGGCACCTACGTGGCGCCGCGCGAGGGCTGGGAGTCCCTGGTGGCGGAGCTGTGGGCGCCGCTGCTGCGCGTGCCCCGCGTGGGCGCGCACGACCACTTCTTCGAACTGGGCGGACACTCGCTCCTCGCCACGCGGGTGGTGTCGCGGCTGCGGGACGTGCTCCAGCAGGAGGTGCCCCTGCGCCTGCTCCTGGAGGCCCCGACGGTGGCCCGGTTCGCGGAGCGGCTGGAGGCCCTGAAGAAGGGAGGCCCGGGTGCGCCGGTGCCGCCCATCGTCCCGGGGCCGAGTGGACTGCCGAGGCCCCTGTCCTTCGCGCAGCAGCGCCTGTGGTTCCTCGCGCGGCTGGATCCGCGGGGGAGCGCGTACAACGTGCCCTTCTTCCTCCGGCTCGACGGTCCGCTGGACGTCCCTGCACTGGAGGCTTCGCTGGATGCGCTGGTCCAGCGGCACCAGGCCCTCAGGACCACGTTCAGCGACGAGGAGGGCACTCCGGTGCAGCACGTCCGGGGACACCGGCCGTTCACGCTCGCGCTCGAGGCCCTGGATGGGGACGCGCTGCTGCGCTCGCGCGCGGAGGCGGAGGCGAAGAAGCCCTTCGACCTGGAGCACAGCCCGCTGGTGCGCGCGACGCTGATCCGCACCGCGCCGGAGCACCACGCGCTGCTGCTGGTCATGCACCACATCGTGTGTGACTTCTGGTCCATCGACATCCTGGTGCGCGAGCTGAAGGCGCTCTACACGGCACGGCACCAGGACCAACCCCTCTCCCTGCCGCCGCTGCCCGTGCAGTACGCGGACTTCGCCGCGTGGCAGCGCCAGGTGATGGCGGGTGAGACCCTTGAAGCCCAGCGCGCGTGGTGGAAGCACCACCTGGAGGGCGCGCCGACGCTGGAGCTGCCCACCGACCGGCCCCGCCCGCCCGTGCAGTCCTTCCAGGGCCTCCAGCTGTCGCGCCCCCTGCCCGCCACCTTCCCCACCGCCGTGCAGTCCCTGGCGCGCGACGCGGGCGTCACCCCGTTCATGCTGCTGCTCGCGGGCTTCCACGCCCTGCTCGCGCGGCACAGCGGCCAGGACGACGTCGTCATCGGCACGCCCATCGCGGGGCGCGGCCAGCTCCAGGTGGAGAACCTCATCGGCTTCTTCACCAACACGCTGGCCCTGCGCGTGGATGCCTCCGGCGCCCAGAGCTTCCGCGCGCTGCTGGGCCGCGTGCGGGAGGCCTGCCTGGGCGCCTATGCCCACCAGGACATGCCCTTCGAGCAGCTGGTGGACGCGCTGGTCCCCACGCGGGACCTGAGCCGCCCGCCCCTGTTCCAGGTCATGTTCGTCTTCCAGAACGGCGGCGCGCCCTGGGAGCTGCCCGGCGTCTCCGTCAGCGCCCTGGCCTTCGAGCCGGGCATGGCGAAGTTCGACCTCACCCTCTTCGTGCGCGAGACGCCGGAGGGCTGGTCGAGCCTCTGGGAGTACAACACCGCCCTCTTCGACGAGGCCACGGTGGCGCGCTTCGCGGACCACTACACGCGGCTGCTCGAGAGCGCGCTCGCGGCGCCGGACGCGGCCCTGGGCACCCTGCCCATGCTCGGGGACGCCGAGCAGCGGCAGCTCGCGGCGTGGGCGCATCAGTCGGTGGCCTGGCCGCCGGTGCCCGCCCCCCACGCGTTCTTCGAGTCCACCGCCACGCGCACGCCCGACGCCGTCGCGGTGCGCTTCGGAGACTCGACGCTCACCTACGGGGAGCTGGAGCGGCGCTCGAACCAGCTGGCGCACCACCTGCGAAGGCTGGGCGTGGGGGCGGACGTCCGCGTGGGCATCCACCTGCGGCGCTCGCTGGAGCTGCCCGTGGCGGTGCTGGGCACGCTCAAGGCGGGCGGCGCCTACGTGCCGCTCGACCCGGCCTATCCCCCGGAGCGGCTGGCCGCGATGCTCCAGGCCTCGGGCGCGGCGGTGCTGCTCACCACGCGCGAGCTGCGCGACGTGCTGGGCAACGACGCGGCGCGGGTGCTGGAGCTCGACACGCAGGCGGAAGTGCTGGCCCGCGAGTCCGACGCGCGGCCCGAGCTCCAGGGCAACGCGCAGGCGCTCACCTACGTCATCTTCACCTCCGGCAGCACCGGGACGCCCAAGGGCATCGCGATGCACCGCGAGGCGCTGGTGAACCTGCTGCACTGGCAGCTGGGGGACTCGGTGGCACCCGGGGCCCGCACGCTCCAGTTCTCCGCGCTGAGCTTCGACGTGTCCTTCCAGGAGCTCTTCGCCACCTGGGCCGCGGGCGGTGAGCTGGTGCTCCTCACCGAGGAGACCCGCCGCGACGCAAGCCAGCTGCTGGCCCTGCTGGAGGGCGCGGACATCGAGCGGTTCTTCATGCCCTTCGTCGCGCTCCAGAACCTGGCGGAGGCGGCCGAGCGTGAGGGCCGCCATCCCCGCCGCGTGCGGGAGATCATGGTGGCGGGAGAGCAGCTGCGCATGACGCCCGCGATTCGCCGCTTCATGAAGCGCACGGGCGCGGTGCTGCACAACCACTACGGCCCCTCCGAGGCCCATGCGGTGACGTCGCTGTCGCTGAAGGGAGACCCGGACGCGTGGCCGGCGCTGCCCTCCATCGGCCGGCCGTTGATCAACGTGCCCGTGTACGTGCTGGACGCGAACCTCCAGCCGGTGCCCAGGGGCGTCACCGGAGAGCTGTACGTGGGAGGCGTCCAGGTGGGGCGAGGCTATCTGAACCAGCCCGACCTCACCGCCGACCGCTTCATCCCGGATCCGCTCGGCGCGACGCCGGGAGGCCGGCTGTACCGCACGGGGGACTGGGCCCGGCACCTGCCGGACGGCACGCTGGAGTACCTGGGCCGGCGCGACGCGCAGCTCAAGGTGCGCGGCTTCCGCATCGAGCTGGGAGAGATTGAAGCGGCGCTCGCGCAGCACCCGGCGGTGCGCGACTGCGTCGTCGACGCCCGGGACGACGGAGGCGGCCAGAAGCGGCTGGTGGCCTGGGTGGTGGGGACGGAGCCGAAGTCGCTGGACGTCACCGCGCTGCGAGGCTTCCTCAAGCAACGGCTGCCGGAATACATGGTGCCCTCGCGCTGGATGCCGATGGAGCAGCTGCCGCTGACGCCCTCGGGCAAGGTGAACCGCAAGGCCCTGCCCACGCCGGAGGGCGGACGCGAGCCGACGGCCCCCCTGCTGGGGCCACGCACGCCGCTGGAGCTACAGCTCGTGCGCATCTGGGAGGAGGTGTTGGGCGTGCACCCCATCGGCGTGCGCGACAACTTCTTCGAGCTGGGCGGACACTCGCTGCTGACGCTGCGTCTGCAGTCGGCCCTCCGCGCCCGGCTGGGCCGGACGCTGCCGGTGTCGGCGCTCTTCCAGAACCCCACCGTGGAGCACCTCGCGGGCCTGCTCCGCGACGCCACGTCCTGGACGCCGCGGGTCACGCTCCAGGAGGGCCAGGAGGGAGTGCGTCCCTTCTTCTGCGTCCACGCGGTGGGAGGCAACGTCGTGCCCTACGCGGAGCTGGCCCGGGCGCTGGGACGCCACCAGCCCTTCTACGGGCTCCAGGCCCGTGGCCTGGACGGAGCGGAGCCGCCTTGCGACTCCGTGCCGGAGATGGCGGCCCTGTACGTGCGCGCGGTGCGGGAGGTCCAACCCCACGGCCCCTACCTGCTGGGCGGCTGGTCCATGGGGGGCAGCGTCGCGTGGGAGATGGCCCACCAGCTGCGGCGCGAGGGCGAGACGGTGGCGCTGCTCGCGCTGCTCGACTCGTCCGCGAGCCTGCACTTTGGCAACCCGGACGACGTGAACGCGAAGGCGCGGCTGAGCGCGCTGTTCCTGGAAGACCTGCTGCGCGCCATGGGCCAACCGCTGCCACCGAACGACGGCCTCTCCCCGACCCGGTGGATGGAAGCGCTGGAAGCAGCCAGCCAGCCCCTGTTCGCCGCGGAGCAGTCACTGCGCAAGCTGCGCCACGCGTTCGAGGTCCACCTGAACGCGGCCTGGGTCTACGAACCGCCCCCGGCCAGCGGGCCCTTCACGCTGTTCGAAGCGGAGGGCTCGCGCTGGGACCACGGCTGGGCCGCCTACGCGCCCGGCGGGCTGGACGTGCACACCGTGCCCGGCGACCACTACTCCTTCCTCAAGCCCCCCCACTTGAAGGTGCTGGCCGCGAAGCTGCGCGACGCCATCACGAAGGCGCTGCCGGAGTGACGGGGCCGGCAGCGCACCGGCCCCGCTGCCCCACGCGGACTACAGCGCTTCCAGCCGGAACTGCTGGCAGTCGTTGTTGGACCAGGTCCACTGCTGGAGCAGCGTGCCGTCACCGCTGCCCTGCTGGCAGCCCGTCACGTCCAGCACCTTGCCGCTATGGCGGGCCTCCAGCCGGTGGTAGCCGTTGCCCAGGGCCACCGGCTTGAACTGCTGGTTGCCGCCGCCGCCGTAGGACCACTGCTGGAGCCCCGCGCCGTCCGCGGTGCTCACGTCCTTCACGTCCAGCGCCTTGCCGCTGTGGCGCGACACGAAGCGGTAGTAGCCGCTGTCCGTCGCCTCCATGGACCACTGCTGGCTCGCGCCCGTGTGGCAGGCCCACTGGTGGATGATGGCGCCGTCCGCCGTGCTGGGGCCGTTGATGTCCACGCAGCGCCCGGAGGCCTTGTTCACCAGCCGGTACGCCCCCGTGCCGCCCGTGCCCTGCGCCACGGAGTAGATGGCGTTGAGCAGCGACGTGCTCCCGGACGTGTCCTGGGACAGCTCCCAGATCATCACGCCGCCGTTCTGCTTCCCCAGCTGCGTCTTCGCCTGGATGGTCGCGATGCCGTTGTAATAGACGTCCCCCACGTTGTCCTTGTAGGGCGCCTGCGGGTCGCGAGCGACGAGCTCCGAGTAGCCCACGTAGCTCGACGGCGAGCGCCCGTAGAACGGCACGCCCAGCACCGCCTTGGACGCCGGCAGCCCGCGCCCCTTCCAGTAGTTCAGCGACTGGACCGCCAGGTCATACGTCGAATGCGGCTGCCCGCCGTCGTACGCCATGATGTTGAGGAAATCGACGTCGTTGAACACCGACGCCGGCACGCCGCCGCCCGTGTATCCGTTGGCCACCACCGCCGCCGTGAGCAGCTTGCCCCGACTGTGCATCGCGGTGCCCAGCTGGTTCATCAGGAGCGCGTAGTTGTTCCCCGACGTGCCCGGGTCCGGGTACTCCCAATCGATGTCCACGCCGTCCAGCCCGGCCGCGTTGACGAAGTTCACCACGTTGTTCACGAAGGCCGTGCGCGCGCTCGCGTTCGCGGCCATCTGTTCAAAGCCGCTGTCGTTGCCGTCGTTCCAGCCGCCCACGGCGATGAGCACCTTCACGCCCTGCGCATGCGCCAGCGTCACCAGCGAGCGCAGCCGCGCGTCCCCGCTGCTCACCCCCGTGAGCCCACCGGACGCCGTGGGCAGCGCGAACGCGTAGTTGATGTGCGACAGCTTCGAGTACTGCACCGTGTTCACGTCCCCCGCCCACGTCGGCAGGTAGCCCACCACGCGCGTCGACAGCGCGGCCGACTCCACCTCCCCCATGGGCTCTCCGGACGCCGGAGCGTCCACGAGGCCCGAGCAGCCTCCCAACGATGCGAGAAACACGGCGCCCAGCGCCCACGTCCGGAACGGCGTCGAGGTACGAGACACGGCAGACTCCTGCGAAGAGGTTGAACGGGACTGACCCGTAAAACCCACTAAGCAGCTTTGTCCGGAAGACTCAACGACTCATCGGCTCAGCAGCAGCGGCCGCCTCCGGCGCGGTAGCGGGCCTGGAGGCGGTCGTTGAAAAACTCCGCGTAGGTCATCACCGCGCGGTCCGGGTGGTGACGGCGCATGTGGGCGACGTAGGTGTCGTAGTCCGGCACGCCAATCATCAGCCGCGCGGTGCGCACGGCCTGGCGCCAGCCGTGCTGGAGCGCGTGCAGGAGCCTCACGGCTTCACCGGGAGGGCGGCGGCCACGTAGGGCGTCTCGTGCGAGGTGGGCACCGCCGCGCGCCGGGCCCGGAGCGCGGCGCGCAGGCCGAAGAGCACCGTCGCGATGACGACGGCCATGAAGAACACGGTGAGGGCGGCATCCAGGTAGTCGTTGCGGATGATGGCCTCCATCTCCTCCACGGACTTCGCGGGGGCGATGACGCGGCCTTCGGCCACCGCCTGGGAGAAGGCCCGCGCGTGGGCCACGAAGCTCACGCGCACGTCGCCGCCAAACACCTTCTGGAAGCCGGCGGTGAGGGTGCACAGCACCAGCCACGCGGCGGGGATGCCGGGGACCCAGACGTAGCGCTCGCGCTTCATCTTCACCAGCGCCACGCAGCCCAGCGTCAGCGCCACCGCAGCGAGCATCTGGTTGGCGATGCCGAACAGCGGCCACAGCGTGTTGATGCCGCCCAGCGGATCCACCACGCCCTGGTAGAGGAAGTAGCCCCAGGCGGCCACGCACAGCGCGGTGGCCAGCAGGTTCGCGCCCCAGGACTCCGTGCGCTTGAGCGGCGCGTACACCAGGCCCGCCAGTTCCTGGATCATGAAGCGCCCCACCCGCGTCCCGGCGTCCACGGTGGTGAGGATGAAGAGGGCCTCGAAGAGGATGGCGTAGTGGTACCAGAAGGCCATCATCCCCTGCCCGGACACCAGGCCGTGGAGGATCTGCGCCATGCCCACCGCCAGGGTGGGCGCGCCGCCCGCGCGCGACAGGATGGTCGTCTCACCGATGTCGCGCGCCGTCTGCTCCAGCACCTCCGGGGTGATGACGAAGCCCCACTGGCTGAGCGTCGTCGCCGCCTGCGTCGCGCTGGTGCCGATGAGCGCCGCGGGCGAGTTCATCGCGAAGTAGACGCCCGGCTCCAGCACCGACGCGGCGATGAGCGCCATGATGGCCACGAAGGCCTCCATCAGCATGGCGCCGTAGCCCACCAGCTTCGCGTCCCCTTCCGTGGCGAGCATCTTCGGCGTGGTGCCGGACGCGATGAGCGAGTGCCACCCGGACACCGCGCCGCACGCGATGGTGATGAAGAGGAACGGGAACAGGCTGCCGGAGAACACCGGCCCGGAGCCGTCCACGAACCGCGTCACGGCCGGCATCTTCATGTGCGGCGCCGCCAGCACGATGCCCACCGCCAGCAGCAGCACGGTGCCAATCTTCAGGAAGGTGGACAGGTAGTCGCGCGGCGCGAGCAGCAGCCACACCGGCAGCACCGCCGCGCAGAACCCGTAGCCGATGAGCAGCCACGCCAGCGTGCGGCTGTCGAAGGTGAACCAGGGGGCCCAGGCGCCGGACTCGGACACCTGGCCGCCCAGCCAGATGCTGAGCATCAGGAGCACGAAGCCGACGATGGACACCTCCAGCACCTTGCCGGGCCGCACGTAGCGCAGGTACAGGCCCATCAGCACCGCGATGGGAATGGTCATCGCCACGGTGAAGGTGCCCCACGGGCTGTGCGCCAGCGCCTTCACCACCACCAGCGCCAGCACCGCGAGGATGATCATCATGATCATCAGCACGCCCACCATCGCCGTCACGCCGGCCGCGGGCCCCAGTTCCATGCGCACCATGTCGCCCAGCGACTTGCCGTCGCGGCGCACGGACAGGAACAGCGTCACGAAGTCCTGCACCGCGCCGGCCACCACCACGCCCACGAGAATCCAGAGCGTGCCGGGCAGGTAGCCCATCTGCGCCGCCAGCACCGGGCCCACTAGCGGGCCGGCGCCCGCGATGGCCGCGAAGTGGTGCCCGAACACGACCCACCGGTCCGTGGGCACGTAGTCCAGGCCGTCGTTGCGGCGCTCGGCGGGGGTGGCGCGCGAGGGATCCACCTGGAGCGCTTTTTCGGCAATGAAACGGCCGTAGAAGCGATATCCCAGCATGAACACCGCGACCGAGGCGACCACGAGCCAGATGGCACTGATGGACTCGCCCCGGTGCAGCGCCACCACGCCCAGGCTGAAGGCCCCCGCCAGGGCCAACGCCACCCAACCCAACTTCCGAGCGACTCCACCCATGATGTCTCCCGTCAGCGGGCAGGCCACCCCCACCCCGCGTGAGGTTTATAGCGTACGCCCCGCGTCCTCCCGTCCCTCTCGCGGCGGGGTGTCCGGTGGTGGAGGAAGTCGACGCAGGGTCATTTCCCTCGTCCTCGCGGGCCTGCTGGCCGCGTGTGCCACGCCACGAGCCACGGCCAAGCGCGATGCCCCGGACGCGCAGGGCGTGTGGCGCTCGCGCGGCTACGGATGGCTGCTCACGGTGACGCCGGAGGGGATGCGCCTGCACCACGAGACGACGGCGGGGTGTTATCCGGATCCGTCGTCGTCGGTGGAGCTCCAGGAGATGTTCGGGGTCCAGGAGCCGGGGCCCTCCGCGGACGTCCGGGACTTCCTCGCCGCGCCGGGAGAGACGCGCTACCGCTTCGACCGGCTGGCCGCCCTGCCCGCCGGCTGCGACACGCACCGCGCCTGGAGCGCGCTGGAGCTGTTCGACGTGTTCCGGGCGACCTTCGCGGAGCACTACGCCTCCTTCCCCCAGCGTGACCCGGCCTGGCTGGCCCGCCTGGATGCGCAGCGCTCCCGGGTGACGCAGGACATGGACGGCCGCGCGCTGTTCACCCTCTTCGCGGACGCGCTCCGTTCACTGAACGATGCGCACGTGGAGCTGCTCGCGGACGACGCGTCCTCGGAGACCTTGACGTACGAAGCCCGCCCCACGGGCACGTTCGCGATGCTGGAGCAGGCGGCCGTGGCCCTGGCTCGCCCCGCCCGGGACGTGCAGCGGGAGTGGATGCGCTCGTACCGCGACGGCATCCTCCAGACGGTGCTGCGCGGCGAGGGACGCCATGTCGCGAACCAGCGCGTCCTCTGGGGCTTCGCCGCGCCTCGCGTCGCCTATCTCAACCTGCTGACGATGGGCGGCTTCGTCGCCGGAGCGGAGGGCCAGACGCCCACGCTGGCCCAGGAGCTGGCGGCGCTGGAGCCGGTGCTGGATGAGGCGCTGACGGCCTTCGCGGGCGCGGACGCGCTCATCCTGGACGTGAGCAACAACCGGGGCGGGTACGACGCCGTCGCCCGCGCCATCGCGGAGCGCTTCACGGCGCAACCCCGGCGCGCGTATTCCAAGTGGGCGACGGGCGCGAAGGACGTCCCGCCCCAGGTGTTCACCCTCCAGCCCACGCCGCGTCCGTCCTTCCACGGGCCGGTGTACGTGGTGACGAGCGACGTCACCGTCAGCGCGGGCGAGGTCCTGGTGCTGGCCCTGCGCGCGCTGCCGAACGTCGTCCAGGTGGGCACGGCCACGCGGGGCGCGTTCTCCGACATGCTCGTCAAGCCGCTGCCCAACGGGTGGACGGTCCACCTGTCGAACGAGCACTACACCGACATGACGGGCCAGGACTTCGAGGCGCGGGGACTGCCGCCCCAGCGTCCGCTGGACGTCTTCGGCGACGGCAAGGACCCGTGGCACGCCCATGCGCGCGCCCTCCGTGCGCTGGCGGATTCACTGGTGCCCCCGGAGGCGAAGCCCACGCCGTAGGAAGCAGGCGGCCTGTCACCGCATGCCAGCACGACCGGGAAGACCTACCTCTCTTGCGCAAGCGTCCACCGCCGTCCGAGAGGAGCACGCCCGATGCCGACCCGTTCCCCGAGCCGGAAGCGCCTGAAGGATCCGAAGGGTGGCCTCACGGAGGCGGGCCGGAAGTGGTTCCACGAGAAGGAGGGCGCGAACCTCAAGCCTGGCGTGAAGGGCAAGGCGGACACGCCGGAGAAGCTGCGCCGCAAGGGCAGCTTCCTGCGCCGCCACTTCACCCACCCGCGCGGGCCCATGGTGGACGACCAGGGCGAACCCACGCGCCTGGCCCTGTCCGCCCGCGCCTGGGGCGAGCCCGTGCCCAGGGACACCGCCGGAGCGAAGCGGCTGGCCGCCAAGGGCGCGAAGCTGCTGGAGCGCTACCACGCGACGCAGGAGCGCGCGAAGCCCGCCGCCAAGCGCTCCGGTGCGAAGAAGACGCGGACCGCCGTGGCGGCCCGCCGTGCGACGACGGCGAAGAAGCGTGCGCCCACCGCCGCGAGGAAGACCGCGACGCGCAAGCGCACGAAGAAGGCCTGAGCGGCGCGGCCTCAGCGGACGGCGGGCACGGGCAGCGACTCCGCCGCCACCTGCTGCTTCACGAGCTGCACCTTGCCGCCCTTGCGCACGGTGAAGTCACACGCGAGCAACTGGTTGCCCACGAGCACCAGCGCGGAGGCCTGGAAGCCCTCCGCGCCGTCGGAGACCTTCACGGGGTGCAGCTTCGCGACGGCCTCCGCCTTGCGCGCGCCGAGCGCCGCGTCCGTGTTCGTGGCGGGCAGCCACTGCACGTCCTCCGCGCGCTCCACCAGCCGGCGCTTGCCGCCCTCGGTGTTCTCCACGAAGAAGCGCAGGTAGGCCGGAACCTCCGCGGCCTCCAGGCTCAGCGCCTCGTCCTGGTTGACCTTGTAGATGGCCTCCGCGGTGGCCGGCGTGAGGTTGACCGCGACCTTGCCGTCATCCGCGTACTTGAAGCGCAGCGCCCGGTGCGGCAGCCGCACGTCCACCGTCACCAGCTGGAAGCGCTGGTAGAAGCCCAGCGGCTGGCGCGTGAAGGCCGTCGCCGTCAGGTTCTGCTGGATGGTCCCGGCGTGCACCGGGTCCACCCGCTCGATGCGCTGCAACGTCTCGGCGTCCGCATTCACCTTCGGTTCCTCCTGGGTCCCGGCCTTCGCGGGCCGGGCCGTGTCACAGTGCGTGGTGGCCATCACCCACAAGGCTGCGACGAGGACACGATGCATTTAGCGTGACGGGTGCGCCGCGTCCCAGCCCTGGCCGTAGTAGTCGGGATAGTTCTGACCGTTGGTGCTGGTCACCACCGCGCCCGTCCTGAAGCCGTTGAGGACCGCATCGTATCCCGCCTTGTCGCCGATTTCACGCAGTTGCGCTTCGGTGAGCGACGGATCCTTCGCCTTCGCCGCGTCGATGGCCTGCTGGGAGGCGGCGTTGTACTCGGCCTCCAGCGGGAAGGTGGCGGTGACGTTCTCGCCGGCGGCGACCAGCTCGTTCTTCGCCTTGATGCTGTCCACCGTGCCGCGCGTCTCCTCGTGGAGGAGCGTGTTCACGTAGTCGTCGCGCGTCTGGTTCTGCACATCCGCGCGGGGACCGTCGATGGTCGCCTTCGCGTGGTTGATCTCATGCACCAGCGTCAGGGCCGCTTCCTGCGGATCCTGGCTGCGGTCGATGACGATCTTGTTGCCGTCCCAGTAGGAGCCACCACCGTCGGCGAACTCCACCGGGATGTTGTGGTCCTCCATGTACTGCACGGCGGCCGCGCCCGTGGGCGAGTTGCGCAGGACGTCCTTCGTCTCCTGCAGCTTCGCCGCGTCCTTGGAGGCCTGGATGGCGTCGCTGATGGCGCCGCCCACCTGGCCGCCGATGATGCCGCCCACCGGGCCGCCCAGCACGCCACCGATGATGCCGCCAATGACGCCGCCGGTGCTCTTGGCCTTGTCGAAGGAGTCCTTGAAGAAATCACCGACCGGGTTCGCGTTCGTCTGCGGACGGGGGCTCACCACCGGCCGTGCGTTCTGCGAAGCATCCGTGCTCACCACCGGGCGTGCGCCGCCGCGGCCAATTCCGTCAACCCCCATGGCTTCTCTCCCCAGAAAACAAGTGCTGCTTTGCCTGGATTATCGCCTCGGGCCCCCGGAAGTTGCGAGGCCGCCCGATGGCGCATCGCATCAGGACCGTGCGGGTAGGAGGGAGAGCGGCCGGGGAAGCGTGACGTACTCGGAGGGCTCGAAGCGCCCCACCCGGCGGCGGAAGGCGCTGGTGGTGCCGGGCCAGAGGACGGCGTTGCGACCCGTGACGTCCAGGTACCAGCTCCGGCAGCCGCCCTGGTTCCACACCGTGTGGGACAGGCGCGCGTCCACCTCCCGGACGAAGGCGTCCTGGACGTCCGGATCAGGCTCCACGGCGGCGGCGCCCCGCGCGTCCAGGTAGCGCAGCGCGCCCAGCACGTGCTCCAGCTGGGCCTCCAGCATCAGCAGCACGGACGTGTGGCCCAGGCCGGTGTTGGGCCCCTGCATGAGGAAGAGGTTGGGAAAGCCGCTCACGGTGGTGCCCAGGTGCGCCCTGGGGCTGCCCGCCCACACCTCCGCGAGCGTGCGGCCGTCGCGCCCCTGGACGTGGTGTCCCAGTGGCATGTCCGTCACCTGGAAGCCGGTGCCGAAGATGAGCGTGTCCACCGGGTGCACGGCGCCGTCCCCGGTGACGACCGCGTCCTCGCGCACCTCGCGGATGGGGGACGTGACGACCTGCACGTTGGGGAGCGTGAGGGACTGCAGGTAGTCGTCGGAGATGATGACGCGCTTGCAGCCCATCGTGTACCGGGGCGTGAGCCGCTCGCGCAGGGCGGGCTCCTTCACCACCTGGCGCAGGTACCGGAGCGCCCACCGCTGCGCGAGCCGGAGGATCCACGGGTGCTGGAAGCCCACGGACAGGCCCTCGCGCAGGATGCGCAGCCCCTCGCGCAGGAGCCACCGCGCGCCCGGCACCCGCCGGTACAGCGCGCGGCGCAGGGGGCTGGTGGGCTTGTCGCCCCGGGGCAGCACCCATGCGGGCGTGCGCTGGAAGAGGACGAGCCGGCCGACCTCCGGCTGGATGGCCGGCACGAACTGCGCCGCCGACGCGCCCGTGCCCACCACGCCCACGTCGCGCCCGGCCAGTGCGTGCCCCAGGTCCCACCGCGCCGAGTGCATCACCTTGCCCCGGAAGCGCTCCAGCCCGGGCAGCGCGGGGATGACGGGCTCGCTCAACGCGCCCACCGCGGCCACGAAGAGGTCCGCGGTGAGGGTGCCCCGGGACGTCTCCAGCACCCAGCGGCGCCTCGCCGTGTCCCACTTCGCGCGGAGGACCGCGTGCCCGAAGCGCAGGAAGGGCGTGAGCTGGAAGCGCTGCACGCAGTCGCGCAGGTAGGCCTGGATCTCCCAGCCCGGGGAATAGACGCGCGACCAGCCGGGGTTCGGCGCGAAGGAGAACGAGTACAGCAGCGACTGCACGTCGCACGCGATGCCGGGATAGACGTTGTCGCGCCAGACGCCGCCCACGTCGTCCGCGCGCTCCAGGATGACGAAGTCGTCGATGCCGTCCTGTTTCAGCCGGATGGCCATGCCCAGCCCGGCGAAGCCCGCGCCCGCGATGACGACGCGCACGTGTTGCGGAAGACGGGACGACACCGGCGGGACCTCCTGAGACGGAGGCGCACCCGGCCCCCTATCTCCATGCTGTACACCTCCCGCCCGGCGCGGGCCCGACCTGTCTGCTTGTCGGACAGGTTTCCGCCTCGGGGAGGGAGCGGAAGCCCCCAGCCACGGTCTTGCAGATCCTCGGAGGGCCATGCCCTCCTCCCCCTGCTTCCGCCTCAGGCGCCCACCACCTCCGCGCGGGTGATGCGATCCAACCGGAAGTGCCGCCGTTCACCGGACGCGAGGTCCACCGCGTCCAGCCGCGTCTCGTGCCGGTCCATCACCACGGACTCGATGCGCACCTCGCGCACCGTCTCCAGGAAGTTGCCGTCCACATAGGTGATGCGCAGCGGCTGGCGCTCGAACCACGCGCGCTCCAGCGCCTCGCGCACGGGCTTGCGCGTGGGCAGGGATGGCACGCCCAGGAACGTCAATTCGCGCAGCCGGGCCAGCAATTCGCGCTGCGCGGACGTGGACAGCGCGGAGCGGACCTTGTCGAGCGCCGACTCCAGCGTCCCCGTGAAGGGCAGGAGGCGCATGTCGATGGCGAACCGCCCCAGCGCCACCACCAGCGCCGCCTCGCGCGCGGTGAAGTTCACCGGCGGCAGGCTGTAGCCCCGGTCCAGCGCGTAGCCTCCGCCCCGGCCCCGCTCCGCGCCCACCGGCAGCGCCGCGGCGCGCAGCGCGTCCAGGTCCCGGTAGATGGTCCGCACCGTCACGCTGAAGCGCTCCGCCAGCACCTCCGCGGTGACGCCGGTGCGGCGGCCCCTCAGGTACTCCGCGAGGGCGAAAAGTCGCTCGGTGCGCTGCATGGCCTTGGAATCCTGACATACCGCTGTCAGCCGGGGCCCTCAAGCTGGGGCCGAGCCCCCGCGATGCGAAGCCCTTCCGACAGCGCCACGCCGCTCCTGGCCGCCCACCCTTGCGAAGCGGGCACCCGCGCGCCTAAGAGCGCCGGAAGCAGCGTCCGCGCGCCAAGCCGTCCCTCCCCCGAGCCCCTGCCCATGGTCCCGCCGCCCCATCCGCAGGAGGACGAGTGGTTGTGGGGATGGGACCCCACGCCCGGCATCGTGTCCGTCTGGGCGGAGCCGGATGGGCGCGCCTTCATCTGGAAGCGGCAGCCGGGCACGCACGCGCGGCTGCGCGAGGACGCGAGGTACCGGCCCTGGGTGCTGCTCGCGTCGCTCCAGGACCTGGAGCACCTGGGGGATGCGCTCCGCCCGGAGGGCCCGCCCCAGGTGCCGCCCGTGCCGGGAGTCGTGACGTACCGGGAGCTGGAGGGGCCCGGCGCGCTGCGCTTCGTCGTCAGCGCGGAGGACGGCCGC
The DNA here is from genome assembly GCF_042231735.1 of Corallococcus exercitus. Classification (GTDB taxonomy): domain Bacteria; phylum Myxococcota; class Myxococcia; order Myxococcales; family Myxococcaceae; genus Corallococcus; species Corallococcus exercitus_B. The sequence continues at coordinate 4,144,292 of NZ_CP102577.1, forward strand.
GCGCTCGCGTCCGCGGTGCTCAAGGGCGCCTCGAAGCGGTTGGATCAACGCGTGGGCCACCTGCGCGACCTGGGCCCGGCCACGGCGCTGGTGCTGCCCCCGGAGGAGCAGTACCTGGTGGCCACCGGGCGCGCGTACTTCCGCGACCTCGTCTTCGACGACCTGCGCCGGCTCCAGTTCGACCTGGAGACCACCGGGCTGGACCCTTCGAAGGACCGCATCTTCCTGGTCGCGCTGAGGGATCCGGACGGCCGCGCGGAGACGCTGGAGGTGACCGCGGACGGCGACGCGGGCGAGGCGGACCTGCTGCGCCGGCTGGTCGCGCGCATCCGCGAGGCGGACCCCGACGTGGTGGAGAACCACAACCTGCACGGCTTCGACCTGCCCTTCCTGGACCAGCGCGCGAAGCGGCTGAACGTACCGCTGGCGCTGGGCCGCGCGGGGCTGCCGGGCCTGCGCCACCGCCCTTCCGCGAGGGGCGCCGCGCTGAACCGGGGCCCCGGAGGCCGTGACGCGGACCCCATGCGCCGCGCGCGCTACACCGTGCCCGGCCGCGAGTTCATCGACACGCTGGACGCCGTGCGCCGCCACGACTTCTCCGCCCGCGACCTGCCCGGCCACGGCCTCAAGGCGGTGGCGAAGCACCTGGGCCTGTCCGGGCCCGACCGCGAGCTCATCCCCGGCGCGCGCATCCATGACGTCTTCCTGAAGGACCCGGAGCGCGTGCGCCGCTACGCGCGCGAGGACGTGACGGAGGCCGCGGGCCTGGCGCACCTGCTGGGCGGCGCGGCGTTCGCGCTCGCGCGCATGGCCCCCCGGCGCTACGAGCGGCTGGCGGACGCGGGCCCGGCGACGGGCGTGCTGGATCCGCTGCTGGTGCGCGCCTACGTGCGCTCGGGCGCGGCCCTGCCCGCGCACGAGACCGGCGACGGCACGTCCCACAGCGGCGCGGCGCTGCACCTGTTCGCCACCGGCGTCGCGCGCCACGTGGTGAAGGCGGACGTGGCCAGCCTCTACCCGTCGCTCATGCGCGAGTACCGCATCGGCCCCCGGCGCGACCGGCTGAACGCGCTGCTCGCGCTGGTGGACCGGCTGGTGGATCAGCGCCTGGACGCGAAGGCGAAGGCGAAGAAGGCCCCGCCCGGCTCGCCGGAGCGCCACACGCACGAGGCCTTCTCCGCGGCAATGAAGATTTTGATCAACTCCGCCTACGGCTACCTGGGCGCGGTGGGCCTCACGCGCTTCTCCGACGTGCACGCCGCCAACGAGGTGACCCGGCGCGGGCGAGAGCTCCTGGGCCTGCTGTGCCGCGAGCTGGCGCACCGGGGCGTGACGCTGCTGGAGGCCGACACGGACGGCGTCTACTTCGCGGTGCCGGAGACCTGGACGGAGGCCGACGAGCGCCGCGTGGTGTCGGAGGTCGCGGCCCTGCTGCCGCCGCGCGTGCGGCTGGAGTTCGACGGGCGCTACGCCGCCATGCTGTCGCACGAGCCGAAGAACTACGCGCTCCAGCCCTACGCCGGGCCGCTGCTGCTGCGCGGCGTGGCGTTCCGCTCCAGCCGCGCGGAGCCCTATGGCGAGGACTTCCTGCGCCGGGCCCTCCAGCACCTGCTGGCCGGCGACGTGCGCGCCGTGCGCGACACCTACGTGGACGCGGTGATGGCGCTGCGCCGGCGCCAGGTGCCCACCTTCGAGGTCTCCGCGCAGGTGCGGCTGACCAAGTCCCCCTCGCAGTACCTGGCCACGCGCAAGCAGCGCCGGGAGCTGCCGTACGAAGCCCTGCTCACGAACGGCCGCGAGCACTGGTCCCTGGGCGAGCGCGTGCGCATCTACCGCGCCACGGGCGGCCGGGCGGGCCTGCTCCCGGAAGCGGACGCCGAGGACGGCGAACCCGGCCCGCGCCCCGCCCCGGGCGAACCGGCGGGCGACGACGCGCGCGACTACGACGTCGAGTACTACGTGCGCCTGCTCAAGGACTCGTTCGCGGCCCGGCTCGCGCGCGGCCTCGCCCCGGAGGACTTCGCCACCGTGTTCGCGGACCCCGACCAGCCCTCCCTCTTCACCCCGTCCCTCGCGGACGCCCGGCCCGTGCTCAACGTCGTGCGGGAGCCCCGGGGCCCGGAGTTCGGGGAGGACACGCAGGTGGTTGGAGCCCCGCCCTTCTCACCGTGACTGCAACGTTGTCGTGTCCCGGTTCAGCAGGGATGCGTGGGAGGGCTTCTGCTACGTTGCGTCAACCTCGATGGCCTTCTCGTTGATGACGCGTCCCACGCCGCGCGCGCTGGTGGTTCCCGGCACCGTGGCCCTGCTGCTCCTGCTTCCCTGGCTCATCTACTGGAGCGCGGTCATCCACCGGTATGGCCTGCGTGACGACTACGCCATCCTTCGTGAAGCGCGCGAGGAGCCGGGGAAGATCCTGCGCGTCTGCGCCTCGCAGGGCCGCCCGCTCTACGGCTGGATGCTGGAGGCGTCCGCGAAGGCGGCCGGCGGCATTGACGGGCTGATGGGGCTGCGCCTGCTGGGCGTCGCCGGCCTGGGCGTGCTCGCGGCGGCGGTGTTCCTGCTGCTGCGCAGGGAAGGCTGGCGGCCCGGCTCCGCGGCGCTCTTGGCGGGGTTCCTCACGGTGACGCCGTCCGCGCAGGTCGTCGCCAACTGGGGCATCTGCTGGCCGCAGGCGGTGGCGCTGATGCTGGGCCTGGGGGCGTTCGCCTTCGCCCGCCGCGCCATGGGCCCGCCGGAGGAGGACGCCCCCATCCGGTGGCCGCTCGCGCTGGCCGCGGTGGGCAGCATGGCCACCGCGACGCTCATCTATCAGGTGAGCGGGCTGTTCTCCGCGGTGCTGCTGGCGGCGTCGCTGGTGGTGCACCGCGACGTGTCGCTGAAGGACACCGCGCGCTGGATGCTCAAGCACCTGCTGGTGATGGGCGCGGGCCTGGCGCTCGCGTACGTCGTCACCCAGGTGCTGTTCAAGGCGGGCGTCTTCCCGCCCTCGCCCCGGCTCTCCTTCGAGAAGCACTGGGTGGACAAGACCGTCTGGGCGCTCACGCACGTGTTCCCCAACGCGCTCGCGCTGTCCGCGCTCAACGAGGCGCCGGTGGGCGACATGGACGGCTACCGGGCCATGGTGGTGCTGACGCTGACGCTCTTGGGCGTGGGCGTCGCCGTGGAGGGACGCCGCTCGGGGCTCGTGGGCGTGGGGCGCTGGCTGCTGGCGCTGGTGACGCTGTCGGGCGCGGCGTACTCGGTGAGCTTCCTCGCCGGGGAGCGGTGGCCCACCTACCGCACGCTCAACGCGCTCACGGGCGTGTGGGCCGTGTTCTTCGCCGCGTCGCTGGTGAACCTGGGCACCATCTGGCCCAGGCATGGCCCGCGCATGGCCACGGCGCTGCTCACCGCGTTCGTGGCCTTCAGCGCCCTGCTCGCGCACGAGCAGTCCCTGGAGCTGTTCGCCCTGCCCCAGGGCCGGGAGCTGGCGGTGATGGAAGAGGGCGCCAGCCTCGTCGTCCCGGACCGCAAGCCGCGCGTCTTCGTCCTCACCGCCCGGCAGTCGGACTCCACCGCGCCGTTCCACTACCTGGACGAGTTCGGCTCCGTCTCCGTGGACGCGGAGTGGGTGGCCAAGGAGATGCTCAAGGCCCTGGTGAAGGAGCGCTTCCCCCGGGAGCGCGACGTCAGCGGCCTCTACCGCTTCGCCGCCGGCCCCGTCGCCCCGGAGCCACGCAACTACGACATCCTCATCGACATGCGCCGCCAGCACGTGAGCGCGGTGAACCCCATCCTCCAGAAGCCCCGCTAGCGCCCCGCGTCGTCGACAGCCGCGTGCGCGCGGCTCCCACCCGGATTTCCGGGGAGAGGCGCCGGACGAGGGGACTCTCGCGGTGCGTCGTGAAGGTTGGGCCCCACCGGACGCATGAATCCGGGTAATGAATCAGGCAGTGACGCCCTCCGTTCCCCTTCCGCGACCGCGAGCCCCGGGGATGGCCCCGTCCCGCGCCGCGGAAGGAGGCCCGTGTTGTACCCGGCCCGAGGAGACGCCCGCTGATGGACGGTGAACGTCCGGTGCGGCACGACTGGGTGTACCTGGGCGCCGGCTGGGCGGAGCACCTGCGCTCCCCGCCGTCCCCGGACGTCCTCGCGCAGGTGACGGCGTGGCGGGAGCAGGGCCGGCCCTTCGCCGTCGCCCGCCAGGACATGCCGGACCAGGACGACGAGCTGCGGCTGACGCTCACCCTGCCCGACCGCCGCCACCTGGCGCTGCACGTGGCCCTGCCCGCCGTGGAGCGCCGGCTGCCGCCGCCCACGGTGCAGGAGGTGCGCCCCTCCGCCCCCGAGTCCTGGGGGCCCGCCCTGGACGACGTCATCACCCTGGGCACCGCGTTGGATTTGACGGTGGGCGTGTTCGGTTCGCTGGCCTGGCAGCACCGCTCGGGCGTGCCCTTCGTGCGGCCGCTGTCGGACGTGGACCTGCTCTTCACCCCCGCGCGCTGGTCGGACGTGGAGCGGCTGCTGTTCGGGCTGGAGGCGGTGTCCCGGCGCCACTCGGTGGTGCGCCTGGACGGCGAGGTGCTGCTGCCCGACGGCGGCGCCGTGTCCTGGCGCGAGCTCGCGCTGGAGCCCGAGCGCATCTGGGTCACCGGCCCCCGCGGCGCCAGCCCCCGCACGCTCCGCGAACTGCGCGCCCTCTTTCCCGCCGACTCCTAGGCGAGTCCCAGGCGAGTCCCACGCCCGGCGACGCGCGCCCCGCGTGAATACACGCGGCCCGTGAGCCGTCCCGCAGCGCGCGGCCACGACCCGTTTCCACCCGCCACTCCGAATGCCTCACAGGGTTTTTTCAGACCTGCGGGATTGCCAGGGGTGCGTCCCCCTGGACAAACCTGGAAGAGCCTGAAACCGGAGCCACCGTTGCGCCTTTCGTCAACAAGTCCGTGGGGTTGCAACGTTCGTAGGGCAGGCGGAGGGGCGGACTCCCGGCGTCCCGGCTGCTTGGCCGAGGGGGCCAATTGTCTCCCTGTGAATGGTTTGGTAAAGGTTGTCTTTGGGAGCGCTTGGGGGCCTCCCGTCACGATGATGGGATTCTCCGTACAGCGCTGGGCCGCATGGGCCCCCGGCCTCGTCAACCCTGCTTCCTGGGAAACGTGGCTCGCGACGCCTCACCCGCTCCCGGCCGAAGGTACGCCCGCGCTCTCCGCGATGCCCGCGATGATGCGCCGCCGCGTGGACCGGCTGGGACGCATCGCGTTGCAGGCGGCGTATGACGCGCACGCGGACGCGCCGGACGCGCCGGTCCTCTTCGCATCGCGTTACGGGGACCTGGGCCGCTCGGTGGAGCTCCTGACGCAGCTGGCGCGCACGGAGCCGCTGTCCCCCACGTCCTTCAGCCTGTCGGTGCACAACGCCATCGGCGCGCTCTACTCCATCGCGCGGGGGGACACGTCCTCCTATGGCGCCATCGCCGCGGGCGAGGAGACGGTGGAGGCCGCCTTCACGGAGGCGTGCGGCCTGCTGTCCGACGGCGTCCCCCGGGTGATGGTCGTCGTCTACGACGAGCCCGTGCCCGCCCCGTGGGAGCACTTCTCCCGGGACGTGGCGTTCCCGCACGCGTGGGCCTGCCTCCTTTCGGCCAGCACCGGCGCGGACGCCATCCACCTGGGCTGCGCGACCGCGCCTCCGGACGCGCCCGACACGCGGCAGGAGCCCGACGCCCTCCCGGCGGACCTGCGCGTCCTGCGCTTCCTCGTGTCTGGAGCCTCGCGGTGGGAGCACGCCGTGGGCCCCCGGAGCTGGCGGTGGGAACGCCATGCTTGAGAAGCTCAACTGGCTGTGGCGCCTCTTCGCCACCGGACTGTCCTTCGCCACCTTCGGGCTGGGCGGGCTGGCGCTGCGCCTGCTCTACTTCCCGCTGCTCCAGCTCTTCGTGCGCGAGCCGAAGCGGCAGCAGCGGCTGGCGCGGTTGGCGGTGCACCACACGTTCCGCTTCTTCGTCGGCTACATGCGCTTCCTGGGCGTGCTGCGCTACGAGCTACAGGGCGTGGAGAAGCTGTCGCGCTCCGGGCTGCTCATCCTGGCCAACCACCCGTCGCTCATCGACGTGGTGTTCCTCATCTCGCTGGTCCCCAACGCGGACTGCGTGGTGAAGGCGAGCCTGGCGAACAACCCGTTCACGCGCGGCCCCATCCGGGCCACGCGCTACCTGTGCAACGACTCCGGGCCCGGGCTCATCCAGGACTGCATCGCGTCCGTGAAGGCCGGCAACAACCTCATCATCTTCCCGGAGGGCTCGCGCACGCCGCTGGACGGGACCATGCAGCTGCAGCGCGGCGCCGCCAACATCGCGGTGCGCGGCCCCTGCGACATCACGCCGGTCATCATCCACTGCGAGCCGCGGGGCCTCACCAAGGGCATGCCCTGGTGGAAGGTGCCCGAAAGGCCCATGCACTACGTCATTCGCGTCGAGGACGACATCCACGTGTCGTCCCAGGACGTGGACGCGGGCGAGGCGGCGAAGGCCGCGCGCCAGCTCACCACCCGTTTGCACGACCATTTCTCCAGGGGGAGCCAGGGCAATGTTGGAGCTTGAGCAGGAAATAAAGCGGCTGGTCATCGACACGTTGAACCTCGAGGACCTCCAGCCGGAGGACATTGATCCGGCGGCTCCGCTGTTCGTCGAGGGCCTGGGGCTGGACTCCATTGACGCCCTGGAGCTCGGCCTCGCGCTGCAGAAGTCCTATGGCGTCGTGCTGGCGAGCGACTCCAAGGAGAATCGCCGTCACTTCGCCAGCGTTCGAGCACTCGCGGATTTCGTCAGCACCCACCGTACCCGGTCCTGAAGCTCCCTTTTAAAACCCAAAAGTGAGGAATCACCCCATGACGAAGCACGAGCTGTTCGAGCGCCTGAGCGCCATCCTCCAGGAAACCTTCGACATCGAGCCGTCGCGCATCATCCCGGAGGCGCGGCTGCACGACGACCTGGACATCGACAGCATTGACGCCATTGACCTGCTGGTGCGCCTGAAGCCGGTGGCCGGCCAGCGCGTTCCGCCGGAGGTGTTCCGCTCCGTGCGCACGCTGCAGGACGTGGTGGACGCGCTGTACGGGCTGCTCGGCAGCGACTCCGCCGCAGCGTGAAGCGTCTGCGTCCGGTGCTGTTGGGGCTCGTGAGCCTCGCCTACCCGCCGCTCGTCTATCTGGGCCTGGGCCACTTCGAGCCCCGCTGGATGGCGCTGCCCCTGGCGGCCATGGCGGTGGTGCGCGCGGTGGCCACGCGGGAGAAGATGTGGCTCGCGGCCGCCGTGGGCGCCCTGGTGCTCGCGGGCTCCAGCATGCTGGGCAACAACGCGCTGCCCCTGAAGCTCTATCCGGTGCTGGTGAACGCGGTGCTGCTCACCGTATTCCTCACCAGCCTGGTGTATCCGCCCAGCGTGATTGAGCGTCTGGCGCGGCTTCGGGAGAAGGACCTGCCGCCATCGGGCGTGGCGTACACGCGCCGGGTGACGCAGGTGTGGTGCGGCTTCTTCGTCCTCAACGGCACGCTCGCGTTCACCACGGCGCTCTTCGCGAGCGACGCGACGTGGGCGCTCTACAACGGCCTCATCGCCTACGGCCTCATGGGCCTGCTGTTCGCGGGCGAGTGGGTGGTGCGGCAGCGGGTGCGCGCACGGCACGCCCATGGCTGAGCCGCTCGCGCTCGAACACCTCCTCGCCCACGGCCGTCCTTCCCGACACCCCGTGGCGCGGTGCGAGGACGGCATGCGGGACTTCGGTGCGTTCCGCGCCCGGGTCGCCGGCTGGCGCGCGGCCTTCATGGCGCACGGAGGCCAGCGCTACGCCCTCTTCACCGAGGACACCTTCGACTTCGCCACCGCGCTCCTGGGCGCCTGGCACGCGGGCGCGTGCGTCTACCTGCCCGCGGACGCGCGCCCCGCCACGCTGGACGCGCTGAAGGCCCACGTGGACGGCTTCGCGGGCCGGGCCCCCCAGGGCCTGAGCGTCCTGACGCCGGCCCTGGTCGGCGAGGGGAACGCCCCGGAGTTCCAGCCGCTTTCGCCCCGGCTCGCGGCGCTGGTCGTCTACACGTCGGGCTCCAGCGGGGAGCCCACCGCCATCCCCAAGCGCCTGTCGCAGCTGTCCAGCGAGGTGGCCACGCTGGGCGCGCTGTTCGACGCGGAGGCGGGGGACGTGCCGGTGCTGGCCACCGTGTCGCACCAGCACATCTACGGCCTGCTCTTCCGCGTGCTGTGGCCGCTGACGTCGGGCCGCCCGTTCGACGCGCACGCCCTGCCCTATCCGGAGGACATCCTGGCCGCGCTCCAGGCCGGGCCCGGCCTGCTGGTGGCGAGCCCCGCGCACCTCAAGCGGCTGCCGGCGACGCTGGACTGGGCGTCCGTGCGCGGGAACCTGCGCGGGCTGTTCTCCTCCGGCGGGCCGCTCACCCCCGAAGCGCTGGAAGCCTGCCGCGACCTGCTGGGCCGGGCGCCGGTGGAGGTCTACGGCAGCTCGGAGACGGGCGGCGTCGCGTGGCGCCGGCGCGACACGGACGACACCCCGTCCTGGCGCACGATGCCGGGCGTGGAGGTGCGCGCCGACGAGGACGCCTTCCGTGTCCGCTCGCCGCACCTGGACCTGCCCGGGGGCGACTGGTTCACCACGGAGGACCGCGCGCGGGCCGTGCCCGGCGGCTTCGAGCTGTTGGGGCGCCGCGACCGGCTGCTCAAGCTGGAGGAGAAGCGCGTGTCGCTTTCCGCCATGGAGCGCACGCTGGTGGCCGGAGGGCTGTTGCGCGAGGCCCGGGTGCTGCCCCTCACGGAAGGGCACCGGGTCATCCTGGCTGTCGTCGGCGTACCGGACGCGGAAGGCTGGAAGCTCCAGGAGGCAGGCGGCAGGCGGTCCCTCAGCCAGGCGCTGCGCGAGAAACTGGCCCCGCATTTCGAGTCCAGTGCCTTGCCGCGCCGGTTCCGGTATCTGGAGGCCATGCCGGTCAACTCCCAGGGCAAATCCACCGAGGCGGCGCTCGCCGCCCTCTTCGACCCGAAGCGTCCCCCGTTCCGCGTGCTGGAGCGCTCCGCCGAACGCGCGCTGCTGGCGGTGGAGGTCCCCGCGAACTCGCCGTACTTCGACGGGCACTTCCCGGGCTCGCCCATCCTGCCCGGCGTCGTGCAGCTGGAGTGGGCGCTGCTGCTGGGGCGCGAGCACTTCGCGCTGCCGCCGGACTTCCTGCGGCTGGAGACGCTGAAGTTCCAGCAGGTCATTCCCCCCGGCGCGCAGCTGACGGTGGAGCTCACCTGGGCGAAGGAGTCCGGGCGGCTGGGGTTCAAGTTGACGTCGGCCGCGGGCTCGCACGCCAGTGGCCGCATCGTGTTGGGGGGAGCGGTCGGATGAAGGTCTGCGCGGTGATTCCGGTCTACAACCACGGCGAGGCCGTGGGCGCGGTGGTGAAGGCCGTCCGCGGCCACGGGCTGCCCTGCGTGCTGGTGGATGACGGCAGCGAGCCCGGCTGCGCGGCGGTGCTGGACGGCCTGGCGCGCGAGGACAGCGAGCACGTGGCGGTGGTCCGCCTGCCCCAGAACGAGGGCAAGGGCGGCGCGATGATGGCGGGCCTGCGCGCGGCGCTGGAGCGGGGCTACAGCCACGCGCTCCAAATCGACGCGGATGGCCAGCACAACGCCAACGACATCCCGCGCTTCCTGGCGCTGGCGAAGGCGCAGCCGGACACGCTGGTGTGCGGCACGCCCGTCTACGACGAGTCCGTGCCCAAGGGCCGGCTGTACGGCCGCTACGCCACGCACATCTGGGTGTGGATCAACACGCTGTCGTTCGCCATCCGCGACTCCATGTGCGGCTTCCGCGTGTATCCGCTCAAGCCCACCGTGGCGCTCATCGACTCGGTGAGGATTGGCAAGCGGATGGACTTCGACGTGGAGGTGCTGGTGCGCCTGTTCTGGCGCGGCATGCACATCCTCAACCAGCCCACCCAGGTGCGCTACCCCACCGACGGCATCTCCCACTTCGACGTGCTCTGGGACAACGTGCGCATCTCCGGCATGCACGCCCGGCTCTTCTTCGGGATGCTGGGACGGCTGCCCGTGCTCCTCTGGCGGAAGGTGGCGAAATGAAGTCCCGCCACTGGGCGGAGATGGGGGAGACCACCTTCGTCGCTGGCATCTGGATCCTCTACTGGATCCACCGGCTGCTGGGGCGCTGGCCCTTCCGCGTCTGCCTCTACCCGGTGGTGCTGGTGAACTGGCTCCGGCGCCCGGCGCTGCGTCACGCGTCGCGCCAGTACCTGGAGCGGGTGCAGACCGCCACGGGGGCCCTGGGCCACCCGCCCCGCTGGCGCGACAGCGTGCGCCACGTGCTGATGTTCGCGGAGACCATGCTGGACAAGCTGCTCGCGGTGAGCGGGCGCTACCGCTTCGAGAGCGTGCGCACCGAGGGCCGCGAGGAGTTCTACCAGGTGGCGGCGTCGGGCCGGGGCGGCGTCATCGTCACCGCGCACATGGGCTGCCTGGAGCTGTGCCGCACCATGGCGGAGCGCCGGGGCCAGGTGAAGCTCAACATCCTGGTGCACACGCTGCACGCGGAGCAGTTCAACCGCCTGCTCAAGCGCCTCAACCCGGAGAGCGACTTCCGCCTGATGGAAGTCACGGACATGGGCCCGGCCACCGCCGTCGCGCTGAACGAGCGCGTGGAGGCCGGCGAGTTCGTGGTCATCGCGGGCGACCGCGTCCCGGTGAATTCCAGCCAGACCGTCAGCGTCGACTTCCTCGGCCACCCGGCGCCATTCCCGGTGGGCCCGTACGTGCTGGCGGCGCTGCTCAAGTGTCCGCTCTACCTGCTGGGCTGCATCCATGAGGGCGACGGCTACACCATCCACTTCGAGCGCCTCTTCGAGCGCGTCGTGCTGCCCCGGGGCAAGCGCGAGGCCGCGCTCACCGACTGCGCGCGCCACTACGCCTCCCGGGTGACGGCGCTGCTTCAGCGCGCGCCCTACGACTGGTTCAACTTCTTTCCCTTCTGGGATCAGGTGCATGTCTCCGCGAAGCCCCCAACTTTCTGACACCCCGGTCCGCTTCGACGGCACCCGGCTGACGCTCGAGGACGTGGGCGCCCTGTCGCGCCGCGAGCGCCCGGCGGAGCTGGGCACGGCCCCGGCCTTCCGCCAGCGCATCGCCAAGGGCGCCGCGTTCCTGGACCGGCTGCTGGCGGAGGACGGCGTCATCTACGGCGTCACCACCGGCTACGGCGACTCCGTGACGGTGTCCATTCCGCCCGCGCTCGTGGCGGAGCTGCCGCACCACCTCTACACGTACCACGGCATCGGCGCGGGCCGGTTCCTCACCCCGGAGGAGACGCGCGCGGTGCTGGCCACGCGGCTGGCGTCGCTGTCGCAGGGCTTCTCCGGCGTGGGCGTGCCGCTGCTCACCCAGCTGGAGCTGCTGCTCAAGCACGACGTGCTGCCCATGATTCCCGCGGAAGGGTCCGTGGGCGCGTCCGGCGACCTGACGCCCCTGTCCTACGTGGCGGCGGTGCTCTGCGGCGAGCGCGACGTGTGGCACCGGGGCGAGCGCAAGCCCGCCGCGCAGGTGCTCCAGTCGCTGGGCATCTCTCCCCTCAAGCTGCGGCCGAAGGAAGGCCTGGCCATCATGAACGGCACCGCCGTGATGACGGCCCTGGCGTGCCTGGCGTGGGAGCGGGCGGAGTACCTGTCGCGCCTCTCCACGCGGCTCACCGCGTTCAACGTGCTGGCCAGCGCCGGCAACGCGCACCACTTCGACGAGACGCTCTTCGCGGCGAAGCCCCACGCCGGACAGCAGCGCGTGGCGGCCCGGCTGCGCGCGGACCTCGTGACGGACCGGCCGCCGCGCAACGAGCAGCGGCTCCAGGACCGGTACTCGCTGCGGTGCGCGCCGCACGTCATCGGCGTGCTGGAGGACGCGCTGCCGTACTTCCGCACGCTCATCGAGAACGAGCTGAACAGCGCCAACGACAACCCGCTCATCGACCCGGACGGAGAGCGGGTGCTGCACGGCGGCCACTTCTACGGCGGCCACATCGCCTTCGCCATGGACGGGCTGAAGAACGCGGTGGCCAACGTGGCGGACCTGCTGGACCGTCAGCTCGCGCTGCTGGTGGACCCGCGCTTCAACCACGGGCTGCCCGCGAACCTCTCCGCGTCCACCGGCGCCCGCGCGGCCATCAACCACGGCCTCAAGGCGGCGCAGATCAGCGTCTCCGCATGGACGGCCGAAGCGCTGAAGCAGACCATGCCCGCGTCCGTCTTCTCCCGCTCCACCGAGTGCCACAACCAGGACAAGGTGAGCATGGGCACCATCGCCGCGCGCGACTGCCTGCGCGTGCTGGAGCTGACGGAGCAGGTGGCCGCGGCCATGCTCATCGCCGCGCGCCAGGGCGTCACCCTGCGCCAGCGGCTGGACGCGGACGCGAAGCCCGGCCCCGCGATGGCCGCGATGCACGCGGACCTGGAGGCGCGCATCCCCCTGCTGGTGGAGGACCGGGCGCTGGACGGCGAGCTGCAGGGTCTCATCACCGCCATCCGCCGCCGCGAGTGGAGGCTGCATGAAGCCTGACCTGAGCTGCGAGCTGGAAATCGATCCGCCGTTCCACGACCTCGACATGATGGAGATCGTCTGGCACGGCCACTACGTGAAGTACCTGGAGCTGGCGCGCGCCGTCATCCTGCGCAAGCACGACTACGACTGGCCGCAGATGCGCGAGTCCGGGTACGGCTGGCCCGTGGTGGAGATGAAGCTCAAGTACGTGTCCCCCATCTCCTACAAGCAGCGCATCATCGTGCGCGCCGAAATCACGGAGTGGGAGAACCGCCTTCGCTTCGACTACCTGCTGCGCGACGCGGACACCGGGCGCAAGGTGAACCAGGCCCACACGCTCCAGGTGGCCGTGTCCTTGAAGACGGGGGAGATGCAGTACGTCTGCCCGGAAGTCCTCTGGAAGAAGCTGGGAGTGTGGCCGGGATGAAGCCCCTTCTCGCGTTGGCCTTCGCGCTCCTGTCCGTGAGCGCCCATGCGGCGGACCTGGTGAAGGACGTGCGCGCGCGGCTGGTGGACGCGCCGCTCGTGCGCGGCCAGTTCGAACAGAAGAAGACCGTGGCGGGCTTCAAGAAGCCGCTCGTGTCCAAGGGGGACTTCCTCCTCGCGCGCGACCAGGGCGTGCTGTGGAACACGCGCACGCCGTTCGCCTCCACCCTGACGCTCACGCGCAAGTCGCTGAGCGCGGAGCAGGGCGCGGGCGGCGCGGCCTACCACCTGGACTCCACCAAGGAGCCCGCGCTGGCGGCGGTGAACGAGCTGCTGTTCGCGCTCCTGTCCGGCGACGTCGCGTCGCTCCAGAAGCGCTTCAAGGTGGAGGGCGCGCTGGTGGGAGCGGCCGGCTGGAAGCTGGAGCTGACGCCCACGGACGCGGGGCTCGCGCGCGTCTTCAAGCACATCCGCCTGGAGGGTGACGGGTACGTGCGCCAGGTGCAGCTGGACGAGACGCGCGGCGACAGCAGCGTCATCACGTTCGAGCAGCTGGCCCAGACGCCGCCCCCCAACGCCACGGAAGCGGAACGCCTTGGCAAGTAGGCTGGCCATCCTCTGGGCGCTGGTGGTGCTCGCCGTGGGCGTGCACCAGGTCCAGTTCTGGCGCTCGGCGCGCCTGGACACCGACGTGCTCGCGCTCCTGCCGGAGGACGAGCAGGCGCCGGAGGTGGACGCCGCCACGCGCAAGCTCGCGGACGACGCCGGCCGGCAGGTGGTGCTGCTGGTGGGCGCCAGGGACTGGCCGTCCGCGCAGCGCGCCGCGGACGAGGCCTCGCGCGTGCTGTCGGAGTCCACGGACCTGCTGGAGCCAGCGGTGGTGGACACCTCCGCGCTGGACCAGGCGGTGGACTTCTACCGCCCCTATCGCGACCGGCTGCTCACGCCCGCGCAGCGCCAGTGGCTCTCGCGCGCGACGCCGGAGGAGCTGGGCGGCACGGCGCTGATGAAGCTGTACCAGCCCGCGGGCGCGCGGCTGACGGACTGGAACGCGGATCCGCTGGGCCTGTGGCAGGACTGGTGGCAGGCCCGCGCGGCGGAGACGTCCGCCCGGCCCCGCGACGGACGGCTGTGGCTGTCCGGCGAGGGCCGCGAGTGGGTGCTCCTCACGTGGAAGAGCAAGGTGTCCGCGTTCGCGCTGGGGGACGGCTCGCGCGTCACCGCCGCGGTGGAGCGGGCGCGGGCGAAGGTGGAGGCCACGGTGCCCGAAGGGCGGCTGGTGGCCGCGGGCGTGCCGCTGTACGCGGAGGCCGCCGCCGCGCAGGCGAGCTGGGAGATGTCCACCATCGGCTTCGGGTCGCTGGCGGCGGTGCTCCTGCTCGTCTGGCTCACCTTCCGCTCGCTGCGGCCCATCGTGCTCGTGGGCCTGTCCCTCACGCTGGGCTGCGCGGTGGCGCTCACCGTCACCGCGCTCGTCTTCGAGCGGGTGCACCTGCTCACGCTCGTCTTTGGCTCCAGCCTCGTGGGCGTGGCGGAGGACTACGGCTTCCACTACTTCGCCGCGCGCCAGGGCAAGGCCCCGTCGGAGCGCGGCCCGGTGATGCGCTCGCTGTTGCCCGGCATGGTGCTCGCGCTCGTCACCAGCGTGGTGGCGTACCTGGCGCTGGGCATCGCGCCCTTCCCGGGCCTGCGGCAGATGGCGGTGTTCTCCGCCGCCGGCCTCACCGCCGCGTTCCTCACCGTGGTGTGCTGGTTCCCGTCGCTGGACACGGGCGCCCTGCCCGTCACGTCCTTCTCCGAGCGCTTCTCCGCGTCCATCACCCGCTGGCCGCGCGTCGCGTCCACGCCGGCCTGGTGGCTGACCGGCGCGGTCCTCACCGTGCTGGTGGCCGTGGGCATCTGGAAGCTGGAGCCCCGGGACGACCTGCGCCAGCTTCAGGGCGCGCCCGCGAACCTCATCGCGGATCAGCGCGAGCTGGGGCGCCTCTTGGGACTGCCCAGCCCGGCGCAGTTCTTCCTGGTGCAGGGCGACAGCGACGAACAGGTGCTCGCGCGCGAGGCCCTGCTGAAGACGAAGCTGGACGCGCTCGTCGCCCAGAAGGTGTTCGCGGGCTACCGCGCCGTGTCCGACTGGCTCCCGTCCGAAGCCCAGCAGCGCGAGGACGCGGCCCTGAGCGCCCGCGCGGAAGCCCAGGCGGTCGCCGCCGTCAGCGCCTCCACCGGGGAGGCCCCCACGCGCGCCGCGTTCGCCCCTGAACCGCTCTTGCCCTCGCACTTCCTCTCCGGGCCCGCCGCGGGCGCCATCCGGCAGCAGTGGCTGGGGACGCTGGGCAAGGCGCGGTACAGCGTCCTCATGCTGCGCGGCCTCAACGACCCCAAGGTGCTGCCCCGCCTGGAAGAGGTGGCGCAGGGCCTGGAGGGCATCCGCTGGGTGGACAAGACGGCGGAGATTTCAGGCCTGCTCGGCCGCTACCGCCGCATCATGGGCGGGCTCATCGCCGCGGGATACCTCGCGGTGCTGCTCACGCTGGTGGCCCGCTTCGGGCGCCAGGCGTGGCGCGCGTGGCTCCCGTCCGTGCTGGGCACGCTCCTGACGCTCGCCATCTTCGGCTGGGTGGGAGCGCCGCTGCAGCTGTTCACCGTGCTCGGGCTGGTGCTGCTGCTGGGCATGGGCGTGGACTACGGCATCTTCCTTTTGGAGCACCCCGGTGACGGCTCCGCGTGGCTCGCGGTGGCGCTGGCCGGCGTGAGCACGCTCCTGTCCTTCGGGCTGCTGGGCCTCTCCGCCACGCCCGCGCTGCGCTCCTTCGGCCTCGCCATGCTCGTGGGCGAGGTCACCATCTGGATCCTCACCCCTTGTTTCCGACTACCACCCGGGAAAATCACACATGAGAACTGAAACGACGGACATCCTCATCATTGGCGCGGGCCCTTCGGGCTCTGTCGCCGCGGGCCTCCTTCGCAAGCAGGGCCGTGACGTCCTCGTCCTGGAGCGCGAGCAGTTCCCACGCTTCTCCATTGGCGAGAGCCTGCTGCCGCAGAGCATGCAGTACATCGAGGAGGCCGGCTTCCTCCAGGACGTGGTGGAGGCGGGCTTCCAGTTCAAGAACGGCGCGGCCTTCGAGCGTGCCGGCAAGTACACGGACTTCGACTTCCGCGACAAGTTCAGCACCGGCTGGGGCACCACCTACCAGGTGCAGCGCGCCCGCTTCGACCAGCTCCTGGCCCAGGCCGCGGAGAAGAAGGGCGCCACCGTGCGCTTCCGCCACGAGGTGCTGACCGTGGACTTCTCCAGCGGGCAGCCGGAGGTGACGGCGCGCTCCCCCGAAGGGGAGACGTACCGCGTGAAGGCGCGCTTCCTCCTGGACGCGAGCGGCTTTGGCCGCGTGCTGCCGCGCCTCTTGAACCTGGAGACGCCGTCGAACTTCCCCGTGCGCGGCGCCGTCTTCACGCACGTGGTGGACAACATCCCGCTCGGCACCTTCGACCGGAACAAGATCCGCGTCACCACGCACCCGGAGCACGTGCACGTCTGGTACTGGACCATCCCCTTCTCCGACGGCCGCTGCTCGCTGGGCGTGGTCGCGAAGAAGGAATACCTGGACCAGTACACCGGCACGGACACGGAGCGGCTGCAGGCCATCGTCAAGGAGGCGCCGTCGCTGCAGAGCCTCCTGAAGGACGCCGTCTGGGACACGCCCGCGCGCAAGCTCACCGGCTACGCGGCCAACGTGAAGTCGCTGTGGGGCCCGGGCTTCGCGCTCTTGGGCAACGCGGGTGAGTTCCTGGACCCGGTGTTCTCCTCGGGCGTCACCATCGCCGTGAAGTCCGCGAGCCTCGCCTCGGCCTGCATCGCCCGGGAGTTCGCGGGGGAGAAGGTGGACTGGGAGAACGACTACGCGAAGCCGCTCAAGGCGGGCGTGGACACCTTCCGCACCTTCGTGGAGTCCTGGTACGAGGGCGGCTTCCAGAACGTCATCTTCCACCCGAACCCGTCCGAGGACGTGCGCCGGATGATCTCCGCCATCCTCGCCGGCTACGCGTGGGACAAGAACAACCCCTACGTCGCGGACAGCAAGCGGCGCCTGGGCGTGCTCGAGGCCCTGTGCGCGGCCTGATTCCCGCCCTGCTCGTCGCGGGCCTCCTGGCCTGCACCAGCACGCCCCGGCCGAGGCCCGCCGCTCCTGGCGAGCCCCTGCCACAGCTGCGCCTGGCCCCCGCCGCCCTCGGGGCGTCCGTGAGCCTGGCGCAGCGGCTGGCGTTCGCGCACGAGCAGGACCCGGGCGGCCCCCGCTCCCTGGAGGCCCTGATGGAGGTGGACCCGGCCCAGCTGCGGCTGGCCGGGCTGGCCATGGGGCAGCGCATCCTCACGCTGCGCTGGGACGGCGCCACCCTGGACGAGGAGCGGGACCCCCGCCTACCCGCCCAGTTCAACTCCGCCCTGGTGCTCCGGGACGTGCAGCTCGTCTACTGGCCGGCCGACGCCGTGCGCGCCGCCCTGCCCGCCGGCTGGACGCTGGAGGATGGGCCGGGACGGCGGTCCCTGTCGAAGAACGGCAGGGAATGGGTGACGGTGCGCTACGATGGGCAGCCGCGCTGGGAAGGGCGCACGCAGCTCACCAACCTGTCCGAGCACTACCAGCTCACCATCGAATCGCACGTCGCGGACGAGTGACACCCCATGCCTCCTGTCTTCCTCCATCAGCTGGGCCTCGTCTGCGCGTTGGGCTCCGGGAAGCAGGAGGTGGCCCGGGCCCTGTTCGCGGACACCGTCTCCGGCGTCGCTTCACATGAGGGGTACGCGGACCGCCCGCTGCACCTGGGCGTCGTCACCTCTCCGCTCGCGGCCCAGGACGCCCTGCCCCCTTCGCAGCACAGCCGCAACAACGCGCTCTTGCTCACCGCGCTGGAGCAGGTGCGCCCCGCCGTGGACGCCGCCCTCGCCCGGTTTGGCCCCGCGCGCGTGGCGGTGGTGCTGGGCACCAGCACCTCCGGCATCGGTGAGAGCGAGACCGCCATCGCCGGCCACCTGGCCACGGGTGAGCTGCCCTCGCGCTTCCACCTGCAGCAGCAGGAGCTGGGCTCCCCGGCGCTGGCGCTCACGCAGGTGCTGGGCGTGGGCGGCCCGGCCTATGTCATCTCCACCGCGTGCTCCTCCAGCGCCAAGGCCCTGGCCAGCGCGGCGCGGATGCTGCGCGCGGGCACCGTGGACGCGGTGCTGACGGGCGGCGTGGATTCGCTGTGCCGCTTCACCGTGGCGGGCTTCCGCGCGCTGGACTCCGTGAGCGAGGCGCGCTGCAACCCGATGAGCGCCCACCGCCACGGCATCAACATCGGCGAGGCCGCGGCGCTGTTCCTGATGACGCGCGAGCCGGGGCCGGTGCGGCTGTCCGGCTGGGGCGAGTCCTCCGACGCGCACCACATCTCCGCGCCGGAGCCCGGGGGCAAGGGCGCCATGGCCGCCATCCAGGAGGCCCTGAAGCGCGCCGGGGTGTCCCCGGAGCAGGTGGACTACGTGAACCTGCACGGCACCGCGACGGTGCAGAACGACGCCATGGAGAGCCGCGCGGTGCACGCGCTGCTGGGGCCGGACGTGAAGGCCAGCTCCACCAAGCCGCTCACCGGCCACACGCTGGGGGCCGCGGGCGCGCTGGAGGCGGCCTTCGCGTACCTCACGCTCGTGGACAACCCGGAGGGGCGGCTGCCCGCGCACTTCTGGGACGGGGCCGTGGACGCCTCGCTGCCGGCGCTGTCGCTGGTGAAGCCGGGCGAGGCGCTGGGGCGCCCGGTGAAGCGCGTGCTGAGCAACTCGTTCGCCTTCGGGGGCAGCAACGCCGCCCTCGTGCTGGAGCGCGCATGATGCGCATCGTCATCAACGAGCCCATCGAGGAGTTGGTGCCCCACGAGGGGCGCATGCGGCTGCTCGACCGCGCCCTGGAGGGCGACACGGACTCGCTCGTCGCGGAGGTCACCGTGCGCGAGGACAGCCTCTTCTTCGCCGACGGCGCCGTGGGCGGCTGGGTGGGCATCGAGTACATGGCGCAGGCCGTGGCCGCCTGGGCCGGGTGGCATGCGCGCAGGCGCGGCGGCACGCCCCGGGTGGGCTTCCTGCTGGGCACGCGCCGCTACGAGTGCAGCCGCCCCGTTTTCAAGCTGGGCGAGTGCCTGCGCGTGGAGGTCCACCGCCAGTTCTCCGCGGACAACGGGCTGGGCCAGTTCGACTGCACCCTGCGCATCGGGACGGAGCAGGTGGCCACGGCGGCGCTGACGGTCTACGAGCCGCAACCGGGGCAGGACCTGGGAAGGGGCAACACAGATGGGTGACAAGACGGTGCTGGTGACGGGCTCCAGCCGGGGCATCGGCCGCGCCATCGCGCTGCGCCTGGCCCGCGACGGCTACGACGTCGTGGTGCACTGCCGGAGCAAGCGCGAAGAAGCGGACGCCGTGGCCGCGCAGGTGCGCGAGGCGGGCCGCGAGGCGCGCGTGCTCCAGTTCGACGTGGCGGACCGCGCGGGCACGCAGGCCGCGCTGCTGGCCGACGTGGAGGCCCACGGCTGCTACTACGGCGTGGTGTGCAACGCGGGCATCGCGCGCGACAATGCCTTCCCCGCCATGACGGCCGACGAGTGGGACAGCGTCATCCACACCAACCTGGACGCCTTCTACAACGTGCTCAACCCGCTCACGATGCCGCTGGTGCGCCGCAAGAAGCCGGGCCGCATCGTCACGCTGGCGTCCGTGTCCGGGCTCATGGGCAACCGGGGCCAGGTGAACTACAGCGCCGCGAAGGCGGGCATCATCGGCGCGACGAAGGCGCTGGCGGTGGAGCTGGCCAAGCGCAACATCACCGTCAACTGCGTGGCGCCGGGCCTCATCGACACGGAGATGGTGCCTCCGGAAGTCCTGGAGGAGGCGCTGAAGATCATTCCCGCCCGCCGGATGGGCAGGCCCGAGGAGGTCGCCGCCGCGGTGAGCTTCCTCATGGCGGAGGACGCGGGCTACATCACGCGGCAGGTGATTTCGGTGAACGGGGGGATGATCGGATGAAGCGCGTGGTGGTCACCGGAGTGGGTGCGCTGAGCCCCCTGGGACACGACTGGACGACGGTCGAGGCGCGGCTGCGTGCGCGTCAGAACGCCGTCCAGGTGATGGAGCCCTGGAAGGAATACGAAGGCCTGAACACGCGGCTGGGCGCGCCCGCCCTGCCGTTCGAGCTGCCGCCGTCCGCGTACTCGCGCAAGACGACGCGCACCATGGGCCGCGTGGCGCTGATGGCGACGCGGGCCAGCGAGCTGGCGCTCCAGGACGCGGGCCTGTTGGGCAGCCCCCTGGTGAAGGGGGGGAAGATGGGCATTGCCTATGGCTCCTCCGCGGGGACGCCGGAGAACATGGGCGACTTCGGAAAGATGATCACCCACAAGACGACGGAGGGCATCACCGCGACGACGTACCTGCGGATGATGTCCCATACGGCGGCGGTGAACATCGGCGTCTTCTTCGGCATCACCGGCCGCATCATCACCACGTCCAGCGCGTGCACCTCCGGAAGCCAGGGCATCGGCTACGCCTACGAGGCCATCAAGCTGGGCCGCCAGGTGGCGATGCTCGCGGGCGGCGCGGAGGAGCTGGACGCCACGGGCGCGGCGGTGTTCGACACCCTCTTCGCCACCAGCACGAAGCACAACGAGGCGCCGCACCAGTCCCCCCGCCCCTTCCACGCCCAGCGCGACGGCCTGGTGCTGGGCGAGGGCGCGTGCACGCTGGTGCTGGAGGAGCTGGAGCACGCGAAGGCGCGCGGCGCCACCATCCACGCGGAGCTGCTGGGCTACGGCACCAACAGCGACGGCCGCCACGTCACGCAGCCCAACGCGGACACCATGGCGGAGGCGATGCGGCTGGCGCTGGAGGACGCGGGCGTGCCGGCCTCCGCCATCCCCTACGTCAACGCGCACGGCACGGCGACGGACACGGGCGACGTGGCGGAGAGCACGGCGACGAAGATGGTGTTCGGAGAGAAGGTCGCCATCTCCAGCCTCAAGAGCTACATGGGCCACACGCTGGGGGCCTGCGGCGCGCTGGAGGCGTGGATGAGCATCCAGATGATGCGCTCGGACTGGTTCGCGCCGACGCTGCACCTGACGGCGGACTCCGTGGATCCGAAATGCGCGCCGCTGGACTATGTCATGGGCGAGGGACGTGCTTTGCAGACGGACCTGGTGATGAGCAACAACTTCGCCTTCGGCGGCATCAACACGTCGTTGATCTTCCGCCGCTGGCCTTGACGCCTGGAGACCTCGCGATGAAGAAAGCCCTCCTGTTGCTGGCCCTGACCGCCGCCTCTCCCGCGCTGGCGCGCGACACCGTGACGAAGGTGAAGCTGGCGGACGTGATGGCCCTGCCGGAAGCCAAGCAGAAGCTGGACGGCTCGGTGAAGTTCTACCTGGACGGCGCGAAGACGCCCAACGTGCTGAAGACGCTGGGCAGCGACACCACGAACAAGAAGACCAACGGCGTGGGCAAGTCGGATGACTACGCCTGCAAGTGGGCCGCCCTCTCCGCGCTCATCGCCCTGCAGGAGGGCGCGAAGAAGAACGGCGCCAACGCGGTGGTCAACATCGTCAGCTACTACAAGAAGGTGGAGTCCAAGAGCGCCACCGAGATCGAGTGCCACGCCGGCAGCTTCGTCACCGGCGTCGCGCTCAAGGGCGACTACGCCACCATCGCGAAGTAACCCCCTGCCCTGGCGCGGCGGCGGCTACCGCCGCGCCGGTACCTCGATGCGGCAGACGCTCGCGGGCGCCAGGTTCCGCGAGCGCATCCAGGCCTCCAGGTCGCGGTCGATGCGCGCGGCGGCCTCCGGGTTGAAGCGGCGGTTGTCCTGGAGCTTCCACCCCTGCGGGTAGTTGCCCGAGTAGCCGTTCACCGTGGGCACGCCGTGCTCGACGGACGCCCACACCCCGTCCAGGTTGTACTTCCACTCCTGCGCCTCGCCGGACGTCGGCGCGTAGAAGAAGGTCGCGCAGCCGGGCTGGATGCGCGCGGCCACCGCCTCCACGTCCGCGCGGGACTCGTGCCGGTCATAGACGGGGCCGGTGAGGCCCTGCTCCAGCAGGCACAGCGCGCCCAGCCCCACCGCCAGCGCCGCGCGGCCGGAGTCCCACTGCCGCTGGAGGTACAGGGCCAGCCCCACGCCCGCGGGAATCAGCAGCCACATGCCGATGCGGGCCAGCGCGCGGATGGCCGCCGCGCCGGGCACGCCGTGGAAGATGAGCCACCAGGGCGTGAAGCCGCCGGTGTAGCGCGAGGCCAGCAGCACGGTGGCCACCGCCACCACGAGCAGCAGCCGCACGGCGGGGCGTGAGCGCGCCTGCCACAGGCCGATGCCCGCGAGCACCGGCGTGACGAAGCCGAAGCCCAGCCGGTGCTCCCACGCCACGGGCATGCGCTGGAACTTGGAGAAGCCGTTCGTCCAGCCGTACAGCCAGCTGTCCTGGCCCACGAAGAACCAGCTCCAGATGCGCGGCACCATGGGGGAGACTTCGCCGAAGGTGCGCAGCCCCACCGTGCCAATGGCCTGGCGCGAGTGCAGGACGAGGGGCGCGAGCAGCGCCAGCCCCACGACGCCAAAGCCCACGAGCGCCGGGAGGTGGCGGCGCAGCGCCGCCAGCAGCGGGCCGCGCGTGTCCTTGAAGGCGAGCCCGGCGATGAACGCCAGCAGCAGGAAGAAGAAGAGGAACCAGCCCCAGTAGAAGCCCGCGTAGAGCTGGGCCACGAACGCGCCCACCAGCAGCGCGGCCCAGGCCACCCCTCGCCGCCGGTCCGTCTCCGGCCGCGTCAGCGCGACCACCGCGCCCACGGCGAGGAGCGCGAAGAACTGCCCTTCCAGCTGCGGGTGGTTGAGCTGGTTGATGCGCGGCGCGCCGGCCGTGAAGAGCACCGCGCCCACCACCGCCGGGAAGGCGCGCAGGCCGAACCCGCGCTTCAGCAGCCACACCGCGGCGGCGTAGTTGAGCGCGGCCATGGTGAGCGCCCACGCCTGCCATGACAGGTCCGCGCCCAGCCCCAGCACGCGCCACACCCAGTAGAACGGCGCCACGCCCAGGAGCACGTCGGAGTACGCGGCGACGTTGGGCTCGGGGTGGAACATCGGCGGATCCCAGAAGCGCGCGTGCGCCGGGTCGCCGGACACGAAGCGCCAGCCGTGCTCCAGGATGTAGTGGTTGAAGCGCACGTCGCCCTCGTCACCCTGCACCAGGCGCAGCCCGGACAGGAGGGCGGGGTGGTGCGACAGCAGCACGGCCAGCACGCCGCCAACGAGGACGAGCAGGGCGACGCGGGTGCGTTCCGAGACGGCGGTTCCCATGGGCGCCCGGAGCGTTAACACACCGGGCAGACCCCTGGAACGACGGAGGACGCCTGTCGCGCGCGCCCCCCGTCCCTGCTCCGGTGGACGTCAGCGCAGCGGCAGGTCCAGCCAGGACGGCCCGCCGAGCGACACCGTCGCGCCCGTGCTGTTCGCGTCCAGGTAGAGCGGGTCCTCCGTGTCCACGACGAGCGCCAGCCGGTGCAGCACGGGGACGTCGTACGCGGTGGCGGGGAACACCAGGTCCAGGTCGAGCGGCACGCCCGGCGTGGCGCCCTTCCAGGTGAGGGGCACGTGGGTGATGAGCCCGCCGTAGTCACCGAGGAGGTCGTACAGGTACGCGACGACCGTGCCCGACGCGGTGGACGGCGTGATGCGCACACGCAGGGTCGCCGAGCCGCGGATGGAGAGGCCGCTCAGGGTGGTGGACGACGTCCAGACGCCCGCGTTGAGCCGGTTCACGCCCGGCAGCCAGACGATGGGCGGGATGCCCGTGAGCGCCTGGAGCCCGTTGGTCAGGAGCGCCACGCCCGCGTCGGCGGAGGTGTCGAAGCCGGACCAGAGGACTCGCGAGCCCGTCGAAGCGGCCGTGCCGCCCAGGGTGCCGGTGCCATCCAGCAGGCGGATGGCGCCCAGGCCGTAGCGCTGCGAGCTCCGGGAGACCTGGGCCCACGACGCATACCCCTCCACGTCGCCGTCGTAGGTGCGCAGCACGACGGGCGCCTCGCGGGAGATGCCGGTGTCCACGCCCGCGACGTACTGGTCCATCCAGCGCGTCACGCTGGTCCAGACGCCATTGGGCAGGCCCAGCAGGCCGGTGGCCTCCACGACGGCGTGGTCGCCCGGGGCGAACTCCAGCCGCTTGGGGCCCGTGAGCTGGCCGTGGAACGACACCAGCTGGTTGGGCGGGAAGAGGCTGTCGCCGTAGGCATTGGCCATCAGGATGGCGGGCCTGTTGACGTTGATCCGGTTGACGTAGGTCGCCGCCGAGCGCACGCGGCCCCAGGCCTTGATGGACTCGATGTCCTGGTTGGCGAAGTAGTTGTCGATGGTCGTGCGCAGCTCCGGGCTGGGCCGGCCCAGCAGCGTCGCGGCGAGGTCGAGCAGCGCCACCGCCTGCGGACGCCGCGTCTCTCCACCGAACAGCGACGCCACCAGGTCCGACCAGCCGGAGAGCGCCGCCACCGCCTTCACGCGCGGGTCGAAGCCGGAGGCGATGAGCGCGATGCCCGCGCCATACGAAACCCCCGCCAGCCCGATGCGAGAGGGATTCGCGGTCGTGTTGGCGAGCATCCAATCCATGACGCGCGAGGTGTCCGCGATGTCCGCCGGCCCGGCCGTATCAATGCCACCGCCGGACGCCCAGAAGCCGCGCGGCGTGTAGGAGAGCGCCACGTAGCCCTTCTGCGCCAGCGCGTTGGCCTGGGCCAGGTACTCCAGGTCGTTGAGCCCCCAGCTCGAGATGAAGACCACGGCCGGATGGGGACCGGGCGTCGTGGGCGCGATGTAGTTGGCCTTGAGGACGGTGCCGTCGCTCATGGGGATGTCCACGAACCGGAAGCCCGTCGTCGGCAGGGCCATGCTCGTGAGCGGCAGCAGCAGCAACAACAGGACCACGGGCAAACGCGTGCACCACGCAGGGGGTTTCAACGTCATCGAGACACCTCGGGGGCGGATACCTGGTTATTTCAAAGCAGCTTCTGTCCCAGCACGTCGAAGGCCTCAATGGGGCACGCGGCGGCATGGCTTGTCGGGTATTCGTCAGCGAGCAGGGTCCAGATCATCGTGTCCCGGAGCACGCCGTCGGGTGCGATGAGCCGCTGCCGCAGCGTGCCCTCGTGGACGAACCCCAGCCTCCGGGCGACCGCCGCGCTGCGCACGTTGCGTGGGTCGCAGTGGATCTCCACCCGGCGCACGCCCTCCACCTCGAAGGCGACGCGGGTGAGCGCGCCGGCGACCTCGGTCGCGAGCCCCCGGCCCGTGTGGCTGGCGGAAATCCAGTAGCCGATCTCCAGCGCGCCCTCCCCCACCCGGGGATGCAGCCCCGTGCCGCCAATGACCTCCGAGCCGTCGCGATTGAACACGCCGTAGGCGAAGTCCTGTCCCAGGTCGAACAGCCCGCGCATCCGGCGCAGCTGTCCCGCCTGCTGCGCCACGGTCATGGGATAGCGCTTCGCCCACTCCATCCAGGGACGCAGGTGCTCCAGGTTGGCTTCGATGGCACGGAGCGCCAGCCCGGCCTCGGAGGGTGACCAGCAGCGGAGCACGGAGTGTCCGGTCTGGACTGTGTATGCAGGGCGGAGTGCGGTCGGAGTCATGCGTCCCCCATGAATGGCTCAATCCCTGACCGTAGCCGATCCCCGGGGGCTGGATGGCCGAGCGGACGCGCATTGCCAGCTTCCCGCATCCCGGACACTCCCGCCCTGGAGGGACGCTTTCATGCTGTCACTGCGACGTTGTCCCCCTTGCCTCGCTGTCCTGCTGGCGCTGTGTCTGGGAGGGGGCCCACGGGCCGGGGCCCAGCCCCTGGCCCCGCTCGCCCTGCCAGAAGGCTTCTCCTCCGAGCTCGTGGTCGCGGGCCTCCAGTACCCGACGACGTTCGCGAGCCTTCCCGATGGACGCATCCTCATCGCGGAGAAGGATGGAGCGGTCCGGCTCTTCAAGGACGGCCTGCTCCAGCCCGTGCCCTTCATCGACCTCCGGGGGCGGGTGAACTCGCACCATGACCGGGGGCTGATGGGGCTCGCGGTGGATCCGGCCTTCGCCACCAACGGCTTCATCTACCTGCTCTACACCTACGACGACGATGGCACGGATGACTCCGGCCCCAAGACGTCGCGGCTGGCGCGCTACACCGCCCTGGGGGACACGGCTTCGCCCGCGAGCGAGCTCGTGCTGCTCGGCACCACCGTGGGCAACTCCTGCAATGACTTCCCCGCGGGAGCGGACTGCATTCCGTCCGACAGCGCCTCGCACTCCGTGGGCAACCTCCGCTTCGCGC
The DNA here is from genome assembly GCF_042231735.1 of Corallococcus exercitus. GTDB lineage: Bacteria > Myxococcota > Myxococcia > Myxococcales > Myxococcaceae > Corallococcus > Corallococcus exercitus_B. The sequence goes on from NZ_CP102577.1 coordinate 4,170,649, forward strand.
CGGATGGCAGCCTCTTCGTGACGTCAGGAGATGGGGCCCGCTTCGACGCCGTGGACGACGACGCGCTGCGGGCGCAGAGCCTGGACTCACTCGCGGGCAAGGTGCTGCGCATCACCCGCTCCGGCGAGGGCGTGGCCTCGAATCCGTTCTGGAACGGGGATGCCCGGGCCAACCGCTCCAAGGTGTGGGCGCTGGGGCTGCGCAATCCCTATCGCTTCAGCCTGCGCCCGGGCACCTCCACGCCCTACCTGGGCGACGTCGGCTGGAACACCTACGAGGAGCTCAACGTCGCGCCGCCGGGGGCGAACCTGGGCTGGCCCTGCTACGAGGGCCCCTTCCGCCAGCACGGCTACGAACCCAAGCCGGCCTGCCAGGCCCTCTACGCCCGCGGGCCCGGCGCGGTGAAGGCGCCGCTGTACTCCTGGAACCACGGCGTCGGCCAGACGGCCACGGGCGGCTTCTTCTACACGGGCACCGCGTTCCCGGAGGCGTGGCAGGGCGCCTACTTCTTCGGCGACTACACCCAGCAGTGGATCCGCACCCTCCGGGTGGATGCGAATGATCAGCTCGTGCCCGACAGCGTGACGCTGTTCGCGACCGGGGTGGGCGGGCTGGTCGAGCTGGGCCTCGGGCCGGACTCCAACCCCTTCTTCGTGGACATCCTCGCGGGCGAGCTGCGCCGCATCCGCTACACGGCGGGCAACACGCCGCCCGTGGCGGTGGCCTCCGCGACGCCGCGCCGGGGTGAGCCGCCCCTGCTCGTGCGCTTCTCCAGCGCGGGCTCCAGCGACCCGGAGGGTGACGCGCTCCAGTACCGCTGGGACTTCGGGGACGGCTCCCCCGTGTCGACGCTGCCCGCCCCGGAGCACACGTACGCCATGACCGGCTTCTACGTGGCGCGGCTGACCGTCAGCGATGGACGCGGCGGCAGCCACTCCGCCGCCGTGAGCGTCACCGTGGGCAACGCGCTGCCGGTCGTGACCATCCTCTCGCCCTCGCAGACGTACCGCTTCAAGGTCGGCGACGTGGTGACCTACTCGGGCTCGGCGGTCGACGCCACCGGGGGCCCCATTCCCGACAACCGGCTGAGGTGGACCATCACCCTGCGCCACTGCACGGCGGGAACCTGCCACACCCATCCGTACTCCACGAGCACGGGCGCCACCGGCACCTTCACCGTCCCGGACCATGGGGACGAGGTGCACTTCGACCTGAAGCTGACCGCGACGAGCGCGACGGGGGTGACGAGCAGCCGGCAGATCACCCTGGACCCGCAGCTCGTGCAGGTGACGCTGGAGACGTCACCGCCGGGGCTGGAGCTGGTGTTCGACGGCACGAGCGGACCGGCGCCCCGGGTCCGCTCGGTCATCGTCGGCTCCTCGCACACCCTGGGCGCGCCGTCGCCGCAAGGCGTCTTCGAGTTCCGCGAGTGGTCGGACGGCGGGGCCGCGGAGCACGTCATCCAGGCCGGTGCGAGCGACGCGAGCTACACGGCCATCTTCGAGGCCGTCGCGCCCCTGGAGTGCCCGCTCGGACAGTACCGGGCGGAGTACTTCGGCAACCGGGACCTGGAGGGCACCCCGGCGCTGGTGCGCTGCGAAGGGGCGCCGCTCGAGAACTTCTGGGCCACGGGCAGCCCCGTGCCGGAGGTGGGCCCTGACGACTTCTCCGTGCGCTGGACGGGACGGTTCTACTTCGTGTCGGGCCTGTTCTACTTCCTCGCCCAGGCGGATGACGGCATCCGCGTGTTCGTGGACGGCTCGCGCATCATCGACGGGTGGAAGGACCAGTCGGCCACGAACTACTTCGTGGGCCGCTGGATGACCGCCGACGAGCACACCGTGGTCATGGAGTATTACGAACACGGGGGAGATGCCGTGGCCGGGCTCCGCTGGTATCGCTGAGCCGTGGGGACGACACTGCGCGCATGCGATGGATCAACGCCCTCACCTTCCCCGCCGCGCTGTTCACGAGCGGCGCGGCGTTCGCCTGCGAGACCTGCCGTCCGGCGGTGGAGGCCGGCATCTTCAACGAACACTTCTGGGGCCGGCTGGCCATCACCCTGCTGCCCTTCGGCGTCGTCCTGTGCGTCGTGGCGCCGCTGCACTTCCTGGGGCGTGAGCGATGAGCCGGATGCACCGGGGGCCGCTGCTCTGCGCGGGCGTGATGCTGGGCGTGGGGCTGGGAGGGTTCGTCGACGGCATCCTCCTGCACCAGCTCCTGCAATGGCACAACATGCTCTCCAGCCACCTGCCGCCGGACACGCTGGTGAACGCCAAGGTGAACATGTTCTGGGATGGCCTCTTCCACGCCTTCACCTGGCTCATGACCTTCAGCGGCCTGGTGCTGCTCTGGCGCGCGGGCCTGCGGACGGACGTGCCGTGGTCCACGCGCACCTTCGCCGGCTGCCTCCTGGGCGGCTGGGGCCTCTTCAACGTCGTCGAAGGGCTCATCGACCACCAGCTGCTCGGCGTGCACCACGTGCGCACCGGCCCTTCGCAGACCGCCTGGGACGTGGGCTTCCTCCTCTTCGGGCTGGCGCTGCTGCTGTCGGGCGGCGCGCTGATCCGCGCGGGCCGCGGGGACGTCACGCCCCGGGGTTCCGCCGCCCGCCCTTGAGCTCCGGGGACGCGCAATCGTCCCGGGGTTCCAGGAGCAGGTGAGCGCCTGTCCATTGCCGCACAGGCGTGGAGCACGCCCCTGGCGGGTCCACTCCAGGGCAAGCGAAGTGGCCGGATGTCGCTTCGCTCCGTGCTCCTGACACTCGTGCTGACCGCCGTCCCGCCGGCCTTCGCCTCGGACCGCTCCGTCATCCGCCCCACCGACGGACTCCTGGCGGACTCCGCCATCCTCCCCAGTGGGGGCTCCCTCCGCGCCAGCGCGGGCGGCGGCGCCATGACCCAGCCGGACACCACCGACGCCGACTCCCTGGCCAGCGTGAGCGCATCCCTCCTCTGGGCACCCCTCCCCCGGCTCGCCGCGAAGGTGTCCGGCACGCTGGAAGGCGGCCGGCTCTCCCCGTCCGCGTCGCTGCGCTACCAGCTCCTCTCCGAGGACACCCTCCCCCTCAACCTCACGCTGGGCGCGCGGCTCATGGCCGTGGGCATGGAGGGCCGGGGCTCGGAGGTCATGCTCACCCTGGCCGCGGGCCGCACCTGGGGCCGCCTCTCGGCGACCGGCCAGCTCGCGCTGGGTCAGGGGTTCAACGGCCGGTACGAGAACGACGTGGAGGCCTCCTCCCTCCTCCTCGTCCATCTTTCGGACTCCTTCCGGGTGGGCGCGGAGGCACGGCTGCGCTTCGAGGTGGAGGACGAGGACACCCCGGGTGACGTGGGCCGCCTCTATGAATTGATGGCCGGCCCTTCCGCCGCCCTGCGTCTGGAGCCCTTCGAGCTCCAGGCCCTCATCGGCTGGAGCGCTCCCCGCGCGCTGCTGCCCGCCGGCGTGGCCGGGATGGCGCTGCTGAGCCTGGATCTCTGAAGCCTCACGCGAGCAATTGGCGCCTGGAACGCAATGGCTGGGATGAAACCGCCGTTTGCGCTGTTGGCGACGCGCCCGCGTGCGCCAGAGTGCGCCACCCCGTTCGGGCACATCCAGGAGCTTCCATGTCGTTCCGTTCCAGACCGCCGTTTGGCGCCGCGCGCATGACGCTCGGCGTCTGCGCTTCCGCGCTCATCACCGCGTGCGCCTCCACCGCGCCCGCGGAGAAGTCCCCGCCGCAGGCCCAGGCCGCCACCCCGGCCCCCGCGCCCGCGGCCCCCGCCGCTCCCAAGCCGCACTTCGGGAGCTTCGGCGTCGACACGCCGGGCATGGACACGTCCGTGGCCCCCGGCGACGACTTCTACCGCTACGTCAACGGCAAGTGGGCGGACACCACGGAGATTCCTCCGGACCGCTCCTCCTACGGCATGTTCACGCGGCTGGCCGAGGACGCCTCGCGGCAGACGCGCGAGCTGCTGGAGGCCGCCGCGAAGTCGGACGCCGCCGCCGGCAGCGAGGAGCGCAAGCTGGGTGACTACTACGCCAGCTTCATGGACGAGGCCGCCATCGAGGCCCGCGGCGCCACGCCGCTCAAGCCGGAGCTGGACCGCATCTCCGCCGTCGCCAACCGCAAGGACCTGGCGTCACTGCTGGGCTCCACGCTGCGCAGCGACGTGGATCCGCTCAACACCGGGCAGGCCACCACGGAGCGCCTGCTGGGCCTGTGGGTGGCGGAGGACCTGAACGACCCCAGCCGCTACGCCGCCTACCTCCTCCAGGGCGGCCTGGGCATGCCGGACCGCGACTTCTACCTGAAGGACACGCCGCGCTTCAAAGAGGTGCGGGAGAAGTACCAGCAGCACATCGCCGTCCAGCTGAAGAACGCCGGCATCCCCGACGCGGAGGCCAAGGCCCGCGCCATCTTCGGCCTGGAGACGAAGATCGCCCAGACCCACTGGGCGGCGCAGGACACGCAGGACGTGTCCAAGGTGAACAACCCCTGGAAGCAGGCGGACTTCGCGAAGAAGGCGCCCGGCATGGACTGGGCCGCGTACTTCGCGAGCGCGGGCCTCACGCCCCAGAAGGACTTCATCGTCTGGCAGCCCTCCGCCATCACCGGCATCGCGAAGCTGGTGGGCAGCGAGCCCCTCCAGACGTGGAAGGACTACCTGGCGTTCCACGCCATCATGCGCGGCACGCAGTACCTGTCCAAGCCCTTCGTGGACGCGGGCTTCGACTTCGCCGGCCGCACCATGTCCGGCGCGCAGCAGCTGCGCGAGCGCTGGAAGCGCGGCGTGGACTTCACCAACGCCGCCATGGGCGAGGCCCTGGGCAAGCGCTACGTGGAGAAGCACTTCCCGCCCGCCGCCAAGGCCGAGGCGGACGTGATGGTGCGCAACATCCTGGCCGCCCTGGGCCGCCACATCGACGCGCTCGCGTGGATGTCTCCGGAGACCAAGGCCCGCGCCAAGGAGAAGCTGGGCACGGTGCAGGTGGGCATCGGCCACCCGGACACCTGGCGTGACTACTCCGGCCTGGAGATCGTCAAGGGGGACGCCTTCGGCAACGCGATGCGCGCGAACCTCTTCGAGCACCAGCGCAATCTGGCCAAGCTGGGCAAGCCCGTGGACCGCAAGGAGTGGTTCATGACGCCCCAGGAGGTCAACGCGCTCAACTCGCCGCAGCAGAACTCCATCATCTTCCCGGCCGCCATCCTCCAGCCGCCCTTCTTCGACCCGAACGCCGACCCGGCCGTGAACTACGGCGGCATCGGCTCCGTCATCGGCCACGAAATCATCCACAGCTTCGACGACGTGGGCGCGCAGTTCGACGCGAAGGGCAAGCTGGCCAACTGGTGGACGGCCAAGGACCTGGAGCAGTTCCAGGCCGCGGGCAAGGCGCTGGCCGCGCAGTACAACGCCTACAAGCCCCTGCCCGACATGAACGTGAACGGCGAGCTGACGCTGGGCGAGAACATCGCCGACGTGGCCGGCGTCTCCATTGCCCATGACGCCTACGTGATGTCCCTGGAGGGCAAGCCGGCGCCCACGCTGGACGGCTTCACCGGCGAGCAGCGCTTCTTCATGGGCTTCGCCCAGGTGTGGCGCAACAAGTTCCGCGAGCCGCTGCTGCGCCGGCTGCTCGTGACGGACGGGCACTCGCCGGGCATGTTCCGCGCGGCCACGGTGCGCAACCTGGATGCGTGGTACCCGGCGTTCGGCGTGAAGCCCGGCCAGGGCCTCTACCTCACGCCCGAGCAGCGCGTGAAGGTCTGGTAGTCGCTTCCCCCCCGCACCGGGCGCACGAAGGCCGTGCGTCCGGTGCACGGGGCGTGGGGCCGCGCGTCCTCCTCAAAAAACAATGGAGGCGAAACTTAAAATAGCGCGATGCGACAATGTGGGAGTCGGTAGGTCGCTCCGCATCCCCCCACGGAGGAACACCATGGAAATCAACCGCAAGTCGCCCGCCTCCATCGCCCCCGCCGCTCGCACGGACACCTCTCGCGCCCAGGCGCCCAAGGCGAAGCCCCTGACGGTGCGTGACGGCTTCGACTCCCAGGGTGCGCGGCCCTCCAACTTCGTGGACCGTCCGACGGGCCGTCCCACGCCCCCGGGCGCCAGCGTGCCGGCGTCGGCCTTCGCCTTCGGCGGCGGCAACGTCGCGGTGAAGCCGGGCGCGAACAAGGTCGTCGACGCGAAGCAGGTGGACCCGTCGCAGCCGAAGCCCAAGCTCACGGGCGAGCCGGTCATCGCGGTCATCGACGGTGGCGTGGACTTCAAGCACACCGACCTGGACGACGCGATGTGGACCAACCCCGGTGAGGTGGACGGGGACGGCATCGACAACGACAACAACGGCATCGCGGACGACATCCACGGCTTCAACGTGGGCACCGGCAAGGGCGACCCGTTCAAGGGCGAGGGCACGGACCACGGCACGCACGTGGCGGGCATCATCGCCGCCGAGGACAACGGCGAGGGCAACACCGGCATCGCCGCGGGCAAGGCGAAGATTCTGAGCGTGGGCGGCCTGTACGACGGCGCGGACCTGCTCACCAACTTCGAGCGCTCGGTGGACTACCTGGTGAAGATGAAGACCGAGCACGGCGTGAACATCCGCGCCGCGAACGCGAGCTTCGGCGACTCCTACCGCGACGCCGCGTCCCAGAAGCGCTGGGAGGCCGCCATCCAGAAGCTGGCGGACGCGGACATCCTGCTGCTGGCGGCCACGGCCAACGGCAACGGCAGCAACATGAACAACGTGCCGGACATGCCCGCCAACGTGGACCTGCCCAACGTCCTCACCGTGGCGTCCATGGACCGCGACAACGACAAGCTGGCCCGCTTCTCGTCGCACGGCGACAAGGTGGTGGACCTGGCCGCCGTGGGCGAGGACGTGTTCAGCACCGTGCCCGGCAACGACTGGGAGGAGATGAGCGGCACCTCCATGGCCACCCCCACCGTGGCCGCCACCGCCGCGCGCATGTTCGCGGAGAACCCGGACCTGACGGCCGTGCAGGTGCGCGACCTCATCCTCAAGACGGTCGAGCAGGACCCGGACCTCAAGGGCAAGGTCATCACCGGCGGCAAGCTGGACATCCAGGCCGCCATCGACGCCGCCAAGGCCACCGTCGAGCCCAAGCCGGAGACGCAGCCCGTCGCCACCCGCTGATCCTCCCGGCCTTCACGCCGGGTAGGTCCCCAGCACACACATGCCGGAAGGTTTTTTCCGGCACGGACGCAACTTCCCCCCGCCCCCGTGAGACAATCCGGGGGTTCCTGTTTTGTGCAGAGGGGGAAGTCCGTGACCGTCCGCATTCCGTCCGCTGGTGTTCCGCAGACGCGCCTGCCTGATTCGCAGCCCGTCGCGCGGCGCGCGCCCGTTGCTCCGTCGCTGGGCTACGCCACCAACGACACGTTCCAGGCGGATGCCGGTGGGATTGGCCGCCGAGGCCGCACCCCGAGCGCGGCGCCTCCCCCCGCCACCCAGCCGGCCGCGCCCGCCGCCAACACGCGCGCGGAGCCGCTGCAGCCGGAGACGAACACCGCCCTCCAGGCCCGCCTCTCCACGATGCCGGCGCCCGAGCGCGAGCGCGCCACGCAATTCCTCAACCAGCACGTCCTCAACACGCCCAACGCGGACCGCGCCACGCGCACGTACCTGGACCTGTCCGCGATGCAGGCCGCGCGGCCGGCCCGGCTGAGCATGGACACGGTGGAGACGCTGACGCGCGGCGTGGCGGAGCCGCGTGGCACCGGCGCCGCCGGCCAGGAAGGCATCCTGGGTCCGGCCCAGGCCCGGGCCGCCGCGAGCGCCCTGGTGGGCATGACGGGCGAGGACTTCAGCGCGCTCCAGGGCGCCCTGCGCAACGCGGGCACGCGCGACGGCCAGCCGGTGCCCAACGCGGACGCGCAGACGGAGCGCGCGCTCATCCTCAAGGCCGTGGGGGCACGGAGCCAGGAGATGGCGGCGCCCGGCGCGCTGGACCGCGTGCGCAACTTCTTCGGGGACACGACCTCGGAGATGGACGACGTGACGCGCTTCGCGCGGGACATCGCGGGCACGCCGCGTGACACGCTCATCAACCAGTCCACCGCCATCGACGTGAACGCGGGCTCGCGCGCGCTCCAGCAGCGCTTCGACGACTCGTGCGCCCCCACCGCGGCGCAGGTCACCCACGCGGACGCGGACCCCATCTACGCGCGCCGGCTCCACCGCGAGCCCATCCACAGCCTGGATGCGAACACGGACATCGGCCGCGAGCAGCGGCGCGTGCTGGAGAACAACGGCGGCATCGCGCGGCCCCGCCAGGGCGGCACGGGCGACAGCCTGGGCGTCTCCCCGGACGCGATGCGGGACATGTTCAACCGGGGCGTCTCCCCCAACAGCAACCGCACCTACGCGACCCAGACCATCGCCGACACGCCCCAGGCCCGCCAGGGCGCGCTGGACCGCGCGGACCGGCTCTTGCGCGACGGCGTGGACGTGCCCTTCGCCGTCCTCTGGAACGGCGGCGGCGGCCACGCGATGGTGATGTCCGACGCCCGCGGCCAGGGCGCCAACCGCGAGTACCTGGTCACCGACCCCATGGACGGCAGGACGGGCTGGGTGCGCGGCAGCGACATCGCGGCCGGCAACACCCGCATCGGCCCGGGCACGGGCCGCCTCGCCTGGACCTTCGAATAGCCTTCTGCCCTTGCAGCCCTCCATCCGGGCCCCCTCGCCATGTTCGTGGCGGGTGTGGGCCCGGAGGCCGTTTTTCCTTCCGTGAGCCCTCCATGCCCGCGCCATCCGTGATGCGTCTGCTCGTGCTGTCCGTGCCCCTCTTCTCCGCGCCCGCGTGGGCCATCGAGCGCTGCTCGTTCCAGGGCAAGCCCATCAACCTGGACAACGGCAACTCGACCGCGAAGCTCACCGGCACCGTGCGCTGCGTGGACGAGGACACGAAGAAGGAGACGCACACCGTCGCGTTCAAGAACGGCCAGCAGGACGGCTGGGAGGTGCGCCGCTGGTCCGACGGCCGCGCCGTGGAGCAGGAGTACAAGGCCGGCAAGCGCCACGGCGGCTTCAAGCGCTATGAGGACGGCCGGCTGGTGGAGACCAGCCATTACGTGGACGACCACGAGCAGGGCGAGTCGCTGCGCTACCACCCCAACGGCAAGGTGTCCCGGCGCGTGGACCGGCAGCCGGAGGACGCGAAGAGCACCTTCGCGGACTACGACGAGGCCGGGCGGCTCACCAAGGCGGGCTGCGGCCTGCGGTCCTCCTGGGAGGCGGGCCTCAAGGACTGCGTCTGGAAGGGGCCCTCGCCGCTGGTGTTCTTCCACCCGAACGGCCAGAAGCGCGCCGTCATCCAGCTGAAGGACGGGCGGCGCGAAGGCGTGACGGAGCTCTTCGACAAGGACGGGCAGCGCATCGCGACGAACGCGTTCTCCGCGGGCGTGCTCAACGGCGTGAGCACGCGGTACGCCGCCGGGAAGGCCCTCAGCTCCACGACCTGGGCCCAGGGTGAGCGGGACGGTGACGAGACGGAGTTCTTCAACGACGGCGGCAAGAAGCAGGTCGTCACCTGGAAGGGCCGCCAGCAGGTGAAGCGCGTGGAGTACTTCCAGAACGGCGAGCGCAAGCACGAGCTCGTGGTGACGGGCGAGCGCGCGGTGGAGTCCTTCTTCGAGGACGACGGCTCCCTGCGCGAGCGGCGGAACCTGATCAAGGGGGACTTCCACAACGGCTTCGACCCCGACGGCGTGACGGAGAGCTTCCTCCCGGACGGCGGCACGGAGCGCCGCGAGCACTACGTGAAGGGCAAGGCGGAGGGCCGCCGCCAGGTGTGGGCGGACAACGGCACCCTCATCGAGGACTCGCAGTGGACGAAGGACCGCGTCACCGAGCGCAAGCGCTGGAATCCCGACGGCGGGCTCGTGGAGGACGAGGCCTTCCACGAGGACGGCTCGCGCAAGAAGAAGTAGCAGGCGCGCGAGGGGGCGCCACCTTGACGGAGGATGGCGGCAATATTACTGCCGTCATCCATCATGACGCAGAAGACGGAGCAGAAGCAGAAGTCGCACGACGCCATCCTCGCGTCCGCCGCCACGTTGCTCCTGGAGCGGGGCATCCAGGCCAGCTCCATCATGGACGTGATGAAGGGCGCCGGGCTCACGGTGGGCGGCTTCTACGGGCACTTCGACTCGAAGGAGCACCTGTTCACGGAGACCCTCCGGGGGACGGCCCGGACGGCGTGGAACGCGCTCCTGCGCAAGGCGAAGGAGGACGCCCCGGACGCGCCCGCGCTGAAGGTGCTGGAGCGCTACCTGTCGCGCAAGCACCGCGACGCCGCCACGCCCACGTGTCCTTTGCCCAGCATCACCGCGGAGGTGTCGCGCACGGGGGAGCCCTACCGGGGCGCGCTGGAGGCGGAGCTCCAGGAGTTCGTTCGCTCGTACGCGGAGCTGCTGTCCACGGGGGCGCGGCGCCGGGAGAAGGCGCTGGCCGCCATCGCGCTCATGTACGGCGCGCTGTCGCTGTCGCGCGCCGTGCGCGGCACGAAGCTGGGTGACGAGTTCCTGGACGCGGCGAAGAAGCTGGGCGCGGAGCTGCTGACCGGCGACCGCGCATGAGAAAGCCCGGTCCGCGTCACTTCCGCGGGCCGGGCTCTGGACGGCTCAGCTCATCCGCGCATCAGTCGCGCTGGATGGCGCCCTTCGGGACCAGGATGACGACCTCCTTGCAGTCCGAGTAGATGATGGAGTTCATGTCCTGGTAGTTGTGGGTCGTCTTGCCGCCGTTGCGCACGATGCCCATGTCGTTGCCCTTGGAGCCGCCGCTGTAGTCCCAGCCGTGGCGGGACTGGAAGATGATGGCGCCGTCCGGCACCTTCCCGTCCGCGACGAGCTTGCGGTACTGGTCCGCGGTCACGACGTTCGCGGTGGCGTTGCCGTAGGGGCTCTTGATGGCCTTCTGCTGGGCACCCGGGAACGGGATGGACTCCCAGCCGTTGCGCAGCATCTGCGCCATGCCGCCGCGGGGGTTGTTCGGGTCGTTGCCCGTCGCCGCCGGCGTGTTCGGGATGCCCAGCCGGCTCATGTTGTCCAGCGTGGTGCGCACGCAGTAGCCCGTCTGGCCGTTGTTCAGGCGCGACGTGGCCAGCTTCTTCAGCGTGGCGTTGTTCGTGTCGATGCGGACGCCGTTGCCCAGCACCGCGCCGTTGTTGTTCGTGCCCTGGGTGTTGTTCGTGCCCTGGGTGTTGTTCGTCCCGCCCGTGGAGTTCGTCCCGCCGGTGGAGTTGGTGGTGCCGGGGCGGCGGCCCTGCAGCGCCTTGAGCGTGTCGGGGCCGACCTGGCCCGCGTTGCTGCCCGCCCTCACGCCGTTCGCCCGCTGGAAGTCCTCCACGGCCTTCTTGGTGATGGGGCCGAACTTGCCGTCCGCCGGGACGCCCAGCATCTCCTGGAGCTGCTTCACCGCCGGGCCCTGCATGCCCTCGCGCAGGTTGTTGCCACGCACCTTCACCTGGTCCATCGAGGGCGCGGCGGTCCACTTCGTCCCCGGCCTCTGGGTTCTCGCGGGCTCGAAGGTGTCGGCGGTCTGCGACGGGCGCGTGGGGGTGTTCGTGTTGGGGGTGGTGCCGGTGCTCGTCGCGGCACCGCCGAAGTGCGGCGCCAGCGCCTGCGCGCGCGCCCACACGTCGTTGGAGTAGTCATTGCCCGTGGTCCCCACGTCCATGCCCGCCTGGGTGCGGACGTTGCCGGGGCCGGAGTTGTAGGCCGCCACCGCGCCACGAAGCTGCTGCGCCTCGGACCAGTCCGGGTGCGCCTTCTTCATGTCGTTGACGTAGCCCTTGAGGATGCCCGCCGCCTGGTCGATGTGCTGGGCGCTGGTGGGGCCGCCCTGGGTCTTGTGGTAGCGGTGGTCCACCTGCATCACGCCGAAGCCGTTGCCGCCGTCGCCGTGACCCGTGCGGTCCAGCGCCGCGCCCGCGCGCGACTCGCGGCTCGCGATGGCCGCCAGCAGCGCCGGGGGCAGGCCGTGCTTCGCCGCCGCCGCCTCGATGTTGCCCTTGTACTGCTGCAGCCGCGCCAGGTCCGTCTGCGCCATCTTCGTCGACGCGGCCACGCCGGGCTGCAGCCCGTCCTGCGCCGCCGTGCGCGCGGAAGCGCCCGTGGGCTTGTACTGCGACAGGATGGCGTTGGGGTTCGCGCTGTTGCGAACCGGGTTCGCCGTCACCGTCTGGGAACGATTCGAGAAGACAGAGTTCGTGCGCGTGGACGTGGTCGCGTTGAGGCTCATGCGGGGGATTCCTCGGTGGCGGCTGTGATTCCTGCCCCGATTATCCAGACCCCTCCCCGCGAGTTGCGTGAGATCTGGAAATAAAGATCTCGCAGTTTAACCAGTGCGTAATTTTCCGCTCAAACTTGTCTTGTCTGTGGGGTTTGTCACGACCGGGTGACAATGACCCCCCAAATGCAGACGGGGCCTGTTCCCGTGAAGGAACAGACCCCGTCGGCTGCTACAGGTCTGTGACGCGGCGGGCTATGCGAAGGGGATGCCCGGGATGTCGTCCGGGATGATGCTGTCGAAGAAGTCCTTCACCTTGCCGGCCACGTCGCCGGCGAGCTCGCCCACCTCGCCGGGCAGGTCCGCCAGGGCCCCGAGCGCGTCCTTGGCGGCCTCGATGTTCTTCTTGGCCAGGTCGCCCAGGTGGTTGACGGCGGCCTCCGCCAGCTGGCCGCCCACGCCGGCCAGGTCCTTGAGCGCGTCCACGCCCGCGTCGCCCAGGTCCGCCACGGCGACGAGCAGCTCCTTGCCGCCCTCCGTGAGGTTGTCCTTCCAGGCCTTGGCGACGTTCTTGAACGACTCCACGCCGTCCTTGAGCAGGTCCTTGGCGAAGTCCTTGGCCCACGTCACGCGGTTGTCGACGAAGTCCTTGATGGCGCCGGCCGCCTTGGTGGCCAGCTCGCCGCCCTTGCGGGCCATGTCCGACAGCGCGCCGCCCACCCACTCGCCGGCCTTGGTGAGGGCCTCGCCGGGGTTCTCCGCGATGTACTTGAGCGTCTCCACGGCCTTCTCGCCCGCGTTGGCCAGGCCCTTCACCAGGCCCTCCGCCAGCTCGGCGCCCTTGGCGCCCAGGTCCTTCACGGACTCCCAGGCCTTCTTCGCCAGCTCGCCGCCCTTGGCCAGGGCGTCACCAATGGCCTCCTTCGCCTTGGCCGCGGCCTCGCCCGGGTTCTGGGCCGTCCAGGCCAACAGCTCCAGGCCCTTCTCGCCCAGCTCCTTCGCCTTGTTCACCGTGCTGGAGACGAGCTTCGACGCCCCGTCGATGAGCTCCTTCGCCTTCTCCTTCGCGGCGCCGGTGAGCTTGTCGTAGCCGGCCTTCAGGTCGTTGAGCGTGGAGACGGCCTGCTTGTAGAGCGCCTTGCCGGCGTCCGTGGCCAGGTCCAGGCCGGAGTTCACGACGCTCTTGATGCCGTCGAGCGCCTTCTTCGCGGCCTCGCCCGGGTTCTGGGCGATGTACTTGAGCGTCTCCAGGCCCTTCTCACCCAGCTTCTTCGCGCCGTCGATGACGCCGTCGAGGACCTGCTTGGCCTCCTTCGCCAGCTCGCCGCCCTTCTCGATGGCGGTGTTGAAGGCCTCCGTCGCCGCCTTCGCCGCGGCCTCGCCGTACTTGGACGGGTTGCGCACCACGTCCGCCAGCTTGTGGATGACCTTCGCGGCGCCCTTGAGGCCCTCGCCGGCCAGCTCCGCCTGGGACACGCCAACGAACTCGGCGGCCTTCACCGCGCCCTTGGCGGCCTTCTCCACGCCCCACTGGATGAGCTGCGCGGTGCCTTCCGGCCCGTAGTACGCGGCCATGTGCGCCAGGCCCGCGGGGCCCTGGGCGGCGGCACCCGCCAGGTTCACGGCCTTCATCCAGTCCGGGGCCTTGTAGCCCTCGGGGTCGGCCTCGTACTTGGCCTTCTCCTGGCTGAAGCCGATGTCCATGGCCAGCTCGGCGGCGCCCAGCACCACGCTGGCGCCCACGTCCGCGGCCACGCCCACGCCGGTGAGGTCCAGGGCGATGCCCAGGGCCCCGTCCGCGGTGTTCAGCACCGCGGCGGTGTGCGCGAAGTAGCCCAGGTCGTTGTTCTTGCCGTGCAGCTCCAGGGATTCCTTCTCGTACTTCACCGCGTCGATGGCGTTGGGGATGGCGCCCGCCACCGGGACGACCTTCGCCAGGTTCTTGAAGACCTTGCCGGCCACGTCGGCGGTGACTTCCACGCCAATCTTGCCCAGCACCTTGTCCATCACCTTGAGGCCCTGGCCCACGAGCTTGCTGCCCGCCTTGTCCAGGAGCGGCCCCAGGCCCTTCACGGTGGTGTTGAGCGCGTCCGCGCCGATGCCGTCCGTGAACTTGAGCAGCGCCTTGACCGCGGCCGGGTCCATGTCCGTGACGAGCTTGGACAGCACCTGGCCCGCTTCGTCGTCCAGCTTGCCCGCGAGCTTCGCGAACTGCTCCGTCGTCTTCGGATCGGACAGGACCTCGTTGAGGGCCTTGTGCTCCATGCCGCCCAGCGCGCTCACCAGCCGCTTGCCGGCCGCGGCGTCCGCCTTGCCCAGCTCGCCCACCAGGTTGTCCAGGGCCTTGGGGTCGGTGATGCCCTTGAGCGCGCCCTCCAGCGACTCCGGACCGCCCAGCTTGGTGGCGGCGGCTTCCAGCTTCTTCAGCTGATCCGGCGTGAGCTTGGAGGCGAGCTGCGGATCCAGCCCCTTCACCTTCACGTTGGCCAGCTGCGTGCCCTGCTGGGCCACGTCCGCCGCGTTCTTCACGCCCGCGTTCTTGAGGACGTCCGTGAAGGCTTTGAGGTCCTTCTTGAGGTCGGGCACCTCCGCCAGCAACTGCGCGGCGGCCAGCGCCTTGTCCTGCGTGGAGGCGTTGGGGTCCGCCAGGGTGATGGCGGCGCCCGCGGCGCGCAGCGACCCGTCCAGCTTGCGCAGGTCATTGGAGAGCGCCGGGAACTTGTCCCCGGCGAAGTCCTTGAGCGCCTTGCCCAGCTCCAGCGTGGCGGTGGCCTTGTCGGTGGCGGAGGCGTTGGGGTCCGTCCACTTGCCGATGGCGCCCACCAGCTTCTCCGCGGCGGGCAGGCCCTTGAGCGCGGTGTCCAGCACGCCCTTCAGGTCCTCCGGGGCGAAGGTGTCGCCGGTGGCCTTCGCCAGGGTGAGGGCGGCCTGCGCCTTGTCGACCGTGCTCGCCTTGGGGTCCGTCAGCTTGCCCAGCGAGGTGAGCGCGTCCGCGTTGGTGGCCAGCTTCGCCAGCTTGTCGTCCTTGACGCCCAGGCGCTCCAGCGCGTTGGGGACCGTCTCCGGGAACTGCGAGGCCAGCTCGCCCAGGGCGATGGCCTTCTCAGAGAAGGAGCCGGTGCCCAGCTTGTTGAGCGAGTCGTAGGCCTTCTGCAGGTCCTCCTTCTTCTTGTCCTTCAGCTCCGGGAAGAGCTTGGGCAGGTCCTCCGCCTTGTCGGGCAGGGCCTCCGCGTGGGGCGGCTTCGGGTCGGCCGCCGGGCCCGCGACGTTCTGTCCCGCCGGGGCGTTGACCGGGCGCGGGTTGCCGCTGGCGCCGAGCGGCGCGGCGAACGGCGAGGTCGTCTCACCCGTCAGCCGGTTCACCCCGTTGCGGTTCTGGGGGCCGCCCGCGGAGAACTCGTCGTTCTGGAAGAGCTTCACCGTGGGCTGCTTCGTCTGCGTCTGCTGCTGCTGCTTCGCGGCCTGCTCGGCGGCGGCCTTCGCGGCGGCCTCGGCGGCGGCCTTCGCTGCCGCGGCGCGAGCGGCGGCTTCCGCGGCGGCGCGGGCGGCGGCCTCGGCGGCGGCACGGGCAGCGGCGGCGGCGGAACCATCAATGGGGGTGGACATGGGCGAAGCTCCTACCTTTTCAAGAACCGAGAAAGTCCCCGGGATTCTCTACATTTCGCGGCGAATGTTGCCTGACTCTCCGCGATCTCGTGAATCCCCGGGCGATGAAGGCCATACGCCAGTGCCGCTCGACGGGTTACATGGATCGCTTTGCCCCGCATGACGCGGGAAGGCATAACGGACGCAATGGATGGCTGGCGGCAGGCCCCCGCGCGCTGTCCGGCCGCGTCACGCCCCCTGAAGTGATTCAGGCCCGCGCTTCGGAGCGGAGCATCCACGGGCCCCACCCGCCACGGTCCGGACGGCGATGACGTCGTGACCGCTCATCTTCCCGCCGCGCCGCTCATCACAAAGGCGCGGACCCAATCCGACGGACCCCTAGCCTTCTTCGCGTCACGCACCGCCCGACCGGCGGTCCTTCGCGGAGTCCATCAATGCGCCGCATCCTGCTCGCCCTCTGTACCCTTCCCCTGCTGCCTGGCTGTGCGACGGCGTCCCCCGGCGGCGGCGCGACGGCCGCTCAAGCGTCAGCGCCCACGCCGTTCCGCGTCCAGCGCTCGGGCCAGGGCCGGCCGCTGCGGCTCATCCCCGGGCTGTCGTCGTCTGGCGAGGTCTGGGACGCGACGGTGGCGCACTACCAGTCCCGGTATGACTGCCACGTCTTCACGCTCGCGGGGTTCGCGGGACAGCCCGTCGGGGGCTCACGGCCCGCAGGCCATGGGCTGGCTCATCGCCGGTGCGATGGGGCTGGGGCTCACGCACGTGGCGCGCCGGGCGCTGCGGCTCCACGCCTGGACCCGTCTGCCATTGCCACGGCTGGCCGCGCGCGTGCTGGCGGCGGGGCTCGTCCTGGGCCTGCTCCAGTTCAACTGCCTCAACGGCCCGCGGGGCCTCATCGTGGAGGATCCCATCCGCGCGCAGGAGGTGGTGACGCGCCTGTCGGGGCTGCTGCGCTACGCGCTGGGAGCGCGGGGGCCGGAGACGGTGACGCCGCGGCGGGAGCTCCAGGTGGTGGATGACTACCTGGGCCTGGAGGCCATCCGCCTGGAGGAGCGGCTGCGCGTCCGCATGGACGTGGCGCCCGACGCGCTGGGCGTTCCCGTGCCCGCGATGCTGGTCCAGACGCGGGTGGAGAACGCCATCAAGCACGGCATCGCGCCCGCGCCCCGCGGTGGCGAGGTGTCGGTGAAGGCACGCATCGAGGACCGGGCGCTGTGCCTGGAGGTCGCCAACACGCCGGGGAGTCCGGTCGCGGGCGCGGCGGGGACGGTGGACTCGGGGGGCGTGGGGCTTCGCAATGCCACGGAGCGCCTGCGGCTGCTCTGCGGCACTGGCGCGTCCCTCCGGTTGGCGCCGGACGTGGTCTTCACCACCGCGTATGACACCCACGCGCTGAGGGCCTTCCAGGTGAATGCGCTCGACTACCTGCTCAAGCCCATCGAGCCCGCGCGGCTCGCGGAGGCGCTGGAGCGCGTACGGCAGCGGGGACGTGCGCAGCGCGCGGCGGGCGCGCCGGCGGCGCCCCTGGAGCGCGTGTTCGTGCGGGACGGCGAGCGCTGCTGGCTGGTGACCCTGTCGCAGGTGCCGCTCTTCAGCTCCGAGGGCAACTACGCCCGGCTGCACCTGCCAGACGCGGAGCCGCTCCTGGCCCGCTCGCTCAACCACCTGGAGGAGCGGCTGGACCCGGCGCGCTTCTTCCGCGCGAGCCGCCAGCACCTCATCAACCTCCACTTCGTGGAGGCGTTGGAGCCGGGTCCGGGCGGCACACTCGTCGCCCGGCTCCGGGGAGGCCGGGAGGTGGAGATGTCCCGCCGCCAGTCCCAGCGCTTCCGGGAGCGGCTGAGCCCGTGAGGGCGGCCGGGGCCTACAGCTTGACCTGGCAGGCCTTGCGGTCCGTGTTGCTGACGCCGTTGCAGGCGTAGCCCTCCCGGCAGTCGGCCTGGGAATCACAGACGCGCGAGCACATCAGCACGTCGAGCTGGCGCGTGCACAGCGTGTCGCCCGGGCAGCCGCCGCCCTCCCCTTCCGCGGTGCAGTCCTGCGCGCAGAAGGTGCCGGGGAAGTCCCTGCGGCAGGAGAAGCCGGAGTCACAGCCGTCCTCGCCACAGGTCTCCCCCACGCCGCCACTGCTTTCACAGGCCAGGAAGGGGAGGACCCCCAGCAGGAGGAGCAGCATTCGGGACAGTCGCATGGGAGGTCCTTCCAATCACATGCAGGGCCGGCCCCCCGCTCGGCCCAGCATGGACACCTCCAGGATGGCACGTCCAGCGCCGCGTCTGCCTTTCGTTGGGTCGCGAGCAGTGCGGCTTCAGACGGGCCGGGTGCGCTGGAGCAGCCAGTCGCGCGCCGCGCCCTGGAGGTGGGGCTGGAGCCGCTCGCGCACGGTGGCGTGATAGGCATTGAGCCAGTCCGTCTCCTCCCGCGACAGCAGGGCCGGGTCCACCAGCCGCGTGTCGATGGGGCAGAGGCTCAGCGTCTCGAAGCGCAGGAAGTCGCCGAACTCCGTCTTCTTGTCGGGCACCGCGGCGATGAGGTTCTCGATGCGGATGCCCCAGCGGCCCGGGCGGTAGAGGCCGGGCTCGTTGGAGGTGATCATCCCCGGCTCCAGCGCCGTGGTGAGGTCGTTGGGCATCGTCGGGGAGACGCCGTGCGGCCCTTCATGGACGTTGAGGAAGAAGCCCACGCCGTGGCCCGTGCCGTGGCCGTAGTCCAGCCCCTCCGCCCACAGCGGCGCCCGCGCCAGCGCGTCCAGGTTCGGGGAGCGGGTGCCCCGGGGGAAGCGGGCCCGGGACAGGTTGATCATCCCGCGCAGCACCAAGGTGAAGTCGCGCCGCTGCTCCGACGTGGGCTCGCCCACGGGCACCACGCGGGTGATGTCCGTGGTGCCGGACGTGTACTGCCCGCCGGAGTCGATGAGCAGCAGGCCCTGCGGCTTCTGCCCCGGCAGGCACACCGTCGCGTGCGAGGCCTGCGTCGCGCGGTAGTGCGGCATCGCGGCGTTCGCGTTGAACGCGGCGATGGTGGAGAAGCTGAGCGACACGAAGCCCGGACGCCGGGCCCGCTCCGCGGAGAGGCGCTCGTCGACGGTCAGCTCGGTGATGGGCTCGCGGCCCAGGGCGGACTCGAACCAGGCGAAGAACGCGCACAGCGCGGCCCCGTCCTGCTCCATCGCGTTGCGGAAGTGCGCCAGCTCCGCGTCCGTCTTGCGCGACTTGGCCACCGTGGACGGGTTGAGCCCCTCCACCACGGTCACGCCCTTGCCCACCGCCTGCCGCAGCCCGTGGGTGATGCGCCGGGGGTCCACGAGCAGCCGCGTCCCTTCCGGCAGCGCTCCCAGCGCGCGGGGTGCCTCGTCGTAGGGGTGGAGGGTGATGCCGTCCGCCTGAAGCTCGGCGCGCAGCGCGTCCGGCACCTTGCCCGCGCCAATGAACAGGCGGGCCCCGCCGGGCTCCACCAGCAGGTGCGCCAGGAACACCGGGATGTAGTCCACGTCCGCGCCGCGCAGGTTCGTCAGCCACGCGACGTCATCCAGGGTGGAGATGAAGTGGTGCGTCGCGCCCAGCACGCCCATCTCCGCGCGCACGGCCCGCAGCTTGTCGGTGCGTGACACCGGTGACAGCGCGTGCGCGTACACGGGCGCGGCGGGCAGGGGGGGCCGGTCCGCCCAGGCCTCCGCCACCACGTCCAGGTCCGTGCGCAGCACCACCCCCGCCGCCGACAGCTGCGTGGCCGCCGAGCGCGCCTGGCCCAGCCCCAGCACCGCCCCGTCCACCGCCACCGCCTGCCCCTGCGGCACGTTCGCGGCCAGCCAGTCCAGGGGCGACTGCCCGGGCGCGTTCGTCGTGCGCACCGTCGCGATGCCGCTGCCCTTCAGCTGCGCGTCCGCTTGATCCCAGTAGCGGCTGTCCACCCACAGGCCCGCGAAGTCCGCCGTCACCACCAGCGTGGCCAGGGAGCCGGTGAAGCCAGACGCCCACTCCCGCCCCTTCCAGCGGCCCGGCAGGTAGGTGGACAGGTGCGGGTCGCTCGTCGGCACCCAGACCGCCGCCACACCGCGCTCCCGCATCACCTGCCGCAGCCGCGCGATTCGCTCGCGCGCCGCGGCCCCCTGCGTCTGTCCAAGGCCCATGGCTTCCTCCGTCCGTTGCGCTGCCCGCGTCCTCATGCCGCAAACAGCGCGCCTTTTCGAGGCCCTCGCACACCGGGTGCCACCCGGGTCAAGACTCCCGGGAATCCCGCTGTCGCTCGGAAGACGCGGTGCGGCATCCCGTTGCGTCGTGGATCCGCGATCTGTTGTCCATTGGTGGAAAAGCGCCGCTGGCCCCTGGGCCTCATGCGCGCAGGTGCTTACCAAGCCGTTGGCCGTGGTGAGGAGCACGCGGCCCAGGTCCACCCGTCTCCTGAGCAGGTCTGGTCTTCCACCGTGCGACGCGTTCTGGCCATCCTTCCCTACGTTCCGCTGCCTTCGGATACGGGCGGCACCCTGCGCACGCTCGAGCTGGTGCGTGCCCTTGCCTCGCGCTTCGAGCTCGACGTGTTCGCGGTGCACCGGGCGGGCAACGACGCCGAGGGCTTCAAGCGCTGGCTGGGAGAGCTGGGCGTGCCGGCCTCCCGGCTGCACCTGGTGGACCTGCCGCGCGTGGCGCCCGGGGAGACGCTGAACAGCACGCGGGCCTTCCTGCGGGGCACGCCGCTCACCTACGTCCGCTTCGCGCGCCAGGGCCTGCAGGACGCCTTGCGCCGGGTGCTGGCGGAGCGCGGCCCCTTCGACATCATCCACTTCGACCACCTGCACATGGCGCAGCTGTTGCCGCTGGCGCGGCAGCTCAACCCGGCCGCGCACATGGTCATCGACGAGCACAACGTGGAGAGCCAGCTGCTCGCGCGCATGGCGCCGCTGAGCTCTCCGCCGCTGCGGGCGTTCCTGAACTGGCAGTTCAAGCGGGTGGAGCGGCTGGAGCGCGAGTGCGTGAGCCAGGCGGACACCGTGCTGGCGTGCTCGGACGTGGACGCGCAGCAGCTGCGCTCGCTGGGGGCGAAGCGGGTGCACGTGGTGCCCAACGGCGTGAAGCTGCCGGACTTCGCGCCCCGCGAGGGCACGGGCGACGACCTGGTCTTCGTGGGCTCCATGGACTGGTGGCCCAACGAGGACGCGGTGCTGCTGCTGGCGCGCGAGGTGTGGCCGCTGGTGTCGGCGGACCTGGCGACCAGCAAGCTCATGGTGGTGGGCCGCAGTCCGCCCGCGTCCGTGCGCGCGCTGGAGAACGAGCGGCTGGTGGTGACGGGCTCGGTGCCGTCGGTGGCGCCGTACCTGGCGCGCGCGCTGGCCACGGCCATCCCGCTGCGCGCGGGCAGCGGGACGCGCCTCAAGGTGCTGGAGGCCGCGGCGGCGGGCGTGCCCGTGGTGGCCACGCGCCTCGCGGTGGAGGGCTTGCCGGTGGTGGAGGGACAGCACGTGCTCCTCGCGGAGTCCCCGCAGGAGTTCGCCGCCGCGCTGCGCCGGCTGCGGAATGATCCGGACCTCTGCAAGAAGCTCGCGGACAACGCCCGCCGCATGGCGGAGGCCTTCGCGTGGGACGGCATCGGGGCGGGCCTGGGCGAGCTCTACCTGAACGCCTCGGCCACCGGGCAGAAGCCCACGGGGACACAGGCCGCCTGAGTATTCCCGCCGTGCGGTGGGGGGCCACTGCACGCCCCATGCCTCCGGGCATGACCGCGGCGACGCACCGCCACCCGCGCGGCGCACAAACCTGTCCGACTGTCGGACCAGTTTGGACGCGTGCGGCAGAGGCCTGTCCGACCAGCAGGGCGGTCTGTACGAGCGGCGCACGAACCTGTCCGACAGCCGGACTGGCCTGGAC
Source organism: Corallococcus exercitus (assembly GCF_042231735.1). Lineage (GTDB taxonomy): Bacteria > Myxococcota > Myxococcia > Myxococcales > Myxococcaceae > Corallococcus > Corallococcus exercitus_B. Next base: position 4,192,368 of record NZ_CP102577.1, read on the forward strand.
GAGCGGCGCACGAACCTGTCCGACAGCCGGACTGGCCTGGACGAGCGGCGCACGAACTGGTCCGACTGTCGGACCAGTTTGGACGAGCGCGGCGGAAGCCTGTCCGACTGTCGGACCGGTTGGGCCCATCGGGCGGAAGGCGGACCGCAGGCCGGTCTGGGCGCCTGGGGCCATCGCCGCTGGGGCGGGAGCCGCCTGAGCCTCTCTGCATGGTGCGGTGGGCACCCCTACTGCGGGCTCAGCCCATGCGGAAGAACGCCAGGCGCGAGGGCCCGGCGTTGCCCTACCCGGCGGCGGCGGCCTGGGCGTGAGGCAGGTCCACCAGGGCGGGCAGGTAGAGCGATTCGATGTACCGACTCGCCATCCGCTCCGGCGCGTGGTGGGCCACGACGTACTCGCGGGCGGCCTGGGCCATCCGCGTCCTCCAACCTGGAGCCGCCAGCAGCCCCGCGAGCGCCGAGGCCAGCGTGCCCGCGTCTCCCGGCGGCACCACGAGCCCGCGCCCCGTGCCCAGCACGTGGGGCAGCTCGCCGACTCCGGACGCCACCAGCGGCCGGCCCAGCGCCATCGCCTCCAGCGCGACCAGCGGCATGCCTTCCCGCAGGGACGGCATCACCACCGCGTCCGCCGCGGCGTACACGCTGCGCACCTCCGAGCGGAAACCCAGGAAGCGCACCGGCAGGCCCCGCGCCTGCGCCTCCAGCGACTCGCGCAGCGGGCCATCGCCCACCAGCAGCAGCGTGGGCACCGTGGCGCCCGGCGTCCGGGCCAGGCGCTGCATCGCGTCCAGGAGCACCTGCGGGCCCTTCTCCACCGACAGGCGTCCCACCAGCGCGATGACGGCCCCCTCCGGCGCGAGCCCCAGGGCCTCGCGGGCCTGGAGGCGCTCCTCCTCCGTGCACGCTTCCGCGAGCGGCAGCGCGTTGGGGATGTAGACCACCGGCGAGCGGTGGACGTAGCGGCGCAGGCGCGCGGTCAGCTCGCGCGACACCGCGGCCACCGCGCTCGTGCAGTTGCCCAGCACGCGCGCCAGCCCTTCATAGGCAATCAGCGCGGGCGTGGCGCCGGTGTCCCCGTGGTACGTGGCCACCAGCGGCACTCCGGCGAGCGCGCTCGCGGCGGCGCCCAGCGTGAGCGACTTGTAGTCATGCGCGTGCAGCAGCCCCACGCCCCGGCGGCGGACCTCCGAGGCGAGCGTGGCCACGGACATCGCGCTGAAGCGGCCGGGCACCTCCAGCGTCAGCGCGTCCAACCCCTGTTCCCGCGCCGCGCCCGAGAGCACGTCCACCCGTCCGGGCGACACGAGGCTGCACACCTGCGCCCGCCACGGCGACGGCGTCGACGCGGCCAGCGACAGCAACGCCCGCTCCGCGCCGTACAGGCCGCAGGTGCTGCGCACATGGAGGATGGTGGAGTGCGGCACCCGTCGTTCTCCCGTGCCGCTCACGCCTGGGCGCGAGCCGCGGCACCCCGGTAGAGCTTCGCGTACGTGTCCACCATCGTGGACAGCGAGTAGCGCTGCACCTCGCGCTTCGCGGCCTCACCCAGGCGCGAGCGCAGCTCCGGGTCGTGGGCCAGGCGCTTCACCGCGCCAGCGAGCGCATCCACGTCTCCGGACGGAACCAGGAGCGCCGTCTGGCCATCGCTGTGCACCTCGCGGATGGCCGGGATGGCGTGCGACACCGTGGGCAGGCCCACCGCCATCGCCTCCAGCAGCGACAGCGAGCGGCCCTCACGGCGGGACGGCTGCACGTAGACGTCGAACGCGGGAAGGAGCTTGCTCGCCTCCAGCAGCGCGCCCGTGAAGTGCACCCGTCCGGCCAGCGGGGACGCGGCGGCGCGAGCGCGCAGCGTGGCCTCCATCGGGCCGGGGCCAATCATCACCAGGTGCGTGTCCTTCGCGTCCGCGAATTGGCGCAGGAAGGCGTCCACCAGCAGGTCCGGGCCCTTCTCCTCGGAGAGGCGGCCCAGGTAGCCCACCACGGTGGCGTCCTGCGGAAGGCCCAGGCGCTCGCGCGCGGCCCGGCGGGCCTCCTCGCCCGTGGCGACCTCCAGCGGCACGCCGTTCTCGATGGTGACCACGTTCGACAGCAGCTTGGGGCTCCAGCGCTCCAGGCTGGCGCGCACTTCACTGCCGCACGCGACCAGGGACTGGGTGAACATCGCGGCGGCCATGGCGGCGGGGCGCAGCTTGCCCTGCGGCTCGACCGTCTGGTGGAAGGTGCCCAGCACGGGCGTGCGCGGACGCAGCGTCCGGGTGGCGACGGCGTTGAGCCAGGGCCCCACGTCGTGGCCGTGGACCACGTCGGCGCCAAAGGCGTCCACTTCCTGGGCCAGCCGGCGGATGGCCGTGGGCGTCATGCCCGCGAGGCCTCCCAGCCACACCGTGGGGACGTTGACGCGCTGGAGCAGCTCGCGCACCGGACCGTCCGGCCCCAGGGCCAGCACCACGGATTCGATGCCCCGCTCGCGGCCATGCTGGGACAGCCGGACCACCAGCTGTTCGAGTCCGCCCATCTCCAGGCCATACATCACGTGAGCCACGCGCGTAGGCCGCGCCGTCGGGTGCAGTTCGTTCGTCATGGACGCGGGCAAGCTAGGCACGCGCCCCCGGCCCACAACCCCCCGCGGGCCGCCCACGGCCTGGCGGATGTCAGCCAGTGGAAGGTCCTTCGCGGCGCGTGAAGGCACGCCCCTCCTCCGAGGGAAGCCAGCCCGTTTGCACGTGCCCTCTGTCGTGCCGGAGACTCGTGTGCCTCCAACGCCTACAAGCCCCCGAGGGGGGCCCCTACCGGAGCCCCTGCTTGGGAATCCCCGATCACGACTTCCAGCTGCTCACCACCTGCGGCGACGAATCCGAGGCCTTGCTCGTGCGGGCCCTGCTCGAGGCCGACGACATCCCGTGCATCGTCCAGGGCGAGCAGCACCGCTCGATGCTCGGCGTGGCGGGGGCCTTCATCGAGCTGCGGGTGCTGGTCCCGGCCGGGGAGCTGGAGCACGCGAGGGAGCTGCTCAAGAGCACGGCGCGGGAAGAATCGCCGGTAGCCGTCGCCACCGGGACGCCGGACGAGGACTCCGAGGAGGCGCACTGCGCGCTGCATGGTCAGCGCGCCACTCGGACCTGTGAGCGGTGCGGCAACTTCCTGTGCTCGAGCTGCGACGGGGTGAGCACCGGCCTCTGCGAGGACTGCGCCGAGCGCAAGGGCTCGGGCGCCGAGATTCAGCGCGGCCGGAAGCGCAAGGTCGTCGCGTGGCTGATCCTCCTCTTCATGTTCGGGCCGCTCCTCCTGCTCATCCTGGCGAACCTCCTGGGCGCACTGCTGGGCTGAGCGTGCCCACCTGACGTTTGTTCGGCATCAGAAAGGCTCCTGCGGGGTCGAACACCATCCAGGCGGCAGTGGGATACGTATTCAGTCACACGCCCCAGGAGCAACCATGGGCTTCCCGAGAAGCGTTCGTGACAGTGCTCTTGTTGCCGCCGCGCGCCGTTGCTGCGTCTGTCACCGCTATGGTGGCGTCGGAATCGAAGTGCACCACATCGTCCCTGAGGCACAAGGAGGGCCCAACACCCTCGACAATGCGATCGCTCTTTGCTTCGACTGCCATGCGGCAGCAGGCCACTACAACGATTCACACCCGAGAGGAACGAAGTTCTCTCCATCCGAACTGCGGCTCCACCGGGAGAAGTGGCATCAGCAGGTACGCGATCAACGAATCGAGTCACCCACTGAAGATGTGGTCCGTGCTGTCTACCTGACCTGCCGCTCGGATGAAGCCTTCCAAGCAGTCCTCCAAGGAGAACTGCAGTTGCTTCCATCCGTCGGCGCGGGCCGTTCCCACCTTTGGACGGGCCCCATCGGAAGCTTCCTGGATGCACTTCCCCAAGCAAGCGGCTACCTCGACGTCGGCTACTACAGCGACCCCGAAGACTTCAAACGACTGCATCCTGAAACGGCGATTGATGTCACCCAGGCTCCTCTGTCAGGCGGAGTGATTGCACAACGGCACATTCCCGACAGAGAGCTTTTGGACCTCGCGCAAAAGCAGAACCCGCTGCTCTTCGCGTTGCTTTCCGCAGGTTACCCAAGCAATGAACTTGTCAGTCCATCTTGGGTCCGCAGGCAAGGAGGCTGTGGGCTGGGCACCGAGGAATGGGAGAGCCTCGGTTACCAGGAGTCAGCGACTTGCCGGCAGAGCAAGGCGGTCTTCCTCTCCATCATCAACACCCACTCCACCGCGGTCCGGCTTATCGGGCTGGAAGTCAGCAGGGTCGTGTCTCCCGGGTGGAACTACCGCCCCTGGAAGAGCCAATCCGGTGTTGACACAACGCTGCTGCCCCCTTGGCCGGTCCTGGAGCCTGGTGACAGTGTCATCATCCCCATTGCGTGTCTGCTTCCGCCCTTCGATGGCGGGGGAGGCACGCTCTGGCGTTCAACCGTCACCAGGGATGGAATCGGGTTCGACGAGGTTTCCTGTGAGCCACTCTCCTCGAATGACGCGCTCCGCCTCATTGGCCCAGAGCTCCAACCGAAGAGCGTGACCCTTATGACGGAGAACGGGCTCCTCCAGCAGCCTATTCATGCCTTCGACCCAGGACGCACCTACAAGATCAATCGATACTGGGCCTGCGGCAGCTGCCCGCATGTGTTCTTCGCCAATGAAAGCTCCCAGGTCTCCTATGCTGGCGAGCTTTTCACTGCCAGCCCTGGGGCTGTTTGCGAGGAGCACTTCACAGTCCCCGCGACCAGCAAGCGGATGATCATCGCGGAACTCGAAGCGGAAACCACTCGTATCGAGTTTTTGAAGATCAACGGCCGGGTCGTGTTGCGAGATCGACTCCTCAAGACCGGTGAACAGCTCGAGGTCACTTGCCAGCCCGGAGATGTCGTTACGATCAAGGGTTCGTATACCCCCGAGTCCGAACACGCTCCTGAATTGCCGCAAGAGCAAAAGCTGCAACTGCTGAGGCGATTCATCGCTGCCTCCGCATACGAGTAGTTCACGAGGCCAGGATGTCCATCAAGGCGCCCGGCATGGCAGCCTGCCCGGGATGAAGCCCTGTAGCGTTTCCCTGGCCGCCCTCCTGGCCGTGGCACTGGCCACCGCGTGCGTCTCCACAAGCCCCGTGTCCCGCACACTCGTGGAGACGGCCACCCCGATGCGGACAGGCGCTCCCGCGAACGGCCTGCCCTACCGCCTCTTCGTCTCCGGACAAGCCACGCCGGAACACCCGCACCGCCTGGTGGTGTGGCTGCATCCGACGGGCACGGATGGCCTGACGCTGGTGGAGCCCCTGGCCGATGCATTCGCTGCTCAGGGCTTCGCGCTGCTGACGCTCCCCCGCGAGCACGCGGAAGGATGGAATGGCACGGACGCCAACCGGATGATGCTCGGAACGCTGCCGGAGGTGGCGCGTGTCCCCGGAGTGGATGCCGACCGGCCGGTGCTGCTGGGCTTCAGCGCGGGCGCGCAGATGGCGCTCGAACTGTGGGCGGCGCGCCCTGCGGCCTTCCGGGCGTTGGTGCTGGTCGCGGGTGCTCCCCGCCTGTCTCGCGGCGATGAACACACCCCGCCCCAGACCTCCGCGCACGCGCGGGTGCCCATCCTGTCGTTCATCGGCGAGACGGATGGCAGCGCGCCTCTGTGGCGGACGGCGCTTGAGTCCTGGCGTGCGGCCGGGCTGAGGTTGGACTTGCACGAGGTTCTCGGCCAGGGCCACACGTGGCTGCTGGCCCTTCCCGCCGAACAGGCAGCACTGTTTCAACTCCTGGCGGAATTGTCCCGAGCCCCCTGAGCCCTGGCGGCAGCACTGCGAGAAATGTCAACCATCCATGAAACACTTGAATTTCAGGTTGACAGCATGAGAAGCCACCGTCGCGTTTCACAGACAAGGGAGTTCGACGTGCTTCGACGTGCATCACGATGGGTCACGACGTTCGTATTGGGTATCACCTGGATTCAGGCGGGCTGTGCTCCCGCGGAGCCGGCCACTCCGGAGACACCGGAGACCACGGAGGCCGCGCAGCCGCTGCTGGCCGGTGAGCGTTCGCTCCTGGGCACCACCGCGCTCCCGGCCGTGACGGCCACGGACGACAGCGGCGCGGTGGAGCTGGGGGTGCGCTTCCGCAGCGACGCGCCGGGGCGGATCATGGGCGTGCGCTTCTACAAGGGCGCGGGCAACACGGGCACGCACACCGGCAGCCTGTGGACGGCGTCCGGTTCGCTGCTGGCCACCGTCACCTTCCAGAACGAGACGGCCTCCGGCTGGCAGGAGGCGCGCTTCACCACGCCGGTCACCATCGCGGCCGACACGAACTACGTCGTCTCGTATTACGCGCCCGCCGGGCACTACGCGGTGACGAGCAACGGCTTCGCCTCCGCGCTGGACGCGCCGCCCCTGCACGCCGAGGCCACCAGCAACGGCCTCTACCGCTATGGCAGCACCAGCGGCTTCCCGACGAACTCGTTCAACGCGAGCAACTACTGGGTGGACGTGGCCTTCCAGCCCAACGACACCACGCCCCCGCGCGCGCCCACCAACTTCGCCGCCGTGCCCAACTCGCCCACCGCCATCGACCTGACCTGGTACGCGTCCGTGGACGGCAGCGGCGAGACGCAGGGCAACGCCCGCTGGCACCTAGTGTACCGGAACAATGAGCTCATCGCGGAGCTGCCCGGCACCACCACGCGCTACCGCGACACCGGCCTGACGCCCTCCACCGGGTACAACTACGCCGTGCGCGGCCGTGACGCCGCCGGCAACATCAGCCCGTCCTCCACGATCGTCCTCGGCACCACGCTCCCGAACATGGCCTGCAACCCCTGCAGCCTGTGGAACAGCGTGACGGGCGACCCGCAGTTCGAGAACGCCGACACCACCCCCACGGAGGTCGGCGTGAAGTTCCGCACCGACGTGGCGGGCACGGTGACCAAGGTCCGTTACTACAAGGGCAGCACCGACAACGGCCCGCACGTGGGCCACCTGTGGAGCGCCACCGGCACGCTGCTGGCCACCACGGAGACGACGCCCGCGGAGACGGGCTTCGGCTGGCGTGAGCTGTCCTTCCCCACGCCGGTGAGCCTGACCGCGAACACGACCTACGTCGTGTCGTACTTCGCCACGGGCGGGCGCTACGCCATCACCACGAACTACTTCAGCACCGCGGGCGTGGACATGCCCCCGCTGCACGCGCCCTCCACCCTGGAGGCGGGCGGCAACGGCGTGCGCAACCTCAACGGCAGCGCGTTCCCCACGGAGGCGTGGCTCAACACCAACTTCTGGGTGGACGTGACGTTCGTCCCCTCGGAGCCTGGCGGTCCCGCGACGGTGGACCTGGCCGTGACCCAGTCGTTCCCCGCCGGCACGGGCGCCAACGGTGACCTGCTCCTCTACGACATCACCGTGACGAACAATGGCCCGGCGACCGCCACCGACGTCGTGCTCGACGTCCCGATCCCCGCGGGCTTGAACTACTTCTTCTACTCCGCGAACGCGCCGGGCATGAGCGGCAGCCACTGCGGGTTCTTCAGCGACCTGCAGTGCGGCGCCCCCACCCTGCCGCCGGGCGCGAGCTTCACCATCCACGTGGAGGCCATCCCCTTCGGCACCGGGACGTTCACCAGCCAGGCCACCATCTCCGCCACGCAGGCGGACTTCGTGCCCGGCAACAACACCCACGCGCTGCCCATCCCCGTGGGCCCGTCCACCAACCTCGTCACCTTCGACACCTTCCCCGGCCAGGACGAGACCTTCAACGGCACGCATGGCCCCGTCCAGTTCGGCCTCAACCGCTGGTACATCGCGTCGCCCTGGGGCGGGTTCGACACGAAGAGCATTTCGTTCAACGGCGGCGGCCTCACCCAGGCCAACCTGTCCTTCCTGGGCCAGCGCCGCGTCCTGGGCCTGGATGCCTTCACGTGGGACACCGGCGCCACGGTCACGCTGAGCTGCCTTGATCAGCCCGCCATCACCTTCCCCCTGACGGCGGGTGAGATTACGCATCTGGTGCCGACCTGGCAGACGCCCTGCTCGGTTCTCACCGTGAAGACGTCCAACGGCTGGGACACGAACTTCGACAACCTGGAGCTGTCGCCGCTCCCCTGAGCGCGTGACGCAAAGGGAGGGCGGGCATGCTTCACGGATGCCCGCCGCTCCCCTGCTCCTGGGTGTCGCGGCGTCCTACGACGGCCGCTCGCCCGCGCACGCGGCGGCACGCGAGCGCAGCAGCGCCTGCTCCTTCGCGTTGCGCGTGAGCGACGCCGCCCGTTCGAACTCCGCCCGGGCCTCCTTCAGGCGCCCCAGCTTCTGGAGCAGGTCGCCGCGCACGGCCGGCAGCAGGTGGTAGTGCTTGAGCGACGGCTCGGCCACGAGTTGATCCACCAGCTCCAATCCCACCGCGGGGCCAAACGCCATGGACAGGGCGACGGCGCGGTTGAGCTCCACCACCGGCGACGGCGTGAGGCGCGCGAGCACCGTGTAGAGCGCCGCGATGCGCGGCCAGTCCGTCTCCTCCGGCGTGCGCGCCCGTGCGTGGCACGCGGCGATGGAGGCCTGCAACACGTACGGCCCCGCCGTGCCCGCCTTCTCCGCGCGCTCCAGCGCCGCGAGCCCCCGGCGGATGAGGAGCTGATCCCACAGCGCGCGGTTCTGCTCCAAGAGCAGCACGGGCTCGCCCGAGGGCCCCACCCGCGCCCGGGCCCGCGAGGCTTGAATCTCCATCAGCGCCACCAGCCCGTGCACCTCCGGCTCCCCGGGCGCCAGCTCCGCGAGGATGCGGCCCAGGCGCAGCGCGTCCTGGCAGAGCTCCGGGCGCATCCAGCCGTCGCCCGCGGTGGCGGCGTAGCCCTCGTTGAAGATGAGGTAGATGACCTCCAGCACCGACGCGAGCCGCGCCGCCAGCTCCTCGCCCCGGGGGACCTCGAAGGGGACGCCCTTCTCCGCCAGCGTCCGCTTGGCCCGCACGATGCGCTGGGCCACCGTGGGCTCCGGCACCAGGAACGCGCGAGCAATCTCATCCGTCGTCAGGCCGCCCAACAGCCGCAGCGTGAGCGCCACGCGCGCCTCCGGGGACAGCACCGGGTGGCAGGACGTGAAGATGAGGCGCAGCAGGTCGTCGCCGACGTCGTCGTCCAGGGCCGCGTCCAGGTCTGGCACCTCCGCCTCCTCCAGTCCGTGCCCCAGCTCCTCGTGCTTGCGCGCGAGCAGCTTGTGCCGGCGCATCTCGTCGATGGCGCGGCGCTTCGCCGTGGCCATGAGCCACGCGCCCGGGTTCTGCGGCACACCCGACACCGGCCACTTCTCCAACGCCGCCACCAGCGCGTCCTGCGCCAGCTCCTCCGCCTGCCCCACGTCGCGCACCATGCGCGCAAGCCCGGCGATGAGCCGGGCGGACTCGATTCTCCACACCGCGTGCACCGCGGCCTGCGCCTTGGAAGCCGTCACGGCGCGAACTCAATCAAATGCACGTCGAATGGGCGCCCCGGAAATCGACACGGGGGTGCGATTTCCCGCACAACGACACGGCCCCGGGCCTCCCCCTGTCGGAAGAAGCCCGGGGCCGTCACCTCACGCCCGCGCCTCGGCGTGGGAGGCGCTGGCGGACTCCGGCACCGGCTCGTACGTCCCCAGGCGCATGCTGACCTGGGCGCGTCCCTGCGTGCGGCCGCGCAGCGCCGTCACGTAGCCGAACAGGCGCGCCATGGGCACACGCGCGGACACGCACCGCGCCGTCCCCTTCGCCTCCATCCCCAGCACCCGTCCCCGCCGCGACGCCAGGTCGCCCAGCACGTCGCCCAGGAACTCCTCCGGCGTCACCACCTCCACCTCCATCACCGGCTCCAGCCCCTGCACGCCCACGCGCCGGGCGGCCTCCTGGAGCGCCAGCGAGCCCGCCACCGCGAACGCCTGCGGCGTGCTGTCCTTCACGTGCGTGTCCCCATCCACCAGCCGCACCTCCACGTCCACCAGCGGCACGCCCTCCCGCACGCCCCTGGCCATGGCGCCGGCCACGCCCTTCTCGATGGCGGGCACCAGCTCGCGGGGGATGGTGCCGCCCTTCGTGGCGTCCACGAAGACGAGCCCCGCCCCTCGCGGCGCCGGCCCCACGTCCAGCACCACGCGCGCGTACTGTCCGGGCCCGCCGGACTGGCGGACGTGGCGGTACTCCTGGCGCACCGCACCCCGCAGCGTGTCGCGGTACGCCACCTTCGGCTGTCCCACGCGCGCCTCCACGCCGAACTCCGTCCTCAACCGGTCCACGACCACCTCCAGGTGCAGCTCACCCATGCCGGACAGCAGCACCTGGCCGCTCTCCGGGTCCACGCCCAGGCGCAGCGACGGGTCCTCCGCCGCCAGCCGTTGCAGGCCCTCCTCCAGCTTCGGAAGCTCCGCGGGGGAGCGCGCCTCCACGGCGAGCTGCACCACGGGCTCCATCACGTTCAACGCCTCCAGCACCACCGGCGCCTCCGGGTCGCACAGCGTGTCGCCCGTGCGCACGCCCTTGAGCCCCAGCGCCGCGCACAGGTCGCCCGCGTGCACCTCCGCCACCTCCTCGCGGCGGTTGGCGTGCATGAACATCAGGCGCCCCACCCGCTCCCTGCGTCCGGTGACGGGGTTGAGCAGGACGGTGCCCGCGCGCAGCGTGCCGGAGTACACCCGCAGGAACACGATGCCGCCCACGGCCTTGTCGCTCATCAGCTTGAACGCCAGGGCGCTGGGAGGACCCGAGTCCGACACGGGACGGCTGACGCGCTCGCCGGTGACGGGCGCAAAGCCCTCCACCACGGCCACGTCCGCGGGGGACGGCAGGTAGCTGACGACCGCATCCAAGAGCATCTGCACTCCCTTCTTCTTGAAGGCCGACCCGCACAGCACCGGCACCAGGGTCCGCGCGAGGGTGCCCGCGCGCAGCGCGCGCTCCAGGTCCTCCACGGTGATGTCCTCCACCCGCCCGTCCACGAACTTCTCCAGCACGCCCTCGTCCACGTCCGCGCAGACCTCAATGAGGCGCATGCGGTACGGCAGCACCGCCTCCACCAGTTCCGGCGGCACGGGCGCGTCGTCGTCGAAGTGGCCGTCGTCGCCCTGGAAGCGCACCATCCGCATGCGCACCAGGTCCACGAGCCCCTGGAAGTCCGCGCCGTCGCCCACGGGCCACTGCACGGCCACCGGGCGCACGCCCAGCCGGTCCACCATGGACTGCACGCTCGCGGCGAAGTCCGCGCCCACCTTGTCCATCTTGTTGATGAACGCGATGCGCGGCACGCCATAGCGGTCCGCCTGACGCCACACCGTCTCCGACTGCGGCTCCACGCCCTGGCTGGCGTCGAACACCGCCACCGCGCCGTCCAGCACGCGCAGCGAGCGCTCCACCTCGATGGTGAAGTCCACGTGGCCCGGCGTGTCCAGGATGTTGATGCGGTGGGGCACGCCCGCCTCCCGCCCGCGGCGCGGCTGCCAGAAGGCCGTCGTCGCCGCGGACGTGATGGTGATGCCGCGCTTCTTCTCCTGCTCCATCCAGTCCATCTCCGTGGAGCCCGTGTGCACCTCTCCCGTGGAGTGGATGCGGCCGGTGAAGAAGAGGACGCGCTCGGTGAGCGTCGTCTTGCCCGCGTCGATGTGGGCCATGATGCCGATGTTGCGGTACCGCTCGATGCGCGTGGTGCGAGGCATGGAAGACTCCCGTTCCCGTCCGGGCAGCGAGGCCCGCGGGTGTGTATTGGATTGAGACGCCGGTTGGATGAGAGGAATCAGCCCGCGGCGGGCCCAGGGCGCGCGAGGACGCACGAGGGCACCGCGGGGACTTTTCGGGCGGAGACGGGGCTCACGGCACGCGGGCAACCAGCCACGGCGCGCACCGGAGGGGTCCGGTCCGCCTGCTCAAATATCGAGCAGAACCTCGTGACGGGGGGCGAGGCGCACGTCCGCCGCCGGCGCGAAGGCGCTCAGGGTCGGCAGGGCATGGAAGGAGACGGGCCTCATGACGCAATAGAAGTAAGACAGACAACCGCGACTGTCAACCTGGCGGGAACCCGCGTGTTTCACGCCCGGAAGCAAATCCCGGAAAAGAATATCCCCCGCGCGCGCCGTACCAGTGGCGGTTGGCGCCAGAAGCCAGCCCCTGACTCCTCCGAGGGGGAAGCCTATGCGCGCTCTTCGCCACCCCCAACGGCTCCACGGGCATCGCGCTGCACCTGGTGCTGGACTCGCAGATCGCCGCCGCGGACGCCATCTCCAACCTGGACACCGGTTGGGTGGGCGTCGATACCATCAAGAGCAAGTACTTCGCGTCGCGCCGGGCGCCCTTCTTCCACTACGCCCTGTTCGCCAACACCTACGGCACGGACGGCGTGCTGGACTACTCGCGTGTGCGCGTCGCGTCCGTCAGCGAGGCGTCCGTCAACGAGGTCTCCGCCTTCGCGCCCATCGCCCCCACCACGGAAGCGGACCTGGCCCACATCGGCGTGCGCATCAACGGCGCGCAGCGCGCCGGCACCGCGAGCGCGAACCTGGACATCAACGGCAGCGGCGCCATCCAGGCCGCGTCCTTCGCGTACAACTTCAACCGCGACTCCGACAGCGTGGACCTCTTCCCCGCGTCACAGCATGACTGGCTGGCGCTGGTGTACGACGGCGCCGGGCAGATTGGCGACGGCTGGCTGGGCACCACCCAGGGCCTGAGCCGCCAGCAGCCCTTCTTCGTCGTCCCTGAGAAGACCGACTCCTGCCTCACGGAGCAGATGCTCTTCAAGCGGTAGTCCCCGGCCTGCCACTCCAGCAGGTCCTCCCCCGCCGGGCCCCTCTTCACGAGGGACCCGGCGGTCGTCCATCCGCCGCGGGCCCGCGTAGACTCCGGCGCATGCCGCATGTCGCCCTCGTCGGATACGGACGTTTTGGACGCGCGCTGGGAACGCTGCTGGAGGCGGTGGGCGTGGAGCACCGCGCCCTGGACCCGGTGGCGGACATCCCGGAGCCGCTTCGCGCGCGCTCGGTGCCGGAGCTGCTGGAGGGCGCGGAGCGGGTGGTGGTGGCGGTGCCGGTGCCCCAGATGCGGGACGTGCTGCGCGCCCTCAAGCCCCACCTGCGGCCGGAGCACCTGGTGCTGGACGTGGGCAGCGTGAAGGTGAAGCCCGTGGAGGCGCTGACGGAGGTGCTGGGCACGGAGGTGCCGTGGGTGGGCACGCATCCCCTCTTCGGTCCCTTGAGCCTGGCGATGGCCGAGCGCCCCATGCGCGTCGTGCTCTGCCCCAACCCGCTGCATCCGGCAGCGGCCCCGCGCGCCCGGCGCTTCTACGAGGCGCTGGGCTGCGAGGTGATTGAGCAGACGCCGGAGGGCCATGACCAGGTGATGGCGCGCACGCACGCCCTCACGTTCTTCGTGGCCAAGGGGATGGTGGACTCCGGCGCGGCGGCGGACGTGCCCTTCGCGCCGGCCAGCTTCAAGGCGCTGTCGCGCACCATCGAGACCGTGCGCGCGGACGCGGGCCACCTCTTCAACGCCATCCAGCAGGAGAACCCCTTCGCGACGGAGGCGCGCGGGCGGCTGCTCGCGGCGCTCCAGGGCATCCACCGGGACCTGCAAGCCGCTCCCTCCGTGGAGGAGCCCAAGGCCTCGGGCGTCGCCGTGCCCGGACTGGAGCCCGCGGTCCCGGCGCCCCGGGAGCCGCGCGAGCACCTCGATGCGCTCGACCGCGAGCTGGTGGAGCTGCTCGCCCGCCGCGAGGAGCTGGCCCGACGTCAGCGCCGCGCGCAGGCGTCCGGGAACGAGCCCGCGCGCACGGAGGCGCTGCTCGCCGTGCGCCGCGCGTGGGCCCGGGAGCTGGGCGCGGATGCACAGGAGGTGGAGGCCGTCTTCCGCGCCGTGCTGGGCAGCGGCCTGCGCTGACCGGGGCGCTAGAGGTACTCGTCCAGCCAGTCGAACATCCGGTGGTTGGCGACGGCCTGCGCGCCCTCCTGGCAGTGCAAGAGCCCCGTGTCCCCAGCGGTGAAGAGCATGTAGTCCTTCGGGCACTCCAGCGCGTCGAAGAGCAGCCGGGCCTGGCCCTGCGAGAACGCCTCGCCGGTGCCGTCCATCACCAGCGTGCGGCAGCGGATGCGGTGGACGACGGGCGTGTTGTCGTACCGGCGCAGCTCGAAGAGCAGGGCCGACGGCGTGCTGACGCCGTGCTTGGACATCGCGTCCTTCATGTACCAGCGGTACAGGAACACCTGCTCCATCAGCTGGGCCATGGCCGCGTCGAAGGCCTGGGGGTCGCTGTCCAGCAGCGGCATCACCTCCGGGAAGTAGCTGTTGAACTGCTCGAAGGACGCCGCGCCCCAGTCGAGGACGCCGGGGTTGGGGATGAGGATCTTGATGCGCCGCTCGAACGCGGCGGCGCGCGGCACCAGGGCGCCGCCCATGCTCCATCCCAGGAGCGCGATGCGCCGCGAGTCCACGCCCGCGATGCACAGCGCGAAGTCCACCACCGGCCGGATGACCTGCTCCCAGTCATGGCGGAAGGGCAGCCCCTGCTCGCGGATGGCCATGCCCTGGCCGGGCGCGTGCACGATGAGGCAGTGGTAGCCCCGCGCGAGCGCCGCGTCGATGACGTACTTGGACTCCTCCGGCCACGCGTCGCGGCCCTGCTGGAAGATGAGCAGCGGCGCGATGCTCCGGGCGCTCGGGGCGCGGAAGAAGTAGCCGGGCAGCGTGGTGCCTTCATACGGGATGCGCACGGGCGTGCCCGGAAGCTTCAGCAGCGGGAGCGCCTTGTTGTAGGCATCCACCGCCTTGCGCCCGGTGGCGACCACGCTGGGGTGGGTGGGTTCGGGGTGGTGGATGAGCGCGGCGCGGTAGTAGTTGGCGGCGCGCAGGTAGGCATTGCCCGCGCTGATGGGATGGCGGCGGGACAGGCTCGTGTCGCCCATGGCGCGGATGCGGTCGGCGGTGCGGACCCACTCGTTGGGCCAGCTCCAGTCATCCCCCGCGACGATGCGGGTCGCGGTGTCCAGCACCTCGCTGATGTCCGCCTGGGCGCTGTAGGTCGCGGCCAGGAAGTGCAGGAGCTGGCTCTCCATGATGGGGTCCGCCATCAGCCCCAGCTCCCACCAGGGCCGGGGCTCCTCGGCGGCGGTGGAGGTCGTGGGCGGCCGTCCCGCCGCGCTGGCCGTGGAGCCCCGGAGGAGCGCGAGCCCCCCGGTCAAGCCCAGGCTGGCCTGGATGAGGGAGCGACGATCCAATGAGATGCCCATGGTCTGTGACCTCCAGCGAAGTGGATGCTGGCGGGTCGAACACCGGGGGGCGGCCCTTCTGTCACCCGGCTCCCTGGTCCCTCATTTTCGTCCGTCACAAACACGCACTGAATTCACGCCGGGGGATTCATGGGTGACATGGCGCTGTTGGTGGACCCAATGCGCTTGATCAACGACTGGAGCCTCTGCATGAAGAAGACCGCACTGCTGACCTGCCTGCTTGGATTGCTGGGAGCGCTCCCGGCCGCCGCCGCTGAGCTCAAGGACGTGTTCGGCAAGGAGGTGCCCATCGGGCAGGGCCGCCCCACCCTGGTGCTGTACGCCAACAAGGGCACGCGGGAGGAGCTGCGCCAGCATGCTTCCCAGTTCCTCTATTCGGTGCGTGAGAAGAAGCCCATCGTCGTCATCCACGTGGACCTGCGCGACGTCCCGGGCCTCTTCAAGGGCATGGCGCGTGGGGAGCTCCGCAAGAGCCACAACGAGTCGCTCACCGCCATGAAGGACCTGTTCCGTGAGAAGGGCGAAGCGCCTCCCCCGGAGCTGGACACGTCGCTCTACATGGTCGCGGACTCCAAGGGCGAACCCCACCAGTCCATGGGCCTGAAGAAGGGCTTCGACCGCGTGTTCGCCCAGGTGCTGAGCACCTCCGGGCAGGAGGTCGCACGAGGCGCCTTCTCGGACGGCGCCCGGAAGCTCAGCCAGGCCATGACCGCGGCGCCCAGCGTGGCGTCCCGCGAGCCGTGAGTTCACGGGGCGTGCACCCCACGCCCCCGCACCGCGTGGGTGGACGGCAAGGCTTGAGGGGATTTACCTTGCTGACGCGCTAGTCTCTTCTTACCTGGAACCCATGGAGATGCATGGGTTTTCAACGGTGAGCGGCGACAGCGCCTGTCAGCCTCATTTCCCCCCCGAGACACTCCCCCATGTTCAAGTTCAAGACGTGCAGCCTCGCCGTGGTGGCCCTTGCGTTCAGCGCCTGTGGTCCCGCGCCGGAGCCCACGGAGCCGGCCCCCGCCGGGAGCGACGTCGCGCAGGTGCGGTCCGAAGTGACGAAGGCCATCCCGGGCACGACGTGCGTGGTCGAAGCGACGACGCCCTACACGTATGACGTGCTGGGCCCCATCAGCGCGCAGGCCTCTGTCTGGGATTGCGAGCAGGACTACCCCATCATCTACGTCTGCTCCACCGTGGAGAAGCGGTCGGTGAGCAGCACGGGCACGGTCACCTGGACGGCGGTGCCGGGCAGCCGCAGTTGCTACCCGGAGACGAACACCGACTTCGGCGGCCAGACGGCGAACGCCACGCCCTACGCGGCGGGTGTCTACCGGCAGCGCGCGCAGGCGGCCATCAAGCTCAACGCCACCACGTGGACCCCGGCGCAGCCGTCCACCTGCGCCACGCTGGCCAGCGATATCCCCTGCAACTTCACCGCGGTGGTCTCCGGCAACAAGACGCTGTAGCCCGTGACGTGAAGCACGACGGACTCCGGGTGAGAAAGGGAGCAGGCGCCTGGGCTCTCCTCACGCCTCCCCGTTTCCACCCGGAGCTGCTCGCCGTGGGCCTGAGGACGGACGCGGTAGGGATTCCTCCACCTGGGGTCCGGCCCCCACTGGGGGTGCGGTAGGTTCGGGGCCATGCGTACCCCCCTCATGGCCTCACTGCTGTTGCTGATGACGTCTTCGCCAGCCCGGGCTGAAGTGCCCGGCTTCGTGGAAACGAGCTATTCGTCCAACCAGCTGACCCCGGCGACGGGCATGGCATGGGCACCGGATGGTTCGGGGCGACTGTTCATCACACTGAAGAACGGCGTCGTGCGCACGGTGGCCCTGAAGGACGGCGAGCTGGAGACGCAGCCGGGCACCTCCACGCTGGTGACCCGCACGTTCGCCACGGAGCCCTCGGTCCACACCAACAGCGAGTGCGGGCTCATCGGCATCGCGTTCGACCCGAACTACGTGGTCAACCGGTACGTCTACTTCTTCGTCACCGTCTCCGCCACCGAGCAGCGCATCGTCCGCTACACGGACTCCAACGGCACGGGCATCGCGCGCACGGAGCTCGTCACGAGGCTGCCCACGAACGGCCAGAACCACGACGGCGGCGGGCTGGGCTTCGGCCCGGACGGCAAGCTCTACTGGGCCATTGGCGACCTGGGCAACGGCAGCGGCGTGGACGCGGACCTGACGTCGATGGCGGCCAAGGTGAGCCGCGCCAACCTGGACGGCTCGCCCGCCAATGACAACCCGCACAACGACGGCGTGGGCCCCAACAACGAATACATCTGGGCGAGCGGCCTGCGCAATCCGTTCACCCTCACGTTCCAGCCCACCAACGGCCGGCTGTGGGTCAACGGCGTGGGCACCACCTACGAGCAGGTCTTCGTCGTGAACCGGCGCAGCCACGCCGGCTACGACGACTACGAGAACAACCAGCCCATTGCCCCCGGCAACGACTACATCACCCCTGTCATCAAGTACCACACCAACGGCGTGGACACGCGCAACCTCACCGCCACCGGCGCGGTGCGCAGCGGGGGCGTCACCACCTTCACCACCCTGGCGGCCCACGGCTTCCGCAAGGGAGAGCGGCTCACCCTGGCGGGCGTGACGGACACGAGCTTCAACGGCACCTTCTACGTCGCCAGCGCCAACAACGCGGCGGGCACCACCACCTTCACGGTGGCCCAGCCGGGCCTGCCGGATGCGAGCAGCGGCGGAGGCTCCGCGACGACGCAGAAGCTGGGCGGCTCCATCACGGGCGGCACCTTCTACGACGCGACCCTCTTCCCGCCGGAGTACCGCGGCAACTACTTCTTCGGTGACTACAACTCCGGCCAGCTGACGCGCGCCACGCTGGCGGCGGATGACTCGGTGGCGACGGTGGACGAGTGGGGGACGGGCTTCGCCTCCAACGTGGACCTGAGCGTGGGGCCGGACGGCGCGCTCTACACGCTTGGACACACCGCCGGCGTCGTGCGGCGCGTGACGCCCGCGGCCACCGGCCAGAAGCTGGTCGTGTCCGGGCTCCACCTGCGCCTGATGGAGGGCGGCCGCGCGGCCTTCACCGTGCGGCTGGCCCAGGAGCCCGCCGCGGCCGTGACGGTGACCGTTGCCCGCGCCACGGGCGGCTCCGAGGACCTGCGCCTCTTGAGCGGGGACACCCTCACCTTCTCTCCAGAGAACTGGAGCGCGCCGCGGGTCATCGTGCTCGAGGCGGCGGAGGACGCGGACGCGGTCGCGGACACCGCCACCTTCACCGTGGCCTCGGAGGGCCTGCAGGCCGAGGCGGTGGTGGCCACCACCATCGACAACAACTCGCCCCGGCTGGTGCTGTCCACCGCCCGGGTCTCCGTGCCCGAAGGCGGCACCGCCCCCTTCACCGTGGCCCTGTCCGGGCGGCCCTCGTCGACCGTCACCGTCACCGTGGCCCCCACCCAGGGAGACGCGGACCTCACCGTGGCCTCCGGGGGCACGCTCACGTTCACCGTGTCCAACTGGAGCACGCCGCGGACCGTCACGCTCCAGGCCGCGCAGGACGCGGACAACGTGAACGGCGTGGCCACCATCACGCTCGCCATGCCGGGCCTGGACGCGCGCACGCTGGAGGCCGTGGAGGCGGACGACGAACCGCTGGCGCCCGCCATCTCCTCCACGCCCGTCACCACCGCGGTGGTGGGGGCCGCGTACCGCTACGACGTGGAGGCGGAGGGCCGTCCGGTGCCTGGCTATTCGCTGGAGGGCACGGTGCCGCAGGGCATGAGCATCGACGCGGCCACCGGCCTCATCACCTGGACGCCTTCCGCGGCGGGCACCGTGGACGTGCGCGTGCGGGCGTCCAATGGCGTGTCGCCTGCCGCGGAGCAGTCCTTCAGCATCACCGCGAAGGCGGATGAGGCGCCGCGCGCCGTCCTCACCCGTCCCACCCAGGGCGAGCGCGTGTCCGGCGCCACGGCGGAGTTCTTCGGCGACTGCGTGGACGACATGGGCTGCACCCGCGCCGAGTTCTACGTGGACGGCACGCTGGAATACACGGACGTCCGTTCCGACAACCACTTCCACTTCGGTGGCGAGCACAACCGCTGGGACACCACGGGCCTGTCGCCGGGCCCGCACACGGTGCGCTTCGTGGTGGTGGACACGAACGGGGTCCCGGCCGAGGCCACGGCGACGGTCTGCGTCGGGGACGGAAGCTGCGAGCCGGACGCCGGCACGGACGCGGGGACCGGTGGCACCGACGCGGGCACGAGCCTCCCTCCGCCCGAGGACGACTCCGGCTGCGGCTGCGGCGCGGCCCCCGTGGCCCCGCTCGCGTGGCTGGCGCTCGTCGCGCTGGCCACCCGGCGCAAGCGGTCGCGCGAGGAATGAGCCGCCGCTGAAACACGAACGGGAGGGCGCCCGGGTGGGACGCCCTCCCGTCGTCAGCGTCAGCGGAGACAGGGCCTCACGGCTTCGCGGGGACGCGCGGCTCCGTGAGGTCGTCGAACTTCGACGGGAAGTGGCTCAGGTCCGTGGCCGTGTCCTGGGCCACGGGGTTGTGACACCCGAAGCAGCCCGCCTTGTTCGCGTTGGACAGGCCGGAGCCGTTCGGGTCGTAGGCCGTGGAGCCTGTCTGCAGGTAGGTCTCCAGCGCGGTGTTCGCGAGGTTCGGGAAGCCCACCGCCGTCTTCTCCGGCACGCCCTGCTTGGGCGACTGGAAGAGGTCGATCCAGAAGTCCTGGTCCGGCGGCTGGGTGCCCTTGGTCCACAGCGTGCCGATGAGCTGGTAGTTGCCCCAGATGCCCGCGAGCTGGGGCCGCAGCGTCGCGTTGAGGCAGGACACGTTGCCGCCGCTGTTGGCGTTCGGGTCGCTGGTGGAGGAGTCCACCACGGCGCAGTTGGCGGCGCTCGCGCCCCCGGCCGGCAGGGCGTCCGTCCGGCAGATGTTCACCTGCTGGAAGCCGGTGCCCACCTTCGGGTCCAGGTTGCACTGCGCGTTGCCGGGGACGACGCCGCAGGTCTTCGTCTCCATCACGCTGGCGGGCGCCGTCGCGGGATTGAAGAACGCCCACGGCGTCCCCAGGGGCGACAGCGGCGCGATGGGCGAGCTGGAGCCCGCCGCGCAGTCCGGCGTGTTGGCGACGTGCTCGAAGGAGGCCCAGACCCATTCCCCGTGCGTGGGGGTCTTCTGCGCGATGTGCAACGCGACGAGCCCCAGGTTGGTCCCCGCGCAGTACATCTGGGAGGAAGGACAGTCATTGCCGGGGAACTGCCGCCAGGCGGACTTCAGCTCCATGGAGCCCGGGTCCGTGCCGTTGCCCCAGGGCAGCCAGAGCTGCGTCGTGTTGCCGCAGGGGGTGAACGGCGCGCTCGGGTCGGTGGGCTGGCAGAACGCGTCGTAGCCGGCCTGCGTGTAGTAGGTGCCGCCGGTGACGAAGTCATACATCGGCTGGTTGAAGCGGAGGTCGTACAGCACGGTGTTGCCCGCGACGTCGACCAGCTCGTCCTGGCCGCTGCCGGCCTGCTTCTGGTCCAGGCGGCTCACCTGGAGCGTCGTGGCGCCGCCAGGGAAGGCGCCCGGCCGGGGCGAGCCATCCGGCTGGAGCATGTTGTACCAGGGCGCGTAGGAGAGGAACCGGGGCTTGCTGGGGGTCACCGGGTCGTTGGGGTCCTGCACCGTCTGGGTGAGGTAGAGGAACTGGTTCCACGCGAAGGTGTGGAAGTCGCAGAACGACTGCTCGGGCAGGGGCACCTCGCCCAGGGGCTGCGGGTTCGCGACGTTGATGCTCGTGCCGTCGCTGAAGGTGCCGGAGCAGAGCGTCTGCGGATCCACCGGCGTGGGCTCCACCGGGTCGTCCTTGCAGTGGAGGGCGGTGCCTCCCAGGGCGACCACCAGGAGGGACTGCGTGAAGCGGCGGACGGCGTGGCGTGAGGGAAGGTGTGGCATGGCGTGCTCCGGAAGGACGGGGGCCGCCGCGTGCCTACGCAAGCCGGGTGCCACGGCGGCGTGAGAGGGGCGGACGGACGCGGCGGCGTTCCCTCGCGTCGCGCGCGCAAGCGCCTGCGTCTGGCGCGAACGCGTGTCCGGATACGGGATGCGGATTCCCAGCGTCGGTCAGGGACGTGGTGCATTCATCCCACCTCTCCCCTGGGCGTGGCTGTCCAGGCCCCGTGGCATGCGCCATGCTCAAGCGTGTCCGACATGGCCTCCCTCCTCCAGGACCTCCGGTTCGCGCTGCGACGGCTGCGCCGCGGCCCCACCTTCACCGTCGTGGCGGTGGCGACGCTGGCGCTGGGCATTGGCGCCAACGTCGCCATCTTCAGCGTGGTGCACGCGGTGCTGCTGCGGCCCTTGCCCCTGCACGACGACGCGCGGCTCGTGCGGCTCTTCAGCGTGGGCCGGCAGGGCCCGGGGCCGACCTCGCCGCCGGACCTGCTGGACCTGCGCGAACAGACGCGGGCCTTCGAGGGGCTCGTCGGCGTGGCGCCCGCGATGGTGACGCTCGGGGCGGACCGCACGGAGGCCTCGCCCATGAAGGTGCAGGCCGGGCTGGTCACGGCCGGGTTCTTCCAGGTGCTGGGGCCCCGCGTGCAGCTGGGCCGCGCGATCCAGACCGGGGATGACGCGCCGGGTGCGCCCCAGGTCGCGGTGTTGTCGCACGCGCTCTGGCAGCGCCGCTTTGGCGGCAGCCCCGACGTGCTGGGCCGCTCGCTGAACCTGGGCGGGCCCCTGCCGTGGACGGTGGTGGGCGTGATGGCGCCGGGGTTCGACTTCCCGTCGCGCGCGGAGCTGTGGACGCCGCTCGTCCAGGACGCGTCCATGACGAAGCCGGAGGCGCGCGGCGCGCACTGGCTGGAGGTGTATGGGCGGCTGGCGCCGGGCGTGAGCCTGGAGAGGGCGCGGGCCGAGGCCTCGGCGGTCGCGCGGAGCCTGGCGGCTCGGTACCCGGCGACGAACGCGGACATGGGCGCGAGCGTGGAGCCGCTGCGCGACGTGCTGCTGGGGCAGGTGCGCCCTTCGTTGTTGTTGATGCTGGGCGCGGTGGGGCTGGTGCTGCTCATCGCGTGCGCCAACCTCATGCACCTGCTGCTGGCGCGGGCCGCGTCGCGCGAGGGGGAGACGTCCGTGCGCCTGGCGTTGGGCGCCAGCCGGGGCCGCATCGCGAGGGAGCTGCTGGTGGAGAGCGCGCTCTTGTCGGTGCTGGGCGGCGTGGCCGGGCTGCTCGCGGCCATGTGGGCGCTGGATGCGCTGGCGGCGTTCGGGCCGCGGGACATTCCGCGCATCGACGAGGTGTCGCTCGACGGCACCGTGCTGGCGTTCACCGCGGGCCTGTCGGTGTTCACCACGCTCCTCTTCGGGCTGGTGCCCGCGTGGCAGACGTCGCGGGTGGAATTGGCGCGCGTGCTGCGGACCACGGGCGAGGGCGCGGGAGGCGCCGCGCACCACCACCGCACCCGCGCGGCGCTCATCGTGGCGGAGACGGCGCTGGCGGTGCTGCTGCTGGTGAGCGCGGGCCTGCTCCTGCGCAGCTTCGTGCACCTGCGGCGCGTCGACCCGGGGTTCCAGTCCGAGGGCGTGCTGACGGTGAAGCTGGACCTGCCGCCCCTCCGCTATGCCTTTGGCAGCGCGGCGCCCGCGGCGTTCTACGACGGGCTCCTCGAACGGCTGCGCGCCCTGCCCGGCGTGGAGGTGGCGGGCGCGGTGAACGCCCTGCCCCTGGAGGGAAAGCGCTGGACGCTCGCGGTGCGCGACCCCCAGCGGCCGGTGCCGCCGGGCACGGAGGCCTGGCAGGCCAGCATCCGCATCATCACGCCGGGGGCGCTGGAGGCGTTGCGCGTGCCGGTGCTTCGCGGCCGGGGACTGCTGCCGGAGGACCGGGGCGCGGGTGGGCGCGCGGTGTTGATCAACGCGGAGGCGGCGCGGCGCTTCTGGCCGGGAGAGGACCCGCTGGGCCGCACCGTGGACACGGACATGGACTGGGGCAACGGCGCCTTCGGGGGCCGGGTGGTGGGGGTGGTGGCGAACCTGGCCATGGAGGGGCTGGCGGCGCCCGCCGCGCCGGAGGTGTACGTGCCCTATGAGCAGACGCGGACCACGGACATGACGCTGGTGCTTCGCACTTCCGGGGAGCCGCTCGCGCTGGCGAAGGCGGTGCGCACGGAGGTCCGGGCGCTGGATGCGAACCTCGCGGTGGGCAGTGTGCGGACGCTGGCGTCGGTGGTGGATGGAACGGTGGCGCCGCTGCGCTTCTATCTCCTGCTGGCGAGCCTCTTCGCGGGGGTGGCGCTGGTGCTGGCGGCGGTGGGGCTCTACGGGGTGGTGGCCTACGCGGTGGTGCAGCGCACGCGCGAGCTGGGCATCCGCATGGCATTGGGCGCGCGTGCGGGCCAGCTCATGGGAATGGTGTTGAGCCACTACCTGCGGCTGACGGCGGTGGGGCTCGTGCTGGGGCTCGGGCTCGCGTGGGGTGCCAGCCGCGCGTTGTCACATCTGCTCAACGGGGTGCTCCCCACGGATCCGCTCACCTATGGATTGGTGGTGGCGGTCCTCGGCGCGGTGGCGTTCCTCGCGGCCCTGCTGCCAGCGCGGAGGGCCGCGAACGTGCCCCCCGCGGTCGTCCTCCGGGCGGACTGAGCCCATGCCCGCCTTGCGACGGACCTGCGCCCTCTTGTTCTTACTGGCCCTGGGATGCGCGGGTCGCCGCCTCTACTACCTGCGCTCCGAGCTGCCCATCCAGGAAGGTCGGTTCGACCTCGCGGTAGCCCCCGGGCCCTGGCCGCACGAGAACATCCCAACCGTCGTATCGGACTCAGACACGATTCCGGATGACCTGGTGCTGCCAACGCTCCGGGCCCTGATGGCCTTGCCGGGAGCAGCGGACGCCTGCGACCCGAACACCGGCGGTCCACGACCGGATGCGGCTGAGCAGTGACGACCTGACCCAATTCCCCGCGGTGAAGATGAGGGACGGGTTGTGGACGATGGTGTCCTATGCGGCGAGCCCGGGCGGACGGCTGGCGCGTGATTCAAGGAACCGGTTGATCCCCGCATGGGCCTGGCTCGCCACGGGCCACAAGGACGAGCCGCGTTTCTACAAGTGGAACCCCGCGGGGGAAGTCTTCCAGTGGAACGAGGACAAGACGCTTTGGGAGTTCCAGGCGAACTGTCGTCCACAGGAGTCCTTCGGCATGCGCAGCCCCCGCATGCTGCTGCCTCGCTGCTCGCCCGAGCTGAAGTGGTAGAAGTTCCCTGGAGCATGTCCCCATGATGAAACTTCCTCACCACGTCCTTCTCATGACGCTCCTGCTGGATGGAGGCACGCCCCCTGCCCCTTCCGGCACCGCAGCGAGAGATGGGGGCAGCCCCGTGTCCTCCGTCGTGGCGGCAAGCGCCGACGGAGGCGCCACCCCGCGCGCGCCTCTCGTCGCGGAGGGGATTGAGTGGCCTGAGGACCTGCGCCCCCTGGCAACATTGGATGGCCCGGCGATTCTCGCCGCACATGCGGCCCTGCAGCGGCTGCTGGCGAGCTTTCCCAAGGAGTATGCGAAGGACTGTTCGTATACCGCCAGGGCCATGGAGGTCTCCGTCGCCCAGCATGGCGGTCTGTATTTCGTGCAGCTCAACCGGCGCGTCGAGAAGTGCGGCTGGGCTGCACCTGGATTCAACCCCTCCGGGCACTGGTACGAACTGTATGCCGTATCGCCGGAGGGGAAGGTCCTGGCGCGGTACCCCTACCATCCCTGAGAGGGGCACCTGGGCCGTATGACAGGGCGGGCCACGTCAGGCCTTGGTGGAGTGGTTGCCGCGCAGCTTTCCGCCCTTCTTCTCCGAGGAGTCCGCGCGCGACACCTTGGGGACCTTGTTTCGGCCCTTGCCCGTGCGGCCCGTCGCCTTGGATGCCTCGGTCTGCATCTTCTTCGCCTTGCCTGCCTTGACGCCTGCCATGGTCGGTTCCCTCCAGGACTGGGCGCGAAAGGCGCCCTGAAGGAAAGCTGGCACCGGAGGGCGTGCGACGACACCCCGGGCCTCGCCCGGCCGGAAGCTCCTGGAGCAGCGGACGAGCCCCATGCGTCACGCGTCCTCCAGCCACCACCGCACGGCCTCGTGCCGCTGGTCGTCCGGGACGACGTGGGGCCCGTCGAACTCGCGGTAGTGCACCGTGTAGCCGCCATGCCCCAGTTCCCTGGCGAGCCAGCGGCCGCACTGCCCGATGGGGAGCACCCGGTCCTCTTTCCCATGACAGATGAAGAGGCGAGGCATCCCCACCTGCACCGGCGGCGCGGCGAAGCCCGGTGAGAACGCGAGGACGTGCGTGAAGAGGTCCCCGTTGGCCAGCCCCAGCGTGAGCGCGTACGACGCCCCGTCGGAGAAGCCGCCAATGGCCACCCGGTCCGGATCCACCGCGTAACGCTCGAAGACGTGCGCGAGCGCCCGGTCGATGACGCGCACGTCCGGCCCGAAGCCACCCGCGATGACGTCCCAGGTGGGCCCCTGCGAGCGCGGTGACACGAGGAGCAGGTTCGCCGCGTCCGCCAGCGGCGACAGCAGCTCCAGCCCGAACCGGGCGGTCCCCCCCGCGCCATGGAGCAGCACCGCGAGTGCCACCGGCTCCTCCGGGCGGTAGCCTTGCGGCACGTGGAGCAGGGTCTCGTGGCCCGGGCCCACGCTGAGCGGGTGCGTGCCCGCCGGCGCCGCCTGCTCCCGGGGCGCTCCCGGCCGCGCGCTCAACCGCCCCGAACGGGCAGCGCGGGAGACCCCGCCCCCCGGCTCCACCTGTGGCCCGCTCCTGTCATCCATTGGCTGGGTCCTCCTCGCGCGCGCCTCCCTGGAGAATCTAGGGCGCCTCCCCTGCCCTTGCGTCCGGGCCCCGGCATTCCCGGGCCAAGGGAGCCAGCAGCCGGCCGCAAGTTCCAGGGGCCCGCCTGCCCCGTGAAGGGCTACGGAGCGAGTCGCTTGAAGAAGAGGACCGTGGGGTGCAGCTCACCGTCGGTGTGCCGCGCCCAGTCCGGAATCTCTCCGGCGCGCTGCCATTGGCAGTGCTGGTAGACGGCCTCCG
Organism: Corallococcus exercitus; assembly: GCF_042231735.1. Classification (GTDB taxonomy): domain Bacteria; phylum Myxococcota; class Myxococcia; order Myxococcales; family Myxococcaceae; genus Corallococcus; species Corallococcus exercitus_B. The sequence continues at coordinate 4,218,629 of NZ_CP102577.1, forward strand.
CCTTCGAGCCCGCCAGCGTGTCGAGCACCAGCAGGGTGCGCCCCTGTCCCCGGGCGAACTGCTCGACCTCCTGGAGCAGCCGTGACGCGAGCCCCCGCCCCCGGGCCCGCGAGTGCACGAGCAGCTTCTGCACCTCCGCGCGGTGCAGCCCGTTGGGACGCAGGGACGGCGCGAGCTGCACGGTGCCGTCGATGCGGCCGTCCACCTCCGCGACCCAGAGCACCAGCCCCGGGCCCAGCGCCGCGAGGACGCCCCGCCAGTACTCCTCCGCCGCGTCCAGGGAGAGCGGCGGCAGGAAGCCCACCGACGCGCCTCCTTCGACGGAATCGACGAGCAGCTCGGCCAGGGCCTGCCGCTCCCCGGGGGTCGCCTGTTCGAGTCTCCGGATGGAAATCATTCCCGCCAGTCTAACGGCTCACGGCTGGACCGGCTTCGGGGGCTTCGGCGCGGGGGTGACGCGGGCGCCGGTGAAGCGCAGCAGCTCGTCCATGAGGACGCGGCGGCCCCGCTCCGGCCGCTCCAGGTGCACGAAGTGCGTCGCGCCCGGCAGCACCACGGCCTTCACGCTGGCCGCGTGGTGCAGGTGCTCCTGGAGGCGCGTGACGTCCTCCGGCCGGCTCCAGAAGTCGTTCTCCGCGCGCACGAGGAGCACCTTCGCCGTGATGGAGGCCCCGTCCCAGAGCTGCCGGCCCGTGGCCAGGTAGAAGCTGTCCTCCAGCGCCCCGGACGGCGCCCGGAAGGCGAACGGCGTGCGCGAAGGCCCCAGCGGATCACTCGCGAGCGCCTCGCGCTGGAAGGACGCGGCCACCTCCGGGTCGCGCCACTTCGCCCGCTCCGCCTCCTCCGCCGGCAGCTGCCGGTCCCACACCGCCATCAGCGACGCGCCCGTGTTCCACCGGTAGGCGCCCATGCCCTCCGCGTTGAACCGGCCCGGCCGCTTGGGGTCCTCGAAGTCCGTGCCCTTCCCCAGCAGCTTGTGCTCCGCGCTCCCGGCGTACAGCGCGTTGAGCATCACCAGGTGGCTGACGTTGTCCGGATGGAGGCTGGCGTACATGCCCGCCCAGTGCCCTCCGGTGGCCCACCCCACCAGCCCCACGCGGCGCTGGCCCGTGCGCGCCTTCACCCAGGCCACCACCGCGTGCACGTCCTGGACGACCTCGTGAGAGCCCACCAGGGGCCGGCCCTTCGCGGGCGTGCTCATGGCCAGGGGCCGCGTGGAGCCGCCATAGCCGCGCGCGTCCAGGAGGTACACGGCGTGCCCCGCGCGAGCGAGCTCCGCCGCGATGGAGCCGCCCTCCACGGGCAGGTCGAACGAGGCGCGCCCCGGCACCCGCGCGCCGTGCAGGAAGACGAGCGGCGGAAGGTTCGCCACCTGCATGCCGGAGTCCTTCACCTCGCGGACGGACACCTCGATGCCCTCCTCCGACGGCACCAGGAACTCCGCGCGCGTCACCTCCGCCCCCGCGCCCGCGCCCCACAGCACGCCCAGCAGCACCAGGGTCCGGACCACGGCCGCGCCTTCGCGATGCATGCCCACCTTGCCCTCCCGCTTCCGTCGGTTGCGCAGGCGATCCTGCCAGGAGGCCCGCACGGACACACCTCCCGGCGAAGGCCCCCCGTGCAACTCTTGCCGTCCGTGCAAGCCTTGCCAGCCCCCAGGAGCCGGGGACACGCAAGGCTTGCCGTGCCTCGCGGCCCGCGCCGACGCGCCCCCTGGAGCGAGGCGTTGGCATCCCGGTTGCTCATGCACCGTCACGTTCCCCGCTGGCGACCCGGCCGGGACGAACCCCGGCCAGCAGACGCATCGCTGGCATTTCCCGAACGCAGAACGGAGAAACGTCATGTCCAAGAATCACTTCGCGCGGAAGCTCTTCCTGGCGGCGCCCCTGTGCCTCTTCGCGGTGGGCTGTGGTGGCGACCCGATGATGGACGAGGCCGCGGCGAACGCGGCCGTCACGGAGGCCGCCGCCCCGGCCGCCCCGGAGGATGCGTCCCTGGCGACGAGCGAGCAGGGTGTCGCCCTGGGCGGGACCTACTGGTGGGGCACCGCCGCCAATGGCCTGACCTCCACGGCCATCGGGACCTCCACCAACCGGACCTGCTTCCTGACCGGCGTCCAGGGCAACCTGAAGGGCACCAGCTGGGCCGGCGTGGGCGTGTTCCAGTACGCGGGCAACTGGGAGATCTTCGTCAACCAGAGCAACGGCAAGGCGCTGAGTTCGGGCGTGCAGTGCATCAACACCGCCACCAACCGGACCCCGGAAGTCTCCTGGTACGACGGCCAGGCGGCGAAGCTGCTGGGCGCGGTGACCGCGGACCGCCGCTGCTTCCTCACGCAGGTGGAGGCCGCCGGCGGCTTCACGGCCAACGCCGACTACGCCCGCGTCTGGAATGACGGCTACAACTGGTACCTGGGCGGCAACCTGGGCGCGGCCGGTGGCGCGCGCGCCGTCTGCGTGGATGTTCCCTCGGACGCGGGCGGCTGGCTGTGGATCGCCGGCAACCCGGGCAGCTTCACGCACAACCTGGCCTACAACCCGGGGGGCGTGGCCTGCATGCTGTCCGGCATCGGTGGCAACTTCAGCACCAGCAACTACACCGACGGCGTGTCCATCGACTACAACAGCGGCACCCGCTACTGGGAGATGACCGTCAGCAACAGCAAGCGCGGCTGGGGCAACTGCGTCAAGTAGTCGCGCGGCGCTGAAGACGGGAGGCCGGGCTCCAGGGGGAGGCCCGGCCTTCCGGCTCGCGAAGGGAAGCAAGTGTCCGTTTCGCACGGGGAGGTGGGGGCCCGGCGCGAAACGGATGGCGCATCGCCAGCGCGTGTGGTGTCACTTCCCGCCTGGGCGCATGCACCGCCCGCTGGAGGTCACCCACGCCATGCAGGACGTCGACATCAAGACCGCGGATGGAGTGATGGACGCGAAGCTGTTCCAGCCGGAAGGCTCGGGGCCGTGGCCCGCGGTCATCATGCTGACGGATGCCTTTGGCGTCCGCCCTGTCTTCGAGGAGATGGCCCGGCGCCTGGCGAAGGCCGGCTTCGTGGTGCTGCTGCCCAACGTGTTCTACCGGGAAGCCCCCGCGTCGAAGCTGGAGCTCAAGGGCACCTTCCATGACGAGTCCTTCCGCAAGCGCGTCTACGCCCTCATCGGCACGCTGACGCCGGAGCGCCTGAAGGCGGACGCGGGCGCCGAGCTGGACTTCCTCTTCCGCCAGCCCTCCGTGAAGGGTCCGAAGGCGGGCGTGGCCGGCTACTGCTTCAGCGGCGGCCTCGCCGTGCGCATGGGCGCGGACTTCCCGGACCGCATCGCCGCGGTGGCGTCGTCCCACGGCGGACGGCTGGCCACGGACTCGCCCGACAGCCCCCACCGCCTGGTGAACCAGGTGAAGGGCGAGCTGTACTTCGGCCACGCGGACCAGGACAACGCCATGCCCGCGGACGCCATCCGCACGCTGGAGGCGGCGCTGAAGGACGCGGGCGTGACGCACCGCTCGGAGCTCTACCCCGGCGCGATTCATGGCTACGCGGTGCCGGGCACGCCCCAGTTCAACGCGGAGGTCGCGGAGACGCACTGGAGCCGGCTCCTGGACCTGTTCGGCCGCACGCTGAAGGCCTGAGCCCAGAGCCCGATGTCTCCCTTGCGGCAGCGGCTGCGCTCCATCTTCGGCGGCTCGGTGGGCAACCTCATCGAGTGGTACGACTTCTACGTCTACTCGGCGTTCTCGCTGTACTTCGCGCAGGCGTTCTTCCCGGACGCGGATCCGCTGGTCCAGCAGCTCAACACCGCCGGGGTGTTCGCGCTGGGCTTCCTCATCCGGCCGGTGGGCGGCTGGCTGATGGGGCTCTACGCGGACCTGAGGGGCCGCAGGTCCGCGCTGACGTTGTCCGTCACGCTGATGTGCCTGGGCTCGCTGGTCATCGCCGTGTGCCCCACGTACGCGCGCATCGGCGTGGCGGCGCCCGTCGTGCTGATGCTCGCGCGGCTGCTCCAGGGGCTCTCCCTGGGCGGCGAGTACGGCACCAGCGCCACCTACCTGAGCGAGGTGGCCACCTCCCGCCACCGGGGCTTCTACAGCTCCTTCCAGTACGTCACGCTCATCCTGGGACAATTGCTGGCCACGCTGACGCTGCTGGTGTTGCAGCGGCGGGTCCTGACGGGCCCGCAGCTGGAGGCGTGGGGCTGGCGCATCCCGTTTGGCATTGGCGCGGCGCTGGCCATCTTCGGCTTCTACATGCGGCGCAACATGGTGGAGACGGAGGCCTTCACCCGCGAGGCGGCGAAGAAGTCCGGGCACGGCCCCATGCAGGAGCTGTTGCGCCACCCGAAGGAGATCGCCGTCGTGGTGGGGCTCACCATGGGTGGGACGCTCGCCTTCTACACGTACACCGTCTACATGCAGAAGTTCCTGGTGAACTCCGTGGGGCTGACGAGGGACGAGGCCACGCTCATCTCCGCGGGCTCGCTGTTCCTCTACATGCTGCTCCAGCCGGTGCTCGGCTACGTCTCCGACAAGGTGGGCCGCAGGCCGGTGCTGATGGGGTTCGGCATCCTGGGCACGCTGTGCACCGTGCCGCTGCTCACCGCGCTGACCCGGACGCGGGACGCCTTCACCGCGTTCATGCTGGTGCTCGCCGCGCTGGTCATCCTCTCCGGCTACACGTCCATCAACGCGGTGGTGAAGGCGGAGCTGTTCCCCGCGCGCATCCGGGCGCTGGGCGTGGGGCTGCCCTACGCGCTGACGGTGTCCCTCTTCGGCGGCACCGCGGAGTACGTGGGCACGCGCCTGAAGCTGGCCGGGCACGAGGCGTGGTTCTTCTGGTACGTCACGGCCTGCATCTTCTGCTCGCTGCTCGTCTACACCGTGATGCCGGACACCCAGCGGCACAGCCGCATCGACACGTGATAGACGCGCGCGTCCATGACGGCTCCACTCCTGACGCTGCCCCTGCTGCTCCTGCTGGGGCAGGCCCCTGAACCTACACCCACCGAAGCGCCCTTCCAGGCGCGGCTGTCGTTCTACGCCTTCGACGAGGACGTCGACACCGACGGCTCGAACACGTCCTTCCACGCGGCGCTGGAAGGCCATACGCCGGAGCTCGCGTCGGGCCTGCGCGCGGAAGCCACGCTGTCGTTCTTCCTGGCCACGGCCCTGAGCCAGGGCATTGCCTTGCAGGACTTCGGCAGCAACCTCCGGCTGCGCTACCGGCCCTCCAGCTGGGAGGCCGGAGAGGGATGGGTCGTGGCGGTCCACCCCATCACCACGTCCCGGCTCTACATGGGCTTCACCTACCCGGTGACCTGGGAGCGGACGGCCTTCCCCCGCCACAGCGGGACCGAGTCCGCGCTGGAGCTGCGCCTGTCGCGGCGGCGGTGGGACGCCTTCGTGGCGCTCAAGTCCGCCAACGTGCTCGATGAGCTGGCGCTGGAGGCCTCACGGCGCTACTCGCTGCTCGCGGGCGGCTTCCTGGACGTCACCCCCGAGCTGCGGCTGGCCGCGAAGGGCACCGTGCTCAACCGGGGGCAGGTCCCCGGCGCCGCGACCCAGGGCGTCGAGCTGCACGTCCCCGTGCGAGGAGCCTCGCTGGGCGCGCTCTGGCACCGGGGCGAGCCCGTGGGGAACAACGTCGACCTGACGCTCTACACGGGCGACCCGACCTTCTTCGAGCGCTTCTTCCAGCCGGAGACGTACCCGGGGGGCTTCAGCGCCTCCGTGTCGCTGGAAGGCAGCCTCGTGTCGCAGGGCCTGGTGGATCCGGAGACCGCGCCGCCCCAGGGACGCACGCAGACGTCGGGGGCGGGAGCCATGGAGGCGCGGGTGAAGCAGGGCTTCTGGCGGGCGCACGCGCTGGCCTACGTCCGCACGCCGGGTTTCATCCAGGTCGACGCACCCGGGTTCCCCCCGTACCAGGACTTCCCGAGCGATACGGAGAAGCGCGCGGAGGTGTCCGGCACGCTGAGCAGCGATTACCACCTCCAGGACTGGGGGCTGACGCCCGGGCTGCTCGTGCGCGTCACCCGGCCCGCATCGCTGGGGAACGTGTTCGTGGGCATTCCGGGCAACACCTCCACCGCCGTGTTCCAGGGGCCCAACAGGTTCACCCTCCTCCCCGAAGGCGTGGACCCGAAGCTGGTGGTGACGGCGAAGGCCACGGCCCGCTGGGACCTGGAGACGGTGGCCGGCGTGCTGGCGGAGGTCTCCTACACGCACGACCCGAACCAGACCACCTTCGAGGACGACGAGACCGGCGTCGGCGAGCCCGTCCTCCAGCCCGCCAATGAGGTGGGCGTCAACGTGCTGCTCCAGGCCCGCTTCTGACGCCAGGAGTCAGCAGGGGGTGATTGGCGTCCGCGCAAGGCCGGGTGAGAGGATGGCGCTCCGCCCATCATGCGCACCGCCACCGCCCGTCCCCTCCCCGAGGCCGTCGTCCCCGAGTCCACCGTCATTCCCGAGGCCCAGGCCCAGGTCCAGCCCGCGGCCCGGCTCATGGCCCACGCCGGGGCCTGGCTGATGCTGGTGGGGCTGCTCACCGGCGGCTACGTCTCCGCGGCGATGACGGGCAAGGTGCCGGCGGATCCGCACATGGCGCTCGCCGCGCACCTGAACGCGCTGATGGGGACGTTCTTCCTGCTGGGCGTCGCGTGGACGCTGCCCATGCTGCGCTACGGCCCCGTGGGGCAGCGCCGGCTGGCCTGGGCGGTCATCGTCGCCAACTGGGCCAACTGGGGCATCACCTGCGTGAAGGCGTGGCTGCGGGTGTCCGGCGTGGACCTCATCGGACAGCCCGTGAACGACGCCGTCTTCGGCGCGCTCACCCTGTCGGTGGTGATTCCCGCACTCGTCGCCGCCGGCGCATGGGTGTATGGCTTTCGCCGCGCCGGAGCACGCTGACCTCAGAAGGCCGTACGGCCCTGGACTCCCTCTTGCGAGGGATGGAGGCCAGACAGAATCAGCTCTAAGCAGTGACAGATGTATGCGAGGAACATTCAAGCCTTGGGCATCTGGGTTCTGGCCACGCTCTCGCTGGCCAGTGTGAGCTGTAGCGGCGGCGCGCATGCCCAGGTCAGCGATACCCAACCCAGCGCCACTGCGGTGTATCTGGCCCAGGCGCAGTGCGGCCCCAACGACTCTTCCATCAGCTGCTGCGTGAAGACACACCCGGGCAATCCCGCTCGTTGTGGGGCGACGGACCTGGAGGCGGAGGACATCCTCCTCTTCGCAAGGGCCGCGGAGGAGCTCTCCCGGGACCTTCCGGAGTGGAAGCGCATCTGCCTGGAAACCTACGTGCAATGTCAGGAGGACCACTGGACGGGGTCCTGCTACGACTGCTTCAGGTACTGCGAGGGACAGCGGGGCGAGTGGCCGGACGACAGCTGCCGTCCGAAGAGGAAGAGGCGCTGAGCATGTCCGAGGACATCAACTGGGATGAAGTGCGCGCCCTCGCAGCCCGCGTGGAGGCGGGCGAGGCGTTGGTGCTCACTCCGGACGTGCGTGAGCTGCTGCTGCGCACGGCGCGCGAGGTGGCCATCCCCGATGCCGACGCACAGGCAGCCATCCAGGACGTCACCACCGCGACGGCCCTGCTCCGCGAGGAGCGCGGGCGGATCCGCGGCGGCTCCATGCGGATGATGGCAGCAAGGTCCGAAGTCCGAAAGCTTCGGCAGGCGGGCGATACCGCAGGCGCCCGGAAGGTGATGGAGGACCTGCTCGCCGTGGAGGTAGTGCCGCTCTACCGCGAGCTGGCGGAGATAGCGCTGGAGGATCTGGACTGACGCCCGCTGACCTCAGAAAGCCGTGCGCGTGAGCGCGATGTCCGCGTTCGCCCAGGCCGTCTCGAAGCGCTGACGCGCGGCGGACGCCTCCGCCGTGCGGCCCTGCCCCTTCAGCGACTGGGTGAGCCCGAAGAGGGCCCAGCCGTTGCCCGGGTTGCGGCGCAGGTCCTCCCGGTAGACCGCCTCCGCGGCCTTGTACTGCTTCGCGTCCAGCAGCGCCGCGCCCTGGTAGTGGCGCACGGGATAGAACCAGTCGTTGGGCTCCGAGTAGGCCAGCTGATCCGCTGCGCGCACCGCGTCGTCCCAGCGTGACAGCGCGTCCGCGCAGCCCTGACGCTCGGCGATGGAGGCATCCAGCACGCGGGCCGCCACGTCCAGCACGGCCTTCGCCGAGTTGTTTCCCGCGGTCAGCGTGTCGGGGACGCTCGCGGCCAGCTTCACCAGCTCCTCATGCTCCGCGCGGGCCTTCTTGAACTCCCCCTTCGCGGCGAGCGCCAGCCCGTGCGCGTGCAGCCACATCCCCGTCAGCACCGGGTACTTCGCGTCCGGCCGGGGCTCATCGAGCAGCGCGTCGAAGCGGCCGAAGCGCACCATCGCGAGCAGCGGCTCGGAGACGAAGAAGTCCATGCCGGGCATCTCCGTCAGCATCTCCGGCGGCAGGGCCCTCGAGGACTCGCGCGCGGCGCGGATGGACTCCTCACGCCGCCCCTCCATGGACGCGGAGAACGACAGGAAGCCCCAGTTGTGCGCGAGGTACATCGGGTAGTACCCGATGGGGTCCACCTTGCGCAGATAGGCATTGTCCGCATCGACGGCGCGGCGGTTGCTCTCCGATGCGTCCGCGTACCGGCCCACCCGCTGGTAGATGTGCGCCGGCATGTGCACGACGTGCCCCGCCCCCGGCATCAAGCCCGGCAGCCGGTCCGCGGAGGGGAGCGCGCGCTCGGGGTGCTCCGAGGCCTCGATGGCGTGGATGTAATAGTGGTTGGCGCCCGGGTGGTTCGGCGCGCGCGCGAGCACCGTCTCCAGCCGGGAGACAATCTCTCCTGTCCCCGGATTCGGCTTGCCCTCCAGCGTCCAGAGCTTCCACGGGTTCAAGTTCATCAACGACTCCGCGAAGAGCACCTGCACGTCCATGTCGTCCGGGAAGCGCTTCGCCACGTCGCGCATGGCGCTGGCGTAGGCCTGGGAGAAGGGCTTCATCTGCTCGGGCGTGCGAGGCGCCGGCCCGCCATAGCGCTTCGACAGCGCGCCAATGAGCGCCTGCTCCTCGGGGGCCGCCGTGGGGGCGAGCGCCCGGGCCCGTTGCAGGGCCTCCCAGGCGGTCGCGGCCCGGTCCGGCAGCATGGGCACGTTGTAGTTGGGCCCCAGCACCAGCGCGACGCCCCAGAAGCACATGCCGCAGGACGGATCCAACTGCGCGGCCCGGGCGAACGAGCGCGCGGCTTCGTCGTGGTTGAAGGCATACGTCAGCCGCAGGCCCTGGTCGAAGAAGGCCTGGGCCTCCGGCGACCGGGTGGTCACCTTGCGCTGGAAGGTCCCCAGGTCATCGAAGAGGACGGCCCCTTCCGCGAGCGACGTCAGGCTCGAGAGGGCGGACGGCTTGCCATGCGCTCCGTGCGCGGCCGCGCCAGCTTCCGGCGGGCGGGGGTCCTGCGCTCCGGCGGACGTCCCCGAGGCAAGCAACGACGGGATGAGGATGAACAGGAATCGCGCGCGCATCGGGCTTCCCCCTCGGACCGGCGGTCTCAAGGCAACGGTGGGGGGTGGCTGCGCGCGCGGCAATCCGACCCGGGAGGGTGTCAAAGCTGGCGGCGAGGCCCTCGCCCGGGATGCATCCTGCCGGTGCGCCTACTTCTCCAGGTCGCCGACGATCTTCCCGAGCGGCGACGGCGTGCCCATGAACTTCTGGAACCGGCTGCGGTCATCCGAGCCCAGGTCGTAGTTCTCGAAGTTCGCGTCGTTCTTGTTCGCGCCGGGCCGGAAGCCCGAGTAGTCCTGGCGCGAGGGCAGCCCGTGCTCGGCGCGGATGGCGTTCTCCGTGGGGGCGTTCGGCATGCGCGGCGTGGGGCGCAGGCCCACGGTCTCGAACTCCTCGCGCAGCTGCAGGCGCGTCTCCACGGTGTCCTTCATCGGCGCCGAGTGGTCGGGGTAGCGCTTGAAGACGTCCGCGTTGGAGTGCTTGCTCACCGCCAGCGGGCTCACCTGCGTGCCATGGGCGGCGCGCCAGGCGTGCACGGACTCGTGGCCCAGGCTGTTGAAGCGCTGGCCGGGGTCGTTCTCGTTGTAGTTGATGCGGCTGGCCTGGCCCGCGCCAGGCTGGCCGTCGTAGCGGTACGCCGGGCGCAGCGACTGGAGCGTGCCGTCGTGGCGCGGGCGGTGCGACATGGGCATGGACTCGTTGCGGCCGGAGTAGATGTCCGCCACCGTCAGCGGCTTCTGCGGCGTGCCCGTCGCGCCGGGGTTCACGTGCGGCGTGCGGCCGTTGAGCTCCGTCAGCATCTGGTTGCCCACGGGGCGGCTCATCAGCTTGTGCGTGGAGTTGCGCGCGTCCTGCGTGAAGTCCGCGAAGTCCGCGCCGGACTGACCGTGGTCACGGCGGGTCCGGATGCCCGGCAGGTCCGGGTGCACCACGCCGTGGTCCGCGGGCTTGAGGTTGTTCTTGCCGGCCTGCAGCTCCGAGGCGGTGGGCGCCTTCGGCGTCGACACCGTCTCCGGCTTCACCGTCCTGGGCGTCTCCAGCTTGGGAGGCGCGCTGGGGCTGCGCGTGCGGGAGCCGGAGGAGAGGGACGGCGCGGAGAAGGAGGAGGAGCGCAGCTTCATGGTGGGCCTCGGAAGCGGATGACGTGTGTCCCTCCCTAGAGCAACCGTCGTGCCGCCTCTGGAGCGCCCCGGGGACACCTGTCCCTCACGTGATTCCAGGGGTTTGCCCCGGGCCCGGGGGCCCGGCCCTGGTGACCGCGGTCGGGCGCCTGATGTCCGCTGTCACCAGGGCCCGGCCTGAGTAGGTCGCCAAATGTTCCTGAACGAATCCGAGGCGAAGCGGGGGGAACGGGCAAGGCCCCTGCATTCGTCTCGGAACTGGTGGCTCCCTACTTAGATAGGCCCTTAGGAGTTCGTTGCCTCATCCGGGGCGGAGGCACGGCTCAAGCGGATACGTCGGGGGCAGTCGGCACAGGAGTGCTCTTTCAGAGGGGCGACGTGCGGGTCTTCATGGACGATGGAAGAAGCGAAGGGCCGTGGCTGCACACGAAGCAGGTCGCCCTGGTGAGCGAGCAACGGAGCTTCCGGAGGAGCGCAGTCCCCTGGGCTTGGGGGCCTGGGTGGCGTGATGCAGTCCGTCCGACAGTCGGATGGGGCTTCCCAAGGTCGCGCCCGGCACGCCCACCCAACGCCCCCCTCATTGGGCGCGCAGGGGGAAGTTCCGAACGCCTCGGTGGCTGACGTGGGGGCGCCGAGGCCGTGCTCCTCCACGGAAGGGTGTGTCTCAAAAGCGTCGTCTTGCGCAGTGACTGACGCGGGGGAATCAAGGCCGTGCTCCTCAACATACGAGCGTGCATCAAGCGCATCGTCCTGCGCGGTGGCTGACGCGGGGGCTTCGAGGAGGCCCTCCTGGGCGCACTGGACCTCGGAAGACACCATCTGCTGGGGGGCTGGCGCGAAGCGGTTGAGCACGCGCTCATCGCACGCCTTCAGCAGCGTCGGCAGCTGGTGCTGAAGTGCCTGCGCGTCGCGCTCGCTCAGGGCGTGCATCGCGCACAGGGCCCACTGGCGCAGGGATTCGCCGCCCATGAAGGACAGCAGCCGGGCCGCGTTGCCTCGCAGGGCCCGTTGCAGTGACTGAATGAGGAGCAGGTGCCCTGGACGTGACGCCGCCTGGGCCGCCAGCCTCAGCAACTCGAATTCCAGCTGCGCGCACCGTGCACCGGGGTTCCAGTGCGCCGCGTCCGAGAGCCTGTAGCAGGTGTCCTCCAGCAGGCTCACGTCCCGCTCGGAGGCACTCGCGCAGCAGTCGGAAAGCAGCTCCACCAACACCTGCCGCTTGAGGCTGAAGAAGCCCTCCAGGAGCCGCCGGCACTCCTCGGAGCGCTCGTCATGCAGCGCCAGGCCCAGGTTCTCCAGCGTCAGTGACTCATCCAGCGCCACCGCACGCGTCACCCGGCCGGGACGCTGCACCACCAGGCCCCGCGCCGCCAGCCGCCGCAGCGCTTCGCGCACGGTGCCTCGGCTCACCCCGTAGCGACGCGCCAGCACCTGCTCCGAGCCAATCTGGCCGTTCCTCGGCAGCCTCCCGAGCGAAATTTCTCGCTCGAGTTGCTCCTCCACGTACGCCACGAGCCCCACCCGCACCATCACCGTCCGCCTCCTCGCCCCAGCCTCGCCCATCCAACCAGAAGGGTCTGACATGGACACGTGGGCACACCGTCCTCGTTGGTTGCCGGGACGGGGCGGCCCCGGGCCCCATGCAGCGCGAACCTGTCCGACTGTCAGACAGGTTTGGCAAAGGCGCGCCCGGCGGGCGCCCCTGCCCGTGGGCCCGCCGTGACGCCCGCGGATGCACACCGTCGCGACTCACCGCTGCGCTTCGCAAAGCGCGCGTCTTCGCTGAGAACCTCCAGGCCACAGGGCTTGTTCATCAACTTCTGGCCACCTACTTAGAAGTTCACGGCGATGAGGGGGATGGAGGGGCGGGGCTGCCACTGCCGCGTCCTCACGCCGTCGCGGCGGGCCCGGAGGTCGCGCAGCTCCGCCTCCAGCTGGCTCTTCTCCTGGATGAGAGCCTCGCGCTGGGCCTTCCTCTCCCGCGCGATGCGCCCTCCCCGGCTGAAACCCACCACGACCATGACCACGCCCACCACGCCGACGACCGTCAAGGGCACGCCGAGGAGGAGTCTGATCTCCCGGTCCGTACCGGACTCCATCAGGCCGTCGATGATCAGCGGGATGCCGAGGAGCAGCGCCGCCCCCAGGATGAAGCCGAAGGTCGTCATGATCTTCGAGCTGCGGGGGCGTCCCAGGCGGATGCCGTCGATCTCCTCCTGGAGCAGGCCCACTCGCTGGGTCAGCTCCTGGATGCGCGCGTCCAGGCCGCCATCCGGGAAGGGCGTGGCGGGAAAGGCGTTCTCCTGCGCGCCCGTGGGGGCCTGCCGCGCCACCAGCAGCCGCGCGGAGTGCGCGGGTCCGTCCTCCGGCGTCAGCAGCGACAGCGACGGGGACATGGGCGCGGAGGCCAGCAGGACGGCGGCGAGCAACGACACCATGGAGGGCACTCCTACCGAAGACGGATGGGAGCGCGACCCTAGCACCCCCGCATTCCCCGGAAGGACGGCCCCCGTGGGGCCTGTCACCCACCCAGCTTCGTGAGCATGAACGCGGCGAGGAAGCCCGCGACCGTGATGAGGCCGGTGAGCTCGTGGGCCCCTTCGGTGGCCTCCGGCATCATCGTGTCCGCGAGCATGGCGAGGATGGCGCCGGCGGCCACGGCGGTGGTGCCCGCCACCACGCTGGGAGCGAAGCCCCGGAAGACGACGTAGCCCAGCAGCGACGCCAGGCCGGACAGGAGCGAGATGCCGCCCCACACGCCGAAGACGTAGCCCTTGGAGCGTCCGGCCTGCTTCATCCCCGCGGCGGAGGAGAGACCCTCCGGGACGTTGGAGAGGAAGACCGCCACGACGGCCACGAGGCTCACGGCGCCTCCGGTGATGAGGCTCACGCCGATGACGATGGACTCCGGGATGCCGTCGAGCAGCGCGCCCACGGCGATGGCCATGCCGCTCCCTCCACGCTCGGCCTCCGAGGGCTGCTTCCCGCCGGAGCGCTTGCGGTGCTTCGCCCCCCTGCGCGAGAGCACCACGTTGGCCAGGCTGTAGAGGGTGGCGCCCGCGACGAAGCCCAGCGCGGTGGGGACGACGCCGCCCTGCCGGAAGGCCTCATCCATCAGGTCGAAGGAGAGCGCGGAGATGAGCACGCCCGCGCCAAACGCCATCACGCTGGCGATGAGGCGCGTGGGCAGCCGGACGGCATAGCCCACCGCCGCTCCGACGAGCAGCGCGCTCCCGGCGAGCAGCCCCCACAGTCCGGCCTGGAGCCAGAGTGGCATCCCCTTCCCGTCCTCGTCCGCGCGCCTGGCCCGGGCTGACAGCTCAGCGCGACTTCGCCTTGGAGCGCTTCACCTTGTTGGCCTGCTTGCCCAGCGCGGTGCGGGTGCTCTTGGGGAGCTTGCTCAAGGTGCGCTTGCGCTTGGCGGCGGTCGCGGCCTTCTTGATGTTCTTGCGCCCGGCGGCGCGCTGCTTGCTCGTGGCCATGGTGCTTGAAAGGTCCGCTGCCCCGGCCGCCCCTGCAATGCGGCCGCGGCCGCCCGCCTCGGAGGGCAGACGGACGGGCGGCGCTGGCTATAGTCCCGGGCCCGATGAAGAAAGCACGCACCGCGAGCCTCACCCTCGACGCCTTCCTCCCCTATCGCCTGTCGGTCGCGGACAACGTGGTGAGCCAACGCATCGCCCGCGTGTACGCGGCCGAGGACGGCCTCTCCACGCAGGAGTGGCGGCTCATCGCGGTGCTCGGTGAGGACGGAGAGCGCTCGCAGCGGGAGCTCGTCCGGCGCACGCGGATGGACAAGGTGCCGGTGAGCCGCGCGGCTCGCTCGCTGGAGGAGCGCGGTCTGGTGCGGCGCGCCACGAGCCAGAGCGACGCCCGGTCGCGGCGCCTGACGCTGACCGCCTCCGGCCGCAGGCTCTACCAGCGCGTGGCCCCGGCCGCGCTCGAGGCGGAGGCGGAGGTGCTCGCGGAGCTGTCACCCGCTGAACGCGCCGTGCTGCGCTCGCTGCTGGAGCGCGTGGAGCGCACCGCCATCCGGGCCCTGGAGCCCGGCCCCTGAGCCTTGCCGCATTGGTTACATCTGTTACCATCTCGGGTGCCATGGAAAACGTCCGCCACCTGACAGGCTTTGGAAACGAGCACGCATCGGAGGCTGTCGCCGGTGCGCTTCCCGTGGGCCAGAACACGCCCCAGCGCGTGGCCTTCGGCCTCTACGCCGAGCAGCTCTCCGGCACCGCGTTCACCGCGCCGCGCGGCGTGAACCGGCGCACGTGGATGTACCGGCTGCGGCCCAGCGCGGGCCACCCGGCGTACCGTCCCGTGGAGGCCCGCACGCTGCGCAGCGGCCCGTTCCGGGAGGTGCCCCCGTCGCCCAACCGGCTGCGCTGGAGCCCTGCGCCCATGCCCACGGCGCCCACCACCTTCCTGGAGGGCCTCTTCACGCTGGGCGGCAACGGCTCCCCGGCCGAGGGCGCGGGCGCGGCGGTGCACCTCTACGCCGCGAACGCGTCCATGACGGACACGGCGTTCTTCAACGCGGACGGCGAGCTGCTCATCGTCCCGCAGTCCGGGACGCTGCGCATCGTCACGGAGCTGGGCGTGCTGGAGGTTCCGCCCGGCCACATCGCGCTGATTCCTCGCGGCGTGCGCATGCGGGTGGAGCTGCCCGGCGGCCCCGCGCGCGGCTACATCTGTGAGAACTACGGCGCGGGGTTCCGGCTCCCGGAGCTGGGGCCCATCGGCTCCAACGGGCTGGCGAACCCGCGCGACTTCGTGGCCCCGAACGCGGCGTACGAGGACGTGGAGCGCCCCACGCGCGTGGTGCAGAAGTTCCAGGGGAACCTCTGGGAGACGACGCTGGACCACTCGCCCTTCAACGTCGTCGCGTGGCACGGCAACTGCGTGCCGTACACGTACGACCTGGCGCGCTTCAACACCCTCAACACGGTGAGCTTCGACCACCCGGATCCGTCCATCTTCACGGTGCTCACGTCGCCCAGCGACACGCCGGGAACGGCGAACTGCGACTTCGTCATCTTCCCGCCCCGGTGGATGGTCGCGGAGCACACCTTCCGGCCGCCCTGGTTCCACCGCAACGTGATGAGCGAGCTGATGGGCCTGGTGCACGGCGTCTACGACGCCAAGGCGGACGCGTTCCTGCCCGGTGGCGCGTCGCTGCACAACTGCATGAGCGCCCACGGCCCCGACCGGAAGACCTACGAGGCGGCCGTCGCCGCGGAGCTGACGCCGAAGAAGATCGACAACACGCTCGCGTTCATGTTCGAGACCCGCTGGGTCATCGCGCCCACGCGCCAGGCGATGGAGAGCCCCGCCCTCCAGGCGGACTACGACGCCTGCTGGGCGGACCTGCCCAAGGCGAAGGTGCCCTCCACGGGAGGCGGCCAGCCGTGAAGCTCGCCTCGCTCGACGTGGGACGGGACGGGCGGCTCGTCGTCGTGACGAAGGACCTCTCCCGGTACGCGGAGGCCTCCGCCATTGCGCCCACCCTCCAGGCCGCGCTGGATGACTGGGAGCGCCACGCGCCGGCCCTGCGCGCGCTGTCGGAGCGGCTGGAGGGCGGGAAGCTCCAGTCGGAGCGCTTCAACCCCACCTGGTGCGCGGCCCCCCTGCCCCGCGCCTACCAGTGGGCGGACGGCTCCGCGTACGTGAACCACGTGGAGCTGGTGCGCAGGGCGCGCGGCGCGGAGCTGCCGCCGTCCTTCTGGACGGATCCGCTGATGTACCAGGGCGGCTCCGACGGCTTCCTGGGGCCGTGTCAGCCCATCCCGCTCGCGGACGAGTCGTGGGGCTGCGACATGGAGGGCGAGGTCGTGGTGGTGACGCGCGACGTGCCCTTGGGGGCCACGCGCGAGCAGGCCCTGGGCGCGGTGGTGCTGGTGGGGCTGGTCAACGACGTGTCGCTGCGCAACCTGATTCCGGCGGAGCTGGCGAAGGGCTTCGGCTTCTTCCAGTCCAAGCCCGCGTCGGCGTTCTCGCCGGTGTTCGTGACGCCGGACGAGCTGGGGACCGCGTGGCGCGACGGCAAGCTGCACCGGCGCCTGGAGGTCTTCCTCGACGGCGAGCCCTTCGGCCGCGCGGACGCGGGCGTGGACATGACGTTCGACTTCGGCACGCTGGTGGCGCACGCGGCGAAGACGCGCTCGCTGTGCGCGGGCAGCATCGTGGGCTCCGGCACGGTGTCCAACCGGGGCCCGGACGGCGGCCCCGGCAAGCCCGTGCGGGACGGCGGCGCGGGCTACTCGTGCATCGCGGAGGTGCGCGTGGTGGAGACGCTCCGGGACGGCGCGCCGAAGACGCCCTTCCTCAAGCGCGGCAACCGGGTCCGCATCGAGATGCGGGACGACGCAGGCAACAGCATCTTCGGCGCCATCGACCAGGGGGTCGGCGGGTAGCGCGGACCCTCAGTAGTTGAACTGGAGCTGGACGCGCGTCACGTGCCCCTGCTCCTGTTCATACGGGTAGCGCGACGAGGTGCGGTCCGCGATGACGTAGGCGGCCGTCAGCTCCAGGGCCTTCCAGATCTGCCACTCCGCGCCCAGCTCCAGCTCGCGCACGTCGTAGCGCGGGGCGTTGGTCTCGAACTTCTTGCCGCCCTTGTAGAGGGTGCCGCGCACGTAGGGGATGAGCGACACGCCCACCACGCCGTCCAGCTTGTACATGAGCTGCGCGTAGCCGCCCTGCAGGTTGCGGCTGTCGATGAGCAGGTCCTCGTCCCCCGTGCCCTGCGACGGGCCCCGGCCCACGTTGTACTCGGCCTGGAAGCCCAGGGGCTGCGGGTAGACCGTCAGGCTCACGATGGCGCGCGCATCCACCAGGTTGGGGCCACGCGCGAGCGCATAGGCCGCGTCATCGCGAGGGGCCGCGCTCAGGTTGAAGCGGCCGTAGTAGGCGCCAGCGCCGACCTCCACGTACTGGGAGCCGAAGAGGAAGGGATAGCTGATGCGCGCGACGCCGTGCGGGCTGTTGTTGCGCTCGGCGCGGTTGGCCGTCTGGCCGTTGTAGACGCCCAGGCCCACGACGCCGTAGTCGCCAGAGCCCTTGAGGCCGCTGTCGACGAGGAACTTGAAGCGGTCGCGGATGTGCGAGGGCGCCCAGTAGAAGAACACGCCCAGGTCGCGCTCGTCCTTCAGCGCGCTGTTGATGGCGTCGTTGCGGTCCAGCGCCAGACGGTTCTGGCTGGACTGGAGGTTCTCGAAGCCGAAGGGCACCTTGGACTGGCCCACGCGGAAGCGGAACTCCTTCTTCGTGTCCAGGAAGATGTCCGCGTACCAGTCCCGCATGATGGCGACGTTGTACTGGTCACCGATGACGGAGGCGAAGTCCGGCTGCAGGTAGATGGACACGTGCGGGTGCACGTCTCCGAAGATGACCAACCGCGCGCGGCGGATGCCGAAGCCGTTGTCCTTGCCCAGGAAGCGGTCGCCCTGGTCGTTGATGAGCGAGTCGTTCACCCGGAAGCTGGGCAGCCGGTTGTAGCGGACCTGCGTGTAGCCCCGGAGGCGGATGTTCTCGTACCAGGGCTTGTCCTTCTTCTTCTCCTCCGCCGGGGGCGGCACGGCGGCGGGAGGCACGGGCGCGGGGGGCTCCGCGGCGGGCGGAGCCTCGACCGCGGGAGGCGGCGTCCCGGCCGCGGGCGCGGACTCGGGCGGGGTCTCCTGGGCCAGCGCCGAGGAGGTGAACAGGAGCGCGGTACCAGCCAGCAGGGCCTGAAGGACGGAGCGGTGGGACGAGGCGAAGGTCATGGGTGCGTGGGAGCCGGGCGGGGAACAGGGAGGGACCCGCCCGGTCCGATGTGGCGCTTCCGTTACCGAATGGAGCGGCGCTCCGCCACGCACCCCCTGCCGTTGTTGCCACACCGTTACCGGCGACTCCGTCCTGTCACCGGAACGAACGCTGCGTGTCACACGTTCGTGACATGGCCCCGGCATCGTCGGCCCGGTGCGTCCCTGGGCGTCCTGTCCGCGCCCGAAGCGCCCTGGGCGGACCCCCAGTGCGTGCTCCCCCTGGACGGCGCCCGGCTTCCCCCCTGAGCCCGCCCTCCCAGGCGAGTCATTCCGCGGGGTTGGCCTGGAATCAGCGGGGATGAGGCAACCGGCGTCACGCTTTGGCGACAATTCCCTTCGGGCGGCATTCATCCGCCCCCCGGCAGCCGTCCGCCGGGCCCGCACCGGGTGTCCCCGTCACCCGCGAGAAGCGACATGACCTCGATTGGAAAGCCCGGTTCGCGTTCCACCCCGTCCTCCGTGAGCGCGCAGCCGGCGAAGGCGCCCGCCCCGGCGAAGCCCAACGCGGTGAAGGCCGCCGTCGCCCAGCGGATGAAGGACGGCTTCGACGCGGCCCCCCGCACGGGCGCCGCGTCCCGGCCGGCGCTCTCCTCGGAGAGCCGCTCCACCCCGCGCGCGGGTGAGGGCGCGGCGGGCCTCGGGTCCGGTCTGGGCAAGGCGGCGGGCAAGGCGGCCGGCGGCATCGGCGAGGCGCTGGGCAGGCTCGCGGGCCGCGTGGGCAGCGCCCTCGCCGGGCCGCAGGTGAGCACGAACGCGCAGGGCCGCACGGTGGTGGACCTGGGCGCGGGGAACAACACCGCGACGGTGTCGCAGAGCAAGGACGGCGGGCTGACCATCAAGTCCGGCAGCGACACGGTGACGCTCACCGCGGAGCAGGCCAAGGGCGCCATCATCAACGGCGGCGCGGGCAACGACTCCATCACCGTGGACGCCAGCGTCACGCAGGACCTCACGCTGGATGGCGGCGCGGGCGACGACAAGCTCACCGGCGGCAAGGGCAACGACACGCTCGTCGGTGGCGCGGGCAACGACACCGTCATCGGTGGCGAGGGCAAGGACGCGCTGCAGGGCCAGGACGGCGACGACTACCTGGAGGGCGGCGCGGGGGATGACCGCATCCTGGGCGGCGAGGGCCGCGACGTGCTCTACGGCCTGGACGGCAATGACTACGTGTCCGGCGGCAACGGGCGCGACTACATCGACGGTGGCGCGGGCAACGACCGGGCCTACGGCGGCGAGGGCGACGACCAGGTCATCGGCGGGCGCGGCAACGACACGCTGAGCGGCGGGCGCGGCAACGACGCGGTGGCGGGCGGCGCGGGCACGGACAAGGTGTCTGGCGGCACGGGCACCGACAAGCTCTACGTCGAGGAGAACGAGACCACCGCGGACGCGGCCGCGGGCGAGCGCGAAATCGTCGACATGACGGACGCGGATCAGCGCGGCCGCTCGGTGACGGTGTCGGGCAGCGCGGACTTCCAGGCGCGCACGCAGTCGGACCTGGACGCGCTGCGCTCGCTGCCGTCGGGCCAGGAGCTGCTGCGCACGCTGGACGACAGCGGCCACACGACGACCATCAAGGAGACGTCCCAGGGCAACTCCGCGTCCGCGCAGAACAAGGACGACGCCTGGTTCAACGCGGACGGCACGCCGGGCAAGGGCACCAACGGCACGGTGAACTACAACACCACGCGCATCTCGCTGGGCGGCGAGGAGTGGATGAACCGCCCGCCCGTCGTCGCCCTGTTCCACGAGCTGGTGCACGCCTCGGACTACGCCAACGGCACGCTGGCGCTCGGAGCGAAGGACGGCGTGAACAACCGCGAGACGTCCGCGGTGGGCCTGCCCATCGACCTGGACCAGAACCCCGCCACGCCGGACGTGGTGCAGGGCGGCCGCCCCGGGGAGAACGTCCTCCGCGACGACCTGAACCTGCCCACCCGTCCGCACTACTAGGCGCTGCCCCGCGCGGCCTTCTGGATGAGCTCCAGCAGGGAGCGCAGGTGCGGCTCCGTCACCGGCTCCACCATCTGGACCGAGTGCCGCCGCCCACCGTCGTCCTCGATGGTGACGGTGTAGCGCGTGCGGTCCGCGCCCGCCGTGGGAGCGCCTCCCACGGTGGCCGGCTGTTCGAAGAAGCGCGCCTCCCGCACCCCTCGCTGGAGCGCCTCCGCCGTGGCGGGAGGCAGGGACGCCAGGTCCACGGTGCGGGGCCTGGCCAGGCCCGGGAAGAAGGCGACGCCACCCTCCCGTTTGAGTTCGATTCGCATTCCGTCGACCCCGGCGCCTAGTGCTTGCGCTGTACCGGCTGCGCGGCCTGCTTCTGCATCTGCGGGGTCCAGGCCGGCGCGCCCGCCCGCTCCTTGGAGACGCGGATGCCCACCTGGCTCCAGGCGTCGCGCACGATCTTCTCCTCGTCGCCGCTGCCGAAGAGCCGGACGCACGCCGTCACGGTGAGCCGGGCGAAGGAGAGGAACGAGGCGTTGGCCTTCAGCCGGGGGTCGCGCAGCGTCTCGATCCAGATGAGGCCGGCCTTCTCCCACGCGAAGCCCTTCAGGTGGGTGGCCGCGATGCAGAAGGCCTTGTTGGGGATGCCGGAGTTGATGTGGACGCCGCCGTTGTCCTCCCACGTGTTCACGAAGTCCTTCATGTTCGCCGGCTGTGGGTCCTTGCCGAGCACCGGGTCGTCGAACGCGGTGCCAGGGTCCTTCATGGAGCGCAGGGCCTTGCCCTGGACCCGGTCCGTGAGGAGCCCCGCGCCAATGAGCCAGTCGGCCTGCTCCGCCGGCTGGTTCAACAGGCGCTGCTTCACGAGCGAGCCGAAGACGTCCGACAGGTGCTCGTTGAGCGCGCCCGCCTGGAGGAAGTAGGCAAGAGGGCCCTCGTGCTCCGTCACGCCGTGGGCCAGCTCGTGGCCGATGATGTCCACCGCGACGGTGAAGCGATTGAAGAGGTCTCCGTCGCCGTCGCCGAACACCATGCGCTCGCCGTCCCAGAAGGCGTTGTCGTAGCCGCTGCCGTAGTGGACGTGCGCGTTGAGCGGCATGCCGTTGCCGTCAATGGAGTTGCGTCCGTAGACCTCCCAGTAGAGGTCGTAGGTCCCGCCCAGGCCGACATAGGCCTCGTCGACCGCCACGTCGCCGGTGTCATCCATTCCCTCCTTGCGGGCCTCCACGCCTGGAAGCGCTTCGGTGTTCTTCACGTCGTAGATGGTGCGGAGCTTCTGGCTCTCCACGACCATGGGGCCGGGAATCATCCGCTTCGCCACCTGGGGCGCACCGCTGGAGGACAGGCGGATGGCGCGCAGGGTGTTGTCGATGGAGAGCGTCCGCAGGGCCTGCGCGCGCTGCTGCGGCGAGCCGTTCTGGGCAATCTGCCGGCTGATGTAGGGCGGCAGGACGCAGTGGTGGGAATGCCAGATTCGAGTGTTGCAGCACATCACCCATCTCCTTCTGTAGGGGGTACAGGAAGACGATGGTGATGACGGCAAGCCGCATTCGGGACACGGGACGGCAGGGGCTCCCCGGTCGCCAGGGGACCCTTGCGGCGCCCCGCGCTCAGGCCTGCTCGCGTGGCGTCACGAGCCTCGCCAACGCTTCGCGCAGCCGGTCAGGCATGGCCACGGCCCTTCGCGTCTGGCGGTCCACGAAGACGTGCACGAAGTGGCCGTGCGCCGCCGCCTGCTCGTCACCCTCCTTGAAGATGGCGATGCCGTAGGTGACCGAGCGGTTGCCCAGCGTGTCCACGCGCAGGCCCGCCCGCAGGCGGTCCGGGTACGCGAGCGGCGCGCGGTAGGCGCACTTCGACTCCACCACCAACCCGATGACCGCGCTGGAGTGGATGTCCAGGCCGCCCTCGTGGATGAGGTAGTGGTTCGCGACGGTGTCGAAGTAGCTGTAGAACGTGACGTTGTTGATGTGGCCGTAGACGTCGTTGTCCATCCACCGCGTGGTGATGGGCAGGAAGTAGCGGTAGCGGTCGGCCGTCTCTGCGTCGGACACGGGAGGGTCCACCCGCTTCATCCCGAGCGCCCGCGCCCGGTCGCCCACCTCCGCCAGACAGCCCGGGCCGAAGGTGATGCGGAGGTGTCCACCGTGAAGGCGCTGTCGCAGCCTTCCTTCACGGCGGGGGAGTGACAGCAGCCCATGCGCGCGCTCCTTGGCGGACGTGTCCCGCCCCAATCTACAGGGCGGGAGCGCGCCGGAGGCCCGCGCGAAGGGCCGGTGTCAGGGTCTGTGCAGGACCGCCGTGTCCCCCACCATCCACAGCTCCGAGGACGACGGCGCCCACACGCCCCGGAGGACGCGGCGGGTGCCGGTGGTCTCCGCGGCCCAGCTGCCGCCGTCGAGGCGCAGCAGCGTGCCGTTGTCGCCCACGGCCCAGACCTCGGTGGCGGAGCGCCCCATCAGGCCGTTGAGCTGGGACGAGGTGCCGCTGATGACGGGAAGCCAGAGGGCCCCGTTGTAGCGCAGCAGCGTGCCCCCCGCGCCCGCGGCCCAGATGTCCGTCGGCCCGCTGCCCCACACGGCCTTCAGGGACGCGCTGGTGCCGGAGGTCATCGTGCTCCAGGCGGCGCCGTCCCAGCGCAGGATGGTGCCGGAGTCGCCCACCGCGATGGCCAGCGAGGGGCCCTGCACCCAGACGGCGTTGAGGTTCACCTCCACTCCCGTGGGCTGCCGCGTCCAGGTGGTGCCGTCGGAGTGGACGGCCTGGCCGCCCGCGCCCACCGCCCAGACGTCCGTCGCGGACGCGCCGTGGATGGCGTACAGGGCCAGCGAATTCTCCGCCTTGTACTCCGTGTTGAAGCGGGCCCCGTCGAACCGGTAGATGCTGTCGTGGAACGACGACGTCACCCAGACCGCTGTCGGGGACGCCGCGTAGACGCCCGAGATGTCGTCGGTGGTGGAGTCAGCCAGCTTCGGTTCAATCCATCCGCCGCCGTTCCAGTGCAGCACGCGGCCCGAGTCCCCCACCGCCCACACGTCCGACGGCCCCGTGCCATGGATGGCCCGCGCCGCCCCCAGCGTGCGCAGCGGCGCCCTGGAGCTCCACGCCTGCCCGGTCCACCTCTGCACCTGTCCGCCCCGGCCAAAGGACCACACGTCGTCAGGCCCGCTGCCGGCGATGGAACCCACGGCGTCCTCGTCCGTGTCCGTCCACTTCGTGCCGTTGTAGAAGTAGCCGAAGTCCTCGCCGCCGGTCAGCACCAGCGAAGGCGACGCGGCGTACACGGAGAACAGCTGATCCGACGAGCGCAGCGACTGCTCGATGCCGGCGGGCGTGGTCCGGAACACCTGGCCGAAGTCGTCACAGAAGAGACAGGGGTCATCCGAGGCGACGGTCCAGACGTCGTTCGGGCCGGTGCCCGTCACCTCGTGGAAGTCGATGTCCGTCGTGCCCGCGTCGATGCCGGAGACCGCGTTGCCGTCGTACCGGCGCAGCGTGCCGGCCTGCCCCACCATCCAGACATCCGAAGGCCCGCTGCCCCACACGCCGTTCAAGTCCTTCGTCGTGGACACGTCCACGCCCTGGAAGCCGCTGCCCCGGTCGCGCCGCACGGTGCCGCTCGCGCCCACGGCCCAGACGTCGCTGGGACCGGAGGCCCACACGGACTTCAGGTCGCGCGTCGTCCCGGAGCTCACGGGGGAGAAGGCCCCGCCCGTCGTGGAGTGGAGCACGGTGCCGCCCGCGCCCACCGTCCACACGTCCGTCGGGGAGAGGGCGTGCACGTCGCGCAGCGACGTCAGCGTCCCGCTGGCCACGCGCGTCCACCGCGCTCCATCCCAGTGCTGGATGAAGCCGTCCTCGCCCACCGCCCACCCGTCATCGGGAGCGCGGAAGTGCGCGCCCTGGAAGCTGTAGCCATGGGGCAGCGGGTACTCCCAGCACCAGCCGTCGCTGCACTCGCGGTTGGCGGCGGGGATGCCGCAGGTCTTCTCCACGCCGCGCCCGCCGCACACCTCCGGCGCCGTGCAGGTCCCACAGCGGACGGTGCCACCGCAGCCATCCGGTTCCTCGCCGCACTCCACCCCGGCGCTGCACTCCGTCTTCTGCGCGGTGCAACCACACACATTCTCCTGGCCGCCTCCGCCACAGGTGGAGGGCGCCGAGCAGGTGCCGCACTCCAGCGGCTGGCCACAGCCGTCCGTCGCCTCACCGCAGTTGAAGCCCTGCGACTCGCACGTCCGGGGAACGCAGTCCTCGTCGTCGCCACAGCCGGCGGCGAGCGTCGTCATGAGCAGGAGCACGGGTGGGAGGACCACCCTGCCCCACCGATAGAGGCTTGAACGCGCACCTGCCGCGAAGGAGTCGTCACGAGACATGGGCATCTCCAGACCGGACGCGGCGTGAAACCCGCGACACCCCTTGGGGCGTGGCTCCGGTGCGGAGAAGGTTGCAATCAGCGGTCCGTTTGGATCGCCGCCCCCCCACGAATGCTCCAGGGGACCGCACGATGACGCGGCCCGCCGGATGACGCGGCGGGCTGCGAGCGGGTGCTTAGCGTGAACGGCAGACCCCGGAGCACCTGCTCCCGACGACAGGAAGGCCCCCGCGATGTCCGCCATCCATGGAAACACCCAAGGGCTCAAGCCCCGCCAGCTCCAGCGCCTGGAGGCGACCTGGCGCCAGCACGTGCGGCCCCAGGAGGTCGTGAGCCCCGAGCTCGCCGGGCATCTCTGCGCGCTCAGCCAGGAGACGGGCCGGCAGGTGGGCGTGCTCATCGACCGGCGCGGTGAAATCGAAGCCGTCATGGTCGGCGACGCGACCCGGCTGGAGCTCCCGGACGTGGGCCGCATGCGCGCGGGGGACACGCGGCTGCGCGGGCTGCGCCTCGTGCACACGCACCTGAAGGACGAACCGCTCTCGCCCGACGACATCACCGACCTCGCGCTCTTGCGGTTGGACCTCGTCTGCGCCATCGAGACGCGTCCGGACGGCCAGCCGGGCAAGGTCTACCTGGGCCATCTCGACCCTGAGTCCGCGGGTCCCCGGGAGCGCTTCTGGAAGACGCTGAAGGCCACGGACGTCCCCGCGCTCGACCTCGACCCCGTGGCCCTGGCGGAGGAGCTGGAGGAGGCCTTCGGCCAGGCCATCGCGAGCCAGGAGGTCATCACGCAGGGGCGCGCGCTGCTGGTTGGAGTGGCGCTGGAGGGCCGCGCCGTCGCGGAGGCGTCCATGGCCGAGCTGCGGGAGCTGGCGCGCACGGCGGGCATCGAGGTGCTCGACGTGGCCTTCCAGGCGCGCAACCAGGTTGACCCGCGCTTCGTCGTGGGCCGGGGGAAGCTGGAGGAGCTGAACCTGCAAGCGATGCGTCAGTTCGCGGACCTGCTCATCTTCGACCATGACCTGACGCCCGCGCAGGCCCGGCACATCTCCGACCACACGTCGCTGAAGGTGCTGGACCGCACGCAGCTCATCCTGGACATCTTCGCGCAGCACGCGCACAGCGCCGAAGGCCGGCTCCAGGTGGAGCTGGCCCAGCTGCGCTACCGGCTGCCCCGGCTCGCGCAGCGGGACGAGGGGCTCTCCCGGCTCATGGGCGGCATCGGCGGGCGGGGGCCCGGTGAGACGAAGCTGGAGATCGACCGCCGGCGGGTGCGCGACCGCATCTCGCTGCTGGAGAAGCGCATCGACGCGGTGGGCGCCAGCCGGCAGCTGCGCCGCCAGCGCCGCGTGCGGCACGACGTGCCCATCATCTCCATCGTCGGGTACACGAACGCGGGCAAGTCCACGCTGCTCAACCACCTGACGGACTCGGACGTGGTGGTGGAGGACAAGCTCTTCGCCACGCTCGACCCCAGCAGCCGCCGGCTGCGCTTCCCGCGCGACCGCGAGGTCGTCATCACCGACACCGTGGGCTTCATCCGCGCGCTGCCGCGCACCCTGGTGAATGCCTTCCGTGCCACGCTGGAGGAGCTGGCGGACGCGGACCTGCTGCTGCACGTGGTGGACGCGTCGGACCCCGCGTACCGGCTGCAGATGGAGGCCGTGGAGAAGATCCTCCAGGACCTGGGCCTGCAGGACACGCCGCGCCTGCTCGTGTTCAACAAGAGCGACCTGCTGGAAGGCGGCGTGGAGGGCGTCATGGCCAGCCTGGAGGCCCATGCGAACGAAGGCGTCCCCATCAGCGCGCGCACGGGCGCGGGGCTCACGGAGCTGCTGCTGCGCACGGAGGAGCTGCTCTGGCACGAGGGCAAGTCGCTCACGGGCAGCGGCCGCTCGTTCCAGGAGGAGCCCCTGCCCTACTGAGGGAAGGGGCCACGTCAATCCAGGGTGGTGCGCGAGCGCGCGAGCGCCGCGCCCGCCACCGCGAGCACGAACAGCCCCAGCGCGAGCAGGTCGTTGCCCATGTCCGCGAGCACCTGGTCCTTGAGCAGCACGCCCCGGACGATGCGCAGGAAGTGGGTGACGGGGATGATCTCCCCCAGCACCCGCGCCCACGGCGGCAGCCCCAGGAAGGGGAAGGCGAAGCCGGAGAGGAAGATGGACGGCAGCATGTAGAACATGGACATCTGCATCGCCTGCAGCTGGCTGCGCGCCACGGTGGAGATGAGGTAGCCCAGCGACAGGTTGCCCACGATGAACAGCACGATGCCGCACGCCAGGGCCAGCCATCCCGCGGGCGTGCGCGCCATGGGCACCGAGAACAGCCCCCGCGCCATGCCGAGCACGACGACGGTCTGCACCAGTCCCACGACGACGTACGGCGTGAGCTTGCCCACCATGATCTCCGCGGGCGTGGCGGGCGTGGACAGCAGCGTCTCCATGGTGCCGCGCTCGCGCTCGCGGGTGACGGCCATGGCGGTCATCATCACCAGCGTCATGGACAGGATGATGCCCAGCAGGCCCGGCACGATGTGGAACGGCGAGCGGCTCTCCGGGTTGTAGCGCCGGTGCACCACCACCTCGAAGGCGGGCGCGGCGGACCGGGGCGTCCCCAATCCCACCCGTTCGTTGCGGAGCGCCTCCGTGGGCAGCACGCTCACCGCGGCCAGCGCCCCCGCGGCGGCCTGCGGGTCGGACGCGTCCGCCTCCGCGAGGATTTGCGCGCGCTCGCCCTTGAGCAGCCGCCGGGTGAAGTCCGGGGGGATGGTGATGCCCAGCATCACCTGGCCCCGGCGGATGAGCTGGTCCATCTCCTCGTCGGAGCGCGGCAGGTAGCGCACGTCCACGTAGCCGGTGCGCTCCAGCGCGGCGACGACGGAGTCCGCCAGGGTGCTGGTGTCGTGGGACAGCACCGCGGCGGGCAGGTGCCGGGGGTCCATGTTGATGGCGTAGCCGAAGATGAGCAGCTGCATCACCGGCATGAGGAGGATCATCGCGTACGTGATGCGGTCGCGCCTGAGCTGCGTGAACTCCTTGAGCAGCACGGCCAGGATGCGCGGGAGCGGGCCCGTCATGACGTGTACCGTTCGTCGCGCTCGCGACCCATGAGCTGGATGAAGACGTCCTCCAGGGAGGGCGGCACCTCGCTCCACCGGAAGGGCTCCTTGCGCCAGGGGGCGAGCGCGGCCTCCAGGGCTTCGCGCTCCAGCCCGCTGACGTGCACGGCGGCGCCGAACGCGGAGGCGCTGAGCACGCCGTCCGCCCGGGCCAGCAGGTGCGCCGCGCGGTCGATGCCCGGCCCTTCCCCCAGGAACGTCACCAGCCCCGAGTCCCGGATGAGCGTGTCCGCCGTGCCCCGGGCGATGAGGCGTCCGTACAGGATGTAGCCGATGTCGTGGCAACGCTCGGCTTCGTCCATGTAGTGCGTGGACACCAGCACCGTGAGGCCTCCGGCGGCGAGCGTGTGGATTTCATCCCAGAACTCGCGGCGGGCCTTGGGGTCCACGCCCGCGGTGGGTTCATCCAGGAGCAGCAGCCGGGGCGCGTGCAGCGTCGCGGCGGCCAGGGCCAGGCGCTGCTTCCAGCCTCCGGAGAGCGCGCCCGCGAGCTGCCGGCGCCGGTCGAAGAGGCCCAGCCGGTGGAGCGTGTCCTCCACCCGCTCGCGGCGCTGGTCCAGGCCGTGGACGCGCGCGACGAAGGCCAGGTTCTCCTCCAGCGTCATGTCCTCGTAGAGGGAGAACTTCTGCGTCATGTAGCCCGTCAGGCGCTTGATGGCGTCGCCCCGGGCGCGGAAGTCCATGCCCAGCACGGTGCCCTCGCCGCTGTCGGGCGTGAGCAGGCCGCACAACAGCCGCAGCGTCGTCGTCTTGCCGGAGCCGTTGGGGCCCAGGAAGCCGGTGATGCGCCCGGTGTCCACGGCGATGGAGACGTCCCGCACGACATGCCGGTCGCCGAAGGACTTGTTGAGCCCGCGCACGTCGATGGCCCGCTCGTTCATCGGTCCGCCTCCACGGGTGCCCCCTTCAGCGGCGTCACGTCGATGGGCTGTCCTGGCAGCAGCCGCGTGGGGGCGGAGGGCACGGCCTCCACCAGGAACACCAGCTTCTGCCGCGTCTCCAGGCTGTAGATGATGGGCGGCGTGTACTCCGGGCGCGGGGCGACGTAGTCCACGCGCGCCGTCATCCCGGTGTCGCAGCCGTCGCAGGCGATGTTCACGGCGGTGCCCGGCGGGAAGGACGCCACCCGTCCCTGCGGCACGTAGAAGCGCACCTTCAGCTTCGCGTCCGGGATGATGCTGACGACGGGGGCGTTGGGCAGGGCCCACTCGCCCTGCTGGAAGAGGACGTCCTCCACGCGGCCCACCACGGGGGACACGGGCGCCAGCTCCACGACCTGCTGCTCCGCGGCGGTGACGCCCGCGCGTCCGCTGGCGAGCTGGGCGCGGACGACCTCCAGCTGTGCCCCCGCCGCCGCCACGTCCGTGCGGGCCGCGTCGCGCAGGGCATGGGCGCGGGTCGCCGTCGCGCGCAGCAGGTCCAGCTGCTGGGGCGTCACCGCGCCCTCCATGGCCTTCTGGACGGCGACCAGGCGGGCCAGCTCCGCGTCCGCGCGCTCCACCTCCGCCTGCGCGGCGGCGAGCGAGGCCCGGGCGCGGGCCACGTCCGACTGCCGCGCGAGGAGCTGGGCTTCAATCTGGCCCACCTGCGCCCGTGCCTGGTCGGCGCGGGCCGTCAGCGACGTGGGCTCCATGCGGAACAGCGGCGTGCCTGGTTCCACGCGCTGCCCGCGCACCACCGCGACGGAGGCCACCATGCCGGCCACCGGGGAGGACAGGTAGACGTTGTCGCTGACGACGTAGCCGGTGAAGCGCGGCGGCGCTTCCGGGACCGGCCGCCGCAGCCAGAGGATGCCGCTGGCGATGACGGCGACCAGGAGGGCCCCCGCGACGATGCCTCGCTTCGAGTGTTTCGACTTCCTGCCCGGTCCCGACACCCCAGCCTCCTGGCGCGGCCCATGCCGCGAATGAAGCGCCCCCGGAGCGCGGCCGCTCCACGCTACGCCTGCCCGTCCCAGGGAGTCCGCGTCCGGCGCACGGGGCCGTCCTGGCCCTGTGTCCTGGCGTCACCTTGAGCACTGGACGTGCCAGCACTGAACGCGAGGGGCGCCCCCGGGGGCAGGGCCTTCCCTGTTCGGATTTCCGACGCCGGGCGCCGGGACGCCGAACAGGAAGGGGCAGCGCGGGAGCGGCTCCAGGGCACACGGGCTGGGGCATCCGCCTTGCTTGGGCATAGGGTAGCGCCCACGGTCCAGGAGGACGCGCCTTGCATTCCCCAACCCAGCCCACGGCCGCCGGAGTCGAGCAGGTCCAGCGCGAGGCGTTCTCGCGGATGTTCCGGCAGGTGACGAAGGTGCTGCTGTTCCTGAGCCCCCTCCCGGTGGTGATGGGCTCGCTGGGGCTCGTCGGGGACACGTCTGGCTGGCGCCGGTGGTGCGTGGCGGTGGCGTTGGGGATGGTGCTGGTGGGGCTGGGGGTCGCCCTGTCGTGGCGGCGGCAGCCGGTGTTGTCACACGAGCGGGGCACAGCCTTGCCGCTGGTGGCGTTCCCCCTGTTCACGGTGGTGAACCTGTCACTGGGAGGGTTGGAGAGCCCGCTCATTCCCCTGGTGCTGCCGGTGGCCTTCGCCACGGCGATCCTCTTTTCGCCCGCGCGGTCCCGGAGGTGGGTGGGCTACCTGCTGGCGCTGGTGGGCGTGCAGGCCGCGGCGACCTTCACGGGCGCGGTGGGGGACCTGGTGCCCGCGCTCTTTGGAGGAGGCCGGCGCGCGGGGCACAGCGACGCGCTGCTCGTGACGATGCTCACGGTGACGGCCTTCCTTGTCGTGTGGGCGAACTTCATCGGCACGACGATGCGGCGCACGTTCCGGGGCATGGTGCGCACGGCGCTGGAGGCGCGGGATGAAGCGCTGAAGGCGCATGAGGAGCGGGTGCGCTCGCTCACCACGTTGTCCGGGGAGATAGCCCACGAGCTGAAGAACCCGCTGGCGAGCGTGAAGGGCCTGGCGGCGATGATTGCCCGCGAGGTGGAGGGCCGGCCCGCGGAGCGGCTGGCGGTGCTGCGCCGGGAAGTGGACCGGATGCAGGAGATCCTCGAAGGGTTCCTCAACTTCTCCCGGCCGCTGCTCCCGCTCAACGAAGCGCACGTGCCATTGGACGGCCTGTGCCGGCAGGTGGTGGAGCTGCACGAAGGCATGGCGGGAGAGCGGGGTGTGGCGCTGAGGGTCGCGGAGGGGCCGCCGGTGGAAGCCTGGTGCGACGCGCGCAAGGTGCGGCAGGTGCTGATCGACGTGGTGCAGAACGCGCTGGACGCCGCGCCGAGGGGCACCACGGTGGAGCTCCAGGCCTGGACGCTGCCGGGAGGCGGAGGCCGCGTGGAGGTGCGCGACCGGGGCCCCGGGCTCGCGGAGGAGGTGCGGGAGCGCGTCTTCGAGCCGGGCATCACCACGAAGCCCCATGGCTCCGGACTGGGGCTCGCACTGTCGCGGGCGCTGATGCGTCAGCACGGCGGGGAGCTGAGCCTGCGCGCACGCGACGGCGGAGGCTGCGTCGCGGAGCTCGTCCTCCCGGCGCCATCCCCGAGGGTCGAAGCGCCGCGAAAGGAGGCCGTGTCGTGAAGGCACGCGTGCTGGTGGCGGATGACGACGCGGGCGTGCGCTACACGCTGCGCGGACTGCTGGAGGACGACGGGCTCCTCGTGGAAGAGGCCGTGGACGGGGAGGCCGCGCTCGCTCGCCTGGAGGTGGAGCCGCCCGTGGACCTGGTGCTCAGCGACCTGCGCATGCCGCGCGTGGACGGCATGGAGCTGCTGCGCCGCGTCCGCGCGCGCCCGCATGCGCCCCGCGTCATCCTCATCACCGCGCACGGCTCGGAGCGCCATGCGGTGGAGGCCATGAAGCTCGGCGCGCTGGACTACTTCCGCAAGCCGTTCGACGTGGACGACGTGCTGGCCGTGGTGCGCCGCGCGCTCGGAGTGGTGCAGCTGGAGGCGGAGAACGAGCGGCTGTCCGGCGAAGTGAACCTGCTGCGCTCACTGGTCTTCGTGTCGCCATCCATGGCCCGTCTGGCCCTGCTCATCCAGCGCGTGGGCCCGCGCGACGTCACCGTGCTCATCACCGGCGAGAGCGGCACCGGCAAGGAGCGTGTCGCGGAAGCCCTGGTGCGCGCCTCCCCGCGCGCGGACAAGCCCTACGTGCGCTTCAACTGCGCCGCCCTGACGCCGGAGCTCGCGGAGGCGGAGCTCTTCGGCCATGCGCGGGGCGCGTTCACGGGCGCCGTGCGCGCCCGGCCCGGCCTCTTCCGCGAGGCCTCCGGAGGCACCCTGCTCCTGGACGAAGTGGGCGAGCTCGCCCTGCCCCTCCAGGCGAAGCTCCTGCGCGTCTTGCAGGAAGGCGAGGTGCGGCCCGTGGGCGAGGACCGCTCCTTCCCCGTGGACGTCCGCGTGCTGGCCGCCACCCACCGCGACCTGCCCCAGCGCGTGGCGGAGGGCCGCTTCCGCGAGGACCTGTACTACCGCCTCAAGGTCGTGACGCTCCAGGTGCCTCCGCTGCGAAGCCGCCCGGAGGACATCGCCGCGCTCGCGAAACACTTCCTCGCCCGCCACACGGAACGCTTCCGCATGCCGCCGGTGCCGCTCACGCCCGCGCTCCTGGAGCGCCTCACGGCCCACCCCTGGCCCGGCAACGTGCGCGAGCTGGAGAACGCCCTGGAGAGCGCCGTGGTGCTCTCCCCTGACGGCACGCTGGACCTGGAGCTGCTGCCTGCCGGAGGCCCCAGCACGCCCCAGGTCCCGTCCACGGGCGCCACCTTGCGCGAGAAGCTGGACGCGCACGAGCGGGAGCTCATCCTCGCCGCGCTCTCGGCCTCCAAGGGTCAGCGCACGGAAGCCGCGAAGGCGCTGGGCATCGGCCGCGCCACGCTGCACGACAAGCTCCGCAAGCACGGCCTCTTGAACGAAGACGAGGAGCCGGAGCGCTGAAGGCTCACGGCTCCGGTGCCAGCTTGAACTCGCACCTGGACATGGCAGGAGCGTCACGCGGCCTCGCTGAACCATGGCAACGGTGACGGCGTGGTGGCTTCCACGTAGCAACGTGGGCAAAACCAGACGCCCGCCCCGCAAATTCACGTCATCAATGGAAAACCAGTCAGTCCATTGACATCCATCAAAGGTCAGAATTACAAATATTACGGACCTTCATCGACTCGAACGTCTTTCTTCAGATGGTCGCGGCAGTGCCCAGGTCCTCTTCTGAGAGGGCTTGCGGGCAGAGCCGAAGTCGTGGTGCGGCGGGGAGCGCGTCGTCGGCGGACGCGTGAGCACTGAGCCATCTGAAGGAGCACCGACATGCGAGAGTCATTGTCCCGGCGCGCGCCGTCCTGGCGACGTCTGTCTGCCTTTGCCCTGGGCTGCACCCTGACGCTTCCCGCGGGCGCCCTGGCCGCGCCTCCCTCCCGGGGAACCCCTCCCACTTCACGCACCCCGGACGCATCCCCCGCGAAGCTCGTGGTGGAGAAGGTCCCCGGCCTGGCGGCGGGAGGCACCCGGTCCTCGCTCGTCACCGCCGCGGGCTTCGTCTTCCACCGCACCGAGCGGCCCGTCTCCTCGCTGCGCACCGTCACCGCTCCGGAGCCGGGCCTCCAGCTCCACGTCTGGAAGGAGCAGCAGCCGAACGGCTCGCGCCGGGACTTCATGGCCTATACGCGCGGCGGCGCCGAGCTGCTCGGCCGCGTGCGCGACACCGAGTACGTGGTGCGGCTGGCGGAGGCCCCGTTCGATCCGCTCCAGGGCGGCCCATCCCTCACCGGCAACCTGCTCGCCGCGGACGCGGACAACACGCTGCACCTGG
Source organism: Corallococcus exercitus (assembly GCF_042231735.1). Taxonomy (GTDB): domain Bacteria; phylum Myxococcota; class Myxococcia; order Myxococcales; family Myxococcaceae; genus Corallococcus; species Corallococcus exercitus_B. The sequence continues at coordinate 4,252,253 of NZ_CP102577.1, forward strand.
TGCAGTTCCTGGGCACGCCCCTGCCCTCCTTCCGCGACGCCATCGAACGCGAGGGCGGCAAGGTGCTGCGCTTCCTCACCGACCACACCTTCGTCGTGGAGATGGACGGCGACACCCACAAGCGCGTGGCGGAGCTGCCCTACGTGCGCTGGGTGGGCCCCTACCATCCCGAGTACCGCCTGGAGCGCGAGCTGCGCGACGCCCTGCTGGGCCGCTCCGCGCGGCTGCCGGAGACGCAGCGCTACTCGCTGATGCTCGGGGAGCGCGGCGCTGCCAGGCAGGAGGCGCTGGCCCGGCGCGTGCGTGCCCTGGGCGGCACCGTGGACCTGGTGGAGCCGGGGGGCCTGCGCATCGAGGCCACGCTCACGCAGGAACAGCTCGCGCGCGTGGTGCGCTCCAACGAGGTGCAGTTCATCGACCGCTGGGGTGGCCCCGGCGAGGTGGACATGGACATCGTCCGCGAGCTGGGCGGCGCCAACGCCGTCCAGTCCCTCAAGGGGTGGACGGGCCAGGGCGTGCGCGGGGAAATCTTCGACACGGAGCTGCGCACCACGCACCGGGAATGGGCCACCGCGCCCATCATCCACAGCACGGGCACGTCGGGTTCGCTGCACGGCACCAGCTGCTACAGCAACAACTTCGCCCAGGGTATCGACCCCGCCGCGCGCGGGATGATCCCCAGCGGCCAGGGCATCTTCTTCCTCTACAGCGAGTCCACCCAGTTCGGCGGCACCAAGTCCCGCTACACCGCGAACCAGGAGCTCACCGACCCGGCCGGCCCGTACCGCGCCGTGTTCCAGACCTCCAGCGTGGGCAGCTCGCTGACGACGTCGTACACGACCATCTCCGCGGAGGTGGACGACTACCTCTTCAAGCACCCCATCCTCAGCACCCAATCCCAGAGCAACGCGGGCAGCCGGCAGTCCCGCCCGCAGGCCTGGGCGAAGAACATCGTCTCCGTGGGGGCCTTCCAGCACCTCAACACCCTGTCGCGCGCGGATGACCGCTGGGGCTTCAGCGGCAGCATCGGCCCGGCGGCGGACGGCCGCATCAAGCCGGACCTGTCGTTCTTCTACGACTCCATCCGCTCCGCCTCCGGCGGCAGCGACACCAGCTACACGGAGTTCGGCGGCACCAGCTCCGCCACGCCCCAGACGGCGGGCCACTTCGGCCTGCTGTTCCAGATGTGGCACCAGGGCGTGTGGGCGGGCCACGGCACCAAGGCGGACGTCTTCACCAGCCGCCCGCAGATGGCCACCGCCAAGGCGCTGATGATCAACCACGCGCACCGCTACAACTGGCTCGCGGGCGGCGCCAACGCGGACATCGACCGCTTCAAGCAGGGCTGGGGCACCTCCGACGTGAAGCGCCTGCTGGACCGCGCCCCCGTCACCAGCATCATCGACGAGACGGACGTGGTGGGCCCGCTGGGCGTCAAGGCGTACAGCGTGAAGGTCGCCACCGGCCAGACGGAGCTGAACGTCACCCTGGCCTACACGGACCCCATGGGCACCGTGGGCGCGGCCCAGGCGCGCATCAACGACCTGTCCCTGCGCGTGACGGCGCCCAACGGCACCGTCTACTGGGGCAACAACGGCCTCACCGCGGGCAACGCCTCCACGGCCGGAGGCGCGTCCAACAAGGTCGACACGGTGGAGAACGTCTTCCTCCAGAACCCGGCCGCGGGCCTGTGGAAGGTGGAGGTGCTGGGCGACGAGGTGGTGCAGGACAACCACCTGGAGACGCCCGCGGTGGACGCGGACTTCGGCCTCGTCGTGAACGGCGGCGTCATCCTGGTGGGGGACGTGTCCGGCAACGGCTGCATCAACGACGAGGACCTGGCCCTCATCAACGCCTCTTTCGGGCAGACCGTGCCGCCCGGCAACCCCGCGTACGACCTGGACGGCAGCGGCCGCATCGACATCTTCGACCGCAACCTCGTCCTCCAGAACTACGGCAAGGGCTGCCCGTAGGCCCCGCCCGCGTCATTCACAGCCTTCCCGCTTCACCGCCGCAAGGTCGTTCATTTCCCTGACTCCCAGGAGGTCGTTCCATGCGTCTTGAATTGAAGCGTCGTTCCCTGTCGCAGGCCGCCGTGGCGCTCGCGTGTGTCGGAGGGCTGTGCTCCAGCGCGGCGCTGGCGGACGAGCACGTCCTCATCCTGCTGGACCGCACGGGCAGCATGGGCGCCACGTCCGTTCCCGGCCTCACGCGCCTGCAGGTGGCCAAGGCCCGCATCGACGGCTATCTGCAGATCATCCCCAGCGTGCCGACGAAGTATGCGTTCTGGACCTTCGACAACTCCGGGCCCACGCCCATCTTCAACTTCGCGGACAACAAGACCCCGGCGCAGATCAGCGCCGCGGTCAACGCGGTGACCCTGGGCGGCAACACGCCCCTGGCCGGCTCCGTGTGCGCCGCCGTGGATGCGCTCATCAACTTCCTGCCCAACCAGAACCACATCAAGCGCATCTACCTGGTGACGGACGGCGATGAGAACTCCACCCCCACCCTGGACCAGTGCTACGGCGGCTGGAGCGCGGGCGTGTGGCCCAACCTGACCCCGGGCAGCTGGCAGGAGAAGGTCCGCAACAAGGCGTGCACGGGCAGCGCCGCCTCCTCGGGCCCCTGCGGCTTCTTCGTGCCGCCCTACCCGCCGAACCTCACGCTCATCGCGGACATCGACTTCCTCTTCGAGGACTACATCCCCCTCCAGGGTGAAGCCCAGGCGCGCGAGCCGGACGACGCGGCGAAGACCGTGATGGGGCCCTACCAGGTCGGCGCCAGCGCCGCGAGCGAGGTGCCGTTCTTCGACGGCCTGGCGAAGGCCACCCACGGTCGCTACGCCTCCATCACCCAGAAGACGCCGCCGGCCCAGGCCACGCCGCTGCCCGGCGACGCGAACCTGGATGGCTGCGTGAACGTGACGGACCGCACGAAGGTGCTGTCCGAGTACGGCACGCAGGTCCCCGTGGGCACGGGCTCCGACTTCAACCGCAACGGCACCGTGGACACCGGTGACTACCAGACCGTGCTGAACAACTTCGGCCGCGGCTGCACCACGCTGCGCGAGTAGCCTTCCCTCGCCGTGCGCGGCCGGGAGCGGGGGGAGTCCCGTGCCCGGCCGCGCACGCGCGAAGGGCCCATGACCTGCCATCCGGGGACGGTCCCTGCCGGGACCCACGCTCCGCCCTGACGGCACGGGATGAATCGGACGGAGCAGGGCCTCAGGGCCCGGGACGGTGCGTGCATGGTGGCTCCCGCGTGGTCGACGGTCCGGGGCGTGTTCCTGGCGGTCCTGCTCTCGGCGTGCTCGGGAGACCCACCCGAGGAGCGCCCGGACGCGGGCGGCCCCGACGCGGGCCTCGTGGACGCGGGCAGCGGCGACGCCGGACATCCGCCTCCCGATGGCGGCACGTCGCCGGACGACGCGGGGACGTGCGGGGACGACGACCCTTGCACGGTGGAGCAGCGCGACGAGTCCGGCCGCTGTGTCGTGACGCCCGCGCCGGAGGGGACGGCCTGTGACGACGGCGACGCCTGCACCGCGCAGGACCAGTGCGTGAGCGGGGTGTGTGGAGGCTCGCCCACGACCAGCGCCCCCATGACGTACGGCACTGCGTGGAGCCATGGGGCGTCCCCCGCGGAGCGCTCCACGGCGCCCCTGGAGGGGCTGGCGGAGTTCGTGTCGGACGACCGCCTCCTCTTCGGCGACCGGCTGGGCGGCAGTGGCCTGTCGGTGTCGCTGGTGCGCGTGACGGCGGACGGACTGGAGCGGCTGGACCAGGCAGCCCTGGACATCCGCGTGGACCGCTTCTTCGGCGCCACGGACTGGTCCGACCGGATGCTCACCTTCTTCGTGACCCTGGGCCCGGACCGCGTGCTCGTCGTGGGGAGCCGGCAGCGGCTGGAGCTGCTGGGCCTGGAGGGGGACCGCCTCACGTCCCTGGCCCGGCTGCCCCTGCACCCCAACAGCAACAGCATCCTCGGGGGCGCGGGACGGGGCACCCACTTCTGGCTGTGCAACGGCAGCGCGGCCACGCCCTACCGCATCGACCCCGGCAACGTCCTGGTGGCGGACGACGCGCACAACCTGCAACTGCCCGGCACCTGCAACTCGATGTCCATGTCCCCGGATGGCAACACGCTCTGGGTGGGCACGACGCGCGGGCTGGTGCCCGTGGACGTGACGCAGCCCGAGGCGCCCGTGCTCAAGCCCACGCTGCTGACGGGCCTGTCCTTCTTCCAGGCGCGGGCCGACAGCACGTACGTGGTGGCGCACGAGCTGCTTCGCTACGGGCAGATGGGCCGCATCCTCGTGTACCGGCAGTCCGACCTGACCAGCACCGGGACGCCCACGCCGGTGAAGTCCTTCCTCCCCGTGGAGGAGACCACGCGCTGGGAGCGGCCGGTGGGCTTCGTCCTCTTCCAGGATGACCTGCTGGTGGAGTGGGTCCGGCTGACCGGCCCCACGCGCGCCTACGTCGTGGAGCGGCACGCGCTGAACGCCAGCGGCGTGTCGTCCGTGGTGGCCACGCTGCCCCTGCGACAGAGCGAGGAGGTGGGGCTGACGCTCTCCCCGTTCCAGCTCACGGGCCGGGGGCGGCACGCCGTCCTCCAGCCGTGGCGCCGCGTGGTGGGGCTGGAGGGCACGGACGCGCTGCGCTTCCGCACGGGTGTCCATCACGGCTCCTTCGAACGGGTGCAGGCCGCGCCCGATGGCTCGCTGCTGGCGGTGGGGCCCTTCGGCTCGCACCGCGTGAGCGTGAGCGACCCGGCGGCGCCCACCGTCGTGTCGGGCGGCGCGACCCTGCCAGCGGACACGCAGCGGCTGCGCCTGGCGCCCGCGCGTCCGGGGGCGGCCACGCGCGACCTGGTGACGCTGCCCGCGGCTGGCGCCAACGTGCACCAGGAGGCGGGCACGGCGGTGTTGAGCTGCCTGCGCGCTTCGGCGGACGGACTCCTGGAGCCGGAGGGACAGGTGCGCCTTGCTGGCGGTCCGGCGGTGCTGGCCTCCACGAAGGGACAGCTCTTCCAGGCCGCGCCCATCGCCGGCGGAGGCTTCACGGTGCGGCGCTTCGCGATGGACGGCGCGTGCTCGGGGCAGACCCTGGCGCCGGCCTTCGAGCAGACCGTCACGGTGGATCCGGCCTCGTCGGAGACGCGCAAGGGCTACGCGCTCGCGGTGGACGGGGCCCGCTCGGAGCTGCTGCTGGGCGAGATGCACTACGTCTCACCGGACAAGCCCTCGCGCATTCCGCTGCTCTGGCGCTCGTGGTCGGGCGAGGGCGAAGCGGCCACCGGCGAGCTGTCCGGCAGCACGGATCAATTCACGGCCATGGCGCTCGCGGGGGGCCGGGGTCTGGTCATCGAGAACGGCCGCGAGGTCTACCTGCTGGAGCGCGAGGGCACGCGCATCGTGACCCGGGCGCACATCAACCTGGCGGAGCGGACCGGGCCGGTGGACGTCTCGCGCATCCTCGCCTTCGACGGCGCGGTGGCGTACCTGGCCATCTCCACGGTCCCGTCGGGGGTGCTGGCGCTGCGCGCGGACGACCTGTCGGAGGTGGGCCGCTACCCGACGCCGGCCCCCGTGCGCTCGCTGACCGTCACGGGGTCGAGGCTCGTGCTGGGGATGAACGAGGCGCTGATGGTCGCCGCGCCCGCCTGTCCCGCCGCTCCGGCGCCACCGGCCCGTTAGGGTCCAGGGGCCGGGGCCCCGGAAGTCCCTTCCCGGACGCATCGCGCGGATGCGCCGGCGCCCGCATTGACCTGTCCGCCTGGAATGACAGACAACGCGGGAGGTGGGTGACGCCGGAAGGAGCGGGGGCATGAAGCTCGACAGGTCCGACCACGAGGCCCTGGCCCGCTGGGCCGCTGACTGCGCCGAGCACGTGCTCCCCTTCTTCGAACAGAAGTTCCCGGAGGACCTCCGTCCCCGCCGGGCCCTCGAAGCCGCGCGGGCCTGGGCCCAGGGAGCGCTGGCGATGAGCGAGGCACGCGCCGCCGCCTTCGCCGCGCACGCCGCCGCCCACGATGCCACCACGCACGCCGCTGCCTGCGCCGCGGCCCGTGCCGCGGGCCATGCCGCCGCCACCGCCCACGCCGTCACCCACGCACCGCACGCCGCCACCTACGCGGCCACCGCCGTGGCCCACGGCGCCGCCGAAGCCACCGACGTCGCGGAGGACACCGCCCGCGAGCGCGCCTGGCAGCGACAGCAGCTCCCGGAGCACCTCCACGCGCTGGCATTCCCGGCGCGGCCCAATCCCTGAACGCACTGCGCGTGCGCGACGCAACCCGGCCATGACAGCTGGCGGGCAATGCCTCGGCCACGCCATTTGACAAAGCGGGTAAAATCCGATTTCCATTTTTATCATGAACTTCAGATTCCCGGCGCTGTGCTCGGTGGTGCTGGCCTCGGTCGCCTGTGGCGGCGAGGCGTTCGAGGGGGACACGGTCGCGGCGGAGGACCTGGCGACGACGCGGCAGGCGGCCTTCTCCGGCGTGAACGGCACGGTGTGCGAGGAGAGCCCGTATAACTGCAAGCTGCGGCCCTCTGGCGGCAACCGCGTGCAGACCAACGACACGAGCGACGACGACTCGTGGGGCATCACCGTGGGCGTGCCCATCCGCGACGGCAACGGCACCATCGTGGGCACGTCCACCCGGACGCGCTCCCTCTTCAACTACGGCCAGACGCGCACGTTCGCGGGCGAGCTGCACGCGTTCGCGACGTCGACGTCCAACTCGAGCGCGGGCTGGCTGCCCATGTCCGCCATCCTGGGGCGCACCTCCTTCGAGGAGAAGGTCGGCCACGTCTCCGCGCTGAGCTCCGGGCTGAGCAAGATGGCGTGCTACGCCGTGCGCAACTGGCACGACACCCACCTGGAGCTGAAGAAGGTGGTCTACGACAGCACGGCGGTGCACGAGCGCGCGGGCGACTACCTGCCGCTCGTGCGCGCCAATGGCCTGCGCTCGGTGAACCTCGCCTTCAACGTGCCGGGCTTCGGCCTGGGCGGCGTGGCGGTGGACCACTTCCCCGCGGGCACGAAGTTCCAGCGCCTGGACGTGCCGACGAACTCGGGCGCGCCCTCCATCGACATCCCGCTCTGGGTGCAGGACGGCGCGGGGCGCTACCGCCAGCAGTCGGGCACCATGAAGTTCATCTACGGCTACGTCATCGCCGCCACCGGCACCCGCCGCAACGGCTGGATGGCGTACGACGCGCTCGAGGTCAGCTCCGGCTGCCCCTGAGCCTCCTGTCGCACCGGGGCCCGGGCTTCCTCCCGGGCCTCCGCGAAGTGAAACACCCTCCCACCCCCGAGCCCCCTTGAAGCGCTCCTCGCTCCTCTCCCTCCGCCCGGGCCGCGTCCTGGCCATGCTGGCGCTCCTGCCCTTCACCGCCGGCGCCGCGCCGCTCTACGTGAGCCCCGGCGGCTCTGACTCCAACGCCGGCACCTCCGCCACCGCGCCCCTGAAGACACTCCAGGCGGCCCTGGACAAGGCCACCGCCGGCACGACCATCCACCTCGCGGCGGGCATCTACCGCGAGCGCCCCACGACGAAGCGGGCCGGCACCGCGTCCGCGCCCATCACGCTCAAGGGGCCGGAGACCGGCAAGGCGCGCTCCGGGCGCTACAAGGCGGTGCTGTTCGGCACCGGGCGCATCTTCAACGTCGACCACAGCCACTACGTGCTGGAGGGCTTCACCATCGACGGGCAGGAGAAGCTGCTCAACGCGGCCTGGCCCACGTCCCTGTCGGGCGTGAGCGCCTTCAAGGACGCCAACACGGGCCTCGTCGCCGACGGGCGGCTCATCTACATCGGCTCGTCGGAGACGTCGCGGGACATCACCGGCGTGGTGATTCGCGACATGTTCCTCAACGGCGCGGGCGGCGAGTGCATCCGCATGCGCAACAACGCACACCACAACGAAATCGCCAACTCCGTCATCCAGTGGTGCGGGCTGTACGCCAAGGACAGCAGCGACGGCTACCGGTACCACAACGGCGAGGGCGTCTACATCGGCACCAGCCCCAAGTCGACCAGCCAGCCGATGTATGCGAATGACACCAGCTCCTTCAACACCGTCCACGGCAACACCATCCACACGTTCGGGTCGGAGTGCTTCAACGTGAAGGAGAACGCGCACGACAACACGTTCGCGCGCAACGACTGCCGCTACAACGACGAGCCCGTGGAGTACCTGGGCAGCCTCGTGGAGCTGCGCGGCCACCACAACGTGCTGGACTCCAACGTCCTCGCGGTCAGCCGCGGCTACGCGCTCAAGATGAAGTCCGACTCGGACGCCTATGACCTGGGCGGCAACTCCGCCACGAACAACACGTTCCAGCAGGCGACGGGCGCGTTCATCCGCAACGACAACGACGCGGCGCAGGCGACCTTCTGCGGCAACACCTTCGACACGACGGCGCCCGTGGTGACGGGCGCGTCCGTGGGCACGCCCACCGCGCCGTGCGCGGGCACGGGCACGGACACCACCCCGCCCACCGCGCCGGGCGGACTGACCGCGAGCGCGGTCTCCAGCAACGAGGTGGAGCTTGCCTGGAGCGCGAGCACGGACAACGTGGGCGTCACGTCCTACAAGGTCTTCCGCGGCGGAACGACGGTGTGCACGGTGTCCGCGCTCGGGTGCGGTGAGCTGGGCCTGAGCCCCGCCACGACGTACAGCTACACCGTGCGCGCCTACGACGCGGCCGGCAATGCCTCACCCGCGAGCAGCACCGTGAGCGTCACCACGCCGCCGGGCACCGGGACTGCGCTGCTGACGGACGGCTTCGAGTCGTACACGTCCTTCCCCACGGGAGGCTGGACGAACGCCAGCGGCAACGGGACCTGGGCCATTGTCACGGACGGGACGAAGGCGGCGCGCCAGCAGTCCTCCTCGTCCGCGACGTACATCCTCACGGGCGGCCAGGCGACCTGGGCGAACTACTCCCACTCCGCCCGGGTGAAGACGGGCAGCACGGCCATCCGCAACGGCCTGGTGGCCCGGTACGTGGACGGGAACAACTTCTACTTCCTGGTCCTCCACAACGGGAACCTGGTGCTGAACAAGAAGGTCGCCGGCTCGACGACGGTCTTGCAGACCGTGCCGTTCCCCGCGAGCACGTCCGCGTTCTACACGCTGACCCTGACCGTCAGCGGCACCTCCCTCCAGGGCTTCGTGGACGGCGTGCTCCGCGTGCAGGGCACGGACACGAGCCTGACCGCGGGCAGGCCCGGCTTCTACGCCACGGGCGTGGCGACCTACGACGACGTGCGCGTCACCAGCCCGTAAAGACAGCCACCGGGGCCCGCTCAGCGGGCCTTCTTCGCGAGCGAGCGCACGACGAACCGGCCATCGACGTAGTCGACCGTGCCCAGCTTCTTCCCATACACGCCGGCCGGCTCGTCCACGTTCGCCTTGATGGTGATGACGCGGCCCTTGCGCGGCAGGGCGAGGGTGATGATGGAGCCCGCCCAGTCCTTGAGGGTCTGCTCGCTCAGGCCCTTCTTGGCGTTCGGCTTGAGGAGCCCCGCGTCGGTGTAGAGCTGGATGGCGTCCGCGTCGGAGAGCTGCAGGGCCGTGTTGTCGGCCTTCAGCCCTTCCGCGTCGCACTTGAAGACCGCCGTGCGGCTCACGGACGCGCCCGACGACACCACCACCAGGTGGTAGCCGTTCGGGTTCTTGAACAGGGCGGCCTCGTAGGTCTCGATGAGGTCCGGGCTCTCCACCAGCGCGTAGCCATTCGGCACGTCGCGCACCTTGAGGGACTCCGCGAGGAACTGGGGCGTGATGGGCTCGCCGGAGTCCCGCGCGACGTCCAGCGTCCCGCCGCCCTTGTAGCGGTCGAACAGGTGGCGGAGCGCGACCTCGATGTTCGTGGTGGCGCAGCCCGCGGAGGCCCCAGGCTTCGCGGGCGCGGCTTCGGGGTTGGCTGAGGACAGGGCCAGGATGAGGGCGGCTTCCAAGAGGATCACGACGGCTCCTTTCAGCGGGGGTACTCCTCCAACCAGGCGACGCCGCGGCGCAACAGCCGGCGTGCCTCGAAGAGATGGGATGGCGCCTGGGCGACCGTTCCGGAGCGGCCGATTCCCTCCGCCAGGCATTGCTCTCCAATGCGCGTGAAGGGGTCCACGCTGGACGCGCGCAGGGCGTCCGTCACCGGCTCGCGGGTGTCGAACTCCTCGAAGTCCACCCAGCGCCGCTCGCCGTGGACGAAGAGCGGTCGCTGGTAGCGGGTGATTCGCTTTCCGGGCAGGTCCGCCAGGTGCTCCGCGTGGTGCAGCAGCGTGAGCGTCTCCAGCGGCGCTCCGAGCATCAGCACCTTGCCGCCGGCCTCCACCAGCCGGGCCAGCGGCGAACCGGGGCCGTAGCCGTAGCGGAAGGGGTGGTCCGCGCAGAGCCACTCCGCCCGCGCGCCGATGGCGACCATGCCCGCGTCCGGATGGTCGCTGCGGACCGCGCCGGGCCACGTCCGCAGCGTCTCCGCGAGGATGCCGTGGTCGCGGCTGGCCCGCGCGGTGCGCTTGTCGAAGGTGGGGATCTCCTCGCGGAGGCGCGGGTCCTCGAAGTCCTCCGGCTCCACGCCCATCTCCCAGTCCAGGTACGCCATGAGCGTGCCCTTGCCGCCCACCGCGTCGAGCAGCGCCTGCACCACGGTGTTCACCCCGCCCAGGACGGGCCCCAGGCTCCGGAGGCCGGCGTGGACCATCACGAGGTCACCCTCCTCCACGCCCAGCCGCAACAGCGCCTCCCTCAGGTCGGTCCGGGTGGCGGGTGCCCTCGTCATGGTGCTCCGTCCTTCCTCTCGCAGAGAGGACCGGAGGATAGCAACAGCCCCGCCCCGTGGGCGCACCCGGCTGTCTTTCCCCACGCAGACGCCTGACACCGCTGGACGGGCTGGGGGGCGCGAGGTGGTGTGAGCAGCCTCCTCGCGCGGGGGCGCAAGGCCTCCAGCCAGGGGGAAGCATCATGCAACGGATTCGAGGTGGGGTCGTGACCTGGCCCCTGGCGCTGTTGCTCCTCTCGGGCACCACCGCGAAGGCCAGCCCCCAGGACGAACGGGAAGCCATGGAGGCGCGGGTCGTCCGGTGCGGGGAGGTGCTGACCCGGAACACGCGGCTCACGAGCGACCTCTCCTGCCCGGGCACGCCAGAGCCCGCGCTCCGGATCGCCGCCCCGGGCGTCGTGCTCGACCTGGGAGGCCACACCGTGCGCCGCTCCGGCCCCGCGACGGACGACTCCATGGGCATCGTGGCCGAGGAAGGCAGCACCGTGAGGAACGGCACGGTCCGTGGGTTCACCTCGGGCTACGTGTTCGACAGCGGGCCGGTGTGGCTGCACCAGGTCGCGCTGCTCGACAACCAGACCGCCATCTACCACCGCCAGGGCTACGCCCAGGTCCTCATCACGGACTCCCGCATGGGCGGGAACGCCGTCGGGATGCGCAGTGAGTTCGACGCGGCCAACGGCGTCGTCGAGGTGCGGGGGTCACAGTTCACCGGAAACGGGACCGTGCTGTTCGTGGATGACCACGAGGTCAGCGTGTCCGGTTCGACCTTCACGCTGAACACGAACGTCCTCTACTGCTTCTACGGCCGTGTCCGCTTCAGGTCGAGCACGCTCGCCTGGAACACCTCCGTGGCCGACCTGGCCTGGAACAACAGCGGCTTCGACAACTGCTGGGAGCTGGTGTTCGACAACACCGTCATCGCGAACAACACCGCGTTCGGAACGCCCGAGCATCCCCACTGGGAGCCGTTCGACTTCCAGCTGCGCAACTCGTGGGTGATGAACAACGGCGGAGGCCTGAACGTCGCGACCCGCACGGTCGACATCCGCGGCAATGTCTGGTGGGACAACGCGGGAGGACTGACCCTGGCCGACCTGCCGGAGTTCGAGCCCCCGCCGCTCGTCGGCGCCGTCCGCAACAACCGCTTCCTGTCGAATGGCGGCGACGGCCTGCGCGTCCTCCCGGTCAGCACCCCCACCCTCTCCAACAACGTCTGTCAGGGCAACACGGGCTGGGGCATCCACGCGCCCACGGCCATTGACGGCGGTGGCAACGCCGCGCGCGGCAACGGCGCGGGCGGCTGCGCAGGGGTCGTCTGCGCTCCGTAAGGCATTGTGAAGGGGTCTCCGGGGACCACGCGGTTTCCCCGGAGACGCCTGCCCATTGTCTTGCCTTCAACGACAGCGCTATCCTGGCGGGGCAACACCTTTCCCCCAAAAACCCCAGGAGAAGCGAATGCGCATGGCAATGATTGCCGGGCTGATGGCTGTCGGTGTGCTCGCGGGCTGTGGCGGCGTCGAGGAAGCGGAGCCGATGAGCCCCGAGGAAGCGAACCGCGTCGTCGAGATGGCGGTGCCCAGCGCCTGCACCGACGCGTGCGACGCGAAGTACTACCAGTGCTACTTCGGCGGCGGCGACCCGTACTACTGCAACAGCTATCGCGCCTTCTGCATCTCGCAATGCCCTCCCTGAAGGAGCGCACCCGCGCGTGGAGCTCACGGTGAGGGCTGCGCCGACACGCGGTCCTTCGCCGCCACCAACTCCTCGCGCCGCAACAACAGCCGTGCGTTCGCGTTGGGCAGGATGCGCACCTGGAAGCGCCGCTGGGCCATCGCGTCGTCCGTGAATACGTTCCGGTCGCTCACGAGCAGCAGCGCCGTGGGCACCACGTCCCGCGCCGAGTTGTTGCCGTAGTAGTGCACCACCACGTGGTACGGCCCCGGCGCGGCCTTCCGGGCGTGGTACAGCTCCGGCCCCAGGCCATCCGTGATGTCCCAGTACAGCCGCCCGCCCAGCGACGACCGCTTGTGCTGGTAGAAGCACTTCTCGCCGTTCGGCTCGATGACCCACAGGTCGATGTCCGTGTTGTCCGAGTTCCAGTGCGTGGTGAGCTGGTAGTCGATGGGCTTCGCCTCCGCGAGCAGCGCCTCGCCGTCGGGGCTCCGCAGCCCGGCGCGGCGCTCACGCAGCACGGAGGCCACCTCCGCGAGCCGGGGCTGCCGCTCCAGCCCCGCCAGCATGCGCGCGTAGTGGAAGCTCGCCACCGTCCGCAGCTCCTCGCCATGCCGGGGCCACGGGCGCGCGAGGACGATCTCGTAGTTCCGCGCGGCTTCTGAATAGCGCCCCGCCGCATCCAGCGCGAGCGCCTCCTCCAGGAAGGCCTGCGCCTCGAAGGGGCGGTTGAGGCGCACGTGCTCGAAGAGCTCCGCCGCCGCCGGGTACTGCCCCAGCGCCAGCAGGCCGTACCCCACCAGCCGCAGCGCCTCCGCGTCGCGAGGCCGCAGCTCCACCGGCGACGACAGCGCCCGCACGGCGCCCCAGGTGTCGCCGGAGAAGGCACGCCTGCGGGCCACGGCCTCGTAGATCATCACGTCGTCCCGGTTCTCCCGCCGCGCCTTGCGGTAGGCCAGCTCGGCCTGGAGCCGCTCGTCACCGCCCGCGTAGGGCATGTCCCGCAGCGGCTGGCGCCGCAGGAGCGCGGGCAGGCCCTTCTGCTCGGCGAGCCGGGCCACCACCGCGCGGCCGGAGGAGTGCACGTCATCCAGCGCGATGCCCAGGAGCTTGTCGCGGCGCTGGTCCTCCTCCCTGCGCCGCAGCGACTCCAGGTTCTCCAGGTCCATCTGCTCGTCGCGCACGGCGTAGCGCGTGTAGTCGCCCTCGGACTCCAGCACGAGCATGGACGCGCGCGCGTTGGCCAGCCGGTAGTGCTGGCTGAGCGCCACGACCATCCGGTCCAATCGCACGTCATCCAGCGACACCAGCCGGGACACGAAGAGCTCCGCCCAGGCCCGGGGCGCGAAGGCGCTGTCCTCGTCGCGCGGCAGGGGGATGCGCAGCGTGCGCTCGGGCCCGGTGCCTGCCTGGGTCACCACCTCCAGCGCCGCGTCACCCTTCCCCGGCAGCCGTCCCGCCACCTGCAGCTCCTGCCCGGGGAAGACGAGCCGCGGCCGTCCCGCCACCACCAGGTCCTTCACGTCCGAGCCCACCACGGCCACGCGGGACAGCACCACGGACGCCGCGCGGTGCGCCTTCGCCGCGGCCTCCACCTCCGCCGCGGACAGGACGTTCACGACGCGCCCCCCGCTGGAGCGCGCCAGCGCGTCGAAGAGCTCCGTGTTCACCGCCGCCTCGCCGAAGCGGTACGTCACCCAGCGCAGCGACTCCACGCACGGGTGCCGGGAGAGGAGCGCGTCCACGCGGCTCTGTCCCCAGGTGATGTTGCCGTCGGAGAGCAGGAAGGCCGTCACGCGCTCGCCGGGGGCGGAAGGCTTGAGCCATTCACGTCCGGCCCCGTCCAGCTCCTCCAGCGCGCCGTCCACGTGGGACGCGCCCTCCAGGAAGACGTGCTCCAGCTCCGCGAAGCTCGCCTGGCGGTGCGCGGCGTCGTTCGGCCGGAAGCCCGGCCCATGCAGCCAGCGGGGACGCACGTCGAAGAGGAGCACCGCGTACTCCTTCAGCGTCGCGTCCTTCTCCAGGAGGGCCCGCAGCGTGGCCGCCTGGATGGCCCACGCGTTGCCGTCCTCGGAGGACAGCGAGGTGTCCACCACCAGCACCGCGCGGCCCGTGGGAGGCCCCTCCGCGCCGGAGGTGAGCTGCCCCGGCAGCCGCACCCGCGCGTGGAAGGCGCGGCCCGGAAGGCCTGCGTTGTCAGCCCCCACCAGCACGTCCGCGTCCTCGCCGCGAGGCTTCAGCGCCAAGCCCAGCGCCCCGTCTCCCGTGAGCTTCGGGAAGTCATACACCTGCCACGCGCCCACCGTGCGGGCCTTCGCGCCCGAATCCGGCTGCACCGCGACCTCCGGAGCCTGTCGCGGATCCACGTGGACGCGAGCGGTGACGCGGAGCTCCTTGCCCGCGCCCGGAGGCAGCGGCCACGTGTAGCGCAGGCGTGTGCCGTCGAAGAGGAGCGTCTGCTCATACGCGATGACGACGCGCTTGAGCGACTTGGGAGGCAGGGGGAAGACGCGGGCGCTGAAGGTGGAAGCGCCGGACCATTCGAGCAGCGCGGGGTCCACGTTGCGGCGCACGACGTCCTCGTACACCTGCCGTGCGCGCTTCTGCTCCACGACGCGGGCCTCCTGGATGTCACCCCAGGAGCGCTTCGACCCACGGGCCGCGGGAGGCGCGGAGGCGGCGAGCCGCTCCGACTCCGTCGAATCGTCTCCGAGTGGCGGCAGCAGGTCCGACGACTGGAACAGCGAGGGCGTGTCCACCGTCACCGCGCCCGAGTACATCGCGAAGCCCGCCACCGTCGCGCCACCGGGCAGCGGGTAATAGAACGTGCCTTCGAGGTTGCGGCCGGTGTCGTTCTCGAAGAGGTGGTCGACCACGGTGCGCGCGCGGGAGCCCTGGATGTACGTGACGACGCGCACGGCGCGGGTCTTCAGGGGCTGGTAGCGGCCGTTGTCGCTCATCACCAGCACCTTGGCGGCGCGGGGCGCGGCCTCCACGCGAGGCAGCACGGGCTTCGGCGCCTCCGGCTCGGCGGCCTGCTTCTTCGCGGGCGCCGCGGCGCGTCCGCCGAGGTCGATTCCACCTCCTCCACTACCGGCCCCCCGGATGACCTGCATGGCGGAGCGGAGACGATCCCCCGACATGGGAGGCGCGGCGGAGGGGGCTGGCGCTCCGAGCTGAGCACCGACGACGCCACCGATGACTCCGCCGACGACGCTCCCCTCCACTTCCTCGGCGTCCTCAGCGGGAGCCGGTGGCGCGGAATCCTCCTCTCCGTTCCGTGCACGCTCCGGGCGTAGGCGCCTCTCGCGACGAGCCATGTCCGCGCTCGGCACGCTGTCCATCACGTCCGTTTCCCCCAGCCCGGGTGCCTCCGGGGGGCGCGCGCTCGGCGGTGGGGCCGCGAGCGCGAGGGCCGCCCGTGGGCGGTTCGTGTCCGGCGAGAGCGCCTGCACCTCTTCTTCGGAGAGCACCCGCGGATCCGCCACGGAGTCACGCAGCGCCGCGAGGTCCACCTCCCCCGTGTCTGGTTGCCCCGCGACAGTGACGGGTGCCACCAGCCCCGCCTGGACGAAGGGCGCCGGAGCATTGACCGGCGCCGCGACCGGAGCGGTGGCCTTGGCCGGGGCAACGTCAGCGTCTCGTTTACAACCCGAGGCGAGGAGCCCCATCAGCAACACGACGGCGGAAGCACGAAAGAGGCGCATGATTGGAACGCTAACCCATCCGCGAATGGCGAGCTCATGCCCGCCAAGACATGGACAGCCCATGACACCGCCATGACGCGATAGGTTCCCAAAAAAGGAGGACGCCCATGGACTGGTCAGCGGCGCAGTACTCGCGATTCGAGGACGAGCGGAACCGTCCCATCCGGGACCTGCTCGCGCGGATTCCCACGTCCGAGGTGAAGCGCGCGGCGGACCTCGGCTGCGGTCCCGGCAACTCCACGGAGCTGCTGCGCGCCCGCTTCCCACAGGCCGCCGTCACCGGAATGGACAGCTCACCGGACATGCTCACCGCGGCGCGCAAGCGGCTGCCGGACGTCCGGTTCGACCTGGGAGACATCGCGACCTGGAGCGACCCGGGCCCCTACGACGTCATCCTGGCGAACGCGGTGCTGCAGTGGGTGCCGGAGCATTCCACGCTGATGCCCGCGCTCTTGAGCAAGCTGGCGGAGGGAGGAAGCCTCGCCGTGCAGATGCCGGACAACCTGGAGGAGCCGTCACACCGGCTGATGCGCGAGACCGCCAGCGGGGGCCCGTGGGCCGACAAGCTGGGGGCCGCCGCGAACGCACGGACGGTCCGCCATGAGGCCGGCTGGTACTTCCGGACGCTGCGCGACGCTGGCGCCACGGTGGACGTCTGGCGCACGACCTACTTCCACCCGCTGACCGGAGGCGCCGGTGCGGTGGTCGAGTGGTTCAAGGGTTCGGGACTCCGGCCCTTCCTCGAACCGCTCGATGCAGGGGAGAAGACGGACTTCCTCCATCGCTATCAGACAGGGATTGCCAAGGCCTACCCTGCCCTGCCGGATGGAACGGTCCTGCTGCCCTTCCCCCGGCTGTTCATCGTCGCGACGCGTTAGCGGTCTGCTGTCGGCCTTGTTCCCTAGCGTTTGGACAGACCGCATCGCGTAGAGTTCGTGCCATGCGACTCCCAATCCTTGCCTTGTCCTGCCTGCTGACCGTTGCATGTGCACACGCCCCGGCCAATGCGCCCACGGCCTCCGCGGAGAAGACCGCCGACCTTCCGCCCATGGAAGCACCCTCGGCACCGATGGCGGGCTGGCTGCAGGCGAAGCGGGCCTCCGCATTGATGGGACAGGAGAAGTACGCGGAGGCCCTGGCCCTCTACGAGCAGGCCCGGGCCGCGGGAAACACGGATGAACGAGCCGCGTACTCGGCCGCGTGCGCGGCGGCGCTCCTCGGGAAGCGGAAGGATGCGCTGGACTGGCTGTCCCACGCGGTCCAGGCCGGCTTCCGGGACGTGGCCTGGATGAAGCAGGACAAGGACCTTGAGCCGCTGCGTGATGACCCGGCGTTTGTCGCGCTGGCCGAGCGGATCCCGACGCTCCCGGAGCGTCATCCCTATTCCACCGAAGAGCTGAAGCAACTCTTCACGGAGGACCAGGCGGACCGTCAGGGGCCGCTGACTCCAGAGGACTGGAAGCGAATCTCGCCGCGGGATGCCAGGCGGCGTCAGCGGGTCCAGGAGCTGCTGGCGCAGGGCGCCCTGCGGGAGGCAGCGGACTTCCTCGCGGCGGGGTTCATCTTCCAGCACGGTAAGACGCTGGAGGACTACGCATTGGCGCGGCAGATGGGGGCGGAGGCCGCGAAGCGCGGTCACCCCAGCGGCCTGTGGCTGGCCGCGGCGGCGTGGGATCGGTGGTTGATGCACGCCGACCGCCCGCAGCGCTTCGGCACCCAGTACAGGGGCGACGGGCCGGACAAGGCCATGAAGCTCTACCCGGTGGACCCCAGCGTGACGGACGAGGAGCGCGCCCGCTGGGGCTTCCCGCCGCTCGCCGAGATTCCCACCGGCATGCGCATGCAGTGATGGCGAAGGGCGCTCGCACCGCGTCGCGGGATGGCTGGGCGGATGGGACGAGCGGCGCGTTCCTCCCCCGGCTCTTCATCGTCGCGACGCGCTGGCGAGACCGGAGGCAATCTTCCCCAGCGTGGCGACGGCGGCCTCGATGCGCGGCGTCCACGGCTGGCCGCAGCTCAGGCGGATGAAGTTCCGGTAGGAGTCCGGCCGCGCGGAGAAGATGGACCCTGGCGCGATGCTGATGCCCGCCTCCAGGGCCCGCGCATTGAGCGCGTGGGCATCCACCGAGGGCGGCAGCTGCACCCAGAGCAGCAGCCCTCCCGTTGGCAGCGCCACGCGCGTGCCCTGGGGGAAGTGTTCGGCGACGGCACGGGCCACGTGCTCCACCTGCGAGGCGAGGCCGCGGCGCAGGGCGCGCAGGTGTCTGTCATAGCCGCCGTTCTCCAGGAAGCGCGCGACCGCCTCCTGGGTCAGCAGCGGCGAGGCCACGGTGTGCGCGAACTTGAGCAGCTCCACGCGCTCCCGGAACCGGCCCGGGGCCACGTAGCCCACGCGGAAGCCCGGTGCGATCGTCTTGGAGAACGAACCACACAGCATCACCTGTCCCCGCGTGTCGAAGGTCTTGCACGGACGGGGACGCTCCGGACCGAAGTGCAGGTCGCCGTAGATGTCGTCCTCGATGAGCGGCACGTCGTGCGCGGTCACCAGCTCCACCAGCCGCCGCCGGCGGTCCTCCGGCATGCAGCTGCCCACCGGGTTGCTGAAGCTGGGGACCACCAGCACCGCGGCCACGCGCCGCCGCTCCAGCGCGGCCTCCAGCGCGTCCAGCTCCATGCCATGGCGAGGGTGGCAGGGAATCTCCAGCGCCTTGAGGCCCAGCGACTCGATGGCGAGCAGCGTGCCGTAGTAGGTGGGAGACTCGATGGCGATGGTGTCACCCTTGCGCGCGGCCGCGACGAGGCACAGGTGCACCGCCTCGGAGGCCCCGCTGGTGGTGATGAAGTCATCAGCCCCCAGCGCGCAGCCCCACTCCAGCGAGCGTTTCGCCAGCTGCTGCCGCAGCAGCTTCGAGCCGGGAGGCACGTCGTACATCACGCCCTCGGCCTGCCGCTCCCGCGCGAGCAGTCCCAGCTCCCGCGACAGGCGCCGGGTGGGAAGCAGCTCCGGCGCCGGCCACGCGGTGCCCAGCTGCACGACGCGCGGCTCGCGTGACGACCGGTACAGATGGGACACCAGGTCGCTGACGGTGACAGGCGTCGCGGAGGCCGGCGGCCGGGACACCGGAGGCTCGGCGAGCCGCAGCCGCTCCCGCTCCCGCACGTAGTGGCCAGACTGGGGCCGCGTCTCGATGAGCCCCTGCGACTCCAGGTGCAGATAGGCCTGGAGCACGGTGGAGACGCTCACCCGCTCACGGGCGCTCAGCTGACGCACGGAGGGCAGCCGCTCCCCCGGGCGGAGCGTGCCCGCGGCGATGGCGTCCTTCAGCCGCTCCGCGACGCTCTCGTAGAGCTTCAGGGACTGCGCACGTGCGCCCATGAAGTGACCCTCCTTCAGGCTTCAACGGATAGCGCCCGGAGCCGCGGCTGCCCAGGTACAGCTTCGCGATGGGACCACCAGCACAGTTCGCCAGGCTGAAACTGTACCGGTCACAATTCCCATTTGCTGCATCTGTTCTGGTCGAGCCTCCGGACGCATGGTGGACCCATCACGGGAGGACCGAGATGGTGGACCGTTACACCTTGCTGAATCCCCACTGGCTGCGCTCGCTGGCCGGGCGCCTGTGGGGCCCTACATCCGGGGAGCGCCAGGAATGCGTGTGCCTGCCGGGAGGCGGCCTGTGGAGCAGGCGCCTGGGCGGCCCTCCCCGGACGTTCGTCTGCGAAGAGGGGCAGGTCTGGCTCACGCTCGAGGGCGACCCACACGACCACGTGCTGGGCGCGGGCGACACGTTGAAGGTGCCGGCGGGACACGTCGTGGTGCAGGCCCTGCGCGCCGCGCGCTTCAACCTGTCCGACTGTCGGACAGGTTCGGCGAAGGAGGCGGGGACGCCGCCGTCCTCACCTTGGGTTGACAGGCCGCGCGGGCTCGACTACCTCCACCGCTGATGCTCGTTCGCGCCGCCACGTTCAGGACCTGTTGTCACGGCATGTGTTGCCGTGTCGCGGCCGGTCCGTCCGTTCGCATGCGCTGAGCCTCCCTCCGCGCATCCGCGCCCTGTCGGTCTGGCCTGTTCCCGTCATCCGGGGACGGGCCTTTTCATTTTCCCCGCTCCCTTCCCCAACCCGTCCGGTGCCCGCGCTCCCGTGGGCGCCCCAGGAGTTCCCGATGTCGCACCGTCGTGACACAGCCCACGCGTCCCCAGGCGCCCTGCCCGGAGGCGCGCGTGATTGAGCTGCGAGGCGTAGGCAAGGTGTTCGGTCAGGGCGCCCGGCAGGTGACGGCCCTGCACGACGTGTCGCTGCACGTGCCACCGGGAGAGGTGTTCGGCGTGCTGGGGCGCAGCGGCGCCGGCAAGTCCACCCTCCTGCGCTGCGCCAACCTCCTGGAGCGCCCCTCGACGGGCGAGGTGCGGGTGGCGGGCCAGGACCTGCTGTCGCTGAACCCCCGCGAGCTGCGGCAGGCGCGACAGGGCATCGGGATGATCTTCCAGCACTTCAACCTCTTCGCCTCGCGCACGGTGGAGGGCAACGTCGCCTATCCCCTGGAGGTGATGGGCCTGCCGCGCGAAGCCATCCGGACGCGGGTGGCGGAGCTGCTGTCGCGGGTGGGGTTGTCCGACAAGGCGCGCGCGTATCCCGCGCAGCTGTCGGGAGGACAGAAGCAGCGGGTGGGCATTGCCCGGGCCCTGGCGCCCCGGCCGCGCGTCCTGCTGTCGGATGAGGCCACGTCCGCGCTGGATCCGGAGACGACCCGCTCGGTGCTCGCGCTGCTGAAGGACCTCCAGCAACAGCTCGGGTTGACGCTGCTGCTCATCACCCACCAGCTGGAGGTGGTGAAGGCGCTGTGTGGTTCGGTGGCCGTGCTGGAAGCAGGAAGGCTGGTCGAGCAGGGCCGCGTGCAGGAGCTGCTCGCGCGCCCGGAGTCCCGGCTCCGTGCGCTGTGCTTTCCGCCCCTTTCAAACCCGGAGGCCCCCGAGGGTCAGCGCGTGGAGCTGTCCCTGACGGACGCGCATGCCCGCAGTCCGTTGATCAGCACCCTGGCCCGCCGCTTCGACGTGGACGTCCTGCTGCTGGAGGGCGCGGTGGAGCGGGTGGGCGAGGCGCGCGTGGGGCGGTTGCTCGTGGAGCTGCAGGGCGCACCGGGAGCCGTGGCGAATGCCCGGACCTTCCTGCGCGAGCAGGGTCTGACCGCCGGGGAGGCCATCCATGGGTGACCTGCCGCGAGCCCTGGGGGTGGCCACCCTGGAGACGCTCTACATGACGTCGGTGGCGGCGGTGCTGGTGGCGCTCGCCGGCCTGCCGCTGGGCGTGTTGCTGGTGGTGACGGACCGGGGCGGGCTCTGGCCGGTGCCCGCGATGAACCGGGCGCTGGGGACGCTGGTGAACGTGGGCCGCTCCATCCCGTTCATCATCCTGATGGTGGCCATCGTGCCCCTCACCCGTCTGGTGGTGGGAACCACCATCGGAACGACGGCGGCCATCGTGCCCCTGGTGGTGGCGGCCATTCCCTTCATGGGCCGGGTGGTGGAGCAGGCCCTGCGCGAAGTGGACGCCGGCCGCGTCGAGGCGGCGGTGGCGATGGGCTCCACGCCCCCGCGCATCATCCTCCGCGTGCTGCTCCCGGAAGCCCTGCCGTCGCTGGTGCGAGGCGCGGCGCTCGTCGTCATCAGCCTGCTCGGCTACAGCGCCATGGCGGGCGCGGTGGGCGGAGGCGGGCTGGGCGACCTGGCGGTGAAGTACGGGTACATGCGCTTCCGCGTCGACGTCATGTGGGGCTGTCTCGCGGTGCTGCTGGTGCTCGTGCAGCTGCTGCAATGGCTGGGAGAGCGTCTGGCCTCCCGGTTCGACCACACCCACGCCTCCACCTCCCCTTCCCCTGAGAACACGTAGACCCATGCGCACTTCGTTCCGAGTCCTGTCCGCCTCCCTCCTGCTCCTCGCGACGTCGCTGCTGGGGGGTTGCAAGCCCGCGCCCTCCGAGCCCGCGAATGCCCACCGCCCCCTGAAGGTCGGCGTCAATCCCGTGCCCCACGGTGAAATCCTCCGCGTCGCGGCGAAGGTCGCGGAGCGAGAAGGCGTGCGGGTGGAGGTGGTGGAGTTCACCGACTACATCCAACCGAACCTCGCGCTGGCGGATGGCCAGCTCGACGCCAACTACTTCCAGCACGAGCCCTACCTGGAGCGCTTCGCCAGCGAGCGCCACCTCGCGCTGAAGAGCGTGGGCGCGGTGCACCTGGAGCCGCTGGCGCTCTACTCACTGCGGTTCCGGCAGCTCGCGGAGCTGCCCTCGGGCGCGAAGCTCACCCTTCCGGCGGACCCCAGCAATGCCGCACGGGCCCTGCACCTGCTGGCGAAGCAGGGACTGCTCACGCTGCGTGAGGGCGCGGGAGCGGGCGCCACGCTTGAGGACGTGGTGGGCAATCCGCGCAAGCTGGAGCTGAAGGAGATCGACGCCGAGCAGCAGCCCCGCACGCTGGAAGACGTGGATGTCGCCGTCATCAACGGGAACTACTTCCTGGAGGCCCAGAAGCAGCTGCACCTGGACGCCCACGTCCTGGCCCGGGAGTCCGCGACGCGCAACCCCCACGCGAACGTGCTCGCCGTCCGGACGGGCGACGAAGCCCGCCCGGAGGTCCGTGCCCTGGTGAAGGCGCTCCAGTCCGAAGAGGTGCGCCGCTACATCGAAGCCACCTACGGCGGCGCCATCATCCCCGCCTTCTGAGCCGGGCACGTGCCCTGACGTCAGACGATGTCGAGTCCGTACTGCGCCGCGGTCAGGTACTGGAGCATGACGAAGTAGACGCTGGAGGAGGCCTTGTGGCCCGAGGCCCCCTGGTAGGACTTGATCATCTCGTTGCGCAGCGCCTTCAGCTGCGACTTGTTCTGCTTGCGGTTCTCCGTGAAGGGATTGCTCAGCTCCGCGACCAGGCCACAGGCATTGGCGAAGGCGTCGAAGGAGTCTCCATCCGTGTCCTCCAGGACCGCGTAGTCGTCCTTCTTCTTTCCACTGCCCTTGACCACGTCCGCCCAGAGCTGCGCGCGCACCCGCGCCCGCTCTTCCGAGACACTGGTCAGGAGCGCGATCTTCAGGTGCGCCGCGAGCGCATCCACGCCCGGCCGCACCGACATCCCCCACATGCCCGTCGGGTTGAAGTCGAACGTGGGCCAGAAGCCCGGATCCTCCGGCAGGCGCGTTCCAGTCTCCCTCCGGACCAGCGCGACGAGACCCTGTCGCACCTCCTCGGGCTCATGCGCATCCGGGAAGGCCCGCGTGCAGTCCTTCAGCGGAATCTCCAACCCCAGATGGGTGGAAGACGTGAGCGGATGGGTGAAGGTCCCCACGACCGAGTTCACGGCCGTCACCGCGGAGAGATTCACCTTCTTGCTGTTGTGCACGGCGTCGTGCGGCGAGAAGTGGTGGAACACCTGCGGCTCTCCGCCGAGGTGCAGCGTGAGCAGCTCCTTCGCCTTCGAGCCGAGCACGACGGGCGGAGCGGAGAGGGCGTAGCAGGCGACGCGCACCCGGCTCTTGATCTTCGCGTAGACCTTCTCCAGCAGCTCGCCGCCCACCAGGTCCAGGTAGGCGCACTGCGCGAGCGCGCCCCCCAGGCTGTGGCCGGTGAAGAGGATCTCCTGGGGCACCCGGCCGTGCATCGCCTCCAGGCAGGCCGCCGCCAGCGACTCCTGACAGCTCTCGTAGGCGTACCAGAAGCCGGCGGAGAGCGTCGCGTTGCTGAACCGGCCGACACGGGCCTCCTTCAGGTGGTTCATGTCGGTGACCCAGTCCGGGCTCCCCGCGCTCTTGACCAGCGCCTGCCCCAGGGCACGCCCCCCGCTTCCGCTCCGGCTCCCGCGAAAGACCACCACCAGCCGCTGGTGGTCGGGGTCGTAGATGGCGGCCCCCAGCCAGCTGGGCCAGCCCGCCTTCGGGTGCGTCTGGGTCATCCCCGTCTTGCCCTGGAAGTAGCAGCACCGCTTCGAGCCGGTCGCCTGGGAGTGCTCGCGTCCCAGCAGGGTCTGCTCCCCGAAGAAGTCCTCGACCTTGATGGGGATGTCCTCGCCCTCCAGGTCCACGCCCTTCGAGAAGGAGATGGAGCGGTCGAGCTCCCGCGGCTGGAAGAGGATGTAGGGCGAGTCGCCGGTACCGCCCCGGTACACGACCCCGAGCGTGGGGTCTGGCGGAGTCGCCAGGTCGTACTCGATGGGATCGAACTTGTGGACGTGCGCCTCGCTGCCGCGCAGCTTGTGCACCCGCGCCAGCACCCGGTCCCGCGCGCCCTGCCACATCCCGGCCCCGTGGGATTCGTAGAACGGATCCATCGGGTAGACACAGCTCTGGGCGTACGCCTTGTAGGCGAAGCGGCAGTACTCCAGCATCTCCAGCGCCGTCTCGGCATTGGGGTGGGGCACGGGGTGACTCCAGGGAGCAAGCGTCGGGAGCCCAGGATCAAACTGTCGACATTGATACAGAGTCAAGGTGCGCCCGGAGCGCGGCGCCCAGCGCATCGGGCGCTTCCAGCTGCGGGAAGTGCCCCACGTCCTCCAGCTCCAGCACGCGCGCCCGGGGCAGGGACTGCTTCCACCGCGACAGGTGCTCGGGCTTCACGACCTTGTCCGCCTTGCCCCAGACGACGAGCGACGGAACGTCCGCGAGCCGGCCCAGCTCCTTGCCCTGCTCCTCCATCCACGGGCCTTCGTGGGAGATGGAGCGCGCGAAGCCCCAGGTGCCCATCCGCGACGCCCGGTCCGGGAACTGCGACAGGAAGGACTGGTGCAGCTCGCGCGTCAGCTTCGCGCGGCGTCCCCAGGACATCTTCACCAGCACCCGCGCGGAGAAGTTCCAGGACAGGTACAGCCAACGCATCAGTGCGTTATCGACGTTGGGCCCCTTCAGGTCCCACAGCCAGCTCTGCACCACGGTGAGGCTCAAGAGCCGCTCCGGCGCCGCGATGGCGAGCGGCAGCGCGATGGGCCCACCGAAGTCATGCACCACCAGGTGGAACGGCCCCAGCGCCTGCTTGTCGAACCACGCGCGCAGGTTCTCCACGTGCCAGGGCAGCGAATAGGTGCGCCAGTCCCCGGGCCGCTCGCTGTCCCCGAAGCCCAGGTGGTCCGGCGCGAGCACGCGGTACGACGGCGTGAGGTGACGGGCCACGTCCCGCCACTCGCGCGAGGACGAGGGCGTCCCGTGCACCAGCACCACCGGCGTGCCCTGCCCTTCCTCCCACCACGCCATCTCACCGCCAGGAACCTTCAGCCGCTTCATGGAGCGTCCGCCTTTCGCTTGCGAAGAGCACCGGGCCACTTCCGTGCCAGGGCGCGAATCACCTCGGCCGCGGGGTAGCCGCCTTCGTGCTGCAGGTACTGCTGGGTGAAGCCTTCCACCGTGGCGAAGAGCACCCACGCTTCAATGCCCGCCTCCGGCACCCCGCGCGCCGCCAGCGCCTGCTCCAGCCGCTGGTGCGTGCCCTCCAGGAAGTGCTCCAGCGGCAGCTTCAGCCGCGCCAGCACCTCCGGCTGGTGACGCAGACCCTGGCTCAGCCGCCAGAGGTCCCGGTGCGCGTCCAGCATCGTCACGGTGGACGTGAGCAGGGCCGTGACGAACCCCCGCGCGGTGGGCTCGCGGTCCGCGTCCTCCAGCGTCCGAGCGACGTCCAGCATCGACGACTGCATCAGCGCGGAGAGCACCGCCTCCTTCGACTCGAAGTGCGAATAGAGCAGCCCCACGGCGATGTCCGCTTCCTGCGCGAGCGCGCGGACGCTGGTCCCATCAAAGCCGTGCCGGGAGAAGAGCCGCACCGCGGCCTGGAGCACGCGCTCCCGCGTCTTCTCCCGGAGGGCTGCGTTGGCGTCCGCGGTGCGAGGCATGCCCCGCATCTTTGAGTGAACGTTCGCTCAATGTAAAGGGTCCACATCGGATTTGGGAAAGCGATCTACCTCTTGAGGGGTACGGCTCTCTTGAGGAGGGGTTGGGTAGCCTTTCCACCCATGACCACGAAATGGAACGGAAGGCCGGAGCTCGCCCTCCTGGCGGAGAAGGAAGAGGACCGCTTCACGCAATTCCTCTGTGAACTGCTCCGCTCGGACGCCGTCATGGATGGATTCCTTCGACTCTGTGGGCTGACCCCAGAGCGAGGAGCGTCAGCGTTACATCCCTCGACGCAGGTGACCGTTCCCGGGGGGCGGTTGGATCTCGCCATCCATGGCCCAGACACCTATCTGCTCTTCGAGGCGAAGGTCGGCTCCTGGCTCCATGATGGGCAACTTGTGCCGTACGCGAAGGACCTGCTGGCCTGGGCGGTCAAGAACCCAGGAGGCCGGAGCCGCATGATCCTGCTCGCCCCGGCGGCGACACTCCTTGAGATTGAAGCGGCGGCCGTGGCCCAGCTTCAAGGCACGGGCTTCCTGGAATCGCCCCGCTGCGTTTCATGGGAGCAGGTCGCCCGGATGTGCGCGGGCCTCAAGGAGGCCGTGGAGCCGCCTGAACTGCGGGTCCACCTGGCCACGTTCACAGCCCTGGTGGAGCGGCGGCTGGGACAGGCACAAGAGCCGTTCTCCTCGGAGGAGATCGCCCTGCTCGCGAACCCACTGACAGGCCGGGCGGTGCACCGGGCAGCCATCGTCCTTACCAAGCTGATCGAATGCCTGAAACGCGGTGGTCCCGACTTCAAAGTCGACACCACGAAGGCCGCTGGCCTTTTGTGGCAGGGGCGTAACCTCTACCTGAACAGGCGCTGGTGGTGGGTGGGGCTCTGGCCGCCGGTCTGGTCGACCGTAGGGGGCTCTCCCCTCCTCCTCCAGGTGCCCGGCATGACTGACGCCATGCTTGCCTCGGTCCCCAAGCACCTTCCGCGGCCTGTCCTTGGCCCTACGACAGCTGGAGATGGTTTCGTCGTGCCCCTCCCCCTGCACCCGGCAATGCCTTTGGACGAAATCGCCCAAGCGCTCGCATCCATCGTTCGCGACTACCTCGTGCAGGTGCCAGACAGCGGTGGGACCAGCCGCGCACACACTGAGGCCGACGAGGAATAGCCTCAGCGGGGGGCACCGGGTCGCGCCCCGTGGCGGATGACACCGCCCGATGTCTACTTGCCCATTGGCATTCCATTGCCCGAGCCCTCATGGCCTCTGCTGCTCCGTCAGCAGGGGCCGCAGGTCCGGCTCGATGAACCGGCTCCGCGCTTCGGCGCCAAAGAGGACCTCGCGGGAGTAGTAGTCCTCGAGGAGGTCCTTGCGCAGGAAGCGCGGGTGGTCGTCGATGAACGCGGTGAAGTCGCGGCCCGGCGCCGCCTCCACCTGCTCGCTGACAAGCCGCGCCCACGCGACCGTCATGGTCTCGTGGTACTTCTCCGGCACGCCGAGCTTGCCGGTCAGCGCCCGCAGTCCCGCGCGGGTCAGCTCGACGGCGGCCTCACCGCCCGCCCTGCGCGTGTAGAGGTAGACCACCCGCACATGGTCCAGGTGGGTGAACCCGCTCACCTCTCCGCGTGAGAACCCCTCCAGAAACACGTCGTCATCCATGGCCACCCCGTCGGACCGCCGACTCTACGCTGCCCCCGCACCTGGGGCCGCATTGACCGGTTTTTCAAGAAAAGCTAACTACACGGGCTGTGCGAGGGCATCCGTCCCGGTGCCCGCACGTTCCCCGTGAGGCCGAATGAAACTGAAACTGACCCAGGCGGTGAGTGCCCTCTCGTTGCTGGCCGTGGCGTGCGGCCCGATGCCCGAAGGACAGGAGCCCGACAGCGAGCAGATCGGTCAAACGGCGCAGATGATCCGCCGGGAGCGGGCCATCCCCGGCGAGTACATCGTCGTCCTGCGCGACTCCACGCAGGCGGTCCGGCAGCAGGGGGCGGCGAACATCGCCCGGGAGCTGACGTCGCTCGGCGGCGGCCGGGTGCTGCGGACCTATGAGCACTCCATCCAGGGCTTCCTGGCGAACATGACCGAAGCCGAGGCCCAGCGCCTCCTGTCCGACCCGCGCGTGGCGTACGTGCAGGAGAACGGCCTCATCCACGTGTCGGCGACGCAGACCGGCGCGACCTGGGGCATCGACCGCATCGACCAGCGCGACCTGCCGCGCAACAGCTCCTACACCTACAACGTCGACGGTACGGGCGTGCACGCGTACGTCATCGACACCGGCATCCGGCTGACCCACAACGAGTTCACCGGCCGCACGGGCAACGGCTACGACTTCATCGACAACGACAGCGACGCCTCGGACTGCCATGGCCATGGCACGCACGTGGCGGGCACGGTGGGCGGCACGACCTGGGGCGTGGCGAAGAAGGTCACCCTGCACGGCGTGCGGGTGCTCGACTGCACGGGCTACGGCAACGACGCGCAGGTCATCGGCGGTATCGACTGGGTGGCGGCCAACCACGTCAAGCCGGCGGTCGCCAACATGAGCCTGGGCGACGTCGGCATCCAGGCCATCGATGACGCGACGGAGCGGCTCATCGCCGCGGGCGTCACGACGGTGGTCGCCGCGGGCAACGACAGCGCCAACGCCTGCAACTACTCGCCGGCCCGTACGCCCAACGCCATCACCGTGGGCTCCACCACCAGCAGCGACGGCCGCTCGTCGTTCTCCAACTACGGCACGTGCGTGGACATCTTCGCGCCGGGCTCGAGCATCACCTCGGCCTCCAACTCCGGCAACTCGTCGAGCACCTCGATGAGCGGCACGTCCATGGCCTCGCCGCACGTGGCCGGCGCCGCGGCGCTCTACCTGAGCGCCAACCCCGGCGCGACGCCCGCGCAGGTGCGGGACGCGCTGGTGAACAACGCCACGCCGAACAAGGTCACCAGCCCCGGAACCGGTTCGCCCAACAAGCTGCTGTACACGCTCTTCATCACCGGC
The DNA here is from genome assembly GCF_042231735.1 of Corallococcus exercitus. GTDB lineage: Bacteria > Myxococcota > Myxococcia > Myxococcales > Myxococcaceae > Corallococcus > Corallococcus exercitus_B. The sequence goes on from NZ_CP102577.1 coordinate 4,281,298, forward strand.
GGCGGCGGCAGTGACACCACCCCGCCCACGACGTCCATCACCTCGCCCGCAGGCGGCTCCACGCTGAGCGGCACCGCGACCCTGAGCGCCAGCGCCGCTGACAACGTGGGCGTGTCGCGCGTGGAGTTCTACGCGGGCACCGCGCTGCTGGGCACGGCGACGGCCGCGCCGTACAGCTTCGCGTGGAACACGACGGCGGTGGCCAACGGCACCTACGCGCTGACCACGAAGGCGTACGACGCGGCGAACAACGTCGGCACGTCGTCCACGGTGTCGGTGACGGTGAACAACGGCACGGGCAGCTGCTCCATCTCCGAGCAGCTCCTGGTCAACGCGGGCTTCGAGAGCGGCAACACGGGCTGGACCACCTCGTCGGGCGTCATCGACGGCACCACGTCCGGCAGCGCGCCGCGCACGGGCACGTACAAGGCCTATCTGAACGGCTACGGCAGCTCGCGCACCGAGTTCGCCTACCAGGACATCACCATCCCGGCCTCCGCGTGCAGCGCCACGTTCAGCTTCTGGGCGCGCATCACCACGACGGAGACGACGACCAGCACGGCCTACGACAAGCTGGCCGTCCAGGTCCGCAACAGCGCGGGCACGGTGCTGGCCACGCTGGCCACGTACAGCAACCTGGACAAGGGCACGGCCTACGTGCAGCGCACGTTCGACCTGGCCGCGTACAGGGGCCAGACCGTCCGCATCTACTTCAACGGCACGGAGGACTCGTCGCTGCAGACGAGCTTCTTCCTGGATGACACCGCGGTGAACATCGTCCGGTAGTCCTCCGGACGGACCGGAATCGAATCACCCAGGGCCCAGCAACCCCACCGGGTTGCTGGGCCTGTTCTTTACGACGCCACGAAGCCGCGGCCGCGGACCTTGTCCGGCGTGGTGCCCGTCATCCGCCGGAACATCGCGATGAAGGCGGAGGCGCTGCTGTAGCCCAGGTCGAGCGCGATGGCCTCCACCGCGTGTCCCTGCTCCAGCATCGCGAGCGCCTTGACCACGCGCAGCCGCTGGCGCCACTCGCTGAACGACAGCCCCAGCTGCTGCTGGCAGCGCCGCTCCAGCGTGCGCTCGGTGGTGTGCAGCTCGCGGGCCCACTCGGCCAGGGAGCGCTCCTCCTCCGGGTGTTGCTCGAGCGCCGTGAGGACCGGCCCGAGGAGCGGATCATCGGACATGGGCAGGTAGCTCCCATGCGCGGGGGCCAGCGCCAGCTGGTCGATGAGCACCCGGAACAACCTGCGCTCGGCGCTGGTGCGTGGCTGCGCCAGCTCCTGGGTGCGCAGGTGCTCCATCAAGGACTTCATCAGCGGGCTGACCGCCATCGCGCACGCCGTCCTGGGCAGGCCCCGGCACCACTCGGGGGCCAGGTAGAGCGAGCAGTGGCTCGCCTCGAAGCGGTTCATGCCCCGGTGCTCCAGGTCGGGCGGCAGCCAGATGCCGTACTGCGGTGGCGCGAGGTAGTGGCTGCCCGCCAGCTTGAGCTCCATCACCCCGCTGAACGCGTAGACGAACTCACCCCAGGGGTGGCGGTGCCGCGGATAGCTCGCCGCCACGGGCAGGCTCGCCGCGCGGAAGTACACGGGGTGTGGAAGCTTTGAGGTGAAGGGAACTTGCAGCTGCTTCGCCATGGCGGCTTCTCGGCATGGGTTGTCGGAATCTCGCTATATCCATCCGCCCCGCCAGCCGCAGGATGAAGTCATGAGTGTTCATCGGAAACCCGCGGACGGCTTCGCGCTCGCGACCATGGTCGTGCTGTGCGCCATCTGGGGGATGCAGCAGGTGGCCGTGAAGCTGGCCGCTCCCCACATCCCGACGATGATGCAGATGGCGCTGCGCTCGGGCGTGGCCGCGCTGCTCGTGGGGCTGCTGTGCTGGCTGAGGGGCGAGCGGGGGCTGTTGCATCGGGGGCCCTGGCGCGCCGGCATGTTGGTGGGTGTGCTCTTCGCCGCGGAGTTCCTCTTCGTGGGAGAGGGGCTGCGCCACACGCACGCCTCGCACATGGGCGTCTTCCTCTACACCGCCCCGGTCTTCTCCGCGCTGGGGCTGCACTGGCTCGTGCCCTCCGAGCGGCTGAAGCGGACGCAGTGGCTGGGCATTGGCGTGGCCTTCGCGGGCATCGCGCTGGCCTTTGGCGGCGGCTGGCTCCACGGGGGCTTCAGCCCGGGCGTGCTCCTGGGCGATGCGCTGGGGCTGCTCGCGGGCCTGGCCTGGGGCGCCACCACGGTGGCGATCCGCGTCTCGGCGCTGTCCGACGCACCGCCCACGCAGACCCTGCTGTACCAGCTGGTGGGTGGCGTCGCGCTGCTGCTGCCCGTGGCCCTGCTCACGGGCCAGGCCGGTCCCATCACGATGGCGCCCGTGGCCTGGGCGAGCCTGCTCTTCCAGGGCGTCATCGTCTGCTTCGCCAGCTACCTCGCGTGGTTCTGGCTCCTGCGCCGGTATCTCGCCTCCAACCTGTCGGTCTTCTCGTTCATGACGCCCCTGTTCGGCGTCAGCGCGGGCATCTTCGTGCTGAACGAGCACGCGGACCTGTCCTTCGCCGTGGGCGCGGTGCTGGTCCTCACGGGTATCCTCATCGTGAGCGGCGCCGGCCTGTTGCGCTCCGCGTCCGCGTTGAAGCCCGGCGCGACCTGATTCGACGTAGAACCGAGCCCATCGAACCGAGCCCCTCCAAGGAGAAGCCCATGACGTCAGCGAAGCACCAGCCCATCGTCGCACCTGGACTGCCCAAGCCCGCGGGCCCGTACTCTCCCGGCATGCAGCTGGACCGGCTGCTCTTCATCTCCGGACAGGCGGCCACGGACCCGGCCACCGGCGTGCAGGCCGAGGGAATCGAAGCGCAGACGGAGCAGGTGCTGCGCAACCTGGAGCGCATCCTCGTGGCCGGCGGCTCCAGCCTCCAGCACGTCCTGCGCTGCGGCGTCTTCCTGGTGGACATGCAGGAGTTCGCCCGGATGAACGCCGTCTACGAGCGCGTCTTCGCCGGCCACCGGCCCGCGCGCACCACCGTGCAGGTGTCCGCGCTTCCCGACGCCGGCCTGCGCGTGGAGATTGACTGCATCGCCTACGTGCCTTGATTCGCTGGACACGGGACGTGCCGCGACGGAGCGGGCTCCATTGACGGGGGTGGACTGGCGAGCGGGGCCCACGGGGGACGGGCGCCTGGGCGCGGTTGGCGGCGCCAGTCCCCATGCCCAGGGTGAGCGTGAGGCGCGAAGGGAGACGGGAGCCTGCCAGGGGGGAGCGCCGGAAGGAGCGCGCGATGACACCGGATGCGAGCACACGAGCGCTGCGCGAACGCATCGAGGAGATTCGGGCCGTCGACAACCACACCCATGCGAACACGGTCGAGCCCGGTGACACGGAGTCCGATGCCCTGACCCTGGAGGCCTTGGGAGACTTCCCGCTTCCCGTGACATTGCGGCCGGAGAGCCCTGCCTGGCTGGCCGCATATCAAGCCCTCTACGGCTTCCCCCACGAGGAACTGAGCGATGCGCACTGGCCCGAGCTGCGGGCCACCATGCGGGCCATCGCGGAGGAGCACGGAGAGGGCTTCCCCGAGTGGGTGCTGGACCGCATCGGGACGGAGGTGATGCTGGCGAACCGGGTGGCGATGGGGCCGGGCCTCGCGCCGCCGCGCTTCCGCTGGGTGTCCTTCGTGGATGCGTTGATGTTGCCGCTCTCCACGCGGGCGGAGGCCACCGTCACGCCGGATCGCCGCAAGCTGTATCCCCTGGAGGCATCGCTCCTGCGGCGCTACCTGGCGGAGCTGAAGGTGGAAGCGCCGCCAGCGACCCTGGAGGCCTACCTGCGGACCGTGGTGACGCCCACGCTGGAGCGTCACAGGCAGGAAGGCTGCGTCGCGGTGAAGTTCGAGGCGGCCCTGCTCCGCTCGCTGGACTTCGCAGACGTCACCCCCCAGACCGCGGGGGCCGTGTACGGGCGCTACGCCAACGGAGGCGAGCCATCCCACGCTGAGTACAAGGCGCTCCAGGACTTCCTGTTCCGGGAGATTTCACGCGTGGCCGGCCACCTGGGGATGGCGGTCCACATCCACTCGTTCGAGGGCCCGGGCGAGTATTACGTGACCGCCGGAGCCGACCCGCTGCTGCTGGAACCGACGTTCAATGATCCGACGCTGCGCCACACCCGCTTCGTCCTCATCCACGGTGGCGGCATCCACGCCGCGCATGCGCTCGCGATGATGTGGAAGCCAAACGTGTACGTGGATACGTCCGCGATGTCGTTGGTCTATCCGCCCGAGGCACTGGCCGCGATCCTCCGAGACTGGCTGCGCCAATTCCCTGACAAGGTGCTCTTCGGGACCGACGCCGCGTCCTTCGGGCCAGACGTCGGCTGGGAGCTGGCCGCATGGATTGGAACGACCCAGACGCGGACCGCGCTGGCGATAGCCCTCAGCGGCATGATTCGCGGCGGAGAAGTGAGTCGCACCCGCGCCGAGGAGCTCGCGACGAGGGTGATGCGCACCAATGCCGGGGACCTCTACGGCCTGTCCCTTGGCACCGGGGGCGCACCGCGTGAGCCGCCCCCGGTGCAGTGGTCGGATGAGTCAGCCAGCCAGCGGCGATGGTGAGGGGCTCCTCCGCCCCAGGACCTCTTGAGGCAGCTTGGAAGGCCCGCCGGGCTCGCGGTGCGCGGCGCGCTCAGCCCAGGCCCTGCTGCCGGTTCAAGAAGGCTTCCGCACGGGTCGCGTCATAGTCCGTGGCCAGGTCCGGATTGGCTATCAACGAACCGAAGGCCGAGTGGAAGGGAATGGCCTCATTCGGCTTCTTCTGGGCCTCATGAAGACCGTCCTTCACCCACTTCTTGATGCCATCAAAGGCAACGTCTTTCAGGTGCCCGACGCCTGGAATGGGCAGAGCGGGGATGAACTCCTTCACTGAGGAGGCGAAGAAATCCGTGGCCCCATCAATGGCCTCGTTCTCCTTCTTCAGGTTCTCGGCGGCGACGTGGAATCCCCCCTCCAGCGTCCCCACCAGGCTCCCCAGCAACCGTGCATCCCGCTTCACGGAAGCAGGCAGCTGCCCGTCCTTGGTGTTGGCGTGCTTGTTGAGCGGCCCCATCAAGTCCCCGAGCTTCGCCGCGACGCTCTTGCCGAGGGCGTCCTTGGAGGGAACCGCGGGGTTGGAGAACAAGGTCCGGGAGAAGAAGGTGGACAGTGCCTTCTGCCCCGTCACGCTCAACTTCCCATTCGCCTCCTGCAGCCCCTTGAGCAGGGTGTCGCGATTGCTGACGAAGAGCTTGGTGAGGTCCTCCCTCAGGGGCGCCCACCTCGCGTCCCCAACGGGGGTCTTCCCCAGGGTGGCTGCCGTATCAGCGAAGACCTTGGTCTTGAAGGCATCATAACGATGGCCCTTCAGGTCTCGGATCTCGCCGAACACCTTGCTGAGCCCATCCATCTTGGTGGGAGCCCGAGCGCTGAAGCTGCCGTTGAGCGGAGGCTGCGACAGGCCCTTCTGGAGGATGGCGTTGAACTTGTCGGGCCCCAGCTTGTCCACGTACTCCTTGAGCAGCGTGCGGTTGGAGGAGAGCACGTCCCCGAACTTCTGCGCGGCGACGTGACTCTTGTCCGCGGTCTTCGCGGCCTCATCGAGGAATGCACGCCGCGCCGCCGCACTGGCCTCGGGCTGCTTGAGGACCGAGACCAGGGTATCCGGCGTGCTGCTCCGGGCCGCATCCCGGGCGAGCTCCTGGGAAACGGAGCGGGGCAGCTGGTTCGTGCTCCTGGCGAGCGCCTTCAGCGCCTCCGTCTGCGCGGCGTCCGTCTTGTAGAGCCCCTTCTGATCATTGGCGACCTGGGCGGAAGCCGCCGCGAACAGCTCCTTGCTGTCCTTGGCCCCCAGGTTCGCGTACAGCTCCTTGACGAAGGCCGGGTTGTTCTGGTGCTTGCGGATGACGTCGGTGAAGTCCTGGGTCCGGCTGTCGCGTCCCGCGGCGCCAAAGTACGTGTCCTTGGCCTTCAGTCGCGCCGCGGCTTCCTTCCCTGTCGCGGCGTCCTGCGGACGTCCCTCGTCCCTGGCTGGAGGACTCTTCGCGGCTGCCCCGGCCGCGGAGGGTGAGGGCGCCTTCTTCGGGGACGCGGCCTCAAATGAGTCCTTCTTGCTGTAGCCGGCTTCCCTCGAGTTCGTGGCGTGTGGCTGCTGGGCCTTGGGCTTGGGGGCTTGTGGCTCGGGACTCTTCTGGGTCGTCGTCCGGGCGGAAACGTCTGCGGCACGGGAAACACCAGCCATATGCGAACCTCGGGAGAAAAGAAGTGGGAGCCGTCGTCCGAAAAGGATTCACAACCCATCATCGGCATGGACAGATCACCGCGGGCCTGGCCATGCGCTCGTGGGGAAAGAGGGAATGGGCGCGCCCGCGTCCCAAGATTTCCTTGGGATTTCTGAACGCGGCCCGGAGGGTGTGACCCCATGCATTCCTGTCCCCAGGAAGCGACGCTGACGGACCTCCTGTCCGGGCTGCTCTCCGAAGAGCACCGGAGCGCGGTCCTGGCGCACGTGGAGGGCTGTACGGACTGCCGCTGGGTCCTGGCGGCGGGCAATGGCACCCAGACCCTGGCGGACGCTCCGGCGGCCTCCGCGCAGGCGCCCTCCCAGCCCCTGCAGCCGGGCGACAGGCTCTCCCGGTACGTGGTGCGAGAGCTCCTCGGCGCGGGAGCGATGGGCGTCGTGTACGCGGCGGATGACCCCGAGCTGGGACGCCGGGTGGCCCTCAAGCTGCTGCGCCCGGAGGGACGCCAGCGCGAGGAGCTGCGGCAGCGGCTGCTGCGCGAGGCCCAGGCGCTGGCCCGGCTCGCGCATCCCAATGTCGTCACCCTCTATGACGTGGGCACCCACGGGGACGGCGTCTTCCTCGCCATGGAGCTGGTGGAGGGCACCACGCTGGCGGAGTGGATGCGGGAGCCGCGTCCCTGGAAGGAGGTGCTCCGGGTCTTCCTCGAAGCCGGCAAGGGCCTCGCCGCCGCGCACGCCGCGGGCCTGGTGCACCGGGACTTCAAGCCCGCCAACACCCTCCTGGGCAAGGAGGGCCGCGTCTTCGTGACGGACTTCGGCATCGCCGGGCCGCTCCCTCCGGACGAGGACACTCCGCTCCAGGCTCCCGGCAAGGCCCCGGTCGCCGCCATGAGGCACCTCACGCGGACGGGCCAGCTCCTGGGCACGCCCGCCTACATGGCGCCAGAGCTCATGGAGGGCCAGCACGCGGACGCCCACTCCGACGAGTTCAGCTTCTGCGTCGCGCTATACGAGGCCCTCTTTGGTGTGCGCCCCTTCCAGGGGGCGACCCTCCAGGAGCTGGCCCAGGCCGCGCGGCAAGGCCGCATCCGCCCCCCGAAGCGCGAGGTGAAGGTTCCAGCCCGCGTCCGGCGCGCGGTCCTCCGGGGGCTCAGCGCCAACCCCCAGGAGCGCTTCCCGTCCATGGCGGCCCTCCTGGCGGCCCTCGCTCCACGGCCCATCCGGTGGATGGCGCGGATGATGGCCACTGCGGCCGTGGCCGGCGTGCTGGGCACCCTCGCGGCCTACGGGGTGACGCATCGGGAGGGGAACCCCTGCGAGCAGGAAGGAGAGAAGCTCACGGTGGCCTGGAGCCCCGCGCGACGCGAACGGATCCGCACGGCCTTCCTGTCCACGGGCGCGTCCTACGCCGCGCCCGCCTGGGAGCAGATCGCGTCGGTGCTGGACGCCTACGCGGCCCAATGGCGGACGCTTCGCACCGAGGCCTGCATGGCCGCGGACGGAGACACGGCGGACGTCGCCTGGCAGACGGCCGCGTGCCTCGACGCGCGGCTCTGGCAGTTCGCCGCCGTGACCGAGGTGCTGGAAAAGGCGGACGTGCTGACGGTGCAGAACGCGCACCCGCTGACGACCTCCCTCCAGGCGCTCGCCGGCTGCCGGGACGCGCCTGGCCTCTCCGCCCGGCCGCAGCCGCCCGAGAACCTCCGAACCCGGGTGGAGGCGGCACGGCACAAGCTGGCGCTGGCACACGCCCACCTCGTGTCGCACCGGTTCAAGGAGGGCCTCGCGGTGACGACCGCCCTCCTCGAAGAGCCGAAGGCGTCTGGCTACAAGCCGCTGGAGGCAGAGGTGTTCCTGGCCCACGGCACGCTCCTCGGGAGCCTCGACAGGCCGAAGGAAGCAGAGGCGTTCGTCTACCAGGCCCTGTGGGCCGCCGAGGCCGCGCGTGACGACGAGACGGTGGCGCGGGCCTGGCTGGAGCTCATGCGGGTGGTGGGCGAAGAGCAGTCCCGCCTCGATGAAGCGGAGAAGCTCGTCCGGCACGCCCGGGCCGCCGTCGAGCGGTTGGGGCGGGAGCACTTCCCGGACATCACGACGGACCTGCACACGCGCCTGACGTCCCTGCGCCAGATGCAAGGCCATTTCGCCGAGGCGGAGCAGGAGGCACTCCAGGGCCTGGAGTTCTCGCGCAGGAGGAATGGCCCGGACAGCCTCCGTACGCCCATCCTCCTCCACCAGCTGGGACGCATCCGCTTCAGCCAGCGCCGCTATGAGGAGTCGCTGAAGTTCCACCGCGAGGCCCTGGCGCTGCGAGAGCGCGTGCTGGGCCCCGGCAACCCGGCCCTCGTGACGTCCTACAATCGGGTCGCCACGGCCTCGCTGGAAGTAGGCCGGCACGCCGAGGCCGTCAGCGCCTGGCGCAAGGCCCTGGCCCTCCAGGAGGCGTCCTCCAGCCCGGAGACCACCCCGCTGGGGACGGTGCTGCTGAACCTGGCCGGGGTCTCGCGCGTGGAGGGCCGGCTGGACGAGGCGCGCTCCCAGGTCGAGCGGGCACGCGCCATCTTCGAGCGGGCCCGGGGCCCCGACCACATCACCGTCGTCTTCACGCTCACGGAGCAGGCGGCCATCGCCCGCGAGGCGGGCCAGGACGCCGAGGCCCTGGCCTTCGCGACCGAGGCCCTGGAGCGCGTCCAGCGTTCCCTGGGCCCGGACTCGCCGCGCGCCGCCCTGCCGCTGACCGCCCGGGGGCAGGTCCACCTGAGGGCGGGCCGCTACCCCGAGGCACGGCGCGACCTGATGGACGCGCTGAAGCGGCTGGAGAAGGACTCCGGCCCGGAGGGAGCCAAGACGGTGCCCGTGCTGCAACCGCTGGCCGAGCTGGCGCTGGCGACGCGGGCCCCGAAGGAGGCGCTCGCGTACTGCGAGCGGGCGGTGACCCTCACCGAGAAGGCCGACGGCGCGCAGTCCCAGGACGGTGCCAACGCGCTGACCTGTGCCGGCAAGGCGCGGCTGGCACTGGGCGACCCGGCGCGGGCCATCCCGCTGCTCGAGCGCGCCCGTCGCATCCAGACCCGCTGGGGCGCGCCCGGTGACGCGGAGGCGGCCGGGAGGACCTCCTTCCTGTTGGCGCGGGCGCTCCTGGAAACGCGCCCCGCCCCGGACCGGGCGCGAGCGCTCGAGCTTGCCCAAGAGGCCCGGACGCGGCTGGAGTCCGTGGGAGTCCGGGGCCGGCCGGAGCTCCAGCGGGTGCTGGCCTGGCAACAGCGGGAGGCGAAGCGATGAGCGAGGAACGGACGACAGACTCCCTGGCGGCGCTGCTGCGGGAGCACCTGCCCCGGGGGCAGCGCGCGGAGCTGGACGCCGTGGAGGGGCTGGAGGCCCTGCTGGACCAGCACATTGAGGCAGCGCGGAGCGGTTGGGCAGGGACCACGACGCCGCTCCCGGCGGAGGCCTTCGCGCGGCACCTGGCCCGGCACCTGCCCGCGGGAAGGACCGCGGAGGTGCTGCGCATCCTCCACGGCGCCGACCTGTACCTCGCGTGCGCCTGCGCCAGAGGGGAGCCCTCGGCCCTCCGGGCCTTCGAGCAGCACATCCTCCGGCACATTCCCGGCCGGCTCGGGAGGGTGTCGCCGAGCATGGTGGACGAAGTGCTGCAGGTGCTGCGCGAGCGGTTGCTGGTGGGCAGCGGCGACACGCCCCCGCGGATCGCGAGCTATGGGGGACGAGGGCCCCTGCTGACCTGGGTGGGCATCGTCGCCGCGCGCATCGCCGGGGAGCTGGTGGGCCGGGACGCGCGCCAGGAGCTCGTCGCGGAGCCGCCCGAGGAGCTCGCGCGGCTCCTGGCCCCGAGCGACCCCGAGTACGCGCTGCTGCGCGAAGACGCGCGCCAGCTCCTCGTCGAGTCGCTCAAGAAGGCGGTGGCGGTGCTCCCCGAGCAGGAGCGCACCCTGCTGCGCCTGCACCACTTCCATGGGTTCACGATGGACCGGCTGACGCTCATGTATGGCGGCTCGCGCTCCGGCATCGCGCGCAGGATCGCCGAGGCCCGTGAGCAGCTGCTCGAGCGCGTTCGCATGGAGCTCACGCCCCGGCTGAAGCAGGACCGGCTCGCACTGGAGAGCCTGCTGGGGCTGCTCAGCAGTCGGCTGGATCTCAGCCTCCAGGGCTTGCTGGACTGAAACCCCGCGGCCCCTCATCCCAGGATTTTTTGGGATGCCTTCGGGCCCGCTCCCTCTTTGTCCTCGATGACATGGGCGGGAGCACCGAAAGACAATGCGAGGCGTTCTTCCACCGACGGCAAGGCACGCGCCATTCCGCCGGCCATCCCGTGGCGGTACGGCGCCGGTGTCTGGGTCCTGTTCCTGGGGCTCACCCTCCTCCCACGGGTTGCCTGGGGTGATGTCTCCCCCGGCGTGCGCGGCTGTGAGACGTCCATCGCCCTGTTGATCGAGGAGCTCGAATACGAGCGTGCGCTGGAACAGGTGGCCCGCTGCAAGGAGGCCTCAGCGGGGTCCGAGGACGCGGTGGTGATGTCGCTCTACCAGGGCGTCATCCTGGCGGAGCTGAGCGGAAGGCTGCGCGACGCCGACGCCGCCTTCAAGGCCGCCCTCACCTTGAACCCCGGTGCGGAGTTGCCGCTGCGTGTCTCGCCCAAGGTGAAGCGGTACTTCGCAGCGGTGCGCAAGGGTGTCCAGAGCAAGCTGTCCGCGCGAGAGGCAGACATGGCGGCCCCGAAGCAGGAGGCCCCCTTGGAAGCGCAGGAGGTCCAGGCGCCACGAGAGCCGCTCCCCGTCGTGGCCACGGAGCTCCCGGAGCCTTCATCCGCCCCCATGCCGGAGGTGTCCGGCGCGCGCTCATCCTTGCGCGACCGGGCGCTCGTTCCCGCCGTGGCGGGAGGGGCGCTCGTCGTCGCGGCAGGCGTCTTCTGGGGAATGGCGGAGGTGCGGAAGTCGAAGCTGGATGCCCCGGCGAAGGACCTCCACTCAGAGGCCGATGCCCGGAACGCGGCCACCAGCGCGCGAAGGCTGCAGACGGCCTCCGTGGGGCTGCTGGTGGGAGGCCTGGTGGGCCTGGGCACCTCCGCGGGAATGTACCTGCTGGGGTCGCCGAGGAAGCCGGTACCCGTGCAGCTCGGGCTGGATGGGACGTCCGTGTTCGTGTCCGGGAGGTGGCCATGAAGGCCCTGTCTCGTATGACAGTCCTTGGCGTGCTGCTGCTCAGCCTCCAGGTCGCCGCGTGTCTCGACGTCGACGCCGTGGTGGGCCAGTTCTGCCTCGACAACCCTGTCATCTGCGAGGACGGCGGTTCGGATGCGGGGCCGGACGGCAATGACCTCCTGGATGCAGGTGGACCGGACGGCGGGGACGCGGGGCAGGACGGCGGGGACGCAGGACCTGACGGGGGCCTCCCCGATGACGAGCGCGAGCCGCCGGGGTGGAAGTCCGTGGCCCCGATGCGGGTGCGGCGCACGGCGCATACGGCGACTGTGTTGGGAGATGGCCGGGTGCTAGTCGTGGGCGGAAGCAGCACGGGCGACCTCTCGATGGTCAGCCCGACGAACACGACGGAGCTCTACACCGTCGCGGCGAACAGCTGGAGCCCCGGGGGCACCCTGAGGACGGCTCGCATGAACCACACCGCCACCCTGCTGCGGAATGGCAAGGTCCTGGTGGTCGGAGGCAGGGGCCCCACGGGTGACGCGCTGGACAGCGCTGAACTCTACGACGTGGGTGCGAATGAATGGAGGGCTGTCAGTCCCATCCCCGGCGGAGCACGTGCCAGCCATGCCGCCGTCTTGCTGCCCTCGGGGAAGGTGCTGGTCGCGGGTGGCGGCTTCTCTGATACCGATGGGCTGAACACCTCCGTCCTCTATGACCCGGACCACGACGCCTGGACGAACGCGGGGGACCTGAACCTCAAGCGCAACATGCTGACGCTCACCCTGCTGGACGGTGGCGTGGCGTTGGCCATGGGTGGCTTCCATCGCTTCGGAGCCGAGACGTCCGCCGAGGTCTACGACTCGAACGCACCGGATGGAGGATGGCGACTCCTTGCGCAGGAGATGGACCGTGGGCGCAACGGGCACGCGTCGACGCTGCTGCCGTCTGGAAAGGTATTGGTCACCGGCTCCCTCGAGGGTTCACCTGGAACGGTCCTCCAGTCAGTGGACCTCTTCGAGCCAGACAGCGCTTCGTGGACACCCCAGGCAGACATGAGGGAAGCCCGCTATCTCCACACGGCCACCGCCCTGCCCTCGGGCGAGGTGTTGGTGACGGGCGGGTATTCCACCCCCTACGGGGAGCCGCGTGCCTCCGCGGAGATATTCCGGCGGGATGGCGGCTGGGAGCCCATCACCCCCATGTCCTGGGCGCGCACCTCTCACACCGCCACGTGGCTGGACTCAGGGAGTGTGCTCATCATCGGAGGCACCGACGGCGACGTGGCGTTGAACACCGCCGAGCGGTACGTCCCCTGAGCGCCGTCTGGGCTCCGCGAGCCACGACGCGGACCCGGTCGCCTGCCACCACCGAGGCGGCAGACGACGCGGGCCAGGACGCGTGGAATGCGATTACTGGCAGGTCAGGCCGACCAGCTTGTCCAGGGTGTTGACCTGGCCGTTCTCCAGGTCGTGCAGCGTGGTCTTCTCCAGGTCCACGCGCTCCTTGAACACCGGGATGTCGCCCTCCATCATCTCCACGACGGCCGAGCCGCCATCGACCTCGGAGATGGAGAGGGTGTTGCCCTTGACCACCGAGCCGTCGGAGAGCTCCAGCGCCATCTGCTCGCTGTAGCCGCTGAGGCTCAGGGAACCACCACCACAGAGCGCCTTGCAGGCGCGCCAGCCACCGATGCAGACCCGACAGCTGCCAAGGCTGTCCCGGATGATGATGACCGCGTGGGCCTGGCTCGCGAGGAGGAGGCTGCACATGACACCGAGGGTGGCCAACGGCTTACGGATTGCGTTGAGGATCTTGTCTGCTGTTCCTTTCAGCGGGCCCGGGGTTGGGGGTTCGAGGGCCTGACTCCATCTGGGGAGCGAAAGGACTGTCTTCACAACCCATGCCATTGCATTGCCATACGAATCCCGAAATGAACGGCATTCCATGGCAAGCCAACCTGTGGCGGAATCCGCCACAAAGGCAGCCGGAAGTGTGGCGGTTCGCGCTACAGCGAAGGGGCCAGGCCGGGGGAAAGGCAAGAGGTGTTGATCAGCCCCTCATGAACAGGAAGTAGAGCAGCGCGCTCAGCGCCACGGAGGCAAGGATGCTGCCCGCACAGCCCAGCTTGTTGGAAAAGAAGATCACAGGCATGGCGGCAACCTAGGCATCGCCGCGCGAATCGGCACGGCATCCCCGCGCCCGCGGGCGCTATTCTCCCAAGCCAGCCATGCTCCTCTGCCCGTTGCCCGTCGCCCTCCTCGCGGTGCTCGCCGCGCTCAGCGCCTCCGCCCAGGTCCCCACGTCCCCGCTGGGGCCCATCTCGTCCACCACCGGACTGGTGCTCCGGGACGACGTCGTGCGCGCCCTCATCCAGGAGAGCTCGGGCGACCGCATCCATGACGGCGTCCAGCGGCTGTCGCTCCTCGCCCGGGACAGCCTGGAGGGCTACGCGGAGGCGGCCGCCTGGACGAAGGCCGCCGCCGAGGCCGCGGGGCTCCAGGACGTCCACCTGGAGGCGATGAAGGACGGCCCCCAGTGGCGGGCCACGCGCGGCGAGCTGTGGGTGGCCGGCCCCCACCGGTACCGGGTGACGTCCCACGCCGACCTGCCCATGGCCCTGGCGCCCGGCAGTGGCAGCTTCGAGGGCACGGACCTGGAGCTGGTCGACGTGGGCATGGGCCTCCAGGACGCCGACTACGCGGGCAAGGACGTGAAGGGCAAGGTGGTGCTCAGCCGGGGCCACCTCGCGGTCACGCTGCTCAACGCCGTGGTGAAGCGTGGCGCCGTGGGCGTGGTCTCGTCCTACTCGACGCCGTCCTGGAACGAAGCCCACCGCATGGACGGCGACTTCCCGGATCAGGTGGGCTGGGCCGCCGTCCCCCGGCGCCTCATCCCCCAGGGAATGCGGATGCCCTTCCTGTTCATGGTGTCGGAGCGACAGGCGCAGGAGCTGCGCTTCCAGCTGCGGGAGGGCCCGGTGAAGGTGGACGTGAGCGTCGCCACGCAGGAGCCCACGGGACACCTCAGCATCGTCAGTGGCGTCATCCCCGGAACGCTCGCGGGGGAGGAGATCGTCCTCACCGGCCACCTGGACCACTACAAGCCCGGCGCCAATGACAACGCCTCCGGAGCCGCCACACTGCTGGAGCTGGTGCGCACGTACACCACGCTCATCCGCCGGGGCGTGCTGCCGCCGCCGGTGCGCACCCTGCGCGTGCTGTGGCTGCCGGAGTTCGAGGGTACCCGCGAGTGGTTCGCCCACCACGGCGCGGATCCGGTGCGGCGGGTGGCGCACTTCAACTTCGACATGCTCGGCGCCAGCCTGACCCGCGCCCACTCGCGCTTCCTGCTCTCCTACACCCCGGACTGGAATGGCAGCTTCGTGAACGCCGTGTCCGAGTCCACGGTGGCCTTCATGAACCGCTTCAACGGGGTGGCCTATCCCCCGAGGAAGGACTTCCGCATCGGCTCGGTGACGGGTTCACAGGACCCGCTGGATGCCCACATGGAGCGCTACAGCCGGGGCTCGGATCACCAGCTCTTCAACGACCACGGCATCCCCGGCGTCGCCTTCTCCACGTGGCCCGACGACGGCTACCACACCAGCGGCGACCGGCCGGAGAACGTGGACCCCACCCAGCTGCATCGCACCGCCTTCGCGGGCCTGGCCACCATCACCGTCGCCGCGTGGGCCGAAGGCACGGGCGCCCTGGAGCTTGCGCGCCTGGTGGCGGTGCACGGCGTGAGGCGCGTGGCGGAGGACGAGTTCCGGGCCCGCCGCGACCTGGCCGGGACGCCCGCCGCGCAGCTGCCCGCCTTCGCCCGTCTGGCCCGCGCCGGGGTGCGCGCCGGCTACCAGCGCGAGAAGGACGCCCTGCGCTCCTGCCTGGCCCTGGGCGCGCCCGCCGAGCCCGTGAAGGCAATGGTCAAGGCCCTGGAGACCGCCGAGTCCCAGGCCCTGAAGCGCCTGGAAGCGGAGGGCAAGGTGCGCGGGGTGTCCCTGAAGGAGCCGACTCCCAGCGAAGCCGAGCGCCGGGCGAGGGCCTTCGTTCCGCGTCGCGTGAAGGGCAAGGAGCTCGCTTCGTTCGACGAGCTGGAGTTCCGTGCGGACCCGGGGGCCCAGGCCCGGGTCGAAGCGGTGAGGGCCGCCATGACCGCCGCGGCCCGGGCCCTGCGGGAGCAGGGAGAGAGCGAGCTGCGCTTCTACCAACTGGAGGATGCGGTCGCGAGCTACGCCGACGGCAAGCGCTCCGTGGCGGACATCCGCGACGCGGCCTATTCCGAGTACGGCTATGTCTTTCCCGTGGACGCGCTGCTGGAGATGTTCGGGCTGCTGGAGCAGGGCGGCATCATGACGCGCGGACGCTGAGTCCGCGCCGCCGGCTCCACCCACGCCGAGGCCCGAGCCCGCGTCTGTTGAAGGCAGTCCTCCATCAGCCGCCCCAGCTCCGCCTGGGGCAACACGCCGTTGCGCGCCAGGAAGCCCTCGTCGACGCCCGGGATGTTGGGGAGCGTGGGCGTTCGTTGTGTGTCCAGCGCGTCCAATGCCAGATGCAGCGCCTGTCTGGCTTTGCCGCCGCCCCGCTCCAGCGCGAAGGCCAGCACGTCCCAACCCAGCTCCGCATGCCGTTCCTCATCCTCGGCGATGACCGCCAGGGTCTCCCGCACGACGGGGTCGCTGGCCCGCCGTGACGCTTCAGCGGCAACGCTGGCGGCCAGCCCTTCCCCCAGGCATCCATCCAGCAACGAGCCACGCACCAGCCGGGACCACTCGTCGCCATCGCCCGAGCTGGGGCGTGGGGGGTGGCCCTGGCCCAGCTCCGGAATCGCGCCCGCGCTCCACGGCAGCCCCGAGTAGGCCCGCGCGAGCGCGAAGCACCGCCGGGCATGGCGGACCTCGTCCAGGGCCGCCAGGTGACACGCCTCCAGCAGCTCCGAGGGCGCGCCCAGGGCGGAGAGCTTGAGCGACAGCTTCGCGAAGGCCGGAATCGACGCGTGCTCCATGCCCGCGGAGTACATCCAGGCCTCCCCCAGCACGGTCCGCTGCCAGGGCGTGAGCCCCTCCAGTCGAGGAGCGGCGTCATCCGCCCAGCCGTCCCCCAGGGTGCGACGGGCCACGCGAGCACGGCCCTTGAGACGCAGCACACGGCCCTTCGAGAAGTTCATGTGGCTGATCGCGTTGTAGGCCCAGAAAACGAGCCCCATCGTCGTGGCGCCCAGGATCGTCAGGATGCCCCCGCGGGTCCCGGAGCCCTTCCGCATGTCGACGAGCCCCCACACGAAGAGCACGGGCCCCAGGAGGACGATGCACAACAGCACCAGCACGACGAGCTCAACCATGCACGACCCTTTCGAACGTCCGCGACCTCTGTGGGCAGACAGCAACCCATGTGCCAGCGGAGGATACCGTCCCTCGTGGGAAGGACGGCCGTCCTGGTGTGCAAGAGGCCGCGCGCAAGGGCTGCGCACCTGTGCATCGCGCTGCACGGTGGCGCGGCGTGACGGCTGACGGCGTCGAACTCGGAGCGCCTGGCTCGGCTCTCGACGGAGGCAGAAGCTTCCAGCGGACCTGCGAGGTCGCATCGCCCTGATGCGGCTCACACGTTGGCCCACTCTTCAGAAGATGCCAGAATCGGAACCTGGAGGTGACTTCCCATGCCCAGAGTTGTCTTTACCCTGTGTCTCGCACTCCTGGTCAGCGCTTGCGGACGAATCAATTCCCCCGCGGTCAAGGCCTTTGATGGCAACAAGCACTGGATGCTTCTTGAGCCCGTCGTCTGGAAGATTGGCGGCTCAAGCGAAACCATTACCGTCCCCAAGGGGTTCGTTCACGACTACGCAAGCATCCCCCGCGCACTTTGGACCATAGGGCTGTCACCGCACGACCAATACAGCCGCGCGGCGATCGTGCACGACTATCTCTACTGGACTCAGCGCTGCACAAGAGACCAGGCCGACGCACTCATGATGATCGCCATGCAGGAAGAAAGAGTCTCGGCCGCGAAGCGCTGGGCTGTTTATGGCGGAGTGGTCGCAGGCGGAGGCCCGGCGTGGCAGGGCAACCGAGACGAGAGGGATTCAGGCCTCACGCGCTATGTCCCCGCCGAATACCAAAACATCTCGAGCGACGAGACCTGGCCGAACTTGCGCGTCAAGCTGAAGAACGCAGGCATTACCGAGGCTCCCGAACAGGGCAGCGCCTCATACTGCAAGCTCGGAGATAGCATCGACGTCCCCAGTTCCTAGCAATGAAGCGGTAGCCCACGGGCCACTCACCCCGTGGGCGTCTGGGTGAGTGCCCGGGGCCTGCCTCGTTCACTCCGGAGCATCCCTGTAGACTGGGGCCATGTCTTCTCGCGTGGGCGCGTCCCTCGGTTTGCTCGTGTTCCTGTTGCCATGGACGGCGATGACGGTGGCCATTGACGTCCTGGTCTGCTCCGACATGGTCCGTCAGGTGCAGGCGGAGAGCTGGCCCACCGTGCAGGGCACCATCACCCGGAGCGAGGTGGAGATGGTGCGCTCGAAGGGCATCAAGTACGCACCGAAGCTGGCCTACACCTACTCCGTCGACGGGCAGCCCTACGAGGGCAGCAAGTACCGCTTCGCCTCGTTCCGCTCGGACGATCCCAGGTACGCGGAGGATGCGGTGGCGCGCTACCCCCTCGGGGCGAGCGTCCCCGTGCATTACCGGCCCGGTCAGCCCTCGGAGGCGGTGTTGCAGCCGGGACTGATGAGCCTGGAGCTGTTCCTGCTCATGATCCTGATGCCCTTCAACCTGGTGGCACTCTGGCTGGGCACCATGGTGGTGCAAAGCTGGAAACCGCAGCCGCCGCTCCTGTCCACCTTCTTCCGGGAGGACGGCAGCGAGTGCGTGACGCTCGATGGGCCGTGGCCGAGCACCCGGGTGTTCCTGGCCTTGGGGTGCGCCGCCCTGGGGTGCTTCGTGCTCGGAGCAGCCACCGGGGCGCTCACCGCACCGCTGCCCGTGGGCGTGGGGGCCTGGGGGATCATCATCGCCTGCGGTGTGTTCGCCGGGCGGTGGTCGCGCTCCCGGCTGAAGTCCGGGCACTACGACCTGCGCCTCCACGCCCAGGCACGAAGCCTCTCCCTGCCGCCCTTCTCCCGACGGAGGCAACGGCTCGACGTCCGGTGGCGCGACGTGCGGTCGCTCCGCGTCGAAACCCAGGTGCGCCAGCACAAGGGGCGACCGGTGACCCGCTACCAGCTCACGCTCGAGCGCTCCTCTGCCGACGGAGGGGTGCGCCAGGAAGACATCGCCGGATTCAGCCGTCAGGAGCAGGCGGAGGCGCTGGCACACTGGCTGCGAACGCACCTCAAGGTGGGCGAGGCCGTTTCGGGAGAACGGCGCTCCGCCTGACGCACGGCGGGCATTGCGCATCGGAGGCCACGCGGACCAGAAGCCGTCCTATTTCTCCTATGTTCCGTGCGCGGCTCTTGCCCCGCCCCCCAATCGCTCATCCAGGTACTCTCCATGCTTCGCCCGCGACTCGCAGCCCTTGCCCTGCTCCCGCTCGTCTCCGCCTGCTCCTCTCCTGAGTGCACGGACACAGGTGACTGTGCGTCCCGGGGCCCCGACATCGTCTGTGTGGAAGAACGCTGCGTTCAGGCCTCCTCGCCAGACGCAGGGACACGTGATGCAGGTCCGGATGACTCGGGCGTGGACGCCGGCACTCCCGACGCAGGCACTGCGGACGCTGGGCTCCCGGATGCCGGCGCCTCGGATGCGGGCCCCCTGGATGGCGGTGGGTCCCCTCCGGAAGCCTCGCTCCGCATCACCGAGATCAACCCCGACGCCCCGCAGGACCTCATCGAGCTGGTGGCCGTCACCGGCGGGACGCTGACCGGCATCTCCCTCCAGGAACTCACCAACTCCGACTTCACCTTCACCTTCCCCCAGGGCTACACGGTGGAGGCAGGAGCCGTGCTGGTGCTTCACCTTGGCGGTTCCTGCACCGATGCTCCCGGCAACCCGGCCGCCTGTGGACAGACCCCGCCCTTCAGCGCCAGTGCCTGGGACTTCAGCACGCCTGGCTCGCTGAGCTACTCCGGCAAGGTGTTCGAACTGCTGTCGTCGAAGGGCACGCCTGTGGATGGCGTTCCCTTTGTCCGAGAGTCCGGAGAGATGCCCTCCAACATCGTCGCCGCCGTCCAGCGCCTGCAAGCGGACCGCGTCTGGGACGCCACTCCTTGCGTGCACGACCCCAGCACAGGTCTCGCGCGCGACCGCTTCTGCCGCAACATCGCCGTGAACTGGTCCAACCTCAACGTGAGCTCCAGCATCATGCGCATCAATGGCACCTCTCCGCTAACGACCCCGGGAACTGCAACGCAATGGAGTGGCCCCCTTCCTTCGCGCTGGGGCTCCTACTAACGGCTCCGTCGGACGCGTCGTAGACAAGGTGAATGGCATCATCGTGCCTGTACCGGAGGACTTCCGATGACACGCGCGTCGCTATTTGTTCTGTCGTTCGTTGCATTGAGCGGGTGCTCCCTTTTCCAGCGCTCGACGCGCCCACCGCATGCGCCTCCCGAAGAGGCCCAGAAGTTCGTCTTCCCAGCCCTCCCCTTCCAGGAGGGCCGGACAACGCTCTTCAGTGGCGACATCGCCACCGCCGTCCAGCTCGCGATGGATGACTTTCTCCCTGGTTGGCATCTACGCGCACACCGAACTCTGCGATCCGCACGATGAGGAAAAGCCTGGCAACCCCACTGGCCTGCCAGGCTCTTTCACTGTGGAGGCGGGGGGATTCGATGCCTTGGCCGGTCAGGCGCAACAGGCTGCATGAGGCCTGCCCTTGCCAGCCTCTCGCACGCGCGACGCGCCAGCTCCACATGCTCCGGGTTGGCCACCGTGAAGCGCACTGGAGCCAGAACGATGAGCGTGCCCTTGTCCTCCACTGGCCGCCGCGTCAGACGTCCTCGTCGGGAAGGAGCGTCAGGAGAAGTTCGTCGTCAGGGCCGAGCGGACGCCATCCAGCGGGGGGGGGATTGGCGCGAAGTGCCTCCCTAGCCAGTCGAACCCTCCCCTTATGGGTTTCTGGGGTGTACGCCGACCACTGGCTGAACACGAGGGCAACCTCCATCCGCGCGTCGTCATCCAGCACGGCCGGCCAGCCATTTGGGAGATATGCGCACAGTTCTCGCACGAACTGCCCGCGAACGAGGCGTGTGACCTGATGGCTGCGCTCCGCCTCGGCCACCAGTCCGCTGAAGACCTGCACCCCGGCAATGTCCTCTCGACCAAGCTCCTCGGCCAGCGTCACCAGCGAAGCGGTAGGGTGGGCCTCGGCAAAGTCAGTGAGTGAGTCGAAGCCGCGTTCGCGGACGCGCTCATACAGGCGGGCCTTCCAGTTCCCCTGCCATGAACGTCCGTCGGTCATCGGCTTCTCCCCTTAGTGAAACTCATCGGGATGTCGTAGATCTTCATGTTCTCTCCGACGATCCTCAGGACTGTATTCCGCGTCAACCTGCGTCCAGCCTCGGCTTCGGCGTCGCGCAGTACCTCCATGATCAGCCGATTCCACTCACCGGGCCAAGTGCGCCCCAGCTTCCAGTCTCCCCCGCCGTGAATCGCCTCGTGGTGGGCCTGATCCAACCGGACGCAGAACTGGTCGATGTCCATGTCGCCCTTGAAGCCGCGCTTCTCGAACCATTCGCGGTGCTCTTGCGGCAGCACATGGTGCTTGGGCGCATCCGACATGCCCGCCCCCGCCCTGCCCGTCACCCGCATGCCGCGAACCTCCGGGCTGTCCCCCAGCGCTTCGCGCACGCCCCTGGGCAAGTCCTGGTGCGCCTGGGTCATCGTGACCTGTCCGCCCTGAATGAGGACGGCCGCGCCGACGGCAGGCACGGAGATGACGCCCGCCTGCACGAGCCTTCGCATCATCTCCACCCACTCGGCGGAGACCACCAGTCGCGAGCCCACCATGACGCCGCCTGAACTCATCGCCAGTCCCACGCCCAGTGTCACAGGGGCCGAGGGCGGCACGCGTGGCAGGGCCATCTTCATCGTGGAGATCATCGTGACCATCTCCACCGCCTGCATCGCCGCGATGATCTGCCCGCCGAGTTTCATGGTCGCGCGGGTTTCTTGATGGAGCGTGTCGAACTCACGCGTCAGCTTCCCCATCAGATGGGGCATTGCGGTCGTCGCCGCCTCCACTCGCTCCGGGTCCAGTGAGGCGAGGTCCGTGAGCGAGGGCTCCAGCAGCCCTTGCACGCGATGAAGGTCCACGAAGAGCTTCTCGGCGCTGCACATGGGGCAGTTGCGGAGCACGGCATCCGCGAGGTGCAGGAAATCCACCCAGGTGGCCAAGAGGAACGTCCCGAATTGGGCCGCCTGGAGCTTCGGCCCTGTCATGCGTAGCAGGCCCAGTTCCATGTCCGTGTCGCCAACTTCCGAGGCCGCTTCCGTCAACGCCGTGGCGCTCCCAATCGCGCCATGAAGCCACGTCACCTGCTTGGAGCCCTGGTCGAGGTAGCGCGTGAAGACGCCGGTCAGGCTCCAGCCCCAGGGGTCTGGAGGCCGGGCCGCCAGCTTGCTGAACGCAGCCTCGACGCTGCGCAAGGAGCCCTTCACGTCTTTCGTCGCGTCGAGGACCGCCTGCCGCGTCAATGCATTACTCCGGCCCCCGCCCCCGACAGCGCTGTCTCCCACGGCGGTCACGTCGTCACGCGACTGCTGGCGGCGCAGGAGCCGTTGCTCGGGCCCAGCAAGAGCGCGCGGGAGGAGGTTCCGGGCGCGCGGGGACTCATCGCTCGGGGTTTCCACCCAGGCGGGCGAGGAGGCCTCTCGCGGTGCGTAGCTCAAGCTTCGGCCACGCCCAGGCGCTTGCGACACGGAGGCGCATCCCGTGGCCAGCAGCACCAGGGTCAGCAAGAGGGCGTCAGCGCGCATTGTCCACCCCCAGGCCCATTGAGGCGAACGCCCCCGGCCGCAGCGTCCCTTCTGGCGGTGAGCGTCAAGGTAGTTGTCGCGTGAGAGGGTTCAGCCGATGCGCTTCATCTCCTGCACTGCCGGGGTGAGGTTCGGAGAGGGGCCGAGACGGACAGGGCCCATCGGCGTCCAGTCGCGCGTGTCTCGGCTCCAGCGCTCGGGGTGACGGTCGCGAGCGCGTTGGTACACCTCGCGGCGTCGGGCCAGCAGCGCGTGCTCGCGGCAGAAGTGCCTGTCGTCGGGCGTGACGAAGCGAATAGCGGAGTGGCGGTGCTCGGTGTTGTACCAGGCCACGAAGCGCGTCACCCACGAGCGCGCATCCTCGACGGACGCGAAGGGGCGCCGCGGGAAAGAGGGGCGGTACTTCAGCGTACGGAAGAGGGCTTCGGAGAAGGCGTTGTCGTCCGAGACGCGGGGCCGGCTGAAGGAGGGCGTGACGCCCAGCCATTGCAGCGTCGCGAGCATCGTGGCGCCCTTCATGGGGCCGCCGTTGTCCGAGTGCAGCACCAGGCCCTCCGGGCAGCCGGCCTGCTGCCAGCAGCGGCGGATGAGGGCCGCTGCATGCTCGGACGACTCCTCCTCGTGCACCTCAAAGCCCATGATGCGCCGGCTGAAGACGTCCACCACCAGGTACAGGTAGAGGAAGGCTCCCTTCACCGGGCCCTTCAAGTAGGTGATGTCCCAGCTCCACACCCCGTTCGGCTCGGTGGCGGTGTGCTCGGCCCGGGGCCTGGGCGTGGGGGCCTTGGCGTGGCCTCGGTGGGCCAGCTGCCCTGCTTCGCGCAGCACCCGGTAGAAGCTTGCCTCGCTGGCCACGTACTCGCCCCGGTCGGCCAACCTGGGGACAATCTGCTTGGGCGAGGCGTCGCGGAACTCCTCGCTGTTGGCCACCGCCAGGATGCGGCGCCGCTCCAGCTCGGAGAGGCGGTTGGCCGGCTGGGTGCGTGGGCCGCACCGCCCGTCCTGGGCCGTTTCCGGCTTCCTCCAGCGCTGGATGGTGCGAGGGGCCACCCCGAGCCGCTCGCACACGGCCTCCAGGCGCACGCCCTTCTCCAGCGCCTCGTCGATGAGGGCGAGCCTCATTTCTCGCTCTTCTCGTCCGCTGCGTCGTCCTCGTCTTCCAGGGGCCGCTCGTCCCAGCCCAGCGCCTGAAGTTTTTTTTCGAGCACCAGCAGCGCCGCCGTCTCCGCCAGCGCCTTCTCCTTGCGGCGCAGCTCGCGCTCGAGCTCCTTCACCCGTTTCTCCGACGAGGCCAGCCGCCGACGCTGGCTGGCCGTTAGAGCTGCGGAGGAGGCCGTCTGCGCGCCTTGGGAAAGTGCTCCAGCGGCCGCGGCCCGCCACTCCCCCAGCTGCTCTTCATGCAGCCCTTCCCGGCGCAGAAGTGCTCCCAGCGCCTCGCCCTCCAGCCCGTGCGCTTCCGCCAGCACGCGCAGTTTCTCCTCGGGCGTCCACTTCTTCGGACCGGCAGGCTTCTTCTCCTCGGGCGGGGGCGTCATCGCCGCCAACTTATTCGCCTCCCGCAGCCACTGCGACAACGTCGGCTGCGAGACGCCCACCTGGCGCGCCAGCGCCGCGGCACTCACCGCGCCCGGGCCCACCATCCGCTTCACCATCTGAGACTTGAATGCATCCGTGTACGGCACTGCGTCCTGCCTGCTCTCGCCCCCAAGGCGCGGTCATCCCGGCCATTCAGCCGAGGCGACAACTTCCCTGACACAGGGGGGGGACCCATCCCAGAAATGGCCTCCGTTTTGCAACTGGCGCAAGCGCGCTCGCATGGTAAGCTGACCTAGCAAGGAGGCACAGTCTGCATCTCGCTAGACGCTCCGCGACTCGCAACTCGCGGATACATGACCAGTATTTTACCTCGACGCTTGTAAGCAACCTTCTCGTCGAGCAATTTACAATTCCAGTTGCGAATGACGTGCTTGAGTTGGGATCGGGAGCTGGCTCACTGCTGGCCGCAGTTCGTCGCCGCTGGTCAAGTGCCCGCCTAACATCTGTCGACATTGACGAGCGCTTGAGGGAAACAACTACTCCGCTTCGTCCGCATCGGCACGTCGTCTCAGATGTCCTGTCTCCTGGGTTTCCAAAACCCCTTCACATAAGCCCAAGCAGTTTCGACGCAGCCGTTTGTAATCCTCCGTATCGGAACACCGCGTGGAATCCGGGATTCAGACGTCTTCTTAAGGACGCTGGACTGGCAAATAGCTCACACAGAAAACAAGACATCGCAGCAGATCTCATCTTTCTTGCACACAACCTTCGCTTTCTAAAAGCCGGAGGACAACTCGCTATCATTGTTCCAGACGGCACTATAACTGGCGCAAAAAATCGCGCACTGCGGGAGTCTCTGCTTGGGGCTCATCGAATACATAGTGTCATCGAACTACCAGAACGCAGCTTTTCTGGAACGGAAGCGAAGACGTTCATCCTTACGTTGGAGAAATCATCGCATTCGCATCGCCATATCCCGCTCTATCGAGCCGATCACTACGGGCAACTCAGCGAGCCGATTTTAATCGACTCAGCTGCTGCGGCCATTCGTATGGACTATCGCTATTTCTCGTGGCTGGAGAATTCACAGTCCGAGAATAGGAAAAGCCTGGACAGCATTGGCTGTGTGCAGCTTTTTCGTGGACAAATATCTGCAACGACGGCGCGCCATCAGGATTTTCGAATCCTTCATTCGACGGATATGTCTAGGCGAACTGCATTGGGTCGAATCCACATTCCTCCAGCCTGGGCGCCTTCCACTGAGGATTTGCTTCAACCTCATGCGCGACCAGGCGACATAATCGTTACGCGAGTAGGTCGGAAACTGAGTGACAAGATCGCTCGCGTTGCTTCAGGGATTGCGCTCATTAGCGATTGTCTCTACGTTATTCGCGGTCCCAGACGGATAACAGACCGCATTTGGATGGAGCTAACATCGTCGTACGGTAAAGAATGGTTGAATGCCCATTCGCGAGGAGTCTGCGCCAAAGTGCTTAATAAATCAGACCTTCTAGCGTTTCCACTTCCAGCTGATATTGACTTATGCCAGAATTGACCCAGCCTTATGATAGCGAAGAGCGGGCCGATCACGTCAAAGATACGGAATTGCTCGATCTGACGGCTGATAGCTCGTTCTACCAGGAGATTCGAGCAAAACTCATTGGCCGAGGGGCCAAACTTCTATCAGGCCCAAGAGGGACCGGCAAAACGCATCAGATGCGTTTTGTTTACCTCGAGTGCGCGAGAAATTCGAACCGTCCAGCAGCAGTCTATGTGTCATTTTCTCGTTACGCTCGCCTTGAGCCGCTACTAAGGACTGCGCCGGATGCACTCAAGGTTTTTACGTCCTGGGTGATCGCAAAGATTGTGCTTGGGGTAATGGCATTCGGTATCGAATGTGAGTCCGATCTCGGCGCTGCAATTGCAGGCGAAATCGGGATATCGCCAAGCGAAGTCGAGGCGTATGTCGCCGAAATTGAAAACGGCGATCGCCTGCTTTCGCATGATGTCGCGCAGCGAAGTCTCAATGTTGCTCGACTTCATGAGCTTCTTCGAGTCGCCTGCAGTATTTGCGGGCGCAGTCGAATGGTTCTTTTGCTTGATGATGCAGCGCTCTCGTTGACACCTGAATATCATATTGAGTTTTTCAATGTGTTTCAGGATCTCAAGTCATCCACCGTGGCGCCGAAAGCTTCCGTATACCCGGGAACCACGCAGTATGGCCCGAGGTTTCATGCGCGTCATGATGCGGAATATGTAAATGCTTGGCTTAGCGTCGAGGAGCCTGAGTATGTCAACGTCATGTCGGAATTGCTGTCAAAGCGTGCCGCGACTCAGGATGTACCAGCCGAGATAGTCGAGTTGTTTCAGTATCTTTCGTTTGGCGTGCCTCGTGTTTTGCTTACAATGCTTAGAGGATATCGCATTGGGGCAGGCAGGAAGCGGACCGTTCAACAAAACGTAAACTCAGTCGTTGAAGAGCAAGTGCGGCTCCAGCGCGCCGAGTATGAGTCCCTGGCTTTTAAGCTCCCTCAGTTTAAGTCCGTGATTAATGCAGGTCTTCATTTGTTTGATAATATATCGAATCAAATCATTCGCGAGAATCAGAGTCTGAGTGATGAGGCTGAGAAGCAAACCGTAATTGGAATACAGCGCGGGCGACATTCGGCAACCCATGAACGAATGATTAGCCTTCTCGTAGAGGTTGGCCTCCTATATCCACTTCAGCCGGTCCAACACGGGGAGGGGCGAGAGTACGACCGCTACATTCCGCACTATGCTCGCCTCATGGATGGGCGTGCATTTGCGCAGGGGCGAGGTTTCTCCGCAAAAGACACAGTTGCCTTTATAAAGCGAAAATCAGTAAAGCACCCTGTTCGCCGGACGCTTGAAAGCTTGCTGAGCAAAGAGGATATAAATGTAGGACTTGATCTGGCGCCATGCTCGAGCTGCAAGACGCCACGAATAGACGAGGCACAACGGTTCTGCCATCACTGTGGACGCCCGCTACCCGAGCCCTCTCGTTTTCGCCAAATGCTTGAACTCCCATTGAGCACACTCCCGATTCCTTCTTGGTACATGAAGGAAATCCAAGAGGCGACCGGAATCAAAACAGTAGGCGATTTGCTGTCTCTTCAAGATCCAGCATCCGAGCTTCGAAAGGCGTGGATGATCGGCAAGAAACGATCGGCCGAAATACTCGACGCAGCTACCACTCTGGTTGAAGAGTTCCTTTCATGATCGCACCGGCAACCGCTGCAACGAGCAAGGCGTATAATAAGACAAAAATACAAACGAAGTCTGCAAAAAAAGCCAAGCGATTCGATGTTTGCTCAGTTCAGACCATCGGCGCCCCATTGAATACGTCCGCACTATTTAGTCTCACCACAACGAATCCTGAAAAATCAGCGCTCGACGAGTTTCTTGTCGCAACTCAAAAGCTTAACTTGCTGCTCAAGCCAAAGCCCGACCATGATCCATTACTTGGACACCTTGTGCTGCTCGGGTATATGTCTGCGGTCGAAAGCTATTTTCGAACGCTTATTCGCAGGATTATCACCATAGATGATGCTGCCCAGAAGTGCGTCCACACCCGCGAGATTGCTTACGCAGCTGCAATGCACCATCGAGATCCAAGCCTTCTGCCGGAGGCCCTCTTCGAAGGTACTACCTTTGTCTCAAAGCACAGTATTTCAGAATCCCTTAAGGACTTCCTTGGCATCAAAGGGCACACCCCCCCAGATCTTGAGGCGACACTCGATGAATACTCAAAGGTCTGCCAAATACGTCACTGCCTAGTTCATCGGTTTGGGAAGCTTGGTTCGAAGAACGCCATTGCGCTTGGTCTTTCAGCTCATGGCCCATTCCTGGAAAAGCCGATTAGTGTCGGCTATGATGAACTTCAGTCGGCCTTCGCCGTTCTCTATCAGACGGTCAAGGTTGTTAATAATCATGTTTTTAATTCAGTGATTTCACGCATACCGGATTGGCATCGTGACCTTCGGCGGGATCGTAGTCGATTCAAGCGGTACTACAGTATTTTTGCGACCGTTTCAGACGTTCCGCCTTCGCCTTCGTTGCGCGAATGCTATGATGCTTTGATTCGAAATCCTGGAGTTTGACTTTGGAATTTTGCCCCATCTATGTGCCTAGGGGCTGTCCCTGATTAGCGCAGCCACCCCCTGTGTCAGGGAAGTTGTCGCCTCGGCTGAATGGCCGGGATGACCACGCCTTGGGGGCGAGAGCAGGCAGGACGCAGTGCCGTACACGGATGCATTCAAGTCTCAGATGGTGAAGCGGATGGTGGGCCCGGGCGCGGTGAGTGCCGCGGCGCTGGCGCGCCAGGTGGGCGTCTCGCAGCCGACGTTGTCGCAGTGGCTGCGGGAGGCGAATAAGTTGGCGGCGATGACGCCCCCGCCCGAGGAGAAGAAGCCTGCCGGTTCGAAGAAGTGGACGCCCGAGGAGAAACTGCGCGTGCTGGCGGAAGCGCACGGGCTGGAGGGCGAGGCGCTGGGAGCACTTCTGCGCCGGGAAGGGCTGCATGAAGAGCAGCTGGGGGAGTGGCGGGCCGCGGCCGCTGGAGCACTTTCCCAAGGCGCGCAGACGGCCTCCTCCGCAGCTCTAACGGCCAGCCAGCGTCGGCGGCTGGCCTCGTCGGAGAAACGGGTGAAGGAGCTCGAGCGCGAGCTGCGCCGCAAGGAGAAGGCGCTGGCGGAGACGGCGGCGCTGCTGGTGCTCGAAAAAAACTCCAGGCGCTGGGCTGGGACGAGCGGCCCCTGGAAGACGAGGACGACGCAGCGGACGAAAAGAGCGAGAAATGAGGCTCGCCCTCATCGACGAGGCGCTGGAGAAGGGCGTGCGCCTGGAGGCCGTGTGCGAGCGGCTCGGGGTGGCCCCTCGCACCATCCAGCGCTGGAGGAAGCCGGAAACGGCCCAGGACGGGCGGTGCGGCCCACGCACCCAGCCGGCCAACCCCCCTGTGTCAGGGAAGTTATCGCCTCGGCATGAAAGGGCCCGACATCCCCAACGAGCGCCGCGGGCATCCTCGTGGAAGCCGCGCGGCTGACACTCACCCGGGCTGTGCGGGTGTTCGCATGCACTGCCCCCGTGGACATGCGCAGTGCTTCGTCACGCGCATCCGAGCGCGTGACGAATTACTCCGACGCCAAGCTTCCTTAGCGGCACGCGCCGGACACGGGCTGAGCGCCGATGTACATGCTGCTGTATGTCGTCGTGGAGCCCTCGTAGGTCTCCTGGGTGGTATAGGGCGGGTTGCCGCAGCTATTATAGTGCTCGGTAATACGGTACACGCTGCAGGTCACGGCCCAGAGCTGATAGGTGGGGTACATGCAAAATGGGCCTTGCTGGATGCCCTGGCCATAAACGTATTGGAGACCGGCCTGCGTCGTCGAGCAGTTGCGACTCACCGTGCCCTTGTCGGTGGTACCGGTGAATGTGCAGTCATTTGCGCAATTGGAACAGCTCTCTCCACTCTGGCAATAGCCGTCCCCACAGTAAGGATTCGCGTTGATCACGCAGGTATCGAAGTCTGACGCGCATCGCTGCTGCAGTATCGATTTATAGTATTCATCCCCCTCGTTGGCCGCAGCCATCATGCAGTCATAATACTGCTGGTCGCAGTCGCTGAGTGAGTTTGCAGAAGCGCTCGAGAGCGACACCGCCATGACACCAGCAGACACGGCCAAAGTCCAACCACGATTCAGGGGCATGCAGTTTCTCCATTGTCTCTCCTGGTATTCAGGAGGAGCTGGAATATGCCAGTTTTGACTGAGCAGAACCAGCTTGATGGATGGAGCCGGCGAGGCAGACCTTGATGCAAGAATTCCGCAGGCAGCTGGGTACCCACCCGCAGCTGAACCATCCTCGACCTACTCCGGCGCGAGGCCTGCGCTCTGCCGGAAAGCGCTGCTCGTGGTGCGGCTGCTGGAGGTCCTGCTCGGAGACGTCCTGCGCTCCCGTGTTCGGGCGGCGGTGTGCGCTCACTTACGTTGGCAGCGAGGGCAGCGGAGGCCTACGGCGAAACGGCATAGCACTGACGCCTGTGAGCAGCCCCAGTTACTCACGGGTACCGTTGGGCATCTACTCCACGTTCGTAATCACCAGGGCCTTCGTGCGGAAGTCCACCACGTAGTAGGCACTGCAACCCTCCACGCGCACGACGGTAGGAA
Source organism: Corallococcus exercitus (assembly GCF_042231735.1). Taxonomy (GTDB): domain Bacteria; phylum Myxococcota; class Myxococcia; order Myxococcales; family Myxococcaceae; genus Corallococcus; species Corallococcus exercitus_B. The sequence goes on from NZ_CP102577.1 coordinate 4,311,365, forward strand.
TCTGCGGGCGCGGCACAACCGTCCCCACCAGATGCGGCACGGGATAGCCATGCACTGCGGCATCCACCTGCACAGCCCGCTCCAGACGTTCACGAACAGCCTCTGGCAGCGCATCCAGCTTCACCTGGGCGGAAGCCGCACAGGTGACAGGACAGAGCTCGTCGTACGGCGTCACGTTGCTCACGGCGGATCTCCCTGCGTCGGCCCCAAAGAAAAAGCCTGGCAACCCGTACTGGATTGCCAGGCTCTTTCACTGTGGAGGCGGAGGGAATCGAACCCTCGTCCGAAAGCCGTCGGCTCTTCGACCCTACGTGCGTAGTCCGCGATTTGCTACGTCACCGGGGCTCCCACGGACGGGATACCCGATGCCGGTCCTGGAAAGATCTCGTCACCTCGGGCCCAGGCACCCTTGGCGACCAGTCCGCATTATGACGGCCCATCCCTACCCCACGGACCGAGAGCAGGGGGACCGCGCACTAGAGACTGCTAGTTAGGCAGCCAGCGCGAGCTCAACGTTGTCGTTGGCTTTTGTGTTGTTGTCGGAAGTTTTACGAGCACCCAACAAGCTCGGCACGCGTCTCGAACGTCATTGCCCCCGTCGAAGCCAGGTCGCCCCCGGTTCGATGTACTTCATGCGGCCACCACTGCTCCGCACTCGACCTACATTAACCGCTGAACGCCCTCCGTCAATCCTCCTGAATGCATGGAGGTCGCTCCGGCAACATCCCCTTCCCTGCTTGCCCCTCGGGCAAGCCCCCGGAGGCACTCCCCCATGCAGGCGTACGAGCTCCAGCACACCACCGGCTCCTCCAGTTGGACCCTCGTGGAGAAGCCCCAGCCCCAACCGGGCCCCGGCCAGGCGCTCGTCCGCATCCACGCCGTCTCCCTCAACTATCGCGACCTCATCATCACCCGCGGCACCTACCCCGGCCTCCAACTCCCCCTCATCCCCTGCTCCGACGGCGCCGGCCAGGTCGTCGCCGTGGGCCCCGGCGTCACCCGCGTGAAGCCCGGCGACCGCGTGGCCCCCACCTTCTTCCAGGTCTGGACCGACGGCGAGCGCACCCCGGAGCGGACCGCCTATGCGCTCGGCGGCAGCATCCCCGGCGTGCTCTCCGAGTACGTCTGCCTGGACGCCGAGGGGCTCGCCCTCCTGCCGGACTGGCTCTCCTATGAAGAGGGCGCCACCCTCCCCTGCGCCGCCGTCACCGCCTGGAACGCGCTCGTCCCCCAGGGCGGCCTCAAGGCCGGGCAGACCGTGCTCGCGCAGGGCACCGGCGGCGTGTCCATCTTCGCGCTCCAGTTCGCCCGCCTCCTCGGCGCCCGCGTCATCATCACCTCCAGCCAGGACGACAAGCTCCAGCGCGCGAAGGGGCTGGGCGCGGAGGGGCTCATCAACTACCGCCAGACACCGGACTGGGAGCGGGCCGTCCTCACGCTCACCGGCGGCCAGGGCGTGGACCACGTGCTGGAGGTGGGCGGCGCGGGCACGCTGCCCCGCTCCGTCGCGGCCACCAAGGAGGGCGGCCACATCGCGCTCATCGGGCTGCTCACCGGCGCTCCCGGCAAGCCGGACACCAGCGTCACCAGCAGCAAACACCTGCGCGTCATCAGCACCTACGTGGGCAGCCGCGAGATGTTCGAGGACATGCTCAAGGCCATGACGCCCCAGAAGACGCGGCCCGTCATCGACCGCGTCTTCCCCTTTGCCCAGGCCCGCGAGGCCCTCCGGTATATGGAGTCCGGCGGCCACTTCGGGAAGATTGTCATCACCGTGTGAGGCCCCGCTCTGGTGCGCAGGTGACATGCGCCTCCAGAAAGCCGCCCCCACCCGGCCTACCTCCGGCGTAACGTCGCGCGTTCCCCTGGCACCGAAAGGGTCCGCGCATGCGCCGCCTGTTGCCCCTCCTGCTGCTGCTCCTGATGCCGGTGCTCCCGGCGTCCGCCGAGCCGCCTCCAGACGCCTCCCGCTTCTTCCCCTACACGCTGAACACCACGCGCCTGCCCAACGGGCTCACCGTGGTGCGCGTGCCGTTCAACTCGCCCGGCATCGTCGCGTACGTCACCGCCGTGCGCGTGGGTTCGCGCAACGAGGTGGAGCCTGGCCGCACCGGCTTCGCCCACTTCTTCGAACACATGATGTTCAAGGGGACGAAGGCGAACCCGGAGGGCCAGCGCGAGCGCATCCTCGGCGGCTACGGCTTCGACGACAACGCGTTCACCACCGACGACATCACCGTGTACCAGGTGTACGGCCCCACCGCCGGCCTGGAGAAGCTCATCGCGCTGGAGGCCGACCGCTTCCAGAACCTGGAGTACTCCGAGCCGGCCTTCCAGACGGAGGCGCTCGCCGTCCTGGGCGAGTACCACAAGAACGCCGCGGGCCCGGACCTCAAGCTGGAAGAGGAGCTGGCGAAGACAGCATTCAAGCGCCACACGTATCAACACACCACGCTCGGCTTCTACGAGGACATCCAGGCGATGCCCAAGGCGTATGCCTACAGCCGCTCGTTCTTCGAGCGCTGGTACACGCCCGCCAACACCACCCTCTTCATCGTCGGTGACTTCAACGACGCGCAGGTGCTCGCCCAGGTGACCCAGGCGTACGGCGGATGGCAGCGCCAGCCCACCAGCGTCATCATCCCCACCGAGCCCGAGCAGACGAAGGCGCGCTCCGTCCACGTGGACTGGCCGCAGCCCACCCAGCCCCGTCACGTGCTCGCGTGGCACACGCCCGCCGCCCGCGCGGACACGCCCGACGCCGCCATCCAGACCATCCTCGCCGAGTACCTCGTGGGCGACACCAGCCCCGCGTACAAGGAGCTGGTGCTGGAGAAGCAGTACGTGGAGTCGCTCAACGTCTACACCACGCCCCACCGCGACCCGTACCTCTTCCCCATCGACGCCACCTTGCAGGACGAGCAGCACCGCGCCGCCGTGGACGCCGTGCTGCGCCGCGAGGTGAAGGCCGTGGCGGGCGCCCCGGTGGACGCCGCGCGCTTGAAGGCCATCCAGGACCACCTGCGCTACGGCCTCTTGATGGACCTGGAGACGCCGCGCGACGTGGCCATCGACCTGGCGCTGTACGCGGGCGTGATGGGCCGCCCCGACGCGCTCGCCAGCTACCTGAAGCAGCTGGGCAGCGTGACGCCCCAGCAGATCACCCTGTTCGCGAGGAAGTACCTCCAGGACACCAACCTCACCGTCCTCACCCTCACCCCCAAGGCCGTCGCCGCCGGAGGGACGCCGTGATGAAGACCCGCGCCACCGTGTCGCTCGTCCTGGCCGCCGCGCTGTCCCTCGCCGGCTGCGCCCACCACAAGCCGCCTCCCGAAACCCCGCCGCAGAACCCGCCCGGGGAACCCACGCCGCCGCAGCCCGAGCCGGGCGACGTGCCCGCGGTGCCGCTGAAGCAGCCGCCGCCGCTGCACCTCGTGGTGCAGGCCCGGGGGGACACGCCCATCGTCAGCCTGCGGCTCGTCTTCCACACGGGCTCCATCGACGACCCGAAGGGCAAGGAGGGCCTCACCGCCCTCACCGCGAAGCTGATGGCGGAGGGCGGCACGAAGCAGCTCACCGCCGCGCAGCTGCTGGAAGCGCTCTATCCGATGGCCGCCGAGCTCAAGGTCGTCACCGACAAGGAGATGACCACCCTCTCCGGCCGCGTCCACCAGGACTTCCTGCCCGCGTTCCTGCTGCTCTTCACGGACACGCTGCTGCAGCCGCGCTTCGACCCCGCGGAGTTCGAGCGCCTGCGCGCCAACGCGCTCAATGCCGTGCGCAACGGCCTGCGCAGCGAGGACGACGAGACGCTGGGCAAGGTGGGCCTGGACGCGCTGCTCTACGCGGGGCACCCGTACGCCCACTTCACCGGCGGCACCGTGCAGGGGCTCCAGTCCCTCACGCTGGAGGACGTGAAGGCGCACGCGCGCCGCGTCTTCACCCAGGACCGGCTGGTCATCGGGCTCGCGGGGCCGGTGGACGCGAACCTCCAGCAGACCATGACCTCGCGCCTCTCCGCGCTGCCCGCCAAGGGGGCGCCCCGGGTGGAGCTTCCCACCGTGAAGTCCTCCGCGGGGCGCACGCTCATCCTCCAGAAGCCCACGCTCTCCACCGCCGTGAGCATGGGCTTCGTCACGCCCATGCGCCGGGGGGACCCGGACTTCTTCCCGGTGGCGTTCGCGCTGTCGAACCTGGGCGAGCACCGCCAGTTCATCGGCGTGCTCTTCAACGAGCTGCGCGAGCAGCGCGGCCTCAACTACGGCGACTACGCCTACGTCGAGCACTTCATCGAGGACCGGGGCAACGGCACGTTCAACCGCACCAACCTGGTGCGCACCCAGCAGGACGTGTCCATCTGGCTGCGCCCCGTGGTGCCCGCCAACGGCGTGTTCGCCACGCGCGGCGCGGTGTACTTCCTGGAGCGGATGTCGAAGGAGCCGCTCACCCAGGAGCGCTTCGACCTGATGCGCGGCTTCCTCCAGGGCTACACGCGCCTGTGGGAGCAGACCGACCAGCGCCGGCTGGGCTACGCCATCGACTCGCTCTACTACGGCACGCCGGACTTCCTGGAGGCCTACCGCGCCGCGCTGACGACGATGACGCCGCAGTCCGTGCAGGCCGCCGTGAAGCGGCAGCTGGCGCCAGAGAAGCTGGCGCTCGTGTTCGTCACGGAGGACGCGCAGGGGCTGGCGCAGAAGCTGAAGTCCGGCGCGCCGTCGCCCATCACCTACGCGTCGCCCAAGCCGCCGGAGCTGCTCAAGCTGGATGAAATCATCATCCAGCAGAAGCTCCCGGTGCGCCCGGACGCCATCCAGGTCGTCCCGGCGGCGCAGTTCATGGAGCGCTGAGGTCCGCGCCCGTTCCGGCGCTCAGGGGCTCCGCGGCAACGCCGTCCACACGCCGCGGAAGCGCTTGAGCGCCGGATCCTTCTGGCGCTTGCACTCCACGCCGTCCACCTGCACGGTGCCGTCGTCGCTGAGCAGCAGGATGTCGTCGGACGTGTCCGGCGTGAAGAACGCCTCCGGGTTCACGCCCGACAGGTCCACCGACGTCACCGCCGCCGGCGCGTCGTCCCCGCCCTTCCAGGTGAACAGCCGCGACTTCGCCTCGGAGGCCGTGGCCCCCGCCATGATGAGGTAGCGGCCCCGCCACGACGACAGCGAGCGGATGCCCAGCCCTCCCAGGTCCAGCAGCCGGGGCGGCCCGAAGCGCGCGGACGCACCGTCGCGCACCACCGCCTCCGGGTTCAGGAGCGGCACCACCAGCGCCTTGCCTTCTGTCAGCGGGCTCCGGAAGCCAATGAGCATCCCGGGCGCGTCCAGCATCGCCGTCATGCCCTCGATGTTGAGCCCACCGGGCTCCTTGGGCGGCAGCGGCTCCGCCTGCGTGAGCCCGTACGGCGCAAGCCGCGGGTCCGCGAGCAGGTCCTCCAACAGCTGCGTGTACGGCTGCCCGACGAGCTGGACGTGCTCAGGGTCTTCCACGCCCGTGGCGAAGAAGCGCAGGCGCGCGGGCTGCTTCTTGCCGGAGCTGTTGCGGCCATGCGACGTGAGCCAGAAGGCCAGGTTGCCCAGGCGCGAGCCCGCTTCGATGTCCGTCTCCGGCGGCTTCTTCTTCACCGGCAATTCCAGCGACGGCGACAGGTCCACCGTGCGCAGCGGACGGCCGCCCTTCCGTGAATCGTAGACGCGCAGGATGTTGTCCTCGTCGTCCGCCACGACGAACAGCCCCTGGCCCAGCTCTACCGCGCCAGACGCGTCACAGCTGCCTTCGAAGACGACCGTGCCTTCGGGTGCCGCGACCGTCGTGGGCAGCGCGTCGCGCCGCACGTTCGCCTCGCGGGCGCCACAGCCCGCCACCAGGACACAACCCCACAGGAGCCACCGGTTCATGGCCCTTCTTCTCGCCGCTCGCACGGCGTCACGCGCGCGGGGAAACCGGAAGCCCTCCAGGAAGTGTGTCGTAACCGACAGGACGCGGCGCGGATCCACTCACGTCCAGGATTTGTAGAAATGGCATGAGGCTGTAGCTCGCACGCCGAGGGGTGGGTTTTCTTCCGGCGGGAGTGGGTGGGTGCTAAGAGCCTCGGTATGCAATGCCCCGACTCCGAACCTTCGTGGAGCCGGTCCGCGTGCGGCGCGGCCCTGCGACTCGCGGTCCTGGGCCTGCTGCTCACCACGGCAGCGGCCCACGCCCAACCCGACCCCTTCTCGCGAGGCTTCGACGCCGTCCCGGTGAAGCCGACGGCCGCGCAGTCCAGCGGCATTGCCCTGGAAGGCGCCACGGTGGAGCCGGTGGGCAGCTACCGGGGCGCGCTGCTGCTGGACTTCAACTGGCGCATCCTCGCCCTGAAGCTGGGTGACGAGAAGCTGGGGGACCTGATTCCGTACCGGCTGGACGCACACCTGCTGTTCTCCTACCAGCTGCTGGAGCGGTTGGAGCTGGGTGTGGACCTGCCGTTCACGCTCATCCAGGGCGACAACTTCTCGCTGCTGGGTGAGGCGCTGAACGCGCCGGAGTTCCCGGGCGCCGCGGGCGTCAGCGGCACCACGCTGGGCGACATCCGCGTGCTGCCGCGCGTGAGCCTGCTGAACCCGGACCGCTTCCCTCTGGGGCTCGCGGTGGTGACGGAGGTGCGGCTGCCCACCGGCAGCGCCCAGAGCTTCACGGGTGAGCGCGGCGTGGTGTTCGCCCCGCGCCTGGCCCTGGAGAAGAAGCTGGGGCCCGTGCGCGTGCTGGGCAACGCGGGCGTGCTGCTGCGCCCCGCGGCGCAGTACCTCAACCTGCGCGTGGACGACGAGCTGACGTTGGGCGCGGGCGGCATCGTGGACCTGCCGGACATCAGCCGGCTGCGCGAGGTGAAGGCCACCGCGGAAATGCACCTGCGCACGCCGCTGGCGCGCCCCTTCAACTTCGACCAGGCGGATTCGCTCAAGTCGCCGTGGGAAGTGCTCGTGGGCGCCCGCGCGAAGGTGTGGGGCGACTGGGGCGTGGAGCTGGACGTGGGCCGCGGCCTCAACGTCACCACCGGCTACGGCCGCGAGGCCCTGCGCGTGATGCTGGCGGTGCGCTACGACAAGACCTTCAAGGACGAGGGGCCGGACTCGGACGGCGACGGCGTGCCCGACGTGCGCGACCGCTGCCCCACGCAGCCCGAGGACAAGGACGACTTCGGCGACGAGGACGGCTGCCCGGATCCGGACAACGACGGCGACGGCGTGGCCGACGGCGACGACGCGTGCCCCAGCAAGCCCGGCCCGAAGGAGAGCAAGGGCTGCCCGCCGGAGCCGGAGAAGGACACCGACAACGACGGCGTCGTCGACCCGCTGGACAAGTGCCCCACGGTGCCCGGCCCGAAGGACTTCGACGGCTGCCCGGACACGGACTTCGACGAGATTCCGGACGGCGAGGACGACTGCCCCGACGTGGCCGGCCCGCCGGAGAACAACGGCTGCCCGTACGACGCCCCGCCCTACGTGGTCGTGGAGTCGGACCGCATCCGCATCAAGGGCAACATCCTGTTCGAGACGGGCTCGGCGGTCATCCAGAAGCAGTCGTACCCGCTGCTGGACGAGGTGGCGACGGTGCTCGCGAAGAACCCCACGCTGGGGCCGGTGCAGATTGAAGGGCACACGGACAACAAGGGCTCGCGCCAGCTCAACATGGACCTGTCCAACCGGCGCGCGAAGTCGGTGCTCGACTACCTGGTGAAGAAGGGCATCGACCGCAAGCGCCTCACGTCGCAGGGCTTCGGGTTCGACCGGCCCATCGCCACCAACGACACAGCGCTCGGCCGCGCGAAGAACCGGCGCGTGGACTTCAAGCTGGTGAAGTCGGAGATCGAAACCGGCCCGAAGGAGACCATTGTCCCCAACGGCCAGCCGCCACCGCCCGGCACCGAGCCCGTGCCGGGACCGGGCGCGCCGCCCGCCACGGGCACGGGCAAGCCGGCCGGAAAGAAGTAACGCGGTGCGAGGCGAGGTGCTGGAGTCGCACCTGGACTTCTAGCGCCAGCGGTTGGATCCGGACGCGGTGCTGGAGCTGCCCACGGACAGGCCCCGCCCCGCGCTCCCCTCCGGGCGCGGTGCGCGCATCAACGCGAGGCTGCCCGTCGCGCTCGTGGAGTCGCTCAAGGCGCTGGCGCTCGCGTTGGGCAACACGCCCTTCGGCGTGCTGCTGTCGCGCTACAGCGGCCAGCAGGGCGTGGTGGTGGGCACCTCCGTGGCCGGCCGCGGCCGCGCGGAGCTGGAAGGGCTCATCGGCCTGTTCACCAACTCCCTCGCCTTCCGCTCGGACCTGTCCGGCCAGCCGTCCTTCCGCGAGCTGCTCGCGCGCGTGAAGGAGACGACCCTGGAGGCCTACGCGCACCAGGACGTGCCCTTCGAGAAGCTGGTGGACGCGCTGAAGCCCGAAGGAGCACGGGCCCGGACGCGCCGCCTCACGCGTCCGACCCGGGCTCGTAGCCCAGCGCCTCCGCAGCGAAGCGCGCCATGCGTTCAATCAGTTGCGCGATGTCGTCCTGGACGCTGCGGCCGGACCGGTCCGCCTGGGCCTCCAGCCGTTCACCGCAGCGCAGGTCCAGGCAGAGGTTCACGCCCACCCGGCGCTTCGAATCGACATCCGTGGTGAGCAGGCCGATCTCCGCGTCCGTGGACGTCCGGCACCAATCACACATGTTGGGCGCCAGGGCCGGGTCCCCCTGCTGATCCCGCCGGAAGGCGATGCCCGTGGGCTGCTTGCTCCCCGGCGCGACGAACACCAGGAAGACGCGCACGCCATACGGATCCACCCACGAGAAGTAGTCCCGGATGAAGAGCGGGAGCTGGGTGCCCTTGGGCAGCTCGACGTGTTTGCGATCCCTGGAGCGGAATGCGCGCAGCAACTCTTTCTCTGACTCGATTCGGAACATGGCGTTCTCTTCCCGACCTGCCTTCAAGAACATCCTGAACGTGCGTCAGCGGGACTTGTCCATCCCCCCGGGACACTGGGTTGAAATGACCACCGCATACCAGTTTGGAGGGCACTCGTGTCCGAGGTTCCCCCATGCCCCTTCCCATACGGCTCCTGCTGTCCTTGGTGGTCATCGGCTTTGGAGCCTTCGCCTGTGGCGATGAGGCGTCCCCCATCCCCAACACCCCTCCCACCCTGACCGGCCCCACGGTGCAGGCCGCGAGCGTGACGTCCGGCACGCCCGTGGCGATGACGTTGGAGGCGTCGGATGCTGACGGAGACGCACTCACCTACTCCTGGACACAGCTGCCTGCCTCCCCAGCGGGCACCTTCGACAACCCCTCCGCGGCCCAGCCCTCCTGGACCGCGCCCGACGTGGAGGGGGCCCAGAGCTTCACGCTGAAGGTGACCGTGAGCGACGGCAAGGGCGGCTCCACCGAGGGCACGCTCGACGTCTCCGTGCGAAAGACCAACCAGGTGCCCACCGTGAGCGTCACCGCGCCCACGTCGCTGGTGGCCGGGACGACCGGCACGCTCACCGTCACCGCGAGCGATCCGGATGGCGACCCGCTGACCTACACGTGGACGCAGCTTGCACCGGGCACCCCGGGCACCTGGGTGGGTGGCACCACCGGCGCGAGCGCGCAGTGGTACTCGCCCGTCGTCGCGACGCAGACCGAGTTCACCTTCTCCGTGAGCGTCTCGGATGGGGTGGGCCTGCCCGTGGTGCGCAACGTCACCCTGCCCGTGTCGGTGCCCCGCTACGGCGCGGACGTCCAGGCCGTGTGGAGCTCCGTGGAGTGCACGAAGTGTCACGGCAAGGCCGGCGCCCTGAGCCTCGCGGCGGGCAGCAGCCACGCCAGCCTCATCAACGTCACCTCCAGGGCCTGCGGCAGCCTCCAGCGCGTCACGCCCGGGGACCCGGACAACTCGGCGCTCATCCGGAAGATGGAGGGCACGGCGTGCGGAGACCGCATGCCGACGGGCAAGCCGGAGTACTTCGATCAGCACCCGGGCCTGAACGTCCTCGTGCGCTCGTGGATCCTCGCGGGCGCGGCCAACGACTGACGGCCGCGCGACAGAGGCTCGCGCCCCTTGCGGCCGGGGCATAGGCTCCGCCCTCGTGGCCGCCAACCCGCCCCTGCTGGATGACATGCTCCTCTTCGCGGAGGTGGTGGCGGCGGCCAGCATCACCGCCGCGGCGGAGCGCCTGGGCCTGCGCAAGTCCACGGTGAGCCGCCGGCTGGCGGCCCTGGAGGAGCGCCTGGGCATCCGGCTGCTCGAGCGCAACACGCGCAGGCTCCGCCTCACCGAGGCGGGCCGCGAGTACCACGCGCACTGCGCGCGGCTCGTCGCCGAGGCCCGCGAGGTGAATGCGGCCGTCAGCGAATCGCGAGGCACGCCCCAGGGGACGCTGCGCATCGCCACGCTGTCCCTGCTGGGCGAACTGCTCACGCCCGTCATCGCCGAGCTGCTCCTGCACCAGCCCCGGCTGCGCGTGGAGGTGTCACTGGCGCAGACGCACGTGGACCTCATCGCGGAGGAGTACGACCTGGCGCTGCGCACCGGGCCGCTCGCGGACTCGTCGCTGATGGCGCGCAGGCTGGGGCGCGTGCGCACGGGCTACTACGCCAGCCCCAGCTACCTGAGCCGCCACGGCACGCCCCGGACGCCCGAAGCGCTGACGGCCCACGAGTGCATCCTCCTGGCCGAGTCCGGCACCGACGAGGTGTGGTTCTTCGGCGAGGGCAGGAGCGCGCGCACGGTGCCGGTGACGGGCCGCCTGCGCGTGCCGAGCGAGCGCGCGGGCCAGGCGGCGGCGCGCGCGGGGCTGGGCATCGTGCGGCTCGCGGCGTCGCTCGTGGCGGACGACGTGCGCGCGGGGCTGCTCGTCCCCGTGCTCGCGGCGGACACGCCCCCGGGCCTGCCCATCTTCGCCGTCTACCCGAGCAGCCGGCAGCTGCCCCTCAAGGTGCGCGCCTTCCTGAAGCTGCTGTCCGCGCGCGGCGCCGCGCTCCCGTGGGAGGAGGAATAGGGGCTCCTGGCGGAACAATGCGTCCCGCGCGGGGGGCTCCTCCCCGCCCCCGCCCGCGGTTACATCCCCTGCACACGAACCGCAGGGAGGGTGGGACATGGCAGGCAACGTCATCGAGCTGGGCGACGCGGAGTTCCAACGCGAGGTGCTGGAGTCGCAGGAGCCGGTGCTGGTGGACTTCACCGCCACCTGGTGCCCGCCGTGCCGGGTCATCGCCCCGGTCATCGACACGCTGGCCGCCGAGTACAAGGGCCGGATGAAGATGGTGAAGCTCAACGTGGACGACCACCCGAAGACGCCCGAGCAGTACGGCATCCGGGCCATGCCCACCCTGCTGTTCTTCAAGGGTGGGAAGGTGGTGAAGCAGGTCGTGGGCGCCGTGCCCAGGGCGAAGCTGGAGGAGGCCGTGCGCCAGGTCCTCTGACGCTCAGCCGACGCCGCCGGACGGCACCGGCCCGGCCAGCCGCGACTCCACGAAGCGCCGGGTCGCGGTGAGCGCCGCGTCGATGCCGTCCGCGCGCGAGCCGCCGCCCCACGCCACCTCCGGCGAGCCGCCGCCCTTGCCGTCCACGCAGGGCGCCGCCTGGGCCATGAGCTGGCCCGCGTCCACGCCCCGGCCCCGGAGCGCCTCGCTCGCGGCCGTCACCAGCACCACCTTGTCGCCGCGCGTGGCGGTGAGCACCACGCCCACGCTGCCCGCCGCCTGCCGCAGCGCCTCCATCAGCGCCTTGAGGTGCGGGGCCGGCGCCTCGCCCAGGTGCGCGACGACGAGCGACGTGTCGCCCCAGCGCGTTGCCTCCTGGAGCAGCTGGAGGGCCTGGTCCGCGGGCGGCACGCTCACGGGCGCCGCGGCCTGCGCGGGCTTGCGGCGCGCCTCCTGCTCCAGCCGCGTCAGCCGCTCGCGCAGGGCCACCACGCGGGGCATGGGCTGCGGCCAGTTGTGCAGCGTCTGCGACAGCGGCGAGAGCTCGCGCAGCCGGGCCTCGCCCTCCAGCCGGGCCGCGGCCTCCAGCGCCGCCTCCAGCGCGTCCACCTGTTCGCGCAAGGCCTGGGCCGCTTCGCGCGGCGTCTGGCCCGTGGGCGGCGTGAAGGGCAGCGTCAGGGGGCCGAAGCCGGCGACGCCCTCCCCGTCGATCTTCCGCATCATCGCGTGCGCGGCGGGCCGCACGCCGCCGTTGACGTAGCGCTGCAGCGTGCGCCACGCGTACTGGCGGAAGCCCGACAGGTGCTTCACGTGGAAGGCCGACCACCGGGGTACCGGCTGGGAACCGCGCAGGCTCTTGAACGGATCCGCGCCCGGCCCCAGCTCGATGGTGAGCCCCACCTCCAGCGCGTCCTGCATGAGCCGGTGCACGAGCCCGCGGTACAGCCCCAGCTCCTGCGGCAGCGCCAGGTCGTAGCCGAACATGGGGGACCAGACGACGTCCTGGCTGGTGTGGGTGGCGTAGAAGCCATCCACGCGCCCGTCCTTCACCGCGAGCCGGTACTGGAAGAGCCCCTCGCGCAGCGTCCACGCGAAGAACTCCTCCGTGTAGTCCAGCGTGGAGTGGTACTTGTCCGCGTTGAGCGACCGGTACAGCTCCCGCAGCCGGGGCGCGCAGCCGGGCATGTCCCGCCCGTCCACGATGCGGTAGCCCGCGGCCTCCAGGAGCCGCCCGTCGCGGCGCCGGTTCTCGCGCACCTGCCGGCTGACGTCCTGCGTGGGCAGCGTCATGCGCGTGTGCGCCGCATACACGAAGTCGTAGCCCCGCGACGCCAGCGTGCTGAGCAGGGGCGACGCGCCCGCCGGGTTGATGGCGGGGAACAGGATGGCGTGCCCGGGGAACCGCTCCACCAGGAAGGCGGTGAGGCGCGCCACCTGGTCCTCGTCGAGCCTCACGTGGAGGTTTCGCAGCACCAGCCAGTGGTCCACGTAGACGCACTTGTCGATGCGCGCCGCCTTCAGCATCGCGCCCAGCGTCCGCATGGCCCCGCGCATCACCACCGCGCGCGCCGCGCCATAGGTCTCCGCCGTCACCGCCGCCACCGGCAGGCCGATGTAGCGCACCCACGTCGAGTGCAGCGGCGAGTTGTCGTACTCCGCCTCGTTGATGGCCAGCGGGATGCGCAGGTCGTCCATCGCCACCAGCCGCAGGGGGTGCGGTCGCTGAGGAAGGTGGTGCTGCCACGCTTCATCAGCGGGACGAAGTAGTCGCGCGCCAGCCGCGCTTCCGGCGTCTGCGGCCAGGAGCACGCGTCGACGGTGTCCGCGTCGTGGAGGGTGTCATGCCCCCCAGTCTATCGCTTGAGGGCGCGCTCGATGCGGCGGCGGAGGCCGTCCTCGGACAGCATGCCGCGCTGGGCGTCCATCACCTTGCCCTCGCGGTCCAGGAAGTAGAGCGTGGGCAGCGCGTTCACCTGGAAGGCCCGCGCCACGTTGTCGTCCGCGTACACGACGTAGGGCCGCAGCTCCGGCTGGAAGCGCTGGAGGAAGTAGTCCACCTCCTGCGTCGCCGTCGCGCCGTCGTCCCGGCTGGCCGCCACGAAGACGAGCCCCTGGGACTCGTACTCCTTGGCCAGCTTCACCAGGTAGGGCATCTCCTCGCGGCACGGCGGACACCAGGTGGCCCAGAAGTCGAGCATCACCACCTGGCCCTTCAGGTCCGACAGCGCCAGCGAGCCGCCCGCGTGCTTCGTCATCTCGAAGGAGGGCGGCGACGCCCCGTCCGGCACCAGCCGCGCCCGCTGCGCCTCGCGCACGCCCAGGAACGCCAGCGCGGCCAGCCCCAGCACCGCCACCACGGACAGCGCCGTCTTCGCGCCATCCCCGCGCGCGCCCGGCTTCGTCCCCTCGGTTCCAGCCTGCTGTGTCATCCGCGCTCCCTTCGTGTCAGGCGGCCGTGCACCCGCGTCAGGGCCCAGCGCACCCCGGCCTTCACCCGCGGCCGGCGCACCACCCACGCCGCCAGCGGAGGGCCCCAATAATAGTACCCGTCGATGAACCCCTGGCCGAGCCGGCTCTTCCTGAGCACGTCGTCCCGGAACGCCCGGAAGGCCACCAGCTCCGGCGCCCCCTCGCCAAAGGCCGCCGTCACCACGAAGCACGACGACGCGGGGCTCACCCACATCAGCTTCCCGTTGGTGAGGTTCACCACGGCCTTCAGCTCGCGCTGCTCCGTGTAGAGGAAGGCCAGCAGGTCGCGCCGGGCCGCGGGGAACTCCTGCCCGGACGCCTCCTCGAAGTCGATGCGCGTGGTGACGGCGCTGCCCACCTCGTCCACCGTGAAGCGGTAGCGCTTGGAGCTGCGCCGGTGCTCCACCTCCAGCGCCTTCAGCTCCCCGAAGTAGGCCAGGAAGGGCACCCGGCACGCCGGGCACACGAAGCGGTGGTAGGCGTGCGTCGGGATGAAGGCGTAGTCCCCCAGGCGCTTGCAGCCCGTGTTGGGACAGATGAGCTTCACGGTCGCCTGGGACGCGTTGCGCGGGTCGTAGCGGGACTGGCCGCTTCCCTTGTCGAACACCGGCGGCGGCCGCGACGGCTGCCCCACCATCTGCCGCGTGGGGTGCGCGGCCCGCTCCAGCTCCTGGGCCCGGCGCCACGCCAGCTCCGCCGCCTCCAGCCGGCCGTCCGCGGTGTGCACCAGCGCCTCCGCGTGCGCGCGCAGGGCCGCCACCAGCCGGTCCACCAGCGGCGACACCGCCGGCTCCCGCGCCACCGCGAAGGCCTCCGCCAGCACCCGCTCCATCTCTGGCAGGAGCGCCTGGGCCGCCTTGCGTGACGGGTCCTCCGCCCGCCGGTACACCGGGGGCTCCGGCAGTTTCGCGAACAAGGCCGAGGCCTGGGCCCGCACGCGCTCCAGCGCCGCGTCCCCGCGTCCCACGTCCAATCCCGCCGCCCGCGTCTGGGCGGCCCTGATGAGTTCTTCGGGCTGCAAGCCCGTGGACCTTAAGGGTCCCCAGGCCCCCTGTCAGCGACTCCCGAGCCCCCTGTCAGGAAACTCGCCATGCGGCCGGGGCCGATGTAAGACGACGTAGGAGGATGTGAATCATGGGCGTGTTGAAGTTCCTGGTCTGGACGACCTGCGCGGTGGGTCTGGGCGTCTTCCTGGCGCGGGGCAACGTGGGTGGCCGCTCTCCGCTGGAGCACATGGAGCGCACCTGGAAGCGCTCGGTGAACCCTTCCACGATGGACAGGGTGAAGGGCAGCGTGGAGGGCGTGCTGGAGGACGCGAAGGGCGCCGTGTCCCAGAAGTCCGCCAACGCGGCGGGTTCGGGCCCGCGCGAGCGCATCACCGCCGAGGACCGGGCGGCCATCAACGACATCATCGCCAAGAAGCGTTAGGTGACGCGTTGGGTGACGCGTCAGGCGATGCGTCAGGCGCCGTCGCCCTCCGGGGCCTGTTGCTGATCGCGCTCCGCCCCCTTCCGCCCGCCCCACCCCGTGCCTAGGTTGCGCCGGGGCGTTGGGTTGGACGGTGGTGGAGAGGCGGGCCCATGGGTTGGACGCAGGTCGGGGGCGTCATCAGGGTGGCGGTGCTGGCGTGCGCGCTGGGAGCAGCAGGCAGCGCCGGAGCACGGGCGCCCGACAAGCTTTGGTTGGAGGCGCGCAACCGCGCCGTCTCCCGGCAGCACTCCAACATCAGTGAAGTGGCCCGCAAGGCCATGCCGGCCGTGGTGTCCATCACCACGCGCCAGGACAGCGCGGAGGTGGCCCCCGGCGAGGAGCCTCAGCGCGGCATCGGCTCCGGGTTCATCATCCATCCGGACGGCTACATCCTCACCAGCGCGCACGTGGTGGACGGGGCCTCGGAGGTCACCATCTCCATCCGCAGCGCCAACGGCTACGTGGAGGAGTTCCCCGCCACGGTGGTGGGCGAGGACGAGCGCACGGACTGCGCGCTCCTCAAGGTGGACGCGCCCCGGAAGCTGCCGGTGCTGAAGCTGGCGTCCGCGTCCCACGTGGGCATCGCGGACTGGGTGGTCGTCATCGGCAACCCGTTCGGGCTGGCGCACTCCGTGACGGTGGGCGTGGTGAGCTACCTGGGCCGCACGGACGTGACGCCCAACGGCCGCGACGGCGACTTCGACTACGTGCAGATCGACGCGTCCATCAACCCGGGCAACTCCGGCGGGCCGGTGCTGGATTTGCACGGCGACGTGGTGGCGGTGGCCAACGCCGTCAACGTGTCCGGCCAGGGCATCGGGTTCGCCATCCCCATCGACATCGCGAAGACGGTGATTCCGCAGCTGAAGACGCACGGGCGCATGCGCCGGGGGTGGATGGGCATCAGCGTGCAGGACTTCTCCCCGGAGGTGGCGCAGGCGTTCAACCTGAACCCGCGCGGCCGGGGCGTGGTGGTGACGGACGTGGTGGATGACGGCCCCGCGGCCCGCGCCGGCCTGCGCACGGGCGACGTCATCCTGAACATGGACCGGCTGTCCGTGGAGCGGGCACACACCCTGCGCTGGCAGGTGGCCGCGCGTGGCGTGGGCAAGCACATCCGGCTGCAGCTGCGCCGGCTGGGCCGCCCCATGACGGTGAAGGTGAAGCTGGAGGACCTGCCCCTGGTGGAGGCCCCTCCGGCCACGCTGGCGTCCGGGAGCGCGCCGGGCGAGCGCGCCGCCGGGGCCCGCTCCGTCCTGGAGGAGCTGCTCTCCCCGGTTCCCCGCACCCAGGCCGGCCGGCCAGGCGGCATTCCCAAGGCCGGGGACGGCCTGGCCGCCCCCTGACGGATGGGGCCTCCGGGGCCCCGGCGGGTCTCCAGGCTCCTTGCGTTCCGCGAAACCCGGCGATACACCGTCCGCCTTCACATCGTGGCGGATCCACCCACAGGTGGCGCCGCGGGTCTTCCAAGCATCGATTCGCAGGAGAGTCCGTACCATGGCCGAGGCCACCCAGACGACGAAGCTCACCCATTGGCCGCGCACCGCCAAGGGCAGCGGCAAGAAGGCGTGCACCGTGGAGGGCTGCAAGCGCCCCTACCGCGCGAAGAGCTACTGCTTCTTCCACTTCAAGAAGTGGCGCCAGGGCGAGCTGCCCCACTCGCGCTACCGCGTGTGCTCCAAGCCGGAGTGCCGCATCAAGGTGCAGAAGGGCGGCCTGTGCGAGAAGCACTACGCCGAGACCTACAAGAAGGACGCGGCGGCTTAAGTCGCCCCGGCCGTTCTCGTGGCGCCGGCCCCCGCCTCAACCGCGGGAGGTCCCCGGCGCCACGGCGCGGCCCAGATGCTTGAAGGCGTTGAGCCACAGCTCCGCCTCCCGCTGGGTCAGCCGCGCACGCATCAACGTCCGCTCCAGCTCGTGCAGCACGTGCTCCGGCGCCTGCGGGTTGAGGAAGTCCGCCGCCAGCATCGCCGCGCGCATGCGCCCGCTCAGCGCGTTGAGCGTCCCCAGCCGCGCGCCGGCCTCCTCTTCCTGAGGGAGCACGGGTGCATCCGTCAGCCCCTGCCGGTGGCAGAGGTACAGAAGCACCGCGGAGGACTGCGCCAGGTTCATGGACGGCTGCACGTCCGATGTGGGGATGACCAGCAGGTCCTGGCAGTGGGTGAGGTCCTCGTCGGACAGCCCCCGCTGCTCACCGCCGAACAGCAGGGCCACCCGCCCCCGCGTGCTCTCCTCCGCCAGCCGACGCGCCGCGTCCTCCGGCGTCAGCGGGGTGCGCTTCTCCACCTGGGTGCGCGACGTGGTGCCCACGACGTACACGCAGTCCTCCAGGGCCTCCGCCAGGGTGGGGACGACGCGCATGCCCGAAAGGATGTGCCCCCCCTTCACGGCCATCTTCTCCGCGGCACTGAAGTCCTGGACCACGGGTTCCGAGAGAACGAGACGCTCGAAACCGAAGTTCGCCATGACCCGGCAGACCGCACCGAGGTTGTCGGGTGAACGGGTCTGATGAAGGACGACAGTCAGCTCCGCACCTGGACGCATGCCCCGGAGTTTAGCTGGTGGTGCGTCGGCGTGATCGGTATATTCCCAGTGATGCGTCGCTGGGTCCCTGGCTTGCTTCTGTCGCTGTCGCTCCTCACCACCGCCTGCGGTGGCGTGGGCACACCCGTGCGCCCGTCGCTCACGGCGCGGCAGGCGTTGAGCAGCTCGCCGGAAGTGGTGGAGTTCGAGTCCCCGGCCGTCCGGCTGGAGCTCTTCCGGGAGATTGCCCGCCAGTCGGAGCAGGAAGCCGGGCAGTCCGCGCAGGGCGTGGCCCTCTTCCCCATCATCCAGGGCAACGAGTTCGTCGCGGCGCCGGGCTTCGAGTCCCGCGCGGACCTGCTCCAGCCGCCGGACGCGGGCAGCGGCCTCCAGTTCGTCTTCGACGCGCGGACGGGTGACCGTTGGCCGGAGGACCGGCGGGAGAGCCTGCAGGGCCTGTCGGAGCGCGAGGCCGCGGAGCTGGTGGCGCGCACGCTGCTGGCGCTCTGGGACATCCAGCCGGAGGGCGCGGTGCAGGTGGACCGGGCGGCGGGCGCCCCGTACGCGGTCGCCTACGTGGACGGCATCCTGCGGATCAACCCGGCGTTCCTCTATCTGGCATCCGCCTACGGTCCTGCTTCCATGGCGGCGGGCCTCCAGTAGAGTCGCGCGCCTCATGAGCTGGCCCCGCTCCCGCCCCTTTCAGGCGGTCAGTGGCCGGGGCCCCGAGGCGCCTCCGTGAACACCTCCGCCCTCCACGCGCAACTCACCCACACGCTTCGCCAGACGGACCTGCCGTCGCTCGGCACGCCCTACAAGGGCAAGGTTCGCGACACGTACCGCAAGGGCGACACGCTCATCCTCGTGACGAGCGACCGCCTCTCCGCGTTCGACCACGTGCTCACCACCATCCCCTTCAAGGGCGAGGTGCTGAACCGCCTGGCGGCCTTCTGGTTCGACCGCACGAAGCACATCGTCCCCAACCACGTCCTGGACGTGCCCGACGCGAACGTCACCGTGGCGCGCGCCTGCCAGCCCTACTCCGTGGAAGTGGTGGTGCGCGGCTACCTCACGGGCAGCCTGTGGCGCGACTACGAGAAGGGCACGCACACCGCCTACGGGGTGCCCTTCGCCGAAGGGCTGCGCAAGGACAGCGCGTTCGAAACGCCCATCCTCACGCCGTCCACCAAGGCCGAGTACGGCAAGCACGACGAGCCCATCTCCGAGGCGGAAATCCTGTCGCGAGGGCTGGCCACGCCGCGCGACTGGGCCCGCATCACGGAGGCCGCCCGGGGCCTGTTCCTGGAGGGCCAGAAGTGGGCGCGCACGCGCGGCCTCATCCTGGTGGATACGAAGTACGAGTTCGGGAAGGTGGGCGACGAGCTCTTCGTCATCGACGAGATGCACACCCCGGACTCCAGCCGCTACTGGGTGGCGGACGAGTACGAGGCGCGCTTCGCCCGGGGCGAGGACCAGAAGATGTTGGACAAGGAGAACATCCGCCAGTGGCTCATCCGCGAGCGGAACTTCTCCGGCCACGGCGCGCTGCCCGCCATCCCGGACGACGTGCGCGTGGACCTGGCCACCAAGTACGTGGCCGCCTACGAGCGCATCACCGGCACGTCGCTCGCGCTGACGCCCGGCGACGTGCACTCGCGCATCGAGGGGAACCTGCGGGCGAAGGGCTACCTCTAGCCCCCTCGCCCGAGGCCGCACGCCCTTTCAGCTGGCGCGGCCGAAGACGCGCTGGAACACCGCGTCCATCTGGCGCGTGTGGTAGCCCGGGGAGAAGCAGTCGGAGACCTCCTCGGGCGTCATCATCTTGAGCAGGTCCGCGTCGTTGAGCAGGGCCTGCCGGAAGTCCACGCCCTCCTCGAACATCTTCATCGCGTTGCGCTGGACGACGACGTACGCGGCCTGCCGGTCCATGCCCTTGCGCGCGAGCTCCAGCAAGAGGCGCTGCGAGTTCACCACGCCGCCCAGGAGGTCCAGGTTCTTCTTCATCTGCTCCGGGTAGACGCGCATGTTCTCCACCAGGCCCGCGAAGCGGTGGAGCATGAAGTCCAGCAGGATGGTGGCGTCCGGGCCAATCACGCGCTCCACGGACGAGTGCGAGATGTCCCGCTCATGCCACAGCGCCACGTCCTCCATGGCGCTCACCGCGTAGCCGCGCAAGAGGCGCGCGAGCCCCGTGAGGTTCTCCGACAGGATGGGGTTGCGCTTGTGCGGCATGGCGCTGGAGCCCTTCTGTCCCGGCGTGAAGGGCTCCTCCGCCTCGCGCACCTCCGTGCGCTGGAGGTGTCGGATTTCGACGGCGAACTTCTCCAGGCTCGCGCCGACCAGGGCGATGGCGGTGAAGAACTCCGCGTGCCGGTCACGCTGCACCACCTGGCTGGAGGCGGGCGCGGGCGCAAGGCCCAGCTTCTGGCAGACGTGCTCCTCCACCGACGGCGGCAGGTGCGCGAACGTGCCCACCGCGCCGGAAATCTTCCCCACGGCGATGGTGTCGCGCGCGTGCTGGAGGCGCGTGCGGCCCCGGCGCAGCTCGTCGTACCAGATGGCCAGCTTGTGCCCGAAGGTGATGGGCTCCGCGTGGATGCCGTGGCTGCGGCCCATCTGCAGCGTGTGCTTGTGCTCGAAGGCGCGCTTCTCCACCGCGGCCATCACGCGGTCCATGCCCTTGAGGAGCAGGTCCACGCTGTCGCGCAGCGTGAGCCCCAGCGACGTGTCCAGCACGTCCGAGGACGTCATGCCCAGGTGCAGCCAGCGGGCGCTGGGCCCCACGCGCTCCTCCACGAAGGTGAGGAAGGCGATGACGTCGTGCTTCGTGGTGCGCTCAATCTCCTCGATGCGCGCGGCGTCGGCTTCCGTGAAGTCACCGGCGCGGGCGGTGCAGTCCGCCAACGCATCCTTGGGGGCGAGGCCTTGCGCGACCATGCCCTCCAGCGCGGCGAGCTCCACGTCGCGCCAGCGGCGGTAGCGGGCGACGTCGGACCAGAGGGCGGCCATTTCGGGACGGCTGTAGCGTGGAATCACTCGTAGACCTTCACGGCAAAGTCCCGGCGCGCCGCGAACCGGAGCACTTCCAGCGCGACGTCACAGGACGGACCTGACTTCTTCGCGGCGGTGAGGTTGAACGAGAGGTCCAGGCCTTCGGGCCGCGCCACCGCCAGCGCGCCGGGGTCGACCTTCTCGTGGATGATCCGGCTGGCCAACCTCCCCGCCTGCTGACCGAGCGCCAGCGGGGCCGGCGAGAGGGCCAGCGTCGCGCCCTCCTTCACCTGGCTGGCCGTGAGCGCCACCAGCGGCACCTTGCGGGAGGCACTGAAGGCGATGAGCGCCTGGACGACAGAAGCGTTGCCCACGGTCTTGTCCGCAACCATCAAGAGCCCGTCCACCTTCCCCGCCGCGCCCTCCAGCACCTCGCCCACCCGCTCCTGCGCCTCCACGGCCAGCGGGACGATGGTGAGCCCCAGGGCCGCGCCAGCGGAGCGGGCCTGCGCCACCGCGCCCGCCGAGGAGCGCGGGTCATGCAGGATGCCCACGCGCTTCGCGCCAGGCGCCACGGCCTTGAGCGCGGCCAGCTCCGGTCCGAAGTCGCTGGTGAGCGCGATGCCGGTGACGTGGGGCGCCTCCAGGCCGTACTTCTCGTGGTACGGCACCATGGCGAAGAGCACGGGCACGTCCTCGCCCAGCGAGCGGCGCGCGGCGTTGGCGGCCAGCGGCCCCAGGGCCAGCACCAGCGCGGGCTTCTGCGCGGCCAGCGACTTGAAGACGCGCGCGGCCTCCGTGGGGCTCTCCTCCAGGGTCAGCTCGGTGACGTCCGCGCGGGCCTCGGACGTGAAGCCGGCGAGGAAGGAGGCGTACGGCGCCAGGCTCGAGGACTTCACGGCCACCACGCGTGGCCGGGCGGGGCTTCGCGGCGTGGCCTGCGCGAGGGCGACGACGGGCAGGAGGAGCGTGAGGAGCGCGAGCCTCCGGAGCGTCGTCATCGCAGCACGTTCTGGCAGCAGCGGAAGCCCACGTCCGGGGCCTTCAGCGACACGGCCCCCCGCCGGCGCGCGGAGCACCGGGCGCTGTCGCCGGGCGAGCTGAAGGCGCCGCCCTTGATGAGCCGGTCCTCGGTGCCGGGGTAGTTGGAGGCGGTCCACTCGGCGGCGTTGCCGGACAGGTCCATCGCGCCGTAGCCGGAGCGGCAGGCTTGGTTCGTTCCGGAGGCCGCCAGGGCTTTCGCGGGGCCTTCGGTCGTCCCGGTGTTGCAGGCCGTCTGCGCCTGCTCGTCACCGGAGGAGAAGCGCGCGTTGCCGGGGCCCTTGCAGGACTTCTCCCACTCGTCCTCCGAGCACAGCCGCTTGCCGATGCCTTCGCAGGCGGACTTCGCATCCAGCCACGTCATGTTGACGCGGGGCTTGCGGCCGGCCTGGTTGGGGAACTCGAATTCGTCGACGCAGAACGAGTCCACCATGACGCTGTCCAGGCGCATCTCGTCGGTGGAGCCGGACGCCTGCAGGTCCTCCGGGGACGCGCCCTTCTTGAAGCTGCCGCCGCTCACCAGCCGCATGCCGTCCGGACAGTGGTCCCCGGCCATGATGCCGCCCGCCGCGGCGGACGGGCCGGGCGTGGCGGGCGTGGGGCTGTTCTTCGCGGCCTGGGCCTGACGCAGGCGCAGGTAGAGGTAGCCACCGCCCGCGCCCAGCACGACGCCGGCCACCGCGAGGATGATCATCCACATCATCGAGCTGGGCCCGGAGCGGGCCGGCTTCGCCTGCGTGGCCCGCGTCGTGGGGAGCGTGTGCAGGCCGGAGACCGAGGGCGGCAGCCGGCGCGCCGAGGAGCGGACACCCGACACGTCCGGAGGGGGCTCGCCCTTCCGTGAGCGCCCGCCCGTGGAGTTCGTGTCCTGGACGCCGGAAGAACGGACCGCGCCCTGGGCCGCCGAGGCCCGCGAGCCGCGAGGAGCGGACGGCTCCGAGCCGCGACCGTTCACCGAAGACACCGCTCCCGAGGCCCGAGGGTTGCGGCCACCGCGGCTGGAGGAACGGGACTCCGAGGGTTCGTCGTCGTCGGAGCCCCGGCCGGACCGTGACTCCGTGGCGGATGCATCCGCGTTGCGATGGCTGGACCGGCCGTCGGACGCGTCGGCTCCGCGTCCGGAGCGCCCGTCGGATGCCGCTTCACCACGACCGTTGGAACGTGCGTCACCCGATGAGGACTCACCGCGTCCGGAGCGCCCTTCGCCGACAGCGGCTTCACCGCGGCCGTTGGAGCGCAGGTCGCCCGATGAAGACTCGCCGCGAGCACCCGAGCGCGCATCGGCCGATGAGGACTCACCGCGACTGGAACGCCCTTCGCCAACAGCGGCTTCACCACGGCCGTTGGAGCGAAGGTCGCCCGATGAGGACTCGCCACGACCGGAGCGCCCGTCGCTGGACGCTTCACCACGGCCACCGGAGCGTCCGTCGCCAACAGCGGCTTCGCCACGGCCGTTGGAGCGCACGTCGCTGGCGGACGCCTCGCCACGGCCACCACCTGGCTCCGAAGCCCGGCCACTGCGTCCATCGCCAGACGAAGCCTCACCGCCCCGGCCCGAGGACCGGCCCTCGCCCTCCGCGGAGCGGGCCCCACGGGGATCCGCCGGGAACGACGGCTCCTCGGCCTTGGCGAAGATGCGCATCACCGGCTCGGCGGCCTTCGCCTGGGCCGCTCGCGGTTCATCCCCCGCGCGCGAGGCCGCCCGCGGCTCCTGCTGCGTCGCCGCGTCGGGGGCCTGTCCCAGCAGCCGCGGATCCTGCGACGCCTCCGCGCCCTTGCGGCCCGCGGGCGCCACCGCGCGCATCTCCTGCTGCGTCGCCGCGTCGGACACGGAGCGCGCCTCGGGCCCCGTGATGTAGTCCAGCGCCTGCGCGTTCGAGCCCAGGATGGCCGCCAGCGTCGCCGCGTCCAGCGGCTGCGTCGCGTCCGGCGGAGGCGCGTCATCCTGCGCCGGGATGGGCGCGGCGGGCGTGGGCGCCATCGCCACCGGCAACATGCCCGTGGGGACTGGAGGCAGCGGCTTGTTCGCCGCCCTCGCGGCCACCGCGGCCGCGGGCAGCGCCCCCGACGGAGGCACCGCGCGCTGCCTCGAAGCCGCGGCCGGGTGCCGGTGCACCAGCGCCGCGAACTCCGCGTGCAGCTCGCCGCCCGACTTCGGACGGGCCAGCGGGTTCATGTTGAGGGCGCGCCGGTAGAGGGACTCGAACGCGGGCGGCAGGTCCGGATGCCGCACCGACACCTCGGGCACCCCGCCATCCTCCGGGAGCAGTCCCGTCACCATCTCGCCCATCAACACGCCCAGCGAGTACACGTCCATGCGCGTGTCCAGCTCCGCGCCATTCACGTACTCGGGAGCGATGTACGCCGCCGCCCGGTGCCCCTTCTGCGCCTGCACGAAGGGCAGGTGCGGCACCGCGAGCCCCAGCCCGTAGTCCGACACCTTCAGCATGTCCGGCAGGACGAAGACGTTCTCCGGCTTCACGTCCGAGTGCGGCCCGAAGCGGTGCGCCCCGTCCAGCGCCGCCGCCATCTGCGCCAGCAGCGGCTCCACTTCCTTCAGCGAGAACAGCTGCCCCTTCGCCGCGCGCTGCTCCATCATCCGGCGCAGCGTCAGCCCTTCCAGGAGCTGCATCGTGAAGAAGGGCCGGTCCCCGTCCACGCCCTCCTCGTACACGCGCACCAGGTTGGGGTGGTTGAGCTTCTTGCCCACCCGCATGGACAGCGCGAACTGCGTGCGCTCCTCCGGCTGCTGCACCAGCCGGGGCTGGATGACCTTCAGCGCCACCTCCACGTCGATGGCCTGGTCCTGCGCGCGGAAGACGAAGCCCAGCGGCCCCGACCCGACGACCTCCTGGATGGCGTAGCGGTCCGCGACGACGTCGCCCGGCTTGTAGGGCGCGCCCTCCGCTCCCCGCCGGCGCGCCGCCCCCGCCGCCTGGCGCGCGGCCGCGTCGAACTTCTGGCCACACGTGGCACAGGTTTCACTCGTATCGGGGACATGGCTGCCGCAGCGGTAGCAGAGCAAAGCAGTGAAACTCCGGAACAGGGCCGCGGGGGGGCGGCCTCCCCGGCGGGCGGCCGGGAGCCTCCATTCTGCCCGCTCCGGAGCCGTTGAGGAACGACGTTGCGCGCCGGGCCGCTAGCGGCCCGTGGACCCGAAACCGCCGTTACCCCGGGAAGTCACTTCCAGCATGTCCACCTCGCGCAGGGCCGTGGCCGTCACCGGGGCCACCACCAGCTGGGCCACCCGGTCCCCCCGACGCAGGGTGAAAGGGGTGTTGGACAGGTTCACGAGCAGCACCTGCACCTCCCCCCGGTAGTCCGCGTCCACCGTCCCGGGGGAGTTGAGGCACGTCACCCCATGTCGCAGCGCCAGCCCCGAGCGGGGCCGCACCTGCCCCTCGAAGCCCGGAGGGAGCGCGAAGGCCAACCCCGTGGGCACCGCCACCCGCTCCAGGGGCTGGAGCACCCACTCCCCGTCGATGTCGGCCCGCAGGTCCAACCCGGCGGCCAGCTCCGTCTCGTAGCGGGGCAGGGGCAGGGGGTCCGGATGCGAGCGCACCCGGCGCACGGGGACGGTCAGCGAGGGGTCCATGCCCCCTGCCGTAACACGCACCCTGCCCCCCCTCCATTTCCTGGCCCCGACGTCACGGGTCGTGTGGCCCCTGCCCTCACAGCTCGGTCGCGCCGTCCGCCATGCGCAGGGCGGTGCGGAACCCGAACGGGTCCACCGGCCGCGCGGCCAGCTCCAGCTGGTAGTGCAGGTGCGGCCCGGTGGACCGGCCGGTGCTGCCCGACAGCGCGATGGCCTGCCCCTTCTCCACCCGCGTGCCCGGCTTCACCAGCAGCTCCGAGTTGTGGCAGTACGCCGTCGTCACGCCCCGCCCGTGGTCCAGCACCAGCACGCGGCCGTTGACGGAGTCCTCGCTCGCGCGGCGCACCACGCCCGCGGCCACCGCCGACACCGTCGTGCCCGAGCGCACCGCCAGGTCCACCCCCGTGTGCATCCGGCGCGTGCGCAGCGTGGGGTGGACGCGGTAGCCGAAGGGGCTCGTCACCGGAGCGCTCTCCGCCACCGGCCACCCGAGCATCAGCGCCGTGGACAGCGCCAGCGCCTGCGCCGCGCCCACGGAGGAGCCCTCGAAGCCAGGAGGCAGCTGCTTCGCCAGGCGCTCCAGGCTCAGCGCCCCACCCTCCGCGTCCACCCGCTCCAGCGCGAAGCGCGCGGGCACCCGCCCCGCGAACACCGCCGTCACCCGCGCCTCCTCCGACGGGAAGTCCTTCGCGAGCGTGTCCAGGAGCCGCCGCGTCGCCGCCGGTCCCCGCGCGGCATCCACCAGCGTCTCCGGCGCGATGCCCACCTCGCGAGCCAGGGCGAGCGCGGGCTCGCGGGCCTTCGGGTCCAGGGCCTTCAGCGCCGAGTGCGTCCCCCACGCCAGCGCCTCCGCGCTCGTGGGCACGCGCAGGAGCATCGAGGCGGGCAGCGAGTTCGGCACGGGCACCGCCGTGCCGCTCACGCCGTCGTAGTACGCAAGCAGCGGCCGGGCCGTGGTGCGAGTGTGGAAGGCCCAGGCGCCCGCCCGCCGCAAGAGCGCGCCCGCGGGCGTGTGGTGGTACGCGCACCACACGCACAGGAGCGCGAAGGTGAAGTCCAAGAGTCCCCGGGCGCGTCGAGCGAACATGCGTCAGGGCCTCAGCGCAGAAAGGACAGCACCGGGGCCGCATCCCACGCCGCCGCCAGGCCCAGGGGCGCCACCAGCAAGCAGCCCAGGAGCCCACGGGTCCACGCCCGCCGGGGGCCCACCGCTTCACACGCCGCGTCCGCGTGCTGCAGGTTGCGCAGCACCGCGCGCCAGCCCAGCGACACGCTCACGCCGCACAGCGCCGCCACCGCCAGTCCCCGGGCCGCCCAGTCCGACGCCACGTCGCCGAACAGCGGCCGCCACGACAGGTACACCGTGCCCTGGACGAGCCGCGCCACCGTGCACGCGCCCGCGAGCACCACGCCCGCCGTGGCCAGCGGACGCACCCATCGCATCGGCGTGGGCCGCCGCAGACTGCGCCGCAGCAGCGCCTTCCACGAGGAGGACTCCGAAGCGGACGCCGTCACAGGGCGCCAGGGCTCCACGGGCCGGGCTGCGTCGGTCTCGCGGTAGCCGAGCGCGGGCAGCGCCAGGAGCAGGTCCGCCGCCAGCTCCCAGCCCAGGGCCAGGGCCCGCGCCAGCCGGGTGCGCGTCTCCAGGGATACCCAGTCCACCATGGACGCGGTCGCGGGGAACTGGCCCACCCACGCGTCGAACGCGGAGTCCAGCCGGTCCACCGCCGTGAGCAGCCGGTCATCCAGCGTATCCGCCGCCGCGTGCACGCCCACCGCGACCAGCGCGAGCAACCCCAGCGGCATGAACGCCCAGCGGAACGCCCCCAGGAACCGGGACACGTCCGTGAAGAAGCCGCTCGAAGGCTCCGAGGAACTGGATGAATGGGACGGCATGGAGCGCCTCCAGGGCGGTCCCCCATCAACGCGGGAAGCCCTCCCGGGGTTTTAAGCCTCCGGCCGCCCAGGACGAAAACACCGCGCGCCGAGGCCCACCTCCCGCCTCGGTGCTCCAAACCTGTCCGACTGGCGGACCGGTTTCCGCCTCGTGGCTGGAGCGGCCTCCTCTCCCGCCTCGGTTCTCCAAACCTGTCCGACTGTCGGACAGGTTTCCGCGGTACGCCGCCGGGGGACGCGCCTCTCCTGCCTCGGTTCTCCAAACCTGTCCGACTGTCGGACCGGTTTCCGCCGCCCGGATGGAGCGGCCACCCTCCCGCCTCGGTGCTCCAAACCTGTCTGACTGTCGGACAGGTTCTCGCGGTGCGCCGCCAGCGGACTCGCCCCTCCTGCCTCGGTTCACCAAACCTGTCCGACTGTCGGACCAGTTCTCGCGGTGCGCCGCCGGCGGACGCGCCACTCCCGGCGCGGTGCTCCAAACCGGTCCGACTGTCGGACAGGTTCTCGCGGTGCGCCGCCGGGGGACGGTCCCATGCCCCGCAACGACAACGCCCCGCCCCTTCGCGCCCGGAGGCGGGAGGAGACGGGGCGTTTATCCGGAAGCGGCCTTCCTTCACGGAGGGCCGCTACGCGGGGGCCGGACTCAGGCCTTCGCGTCCGGCGTCGCCGCCGGGGCGGCGGCCGCGGCCGGAGGCGTGCCCTGCGCGGTGGCGCGCTCGGCCATGGCCTCCTTGCGGGACAGGCGGATCTTGCCCGTCTTGTCGATGCTGACGACCTTCACCAGCACCTCGTCACCCTCGCTCAGCACGTCCGACACGCTCTTCACGCGCTTGTCGGACAGCTCGGAGATGTGGATGAGGCCGTCGGTGCCCGGGAACAGCTCCACGAAGGCGCCGAACTCGGCGATCTTCCGCACCGTGCCAGTGTAGATCTTCCCGATCTCCGCCTCGCGCGTGAGCGCCTGGATCATCGCGATGGCCGCCTTCACCGCCTCGCCGTTCGCGCTGGCGATGTCCACGCGGCCGGTGTCCTCGATGTTGATGGCCGCGCCCGTGCGCGCGATGATGTCCTTGATCACCTTGCCGCCCGGCCCGATGACGTTCTTGATGAACTCCGGACGGATCTGGATGGTGGTGATGCGCGGCGCGAACTGGCTGATCTCCTTGCGCGGAGCGCTCAGCGTCTTCGCCATCTCCGCCAGGATGTGCTCGCGGCCCTGACGCGCCTGCTCCAGGGCGCGGCTCATGATCTCCGTGGTGAGACCGGTGATCTTGATGTCCATCTGGATGGACGTGATGCCCTTGGTCGTGCCGCAGACCTTGAAGTCCATGTCGCCCAGGTGGTCCTCGTCACCCAGGATGTCGGACAGGATGGCGATCTTCTCACCCTCCTTCACCAGGCCCATGGCGATGCCGGCGACGGGCGCCTTGATGGGCACGCCCGCGTCCATCAGCGCCAGCGTGCCACCGCACACGGAGGCCATGGACGAGGAGCCGTTGGACTCGAGGATCTCGGACACCAGACGCACCGTGTAGGGGAACGAGTCGCTGGCCGGAATCATGTTGCGCAGCGCGCGCTCCGCCAGGGCGCCGTGACCGACCTCGCGACGGCCGGGGCCGCGCAGGGGCTTGGTCTCGTTCACGCTGAACGGCGGGAAGTTGTAGTGCAGCATGAACCGCTTGAAGGCCTGGCCGCTGAGCAGCTCCAGCCGCTGCTCGTCCTCGCTGGTGCCCAGCGTGACGACCACGAGCGCCTGCGTCTCGCCGCGGGTGAACACCGCGCTGCCGTGGGTACGGGGCAGCACGCCGACCTCGTTGGTGATGGAGCGCACCACGTTGTGCGGACGGTCACCGATGCGGCCACCGTTCACGGTGAGCTCACGCATGTGGTCGTACTTCAGGTCCTCGATGACCTGCTTGGCGTGCTTCTCCACCTGCGGGGTGAACTCCGCGCCCAGCTTCTCCTTGAGCGCGGCGACCGCCGCCTTCTTCGCCTTGGAGAGCGCCTCGTAGCGCGCGCCCTTCTCCTTGATGGCGTAGCCGGCCTTCACGCCCTCCAGCGCCAGCTCGCGGACCTGGTTGCGCAGGCCCTCGTCGATGGTGGCGGGCTTCTCGTAGGAGCGGACCTGCTTCTTCAGCTCCGTGCGCAGCTGGTCCTGCAGGTCCAGCGCGGGCTGGGCATTCTGACGGCCGAACTCCAGCGCCGCCACCATGTCCGCCTCGCTGACCTCCTCCGCGCCACCCTCCACCATCACGATGGCCTCACGGCTCACCGCCATGACGAGGTCCAGGTCGCTCTGCTCGCGCTGCTTCGCGGTGGGGTTCGCCACGAACTGGCCGCCCACGCGGCCCACGCGGATGCCCGCGATGGGGCCGTTGAACGGGATGTCCGACACCCACAGCGCCGCGGAGGCGCCGGTGATGCCGTGGATGTCACCCTCGTTCTCCGGGTCCGCGGAGATGACGGACGCGATGACCTGCGTCTCGTAGGCGTAGCCTTCCGGGAACAGCGGACGGCAGGAGCGGTCCACCAGACGGGAGGCCAGCGTCTCCTTCTCCGTCAGGCGGCCCTCGCGCTTGAAGTAGCTGCCCGGGATGCGGCCCGCCGAGTACAGCTTCTCCTGGTACTCCACCGTGAGGGGCAGGAAGTCGACGTCCTTCTTCTCCCGCGCGCTCACCGCGGTGACGAGCAGCATGGTGTCGCCGTAGCGGACCACCACGGAACCGTCGGCCTGCTTGGCCAGGCGGCCCGTCTCGATGCTCAGCTCGTTCTCACCAATCTTGACGCTCTTCTTCAACATGTCGTGTGGCCTCTGTGCCTGCTTCGCGTGCGAGGACCCTTGCCAGCCGCGGCCCGCCCACGTGCGTGGGGCAGGAGCCGCCCGGAAAGGGGCCCTCTGGGATTGAGCGGTCGCCAGGGCCTGAAGCAGGCACATGCCAGACGAACGCTGCCTGTACTGCGGAAACGGGCTCCGTTGCGGAGCGCCGGAGGGATGGACCAGACCTCTTGATCCCTGATCACACCCGCCCACCCAGGGACTTCAGGTCGGCCGGTCTGAACGGAAACCAAAAGAGTCCGCCTCCACCTCTCCCTCGCCCACTCCTTCGCCCACGTCCGCGCTTCTGTTCTGAAACCGTGCTGCGTGCTGCCCAAATGCGCGGGGCGCTGGTGGTGTGCCAGCGCCCCGGGTGCTGCTCGAGGACTACTTGCGGATGCCGAGGCCCTCGATGAGCTTCTTGTAGCGGGCCACGTCCTTGGACTTGAGGTAGTCCAGCATGCGGCGGCGCTGACCGACCAGCTTCAGCAGACCGCGGCGGGAGTGGTGGTCCTTCTTGTGGGTCTTGAAGTGCTCGGTGAGCATGTTGATGCGCTCGGACAGCAGCGCCACCTGCACCTCGGGCGAGCCGGTGTCGGACTCGTGGGTGCGGAACTTCGTGACCAGCTCGCTCTTGCGTTCCTGATGCAACGACATGGGCTTCTTCCTGAATCCCGCTCCGGGGTGACCGCTCGTGCCGCCTGGGTCCGCGGAGGGGTACAGACCCGGCCTCATGGTCCTTCTAACGAGCGGGCCGCTTATAAGCTTCACCCCCTGGGGGGTCAACCTTCGCCGCCCGTCCGTCCGCCCTTCGGGGGTCGGGACAGTGCGAAGACGTACAACCGGCAGCCGCCCGGCATTCCGCCGCCCCCTGGGGAGAGCTCCCGGGCCGTCGCCTCGTCCATCGCCAGGTGCAGGTACATCCCCCCTGGCTCGCCACCGTCGCCCGCCAACAGCTGCCGGGTGCGCGGATACAGCCGCAGGAGCGCCTCCACCACGTCGCCAATGCCCGCCGCGGCGGGGACGCCCAGGGACAGCTCGCGCCGCCCGTCGAAGGCGCCTCGGAGGCCCGGGGCCACGCTCACGGAGATGTCATGGGTCCGGGTGGCCACTTCAGTTGAACACCCGCTGGTAGCGCAGCCGCCCGCCCACCACTTCCGCCATGGCGAGCAGCGCGCCATCCGGGCCCAGCACCCGCACACGGCCCGGCACGGGGGCGACCTCCACAGGGACCCCGTGCAGGACGCGCCGAGCCTCGTCCGCGTTCACCCGGACGGCCGGAAGGTCCGTCAGCGAGTCCGCCAGCGACACCAGCCGCCCGGCCACCGCCTCCCGCGACAGGGACGCCAGCTCTCCCAGGGGCAGCGCGCGCGCCAGGGTGAAGGGGCCGCTCATCGTGCGCCGCAGCGCCTCCAGGTGCGCCCCGCAGCCCAGCGCGCGGCCCAGGTCGTACGCCAGCGTGCGCACGTAGAAGCCCTTGGTGCACCGCACCGACAGGGTCAACCGGTCCGCGGAGAAGTCCCGCAGCACCAGCTCGTGCACGGTGACGGTGCGGCTGGCCCGCTCCACCTCTTCGCCCGCGCGCGCCAGCTCGTACAGCCGCTTCCCGGCCACCTTCACCGCCGAGTACATGGGCGGCACCTGTTCGAAGGTGCCCCGGAAGCGCGCGAGCACCGCCTCCAGCAGCGGGGCCGTCAGCGGGGGCACCGGGGCCTCCGCCGTCGGCTTGCCCTGGGCGTCCTGGGTGTCCGTCTCCACGCCCAGCCGCACCACGGCGTCGTAGGCCTTGTCGCCCTCGGTGATGATGCCGGCGACCTTGGTGGCCTCTCCCAGGCACACCGGCAGCACGCCGGTGGCCATGGGGTCCAGCGTGCCCGTGTGGCCCGCCTTCTTCACCTTCAGCAGGCCGCGCACCTGGCGGACCACGTCGAAGGACGTGGGACCCAGGGGCTTGTCGATGACGAGAACGCCGTCCATGAACCGGGCCCTACCAGCCTTCCTTGCCGCGCACCTCGCGCAGGAGCCGGTCAATCTTATCGCCCTCGCCCACCGACGCGTCGAAGGCGAAGAAGATTTCCGGCGACACGCGCAGGTTGACCGCGGACGTCACCTCGCGGCGCACGAAGCCCTTGGCCGCCTCCAGGCCCTTCTGCGTGTCCGCCTTCTCCTGGTCCGTGCCCAGCATCGAATAGAACACCTTCGCCACCCGTAGGTCCGGCGACACCTTCACGCCGGTGATGGTGATGAAGCCGATGCGCGGGTCGCGCAACTCTCCCCGCGTCAGCAGGGCGCCGATGGCCGCCTGGATCTCCTGCCCCACGCGCTCGGGTCGTGCATGCGTCGTCATTTCTTCTCCCAATCTCGCGGGTTGCGCAGCGCCCGGGCCTTCGCCCGCGCGTCGTCCAGCGTCAAGGTTCCACCATCACCCGTGGGGCGGGACGTCCCGGGCCCGGGGCCCGCGCCCTCGTGCCGCTGGTCCCAGGAGCCCAGCCCTTCGGCCTCCGCCAGCGAACGGTCGCTGCGCAGGAACCGGGCGATGGCCGCCTCCGAGTGCGCATGCGCGTCCTCGGGAGAGAGGTGGGCGTCCTCATCCTCCGGCGCCGGCACCTTCGCCGGGGCGCGGAAGCCCGTCGGTCTCTTGTCCGAGTAGAGCGTGTCCCCGAAGGCGAGGATCTCCGTCTCCCGGGCCATCAGCGGCGCGACGTACATCTCTTCGATGAAGTGGATGATCTTCTCCAGCTGCTCATCCACGTGCGGGCGCTCGTTGCCCACGACAGCCAGGGCCACGGACGCCTTCTGCCAGAGGTCCTGGTCGTCCACTTCCGCGACGGCCACGTTGAAGCGGGCCTTCACCCGGTCCGTCACCCGGCGGAGCACCTGCCGCTTGGACTTCAGCGAGGCGCTCTCCGGAATCTGGAGGGTGAGGCGTGCGACACCGACGAACATAGAGGTCCCCCAGGCCGGCAGCGGCCCTCAGCGCTCCATGCGCGCCAGGGCCCCGCCGACGCGTCGTCCATCCCCCGGGAAAGGTGGGGCCTCCCCCGGGGTCCGTCGAGTGCGCCTCTCAAGGATGACGAGAGGCGCTGCCTCTTCCGGATTACGAGAGGCTCTGCCGGGTCTCCTCGATCTCGTAGGCCTCGATGATGTCGCCGGCCTTGAGGTCGTTGAAGTTCTCGATGCCGATACCGCACTCGAAGCCCTGCGCGACTTCCTTCACGTCGTCCTTGAAGCGGCGCAGCGACGCCATCTTGCCGGAGAAGAGC
Source organism: Corallococcus exercitus (assembly GCF_042231735.1). Taxonomy (GTDB): domain Bacteria; phylum Myxococcota; class Myxococcia; order Myxococcales; family Myxococcaceae; genus Corallococcus; species Corallococcus exercitus_B. The sequence continues at coordinate 4,344,839 of NZ_CP102577.1, forward strand.
TGCTTGTTCTCGCGCATGAGGCGCACGAACGAGCCGCGCTTCATCACGCCGTCCAGGACGGCCGCGCCGGCGATGGTGCCCAGCTTCGGCACGTTGAAGGTGTTGCGCACCTCCGCACGGCCCAGCTTGCGCTCGGTGCGGATGGGCTCCAGGAGGCCCTCCATCTCCGTGCGCACCCCGTCGATGAGCTCGTAGATGATGGAGTAGCTCTGCAGCGTCACCTGCTGCGCCTTGGCCGCGGCCTCCGCGCCCGACTCGGGCTTCACGTTGAAGCCCAGCACGACGCCCTTGGAAGCGGCGGCGCGCATGACGTCGGTCTCCGTGATGGCGCCCACGCCCGCGTCGATGATGACCACCCGCACCTTGTGCGTGGTGAGCTTCTCGACCGCCTGGCGCACGGCCTCCGCGGAGCCCTGCACGTCCGCCTTGATGATGACGCGCAGCTCCTTGGGCCCGCCGCCCGCCTTCGTCTTGGCGAAGAGCTGGTCCAGGGACTCGCGGCTGACCTTGCTGAGCTCGGCCTGACGCTCCTTCATGCCGCGGTGGTCGGCGATCTGCTTGGCCGCCTTCTCGTCGGACACCACGTTGATGGCGTCACCCGCGGTGGGCACGCCGGACAGGCCGACGACCTCCGCGCAGTAGCCCGGCTTCACTTCCTTCACCGACTCGCCGCGGCTGTTGTTCATGGCGCGGACGCGGCCGTAGTGCGTACCGGTGACGATGGCGTCGCCCAGCTTGAGCGTGCCCTCCTGCACCAGCACCGTGGCCACGGGACCGCGGCCACGCTCCAGCTTCGCTTCCACGATGGCGCCCACGGACGGACGCGCCGGGTTGGCGGTCAGCTCGAGGACCTCCGCCTGCAGCGCCAGGTTCTCCAGGAGGAGATCCAGGTTCATCTTCGTCTTCGCGGAGACGGGCACCATGATGGTGTCGCCGCCCCACTCTTCCGGCACCAGCTCCTGGCTCGCGAGGTCCTTCTTCACGCGGTCGGGGTTGGCGCCCGGGACGTCCATCTTGTTGATGGCGACGACGATGGGCACCTCCGCCTGCTTCGCGTGCTTGATGGCCTCCACGGTCTGGGGCATCACGCCGTCGTCCGCGGCCACCACCAGCACCACGATGTCCGTCACGTTGGCGCCACGGGCGCGCATGGACGTGAAGGCCTCGTGGCCCGGGGTGTCCAGGAACGTGACGTCGCCGCGCGCGGTGGACACGCTGTACGCGCCGATGTGCTGGGTGATGCCGCCCGCCTCGCCCGCGGCCACGCTGGCCTGGCGGATGGCGTCCAGGAGGCTCGTCTTGCCGTGGTCGACGTGGCCCATGATGGTGACCACCGGCGGACGGGGACGCTCGTCCTCGGCCTTGGCCGCGATCTCCGGCAGGTAGTCCTCCACCTCGAAGCCGACGCGCTCCACCTTCCAGTGGTAGTCGCTGGCGATGAGCTCCGCGGTGTCGGCGTCCAGGATCTGGTTCGCCGTGGCCATCTTCTGCATGCCCATCAGCTTCTTGATGAGCTCCGCGGTGCGGATGCCCATGCGCTGACCCAGGTCGGAGACGCTGATGCCCTCCTGGAGCTTGATGACCTTCTTCTCCTCGGCCATCTGGGTGATCTGCGTCTTGGCGCCCTTCTTCGTGGGCTTGCGCTTCTTGCCGCGGATGGGGATCTGGATGCGGCCCCAGACCATGTCCGACAGCTCCTGCTTCGACACGCTGGTCGTCTCAGGACCCGTGCGCTTGCGCTGGCCACGCTCCTTGTTCTTGGAGACGTCCACGAGCTCGCGGCCGCGGCCCAGGTGATCCGGGACGACCTTGTACTCGCGCTTCTCCGTGCCGAGCGCCGTGCGGCCCGGGGCCATGGGGTACTGCTTGGCCTGGGTCGTGGTGGGCGTGACGCGGCGGACCTGGATGAGCGGGCGCGAAATCACCACGGCCTGGGTGGCCGTGGGGCGGGCCTGGGCGCCCGGCGTGGGCGCGACCTGGGCGTGCGGGACGCCACCGACCATGATGGTCGGGCCGCTCGGCTGCACCGGCGCTCCGGTGCCACCGGCCGTGGGGGGCGAGGACGGACGCACCGGCCCCGTCTGGCCCGGACGCGCCTGAATGGGCGCTCCCGGACGGCTCTGCATGGGCGGCGAGCCCGGACGCCCCTGCATGGGCGCGCCAGGACGGCTGCCCGGCCCCGCGGGCCCACCCGGACGGCTGCCGGGACCACCCGGCCCCCCCGGACGGCTGCCCGGCGGCCCACCAGGGCGCCCGCCCGTGGAACCCGGACGCTGCACGTAGCCGGGACCTCGGGAGATGACCGTCGCGGACGTCGACGTGGAAGAAGGCGTCCGTGCGGTGGGCGGGACCGGCGAGCGCGGAGGGGGGTTGGGCAAGCGGGGACTCTCCTGCGTAGGACTGCGCGGTGTCGCCGTGGCCGGGGTCGGCTCGGCGGCCCGGGGCGTCTCCACCACGGCCGCGGGAGGCGGGGTGGACGGCGGCGTCACGGGCGGGGTGGCGGATGCGGCAACAGGCGTGGGGGCCGGAGCCTCGGGCGCCGGCGGCGCCTCCGGGGCTGCGGCGATGGTTGCGACGGTGGCCTCCGGCGGCGGGGCCGTCACGGCCGGCGCCTCCGGAGCCCGGGCCACGGGGGCCTGCTCCACGGCGGCGGGCGGCGGCTCCACGGCGGCGGGAGCCTGCTGCGGCTCCGGCTCCACGGGGGCGGCGGCCTGCGGCTCCTGCGCGGGCTCCGGCTCGTAGGCCTGCTCGTTCGACTGCGCGTAGGCGTCCTGGCTCTCCTGGGCGGACGCGCCCGCGGGAGGACCGACCTTGCGGCGCACCACGAAGCCCTTGGCGGCGACGGGAGGGGCGGCCTGCTTCGGCTTGCGCTTGTCCAGGATCTTCTGGACCGCGGCGGTGGCCTGGTCGTCATCCAGGGAGGACGAGTGGCTCTTGACGTCGTAACCCAGCCCGGCGAGCTCGGTCACGACCTCCTTGTTGTCGAGCTCAATCCCGTGGCTCTTGAGCTCCTTGGCGATTTCGTGAACGCGCTTCTTCGACATACCTTGATTGGCCTTCTGCTCCGCCAGCGACGAGGCCGAGCACCCTAGTCCAAAGCCGAAATTGTGTGCGAGTGGAGCTTAATAGCCACCTCCCCCCGCAACCTCTCCACCCACCCGCCCTCACTCCCAAGCCTGTCCGAGTGCAGACGGGTCGACCTGCCCCGCCTTGCCCCGGAAGGCCCTGCCCAGCGCCTTACGCTTGAGCGCTGCCGTCAAACAACCGGCACCGCACAGGTACGCCCCCCGCCCCGGCAACCTCCGCCGCCTGTCCGCCACCACGCCGCCCTGGGGACCTACCACGAACCGGGTGAGTTCCGCCTGTGACTTGCGCGAACCGCACCCGACGCAGGTCCTGACCGGACCTGACGTCGTGATTTCCATGGGATGTGTCCCCGGCCGTTTCGTTGCGCGGCGCATCTCCCTACCCCCTGTCGTTACGGTGCCTTGGCCGCTTCCGCGCCCTCCGAGCCGCCAGCCGACGCCAGCAGCCCCCGCTCCGCGTTCAGTTCCGCGCGCAGCTTGGCCTCTTCCACCAGGTAGTTCTCCGCCGCGCTCTTCAGCTGGCGGGCCTTCTTGATGCCCACGCCCGGCACGTCGCCCAGGCGGGTGAGGTCCTTCTCGTTCGCGATGTCCTCCACCGTGCGGTAGCCGGCGAGGATGAGCTGCTCGATGGTCTTCTCACCGACGCCGCGCACGCGCGCCATGCGCTCCGGCTGGGACAGCTCGTCCGGGTGGCGGCGGGCCTCGGCCAGGCGGGCCTGCTCGCGCTCGTAGTCCATGCGCGACAGCTCCTGCTGGTCCTCCACCATGCGCTTCTTGGCCTCCTCCTGCATGGCCGCGATGCGGGTGGGGTCGATGCCGGGAATCTGCGCCAGCATCTCCGCATTGGCGTCCGCCACGTCACGCGCCTGACGGAAGCCGTGCGCGTAGAGCGTCTCCACCAGCATCTCGTTGACGCCCGGCAGGGCGCCCAGGGAGCGGCTGGCGAACTCGCGCATCTCCCGCACGCGGCTCTCGCTGTTGATGTCCAGCTTCCAGCCGGTGAGCTGGGCGGCCAGGCGCACGTTCTGCCCGCGCCGGCCGATGGCCAGCGACAGCTGGTCGTCCGGGACGATGAGCTCCATGGCGTGGTTCGCCTCGTCGATGATGACGCGGCTGACCTCCGCGGGGGCCAGGGCCGAGCACACGAAGCGCGCCGGGTCCTCGTCGTAGGGGACGATGTCGATCTTCTCCCCGCGCAGCTCCTGCACCACCGCCTGCACGCGGCTGCCCTTCATGCCCACGCACGCGCCCACCGGATCCACGTCCGAGTCGCGGCTGGACACGGCGATCTTCGCGCGGCCACCGGGCTCGCGCGCCGCCGCCTCGATGACGACGATGCCCTCCGCGATTTCCGGCACCTCCATCTCGAAGAGCTTGGTGAGCAGGTTCACGGACGCGCGGGACAACACGATCTGCGGGCCCTTGGACTCACGGAGCACGTCCAGCACGTACGCCTGGACGCGGTCGCCGGGGCGGTAGGTCTCACGGGGGACCTGCTCGCGCACGGGCAGCACGGCCTCCGCGCGGCCCAGGTCCACCACGATGTTGCCGCGCTCGAACCGGCGGGCGATGCCCGTGACGATCTCGTTCTTGCGGTCCTTGTACTCGTTGAAGACGTTCTCGCGCTCGGCGTCGCGGGTGCGCTGCAGGATGACCTGCTTGGCCGTCTGCGCCGCGATGCGGCCGAAGCCGCGGCGGAAGGTCTTCAGGCGGAGGATGTCGCCGTACTGGTCGTCCTGGGCCTTGGCCTCGGCGGCGTCCTCGTCCCGGTAGAAGATCTGGAAGACGAGCTCGTCACCGGGCTCCACCTCCATGCCCTTCTTGTGGGCCTCTTCCATGGTGATCTGGTTCACCGCCTGGACGGGGTCGGTGATCTCCGCGACCACGGTGATGGCCTGGAAGAGCTCCACGACGCCCTTGTCCGGGTCGTACTTGGCCTCCAGGTTGCGGTCCTGGCCAAAGTGCTTCTTGGCCGCGGTGTTCATCGCGTCCTCGAGGGTGGCAATGAGCACGGCCCGTTCGATGCCCTTGTCCTTGGCGACCTGATCCAGGACGAGGTTGAGGTTGACTGCCGGGTTGGCGGGCGTGGGCATGGCTTTGTCTTCTCCGAAAATGGGTCCACGGGCGGCCCTGGCGCGAACAGGGTCCCCTGTATGTCGGCTTCTAGAACTCGAACTCCAGATTGGCCTTGGCGATGTCCTTGAAGGGGATGACGAAGACGCCGCCCCCTTCCACGTCCACGGAGATGGCGTCGGCCGCCACATCGGTGAGCGTGCCGCTGAAGTTCTTCCGCGGAGGCTCGCCCAGCGGGCCGAAGGTCTTCACCTTGACCTTCTGCCCCTTCACCCGTTCGAAGTGTCCCGGCTTCTTCAAGGGCCGGTTCACCCCGGGGCTGGACACTTCCAGGTTGTATTCCTGGGGGATGAAGTCCTCCACGTCGAGCACCGGATCCACGGCGCGCGACACCTGGGAGCACTCCTCCAGTCCCACCCGGCCACCGGGCTTGTCGATGAACAACCGCAACACCCAGCCCTCGCGCTCGCGGACGTACTCCACGTCCAGGAGCTCCAGGCCTTCGTTCGCCACGATGGGGTCCAGCAGCGACGCCGCCTTCTCCTCCACCGTCTGTTTGATGTTCTTCGGCTCCATGGCCAGGAAACAGGTCTCCAAAAACGCGAAAAGCGGGCACGGCGGCCCACTTTTCGATGTGATGCGTTCGAAAAATGTCGGGGCGTCCGTAACACACGCCCCCTCGGGGTGTAAAGGAAGGACACACCCCGAGGCACCGGGTCAAACGCCCCCCGGGATTGAAGGATTCCCAGGGGTTCCGAGTGACGCCGGTGGCGTTATAACGCCCCCATGCACCTCATCGCCGCCGCCCAGATGGTGTCCACCGCGGACAAGGCCCACAACCTGGATGTGGCCACGCGCCTCGTGCGCCAGGCCGCCTCCCTGGGAGCCCACCTGGTGGGCCTGCCGGAGAACTTCTCCTGGATGGGTCCGGAGCCCGAGCGCCCCTCCGCCGCCGAGGGCCTGGACGGCCCCACGCTGAGCCGGATGGCGGAGCTGGCGCGGGGGACGAAGACGACGCTGCTGGCCGGCTCCATCCTGGAGGAGGGAGCGCCCGGCGGCCGGCTCTACAACACCAGCGTCCTGTTCGGCCCGGACGGCGCCCGGCTGGCGGTGTACCGGAAGATGCACCTGTTCGACGTGGACGTCGGCGACGGGGCCACCTACCAGGAGTCCGCGGCGGTGGCCCCCGGGACGGAGGTGGTGGCGGCGGACACGACGGTGGGCCGGCTGGGCATGAGCGTCTGCTACGACCTGCGCTTCCCGGAGCTGTACCGGCGGCTGTCGAAGGACGGGGCGACGCTGCTCGCGGTGCCGGCGGCCTTCACGATGATGACCGGCAAGGACCACTGGGAGGTGCTGCTGCGCGCCCGCGCCATCGAGAACCAGGCGTACGTGCTGGCGCCGGCCCAGGGCGGGCGGCACTCCGCGCAGCGGCTGACGTACGGCCACGCCATGGTGGTGGACCCGTGGGGCCTGGTGACGGCGCGGGCCTCCGAGGGCGAGGGACTGGCGCTGGCGCCGGTGGACCCGGAGCTCCAGGCACGCATCCGGCGGAATCTTCCATGCCTGGCGCACCGGCGGCTGGACTAGGCAGGCACCCGTGAACGGAATGGGGCGGGGGCCCTTCCCTGGCGGCTTTTCCGGGTAGAGTGCCCCCAGGAAGACCCCTCTGGTGAATGGACGACGCTGGCCTCCCCTGCTTTTCGCGGTCGCACTCATGGCCCTTCCTCCCGGCTGCACCGCCGATGAGAAGCCCCGAGGGCCCACCGAGGCGCCCCTGCCTCCGCCCGTTCCCCGCGCGCACCTGCGGGGGCTGACGGGGGACGTGCAGATCAAACGCGCGGTGGCGGACGAGTGGAGCTCCGCGCGCGACGAGCTGCCCCTCTACGAGAACGACAAGGTCCGCACCGAGGCCGGGGCCAGCGCCCAGCTGGTGTTCGCCAACGGCAGCAGCCTGCACCTGGGAGGCGATTCCCTGGTGGGCATCGCGGAGAGCAAGCTCCGAACGGACGTCACAGTCCTTCGGGGACGGGTGGACGCCACCCTCGAGAAGCCGGCCACCCAGTCGCTGTCCGTCACCACTCCATCCGCCACCGTCCGCGCGGGCAGGAAGATTGAATTCCAATGAAGGCCGCCCTCTGGCTCAGCGCGTGGATGGGGCTGTCCGTGGTGCCGTCAACCGCCCCGGCGGTGGGGCGCGAGCCTCCGGAAGGGGCCCGCCCCCCCGGAGGCGCCGCCACGCCAGGGCCGCGCAAGGCGCCCGGCACGGAGCCGCAGACGGCGCTCAAGGCGCTGGAGATGTCGCGCGCGGCGGTGAAGGCCGCGCCGGACGATGCGCGCCGCCGTGAGGCCGAGGCCCGCCTCAAGGACGCGGAGACGCACTACCAGGCCGCCCGGTACGCGGACGCGCTGCACAAGGCGGACGAGGCGTGGGCGCTGCTCAACCCGCCCCAGCCGTCCAACTTCACGGTGGAGGTGGACCACGACGGCGGCACCACCACCGTCACCCACCGCCAGGGTCCTCCCGTCACCGTGGAGGCGCAGCACGCCACGCGCGTGCTGGCGAGGGGCGAGTCCGTGCGCGTGCAGCAGGGCACCGTGCTGCCGGAGCCGCCCGTCGCGCCGCAGCTGGCGCAGCCCGCGGACAAGGCGCGGCTCACGCTGAAGCCCTCGTCCGGAGCCGGGGCCGGAGCCGGGGGCCTGCTGGGGCCGGTGACGCTGACGTGGGCGGCGGTCACGGGCGCCACGCGCTACGAGGTGGAGGTCGTCGCGGAAGGCGTGGAGGGTGGAGCGGCACCGGCGCCGGTGCGCTCGGTGGTGGCCGCGCGGCAATGGACGTTGCCGCCGCTGCCCGCGGGCCGTTATCGCTGGACGGTGACGGCGGTGAGTCCGGAGCAGGGGCGGTCCCTGCCCTCCCAGCCACGGCGCTTCGAGCTGGCCGCGGAATCGCTCGAACTCAACGTCAAGGTGAAGGACGGCTGGCAGAAGTAGCCGCCTGTCCGCGCGAGGAGCCACCGCCGTGCGACTTTTCAAAGCCATCCTCCTGCTGATGCTGGTGGTCAGCATCATCCCCACGCTGATGGTGGGCTGGTTGTCGGTGTCCCATACGCGGGAGCTGCTCATCCGCGACGCGCAGGAGCTGGCGCAGGAGCGCGTGAAGCAGCTGCGGCTCAAGGCGGAGAGCTTCCTGGAGGACCCCACGGAGATGGTGGTGGGGCTGTCCAGCGTGCCGGGCGGCTTCTTCACCCTGTCGCGCGACACGCAGAAGCTGCACATCGCGTCGGTGCTCAACCAGCGCCCGGAGGTGCTGGCGCTCACCGTGTTCGGCGCGGACCGGCAGCGGCTTCCCGGCCTGCAGGCCTTCGCGGTGCACGACATGGCGCCCAGCGCGGTGGCGGAGCACGAGGAGCGCGCGCGGGCGCTGCTGGATGAAGGGCTCACCGGGGTGCGCTACTCGGACGTGGTGGCGTCCCAGGGCGGCGGTGGCGGCGGGCCGGTGGTGACGCTGGCCTTCCCCGTGGGTGACCCGGTGCAGGGCTACATGGCCGCGGACATCACGCTCGCGGGCCTGCGGCAGATGCTGGCGCAGGAGCGCGTGGGCAGCACGGGGTTCGCGTACCTGGCGGACCGGCACGGCCGGCTGATTACCGGCGGCGGCGACCTGGGCGCGGTGGGCGACGACGTGTCGAACCGGCTGCCCCTGGCGCACCTGCTCAAGCAGCGCGAGGGCACGCCCGACACGGAGCTGTTCCACGTGGGCAACTTCGGCGAGGGGCGCGCGGCGGTGGTGTCCGCGTACTCGGTGCTGCCGGAGGCGGGCTGGGCCATCGTGTCCGAGCAGCCGGTGGAGCACGCCTACCGCCAGGTGGAGACCATGGAGCGGCGCATCCTCCTGGGCCTGGGCGGCGCCATCCTGGTGGCGCTGGTGCTGGCGGCCATCTTCTCCCGCAACCTCACGCAGCCCCTGAAGACCTTCATCGCGACGTCGCTGGAGCTGGCGCGCGGCAAGTTCGGCGTGGAGGTGCACCTCAAGCAGAAGAACGAGCTGGGAGAGCTGGCCCAGACGTTCAACTACATGAGCAAGCAGCTCATGGCGTACGACATGGAGACGCGCGGCCTCTACGAGAGCCTGGAGAAGGGCTACCTGGAGACCATCGTCGCGCTGGCCAACTCCATCGACTCCAAGGACGCGTACACGCGCGGCCACAGCCAGCGGGTGGGCGACGTGGCGGTGGAGATTGGCAAGGAGCTGAAGCTCACCGAGCGCGAGCTGCGGCAGCTGCAGTACGGCGGCATCCTCCACGACATCGGGAAGATTGGCATCGCGGAGAACATCCTCTGCAAGCAGTCGCGGCTCACCGACCAGGAGATGGCGACGATGCGCGAGCACCCCGCCATCGGAGACGCCATCATCGGGCCCGTCACCTTCCTGGGGCCGGTGCGCGCGTGCGTGCGCCACCACCACGAGCGCTGGGACGGCACGGGCTACCCGGACAAGCTCAAGGGCGAGTCCATCCCGCTGCTCGCGCGCATCGTGGCGTGCGCGGACACGTTCGATGCGTGCACCTCCACGCGCCCCTACCAGAAGGCCATGCCGCTGGAGAAGGCGATGGAGATCCTGGACAACCTGAGCGGCGCGCAGCTGGACCCCAAGGTGGTGGTGGCCCTGCGCGCGGTGCTGGCCCAGCGGGGCGTGCGGCTGGAAGGCCACCGGCAGCCCGTCAAGCTGGCTTCCTGAAGCTCCGCGCCCCGGGCCCTCTGCGGGTTTCACGGCAGCCACCCCACCCCGCCGGAAGGATGGTAGGGAGGGGGCTGCTGTGCTCCAAAGCCTTGGAAGGTGGACCGGTGAGCAACTTCTGGGATCGCATCAAGCCCGCGCCCAAGCCCGTCAGCGCGACGGATGCGAAGCTGTCCGCGGACGGCGAGTCTTTGACGCTGACGTGGGACGACGGCGTGACGACGACGGCCACGGCGCAGGTGCTGCGTCAGCAGTGCCCGTGCGCCGCGTGCGTGGACGAGTGGACGGCGAAGCGCACGCTGGACCCCTCGCAGGTGCCCGCGAACCTGCGCGTGCTGCAGATGCAGCCCGTGGGCAACTACGCGCTCGCGTTCGTCTTCAGCGACCAGCACAACACGGGCATCTACCCGTGGAAGCACCTGCGCGACATCACCCAGCCACAGGGCTGATGCGCCCCACCGCGCCCTACCGGAGGTCCTCGTGACGTCGCGCTATCGGCTGCTGCAACCGCTGGCCACGGGAGGCATGGCGGAGCTGTTCCTGGGAGTGGCGAAGGGCGCGGAGGGCTTCGAGCGCACCGTGGCAATCAAGCGCGTGCTGCCGCACCTGGCGCGCGAGACGGACATCGCGAACATGTTCGTCTCCGAGGCGCGGCTGGCCATGCTGCTGCAGCACCAGAACATCGTCACCGTGCACGACGTGGGAGAGAGCGCCGAAGGGCTCTTCCTGGTGATGGAGCTGGTGGACGGCTGGGACCTGGGCGCGCTGATGCGCGCGGTGACGCGGCAGGGGCTGCGGATTCCTCCGCACCTGGCGGTGTTCATCGCGAGCCAGGCCCAGGCGGGATTGCAGCACGCGTACCGGCGCCAGCACGGCGGCCAGGTGGTGATGACGGCGCACCGGGACGTGTCGCCGTCCAACCTGCTGGTGTCACGCGAAGGCGAGGTGAAGGTCACGGACTTCGGCATCGCGCGGCTCGCGGGCCTGTCGCGCACGGAGCCCGGGGCGTTCAAGGGCAAGGTGCCCTACGCGGCGCCGGAGGTCCTCCGGGGCGAGCCGGCCACGGCGCTGAGCGACCAGTTCTCGCTGGGCACGCTGCTGGCGGAGATGCTCGCGGGGCAGCACCCGTTCGGTGGATCCGCGGAGCCGATGGCGGTGGCGTACTCCATCCTCAACCGCGCGCCCGCGTCGCTGCCGGACGTGCCGGCGTCGCTGGCCACGCTGGTGCTGCGCATGCTGTCGCGCGACCCGGCGGGCCGCTTCCCCCAGCCGGAGGACGTGTCGGAGGCGCTCGCGCGGTGGCTGGCGACGACGGGTGAGCCCGCGTCGTCGCACGCGCTGGCGACCTTCCTGCGCGGGGTGCGGCTGCCCATGTCCGTGGGGGAGGTGGCCCGGGCCGCCCTCGCGGAGGCCCCCGAGTCGACGTCCGCGTCGTTCGTGATGTCCAGCGCGCCGCGCGAGGGCATGGACACGGGGCGGGTTCCGTCCGCGTCCGGCGCAGCCTCGGCCACGGTGGCCTATGGCGGAAAGGTTGCCGCTGCGTCGGGTGCGGCGGCGTCCGCGCCGTGGAAGGCACCTCCGGCGGCCGTCCCCGTCGGGGCGGAGGAAGAGGAGCCGTGGAGCCCGCCGGTGGGAGGCGTCTCGCTGTCCGCGTCCGGCGCCGTGGTCCACACCTGTGCGCTGTGTGGGTCCGCCCTGGAGTCCCCTGAGTCGCCCTGCGAGTCCTGCACGCGCGGGCCTTCCGCGAGCGGAGGTGCCGCGAGCGCGTCCCCCGTGGCTCCCGCGACCGCGGGCCCCAGGACGGCGACGGGCGCGGCTCCGGCCCGGACTGGAGGCCCGGTGCCCGGGACGGCGCGTGGGACGGAGTCCGCCGCGTCCGCACGGTCTCAAGCGAATGCCCCCGCGATGGCGGCGGCCTCTTCCGCGCGGCCCCGGGTGAACGCGCCCGCGGCCCAGGCTCCGGCGGATGCGCCCGCGCTGGCCACGCAGTCCCTGTCGGACGTGGGCGAGTCGGAGCGGGTGAACCGGCCCAGCATCCGGCAGGCGGCGCAGGGAGACCTGGAGCTGGAGGAGCGCGCGCCCCGCCCGGAGGAGACTCCGCATTGGGAGTTCGAACCTGTAGCGGCTCCCCGTCCCCGCAGGCGCTGGGGCCTGGCGGTGGCGCTGTTCGGCATCGCGGCGGTGCTCGCGGCGGGCGCGCTGTACCTGTGGCCCCGCTACGAGGCCCAGGTGATGCACGCGCTCGGGGCTCCGACGCCGCTCCTGTCCATCCGCAGCGAGCCCCCCGGCGCCACCGTCCTGGTGGACGGCGTGGAGGTGGGCGTGACGCCTCTGGCGATGGACAACACCTATCCCTCGCGCGCCATCCCCGTGCAGCTCAAGCTGCGGGGCTACCGCGCCTGGACGGGCACGTTCATGGGCGGGCGGAAGGCGGACGTGGAGGCGGAGCTCAAGCGCTGAAAAGCGTCACCGGGCTTCGGGCTCCGGGGCGGCCGCCCTACTTCACCAGCCGCAGGTGGCCACGGCGCGGCGGCTGCGGCTCGTCCGGGGGCCCACCCTCGGGCGGCGGCGGCGGGGCCACCTCCGGACGCGACTCCGGCTCGTCGGGGCGCTCGGCCTGCACCTCGCGCAGGAAGGCGCGGGGCCTTTCGGCGGCGACGGGCACGGGCGCGGGCGGCGGCGGACGGGAGACGGAGGCCGACGCCACCGGGGGCTGCTGGAGCAGCTCCGGCGGCATCTCCTCCGGGTACATCCAGAACTCCTTCGTCACGTGGCTGGCGATGGCGAACAGCGCCGACCAGGGCACGGCCACCGTGAAGCGCGAACCGGAGAAGCTCAGCGTGGAGCGCACGCCCCACTCCCCCACCGTGAGGTCGGGTGGCTCGAAACGGTAGGAGAGGTTGAGGCGCAGGTGCGCTTCGCCTCGGAGGCTGGCGGGGACGAGCACGCCGGGGCGGCGCGCGTCCAGGTGGATCATCACCATCCCCTGGTCGAGCGCGGCCAGCAGCCGCTCCTTCTTGTCGGAAACCTTCTTGTCCATTCCAGCCTGTCCGGCGGGGAATTGCGGGCGCGCCCTCAACGACGGCGCACTTCCCGGTCCATCTCCCGCTTCGTCTCCCGTTCCTTGATGTCGTGGCGGCGGTCTTCGTGCGTCTTGCCGCGGCACAGGCCCAGCTCCACCTTGGCCCGCCCCTTCCTGAAGTACAGCACGAGCGGGATGATGGAGTAACCGCGCTCGCGCACCTTGGCCGTCCACCGGTCTATCTCCGAGCGGTGCATCAGCAGCTTCCGGCCCCGGGTGGGCAGGTGGTCGAAGACGCTGGCCGCCTTGTAGGAGCCGATGTGGGCGTTGAGCAGGAACAGCTCCGTGCCCTTCTGGAGCGCGTAGGCGTCCGACAGGTTGGCCGTTCCTTCACGCAACGACTTCACCTCGCTCCCCGTGAGCTCCAGCCCGGCCTCTATCTTCTCATCCACCGTGTAGTCGAAGCGCGCACGCCGATTCTCGGCAATGAGCTTCACCCCCGGCTCCGCACCCACACCCTTCGACTTTCCAGCGGCCATAACGTGTCCCGAGTCTCCTAACCGGCCAGGGGCATGTTGTCGATGAGCCGCGTGGTGCCCGAGAAGGCCGCCACCAGCATGCGCGCCGTCTGTCCGGGCGCCACCGTCACCAGAGGTGCCAGCGTTCCGGCGTCCCGCACCTCCACGTAGTCCTCCCGGAGGTCCGCCGCCTGCAATTCACGGCGGGCGGCCTCCACCAGCGCTCCCGTGTCCCGGGTGCCGGAGGCGAGCAGGGCCTGGGCCGCCCGGATGCCCTTCGACAGGGCGAGCGCCCGGCGGCGTTCATCCGCGGACAGATAGGCGTTGCGGCTGCTCATGGCCAGCCCGTCCGGCTCGCGGATGGTGGGCATGCCCACGATGTCCGCGCCCAGGTGCAGGTCGCGGTTGAGCGTCTTGATGACCTGGAGCTGCTGGTAGTCCTTCTCCCCGAACAGCGCCACGGCCGGCCGGAACAGCGCCAGCAGCTGCGTGACGATGGTGGCAACGCCCCGGAAGTGGCCGGGACGCCGCTCGCCGCACAGCCCCTGGCTCACCTCCGTGACCTCCACGTAGGTCTGGTAGCCGGCGGGGTACATCGCCGCGGGCTCGGGCGCGAACACGGCCGTGACGCCCGCGCTCGCGCACTTCGCCAGGTCCCCCTCGAAGTCGCGCGGGTAGCGCGCCAGGTCCTCGCGGGGACCGAACTGCGTGGGGTTCACGAAGATGGAAGCGGCCACCACGTCCGCGCGCCGGCCGCCCTCCCTCATGAGCGACACGTGGCCCTCATGAAGGAAGCCCATGGTGGGCACGAGCGCCAGGGTCTTCCCCTCCTTCTGGAGGGACGCGACCCAGGCCTTCACTTCCGGAACGGTGCGCAGGACGTGGGGGGCCATGGCTAGACCGGAGCCCCGTAGATGCCGCCGACCTTCTCCGCGGCCTCGCCCGCGCCTTCCGCGTCGGGGACGACGGGCGTGGGCGTCACCAGGCGGATGCCCTTGGTGGCCTTGAAGCTGTGGTCCTCATCCGGGAAGGTGCCCGCGCGCACTTCGGAGAAGTACGTGTTCGCGGCCTCCGTGATGTTCCCGTGCAGGTTGGCGAAGCGCTTGACGAACTTCGGCTTGAAGTCCGGGTTCATGCCCAAGAGGTCGTAGCAGACCAGCACCTGGCCATCACAGTGCTTGCCCGCGCCAATGCCGATGGTCGGAATCTTCAGGCTCTGGGTGATGGTGCGCGCCAGCTCCAGCGGCACGCCCTCCAGCACCAGCGCGTAGCAACCCGCGGCCTCCAGCGCGAGCGCGTCATCCAGCATGCGGCGCGCGGCGTCCTCATCACGCCCCTGCACCACGTAGCCGCCCATCTTGTGCACCGACTGCGGCGTCAGCCCCAGGTGGCCCATGACGGGGATGCTGGCGCGGACGATGGCGCGCACGGTGTCGGCGAACTCGGCGCCGCCCTCCAGCTTCACGCTGCCCACGTTGCCTTCAGCCACGAGCCGCCCGGCGTTGCGCACCGCTTCCTGCGGCGACACCTGGTAGCTCATGAACGGCAGGTCGCCCACCACGTGCGCCCGCTTCGCGCCGCGGCTCACCGCCGCCGAGTGGTAGATCATCTGCTCCATGGTGACGGGCAGCGTGGAGTCCTGGCCCTGGATGACCATGCCCAGCGAGTCACCGACCAGGAGCACGTCCGCGCCTCCCTCGTCGAGGATGCGCGCGAACGTCGCGTCGTACGCGGTGACCATGCAGATCTTCTGACCGGACTGCTTCAGGCGCTTCAGCGTGTGGATGGTGACCTTGTCCTTCACGGTTCACCTCCTGTGGCAAGACGGGTGGGACAGCCGCGTGGAACGTCAGGCCCCTCGCCGTCCCCAGGGGGATCGCCGGAGGCCAGGGTTCCACGGGGATGCACTCTAACGCCCTCGGGGCCGCATGGGGGTTTAACCCACCATGCCAGCCAGCCAGCCGGGCGACGGCCGTCAGCCCCGGCGGGACCGGGGGGTGTAGTGCTGCACGCCGGACTTCGCGGACGCGATGGCCTGCATCAGGTCCTCGCGGTCCTGCTCGTTGTGCACGAAGTCGATGTCCGACGTGTTCACCACCAAGAGCGGCGTGTCCTGGTAGTGCGCGAAGAAGTCGTTGTACGCGTGCGTGAGCGACTCCAGGTAGCCCGCGTCGAACTTGCGCTCGAACTCACGGCCGCGCTTCTTGATGCGATGCAGCAGCACGTCCAGCTGCGCCTGGAGGTAGATGACCAGGTCGGGCTGCGGGACGCGGGGCCCCAGCGCCTCGAAGACGCGGTCGTAGAGGGCCAGCTCGTCCGAGGCCAGCGTGAGGTTGGCGAAGATGCGGTCCTTCGCGAACAGGTAGTCACTCACGGTGACGGCGCGGAACAGGTCCTGCTGGAAGAGCTCCTGCTGCTGCCGGAAACGCGACAGCAGGAAGAACACCTGCGTCTGGAACGCGAACTTCTGCCGGTCCGCGTAGAAGCTGGAGAGGAAGGGGTTCTCCTCCACCACCTCCAGGATGCGGCGGCTGCCCAGGCGCTCCGTGAGGAGGTTGGTGAGGCTCGTCTTGCCCACGCCGATGGGGCCTTCGACGACGATGTAGCGGTGGTCCATCGGCCCGAGGCCTCCGCCCCCGGAATCCACGCATGCGACACATGCGCGCGCGGGGGGCGGATAACACAACCATGCCCCCGTGCATCCGGCAATTTTCGCCGGGCCACCCCACCCTTGCGCCCTCCGAGGTCATCCCCTACGGTGCCCGCGAACACGCAAGCAGCGGGAGCAGCGGGCCACAGATGCGCGGCAGGCAGCGGGTGAAGACGGCGGTGGTGGACCTGGTGGAGCCCACGGAAGCGGTGCCCGCCGCCCGTACGGCCACGGCCCCGCCCGCACCTCCCGTGGACGTGGATCCACTGTATGGCGTGGCCCTGCTCAAGACGGCCTTCGAGCTGAAGCGCCGGCCGGAGGGCTCCGTGGACGACGTGCTCAGCGGCGTGCTCGCGCGCCTGCGCATCAACGAGGACGAGTTCCGCGCGTTCCTCGCCCAGCAGGGTGGGCTCCTGGCCGCGCTGGGCCAGAAGCGCTGAGCTTCCCCCAGTCCTCCCCTACTCCTCCGAGGTGTCCTCTTCCGGCGCGTCTGGCGACGGGTCTGGGGGCGGCGGCGCCATGGCGGTGACGGGGCCCAGGGCGCGCTCGATGGCGGCGAACTCCTCCGGGGCGAGCGTCTCCGCGCGGCGGCCCGGGTCGATGCCCGCCGTCTGCAGCGCGGCCAGCATCGCCTCTGGCGTCGCCAGGCCCTTGTCGGACTTGAGCGAGTTGATCAGCGTCTTGCGGCGCTGCGCGAAGCCGGCCTTCACCAGGCGCGTGAAGCGGGCCTCGTCCACCAGCGGCGCGCGGGGCTGCTTGAGCCGCGTGAGGCGCAGCACGGCGGAGTCCACCTTCGGGGGCGGATGGAAGCGCCACGCCTCCAGCGTGAGCACCTGCTCCACGTCGAAGTGCAGGCCGAGCAGCACCGTGAGCAGGCCGTAGTCGCGGTTGCCGGGCTCCGCGGCCAGCCGCACGACGACCTCCTTCTGGAGGGTGAAGACGGCGCGCGAGATGTGGGCGCGCTGCGCGAGCACCTGGAAGAGGATGGGGCTGGTGAGGTGGTACGGCAGGTTGCCCACGAGCGCGATTTCGGGCGCGCCGGCCACCTGGGCGAAGTCCACCGTGGCGGCGTTGCCGGGCACCACGCGCACGCCGGGGATGGCCTCCTTCTCCAGCACGGCCACCATGTCTCGGTCGCGCTCCACGGCGGTGACGCGCGCGCCGGTGGCGGCGAGGAAGCGCGTGAGGTGGCCCAGGCCCGGGCCCAATTCCACCACGGGCTCGCCCTCGCGCAGCGCGAGCGCGTCCGCGATGGACTGGAGCGCGTCCGGGTCTCCGAGGAAGTTCTGTCCCCAGCTGTGCTTGGCCCGCAGGCCGTGGCGCTTGAGGATGTCGCGCGGAGAATCCACTGTCAGGCCCCTACTCCATGCGCCAGGCGGGGTCGGCCGCGAGGCGGAAATCACCGCGCAAGCCGCGGCGCCACGCTTCATACCCCGCGACGGCGATCATCGCGCCATTGTCCGTGCACAACCGCACCGGCGGCAGGAACATGCGCAGCCCCCGCTCCTCCGCGCGCTGCTTGCACAGGGCCCTGAGCCGCGAGTTCGCCGCCACGCCGCCGCACAGCACCAGCTGCGTGTGGCCCAGCTTCTTCGCCGCGGCGACGAGCTTCTTCGACAGCACGTCCGCCACCGCCTCCTGGAAGGACGCGCACAGGTCGTGGAGGGCCTGGCCTTGCGGCACGCCGTGCTTCTGGACGTGGTGGAGCACCGACGTCTTGAGGCCAGAGAAGGACACGTCCAGGTTGTCGCCCGGCAGCGCGCGCGGGAAGCGGATGGCCTCCGGGTCGCCCTTCTGCGCCAGCTCGTCGATGGGCTGCCCGCCCGGGTACGGCAGGCCGAGGATGCGCGCCGTCTTGTCGTAGGCCTCGCCCGCGGCGTCGTCGCGCGTGCGGCCGACGAGGCGGTAGTTCCCGTAGTCGCGCACCTCGTAGAGGCTGGTGTGGCCGCCGGAGACGACGAGCCCCAGGAACGGCGGCGCGGGCGCGTCCGCCAAAAGGCGGATGGCCAGCAGGTGTCCTTCCAGGTGGTTGGCGCCCACGAAGGGCTTGCCGGTGGCGAGGCTCAGCCCCTTGGCCACCTGGAGCCCCACGAGCAGCGCGCCGATGAGGCCCGGGCCGGACGTGACGGCGAGCAGGTCGATGTCGTCCAGCGTCTTGTCCGCGCGGGTGAGGGCCTCGTGGACGACGGGCATCACCTGGACGATGTGGTTGCGGCTGGCCAGCTCCGGCACGACGCCGCCCCAGCGGCGGTGGATGTCCACCTGCGTGGAGACGACGTCCGACAGGACGCGCCGGCCGTCCTCCACGACGGCGGCGGCGGTTTCATCGCACGAGGTTTCAAGTCCCAGGACGAGCACGACGACTCCAGCAAGGACGGGAAGGCGGAGAGCGGACCGGCCGCCTAGCTGCCCATCCCCTTGAGCAGTGCGCGCACGTCCTCCGCCGAGCTCCCCGTCGGTTCGAGGAACAGATACTTCTTATAGGCCTCGGCCGCTCGGGTTTGATCGCCGGAGAACTGGAGCGAGCTGCCCAGCCAGAACCAGGCCTTCGCGTTCTTGGGCTCCGCCTTGACCACGTCCTGGAGCAGCTTCGCCGCCTCGCGGTAGCCGGCCTCGCTGGTGCTGCTGTTGTTCGCCAGGGAGATGCCCAGGCCCGTCTTCGCCTCGATGGAGGCGTTGTCCAGCGCGAGCGCCTTGCGGTAGGCGCCGACGGCCGACTTGAAGCTCTTGCGAGCCATCGCCGCGCGGCCGTCCTTGATGAAGTCCGCGTAGGTGAGCTTCGGCTGCGCCACGGGCGCCACGTCCGGGGGCGGCGTGGGCGTCGGAGCGACCGCGAGGCCCGCGTCGGGGACGGCGGCGGGCTCGGGCGTGGCCGTCTTCACCGGCGCCGTTCCCGCGTCCTCGGGGGCGGTGGCGATGGCGGCCTTCGGCGGGGTGACACCCGCGTCGGGCTGCGCGTCCACCGTCTTCACGGGCGGCGGCGTGACTTCCGGCGGAGGCGTCGTCTCCGGAGGCTTGCGCGCCTCCACGGGCTGCGTGGGCTGCGTCACCTTCGGTTCGGGGGGCTTGGGCGTCTCGGAGCTGCCCGAGCCCTTGGAGATGACCACCGCGGCCACGGCCGCCACCAGGAGCAGGCCGCCCGCGACGTAGAGGCCCGTGCGCTTGGGCTTCATCGCGGCGATCAGCGCCGCGTCGTCCTCGTCGTGCGCGGGCTTCGCGGCGGCGGGCTTCGTGGAGGCGGTGCTGTTCGCGGCCGTAGCCGTCGCGGTGCCGCTGCTGGCGTTCGCACCGGGTGCCGCCGTGTTCGCGCCGGAGTTCGCGGTGTTCGCGCCGGGAGCCGGAGCGCTCGCTCCAGACGTCGCGGGCGCGGAGGGTGCGGGCTCCGTGAAGTACGCTTCGGACGCGGGCACGTCGTGCGCGGCGGTGTCCACCGGCTCCATGGTGGGGGCCGGCTGCGCGTCGAAGGGCGTCGTCGCGGGGAACTCGACGTTGAGCGCCACCGGGGCCACCTGGGGCGGCACGATGCCGTGGCCCGGGTACGGCGGCAGCGCGAGCTGCTGCGGCGCGGCCTCCTCCACCGGCACTTCGTCCTGATGGGGCTCCGTGCCGCTGACCAGCGTCACCTCGGACGACGGCGGGGCCGGCGTGGGTGGCGGCACGGGCGCCAGCGGGCTGGGCGCGATGGCCGCGCCACCGAAGATGGGCGGACGCGAGGGCAGCGGCTCCACCGGCGCCGCCACGGGCGCGGCGGCGAACGGGCTGGGCGCGGGGGCCGGCGCGCGGGACGCGGACCCCCAGGGCGAACCGGGGCCCCAGGTGCTGGAGGAGCTCAGGCCCTCCGTGTCCACCCGGTTCCAGTCGAGCAGCAGGCTGCGCCGCGCGTGATCCACCGCGCGGTGCGCCGGGGGCGGCTCCACCAGGAACGCCGAGCCCTCCTGCGACAGCGGCGGGACGACGGGCTCCGTGCCCTCCTGTCCGAACGGAGGAGGCGCGCCCTCGCCGGGGCGGGTGCGCGGCGGGAAGATGATCACCTGCGCGGGCTGCGCGGAGACCGGCGCATGCGCCACCTCCGCCACCGGCGTGACCTCCTCCACGGGCGCGGGCGGGGCCTCCTCGACGGGCGCGACTTCCGCCACGGGCGCCGCTTCCACGGGGGGCGGCTCCACGGCGACCGGGACCTCCGCGGGCGCGGCCTCCTGCGCGGGCGCGACGTCCACCGGGATGGGCGGCGCGGTGTTCAGCCACTGCTCGATGCCCGGCTTGCTGCTCTGCACGGGCTCCAGCGGCGCGTTGCCCAGCTCGCGGATCAGCCCTTCGAAGTACAGCTTGCTGATGATGCCCAGCGCGGCCAGGTCCTCGAAGTCCGAGTCCTCCACCACGCGCGACAGCGCGCGCTTGCCGTCGAACAGGCGCAGGAGGCCGTTCACCTCGTCGGGGATCTCCGACAGGCGGTCCGCCAGCTGGTGGTAGTCGATCTCGAAGACCGTCTCCAGCGGCGGGAGCTGCTCGAGCATCCGGCCCCACTCGTCCAGCCGGCGCATGCCTTCCATGAGCAGGCCCTGCGTGGAGACCTCGATGCGCTCGGTGCGGTCCAACGTGGTGAACTGCACGTCGAACTGACCTTCGAACGTGTTGAGCAGGCGGTAGAAGGCGTTCTCGCCCTTGAGCCGGCCCAGCTCCGCGTCGATGACGCGGCCTTCCTTGAAGTAGACGACGCCGGTGCGCTCTCCCTGGATGGAGATGACGCCCGTCTTGCGGCCGATTTCAAACGTCTGGACCAGGTCCACGACGCCCATGTCGGCGAGGCTTCCCGCGAAGCCGCCCTTGGTCGTCTCGCGCTTCTCGATGCGTTCCTTCTCGGCCTTCTGAAGGATCATCTTCACGCGGGTGACGATCTCTTTGATGTAGATGGGCTTCGTCAGGTAGTCGTCGCCCCCGAGCTCCAGGCCGCGCACCTTGAACTCGACCGACTTCTGGTTCGTCAGGAAGACGAAGGGGATGAACTTGAAGCGCTCGTCGGACTTGAGCTGCTTGCAGAGCTCGAAGCCGTCCATCTCCGGCATCTTGGTGTCCGCGAGCACGAGGTCCGGCGGGCTGATCTGGACCTTCTCCAGCGCATCCTTGCCGTGGATCGCAGTCGTGACGGAGAAGCCCGCCTTCTTCAGGCTGACCTCCATCACGCGCAGACTCTTCGCGTCACCGTCGACGAGGAGCAGGTGCTGCTTGGCCACGTGGCATGCCTTTCAAAACGGGCGGGACGGCGGATCCAACGGACGCGCCCCGTGGGGGCAAGCATCGGGTCCGGCTTTCAGGTGTGTCAATGGGCGGGACTGTCCGGAAAACCGGCCGATTCCCTCCCTGGGGGACAGGCAAGTCAGCGGAAGAGACCCTTCTTGGGTGGGTTCTTCTTGCGCATGTCGATGAGCCGCAGCTCCTGGTTCGCCTCCAGGTGCTTGGGGTTCGCGCGCACCGCTTCACGGAAGTGCCGCTCCGCGCGGTCCATGTCCCCTTCCACGCGGGCAATGACGCCCAGCTGGTAGTGGGCGCGATCACAGTTCGGGTCGGTGCGCACCGCATCCGCCATCCACTGTTTCGCGCGGGGCATGTCGGCCTTGCGGCTGGGGTCCATGTAGAGGGCCCAGGCGCGCGCCGCGAGGTACAGGGGCTTGGGGTCCAGGGCGTGAGCGCGCTCGTAGTGCTCGCTGGCGGCGACGAAGTCGCGCTTGCGGAAGAAGACCTCGCCCATGCGGAAGAGGTCGTCCGCGCTCGTGTCCGCGCGGGCCGCAGCCGGGCTGCCGGGGCGGGCGGTGGAGGCCGGGGGCTTGGGAGCGGCCTGCGCGCCCTGCTGGGCCAGCTGGTAGTTCTTGCGGCGGGTGTCGTCGTGGAGGACTTCGTAGGCCTCGCGGATGGACTCGAAGACGGCGGTGATCTTCGGCGCCAGGTGGGGCAGCGACGGGGGCAGCCGGTCCGGGTGGAAGACCTTGGCGAGGCTCAGGAAGGCGGCCTTCACCTGGTCGCGCGAGGCATCCTGCGGGACGCCCAGCGTGACGAAGTGGTCCTTCTTCGTCTGGATGTCGGCGTAGCGCTGCTCAATCTGCTGCGCGAGCCGGCCCTCGTCAGGCTTGGGGGGCTCCGGCGGGGCGGCGACGGCGCCGGGCGGCGGCGCGGCGGCTTCGGGCGCACCCGGGGTGCTCGCGGCGGCGGGGGAAGCGGGGCGGGCTCCGAGCGCGCCCATGTTCTCCATGGCGCGGCGCAGGAGGCGCTGGCGCCGGAGCTTGGAGGCTTCGTCGGGGTTGGAGGGGTCTTCGGCCGCCACGTCGTCCTCGTCAAAATCCCATTCGTCCAGATCACCGGACAGCTCGTCCTCAGTCTGGCCAGAAGCCCCTCCGTTGTCACCGGGGAAGGCGGTGGAGCGAGGAGAAGGCAGCGGCTCGAATGTCGCTTCGACGATGGCTTCGACGAGGAATTCGTTGGCATCCCCCACCGACCGGACATCCGAGCGGACGAGGGCTTCCAGGTGGGCGTCCACCTGCTGGAGGGCGGCCTCGAAGGAGGCGGTGAGGTTCTGGGCGGGGTCGTTGGACTCGTCGAAGGAGACGATGCGCCACAGGTCGTCCTCGCTGGCGCGGGCGGGACGCACGGGCGGTGTGGCGGACGCGGGGAACTTGGGGGGCTGGACGGCCCAGAGGTCCGGCTGGGGGGCGGCCTGGACGGGGACGACGGGGGCGTCCGGAGCGGGAGCGCGGGTGTCGGGAAGGGGCGCCGCGGCGGGGACGATGTCGCCCCAGCTCTCCGGCTCCACCTCCAGGAGGGGGAGGTCGGCTTCCGGGGGCGGGGCGACGGGGAAGCGGGAGGACTCCTCGGTGAGCCAGGGGTCCAGGGGCACGGAGGCCGAGCGGCGCAGGGCCTCGGCCATGTCCTGGAGCAGGGCGGCCTGGGCGCGCTTGCGGGCCTCGGTCAGGGCGGTGGTGTTGTCGCTGGCGGGCAGCTCCAGGGCGTCGCGGGGGGACGCGGGGATGGAGTCCGCCCAGGAGTTCGACGGAGCGGAGGGTTCAGGCTCCGCGGTGAGGATGATGTCCTCGGGCCCGAGCGACAGCGGTTCGGGCTCCACCGGCGCGGCGGCGATGGGGACGAGGACCGGGGGCGGCGCGGGGGGCGCGGCCGGGCGGGTGCGCCGGGGGAGTGAGGGCGGATGGGCGGGCTTGCCCTGTTCGGACAGGCGCTGCGCCTCGGCGGCGCGGGCCTCTTCGGCGAGGCGAGCGGCTTCGGCTTCGGCGCGAACACGGGCTTCCTCGGCGAGGCGGGCTTCTTCCGCCTGACGGGCTTCCTCGGCGATTCGAGCGGCTTCGATTCGAGCAGCCTCTTCGGCGAGGCGAGCTTCTTCGGCCAGGCGAGCCTCTTCCGCGAGCCGAGCCTCTTCCACTGCGCGGAGACGGGCCTCTTCGGCGAGCCGAGCCTCTTCTTCCGCACGCAGGCGCGCTTCTTCCGCCAGCCGCGCTTCCTCAGCGAGTCGAGCTTCCTCGATCGCGCGAAGACGGGCCTCTTCCGCGAGGCGAGCCTCTTCGGCCAGACGCGCCTCTTCTTCAGCACGAAGCCGTGCTTCCTCCGCGAGGCGGGCCTCTTCCGCGAGGCGAGCCTCTTCCGCCAGCCGGGCCTCTTCAGCGAGGCGGGCCTCTTCCGCGAGCCGAGCTTCTTCCGCCGCACGGAGCCGAGCCTCTTCGGCCAGGCGCGCTTCTTCGGCGAGCCGAGCTTCCTCCTCCGCACGGAGCCGAGCCTCTTCGGCAAGCCGAGCTTCCTCCGCCAGCCGTGCGGCTTCGGCTACTCGCGCTTCCTCCTCGGCTCGAAGGCGAGCCTCTTTCGCCAGCCGGGCCTCCTCGGCGAGGCGAGCCTCTTCAGCGAGCCGAGCCTCTTCAGCGAGCCGAGCCTCTTCAGCGAGCCGAGCCTCTTCAGCGAGCCGAGCCTCCTCAAGCTCACGGAGTCGCGCCTCTTCGGCCAGACGCGCCTCTTCCGCGAGGCGTGCCTCTTCAATCGCGCGGAGTCGCGCTTCTTCAGCGAGTCGCGCCTCTTCCGCGAGGCGGGCTTCCTCTTCGGCGCGAAGGCGAGCCTCTTCAGCGAGGCGTGCTTCTTCGGCAAGGCGAGCCTCTTCAGCGAGGCGAGCCTCTTCCTCGGCGCGAAGGCGGGCCTCTTCAGCCAGACGCGCTTCCTCTTCAGCACGAAGCCGAGCCTCTTCAGCCAGCCGCGCTTCTTCGGCGAGGCGAGCCTCTTCAGCGAGGCGAGCCTCTTCAGCGAGGCGAGCCTCTTCCTCGGCACGAAGCCGGGCCTCTTCAGCGAGGCGAGCCTCTTCCTCGGCACGAAGCCGGGCCTCCTCGGCCAACCGTGCTTCCTCAAGGACGCGGAGGCGTTCTTCTTCAGCGAGGCGAGCCTCTTCAGCCAGCCGAGCTTCCTCGGCCAGACGCGCTTCCTCCTCAGCGCGAAGTCGAGCCTCTTCCGCGAGTCGAGCTTCCTCTTCCGCGCGGATCCGGGCCTCTTCAGCCAGCCGGGCCTCTTCCGCGAGCCGGGCTTCTTCCTCCGCACGCAGCCGAGCCTCTTCCGCGAGCCGGGCTTCTTCCGCGAGCCGAGCCTCCTCGGCGAGCCGTGCCTCCTCTTCAGCACGAAGCCGGGCTTCTTCCGCGAGCCGAGCCTCTTCCTCTGCGCGGAGACGCGCCTCTTCAGCGAGCCGGGCCTCCTCGGCGAGGCGAGCCTCTTCAGCGAGCCGGGCCTCCTCGGCGAGCCGCGCTTCTTCCTCCGCACGCAGGCGCGCTTCTTCCGCCAGCCGCGCTTCCTCAGCGAGTCGAGCTTCTTCCTCCGCACGCAGGCGCGCCTCTTCCGCCAGCCGCGCCTCCTCGGCGAGCCGAGCCTCCTCAATCGCGCGAAGACGGGCTTCTTCGGCGAGGCGAGCTTCTTCGGCCAGACGCGCCTCTTCCTCAGCACGGAGCCGTGCTTCTTCCGCGAGGCGGGCCTCTTCAGCCAGGCGAGCCTCTTCCGCGAGCCGGGCCTCTTCTGCGAGGCGGGCCTCCTCAGCCAAACGCGCTTCTTCCTCCGCACGAAGCCGAGCCTCTTCGGCCAGGCGCGCCTCTTCTTCAGCACGAAGCCGAGCCTCTTCGGCCAGCCGGGCCTCCTCGGCCAAGCGCGCTTCCTCCTCAGCGCGAAGGCGAGCCTCTTCGGCCAGACGTGCCTCTTCAGCGAGACGGGCCTCTTCAGCCAGGCGAGCCTCTTCGGCGAGGCGCGCTTCCTCCTCGGCGCGAAGCCGGGCTTCTTCCGCGAGGCGGGCCTCCTCGGCCAGCCGGGCCTCCTCGATCGCCCGAAGCCGCGCCTCTTCCGCGAGCCGCGCCTCCTCGGCGAGACGAGCTTCTTCGATGGCCCTTAGCCGAGCCTCTTCCGCGAGACGCGCCTCTTCCTCCGCGCGAAGACGGGCCTCCTCGGCCAGCCGGGCCTCTTCCGCGAGCCGCGCCTCTTCGGCGAGTCGCTCGGCTTCAAGGCGCGCCAGTTCCGCCAGCCGGGCCTCTTCCTCCGCACGAAGCCGGGCTTCCTCGGCGAGGCGCGCCTCCTCCGCCTGTCGAGCTTCTTCGGCAAGGCGCTCCGCTTCAACTCGGGCGGCTTCCTCGGCCAGGCGGGCCTCTTCGGCGAGCCGGGCCTCTTCCGCAAGTCGAGCCTCCTCCGCCAGCCGGGCTTCCTCTTCGGCGCGAAGGCGAGCCTCTTCCTCCGCACGCAGCCGAGCCTCTTCAGCCAGACGTGCCTCTTCAGCGAGCCGAGCCTCTTCCTCCGCACGCAGCCGAGCCTCTTCGGCGAGGCGTGCCTCTTCGGCCAGACGTGCCTCTTCAGCGAGTCGAGCCTCCTCCGCGAGCCGCGCCTCTTCCTCCGCACGAAGCCGCGCTTCTTCCGCGAGGCGGGCCTCTTCGGCCAGTCGGGCCTCTTCAGAGAGCCGTGCCTCTTCAGCGAGTCGCGCCTCTTCCTCCGCACGAAGCCGAGCCTCTTCAGCCAGGCGGGCTTCCTCCTCGGCACGAAGGCGAGCCTCTTCCGCGAGCCTCGCCTCTTCAGCCAGCCGGGCTTCCTCGATCGCCCGAAGCCGTGCCTCTTCCGCGAGTCGAGCTTCTTCCTCGGCGCGAAGCCGCGCCTCCTCCGCGAGCCGGGCCTCCTCCGCGAGTCGAGCTTCTTCCTCTGCACGAAGCCGAGCCTCTTCGGCGAGTCGTGCCTCTTCGGCGAGACGTTCGGCTTCAAGGCGCGCCAGCTCCGCGAGCCGAGCCTCTTCCGCGAGGCGCTCCGCTTCAAGGCGCGCCTCTTCGGCCAGACGCGCCTCTTCCGCGAGTCGCTCGGCTTCGATGCGCGCAAGCTCCGCCAGCCGAGCCTCTTCCGCCAATCGCTCAGCTTCGAGACGTGCCAGTTCTGCAAGCCGAGCCTCTTCAGCCAGACGCTCAGCTTCGATACGCGCGAGCTCCGCGAGGCGAGCCTCTTCAGCGAGCCGAGCCTCCTCAGCGAGCCGAGCCTCTTCAGCGAGCCGAGCCTCTTCAGCGAGCCGGGCCTCCTCCGCCAGCCGAGCCTCTTCAGCGAGCCGGGCCTCCTCAGCGAGCCGGGCCTCTTCAGCGAGCCGGGCCTCCTCAGCGAGCCGGGCCTCCTCAGCGAGCCGAGCCTCTTCCGCGAGCCGAGCCTCCTCCGCGAGCCGTGCCTCTTCCGCCAGCCGCTCTGCTTCAAGGCGCGCCAGCTCCGCGAGCCGTGCCTCCTCCGCCAGACGCTCCGCTTCGAGCCGCGCTTCCTCCTCGGCGCGAAGGCGAGCCTCTTCCGCCAGCCTCGCCTCTTCCAGCGCCCGGAGCCGAGCCTCCTCCGCCAACCGCTCCGCCTCGATGCGCGCCAGCTCCGCCAGCCGAGCCTCCTCCGCGAGCCGAGCCTCTTCCGCCAGCCGCTCCGCCTCCAGCCGCGCCAGCTCCGCGAGCCTCGCCTCCTCCGCGCGCCGCTCCGCCTCCTCGCGCCGGCGCGCCTCCTCGATGGCCCAGGCCTCCTCCTCCGCCTGCCGCAGCTCCTCCTCGCGCCGCAGCCGCTCGCGCTCCTCCCACTCCTCCACCGACAGGGCCTCGATGCGGCCCTCGCGCTCCAGCACGCGCAGGAGCGCCTGCTGTGCCCCCGTCAGCGCCTCCGGCTGCCGGAACGCTCCCAGCGTCTCCAACAACCCGCGCTCCGACGCATCCGTCAGCCACGGCTCGCACGCCGCCACTTCCGGGCAGCGGTAGACCCTCGCCGGCACGGCCTCACTCGGGGCCGGCTCCAGCGCCGCGCGCACCACCCGCACGCCCGCGATGGGCGCGAAATCCCCCGCCGCCTCCACCGCCTGCGCCTCGAAGTCCGCGCGCTCCGCCAGCTCGCTCAGCCTGCGCACCTGCGCCAGCACCTGCTGCTCGTGCACCACCGCGGGCTTCAGCCCGCTGTCCTCCAGCAGCTCCTCGTCCGGCGCCGCCGCCCCACCCCGCGCCCACAGCGCGTCCAGGGCGTCCACGCCCAACAGCCCGTTCTGGAAGAGCGCCTGCGCCGGCGTCTGGTACCCGAAGCCCAACCGCGCGCCCACGAGGTCGCCCTCGCGCAGCCACAGCGCGGACTCGCGTCCACCGGCGTGCAGCGTCAGCCGGCCGGTGGCTCGGGACTTGTGGGCGGCATACAGCGCTTCGGCGACCTGCGAGGCGGACATTCTGCCCCGGAGTGTAGCCCGTCCCGCCCGCCCCTCAATTCGACGGCGGTGCCTGCCTGGCCGCTGTCCCCAGCTGCACCTGACGCAGCGCCTCGTAGGCGCCAATCCCCACCGACGTCGAAAGATTCAAGCTGCGGCGCTCCGGCAGCATGGGGATGGTCACCGGCGTCCCCGTCCCCCCCTCCATCACCTCCGGCAACAGCCCCGTCACCTCCGAGCCGAACACCAGGTGGTCCCCCGGCTCAAACCGCGCCGCGTAGAGCGACGTCTCCGCCCTCGCGGAGAACAGCCACCGGCGGGCCTGGGGGTACTCCGCCACGTAGGCGTCGTAGGTCGGGTACAGCTTCAGGAAGACCTTGTCCCAGTAGTCCAGCCCCGCCCGCTTCAGGTTCCGGTCGTCGATGGAGAACCCCAGGGGCTCCACCAGGATGAGCCGGCAGCCCGTCACCGCGCACAGCCGGGCCACGTTGCCGGTGTTGGGCGGAATCTGCGGGGACACGAGGACCAGGTGCAGGGGGGACGCCAGGGGCTCAAGCATGGGATAGAACACCGGACATGCACTGGAGGGTGACCAACGAAACGCGGCAGCGGCTGCTCGCGGACCGCGCGGAACGCGCCGAGTCCTTCGTCCAGCGCTTCCAGGGGCTCATGGGCCGCGCCTCGCTGCCCATGGGGGGCGGGATGCACATCGAGCCCTGCAACTCCATCCACACCTTCTTCATGCGCATCCCCATCGACGTCGCCTTCCTGGACGCGGAAGGGCGCATCGTCAAGCAACTGTCCGCCATGCCTCCGTGGCGCACCTCGTCCATCTACTTCAAGGCCCGCTCGGTCCTGGAGCTGCCCGCGGGCGTCCTCCTGGCCAGCGGTACCCAGGAGGGCGACCGCCTGGTCTTCAGCCCGGGGGAAGCCCCTGGCGCCTGACGGGGCCAGGGGGCTGGGGCCGCCCTGCCCACCCGCACCCGGAGGGGGGAATGCTGGGACAGACGAGAGGTTTTTGACCCCTTTTGGAGCGCTTTGTTAACGTCGCGCCCCGATTTTCACGCCTCTCCCCCGGAAGAGTCCCTTCGCATGCGCATCGAGGTCGCCGGTAGCACCCACGTCGGGATGAAGCGGAACCACAACGAGGACAACTACCTCGTGCTCACCGAGGAGAACCTCGTGTGCGTGGCGGACGGCATGGGCGGTCACTCGTCCGGGGAGATCGCCAGCCGCATCGCCGTGGACGAGCTGGGTGAGTTCTTCCGCCTCACGTCCAAGGACCAGGACGCCACCTGGCCCTTCAAGATGGACAAGCAGCGCAACTACGACGAGAACCGCCTGGCCACCGGCATCAAGCTGGCCAACGCGCGCATCTTCGAGCGCGCCACGACGGACACCAAGTACAAGGGCATGGGCACCACCATCGTGTCCGTGCACTTCGCGGAGAGCGCGGTCTACGTGGGCCACGTGGGCGACAGCCGCGTGTACTTCTTCCGCGGCGGCATGCTCCAGCAGGTGACGGAGGACCACTCGCTGCTCAACGACTACCTCAAGGCGAAGAAGCTCACGCCGGAGGAGATCGAGAACTTCCCCCACAAGAACGTGATTGTCCGCGCGCTGGGGATGAAGGAGCAGGTGCAGGTGGACGTCACCCGCGTGGATCCGCTGGAGAACGACGTCTTCCTGCTGTGCTCGGACGGCCTGAGCGGCATGATCACCGACGCGCAGATGCAGGACATCCTGTCGCGCACGCCGGAGCTGGAGAAGGCCTGCGGCCAGCTCATCGACCTGGCCAACGCGGCGGGCGGCAACGACAACGTCACCTGCGTGCTGGCGCGCTACCACGCTGCCTGAAGCCAGCGCCGAACGCTGGACACAAGAAGGCCCGTGCTCCCGAAAGAGGAGGACGGGCCTTCGCCGTTCCAGGCCGTGTCAGCGGCCGGAGAGCGGCGCGGGCACCCGGTGCGGGCCCCACGCGAGCACCTCGGTGAGTGACTCACCGGGGGACACCTGCGTCTCCTCGAACACGGCGCAGCGCTCCAGCTTCGCGCCCTGCCCCACCCGCGCGCCCGGGCCCACCGACACGCCCGGACCCACGGTGGCGCCCGCGTCCACGACAGCGCCCGCGCCCACGAACGCAGGCCCGCGCACCGTGCCCGCGACGCGGGCCTCCGGGTGCACCCAGGCTCCGGCCGCTCCGTCCTTCAGCCCCTGGAGCGGCGAGTCCTTCCCCAGCGCCTGGAGCGGCACGCGCCCTTCGAGCACGTCCCGCACCGTGGCCAGGTAGCGCGACGGCATGCCCAGGTCGGACCAGTACGCGTCCACCGCGTGGCCCCGAATCTGGAGCCCCGCCTGCATCACCCGCACGTAGACCTCGCGGTTGATGTCCTCGGGGCCTTCGGCGGTCATGAAGTCGAACACGCTGGGGGACATCACGTGCACGCCGGTGAAGTGCCACGGCTTCAGGCCCTCACCGCCCGGCCCGTACCCCGCGATGCGGCGCACCTGCCCGCCCGCGTCCGCCTCCACCGCCGCGTACTTCTCCCCTTCCGGCATGGGGAGGAGCACCATCGTCGCCACCGCGCCGGAGGCCCGGTGCGCGGCGACCACGGGCTTCAGGTCCACCGGGAAGAGGATGTCCCCGTTGAACACGAGGAAGTCCTCGCCGGAGAGGAAGTCGCGCAGGCCGCGGATGCCGCCGCCCGTGCCCTGGATGACGGGCTCGTGCACGACGTGCAGGGGCAGCCCCGCGCGCTCGCACTCCGCGCGGGCCACCGCCGCCATCGTGTCCGGCAGGTGGTGCGTGTTGATGCCCACCTCCGTCACGCCCGCGGCCTTCAGCACCGCCAGGTGATAGCGGAGCAGCGGCTGGCCGAGGAACGGCATGGCCGGCTTGGGCCAGCGCTCGGTGAGCGGGCGCAGGCGGGTGCCCAGGCCCGCGCAGAGGACCATCGCTTTCATGGCTTCAGGCCGCCAGCTCGGGCACGTACTTCGCCACCAGCTTCTGCAGCCCCGCCAGCTCCGGCCGGCGCGCGAACGCGGCCTTCACGTAGCGCAGCGACGCGGGGATGGACACCAGGAAGCCCGGGTTGCCCTTCACGCGGTGGATGAACTCGAAGCGGCCCGCGTCCTTCAGCTTGCGCTGGATGGTGAGCAGGTCGAAGAACGCCTTGAACTCCTTCGCGTCGATCTTCTCCCCGCTCTCCTGCTCGAACGTGGCGATGTAGCGGTCCAGCATCGTGTCCACGAAGTCGCGGTCCAGCTCCACGTAGCTGTCCCGCAGGAGCGCCACCAGGTCGTACTGGCGAGGGCCCTGGAGCGCGTCCTGGAAGTCGATGACGACCAGCTCGCCCTCCTTCACCATGATGTTGCGGCTCTGGTAGTCGCGGTGCGTGAAGCCGCGCGGCGCGGCGGCCAGCTGCTTCGCGATGTCCCGGAACGTGGCGTCCAGCTGGGCGCGCTCCGCGTCCGTGGGCTGCTTGCCGCTCCAGGCCTCCAGGCCCCACTCGCGGAAGTGGTGCAGCTCCCAGTCGTACAGGTCCTCGTCGAAGGCGCGCGTGAAGGCCAGGCACTCCGGGTCGCGCTGCTTCTCCGCCTGCACGCGCAGCTTCGCCAGGAGGTCCACCGCGCGCGTGTAGAGCGCCTGGTTCTGGCGGCCGCCCTCCAGCGCGGACTCAAAGGTGATGTCGCTCAGGTCCTCCAGCACCATGATGCCGGCGGGCTCGTCGTAGCGGAGGATGCGCGGCACCCGCACGCCCAGCTTCTCCAGGTAGCGGTGCACGTTGATGAAGGGCAGCTCCTTGGGGGGCTCGCCCTTGGTGGCCTCTTCGCTCTTCTTCGTCGCGTCCGGCGGCATCACCATCAGCACCCAGCTGTCCGGGGCGGTGCCGACGCGGTAGTAGGAGCGGTTGCTCGCGTCGCCCTTCAACTTCTTGATGGGGGCATCGGGGACGGGACGGCCAATGGCCTGTCCCACCTGGTCGCGAAGGGCGGCCTCAAGTTCCATGGGGGGCGGGTGCTCCAGAGGGGGAAAGGAACGACGCCCGCGAGTATCGGAGGCACGGCGCGGCGGGTCAAAGCCCGCGTGGGCCGCATGCCCGGCGGACGCCTGCCCTGTCGCCTACGCGACGAGCGCGGTCAGGCGACAGGCCCCCGGCGGGCCAGGGGCAACGTCCCCGCGTCCTCGGCATCCTGCGTCAGGAAGGGCCGAGCCTCCGGGCATGTTCCCCCTGACGGGGCGGAGCACATATAAGGCCCCGACCCTCACTTTTTTCGGGAAGCCACGCACGATGGACATCCAACAGAACATCCTCACCGCCATTGGCCACACGCCGCTGGTGAAGCTCAACAAGCTCGTCGGTCCGAACGACGCCACCGTGCTCGTGAAGTGCGAGTTCATGAACCCCGGCGCGTCCATCAAGGACCGCATGGCGCTCTACATCATCGAAAAGGCCGAGCGGGAGGGGAAGCTCAAGCCCGGCGGCACCATCGTGGAGAACACGTCCGGCAACACCGGCATGGGCGTGGCGCTGGCCGCGGCGGTGAAGGGCTACAAGTGCATCTTCACCATGCCGGACAAGATGTCCCTGGAGAAGATCAACCGCCTGAAGGCCATGGGCGCCCAGGTCGTCGTCACGCCGACGAACGTTCCGGCGGAGGACCCTCGCAGCTACTACGAGACGTCCAAGCGGCTGGCCAAGGAGACGCCGGGCGCGTTCATGCTGAACCAGTACCACAACCCGGACAACATCGAGGCGCACTACCACACGACGGGTCCGGAGATCTTCCAGCAGACCGACGGCAAGATTGACTACTTCGTCTCCGGCCTGGGCACCGGCGGCACCATGAGCGGCGCCGGCAAGTTCCTCAAGGAGAAGATCCCCGGCCTGAAGAACGTCGGCGTGGATCCGGAAGGCTCCGTCTACGAGGGCTACTTCAAGACGGGCAAGCTCACCGAGCCGCACGTCTACAAGGTCGAGGGCATTGGCGAGGACATGCTCTGCGGCGCCATGGACTTCAAGGTCGTGGACGACGTGCGCCAGGTGGATGACCGCATGTGCTTCAACGCCGCGCGCCGCCTTGCGCGCGAGGAGGGCATCTTCGCGGGCGGCTCGTCCGGCGCGGCGGTGCACGTGGCGGTGCAGCTGGCCAAGGAGGTCGGCAAGGGGAAGACCATCGTGGTCGTCCTGCCGGACTCCGGCAGCAGCTACATCAGCAAGTTCCACTCCGACGAGTGGATGCGCGACAACGGCTTCATGCAGGAGAAGGGCGCCGGCACCGTGCGCGACATCATCGGCGCGAAGCCCCGCGAGCTGAAGACGGCCAAGCGCGGTGACCGCGTGGACCGCGTGGTGGAGACGATGCGCAGCCACGGCATCAGCCAGATGCCGGTGGTGTCCGACGACGGGCGCGCCGTGGGCATGGTGCACGAGTACGACCTGCTCAACGCCCTGGTGGCCAACAAGGTGAAGTTCCAGGACGCCATCGACCCCATCGTCGCCCCGCTCCAGGGCGCGGTGTCCGCCGAGGCCAGCATCGACCGGCTGCGTGAAATCTTCGCGCGCGACAACGTGGCCGTGGTGAAGGACGGCGAGACCGTCATCGCCATCGTCACGAAGATCGACCTCATCGACTACCTGCACCGCACCGCCGCCTAAGGCCGCGGGAGCGGATGCCTCAAAACACCGCGGGCCCGGAAGGAGGAGCGAATCCTCCCTTCGGGCCCGTCGTGCTTCAGCGGTGCGGTGTGCTCAGAGCCCTTCGGGGTCCGGCTTCGTCAGGTCCAGGGCCACCATGTGGAAGCCCGGCCCCACGTGGATGAAGCCGAAGCGCTCCGCGCGGTTCTTGATGGCGTCCAGCTGCGAGTAGCCCAGGAGCAGCTTGAAGCCCTGGCGCCGGGCCTCGTCGCGGACGGCGGCGACGATGGCGTTGACGGCCTCGTTGCGGTCCTCCTTGGACAGCCCGGGCGCGGCGATGATGCCTTCAATCAGCGCCACGGAGCTGTCCGTGCGGTACAGGAAGCCCGCCGCCTTGTCCGGCACCACGAACCCGTACTCCGGCAGGGCATCCGGGGTCATCGTCTCTTCCCACGGCTTGCGCCACAGGTTGAGCAGTTCGTGGTGGACCTTGGGGTCGAAGCGGACGGGCTTCATGGACTAGGAGAGGAACGTCGACATCTTCTGGGCCGCGAGCTCCGTCGCGTTGCTCATGCCCAGGTTGGTGAGCGGGTTGTTCTTGGTGGACTTGAACAGGTCGCCGACGATGTCGGTGACCTTGCTCTTGCCCTTCGCCAGGTTCAGCGCGCCGGACAGCAGGCTGTTGCCGCCCGCGCCGTCCATCAGGCCGGAGTTGGCGAAGGCCCCTAGCGCGTTCTTGAACACGCCGCCGCCCGGGATGAGGTCGGTGGCCGCGCCCAGCAGCGACTGGATGGGGTTCTTGCCCTGCATCAGGCCGCTGGCGAAGCCCATCGCCGCGCCGAGGAGCGGGTTCACCATCGTCACGAACGGCTTGACGATGTCCATCACCTTGCCGAGAGCCTTGCCGATGCCGCCCATGGTCTGATCCTTTTCGTGGAGGGCCGCGCGGGCCCTCGAAGTGAGACTGACAGTGGGATTCTCGGCAGGACGCCCCAGAAGTTTCCGGTTCCCGGATTATCCCGTCCCTCGCCGGAAAAGCCCCGGAGTTCCGGGGCTTTAGCGGGACGGCTCAGCCCCGGATGGGGCCCTTCTTCGCTTCGGCGGGATCCACGGCGGCGCCCGGCTTGGGGGCCACGGTCTGGCCGCCCTTGTTGGCGGCGCCCAGCGCGGCGCCGTAGCGCTGCTCGTGGCTCTTGTCGCTGCTGAAGCCGTCGCGCTGCTGGGCGGGGCTGATGACGATCTCCCCGTCGATGATCTTCTGCAGGTGGGTGCCAATCTCCTCCACCGTGGCGATCTTCGGGTCGCGCGCCTTCAGCTCCTCGTCCGGGATGATCTCCAGCTGGGGTGGCTTGTCCGGGTGGATGGCGTAGTCGAGGATCTTCTCCACGTACTGCGCGACCGGAATCTTCAGCAGCTCCGCCTGCTGCTTCACGTCCGCGTCGGCCAGCAACTCCGCGCGCACCACTTCCACGGGACGCTTCAGCCGGCTGGGCGCCGGGGGAGGAACCACCTCGTTGGGATTGGACATGGGAGTCTCCTTTGGGCGTATTGGTAACCCAGGTCAGCCCCGGAACTCAAAATGGCCGCGATAATCCTCGAAGCCCGCTGTGTCGCCCCCTTCGTCGTCCGCGTCCGCTTCAGCGACGGGATGGAGGGCGAGGCCAGCCTGGAGCCCTGTCTCTTCGACTGGGACCTCGCGCGCATCCCCGACCTCACCCCGGAGCTGCGCGAGTGGCTGCGCTCGCCGGAGCACTTCGCGACGGTCCGCCTGGACGCGGACGCGGGCACTCTGGCGTGGGGGGACGCGCGGCCGTTCCCCCCGTCCATTGTCTACTGGCGCGTGGAGCGGTACCGGGTGCCGGTGACGGTCCGGCTCAAGGACGGGACGGTCCTCGCGGAGCTGCTGCTCGGCGGCCGGCGCGAGGTCTGGACGCCGGGGCTCACCGTGGGGAGTGCCCCTGGCAACACCGTCGTCGTGGACCGGCCCGGCGTGGCGCCCCACCACGTGCGAGTGAGGGTGGGCGGCGGCCACCACCCCTGCTACTTCGTGGAGGTGCTGGAAGGCACCACGACCGCCGGGGACACCACGTCCTCCACTCCCGGCGAGACGTGGCGGGTCCCCATGCGGGAGGGCCTGCGGCTGGAGCTGGCGGACTGCGCCGCGGAAATCGGCTGAGCGTCGGCCGGGCTTCAGGGGGCCGGGGGGCGGCGGGCGAAGAGGGCGTTGGCCACCTCCGTCATCACCACCTCGCCGTGCTGGTTCACGACCTCCAGGCCCAGCTTCAGCGCGCCGCGGTCCGGCTTGCTCGCGGAGGGCTTCGCCTCCAGCGTCGTGATGCGCACGGTGAGCGTGTCACCCGGGCGCACGGGCTTCTTCCAGCGCAGCTCGTCCAGGCCCGGTGAGCCCATGCCGGCGGCCTTCCCCAAGAGGCCCTCCACCAGGAGCTTGTGGCAGATGGCGGCGGTGTGCCAGCCGCTGGCGATGATGCCGCCGTAGATGCTCTTGCCGGCGGCGTCCTCGTCGATGTGGAAGGGCTGGGGGTCGAACTGGCGCGCGAACGCGAGGATCTCCTCGCGCGTCACCACGTACGGCCCCCGCTCCATGATCTCGCCGATGGGGAAGTCCTCGAAGTAGCGCATGGTGTCCCTTCCGTTGGCGCCGGGCCCGCCGGCGGTTCCTTCCGCCCTTCCCTACCCTCCGGCGGGCCTCGCGGCTACTGCGGAAGCGGCTCTTCCGGGTCGGCCACGGACTCCAGCGTGTCCGCGGGCGGCACGGGGCCGCGCAGCCTCGGCTCGGCGCGGTCGTCCGTGGGCCCCGGCGGCGTGTCCTGCGCCTCCTCCGCCTCGGCCTCGTCCGCCTCCA
This sequence comes from Corallococcus exercitus, assembly GCF_042231735.1. Classification (GTDB taxonomy): domain Bacteria; phylum Myxococcota; class Myxococcia; order Myxococcales; family Myxococcaceae; genus Corallococcus; species Corallococcus exercitus_B. The sequence goes on from NZ_CP102577.1 coordinate 4,381,120, forward strand.
GGGCGCTGGCTCGGACGTTCGTGGCGGCCTTGGCCAGCGTCTTCCTGAGGACCAGCGTGTCGCGCACGGTGTTGCTGGAGGTGATCAGCCGCGCGGTGAGCGTGCCGCCGTCCACCACCACGTCCAGGAAGCCGTAGGACTGGTTGTCACGCAGCGCGGTCCACGCGGGCTGGCTGGTGGAGAAGGCGCGCAGCGTGGCGCCGCCGCTGCCCACCACGAGGTACGGGATGCCGCGCTGGGTGCCGGAGGCCATGGCGTCTCCGAACATGGGCTTGCTGCGCTCGTAGTTGTGGTCATGGCCGGTGAGGACCAGGTCCACGCCGTACTTCTCGAACAGCGGGCCGAACTGGCGGCGCATGGTCAACTGCGAGCCGTGCTCACCGCTGGACCAGGACGGGTGGTGGAAGAAGGCCACCGTCCACGGGCGCGTGTTCGCTGCCAGGTCCGCCTCCGCCCACGCCTTCTGCGCCGCGAGCGTGCACCGGTCCGCGGACGCCAGGCCCACCGCGCAGTTGGAGTCCAGGGAGAGGAAGTGCACCGGGCCCCAGTCGAAGGAGTAGTAGCGCTCGGTGCCCTGCGGGTTGTTGGCCGGCAGGTACATGTTGTCCAGGTAGGGCTGCGCCTGGTTCGTCACGTACTCGTGGTTGCCGGGCGTGGCGAACATGGGCACCTCGCGCAGCAGGCCGGCCATGGGCGTGAAGAGGTGCGCCTGGAACTCCGCGTCCGTGCCGTCCGGGTAGGCGTTGTCCCCCAGCGCCAGGAGCAGCTCCGAGCGCCACTGCGGCGTGTTCATCACCGCCATCACCTTCTTCTGCATGCTGCCGCCGGTGCCGAAGTCGCCCATCGCGGTGAAGTGCGCCTTCGTGGCCGCGGACGTCGTGGACGTCTGGAAGCTACGCAGGCCCGTCTTGCTGCCGCACGCCTCCACCACGTAGCCGTAGGTGCGGCCCGCGGACAGGCCGGACAGCTTCACCGCGTGGCGCGTGCCCGTCACGCCCGCGCTGACGGAGGACGTGAGGTGGATGCCCTCGCCGTAGCGCACCGTGGGGTTGCAGCTGCTGGCGGTGCGGAAGGCCACGATGGCGGACGTCTGCTTCACGCTCTGCAGGTACGGCAGGCGCGGCAGCACGGCGCCGGAGTCGGTGGTGGACGGCGGCGCGGAGGCCGAGCACGCCCGCGCCTCCGCGATGGAGTTCCAGTCGTTCACCGTGTTGCCGTTGACGGTGATGCGCACATAGCGCGCGCTGCGTGAGGAGAAGGCCACCGTCTGCGCGGCCGTGTTGAGCGCGCTGTCACCCGCGTACGCCTGGGTGAAGCCGATGCCGTCGGTGGACGTGGAGACGACGAAGTGGTTCTGCCGCTCGTTGCCCCGGTGCCACGCGATGGTGGTGCCCGTGAGCGTCTGCGCGGAGCCCAGGTCCATCTGAAGCCAGACGCCCGTCCCCTGCGCGCTCCAGCGCGTGGCCAGGTCGTCGTCCTGCGTGTTGGCGGGAACGTTGCCGTCGTCGCCGCTGGCCGTCACCGCCCTCGTGACGAGCTGGTTGCAGTTGGACGCGGAGAGCGTGGCCTCCTCTCCCGCCGCTGACGGGGTCGGCAGCGCGACGGGAGGGAAGTCGGAGTCGGTGGGAGCAGGCGGTGACTCGCAGCCACTCACGAGCCACGAGCCCAGGAGGCAGGTGGAGACAAGCAGTCGGTTACGCATCGCGCCGAAAACGTTGTGTACCAACCAACATTCCCCCTGCCCCGGAGGGCAGGCCGGCAGCCTGGAGCGCGAGCGAGCGTCCGGACTACTTCACGCGCTCGAGCGCCTGCGCGAGGTCGTCGATGAGGTCCTGCGCGTCCTCGATGCCGACGGACAGGCGGATGAAGCCGTCCGCGATGCCCAGCTTCTCGCGCGTCTCCTTGGGGACGGAGGCGTGGGTCATGATGGCCGGGTGCTCGATGAGGGACTCGACGCCGCCCAGGGACTCGGCGCAGGCGAAGACCTTCACCGTCTTGAGGAAGGTGCGCGCCGCCTCCAGGCCGCCGTGGATGTCGAACGTCAGCATGCCGCCGAAGCCGGTCATCTGCTGCTTGGCGAGCGCGTACTGCGGATGCGTCTCCAGGCCCGGGTAGGTGACCTTCTTCACCTGCTTGTGCGTGGCCAGGTACTGGGCCACCTTCATCGCGTTCTGCGCGTGGCGGTCCATGCGCACGTGCAGCGTCTTCACGCCGCGCAGCACGAGGAAGCTGTCGAAGGCGCCGGACACGCCGCCCACCGCGTTCTGCAGGAAGTACATCCGCTCCGCGACGTCGTCGCGGCTGGTGCAGACGAAGCCGCCCACCACGTCGCTGTGGCCGTTCAAGTACTTCGTCGTGGAGTGCGCCACGACGTCGAAGCCCAGCGACAGCGGCTTCTGGAAGTACGGCGTCATGAACGTGTTGTCCGCGACGGACAGGATGCCGCGCTTCTTGGCGATCTCCGCGATGCGGCCCAGGTCGATGAGCTTGAGCATCGGGTTCGTCGGCGTCTCCACCCAGACCATCTTGGTCTTCGGGGTGATGGCCGCCTCGAAGTTCTCCGGCTTGGAGAGGTCCACGAAGGAGAAGCTCAGGCCGGAGCGCTTGAACACCTTGTCGAAGATGCGGAAGGTGCCGCCGTACACGTCGTCGGAGACGATGACGTGGTCACCGGCCTCCAGCATGTGCATCAGCATGTCCGTGCCGGCGAGGCCGGACGCGAACGCGGCGCCGTACTTCGCGCCTTCCAGCGCGGCCAGGCAGTCCTGCAGCGCCTTGCGCGTGGGGTTCTGCGTGCGGCTGTACTCGTAGCCCTTGTGCTCCCCCGGCCCGTCCTGGACGTAGGTGGAGGTCAGGTAGACGGGCGTCATGATGGCGCCCGTGGTGGGATCCGGCTCCTGGCCGGCATGGATGGCGAGCGTGTCGAAGCGCATGGCTTCGCGAACTAACACAGTCCCACCGGCCGCGCAGCGCTCCCGTCCTGTTCCGGCGCCGTCTTAGTCGAACTGGCCGTGCCGTCCCGCCCCCTTGGCGAACCGGGTGGCCCCCGGGATGGACTCCGTCTGGAGCACCTCCACCCCGCCCTGGAATTCCTGGCGCATCGCGTCTTCAAACGCCAGGCCGGCCTGGGCGTAGGCGGAAGCCCGGTCCGCGTTCATGCAGGCCTGGGGGAAGGCTGCGATTTGGGCGGCCAGTCCTTCCGCGGCGGCCCGGGCCTCGCCCTTTGGCACCACGCGGTTGACCAGGCCCATGCCCAGCGCCTCCCCGGCGGACACCGCCCGGCCGGTGAGGATGAGGTCCAGGGCGCGCGACAGGCCAATCAGCCGGGGCAGGCGCACGGTGCCCCCGTCGATGAGGGGCACGCCCCACCGGCGGCAGAAGACGCCCAGCACCGCGTCCTCCTCCGCCACGCGCAAATCGCACCACAGGGCCAGCTCCAGGCCGCCCGCCACCGCGTGGCCGCTGATGGCGGCGACCACCGGCTTGGACAGGCGCAGGCGCGAAGGCCCCATGGGCCCGTCCCCGTCCGGCTCCAGGCGCAGGAGGCGCCCTTCGGACACGGCCTTGAGGTCCGCGCCCGCGCAGAAGGTGCCCGCGTCGCCGTAGAGGACGCCCACGCGCGCGTCGGGGTCCGCGTCGAAGGCACGGAAGGCGTCCGCCAGCTCGCGGGCCGTGTCAGCGTCCACCGCGTTGCGGACCTCCGGCCGGTGGAGGATGACGGTGGTGACGGGGCCGTTCTTCTCGACGCGCACGCTCATGGGCGCCGGTTTTCCCCCGCCCCCGGGGCGGCCTGCAATATGAGGGAAGCCATGTCGGACGAAGGCAAGCAGGAGACGCAGGGCGCGGGTGGCATGTTCGAGAACCGCCTGCGCAAGAACGCGAAGCGCCTGCGCAAGTGGGCCCGCGCGCAGGGGCTCACCGCCTTCCGCGTCTACGACCGGGACATCCCCGAGTACTCCTACGCGGTGGACCTCTACGGCGACCACGCCCACGTCGTGGAGTTCCCCCGCCGCAAGGCCCACGCGAAGGGCGCGAACGCGGACGCGGACCGCGCGGAGGTGCTCGCCGCCGTCACCGCGGTGCTGGGCGTGCCGCCCGAGCGCACGTCCGTGAAGACGCACACGCCCCAGCCCTGGGGCCGCTCGCAGTACGGCCGCGTGGGTGAGGGCAGCGAGCGGCTGGTGGTGGAGGAGCAGGGCCTCAAGTTCTGGGTGAACCTGGGCGACTACCTGGACACCGGCCTCTTCATGGACCACCGCAACACCCGCGCGCGCGTGCGCAGCGAGGCGAAGGGCAAGCACTTCCTCAACCTCTTCGCGTACACCGGCGCGTTCACCGTGTACGCGGCGGCGGGCGGCGCGGCGGGCAGCGTGAGCGTGGACCTGTCCAACACGTACCTGGACTGGGCGGAGGACAACCTGGTCCTCAACGGCCTGGCGGACCCGCGCCACGTGCTCATCCGCGCGGACGCGAAGGCGTGGCTGGAGGACCAGGCGAAGCACGGGGACGAGCGGTACGACCTCATCGTCTGCGACCCGCCGTCGTTCTCCACGTCGAAGAAGATGTCGGGGACGTTCGACGTGCAGCGCGACCACGTGCGGATGCTGGAACACCTCCGGGCGCTCATGGCCCCCGGAGGCGTCCTCTACTTCTCCACCAACTTCCTGGGCTTCGAGCTGAAGGACACCGCGACCCGGGGCATGGCGCAGGTGGAGGAGCTCACCCCCCGCTCCATCCCCGAGGACTTCCACCGCAAGGAGATCCACCGGTGCTGGCGCATGGTGGCCCCCTCGCGGTGAGCGTCAGCCGCTGACGGCTACAGCCAGCAGACGTTGTCCTGGCAGCGCTCGCCGGACGGGCACTCGCAGTTGGCCTGGCAGACCTTGCCGGAGCCGTGGTTCACCGGCTTGCACTGGCCGCTGGTGCAGGCCTGGCCCGCCGGGCACTCGCAGTTGGCGCGGCACACGGTGCCGGAGGTCCCCGCGTCCTGCGACGGCTGCGCCGGGGGCAGCTTGCACTTGCCGCTGGTGCAGACCTCACCGGATGGGCACTCGCAGTTCACCGTGCAGGAGATGTTGCTGCCCGAGCCCGCGTCCGGCACCGGCACCTTGCAGTAGCCGCCGTTGCACACCTGACCGGAGGGGCAGTCGCAGTTGGCCTGGCACGACTGGCCCGGGTCCGGCTGCGGCGACTTGCACTGGCCGCTGTTGCAGACCTGGCCCGCCGGGCACTCGCAGTTGGCCTTGCACTGGCCGCCGGTCGGGATGGGCAGGCAGTAGCCCACCTCGCACTTGGTGTCCGCCGAGCACTCCGTCGTGGAGGTGCAGGGCGCGCGGCACTGGCCGTTCACGCAGTCGCGGCCGGTGGGGCACTGGGCCTCCGTGGTGCAGGCGTTCGGGTCCGGCTGCTGCGTGTGGCACAGGCCCTGGATGCACACGCCATTGGGGCCGCACTTGTCGTCGTCGTCGCACTCCTTCCGGCAGGTGCCGTTGATGCAGAAGCTGTCCGCGCCGCAGTCAGTATTGACCCGGCAGGTCGGGGCGGAGCCGCCGTCCGAGCCCGCGTCGGGCTTCGTGCCGCCGTCCGGCTTCGTGCCGCCGTCCGAGCCCGCGTCCGGCTTGGTGCCGCCGTCCGGCTTCGTGCCGCCGTCCGGCTTCGTGGTGCCGGTGGAGGTGCAGAAGTTGTCCTTGCAGCGGCCGCCCGCGCCACATTCCGAGTCGCGGTAGCACGACTGGGCGCACCAGCCGTTGATGCACATCTGCGTGCCGGGACACTCGCTGGAGTACACGCAGCCCTGCGAGTCGGAGCTCAGGTCCCAGCAGCTGCCGGAGTGACAGTACTGGTTGGAGCCACAGTCGGACGTGGAGGAGCAGCCGTAGCTGGAATCGTAGTCGTCGTCGGGCCAGTACCCGTTGCCGTTCGTCTCGAGGATACAACCCGACAGCAGGCCTAACAGCGCAAGGAACGGCACGTACAAGGTGCCGCGAAGCGTGGTGTTCCTCATGAGTGGGGGCTCCAAAGGAATGGGATGGGTCCGGACCGGCCACCGGGGGGGTCATCCGATTTCGAGAGCCTTCGACGCAAGTAGGGGCCGTATTGATCAAATAATTTTGATCTTTTTTCGTCTCTCCGGAGACCCAGGGGCACGGAGGCAGTGTGCTCGTCTGGACCACCGATACAGACTGGAGGGCGTTCCTGGAGGCGGGGGACGTCCGGCGTCGCCCTGAAGGAGAAGCCCTGGTGTTCAGCCGAGGAGCGCGCACGTGGGCGTCCGCGGTCCCGCCGGAGTCCGGCGTGGGCGTGGCGGGCGCGCGCGCACAGGCTTCCTCCGACGAGGCCCACCTGCGGCTGCTGGTCCACCGGGTCCAGGAGGGGGACCTCACCGCCTTCGAGCAGCTCTACGAGGCCACGAAGCTGGACGTGGCGCGCACGCTGCGCCACCTGGTGGGAAACCGCGTGGAGGTGGACGACCTGCTCCAGGAGACGTACCTGCGGCTGCTGACGGCGGTGAAGGGCTACCGGGGCGAGTCTCGCTTCAAGACGTTCCTCTACCGGGTGTGCGCCAACGTGGCGCTCAGCCATCTGCGGTGGAAGCGGCGCCGGCCGGAGGACCCGTTCGCGGACCCGCCGGAGATGGTGGCGACGGGCGAGGACCCGGAGCGTGCCGCGGAGCGTCGTCAGGCGGCCCGGCTGGTGGAGGCGGCGCTGGAGAAGCTCAAGCCCAAGAAGCGAATCGTCTTCGTCTACCACGAGCTGTGCGGCATGAGCCCGGACGAGATTGCCCTCGCCGTGGGAAGCTCCGCCAACACCGTGCGCAGCCGCCTGCACCACGCGAGATTGGAGTTCACCGAGGCCATGCAGCGTCTGGTCGCCGCCCGGCCGGTGGGAGGTTCCCATGGCCGGCCATGAGACCCAGGCCCTGTGGGCGCTGGCCGCGGGGGAGCTGGACGCGGCCGCCCAGGCCCGCGTGGAGGCGCACGTGGCGGAGTGCGCCGCGTGCGCGGCGGAGTGGAAGCGCGTGGTGGAGGCGCGGGCGCTGCTGCACACGGCGCGCGCGGTGGAGCCTTCCGTGCGGTGGGAGGAGACCGGGGCGCGGCTGAAGGCCGAGGCGGCGAAGCGGATGGCCCGGCGCGAGCCGCGGTTCCTGTCGCCCTGGGCGATGACGCTCGCGGGGGCCTGTGCCGTCGCGCTGGTGCTGTGGCTGGGCGGTGCGCTCTGGAAGAAGGGCGGGGCGCGGGACCCGTCGGTCATCGCCACGGGCCCGGCCCCCCAGGCCGGCTCGAAGGCCCCGGAGCCACCGGAGCCCGCGAAGGCGGTGGCCGCGTCCGGTGCGGCGCCCTCCCCGGAGACGGGCACGGCGCGGCCGGAGGTGGCGTCCGGAACGCACGAGGCGGTCGCGGCTCGGCCGGAAGCAGCGTCCACGACGGAGGCGGAGCGCGTCACGGGCGCGGTGCTGCGGGAGGCCACCGGTCTTGAGCATGCGCTGGCCGCCGGGATGCGGCTTCGCTCGGGCATGGCGGTGCGGACGCCCCCGAAGGCCTCGGCGGTGCTGCGGCTTCCGGATGAGAGCCGGGTGCGGCTGTCGGCGGGCTCGGACGTGGTGTTCGCCCGCGCGGAGTCGAACGCCGTGCACCTGACCGTCCAGCAGGGACGGCTCTCCGTGAAGGCGTCGCATGCGAAGCGCGAGGCGTTCCTCGTGGAGTCCGCCGGCCTGCGCGTCTCCGTCGTGGGGACGGTCTTCTCGGTGGAGCGCACGGCGGCCGGCGCCGCGGTGGCGGTCCTGGAAGGACGCGTGCGCGTGGACGCGGAGGGTCAGCCTCCGCGCTTCGTGGACGCGGGCGAGCGCGTGGAGCTCGTGGGCACCGGTGAAGCGCTGAAGCCTCGCGCGCTCTCCGCCGGAGACCGGCAGGCGTTCCGCGACCTGCGAGCCGCCGAGCCGGGAGCCGCGGTCGCGAGCCTCCTGCCCGCGAAGAAGGCCCCTGCCCGACCGGAGGGCGGCAGCGCCCCGCGCCAGTCCGTGGCCACGGGCACCCATCCCCTGGATGCGCGCACGCCTGCTCCCGGCACGCCGCACGTGGAGGACACCACCGCGCCGTCGCAGGCCGTCGCCAACGCGACGCCGGGCTCCCCTGCCCCGGAGACGCCGCGCCAATCCGTTGCCACGGCCTCCAATCCCTTGGAGAGCGCCCCGGCCCAGGCGCATGCGTCCAACACGGAGATTCCCCAGGCCGTGACTCCGAGCGAGGCCTCTCCGTCCGACGACTTCGTGCCCTACCCCGGCTCTCCAGCGGGCTCGCTCGCGTCCTCCGCGCCCCTGCCGACGCCGGGCGCCGTGCAGGCTCCGTCCATGGCCCCGGCCGCTCCCACGGAGCCGCGCAAGCGCAAGACGCTGGGCGCGCTCGTTCCGGGCGGGCTCCTCTCGGACGACTCCGATGAGCGCTTCCTCGGCTACGCCAAGGTGCAGACCGCCGGCGCCACGTGCGGGCGCTTCCTCGTGGGACTCGGGGAGATCGCCGTCGCCAGCCCGCGCACGGGCCACCGGGAAGAGGCCCGCATCCTGCGCGGCCGCTGCTTCAACAGGCAGCACCAGCCGTCGGACGCGGAGGACGAGTTCCGCCAGTACCTCCGCGAGTTCCCCAACGGCCGCTACGCCACCGAGGCCCGCATCGCCCTGGGCATGTCCGCCGAGCCGGAGCCGGGCGCGCCCGCGAAGGCCCCCGCGCCCCTGCCGGTCCCCACGCCCGTCACGCCGCGGTGGAACGGCTCGCCGCAGCGGGTGCCCGTCAGCCCCGGGGTTCCTCGTCGCTGGTGAACTCCGCGTCCACCTCGCCCCCTTCACTCCGGGGGCGGCGGAAGGTCGCGGGGCCTTCCGAGGGCTCCGTCGTCGCGGGCGTCTCCTGCGTGTCGAAGCGCCGGGCGTCCTGGAACGGGTCCTCGCCCGGCATGGGCCCGATGCCGCCCATGTGCGTGAACCGCACGGCGCCCGACTGCAGCGTCTGCTCCAGCGAGCGCCGCACCCGCGCCGTCATCCAGCGGCGCACCGGCGGCACCATCAGCGCCAGCCCCATCACGTCCGAGATGAACCCCGGCGCGATGAGCAGCGCCCCGCCCACCAGCACCAGCACGCCGTTGAGCAGGCCCTCCTCGGGCACGCCGCCGCCCGCCACGGCTTCACGCCAGTTGCGGAACACCCGCTCGCCCTGCTTCCGGGCAATGAGGCTCCCCAGCACGGCGGAGCCGGCCAGCAGCCCGAGCGTGGACGCCAGGCCGATGTGGTGCCCCAGCGTGATCAGCAGGTAGAGCTCCGCCAGGGGCAACAGGATGCAGACGATGACGAGGACTTTGAGCACGCCGGCACGTTAACGCCAGATTCACTCCCGCGCTCATTGCCAGCCGGACAACCCGTGTTTCCCAGAGGGTGCCTGCCAGGGTCCCCGCCGCCCTACTCCCCGCTGAGCTGCTCCATCAGGAAGCGCATCACGAAGAAGAGGATGGCGAAGCCGCCCACGGCGAAGAGCACGAGCCGCGACGTCAGCGACATGCGCTCCGGCGGCAGGCCCAGCATGTCCACCCGCTCCGCCCGGTTCATCGCCTCCTCCAGGCCGGGGGTGATCTCCATGGGCTTCGCGGTGCGCCGGTACAGCTCCGTGCGCAGGTACTGCTCCACCACCCGCTCCGTGGCGGAGCCCGTGAGGACCTCTCCCAGCTGCGGGTCGAACAGCCGGAGCCCGGCCTTGTGGGCCAGCCCGGCGGCCTCGGTCAGGACCTCGCGGATGAGCTCCTCGCGGTCCTCCAGCGGCACGCGCAGCTCCGTGCCCACCACCCGCTTGCCGTCGCGCAGGGGCAGCACCTCCACGACGCCCACCCCCAGGTCCCACTCGCGCACGCCGTCCGGGCGGACGGTCCCCGGGCGCGCCGCCAGCAGGGCGTCCACCCGGGTCTCGTCGTAGGGGGCACCCGGTGCCCGAGGCTGAAGGACCAACTCGTAACTCACGCGGGTTGCGAGTATACGCCGCCCGTTCCCCTCCGCCTCTTTGCCTCCGAGACCGCCTCCGATGAAGCCCACCTCTCCCCCCCGCTCCGGCCGGCCCGGCGCCCCTCCCCCCGGACGCGGCGGCAAGCCCGGCGCGCGTCCGGAGAAGCACGGCCAGCGCCCCGAGAAGCCCCGGCCGGACCGCACGTCGCCGGAGCTGGGCCCGGACGGCACGCCCCAGGTGATGCTCCTGCGCCGCGGCTCCGACCGCTGGCTCGCGGGCCCGCCGTGGATCTACCGCGCGGACCTCAACGGCGACCCCGGCCTCCAGGGCGGTGAAGTGGTCCGCGTGGTGGACGGCCGCGGCTGGTTCCTGGGCAAGGCCTTCTATTCGAAGCAGTCGAAAATCTCGCTGCGCTGGCTCACCAACGACGACGTCGCGGTGGACGTGGACTTCTTCCGCCAGCGCCTCCAGTCCGCCGAAGCGCTGCGCAAGCTCGCGCTGCCTGGGGAGACGACGTACCGGCTGGTGCACGGCGAGGCGGACGGCCTGCCCGGGCTCGTGGTGGACCGCTACGGCGACTACCTCAGCGTGCAGTTCCTGGTCCCCGCCATGGAGCAGCGCAAGGCGCTCATCGCGGACCTGCTGGAGGAGCAGTTCCACCCCAAGGGCATCGTCAACCGCTCCGACGTGAGCGTGCGCCACCTGGAGGGCCTCCTCCCGGAGAAGGGCCTCCTGCGCGGCGCGCTGCCGCCGGGCCCGGTGCCTTTCGACGAAGGCCTGGTGCGCGTGCGCGCGGACCTGCTGGAGGGCCAGAAGACGGGCGCGTTCCTGGACCAGCGCGAGAACCACGTGATGGCGGCGCAGTACGCCTTCGGCGAGGCGCTGGACTGCTTCAGCTACGTGGGCGGGTTCGCGCTCCAGCTGGCCACGCGCGCGAAGCACGTCACGGCGGTGGAGATTTCGGAGTCCGCCTCCGCGCAGCTGCGCGACAACGCCCAGGCCAACAAGCTCACCAACCTGGAGGTGGTGACGGCCAACGCGTTCGACTTCCTGCGCGACGCGGTGGACGAGGGCAAGCGCTACGACACCATCGTCTTGGACCCGCCCTCCTTCGCGAAGAACAAGGACGCGATTCCGGCGGCGGTGCGCGGCTACAAGGAGCTCAACCTGCGCGCCTTCCAGCTCCTGCGGCCCGGCGGCATCCTGGTGACCGCGAGCTGCACGTACCACGTGGACGAGCAGGCCTTCGAGGAGATGCTCGCCTCCGCGGCCTCGGACGCGAAGCGCCGGGTGCAGATCATCGAGCGCCGGGGCGCCGGCCGCGACCACCCCGTCCTCCTCAACCTGCGCGAGACGCGGTACCTCAAATGTTTCGTGCTGCGCATGCTGTGAGATAGGGTAGGACCCATCCAGGGGGTCCATCCATGGGACCCCGACGTGCGGGAACGGTTCAGGGCATGGCACGCCGGGATTGGGACGACGCAGACGACGAGAGCCCCGCGTCCGGGACGCGGGCGTTGGAGCGCGCCATCCAGGAGACGCGCACCGTGTACCGCCAGGCGGACGCGGCGTACGCCCCGTACTCGTGTCCGGCGAGCGGTGAGTGCTGCCAGCTGTCGGTCACGAAGCGCCAGCCCTGGCTGTGGCTCCCGGAGTGGGAGCTGCTCAAGCGCAGCAAGCCCCTGCCGCCCGCTCGCGCCGACGGGGCGTGCCCCTACCTGGATGCGGCGGGCCTGCGCTGCACGGTGTACGCGGACCGGCCGTTCGGGTGCCGCACGTTCTTCTGTCAGCGCATCCAGGGCCCCGCGCGGCAGCCGTCCGAAGAGGTGGCCCGGCTGCTCCTGCGGTTGGAGCGGATTTCACAGCGCGTGATGCCCTCGCTCCAGGGGCCACGCCCCCTCCTGGAATGGTATGCCGGGGTCAGTACCGCCCCGGCCCGGGAGGAACAATGAAGTTCATGCTGCAGACGCGGTGGCGCGCCCACCGGAGTCCCCCCGTGTGCGCGGGGTTCACGCCCATGGGTGTCCGAGGATGATCCCCCCGCGTTGGTTGCTTGCGCCCCAGGAGTTCAAGGGGACCTTGAGCGCGGCCGAGGCCGCGGAAGCCATGGCGGAGGGGCTGCGGGAGGCCTCTCTGGAGGTGGTGCTGGACGTGGCGCCGCTCGCGGACGGAGGTCCGGGCACGCTGGACGCGCTGCTCGTGGGCATGCCGTGGGGCGAGCGCCGCAGGCTCACGGTGCGTGGCCCGCTGGGCGCGCCGGTGGAGGCCTCCTGGGCGCGGCTGGACGACGGACGCACGGCGGTGGTGGAGATGGCGCAGGCCTCCGGGCTGACGCTGGTGCCGCCGGAGCAGCGGGATGCGCGGGCCGCGTGCACGCACGGCACGGGGCAGCTGCTGCGCGAGGCCCTGGACGCGGGCTGTGAGCGGCTCATCGTCGGGCTGGGCGGCAGCGCCACCACGGACGGCGGCAAGGGCGCGCTGGAGGCGCTGGGCTTCCGCTTCCTCGACGTGGACGGAGCGCCCCTTCCGCCGGGCGGCGCGAGCCTCGCGAGGCTGGCGCGCGTGGACGCGACCGGGAAGCACCCCCGCCTGGAGCAGGTGGAGCTGCTCATCGCCACGGACGTGACGACGCCGCTCCTGGGGAGCGACGGCTCCGCGCGCCTCTTCGGTCCGCAGAAGGGTGCGGACGCGGCGGCGGTGGAGGAGCTGGAGGCGGCGCTGGCCACGTTCTGCCGCACCGTGGACGAGGCCACCGCGAACCTGCCGGGCGCGGGCGCGGCGGGAGGGCTGGGCTACGGGCTCGCGGCGCTCGCGGGTGGGAAGCTGACGTCCGGCTATGACCTGGTGGCGCGGGCGCTGGGAATGGAGCGGCGCGTGCTGCTCGCGGACCTGGTGCTCACGGGCGAGGGGCGCTTCGACCGGCAGACGTCCATGGGCAAGGGCCCCGTGGCGCTCGCGAGGCTGGCGCGCGCGCAGGGCACGCACGTGGTGCTCTTCGCGGGCATCGTGCAGCGAGACAACGGCCCGGAGCTGTCCCTCTTCCGCGAGGTGGTGGAGCTGAGCAGCCAGGCCCGCCCTGGTGCCAGCGCGCGGGAGACGCTGCGCGAGGCCACCGCGAAGTGGGCCCTCGCGCGCCTGGGCCGGTAGCCCCCGTGCAACACCCGCGCTACGGGTCCAGCGGATCCGTCGTCCGCACCACGCGCATTCCGGCGGCGCGGAAGCCCTCCAGCGCCTCCTTCGCCACGCGCGGGAAGTCCAGGCCCGGGGGCAGCGGTTGCAACGGGGGCGCGGGCACGGGGCTCATCGCGTCCTCCAGGATGTGGATGCGCTGGAGCTTCGACCTGTCCGTGCGCTCCAGGTACTGCTGCAGGTCGCGCAGCGTGGACAGCACGCAGTGCGAGCTGGCCTGCCCGAAGACGTACACGCGGTCGAACGTCATCAGGTGCTCCATCAGCCGCGCGTTGAACTCGCCCACGCGCTGGCCCTTCACCTCCGTCACCTCCGGCGCCATCACGGAGTAGTTCTCCGTCAGCGGGTGCTCGCCCTTCAGTTCGAAGTGCGTGGGCGTGTCCCGCACCAGCGCGTGGAAGAGGCTCGCCTCGTACATCGCGGGCACCAGCGCGTGGCTCTGCCCGCCCAGGAGCGCGTGGTAAGGCCAGATGGTCAGCACGTACCGGCCGCTCGCCTCCAGCCCCTCGCAGTACGCCAGGCTTTCCTCCGGATGGCGCGTCGCCCGCCAGCGGCCCTCCCGCACGTCCTTCGCGGTGATGACCGTCATGGGCGCGGGCGGACGGCCTTCCGCGTCCTTCCACCACGCCGGATGGAAGATCTGGAAGGCCCGGTGCGTGTCCAGCGAGAACACGAGCCCCGTCAGCCGGTCCAGGTGCGTGTACAGCCAGCGCAGCGTGCGCTGCGTGTCCTCCACCGCGCCCGGGACGAAGAGGCTCGCGCCCGGCGTGCAGAAGGCCACCTGCGCGTCGATGCCGAACGCCGCGATGCGGAAGCGGTCCTCGCGGGCCGGACGCACGCGGTGCTCGGCCGCGTAGCGGTGGGCCTCCTGGGAGACCTCCGCCACGCGCTCCAGGTAGAGCTGACCGGCGCGTGCGTCGTCGTGGAACCGGGGTGGGGGCAGCGACATGAGACGTCCTCTCCAGGCCCGCCAACAGCCGCCGCGCCTGACGTCAGCGGCCCTGCGGGAAGTGGCGCCGGGTGATGGACTCCACCAGCGCCTGCGTGGTGGCAGTGTACCCGATGCGCTGCTCCTCCGGCGTCAGGCCTTCGGACCCCACCAGCGACGGCGCCGACGCGGCCGACTCCATCAGCGGGAAGTAGCCCTGGGGCGTCGCCTCCCCCGCCTGCCCCACCAGCCCCAGCGGCCCGGAGCCCGTGCGGCGGCGGAACAGCACGGGCGTGCCCGGCACGCTCTGCTTGCCCTCCGCCAGCTCGTTGCCGAACTTCATCACCGGCGTCGCGCCCGAGCACGACAGCTTGTAGATGGCCGCCACCCGGTCGCGCGTCAGCGCATGGGACATGGTGCGCGCGACGATGTGGCCGCCGTAGCCGTAGAACTGCGTCGTCGGCTCCCAGCCCACCTGCTTGCGCAGCTCCTCGAACTCGCGCGTCATCTGCGCGTCCAGGCCGTCCTCCAGGATGATGACCGGCTTGATGCCCAGGTCCCGCGCGCGCGTCACCGCGTACAGGTACTGGAGCTTCTTGTTCCCGGAGTCGAACCGGATGGAGTCCCCGCCCTGCGGCTCCTCGGAGATGAGCTTGAACGCCGCCGGGATGCCCGACGTCAGCGTGTCGAAGGTGTCCAGGAGGTAGCTGGAGCGCTGCGGCCTGCGCTCGTGCATCGCGCGGTAGGCCGCGTCGTCGGAGCCGTAGCGCTGCACATGCTCGTGGCCCATGGTGCCCACGGGAATCATGTTCAGCACGCGCGCGCCCTCCACGTTGCTCGTGCGCTGCACGCCCGCCTCCTGGCACGCGCGCAGGGCCAGCTCGTGCTGCTCCAGACAGGTCGCCGCGCGCAGGCCCACCTCGAAGATGCGCGAGGGGTCCTCCACGATGTCCACCAGCTCCTTCACCTGCGCCCGCACGCGCTGCTGGTAGCCCTCCGGGTCCACGCGGATGGACACGGCCCGCACGCCCACCTGGTCCAGCGTCTCCAGGGCGATTCGCTTCTCCTCCTCGCACGACACCGTGGCCAGCGTGCGCGCCAGCGCCTCGCGGTCCTGCAAGGCCTGCGTGGCCACCTGGACGCGGTAGTTGAGCTGCAACAGCATCGGCTCCAGCCAGGACACCAGCGCGGAGGGGCCGGTAATCGTGAGGATGGGCTCGCGCGGCAGGAACAGCGCGCCCCGCGGGATGGCGCGCACGGACAGCCGCTCCTTGCGCAGGATGGCGGCCTTGAAGCCCACGCCCATCTCGTAGTCGTGCCGGGCGAGGAACGCGTAGTCCTCCGCCTGCGGCTCCGGCAGGAGGGCGCGGACCCAGGCCTCCAGGTCCAGCGGCATCACCTGGGGCCCGCCCTTGCGGTGCGAGTAGTAGAACGTTTCCTTCCGCAGGGGCCAGCCGGCCTCCGCCATGCTGAACTTGTAGCCATCCGTGGCGAGCAGAGACTGGGGCATCGGGAAGCGGCTCCTTATCGTTGACCCCGAGACTATGCGTGCCCCCCACCCGGCACCTAGGACCAAGGGTTCCGACGGATGCGGGAAACCACGGGTGGCCTGTCACCCGCCTTTCCTCCTAGAACAGACACATTGGGGAATGCGCCGGATGCGACAGGTCCGGTTAAGCTGTCACGACTCACAACGAAGCAAGGTGCCCATGCCCGCAGAGAACGAGACGCAGAAGGTCGAAGCGGTACTGCGCGAACATGCGATGAGCTACCCCGGCGCCCACGAGGACTTTCCCTGGGGCCACCGCGCGATGAAGGTCAACGACAAGACCTTCCTCTTCATGACCGTCGACGGCGAGAAGCTGAACCTCTCCGCCAAGCTGCCCGACTCCAAGGACGCCGCCCTCACGCTGCCCTTCACGGAGCCCACCGAGTACGGCCTGGGCAAGAGCGGCTGGGTGACCGCCCACTTCGACGAGGCCTCGCAGGTGCCGGTGCCCGTCATCAAGGCGTGGATCGACGAGAGCTACCGCGCCATCGCGCCGAAGAAGCTCGTGGATCAGCTCCCCGCGCGGGGCACCGCCGTCCCCGGCCCCGCCGCCAAGCCGTCCAAGGCCGCCGCGGGCAAGAAGGCCTCCGCGCGCCGGGCCGCGGCCCCGGTGAAGAAGACCGCCAAGAAGGTCGTGGCGAAGGTGAAGACCGTGGCCAAGAAGGCCGCCGCCCGCGTGAAGACCGTGGCCAAGAAGGCCGCCACGAAGGCCGCCAAGGTCGCCCCCGCCGCCAAGGCCAAGGTCGCGCGCAAGCCCGCCGCCCCGGCCCGCGGCAAGCGCCCCGCCGCCTCCGCGCCCAAGCGCGCCCGCCGCTCGTAGGAGCGCGCGAAAAAGAGAACGCGCGGAAGAGGGGGGCCCACCGGCCGCTCCCTTCCCGCGCGTCAGGACCTGCTTGAAGACGGGCTACTTCCCGCCGCGAGCGCCCCGGCCCGACGGCGCCTTGCCAGCCGGCGCCCTGGTCGCGGGGGCCTTGCGGCGGGCGGCCGGCGCGGCCTTCTTCGCGGGCTTCGCCTCCGGCTCCACGAACAGCTTGTCGTAGTCGCGCATGCTGCGGCGGATGACCTCCATCGCCTCCTGCCGGTCGTAGACCTCCGCGATCTCCACGCTGCGCTTTCCCTCACCGGGAATCTGCTTGTAGGTGAGGAAGTAGTGCTTCAGGCGGTCCAGCAGCGGGCGCGGCAGCTGGGCGATGTACTGGAGCTCGCCGTAGACGAGGTCCGACTCCAGCACCGCGATGATCTTGTCGTCGGCCTCGTTGCCGTCGACCATCCGGAAGCCGCCCACGGGCACCGCGTGCACCAGCAGGTTGCCGTTGGAGACGGCCTTCTCCGTCAGCACGCAGATGTCGATGGGGTCACCGTCGCCGTGGATGTCCTTGTGGCCGGTGCGCTCCGCGCAGCGCTTCGCCACCTGCTCGCCGCAGTACGTGCGCGGGATGAAGCCGTAGAGCGTGGGGCACTGGCTGCTGAAGCGCTGCGGCCGGTCCAGCATCAGGATGCCGGACTCCTTGTCCATCTCGTACTTCACGGCGTCCGTGGGGACGATCTCGATGTACGCGGTGACGACTTCAGGAGCCTCCGGCCCGGGCGAGATGCCATGCCAGGGATGGGCCTGCGACGTGGTCTGGGTTGTCTTCTTCATGGAGTGTCTCCCGAGCGTTGGCGCGCCTCGGCGTACAGCCCGGCCACCGCTTCTTCCAGGCGGCGGGTGAGGGTATCCCGGTCATCCAGCGTCAGCCCCTGCGTGGGCACCGGCTTGCCCACCACCAGCGCCACGCGCTGGCCCCACTGGATGGCCCGGCCGCCCTTGGGAAGGATGAGCCGGGTGCCGGAGATGGCCATGGGGACGACGGGGACCTGCGCCTGGATGGCCAGCGTGGCGGCGCCCTTCTTGAACGGCCGCAGCTCGCCATCCGGGCTGCGGGTGCCCTCCGCGTAGAACAGCACGCTGACGCGCTCGCGCAGCGCCGTCACGGCCTCCTGGAGCCGGGCCCGGTCATCCGCGCCGCCCGTGCGCTGCACGGGGATGTTGCCCGCCACGCGCATGGCCCGGCCGAACACGGGCACCTTGAAGAGCTCCGCCTTGGCGACGTAGCGCGTGTGCTTGTCGATGTGCGCGAAGTTCACCATCGCGTCGAAGTGCGACTGGTGGTTGCTCACGAAGACGACGTTGCCTTCGCGGGGGATGTTCTCCAGGCCGAAGGCTTCGTGCCGCACGCCCGCGGCCGCGAGCGCCGAGCGCCCCCAGGCCCCGAGCACCCGGTCCGCCGCCGGGTGCTGCTTCAGCCCGGACAGCACCGTCACCGTCGCGGACGTCACGCCCGTGAGGCCCACCGTGGCCGAGCCGGCGAACACCGTCTGGAGCACCTTGAGCATCAGACGAACCCGTGCGCGGGGAACAGGAGGACGTCCTCGATGCGCTGGACCCCGAGCAGCAGCATGAGGATTCGGTCGAGCCCCACGGCGATGCCCGCCGAAGGCGGCATGCGGCCCACCGCCTCCAGGAAGCGCTCGTCCAGGGGATACACGGCGCGGCCCAGCTTGCGGCGCAGGTCCTGCTCCTCCACCAGCCGCGCGCGCTGCTCCGCCGCGTCCGTCAACTCGGAGAAGCCGTTCGCCAGCTCCAGCCCCTTCGCGTACAGCTCCACGCGCTCCGCCACGCGGGGGTCGCCGGGCTTCAGCCGGGACAGCGCCGCCATGGACGCGGGGTACTCGATGAGGAAGGTGGGCCGCTCGTGGCCCAGGCCCGTCTCCACCTTCTGCAGGAACAGGTGGAAGAAGACGTCGTCGAAGGACGTCGCGTCCCCGGTGCGCACGCCCGCGGCCTCCGCCGCCCGCTTGAGCGACGCGCCGTCCGCGTGCACGTGGATGTCTACCCCCGTGGCGCGCAGCACCGCGTCGCGCACCGTCACCCGCTCGTACGGCGTGCGCGTGAAGAAGGAGGGATCCGCGCCGGGCTCCCCTTCCTTCGCCTCCGCCGCCGCCCGGCCCGCCTGGGCCAGCGCGCCCTCCAGGTCGTCCATGATGGCGTGGTAGTCCGCGTGCGGCCGGTAGAACTCCAGGAGTGTGAACTCCGGGTTGTGCGTCTGGGACACCTCGCCATTCCGGAAGACCTTGCAGATCTGGAACAGCGGCCCGGCCCCTTGAGCGAGCAGGCGCTTCATCGCGTACTCGGGGCTGGTGTGCAGGTAGAGCGTGCGGGCCTTGCCCAGGTCCGTCTCCGGGACGAAGGGCGTCTCGAAGGGGGAGATGTACGGCTCCATGCCGGGGGTGGGCACGAGCAGCGGCGTCTCCACTTCCAGGTAGCCCTGGCCGGCGAAGAACTGACGCAGGGCGGAGTACAGGCCCTGGCGTCCTCGGGCCGCCCGCCATGGGTTTACGTTGGGCATCGGCAGGTCGGAAGTAACATGGGCGGCCCATGTCCCCAAGGATTCCGTCCCTCCTCGCCGCCGCCGTGTGTTTGCTGAGCGCCTGTCACAAGGCGCCGCCCCCGGTGGTGGTCCCCCCTCCCAGCGAGGAAGCACAACTGACCGGGGAGGTGAACGCCCTTTCCACGGAGGCCGCGCTCCTGCTGGAGGAGCAGCACCGGCTCGTCTGGGACTACTGGACGGAGGGCAAGGCGGTGGACATCGCCGCCACCTACAGCGGCAAGCAGGACCTCTTCAGCCTGGAGAACCTGCGCCGCATCGACCGGCTGAGGCACCTGACGAAGGACCCGCGCGAGCTGCGCGCCCTCACCGCGCTCCACGGCCACTTCGCCGGTGAGTTCCTGGCGCGCGAGCTGGCCGAGTACAACGACGCGTCCGCCAACCTGGAGGCGTCGCTCAAGCTGAGCGTGGACGGGCGCGAGGTGCGCTACCACGACCTGGAGCGGCTGCTCGCCAACGAGAAGAGCGCCCTCAAGCGCAGGGCGCTCTACGCGGCGGCCACGCCCGCCCTCACCCGCCTCAACCAGACGCTCCTGCGCCGCGAGGCGAAGACCGGCGAGCTGGTGAAGCAGATGGGCTTCGAGTCCTACGAGGCCTTCGGCAGCGAGCTGCGCCAGGCGGACCTGGAGCGGCTGGCGCAGCTGGCGGAGGAGGTGCTCCAGGCCACGCAGGAGCCGTACCGGCTGGTGATGGAGCGGCTCTCCCAGCGCGAGCTGGGGCTGCCCTTCGCGCAAATTACCCGCGCGGACATCCCGCGCCTGTTCCGCTCGCGCGAGGTGGAGGACGCGTTCCCCAAGGGCGAGTCGCTGGCGAAGGCGCAGGCCACCGTGGCGGGGCTGGGCATCGACCTGAACGCGCTGCCCAACGTGAAGGTGGACGCGCGCGACCTGCCCCAGAAGAACCCGCGCCCGCTGGCCATGGCGGTGAAGGTGCCGTCCGACGTGCGGCTGTCCTTCAAGCCCGGCACGGGCGTGCTGCACCAGGGCCGCGTGCTGCACGAGGTGGGGCACCTCCTGCACACGGCCTTCACGCAGGAGCAGCGCTTCGAGCTGGCGCGGCTGGGCAACCCCACCGTGGGCGAGGCGTACTCCGCCCTCTTCGAGGACCTGCTGGAGGACCCGGTGTGGCTGGAGGAGAACGCGGGCGTGCTGGGGGACGCGGACAAGCGCGCCCAGTACCTGGCGGCCTCCAGCGCGCACAAGCTGTACCTCATCCGCCACGCGGCGGGACGGCTGCTCTACCAGCTGGAGCTGCACCGCCGCACGGACGTGGATCCGCGCGAGCTGTACCGCGCGCTGATGGCCCGCACCGGCGCCATGCCCATGACGGCGGACGACGTGGAGCGCTACCTCGTGGACCAGGAGGACTTCTACCAGTCCGCCGACAGCTTCCGGGCGTGGTTCCTGGCGGGGCAGCTGCAGGGGCAGCTGAAGGCGCGCTTCGGCCCGGCGTGGTGGCGCGCCCCGGAGGCGGGCGCGTTCCTCAAGGAGCTTTGGGCCCGGGGCACCGCGCCCTCCGCGCGCGAGCTGACGCAGGCGCTGGGCGAGAACGGCCTCGCGCCGGACGTGCTGCTCCTGCGCCTGAGCACCACGCTCCAGGTGCCCATGAAGCTGGACCTGCGCCGGCTGGACGACACGCCTTCGCCGCCCGCTCCCGCGGCCCCCGGCGCGACGCCGGCCGCGGTTCCGGAGATGCCCCGGCCTCCGGCCACGCCCCTGCCCTCCTAGGCCCGCCGCCCGGGCCCGCTGCCCGAGCCCGCCGCCCGAGCCCTAACGGGCCCTTCCCGTTCCCACCCGTTGCACGTAGGGTCCTCAGCCATGGTGTCCGTGAAACAGCTCCGTCCCTTCGCGGGGGCCTCGCTGGAGTCCTTCCGGTCCGCGTCCGGCTCCGTGGCCCTCATCCAGCAGCCCGTGGAGTCCGCCTTCCTCGCCGTGGCCCCGGCCATGGTGGGCATGCGCACGGTGGGCATGGCGCACCGCTCGCGCATGGGGGAGCGGCTGCTCGCGATGCTGCGCGACTTCGACAACCTGGAGGTGCACTTCCTTCAGCCGAACCAGGACGGCGAGGAGTTCACCGTGGGCCGCACCGACACGTGCGACCTCATGGTGCCGGAGCCCTCCGTCTCCCAGCACCACGCCACCCTGCGCTGGAACGCGGGCGCCGGGGACTTCTCCGTGCGCGACGCCCAGTCCATGAACGGCACCTTCATCAACGGCGCGCCCCTGGGCTTCAAGGCCCAGGTGATGCTCCACGACGGCGCCACGCTCGCCTTCGGCGACGTGCAGTTCCTCTACCTGCGCGCGGAGACGCTGCACCAACACCTGCGCCTCGCCGTGCCGGGCACGCCTGCCCCCTGAAACGCGAAGGCCCCGCCTCCACGCTTCGGGAGACAGGGCCCTCACTTCACTTCCAGGTCCGCGCGGGGACTACAGCAGCTTCATCAGCTCCGCGCGCTTGGCGTTGTACTCCTCGTCGGAGAGCACGCCCGCGTCCTTCAGCTCCTTGATCTCCTTGAGCCGCTGCGCCGGGCTGCGCGTGTCCGCCGGAGCGGCCGCCTGCGCGGGCTCCGCGGGGCGCTGCTGCTGCTGGTTCTGCTGGTTGGCGAACATCTGCGCCATGCCGAACCCCATGCCCATGCCCATGCCCTGCATGGCGCCGTCGGAGCCGCCACCGCCCTTGGCCATGCCCTCGGACGCGCCGAGCATCGCCTGACCCTGCGCGTACTGCTGGAAGCCGCCGGCCAGCCGCGAGTACGCGACGTCCTTGGACAGCTTCTTCAGGGTGATTTCGTCCTCGGGCTTGATGCTGACGACGAAGTTGCCCATGCGGACGATGGTGAGGCCGTAGGTGTCCACGTGCGGCTTGAGGCCGGCGAGGATCTCCTGCTCCATCTCCTCCACGTAGGCGCCGCTCGTCACGTCCAGCAGCGGCCACTTCTTCTTCACCAGCAGCTCGGCGGTGCGGTCGCGCGTCACCTTGAGCACCTGGCCCTTGAACCAGCCCAGGAACTCCTCGTTGGAGGCGCGGCCCATGCCGACGAGGCCCACCACGAGCTTCTCCGGCTCCGTCACGCGGATGGAGAAGTCGCCGTACACCATGGTGCCGATGCCCAGGCCCGTCTCCGGGTCGCGCACGTCACCGATGGGGCCGCCGAACTTCACGCCCGTGTGCTCGCGGTTGGAGACGAAGAAGATCTCCGCCATGAACATGTTGCCGCCGGTGAAGCCCTCCAGCAGGCGCGACAGGAACGGGATGTTGTTGGTGTCCAGCGTGTGACGGCCGGGCCCCAGCTTCCCCTCCACCTTGCCGTCCTTGACGAACAGCGCCACCTCATCCGCGTCCACGGTGAGCTGCGTCTTCATCCGGACGTTCTTCTCCGGATACTTGTAGACGATCTCGCCCTTCGCGCTGTCCGCGCGGGCGATGAAGTTCCGCTGCGCCTCGCCCTTGATGCTGTCGAAGATCCCCATGTCTGTTTCAGCGCCTCCGTGGCCGCCTGGGCGGCAGGTCTTCAAAGCTTCGTATCCCCAACCCCTAAATGCGGGGCCGCCAGCGCGAAAGCGCCACCGCGCTTCCCCCGGCATCCTCTCCTGGAACATACCAGCTTCACGGGCGCCTGCCCGTCCGGCCGGCCCACTGGCAGTCCACTCGCCAACCCGCCTGTGACTCAACCCCAGCGGCTGACCAGACGTTCCCGGTCCAGCAGCCGGATGCTGGCCCCCAGCAGGATGAGGTCCAGCACCAGCACCACCGCGCCCTGGATGGCGTAGTACCCCAGGCCCGCCTTGAGCACGCCCGCCACCTGCCCGCCCACCAGCCCCACCAGCGGCAGCACCACCAGCGCGGACAGCTGCTGCGCCATGCGCGCCTCGCTCACCCGGGCGGAGATGAGCACCGCGACGCCGTTGCCGAAGAAGGCGAACAGCGGCGCGAGCACGAACACGCCAAAGCCCCACAGTGCGTTGGGCATCAGCGGCGCGCCCACCAGCGGCCACGCCACCCAGTCCACGCCCACGCAGAACAGGGCGAAGGCGAACCAGGTCATCATCACCGCGGGCACCAGCGCGGCCAGGCTCTTGCCCGCCACCAGCTCCGCCGCGGACACGGGCGACGCGAGCAGCGGCTCCAGCGTGCGCCGCTCCTTCTCCCCCGCCACGCTCTGGGACGCGATGAGGATGGGGATGAAGACGGGCATCACCAGGAACATGCCGAACCAGTCCGTGAGCGACTTGTCGATGAGGAAGCGCGCCGCGCTCGCGCCCAGGGGCAGCGTGGGGTCGTAGAAGAGGGCCACCGTGCGCAGGTCGGAGTGGTCCGGCTGCCGCACGTACGTCCACACCACGCCGATGGGCACCGTCACCATCACCAGCGGCAGCACCGCCATGGACGCGAGCAGGCCCACGTTCTTGCGCAGGTCCAGCGAGTCCTTCCAGAACACCGCCAACGCGCGTCGCGGCCGGAAGGCCATGCTCACGTCTCCTCTTCCCGCAGCAGGTCCAGGTACACCTCTTCCAACGGCCGCTGCGCGGGCACCACGCTGTGCACGCGCGCGCCCGCGCCCACCAGGCACGCCACCACGTCCGGCGCCTGCGCCTCGTCCGCCACCATCACCCGCAGGCGGCCCCCCTCCACCAGCACGTTGGGCGTGAACGGCAGCGCCGCCAGCGCGGGCCGGAAGGCCTCCGCGTCGCCCTCCACGCGCACGTCCAGCGCCTGCCCCGCGCGGCGCAGCTCGCGCACCGGGCCCAGCGCCAGCAGGCGGCGGCGCACGACGGCCACGCGCTCGCACAGCCGCTCCACCTCCGCCAGGTTGTGCGAGCACAGGACGATGGTGCGCCCCTCGGAGGCCAGCTCCGCCACCGCGTCGCGCACGGTGCGCGCGGACTCGGGGTCCAGGCCGCTGGTGGGCTCGTCCAGGAAGATGACGCGCGGGTCGTGCACCAGCGTGCGCACGATGGCCAGCTTCTGGCGCATGCCCTTGCTGAAGCCGCCGCACGGGTCGTCCTCGCGGCCGCCCAGCCCGAAGCGGTCGAGGTAGTGCTTCGCGCGGGGCCACGCGACGGACTCGTCCAGCTCATGCAGCTTCATGAAGAAGCGCAGGTTCTCCCGCGCGGTGAGCCGGTCGTAGAGCCCGGGCTGTTCGGTGAGCAGCCCCACCACCTTGCGCAGCGCCTCACCGTCGCGCGTGACGGAGTGGCCCCACACCTCCGCGTCGCCGCTGGAGGGCTTGAGCAGCCCCGTCAGCATGCGCACCGTCGTCGTCTTGCCCGCGCCGTTGGGGCCCAGCAGGCCGAACACCTCACCGGGCCGCACGTCGAAGGTGAGGTCCTCCACGGCGGTGCGCTCGCCGAAGCGCTTCGCCAGCCCGCGCACGCGCAGGCCTCCCTCCACGGGGGACTCCACGCGAGCGACGGGCAGGGGGCGGCTCACTCGATGGTCACCAGCACGAACTTGTTGTTGATGTCCCGGTCGACGAGGGTGACGGTCTTGTCGGAGCCCACCGCGCTCCTCAGCAGGTTCACGCGGTTGTGCTCCACCAGCGCCCACTCGCGGCCGGGGCGCGCCGCGAACTGGCGCATGCGCGTGGCGGAGTCGCTGGCGCGGAACTGCTCCACCGTGTTGCGCGAGTAGAACGTCTCCCCGCGCCAGTTCATCATGTACGCGGCGATGGGCTCTCCCGCCTGGCGCTGGTTGTAGTAGCGCCAGAACAGGTCGCGCTGCGTCCAGTGGTGGGACAGGTCCACCCAGTGGCCCCAGTTGAACCAGAGCGCGAACGCCGCGGCCAGGCCCCAGAACGTGCTGAACAGCAGCACGCGCGAGCGCTGCAGCGCGGCCACCACCGCCAGCACGCCGGCCACGCCGAACGCGAAGCCCATGCCCACCTTCACGTTGATGGTGCCGGACAGGGCCTTGAACAGCGCGTCCGACGCGGGCGGGCCCCGGAAGCCGCGCACCGCCAGCGCCACGCCCACCAGCGCCACGCCGAAGCCCACCGCCTGGAGCACCGTGCGCCCCGGAGCCTCCTCCGGCCGCGACGCCTGCCAGATGAGGAAGCCCGCGAGCGCCAGCAGCGCCACGCCCCACAGCCCCATCGCGGACACCTGCCCCTGCGTGGCCACCGCGGCCAGCGTGGCCCCGCCGGTGAGCAGGAGCCCCAGCGCGATGGCGCGCCCGGCGGCCGGACGCGCCTGCTTCACCTTGGAGGAGAACGCGTCGAAGGCCAGGTACACGCCGAAGGCCAGCAGCACCAGCGTCACCAGGTCCCCCATCCACAGCGGGCGCGAGGAGAAGAACGCGATGGGCCGGGTGACCAGGTCCTGCGGATAGGGCCGGTCGTAGTTGTAGACGAACAGGTCGGTGAAGTCCTTGGGGTTCTCCGACAGGTCCTTGCCCACCAGGATGAAGAGCACCAGGCCGAAGATGAGGCTCACGGCGTGCTCGGAGATGCCGTCCTTCCACAGCCGGTCCACGAACAGCGCGCAGAGGATGGCCAGGCCCGGCAGCACCGGGAACACGTAGTGGTGGAACTTCGTCGCGCTGGAGGCCAGCAGGTAGAACGCGAACGCCACCCACAGCACGGCGATGAGCGCCAGGTGGTCCGCCTTGTCCCGCGAGCGCAGCTTGAGGCGCGACACGACCGCGAACGCGCCGGGCAAGAGCGCCACCCACGGGAAGATGGCGAAGCCGCCCTGCTCGATGAAGTAGGTGAACGACCCGCCCGGCGTGGTGGTGTGCACGCCCGCGGTGAGGCGGTTCAGGTGGTCGTGGATGAAGAAGCGGTACCAGAACAGCTTGCCCTCGTCGTCCACGCCGTCGAAGAGGCACAGCGTCAGGTACCAGGGCACCGCCACCGCCGCGAACACGAGGATGCCCGTGCCCAGCTTCATCCGGTACATCTGCGCCCACAGCACCGGCATGGTCCGCGTGCCCGCGCGCACCTGGGCGCGGACCTCACCGCTGGCCAGCCAGCGCAGGTGCGCCTCCAGGCTCTCGCGGCTCCACGGGATGACGGCGGCGGCCGCGTACAGCACCAGGATGACCGCGGGCAGCCCCACGCCCAGGAGGCCCTTGGCCAGCGTGGCCAGGCCCGCGAAGACGTAGAACGCGTACCACCAGCCAGCGCGGTGCTTCGTGGTGTCGTCCAGCTGCCCGATGAGCGCGCACGCCATGGCGCACACGAAGGTGGTGACGAAGGGCGTGTCGGTGACGGTCTGCCGGGTGAGCAGGAAGTACAGCGGCATGGTGGCCAGCACGAAGCCCGTGGCCAGGCCCGCGCGCATGCTCACCACCCGCGCCACCGCCAGCGACAAGAGCGCCACGGCGGTGATGCTCAGGAGGGCGAAGGGCATGCGCATGCCCCACTCCGTGTAGAGGCCCATGGCGCCGTCGCCCCGGAGCGCGCCGACGAGGTTCATCCCCAGGGCCTGCATCCACATGGTGAGCGGCGGCTTGGAGAAGAACCACGCGTTCTCCCAGAAGGGATAGACGTAGTCGCTGCGCTGGATCATCTCCCGGCCCACTTCGCCGTAGTGCGTCTCCCAGGGGTCCCACAGGCCCACCGCGCCCAGGTAGGGCACGAAGAGCAGCGCCGCGAAGCCCGCGGTCGCCAGGACCACGCGCGTGCTGAAGGACAGGGCCAGCCATCGCTTCGCCCATGAAGACGTCAGGGTGTCCTCACCGAGGATGGCCTGGGTGAAGGTGGAGTCCCCCTGCGAGTTCTTTTCGCCGTCGCTTGCCACGCGCGCGTGCTCCTTCGTCGTCCGGGACGGGCCCACCGTGCACCGCCTGGGGCCGGGGGGCTTATACCCCCACCACCCCCGCCGGTCGACCGACCTGGAAGGGGGTGCGTCGTTCTCGCGCCAGTGCGCGCGCCTCCGAGTGCACAGGTGCTGTGCAGGCGCCTGCACAGCCGCACGGGCAAGTCCGCGGAAGCCCGTCCTCCAGCCAGGGGCACGGGCCTTGTAAGGGCTCCCCATCACGAAGCCTGACCGCGTGGCCGGAGCGCGGAAGGCTGCTCATGAGGAGCAGTGATGCTGGTCTCAGCGGTGACCCTGGGGTGTGCCCTCCTGCTCGGGCAGGTGTCGGAGCCGGAGGTGGCGGCGCCGGAAGCGCCCGTGGAGACAACGCAGGCCGCGGAGCCGCCCGCGGAGCCGGAGCCGCCCGCGGAGCCGGAGCCGTGGGACTTCCAGATGGCCGTGCCAACCGCCTCGTCTCCCCAGCAACGCTACGACGCGCGGGCGCTGTGCCTCAAACTGCCGCCCACGCCCGCCGTGCCTTCCGGGCAGTGGCGCGCCCGCTGCGACGAGGAGAAGAAGGAGTGCCTGGTGTCGCCCGCCCAGGTGCTGGACTCGCAGGGGCATGAGAGCGACCAGCCCCTGGACCGGGTGGACTGGTGCGTGCCGCACCTGATGCCCACGGAGAAGGCGCGCGAGTACCGCCTGGTGCCCGCCATCGCGGAGGCGCCGCCGGGCTGGTACCGCGACGAGCGCGGGCGGGTGCTCCAGTTCAACTTCGACCTGCACCGGCGCGTCTACCTGGGCGGAGCGTGGGCGCCGCGCTGGCTGCGTGAGACGGACGGCGTGGATGAGCGCGTGCGCGTGGACTTCGGCGTGGACCTGGAGTGGCCCGGCGATTCCGACCGGCTGCACCGGATGACGCTCCTGGACACGGAGCTGTACCTGGGCGACGCGGCGTCCTACGAGGCCACGCTCCTGCGCTACGACTTCCGCAGCCAGCACGACGCGCCGCTCTTCCGGGTGACGACCTTCTACGGCCGCCCCCGGCGCTTCGACGTCTACGCCAACCTGGGCTTCTGGATGGAGGTGCTCCACGGCGAGCAGGTGCGCCGCGAGGACGTGCACGCGGACTTCCTCTCCCTGGCGGCGACCCACGTGACGCTGGACCTGTGGCACTCGAGCGACCTCGTGTCCTACGTGCGCGTGCGCGCGGGCCCCTCCGTGGAGCGCGACCGGACGAACGGCTTCTTCACGCTCGTTCCCGCCGCGGCGCTGGAGGGGGACCTCACGCTGGACCGGGACGGCTTCCACCACGTGCGATTCGGCGCGGAGGCCCAGAAGGTGCTGCTCGCGGAAGCCGTGGACGGCCGGCCCCTGCGTCCGGAGCGGCTGCGGCTGCGCGCGGGCTACGAGGTCATCCTGCTGGCCATCAACGACCAGCCCGTGAGCCTGACGCTGGACGGACGCGGGACGTGGCGCGACGACGTGGCGAACGCACCCGAGGGCTGGGCGTGGTCCGCGCAGGCGGGCCTGCGCTTCTCGCTGTGGGCCCCGGCGAGAAGGTCCGCGCCGAAGTCGTCGCCTGGGAAGGGCTAGGCCCGGCATGGTGGCGCTCGCGCTGGCATTGCTCCTGGGCACCGTGCCCGGCCTGTCGTGTGAGGGCCGGACGGCGGCCGGAGAGCCGTTCCCCACCTGCTTCGACCCCGGCACCGGCTGGGTGCTGGGCACCGCGCTGCGCGTGCAGGACGACACGCAGGCCCTCGCCGTGCGCACGGGGTTCCTGGTGCGCGCGGACCGTTCGAGCGGCAGCAAGGCGGACTCGCTGTGGTTCGACTCGCACCGGCTGCTCATGACGGAGGCGTGGGGCGGCGAGCGGAAGGGACTGACCTTCACCGCCTACGAGGGCTTGCTGCGCAGGCACGTGGAGGAGGGCTCCATCCTCGTCTCCATCGGGCGGCCCCGGCGCATCCCCTTCCCGTTCGACGTGGCGCTCGCCGCGCGCGCGGCGCACCTGGAGCGGCGCACATGGGAGGGAGCGGGCTGGACGCTGGAGACGGGCCGCGTGGGGCTGCTGTTGGATCCGCTTCGCACGAACGCCAACTGGGGCTGGCTCGCCGTGGGCCCCGCCGCGAGCCATGCCCTGCGCCATGCGCCGGACGGGACCCGGCACGAGGTGTCCCCCTTCACGTCCCTGCTGCTCGACGCGGGCTGGGAGACGCGGGACGGCCGGTGGGCGCTGCGTGCGACGGGGCTCGCGGGCTGGAGCTTCGAGCTCGATGGCGGCGCCCGGTTCCGGGCGCGCGGCGAGGTCGCGCTGGAGCACGTGCTCCTCGCGGTCAACGATGCACCGGTGTTCGTGCGGCTCACGGCCACGGGCGTGAGGAACGACGCGGGGCTCTTCCGGCGCGATGAAGGGATGCTGGGCGCGGGGCTCGCGGTGCGTCCGTTCGGCGAGCGCTGAAGCGGCGCCCTCCCGCTACGGCCCGTGCGGCTCGAGCGCGGCCTTCAAGGCGCCCTCGGCCGCGCGCAGCCGCGCATCCCGCGGATCCACGCGGCGAGCCTCCTCCAGGCGCAAGAGGGCCCCGGCGGTGTCCCCTCGCGCCAGCGCGCAGCGCACGCCTGCCTCCAGGGCGCCCGTGTCGGACGGCCCGTACACCCGCGCCTCCTCCGCCGCGTGACAGCCCGCCTCCACCTGCCCGGACTCGAAGTACGCACGGGCCAGCTCCACCCGGGTGTCCACCTGCGTCGGCGCCAGCCGCACCGCAGACGCCAGGGGCTCCACCGCGTCGGCCGCCAGCCCCCATCTGCGCAGCGAATGGCCCAGCTCCCGCAGCGGTCCCGCGACCCCCGGCACCAGCAGCGCCCGCGCTCGGGCGACCCGCAGGCTCGCGGGTTCCTCGAAGCGCACGTCCGCCGTCATCCGCTCCACCACCCGCGCATAGGCCGGATAGGCCTGCGGCCAGGTGAAGACGAGCCGGTACACCCACTCTCCGCGTGGCACGAACCACGCCACCAGGTGCGTCCGCCCGTGTGCCCCGTCCAGCTCCGCGCGGATCCGCTGTGCGGGCCTGCCCCCCAGCGACGCGGGCTCCACGGCGCCCACCGACACCGTGCGCCCCTCGGGCCCCGCCCTGCCGGGCACCAGCGACTCGTCCAGGAAGTGCCGGGCCTGCGCGGAGCCGTCCCCCGGCTCACCCGCCTCGATGGCCTCCGCCGTGAGCGTGGCCCGCCCCAGGCCCGTCAGGCCGTTGGAGAAGGCCCGCCGGCCCTGGCCATCCTCCTCGCGGCGCCACCCTTCCGGCAGCGACACCGCCACCCCGAAGCCGTCGTCGCGCTCCACCCGCCACCCCGACCGCTCCGTCACCACCACCGCCGCGCCCAGCACCGCGAGCCCCACCAGTGACGCCGCCCGCGAAAGCCCCGGCCCCCACGCCCGCGAGCGCAGGAGGACGCCCACGAGCAGCCCCGACATCAGCCCCCCCAGGTGCCCCGCGTTGTCCACGCCCACGCTCGTCCACCCGAGCCACAGGAAGACGAGCACCGTGGGCAGCGCGTTCTCCCCGGAGAACCACCGGAAGCGCGCCCCCGGGCCGTTGCGAGCCCGCCGCCCCAGCACCAGCAGCGCCCCCACGCAGCCGAACACCCACCCCGACGCGCCCACGCTCACCGCCGGCGACCAGAAGAGCGAGCCCGTCATCGTCGCCAGCCCCGACACGACCAGCAGCGCCACGTAGTCCCACCACCGGCACGCGCGCTCCACCGCCGTGCCCACCCCCGCGAACACCAGCAGGTTGAGGCCCAGGTGCAGGGCGTCCCGGTGCAGGAGGTTGGCCGACAAGAGCCGCCAGCCCTGCCCCGCGTCCGTCACCAGGGGGCCCGACTTGGCTCCCCAGCGGATCAACGCGTCCACCCCGGGCGACCCGCCGGACGCCACCATTGCGTACAGAATGGCCTGGGCCGCGATCAGCGCTATCGTGAGCCCCGGTATCCTGCGCTCCCCACCCTTTCCGGCCAATCGACCGATGGACAACAGTGCCTCCCTGCCCCTGGGATGGGCGAAAAACCCTGTCGTTCTCGGGGGATACATGGCTTGTCTCGGCAAAGGGCATTCTGCTATAGCTGTACTCGGACCGGACCCGTGCTGAAGCTCATCATCGAAGACGACGAGGGGCGCAAGACCGTTGTTCCCTTCGTGCGCGACGAAATCACCATTGGCCGTCAGGAGGGCAACACGATCCGCCTGACCGAGCGGAACGTGTCACGTCGACACGCCCGGCTGGTGCGCCTCAATGGACACGTCGTGCTCGAAGACCTGGGGAGCTACAACGGCACCCGGATCAACGGCGAACGCGTCGCAGGCCAGCTCCCTCTCAAGGAGGGCGACCTCATCCAGATCGGCGACTACGATCTGGCCTTGCAGGTCGAGGGCGCGGCCAACGCTGGCGCCCCCACTGGCGCCATCACCGCCAAGGTGCCCGCCTCCCGCCGGCCGGAGCCGGAACCGGAGGAGGACGACGACGAGCGCGGAGGCCCCGCCCCCCGCGACACCATGGTGGATGGCGAGGACGAGGCGGAGGACCCCGAGGATGAGGACGGCGACGAGCCGGGCCACACGCCGGTGTCCGCGGAGGCGCGCCGCAACGCCAC
Organism: Corallococcus exercitus; assembly: GCF_042231735.1. Lineage (GTDB taxonomy): Bacteria > Myxococcota > Myxococcia > Myxococcales > Myxococcaceae > Corallococcus > Corallococcus exercitus_B. The sequence continues at coordinate 4,412,574 of NZ_CP102577.1, forward strand.
GTCCATCATCCGCATGGACCAGATGGAGGCGGACCGGCCCCGGCGCGTGGAGCGCGTGCCGGAGGACGAGCAGCCCCGGCTGCTGGTGCTCGCCCCCAACGAGTTCAAGGGCCAGGAGTACGACTGCAACCGCACGGAGCTGCGGATCGGCCGCACGTCGGAGAACGACGTGGCGCTGGACCACCGCTCGCTGTCCCGCACGCACGCGAAGATCGTGCGCGAGGAGACCGGCGAGTGGCGCGTCATCGACATGCAGTCGGCCAACGGGCTGTCGGTCAACGGTGAGAGCTACGCCCAGGCGACGCTCGCCCACGGCGACATCATCGAGATGGGCCACGTGAAGCTGCGCTTCGTGGGGCCGGGCTCGCTGGCGGAAGACATCGCCGCGCAGGAGCGCAGCGGCTCCAAGAAGATGTGGGTGGCCGCGGTCATCGTGTTCCTCTCCATTGGCGCGGGCGCGGCGCTCTTCGTGGTGAAGGGGCAGGACCTGCTGCCCAAGCCGCCGGACGCGCCTCCGCCCGTGGTCGCCGCGGATCCGCAGCCGGTCCCGGAGCCGCCTCCCACGACGAAGCCCACGGAGGCCATGGCCGCGAATCCGCCCGCGACTCCGGACACGAAGCCTCCCGAGCCCGCTCCTGTCGACACGAAGGCGCTGGAGCAGGAGTTCGACACCGCGCTGGCGGCCGCGGAGCTCAACAAGGCTCGCGCGGCGCTGAACTCGCTGCAGCAGGCGAAGGGCTACCCGGCCAGCAAGGCGAAGGACTTCCAGCGGAAGCTCGAAGCCGAAGACAAGGCCTGGGGCCTGTTGGACGCGGCCGAAGCGGCGCTCCAGAACACGCAGACCACCAAGGCGGTCACCGCCCTCAAGGGCTTCTCCTCGAGGATCGAGTCCTTCAACACCCGCTACGAGACGCTGAAGAAGCAGGTCGAAGAGGCCCAGCGCGCCGAGGCGGCAGCGGCAGCAGCGGGCAGTCCGACCGAATCCAGGTCCGCGGTCCTGAAAGGCAAGACCGCCGCCGACTTCGATAAGGACAAGACCCTGATCAACCAGGTTCAAACCGAGGTCAACGACCTGAACAAGGCGAACGACCTTCCGGGGGCGCTGGCGGCTGCCGAGGACTGCGCCCGGATCGCCCCGAAGGTTCCTGAGTGTCACTTGATGCTCGGCGTGCTGTACGCCAAGGCCAAGGACTTCAAGAAGAGCGAGCGGCACTACGAGCAGTTCCTCAGGCTGACGCCCGAGGGCTACCCCAAGCGGGACCGCGTCATCAAGGTCCTGAGCAGCAACAGTCTGAAGGGTGATGGCAATGCAGCGACGCCCCAGACGCCCAATCCCCCCGCCTCGAGCAATGGCGAGTAGTCCCCCCCGCAGCACTTCCCTCAACCCTGCAGCGAGGAGACGCTGTGCAGATTCGCATCCTGGTAGTTGATGACGAGCAGGACAACTGCGACTACCTCAAGCTGGTGCTGACCCGTGAAGGCTACGAGGTCGTCACCACCACGGACCCCACGCAGACGGTGGACATCCTCCGGGGCTCCGACTTCCACCTCGTCATCCTCGACATGATGATGCCGCAGATGTCCGGCACCGAAGTGCTGGAGCTCATCCGCAAGTACGACACGGACATCGCGGTCATCGTCGCCACGGCCTACCCCACCGTGGACACGGCCGTCGCGTCGCTCAAGGCGCAGGCGTCCGACTACGTGAAGAAGCCCATGGAGCCGGAGCAGTTCACGGCCGCCGTGCGCAACGCGCTGCAGAAGAAGGGCCTGTCCCAGGACCCGGAAGCGGACCTGCACCGCGCCATCGGCCGCACCATCCGCGACGCGCGCAAGACGCAGGAGCTCACGCTCAAGCAGCTGGCCCGCCGCACCGGACTGTCCGTGTCCCTGCTGTCCCAGATTGAGCGCGCGGAGTCCTCCGCGTCCATCTCGTCGCTCTACAAGATCGCCTCCGCGCTCCAGCTGCGCATGGGCGAGCTGTTCGGCGACACCTAGCGACCGTTGAACCGGGGCGCGCGCTTCTCCAGGAAGGCCGCGCGCCCCTCCTTCGCATCCTCGCTGCCAAACGCCTCGCCGCGCACCTGACGCAGGTGCGCGACGTCCTCCGGAGACAACCCGGAGCGCGCCAGCAGCCCGAACGCCTCCTTCATCCCCGACACCGCCTTCGGCGCCCCCGCGGCCAGCGTCGCGCACAGCGCCAGCGCGCGCCCCTCCGCGTCGTCGGGGCACTCGTCCAGGAGCCCCCACGCGAGCGCCTCCGACGCCGGCAGCCGCCGCGCGGTGAGGAACAGCTGCTTGGCGCGTGAGAGCCCCAGAAGCCGCACCGCCCGCGTCAGCCCCTCCGGCGAGTACACGATGCCCAGCCGCGCTGGAGGCATGAGGAAGAACGCGTCGCCCGCGCCCACGCGGAAGTCGCACGAGGCCGCCAGGTCGAAGCCCGCGCCCACCGCGCCGCCCTGCACCAGCGCCACCGACGGCGCCGGGTGCCGCTCCAGCTTCAGCAGGCACGCCACCAGCAGGTCATCTGGCAGCCGCCCGTCCGCGCCCGGCGGGCCCAGGTGCGTCAGGTCATAGCCCGCGCAGAAGTGCCCGCCCTGGCCGCGCACCAGCAGCGCGCGCACGTGGCCGGCAGGCTCCAGCGCCGCGTCCAGCCGGGCCAGCAGCGCGTCATTCAGCGCGTTGCGCCGCGACGGGTTGGAGACGGTGAGCACCCGGACACCGCCCTCGCGATCCTCCACCTCCAGCGTGGGCTCCATCCCTGGCCTTGCTCCCCGTCCCCCTGAGTGAAGCGCGTGACTACCCGAGCACCACGAGGACGTCGCCCTCGTTGACCGCCTGCGCTTCCTTGCAGCGGATCTCCTTCACCGTGCCGCCCTCCTCGGCCTCCACGGGCATCTCCATCTTCATGGACTCGAGGATGACCAGCGTCGTGCCGGCATCCACCTTGTCGCCGACCTTCACTTCGATCTTCCACACCGTGCCCGTGATGTGCGCCGCAACGTCCGCCATGAACCGTCCCTCCTCGGGTGGGAATACTTAAGGCTTCGCGTGATGATCCAGGAAGTGCGTGTCCAGCTCACCGGCGCTGAAGGCAGGGTCCTTCAGGATGCGCAGGTGGAGCGGGATGTTCGTCTTGATGCCTTCAATGCGGAAGGACTCCAGCGCCGTCACCGCGCGGGCAATGGCCTCGTCGCGCGTGGCGCCGCTGATGATGAGCTTGGCGATCATCGGGTCGTAGTTCGGCGTCACCACGTCCCCTTCCGCGTAGCCGGAGTCCAGGCGCACGCCCTCGCCCGTGGGCGGCTGGAACACCTTCAGCGGGCCGGGGGACGGGAAGTACTTCACCGGGTCCTCCGCGTAGATGCGGAACTCCAGCGCCGCGCCCTTGCGCTTCACGTCCTCCTGCTTCACCGTCAGCTCCTCACCCGCGGCGATGCGCAGCTGCCAGCCGATGAGGTCCAGGCCCGTGGTCAGCTCCGTCACCGGGTGCTCCACCTGGAGCCGGGCGTTCATCTCGATGAAGTACACCTGCCCGTCCGAGTACAGGAACTCCACCGTGCCCGCGTTCGCGTAGCCGAACGCCTTCGCCGCCTTGACGGCCGCCGTGAAGAGCGTGTCCGCCAGCGCCGCGTTGCGTCCGTTGGCGAACAGCACCGACGGGGCCTCCTCCACCACCTTCTGGTGCCGGCGCTGGATGGAGCACTCGCGCTCCAGGCCGTGGATGAGGTGGCCGTGGGTGTCGCCCAGAATCTGGACCTCGATGTGGCGGGGCGCCGGGAAGTAGCGCTCCAGGTACACGCCCTCGCGGCCGAAGGCGGCCTTCGCGCGGTCCGTGCACTGGCGGTAGACCTTCTCCAGCTCCGCGGGGTCCTTCGCCGCCGCCATGCCGATGCCGCCACCGCCGCTGGCCGCCTTGCACAGCACCGGGTAGCCGATGCGCTCCGCGGCCGCCAGGGCGCTCTGCACGTCCGGCAGCACGCCGTCGCTGCCCGGCACCACCGGCACGCCCGCGGCGGACACCAGCTTGCGCGCCTGGCTCTTGTCCTTCATCCGCGCCATGGCCTCCGGCGGCGGGCCCACGAAGACTAGGCCCGCGTCCGCGCACGCCTGCGCGAACTCGCCGTTCTCCGACAGGAAGCCGTACCCGGGGTGCACCGCCTGCGCGCCCGTCTTCTTCGCGGCCTCCAGGATGGCGGGGATGCTCAGGTAGCTGTCCTTCGCGGGCGCGGGACCGATGCGCACGGCCTCGTCCGCCTCCTTCACGAAGGGCAGGTTCACGTCCGCGTCCGAGTACACCGCCACCGTCTTCACGCCCATGCCCCGGGCCACGGCCCCGATGCGACGCGCGATTTCACCCCGGTTGGCGATGAGCAGCTTCTGGAACATGCTGGCACCCTGGCTTGACGAAGGGCGGCCAAACTAACCCCCACCCCCTTGACTGACAAGCGTTCGGGCAGGCTCGCAACAGGTCCGTACAGTCCCGTAAATTTGCGGACTTGCGAACCCCTGGCGTACCTTGCCCGACGTGAAGCCTCCCTCGACAGGAACGCACAGCGTCGTGGACCTGCATGGTGCCCGCCGCGCCCGCCGTCTGGACTTGTACCGGAACCGGCTCAACCAGCGGCAGCAGGACACCCGCGCCAATCTGGTGACGCTCTACGAGGGCGGCACCCTCTTCACGCCCGACGGCACGAAGCAGGGCCGCTCGCTGCTCAAGGCCCTGCAGCTGCTGCAGCGCGCCGGCACCCGCCTGGAGGAGCTGTCCGGTGACGGACTGCTGCCCGCCCCCAGCGTGTCGGAGCGCATCGACGCGCTCTACGACGAGGTGGACGGACTGTTCACCAAGTGCGACCGCCTCACCGGCAGGGGCACGGCGAGCGTCGCCCGCCTCCCCCGCGGCTAGCGTCCCTCGCTGCCTGTTACGGCAGCTCCGTCTGGCCCTGGCGGCGCAGGAACGTGGGGATGTCGAACTGATCCTCGTCCAGGGGCAGCGCCGCGTCCTTCACCACGGCCGTGCGCGCGCTCTGCATGGAGGCCTTGGGGTTCTCCACGGTGGACATGGTCGGACGGGGCGTGCTCTTCGCGGGCACCAGGCTGGCCACCTCCTCGCGCGGCGAGGACAGGGCCATGGGCGGCGCGGAGGGACGGCCGACGAGCGGCACCTGGACCACCTGCGCCATGGGGCGCGCCTTGGGCGCGTCCCGGTGCACGAAGCCCGTGGCGATGATGGTGATCTTCACCTCGTCCTGGATCTGCTCGTCGATGAGCGACCCGAAGATGATCTCCGCCTCGCCGTCCGCCGCGTCGTGCACCAGCGTCAGCGCCTCGTTGACCTCCTGCAGGGTCATGTCGCGGCCGCCGGTGATGTTGATGAGCAGGCCCGTGGCGCCGTCGATGGAGACGTCCTCCAGCAGCGGGCTGGAGATGGCCTGCTGCATGGCGGTGATGGCGCGGCGGTCACCGCAGGCGTGGCCCGTGCCCATGAGCGCCAGGCCCTTGTCGCTCATGATGGTCTTCACGTCCGCGAAGTCCACGTTGATGTAGCCGTGGTACTGGATGAGGTCGCTGATGCCCTGCACGGCGTTGAGCAGGACTTCATCCGCGCGCTTGAAGGTCTCCAAGAGCGGCATGGGCTCGTTGGAGAGCGACAGCAGGCGCTGGTTGGGGATGGTGATGAGCGTGTCCACCGCGGCCTTGAGCTCCACGATGCCCTGCTCGGCCTGCTTGCGGCGCTTGTTGCCTTCGAAGAGGAACGGCTTGGTGACGACGCCCACCGTGAGGCAGCCCAGGCTCTTGGCGATGTCCGCGATGATGGGCGCGGCGCCCGTGCCGGTGCCACCGCCCATGCCCGCGGTGACGAAGACCATGTCGGCGCCTTCCAGGACCGCGGCGATCTGATCGCGCGACTCCAGGGCGGCCTCGCGGCCCATCTCCGGGTTGGCGCCCGCGCCCAGGCCCTTGGTGAGCGCCTGGCCCAGCTGCAGCCGGGTGGGCGCCTTGCTCGCGGCGAGCGCCTGGACATCGGTGTTGGCGGCGATGAAGTCGACGCGGTCGAGCTTCGACAGAATCATCGTGTTGACCGCGTTGCAGCCCGCCCCGCCCGCGCCCACGACACGAATCTTCGCGGCCTGCTTGTTCTGCTCGAACTGGTCCATGTCGTCCTCGTGGCGGAAGCACCGCGGCGCCGTCCGCGGAAACACCCACCGTCGACAATCATCAGGAAGTCGGGCGCTTTGGCAAGTATTCCGCTACCAGCCTGTAGCGCCCTGCTGCGCGCCCGAGTCCTGACGCCCACTTACGCGTGTGGCATCACCGGGCATGCGGACATCGCGCGCATGCAAACACCCTCTTGACTCGCGTCCGGTGACTCGCCGTGGTCAGTCGTCCACGCCGTTCGCGCACGCGTGACGTGACAGGACGGGACGCGGATGACGAAAAGGCCCGGCTCCCTCGGGGGAACCGGGCCTTCCGTGTTTCATTCCCGCGAGGGAGCGCTACGGGGCGGGCTTCTCCACTTCCACCTTGCCCATCCGCGTGATGTTGAACTCCACGCGGCGGTTGTTCTCACGGCCCGCCGCCGTCTTGTTGGTGTCCACCGGCTTCGACTCACCGAAGCCCTCGGACTCCAGGCGCTCCGCGGCGATGCCCTCGTTGACGAGGAACGTCTTCACGCTGGCGGCGCGGCGCTTGGACAGGTCCAGGTTGGCGACGTCGCTGCCCTGGCTGTCCGTGTGGCCCTCGACGCGCAGCAGCTCCACATGCGGGTTGGCGCGCAGCACTGCCGCCACCTGCTTCAGGATGGGGAACGAGCGCGGCAGGATGACGTCCTTGTTCGTGGCGAAGTAGACCTTCTCCAGGATGAGGATGCGCTCGCCCTCGACGAGCACCTTGACCTTGCCCTTGTCGGGGCAGCCGTCCTCGTCAGCCACGCCATTGATGGTCTCCGGCTCCAGCGGGCACTTGTCCGCCGTGTCCACGATGCCGTCCTTGTCGTTGTCCGGGTCCGGGCAGCCGTCCTCGTCCTGGAAGCCGTCCTTGTCCTCGGGCGCGTTGGGGCACTTGTCGTCCGGGTCCATCAGGCCATCGCCGTCCGTGTCCACCGGCGGCGGAGGCGGCGCGGGCTTCGTGTCCGGGCAGCCGTCGGCGTCCTCGAACGCGTTCACCGTCTCCGGCTCGTTGGGGCACTTGTCCGCCGTGTCCACGATGCCGTCGCCGTCGTTGTCCGGGTCCGCGCAGCCGTCCTGGTCCTGGAAGCCGTCGAAGTCCTCGGGGCCCTCCGGGCACACCGGCCGGGGCTGCGCCGGGGCGCGCTCCGGGGTGCTGTAGCCCACGGACGCGAGCACGCGGAAGGTGGGCGTGCCGTAGCCGTGCGTGAGGCCCGGGCCCGCGCCCACCTGCGCGGACAGGCCGGTGAGGCCGCGGTACTTCAGGGCCGCGAGCAGCTCCAGCGGACGCTCCTCCTCGTTCTGCTGCTTGAAGCCCACCGCGCCCACCAGCGAGGCCTGGACGGCCAGCGGCAGGTCACCCAGCGGCGCCTCCGCGCCCACCCCGTACGCCAGCGCGCTGCCGACGTTCAGGTTGCGCAGCTGCTCCGCCTTGCGGATGTCCACGCCCACGTTGGCGAGCACCCGGAAGCGCCGGCCGTACTCCGCCACCACGCGCGGGTTGACGGACACGCCCGACCCGCCGAGGAAGTCCGAGGCGCCGCCGGTGGGCAGCGACACGGGCACCACCACGGACAGGCCGTAGTTGTCACCGTCCAGGAGCCGCGCCTTCGGGATGAGGCGCAGGTCGCCGATGCCGCCCCCGCTCACCCCGTTGGCGAAGGAGGCGTCCACGCCCGGCGAGTTCTCCGAGCTCTGGATGGTGATGGGCAGCACGACGCCGATTTCGAACCGGTCGTAGATGCCGATGGCGCCCATCAGGTCCACGCCCACCTGACTCTTCACCACGGAGGTGATGTACGTGTCCGAGCGGGGGTCGAAGAAGTTGAGCGGCTTGTCGGCGTAGTTGACCGACAGCCCCACGTTCCACCCCAGGTGCCGCTGCACCTTCGCGCCGTGCACCGCGAGCACGTCCGCGATGCCCGGGCCCGGCTTGTACTGCTGCACGTCGATGGCCTGCGACACGGCCGTGGCCTGCGCGTGGGCGGAGGTGCCCGCGAACAGCGCCGTGACGAACACGGCCAGCGCCCCACCCGCGCGAGCCAGGAGGTTCCCGGCGCGGCGGAAGCGGCGGCCCACCAGGGGCAGCGCCATCAGCATCAGCGCGAAGGGCGCCAGCGAACCGGAGCCGCCCGTGCTGCAACCGTGGCCCACCACCAGGTAGTCATCGTTGGCGTCGAGCGGGTCGGAGCCGCCGTTCACCTCCGTGCCGTCGTCGATGCCGCCCTGGTCGGTGTCCTTCATCGTCGGATCCGTCTCCGTGGTGGCGCGGCGGCCGTCGTGGTTGGCGTCCTCTTCGCCGTCCTTCAGGCCGTCGCCGTCCGTGTCCGCCTTCTTCGGATCCGTCTTCGTCGTCGGGTCCGCGTCCGGCTTGAAGTTCGGGGACGACGTGTCGGTGCCCGGAGGAGCGGTCTCCACGGTGACACCCAGCTCGGTGCCGTCGAGGATGCCGTCGTTGTCGCTGTCAGGATCGAGCGCGTCGACGGTGCCGTCCCCGTCCGTGTCGGTCAGCCCGTCGATGCCGTCCGGCACGCCGTCGTCGTCGGTGTCGGGGTCGAACGGATCCGTCCCCTTCTCCAGCTCCGTGGCGTTGTCGATGCCATCGCCATCCGCGTCCTTGTCGTCCGCGGCGTTGTTCGGGTCCGGCTCCAGCACGTCCACGCGGCCGTTGTGGTTCCTGTCTTCGATGCCGTCGAGCACGCTGCCGCCGTCGGTGTCGGGGTTGAGCGGGTTCGTCTTGGTGTCAGGGTCCTGATCCGCGACGAACTTCGTCGGGTCGGTGTCCTCGCCCTGCGGCTGGGTGAGACCCAGTTCCAGGCCGTCCGTCAGACCGTCGTCGTCCGTGTCGATGTCGTTCGGGTCGGTCTCCGTCGGGTCCTTGAGGCCGTCGTGGTTGGCGTCCTCATTGCCGTCGAGCAGACCGTCGTCATCCGTGTCGTCGTCCAGCGGGTTCGTCGTGGTCGCCGGGTCCTTGTCCGCCACGAACTTGGACGGGTCGGTGTCGTCGCCCTGGGGCTCGGTAACGCCCGTCTCCACGCCGTCGGTCAGGCCGTCATCGTCGGTGTCGATGTCCTTCGGGTCGGTCTCGTCGGCGTCGACGATGCCGTCGTGGTCCGCGTCCTCGTTGCCGTCGATGATGCCGTCGTCATCCGAGTCGTCGTCGAGCGGATCCGTGCCGCCCACCTTGACCTCGATGCCGTCGGGGATGCCGTCGTCGTCGGAGTCCGGATCGTTCGGGTTGGTCCCCAGGTCGACTTCCTCCTCGTCCGTCAGGCCGTCGTTGTCCGTGTCCACCGTGCTCGCCGGGTTGACGGTGAAGGTGGAGGTCGCGGTCGTGCTGTTGGTGGTGCCATTCGAGGACACCGCCGTCACCGTGTACGTGCCGTCCGCCAGCGGGCCGGGCAGGTCCACGGTCCAGGTGTTACCCGTCAGCGTCGCCGGGTAGTCCGTGCCCTGGAACGTCACCGTCACGCTGGTGGCGTTCGTGGCCGAGCCCGTCACCGTTACGTTCGGGTTCGTCACCGTCGAACCGTTGGCCGGCGTGGTGATGGCCACCGTCGGCGTCGGCTGCGGCACCGCCACCGTGAAGGTGGAGGAGGCCTCCGTGCTCGTGGCCGTCCCATTCGAGGACACCGCCGTCACCGTGTACGTGCCGTTGGCCAGCGGGCCGGGCAGGTCCACCGTCCAGGTGTTACCCGTCAGCGTCGCCGGGTAGTCCGTGCCCTGGAACGTCACCGTCACGCTGGTGGCGTTCGTGGCCGAGCCCGTCACCGTCACGTTCGGGTTCGTCACCGTCGAGCCATTGGCCGGCGTCGTGATGCTCACCGTCGGCGTCGGCTGCGGCACCGCCACCGTGAAGGTGGAAGAAGCCTGCGTGCTCGTGGTGGTCCCATCCGAGGACACCGCCGTCACCGTGTACGTGCCGTTGGGCAGCGGACCGGGCAGGTCCACCGTCCAGGTATTGCCTGTCAGCGTCGCCGGGTAGTTCGCATTGTTGAAGCTCACCACGACGCTGGTGGCGTTCGTGGCCGTGCCCGTCACCGTCACGTTCGGGTTCGTCACCGTCGAGCCATTGGCCGGCGTCGTGATGCTCACCGTCGGCGTCGTGGCAGCCGCCACCGTGAAGGTGGAGGAGGCCTCCGTGCTCGTGGTCGTCCCATTCGAGGACACCGCCGTCACCGTGTACGTGCCGTTGGGCAGCGGACCGGGCAGGTCCACCGTCCAGGTATTGCCTGTCAGCGTCGCCGGGTAGTTCGTATTATTGAAGCTCACCACGACGCTGGTGGCGTTCGTGGCCGTGCCCGTCACCGTCACGTTCGGGTTCGTCACCGTCGAGCCGTTGGCCGGCGTCGTGATGCTCACCGTCGGCGGCAGGTTCTGGGTGATGACACCCGGGTTGCCCGGAGCAGAGCCGTATGGCCGACCATCCACGGCCTCAGCCGTGTCCTGGAGGCCCGCCACGCCACCCGCGACCGACGTGCTGCACGAGAGGCTCGTGCCCTGCAGGAAGATGTTGCCGCCACCGCCGCCACCGCCAGTGCCGTGCGGCTCCTCGAAATGGCTGTCGCCGCCCTTGCCACCGTTCGCGGACAGGGTGCCGAGCGGACCGCAAGACAGGGCGCCCGTGAAGCTCAGCGAGATCGTACCGCCCGCGCCACCGCCACCCGCGGCATCATTCAGCGAGTCCTCACCCGGGTCACCATCCGACGTGATGCTTCCGTTGCCGGCCAGGGCCTGACCGCGAATGAAGACGATGCCGCCAGCGTTTCCGCCACCGCCGCCCTCATCATCATTGCTGTGACCTGCGCCACCACCGCCACCAAACAGGAGGCGGTTCGCGGGTGAGAAAGTCAGCCGACCGCCGCCCAACCCTCCGACGGGCCGTGAGGGCGCGTTTCCATCGTCATCACCATCCCAGGTCCTGCCACCGATACCGCCCTCACCGCCGTTGCCGCCACCACCACCGCCGGAGTTGTGGCAGACACCGCCACCACCGCCGTGAAGAACGTTGCCTCGACCCGCGGTCCCGGCAGGAGCCGGAAAGACTTCGTCCGGCTTGTAACGGGCAGGAACCAGGCTCTCGCCCTTGATGGCACCGCGCGGATGCTCGACGTCCAGATCCGTCGCCGGACAATTGTCGCCTTCACCGTTGAACTCCTGGCCACCTCGGAAGCCAGCACCGGAGGCGGAAATGGTGCCGTTGTTCGTCACCGTCCCGGTCGCGAAAAAGACGACGATGCCGCCCAGGTTGTCCACGAAGTCCGCGTCGTTGGACCACGGCTTGGCGACGAGGCTCGCGCCCGCGTTGATGGTCACGTCCGAATACTCGGGCACCCGGATGGCCTGCGCCGAGGTCCGGATGGCCTCTTCGTTGGCATCGCCGCCCGTGAACGACGCCGTGAGCGGCACGCCCGTGAAGGTCAGCCGCGTATCCGTAACGTCCGTGAGCCGGACGAACTGCCAGTTGCCGACCGGGGTCGACTGGAAGTTGAACGGGCCCGGGTCACCCGAGGTCACCGCCTCCGTGAAGCCGGTGGACTGGTAGATCATCACCAGGTCGTCCACCGCGAAGCCGGTGGTGTCCGTCACGTCAACGAACGACTGGCCCGCGGGCGCGGGCGCGGTCAGCCGCGTGTACGTGTTGATGACCGTACCGGCCGCGTTGACCGTCAGCGGGCCATCCAAGCCGTTGCCATTACCGAAGCTGTCCGGTTCCGCGAAGGCCGGTGGCGCCGCGAACACGGCGCACAGCAGGGCCAACAGAGCCGCGACGGAGCCGCGTACTCCCAGTAGGGGCGTCAGCAACCGCGAAGTCTTGTGTGGTGTCATAGGTTCAGAGGCTCACCAGAAACGGCGGGATGCGTTCCGGGAGCCACAGGCCCCCCTAGCAAGCCGGGCGCCATCCTCTGTCGAATTCCCGATCCGTCCAAATCCTGGAACTTGCACGGCTGGACGCCCGTGCTTAGGGCGGGCGTCCGAAAGCCGGATCCGGATTCTGGAATCTGGAACACTCCGCGTCCCAGCCTGACGCGTCAGCGTTGCCCCTGACGCGTCAATGCACTCCCCGGACACAGCCCCCAGAAACGCGAAAGGGCCCCCCGAAGGGAGCCCTGACTCAGCGCATCAACGCGCCGGGACGGCCTAGAAGATCTCTTCCAGCCACTCGCGCATCCGGCCCTTCACCTTCTTGTAGACGTTGCCGTCCTCGCGGATGCGGAACATGCGGCGGTCCATGTGCTTGGCGCCGTAGACCACCAGGCCCACGCCCGTGGCGTACATGGGGCTCTTCACCACATCCACCAGGCCCCCGATGCCGCGCGGCATGCCCCGGCGCACCGGCAGGCCCAGCACCTCTTCCGCCAGCTCCGGCATGCCCGCGAGCAGCGTGCTGCCGCCCGTGATGACGATGCCCGACGCGAGCAGGTCCTCGTAGCCGCACTTCTGGATCTCCCGGTGCACCAGCTGGAAGATCTCCTCCACGCGCGGCTCCAGAATCTCCGAGAGGATCTGCCGGCCCAGGACGCGCGGCTGACGGCCGCCCACGCTGGGGACCTCGATCGTCTCGTCCTTGTTGATCATGGACGCGAGCGCGCAGCCGTACTTCTGCTTGATGCGCTCGGCCTCGTGCGCGGGGGTGCGCAGGCCGATGGCGATGTCGCTCGTCAGGTTGTTGCCGCCCAGGGCGATGACGGCCGTGTGGACGATGGAGCCGCCGGAGAAGATGGCGATGTCCGTGGTGCCGCCGCCGATGTCGACGAGGCACACGCCCAGCTCCTTCTCGTCCTCGCTCAGCACGGCTTCAGCGGAGGCGAGCGGCTGGAGCACGATGTCGGAGACGTTCAGGCCCGTGCGGTTGGCGCACTTGACGATGTTCTGCGCGCTGGAGACGGCGCCCGTGACGATGTGCACCTTGGCCTCCAGGCGCACGCCGGCCATGCCCAGGGGCTCCTTGATGCCGCCCTGGTCGTCGATGATGAACTCCTGCGGCAGGACGTGGATGACCTCCCGGTCCAGCGGGATGGCCACCGCCTTCGCCGCGTCGATGACGCGCGCGATGTCCGCGTCGCGGACCTCCTTGTCCTTCACCGCGACGATGCCCTGGGAGTTGAAGCCCTTGATGTGGCCGCCGGCGATCCCCGTGTAGACGTGGGAGATCTCCGCCCCGGCCATCAGCTCGGCTTCCTCCACGGCGCGCCGGATGGACGACACCGTGGCCTCGATATTGACCACGACGCCCTTGCGCAATCCCTTCGACGGATGCGTACCGATACCGATGATGTCGATACCGCTATCGGTCAGCTCGCCGACGATGGCGCAGATCTTCGTCGTGCCGATGTCGAGGCCGACGATGATCTCCCCCGACTTCTGCTTCGCCATGACTCCTCCCAGGCTCCCTCACTTTCGTGAAGGAAGCATCCTCACTGCGTCGAGTCCCCGCTCCGCACGGAGTCGGACCCACTCGAAAGCCTCACCGCCACCCAACCCGGTCGGGCACGGTTATCCAGGCGAATGATCGCGGCTGCAAGCCCCCTTGTGCTGAGCTCGCGTCGAACGCGCGCCAGCCGCTGGAGCTTGACTTCCGTATCGCCCGCGCCGAGGCGCACCTCCTGCCCCGTCGCCGTCACCAGCGCAAGCCCGGTGTTCTCCAGGCGCACTTCAGAAAGCCGCTCGGATCGTCCCGGCAACAGCCGCGCATAAGCACGGGTTACATCCAGCGCCTCGCGGAACTTCGCGCGCACCCCGTCCGGGTCCGCCACGTACGCATCGCGCTCCACGCCGGTGACGAGCGGCAGGTCCAGCCCGTCCCCGGGGGTGACGCGCTTGAAGGGCTCGCCCTCCTCGTCCAGCACGTACAGGTCGCCCAGCACCGCCAGCGCCGCGGGTGCGTGCTCCGTCACCTCCACGGACACGCCGCGCGGAAACCGCCGCGTCACCTCCACCGTGCGCACCCAGGGGTGCTGGTCCATGGCCCGCGCCAGCGCGGCCGGGTCCAGCGTCCACAGGTTCTGCCCCGCCGCAAGCCCCGACAGCTTCAGGAGCTCCGGGCGCGAGGCCCGCTCCAGCCCGGAGAAGTTCACCGACTCCAGCGCGAAGCGCGGCGTCACCACCGCCCAGGCGCGCAGCTCGATGCAGCCCCAGATGAGCCCCGCCGTCGCGACGGCCAACCCCAGCGCCTTCGCCACCGACGGCCCGTGCGAACGGACCGCGCCCTTCACCGCGTCGTTGCGCGGTGCGGCGTCCAGGCGGCGGCGGTTCTTGGATTTTCCGAAGGCCATGACTAGGGAGGCGCATGCTGCGTGCGGACGTCGAACCACGCCAGTTTTTGGCTACAGGCACGTCGCTGTAGCGGCATGGGGGGACACGCCGGCCTCACAAGAGGCCGGAACTCCAGGAAAGAACGCGGAGCGGCTCAGGCCTTGAGCGAAGCGCCCTGGAGCAGCCGCTCACAGAGGGCCGGGAAGTCGATGCCCCGCCCCGCCGCGATTTTGGGCAGGAGGCTGGAGGCCGTCATTCCGGGCAGCGTGTTGATTTCCAGCAGGAACACGTCACCGGCTTCGGTGACGATGACGTCCGAGCGCGAGCCGCCCGAGCACCCCAGCGCCTTGTGGGCGGCGAGGGAGACCTCGTTGACGCGCGCGTACAGGTCCGGCGGCAGCGGCGCGGGGAAGAGATACTGAGTACCGCTGCCGGCCTTGTACTTGGCCTCGTAGTCGTAGAACTCGCGCGCGGCCTTGACCTCGATGACGCCCAGCGCCTCGTTGTCCAGCACGCCGCCCTGCACTTCGCGGCCCTTGATGAACTGCTCCACAAGGAGCGTGCCCGCGTGCTTCGAGGCGTCCTGGACGGCCGCGGTGTAGTCCTCGCGCGTCTTGCAGATGTGGACGCCCACGCTGCTGCCCTCGCGGCTGGGCTTCACCACCACCGGGAAGGGGAACGGCAGCCGGTCCGCTTCCGCGAGCGCCGCTTCCGCCGAGTCGAAGGCGCGGTAGGGCGGCGTGGGGATGCCGCGCGCGACGAAGATCTCCTTCGCGTACACCTTGTCCATGCCCACCGCGGAGGCCATCACGCCGCTGCCGGTGTAGGGGATGAACATGGCCTCCAGCAGGCCCTGGATGCAGCCGTCCTCGCCGAAGCGGCCGTGCAGCGCGAGCCACGCCACGTCCACCTTCTCCGCGACGAGGCGCGCGGGCAGGTCCTTGCCCACGTCGATTTCCACCACGTCGTAGCCCAGCCCCTTGAGGGCGCCCGACACCGCGGCGCCCGTGCGCAGCGACACCTCGCGCTCACTGGAGAGGCCGCCGTACAGCACGCCGACGCGCCTGGCCTTCAACTCAGCGGGGGTGAAGCCTCGGGGACCGATGGTCATGGCAGGAAGACTCCGACGAATTTGACTTCGGGGTGCATGACGATGCCGGTGGCCTCTTGTACCCGGTCTTGCATCAGGGTGATGAGGCCCCGCACGTCGCGAGCGGCGGCGCCGCCCAGGTTGACGATCCAGTTCGCGTGCAGCGTGGACACCTGCGCGCGCCCCAGGGTGTGCCCCTTCAGGCCCACGAGTTCAATCAGCCGCCCGGCATGGTCGCCCGGCGGGTTGGTGAACACGCTGCCGAAGTTGGGCTGACTCAGGGGCTGCGTGCGCTTCCTGTAGCCCAGGTCCGCGTCCATGGCCGCCTTGCTGGCCACGACATCGCCCTTGGGAAGATGGAAGCGCACGCGCGTGACGATACCTCCAGCGGGCAGCGTGGCGTGACGGTAGGTGTGCGGCACCTGCGCTTTCGTCAGCCACCCCACCCCGTCCGCGGTGGCGACTTCGATGGCCTCCACCACGCGGAAGCACTCGCCGTTCTTGGTGCCCGCGTTCATGGTGACCGCGCCGCCCAGGGTGCCGGGAATGCCCGCGAGGAACTCCGCGCCCACCAGGCCCTGCGCGCGCATCACGTTGACCAGCCGGGCGATGGCCGCGCCCGTGCCCAGCGTCACCCGCCCGTCGTCCGGGCCCACGTCCAGCACTTCCGGGAACAAGTCCGGGGGCAGCTTCACGGTGAGCCCCGGCACGCCGCCGTCGCCCACCAGCGTGTTGGCCCCGCCGCCCAGCACCGTCACGGGAAGGCCCTCGTCGCGGGCCAGGCGCAGCAGGTCCACCAGCGCGTCCGGGGAGCGCGGACGCACCAGGGCTTCCGCCGGACCGCCCACGCGCACGCTGATGAGCGGCGCCAGGGGCTCACCCGGCTTGACGTCCAGGCCCGGCAGACGCGCCACGCGCGCCGCCAGCGGTGTCACCTCGCCCGGCTCCATCCCCTACCCGCCCTTCGCCGCGCCCATCAGGTTCAGCAGGTCCGGGCCCACCTGGGTGATGTCGCCCGCGCCCAGCGTCAGCACCAGGTCGCCCTCGCGCACGCGCTCCAGCAGCGCCTTGGCCACGTCCACGCGCTTCTCCACGAACGTCACGTCGCGGTGGCCGTGGGCGCGGATGGCCTCCGCCAGCGCGTCGCCGGTGGCGCCAGGAATGGGCTCCTCGCCCGCCGCGTAGACGCTGGTGACCAGGAGCACGTCCGCGTCGTTGAACGCGGTGGCGAACTCCTTCATCAGGTCGTGCGTGCGCGTGTAGCGGTGCGGCTGGAAGGCGGCCACCACCCGGCGGCCGAACGCGCGACGCGCGCCGGACAGCGTGGCCATCACCTCCGTGGGGTGGTGCCCGTAGTCGTCCACCACGGTGATGCCGCCCACCTCCCCGCGCACGGTGAAGCGGCGCTGCACGCCGCCGAACTCCGCCAGCGCCCCGCGCACCGTCTCCAGCGGGATGTCCATCTCCTCCGCGATGGCCACCACCGCCAGCGCGTTGAAGGCGTTGTGCGCGCCCACCATGCGCACGCGGAACTCGCCCAGGTCCTCCTCGCGGCGGAAGGCGCGGAAGGTGGTGGTGAAGCCGTCCAGCGCGATGCCCTCCAGCCGGTAGTCCGCCATGTGCGAGCTGCCGTAGGTGACGAAGCGCTTCTCGATGCGCGGCAGGAGCGCCTGGACGTTGGGGTTGTCCAGGCACAGCACGTTGAGGCCGTAGAAGGGGACCCGGTTGCAGAACTCCACGAACGCGGACTGGAGCGTCGCCAGGTCGCCGTAGTGGTCCATGTGCTCCGGGTCGATGTTGGTGACGACCGCGATGGACGGGTGCAGCTTGAGGAAGCTGCCGTCGGACTCGTCCGCCTCCACCACCATCAGCTCGCTCTTGCCCAGCTTGGCGTTGGAGTCGAGCACGTTCACCTTGCCGCCCACCACCGCCGTGGGGTCCAGGCCCGCCGCGGACAGCACCGTGGCCACCATGGACGTCGTCGTCGTCTTGCCGTGGCTGCCGGCGACGGCGACCGCGTACTTCAGGCGCATCAGCTCCGCGAGCATCTCCGCGCGAGGGATGACGGGAATCTTGCGCTGGCGCGCCGTCACCACCTCCGGGTTGTCCTTGCGCACCGCGGAGGAAATCACCACCACGTCCGCGTGCACGAGGTTGGACGCCTTGTGGCCCTCGTAGAGGGTGGCGCCCAGCTTCGCCAGGCGGCGGGTGATGTCGCTCTCGCGCAGGTCGGAGCCGGAGACGCGGTAGCCCAGGTTGAGCAGCACCTCCGCGATGCCGCTCATGCCGATGCCGCCCACGCCCACGAAGTGCACGTGCGCCGCGTGGCGCGTCTTGAAGAGGCTGCCGGGCTTGTTGCTGACGGTCTTGCTGCTCATGCCTTGCTCCCGGGTGCCTTCTTCACGTCCTTGGGTCCGCGGTCCCGCCCGCCCGGGCCCCAGGCCTGGGTGGTCAGGTCCACGCACACGTCCGCCAGCTCCTTCGCGGCGGCCGGGCGGCCCAGGATGCCCGCCTTCTTCGCCATCTGCTTGAGCTTCGCCGGGTCCGTCATCAGGCCGCGCAGCTCTTGCGCCAGCTTCTGCCCGGTGAGCTCCGACTCGCGGAACATGAGGGCCGCGCCCGCGTCCACCAGCGCGCGGGCGTTCACCTCCTGGTGGTTGTCCGTCGCGTGCGGGAAGGGCACCAGGATGCTGGCCTTCTTGCACACCGTCAGCTCCGCCAGCGACGTGGCGCCCGCGCGGCAGATGACCAGGTCCGCCTTCGCGTAGGCGGAGGACATGTCGTCGATGAACTCCACCACCTGGGCCACGTCCGCGAAGCCCTTGTCCGCGTAGCCCTTGCGCACCGTCTCCAGGTCCAGCTTCCCCGTCTGGTGGACGATGGAGATCTGCTCCTTCAGGTCGCCCAGCGAGTCCAGCGCCTCCAGCACCCGGTTGTTGAGGCCGCGCGCGCCCAGGCTGCCGCCGAAGATGAGGACGGAGAACTTCTCGTGCGCGGCGCTGCTGCGCAGGTAGTTGTCCATCAGCTTCTTGCGGATGGGGTTGCCAATCATCTGCACCTTGGCCTCGGGGAAGAACGCGCGCGCCTCCTCGAAGGCGGTGAAGACGACCTTCACGATGCGGCCCAGCACCTTGTTGGTGAGGCCCGGCAGCGCGTTCTGCTCCTGGATGGCGGTGGGAATGCCCATCAGCCACGCGGCCAGCACCACCGGCCCGCTCGCGTAGCCGCCCACGCCCACCACCACGTCCGGCTTCTGGCGCGACAGGATGCGGAACGACGCGAGGAACGCCATGGGCAGCGCGATGAGGCCCTTGAGGAGCCCGAGCAGGCCCTTGCCCTTGAGCCCCTGCACCTTCACGAACTCCAGCGGGTAGCCCTCCTTGGGCACCACGCGCGCCTCCAGGCCCTTCTCCGTGCCCACGAACACCACTTCGTTGGCCGGGTGGCGCGTGACGACCTCTTCCGCGAGCGCGATGCCCGGGAACAGGTGACCGCCGGTGCCTCCGCCCGCGATGAGCACCTTCACGCCGTCACCTCCCGCAGGTCCGTCGTGCCCGTGCGCACCGGCCGCGACGCGCCCTGCGTGTTCGCGCTGAGCGACAGGAGCACGCCCGCGGAGCCCATCAGCACCACCAGCGACGTGCCGCCGTAGGACACGAACGGCAGCGTCAGACCCTTCGTGGGCAACAGGCCCATGGCCACGCACATGTTCACCGTGGCCTGGAACGCGATGATGGAGCTGATGCCCAGGCCCAGGTACGTGCCGAACGTCTCCCCCGCCGCCAGGGCCGCGCGGATGCCGCGCCAGAGGACGACGGCGTACAGCACCACCAGCAGCCCCACGCCGATGAGCCCCAGCTCCTCACCGAGGATGGAGAAGATGAAGTCCGTGTGCGCCTCCGGCAGGAAGAACAGCTTCTGCCGGCCGTCCCCCAGCCCCAGGCCGGTGATGCCGCCCGAGCCGATGGACATGAGCGACTCCGCCACCTGGTAGCCCACGTCGTGCCGGTGGGCCCACGGGTCCAGGAACGCGAGGATGCGCTTCATGCGGTACGGGCTGGTCGCGATGGCGACGAAGGCCAGCGGCAGCGCGAGCAGGAGGGAGCCCACCAGGTACGACAGCTTCGTGCCCGCCGCGAACAGCAGCACGAAGAGCATGAACACCAGCAGCACGCTGCTGCCGAAGTCCGGCTGGAGCATGCACAGGAACACCAGGATGCCGCACAGGGCCAGGTGCGGCAGGAAGCCGATGGAGAACGTGGCCACCTTCTCCCGCTTCTTCGCCAGCGAATAGGACAGGTAGACGAGCCACGCGAACTTGGCCAGCTCCGCCGGCTGGAGGCTGAAGCCCGGCAGGCGGATCCACCGCCGCGCGCCGCCCGCCGTGGTGCCGATGCCGGGGATGGCCACCGCGATGAGCAGCACGATGGCGACGAGCAGCAGCGGGTACGCCAGCCGCGCCAGCTTCCGCCAGCCCAGCTTCATGGCCACCGCCATGGCCACGAGGCCCAGGCCCGCGGCGGACAGCTGGCGCTTGAGGAAGTAGAGGCTGTCGCCCAGCTTGTCCTGCGCCAGCACCGCGCTGGCCGAGTACGTCATCACCAGGCCCAGCGAGACGAGCGCCAGCACCGCGCACAGGAGAATCGGATCGAACCGCACGGGGGCGGCCGGAGGAGAGGTCTTCATCACGGTCAGAGCGCCCCGACGAGGCGCTTGAACGTGTCGCCCCGGTCCTCGAAGTTCTTGAACTGGTCGTACGACGCGCACGCCGGGGACAGGAGCACCGTGTCCCCCGCCCTCGCGACCTCGCGCGCCTTCGCCACCGCCTGGGCCAGGGTGCCGCACGCATGCACCGGCGCGTCGTTCGCGTACGCCCGCGCCAGCGCGTCCGCGTCCTGGCCGATGGTCAGCACGCCCTTCACCTTCCCCTGCCCCGCCTCCACCATGGGCGCGTATGGAGCGCCCTTGCCCTTGCCGCCCGCGATGAGCCACACGTCGCCCGCGAACGCCTTGAGCGCCACCAGCACGGAGTCCACGTTGGTGGCCTTGGAGTCGTTCACCCACTCCACGCCGTCCAGCACGCGCACGCTCTCCAGCCGGTGCGCCAGGCCCGGGTAGCTGTCCAGGCCCGCCTGCACCGCGTCCTTCGCCACGCCGCCCAGCCGCGCCAGCAGCGCCGCCGCCATCGCGTTCTGCGCGTTGTGCACGCCCCGGAGCGAGCGGTTGGTGAGCGTGTAGGACTCGCCCGCGAACTCCAGCTCGAAGCCGCCGGGCCGGGCGATGGCCAGCCCCGCCAGCGTGGGCGCGTCCACCACCGGGCGGCCCGTCATGGAGAAGCCGTACACGGGCGCGCGCGAGGAGGCGGCCAGCCCCATCACCGCCGCGTCGTCCGCGTTCACCACCGCGAAGTCGCCGCCAGCGTCCTGGTTCATGAAGATGCGCGCCTTGGCCGCGCCGTACTCGGCGTGGTTGGCGTAGCGGTCCAGGTGGTCCGGCGTGAGGTTGAGGATGGCCGCGCCCGTGGGCTTGAGCTCGTGGATGCCCTCCAGCTGGAAGCTGGACAGCTCCACCACCAGCGCGTCCCAGTCCCCGGGCGCCATGGCGGCCTCCGCCAGCGGACGGCCCAGGTTGCCGCCCACGAAGGTGCGCAGGCCCGCCTTCGCGTACAGCTCGCCGGTGAGCGCCGTGGTGGTGCTCTTGCCGTTGGTGCCGGTGATGCCCAAAAAGCGCGTGCCCTTCAGGAAGCGGCCCGCGAGCTCAATCTCGCCCCACACGGGGACGCCCGACGTGCGCGCGGCCTCCAGCTCCGGCAGCGACAGCGGCACGCCCGGGCTCACCACCACCAGGTCCTGGCGGGTGAGCAGGCCTGGGGGCGTGGCGCCGGTGACGAGCTCGACGCCTTGCGCGCGCAGCTCCTTCGCGACGTCACCGAGCGCGTCCTCGGAGCGCGCGTCCAGCGCCGTCACCTTCGCGCCCTGCTGCACGAGCAGCCGGAGCGCCGCGACGCCGCTCTTGGCCAGCCCGAACACCGCGACCTTCCGACCGGACAGCGAGGGATTCATGGGGCGGGCCGACCTCGTCTTCGGGAGCAACTACGGGGGGCAAAGCGACTAGCGCAGTTTCAGGGACAGCAGGGCCACGCCACCACAGAGGATGGCGACAATCCAGAAACGCACGATGATCTTCGGCTCGGCCAGGCCCTTGAGCTCGAAGTGGTGGTGCACGGGCGCCATCTTGAAGACGCGCTTGCCCGTCATCTTGAAGGACGCCACCTGGATCATCACGGAGAGCGCCTCCGCGAAGAAGATGCCGTGGATGATGGCGGAGACGACTTCGTTCTTGGAGAACACCGCCAGCGCGCCCAGCGCGCCGCCCAGGGCCAGCGAGCCGATGTCGCCCATGAACACGGACGCCGGGTAGGTGTTGAACCAGAGGAAGGAGATGCCCGCGCCCACGATGCTCGCGCAGAAGACGGCCAGCTCCGCGCCGCCCGGCACCTGGAGGATGCCCAGGTAGCGGTACAGCGGCGTGGCCGTGAGCCGCGCGACGCCGTTCACCGTCTCCGTGTCCGCGATGTGCAGCGTGGTGCCCGCCACGTAGCAGAGCACGCAGAAGGTCACCGCCGACACGATGGTGGGGACAATGGCCAGGCCGTCCAGGCCGTCCGTGAGGTTCACCGCGTTGGACGTGCCAACAATCACGATCCACGCGAAGACGACGTAGAACCAGCCCAGGTCCGGGTTGAACCAATGGGACGGCACGAACGGCAGCGTCAGCCGCGTGTCGATGAGCAGCGTGGGCCCGAAGGAGCCGTCCGCCTTCGTCCACGTGCACATCAGGCCGAAGATGGCGATGAGGTAGAAGAGGGTCTGCAGCACCATCTTCTTGCGCCCGGCCAGGCCCTTGGAGTTGCGCTTGGACAGCTTGAGCCAGTCATCCAGGAAGCCGATGAAGCCATAGCCGAAGGTGAGGAGGATCATCACCCAGACGCCGCGGGACTTGAGGTCCGCGAACAGGAGCGTGCCCGCCGCGATGCAGATGAGGATGAGCGCGCCCCCCATGGTGGGCGTGCCCTTCTTCTTCTGGTGCGTGTCCGGGGTGTCCTCGCGCACGTTGCTCTGCCCGTGCTGCTTCAGGCGCAGCCGCGCGATGAGGCGCGGCCCGATGAGCATCCCCAGGAGCAGGGCGAAGACGCCCGCGGCGATGATGCGGAAGGTCGGGTAGCGCAGGAAGTTGAGGACGCGCCCGGCCTCGGTGTTCTGGATGAGCTCGTACAGAAGGTACAGCACTAGTGACTCCCTCCGGGGGGGGCCGCGCCCGTGAGGGCCGCCACCACGCGCTCCAATCGCATGCCGCGACTGGCCTTCACCAGCACCACGTCACCGGGTGAGAGCCGGGGCGTCAACCACGCCACCAATGGCTCCACTTCGGTGAAGTGGGCGGCGGAATCTCCCATGTCCGCGCTCCCCAGGCCGCCCGAGGACCGGGGGCCGAAGAACGCGACCAGCTTCGCGTGCCGCGCGACGAGCTCACCCAGCCGGGCATGCTCCTCCGCCTCGCCCGCGCCCAGCTCCAGCATGTCGCCCAGCACCGCCACCGCCCGGCCGCCTTCGGGCACCAGCGTGCCCAGCGTGACGAGCGCGGCCTCCATGGAGGCCGGGTTGGCGTTGTAGCAGTCGTCCACCACCGTGACGCCGTTCCGGCCGTCCACGATGTTGAGCCGGCGCGCGTACGGCCGCGCGGACTCCAGCCCCGTCACGCACTCCTCCGGGGAGTAGCCCAGGGCCAGCGCCGTCGCGAACGCCGCCGTCGCGTTCTGCGCGTTGTGCGGCCCCACGAAGTGCAGGCGCACCGGCCAGTCCTTCCCCTGGTAGCGCACGGTGGCCACCATGCCGTCGCGGCCCAGCGTGTGGACGGCGGTGAGGCGCACGTCCGCGTTCTCCGCCCGGCCGAACGTCAGGTGCTTCGCGCCGCTGCGCGCGGCCTGGCGCACGATGAGCGCGTCGTCCAGGTTCACCACGGCGGTGGCCTGGGGCAGCAGCTCGCGGAACATCTCCCCTTCCGCCTCCGCCACGCCCTCCAGGCTGCCCAGCCCCTCCAGGTGCTCCGGCTGGACCACGGTGATGACACCGGCGTCCGGCCGCACCTTGCGGGTGAGCCGCTCGATTTCGCCCGGCTGGTTCATCCCCACTTCGATGACGGCCGCCACGTGGGACGGCTCCAGCCGGAAGAGCGTGAGCGGGACGCCCACCTCGTTGTTGAAGTTGCCCTCCGTCTTCAGGGCGGGGCCTCGCGTGGCCAGGATGGCGCCCACCATCTCCTTGGTGGTCGTCTTCCCGTTGGAGCCCCCCACCGCCGCCACCGGAATCTGGAAGCGGCGGCGGTGCAGCGCCCCCAGCCCGCCCAGCGCGGCCAGGGTGTCGTCGACTTCGTAGAGCGCGAAGCCCGGGGGCAGGGCCGGCAGCGCCCTCCCCCGCTTCACCACCGCTCCGGCCGCTCCCTGGCGCTGGGCGCCGTCCACGAAGTCGTGGGCGTCGAAGCGCTCGCCCTGCAGCGCCACGAAGAGACACCCGGGGGTGAGCGACCGGGTGTCGGTGCAGACGGCGGGGAAGCCCGCGGCAACGGGCTCCCCGCGACGGGTCGCACCCGTCGCCTGCACCACCTCGTCATCGGAGAATCGAGCGGCCATGGAGGGGGGTGTTGGCCTTTGAGAAGGGTCAGCCCGGGATGCGGTTGGCCAGCGCGCGCGCGGCGACCTCGCGGTCGTCGAACGCGAGCTTCTCCGTGCCCACCGTCTGGTAGGTCTCGTGGCCCTTGCCGGCGATGAGGACGACGTCGTCGTCCTTGGCCAGGTTGATGACCTGCTCGATGGCGGCGCGGCGGTCCGCGTCCACGAGGTAGCCCTTCTCCCCGACCTTCGCCTTGCCCGCGGAGATGCGGCGCAGGCCGCCCTTCTCCAGGCCCGGCGTCACCTCCGCGATGATGGCCTCCGGGTCCTCCGTGCGCGGGTTGTCGCTGGTCACCATCACCAGGTCGGCGCCCTCCGCGGCCACGGTGCCCATCAGCGGGCGCTTGCCCTTGTCGCGGTCGCCGCCGCAGCCGAAGACGACGATGACGCGGCCCTTGGCCAGCGTGCGCGCCGCCTCGATGGAGCGCTTGAGCGCGTCATCCGTGTGCGCGTAGTCCACCAGCACCGCCGGGGCGGGTCCGCCGCGGTGGTTCTCCGCGCGGTCCATGCGGCCGGCCACCTGGGAGACCAGCTCGATGCCGCTCTTCACGTCCGAGCGGCTGATGCCCGCGCCCAGCGCGATGCCGGCGGCGAGCATGATGTTCTCCAGGTTGTGGGGCCCCAGGAGCTTGCTCTTGACCTTGATGTCGCCCGCGGGCGTCTTCAGGGTGGCCTCGATGCCCTTGAGCGAGTAGGCGGCGTCCGCGGCGGAGATTTCCCCCGCGCCCGTGCGGCTGAACTTCCACGCCATGCGCTTCTGGCCGCGCAGCTCGTTGTAGATGCGGCTGGCGAAGGCGTCGTCGCCGTTGACCACCGCGGTGCCCGTGGCGGAGAGGTTCTCCACGAAGAGCTTGCGCTTCACCTGGAAGTACTCCTCCAGGTCCTTGTGGTAGTCCAGGTGGTCACGGGACAGGTTGCTGAAGCCCACGGCCTTGAAGGTGAGCCCGTGCACGCGCTCCTGCGCGAGCGCGTGGCTGGAGACCTCCATCACGACCGTCTCCACGCCCGCGTCCACCATCTCGCGGAAGATGCGGTGCAGCTCCAGCGGGTCCGGCGTGGTGTTGGCCAGCTCCGTCGTCTTGCCGCCGAACTTGTAGCCCAGCGTGCCGATGACGCCCGGCGGGTTGGCCCCCGTGTACATGGCGGCCGTCGCGAGGATGGCCTCCAGGAGGTAGGTGGTCGTCGTCTTCCCGTTGGTGCCGGTGACGCCCAGGAGCGTCAGCTTGTCGGCGGGGCGGCCGTGGAAGTTGGCCGCGATGAGGGCCAGCGCCTTGCGCGCGCTGCTCACCTTGAAGAACGGCACCTGCGAGGACTGCCCCTGCTTCTCCGACACCACGGCCACGGCACCGCGCGACACGGCTTCGCCGATGAACTGGGCCCCGTCTTCCTTCAGGCCCGGCACGGCGATGAAGAGATCCCCCGGCTTCACGCGCCGCGAATCCTGCGTCACGCCCGTGACGTCGACCGCGGAACGGCCGCCCGAGGTCTGCTCGGCTCCACACCCTGCGAGGACATCCGTCAGCTTCATCTCTTCCCCTTCACACGCATTGCTGATGCGGGGCCTGGAAAGGACACGGCCTCATTGCCGCGTCGCCAGTTCCAGCGTCACCCGGGCCCCCTTCTCCACCAGCGCACCGGCGGGGGGGGTCTGAGATACGACTCGTCCACTGCCTTGCAGCTGTGGCTCCAACGCCGCGGCGAGCAGCTTCACCACGGCTTCGCGTCCTGCCTGGCCCTGGACGTCCGGCACACGCACCGTGCCGGGCTCCGGGGTCTCGGTCACCGCATCCTCCAGGCCGGCCCGGACGGGCACGGCCTTCGCCAACGCCTTCGGTGCCGGAGGGGGCACCACGGGCGCGGCGGCCGCGGCCACCTCGGCGGGTGCCACCGTCCGGGACGGGGGCACGGCCAGGTGGGCCATGGCAGCGGTAGCGATTTCCTTGAAGGCAGGGGCAGCCACGTTCCCCCCGTATACGTCTGTCTTGGGTTCGTCCACCACCACGAGAATCACGGCGCGCGGTGCCTCGGCCGGCACCATGCCCGCGAACGACGCAATGCGTTTGTCGGAATACCCCCGCGCGACGGGGTCCGCCTTCTGGGCGGTGCCCGTCTTGCCGGCCACCCGGTAGTCGTCCATGGCGGCCTTGGGCGCGGTCCCTCCCTTGACCACCACGCTCTCGAGCATGCCCACGACCTGCCGCGCCACCCTCTGGGAAACGACCCGGCGCAGCTCCGTGGGCTGGTTCTCCAGCAGCACCACGCCGTCCGGGTCCACGACCCTGGAGACGAGGTACGGGCGCATCAGCACGCCGTCGTTGGCCAGCGCGCCGTAGGCCGCCGCCAGCTGGACGGCGGTGGAGGTCATCCCCTGGCCGAAGGATTGGGTGGCCAGGGAGATGTCCGATTTCGGAAACGGGATGACGCCGCGGCTCTCCCCGGTGAGCGCCAGGCCGGTGCGCTCCGCGAAGCCGAAGGCGTGGTAGGCGGCCACCATCTTCTCCCGCCCCAGGGCGTCGGCGATCTTCGCGGCGCAGATGTTGGAGGACACCTGGAGGACGCCCTGCGCGTTGAGCCAGCCGTGCGGGTGGGTGTCGTTGACGGTGTGGCGGCCAATGCGGAAGGCGCCGTTCTCACAGAAGAACAGCGTGTCCGGGGTGATGGCCTTCTGCTCCAGCGCGGCGGCCACCACGAAGGCCTTCATCGTGGAGCCGGGCTCGAAGGCGTCCAGCGCGGCGCGGTTGCGGATGGCGTTCTTCACGCCGTCCTCCGGCGTGTTGGGGTTGAAGCGCGGGTTGTTGGCCAGCGCCAGCAGCTCCCCGGTGCGCGGGTCCAGCACCACCGCCATGCCCGCCACCGCCTTGGCGTCCTCCACGGCCTTGGCCAGCGCCTTCTCCGCGACGTACTGGAGGTGGCGGTCCAGCGTGAGCGTCACCGCGGCGCCCTGGCGCTCCAGGGGGTCCATGGCGCCCTGGACCATCAGCTTGCGGCCCTTGGCGTCCCGGAAGCCGGAGGTGCGCGAGTTCTGCCCGGACAGCTCGTCCTCGAAGGCCAGCTCCAGCCCCTCCAGCCCGTGGCCGTCGGTGCCCACCATGCCGACGATGTGCGCGCCCAGCTCGCGCTGGGGATAGAAGCGCTTGGGCTCCTTGGTGAAGCCCAGGCCGGGCAGGCCCAGCGCCTTGACCGCCGCCACCTCCTGGGGCTTCGCCTGGCGCTTCACCCACGCGAAGCGCTTGGCGCGGGACAGGCGCGCGGCCACGTCGTTGCCGTCCAGGTGCACCGCACGCGCGAGCTGCCGGGCCGCCTGCTGCACGTTGGGGAGCATGGACGGGTCCACCCAGATGGAGTCCACCTCCACGCTCTGCGCGAGCGGCGTGCCGCGCCGGTCGAAGATGTCCCCACGCCGGGCCGGGATGTCGATCTGCCGGACGTACTGGTCCTGCGCCAGGCCGCGCAGCTTCTCCTGCTGGAAGACCTGGAGGTAGACCGCGCGGCCGAACGCCGTGCCCAGGAGCGCGAGGAACAGCCCGAACAAGAGCTGGACCCGCAGCCTGAGCCCCTTCGTGTTCGACTCTGGAATCCGCGCGCTCTTGAGGTCCCTCACCGCCCGGTCCCCCGCTCCGCCACGCGGACCGCGGGGGCGCTGCTCCGGGCCTGCGCGGTGCCCGAGCCCTTCACGCGCTCGTCCGCCAGGGACACCACCGCGCCGCCCTTGGGCATCGCCATGCCCAGCTGCTCACGCGCCACGCGCTCCAGCCGCGCCGGGGCCTTGAGCGTGGCCAGCTCCAGCTTCAGCCGGTCGTTCTCCCGGGTGAGCGAGCGGCTCTCGCCCTCCGCGTTGGACAGGCGGTAGCCCATGTCCACCACCAGCACGCGGCTGGTGACGTGGAGGATGCCCACGCCGGCGAACAGGGTGAAGAGCATGACGGCGGGCAGCAGGTGCATCAGCACGCCGGCCACGGACACGGAGGGACGCGAGAGGGCCTTGCTCATCGGATTTTCTCCACCGCGCGCAGGTGCGCGCTGCGAGAGCGGGGGTTGGCCTCGACTTCCGCTTCGGAAGCCGCGACGGCCTTCTTGGACACGAGGGCGAAATCACCCTGGCTGTTGCACACGCACACCGGGAAGCCCGGCGGACAGGTGCACCCGCCCACCAGGGCGCGGAAGGCTTCCTTCACCTTCCGGTCCTCCAGGGAGTGGAAGGAGATGACCGCGGCGCGGCCGCCCACCTTGAGGAGCGAGGGCAGCGCGGCGAGCAGCGCGTCCAGCGCCTCCAGCTCCCCGTTCACCGCCATGCGCAGCGCCTGGAACGTGCGGGTGGCCACGTGGATGCGGTCCGGCCACGCCTTGCGCGGCACGGCGCGCTTCACCACCTCCGCGGCCTCCAGCGTGCGCTGGGGCAGCGCCTTCTTCAGCTCCCGGGCGATGGGCCGCGCGAAGGGCTCTTCTCCATAGTCCTTGAGCAGCCGCGCCAGGTCGCGCTCGTCCGTTTCAGCGATGAGCTCCGCGGCGGTGACGCCGGTGTCGCCCATGCGCATGTCCAGCGGGCCGTCCTTCATGAAGGAGAAGCCGCGCTCGGCCACGTCCAGCTGGGGCGAGGACACGCCCAGGTCCACGAGCACGCCGTCCACGGGCAGCAGGTCGTGCGCCACGCGGGGCAGGTCCGCGAAGTTGCCCTGCCGGGCCTGGAAGCGCGCGTTGCCGCCCATGCGGGCGGTGGCCGCCGCCAGGGCCACGGGGTCCCGGTCCACGCCCACCACGGTGGCGCCCCGGGCGAGCAGCGCCTCGGTGTGCCCACCGCCGCCGAGCGTGCCGTCGAGGATGACCTTGCCCTCCGCCGGGTTCAGCAGCTCCACCGTCTCGTGGAGCAGGACGGTCTGGTGCTGGAAGTCCACGGGAGGGGGCCTTGGGTGCGGGTCAGACGAAGGGAGCGCGCGCGAGCTGGAAGGCGGCCCGGGCATCGTTCATGTGCGGGTACAGCTCGAAGGTGTCGTGGGCGCCGGCCGCGCGGAAGATGGCGGCCAGGTACGGCGACAGCCCGGACAGCTTCACGTCGCCCCCGGCGCGGCGGAACTGCTCCGTGCGGGCCATCAGCGGGCGCACGCCGCGGTAGTTCAGGTGCGACACGTCCGCGAAGTCGAGGACGACCTGGCGCGTGCCCCGGTGCAGCCGGTGCATCAGGTCCTCGCACAGCTTGAGCAGGTCCGCCTCCTCCAGCTCGCCCTCCAGCATCAGCGTCTCCACGCGCTCGGACGCCGCCACCACCGCCCTGTTCCGACGAACCTCCTGCACCTGGTCCATGCGCCTGCCCACCCTTCTCCTGCGAACTCGAGGCTGTCGACTTCCTGGCTACGGCTGGCGCAGCTCGCCCAGCACCCTCAACACGTCCTGGGAGGTGGCTTCCTGGCGCGCGTCCTCCTGCGCCTTCGCCCAGCCTTCCTGGCTCCAAAGCTCAATCACCTTCACCATCCCCGCCCACACCACTTCCTTCTCCAGCTTCGCGTACGCCCTGAGCGACGGCGGGATGAGCAACCGGCCCAGCTTGTCCAGCGGGCACTCCTGCGCGCTGGCCACGTACAGCCGCATCAACGTCTTGACCCCCGGCTCCATGGGGTTGCGCCGGGCGAGCGCGGTCTCCAACGCCTCCCACTCCCGCACCGGATAGGCGTGGAGGCAGGGGTCCAGGGCCGTGGTGACGATGAGCCGCTCGTCGTAGGCGCCCACCAGCGTCTCCCGCAGCCTGGCCGGGAGGCTGGTGCGCCCCTTCGCGTCGATCTGGTGCTCATAGACGCCTCGGAACACGCGGGACGATCCACCTTTTCAGCCCGGCACGGGACGGACCACCACTCCTTCCCACTTCTTACCCCTCTGCGGCCGGCATACATACGCGCCCCCCCCAGGGGGGTCAAGAAAGCGCGCAACAGGCTGGAACACGCCGCGCCCGGCGCTGGACATCACTCAGGGCACGTGCCGGACGGCCTACCTTCGAGGGTGGGGCAAACTTGAGTTTTTCCGCTCACAGGCTGAGAGTGTGGGCGCGTGAGCACGAACGTTCGACTGAAGGTGGCCTACAAGACCCCGCAGTCGCTGGTCGGTGAGTACACCCGCAGCGTGGGTCAGGGCGGCGTCACCCTGGAGACGCGCAAGGCCCTGCCGCTGGGCACCCGCTTCACCTTCGAGCTGCACGCGGGCGGCATGCCGCGTCCGGTGGAGGTGCTGGGCGAGGTCGTCAAGGTGGAGCCGCGCCCCGGCGAGCGCTTCCTGCTCACCGTGCGCTACGACGGCGCGGAGGATCGCAGCGCGCTGGACGCGGTGCTCCAGTTCATCTTCGCCCAGGAGGAGCAGAACGGCCTGCGCCGCTTCCCGCGCATGCCGCTGCACCTGCGCGCGCGGGAGGCCGACCCCCGGGCGCCGTTCTTCTACGTGCGCGACATCTCCCGGGGGGGCGTGGGCCTGGAGGTGGAGGCCCCCACCCTGCCCCGCGAGGTGCAGGTGGGCGCGCCCTTCCTCATGGAGATGGACATGCAGGAGGGCCCGCTCCTGCTCCACGGCGAGGTGGCGTGGACGTCGTCGGTGCCGCGCAAGGGCGTGGCGCAGGCGATGACGCCGGGCTTCGGCGCGACGTTCGGCCGGCTGCGGCCGGACATGCTCCAGCGGCTGGAGGCCCTGATGGTGCTGGAGCACCTGCCGCCCGCGCCCTGGCGCGCCCGGGTCAGCTTCGGCCTGGATGCCGTGTCGCGGATGCCCTGACCTCACCCGGCCAGGGCACCCGCGCGGTCCAGCGGGTTACAGCGGGTTGTACGGGTAGCCGCCGGCCTCTTCCAGGCCCGCGACCACCGTCTCGCGCAGCTCCGCCGGGTCGTACGCCGTGAAGGCGTCCAGCGCGGACAGGCGCTTGAGCTCCAGCGCGAGCGCGTCGCCCTTGAGCGTGGCGCAGAGCGCGCGGCGGGTGCGCTCGAAGGCGCGCGTGGTGGACTCCATCGCGTACAGCCGCACCAGCGCCACGCGCACGGGGTCCAGCACGCCGCCGGTGGCGGACTGGCGGGTGCGCGTCACCATGGAGTCCAGGGCGTACGCGTCCATCACCACGTCCGCCAGCGCGGCCATGACCTCCTGGTGCTTGTCCAGCTCCGTGCCGAAGGTCTCCGCGGCCAGGCGCATGCCGTGGATGGCCAGGTGCTTGGCGCACTCAGCGGCGATCTCCTCGTGGGCCAGCGCGTCCTGGCGGCCCGCGCGGGGACGCTCGCCGCGGCCCAGTTCCTCCGCCACGGAGCGCGCCTGCGCGAACAGCGGCAGGTCGCCCTTCACCGCGCGCTTGAGCAGCATGCCGGTGATCAGCATGCGGTTGATTTCGTTGGTGCCCTCGAAGATGCGGTTGATGCGCGCGTCGCGGTAGGCGCGCTCCACCGGGTACTCCTCGATGTAGCCGGCGCCGCCGTGCACCTGCACCGCGTCATCCACCAGGAAGTGGAGGGCCTCCGAGCCGAAGACCTTCATGATGGAGGCCTCGGTGGCGAACTCCTCCATGGCGGCGATGACGTGCGCGTCGTAGTCCGCGTCCGAGCGCTCCTTCGCCGCGAGCCGCCCGTCCACCAGCCCCGCCGTGCGGTACGTCATGCTCTCCACCGCGTAGACGAGCGTGGCCATGCGCGCGAGCTTCTCGCGGATGAGCGGGAACGTGGCGATGGGCGCCTTGAACTGCTTGCGCTCCTGCGCGAACTTGAGCGCGTTCTGCAGCTGCAGCTTCATGCTCCCGATGACGCCCGCGCCCAGCTTCAGCCGGCCGTAGTTGAGGATGTTGAAGGCGATGCGGTGGCCCTTGCCCAGCTCGCCCAGCAGGTTCTCCGCGGGCACCAGCGCGTCCTCGAAGTAGAGCGGGCACGTGGACGAGCCGCGGATGCCCATCTTGTGCTCCTCCGGGCCCACGGTGAGGCCCGGGGTGTCCTTCTCCACGATGAAGCCGGTGAACTTGTCGCCGTCCACCTGCGCGAAGACGACGAACACGTCCGCGAAGGCCGCGTTGGTGATGTAGAGCTTGGAGCCGTTGAGCACGTAGTGCTTGCCGTCCTGGGACTTCACGGCCTTCGTCTTCGCGCCGCGCGCGTCGCTGCCGCTGCCCTGCTCCGTCAGCGCGTACGCCGCCACCCACTCGCCCGTGGCGAGCTTGGGCAGGTACTTCGCCTTCTGCGCCTCGTTGCCGAACCACACGATGGGCAGCGACCCGATGCCGGTGTGCGCGCTGGACGTCACCGACCAGGAGCCCAAAAGGCTCATGGCCTCCGCGAGCAGGAGCGACGTCGTCTTGTCCAGGCCCGTGCCGCCGTACGTCTCCGCGATGTCCACGCTCAACAGGCCCAGCTCGCCCGCGCGGCGCAGGAGGTCGCGCAAGAGCGCGTTGTCCTTGCCCTCGATGCGCGCGGCCTGGGGCAGCACCTGCTCCCGGCAGAACTGGAGCGCCGTCTTGAAGAAGAGCCGCTGCTCCTCGGAGAACCCCTCCGGCGTGAGGATGCGGGTGGCGCCCACTTCCTGGAAGAGGAACGTCGCCCCAGCGAGGACATCCTGGGGACGGGAAGCGGGCTCGGTTGCGGCGACCATCAACGACCTCCGGGGAGGGAGCAGTGCCCTCCGATGCCTTCAGAAAAAAGGCGCGCGGCACATTAGGGCGCGCGGACCGCCAGGGGTAGTAGCGGCGAGGCCCCGCCACCTCAATGGGATGCGAGTCCACCCCGGGTGCGTGCCCGGCTGCCCAGCGGAAGGGGGGTGCTGCCCCTGATTACGGGGAACCCGCGTCCAACGTGGCCCGGGGCGTGGGGTACACGAGGCAGAGCGTGTCGAAGAGCCCCTCCTCCGGCGCGACGTACGTGCCGCCGAGCGCCCGCGCCACCTGCACCATCTCCGTGCCGAACGACGGCACGAGGCACAGGTCGTCGGACGTGGTGAAGCGGCCCTTCAAGCGAGCCAGCTCCCGCCGCAGCGTCGCGATGTCCTGGCGCCCGCCGCGCACGGGCACGGACGGGCCGTTGCGGTCAGGCCCCGGCAGCTTGCCCACGCTGGTGGTCAGTTCGAACCCATCCGCGCGCTGGATGATGCGCAGCTTGCCGGGCGCCACCTCCTCGAGCCACGCCCGGAAGCCCTGCTCGTCGCGCAGCACCAGCCGGTAGGCCACCGGCGCGTCCGGGTGCTGGAGCCACACTTCCCGGGCCTGCGTGCGCAGCACCGCCAGCGTGTCGGACACCTGTGCGAGAAACGTGTCCGCGTCCTCGACCGCGACGAGCACGTCCCTGCCCCGCACCCGCTCCGCGAGCCTGTCCGCCTCCGGTCCCCTGGCAGGCATGAAGGCCTCCGCGCCCAGCCGCGCCCGGTCCCCCGACAGCTCCAGCCGGAGGACGTCGTCCGGGAGGGACTCGCCGTAGACGGGCGCGGACACCGGCGCGACGGTCGCATCCGCCCAGGTGCCCGCGTCCTTCGGAGCCACCGGACGAGCCCCCGCTTCCACTACGGGTGAGGGCATGGGAGACACCGGGGGTGCCGGTTCGGAAGGCGTGGACTCGCGGCAGCCGCCTGACGCCAGGCTGCCCACGAACAGGAGGAAGAATGCAGGGTTACGAAAACAGGCTGGCGAGCGTAGCGGAATATTCCACCCGGAGCGTCTGAACGGCCTCATGATAGCTTCTCGCGGTTTTTCCGAAGGACTCCCCTCCACAGGAGCCGATTCGAACGTGCCGCAGCCTTCCGCCGGCCTCCAGTTCGGCAAGTACAAGCTGCTCGAGCGCATCGCGACGGGCGGCATGGCGGAGATCTACCGCGCGCGGATGACGGCGGTGGCGGGCGTCACGAAGCCGGTGGTCATCAAGAAGATCCTCCCTGGCTACGCGGACGACAGCGCGTTCGTGTCCATGTTCATCAACGAGGCGCGCATCGCGCTGGGGCTGTCGCACGGCAACATCGCGCAGATCTTCGACTTCGGGGAGGTGGAGGGCGAGTACTTCCTCGCGATGGAGTGGGTGGACGGCCATCCGCTCTCGCACGTGCTGCGCCGGGCCCGGGAGAAGGGGCTGCCCGCGCTGCCGCCGCCCCTGGCGGTGCTGGTGGCCATCGACATGCTGCGGGGCCTTGCGTACGCGCACACGCGGCTGGACGACAACGGCCGTCCGCTGCACATCGTCCACCGGGACGTGAGTCCGCAGAACGTGCTCCTCTCCTTCGAGGGGCAGGTGAAGCTGGTGGACTTCGGCATCGCGCGGGCGCGGCTTGCCGGACGCAGCGACACGAACGCGGACGTGGCGAAGGGCAAGTACGTCTACTTCGCGCCGGAGCAGGCGCGCGGCGAGGCGCTGGACGCGCGCACGGACGTGTTCGCCGCAGGCACGGTCCTCTACGAGATGCTCTGCGGGCGCCGCCCCTTCGAGGGCTCGCTCCAGGACGTGCTGCGCAAGATTTCCCAGGGCGACTTCCCCCGGCCGCGCGAGTGGGTGCCGGGCATCCCGGCCGCGCTGGAGCGCATCCTGCTCACCGCGATGGCCACCAGCCCGGACCAGCGCTACCCCACCGCGCAGGCCTTCGCGGAGGCGCTGGCGCGGCAGCTCCACATCACCGCGCCAGACGTGTCCGCCAGCGACCTGGGCCACTTCATGGGCTACCTCTTCGAGCCGGAGCTCGTGGAGGCCGGCCGCCCGGTGCAGCTGCCGCGCGAGTTCATCGCGCGGGTGGGCCGCTGGAGCGGCATCGCCGAGCCGCCGCCCGTGCAGACGCCGCCGGAGCTGCCCCGCCACGTGCCCGAGCCTCGCGGCGAGCCCCGGGGGGATTTGACGACGCAGCCCCTGCCCCCGCAGGCGATGCCGCCGGCACCGCCGCCCGCGTGGCACCGCTCCCTGCGCGGCTGGGCGCTGCGCGGCGCGCCGGTGGTGGTGGCCGCGCTCGTGGCCACCTGGCTGGGCCTGGTGATGGGCGGCTCCAACACGTTCGCGGTGGAGCTCAGCTCCTCGCCCGCGGGCGCCACCATCCGCGTGGACGGCCGGACGCTGAGGCAGACGACGCCCACGCTCATCACCCAGCTGCCGTCGGACCGCGAGCACGTGCTGGAGGTGCTGCTGCCGGGCATGGTGCCCTTCAGCCAGCGCGTGCACGCCGAGCGCGGCACCACGCTGGCCGTCCACGCGCGGCTCGCGCCGAAGCATCCGGCCGCCGCGCGAGCCCTGCCCCGCGCCGGCCCGGACGACGCGCCCGTCTCCGGCGCGCGCTACTCCGCGGGAGGCCCGTTCGCGCTCAGCGCGGTCGCGCATGCCCTGCGCGTGCCTCCGTCCCAGGCGGCGCGCATGCGGTTGGATCCCTCCCGCACCTATGGCCTGCGCGTGGAGGGCCGCGTGTCGGTGGGAGGCCCGCTGCCGGTGGCCCAGGCGGTCTACTTCCTGGAGGGCGGCACGGCCCTGGCCGCGCGCGACAGCTTCGGCCTGGTGGGCACGGACGAGGTGCTGGTGCGCGACGCCTCCGTCCTCTACGTGTTCCTCTGGGACGACCGCCCCGACGACAACCGCGGCGCCCTCCAGGTGCACGTGCGCGAACAGGCGAGCGGCGCCATCACCACCCTGCTCCTGGACGCGCGCCGGCACGCCGTCTCGCTGTCGCCCCACGACGGCTTCACGCTCCGGGAGCTGGACCCGTCCACCACCTACCGCGTCGTCGTGCGCGCGGCGCGGGAGCCGGCGCGCACGCGGGGCTTTGGCGGCGGAGAGGTGGGCGGCGTGCTCGCGCTGCACGGCGCGGGGCCGTCCCCGGCCATGGCGCCGGGCACGCTGGAGGTGCTGGAGGTCAACCAGCCCACGGTGCTGCGCGGCGCGAGCTGGCTGCGGCTCGCGTTCCCGGACGACGACGTGAACGACAACGCCGGCGGCCTCACGCTGGAGGTGACGCCGGTGGCGCCGCTGCACCAGTAGCGCGCGCGACGGGCCGCTACAGGACGCCGCCAGCCTGTAGCCGAAAAATTGATCATCCGGGATGCGCCCCTACCCTGGGCCGCCACGGAGGACGCTCATGAAGAAGCTGCTGGCGGTGCTGGGCCTGGGGATCGCGGTGATGGCCACGGTGGGACTTTCCACTCGCGTGGACGCGCGGCCCGGAAGCCGGGCGGACGAGGGGCCGACCGATGCCCAGATCGACGCTGTCCTGGACGCGCAGGCTCACGAGGTCATGGCCCGGCTGCTGGAAGCGCAGCGCAATGCCAACCGGATGACAATGCTTCCCCGGTAATCTCGTGGCATCCGGCGGGGCACGGTGCTACGACCGGGCGCTCGCTTCGGTGCTCATCCACCCGCCCACGAGGGGGCCATGCCAGAAGGGTCCGCTGCACTCCAGCTCCAGGTTGGAGACCGGGTCGTCTACCCCAACCAGGGGGTCTGTCGCGTCGCCGCCATCGATGTGAAGGAGGTGGCCGGACAGAGCCTCACCTTCGTCACCATGCGCCGGGAGGAAGACGGCGCGGTCGTGATGGTGCCGCAGGGAAAAATCATCTCCATCGGCGTGCGCAAGGTCGCCAGTCCGTCGGACGTGGAGGAGATCTACGCGTTCCTCCGCTCGGACAGCGACAAGGCGGACCTGGACTGGAAGCAGCGCGCGCGCACCAACCTGGACCGCATGACCCAGGGCGGCATCCTGGGGCTGGCGGAGGTCGTCAAGGGCCTCCAGGTCCTCAGTGAGCTGCGGCCGCTGCCCACCAAGGAGCGCGAGCTCTACGACAACGCCCGGCACCTCCTGGTGTCGGAGGTCGCCGCCGCGCTGGGCACCGCCGAGGCCAACGCCGAGGACTCCATCGACATCGTCCTCTTCCCGCCCGGGAAGGAGCGTCCCAAGCGCACCGCCGCGGAGTTCGCGCGGCCCGGTGGCGACGAGGACGACATGGACCTGGACGGCGACCTCATGGGTCTGGAGGGCGGAGAGCTGGACCTGCCCTCGGACGAGGAGCCGCAGTCCGAGTCCGAGGAGGAGTCCTCCGAGGAGGGTGGCGAGGAGGAAGGCGGCGAGGAGGCGGCCGAGGACGCCCCCAAGAAGCGCGGCCGTCCGCCCAAGGCCAGGCCGGCCGAAGGCGCCGAGCCCGCCGCTCCGAAGAAGCGCGGCCGTCCGCCCAAGCCGAAGCCCGAGGCGGCGGAGGGTGCCGAGCCCGCCGCTCCGAAGAAGCGCGGCCGTCCGCCCAAGGCCAGGCCGCCGGAAGGCGCCGCGCCCGCGGAGCCCGCCGCGCCCAAGAAGCGCGGCCGTCCGCCCAAGGCGAAGCCCGCCGAGGACGAGTGAACCGCAGGACTCCACGGCCCTCCGGCCGCCCGCGTCGCGCCGCAAGCGCGCGCCCGGCACCGCGAGGGCCCTCCCGCCGAGGTGACGCCCCGTGATTCGCGTCGTGACGCTGGACCCCTTCGACGACAAGCAGCTCGCCAAGTTCAACCGCACGCTCTACACGGCCTTCGGCGTGGGCAGCGAGCACAGCGGCTCCGCGGAAATCCCCGCGGGCATGTCCGAGCCCCTGGACGCGGAGAAGCTGCTCGAAGAGGTGAAGGGCATCCGGGCCTACAAGGACGACAAGGTGCTGCTGCTCACCTCGCGCAAGCTGAAGGACCGCGACCTGCCCAGTGGCAAGGCCCCCACGTCGGGCTTCGCGAAGTACGGCAAGGACCGGGCAATCCTCTCCATCGCGCCGTTCAAGGACCTGGAGAAGGACTTCAAGCCCATCGCGCGCCACGCGCTGCACCAGCTGGGCACGCTCTGGGAGCTGCACCACTGCCTGGATCCGCGCTGCTCGATGTACCCGCCCTGGACGCCGTCCTTCAACCAGGGCGACCACATCTTCTGCACCTTCTGCCGCGAAAAGAGCGAGCAGAAGATCCGTCTTGCCAAGTCCTAAGGCCCTGCGCGCCCTGCCCCTGGTGGAACTGGGGGCGCTGCTCCTCGTCGCGCTCCTGTGCCTCGTCTTCCAGCTGCGGCTGCCGGGCCGGCTGCCCACGGACGCGGACGAGCGCGCCATGGCGGACGTGCTGGCCCGCGACGCACGCCCCGGGGACGCGGTGCTGCTGTTCCCCTGGTGGACGGAGCGCGCGCGCCTCTTCGTGCCCTCCTCGCTCCCCGTGTACGGGTGGCTGGAGTCGGACCGCGCGGACCTGAGCGCGCACCCGCGCATCTGGGTGCTGGGCCAGCCGGACCTGCCCCGCTCCGACGTGGGCGCGTTCGACGCGGCCTTCCTCCCCGGACGCAAGGCGCTGGGCCCCGAGTCCCGCCTGGGCCCCCTGTCGCTGCGCCTCTACGAGAACGGCCGCTACCGCCCCCGTCACTGGGTGGCGAGCGAGTCCGCGACTTCAGCGCGCGTGTACCTGGAGCAGCCGGATGGCTCGCGCCGCGACTGCCCCTTCGACGGGAAGGCGCACCGCTGCCCCGGCCCGCCTCACCTGTACGTCGCGCCGGAGTGGCACGAGATCTTCTACGAGCCCCGGCACTGCCTGTGGATGCACGCGCCGGGAGGGCCGCAGCGGCTGGTGGCGGAGTTCGCCAACGTGCCCTCGGGCCTGGGCCTGCGGCTGGAGGGCGGCATCATCTTCGAGTTCGCGCACTCCAAGGACCCGCGCCTGTCCACCGCGTACCTGGGCGTGGATGACGCGGCCACGGGCGAGCGCCTGCTGGACGTGCCCATCCCCCCGGGCCGCGAGGGCGTGCAGAAGGCGGAGGTGGTGCTGCCGCCCGGGCCGCCGCGCACGGTGAAGGTCTGGGTGCAGGCGGACAACGCGGAGTCGCGGCAGGTGTGCCTGGACGTGATGGCGCTGGAGCCCGCGGTGGGGGTGAAGCCATGACGGTTCCCTTGCTGACGGGCCGTCCCGCCACGCGCGAGGAGAAGCTCACGGCCCTGGCGCTGTGGGTGCTGGGGTTCGCGGCGCTGTGGTTCACGGAAGCGGCCGTGGGCTTCACGCGCGACGAGAGCGTCTACTTCGCCGCGGCGGAGGGCTACTCGCAGTGGTTCCGGCTGCTCTTGCACTCGCCGGCGCAGGCGTTCACGGACAGCGCCATCGTGCGCGCGTGGGACTACAACCACGAGCACCCGGTGCTGATGAAGACGCTGTTCGGGTTGAGCCACCTGCTCTTCCACGACACGCTGGGCGTCATGCGCGACGCGACGGCGTTCCGGCTGCCCGCGTTCGCGATGTCCGCGCTGGTGCCCGCGCTGTGCTTCCTCCTGGGCAGCGCGCTGTACGGCCGCACCGCGGGGTGGTTCGCCGCCCTCTCCTTCCTGCTGGTGCCCCGCCAGTACTTCAACGCGGAGCTGGCGTGCTTCGACCTGCCGGTGGCCGCGATGTGGCTGCTCGTCGTGTACTGCTTCTGGCGTGCGCTGGAGAGCACCCGCTGGGGCATCGCGTGCGGCGTGGCGTTCGGCCTGGCCCTCGCCACGAAGCACAACGCCCTCTTCATGCCGTTCGTGCTGTCACCGTTCGCGCTGTGGCGCGCGTGGCAGGCGAGCGAAGGCGCCCCGGAAGCCCGCGTGCGGCTGGGCCGCTTCGTGGGGCTGTACGCGGCGGTGGCGGTGCTCTACGGCCTGCTCGTGGTGTTCCTGGGCGGGCCCGCCGCGTTCCAGAAGAAGTTCCTGCTCCTGAGCCCGCACACGCTGTTCTTCGTGGGGCTCGCGGTGGGCAGCGGGGTGCTGCTGCGGGACCTGAGGCACGTGAGCCTGCCGGTGACGCGCGCGCTGGTGCCGCTGGCGGCGATGGCGGTGCTGGGCCCCGTCCTCTTCTACCTGCACTGGCCCTACCTCTGGCACGCGCCGGTGGACCGCACCGCGTGGTACCTGGCCTTCCACGCCACGCACAACCACTACGCCTGGTTCTACCTGGGCACGCTGATGCGAGGGCCGCCCTTCCCGCTCAGCTACGTGGTGGTGAAGACGGCGCTCACGGTGCCCACCAGCCTCTTCGCGCCCATGGTGACGGGCTTCGTCGCGCTCGTGGGCCGGGGGCTGCTCAGCCTGAGCGCGCGCACGCGGGACTGGGTGCGGCTGCCCACGGCATCGGAGGCGCTGGTGGGCGTCAACGCGGTGACGTCCATCCTCATCATCAGCCACCCGCAGGTGCCGCACTTCGGCGGCGTGAAGCACTGGTTCCCGTCCATGCCCTTCCTGGGCATCCTCGCGGGCGCGGCGGTGGCGCGCGGGTGCTTCGCGCTGTGGGAGGTGCTGAAGGCCCGGCGGCCGTCGGTGTCACCGCTGGCGGTGACGGTGCCGGTGTTCGCGCTGCTGATGGTGCCCGCGCTGCTGGCGTCGGTGCGGGTGTTCCCCTACGGCACGGCCGCGTACTCGGAGCTGGCGGGAGGCCTGCCGGGCGCGGCGACGCTGGGGATGCAGCGGCAGTTCTGGTCCAGCCACGTCACCGGCGTGCTGCCGTGGATCAACGAACACGCGAAGCCGGGCGCGCGCCTCTACCTGCACGAGGTGAACGGCTTCTCGTTCCGCGACTACCAGCGCAACGGGATGCTGCGCGAGGACGTGCGGCCGGTGAACAGCCCGTTCGACGCGGACATCGTCGCGTACCAGTACCACCAGGAGTTCCGCGAGCACGAGTTCCTCACGTGGCAGGCCTTCGGCACGCGCACGCCCGTCACCGGGCTGTACCTGGACGAAACGCCGCAGGTCATCGTCTACCAGCGCCCGGAGTAGTCCCGGCCTGGGATGACGCGGCAGGCCATGTGCACGACCGTTCACTCGGCGGCCTCATGGGCATGCTTGAAGACCTGACAGGACTGAAAGGCACGGAGCCGGGGTAGGCTCGCGGTGTCGGCCAATCCACCTTCCGGGGGAGGAACACATGATGCGCTGGACGGGCTTGCTGACGGTGATGGCGCTGGGTGCGGGCGTCGTGGGCTGCGACGACGCCAAGCCACCCTCGAAGGTGGCGCGGGCGCAGGTGAAGCGGACGGGCCCCGCGACGATGGAGATCATCCCCGTCGAGGGACAGCTCCCCTACTGCATGCTCTTCACGATGTCCGAGAAGGGCGTCATCCGGCAGCTCACGCTCACGCGGGAGAACCGCTCCATCCGCTGCGACCCGGGCCGCCCCGTCGCCAACACCAGCTTCCGCGTGCCGGTGCAGGAGGGGAAGGTGCGCGTCTACATCTTCTTCTCCGACGAGCGCGTGCCGGCGGGCTCCGTGGCGCAGCAGCTCTACGACCTGCGCGACCGCGAGCGCGTCACCGCCATGGACCTGCGGCTGCCGGGGCGCATCTTCGTGGAGACGCTGGAGTTCACGCCGGAGACCGGCGAGCCGGAAGCGGTAGGCGGCGTCGTGGGCGCGGGCGGCGTGGTGACGTCCGACGGCGGCACGGCCTCGGACGCGGGCACCAGCACGCTGTCCGTGCAGCCCCTGGCGAACTGACCGCCAGACGCGAAGAAGCCCGAGGGTGATGTCCACCCCCGGGCCTCCGTGCTGCTTCAGGTGGTGACGCTGACTAGTTCAGCCAGCCACCGTTGTTCACCGGGGCCCGGTCACGCCGCGCCAGCCGCTCGCGCTCCAACCGCGCCTGCCGCTCCCGTTCCAGCTTCGCCAGCCGCTCGCGTTCCTGCCGCTCCCGCTCCAGCTTCGCCAGCCGCTCGCGCTCCTTGCGCTCCCGCTCCTGCCGCTCGCGCTCCAGCCGCGCCTGCCGCTCCCGCTCCTGCCGCATCCGCTCCTGACGCTCCCGCTCCAGCCGCGCCTGCCGCTCCCGCTCCTGCCGCTCGCGCTCCATGCGGCTCTGGTCCTGGCGGCTCACGAGGGGGGTGGCGGCGTGGAAGTCCGCCGCCATCACCGGGGAGCTCGCGACGAGCGCCACAGCCACCACCATCTTCTTGAGCATCGCCTTCATGACCTGCCTCCGTGAGCCGCATTGTTGCTGCGTTCTGAACCTACTGACGGGGCAGGCGCCGCTGGATTCACCGCGCCCAAGGCACGGGCCCCCTCCTGTTTCCCTCTGAAGCGGCCCGCTGAAACACGCCGAAATCAAGCCCGGATGAAGCCGCCTTCGGGAAGGCCTTCGCCGCGAGCCTGGCGAAGGCCTGTTCGAAGCTCGCATTCCCAGGAAACACGTCCACCGTGTTACGTCAGGGCAGGCTCGCGGTACCGGCCATTCCACCATCCCCTGGGGAGGAACACGTGACGCGCTGGACGGGCTTGCTGACGGTGCTGGCGCTGAGCGCGGGCTTCGTGAGCTGCGACGACGCCAAGCCGCCCGCGAAGCCGAAGCGAGCCCAGGTGAAGCGGACGGGCCCCGCGACGATGGAGATCATCCCCGCCGGGGGACAGCTCCCCTACTGCATGCTCTTCACGACGTCCGAGAAGGGCGTCATCCGGCAGCTCACGCCCACGCGGGAGAACCGCGCCATCCGCTGCGATGCGAACCAGCCCGTCGCAAACACCAGCTTCCGCGTGCCGGTGCAGGAAGGGAAGGTGCGCGTCTATGTCTTCTTCTCCGACGAATCCGTGCCGACGGGCTGGGTGGCACAGCAGCTCTATGAACTGCGCGACCGCGAGCGCATCACCGCCATGGACCTGCGGCTGCCGGGGCGCATCTCCATGGAGACGCTGGAGTTCACGCCGGAGAAGAGCGGGCCGGCGGCAGCGGTCAGCGTGACAACGTCCGATGGCGGCACCGCTCCAGACGCGGGCACCCGCGCACGGTCCGTGGACCGCGCGGCCCACTGACCGCCAGACGCGAAGAAGCCCGAGGGTGACGTCCACCCCCGGGCCTCCGTGCTGCTTTCAGGCTGTGATGCGGACTAGGGGGTGTCCCTAAACGAGAGAAGGTGAGCTGCGGCCGAGGGTAGCAGACGTGCCCTCGGCCGAGCATCAGCAGGTGGGGTTGCACTGAAGCGGGGCCATTGCCTACCCCAGGGGATGCACCGACATGAACTCACCGACCAGGAATGGAAGCGCATCCGCCCGCTTCTGCCTCCGCGGCGGGGCCGGCACTCGCTCAAAGGCGAGCGTCTGTTTGTCAGCGCCGTGTACTGGCTCGCCCGTACCGGCAGCCCCTGGCGAGACCTGCCCGGTCGATATGGCAAGTGGAAGTCCGTGTACAACCGCTTCAACAACTGGTCGAAGCGCGGCGTGTGGGAGCGGCTCTTCAAGGAAGTGCAGCTCGAGTCGAATCCTCCCGTGCCGGGGGACGAAGCGTCCATCCTTGATGGCACCACCATCCGGGCGCATCTGGACGCTGCGGGAGGAAAAGGGGGGTCCAACACAACGCTCTGGGACGCTCTCGAGGA
Organism: Corallococcus exercitus; assembly: GCF_042231735.1. GTDB lineage: Bacteria > Myxococcota > Myxococcia > Myxococcales > Myxococcaceae > Corallococcus > Corallococcus exercitus_B. The sequence continues at coordinate 4,456,064 of NZ_CP102577.1, forward strand.
GGTTTTTCGACCAAGGTCCATGCCCTCGTCGACAGCCGAGGACGGCCACGCCATATCGAGCTGACGCCCGGCCAGCGGCACGAGATGACCAAGGCCGACGACCTGATAATGCACGCGGTGGGCGCGGCCTGCATCGCCGACAGCGGGTACGATGCGGACTGGTTCCGCGCCCTGCTCAAGTTCTTCGGCATGAAGGCCGTCATCGCCTCCAAGCCGGAGCGCCCCAGAGCCCTTGCGAAGGACCGCAAGCTCTACGCCCTTCGTTATCTGGTCGAGCGGTTCTTCCATGGCCTCAAGCGCTTCCGCCGCCTCGCGACTCGATATGAGAAGACAGCCCGCAACTACCTTGCCCTCATCCACCTCGCCTGCACTCGGATGTGGCTCAATTAGGGACACCCCCTAGTTCAGCCAGCCACCGTTGTACGTCGAGGCCCGGTCATGCCGCGCCAGCCGCTCGCGCTCCAGCCGGGCCAGCCGCGCCCGCTCCTGCCGTTCACGCTCCATGCGCGCCAGCCGCGCCCGCTCCTGCCGTTCACGCTCCATGCGAGCCTGACGCTCCCGCTCCTGCCGCTCGCGCTCCAACCGGGCCTGACGCTCCCGCTCCTGCCGCTCGCGTTCCAGCCGGGCCTGACGCGCGCGCTCCTGCCGCATCCGCTCCTGCCGTTCGCGCTCCAGCCGCGCCTGCCGCTCACGCTCCTGACGCTCGCGCTCCATGCGGTGCTGGTCCTGGCGGCTCACGAGGGGGGTGGCGACGTGGTAGTCCGCCGCCATCACCGGGGAGCTCGCGACGAGCGCCACAGCCACCACCATCTTCTTGAGCATTGCCTTCATGACCTGCCTCCGTGAGCCGCGTTGTGCTGCGTTCTGAACCTTCTGACGGGGGAGGCCCGGCTGGATTCACGCGCTCCAAAGGCACGGGGCCCCTCCCGTTTCCCTCGGAAGAGGCCCCGCTGAAACACTCTGAAATCAAGCCGGAGTGAAGCCGCTGCTCAGTACGCCTCGCGCGCCATGGCCAGCAGGTCCGCCTGCGTGACGGTGCGCGGGTTGCCCTGGTGGGACGCGTCCTGGAAGGCCTTCTCCGCGATGTGCTCCAGGTCCTTCTCCTGCACGCCCGCCTCGCGCAGCCGCGTGGGAATCCCGACGGCCGCCGCCAGCTTGCGCACGCGGTCGATGGCGTTCGCGGCGAGCACCTCCTCGCGCGCGTTGGACGTGTCCCCCAGCGCGACGGCGATGCGGGCCAGCCGCGCCGTGCTCGACGCGCGGTTGAACTCCATCACCGCGGGCAACACGATGGCGTTCGCCAGGCCGTGCGGCACGTTGGAGATGGGCGTGAGCGCGTGCGCCAGCGCGTGGCTCGCGCCCAGGCCCTTCTGGAAGGCCATGGCGCCCTCCATCGCGGCCACCATCATGTCCGTGCGCGCCGCCAGGTCCTTGCCCTCCTTCACCGCCGTCACCAGCGAGCGCCCCACGCGCATCACGCCGTCGATGGCCACCGCGTCCGCGAGCGGATGGAAGCCGTTGGCGACGTACGCCTCGATGCAGTGGGTGAGCGCGTCCATGCCCGTGGCCGCCGTGACGGACGGGGGCAGGCCCAGCGTCAGCTCCGGATCGATGACCGCCGCCTTCGGCAGCAGGTACGGGCTGAAGATGACCGTCTTGCGGCCCGTGTCCGCCAGCGTCACCACGCCGGAGCGCCCCACTTCCGACCCCGTGCCCGCCGTCGTCGGAATGGCGATGAGCGGGGGCAGGTCGTCGCGCACGTACTGGTCGCCGCCCTTCGCGTCGTCGTAGCGGCTGAGCGGCGGCTCGTGCGTGGTGAGCAACTGCACCAGCTTGCCCGCGTCCAGCGCGCTGCCGCCGCCCAGGGCGACGATGCCGTCCGCCTTGTGCGCGCGGTACGCCTCCAGGCCCGCGAACACGTCGCGCTCCGTGGGGTTGGGCTCCACGCGGTCGAACACCGCGCAGTCCAGGCCCGCGCCCTTGAGCACGTCCGCGACGCGCGTGGCGAGGCCCGCCTTCACCACGCCCGCGTCCGTCACCAGCAGCGGGCGCTTCATGTTCAGCCGCGCCGCGTGCGCCGGCAGCCGCTGGAGCGAGCCCGCGCCGAACACGATGCGCGTGGGCCAGGACATCTCCGTGACGCGCGGCTCCGAGGGAATGTCGAAATGCTTCATGGAAGCGTGCTCCTCCGAATCAGATGAGTTCCAGGTAGCGCTCCAGCTCCCAGGAGGTGACCGCCCGCTCGTACTGGCGCACCTCCCACTCGCGGGTGCGCACGAAATGGTCGACGAAGCCCTCGCCCAGGATTTCGCGGGCGCGCTCGCTGTTCTTGAGCAGCGCCACCGCGTCCTTGAGGTTGCGGGGCAGCGGCTTCGTGTTCTTCGCCTCGTAGGCGTTGGACAGCACGGGCGCGGGCGGCTCGACTTCGTTCTCGATGCCCCACAGGCCCGCGGCCAGGCTCACCGCCATGCCGATGTACGCGTTCATGTCCGCGCCCAGCTGGCGGTACTCGATGCGCATGGACTTGCCGCTGTCACCGATGACGCGGATGGCGCAGGTGCGGTTCTCCAGGCCCCACGTCGCGGTGGTGGGCGCCCAGGTGTTCTCCACGCTGCGCTTGTAGCTGTTGATGGTGGGCCAGTAGAGCGCCGTCAGCTCCGGCATCAGCGCCACCTGCCCGCCGATGTAGTGCCGCATCAGCTTGCTCATCCCGTGCTTCTGGGACGGGTCGTGGAAGAGGTTCTCCTCGTCCTTCAGGTTCCACAGCGACTGGTGCACGTGGCCGGAGCAGCCGGGCAGCTTCGGATCCACCTTCGCCATGAAGCACGCGGACACGCCGTGCTTCGCGCAGATCTCCTTCACCACCGTCTTGAACAGCGCCGCGCGGTCCGCCGCCAGCTCCAGCGTGTCGTAGCGGATGGCGGCCTCGAAGACGCCGGGGCCCGTCTCCGTGTGGAAGCCCTCGATGTTGAGCCCGTACGCGTTGCACCCGTCGATGAGCGCGTGCACCAGCGGCGCGTTCATGGACGTGCGCAGCCACGAGTAGCCGAACATGCCCGGCGTCAGCGGCGTGAGGTTCTGGAAGCCCTTCTCATGCAGGCTCTGCGGGCCCTCCTTGAAGAGGAAGAACTCGTACTCCGCGCCGAACTTGGGCAGGAAGCCCAGCTTGCGCGCGCGCTGGCCCATCTTCTGGAGCAGCTGGCGGGGGCTCGCCTCGAAGGGCGTGCCGTCCGGGTTCACGAAGTCCAGCAGGAACGCCGCGGTGTCCGGCTCCCACGGGATGATGCGCGCGGTGGACAGGTCCACCTTCGCGGGCGTGTCCGGGTAGCCCGTGTGCCAGCCCGTCACCTTCGTGTTGTCCAGCAGCTCGTCGCCCAGGTCCCAGCCGAAGACGACGTCGCAGAAGCCCATGTTGCTCTTCGCGGCGCTGTAGAACTTCTCCAGCGACACGTACTTGCCGCGGAAGACGCCATCCACGTCGATGGCGCCCAGCTTCACCTTGCGGACGCCCTTCTCGTCCATCCACCGGCGCAGGGAGTCCATGTCCCCCTGCTGTCCGGGCACCGCGCGCGGCCCACCCTCGCTCCGCTCCTTCGCGCGAGCCCGGCGGGCCATCGCCGGATGGGTGAGCACCTTGGCCTTGGGACGCGACGCCATCGGGACCTTCCTTTTCTTCGTCATGCGGCGGTGGAGCAGTGGAAATGGAATGGAGCGCGCGGCGTCCGCGTCAGGGGGACGGCAGCTTCGTCCACACGGCCTTCGTCTGGAGGTAGCCGTCCAGCGCGTGGTGGCCCAGGTCCTTGCCCCAGCCGGACTCCTTGTAGCCACCGAAGGGCGCCGCGTCGTCGAACTCGTTGAAGCAGTTGATCCACACCACGCCGCTCTTCACCTGCTTCGCCAGCGCGTGGGCCTTCGCGACGTCGCCCGTCCAGATGGACGCGGCCAGGCCGTACTGCGTGCTGTTGGCCAGCGCGATGGCCTCCGCGTCGTCGCGGAAGCGCAGGCAGCTGAGCACCGGGCCGAAGATCTCCTCCTGGGCAATCTTCATGTCCGGCTTCACGTCGCCGAAGATGGTGGGCTTCACGAAGCAGCCCTTCGCCTTGAAGCCCTCCGTGTCGCGCCCACCGCCCGCGAGCAGCTTCGCGCCCTGCTGCTTGCCGCTCTCGATGTAGCCCAGCACCACGTCCATCTGCTTCTGGCTCACCAGCGCGCCCATCTCCGTGGTCGCGTCCAGCGGGTCGCCCACCTTCATCGTGCCGGCCTTCTGCGCCAGCTTCGCGACGAACGCCTCGTAGGCCTGCTCGTGCACCAGCACGCGGCTGCCCGCGTTGCACGTCTCACCCTTGTTGCCGAAGATGCCCCAGAAGCACGCCTCCACCGCGCGGTCGAAGTCCGCGTCCGGGAAGATGATCTGCGGGCTCTTGCCGCCCAGCTCCAGCGTCAGCTTCTTCAGGTTGCTCGCGGCGGAGGCCTGGAGCAGCCGGCGCGCGGTGCGGCCGGAGCCGGTGAAGGAGATCTTGTCCACGTCCGGGTGCCGGGCAATCGCCTCGCCCGCGGGGTCGCCCAGGCCCGTCACCACGTTGATGACGCCGGGCGGGAAGCCCGCCTCCAGCGCCAGCGCGCCCAGCTTCAGCGCGGTGAGCGGCGTGTACTCGGACGGCTTCACCACCACCGTGCAGCCGGAGGCCAGCGCGGGCCCCAGCTTCCAGCCCAGCATGCACGTGGGGTAGTTCCACGGCACGATGACGCCCACCACGCCCACCGGCTCCTTGAGCGCGTAGGTGTGGAAGGGGCCGTCCACGGGCAGCACCTCACCCATGATGGTGCTGGCCAGGTCCGCGAAGTTCGCGAGCGTCGCGGCGCCCGGTGCCACGTCGCCCCGGATGGCGTCCTTGAACGTCTTGCCGTTGTTCATCGACTCGACGAGCGCGAACTCCTCGCGGCGCTCGTAGAGCAGGTCCGCCAGCTTGCGGATGAGCTTGCCGCGCTCGCGGCCGGTCATCTTCCCCCATGGCCCGGACTCGAAGGCGCGGCGCGCGGCCTTCACCGCGCGGTCCACGTCCGCGGCGGTGCCCGCGGGCACGTCCGCGATCTTCTGGCCGGTGGCGGGGTTCGTCACCGCGAAGGTGCCCCCTTCAATGGGGTCCACCTGCTGCCCGTCGATGAGCAGCTTGAGCACAGGGAGCTTGGGAGTGAGCGAGCGAGCGTCGGTCATGGCGAAGCCTCGGGTGAGCACGGCGCACGAGCGACCTGGAAGTGGCGGGCACCGGACACGGACGGCTGGACACGGTAGGAATGAGGGCATGACGCGGCAAGCTGCCCCCATGAAGAACGTCCTCCTGCTGAAAGCCGGTGACGCGGCGACGTCCGTCCAGCTCTCCGTGGGCGACTACGAGCGGTGGTTTCTGCAAACCATTGGACTGTCCGGTCAGCGCTTCGACATCTTGCCGGTGCACAAGGGAGCGCCCCTGCCGAAGGACGCGAAGGGCTACGACGCGGTGATGATGACCGGCTCGCCCCTGTCCGTGACGCAGCGCGAGCCGTGGATGGAGCGCGCGGGCGCCTTCATGGCGGAGGCGGGCGAGCAGGGCATCCCCGTGCTCGGCGTGTGCTTTGGCCAACAGCTGCTCGCGGAGACCTACGGCGGCAAGGTGACGCGCAATCCCAACGGCCGCGAGACAGGCACCGTGGAGGTGACGCTCTCACCGCAAGGGCGCGCGGATCCGCTGTTCACCGGCCTGCCGGAGCGCTTCGCCGTGCAGGCGACGCATGAGGACATCGTCTCCCGGCTGCCGGAGGGCGCCACGGTGCTCGCGGGCAACGCCAACACCGCGAACCAGGCGCTCGCCTTCCGCCCCAACGTGCGCGGCGTGCAGTTCCACCCGGAGATGCCCACGGACGCCATGCGCGCGGTCATCCTCGCCCGCGAGGACAAGCTGGACGCGCTCGCGCGCGAGAAGGGCGTCCCCGAGGGCGAGTACGTCCCCCGCCTGCTGTCCGGCATCACCCCGACGCCGCTCGCGCACCGGGTGCTGATGAACTTCCTCGAACACTTCACCTGACCGGACGTGCGCTGATCCAGGCCGCGGGGTCCCGCGCTCCCTAGCTTGCTCCGTGTTCCAGGACGGGGGCTGGGGATGAATCCGTTCGTGATGCAGTACCGGAAGCTGAAGTGCCACCTGAAGTACCTGGCCAGCTACGTGGACCTGGATCCGCGCGGCAACCAGGTCGTGCGCCGCACGGACTTCAAGCACTGCCAGAAGCCGGTGCTCCTCCTGCACGGCTTCTTCAGCACGCGCCGCGTCCTGGAGGTGCTGGAGCACCGCCTGCGCCGCGAGGGCTACTGCGTCTGGTCCATCCACCTGGGCGGCACGATGGACCGCTTCAACACGCACCGCATCGACGAGCTGGCGCGGAAGGTCCAGGGCAAGGTGGACCGGCTCTACGAGCGCCATCCGGGCATGGGGCCGCTCACCATCATCGGCCACTCGAAGGGCGGCCTCATCGGCACGTACTACGTGAAGCGGCTGGGCGGGGACGCGCGCGTGAAGAGCCTCATCACGCTGGGCACGCCGCACCGGGGCACGCGCATGGCCTACCTGGGCTGCGCGACGCTGGGCTGGTTCAGCCGCAGCATGTGGCAGCTCACGCCGACGTCGCGCTTCATCAAGGACCTGAGCGCGGGCGCCTTCCCGCGCCACGTGCGGCTCACGTCCATCTACTCGCGTGACGACGTCATCGCGCGCCATCCCTCCTCCGTGCTGGACGTGGACGGCCAGCCCAACGTCTTCAACGTGGAGCTGTCCGGCGTGGTGCCCCACGGCGAGCTGCTCACGCGCCGCGCCGTGTGGGAGGTCATCCAGCGCGAGCTGGCCCTGGGATATGCTGACACCCCGGCGCCCGCGCCCGTCGCCAACGTGCCGGCGCTTCCGTCCCCTCCCCTTCCGGTGGCCCTGACCGCCGCCGCCAGCCCCTGACACATGCCCTCGCGCTGGGACCACCTCTTCGACCTCAAGCCCGTCACCCTCGTGGACCACCTGCTGGACGAGGTGGCACGGCTGCTCGCCAAGGACCTGGACGCCTGGCCTCCGCCCGTCCAGGACCTGGACCCGGCCACCCTGGGCGAGTTCGCCCCGCTGTTCCAGGAGGCCACCCGGCGCCCGGACCCGGCCGTCTACACGGAGGCCCTGCGCCTGGCGAAGTGGGACCTGGCCCGCGAGTTCGACGCCTTCGACGACTACGTCCGCAACAAGCGCTACCTGGAGCGCGGCCTGACCGCCGGGGACCGCGTCCCCCTGCTCTTCCTCACCCGCTGGCTCACCGAGCAGATGCTGGGCCTGGGCGAGGCCACCCAGGGCCGCATCAAGCGCCCCCTCATGCGCGACTGCCTGGAGCGGCTGGAGGCCCGGCTGGGCGACCGGACCGGGCTGCCCCAGGCCTGAAGCCCGCCCGCCCGCCCCCTCTCCCCGGAGGCTTTCCGGACCCTTTGGGGGACAGAGGAGCCCGGCCCTGGCGGAAGCTTTCCCGTGGGTGCTTGTCAGGAGGAGGCTGCTGCCCTAAGCCCGGGGGCATGTCGCAGCCCGTGGAAGCCACTGCCCCCGATGAACGCCGCAAGCGCCTGCTCCTCCTCGCGGGGTTGTGGGTGGCCCTCGCGGTGACGCTCTTCGCCCTTCGCTCGGTGGTGATGCCCTTCGCGGGCGCCGCGCTCATCGCGTACCTGGTGCAGCCGCTGGTGGCGCGCATCACGCGGCTGAAGGTGGCCGGCCGCTACGTGCCGCGCTGGGTGGCCATCCTCGCCATCTACGCGGGGTTCTTCTGCGCCGTATACCTCTTCTTCGTCGCGCTGGTGCCGCAGCTCTACCGCGAGGTGGCGCGCATCAGCCGTGAGATGGCGGGCTTCGCCAGCGCGCTCACGCCGGAGCACGTGCAGACGCTCGCGCAGCGCGCGGAAGCGTGGCTCAACGTGTACGGCATCCCCGTGGCCCTGTCGGACCGGGCCATGGAGGGCGCGGCGGGCGCCACCGGCGGCTTCAGCCTGGCGCTGGACCTGGAGCAGATGCTCACCGACGCGGTGGCGCGCGCGACGTCGCTCGCGAAGGAGAACCTGGCGGACATCGTCAACGTGTCGCGGCGCATCGTCACGGAGGTGCTGACCGGCGTCTTCATGCTGTTCTTCATCCTGATGGTCGCCGCGTTCTTCTCCATCGACGCGCAGGCCATCCGCCGCTACTTCGGCACGCTCATCCCCGCGGAGTTCCTGCCCGACGCGAAGACGCTGGTGGCGCGCATCGACAAGTCGCTGTCCGGCGTGGTGCGCGGCCAGGTCACCATCTGCCTGGTGAACGGCGGCCTCACGCTGCTGGGCCTGCTGCTGTTCGGCGTGAAGTTCGCCTTCCTGCTGGCCACCATCGCCACGCTCTTCAGCCTCATCCCCATCTTCGGCACCATCATCAGCTCGGTGCCCATCGTCCTCATCGCGCTGGCGGACGGCTTCCAGAAGGGCGTCGCGCTCCTCCTGTGGATCATCGGCATCCACGCGCTGGAGGCGTACTTCCTCAACCCCAAGATCATGGGCGAGGCCGCGCGCATCCACCCCGTGGTGGTGGCCTTCTCCCTCATCGCGGGCGAGAAGCTCTTCGGCCTCTGGGGCGCGCTGTTCGCGGTGCCCGTGGCCTCCATCGCGGTGGCCTGCTTCGACTATGCGCGCCTCAAGGCGCAGCCGCCCCCGCTGGTGGCCGCCCCCGCGCAGCAGGCGGTCGCCTCCACGGACGCGGCCCCCGCGGCCTGAGCCGCGAAGCGTCCACCGGTGGAAACCGGGGGCCGCCTCCCACTTTCCCCCCTGGCCATCCCGGGGGTGAGTGACTAATTCCACGCACTCCTCCGCATCTGAGGACGTGTGATGCCCCCCAGCCCCTCACCGGCCCCGGACTTCCGGAGCCTGTTCGAAGCCTCGCCCAACCCGTACCTGGTGCTGACGCCGGGGTTCGTCATCGTCGCGGTGACGGACTCGTACCTGCGCGCCACGCGGACGCGGCGCGAGGACATCCTGGGCCGCCACATCTTCGACGTCTTCCCGGACAACCCCCAGGAACTGGGAGCCAATGGGGTGACCAACCTGCGCGCGTCACTGGAGCGCGTGGTGAAGACGGGCGCCCCGGACGCGATGGCGGTCCAGAAGTACGACATCCCCCGGCCCCCGGAGGCCGGCGGCGGCTTCGAGCTGCGCTACTGGAGCCCGCTGAACACCCCGGTGTTCGGCGAGGACGGAGCGCTGCGCCACATCATCCACCGCGTGGAGGACGTCACCGACTTCATCCACCAGAAGCACCCGGACGACGAGCAGAGCCGCCAGCACGCCGCGCTCCGCGCCCGCGCGGACGAGATGGAGGGCGAAATCTTCCGGCGGGCCCAGCAGATTCAAGAGGCCAACCAGCAGCTGCGCGTCGCGAACGAGCAACTGGGGGAGCTGGACCGGCTCAAGTCGGAGTTCTTCGCCAACGTCAGCCACGAGTTCCGCACGCCGCTGACGCTGATGCTGGGCCCCACGGAGGACCTGCTCGCGGGCCGCGCGGGCCCGCTGTCGGACGAGGTCCGCAAGGAGATGGAGCGGGTGCACCGCAACGCCGGGCGCCTGCTCAAGCTGGTGAACGCGCTCCTGGACCTGTCGAAGCTGGAGGCGGGCCCCAAGGAGGAGCGCTTCGTGCCCGCGGACCTGGCCGCGCTGACGAAGGACGCGGCCGCCAGCTTCCGCTCCGCCATGGAGCGCGCGGGCCTGAAGCTCACGGTGGACTGTCCGCCCCTGTCCCAGCCCGTCTACGTGGCGCCGGACCTGTGGGAGCAGATCGTCCTCAACTTGGTCTCCAACGCGTTCAAGTTCACGCTCCAGGGCGGCGTCACGCTGCGCCTGCGCGAGCACGGGCAGCGGGTGACGCTGGAGGTGGAGGACACCGGCGCCGGCATCCCCGCGCACGAGCTGCCCCGCCTCTTCGAGCGCTTCCACCGCGTGCCGGGCTCGCCGTCGCGCACCGTGGAGGGCAGCGGCATCGGGCTCGCGCTGGTGCAGGAGTTCGCGCGGCTGCACGGCGGCGCCGTCTCCGCGCGCAGCACGGAGGGCGAGGGCAGCGTCTTCACCGTGGAGCTGCCCCTGGGCCACGCGCACCTGCCCCCGGAGCGCATCCGCACCACCGCCCGGCCGCGCTCCGCCGCGCGCGAGGCCACGTCGGCCTACGTCGAGGAAGCGCTGCTGTGGAGCACCAGCAAGCCCAAGGACCGCACGCAGTCCTCGCACCAGCACCCGCCGTCCGCGGACGGCCAGGCCACGAGCCCGGCGCAGCGCGCGCGCATCCTGCTGGTGGACGACAACCGGGACATGCGCGACTACATCCAGCGCGTGCTCTCCCCCGAGTACGAGGTGGAGGCGGTGACGGACGGCCAGAAGGGCCTGGAGTCCGCGCTGGCCCGGCCGCCGGACCTGGTGCTGTCGGACGTGATGATGCCGAAGCTGGACGGCATGGGCCTCCTGCGGGCCCTGCGCGCCGCGCCCACCACGCGCGAGCTGCCCATCCTGCTCCTGTCCGCGAAGGCCGGCGAGGAGGCCACGGTGCAGGGCCTGACCTCCGGCGCGGACGACTACCTGGTGAAGCCCTTCTCCGCCGGAGAGCTGCTGGCGCGCATCGCGTCCAACCTGAAGCTCGCGCGGATGCGCGGGGAGATGGCCAAGGAGCGCGCCCGCGCGGAAGGGCTGGCCGAAGCGCTGCGCGCCCGGGACGACTTCCTCTCCGTGGCGGCGCACGAGCTGCGCACGCCATTGGCGGCCTTCCAGCTGCACCTGGAGCTGGTGGAGCGCGGCCTGGGCCGGGACGCGCCGCCCAAGGCGCTGGAGCGCCTGAAGCAGGCCCGGTCCTTCATCCGCCGGCTGGCCATGCTCGTGGACGTGCTGATGGACGTGTCGCAGATCACCAGCGGCCGGCTGAAGCTCACCCGCACGGACGTGGACCTGGGCGACCTGCTGGTGGAGGTGACGCGCTTCGCGGAGGAGGAAGCGCGCCGCGACGGCACGCCGCTCACCGTGGAGGTGAAGGGCCCGGTGATGGGCACCTTCGACCCGTCACGCATCTCGCAGGTGGTGCACAACCTGGTCGCCAACGCGCTGAAGTTCGGCCGGGGCCGCCCGGTGGACGTGACGCTGCAGCCGGACGGCGAGGTGGTGCGCCTGTCCGTGGTGGACCACGGCATCGGCATCAAGCCGGAGGACCGCGAGCGCATCTTCGAGCGCTTCGAGCGCGCCGTGTCCACGCACCACTACGGCGGCCTGGGCCTGGGGCTCTGGGTGTCGCGCCAGGTGGTGGAGGCGCACCAGGGCCGCATCGACGTGGAGGACACGCCGGGCGGCGGCACCACCTTCCGCGTGACGCTGCCGTTGAGGGACCCGCCGGTGGACGCGACCGGCGGCCTTCCCAGCTGAGCTCCGGCCGCGGGAGACCGCGGCGACGCGGTCACCCGGGCGGCCGCGAGCTACTGGCAGGCGGCGGCGCAGCGCGCGTTGCGGCACGTCGGGATGCAGCGGCCGCAGTCCACGCTGTCGGGGGGACACGAGCCGTCGCACCGCACGCCGGAGCAGTTCGGCCCCACGTCGCGGTGGGTGATGGCGGTGCCCTCACCACAGCACGCGTTCGCGACGCAGTCCGAGTCGTCGTAGCAGACCTGGTCGGAGAGCACCGGCGGGGTGTCCTCTATCGGCAGGTCCTCCACCCCGATGTCGCAACCCGCCAGGAACCCCAGGGTGAGGCCCGCGACAGCGCGGGCGACGAGACGCGGGAAGCGGGCACGACGCATATGGGGCTCCTTGGGCCGGAGGGACTACCGGTTCATCGAGCCCAGGAACTCCGCGTTCGCCGCCGTCGGACGCATGTGCTTGAGCACGAACTCCATCGCGTCGATGGGGGTGAACGGGTGGAGCACCTGGCGCAACGCCGTAATGCGCACCAGGTCCGCCTGAGACAAGAGGAGTTCCTCCTTGCGGGTGCCGGATTTGTTGATGTCGAGCGTTGGGAAGATGCGCTTCTCCATCAACTTCCGATCCAGGACGATTTCGGAGTTACCCGTGCCCTTGAACTCCTCGAAAATCACCTCGTCCATGCGGCTGCCGGTGTCGATGAGCGCCGTGCCGATGATGGTGAGGCTGCCGCCCTCCTCGATGTTGCGGGCCGCGCCGAAGAAGCGCTTGGGCTTGTGGAGCGCGTTGGCGTCCACGCCGCCGGAGAGGATCTTTCCGGACGCCGGCACCACCGTGTTGTAGGCGCGCGCCAGACGGGTGATGGAGTCCAGCAGGATGCAGACGTCGTACTTCTGCTCGACCAGGCGCTTGGCCTTGTCGATGACCATCTCCGCCACCTGCACGTGGCGCGTGGCGGGCTCGTCGAAGGTGGAGGACACCACCTCGCCGCGCACGCTGCGCTCCATGTCCGTCACTTCCTCCGGGCGCTCGTCCACGAGCAGCACGATGAGGTAGACGTCCGGGTGGTTGCGGCTGATGGCGTGCGCGATGTTCTGCAGCAGCACCGTCTTGCCGGCCTTCGGAGGCGCCACGATGAGGCAGCGCTGGCCCAGGCCGATGGGGCAGAACATGTCGATGATGCGCGTGGTCATCTCCGACGACTCGTGCTCCAGCTTGAGCTTGCGCGTCGGATAGAGCGGCGTGAGGTTGTCGAACAGGATGCGCTCGCGCGCCGCGTCCGACATGGGGTCCGCGAAGTTGACCTTGTCCACCTTCTGCAGCGCGAAGAAGCGCTCGCCCTCGCGGGGCTGGCGGATGGGGCCCGTCACCGTGTCGCCGGGCCGCAGGTTGAAGCGGCGCACCTGCGACGGCGACACGTAGATGTCGTCCGGGGACGGCTGGTAGTCGCTGTCCGCGCTGCGCAGGAAGCCGAAGCCGTCGCTGAGCAGCTCCAGCACGCCCTCCGCGTGGACCTCGAAGCGCTTGTCCGCGATGCCGCCCAGCAGCGCGAAGATGAGGTCCTGCTTCTTCAGTCCCTGGTAGCCCTCGATGCCCGTGTCGTGGGCCATCTTCGCCAGGTCGACGATCTTCATCCGCTTCAGGTCATTGAGCTTGATGACCTGCATCGGGGCGCCGTCGCGCTCGACCTCCGTGATGGCGGGGGCCTCGGCGGACTCCTGCGGGGCCGCCGGAGCGGCTTCCTCGGCGGGCGCCTCCTCCGTGCCGCGCAGCTCCTGGAGCTCGTCGTCGCGCACCGGGCGGGAGATGGGGGTGAGCACCGGGCGGGGCGCTTCCGCGGCGACCTCGGGGGCCTCGGCCTCCTCGGCGGGAGCCTCTTCCCTACGGGCGGGCGCACGGCGGGACCGGGGCGCGGGCTTCTCCGCCTCCTTCGCCGCGGCACGCTTGCGCCGGGGCTTCTCCTCCGCGGTGAACTCGGGCTCGACTACCTTTTCTCGGGGGGAACGGGCTTTGGCCATGACGGTCTGCAGACGGAAGAAGGGGGGAATCGCCCGAAGGCTCGGGCAGGCTGTACGCGGGACGGCGGTCCGTCCGCGCGGCGCTCGGAAGCACCTTCCAGGGGGCAGCACCACCCAAGTCCTGGGAACGGACCGGAGGGCGCGTGGGCCTGTGGTTGGGAAGAGACGGCGCCGGGGGAACCCCTGCGCCTGGAATCGCGCTGGAAACTATTGACCGCCTCCAGAGCTGTCAAGGCATCCGTGCCTGGCTCTGTCCCGTTTTTCAGGGGGTTGCACTGGAGGGCGGTGTCCCACCAACAGGGAATCCGCTATGTATCTGAAATCCGGGCCTAATGGGGCGACGGAAGCGCTCCTTGTCGTGCAACACGTGTCCCCGGGTTCCCCTTCCCGAGTGGCCAGGCAGGCCTGTCAGGTGGGGCCGGTAGAGTGGCCTTCCTCCAACGCGGGGCGTGCGCAACTGGCCGCGCCCTTGAATTGGGGTAAGGACACACCCCGTGGACACCTTCCCGAAAGCCGAAGCCCGCGCCCGAGCGCTCCGTCAGGAGCTGGCCCACCACAACCACCGCTACTACGTGCTGGACGCGCCGGAGATCAGCGACGCGCAGTACGACACGCTGATGCGCGAGCTCCAGGGGCTGGAGGAGCAGTACCCCCAGCTCGTCACGCCGGACTCGCCCACCCAGCGCGTGGGCGGCGCGGCGGTGGAGGACTTCGGGCAGGTGGTGCACACCACGCAGATGCTGTCCCTGGCGAACATCTTCGATGACGCCGGGCTCGTGGAGTTCGACGAGCGCATCCGCAAGCTGACGGGCCTCGCGCGGGTGGACTACGTGTGCGAGCCCAAGCTGGACGGCCTGGCCATCTCGCTGAGGTTCGAGGGCGGCCGCTTCATCCAGGGCGCCACGCGCGGCGACGGCACCACCGGAGAGGACGTCACGGCCAACCTGCGCACCATCAAGAGCCTGCCCCTGGAGCTGTTCCCCCAGGACGGCGTGAAGGTGCCCAGGCGGCTGGAGGTGCGCGGCGAGGTCTTCATCCGCAAGGAGGACTTCCGCAAGCTCAACGAGAAGCGCGAGGAGGAGGGCGAGTCGCTCTTCGCCAACCCGCGCAACGCCGCCGCGGGCAGCCTGCGCCAGCTGGACCCGAAGGAGACCGCGGCCCGGCCCCTGTCCGTCTACCTCTATGAGTGCGTGCCCGGCGACGGCGTGCCCGCCTTCAAGAGTCACATCGAGAAGCTGGAGTACCTCAAGACGCTGGGCCTGCCCATCAACCGCTACCAGCGCGCGGAAGGGGCCGACGGGGTGCGCCAGCGCTACGACGAGTCCCTGAAGGGCCGCCACGCCCTGCCCTTCGAAGTGGACGGCATGGTGGTGAAGGTGGACGACGAGGACCTGCGCCGCCGCCTGGGGCAGGTGTCCAAGAGCCCGCGCTGGGCCGTGGCCTACAAGTTCCCGCCGGAGGAGGAGTCCACCACGGTGGAGGACATCGGCATCCAGGTGGGCCGCACGGGCGCGCTCACGCCGGTGGCGCACCTGAAGCCGGTGAAGGTGGGCGGCGTGACGGTGTCGCGCGCCACGCTGCACAACGAGGACGAGCTGCGCCGCAAGGACGTGCGCCGGGGCGACACCGTCTTCGTGCGCCGCGCGGGCGACGTGATTCCGGAGATCGTCTCCGTGGTGCCGTCCAAGCGCCCGCAGGACTCCCAGCCCTTCACCTTCCCCACCCACTGCCCGGTGTGCGGCGCGGTGGCGGCCAAGGACGAGGACGGCGCCATCATCCGCTGCACGGGCGCGTCCTGCCCCGCGCAGCTGGTGGAGAAGGTGCGCCACTTCGCCAGCCGCCTCGCCCTGGACATTGAAGGCCTGGGCGACAAGCTGGCCACGCAGCTGGTGACGTCCGGGCAGGTGAAGACGTTCGCGGACGTGTACGCGCTCACCCGGGACTCGCTGCTCAAGCTGGAGCGCATGGGGGAGAAGAGCGCGGACAACCTGCTGGCCTCCATCGAGGGCAGCAAGAACACCACCCAGCGCCGCTTCCTGTATTCGCTGGGCATCCGCCACGTGGGCGACTCCACGGCGCGCGCGCTGGCGGAGGCCTTCCCGGACGTGAAGTCGCTCTTCACGGCCAGCCTGGAGGACATCAGCCGGGTGAAGGACGTGGGCCCGGTGATGGCGCAGGTCATCCACACCTTCTTCCAGGAGCCCCAGAACCAGGCCGCCATCCAGGCCCTGCTGGACGCGGGGGTGCACCCGGCGCCCCCGGCGGTCGCCACGGGCGGCCCCTTCGTGGGCAAGACGGTGGTGCTCACCGGCACCATGGCGGGGCTGGCGCGCGAGCAGGCCAAGGAGGAAATCGAACGGCGCGGGGGTAAGGTCTCTGGAAGTGTCTCGCGCAAGACCGATTTCGTCGTCGCCGGCGAGGACGCGGGCACCAAGCTGAAGAAGGCGCAGGAACTCGGGGTAAGAATCCTGGATGAGCAGGCGTTCCTGAAGCTGCTAGAAGGGGACGCCAGAGCATGAGGCCAGAGGCATGAGCACGCAGCGCCGGGCGACCCTGCGCATCCAGGGCACGGTCCAGGGCGTCTCCTACCGGGAGAGCGCCCGCCAGGAGGCGCTGCGGCTGGGCCTGTCCGGCTGGGTGCGCAACCGGAGCGACGGCTCCGTGGAGGCCACGGTGGAAGGCGAACCGGGCGCGCTGGAAGACTTCATCCGCTGGTGTCACACGGGGCCCCGCATGGCGCGCGTCACGGACGTGGCGCGCACCGACGGCGGGGCCACTGGCGAGTTCCGCACCTTCACCGTGGAGCGCACATCATGACGCCCTACGCCCTGGCTTCCCTGCCGGCCATGCTGGGCATCCGGTCCGGCACCAAGGTCTCCGTCATCAACCCCCCGCGGGGCTTCGTGCAGAAGCTCAACCCGCTGCCGGACGGGGTGGAGTTCCTCGTCACCGCCCAGACGGGGCTGGACGTCATCCTCTTCTTCACCTCCGACGCCACGGAGCTGGTGCAGCGGCTGCCCGCGCTGTCGCGCGCCACCACCCTCAACGGCGGCATCTGGGTCTGCTGGCCCGCCGGCGAGGGCGTGAAGACGCGCCTGTCCGAGGACTTCGTGCGCCAGGCGGCGCTCGACATCGGGCTGGTGGACAACAAGATCTGCATCATCGACGAGACCTGGACCGGCCTGCGGCTGGTGCGCCGTCCG
This sequence comes from Corallococcus exercitus, assembly GCF_042231735.1. Classification (GTDB taxonomy): domain Bacteria; phylum Myxococcota; class Myxococcia; order Myxococcales; family Myxococcaceae; genus Corallococcus; species Corallococcus exercitus_B. Next base: position 4,472,740 of record NZ_CP102577.1, read on the forward strand.
CGCGGCAAGCTGGACAAGCCGGAGGGGCGCAAGCAGGCCCCCGCCCAGGCCTGAACGTCCGTTTCCGAGCGCCCATCCGCCCCGTGGGCGGGCCCGCCCCCCATCTGCCCGACAGTGGATGAACGGGTGCATCGGGCCTTTACACACCTGGAGGGGCGTGGAAAACTCTCCGTGTTTCTGGGCGGTTGTGTGACGCCCCGCGTTGGCGGGACATCAGGCCCAGGCTGGAATTTCGACGGGTTGCGCTTCCGGTTTCCTCCGGATGCCCCTGCTGCTCCGGGGCCCCCAGACGCCCCCCCAAGGTGACCCACATGAAGGGCACCGACCGGGTGTGGAAGAGGGGGCGGACGGCACGGGCGTGGTGGGAGCCTCGAGCGCGTGAAGAGAAGCAGCCCCGCCCGGCACGGTGCCGGTCGCAATGCGGGGCGACGTGAACTCGGAGGAGCAGGCGGCGATGTCCTCGGCCCCCACCCAGGCGATGCGTTCTCCCTCCGGGTCTTCCGGATGGCGTGCACACGCCGGGGGGCCTCTGGCCGCCTCCCCCATCGCAGCGTGCTCGGAGGTGTGGCGTCTCGCCGCCTCCCGTCCGGTGAGGTCCCCCCTACCGCGCGCGCTACCAGGATTCATCCATGAGCAGTGTGCTCGTCATCAACGCCGCGGGTCGGGAGACCCGGGTGGCGCTCGTCGAGGGCGGCCATATCGCGGAGTTCTACCTCGAGCGTAAGAAGGACAAGGGCGTCGTCGGAAACATCTACAAGGGGCGCGTCGTCCGGGTCCTCCCGGGCATGCAGGCGGCCTTTGTCGACATCGGGTTGGAGAAGGCCGCCTTCCTGTATGTCAGCGACGTCGTCTACGACCCGGACTTCGCCCGCGCCCAGTTCGAGCTGACCGAGGGCGAGCACGAGGACGCCCCGGAGGTCCCCACCGAGTCCGAGGCCGACGCCGTCGAGGCCGCCGCCTCCACCGTCCCTGACGCCACGCACGCCCTGCCCGCGGGCGCGGAAGCGTCCCCGGCCCACCCGCAGCCGGTGCTGACCCATGACACCGCGCTGGCCCTGGACGTCCAGGCCCAGGTTGCCCCCCAGGGTGAGTCTCCGGAAGCATCGCCCGAGGCCGTGAAGCCGGCCCCGGACGCCGCCCCGGCTCCGGAAGCCGCCCCGGCTCCGGTGGAGGCCCAGGCTGCCTCCGAGCCCGGCGAGCCCGTGGCCGCCGTGGAGGCCCCGGCCGAAGGCGCCGCGCAGGAGTCCCAGGTCGCGGTGTCCACCGCCGCCGTGGCGGTGCCGCTGTCGGAGAACGGCACGCCCCCGGTGGAGCCCTCCGCGCCGGTGCAGGAGACGCCCGCGGAGAGCGCCACCGCCGCCGCCCTCGCCGAGTCCGGCGCGGCGCCCGCGACGGACGGCGCCGCCGAGCCGCCGCCGCACGCGGCCGCCCTGGGTGAGCTCATCCCCTCCCCCGCCGCCGAGTCCGCGCGTCCCGCCGAGGTCTCCGGCGAGCGCCGCACCCCGCGTGAGGCGCGCGAGGCCCGCGAGCCGCGCAACCGGGAGGGCCGCGAGAAGGACAAGGACAAGCGCCGCCAGGAGCCGCCCCGCCGCGAGAAGCGCGACGAGGAGAAGGAGAAGCCCAAGCAGCGCAAGACGGACAAGATTGAAGACCTGCTGAAGGTGGGCCAGGAGGTGGTGGTCCAGATTTCCAAGGACCCCATCGGGACGAAGGGCGCGCGGCTCACGTCGCACATCTCCATCCCCGGCCGTCACCTGGTGTTCATGCCCACGGTGGACCACGTGGGCATCAGCCGCCGCATCTCCAACGAGAAGGAGCGCCGGCGGCTGCGTGAAATCGTGGACCGGCTGCGGCCGCCCGGCACGGGCTTCATCGTGCGCACCGTGGCGGAGAACGTTCCCCAGGAGAAGCTGGAGAGCGACATCCGGTTCCTCATCGAGGTGTGGAACCAGGTGGTGCGCCGCAACGAGAAGCGCGGCGGACCGGGCCTCCTGCACCCGGACCTGGACCTCATCCTGCGCGCCACGCGCGACCTGTTCGCCCACGACGTGGAGAAGCTCGTCGTGGACGACGCGGAGGAGTACGAGCGCATCCAGGGCTTCGTCACCGCGCAGGACCCGGCGCTGCGCGACCGCGTGGTGCTGCACGAAACGGACGAGCCCGTCTTCGACGCGTACGGCATCGAGCAGGAGCTGCAGCGTGCCACCCAGCGCAAGGTGTGGCTGAAGAGCGGCGGCTACCTCATCATCGACCAGGCGGAGGCGCTCACCGCCATCGACGTCAACTCGGGCCGCTACGTCGGCAAGAAGAGCCTCGAGGAGACCATCACCAAGATCAACGTCGAGGCGGCCAAGGAGATCGTCTACCAGCTCCGGCTGCGCAACATCGGCGGCATCATCATCTGCGACTTCATCGACATGGAGAAGGCGCAGAACCGCGACAAGGTCTTCAAGTCGCTGCAGGAGGCGCTGGGCCGCGACAAGGCCAAGACGAACGTGCTGCGCATCTCCGAGCTGGGCCTGGTGGAGATGACGCGCAAGCGCGTGCGCGAGTCCATTGGCCGCGTGCTGCACGAGGACTGCCCGTACTGCGACGGCAAGGGCTTCGTGAAGACGGCGACCACGGTCGCGTACGAAATCTTCCGGGAGATCCGCCGCGAGGCGCCGGGCTACAAGGACTCCACGCTCGTCATCAACTGCAACGCGGAGGTCGCGCGGCTCCTGCAGGGCGAGGAGCGCAACGAGCTGCGGCACCTGATGGACCGCTACAACAAGTCCATCCAGGTGAAGGCGCAGCAGAACTACCACCGCGAGCAGTACGACATCTACGGCCGGTCGGCCACGGGCCCCGAGCACAAGGTGGCCTCGTCGCCGGGCTCCGGTGACGGCGAGCTGGCCATGCAGCAGCGCCGCCCGGACAGCAACTACGGCGGCCGTCAGGACCAGGGCCGCCGTGGAGGCGGCCGGGACCGCGACCGTGGCGAGCGCGGCGGCGGTGAGAGCCGGGGCGGTGGCGAGAACCGTGGCGGCGGCGAGCGCGGCGGGGAACGCGGAGGCGAGCGCGGCGGCGGAGACCGTCGCGAGGGCCGGCGTCCCGAGCGCGGTGAGCGCGGCGGTGACCGCAACCGGGGCGGCGACCGCGAGCGTCGCGGCGGCGAGGGCCGTGGCGGTGAGCGCGGCGGCGGCGAGAGCCGTGGCGGTGGCGAGCGTGGCGGCGGCGAGAACCGCGGCGGTGAGCGCGGCGGTGGCGAGAACCGCGGCGGCGAGCGTGGGGAGCGGTCCGAGCGCGGCGAGCGCGGGGGCGGCTCCGGTGGTGGCCACAACGGCGGCAATGGCGGCGGTACGCCTCCCGCGGCATCCGGCGGAGGCTCGTCCGAGCCGTCCGGCGGGGGCAGCGAAGCCTGAGTCCCTGACTCCGGTTCGTGAGTGACAACGAAGGCCCGGTGGGTGCGAACCCCGCCGGGCCTTCTGCATTGGAGCGAGCGACAGCGGGCCGGTGTCGGCGAGTGCTTACGCCTCACGCTGTCCGCCCTCCCGCATGGTGACCCGCCAGGCAGGCGAGGTCGTGAATGGGGTGACAACGTCCGCTTCATCGGGGCGGGCGGGCTGGTTCCGCGGGGCCGAGTTTGGCTACGGTGGCACTTCCACACCGGGGGCGTCGTCCACCCCGGGTCCATCTGAATCGCCTGGGATGAACCGCTCGCCTCCGCGCCTTCGCACGCTCCTGGACTCCCTCGCCCTGGCCGCACCGGGCTGGAAGCTCGCCAGGAGGGAGCCGTGAGGCTGGTCCGGAGGCTGTCGTGGCGCGTCCGGCGGCCCCTGGTCCGGGCGCGGGCCTGGGCGCTCCAGACAGCGGCCCGCGTGTGGGCGCCCATCGGGGCCACGTCGGGAGGCCGCTTCGCGGCGGACATCTTCTTCGCGGGGCGCACCGTGGCGCGCGGCTTCATGGGCGAGAACCTGCGCCTGCGCGCCGCCGCGCTCACGTACATCAGCATGTTCTCGCTGGTGCCGCTGCTGACCGTGGGCATCGTGCTGCTGCGCACGCTCCACCAGGAGCAGTTCCAGCGGAAGCTGCGCTTCGTCATCTCCGAGGTGCTGGCGCCGGGGGTCAGCGAGGAGTCCGCCGCCCTGCTCGACCGGTTCCTGCACCCGGGCGACTCCATCGCGGTGGGCAGCGTGGGCTTCCTCGCGGTGCTGCTGTCGGCGGGCTCGCTGCTGCGCCACATCGACGGCGCGGTGAACGAGCTGTGGGGCATCCGGCGCCAGCGCCCATGGCTGACGCGCCTGTCCATCTACGCGGGGCTGCTGCTGCTGGGCCCCATCTTCCTGGCCATCTCCTTCTCGGGCACGGGCCGGGTCCGCGTGCTGCTGCAGACCTACGCACCCTCCGCGCAGCTGTTCATCTCCGTGGGCACCACGCTCATCGCCATGGGCAGCCTGACGCTGCTGTACCTCTGGACGCCCTACGCCCACGTGCGCGTGCGCTCGGCGCTGGCGGGCGGACTGGTGGCGGGCCTGGGGTGGATGCTGGCGAAGCAGGTGTACGCCGAGTTCGCCGCGCGCAGCTTCCTCTACAACCCGCTCTACGCGTCGCTGGGTGCCCTGCCCCTGTTCCTCGCCTGGGTGTACGTGAGCTGGCTGGTGATGCTCTTCGGCGCCCGGCTGTCCTACGCGGTGGAGCACGTCTCCTTCCGGGGCTCCCTCTTCGCCTTCGGCAGCCACCCGCGCGCGCACGAGCTGGTGGGCGCACGCGTCGCCCAGGACGTCACCCTGTGCTGGGTGGATGGGCGCACGCCGCCCCTTCCGCGCGAGCTGGCCACGCGGCTGCGCGTGCCGGAGTCGCTGGTGCACGAAGTGGTGGACCGGCTGGTGGAAGCCCGGCTGCTGGAGCGGGCGCGACGGGGCGGCCTGCGCCCGGCGAAGGACCCCGCGGAGCTCACGCTCGCCGACCTCACGCTCGCGGTGCACGGGGTGATGATCACCGGCGGCCCCGAGACCTGGACGGGCCCCAAGGCTCCGGGCTTCGAACAGTTCGAGCCCCTGTTCCAGGCAGCCGACTGTGCCGGGGTCGACCTGCTGCGCCGCACCCGGTGGCTGGACCTCGTCACGCCGCTGCGCCCGGGGCTGCTCGCCCCGCCCGCCCCCGAGGCCCCCAAGGCAGCGGTCGGTGGCGGAAATCCGTAACGTTTTTAGAGGGTTGGGAGCCCACCCGGCTTGCAAGGAGGAGGTGTTCTGTTATGTATTCGGGACTCGACCACGGGCCAGAGAGCCCTGTCACCAAGGGGTCACGGGGTTTGCGGGAGCGTCCGATGCTCAAGTCCGATCTGATCAACATCCTCGTCGCCAAACGAGGCGTGACCCAGAAGCAGGCGGAGGCGACCATCGAGACGATTTTCGAGTCGATGAAGGACGCCCTCTGCCGCGGGGAGAACATCGAGATTCGCGGGCTTGGCGCCTTCCACGTGAAGAACTACCAGGGCTACCAGGGCCGCAACCCGAAGACGGGCCAGGTCATCCCGGTGAAGCCCAAGCGCGGCCTGCTCTTCCGCACCGGCAAGGAGCTGCGCGACCGGGTCAACCGCCCCGCGCCGCTGCAGGCCCAGTCGGACCTGCCGCCCTCCTCCGAGTTCAAGGGCAGCAGCGGCACCGGCACCCTCTAGGCTTCACCGCCCCACGGCGACCGGCGACAGCCGGCCGATGGGGCGAATCTGCAGGTCCCCGTCCAGCTCGCCGTAGGTGAGCACCGCCACGTCCGGGAACGGGCCTTCGCACAGCTTGCGCAGCGGGCGGCGGATGTCCGGGGCCGTGAGCAGCACCGCCCGGCCCCCGTTGGCGATCTGCCGCACCCCTTCCAGTATCTCCATGATGCGCTCCGGCTCCGGCGCGGGCCCTCGAGGGCTGCTGGCGCGCAGCACCTCCTCCACCTCCGGATCCACGAGGTACGCGTACAGCGGGCCCGTGGGCGCGAACTGGTGGCTCAGGTAGCGGTGCAGGGCCTGGCGGCAGCGCTCGGCCAGGGCGGTGGCGTCCCCTTCGGTGGTGGGCGCCACGAGCGCCTCCAGGATGGCGCGCAGGTCGCGGATGCTCACCTGCTCCTGCACGAGCCGCCGCAGCACGTCCACCAGCAGCGGCAGCGGCACCTTCTGCAGCGCTTCCTTCACCAGCACGGGAGACTGGGCCTCCAGCCCTTCCAGCAGCCCCTGCACTTCCTGAAGCCCCAGCAGCGCGGAGGCGCGCAGGCGCAGCACGGCCCGCAGGTGGTCCGCGATGAGCTCCGACGGCTTGCGCAGCGGCACCTGCGCCAGCTCCAGCCGGGAGCGGGCCCCCTCCCCCACGCGGCTGATGGGCCGTCCACTCGCGGGCTCCACCGCCGCCTCCGCCTGGACCTCCAGGAAGGCCAGCTCGCCAGGAGGAACGAGCGCGTACAGGGCCCCGGGCTGCACCACGCCGCCACCGGCGGGCACTTCGTCCAGGAGGATGCGGTACTCGCCGGGCCCCAGGTAGGCGGCGTGGGTCCGCACCCGGATGCCGGGGATGCGCACGCCCAGCTCGAAGAACAGCTCGTCACGAACGGCGTTCAGCACCGTGTGCACGAAGGCGCCTCCGTCGGCCTCCGCGAGCGGCGTCAGCTGCGCGGACAGGTCCAGCGTGAGCGGCGTCACGCCGACCGGTGCCTTCGCGCTCTCGGGAGGCTTGCCCGCGGCTCCGGCCGGCACCGCCGCCCCGGTAGAGGCCCCGTCCTTCGACTGCGGCTTCTCCGGAGCCTGCCCCTTGCGCCGCAGCGCATACCCAAGCCCTCCGAGGCCCGCCGCCAGGACGAGGAAGGTCAGGTGCGGCATGCCCGGCATCAAGGCCAGCGCGACGCACAGGCCCGCGACGGTGGCCAGCGTGCGGAAGTCGCCGAAGAACTGGGAGCCAATCTCCGTCCCGAGCGAGTCCTCTTCCTTCTCCGACGCCACCCGCGTGACGACGAGGCCCGCGGCCACCGCGATGCACAGTGAGGGAATCTGGGACACGAGCCCGTCGCCAATGGCGATGAGGGCGAAGGTGGCGGCGGCCTCAGAGAACGACTGGCCGTTCTGCAACACGCCGATGAGGGTGCCTCCCAGCAGGTTCACCGCGACGATGACGAGGCCCGCGACGACGTCGCCCTTCACGAACTTCATCGCGCCGTCCATGGCGCCGAACATCTGGGACTCGCGCTCCAGGTCGCGCCGGCGCCGCCGGGCCGCCGTCTGGTCGATGGCGCCCGCGCGCAGGTCCGCGTCAATGGACATCTGCTTGCCGGGCATGGCGTCCAGCGTGAAGCGGGCGGACACCTCCGCGACGCGCTCGGCGCCCTTGGTCACCACCAGCAACTGCACCAGCGTGAGGATGGCGAACACCACCGCGCCCACCACGTAGTCGCCTCGCACGACGAACTCGCCGAAGGCCTGGATGACCTCGCCCGCATGGCCCTCCGAGAGCGCCAGCCGCGTGGACGACACGTTGAGCGACAGTCGGAACAGCGTGGTGAAGAGCAGCAACGTGGGGAACGACGTCACCCGCAGCGCGTCCCTCGCGTTCAGTGCCGCGACCAGGAGCGCCACCGCCGCGGCCAGGTTCACCGCGAGCCCCACGTCGAGGAGCCACGCGGGTAGCGGAATGATGAGCGCCCCCAGCACCGCCGCCATCGCCACCGCGAGCACGACGTCCGAGGACTGACGGGCCTTCAGCAAGACCTTCATGAGTGGGTGCATCACGTCTGTCTCCGTGGACGGTCGTCCGGGTCGCGAAGCTCCATCGCGGTCCGCAGCACGACGGCCGCCGCCTGGTACAGCTCCTCGGGGATGGCCTCTCCGACGTCGAAGTGGATGAGGCTGCGGGCCAGCGGCACGTCCCGGACCACGGGGATGCCCTGCCGGCGCGCCTCTTCCTTGAGCGCGAGCGCGTCCTGCTCGCGACCCTTGGCCACGAGGTAGGGCGCGTCGCATTCGCCCGCGTCGTAGCGGAGCGCGACCGCGATGTGCGTGGGGTTGACGATCACGGCGGTGGCCTTCTGCACCCCGCGTGCCGGACCGCCCTGCGCCAGCTGGCGATGCAGGGCCTTCCGCTGCCCCTTGTGGCGTGGGTCGCCCTCGCTCTCCTTGTGTTCCCGTTTGATTTCTTCACGGGTCATCATCAGCTCGCGCCGGTGTCTGTGCCGGGTGAGCGCGTAGTCCACGGCGCCGCACCCCAGCACCACCCACGCCAGTCGCGTCACCAGCGCCGCCAGCCGGCCGACGAGGAACTCCAGCCCCCGGGTTCCATCGAGCCACGCGGCCCGCAGAGCATCAGGGCCGACTGTCTCCACTTCATTCCAGGCGATGAGGGCCAGCAGCGCCGCCACCAGCAGCGCCTTGCCCATCTCGACCAGCGACCGGACGCTGAAGAGGCGTTTGAGGCCCTCGGTGGGATTGATCCGCTCGAGCTTCGGCGCGGCATGGCGCGCATCCAACTCGAAGCCCACCGTGGCCACGGAGACCACCAGCGATGCCATGAGGGCCCCGCCCAACGCGGGGCCGCACAGCCGCGCGGCGACCCAGGCCCCCTCCTCCCATGCACCCGCGAGGGTCTGCTCCAGCATCAACCTCGCGGTCCAGTCCCTCAGCCGAGCGAAGCTCTCGGGTGCGAACGCGATGAAGCCCAACAGTCCGCCCAGCGTCGCCGCGCTGGAGGACAACATCCGGCTGCGAGGAAGCTGGCCCTTGCGCCTCGCCTCCCGCAGCCGTTTCGCGGTGGGCTGTTCCGTCTTCTCGCCGCTCATCGCGAGACCTCGCCCAGCAGCGCCAGCGCACCCTCGCTCGAAGCCACGCCCGCGAGCAGCCGCTCACACAGAAGCCCCACGCCCAGCCACAACAACGCGCCGCCTCCGAGGATGCGCAGGGGGGCGCCCAGTTCCTGGAGATTCACCTGTGCCGCGGCCCGGGAGGCCATGCCCAGGAAGCAATCCACCGCGAGCGACGCCGCGGCCACCGGCGCTCCCACCGCGAGCCCCGTGGCCATGGCACCGCCCACCATCACCACCACGTGCAGGGCCGATGCTTCCGTGGGCACGAAGGCCCCCAGCCGAACCACGCCAAAGCCTCGCAGCAGGGCCGAGATGACCACCGGGAACAGTGCTCCCGAGACCACCCTCGCCACCAGCAGGTGGTACAGCGCGTCTCCCGTGGCCGACTCGCGGCTCCCTGCCAGCGGCAGGCTCGCCTCCGCGGAGGTCCCTCGGAACAGGTCGATGAAGCGGCCCCCCATCCTCGCCGCATCGAAGGGCAACGCGGACACGAGCCCCACGGAGACACCGTAGGCCAGCTCGCGCACCACGAGTGCCGCCATCACCACCGGCGTCTCCACCGTGCCGCTGAACTCCACGCCCGCTTCGACGTGCAGGAAGAGCGACAGCGCGAGCACCAGGCCCAGGCGGACCGTCGTGGGCGCGGCCTGGCCTCCCAGCAACGGACAGAGGAACGCGATGGGCACCAGCCGGGCCGCGCACAGCGCCACCGCGACAACGTGCGGTCCCAGGCTGATGAGCTGTTCACCCAAGAAGTCCGGGTTCACAGCGCCACCTCCGCGATGAGCATGAGGACCTGCTGGGTGAAGCGCGTGAGCTGACCGGCGATCCACGGCCCCGCGAGCACCAGGGATAGCACCGCCGCGCACAGCTTGGGCACCACCGACAGCGTGCTCTCCTGCAGCTGCGTGGTTGCCTGGAAGAGGCTCATCAGGAAGCCCACCAGCAGGCTCGCGCCGATGGGCGGCAGCGAGGCGACCACCATCAACAGCAGGGCTTCACGCCCCAGGGTGAGCAGGACGTCCTGGGTCACGGTGTCACCGGTAGCCGAGGATGAGTCCCCGCGCGAGCAGGGCCCAGCCATCCACGGCGACGAAGAGGAGGATCTTGAAGGGCAGGCTCACCTGCCCCGGCGACAACGTCTGCATCCCCAACGCGAGCAACACGTTGGCGATGACCATGTCGAGCACCAGGAAGGGCAGGAAGACGATGAAGCCGATCTGGAAGGCCTCCTTCAGCTCGGTGATGACGAAGGCAGGGATGACGACGAACAGGTCCGTCTCCTGCACCTGCTCCGACTCCTCCGGAGGACGCAGCTCGCGGGCCAGGTCCACGAAGCGGGCCCGTTCCTCGGGGCTGCCGTGCTTCGTGAGGAAGCCGCGCAGGGGCTCCGTCACCTGCTTCGCGGCGGAGAGGACCTGCGCTCCAGAGTGCACCTCGTCGTACGCCGCTTGTCCCGCGTCGTACATGCGTTCCATCACCGGCGCCATGATGTGCCCCGTCAGCACCACCGCGAGCCCCGTCAGCACCAGCGTCGGCGGTGCCTGCTGCGTGCCCATCGCCGAGCGGGCCAGGGAGAGCACCACGGCGATCTTCGAGAAGCTCGTCAGCATCAGCACCGCGAACGGCAGCAGCGACAGGAGCGCGAGCATCCCCATCATCGCCAGCGGACTGCCAGCATAGGAGGCCTGAGCCAGGGATGGCTCCGCGGCGAACGCGACCGCGGGAAGGAACACACCACATCCCAATCCGAGGGCCTTCATCCCCCACCCCGCTTCCGGGAAGCACCGCACGTGACCTGGGTCTGTCGCGCACGAGGAAAGAGCACCGTCGGCTCCAGGTCCAGGTCCACCCGAGGCTTCACCGTGGGCCTGGGCATGGCTCCGGGCAGGACCGCCATGGCGCGGGTCTCGTGGATCTCCGCGAAGGTGTCGCCGTAGGCCACGAGGTAGCGCCGTCCCTCCGCCTCCACGAGCGCCAGGCCACAGCGCTGCGAAAGCCCCGCCCGGGAGACGATGCTCAGGGGTGCCGGAGCGGACTCGTCGCCACTCCCAGCCGCGCCTCCCTTGCGATGCAGCACCCAGCCCAGCCCCGCCAGCGCCATCGAGCCGACGAGCAGGCGCGAAGTGCCCACCAGCGACAGACCTCCCAGTGGCGCGAGCGTCGCCAACCCCACCAGCAGGGCTGACGCGAGCAGCAGCCGGCCGCGTGGAGAGAAGGAGGACAGCAGCGTGTTCACCGGTGCACTCACGGCAGCAACGCCAGGATGCGGGCGCCCACTTCGCCTTCGATCTCCACCAACTCCGCACGCGCGACCACGCGGTCGCCCACGCGCAGCAGCACGGGGCTGCTCGCATTCACGTGCAGCGGCAGCAACGTCCCCGGCTTCAGCGCCGCCAGCTCCGACAGGGGCAACAGCAACCGCGTCAGCTCGATCTCCACATCCACCGGGAGCGGCGGCATCGCCTCGCTCCGCTTGTTCGTCGCCATGTCCGACTCCTGTCGGGCCGCGTGCGAATGCACGCTCCCTGTCGAAAAACCGTCCGCGAGAAACTCGCCACGGAGCGCGAAGCCCCGGGTGATCAGCTGTCCCTTTCCCTCCACGCGGCCATCACGGAGACGCACGCCCTCGAAGAGCACGACGTCTCCCGCCGACAGCGCATCCACGGCCGAGGCCTGCAACGGGCTGCGTCCCACGAGGCAGCGCGCGGGCACCGACGCCGCCAGCACCTGCGGCGCGGCGGCGCCTGCTGGCTCCACGGGCAGTTCCTGAAATGCGGTCTGCACGGCACGGGCGGGCAGGAGCACCCTGCCTCCCACCGTCGCGTCCTCCACCGTCGCCGTCAGCAACACCGCGACATAGGGCTGTCTCGGGTCGACTCGCGTCAGCACGTCACTGCGCCGCATCGACACCGCGGACAAACGAGGTCCCAGCCTTCGCACCCATTCGCCGTGCCCGCGCATCGCGGCCAGGGCGGACAGCAGCAGGTACACCAGCGTGGACTCTTCCAGCCGGGTCAGCTCCGCCACGGGAGTGGGCCGCGGTCCCGTCCCTGCCAGCCTCGCCAGCGCCGCGAAGACCAGGGGCACCTCCAGCTCCACGATGGCCGTGCCGCCCACCGCCGACAGCTCCACCAACGCGAACACCATCCCCACCGCCAGCTCGCGCTCCGGCTGGACCGCCGCCGGCACCAGATGCCCCTCCACCTTGACCGCCGCGCCCACGTCCCGCGACAGCGCCGCGCCCACGTCGCGCAGGAGCTCCGCGCCCCACCGCCCCACCTGGGGCCGCTGTCCCAGCACCAGGTGGGCACGCGTCAGCCGGCGTGCCCCCGGGCGGAACGGACGCGTGGGCCTCTTCGCGACGCTGGGGGATCTGACTGGACTCGTCGTTTGCATCCGGCACTCCGAGACGGCGATGGACACACGTCCCCTGTGCATGGCCGTGGCCAGGGGGACGTCTCGTGGAATCAGGGTGTTGGCGGGGGGTAGAGGTCCGTCATCGGGATGCGGCGTTCCCGGTTCGGGATGGCCCTCCCCGCACCGGGCCGCTCAGCGCAGGGCTTCGCGGATGCGCCGCTCCGCCAGGGCGGTCAGGACCGGTGCGGCCTCCGCCTGCGATGCGGTCACTTCCCATTGGGGAAACCGGCTCCGGTGGTACGGCGGAAGCCCACGCAAGGCTTCCTGGCGCAAGGCTTCGGGAGCCGCCTCCAGGAAGAGGGCCAGCCGGTTCGCGGCGTCCGCCCGCTCGCCGAACTCCACCGATACCTTGGCCTGTCGCTGCGCGGAGGGCATGGCGGCGAAGCGCTCCAGATGGCGCAGCGCCCTTCCCGCTTCGGCGTCCACCAGACCGCCCAGCAGCTCCGCGGCACGCTCCCGCGCCAGGACGCAGACGACCAGCGCGATGCGCTCCAGGGGCAGGGACAGCGCAGGCAGCGTGACATCCGCCACCGTGGCCCGTGGTGCTTCCTTGCGCGATGGCAGGAGCTTCCGGGCCATGCGCATCGCCCGTCCCACGCGTGTGGCTTCCATGGCGTGCTCAGGCCAGCTTGCGCGTGGGGCCCGGTGTCACCACCGGCCGCGCGGGCGTGGGCGGAGCAGGCGGGGCCGCCGGAGGCTGCTCCGCGAGGGCCTGGAAGTGCCTCCAGCGCAGCGTCGTCCAGACGAGCGCGCCGGACAGTCCTGTCACCAACACGCCCAGCAGGGCGAGCACCACCCGCAGCCTCAGCGGCACGGGTCCACCCTTCGGGGACGGGGCCTCCACGTGCGTCGTCACCTCATCCACCAGCAGCGACACCGCCTCCGGTGACAGCCCTTCCACGCCTCCCGCGATGAGCTCGCGCAGCGTGTCCGCCGACTTGCGCACGCGCGTCGCGCCGCCGGGCGCCGCTCGCAGCATGGCCGAGGCCTTCGATGGCGTCTGGGCCTGACCGGGCCTCGGCGGAGGGGGAACCACCAGGTGCACCCGCGCCAGCAGCACACCGTCCACCGTCTGGAGTGTCTTCTCCAGCTCGCGCTCCATTCCCCGGACGCGGCAGACCTGTTCCTCCAGCGGCGAGCGCACGAGCCCGCTCCCGCCGAACACGTCGCAGCCCGTCTCCGCGGCGAGCCGGGGCAGACCCAGCTCCGCCAGGATGCGCACCGCGTCCGAGGACTGCGCGTCCGTCACCTCGATGGCCCAGGTGGGCTTCTTGCCCGGCTCGGGCACCTTGCGCGCGTCGAGCCCCCGCTCGACGAGCACCGTCTGCAGCTCGTTGGCCTGACGCTCGTCGAGGCCGTGCTGGATGCGCTCCCGGCACGCGGAGGCGCCCAGGAGCAGGAGGAAACAGAGACAACGAAGGGGAGCGGAACGCATGGAAGGAAGGACTCCTCACACCTGGGTCTGGAGGACCTGCTTGACGCCGCCGGTGGCCTTCTCGACGACCTTGCCGGCGAGATCGAGCTCCTGACTGGCGCGGTAGACGTGGGCCTGGAGCGCGAGCAACTCCGAGGGACTGAACGTGCGGCCGGACTCGGCGAGCTTCAGGATGTGGTCCAGCCGCTGCTGCGCCTGTCCCACCCGGTCCAGCACCTCCACCGCCTGCTGACTCCGCGCCGCCTGGACCGAATCCACGCGGGCGCCCGGCTTCACCTCCGCGCAGCCCGCCTTCGCCCGCTCCACGCCGTCCGCTCGCGCCGTGCCGGCGGTGGCCTCGGTGGGCGTCCGCACCGGCTTCGGCGGCCCCTCCGTCGTCACCGGCACGGGACGCGACGCGGGCTCGCGCACGCCTTCCAGCACCTTGCCGAAGGCCTCCCTGCCGGACTCCACCGCGGGCGAAGGGCCCGCGCCGCCCACGGCTCCCAACTTGTCGATGGCCATCGCGAACGCGCCTCAGCGGATGTTGTTGATGGCGGCCTTCGCCGAGTCGTGGCGGACCTTCATGATGTTGGAGATGGCGTTGTGCTCGCGGCTCTCCTTCTGCATCTCGTTCTGGAGCGCCACATAGGCCATGTTGAACTTCTGGCCGTCCGCGGCCATCAGCTTCTGCGCCTCCAGCAGGTCCCACGCCTCCCCCTGCCCCGTCGCCGCGGCCCCCGTCCCGGCCATCGCCCCGGCCGTGCTCGCACGCGCCGACATCGCGCTGGCGCCACCCGTCGCGGACACCGACGACACCGCTTCGGCCGGCACCGCCGCGGACACCGTGCCGGCCAGCGAGGACACCACCGCGCTGGAGATGGCGCCCGACGGCAGCATGCCGCCCACGAGCCCCGCGCCCGTGCGCACCACCTCGCGCGCCGCTCGCGCCAACGTGGGGCCGAACTCCGTCTTCGGCGTCTGGCGCTCGATGGACGGGGCGATGCTCAACGACGGGATGCGACGGTCTTCCAAGGGGTGCCTCCGGCAGGGATTCGCCGGGGCTGCCTTCCACCGTCCGTGCCAGGGCCCAACCCCTTGAAACGACAGGGGCGCGCTCCGCCGCTTCCGCGTCAGGCGTCTCGGGTGGGCGAGAGCCGGGTCCACGGCGCGGGACGGCAAAGCAAAACCCGAAAACTTGCCTCCGCGCCAACCTGCTTCACAGTTGTCGCGTCCTGTCGCACTTGAAGGTGAGCACTCCGATGATGACCCCCTCCAACGGCCCCCGTCCGAACGAGCGCGAGCGCTACCACCCGCGCGTCGAAGCGCGTCTCCAGGTGAAGGTGCTCCTGTCGGGCCGCACCGTGACGGCGCAGGCGCGCGACATCTCCATGAATGGCCTGTTCCTCCAGGCCCACCCGGCGGACTCGCAGCGCGCGCTCACCATCGCCCTGCCGCTGCCGGGCGACCGCGAGCTCGTCACCATGTGCACCATCCGCCGCCGGGAAGTGGACGGCGTCGCGCTGGAGTTCGGCGAGCTGGACTGGGACGACCTCATCGCCCTGGCCCGCTTCCTCCATCCGCACCTGCCGTAGAGGCCTTCCGGTGGAGCGTCAGTCCGCGGCCGCGCGGGCCGCGCGCAGGCGCTCCACCAGGTCCATCAGCTCCGCGCCCCGGAAGGGCTTGTGGATGTAGCCGTCCGCGCCCGCCTGCGTCGCGCTCTCCACGTCCGCCTTCTTCGCCTTCGCGGTGAGCATGTAGAGCGGAACCTTCGCCGTGACCGGGTCGCTCTTCAGGATGCGGCACACGGAGACGCCGTCCAGCTGCGGCAGCACCACGTCCATCAGGATGAGGTGGAAGGTCCGGTCGCGGGCCAGCTTCAGGCCTTCAATGCCGTTGGCCGCGCACACCACGTCCACCGCGCCGTCGCTCAACATGGAGCGCACCAGCTCGCGGATGACGGGCTCGTCCTCGACGAGGAGGATGTGGAAGGGTGCCTGCGCGTTGCCAGCCATGGTTCCTCGGGGCCCCTCGTAGGCTATTGCCCTGGCGACGTCCAGCGAAGCGACGCCTCCCGGCAGCCCCTCTGTACGAAAGCGGGCCCCCCTCGGTTTTCCCGAGGGCGGGGGTCGCTCCAGCCCCGCCTAGATTTCAGCGACGCCGTCGCGCTCCGCCCAGCCCTCCAGGCCGTTGGGCAGGCGGATGCGCACGTACTTCCCCGTCTCCTCCAGGAGCTGGACCTTCAGGCCGGCGTGCACCTCGAAGAGGGAGCGTCCCTCCGAGCGGGGCAGCTCCCGCGCCACCAGGGTGGGCGACAGCACCACGGCCTCATGCACGTTCTGGTGCACCCAGATGTGCGCACCCAGGAGCAGCGCCGCCGGCACCGCCGCCGTGAGGCAGAGGCCCGCCACCACCGCCACCACCGTGCGCCGCAGCGCGGGGAAGAGGCGCCGGAAGAGCAGCAGCGCGAAGCCCACCAGCCACGCGACGAAGAAGACCCAGGCCACCGCCGCGCCATCCGTCGCCGCCGCCAGCCGGGGGAGGAAGGCTTCGTCCGCGGTGGCGCCCACCACCTTGTCCACCTGCCGCGCCCGCGCCAGGGCCAGGTTGGCCTCCAGGTCCGCGGCGTGTCCGCCCTGCTTCCGGGCCTGCTCCAGCGCCAGCACCGCGCGGCCCAGGTCGCCCCGGGCCAGGTGCGTGGTGCCCAGGTTGTAGAGCACGTCCGGCCCGCCGAAGCCGTGGGCGATGAGCTTCTCGTAGTGGGCCTGGGCGGTGGCGTAGTCCTCGCGCCCGTACGCGTCGTTGGCCTGCTGGAAGACGGCCTCCGCTTCCTCGGCGGTGTAGTAGCCCTGCGTCGCCGCGTCGCTCATGCGGTCCAGCCTTCCATCACCGCCGCCGCGGTCGCCAGCACCTTGCGCCGCTCGCCCGGCTCCACCCCGCCGCCGTAGCGGCCCAGGTCACACGCCTCCAGCACGAAGAGCACGCGCGCGCGCCGCTCCGCGTCCACGCCCGCCGCCGCCAGCTTCTCCCCGAGCGCCTCGCGCGTCAGCCCGCCCACGGGGAAGCCGAGCTGCGCCTCCAGGAAGCCCACCATCGCCTTCTCCACCTCCACGTAGAAGGCCCCCGCGTCCGCGCCCGCCTTGAGCTTCTCCGCCTCCGCCAGCCGCTTGCGCGCGGCCTTCGCCTGCTGACGGCCCTTGCCCGCTTCCGAGCGGGTGGCCAGCCGGCCGCGCATGCCGCCGATGAACGCCACGCCCGCGAGCAGGCCCAGCGGCGCCAGCACGCCCGCGATGAAGAAGGGCCGCATCCACACGGGCTGCGTCGGTCCCACGAAGTGGGCCTGGGCGCGCACCGGCCGCAGGCCGCCCGTGGTGAGCACGTTCTTCTGCTCGTTGGCCGCGTCCGCCACCTGCGAGGGCGTCATCGTCGACGGCAGCGAGGACACCCCGCCCGCGCCCGCCTCCACGGTGATGGTGACGGGGTCCGTGCGCGCCGTCTCGTACTGGCGCCGCGAGGGGTCGAAGTACGGGAAGCGCAGCTCCGGCAGCGTGAACGTGCCCGTGCGCTGCGGCATCACCAGGTACTCCACCACGCGGCGGCCCTGGATGCGGTTGCGGTTGGGCGTGAGCCGGTCCGTCGTCGTCGGCTCGTAGATTTTCAGCGCGGCCGGGCCGGTGAGCTTCGGCGGGGTGACGTTCTTCACGTTGCCCTGCCCCTCCAGGATGACCTTCACCGTGATGGGCTGCCCCAGCTCCACGCGCGTCTGCGACACGTCCAGCGACATGCGCCACGCGCCCACGTTCGCGTTGGACATGTTCGGCGGCGCACCGGACGGCAGCGGCCGCACCTTCACCTTCAGGCCATTGGAGACGCGGTGCACGCGGTGGCCCGCGAAGAGGAAGCCCGTGGTGATGTCCGCTTCCGCGGGGGTGATGAGCAGCGTGCCGGACTTCACCGGGAACAGCGCGCGGCGGCGCAGGAGGTAGGCGCGGTACGGGATGCCATCCACGACCTTCTGCTCGCCGGTGAGCTGCGTGGGGCTCTCCACCTCCTCCGTCCAGAAGCCCTCCAGCTTGGGCATCGTCACCGCGTCCACGCTGGACAGGTCCACGCGCGAGTAGATGTAGAGCGACAGCGTGGCCTGCTCGCCCACGTAGAGGTCGTCCCGGTCCAGGCTCGCGCGCAGGAACAGGTCCGAGTCCCCGCGCGGAATCACCGGCTCGTCGTCGTTGAGGTCCGAGTCGTCGTCCCCGAACGGATCCGGCATGTTGCGGAAGTTGCGGAATGGATCCGGCAGGTTCGGCCGGCCGCCCTGCTGCGCCTGGGGCGCACCGCCCGCGTGGCCCTCGCGCACGGTGAGCTGCACGGCGTCCGTGCGGTACGTGCGGCCCCCCGCGGTCAGCGTCGCGGGCGGAATCGTGAGCCTGCCCGCGCGCAGCGGGCGCATGAGCAGCTCGTGGCGGGTGATGTCCTGGATGACGGCGGGGCCGCCACCGGACAGCGAGATGGAGCGCTGGCTGCCGCGCGACGAGGAGAGCACCTCGAAGTCGTTGGACTCGGGCAGGCGCACCTGGGCGTTGGACGGCGCGTCCACCACCACCACGGTGAGCTTGAAGGTGTCGTTGGTGCCCACCTCGGTGCGGTCCACCGTCTGGTAGAACTCGATGTCCGCCGCCCACGCCGGCGCCGTGGCCAGGAGGGCGAGCACGGCGAGCAGCGCCGTGCGCCCGCTACCAGTCCTTCTCATTGGGCTTCCTCTGCTTCTTCTTCTGCTGGAAACGCCAGAGCTGGAGATTCTTCTCGTTCTGCTTCATCGCATCCAGCAGGCGCTCGGCTTCCTGCCGGTCGACGTCGCCCGGCGAACTTCCGCCGTCGCGCGGGTTCGATTCCGTCTCCTCCTCGCCCTCGCTGCCGCCGTCCGTGCCGCCATCGCGCGAGTCGCCTTCGCCCTCGTCCTGGCCTCCGTCGGCGCCGCCATCCGCGCCGCCGTCGCCCTTCTGGTTCGGATCCTGCTGCCCGCCATCCGAGCCGCCATCCGCACCGCCATCACCGGGCCCGGCATCACCACCGCCGCCATCCGCGCCGCCGTCCTGACCGCCATCCGGCGCACCGCCGTCCGCGCCGCCGTCAGCGCCACCATCCGGACCGCCGTCCTGGCCTCCGTCCTGAGGGGTGCCGCCGTCGCCCTTCTGCCCGCCGTCCTCGCCCGCGTCCGGACGTCCGCCGTCGTTGCCGCCGTCCTGGCCTCCGTCCGTGCCGCCATCCGGGCCGTTCTGGGGTGGCGGCAGGTTGCGCAGCACCACCTCGTAGTTGTGCCGGGCCAGCGGATCCGTGGGGTCCAGCGTGAGCGCCTTGCGGTAGGACTTCAGCGCCTCCGTGCGGTCGCCCGCCGTGGCCGCGAGGTTGCCCAGGTTGTACCAGCTCTTCTGCGCCAGGTCGGGCTGGCGCGTGGACTCCGCCACCTGCTTGAACGCCTCGCGCGCTTCCGCCGAGCGGCCCAGCTTCGCCAGCGCGTCCGCGCGGTTGAACTCCACCGTCGGATCATTGGGCCGCTCCTTCTTCGCGGCCTCGAAGTCGCGGAGCGCGTCCTCGTAGCGCCCCGCCGCGTAGGCCTCGCGCCCACGCTGCACCAGCGGGTGGTCCTTCTCCAGCGGCCCCACCGCCCACGCGGGCCCCGGCAGCGCCAGCAGTCCCGCCAGGCCCACCGCCACCGCGCGCGCCGCACGCCGCCGCATCGAATGCGCGCTCATGCGGTCCTCCGGCGCGAGGGGATGAGCGTCATGCCCAGCACCAGCAGCACCAGCCCGGGGATGGCGAACAGCTGGAAGCGCTCGTCGTAGCGGACCGTCACGCGGCTCTCCAGCTCGCTCTTCTGGAGCTGGTCGATGCGCTCCACCACCTGCCCCATCGCCACGCCGTTGGGCTGGTAGAAGAAGGCGCCGCCCGTGGCGTCCGCGATGGCCGTGAGCCCCGCCCGGTCCAGGCGCGTGATGACCGTGTCGCCGTTGGAGTCCTTCTTGTAGTCCACGAACTCGCCGCGCCGGTCGTAGACGGGGATGGGCTCACCGGAGTCCGAGCCCACGCCCACCGCGAGCACCTGGATGCGCGCGTCCTTGAGCGCCTCCGTGGCCTCGCGCACCTCGCCCGTGAGGTCCTCGCCGTCCGACAGCAGCACCACCACGCGCTCCTTGGAGCCCCGGTCCGCGTTGTCCAGCACCTGCTTGGCCAGCTTCAGCGCCGCGCCCACGTTGGTGCCGCCCTGGGGCATCACGTCCGGATCCACCGCGCGCAGGAACAGCTTCACCGCCGAGTAGTCCGACGTGAGCGGCGACTGCACGAACGCGTCCCCGGCGAACACCACCAGGCCCGCGCGGTCGCCCTTCAGTTCATCCAGCAGCGTGTTGAGCTCCAGCCGCGCGCGGTCCAGCCGGCTGGGCTGCACGTCGCGCGCGAGCATGGACTTGGACGCGTCCAGCGCCACCACCACGTCGATGCCCCGGCGCTTCGTCAGCTCGCTCTTCGTGCCGCACTGGGGCTGCGCGAGCGCGAGCCCGAACAGCATCAGCCCCAGGCCATACAGGCTGCCCTGCACCGCCGGCCGCCACACGGACACGCCGGGCGCGAGCGTCGCCACGTGGCGCTCCGCGATGAGCGCCGACAGCCGCGTCCTGCGGCCCAGCGCCTTGAGCAGCGCGAGCAGCCCCAGCAGCACGCCCACCAGCGCGAGCCCCAGGAACAGCGGCTGCGCCAGCCCCACCTGATAGCCCAGGAACGTGAAGCGCAAGGCCTCCAGCGTGGGCATCATGGGAACACCCGCAGGAAGGTGGCGCGCAGCAGCAGCTCCAGCGCGGCGAGCCCGAAGGCCACCAGCAGGAACGGGTGGAAGTTCTCCTTGTAGGTGGCGCTGGCGCCGCCCTCCATCAGCTTCGAGCGCTCCAGCGCGTCCAGCACCTTCTGCAGGCCCTGCTTGAGGCCTTCGGGGTCGGTGGCGCGGTAGTACTCGCCGCCGGTGCGGTCCGCGATGTCCTGCATCAGCTCCGGGTTGATGGGGATCTCCGTCTCGCGCCACACGGTGTTGCCGAACAGGTCCGTGCCCTGCGGGAAGGGCACCTTGCCGCCCTTGCCCACGAGGATGGTGTAGATGGGGATGTGGAGCGACGCGGCCATGTTCGCCGCGTCCAGCGGGGAAATCTTGCCGGCGTTGTTGTCGCCGTCGGTGATGAGCACCACCACCCGGCTCTTCGCCTCGGAGTCGCGCAGGCGGTTGAGCGACGTGGCGATGGCGTCACCAATGGCCGTGCCGTCCTCCAGCACGCGGGTGCGCAGCTGCTTGAGCACTTCCTTGAGCACGCCGTAGTCCAGCGTCAGCGGCGACTGCGTGTACGCGGCGCCGGAGAACACCACCAGGCCCAGGCGGTCGTTCACGCGGCCGGTGATGAAGTCCGCGAGCACTTCCTTCGCCACGTTGAGGCGGTTCTGCGGACGGAAGTCACCGGCCTCCATGGACGTGGACAGGTCCAGCGCCACCACGATGTCGATGCCCTCCACCGACAAGTCCCTCACGCGCGAGTCGCGCGACTGCGGCCGGGCGATGGCCACCACCGCGGCAATCACCGCCGCCGCGCGCAGCAGGGGGAGCAGCGGCAGGAGGTACGTGCGGAAGCCCCGGCCGCCCTTCGCGAAGACGTGCGCGGCGGAGAAGCGCAGCGTGGCGCGGCGCTTGCGCTCCCAGAGGGCGAGCACGAGCAGCAGCGGCGCCAGCAGCAGGGCCCAGAGCGCCTCCGGGTTATTGAACGCGAGGTCCGGGGGCAGCATCGGGCTTGGGGGGAGCGGGAGGGACGTACGTTTTGGCGAGCAGGTCGTAGCCGAAGGCCAGCGCCTGGTTGCAGGACTCGGGGGACGCGTCGGCGCGGGCGTACTTCACCATGTCCGACTCGGAGACGAAGCGCATCAGCGCGTCCTCCGGCAGGCCCGGCGTGGGCAGCCGGCGCAGGGACGCCATCAGTTCGGACGACGTGCACTCCAGGGCCTCGAAGCCGTAGCGCTCGCCCAGGTAGCCGCGCACGATTTCGGAGAGGCGGAAATAGAAGTCCTTCGCGTGGCCCCGGCCGGGCAGGTCCTCGCGCTTGAGCGCATCCAACGACTGGCGCACGCGCACGTCCAGGGGCAGCAGCGGAACGACCTTGTCGTGCTTCGGGCGGCGCTGCCACCAGCGCACCAGCAGCCAGGCCAGCAGCCCCACCACCAGCGCCGCCGCCAGCGCGTAGAGCAGCGTCCACGAACGGATGGGCACTTCCTGCGGGGGCTGGTAGTCGAACAGCTCCGCGCCCTGCCCCTGCGCGTCCGGCGGCAGCGTGGAGGCCACCTCCACCGGCTTGCCCTTGAGCACGAACCGGCGAGGCCCTTCCGGCGTCGCCACGTCGAAGGTGAGGTCGGGCAGCTGCACGCTGCCCAGCTCGAACGCGGAGAAGCGCAGGCCGAACGTCGTGGTCGCGTCGTTCGCGTTGTCCTGGCGCTGCCGCGTCTGCTGGAGCAACTCCACCGGGCTCTCACCCGTGGGCGCCACCAGTTCGTAGCGCTGATCCTTCGGGTGCGTGAGCGTCACCTGGTAGGTGAAGGGCTCGCCGATGTGCACCGCTTCCGGCTCCACCCGCGCGGACGCGCCCGTGGGCGACACCTGCTCCAATGCGACAGGTGCCTTGGGCGCGGCGGGGGCCTGGGCCCAGGCGGCGGGCGCGCTGACCAGGAGGACGGCCGCGAGGACGAGCGCGTGTCTCATGCCGCCATCCTCCGGGCCCGCGCGCGGAAGAAGTTCGCCAGCGCCTTGCCGTGGTCGTCCCCGGCGCGCAGCTCCACGTGGTCCAGCTCCAGCTTCTTGAACAGCTTGCGGCGCTCATCGCGCTGGGCCTGCATGGCGCGCATGAACTTGCCGCGCACGGCGGTGGAGCTGGTGTCCACGACGAAGCGCTCGCCCGTCTCCGGGTCCTCCATCTCCACCAGGCCGTGGGCGGGGAAGCGCTGCTCCAGTGGGTCCTCGATGACCACCGGCACCAGGTCGTGGCGGCGGCCCACCAGGCGCAGGGGCTTCTCGTAGCCCGTGGCCATGAAGTCCGACACGAGGAACGTCACGGCCTTCCGCTTGGACACCTGCGTCAGGTACGTGAGCCCCGCGGACAGGTCCGTGCCGTGGCCCTTGGGCTTGAAGGTGAGGATGTCGCTCACCAGCCGCAGCACGTGCATGCGGCCCTTGCGCGGCGGGACGACCTTCTCCACCCGGTCCGAGAAGAGGATGAGCCCCACGCGGTCGTTGTTCGCGATGGCGCTGAAGGCGATCTGCGCGGCGACCTCCGCGGCGACCTCCGCCTTGGTGCGGTCCTTGGAGCCGAACTCGTTGGAGGCGGACACGTCCACCAGGAGCATCACCGTGAGCTCGCGCTCCTCGGTGAAGACCTTGATGAAGGCCTCGTTCATGCGCGCGGTGACGTTCCAGTCGATGAAGCGGATCTCGTCGCCGGGCTGGTACTGGCGCACCTCGGAGAAGGCCATGCCGCGGCCCTTGAACACCGAGTGGTACTGGCCGGCCAGCATGTCGGAGACCACCTTGCGGGTGCGGATCTCCAGCTTGCGGATGCGGCGGATGAGGTCCTTGGGCAGCACGGGCGCGCTCTTACCGGGGCCTTCTCAGGGGACTTCCACGCGGTCGAAGACGCGCTGGATGATCTTCTCCTGGGTGAGCTCCTCGGCCTCCGCCTCGTAGGTCATCGCGATGCGGTGGCGGAGCACGTCGAAGGCGATGGCCTTCACGTCCTCCGGGGTGACGAAGCCGCGGTGGCGCAGGAACGCGTGCGCGCGGGCCGCCTGGGCCAGCGAGATGGTGGCGCGCGGCGAGGCCCCGAACTGGATGTAGTCCGCCAGGTCCTTGAGGCCGTAGCGCGCGGGCTCGCGCGTGGCGAACACCACGTTGAGGATGTACTCCTTCACCTTCTCGTCCATGTAGATGCTGTGGACGAGCTCGCGGGCGCGCACCAGGTGCTCCAGCGCGATGACCCGCTGGGCCTTGGGCGACGAGCCGCCGGACATCCGGTCCATGATGACCTTCTCCTCATCACGGGTCGGGTAGCCCACCTTCACCTTGAGCATGAAGCGGTCCACCTGCGCTTCGGGGAGGGGGTAGGTGCCCTCCTGCTCGATGGGGTTCTGGGTGGCCAGCACGAGGAACGGCGAGGGCAGGCCGAAGGTCTGGTCGCCGATGGTGACCTGGCGCTCGGCCATGGCCTCCAGGAGGGCGGACTGGACCTTGGCGGGGGCGCGGTTGATTTCGTCCGCGAGGACGATGTTCGCGAAGATGGGCCCCTTGCGGACGGTGAAGGCGGCCGTCTGCTGGTTGTAGATCATCGTGCCGACGAGGTCCGCCGGCAGGAGGTCTGGGGTGAACTGCACGCGCATGAAGGTGGCGCTGAGCGAGTCCGCCACGGTGCGCACGGTCAGCGTCTTGGCGAGTCCGGGCACGCCCTCCAGGAGGACGTGGCCGTTGCACAAGAGGCCGATGAGGATGCGTTCGAGCATGTACCGCTGCCCGACGATGACCTTGCCGGTCTCCTGGTTGAGGGCCTCGACGAAGCTGCTTTCCTGCTGCACGCGTTCGGTGAGCGCGCGGATGTCGGTGTTCATGTCCCCTCTGTCGGCCTGGGCGGCGGGCAGCCTAGGGTTCCCGGGCGTCCGGCTCAACACCGCTGTAAGCCAGACATTCCGTCAAGCCGCCCTGTCCCGTAAAGGGTCATCCTCAATGTCCCGCCCTCCCCCGCCCCGCCGCTCCGCCCTCCCCCCTCGCTGGGACGCCGCCGGCCGCCCCGGCGCCCCGGGCGCCACGCCCCCCGTGGGCCCGGTGGAGACGGGGCTTCTGGCCCAATTGGCCCCCGCCGTGGTGCCCCAGGTGCACTGGCTGCCCGGGGGCGGCGCGGTGCGGATCCTCGAGGGGGGCCCCGGCTCCGGGGACGGCGCGCCTTCCACCGTCGTCTTCCTCCACGGGCGTGGGAACGCGGCGACCCACTGGTTCCCGTACCTGACAGTGCTGGCCCGGCACCACCAAGTGCTGGCCCTGGACCTGCCCGGCTTCGGACAGTCCACCCCGGCGGAGGTGCGCGTTCGGTCGGCGGAGGACGCGGTGCGCTTCTTCACCGGGCCGGTGGAGGAGGCCCTGGGGATGCTGGCGCCGGGGCCGGTGTCGGTGGTCGGCCACTCGCTGGGCGGACTGGTGGCGCTGGAGCTGGCGCTGCGAGGCACGGTGCCGGTGGAGCGGCTGGTGCTGGTGGACGCGATGGGGCTGGGGCCGGAAATGCCTCGGGCCTCGCGGCTCTTCTTCCGCGCGGGGCCGGAGCGGCTGGCGCGAAATCTGGGCCCCTGGGCGATGGCGAGGATGCTGCCGCCCCCGCCGACGCCGCTGGGAGAGAAGCTGGGACAGCTGGGCTACGAGCTGCTGAGCGTGCCCGGCGGAAGGCCCGAAGCCGCGCAGGCCTTCAACGCGCTGGTGCCGCTGACGGGCCCGGTGTTCCACCGCCGCGAACGGCTGGGCGAGGTGAAGGTCCCCGTGCTGCTCGTCTGGGGCGAGCGCGACGAGACGCTGCCCGTCTCCCTGGCGGACGAGGCCGCGCGCGGGCTTCCCCAGGCCCGCGTGCTGCGCGTGGACTGTGGACACAGTCCGCAGTTGGAGCATCCCGAGCGCGTGCTCCCCGAGCTGAAGGCCTTCCTGAACGCGGAGCGCTCCGGTCCGTGAGCGGGCGCGGCGTCCCCGGCGTCACCTGAACCGGGTACAGTCCTCCGCCGTGCCGAAAGACTTCCTCGACTTGGAGGCGACGCCGGAGCGGCTGCATGCGCTGGCGGACGCCGGAATCCTGGCCCCGGACGCGTACGGGCGCGCGCTGCACCTGGCGGTCGCCACGCCCGCGCGGCCCGCGTGGCGCGCGTTCCTGTCCACGACGCTGATGGCGCTGGGCTCGCTGCTGGTGCTGGCGGGCGTGGTGTACTTCTTCGCCTTCAACTGGGCGGAGCTGGGGCGCTTCTCGAAGCTGGGCCTCGTGTCGCTGGGCATCGCCGGCGCGGCGGTGGGCGCATGGCGGCTGGGCGAGCGGCCCGCGGGACAGTTCGCGCTGCTCGCGGCCGCGGTGCTGGTGGGGCCGCTGCTCGCCGTGTACGGGCAGGCGTACCAGACGGGCGCGGATCCGTATGAGCTGTTCATCGGCTGGGGCGTGCTCATCCTGCCGTGGGTGGCGCTGGCGCGCTTCACGCCGCTGTGGATGCTCCAGCTCGTGCTCGTCAACACGGGCGTCATCCTCTTCTGGGGCCAGCGCATGGCGCGCTTCGGCTCGCATGAGGAGCAGCTGGCGCTGGTGCTGGGGCTGCTCAACGGGTTCGCCTGGGCCACCTACGAGCACTTCGCCCACCGGAAGGTGTCCTGGCTCCGGGGGCGGTGGATGCCCCGCGTGCTGTCACTCATGGCGCTGGGTCCGCTGGTGGGCCTGGGCATCCTGTTCATCGTCAGCAGGTACGACCGCTCGCTCGTCGTCGGCGTGTCGCTGCCGCTGGTGATGGGGGGGCTGGTGGCCATCTACGCCCTGCACCGGCACCTGCACGGCGAGCTGTTCCTGCTCACCGTGGGCGCGGTGTGCGTCATCACGCTGGTCACCACGGCGGTGGGCTACTTCCTCATGGAGGTGACGCACGCCGAGGAGCTGACCCTCTTCATCCTGCCCCTGGTGCTCATTGGAGAAGTGGGCCTGGCGGTGTACTGGCTGCGCCACGAGTCGCAGGCCACGGGCGTTTCGGAGGAGACCTGAGCATGGCCCTGCGACCGACGATTCAAGACGTGCTGGCGGGGCTCAAGGCCGAGGGCCACGTGGACGCGGAGGTGGACGCCCGCGCCCGCACCACCCTGGAGATCCGTCAGAAGACCGTGGGCGCCTCACCCTGGTTCGTGAAGGCCCTGGCCGGCGCGGGCGCGTGGATGTCCGCCGCGTTCCTGCTCAGCTTCTTCGCCTGCGTGGGCCTGTGGAAGGAGGAGGCGGCGCTCACGGGCCTGGGGCTCGTGTTGATGGTGGCGTCGGTGTTCCTGCGCCGGCAGACCCATGGGGCCTTCATGGAGCAGCTGGCCCTGGCCCTCTGCCTGGCCGGCGCGGGCACCTTCCTGGCGGGGCTGGGAAGCATGGAGTTGGGGACGCTCGGCCTTTCGTCCGTCGGGGCGGTGGTGTGCCTCGTGCTGCTCGCCACGTTCCCGGACCTCATCCTCTACTTCCTGGCGGCCGTGGGGCTCTGCGTGTCCGTCGGCGTGCTGGCGCTCGAGGCGGTCGGTGGCGCGGGCGTGGACGTGTGGATGCTCATGTGCGCCGCGGCGCTCTCGGGGCTCCTGCTCCTCGAGCCCCGGCTGCGGCGCGGGCCCCTGGGCGCCCGCGTGGGGCCCATCGCCTTCGCGCTCGCGTGCGCGGTCCCGGGATGGCTGCTGTTCCGCAGCTATGAGAGCACCCTGGAGGGCTTCCGCTACGTCTTCCGCTTCGACAGCGGGTTCGTGCCGAGCGCGTACCTCTCCCTCCTGCTCGCGCTCCTCGTGGGGGTGACGGGGTGGCGGGTGCTGCGCGAGCTGGGCCTGGAGCAGGAGAAGCGCGTCTGGATTCCGGCGGCCGGCGCGCTCGTGCTGCTCACGGTGATGACGCTGAACACGCCGGGCGTGCTCGTCGCGGTGCTGATGCTGACGCTCGGCTTCCACCGCCGCAGCAGCGTGATGCTGGGGCTGGCGGTGCTGTTCCTGCTGACGTTCGGCGCGTACTACTACTACGACCTGCGCATCACGCTGCTGGCCAAGGCGCTCGCGCTGGTGGGCAGCGGGCTGGTGCTGCTGGGGGTGCGGCAGTTCTTCCTGCGGCGTGAACCCGCCGTGCTCACGGAGGCCCGATGAAACGCGGCGCCGTCATCTTCGGAGGGCTGGGGCTGGTGTTCGTCGCGCTCGCCTTCCTCGTCGTGCAGAAGGAGACCGTGCTGGCGCGCGGGCAGCCGGTGCTGCTGCGGCTGGCGCCGGTGGATCCGCGCTCGCTCATCCAGGGCGACTACATGGTGCTCGACTACGCCATCAACCAGGGCTGGCGCGAGGGCCGCGAGCAGCCCCAGGACGACGGCAATGTGGTGCTCCGCCTGGACGAGCACAACGTGGGCGAGTTCGTGCGCTACGAGACGCCGGGCACCCCGCTCGCGCCCGGCGAGGTGCGCCTGCGCTTCCGCATCCGCAACTCGCAGATGCGCCTGGGCGCGGAGGCCTTCTTCTTCCAGGAGGGCCACGCGGAGCGCTACGCGAACGCGCGCTTCGGCGAGCTGCGGGTGATGGACAACGGCACCAGCGTGCTGGTGGGACTGCGCGACGAGAACCACCAGCCGCTGGGCAGCGCCATCCGCTGAAGGCCCCACGCGCGCCCCGCTGTCCCGCGGGGCGCCGCCCGGGTCAGTCCGCGTCCTCGTTCTCCAGCAGGTCGGAGAAGGGCGAGCCCTCCTCACCCAGCGCCTTGTAGAGGACGTCCACCTTCTCCAGCTCGCGCTTGAGCGCCTTGTGGTGGTTGCGGTTCTTCACCAGGCTCTCGCGGCCCAGCAGGCGGAAGGCCTCGTCGCGGCCCACCTGGCGGATGGCCATGCCCAGCACCAGCCCGCGGAAGCCGTCCGCGTAGTCCAGGTCCAGCGGTCCTCCACGCCGGCGCGCCTCGCCGACGAAGGCCTGCGCCGCGGCCCGCAGCGCCTCCGGCAGCGGACGGCCTCCGGGGGACTGCTCGTAGTCCAGCGCCCGGGCCACGTGCTTCTCCTGCAGCACGAGGTCGCCGGTGCTGCCCGCGTGCTCCACCATCGCCAGCGTGTACGCACGCCGCACGATGTTGTCGAGCTGCCGCAGGTTGCCCGGCCACGTGCTGGTGGTCAGCAGCAGCTCCGCCTCCGGTGCCAGCCGCGCGGAGCCCTCCGGCAGCCGCTCGCGGTGACGGCGGTTCACCATGTACCGGGCCCAGAGGGGAATCTCGTCCTGCCGGTCCTGCAGGGGCGGCATGCGCACCGGCAGCACGTTCACGCGGTAGTACAGGTCCTCGCGGAAGCGTCCGGCGCGCACCTGCGCGTGCAGGTCCGCGTTGGTGCCGATGATGAAGCGCACGTCCGCGAGCTTCTCGCCGGTGCCCTCGCCCAGCGGCCGGTAGCTGCGCGACTCCAGGAGGTGCAGCAGGCCCGCCTGCGCCTTCAGCGACAGCTTGTCGATTTCGTCGATGAACAGCGTGCCGCCGTCCGAGCGGGCCACCACGCCCGGCGCGTCGCGCACCGCGCCGGTGAAGGCGCCCTTCTTCCAGCCGAAGAGCTCCGCCATCTGGAGGTCCTCCGGCACCGTCACCAGGTCCAGCGTCTCGAAGGGCTTGCCCCGGCGGCCGGAGCGCTCATGGCACCAGCGCGCCAGGCGCGACTTGCCCGCGCCCGTGGCGCCGCTCACGAGGATGGTCTCGTCCTGGAGCGCGAAGGTCCGCAGGATGGGCAGCAGCTCCGCCATGGAGCGGCCCACCACGGGCAGGAACTCGTCCACCTCCGGCGTGGCCACCGGCCGCTGCGGCAGCGCGGTGAGGTACGGCGCGGCGATGTCCGTGAGCAGCTGGAGCAGATCCCCCGCGTCGCGCCAGACGAACTCCTGGCCCATGGCGGGGAGGCAGTCCGCCTCCAGGGAGATCATCCCCTCCATGCCCGAGGGCGTGCGCAGGGGCAGCACGCACACGTGCGTCGCGTGGCGGCCCAGGAAGCGCTGCTTGCTTTCGTTGCTGTGGAAGCCCGCGAGGCCCGGGTCGCCCGTCACCGGCGCGTCCGGCGCGTGCGGCTGCACCGTGCCGATGTTCACGTCGATGGACACCGCGCACCGGTGCTCCACCACCGCGCGCCACGCCGTGGCGGAGGTGAAGAAGGGCGTCCCGACGCCCGCGTCCGTCACCTCGCGCGCGCCCACGTCCAGCGCCGCCAGCCGCCGGTAGGCCTCTCCGGGACGCAGGTGGACGATGCCGCGCAGGACCCGGGCCCGGCCCGCATAACGGCTGGACGCCACCGCGGCGTCCGCCACGGCCAGCATCCGACGCAACGTCGCCGCCGCCGCGGTCTCGAAGTCCCTGGAATCCCTGAGCGCAGCCATGAGCTGCGCCAACTCGTCTTGCATCCCCTCGCCTCCCGTGCGGAAGCCGCGCCACCGCCGACCGGCGAAGCCGTCCAGAAAACAGACACGGACTCTATCGGAGATATCGGGGAGGTGCGGATTCAGATGGAGAGCGCGGAAGGAGCGGCCCCTCCTTCCGCGCTCCGGGTGCATCTGGATGCGGTACACGCCGTTGCCGGCGTATGGCCCAACGCTATTGCGGCTGTCGTGCCAAGGGAGAAGCCCAATGATTTCGCGGGGTCCCGTGCCGCCCCCTGCCCCGTCTGCGTCCTGTTGGAACGCAGACGCGTCCTGACGGAACGCAGCAGGCCGCGCCGTTCGGGTCCCAATGCCTGTCGTACCGCGCTCCCTGAACAGGCAGGCGGCCGGGTCATTCCATACCAGTCAGGGAAGGTTTCAGGCCCCGGAAGCCGCGTCCGGCCGGAGGACGAAGACGCGGTCCAGGCGCGGGCTGCCGCGCCCCACGGGCGAGTCCAGGTCGTAGTCGAAGTCGAACGTGGCCGCGACGCGCAGGCCGGACTTGCGGAACAGGCGCTTCGCCTGGGCCTCGTCGTACGTGCGGAAGTACCACGTCGTCTCGATGAGCCAGTCCTTGTCCGGCCCTGTCACACGCAGCCGGTTGCGCATGGGCGAGCGGCGCAGGCGCTTCTCCGGCAGGCCCTCGTGCGTGTTGCACACGACCTTGTCCGCGCCCACCTGCCCCACCCAGCGCTCGTGCTCCGGGCCGGAGCGCGCGTAGTCCGTGAGGTGGAAGCCCAGCACGTAGATGCCGTCCGGCTTGAGCAGGCGACGGGTGCCCGTGAGGTGCTCCACCGCGGCCTTCTCGCTGTCCAGGTAGCGGAAGGTGGAGACCAGCGTGTGCGCCAGGTCCACGCGGCCCTCCAGCGCCGGGTCGAAGAAGTCCTCCATGCGCGCCTGGGACAGCTTCACGCGGCGGCGCTCGGCGGGGGACAGCCGCTTGCGCGCGTGCGCGAGCATGGCCTCCGACAAGTCATAGCCCGCGACCTTCAGGCCCCGGCCCGCGGCCTCCGCCACCAGCCGGCCCGCGCCGCACGCGGGCTCCAGCCACTGGTTGCCGCCGGTGCCATAGCGCCGGCTCAGCGCCTGGAGGAAGTCCGCCTCGCGCACGGTGTCCGTGCCGAAGATGGCCTCGTAGTACTCCGGGTGCTCGTACCAGTCCTTGCGTCGTTCCATGGTGCCTTCAGTGGTCCGTGTGCCCCAGCAGCCGCGCGAGCACGAACATCACCAGCAACCCGGCTGCCAATGCCACCAGGTTGCGTCCGGGCTTGTCCCGCCCGTGCTTGTTCACGTGCGGCAGCAGGTCCGACACGGCGATGTAGAGGAAGGTGCCCGCGGAGAAGGCCAGGGCCTTGGGCGCCAGGGACTGGAAGCTCAGGACCGCGTCGAAGCCGAAGTAGAGCACCGCGCCCACCGGCACCATCAGGCCGTACAGCGCCGTGTACGCCAGGATGGTGCCGCGCTTCTTGCCCTCCGCCTGGAGGATGGACGCGAGCGACAGCGACGAGGGCACCTTGTGCGCGGTGATGGCCAAAAGCGCCATGGCGCCCACGCCCTCCTTCACGGCGGAGCCCAGCGCGATGCCGTCGAAGAGCGTGTGCGTGGACAGGCCCAGGAACGCGCTGAAGCCCAGCGCGTGGCCGTGCACGTGCTCCGCGCAGTCCGGCGGCTCCTCGCAGGTGTGCGCGACGAGGTAGCGCTCCAGCACCAGCACGAAGAGAAAGCCCATGGGCACGAGCGCGAAGGCCCACCAACCGCCGCCCTCGTACGCCTCCGGGAGCATGTGGAAGAAGGCCGCGCCGAACATCACGCCCGCCGCGAAGGCGAGGAACGTCACGAGCCGCGTGGAGCGGTCATTGAAGATGACCACCCCCGCGCCGGCCAGCGCGCTCACCACGACGATGAAGGAGTACAGGAGGACTTCGGCCACGACCGGCGACATGGGGCGCGCACCCTACTCCCAAAACGCCGCCGTCAGTAACTTCGCACCACCAGCACTTCCACCCGCCCCGGCTTCACCTCCACCAGGTGCGTGGTGGGCCGGCCCGGGGCGTCCACCTGGACGGTGTGTTTTCCCGGAGGAAGCCGGAAGCGCGCCACCTGGAACTCCGCCGGCAGTGAAAGCCAGGAGCGCAGGTCGGCCTGGTTGCCCGCGTTGAGCACCAGGAAGGCGAGCACGCCCAGTTCCTTGCTCTTCGTGAGCGCCCCCACGCCCGCGGCCACGCCTGCCTTGGCCACCGCGCCCGCGAGCTGCTTCGCCAGCATGCGGCCGATGCGGTCGTTCAGGTGCACCTGGGCCACGCGCGACAGCGACGTCACCGTCACCGCCGCTTGCGCCCTGCCCTCCACCGACACGCGCACCGGCGGTGTACCGCCGCGGTCCCGGTACACGGGCACCTCAATCAGGTCCCCGGAGTCGCCGTAGTCCCGCGACGCGCGCTCCTTCTGCGGCGACAGGCCCGCCTCCACCACCACGACGAGCTGGCCGTCACCGGGGCCCAGCGGGTCGTGCGCCACGTCCGGGAACTTCTGGGACAGGGACGCGTAGGCGTCGTCGCGGCCGGTCTTCTTCGCCAGCCGCAAGAGCGGCTCCACCAGCCCGTCCAGCCGGGGCTCCAGCTCGTACGCCTTCATGTAGTCGATGAAGGCCGAGTCCCATTCGTGCTGGTCCTCGTACAGCACGCCGCCCAGGTAGCGCGCGATGGCGAGCTGTTCGTACGGCTTCTTCTCCTCGATGATCATCTTCTCGAGGCGCTCGTTGACGCGGCGGACCTCCACGAGCGCGTCCTCGTCCCGGCCCAGCTCCGCGTAGTTGAGCGCCTGGAGGACGGAGATCATCAGCTTCTCGAAGTCCTCTCCCCGGTAGGCGCGGCGCCGCTCGTTGCTGAGCAGGACGCCGGCCTCTTCGCTCACGGAGGTGATGTCCAGCTGGGAGCTGAGGTCATCCGCCTGCGCGAGCACCTTCGTGCTCTCCTCCCACTGCCCGGCCGCGTGCAGCACCATGCCCTTGTCCAACAGCAACAGGAGCTGGTCGCGCTCGGGGGCTTCCTTCTGCTCTCCGTCCAGCTCACGCAGCGCGCGCGGATAGTCGGACGCCTGGTACGCGGAGCGCACGGAGGCCGTGCGCGCCACGTAGTCGCTGGCGCAGCCGGTGCCGAAGCCCAGGGCGCTCACTGCCACGATGAACAGCAGGCCCCAACGCCCCCCCGCCGGGGAGGCGGGGACACGCGGGGCCTGGATTGCGATGTCGGGGAGGTTGGACACGGCGGACGGCTACCAGCTCACGCCCTGCTTCTCGAACTTCTTGCGGATCTGCTTCTCGTCCGTCCACGCGATGGTGCCGGTGCGCACGTCGTTCAGCTTCGCCGTCATCTTGTAATAGACGAGCT
This sequence comes from Corallococcus exercitus, assembly GCF_042231735.1. Lineage (GTDB taxonomy): Bacteria > Myxococcota > Myxococcia > Myxococcales > Myxococcaceae > Corallococcus > Corallococcus exercitus_B. The sequence continues at coordinate 4,505,990 of NZ_CP102577.1, forward strand.
TGTCGCGGCCGACCTCCTGGATGATGGACGCGAGGTCGCCCGTCATCAGGAAGTCCACCGACGCCTGCTGGCCCGGGGCCTTGGCGGCGTTCGGGTTCACGTAGCCGGACTGCTGGTACTCGTACTCCTCCGCGATGTCCTGGCGCGCCTGCTGGTCCACCAGCGCGAAGCGGCCCGTCTGCGCGAGCGCCGTCTGAATCTTGTCCCCCAGCGAGCGCATGTCGATGTGCTCACTGGTGCTGTTGCGCAGCTTGCCCACGAGGACGATGGGCAGCGGCTGGCCCTGCGGCGGGGCCTGCGCGAAGCGCGGGGAGCTGGCGAGCGACTCGGCCATCTTCTTCGCGATGAGCTGCAGGTCGTTCTCGTTGAAGCGGTCCCCCAGCATCTCGATGGTGTTGGGGTCCTCGTAGGTACCGCGCGTGAAGGCGCGGGGGCCTCCGCAGCCGGCGAGCGACACGGCGACGAGGGCGGAGAGCAACAGGCGGCGGGTGTTCATGGTCGGGTCGACTCCTAGTTCCATTCGCATTCGAAGCGGCTGCCTTCGAAGTTCCACTTGTAGGCAAGCACCGCGTCGCGGCGGTAGCCGGCCGTCAGCCGGCAGAGGCTCTGCAGCGAGGCGCGCGGATAGTCGAAGGTGTACGTCTGCGCCTTCGCGCGCTCCTGCGGGGTGAGCTGCGAGGGGTGCGTGAGCGTGGGGCTGGCGCTGGCGGCCACCATCACGCGGTGCGCGCCGTACGTCTTGAGCGGGACGTGGCCCGCGAGCTGGATGCGGCGCACCGTGCGCGCCACCATGATGTCGCTGCGGTCCACCATGGTCTCGTGGCTGTTGCGGCGCTGCAGCAGCTCCGGGAGGTTCGCGGAGAACACGCGGGTGATGTCCCCGTCGTCCACGAAGAAGTAGAGGAAGGCTTCGCGCGCGGTGCGGCTCTCCCCGGTGAAGTCCAGCGTCACCAGGATGTCCAGCTGGCGGTTGGGCGCCAGGCCGTGGCGCGACACCGCCGCCAGCACCGTCTTGTCCACGCCCGCCGTCTTCAGGCGGATGAGGCCGTCCGCGCTCGCGTCGCAGGCGCAGCGGCGCTCTTCAATCATCTTCACCAGCTGTGCGGGCTCGAAGCCGGCCTGCGACAGCTTGGTCAGCTCCTCGTCCGTGAGCGGGAGCTGGTCCGACCGCTCATAGATGCGCGGCAGCTGGTTCGGGTCCCACTGGATGATGTTGTAGGTCTGCACGTTCCCGGACGGGAACGGCAGTGACACGGACGGAGCGGCGCGGGGCGCCTGGGCCGTGGTCAACGCGACAGCTGCGGCGAGCAATTGAGCGATCATGGCGTGCGGTCAGAACCGGTATCCGACGTTCATGAACAACCGGTTCGTGACTCCTCCTCCCCCGATGGGAATGTCCGGCGAGTAGTGCAGGCCCATGAGCACGCGGTCGCGGCGGTCCAGGTACAGCTCCGCGCCCACCTGCGGCGACAGGGCGAACCGCAGGCCCTCGCCCTCCGGGATGACCATGGCGCCCGCCTTGAGGCCGAGGGTGAAGGCCACCGGCCAGCCCCAGCTGCGGAAGGTGGGGCCCACGTTGCCGATGAAGCGCCCGCCGTCGAAGACGTACGCGCCGCTGACGTCCAGGCGGTACCAGTCATCACCCCAGAGGGACACGGTGGCGCCCACGAACAGCGGCGGGCCTTCCGGCGCGCCCACGGGGTTCTCCCCGGAGTTGATGGCCGCGCCCCAGTCGAACTGGAGCGACACGCCCCGGCGGGTGTCGCCGTAGTAGCCGCCCTTGCCGTACTCCGACTCCTCGGGCCCGTCGGTGCGGCCCTGCTCCTGGGCGCTCGCGGTGAGCGGCGCGGCGACGGCCAGGAGCGCCAGGGCTCCGCACAACGTGACAGGACGCTTCATCTGTTGAACTCCCAAGCGTGGGTGCGACTGCTCTTGCGCGTCATACGTCGCGACGGACGCCATATTCATCGTGCGGCGAGCGTCCGTGCAAGCGCCTGTTCCTCCAGGCGCCCTTCCTGACTCAGGCACGGGGCTCCGGGGCGCCCGCGGTGGCGTCCTGCCCCTCCTTGGGAGGCGGGGACGTGGCGGGGCGGGACTCGCTGCGCACCGTGGGCAGCCACTGGGGCCGGGCGCGGATGAAGAGCACCAGCCGCTCGCGCACGAGGAAGCGCAGGTCCCCCAGCTTGCCGGAGTCCGCCGCGCTCACCAGCGCGCGCAGGGTGAGCGTCTTGTCCATCACGTCGAAGACGACCAGCGTCTTCACCCGGCCGTCCCACAGGTGCCGGCCCTCGTTGGCGAGGATGCGGTCCAGCTCCGCGCGCAGCGCGTCGATGTCCGCCATGTAGTCCACCTGGAGGATGACGGTGCCCATCATCTCCGGGGAGCCCTTGCTCCAGTTCTGGAAGGGCTTGTCCAGGAACTGGGTGATGGGGATGACCATCCGGCGCTGGTCCCAGATGCGCAGCACGACGTACGTGAGGGTGATCTCCTCCACCGTGCCGAACTCGCCCTCCACCAGCACGTTGTCGCCGATGCTGACGGGCTGGGTGATGGACAGCTGGATGCCGGCGAGCAGCGTGGACAGGGACTTCTGCGCGGCGAGACCGATGGCGAGGCCCGCGATACCGGCGGAGGCGAGCAGCGACACGCCCACGTTGCGCACCACCTCGAACTGCATGAGCAGCAGCGCGGCGGCGATGACGTAGGTGGCGACCTCGAACACCGCGCGCAGCACGGCCAGCTGCGTGCGCAGCGAACGGGCGCGCGGGTGGCTGCCCGTCTCGGAGGTGACGCGGCTCTGGACGTACGTCTCCGACACCCGGAGGAAGCGCAGGATGAACCACGCCACCGCGACGATGAGGAGCGAGTAGCTCACCCGGTCGCTGAGCAGCTTCAGCTTGGGGGGCAGGAGCAGGAACGAGGTGCCCAGCGCCAGCAGGATGGCGAAGAAGGGCAGCCGCAGCGGGCCCCGGCCCGCGTTGACCAGCTGGTCATCCCAGGAGATGCGCGTCCAGCGCGCCACCCGCAGCGCGGCGGACAGGAGGAGCTTCTCCAGGAGGTAGGAGAGCAGCCACGCGCTCAGCAATGTCACCGCGAGTCCCAGCCACTGCCACGGCTCCAGCCCCAGCACCGTGCGCTCGAAGAAGAAGGCCGGGAGCGTTTCCGTCAGCAGCGGGCCGTACTCCTCGAAGAGCGGGTCCACCATCTTCACGGTGGGCTCCGACACCACCCAGATGAAGGTGCCCTCCACGGAGAGGCGCTGCAGCCGGATGGGGACGGTGTCGCCCTTGAGCGGGATGGCCCCCAGCGACACGAAGCGCGAGCTGGCGGACTCGCCCTCCGGCGTCTTCGGCAGCACGGACGTGTCCACCGACAGCTCACGGTCCAGGACGAACTTCAGCTTGCGCGCCAGCTGGGCGCCCTGCGCGGGCTGCTCGGAGGCCGGGAGGTGGTCCAGGTAGAGGTAGTGGGCGGCGCGGGCGTACTCCCCGCGATGCACCGCGTCCAGGAAGCCCTGCGCGGTGGCGCGCGGCGACGTGCGGTCGAGGTCCTGGGGGACCTCCCCCAGTCCACCATTGAGGGCGCGTGCGGGGAGACCACCGAGGACGCACCCCAGGAGAAGGAGGGCCACCAGGACCCGGGAGGCATGGCGCTTCATGGGCGCCTCCTTACTCCGTGTGCGGTCGGTTGTGCGGGAAAGACGGTGGGTGCTTTCGAGCCCGCCCGGCCGCTGGGAAGCCCGGGGTTGAGAACAGAAGGCCCGTGCCGGGATGCGACACGGGAAAGCATTGGTGCGCCGCTGGGTGGTGGGCTAGAACCGACCCCCAAGGAAGGTCGCCGTGTCCGAAGAGAAGCGAAGAATCCTCCTCATTGACGACAGCGAGATCACCCTCGCCATGGAGAAGGCCGTCCTGGAGGCGCGGGGCTATGAGGTCGTGGCCACCTCCACGCTCATGGAGTTTGAGAAAACGCTACAGAGCTGGCGGCCGGACCTCATCCTCACGGACATCCACATGCCCGAGGCCAAGGGCACGGACATCTGCCGCACGCTGAAGAACGAGTACAACACGCAGGACATCCCCATCGTGTTGTTCTCCAGCCTGCCGGACGACGAGCTGTCGAAGCTCGCCGAGCAGGTGGGCGCGGACGGCTCGCTCTCCAAGGTGAACGGCCTGGAGGCGATGGGCGAGAAGATCGACGAACTGGTGCAGAGCATCCTCTGGTGATGGCCATGCGCGCGGCCGTCCTCGCGGTGCTCGTGAGCGCGCTCCTCGCTGGTTGCAGACGCCAGGAAGCGCGCCCTGCCGAGGGCAGCGGCGCCGAGCAGCAGGCCCCCTCCCCCACCGCCACCGCCGCGCCTCCGGGCGCGGTGCTGTTCATCTCCGCGGACACGCGCGGCTACCTGGGCCCGTGCGGCTGCAGCGAGAACATGCGCGGCGGCATTGGCCGGGCGGCGTTCCAGGTGCAGCAGGCGCGCCAGGGCGGCCAGCCGGTGCTCTACATCGACGGCGGCAACAGCCTCTTCGGGGAGACGCACCTCAAGGCGGACCAGGTGCCGCAGGAGGAGCGCAAGGCGAAGGCGCTCGCGGACGCGTTCCGCACCATGGGCATCGCGGCGCGCGCCACGGGAGAGCTGGACGACACGCGCGGCGCGGCGTTCCGCCAGGGGCTGGGACTGCCGGAGGTGCCCGCGGGCGGGGTGAAGGTGCTGGACGCGGGGGCTCGCAAGGTGGGCGTCGTCGCGGCGGCCTCCGGTGAAGCGCTGGTGAAGGCCAGCCAGCAGGCGCGCGAGCAGGGCGCGGACTTCGTGGTGGGCCTGTTGGACCAGCCGCTGGAGGCCGCGCAGGCCGCCGCCGCGCTGCCGGGGCTGGCCGCGAACCTGGTGGTGGCCACGCACAGCGCCAGCGAGTTCTCCGCGGAGGAGAACCGGCTGGTGCGCTCCGACGTGCCGGTGGTGGCGGTGCAGAGCAAGGGGCGCTCGCTGTTGCGCGTGGACCTGACGTACGCGCCGGCGAAGGGGGCCTTCACGCCGCAGCGCTCGCAAGGGGACGTGGACCGCGAGGTGACGGCGCTGGAGCAGCGCATGGCGCTCCTGGACAAGGAGATCGCCCTGCCCGGCATCGACCCGAAGCTGAAGGCGCTGAAGCAGGGCAAGCGCGACGAGCTGTCCTCGCGCAAGCAGGGCCTGCTCACCGCGCCGCCCGCGCCCGCCGCGAACGTCAACGGCTTCGCGCTGCGCTTCCTGCCGCTGGAGGCGAACCTGCCCACCGCGCCGGACACGCAGGCGCTGGTGAAGGCGTACGACGCGGACGTGGGCCAGCTGAACCTCGCGTGGGCGAAGGCGCACGGCCAGGACTGCCCGCTGCCCGAGAAGGGCCAGGCGGGCTTCGTCGGCAGCGCGGTGTGCGCGGACTGCCACCCGGACGCGACCGCCGTGTGGGAAGGCACGAAGCACCACCACGCATGGGAGACGCTGGAGGAGGTGGGCAAGCAGCACCACCTCAACTGCATCGGCTGTCACGTCACCGGCTGGCAGAAGCCCGGCGGCGTGTGCCGGCTGGACAAGGTCGCGGGCCGCGAGGACGTGGGCTGCGAGAGCTGCCACGGCCCCGGCTCCAAGCACGTCGATGCACCGGGCCCGGCCACCATCGTGGGCAAGCCGGGGCAGGCCGTGTGCGTCACCTGCCACAACGCGGAGAACTCCCCGCACTTCGACTTCGCCACCTACCTGCCTCGCATCCTCGGACCCGGCCATGGCGGAACGGGGAAGAGCGGGCAGGCAGGAGAGCCCCCGGCGAAATAGGGTCGCCTGCTCCTACTTGGGGTCCTTCCCGGGGGCATACCGCGCGACTTGTTGTTTGACTGTCAAGAAAGCTGGCGAATACTGCGGCCTTCGCCTGCTTCTGGGCGACCTCGCCTGGCGTTCCCATGCCGCTCTCTCTGCTCCTGCTTGCCCTGGCCTCGGTTCCCTCCTCGCAGGGCGTGGCGCCGTCACCGGTGCCGCCGCCCGGCGTGCATGCGGGGCCCTCCAAGGAAGCCTCCACGCTGACGGCGGATGGCAGCCTGGCCACGCCTCCCTCTTCCATGGAGGATGGCGAGGAGACGGAAGAGGTGGAGTCCGAGTCCGCCGAGCTGGAGGAGCTGCGCGCGCTGGAAGGCGCGACGCTGGACCCGGAGGCGAAGCCGAACGCGGAGATGATGCAGTCGCTGCGGCGGCTGGGCCTGACGAACCCGTTGCGGCTCCGGATGTTGGACGCGCTGGAGGAGCCCACCTTCCGCGAGGACGACACCGCCCCGCCGCTGGCGCGCATCACCGACCTGGCGAACTTCGATATTTCGCAGGTGAAGGACCGCTACGACATCCCGGTGGACATGCAGCCGCGGGTGGCCGAGTACATCCAGTTCTTCCAGGGCCCCGGCCGCAAGTGGTTCCGCAAGTGGATGGCGCGCTCCACGCGCTACCTGCCGGTGATGCAGCCCATCCTGGAGTCGAAGGGCCTGCCCCGGGACACGGTGTACCTGGCGATGATCGAGAGCGGCTTCTCCGCGCACGCGTACTCGTGGGCGCACGCGGCCGGGCCGTGGCAGTTCATCTCCAGCACGGGCAAGCAGTACGGCCTCAAGCAGGACTTCTGGGTGGACGAGCGGCGCGACCCCATCAAGGCCACGCACGCGGCGGCGTCGTACCTGAAGGACCTCTACGGCGAGCTGGGCCACTGGTACCTGGCGTGGGCGGGCTACAACACGGGCTCGTACCGGGTGCGCAAGATGGTGGAGCGCTACGGGACGAACGACTTCTGGGTGCTGGCGGAGGAGCGCGGGCTGGCGAAGGAGACGAAGCACTACGTGCCCAAGCTCATCGCCGCGGCGCTGGTGGCGAAGAACCCCACCGCGTTCGGCTTCTCCGAGGAGGAGTTCCAGTACGAGGACACGCTGGAATACGACGAGGTGAAGCTCACGGACGCGACCGACCTGGACGTGGTGGCGCGCGCGGCCGGGGTGAGCGTGACGGACGTGCAGGAGCTGAACCCGGAGCTCAAGCGCTGGTGCACGCCCCCGGCGACGGCCGCGAAGCCCTACGTGCTGAAGCTGCCGCGCGGCACGACGACGCGGTTCGCGGAGAACCTCCAGAAGCTGTCGCCCTCGGAGCGGCTGACGTTCAAGGTGCACACGGTGAAGCGCGGCGACACGCTGTCGCAGATTGCCCAGAAGTACGGCACGGCGCCGGAGGCCATCCTCCAGATGAACCGGCTGAAGAGCGCGCGGGTGCTGAAGGTGCGCGCGGAGCTGGTGATTCCGGTGCCGGCCAACAGCCGGGGTGGCAGCGGTGGCGCGAGCGGCGCCATCGCGACGAAGGTGGCGCAGGCGCGGCGCAGCGGCGTGGTGGCGACGCGGCCGGAGGACGAGATTCCCGCGGGCACGCCCCGGGGGCCCGTGGCCGCCGGTCCGGTGAAGACGGAGAAGGTGGATGGCAAGACGCGCATCACCTACGGCGTGCAGGAGGGCGACAGCCTGTGGCTCATCGCCAACCGCTTCCAGGTGTCGGTGGACGACCTGAAGAAGTGGAACAACCTGCCCAAGCGCAACCGCACGCTGTCGCTGGGCACGCTGCTCGCGGTGTGGCCGCCGGACGCCAAGGGCGCGGCGCCCGCGAAGGTGGAGGAGCGCGGCGGCACCATCGTGGTGGCCAACGCCGTGGCGGGCCAGGCGCCCGCGGGCCCCAAGGGCGCCCGGGTGCACACGCTGGCCGAGGGCGAGACGCTCTGGTCGGTGTCGCAGCGCTACAACGTGTCCGTCCAGGACATCATGAAGTGGAACCACATCAAGGACCACCGCACGGTCCCCACCGGCAAGCTGCTGTCGCTGAGCGCGCCGTGACGGTGTGATGCGGCGGCCGGGGCCTTGCAGTCCCCGGCGCCATGCTCGCATCCGCACTGCTTCGAGAGTCGTCGCTGCTCCTCCGTGAACCGGCCGACGCGCGCGAATCCGCGCCGGTCCTGTCCGTCCTTCCCCGTGGAGTCGAAAGTCCAGGGGACAGGACGGTGTCCGGGGCCAACTCGCTCACGCGCTTCAGCGGGCCCGTTCCAACCGCGCTGACCGCCACGGCGCTGGCGGCGACCGGCGTCGCGCGAGCGCAGGAGGCGAGGCGTGCGGTGACGGCTGGGGGCCTGGGCGTCATGGAGCCTCCGGTCGCCTTCGCGAGCACGGCGATTCCAGCGGCAGGCGGCCTGGAACATCCCCGCTTCGCCGGTGTGCCGCAGCTCGCGGACGTGGCGTCCGGCGCGACGGTGCTGGGCACGGGCTCGAGAGGGGACGGGCTTCGCGCGGTGCAGGGCGCGCTCATGGACATGGGGTTCGCGCTGTACGGCGGCGCGGATGGCCGCTACGGCCCGGACACGGCGCGCGCGCTCCGCAACTTCCAGGTGCACTCGGGCCTGCGCTCCAGTGGCGTGCTCGACGCCGTCACCCTGCGGGCCCTGGCGGCGCTCGCTCCGGCCCCGGGCTCACGGGGACAGTCGCGCGCCCTGCCCTCCCCGTTCTACGCGGGCCAGCCCGTGCGCGTGGTCATCGCGCTGCGCGAGCACCGCACCTTCCTCTTCGACCCGGAGGGAAAGCTCGTGGACATCTTCCCCAACGCCGTGGGCACCGCCGCCACGCCCACGCACCCGGGCCTCAAGGTCGTCCGGGCGAAGCTGGATCAGGTGGCCACGGAGGACGCGGGCGCACGGCTCTGGAACGACCGGCACGTGTTCGGCGCCCGGCTGCTGGACCTGTCCTGGGTGGATGGCCGCCGCAGCGGGGAGGAGCTGCATGGCACCAGCGCCCCCGCCCTGCTCGGGGGCGACGTGTCCCACGGCTGCATCCGTCACGCGAACGAGGACATCCTCGTGCTGCATGACGCGCTCGCCGTGGGCGACCGCATCGCGGTGGTGGAGACGCTCCAGGACCCGCACCTGGGCGTCCCCATCACCGTGGGCTGAAGGCCTACTGTTCTTCGAGCAGCATCTTCAGCTCGCGCACGCGCTTGCTGATGTAGTCCCGGTCCAGCTTGCGGAAGTTCTCCGGCAAGAGCGACCGGCTGGTGCACTCCTGCACCGCCACCAGGTTCTGCATCTCAATCTCCAGCGGGTAGCTGGGCGGCACGAAGTCCGCCAGCACCGCGGCCAGGTCGTCCTTCGTCACCTGGTCGCGTCCCTCCGCCAGCGCGCGGAACTTCGAGCGCACCATCACCGCCTCGATGTCCGCGCCGCTGAAGGCGCGCACGCCGCCGGGGATGAGCGCGGCGAAGGACTCCACGCCCTCCACCGACACGCCGGTCTTCTTGCTCATCGCCTGGAACAGCTCGTTCCGCTCCTCGTCCGACTGCGGATAGAAGAGCGCGAGGTGCTCCTCCGCGCGGCCCTGGCGCTTCAGGTCGATGGGCAGCAGGTCCGGGCGCGCCGTCAGCAGGAACCAGACAATCTTGCCGCGGTACTGCGTGTTGCCCATGAAGGACGCGATGGAGCCGAAGATGCGGCTGCTCGTGCCGGAGTCCCCGCCGGAGTCGCGGTTGCCGAGGAAGGTGTCCGCCTCGTCGACCATCACCGCCACCGGCCACAGGGCCTTCAGCAGGTTGAAGATCTTCTCCAGGTTGGATTCCGTCACGCCCTGCCACTGGCTGCGGAAGTTCAGGAACTTCACCACCGGGATGCCAATCTCCCCGGCGAAGCAGCTCACCATGAACGTCTTGCCCGTGCCCACCGGGCCGCTCACCAGGTAGCCCATGGGCATGACCTCGATGCGGCCCTTCTTCAGCGCGGACGCCGCCTGCCGCAGCATCTGCTTGGCGGGCGCGTGCCCGGCCACCGCGTCCAGCGTGTGCGCGGGCTCGATGAACTCCAGGAGGCCGTGGCACTCCGCCTGGATGAGCTCCTTCTTCTTCTCCTTGAGCAGCTCCGGAGTGATGCGCACCTCCCGCTCCAGCGCCTCCGTGAGCACGCGGTCCAGGTTGATGCGCGACAGGCCCGCCGTCATCTTCGCCAGGCCCGCGAGCGGCACCTCCGACACCGACTGGAGCTTCTTGCCCTCCAGCTTGGAGCGCACGTACTCCAGGCGCTCCTCCTCCGTGGGCAGCGGCAGTTCAATCGGCGCCACGTACGGGTTGCGGCTGATGCGCGGCGACACGTCCGACAGGTTCTCCGCCAGGAGCACCACCGACACGTCGCCCGCCAGGAACTGCGGGTCGTGCGCCCACTTGTCCAGCGTGGCCACCACGAAGCGGTCCTCCGCGGACAGGTGGCTCATCTCCCCGCCGGGCACCAGCGTCTCCGCGTAGTCGATGATGAGCGCCATGGAGCGGCCCTCGCTCAGGCGCATGCGCAGGAAGTTCTCCAGGATCTGCAGCGCCCGGCCCGGGTCGCGCGGCAGGACCTTGGCGTAGTCCGTGCCGTACATGGCGTCGTAGCCCGTCATGGCCCGCGCCAGGTCCTTCTGCGTCTCCGGCGTCGCGGAGCGGATGCCCGACGAGCGGTCGTAGAAGAGGACGTGGTCACGCCCGCCGAACAGCTCCTCGGACAGGAACGTCTTGAGCGTCCCGAAGCCGCGTCCACCGTCTTCCAGCTGCAGGGGCTGCAAATCCCGCACGGCCCCGTACAGCAGGAAGGTGCTGACCGTCTTCGTGTAGTACTTGCGCGCCAGCTGCTGCGCCCACCGGGGCAGATCCGCCAGCGGATCCGCCTTGTTCACCTTGCGCACCTTGGTCACGGACATCCCTCCGGCGTCGCTCCCCCCAGGGACATCCGGGGGGAGGACCCCCAGGCCTACCTTAAGCGTCAGGACCGCGGGGCCGCTAATCGCGGCAGCGCGCCTGCTTCTTCAGGGTTGCTTCCACCCTGACCGTGGAGCCCGCCGGGGTCGGCGACCCCACGGAGACGTTTGCGTCCGCGTGGCACTTCGCCTTCAGCGTCAGCTCGCGCGTGCCCCACGGCACCCGGACGTTCGTCGGGGTGACGACGCCCAGGTCCTTGCTGCCCAGGAAGACGGCCGCGCCCTCGGGTGAGGACTCGACCCGGACGTCCACGGGCGAGCGCTCCAGCGTCGCCGCCACGTCCAGGCCGTTGTTGTTCACGGCCAGCTTCTTGATGAACGTCACGTAGCCCGGGGCGGACACCTCCACCAGCGGGGTGTCCGCGCTGAGGGAGAAGTCGCGCAGCACCGGCTCCCGGACGCCCTGCTTGCGGGCCACCTGGCCGTCGATCTTCACCTCGGCGTCTTCCGGCTGGGTCTTGAAGACCACGACCACCGAGCGCGACTGCTGCTTGAGCTGCACCGGCACCTGCGTGGCGTTGGCGCCCTCGGCCACCATGACGGACTTGTTGAAGGCGTCGTAGCCGTCCGCGGTCACCACCACCAGCACGTTGCCCACCGGCAGCTGCTTCAGGATGAAGCCGTTGGCGGGGAACTTCTCCGGCGGCCCCGCGTTGATGGACACCATCGCGCGGTCCTTCGCGTCCGGCGTCTTGAGCTCCACCATCACGTAGCCCTGCGCGGCCTTGCTCGGAGAGAAGACCAGGGCCACGCCCACCAGCATGAACAGCGACGCCAGGCCCACGGCGCCGTAGATCAGGCGCTTGTCCAGGCCCTTGAGGCCCGGGCCCCGGGCACCGCCCTCCTCGGGCGCGTTCTTCGCGCGGGCTTCCTTCGCGGACGGCTCCCGGCCCGGGGGCGGACGCGGCGCGTTCCCGCCGTTCAGCACGGGGGGCGCGGGCGGACGCGGCGGGGGCGGCATCGGTTCCGGCGGAGAGTCCGGCCGGACGATGCGCGGCAGCTGGCTGTCGTTGCCCCGGTTGGGCGTGCCGCGGGGCGCGGGCGCGTCGTTGGCCATCAACGTGGGCACGTTGGTCAGCGACGGGCGCGGCGGCGCGGCGCCCAGCACCGGAGCGTTGGCCCGCGGGGGGGCCGAGGGAATCTGGGGCAGCGACGAGGGCGGCGGGATGACGGCGGTGCGGCCCGACACGTCCTCCCCGTCGTCCGAGGGCACGGCCGGGGACTCCAGCGGCGTGACGGCGCGGCCGATGGCGGCGCCCGGCTGGGTGGTGGGCTCCGGCGCGTCGTTGAAGACGGCGTCGCGGTCCACCATCTGCGTCGCCAGCTCCTCGTCCTCCTTGGGCGAGGGCGCGGCGGGCGCGGCGGTCAGCTTGGGTAGCGCGGCGAGCGTGGGCGAGCGGCGCGCACCCTGCCCCGCCGCGTTGTTGGCGCCGGAGTTGGAGGCGCGCGGCGGCGGCGCGGACACGGGCTCCACGGGGGGCGCGGAGGGCGCCACCGCCGGGATGTTGGTCATGCTCTGCGTGGGCACCGGGGACGGGCCGCTGAAGCCCGCCTCGATGGCCGCCAGCATGCCGTCCGGCGCGCGGATGTCCGCGTACTCGGCCAGGCGCTGCTTCTCGCGCTCCACCTCTTCGGCGAACGTGGACTTCATGTACTGCATGAGGTCCTTGCGGCCGAAGATGGAGTCGCTCGTCAGCAGGAAGCGCTGCAGGTCGTCGCCCAGCTCGCTGGCGTACTGGTAGCGCTCCTCCACGTCCTTCGCGAGCGACTTGAGGACGATGCGCTCCAGCGCCTCCGGGATGCGCCGGTTGTACGTGGACGGCGACGGCACCTCCGCCTTGCGCACCTTCTCCAGCACGGAGAAGTCGCTGTCGCCCACGAAGAGGCGCTCGCCGGTGAGCATCTCGTAGAGGCACACGCCAATGGCGAACACGTCCGAGCGGCGGTCCAACGGCAGGCCGCGGATCTGCTCCGGGCTCATGTAGCCGAACTTGCCCTTGAGGATGCCGGCCTGCGTCTTGGTCGCCTTGCCCGCCGCCTTCGCGATGCCGAAGTCGATGACCTTGACCTCGCCCTCGAAGGACACGAGCACGTTCTGCGGCGAGATGTCGCGGTGGACAATGTTGAGCTCGCGCCCCATCCCGTCCTTCTTGCGGTGGGCGTAGTCCAGGCCCTCGCACATCTTCGCCACGCAGAAGGCGACGAGCGGCACCGGCGCCGGCTCACCCTTCTTCCGGCAGCGGTCGAAGATGGCCCGCATGTCCTTGCCGGGGATGTACTCCATCGAAATGAAGTAGCTGCTGGCGATCTGCCCCAGCTCGTAGATCTGCGCGATGTTGGCGTGGGTCAGCTGGACGCTGATCTTCGCCTCATCGATGAACATCGAGATGAATTCTTCATCCTCGGCGATGTTCGGCAGGATGCGCTTGATGGCGACGAGCCGCTCGAAGCCACTGGCGCCGAACTGTTTGCCGCGCCAGACCTCCGCCATGCCGCCGATGTTGACGCGGTCCAGGAGGAGATACTTCCCGAACGGGATGGGTTGCCGCTTCGGTTGAGAGGTCGTCACTGTGTGTGGGGGTCGAGTCCTTGCAGGGAGCCTATCGATCGCGGCTCCGAAGGGTCAACCGCGCACGCGGACCTATTTCCGCCCGCTTGCTCTCCAGGCAACCCGGATTCAGGGTGAAGCGGAGGTCTCGGCGCCCCCATCCAGCACCGTGGGGATCTCCAGGTCGATGCCCGGCATGACGTCGTTCTCCTCTGGGACCTGGGCGCGCACGATGCCGGAGCGCGGCTCGCCCCGCAGGGAGAGCACGGCCGGCGCACCAAAGCGCACCTCGGCGGGCAGCCCGACCAGCGTCACCCACGCCTGCTTGCCGTCCCTGGCGACACAGTACAGCAGCGTGCCGGGCCGCGTGCCGGGCGCGTCACGGACCGGGCCCTCGCAGCCACTTCGCACCTGCAGTGTGTAGGCCGACACCGGCGCGCCACGCTCCAGGTAGGGCGGCGTGCCCAGCGCGTCCACGAGGGGCTGGAGCACCTGCGCCCGCGAGGGCACGGCCTCCACCGTGGCCAGCTTCTGCGCCTCCGCCTGGAAGCGCTGCAGCGCCACGGCGGCCAGCTCCGGCGAGTCCAGCGGTGTCTTCCCCTCCGCCAGCACCAGGTCCAGGAAGAGCGCGGTCACGAGCAGGATGGGCAGCAGCCGGTAGCCCTTGAAGCCCTCGGGCTTCTTGCGCAGCAGCCCCGCGAGGAAGACGGCCAGCCCCACCCCGGAGAGCCCCAGCACAATGCTGGTGCGCACGACGGAGGGCGGCGTCAGGAGCGCGGAGACCTCCGCGGTCCGGGCGCGCAGGGCATCCGAGAGGTCGCCCCCGTAGATCCACCCGAGCGCCCCCAGGCACACGACGTTGGCCAGGAGCGTCTTGTGCGAAGGGCCGCTCATCCCGCCAGCGTCCTGGCCGGATCCGTGGCGGCGGCGCGGCGGCTGGGGAAGTAGGCCCCGGCGAGCGCGGCCACGAGCCCCAACAGCACGCCGCCCAGCACCACCGCCACCGGGAAGGAGAAGAAGCTCTCCGGCTTGAAGGGGAAGTTGGGCAGGTAGCCCTTCGCGAGCCGATCCACGACGAAGGCCAAGAGCAGCGCCGCCGCGGTGCCCGCCGCGCCGCCCAGCACGCCCACCACGCCGGCCTCCGCCAGCACGATGGCGCGCACGTCCGCGCGCGACGCGCCCACCGCCTGCATCACGCCAATCTCCTTGGCCCGCGCACGCACGGACGAGGACATGGCGTGGGCGATGTTCACCGCCGCCAGCACGCAGATGAGGATGGAGAGCAGCGCCAGCGCGGAGGTGGTGAGCGCCACCGCCGCGCCCGCGTTCTCCGCCAGCCGGCGCTCCTGATCATCGATTTCGAAGCCCATCCCCTTCACCGCCTCCACCAGCTCCGGGACGCGAGAGGGGTCCGCCGCCACCAGCGTGACGCCGGAGTAGCTGTCCGCGTCCGCGCCGGATGCGCGGTTGATGCGCACCGCGGTATCCAGCGGGATGGTGATGCCCGCGAGCATGGCCCGGTCGGACGCGCCCACCACCTGCGCCTGCTGCGTGGTGGTGGGCCCGCCGGACGTGGCCGCCACGTAGGAGCGGTTGAACTCCACCGGGAAGCCGAAGCCGATGAGCATCTCCGCGGACAGCTGCGGCAGCTTGCGCGCGGGCGCGAACGTCTTGTTGTACAGCTCCAGGAGGCGCGTGGAGATGAGCGCGGGGATGGCCTTGCCCTCTCCGGGGTCCTTGAAGTCCTTCGCCTCCGGCAGCCCCACGTCCTTCTGCACGAGGCCGGGGTCCACGCCCACCGCGAGCACCTCCATGCCCATGCGCAGGCGCGAGCCGAAGAAGACGCCGTCGTAGCGCGTCACCGCCGGCACGCGGACGTTCATCTTCCGGTACGTCGTCTCCACGCCGGGCAGCGCGGCCAGCCGCTCCACCGCGGCCGCGTCCAGCTTGCCGCCGCCCAGGAGGCCCAGCGACACCGCCGGGGGCACCACGTCCACCAGCCGCGAGTCCGTGGGGAAGATGCGCTCGCGGATGACGCGTCCGACGCCCAGCCCCAGGCCCACGAAGAACACCAGCGCGCCCACGCCCATGGCCACGCCGAAGGCGGAGAAGAACGCGCCCTTGCGCTCGCGCGCGAGGGACAACCGCACCAGTCGCGACAGTGCGTCGAACCTCACGGGGCACCTCGCGAGGCCAGCGCTTGCGGCGCGGGGGGTTCCTCCACCAGCCGCGCGTCCTTGAGCCGGAGCACCCGCCGCGCCACCGCGCTCATGCGCTCCTCGTGGGTGACGGTCAGCACCGTGAGCCCTTCCTTGTGCAGCTCCTGGAAGAGCTGGATGACGCCCGCGCCCGTGGCCGCGTCCAGGTTGCCCGTGGGCTCGTCACACAGGAGCAGCTTCGGACCTCCGAAGAGGGCTCGGGCGATGGCCACGCGCTGGCGCTCGCCGCCGGACAGCCGCACCGGCGCGCGGTCCTGCTTGGCGCCCAGGCCCACGCGCTCCAGGAGCTGGCTCGCGCGCTTGCGCCCGTCCGCCGTGGCCGGACCGAAGTGCGACGGCAGGAGCACGTTCTCCAGCGCGGACAGGTTGGGGATGAGGTGGAAGGACTGGAAGACGAAGCCCACGTGCGTGTTGCGGAAGCGCGCCAGCTCCTTGTCGCGCAGGCCGGTGAGCTTCACGCCCCCCACCTCCACCTGCCCCTGGTAGTGCACGTCCAGGCCGCCCAGGAGGTGCAGGAGCGTGGACTTGCCGCTGCCGGACGCGCCCACCACCGCGACGAAGTCCCCGGCCTCCACGTCCAGCGACACGCCGTCGAGCACGCGCACGCGCGAGCCCTCGCCGTCCTCGTACTCCTTCACGACGTCGCGAGCGCGGATCAAGGCGTGGCCGGGGTGGTGGTCGTGGTGGCGGCGGGCGTCAGCCGCAGGGAGACCTCCGCCTGCAGCGCCTTGTCCTTGCGCGACAGGGCCAGGGTCACCGCGCGCAGGTCGTCCGTGGCGTCCAGCCAGCGCACCGTGGTGGCCTTGATGGCGAAGCCGCCAATGCCCCACGCGGCGGACGGCAGCGCCTTGACGGCATCCGACAGCCGGCGCAGGTCCAGCAGCACCACCAGCGCGGCGTCCTTGCCCACCGCCTTCAGGTCCTCCGACACGGGGCCCGCTCCGGCCGGCTGCGCGAGCGAGGCCAGGGTCGACTCCAGGCGCGCCCGGGGCCCCGCGAGCACCAGCTTGCCGTCCTTCGACAGCGCGAAGTGCGCGCCCTCGCCCGCGCGGTACGACGTGAGGTAGGCCTTCTGGCCGCCCAGGTCCGTGGGCTCCACCTTCGCGCCGAAGCCGCCCGCGAAGCCGGGCACCTTGTCCAGCGTGGCCTGCCCCTTCGCCACGTCCTTCACCTCCGCGAGCGCCACCAGGTTGATGAAGCGGAAGGGGTTGGTGCGCCGCAGGTCCAGGTCCGGCATGCCCGAGGACAGGTTGACGGTGGGCGACAGCGACAGCGCGAACACCATGCCCGGCTTGAGGTTGTCCAGCACCTCCGTCTTCACGTTGAAGCCCGCGTTCTGCACCGCGCGCGTCACCTGCGTGCCGGCCAGGTACGGCCACACGCCGTCGAGCTGCGCGGGGTCCCCCCGGAAGCGCGCCACGAGGAAGCTGTCCGGCGGCAGCCAGCCGGTGAGCGCCTCACCGCCCTTGGGCTCCAGCGCGGCGAGCGACGCCTGCGTGTCCGGCCACGGCGCGTCCGCGCGCAGCGTCACCGCGCGCTCTTCAATCTGGCCCGTGAAGGTGATGCCCTGCACGGTGCCCGTGGGCAGGAGGCCCATGCCCCCCGGCAGCCACACGTGGAAGTCGCGCTCGCCCGAGAGCCGCTTGAGCGACGCCTCCAGCACCGGCTCCTTCGCGAGGGACTGCTCCTCCGGCAGCGCCGCCAGCTCCGTCAGCCGCGCCACCGACGCGCCCGCGGACAGGAGCACCAGGTCGTGCTTGAGGAAGAGCATGCCCAGCAGGGGCGCGGTGGAGCCCGGCCGGTTGAAGGTGACGAGCCGCCCGGCGTCCACCTTCGTGTCCTGCTCCTCCGTCGCGCCCAGGCGCGTGCGGGCGAAGGTGGCGAAGGTCGTCTTCAGCTTGTCCGCGTCCTTCACGCCGATGACGGACACCGCCTGCGTGCCGCCGAGGAAGGCCGCGCCCGCGCCGCGCTTCGGGTCGATGCCCGCGTCCTCCAGCGCCTTCCGGCTGCGCAGGTCCACGCCCACCTGCCGCATCACCGCGGACACGTAGCGTTCCGCGGAGGGGAAGTTCTGCAGCTGCGCGACGAACGAGGCCACCTTGAGGTTCTGGAAGCGCGCGAGCTTCTCGCCCAGCGTGCCCAGGTCGTCGATGACGACGGCCGCCTGCGCGGTGCGCGGCAGGTAGCGCGACACGCCCCGGGGCGAGTCCGCGGGCCCTGCCGCCTCCTTCCCGCAGCGCGAGCAGCCGGCGAAGACAATCAACACCAAGAGCAACGGGACGAACCCAACGCGGCGGAGCATGGGCGTCAGGACAGGATGCCTTCGCCGGAGAGTCAATCTATTCGTGCGCCGTCCCAGGCCCCTGCCAGGCTCGCAAGGTGCCACGGTGAACAGGTGCCCGCCGGAGGGTCCCGCACCACTCGGCGGGCGGCCCGCCATCCGGCCCCGTGCCCGCCCTACCGCACGCGGGTGCCGCCATGCGGAAGGGGCGCGGACGTCTCCTCGGTGAAGTCGAGGAAGCGCTCCATCTGGCGCACCGTCTCGTCCGTGGCCTCCGTCTCCGCGGAGAGCACGTCCAGCTGCCGGTTGACGCTCTCCGGGTCGCGGATGGCGATGGACTGCTCGTGCGTCAGCCGCATCAGGTCCTCGATGCCGGCCAGCTGGTGGCTCACCACCTCGCGGCTCTCGCCCGCCTGCTCGAAGCGCATCAGGCGCTTGCGCAGGATCTCCACGCGCTTGCCCTTCACGTCCTTGAGGCGCGGGTTGGGTTCCTCGGCGACTTCCGCCTCCAGCGCCGTGACCTCGGAGGTCAGGTGCTCGCGGTCGGAGCCGCTCAGGTACGTGCGGTACTGGTTGAGCGCGGAGATGAGGCGCAGGAAGGACGTGAGCAGCGCGTCCAGCTTGGGCTCGCTGTCCGCCGCCAGCACGCGCCCGCCGGGCAGCTTGCGGTAGTTGGCGAGGATCTTCT
This sequence comes from Corallococcus exercitus, assembly GCF_042231735.1. GTDB lineage: Bacteria > Myxococcota > Myxococcia > Myxococcales > Myxococcaceae > Corallococcus > Corallococcus exercitus_B. Next base: position 4,524,532 of record NZ_CP102577.1, read on the forward strand.
CCTTCAGCCCCACCAGCTGCTGGTAGTGGTCACGCTGCGACGGCGCCAGGTCCGCGAGCAGCGCGTCCACCGCGGCGCTCGCGGCCTCCGGGTTGTCCGGCTGCTTCGAGCGCACGGCGCGCTGGAAGCGCTTCATGGACGACAGCACGGCCAGGTAGACGCCCTCCACGCCCAGCGCCACCATCATGGGCAGGGGCTCCTGCGTCACGGCGCTGGACATGGCCGCCGTCGTCAGCCCCACCAGGTTGGCCGGCAGGAGGAACGCGGCCTTGATGTAGTTCGGTGTCTTCGCCACGTCCGACTCCCCTTCCCTCTCAGGCCCTTACGGCCCCCGCGCTTCGGAGACGTACTTCAGCGCGCCCAGGTCCCGCGTGTCCTCCGCGGGTGGGGGCGCCGTCCCACGCTTGAGCTTCTGGAAGAGCGCCGCGGCGCTCTGGAAGAGCTCGTCATAGGTAACCGGCGCCTCGCCGGAAAGTCCGAAGAAGGCCCGATTGTCCGCCAGCGTGGCGGGCGGCGCGCTGCGGATGGCCTCCGTGGGGTCGCCCAGGTAGGGGGCCACCTCGCCCAGCAGCCGCGCCCCGGCCGCCGGGTCCTTGAGCACGCCCTGCCCCGCGTCCAGCAGGCCCCGGAGCACCCGCCGCACCGCGTCCGGGTAGCGCGCCGCGAAGTCGCCCCGGGCCACCAGCACCGTGGCCAGGAGGTGCGGCGCGTCCGCCGTGGTGGCCAGCACCTTGCCGCCCCGGTCCCGCGCCGCCAGCTCCACGTCGCCCCACAGCCCCACCACCACGTCCGCCCGGCCCTCCCGCAGGGCCCGGCCCGCGTCCAGCGTGGAGGGCAGGTCCACCCACCGCACGTCGGAGGTGCGCAGCCCCGCGCGCGCCAGCACCCACAGCGCGAAGTAGTGCGAGGAGCCGCCCGGATACACGCCCACCCGCTTGCCTCGCAGGCTGGCCAGGTCCGGCACGCCCACCGCCGCCATGGCCTCCTGGCCCCGGCTGCGCCCCACCAGCAGCACCGTGCGCGGCGCCGCGTCCCGCAGGGTGGGCGCCCACGACGCGAGCCGGTCCACCGACAGGGCCGCCATGTCCACGCCGCCGTTCTCCGCGCCCACGGACAGGGCCTGCTTCAGCTCCTCCTCGCGAGCGAAGAGCACCGCGCGGGCGTCCAGCGCGTAGGCCGTCTTGAGCAGCCCCTGCGCGGCGCCCGGGGGCGTGGCGGGGTTGTCCAGCGTGGTGGCGCCGCCGGTGGAGACGAGCAGCGCGGCAGCCGAGCCGCGCGGGGTGAAGCCGATGAGCACGGGCCGCAAGGGCACCGACGCCACGTCCGCCACCGGGGCCGCGACGCCCGCCGGGAAGTCGCCCGGGGACAGCCGCACCGCCTCACGGGTGGAGGGGAAGAAACGCGCCTGCAGGCGGTCGAGGTAACCCGCCCGCGAGGCGAATACGTACCCCGCGCCCAGGACACAGAGCGCGAGGAAGAGAAAGAGGCCGGGTCCGCGGTGCAGCTTCATCCGTGTGCGCCGGCCCCTTTCATGGGGGGAGACCTACTTGATCTCCACCTTCTTGCCGATGGTCTTTTCCGGACCGGCGCCCACGTCCGACACCGGCGCGGGGCTGTCCAGCAGGCCCATCTCCATCTTGAACTGCTTCACCAGCTCGTCGCCCTGGATCTTCTCCGCCTCTTCCTCGATGGCCGCGGCCTGGTGGTCCACCGACTCCAGCGCCATCTGCATGCGCGCCTCGTTGATGGCCGTCTTCTCCTGGACCTTGCGGAGCATCTCGTCGTGCGTGGAGTCCACGCCCGCGACGGTGAAGGACTCCATGGTGTCGGCGACCTTCGCCTGCCACTTGGCGCGCCGCGCGTCCCGGACGGCGTTCATCGCCTCCTGCGTCTTGCGGTCCTTCTCGCGCATGAACGCCTTCTTGACGTTCAGGGCCTTCTCATAGGCCTGCTTCGCGATGTCCAGCTGCGCCTGGTTGCGCGCGAGGGCTTCCTTCTCCCCCTGCAGCTTGGTCGCGTAGGTGCCGGCCAGGTCGTCCCGGCCCGCCTGGATGGCGGCCTTGACCTTGGCGGTCAGCTCCCGCACGTCCTGCTGGTACTTCATGTTCTCCTTCTCGAGCAGCGTCACATTCGCCCGGACCATGGCGATGGACTCGTTCATCTTGGGGACCTGATCGTTCAGGTCACGGATGTTCTGCTCGAGAATCAGCTCCGGATCCTCGATGGAGGAGACGAAGAAGCCCGCGAAGCTCCGCATCGCTCTCTTGAATCGCTGCCACATGTCGGCTCTCACCTCCGCCTGTGCGTAATCCCAGCCACCTTACACGAACTCCGACGCCCACAAGCATCCGGCCGCAAGGCGCGTGTCACCGTGACTACGCCTGCCCCGGTCGGATGATTGCCCCCGGAAACCCGCCGCCCGCCAGCCCGGCCGGGTCCAGGGCCTCCAGACAGCCCCCATCCGCCACTCCCCGTCCTTAGGGGTCCACCCGGGGTCGCGAAAGACGATGCGGCCATGAACTTGCCGGGCGGGGAGGAAGCGGGGAAAACGAGAGTGTCGCATGGACCCGACTCCTCCCGTCGCCTTCGAGAATGAGCTTGCGCGGGTGGTGGCCGCCCAGCGGCGGCGCGTTCTGGGCGCCGGAGCGGCGGTGCGGCTGGTGGGCACGGCCGTGTTCTTCGCCGTCAGCCTGGGGCTGTGGCTGACGGGTGCCCGGGACTGGGCGCACTACCCGCCGCTCCTGCTCTGCTACGGCGGCGTGGTGGCGCTGCTGTTCGCGCTGCGCTTCAAGCCGGTGACGAAGCAGCTGGGGGTCGTGCAGTCGCTGGTGGACGTGGGGCTGGTGTTCGGTCTCCAGCAGCTGGCCCTGCCCGTGTCGCCCTTCCCGGCGGGCGTGGCGGGCTTCAGCCTGGGGCTCTTCGCGCTGGTGGTGGCGCTCTCCGGCCTGGAGCTGATGCCCTGGCTCGTCTACGGCACGGCGGGCCTGGCGTCGCTGACCCAGGCCGTCCTCATGCACCAGGCGGGCGTGGGCCCGGGCGCCATGGCCGTGGCCTCGGTGACGCTGGTGCTGGTGGCGGCGGTGAGCCACTACGGCACCGGGCGGCTGCGGCAATTGGCCATGGACCTGTCGCACGCGGAGGTGGCCCGGCAGCTGGAGGCCCGCCGCACCACCGAGGTGGAGGACGCCCACCGCACCATCGAGCGCATGCTGTCCGAAGCCCACGCGCGCAACGCCCAGCTGGAGGCGCTCCAGGCCCACCAGGAGCAGCTGATGCAGTTCCTGGTGCACGACCTGCGCTCGCCCCTGTCCGCCGTGACGCTGTCGCTGTCGTGGATGGAGCAGGAGCTGCCCGTCGGGACGCCGCTGGTGGAGTCCGTGCGCACGGGCCTGGCCGTCACCGCGCGCCTGGACCGGATGATCTCCGACCTGCTGGACGTGCCCCGGCTGGAGCAGGGCCGGCTGTCCCCTCGCAAGCAGCCCTTCCCGGTGGCGCCGCTGTTCGACGAGGTGCGCCGCTCGCTGGATGGCGCGGCCCGGCTGCGCAAAATCAAATTGGAGCTGGCGTGCCCGCCGGGCTTCCAGCTGGTGGGCGACGCGGGCCTGCTCATCCGCGTGGTGGAGAACCTGGCCACCAACGCGCTCCGCTACGCGCCGTCCGGCGGCCGGGTGCGCCTGGAGGCGGGCGAGACCGAAGGGCAGCAGTGGCTGGCGGTGCGCAACGACGGCATCGCCATCCCGCCGGAGGCGCGCGAGTCCCTCTTCGACAAGTACGTGCAGGGCAGCCGCGAGAAGGAGGGCCGCCGGGGCTACGGCCTGGGGCTGTACTTCTCCCGGCTGGCGGCGGAAGCCCACGGCGGGCGGCTGGCGGTGGAGGACGCGGAGGGCTGGGCCACGTCCTTCGTGCTGCGCCTGCCCCGCGCGCAAGGCGCCTCGCGGCCGGCCCCGGACGCGACAGCCCACCCGCAGCGCCGCTAGGAGGCCTGCAGCTTCGCGCGGGCGAAGAGCTTCGTGGCCTGCGTGCGGGCGTTGGCCAGCACCGCGTTCGCGTCCAGCGTCGTCAACTCGCCCTCGCGCAGCACCAGCTTGCCGTCGATGAGCACGTGCGACACGTCCGTGGAGCGCGCCGAGTACACCAGCGGTCCCGTCACGTCCTCCGGCAGCGGGCAGAAGTGGAAGCCGCGCGTGTCCACCACCGTGAGGTCCGCGCGCTTGCCCACTTCCACGGAGCCCACCTCGTCCTCCAGGCCCAGGGCGCGCGCGCCGTGCAGCGTGGCCATCTCCAGGACGTGCATGGGCGTCATCGCCACCGGGCCCACGCGCGGGTTGTGCAGCACGGACGCGAGCCGCATCTCGTGGAACAGGTCCAGCGTGTTGTTGCACGGGGCGCCGTCCGCCCCCAGCGCCACGGGGATGCCGTCCTTCAGCAGCTCCGGGATGCGCGCGTAGCCCGACGCGAGCTTCAGGTTGGAGCCCGGGCAGTGGCACACCACCGTGCCGGACTCGCGCAACAGCTGCTGCTCCGTGCCCTCCACCCAGACGCAGTGGGCCAGCGTGACGTGGCGGCCGGTGAGCCCCAGGCCGTGGAAGAAGGCGATGTTGTCCTTCCCCGTCACCTGGCGGACCACGTCCGTCTCCGTGCGGTTCTCGCTGGCGTGCGAGTGGATCCGCACGCCCTTCTCCCGCGACAGCCGGCCCACCTCCCGCAGCAGCTCCGGCGTGCAGGACAGGGCGAAGCGCGGCGCGAACGCGTAGCGCAGGCGGTTGTCGTGGGTGCCGTGCCAGCGCTCCATCAGCGCCAGGCTCTCCGACAGCGAGTCCGCCGTCGTCTCGCGCAGGCCGGCGGGCACCTCCGCGCCGGAGTCCATCATCGCCTTGCCACCGACCAGCCGGTAGCCGCAGTCGCGCGCGGACTCGAAGACGGCGTCGTAGTGGTGCACGGTGCCCATGTCGAGCGCCGCCGTGGAGCCGGAGCGGATGAGCTCCGCGAAGGTGAGGTCCGCGCTGGCGCGCAGGGACGCCGCGTCGTGCGCCGCCTCCATGGGCCAGATGCGCTCACGCAGCCAGTCCAGCAGCTCCCGCTTGTCCGCGTGGCCTCGGAACAGCGTCTGGCAGGCGTGCAGGTGGCCGTGGATGAGGCCGGGCATCACCACCTGCCCGGCGAGGTCCAGGACGCGGCGGGCGCCCTTCACCTTCAGGCCCCGGCCCACCTTCGCGATGCGCCCGTCCTGCACGAGCACGTCCGCGCGCGGCAGCACCTCGCGCTCGCGGTTCATGGTGACGACGGTGGCGCCAGTGAGAAGCAAGTCCACTTGAGAGAGGTCCTAGAGGAAGGAACGGGTGAAGGCGTGCGGCAGCAGCTCGCTGAGCGGGTAGCGCGCCTCCTGCCCGTTCAGGGTGCGGCTTCGCACCGGAAGGTCCGGCCCGGCGAACTCGGCCATCACCTGGCGGCACATGCCGCACGGGGGACAGGGCTCCGGGGTGTCCACGACGACGGCCACGGCCACGGGCTTCTCACGGCCCTGGGCCACGCCCGCGACGAACGCGTTGCGCTCCGCGCAGACGGTGAGGCCGTAGGTGGCGTTCTCCACGTTGCAGCCGGCCACGATGGAGCCGTCCGCGTACAGCACGGCGGCCCCCACGGGGAACTTCGAGTACGGCACGTGCGCGCGCTGGCGCACCCGCAGGGCCTCCTCGAACAGCCGCTCCCAGGGAATCTCCTCCGCCATGCCGCCCTCCTTCACGTCGGGCGCCGTCCACCGGCGCCCGTCCATCCGATAACGCCCTAGCGGGCGCCCCGGGGTTCGTCCTTGCTCTGGTCGTCCAGGTGCCGGGCGATGGCGAGCTCCAGCTCCACCGGCAGCTCCAGGAAGCGTACGCGCACCACCGGCCCCGACATACCGGCCTTGGGGGGCAGGACCTCGCCGCGCACCTGAACCTCTTCCTGGGACGGGGGCAGCGCGAAGCGCACCTCCACGGCCTGGCCCGGTTCCAGCGCCTCTCCCACCCAGCCCACGCCGCCCAGGGACAGGTCCCCCGCACGGTCCAGGAAACCCTCCGCCCCCTCCCGCCGGACCTTCAGGCGCATGGGGACGCGGGGCGAGTCGCGCCGGTCCTCTCCCGCCCTGGGGTCCTGGTTCTCGTTCTGCTCGGACATCGCCGTCATCTCCCTGCCGCTGCCGCTCTCGTATCCGACCCGGGTCGCGCTCCACCACCGCCCCTGGGTCCAGGCTGGCGGCATCATACGCGGGCCCGTCGAATCCGCTGCCCCTGAAAATGCATCCCCGGGTGGCCTCAGCCCCCCGTGGCGCAGAACTGCTCGTAATCGATGAGCTCCACCTTCGCCCCCGGAGCGCACACCGGGCACTCCGGGTCACGGCGCAGCTTGAGCTCCTGGAAGCGCGTGCCCAGCGCGTCGAAGGTGACGAGCCGCCCCACCAGCGTCTCCCCCACCCCGAGCAGGAGCTTCAGGGCCTCCGTGGCCTGGAGCATCCCGATGAGCCCGGGCAGCACGCCCAGCACGCCGGCCTCCGCGCACGACGGCGCCAGCTCCGGCGGGGGCGGCGCGGGGTAGAGGCAGCGGTAGCAGGGCCCCTGGTGGGGGACGAAGGTCGTCACCTGGCCCTCGAAGCGGAACACGGAGCCGTGGACGTTGGGCAGGCCCATCCGCAGGCACGCGTCGTTGAGCAGGTAGCGCGTGGGGAAGTTGTCCCCGCCGTCCAGCACGACGTCGAAGTCCGCGAGGATGTGCTCCACGTTGGCGCTGGTGAGCCGCTCCTGGAAGGGCACCACCTTCACGTCCGGGTTGAGCGCCTCGATGGCCGCCTTCGCGCTCTGGACCTTGGGCTGCCCCCGGCGCTCCAGGGTGTGCAGCACCTGGCGCTGGAGGTTGCTCAGGTCCACCACGTCCGCGTCCACCACGCCCAGCGTGCCCACGCCCGCCGCGGCCAGGTACAGCGCCGCCGGAGAGCCCAGCCCGCCCGCGCCCAGCAGCAGCACCTTCGACTTCAGCAGCTTCGCCTGCCCCTCCTCCCCCACCTCCGGGAGGATGAGGTGGCGGCGGTAGCGCTCCTTCTGCTCGGCGGAGAGGACGACGGGCTTCTCCACCGGGTAGGCCGCGTCGCTCCAGCGGTTGTAGCCGCCCGCGAGCGACGACACGCGCGTGTAGCCCATGTCCCGCAGCGTGCGGGCCGCGAGCGCGGACCGGGTGCCGCCCGCGCAGTAGAGGACCAGCTCCTCGTCGCGGTCCGCCTTCTCCTCGATGCGCAGCTCCAGGTAGCCCCGGGGGATGTGCACCGCGCCGGGGAGCCGGCCCCCGGCGTACTCGTCGGACTCGCGTACGTCCACGAGCTTCACCTTCGTGCCCGTCACCAGCAACTGGCGCACGTGCTCGTGGGAGACCTCGCGGATCTCCTTCTTCACCTCGGACAGCAGCTCGCGGAACGTGGGCGCCATGGTGATTGCCTGACTACTCCAGCCGCTCCAGCACAAGCGGGCGGGCCGCGGGCGCCCGGTCGCCAAACTGGTAGGCCGCGAGCAGCCGCGCCTTCACGTCCTCCACCGGCTTCGCGTCGTTGTAGTGCACCTGCACCACGGGCTCGCCCTGCTTCACCGCGTCGCCCACCTTCTTGAGCAGCGTGAAGCCCACGGCCGGGTCGATCTTGCTGTCCACGCGCTGCCGCCCCGCGCCCAGCGCCACCGCCGCCAGCCCCACGCCCTCCGTGTGGATGCCGGTGACGAAGCCGTCGCGCGGCGCCACCACGTCCGCCGTGGCCTTCGCGGTGGGCAGCAGCGAATAGTCGTCGATGGAGCGAGGGTCGCCGCCCTGCGACTGGACGATCTCCTTGAGCTTCTTGATGGCGCTGCCGTCCTCCACGGAGCGGCGCAGCAGCCCGCGCGCCTCCTCCACGGTGGCGGCCTTCTTGCCCAGCACCAGCATCTCCGCCGTGAGGGCGTAGGTGATTTCGGTGTAGTCGTCGGGCGCCTCACCGCGGAGCATGTCCACGGCCTCGCGGACCTCCAGGGCGTTGCCCACCTGGCGGCCCAGGGGCTGATCCATGTCCGTGAGCAGGGCCACGACCTTGCGGTTCATCTCCGCGCCCAGGCCAATCATGGTGCGGGCCAGCACGCGCGCGTCGTCCGCCGTCTTCATGAAGGCGCCGCTGCCCACCTTCACGTCGAGCACCAGCGCGTCGATGCCCTCCGCCAGCTTCTTGCTCATGATGGACGACGCGATGAGCGGGATGCAGTCCACCGTCGCCGTCACGTCACGCAGCGCGTAGAGCTTCTTGTCCGCGGGGGCCACCTGGGCCGTCTGTCCGATGAGGCAGCAGCCCACCTCACGCACCAGCCGGCGGTAGTCCGCGGTGGACAGGTTCACGTTGAAGCCGGGGATGGACTCCAGCTTGTCCAGGGTGCCGCCGGTGTGGCCCAGGCCGCGGCCGGAAATCATGGGCACGGGCACGCCGCAGGCCGCCGCGAGGGGCGCGAGGCTCAGGGACACCTTGTCGCCCACGCCGCCGGTGGAGTGCTTGTCCACCTTGATGGCCGGCGTGTCGGAGAGGTCCAGGACCTCCCCCGAGTGGAGCATGGCGCGGGCCCACGCCCCCAGCTCCCGCGAGTCCAGCCCCTTGAAGAAGATGGCCATGCACATGGCGGCCATCTGGTAGTCGGCCACGGTGCCGGCGGTGTACGCCTGGATGAACGCCTGGATGTCCGACGGGTCCAGCCTGCCGCCGTCGCGCTTGGCCTTGATGAGCTCGTAGGGTTGCACGGGGCAAGGCCATAGCAGAAGGAAAGCCCTGGCCGCATCTGGTAGATAGCCAGCCCCATGATGCTCCGTCGACTCCACGTGTTTGCCCTGGCCGCGCTCCTGTGCGCCTGTTCCAAGAAGTCCGAGGACGCCCCCAAGGCGCCCTCGCAGGCCTCCACCGCCACGAAGCCCCCCGAGGGAAAGCCCGTGGTCGTGGGGCTCGTCATCGACGTGGGAGGCCGGGGTGATCACTCGTTCAACGACGCGGCCCTGCGCGGCCTGGAGCTGTGGGCCGCCGGCAAGAAGTACGAGGGCGGCAGGTACGTGGACGCGCCCGCTGGCGAAGTGCGTCAGTCCATCTCCTCCGACCTCGCGGCGCTCGCACCGGAAGTGAAGCCGCTGCCGGTGCAGCCGCTGGTGCTCCAGAGCAAGGCGCAGGAGGACTACGCCCCCAACCTCCAGCTGCTCGTGGAGCAGGGCGCGAAGCTGACCATCGGCAATGGGTACCTGCTGGCCAACGCGGTGCGCGACGTGGCCACGGAGAACCCGGAAGCGAAGTTCCTGCTCATCGACAGCCAGCTGCTGGACGCGCAGGGCAAGCCCAAGTCGCTGCCCAACGTGCGCACGGTGCTCTTCAAGGAGCAGGAGGGCAGCTTCCTCGTGGGCGCGCTGGCGGGGCTGGTCACGAAGACGAACAAGGTGGGCTTCGTGGGCGGCATCGAAGTCCCCCTCATCAAGCGCTTCGACGTGGGCTACCGCGCGGGCGTGCGCACCACGAACCCGAAGGCGGCGGACGCGCTGATGGCCGTGTACACGGGCAGCTTCAACAGCGTGTCCGCGGGCAAGGAAGTGGCGCAGGACCTCATCGCCAAGGGCGCGGACGTCATCTTCCACGCGGCGGGCACGGACGGCCTGGGCGTCATCCAGGCGGTGAAGGAGGCGCGGGCGGCGGGCAAGACGGTGTTCGCCATCGGCGTGGACTCGGATCAGTCCCACCTGGCGCCGGACGCCATCCTCACGTCCATGGTGAAGCACAGCGACCTGGCCGTGTACCAGGCGGCGAAGGACCTGGTGGACGGCAAGCTGACGGCGGGTGAGCAGGTGCTGGGCCTCAAGGAGAACGGCGTGGGCATGGCGGACGTGCGCGTGGAGTTCCCGGGCAAGGCGGAGGCGCTCCAGAAGGTGGAGTCGCTGCGGCAGCAGATCCTCGCCGGGAAGCTCTCCGTGCCGGGCACGCAGGCGGAGCTGTCCTCCTTCCAGGTCGCGCAGCCCTGATCTCCCTCCAGCACATCGCGAAGCGCTTCGGGTCGTGCGTGTCCCTGGAGGACGCGTCGCTGGACATCGCCCCGGGCGAGCTGCTCGCCGTGGTGGGCGAGAACGGCGCGGGCAAGTCCAGCCTGATGAACGTGCTCTACGGGCTCTACCACCCGGACACGGGCACGTTCCTGATGGACGGCAAGCCGGTGCGCTTCAAGAGCCCGCGCGACGCCATCGCCCGGGGCATCGGCATGGTGCACCAGCACTTCATGCTCGTGCCCACGCTGACGGTGGCGGAGAACGTGGTGCTGGGCCGCGAGCCCACGAAGCGCGGCCTGCTGGACCTGGACCGCGCCTGTGAAGAGGTGGCCGCCACCGCGAAGCGCTTCGGCTTCCAGCTGGATCCGCGAGCGCGCGTGGACACGCTCACGGTGGGGTCGCAGCAGAAGGTCGAAATCGTCAAGGCGCTGCACCGGGGCGCGCAGGTGCTCATCCTGGACGAGCCCACCGCCGTGCTCACGCCGCAGGAGTCCGACGAGCTGTCACAGGTGATGCGCGGGCTGGTGGCGCAGGGCCGCACGGTGGTGCTCATCAGCCACAAGCTCAAGGAGGTGCTGGGCGTGGCGGACCGCGTGGCGGTGATGCGCCGGGGCCGCACCGTGGCGGAGGTGCGCCCCAGCGAGACCACCGTCTCCGAGCTGGCCTCGCTGATGGTGGGCGAGAGCTCAAAGGGCGCGGCGATGACCGGTGTGCCCGCTGGCGCGTCCGGCGCGCAGGCAGCGGAGACGGGGCCGGTCGTGCTCGAAGCCAGGGACCTGCGGGCCACGGGCGAGAACGGCCGTCCCGCGCTCCAGGGCGTGAGCCTCACCGTGCGCGCGGGAGAAATCGTCGGCATCGCCGGGGTCGACGGCAACGGGCAGCGCGAGCTGGCGGAGGTGCTCACGGGCCTGCGCAGGCTGGACGGCGGCGAGGGAACGTTGCTGGGCGGTCCCCTCGCGGGGCTCACCCCGGCGCTGGCGAAGGCGCGCGGCGTGGGCCACGTCCCCGAGGACCGCCTGGCTCGCGCCGTGGTGAAGGCGATGACGGTGGAGGAGAACGTGGCCCTGGGCCGGCACCGGCAGCCGCCGTTCGCGCGCGGGCCCTGGGTGGACTTCAAGGGCCGCCGCGAGCGGACGAACCAGCTGCTGACCACCTACGACGTGCGCCCGCCCGACCCGACGGTGGCGCTCCAGGCGCTGTCCGGCGGCAATCAGCAGAAGGTCGTGGTGGCACGCGAGCTGGACGCGGCGCCGAAGCTGCTCGTCGTCGTGCAGCCCACGCGCGGGCTGGACATCGGCGCGGTGGCGCAGGTGCACGCGCGCCTGCGCGAGGCGAAGGCCCGGGGTGCGGGAGTGGTGATGGTGTCGCTGGACCTGGAGGAAGTGCTGGCCCTGTCAGACCGCGTCTACGTCCTCTACGAAGGCCGCGTGACGGGGCACTTCACGCGCGAGCACCTGGACGAGCGCGAGCTGGGCCGCCGCATGCTGGGCGCGGAGGGAAGCCATGGGTGAGCGGACGCGGCAGGTGCTGCCGTCGGTGCTCTCCGTGCTGTTGGCGCTCGCGGTGTGCTGGCTGACCATCGCCCTCACGCGCGACGCGGACACCGCCACGCGCGCCTACCTCCAGATGCTCTGGGGCGGCATCGGCAACTGGCCCGCGTTCCTGGACGGCGGCAGCAGCACCGCCGTGCTGCGCCCCCTGGGCGAGGCCGCGATGAAGGCCGCGCTGCTCACGCTCACCGGCCTGTCCGTCGCGGTGGCCTTCAAGGTCGGCCTGTTCAACATCGGCGCGCAGGGGCAGATGATCTGGGGCGCGCTGGCCGCGGCGCTCGTGGGCGCGCACGTGTCCCTGCCCGGCGTGCTCCACGTCCCGCTGGCGCTCCTCGCGGCCGCCGTCGCGGGCGCGGCGTGGGCGAGCATCGCGGGCGTGCTGAAGCTCAAGCGCGGCGTGCACGAGGTCATCTCCACCATCATGCTCAACTGGGTGGCGGTGAGCCTCGTGGACAACTGGCTCGTCATCGGCCCGCTGCGCGCCGTGGCGGAGGGCGCGTCGTCCATCACCGGCACCGCCGAAATCCTCCCCTCCGCGCAGCTGCCCCGGCTCCTGGGCGACGGCTCGCGCCTGAACCTGGGCTTCCCGCTGGCGCTCGCCGCGGCGCTGGGCGTCTGGGTGTGGCTGTCCCGCACGCGCTCCGGCTACGAGACGCGCGCCGTGGGCCTCACCCCGGAGGCGGCCCGGGCCGCGGGCATCCCCACGCTGTGGCGCGCGGGCGGGGCCATGGCGCTCGCGGGCGCGCTGGCGGGCCTGGCGGGCGCGGTGCTGGTGCTGGGCACGGAGGGCCGCTATCCGGGCTCGCTGGGCGCGCCCTACGGCTTCGACGGCATCGCCATCGCGCTCATCGGCAACAACCACCCGCTGGGCGCGGCGCTGTCCGCGGCCGTCTTCGGCATCCTGCGCGCGGGCGGCACGCGCATGCAGCTGCTCGGCGTGCACAAGAGCTTCCCGGAGCTCATCCAGGGCTTCGCGCTGCTCTTCGTCGCCGGCCGCATGGTGTGGCTCGCCCTGCTGGCCCGGCGCCAGAAGCGCGCCCAGGCCCAGGGCCCGGCCCAGGCCGGAGCGGAGGTGCCCCGTGCTTGAGGTGCTCCACTCGCTCCTCTTCTCCACCCTGGACGCGGCCCCCGCCCTGGTGTTCGCCGCGCTGGGCGCCATGCTCTCCGAGCGCGCCGGCGTGGTGAGCGTGGGCGTGGAGGGCATGATGCGCACCGGCGCCTTCTGCGCGGCCGTGGCGGCGCTCGTGATGCCCACGCCGCTCGCGGTGCTCGTGGGCATGGCCGCGGGCGCGGGCATCGCCGCGGTGCACGGCTTCCTGAGCATCCGCTGGCGGTCGGATCAGGTCGTCTCTGGCATGGCCCTCAACCTGGTGGCCATGGCGGGAGGCACCTTCCTCCTGGAGTCGCTCTACGGCCCCAACGGCACGCCCGCCATCACCCAGCTGCCCCGCTGGAACCTCCCGGGCCTGTCCCACGTCCCGCTGCTGGGAGCGCTGTCCGGCCACGCGGCGCCCACGTACCTGGCGCTCACCCTGCCCTTCCTCTTCCACCTGCTCCTGACGCGCACGCCGCTGGGCCTGCGCCTGCGCGCCGTGGGTGACAAGCCGCACGCGGTGGCCACGCTGGGCCTGTCCGTGCCCGCCCTGCGCTGGGGCGCGGTGCTGGGCGGCGGGCTGATGGCGGGCCTGGGCGGCGCGGTGCTGTCCACCGCCGTCCTGGACCGCTTCGAACAGCACACCCCCGCGGGCCTGGGCTTCATGGCCCTGGCCGCCATGGTGTTCGGCCGCTGGACGCCGCTGGGGGCCTTCGCCGCCGCGCTCTTCTTCGCCTTCGGCAACGCGCTGCGAATCGGCCTGGCCTCGAGCGCTCCCTGGCTCCTCGACCTGGTTCCCCAGGGCTTCCTGCTCGCCCTGCCCTACCTGTTGACCCTCCTCGTCCTCGCGCTCCAGGGCCAGCGTGGCCATGCCCCCGCCGCACTGGGCACCGCCTACGAACAGGAATCCCGCTGACCATTTTGAGAGGGCCCGGGTATTCCACGACCCGGGTCGCAATCCACTTTTGGTCAGCTCAGACCCGTCAAATCTGAAGCGGCCACCTGTCCTGATGCGTCTGGTCATTCCCGGGCGAGCCGCCAACCCCCCGACCTTACTGGAGCGTGTTTTTCTGCCTTTCCAGTGTGGGCTGATCTGCCGTTGGGTGAACGTCCGGCATGGCACTGGCAAGGGAGTGCGCCCATGTCGGATTGCGTACCGGACACCGAGCAGGCGCAGCAGGTGGCCCTGTTCGGTGCTGGGACGCGGTCCCCCGGGTTCGAGACACCGCCTTCGGGCGGTGGCGGACCCGGTTTCCAGGCCGGGGTGGCGTGAACATGCAGACGACGGGAACAGGCTCGACGTCACCCCAGCGGCCGCGCGTGATCGCGGTCGGAGTGGAGTCCGGCGGGATTGAGCGGGTGCGCTCCATCCTCACGCCGGCCGGCTACGACGTGCTGCCCGCGAGCGGGACGACGGCCGCGCTGGAGGCGGTGTCCCGCCACTCCGCGGACCTGGTGCTGCTGGACGTGGAACGCGCCCGCACGGTGGGGCTGGCCGCGTACCGGCGCCTTCGCGAGGAGCTGTCCCCGCCGCAGTTCCCCATCCTCATGCTCACGCCTTCCGCGGACCGCCAGACGCGCCGCGAGGTGATGGAGGCAGGTGTGGACGACTTGCTGACGACCGAACCCCTGGACCCGCTGGAGCTGAAGGTGCGCGTCCACACCCTGCTGGAGCTCAAGGCGCACCGCGAGCAGGGCGGCGTCCGGGAAGTGCTTCAGGACCCGCGCACGCGCTGGGTGCGCATGGAGCGCCTGGCGCGCGTGGGCACGCTCGCGGCGGACCTGGCGACGCAGATGGACCAGCTGGGCGTGGGCCTGCAGCGGGCGCTGGAGCACGTGCGCGCCCGCGCGGGCCTGGGGCTGCCGCCGGACTCGGAGGAGCTGCTCAAGCTGGGCGTGGCCGGGGAGCAGATGCGCCTGCACGGCCAGCACCTGCTGTCGCTGGGCCCCAGCTGCCCCAAGGACATCCAGCGCTTCGACCTGCGGGAGGTGGTGCCGGAGGTGGTGTCCCGCCTGCGCGCTTCCGGCCGCCTGGGCCGCGCGGACGTGCGCGCGGTGCTGCCGGAGGACCCCATCGCCGTCATCTTCAACCGCCGTCAGCTGGAGCAGGTGGTGACGGAGCTCGTCTGCAACGCGGTGGACGCCGTGGAGGACGTAAAGGACCGGCCGCGCGTGGTGCACGTGGGCGTGGAGCTGCCGGACATGTTCGGTGAGTTCGGCCCCCAGCTCTTCGTGAAGGACACCGGCATCGGCATCTTCGAGGACGAGCTGCAGGCCATCTTCTCGCCGTACTACACGACCAAGGCCCCGGAGAAGAGCGTGGGCCTGGGCCTCACGGTGGCGCGCACCCTGGTGGAGAGCATGGGCGGCAAGCTGACCGTGAAGAGCCGCGTCAACCTGGGCAGCACCTTCACGGTGGAGCTGCCCGAGCAGACGTCGTCCTGGTAGCCACCGCACGGGCGGGGAAGCACCTCCCCCGCCCGCGTGACGCCGGCTAGAAGCGGTAGGCCACGCCCGCCAGCGCTTCCATCGTGAAGTAGCTGTCGTCGAAGCGCGGGACGATGGAGGGCCCCAGCCGCAGGTTGAAGTTCACGTTCAGGTTGTTGCTGACGAAGTACTCCAGGCCGCCTCCGAAGAGGATGGGGATGACCGGCCCGATGCCCTCGCCGATGTAGACGTTGAACGGTACGTCGATGCCGGCGTTGATCATCAGCGCGCTGCCCACGGGGATGCCCACCACGAACGCCACCGGCAGGGCCATGCCGAAGAGCGTGTTCCCCCGGGGGAAGTAGATGAACGGCCCCGGCTGGAAGGTGATGCCGAAGGCCACCTTGTCCGTCTGGGCGATCATCACGCGCAGCCAGCCCTGGAGCTTGATGCCCGCGTCGGACGCGTCCACCAGGCCCTCACGGCCCCAGTTGAAGCTGAACTTGCCGCCAATATCCACGTTGTCCGAGCCGCCGTGCAGCAGGCCCAGCGACAGGCCCGGGAAGCCGATCTGCGCGCTGAACATGTTGCGGCCCGAGCCGACGGTGTCCGCCGCCAGCAGGGACCAGCCCTGCCCGCGAGCCATCGCGGTACCGGGGACGGCCAGGAGCACGGCCAGGAGGAAACCAGGAATGAAGCGCTTCACGCGGTTCCTTTCTGCGAAGGGACGCGACAGGGGACGCGACCCGTTGGGTTGAGTTGAAGGGTGATTCAGGACTCAGGCTGGCTGGCCACGCTCGCGGGCCAGTGTCAGGAAGGCGTCGATGAGGGCCGCCAGCTTCGCTTCCGCGCGCTGGCGGGCCTGGGGGAGCGGCTCGCCGGGGGCGGGCGTCTCCTTGTGCTCGAAGTAGTACTTGATTTTCGGCTCGGTGCCGGAGGGGCGCAGGGTGACGCGGCCGCCGCCCTCCAGCGCGAAGGCGACGACGTTGGACGGGGGCAGGCCGCCCTCGCCCTTCTGGTAGTCGCGCACGGCGCTCACGCGGGTGCCGCCGATGTGCGCGGGCGGAGACGCGCGGAAGGCCTCCATGATGGCGCGGATGGTCTGCGCACCGGCGGCCCCGGGGAGCGTCACGTTGCGCTGGGCGCCCACGTGCAGGCCGAAGCGGCGCTGGATCTCCTCCAGGTAGCCCAGCACCGTCACGCCGCGGGCCTCGCACCACGCGGCCAGGTCCGCCATCACCAGCGCCGCGCCCACGCCGTCCTTGTCACGCGTGGCGGTGCCCACGGTGTAGCCGAGCGCCTCCTCGTAGCCGAAGACGAACTGCGTGCCTTCCTTCGCGGTGCGCTCCAGCGCGCGGTTGGCGATCCACTTGAAGCCGGTGAGGACCTCGTCGTACGCGGCGTCCAGCCCGCGCGCGATCTCCCCCAGCTGCGTGGAGGACACGATGGTGGTGACGACGTGCGGGCGCGCGCGCTTCGTCCCCTGCGTGAGGACGTAGTGGCCCAGGAGCACGCCCACCTCGTTGCCGGTGAGCAGGCGCAAGCGTCCGGAGGCATCCCGCGCCATCACCGCGAGCCGGTCCGCGTCCGGGTCGTTCGCGAGCACCAGGTCCGCCTTCACGCGCTCCGCGGTGGCGAGCGACAGGTCCATGGCGCCCGGCTCCTCGGGGTTCGGGAAGCGCACCGTGGGGAAGCGGCCGTCGGGCTGCTGCTGCTCGGCCACCGGCGTCACGCGCGGGAAGCCCGCCTCCTTGAGCGCGAGCGCCGCCCACGCGCCGCCCACGCCGTGCATGGCGGTGTAGACGATGGACAGCGTGTCACTGCCCTTGCGGTACAGGCGCAGGTCCAGGATGGCGCGCAGGTACGCGTTGCCCACGTCCTCCGGCAGGTCGCGCCACAGCCCCTTCGCGCGGCCTTCCGCGGGCGTGAGCAGGGGGACTTCGTTGGCGGGCTCCACCTTCGCGATGGCGTCCGCGATGCCCACGTCCTGCGGCGGGACGATCTGCGCGCCGTTGCCCCAGTAGACCTTGTAGCCGTTGTACTCGGGTGGGTTGTGGCTGGCGGTCACCATCACGGCGGCGGCGGCGTTGAGGTGCAGCACGGCGAACGCGGTGACGGGCGTGGGCACCGGCTCCGGGAAGACGTGCGCGGGGATGCCCTCCGCGACGAACACGGCGGCGGTGTCCTCGGCCAGCTCGCGGCTCAGGCGGCGCGCGTCGCGGCCCACCACCACGCCGCGCGTGGTGACGTCCGGCACGGTGGCCTTGAGGTAGCGCGCCAGGCCCGCGGTGGTGCGGCGCACGACGGCGCGGTTCATCCGGTTGGGGCCGGCGCCCAGCACGCCGCGCAGGCCCGCGGTGCCGAACTCCAGGTCCTGCGCGAAGCGGTCCGCCAGGTCCGCCCAGTCCTGCTTCGCGAGCACGTTGGCCAGCTCCGCCTGGGTCTCCGGATCCGGATCCGCCTTGCGCCAGGCCTCCGCCCGCTCCCTGAGTCCGGTCGTGTCCATCGCGCGTTGCCTCGTGGTTGGTTGGAGAAGGGGCTGCTTCAGCCCTTGTAGTCGGTGAGGTGCTTGCGGCGCACCGGCCCCTTGGGGCCATCCTTGTTGTTCTGGCACGCGACGCAGAACTCCGCGTAGGGCATCGCCTTGAGGCGGCCCAGGGGAATCTCGTCGCCGCACTCCTCGCACTCGCCGAAGGAGTCCGGGTCCTCGCGCAGCTTGCCCAGCGCCTTCACCACGCGCGCCAGCGTGCCGTCGGTGTTGCGGTTCCGGCTGGAGGCGATGGTCTGCATCATCTCGTTGAGGGGCTGCTCGTCCTCGTCGCCGCCCACGCGCGCCTCGTCGGTGCGGTTGGGCTCGATGCGCAGGGGCGTCTTCCCGCTCAGCTCCGCGTGGAGCGCGAGCAACTGCTGGAGGAAGTCCTCTCGCTGCTTCGGGGTCACGGTGCGCGTCTCCGGAAAAAAGGGGTCAGTACTGCGCGGTGGAGATCTGCCCGGTGACGATGGCCACGGACGCGGAGGCGCCCAGGCGGTTGGCGCCCGCGCGAAGCAGCTTCACGGCGTCCTCCGCGGAGCGCACGCCACCGGAGGCCTTCACGCCCACCTCGTCCCCCACCACCGCGCGCATGAGCTCGATGTCCTTCACCGTGGCGCCGCCAGGCCCGAAGCCGGTGGACGTCTTCACGAACGCGGCGCCCGCGGCCTTGGACAGCGCGCACGCGACGACCTTCTCCTCGTCCGTGAGGTGGCCCGTCTCCAGGATGACCTTCACGGGCACGGGGTGGCTGGCCTCCACCACCGCGGCGATGTCCTGGTGCACGCGCTGGTAGTCGTGCGCCTTGAGCGCGCCCAGGTTGATGACCATGTCGATTTCATGGGCCCCCGCGCGGATGGCCTCGCGCGCCTCGAAGGCCTTCGCGGACGACAGCGCGGCGCCCAGCGGGAAGCCCACCACGGCGATGGGCACGGCGGAGGAACCGGCCAGCACGCGCGCGGCGGTGGCCACGTGGCAGCTGTTCACGCACACGGTGGCGAAGCCGTACTGGCGCGCCTCTTCCGCCACGCGCACCACGTCCTCGGCGCGCGCCTCGGGCTTGAGCAGCGTGTGGTCGATGTACGGCGCCAGGTCCGTGGCCTTCTGGAGGGTGGCCGGGTCCACGCGCGCGGTGGCGGTCTTCACACCCGGCGGACGCGGGGGCTCGGCGTTCAGCACGGCGGCGGGCGCGGGCGGCACCGCTTCCTGCTGGACCTTCCAGGCGTGCAGACGGTGACGGGCCTGGTCGACCAGCTCTTCCAGGACGGTGAAGAAGGCTTCGGCGTCGGACGGCATGCGGCGCCCCTTAGCCCACTCCCGGCCCTCGGGGAAGCGCTCGCGGGAGGACCGCGCGTCCGGTCAACGCACGGGGTGCCGCGAAGGGGAGCGGGGCTGTAGAGTTCCAACCCGTGAAGGTCTTCGCGCGGCTGCTCGCACTCCTTGTCCTCCTCCTCGCGGCGGTGCCCGGCCACGCGGCGGCTCCGGCCTCCCCGGCCCTCCCCTCCCCCGCGCCGGGCCGGCTCACGGTCTACTTCCTCGACGTGGGCCAGGGGGACGCGGCGCTCATCGTGTCGCCCACGGGCAAGACGGTGCTCATCGACGGGGGGCCTCCGGAGGCCGGCACGCGGCTGGCGGCGCGGCTGCGCGAATTGGTGAAGGGCCCGCTGGACCTGGTCATCCTCACCCACCCGCACCTGGACCACCTGGGCGGGCTGCGCGCGGCGGTGAAGGCGGTGGGCGCGAAGCGCTTCATGGACCCCGGCTTCGACCACCCGAGCGAGGCGTACCGCGACCTGCTGGAGTTCGTGGGCAACGAGGTGGGCCAGGTGATGAGCCCGGAGCCCAACCCGGCCTCGCCCCAGACGCTGCTCACCGTGGGCCTGGGCGAAGGCGTGGCGCTCACCGTGCTCTGGCCGCGCGTGCCCCAGGAGACGTTCCTCGCGGACACGCGCTCGGACGCGAACGCGAACTCCATCGTCGCCAAGCTCACGTACGGGAAGACGGCGTTCCTCTTCACGGGGGACTCGGAGCCGCCCACGGAGGCGGTGCTGCTGCAGAAGCCCGTGGACCTCACGGCCACGGTGCTGAAGGTGGCGCACCACGGCGGCAAGCACTCCTCCACCGCGGCCTTCCTGGAGCGCGTGAAGCCGCAGGCGGCGGTCATCTCCTGCGGCGTGGGCAATGACTACGGCCACCCGAGCCCGGAGGTCCTGGGCCGGCTGCGCGACGTGCGCGCGCGCACCTTCCGCACCGACCAGGACGGCGAGGTGATGGCGGTGAGCGACGGCACGACCGTGACGCTGCGCCCGACGAAGGGCGGGGCCGGGGCCGCGAGCCTGTCCGGCACGCAGCGGGCGGGAGGCCCGGTGGCGCTGGGCCCCATCGAACCCACGCCCCATGGCCGCGCGGGCCGCTCCGTGGAGAAGGAACCGGAGCCGGGCGCGTCCCGGTCCCGGACGCCGGTGGAGTCCACGGCGCCCGCGCCCACGGGTGAGCGCTTCGTGTCACTGAAGGGCAGCAAGGTGTTCCACCGTGAGAGCTGCTCGACCTTGAAGCGTTCGAAGAACGAGCGCACCGTCTACTCCAGCCGCGCCGACGCCCTGCGTGAGCGCCGCCCCGCCGAGGACTGTCATCCATGAAGGCCCGCATCGCGCTGGGAGTGGGGCTGCTGCTCGCCTCCCTGGCCTGTCAGCAGCAGCCGTCCGCGCCTCCCGCGCAGAAGCCCCCGGAGAAGTCGCGCTACTTCGGCGGCGCGCCGGACGGGAAGCTCCACGTGTACTTCTTCGACGTGGGCGCCGGGGATGCCGCGCTCATCGTCACGCCGCGAGGCAACACGGTGCTGGTGGACTCCGGGCCCGCGTCCGCCGAGTCGCACCTGGTGAACCGGCTGCCGGAGCTGCTGCGCCGGGAGCTGGACCTGGTGGTCCTCACGCAGCCGGACCCCAAGCATCACGGCGCGCTGGAGGCGGTGCTCAAGCGCGTGGGCGCGCGGCGGTTGATGGAGCCGCAGCTGCCCGACACGTCGAAGGCCTACGACGCGCTGCTGACGGCCCTGGGGTCGCGAGGGGTGCAGATCTTCTCGCCCGCGCCGTCCTCGTCCGCGCCCAAGGAGCTGGTCCGGCTGACGCTGGAGGACCGGGTGAACCTCACGGTGCTCTGGCCCCGCGCGCCCGCGGAGCCGCTCCTGAAGGGGGCCGCGGACGCGGAGGGGCGCAACGCGGCGAACTCCATCGTGCTGCGCCTGACGTACGACGACACGTCGGTCATCTTCGCGGGCGGCGCGCGCGGTGAGACGGAGGCCCGGCTCCTGGAGCGCGGGCTGCTGTCCTCCGCCACGCTGCTGAAGGTCGGCTCGCCTGGCGTGGAGGGGGCGAACTCGCAGGCGTACCTCGAGGAGGTGCGGCCCCAGGCGGCGGTGCTCAGCGGGGATGACGGCCTGGGGAAGAACCCGAAGGTGAAGGAGCTCCTCGCGCGGCTGCGCGGCGTGGATGCGAAGGCGTTCCGCACGGACGTGAACGGCGAAGTGCACGCGGTGAGCGACGGCAAGCAGTTCGAGCTCTCGCTCCAGCGTCCTTCACCGGGGGAGCCCTCCTCCGCGCGGCGCAGCTTCCCGGGGCTGGATCCGCGCCCCCCGCTGGTGCGGACGGCGAAGCCCGCGCCCGTGGTGAAGCCGCCGCCCACCGAGCCGCCTCCCGCCGTCCGGACGGAGCCCGCGCGAGTCGTCGAAGCGCCGCGAGCCAGCACCGCCCGCGCCGACAACGTGACGGACGTGGATGACCTGCCCACCGCGCGCAGGGGCACGCGGACGGAGGCGCCGGAGAAGGCGGTGCGCTCGTCGGCCAGCACCTCCATGGGCGGCTACCGCGCGAGCAGGCACAAGCCCATCTTCCACAAGGCCACCTGCCGGGCCGTGAAGCTCATCAACCCGGAGAACATGCTCACGTGGAACACGCGTGATGAGGCGCTGAGCTCGGGCCGCAAGCCCGCGGGAGACTGTCACCCGTGACGAAGAAGAAGGCGAAGCCCCGGTCCAGGGCCACGGTGGACCGCATCGAGGACGACGTCGCCGTGCTGGTGGTGGACGGCCAGCAGGTGACCCGCGCCCTGAGCACCCTGCCCTCCGGCGTGCGCGAAGGCGACGTCGTGGACCTGGAGTCGGGCACGGTGGACGCCGAAGCCACCGAGTCCCTGCGCTCCGACGTCCGCGCCGCGAGGGAGCGGGCGATGCGCGGCAAGAAGCCGCCGTCGGGTGACTTCGACCTCTGAGCCGGCCCTCCGGTTCGACGTATCGAGGGCGCAGCCGGTGCCTCCGCCGGATGCGGCGATTCACCTGACCGCTGAGCCGGAGCGTCCCTGCTCGACGTGCCGGGTCATCCGGCCGGAACGGGACGCGGTGGGAGGGCCTGCCCGCCGCGTGACGCGGAAGCAGGCCCACCTCATCCATGGACTCCGGGACTCCGGGACTACGGCGTGGAGCCTTCCGCCGGAGCCGCGGCCTCACCCTCCGCCGCGGCGCCCTGCGGAGGCGCCGCGGGCTCGGCGGCCTCCGGCGCGGGAGCGGCCTGAGGCGGCACCGGAGCCGGGGCCACGGGCGGCGGCGCCTTGCCGGTCACCTTGTTGACCACGTCCGCCAGGGCCGGAGGCAGCATGCCCGCCGCCGACAGGCCGAACAGCGCCACCGCCGGCAGGACGATGAGCAGCAGCAGCACCAGCGCCACCACCTTCAGCGGGCTGCCACGGCGCGCGGGCACCACCGGACGCTTGCGCGCGGCCTTCGAGTCCACCTGGCGCGCGTCCTCTTCCTCCTCGTCGTCGCCGCGGGGGTCCTCGCGCGTCTCGTCCTGACCGGGGTCCTCCTCGTCCGAGGCCTCGCCCCGGTTGCCGGGCAGGTCCAGGTCGGAGAACAGCTCGTTGAGGGGCGCGCCGCTCGCCGCGGGAGCCTCCTCCACGGGCGGTGCCGCCGCGCGGCGCGGGGCGGGCGTGGGCACCGCCGGGGCGGGCGCCTGGCGGTTGTTGCCGAAGAGCGTGCCCTCGTCCTCGTCGCCGTCGCGCTCGAACCCACCGTTGTCGTCCTCGGAGGGACCGGGCTCGTTCTCCGCGTAGAAGGGCTGCTGGGGCTCCGGCTCGCGGCGGGCGGGCGCGGCGCGCGCGGGCGGCGGGGGCGCGACGGCCACGGGCGGCGGCTCCGGCGGCGGCGGGGGCGGTTCCGGCGGCGCGGCGGGCGCGAGCAGCGCGGCCAGCTCCGGGATGTCCGAACCGCGCTTCCAGTCCGGCATGCCCTGGCGCCAGAAGAAGCTGCGCGCGCTGATGGTGCCCGCGGCCATCCACTCGGCCACGGCGGCCTCGTCCAGCGGGCCCTCCTGCTTGTTGCGCACCATCACGAACCACGGGGCCCCGGCCGTCTGGCGGGGAGGCGCGGTGCGCGTGGGCTCATCATCCCAGGGCGTCTGGGGAGCCGACACAGGAGGTCGGGCGAGGGGCGCAGGAGCTGCCGCGGCGGACACCGGTGCTGGGGCGGCCGGAGCGGGCGCGGCGGCGGCACCACCACCCCCCGCCAGCGAACGCTCCTGGGCCCGGATGCGCTCCACGTCGGCGAGCGACACCACGCGGGTGCTCTCCTCCTCGGCGGGCCCTTCCACGGTGATGACGTTCTGGCAGTTCTTGCAACGGACCTTGACCGTCTTGCCGCGGACCTTCTCGTCCGCAATGGAGTACCGCTTCTGGCAATTGTCGCAGGTGAAGTTCAAAGGGGGCGTCCGGCTCTCGGGGGAAACCGGCGGGGATGC
Organism: Corallococcus exercitus; assembly: GCF_042231735.1. Taxonomy (GTDB): domain Bacteria; phylum Myxococcota; class Myxococcia; order Myxococcales; family Myxococcaceae; genus Corallococcus; species Corallococcus exercitus_B. The sequence continues at coordinate 4,547,965 of NZ_CP102577.1, forward strand.
TACCGCCAGAAATCTCCCGCGCAAACACACGGTTGACTCTGTTCTTCGGCCCAACTATTCAGCCGCCCTCTGTTTCACTCCAGGCTCTACGAGGGTGGCGCATGCCGGCGAAGGATCTCGGGACCAAGCACACGTGCTTCAAGTGCGGGACGAAGTTCTACGACATGAAGAAGCCGGACCCCATCTGCCCCAAGTGCGGGGCGGATCAGCGGGAGAACGTGGTCGCCAAGCCCGCCGAGGGCCGGCGTGGCCGCCTGGCCGCGGCTCCCAAGGTCATCGAGCCCGAGCCCGAGGAGACGCCCGCCGCCGAGGAGGACGAGGAGAACCTCGACTCCTTCGGGGATGACGAGGACGCCGAGGCCGGCGCCGAGCCCGCCGAGGACGACGACATCTAGGGTCGCACCCAGGCTTGAAGGTTTCAGGGCCCCCCGAGCTGTTCGGGCGGGCCCTTTTGCCGTTTCCCGCCCCCAGGCTCCCAAGCTCCCAGGCTCCAACACGGGCTGGAACGACCCGCCCGGAACGGGGACCCCCTCTCCCAGGGGGCCCGCACCGCTCCGGGACGTCACCTCAGGTGCCGCTCAGACGCTCGTGCGACGACACCAGCGACAGCTCGGTGAGCGCGCTCTGGATCTTCTCGTAGAGGTTGGGCCCCATCTCCTGCATGCCCACCGGGCGGGCGCCCTTGCGGCGGGCATCCAGGGGCAGGCGATCGGCCTGTGCGGACACCGTGGGTTGCTTCCTGGCCTGATGCATGACGAGTCCCCCTCGCGGAAGTGTTCGCTTCCGAGAAAGCAATTTTGCCACCAAGACAGAAGTCTGAACAAGGGGCGTGCTTCCCGGCACTTATACGGAACCCCCGGCCGACGATTTCGTTCCGCCGGCGCCGGACGCGACAGCGGTGTCAGGGGCGCCCTACTTCCCCGGGCCGGCCTGACGCAGTGCTTCCACACCCCAGGTCTGATCGACCTGCACCGTCTCCCCCGCACGGACGGTGACGGTGCGGGAGGTCTCCGGCAGCCGGTCATGCCAGAAGACGAGCGTGTGGGCCCCTTCGGGGACGCGCATCCGGAAGCGGCCGTCCGGGGCGGTGGTGGTGAAGTACGGGTGGTTGAAGGTGCGGACCACCGCGCGCATCCAGGGGTGCACGTCGCAGCGGACCTGGACGGTGCCCGGTTCCGCGGGCAGCGGGCGGCGCAGGGTCATGCCCTCCAGGGGCATGGCGACGTTGAAGACGGAACGGTTCGTCCCGGCCTGGGCGCGCACGTTGTGCACCAGCGGATCGGAGTTGCGCAGCAAGAGCTCCCCGCCGGCCTTCGCCGCGAGCGCGGGAGGTTCGTAGTGGCACTGCTTCTGGTCCAGCACCGGTGGCGGCGCGGGCGTCTCCGGCTCGGGCAGCCCCGCGCCTTCCTGGAGCGAGACGACGGCGTGGGCCAGGGCGCCCTCGCCTCCCACCACGAGCGAGCGGTCCTCCGCCTGGTCGCCGCACACGCTGGCGACGGTGGCGGAGGTCGGCGCGCTGGGGGCCTGGGGAGGGGTCCCGGTGAGCAGCACCCGGCCCTCGATTTCGCCCCACTTCACCGGCCCCGTGGGGCGCGGCGCGACGGCGGCGGGAGGAGGCGTGGCCGCGGGAGCGGGCGGAGGCGGCGATTCGCGGCAGGCCGCGGCGGCGAGGAGGAGCGCGGGGGCCAGGAGGGGGCGGAGGCGGAGGCTGGACACGGGGGCTCGTCTAACGGGTGCGTGAAGCGGATTCAAACGCTCAAGGGGCAGGCGGGGAACACGGGGATGGAGGCCTCCCCATTTACGCGTTGGAACCCCAGCACCCTTGTTGGTACAAGAGCCGAGCCGCACGTCGGTGCGGCCGTGTGGGAGGCAGCAAATTTGCGGGAGAAACTGAAGGCCCTGGCGGAGCTGCAGAAGGTGGACCTCGAGGTCGCCTCGCTCCGGAAGGCGGCGGATGTGCATCCCCGCCAGATTTCCGAGCTGGAGCGGGAGCTGGGGGTCGCGCGCAATGGCATCGAAGCCGAGCGGACACGCGTGGCCGACCTGGAGAAGCAGAAGGCCCTGCTCGAGCAGAACATCACGGACGAGAAGGACAAGGTGAAGAAGTGGGAAGCGCGCCTGTCCGACCAGCGCTCCACGCGTGAGTACTCGGCGCTCGCTCGCGAAATCGACATCGCGAAGAAGGGCATCCTCACCCAGTCCGAGGCGCTCACGGAGAAGGTGAAGGAGCTGGGCCAGGCTCGCGAGGCCATCAAGGGCAAGGAGGCGGACTACGCCACCAAGCAGCAGGGCCTGTCGGGCCGGATGACGGAGCTGCGCGGGAAGCTGGGCGAGTCCGAGTCCCAGGTGAAGCAGCTGGAGGGGCGCCGCGCGGAAGTCGCCGCGAACGTGGATGCCACCCTGCTCCGCCGCTACGAGGTCATCCGCAAGAAGAAGCTGCCCGCGATGGTGGGCGTGGTGGCCGGCACCTGCCAGGGCTGCAACATGAACCTGCCCCCGCAGATGTACAACATGCTGCGCACCTCGCTGGGCACCGACGTGTGCCCCTCGTGCAACCGCATCATCTTCGCCATCGAAGCGCTGCAGGAGCCGAAGGACACCGCCGAGAAGTAGCGGCGGCGCCTCCCTTCGGGCCCCGTCCCCATGCCGACCCCTTCGCTCGTCGACGTCCTCCGTCACATCGCCCGTGAGGAGCCGTTGACGGCGACGGTGCGCGCCTTTCGCGGGCTCACCCGCGAGCACCTGGGCCAGCTGCTGGACGAAGCCGCCGGGCAGCTGGGCGGCGGTCCGCGCGAGGCCGAGGCTTCCGTTTCGGAGCCCGCCCCGCCGGCGCCACCCGGGTCCACCGTTCCCAGCATTGAAGCCGTGGGTCCCACGGCCGCGGGTGGGCTGAACCGCGTGCGCGTCTATTCGGACGGAGCGGCGCGAGGCAATCCGGGCCCCGCCGGCGCGGGAGCGGTGCTGATGAACGCCGAGGGCGCGGTGGTGGCGCGCCTGGGCAAGTTCCTGGGGCACCAGACGAACAACTACGCCGAGTACATGGGCCTGCTCATCGGCCTGCAGCACGCGAAGAGCCTGGGCGCCCGCGAGGTGGAGGTGTTCGCGGACAGCGAGCTGCTCATCCGCCAGCTGGGTGGGAAGTACCAGGTGAAGAGCCCCACGCTGAAGCCCCTGTTCCAGGAAGCGCAGAAGCTGCTCGCCACCTTCGGCAAGGTGAAGCTCGCCCACGTCCCCCGCGCGCAGAACGCGGAAGCGGATGAGATGAGCAACCGCGCCATCGACGAGCGGATGTAGCCCGGAGCACGGGCAGGCCATGGCCTCAAGGGCCATCCTGTTGCATCCGCATCCCGCCTGCGAAGCACGGGCTCCTCAACACTGACGCCACACCGGAGGGATGTGGCAGCGGACGGCTGAGGGCTCCACCATGCCGGCCCCTGAGGGGGTGGGCATGGCGGACCTGCGCAGGGGGATGAGCATTCTCGACCTCATCGGCTGGGCGCCGCCGAGCTCGCTCTCCATGGTGCCCGCCGATGTCGCCCGGGTGCTCGAGCAGATGGCGGTGCTCGACGTCCGGACGCTGGAGAGCCAGAACGCGTTCATCCACCAGGGCATCCTGCGCTCTCCCCTGGGCGCCCTGTCCCCCAAGGATGGACGCGAGGTCGACACGGCCGACCTCCGCTACGGCGTCCCGTTCCAGCTCGCCTTCCGGCGCGCCACGCCTGGCGCCGGACAGACCGTGGAGCCGCGGCCCGGGGGCTTCACGCTCGACCTGCTGCTGAACCGGATGTCGGTTCCCATGCCCTTCCTCGCCGCCCGGCTGGTGCCGGCGGAGGGCGTCCACCCCGCCCACCTGGTCCAGGACGAGAACGGCCGCAAGGTCCGGCTGGTCGCCAGCGGCGTCTACCGCTTCGAGCTGCGCCCGGACGGCGGCTTCGACACCGGGTTCGTGGACAGCCCCGACCCCTTCGACCCGGAAGCGCCCGCGGGCGCCGTCTTCCAGTGCTGGTTCGAGCCGCCCCACTTCGTCATGGGGAACGTCGGCGTCACCGTCCGCAAGGTCACCATCGACAGCTCCACCGCCGTCACCCCCGACGCCGTGCTGGCCCGTGGCCAGGATGCCTCCTGGCAGGGCATCGCCATTGAAGAGGCCACGTTCTACTTCCCGGGCAACACGCCCGTGCTCGGCCGTGCCTCCCTGGGCATCAAGGACCTCCTGCTCGGCAGCCCCTTCGGGCTCCAGTTGGAGGTGAACGCGGAGCTTGGCCGCGACCTCGCCGCCCTCACCGACCCGCTCGCCGGCAAGGTGCAGCTCTTCGCCGAGGGCAGCTCCACGCCCCTGCCCCTCACGAAGCTGGACACCCGCCGCTTCAGCGTCGCCGTGCCCGGGGACGCCCCCCCGCGCGTGCGGGCCCACCTGCCCCAGCCGCCCCAGGGCCTGGAGGTGGGCTGGGTCCTCCCGGATGAAAGCACCGCCAGCGGGCTGACCTCGCCGGACTTCGTCGCGCTGCCCGGTCAGGAGCTGAGGCTCGAGGCCCGGCGGCCCGACGCGGACGGCAAGCCCCTGGGCCTGGGCACGACCCGCTTCGTCTTCGTCGACAGCAGGCCGCAGCAGGGCCCCCGCATCGACCTCGTCCTCGGCCCTGGGAGGCGCGTGCTCAACGTCCTCCACGTGAGCGGCACCGCGGCGGAGCTGGCGGGCCTGGTGTTCAGCACCAGCGACGACAGCCGGACGCAGTGGCGCTGGGACTTGTCGGGCGAGCGCGCCACCTTCTCCGGCTCCAGCTTCACCCTCGGCGCGCGCGAGCAGCTCCCCGGCCCCATCGCCCGGGGGACCCTGGGCTACCACCTGCTGCGCGCGCGCTCGGGCGCCCATCAGCGGCGCGTCGCCATCCAGCTGCTCGAGCGTGGCGAGCTCGTCATCGGCTGCGAGGCCGGCGTCTTCCTGCGCGACGGCACCCGGCTGAAGGCGCTCTCCGTGGAGCCGGCCCACTCGCTGCACAGCTGGCACTCGGTGCACGCCATCCAGCCGGCGGAGGGCGTGGCGCGGCTCGGGGTGGACGGCACCGTCGACGCGCGGTCCGACACGGTGGCGCTCGTCACCGTGAAGACGGGCCTCACGGCGCCGGCCCCCGGAAACACTCCGCCCCCCACCACCCCACCGGAGCGTCCCTCGGACTCCACCTTCAGCCTCTTCATGGCGCATGGAGGCGAGGAGCCCCTGTTCCTGGAGGGGGGCGCCCGGGGCTCGCGCGCGGTCATGCGGGATGCGCTCGCGGACTGGGCGCGGCCCTGGCACGCGTACGACGCCCAGGTGCGGTTCCTCATCGTGGGCCGGACCAACGACCTGGGCTCGGATGGCTTCAACACGCCGCTGGCGGCGCGGCGCGCGCAGGCCGTGGGAGCGCTGCTGACGGAGGCGCTCGCCGAGACGGGCATCCCCGCCACCACGCCTTCGGGCAACCGCATCCTCCTGCGCGGCGAGTTCGACCCGCTGCTCCCGGGTGAGGCGGCGCTCCCGGACTACTACGCCTTCGACGCGTCCCTCGTGCCCCCGGGGCTCGACGTCGCGTTCCCCACGACGCCCTTCGTCGGCGGGCTCCTGGAGCACGTGTACGCGGGCAAGCTCGGCAGTGACGACCCGGCGAAGAAGGTGGCGAACCAGGAGCGCCCTCCCCGCCCCGACTACCGCCGGGCCACCGTCCACGCCCACAGCACGAAGCCCCTGGAGCCCGCGCCCGGGCCGCAGCCGGAGCCGGACGCGCTGCCCGGCCTGGAGCGCGAGGTCTACGTGCCCGGGACGGATTGGAGCCCCACCGCCCCCACGCCGCCGTCCGACCCCAGCTACCCCTACGCCGTCCGCGCCCGCGTCATCTGGGACAGCCCGCAGGTGAACGACCGCGCGGATGCCACCCCCACCCTGGTGGAGGTCTCCATCACCTGGGTCCAGCAGGGGCTGCCCCTCCCCGAGGACCCGACGTCGGTGCAGGACCCCGCGAACCCGGACCCGGACACCCCGCGGCGGCTGGTGGAGCTGCAGGACGCGCGCGGGACACGGGCGGACGAGCACACGATGCTCGGGCGCTTCACCCACGACGTGCGCAGCGGAGAGACGGTCCTCACCCTGCGCTTCGACTCGCGCGGCGAGCCCTCGGGCTGGCGGCGCACGAATGATCCGCTCACCGCCACCACCCTGGCGCTCGCGCCCGGCCTGCTGCCCGGGCTGTCGGCGGTGGGACTCGACAACCTGGGCGCGCGCATGCTCGCGCTGCTGTCCGCCTCCGCGCTGCTCACCCGCGCGGTGCCGTCCGCGGAGACGGTGCTCCACGCGGTGGAGGCGGAGTTCCGCATGCTCGGGCTCGGCGAGTTGGAGGACTCGCGCTTCCGCTTCACCGTGGACTACAGCGTCGCGCTCCAGGTGGACGCGCTCGGCGTGAAGACCGATGAGCCGCTGCAGCTGCGCTACCGCGGCGTCGGCGTGCTCGTGGACACGCGCCTGTCCTTCCCGGACAACCTCAGCCTCGTCTTCGAGGACGCCGACATCGACGTGGAGGACCCCGGGCGCTGGAGCATGCAGGGGGCGCTGGGACAGCTGCTGCGCGTCACCAGCGCCCGGGTGGGCTCGGGCTCCTCTTGGGTTGAGCTGGACCTGGGCTTCGCGCTCGACCTGGGCGTGGTGCGCGTCTCCGGCGCCACGCTGCGCCTCACCTTCACCGGCGGGAACGTGGACGTGGCCCTGCGCGGCCTGGACGTGAGCGTCCACGTGCCCGGGGTGCTGGAGGGCCAGGGCCGCCTTGCACGGGACGCGGGGGGTGGACTGCGCGGCGCGGTGCAGCTCCAGGTCATCCCCGCGGGCCTGTCCTGCGCGGGGGCCGTGGCCTTCGGGGAGCAGGGCTTCTTCACCGTGCAGGTGGACACCACCTTCTCCACGCCCATTCCCCTCTTCACCACCGGCCTGGGCCTCTTCGGCTTCTCCGGACGCTTCGTCTCCAACGGCGCGCGCAACCTCGCCGCGCTTCCGTCCACCGACGTGGTGGAGCGCGAGCTGGCCTGGTACCGGCTGCCTCCGGAGCAGAAGTACGTCCCCCAGCGGGGCCAGTGGGCGCTGGGGCTGGGCGCGGTGGTGGGCACGCTGGCCGACCAGGGCTACAGCTTCCATGCGCGCGGCATGCTCGCGCTGCAGATGCCCGACCTGTCGGTCGTGTTCGGCATCGATGGGCGCTTCCTCGGCCGGCCCGAGCCCGCCACCGAGCGGGACAAGGACCCGGCGGCGGACACGTCGGCGCGGCTGCTGGGCCTGCTCGCGGTGGACTCCAGCGGCGTGGTGCTCGGCATCCGCGGCACCTACGAGTGGCGGCGGCTGCTGCGCGTGGACGTCCCCGTGTCCGGCTTCTTCCCTCGGGCCTCCGGACCCGCGGCGTACCTGCGCGTGGGCGCGGACGGCTTCGAGGGCCGCACCGGCCAGCCCGTCCGCACGGTCATCCTGCCCGGCCGGCTCGACGCGGAGTCCTCCACCTTCCTGATGCTCGAGGAGCGCGGCCTCAAGAACCTGGGCGGGCGCCCCGAGCTGTCCTTCGACGGTTTCTCCGTGGGCTTCGGCTCCCGCTACGAGCTGGACTGGGGCAACGACTCGCTCGGCCTGCATGTCCTGGCGGAGATGCTGGCCGGCATCGGCACGAACCCGCTGACGCTGGGCGCGGCGGTGCGCATCGAGGGCGAGGCGCGCCTGCTGGGGTTGAGCGCCGGCCTCAGCGGCGAGCTGGGCTTCCGCTACGTGGACGTCAGCGGGGGCGCGGACGTGCTGCAGCTGCGCGGCCGCGTCTGCGGCAGGGTCGGCTTCTGGCGCTTCAAGAAGCAGGTCTGCGGCGACGTGCGCCTGGGCGACGGCGACAGCACGGTGCCCCCGCCGCCGCCCGTCAGCGGCCTGGACCTGGTCAGCCCCGAGCAGCGCCTCATCGGCCAGGCCTCGACGACGGCGGGTCAGGGCGCCACGGTGTGGCCGGACGCCATCCCCGTGCTGCACTTCACCAGCCCGGTGACGCTGGCACTGGATGCGGCGACGCACTTCCGGCCGCCTCCGCTCGACGGCTCGGCGTGGGTGGGCCAGGGGGAGGTGCGGCATGCCTACCGCGTGCGCTCCCTGCGCCTGCGCGGGCCGGCGGGCCCGGTCGCCACGGACCTGGACGCGCTCTGGGTGCTGCCCTCGCACCGGCCCTCCCTTCCGCAGGAGGGCGAGGCATCCCTGGGCGACGGCGCGAGGGACCTCCAGCTCATCGCGGGCGAGCCCTACCGGTGGGCCTACAACCTGCTCGACAGCGGAGGCCCGCTGCTGCCGGGAGATCCGGTGGAGAGCCTGGTGCGGCTGTGCAAGCCGTCCCCGGCGGCGCTCCCGGCGAGTGCCGTGGGCCAGGCGGCACGGCGGCTGGGCGACGACCAGGTGTTCCTGCCGCCGCACGCGCCGAGCGCGCCGCCGTTCTCCTCGCGGGTGTCCGCCGTCGTCACCGAGTTCCTCACCGCCGGGACGCCGCTGGCGGCAAGCCTCGACGACATCCTCTCCCAGGGCATCGAGGTCACCGCCGGCACGGTGCGCGCGCTGCCCAACGCCTACGGAAGCGGCGCCCCCGCGCCCATCGTGAGCGCGGCCTGGGAGCCGACGTCATTCCGGGACCGGACGCTCTTCGCGGGCCAGGCCGGCCTGGACGTGCGCTTCGGCTCGCCGCTGCTCCAGCCCCAGGTCGTGCTGGCGCTGGTGAGCCGTGACGACGAACAGACGGGCCGGCGCAGCCGCGCGCACCGCTACCACGACCTGTCCGTGAACCAGCAGTCCACCGACCTCATGCACGAGGGCCAGCGGTACCTGTCCCTGCCGGGCCCCGACGGGACGTACGCCATGAAGGTCCTGGAGACGGTGCCCACCGACCGCCATGCGATTGCCTTCGCGCATGACGGCATCGAGATCCGCCTGGACAAGGTCGCCACCCGGGTCCGGATCATCTTCTACGTGCTGCACCGCACGGACGACGACGTCCAGCCCGGCGGCAACATCACCCTGCAGGCGCTGCGGTTCAACAACACCGTCATCGGCACCGCGCATCGTCAGATTGAACTCGAGAAGGACCTCACGCTCTCCGTCACCAGCAGCACGGCGAACATCGTCAAGGTCCGGCTCACCGGGGGCCATGGCTTCTGCACCCTCGTGGAGCTGCGCTACGAGTTCGAAGGCCCCCCGGCCCTGGCCGGACTGACGGACGTGGAGAACAGCCTGCCGCAGCTCATGGGCACGCGTGTGGATGGGACCCAGGTCGCGTGGAGTTCCCAGGTCCTCGCCAATCCTCCGCCCGGGCACACCCTGGTCCGCTACCAGCCCCCGGCGGGCGCGACGACGTGGCGCTCGGTCCGGGTCCCTCCCTGCAAGGGCCGGCACCTGGCGCTGCTCAGCGTCTCCGGCGTCACGCAGGAGGCGGAGCTGCGGCGCCAGCGGGACCAGGCGTCACGGCAGGCGCAGGTGACGCAGTGGAACGCGCTGGCCCTCCGGACGCTGGGGCGCCCCCTGCTCGACGCCAACACGCCCTACACGCTGGAAGTCCACTGGGACGTCCAGACCTGGTCGCGCCGCACGCCCGGGGGTGAGCTGGGCACGCAGCTGGAGCCGCCGGCGGACCCCTGGGCCGCGCCGGGCCCGATGCACTCCGCCACCACCGCGTTCCACTTCCGCACCGCGCCCGCGGCGGCGTCGCTGTCCGCGCCCCCGCCCGACGTCACGAACGAGGCGACGTTCGACCCGCGCAACCTGTCGCGCTACCTGCTGGGACTGGACCCGGGCGACGCCAGCGGCCCCCACTTCCCGGACGACCCGCTGCGGGTGCACTTCCAGGTGGAGCACGTGGGCCGGCTGCTGGGGAAGTACGGCCGCACCCTGGCCGTGCGCATCCGGCGCACCGACCCGCCCGCGGGGACGGTGGACGCGGGCCAGCGGGCCCTGCCGGACCTGGGCCAGGGCGTGCCCGCCACCTGGGAGCCGCTCCCCATCGAGGCCCTGCTGCCCCTGCAGCGGCGCCTCCAGGACCTGGCCACGCGCGCGCCCTGCCTGAAGGTGCCCCGGTTCGACGGCAGCACCCTGCGGGTCCAACCCACGCTCGTGCCGGGTGCGACCTACGAGGTCCAGCTCGCGGCCCCGCTCCTCTCCGCGCCCGACGCCGCCAACGCGCCCCTCTTCGCCCAGGCGTTGATCCGCGCCTCCCGCTACCCCAGCCCTCGCGCGCTGCTCGACGCGCTGGGGCTGACGGAGCCGCTCCCCAGCCCCTTCCTCCCCTCGGAGGTGGCGGTGGCCGTCCCCGTGCCCACCACGCCCCTCCTCGACGATGACCGCGCGTTCGAGGACACGCTGGCCGTGCTCGGGTTGGATCCATGGCCGGCCCCGCGCGAGCCCCGCGTGGTGCTGCTGATGCAGCCAGGGGCCCCCTTCCGCCTCGCGGGCGTCCTCGTGGAGGCGGAGGAGCCGCTGCACCGGCCCGGCCGGCTCGAGCTCCAGCAGGCCTCCGTCCTCAGGCTCCCGGCAAACGGTGCTCCCGTGATGGAGGCCGCGCTCTCCGTCGTGCGGAGGGATCGCGCGGGAACGCGCCTGCTGCTCGCGCCGTCCAGCCCGCTGCCAATCGACGCCGCCAGCAGGCTCCTCGACGTCACCCTGCTGCGCGGTGGCACGCAGCTGCGGGGCCGCCGCCACGTGTTCGCGCAGGGGTCCGCCCTCGCCTTGGAGGTGCTCGGATGAGCCCCGTCAACCTCGACAGCATCCATGCCTACGTGCTCGCCGCGCCCGACGAGCTGGGCGGGCTGGCCATGGACCCTGGAACGGCCCCGCACCTGGACGGGGCGGGGCTCTACTTCCGGCTGCTCCCGCATCCGGAGATGGCCCTGCCCCGCACGCACCTGCGGGTGTTCCGGCACAACCTCGGCTTCCCCGCGACCTCGCTCATCCGTCGCGACATCGACTGGCGTGACGCCAGCGGCAATCCCCTCTTCCCGCCGTTCAACGTCAACACCGGCAGTCCCGTCACCGGCTACCTGCCGGAGACGGGGACGTGCACCTGGCTCACGGTGGAGCTGACCGGGGCGGTCAACCTGACCCTGGACGCCTACGCCTTCACCCCCACGGGCCGCACGCGGGTGGTGAGCAAGGCGGGCTCGCCCTACACGGTGACCGCGACGCCCATCAACGCCATCGTGCTCACGGGGAAGGCCACGGTGACGGGGATGCGCTGGCTCGCGGCGCAGGACGTGCTCGACGCGGCCCGGGAAGCGAACACGCCGCTCTTTCGGCGCATGGCCCTGCCCATCCCCAGCGGCACCTTCTACCAGGGCATCCCCGATGCGAATGCCCAGGCCGCCGCGCGGCTCCTGCGCACCGCGCCCAAGCGGCGGGGCATGGACGAATCACCGGAGGCCGTGGAGCCCGCGAGCTGCGCCACCGCCACGCCGCAGGACGAACAGACGCGGCTGGCCGCGCTCCTCCCGGAGATCAACAGCCGCCTCCAGGCCCTCGTCAACACCGCCACGCCCGAGTCGCTGACCGAGAGCCAGCCGCTCAACGGCCCCGGAGGCGGCGGAGCGAACAACGCGCTGACGCTGGGAACGCTCCCGCTGCTGTACCAGGCCCTCCACGACCCGGGCATCGCGAGCTGGGTGGGCTTGTTCGACGCCGACCTGTCGCCACCGACGACGACGGCCGGGCACGTGGTGGCGTACATCATCGCGGGCACCTGGCGCTCGCGACACCCGCCCATCATCATCGAGTCCGCGCCGTCAACCGGCGACGCGGACGCGCCGTCCACCCGCGCGCTGTTCGAGCCCACCGAGATGGCCGTGGTGCTGTGCGCCGCGGTGGCCCGCACGCCCGCGCCCCCACCCGTGCCCACGCTCGGGCCCGTCCGGTTGGGGCCCTTCATGCCCCGCGCGGTGCCCCAGGCCCGGCGGCAGGTGGGCGTCCCGGTGAGCAACCTCCTCGACGGGGGCACCGTCTCCTTCATCCGCGGTGAAGGCGCCACCTTCACGAGCCTGCACCGGATGGCGGGAGGACGCGCCCGCCCGCTGGTGCCGGAGCGCCTGACCGAACCGACGCGCGGTGAGCTCGTCGACACCACCGCGCCCGCCTCGCAGGTCACGTACCGCGTCGCCCAGCGGGACCTCGTGGGCCGCTGGGGCAACGCCGGGACGGTGACGGCCGCGGCGCTCACCAGGCCTCCACCGCCCGCGCCCACGCTCCGCGTCGCCTATGAGCAGCCCCCGGTGCCCTCGCCCATGCCGACAGGCCTGCTGTCGGGGACGCTGCGCGTGCGCGTACCCGTGCCCGCGGCCGGAGCGCTGGCGCCGGGCGCGAACCTGCTCGACCGAGCCGAGGTCACGCTCGACGGCGTCCCCTTCGCCCAGAGCGTGGGCACGGCGGCCGTGCTGTCCTTCGACCTCCAGGGTCCGCCGCTCGAGCGCGCCGGCCGCCGCGAGGTCACCCTGGTGGCCCGCTTCGTGGACACGGGCGGCGTGGCCTCGGCCAGCTCCGAGCCCCAGCGGCTGGTGCTCAGGGATCCGCGCTCGGCCCTCACGCCCGCGGTGGCCCCGGGCCTGCGCTTCACCACCCGTCCCGACGCCACGGGCCGCGCGCGCGTGCGGCTCGCCTTCACCACCGCCACGGGGCAGCGCGCCTTCCGGCTGTTCTACTCGGACGAGCGGCGCCTGCTGCACCACCTCCGGAGGCTCGTGGAGCTCTCCGGTCCCGAGGCGCCGCGAGCCCGGGCCGCGCTCGACGCCCTGGCCGCCGCCTCCGACGTGGCCGCGCGCGCGCCCCTCTTCGAGCGTGAAGCGTCCCTCTTCGGCAGGGAGCTGTTCGAGCCCGTGGGCGCGCCCATCAACGCTCCGGCCACGCCCGGCGAGCAGCGCCTGGAGCACGACCTGCCCGCGTCCCTGCGCGTGCTGTCGTTCTACCGGGTCGTCTCCGTGAGCGAGGCCCAGGTGGAGTCTCCGTTCTCCGAAGCCATCCTGGTGCCGGTGGCGGTGCTCCGCGACGACAGCCCGCAACGGCCGGTGCTGGAGGTCTCCGCCCGGCCGGAGCAACCCGGTCAGCCGCTGGCCGCGCGGGTGCGCATCCGCGTGCCCCGAGGCCCCTTCACCGCCGCGGAGTTCCGCCTGCTGCGCGGAATCGAAGGAGGCCAGGACCTGAACCGGATGGTGGTGGTGGCCCAGGGCCCCATCGCCCCGGCCTCCGACCCCGACGGAGTGCAGGAGGTCGAGCTCTCCGATACGGGCGCGTCCCTGCTCGCGCCCTCGAAGACGTTGCGTCCGTTCCTTCGCTACACCTGGCGTGCGCAGGTCCGCGCCGCGCCCGCGCCGGGAGGAGGACCGCCGGCCGCCTGGAGCGAGCCCAGCGCCCTGGTGGCCACCACCTTCGTGCCGCAGCTTCCTCCCGCGCCCGTGACGGGGCTGACGGTCCAGCAGCAGGCCACCCCGGCCGCGCTGCGCTTCGGGCACCAGGATCCGCTGCTGGACGGAGGGCCGGTGGGCCGCTACGTCTTCGAGGTCGACCGGCAGCTCCCGGGTGAGCAGCTCGAGCGCATCAAGACCCTGCCCGCGGACCTGCCGCCCGCGTCGGGCGGACGCGGCGCGGACGGGCTGTTCCGCGTGACGGACACCCGGGTCGTCCCCGTGGGGACCCGCTACCGCGTGTGCCTGCGCGACCCGATGGGGCGCACGAGCCCGCCCGCCATCTGCACCCTGGAAAGCCCCTGAGGAATGCCATGCCTGCGCTGATCCCTTCCTCCGAGCAGCTCGGGCTGGTGTCGCCCGCCCTGGGCCCGTGGTTCGCGAACCCGCTCGGCGCCGGGCCCGCGGCACTGCCCGCGCCGGGTGACGACCTGTCCGTGTCCCTGACGCTGCCTGCGGGGACCGCGTGGCTTCCGCCCGCCACGGGCACCCTGTCGATGTTCGTCCAGACGGCCCCACCGCCGCCGGAGCGCGTGTCCCGCCTGCCGCGAGGCGTGGATGGCGGCGCCGCGCCCTTCGGCGCCGGCCACCTGGTGGCCCTCTTCACCCTGCTGCCGGAGGTGGAGGCCCGCCTCGACGCGCTGCTGAGCGGCGTGCTCGGCCCGCCGGATGGGCGCGGGGCCATCGCCGGGACCCGCTCCCGGGCCCGCGTGCGCACCCTCGCGCTCGAGCTGCTCGAGCCCGCCGTGCTCGACACGAACCGCTGGGACGTGGACCCCACGCTGGTGGGACTCGGGGACGCCGCGCAGCAGGCACAGGTCGTGGGCCTCCAGTTGGCGGCGCAGACGGGCGCGGCGCTGACGAACGGTCCGCTGCCCATGTCGGACCTCAAGCGCGCGGGACGCTTCAACGGCGCGTTCCAGCCGCTGCTCGTTGCTCGCGCGAGCCTGCCCGTGAAGCTCTGGGCCTTCGACCTTCGCGGGCGCCCCGTCGACGCGGGCGCGGTCGCCGCGTGGTGGCAGGCGCTCGCCAATGCCTTCCTGGTGCCCGGCTCCGCCAACTCGCTGTGGGCGGAGGGCCTCACCGGCGCGGATCAGCGCACCCAGGCCGTCCAGGACGCGCGCACCGTCCACCTGGTCAACGCGCACCTGGCCGCGCCCATCGACGGCCTGGACACGCTGACGACCAACGCCACCGGCACCGGCCAGGTGCGCCGCGCCACGGGTGCGGGTGCCGTGAACCTGAGCCTGCCCGCGCCGGCGCCGGATGCCCCGGTCCGCAGGCTGGGGCTGCTTCCCCAGGGGCGCATGGGCACCAGCGTGCAGCTCTGGCCCGCCACGGCCACCGCGCCCGCCCGGGACTTCGTGCGCGTGGCCCTGGTCGACGTGGAGCAGCACCTGCTGGGCCATCCCCGCTCGTCGAACGCCGTCCTGCGGCGCACCACGCCGCCCATCCAGCCGTCCCCGTCACCGGTGCTCCTCGACACCACCGACGAGGTGATCAGCGCCGTGGTGCAGACGCTCTCCGGAAGCGGCGAGCGGACGCTCCTGTGCTCCACCGTGGAGCGGGACCTGGGGGCGCTGAGCCCGCCAACGCCCATCCCCGGCACGGCGCCTCTCACCTTCCCCCTGCTGAGCGGGGAGGACCTGACCGTCGAGGCCCTGCGCGGCGGAGGCACGGCCAACAACGGAGTCGTCACGGGCCAGCGGGTGCTGGTGACGCTGAGGCTGGGGACGGAGCTGGCCGGGGCGTGGGTGCGGGTGTGGCCCCAGGGCTTCGACCGTGAGACGGCCCAGCACTTCCGCATGGACGGAGGCGCGGGCCCGGTGCGCGTCGACGGTCAGGCGCGCGTGGTGGTGACCCTGCCGGATGGAGACGTGAGTGCGTCCGCGCCGCTGTCCCTGGACGTCCTGGTCGTGGCGCGAGCGAGGGAGAGCCGCCACATCGCCGGGCTGCGCTTCCAGCGCCCCGCGCCCGTGGGAGGCACACCGGTGTCGCTCGCGTCCACGAACGCGCCCCTCCTGGTCTGCGAGCTGAATGCCCAGCCCTTCGCGAACGCGTCGGCCCTCACGGGAGTCATTCCTTCTGGCGCCAGCGTGGTGGCGCTCTCCACGCCCCCGGCCCTGGTGGACCGCGCCACGATTCCCAACACCGCCTGGGCCGCGCCCACCCTGGCCAGCACGCTGAACGCGCTGCGCCTGGAGCTCACGCCTCCGGCCTTCCGCAACCTCCCTCCGGGTGACCCGGCGGAGCGCTTCACCGGAGCGGGCGCCACCGTGCGCAGCCTCGGGCGCGTCACCCTGAGCAGCTTCCTGGCCTCGCCGGGCCTGCGCCCTCCCGCGGGGCCACTGCCGAGCCAGGAGCGGCTGGAGGTCGTGGCCGGCAGGGTCGACCGCGCCAACGCCCAGCTGGAGGCCGTCATCGGCGCCACGCCCTGCCTGTCGCGCTACCACGAGCTGCTGCCCCATCCCCAAGCCCATCCCGGAGCCCCTGGAGCCCCCGAGGTGCACGGCACGGGCGCGCGGCTGGTGGGGCCGGCCGCGGTGCGCGCCGTGGAGCTGCTTCGCGAGCGCACCCACTCCACCACGCCCGCCCTGGCCACCGCCGCCGCGACGCCGCTGCCGCAGCCTGCGGCGGCCGCGAACGCCACGGTCTGGACCGCCGTGCTCCAGACGGTGGCCGCGGCCGTGGAGGGCGAGGCGCCCCTCGTCCCGCAGGCCACGGGCCTCCCGTTCTACCCGTTCGGCCAGTCGCTCGCGGACGCCTTGTCGTTCCTGTCCGGAAGGATTCCCGGGATGCCCGCGGCGCCCCCGGGAGCCGCCGAGGCCGCCTCCGTCGCGCGGGCCCTGGACCGCCGCGTGCGCGTGGCCTCGCGAGGCGCGCGGGAGGGCTGGGCCTCCGTGCTGGGCGCCATCGAGCGCGCCCAGGACTTCGTCTACATCGAGACGCCCGCCTTCGACCCCGTCGCATTCATCGGGGACGCGGAGCTGGAGCCTCGGCCGGGCCGCACGCCGTGGCACGCGCTCATCGAGCGGCTGGCCGCGGTGCCCGGACTGCACGCCTTCGTGTGCCTGCCGGTGGACCTCCTGCCCGGCCTGCCGCGGAGGTTGGCCCGCCTGCGCGACGAGCTCATCGCCGGGCTCGAAGCGGCCAGCACCCGCGCGGTGGTGTTCTCACCCGCGACGGGGCCGGGCCGGAGCCTGCGCCTGGCCTCCACCACGGTCATCGTGGACGACGTCCATGCCCTCACGGGGACCACGCACCTGTCCCGGCGGGGCCTGACGTTCGACGCGTCCGTCGCCGTCGCCGCCTTCGACGAGCAGCTCGTGGACGACCGCGCGAGAGAGGTCCGCGACTTCCGCCGCACGCTGATTGCGGGGCGGCTGGGAGTCGACCTGGCCCTGCTGCCCGACGAGCCCCCGGCCCTCTTCGACGCCATCCGGAGGCTCATCGACACCGGGGGGCGCGGCCGGCTCGCGGTGGAGCCGTACACGCTCCCCGACACACCAACTGGCAACCTCACCGCCGACGCCTGGAACCCGGATGGCTCGCCGGGCACCAGCTTCGACATCCTCACGAGGCTCACCGCCCTGCTGACCGGCATCCAGGCCGAGCTGGAGGAAGAGCTCCCCACATCCTGAGGCGAAGCGGGCCTCCTCAGGATGAGCAACCGCGCCATCGACGAGCGGATGTAGGTTCTCTCTCCAGTTCTCGTTCCCGCCCCCTGAATCCGTCCCGGGTCGAGGCGAGGACGCGTGGGAGCACTTGAGGCCGGAAGCACAGCCTACGCCTCGGCATGTGAGCCAGAAGAGCCACGTATCCAGGCCCAGGTCCTGGTGCTCACGCGGCCGCTCCCAACCACTGCACGCAAGCAGGCGACTGTCCCGTGTCAATACGGTCAGCGAAGAGGACAACGCTCGATGCCAGCAGCAGCATCCGGAGCTAAGCTTCTGGGCAAGGAGAGCCACATGGCACGGAAGAAAAACCCCAAGGCGGTGACCGTGAAAGTCGTGGGCAAAAAACCGACTACGCTCGGCGCCAAAAAGATCGGAGAGACGATTCGCATCAGCCAAGAGGTCACGAGTCGAGAGGGCTCGACTCCAGTTGTTCGATTCGAGACCACGACGGTCCAGAAACGCGCTCAAAGCAAGAAGGCCAAGTCGCCCGACTGGATGGAGAACCCCCAGCTTCCGACTCAGCTCCTGACGGCGTTCAGCAAGGCTGTTGACCGGGCGAAGTCGGCGACGGCGAAGTAGCACCATGACCGTTCGCCAAGCGCCATGGTTCATGCTCGTCGGAGGGATTAACGGGGCCGGGAAGAGCACGTTCTCTCAGAGCCCTGAGACGCTGCGCAGCCTCGTCGAGTTATCGGATGCAGATAGTATCCAGATCATCAACCCGGACACGGTCACACGGGCTCTCATGGCAGAGGATCCGAGCCTCGCGCAGTCCGAGGCGAACCGTCGCGCGGCCGACCAATGCGAACAAGACGTCCGGACACTCATCGAGAAGCGGCGGGCGCACTTTGTAATCGAGACAGTGCTGGCGAGCGATAAGTACCGGAGCATCGTTCAGCGTGCGCTGGAACTCGAATGGAACATCCTTTTCGTATACGTAGCACTCCCCTCAGTGGAGGCTGCGCTCGATCGGGTTCGAATTCGCGTAGCCAAGGGGGGCCACGACGTGCCGGAGGAAAAGGTACGGAAGCGTTGGCCTGTTTCACTTCGGAACCTGGCGTGGTTCTGGCGGTCCGCAAACGCGTGCGTACTCATGCTCAACGAGGACAAGCCGGTGTTGCTTGCAAGCAAGCAAAAGGGAACCACTCGAATCGTCGAAACGACTCAGTGTCCGCATGCGGTTGGCCCGGTGCTGAAGGCCACCGCAGAAGCTTGCGGAGTTGTTGACCAACCGGCCGCCGCGCAAGAGTAGCGGCACAGGTGGCCGTGGATCGCACTTCCGACCTGGCCACATTGAATCATCCATGCGTGCATGCAAAGTGACACCTGCTGGGCAAACACCCTGCGCGTGAGCCCTCATACGCAGGACGCGGAAGCGGACGAGATGAGCAACCGCGCCATCCACGAGCGGATGTAGGCCCGGAGCCCGGGCGTCACTCCTCGTCGCCGAAGTAGTCCAGGTCCAGTCGCTTCACCGTGTACGTGGCGACCTCGGTGACACCGACGCCGGAGTCGATCATGAGCTTGGCGAGCTCGCCGCCGTCGATGAGGACGATCTTCTTCTCGATGTGCTTCACGTAGTCGCGGGCCTCGCGGCTGAAGTCCGAGGTCGTGATGAGCACGCCCTTGCGGGCGCGCTGTCCTTCGAGGCTGCCAGCGAACGCCTGGACCACGGGGCGGCCCACAGTGTTGTTCCACCGCTTCGCCTGGATGTAGACGACGTCGAGCCCCAGGCGGTCTTCCTTGATGATGCCGTCAATACCCTCGTCACCGCTCTGGCCAACGGCCTGCCCCGCGTCCTTGCGGGAGCCGCCGTAGCCCATGGTGACGAGGAGGTCGACGACCAGCTTCTCGAAGAACCGTGGGTCACAGGCCTTGATGCGCTCCAGCAGCTCCTCCGCGAGGCGCCGACGCAGCTCCTGGTAGCTCTCTTCGAGGATCTCTTCCGGAGTCTCGTTGGAAACCGGGAGTTCCTGCGCGGACGGCGGGGCGTCCGGAGCGTCATGCTTGAGTGCCGCGAAGGCGTTGTACTCGGGGAACTGCTCCAGGAACTTCATGTCGATGCGCGTCGGCTTGCCCTGGAGGACCTGTCGGCCGCGCGGGGTGATGCGGAAGCGCCCGCGTCCGTTGGCCTCCACGAGCCCGGCTTTCTGCAGGTAGGTCTTCGCCCAACCGACGCGGTTGTGGAGCCGCCGCTGGCGGCCACTGGGGAGCAGCTCGTTGCGCTCCTCCTCGGTGGCCTTGAACTCCACGGCGACGGCATCCACCGCTTCGCCAAGCGTGTGGTCCTTGCCGTCCTGGGTGAGCCGAAGGATCGGGAGCATTGCGCTCTGGAAGTCAGGGACGGGCATGGTCAGGCGACCTTGGTTTCGCTGTGCCGCTTCATGCGCGGGGTTGGCTCGCTATCAGCGGGCTGATTTCGCTCCGCTCGAATCCTTTCGAGGAGGGCCGAGGCAGGCTCGTCTGCCGGGTCCTGAGGGACAAGCTCACCCCGGAATGCCTTCGCAAGAACGGCCGCCTCCAAGGATGGTGTTCGGGAAACAGCCTCTGCGCAGACACGGGCTATAGCCCGAGCCCGAGCCATGGCCGCATCAATCCTGCGAACGATCTGAGCCTGCTCACCGAGAGACGGCAGGGGAACGGGGAGACTTCTCAAGTCAGAGAGATTCACCCCTTGCTGCGCAACCCCTTTGGTGCGACCAGCAAGAAGCTCGGTCGCGGCTGGCGATGCCAAGAGGTACATGACGAACCGGGGATCCACACCTGGCAGTACGGGAAGCATTGCGACTTCGCGACTAATGTTCATCCCGCGCATCTTTTCGGATGCCACAGCCACACCGCCGACGGTGCCACGAATTGCAAGCAGGACCTCACCACCAGCCAGGCGAGTGCGTGCGTACTGCTGCTCAATTGCCGGGGCCACTCGCTTGAGAAACGCGAGGTCGACACCGAAGTCTTTGAGGTCACCGCAGCGCACGGTCGGCACTCCATCTACCGTCTCATCGCCCGTTTGAACAATGCCGTAGGGCACACCTCGGTTCGGATCGCACAGACCTTCGACAGGCGCTACGACCCATCCAAGGTCAGAGACAGAACCAAAGGTATCCGCCTCATCGTTGCACTCGGGTTCCTTGTACTCGGTCTTCCACTTCTCGTCCTTGGGAACCTTGCCCTTGGCCTGCATCCGCTCCAACTCGACCTTTTCCCATCGACTGCGCCGCTCGGAGCGGATCTGTTCCAACAGCTTTGAAGCAGGTGCCACGTCCGGATTAGCCTCACGCCAATCCCGCGTCAGGTCGCCCCGGAATGCGGCTGCGAGCACCGATTGACGAAATCGCTCAAGCAAGGTGGGGATGGCGTCCAGGGCTTCCTTCGCGCTGCTGCTGCGGGCCAGAAGCGATTCGAGCTTAGTAACGATACGACGCTGCTCGTTGAGCGGAGGGATAACTAGATCCGTCCCCTCAAATTTCCCTTTGGTGATGTGACCAAGCCCAACCCCCCCGTGTGCCTGACCGATAAACGACTCAACACGCTGATTCAATGCATATCTAACATACGACTTATCGAGACAACCCTCATTAACAATGACGCGAAATATATGCTGATTAAGAACTGCGGGACCACCGTCCCAAACATGAGCTCCGAAAGATGTTCCGGGCGTTCCAGACCAAGCAAAAAGCAACTCTCCCGTATCAATCAAAAACCGGGCATCCACCTTCCCATCAAAATAGTTAAATGACGACGATGGGTTGTTGAGATTTTGGATCCGAACGATCGGTAAGCCAGACTTCACCCAGTCCGTAGGCTTGAACGCCCGCCCATTTATGAGCTGACAGATGTCACCAATCCGCGCGCTGCCCCATCCCGGAGGTAGAGATTGAAGTTTCGTCACTGCCCCACCTTTTCGGCACCAAGGATTGATTCAAGAGCGTCGATATCCAAAAGAGCGCCTTGGAGCATCGTTCGAATTTCCGACACAATGACCTCCGGTTCGGAGAGCGCATTGGTGTCGCCAAGCGATTCATCCTTAAGCCAAATTACATCCAAATTGTCGCCCCGAGCCTTAATGTCCTCGCGGCTAAACTTCCGAAGCCGGCCTTCGGCGCCCAAGTCCTTGCGCCTGCTCTTTCCATTGGGATCATCGCCAAACAGCTTCTCGAAGTCGGCGAAGTGCTCCCGAAGAAATGGCGTCCGCTTCCCATAGGCCGGGGCATTAGTCCGCATGTCGTAGAACCAGACGGCCTTTGTGTTGCCCTTGTCCGTTTGTCCCCGCGTAAAGAACAATACGTTTGTCTTCACCCCCTGCGCGTAGAATATGCCAGTCGGAAGTCTCAGGACAGTGTGCAAGTCGCACTTGTCCATGAGGTCGGCGCGGATCTCCTGGCCAACGTTCTCCTCGAAGAGCACATTGTCCGGAACGACAACGGCCGCGCGGCCTCCGGGCTTCAAGCCCCGGTAAACGTGCTCCAAGAACGCGAGCTGCTTGTTCGATGTCGGGAACGTGAAATCGTCGCGCTCGGGCTTGCCGCCACCCTTCTTGGTCCCGAACGGCGGGTTCGTGATGATGATGTCCGCCTTCGGCAGGTCGCGCCCGACAGGCGAGAGCGTATCGCCGAGAGTCAGCTCCCCCTCCAAGTCGTGCAGGGCCATGTTCATCAGCGCCAGACGCCGAGTCTCTGGAACCAGCTCCACGCCGTAGAACGCCGTCCGGCGCTGGAACGCCTGCTGCTTCTCCGTGAGGTCGAAGTAGTTGTCCGTCTGTGAGCGGACGTACCGGTCGGCAGCGATGAGAAACCCGCCCGTTCCAGCAGCCGGGTCCTGTACGGTCTCACCGGGTTGCGGCTTCACCACGGCGATGATCGCGTCCACCAGGGGCCGAGGCGTGAAGTACTGCCCTGCCCCGGACTTCACCTCCGTGGCGTTCCTCTCCAGGAGCCCTTCGTAGAGGTCGCCGAGGTTTTCCCGGTCCACCCCGTACCAATCGAGCGCATCCAGGGCCTTCACGAGCGCGTTCAGGCTCTTCGGATGCCTCAGTGATGTATTGGCATTCGCGTAGATGTCCTGGACACGACTGCTGCCCTTCGTGCCGAGGTAGAGGAGCAGTTCCTTGTAGAACTGGAGCTGGTCCGTACCCTCGCGCTTGAGCAGGTCATCCCAGCGATACCCCTTGGGGAGCTGGTCCTCCCGCTTGGTCTCCTTCGCCATCTTCAGGAACAGCACGAAGGCCAGCTCGGCGACGTACTGGTGGTAGGTCACCCCGTCTTCGCGGAGGAGGGAGCAGAGGTTCCAGAGCTTCTGTACGAGTTCGTTCGCGTTGGTGTTCATCCGGTTGCCTTGCCACCTTGTTGCCAGAGAGCGTCGTTCAGGTCAGCAAGGACCTGCTCCAGACGGCCCTCGAAGACCTTGTTGAAGTACGTGAAGCCACCACTGGCCCCGAACTGGCCCTGGTCGAATGCGTCCTTGTCCACGACGGACTCGACCTTGAGCTGCTTGGCGATCCGCTCCAGCCACTTCCGTTGCGGTGACGTCCAGGCCTTCGCTTCCAGCACCTGACGGAGGGCCCGGTCCACACGCTCCGAGTACGGGACCAGCGCCTCTCCCAGTGCCCGCTGACGGATGAAGCCGATGATGGAGGCCGCGATGTCCTGGTTGGTCGTCTCCCGCCAGGCCGTCTGGAGCGAAGTCTCGTTGTAGCCCGCCCGGTCGAGCGCCAGCTTCAGTTCCTTGAGCTGCTGGCGCGTCAGCTCACGCGGCCGCTGGCACACCACCAGCAGCGCCGGGAGCATGTTCTGGTTGTTCCGGATGAAGGTCCCGAAGTCGTTCAGGTAATCACCGGGCCTGACACGCCCCGCGCCGTAGCCCCGCTCTACTGACTTCAGCGAGTCCGCGTGATGACTGACGTAGATGGGCGGCACGGGCCCCGTGGTCGTATCGAGCACTTCGCCCACCTGCGTGTGGGCTGAGAGCCAGGCCGCGACCTCGGCGGAGGACTTCTTCCGGAGGAAGAGCAACAGGTCGCCGACGGGCATTCCGGCGGCGGCCTCGAAGTGCTCGGCGGCCTTCTGCTCGATGGACCGCCGCTTGCGCTGGAGCTTGACCACGAACTGGTCAATCACCTGCCGCTGGGCCTCGGCGTCCTTGAGGCCAAGGACCTCCTGGGCGAGCTGCACGAACGTGAAGGACGGGTTCACGACGACCGGCTTCATCGACGTGAAGCGCTCCAGAGCCGCATAGAGGTCCACGGCATCGAAGATGCGGAAGACCTCCTTGCCGATGTCGTCACATCGGCGCGTCCCCCGGCCCAGCATCTGCTCGTAGAGGATGCGGCTCTTCACCCGCCGCAGGAACACGAGGTTCACGATGGGCGGCACGTCGATGCCGGTCGTGAGCAGGTCCACGGTGACGGCGATGCTCGGCTGCTTCTCGTTCTTGAAGCGGCGGATGAGCTGAAGCGGCTTGTCCGAGCTGCCGGTGATCTTCATCACCGCGTCATCGTCCACGCCCCCGTACTGTGCATCCAACGCCTTCTTCAATGCCGCGACCACGATGTCCGCGTGATGGTCCGTGGCGCAGAAGATGAGGGTCTTCCCCTCCGCGGCAGGATCAATCTGACGCGCCAGTTCCTCGCAGATGACGCGGTTGAAGTTCTCCGTGACGACCCGGGTGTTGAACGCATCCACTTCGAAGGACAGTTCGTCCGGCATGTGAACGAGATCGAACTTCTGGGCCTGGACGTTCCACGTCGCGGCCTGCTCGCCAGCAGCCCAGCGGATGCCAGCCTCGGACAGCTCGGTGGTGATGCGGACCGGCGGCTCATGGTCCACGAGCCAGCCGTCGATGACCGCCTCCGGGTAGCTGTACGTGAACACCGGCTCGCCGAAAATCTGCGTGGTGTGCAGGGCCGGCGTCGCCGTCAGTCCAATCTTCACCGCGTCGAAGTGGTCGAGGACGCGGCGATACGTGCTGATGTAGTCGTCCTGACTCCGGAAGCTCAGCTCCGTGTCGCTCATCTCCCGGTCGAGGGTGTAGCCGCGGTGGCACTCGTCCACGACGATGCAGTCGTAGTCGTCCACCTTCGGCCGCTCGCCGTCGTCGCTGTAGAGGGTCCGCTTCACCATGCCCTGCACCGTGGCGAAGTGGAGCTTTGTTTCGGGGTCCGGCCGGATGTCCTCCATGCCCTTCACGTTGAAGATGTCCGTGAAGGTCTGCAGCCCCTCCAGACGCGCGTGCTTGAAGGCGTTGATGGCCTGCTCCCCGAGGGCACTACGATCCACGAGAAAGAGCACGCGGCGGAAGCGTCGCGTCTTCACGAGCCGGTACACGAGGCCGATGAATGTCCTCGTCTTGCCCGTACCCGTGGCCATGGCGATGAGACATTCGCGGCGCCCTGTCCCCAGCGCTGACTCGACTGCATGAATGGCCTTGAGCTGGTAATCGCGCAGGCCGAGGTACTCCGTCGGCTCCACGCGCAGCGCCGCTTCGGACGACTCCTTGTCCTGCTGGAGCAACCCCTTCAGGCCCTCTGGCGAATACCAGTCGACGAGGGCCCGGGAATGGTTGGTCGGACGCCGCGCATCGAGGAAGTGGATTCCACTCTTCAACTCGAGCTGGCGCAGGTACGGCCTGCCGTTTGTCGCGAAGAGGAAGGGCACCAGGTACTTGCCCCAGGGGCCACCTGGAAGAACCTCATCGCCCTTGAGCCGATAGCCCTCGCTGTAACGCTTCGCTTGCTGAATGGCGCCCAGTACGTCCTTGCTCCGGCGCTTCGCTTCGACCACGGCCAGGACCTCCAGACCGGCGAAGAGGACGTAGTCCGCCGGACCGCTCGTGGTGGGCCACTCCGCGATGGCCAGGTTGCGGCCCCGCTGCGGCCGGACGCCCGCCGCGAAGGTGAGGGTCTGAGAGTCGGCCTCCCAGCCCACCTGACGAAGTTGCGCGTCGATCAGCTTGCGCGTGTCGGTCTCGTCCAGGTCCAGGTCGGCACCAGCGGACTGCGCCTGCTGGACCAGAAGGTCGAGCTGCTTGGAGGGCGTCGCCGCTGCCTGGACCTGTGCAGCGTTGAGACCGGCTCGGAGTTTCGCCTCTGCCTCCTCGGCGAGTGACTGCCAGACCTCGCGCTCCTCGGCATCCTTGCGAGCCCGCTCCTCCGCGGAGAGACGCCGCCGGGCTTCCTCGGCTGCCGCGGCCAGGGAGGCTTCGGCACCCAGCTTCGCCTGCGCCAGTTCACTCCGAAGCCGCTCCAGTTCCTGCGCGAGCGCCTTGCTCTCCTGTGCTGGATCAGGAGGCGGGATGAACGGCCCCGGGTTGAAGTTGCGCTCCTTGCTGAAGGTCCGGTGGAACCAGATGGCCAGCACGCGGCCAATCTTCAATCCGTGGAGCGCGTCACTGTGCGTTCCCCGGACCTCATGCGCGGCGGCGTTCCCGGCTCGCCGAAGCTCATGGAAGACCTGACGGACCTCGACGGTCAGAGCACCGCGCGAATCCAGTGCACGGATGAGGTCCACCTGGTTCTGGTCCGGTGAAGCAAGCAGGCCAAGGTTCGCGGCGGCTCGCTGTGCAAGGACCTCCGCGAACTGCCGGAGCTTCATCAGGCAGGTGGTCGGATCTTCTGCGAAGTAACGCTCTGCCTGGGCCCCTAGCGCGACGAGCAGCGGGTCGTGGGTCCTCAGGAAGTCGAAGTTCGCGGAGCGCGGCTGGGGAGCAGGCACATCCCAACTCTACCGAATGTTCACAGCTTCCCGAGATCCGGAGGGCGGGGTGCTGGGTCCAAGCCACCCCTGCCAGCCCGCACAGCAGCACTCCTTCCGTCAGGGCACCGTGTCCCCCGCCACGGCGCCGGACGGCTTGGGGCGCTCCCACCGCTCGAGCGCGATGGTGACGGGCCCGGGCAGCAGGGCCTCCTTCTTCACGCGCGCGTAGGCGGCCTTGGAGTCCGCGCCCCGCGCATCCAGCTTGCGCGCGAGGACCAGGTGGAGCGCGGCGCGCTCACCCCAGTCCAGCGTGTCCAGCGACTCCACCGGCAGCTTGCCGCTCACCACGTCCTGCAGCTCGCCGTAGTTCAGCTCAGAGTTGAAGACGTCGAGCATCCTCGCCGCGAGCGCGGGGTCCCCCAACCGCTCGAACTCCGCCGCCAGCAACAGGCCCGCCTCGGGACTCAGGTGACGGACAGCGAGGTGGTCGAGCTGGGCACAGGCGCGCGCTGCGACCTCGGGCTCCTCGGCCAGCGCCACCAACACCCGCGTCGCGATCGCGAGGTAGTTCTCCTGGGGCGCGGCGCCCAGCTTCGCGGCGTTCACGGGCTCCCCCAGCGAGGCCGCGAGCCACTCGCTCACGAGGCCCTGGGGCCGGTCCTTCTGGGCCCACTCCACGAGCTGCCGCATCGTCGCGTTCTTGTCGCCGGCCTGCGAGCTGTGCCCGACCACTTTCGCGTAGAGCTCCACGAACGCCGGATGCAGCTCCTCCGTGGCGCCGACCTTGAGCAGGCGCTCCGACAGCCTGCGGACGGCCTCCTCGCGGCGCCCCAGCGCCACCAGCGTTTCGGCATGCGTGTCCTGGAAGCGCGGGTAGTCCGGGTCGCCGTCCCGCTCCATCGCCTCCAGCAGCGGGAGCGCGTCCGCCCAGCGCTGCAGCCGCGCGTAGCGCACGGCCAGCGCCCGACGGGGGAGCAGCTCCCCGGGATGAGCGCGCACCAGCGCCTCGAGCCGCGCCGTGGCTTCGGGCCCCGGCTCGACGCGCGCGAGCAACACGGCCAGGACCACGGAGCCCGGCTCACGCTCCAGCGCGGCCCGGTAGTAGGCCCGCAGTTCGTCGCCGCGTCCGGCACGACGCATGTCATGCATCCACATCCGCTGCGTTTCAAAGTCGTCCGGACGCGCGTCCCGCGCCACTCGCGAGATGGCGAGCGACGCCAGGGGCCCCTCCTCGCGCGCGAGCAGCGACCTCGCGGTGGGGGCCGCCTCCGCCATGCCCGGCAGCTCCGGCAGGGCCTTCGAGAGTCCCTCCACCAGGCGTGCCCCCTCGAGCGTGCGGTGCATCGCGAACAACCAGCTGGCGCTCGTGGTCCAGCCACCTGGCGCCATCCCCAGGTGGATGCGCGACGTGGTCTTTCCGCTCGACTCGTCCGACGTGAGACTCTTGGGAGGCTCGGCGAGCACGTAATCGATGCGCCCCACCCGCTGGAAGGACGTACCCGCCAGGAGCTGGGGAGCGGGCTCCGGAACGGAGCCGGGTGCCTGGTTCCGCGAGTAGAGGACCGTCCGCGTGTAGAGCGGCGCGGCGCCCAGCACGTTGTAGACAAAGAGCCCGCCCTCGTCGGTCACGAACACCGTCTCGTGGGCCCACGTGCCCCCCTCGCCCTGGATGTCCACCTCCAGCGGCCCGACCGGCATCGGGCGCGTCAGGTAGTCATTCGCCGGGAGCGTGAAGTGCGCCTTGCCCGCGGTGACCGTGACGGACGAGTCCAACCCGTTGACGAAGAGCACCCGCTCACGGCCGCCGAGCATCCGGACCGCGCCCACGATGGCGACCGCGCAGACACCGATGCCGCCCAGGAGCAACACACCCTGACGGCGGGAAGTCGAAGGAGCACTCACGGCTGGGCCTCCTGGCCAAGCGTCGAAGCCGTCAACAACAGCGGGCGGCGGTCGCCCGCACCGGGCAGGTGCCAGCGGTCCACCCACGCATGGAAGAGGACCTCCGCGGCGCGCGGATCCGCCGCGTCGGCCACGAGCTCCAGCGGCGGGACCGCCGCGTCCGCACCCAGTCCTTCCTGGGCCACCGACCAGACCCGCTGGGCCGACCCGCTCCCCGCGCCGGGACGCGACTCCTCCCGCACGCGAAGGGTCAGCAGGGGCGGTCCCTCATGGAGCGAACCCCGCCCTCCGTCCACGACCAGCACGCCCTGCCCCAGCGCTTCATCCACGGTCCGTTGCCAGGCCCTCACGAGCAGCTCCGAGGGATCATCCTGCGGCAGCGTCCGCACGCCTTCGGGCGCCGCCCACGTCACGGAGACACGTCGGCTGTGCGTGCGCGAGACGGCCTCCAGCAGCCCCGCGAAGAACGCGCGGGACGGGCCCGCGGGGCTGCCTGGATCCAACCGGGCATCGAGCAGTGCGCGCGACCGGCCCAGCTCCGCGTCCACCCGGGCCTGGATCTCCGGAGCGAAGCGGGGGTCGGGCTGCTCGCGCAGGTATTCGAGCAGGGAGCCCAGGTCCCCTCGGGCCGCGACGCGCGTCCAGGCGTGCTCCGCCGCGACCCGCTGCTGCGGCCAGATGGCCCCGCCCACCAGCACCACGCCCACGCCCGCGGCGGCGAACACGCCGGGCCAGGGCGAACGGGGCGTTCCCGCGCGCACGTGGCCCGCCTTGTCCGCGCGCGCCAGCAGCGCCGGAGGCAGGTGCTCCACGCCGCTCTCCGCGTCCAGCATGCCCCGGCCGAGCAGCTCCAGCACGCGGCGGCGCCGGGCGATCAGCTCGTTGGCCACCGCCTCCGCCTTGTCCTTTCCGCGCACGGTCAGGGTCATGCGCTTGCCGTTGAAGCGCATCTCGAGCGCGGTGTGCTGATAGACGCCGTTGTTCTGGTGGTTCACCAGCTGCAGGTCCTGCAGGTGCACGAGCGGCCACACGGTGATGCGGTCGATGGCCACTTCAATCAAGTGCAGGGGATGGATGGTGTTGAAGCGGCCATAGGGGCTCGCCATCACCCGCAGGAGCTGACGGGCCTGGGCCCAGGTGACGCCGAAGGCGACGGCCGCGAGCACCGCGCACCCGACCCAACCCAGGACGCCGCGCTCGGAGGTCCCGAAGGAGATGAAGGCCATCAGGAAGCAGGTGGCGGTGGCGAGCGCCAGCGTGAAGATGGCCGGCATCACCCAGGTCGTCACGACGCGCCACCCACCAATCCGCTCCGCCTCCGAGTGCAGCCAGTCACGGGTGACGGCCGGCAGGGCGTCCACGTCCAGGGTGACGCGGGTCGGGTACGCGACCTCGGTGGCGCTCTCCGGGTTGAAGCGCCGGCCGAACTCGAGCAGCCGGTTCGCGGCCTTGGACTTCTGCTGGGCGAAGAGGTGCGCGGCGGCGGAGGAGAGCTGGCCTCCCGTCCAGCGGCGCAGCTCGGGGTCGGCGCCCTCCGGCAGCTCGGCGTCGAGCTTCTCCAATTCCTCCGCGACGTTGGCGTCCTGGCCGTACTCCAGCATCGTCGCGATGCGCCGCACCTTGAGGGCGAGCACGTCCATCCGCGACACACCGGGCAGCTCCTGCGCCTTCGTGAGCACTTCAATCGCGTCCGCCACCTGCCCCATCGCCTCCAGGCAGTCGGCCAGTGCCACGCGCGGGCCCACCTCCGAGGGGCCATGCTTGCCCGCGCGCCAGAAGGCATCCGCGGCCTCCTTCAGCTGCTCCTGGCGGACCAGCACCCAGCCCCGCTGCAGGTGTCCCTGCCAGTGGTCGGGCGCGCGCTCGAGCAGCGCGTCGAACTCCGCCAGCGCCTGCTTGAGCTCGCCCTCGAAGAGGAAGTGGCGGCCCAGCAGGAGGCGCGCGTCGTGGAAGTCGGGCTGCTCGGTGAGCAGCGTGGTGAGGACGTTGCGGCCCCCGTCCTTGTCTCCCGCTTCGAACAGGTTGATGGCTTCCTGGAGGTGCGCGTTGCCCGCCGCCTCCGGGCCGTCCGCCTGCGCCGCGGTGCTGGCGTCGAAGGCCTGACGCGCCTCCGGGTCGGAGAGCAGCTCGTACGCCTCACGCAGGCGCCGGAACTCCTCCGGGTGCGTCTCCGGCGGGTTCTGCCGGACGCGCTCGAAGTAGGCCTTCTTGATGGCGCGGGCGTCCGCGTCCTTCTCGACGCCCAGCACCTCGTAGGGGTTCTGGCGGGGCTCGTTGTTCACCTTCGCTCCAGTCCTGGCGTGTTCACGGCCGCGTTCACGAGCCGCCACGCCTCATCCAAGCTGTCCACGGCGATCAGGCGCAGACGCCCGGTCACTTCGGGCGGCAGCGCCGCCACGTCATCCAGGTTGCGGCGCGGGTGCAGCACCACGCGCATGCCTTCGAGGTACGCGGCCACCAGCTTCTCGTGCACGCCGCCCACCCGCCGCACCTCACCGTTCAACGTCACCTCGCCCGTCACGGCCAGCCGCGCGGGCAACGGGCGCTGCGTGTACGCGGAGAGGCCCGCGAGCGAGAGCGCGAGACCGGACGACAGGCCGTCCTTGCCCACCTCGGTGTCCGTGTAGTGCAGGTGCAGGTCGTAGCGGGTCGTGAGCGTTCCCAGGCTCAGCGCGGGAGCGCGGGCACGCACCACGCTGAAGGCCACGTCCGCAGCCTCCTGGCCCTCGGGGCCCACATGGCCACTGCACCGCAGCACGCCGCGCCCGGGCACCGCGACCGCCTCCAGCGGAGACACATGTCCGCCTCCCGGATGCCAGCCGAGCACGCCCACGCGGCCCACCGCGGGCAGGTCGCGCGCCAGCAACCGGCGGCGCTCGGCGACCTCGGCCTCGCGGCCCGCGGCCGCCAGGGACTCTCCGTTCGCCGCCGCGATGGCATAGAGCTCGCGCGCTTCGTCCAGCGCTCCGGCTTCGAGCCGATGATCACCCAGGCGCAGCGCGGCGGCCCCGGGTGCGCTGGCGATCTCGAATGCGGCGCGACGGGCCTCTTCCACCTGGGCGGCGGGGCGTCCCTCCAGCCACAGCAACTCCGCGCGAAGCAGGGCCGCGGCGGCACTGGTCCGGGTCGCGGCGGGCGCGACCACGAGCTGCCGCTTCGCCTCCGCGAGCGCACCTCGGGTGAGTGCCTCGACGGCTGCATCGAGCTTCGCCTGGGAGAGCGCGGCGCGCGCCGTGGGCAGCTTGAGCGCCAGCGCGGCCTGCTCCAGGGGAGGCGCGTCCAGCATGGCGGTGGTGGCGGGAAGCCCGAGCGCGGAACGCGCACCGAGCACCGACTCCGCGAGCCGTGGATCCTCGGGCGCGAGCAGCCGGGCCCGCCTGAGCGCGGGCATGGCTTCGGAAGGACGGTTCGTGCGTTCGCACAGCCGGATGACGGCGCGCCAGGCCTCCAGCTCACCGGGCGCGGCTTCGGCGGCCTCGAACGCATGCACGAGCGCGTCGTCTGGCCGCTCGTCCTCCAGGAACGTGATCAAGTCCGCGCGCAGGGACGCATCGCGGGGAGCTTCACGAACGGACGTCTCCAGCAGCTTCAGCGCTTCGGCCCGCTTGCCATCGCGAGCCCAGGCACCGCACAGGAGGCGGCGCGCGGGCCCGCCTCCGCCCAGGTCCAGGGCCTTGCGCGCATGCTCCGCGGCACCGCGAAAGTCGCGCTCCTGAAAGAGCGCCTCGGCCAATGCCAGACGTGCCGAGGGTTCCGCCGGACGCAGCACCACCGCGCGCTTGAGTTCTGTCAGGAGCATGCGTGCTCCAGGCGCGCCGAGGGTTCCGCCGGACGCAGCACCACCGCGCGCTTGAGCTCGGTCAGGAGCATGCGCGCTCCAGGAATGACCTCTCGGCCCAGCCCAACGGGCCCGGGGAGCGCTGCGCCACCGGGCGCTGGAGTTCGGTCGGAGGCACGTGCTCGCTCAGCCCAGGTCGAACAGCAGGTCGGTCAGCTCCGCATCCAAGCGGGACGCGGCGACGCGGTCCCCCTTCGCACGGGCCTCACGCAGGGCGTTGCACAGCGACTCCAGCCGGGGACGCACGCCCGCCGGCGCGGTCGCGATCCGTTCGGTCGCGGCGGTCAGCAGTGCCTCCGCGTCGGCCTCCGGGGACACGGGCGCAGCCGCCGGCATGGGCACCGGCGCTCCCGGGGCCGCGCCCCACTCGCGCGCCAGCCGCTCCTTCGCCTCCAGCCGCTGCTCCGGCCCCAGGCGCTGCGAGCGCTTGTCCACCACCAGCGTGGCCTCCTTGCCCGTGGAGACCACCCGCGTCGTGACGTCGAGGATGCCGTTGATGTCGTACGTGAACGTGACCGCGACCTTCTCCGTCCCCGCACGCTCGGGAGGCACGCCCTCCACCGTGTACGCGTCCAGCAGCAGGTTGTCCTTCACCAGCCGCGCCTCGCCCTGGAACACGCGGATCTCCACCGCGCGCTGCCCGTCCGCCGTGGTGGCGAAGGTCTCCGTGCGCGACACCGGCACCGTCGTGTTGCGCGGGATGAGCGGCGAGAAGACGCCCCCCACCCGCTCGCGCCCCACCGTCGCCTGCACCTCCACGCCCAGCGTGAACGGACACACGTCGGTGATCATGATGCCGTGCGCGGCGCTCACCGCGCCCGTCTTCAGTCCCGCCTGAAGCGCGGCGCCCAGCGCCACCGCCTCGTCGGGGTGCACGCCTTCGCGCGGCTCGCGCCCGAAGTACTCGGCGACCAGCCGGCGCACCAGCGGCACGCGCGAGCTGCCCCCCACCAACACCACCTCCGCGATGGACTTCTTCGACAGCTTCGCGTCGCGCAGCGCGCTCTCCATCGGCTCGAGCGTGGAGCGCACCAGGTTCGTGATGAGCGCCTCGAACCTCGCGCGCGTCACCTCCACCTCCAGCGACGCGGGCGTGCCACCCCGGCCCGGCGCGAGGAACGGCACGATGACGGGCGTGGCCTCCACCGACGTGAGCGCGATCTTCGCGGCCTCCGCCGCCGCCTTGAGCCGCACCTGCGCCGCCAGGTTCCCGCTCAGCGACACGCCGTGGGTGCGCTCGAACTCCGCGCCCAGCCACGCGGCCAGCGCCTGGTCGAAGTCGCTGCCGCCCAGCTGGTTGTTGCCCGCGGACGCCTTCACGTCCAGCACGCCCTGGAACATCTCCAGCACCGACACGTCGAACGTGCCGCCGCCCAGGTCGTACACGAGCACGTACTGCTCGGCGTCCAGGTGGTTCACGCCGTACGCGAGCGCCGCGGCGGTGGGCTCGTTGAGCAGCCGCTCCACCTTGAGCCCCGCCAGCTCACCGGCATCCTTGGTCGCCTGGCGCTGCGCATCGCTGAAGTACGCGGGCACCGTGACGACCGCCTCCGTCACGGTGCCGCCCAGCGCGCGCTCCGCGTCCTCGCGCAGCGCGCGCAGGATGAGCGCGGAGATCTCCGTGGGGCTGTAGCGCCGGTCCCCCAGCGTCACCGGCAGGTCGCGGCCCATGCGCCGCTTCACCTCCGCGATGGTGCGCTCCGGATGCACGAGCAGCTGCGCGCGCGCGGACTCGCCCACGTGGAGCCGCCCCTCCGCGTCCAGGCCCACCACCGAGGGCGTGAGCCGCTGCCCCAGCCGGTTGGTGAGGAGATTCGGACGGCCCGCGCCGTCGAGCGCGGCCACCAGGGAGTGCGTGGTGCCCAGATCGATGCCAACGACATGACTCATGAGAGGGAAACCCGGGCCTTTCGCCAGGAGGACCGCGAGTGGCGGACTAGGACTCCGGCGGAGTCCACGGCTGGGCCGGCGCGGCGACGGGGGAGGCCTCCGGAGCCGAGTACAGGCGGTGCAGCTGCCTCAGCCCCTCCTCGCTGATTCCCGCCTCACGGGCGATCTCCATCGCGCGCTCCGGCGACGCGTGGGTGACCCACTTCCAGGTGTACGAAGCGACGAGCCCGCCAATGCAGGCCAGCGCGAGCACGCCCGGAACGATGGCGTCCTGCATCTCGTGATTCGTGAAGTTGATGAAGCCGAAGAAGAGCGAGCCGAGCCCCACGACGATGAACAGCATGCGCGCCCACGCCACGAGCACGGACTTGCCGCTCATGCCGATGGCCTGCCCGCGCCAGCCGTTGCCCTCCTGGCTTACGACGAGCCAGCCCTCCAGCGGGATGAGCGGCACGAAGTTGATGTGACCGAACTTCGTCGCCACGTAGCCCAGGCCCGGAATCGCATCGACCTTGCCGTAGAGCCTCGAACCGAAAATGACCATATGCGTCCCCCTCGAAACCGTCGCGCCGTGCCGCAGGGCCCCGGCGGCGCGAGCGCGAATCCTGCGGCACCCGGGCGAAGGCGCGCAATCCCCCGCCCCGGATAGGACAGCGCCTCACGACCCCGTGGGCTGCCATCCAGGCAATACGGACCCGGCGGGCAGGACTGGCTTTGCGACACCCCGAGTGCCCCTGCGCTCCAACGTTGCGTTGCTCAGGGCCGGCGCACGCAACGGAACCCCACCCCCGTCAGGCCGTTCTTCGGATAGGCGAGGCCCCGGTGGGCGGACCGGAACAGGGAGGGCACGTGATTGAGCCAGGAGCCTCCACGGTGGACGGGCTTCGCTGGCACGCCGGAGGGTTCGGGAGGCGCGTCCTCGCCAAGCCGCTCCTGGTAGCCGGTGGCGGTCCATTGCCACACGTTCCCGGCCATGTCGCAGAGCCCCCAGCCGTTGCATCGCGGCCCGGAGTGGACCACCGGTGCCGTGCCGCCACGGCAGCCTCGCGACGCGCAGGACACCGAGCCGACCACGTGCTCCGCGTCGAACGACTCGCCCCACCAGTAGGCGGAGGCCGTCGAGGCACGCACGGCGTATTCCCACTCCGCTTCCGTGGGCAGTGCTCCGCCCACGAGCTCGCAGTAGGCCCGCGCGGCGCGCCAGTCCACGCAGGTCACGGGATGGTCCATGCGCTCGGAGTCCAGGTTGCAGCGGCCGAGCCATTCCTTCGGGGTTTCCGCATCGGTCCACCAACGCGCCTGGGGATCCTTCGCGCGCACCTGCTCACGTCGCGCCGCGAAGGCCCGCACCGTCACGGGCACGACATCCATCTGGAAGCGCTCGAACGCGACCTCCGTCCGGGGCCCCTCGTCCACATCCCGCCCCGGCTCGCCCGCCGGCGAGCCCATTTCGAAGCGTCCGGCCGGCAGCCACACCGACTCAGGCGGGGCCACAGGCTCCACGCGGGCGTCGCGCGGAGCCGCGCCTTCTTTCGCGGTTCCACAGCACGCCATGAGCACAAGGAGGGCGGCACCCGGACGGGCCAGGAAGGAAGTCGAAGTCATCCCGGAGAGTATCGCTCCACGCCCTCCAGCAACGACAGGATGAACGCGTCGTACGCGTCCTTCATCGGCAGCTCGTAGTCCACCTTGAGGCGGCGGCACTCGGCGAGGACCGTCTCCCCGGTCCTCGGGTCGCGCGCCTCCTTCGCGTACGTCTCCCGGTAGAGCCCCGTCCCGCGCTTCTGCCAGTTCGGCAGGTCGTTGAAGTTCACGCCCCGCTGGAAGAGCAGCTCGTTCTTCTGCGCCACGGACGAGTGAAAATAGCCCGCGCGACGTCAGCGCTCTTCGACTTGCCCTCGGGGTACCGCGCCACCATAACAGGGGCATGGCTTCGTCTGAGATGACCGGAATTGAAGAACTTGAGCAGCTGGTCAGGGCTGTCGAGCAGCACGACCTCGACATTCGCCAGCGCATCACGGAGCTGAGCAGCCGACTCGCGGAGCATTCTCGCCGAGCCAGCGTCGTGGTCCACACGGAGTCCTTCACCATTGAAGATAGTGGCGAGCCTATCGAGCGCGTCTATGGCTACCTCGGCGTGGACGCTTCGGGCCTCTATCTCGCCTACCGCTCCGCATATGACGATCTTGAGGAGTCAATGACTGGCGTCTCCGACGAAGACCGTTCGTACAGGGTTGGTCGCCCGGAAAGCTGGGATGTCCGTTGGCTCAGGCTCGTCTCCAGTGATGGACATCTCGACAGAGTGATCCAAGGAATGAAGACGGCACTCAATCGCGTACTCGAAGGAAGAGCGAGCGCATCGAATTCCGTTCAGCGGCTCATCGCGAACCCTCCGGCTGGCATCGCAGAAGCGCTCATCTCCTCAGCACAACACTTCGGCTTCAGTCGGTTAGTCGTGGATTGGGGCAAGGCCGATCGGCTGCTTTCCACAGACCCCGCTGCCGCCGTGACAGCCGCTTCAACGCTCACGGAGACAACGCTCAAGCACATCCTCCTCCATCGAAAAGAGCCCTTGCCTTCGGACCAAACCATTCAAGGCCTCTACAAGGTCGCGTCCAGGAGCCTGTCGATCTCCGAGGAAACGGTCGCGGATGAACTCCGTGGCATCACGCGCAACCTGTCAGCCATGGTCCAGAACATCGGAACGCTGCGCACCAAGACAGGCGATGCGCACGGACGAGGTCCCCAGCACGTCGATGCAGACCGGGCCATTGCGCAGCTCGCGGTTACCGCAGCGGGCGCGTGCTGCACCTTCCTGCTACGCAGGCTTCAGGAAGTCGAATCCGGCAAGAACCAAGCGGTTGAACCCCACCTCCCTTCCTTGCTCGGAGGAGGAAGCTCTTCTCAACCGGAAGTGGACCCGCCCGGGCTGGCTGTTGTATCCCCCGGAGTGCCGGAGCGGTCCGGGTGAACGCCGGCCATCGCAGGCATGGATGGCGGGAGGAAAGTCCGGGCTCCACAGGGCAGGGTGCTGGCTAACGGCCAGTCGAGGCGACTCGCAGGAAAGTGCCACAGAAAACAGACCGCCTGTCCTCGCAAGGGGGCGGGTAAGGGTGAAACGGTGCGGTAAGAGCGCACCGCGTCCGGGGTGACTCGGACGGCACGGTAAACCCCACCTGGAGCAAGAGCCAATAGGAGCGCGTCCCCGAAAGGGGACAGGGATGGCCCGTCCCATGCGTTCGGGTTGCTCGCTGATGAGGTCCCTGGGCAACCAGGGCCCTAGATGAATGTTCGCCGCCCATCCCGAAAGGGGTGGGGACAGAACCCGGCTTACAGGGCCGCTCCGGTTTTTTTCCCTGTCACCCGCCCACGGGGACCTGCGCCAGCAAGAGGCGGCCCCGGCCATCGTTGCGCACCGCCTGCGGGTTGGTGAGGGGCAGCCGGGCGTCGTTGCGCGGCTCCCACAGCCCCATCCACACGTTGATGGCGCGCGGCGCCGCGCCCTGCGGCAGGGCGATGACGAACTCGTCCTTCACCGTCTCCCCCACCTTCCACTGCGTCGTGGGGTACAGGCCGCCCGCGGGCTTGTGGTCCACGTTCATGCGCTCCATGCGCCCGTCCGCGTCCTCCACGTGCACGAAGACGAGGTAGTCCTCCTCCAGCGGCTGGAGCACCTTGAAGAAGACGGTGACGCGCGCCTGGTCCCCCGGGGGG
The DNA here is from genome assembly GCF_042231735.1 of Corallococcus exercitus. Lineage (GTDB taxonomy): Bacteria > Myxococcota > Myxococcia > Myxococcales > Myxococcaceae > Corallococcus > Corallococcus exercitus_B. Next base: position 4,585,140 of record NZ_CP102577.1, read on the forward strand.
ATGCGGCCCGGCTGCACGGACGCGCCCACCACCTCCACCTTGCCGCCCAGGTTGGCGCCGCTGCGGATGGACAGCGGGGGCACCTGGGTGACGGTGGCCGCGCGGCGCTCCTGTTCACTGGCCCCGCCGGGGGCCTCCACGATGCAGGCACTGGAAGTGCCCAGGAGGACGGAAGCGGTCATCAGGACGTTCAGGGGCGGAAGGCGCATGGCGGAGGGCCGTTCTACCCGGCCACGGGCGCTGCATCCAACTGCGCGTTGGTGTATGCGGAGCGGCGATGAAGACCCCGACCTCCCTCGACGCACTCCTGGCGCAGGTGCCCCCTGCCCCCTCCCCCGCCCCCACTCCCGGCGGCGGGACGACGCAGCCGGGCACGGGGACCCCGCCGGACACCGGGCTCACCGGCGGCGAGGTGGTGGGCATTGGCGGCGCGGTCCTCGCCATCGTCCTCGCGCTCGTCGGGGCGCGGAAGCTCTTCGGCAAGAAGCGCGTGCCGGAAGCCCCCCGGAAGCCCGAGGAGGCGCCCCAGCTGCCCGCGGAGCGCCCCGAGCTGCGCGTGGAGCTGCCGCCCAACGAGGCGGAGCTGGCCCGGCGCCGCGAGCTGGACGACGCCCACGCGCGCATGGACGAGCTGCGCCGCGAGCGCGAGACGGCCTCCTTCGCCGCCCACGCCGCCAGGGACCCGGCGGAGAAGGCCCGGCTGGAGGCGCAGGTCCGCGCCCTCAAGGAGAAGGAAGAGGAGGCCAAGCGCGTCGAGTACCGCGCCAAGAAGGCCGTCGACGACGAGACGCGCGAGCGCCGCAAGCGGGAGCAGGCCGAAGCCGTGCGCCTGCGCGAGGAGGCCATCGCCCAGGAGGCCGCCCGGGCGGAGGCCGCCCGTCAGGCGGAGGCCGCCGCGGCGCGCGCCAAGGTGGAGGCGGAGGGTGGCCGCACCCTGGCGCAGGGCCTGGACCGCACGCGCAACCAGGGCTTCATGGCGCGGCTCAACGGCCTGTTCGGCGGCCAGCGCACCATGGACGAGTCCGTCCTGTCGGAGCTGGAGGAGATCCTCTTCACCGCCGACATCGGCGTGCGCACCGCGGACCACCTGGTGGAGGTGGCGCGCGAGAAGCTCAAGCGCAACGAGCTGAAGGACCCGGAGCGCATCAAGGGCGCCATCCGCGACGAGGTGGCGCGCATGGTGGACCTGCCCGTGCCGCGCTCGCTGGAGGGCGGAGGCCCGCCGCACGTGGTGATGGTGGTGGGCGTCAACGGCGCCGGGAAGACGACGACCATCGGCAAGCTGGCCGCGCAGCTCACCGGCCAGGGCAAGAAGGTGGTGCTCGCCGCGGGCGACACCTTCCGCGCCGCCGCCACGGAGCAGCTGGACGTGTGGGCCGGCCGCGCGGGCGCCCAGCTGGTGACGGGCCCGGAGGGCGGCGACCCCAGCTCCGTCATCTTCGACGCGGTGAAGAAGGCGAAAGACGAAGGCGCGGACGTCATCATCGCGGACACCGCGGGCCGGCTGCACACCAAGGCCCCGCTCATGGAGGAGCTCAAGAAGGTCAAGCGCGTGATGGACAAGGCGCTGCCCGGCGCGCCCCATGAAATCCTGCTCGTGCTGGACTCCACCAACGGGCAGAACGCCATCCAGCAGGCCAAGCAGTTCCACGAGGCCGTGGGCGTCAGCGCCATCGCGCTCACCAAGCTGGACGGCACCGCCAAGGGCGGCGTCATCATCGGCATCTGCGACGAATTGAAGCTGCCCGTGGTCTGGGTGGGCGTGGGCGAGAAGGTCGCCGACCTGCGCCGCTTCGAGCCGCGCGAGTTCGTGAAGGCGCTGTTCGACTGAACCGCCGAGCCCGGCGCGCTACTGCCCCATCAGCTGGGGCAAGAGCTGCTCCAGGAGCTCCTGCGTCTGGGCGTCCAGCTTCACGCCGCCCATGCCCATGTTGCCGCCCATGGCCTCCATCAGCCGCTGGAGGTCCGCCGCGCCCAGGTCCTCGTCGCCGTGGGCCTCCTCCCACCAGCGCGTGCGCAGCTGCGTCAGCGCCTTCGCGTTCGCGGGGCTCGCCTTCGCCAGCTCCTGCGTGAAGCACGCCTTGCACGCCCACTTGAAGCGGTACGTGTCCACGTACGCACGCAGGGCCTTGAAGAAGGCGGTGTCCCCCACGAGCTTGCGCGACGCGTGGTGCAACAGCGGCGCCTTGCCGTACACGAGCGCGCCGTACTCCAGCTCGCCGCCGTCGAAGTCGCCCGTGGGCCGGTCCGCGCGGCCGTCGTTGCCGCCGGACAGCCGGAAGAACTGGTAGGGCATCACCAGGGCCTCGTTGCGCAGGGACTCGGCGGCCTCCGGGCCGTGGGCCCATTCCATGTAGAGGAGCGCCGCGTACTGGGCCAGCGACTCGTCCACCACCGGGTCGTGGATGGGGTCGGAGCCCACGAGCCCCGCGAAGTACTGGTGCGCCACCTCGTGCGCCACGGTGAACTCCAGCGTGCGCTCCAGGGACTCGCCCACCTGCGCGCCCACCTGCGCCAGCAGGCCCGCGCCCTGCGCGTCCAGCAGCTCCTCGAAGGCCTCCATGCCGGGCATGCCCGCCAGCATCTTCAAGGGATCCTGCTTCGCGCGGTAGAGCGACGTGCCCACCGTCACCAAACCCGGGAACTCCATGCCGCCCGCGCCCCCGCTCAGGGGCGCCTGCACCACGCGGAAGTGGGTGTAGGGCAGCGGGCCCAGCCGCTTCTCGAACTCCGTCAGCGCCTGCGACGCGTACTTGAGCACGCGCTTGCCGGTCGCCGCGTCCTGCGCCGCGAAGTGGCTCTCCACCGTGACGCCGTTCACCGTGGCGGTGGCGGACTGGTAGCCGCGCGTCACCAGCACCGGGAAGTCGCGCACCGCCGCCGCCGCGAAGCTGTAGCGCACCCGGCCGTCGCGCTCGGGCACCTCGCCCAGCGGCGTCCCGGTGGCGTGCGCCGCCCAGCCCGACGGCACGGTGAGCGTGGCCAGCACGTGCGCGGGCTCGTACAGCGCCAGGTCCCCCATGCCCTGCGGGCCGGCCCACGGCTGGCCCTGGTCATCCACCGGAGGCACCTGCGGCACCACGCCCACCAGGCTCACCACGTCCGCCGTGGCGGAGAAGGCCCCGTGGTCATCCGCGCCGGCCTTCCCCCCGCCGCCCAGGAGCCCGCCCGCGCCCAGGAGCGACTCCGCGCCCGGCGCCGCCCGGGGCACCGTGCCCTTCACCGCGACCTCCAGCGACACCGTGCCGCCGGGGGCCACGGGCGGCTCTACAGCAATGCGCTGCAACGTGGGCTCCGGCCCCAGCTCCAGCGCCACGGCCTTGCCGTTGAGCTTCGCGCCGGAGAGCGTCACCTGGCGGGAGCGGGTGTTGGGCGTCAGCCGCAGGTACAGCTCCGTCAGCGGCCTGGGCCCTTTGGCCACCAGCTCCACCTGCACCTTGCCCCAGACGCGCCGCTCCTTCGGCTCCACCTCCAGCTGCACGCGGTAGCGCGGCACGGACTCCAGCGGCCCCAGCGCCCGCGCAGCCCGGTCCCGCTCCCCCGGCTTCAGGTGCTGGAGGCACAGCTGCACCTCCGGAGCCACGCTGCCCGCGCCCGGGATGGCGGGAGGGGCCGCGGCGGCAGGGCCTGAGAGCAGCGCGCACAGCAGCCACCATCCGGGGAGGGTCCGCATGGGGGGCATGCTAATTGACCCCGTCCAGCGCCGCTCGCTACAAGCCTCCGGGTGCGCCACTCGCGAACGTTGACCCTCTCCGCCGCCGCGCTGAGCCTCCTGGCCTGCGCGAAGCAGGTTCCGCCGTCCACCGCCGTCGCGCCGCCCCAACCGCGCTCGGTCCAGCTGCTCGGCGCCACGCCGGAGCGTGAGACGGCGCGCCTGGAGCAGCGGCGCGAGGACGTGGAGGTGGACACGCGCGAGGGCGAGCGCACGCCGCGCGTCGTCGCCACCGCGGAGACGCCGTCACTGCGGCTGGACGGCGCCCAGGCCCGCCTCTGCGGAGACGCGGCCTGCACGCAGGGCTTCGCCGTGGACAACTTCCTGCTGCTGGAGGTGCTGGACGCGAAGGGCAAGGTGTCGCGCCGCGCCGCCGTGGGCTTCACGGACAGCGTCTTCATCGGCAACGAGCAGGTGGACAACGTGGGCCGGCGCGCCTTCAGCTTCGAGGCCAACGAGGTGGACGTCACCGCCCTGCTGCCGGAGTCCGAGCCCTTCCGCCTCCGCGCCACCGCGCTGGACTACTGGGGCGTGGGCCGCGTGACCAACGTCTTCCTGCGGCTGGAGCCCGGCGCGGGCCGCGCCGAGGACGACCTCCGGGGCCACTGACGGACTCCGGGGCGCGGGAGCCGGGGCGGACGCGGACGTCCGCCCCGCGCGACTTCAGAAGCGCATGCCGGGCGCGGGCATCACCGGGCGCAGGCCCGAGAACCCGATGGAGCCGTCGCACTCCCCGCCGCACACCTGGCCCGGGGTGAGCTCCGCGGGACTCTTGGTCACCGCGTAGGCCCCGGCGCCCGCCGCGGCGGCCACCACGCCCACGCCCACCCAGACGTACCACTTCTGGTACCAGGCCTTGCTGGTGCTCTCCTTCACCTCCGGCGGCTGCTCGGTGCCCAGCGCCAGCCCCGGCTGCTCCACCGGCTCCGCGGGCTTCGAGGGCTCCAGCACCGTCGAGCGCGGCGTGTCGTCCGGCTGCGCCACCGGCGCGGTCGCCACCGGCTCGGACGGACGCAGGCGCCCCTCCACGACGTAGAGCTGGCCGGCGCGCACGTTGATGTTCTTCACGTCCTTGAGCCCCGCCGGCCCGCGGAACTCGATTTCGTGTTGCCCCTGGGTCAGGGGGTGGTTCTCCACGGGGGTGAGGCCCACGCGCGTCCCGTCCACGAACACGGTGACGCGGGGCACGTCCGCGCGCAGGGTGGCGAAGCCCGTCGCCGCGTCCAGCGCGACCGTCAGCTCCGCCGTCTGGCCCGGCGCCAGCGTCACCTGCTGGGTGAAGTCCGAGTAGTTCTGACGGCGCGCCACGACCGTGTGCTCCCCCGGCGCCAGCTCCAGCGGCGTCTGCGGGTTCACCTCCTGGCCGTCCACCGTCACCTTCGCGGTGCGCGCGTTGCTGCCCAGCTTGAGCACCAGCGTGGCCTTGGCCGGCGCCGTGTCCTCGGCGGTGGCCGTCGCGGCGCCCTTGCCCGTCTTGCCCTTGCGCGCGCCCAGCTTCTCCTTCTTGGGCGGCGTCTTGCGCTTCACCGAGGTCTTCGGCTTCGCGGTCTTGGGCTTGCCCTTGGGCTTCGTGGGCTTCGTCTCCTCCGTGGGGGCGAGGAGATCATCATTGTCCTGGGCGAAGGCCGCGGAGGGCAGCGCCAGGGTGGCGACGAGCGACAGGATGGCGAAGCGGCGAAGACTCATGTCGGACCGAAGGTTAGAGAGTCATCCCAGGGGAAGCAAACACCGTCCCACCGGGCCGTCCGTTGGGAGAATATCCGCGCCCCATGCACCGCGCCCTCGTCACCCTCCCCTTAGGCCTCTGTGTCCTCTCGCTCGCGGCCTGTCCGGGCAAGGCCCCCCCCCGGGTGGAGGCCGCCACGGCCGCCCGGCCGCCGCCCATCTACGTGCCGCCCGGCTGTGAGAAGGACCAGTCCGGCGACTACCACCACGCGCAGAACCCGGCCTTCCGCTACCTGGGCCAGGACGACGGCCGCACCCTGTCGCTCGCGGTGGTGCGCGCCTGGGCGGACGGCGGCGTGGAGTCCCCGGACGCGGGCTCGGTGGGCATCGTCCTCACCCGCACGCCGGAGGGCTTCGTGGGCGAGACGCGCGCCACCGGCTTCAGCGCCTCCGGCACGCCCTGCCCCGTCACCTTCCCCACGGAGGCGGTGGCCTGCACCGACGCCGGCCTCACGCTGCGGGCCGCGTCCAGCACCTCCATCGACGAGGGCTGCCGCACCGCGACCGCCGGCCCCGCCCCGGTGCGCCAGGAGCAGGTGCTGCTGCGCGGCGCGCCCGACGCGGGCCTGTAGGCCCCCAGGCCGGAGGCCGGAAAAGCACCGCGCCGCCCTCCCCGCCCTGGAGTCCAGGTGGGAAGCGGCGGCGCGAGGTGGGCCGCGAGGCGGTGGGAGCGGCTCAGGCCGCCTGGCGCGGCTGCTCCTCGGAGGCCGGCACGGCGGGGGCGGCGTCCGGCGCCTTCGCCCGGCCCGCCAGGCCCTGCATCAGGCTGGACATGCCCACGTAGAGGAAGCCCGCCAGGAACAGGATGATGAAGGGCACCGACGTGTAGATGCGCGACTCGATGGCGAACCACAGCGCCCCGGTGAAGTAGGCGGCGAAGAGCAGCTCCACCACCGGCATCAGCGTCTTGCTGCCCCGGTAGCTCTTCTTCACGGCCTTGACGCTCTTGCCCTCGGCGCCCGTCTTCGGCGTGCGCGCGAAGCCCGACTGCTGGTTGAGCAGCGCCTCGCCCACGGCCTTCGCGTTGTTGATGGCCAGGCCGATGCCCAGGCTCATCAGGAAGGGCAGGTACTTGAAGCGCTCCCAGCCCTTCACGCCGCGCTCGCGCTGGGCGGCCACGTAGAAGACGCAGACGCTGGCCGTCGCGGTGATGAAGAACGGCAGGTCCAGGAACAGCGTGCCGTACAGGCCGTGCTGGAAGCGCACCACCATGCTGATGGGCATCAGCACGGACAGCAGCACCATCAGCAGATACGCCATGTTGTTGGTGAGGTGGAAGAAGGCCTCGCGCTTCACCAAGAGCGGCAGGTCGCTCTTGAGGATGGTGGGCAGCAGCTTCTTCGCCGTCTGGATGGAGCCCTTGGCCCAGCGGTGCTGCTGGCTCTTGAAGGCGTTCATGTCCACCGGCACCTCCGCCGGGGAGATGACCTCCGGGAGGAACACGAACTGCCAGCCCTTGAGCTGCGCGCGGTAGGACAGGTCCAGGTCCTCCGTGAGCGTGTCGTGCTGCCAGCCGCCCGCGTCGGAGATGGTGGAGCGGCGCCAGATGCCCGCGGTGCCGTTGAAGTTGAAGAAGCAGCCGGCGCGGTTGCGCGCGGTGTGCTCGATGATGAAGTGCCCGTCCAGGAAGATGCTCTGCGCCTGCGTGAGGATGGAGAACTCACGGTTCAGGTGGCCCCAGCGCACCTGCACCATGCCCACCTTCGCGTCCGCGAAGAAGGGCACCGTGCGCATCAGGAAGTCCGGGCTGGGGACGAAGTCCGCGTCGAACACCGCCACGTACTCGCCCGTGGCCAGCTTGAGGCCGTTCTCCAGCGCGCCCGCCTTGAAGCCCTGGCGGTTGACGCGGTGGATGTAGACGATGTCGTGGCCCTTCTGGCGGTGGCGCTCCACGCACGCGCGCGCGATGGCGCACGTCTCGTCCGTGGAGTCGTCCAGCACCTGGATCTCCAAGAGCTCGCGCGGGTAGTCGATGCGGCACACCGACTCCACCAGCCGCTCCACCACGTACATCTCGTTGAAGATGGGCAGCTGGATGGTTACCCGAGGCAGCGCCGGGAGCGTGCCGTTGGGCGTCGGCAGCTTGAACTTGTGGCGGTAATACAAAAACGCCATGCGGTAGCGGTGGGAGCCGTAGACTCCCAGCACGCTCAGCAAGCTGAAGTAGACTGCCAGGAAGATGATCTCGACGGTGGTCATCGGTGACGCTCAGCCCCTCCCGCTGGCACTGGCGCCAGCGGTCCTACCAGACGTGGCGGCATGCCGACCGACCGCTCACGCTGACCGCCGCCTGTGGGTCTGCTGAGCCCCGCCCCGTATGTGCCCGTAAAGACAGGGCTTTGACCTTCCGGCTACTGATCGCCGGCGGACAATAGGGAGCCACCCGGGTCGTGTCAAACTATTCCCCGGATTCGAGAGGCCTTGAACGGCGGCTTTGACGCGGGATGTCACCCCCTTCTTCCCTGCGTCACAGGGGTGCCGGGACGACGTCCCGGGTGCTCCGAGCGGCGCAGGACCTAGCGGGCGGCGCGCAGGGGCACGGGGGCGGCGGGGACGGAGGGGATGGCTTCCGCGACGTGGGACTCGTCGCGGGTGGCGCGCTCGAGCACGCCCTGCACCAGCGCCGGGAAGTCCAGGCCCGCGCGGGCGGCGATCTTCGGCAGGAGGCTGGTGGGGGTGAAGCCCGGCAGGGTGTTCACCTCCAGCACCACGTCGTTCTCCGTGTCGGAGCAGAGCAGGTCCACGCGGCCGTAGCCCCGGCAGCCCAGGGCGCGGTACGCGGCGAGCGCGAGCGACTCCACGTTGACGCGGCGGGTGTCGGACAGGCGGGGCGGCAGGAAGTACCGGGCGCCGCCGCCCTTGTACTTGGCCTCGTAGTCGAAGCCCTCGCGCGGGAAGGCCACCTCGCAGCTGCCCAGCACGCTGTCGCCGAGGATGCCCACCGTCACCTCCTGGCCCTTCACGAAGCGCTCCACCAGGGCCTCGCCGCCGAAGCGGCACGCCTGGGCCACCGCGGGCACCAGGGCCCCGGCGTCGTGCACCACGGACAGGCCCACGGACGAGCCGCCCTTCGCGGGCTTCACCACGCAGGGGAAGCCGCTGTCGCCGTGCAGCTCCAGCGCGCGCTCCGCGTCCTCGCGGCCCACCCGGTAGCCCCGGGGCGTGGCCAGGTTGTGCAGCTGGAAGAGCTTCTTCGCCATGGGCTTGTCCATGGCCAGCGCGGAGGCCAGCACGCCGGAGCCGGTGTACGGAATCTCCAGCAGCTCCAGCAGGCCCTGCACGCGGCCGTCCTCGCCCATGCGCCCGTGCAGCGCGAGGAAGGCCACCTCGATGTCGGCCGCGCGCAGCGCCCGGTCCAGGCCCGGGCCCGCGAAGACGCGGGTGACGGTGTGCCCCAGGGTCTCCAGGGCCGCCACCACGGCCTCCCCCGTCTTGAGCGAGATCTCCCGCTCCTCGCCCCACCCGCCCATCAGCACTCCCACGCGCTTGCCCATGTCGTTGATGCCTCCTTGGGCCCGCCTCAGAGCACGGATGATGCCACGCACCGGCCATGCCGCTCCGGTGCGGACGCCGCGCGCAAGTGGTTGGAATGACGGGGGTTTCGCGGTGGCGCCAGCGGGCAGGCAGCCGTGTCCGGGGGGACACGGCGCGGCCCGGCGGCCACGTGCGGGAGTGTTTACAGGGCGCCGCGCCCGGGCCCCTGGAGCCTGGGGACCGTGGGCGCGGCAGGCGGCGGGCCGGAAGCGTCCCGCCAGAGGGGGCCGGGCCCGGCGACCGGTGCGGTGACCGGTGACGCGAGCCCGGCGCGGGGGCTGCTTCAGCCCCCGTCGGGGAGGCCGCCGTCGGGCAGCAGTCCACCATCCGAGGTGCCGGCGTCGGTGCCGTCACCCGCGTCGGTGGAGCCTGCGTCGGACGTGCCGGCGTCGGTGGTGCCCGCGTCGGACGTGCCGGCGTCGGAGGGGGTGCTGTCGTCGGAGGTGCAGACCTGGTCGCGGCAGACGTAGCCCTCCAGGCACTGGCCGCGGTCACACGGCTGCCCCTCGGGGTCGAAGTCGACGAGCAGGCTGCAGGCGGACAGTCCCAGGACCAGGGCCGAGGGAACGATGAGCGATGAAAGGCGGCGCATGGCTAGTAGTTCCGGAGATCGTCTTCGTCGAGCTTGGGACGCTTCTTCTCTTCCTCGCGCTTGCGCCGGGCCTCTTCCTCCGCCTTGCGCTTCGCCTCCTCGTCCGCCTTGCGCTTCGCCTCTTCCTCCTGCTTGCGCCGCGCCTCCTCCTCCTTCTTGCGCTGCTCCTCCTCGCGCTTGAGGCGGGCCGCCTCTTCACGCTGGCGCTTCGCCTCGGCCTCGCGCTCCTTGCGCGTCAGCTTCCTCGCGGGCGGCGGGGGCGGAGCCTGCGGGGGCGGCTCGAAGACGGGCGGCGGGGGCGTGTTCGCCGGGGCCGGCTCGGGGGCGGGCGTGGACGTGGCGTTCGCCTTGGGGGCGGGCTCCGTCTTCGCGGGGGGCGGAGGCGGCGGCATGGGCAGCGCCTCCTTCATGGGCTTCTCTTCACGGGCGGGCGCGGCGCGCTCGGACGGCGTGCTCGCGGGGGGGCTGGACGACGAGCCCCCACCCTTCTTGTAGAACGCCAGGTAGCTGCCGGCGCCCGCGGACACCAGGCCCGCCAGCACGCCGATGTCCGCCACCAGCGCGTACGTCTTGCCGGTGCTCTTCAGGTCCTCCGCGCGCGTGCTGCCCTGCGGCGCGGTCTTGAACGCGTCCGACTTGGAGGAGGCCTCCAGGCCGAAGTAGATGCCGCCCGCCAGCAGCGCCACGCCCGTGGCCAGCAGCACGTAGCCCGCGGTGCGGCGGCTCACGCCCCCGCCGCTGGCGAAGTGCTTCACCGGCTTGCCGTCGACGCGCGCCGCGTCCTGGGCCACCAACCCCGTCAACAGCGCCTCGGAGCCCGTGGCCATCGCGTCGCCGCGCGGCACCTGGCCCAGCGCGTACGCCTGGTTGTGGCCGTCCGCCACGTCCATGCGCAGGCCGGTGACGGTCAGCGGCGCGTTGCCCGGGCCGCCGCGCACCACCAGCGCCAGCACCTGCGGCACGCCCGCGAGCGCGCCCAGCTCCTGCAGCGCCTTGTCGCGCTCCTCATCGTCGGGGTTCTTCGCGATGCGCTCCACGAGCGCGGCGTAGCGCTGCTGCACCGGCAGCTTCGTGAGCGTGAAGGAGGACTCGCCCTCGCGCGCCCGGCCTTCCGTCACGACGTAGCCCGGCGACACCAGCGTCACGTAGTGGTCCGCGCGCGTCAGGCCGGTGAGCGCCAGCGGGGACACGCCCCGGTAGGTCCCGTCCACGAACACCTGCGCGGCGGCGGGCTGCGTGCGCACCGACAGCGTCCCCTGCGCGCCCTCCAGCTGCGCCTTGCGCTCCTTCTCCACGGAGGCGACCGCTTCGGGCGGGAAGAAGTTGGGGTTGAAGGTGGCGCGCGGATCCACCGCGAGCACGCCGCGAATCTCCAGCTCCGCGGCCTTGTTCTCCCCGTTGGCCAGCTGCGTCGCGGCCTTCATCACCCGGGCGCGGCTCAGCAGCGGGAACGCGCGCGACAGGTCCGACTCCTCGTAGGCCTTCACCGCCTTGTCGAAGCTCTGGAGCGCCTTCACGGTGTCCAGCTCGTCGTACGCCTTCAAGCCGTCCTTGAACGCGGCGTTGCCCTCCACCGCCTTCTCCTGGCGCGCGCTCGCGCCCTGGGCATCCAGCGCGTCCGTCAGCCGCACCAGGTCCAGGCGCCCGGAGCGGGCCACGGCCTGCTCGGCCCAGTGCGCCAGCGCCAGCGCCTCCCCTTCCAGAGAGGCATCCACGGGAATGGCCACCACCGCCACGCGGGGGCCCGCCGCCGACGGCAGCGTTCGCGGCATCAGCCGCAGCGGTACGTGTTGCTGCTGCGCGGCGGCGGGGCCCACGGCCAGCATTCCCACCAGCCAGCCACTGAGCGTCGCGTGCAGCGCGCGATTGAAAGGACGTCGCATCCGGTCTCCCTCGTTGCTGTGCGCATTACACGCACTGCGAGGCGGAACGCCACCTCGAAAGGGGGTTTCAGCGACCCGCGGTGCTCCCGGAGGCCCGGGACGCGGGCCCTGGCGCCAACCCATGGAGGTAGTTGAGCGCGACCTTCAGCTGTGGATCCGCGAGCTTCGCCGTCACCGCCCAGTCCTTCAGGTTCGCGGGCAGGGTCCGGGGCTGCGTGGCGACCTCCGACGTCGTCTGGGACGGCTCCGCCTTGAAGTGGCGCCGCAGGTCCTTCTCCCGGGGCGCGTCGCTCCCCGTCTTCCCGGAGGCATCCTCCGGCACGAGGAAGTCCGGGGTGATGCCCTTCTCCTGGATGCTGCGGCCCTTGGGCGTGTAGTAGCGCGCGATGGTGAGCTTCAGGCCGGAGCCGTCCTCCAGCTCGATGATGGTCTGCACGCTGCCCTTGCCGAAGGTCTGCGTGCCCATGATGACCGCGCGGCCGTGGTCCTGGAGCGCGCCGGCGACGATCTCGGACGCGGAGGCGCTGCCCGCGTTGACCAGCACCACCAGCGGGTAGTCCTTCTCCGTGTCGCGGTCGCGGCTCTTCTCCTCGGAGGCGTTGCGGCCGTCGCGCCCGCGCGTGGACACGATGGGCAGGCTGCCCGGCAGGAAGCGGTCGCTCATGGCCACGGCCTGGTCCAGCAGGCCGCCGGGGTTGTTGCGCAGGTCCAGCACCAGGCCGTCCAGCTCCCTGCCGCCGTTGAGCGCGCGCAGCCGGTCCAGCTCCTTCTTCAGCGACACGTCCGTGCGGTCCTGGAAGTTCTTCACCTTCACGTGACCGATGCCGTCGTAGAGCGCGCCCTCCACGGACACGATGCGGATGTGGTCGCGCAGGATGGCCAGCTCCCGCGGGGCGTTGAAGCCCGCGCGCATGAGCGTGAGCAGCACGCGGCCGCCCGCGGGCCCGCGCATCTTCTGGAGCGCGCGGCCCAGGTCCATGCCCTGGGTGCTCTCTCCATCGATGGCGAGCAGCTCGTCCCCGGCCTTGATGCCGGCGCGAGCGGCGGGCGTGTCGTCGATGGGCGCCACCACCACCAGCCGGTCGCCCTTGCGAGCGATTTCGATGCCCAGGCCGCCGAACTCGCCGGACGTGTCGATCTTCATCTCCCGGAAGACCTCCGGCGGCATGAAGACGGTGTGCGGATCCAGCGTGTCGAGCATCCCCTGGATGGCGCCCTGGATGAGCGTCTTCCTGTCCACGGGCTCCACGTAGTTGTTCTCCACGTAGGAGAGCACCCGCGCGAACAGCTCCAGCTGGCGGTACGCGGACTCCTCCCGGCCGGCCGCGTCCGCGGGCTTCTGCGCGAACGCGGGCACGCCCCACAGGAGGAGCGCGGCGAGTCCCATGCGCCACGGCTTCGGGAAACGGGTCACGGGAGCGTGTCCTCGGGGGTCGGGTGAGAGGGGCCGTCGCAAGGCCCCCGAGTCTACACCCGGCCCGCCGGACGATTCCCGCCCTTAGAGGCCGGCCCGGTCCGCGAAGCCCACCAGGTGGGACACGAACGCGTCCGGCCGCTCCATCTGCGGCACGTGGCCGAAGCCCTCCACCACGTGGACCTCCGCCTGGGCGGGCAGGTGCTGCCGGTACCAGGTGAGGATCTCCGGGGGCAGGAGCCGCTCGCTGCCGCCCCAGAGGAAGAGCACCGGCATCTTCAAATCCCGCACCGACTGGGGCGCGATGCTCGCCTGCGTCGCGAGCGCGTCCGCCGCGAGCGCCTGCACCGTGGGCGTCGTGTAGAACTTGCGCAGCTCCGACGCGAGCAGCATCGCGGCCCACGGCGGACGGTGGAAGAGGCGCTTCGTCAGGGCGCGGACGTCCGCGTTCGACTTCACCGCGAAGTGGCCCAGGAGCGCCGCCAGCGCCTCGGGCGTCAGCTCCGCGCCCGCGGGGGAGACCAGCGCGAGCGCCTTCACCAGGGACGGATGCTCGGCGGCCAGGTTGACGGACATGGCCCCGCCCAGCGAGTTGCCCACCACCAGGGCGGGCGCCTTCACCACCTCATCGAAGTAGGCGCGCAGCACGTCGAACTGGGCCTGCACGCAGGTGGGGCCGCCGCTGTACTCGCCGGAGAAGCCGTGGCCCGGCAGGTCCGGCGCGAGCACGCGGGAGAAGCGCCGGGACAGGCCGAAGAACGTGCGCCCGAAGCCGTTGGCGGAGCCGCCCAGCCCGTGCACCAGCACCACCGGCGGGCCCTTGCCCTGCCCCTCCAGCGCGTAGTGGTGCACCGCCTGACCGCCGACGTTCACCGTCTCCGACGTCACGCCACGCGCCACCAACATGCGGCGCATCGCCTTCTGCATCCCACCCATCAGGTCCACGCGCGGGCCTCCTTCCTCGCCAACGACCGCTGCCCCGTCCCTTCTAATGCCTTCGCGTCTTGGACGCAGCGCATCAAACAGACACAGTCAGGGCGCCCCGGCGGCGGCGGTGGCGGGCGCCAGCCAGGGGGCGGGGTCCACGGCCTGTCCGGCGCGGCGGACCTCGAAGTAGAGGTAGGCACCCTTGAGGGAGCCGGTGTCGCCCACCTCCCCCACCACGTCGCCCGGGGCCACGCGGGCGCCCACGGCGGTGGCGATGGTGGAGAGGTGGGCCACCAGGGTGTGGAAGTCATCGCCGTGGTCGACGATGAGCAGGTTGCCGTAGCCGCGCAGCCAGCCCGCGTAGACGACGGTGCCCTCGGCCACCGCGTGCACGGGGGTGCCCGCGGGCGCGCGGATGTCCACGCCCTTCTGCACGGTGACGGTGTTGAAGCGCGGGTTCACCACGCGGCCGAAGCCCACCTCCACGATGCCCGCCACGGGCCGGGGCAGCTTGCCCTTCAGGGCGCCGAAGCCGCTCGTCGCGGGGGCTTCGTGCAGGTCCGCCAGCATGCGGGTGAGCTCCGCGTCCGCGCCCTCCAGCTCGCGCACGGCGCGCTTCGCCAGCTCCGCCTCGCCGGCCAGCTTCCCCACGACCTCCTCCAGCGCCTCCTGCTGGGCCTGGGCCTGCTTCGACTGCTGCTGGAGGAAGGCCACGCGCTGCGACAGCGAGGTGTGCAGCCGCTTGAGCTCCAGCGTCGCCTGGCGCTGGAGGGTCGCCACGTGCTGCACGGTGCGCAGCAGCTCCAGGTCGCCCGCCATGCTGGCCTCCAGCGCGCGGGCACGCCACATGAGCGCGGCGAAGTCCTCGGCGGACAGCAGCACTTCCAGGGGGCGGCGGCGCTGGAGCCGGTACAGGGTGCGCAGGCGCGGGGACAGCCGGCGCAGCTGGGCGCGCAGGGCTTCGCGCAGCACGGCCTCCTCACGCTCGGCGAGCGCGACGCGGCGGCGGAAGAGGTTCAGGTCGCCCTCCAGCGCGCGCACGCGGCGGCGGGAGAAGGCGGCCATGTCCTCCATCAGCTCCATGCCCTCCAGCACGGAGAGCTTCTTGGCCTCCACCAGCGCGAGCGTGGCGCGCTGCGCGACCAGCTTCTCGCGGATGGCCGCGCGCTCCGCCTCCTCGTCCTGCTGGGCGAACGCGACGGTCGCGCCCAGGAGCGCCATGAGCCAGACGAGCCGCCTCATACGCGCAGGAAGCGCCCCACCGCGACGAAGCTGCCGCCCAGGCCCAGCGCGCAGCCGGCCACCAGCAGCTCCAGCGCGGTGCGCGTCTCCACCCACGGCGCGGCCACGCCCGGTCCCAGGAGGAACGCGAACAGCGACCCCAGCGTGGGCCCCAGGAGCCGGCCGAACAGCCACAGCCCGCCCACCGCCACCAGCGCGCCCAGCAGGCCCTGCAGCAGCCCCTCCAGGAGGAACGGCGCCTTCACGAAGCGGTCCGTGGCGCCCACCAGCTTCTGGATTTCAATCTCCTCGCGCCGCGAATAGATGGCCAGCTGCAGCGTCGCCGCCACGATGACGACGGTCGTCCCCAGCACCACCACCAGCGACACCAGCGCCCCGAAGCTCAGCGCCCGCGCGATGGCGGACAGCCGCTCCACGGCCGCTTCGCCGTAGTCCACGCCGGTGACGCCGGGCAGCGCGCGCAGCTCCTTCGCCAGGGCCTTGAGCGCTTCCGGAGACCGCCGCGCCTCCGGCACGCGCAGCTCCAGCGTCGCGGGCAGCGGGTTCTCCGGCAGCTCCGACAGGGCCTCGCCCAGGTCGCCCAGCTCCTGCTTGAGCCGCTTCAGCGCCGCTTCCGGCGGCACCACCGTCACCTCGCCGTGGGAGAGCTCCACCACGCGCGTGTGGACGCCATGCACCTCGTCCTCGCCCAGCTGCGGCGCCAGGTAGAGCGTCACCTCCACCTCGCCGCCCAGCGACGCGAGCAGGTTGTCCACCACGTGCGACGCGCCCCGCGCCAGCCCCGCCGCGAACAGCGCGATGGCGATGGTGGATACGGCGATGAAGTGCACGAAGGGCGCGTGCTTCAGCCCCCCGGCCGCCGAGCGCCAGAAGTAGGCCGCCTTCGACAGCACGCTCATACCAGCATCCGCCGCGCCGCCTTGACGCCGTCCTCGTCGGAGACGATGAGCCCGCGCTCCAGGCGCACCGTGCGCTTCTGGTAGCGAGACAGGAGCGTGGCGTCGTGCGTGGCCACCATCACCGTGGTGCCCCGGATGTTGATGTCCGTGAGCAGGTCCATGATTTCGACGGTGAGCGCCGGGTCCAGGTTGCCCGTGGGCTCGTCCGCCAGGAGGATGGTGGGGTCGTTCACCAGCGCGCGCGCAATCACCACGCGCTGCTGCTCTCCACCCGACAGCCGCAGGGGCAGCGAGTTCGCCTTGTGCTCCAGCCCCACCCGCTTGAGCATCCGGAGCACCTTCTCGCGCGCCTCCGCCCGGGGCACCCCCAGCACGTCCAGCGTGAAGCCCACGTTGTCCGCGACGCTGCGGTGGGGCAGCAGCTTGAAGTCCTGGAACACCACGCCGATGTTGCGCCGCAGGTACGGCACCGCCGACTCGCGGATGCGCGCGATGTTCTTGCCGCCCACCAGAATCTGCCCCTTGGTGGCCTTCTCCCCGCAGAAGATGAGCTTGAGCAGCGTCGTCTTCCCCGCGCCGGACGGGCCGGTGAGGAAGACGAACTCGCCCTTCTCCACGTTCAGGTTGATGTCCTGCAGCACCGGCGGATCGCCGGGATACGCCTTGTAGACGTGGAAGAACTGGATCATGACCGGAAGCGAGGGGCTACCGGTGAGCGTACCACCGCCCCCAGGGCCCGCCCAGGAACGGGCCGGGCGCGGCTCCAGGTGCGGGCGAGGGCCGCACCGCGCGGGGGACTACGAGGGCTCGCCCTCGCTCGCCAGGTAGCTGAGGATGACCTCGTCCAGGCTCTTCTCGGAGATGAGGTCCTCTCCGAAGAGCGTCTCCACGCCCACCTCGTTGATGCGCGGCTTCTCCTTGAGGGCGCGCGCGGCGGCCACTTCCGGAGGCAGGTGCGAGGCGGGGGCCACCGCGGGAGGCGGCGGCGGCGTGGGCGGGCGCGGCTGCGCGGGGGCTTGCGGCAGCTTCGGCTGCGCGGCCACCTCCGCGTCCGTGGCGAGCTGGCCGGGCTGGTACGACCGGACCGTGGACTCGTAGTTGTCGTACACGCCGTTGATGAGGTTGCGCAGCATCTCCTTGTGCTGCTCCTCCATCAACTCGCGCACGACCTCCGCCAGGTTCTCCGCGTTGAGGATGTCCGCGTAGGACGTCTTCTTGGACGCGAGGATGTTCCCGCCCACGAACAGGTGGGTGATGATGTGGGGGTTGTTGACGCCCGAGTCCTCGGTCTGGACGTGGTAGACCTTCCCCTTGTGCTTGATGTTGTGATTGAAGCCGGTGACGGCTTTTTCGAAGGTTTTCGCCATTGCCGAGGTCGGGCACCGTAGCAGCGGGGTCCAGGCTTCACAAGGTAAGCGTCACGCGCCCCGCACCTCTTTTACGCGTGCCTGCCCGCTCCCCATGGTGTGCGTCCGCCACCTCCCGCGACGCTCGGTGTACGGATCCGCACGGGTCCACCAGCCTGCCGGGCATGGGGGCCTCTGTTGAAAAGCTGAAATGGCCTGGGGTACGTAAACCGTTCTGACGATCGCGCCGTCAGCCCCTCCCTCCCTGCCGCGGCCGGAACGACCAACGATGAAGAAGCCGGACACCATCGCGGACAAGGTCCGCCTGCAGGATGCCCAGGCGCTCGCGCAGGGCTACTCGCCCGCCATTCGCGCCATGGAGATCGCCTCCATCATCGCGTTCGTGGGCCTGGAGAGCGTGCTCGTCTACAAGCTCTGGAGCACCCACCACACCGGGCCGTGGATGCTGACCCTGGCGGTGGTGCTGGGCTACCTGGCCGCGGACTTCGTGTCCGGCTTCGTCCACTGGATGGGCGACACGTGGGGCTCCACGGAGATGCCCATCCTGGGCAAGGCGTTCATCCGCCCCTTCCGCGAGCACCACGTGGACGAGAAGGCCATCACCCGCCACGACTTCGTGGAGACCAACGGCAACAACTGCCTCGTGTCGCTGCCGGTGGCGGCGCTCGCGGTGGCCATTCCGCTCGCCGGTCCGGGCTGGGTGTTCCTGGCCGCGTTCCTGGGCGCGATGATCTTCTGGGTGATGGCGACCAACCAGTTCCACAAGTGGTCGCACCTGGATGAGCCGCCCGCGCTCATCGGCTTCCTGCAGCGCGTGCACCTCATCCTGCCGCCGGACCACCACCGCGTGCACCACACCAAGCCCTTCAACCAGTACTACTGCATCACCGTGGGCTGGATGAACCGGCCGCTGAAGATGATCCACTTCTTCCCGCTGATGGAGCGGCTCATCACCTGGGCCACCGGCCAGCTGCCGCGCCAGGACGACATCGGCACGGAGGCCGCCCAGGCGCTCGTCGCCGTGGACGACGCCCAGCAGCTGCCCGTGCTCCAGGCGGCCAAGGAGCTGCTCAAGGCCTCCGCCGAGGAGCCCGCGCCTTCCGTCTCCACCCGCCCCGTCCCGTAGGGCGCCGGGGCCGGGACGCCGCCTAGAAGCGCAGGTCCACCTGCTCCGCGGAAGGGATGGGGCGCCCCAGGAAGCGGGCCCCCACCTCCACGAAGCGCTCCGGCACGTCGGTGACGAAGAAGGCGTGCTCCGGCGCGCCCGCGGACGCTGGAGCCAGCAGCCCCTTCGCCCCCAAGAGCTCCGCCACCGCCTCCGCCGTGGCCTCCGCCGAGTCCACCAGCGACACGTGCGGCCCCACGACCTCGGCGATGACGCCCTTGAGCAGCGGGTAGTGGGTGCAGCCCAGCACCAGCGTGTCCACCCCGTCGCGCGCGAAGCCGGCCAGGTACTCGCGGGCCACCAGCAGCGGCACGTCGCCCGTCGTCCACCCCTCCTCCGCCAGGGGCACGAAGAGCGGGCACGCCGTGGCCTTCACCGCGACCTTCGGGTTGCCCGCCTCCAGCGCCCGCTGGTACGCGCCGGAGCGCACGGTGCCCGGCGTCCCGATGACGCCCACCCCGCCGCCCCGGGTGCGCTGGAGCGCCGTGCGGGCCCCGGGCTCAATCACGCCCAGCACCGGCACCGGCAGCGCGGCCTGGAGGGCGGGCAGCGCCGCGGCGGAGGCGGTGTTGCATGCCACCACCAGCAGCTTGATGCCGCGCTCCAGGAGGAACTCCGCGTTCTTCAGCGAGTAGCGCGTCACCACCTCGCCGGACTTGGTGCCGTAGGGCACCCGGGCGGTGTCCCCCAGGTAGAGCGTGCGCTCGTGGGGGAGCCGCGCCATGAGCGCCTTGAGGACCGTGAGCCCTCCGATGCCGGAGTCGAACACGCCGATGGGACCGTGGCTGTCTTGCCGCATGGGGGGAGTCCCTATCACGTTTGATGCCAACGCCCCTCCCTGCCGGCCGTGTCCCCCCGGAACGCACGAAGGGCCGGAAGCCTGGATGGCCTCCGACCCTTCCGTGCCGCCCGGCCCTGGTGGGACCGCGGCCTACTGCACGCGGTACAGGGGCGCGTAGAGCGCGTCCTTCACGCCTGGGAAGTCATGGGCGTAGACCCGGATGGGCGCCAGGTCGCTGCGCGAGGAGTAGGCGCGGCCGCCCGTGCCCGAGGCCTTGAAGGAGACGAAGTACTCGCCGGGGCGCAGGAACTCGAAGAGGGCCGGGGCCTCGTGGCAGGCGAACCACTGGCCGTCATCGCCGTAGACCCACTCGCCGGTGTGGATGTCCTGGAAGTTGAGGCCCACCTCGCTCACGCCGGCCTGGGCGCAGCTGAGCGACACGTCGCCTTCGTAGAGCTTCCAGCCCACCGCGGCCCCGCCGATGATCCAGGTGTTCGCCGTGATGGCGGCCGGGATGCCGACCTGCGAGGTGAAGCCGCCGCCGTAGTAGAAGCGGGGCCGCTCGAACGCGTCGACGGCGACGATCTCCAGGTAGTGCTGCCCGGGGGCCAGGTCCGGCGTCTCCACCGAGCGGCCCTCGCTGCCCTCCTTGCAGTTGAAGCGCGCCCACGGGCCGTCATCCACCCGGGCGTCCACGTAGGCGACCCCGGCCTGTCCGCAGGTGGGGTAGCCCGAGCCCGCTTCCGTCGGGAACAGCCAGTTCACGTAGGCGTAGGACGTGGCGCCCGTGCGGCCCGTGGGGAAGTTGATGGGCACGGACACGTTGCCGTCCACCGTGAAGTTGCCGTGGTACGAGTAGACCGCCACGCCGTCGTAGTCGACCGCCTCCGCGTTGAACGAGTACGTGCCGGGCGCGAAGTCGTGCAGCACGATGCCGTCGAAGCCGTTCGCCGTGCAGGGATACTGGCCGTCGTTCTCCAGGATCTCACCGTCGATGTAGATGTCCACGCCCTGGATGTCCCGCATCTGGTTGCAGGTGGCGCCGTCGAAGCTCCACGACATCCGGACGTCGCCGGGGTAGCGCGGGTGGTGGCTTTCAACGACGCAGCCGGTGAGTCCAGAGGAGAGGCAGAGGAATGCGGCGAGCGTTCTCGCGTTCATGGTGGGCATCCGTGTTTCGGGAAGTTGAGGTCGTCGGCCCGTAACAACCCTCCAGACGACCGACCCCGGGAATTATTCAGTGCCGTCCAAAGCAACCGGGCAGCGACGGCGGGTTTGACCCACCCGAGGACGGAATGTTACGCGCTGGACCCCATGATACCCCACCTGCCCCTGGCCTTTGGCGCCATGAACTACGTGGAGATCATCCGCGACGCCTCGTTCATCGAGCTCGCGGTGCTCCTGCTCCTCATGGCCGTCTCGGTCGCCTCCTGGGCCCTCATCGCCATGAAGGCCACCCAGCTGTCGCGCGCCCGCGCCCAGTCGCTCACCTTTCTCGACACCTTCTGGAAGGCGTCCCGGCTGGAGGCCATCTACCAGTCCGCCCAGAAGCTGGAGGGCTCGCCGCTGTCGAAGGTGTTCTGCGCGGGCTACGAGGAGCTGAGCAAGCTGGCGCAGACGGGCACCCAGGACGGCGGCGCCGAGGCCGCGATGAGCGCCAAGCTGGGCGGCATTGAGAACGTGGAGCGCGCGCTCAACCGCGCGGCCACGGCGCAGATCACCGAGTTGGAGAACCGCGTGTCCTTCCTGGGCACGGTGGGCGCCGCGTCGCCGTTCGTGGGCCTGTTCGGCACGGTGATTGGCATCCTGGGCGCGTTCAACAACATCGCCGAGCAGGGCAACGCGACGCTGGCCACGGTGGCCGCGCCGGTGGGCAACGCGCTCTTCGCCACGGCGGCGGGGCTGTTCGCGGCCATCCCGGCGGTGGTCGCGTACAACTCGTTCGTCAGCCGCATCAAGGTCTTCGACACGGAGATGTCCAACTTCTCCGCGGACTTCCTCAACATCATCAAGCGGCACTTCTTCCGCTAGGGGACCCGTCACATGGGCATGGGCGGAGGCAAGGGCGGCGGTGGCCGCACCACCATGAGCGAGATCAACGTCACGCCCATGGTGGACGTGATGCTGGTGCTGCTCATCATCTTCATGGTGACGGCGCCCCTCATCCAGCAGGGCGTGAAGGTGAACCTGCCGGAGACCAAGGCGGCCCCGGTGGAGGCGACGGAGAAGAAGGTCGTCCTCTCCATCGACGCGGGGAAGAAGGTCTACATCGGCGACGCGGAGGTGCCGCTGGAGGAGCTGGAGACGAAGCTCGCCGCCAACGCGAAGGCGCAGGCGGACAAGGAAGTGTATCTCCACGCGGACCGGGACGTGCCGTACGGCGTGGTGGTGGAGGTGATGGCCGCCGCCCAGCGCGCGGGCATCGCCAACGTGGGGATGATCACGGAACCGGCCACGGGCTCCAAGGCGTCCAACTCCGGCAAGGCCGCCCCCGCGTCCAGCGGCAAGGGCAAGCCCAAGGAGGCGAAGCGCTAGCCCATGAGCTCCGCGGTGACCCACAGCCTGCTGGTGAGCCGGCCCACGCGGCTGTCGCGCTTCCTCGTCGTCTCCGTCGTCGGGCACGTGGCGGTGCTCGCGGCGGCGCTCTTGTACGCGCGCTTCACGTCCGCGCCGAAGATGGACCTGGACCAGAAGCCCATCAACGCGTCGCTGGTGCGGCTGGGCAAGCCGCGCGACCCCAAGCTTCTGCCGCGCAAGGAAGTGGCGCAGCCGCCGCCCAAGGAGGTCGTGGCGAAGCCCACGCCCACGCCGCCCGCGGACGCGCCCGCGCCCTCCCCCGCCGCGGTGGCGGTGCCCGGCGTGAAGCCCGCCCCGGCGCCCGCGCCGCAGAAGGGGGAAGCGAACGCGGAGGACCGGCGCAAGAAGCTCTTCGGCGCGTTCGACAAGTCCGCGAAGCCCACGGAGCCGGAGGAGCTGGAGGGGGCCGAGGACGGCGACCCCGACGGTGACTCCGCGGTGGCGGAGGGCGAGCGGTACTACGGCCTTTTGAAGTCCCAGGTGCGCCGTCACTACAACGTGGCGGACACCATCCCCGACGCGGAGCGCCTGTACCTCAAGGCGCAGGTGGCCATGCGGCTGGGCCGCGCGGGCGAAGTGCTGGACGTGAGCCTGGCCAAGGCCAGCGGCAACGAGCTGTTCGACGCGGCGGTGGTGGCCGCCGTGCGCAAGGCATCTCCCTTCTCTCCTCCCCCCGATGCGCTTCGCGACGCGCTCCAGAAGAACGGCGTCGTCCTGGTGTTCAGCCCATGAAAGCCCTCCTGCTGTCGCTCCTCCTCGTCCCCGCGCTGGTGCTGGCGCAGGCGCCCGTCATCGAAATCTCCGGCGCGAACTTCCGCCCGCTGCCGCTCGCGGCCCCCGCGCCCGTGATGCAGGAGGGCGCGGACAGGAAGGCCGGCCAGACGTTCGACGCCGCGTTCACGTACGACCTCACCGCCTCCGGCATCTTCCAGGTGCTGGACCGCGCTGGCTTCACCGCCGACGCGAAGGAAGGCATGACGGCGGGCAGCATCAACTTCAGCCGCTGGGCGGACGTGGGCGCGGAGTCGCTGGTGAAGGTGTCGCTCGCGCAGGACGGCGGCGCGCTGCGCGGCGAGCTGCGCCTGTTCAGCGTGGCCACGGGCAAGGAGGAGCTGAAGGTGTCCAAGGACGCGCCCGCCGGTGAGCCCCGGCAGCTGGCGCACGCGCTGGCGGACGCGCTCTACCGGCACTTCACCCGCGAGCCGAGCCCCTTCCTGTCGCGCATCACCTACGTGCGCAAGGCGGGCGCCAACCGCGACGTGTACGTGGCGGACTGGGACGGCATGGGCGCGCAGGCGCTCACCCGGGGCGGCACGCACATCCTCCCCACGCTGAGCCCGTCCGGCCAGGTGGCCTACACGTCCTACCGGAAGAACCGCCCGGACATCTACGTGCAGTCCCCCGGCGGCGAGGCGAAGGCGCTGGTGAACGAAGGCCAGATGGCCACGGGCGTCGCGTACTCGCCGGACGGCAGGCGCATCGCGTACGCGCTGGCGGAAGGGGAGAGCGCGCAGATCTACGTCGCCGGGGCGGACGGCTCCGGCGCGAAGGCCGTCACCGACACGCCCTACGGCCTCAACACCAGCCCCACCTGGTCGCCGGACGGCAAGAGAATCGCGTTCGTGTCCAACCGGGGCGGCAGCCCGCAGGTGTACGTGATGAACGCGGACGGCTCCGGCGTGAAGCGGCTCACCTTCCAGGGCAACTACAACCAGACGCCGGACTGGTCGCCGCGCGGGGACCTCATCGCCTTCACCGCGCGCGACGAGCGCAACGCCTTCGACCTCTTCACGGTCAACGTGGACACGGGCAAGGTGACGCGCCTCACGCAGGACCAGGGCAACAACGAGGAGCCCACCTTCTCCCCCAACGGCCGGCTCATCATGTTCAGCACCAACCGCAACGGCGCCGCGCACCTGTGGGTGATGACCTCCGACGGCAACAACCAGGTGCCGCTCCCCATGGAGAAGGGCCACTGGCTGACTCCGGACTGGGGCACCGCTCCGGCGGCGAAGTAGCCCTCCACGGCGGGCGTCCGTTGACAGGGGGGACGCGCCGGGGTGCATTGCGCGCCCCATGAGCGCTCCCCTCCCCTCCCTCAGGACCCACTGGGGGTTGGACCCCCAGGTCGTCTTCCTCAACCACGGCTCGTTCGGCGCCTGCCCCAAGCCGGTGCTCCAGCACCAGTCGGAGCTGCGGGCGCGGCTGGAGTCGGAGCCCGTGCGCTTCCTCGCCCGCGAGCTGGAGCCGCTGCTGAACGAGGCGCGCGCCGCGCTCGCGGCCTTCGTGGGCGTGGACGCGGAGGACCTGGCGTTCGTGCCCAACGCCACCACGGGCGTGAACACCGTGCTGCGCAACCTGCGCTTCCAGCCCGGCGACGAGCTGCTCGTCACCGACAACGAATACAACGCGTCCAGGAACGCGCTGGACGTGGCCGCTTCCGAGCAGGGCGTGAAGGTGGTGGTGGCGAAGCTGCCCTGGCCCGTGCCCTCGCCGGAGTCGGTGGTGGACGCGGTGATGGCGCAGGTGACGCCGCGCACGCGGCTGGTCCTCATCGACCACATCACCAGCCAGACGGCGCTGGTCATGCCGGTGGCGGAGCTGGTGCGCCGCCTGCGCGAGCGGGGCGTGGAGACGCTGGTGGACGGCGCGCACGGCCCGGGCATGGTGCCGCTGGCGCTCCAGGAGCTGGGCGCGGCGTACTACACGGGCAACTGCCACAAGTGGCTGTGCGCGCCCAAGGGGGCCGCGTTCCTGTACGTGCGCCGCGACCTGCAGCGGGGCTTCAAGCCGATGGTGGTGAGCCACGGGCACAACTCGCCGCGCACGGACCGCTCGCGCTTCCGGCTGGAGTTCGACTGGGTGGGCACGGTCGACCCCACGCCCTTCCTGTGCATCCCCACGGTGCTCCGCTTCATGGCCGGGCTCGTTCCGGGCGGGTGGCCGGAGGTGATGGCGTCCAACCGGGCGAAGGTCCTGGCCGCCCGTCAGCGCCTGGACGCGGCGCTGGGCAACGCGCAGCCGCTGTGCCCGGAGTCCATGGTGGGCAGCATGGCGTGCGTGGCCCTGCCGGACGGCTTCCCGGAGCACCCCGCGCCGCCGCTCTACGTGGACCCCCTCCATGTGCGCCTGTTCGAGGAGCACCACATCGAGATCCCCGTCACCGCCTGGCCCCGGGCGCCCCGGCGGCACCTGCGGCTGTCCGCGCAGCTCTACAACACCCCGGAGGACTACGAGGCCCTGGTGCGCGCTTTGGAAGCGCTGCTGCGTTGAGTAGTGTGCGCGGCATGCCGCGCTACGCATCCATCGACATCGGGACCAACTCCGTGCTGCTGCTGGTCGCGGAGCGCCTGCCGGACGGGCGCTTCGAGGCCGTGGTGGAGCGCGCCGAAATCACCCGCCTGGGCCGGGGCGTGGACACCCACCGCGTCCTGTCCTCCGACGGCATGGAGGCCACGCTGTCCGTGCTGGTGGCCTTCGCCAACGAGGCCCGCGAGCTGGGCGCGGAAGGCATCGCCGTGTCCGCCACCAGCGCCGCGCGCGACGCGAAGAACGGCGCGGACTTCATCGCCGCCGCGAAGGCCCGCGCGGGCGTGACGGTGGAGATCATCCCCGGGGAGATGGAGGCGCAGCTGTCCTTCGCCGCCGTGGCCCAGGACTTCGGGAGTCAGGCCGCGGGGCCGCTGCTCGTGGTGGACATTGGCGGCGGGTCCACGGAGTTCATCTACGGCAGCGACGCCGGCACGGTGGCCTTCCGTCACAGCTTCGACGTGGGCGCCGTGCGGCTCACGGAGCGCTACGTGCGCACCGACCCGCTGTCCCCCGACGAGCGCCGCGCCATCGAGGCGCACCTGCGCGACACCTTCTCCGCCCTGCCCCCGCCTCCGCCCGGCGCGATGCTGGTGGGCGTGGCCGGCACGGTGACGACGCTGTACGCCGTGCAGCACCAGATGGCCACCTACGACGCGGAAGCGGTCCACGGCGGCACGCTGTCGCGGGGCGAATTGGACGCGCTCACGGACCAGCTGTGCGCCCTGCCCCTGGACGCGCGCAAGGCGCTGCCCGGCCTCCAGCCCAAGCGCGCGGACGTCATCCCCGCGGGGGCCCTCATCCTGCGCGAGGCGGTGAAGGCGCTGGGCCTGGATGCGTGCCGCGTGAGTGACCGCGGCCTGCGCTGGGGCCTGCTGGCACACCGCTTCGGCTCCGGCTCCTCTCGCTCATGAACGCCTCCACCCCCGTCGCTCCGTCCAGCGCGCGTGCCACGCAGTCCGTGCGCGCGGGCTACGCGCTGTTCATCCTCACGCTGATCAACCTGGTCAACTACCTGGACCGGTACATCATCGCCGTCGCGCTGCCGGAGATTCAGAAGGACTTCGGCATCAACGACGCGCAGTCCGGCCTGCTGGGCACCGTCTTCATCATCGTCTTCATGCTGGCGTCGCCCCTGGGCGGCTTCCTGGGGGACCGCATCCCCCGCCGGCTGCTGGTGGCGGGCGGCGTGATTCTCTGGAGCCTGGCCACGGGGGCCAGCGGCCTGGCGTCCAGCTTCACGGCGCTGCTGCTGGCGCGCGCGGTGATTGGCATTGGTGAAGCGGGCTATGGCGCGGTGGCGCCGTCCATCATCTCCGACCTGTACCCGCGCGAGCAGCGCACGCGGATGCTGTCGTACTTCTACATCGCCATCCCGGTGGGCTCCGCCATGGGCTACGGCCTGGGCGGGTGGCTGACGCAGACGTATTCGTGGCACGCGGCGTTCTTCGCGGGCGGCGTGCCGGGGCTGGTGCTGGGCACCATGGCCTTCTTCATGCCGGAGCCCCAGCGCGGCGCCATGGACGGGCCGGACGCGGCGGTGAAGCTGCCGTTCATGGAGGGCCTCAGGGGACTGGGCCGCAACATGGCCTTCTGGGCCACGACGGCGGGCTACACGCTGATGACGTTCTCCATTGGCGGCCTGGCGTTCTGGATGCCCACGTACCTGGTGCGCGAGCGGCACCTGTGGCTGGAGTACCCGGGCCGCGTGGGCCTGGTGTTCGGCGCCATCACCGCCGTGGCGGGCCTCGCCGGCACCGTGGCCGGCGGCTGGCTGGGCGACAAGATGGACCGCAAGCGCGCGGGCGGCGGACTGTGGCTGTCCGGCGTCGGCCTGCTGCTCGCGGCGCCGTGCATGTACCTGGCGGTGAACCTGAAGGACACGACGCTGACGTTCGCGGCCATTGGCGTGGCGCAGTTCCTCATCTTCCTCAACAGCGGTCCCATCAACGCGGCCATCGTCAACTGCGTGCCGCCCGCGTTCCGCGCCTTCGCCATGGGCCTCAACGTGCTGTGCATCCACATGCTGGGCGACGCCATCTCCCCCACGCTCATCGGGCAGATCGCCGACATGGCCAGCCTCCACACCGCCATCGCCATCAACGCGGTGCCGGTGCTGCTGGGCGGCCTGGCGCTCCTCCTGGGCGCGAAGCTGTTCCGGGAGGCCACGCCGCGCACGCAGGCGGGCTGAGGCCTCGCGTTGAAACGCCTGGGCCCGGAATGCATCCGAGCCCTGTTCGGTTGGGCGAGCAGGCTCGCTGCTCGCCAGGGAAGGAAGCGGAGGCGTTCGTGTCTGTCATGCACTCGCATGCGCTGCGTGCCTGGAACGCACCCTCGGGCCCCCTGGTCGTCGCATGCGGCCACAGCACGCAGACGGCCTCCGCCCACGCCACCTCGCATCCGCAGGCCGTGCTCGCGCTCTACACGGGCGGGCGGGCGGTCATCGACCAGCGCACCCGGCTGACGGTGTCCACGGGCGACGTGATGCTCATCCCCGCCGGGGAGAAGCACCGGATGGTGTCGACCGAGGGGGCGGAGGTCTGGGGGCTCGGGTTCCACCCGTCCGCCTTCGCGCTGACGGAGGTGGGACCCCTGCTGGAGCCCTTCGAGCGCGTGCGGCAGGGCGCGTCCGCCGTCGTGCCGATTCCGTCCGGACGTCAGGAGCACCTGGTGCGCCTGCTGTCGGAGCTGCACGAGGAGACGCGCGCTCCGCACCGTGCCATGGGGGAGCAGGTGACGCGCAGCCTGTTCTCGCTGGTGCTCGCGGAGGTGGCCCGCTCCAGCACGTGGGCGCCCATGGAGTCGCGGGCGCCGCTCGCGGGTGAAGCGCTCACGTTCATTGAACGCAACTGCCTGAAGCCCATCTCGCTGCGGGAGGTGGCCGCCGCCGTGGGCCGCTCCCCCGCGCACGTCACCACCGCGCTGAAGCAGGCCACGGGCCGCAGCGTGGTGGAGTGGATCATCTCCGGCCGGATGGCGGAGGCGCGGCGCCGGCTGATGTCCACCGACGAGCGCGTGGACATCATCGCCGAGCGCGTGGGCTACGCGGACCCCACGCACTTCATCCGCCTGTTCCGTCGCACGGAGGGGCTCACGCCCGCCGCGTGGCGCAAGCAGCACCGCGCGCCGTCCGCGCACTGACGCGCGTCGAGGCTCAGTGCCCCTTCTGCCGTGAGGGCGCGGGCTTCCCCGTCACCGCCGTGTAGCGGCGGTCCGCGTCCTCCAGGATGAGGGCATGGTTCATCATCGCGGCGGCGATGGTGCCCGCGCTGGCGGCGGCGATGGCGGCCTGCATCGGCGTCGTCATGTCCCCTACCGCGACGATGCCCGGCACGGACGTCTCTCCCGTGGCGTTCACCTTCACGTAGCCCAGGTCATCCAGCTCCAGCCCCAGCCGCGTCACCAGCTCGTGCTGACGCTGCGGCGGCGCGGAGAACATGACGCTCCGGGCGATGCGCGTTCCGTCCTCCAGCTCGACCTCCGCCAGGCGCCCGTTCCTTCCATGCAGCGCGCGGATCTTCCGCTCCTCCAGCGGGATGCCCAGGGCCTGGAGCCTTTCGCGCTGCTCCGGCGGTACTTCGAAGGCGCCGTGCGTGAAGACGATGAGGTCCCGGGACCAGTTCTGGATGATGGGCGCGCCCTCCAGGTACTGCGGGTTCTTCGCCAGCATGGCGAAGGGTTGGTCCTGGACCTCCCAGCCGTGACAGTAGGGACACTGGAAGATGCTGGGGCCCCACAGCTCCTGGTAGCCGGGAATGTCCATCATCACGTCCACCACGCCCATGGCCAGCAGGAGGCGCCGGGCGTCCACCGTGGTGCCGTCGCCCAGCGCCACGCGGAAGCCGCCCTCGTGCTTCTCCACGGAGCCCACGCGCGTGTCGCGCATCTCCACGTTGGGATAGGCCTTCAGCTGCTCGCGGCTGATGCGCCGGAACTCCGGCGGCGGGATGCCGTCGCGCGAACCGAAGCCGTGCATGTGCTCGGCCGCCGCGTTGCGCGGCGTGCCCGCGTCGCAGAGCAGCACCCGCTTGCGACCGCGTCCCAGATACAGCGCCGCGTTGAGCCCGCCGGGGCCGCCTCCCACGATGACCACGTCGTATGCCGCCATTGCCCTGCTCCTCGTGCCGGTGTCGTTGATTCCCTGGGGGAAACCTAACGACGGGCCCGGGACCGGCAGGAGGGCGGGACTTTCGGCGGCATCGGCGGATCTTCCGGTCCGCTACCGCGCCACGGGCGAGGCGCCGGGCGCGTCGAGCTTCGGCCGGTACTCCTCCGCCAGCCGCTCCACCTCGCCCGCCAGCCGCTCTCCTTCCGCGAGCAGCCGGGCCTTCAGCCGCTTCCGGTTGCCCAGCGTGAAGAACAGCTCCAGGTCGTGACGGATTTCGTCCCAGCGCTCCGCGAACGACAGCGTGAACAGCGCCAGCGGCGGAACCAGCGCGAACGTCGCGAGCCCCCACGCCCAGCCGCCCCACACCGCCGCGACGGCCGTGAGCCCCCACCACCACACGACCGACACCACCACCGCGGTGAGGAACTTCACCGTGGCCTGGATGTCCAGCTCCGCGCGCCGCGCCGCCATCCGGGGCAGCGGATACGGGATGCCGAACAGCGCCAGCCCCAGCGCGAACAGCGGCAGCCCGAACACCAGCCGCAAGAGCGTCTTCACCGCGAAGGGCACCACGTTGCCCGGGCGGTACTCCACGGACAGCTCCTCTGGCCGCGTGGCCTGCACCAGCGTCATCCGGTGGCCGAACGAGGACAGGTGCTGCCGCAGGCGCTCGTAGCGCTCCGGCTCCTGCGTCCGGAACAGCCGCACCCCGCGCGCCCACAGCCGCAGCCGCTCCGCGTCCAGCGTGCCGCCCTGGCGGAAGGCGTAGAGCTGCTCCGCCACCCGCACCACCGGCAGGTCCGCCCACTGCTCCAGGTTCAGCGTCACCGCGCGCAGCCCCTCCGCCACCCGCTCCGTCAGCGCGCGCACCGCGTCCTGCTCCCCCGCCGCGTCCTTCGGCAGGAAGGCCTGCACGTCGATGGGCGCTCCCTGGTCGATGAGCACCTCGCTGCGAAAGACGTTCTTCTCCGCGTAGGTGAGCCCCACCGGGACGATGCGCACCGGGGCGCCCTCGCGCGCGGCGTTGAGCGCGATGCGCGCCGCGCCCGTCTTCAGCTCCGCCAGCTCCGGCTCCGAGTGGCTCTTGCCCTCCGGAAAGATGGTGATGGCCCGCCCCTGCACGAGCGCGCCCTTCGCCGCGTCCAGCGTGCCCTCGTTGCGGCCCATCTGCGTCGGGTCGTCCTGCTTGCGGTACACCGGCAGCGCGTCCAGCCCCTTCAGGAGCCAGCCGATGACGGGCAGCTTGAACAGCGGCGCCTTGGCCATGAACGTCACCTGGCGCCGCGTGAGGATGAACACCAGCGCCGGGTCGATGAGCCCGTTCGGATGGTTGCCCACGAAGAGCACCGGCCCCGAGGGCGCCTCTCCCGGGGCATTCACCTTCACCCGGTAGAAGAGCCGCAGCGCCAGCGCCACCACCGCCCGCACACACGCGTAGAACACGGAGTGGACTGTATCCCGGCAACCTGGCCCGGGCCCGCTCGCGCTCCGGACACTGTCACCGCCGGGGGCCGGAAGGACCCTCTTCCCTGACAGCCCTCCGGATTCAGCCACTACAGAACAATCCGATGAGACCGCGATCCATGCGGGGCCCCCCGAGACACACCTTTTTTGCGCGCGGCCCCTGGAAGGCCGCCGCACATCTCGGGGGAACACCACATGAAGCGTTTGATGTCGCTGGGTTGGGCCGCCGCCACCGCCGCCGTCCTGGGCTGTGGCGCGAGCGCCTCGCAAGAGGGGGGCGCGAAGGAGGAGGCACCGCCCGCCGTCACGTCGGCCTCGCGGTCCATCGTCACCGCGGCGGCCGCGACTCCCAGTGCCTGCAACGCGCTCTATGCGTCCAGCGCGGCGCAGGCGGCGCTCAGCCAGGCGGTGGTGGATCCGGCGCTGCACACGGACGGCTCGGTGCGCACGCTCATCCTCTCCTTCAACACCGCGAACGCGACGGGCGGCGTGCTGAACCTGGACGCCGTCCTGGGCGGCCTGACGCGGACGCTGGGCGGGGTAACCCAAGGGCTGGGCCTGGGCAACGTGCTGGCGCTCAAGTCGCTGCCCATGGTGGCGCTGAAGGTCCCGGTGACGCCGCAGCTCATCACGCAGCTGCGCCAGGAGCTCCAGCCGCTGGGCCTGCTCTCCATCTACGAGGACAAGCCGCTC
Organism: Corallococcus exercitus; assembly: GCF_042231735.1. Classification (GTDB taxonomy): domain Bacteria; phylum Myxococcota; class Myxococcia; order Myxococcales; family Myxococcaceae; genus Corallococcus; species Corallococcus exercitus_B. Next base: position 4,616,532 of record NZ_CP102577.1, read on the forward strand.
CAGTACTTCCTGGACACCAGCGTGCCGTACATCCACGCGGACACGGCGCGCACCGCGTACGGGACGACGGGCGCGGGCATTGGCGTGGGCGTCATCGACTCCGGCATCGACGGCACGCACGGCGACTTCCCCAACATGGCGCGCAACGTGAAGGTCGTGGCCTCCCCGCTGGACGTGGGCATTGGCGGCGCGCTGTATGTGGACACGCCCAACAGCGACCTGACGAGCGGCCACGGCACGCACTGCGCCAGCATCATCGCCGGCTCGGGTGCGCGCTCGGGCGGGGCGCACCAAGGCGTGGCCCCTGACGCGAAGCTGCTGGGCGTGGGCACCGGCGACGCGCTGAGCATCCTGTTCGCGCTGGAGGGCTTCGACTTCCTGATGGACCCCGACGTCCGCGAGGCGCACAACGTGCGCGTCATCTCCAACTCGTGGGGCACCAGCGGCAGCCACTTCGCGCCGTTCGACCCCATCTCCCTCGCGACGAAGCGCGCCTACGACCTGGGCATGGTGGTGGTGTTCGCGGCGGGCAACGAGGGCTCCGCCCCCGACACGCTCAACCCGTACAGCGCCTCGCCGTGCGCCATCTCCGTCGCGGCCGGCACGTCGCGCGACACCACGGCGGCCACCAACCCGCTGCTCAGCCAGGACAAGGCGGGCGAGCTGGCGGGCTTCTCCAGCCGGGGCATCCCGGGCGACGAGTTCCACCACCCGGACATCACGCTGCCCGGTGTGAACATCGTGGCGGCGCGCGCGCTCACCGGCGCCATCATGCAGCCGTACCTGGGCCTGGACCTGCTGCACCCGGAGCCGTTCTACGCGGCCAGCTCCGGCACCTCCATGGCCGCGCCGCACATGGCCGGCGTCGCCGCGCTGCTGCTGGAGGTGAACCCCGCCCTCGACATGGACGGCGTGCTCGCGGCGGTGCAGGCCACGGCGCGGCCCATGTACGCGACGGACGCGGCGGGCAACACGCGCCAGCTGGAGGCGTGGGAGGTGGGCGCGGGCTACGCGGACGTCTACGCGGCGACGAAGCTGGTGAATGACGCCGTGGGCACCCGCTACGTCACGCAGACCACCGCCCTGCCCGGCTGGACGGGCACGGTGAAGACCGCCATCAACCTCCCCGTGGTGGACCTGTCCCTCCGCGCCGCGCAGCACGAGCACGCGCTGGAGGTGCCCGCGGGCGCCAACGCCCTGCGCATCAAGACGGACTGGGGCAACCCGGCCTACGACCTGGACCTGTATGTCCATGGCCCCAACGGGGAGCTCGTCGCGACCAGCGCCGAGGGCACCTCCACCGGCGAGGCCGTCACCATCACGAACCCTCCCGCCGGCACCTGGCGCGTTCAGCTCAAGGGCTTCCTGAACGTGTCCACGCAGTACACCGGCACCGCGGAAGTGGACCGCCGCGTCCCGCGTCCGTAGTCACTCACGGACCCCACAAGGCACGGCAGTCCCCGCCCCCCTCCTGTGCTCGCACGGGAGGGGGGTTGTTCGTTTGGGGCTCAGCGGGGCGTGAGCGTGACCTGCGTGTCCGCGACGGCGCGGCCCTGCGCATCCGTGAAGCGCGCGTGCACCGGCACCGGGCCCGTCAGCCACCCGCCCTGCACGGGCGTGCTGAAGGGCAGCGGGACGTCCACGCCCGCGGCGACCTCCGGGGCCGCGCCCTCACTGGGGAAGAAGCGCAGCGGCTCCCCCCCGGCCTGGGGCAGTCCCTCCAGCGACAGGCGCACGCGCTCCGGCGCGGTGTAGCTGAACTGCACCGCGTTGCCCTCCGCGCACGCCAGCGTCCCGCCGGGACGGGCCTCCGCCAGCACCGTGCCCGTGGGCGAGATGCAGAAGGCGCGCACGCCCCAGGCCCCTTCACCGGGAGCGGAGGAGCGCGCCTGCCACTCCGGCGCGCCCTGCTCCTGACGCACCAGCGACGGCGCCACGGCCACCAGCGCCACGGCCGCCGCGGCGGCGCCCAGCGACAGGGGCATGAGGAGCGGGGACGCGAACCACTTCTTGCGCTCCGGCGCCACCGCCGGCCGCGCGGGGGCCTGTCGCAGCCTCGCGAACAGCGCCTGCTCCAGGAGCGCGCTCCGGGACTGGGGCAGCGCGCGCTGCTCCAGCACCGACTCCACGCGCGACAGCCGCGTGTACGTCTCCTGACAGTCGGGGCACGTGGCCAGGTGCGCGCGCAGGCGCTCGAAGCCGTCCGCGTCCAGCCCGTCCCGGCCCTTCTCGAAGAGGGCGGCCAGGGCCTGCTTCGTCCGGCGGTCGTCACATCCACTCATCGCGCACCCCGCCGCTTGAAGAAGCTCCAGCCCTGCGTCTCCAGGTCCTCGAGGTACCCCTTCGACTGGAGGAACCCCAGCAGTCTGGACTTCAACCCGAACTCGCGCCGCCGCACCTGGATGCGCGTGAGGCCCAGCGCCGTGGCCGCCTCTTCCTGGGCCACGCCCTCGCCGAAGCGCAGCTCGAACAAGCGCTGTTCCTCGCGCGACAGGCCGTCCTTGAACGCCGCGAGCAGCGCCTCCACCTCGCGGTCCTCCAACAGCTCCGCCAGTCCGCCGTCCTCGGCGGAGGACTCGGTGAGCCCCTCGAAGGCCTCGTCGCGGCCCACCATCTCGCGCTCGCGCGACTGCTCCAGCAGCACGTTGCGCGCGATGCCCATCAGGAAGTGGGCATACGGGCGCGTGCCGTTGTAGGCGGCGCGCGTGCGCGGCTCGAAGGCGCGAGCGAAGGTCTCCAGCAGCGTGTTCTCCAGCTCCATCGCGTTCCTCAGACGGGTGAAGGCTCCCCGCCATGCGGCCGCCTTGAGCAGGCGAGCGAGTGGCTCCGCGTGCGCGCGATACACCTCCGCCAGCACCTCCGGGGTGCCTTCGCGAAAACGGCGCAGCGTGTCGTCATCCCACTCCATCCCTCAAGGGCTTACCGCGACCGTTGCGGTCCCGTCATCCGCATGTTGTCGCGAGCGGCCTCCGGTGGATTGTCGGTTGCGCCCCGTGGCATTCTTTCCCACAGCGCACCGCGCAATCCCTGATGCGAATGCCCTCTCACAGGACCCTGGCCCTGGGTGTACTCCTCCTGGCCGGAACCGCTGCGAGCGCCCCGCCGGAGCAGGTGCACTACGCCCTCATCGTGGCCAGCAACACGGGCACCGAGCCGTCCCAGGCCCCCCTGCGCTACGCGGACGACGACGGCGCCCGGTACTACGAGCTGTTCGCCCCCCGCTCGCGCGAGGTGGTGCTGCTGAGCGTGCTGGACGCGGACACGCAGGCCCTGCACCCCGGACTCGCCGCGAAGACGCGCCCCCCCACCCACGCCGCGCTGCGGGACGCGCTCGCCCGCCTGAACGGCCGCATGGCGGAGGACCGGGCGAAGGGCGCGGTGCCGGTGCTGTCCTTCGTCTTCGTGGGCCACGGCAAGCGCGGCGCCGCGGGTGAAGGGGCGGTGAGCCTGCTGGACGGGCCCCTGACGCGCACGGAGCTGTACGCGCGGGTGCTGGCGCCGAGCAAGGCGTCCTTCCTCCAGCTCATCGTGGACGCGTGTGACTCGTACTTCTTCGTCCACTCGCGCGGCGCGCTGCCGGTGGGCCCGGCGTACGCGGACGCGGTGAAGGGGCTCTTGGGCAACCGCGAGCTGGAGCGCTTCCCGCAGGTGGGGGTGGTGCTGTCCACGTCGTCGGAGCAGGAGAGCCACGAGTGGAGCGCCATCCGCTCCGGCGTCTTCAGCCACATGGTGCGCTCGGCGCTGTCGGGCGCGGGGGACGTGAACGGGGACGGCAAGGTGGACTACGCGGAGCTGCGGGCCTTCGTGGCCGCCGCGAGCCAGGGCATGGACGACGTGCGAGGCCAGTCGCGCGTGTACATCCAGCCGCCCGCGCTGGACCGGGCGTTCGCGCTGACGGACCTGGCGGCCACCGCGGCGCTGGGCTACCTGCTGGTGCCCACGGGCGTGGCGGGCCGGCTGTGGGTGGAGGACGCGCGCGGCATCCGCGTGGTGGAGCTGCACAAGGAGCGCGAGCGTCCGCTGGTGGTGTCGCTGCCCGTGGGGCGCGGCTACTACCTCCGGGCCAGCGGCCGCGAGGCGCCGTTCGCCCTCACCCGCGCGTCGGAGGTGGTGGACGCGGGCGGCCTGCGCTGGAGCGACGCCAGCGTGGCGGCCCGGGGCGCGGTGGAGGACGCGCTGCGCGACCGGCTCTTCTCCGTGCCGTTCGGACCGCGCTTCTACCGGGGCTACATGGCGAGCCTCGGCATCACGCCGTCGTCGGACGAGGCCGACGCGGTCCTGGTGCCATGAGCCCGTCCGCGTCCCTGCTGCTCATGCTGCTGCGGGTGTCCGCGCCGTGCGACGCCCAGACGCGCGTGGTGCTCGTGCCCTTCGAGAGGCTGGCCCTGCCGTCCGAGGACGCGCGCGAGCTGGAGGACGCCACGCGGCGCGCGGTGGCCGCGTTGCCGGACGCGTGCCTGGAGTCGCGCGAGGACACGGTGGCGAGGCTGCGCGGCTCGGGCGCGGGGCTGGCGGCGTGTGACGACGCGGAGTGCCGGAGCGCGCAGGCCACGGCGCTGGGCGTGCGCAGGCTGGTGCGGGGTGTGGCGCTGGGCGTGGGAGGCAAGCGCAGCGTGGCGCTCACGGTGACGGACGCGCGGGGCACGGAGACACGAGCGCAGTTCGAGGCACCGGCCACGACGCCGGGCGAAGCGGACGCGCGCGCGACCCACGCGCTCCAGCAGGTCTGGTCGCCGCTGGTGACGGCGCGCGCGGTGCGGGAGCCCCAGGGTTCGCGCGTGCTGCCCAAGGTGCTGTGGGGCGTGGGCGGCGCGGCGCTCATCGCGGGCGTGGGCTTCGGGCTGGCCGCGCGAAGCACGGAGTCCAAGGTGTCGAAGAACGGCGGCGAGTGCGCCACGGCCGGCCAGGCCTTCGCGGACTGCTTCGCGTCGCGGCTCGACGCGGGCCGGCGTCAGGCGCGCACGTCCAACGTGCTGCTGGGCGCGGGCGCGCTGCTGGGCATCGGGGGCGCGGTGTCCTTCATCTGGGAGCTGCCGTGAGTTGGCGGCCCGTGGCAGGTGCCGGCCGGTGGCTGGCGGGCCCCCCGCGGCTCGGCCCGGGTGGTGCAGGGCCTCTCGTTGGAGCGCTGCCGACAGGCGCCGTCGTGCTCACCCCGGCTGACGCGGTGCCCTTCACTGGAGCGATGCCATGAGGAAGCTGCTCGCCGCGCTGATGGGCGCCGTCGTCCTCACGGTGGGAGCGTGCAGCTTCGCGCCGGACCTGTCGCGCTTCGCCGCGTGCGATGCGGCCGGGGGCTGCCCCTCCGGTACGTCGTGCCTCGCTTCGGCGAACCGCTGTCTGCCGGCGTGTGGTGAAGGCGGCCCTTGCGACGACGGGCCTGCGCCCGTGGAAGACGCGGGCGTGGAGCAGGATGGCGGCATGGAGGTGGACGCCGGCACCGTGGACGCCGGCGGGGCGGACGCAGGCGAACCGGACGCGGGTGAACCGGACGCGGGGCCTCCCGCGCTCGCGCTGGAGTCCACCCCCCTGATGGAGGCCGTCGAGACCGTTCCCTATTCGGCGCGGCTCCAGGCCCGGGGCGGCACGCCGCCGTACACGTTCAACGCCACCGGCCAGCTCCCCGCGGGCATCACGCTCGACACCGAGGGCCGCGTCACCGGCACGCCCACGCGCGCGGGGGACCTGGTCCTCCCGGTGGAGGTGACCGACCAGAGCACCCCCACGAAGCGCGCCAGCGGCAGCCTGACCCTGCGCGTCCGGCCGCTGCTGCGGGTCGCGGGGCCGGAGCCGCTCGCGGACGCCGCCAGCAATCGCGCCTATACCGAGCGCATCTCCGCCACCGGAGGCAAGGGCCCGTACAGCTTCGCCCTCGCTCCGGAGCAGTCGCTGCCGTCGGGGCTGACGCTCGCGGCGGACGGCGTCATCACCGGCACCACGACGCAGGCCGGGGAGACGTCGTTCACGGTGGTCGTGACGGACAGCGACACGCCGCCCCAGTCCGTCACCGGCACGCTCTCCATCACCCTCACGAACGCCACCGGCAACGTCAAGCTGTTGTCGCGCGCGGTGCCCACCGGACGCGTGGGTTCCGACTACAGCTACACCCTCCGGACGACCGGCGGCTCCGGCTCGTTGTTCAACTGGAGCGTGAAGGACGGAGCGCTGCCGCCGGGCATCCTCTTCGACACGAAGGAGGGCATCCTCTACGGCAAGCCCACGAGCGGGACCGACTTCACCTTCGAAATCAGCGTCGTGGACCTGCTGGCCAACGACAAGCAGTCCTACACCCTGCACATCGACTGACGTCCAGGCCTCACGGGTAGCGGTCCACCACCTGGATGACGCCGGTGTTGTCCTGCACCACGGAGAAGCCCTTCATGGGGCTGGGGTACGCGATGAGCCCCTCGCCGTCCCGGTCCCAGCGCGTGTCCAGCAGCACGCCGCAGAAGGGCACCGACGTGGCACCGCTCTCCGGGGTGAAGATGCGGTCGTACCGGCCGAACACGCGGTGCTTCGTCACGTAGAGCCGCCCGCCGATGCGCGCCCCCGGCAGCTTCGCCTCCCCTTCCGCCTGCGGCAGCGCGATGACGAAGCTGTAGTTGTACCGGGCCGGCCCCGGGTGGTCCTGGATGCTGTCCACGATGACGGGGATGCGGTCCCCCACCTTCAGCCCCAGCCGCTCCATCTGGAGCTGCGCGCCGCGAGGACAGCTCCCCTCCGGAGGCATCCACGCGGGGCGCGGCGCCTTCGCCGCGGCGTCCGGCCCGTGCTGACACGCGAGCGCGAACAGCCCCAGCAGGGCCAGGCCCCAAGCCCTTCCACGGTGGCGCGCACGGTCGGGTCGCAAGCGAAGGCCTCCGGTCAGAACGTCCCGATGCTGAAGTGGAACTGCGTGGGCGCCTCGTTGAGCGCTTCGTCGCGGTCCAGGTTGAAGCCCACGTCGAAGGCCAGCGGGCCCACGGGCGTCACGTAGCGCAGGCCCACGCCCGCCGCGTAGCGCAGCACGCCCGGGTCGAACAGCGTGCGGTCCTGCCACAGGTTGCCTGCCTCGAAGAACAGCCCCAGGTCCACCGCGGCGATGGCGGGCACGCGCAGCTCCGCCTTGGCCAGCGTGAAGAGCTCGCCGCCCTGGCTCGCGGGCACCTGGCCGGCGAGCACCGCCTTGAGGTCATCCGGGCAGCCCGCGGGGGAAATCACGGCGCGGCACGCGGCCAGCCGCTGGTGCAGCACCTCGCGCACGTCCTGCGGCAGCACGCCGTCCTCGCGGAAGCCCCGGAGGCTGGAGGACCCGCCCAGGTAGAACAGCTTGGACCCGATGTTCTGCGCCCCCTGCGTCAGCGGCACGATGGTGCCCGCGCGCGCGCTCACCGCCACGCTCGCGCGGCGGCCCAGCGGCGCGTACGCGCTCACGCTGCCCGACAGCTTCACGCCGTCGATGGGGAACTCCGGCACGCGGTTGCCCGCGACGTCCGTGGGGTGGACGCTGATGCCGCGCATGAACTCCACGCTGCTGCTGAGCACCATGCCGCGCCGCGGGTTCGCCGGGTCATCACGGAAGTCCAGCGTCATGGACGGGCGCAGCGAGTGCAGCGCGAAGTCGCCGTACGGGTAGCGCAGGCGCTCCTGGTCCGCGCGGTTGATGAGCTCCAGCACGCCCGCGCGCGAGCGCAGCCGGTTGTTCTCCAGTTCGTACTGGAGCGACACGTTCACCCACGACGCCAGCGCCCAGTCCGCGCCCAGCACCGCCGCGAACCGCGTGGACAGGTACGACGGCCGGTGCACGCGCTCGCCAATCAGGTCCAGCCGCGCGCCAATCTCCTGCGGCGCCAGGAAGGACAGCCGGGGCTGGGACAGCGCCAGGTTGCCGCGCCCGCCCAGGCCGCTGAAGCCGTCCAGGTCGGACTCACACGCCTCGCCGGCCAGCTCCCCGGTGGAGCACCCGGCCGGAAGCCGCGACGACGACAGCGCCTCCGCGCTCGCGCCCGCGTAGTTCACCTTGCCGCGCGCCAGCAGGTTCAGCCCCCGGCCATCCAGGTTGCGCCACGCCGTGTCCAGCGTGATGCGCGGACCGTCCACCAGGAAGTAGCCGCCGGACACCTCGCCGTCGATGCGCGGGCGCTCCTGCACCGTCACCAGCACGTCCTTGGAGGCCTCGCGGCGGTTGGGGTCCGCCAGCGACACCTCCGCCTGCCGGAACAGCCCCAGCCGCGACAGCCGGCGCTGCGCCTCCGCCAGCGCCTCCACCGACAGCGGCTGCCCGGGCTTCAGGTCCAGCTGCGCCAGCACCACGTCCGGATCCGAGCGCGTCAGCCCCTGGAGCAGCACCTGCCCCACGCGCACGCGGGGCCCCGGGTCCGTGCGGTAGGTCACCTGCGCGGAGGTGCCGCCCTCCTCCACCGACACGGAGTTGCTCACGTGCGCGAAGAGGTAGCCCTCGCGGCCCAGCCCCCGCTCCAGCGCGGCCTGCGCCTGGTCCACCTTCTCGAAGCTCAGCGGCGTGCCCGCGGGCAGCAGCAGCGTCACCCAGACCGGATCCACCTCCAGCGGCATGCCCAGGAAGATGGGCGCGCGGATGAGCGCCTGGGGGCCCTCCTCCACGTCGAAGTCCGCCTCCGCCGTGTGGTGGACCGCATCCACCGTGAGGCCGCGGAAGGTCACCTGCGCGGACGCGAAGCCCTGCTCGCGGTAGGCCGTCGTCATGGCGTCCGCGGCCTCCAGCCACGCGTCCTCCACGTAGACCGTGGACGGGTCCGGCGGGGACACCCCGCCCGAGTCCTGGCGCCGGTCGCGCCCTTCGGTCTCCAGCGGGTCCTCGCGCATGGGCAGGTCCAGCTCCGGCCACGTCTCCAGCACCGCCACCTGGTTGGTGAGCATGGAGCGCAGCAGGGCGGACGACAGCGCCGCGTTGCCGTGGAAGCGCACGTCCGTCACGCGCAGCGGGGCGCCCTCGTCCACCTGGAAGCCCAGCACCGCCGCGTCCCCGTCCGGCCGGGTGAGCTCCAGCGGCCGCACGCGCACGTCGTGGAAGCCGCGCCGCCGGTAGAACGCCTCCAGCCGCCGCGCGAGCCGCGCCGCCACGGCCTCGTCCATCGCCTCCTCGCCGTCGTAGGCCACCACGCGCGCCAGCAGCGAGCTGGGGAAGCGGCGGTTGCCCGTGAAGCGCAGGTGGAACGCGGGGCCCGCCGACACCGGCACCGCCACGGACGCCTCGCTGTCCTCCACGACGACGGTGGGCGTGCCCACCCAGGCCCGCCAGTGCTGGCCCTCGCGCAGCAGCGCCCGCAGCCGCTCCAGCCCGAAGTCCAGCTTCGCCCGGTCGAACACCTCTCCGGGCTTCATCCCCAGCGCCTCCACCAGGCGCGGCAGGGGCAGCGCGGGGCTGCCGGAGAAGGTCACCTGCCGCACGCGGGTGGGCTTGCCCTCCTCCACCACCAGCGTCACCGCCACGCCGCCCGCGGGCACCGGCCGCTCCTCCACCTGGATGTCGACGGCGTCGTAGCCCTTGCGCTGGTAGGCCTCGCGCACGGCGTCCGCCGCGGTGTCCAGCTCCTCCGGGTCCAACGGCCCGCCCTGGAGCAGCCCGCTCGCCTCCAGCAGCTCCCCGGACGTGAGGACGTGGTTGCCCCGCACCGCCACGTGCGACAAGAGCGGCAGCGGCGTGAGCTGGAAGACGAGCCGCACCCCACCCGGCACGTCCTGGGTGAGCGCCACCACGTCCGCGAAGCGCCCCGTGGCGAACAGCTGCTCCACCGACTTGCGCACCGCGCCGGGCGTCAGCGCCTGCCCCTTGCGCAGCGTGACGAGCCCCGACAGCCCGTCCGGGGCCATGCCCTCCGGCAGGTGCAGCTCCACGGCGACCACCGCGGGCGCTTCGTCGTCGGGGCCAGCGGGCGCCGCGAAGGCGGGCCGCGCGCACACGAGGAGCAGCACCGCGGTCAGCGCGGCTACTCGACCTCCCAGCCCAGCTTCAGCTCGAGCCCGAGGTTTCCGAACGACGCCTGGCTGTTCTCGTTGTCCCACTGGGCCTGTGCGGAAAGACGGTCGTCGAAGCGGTACTCAGCGCGTGCCCGGGTGCCTCGCCCACTCACGGGCTGGGTCATCCCGATTTTAAGCTGCTCGGACAGGAACTTCGACTCCAGTTGTGCGGTGGGCTCCGCCTGTCGGGTGGCGTCGTTGTAGGTGGTGGAGATCTGCAGGGACAAGTCCCTGAGAACGGGGTTGCTGGGCAGGAACCGGCGCACCTGCCGGTCCAGTCCCGACACGTTGAAGAGGGCCTCCGCCGCCAGACCGTAGCTCGCCGACGCGGCCGTGTCCTTGTCCGCGCTCGTCACGCCCAGTGTCAGCAGCGACAGGATGTCACCCTCCGTGAGCACCGGCTCCGACGACAGCACCACCAGCGGGTTGGCCGGCCGGCCGAAGGCGTGCAGCTTCACCACGAACTCGCGCACGGACGTCTGCGCCTGCACCTCGAACACCGGGTCGATGCCGGACGCGTCGCGGAACTCCAGCTGCCCCTGGTCGATGGTGAAGAGGTTGTTGCGGAAGAACGCCTGGCTGCCCTCGGCCGCCTCCACGCGGCCCAGCAGCCCCGGCTTCACGTCCGTGCCGGTGAGCCGCACGTCGCCCAGGAGCCGCGCCTTCGCCAGGTTGTTGTCCACGCGCACGTCGCCGAAGTGCACGTTGACGTCCCAGGTGAAGAAGGGGTCCCTCGCGCGCTCGCCCCCGCCGCCCACCGCGAGCTGCGGCTTCTTCTGCATCGTCTTGAGCAGCGTCTCGATGTCGAGCGGCTTCTGGTAGCGCAGCTTGACGATGTCCAGCCCGCCCGTGACGGTGGGCCCCGTGGGAGGCCCCACCACCTGCAGCAGGCCGGACACCGTGAGCGGCAGGTCCTCCGTCATCCGGTACGGCACGGCATCCAGTTGCAGCGTCAGCGCCAGCCGCTTGGGCACGAAGCGCTCCAGCCGGATGTCGCCGCGCGCGGACACCTGGCCCTCGTTGACCTGGGCCTGCAGGTGCTCCAGCAGCACGCGCTGGCCCGTCAGCTCCAGGCGGCCGGACATGCCGCGCACGGTGAGCGGCAGGTCGCGCATGGACATCCGCACGTCGGACAGCTCCGCGGTGCCCACCACCGACGGCGCGTCCAGCGACCCCGTCGCCTCCGCGTCCACGCGCAGCTGGCCACCCACGCGCTCCATGCCCGGCAGGAGCGGCTCCAGGAGGCGCACGTCCATGCGCCCCTCGCGCAGGCTCATGTTCATGGCGCGCTTGCTCATCCAGCCGCCCAGCGTGACGTCCACCGACGCGCCGCTGAAGCGGAAGGGCTGCACGTCCAGCCGCCCGTTGACGTACGTCAGCACCAGGGGGCCCTGGTTGCGGCCGCGCAGGTCGCCCCGCGCGAGCGACAGCTCCCGCACCGTGGCCCCCACCTGGTAGCCCTCCGGCTGCAACAGCGGGCCCTGCAGCGTCACGCGCCCCGCGAGCATGCCGGTGACGCCCGCGAGCGCCGGCACCTGGGGCAGCAGCGGCTTGATTTCCGGCAGCAGCAGGTCGACGGTGGACTCGAAGAGGTAGGGCTCCTTCACCGTCATGGACAGGGAGCCCTGCGCGTCGCGGAAGGGGCGCCCGGTGATGCGCAGCTGCTTGCCCTCCTGGTGCAGCGCGAGGTCCATGGCGCCCAGGTCGCGCGACGCGAAGGTGACGCGCGGCCCCTTCAGCGTGGCCTGGATGTCGGGCTTGTCCGCCGTGCCCGCCACCGTCCCCGCGAGCGCGAGCGTGCCCTGGATGCCCATCTCCTCCGCGGTCTCCGGGCCCACGGCCTCCGCCAATGACAGGTTCTCGCCGCCGAAGCGGTAGTCCAGCGCGCCCGCGGTGAAGCCGAACGAGCCCTCCACCCAGGTGCGTCCCAGCCGGCCGTCCAGCACGGTGCGCTCCAGCACCATCTCCTTGCCGTCCACGAAGCGCAGCCGCGCGGAGCCCGCGCCCAGCCGGCGCCCCAGGTACGTGGTGTCGCGCAGGTCGAAGGCCACCAGGCCCTCCAGCTTCTCCAGCGGGCTGTCGATTTCGACGCGTCCGGAGGCCGCGCCCGCGAACTGGCCCTGAATCACCGCGATGGACGGACTCAGGCCCGCCACCAGGTCCACCAGGTCCTCGGTGCGCCCCTGCGGCACGGTCACGTCCAGGCGCAGGTGCAACAGGCGCGCGAAGGTGAGCGCCGCCTTGCCGAAGTACTGCGTGCGCCCCTTCTGGCCGGTGAGCGACGGGAACGACAGCACCCCGTCCGAGTACGACAGCTTCGCCTGCGTCACGCCCAGGCCGAAGCCCCAGAAGGTGAAGTCGCGCAGGGACAGGCTCGCGTCCACCTTCACGTCCGAGTACGGCCCCACGATGGAGTAGTTCGCGGAGCCACGCCCGGACCACGGCAGCTCCGCGATGTGGCCGAAGTCCGACAGCTCCAGCTCGCCGTTGCCATGGATGTCCAGGCCGCGAGCGGTGTCGAAGTAGAGCGTCACGTCGCCGTGCACGCGCGAGCGGCCGGACTCCACCGTGAGGCGCGTGAAGGACACGCGGTCCCCCGCCAGCTTCACGGCCGTCTGCGCGCGGCCCCGCTCGAAGGTGAGCAGCGTCTTGCCGGCGCTCGGTGGCGCGTCGAACGCGCGCGTGGCCAGCGTGAAGTGCCCCGTGCGCAGGTCCAGCGGCCCGGACAGCGACGGCCGGGGCAGCAGCGTCCCGGTGAGGTGCGCGTTCGCCGTCGCGGGGAAGTCCACCCAGGAGCCCGCCACGCCCGCGCGCTCCAGGATGCGCCCGAACGACGCGTCCTCCGTCTGGAGCGTCACGTCCACCGGCAATTCCGGCGTGAGCCGCAGCGCGCCGGACAGCTTCACCTTGCCGCTTCCCAGCGGCGCCTCCAGTGACTCCACGCGCACGCGGTCCCCCGCGTACGACAGGCGCGCGTTGAGGCTCACCGGGCCGTACTGCTCATAGGCCAGGTTGCTCGCGGACAGGTCCGCGCCCACCGCGAGCGAGGAGGGCTTCCCGGTGACGGACAGGCGCGTCCACAGGTGCCCGGTGGCCGGACGCGGCAACAGCTTCGCCTGCGACAGCGTGCGCAGCGGCAGGAACACCTGCGCGTCCAGCGCGAGCACCGGATGGCACAGCGTCTCCACGCGGCCGGACACCGTGGCGGTGATGTCGTCGAGCGTCACCTCCGCGCGCTCCACGTCCAGCAGGCCCTCGTCCGGATCCAACGCGCCGGTGAAGCCCAGCTGGCCCAGCGTCAGCTCGCCGCCGCCCGCGCCCAGGCGCACCAGGCCGCGCCGCGCGCCGACCTCCAGCTCCATCACGCCCCAGTGCTCCACCCACCCCACGTCCAGGTTCTCCACCTCCACGCCGCGCCCGTCCGGCAGCGCGAGGCGCACCTCCGCGCCGGTGATGTCCAGGCGCCCCACGCCCACGCGCGTCAGCGGCGTGAGCGGGCACGTGCCGTCGGAAGATGGCGGGCTGGAAGAAGGCCGGGACAAATCCAGCGCCACGCGCGGATGGCGCACGCGCACCTGGCCCAGCATGAGGCGGCGCGACAGGGGCGACAGGAAGCCCAGCGACACCTCCGCCTCGTCCGCGGCGAACAGCGGCGTGTCCGTGCCGCGCGCGAACACCGACACGCCGTGCAGCACCACGCGCGAGCCCAGCGGATCCAGCTCGCACCGGCCGATGCCGATATCCACGCCCAGCAGGTCCGGCAGGTGCCTGCGCGCCACGGTGCAGGCGGCGTCCCAGGTGAACGGCTGACGCAACAGCAGGATGCTCCCCGACACCACGAGGAGCACCCACAAGAGCGCCTTGCGCGCTGCGCTGTTGCGGCTGGGGAGGGACAAGCCGCTAGAGCTTACCGAGTCCCTCGAGGTAGCGGTCGATCTCCGCCAGGTCGATTTTCGTGTTCGCCGTCCGGGGCAGCGACGTGGCGGGAGCGCTCGCTCGCTCGCCTGCCTGGGCAGCAGCCGAGCCGCCCTGGAGTCCCAGGTTCGTCCCGATGCGGTGCACCAGCTCCGCGCTGATGGTCTCCGAGCGCGCCAGGAACGCCTCGAAGAGGGCGTTGTCGCACAGGGTGTTGATGACGCGCGGGGTGCCGCCGGAGTGCTCGTGCACGGCGAGCAGCGCCTCCGGCGTGAAGGGCATGCGCGGGCAGCCGGCGAGCCGCAGCCGGTGCTTCACGTACGCCTCGGTGGACTCCGCCGTGAAGGGCTCCAGCTTGTAGCGGAGCGCCACGCGCTGGGCGAGCGGCGGGTCCAGCTTCAGGTTCTTCTCAATCTCCGGCAGGCCGAAGAAGACGAAGGAGATGAGCTTGCGCTCCGGCACCTCCAGGTTCAGCAGCCCCCGGAACTCCTCCATGATCTCCCGCGTCTCCAGCATCTGCGCCTCGTCGATGAGGACGACGGCCTTCTTGCCGGACTCGTAGATTTGCAGGAGGCGCTGGTAGAGCTGCGACAGGAGCGCCAGCTTCTCCTGCGCGGGGTTCTCCACGCCCAGCTGGAGCGCGATGCGGCGCAAGAGCCACTGGGCGGTGATGCCCGAGTGGATGATGACGAGCAGCGCGGCCTCGTACTCGGACTCCGGAAGCGAGTCGAGCATGCGCCGTGCGAGCGTCGTCTTCCCCGCGCCGATGTCGCCGACGAGGATGGACAGGCCCTTCATGTAGCCCACGGCGTGCATCAGCCGGGTGAGGGCCTGCGAGTGCTGCGCGGAGTTGTAATAGAAGCGGCTCACCGGAGCGTTGGAGAACGGCTCCTGGGTGAGTTCGAAGAAATCGAGGTAGGTCGTCATCGCTCGCCGGGCCTCGTGGGGACGCGCTACACGTACCCTACTTTACGAGCCTTCGGCGCGCCCGCGGCAGGAACCGGTGCCGGTGTCGCGGGGCCCTTGGCCGCGCGAGGCAGCGGGTCCTCCTCCGGCGCGGTCACCGCGGACAGCCGCGTCACCTGCGACCCCACGTCGCGGTACTTCGCGTCCATCGCGGCCACGCGCTGGAAGTGGAAGAGCGCCTTGCCCGGCTCGTTGAGCGCGTCGTAGGCGCTCGCCAGCTCGAAGCCCAGCGCCTTGGCCACCTCGCCCGTCGCGAGCACGTTGGAAAGGCCTTCCTTGAACACCTGCACGGACTCTTCCGGCTTGCCGCGCAGCGTGTGCAGCATGCCAATCATCGTCAGGCAGTCCAGCTCGCGCGGGGTGCCCACGCAGCCCTGGCGGGCCACGTCGAACTCGTGGACGGCGTCGTCCAGCAGGCCCATTTCCTTGTAGGCGATGCCCAGGTCGTAGTGCGTGTCCACGTCCTCGGGCTTCACCACCTTGGCCAGGCCCTTCTTGAACTCGGCGAAGACCTCGTCCACCGAGTACTGGAAGTCCTCGTCCGCCGGGGGCACCGCCGCCAGCGACTCGCCGCCCAGGTCGTCCAGCTCACCGGCCAGCTGCGCCGCCAGGTCGAACGCGTCACCGCCACCGGCGCCGTCGTCGAGCGACGCCTCGGTCACCGGCTGCACGGAGGGCACGTGCACGGGCTCGGAGGGAGCCTCGTCCGCGGGGGCCGCGCCACCGCCGGCCTCCAGCTCCTCCAGCCGCGCCATCAGCTCCCCGGCGCGCACGTGGCCCGGGAACGCGATGGCCACCGTCTCCAGGATCTCGCGCGCCTCTTCCAGGAGCCCCTGGTCGAGGAAGAACGACGCCTCGTCGCACTCCTCGGAGGCAGGCTCCTCCTCGGGCTCGGCTTCCGGCTCCGGCTCCGGCTCCGGCGCATCCGCCAGGGCCTCGGGCTCCGGCTCGGGCGTGTCCTCGAGCGCCTCGGCCTGGGGCTCGTCGTAGGCCAGCGCCTCCGCCGGCGCGAGCACCATGTGCGCGGCGGTGGGCTCGTCGTCCTCGTCGCCCAGCGACATGCCACCGTCGTAGGCGGGCTCTTCCGCGGGCGCGGCGAAGCTTTCGTCCAGGCCGGCGTCGTCCAGCGCGGAGGCGTCCAGGGGCGCGAGCCCCACGCGCGTGGGCGCGTCGTCGTCCTCGCCCAGCGACATGCCGGGCTCGACCAGGGCCTCGTCGCCGCCGTCGTCCAGCGTCGGCAGCTGGCGCGTGTCCGGCGCGGCCTCCTCGAGCAGCGCGCGCGACGGGGACAGGATGCGCGTGGGCGGAGCCTCCTCCTCGTCGCCCAGCGACATGCCGTCCGCGTCGTCCGCGAGCACCATGGGCTCATCGCCGCCCACGTCCGCGAACGAGTCTTCCGCGTACGCCAGCGCGTCGTCCGGAGCGACCAGCGGCTCGTCGTCCAGGCCTCCGGAAGCGTCGGCTCCGCCCAGGGCCGGCTCGTCCGCGAGCACCAGCGAGTCCTCGTCGGACGCCATCACCAGGTCGTCCTGCGGCGGCAGGTCGTAGACGGTGTTCTCGGCGGAGCTGAGGGGCTCGCCCATCACCGCTTCCTCGCCGCTCAACGTGGTCTCCGCGACCTCGTCGTCGACGATTTCATCTGAGTCCGACCCGTGGCTCAGCGCCGCGAGCGCCAGCTCGTCGCCTTCCGGCTGCGCGAGCGCGTCCTCCGGCGGATCCGCGACGAGGACCTCGTCGTCGTTGGAGTCCACCAGGATGGCGTCCTCCTCCAGCGACTCCACGCCCGGCACCGCCGCCGGCGCCACGAAGCCCCCTTCCGTGCGGAGCACGGACAGGAAGGCGGGCACCTCGGGATGCGCCGGGTTCTCCTGGAGGATGGTCGCCAGGTACGGCTGCGCGCGCTGCACGTCCGCGCGGCGCGTGCACAGGCGCAGCACGTTGAGCAGCTGCTCCGACGCCTGCGCGCCGTTATTGGCCGCCACGTAGATGTGGTACGCCTTCTCGTGCGCGTCCAGGTTCTCCGGATCCACGGAGAAGACCTTGCGCAGGTGCTCCAGCGCTTTGTCGTGGAGCCCGTACTTCACGTAGACGTCCGTCTCCGTCAGCAGCTTGGCCAGCTGCTCGCGGCTCATCCCCGCGGGCGGAGGAGGAACCACGGCCGCGGGCGGCGCGGCGGGCGCGGGACGGGACGGAGGCGCCGCGGCGGCGGGCGCGCTCCACGCGGGCGCGGCCGGCTCCTCGTGGTGATGCGCGGCGGCGGGCGCGGGCTCCGGCTCGGGCTCCGCGACGGGCCCCCGGCGCGCGAGCAGATCCGGATCCTGCGGATCCAGCAGCTCGATCTGCGTCCACACGCCGTCGGACTCGGCGGTGCGGCCGCGCTCCTGGTGGATCTTCGCGAGCTCCTTGTAGACGGACACCGTCTTGGAGACCTGGCCCAGCCCCTGGAACGCCTGGGCCAGGAGCGTCAGCGTCTCCACGTCGCGGCCATCCGCCTTGAAGCAGACCTGGAGCTTGGCGAGCGCGCGCTTCTGGTCGCCGCGCTGCAGGTACGACGCGGCCAGCTCCTTCGCGAGCGGGAGGTTGTCCGGCTCCAGCGCGGAGAGGCGCTCGGCGACGCGCAGCCAGTCATCCGCGCGGGCGTTGCGCTTGAGGTACTCCGCGGCGCGCTTGAACTCCTGCGCCGCTTCCTTCGTCATGTTCTCGCGCGCGTACAGCTCCGCGAGCTTGATCTTCGACGCCACGTTCTCCGGGTCGAGATCCACCATCTTCTTGAGGGTGTCGAGGCTCGACCGGGTGTCGCCCGCCTTGTCGTAGTGGTTGGCGACGATCTGGAAGTACGCCATCGCCTCCGACATCAACCCCAGCTGCTGGTGCAGCTCCGCCAGCTTGAGGTTCACCTCCAGCAGGTTCGGGTTGAGCTTGAGGACCTGCTTGTAGAGGGCGACGGCCTTGAGGAAGAAGCCGTCCGAGGAGTAGCTCTCCGCGACCTTGGTGAAGAAGTGCGCCGCCTGCGCGTTGTCGTTCTTCTTCTGGTACAGCTCCCCCATCTTCTGGAGGACCCGGATGTCCTTCGGGTCGACCTCCAGGACCTTCTGGTACTCCTTGATGGCTTTGTCGTACGCGCCCTTCGCGACCAGCTTCGCGGCGGCTTCGATGATCTTGTTCTTGTCCATCGAGCGTGCGCTTCCGGCAGGCAGAAACCCCGAGGAACTTCGCGGGTTTCAGTCCTTCTCTGGGGGGGAGCTTCGGAGGCTAACGGAATCCTCCAATGCGGGTCAAGAAACAGCCTGTCCTCCCCCGGGGCTGGATCACCCGCCTGGACGCTCGTCCGCCCGGCGGGTGCTCCACGCCCTCATGGCGAGCGCTACGGCGTCTCTTCCACGGCCTTCTTGAGCCGGCGCGAGCCCGTCTCGCTCGCCAGCAGGCGCTCCACGAACCGGGTGTCGTAGTTGCCCTCCTGGAAGGACTCCTCCGCCAGTGCGGCCCGGTGGAACGGGATGTTCGTGCGGATGCCCTCCACCACGTACTCGGAGAGCGCGCGCTGCATGCGGCGGATGGCCGTCTCGCGGTCCTCCGCGTGCACGATGAGCTTGGACAGCAGGCTGTCGTAGTGCGGCAGCACCGTGTAGTTCTCGTACGCGGCGGAGTCCACGCGCACGCCGTAGCCGCCCGGCACGCTGTAGCCGGTGATCTTGCCCGGCCACGGCGCGAACGTGACGGGGTCCTCCGCGTTCACGCGGCACTCGATGGCGTGCCCGCGGATCTGCACGTCCTCCTGCTTGAAGCGCAGGGGGTGCCCGTAGGCCATGCGGATCTGCTCACGGACCAGGTCCACGCCCATGACCAGCTCCGTCACGGGGTGCTCCACCTGGATGCGCGTGTTCATCTCCATGAAGTAGAACTCGCCGCGCTCGTCGAGCAGGTACTCGATGGTGCCCACGTTGTTGTAGCGCAGCTTCCGCATCGCGGCGACGGACACCTCGCCCATGCGCTGGCGCAATTCCGGCGTGAGCGCGGGAGACGGGCTCTCCTCGATGAGCTTCTGGTGCCGCCGCTGCACGGAGCACTCACGCTCGTTGAGGTGGATGATGTTCCCGTGCTCGTCCGCGACGATTTGAATCTCGATGTGGCGCGGCTTCTCCACGTACCGCTCGATGTAGAGGTCGCCGTTGTTGAAGGAGGCCAGGGCCTCCGCCTGCGCGGTGGAGAACGCCTGCGCGAGCACGCCCGGCTCACGGACGATCTTCATGCCCTTGCCGCCGCCGCCCGCCGCCGCCTTCAGGATGACCGGGAAGCCGATCTCCTTCGCGAAGGCCTCCGCCTCGCGCGGATCCTTCACCGTGCCGGGGCTGCCCGGGAGCAGCGGCATGCCGGCCTCGCGGGCCGCGGCGCGCGCGCGCACCTTGTTGCCCATCAGCCGCAGCATCTCCGGACGCGGGCCAATGAAGCGGATCTTGCAGTTCTCGCAGACCTCCGCGAACTCGGCGTTCTCCGACAGGAAGCCGTAGCCCGGGTGGATGGCGTCCGCGCGGGTGATCTCCGCCGCGGACAGCAGCTGCGGCACGTTGAGGTAGCTCTCCTTGGACGGAGGCGGCCCGATGCAGACGGCCTCGTCCGCGAAGCGCACGTGCAGCGCGTTGGCGTCGGCGGTGGAGTGCACCGCCACGGTGGCGATGCCCAGCTCACGGCATGCGCGGATGACCCGCAGGGCAATCTCCCCGCGGTTGGCGACCAGGACCTTCTTGAACACGGCCGTGCTCCTAACGCGAGGGCCTTGAGGCGCGGCGCGTCCCGCCCGAAGCGGGCCGGACGCGCCAGACGACGAGAGACTCAGGCCGGCTCGATGCGGAACAGCGCCTGGCCGAACTCCACCGGGCGACCGTTCTCCACGAGGACCTCGGCGATACGGCCGGAGACCTCGGACTCGATTTCGTTCATCAGCTTCATCGCTTCCACGATGCAGAGCACCTGGCCCTTGCGCACCACCGTGCCCACGTCCACGAACGGGGGCTGGTCCGGCGCGGGGGTCCGGTAGAACGTCCCCACGAAGGGGCTGGTCACCAGGTGGCCCGGCTTCTCCGCGGGCTTCTCCGGCGCCGCCACGGCGGCAGGCGCCGCGGACGCGGCGGCGGGGGCCGCACGGGGCGCGACCGGGGCGGAGTACTCCACCGGCGGCGACACCGTCACCCCGGGGCCCGACGGCGCCGCGTGGTGGACGATGGTCGTCTCCGGCGCGTGGCCGCGGCGGATGTAGAGCTTCTCCGGTCCCCGCGTCCACACCAGCCGGGTGACGTCGGAGGCCTCGAGGATTTCGACAATCTGCCGGAGGGCCTCCACGTCCAGGGACGTGGTGCCCGCATCCCGCCCGGAAGCCGCGCCCGAGGACTGGGCCGGCCGGGTTGCCTTGCGCTTCGTTGCCATTCGGACCCCTCCCGGGTCGCCAGGTGAAGGGAAGACGCTCTAGCCCGCGGTGGCGACGCGGGTCAGGTACTTGCCACCTTCACGCGTGTCGATCTTCAGCACGTCGCCCTCGTTGATGAACAGGGGCACGTTGACGGTGAAGCCGGTCTCCAGCGTCGCGGGCTTCATCGCGCCGGACACGGTGTCGCCGCGCACGCCGGGGTCGCACTTGACGACCTTGAGGTCCACGGAGTTCGGCAGGCCGACGGAGATGGCCTTGCCGTTCCAGTAGAGGACCTCCACCGGGGTGTTCTCCTTCAGGAAGTTCTTCGCGTCGCCCAGCACCTTCTCCGTGATGAAGGTCTGCTCGAACGTCTTCTTCTCCATGAAGTAGTACTCGTCCCCCGAGTTGTAGAGGTACTCCATGTCCTTCTGCTCGATGTCGGGGACGCCCACCTTGTCACCGGACTTCATGGTGGGCTCCAGCATGCGACCGCTGAGCAGGCTGCGAATCTTGGTCCGCACGAACGCGGAACCCTTGCCGGGCTTGACGTGCTGGAAGTACTCGATCACGAACGGCTCGCCGTCGATCTCGATCTTCAAACCATTGCGAAATTCAGAGGTGTCGACAAAACCGGCCATGGGGACCGACTCCTTCAGGCTTACCAGACTGACGTAAAGACGAAAGCCCGGGGTGTCTAGCCCATGCCCTGTTTCCTGCAAAGGGGAAAGCGGCGGCACGCTGCGTCGCCGGGCAGGCTCGACGAGCCCCTGCCCGAGCGGACGTGCGTGGCTACAACTCCGCCTTCACCTGCGGCGCGGTGACGCGCAGGACATAGCGCCCCTTGCCGAAATTCCCGTCCGCGCGCAGCGCCAGCACCAGGAAGTACTCCGGCGTCAGCAGGCGCATCACGGTGAGGACCTTCTCGCTGTTGACGGACACCTCGGTGACGGTGCCCGTCTTCAGCGACTCGGCCGCGTTCTTCAGCTGCGTGAGCAGGTTGGCGTACTCCACCCAGGTGCCGGAGACGTCCAGCTCCGTGGCCTCGTCCTTCTGGAACGTGTCCACGGAGATGCCGTCGAAGCCCATCACGCTGCACGCGAGGGCTCCGTCCACCTGGTTCACCACCGCTTCAAGGTGCGTGCGAAAAGACATGGTCCTCCCGGGGCGCGGTGACGGGTGCCCGGCTCACGGCAGCACGCACGAGGGGTAGTTGCCATCCTGCCCACCCTCGGAGCCGCACGGGGCCACGGGCTCGGGCGTCTCTTCGGCCGCGCAGTCAGGGATGCCGCGGTCCCGGCGGTAGGCATCGAAGCTGTAGACGATCTCGTTCGTCTCGAACTCCTTGTGGCCCGAGCCGTACTCACCGGCGAACTGGACGGTGACGCGCACCTGGATGTCCTCGGTCTGCGTGGCCGCCGCCAGGGCCACCGAGGCCTCCCGCGTGAGCAGGTCGGTCACGAGGATGTTGCCCTCGGACGCGGGGGACAGGCCCCCCGTGTAGGGGACCTCCGCGTCGGGGATGGTGACGTTCGGCGTCGTGTCGTAGGACAGCCTCAGCGTGGTGACGAACGCGGTGGCGGCCCCACCCTCGACGCCGCCCGGCTCCAGCGGGACGTCCCCGATGGAAATGGGCGTCGCGCTGTAGCTGTTGTTCACGAGGAAGGCCAGGACGTAGCTGCCGCCGTACTCGAAGTTGAGCGAGCCGGCCGCGATACCCGGAGCGGTCGCTTCGACCGCGCAGGCGGCGCTGGGCAGCTTGATCTCGGTGATCTGGACAGGGGGGGCACTCTCGGAGCACGAGCAGAGCCCGAGCGACAGGGCCGCCGCGATGACGAAGGGCTTCATTGGACGGGTCTCTCCCAATCAGGGCGCGAAGCCATCAGAGGCTCTGCGCGATGGTCTGCCGGTTGAGGATGCGAGGCGTGACAAAGATGAGCAGTTCCTGCCGCTCATCCGTCTCCGTGGTGCTCCGGAAGAAGAAGCCGAGCACGGGGATCCTGGCCAGGAAGGGCACCGAGTCGCGCGAGGTGCTGCCCCGGCGCACGTAGATGCCGCCGATGACCGTGGTGTCGCCATCCTTCACCAGGACCTGGGTGTAGGCCTCCTTGCGCTGGATGGACGGCTGGCCGTTGGCGCCGGTGTTGGACGGGTCCGGCTGGTTGTTCTGCGCCGCGATGGACATGAGGATGCTGCCGTCCTGGGTGATGTGCGGCGTGACTTCCAGCGACAGGCGCGCTTCCACGAAGGTCGTGTTCACGCCGCCCGCGGACGTCTGGCTGAACGGGATGGACAGACCCTGGCTGATGCGGGCCGTGTTGTTGTCCAGCGTGGTGACCTTGGGCGACGAGATGGTCTTCACCGTGCCCTCCGTCTCCGCCGCGGACAGGCGCAGGTTGAGCTGCACGGCGCCGCCCGCGGAGCCGAAGGCGAAGCCCATGGCGCCACCGAGGCCCTCACCCACCGCCGCCGGCAGGTTCACCGCGAAGTTGGGCTGCGTCGGGACGCCCGGCGCCGCGCCACCCGCGCCGCCCGTGACACCGACGGTGCTGGGGAAGATGAGGCCGGTGGGGTTGCCGGTCGCGGTGGACAGGCGCGTCTGCCCGCCCCACTGCACGCCCAGGGCGCGGCTGAAGGTGGTGCTCGCCTCCACGATGCGGCTCTCGATGAGGACCTGCGGCGTCTGCGTGTCCAGGCTGCGCACCAGGGCGCGCGCCTTCTCCGTGTTGGAGCGGATGTCCTTGATGATGAGCACGTTGGTGCGCGTGTCCACCGTCACCGAGCCGCGGTCGCTGAGCACTTCCTTCACCCGCGACGACATGTCCGCGGCCACCGCGTAGTTCACCGGCACCAGGCTGACCAGCAGGTCCTCCTGCTGCTGCAGCGACTTCTTGCGCTCCTGGCGCAGCCGCGCCTCCTCTTCCAGGGTCTTCAAGGGCGCGATGCGGATGATGTTGCCCACCTGCTCCTGGCCCAGCTGCTTGGTGCGCAGGATGAGGTCCAGCGCCTGGTCCCAGGGCACGTTGCGCAGGCGGATGGTCACGCGGCCACCGACGTCGTCGGCGACGACGATGTTGCGCTTGGAGATCTCCGCGATGACGCGCAGCAGGTTCTGGATGTCGATGTCCTTGAACTCGAAGGACACGCGCTTGCCGCGGTAGCGCGCCTGCTGGGGCGCGCCCTCCGCCGCGTACGCCGGGGCCTCCGCCGTGAAGCCGGCGGTGCGCTGGGTGACGGCGACCTCCTCCGTCTTCACGCCCTGCACGTCCAGCCGCCAGCTCAGGCTGTTGGCGCCCTGGGTGACGTTCTCCTCGATGGCGCCGTCCGCGGCGACCACCAGGCGCACCTTGCGGCCCTCACCGGGCACGCTGAAGGCGCTGATCATCTTCACGGGCGTTTCCAGCGCGCTGGTGTCCAGGCTGCGCTCCAGCTTCTTGGGCAGGCGCGCGTTCTCCAGCGTCAGCACGGCGCTGCGCGGATCCGGACGGTCCACCTTCCACGCCGTCGCGCCGGACAGCTTCAGCTGCACGCGGCCGCCCGTGGGGCTCTCGTCGAAGGACAGGTCCTTGACCTCCACCACCGCCTGCTGCGGCGCGGCCTGCGCCACCGCGGGCTGCGGCTTCGCGGCGTCCTGCGCGGGCAGCGGCTGCGGGCGCAGGGGCTCGGTCTCCGCCACCGCGTCGCGGGGCTGGGAGGGCTTGGGCTTGCGCGCCACCGCGCCCCCCAGCACCACTTCCAGGCCGCGCTCGGCGCGGTCCACGCGGTACGCGGGCATGTCACCCTTGGCCACGAGGACCAGGCGCACCTTGTCCTCGTGCGCGCCCACGCGCACGTCCTTGAGCAGGTTGCCCTTCACCTTGGGCGCCTTCGCGCTCAGGCCCACGCCGTACACGTCCACGGCCAGGCGGGGCGGATCCACCAGCTCCAGGACCTCGTAGCGGGCGATGTCGCCGTCGGCGGCGACGCGCAGCGCCTCGCCGTCCATGGACAGCCGGGTGATGCGCTGGGCCGGGTGGGCCACCTCGCGCTCATCCGCCTCCGTGGCGACGACATTCTCACGGCCCGGCGCCTGCGACGGCGCGGACTTGGAGGAGGTCCCCTCCTCCGGCACCACCGCCACCATGGCCTCCACGGGCGCGGCCACCGGGGCCGGCGCGGCCTTCACCGGCGCGGCGGCGACGGTCTGGGCGGGGGCGGGCTTCGGCGCGGCGGGCTCCGCCGGCTTCACTTCCGCGGGAGCCTGGGCGGTCGCGGCGGCGGGGGCCACCGGCGAGCCGTCCACGGAGATGACCACGCGGTTGCCCTCCGCGCGGACGTCGTACTGGGAGGCCTGGTCGAGCGCCACCAGCACGCGGCCCACGCTGGCGCGCGCGTCGGAGAACTGGGCGGCCACCACGCCGGACACCGGACCGGTGCCGTCATGGTGCCCCTTGATGCCGGTGGCGTCCGCGGACGACAGGTCCACCACCAGCCGCTCCGGCCCGCTGAGCCGGAAGACGGTGAAGGTGGGCGGCCGGGTCCCGGTCACCACGACCTGGGCACCGGCTCCCGTCCGGGACACCTGCAGGTCCCGCAGCGTGTTCAAATCCGCGCCGTACACCTTGGCGCTTGCCAGGACGACCGCCCATGCGGCCGCCATGATCCACTTGCCCCTCGTCACAGCGCTCTGCTCGAGCATGCGTCCCCTCAACAAGTTGGAAGCGGGCGACGACTGCCCGCGGGCGCGCCGTGGGGCGCTACTCCCAGTTCTTGCCCGTCATCAGGTTGTAGGCGGGGTCCTTCACGCCATCCGCCTTGAGCTGGAGACTCACCGGATTGCTGATGAGCTCGCCCTTGGCACCCGTGAAGACCTCGGTGACGGTGACCGAGTCCCTTAGAATCTGTGTCACCTTGCCGCCCTGGCGCCCCACCCGGGTGTTGCGCCGGACGATGTGGCCGCGGCCCAGGGGGTCCTCGACCATCGCCAGCGGGCTGGCGTCCCCCGTGACGACCGCCACCAGCTTGAGCTGGTCGAGGTCGAACACGCACAGGGGTTCATTGCAGGCCCGCTCCGGTGCGTCACGCGCCACCGGCCCGAGCTCCTCCAGCGGACTGCGGAACGGATCCCGCTTGCCCACCGGACTGTATGTGTAGACGAACGCTGGCGCCGCCGACGCCTCGGTCTTCTCTTCCACCGGGGCCGGCGCGGGGGCGGCGGCCTGGGGGGGAGCAGGTGGCGGGGCTGGGGGCGTGTCCTCACAAGCGGACAGGGTCAGCGCCATCACCGCAGCGGTCATCGTGGACTTGAACGTCTTCATCCGCGTCATCCCTTGTCGCCCCAGTTGCCGGGCGGATCAAGTTTCTAGTTGCTCTTCGTCTCGATGAACCGGAACGTCGTCGCCAGGAAGCTGCTCTGGAGGACCACCTTCTCGTTCTTCAGGGTCGCGCCATCGAGCTTGATGTTGTTGACGTTCACGATGCGGCGCATGTTGGCCATCTCCTGCAGGAACATGGCGATCTCGTGGTAGTTGCCGCTCACCGTCATCCGGATGGGGATGCGCGCGAAGAACTCGTTGCCCTCGACGTACTCCCTGTCGGGCTCCACGCGGGAGATCTCCAGGCCGGACTTCTTGCCGATGTCGTTGATCTGCGCGAGCAGCTCCTCCATGTCGCGCCGCTCCGGCAGCTCCGTGAGGGCCTCCGCCAGCTTCTGCTCGAGCACGTCCATCTCACGACGGCGCTCGTTGAGGTTCTGGGCGATCTCGCTCTTCTCCGCGAGCTCCAGGTCCAGCGTCCGGCGCTCCGCCTGGCGGCGTGTGATGTCCTCCTCCGTGGGCTGGATGAAGGAGAAGAAGTTGCCCACGGTCAGCAGGACGACGAGTGCCGCGAGCCCGCCGAACTTGGCGGCGGGAGGGGCCTTCGCGAGTTGATCCAGGTATTTTTCCATGACAGGGGTCCTTCGCCGCCAATCAGATGGCGTAGTTGGCGGTGAGGGTGAGCTTGAACTCGACGAACGGCGCGGCGCCGGCCTGGGAGGGCTTGGTCTGCACGGCGTTGGTCAGTTCGATGTTTCCGAAGAAGGGCTTGATGTCGCTGGCGGAGAACTCCTCCACGCTGGCGGTCTCCGTGTTGAAGAGCTCCACGCGCGACGTCTTGCTGGCGCCGCGGCCCTGATCCACCAGGCGCCCCATGCCCTTGGGCGTCCACACCATGCCGCCCAGGCCGCGCATCAGCTCGGCGACCTCGTCGTGGCTGACCGCGCCGCCGTTGATGGTGACGCTGTTGGCGGCCTCCACGAAGTCCTTGAGCCAGACCTTCTTGGGCATGGCGGAGGACAGCGCGTCCAGCATGCGCACCGGGCCGTTGCGGCCCTTGCGCAGCGTGTCCAGCACCGCGAGCTTCTTCTCCACCTCCGCCTTGCGGGCGTTGATGTTGGTCACCTCGCCGATGACCTTCTCCAGCTCCGCGATCTTCGCGCGCGTCTGGACGATGCCCTGTTTGGTGCGCTCCAGCTCGCCGTCACGGTCCGCGAACCAGAAGTAGTTGCCAACCACCGCGGCGATCAGGACCGCGGCGTAGAGGGCCAAAATCTGCCGGCCCATCTCCCGCTTCTTCACCGCCCGGACGGGCAGCAGGTTGATTCGGATCATCATGTGCGTTCAGTTCCTCAAAAGGTCAGAGCGGGATCAGCCCAGCTTGTCGCCCGGACGCCGGAGCGCCAGTCCCACGGCCACCGCGGCCATGGGCGCCACGTCCATGATGAACGCGGGGTCGAACTTGCGGTTGTCCACTTCAATCTTCCGGAACGGGTTGAGGATCTCCACCGGCACGCCGGTCCGCGCCTCGATGGTCTTGAACAGGGCGGGAATCTTCGCGGTGCCGCCGGACAGGTAGACCTTGGTGAAGTTCGAGTCCGCGGCGGTGCCCGCGTAGAAGTCCAGCGAGCGCTGGATTTCACCGGCCACCTGCTCCGCGACGCTGGAGAGCACGCGCTCCACGTCCTGGGGAACGACGGCGTCCGCGTCCGCGCGGTTGCCGCCGATCTTCAGCGCCTCCGCCTCCTCGTAGGAGACGTTGAGCTGCTTCTGGATCTCTTCGGTGAACTGGTTGCCGCCGATGGTCACGTCACGGGTGAAGACGGTGACGCCGTTGGCGATGATGTTGATGTTCACCACGGAGGCGCCGGCGTTGATGAGGACGACGGTCTCCTTGTCCGGCAGCTCGTAGTTCGTGGAGAACATGTTCTGGACGGCGAACGCGTCCACGTCCACCACCACCGGCGCGAGGCCCGCCTCGGAGACCACGGTGGTGTAGTCGTTGATCATGTCCTTCTTGGCGGCCACCAGCAGCACGTCCATCTGACCGGTGGCGTCGTTGCCGCCGCCGTCGAGGATCTGCGTGTCGATGTTCACGTCCTTCACGTCGAAGGGGATGTACTGCTCCGCCTCCCACTGGATGCTCTCCTCGAGCTCTTCCTGGCTCATGCGGGGCATCTGGATCTTCTTGATGATGACCGAGTGGCCGGACACGCCGATGGCGACGTCCTTGCCCTTGACCTTCAGTTCGGACATCAGCTCCTGGACGGCCTGGACGATGGCCGTGGAGTTCATCAGCGCGCCGTCCACGATGGCTTCAGGAGGCAGCGGCTTCATTCCGAAGCTCTGGAGCGCGTAGCCGACTTCACCGCGCTTGCGCTGCTCCTTGAGCATGATCATCTTGATCGACGTCGACCCGATATCCAGCCCGAGTGCCAGTTTGCCCTTCGCCATGCGTAACTCCATCGGAGAGGCGGCCAGCGTAGCACCGGCTTGATACCCCTCCTAAAAAGTGCTTGGCGCCCGGCCGCCCTGCGGACGGGAGAGCGCCGTGATGACCGGCCACGACCGCGCCCCCTGACCCACCTTCGCGGAGGCCCGATTTTCCGGCCCCGGCCGCGTTCCGTCAAATGGCGCCGGAGGATTCCTGCCGGAGGATTCTTGAAAGGCGGCCAGCCGGGCACCTCCCCTGCCCTCAGGTCCGGGTGCCCTCGGCGTCCGGATCGATGCCGTACTCCTTGATCTTGTAGAGGAGCGCCCGGTGGCTGATGTCCAGCACCTCCGCCGCCCGGGTGCGGTTGCCCTTCGTGCGCCGCAGCGCCGCCCGGATGTAGGACTCCTCCAGCTCCCGGATGGCGCGCTTGAGCGACAGGTCGCCTGCGGCCTGTAGCGGCGCGGCCGTCCCCGCCGGGGCGGGTGCGGAAGCCGCCCACAACTTCTCCGGCAGGCAGCCAGGCGCGACGTGGGTGCCCTCCGCGAGCAGCACCGCGCGCTCCATGGCGTTCTCCAGTTCGCGCACGTTGCCGGGCCAGGCGTAGGCCGTCATCAGGGCGTCCGCTTCCGGGGTGAAGCCCTCCACCGGTGGATCACGGTTGAGCTCGCGGTTGAAGCGGTGGAGGAAGGCGCGGGCGAGCAGCGGGATGTCCTCGCGGCGCTCGCGCAGGGGCGGCAGGGTGAGGTTCACCACGTTGAGGCGGTAGTAGAGGTCCTCGCGGAAGTCGCCCTTTTCCACCAGCTTGCCCAGGTCGCGCAGCGTGGCGGCCACCACGCGCACGTCCACGCGCTCCACGCGGCTCTCCCCCACCGGGCGGATCTCCCCCTCCTGCAGCACGCGCAGGAGCTTCACCTGCGCGCCCAGGGGCAGCTCGCCCACTTCGTCGAGGAAGAGCGTGCCGCCGTCGGCCTCCGAGAACAGGCCCCGGCGGGCGGTGCGCGCGTCGGTGAAGGCGCCCTTCGCGTGGCCGAACAGCTCGCTCTCCAGGAGGCCGTGGGGGATGGCGCCGCAGTTGACGGCGACGAAGGGCATGGCGGCGCGGCGGCTCTGGCCGTGCAGCTCGCGCGCGATGAGCTCCTTGCCGGTGCCGCTCTCCCCGGAGATGAGCACCGTGGTGTCCACGGGCGCGACGCGCGCCACCTGCTTGAGCACCGCCTGGAGCGCGGCGCTCTGTCCCAGGATGTGGCCTCCGGACGCGCCGGGCAGCTGCGCCTCGTGCAGCCGGCGGTTCTCGCGCACCAGCCGCTCGCGCTCCTCGGCCTTGCGCAGGACGAGGACGATCTCCTCCGGCTTGAAGGGCTTCTGGACGTAGTCGTACGCGCCCGCCTGCACCGCCTCCAGCGCCTGCTCCTGGGAGCCGTACGCGCTCATCACCACCACGGTGAGGCCGGGCTGCTCCGCGAGCGCGGCCTTGAGCACCGACAGCCCGTCGCGCTTCGGCATGCGCACGTCCGTCACCAGGACGTCGTAGGCGCGGGCGGACAGCTCGCGCAGGGCCTCGTCTCCGTCGGCGACGGCGCGCACGTCGTAGCCCTTGTCGGTCAGCACCAGGGTGAGGATGTGGCGGATGGACGGCTCGTCGTCGGCGACGAGGACGGTGCGGAAGAGGGGCATGGGGTGCGGCCCATCATATGCCGTCCGGCCACGCCGTCAGGCCGCTGGCAGGGACAAACGGAAGCACGCGCCGCCGCCCGCGCCGTCGCGCGCGTCCAGCCGGCCGCCCATGCCCTGGGCCAGGTTCAGCGACACCGCGAGTCCCAGGCCCGTGCCCTGCCGCCCCTTGGTGGTGAAGAACGGCTCGAAGAGGTGCGCCCGCACCTCCGGGGACAGGCCCGGCCCGCTGTCCTGCACCTCCACCAGGACGAGCGAGCCCTCGCTCCGGGTGGAGACGCGCACGCGGCCCTCGCCCCCCATGGCCTGGGCGGCGTTGAGCAGCAGGTTGATGAGGATCTGCGACAGGGGGCCCGGGTCCGCGCGGGCCAGCAGGCCGGGCGTCACCTCCAGCAGGACGTCCACCCGGTCCAGCTCCGGCCCGGCGCGCACCAGCCGCACGCACGTCTCCACCACCTGCCCCACGTCCACCGGCCCGGGCTGGGGGCTGGCCGGACGGCCCAGGTCCAGCAGCCCCCGCACGATGCGGTCGATGCGGAGCACCTCGTGGTCGATGCGCTCCAGGAAGTCCGTCAGCTCCGCGCCCTGTGCCCTGGACCGCGCCAGGGAGAGGTAGCCCAGGATGCCCGCCAGCGGGTTGCCCACCTCGTGCGCCACGCCCGCGGCCAGCTTGCCCACCGTGGCCAGCCGCTCGGAGGCGACCAGCTCCGTCTGCGCCCGCGCGAGCCGCGCGTTCGCCTCGCGCAGCGCCTCCAGCTGCGAGCGCGTGAGGGCCTGCTCCTGGCGCAGCGCCTCCGCCATGCGCCTCAGCTCGCCCTGGATGCGCGACAGGAACGGCCCGCCCTGTCCGGAGAGCGGCACGTCCAGTTGCAGCCGGCCCAGCTGCTCCACGGACTTCTCCATGGCGCGCAGCGGGCGGCCCACCGCCAGGTACAGCACGCCGTAGGCCAGGAGCGTCAGCACCAGCAGGTCCAGCCCCAGCGCCAGCGGCAGGAAGGCGCGGATCCGCGCCAGCCCCTCCATGTCCAGCGACCCTGGCAGCGCCAGCCGGCGCGCCGTGTCCAGCAGGCGGATCAACACCGGCTGCAGCGTCAGCCACGACAGGCCCGTGGACAGCGAGCCCAGGAGGAACGCCACGCTGGCGATGCGCCACTTCATCCCCGCATCACCGCGTCCCCCCGAGCATCAGCGCCACCTCCAGGGGCAGCACGCGCGCGAGCAGCGGCCCCAGCAGCATCACCTCCAGCCCCGCCAGCGCCAGCCACGGGCCGAAGGGGATGTTGGTGGGACCGGGGACCCACTCCTCCTCCTCGCCCGCTTCATCCAGCTCCGCGTCCGGGATGGGCTGGAAGAGCAGGCACCAGGGCACGAGCACCACCCGCTTCCACAGGGGCAGGCCGGGCTTCGTGAAGTCCCACGTCATCGTGGGCTCGGGCTCCTCCTCTTCCTTCGGAGCCTCCACCGCCGCCGGGGTCACGGAGGCGTCGGCCCGCGGGTCCTGGGGCGCCGGAGGCGAGCCTTCCGCTTCCGGGGCACCGCGCGGGCCCGCCCTTCCCGTGAGGGCGAGCAGCGCCACGCCCACGATGGAGCCCTGCAGCGACGAGAAGAAGAGGATGCCCAGGAGCGAGTGCCAGCCCAGGAACGCGCCCAGGAGGGCGACGAGGAACTTGTCCCCGCCGCCCAGCGCCTCGCGCTTGAAGGCGCGCCAGCCCACGTACTCCATCAGCCGGAAGCCGAGGAACCCCACCGCCGCGCCCAGCGCCGCCTGCGCCACCGCGCCGCCGCCCCGGGGAATGGCCAGCAGCACGCCCGCGGCGATGCCCGGCAGCGTCAGCGAGAACGGGAGGATCCAATGTTCCAGGTCGATGAAGGTGAGCGGCACCAGCAGGAACACGAGCACCAGCGCGGGCACCAGCTCGTACGTCCAGTCAAAGCGCTTGAGACACGCGAGGAACAACAGCCCCGTGAGCAGCTCCACCATCACGTAGCGCGGGGAGATGGGCATGCCGCAGCCCCGGCACTTCCCGCGCAGGCCCAGCCACGACAGGACGGGGATGTTCTCGTACCAGGAGAGGACATGCCCGCACTTCGGGCAGCGGGACCCGGGCCGCACGATGCTCAGTCCTTCGGGCACCCGCGCGATGACCACATTAAGGAAGGAGCCGATACACAGGCCGAGGATGAACAGGAAGAGGATGAAGAGGGGCTCGGCCCAGCCCGGCGCGTAGGTGAACGTCACGGAGCCCGGAATCCTACCCGCCGCTTCCGGAGCTGGCGACTGCGCGATGGCGGACGAAAACCGTCAGCGCCGGTGACAAAAATTGGCAGCCCTCCCGCTGATCCATCCCCTGCCCTGCCTGACCGCCCTGGGAATCCCGGGGGTTGGGCGGATTGTTCGGCGTGGCACTCTTCGTGCTAAGAGTTCGCACGTCGTTCAACCCCCCTCTGCCTGCCGCGGAGTTCCCAAACATGATGAACCGTCTCTTCCGGAAGAAGGGTGGCTTCACCCTCATCGAGCTGATGATCGTGGTCGCCATCATCGGCATCCTGGCCGCCATCGCCATCCCGAACTTCATCCGCTTCCAGGCGAAGTCGAAGCAGTCCGAGGCCAAGACGAACCTCAAGGCCATCTTCACGGCGCAGAAGTCGTACTTCGGTGAGAAGGACAAGTACTCCACCGACTTCACGGTCATCGGTTTCGACCCCGAGCCCGCGAACCGCTACAGCTACGGCCTGAAGACCGGCTGCGTGGGCGCCGTCGCGGCGACCAGCACCGGTCGCGCGGACGCGAAGGTGGGCTGCATCGGCCAGGACGTGGCGAAGTTCACCACCGCGCCGACCGCCAAGGACGCGATCGCGGCCCTGGGCGTGCAGCCCGGCGTGAACAGCTGCCCGAGCTGCTTCTTCAGCGCGAACGCGGTCGGTAACGTCGACAACGACCCGATCGGCGACGCCTGGGGCATCACCTCCTCCCCGACGGGCGCGACGCTGGCCGGCACCTGCGGCGTGGACACCAACCTGGTGGCCGCCGGCGAGCCGGGCAACGCGTACAACGACGTGAGCTGCGACCAGTAGTCGGTCAAGCGGCTTCGCCTGAGACTGCCGCGGATCCGTCGTGACGGATCGCAGCGGGGGATGGCAGAATCCATGGGGCGCCCGGGCATATCGGGCGCCCCATTTTCGTTGGGTGGAGCCATGGACAAGGTGTACCTGCGATTCGTCCCGGGCGTGTTGTTGGTGGCGCTGTTGTCCGCGCCCCCCCGGCCCGTCTCCAGGCAGGGCGGTGGGCCCCTGTTGCCCCGGCCCGGACTGCTCAAGACGCTCTTCCGCTCCCAGCAGGGGCTGGTCACCGACTACTTCTGGATCCTCCTGCTCAACCGCATTGGCGCGGCGTCGCGGCCGGCGGAGTACCGCGACATCTACGACTACGCGGACCTGGTCACCGACCTGGATCCCACCTTCTGGCAGGCCTACTTCTACGCGGGCATCACCATCCCGGTGCACCTGGGCAAGGGTGAGTACCTGAACGTCGAGGAGTCGAGCGCCATCCTGCGCAAGGGGCTCCAGCACCTGCCGGGCAACCAGCGGCTGGCGTTCCAACTGGCGTACAACCTGATGTTCTTCGAGAAGAAGTACAAGGACGCGGCGGACATCATCCAGGAGCTGGCCCAGCGGCCTGACGCGCCCGCCTGGTACTCGGCGCTGGCCACGCGCCTGTACGCCCAGTCCGGCGACTTCGACAGCAGCCTGTCGCTGAGCATGGCGCTGCGCGACGGCGCGGAGGACGACGAGACGCGCGAGTTCTACGCGCGCCGCGTGCAGGAGATCCTCCAGGAGCGGCTGCTGCGCACCATCGACGCGGCCATCACCCGCTACCGCGAGCGCGAGGGCCGCCTGCCCGACGACCTGCCCGCGCTGGTCTCCGCGGGAGACCTGTCCCAGCTCCCCGTGGATCCGCTGGGGGGCACGTTGTTCCTGGGCGAGGATGGCCGCGCCTATTCCGACGCCGCGCGCTTCCGCATGGAGCTCATCCAGGATGAACGCACCGAGGACGGCGAACGCCTGGTCCCCAAACCCCGAGTCACGACCCATGACGAATCCCAGCCCTGAAGCCCCGCCCATCGAGGCGCAGGGGCTGCACAAGACCTACAAGGTCGGCTTCTGGTTCAACCGCACCGTGCGGGCGCTCCAGTCGCTGGACCTGCGGGTGGACGCCGGGCAGATCTACGGGCTGCTCGGCCCCAACGGCGCGGGCAAGTCCACGACCATCAAGATTTTGATGAACCTGGTGCGCCCCAGCGGCGGCACCGCGCGGCTCTTCGGGCAGCCGGTGGAGGACGCCGCCACGCGCAGGCTGGTGGGCTTCGTGCCGGAGAACCCCGCGCCCTACGAGTACCTCACGGGCCGCGAGTTCGTGACGCTGGCCGGGCAGCTGGCGGGCCTGTCCGGCCACGAGCTGGACGGACGCGTCACCGAGGTGCTGGGCGCGGTGGAGATGGCGGGCGCGGAGAAGCTGCAGATCCGCCGCTACTCCAAGGGCATGGTGCAGCGCGTGGCCCTGGCGCAGGCGCTGGTGTCCCGGCCGAAGCTGCTCATCCTGGACGAGCCCACGAGCGGCCTGGATCCGCTGGGGCGCCGGCAGATGCGCGACCTCATCCTGGCCGAGCGCGAGAAGGGCACCACGGTGCTCTTCTGCAGCCACATCATCCCGGACGTCGAGTCGCTGTGCGACCGGCTGGCGGTGCTGGTGGGCGGCCGCCGCGTGCGCGAGGGCAGCGTGCAGGAGCTGGTGTCCGCGCAGGTGCCCACGGTGGAGGTCGTGGTGGAGGGGCTGAAGCCGGAAGAGGTGCGCGGGCTGGGCGTTCCGCTGGAGTCGGTGCAGGCGCTCGATGGCCGCGTGATGTTGCAGGTGGCGGACGTGGACAGCCAGCGGCTCCTGGGTGGCGTGCTGGGCGCGGGCGGCCGGGTGAACCGGATGCAGCCGGCGCGCTTCTCGCTGGAGCAGCTGTTCATGAACGCCCTGAAGGAATCAGGCCGCGCATCGAGCGTGGGTGGGGAGATCAACACGTGAGCGCCTTCAGCGCGATGATGTGGAATGGCTTTCGCGAGGCGCGCCGCAACCGGGTGACGGTGGTGGTGGGCGTGTTCGCCGCGGTGGTGCTGCTGTCCTCCTCGCTGGTGACGGAGGTGACGGTCGCCACCTTCGACCGCGTGCTGACGGACTTCGGCCTGGGGATGATGAGCATCATCCTCGTGTTCCTCACCATCTTCCTGTCCAGCAGCCTGCTCAGCCGGGAGATTGAGCGGCGCACCATCTTCCTGGTGGTGAGCAAGCCCGTGTCCCGCCGTCAGTTCCTGCTGGCGCGCCTGGCGGGCACCATGCTGACGCTGGGCGTGCTGCTGGCGGCGATGACGGCCGTGTTCCTGGGCGAGCTGCTGCTCTTCGGCGCGAGCGTCACCTCCACGCAGCTTTTGGCCAGCGCGGGGCTGTGGTTCGAGCTGCTCGTCATCAGCAGCGTGGGCATCCTGTTCTCCAGCTTCGCGGGGCCCGCGGTGTCCGCCATCGCCACCACGGGCATGTACTTCACGGGGCACCTGACGGGGGACCTGTACTCCATCGCCAACCGCTCGGAGAGCCTGCTGGTGCGGGGCATTGGCAAGACGCTGTACTACGCGCTGCCCAACCTGGAGCGGGTGAACTTCCGGCCCCACGCCACGTACGCGATGCAGGTGGACGCCGCCACGTTCTTCTCCGGCGTGGGCTACAGCCTGGCGTGGACGATGGTGCTCACCACGCTGGCCATCGTCATCTTCGAGCGGCGCGACTTCCGCTAGGCCGCCGCCCGGCGCCTGGGGACGAAGCGCCGCCCCAGGCACGCCAGCGCGAGCCCCAGCCACGCCGCCCCGCCCAGCAGCAGCCCCGCCGTCAGGCCGGGGGTGCGGTAGCGCAGCTCCACCCGGTGCTGGCCCGCGGGCACCGCCACCGCGCGGACCGCCACGTCCGCGGGGAGGATGGGGACGTCCTGCCCGTCCACGGTCGCGCGCCACCCCGGCTGGTACGCGTCGTTGACCACGAGCACCGCGGGGGCCAGGGCCTCCACGTCCACCGTGAGATGCTCCGGCGTGCCCGGCGCCACGTGGAGGGCCCCCAGCGGGCCCTCCGGCGTGGGCGGCAGCGGGGTTTGGCACTCCACGATGGCGACGTCGGGGGGCGGCAGCTGGGGCGACGCCATCCGCCGCATGGCCTCCGCCCGGCCCTCCACGCACTCCGGACGCGCCAGGTGGATGCGCGGCGCGGCGTCCGCGTACTCCACCAGGGTCAGCCCCATGAGCGGATCCACGAAGGTGCTCCGCGCGGACAGCCGGGCGCCCAGCTCCCGCTGCTCCGCCGTCGCGAAGGCGATGAACCGGGTGCCCAGCCGGGGCGCGAGCCGGGTGAACCAGTGCACCCGGTCCGCCTTGAGCTGACGCACGCGGGGGCTCACCCCGGGCAGGTACTCGTTCGCGCTCTCCAGGCCCCACAGGGCCACCATGTCCGGCGCCAGGACGGACAGCTGCAGCAGGTTGAGGGCGTCGTTGTGGCGCAGGCCGGGCAGCCGCGGCGCCGGCAGGTCGCGCAGCGACGAGGCCACCCGGACCGGCTCCCCGGGCGCCGTCAGCGCGCGGACGCGCTCCACGAAGGCGGGCGGCGTGGTCAGCAGCTCCTCCGGAGAGAGCTGGTACAGCGGCTCATGGGCCCGCGTGAGCGCCCCCCACTGCAGGGCCACGAGCAACGCGCCCTGGAGGGCGGGCCGCTCGCGCAGGAGCACCAGCGCCGCGCAGGCGGACGCGAGCACCGCCCCGGCCACCGCGCTGGAGAGGACGTTGGCGGACAGCCCCTGGAGCACCGGACCGGGGACCTCCGGCCAGCGGACGCGCAGCCAGTGCTGGCTCCACCCCTGCCCCGCCGCCTCTGCCAGCGCGAGCCCCGCGCACGGCAGCGCCAGGAGCAGCCCCACCCAGACCACGGCCCGGGCGCCCTGGCCTGGCGCGAGGCACCGCTTCCAGCCCAGGCCCGCGGCCACCGCGAGCCCCAGGGACAGGAGCGGCACCAGCTTCTCCGGGTAGCGGAACGGCCGCCAGAACGGGACGAGCTGGTAGGCCCAGCCGTACACCGGCAGCGCGTCCCCCAGGCAGAGCGCGGCCAGCAGCAAGCAGAGCGCCGCGAGCGCCCAGGCCCGCCAGTGCCGGACGGAAGCGGCGAGCCCCGCCAGCGCCAGCACGCACGCGGGCATCCCCAGGTACACCGAGTCCACCCACGTGCGAGTGAAGCCGCCGGACGGCACCAGGTGCGCCACCACCACGGGGGGGATGCCCTGCGTGCCCTCCGCGTCCGCGAGGAAGGGCCCCAGGACGAGCTCCCAGAGCCGCAGCGGGTGGAGCGAGAAGCGCTGCGCCTCCACCAGCGAGCGGGCCCCCGGCTCCGAGCCCGCGGTGAGCGCGGCGGCGGGCAGCAGCTGCGGCGCGGCCAGCAGCCCTCCGGCGAGGACGAGCAGCGCGCACGCCCCCACGCGGCGGCGCCACGGCCCGGCATGCGGCTCCAGGGCCGCCAGGCACACGATGCAGGCGTTGGCCATGACGAACGCCTGGGCATCCCCGGCGAACGCCACCAGGGCCAGCACCATGCCCGCGAGCGTCAGCCGGGTGAGGCCCGGCTCGCGCAGGAAGCGCAGCGCGAGCCAGAGCGCCAGGGGGAGCGTGCTCGCCGCCTGGAGGTACGTGGGGTTGTTGGTGATGCAGACCAGGTAGCCGCAGAACGCGAAGGTCACCCCCGCGAACAGCGCTCCCGCGCGCGGCACGCCCCAGGCCCGGACGAGCGCGTACGTGCCCCCCAGCGCCAGGGGGAAGCAGGCCAGGAGCGTCACCTTCGCGGCCAGCCCGAACGGCAGCACGAGGTGCAGCCACAGGAACGGGTGGAACGCCCCGGTGATGAAGATGCCGGGGAAGGACTGGCCCAGCCCGTCATAGGGGAGCCAGTCGGGGAACTCGAGTGAGGACACGCGCGAGGCCCAGTAAGCCCGCATGGGGTAGAAGGCCCGGAGCGTGTCCCCGGCCATGAAGGCGCCGGACGTGAAGAGCGCCCGGAAGAAGAAGAGGCCCCACAGGAGCGCGGCCAGCGCGACCAGCCCCCAACGCCCGCCCGCTGTCCCACGCTCCTGGTCGCCCATCGCGCTCCCTGGCCGTCCGGCCCGCCGGTGCCGGACCATAGCGGACGGACCTTCAGCGCGGTGGAGCGGATGCGGCGCTCCGGGCCTGCGCCAGCGCCCTGCGCGCGGCCACGAGCCCCGGCTCCAGCCGGAGCGCCTCCTCCAGCGGGGGGACGGCCTCCGAGGGACGTCCGGCGCGCAGCAGCGTGCGGCCCAGCTCCATCAGCGAATCCACCCGCTTGGGCGCCAGGCGGAGCGCGTCCTGGAAGCGCGCGATGGCCGTCTCCAGGTCCCCTTCGTTGCGCGACACGAGCCCCAGGTTGTGCCACGCGACGGGGTTGTCCGGCATGAGGCGCACCGTGCGCTCCAGCTCCTTGCGCGCGTCGCCGAACCGGCCCGCCTTCGCGTACGCCACCGCGAGGTTGTTGTGGACGCGGAACTCACCGCCCATGCCCCGCACCGCGATTTCGAGCTCGGGGATGGCCTCCCGCACCCGCCCTGCGTTGAGGTGCAGGTTCCCCAGGTTGGCGTGGATGAGCGGCTGGTCCTTCGAGGTCTCCTGGACGTAGGTCCAGAGGGTCAGGTCGTCACGCCAGACCGGCACGTAGAACACGGTCAGCAGTGTGAACGCCCCCAGCACGCCCCCGGTCGCGAGCGCGACGGTCCGAGCGTGCTCGGGCCAGCGTGACAAGAGCCCGCGCACGCCCAGGGCCATCCACAGGGTGAAGCCGATGGACGGCAGGTACAGGTAGCGCTCGGCGTAGGCGTCCACGCCGCGCGCCTGAAGCGCCATCGCGGGCAGGAAGGGCACCACCAGCCAGAGCCACCCCGCCAGCATCACCTCCTGCTGCCGGCGCCAGGCCCAGAGGCCCAGCGCGAGCACCGCGAGGATGATGACGGCGCCCACCCAGACCCGGGGATCCGCCGCGGACTCCACGAGCCCTCCCGGAGACGCCACCGACAGCGGCACGGGCCAGACGAGCTTGCCGCCCAGGTCCGCAGGGAACGCGAGCGTCCCGATGACCCGCACCAGGAGCGACCGGCCGCCGTGGCCCGAGGGCAGCGCCCCGCCCAGCGCGGACAGGCGGAGTCCGGCGTAGGCGACGAACCCCAGGCCCAGCAGCGCGAAGCGGCGGACCTGGGCGAGCAGCCCGCCCCGGGCCTCCGCGGAGGTCCACACCCGCTCCATCACCCACAGCAGCACGGGCAGGACGACCGCCGTCTCCTTGAGCAGCAGGCCCAGCAGCCACACCCCGCCCGCGGCCAGCGCCCGCGCGGGCGTGGCGGGCACGGGCCACCACAGCCGCACCGCCACCAGCACCGCCAACGCCATGCCCACGTCCATCGCGCCGGCGACCCAGGCCACGGCTTCCGTGTGCACGGGATGCAGGGCGAAGAAGAGCGCGCCCGCCAGCGCCGCCCAGGCAGCGGCGTCCTCCCGCGCGGGGCGCTTCGCGAAGAGGCTGGCGCGCAGGAACCAGAGCGTCAGGGCTGATACCGACGCGTGCATCAGCATGAGCGCCAGGTGGTGCGCCCAGGCCTGGAGCCCGAAGCCCTGACGCAGCACGAAGAGGAAGACGTGCATCAGCGGCCGGTAGTAGTGGTGCCGCGGGTCCTGCGCCGTGGAGGACTCCATGAAGCCGAACAGCGGCTGGCTGAACACCTCCCGCATGCCCGCCGCCGAGCGCACCCACGGGTTCTCCAGCACGAGCTGGTTGTCGTCGTAGACGAACCCGTTCGCCAGCGACCCGGCGAACACGAGCAGCGACGCGAGGACCACCAGGCCGTACTGGAGGCCGGGGCGCGCGAGCAGGGACCGGGTGACACCCGCGGTCGATGCGGCCTGTTCCATGTCAGCGCCCCTCCACGTGAGCGACCATCATCAAGCTGGTTCCCAGGGGCAGCGCCCCTCCCCTTCGCAGCCACGCCTGCTCCACGGACAGCATCGCGCGCAGGGCCGAGGCGGCCAGCCCGCCCCGGGAGCCATGCTCCATCTCCTGCCGCGCGCGCACCTCGGCCCGGGAGCGCAGTCCCAGCCGGCTTGGCACGGCGCGCATCAGCCACAACGGCAGCGGCAGCGGCGCGAAGAGGTAGGAGGCGAAGTCCACCGCGAAGCCGGAACGCCGCAGCAGCGCGCACAGCGCGCCTCGCGTGTAGCGGCGGAAGTGTCCCGCGACGACGTCGTCCTCGGCCCACAGCCAGCCAAAGGCCGGCACCGTGAGGTACAGCCGGCCGCCGTCCTCCAGCAGCTCCCGCGCGACGGACAGGAGCCGTGCGTCATCCTCGACGTGCTCGATGACGTCGAAGAAGCCCAGCGCGGGAAGCGAGCGGGGGCAGAAGCCCGCCTCCTCCAGCGTGGCGCAGACCACGGGGGAAAGCCCACGCGCCCGGGCCTGACGCGCCCCTTCCAGCCCCGGCTCGACGACGACCACCGGAATGCCCGCGTCCCGCAGCCCGGCGGCGACGTAGCCATTGCCTCCGCCCAGGTCGACGAGCGGCCCCCGGGGCGGCCACGCCTGGACCGCCTGCGTGATGCAGCGGTTGCGGTGCTGGAACCAGAAGGAGGCGTCCTCCACCTGGCGGCAGCTCGCATGTCCGTCCTCCGGATACGAGATGGGAGCGCTCCGCTCCGCCGCCGTCCAGATGCCCTCCTCCAGCGGCACCAGGCCAGGGGCCCACCGGCGCAGCGCTTCTGCCGCCCCCCCGGGGCCGCTCATGGCGTGGACTCCTTGGCGGAGGGCACGGGCGCTGAATACCCCGGGGGAACGGGCGCGGGCTCCTCCACGGAGGACTCCGCCGGCAGGATGCGCCAGGGCTCCGGCCCGCGGCCCGGCTTCAGCCGGAAGAAGCGCCGGTCCGGGTAGCGCTCGCGCAGCGCCTGGAAGTGGCCAATGCCGTCATGCAGGACGATGACGTCCTCCGTGTCGCCTGGCGCCGGCGGTGCCCATTCGAACACCCAGCTGCCCACCCGGCGGAACTCCGGCACGTGCCGCCAGACCCGCTCGTACTGGGGCGCCAGCAGCACCGCGCGGCCCAGGTTCGCGTCGTGGATGAACGT
The DNA here is from genome assembly GCF_042231735.1 of Corallococcus exercitus. Lineage (GTDB taxonomy): Bacteria > Myxococcota > Myxococcia > Myxococcales > Myxococcaceae > Corallococcus > Corallococcus exercitus_B. The sequence continues at coordinate 4,657,432 of NZ_CP102577.1, forward strand.
GGCCACCGTCTCATGGATCGCGGCCTGCTCGCGCAGCGCGAGCGCGTGGTGCACGTTGAAGATGCCCAACCCCACCGCGAGCGACCCTCCCGTGGCCAGCAGCAACGGCCGGGGAGACACCGAGGCCCGGCGCACGAAGTCCACCGCGCGCTTCCATCCGTGCACGGCCACCAGCGCCAGGGCCGGCGCGCATTCCGAGTAGTGGATGGGCCCCACCGCGTGGATGCCGTGGTTGTCGTGGAAGAGGCCCAGGCCCAGCAGCGACACCACGGCCAGCGACAGCAGCACGGTGAGCCGGTCCCACGCGGCGCCCAGGGCCACCAGCGCCACGCCGAGCGGCCCGAGGAACCACACCGCCAGCATCAGGACGTTGTAGCTGGTGTTCGCCCCGAAGCGCTGCAGCAGCGTGCCGTCCTCTTGCGTGAGCCGCGCGGGGAACGTGTACATGGACACGCGCGCGGGCAGCAGCGCGTCGCCGGTGACGGCGTGGTTGAAGGCGAGGAAGGCCACCACCGGCAGCAGCCACCCCAGCGCCAGTCCGCCCAGGCACGGGCCGACGGGCAGCTGGCGACGCGCCATGCGCCACAGCAGGTCCAGGTAGAAGGGCGCGAGGAAGAAGAGCGTCTCGAACGGCCGGCACAGGAAGGACACCCCGCTCACCAGGCCCAGCACCGCCCACCCGCGCGCGCCCCGCTCCCCGGCGCGAAGGAAGGCCACCACCGCCACGGCCAGCGCCGCGCGCGACAGCAGGTGCCCGTGCGTGGTCATGGAGAGCATGGCGGACATGGGGGACAGCAGCACCAGCGCCGCGGCCACCCCACCCCACGCGGGCCCCAGCCGGCGGGTCGCCACCCAGGCCACCGTCATCACCGGCACCGTGGCCACCAGCGCGAAGAGCAGCGACCCCGTCCCGGTCAGCTCACTCAAGGCCCACGTCGCCTGCAGGCCCAGCCACTCGAAGCTGGAGACCAGGCCGTCACGCGCGTAGAGGAACAGGCCGGGCTGGGCCAGGGGTGGGCTGAGCATCGGCGTCAGCACATGGCCGGAGGCCAGCACCTGTCCGCCGAAGCGGGCGGACACCTCGTCGTCCGTGACCGGCAAGTCCCGCAGGAAGAAGAAGCGGCCCAGGCGCGCGACGACGAACGCCAGCCCGCCCAGGAGCAGCAGGGCGGCCCGGCGCTCGCGGGCATCCATGGCCTCCACGCGCCGCCACCACCGTCCCAGCGGGGCAGCGAGCGCGGGCGCCAGCGCGAGCCCGAGCAGCGCGCCGCCCGGCACGAGCAACAGCGCGTGGCCCAGCCACAGGTAGAGCTCGCCAGGAGAGCTGTAGGTGAAGGGCCGCTGGAAGGTGACGCGGAGTCCCGGGGACGTCTGGGAGAGGCCGAAGAAGGCCGCCACCAGGAACACGCCCAGGCCCCCCGCCACCGCGGACGTGCGCCATGCACTGCCTTGAGCCGGTACCATCGCCCGTGGGGGTAGCACAGTCCCCGAGTGCCCCGCAAAGCCCGGCGCGGGCCGTCAGGCCCCTCGCCAGCCCCAGATGGCGCGGGGCGCGTCCGGGCCCATATGGACGAGCACATCCAGCACCGTCACCGCGTGCTCGAAGGGCGGGTGCGCCTGCGGGTACTCCGGGTAGCCCGCGTAGTCCTTGTAGGTGAGCACGATGCCCGCCGCGTCGAAGGACTCCTGGCGCAGGTAGTCGCGCGCGGAGGGGCCGGAGACGTAGTGCGTGGCGCCCGCCTGGCGCAGCAGCTCCAGGATGCGCGCCTCCTTGGCGCCCTGGAGCGTCCACTCGCGCGAGTCGCGAAAGCGCGTGGTGAGGCCCAGGAAGTCGCGGGCGATGCGCTGGACGAGGAACTGGTTGAGCTCCGACAGGTGCGTCCAGCTTCGCTCCAGATAGACCTCCTGGAGCAGCGGCGCGACCCACGCGAAGTGGGGCGCCCGGCCGTACTGATGGCGCAGCGTCTGCCAGTGGCGGCGTGCCCAGGCCGCGTCCTCGATGCGCACGTCGCAGATGCGCCGGTCCGTGCGCGAGCCCACCGGCACCGTCAGCCACAGCGGCCCCTGCGCCGTCTTCACGCGGTTGCGGTTGCGCCAGTCGCTGTGCGTGTACTGCACGTCGTCGTAGAAGATGAACGTGTCGACGTCGTGGATGATGTCGAAGTAGCCCTTCCAGGGCAGGTAGTTGGACTGGAGGATGGCCACCGTGTGGCGCGGCTTCAGCACCGGAAGTCCCGCACCGCGGAGAGGACGCGCGCCTGCTCCTCCTCCGTCATCGTGGTGAAGAAGGGCAGCCGCACCAGCCGGTCGCTCACGTCCTCCGTCACCGGGCAGTCGCCGGCCTTGCCGCCGTAGCGCTGGCCCATCTGCGACGCGTGCAGCGGCAGGTAGTGGAAGACCGCGTTGATGCCCTGCGCGCGCAGCTGCTGGATGAAGCGCGTGCGCGCCTCCAGCGACGGCATCAGCAGGTAGTACATGTGGAAGGACTGCTCGCAATGGGCGGGCACGTGCGGCACGGACACGCCCTGGGCCGCGGCCCAGGCGGCCAGCTCGCGGTGGTACGTCTCCCAGAGCGCGCGGCGGCGGGCCTGGATGCGCTCGCGCGCGACGAGCTGCCCGTAGAGGAAGGCCGCCAGCAGGTCCGACATGACGTAGCTGGAGCCGATGTCCACCCACGTGTACTTGTCCACCTGGCCCCGGAAGAAGCGGCTGCGGTTGGTGCCCTTCTCGCGGATGATCTCCGCGCGCTCGGCGTGGTGGGCGTCGTTGATGATCAGCGCCCCGCCCTCGCCGCAGCTGATGTTCTTCGTCTCGTGGAAGCTGAGCGTGGAGAAGGCGCCCAGCGTGCCCAGGGGCCGGCCCCGGTAGGCGCCGAAGAGGCCGTGCGCGTTGTCCTCCGCCACCGGCACGCCGTGGCGCCCGGCGATGGCCAGGATGGCGTCCATCTCACAGCCGACGCCCGCGTAGTGCACCGGGACGATGAGCCGCGTGCGCGGGGTGATGAGCGCCTCCAGCTTCGTCTCATCCAGGTTGAGCGTGTCCGGCCGCACGTCCGCGAAGACGATGCGCGCGCCCCGGAGCGCGAAGGCGTTCGCGGTGGAGACGAAGGTGAAGGACGGGACGATGACCTCATCCCCGGGCTTCAGGTCCAGCAGCAGCCCCGCCATCTCCAGGGCATGCGTGCAGGACGTGGTGAGCAGGGCCTTGCTGCCTGGCAGCGCCGCCTCCAGCACCGCGTGGCACTTCTTCGTGAAGCCCCCATCCCCCATGAGGTGGCTCTTCGCGAGCGCTTCGTCGATGAAGCGCGACTCGTCACCAAGCATCGCCAGCCGGTTGAAGGGAATGGTCATGGGTGCGCCAGAGGCTAGCGCACCTCGGGAGCCTCCGGACCTTCCGGGGGCCCGCGCGGCGCCCGGCGCCTGCCACGGCCTCCCACCAGGCGGGCTCCTGGCGTCGCGTGAGCCCCCTTCCGGCGTGGGAGGCGCTAGAGTCCGCCCGCCCCTTCGCTCCTTCCGCATGCGCACCCCGTCCATCGAGCTCTCCGTGGTCGTCCCCTGCTTCCGGGGTGAGGCCTCGCTGCCGGTGCTGTGCGAGCGGCTGGTGCGCCACCTGGAGGCGCGCGGCGCTCCCTTCGAGATCATCCTGGTGGACGACAGCGCTCGGCCGGCGCTCTGGGCGTGCATCCAGGGCCTGAGCGCGCGCGACGGCCGCATCCGGGGCGTCCAGCTCATGCGCAACTACGGCCAGCACAACGCCACCGTGCGGGGCTTCCGTCACGCGCGCGGCCGCTGGGTGGTGACGCTGGACGAGGACCTGCAGAACCCACCGGAGGAGATTGCCACGCTCCTGTCCCGCGCGGAGGAGGCGGGCGCGGACGTCGTCTACGGCGTCCCCCAGGCCCGCCAGGGGCCGGGGTGGCGCACGTGGGCGTCGCGGCTCATCATGGTGATTCCCCGGCGCGTGATGCAGGTGGACTTCGACATCTCCGCGTTCCGGCTCATCTCCGGCCCGGTGGCCGCGGAGGTGGCGCGCAGCGAGCGCCACGACATCATCCTGGACATCTACCTGTCGTGGGTGACGGACCGCATCACCGCGACGCCCGTGCGCCACGAGCACCCGGAAGGGCTGCGCAGCTCCTACACGCTGCGCAAGCTGGTGCAGGTCTTCTTCAACCTGCTCTTCAACTACGCCACCTTCCCGCTGCGGCTCGCGTCGGTGGGCGGCGTGGCGCTGTCCCTCCTGTCGGGCCTCGCGGGCGTGGCGGTCATCGTCTCCAAGTTCACGGGCACCATCACCGTGCCCGGCTGGGCGTCGCTGGCCATCGCGGTGCTCTTCTCGTCCGGGGTGACGCTCCTGGGCGTGGGCATCCTGTCCGAGTACGTCACGCGCATCTTCCTGCAGATCAACCAGAAGCCCCAGTCCGTGGTGCGCGCCGTCACCGACGGGCACGCGTCACGGGTGCTGGAGCCCCCGGCGTCCGGGGACGCGGCGAGCGGGTCGACACATGGGTATCGCTGAGGAGCAGCGCGCCTTCTACGGGGCGCTGCTGGAGCAGTATGGAGACGACCCCCGGGCCCTGTCGCACCGGGACCAGGCCACCCAGTACGAGCGCTTCCAGCGGCTCTCCCGGCTGTTCGCGCACGAGCCCGGGGACTTCACCGTGCACGAGGTGGGCTGCGGCATGGGCCACTTCGGCGAGTACCTCCGGCACCACCACCCGCGCGCGGCCTACTCCGGCAGCGACGTGCACCCGGGCTTCGTGGACGCGTGCCAGGCCAAGTTCCCCGGGGGCCGGTTCCACACGCGCGACATCGTCGCGACGCTGCCCGGGGACCGGTACGACTACCTGACGCTGTCGGGCACCTTCAACGTGCGGCTGTCCGCGTCCCTCCAGGCCTGGGAGGACTTCGTGCACGGCATGCTCGGCGCCATGTACGCGCTGTGCACGCGGGGCTTCGCGGTGAACTTCCTCACCAGCTACCACGACCCGGAGTTCAGCCGGCAGGAGCTGCACTACCAGCCTCCCGGCGCGCTGCTGGACTTCGTGGTGGGGCACCTGAGCCGCTTCTGGGAGCTGGACGCGGGCGGCCCGCTGTACGAATACACCCTGCGCGTCCACCGGCCCGAAGCCGTCCAGGCGCGCTACCCGGACGAGGCCTTCGCGCGCTACTTCCGCCCGCCCCCCCGTCCACCGGGGACCCCGTGAGCACGCCGCCGCGCATCGCGGTGGTGGGCGCGGGCCCCGCGGGGCTCACCGCCGCCTACGCGCTGGCCCGGACAGGCGCTCGCGTGGAGGTGCACGAGGCCGGCCCGGAGGTGGGCGGCCTGTCGCGCACGCTGGACCTGTGGAACCAGCGCGTGGACCTGGGCCCCCACCGCTTCCACTCGCAGGACGCGCGCATCCTCGCGCTGTTCCGGGAGGTGGTGGGGGAGGACTGGGGCCTGGTGCGGGCGCACCCCGGCATCTTCCGCGAGGCCCACGTCCTGGACTACCCGCTGCGCGCGGCGGACGTGGTGCGCAAGGAGGGGCTGCTCGAGTCCGCCCGCTGCGTCCTCAGCTTCGCGCGGCAGCAGGCGCGGCCCCGCGCGCCCGTGCGCACCTTCGAGGACTGGCTGGTGCGCCACTTCGGTCCCCGCGTGTACGCGCGCTTCTTCCGCGACTACAACGAGAAGTTCTTCGGCGTGCCGCTGGGGCAGCTGGACGCGGCGCTCGCAGGCCCGGCCAGCAAGGACGCGTCGCTGGTGAGCACCGTGCTCAACGCGCTGCGCACGCAGTGGGACAACGCGCGCGCGGGCGCGGTGAAGGAGGTGACGCAGGACTTCCCCTACCCCGTGCGCGGCACCGGCATGGTGTACGAGCGGATGGCGCGGGGCGTGCGCGAGCACGGGGGCGAGGTGTTCCTGGACAGCCGCGTGGAGGCGCTGGAGGTGCAGGGCCGGCGGGTGACGGGCCTGCGCACGTCGCGCGGCGCCCTGCCCTACGACTACGTGGTGTCGAGCGCCCCGCTGGCGCCCCTGGTGTCCCAGCTGCCGGAGCTGCCCGGCGACGTGCGCGAGCACCTGCGCCGCGCGCGCGACGTGCTCACCTTCCGCAGCAACCTCCTGGTGTACCTGGAGGTCCAGTCCTCCTCCCTCTTCCCCTATTCGTGGCTGGAGATGCACACCCCCGCCGTGCGCGTGGGGCGCGTCACCAACTTCCGCAACTGGGTGCCCCAGCTCCACGGGGCAGAGGCCTCCTCCATCCTCTGCATGGAGTACTGGTGTTCCCACGAGGAGCCCCTGTGGTCCGCCCCCGACGCGGAGCTGGTGGCGCTGGCGAAGCGCGAGCTTTCGGCCACGGGGCTGGATGGCGGGGCGGGCGTGGCGCGGGGCCACGTGGTGCGGCTGCCCCGCTGCTTTCCCGTCTACCGCCCGGGCTACCAGGACGTGCTGCGCCCGCTGCGCGAGTACCTGGGGGGCTTCGAGCGGCTGGGCAACATCGGCCGGGGCGGCCAGTTCTCCTACAACAGCCAGGACGCCAACTGGCGCATGGGCCTGGAGGCCGCGGACCAGGCCCGCGCCGCGCTGGGCTGGTGACGGCCCGGCGTCAGCCGGCGCGCGTCCCGCCGGGCTCGTCCAGCTCGTCCGTGAGGCCGTGCTTCGCCAGCCGGTAGCGGAAGGAGCGGAAGGACAGCCCCAGGAGCTCCGCGGCGCGCGTCTTCACGCCCTGCGCCTGCTTGAGCGCGGCCAGCAGGTGCCGGCGCTCGTGGTCGTCCAGGTGCCGCTCCAGGTTGAAGCCCTGGCCCAGCACCGGCTCTCCCCCGTCGCCCGCGCGGGCCTGGGGCTCCGCCTCGCCGCGCACGGAGGGCGGCAGCGTCCCGGGGCCCAGCACGTCCGAGTCCGACAGCGTGGCCGCGCGCTCCACCATGTTCTGCAGCTGGCGCACGTTGCCCGGAAAGGCGTAGCGCTCCATCAACGCCAGCGTCTCCGGCGCGAAGCGCAGGCCCGGGCGCCCCAGCTCCTCCGCCAGCCGCGACAGGAAGTGCGTCGCCAGGGGCGGGATGTCCTCCGAGCGCTCGCGCAGCGGGGGCAGCTCCAGCGTGATGACGTTGAGCCGGTAGAAGAGGTCCTCGCGGAAGCGGCCCGCCTTCACCTCCGCCTCCAGCCGGCGGTTGGTGGCCGCGATGACGCGCGCCTGGAAGGGAATCTCCGCCGCGCTGCCCACCGGCTTCACCTTGCGCTCCTGCAGCACGCGCAGGAGCTTCACCTGCGTGGAGAGGGGCATCTCCCCCACCTCGTCCAGCATCACCGTGCCCTCGCCCGCGGAGACGAGCAGGCCCGGCCGCTCGTGCGTGGCGCCGGTGAAGGCCCCGCGCATGTGGCCGAAGAGCTCGCTCTCCAGCACGCCCTCGTTGAGGGCCGCGCAGTTGAAGGGCAGGAAGGGCTGCGCGGCGCGGTGGCCCCGCAGGTGGACGGCCCGGGCCACCAGCTCCTTGCCGGTGCCGCTCTCCCCCGTCACCAGCACCGTGCTGCGCCCCGGCGCCACCTTCTCCACCAGCTGCCACAGCGCGCGCATGCGGGGGCTGGTCCCCACGAGCAGCCCGCCCAGCCCGGGCAAGAGCCGCGCCTTCAGCGTGCTGTTCTCCTGGCGCAGGGCGCGCTTCTCCAGCGCCTTGTGCACCAGCAGCCGCAGCTCCTCGTTGTCGAAGGGCTTGCAGATGTAGTCGTACGCGCCCTCGCGCATGGCCTCCACCGCGGAGGACGGCGTGCCGAAGGCGGTGATGAGCACCACCTCCGGCGGCTCCTTGCGCGTTCTCGCCGCGCGCAGCACGTCCAGGCCGCTGCCCGCCGTGCCCAGCTTCATGTCGGAGATGACCAGGTCCACCTGGTCCTTCTCCAGCACCGCGCGGGCGGGCTCCACGCCGGGCACGCTCGTCACCGCGTAGCCCTCGCGCACGAGCAATATCTCCAGGTACTCGCGCATGGACAGCTCGTCGTCCACCACCAGCACGTGGCCGCGCGGGCCTCCTTCATGGGGGAGCGCCGTCACAGCGGCAGCCCCACGAGGAACTCGGTGCCTTCGGCCGGGTTGGACGTCACGCGGATGCTGCCGCCGTGCGCGCGGATGATGGAGTGCGCGGTGGACAGCCCCAGGCCGGTGCCGCCGCTGCGGGTGGTGAAGAACGGCTCGAACAGGTGTCCCATCATCTCCTCCGTGATGCTGCCGGCCGAGTCCCACACGCGAATCTGGGCTTCCTTCTCCGCCCGCGCCAGCGCCACCCGGACGGTCCCCTGGGGGCCCGCCGCCTGGAAGCCGTTGCGCAGCAGGTTGATGAGCACCTGGCGCAGCTGATCCGGATCCACCGGCGCCGTCAGCGACTCCGCGGCCCGCACCTCCATCTGGACCTCGCGCGCCAGCGGGTCCGCGCGCAGCATGTCCACCGTCTCCGACAGCAGCGCGTCCAGCGCCACCGGCCGGCGCTGCGGCTCCGGCGGGCGGGCGAAGCGCAGGAAGTCCTCCACCAGCCGCGCCAGCCGGTCCGCCTCCCGCGTGAGGATGCCGGTGAGCTTCGTCACCACCACGTCGCTCGACTGCTCCTGGGCCAAGAGCTGCGCGGAGCCGCGCATGGCGGCGAGCGGGTTGCGGATTTCATGCGCCAGCTGCGCGGACAGCGCGCCCAGGCTGGCCAGCCGGTCCGTGCGCTTCAGGTCCTCCTCCATGCGGCGCAGCTCCGTGAGGTCCTGGAAGACGATGAGCAGCGCGCCCGCCTCGCCCTCCAGCGGTGACACGGACAGCCCCAGCACCCGGTTGCCGCCGGGCGTCCGCACGCGCAGCTCCCCGCGGGTGGAGCGCGGCGCCAGGGACGCCACGCCCGGCAGGAGCGTGTCCACGGGCTGGCCCACGCACGTGCCGGCGTCCGCCTGGAGGATGCCGCTGCCCGCGGTGTTGAGGAAGGTGATGCGCCGCTCGGCGTCGCAGGTGACGAGCCCCGACGGCATGGAGGACAGGATGAGCTGCTGCAGCCGCCCCAGCCTTCGCAGGTCCGCCTCGCTCTGGGACAGCGCGCCGCCCGTCGCGGACAGCTGGCGCGACAGGTAGCCGGACAGCACGGCGATGAGCACCAGCGCCAGCGCGTTGCTGCCCAGCACGAAGAGCACGCGCGCCGCGGGCACCGCCACCGCGTCCTCCGGCGTGGTGAGCCGGATGATGAGCAGCAGCATCGTGAACGCGAACGTGGACATGGCCGCGGCCAGCAGCGCGCCCCGCCAGTCCAGCACCACCGCCGCGCCAATCACGGCCAGGCTGTAGAGGAACGTCAGCGGCGAGTCCGCGCCGCCGCTCAGGTAGACGAGCCCGGTGGCGATGAGCACGTCGCCCACCACCGTCACCGTCGCGTCCAGCCGCCCCGCGGTGCCCCGGCGCAGCCGCAGGCCCGTCACCACCGTGAGGACGTAGGCGCCCGCGATGACCGCGAACGACAGCGAGTCCGCCCGGCTGGGCTCCTGCGCGGGCTGCGTCAGGAGCCGTGCCACCGTCACCACGAGCGACAGGCTCGCCGCGACGGTGCGGAACAACACCAACCACACCAGGCGGGGCCCCAGCCCCGGGGCCGCGCCTGACGCGGCCCCCCCCAGGCGTGCGCTACTTGATCGCGCCGGCAAGGTTGAAGATGGGCAGGTACATGGCGATGAGGAAGCCACCCACCACGCCGCCGAGGAACACCATCAGCAGCGGTTCGATCATCGACGTCAGCGCGCCGATGGCCGCGTCCACTTCGTCGTCGTAGAAGTCGGCGATCTTGTTGAGCATGGTGTCCATGGCGCCCGTCGCCTCACCGACGCCAATCATCTGCACCACCATGGACGGGAACACCTTGGTCTCCAGGAGGGGACCCGCGATGTTCTTGCCCTCGGCGATCTTCCCGCGCACGTAGTAGATGGCCTCTTCCACCGTGCGGTTGCCGGCCGTCTTCGCCGTCACGTCCAGCGCGTCCAGGATGGGCACGCCGGAGGAGATCATCGTGCCCAGCGTGCGCGTGAAGCGCGCCACCGCGACCTTGCGAAGCACGTCGCCGAACAGGGGCAGCTTGAGGAACACCTTGTCCCAGAACTTGCGGCCCTTGGGCTGGCGGTAGCTCCAGGTGAAGGAGAAGACGACCGCGGCGATGCCGACGACGGCGTGGATGAAGTACGCCTGCGCGAACTTCGACAGGTCCACGACCACCTGCGTGGGGCCCGGCAGCTGCGAGCCGAAGTCCGCGAACATCTTCTCGAAGACGGGCGTCACCTTGAGCAGCAGGAGCGCCGTCACGCCGATGGCCACCAGGATGACCACCGACGGGTAGGTCATGGCGCCCTTGACCTTCGCCTTGAGCTTCTCGTTCTTCTCACGGTAGGCGGCGAGCCGGTTGAGGATGGTGTCGAGGATACCGCCCACCTCGCCCGCGGCGCACAGCTGCACGTAGAGCTCGTCGAAGACCTTGGGGTGCTCCTTCAGCGCGTCCGCGAAGGTGCTGCCCTGCTCCACCTTGCCCTTGATGGCGAACACCACCTTCTTGAAGGCGGGGTTGTCCATCTGGCTGGCGAGGATGTCCAGACACTGCACCAGCGGCAGGCCCGCGTCGATCATCGTCGCGAACTGGCGGGTGAAGATGAGGATGTCCTTGCCCGTCACGCTCCCAGGCAGGGACAGCTCCAGGTCGAGGGCGCCCTTCTTGCGCACCTTCGTCGGGTTGAGGCCCAGGGACTTGAGGCGCGCGTTGACGGCCTCGATGTCCGAGGCCTCCATCTCGCCCTTCTTGTTCTCCCCGCTCTTGGTCTTCGCCTCCCAGAGGAACTGGGCCGTGTTCTTCTTCGACGCTGTCGCCTTCTGCTGGACCGCTGGTGCTGCCATACCTGGACCTCCGGGGAGGGCGCGAGTCTAACCCGCGAAATTCACGTCGGAAAACTAACGGGCACCCGCTCCCCCGGCCGGCCGCTGGGCTCCGCCCGGCGCGCCGCCCGTGGCGAGGATGTTGCGCAGCTCCTCCGGGTCGGAGGAACGGCCGAAGGCCTCGTCCTGGGAGATGAGCCGGCGCGCCAGAAGGGCGGCCAGCGCCTGGTTGAACGTCTGCATGCCGTACTTCGCCTGGCCCACCTGCATGGAGGAGTAGATCTGGTGGACCTTGTCCTCGCGGATGAGGTTCCGGATGGCGGGGTTGGGCACCATGACCTCCAGGGCCAGCACGCGGCCGGGGCCGCCCGCCTTGGCGACGAGCGCCTGGCTCATCACGCCCTCGAGCACGAAGGACAGCTGGGCGCGCACCTGGGGCTGCTGGTACGGGGGAAAGACGTCCAGGATGCGGTTGATGGTCTGCACCGCGCTGTTGGTGTGCAGCGTCGCGTAGCAGATGTGGCCCGTCTCCGCGATGGTGAGCGCCGCCTCGATGGTCTCCAGGTCTCGGAGCTCACCGACGAGCACCACGTCCGGATCCTGGCGGAGGATGTACTTGAGGGCCGTCTTGAAGTTGCGCGTGTCCGCACCGACCTCGCGCTGGTTCACCAGGCAGTTCTTGTGCGGGTGCAGGTACTCGATGGGGTCCTCGATGGTCATGATGTGCTCATGACGCTCGGTGTTGATCTTGTCGATCATCGAGGCCAGCGTGGTGGACTTGCCGGAGCCCGTGGGGCCCGTCACCAGGATGAGGCCGCGCGGCTTCTTCACCAGCTCCGCCACCACCGGCGGCAGGCCCAGCTCCTGGAACGTCAAGATCTTGAACGGAATCGTGCGGAACGCGCCGGCGACGGCGCCGCGCTGCATGAAGATGTTCGCGCGAAAGCGCGACAGGCCCTTCACGCCGAACGACAGGTCCAGCTCGTTCTCCTCCTCGAACTTGTGCTTCTGGGCGTCCGTGAGGATGGAGTAGCAGAGCTGCTTGGTCTCCACGGGCGTGAGCGGCGCCGTCTTGAGCGGGACGAGCTCACCGTCCACGCGGAGCTGCGGCGGCGAGCCGGTGGTGATGTGGAGGTCGGAAGAGCCCTTCTCGACCATCGCCTTGAGGAGCTGGTGCAGGTTGGCCACGGATGCGTGTCCTGTCGGGGGAAAAAGGTGGTGGAGGAAGTGGGGTGACTAGAAGCGGTCCGGCGCGGTGTTGCCCACGACCTCTTCGAGGGTGGTCATGCCGTCCATGAGCTTCTTGAGCGCGCTCATGCGCAGGCTGCTCATGCCCAGGCGGATGGCCTCCTGCTTGAGCTCCGCGGCGGAGGCGCCGTTGATGACCAGCTCCTTGAGGCCGTCCCAGAAGGGCATGACCTCGTAGATGGCCACGCGGCCGCGGTAGCCGCGGTCGTTGCACTCGCGGCAGCCGACCTTCTCGTACATGGTGAAGGTGCCCATCTTGTCCGGCGGGATGCCCGCGTCGATGAGGGCCTGCTCGTCCACCTTCTCCGCGGGGCGCTTGCACGCGGGGCACAGCCGGCGCGCCAGACGCTGGGCGAGGATGAGGTTGAGCGACGCGGTCACGAGGAACGGCTCGATGCCCATGTTGAGCAGACGGCTGACCGTGCCCGGGGCGTCGTTGGTGTGCAGCGTGGAGAGCACCAGGTGGCCCGTGAGCGCCGCCTTCACGCCGATTTCCGCCGTCTCGAAGTCGCGGATCTCACCGATCATGATGATGTCGGGGTCCTGGCGGAGGAAGGAGCGCAGGCCGGCCGCGAAGTTCAGGCCGATGTCCTCGTGCATCTGCACCTGGTTGATGCCGGCGAAGTTGAACTCCACCGGGTCCTCCGCGGTGCAGATGTTGGTGCCCACGTCGTTGAGGCTGGAGAGCGCCGAGTACAGCGTCGTCGTCTTGCCGGAGCCCGTGGGGCCCGTCACCAGCACCATGCCGTAGGGCCGGTCGATGGCCTCCTTGAACCAGGCCAGGGGCTGCGCGTCGAAGCCCAGCTTGGTCATGTCCAGCTGCAGGTTGCTCTTGTCGAGCAAGCGCATCACGACCTTCTCGCCGAAGAGCGTGGGGCACACGCTCACGCGGAAGTCCATCTCCTTGCCGCCGCCGATCTTGATCTTGATGCGGCCGTCCTGCGGCAGGCGCCGCTCGGAGATGTCCAGCGACGCCATGATCTTCAGGCGGCTGGTGATGGCGTTGCGCAGCTTCATGGGCGGGCGCATCACCTCGTACATCACGCCGTCGATGCGGAAGCGGACCCGGAAGTCCTTCTCGTACGGCTCGATGTGGATGTCGGACGCGCGCTTCTTGATGGCGTCCATGAGGATGAGGTTCACCAGCTTGACCACGGGCGCGTCGTCCGCGGCCTTGGCCATCTCATCCACGTTCTCCTGCTCGTCCTTGGCGACCTCGATGTCGTCGCCCACGTCGCCGACGATGTCCTCCAGCGAGGGGCCCTTCTCCGCGTAGTAGCGCTCGATGGACTCGCGGATGGAGATTTCCGACGCGACGACGGCTTCGATGTTGTAGCCGGTGAGGAACTTCAGGTCGTCCACGGCGAAGATGTTGGACGGGTCGCACATGGCCACGATGAGCGAGGGCCCCGCGCGGTTGACCGGGATCACCAGGTGCTTCTCGGCCACTTCCTTGGGCACGAGCTTGATGATGTCCGGATCAATGTCGAAGTCCTTCAGGTTGATGGCCGGCACGCCGTACTGCTTCGACAGGAAGTCGGTGAGCTTCGACTCCTCGATGGCGCCCGTCTTGATGAGCGCCGTGCCGATGCGCGCGCCACTCTTCTGCTGCTCCTCCTGCGCCTTGCGGAGTTGCTGGACGGAGATGAGGTTCTCGCGCACCAGCAATTCACCGAGTCGACCGGACATTTCTGGGATGCCTCTTTGAGCGTGAGGAGGGAACAGCCAGAGCCCCGGCTGTCAGCGGGACCCGCGGGGGGAAGGAGGCCATGCTACAGGGGCCTGAAGCCCTGGCACGGATCCTCCCGGATTAGAGGAAACCGATGCGCGGCCTGTCAAGGCGCCCTGGCGTGCTCCCTTGCTGTCCGGCGCCCCCTTCGCGCAGGGGCCGCGCCGGGGGCCTGGGGCCCCTACCCGTCGTCGCGGGCCACCACGGTGCGGGCGGCCTCCACGTCGCGTTTGATTTGACCCACCAGCTCCGCGGCGGAGCCGAAGCGCTGCTCGGGCCGCAGCCGCTCCAGGAACTGCACCCGCAGCTCCTTGCCGTAGAGGTCACCGGAGAAGTCCAGCAGGTGCGCCTCGATGGTGACCTCCGTGCCGCCAAAGGTGGGCTTCACGCCGATGTTGGCCGCCCCGGGGCGCCACGGGCCGGCCTCCTCCGCCAGCAGGCGCACGCGGATGGCGTACACACCGGGCGCGGGCCTCAGCTCGTTCTGCGTGTCCACGTTGGCGGTGGGAAAGCCGATGGTGCGCCCCCGGCCCGCGCCGGACACCACCGTGCCGTCCAGGTCGAACGGGCGGCCGAGCAGGCGCCTGGCCGCGCCCACCCTGCCCTCCAGGATGTACTCGCGGATCCGCGACGAGGACGCGACGACGCCATCCACGTTCACCGGCTGCACGACGTGCACCTGGGCGCCCCGCTTCGCCGCGGCCTCGCGCAGCGTGGTGACGGTGCCGGCGCGCTGGGCGCCGTAGGTGTAGTCGCTGCCCACGACGACGTGGCCCACGCCCAGGCTGTCGAAGAGGGCGGACTCGAAGTCCGCGGGCGTGGAGCGCGCGTAGTCGCGGGTGAAGGGCTGCACCACCACGTGGCCCAGGCCGCACGCGGCGAGCAGCTCCAGCTTGCGCGGCAGCAGCGTAATCAGCTTGGGCGCCAGGTCCGGCTGGAGCACCTTGCCCGGGTGGGGCTGGAAGGTGAGCGCGTTCGCGGGGGCGTGGCGCAGCGCCTCGGCGAAGAGGGCCTGGTGGCCCACGTGCACGCCGTCGAAGTTGCCCAGCGCGAGGGCCTGCCCCTGAAGCTGGCGGCCCGCCTCGGACACGGACTGGAAGACCTTCATGGCCCTTCCCTATACCACCCCGCGCGCTTTTGCCCTGGCCAACCCACGCGGCTCCATGGTTAGAGGCCCCCCGCTCCCGCCATGCGCCCTGCCCTGCTCCCTGATCCGGTCGGCCTCAAGTTCGTCCCCCTGGAAGCGCCCCCGGACTGGGACGCGGAGTTCGGGTTCACGGGGCCGCTGGAGCTGGAGATCGGCTCCGGCGCGGGTGGCCATGCGCTGGAGTACTGCCGCCGAAACCCCGGCGTGCGCTTCGTGGCCTTCGAGTGGCGCAAGAAGTACGCGCGCGACACGCAGATGCGCGCGGAGAAGGCGGGCCTGAAGAACCTGCGCGTCATCGAGTCCGACGCGCGCTTCGTGGTGCCGCGCATCTTCGCGCCCGGGTCGCTGGACGTCATCCACCTGCAGTTCCCCGACCCGTGGTGGAAGCGCTCGCACGCCAAGCGGGCCGTCGTGCAGCCGGACTTCGCGAAGCTGATGCTGGGGCTGCTCAAGCCCGGCGGCCGCTTCGACATGCGCACCGACGTGCAGGACCGCGCGGTGGCCATGCTGGGCATCCTGGAGGAGGCGGGCTTCCACAACCCGCTGGGCGCGGGCGTGTTCCACCCGTACGACCCGGAGGAGGTGCCCTCCACCCGCGAGCGGCGCTACCTGGCGTCCGGAGAACCCGTCTACCGCGCACGCCTGGTGAAACCCGCGCCGTAGTCCCCGCGGCGCCTGTCAGGCCCTGGACGCAAGGGTGGCGCCGGCCCGCCCGGGGTCCGCGGAGGCCCTTGGCAGCGCCCCCCACCCAGGGGAGAATCCACCCACGGGGTTCCCGCCCCGGGGGACACTCGCGACGTTGGCCACGACCGCATCCTGTTGGGGGGTGGGCGCTTCATGCCGGAAGCCGAAAGGAAGCGGATGGCGGAGGGCGCGCGCCGGAGCGGACCCGCGAACGACTTCTCCGGGCGCACCGTGCTCATCGTGGACGATGATCCGGCGCAGGTGAAGCACGTGCGCGAGGGCCTGGCCCCGCACGGCTACGTGTTCAAGGAAGCGCTGGACGGAGCCCAGGCGCTGTCCGCCATCCGCGCGGGCAGGCCCGACCTCATCGTGATGGACGTGGAGATGCCGGGGCTGGGCGGCGTGGAGGTGTGCCGCATCGTCAAGGCGAACGCGGGCGAGGGCGGCTTCGGCTTCATCCCGGTCATCCTGATGACGGCGCGGCAGGCGGCGGGCAAGGTGGAGGGGCTGGAGCTGGGCGCGGACGACTACCTGGTGAAGCCCTTCGACATGCTGGAGCTGGGCGCGCGCGTGAAGTCCATGCTGCGGCTCAAGGCGCTGCAGGACGCGCTGCTGGAGAAGAACCGCGAGCTGGAGTGGGCCAACCGGGAGCTGGACCGCCGCCGCCAGGAGCTGCTCGCCCTGAGCCGCACGGACGCGCTCACGGGGCTGTTCAACCGGCGCTACTTCGAGGAGCGGCTGAGCGAGGAGTTCATGCGCTCGCGCCGGTACCGCTCGCCCCTGTCGCTGGTGATGCTGGACATCGACCACTTCAAGCGCATCAACGACACCTTCGGCCACCCCTTCGGGGACGAGGTGCTGCGCGCGGTGGCGCAGACGGCCCGCGCGACGCTGCGGGAGGTGGACCTGCTGGCCCGCTATGGCGGCGAGGAGTTCATCGCCCTCCTGCCGGAGGCCGCTCCCCAGGACGCGCTCCGGGCGTGCGAGCGGGTGCGGGAGGCCATCGAGCGGCTGGAGCTGACCTGGAAGGCACCGGACGGAATGTCGCAGGAGGTGAAGCTGACCGCGTCGCTGGGCGTGGCGACGGTGCCCGCGGACGACCTGCCGGGAACGGAAGCGCTGCTGCGCGCGGCGGACGCGAGCCTCTATTCAGCCAAGGGGACAGGCCGCAATCGCGTCCACCAGCACGCGGCCTGACGCACCTCGCGCTTCCCCACGGCGGCGGTTTGACCTAAACCGGAGGCTCCATGCGCCCGCTCGCGACGACGACCTGGCTGCTGCTCGCCCTCTTCGCCCTGGGCGGCTGCAACCGGCTCCAGCCGGACTCCCCCGTGGGGGCCTACCAGACGTTCCACCGGCACGTGCAGCGCGGTGAGCTGCCCAAGGCGTACACGGTGTTGTCGCAACCGACCCAGCAGGTCCTGAAGACGCGGGCCCAGCAGGTGAGCGACGCGTCAGGCGGCATGGTGAAGCCGGAACCGCTCGCGTTGTTCTTCGCGAATGTTCCCGTGCCGCCGGATGTTCAGGAGGTTTCGCTGCTCCGGCAGGAGGGCGACGTGGCGACCTTGGTGGTGCGCTCGGCGGGAAAGTCGGGCGAGGTCCGGATGGTGAGGGAGCCGTCCGGATGGAAGGTGGACTTTTCAGCATCCCCCCAGCCGTGAGCCCGGGCATGCCCGGACCCCGCGCATCAGGTAACGTACAACCGTGAACGACAGGAAGACACGGCGGGTGCTCCCCGCAGTCGAAGTCATCCGGCGGCCGGGCTCGACGCCCGGCGGGCCGGTGACTCCGTCCTCGGCCGCCCCCACCCCCACGCCGAGGCCCACGCCCCGGCCCACGCCGGTGGCGCCCTCCGCCCCGGTGGCGCCCGCCAGCGCCGAAGGCGCACCGCGCCCGACGCCGGCCCCCCGCCCCACCCCGGGCGTGGCGCCCACGCCGAAGCCGAGCGGCCTCTCCCCCATGCCTCCCCGGCCGGCCACCCCCGTGGCCCCCGCGGGCCTGTCCGCTCCCACGCCCCGGCCCACGCCGGGCGCGGCAGGCGCATCAGGCCCGGTGTCGGCGGCCCCCTCGGCGCCTCCCCGCCCGTCCGGTCCTCCGGCGGCGGGCTTCACGCCGGGCGCGGCGTCGCGTCCGCCTCCCCGGGGTCCCGGCATGGGCGGGCCTCCGCGCGCGGGCGGGCCTCCGGGCCGCTTCGGGCCGCGCCCCAGCACGCCGCGTCCGCCTCCCACGCCGGAGCAGATCCTGGCGCTGGCCACGCGCGAGCACGTGCCGGCGCGCATCGCCAAGGGTGAGCTGGAAGGCAAGATGAAGGCGCGCATCTGGCGCAAGCTGCACGCCGAGGAGGCGAAGCGCTTCGACCAGGTCTACGAGCTCATGGGCCAGACGCCGGGCCTGTCGCTGGGGGACGCGTTCGGCATCCTCCAGAGCGGCCTGACGGTGCAGGAGTTCATGGCGCGCAAGGAGCGCAGCCAGCGCAAGGCCGCCATCAAGCAGGCGCGCGGCCAGGTGGACAACGCGCTCGTCGCGGACTTCCTGGGCGCGTTCATCGAGCAGAAGACCGAGCTGTCCGTGGTGCTGGCGGAGCGGTCGCTCCTGGACACGCTGCTGGCGGAGGAGGCCATCGCCTTCACCTTCGAGCGCACGGGCCGGCTGGAGAAGCTCCAGGTGGTGCTCATCGCGCGCAGGGGTGACTGGGAGCGGCTGATGCCGAACCTGGAGCGCGACGCGAAGCTCACGCAGAAGCCGGCGCAGGTGGCGCGTCAGCCGGACAAGCGTCCCTATTCGGACCCCCGGCCGTTCCTGCCGCACATCGGGCAGACGGTGAAGCTCACCCTGCGCAACGGCATCACGGTGTCCGCGCCGCTCTTGCGCGTGGGCCGCTTCGACGTGCTCCTGGGTGAGCCGGGGCATGAGCTGTTCGTCCCGCTGCACGCGCTCCTGCGCTTCGAGGCGCCCCCGGCTCCGGCCGAGGACGACTCCGACGACGCGGACGATTCGAAGCCCGACGCCGCGAGCTGACCTCCGCTCGCGGTGCCGTTACTTCCGGGCGGTCCTGCCTTCACGGCACGGGCCGCCCTTCTTCCTTCCTCCTCCCGGAGCCCCCATCCATGCGCCCCTTCTTCTCCCGCATCATCAAGCCCTGGCTCGCGCTCACCGCGGCGGCGGTCCTCGCGGGCGCGTCTCAGCAGGCGTGCTCCAAGGAGTCCTCCGCGAAGGAGCCGGGCGCGCCCGCCGCGCAGGAGGTGGGGCGGCGGGAGAACGGCGTGCACGTGGTGGAGCTGTCCGTCACGGAGAAGGGCTATGAGCCCTCGCCGGTGCAGCTGAAGAAGGGCGAGCCGGTGAAGCTGGTGGTGACGCGCAAGACGGACCTGACGTGCGCCACCGAGCTGGTGATGGACGAGTACAAAATCGACACGAAGCTGCCCCTGAACACGCCGGTGGAGATTGCGTTCACGCCCAACCAGTCCGGGACGCTCAAGTACGGCTGCGCGATGGGGAAGATGATCGCCGGCACCTTCGTCGTGGACTGAGGCCGGCGCAGGGGCCGCCGCCCGTTAACTGGCGATGTCCCCCCGGCCGGGTAGGCTCGACGCCCTGCATGGGCAGCTCGGAGCTCTTCACCCGGCACGTCTTCCTGGACCTCGAAACGACGGGGCTCGACCCTCGCGTGGATGAGGTCATCGAGGTGGGCTGCCTCTTCTTCGAGGACGGCCGGGAGGTGGACCGCTTCTCCCGCCTGTACTCCGCGTCGCGCCCGCTGAACCTCACCATCCGCCGGCTCACCGGCCTCTCCGACGCGCAGCTCGCCGGACAGCCGCGCTTCGACGCGGAGCGCGCGGAGCTTCGGGAGCGGCTGAAGGGCTGGACGGTGGTGGCGCACAACGCCCCGTTCGAGAAGGGCTTCCTGCCGGACGTGCTCGGCGGCGTGCCGGTGCTCGACTCGTGCGAGCTCATGCACTACCTGCACCCGGAGCTGCCCAGCCACTCGCTGGAGTCGCTGATGCGGTGGGCGAAGCTGGGCTCGCAGCAGCCGCACCGCGCGCTGCACGACTGCGTGGCGGTGCACGCGGTGCTGGTGCACGCGCTGGACGGCTGCGTGCGGGACGGGCGCGCGGAGGACGTGGCGGACCTGCTGGCCACCCTGGACCCCCGGGCCCGCGCGGCGCTGGGGCCCACGCCGCTGCTGGACACCCTGTCGGAGGAGGACGCCCGCGACCTGGCGGCGGACGCGGAGGCGCGGCCCCTGTTGGGGCTGCTGTCCCGGCTGTGGGAGGCGTGCCGGGCCACGCCGGTGCCGCTGAGCCTGGAGACGACGGGCGGCTTCCTGCGCGCGCGGCCGGAGCGCAAGCGCGCCAACGGCGGCAGGCCGCCCCCTGAACCCGAGCTGGACGCGACGCCGCTGCCGGTGCGGCCGGAGGAGGTGTCGCAGGTGCTGGGGCCCGGCGGCGCGCTGGAGCGCGGGGGTGGGTTCCTGTCCCGGCCCGCGCAGCTGGAGATGGCGCACGCGGTGGCGCGCACGCTGTCGGACGGCGGGCAGGTGGCGGTGGAGGCCGGCACGGGCACGGGCAAGTCGCTGGCGTACCTCACGCCCGCCGCGCTGTTCGCCGCGCGCAACGGGCTGAAGGTGGGCGTGGCGCCGCACACGAAGACGCTCCAGGACCAGCTGCTGGAGAAGGACCTGCCCCGGCTGCACCAGGCCACGGGCGGCGCGTTCGGCTACGCGCTGCTCAAGGGACAGACGAACTACCTGTGCCGCCGCCGCGCGCTGGAGGCCACGCGCGTGGAGCCGGGGATGAACCACGCCGCGCGGGCGCCCCGGGCGTACGTGCGCGCGTACCTGCGCCGCAGCCTGGACGGGGACCTGGACCGGCTGAGCCACTGGTTCCGCGAGCGCTTCCCGGGGATGCACGGGCTGGTGCCCTCCGTGCGCTCCGAGGCGGCGACGACGCTGGGCGAGCGGTGCCCGCATCACCACAAGTGCTTCTACCACTCGGCGGTGGCGCAGGCGCGCGAGGCGGACGTGCTGGTCATCAACCAGTCGCTCGCGTTCGCGTGGCCCGCGCGCTACGGGCGCCTGGACCACCTGGTGCTGGACGAGGCGCACGAGCTGGAGGACGTGGCCACCACCGCGCTCACGGTGGAGCTGTCCGACCTGGCCTTCCTGCGCCTCACGGAGCGGCTGCACGGGCGCGACGGGCGCCGGGGCCTCTTCGCGGAGCTGCGCCGCGCGCTGGCGGCCACGCGCCGGGACGAGTCCCGCGTGCTGATGTCCGAGGTGGACGACGCCCTGCGCACGCTGCTCCAGGAGGCGCGCGTGCTGGGTGAACAGGTGACGGCCCTGTGCGAGCCCGCGTCCGCGATGCCCGGCGAGGACGCGGACGACGCGGCCTACGCGCCGGAGCTGAGGGTGACGGACGCGGTGCGCGCCCTGCCCGCCTGGGAGCCCGTGCGCGAGGGGCTGGTGGCGGTGCGCACGGCCCTGCAGCGGGTGCACACGCTCCTGGCGGTGCGCGTGCTGGCGGCGCTGCCGGAGCTGGCGGTGAAGCAGCCGTCGCTGGAGCGGGAGCTGGCCGGGGCCACCACGGAGCTGGGCGAGCTGTCGGTGCTGGCCGGAGAGCTGGCCGGAGAGCCGGACGCGAAGCGCTGCTACGCGGCGCGCGCGGAGCCTCGCAAGGGCCGCTGGAGCGTGGGCGCGCAGCCGGTGGACGTGTCCGAGGCCGTGGCGAAGGACTTCGCCGCGAACAAGCGCGCGCTGGTGATGGCGTCCGCCACGCTGGGCACCGGGGACGGCGTGCCCTTCGTGCTGAAGCGGCTGGGGCTGAGGCCGCCGCTGTTGCGCGCGCCGTCGCCCTTCCACCTGGGACAGCAGGCGCTGGTGGTGCTCGTGACGGACGCGCCGCGCGCGCACGAGGAGCCGTTCATCGACTGGGCCTCCGGGCGCATCTCGGGCCTCGCGCAGGTGATGGGCGGCCGGGTGCTGGGCCTGTTCGCCTCCACGCGGCGGCTGGAGCGCGTGTCGCGCGAGGTGCAGGCGCGGCTGGAGCCGCACGGCATCGAGGTGCTGCGCCAGTCGCGCGGGCACGGCCGGTCGCTGGCGGCGCGGCAGGAGCGCGACACGGGCACGGTGCTCTTGGGCACCAAGAGCTTCTGGCAGGGCGTGGACATCCCCGGGCGCGGCGTGGGGTGTGTCTTCATCGACAAGCTGCCGCTGGAGCCGGCGTCACGGCCGCTGGTGGCCGCGCGCGAGGAGCCGCTGGCGAAGGCGGGCAACGAGTACCTGGGCTTCCTCCAGTACCGGCTGCCGCGCGCGCTGCTGCTCTTGCGCCAGGGCGTCGGGCGGCTCATCCGCTCCACCACGGACCGGGGCATCGTCGTGGTCGCCGACCCCGGACACGCCAGCTACCGGCCCATGCTGCTCCAGGCGCTCGCGGGCTACCGCGTCGTCGCGCTGCCGTGGGCGCAGGCGCGGCTGCTGCTGCACTCGGAGCTGATGCAGATGGGGCTCACCGCGGACAC
The DNA here is from genome assembly GCF_042231735.1 of Corallococcus exercitus. GTDB lineage: Bacteria > Myxococcota > Myxococcia > Myxococcales > Myxococcaceae > Corallococcus > Corallococcus exercitus_B. The sequence continues at coordinate 4,679,608 of NZ_CP102577.1, forward strand.
CGCGCGGGTGTGAGGCGCCTCGCGCGCTGAGGCAAGGCGCTGCCCTGCACGACCGCGCCAGCTGCTCGTAGGCCGCGCGCTTCGAGCGGGCGGCGCCTCGCGGTGAAGCGAGGCGCCCGGCCCTTCCCTACCGGGCTACCGAGCCAGCCGCTCGCGGTAGCGCGCTTCCAGGGCGCTGAGCTCGTCCACCCAGGGACCCGTGGCGCCGCTCGTGCGCGCCTGGGCCAGGGCCTCCGACAGCGCGCGCGCGTCCTCGGTCTGCTGCGCGCGCAGGCGCTGGGTCATGTCCCGCGCGACCTCGAAGACGTCCTGCAGTTCGTCGCCTTCGCGCAGGCCGTGCTGCGGCGGGTTCAGGTGTCCTTCCGCCACCTCGCGCATCATGCGCTTGATGCGGAAGAGCGGGCCCACCATCCGGTGCGTCACCACGATGGTCGCCAGCGCCACCACCGCGATGAACGTCACCAGGCAGCCGCCCAGCACCCACCAGGTCATCCGCTGGTGGCGCTCCAGCTCCGCGCGCTGCGCGACGATGGCCGAGCGCTCCGCCTCGTACTTCGCGTCGATGGCCTGCGCCTGCTCCCGGAACTGCTTCTCGAACGCCGGGTCGTTCATGTGGGCCATCAGCTCGTTGGAGAGCGTGGCGCCGGACAGCTCCCGGCTCACCTCCGCCGCCGCCGAGCGGGCATCCACCGCCGTCGCCGTCTCGTGCATCAGCGAGTTCGCCGCGCGCACCAGGAAGATGCCCAGGAGCGCCGCCATCACCAGCGACACACCGACGATGTACGCGGTGAGCTTCAGCTGGAAGGGCGCGTCGAGCAGGAAGTTGCGCCAGCGGCGCTTCGTCGTCGGGGCCTGGGCCGTGGTCGTCGTCATGTCTCGCTGCTCCAGTCGAAGGTCGCGGCGGCTTCCTCGATGGCTCGGGGGATCAGGGCCTTCAACAGGTCCGCGGGCGGAGCTCCCGCGGCGTTCACTTCCACCTGTCCCATCAGGGACTGCTCCGGGTACGTCATGCACAGGAGCGCCAGGCGCAGGCCTCCACTGTCCGTCGCCTGGATCTCCGCCGTGATGCGGTAGCCGTGCACGCCCAGCTTCTTGAGCGCGCCCTTCGCCCCGGCCTTGGACTCCTTCTCCGGCGCCAGCTGCGCGCCCCGGCGCACCAGCTTGGAACGAAGGCGCGCCTCCGTCACCTTCACCAGCTCCGCGGGCACCTTGCCCGTCTTGTCCTTCAGCCCGTCCAGCGACAGGTAGAAGCGCGGCCGGCGCGCCTGGTACGCCTTGATGGCCTTGATGGACTCCGCCACCGCCGCCTGCACCGTGGCGTCCGGCTCTCCCTTCACCGCCTGGAGGCAGTCGAGCCCGCCCGGCTCCAGGAGGGCGCCCAGGCCCTTGGCCACCGCCGCGCGCACCAGCTCGCTGGGGTCCTTGAGGCCGCCGCACAAAGGCGTCACCGCCTCTGGATCCTCGGTGGCGCCCAACACGAGCGCGGCTTGTGAGCGAGCACGCGGATCCCTTCCCTTCTCCAGCTGACGACCCAGGAAGGTGATGCGCGTGTCTCCCTGCGCCAGCGCAGCGCTCGGCAGCAGGAAGAAGAGGAGCAGGAGTGCTGTCGGCAGCCGCATGGGATGGGCAAAGAAGTGCCAACAGTGTAGCCGCGATTTACCTGTCCATGACAGTTGCCTCTCAGGGCAATCGCGCACACCTTGCAGGCGCACAATGGGCGACGTCCTCCAGGGGGGAGGACGGCTGGGGTGCGGGGGACCCGAGGCGGGTCACCGCGGGCTGGGGGCGCAATGAAACGCGGATTCATCCTGACGGGTGTTCTGCTGCTGGCGGGGTGGTTGGGCGGTTGCCGTGACTCGGACCGTCTGACGTCGGTGGGCAAGCCGCGGCCTCCCGGGCCGACGCCAGTGGAGTCAACGCCCACCCTTCCCGACGCCGAGACGTCACAGCCGCCGCCCGGCAAGCCTCCTCCGGTGCCGGAGGTGGTGGATCCACCGCCGCCGGACCCGGAGGCGGAGGTGCTGGACCCCACGCCCGTCCCGACGACGGACGGCGTCCCGGGGCCCCTGCCGGGCGTCTACACGGACAAGGGCGAGGCGCCGGAGACGGACCTCATCCGGGGGCTGGTGTCCTTCCCCATCCGCGACAAGGACGCGCTGGAGCAGCGCATCGCGGACATCTACAAGCCGGGCGGCTCCAGCTTCCGCCAGTACATGACGCCCGCCGAGTGGATGGCGAAGCACGCCCCGCTGGAGAAGGACGTCACCATCGTCACGGACTGGCTGAAGTCCGAGGGCATGCAGGTGCCCTTCGTCGCCACCAACCGGCTGCTGGTGCAGTTCGTGGGGACGGTGGGCCAGTTCAACAAGGCGTTCGGCGTGAAGCTGCGCGTCCTCAGCCGCAAGTCGCCCCAGGGCGGCAATGATCCGCACGACGTCTATGGCCTCACGGAGACCGTCAACGCGCCGGCGTTCGTGCAGAAGCGCATCCACGCCGTCGTCGCGCTGGACCTGCCCGTGCCGGTAGGCACGATGCCCGGCGAGTTCGGCCAGCCGTCCACGGAGCCGCCGGACCCCGTCAGCCGGGGCCTCACGCCGCAGCAGGTGGCGCGCGCGTACAACGTGGACTCGCTCTACAAGCAGGGCCACCAGGGCCAGGGCACGAAGCTGGGCGTGGTGATTGGCGCCGGCTTCCGGTGGAAGGACGTGCGCACCTTCTGGAAGATGTGGGGCATCGAGCGCGAGGACCCCAAGGTCATCCAGACCATGGAGCCGCCCGTCACGCGCTACCGCGAGGGCACGCTGGACGTGGAGTGGGCCGCGGCGATGGCGCCCAAGGCGGAGGTGCTCGTCTACATGGGCCCGGATGCGCGCAACACGTCCATCCTCTACACCTACAACGAGGCCATCTCGCGGGGCGAGGTGAGCGTCATCACCACGTCCTTCGCGCACCGCGAGGACTCCGAGCCGCGCGCGGTGCACGAGGCGTACAGCCACTCCAGCACCATGGCCGCCGCGCTGGGCATCACCATCGCCGCCGCGAGCGGAGACTCCGCGGGCGTGGACGTGCCGGGCAACAGCCCCTACGTCACCGCCGTGGGCGGCACGCAGCTGAAGATGAACGGCATGACGGTGACGGGCGAGACGGCCTGGTACTACTCCGGCTCCGGCATCACCCGCACCTTCGCCACGCCGGAGTGGCAGAAGGGCCTCTTCCCGCTGCCCGCCAAGCGCGCGGTGGTGGACGTCGCGCTCAACGCGGACACCGGCTACTGGTACACGTGGCTGGGCGTCACCACGCCCAACACCGGCACGTCGTTCTCCTCGCCCATCTTCGCGGGCATCATCTCCGTGGTGAACGGCGCGCGCGCGGAAGCGGCGAAGCCGCCGGTGGGCTGGCTCAACTCGCAGCTCTACACGCTGCCCAACGTGCAGGACACGTTCCGCGACATCACCGTGGGCATCACCGACCGTCAGTACGAAGCCGGACCGGGCTGGGACATCCCCACCGGCTGGGGCGCGCCGGACGCGGAGGGACTGCTGCGGACCCTGCCCTGAGCCGGCAGGTGACATAGGGCGGACGGGCAGGCGGGCGCCCCTCCGGCTGTCATCCCGAGTTGACGGGATGCGAATGCATGCGCAGGGCATGCTGTTCGGGACAGGACCATGTCTTTGTCCCCCCTGCGCACGTCCCTTTCCTGCCTCCTGCTCCTCGCAGCCGCATGCAGCAATGCCGTCGCTGGACCGAGCGATGCCGTGGCGGAGAACTCCTCCATCAGCGCTCCCGGGAGCGTGGTCCAGGCCCCGGCCTCGCCCAGCGCTCCTGTTGAAGACGTGGGCCAGGTGCCCACCGCGCCGACGCCCACCGACACGGTGACCCCGGTGGAGACGCCCACGGCCGGGACGCCGGTCGCCCCCTCGCCTGAGCCGTCAGCGAGCGTGTGCGCGCCGCTCGGCTCGCTGGCCAGCCTGACGGGCGACCTGACGACGTGGCTCCAGACGGCGCCCATCGCCGCGGCCAACAGCGGCGGCTTCCAGGAGCCGGGCGGTACGGAGCTCGCCGCGTTCGAGGGCGCCTTCCGCGCGCTGCTCACCGAAGGTCCCACCGCGCAGGTGGTGCAGGACCTGGCGGGGATGGGCTACGGCGTGACCACCTTCCGCAACGACACGGGCGGCGGCTGGCTGGTGGTGCGCGAGCAGGGGCTGCTGTCGCGCGGCGGCGGCACGTTCATCATCAACCTGTTCCCCGCGCGCGACCTGTGGCTGGAGGCGCCGCACGCGGACTCCGACGAGGGCACGCTGCGCCAGACGGCCACGCAGCTGGTGACGCTGGGCGCGCGCGCGCTGCTCATCACCGGCAGCAACCGCTGCGCCGTCACCACCGCCAGCCCGTGCAGCGGCACCACCAGCGTGTGCGGCACCAAGGGCCTGCGCATCTCCGACGCCGCGCACTACGGCAACAACTTCTTCACCGCCGCGCACCGCGCGCTGCGCGCCACCTACCCGGACGCCATCGCCGCCAGCATCCACGGCATGGACGCGGGCGACGGCCCCGAGGCCGCCGTGGTGAGCGACGGCACCCGCGTGCAGCGGCCGGAAGCGCTCTCCAACCGCCTGCGCGACGCGCTCAACACCCACCTGGTGGGCACGAAGAAGGCCTTCTCCTGCAACGCGGCGGATGACGCGGGCAAGCACCGCGCCCTGTGTGGCACCAGCAACGTGCAGGGCCGCATCGACAACGGCGCAGGGGACGCCTGCTTCGCGGAGGCCGCCGCCGCCTCGGACCGCTTCATCCACCTGGAGCAGTCCGCCACGCTGCGCGGCACCGGCGCGTCGTCCAAGGCCGTCATCCAGGCGCTCGCGGACACCGTGCCCTGCACGCTCACCGGCTCCGGCCTGGGCTGCCAGGCGCTGGTGGCCGCGCAGGACTGCCCGTAAGGCCACCTCCGTCCCCCTGCCCGCTCCCGAGCGGCCAGGGGGCCGTGACGCATCACGCCGACGCCATCCGCACCCGCGGTTCAAGCCAGGCTTTTCCTCGCGTGAAGCGCACCGGATGATCCGGTTCAGGGGCCACTTCCACTGTCCGGGGTTGGGCATTCAGTGGGACTGGAGGCCCGGATCATCGGTTGGACAGCGGACGCTTCTCATCCCCTGAGAGGGGCAACCCTGGTCGGGGACGGGAGCCTCCCTAGATTCGAGCGGCCACCATGGCGCTCCTTTCGACCCTGACACTCTTTCCGGCTTACTCCCTCGACACCTCCATCCTGGTGGCGGTGCTCGTGGGCGTGCTCATCCTGGCGCTCCTCACGGAGACGCTCGGTTGGGTCTTCGTGGGCCTCGTCGTCCCTGGCTACCTGGCCTCGGTGTTCGTCATCCACCCGGAGGCGGGCTGCACCGTGGTGGCCGAGTCGCTGCTCACCTATGGCCTGGCGCTGGCGTTCTCCAGCGGACTGTCCCGCACAGGGGCCTGGAGCGAGTTCTTCGGCCGCGACCGCTTCTTCGCCGTGGTGCTCGCCAGCGTCGTGGTGCGTGCCGTCAGCGAGACGTGGCTCTTGCCCGTGCTGGGCCACTGGATGGACGAGCGGTGGGGCACGTCCTTCATCGTGGACCGCAGCCTGCACAGCATCGGCCTGGTGCTGGTGCCGCTCACCGCGAACGCCTTCTGGAAGCTGAAGCTGCGCCGCGGCCTGTGGCAGGTGGGCGTGCCGGTGGCGCTCACGTACGTCATCCTCCGCTTCGTGCTCTTGCCCGGCACCAACCTGTCCTTCTCCAGCCTGGAGCTGATGTACGAGGACGTGGCGCAGGACTTCCTGTCCAGCCCCAAGGCCTACATCATCCTGCTGACGACGGCGTTCCTCGCCGCGCGCTTCAACCTCAAGTACGGCTGGGACTTCAACGGCATCCTCGTGCCCGCGCTCCTGGCGCTCACGTGGCTGGAGCCCTTGAAGCTCGTGGCCACGATGGCGGAGGTGCTGCTGCTGGTGCTGGCCGCGAAGGCGGTGCTGTCGGTGCCGGGACTGCGCACGCTCAACCTGGAGGGCCCTCGCAAGACGGTGCTCGTCTTCTGCCTGGGCTTCCTCGTGAAGTGGACCATCGGCTGGGCCATGGGCGCCCGCATCCCGGGCCTGAAGGTCACGGACCTCTTCGGCTTCGGCTACCTGGTGCCCACGCTGCTGGCGGTGAAGATGCTCCAGAAGCAGGTGATTGCCCGCGTGCTGCTGCCCACGCTGCACACGTCGCTGGCGGGCTTCCTCATCGGCAGCCTCGCGGGCTTCGGGCTGTCGCTCGTCGAGCCCCGTCCGGCCACCGCGCTCACCGCGCAGGCGCCGCACGAGCACGTGCCGGGGCTGGGCCTGGACCAGTCTCCGCTGGGCGTGATGGTGATGGGCCGCGCCACCGCGCGCGAGAGCGACGTGGGCGGCTCGCTGCGGCTGAAGCACGGCGACCTGCGCGCGTACACCGGGCTGTGGAACGGCCTGGACGCGTGGCTTGAAACGGGCCGCGCGGAGGCGGTGTCCTCGCTGCGCACGCAGGCGGTGGCGCTGGGGCTGGAGCTTCGCGAGCTGCCGAAGCAGGACGGCGCGCCCGCGCGCTACGCGCTGGTGGAGCGCGTGGAGGGCGAGGGCAAGGCGGGCTGGGACACGGCGCTGCTGGTGCCCGGCGCGCAGGGCCCCGTGCTGGAGGTGCCGCGGCCGCTGACGGAGGCGCCCAGCGCCGAGGCCGCCGCGATGCTGTGCGAGCGCGTGAGCTGCCGCGCCATCATCGTGAGCGGCGTGGATTCCCACCGCGCGGGCCTGGTGCTGGGCGACGCGCTGTCCCAGTCGGAGACGCCGCTGCGCCACGCGCACGACGCGCTGTCGTCGCGGGAGCGCGTGCAGCTGCGCGTGGACCCTTCGCTGAAGCCGGGCCAGGTGGTGCTGCACACGCCGGACGGCAAGGCGCCTCGGGGCCTGGACGCGCTGTGGCCGGGCGCGAAGGTGACGGCGGAGGCCCCGCCGGAGCCCGGTGGCAACTGGGGTGAGTCGCGGGTGAGCGTGCTGCGCGCGGGCGCCTTCGACCTGGCCTCGCTGGTGCTGGCGCGGGCGCCGGCGCTGGCCGAGCCGGTGACGGAGCGCGACGCGCTGGGCACGCTGATGGTGACGCCGGAGGTGGCGCGCGTCCCGGCGGTGCGGCCTTCGGACGCGGAGCTGCTGGTGCTGGAGCAGCAGGTGGCCTCGCCGCTTTTGGGCGGCGGGACGGCGGACGTGCCCATGGAGCTGCGCACGCGCTGGGCCGGCGCCATGGCGGCGCTCCTGGGCCTGCGGGTGCACCCGGTGACGGAGTGCGCGGGCGCGGCCGGGTGCTGGTGGGTGACGGACGCGGAAGGCACGCCGGGCCGGCTGGGCGCGGGGCTGCTGGTGCGGCCGGGCGGCTCGCCGCTCGCGCTGGAGGTGCCGTCGCCGGCCCGCGAGGCGGGCACGCTGCCGGTGGCCGCCGAGGTGTGGCACGAGTCGCGGGCCACCGCGATGGTGTTCGCCACCGCCTCGGGCGACCTGCCCCACCCGGCCACCTTCGGTGAGCTGCGGACGAGCTTCCAGGCGTTCCACCAAGCGGTGCACCGCGCGCTGCCGAAGGAGCAGGGCTGGGTGCTGCACGTGCGCGGGTTCTCCGGCCGGCCTTCGGTGGACGCGGACGTGCTGGTGGACGTGGGCAGCCCGGTGCTGACTCCGACGCAGCGGCCGGCGGACCTGGAGAAGCTGTTGTCGCAGGAGGGCCCGCTGGGCTGGCTGGGGCAGCGCGTGCGCTACCACGACGGCTCTCCGGAGCTGACGGGCCTCAACGACGCGAGCCCGCAGCAGGTCTTCTCCCGCACCTTCGGCGGAGCGCGGCTGGCCACGCTGTGGCTGTCCGAGCCGCTGCGCGGCGCCTTCGTGGGCCCCCGGCTGGCGGCGGAGGAGCTGGCCATCACGGGCCTGACGCCCGAGGAGCCGCGCGAGTCTCCCGAGCGCGCGCTGCTGGCGGACCGGCTGGTGGCGCCCACGCAGCCGGTGTCCAGCGCGCTGAAGGAGCACTTCGCGGAGCTGACCGCCAGCGCGGAGCGCTACGTCGCGCAGCAGAACGTGCACGACCTGCGCGCGCTGGCGCAGACGAAGCGCGTGGGCAACGTGACGCGTCAGGTGAAGTCCGGCTACAGCGCCGAATACGGCCTGCCCTTCCTCCTGGTGGAAGCGCGGCAGGGCAAGCAGGTGCTGCGCGCCGTCTATTTCCTTCAGCAGCACCCGTCGCCGGCGAAGCGCGCGGAGCTGACCGCGGGTGACGCGGAGCTCGCGAGCACGGTGGACCTGGCGCTGCGACACCGCCGTCCGGTGGTGTTGACCGGGGAAGTCTCCCGCGAAGAGGCCCGTCGATGAAGACCCGCAGCCGCGCCCTCGTGGCGCTCCTTGGCCTGATGGTGGGCCTGGCCCTCATCTGGGGCGCGAGCCTCGCCGTGCTGGGCAACACCGACACGCCCACCGCGCGGCGCGACGCGAAGTTCGTCAACGCCGAGCGCCTCATCTTCTACCGCCTGGAGCCGGGCCGGGAGATGCGCGTGCGCGTCCCCGCCGACGCGGAGGAGCTGCTCATCGTCACGCACGAGCTGCTCCCCGACGGCACGCCCTACGCGCCGGAGAAGCAGTACCAGTACGGCCTCAAGGCCATCCTGCGCGGGCCGGAGGGCGTCCTCCTGGAGCGCGCCATCTTCACGCGCACGCGCCAGAGCAAGGGCCAGCCGCAGGAGGACGGCACGTTCCTGCAGGAGAGCGCCTTCACCACGCACGCGGCGCAGCAGGTGACGGACGAGCGCGAGTTCGTGCTGCGCCTGCCCAAGGAGCGGCCGGACTACTCCGTGCTCTACCTGCGGCCCGCGAGCACGAGCGACACGCTGCTGGCGCGCGTCTACGTCCGTGCGCACCGCACGCTGCCGCTGCTCGCGTCGCAGAAGCTGGCCCAGGCCCGCGCGGAGGTGCGCGCCGGCCGCGCCACCTTCGAGCCCTTCGAGAAGCTCTCCGCCGACACGCGCCGCTGGCTCGCGGAGGAGCACTGGGAGCGCCTCAACGCGGAGGGCGAGGCGGGCACCGACTACCAGATTGAACCCGTCTACCGCACCCCCTACCGGCTGCCGCTGGTGGAGGCCACCGAGTCCGTGCAGGAGCGCCTGGGCGCCGGCCGCGCCGTGGCCCTCAACGTCACCGGGCCCGCGAAGCCGGTGCTGTGGCTGTGGAGCGACGCGACGGACGCGAAGGCGCAGCCGCAAGGCCCCGTGACGCTCCAGACGCTGTCCACCGACGGCACGGCCCACACGCTGGAGCTGCCGGGCCCCGTGGCGGGCTCGCCCATGTCGCATCCGCTGGAGCTGCCGGAGGGCGTGCACACGGTGATGGTGCGCAACGACGGCAAGGAGGACCTGCGCTACACGGTGGAGGGCCCGTTCGAGTCGTGGCTGTTGCCCGCCGAGTCGCGTCCCTCGCCCGGGGTCGCGTCGGAGGGCCGCGTGGCCTTCCTGCCGGACACGCGCCGCACGGAGGCGTTCGCCACCGGCCCGGCGTGCCCGGTGCTGGAGCTGGACATCGACCCGCGCATGGACGCGGTGGGACGGCTGGTGCGCCTCGACGCGCGCTCGCTGGACCGCGCGCCCTCGCGCGAGCCGCTGCACCTGAGCCTCACGGTGCTGGATGAGCAGGGCCAGCCGCTGGGCCAGGCCTCGATGGACGCCACGCCGGAGCCCGCGCCGTTCGAGAGCGCGGCCCTGGTGCCGCTGCCCGGGGGCGCGCTGCCGTGCACGCCGGTGGCGCGGGCGTCGCAGGACGCGGGCTCCGCCGGCTCCGGCGAGGTGACGGACCTGCCGGCCTGGGTGTCGAGCGCGGCGAGCGCGCGGGTGTTCCTGCCGATGGGGGCTCGCAAGCTGCGCGTGGAGGCGCCGCGCGCGACCATCGTGCAGCTCTACAGCTTCCTCTCCAGCGGTCAGCCCATCGCCGTGTCGGCGCCGTACACGAACGACGCGCTCACCGCCGTGCGCTGGCGCAACGCGCCCGTGGACATGCGCGCGTGGCACCCCATGCGTCCGGCGAACCTCCCCGCGCTGATGCAGGCGGGCGCCCGTCTGGAGCTGCTCAGCCAGGTGCGCCTGGAGCCCGTGGGTCCGGAGGAGGAGACGCCTCCGCCGTCCGGGGACGCGGTGGTGGTGCGCCCCTACGGCTCGCCCCAGGTGGTGGAGGTGCTGGAGTCCGCGCAGGCGGACACGGTGGACATGGTGAAGGCGCTGTCCACGGTGCTGGAGCCGGGCCGCGCGGTGCGGGCGCGCTTCGATGCGCGCACGCCCACCCGTCCGGAGGTGCGCCTGTCGCTGAAGGACGCGACGGCGCTGGGCAACGAGGTGGAGGTGCTGCTCGACGGCGAGCCCCTGCACCGCTTCACCGTGCGCTCCACCCGGGCGCGGGAGCTCTTGCCTCCGCTGCCGCCGGGTGAGCATGAGGTGCTGCTGCGCTCCACGGCGCCGGGGCTGACGGCGCTGCTCAACCGTCCTCCGGCTGCGGGCAGCGGCCTGCGCTCGCGCACGGTGTATCCGGTGGGCCAGGGGGGCCTGCGCGTGCCGGTGCGCAAGACGGGTCCGGGCGCCGTCACGCTCAACGTGGTCGTCTACACGCCGGTGGCGGAGGGCGCGAAGGAGCCCCAGCTGTCCGTGACGGTGGACGGCGGCAACCCCGTGCGCCGCGCCAGCGTGCTGGTGCCGCACGTCACCCGCGCCGAGCGCACGGTGGTGCTGCCGGCCTCCGAGCGCGACCCGGCGATGCCGGCGGGCCGCCCGGGCGTGAAGTGGTACGCGCGCACGGTGCCGGTGACGCTGGGCGAGGACATCGCGCCGGGCGTGCACACCGTGCGCATCCAGGCGCTGGGCTCCGAGCCCATGTGGGCGCGGTTCTTCATGTTCGGCCAGTCGGTGGAGAACACCGCGCCGCGCATGTGGAACCGGAGCGGCTGGCAGCCCGACGAGGACATGTTGTGAAGTCCCGCCGGAGGACCGGGTCGTGGCGCCCGCTCGTGGCCGCGGGAGTCGTGTCCGTGCTGGGCGCCGCCATGAGCGCCCGCGCGCAGACGACTCCGAGCGCCCCGACGGCACCGGACGCCGCGAAGGCAGCGAAGTCATCCCAGCAGGACGGGCCCCGCGGGGGCATGCGCGCGAAGCCGGGCACGCGGCCGCCTCCGGAGCGCGTGCCTCAGGAGGATCCTTCCGTGAACGTGCCCGAGCAGTCGGGGTGCCGCGTGGACGCGCGCTTCTCCGGGCTGTGGCCGCGCCTGGACGCCGTGACGTTCCACCCCACCACGCTGGAGGAGCGGGCGGCGGTCTCGAAGCTCATCCCCGCGCTGCTGGCGGCGGCGCCCACGCGGAAGGACGTCCCTCCGGAGCTGACGAACCTCGCCGCGTCCGCGGGCTTCTTCCTGGAGACCTGGGCCACGCCGCGCGACACCTTCTGGGTCCTGCGCGAGCGCCCGGACAACCTCCACGGCGCGGGCGCGTATGTGATCCGCACGGGCGAGGCCACCCACGACGTGGTGCAGGTGCCCCATCCGTACTTCGACATCGGCACGGAGGACATCGGCGCCAACCTCTTCTCGTGCCCGCCGGAGGGCCACGCGCCGCGCCTGTTCATGACCGCCACCGCGCACCGCTACAAGGGCGTGCCCGGTGAGACGCCCGAGGATCCGGAGCACCCCGCCGACGTCGCGCACAACCCGGACCACCTCTTCCAGGCCGTGACCGACCTGGCCGCGCGCCAGCTCCGCGCCCCTCGCGTGGTGCAGCTGCACGGCTTCGGCGAGTCCAAGGTCCAGAAGGGCCGCACGGAGCTGCTCGCGGCCGTGGTGAGCGACGGGACGCGCAAACCCGGCGCGTGGGCCCGGAAGGTGGCCGCACAGCTGGAGAAGCCGCTCGGCCCTGGAGTGAAGCTGTTCCCGGACGAGGTGAAGGTGCTCGGTGGGACACAGAACGCGCAGGGCCGCCTGCTCCAGGCCTACCCGCTCGCCCGCTTCCTGCACCTGGAAATGTCATCCCGTACGCGCAAAGCGCTGGCGAGCCCGGCGCGTCTGGACCGGCTGGCCCAGATTCTGTTCGCACCCTTGGAGGACTGAGCGCCGATGTTTCCTGTTCGACGCCGCGCCCGTTACACCCTGCTCGTGGGAGCGCTCGCGGCGCTGCCCGTCATCGCGCAGCCCGCCGTTTCCCAGCCGTCCGTCATCGCCCGCAGCGAAGAGGGCATGACGTGGCGGCCGCGCGCCATCCGGGGCCCGGTGGCGCTGGAGGACCTGCGGGGCCACGCGCCCTACGTGCCTTCCGGTGTCCCCCAGGTGACGGGCGCGATGGAGGTGTCCGCCAGGAAGGGCGCCGCCGTGTGGCTGGGGCCGCTGGACGTGGTGCGCGTCACCGGCCCCGCCGGAGCGCTGCGCTTCACCCGCGTGCCGCTGTCGGAGGGCGACGAAGCGCCCGAGCTGCGCGTGGAGGAAGAGGGCGTGTCGGAGCGTCCGGGCCGCTGGTACCTGGCGGAGCCCATGGGCGCCGGCAGCATCTGGTGGGTCACGGCGACGAAGAACGCCCGCATCGTGGTGGAGCGCCCGACGCACACGTCCACGGCGCGCACCGAGGAGCGGATGCGCGACGCCCTGCTCAAGTGGGTGGACGGCAAGGGCCCGCGCCCGGCGCTCGCGTTCGACGCGGCCACGCGCGCGCGGCTGGACGTGGACGCGGCGCTGGAGGCGGAGCTCGTGAAGGACGAGCCCGCGTCCTCGCCCTTCCGGACCGCGGTGCGTGACTGGCGCAAGGCCGCGGCGTTGCGCGAGTGGGCGCTGGTATCGCCGCTCTATGGCCAGGCGGTGCGCGTGGAGCGTCCGCGTCCCACCGGCACGGAGGTGGTGCTGGAGGGGATGGACGCGCCGTGGATCCGGCCCGACGTGAAGGGCTCGGTCTGGGCGCTGGAGCTGGAAGGCCCGGGCGTGTTCTCGCTGGAGGCGCGCGCCGTGCTGGGCCATGGCGCGCCCGCCGAGGCAGCGACGGTGGAGGTCTACGGCGTGGGCGGGGTGCTCGCGCAGGCGCAGCTCACGCCGCAGCCCGCGTGGGCGGAGGCGCCCGAGGGCGCGGCGCTGCCGGACGGGCGCACCGCGCGGGTGCTCGCGTCGGGTGAGCGCGTGGGCATCGTGGAGGAGATGCGCGTGGCGCTGCCTCCGGGCAAGCACAACTACCGCGTGAGCTGGAAGGGCCCCGCGCCCATGGTGCGCGCGCGCGTCGCCACGCGCCGGCCCACGCTGTCGGAGGCGCTGTCGCACCAGACGCACTGGACGGAGCTGGCGGAGAAGGCGTGGGAGGTGGTGAAGCAGGACACCGCCGCGCGGCCGTCGCTGCTGCGTCAGCGGCTGGTGGCGCTGATGCCGGACCTGGCGCGCGGCACGTACGGACGGATCAAGACGGAGGGCCTGTCGCCGCTCCTGCATGCGATGGCCGCCCTGGGTGATGGCGATACGGACGTCGCGGTGGAGAAGCTGAAGAGCGCGGATGCGTCGCCGCTCGCGTGGCACCTGCGGTTGCTCACCGCGAAGAAGCTCCTGGACGCGAACAAGCCGGACGTGGCGCACGCGCTCTTGGGCACCGCGCCCGCGCTGCCGGACGCGGGCTTCCTCACCGCCGAGGCGTCGGAGCTGGTGGCCCGCCTGCCGCTGGGCAACCCGCTGCGCAGCCGCGAGCTGGCCGCGCTGGAGCTGGCGTGGCGCGCGGAGCCGCTGTCGGAGGACATCCGCCGCGGCTACCGTGCCGCGTGGTGGCGCGCGAGCCGCTGGTCGCAGGTGGCGCCCGCGCCCCGTGAAGATGGAACCGAGGTGAAGGCCTCGCAGTGGCTGGACCTCCAGGGCCTGGAGGCCGACGCGTCGATGGTGGGCAGCGCGCTGTGGCCGCTCGCGGCGGGTGGCACCACGCGCGTGCAGGCCACGGGGCTCGCGGAGGCCCCCACCCTGCTGCGCGCCTACGTGATGACGCCGCCGGGCGCGAAGGCGAACCCGGTGCTGCGCGTGGGGAACAACACGTTCCCGCTGCTGCCGCTGTCGGCGGTGGAGCCGGTGGAGATCGCCCTGCCTCCGGGCGAGCACGCCCTGAAGCTGGAGGGCGCGGAGGGCACGCGCGCGTTCCTGTCGCTCGCGCCCGCGAAGGCGGAGGGCGCGCCGGGCGAAGTGGGCTACGTGCGCTCGCAGTGGCCGGTGAAGGTGGACCAGAAGGCGGTGCGCTTCCGGGTGCCGGACGCGAAGCTGCCCTCTCCCGTGCGCGTGCAGTTCCGTCCGCTGGGTGCTGAAGCAGGCAAGCCCATCGTGGTGCGCATGAACACCGACGTGGGCCATCCGCGCCGCCTGGTGCTGATGCCTGGGGCCGCCAGCCCGCGCCACGTCGCGCTGGAAGGCGCGAAGGGCACGTCGTCCGCGCCGGTGTCCGCGGTGGTGACGCTGCCCGCGCAGGCGCGCGAGGTGTGGTTCGAGCCCGAGGATCCGAAGGTCCAGCTCGCCGTCTCGCTGGCGGTGCGCCGCGCGGAGGTGGCCACGCCCGAGGAGCCCCCTGCCCCGCCGCAGCAGCAGGCCGCGGGCACGGCGTACGAGTCGCTCCAGGCGCTCTCCCGCGCGCTGCGCACGCAGCCCGATGAGGTGGAGCCGCGCCTCGCGCGCGCCGAGCTGCTCTCCTCGTTGCAGGAGGACGGCTTCGCCCGCGCGGACGTGGGCCGGCTGCTGGACGCGCAGGCGAAGCTGACGCCGGAGCAGCAGCGGCGCCTGCTCGCGCTGATGGACCGCCTGACGCAGGCCTCCCCGCGCACGGTGCGCTTCGCGCAGGCCATCACGCAGCCCACGCTGGTGTCCCCCGCCTTCCCGGCGCTGGACACGGACGGAGCGACGCTCGCGGCCACCAGTGCCCCGGACACGCAAGGCAATGCCCCGGTGACGGCGGGCGACACGACGCTCTCCGCGCTCAGCGCCCAGGTGCGCGAGGGCCACATGGACGCGGCGCTCGCGGCGGTGTCGGGCGACAAGAGCCTTCAGGGCCGCTACCTGCGCGCCCGGCTGCTGTCGGCCTCCGGTGAGGACGCGGCGGGTGCGCTGGCCATGGCCGCGCTGTACCGCGAGACGGGCCTGCCGCAGGTGGGCCTGGAAGCGCTCGGCATGCTGGAGCGGCTGCAGGACTCGCCGCAGGCGTGGAAGGACGGCGGCGCGCCGCTCGGTGCCGCGCTCGCGGGCCAGCTCCAGGCGTGGGCGGATCATCCCGACGTGCGCCGCATGCGCTTCACCGCGGGCCGCTGGACGCGCTGGGAAGGCCTGCGCGACGCGGAGGAGACCGCGGGCTCGCTCCTGGCCACGTCGGAGGCCGGCACGGATGACGAGGACGTCGCCATGTCCGTGCGCAAGGCGCTGCTCGCGCCCCCGTGGAAGCTGTCCGAGGCGAAGCTGCTGCCCGCCGGGGCCTCGCGCGTGATGAGCCTGGTGGTGAAGCAGCCCCGGCCCCTGGGCGCCGAGGTCCTCTGCGGCACCACCCCGCGCCCGGGCGTGGACGCCGCCGGCACCTGCTCCTTCGCGCTCCGCGTGGATGGCCGCGTGGTGCGCGAGCTGAAGGTCGCCGAAGGCGAGACCGCCATCCTGGGCACGCGCCTGGACGTCCCCGGCCGCCACCAGGTGGAAGTCGTGATGGTGCGCGCCGACACGCAGCAGACCGGCCTGGTGCGCTTCGTGGAGTCCGAGGAAGCCAGCGCCAACGCCCGCGTCATGGCCGCCCCGCAGCCGCTGTCCCTGCTGCGCAGCCGTCCGGGTGCGCCGGTGGTGATGACCGTGCTGGGCCCCACCGCCCTGCGCGTGCGCGCCTCCGCCCTGGCCCCGTCGTCGGGCCGCGAGCTGCTCCTGCGCAGCACGCCGCTGCCCTCGGGCGACGGCACCGGCGGCTCCAGCGCGGAGGAAGGTCCGCTCATGCACCTGGGCCTGCCCGAGGACGCCGACCCCGGCCTCCAGGGCGCGTCCCAGCCGCTGGGCCGCATGGGCGAGACGTGGCTGCTCCTGCCCTCGCGCGGTCCGCACCGCGTGAGCCTGGAGTCGCCCGCGGGTGAAGCCCTGGTGCAGGTGCAACTGGGTGTCGCCTCGGATCCGAGCGCCCTCGCGGCCCCGTCGTGGGCGCAGGGCACCACGGGCCTGGAGCCGCTGCCCTGGCCCGCGCTGCCGCCCAGCCTGTCGCTGTTGCCGGAGGGCATGCCTCCCGAGACGCGCACGGGCGGCCTGGGCATGGTGTCCGCGGAGATGGGCTACCGCAGCGAGGACGTGGAGGAGGGCGAGCTGCTCAACCGCCCGCTCCAGACGGGCCTGGAGGTCCGCCTGTCCCTGCGCCGTGAGCTGTCCCCGGGCCGCGCGTGGCTGCGCTTCACGCCCGAGGCGCGCTACCCGCTCAACCAGACCGCCGTGCTCGGCGGCACCGTGGCCGGGTACGTGAACCAGCTGCCCGGCGACCTGCGCCTGTCCATGCAGGGCTCCGTGTTCACGCAGACCATTGACGGCGCCATGCGCTGGAGCGCGCGGGGCCGCATCGCGGCGGACCGCTACCTGCGCCTGTCCCCGGACGTGGGCCTCATCCCCGGCCTGGGCCTGACCCTGGAGTCCATGCAGGGCGGCAGCGCGGTGGAGGCCAGCCGCTACGACCAGAACGTCTACTGGCTCTACGGCAAGGACCACCCGCGGCGCCTGTCGCCCCGGCTGTCCCTGCGCTGGCAGCCGTTCCAGGACCACGTGGCCACGCTGGGCATGTCCGCGGTGAGCAACGCCAACTTCTACACGGTGGACAACGCGGGCGCCTACGCGAGCTGGGCGGCGCTGCTGGGCGGCAAGCTCCAGGGCACGCGCGTGGAGCTGGGCTACGGCGCCTCGCAGCGCTTCCAGGATGATCACCGCGCCACCGCGTACCTGCGCCACCGCGTGTCGGGCCGCCTGGACTGGAACGTGTGGATGGGCAAGGGCGGCAACCGCCTCATGCTCTTCGCGGAAGACCGCGCGTTCCTCTCCGGCCCGTACGGCACGCAGAACGTCTTTTCACTCGGAGCGCGGTGGGATTGGACGGGTGGACGTGGGTTGCAGGACGTCACGCCCACCGAAGAGGAGTTCGAGGAGCTGCTGGATGAACGACGTTTGCAGCCGTGAGCTGTCCTGATCCGAACGCGTGCCTGGGGGGGCCGGGCAGGTTTCTCAAGCGATGAATAGCTCTGGCCGCGACATGCACCCGGCGAACGAACCTCTCGAATCCCAGCTGCTGGAAGCCCTGCCCCCCCTGCACCGTCGTGTGCGGGGGGCCTCGGTCGAGGCCCTGGCCCGGCGGCTGGTGGAAACCTGCCCCCGCCCCGCCGACCTGGAAGGGCTGGCCCCGTGGCTGGGCGTGGCCCTGGAGGCCCTGGAGACGGAGCTGGCCGCGATCCACGCGGAGATCGTCCAGTTCACCCGCCAGCACAACGAAGCGGTGGATGACGCCGCCCGCCGCCAGGTGCTGGTGGATCACCTCAAGGCCACGGTGAAGGACCGCAAGGACCGCAAGGAGGACCTGCGCGCCCTGGACCGGTGGATGGGCTTCGATGCCCTGCGCGAGCGGCAGGAGAAGCGCCGTCACAAGCTGCTGATTGAAGAAGAGACGGCGCTGCGCGCGCTGACGGGCGTGCTGGCCACGGCCCCCGTGGAGGAGCTCCAGCCCGCCGCCGTGCCGCTGGCGAGGCAGCTCTTGGACCGCGCCGTGGACGCGCCCCGCGCGCAGAACCGCTTCGCCGCGCTGGAGGCCTTCCGGCAGCTCGCGCAGGTGGTGCCGGGCGTCGCCGCGTCGCTGCCCGAGGTGGGCCCCACGCTGACGAGCCTCGCGGGCCAGGAGGACGTGAGCCCGTTCTTCCAGGCGGAGGCCCTGCGCGCGCTGCTCACCGTGGACGCGCTCACGGGCCTGGCCCTGCTGCGCCAGCGGCTGCGCGCGAAGGCCCCGTCGGAGAAGGACTTCCTCTTCCGCCGCCAGGTGCTGGAGCAGTGCGCGCCGCTGCTGTCGGAAGAGCACCGCATGCCGCTGCTCACCGAGGTCGCGCACCACGACCCCAGCGAGTACGTGCGCATGGGCCTGTGCGCCCTCATCGCGCAGCGTCCGGATGGCCAGTCCCTGCTGCGCCGTCTGGCGGGCCTGGAGTCGATGCCCGCCGTCGCGGGACAGGCCCTGTCGGAGCCGAGCCCGCGCGTGCGCACCGCCGCCGTGCTGGCCGCGGTGGACGCGGCGCTCGCGTCGCCGAAGGTGAAGGGCCCGGCCCTCCAGGTGCTGGTGGACGTGCTCGGCCGTGACACCGCGCCGCTCGTGCTGCGCGTGTCGTGCGAGCGCGCCGCCGCGCTGGCCGAAGCGCTGGGGGCCACCGGCCTGGGCCCCGCGCACGCGGCGCTGCTGGACGCGGTGGAATCGCTGACGACGCAGCCGGGCGCCTCGGGCCCGGTGGTGGAGGCAGCGGCCGCCGCCGCGCAGGTGCTGCGCCGGGTGAAGGACCCGGTGCGCCAGGCGTGGACGGCGTTCCTCGCCGGCCGCGTCTCCAAGCTCCGCCCGGGCAGCCGCACGCGCATCCCGCTCCAGCCCGCGCCGGAGAACCTGCCGCCGATGCCGGAGGGCCCCGCGTGGCTGGGCGCCATCCTCGCGGACCTGTCGCAGGACGGGCACGGCCTGTACGCGGAGCGCACGGACAAGACGCTGACGCTGTGGCACGGCGACCGGCAGGAGCGCCGCCTGTGGCGCATGTGGCACGAGCTGGGCCGCCCCGCGCCGAACAAGCGCCAGGCGTTCCTGCACACCACCGGCCGGGTGATGTCCGGCACGCTGCGCGCGCACCCGGGCCACCTGGACGAAATCACGGAGACGCTGGTCCCCGGCGAGCGCGTCCACGTGGCGAGCCAGGGCAGCTGGGGCCGCCACCTGCCCACCGTGGACGACCTGCTGGACCTGCCGCTGTCGAAGGACGGCAAGGTCCACCTCTTCAGCAGCCACGGCGAGACGGTGCTGGTGCCGCCCGCCTCGCGCCTGCGCCGGCTGACGAACCGCCTGAAGGTGTCGAAGGACTACCGGCGGCTCGCGACGCTGCGGCTGGACTCGCTGGGAGGCGAGGAGCCCCGCGAGCGCCGCCGCTTCGTGGAGCACGTGGAGCGCGCCCTGGGCGTCCAGGTGCGCTTCACGCCGTACGGCCAGAACAAGCAGGTCCCCGCTCCGCTCGCCACGCTCTTCCACGAGCCGGAGGCCGCGCCGAAGCCTCCGTCCACGCTGCACACGCCCGCGCTCGTGGGCCTGCAGAGCGGGTTCCTGGCGCTCCTCACCGAGCGCATCATGGAGAACGAGGGCTACTTCCTGGGGATGGGAGGCAACGGCATCGCGGCGCTGGGCCTCTTCACCGCGGCGCTCTTCTCCCTCTTCCTGGGCGACACGTACGTGAAGCGCCAGAGCGTGCGCAAGTCGCGGGAGAAGATTCCGCTGGTCATCGGCGGCTGGGGCACGCGCGGCAAGTCCGGCACGGAGCGCCTGAAGGCGGCGCTCTTCTCCGGCATGGGCTTCGAGGTGTTCGCGAAGACGACGGGCTCGGAGGCGATGTTCGTGCACAGCGCCCCGGGCGCCGGGCCGTCCGAGTTCTTCATCTTCCGCCCCTACGACAAGGCCACCATCTGGGAGCAGAAGGACATGGTGGAGCTGGGCGCGCGCCTGGGCACGGAGGTCTTCCTCTGGGAGTGCATGGCGCTGCAGCCGAACTTCGTCGAGCTGCTCCAGAACGACTGGATGAAGGACGACTTCGCCACGCTGACCAACGCCTATCCGGACCATGAGGACATCCAGGGCCCGGCGGGCATCAACGTCGCGTCCGTCATCACCAACTTCATGCCCAGGGACGGCCGGGTGGTGACGACGGAGGACCACTTCCTGCCGCTCTTCAAGCAGGCGGCGAAGGAGAAGGACACGACGCTCTTGCACAGCGCGTGGTGGGAGGCGGAGCTCATCCCCGAGGAGTTCCTCGCGCTGTTCCCCTACCGCGAGCACCCGCGCAACATGGCACTGGTGGCGACGCTGGCCGAGCAGCTCGGCGTGTCGCGGCCGTACGCGCTGGCGCTGATGGCCGAGCACGTGCAGCCCGAGATCGGCGTATTGAAGGTCTTCCCGCCGGCGAAGGTGCGCGGGCGGCAGCTCCAGTTCATCAACGGGCACTCGGCGAACGAGCGCACGGGCTTCATGAACAACTGGATCCGCACGGGCCTGGGGGACGTGGATCCGGACGCGAACCCGGAGCGCGCGGTCATCACGGTCATCAACAACCGCTGGGACCGCGTGTCCCGCTCGGAGGTGTTCGCGCGCATCATGGTGGAGGACGCGCCCGCGGACCGGCACGTGCTCATCGGCACGAACCTGGAGGGCCTCCAGAAGTACGTGCGCGACGCGCTGGACCGGCACCTCCTGAGCACGGAGGTCGTCGCGGCGGAGGAGGTCACGAGCCCCGAGGGCCAGGCCCGCGCGGAAGCACGGCTCGCGAAGGAGCTGGCGAAGCTGAAGGTGCCGCGCCCCACGACGGCCACGTTCATGGACCGGCTGGAGCGGTACGCGGCCGGCGCGGGGCTCCAGGCCACGGCCACGCTGGCGCTGACGGCGGCGGTGGGCAAGGCGCTGGAGGGCGGCGACGACGACGTGGGCGTGGAGAAGCTTCGCCGCGCGCTGGAGCGCGAGGTGGGCCCGCTCATCGACGAGGCGCTGTCGCCGGCGTCGCGCGCGCAGCCGCAGGCGCTGCCGGAGGTGCTGACGGCCGCGACGAAGGACGAGGTGCGCGAGCACGCGCTGTACCTGCTGGCGCGCATGGCGGTGCACGCGCGGCTGAAGGCGCTCCTGCCCAGGGGTGAAGTGGATGCGCAGGGACGCGTGAAGGCGTTCCACACGAAGTTCCGCGAAGCCTACAAGGCCATGATGCTGGAGCAGCTGGTGCCGGTGTCCGACTCGCAGGCGACGGGCGACCAGGTGGTGGACGCGTGCGCCCGCGCGGTGCCGCCCGGGGTGCAGGTGAGCATCATGGGCGCGCAGAACATCAAGGGCACGGGCCTGGACTGGGTGTACCGCTGGATGGCGCTGGACCGCGTGACGACGGCGCTCAAGGCGCTGGAGGGCACGTCGGTGGAGGCGCGGCGGCGGGCGCTGGAGTCGCTGGAGACGTTCGACGACTCGGGCTTCGTGGACGCGGGCCTCGCGCGCACGGTGCTGCCGGGGCTGGTGAGCAAGGCCGCGACGCCGGACGAAGCGGACCGGCTGCGCAAGCTGGCGGAGCGCGCCCGGGAGCGGCACGAATTGAAGATTGCCGCGCTGACGCACACGGCGGCGGGCGGCGCGACGCAGGTGGTGGTGCGCAAGCTGGAGAAGGTGTTCGACTACCTGGACAGCGTCACACGGCGCCGGCTGAGCGAGATGTTGCTGGAGGACCTGGAGGCGGGCCGCGTGTCGCACGCGCGGGCAGCGGTGGAGACGCGCAAGCTTTACGAGCGCCAGAAGGGCGGCTGGCTCTTCCGCGGCCTCAAGAAGCAGCCGAAGCGGCTGGCACCGGTGCAGGTGGAGGCGCCCGTGCCCAAGGTGGAGGAGGCGCCGCTGCCGGCGCCCGCGGAGGCGGTGTTCAAGACGGGCGTGGAGCTCCCCAGCACGAAGGTCCCGGTGCCGGTGCGCCACGTCTCCATGGACACCAACGCGTTGACGAAGGGCGAGGGGCCCGTGCTGCTGCGTGACGAGCCGCTGAAGAAGCAGGGCCCGGAGCTCCCGGGCGCTGAGTCGGCGGTGGATGACGCGGGCGAGCCGCTGTCCTGAGTCCCCCCGAGCGCGAGACCCGAGGAGAGACGTACATGGAGGAGAGCCCCATCACGGACGCGATGCTCGGGGAGCGCGTCCCTTCCCTTCCCCGCCCGAACGCGGTGGAGCCCGCGCCGCGCAGGCGCGTGGAGCCCTTGTGCGTGGAGGAGGTCCGGAGCCTTCCGGCCTTCGACGCGCTGGAGACGGAGTGGAACGCGCTGGTGAAGCGCGTGGATGACCAGGTGTTCTACCGGCACGAGTTCGTGCGCTGCTGGCTGGAGCACTTCGCGCCAGGAGCGGCCCTGCGCATCCTCACGGCGAGGAACGCGCTGGGCACGCTGGTGGCGGTGCTGGGCCTCAAGGAGGAGCAGGGCCACCAGTATGGAGTGCCGGTGCGCCAGCTGTCGTCGCTGACGAACAAGCACTCCTGCCGCTTCGACCTCGTGGCCGAGGAGCCGAAGCGCGCCGCGGTGGCCTTCCTGTCGCACCTGATGGGCGACACGAGCTGGGAGGTGCTCCGGCTGTCGGACGTGCCGGAGGGCGGCGCGGCGTGGGAGCTGGTGAACGCGGCGAGGGGCGCGGGGATGCCCTGGGGCGCGTGGCCGAGCGCGCGCTCGCCGTACCTGGTGCTGCCTTCCACGGTGGCGGCGTGGACGAAGGGACGGAGCAACGCGAAGCCGCTGCGGCGCAGGCGCAGGCGCCTGGAGGAGAGGGGCCGCGTGGAGGTGGAGCGCGTGGCCGAAGTGGAGGGCCTGGGGTCGAAGCTGGAGGAGGCCTTCGCACTGGAACAGAGCGGCTGGAAGGCCCAGGAGGGCACGGCGATCGCGCAGGCCGAGCACCGGCGCGGCTTCTACACGGGGCTCGCGCGCACGGCGGCGGAGCGCGGCTGGCTGGGATTGTATTTCCTGCGGTTGGACGGGCGGGCCATCGCGTTCCAGTACGGGCTGGAGTACGGCGGCCGCTATCTGGCGATGAAGCCGGGCTACGACGAGGCCCTGGCGGAAGTGAGCCCGGGGCATCTCTTGACGGAGAACCTGGTCCAGGACTGCATCGGAAGGGGTTTGAGCGAGCTGGACTTGCTGGGGGACGACGCCCCCTACAAGCGCGAGTGGACGGAGCAGGTGCGGCAGCACCACTGGCTGTTCATCTACCGGGACACCTGGATGGGGCAGACGCTGCAGCGGTCGAAGTTCCGCTGGGCACCGGTCGCGAAGAGGATGGTGGGCAGATGGGTCCGACGGCGCTGACGTTCTACCGGGCCGCGAAGCGGCTCCAAGCGCACCCAAGGCTCGCGAACATGGTGGCCACGGTGGGCGACCGCATCCACAACAGCCACGTGGACACGAACGCCGTGCTGCACCCCACGGTGGAGCTGGGCTACGGAGGCATCGGCGTCATCATCGCGCCGGGCGTGGAGATTGGAGAGAAGAGCTTCATCTCCCAGAACGTGAGCCTGGAGCCCCTGCCCGGAGTGGCCGGAGTGCCGCGAGTCGGCCGGGACGTCTACATCGGCGTGGGCGCGCAGATTCTGGGCCCGGTGGTGATTGGAGACGGAGCGAAGATTGGCGCCAACGCCCTCGTGATGGAGGACGTGGCGCCGGGAGCCACCGTGGCGGGGATTCCCGCGCGGGAGCTGAAGCGGCAGGCGCCGCCGACGGGGACGTAAGTCCGCTCCAGGATCAGTCCGGGCTGAAGCTTACGGACACGACCCGGCCCTCATCACCCAGCTTCACCATTCCCCAGTTGGAGTCTCCAGCCCGACGGGTCGGCCTGAAGATCAGATGGTTGGGCACTCGCAGTTCGTCATCCGCTCCGGTTGACGCAGGGCGCTCATCCGATGGGTGCCTTGGCCACCCGGTTCCCTCGGGAAAGTGGACCATGATCTCCCGAACCTGCTCCGCGGTCATTCCGGTTTCGATGGTCTGGAGGATGCGCACGAATTTCTTCTCGACGGTCCAGTCGGTCATGGAGACAACGACTGCGGCGACCGCGATCACGCCCATCTTCGCCACGCGGCTCTTTGTCGGAGCACGGGGTAACGCCGCCATGAGCCCAGCGCACAGGGCAATCGCCATGAACGCTTGCCCATGAAGCAGCGAGACAGCGAACGCGACATCGACCAACAGCAAAGCGCCGACCCCGAAGAGAACGACGAGGTACTCCAGCGCCAGACGGACCTGAGTCATCAACCGCCTCCGAAGTCGAGCCAGGGCCCTACGCTGGCACAGTCTTCATTGAGGTCGCATTCTCCTTAGGAACAGCTGCCCGTTCCAGGTCGCAAGAAACCGAGGGTCCGGGCGCATGACGTGGCGTAGCGACACTGCCGCTCCCGCCCCATCCACTACGGCCGACAGATGCTCGGCGCACCGTGCGCTGAAGTGAGACACGCCAGGCCCTCGGGACATGTGACCGCTTGAGGCGAACACAAGGTCTCGCAGCTCCGATAGGCCTTGAAGCGAGCCCAGAAGGGTTCGGATGGCGGGGATGCCCCTTTGGGCCATCCCATGCAGTACTGCCCCCCGCCATGGCAGTCCTGGTCGATCTCGCATTCGCCGTATGAGCCTGTCGTCAGCCATGTGCCCAGCGCGCCCAGTAACAGGGCGATAGGCACGGCAATCACGCTCCACCTGGGACCGGCCATGAATCCCTTCAGTGAAACTCAGCTGCCCTTGGGCATCTTCAGCGCCATCGCGACCAGCGAGAGCGTCAGGTCCTCGGGCTGATAGGGCTTGAACGGGTTGAGCGTCGTGCCGGTCGAGTCCAGGTGATCCAAGCCAGACAGCGTCACGGACTTGGAGCCGGGGATGAACGCGTCCTGCGGCAGCACCAGGCCGTCGGACTTCACGCCGTAGCGCTGGTGCATGTACTCCTGCATGGCGAACAGCGGCGACGTGGGGTTCGCGGTGGTGGAGGCCATGGACACGGTGGGGATGCCCGCGGGCATCGGGTGCTTCTTCAGGAACTCCTTGCGCGAGTCGTACGTCAGGTCCTCACCCGCCTGGATGCTGCCACCCAGCGCCTCGACCGCGCCGCCCACGCCGTAGCGCACCAGCGGGTTGTCCAGCAGGTCCTGCGCCATGGGCGAGCCGCCGTACGGCGACTGGATGGTGACCAGCGCGCGCACGTGCTCCTTGAGCTCCGGGTACATCGACAGCGCCGCCGCGGAGTCCAGGCCGCCCTTGCTGTGGCCGATGAGCACCACCTGCTTGCCGTTCTTCGAAGCCTCCAGCACCGCCTGACGGACGATGGCCGCGTTGTGCTCCACGCCCATGTCCGTGTCCACGGGCACGCGGCCCACTTGCAGGCCCTGCGCCTCGAGCGCGTCCAGGTTCTTGTCGAAGTAGAGCTGCTTGGGCGCCGCCTCGGAGAGCAGTCCGCCCACGGCCAGGAACACGCAGTCCTTGGCCTCGGGAGGCATCACGTTCTGGCCCGCGCGCACGGCCTGGTTGAGCTTCATGAACTCCGCGGTGGAGTCCTTCGCCGGCGGATACGCCTTCTGGATCCAGCCGATCTTGTCCGCCTCGCCCTTGCCCGGCCACGGGATGGGAAGGCGCAGGGCATTGACCTGCTGCGAACCCGCCGGAGTGGCCGACGTGAAGCGGTCCCCCTTCACCACCGCGTTGTAGCCCTTCACCGCGTTGGCCCGGGCAGGGGCCTCCGGAGCGACCCGCGTCTGGGTGGACGGCGTGAGGCTGGAAGGACGCGTGACCTGGACCATGAGGGGACCTCGGGAGGGGGAGCCGAGTGGAGCAGCGGGGAGGCTTGCCTACATTGTCGGTAAATGGCGCCGAGAGTTGCGTGCCCCATTCCAAGGGCGTGAGAAGCCGAGAACCCCGGCCGCATGTCGCAGTGCGTTGCTAGCGCCTCCCACTGAGTGCGGGCCACCTGGGCGACCGCGTCCAGCGCCTGGGCGTCACCGGGTCAAAGGCACTCGTCCCTCGGCGAACCAGGTACGGCGGACGGTTCCATCCGCGAACTGCTCCTCCCGCAGGATGATGCCGTCCACTCCGATGTTGCACTGCCGCGTGCGAGTCCCATGCGCCATGCGGACTGAGCACGGATAGAAGCCGCGGGGCACGCCCAGGTCGTTCCGCGTGAGCAGCAGCCAATGCTCCCGGAAGGCCAGGGCCAGGAGGAGTATCAGCGCGGCACACCCGACCAGGAGCCAGAGGGCGATGCTTCTCTCCCACTCCCTGTTGCGCCTGGAGCCGGCGGCGCTCTGGCTCACGAGCCCACCGGCATGGCGTTTACCAGCGCATCCACGGGCCCGACTCCGCCCAGGCAGAGAACCTTGTGAGGGAAGTTCATCATCGCAGCCTTGGCATCACGGTGTAGCAGGCCGGTCAGTGCTGGGGGCGTAGACCGTGAACAGCAGCTCCGCCCCAATCCGCAGCAGCGCGGCCATGGCGTCGCGGGAGACAGGAAACAGCGTCGCGGTCGGCTGCGACTCGGCCTGGATCCCCACGTCCATCGTCCGGGTCTCGCAAGCGTCCCAATGCTTCCGAGCCTCCGCTGGAAGGCGCTCGACCACCTGAACCAGCCAATGCAGTCCCTCTTCCACGGTCTGCGGCTGCTCGCGGTGCTCCAGGCTGGCCTCGGTGTCCGTCACCCGGAGCACGAGCATGGATGGCTCCAACGCCTGGACCAGCTCACGAACACCGGCGGTGCCGCGAAGCTCCAGGTCGATGTTCAGAAAGTAAGTCATCGGTCCGCATCTCTACCGCGACCAGTACCCTGAGTCCGGAACCTGGAGCCCCAACGTCGTCAGCAGGGCACCTGGCCGGGCCCTGGCCGCTCCCCTGCCCCCCGGTCGTCAGCCCTGCCTACATGGTCCGTCCCCCAGGGGATGACCCGTCCAGGAACTGCTGCGCCCGGCCCTCTTGTGGCATATACCCACACCATGCCTTCCGCCCTCACCGCCTCCCAGATCCGCGAGGCGTTCCTCCAGTTCTTCGAGGAGCGCGCCCACCGCCGTGTCGCCTCCTCCTCGCTGGTGCCCGTTGGCGACCAGACCCTGCTGTTCACCAACGCCGGCATGGTCCAGTTCAAGGACGTCTTCACCGGCCGCGAGCAGCGGGACTACCGCCGCGCCACCACGTCCCAGAAGTGCGTGCGCGCCGGCGGCAAGCACAACGACCTCGACAACGTGGGTTACACCGCGCGCCACCACACGTTCTTCGAGATGCTCGGCAACTTCTCCTTCGGCGACTACTTCAAGGCCGACGCCATCTCGTTCGCCTGGGAGTTCGTGACGAAGCGGCTGGGCCTGGCCATCGACCGGCTCGCCGTCACCGTGTTCAACGGCGAGAACAACATCCCCTGGGACGAAGAGGCCTTCGACCTCTGGGCGAAGCAGGGCGTGTCGCGCGACCGCATCCTGAAGCTCGGCTACAAGGACAACTTCTGGGCCATGGGCGACACCGGCCCGTGCGGCCCCTGCTCCGAAATCCACTACCACCAGGGCGATGACATCCCCTGTGTGGAAGAGGCCGCGGGCCGCAAGTGCCAGGGCGTCGCGTGTGATTGCGACCGCTGGCTCGAGATCTGGAACCTCGTGTTCATGCAGTTCGAGCGCAAGGAGAAGGACGCGCCGCTCATCCCGCTGCCCAAGCCGTCCATCGACACCGGCGCCGGCCTGGAGCGCATCGCGTCCGTCGTCCAGGGCAAGCGCTCCAACTACGACACCGACCTGTTCCAGGGCATCCTCGCCACCGTCAGCCAGCTGTGCGGCAAGCCGTACACGCAGGAGACCGGCGCGTCCCAGCGCGTGGTCGCCGACCACGCCCGCGCCACCGCGTTCCTCGTGGCCGACGGCGTCCAGCCCTCCAACGTGGCCCGCGGCTACGTCCTGCGCCGCATCATGCGCCGGGCCATCCGCCACGGTGACACGCAGCTGGGCATCAAGGAGCCCTTCTTCTTCAAGGTCGTGGACCGCGTCATCGAGCTCATGGGCGACGCGTTCCCCGAGCTGCGCGACGGCCGCACCTTCATCCTCGAAGTCGCCAAGCACGAGGAGGAGGGCTTCCGCCGCACGCTCGACCGCGGTCTGAAGTTGATGGACGAGGAGCTGGCCAAGCTCCAGGCCTCCGGCGGCAAGCTGCTCTCCGGCGACGTCGTCTTCCTGCTGCACGGCACCTACGGCTTCCCCTGGGACCTCACGCAGATCATCGCGCGCGAGCGCGGCTACGACGTGGACCTGGAGGGCTTCAACAAGCTCAAGGAGAAGGAAGCCGACGAGCAGGACGACTTCGTCAAGAGCAAGAAGTCCACCACGGACATCTTCCAGACCGTGCTGTCGCGTACCGCCCCCACCCAGTTCCTGGGCTACGAGGGCGAGGGCCACGAGGGCGAGGGCAGCGTCATCGCGCTCGTGCAGGACGGCGTGGAGGTGCCGCAGGTCTCCGCGGGCGCCACGGTGGACGTGGTGCTGGACCGCACGCCCTTCTACGGCGAGTCCGGCGGCCAGCTGGGCGACACCGGCCGCATCGTCGCGCACGGCGGCAAGACCGTGGCGCAGGTGAAGGACGCGCAGCGCCCGGTGCAGGGCCTCATCGTCCACAGCGTGGAGGTGAAGGAAGGCACGCTGAAGGTCGGCGACATGGTGCAGACGTCCGTGGACGTGGAGCGCCGCAAGTCCATCCGCGCGAACCACTCCGCCACGCACCTGCTGCACAAGGCGCTCAAGCGCGTGCTCGGCGAGCACGTGAAGCAGGCGGGCTCCGTCGTCGCGCCGGACTTCCTGCGCTTCGACTTCTCGCACTTCTCCCCCGCCACCCAGGAACAGCTGGAGCAGGTGGAGGACCTGGTCAACACCTGGGTGCGTGACAACGCGGACGCGCAGACGCGCGTCATGAACATCGACGACGCGAAGAAGTCCGGCGCCGTGGCCATGTTCGGTGAGAAGTACGGCGAGACCGTGCGCGTCGTCACCGTGCACCCGGAGTCCACGGAGCTCTGCGGCGGCACGCACGTGAAGCGCAGCGGCGACATCGGCCTGTTCAAGGTGACGAGCGAGAGCGGCGTCGCTTCCGGCGTGCGGCGCATCGTGGCCGTGACGGGCGTGGGCGCGCTCCAGTTCGTGCGCGAGCAGGAGCACGAGCTCAAGAAGGTCGCGGCGCTGCTCCGCACGAACCCGAAGGAGGTCGCCACCCGCGTGGAGGCCACCCAGAAGCGCGTGAAGGAGCTGGAGCGCAAGGTGGAGGAGGTCTCGGTGAAGGCCCAGTCGGCCTCGCAGAAGGACCTCATGGACCAGGCGCGCGAGGTCAACGGCATGAAGGTGCTGGCCACGCGCGTGGACCCGGCCGACGACAAGGTGTTCCGCGGCATGGCGGATCAGCTGCGCGACCGCATCGGCTCCGGCATCATCGCCATTGGCGGTGAGAAGGACGGCCGCGCGGTCATCCTGGTGGCGGCCACGAAGGACCTCGTCGCCAAGGGCATCAGCGCCGGCAACCTGGTGCGCGAGATGGCCAAGGAAGTGGGCGGCAAGGGCGGCGGCAAGCCGGACATGGCGCAGGCCGGTGGCCCGGACGCGGACAAGCTGCCCGTGGCGCTCGAGAAGCTCTACGAGCTGGTGAAGGGCGCGAGCCCGGCGTGAGTCCCCGCGCTTCATCCCGCCCCGTGGCGTTCCTGACGGCGGCCCTCCTCCTGGGGGGCTGCACGAAGGACGCCTCCACGCCCGAAGGCGGCCAGGAGGCCGAAGCGCGCACGCTCCAGAAGCTGCGCGCGGAGGCGGACCGGGTGAAGCAGGGCGGCGCCGTGGCCACGCGTCCGCAGCCTCCCCAGCGCGAGCCGGAGGAATCGAAGCTCGCGGGCCTCGCCGCGGGTCAGGGCGACTCCGGGCCGCGCAAGCTGCGGCTGCCCGAGCGCAACGACACCGTGCACGTGGACACGGTGGCGATGAAGGTGACGGGGCTGGAGGCCTCGCACTCGGTGAGGGGCGGCTCCGGCAAGGTGGGGCTGGGACTCACGACGGAGGACCTGTTCCTGCGCGTGGAGCTCATCACCCAGAACGTGGGCGGGATGCCCGCGCCGCTGACGTTGGACGGCGCGAAGGTGACGGACGCGAAGGGGCAGACGTATCCGCTGGCGCGTGACGCGCAGGCGGTGGCCGGCACGAAGCCCCTGCCCACCACGTGGGCGCCCGAGCAGCGCACGGAGGTGGTGCTGCTGTTCGAGGTGCCGCCGGACGTCGTGCAAGACGATGGGCTGGCGCTCGTGGTGCGGGGCTCCGGCGGGGACGTGCGGATCCCCTTGCGATGACCGGGCCGGCCCCCAAGCTCCTCCCCCTGCGGATCCGACTCCCGTACACGGCGGAGGAGGAGTTCATCGAGCGGTACGGCTCGAACGTGGGGCGCGGTGGGGTCTTCGTGGCCACGAAGGCGCTCAAGCCGGAGGGCACGGGGCTGGCGTTCGAGTTCGTCCTCGCGGACGGCACGCGGCTGTTGCGCGGTGAAGGCGTGGTGGCCAAGGCGCAGCCGGACGCGGGCAGTGCCCGCACCGGGATGACGGTGCGCTTCACCAAGCTGGATGCCGCGAGCAAGGCGCTCATCGATCGCATCGTCGCGCGACGGGGCGGGACGGAAGCGGTGGCTGCGCCGCCTGCCGCGCCAAGGCCGGAGGCCGCGCCGCTGCCGCCCGGGCTTGTCCGGCGGACCGCGGCTGTGAATCCGTCACGGCCTGTCTCACGCGTGGGTCCGACGGAGGCAGTGCCTGCGACGCCTGCACCGCTGGAGCCTCCGGCGAAGCCCACCCGCGAGGAACCGGAGACACGCGCCGCGACGCAGAGAGCGTCCATGACGTTGCCGGCCGTGACGGTGCCCGCCGCCGTCACGCCACCGGACCTGGCTGAACCGGATGAGCCGGTGTCGCTCTTTCCGGAGGATGCGGCCGAGGAGGAGGAGGACCTCGCGCCCCTTCCGCCGGTGGGCCTTTCGAGGAAGGCGCGGAGGAATCCGCCGGGCGAAGGGGCACAACGGGCGACCCAGCAGATGTTCACGGTCCAGCCGACGGTGCCGGAGTCCACCGGGGCACGGGCTCCCGCGGCTTCCGGCACCTTCGCGGCCGTGATGCCGCCTCCGGCGGAGGCTCCTGGGACCGCCAAGGCCGTAGGGACGAACGCGCTGTCCGATGCAGCGGCTGCCGATGAAGGCCGTGAGGAAACGCCGTCTTGGGAGGCGACTTCCACGGAGACGTCCGCCGATACCGCGAACGTCGCAGCGGAGTCGTTCAGCAATGCCGAGGCTGACGGCGGCCGAGTGGAAGCAGCGTCCTGGGAGCAGGCCCCCGCTGAAGCACGGCCCGAGGAATCGGAGTGGGATGGCTCCGTCCCGGATGCACGCGCGGACGAATCGCTTCCGCGGGAGACGGGGGCATCGGAGTCCCCTGACGATGGCGGTGCCCCCGAGTCAGTCCACTTCACTCCCGCGTCAGTGGAGGCGTTTGATCCGAACGCCGTGCTCGGAGCCCCGCACGCTCCCGAGCATTCCGAGTGGGCCTCCGAATCCAGTTCGGGGGAACCTGAACGGGTCGGGGCAGCAACCGCCTCCGACGCGTCGTTCGATTTCGACGTCGACCTCAGCATGGAGGCTGAGGAGGAGCCTGCTCCGGCAGCGCCCGGTTCCTCGTTCGCACCGGACTCCAACACGGCGGAAGGTGGCGCGGACGCGACGCTTCCGGAAGAGCGTGGTGCCTGGGCTGCTCCGGACTCCAACGCGGAGGGACTCAAGGCCGAAACAACGCCTCATGAGGGCCAGAGCCATTCCTGGGCGGCGGAGGAAACCGCCACTGAAGCAACGTTGCCTCTTGAAGAGCGCACCTCCTCGGCGGAGCTGGACTCCTACGCGGATGGAGTCGACGCCGAAGCAACGCTCCCTCCGGTGGAGTCCTTCTCCTCCGCGCCGAACGCTGACGCGATGGGAGGCTCCACCGCGGACACTTCAGGCGGCTCGGAGGAAACGCGTCCTCCTCCAGAACCGGTTGTGACGTCGAGCCAGCGGGAGGCTGAGCACCTTCGCGCGTGGGGCATCGACCCGGATTCCCTTCCGCGCGAATTCAGCACGGCCGCGGAGGACGTGGATCCGTTCAGTGCGGCGCTTGAACAGGCTGTCGAAGCCACGGCGCCGGCAGCGACCACGTCACTCGCCGATGAACCGGAGCCCAGGTCGAACACGGAGCCCGTGCTCGACCCGCCAGCCTTCACGGCAGAGCAGGACCCGCCCGGATCCGACTCCGCACCTCCGCAGGAAGAGGAGGATTCGTCGACAGTCGTCGTGGTCGAACTGCCGACGGAGGATGCCTGGACGGCGCTTGTCGGATCCGCTGCGCCTCCTCCAGCCAGCGACACGATCGCCACCGAAGCGGAGAGGCCCTTCGCGACGGAAGCGCTTGCGCACGACGCTTCGCCCGAGTCCGAACGGGCGCTGGCCCGAGCGACCGAGCACGAGGCGGCTCTGACCTCGGCGTCCCCTACTCCTTCCGCTCCTGAAGGAGTGTCGTCCGTCGTCGCGACTCCAGACGCGGAGGAAGCGCGCGCCACGAGCGCCACGGTTCCGTCGAGCGCGTCCCTTGACGAGACGCTGTCCGCCTCTCCGGTAGCACCTAGCCACGAGGAGGCTTCGCCTCATCCGGTCTCCACCATGGAGGCCCCTGACGCATCCGCTGCGCTCGCTCCCGATGCGAAGCCGTCTGTTGAGGAATCTCCGGGCGTAACAACGGCGCTCCAGGTTCCGGTCGGGACCTCCGTTTCGCCCGTCATTGATTCACTGCCAGCTCCGGACGAAGCCACGCAGCCTGCCGCCGCGCGCGCACTCGGTGCCAACGAAGCTGCCACTCCGGCCAGCGCGGATTCGGGACAACAGCCTGCGCGGACATCCGCCGCGACAGAGTCGCCGCGCGCCGCTGAAGCCGCGGTTCCGCACAGTACGGCTTCGGAGCCACTGCCCTCTCAAGCACACGCCTCGGCGGAGTTCCCGCGCGCTGAAGAAGTCGCTCCCATCAGCACGGCCGCGTCGCCACCGCTCACTACGGAGCAACTCTCCCGCGCCAGCGAAGCCACGGCTCCGCTCCGCACGGCCATGTCACAGCCGCTGGCCACGGAGCAGTCCTCCCGCGCAAGTGATGCTGCGGCTCCACTCAGCACGGCTTCGTCACAGCCCCTGGGCACGGAGCAGACCTCCCACGCCAGCGAAGCCACGACGCCACTCGGCACTGCGTCACAGCCACTGGCCACGGAGCAGACCTCCCGTGCCAGCGAAGCCGCCGCTCCCATCAGCACGGCTGCGACACAGCCGCTGTCCACGGAGCAGCCCTCTCGCAACAGCGAAGCCGCAGCTCCCATCAGCACGGCCTCGTCACAACCGCTGACTACGGAGCAACTCTCCCGCGCCAGCGAAGCCACGGCGCCACTCGGCGCGGCCTCGTCACAACCGCTCACCACAGAGCAGTCTGCGCGCGCCAGCGATGCCACGGCTTCTATCAGCACGGCCTCGTCGCAGCCGCTGATCACGGAGCAACTCTCTCGAGTCAGCCAAGCCACGGCGCCACTCAGCACGGCTTCGACACAGCCGCTGGCCACGGAGCAACTCTCTCGCGCCAGCGAAGCCACTGCGCCTCTCGACACGGCCGCGTCGCCACTACTCGCTGCGGAGCCGTCCTCTCGCGCCAGCGAAGCCACGACGCCACTCAGCACGGCTGCGTCACAACTGCTGGCCACGGAGCCGTCCTCTCGCGCCAGCGAAGCTACGGCGCCACTCAGCACGGCTGCGTCACACCGGCTGGCCACGGAGCAGTCCTCCCTCACCAGCGAAGCTACGGCGCCACTCAGCACGGCGTCACAGCCGATAGCTACGGAGCAGCTCTCCCGCGCCAGCGAAGTCACTGCGCCAAGCAGCACGGCTTCGTCACAGCCGCCCACCGCAGAGCAGCCCGCCCGCGCCAGCGAAGCCACGACGCCACTCGGCACGACCTCGCCACAGCCGCCCACCGCGGAGCAGCCCTCCCGCGCCAGCGAAGCCACGACGCCACCCGGCACGGCCGCACCACAGCCGCCAGCCGCGGAGCAGTCCTCCCGCGCCACCGAAGCCACAGCTCCAAGCAGCCCGGCCGCGTCACAGACATCCGCCGCGACACCGTCCCCACGCACCGACGAGGCCGCTCCACCGCCTTCCGCTGACGCACAGAGCAGCGCCGCCACCGCGCGCAGCCGGCGCCGCACGCTCTTCGACATGGCGCCCGCCGTGCCCGTCACCACTCCGGCGGCGGCGGAGGTCGTGCTCGGCATCGACGTGGGCACCTCGCACGCTCGCGTCGCCGCGTTCATCAACGGCGTCGCCACGCCCATCCCCATCCCGGGCACCGACGGTTCGGGCATTCCCTCCGTCATCGCGGTGGCCAGCTCCGGGGAGCTCCAGGTCGGCGCCGCCGCGCTCGTCGAAGGCGCTCGCGCCCCCCGCCGCGCCGCGGCCGGCCTCAAGCGCCTGCTCGGCGTGCGCGCCCGCTCCCCGAACCTGCGCTGGCTCTCCCCGCAGCTCCCCTTCCCCATCGCCACCGACCTCCACGGCGACGCGGGCGTGGAGCTGGGCGGCCGCGTCGTGGCGCCCACCCTCCTCACCGCGATGCTGCTGCGCGAGCTTCGCGAGGCGGCCACCACGTTCCTCGGCCGCAAGGTGACGCGCGCCGTCCTCTGCGCTCCGTCCCACTTCACCGAACGCCAGCGCGCCGCCCTGCGCGAGGCCGCCACCATGGCCGGCCTGGACGTGCCCCGCGTGCTCACCAACAGCGCCGCCGCGGCGCTCGCGTACGCGCACGGCCGGGGCCTGGCCCGCAAGCGCGTCCTCGTCGTGGACCTGGGCGGCGGCGGCCTGGAGGTCTGCGTCGTGCAGGTCACGGGCGACGACCTGGAGGTCGTCACCACCGGCGGGGACCCCACGCTGGGCGGCATGGACTTCGACGGCCGCATCGCAGAAGCGCTCGTCAGCGACCTCTCCGAACAGGGCCACCCGCGCCCCGAACACCCGCTCGACTGGGGCCCCCTGCGCACCCTCGCCGAGTCCACCAAGGAGACCCTCTCCACCCGCGACACCGTGGACGTCACCCTGCCCACGGGCCCCGGGCCCACGCTCGACCGCGAGCGCGTGGAGGCCCTCACCGCCGACCTCGCCCAGCGCGTCGTCTCCGTCACCCGCGAGGTGCTGGAGTCCAACGCCCTCTCCCCTCAAGGCCTGGACGCCGTGCTCCTCGTGGGCGGCCAGTCCCGCGCGCCCCTCGTGCGCCGCCGCCTGGAGGAGAGCCTGGGCGTGCCCGTGCGCGACGACGACGTGGACGCCCGCACCGCCGTGGTGCGCGGCGCCGCGCTGCTCGGCCATGCGCTGCTGCTGTCGGAGACCGGCAAGCCCGCCGCCAGCGTCTCGGAAGTGCTCACCGCCCCCATCGGCGTCGCCGAGGACGCCGGCACCTTCCGCCGCGTGCTGGAGCGCAACACCCGCCTGCCCACCGCCAAGACGCTCGTCATCCCCGTCACCGCCCCCGGCCCGGTGGCGCTCGCCTTCTTCCAGGGCACCGCCGCCACCGCCGTGGAGAACGAATGGCTCGGCGCCCTCACCCTCACCGTGGAGCGCCCCGGCGAGGTGGAGGTGCACCTGGAGCTGTCCACGGACGGCACCCTCGCCTTCAGCGCCACCCTGCCCGGCGCGAAGCGGCAGCCCGTGGTGCTCGCGACGGAGGACCTGGATGACGCCTCCCGCGACGCGATCATCGCCCGCTCGCCCTTCCACACCGAACCGGAGGCCCGGCCGAGCGGCCTGCTGTCCGGCTTGAAGAAGCTCTTCGGCCGGCGCTGAGGCCCTCGGCCTCCTGGCTCCACCCAGCGGGCAGGTGCACCGTCCGGCCCTGCCGTCCCAGCTTCCATTCCAGGTCCAGCAGTTCACGAACCGGGAGGAGCCTGGACATGAAGAAGACTTCGATGATGGCAGGGGTGGTGGCGGTCGGCGTGGGCATCGCGGCCCCGGCCTTCGCGGTGGACGCGACCCAGGTGGGGAGCAGGTTGGGCCTCCAGGAACAGGAGGTCGAAGCCGGCCTGGACGTGCGCGCGGGCCTGGGCGGCTTCACCGGAGAGCTGGACGACGAGACGGGTGTGGGTCCGTTGTTCGGCATCACCGCCGTCGCGCAGCCCGCGCCGCTCGTCGGCGTGGAGGTCGGCTACGAAGGGCAGCGCATCCCCATTGATGACGTCCGCGTGGGCGACGGCCAGCACATCTGGCGCAACAATGGGTCGGTCCTGGGCAAGCTGGGCCCCGTCGTCAAGGAGCGCTGGCACCCGTTCGTCGGCGCCGGCCTGGGCCTGAGCTACCTGGACTCCTCCGACAGCGCGGCGCCCTACTACCGGAATGACTGGCAGACGGAGATCCCGCTGGCGGCGGGGCTCGACTACCGCGCGGGCAACCTCTTCGCCGGCGTGCGCGCCACCTACCGCGTCCTCGGCGGCGAGGAGCTGACCACCGTCCCCGGCACCAGTGACGACGCGAAGGGCAGCCTCTTCAACGGCAACGTCACCGTGGGCGGCCGCTTCTAGCGCGCCCCGCGTCCGCGGCACTCCGCCGCGGACGCGGCCTCACGGCCTCACAGCTCGAAGCGCGTCATCAGCACTTCCGGACGCGGATCTTCCTTCCACGCATCCAGCACCGCCTGCGCCGGCGACCGGCCCGACGCGGCCACCGCCTCCAGCGGCGCCAGGAGCGGCGCGTCCTCCGGGTCCAGCCGCATCAAGCCCCGCTTCGCGATGGCCACCATCTCCCCGGCCAGCCGGTGCAGCTCGCGCGGCCCCAGCTTCCCGGCCAGGCCCTCGCGGCGTGCGGTGTCGTGGAAGGCCAGGTGCTCGGTGAAGGTCAGCCGCGGCAGGAGCAGCTCCGCCTCCTCCAGCGCCTGCGCGTCGTAGAGGATGCCGCGCCAGAGCGCGCCCAGCGCCCCCGTCATCTCCGCGCTGGAACAGTCCGCGCCGCGCACCTCCAGCACCTTCTTGAGCCGCACCTCCGGGAAGAGCGTGGACAGGTGGTCCGTCCAGTCGCCCATGTCCGGCGGCTTGCCCTCGTAGCCCTCCTGCATCAGCTGGCGGAAGGTGAGCTTCGGGTGGCGGTACTCGCCGTCGCGGCGCAGGAACAGGAGCGGCGCGTCCAGCGCCCAGTCCACGTAGGCCTGGTAGGAGAACGAACCGTCGAACCAGGACGGCAGGTAGCCGCACCGCGTGGGGTCCACCTCTTCCCAGACGCGGCTGCGGAAGGACATGTAGCCGGACGGCTTGCCTTCCAACAGCGGGCTGTTCGCGTACAGCGCCACGAGCAGCGGCGACAATCGCGCCACCGCCACCGTCTTGCGCACGCAGTCCGCCTCATCCGCCCAGTCCAGCGACACCTGCCCGGTGGACGTCATCAGCATCATGTTCAGCGCCAGCCGGCCGCGCTCCGGCAGCGTGCGGCGCATCACCTGGTAGCGCGTCTTGGGCATCCAGGGCATTTCCACCCCTCCAGGCCCTGGGGTGCCCACCGGCCGGTAGCCCAGCGCCACCAGGCGCAGGTCCAGCGAGGCCGCCGCCGCCTTCGTCTCCTTCAGGTGCTGGAGGTTCTCCTGGTGCGCCTCCCGGGCCGTGCGGAACGGGCTGCCGGACAGCTCGAACTGCCCGCCCGGCTCAAGGGAGATGGCCGCCATCCCGCGCTGCAGCGCGATGACGGGCGACTGGGGCGTCTCCCGGAAGCGGTCGTAGCCGCCCGGGGCGATGCGCTCCAGGAGGGCGCCGATTCCGTTCGGTCCCTCGTAGGTCGGGGGCTGGGCGGACCCCACGGGATAGATGAACTTCTCGTGCTCCAGCCCCAGCCGGTGCTGGGCCCGGGGCTTCTCCGCCTTGCGAAGCTCTTCCACCAGGGGGGCGGTGGAAGTGAGAGGCTCGGAGGCCACGCGCTTGAGGTCGAGGGACATGAGGGCGCCCTATATAACGGGGCCCGTTGGCCTTGCCCTCATTTGAGCACCCCGCCCCCATGCCTCCTGCGTCTCCTGTCCCCTCCCTCTCCCCTCGACCCCGTCTGTCGGATTTCTTCCAGGGTGTGGGGGTGCTCGGCCGCGCCTTCCGGCTGATCTTCCGCTCGCGCCGCCTCTTCCTCCTGTCCAGCCTGTGCGCGGTCCTCACCGCCGTGGCCCTGGTGGGCCTGGCCGTCCTCCTCTACCGCTACGCCCCCGGCCTGCTGGAGTCCGTGTGGGCCCGGCCCGAGTCCTGGTACGGCCGCGCCGGCTGGTACGTCGCGCTCATCCTGGGCGCGCTGGTCGCCTGGGTGGTGGGCGCCAACGTGGTGCCGCCCCTCCTCCTGACGCCGCTGCAGGACCCGCTGTCGGAGGCGACGGAGGCCGAGTGTGCGCAAGCCGACGCCGTCCTCTCCCCCGCCTCCTTCCTGCGGAGCATGACGACAGGGCTGTTGCACACGCTCGCCCGCATGGCGCTGCTCTTCCTGGGGCTGGCGGTGCTGTTCCCCCTGAACTTCGTGCCGGGCGTGGGGAGCATCGCGTTCACCGTGCTGGCCAGCCTGTGGACGATGCTCTGGATGGCGGCGGAGCACCTGGCCGCGCCCATGACGCGCCACCTGTACCCCTTCGCCCAGGTGCGCCGCATGCTGCGCGAGCGCCGGGCCCTCTGCCTGGGCTTCGGCGCGGGCGTCTACCTGCTGCTCTGGGTGCCCATCCTCAACACCTTCTTCCTCCCGGTGGCCGTCATTGGAGGCACCCTCC
This sequence comes from Corallococcus exercitus, assembly GCF_042231735.1. GTDB lineage: Bacteria > Myxococcota > Myxococcia > Myxococcales > Myxococcaceae > Corallococcus > Corallococcus exercitus_B. The sequence goes on from NZ_CP102577.1 coordinate 4,718,245, forward strand.
TGTACCGGGGCCTGCGGGAGGCCGGGGACCTGCCCCCGCCGCCGGATGCGCTCCACTCCGGGAGCCCATCGTCCGGTGGCCGCCCCTGACGCGAAATAAAGGAGGAGGCCGGGTGTCCATCCGTGCAGGCCCCCCCGGGAACGCATTGCCTGCGGCAGACGTTCTCGGACGCTAGTGACAAGGCCACGCCTTGAAGCACCTGGAAGCCGTGATTAGGCTTGCCCGGCCGCTGCCAGGTCCCTTGGCACCCGTCGAACTGTTCGGATTCACAGGGCTTTTCACGCATCACCCGGGGCGCCCCTCGCGCCCCAGCTGGGATGAACCGCATGCCGCGTATCTTCCGCCGCATCACCGCCGTCGCCGTTCTGTTGGGGGCCTGGGCATTCGCAGGCAGTGACCGTGCGCCCCTCCCGCTCACCGTGGGAGCGGCGGAGGCGGGGCAGGACACCTGGGACGGCGCGCTGCCTTCCGCCAAGGGCGAGAAGGCGCCTCACGACCTCAACAGCCTCCGCGTCCTGACGAAGGTCATCCTCTACGTGAAGGAGAACTACGTCGACCCCAAGCGGGTGAAGCCCAAGGAGATGATGATCGCCTCCCTGGAGTACGTGGAGAAGAGCGTCCCGGACGTGCTCGTGGACGGCAACCCGGAGACGGGCAAGCTCAACGTCAACGTCAACGGCAAGCAGAAGGAGTTCGACATCTCCCACGTGGACTCCCTGTGGAAGATGTCCTTCGCGCTGAAGGACGTGTTCGACTTCCTGTCCAAGAACATGCGTCCCATCGAGGAGACGCGCGACATCGAGTACGCGGCCGTCAACGGCATGCTCTCCACGCTCGACCCCCACTCGGTGCTGCTGCGCCCGGAGCTGTACCGGGAGATGAAGCTGTCCACCAAGGGTGAGTTCGGCGGCCTGGGCTTCGTCATCCAGATGAAGGAGGGCAACCTCACCGTGGTGAAGGTGCTGCCCAAGACGCCCGCGGCGCGCGCCGGCATCCAGAAGGACGACCGCATCAAGAAGATTGGGGAGGAGTCCACCGTCAACATGGACCTCAACGAGGCCGTGTCCAAGCTGCGCGGCCCGGTGGACAGCCGCATCACCATCACCGTGGAGCGCGACGGCTGGGACAAGCCCCGCAACATGACGGTGGCGCGCGCCATGATTTCGATTGAGTCCGTGCAGCACAAGCTGCTCGCGGGCGGCGTGGGCTACGTGCGCCTGAAGAACTTCCAGGGCAACACCACGCGCGACCTGGAGGCGGCGCTGGCGGACATCCGCAAGCAGGCGGAAGCCAAGGGCGGCTTCAAGGGCCTGGTGCTGGACCTGCGCGGCAACCCGGGTGGCCTCCTGGAGCAGGCCATCCAGGTGTCGGACACGTTCCTGTCCAAGGGCAACATCGTCGCGACGGTGGGCTTCAGCGACAAGCTGCGCGAGGAGAAGCGCGCGCGTCCCTCGGAGGGCGAGGAGTCCTACCCCATCGCGGTGCTGGTGAACGCGGGCAGCGCCTCCGCGTCTGAAATCGTCGCGGGCGCGCTCAAGAACCTGGACCGCGCGGTCATCATCGGGCGCCAGACGTTCGGCAAGGGCAGCGTGCAGGTGCTCTACGACTTCCCGGACGACAGCGCGCTCAAGCTGACCATCGCCAAGTACCTCACCCCGGGCGACCTCTCCATCCAGGAGGTCGGCATCGTGCCGGACATCCAGCTGGTCCCCACGCGCGTCACCGCGGACCGGGTGGACGTGTTCGCGCCCCGCAAGTCCATGGGCGAGGCGGACCTGGATCAGCACTTCGGCAACCCGGACTCCACCACCGTCGCCAAGAAGCGCGAAGAGGTGCTGGACCGCGAGAAGCCGGGCACCAGCCTCAAGTACCTGAAGGTGGACGAGAAGGCCGCCCAGGCCGCCGCCAAGAAGGAAGAGCCCAAGGAGAAGGTCGCCGCCAAGCCGGGCAAGGACAAGAAGGAGCACGGCGAGAAGGATCCGCTCCTGGACGTGGACGTGGCCGGCCAGGGCGAGGACCTGGACGACCAGCTGGACGCGGAGTCCCAGGAGGAGATCAAGGAGGACTTCGAGGTCCAGTTCGCCCGCGACTTCGTCCTGAAGGTGCCGGCCGTGAAGCGCAACGAGCAGCTGGCCAAGGGCAAGCAGTTCGTGGAGCAGAAGCGCAACGAGGAGGAGCAGCGCATCAACAACGCCATCGCTGCCCTGGGCCTGGACTGGAGCCCCGGTCCCACGCCGAAGAACGTGCAGCTGGACGCCAGCTTCTCCCCGGGCGCCGACACGAAGATCATCGCCGGCGAGCAGCTGGACATGGTCATCCACGTGGAGAACAAGGGCACGGAGCCGCTCAAGCGCGTGCGCGGCTGGACGGAGAGCGACAACGCGTTCCTCGACCGCCGCGAGTTCCTCTTCGGCGCCATCGCCCCGGGTGAGAAGAAGTCCTGGAAGGTGCAGGTGCGCCTGCCCAAGGACCTCACCAGCCGCCGCGACGACGTGAAGGTGAAGCTGTTCGACGACAACGGCGCGCTGCGCGACACCCTGGTGTCGGAGCTGTCCTTCGTGGAGCTGCCCCGCCCCACCTTCGCCTTCAACTGGCAGGTGGTGGATGACTGCGCCGAGTGCAACGGCGACGGCGTCGTGCAGCGCGGCGAGGACGTCACGGTGGTGATGGACGTCACCAACACGGGCGTGGGCCCGGCGCTGGACTCCTTCGCGCAGATCAAGAACGGCGGCGACGCGAACATCTTCATCGAGAAGGGCCGCTTCAAACTGGGGGAGATCAAGCCCGGTGAGACGAAGACGGCGCGCTTCCAGGTGTCCCTGAAGAAGGGCTACAAGGGCGACACCTTCCCGCTGAAGCTGGCCATCCTCGACGAGCCCCTGGAGGAGTTCGTCCTGGAGAAGCTCCAGCTGCCCGTGAAGGACGGCCCCGTGGCCTCGCTGGAGGCGAAGAAGGGCCTGGTGAAGCTGTCGGACAAGGCGGAGCTGTTCGCCTCCCCCACCGCGGACGCGCGTCCGGTGGCGAAGCTGCCGCAGGGTGCGACGCTGGCCCTGGAGGCCACCACCAAGGGCTACTACAAGGTCGCGCTGGAGAAGGACCGCTTCGCCTTCGTGCGCACGCAGGACGCGAAGGAAGTGAAGACGGGCAAGGCCGCGGCGCCCAAGACGGTGGCGTTCAACACCTCGCACCAGCCGCCGGACATCAAGCTGGACGTGGACCCGTCCCACGGCGGCGTGGTGGTGAACGGCGACAAGTTCACCCTCTCCGGCGCGGTGAAGGACCCCAACGGCCTCTTGGACGTCTACGTGCTGGTCAACGACCAGAAGGTCTACTTCAAGGCCGTGGACCCCAAGGGCGGCGAGCCCAACACGCTGAAGTTCACCTCCGACTTCACGCTCAAGGAGGGCAACAACAACGTGCTGGTGGTGGCCCGCGAGAGCAGCGAGTTCGCCAGCCGCCGCACCCTGGTCATCCGCCGCCGTCCGGCGGAGGTGGCGCAGAAGGTGACGACGCCCGCCGCCGCGGCCACCACGCCGGTGAAGCCGCGCCAGCAGTAGTCGTCCCGGGCTTCCGGGCCCTTCCCCGGAGCGCCTGACCCACGGGCGGCTCACTTCCAGCGGACGCCTCCCCTCCGAAAGGGGGCGTTTCCCTGGAGGAGGGCCGCCCGTTTTGTTGACGCTCCACCGAGGGCCGATTTAGGGTCCGCGGCAGGTGGGCGCCCGCTTGGCCGGCATGCGTCCCGGAGGCCTGATTCCCCCATGCGGACGTTCAGTCGGTGGCTGGTGCTCGCGGCGGCGCTGTCCGGGGCCGCGGCCCATGCGGACGACAACGACCTGTCCATCTCCCGTTTCGGCGTCGACCGGCGCCTGCAGGCGGGCAACAACATCATTTCCGACGCGACCTTCGCCGAAGCCAGCGCGGACTTCCGCGCCTTCGCGCGCACGTTCGGCGCGGTGATGACGTCGGCGAACCTGATGCCCCCGCGCACCACGGGCCACTCGGGCTTCGCGTTCAACGCGGAGCTGTCCGTGGTGTCGCTGCCAGAGGACGTGGCGCTGCCCACGGAAGCCGAGCAGCCGGGCTCCTTGCTGGTGCCCTCGCTCCACGTGCGCAAGGGCCTGCCCTTCTCGCTGGAGCTGGGCGGGCGCGTGGGCTGGATTGAGAAGAGCAGCATGGTGACGGCCACGGGCGAGCTGAAGTGGGCCGTCAACGAGGGCTTCACCTACCTGCCGGACGTGGGCCTGCGCCTGCACGTGACGAAGCTGTTCGGCGCGCACAACCTGGACCTGACCACCACGGGCCTGGACATCGGCGTGGGCAAGCAGTTCCCCCTGGGCGGCATGGTGACGCTGACGCCCTACGGTGGCCTGGACCTCAACTTCGTCAGCGCCACCACGCGCACGCTGGACTTCGACCCCGGCCGCACCGTGGCGGACACGCAGGGCAACGACTCGCGCGACGCGCTGACCAACGCCGCGCCGTACACGCGGGTGAGCGCGGGCGACAACCTCACCCCGCGCTTCTACGCGGGCGCGCGCTTCATTGGCGGCGTGCTGCAGCTGGGCGCGGAGATTTCGCTCACCAACCTGGGCAGCTTCGACCAGGAGGGCGCCACCAGCCGCGACCTGCCGTCCGTCTTCGCCTTCAACACCACGCTGGGGCTGGACTTCTAGTCAGCGCAGGGCCTCGCGCACGCGGCCCGGGCGGTTGGTGATGAGGTAGGACACCCCCAGGTCCCGCAGCACGCGGGCCCGCTGGGGGTCGTCCACCGTCCACGCCGCCACGCGCAGTCCGGCGTCCTTCCACGCGGCCACGCGCTCCGGCGTGCACGCCTCGTGGAAGGGGTGCACCGAGTGCGAGGACACCAGCGGGCTCAGCGCGTACGCCTGCAGCGCCCAGGGCTTGTCCGGGTCGATGAGGAAGCCCCGGCGCAGGCCCGGCGCCACCGCCGCCAGCCGGAAGAGGCTCAGCGGGTTGAAGCTGGACACCACCACGCGGCCCGCCAGGTCGCGGTCGCCCAGCAGCCGCGCCACGCCCGCCGCCAGGCCGCCGTCGTCGAAGCGGTCGCACTTGAGCTCGATGTTGACCAGGAAGTGCTCCGGCAGCGCGTCCAGCACCTCCTCCAAGAGCGGGATGCGCGCGGGGGCGAAGCCCAGGGGCGTGCCCACGTCCGCGCGGGAGAGCTTCCACCAGGGCGTGGTGCGCACCTCCCAGGGCTGCCCCGCCAGGCGGTCCAGGCGCTCGTCGTGACACACCACGACCTCGCCGGAGCCGCACACCATGGCGTCCAGCTCCACGCCGTCGGCGCCCTGGCGCACGGCCTCCGTGAAGGCCTCCAGGGTGTTCTCGGGGGCGTCGGCGCTGGCACCACGGTGAGCGAGCAGGAGCATGGGCGCGCAGTGTGCGCTGGAAAGGCCCCCCGGCGCAGCGCCCACGTGGGACGGGCGTCCAGGGGTGGACGCGTGCGCAACTTGCCTCGCGGGTGGGTTTATTGCAGTGTCGGAAGCATGCTGGGCCTCGGAGAATTCATCGTCCTCGGCTTCATCCTGCTGGTGGTCTTCTCGGCCGCCCGGATGGGGCAGTTGGGCAACGCGGTGGGCAAGTTCGTCTACTCCTTCCGCAAGGCGTCGCGCGGCGAGGACCTGGTGGACGTGAAGCACCTGCCCCACTCGCGCCGGGGCCACACCGACGCGGACTTCACCGAAGGCCCCCACAAGGACCGCCGCTCCTAGAACTCCTCCCCCGTCGGGAGGACCAGCGGACCGGGCGGACTGCCGGGCGCCGGCGCCAGGAGCAGGCGCGCGGCCTGTTGCCTCAGCGCGGGGAGCAGCCCCGTGTCCTCCACCAGCTCGCGCAGGTCCGCGGTGGTGAGCAGCGGCACCAGCTTCGCGCCCACCTCCGGCGGCAGGTACGGGTTGAAGGCGAGCGCGCGGCGCACCTTGTGGCGCACGGACCAGCGCGGCGACTTCCAGATTTCGACGAGCGGCTCCGGACGCGCGGGCCTGCGCGCCGCGATGCGCACCACCAGGTCCTCGGTGAGGCGCGGGTTGATCAGCACGTTGCGCAGCACGGCCGGGTTGCTGACGGTGGCCAGGCGCGACAGCACGTCCGGGTCCCGCGTGAGGCGGGCCTGCTGCTTCAGGTGGCCCAGGGACTGGTTGGCGGCGAGCGCGTCCGCGCGGGCGGCGGCGTCCGCGTCCAGCTCCTTGCGCGCGGGCCCTTGCGCGAAGAGGTCCGCCACCGCCTCCAGCGACTGCACGTGGGCCATGCGCCGGAGCGCCTCCACGTGGGGGATGTGCTCGGCCTCCTGGTCCAGCGCGGCCAGGAAGTCCGACAGCACGCAGGTGGCGGGGGCCTGCCCGGCGCGGGACAGCGTCAGCAGGTGGCCGATGAGCTCGTTCGTGTCGAACGGCTCACGCCGGGCCAGCTCCCGTGCGGCGGCCTTGCGGCGCACGGTGGCGCCTCCGCCCAGGGCGTGCAGGTTGCGCGCGAGCGCGCGGGCCTCCTCCAGCGTGGACATGGCGGCTTCAGCCTCCCGTGCGGTCGGCGGTGGGTTCGGAGGGAACGGGCTCCAGCGTCACCTCCAGCCGGAAGCCGGAGAGGTCCGCGGGGAACTCCTGGAACATCACGAGGAAGGGCACCTTGCCGCCCGCCGGCACCGGAAGTGCCGCGGCGTCCATGCGCTGGCGGAGCGCGGTGGCGGCCTCGCGGGTGGTGACGGCGTGGAGCTCCTCCGGCGTGGCCAGCGCGCCCGCGAGCCCTTCCGCCGAGCGCACCCGCTGGTCCCCGTCGAACAGGGCGGCCTTCACGCGCACGGCCGCGGCGGCGCCGGTGCGGTTCTCCGCCTCGCCGCGCACGACGAAGAGCATGCGGCCGTCGCGCGTCTCGTAGAGGCCGTTGGACACGTCGCTCGCGATGAACGGGCGGGACGCGGGCAGCACCAGCGTGCGCAGCCGGTCCGGGGACAGCGTGGAGGGGTCCACCTTGCCGTCGCGCAGGTACACGGTGCCCAGCGCGCCCAGGGCCACCACCAGCACGGTGGCGATGGCGAGGTTGAGGACCAGCCCCGTCACCTTCCGCGCGCGGCCGGGCAGCCGGCGCTGGGGCATGCCCACGTCTTCGATGCGGGCGGAGGGCTTGGCCACGGTGACGGCGGGACCGCCGCGCATGTTGGCCAGGTCCACCACCTCGCGGCGGGGCGTGGTGATCTTGAACGGGTCGCCGTCGTCGTAGGCCGGCACGTCGCCCAGCAGGGAGATGCCGCCGGGCTCGTCCGCGCCAGCCTCCGCGGGCACGTCACCCAGGAGCGCGGCGCGGCCGGTGTCCGTGGGGGCCATCCCCTCCTCCGCGGAAGCCCCCGCGCCGGAGAAGTCGAACAGGTCGCCCATCGGCTCCGGAGCAGCGCCGGCGTCCATGGGCGCGGCGGCCAGGTCCGGAGCCGGAGCCGCGACGTCGATGGACGCGAACGGATCATCGCTCTCGAAGCCCGGCGAGGGCACCACCGGGCCCACCGCCGTGGCCCCGCTCGGAGAGGGCGCCACGGCGACGTTCGCGGCATGGCGCAGCGACACCGCGTCCGGAGCCGCGGGAGCGTCGATGGAGAAGTCGAAGAGCGGATCCGGCGCGAGGTCCGTCGAACCCGAGGCGGCAAGGCCCGGGGAGGCCACGGGCGCGGCCCCCGGGCGAGCAGCCCCGGCAGGTCCCGGGGGCGAAGCGGTGCGCGCCGGAGCCGCACCAACGCCTCCGGCCACAGGAGCCCCAGGCGGCATGCCCGCGCGCGCCGGGCCTCCGGCCGCGGGAGCCCCAGGAGGCGGCATGCCCGCGCGCGCCGGAGCAGCCCCCACGCCCCCGGCCGAGGAGGCGCCGGGAGCCGAAGGCATGGCCGCGCGCCCCGGGGCAGCATCTGCCCCGGAAGGAGCCACGGCCCCCGGAGCGGTGCGCGCCGAAGCAGGCGCAGGGGCCGCTGGCGCCATCGGGGACGCAGGCCTTGCTCCAGCAGGTGCCGGGCCCCTGGGAGCCACGGGCCCCGGAGGAGCCGAAGCGGTCCCGAGTCCCAGCCCCGACGAATCGGTCCCGGGGAAGTCATCCAGGCCCAGGAACGACGAATCGTCCACGGTGCCGAAGTCAGAAGCCGGCGCACCCGCACCGTGGCCAACGACCGCTGGCGGCCGGGCCCCACCCGCAGGTCCCACCGCGAACGCCCCGGGAGGAGCGGCCCGGGCCGCGGGGGGCGCGAAGGCCCCCGGAGGCACCGCGCGGAAGGTCCCTGACGGAGGAGAGGCCACGGGCCGGGGAGCCGCCACCGGAGCGGCGGGCGCGGGCGCATCCGACATGAAGTCCGCGAACGGATCCTCCAGGTCCAGCCCGGCCAGGTTCGTGGGCGACGGCAGCGGGGCCGCGGGCCGCCGGGCCGCGATGCCCGGGGACGCCGTGGGCGGGTCGAACGGCATCGTCGCCCCTCCCGTGTCCACGTCGATGTCCACGTCCACGTCACCCCAGGTCTTCACCGGGGTCTTCACCGCGGGGGCGCCGGGCGCGTAGTACGCAGGCCCAGGCCGGGTGACCTCCCCGGTAGGCTCCGGGGCGTCTCCGAACGCCTGGAACGGGTCCGCCTGCACGGCCGGTGGGGCGGCTGGCGGGGGAGCGCTCACAGCGGGCGCGGGCTCACGCGCCACCCGGAAGGTGTTCTGGCATTTGGTGCAGCGGACCTTCACCCCTTTTTCCGTCACCTTCTCGTCGGGGATCTTGAACCGCGTCTGGCACTGTTCACACTGGACGATCATGGGGTCGGGTCGGGGGGACTCGAAGCATAGGCCCACCCGCCAACCACGGCGAGTCGGACCCGGGCAACTTGCTCGCTTCCAACCCCTTTGATACGAGGTTCGCCCCTTTGGAAATCAGGTAGTAAACCAGTAAATGCAGGCGCAGCCGGGGTCGGAGACGACAGACATGAGCGAGGCCGAGCAAGCAAACGCTCCCAGCAGCAACAAGGAGCCGAAGATCATCAAGCGCTACACGAACCGGAAGCTCTACGACACCGTGGAGAGCCGGTACGTCACGCTCGATGAGATCGCCGCGATGATCAAGGAGGGCACCGAGGTGCGGATTGTCGACAACCGCACGAAGGAAGACCTGACCTCCGTCACCCTCGCGCAGATCATCTTCGAAGAGGAGAAGAAGAAGAACCAGATGCCGCTGTCGGTGCTGCGGGAGATCATCCGCCACCCCGGCGAGTCCATCTCCGGGTTCATCCAGAAGGAGGTCACGCCGCGCGTGGCCTCCATCCGCGAGGAGGCCGAGCAGCGGCTGGACAAGCTGCTGCGCCGCGAGGACGGCAGCCCCCAGGAGGCCACCCCGGAAGCCGCCGCCACGCCCGCGCCGCAGGCGGAGGGCAACGCCGCGAGCCTCAACCCGGCGGAGCTGCTCAAGGCCAGCCAGCGCGCCTTCGAGGACTTCCAGCGCCGCATCGACGAGCGCGTGAAGCAGGTGGTGGAGAACCTCACCGGCAACCTCCCCGCCCTGGGCCGCGACATGCAGGCGCTCTCGCAGCGGCTGGAGGAGCTGGAGAAGAAGCTCGACGCCGTGGAGAAGGGCGACAAGAAGGACCCCAGCGCTTCCTGAAGCGCTGATGCGTTGAAGCGCGTGGCGCCCGGGGGAATGCGGGCGCCGCCGCTCAGGCCACCTTCGGTTGGGTCCGCTTCCGCTTCGACGGAGCGGCTCCGCCGTCAATCTCCTTCGCGATGGCCGCGAGCATCCGCGCCCCCGGGCTCTGGGGCGCGTACTCCCAGATGGTCTTCCCGTGGCTCTGCGCCTCGTCCACCTTGACGCTGTAGCCCAGCGGCGTGGCGGCGAGCGCGTCGGGGAAGTACGCGCGCAGGCGCTCCAGGATGGCCGTGGCCAGCGCCGTCTTGCGGTACAGCGTGGGCACCACCTTGGTGACGCGCAGGTCCGTACGCCCTTCCGCCTCGCCCACCTGGCGCACCGTCTCCGCCAGCTCCGCGCACCCGTCCAGCGCCAGGTACGTCAGCGCCACCGGCACCACCACCTCCGAGGCCGCCACCAGGATGTTGCGCGTGGTGAGCCCCATGGACGGAGGCGCGTCGAACAGCACCACGTCGTAGCCCGCGCCTTCCGCCTCCCGCATGCGGTCCGCCAGCCGGTGCGCGCGCCGCGGATCCTGCGCCACCACGACCGGGAACTCCGCCATCTCCTTGTACGCGGGCAGCACGTCCAGCCCGCTCACGCCCGTGGGCCGCACCACGGAAGGCAGCGACACCTGCGCGTCGGTGAGCAGGTGGAAGACGTTGCGCGGCAGCGTGCGCACGTCCACCCCCAGTGACTTGCCCGCGTGGCCCTGCGTGTCCAGGTCCACCAGCAGCACGCGGCGGCGCTGCTTGAGCGCGAGCCACGCGGCGGTGTTCACCGCGAGCGTCGTCTTGCAGGTGCCGCCCTTCTCGTTGATGAACGCGATGCGCCGCATGGCCTTGGCAGCGGCGCCCGCTACGCCTTCTTCTTCGAGGACGTGTTCGACACGAGCGTGTCCACCTTGCCCTCGACGGACGCGAGCAGCCGCTCCAGGTCGTCCACCTTCGAGCGCAGCTGCTCCAGGTCCGCCGTGGACGGCAGGTTCATGGCCGACAGCGCCGTGCGCAGCGCCGTGTCCAGCGTGCCCTTCGCCGCGAGCGAGCGGGACACCAGCCCCTGCACCGCCGCCACGAACTTCTCATTGGAGAGCAGCTGCTGCGCGAGCTTGCCCACGCGCTCCTCGCCCGTCTCCACGAGCTTCTTCATCACCGGGTTGTTCTTGAGCATGGTCTTGGAACCGTTCAGGTCCGGCCCACCGCCGACAAAGCAACCAGGCCGTCGGGACAGGCGGGACGTCAGGAAGAGGACGCCGCACTCTGGGAGGGGCCAACGCGACGTGTCAAGCAGGGGAACAATGGGGGTTTCTGCTCGTGGACTCTCGTTGACTCTCCGGGGGGCCATCCCTACGGTTCGCGCGCCCTCTATGGCCGGACTGCTCGACAAACGCCTGTGGATCGTCTCTGGCAAGGGGGGCGTGGGGAAGACGACCGTCGCCGCCGCCCTGGCCCTTGCCTCGGTGCGCGCGGGCCGGCGCACCCTGGTGTGTGAAGTGAACACCCAGGAGCGCGTCAGCCGCTTCCTGGAGCTGCCCGAAGCGGGCCCGGAGGTGAAGCTCCTGGAGGAGAACCTCTGGGCGGTGGACGTGCGCCCCCAGGAGGCCATGCGCGAGTACGGCCTGATGGTCCTGCGCTTCGAGACCCTCTACAAGACGGTCTTCGAGAACCGGCTGGTGCGCTACTTCCTGCGCTTCATCCCGTCGCTCCAGGAGCTGGTGCTCCTGGGGAAGATCCTCTTCCACCTCCAGGAGAAGCTGCCGGACGGCCGCTGGAAGTACGACACGGTGGTGCTGGACGCGCCCGCCACCGGCCACGCCATCTCCTTCCTGAGCGTGCCGCAGGTGCTGCTGCAGACGGTGCCGCCGGGGCCCATGACGCGCGAGGCGCTGAAGATGCGCGACCTGCTGGTGGACCCCACCGTCACCGCCGCGGTGCTGGTGGCGCTGCCGGAGGAGATGCCGGTGAACGAGGCGCTGGAGCTGCACGGCGCGCTGCGGGACCGGGTGCACATCCGCACGCACGCGGCGGTGCTCAACCAGGCCTTCCCCCAGCGCTTCACGGAAGCGGACCTGGAGGCGCTCGCGGGCCATCCAGACCTGCGCCGCGTGGCCCAGGCGCACCATGACCGGGCGTCGCAGGCGGTGCTCGCGGGCACGAAGCTGGAGCGCAACCTCCACGCGCCGGTGTACACGGTGCCCAGGCTGTTCGTGCCGCGCTTCGGACGCGACGCGGTGGAGACGGTGATGGGGCACCTGGACGCGATGGTGAAGGGAGGCACGGGAGCATGACGGCGCTGCAAACGGCGCTCGCGAACAAGCGCGTGCTCATCTGTGTGGGCTCCGGTGGCGTGGGCAAGACGACGGTGGCGGCGACGCTCGCGCTGCGCGCGGCGGTGGATGGCCGCCCCAGCATCGTGTGCACCATCGACCCGGCGAAGCGGCTGGCCAACTCGCTGGGCCTGTCCGGCCTGGGCAACACGGAGGCGGAGGTCCCCGCGTCGGTGCTGGAGCCGCTGGGCGTGAAGCCCAAGGCGGCCCTGCACGCGATGATGCTGGACATGAAGGCCACCTGGGACGACCTCATCACCCGCGTGGCCCCGCCGGAGCAGCGCGAGAAAATCTTCGCCAACCGCTTCTACCAGTCCCTCTCCACGGCCCTGGCGGGCAGCCAGGAATACATCGCCATGGAGAAGGTCTGGGACCTGCGCCGGCGCAGCGACTACCAGCTGGTGGTGCTGGACACGCCGCCCACCGCGCACGCGCTGGACTTCCTGGACGCGCCCAACCGGGTGCTGGACTTCCTGGACAACGAAGCGGCCAAGTGGCTCCTCACGCCCGCGCTGAAGGCGGGCAAGGTGGGCCTGTCCCTCTTCAACCTGGGCGGCAGCTACGTGACGCGCGCGCTGTCGCGCTTCACGGGCACGGAGATGCTCCAGGAGCTGTCCTCCTTCATGGTGACGCTCTCCTCCATGAACGAGGGCTTCCGCGAGCGCGCCCGCGGCGTGCGCGAGCTACTAGAGGACAAGACGACGGGGTTCGTGCTGGTGACGAGCCCCAACCCGGAGCGGCTGGACGAGGCCATCCACTTCCACAAGCTGCTCGGGCAGAACCGCATGGAGATGACGGCCATCGTGGTGAACCGCGTGCACCCCATGCCCACCCCGGCGCAGTGGGAGGACGCGGCCACGCTGACGCCCACCCGGCGCGCGAAGGTGGAGGAGACGCTGCGCGAGACGCAGGTGCTGGCGCAGCAGGACCTGGAGGGCCTGGCGCAGCTGCGCGCGGCCTGTCCGGGCACGCCCCTCATCCAGGTGCCCCGCTTCGGGCTGGACGTGCACGACCTCACCGCGCTGTGGGGCACCGGCCGCTACCTCCTGGGCGACGACGTCCTCGCCTGAGGGCCCTCCCCCACCCCGAGTGATACGCCGCGGACGCCGGGCATATCCGGCGGGCGCGGTCGTTCCTGGTTAGAGTGGCGTGCCCCGGAAGTCCTCTGGGGAAAGCCATCCGGGGAACCTGTCGGGTCCCCGGGGTGTCGATGTCCGGGGCCGCGCCGGGTGACGCGGGTGTCCGGACGGGAGCAGGTGCATGCACGGCAGGAAGCGGATGGAGGCAGCCGGAGTCGCCCGGCGGTGGCTGTGGGTGGGCGTGCTGGGCCTGGGCCTGACGCTCACGGGTTGCCGCACCACGGGCGCGGCGACGAAGCCGGACGCCACGGCGAACAAGCAGGTCGTGGAGTTCGACCCCGTCACGGTGACGGCGGACCTGGAGCTGGACAAGCTCAACGACGAGGAGCTCTTCGCGGGCGGCACCTCCGCCTTCGCCGCCAACGACTTCAAGCAGGCGGCGCGCTACTTCGGCCGGCTCGCGGACTTCCACCCGAACAGCCCGCACCGCCGGCAGGCCCTCTACAACGCGGGCCTCGCGCACCAGCGCCTCAAGGAGTGGGACGACGCCTACGGGCGCTTCTCCGAGCTGGCCGAGCCGGAGAAGGGCCAGGGCGACGCGCTGGAGGCGTCCTTCCGCGTGGCGGAGACGCTCTACCACCTGGAGCGCTACGAGGAGGCCACGAAGCTGCTGACGACGCTGGCCGCGCGCGAGGACCTGCCCGCGGGCCGCCGCATCGAGGCCCAGGTGCAGCAGGGCATCTGCCAGGTGGAGGCCGGCCGCACCGACGACGCGGAAGGCACGCTGCGCAAGGCGCTGGCCGCGTATGACGCCCTGCCGGACAAGGCGGAGGTGGAGGACTACTTCCCCGCGCAGGCGCACTTCTTCGTCGGGGAGATCTACCGGCTGCACTACGAGGCCGTGAAGCTGGAGGCCAGCCGGGGCAGCGACGGGCTGGCACAGGACCTCAACTACAAGGCGGAGCTGCTCCTGTCCGCGCAGGGCCACTACCTGCGCTCCATCCGCGTGGGCAACGGCTACTGGGCCACCGCCGCGGGCTCGCAGATTGGCGCCCTCTACGAAAACCTCTACGAGCACATGGTGAACTCGCCCACGCCCCCGGAGCTCAACGCCGAGGAGGCGGAGGTCTACCGCCAGGAGCTGCGCAAGAAGATCCGCGTGCTGCTCACCAAGTCCATCAACATCTACGAGCGCACGCTGGAGGCCGCCGAGCGCATCGGCTCGCAGAGCGCCTTCGTGGACCGCACCCGCCAGAGCCTGGAGAAGGTGAAGTCGCTGCTGCTCGCGGACGCGGACGCCGACACGGAGTCGGGAGAGGTCTCCGTGCCCATGCCCGCCTCCAGCGCGGGCGCGAAGCAGCGCTGAGCGCTCCGCCGGCCATGGAACCGCTCTTCACCCCGGAGCAGCTCGCCGACATCCACGCCTACCACCAGCCCTATTACATCCGGGCGGCGGTGGAGCCACTGGTGCGGCTGGCCCTGTCGGCGCTGCTGCTGGCCGTGCTCGTGCGGCCCGTGTACCGGGGAGCGGTGGCCGCGGCGGCGGCGCTGGAGCGCAGGTTTGGCGTCACGTTGCGCAAGGCCCCAGTGAGCCGGGCCTTCTTCAGCGCCATGGACCGGCTGTGGGGCGAGCCCGGCTGGGGCACCGCCATCTTCTTCGCGCTCTTCATCGACCTGGCCACCCAGCTGCTCTACGCCCCCGCGAACGTGTACTTCTTCTACGTGCTGGAGCACCGGCACGGCCTGTCCAACGACACGCCCGCCACGTTCGCGTGGACGTGGTTCAAGGGCAGCCTCGTGGGCGCCATCGCCCTGACCGCGCTCGTGGTCGGCCTGTACGGCCTGGCCCGCCGCGTGCGCCGCTGGTGGCTGGTGCTGGGCGTGCCCGTGGCCCTGCTGATGCTGGTGGCCTCCGCCCTGGACCCCTACCGCGCCCGCCTCTACTTCGACCAGAGCCCCCTGCAGGAAGGGCCGCTGCGCTCGCGCATCACCGCGCTGATGCGGAAGGCGGACATCACCTTCTCCGACGTGCTGGTGGAGAAGACGTCCGTGATGTCCAAGCGCATCCAGGCGTACTTCGCCGGCCAGGGCCCCACGCGCACCATCGTCCTCAACGACGTCATCCTGAAGGAGCTGGCCGAGGACGAAATCCTGGCCGCGGTGGCGCACGAGGCGGGCCACGTGCACGAGCCCCGCTGGCCCGGCCGCATCGCCTCCTCGCTCGCGGTGCTGGCGCTGCTCTTCCTCATCGACCAGCTGTTGCGCCTCTCCGCCCGCCGGGGCTGGTGGGGCGTCCAGCGCGCGGGCGACATCCGCACCCTGCCGCTGGTGTCGCTGGTGGTGTTCCTCCTCATCACGCTCGCGGCCCCCGTGTCGGGGGCCCTCTCCCGTGAACGCGAGCGCGAGGCGGACCGCTACGGCCTGAACCTCACCGGCGACCCGGGCGCCTTCCGCCGCATGCTGGTGAAGGCCGCCCGGGTGAACAAGATGGACCCGGAGCCTCCCCGCTGGGTCGTCCTCAAGGGCATGAGCCATCCGCCCATCGGGGAGCGGCTCGCCGCGCTCGACGCGCCCTGAACGCCTTTCAAGAAGCCGCCGGTGGATGGGCCTCCACTCCACTCCCCCTCGCCATCCAGGCCCACCCTCCGGCCGGCCGCCCCCGGACCGCTCCCCAACTGTCCGGTGGCACATCCGTCTTGAAATGTCTCTGCGTTCAACGCCTCACGTCGGCGGAGCGCCCTCCCTCAGCTTCTCCACCGCCACCAGGGTGATGGCCTTCACCAGGGCCTTCGCGCGGCGCCCCGCGGACGTCTCCCCGTGCGGATCCACCTCCACCGCGTTGGCGATGTCCGTGAAGCCCTGCCGCTCGCCCCGGCGCAGGTGCAGCTCGCCCCGGCCCGTGAGCGCCACGGGGTTGCGCGGGTCTCCCGACAGCGCGTGCGTGTACTCGGTGAGCGCGTCCTCCACCCGCCCGAGCTTCTGGTACACGGTGCCCAGCGCCGCGTGCGCCGCGGAGTCCTTCGGGTTCCCCTCCACGAGCCCCTCGAAGAGGATGCGCGCCTCCTCCAGCCGGCCCGCCGCCGCCAGGTCGCAGCCCACCTGCGCGATGGCCTTCGCCTCCTCGAAGGTCATCCCCTCCACCTCCGCCCAGGTCGTCTCCCCCCGCGCGAACGCCTTCAGCCTGCGCGCCGTTCCGGTCTCCATCCGCTGCTCCTCGCCGCCTTCGTGCTTGATGATGCGTCCCATGGCGGCCCTCACGCGCTGCGCAGGTTGGAGATGGCCGTCTTCGCCATCTCGTTGAACTTCGACGACATGTTGCTCATCAGGTCGAACATCGCCTTGCGCTTCTCCATCAGCGTCTGGAGCCGCAGCTCCAGCTCCTGCATGCTCGTGTCCAGCTTCGCGCCGCGCGCCTTGTCGGAGTCGCTGCTGCCCAGCGTGGCGCGCTCCTCGCGGGCGCTGGCCATCTCGTTCATCACGTCCAGCAGTTCCGAGTCCGTGTCCTCGGTGATGCCCATGAGCAGGGCCTGCACCTTCTGCTCGATGCTCATGTTCGGGTTGTCCACGATGTCGCGCGCCCGCGTGCCGCCCGTGCTCCGGCCGCCGCCAGACGGCTTCGGCACCGCGTCGAGCGCCGCGTCCAGGTCCTGCCAGCTGGCGATGCCGTCCCTCCCGCCGCTGGCCGCCATCTCCAGGCGGTGCCAGTACTCCGGGTGGTCCGTGAAGAACTGCGCGGCGCGCTTGAGCGTGGCGGACGCCGCCGGGCTGTCCAGCACCGCCTCCAGGTCCGCCAGCGTCACCTTGCCGTCCTTCGTCCCCTTCGCCGTGTCGAAGGTGTCCCAGTTGTCGTCCAGCACCTGGAGCGCGTCGGCGTACTCCGCGAGGTCCGGGTCCACCGCCCCCGAGCCCCCGCTGCTTCCCGGCCGCCCCGTCCCCCCGGTGCTTCCGCCGCCGTGGCCCGGCCAGCCCGTGCCCGGCGTGCCCTGCCCCGGCCGGCCCGTCACGCCGTCCGTGCTCCCCGTGCCGCTGCCCGGCTTCCCGGTGCCCCCGCTGCCCGGCCGCCCCGTGCCGCTTCCCGGCCTTGGGCCGGAGCCACCGCCCCTGGCCGGCGGCGCGCAGTCCGACGGCGCCGGTTCGCAGTCCGTCGTGGAGGGGGCCGGACGCCCCGGCCGGTCCGGACGTCCGTACTTCGCGAAGTCCGCGGCCAGCCGCCTGGACTCCTGCTGGAGCCCCATCAGGTCGATGCGATCGTCGTTGAAGGTCGGCATCGGCAGGCCGAGCACCTTCTTCTTCGCCGTGTCCACCTGTTCGAAGAAGGTGCGGTTGTCGACGAGGAACCTCGCCGCGTCCCGGAGCGACGGCGACACGTTCCGGTCCTGCGAGATGCGCTGGAGGTCCGCGTGCGACAGCGAGCCGTCCTTCTTGCCGTCCAGCAGGTCCAGGTAGCCGAAGTTCGCCTCCAGCGTGCGCAGCGAGTCCGCGTAGTCCAGCAGCTTGGGGTCCAGCGGGCTGCGGCTCCCGGACGTGCCTCCCGCCTGCGAAGCCCCCGCCGACGAGGCGCCCGCGTAGCCCGCGCCCGCCTTCGCCGCGTCCTGCGGCGCGCAGTACTCCGTCTTCGCGGAGGGGTTCTTCTTCAGCTCATCCGCCACGCCCAGCGCGCCACTGGCCGCCATCATCACGTTGCCGGTCATCACCCCCGCGGCCGTCTTGATGGAGTTCGTGAGGACAGGGGGAAGACCCAGGGCGTCCCCCGCCAGGTCGGTCACGGCCGCCATGGGGCCGCCCAGCAGGTTCGCCACGCCTTTGAGGATGTCGAGCATCGATACTCCCGCGCGACGGGTTGAAGTGGGTGCTGCCAGGGTGCCGCGCGCCGTCTCTTCGGACGCGGGCAGGCATTGCAGCGGCGGTGCCGGGCGCGACAGCGCGCGGGGCGAGTCGATTCGAGGGGTTGTGTGGAAGGGCCCACGGTCCGCGTCCCCGCCCGCGGACGGTCCGGTCCGTCACGGAGGATTGCGGCTAGAGTCCCGCGCCCATGCGCACCTTCGGGCTCGACTACGGCACCAAGACCATCGGGGTGGCCGTCTCGGATGGACTGGGGCTCACCGCCCAGGCGGTCACCACCGTGCGGCGCACGTCGCTCAAGGGGGACCTCGCGGAGCTCTCCCGGCTCGTGAAGGAGCACGAGGTGACGCGCTTCGTGCTGGGGCTGCCCCTCAACATGAACGGCTCGGAGGGGCCCCGCGCGGAGGCCACGCGCAAGTTCGCGGAGGTGCTGGAGAGCGCGCTCGGGCTGCCCGTGGAGCTGTGGGACGAGCGGCTGTCCACCGTGGCCGCCCAGCGCACCCTGCTGGAGGCGGACGTGCGCCGGGAGAAGCGGCGGGAGGTCATCGACCAGCTCGCCGCGCAGTTCATCCTGCAGGGCTGGCTGGACGCGCACCGCCCCAAGACCGACGGCTACGACACAGGCTACGACGACGACTACGACCCGGAGGCCTGAGCACCGCCTCCGGGAACGGTCAGCCAGACACTACGGCTGGCGCCGGTACACGTGCAGCGGCGCGGAGAAGCCGTCCTGCTCCTGGTACGCCACGCCGTCCAGGGTCAGCGTGCGCCCGTCCAGCTTCACGCCCGGGTCCTTCACCAGGTTGCCCTCGTCGAAGCGCACCAGCACGTCCGGCCGCGCGTCACCCAGGCGCTGGCGGAAGGTGTCCCAGCGCACGCGCGCCATGCGCATCTCCGGCAGCGTGGAGAAGAAGGCCACCTGCAGGTCCATGTAGCGCGGGTCGTCGTCGATGGCCGCCGCGCCGCCCTTCGCCGCCACCTCCTCCTTGAGGTAGCGCGCCACCTGCATCACCGCCACGGGGTTCGTGGACGTGGGGCTCACCGGGCGCAGCGAGTCGTGCAGCCCGCCCTCGGTGCGGAACGTGTAGATGCCCAGCGCCACCGGCATCACCACCGCCAGCACCGCGCTCACGCCCACCACCGCGCGGCGCGCGAAGTCTCCCCGGTTGCCCACCACCGCCGCCAGGCCCGGCGCCAGGAACACGGGCAAGAGCACCAGCTGCGTCACCGTGAAGCGCGCCAGGGGCACGAAGCTCAGGAGCACCGCCGCGCGGAAGGTGAAGTACAGCGCGGGCAGCACCGCCATCACCACCAGCCAGCGCGTCTCCGGGTGCTTCTTCCACGCGCGCACCATGCCCACGCCGCCCAAGAGCGCCACGCCGGGCGTCAGCGTGAAGAGCGCCACCGCGGGCCAGAACCCCAGCTGCTGCAGCCGCCAGCCCAGCGCGCCCCCCGCCCCGCCGGAGTCGGACACCCACTGCTTGTGGAAGTCCTCCACCGCCTTGATGGGGAAGAACGGGTCGCCGTGCGCCAGCTCGTTGCCCTGCATCCACAACAGGGGGAACGGCAGGCACACCAGGCCAAAGCCCACCGCGCGCGTGAGCGACGCCACCCGGTCCTCGCTGCTGAACACCAGCGCCACGGAGATGAGCGGGATGTACAGCCACGCGTCGTAGCGCAGCGCGCACGCGAAGTTGAGCAGCACCGCGCCCCAGAACAGCGGCTGGAAGCGGTTCTCCTCCACCCCTTCGGCCACCAGCGCGAACACGGCCAGCATGAAGAACAGCGACACCGCCTCGCTGCCCGCGGTGGTGGAGAACTGCAGGTGCATGCCCCACGCGCTGAAGGCCAGCCCCGCGGCCACGCCCGCGCGCCAGCCGAACAGCCGCCGCGTCAGCGCGAACAGCGGCACCACCGACAGCACGCCGAACACCAGGCTCACCAGCCGGCCCGCCACGTCGCGCTCGAACACCGACAGCACCGCGCCCACCAGGTACAGGTGCAGCGGGCCGAACTGGTACGTGCCGTCCTTGTACGAGGTGATGACGTGCGGCGCGGCCAGCCACCGCTCCGCCAGTTCCGTGCGCACCACCGCGTCCCCGAAGAGGTTCTCGTTGATGAAGAACACCCCCAGCCGGGGGAGCAGCGCCGCCACCAGCAGCAGGCCCACCAACCACCGGGTGGACGGCTCGGGCTGGGGTGCGGGCACCGCGGACAGGCCGGGCACGGCGGCGGAGGGGGAAGCAAGGGCGGCGGGACTCGATGCGGGAACCATGGCGCGCGCGAGGATACGCAGGCAGGGCTCAAAGCCAAGCCAGCGACCCTTCCACCTGCCTGATGCCCGCCCGCCTGCCCTGTCCCACGCGCCAAATCCCCGGGCAGCGGCGGATTCACGCCGTTACGCACCCTTCCGGGCGGGACGGAACCGGTGCGCCGGCCATCACGCCGACATGTGGAGCGGACACGGACGCCGCCCCACAGTGAGGGCCTGCCTGGACGGGGTGTCCTCCAGCGGAGGCCCAAGCGTCGGGAAGTGCGCGCTTGGGAGAGGTGGGACCCGACACATCGCACCAGGGGGGCTCCTCCCAGCGCGCGTCAGGGTCCTTATAATCGAAGTGCCTTTTCACCCCGTGGAGGAGGGCGGCTCCCCTCCGACACGAGCCGAACGCGCGGTCCCACTCCGCGGCGGGGTCCCGAAGGGGCTGAAGCATCGCGATTGTCGTCGCCTGGGACCTCTTCGGAGTGGGTGTGGAATGGCCTTCCAGCCCTCCAGGTTCACCATGTTGGCCCCCCGGAAGCACGCGAGTTCTCGCGTCCTCCTGTGAGGCTACGAGGGAGAGACATGAAGGACGCTGAGAAGGGCTCGTGGGTCTCCAGAATCGCCGCGTTCCAGGACGTGAAGACCTACGCGGAACTCAACTGGGAGGGCTCTTTCGAGGACTACCTCGAAATCGTCCGGAAGAACCCGAAGGTCACCCGCACCGCCTTCCAGAGGATCTACGACATGATCCTCAGCCACGGGAAGTCGGAGTACATCGACAACAAGAAGAAGCTCACCCGCTACCACTTCTTCAGTGACGAGCGCTTCGGCGGCCGGGACGCCATCTTCGGCCTGGACGTGCCGCTGATGAAGCTGGTCAACGTCTTCAAGTCCGCCGCGCAGGGCTACGGCACGGAGAAGCGCGTCATCCTCCTGCACGGCCCCGTGGGCTCGTCCAAGTCCACCATTGCCCGCCTGCTCAAGAAGGGCATGGAGGAGTACTCGAAGACGCCGGAGGGCGCCGCGTACACCTTCTCCTGGCTCACCGACAAGAAGCAGCCGGACGGCACGGTGACCAAGGAGAAGATGAAGTGCCCGATGAACGAGGAGCCCCTCAACCTCATCCCGCGGGAGTGGCGCGACAAGGTCTTCTCCGAGCTGTCCCCGCCGGAGTCCGGCTACACGATTCCCGGCGGCTGCGAGCTGTGCCCCGCGTGCCGCTTCGTCTTCAAGGAGCTGATGACCCAGTACGGCGGTGACTTCGCCAAGGTCATGGGCCACGTGCACGTCAACCGGCTCATCTTCAGCGAGAAGGACCGCGTGGGCATCGGCACGTTCCAGCCCAAGGATGAGAAGAACCAGGACTCCACCGAGCTCACCGGCGACATCAACTACCGGAAGATCGCCGAGTACGGCTCGGACTCCGACCCGCGCGCCTTCAACTTCGACGGCGAGTTCAACATCGCCAACCGCGGCGTCATCGAGTTCGTGGAAGTGCTCAAGCTGGACGTCGCGTTCCTCTACGACCTGCTCGGCGCGTCGCAGGAGCACAAGATCAAGCCGAAGAAGTTCCCTCAGACGGACATCGACGAGGTCATCATCGGGCACACCAACGAGCCCGAGTACAAGAAGCTCGAGAACAACGAGTTCATGGAGGCCTTGCGCGACCGTACGGTGAAGATTGACATCCCGTACATCACCAAGCTGGCCGAGGAGGTGAAGATCTACGAGAAGGACTTCAACTCCCGCGCCATCAAGGGCAAGCACATCGCGCCGCACACGCTGGAGATGGCCGCCATGTGGGCCGTCCTCACGCGCCTGGAGGAGCCCAAGAAGCACAACCTGTCGCTCCTGCAGAAGCTCAAGCTCTACAACGGCAAGACGCTGCCCAACTTCACCGAGGACAACATCAAGGAGCTGCGCAAGGAGTCCGTGCGCGAGGGCCTGGAGGGCATCAGCGCCCGCTACATCCAGGACAAGATCTCCAACGCCCTGGTGAGCGACAAGGGCGAGGGCTGCATCAACCCCTTCATGGTGCTCAACGAGCTGGAAGCCGGCTTGAAGACGCACTCCCTCATCAACACCGAGGACGCGCGCAAGCGCATGAAGGAGCTGCTCACCACGGTGAAGCAGGAGTACGAGGACATCGTCAAGAACGAGGTCCAGCGCGCCATCAGCGCCGACGAGGACGCCATCGGCAAGCTGTGCGGCAACTACATCGACAACATCAAGGCCTTCACCCAGAAGGAGAAGGTCCGCAACAAGTACACCGGCATCTACGAGGTCCCGGACGAGCGCTTGATGCGGTCGATTGAAGAGAAGATCGACATCCCGGAGAGCCGCAAGGACGACTTCCGCGGCGAGATCATGAACTACATCGGCGCGCTCGCCGTGGAGGGCAAGACCTTCAACTACCGGACCAACGAGCGGCTGCACAAGGCGCTGGAGCTGAAGCTGTTCGAGGACCAGAAGGACAGCATCAAGCTCAAGAACCTCGTGTCCTCCGTCGTGGACAAGGAGACCCAGGAGAAGATCGACCTGGTGAAGGACCGGATGATGAAGAACTACGGGTACTGCGAGATCTGCTCCACGGACGTGCTGAACTTCGTGGCCAGTATCTTCGCCCGCGGTGACGCCAAGGAGTAACGCCTAGCGACTTGCCCAAGAGGGACGTGACACCGTGACCTTGAAGATCCACCAGGACCACTCCCGCTTCAAACAGATCGTCCGCGGGAAGATCAAAGCCAACCTGCGCAAGTACGTGCAGAAGGGCGAGATGCTGGGAAAGAAGGGCAAGGATGCCATCAGCATCCCCATCCCCTTCATCGACATCCCGCGCTTCAAGTACGGCCACAAGGAGCAGGGCGGCGTCGGACAGGGTGACGGTGACGTAGGTCAGCAGCTCGGCCCCGGGGCGGTAGAGCCCGGGGACGGGCACCAGGCCGGCCAGGGCGAGGGAGACCACGCCCTGGAGGTGGACGTCACGCTGGAGGAGCTGGCGCAGATTCTGGGAGAAGAGCTCCAGCTGCCGCGCATCGAGCGGCGGCAGAACGAGCGCATCGTCACGCAGAAGGTGAAGTACACCGGCGTCAACACCACGGGCCCGGAGTCCCTGCGCCACTTCAAGCGCACCTTCAAGCAGGCCCTGAAGCGGCAGATCGCCACCGGCACCTACGACCCGAAGATGCCGGTCATCATCCCCACGCGCGAGGACCGCAGGTACCGCAGCTACAAGCTGCAGGAGCTGCCGGAGACCAACGCGGTCATCATCTACATGATGGACGTGTCGGGTTCGATGGGGGACGAGCAGAAGGAGATCGTCCGCATCGAGAGCTTCTGGCTCGATACGTGGCTCAAGCACCAGTACAAGGGGCTGGAGTCGCGCTACATCATCCACGACGCGGTGGCGCGCGAAGTGGACCGCGACACGTTCTTCCACACCCGCGAGTCCGGCGGGACGATGATCTCCAGCGCGTACAAGCTGTGCCGGGACATCATCCAGGCGGACTACCCGAAGAGCGCGTGGAACATCTACCCGTTCCACTTCAGCGACGGGGACAACTGGAGCGCGGATGACACGCGCCAGTGCATTGAAATGCTCCGCAACGACATCCTCCCGCAGGTGAACCAGTTCGCCTACGGGCAGGTGGAGTCCCCCTACGGCAGCGGGCAGTTCATCAAGGACCTGCGCGAGGCGGTGGGTGACTCGACCAACGTCGCGCTGAGCGAGATCGCGGACAAGGACGCCATCTACGCCTCCATCAAGGACTTCCTCGGCAAGGGGCGCTGAAGAGAGCGCTTCTGTCATCCCGCTTCCGGAGCCACCGCCCCATGCCCAAGAGCCTCACACCGCGACTCGCCGCGCTTCGGGATGAAATCCACGGCTACGCCAAGGAGTTCGGCCTGGATTTCTTCGACACCGTCTTCGAGATGGTGTCCTACGACGAGATGAACATGGTGGCCGCCTACGGCGGCTTCCCCACCCGCTATCCCCACTGGCGCTGGGGCATGGAGTACGAGCAGCTGGCGAAGGGGTACGAGTACGGGCTCTCCAAGATCTACGAGCTCGTCATCAACAACGACCCCTGCTACGCGTACTTGATGGAGAGCAACCCGGAGGTGGACCAGAAGCTGGTGATGGCCCACGTCTACGGTCACTGCGACTTCTTCAAGAACAACTTCTCCTTCCGGCACACCAACCGCCGGATGATTGACGACATGGCCAACCACGCCACCCGCGTCCGGCGGTGGGTGGACAAGATTGGCGTGGAGAAGGTGGAGGACTTCATCGACCGGACGCTGTCGCTGGAGAACCTCATCGACCAGCACGCGCCCCACATCCGCCGCAACCCGGACCCGCAGCGCGCGGAGGAAGAGGCCAAGTCCAACGAGCGCGTGGAGGGCTTCAAGGTGGACCGCGAGTACATGCGCGGCTTCATCAACCCTTCGGAGTTCATGGACTCCCAGCGCAAGCGCGCGGAGGACGAGAAGCAGCAGCGCAAGCGCTTCCCGGAGCGCCCTCAGCGCGACGTGCTCTACTTCCTGCTGGAGCACGCGCCCCTGGAGCCGTGGGAGGTGGACATCCTCTCCATCCTGCGCGACGAGGCGTACTACTTCGCGCCGCAGGGCCAGACGAAGATCATGAACGAGGGGTGGGCCAGCTACTGGCACTCCACCATCATGACCCGCAGGGCGCTGCGCGATGATGAGATCATCGACTACGCGGACCACCACTCCGGCACCATGGGCGTGCGCCCCGGCGCCATCAACCCGTACAAGCTGGGCATCGAGCTGTGGCGGGACATTGAGGACCGGTGGAACAAGGGCAAGTTCGGCAAGGAGTGGGACGAGTGCGATGACCTTCGCGCGCGCCAGGCCTGGGACAAGAAGCTGGGCGCGGGGCGGGAGAA
This sequence comes from Corallococcus exercitus, assembly GCF_042231735.1. GTDB lineage: Bacteria > Myxococcota > Myxococcia > Myxococcales > Myxococcaceae > Corallococcus > Corallococcus exercitus_B. Next base: position 4,743,304 of record NZ_CP102577.1, read on the forward strand.
GATCTTCGAGGTGCGCAAGCACTACAACGACATCACCTTCATCGACACGTTCCTCACCGCCGAGTTCGCCCAGCAGCAGAAGCTCTTCGTCTACGGCTTCAACGACAAGCGCAACTCGTGGGAGATTCTGGACCGCGAGTTCCGCAAGGTGAAGAACAAGCTGCTCACGTCGCTCACCAACTTCGGCCAGCCCATCATCGAGGTGGTGGACGGCAACTACGAGAACCGCTCGGAGCTCCTGCTCGCGCACAAGCACGACGGGCAGGACCTGAAGGGCGACTACGCGCGGGAGACGCTGCGCAACCTCCAGAGCCTCTGGCGGCGGCCGGTGAACATCGTCACCCGCTACGACGGCAAGGGGACCCTCCTGCGCTACGACGGGCAGCACCACTCGGAAAAGAAAGTGGAGCTGTAAGGGGCTCCGGCCCAAGCAGGCAGGCGGGCTTGGGAAGTGCGGCCAGGATTTGGGCGGAGGACCAACAGTCCTCTACACTCCTGTATCGCCCCCCATGAAGACCGCTTCCCTGCTCTGCCTTGCCGCCCTCGGGGTGGCTTCGACGTCCGAAGCCGCCACCCAGTTCGAAATCAAGAACCGCCGCATCGAGCCGCGCCAGACGCTGGCGGGCGCGCTGCATGACGCGCAGCTGCCCGACGAGCAGGTGACGGCGGTCATCTCCGCGCTGGAAGGCGTGTTCGACTTCCGCAAGTCGCGCGTGGGGGACCAGTTCCGGCTGGTGATGAAGAACGGCGAGCTGGACTTCTTCGACTACCGCCAGAGCACCGTGGACGAGTGGCAGGTGCGCCGCGACGGGGAGAAGTACGTCGGCAGCAAGCGCTCCATCGAGGTGGAGAAGCAGGTGTCGCTGGTGTCGCTGGAGATCAGCTCGTCCCTGTACGAGGCGACGCTGGCGGCCGGCGAGGACCCGTCCATCGGCCTGGTGCTGTCGGACGTGTTCGCGTGGGACATCGACTTCTACCGCGACGTGCGCAAGGGCGATAAGGCCAAGGCGCTGGTGGAGAAGTTCGTCTCCAAGGGCCGCGTGCTGCGCTACGGCGAGGTGCTGGCGGCCACGTACGAGGGCGGCCTGGTGGGCAACAAGCGCGTGTTCCGCTACGTGCTGCCCAACGGCGAGGCCAACTTCTTCCAGGAGGACGGCGCGAGCGCGAAGAAGACCTTCCTCAAGAGCCCGCTGAAGTACGCGCACGTCACCAGCAGCTTCGGGTCGCGCTACCACCCGGTGCTCCAGTACGTGAAGAACCACAACGGCGTGGACTACGGCACGCCCATTGGCACCCCGGTGTGGGCCGTGGCGGACGGCACCGTCGTGTCCGCGAGCTATGCGGGCGCCGCGGGCAACATGGTCGTCCTGCGCCACGCCAACGGCATGGAGACGCAGTACATGCACCTGTCGCGCTTCGGCGACGGCGTGCGCACCGGCCAGCGCGTGCGGCAGAAGCAGGTGATTGCCTACTCCGGCAACACCGGCCGCTCCACGGGCCCGCACCTGCACTTCGGCCTGAAGCGCAACGGCACCTACGCCAACCCGCTCACCCAGAAGTTCCCCCGCGCGGATCCGCTGCCCAAGGAGCTGACGGCGGACTTCCTCGCCAAGGCGCATGACATGGCCCAGCAGCTGGACGCCGTGTCCGTGGCCGCCGTCGCCGGCCAGGCGGGCCCGCCGCCCACCGCCACGAAGTAGCCGGCCTCCCTCCCGCGCTTCAAAGCCCACGGGCCCCCTCCCCTTCACGGCGGAGCGGGGCCCGTCGCTTTTCGCCAGGGCCGTCAGGCCCACTCGATGAGGAACTCGGAGTCGCCCAGGCACCGCTCGGTGCCCCGCACGCTGCCGTCGCGGTGGAGCGCGGTGAGGACGCCGCCGAGGATGCCCTCGTGGACCTCCACGGGCAGCAGGTCGCCCTTGAAGGTCAGCCGCACGCGCTTGTCAGCCAGGGCCTGGTACTCGCGCTGCCCGTAGCTCACCGCGGTGGCGTAGGACGTGGGCGCGTTGCTGTACATGCGCTTGGGGTCGCCCGCGCCGGCGGTGAGGCGCAGCAGCGTCTGCCCCACCGTGGACTCGAAGAAGGTCCCGACGATGGCCTCCCCGCACGCCCGCAGGGCGGCTTCGCGCGTGCCGTACTCGGGCTGGAGCGCTTCCGACGCGAAGGCCATCAGGCGCAGGAAGTCCACCGCCGGGTAGGAGAAGAAGTCCACGGGGCTGCGCTGCATGAGCGGCGCGCGCAGGCGCTCCGCGGCGTCGCGCCCCAGCCGCTGGTGCGTCAGCCGCAGCACCGCCGCGAAGCTCAGCCCCCGCACGGTGTCCCCCGGCCGGGTGAGGGCGATGCGCTGCTCCAGGTCATCCAGGGGGAGGGACATTCAAGAGCGTTTTACCCCAATTCCGCGTGCTTCCGGTTCTTCTCACGACGGCTCCCGCGCACGTCTGTCCTGTCATTCCCTGGGGCCGCGCCGCGTCACGGCGGGTCCCGGGGCACCTTCCCTCCCTGGCGGAGGAAGCGGCCGACCCTGTGGAGCGGCGTGGGTTTCCCCTGCCCTGGGCTGGCGCGACACGGTAGCCTTCCGCCATGGGCGTCCCGCGTCAAAGCGCGGGCACTCCCGGCTGTACTTCAACCCCTTCGCGACCCTCCGAGACGACCGACTTATGGCTCCTCCCGCCTCCGCGCGCCCCGCCCCGCCCCCGCCCTCCGCCTCGGGAGCTCCCGAAGACAGCGGACGCACCGGGCTCGACGCGGCCAGCGTCCGTCGCGGCTTCTTCGAACACGTGCGGTATTCGCGCGGCAAGAACCCGGAGACGGCCACTCCGCATGACCGCTTCATGGCCCTGTCCCTGGCCGTCCGCGACCGCCTCACGGACCGCTGGGTGAAGACGGCGCGCACCTACTACGAGCAGGACGTCAAGCGCGCCTATTACCTCTCCGCGGAGTACCTGCTGGGTCGGGCGCTGGGCAACAACCTGCTCAACCTCAACATGTACGAGGCCGCGGCCGCCGCCATGCAGGAAGTCGGCGTGGACCTGTCGCAGCTCCTGGAGATGGAGCCGGACGCGGGCCTGGGCAACGGCGGCCTGGGCCGGCTGGCGGCGTGCTTCCTGGACTCGCTGGCCACCCTGGGCTACCCGGGCATGGGCTACGGCATCCGCTACGAGTTCGGCATCTTCTCCCAGGACCTGGTGGAGGGACACCAGGTGGAGCGCGCGGACGAGTGGCTGAAGTTCGGCAACCCGTGGGAGATCGTCCGGCCGGAGAAGGCGGTGCCGGTGCGCTTCTTCGGGCGCGTGGAGCACCACCAGGGTCCGGATGGCCGGCCGGTGGCGCGCTGGGTGGGCGGCAAGACCGTCATCGGCGTGCCGTACGACACGCCCATCGCGGGCTACGGCAACAACACCGTCAACACGCTGCGGCTGTGGCAGGCGCGCGCGAGCGCCGAGTTCGACCTGCTGCTGTTCAACGCCGGTGACTACGAGCGGTCGGTGGTGGAGAAGAACGACTCGGAGGTCATCTCCAAGGTCCTCTACCCCAACGACGCGTTCCAGGCGGGCAAGGAGCTGCGCCTGAAGCAGCAGTACTTCTTCGTGGCGTGCTCCATCGCGGACATCGTCCGGCGCTACCTGAAGAACCACAGCGACTTCCGTGACTTCAGCCGCAAGTGCGCCATCCAGCTCAATGACACGCACCCGGCCATTGGCGTGGCGGAGCTGATGCGCGTGCTGGTGGACGAGAAGCGCCTGCTCTGGGACGAGGCCTGGTCCATCACCCAGGAGACGTTCGGCTACACCAACCACACGCTCCTGGCGGAGGCCATGGAGCGCTGGCCGGTGTCGCTGTTCGAGCGCCTCCTGCCCCGTCACCTGGAAATCATCTTCGAGATCAACCAGCGCTTCATGCGCCAGGTGCAGATCCGCTACCCGTTCGACGTGGAGAAGCAGCAGCGGATGAGCCTGGTGGAGGAGGGCCCGGAGAAGAAGATCCGCATGGCCCACCTGGCCGTCGTGGGCAGCCACAGCATCAACGGCGTGGCCGCGCTGCACACGGACCTCCTGCGCCGCGACGTGCTGCCGGACTTCGCGCAGATGTACCCGGAGCGCTTCAACAACAAGACCAACGGCGTGACGCCGCGCCGGTGGCTGGCGTGGTGCAACCCGCGCCTGTCCAAGCTCATCACCAGCCGCATTGGCGAGGGCTGGGCCACGGACCTGGACCAGCTCCAGAAGCTGGAGCCGCACGCGGAGGACCCGGAGTTCCGCAAGGCCTTCCGCGAGGTGAAGCGCGCCAACAAGGAGGAGCTGGCCCAGCACGTGAGGGACCTGCGCTGGGTGCAGCTCAACCCGGACGCCATCTTCGACGTGCAGATCAAGCGCCTGCACGAGTACAAGCGGCAGCTCCTGGACGCCGTCCACATCGTGGCGCTGTGGATGAAGGCGCGGCGCGACCCGGCGAGCGTCATCACGCCGCGCGCGTTCCTCTTCGGCGCGAAGGCGGCGCCGGGCTACCACCTGGCGAAGCTGACCATCCGGCTCATCAACGGCATCGCGGAGGTGGTCAACAGCGACGCGGGCGCCACGGGGTTGCAGGTGGTGTTCCTGCCCAACTACCGGGTGAGCCTGGCGGAGCGCATCATCCCCGCGGCGGACGTGTCCGAGCAGATCTCGACGGCGGGCTGGGAGGCCTCCGGCACGGGCAACATGAAGCTGATGCTCAACGGCGCGCTGACGCTGGGCACGCTGGACGGCGCCAACGTCGAGATCCGCGACGCGGTGGGCGACGAGAACTTCTTCCTCTTCGGCCTCACGGCGGATGAGGTCATCGCGCGCAAGAAGGCCGGCTACCGGCCGCGCGAGGTGTACGAGGCCAACACGGAGCTGCGCGAGGCGTTGGACCTCATCCGCTCCGGCTTCTTCTCCCCGGAGGACCGCAACCTCTTCCAGCCGCTGGTGGACAGCCTGCTCAACGAGGACCGCTACCTCGTGCTGGCGGACTTCGCGTCCTACGCGGCGAAGCAGGAGGACGTGGCGCGCGCCTACAGGGACCCCGAGTCCTGGACGAAGAAGTGCATCATCAACGTGGCCCGCGCGGGCATCTTCTCCTCCGACCGCACCATCAAGCAGTACGCGGAGGAGATTTGGAAGGTGCAGCAGACGACCGTGGAGTGACGCACCGGTGAGCACCGGCAGCCCCAGCCTCCTGGGGCTGCCGTGCCGTCAGCGTCCTACGCGGCCTTGTTGAGCCAGGCCTCGTAGGCGCGGAAGTCGTAGTCGCGGCCCAGGAACTGGTGCACCAGGCGGGCGGCGTCGTCGGAGCCGCCCGGCTCCAGCACGGCGCGGCGGTAGGCCTGCGCGGGCTCCGGGTTGAGCAGCCCCTTCGTCTGGAACACGGTGAAGAGGTCCTTCGCGATGACCAACGACCACATGTACGTGTAGTAGTTGGACGAGTACCCGTCCAGGTGCCCGAAGGTGAGGTGGAAGTACGTGCCCTCCAGGTACGGGAAGGGGATGTACTGGCCCTGCAGCTCGCGCACGAGCGCGGTGGCGTCCAGGTTCTTCGGGTCGCGCCGGTACAGCTCCAGGCTGAGCGCCGCGTAGAACATCTGCTGGCGCACGAAGAGCCCCTTGCCGAACTCGTCCGCGGCGAGCATGCGCTCCACCAGCTCCGCGGGCAGCGCTTCGCCCGTCTGGTAGTGCCTGGCGAAGGTCTGCAGGCACGTCACGTCGCGCGCCCACTCCTCCAGCATCTGCGACGGGGCCTCCACGAAGTCCCACTCCGTGCGCACGCCGGACAGGCCCGCCCACTGCGTGTGGCCGCCGAAGATGTGGTGCAGCAGGTGCCCGAACTCGTGGAAGAAGGTCTCCACGTCGCCGTGCTGCATGAGCGCGGGCTCTGTGCCCGGCTTGGGGAAGTTGCAGATGAGCGCGCCTTCCGGAAGCCGCCGCCCGGACTTGCCGCTGGTCAGCGTGAACTGGGCCGCGTGCTTGTACTTGTCCGCACGCGGGTGCATGTCCAGGAAGAAGCGGCCCTTGAGCGTGGCGCCCTCATAGACGTCGTAGGCCTCCACGTCCGGGTGCCACACCGGCACGTCCTTCACCGGCTTGTAGGTGACGCCGAAGAGGCGCGCGGTGAGGTCCAGGACGCCCTGCTTCACGCGCGTGTACTCGAAGTAGGGGCGCACCGTCTGCGAGTCGAAGGCGTACTGCTCCGCCTTCACGCGGTCATCCAGGTAGCCGGAGTCCCACGGGTTCACCTTGTCGGCGTTCGGGTCGTCCTTGCGCTTGCGCTCCAGGAGCACCGCGTAGTCGCGCTTCATGCGCTCTTCGGACGCGTCGGCGATCTTCCGGATGAAGGTGCCCGCGGCGTCCGCGGTGCGCACCATCTTGTCCTCGGTGGCGTAGGCGGCCCAGTGCGGGTAGCCCAGGAGCGTGGCCAGCTCGTGGCGCTTCTGCACCAGGTTCTGGAGCACGTTCACGTTGGCGGGGTAGCCGCGCTGGCGGTTGGCGCGCCAGAGCTCCTCGCGGGCCTTGCCGTCGCGCGCGTAGGTGAGGAAGGGCACCAGGTCCGGGTAGTCCGTGGAGATGCGCACCTGGCCGTCCTCGCCGGGGGCGTGCGCGCGCACGTAGTCCTCCGGCAGGCCGTCCAGCGCGGACGGGGGTAGGGCCACCTTGCGGGTGTCCTGGCTGATGTTGCGGCTGAACTCCTGGCCAATGCGGACGAGCTCCTCCTGGAGCGCCTTCACCTTCGCGCGGGTGGCGTCGTCGCGGTCCACGCCGGCGCGGCGGAAGTCGCGCAGCACCTTCTCCATCCACTTGCGCGTGGCGGCGTCCTGCTGGGACAGGTCCACGCGCGCCAGGACGTCGTAGACGCCCCGGTCCATGCGGATGTCGTTGGCCAGGTTCTCGATGGCCTGCTCGGCGTTCTCCGCGGCCTCGCGCAGGGCGGCCTCCGGGTGCGTGTGGCGCACGACGCTGGCGCGCGCGGCGGCGTCATCCAGCGCGGCGGAGGACTCGTCGAACAGCTCCAGGACCTCCTTGGGAGGCGTGGAGGCGGGCAGCGTCTTCAGGCGAGCGATGCCGTCACGGGCCTTGGCCAGGGCCTCCTCGCTCGCGCGGCGGAACTCCTCCGGCGGGCAGGTGACATGGCGGGCGGCGTCGGGGACCAGGGGCTCGGACACGGGATGGGCTCCTCTCAAGCCGTGGGTGTCAGGAAAGGGCTCAAAGCTAATGCGCTCCGTCCTCCCTGGCAGCATCCGTGTGGCGTGGCGCTCGCGGGTGCCGGGCAGTGGACGCCCTCCCCTGCCCCGTTCGTCGGGCGGCGGACGGGCGGGCGGTGCCCCAACGGCGGAAGGCCGCCCCGGCGTGCGTGCCGGAGGCGGCCTTCCTGGGGCGGCTCAGGGTGAAGCGGGGGCGTCAGTGGTACTCGAGCGCGCTCGTGGTGCCCTGGGGCTGCCGGGTGGCGCGGGGCACGAAGTCCACGCCGTTGTTGTCCGTGTCCTGCCCATTGCCCCGGGCGGCGTCCGTGCCCCCCGCGGCCATGGTGGTGGAGTCAGAGGAGGCCACGGCCTTGCGCTCCAGGCTTCCCCCCGCCTCGGGATGGGCAGGGGCCGCGGTGCCTTCAGGAGAATCCCCGGCGCCGAAGCCCAGCGTGTCCACGTCCACGTACGTCGTGCCCTCGGGCCCGGTCACGGGGCGCTGGACGCGGATGTGGCCGCCACCGGTCGTGGAGGCTGTTGCGTCGAAGGTGTACGAGAGGTCGGTCAGGCTCGTGCCATCACCGGTGAAGTTGGCTCCGCCCAGGAGGAAGTAACCGTGGGCGGGGATGACATATCCCTCCGGAATGGTGACCGCACTCGCTGGGTCCCAGGCCCCGGTCGCGGGCTTGTAGCTCACCTGCCAGCCGGACAGGTCCACGTCCTTGTTCGTCGGGTTGTAGAGCTCGATGAACTCGTCCGTCAGGCCCGAGCCCTTGCCCCCGCTGAACTCGCTGATGACCACGTGGTTCGTCAGCGGCTCCTTGGCCACCAGCACCGAGCCGTAGCGGCCCAAGGGCGGCACCGTCTTGCCGTCCCGGTCACAGTACTCCCACGGCGCTCCTGGGTCCGTGAACCGGTAGCGGAAGCCGTAGCTGTACGTGCCGGGCGTGGGGATCCGCAGCGGCGCCTTCATCTCGTCGCTCCAGGAGCCGGAGATGCTGTACTGCGCGTTGAAGTCCGCCGGTATCCACGTCCAGCCCGCGGGGTTGGTGGTGTCCGTGCCGTAGCCCACCTGCGCCTCGATGAAGGGGTAGAAGTCGTTGCCCTGCTCGTTGCGCGTCGTGACGTCGTGGCTCTCGAACCGGCTGAGGATGTCGTAGCTGTCGGTGGTGGAGATGAACTCCGGGTAGACGCCGTCAGGCGACGGGAACGTCTTCGGGTAGTAGACGATGCAGGAGAAGAGCGGCTTGTCCACGGTCTGGCCGCAGTCGTCGTTGGCCTGGCCCGGCGTGCCCCGGTCCCCGCCGGACAGGCTGCCGGTGGAGTCACACCAGTACCAGGACTGCGCGCTGCCCTTCGTCCCCACGATGCTGGACGCGAGGCTCATCGCGCGGCCCTCCGTCCGAGGGAACGCGCTCGTGTACGTCAGGCTGTCCACCGTCACCGCGCCCTGCTTGAGGGTGATGGAGCCGGTGTTGTCCAGGGAGAGGTCCGTGCCCCAGGCGTGGTTCGCCGCCACGCCACCGTTGCGCGTGAAGTTCGCGTCCTGCGCGAGCACCGTGCGGCCTCCCGCCGGCACCAGCAGCGCGTGGCCGTGGTTCACCGTGAGGGTCGATGCCGTGCCCGCGCCGTCCACCAGGTTCACCACCAGGCCGTTGGCGTCCAGCAGCTTCGACGTGGTGTTGGTCAGCTCCAGGTACTCCGTGGTGCCCGCGGACGGCGAGTGCATCACCTCCGACAGGACCAGCTCGCCCGCGCCCGGGTGCGGCGCCGTGGTGCACGCGCCCGCGTAGCAGACCGCGTCCGCGCCGGGGCAGGCCTGGAGGGTCGTCTCGCCGTCCTCGCAGGTCGGCGCGCCGTTCCGCACGACGCATACCGACGCGTACACCTCCAGCGACGTGCCGTCCTCCGCGCACTGCGACGCGGGCGGCGTGCACACATGACCGTCGCACAGGCTGGCAGTGGGGGCGCTCGCGGTGGCGAGCGCGCTGGCGTTGCCCGCGCCGTCGAACGCCTTCAGGGCGAAGTGGTACGTCGTGCTCGCCGTCAGCTCGGTGACGGTGAAGGACTCCGCCGTGCCCGCCGTCTTCGGCGCGCCCACGCCCGTCACGAGCGTGGCCGAGTCGAAGGTGGCGTCGGTGATGGCGGACGTGGCTTGGCGCAGCTCATAGCGCTTGGCCGTGCCCAGGACACCGTCGTCGCCCGGGGCCTGCCAGTCCAGCCGGATGCCATCGCTGGACACCGCCGTCGCGCTGAAGCCCGCCGCGGCGGCCGGCGCCTGCGTGTCGGAGACGACCACGTCCTCGCTGTTCACGTCCTGCAGCTGGAGCGGAGCCACGGAGGCAATCAGGTGCGTGGTGCCATGCCCCGCGATGCTCAAGTCCGGGAACGTCGCGATACCGTCGTCAGCCCACTGCTGAGGTCCTCCCGACAGCGTGAAGGCACCCGCCGGCACCGATACGTGCACCATGATGCCCGACACCCGCGACGTGTTGCCGAAGGGGTCCTTCAGCTCGACCTTCACGGTCCCCAGGGAAGCGCGCGTCGACACGGGTGAAGCCGGCTGCTGCGTGAAGACCATGTGCGTGGGCAACGCGGCGGCCACGTTCACGGGGAAGTCGAACGAGAAGGCCCCCGCGCTGTCCTTGAGGGTCAGGACCTGGCTCCCGGCCGTGCGGAAGGTGATGCCCTGGAACGTGAACCTGCCCGCGTCCGCGGCGGTGAACGTGTGGGAGGGCAGCGTGGCGGCCGCGTCCGTGGACGTCAGCGTCACCGTGCCCGTGTAGGTCGTCACCGTGTTGGAGTACCGGTCCGCGAGCGTGACCTCCTGGTCCTGCGCCACGCCCGCCGTGGCGTCATCCAGGAAGCGGTCCACTCCCAGCGCCGCCACCGGACCGGGCAGCACCTTGAAGAAGGTGCTCGCGGCCGGCTCGAAGCCCGGGGCGTTCGCGATGAAGTGGTAGTTGGCGCCCGCGCGCTCCAGCACCACGTCCGGGAAGGTCGCGACGCCGTTCACGGCCGCCACCGTCAGCAGGCCCTCCGGGAACACGATGCCGCCGGAGCCCAGCGACAGCGTCACCTCCGCCGTGCTGTCCGCCACCACCGCGCCGCTGCCATCCCGGACCTCCACCACCAGGCCTTCAATCGGCACGCCCGCCACGCCATCCGGCAGCGCCGAGCGGAACGCGAGCGTCTTCACCGTGCGGACGTCCACGAACTCCACCGTGGCCGCCTGGGTGAGCGGCACCCTCTTGCCGGTGTCGTCCATCACCGAAGCCTTCACCGTCTTCACGCCCGGCACCGTGGACTCCACCCGCGCCTGCGCCATGCCGTTGCTGTCGGTGATGGCCGCGGACTCCAGGACGGACGCGGCCTCCCCCTCCACCGTCACGGACACCGCGCGCCCGGACAGCCGCGAGCCGTCCGCCTTGCGCAGCGCCGTCACGGTGACGACCGCCACGTCGTCGCCGTTCGCGAGCACCCCCGTGGGCCGGTCCACCGTCACCGTGGAGGCCGCCGCGTCCACCACGCCTTCCACCTCGGGCGGAGGTTGCGGGGAGATTCCGGGTTCAGTGCAGCCCAGCGACAGGCCCAGACACAGCACGCTCAGCCCCAGACAACGGGCGAGCACAGCGATCCGTGGGGACATGGATGTCTCCGTCCAGCGAGCAGCCCCGCGCGGCAGCGTCCACCACACGCGGGGTTGCAGTGCCTTCTAGCAGACATCCTCCGGCCCCTACGAAACAGGGCCGGAAACTCGCACATCCCCCGCGAGTCAGCCGTTCATCGCCTGGAGCAGCGCGGCGCCGCCCAGGAGGGACTGGCCGCCGTCGCAGACCATGATGGCGCCGGTGATGAAGGACGCGGCGTCGGACGACAGGAAGAGCGCCAGCCGGGCGATGTCGTCCGGGGTGCCGAAGCGCTGGAGCGGCAGGGCCTCCGCGAGCTTCTGGCGCGAGCCCTCCGAGGGGGCCAGGCGGCTCATGCCCTCCGTGCCCTCAATCGGGCCCGGGGTGATGGCGTTGATGCGCACGCCCGCGCCGCCCCACTCGATGGCGAGCACGCGGGTGAGCATGTCCACGCCGGCCTTGGCGGCGCACACGTGGGCCTGCATGGCCATGGGCAGGTAGGCCTGGGGCGCGGAGATGTTGATGACGGAGGCGCCCGGCTTGCGCAGGTGCTCGAAGGCGGCGCGGGACACGTTGAAGGTGCCCAGCACGTCAATGTCCATCACCGCCTTGAAGCCGTTGGAGGACATGCCCAGCGCGGGCGCGGGGAAGTTGCCGGCGGCGCCGCACACCAGCACGTCGATCTCGCCGTACGCGTCCTTCACCTGCTGGAGGGCCTTCTCCACGGACGCGTAGTCGCGCACGTCGGCGGCCACGCCCATCGCGGTGCCGTGGGCCTGGAGGCCCTTCACCGCGCCCTCCAGCTTCTCCACGTTGCGGCCGTTGATGGCCACCTTCGCGCCCGCTTTCACGAACGCGGTCGCGATGCCGAGGTTGATGCCGCTGCTGCCGCCGGAGACGAACGCCGTCTTGCCCTTGAGCAGCCCGTCCTTGAACACGCTGTCCGCCATGGAGTCGCTTCCTTTCGCTGTCAGCCGAACTCCACGACCTTCTGCCCGAAGAGGCGGTCCACCGCGAGGAGCAAATCGTCGTTCACCTGCACCTTGAGGGTGGTGCCGGAGATGTGCGCCTCCGCCTCGCCGGGGAACAGCACGCTCACCGCCACCGGCGTCGCGCCCGCGTACTTCTTCGCCAGCTCGTTGAGCTTGGCCAGCCGCTCCTCGGTGACGATTTCCGCAGGCAGCCGCAGCTCCAGGCGCTTGGTGCGCTTCTCGCGCACGGCCTTGAGGCTCTGGATGTCCTCGACGATGAGCTCCGCGGTGGGCGTGTTCTCGTCGCGCTGGGAAATCTGCACGGTGCCGGTGACGAGGATGGGGTCGTCCGACTTGAGCAGGTGCTCCCAGTGCTCGTAGCCCGGCTTGGGGCCCTGCTTGGACCACTTGCCGTCCTTGCCCATCACGTTGCGCGTGCCGTCCTTGCCCGGGAAGCACACCAGCTCCGTGGAGCCGGACAGGTCTTCGATGGTGACCCACGCCATGCGCTTGCCCGTCTTGGTGGGGCGCTCGCGCAGCACGGTGATGATGCCCGCCACGGTGAGCTTCTCGTCGCGGCGCGCGCGCTGCACGGCGGTGATGGGCCGCGCGTAGCGCTTGAGCTCCTTCTCGTACTGGTACAGCGGGTGGCCGGACACGTAGAAGCCGATGGCCTCCTTCTCGAAGGCCAGGCGCTCCTTCTCCGGCCACTCCTCCACCTGCGCGTAGTCGTCCTTGAGGCCGGTGCCGGAGGACGCGGGGCCCGCGAGCATGCCGAACAGCGAGCTCTGGCCCGCCGCGCGGTCCTTCTGGCTGGAGGAGCCGCGGTTCATCGCGCGCTCAATCGTTTCGAACAGCTGCGCGCGGGGGCGCTTCTCGAAGTCGAAGGCGCCCGCCTTCACCAGCGCTTCCAGGACCTTGCGGTTGACGCGGCGGCCGTCCACGCGCTCGCAGAAGTCGAAGAGGCTCTTGAAGGGGCCCTCCTTGCGCGCCTCCAGGATGGACTCGATGGCGCCCTCGCCCACGCCCTTGATGGCGCCCAGACCGAAGCGGATCTTCCCCTCCACCGCGCCGAAGGCCATGTCGGACTGGTTCACGTCCGGCGGCAGCACCTGCGTGCCCGACTCGCGGGCCTCGCCGATGTGCTTCACCACCTTGTCGGTGTTGTCCTTCTCGCTGGTGAGAAGGGCGGCCATGAATTCGCACGGGTAGTGGGCCTTGAGCCACGCCGTGTGGATGGTGACCAGGCCGTACGCCGCGGAGTGGCTCTTGTTGAAGCCGTACTCGGCGAACTTCTCCATCAGGTCGAAGATTTCGCCCGCGACCTTCAGGTCCACGTTGTTGGCCTTGCAGCCCTCCAGGAAGCCGGCCCGCTCGGCCTGCATGACCTCGGCCTTCTTCTTGCCCATGGCGCGGCGCAGGAGGTCCGCGCGTCCCAGGGTGTAGCCTCCCAGCACCTGGGAGATCTGCATCACCTGTTCCTGGTAGACGATGACGCCGTAGGTGTCCTTGAGCACCGGCTCCAGCTTCGGGTGCGGGTAGGCCACCTTCTCCCGGCCGTGCTTGCGGTTGATGAAGACGTCCACCATGCCGGAGTCCAGCGGACCCGGGCGGTAGAGCGCGCCCGCGGCGATGACGTCTTCAAAGCAGGTGGGCTTGAGCTTCATCACCATTTCGGTGAAGCCGCTGGACTCCATCTGGAAGACGCCGGCGGTGTCGCCCTCCGCCATCAGCTGCCACATCTTCTCGTCGTGCAGCGGAATCTCGTGCCGCTTGATGTCCTTGCCGTGGTTGCGGTTCACCAGGTCCAGCGCGTGCTGGATGACCGTGAGCGTCTTCAGGCCGAGGAAGTCGAACTTCACGAGGCCCGCGGCCTCCACCTCGTCCTTGGCGAACTGGGTGATGAGGATCTTTTCGCCCGGCGGCTGGTAGACGGGCACGAACTCCCAGAGCGGCTTGTCCGCGATGACCACGCCCGCGGCGTGCATGCCGGGCTGGCGGTGCAGGCCCTCCAGCGCGAGGGCAATCTCCAGCACGTCCTTGGTGGTGACGGGGTTGCCCTCCACCTCACCGATGTTCTGGGGCTTTTCGATCATCTCCTTGAGGCGAGGCTCCATCTCGATGGCCTCCTTCAAGGTGATGTTGAGGACTTCCGGTACCAGCTTGGCGATGCGGTCGCCTTCGCTGAAGGGCAGGCCGAAGACGCGGCACACGTCGCGCAGCACGCTCTTGGCCTTGAGTGAGCCGAACGTGATGATCTGCCCCACGTTCATCTCGCCGTACTTGCGGCCCACGTACTTGATGACCTCGTCGCGCCGGTCCTGGCAGAAGTCGATATCGAAGTCCGGCATCGACACGCGCTCCGGGTTGAGGAAGCGCTCGAAGAGGAGGTTGTACGGGATGGGGTCCAGGTCGGTGATGCGCAGCGCGTAGGCCACCAGCGAACCGGCGCCGGAGCCACGGCCCGGGCCCACCGGGATGTTGTGGTCCTTGGCCCAGTTGATGAAGTCCTGGACGATGAGGAAGTAGCCGGAAAAGCCCATGCGCTGGATGACGCCCAGCTCCAGCGTGAGGCGCGCCTGGTACTGCTCGCGGTCGATGGGGTACTGGCCCTCCAGCTCCTTGAAGCGCTGGCGCAGGCCCTCGTAGGCCAGCTCCGACATGAAGGTGTCCGGCGTGTGGCCGTCCGGCACCTTGAACGTGGGGAGCATGGGCTTGCCCAGCTTCAGCTCCACGTTGCACATCTCCGCGATGCGCATGGAGTTGTGCACGGCCTCCGGCGAGTCCGCGAAGAAGCCGAGCATCTCCTCCGGGCTCGTGACGTAGAGCTTGTCGGTGGAGTGGCGCAGGCGCTTGTTGTCCGCCAGCGTCTTGCCGCTGGCGATGCACATGAGCAGCTCGTGCGCCTTGGCGTCCTCGCGCTTGATGTAGTGCGCGTCCGCGGTGGCGACGAGCGGGATGTCCAGGTCGCGCGACAGCTGCTTCAGGTTCTCGTTGGCCTTGTCCTGCTCGGCCATGCCGTTGGACTGGACCTCCAGGTAGAAGCTGTCGGGCTCGAAGATGCCCTTGTACTCGGCGGCCACGCGGCGGGCGTGGTCCATGTCGCCGCGGAAGCACGCGCTCGTCACTTCACCGCCCAGGCACGCGGTGAGGCCGACCAGGCCCTTGCTGTGCTCCGCGAGCACCTGCTTGTCGATGCGCGGGTGGTAGTAGAACCCGTTCATGTACGCGGTGGAGGACAGGTAGCGCAGGTTCGCGTAGCCCTCCGCGTTCTTGGCCAGGAGGATGAGGTGGTGGGCCACCTTCTCCGAGCGGTCCTCGCGCCCCTTGGGCCCCGCGACGTACGCCTCCAGGCCGAGGATGGGCTTGATGCCGGCGTCCTTCGCCTTCTTGTAGAAGTCGATGGTGCCGAACATGTTGCCGTGGTCCGTCACGGCCACGCTCGACATGCCCTTCTCCTTCACCGTCTTGATGAGGTCCTTCATCCGGATGGCCCCATCCAGCAGCGAATAGAGGGTGTGGAGGTGAAGGTGGGTAAAGGACATGGGCGTTCCGGCTCCCGGTGAAGAAAGAGGCGCCTGAACACTAGAGCCCGCAACCCCTGCTCGCCAGTCCAGTGACGGACCCGGAGGAAAGAAGCGGGACGCGCGCGTGCGGGGCCTGGAAAACCGGCCCGGGAGACACCGGGAGCGGAATTCCTACCCCCCGTCCGTCCGGGCGTGGGCACTCTGCCCGGACATGGGGTGACCGCCGTGGGATTCGTGACCACGCTGCCCCAGGATGCCCGCCTTCGCCCCCACACCGCCGACGCTCGCCCGCGCCCTCCTGCTTGGCTGCCGGGCGGGCCTGCTCGTCTTCCTGCTGCTCTACACGCTCTGTGCCCTGCTGAACATGCAACTGGGTTACCAGGGGAACGAGAGCGGCCTCGTCACGCAGTACGTCTGGGACACGTGGCGCGGCGTGGTGCTGTGGCAGGTGGCGCGGCTCATTGGCGCGTACTGCGCGGTGGGGCTGGTGCTGGGGGCGCTCTTGGGGGCCGGGCTGTGGGCGGCGGGGCGGAGCCGGCGCGCGGTGTTCTGGCTGAGCGGCCTGGGGTGCCTGGTGGTGGAGGCGTTCCTCCTGGCGGGGGACATGGCGCGCCATCCGCACCTGTACGCGGCGACGCTGTACGCGCGCACGGAGGTGACGGCGGCGGTGCTGCGGGGGTTGAGCGGCACGCAGCCCTCGGGTTGGGTCATGGCGGCGCTGGTGCTCCCGGTGTTGAGCGTGCTGGCGGTGGTGGGCCGGTGGCTGTCCGAGTCCCCCCGCTGGCGCGGCGCGATGGGCGGCGTGACGGCCGCGGCGGCGGTGGCGGGCTTCACGGGGCTGGGGCTGACGCGGACGGAGGGCGGAGCGGAGGACAGCGGGCCCGCGCGGCCGAACCTGCTCATCCTGGCGTCGGACGGGCTCAGGCCGGACCACCTGTCGGGCAACGGCTATTCGCGGGCCACGTCGCCGAACATCGACCGGCTGATGGGGGAAGGCACGCGCTTCAACGACACGGTGGTGCAGGTGCCGCGCACGGCGCCGTCGTGGACGACGCTGCTCACGTCGCAGTACGCGGGCGAGCACCCGGTGGTGCACACGCTGGTGGGACGCGAGGCGCGCGAGGCGAAGCTCACCACGCTGGCCACGGCGCTGGAGGCGCAGGGCTACCGCACGGCGGTGGTGGCGGACTACGCGGGGGACCACTTCTCGCGCTTCCCGTACGGCTTCCAGGTGGTGTCCGCGCCGGACTTCCGCTTCCCGGACCTGGTGCGGCAGCGGATGCTGATCACCCACGTGGCGCTGCTGCCGTGGACGGCGCTGGCGCCGGGGCTGTTCAAGGAGCGGGGCGAGTTCCCGGAGCTGACGGACCCGGCCCCGCTGCGCACGCGGGTGCGGCACGTGCTGGACGGAATGCCGGAGGACGCGCCGTTCGCGCTGGTGGTGTTCGCGTCGTCCACGCACTTCCCCTACGCCGCGCCGTGGCCGCAGGAGGGCCAGTACGTGGAGCACGGCTACCGGGGACCGTGGCGCTTCGGTGCGACTCCCCGGATGGAGGTGGAGCCGAACGCGCCCGCGACCACGCCGGACGACGTCGCGGCGCTCGCGGCGAACTACGACGCGGCGGTGCGCACGTTCGACGGGCTGGTGGGGAGCGTGCGCGCGGACCTGGAGCGGCGGGGGCGGTGGGACGACACGCTGGTGGTCCTGCTGTCGGACCACGGCGAGCACCTGGAGGACGAGGGGCTGGGCCAGGGGCACGGCGACCACCTGTGGGGCCGCGCGGGCTTGCGCATCCCGTTCGTGGTGCGGCTGCCCGGGCAGGTGGCGTCAGGGCGGGAGGTGACGCAGCGGGCGCGCTCGCTGGACGTGGCGCCCACGGTGCTGGACCTGCTGGGTGTGCCCGCGCCGGAGTCGTTCCGGGGGCGCTCGCTGGCGTCGCTGGCGAGGCCGGGCGCGGAGCCCAAGCCGCTGCCGGACGTGCCGGCGCTGATTGAAACGGACGTCTGGTTCAGCGACCGGGATGGGCAGGCCTACCAGAAGGTGCGCATGCCGTACCCGTGGCTGTATGAGATTGCGATGGTGGAGGGGGACACGGGGGAGATTGCCCTCAAGCCGGAGTGGGAGGGGCCGGTGCTCCGCGCTCGGCATCGAGGCCTGTACCTGGGGCGGTGGAAGCTGCTGGAGCTGCCGACGCCGGATGGGGTGCGGGTGCAGTTGTTCGACACGGTGTCGGATCCGTCCGAGCTGCGCGACGTGGCCGGAGAGAATCCCAACGTCGTGGCCACGCTGAGGGCGAAGCTGGCGGCGGAATTGCCGGATGCGACGGGCGAGGCTCGCGGTGCCGTAGGCCCCTGAGATGATTTCAGGGCCCGGAGAACACAGGCTCTGGCGACCGGGCATCCATCCGCCGCAGCGCCAGTACCACTCCGACGAACGTCAGTGAGCACACCACCAGCAGCGTGACGTGCACGGAGGTTGGCAGCTCCGCGGTGGACGGCGCGTAGCGAGACAGCAGGAACGACGTCAGGTTGTTGAGGATGTGGACGAAGATGGGCAGGCGCAGGCTGCCCGTGCGTTCCGCGAGCCAGCCCAGGAACAGTCTCATCACCGTGACCACAAGCCTCTGAATGGGGTCCCGTGCAGGATTCCAAGGAGGGTCGCGGACAGGGTCCTCGACGGCTGAATCCGGGACGCGCCGACCGTTGAGTTCCAGGACGGCGCCGCATGCCCAGAGGCGAGAATCTGGATTTCAGACTGTTGGCTGCCGTCTCCCGGCTTGGCGAGCTCCAGCGCCTGGTGCCGTCGTCACCTCGTCCGGATGGCGTGCTGTTGTGGAACTCTTCCGCGAGCCCCAACGAGGCGCGGGCTCGGTCGAGATTCCGTCCGGGTGTGATGTGTCGAGCATGCGCACTGCAATCCCGCCTTCATCATCCGGCACCTCAATGTCCCAGAGCTGGGTTTCCGCTTCCGCGAGGGCTTGCTGAACCTCTTTCACCGCGTCTTCCGCCGAGTAGGGCGGCAACTGCTCCAGCCGCGCGCGGAGGAGGCCCTCCAATTCCGATGCTGTGGCGAAGCGCTCCGAAGGCTCGGATCGTAGCAACGTGTGGAGGATGTCGCGCAGTGGCACGGACAGCCCTTCCGCCGCGCGCGCCACGTCCACGGAACGGTAGGACATGGCGCACCGGATGACGTCCTCCGCGAAGGGCGGCAGATTGAGCCCCAGGGAAGCCACGGACGCCGCGAGCACCTTCTCCCGTTCCTCCCGCGACAGCCGTGCCTCCACCCCTTCCGCGAGCAGATGGCCCGGGTCGTAGAGGTGCCGGCCCGTGGCGAACTCCAGCAACGTCAGCCCCAGGGAGAAGAGGTCACTTCGCGCATCCGCCGCGTCACCCATCAATGCCTCCGGCGCTGCATAGAGAACTTCGCCCTGGGGCCGGGGGAAGGACGTCGCCACGCGCCCCGTCAGCCGGGAGAGGGCCACGCCGAAGTCCGTCATCCGAACTTCACCGCGTGGCCCCAGGCGGATGCGGCCCGGGTTGACGTCGCGGTTGACGATGCCCAGTGGCGTGCCCGCTTCATCCGTGCGCGTATGCGCATGGTCCAGCGCCGCCGCGACCTCCGCGCCCACGTAGAGGACGAAGGACTCGGAGAAGTAGCGCCCGCGCGCCTGGGCCACCGACAGCAGCGTGTTGAGGGATAGCCCCTCCAGGTTCTCCACCACCACGCACAGCCCATGCGTCATCTCGACAAGCCCATGGACGCGGGCGATGCGCGGGTGCTGGAGGTAGCGCGCGAGCCGCACCTCTTCCTCCAGCCGCGTCCGCGTGTGCTGAAAGCCCTCGCACAGCTCTTCGCCTTGCGGCAAGGGGATGCACTTGAGCACCACACAGTCGCCCAGCCCTTGGGGCGTCCGGACGAAGGCGAGCAGGACGCGCTCTCCCAGCCGCCCCACTCCCAGCTCCCGGAAAAATTCGTAGGAGGTGTCCCCCTGCGTGAAGAGCACGACGCCGCTGGAGAGCGGTGGGTTGGACGGATGGGCCATGCGGATACCCCTTGCGCCCGCGCGAGAGGAATTCGCGCGAAGGAACTTGCAAGGTAGTACCCGCATCGCGCCCGTGGAACGACGCGGCGGGTTCAACGTCCCCCGGAATCCCTCTCACTCCGGGTGAGAAGAACAAGGGCTGAACTGTAAATGGGTGTTACGTCGGGAAGAAGCCTCAACGCCAACGTTCAACCGCGATGCCAGACAGGTTACTGCGAGTCACGATCTCGCCCGGCTTGGACTCCTCTGCCCAGGTGCCCCATCCGAGGTCCTCGTGGTTTCCCACCTCGATGCAGACCGGCACCCTCTGGCCATTCGGAAGCCGGGCCTCGGTGTAGCGTCCGAGCAGCCGGTCCTTGTTCCCCGTCCACAGGTAGCCGTACAGCAGCGTGCCTTTGGGAAGTTCGGGCCGGTCGTCGGTATACACCTCACCCGTCACGGGCCCCTCGCGGAAGATCCCATCATGACCCGCGCGCTTCTGACGCGCGTCCGCGTAGAAGGCGACATAGGCATTCTTCCGCAACCCCAACCCGCCGTCCGCCTTCTTGGTGAACATTGCCTTGCGTGCGGCCTCGGGGCAGTCCGCGGCCTCAGGCCGCACCTGGGCTCCCGGGCAGCCCATCTGGAGGGTAGCGGCGGCGGTCAGACCCGCGCACGTCTTGAGGAAGCCACCCCATTCCGCCGGGGGCCAGCCCGGGGAGACGGCCAGGGGCTTTGGCTTCCTGATAGCGGGAGCGGGCGGCGGAGACATGGGCGAGGGAGCGCGCTTCACGGGAGGACTTTCCTTCTGCTCGGGTGCGGACACGGGAGAGGCTACTTCAGGGGGCATCGTGGCGGGCGCTGGAGGGGGAGCAGGTTGCTTCGGCTCTGGATTCACCTGCCATGCGGAGGAGGGCGCTAACGGCGTCCGCTGTGCAGTGGGAAGAGATTCCGAGGGCGTCGTGAAGCGCCAGAGCACGAGGCCGCCCAGGAGCACGGCAAGCGCCACCATGAAGGCCCCTCGCGCGGTCATCAGTCCCTGCCGGGCGGCCGAGGCAGGCACCTCTTGTGATGGCATGAGGGGTGGCGCTTCGGGGGCGAGTTGGACGTGGGGCTTGGGAACGTGGAAGGGATCCCTCCAAGCGATTCCCACCTCGGGCAGCAATGCCGCCAGTTCGCGCCGCATCACCTCCGCCGTGGGGGCACGCTTCTCCGGATCCCGGGCAACGAAATGGAGGACGGCCGCGCCCAGGGCCGCTGGCACCCGAGGGTTGAGCGAATGCGGTGCGGGCAACTCCAACCTGCCCCCCAGAAACATGGTCGGAGACTCACTCCAGGGGCGCGCAATCGTCAGCAGGTCATAGAGGCAGATGCCCAGCGCGTAGACATCATCCGTGGCCTTGAAGGCGTAGCGCGCCTCGGACTCCTCGCCATGCTCGCGCAGGAACTTCGTGGCCTCGGGGGAGCGGTAGCGCCGGGTGCCGGGCGGCAGGGGGGAGTCGGTCAATTCGGGCGCTTGCGCGTAGCTGCCCACCCCGAAGTCCAGCAGGAAGGGCTCGCCGTCGGAGGCACGCACCAGGATGTTGCTCAACTTCAAGTCCCGGTGGAACACACCCCGCGCGTGCACGTGGGCCAGGGCGGAGGCGAGCTTGACGAAGAGGGCCACCACCTCGTGCGCCGTGGGGTGCGTCTTCTCCATCCACTCGCCCAGCGTGTAGCCCTCCACGTAGTCCTCGACGACGTAGAGCCAGCCCCGGGTCGCGTCGTTCCATCGGCCGTGGGCGTACGTGCGCACGATGTTGGGATGGCCGCTCACCTGGGCCAGGCAGACCATCTCCCGCATCAGGCGCGCGTCCGACTGCTCCGCGTCTCCACTGCTGGCGCGGTGCATGGCCATCTTCAGCGCGAAACGCTGGCCCTCTTTCTCTACGAGGTAGACAGCGCCGAAGGAGCCCGAACCCAGGGCCTTCACCACGCGCCAGCCATCCACCATCTGCCCGGGCTTCAAGCTGGCGGGAATGAAAAGCAGCATGGCCCGCGCTTCTAGAACACCAGGGAAGGGATGAGAAGGCGCCGCTCTCCCGCGCTATCGCGCAGTTCCACTCGGAGGGTGGCGTCTTCGGGCCAATCCTCACCACGGGCCTCCACCACGACCAGCGCCTTCCCGCCGGGAGCGATGTGAGGCTCTCGCATCGCCACCATCGCACGGGAGTGCCCACCGCGTGCCGAGGACAGTCGGGCCTCCGTGGGCGTCCAGGGCGCCGCCCCTTCATTCGTGACTTCAAGCGAGAGCGCAACCCACCCTGTACCTCGAAAGGCGGTGACACTCTCTACCGTCAGCCCGTCAGTGGGTTTCACCAGTGGGTCCGCGAGTTCTTTCACCTGGATGCCGTCGACATCCAGCATCCCAGCCAGGAGCATGCCCGAGGGTCCCGTGGCCGCGCTTCGCGCCCGAAGCGCTTCCAATTCGATGTTCTTTCCCGCGCATGCGGCGCGCACCTCGTCTAATTCGGCCTGCACCGCCTCGGCCGTGCGAGGCAGGCGCGACACCTGGACCTGCGCATCCACCTGTGTGGCGTTAGTGACGGGAGCGAAAACAGCGCGTGCTGGGGCCATGCCATCCGCGAAGGGTACGGTCAGCAGGACGCGCTCACCCGTTCCCACGTCGCCTGTGGGCTTGAGCATGATCAACCGGTCAGTGGCCAAGATCAGCTCGAAACGGTCTCTGGCGTCCCCCAGCTTCACTCCTGCACGATCCACGGGGGAGTCGAACTCCAATGCAGTGAGGGAGCCAGATGCGACGTGCAGCTCCACGGGCCTGCCGGTTGCGGACTGGGAGAGTGTCACCCGCCGCTGCACCAACTCACGCCCTCGTGAGGGCTCCTGAGCCGTGACGTTCGAGCCCAGCAGAAGAAGGGACAGCAGCAGCAACGGACGAGAAACCAGGAGCACCGGCAGGCAACCTCCGAGAAGACGGCGCCGACCGTAACAGGTGCCGTGGGGTCGCAGATCTCCGCGCTGCCTTCGCACGCGGTCGTTCCGGCAAGAATCCAGGGTTCGGAAACGGAGGACCCATTGGACCTTTTGCATCCAGCGACACCTCAGAACCCTGTGGGTTCATGAGCCACGAATGACTTGATACCTCAAGCCCGGCGCCCAAGCCCTGGACTGTCTGCCTGACCGACTCGCGATTGCATCTCCACCAGGTCGTGTACGCACCACGCGGATGGCATCTGCTCAAGCAAGGATCGTACTGCCGACACCGGATGGGGTACGGGGGCGGCTGTTCGACTCGGTGGCAGATCCGTTGGAACCGCGGGATGTGGCGGTAGACCATCCGAACGTCGTGGCCACGTTGAGGGCGAAGCTCGCGGCAGAGCTGCCGAATGCGTCGGGCAAGGCTCGCGGTGCCGTGGGTCCTTGAGGCGAGAGAGGCGTCAGGGCCCGGCGAGCACTGCGGGTTCCGGAGGCCGGGCATCCATCCGCCGCAGCGCCAGCACCACTCCGACGAACGCCAGCGAGCACACCACCAGCAGCGTGACGTGCACGGAGGTTGGCAGCTCCGCGGTGGACGGCGCGTAGCGAGACAGCAGGAACGACGTCAGGTTGTTGAGGATGTGGACGAAGATGGGCAGGCGCAGGCTGCCCGTGCGTTTCGCGAGCCAGCCCAGGAACAGGCCCATCATCAGGGCCATGGGGCTGTGGATGGGGTCCAGGTGCAGGAACCCGAAGAGTGTCGCGGCCCCTGCGATGCCTGCCCAGCTCCCCCAGCGCTCCACCAGCCGCGTCTGCACATAGCCCCGGAAGAAGAGCTCCTCCGCCGTGCCTGCCACCAACGTGCCGAAGAACAGCAACAGCGCGAAGGTCACGAACGAGCCCTGGCTCACGGCCTGCAATCCCTTCAGCGACGCCGTGTAATCCCAGACACCCGTGAGGACGGACAGGCTCTCCATCGCCTGTCCCATGGTGAAGCAGCCCACCAGCGCGGCGCCCCAGGCCCACGCCGGCAACGGTGTCCCCTTGCCCAGCCGCAGCCGCTCCTTCAGGGGCTTCGGGGACAGGAACCCGCCCAGGAGCGCGGCGGTCAGCCCCAGGAGGCTCGACGTGATGACGCCGGCCACCTGCAGCCAGGACATCGTCTTGAGCTGCTCCGTCAGGGCCAGGATGGCCTTGCTGTCCCGGGGATCCACCCCTGTCCGGGCGATTTCCACCCCTATCGCGATGCTGGCCACCACGACGCTCACCACGAGGATGCCTGTCAGCAGCAACAGGAACGCCACCAGCACCGTCCAGACGCGAGGGCGCGGTGACTCGGGGACCGGCGGGGTGACGGTGGAGGTTGGCTCGGAATGAGAATCCATGACGGACGATCTGAGTTCAGGCTTCCTCGTCCGGCAAGAGCGTGCGGAGAAGTTCGTCGTCAGGACCGAGCGGATGCCAGCCTGCGGGAGGAAGGTTGGCGAAAAGTGCATCGCCGGCCAGGTCAACGCGTTCCTGATGGGTATCCGGAGTGAAGGAGGACCAACCGGCGAGTACTCGCGCGACCTTGAACCGGTTCGCGTCATCCATCGTGGCCGGCCAGCCCCCAGGGAGATGCTCGCTCAGTTCGCGCACGAACTGTCCGCGGACCAAACGCGTGACCCGGTTTGCGCGCTCCGCTTCGGCGACCAGTCCACTGAACACCTGCACGCCAGCGACGTCATCCCGTCCAAGTTCCTCAGCCAGCGCCACCAGCGATGCGCTGGGACGCGCCTCCGCGAAGGCAGTCAGCGAATCGTAACCGAGTTCCCGGACGCGCTCATACAGGCGGGCCTTCCAGTCTCCCTGCCACGAACGTCCGTCAGTCATCGGCTACTCCCCTGGGTGAACCTCACCGGGATCTCATAGACCTGCATACGCGCCGCGACGATGTCCAGGACCTCATTGCGCGTCAACGCTCGTCCGAGCCTGCCCGCGACCGATAGTGTCCACGTCCTGCTTCGCGGATGGAGCCACGTCACCGAGGAGAGCCGATTGCGGAACGCTCTGCGTGCTTGGAGCCTGGGCCTGATGCTTGCCTGCGGCTGTGCCACGACGTCGGCGGTCCGCGAGGTGCCCTCCATTCCCGACATCGCCGCGCTGGATGCGGAAGCGGCTCGCGCGATGGCCGCGACTGGCACGAAGGGACTGGCCATCGCGGTCATTGACGACGGACGCGTGGTGGCGACCCGGGCCTATGGCGCTCGCGATGCGAAGGGCCAACCGCTGCGGACGGACACGGTGATGTATGGCGCGTCCATCACGAAGACGGTCTTCGCGTACCTCGTGATGCAGCTCGCGGATGAGCAGCGCATCGACCTCGACACGTCCATCTCGAAGTACCTGGATAAGCCCCTGCCGGAGTATCCGGACGAGGACCGTTACTCGACCTGGTCGCACCTGGCCGATGACGAGCGCTGGCGGGACATCACGCCTCGCGTCCTGCTCACCCACAGCGCGGGCTTCGCCAACTTCGGCTTCCTGGAGCCCGACGAGCGGCTGCGCATCCACTTCGCTCCTGGCAGCCGCTACGCGTACTCCGGCGACGGCATCATCCTGATGCAGTTCGTGCTCGAACGCGGGCTGGGGCTGGACGTGGGCGCGGAGCTGCAACGGCGCGTGTTCGACCGCTTCGGCATGCAAACCACCAGCATGATGTGGCGGCCGGACTTCGCACGGAACCTGGCCGACGGATGGAAGTCCGACGGGGGCGTGGAACCGCACGACGAACGCAGCAGGGTGCGCGCGGCCGGTTCCATGGACACCACCCTCGACGACCTGTCTCGCTTCGCCGCCGCGCTGGTGCGTGGCGAAGGGCTGTCACCTGACAGCTTCGCCCGGATGACCTCACCGCAGCTGCCCATCACCACCCGGAGCCAGTTCCCCACCCTCCAGGACGAACTGCCGCCGGAGTCACGGCGCAAGGACCTGGCGGCGGGCCTGGGCGTCGTGGTGTTCGACGGGCCGCAGGGACGCGGGTTCTTCAAGACCGGCCACAACGACAGCACCGCCAATGCCCTCGTGTGCCTGCCGCGCGGACGCCGCTGCGTGCTCATCCTGAGCAACGACGTTCGCGCCGAGCCCGCCTACCCTCACCTCGCGCGCTTCGTGCTGGGCGAGGCCGGCGTGCCCTGGGAGTGGGAGTACGGCGACATGGCGTTCTGGGACGGCCGCTGAAGCTCATGCGCTCGCGAGCATCGCGGGCGCCTCTGTCTTCGGGGCCTCGGGGATGCGTCGCAGCAGCGTCACGGCGCCCACCACCACGAGCGCGCTCACGCAGAGCAGCGCCGTGTGCACGGTGGTCGGGTACTCGGATGACGGCGGCGCGTAGCGGCCGAGGAGGAAGGACGCCCCGTTGTTGAGGATGTGGACGAAGATGGGCAGCCGCACGCTTCCCGTGTGCACCGCGAGCCAGCCCAGGAACAAGGCCACCATCAGGGTAATGGGCCCGTGGACCGGATCCAGGTGCAGCAGGCCAAAGAGCGTGGCGGCCCCCACGACGCCCGCCCTGGGGCCCCAGCGCTCCACCAGCCGCGTCTGCACGTAGCCCCGGAAGAAGAGCTCCTCCGCCGTGCCCGCCACCGGCGAGCCGAAGAACAACAGCAGCGCGAAGGTCCCGAGCGGCCCCTGGCTCGCGGCCTCGAACCCCTTCAACGACCCCGTCCAGCTCCACGCCCCCGTGAGCACCGCCAGGCTCTCCAGGGACTGTCCCACCGCGAAGCAGCCCACCGCCGCCACGCCCCAGGCCCAGGCCGGCAGCGGCACCCCGGCCCGCAGGCGCAGCCGGTCGCGCAAGGGCTGAGGGGACAGCCGGCCACCCAGGAGCGCGAGGCTCAGCGCCACCGTACCGACCATCATCACCACCGCCACGGTCGGCCACGGCAGGGCCTCGACCTTCCCCTGCAGAGCCGCCTGGGCCACGCTGTCGCTCGGATCCACGCCCGCTTTCGCCGCCTCGATGCCCGTCGCGACGTGGTTCACGAGGACGCTCCCGGTGACGAGCAGCCCGAACATCACCACGAACGCGACCAGCACCGTCCACACGCGCGGGCGCCGCATGGGCGCGGAGACAACAGACTCAGACTGGGATTCCATGGCGCGCGACGTTAGTTCTCCCCGGTGCCCCCGTTGAAGCCCGCGCTTCACACTTCTTCACCCCCGGCTCAAACCACCGCAACCGGCGCCTTCCATCTTGGGTCCAGTCACGCAGCGGGAAAGACAACCCCACGCATCTGGAGCCACACGCCATGAAGAAGACGCTCGCCATCGCCGGTACCGCCGTCGTCGCCGTCACCCTGCTCACCGGCTTCGGCTGGGGCCGCCACCACCGCGGCACGCCCGACCCGGAGCGCATCCACCAGATGGTCACCTGGAAGGTGAACGACACGCTGGATGACCTGGACGCCACCGAGGCCCAGCGCACCTCCATCCACGCCGTGAAGGACCGCCTGCTCAACGAAGGCCACTCGCTCATGGAAGGCCAGCAGGCCGCCCGCGCCGAGGCCGTCACCCAGCTGGAGTCCGCCACGCCCGACGCCGCGAAGCTCCACGCCCTGGTGGACGCGCGCATCGACGCCGCGCGCGCCTTCGCCCACAAGGCGGTGGACGCCGTGCTCGAGGTCCACCGCACCCTCACCCCGGCCCAGCGCCAGGAGCTGGCCAGCGACCTCCGCGAACGCACCGGCGCGAAGTAGACCCACCCGGAAGGTCCCATCCCGGTGCGCGGGGCCTGACACATCCCGCGTCTCACCGTGAACCGTCATGGGCAGGGATGACGCGCGCGGTTATGGTCAGTCGGTGGATTACACCGACTACGCACGACGCATCCGCTCCCACGCCTCCCTGGGTGAGCTCTCTGAATACGGCCAGGTGAACGAAGGGGGGCGCGACTATCCCCTCTTCCGCCTCATCGTCCCTGGCGACCGCTGGCTCGTCATCACGTCCGGCTTCCATGGCGAGGAGCCCGCCGGCCCGCTGACGCTCGCCAGGCACCTGCCGGACATCGTCGCGTACGCGAAGTCGAAGGGTGTGGGCCTGCGCGTCTACCCGTGCATCAACCCCTCCGGCTTCGAGGACGGCACGCGCTACAACCGCAGCGGCGAGAAGCCCAACAACGACTTCATGCGCTACGAGATCGCCCCCGGCGAGTGGCGCGGCGAGCTGGTGGGCGACCCGCCCATCCTCCGCTGGGCCCTGTACGACGGCGGCCCCAAGGAGACGCGCGCCGTGCGCGGTGACCTGGCCCGCTTCCCCGCCCCGGACGCCGCGCTCGACATCCACCAGGACAACTACCTGGGCGGCGTCGCCACGTACGCGTACACGTTCGGAGACACCGCCGCCTACCGTCCGCTGATGGAGGCCGCCGCCGCGCACGCCACGGTGGTGAAGAGCCGCAAGGTGGATGACAACGCCTACGCCGACGAGAACGGCCTCATCTTCTTCCACGACGGCAGCGTCACCGACTGGTACATGCGCCAGGGCGTGCCGTATGCCGCCGCGCTGGAGACCACCACGCCCACGACGCAGGACGCGTGCGACGCGGTGAACCTCATCTGGATCCGCGGCTTCATCGACCTGGCCGCGCGTGGCGAGGGCCCCACCCGATGATTCAACGTCCCCTGGGAAACAGCGGCCTCACGGTGTCCGCGCTCGGCTTCGGCGCGGGGCCCGTGGGCAATGAGGCGCTGAGCGACTCCGACGCGGAGGCCCTGCTCCACGGCGTGCTGGACGCGGGCATCACCCTCATCGACACCGCGCCCAGCTACGGCGTGTCCGAGGAGAGAATCGGCCGGTTCCTCGGCGCGCGCCGCCGGGAGTTCGTGCTGTCCACCAAGTGCGGCTACGGCGTGCCCGGCGTGGAGGACTGGACGCCCGAGTGCATCACGCGCGGCGTGGACCTGGCCCTCCAGCGGCTGCGCACCGACGTGATTGACGTGCTGCACTTCCACTCGTGCCCGCCGGACGTGCTCCACCGCCCGGGGCTGGTGGAGGCGCTCACCCGCGCGGTGCAGGCGGGCAAGGTGCGCGCCGCCGCGTACTCAGGCGACAACGCCGGGCTGGACGCCGCGCTGGAGACGGGCGCCTTCGCCGTGGTGCAGACGTCCGTGAACCTCTTCGACCAGCGCGCGCTGGACCACGGCGTGGCGAAGGCCCGGGAGCGCGGCGTGGGCGTCATCGCCAAGCGGCCCCTGGCCAACGCGCCGTGGCGCTTCCCGGGGCGCCCCCACGCGCACGACGTGGGCGAGTACTGGGACCGCATGCAGCGCATGGCCCTCCAGACGGACGGCCTGGACTGGCCGGAGCTGGCGCTGCGCTTCACCGCGTTCGCGCCCGGCGTCGCCACCTGCATCGTGGGCACCACGCGGCTGGACAACCTGCGCGCCAACGCGCGCACCCTGGAGCAGGGCCCCCTCCCCGAGGCCACCTTTCAGGGCATCCGGGACGCCTTCCGGCGCCAGGGGCAGGGTTGGGAAGGCGTCATCTGACGCAGCCCGTCAGGGTGACGTTCCGTCAAGCAGCGAAGATTTCAGCGCGATCAACTGCTCACCATCGACGTTTGTCTCGTCCATGCGGGCCGGGTGCCTGCTCTTGGGTGCGTGCCAACCATCCGGTCCATGAACGTGATGCCAGAGTTTGAGAAGGATGGAGAGTCGGCGGAGATGCACCCCACGGCGCTGGACCTGAACCAGGTCGAGCCCACTCCGCAGGTGGCGAACTGGCTGCGCATGCGCGCCAGCCAGTGGCTCACCATGGCGCAGAAGGACTTCAACGAAGCCCTCTTCGCGCGGGACGGTTCGGAGGCGTCGTTCGACCGCTATGCCGACGCCCGCTCGGAGCTGGACTCCGCGGAGGCCTGGGCGCTGCGCGTCGCGGAGCTCCTCGCCCAGGCCGCGCAGGCGCGGTAGGCCCCCGGGGACTCAGAGCGCGATGCGCTGGAGGGTCGTCGAGCCGAGACCGCCATCCGGGGCCCACTCGGCCCCGTTCAGGTAGAGCGTGGGTGGCGCCGCCCGGGTGAGGGACTGGAGGGGAGAGCCTTCGACGGCGCCCACCTCCTCCACCCCCGTCTCGTCCCAGAGGGAGAGGACGTTCTCCACACCGCCGTCCGCATTCGCCTTCGGATTCACGAAGACGAACCGCTGCTGCCCCGGCACGAAGTCGAAGACCGTCGTGTTGACCTGCCGCGGGAAGGTGAGCCGCTGCTGGCCCGAAGCGCCTTCCCAGCTCAGGGTCCGGGGCCCCAGCTGGTTCCGCAGGTCGTAGGTCATCCACGCCACCGTCGACAGGTCATCGCTCACGGCGGGCTCCCGGTCGATGGAGCCCCCTCGATAGGAGAACTCCACCCCCGGGCTGCTCATCAGCCTGTAGGTCGCCGAGCAACGAACGCCGAAGCAATCCGTGGCCGAGCAGAAGAGCACCGGCTTGCCGCGCCCCTGCCGGAGGCGGCAGGCCGTGGAGCTGAACCGGGTGCACCCCTGCGAGGTACACGAGACGGAGCTATAGCTCGGGGGAAACGTCCCGCCGTTGGTCGCCGTGCTGAGGATGAAGGTGTCCTCGTCGAAGAACGCGAACTCCCACATGCTCCCTTCGCTCGGTGGGACGACCACGTCCCAGAGCAGGGTCTGCGTCCCGTTCTCGTACATCTGGAGGTGCCACTCGGGAGTGAGCCGCGCGAAGCGGTTTCCGCTCGGGGAGACGCGCAGCCAGCTGGAGGGAGCCCCTGCGGCTTCCGCGAGCGTTCCCAGCTCCGTGTCGAAGACCCACGCGCGCTCGCCCCGCTGCATCCACAGGAAGCGCTCTCCCATGAAGAGCCCCAGCGCGTCGGCCGGAGCCGCCTCGACCTGGGTCACCGCCTCGACCTGGCACGTCCCCCCAGCGCACGCCGCGGGGAACACCCGGCGCAGCTCCGAGCCGCCCTCGGCGGTCCGCTCGAGGAAGAGGGCATACGGGGTGGCGCCCTCCTTCACCACGACGTTGCCCCAGACCTGCGTGCTCATCACGGAGGCATCCGCGTCCCCCGGCCGCCACAGCCAGGCGGTGTTGAGCCCATTCGGTCCCGGATGGGTGAGGACCAGGACGCTGCCATCACGGCTGAAGGCTCCGCCCTGGACCGCTGGGGCGATGCGCCGGGTCTCCCCGCTCGCCAGGTCCTGGACCACCGTGGCGCTTCCATCCCGCTCCACCGCGACGAGCCACCGCTGTGAAGCATCCACGTCCATCAGGTGCACGTTCTGCCTCAGCGTCTGGATGGGAGGCCCCGCGTCCACTCCCGCGTCGGGCTCGACGCCAGCATCGACACCCGCATCGACGCCGGCATCCGGCACGTCGGGGTCCCCCTTGCAGTGACTCAATCCCATCCCGAGCAACACCAGCCCCAGGACCTTCCAGGCATTTCGCAATGACATGTGTTTCTCCCACTTCAACAGGCGTCCACGCCGGCCCGGCGGACGCCCCCCGCCTCAGAGCGCGAAGCGCTGGAGGACCGTCGAGATACCGCCATCCGCCTGCTGCCTGGTCCCGTTCAGGTAGAGCATGGGCGGCTCCATCCGGATGATGGCGCGGCTGGGATAACCTTCGACGACTCCCAGCGCCTCCACGCCCGTCTCGTCCCACGCGGAGAGGACATTCTCCACGCCGCCATCCGCATCCGCCTTCGGATTGACGAAGACGAACCGCTGCTGTCCCGGCACGAAGTCGAAGACGTTCGTGTTGATCTGCTTCGGGAAGGTGAGCGGTCGCACGTACGGCGTGCGGTGCCAGCTCAGGGTCCGGGTGCCCAGATGCTCCCGCAGCTCGTAGGTCATCCACACCGCCGTCGTCAGGTCATCGCTCACGGCGGGCGCGTGGTCGATGAGAGAACCCACCGAGGAGAACACCTCACCCGGCTGTCTCATCAACTTGTAGCTCATCGTGCAGCGATTGCCGAAGCAGTCCAGGGCCGCGCAGGAGAGCACCGTCCCGCCGCGCACCGTCCGGGGCTCGCAGACCGTGGATCCCATCCAGGTGCAACCCCGCGAAGTGCAGGAATAGGAGCCCTGATCCGGTGGCAGCTGCCCGACAGGGGCCGACCTGCCGACGATGACGGTGTCCTCGTCGAAGAACTCGAACCGCCAGACGCCCAGGTCGCTCGGCGGCACGGCCACGTCCCAGAGCAGGGTCTGCGTGAGGGTCTCGTACACCTGGACGTGCTGCTCCGAGGTGAGCCGCGCGAAGCGGTTTCCGCTGGGCGAGATGCCCAGCAAGCAGGACCGATCCCCTCCGGCCTCCGCGAGCGCGCCCAGCTCCGTATCGAAGGCCCACCCACGCGTGTCCAGCTTCATCCACAGGAAGCGCTCTCCCGTGAGGAGGCCCGGCTCGTAGGCCGAGCCCGCCTCGACCTGCGCGACCGTCTCGACCTGGCACGCGCGCCCATCACACTCCGAAGGGAACACCCTGCTCAGGTCCGCCCCGCCGTCGGCGGTCCGCTCGACGAAGGCGACGTAGGGGGCAGCGCCCTCCTTCACCGCCACGCGGCCCCAGACCCGCGTGCCCATCACGGACGCCTCCGCGTCACCGGGCCGCCACAGCCAGGCGCTGCCGAGCCCCTCCTGTGGCGCGCTGGCGAGGACCAGGACGCCGCCATCGCTCGTGAAGGACCCGCTCTGGACCGGAGGGGCGATGCGCCGCGTCTCCCCGCTCGCCAGTTCGTGGACCACCGTGCCGCCATCCAGCTCCACCGCGATGAGCCGCCGCTGCCAGGCATCCACGTCCACCAGGAAGGCGTCCCGCATCACCGTCTGGACCGGGGAGCCCGCGTCCCATCCCGCGTCGGGCTCGACGCCAGCATCCGGCACGTCGGGGTCCCCCTTGCAGTGGCTCAATCCCATCCCCAGCAACACCAGGCCCAGGGCCCTGCCAGCAATTCGCAATGACATACGATTCTCCAGACACCCGGCACTTCGAGGCCTGACTACGGGAGCGGCACGCGAATGACGGAGGTGGGCCAGCCGTCTCCCCGGGTGACGGTCATGTACAGCGTGGGCGGGTTGTCACGCACCATGGGAGGAATGGGGTTCAGGAAGGGCGCATCCTTCAACACGGCCAGGTCGGACACGGCCTCCCCATCCCAGAGGGACAGCCGGTGTTCGGTCTTGCCCTCCGCGGGGGTGAGCACCCGGGAGAACAGCACCTGGCGGGCGTCTGGCGTGAACGTGAACAGGACGTTGTCAACCAGGCCCTCCAGCGGCGCCTGGCGCGTCCCCTCCGGCGCATTCCAGCGGAGCGTGTCCACCCTCGCGCCGCCCTGGGTCTCGCGCACGGTCCAGGCCTGATTCCGGAGGTCCGCGCTGAAGGCGGGGTACACCGAGGCGCGGCTGGTGGTCGCGGTGTCGACGAGCACGTGCCCCGTGACATCCAGGTACTCCGCGTCCCGGGTGAAATCGTTCGGCGTGAGCCATCTATCGATGAGACAGAGCACCACCCCCGGGCTGCGCTCCCAGTTCCGGCAGAGCCCCCCTTCCATGTCCCTGCAGCCCGTCGCATCACAGGCGACGGAGTCGGTCTCCGGCGTGCGGTCCGCCTTGATGTTCAGGATGAGGGTCCCCCCGTCCGTCATGAAGGCGTTGGAGACGTGCCAGTCCTTGCGCGTGGCCTCGTCCCGCCAGACCTGCTCCCACTGGAGCGTCCGCGTGGCCGTGTCGAACACCTGGACGTGGTTCGCCGCGTCGAACAGGGCGTAGCGGGCGCCGTCCGCGGCGAGGACCGGGTAGGCCGCCGTCGGGCCCAGCTCCGTGAGGGTCCTGGACGGCACGTCGATGAGCCACGCCTGGGTGCCCTCCGAAGCGAGCAGCGTCGTCCCACCCGCCAGGAAGCTGAGGTTCCGCGACGGGACCTCGAGTGCGGTCCAGAGCGGACATGCCTCAAAGGTACAGGTGTCCGTGCGTGCCACGCGCACGGAGTTCATCCCCGACCCCGGGTCGTACTCTTTGAAGGCGACGAAGGACATCCCCGGGTCATGGGCCACGGACCAGGCCCGGGTGGTCAGCGCAATGGCCGCCGGCGTCCCGGGCCGCCACAGCCACACCGTCCGGCCGAGCCCCTCCCCCTGGGGGCTCCAGAGCACCACGGCGCCGCCATCACTCGCGACGACGGCCCGCTCCGCCGTGCCGGCGATCCGCGACGGCTCCCCCGAGGGCAGCGCCTGCGCGTAGGTGCCGTCCACCTTCACGGACAGGAGGAAGGTCTGCCGGGCATCCACCTCCAGCAACTTCGCGTCCCGCACCATCGTCTGGGCCGGGGGCACGTCCGCGTCGACGCCGGCATCCGGCACGTCGGGGTCCCCCTTGCAGTGGCTCAATCCCATCCCCAGCAACACCAGGCCCAGGGCCCTGCCGACGCTTCGCAATGACATACGGTTCTCCAGGTTCAACAGGCGTCCCGCGCCGGCCCGGCGGACGCATCAGGGTCAGGATGTCCAGGTGCTACAGCGGCACGCGGAGGATGGAGAGGGAGTGCGTCCCGTCCGGCCGCGGCTGGCGGACGTCCAGGTAGAGCGTGGGAGGCTGGTCCCGCAGGATTCCCGATTCCGCGGGCGTCCCCTCCACCCAGCCCAGGTCGACCACCTTCTCCCGGTCCCAGGTCCAGAGGTGGTCCACCGGCGTGCCGTCGGCCTGCTGCACCGCCTGGCGGTACAGCAGCCGCTTCGGCTCCGGGGTGAACAGGAACGGCTGCGTCGGCTGCGGGCCCTGCAGCAGCAGCTTCGACGTCGCGTTGTTCACGGACCACTCCAGGAGGAAGCCCGTGCCCGCCTGCGGCTTCAACCGCGCCGCGTCCAGGAAGCCCTGGGAGAAGACGGGGCCCATCCAGGTGTCGCTCTCTCCAGCCTTGAAGAGCCAGGCCGCCGCGCTGTCCCGGTACGAATTGACGAAGTCGCACCGCACGAAGGGACACAGCTCCTCGCGGCAGTAGATGGCCGGCTGGCCGCTGACCCGCTCGGGCCAGCACTCGTTCTTCGAGACGGCCACGGTGCATCCCGAGGACGTGCACTTGGAGAGCGAGTGCCCCAGCGGAACGCCCTGCGGTGCGCCCCGGTACGGGCCCTGCGTGTTCACGAGGACGTGCACCTCGTCCAGCATCATGGGGGCGCCAGCCGGCAGCCACCCGGGCTGGTACTCCTCGTCCCGCCAGACGTGGTCCCACAGCTGGGCCCCGGTGGCGGTGTCGAACAGCACGACGTGGTTGTCCACCGCCCAGCCGTAGCGGGTCCCCCCGGGGGAGAAGACCGGCGCCGCCGGAAGCGTGCCCAGGGCCGACACCGTGTCGGAGGCCGCGTCGATCAACGTGGCCCGCATCCCATCCAGGAGGAACAACGTCCCCCCGCCGTTCCAGAGCCTCGCGTCCGCCCCCTGGGCCTGCACCGGCGTCGAAGGCACGCAGGCGCCGGGAGCGCAGGTGGCCATCCGCGCCACGCGGACGGAGCGCGCGCCGTTCTCCCCCTCTTCCAGGAAGGCGACATAGGAGAGCGCGCGGTCATGGAGCACGCCCCCCCGGGCGCTCGAGGTGAGGGGAATGAGGTCGGAGGCGCCCGGCCGCCAGAGCCAGACCTTCCGCAGGCCCCCCACCGCCTCGCTCCACAGCACCGCGGAGCTGCCGTCGCTCGCGCCGTAGGCGGCCTCCACGGCGTCCGCGATGCGCACGGGTTCACCCGCGGGCAGGGACTGCGCGTAGGTGCCGTCCTTACGGAGGGAGATAAGGAACGTCTGGCTTTCGTCCACGTGCAACAGGCGCGCGTCCCGCGTCACCGTCGTGAGGGGAACTCCCGCGTCCTCACCGGGGGGCGTTCCCGCGTCCTCACCACCGCCGCCCGGTTCCGAATGGCAGGCGGTCAGCAACAGCGCCAGCAGCCCCAGCATCCTCCGGGTGCTTCCGGCGAGAGACCGGCGTTCATGCACGGGCATGGGATTCTTCCCAATCATGGAAGGGATACGCCCGCGGCCGGCCCGGCGGGCTGGAGAAAGTCGGCGGAGGGGAGGGATTCCTGACGGCCGGACGCAATGGCAGACATTCCAGTGCCTGGCCACGGAAGCGGCGCGTCACGGCGAGGCCTTGTCATCTGGACTTCCCCCTCGACCCCTGGGTGCACCCCGGCCCGGCACCCGCGCGGGGAAGCTATCACGGCGGTCCGCTTCGCTTGCACGGCCCCGCAGTGCGTCTTTCAGCGCCCCACGCCCATGCGCGTCCAGAGCTCCAGCAGCGTGCGCAGCACGGACGCGTCCGGCACGTCCGCCGCGGGTGGCACGTCCACGCGGATGCCCTGCGCGGCCAGCCGCGTGAACGGGTTGTCCGCGTCCGGCGTCTTCAGCGGCACCGAGGGGTCCGCCGGCCGGAAGCCGAACGCCAGCGCCCGGGCCTGCACCGCCGGGCTGCGCAGGAAGGCCACCCACTCCAGCGCCGCCTCGCGCTGCTCGGGCGTCACCCAGTCCGCCTGGAGCACCGCCGCCGGGTGGTCGCTCCACAGCGTCACCGGCGGATAGTCCACCCGCAGCTGCCCCCAGCGCCCCTGCGCGTTCCCCAGGTGCGCGATGGCCAGGCTCTCGTACACCAGCGCCAGGTCGTAGCGGGACGGCCCGAAGCGCACCAGGTCCGTCATGAACGTGCCCGTGGACGGCTCGAAGCGCGTCACGCCCCGCTCCAAGCCCTGGAGCCACGCCTGATAGCCCGGGTCCAGCAGGTCCGCCTCCTTCACGCTCGCGCGCCGGCCCAGGTACTCCAGCGTCGCGGACAGGAGCGCCTGCAGGCCGGAGTTGGACTTCGTGGGGTCCGTGTGGCCCAGCTTCACGAAGCCCCACTCCGGAGGGCCGCCCACCGAGGGCCAGCCCCGGTCGCTCGCCACCGCGCGCTGGAGCGTCTTCCACGACAGGGCCCCGCCGCCGCCCGCCTTGCGCAGCACGTCCATCCGGTCCTGCCAGCCCACGAACACCAGCGGCGTAATCACCAGCGGATGCGGCATGGCCTCGCCCTGCGTGGCGAAGAGCGGCCCGTGCGAGGGCTCCGTCGCCCAGTCCGCCGCGAGCATGCGCAGTTCCGCGCTGTCCGCCGGGCTCCACACCGTGGGCTTCTCCCGCCCCTCCAGGATGGCCCGCGCAGCCTCCAGCGAGCCCCGCCCCACCAGCGTCACCCGCACGTGCGGGTGCGTCCGCTGGAAGTCCGCGAGCGCCGCCTCCACCCACGCCCGCTTCTCCGTGCTGTAGAGGAACGTGATGTCCGTCACCCGCCGCCGCGACGGCAGCGGCGCGGACGCGGACGCGGGCTCCGGCGTCACCGCGCGGGGCGCCACCGGGGCGGCCAGCAGGTAGAACACCCCCAGCGCCGCGGCCAGCACGCCAATGAGGAGGAGGAGGCGGGGCTTCATGTCCCCCCTCGTACTCCGGTCCGCATCCCCGGAAAGCCCGGATGCACTTTTGTCACAACCCTGTCACTCACGGCCTCTCCCCCGGCCGCTCCCCCTCCAGGAGAGTTGCCGCAGGTTTGTTTGTCCTCCAATGGATGGCACAATGCGACGGATGATGACACTGGCTCGAAGCATCGCGCTCCTGGGACTGGGAGCGGTCTTCGGGGGCTGCGCGGCGAAGCAGTCCCCTCCCATCCAGCGCTACGCGCTGGGCATGTCCCGGGCGGAGTACCGGGACTACGCGGGGGCGAAGGCGAGCCCCTGTGACGCGGAGCCGCGCTGGTTCCAGGACGAGCTGACCGCGGTGAACGGCCTGCTGGCGCGCTTCGTCAAGGAGACGGAGCAGGCCGAGGACCTGAAGGCGCTGGAGCACGCGAAGCACCTGGCGCTGCTGGAGGAGGGGCTGCGCACGCTGCCCCCGGTGCTGAAGGTGCACGAGGCCAACCTCCGCGCGCTGACGTCCTGCGACTTCCGGCGCACGGGGGCGTTCCCGGACCTGGCCCAGCGCGGCGCGACACTGCTCACGGAGGCGCGGGAGCGGATGGCGCTGGGGCCCCGGATCCAGGCGGCCGCGGCGCTGCGCGAGGCGCAGAAGCAGTGGCGCGAACAGGGCCCGGAGCGCGAGGCGAAGGCGCGCGCGACGTGGTGCCCGCAGGACCCGAAGGTGGGCCAGCCGGACCTCTACTTCGCGCGGCTGTCGCCGGAGGGGCGCACCGAGTGGTTCTTCTGCGACGGCCACGTCGTGGAGAAGTCCGGCGACGCGGAGCCCGCGCTGCTGAGCCCGGAGGGGCTGTCGAAGTGGGAGCGCCGGCGGGTGCAGCCGAAGAAGTACCTGGACGCGGCGCGGGACTACCCGGCGTCGGAGATGGACCGCCAGCCCACGGCCGCCACCCTCGAGGGCACGGCCTCGTCCGGCGGCAGCGCGGCGGGAAGCGCGCCCTAGCCCGGGGCGTGACGCGCGGGCGTCCGGCGTCACGCTCCCAGCCGGGCGAGCCGCTTCGACAGGTGCGCGTCGCCGCCCGCGTCCACGCCGCCCACGAAGGCGGACAGCGAGTGGCCCGCGCCGGACAGGTGGGCCTCCACGTGCGGCTTGAGCTTCGCCCAGCGCTTCGTCCACGCGTCCTCGGAGCCGTCTCGCAGCTCGGGGCGTTCCGTGAGGAGCGCCGTCACGCGCAGCGCCAGCTCCGGGTCGGAGAGCGTCCGCGCGGCGGCCACGCCCGGAGGCACCGAGCCCGCGGGCGCCGCCTTCCACATCTCCGCCGCGCGCTGGAAGGCCGCGACGTCCACCTGGGACAAGAGCCCCAGCGCGTGGCGCACCGGCAGCCGGCCCTCCGCCTTGGGCCCCACCACGTGCGCCATCAGCGCGGCGAAGGGCGCGGCCAGGGCCGGGTGCGCCGCGGGGTCCACGCCGCCCAGCGCGCGGAGCGCCTGTCGGGCCTTGCGCGCGAGCCGCGTCACCTTCCAGCTGGGGCCCTTGAGGCGGGACTGGAGCCGCGTGAGCGAGGCGGCCGCGGCGGCCACGGCCTCCGGGCCGGGCGTGGCGGGAGCCACGCGGCGCGGCAGCACGAGCGCGGGGGGCGGGGCGGCGGCCTTCGGGGGCGGGGCGGCCGGGGCCGCGGTGGAGCCCGCCTCGGCGCCGACCTCCGCGTAGCCCTCGCGCACCTTCTCCGCGACCTTCTTGTTGTACTCCTTCAGGGCCGCGTCTTCGTCCGGGAAGACCTTCTCCTTGCGCTGCCCCGCGGTGCCGATGCGGCCGTAGGTGACGATGAACGTGGCGCCCTGCACCTCGGGCATCCAGAACTTGGAGCTGTTGCCGTCGACGAACTCGAACCTGCGCATGGACGCGGAGGCTACTCCACCTTCGCGGCCAGCGCGCGCAGTCCCTCCTCGCGCGACACGCTGCCCGCGTAGCCCAGCTCCAGCCGGGCCTTCTCGTCGCTCACCGTCACCTCCTGGCCCGCGAGCAGCAGCTCCGTGCGCGACAGGGGCGGCGCGCTCTTGAGGCCCAGGAGGTCCCAGACGAAGTCGCTGACCACGGCCACGGTCGCGGCCAGCGCGGTGGGCATGGACTTGTCCCCGGGCTCCACGCCCTGCGTCTTCAGGAGCGCGGTGACGAAGGCGCGAAACTCCACGGGCGGGCCGTCGGTGAGGAAGTACACCTGGCCGCCCTGCCCCTTCTCCGCGGCCAGCAGCATCCCCTCCACCAGGTTGGCCACGTGGCAGGTGGACGTGAGGTAGTGCCCGCCGCCAATCCAGCGGAAGCGCCCGGACTTCACCGCGGCGACCAGCGCGGGCAGCACCGTGGTGTCCCCCGGTCCCCAGACCATCCGGGGCCGCACGGCGACGGTGGTGAACTCCGGCGAGCTGACCTGGAGCACGAGCCGCTCGGCCTGCCCCTTGGTGGACGGGTACGGGCCCACGGGACGCTCTGGCAGCGGGTGCGTTTCGTGGAGGTTCGCCATGGGGCCGCCGTCCACCAGCACGGCCTCCGTGCTCACGTGCACGAAGCGCTTCACGCCCGCCGCGCGCGCCGCCTCCAGCACGGCCTCCGTGCCGCGCACGTTGGCTTCGTAGAAGGCCGCGCGGGGACCGGACAGCTTCACGTGCGCGGCGGCGTGGAAGACGGTGTCGCAGCCCTCCATGCCCAGGCGCAGGCGCTCCGGGTCGGAGAGGTCACCCTCCCACGGCTCGCCGCCCGCGGCCCGGACGACGTCCGCGGCGTTGAGCGAGCGGGCCAGCGCGCGCGCCGGCTCCCCGCGCTTCGCGAGCGCCGCGAGCAGGTGCTTCCCGACGAACCCCGAGCCACCGGTGACGAACGCGCGCACGTGTGAAGCCTCCTTCCGCCAGAGGACGCCGCTCCTACCACTGCCGGCGGGGCGCGGGGTAGCCCCGCGCCCGCGCGTCAGAACATGTCGCGCAGCGAGGGGGCGGGGCCCGTGAACAGGGCGCTGGCGGTGTCGAGCGAGCTGTCGTCCGCGCTCAGCATGCCGGCGAGCTGGAGCGCGCGGGGCGCGAGGAAGCCGGTGTAGAGCGGCGCCAGGGCGCGCACGTGCAGCTTGAGGCGGCCCTCGCCGCCCGGCCGGACGCGGGCGGTGCCGCCCTCCACCTCCAGCACGAAGCGCCCCGTGTTCTCCGGGAAGAGGTCGTCCTCCACGTCCAGGTGGAGCGCGCCGGACAGGCCCGTGGGGTAGCCGCGC
This sequence comes from Corallococcus exercitus, assembly GCF_042231735.1. Taxonomy (GTDB): domain Bacteria; phylum Myxococcota; class Myxococcia; order Myxococcales; family Myxococcaceae; genus Corallococcus; species Corallococcus exercitus_B. Next base: position 4,783,282 of record NZ_CP102577.1, read on the forward strand.
GCCTCCAGGGCCTGGGGCACGTTCAAGAGGCGCGTCATCCAGTGCATGGAGAGCTTCACCTGGTAGGTCTGCTCCCGCAGCAGCGCGAGGAGCGGCTCGTCCGCGCCGCCGTGCCACATCACGTCCTGCGCCAGCGAGCGGTGGTCGCCCAGGAACCGCAGCAGCCGGCGCGCGGCGGCGGGCGTGGTGGCGGTGAGGTCCGTGAGCTTCAGCACCTGCTTGTAGACGGTGCTCTGGGGCGCGAGGTTCCGGACGAGGTACACGTAGCCCTCCACGCCGGAAGCGCCCTCCACGACGTAGCCGTAGGCGGTGTCGCCGCGGGGCGTGCGCACGCGCCGCCAGATGTAGGGCCCCCGGTCCAGCCAGCCATGGTGCCGTGCGGCGAAGCGCCGGTAGCACGCCTCCACCGCCGCGTCGTCGGACGGGCGCATGGGGCGCAGGGACAGCGAGCGCTCGCCCAATTCCAGCGCGGCCGCGTCGACGTGGATTTCGTAGCGCGCGCCGGAGACCTCGTAGCCCACGCGCCGGTAGAGCGGCTGCGTCGCGGGGTAGAGGGCGGAGAGCGGGGCGCCCTCGTCGCGCATCTCCCGCAGGAAGCGGTGGAACAGGCGCGTGGCGGCGCCCGCGCCCCGGTGCGCGGGAGCGACGCCCACGCCACCCACGCCGATGAGCGGCACCGAGCGGCCGCCCAGGAACTGGCCCATGCGGATGAGGGTGAGGGTCGCGGCCACTTCGCGGTTCACGCGCAGGATGCGCAGCGAGGACTCCGCGAAGTTCTTTCGCACCGCGGTCTCGGAGTCCGCGAGCTGCATGGCGAACGCCTGCGCGGTGATGTCCGCGATGGCGGCCAGTTCCTGCTCATCCCTCGGAGGTCCGTACGCTTCCGTCTCCATCCCGCATCCCCTTTTGCTGGCGTCAGGCGGCGCAGCATGGCGCAGCGGGTGGAGCCCGGGGAAGGCCGGAGGGCTCCGCCGCTATTTCCCAGGCTTCGGGGCCGGAGGCAGGCGCCCTGACTTGCGCAGGGCCTTCACCAGCCGGTCCGGCGGCAGGCCGTGGACGCGGGCGCCCTGGTTGCCCGTCATGGTGTCGGACGCGAGCATCGCGTTCAGGATGGCCTCCTGGGTGGCCTGCACGGTGGCCTCGAAGACGGGGGTGATCCGCTCGTTGTCGAGCATGGAGACCGGGGCGACGGAGGCGTCCTTCGGATTGACGACGGGCTGGGTGGAGAACGCGAGGAAGATGTCGCCGGAGGAGTTCTCTCCCAGGCCGCCCATCTTCCCAATCGCGAGCGGCACCCGCCGGGCCACGCGGTCGAGCTGGTGTGGCAGGAGCGGCGCGTCGGTGGCCACCACGACGATGATGGAGCCCAGGCCTTCCGGATGGGTGGGGCGGGTGCTGGCGCGCCGCGAGCACGGGGGCAGCTGGGAGAAGAAGGGGCCCTTCGGAGCGGTGTCGCCGGTGTAGCAGGCGCGCAGGTCCGCGATCTCCTCGCCCACGGGAGCGCCCGCGACGGAGAAGAGGCGGCGGCTGCCGTAGTTGCACTGCACGAGCACGCCGACGGTGTAGCCCCCCTGCTCCGCCGGGAGCTTGCGGGAGGACGTGCCGATGCCGCCCTTGAAGCCATGACAGACCATGCCGGTGCCGCCGCCCACGGAGCCCTCCGCGACGGGGCCGGGGCGCGCGGCGTCGAGCGCCTGCATCGCGTGCGGGGGCCGGACGTGGAAGCCGTCGATGTCGTGCAGGAGGCCATCCCAGGTCTCCGCGACCACGGGCAGGCCCAGCTCCCAGGTGAGGTTGCGTTTCTGGGCCCAGGTGATGACGCCCTCGTGCACGGCGCCCACGGCGTGGGTGTCGCTGATCATCACGGGGCCGGAGAGCAGCCCGGACTCCTTCACCCAGTGGGCGCCGGTCATCTCACCGCTGCCATTGAGGTCATGGGTCGCCGCGAAGACAGGCTGGGCGACGGCGTCGCGGCCCCGGGGCAGCACGGCGGTGACGCCGGTCCGGACCTGTGCACCGGTGATCAGCGTGGTGTGGCCCACCTCCACGCCCTTCACGTCGGTGATGGCATTGAGCGCGCCGGGCTGTCCTCCGAAGGGGATGCCCAGGTCACTGGAGCGAGGACGGGGAGTGCCTGTGATTGGCAGGAGGCAGAGCAGGCCCAGGAGGACGGCGGGACGAAGTTCCATGGGCCCGGGTTCTACACCTCGACGAACTGACCTCCCACGATGCCGGTCTGCTCCAGGGCGGACTTGAGTTCTCCATCGACGATGAGCGCGGGCCGCCATCCCCACAGGCGGAACACGCGCTCGTCAGCCACCCTTCCCTTGTCAATGCGCAACCCGCCGATGTCTCGATATTCCCCCACCTTTTCGGGCTGCCCGTCTTCGGGCCTCCAGAATTGGACCTCTTCGCTCGCCACTTCATCAACACAGCGGACCGTGCGAGTCACGACCAGGAGGAAGTAGGGCTCGTTCTGGCCCTCGACCTGCACGGGAAAGAGCTGCACGTCGTTGGGGGCCAGCGCGCGAAAAACCTCTGCTGTCCGAGGACTGAGAACGGGCGTGATCCCTACGCCAGCTGAAGTGAAGTCCAGGGCAATCCCAGGACGGGAGAGCGGAACACGCAGCGGCCCCGGGTCAGGGATGGGCGTCCCGCGCGTGAACTCCCACGGGTCATCCAGTGGTTGACCGTCGAGCTGGGTCGGTGTCTTGAAGTACCACCGTCCCGGCACATACACGTCGATGCTCAGGTCGAAGAACCGCCGTTCCATCGCGTCAGGCATCGGGATTCCGGGTGATGAGCTTGCGCAAGCGGGTGCCCGCGGTTGTCAGGTCTTTTGCGATGGCCGCCAGGACGTCCACCAACGCAGTCCGGCACTGAGCGACACCTCGACATTCCGCCATCGCCTGGGTGAGACGATTGAACACGGATTGATGGTACTCCGCAGGATGAGGTCCTCGATGCCCGTTGATTCGAACCAGGTTCGCCGCGTCATTGAGGCTCATTCCCGCCTGCTCGAAGAACGGTTCGAAGATGGGCGTCCAGGGGCCGCCCGACAGCTCCGACACCTCGTTCTTGTCCGTGCAGATGTGATGGACGTCGCCTTCAGGGTCGCCCTGGATTCCGCCCCCAGGTCCCATGGCGACGGCCGCCACGGCGGTCGGCGCGAGCGTGACGTTGAGCACTCCTGCGGACGACAGGGAGATGGCCCTCACCTCACCGGCCAGCGCCCGCGACAGCTGGAACCCTGCCCCGGCCTCCGCGCTCAAGGCCGCCTGCGGGAAGCCCGGCATCCGGGGCCCCTGCGCGGCCATCGCGTTCCTGCCCCCCAGTGCCGTCATCGCGACGATGACCAGCACCCGGGCCCCGTTGTCCCCAAGCACTCGCCCGAAGCGATGCCCCGCATCCCTGAGGGCAGCCTCGTCCCGGGCGTCCCGCGATTCATCCATGAGCCGCAAGAAGGCCTGCCCCAGGTTCCACACGGGCCCCGTGCCCAGATACGCGATGAGCGAAGCCGTCAGCGCCACCGCGACCAGCTTGGTGATGGGCTCCGGTGCGACCAGCATCACCATCGCGGTGCCGATCATCGTCGTGACCATGGCCCGAAGCACGGCGGGATCCATCAGGTCCTCCATCGCCTCCGCGACTCCCTCCCAGACCGTATCGAGCGCGAAGGAGAGCGCCATCCTCCGCCGCTCCATCGGGTCCAGGGTGAAGTCATCGCTCAAGCTGAGCACCTGCCGGCCTCGGGCCCCGTCGACGATGCCGCCCGTGGACGCGAGCAGGGAGCGCCGGCCCTCCTCCCGGAACGCAACGTCCAGCTTCAGCTCGAGCACCAGTTGGGTGACGGCGTTCTTGAACGCCTCCTCGTCAACCCGGACCGGCTCCGTCTCCACCGGCGTATAGGCAATGGGCCTGCCCCGCCCCGTGTCGAGATTCACCACGCGCGTCGTCGCGCAGCCCGCTGCCAGCCACAGCAGCACGGCCATTGCCCAGAGCCTCATGCGCCCTCCCAGGCCTCACGGATCCGACGAGACCACCCGCTCCGGCTCCAGCACTTCCCGCGTCCGCGCTCCCCGAACCGTGCCCCTGGCGCCGCCGTTCCAACCCACTTCACGAGGGAGACTGAACGGAGTTCCATGGGCCAGCGTTCTACACCTCGACGAACTGACCTCCTACGATACCAGTCCGTTCCAGGGCGGACTTGAGTTCTCCATCGACGATGAGCGCGGACTGAAATCCCCACGGGCGGAAGACGCGCTCGTCAGCGACTCTTGCTTTGTCGATACGCAGCCCGGCGATGTACCGGTATCGCCCGACCTTCTCGGGCTGCCCGTCCTCGGGAGTCCAGAGCTTGACCTCTTCACTCGCGGCCTCATCAACGCACCGAACCGTGCGCGCCGCGACCAGGAGGAAATAGGGCTCGACCTGTTCTTCGACCTGCACCGGGAAGAGCTGCACGTCATTGGGGGCCAAGGTGCGGAACACATCAGCCGTCCGAGCACTGAGGACGGGCGTGAGCCCTACGCCAGCGGAGGTGAAGTCCAGGGGCTTCCCAGGGCGGGAGAGCGGAACCCGCAGCGGTCCTGGGTCGGAGATGGGTGCCCCGCTCGTGAACACCCAGGGGTCATCCAATGGCCGCCCATCAGCATGGGTCGATGTCTTGAAGTACCAGCGCCCCGGCACATACACATCGATGTCCAGCTCGAAGAACCGCCGCTCCATCGCGTCAGGCATCGGGATTCCTTGTGATGAGCTTGCGCAGGCGAGTCCCCGCGGTCGTCAGGTCTTTCGCGATGGACGCCAGGACGTCCACCAATGCGGCCCGGCACTGCGCGACGCCTCGGCAGCCCAACATGGCTTCGTTGAGTCGGACACGCACCTCTTTATGGTACTCCGCAGGATGCGGCCCCCGATGCCCGTTGATCCGCACGAGGTTCGCGGGGTCATTGAGACTCATTCCCGCCTGCTCGAAGAACGGTTCGAAAATAGGCGTCCAGGGTCCGCCTGACTGCTCCGACACCTCGTTCTTGTCCGTGCAGATGTGATGGACGTCGCCTTCAGGGTCGCCCTGGATTCCGCCTCCAGGCCCCATGGCGACGGCCGCCACTGCGGTAGGCGCGAGCGTGACGTTGAGCACTCCTGCGGACGACAGGGAGATGGACCGCACTTCACCGGCCAGTGCCCGCGACAACTGGAACCCGCCTTCGACCTCCGCCCTCAGCGCCGCCTGTGGGAAGCCCGGCATCCGGGGCCCCTGCGCGGCCATCGCGTTCCTGCCTCCCAGTGCCGTCATCGCGACGATGACCAGCACCCGGGCCCCGTTGTCCCCAAGCACTCGCCCGAAGCGATGCCCCGCCTCCTCCAGTTCGGCGACGTCCCGGGCGTCCCGCGACTCATCCATGAGCCGCAAGAAGGCCTGCCCCAGGTTCCACACGGGCCCCGTGCCCAGATACGCGATGAGCGAAGCCGTCAGCGCCACCGCGACCAGCTTGGTGATGGGCTCCGGTGCGACCAGCATCACCATCGCGGTGCCGATCATCGTCGTGACCATGGCCCGAAGCATGGCGGGATCCATCAGGTCCTCCATCGCCTCCGCGACTCCCTCCCAGACCGTATCGAGCGCGAAGGAGAGCGCCATCCTCCGCCGCTCCATCGGGTCCAGGGTGAAGTCATCGCTCAAGCGGAGCACCTGCCGGCCTCGGGCCCCGTCGACGATGCCGCCCGTGGACGCGAGCAGGGAGCGCCGGCCCTCCTCCCGGAACGCAACGTCCAGCTTCAGTTCAAGCACGAGTTGGGTGACGGCGTTCTTGAACGCTTCCTCGTCAACCCGGACCGGCTCCGTCTCCACCGGCGTATAGGCAATGGGCCTGCCCCGCCCCGTGTCGAGATTCACCACGCGCGTCGTCGCGCAGCCCGCTGCCAGCCACAGCAGCACGGCCATTGCCCAGAGCCTCATGCGCCCTCCCAGGCCTCACGGATCCGACGAGACCACCCGCTCCGGCTCCAGCACTTCCCGCGTCCGCGCTCCCCGCTCGATGTAGCCGGAGCCGCCTCGCAGCTCGCGGCCGTCCTCCAGCACGGCGATGAGCCGGTAGCCCGACTCACCCTTCACGGGATACGCCAGCGTCACCGTGTCCCCCTTGCCCAGTGGACGGTAGAGGACCTGGCCCTGGTCGTGCTCCAGGCGCACCTCGCGCACGTCCTGGCCCGTGCGGTTCTCCACGCGCACTTCAATCCAGGCCCGCGCGGGACTCGTGTCGTGCCACCACAGCGCGACCCCGGCCATGAGCGTCAGGACCGCGCCCAGCACCAGTCCTCCGAGCATCCACAGAAGCCGCATGAGACCTCCTCCGCCGCGGTTGCCGTGCAAGCAACGCGCACCGCGGTTCTAGCAGGTGCGTCCTCCCAGGCGGTGCTATGCCCTGGCGTCAGGAGGAAGCACGCCCATGCGGAAACTGACCTATTACATCGCCAGCTCGCTCGATGGCTTCATTGCCTCGCCCACCGGGGCGTTCGACTTCTTCGCCATCGAACCGGACTACCTGGACGCCATCGCCGCCGAGTACCCGGAGACGCTCCCCGCGAGCTACCGCGCGCACAGGGGCCTCACGGGTCCGGGGAAGCACTTCGACACGGTCCTGGAGGGCCGGCACACCTATCAGGTCGGCCTGGACGCGGGCGTCACCAACGCCTACCCGCACCTCGAACACTACGTCTTCTCCCGCACCCTCACGCAGAGCCCCGACCCGGGCGTCAACCTCTCCCGCACGCCGCTCGCCACCGTGCGCGAGTTGAAGGCCCGCGACGGCCTGGGCATCTGGCTGTGCGGCGGCGGCCAGCTCGCGGCCGAACTGGCTCCCGAAATCGACGCGTACATCATCAAGCTCAACCCCGTCATCGCGGGGGCGGGCATCCGCCTCGTCGACTCGGGCTTCGCGCCCCAGCGCCTGCGGCTCACCGGCACGCGCACGGTCGACAGCGGCGTCGTCTTCCTGAGCTACGAGCGACGCAAGCCGTAGGCCGCTCACGCCGCCGCACCGGCGGGGGAGGGGCCGCTCCCTCCGCCGGGCGCCGGTCCCCTCAGATGAGGTCGAGCTGCTCGAAGGTGAAGGAATACACCGAGCCTCCAGCGAAGCCCGTCAGCACGTTGCCGGAGCACGTGGGCGACGTCACGGAGACCCGCGTGTTGGACCAGCTGTTGAGGATGACGGTCATCTTCCCGGTGGCGTCCAGCTCCAGCTGGATGTTGTCCGTGGCGAAGGCGGAGAAGTTCTGCCAGCGCGAGGGACTGGCGTAGGTGGAGACGTAGCTCCGGTCATTGAAGCTCTGCCTGCCGGAGTTCGCGGAGCTGGTGAGCCGCGCGGGCGTCTGCGTGAAGACGCCCGTCACGGGGTTGTAGATCCAGCCCGGAGCCACGTAGTTGAGCAGCGTCCCCGTGAAGTACGAGGCCACCGGCCCCACCGTGCCCGTGCGCGGCTTCAGCGACACGCCCGTCACGGAGATCCACTGGTTGTTGCTCGACTGGACCCAGCTGAACTGGGAGTTCACCAGGGTCGTGCAGCTCTGCGCGGAGGCCTTCGCACCGGCGAAGAGGGTCAACGACAAGAGCAGGCCTGCGAGAAAGCGGTACGCGTTCATGGGGAGCACCCGGCCGGAGGACGGCAATCCCGCTTGCCGCCGGCGTTCGGACAAGCGAGCCCAGGCCTTGAGCACGTCCCATGCCGTCGCGGGCTTCGCTCGGGAAACACCGTGGGAAGCGCGCGGCGTGTAGCCGCCGGAGCCACTCCGCCGTGGACTCGCGGGCAACCCGCCGCCGGGCGCGGTGCCGGAGGGACCCATTGGACCCGGGGCCGATGCGCGGCCCCCGAGCACGGCCGCATCCACACAGAGCGTGAGCTTCCGTCCTGCTCGGAAGCCTGGCCCCCGGCAGGGTTGGCTGGTGGATGGATTCAAAACATCGTTCCTCCACGAGCGACCCGCCGGGTGCATTACGATTCCGCACTTATGAGGAGTCCCCTGGACAACGGTCAGCCGCCCTCCTCCGCCAACGGTGGCGACATCGCGTACGTGAGCCCCCAGTCCGCCCGCGACATGGGCGCGCAGCTGCGCCTCTTCATCGACAGCGTGAAGGACTACGCCATCCTGACGTTGGATCCCGCGGGCTACATCGTCAGCTGGAACACCGGCGCCGAACGCATCAAGGGTTACAAGGCCGAGGAGATCCTCGGCCAGCACTTCAGCCGCTTCTACCCGGCCGAGGACATCGCCGCGGGCAAGCCCCAGCTGGAGCTGGAGATCGTCAACCGCGAGGGCCGCTTCGAGGAGGAGGGCTGGCGCGTGCGCAAGGACGGCACCCTCTTCTGGGCCAGCGTCGTCATCACCTCGATGCGCGACTCGCAGGGCCAGCTGGTGGGGTACGGGAAGGTGACGCGCGACATCACCGAGCGCAAGGCCGCGCAGGAGCACCTGCGGCAGAGCGAGGAGCGCTTCCGCCTGCTCGTCGAGCACGTGCAGGACTACGCCATCTACATGCTGGACGCCGACGGCCGGGTCACCACCTGGAACGCCGGCGCGGAGCGCTTCAAGCAGTACAAGGCCGAGGAGATCATCGGCCAGCACTTCAGCCGCTTCTTCCCTCCGGAGGACGTGGTTCGGGGCAAGCCCTGGCACGCCCTGCAGATCGCCGCCAGCGAGGGCCGCTTTGAAGAGGAGGCCTGGCGCGTGCGCAAGGACGGCAGCCTCTTCTGGGCCAGCGTCGTCATCACCGCGCTGCACGACGCGCAGGGCAAGCTGGTGGGCTACGCCAAGGTGACGCGCGACATCACCCAGCGAAAGCAGAACCAGGAGCGGCGCGAGCTGGAGATGCTGCGCGACGCCGTGCGCGCCCGGGACGAGTTCCTCTCCGTCGCCTCCCACGAGCTGAAGACGCCGCTCACCCCGCTGCAGCTGAAGCTGACCGCCCTGCTGCGCACCGTGGAGAACAACCCTTCCGCCCTCCTGCCCGTGGAGCGCATCGCCCGCGACCTGGAGGTGGCCCGCCGGCAGGTGCGCAAGCTGTCGGACCTCATCGAGGACCTGCTGGACGTCTCGCGCATCAGCATGGGCCAGCTGCGGCTGGACCGGGCGCTCATGGACCTGACCACGCTCGCGCGGGAGGTGGTGGTCCGCTACACCCCCCAGGCCGTGCAGGTCGGGTGCGCCGTCACGCTGGAGGCCCCCACCCCCATCGAGGGGCACTGGGACCGCGCCCGGTTGGATCAGGTCATCACCAACCTGCTCACCAACGCGCTCAAGTACGGCGCCGGCAAGCCCATCCACGTCCGCGTGCGCGTGGAGTCCGGGCTGACCGTCGTGAGCGTGCGCGACGAGGGCATCGGCATCCCGCCCGAGGACCAGCCGCGCGTCTTCGAGCGCTTCGTGCGCGCGGTGTCCGAGCGCAACTACGGCGGCCTGGGGCTGGGCCTCTTCATCACCCAGCAGATCATCGAGGCCCACGGCGGCATCGTCCAGGTGCGCAGCACGCTGGGGCAGGGCTCGACCTTCACCGTGATGCTGCCCCGGGGGCCGGACGTGGAGCCGGACCCTGACGCTCCTCCCGAGCCGTGAGGATGTAGCGGTAGGGCACCACGCGCGTCAGCTCATGCAGCGTGGTGACCCCGTCCGCCACCTTCGCCAGCGCGTCCTCCACCAGCGTGCGGAAGCCGCGCGCCCGGGCATGCCGGCGCAGCTGGACGCCCGGCGCTCCGGTGGCGATGAGCAATTGCAGCTCCGGGTCCACCACCAGCAGCTCGAAGAGGCCCACGCGCCCCTTGAAGCCGGTGTGGCGGCACGCCTCGCAGCCCTGCCCCGCCCGGGGCTGCACGCCGTCCAGCAGCGGCCCCAGCAGTGACAGCTGATCCGCCGTCGGCGCCGCGGGCGCGGAGCACTCCGGGCAGATGCGCCGCACCAGCCGCTGCGCCAGCACCGCGAGCAGCGCCTCCGCGATGTCGCCGTCCTCCAGCTTCAACCCGCGCAGGCGGCTCACCGCGCCAATGGCATCCGCCGTGTGCAGCGTGCCCAGCACCACGTGTCCCGTGGACGCGGCCATCAGCGCGGTGCTGCCCGTCTCCAGGTCGCGGATCTCCCCCACCAGCATCACGTTGGGGTCCTGCCGCAGGAGCGCGCGCAAGAGCGTCAGGTGCGGCAGCTGCGGCGACACCTGCTTCTGGTTCACCTTGGGGACCACGTACTCGATGGGGTCCTCCGCGGTGATGATCTTCTTGCGCCCGTCGTTGAGCCGCGCCAGCGCCGCGTACAGCGTCGTCGTCTTGCCGCTGCCCGTGGGGCCCGTCACCAGCACCAGCCCCTCCGGGTTGCCCAGCAGGCGCAGCACCGTGGCCTGCACCTCCGGCGTCATCCCCAGCCTCTCCACCGGCACCAGGCCCACCGTGGCGTCGAGCAGGCGGATGACGACGTCCTCGCCCGCCGGGGAGGGCACCACGCTCACGCGGAAGTCCACGAACTTCCGCCCCGCCTCCCCTTCGTAGAGCGCGCGCAGGCGGCCGTCCTGGGGCCGGCGCTTCTCCGCGATGTCCAGGCCCGCCATCACCTTGATGCGGCTGACCACCTCCGGCAGCGAGTCCGGGGAGATGTCCGTGTACGTCTGGTGGAGGATGCCGTCGATGCGATAGCGCAGGTCCACGTCGTCCGTGTAGCTCTCCAGGTGGATGTCGGACGCGTTCTGCGCCACCGCCACCGCGAGCACGTGGTTCACCAGCTCCACCGCCGTGGGCCGTTGGGACAGCGGCGTGCCGGCCTTCAGGACCACGTCCACCGACGCGTGCACCCCCGCGCCGAAGCCCACCTCCAGGGCGGAGTCGATTTCGTAGCGGTTGAGCCGCACGGGCCGCACCGGCCGGCGCAGGAAGTCCGCGATGCGGTAGCGCACGGAGTCGTCCTGCGGGTCCAGCATCGCCACCGTCACGGGCTCGGTGTCGTTGTCCGCGTCCACCTTCCCCATCACCGCGACGCCCAGCCGGCGGCAGAAGGATTCCGGGAGCAGCCGCAGCGATTCGCGGTCGAGCGTGAACTGGGGCAGTTCGGAGAACGGGGGCACGTCCGGGGGAGCCATGGCCTGCCGGCTTATCACGGCCCCCCTCGTGCCCGGCCAGGGCTGCTATCCTCGTGCCCCATGTCGCGGCCCCCCGCGGATCCTCCCGCCATGCCGTCGCTGCTGGTGTTCGCCGTGGCGGTGCTGCTGTTCGGCTCGCCGCTGCGCCGGTTGTGGCTGGCGGAAGGCGCTCCCGCCTCGCTCCCCTTCGTCGTGTGGCTGGGCGTCATCGCCCTGGGCGGGTGGGTGGCGCACCGGAGCCTGCGCCCATGACGCTGGGGCCCGGCCCGCTCGTCTTCGCCTCCGTGGCCTACCTGGGCGTGCTGTTCCTGGTGGCGTACGCGGCGGAGCGGGGCCGCATCTCCTCGCGCATCACCCAGCACCCGCTGACGTACGCGCTGGCCCTGGGCGTGTACGCCACGTCCTGGTCCTACTTCGGCAGCGTGGGCTACGCGGCCCGCCACGGCTTCCGCTACCTGGGCATCTACCTGGGCCTCACGCTCGCGTGCCTGCTGGCCCCGGTGCTGTGGCGGCCCCTCCTGCGGCTGACGCGCGAGTTGCAGCTCACCTCGCTCGCGGACCTGCTCGCCTTCCGCTACCCCGGCCAGGTGACGGGCACGGCGGTGACGCTGTTCGCGCTGGCGGGCAGCCTGCCCTACCTGGCGCTCCAGATTCGCGCCGTCGTGGAGTCCGCGCGCCTCTTGAGCCCCGCCGCCTCCCCCGCGCTGGTGGGGCCCGGCTTCTGCGGCGTGCTCATCGTCTTCGCGCTCCTCTTCGGCGCCCGCCACCCCGCCCCGCGCGAGCGGCATGAAGGCTTGATGCTGGCCATCGCCTTCGAGTCGGGCGTGAAGCTGCTGGCGCTGCTCCTCGTCGCGGGCTGGTGCGTGGTGTCCGTCTTCGGCGGCGTGGGCGGGCTCAACGACTGGCTCACCCTCCACCCGGAGGCGGTGGAGGCCCTCCAGCGTCCCGCGCGCGACGCGTCCTGGGCGCCGCTGCTGGTGCTCTCCACCATCGCCGCGTTCCTCACGCCCCGGCAGTACCACGTGGCCTTCACGGAAGCGCCCGAGCGCGACGGGCTGGCCACCGTCGCGTGGGCCTTCCCGCTGTTGATGCTGCTCATCAACGCGGCCGTCCCCGTGCTGCTGTGGTCCGGCGAGGCGCTGGGCCTGCCCTGGCCGGCGGACTTCCACGTCCTCTCCGTGCCCATCGCGAAGGGCGCCCCGCTGCTCGCGCTCATCGCGTTCCTGGGCGGCGTGTCCGCGGCGAGCGCCATGGTCATCGTCACCACGCTCGCGCTCGCGCCCATGTGCCTGACGCACCTGGTGCTGCCGCTGAGCAGCACGCGCGGACGGGACGACCTCTACGGGTGGCTCTTGTGGGCCCGGCGCGTGCTCATCGCCGCCGTCATCCTGGCGGGCTACGGCTTCTACCGGCTGCTGAACGCGCGGGCGACGGGGCTGGTGGACCTGGGGCTCGTGTCCTTCGTGGCCACCGCGCAGTTCGCGCCGGGCGTGCTGGGGCTGCTCACGTGGCCCAAGGCCACGCGCGCGGGGCTGCTGGCGGGGCTGGGCGCGGGCGCGGCCACGTGGGCCGTCACCCTGGTGGCCCCGCTGTGGGAGCCGCCCTCGCTGGTGGCGTGGACCAACCAGGTCTCCGCGAAGCTGGGCTTCGGCACGGAGGAGCCCTGGGGCTTCGCCACCTTCACCTCGCTGGCCCTCAACGCGCTGTGCTTCGTGGCGGTGTCGCTCGTCACGCGCCAGTCGGTGGAGGAGAAGGAGGCCGCGCGGGTGTGCGCGCGCGAGGCGCCGGGGCTCGCCGAGGGCAGCGTCGCGGCCAGCTCCCCCGACGAGTTCCGCCGGCAGCTGGAGCCGGTGCTGGGCGCGCAGGTGGCCGCGGCGGAGGTGGACCGCGCGCGCGAGGCGTTGGACCTGGCCCCGGACGAGCGCCGCCCCGCGGAGCTGCGCCGCCTGCGCGACGGCGTGGAGCGCAACCTCTCCGGCCTCATCGGCCCGGTGCTGGCGCGGCTCGCGGTGGGGGAAGCGCTGCGGCTGGACCCCGGCGCGCGCACGGCCCTGGCGGATCAGCTGCGCTTCGTGGAGGAGCGGCTTCGCGACGCGCGCGACATGCGCGGCCCCCTGCGGGAGCTGGAGGTCGTGCGCCGCTACCTCTACCGCATCCTGGAGGACCTGCCGCTGGGCGTCTGCGCCATGGGACCGGACGGCGAGGTCGTCCTCTGGAACGCCGCGCTGGAGGCCCTGTCGGGCGTGCCCATGGACTCGGCGCGGGGCCAGCCGCTCGCGCGCCTGCCGGAGCCCTGGGGCCCCCTGTTCGCGGAGCTCGCGCGGGCGCCGGGCGGCGACGACGAGGTGCGCGTCACCGTGCGCGGCGGGCCGCGGCTGCTGCGCCTGCACCGCTCGCGGCTCGCGCCTTCGGACGGGGACGGCGGCGGGGAGACGGGCATCACGTTCCTGGTGGAGGACTGGACGGAGCGCAAGGCGGTGGACGCGCGGCTCGCGCACCAGGACCGGCTCGCGTCGCTGGGCCGGGTGGCCGCGGGCGTGGCGCATGAGATTGGCAACCCGCTCACCGCCATCGCCAGCATCAGCCAGAACCTCAAGTACGAGCTGGAGGACCCGGAGGCCGTGCGCGAGCGCGTGGGGCTCATCCTCCAGCAGTGCCGCCGCATCGACACCATTGTCCGGGCGCTGGTGGGCTTCGGCCACGCGGGCACCGTGGGCGGTGAGTCCCGGCCCTTCACGCGCGTGGCGGTGGGCCCGCTGCTCGCGGAGGCCGCGCAGCTGGCCCGGCTGTCGCGCAAGGCGCGCGACGTGGCGTGCACGCACCAGAGCCCGGACGGGCTGGACGTGCGCGGCGACGCGCAGCGGCTGGAGCAGGTGCTGGTGAACCTCTTGACCAACGCCATCGACGCGTCGCCCGCGGGCTCGCGCGTGGACCTCATGGCGGAAGCCGCTGGAGACCAGGTGCGCATCCAGGTGGAGGACCGGGGACACGGCATCGCCCCGGAGCTGTCGCAACGCATCTTCGAGCCGTTCTTCACCACCAAGCAGCCCGGCGAGGGCACCGGCCTGGGCCTCACGCTGGTGGAGGGCATCGTGCGCGAGCACGGCGGCACGCTGCGCATCGAGGGCCGCCCCGACGGCGGCACCCGCGTGACGCTGAGCCTGCCCCGCGCTGAAGCGCTGAAGCAGGAGGCCTCCGCTTGAGCCGCATCCTGGTCATCGAGGACGAGCCCATCATCCGCACGGAGCTGCGTCGTCTGCTCACCCGCGCGGGACATGACGTGGCGGAGGCTGGCGCCGTGCCGGAGGCCGCGGCCGAGCATGCGTTGGATGCCTTCGACCTGGTCATCTCGGATTTGCGCCTGCCGGGCCCGCCGGGCACGGACATCATCGCGCTGTGTCCGGGCGTGCCGGTGCTCATCATGACCAGCTTCGCCACGGTGAAGTCCGCCGTGGACGCGATGAAGCTGGGCGCGGTGGACTACATCGCGAAGCCCTTCGACCACGACGAGCTGCTGCTCCAGGTGGAGCGCGTGCTGCGCGAGGGCCGACTCACCCGCCAGAACGCCGCGCTCAAGCGCGAGGTGGAGCAGACCTGGTCCCCCGGCGGCATGGTGGGAAATTCCGTCGCGATGCGCGACGTGTTCGAGCGCGTGCGCAAGGTGGCCCCCTCCGCCGCCACCGTGCTGGTGCTGGGCGAGTCCGGCACCGGCAAGGAGCTGGTCGCCCGCGCCGTCCACGCGCAGAGCCCGCGCGCGGAAGGGCCGCTCATCGCCGTCAACTGCGCCGCCATCCCCGAAGGCCTGCTGGAGAGCGAGCTGTTCGGCCACGAGAAGGGCGCCTTCACCGGCGCGCAGGCCGCGCACGCGGGCCTGGTGGAGGCGGCGCACGGCGGCACGCTCTTTTTGGATGAGATTGGAGAGCTGCCCGCGCCCGCGCAGGCGCGCCTGTTGCGCATGCTCCAGGACGGCGAGGTGCGGCGGGTGGGCGCCACGCGCTCGCGCAAGGTGGACGTGCGCATCCTCGCAGCCACGCACCGCGACCTGCCCCGCCGCGTGCAGGAGGGGCTGTTCCGCCAGGACCTCTACTTCCGCCTGCGCGTCGTGGAGATCCGCCTGCCGCCCCTGCGCGAGCGCGGCGAGGATGTTCCCGCGCTGGCCAGGCACCTGCTGGAGCGGGCCAGCCGCCGCATGGGACGTCCGCTCGCGTCGCTGTCCCCGGACGCGCTCGCGGCCATCGCCCAGCACCCGTGGCCGGGCAACGTGCGCGAGCTGGAGAACGCCATCGAGCGCGCGGTCATCCTCGCGGACGGGCCGCTCATCACCGCCGACCTGCTGGCGCTGGAGCCGCCGGGCGGGCCGGGCGTGGACGTCAACCCGCCCCCGCTGGAGGAGACGGACTTCCCGCCCGTCCCGGCCAGCGAGACCCCTGACTCGCCGGACTCCATGGAGGAGTACTTCCGCCGCTTCGTGCTGGAGCACCAGGACCGCATGGGCGAAACAGAGCTGGCGCGCAGGCTGGGCATCAGCCGGAAGACCCTCTGGGAGAAGCGTCAGCGGCTGGGCATCCCCCGCACCCGCGCCTGACGTACCGGAGTACGACCCGGGTGTTACGACGCGCTGCACGAATCGTTACGGGGGGTAACGTCCTGTCACCTTCCGCCACACCCTGACGCGGCGAGCCAACCCCCAAGGTCCTGAAACCCGGAGTGCGCGCGGGTGGAACGGGCGTTGCTCAGGGGATGGGGACCCATGCGTCCCGTCCCCCCTGCCCTGTCACGGTTCCTGGTGCTCACGACCCTGCTGACCGCGCTCCCGGCGGCGGCGGGGAAGATCCAGCTTGGCGAGGACGCGGTCCTCAACCTCAACGTGCTGCTGCATCCGCAGATGCAGCTCATCAAGGACGGCGCGCCCACGGGCGGCGTGGGCACGGACTTCTACCTGCGCCGCGTGCGGCTGCTCGTCTTCGGCTCCATCACGAAGAAGCTGTCGTTCTTCATCGACACGGACCAGCCGAACCTGGGGAAGAACGGCGACTGGAACCCCGCCTTCTACATCCAGGACGCGACGGTCGCGTACGAGTTCGCCGACAAGACGTGGGTGGAGGCGGGCTTCATCCTCGCGCCGCTGTCGCACCACGCGCTGCAGGGCGCCATCGCGCTCCATACGGTGGACTACCACTCCGACCTCATCCGCTACCCCCTGGGCGTGGGCAAGGTGTGGCGCGACATGGGCGTCCAGGTGCGCGGCTTCGCGGGCCCGTGGACGTACCGCGCCGCCATCCTCAACGGCGTGGAGGGCGCGAAGCTGGAGAACGGCCAGGTGGTCAACGCGGACGACCTGCCGCGCGCGGTGGGCACGGTGCGCTACAACGTCTGGGGCCGCGAGTACGACCAGTTCCTCCGGGGCATCTACTTCACGGACCAGCCCCTGCTGTCGTTCGGCGTGGCCGGGGACTACCAGTACTCCGCCATCGCCACCGCCTCCGGCGTGCACGACGCGGTGGCCCTGGCGGCGGACGTGTTCCTGGACGTGCCCGTGGGCGACGACCAGGAGTTCGTCCTCCAGAGCAACGTCTTCTCCTGGCAGCAGGGCTTCGACAACGTGCGCAGCGGCACCGGCTTCTTCGTGGAGCTGGGCTACCGCATCGGCATCATCGAGCCCGTCTTCACCACCGAGTACTTCAACGGACGCGTGGCCGCGCAGGACCTGCTCACGTTCCGGCCCGGCTTCAATCTCTGGTTCCAGAAGCACACCTTCAACCTGAAGACGGAGGTGGCCGTGTCGCGCGCCGGGGACATCGCCCACGCGACCACGGGCATCACCGGCACCGCCCAGCTCCAGCTCTTCTACTGAGGACGCACCCATGGCCACCCCACCGGATTCGCTCGTCCCGCCGAAGGAAGCCTTCCGCCGCACCGCGCACGTGCGGAGCCTGGAGGAGTACCAGCGCCTCTACCGCCAGAGCCTGGACGCCCCGGACGTCTTCTGGGGCGAACAGGCCCGGCAGCTCACCTGGTTCCACCCGCCGGAGTCCATCCGCGAGGTGAACGAGCAGGCCGCCGACTTCGCCTGGTTCGTGGGCGGCAAGCTCAACGTCACGGTCAACTGCGTGGACCGCCACGCGAAGGCGCGGCCGGACAAGGCCGCCATCCTCTGGGCGAAGAACACGCCCGGCGAGTACGAGACCCTCACCTTCCGCGACCTCGCGCACCACGTGAACCGCCTGGCCAACGTGCTCAAGGCGCACGGCGTGCGGAAGGGCGACCGCGTCATCGTCTACCTGCCCATGATTCCGGAGCTGGTGTACTCGCTGCTGGCGTGCGCGCGCATCGGCGCGGTGCACTCGGTGGTGTTCGCGGGCTTCTCCGCGGACTCGCTGCGCGAGCGCGTGCTGGACTCCGGCGCGAAGGTCGTCATCACCGCCAACGAAGGCCCGCGCGGCCCCAAGAGCGTGGCCACCAAGGCCATCACCGACGAGGCCCTGGACGGCCTGTCCCAGGTGACGTCCGTGCTCGTCGCGCGCCGCACCTCCAAGGAAGTGCCCATGCGCGAGGGGCGCGACCACTGGCTGGACGTGGAGCAGAAGAAGCACCGGGGCGTCTGCCCCGCGGAGTGGATGGACGCGGAGGATCCGCTCTTCATCCTCTACACCTCCGGCTCCACCGGGAAGCCCAAGGGCGTGCTGCACACGACGGCGGGCTACCTCGTCTACGCCAACACGACCTTCCGCTACATCTTCGACACGCAGCCGGACGACGTGCACTTCTGCACCGCGGACGTGGGCTGGGTGACGGGCCACTCGTACCTCGTCTACGGCCCGCTCTCCACCGGCACCACCACGGTCCTCTTCGAGTCCACCCCGACGTGGCCCGACGCAAGCCGCCTCTGGCAGGTGGTGGACGACCTGAAGGCCACCACGCTCTACACCGCGCCCACCGCGCTGCGCTCGCTCATCAAGGAGGGCGACGGGTTCGTCACGAAGTCCTCCCGCAAGTCGCTGCGCCTGCTGGGCAGCGTGGGAGAGCCCATCAACCCGGAGGTCTGGCGCTGGTTCCATGACGTGGTGGGCGAGGGCCGCTGCCCCGTGGTGGACACCTGGTGGCAGACGGAGACGGGCGGCATCCTCATCGCGCCGCTGCCGGGCGCGACGCCCTGCAAGCCCGGCAGCGCCACCCTGCCCTTCTTCGGCGTGGAGCCGGTGCTGGTGGATGAGGAGGGCAAGAAGCTGGAGGGCAACGGCGTGAGCGGCAACCTGTGCCTCGCGCGCTCGTGGCCGGGCCAGGCGCGCACGCTGTACGGCCACCATGAGCGCTTCGTGGAGACGTACTACGCGCGCTTCCTGCCGCTGTACTTCACCGGCGACGGCTGCCGCCGCGACGAGGACGGCTACTATTGGATCACCGGCCGCGTGGACGACGTGCTCAACGTGTCCGGCCACCGCCTGGGCACCGCGGAGGTGGAGAGCGCGCTGGTGGCGCATGAAGCCGTCGCCGAGGCCGCCGTGGTGGGCTACCCGCACGACCTGAAGGGCACGGGCGTGTGCGCCTTCGTCACGGTGAAGCCGGACTTCGTGCGCACCCCGGACGAGAAGATGGTGGGCACCCTGCGCGAACAGGTGCGCCACGTGATTGGCCCCATCGCCACGCCGGACCGGGTGGTGCTGGTGTCGGGCCTGCCCAAGACGCGCTCCGGGAAGATCCTGCGCCGCATGCTCCGGAAGATCGCCGGTGGAGAGACGGAGAACCTGGGCGACGCGAGCACGCTCGCGGACCCGGCCGTGCTGGATGAGCTGTTGACCAAGGGGCTGCCGCCGGCCTCGCGACGCTGAACGGAGCGCACCGATGTATGGCAATTCGAAGGACGACCTGCTGAAGGCGCTGGCCGCGAGGCGCTGGCGCGTGGCCGGCGCGCTGACGGTGGCGATGCTCGTCGCCTACCTGGGCTTCATCCTGCTCGTGGCGTTCAACCGGCCGCTGATGGGGCACCAGTTCGTGCCGGGGCTGTCCGTCGGCATCGTGCTGGGGGCGCTCACCATCCTGCTCGCCTGGGTGCTGACGGGTGTCTACATGCTGTGGGCGAACCGCAAGTACGACCGCGCGCTCGACGAACTGCGCCGCTGAAAAAGAGGCCCCATGAATCCCTCGACCGCGGGCACGCAGCTTGGCCAGCCCAACACCACGGCCATCTTCTTCTTCCTCCTCTTCGTCGGCATCACGCTGGCCATCACCTACTGGGCCGCGCGCAAGACGAAGACGACGTCCGAGTTCTTCGCCGCCGGTGGCGGCATCAGCGCGGCGCAGAACGGCTTCGCGCTGGCCGGTGACTTCATGAGCGCCGCCAGCTTCCTGGGCATCGCGGGGCTCGTGGCCACGTCCGGCTTCGACGGGCTCATCTACTCCGTGGGCTGGCTGGTGGGCTGGCCGGTGGTGACCTTCCTCATCGCGGAGCCCCTGCGCAACCTGGGCAAGTACACCTTCGCGGACGTGGTGGCCTACCGGCTGAAGCAGACCCCGGTGCGCCTGTCCGCCGCGGTGGGCACGCTCACCGTCGTCGTCTTCTACCTGATTGCCCAGATGGTGGGCGCGGGCAACCTCATCCGCCTGCTGTTCGGCCTCTCCTATGAGACGGCCGTCGTCATCGTGGGCGCGGTGATGATCCTCTACGTGCTGTTCGGCGGGATGATCGCCACGACGTGGGTTCAAATCGTGAAGGCGGTGCTGCTCCTGGGCGGCGCGACGGCGCTGGCGGGCGCGGTGCTCTACAAGTTCGGCTTCAGCCCCACGGCCCTCTTCAGCGAGGCGGTGAACCGCTACGGCCCGGAGGCGCTGGCGCCGGGCAAGCTGGTGTCGAACCCCCTGGAGACCATCTCCCTGGGCGTGGCGCTGATGTTCGGCACTGCGGGCCTGCCGCACATCCTGATGCGCTTCTACACGGTGCCGGACGCGAAGGCGGCGCGCACCAGCGTCTTCTACGCCACGGGCCTCATCGGCTTCTTCTACCTGGTGACGTTCATCCTGGGCTTCGGCGCGTCCGTGCTGGTGGGCCGCCAGGCCATCGTGGGCGTGGACAAGGGCGGCAACATGGCCGCGCCCATGCTGGCGGAAGTGGTGGGCGGCACGGGCTTCCTGGGCTTCATCTCCGCGGTGTCCTTCGCCACCATCCTCGCGGTGGTGGCGGGCCTGACGCTGTCGGGCGCGGCGGCGCTGTCGCACGACCTGTGGTCCAGCGTGGTGCGCAAGGGGCACGCGCCGGAAGCGGAGCAGCTCAAGGTGGCGCGCATCTCCAGCCTGCTCTTGGGCATCCTGGCCATCATCCTGGGCGTCCTCTTCAAGAACCAGAACGTGGCCTTCATGGTGGGGCTGGCGTTCGCCATCGCGGCGAGCGCGAACTTCCCCGCGCTGCTGCTGTCCATGCTGTGGAAGGGCTTCACCACCAAGGGCGCGGTGGCCAGCATGCTGACGGGCTCCTTGAGCGCGGTGGTGCTCATCTTCCTGTCGCCCACGGTGCAGGTGGAGCTCCTGGGCAACGCGTCCGCCCTCTTCCCGCTGAAGAACCCGGGCATCGTCACCATCCCGCTGTCGTTCCTGGTGGGCTGGGTGGTGTCCCTGCTGTCGCCGGAAGACGAGGCGTCGCGGCGGTTCGCGGAGGTGGAGCACCGCATGCACGTGGGCGCGGTGGTGACGCCGCCCGTGACGGTCCCCACGGGGGTCGCGGGACGGGTGCCTCCTGGCGTCCCGGAGGCTCCGCAGAAGGTTTGAGGCTGCTCGGCCGTCCTCCACGGTTTCTTCCTCGGCGTGGAGGACAGGGCGGAACCCGGGAGTTTCCAAAGGGGCTCGGGTTCCGCCTTTCTTTTTCCCCCGTGACTACTTCCCGCGCGTGAGCGGGAGCACGTCCTGCACCAGGTGGACGAGCACCTTCCCGGGCTCCTCCTCGTGCACCATGTGCGCGGAGTCCTCGAACCAGACGAGCTTCTTCGACGGCGCCTGGACGGTGGGGTACCAGGCCTCCAGCAGCTGCGCGGACGTGGTGCGGTCATGCCGGCCGTGGAAGAAGACGACGGGCACGGCGAAGCGGTTGGCCTTCGTGAGGTTCAGCTGGGTGATGGGCCCCCAGAACGCCGCGAGGCTCAGGTCCAGGCCCTCGTCGCGCGCCTGCATGTCCTTGTCGGTGACGTCCGGGCTGTAGCGCCAGACCTGGGCGCCGTGCCAGTCCGGCGCGCGCCAGCCGTGGCTCTCATAGTGCGAGCGCCAGCGGCGTTCCTTGTGCAGGTTGGCCAGCGTGCGCGCGGGGTCCTTCGGGTCCGGGAACGGAGCGATGGACTCCAGGTCCGCGATGGCCTTCGCGTTGCCGTCCGCCTTCGCCGCGGCGAGCGTGGCCTCGTAGCCCAGGACCTCGTTCTTCGGAACGTCCACCCCCTGGCCGATGCCCACGTACACGTCGAACCAGTCCGGGTGCTTCTGCGCGAGCCGCACGCCCAGCACCGTGCCCCAGCTGTGGCCCACGAGCACGATGCGCTTCTTGCCGTACGTCTTGCGCAGGTACGCGACGACCTCCTCCGCGTCCGCGACCATGCGGTCCACCGTCATGGTGGGGCGCACCTTGTCCGGCGGGTTGAGGGCGTACGTCTTGCCCGCGCCGCGCTGGTCCCAGTGCGCGACGGTGAAATATTCCTCCCACTCCCCCTGGTAGAAGTACGCGGTGGGCAGCGAGGTGAAGCCCGGCCCGCCGTGCAGGAAGAGCAGCAGCGGGTTGTCCTTGTGGCGTCCCCGCACGGAGATCCACTGGTCGATGCCGCCAATGCGCACGGCCTCCGCCTTCTCGATGCCGTCCGTGAGCACGCTGCGGCGGGCTTCGCGCATGACGGCCTGGGGCGTGGGCGCTTCCCTCGCGACGGCCGGGAGGGCTGAGAGCGACAGGCTCAGGCCCAGCAGGCCGAGGGAGGCGCGCTTCGAGGTGTCTTTCAAGGTCCGCATGCCCGTTGAACGGACGACCCCCGCCCCTATTGCCTGGGCAGGTCCACGATGCTCCGGGGCGGTGCGTCAGGGCTGGGCGCGCAGCCGCTCCTGGAGCGCCCGCAGCGGCTGCTGGTCCACGCGGATGCGTCCCCGGTTGGGAAGGTCCAGGTCCAGGAGGGTGAACATCACGGCGGTCAGGATGACCACGAACAGGGTCCAGGAGAGGACCCCGCGCACGTGCGCATCCGGCCGGTAGCCCAGGAGCACTCCGGAGCCGAGCATCCCGACGAGCAACAGGAAGAAGATGGAGGTCGGGATGAGGTTGTGGGCCGCGGCCAGGCGCTCGTCGGAGGTGTCCAGCACCTCGTTGAGGGCCTCGGCGGTGAGCATCAGGACCGCGGCCGGAAGCTGGGGCGCCACGGCCTCCAGGCGAGACCAGAGCTCGACCCCGAGCGCATCCGATTCCCGGAGCAACTTCGCGAAGTGTTCCGGCTCCCCCACGGCCGCGTAGCCCTCCAGCCGCAGGTCGGTGTAGCGGTGCAGGTGGGCCCGCATCTCGCCGCGAGCGGGCTCGGGGAGGAAGCCGATGCGCAGGTAGAGCGTGCCAATGGCGTTCGCCTCCTGGACGACGAGGGCGCGGCGAAGGCTGTAGCGCTCCTCGGCCATGGAGAAGGAGAAGGCGAGCAGGAGCGCCACCAGGCCCAGCACCGAAGCCTGGAGCGCCGAGGCGTCGTCGAGTCCCGGCTTGCGATGGCTGAGCCGGTAGCCGACCTCCAGGCTCAGGAAGAGCAGGCCCATCACCCCCAGGGCGAGCAGCCACACAGGCAGGACGTCGAGGATTCGGAACATGCGCCGGAAGGACTCCGCTCCCCGCAGGAGGAGGCCCGGGAAGCTGGGCCCGGGAACGGACGCGGGCAACGCGGCCTCCGGTCCAGGGGCGGGGAAGATGCTGAACGTTCCCGGGCGGGAACGCGGGGGATTGCGCCTAAGCTGCGCGGCCTGTGAACCGCCCGTCCGAACAGAGCCCCCCGAGCGGCTTCCGCGCCCGCCTGCACACCATCATCTTCGAAGCGGACACCCCGGCGGGGAAGGCGTTCGACATCGCCCTGCTCTGGGCCATCGTGTTCAGCGTGGTCGCGGTGATGCTGGAGAGCGTCGCGCAGGTGCGCGTGGGCTATGGCCACTGGCTGCACACCGCCGAGTGGGGCTTCACCATCCTCTTCGCGCTGGAGTACGTGCTGCGGCTCATCGCGGTGCGCCAGCCGCTGCACTACGCGCGCAGCTTCTTCGGCATCGTGGACCTGATGGCGCTCCTGCCGTCGTTCCTGAGCGTGCTGTTCCCCGGCGCGCAGACGCTGCTGGTCATCCGCGTGCTGCGCCTCCTGCGCGTCTTCCGCATCCTCAAGCTGGGGCACCTGCTGGGGCAGGCGGAGGTGCTGCTCACGGCGCTGCGCGCGGGCCGCCCGAAGATCATCGTCTTCCTGGGCACGGTCTTGAGCATCGACGTCATCATGGGCGCCGTCATGTACATGGTGGAGGGCGAGGAGAACGGCTTCGACAGCATCCCCCGGTCCATGTACTGGGCCATCGTGACGATGACGACGGTGGGCTTCGGGGACATCACGCCCAAGACGGTGACGGGACAGTTCCTCGCGTCCATCCTGATGGTGATGGGCTACGGCATCATCGCGGTGCCCACGGGCATCGTGTCGGTGGAGCTCGCTGCCGCCACGCGTCCACCCCTGAATACACAGGCGTGCCCCGGCTGTGGCGCACAGGGTCATGACCTGGATGCGCGCTTTTGCAAACGCTGCGGCACGGCCTTGGACTGGGCCCCCTCGCGGACCACCGGGTGAATCCGTCTAGGATGACCGGGCATGGCCCGCGCCCTCGACACGCCCGAGCTGGACGAGGAACGGCTGGTCCACCAGTTCCCCGGCATCGACCGCAAGGCGGTGGGCGCGTTCTACACGCCCGCGCCCATCGTGGAGCGCACGCTGGCGCTCGCGCTGTCACACCTGGGTGACGGGCCGCTCACGGTGGTGGACCCGGCCTGTGGCGCGGGGGCCTTCCTCGCCGCCGCCGCGCGGCACCGCCCGGACGCGAGGCTGTGCGGCCTGGAGCTGGATGCCGGCGTGGCCCGCCTGTGCCAGGCCCGCGTGCCGGGCGCGGACGTGCGCGTGGGTGACGCGCTCCGGGGCGGGCTGGAGCCGCTGCTCGCGGGGACGCCGGAGGGGCACGCGGAGTTATGGGTGGGCAACCCGCCCTACAACGGCACGTCCGCGGTGCTGAAGGACGCGGCCTGCTACGCGCGGCTGCGCGCCCTGGTGCCGCTGGCGATGCCGCCGGGCACGAGCCTCCGGGATGACTTCGCGTTCTTCCTCCTCGTCGCCATGAAGCGGCTGACGGCCCGGCCGGGCGTGCTGGCCTTCATCACGCCCGCGAGCCTGCTGGAGTCGTTCATCTACGCGCCGCTGCGCCACGCGCTTTTGGAGGCGCTCCACCTGCGCGAGGTGGTGGACCTGGGCCCGGGCATCTTCACGGGCACGCAGGTGCGCACGTGCATCACGGTGTGGACGTCGCGGTCCGGCGCGGACGCCTCCGCGCCCCGCTACGAGCACAAGGGCGTGGGGCAGTGCTTCACGCCCGAGCCCCCCGAGTGGCGGCTCTCCCCCATCGCCCAGGAGGCCGCCGCGCTGGACGCGGACTGGCGGGCGCGGGGCGAATTGCTCACCACGCTCATCCCGGTGAGCCTGCCCGGGGTGAAGACGCGCTTCGACGAGCTGCTGGTGGACGCGGACCGGGAGCGGCTGCTCGCGCGCCTGCACGCCTTTTGTGCCGCGACCGAGGACACGCTGGAGGACTTCGCGCGGGAGTACAGCCTGGAGCCCGCGCTGCTGCCCAAGCTGCGCGCGCTGAAGCAGGGGCCGGCGCTGGAGGTGGACGCAAGCCACGTGCGCCCGTTCTTCCGCTACGGCGGCGCGAGGCACCGGGGCGCGCTGCCCCCGGAGGCGAAGGCGTTCTGCTACCTGGACCGGCGGCTGATTCCGCGCGGCGACCACCGGCTGCGCGGTCCGTATGATCCGCACCAGGACGCGGTGAAGCTGCTGTTCAACGTGCGCGAGCTGCCCCTGTCCGCGGCGCTGCTGGAGGAGCCCGGCTGCGTGCACGACCACCGCCACGCGCGGTTCGCGCCGCTGTACGTTCCCCAGCGCGTGCGGGACGAGGGCCTGGGCATCACCCGAGGCGCGACGTCCCGCGACTCCCTGGGCCCGCTGGTGCCGAACCTGTCGCCTCGGGGAAGCGCCTGGGCGGAAGGGCTGGGGGGCCCGGAGGCGGCCTTCCGCGCGGTGATGCGCTTCCTGAACGGGGCGGCGGTGCAGCGGGTGTGGGCGCCCGCGTTCGGAGCGTCCCGGGTGGTGCCGGTGCCGTTGGAGGGACCGCTGCCGGAGTGATGACTCCCCATCACCGGCCGCGCGCCGGGGTGGACATTCTCCAGCGAGCAGGGCGTGCGGCGGGTAGTGTCCCGCGCCGCTGGGTAACCCCATTCCTGGAGTCTCCAAGACATGACGATCCGTCCCCTGCTGATTTCCGCCGTCCTCTTCACCACGCCCGCCCTGGCCCAGGACGCCGGGACGCCGGCCCCCGCGGACGCGGGCACGAAGCCCGCCCTCAAGAAGGGCGAGACGGTCAAGGCGATGCTGAAGGACGCGCAGGGCAAGGACGTGGGCGAGGTGACGATGGAGCAGGCGCCCAAGGGCGTGCTGGTGAAGGGCACGCTGATGAACCTGCCCGCGGGCGAGCACGCCTTCCACATCCACGAGACGGGCAAGTGCGAGGCGCCGGAGTTCAAGACGGCGGGCGGCCACTTCAACCCGACGAAGAAGCAGCACGGCGCGCTGTCGCCCAAGGGGCAGCACGCCGGTGACCTGCCGAACCTCTACGTCCCCCAGGAAGGCAAGGTGCGGTTCGACTTCTTCGTCGCGGACCTGAAGGTGAAGTCGCTGCTCGACAAGGACGGCTCCGCCGTCATGGTGCACGCCAAGCTGGACGACTACCGCACCGACCCCACCGGCGACGCCGGCGGCCGCATCGCCTGCGGCGTGGTGGAGAAGTCGGAGTAGGCACTTCCGGCCCGGGTGATGCCCGCCCTCTGTCAGCAGGGCGGGCGTCGCTCCTGCCGGTGCATCATGCCGGC
Source organism: Corallococcus exercitus (assembly GCF_042231735.1). Taxonomy (GTDB): domain Bacteria; phylum Myxococcota; class Myxococcia; order Myxococcales; family Myxococcaceae; genus Corallococcus; species Corallococcus exercitus_B. The sequence continues at coordinate 4,809,552 of NZ_CP102577.1, forward strand.
TTGAAGTGAAGTCCTGCCCGGATCGCGCTGAGCCCGTCATCGAAACTCGTGATCAACCTGCAGTGCCGTTCCTTCAACGCCCGTTTGATACCGCCGGCACTGAAATCAGTCTTGTTTCGATTCAGGAAGACCGACGGGGGCCGAGCGGAGTCCGTGTCCTCCGTCAGCCGGGTCATCACGGAGGCGAGGACCACCGCATCTGGAAAATGCAGGTCAATGTTCTCTTGCTGGAAGCTCGCCGCGCGAGTGATGACGTCGCCACTGACCGGCACGACCTCCGCGCAGTTGAGCAACCGGGCACGAATCGACTTCACACGTGAACGAGCCTCCTGCGTGCTCTTCACCAGCGAACCGATAACCACATCCCACGCTTGGCCCTGGGCTTCAGTGAAGCTGGCGGTGTCGCGCCGGCTCCGTTGCTCCTCCTCAAGCCTGCCTTGTAGTTCCTTGTGGGCGTGAATCCTGCGGCGCAAGGTATCTGCTGGCTCAATGAAGCAGAAGGCCGGAATGACGAGCTGGATGTCTCCTGCTTCGGCATGCCGAACCAATCCTTCGCAAGCCTGGGATTGCGCATGCTCGAAAGCCATCTCCAGAACGAAGTTCGTCTCGACGAAGACCCTCAATCCACTGCCTCCCTGAGCACCTTGCCTTCCGCAAGGGCTTGCGGAAGGCCCGTTCGGGATAATGAGGAAGGAGGCTGCTTCTTCTTTCCCCTGGATGCCAGGTCGTGGAGCCACCACGACACCAGCATTTCGAACGCGTCGGGATGAATCTCGGTTGGAATGATCTCGGCGCGCGTGAAGTAGGGCTCCAGGAGTTCCTTGGCATCAATCGTCTGGGTGGGCGCTCCGCTCTTCACCTTGGGCACGTCCCAGACGAACAACCACAGCGGAGTGACCAGAACGAACAGCTTCGCAGACGGGCGCCGCTCCACCTCTTCAAGGTCGTTCCAGAACTGTTTTGCCCAGGACCGCGTGGCGCGAGGGTTTGCTTTGGCTTCGATTTGCACCCGCAGGCGTCCGGCCGGGTCGTAGACCGCGAAATCGAACCTGGACCGACCTTGCGCGTAGGGGTCTGAGGACGAGTGCATCATTCCTCCATCGTAAGGAGCGCTCTGACACGGTCGCAATGAGACTGCCAGGAACACAGGGGCCCGCAGCCCCGGCTACACGTACCCGAAGCGCCGCCGTGCGAACCACTCCGCGCCCAGGAGCGCGATGAGCGCCACGAGGTAGTACCAGCGGTCCCACAGCGGCTGGTCCTTCGCGCGCCCCACCTCCACCACCGGCGGATCCAACAGCGGCACGTCCGGCATGCCGTCACGCGGCAGCTTGTACGCCTTGCCCTCCGTGACGCTGGCGATCTGCTCCATCAGCTCCGGCCGCACCGACGCGTCCGACAGCTCCGGGCCCACCGCGCGCACCGCCACCGCGTCCTCGCCCTTGCCCAGGTCCGTCTCGCCCTTCTTCGCCGACGCGAGCAGCTTGTACGGCCCCGGCGCCGGCGGCGCGAACTCCAGCCGCACCACGCCGTCCGCCCCCGTCGTGCCCGTCTGCACCGCCACCGGCTTCTGCGTCGCCACGGAGAACAGCTCCACCCGCACCTGCGCGGCCTCCGCCGGCTGGTAGTCCGCCATCCGCGCCTGCACCACCACGCCCACCGGACGCCCCGGCTCCACCGACGGAGGATCCGCCGTCACCTTCAGCGTCGTCAGGTCCGGGTCCCGCACCAGCCACCGCAGCGCATTGCCCCAGAAGCGGTCATACGCGCGGTTCGGTGAGCCCGTCCGGTGCGCCGTGAACGCCCACGACCACGTCGCGTCCGTCGCCACCACCATCGCCCGGCCCCGCCCGTAGTCCCACACCGACACGAGCGGCGCGTTCTTCCCGTCCACCGTCATGAACGGGTGGTCCATCAGCACCGTCGCCCCCGGCCGCGCCCGCGTCAGGTTCGCGCCCGGAATGGGAGCCAGCTCCCCCCACGTGCCCTCCGTGCTCGCCGCGCCCGTGCCAATGGACGTCACCGGGTGCCGCAGGCCCTCCGGCGTGAGCCGGGGCTTGAACGGATCCGCGTTCGCGGGCCCCGCCGCCTCCACCGGCAGCGCCTCCATCAGCGTGGGCATGGCCGCGCGCCCTTCACCCAGCACGCTGTCGCCGCCAATCATCACGAACGCGCCACCCTCGTGGATGTAGCGCTCCAGGTTGCGCTCGTACTCCGCGATGGACAGCGACGGGTCCGAGTAACCGAAGTTCTGGAAGATGACGACGTCGAACGTGTGCAGCTTCGTGTCGAAGATCTCCTCCATGGGGAACGGGATGAGCGACAGCTCCCGCTCGTTCGACACGCCCGGGTCGTCCGACAGCGTGCGCAGGATGTAGAACGACACCAGGTCCACGTTCGCGTCCTGCTTGAGCAGCCCGCGCAGGAAGCGCTCGTCCCACGACGGCCGCCCCACCACCAGCAGCACGCGCACGCGGTCGCGAATCACCTTCAGCGTGAACGAGCGGCTGTTGTTGTCGCTCACCGCCTCATCCGGGAACGTGGGCACCGTCACCGTGTAGACGAAGCGCCCCGTCTGGTCCGGCGTGAAGGTGAACGACACCGGCTTCACGTCATCGCCGGAGGTCATCCGCACCAGCTTGCTCGCCACCGTCTTGCCCTCCTGGCTCAAGACGACGGGGATGTCCTGCCCGGAGAACCCGCGCCCGTGGATCTCCACCTCCACCGTCAGCGAGTTGCGCACGAAGGCGAAGTCATCCACCTTCAGCCCCTCCACCGACAGGTCCTTCAGCGCCTCCTGGCCCACCAGGAACGTGGACACCGGCACGCCCAGGTCCGTGAGCGCGGCCCGCGCCCGGCCCACCGCGCCGGCCTTCAATTCCGTGTTGTCCGCGCCGTCGCTGAACAGGAGCACGCCGGACAGCTTGCGCGACCCCTGCCCGCCGGACGCCGCGGACCTCAGCGCGGCGAGCAGGTCCGTCGTGCCCGCCCGCGCGGGCTCCTGGGCCAGCTGCGCGGCCGTCACCGGAGCGAGCTCCGGATCCACGCCGTACACCTCCACCGTGAAGCGGTCCTGCCAGGACGCGAACGTGGGCGCCGCCTTCTCCAGGAACGCCGCCACCTGCGCGCTGCGCGTGGGCCCGCCCGGCTCCGACGGGAAGTTCATGGACGCACTGCGGTCCACCAGCACCGCCACCCGGTTCTTCATCCGCGCCACCTGCAGGTGCCGGATGCCGGGCTCCAGGAGGAAGAAGAACGCCGCCACGCCCGCGCCCAGGCGCAGGCCCCACAGGAGCAGCTTGCGGCCCCGGGACGGCTCGCGGCGCACGCCCCACGCCGCCAGCGCGATGCCCAGCGCCAGCCCCACGCCCAGGAGCACCAGGGCCCAGACGGGCAGGGGCGACAGGCTGACGAGCTTCCACGCGTTGAAGGACGGGGAGTTCATTCGGTCGTGCGCTTGGGGAGTGCCTTCAGCGCCGCTTGTTGAGGATGAGGGGCAGGTGCACCGCGTCGTCCTTGTAGTCCAGGCAGAGCGCGTACATGCACAGGTTGATGCCCAGGCGGATGGCCAGCTCTCGCTGCGGCTCGCCGCCGGGGGACACGTCGAACTCGTAGTCGCCGGACTCGCTGCGGCTCCACGCGCCCGCCACGTCGTTCTGCGAATAGATGACCGCCGCGCGCTTGCCCACGCTCGCCACCAGCGGCAGCGGCTTGTGCAACAGGCGCCCCGGCGCCGCGTCCAAGAGGAAGAAGGACTTGAAGACGACGTGCGTCCCCGGCGCCTCCTTCAGCGGGCTCTGCGGCAGCACGCGCGCCATCTCCCGGCGGAAGCTGGCGTCGAAGCCGTCCCCGTCGCTGCCGTCGTTGGCGTCCCCGAACACGAAGCCGCCGTACGTCAGGTAGCGGCGCAGGTTGGACACCTCCGCGTCACTCAGCGCGGGAAAGGCCCCGTCCCCCCCGAAGTAGAGGAACGGGTACTCGAAGAGGTCCGGGCTGCTCAGCGCGAACGGGCGCGCGTCCGGCACCACCTCCACGGACGTGCGCCGCTGCAGCTCCCACGCGAGCCGGCGCAGGCCCGACAGCCGGCCGTCCCAGCGCCCCCCGTGCCGGGCCACCGCGGGGATGAAGCGGCTCTTCTCGCCAAAGGCGGCCGCACGCCGGGACAGCAGCGGGACGAGCGCGGACGTGGCGAGGAGCAGGTTTCGACGGGAGAGGGACCGCACGGGCATGGGGACCCGCTTATACCGTCGGCGGGTGCCTGCATTCCCTGGTATAGACGCGCGCCATGGCGAAAGGCGGACAGACGGAGTCCGGCGGCCCCAGCGCTCCCGGCCAGCTTCCCGGCTCGGACGCCGTGCGCGCCGCCTGGGCCCGCAAGGACGCCGGGGACGTGGCCGGTGCCCGGAAGGACGCCGAGCGCATCCTCGCGGGCACCCCATCCCCGGAAGACCGTGAACGGGCGGAAGACCTGCTGCGCGCCACCGCCACGCCCCGCGCCCTGTACGGGTACGCGCTCCTGGGCGCCGTCATCCTGGCGGTGCTGCTGGGGCTCGCCCTGACCCGCTATTCCTGACGGCCATTGCCGCTAGGATGGCGCTTCATGGAAGGCTTCCTCCAGGCGCTCAAGGCATACCAGTCCTTCAACCCCTCCGGCTGGGTGGGCATCTACCGGCTGTTGCCCATGTGGGTCGGCGGGGTGGTGGCGCTCGTGGGGCTGGTGCTGCTGCTCGCGGGCGGCGGCAAGCTGTTCCGCGCCGTGGCGGGCCCGGTGGGCGCGGTGCTGGGCCTGGTGTGGACGGGCGCCGTCACCCAGCGGCTGGGCCTGGGAGACCTGGATCCGCGCCTGCCCACCCTGGTGGCCGCGGCGCTGATGGCGCTGGGCTTCCTCTTCCCGCCCGCCGTCACCTTCGTGGGCGTGGGCGTGCCGCTGGGGCTCGTGGCGGGCCAGATTGCCGGCCCCGCCGACTTCCTGCTCGGCTTCGGACCGGGCTTCATCGTGGGCGGCCTCGTGGGCGCCTTCCTCCACCGGCAGGTGAGCGGCATCGTCGCGTCGGTGGTGGGCGCGTGGCTGCTGGTGATTGGCGCGCTGGCGGCGCTGCACCAGTTCGGGGGCGTGGTGGAGGCGGTGGCCAGCCGCCCGTGGGGCGTCATCATCGCCGCGCTCCTCTTCGCCCTGGCGGGCAGCGTGTACCAGCTCGCCGTGCGCCCCTCGCCGGAGGAGTCGGATCAACAGAAGGCCGAGAAGCAGCGGCTGAAGCAGCGCCTGGCGGAGCAGCAGGCGCTCGAGAAGCGATGGGGGGTCAAGTAACCCCTGTCCCGGCAATCCTTTACGCCGGGGGGGCCGGGGCGTAGATTCCGCCGGCTTTCCCCCTCCCCTTCCTCGAGCATCGATGGGCCAGGCCAGCCGCAAGGACAAGGACACGCAGAAGCAGGAAGGGTCGCCCCCGGCGGCCACCGTCCCGTCTTCCCCGGAGGCCTCCCAGCCCGCCGTGCCCCATGAAGGGTGGCGCAAGCCCGCCGGCATGGGCCGCAAGGGCTGGGCCGTCCTCGCTGGCGCCGTCGCCTTCATCCAGCTCCCGCTCATCCACTACGCGCTCTTCCGGGGCCAGGCGGACGTCACCGCGACGGTGCCCTACCAGCAGGCCTTCAACGACCCGGGCGTCGTCTCCCGCGACTTCTTCTCCACCGGCGCCTACTGGCGCGTGACCAACGGGGAGCTCCTGGGCCCCGCGCCCAAGAACAACCCGCTGTGGCTCCAGGCCGCGCTGCCGGACGACGTGGCGGTGGAGTTCGACGTGCGCCCCGAGTACCCCGAGGGCGACATCCGCGTGGAGCTGTTCGGCAACGGGCGCGACCCGGCCTCCGGCTACGTGCTGGTGCAGGGCGGGTGGAACAACAGCCTGTCCGTCATCGCCCGGCGCGACATCAACGCGCCCGGGCTGGACGCGCTCCAGCGCAGGGCCGCGCGCATCGCGGAGAAGGGCGGCGGCCAGGGCGCGGACCTCGTGGCCACCGGCGTCTTCAAGAGGGACACGGCGGTGCGCGTGGAGTCCCGCGTGGGCGCCCCCATCCAGTCCGGCCGCACGTACCACTGGCGCATCGAGCGGCGCGGCAACGTGCTCAAGTGGGCCATCGACGGACAGCTGGTGGCGGAGCTGGACGACCCGTTCCCCTTCAAGGGCAAGGGCCACGACCGGCTGGGGCTGTCCGGCTGGGAGTCCCAGCTGTTCTTCGACAACCTGCGCATCGGCACGCCGGACTCCATGCCCGCCACCATGGCGGCGAAGCAGGAGCCCACCCTGCCCCCGGGCCCCTCCGAGGACGACTTCAACCGCGACACGCTGGGCGACGCCTGGAACGTCACGAACCCCGCCGCCGTGAAGCTGGAGGACGGGGCGCTGGTGGTGCAGAACGTGGGCAACCGCCCGGTGTGGCTCAAGAAGCCCATCCCGGAGAACGCCGTCATCGAGTTCGACGCCTGGGGTGACAGCCCGGACGGCGACATGAAGATTGAAGCGTGGGGCGACGGCCGCTCCTTCTACGCGGGCGACCCGCGCCTGCAGTACACCGCCACCGGCTACGTCTTCATCTTCGGCGGCTGGCGCAACACCCAGTCCGTCATCGCGCGCCAGCACGAGCACACCAACGACCGCGCCGTGCGCGACGGCGCCGCGGTGGTGCCCGGCCAGCGCTACCACTTCCGCATCACCCGCCGGGACGGCCTCCTGACGTGGGAAGTTGACGGCAAGCCCTTCCTCACCCTCCAGGACGCGTCCCCCCTCTACGGCCCGAGGAACCAGTACTTCGGTTTCTCCGGCTGGCAGACGCGCGTCCACTTCGACAACCTCAAGATCCAGCCGCTGTAGCCTTCCCCCGGGCGGCGGAGGAAACACCCGTGCGCAGAGTCGGAATCTTCGGCTGGGGCGTGGTCGCCCCGCGTTCCCCCAACATCGAGGCCTTCGCGAAGAACCTCGAGTCGTCCGAGACCTGGCTGACCCCCTTCAACGGCTTCGGTCCGGACAACTTCCTCGTCGGCACGCCCACGTTCAACCTGGCGGACTACAAGCCGTGGATCGACGAGCGCTTCCCCGCCAACCGCTTCTCCCAGCTGGAGCGGAAGATGGGGCAGCCCACGCAGTACGCCATCGGCGCCTTCATCCAGTCGCTGGCGCAGAACCCGGGCATTGAAAAAGAGCTCCAGGCGCTGGGCACGAAGGCCCACGTCTACGTGGGCACCGGCCTGGGGGATTTGCCCACCATCCAGAACATCTCCCTGGACCTCTACCGCGCCCAGCGCCGCTGGGACCGCTTCTGGGCCTCCCCGGAGAGGAACGGCGCCCTGCGCGAGTGGCGCGAGACGCGCGAGCCCCTGCCCGGCCTGCCCCCGGAGCCCTCCACCATCGAGGAGGTGGAGCGCGACAAGGCGGAGGACGACTGGTGGCACTTCTGGGCCGGCCGCTCGCCGGAGCTGCGCGAGTACCTGGAGGAGCTGCGCGAGATTGAAGCCATTGGCGTGCCCGACGAGGGCGACGTGGAGTCCGCCAAGCTGGCCGTCATCAAGGAGAAGCGCACGCGCAACGGCCGGCTGCAGAAGAAGTGGAACGCGCCCGAGCCGCCGTGGAACGCCGTGTCCTCCAACGTGCTGTGGAACATCCACAACACGCCCGCGTCCCAGGTGTCCATGCTGGGGCAGATTACGGGCATGACGTTCGCGCCGGTGGCCGCGTGCTCGTCCTTCGGCTACGGGCTGAAGCTGGCCATGAACGCCATCCGCCTGGGCGAGGCGAAGGCCGTGGTGCTGGGCATGACGGACGCGGCGCCCAACCCGCTGGTGGTGGGCGGCTTCTACAACGCGCGCGTCATCTCCGCGGACGCCGCCGTGTCCAAGCCCCTCACCGCCCTGCGCGGCACGCACATCGCGGGAGGCGCGGTGGTGTGGGTGGTGGGCGACTACGAGCACTTCACGCAGAAGGGCTTCAAGGCGCTGGGCCTGGAGCCCGTGGCCGTGGGCGTCACCGCGGACGCGGACCACATCATCACCCCGTCCAAGGAAGGCCCCACCCTGGCCATCCGCGAGGCGCTGGGCGCCGCGGGCTGTCAGCCCCAGGACGTGGGCAGCTGGGACCTGCACGCCACCGCCACCCCGGGCGACTTCCTGGAGGTGCAGAACCTGCGCGACGTGCTGCCGGAGTCCGTGCTGATTACCGCGCGCAAGGGCACCTTCGGCCACGGCATGTCCGCGGGCGGCGGCTGGGAGCTCACGGCGCAGTACCTGGGCGCGGAGGCCGGCAAGGTGTTCCCCACGCCGCTGGCCGCGCCGGAGCTCAACAAGCAGATCGCCAAGGTGCACGGCCGCTTCGTCTTCGACAGGGAGCAGGCGGCGCCCGAGGGGTGCTCGGGCAAGCTGTCCATGGGCGTGGGCGGCATCAACGCCTGCGTCATCTCCCGGCCCTGGAAGTAGCCCTTACGGGTACTTCGCGGACGCCTCGGCCTCCAGGGCCGTGGCGCCCTTCGGGTTGAGCTTGCGGAAGAACTCCAGCTCCAGGTCCAGGTCGCGGTAGCTGGCCTTCTGCTCCGGGGCCAGGCCGCTGGCGCTGCGGCCCACGCCGTTGGCGTCCGCCAGGCCGCCGGTGGACGGACTGCCGGTGCCCTTGTCGGTGGCGTAGCTGACGCCCACGGACTGCTGCACGCGGTCCGTGCGCAGCGCGCGCAGCACGACGCGGCCATCCGCCATGGTGAGCCCCTCGATGAGGTAGCGCGTGGAGGACGTGGGCCCCAGCGTGCCGCCGCCGGAGTCCAGCCACTCCGTCTCCAGCACGAACTGGTTGGGCAGCTCGCGCCACGAGTAGCCGCGCGCGTCCAGGATGGCCTTCACCTCCGGCCACAGCTGCGCGAGCGGCTGCTGGTAGGCGACGGTGGCCGTGCGGTCGCGGATGTAGTTGTCGCGCTGGTGGCCGGCGCACCCGGCCAGGAGGACGACGGAGACGGACAGGGCCCACAACGGGGCCGCGCGGAGCAGTTGGCGCATGGGGACGACCTCCCGGACGGGAAGCAGTGGGGTGTGGAGGCCGCCCATCCTAGCGCGGCCTCCCCGCGCCCCGCGCCCCCACCCCCTGGAGGCCCACGGCCGGGTGTCAGCCCTTGGGCACCGCCACCATGTCGAAGTCCGGGATGCGTTCGCGCATGAACTCGCGCATCCGGTTGATGAGGGCCGCTTCAATCTGCCGGGCGCGCTCGCGGCTGACGCCGTACTTGTCGCCGATGTCCTGGAGCGTGAGCGGCTCGTCCGCGGTGAGGCGGTGCTCGAAGATGTAGCGCTCCTTGCCCTCCAGCGTCTGGGCGAAGGCGTTGAGGTTCTCCCGGAAGAGGGCCTTGAGCTGCTCGCTGCCCAGGCGCTCGTCCGCGGGCACCGCGCTGGACGGCAGGTAGCGGTCCGCCCGCGTGGCGCCCGAGTCCCCGTCGTTGCCCAGCGGCGCGTCGAGGGACATCTCGTCGTGCCCCAGCCGCTGGTCCATCTCCACCACGTCCTGCTCGGAGACGTTGAGCCGCTCCGCCAAGAGACGCGGGCTGGCCTCGAAGCCCTGGGCGACGAGCTTCTCCTGCTCCTGGCGCAGCTTGAAGAAGAGCTTCCGCTGGGCCTCGGTGGTCCCCAGCTTCACCATCTTCCAGTTGTCCATGATGTAGCGGAGGATGTACGCGCGGATCCACCAGGCGGCGTAGGAGCTGAGCTTCACGCCCCGGTCCGGGTCGTACTTCTTCACCGCCTGCATCAGCCCGATGTTGCCCTCCTGCACCAGGTCCAGCAGCGACAGGGGGTTGCGGTGGTACTCGTGGGCCAGCTTCACCACGAGTCTCAGGTTGGAGGCCACCAGGCGGTAGGCCGCCCGCACGTCCCCCGTGGACTGGTACTCCTTGGCCAGCCGGTGCTCCTCCTCCCGGGTGAGCAGGGGGTGCTTCGTCACCTCGGCCATGTAGGCCTGGAGGGGGTCCCGGGTGGTGATGGCGGCGCCTTCCGCGCGCACCAGGGCGGCGGGCCGCACCGGGCGGGCCGGGGTGGCCACCTCCTCGATTTCCGCCTCCGCTTCGTTCAATTCCGCCAGGTCCGGCTCCAGGGCGTCCGGGTCCTGGGGGGATTCCTCCACCTCTTCCCCGGCGCCCTCCGGGGCGGTCTCCGGACGGGCGGAGGCCGCGGGGCGCTTCGCGCGGGGCCGGGGGGCGGCCGGACCATTGGTTCTCTTCCTCCCATTCGCCATGCGCGCTCCATACCCCAAAGTGCCGCGATTGTTGCCAGAGGGTAATGCAGGGGCTATGCCCATGCCCGATGAGCGACATCCAAGAGCCCACGCCGGGAGCCCCGGCGCCTGACGAAGCCACGACGCGTCCCGCCGAATACATCGCGGACATCAGCTTCGACGAAATGAACCTCTCCGAGCCCCTCCGCCGCGCCCTGGCGGAGCGCGGCTATACAAGCCCCACCCCCGTCCAGGCCAAGGCCTTCGGTCCCGCGATGGCGGGCAAGGACCTCATCGTCCGCAGCAAGACGGGCACGGGCAAGACGGCCGCCTTCGGCCTGCCCTTGCTGGAGAAGATTCCCGCGGACGAGAAGCGCGTGCGCGCCCTCATCCTCTGCCCCACGCGCGAGCTGGCGCTCCAGGTGGCGGAGGAACTCACCATGCTCGCCAGGTACAAGGGCGTGAAGGTGGCGGCCATCTACGGCGGCGCCTCCATGAAGCAGCAGGAGGACGCGCTGGAAGAGGGCACGCCCATCATCGTGGGCACCCCGGGCCGCGTCTTCGACCACATCAACCGCGGCAACCTCAAGCTGGACGGCTGCGACCACGCCGTGCTGGACGAAGCCGACGAGATGCTGAACCAGGGCTTCTACGAGGAGGTGACGCGCATCCTCGACCGCCTTCCGAAGACGCGCCAGGTGCTGCTCTTCAGCGCCACCGTCCCCACGGACATCCAGAACCTCATCGCGCGCTACACGACGAACGCGGAGACGCTGCTGTTGTCCGGCGACGTCTTCACGGTGGAGCACATCCACCACATCCGCTACGACGTGTCGGATCAGTTCCCCAAGCCGCGCAACCTCATCTACATCCTGGAGAAGGAGGAGCCCTCCAACGCCATCATCTTCTGCAACACGCGGGATGACACGGCGCTGGTGACCGCGGTGCTCAACCGCAACGGCTTCGACGCGGAGCTGCTCAACGGAGACCTTCCGCAGAAGGAGCGCGAGCGGGTGATGGGCAAGGTGAAGCGCGGCGAGGTGGCCTTCATGGTCGCCACGGACATCGCGGCGCGCGGCATCGACATCTCCGGGCTGGAGTACGTCATCAACTACTCCCTGCCGGAGGACCCCGCCGTCTACCTGCACCGCGTGGGCCGCACGGGCCGCATCGGCAACAAGGGCACCGCCATCAACCTCTTCTCCGGGCGCGAGCTGGCGACGTTCACCGTGCTGGAGAAGAAGTTCGGCATCAAGTTCGAGATGCGCGAGATGCCCGCCCCCGAAGAGGCGATGCACCTGTGGACCGAGCGCCACGTGCGCGAGCTGCGCGAGGGCATGGGCTCCAGCATCTTCGAGGGCTTCCTGCCCCTGGCCTCGCAGCTCAAGCAGCGCCCTGACGCGGACGACCTCATCGCCTTCCTCATCAAGTACTACTTCAGCCGCCTGCGCATGGAGAAGGCCCAGGCCGCCGGAGAGGCGGAGAAGCGCGAGCCCGTGCCGGAGCGCAAGCCGGTGGAGCGCCGCGGCAAGGACCGCGAGCGCGACCGCGAGCGTCCCCGCCGCGAGGAGCGAGGCGAGCGCGCCGAGCGTCCGCGCCGCGACGAGCACCCGGACCGCGAGCGCCGTCCGCGCCGCGACGAGCCGCGCCGCGAGGACCGGGGCGAGCGCCGGGGTGGCGCGCCGTCCGCCGCGCTGGAGCCGGGCCCCGGGGAGACGAAGCTCTGGGTGAACCTGGGCACCGCGGACGGCCTGGGGCCGGGCAGCATCGCCACGGCCATGGAGGACGCGGGCGCGCCGGTGGGCAAGCTGGTGCGCGCGGAGCTGCGCCCCACGTTCGCGTACGTCTTCGTCGCGGAGGAGGACTCCCCCGGCTTCGAGGCACTCAACGGCAAGCAGCACGGCGGCAAGACGCTGCGCGTGGAGAAGAGCAAGCCGCGCAGCGAGCGCGACGTGCCCGGCACCCGCCCGCCCCCGTCCCCGGACGCGGGCCCCGGCGAGGTGAAGCTCTGGGTGAACCTGGGCGCGGATGACGGCATGGACGAGGCGAAGCTGCCCGCCACGCTGGAGTCCCTGGGCGCCCCGGGCGGCAAGGTCATCAAGGCCCTCACCCGCCCCACCTACGGCTACGTCTACGTGCCGGAAGCCGAAGCCCCGGGCTTCGAGGCCCTCAACGGCAAGACGCACAACGACAAGCCGCTGAAGCTGGAGCGGCACCGTCCGCGCGGCCAGCGTGAAGAGCGCCGCCCCCGCCACGAGGCCCTGCCGGATGTCCCCGGCCAGGCGCGGCTGTGGGTGGGCCTGGGCCGGCAGGAGGGCCTGGACGAGGCGGGCGTCACCGCCGCGCTGGAGGCCGCGGGCGCTCCGGCGGGCAAGGTGCTGCGGACCGACCTGCGCCCCACGTACGCGTACGTCTTCGTCGCGGAGGAGGACGTGGCGGGCTTCGAGGCCACCCACGGCAAGCCCCACGGCGAGGGCAAGACGCTGAAGGTGGAGCGCGCCAAGCGCAAGTAGTGGCTTCGCACCTCCGGGGCGCTCAGGGCTCCGGAGGCGTCTTCTTCCTGCGGGCCCGGTGGTAGTGCGCCACGCACAACCCCCGGGCCAGCACGGGCCGGCCGCACTCCGGTGAAGTACAGGCCGCGCTGACCTCCCTGGCCATGAGGCCTGGGGCGCCCGGCCCACCGCTGAACATCGCCTCCGCCACGGCCAGGAGGCGGTCCACGTCCTCCCGGCCCAGCTTCCGAAGCCGCACCCAGTCCACCAGCCGATGAGCCCCCGCGTCCTCCGCGTCCTCCAGCCGGAACAGCTCCCACAGCGGCAGCTCCAGCGCGGCCGCGACCTGGAGGAGCGTGTCGTAGCTGGGGTTGCGCTCGCCGCGCTCCAGCAGCGACACGAAGCTCACGGAGATGTCGCACCGGGCGGCGAAGTCCTCCTGGGTGAGGCCCCGGCGCTCGCGCAGCGTGCGGATGCGGCGGGCCAGCCCCTGCAGGGACGAGCCGGCGTCGCTGTCGTCCGGGGGGTGGGAGCGCATGGACGCGCGCATCGTAGCGCACCCCTTCTGTTAAGGTTTTCCGTCTGTCCCCAGGAGTGAAGCCCGCCATGAACGCCGTCGACGGCACCAACTACTACTTCCGCAAGGCCGCGCGGGTGATGGACGTGGGCACGCCCATCGAGACGCTCCTGGCCACGCCCCTGCGCGAGGTGAAGGTGCAGGTGTCCATCGAGATGGACTCCGGCGAAATCCGCACGTTCCTGGGCTACCGCATCCAGCACGACAACAGCCGCGGCCCCATGAAGGGCGGCCTGCGCTACCACCCCGCCCTGGACCAGGACGAGTGCGTGTCGCTCGCGTCGCTGATGACGTGGAAGACCGCCGTGGTGAACGTGCCCTACGGCGGCGCCAAGGGCGGCGTGGCGTGCGACCCCGCGCAGATGAGCCTCAAGGAAGTGGAGCGGCTCACGCGCAAGTTCGTGGACCAGATCCAGGACGTCATCGGGCCCACGCGGGACATCCCCGCGCCGGACGTCAACACCAACCCCCAGGTGATGGCCTGGGTGATGGACCAGTACTCGCGCTACCACGGGCACTCGCCCGCGGTGGTGACGGGCAAGCCCCTGGAGCTCTACGGTTCCAAGGGCCGCGAGGCCGCCACCGGGCGCGGCCTGCTCTACGTGTGCCGCGAAATCCTGCGGGATCTGGGCATGCCGGTGAAGGGCACGCGCTTCGCCATCCAGGGCTTCGGCAACGTGGGCAGCCACATCGCGCAGCTCATCTGGGGCGACGGCGGCGTGGTGGTGGCCGCGTCCGACGTGCTGGGCGGCATGTACAACCCGATGGGCCTGGACGTGCCCTCCCTCTTCGAGCACGTGAAGCGCACCGGCACCGTGACGGGCTTCAGCGGTGGCACGCCGTGCACCAACGAGGACGTGCTCGCGGCGGACTGCGAGGTGCTCATCCCCGCGGCCCTGGGCCACGTGCTCACCCGCGACAACGCCAACAGCGTGCGCGCGCGCCTGGTGGTGGAGGGCGCCAACGGCCCCACCCAGCCGGAGGCGGACGACATCCTGGAGAAGCGCGGCATCTTCGTGGTGCCGGACATCCTGGCCAGCGCGGGCGGCGTGACGGTGAGCTACCTGGAGTGGGTGCAGAACCTCCAGCACGTCTCCTGGGAGGAGGAGCGCGTCAACGCGGAGCTGGAGAAGACGATGAAGGAGGCCTACGACCGGGTGGCGCAGATTGCACGGTCTCGTAAGGTTTCCATGCGGACGGCCGCCTACATCCTGGCCATTGGCCGGGTGGGCAAGGCCACGGTGCTGCGCGGCATCTGACGCACCCCGCCGCGCACGCGGGCAGGCAGGCGGCTCCGGGCCGCTTCCGTGCGGGGCCGGCTTTAAGCTACACGCCCGGCCATGATGGTCACCCTGCAGGACATCCAGGCGGCGCGCGAGCGGATCCGCCCCGCGCTGCGCCCCACGCCGTGCCCCGCGTCGGACTACTTCACGGAGAAGACCGACTGCGCGGTGGTGTACTTCAAGCTGGAGAACCTCCAGCGCACCGGCGCCTTCAAGGAGCGCGGCGCCCTCAACAAGCTGCTGACGCTGACGGAAGACGAGAAGCGCCGCGGCGTCATCGCGGCCTCCGCCGGCAACCACGCGCAGGGCGTGGCGTACCACGCGCGGCGGCTGGGCATCCGCGCCACCATCGTGATGCCGGAGCGCACGCCGCTCATCAAGGTGACGCGCACGCGTGACGACTACGGCGCGCGCGTGGTGCTCAAGGGCGCCAACTACGACGAGGCCTACGCGGAGGCCCTGCGCATCCAGGCCGCGGAGAACCTGGTCTTCGTGCACCCGTTCAACGACCCGCACGTCATCGCGGGCCAGGGCACCATCGGCCTGGAGCTCTTGGAGCAGTGCCCGGACCTGGAGCTGGTCATCGTGCCGGTGGGCGGCGGCGGGCTCATCTCCGGCGTGGCGGTGGCGCTGAAGCAGACGAACCCGCGCATCCAGGTGGTGGGCGTGCAGGCCTCCACCATCGCCAGCATGAAGGCGTCGCTGGATGCCGGGAAGCGCACGGAGCTCACCGCCGCGGGCACCACCATCGCGGACGGCATCGCGGTGAAGATTCCGGGCGAGCTCACCTACGAGCACGTGCGCAAGTACGTGGACGCGGTGGTGACGGTGGACGAGGAGGAGATCGCCGCCGCCATCCTGATGATGCTGGAGCAGGAGAAGTCCGTCGCGGAGGGCGCGGGCGCGGCGGGGCTGGCGGCGCTCGTCAACGGCCGGGTGCCGCAGGCGAAGGGCAAGCGCGTCGCCATCATCGTCGGCGGCGGCAACATCGACATGAACGTCATCAGCCGCATCATCGAGCGGGGCCTCGTGAAGGCGGGCCGCCTGGTGCAGCTGGAGGTGCGGCTGCCGGACCGGCCCGGCATGCTCGCGCGGCTCACCACGCAGATCGCCGAGATGCGCGCCAACGTGGTGGACCTGCACCACGACCGCGCCTTCTCCAAGGCGGGCCTGGGCGAGGCCACGGTGGAGGTGATGCTGGAGACCACCGGGCACGCCCACATCCAGGAGCTGATGACCGCCCTGGAGTCTCAGGGTTGGCAGGTCGCCCGGACGTAGGGCGGGGAGGCTTGCGCGGGCGCTCGGGGGTTCGGCGATACTCCGAAAACCCATGAACACGCCCCTCATCGCCCTGCTGCTCCTCGCCGCCGCTCCCCCCGCGCAGAAGGCGAAGGAGCTGGCGGCCCACAAGGAGTGGGAGGAGCTGTACCTCGCGTTCGCCGCCGCGGACCCCGCCTCGTACCCGGAGGCGCAGCGGCCGTCCGTGGCGGCCCCGCTGCTCAAGGGCTGCGAGGCGCTGCTCGCGGAGGACGCGGTGATGGCGTACTCGCTGGGCGAGCGTGCCGTGGCCTTCCAGCAGACGGCGGGCGGCCTCAGGTGCCTGGCGCGCTCGGCGCTGAAGACGGATCAACGGGCCGCCGCGGAGGAGGCGCTGAAGAAGGGCCTGGCGGCCTTCCCCAAGGACGGCGCGTTCGCGCTGGAGCTGGGGCGGCTGCAGCTCCTGGACAAGGACCCCGCAGGGGCGCTGGCCACGCTGCAGCAGGTGCCCGCGAAGTCGAAGGAGGCCGCGGAGGCGCGCAAGCTGATGCAGCAGGCGCGCTCGCAGGCGTCGGAGGAAGGGTCCGCGCGGCGCGAGGCGGAGCGCCTGGAGCAGCGGATGAACGGCGAGCCCGGCCCGGGGGACACGCGCCAGGCGAAGGCGACGGCGGGCGCAGACGTCCGGCCGGCGGGGCTGAGCTACGAGTCCGGCGTGGGCAAGGACGGCATGCGCGTGCGCCAGAACAGCCGCTTCGCCATCCGCTACTTCAACAGCGACCGGGACTTCGGCCAGCGCGCGGAGTACGAGGGCAAGGTCGTGTCCGCGCTGGACGAGGCCTATGACTTCACCCAGCGCACGCTGGGGCGGGCCCGCGCGCGGCAGCTCAACGTGGTGCTCTACACGCGCGACGAGTTCGCCACGCACATGGGCGCCACGTTCGCGGCCCGGGTGGCCGGCCTGTACTCCGAGGACGCCATCCGCATGAACGACGCGGCGGAGCTGACGCAGGCGACGAAGGCCACCCTGGTCCACGAGTACGTGCACGCGGCGGTGGACGAAATCTCCCCGCGCGGCAACGCAGCCCTGCCCCGCTGGTTCAACGAGGGCCTGGCCGAGTACATCGAGTGGCGCTACCTGGGGCTGGACGGCCCGCCCCGCAACCTGCGGGACGTGATGCGCGCCCGGTCGAAGCAGGGAGTCCTTCCGAAGCTGTCGGACATGGACTCGCAGGCGCCCATCACCATGTCCCAGCCGGAGATCGCCTACGGCACGTCCGCCATGGCGGTGCGGGAGCTGGTGCGGCTGGGGGGCCCGGAGAAGCTGCTGGCCTTCATCGAGAAGGCGGGCCGGGCCGACTCCTTCCAGGAGGCCCTGAAGGCCACCTACGAGAAGGACTTCGCGGGCCTGGACCAGGCGGTGCGTGCCGCCCTCTCGGGGAGGTAGCGGCCGGTCGGGCGTGGCGGATTGGTTTACCCCCTGGCGGGAGTCCCCTACACTCGCGGGCCTCCAAGATTTTCGCTGCGGCGGTCCCCGTTGGACGCTGGCGCAGCAAGGTGACGGATGTCCGATACGCGCGCCGCGATGAGAGAGTTCCGCTTCCTGGATGAGAAGCGGAAGCTGGGAAGCCTGTCCGCTGTCGAGGAGGCTCGCTGGGTCGAGTTGCGCGGCCTCTTGGGCATCCAGGACGCGGCGGACACCGCGGCGGCGGCCCAGGCCTGGGCCCAGCCGGAGCAGCAGCAGCCCCAGGGGTACTACGGCGAGGACGGCCAGTGGTACGCCTACCCCGCCGGCTACGAGCAGCCCCAGGGCTACTACGGCGAGGATGGCCAGTGGTACGCCTACCCCGCCGGCTACGACCCGAATGCCCAGGGCTACTACGGCGAGGACGGCCAGTGGTACGCCTACCCCGCCGGCTACGACCCGAACGCGGCGGCCTATGATCCGAACGCGGCGGCCTATGATCCGAACGCGGCGTGGGCGCAGCAGGGCTACGACCCGAACGCGGCGTATGACCCGAACGCCGCGTATGACCCGAACGCGGCCGCGGGCTACGCGGCCCCGGTGGATCCGCAGGCCGGTGGGTACGTCCCGCAGGCGCCCACCGACTCGGACAGCCTGAGCCTCAGCACGGACGACATCGACATCCCGTCGTTGAGCGAGCCCGCGCCGTGGATGCCGCAGGCCCCGGTGGCGACCTCGCCGGCGGCGGCGCCGGCGGAGTCGTGGGGGACGGGCGCGGAGGACGACTTCTCCGGGTTGTCGGCGGAGACGCCGCCCCCGGTGGCCGCCGCCGCGCCGGAGCCCTCGCTGGAGGATTCGTTCGCGGACCTGTCGATGGAGGTCGAGTCGGAGGCCCAGGCCCCGGCGACGTCCGGGCTGGATCCGATGGCGGAGGCGCTGGCCTCCGCGGAGCAGGCGGCCGAAGGCGCGGAGCTGCTGGAGGCCGAGCCCGAGTCCGAGGCGGTGCTGGCCGAGGACCTGGCGCCCGCGCCCGTGGACGCGGCGTGGGATGCGGCGCCGCTGGCGGTGGAGTCCGAGGAGTCCCGAGCCAGCGCGCTCGACACGGCGCCGCTCGCGGTGGAGCCGACGGCGTCCGCCGAGGGCGGAGGCGCGGAGTGGGATTGGAGCGACGTCGCGACGGCGGAGCCTGCCGCGCCCGCGGAAGCGGCCGTCCAGGAGGCGCAGCCGGTCGCCACGGACACGGCCGGAGCGTGGGGGGCGGATGCGGCCCCTGTCGCTGGAGCGCCGGAGTCCGGTGGGGAGATCGCGCTCGGCGCGGGTGACATCGCGGAGGCCTGGACCGACAGCGCCGCGGCCACGGAAGTGCCCGCGGAGGAGATCGCCCTGGACGCGGGCGATGTCGCCACGGAGTGGCAAGCCAGCGGCGAGACTCCGGCGGCCGAGGAGATCGCGCTCGGTTCGAACGACGTCGCGACCGCGTGGCAGTCCGGGGGTGAGACTCCCGCCGAGGAGATCGCCCTCGGTTCGGAAGATGTCGCCACGGACTGGCAGGACCCGGCGGCCGCATCCGCGCAGACGTCCACTGACGAAAGCGCCCCTGGCTCGAGTGATGGCGTGACGGAGTGGGCGGCCGACAGCGCCGTTGCCACCGAGACGCCCGCCGAAGAGATCGCGCTCGATGCGAGCGAGGTCGCCACGGAGTGGCAGTCCGGCGACGCGACTCCGGCCGAGACGCCCGCCGAAGAGATCGCACTCGGCGCGAGCGAGGTCGCCACGGAGTGGCAGTCCGACAACACCGCGCCGGCACAGTCCACCAGCGAGGAGCTCGCGCTCGGCACGAATGACGTCGCGACGGAGTGGCAGGCTTCCGGCAACGAGCCGGCGACGGCTGCTTCGACGGAAGCCCCTGGCGAAGAGATCGCGCTCGACGCGAGCGATGTCGCCACGGAGTGGCAGACGGGCAGCGCCACTTCCCCGGAAGCCCCCTCCGAGGAGATCGCGCTCAGCACGGACGACGTCGCGACGAACGGGCAGTCCCCCAGCGACGCTCCGGCGGAAACCTCCGCCGAGGAGATCGCGCTCGACGCGAACGATGTCGCCCACGACGGCGACGCGGACTGGTCCGATGGCGGCGCGGCCTCGGCGGTCGCGGCCGGTGTGGAGGCCCAGACCTTCGACGTGGCCGACCTGGGCGCCGAAGAGGAGCAGCAGCTCACTCCGCCGCCCTCCCCGTTCGCGAATGAAACGGGCGTTCCGTCGCTGCGGATCCGCAGCATCCCTGTCGGCCCGGACATCGAAGCCGACACGCTGGAGCTTGGCGCGGACGACGTCGAGCCCGCGGCCGAAGCAGCCCAGACCTCGGCCTCGTGGGGAGAGCTGAGCGGCAGTGCCGACGAAGCCGTGCCGCTGGCCACCGCGGCCGAGTCGCTGGCCGAAGCGCAGTCCACCGAGCCTTCCGCATGGAACGCCACGGGTGAGGATGCGCAGCAGTGGTCCGCCGAGGGCACGCCCTCCGACGCGACCGCCACGGTCGGACTGCAGGACGCGTCCGCCGCCATCGAGCTCCAGCCCGAGTGGGCGTCCACCGCCGACACGGCGGAGGGAATCGATTCGGCGCAGGCGTGGTCCGCCACCGCGTCGTCCGAACAGCCCACCGCGAACGCCACGCCCGCCTGGGATGCCCCGGCCGCCGAATCCGCGTGGGCCGCATCCACGTCGGTGCCGCCCCCCGACGCCCAGGGCGGATGGACGCCGCCGTCCGAAGAAGCCCCGCTGATCGAAGCCCGGGCCGAGTGGGCCACGCCAGAAGCCGACGCCGCGCCCGTCGCCCAGGCGGCCGAGTGGAGCGCCACGGAAGACGCTGCCCCCATCGAGGCCCAGCCCGAGTGGGCCACGGAAGAGGCCGCCCCCGTCGCGGCGCAGCCGGAGTGGGCCCCGGCGGCGGAGGCCACGCCCGTGGCTGCGCAGGCCGAATGGAGCGCCACGGAAGAAGCCGCTCCCATCGAGGCGCAGCCGGAGTGGGCCACGGAAGAAGCCGCTCCCGTCGCGGCGCAGCCGGAGTGGGCCGCCGCTGAAGAGGCGCCCCTCGAAGCCCAGCCCGAATGGGCCACGGCGGAAGGCACCACGCCTGCCGCCGAGCAGACCGGATGGGGCACGGCCGAGGCCGCGCCGCTCGAGGCCCAGCCCAAGTGGGCCACCACCGGAGGCGCAGCCGCGGTTCCCACGCAGCCGCAGTGGGCCACCCCGGAGGCCGCGCCGATCGAGGCCCAGCCCGAGTGGGCCACCACCGAAGACGCCCCCATCGAAGCCCAGCCCGAGTGGGCCACGGAAGAGACCGCGCCTGTCGCCGCGCAGTCTGAATGGGCCACGGCTGAGGAGACCGCACCGGTCGTCGCGCAGTCTGAATGGGCCACGGCTGAAGAGACCGCACCGGTAGCTGCTCAGCCTGAGTGGACTACGGCTGAAGAGACCGCGCCCGTTGCCGCTCAGGCCGAGTGGGCCACGGCTGAGGAGACCGCGCCCGTTGCCGCTCAGGCCGAGTGGGCCACGGCTGAGGAGACCGCACCGGTCGCCGCGCAGTCCGAGTGGGCTACGGCTGAGGAGACTGCACCGGTCGCCGCCCAGCCCGAGTGGACCTCCACGGAAGGAAACGCGCCGGACACCGCGCAGGCCGAGTGGGCCACGGAAGAAGCCGCGCCCGTCGCCGCACAGCCTGAGTGGACCACGGCTGAGGAGACCGCACCGGTCGCCGCTCAGTCCGAGTGGGCCACGGAAGAAGTCGCGCCGATTGAGGCGCAGCCTGAGTGGGCCACCGAAGAGGCCGCACCGGTCGCCGCGCAGCCTGAGTGGGCCTCCACGGAAGCCGCCGCGCCCGTCGCCGCTCAGCCGGAATGGGCCGCCGCTGAAGAGGCGCCCATCGAGGCGCAGCCTGAGTGGGCCACCGAAGAGGCCTCGCCCGTCGCCGCGCAGCCTGAGTGGGCCTCTGCTGAGGAAGCCGCGCCCATCGAAGCGCAGCCTGAGTGGGCCACTGAAGAGGCCTCGCCCGTCGCCGCGCAGCCTGAATGGGCCTCCGCGGAAGAAGCCGCGCCCATCGAGGCGCAGCCTGAGTGGGCCACCGAAGAAGCCACGCCCGTCGCCGCGCAGCCTGAATGGGCCTCCGCGGAAGAAGCCGCGCCCATCGAAGCGCAGCCTGAGTGGGCTACGGAAGAAGCCGCGCCCGCTTCCGCGCAGTCCGCGTGGGCCACCACGGACGCCGCACCGGTCGCCGCTCAGTCCGAGTGGGCGAATGCTGAAGCCGCTACGCCGGTCGCTGCTCAGTCCGAGTGGGCGGCTGCTGAAGGCACCACCGCACCGGTCGCCGCTCAGCCCGAATGGGCCACCGCTGAAACCGCTACGCCCGCGGCAGCACAGCCGGAATGGGCCGCGACGGAAGACGCAGCTCCCATCGAAGCCCAGCCCGAATGGGCCACCGAAGAGGCCGCCACACCTGCGGTAGCGCAGTCGCAGTGGGCCGCGACGGAAGAAGCCGCGCCGATCGAAGCGCAGCCCGAGTGGGCCACCGAAGAAGCCGCCCCCATCGAAGCGCAGCCCGAGTGGGCCACGGAAGAAGCCGCGCCCGTCGCCGCCCAGCCGGCATGGACCGCGTCCGAAGAAGCCGCGCCCATCGAAGCCCAGCCCGAGTGGGCCACGGAAGAAGCCTCGCCCGTCGCCGCGCAGCCTGAATGGGCCTCCACGGAAGAAGCCGCGCCCATCGAAGCGCAGCCTGAGTGGGCCACCGAAGAGACCGCGCCGGTCGCCGCTCAGTCCGAGTGGGCCTCCACGGACGCCACCGCGCCCGTCGCCGCTCAGCCGGAGTGGGCCGCCGCTGAAGAGGCGCCCATCGAAGCCCAGCCCGAATGGGCGACGACGGAGGATGTGACTCCGGGCGCGGATCAGCCCTGGTCCGCCACGGACGCCTCCGCGCCCGCCGCCACTCAGCCGGAGTGGGCCGCCGCCGAGGACCCCAACGCCGAGGCCGCCTGGGCCCAGCCCGCCGCCGACGCCCAGCAGCCGTGGGACGCCCCGGTCGAGGAAGCCGCCTCCGAGTGGGTGGCCCCTCCCGCCACGCCGGAATGGGGCGCCCCGGAAGCCCCCGCCGCGCGCTCCTCCTGGGCCACGCCCCAGGAGGCCCAGCCTGACTGGATGGCTGACTCCGCGCCCGCCGCGTCCTCCTGGCAGGCCGCCCCTGCCCCCGCCGCCGAGTGGAGCGAGCCCGTCGCCGAGGAAGAGGTCTCCCTCACCGACATCACCGCCCCCACGTGGGCCGCTCAGCCCGCCGCCACGGCCCCGTCCTCCGGTTGGGAAGAGCCCGCCGTGGACGTGGACGCGGAGCTCGACGCCACGCCCGCCCTCGACGTCGAGGAGGTGGAGCCCGAGTCCGAGCCCGTCGCCGACATCGAGCTCGTCGAGGACGTCGTCCCCGCCCTGCCCGTCGCGGCCATGCCTCCGCCTCCGCCGCCCCCGCCGGCCCCGTCACTCTC
Organism: Corallococcus exercitus; assembly: GCF_042231735.1. Classification (GTDB taxonomy): domain Bacteria; phylum Myxococcota; class Myxococcia; order Myxococcales; family Myxococcaceae; genus Corallococcus; species Corallococcus exercitus_B. The sequence goes on from NZ_CP102577.1 coordinate 4,832,374, forward strand.
CGCCGCGCCCGCCATGCCCGTGGCCCGGCTGACGCCCGCCGCCCCCGCGGTCCCGACCCTCCGGGGCCCGGCGCCCGTCGCCCCCGCGACGCCGGTCGCGGCCGCCACTCCCGTGACGGCCAACCACCTGCGCCCCACGGACGACACGCTGTTCGAAGTGCCGGGAGACGGCTTCGCCTCCGCCACCAACTCCTTCGTGGAGGGCGAGCACCGCGTCATCATCCACACCGTGGAAGGCCAGGTGAAGCGCGGCACCATCCGCGACGCGGACCTCCTGGAGGACACCATCTCCCTGGAGCAGCAGAGCGGCTTCGCCCCGGAGCGCATCCCCGGCAAGCGCGTGAAGGCCATCTTCTTCATGCTCGCCGCGGGCGCGCGTCAGCCGCAGGCGGAGGGCTCGAAGATTCGCGTCACCTTCAACGACGGCCGCCAGGTGGCCGGCTTCTCCCAGGACTTCAAGGGCCCCACCCCGGGCTTCTTCGTCGTCCCCGCCGACACCCGCACCAACACCGCGCGCATCTTCATCTACCGCGCCAGCGTGCAGGCCGTCGCCGAGGGCTGAGCCCCGCCACCGGGGCGGCCCCGCCGCCCCACATGCCGCACGAAAAAGAGGGGCCCCGGTCACCCGAGGCCCCTCTCTTCATTTCAACTCAGCGCGGTGAAGACGACGCGGACTACTTCGTGTCCTTGGCCGCCGGCGCCGCCGCCTCGGCCTTCTTCGTGGTCTCCAGGTCCAGGGTGATGGTCACCTCGTCACCCACCGCCACGCCGCCGGCCTCCAGCGCCTTGTTCCAGGTCAGGCCGAAGTCGCTGCGCTTGATCTTCGTGGTCGCCACGGCGCCACGGCGCACGTTGCCCCACGCGTCCTTCGTCTCCGGCGTCGGGCCTTCCACGGCCAGCACGACCGGCTTGGTCACGCCGTGCATGGTCAGGTCGCCCGTGACGTTCAGCTTGTCCTTGCCGGCCTTCGCCACCTTCGTGGACTTGAAGGTGATGGTCGGGAACTTCGCCACGTCGAAGAAGTCCGGGCTCTTCAGGTGCTCGTCGCGCTTGGGCTCGTTGGTGTTGATGGTGGTCGCGTCGAGGGTCGCCTCGATGGTGGACTTGGTGATGTCCTTGTCATCCAGGTTCACGGCGCCCTTCACGTTGCTGAACGTGCCGCGCACGTTGGACACCATCATGTGCTTCACGGCGAACTGCGCGCTGGAGTGCGACGAGTCGATCTCCCACGTGGACGCGAACGCGAACGACGGGGCGGCGACGGCGAGCAGCGTGATGGCGGACTTGAGGGACAGCTTCATGGTGTGACTCCTTGGAGATTGCGGACTGCGAGGTTCAGGCGCGCAGCGCGAAGCTGCGCATGGACAAGGTTCCGTGATGGAAGCCCTCGAACACGGGGGTGAGACGGTCCTCGGGGAGGGCAGCTCCGAGGACGAAGTAGATGGGCAACCAGTGCTCGGCGGATGGATGCGCGAGCCGTGAATTCGGTGCATCCCTCCACGACTGAAGCCCTACGTAATCACGCGCGGCAAGTTTTCCGGCGACCCACGCGTCGAACTCGGCGGCCCATGGCTCCACCGACGCCTGCTTGGAGCTGAAATTCACCCGGCGCAGGTTGTGCACCACCCCGCCGCTGCCCATGAGCAGCACGCCCTCCGCGCGCAGCGGCCGCAGCGCCTCCCCCATGCGCGCCACCTGCGCGGGCGTCGCGTCCGCCGGCAGCGCCACCTGCAACACGGGCACGCGCGCCTCCGGGAAGGCATGCAGCAAGGGCACCCAGACGCCGTGGTCCAGCCCGCGCTCGCCCTCCGCCACCGCGGGCACGCCCGCCGAGGACAGCCGCGCCACCACGTCCTGTGCCAGCGAGGGCGCACCGGGCGGCGCATAGCGCAGCCGGTACATCTCCTCCGGGAAGCCGTAGAAGTCGTAGACGAGCGGCGGAGCGGCCATCGCGGTGACGTGCACGCGCGCGTCCGTCTCCCAGTGCGCGGACACCACCACCAGCGCCTTCACCGGGCCCGCGCCGTCACCAAAGCGCTTGAGCGCCTGGGGGTACGCGTCCGCGTCCAGCGCCGTCATGGGCGAGCCGTGCGAGACGAACAGGGCCGGCGCCACCTGCCGGGCGACCGAGGGGCCAGGCCCCATCACCCCCGCCACCCCGGCGGCCGCCACGCCCTGCAGCACCTCGCGTCTGTCCACCCCGGAAGCCATCGTGGCGCCTTGTACTGCAACCCCAGGACCAGCGCACCCGACATGATAACCCCATGAAATGACAAGGAATCACGTCCCGCCCGTGCGAAACGCCTCTCAAATTGATAGAGAGACGCATCAGTCTGAAAGGCACCGGGAGACACCGTGGCGGGTCTGGAAGGGTTGGACTTGAGGGAGCTGCTCGCGTTCGAGCCGAAGGGCGGGGTCATCCGCTTCGCCGGGCAGCGGGCGTTGTTGATGGATCCGGTGGCGCTGGGGCTCCTGCGCAAGGAGCTCATCGGGATGCTGGGGATGACGGCCGCGCGCGGCATCTTCACGCGGCTGGGCTACGCGCACGGCTGGCGCACGGCGGAGGCGATGAAGACCGCGGTGCCATGGACGGACGAGGCGGAGTGGCGCCGCGCGGGCGGGCGGCTGCACACGCTGATGGGACAGGTGCGCGTGGAGCGCATCGAGCGCACGGACAAGGACGGCCCGGAGCCCTTCGCGGAGGCGCAGTGGCGCGACTCCTATGAGGCCGAGCAGCACCTGCTCCACCTGGGGCAGGCGGACCAGCCGGTGTGCTGGAGCCTCACCGGCTTCGCGTCCGGGTACCTGAGCTACTGCAACAACAAACCCATCTACTGCGCGGAGCTCAAGTGCGTGGGCCACGGCGACGCGCTCTGCCACATCGTGGGCCGCCCCGAGGAGGAGTGGAGCACCGAGTGCACGGAGTTCCTGCGCTTCTATGAGACGCAGTGCATGGAGGGCGTGCTCGGGCAGGTGACGGAGGCGCTGCGGCAGGCGGAGCGCAAGCTGCGCGCGAAGCGGCAGTCGCTGGCGCGCGTGTCCGGCGTGACGGAGGACCCCGCCGGCATGGTGGCGCGCGCGGAGGCCATGCAGCGCGTGCTCAACCTGGCGCGGCGCTCGGCGAAGGTGGACACCACCATCCTCGTCACCGGGGAGAGCGGCGTGGGCAAGGAGCGCATCGCCCGGCTCATCCATGACGAGTCCGGCCGCGCGCCCAAGGCCTTCATCGCCGTGAACTGCGCCGCGGTGACGGAGGGCCTGCTGGAGAGCGAGCTGTTCGGCCACGCGAAGGGCGCCTTCACCGGCGCCACGCACGACCGGCCCGGCCTCTTCGAAGCCGCGCACGGCGGCACCCTCTTCCTGGATGAAGTGGGCGAGGTGCCCCCCGCCATGCAGGCCAAGCTCCTGCGCGCCCTCCAGGAGCGCGAGGTGCGCCGCGTGGGGGAGAACACCAGCCGCAAGGTGGACGTACGCGTGGTGGCCGCCACCAACCGCGAGCTGTCCGAGGAGGTCCGCCTGGGCCGCTTCCGCCAGGACCTCTTCTACCGGCTGCGCGTCATCGAGCTGCGCATCCCGCCCCTGCGCGAGCGCAAGGAGGACATCCTCCCCCTGGCGCGGCTGCTGCTGGCGGAGGCCGGTGAGCGCCTGGGCCGGAGGGTCAACAGCCTGTCCCCGGACGCGGCGGATCAGCTGCTGCGCTACCCGTGGCCGGGCAACGTGCGCGAGCTGGGCAACGCCATCGAGCGCGCGGTGGTGCTGTGCGAGGGCCCGCGCGTGGAGCGCGATGACTTGCCGGAGGAGGTGCGCGCCGCGCCGCCCAGCCTGGTGCCCACCGGCAGCCCGCGCCGGCTGGAGGACATGGAGAAGGAGTACATCCTCGCGGTGCTGGCGCAGAACGGCGGCAACCGCTCCCGCACCGCGGAGCAGCTGGACATCGGGGTGGCCACGCTCTACCGGAAGCTCAAGCAGTACGGCCACCCGGAGGCCGCGCACTAGCCGCGCGGCCTTCGGGCCTTCAGCCCCTTCAGTTGAGGAACTGGTCGCGGTCCGGCGGACGGTTGCGGTCCACCACGCGCAGGTGCTTGGAGCGGTCACGCAGCTGCCGCTGCAGGCGCCAGTGCTGCAGCTGGAGCATCAGCCGCTTGGGGCTCGCGCCGCGCACGTACGCGAACACCAGCACCAGGCTGATGAGCTCCGGGGCCAGCACCTGCCAGGCCGGCGCGGTGAGCAGCCGCAGCACGGTGAAGCCCGCGCCAATGGCCGCGAACCAGTTGCCCGTGAGCGGGATGCCCCAGAAGTTCGTCTGCCCCCGGCCAATCACCAGGCCGTAGGCCACCCACAGCACCGTCGTCATCACCGAGCCGCCGGCGTACAGGCTGGCCATGGGAATCACGAGCGACAGCAGCACCGTGATGACGCCGGCGAGCATCGTGATGCCCACCGACGCCATCAAGAGGCGCCTGGGCCCCCAGGTGGACTCCAGGAAGCCGCCGATGGACCAGATGATGATGCCGCCGAAGACGATGCCCAGCGGGTCCGTGGCCACGAACGCGTAGGTGAACGGCTGCCACACGCGCAGGGCAAACACGTCCCGAGGGTTGAGCAGCAGCAGCACCCCCTGCCCCCGCTGTGTCGCCAGGAACAAGGCGGAGAACGCCACCAGTGCCACCGCCAGCTTGGCGGCCATCGAATCCAGGCCCGGGAAGCCGCCGCCGAAACCGCCGCCTCCCCGGTTGAAGCCCCGCATGGGTCGCATAGAGGCCCAAAGGTGGTGGAACACCGCCCGGTCCGCAACCCCAAATCCAGAAACGATGAAGGGCGCCCCGCCCTGGTGTCACCAGGGAGAAGCGCCCTCGCATCCCACGCCTTCACCAGCCTCGAGGCCGGTCCTACGCCTTGTGGCGGTAGAAGAGCGTGATGGTCAGACAGTGAAACTCCTTGTCCGAGGACTGCGTGACGATCTTGTCCACGACCTCCACCGAGGAGTTCTCCTTCAGCCACTTGGTGATGTTCTCGCCCATGTTCTCGCGATCGCGCGCGAGCGTGGTGGAGAACACCTTGACTCCCGTGAAGCTGATAACGCCCATTCCAACCCTCGTGTCACCAGAGATTACAAATGTTTACCCCGAGTCGCGGGCGCCATCAAGAAACGGGCCCGACAATCCGGCCCGGGAGGCGCGTCCTGCCCCTGGGGGAAGCCCCTGAAGGGAGGGGGCCCGGCCACCGTCCACCCGCCGACAGTGCGGCGAAAGGGCGTGGGCACGGGCCCCGGCTTCTTCAGCGGCCGGCGGCGGCCCGGCGGGTCTGACAGGTGATCTCGTCCTTGCAGGCGGGACCGATGCCTTCCGGGTGGGCCGTCAGGGGCGTCTTGTCGCTCTCCTCCACGCCGCACACCACACAGCGGCGCTTGCGGTTGCGGCGCTCGGCACGGCGCTGCTCGGCGATGGCCTTGGCCCGCTCGCGGGCCGTCTTCGCGTCCACCTCGTTGCTCATCTCACGTCCCGTCCGGAAGTCGTCTGCCCCGTACCCCGTCACCCCGAGCACGCCTAGAGCGCCTCGACCAGCACGGCGATGCCCTGGCCGCCACCGATGCAGGCGGACCCGATACCATAGCGGGCGCCCCGGCGCTTGAGCTCGTACGCCAGCGTCATGGTGATGCGGGCCCCGGAGGCCCCCAGCGGGTGGCCCACGGCGATGGCGCCGCCGTTGACGTTGGTGGCGTCGCGTGGCAGGCCCAGCTCCTTCTCCACCGCCAGGTACTGGGGCGCGAAGGCCTCGTTGACCTCGAAGAGGTCCACGTCCGTGAGCTTCGCGTCCGCGCGCTTCAGCAGGTTGCGGATGGCCGGCGCGGGGCCAATGCCCATGATTTTCGGGTCGCAGCCGGACACGCCCCAGTTGACGAGCCGCGCCACGGGCTTCAGGCCGTGCTTCTCCACGAAGCTGCGCGTGGCCATCACCATGGAGCCCGCGCCGTCGCAGATGCCGCTGGCCGCGCCCGCGTGCACCACGCCGTCCTTCTTGAACACCTTGGGCAGCTTGCGCAGCCCCTCCACCGTGGTCTCCGGACGGTTGTGCTCGTCCTTGGACACCACCGTGTCGCCCTTCTTGCCCTTGAGCGTCACCGGCGAAATCTCATCCGCCAGCCGGCCGGACTCCTGCGCCGCGGCGAAGCGCTTCTGGGTGAGGACCGCGTACTGGTCCACGTCGTCCTGGGTGAGGCCGTAGTCCACCGCCAGCTGCTCGGCGGTGAGCGCCATGGCCTGGCCGGTGTAGCTGTCCGTGAGGGCCGTCCAGAGCATGTCCTCCAGACCGCCCTTGCCCAGCGGCAGGCCCCAGCGCGCGCCGCGGATGACGTGGGGCGCCTGGCTCATGGACTCCGTGCCGCCCGCGAGGACGGCCTCCGCGCCGCCCGTCAGCATCATCTCCGCGGCCGTGACGAAGGCCTGGAAGCCGGAGCCGCACAGCCGGTTGACGCCCAGCGCGGGCACCGGCACCGGCACGCCCGTGCGCAATCCCACATGGCGCGGCAGGTAGATGGCGTCCGCGCTCGTCTGGACGACGTTGCCGTACACCACGTGCTCGATGAGCTCCGGGGAGACGCCCGCCTGGGCCAGGGCCGCCTTCGCGGACTCCACGGCCAGGTCGGTGGCGCTCAGGTCCTTGAGGCTGCCGCCGTAGGTACCGAACGGGGTGCGCTTGCCGGACAGGAAGTAGATTTCCTCGTTCTTGGATACGCTCTTCATGGTGCTCGTCTCCCTACTCTTCCGGGGCGCGCGGTGCACGCACGACGTGACGTGGAAAAGCGTCCGGGGGGCCGTCAGCCCGCGCGCCGTCCCAGGAAGGCGCTGGCGACGATGGCAAGCGCGATGGCCGTCCACAACAACCCCTGGAGGTTCTGGCGGCGGATTTCCTTGCGGCCCAAACCCTCGTACCAGGCCTTCGCCGTCTGGACGCGCCCCTCCCAGGTGAAGCCCTCCGGGCCCGCCAGTTCCAACCCCTCGAGTCGTCGCACATGCGCGCGCAACAGGCGCTCCGGTGCGGCGTCCTCCAGGGAGCCGGAGCGGTAGCCGGGCACGTCCAGCGCGGGGCGCCGGTAGCTGGCGGTGACGACGAAGCCCCCGGAAGCCAGGGGGGTCAGCAGGTAGAGCCGGGGCAGCAGGTCGCTCCCCTCGTGGAGGGTGGCGAAGATGCGCTCGCCCGCGTGCGCCCAGTCGTAGGAGCGGGTGGCCTTCTGGAGAAGGGGCTTCTCCTCGTGGCTGCCCAGGGGCGTGAAGCCCAGCGCCTGGAGCTGGCCCGCCAGGGGGGCGAGCGCGTCCGGCAGGTCCATCTGGTCCGCCGGGGCCTCCGGCTCCACGCGGACGGAGTGGGGAAAGAGGTAGAGCAGCGCGCGCCAGAAGTTGAGGAACAGGAGCACGCCGGCCAGCACCAGCCCCGCGACGGCCACCCCCAGCTGCCCGAGCACGTTCACGGGCGGGGCTTTCCGCCCTGGCGCCGGTCCGCGGTGGCGGGCAGGTGCTGCCACTTCGCCAGGTCCCCGGGGGTGAGCGGGTCGCGGCCCTCCAGGAAGCGCTCCAGGTGGCCCAGCGAGTCCACGCCCCAGAACATCTCGTCGTCCACCAGCACGGACGGCACGCCGAAGGCGCCCGCGGCGAGCGCTCCTTCCGTGTTCTTGCGCACGCGGTCCTTCACCTCCGGCAGCTGCGCGCGCTCGAGCAGCGCCCGCGCGTCGAAGCCGGCCTCCGTCAGCACCGCGCCCACCTGCTCCGGCGTCTCGATGCCCCGGCCCTGGCCCCACGCGGCCGAGTAGAGCGCGGTGGTGAGCCGCGTGCGCTCCGCCACGTCGTCCACCGCGGCCGTCACGCGCAGGGACAACAGCGGGTTGAACGGGTGCGAGGGCGGCAGGGTGAAGGGCGCGCCCTGCTCATGCGCGATGCGGAACGTCTGCTTGAAGACGTAGACGCGCTTGGCGGGAATCTCCGCCGGGCCAATGGAGCCCACGGCATTGAGCAGCCCCGCGAGCAGCACCGGCACGGGCTCCAGCTCCCGGCCGTGCCGGGCCGCGATGGCGGGCATGCGGAGCCAGGCGAGGTAGGCGTACGGGGACAGGTAGTCCAGGCAGAAGCGCAGGGGGGAGGAGGCCATGGCCCCATCCTATGCACGACCCGGCCGTCAGGCGCTCTGCTTCACGTCCTCGTGCTGGCGCGACAGCGGGCCGCGCAGCGACTGGGCCAGCAGCTGGAGGTGCGTGGCCCGGGCGGTGGTGAAGGCCCGCTCGGCGATCTCCAGCTCTCGCATCACCTCTTCCGGCGTGCCGTAGCGCTCCGCGTGCTGCAGGTAGACGAGCCCCATCTGGAGCACGTTGCCGGTGGACTCCGCCAGCAGGCGCGCGTGGCGCAGGTGCATGTCCCCCTCCTCCTGGGACACCAGCGGCGCCAGGGCGCGGCGGGCCAGGATTTCGTCCCAGGGGTTGGCGAACCGGGGGTCCAGGGCGCGCTCGAGCGCGGCGTGCGCGGCGGCGAGCGCGGCGGGCAGCCGGCCCTGGTCGCGCTCGAAGCGAGACTGGTACACGCGCACCAGCGTCTCCATGCGCAGGCCGCCCTGGCGCGCGGCCTCCAGCGCGCGGGGCAGGGACTCGCGCGCGGCGCCCGCGTCCTCGAAGAGCACGTCGCGGCAGGCCTGGTACACGAGCACGTGCGCGCGCAGCCAGCGGTCCTCGGGCAGCACGCGGGACAGGGCCTCGCCGCGCGACACCACCGCGGCGACGAGCTCGTGCTCGCCGCGCTCCAGGTAGTACGGCGGCGTGAAGAGGGCCAGGTTGCGCTCCATCAGCCGGGGGCTGCCCAGCCGGCGGATGAGCTCCGTCTTCTGCGCGAGCGCGGACGCGAACGCGGCGCCGTCGCCGGTGAAGGCCGCGCGCGCCACCTGCGCGAAGAGGTGGTAGGCGCGCACGTCGGTGAAGCCCTGCCCTTCCGCCAGCTGGAGCCCGTCCTTCAGCAGCTCTTCATCCAGCGGCTCGCCGCGCAGGGCCAGGTTCACGTTGAGCAGGTAGCCGCCCATGCCCAGCGCCCACGCCAGCCGCCGGGGCGGGCGCCCCACCGCGTCGCGGAACGCGCGCAGCCGCTGCACCTGCTTGCGCTGCTCGGCCACCCCACCCGCCCACTGGCCGGTGTACGCGCTCAGCGTGGAGCGGGCCACGGACAGCCCCGCCCGGTACGGCGAGTCCTCCGGGTGCTCCGCGGCCACGCGCGCGATGAGCGCCTCCAGCGCGTCCGTGCGCCCCAGGATGGCCAGCGCCATGCCCTGGAGGATTTGAAGCTCCGAGCGCTTCCAGAAGACGTCCACCGGCGCCATCCGCGCGTCCGCCGCCACCTCGCGGAAGAGCGGAATCAAGAGCTCCTCGCGCTCCGCCGGCGTGGCCGTGCGCGCGGACTCCAGCCGGGAGAGCGCCTCGCGCCGTCCGGACGCCACGTCCACCGTGGCCTCCCAGTGCGCGAAGAGCCGGTCCGCGTACGCCACCGACGTCGGCGGGTCGCTGGAGTAGCCCACCTCCACCAGCGACACCCACGTGCGCAACAGCTGCTCCGAGCGCCCCGGGTAGTCCGGAGCGGACTCCAGCAGCGCCGCCGCTTCCTTCAAGAGCAGCGTGGCCTCCAGCAGCGCCTCCGCCTCAATGGCCGCGTGCCCCGCCTCCAGGAGCGGCTGGATGGCCTCCGCGGGCGCGTCCGAGCGCGCGAAGTGCCAGCCCACCGCGCGCACCACGCCCGCGCGCCCCGAGGGCAGCGCCTGGAGCGTCCGCGCCACCCGGCCGTGGTGCGCCCGGCGCTCCGCCTCCGGCGTGCTGTCGTAGACGGCCTGGTGCACGGTGTCGTGCGTGAAGACGTAGCGGCCCTCCACGTCCTGGAGGAACTGCCGCTCCACGATGCCGTCCAGCACGGCGAACAGCTCCGCCTCCGGCAGGCCCGACAGCGCGCGCACCAGCGGCAGGTCCAGCATGCGGCCCGCGGGCGCCAGCCTGCGCAGGAGCGCCACCTGCTCCGGCGGCGCGTTGGCCAGGCGCATCAGCACCGCCTCCTGGATGCTCTCCGGAAGCCGGCGCGTCCCCAGCCCCTCCTCCGCCTCCCACCGCCCGCCCACGCGCTTGAGCGCGCCCGCCTCCACCAGCATGCGCAGGCATTCCGTGGCGAAGAAGGCGTTGCCGCCGGTGGTCGCGTGCAGCCGCTGCACGAACCCCTCCGGCACGTCCAGCCCCGGCAGCACCAGCTCCACCAGCGTGGCCACGTGCTCGGCGGACAGGGGCTCCAGGTCCATGCGGGACGTGAGCTTCTCGTCCACCGTCTGGAACGCGAGGCTCAGGCGCGACAGCTCCTGGGAGCGGAACGTGCCCACCACCATGCCGCGCGTGCCGTGCAGCGCGCGGATGAGGACGTTGAGCGCCTCCAGCGACGCGCTGTCCGCCCACTGCAGGTCCTCGAAGCACAGCACGAAGGACTGCTTCGCCCCGAGCGTGCGCGTCCACTCCGACAGCGCCTCGAAGAAGGCCGCCTTCTCGTCGGAGCCGTCGCGCGGCAGCTGCTCGTGCAGGTCGCTGTCGAACACGTCCGACGACAGGAGGCGCGCGAGTGGGGCCTTCACCCGGTCCATCAGCTCCGCGGACGTGTGCGGCACCAGGCAGCGCAGGGCCTGCGCCACCGGCGCCAGCGGGGACAGCCCCTCCGCGCGGCACTGGCCCCGGCCAAAGGGCAGCTCCGCCAGCTTCGCCTGCAGCTCGAACTCCTGGAGCAGCCGCGTCTTGCCCACGCCCGCGGGCCCGCCCACGAGCACCGCGCGCGACTGGCCCCAGTCGGCCTCCGCCAGGCCGTTCATCAGCCCTTCCAGCTCCGCCTCGCGCCCCACCACCTCCGGCACGTGCAGGTAGCTGGCGCGCGCGGACAGCGACTCCTCCGGCACGGGCTCGCCGCTGGCCTGGCAGAGCGCCTCCAGGAGTTCGCCCGCGTCCTGGAAGCGCTCGCGGGGGTCCTTCGCCATCAGCAGGAGGATGATCTCCTCCAGCTGCGGATCCACCGGGCAGATGGTGGACGGGCGCGGCGCCGGGCGCGTGAGGTGGTCCGCGAGCAGCACCGCGGGGCTCGCGCGCTTGAAGGGCAATTTGCGCGTGGCCAGGTACCAGGCCATCACGCCCAGCGAGTACAGGTCCGCGCGGCCGTCGATGCTCGCGCCCCGCTGCCACTCCGGCGCCAGGTACTCCAGCGTGCCCTTCAGCTTGCCGGGGCTGGGCGTGCCCAGCTGGTGCATCACGCCGAAGTCCATCAGCTTCACCGCGCCGGACTCGGTGATGCGCACGTTGCTGGCCTTGATGTCGCAGTGCACGTACAGGCGCGAGTGGATGAACGCCAGCACCTGCGCCATCTGGATCAACACGCGATACAGCGTGCGCGTGTCCAGCGGCGCGTCGTGCACCAGCGAGCTCAGGTCCTTGCCGCCCACGACCTCCATGGTGATGAAGCGGTTGCCGGCCTCCGTCATGCCCCAGTCGAAGACCTTGAGCGTGGACGGGTGCTGCAGCTTCTTCATCGCGAAGAACTCGTGCCGGAACATCAGCACCAGCTCCTCCACCTTCGCGGCGGACAGCTCCGCGGGGACGTGCATCTCCTTGAGCGCCACGCGGCGGCGCTCCTGCAGGTCGTCCGCCAGCCAGATGCGGCCCATGCCGCCTTCGCCCAGCAGCGACTCCACCCGGTAGCGACCGGTGACGATGACGCCTGGAATCAGCGAGCGCCGCTCGCCCTCGCCCGAGCCCGGCAACGTGATGGGCGTACGCATCCGCTCCCCCCACGTGCTCGGAGGGCGGGTGCGCTCATCCAGTACCGTTGTCTTCTCGTCGTCGCTCACGAGCCAAAGGGCTGGCCGGGGTCCGGCCAGGGTCCGGATTGCAGAATCCAGACGTCGGAGGAATAGCACGTTTCAGTGACACCGCCTCCGGGACATCCGAGCAGGTGCACCCTCGGCGCTCATTCCCCTGATCCACCGACTCGCGGGATGGAGGCGCGGTGGGGCGCCCGGACGCCTGCTGGGGAGCCACTTCCACACCCTCGCCCACGACGCACCCGTCCGCATGCACACCCTTCCTCCAAGCCCGTGGGCCCGTCGCCCCGGGAGGAGGGGGAAGCGGCATGCGTGCATGGAAGTGGGGCGGCGCCACGGTGGCACTCGCGTCCGTGACGGCCTGGATGGCCTGTGGCCAGTCCGGAACCGGTGAAGCCGAGGGCATCGAGAAGGCCGAAGCGGCGACGGTGACCCTGGGCGACGGGCACTGCGCGGGCGTGGTGGTGGGCCAGGGCCGCCATGTCCTCACCGCGGCCCACTGCGTCGCACCGGACGCGGGCAACGAGCGGACGAACTTCGAGGACGGCCGGCAGCTGTGGGGCCGCTACGTGTTCGTGGATCGCGGCCGGGACCTGGCGGTGCTGGAGCTGGAGGCGAAGGCGCCGGTGGCCCCGCTGGAGGTGGCCGAGGGGCTGCCCATCCCCGGCGCGATGCTCGTCTTCACCGGACGCCATGACCGGCCCGGCGAGCCGCAGCGGGTGATGGTGGAGCGCTGGGGCCGCTGTCCCTCGCTGCCGGAAGTGCCCACCGCCCTCTTCACCACGATGCACGGCTTCCCCGGAGACTCCGGCGCGCCGCTGGTGGACGAGCAGCAGCGCGTGGTGGGCCTGGTGCACGGCGGCGCGCGGTGCAGCGTCGCCGCGCCCACGGGCGAAATCGCGCCGGAGATCCAACGCCTGTCGCGGGCGGACGCGCAGCCCCTGGCCCGGCGACCGGCCTCCGCGCCGCGCTGACGCGGCAGGACGGCGCACCCGCCCTTCCCGCACCTGGACGGCCGGGCAGGCAGCCCCCGCACGGGCCGTCGTTGCCCGCCCGCCCCCGCGCGTCCCACCTTCCCGTCGGAGGTGACACCATGGCTTCGGACAAGGACTCCAAGAACTTCCAGCCGCGCAACCGGGGACAGATGGAGGACGCGCTGGACCGCGGCGCCGCAGAGCTGGCCCGGGAGCGCTCCCGGGCGGCCGCCCGGGAGGACGTCAACCCCGGCCCGGTGGAGGAGACGGCCTGGGAGGCGCAGGTGGAGCGCGGCGCGGAGTGGCAGGACGAAGAGGTGCCCGAGCGCGAGGCGCGGGGCGACGAGGAGCCGGACTCCGAGGTTTCCCGGCGCGGCCTCGTGAATCCGCCTCCCGAGAGTTAGGGGCGTTGGCGGCAAACCCGTGAGGTGGAGGCTTTCGTGAATTCTCACGGGTAAGGGGGGACCTCTTGCCCGGTGCGCACGGCGGGGGGATGCTGTGCACGCCGTTCCCCCTTGCCGTCCGCTGTTGCCGCCCCGGGAGTCGATGCACCGTGAAGCCCAAGGTCCTCATCGTGGAGAACTCCTGGACCATGCGCGAGACGCTCCGGCTGCTCTTGTCGGGTGAGTTCGACTGCACGGTGGCGGCGGATGGCGAGACGGGGCTCGCGCACGCGCGGACGCAGCCGCCGGACGTGCTCCTGTCGGACGTGAACATGGAGGGCATCGACGGCTATGAGCTGTGCCGCCGCGTGCGCGCCGAGCCGGCCCTGGCGAACCTGCCCGTGGTGTTCGTCAGCGGCTACGCGCCGCGCACGGACCTGGAGCCCGGGCAGCCCCAGCCGGATGCGTACCTGGTCAAGCCGGTGAAGCCGCCGTACCTCATCGCGCAGCTGCATGCCGTGCTGCAGCGGGCGCGGGGCGCCACCGCCAAGGCCGCCGGCGAGGGCTGAGCCGGACGCCCGCCGGGCCCCGGGCCTCTGTCGCGACGCGGACGCCCCACGCTTCTGTCACTGACCTGGGACACCGGGAGGGCTATACCTTGCCCGAACTTCCCTTTTCCTCTCGTCCCGAGGTCCTCGCGTGCTCAACGCCATCCCCCGCGTCCCGGCTCCCAAGAACGAGCCTGTCCTCTCCTATGCCCCCGGCACCCCGGAGCGCGCGGAGCTCCAGTCCACCCTCAAGCGCATGAGCGGGGAGCGCATCGACATCCCCGTCGTCATCGGTGGCAAGCACGTGAAGTCCGGCAAGACGGACACCGTGCGCATGCCGCACCGGCACCAGCACGTGCTGGCCACCCTGCACGAGGCCGACGCGGGCCACGTGGAGCAGGCCATCCAGAACGCCATGAGCGTGAAGGAGGACTGGGCGCGGATGCCCTTCCACGCACGCGCGGCCATCTTCCTGCGCGCCGCGGAGCTGCTCACCACGCGCTACCGCCCGCTGCTCAACGCGTCCTCCATGCTGGGCCAGTCCAAGACGGCGCACCAGGCGGAGATTGATGCCGCGTGCGAGCTCATCGACTTCCTGCGCTACAACGTCCACTTCGCGCAGCAGATCCTGGCCATCCAGCCGGAGAACTCGCCGCAGACGTGGAACATGACGGACTACCGGCCGCTGGACGGGTTCGTCTTCGCCATCGCGCCGTTCAACTTCACCTCCATCGCGCTGAACCTCTGCGTGTCGCCCGCCATCATGGGCAACGTGGTGCTGTGGAAGCCCTCCTCCACGCAGGCCCTGAGCGCGTGGTACGGCCTGGAGCTCTTACGCGAGGCGGGCCTGCCCGACGGCGTCATCAACATGCTGCCCGGCGACGGCCCCACGGTGGGCAACCCCGTGCTGGCGAGCCCCCACCTGGGCGGCATCCACTTCACCGGCTCCACGCCCACGTTCAACAACCTGTGGAAGACGGTGGGAGAGAACATCGGCCGCTACAAGCAGTACCCGCGGCTGGTGGGTGAGACGGGCGGCAAGGACTTCATCTTCGCGCACCCGTCCGCGGCGGACGACCTGGAGGCGCTCGCGGTCGCCATCGTGCGCGGCGGCTACGAGTACCAGGGCCAGAAGTGCAGCGCGGCCAGCCGCGTCTACGTGCCGGAGTCCCTGTGGCCCAAGCTGAAGCCCCGCCTCCAGGCGCTCATCAGCGAAATCAAGATGGGCGACGTGGCGGACTTCCGGAACTTCATGGGCGCGGTCATCGACGAGCGCTCGTTCAAGAAGGTGTCCTCGTACATCGAGCTGGCGAAGTCCGGCGGCGACGCGACCATCGTCGCGGGCGGCGGCACGGACAAGAGCGAGGGCTACTTCGTGCAGCCCACGCTGGTGCAGTGCACGAACCCGCGCCACCGCATCATGACGGAGGAGATCTTCGCGCCGCTCGTGGGCGTGTACGTCTACCCGGACGCGAAGTTCGAGGAGACGCTGAAGGAGTGCGACCAGTCCGCGGCGTACGCGCTCACCGGCGCCATCTTCGCGCGCGACCGCAAGGCCATCGAGCAGATGATGAGCGGCCTGCGCAACGCGGCGGGCAACTTCTACATCAACGACAAGCCCACGGGCGCGGTGGTGGGCCAGCAGCCCTTCGGCGGCAGCCGGGCCTCGGGCACCAACGACAAGTCCGGGTCGATGATCAACCTGTTCCGCTGGAGCAGCCCGCGCACCATCAAGGAGAACTTCGCGCCGCCCGTGAAGGTCCCCTACCCGTTCATGGACAGCGACCCGAAGGAAGGGGCCATCTAGCTCCATGAGCGGACCGTTCCCGGGCATCGCGGGGCTGGAGACGTACGCGCTGGAGGACGGCGGCTGCCGCGTGGAGGTGATTCCCACGCGCGGCGCGCTCGTCACGCGCATGGTGGTGGACGGCGAGGACGTGCTCTATCTGGACGAGGGCACCGTCGCCGACCTCACGAAGAGCGTGCGCGGGGGCATCCCCGTGCTCTTCCCCAACGCCGGTCCCCTGCCCGGGGACACGTATCCAGCGGACCGCAAGGCGTACTCGCTGCCGCAGCACGGCTTCGCGCGGAAGCTGCCGTGGACGGTGCGCCAGGCGGAAGAGTCCCTGCTGGTGCTGGGGCTCACGTCGTCGGAGGAGACGCTGCGCCAGTACCCGTGGGCCTTCGACGCGCAGCTGGCGTTCTCGCTCGCGGGCCGCAGGCTCACGCTGGACTTCGATTTGGAGAACCGGGACACGCGGCCCCTGCCGCTGCACCTGGGCTACCACCCGTACTTCCGCGTGCCTCAAGGGCAGAAGGCGCAGGCGCGCGTGGAGACGGACGCCACGCACGCGTGGGACAACCGCGCGAAGCACGAGGTGCCCTTCACCGGCCTGGACCTCACCGCGCAGGAGGTGGACATGCACCTGCGTGACCACTCGGCGCCGGGCACGGTGCTGGAGCGCGGGCCGGGTTTGTCCCCCGTGAAGCTGTCGTGGAGCGGGGAGTTCCGCATGCTCGTCGTGTGGACGCTCACGGGGAAGGACTTCGTCTGCGTGGAGCCGTGGACGGCCGCCGCCGGGGCGCTGGCCACCGGCGAGGGGCTGCTGCACGTGGCCCCGGGCGAGCGCGTGTCGCTCGCGTTCGACATCGAGGCGTGAAACGCGGCCCTTCGTCCCGCGCGCGTCAGGCGTGCGGGATGAGGGGCAGGCTCAGCGGGCCGCGCACGGTGAGGGAGGTGTTCCACTTCACCGGGCCCGTGGGCGTGAAGCGCGTGAAGCGGGACAGCAGCACCTCCAGCCCCACGCGCGCCTCCAGCCGGGCCAGCGGCGCGCCCAGGCAGAAGTGGATGCCATGGCCGAAGGGCATGTTGTTCACGCCCTCGCGGTCCATGTCGAAGGTGTCCGGGTCCTTGAAGCGCTCGCCGTCGCGGCACGCGGAGCCGATCATCAGCGCCACGCGCGCGCCCTCCGGAATCACCACGCCCGCCACCTCCGTCGCCTTCGTGGTGACGCGCACCAGGCCGTGCACGGAGGGCTCGTAGCGAAGCACCTCCTCCACGAAGCGCCCCACCTGCGACGGGTTCTCGCGCAGCCGGGCCACCAGGTGCGGCTGCTCCATCAGCAGGCGCACGCTGTGGCTGACGAGCTGCACGGTGGTCTCCAGCCCCGCCACCACCAGCAGGAACAGGAAGCTCATCACCTCCGCGTCGGAGAGCGCCTCGCCGTCCACGCGCGTCTTCACCAGGTCCGACACCATGTCGTCCTGCGGGTGGCGGCGGCGCTCGGCGACGACGTCGGAGAGGTAGTCCTCCATCTCGCGCACGGTGGCCTTGATGGAGTCGTGCCGGTGGGTGTCCTTCTCCGTCGTGCCGGACACGCTGGACAGGTCCACCGACCAGCGCTTGTAGCGGGCCGTCATGGTGGGGTCCAAGGCGAAGAGCTCGCCAATCACGCTGGCGGGCAGCGGCATGGCGAAGGCGTCCACGAAGTCCACCTCGCGCTCCGGAGACAGCCGCTCCGCCAGCGTCTGCGCGAAGCCGCGGATGCGAGGCTCCAGCCGGTTCACCGCCGCGGGCGTCCACGCGCGGCTCACCAGCGTGCGCAGCCGCATGTGGCGCGGCGGGTCCAGGACGATCATCGACTCGGAGAACGGGTTGTGCCCCAGCCACGGCGGCGCGGTGGTGGTGCGCACGCCGGCGGAGGAGAAGACCTGCGGGTTCTTGAAGGCCGCGGCCACGTCCTCGAAGCGCGTGAGGGCCCACAGCCCGCCGGGCTCCACCTGGCACACCGGAGAGGTGCGGCGCAGCTCCGCGTAGACAGGGTAGGGATTGGCCCGGACCTCCGGGGCCAGCAGGTTCACGCGTCCAGTCATGAAAGAATTTCCTTTCCCGGCTGGAAATCTATACCCGGTATACTGGCTGCTGAACAGAGGCCCGGCCTCCCCTCCCTCGAGTCACCATGTCCCGCATCCTCCTCGCCGCCGTTCTCGCCCTGGGTCTGTCCGCGTGTTCCGACGACCCCGATGAAGTCACGCCTGACTCGGGCACCTCCATCACCGACGCGGGCACGGATGCCGGCACCGGCGTCGATGCGGGCACGGACGCGGGGACCGACGCGGGCACGGATGCGGGCACGGGCAGCTCGCACGGCTCGGGCAAGCTCGCGTGCAGCAGGACGGCCACGGTGAGCACGGACGCGGGCACGCTGTCGTACTGCGTGGCGCAGGTGGGTGCGACGGAGGTGAAGATCATCGAGCCGAAGCAGGGCATCGTGGCCGAGCCCATGCGGCTGGCCATCTACCTGCACGGCGACGGCGCGGGCACGTACAACGGCAGCAACCCGCGCTCGCTGTTCACGCACGGCGGTTGGACGTACGGGCACAACACGCTCTACGTGACGGCGCTCGCGCCCAACAAGTGCGCGTGGTGGGTGAAGCCGGAGCACACGGACTGCCCCAGAGAGGGGGTACCGCTGACGGAGCGCGACCTCGAGGGCAAGAACGCGGCGGAGCTGGTCGCGCTCATCGAGGCGCTGCGCAAGGGCTGGGACATCCAGGACGGCCCCATCCTCTTCGGCGGCTCGTCGGGTGGCTCCATCCAGCTGACGGCCAGCTTCCTGCCGCGCTACGGCGACCGCTACCCGGGCGTCTACGCGCTGAGCTGCGGCGGTGAGAAGCCGTGGTCGGGCAGCATGAACTGGGACGCGTCGAACGCGGCGCTGCGCGCGGGCACGAAGTTCTACTTCACGTATGGCGACCAGGATTACCTGCTCCAGGACATCCAGGCGGCGGAGGCGTACCTCACCGGGCTCCAGTTCCCGGTGAACGACAAGGTCATCCCGGGCGCCGTGCACTGCGACTTCGACCAGGTGGGGCGCGTCACGGAAGTCTGGAACGAGGCCACCGCGCAGTAGGCACTTGTTCCGATAGGTCAAGAAGCCGCTCCTGCATCCACTCGCTCCTACTGAAACAGACTCCAGGCGGTGAAATGAATGAGAACGCTGACCTGGATACTGTTCCTTCTTGCCAGCGCGTGCACCAGCAGCGGCACCATCTCGGCTGGGCAGCGTTCTTCTTCCGCCGCTGCGTTCACCGTACCCAGCTTGGTCCTCTGGAAGCGCTGCCCCTCGCCGTGCCTCGATCGCTCGCCACGGTTGGCCATCTATCCAGATGGGACCCTCATCTACGCATCCCTTCATGCGCTTCCGGATGCACCTGCCTTCCGACAGGCGCACCTGACGCGAGGGCAGCTTGAGCAGTTGCTCTCACCCAAAAGAATGCAGGCAATGGAGGAGTTGTTGCCTGCATATTTTGTCTCCAATGGCCTGCATGCGCCCGACCACATCATTCAGTGGCGCACCGCGGATGGCTCACTGCGACAGGTCGAGGTCAACGGCCTCTTGGAGGGACCTGGCGAGCACCCGGAGAGGGATCAAGCGCCCCACGCGTTTCTCGATTTGTTTGATGCCCTGACTGCCTTCCACGCACCGGATGCGACCCGGTACGTCCCCGTCGCCACCCAGGTGGACCTGTGGGCGCTCAAGTCCGCCGTAGGGACGAGCGTGGAATGGCCTGCATCCTGGCCCCAGCCAATGCCAGATTCGGAAGAAGCCGTTCCGGTGGAAGAGCGCGACTTGAGGGCCTTCTTGCCCGGCCAGAGCTTCGGGGAGGTGTATCACTGGATCTGGTCCAACCAGGATGCCGGAAAGGTCGTCGGATTCCAGGGCCGCATCTACTGGCCGATGATTCGAGCAGTCCTTCCCGGGGCTCCTGTGCCCCTGCCTGCTCCCGAGCCGACGCTTCCTTGAAGCGCCCTTCTCGCGGTGATTCCATCGCAAGAAGCGGAGTGCGAGGGCAGAAGGCCGGTCGATAGCATCGCGCGCATCCTCTTGCTGGAGCCCGGATGCGCCTCTACGACTACCTTCCTTCCGCGAACGGCTACAAGGTCCGCACGCTGCTGAAGCAGCTGGGGCTCGCGTACGAGCTGGTGCCGGTGGACATCTTCGCGGGGGAGAGCCACACGGCGGACTTCCACGCGAAGAACCCGGACGGCCGCATCCCGGTGCTGGAGCCGGAGCCCGGGCGGTTCCTCGCGGAGTCCAACGCCATCCTGTTGTTCCTCGCGGAGGGCACGCGCCTGATGCCCGAGGACCGCTTCGCGCGGGCGCAGGTGCATCAGTGGATGTTCTTCGAACAGAACGCGGTGGAACCGAACCTGGGCACGGCGCGCTACTGGCTCCTCACGGGCCGGCAGTCACCGCAGTCCGAAGTGCTCCGAAACCGCATCCAGAACACCGAGCGAGCACTGTCCGCGCTGGAGCGGCACCTGGGCAGCCGCACGTTCCTCGTGGACGAGCGCTACACCGTCGCGGACCTCTGCCTCTTCGCGTACACGCACCTGGCGCCGGAGGCGGGCGTGGGCCTGGCGCCCTACCCATCCGTGTCCGAGTGGCTGGAGCGCGTGAAGGCCCAGCCCGGCTTCCTGGGCCCCGTGCCGCCCTACTCCGCGAACGCTCGCGTGGGCTGAGGCGAGCGCTTCACTCCGCTTCGGCAGCCACCGCCTGACGGACCTCCGCGTCCGTGAGCATCACCGTGGGCGCATCCGCCTTCGCCTCCAGGAGCCGCTTCGCCAGCAGCTCCGTCACGGGCGCGAGCACGCTGAAGTGCGTGGCACCGGGCACGGCGAGGAACGACAGCGGTGCGCCCTTCGCGGCCACGCGCAGCGGTTCGAACGCATCCATGTTGCCGTGGTCCGAGCCCTCGATGACCTGCGTGGGCACGCGCAGGTGTTCCACGTAGCTCACCGGGTTGCGCATCCACAGCTCCGGCCCACGGGCCTGTCCCAGGAGCGGGACATAGTGCGCGTACTCCGACACGTCGTGCACCGGGCCGAACACGTAGGCCCCCTTCAAGCGCGGCGACAGCACCGCCGCCATCAGCGCCACCGTGCCTCCCGTGCTGTGCCCCGCCACGTAGATGCGCGCGGGATCCACGTCCGGGCGCTGCGCCACGAAGTCGATGGCGGCCACCACGTCATCCACCTCGCCCAGGAAGTACTCGCGCGCGCCCGGGTTGTCGTTCGACCCTCGCAGGGACGGCAGCATCAACACCAGCCCCGCCTCGCGGAACGCCCGCGCGCTCTGATCATTGCTCCGGGGCGAATGCGCCCACGCCAGGGCGCCGATTCCGAAGTCCATGCCACCGTGGATCCACACCACCGCCGGCCGCTTCGAGCCTTCGCGTACGGGCGTGACGTAGGCCGCGTTCGTGCCCAGGGGCGCGGGATAGCGCACCAGCTCGAACAGCTCCTTCCGCGGCGTGGGCGCGGGGTCTCGCTGCGGGGGCTCCACCTTCAACTGCGTGCGAAAGGTCTTTCGAAGATTCACGGACGTGGGCGGCGCGGGCTTGGAGGAGCACGCGGCGAGGAAGAGGCAGGCCAGCAGGCCGGAGCAGAGGACGGAGCGAGAGGACATCATTCTGGGAATACGCGGTGAATCGACGTCACGGGCGCGCGACACGCGCGGTGATGTTCCGGAGGGTGGCTTGACAGCTCGCGCCATCGCGTCTACTTCTTCTCGCAGAATGTTCGTCACCTCCGCCATGTGCATGTGTTCGATGCCTGTTCCGGGTGGGCCCAAGCCCGCCGCGGCCGGCTGACGCACAGCCTGCCCCTGGCGAGCCAACCGGAGCCCACCCACCCGCGAGGGTCGGTGGGCTTCGTCGTTCCGGGCCTCCGCTCTCGCACCCCTGCCGAGGAGCGTCGCAGCGCCCAGCACGTCCTGAAGTCCTCCCCGCCGCCCGCAGTGCCCTGACGTCCCCACCACCCGTCTGCCCTTACGCACGCGCGTTCCTTCCGGAGCGACGCGAACAGGAGTCCCTTGCCATGAGCACGCCCAACGAACGCCCGCTGCACCCCGACACGCTCGCGCTGCACGCCGGCTACTCGCCCGACCCCACCACGGGCGCTCGCGCGGTGCCCATCTACCAGACGACCAGCTACCGCTTCCGCGACGCGGACCACGCTGCCGCCCTCTTCGGCCTCAAGGAGTTCGGCAACATCTACACGCGCATCATGAACCCCACGACGGACGTCTTCGAGAAGCGCATCGCCGCGCTCGAAGGGGGCGTGGGGGCGCTCGCGGTCGCGTCCGGCCAGGCCGCGCAGACGCTGGGCATCCTCAACATCCTGAAGACGGGGGATGAAATCGTCTCCGGCGCCAGCCTCTACGGCGGCACGTACAACCTCTTCAAGGTGACGCTCGCGCGGCTGGGCATCACCACGAAGTTCGTGGACGCAGGCAACCCGGACGCGTTCCGCCAGGCCATCGGGCCGAAGACGAAGGCGCTCTACCTGGAGTCGCTGGGCAACCCGCGCCTGGACGTGCCGGACTTCGACGCCATTGGCGCCGTGGCGCGCGAGGCAGGCCTGCCCCTCTTCGTGGACAACACCGCGCTGTCCCCCGCCCTCTTCAATCCGCTGCGCCACGGCGCGCACATCGTGCTGCACAGCGCGACGAAGTACATCGGCGGCCACGGCACCTCCATTGGCGGCGTCATCGTGGACGGCGGCAACTTCCCCTGGGAGAACGGCAGGTTCCCGGAGCTCACCGAGCCCAACCCCGGCTACCACGGCCTGCGCCTGCGAGAGGCCTTCGGCCCCGCGGCGTACATCCTCAAGGCGCGGCTGGAGGGCCTGCGCGACCTGGGCCCCTCGCTCAGCCCCTTCAACGCGCACGCGTTCATCCTGGGCCTGGAGACGCTGCGGCTGCGGCTGGAGCGCCACTCGCAGAACGCGCTCGCGGTGGCGAAGTGGCTCCAGCAGCACAAGAAGGTGGAGTGGGTGCGCTACCCGGGCCTGGAGGACGACCCCGCGTTCCCCAACGCGAAGAAGTACCTCAAGGGCGGCTTCGGCGGGCTCGTCACCTTTGGCGTGAAGGGCGGCCTGTCCGCCGGGCGCAAGGTGATTGACGGCGTGAAGCTGTGGAGCCTGCTCGCGAACATCGGCGACACGCGCTCGCTCATCATCCACCCCGCGTCCACCACCCACGAACAGCTCAGCCCTGAGGAGCGCGCCAGCACGGGCGTCACCGACGACCTGGTGCGCCTGTCCGTGGGCCTGGAGCACCTGGACGACATCCTGGCCGACCTGGACCAGGCCCTGAGCGCGGCCTGACGCCATGCGACCCGTGAGGCCTGGCCAGGAAGTGCCCCCGCGCGCGGAGACTCCGCGCGTCTTTGATTTGTCGCTGCCGGACCTGCCGCTGGAGGCCGGCGCCCGCGTGGCGCCCCACCTCGTGCGCGGCTGGTGGTGGGGGCCTCCGGAGGACCTCGCGTGGTTGCAGTCCCGCGCCCGCGTGCATTCCGAGGAGGCGACGCGCGCAGGCCGGCTGCGCGTGGTGCGCAGGTCCGCCTCCGAGCTGCGCGACGCCGCCTCCGAGCTGCGCGACGCACGCCTCCGAGCTGCGCGACGCACGCCGGACGCGGTGCCCACCGTGCTGCTGGTGCACGCGCTCACCGGAGACATGCACGCCGGAGGTGAAGGCGGCTGGTGGGAGCCGGTCATCGGGCATGGCCGGCCGTTGGATCCATCCCGCGTGCGGCTGCTGTGCTTCAACAACCTGGGCTCCTGCTACGGGACGTTCGGCCCCGCGGACGAGGGCTTCCCGCAGCGCACCGACGACACGCGCTTCGGCCCGTCGCCGGTGCTGCCCAAGGGCGACCTGCGTCTGGATGAACGGAGCCTGCCCGCGACCCTCACGCCGTGGGACCAGGCGCGGTCCATCCTCGCGGCGCTGGACGCGCTGGGCGTGGACGAGGTGGCGCTCGTCACGGGCGGTTCGCTGGGTGGCATGGTGGTGCTGTGCCTGGCGGCGCTCGCGCCGGAGCGCTTCCAGCGGATGGTGCCCATCGCGACGGCGGAGGCCGCGTCCGCGTGGGTGGTGGGCTGGAACCACGTGGCCCGGCAGGCGCTCCTGCTCGACCCGGAGTATCCCGAGTCCCCCAGGCGCGGCCTGGAGCTGGCGCGCCAGCTGGCGACGCTCACCTATCGCGCGGAGGCCGGACTGGACGCGCTCCAGCCGCGTCCGCAGGCGTGGTCGTCGCGCACGCTGTACCCGGTGGAGAGCTACCTGGAGCACCAGGGCGTGAAGCTGGAGGCGCGCTTCGATGCCCGCTCCTACCTGGCGCTGCTGGGCGCCATGGACCACCACGACCTCACGCGCGTGCCGACGCCCAACGGTGGCCCCGGCGTGGGCCGCATCCGCGCGAGCACGTTGGCCATCGGCATCGACCGGGACGTCCTCTTTCCTCCCGAGCACATGAAGAACCTGTCCCGGCGCCTGCGCGCGCAGGGTCCCCATGCCGAGTACGCGGTCCTGTGCAGCGTGCACGGCCACGACGGCTTCCTCATCGAATGGGACGCGCTCGCGTCCCTGTTGCTCCGCGCGCTGGCCCTGCCTCCGGGCCTGGGCCGCGACGATCGCCTCTTCTCCCCTGCCGGCGTCCGCGCCCGGAAGACCTCATGACCGCCCCTGTGAGCATCACCCGTTACGCCCCCTTCCTGCTCGACACCGCCCAGGGACTCGCGTCCGTGGCCACGCACCTGTCACGCCGCGACGCGGGCAACACGCGCGCCGCCATCGTGTCGTCACCGCCGTGGCTCGCGGCGGGGCTGGAGTCCGCGCTGTCCATCGCGTTGGAGGGCAACTCCACGCTGGCCCGGCAGGAGCTGGATGGACTGCTCGCGCGGGGCCTGTTGATGCTGGAGGAGGCCGAGCGCCGGCTGGGCGCGCCCCCGGGCTCCACGTCGGTGGAGGCGGACGGTGCGCGCACGCTGGCGTCGCTGCTGGAGCCCGCTCGCCGCGCGCTGGATGGCGCCAGCCTGGTGCGTGAGCGGCGGCCCGCGCTGGAGGACGTGGTGCGCGGCACCGGCGAGCGGCTGACGGCGGCGCTGCTGGCGCGGCTGCTGGGCGCGCGCGGTGTGCCGTCGCTGGAGGTGGACGCGGCGGACTGGACGGTGACGGAGGGCGAGCCCGGCCAGGCGCGCGTGAACCGCGAGCACACCCGTGCCCGGGTGGCGACGCTGCGGCCTTCATGGGAGGGACGGCTGACGCTGCACGCGGGCGGCCGGGGCGTGGCGCTGGATGGGCGCTCCACGACGCTGGGCGTGGACGGCGCGGACGAGACGGCGGCGGTGCTGTCCGTGTTGCTGGGCACGCCGCTGACGCTGTGGACGGACGTGCCCGGGGTGATGACGGCGGATCCGCTGCACGTCGCGGATGCGAGGCCGGTGCCGCACCTGAGCTACACGGAGGCGCTGGAGCTGGTGTACCTGGGCCTGCCCACGCTGCACCCGCGCGCGCTGTCCACGCTGCGCGACGCGGACATCCCGCTGCGCGTGCGCCACCTGCAACAGCCTGACGAGCCCGGCACGCTCATCGACGTGCGCGGCGCGGGCAACGGCAGCGTGCCCACGTGCGTGGTGTCGCTGGAGGACCTGGCGCTGCTGGGGCTGGAGGGCGGCACCGAGGAAGCGGCGCGGCCGGTGGGGCCTCGCGCGTTGCAGGCGCTGGAGGCCGCGGGCATCGACGCGTGGATGGCGGCGCAGTCGTCACCGGGACGGTCGGTGGCGGTGGTGCTGCGCCGGGCGCACGCGGCCCGAGCGGAGGAGGTGCTGCGGCGGGAGCTGGCGCCGGAGCTGGAGCGCGGCGCGTTGCAGCCGCCGCAGGTGCGCGCGCCGGTGACGCAGGTGGCGCTGGTGGCGGAGGCGATGGGCCAGGGCGCCAACGTGGCGGGCCGGCTGTTCCAGCCGCTGGGTGCGCTGGGCATCAACGTGCGCGCCATCGCGCAGACAGCGAGCGCGCGCTCCATCTCGTTCATCGTGGACGGGGCGGAGACGGCGCTGACGGTGCGCACGGTGCACGCGGCCTTCCACTTCGCGCACGAAGAGGTGAGCCTGCTGGTGCTGGGGCACGGCGTGGTGGGCAGCCAGCTGCTGGACCAGCTGCGCGCGTTGCAGGAGACGCTGGCGCAGGGGCATGGCATCCAGCTCAACCTGGTGGGGCTCGCGGACAGTCGGCGGGTGCTCTTCTCACCGGAGGGCATCCCACTGAAGCAGTGGCGCGAGCGCATCGAGTCCGTGCCCGAGGGCGCGTCGCCGCCGGTGGTCCACGCGCTGCTGGAGCCGCTGCGCCGGCTGCCGGTGCCGGTGCTGGTGGACTGCACCGCGGCGGAAGGCATGGAGGAGCTGTACCTGGAGGCCTTCCGCAATGGCATCCACGTGGTGGCGGCGAACAAGAAGCCGCTGACGCAGCCGCGCGAGGTGTGGGAGCGGCTGCGGAGCACGGCGCACCTGAACCACCGCGCGTACCACTACGAGACGACGGTGGGCGCGGGGCTCCCGGTCATCCAGACGCTCAAGGACCTGGTGCGCACGGGGGACCGGGTGCACGGGGTGGAGGGTTCGTTCTCCGGGACGCTCGGGTACCTGAGCCAGCAGCTGATGGACGGCGTGCCGCTGTCGCAGGCGGTGCGCACGGCGCGCGAGAAGGGCTTCACGGAGCCGCACCCGCGCGAGGACCTGGCGGGCACGGACGCGGCTCGAAAGGCGCTCATCCTCGCGCGCGAGCAGGGCTTGGACCTGTCGCTGGAGGACGTGGAGGTGGAGCCCTTCGTGCCGCGCGAGTACCTGGAGGAGACGGACGTGGAGCGCTTCCTCACGGGGCTGGAGAAGCTGGACCGGACATTCACCTCGCGCGTCGAAGGACTGCGCGCGGAGGGAAAGGTGCTGCGCTACCTGGCGCGCATCGACCCCTCGGCGAGGGACGGGGCGGTGCTGCGCGTGGGCCCGGTGGCCGTGCCGAAGGAGCATCCGGCGACGCGGCTGCGCGGCTCGGAGGCGTTCGTGGCCTTCTCCACGGAGAGATACGCGGACTACCCGCTGCTGGTGCAGGGCGCGGGAGCGGGTGGCCCTGTCACGGCGGCGGGCGTGCTCGCGGACATCCTGAAGATCGCCCAGAACCTGCGGGGGCGGTAGGCCGGAGCCCCCGGCGTCATGCGGCGCGAACCTGTCCGACTGTCGGACAGGTTTGGCGGGAGGCGCGCCCGCCGCCGCGCTCCCGGCTCAGTAGCCGACGTAGCCGCTGCCGCTGTTCATCGCCTGGATGCCCGGGGTGTTGGACACCGAGCCGTAGCGGTCCACCGCGTAGCGCACGGCCGCGATGATGTTGTCCACCGGGTTGCGGATGTTGTCGTGGCCCGGGAGCTTGAACGCGTCGAACGTGGGCTGGATGGTCTGCATCAGGCCGATGGACGGCGTGCCATTCTTGGCGTTCTGGTCCGTCAGGTTGATGGCGTTGGGGTTGCCGCTGGACTCGTGCTCGATGATCTTCGCGATGTCCTGCGGGTTCATCTTGTCCACCGGGACGCCAGCGGCCTTGAGGATCTCCATGGCCTGCTTGATCCAGTCCCCCACCTCGCCCTTCGGCATGTCGCCCGTGGCGCCGGCCGACTGAGCGGAGCCGGCCTGGAACGAGTCACCCGCACCGGACGCGCCGCCCGTGCTCGACGGGGCGCCCGTGCTGGACGCACCGGACACACCCGACGGGGCCTGGGCTCCGGCCGTGCTGTCCGCGGAGGCAGCGCCACCGCTCAAGGAGGTCTGGAGCATCTGGACGATCTGCTGCAGCTCCTTCACCACCTCGCTGAGCCCCTCCATGAACTGCTTGAACTGAGCGCCCTTCGCGGGGCCCGCGCTGAAGCCATCCTGCTGGAACTGGGACGCGAAGCTCGACCCGGGCTTCTGGCACGCGCCACCCTGCACGCGGGCGCCGGACACGGCATCCGGGCGGGAAGCGAAGTCCTGGGAGGGGGCGCGGAAGGAAGCGAGGCGGGGGGCGCCGGGCGGGATGACCATGGGGGATTTCCTCGGGGAGCGTGAGTGCGGCTGACGAGGAACACCTACAGCAGGAGACATGCCAGCCCATTGGAGGACATCCACCGCAAGCCAAGTGCTTGATGTCCTTGAGGAAGCGCGAGGCGCGGTGGGGCGCACCGAGCCCCGCCCCTGGTGACTGGAGTCATCCCCTCACGAACCGCGGTCACCACCCGCGATGCGTCGGCCTCGCGCGGCGAGGCCGCTTGTAGGGCCGTGCTCAGGCCCTCACGGCCATCGGCGCCGCGTTCTACTTCGTGCGCTGGGTGGGCTTCCGGCTCCGCGCTGGCGGCGCGACCTTCTTCGCGGGTGCGGCCTTCTTCACCGCCCGGGCCTGCTTCCCGACCACGGCCTTCTTCGCGGGTGCGGCCTTCTTCCCGACCACGGCCTTCTTCGCGGGTGCGGCCTTCTTCGCCGCTCGGGCCTGTTTTCTGGCCACGGCCTTCTTCGCGGGCGTGGCCTTCTTCGCGGGCGTGGCCTTCTCCGCCACCCGGGGCTGCTTCGTGGTCGCGGCCTTCTTCGTTCCGCGCGCGGGGCCATGCTTCCTCAGCGCGGCGACGCCCTGCTTCGCGAGCCCCTCTTCCAGCTCGGGAGGCTTCCTGGCGCCCTTCTTCCCCGCGGGCTCACGCTTCGGGGGCCCTTCCCGGTTCACCGCCACGGCCCTTCCGGAGAAGGCGTCCCAGCTCTCCAGCGCACGCGTCCACCGGGCCAGCGTCTCCTCCCGCGCGCCCGCGTCCGGCAACCCTTCCGCATGGAGCGCGAC
Organism: Corallococcus exercitus; assembly: GCF_042231735.1. Taxonomy (GTDB): domain Bacteria; phylum Myxococcota; class Myxococcia; order Myxococcales; family Myxococcaceae; genus Corallococcus; species Corallococcus exercitus_B. The sequence goes on from NZ_CP102577.1 coordinate 4,860,834, forward strand.
GGTGACGCCATGCACCGACGGCAGCACGCGAAGCTGCACGGTGCGAGCCCGGGGCCAGTCGTCACGCTCCAGGCGCAGGCGGAGCTGCCGGGGCGGAACCCGGCGCACCACCTTGAGGCGCGTGCCGTCCGGAAGCGCGACCTGCTCCCCTTCCGTCAACGGCTGGGAGCACGCCCCCACCCAGCGGATGAGTCCTGCTTCCTCGCCCCAGGCGGCCCAGGCCATCTCCGAGCCCACCGCGAACGAGCGCCTCACTCCTGCCTGGTATCCGCCATCCATTGTCCGACCTGTCGACATTGACGCTCCTGGCTCACCCTGCAAGTCGCCCTTCAAGGCGCGGCCACCCGCGCCTGCCGCTCCCACTCCGCCGGCAGGCCGATGTTGAGGAACACCGGGAAGCGCAGCCCCGGGTATGCCGCCTCGATGCGAGCGCGGATGTTCTGCGCCGCCGTGTCCGTGAACGGCCCCTGGGGCTTCTCCGCCGCGACCTCCGCGATGACGCGCTCCAGGTACTGCCGCTCGCTCACGAGCAGCCCCGCGTCTCCGGAAGGCCCCCGCCCCGGGTGCACCCACTTCGGGCGCAGCGCCTTCAGCTCCTCCAGCCGCTGAAGCCACGCCTCCGTGCGGCCAATCTCCAGCCAGCTGTGCGCGTCGTTCGCCACCAGGTCGCCGGGGAACACGTGCCCGTCGAACTCCACCACCACGTGCGCCTCGCTGCACCCCGCGCCCAGCACGTGCGCCTTCACCGTCACCCCGCCCGCGCTCAGCTGCGTCGTCTGGCTTCCGAAGCTGTCCGGCAGCGGCAGCGCCGTCGGGTAGTCCGGCGCGTAGCGCGCGGCGAACGCCCGCGTGCGCTTCTCGTGGATGGCCGGGATGGACGCGCGCACCTGCTCGCTCGTCACCACGCGGATGCCGCGCTTGCGCAGCAGGTCCGTGCCGTTGAACTTGTCCGGGTTGGCGTGCAGCACGATGGCCAGCTCCGCCTTCTTGCCCGTCACCGCCTCCGCCCAGGTGACGAACTCCTCCGCAGCGGAGGGCAGGAACTGCGTGTCCACCAGGATGAGCCCCGTGGGGCCCTCAATCCAATACGACGACGTGCTGAAGCCCCACGGCGACGACACGTAGGTGCCCACGCGCGCGTCCGCGTGCGAGGCCAGCGTCACCTGCGCCCCCTTCAGGCGCGGCGGGGACGACGCACACCCCGCGGACAGGACCACGGCCAGCAGACCCAGGACGACGGCGAAACGATGCAAGGCGGCCTCCGGAAGAAAGCGCGCCCTGCCTAATCGGCCGCCGTCCCGCTCGCAAGCCGTCCTGGACGACTCACCCCGTGGGCCGGTACCCCGGCATGAGGAAGTTGTCGTGGTCCGCGTACGCCGGCGCATCCGCCTCACCGGTGAAGGCGCGCAGGGCGCAGTACTCCGGATAGGACGCCTGGACGGTGATCTGGTCCCCCACCTGGAGCACCACGTCCCCGTTGGGGTGCAGCGTCTCCGTGTCGCCCCGGATGAGCGACAGCGCCAGCCCGCCGAAGCGGTCGCGCACCTGGGACACGTTCATCCCCGGCAGCCCGTCCCGCACCACGAACAGCGACACCACCATCAGGTGCTTGCCAATGCGGAACGAATGGATGAGCCGCGGATCCAACGCCGCCAGCGCCATGGCGGGCGCGGCCAGCGAGGAGCTGGACAGGGCCTCCGCCTTGAACGTGTCGCGCACCTTCGCGCCCAGGTCGTCGTCGAACAGGCGGATGACCACGCGGATGCCGGGGTTCAGCCGCCGCGCGTCCAGCGCGATGTTCAGGTTCGCCAGGTCGTCGTCCGTGGCGCAGACGATGGCGGACGCCTTCTTCACGTGCGTGCGCGGCAGGCACAGCGGGCTGCGCGTGTCGTCGATGAGCAGCGGCACGTTCTCGTCGCGCAGCGCGGACACGAACGCCGCGTCCTCGCGCTTCTCTACCACGACGACGTCCTTGCCCATCTCCCGCAGCTGCGTCACCACGCGGTAGCCCACGCGGCCCGCGCCGCACACCACGACGTGGCCCTTCATCGTTTCGGACACCACGGAGACCCACTCCTTGTCGTTCTTGTGCCGCGCGAAGAAGAGGTACGCGAAGCGCACCACGCCATCCACCACCAGCGCGATGCTGACCGGCGGGATGAGGATGTTGAGCGTCTCCACCAGCCAGTCGCTCACGTACGGCAGCGACGGCTGGCCGAAGAGCAGGAAGTAGACGTGGTGCAGCGCCTCTCCGTAGGAGATGCGGTCCCCGCCCGGCCCCACGTAGCGCCAGTGGTACAGCATCGGCCCCAGCCCGAAGAGGACCACCGCCAGCAGCAGCGTGCTGCGGAACCTCCGCGACAGCGCGCGCAGGTACCGCAGGTCCACCATCAGGCGCGCGGCGGGGCTCTTCATGCGCGGGAAGCCTACGCCGCCGGGGTGATGTCCGTGGAGGCTTCCGCCTTCGCACGGCGCTTCTCGATGAGCCACACCGCCAGCACGCCCAGCTCGTAGCAGAGCAGCATGGGGCCGGCCATGAGCGACAGGTTCACCACGTCACCCGTGGGCGTCAGCACCGCCGCCGCCAGGAGGCACACCACGAAGGCATGGCGCTGGTAGCGGATGAGCCACTGCGACTGCACCACCCCGACGATGCCCAGGAGCGCCATCACCAGCGGCAGTTCGAAGATGACGCCGAAGGCGAGGATGAGCAGCAGCACCAGCGACAGCTGCTCGTTCATCGTCAGCATGGGCCGCGTCCAGCGCGCGGCCTCCGCTTCCGCGTGCCCCTTGGCCAGCTCCTTCTGGAGCCGCCACAGGCCGGACATCTCCTCGGCGCGCGTGGGCGCCACGCCCGCGAGCAGGCTCGCCGCCTGGTCCATGGCGGCCTCCGACGCGACGTAGTCCTGCTTGCCGAAGGCCGTCACCGCCTCCACGCGCTTCTCCACCGCCTGGCGCAGCACGCCGCGCGCGGGGACGCCCAGCCCGTCCGCCGCCGCGTCCAGCAGGTCCCCCAGGCCCTTGAGGCGCGCGGTGAGCTCCACGCTCTTCGCGGTCGCCACCTGCGGGTCCTTCACCTGGCCCTCGCCCACGGCGGTCAGCGCGGCGCTGGTCTCCTTGGCCACGTGGCCGGCGCGCTCCACCTCGCCGATGCGCAGGAAGCGCAGCGCGTCCTCGGCGCCCATGCGCGCCGTGTCCATGCGCTGCTCCAGGGCGAGCGTCTCCTCCTCGTTGAGGAGGAACTTGAACATGGAGGGCAGCACCAGGAAGTAGCAGAACAGCGAGCCCACGATGAAGGCCACGGAGCCCAGCACCACGAAGGGCGACGCGTACTTGCGCTCCTCCGGGTAGAGCCCCGGCGCCACGAAGCCCCAGATCTGCCAGAGGATGACGGGCGTAGTGAGGAAGATGCCGCAGTACACGCCCACCTTCATCAGCACGTTGATTTCTTCGATGCCGGATGTGTAGACGAGCGAGCGCCCCTCCGGGGGCAGCGCGTCCAGCACCGGCCGCATCAACACGCCGAAGATGGGCTTGGCGAAGATGAGCGACACGGCGCCCAGCACGAGCACCGCGAGCGAGCACTTCACGAGCCGCGAGCGCAGCTCCGTGAGGTGCTCCGCCAGGCTCATGCGGAAATCCGACAGGTCAACCCCTTGGCGGTTCAGGGCTCAGCTCCGTTTCGGCGCGTTGCGCGCCACCGTGCCCGGGATGGGGGCGAGTTGCGGAAGGCCGTTCTCGTCCTGCGCCGGCGCGCCCCCGGTTTCGGCCTTGGCTTCCGTGCCGGGCGCGGCCGCGTCCACGGCGGCCTCCGCGGGAGCGGGCACGTTCGCGGGGTCCAGCGTCGCGGTGAGCGCGGGCGCGGGCTCGGCCAGCACGTTGGGCGGGGAGGCGTCCGGGAGCGTGGAGGGGGCCAGCTCCGGCGGCGGGGACGGCACGCGCGTGCCCGGGCGCGGCGGGGGCTCGGCGTTGAAGTCCTGGTCCATGGCGTAGAACTCGCGCTCCACGACGTTGCGCACATCGTCCGTCTGCCGGCGGAACTCGCGCATGAACTTGCCGATGGCCCGCGCCAGCTCAGGCAGCCGCTGGGGGCCGAGCACGATCAGCGCGGCCACCAGGATGAACACCATTTCGCCTGCGCCGATGTTGAACATGGGTCGTCGTCTTCCCCTTGGAGGGAACGTCCCGGGGTTATCGCGCCCACTGGCGGCCCGCGCAACCGTCAGCGACCGTCCAGCGTCCGTCTGGCCTCGTGTCCGGGAGGCGGGCGGCCGGGCACCCCGTCCCCTCCGCCGCGCCCCTTGGGGCACATTGCCCCATCAGGCGTGGGGATTGGCCTGGGGCGACAGGGGCGCCGCCAGCCCCTGGGCCGGGGGCACCGCCAGGGCCCGGGCCTGCTCGCGCGAGCGCACCCGGCGCTCCACCACCCGCAGCATCACGGGGACCCCCACCGACAGCCCGATGGACACCCAGCCGATGGTGTCCATGCCGCCGAGCGTCCCGTCCGGCAGGTCCACCAGCAGGCGCGACGACAGGAAGGCCCCCAGCGCGGAGGCCATGTGCTGGGTGGCGGACTGCAGCGACATGAAGCGGGCGCGCACCGGGTTGTCCGGCACGCGGGAGGTGAGCGTGTTGTACGCCACGTTGCGCACCCCCATGGCCAGCATGAAGACCATGAACAGCACGGGGATGGGCAGCCACGCGGGATAGTGCACGAAGCCCAGGTACGTGGTGACGGCCGCCAGCGCCACGCCCACCGTGCCCACGCGGTAGGAGCCGAAGCGGTCCACCAGCGGCCCCGTCAGCCGCAGCGTGACGAAGCTCACGATGCCGCCCGCGAAGTAGAGGATCCACAGGTGGTCGCGCGGGTAGCCCAGGTTCTGCTGGACGTAGGCGGAGATGTTGGGGATGACGATGAAGCCGCTCATCATCACCAGCGCCGTCATCAGGTAGGACAGCTGCACGTCGGTGCTGCCCAGCAGCTCCGCGACGCCCGGCGCCCGCGCCGCGCCGCCGCCCGGTAGCAGGTGCCCGCGCACGGGCGGCAGCAGCCACAGCGCGGCCACCACCACCACCAGGCCCAGCGCCGCCACCACGAAGAAGGGCAGCCGCCAGCCGCCCACCTCCGCCACCTTCAGCGCCAGGGGCACGCCCAGCACGGAGGCCACGGAGAAGGACGCCATCACCGCGCCCAGCGCCCGGCCCCGGCGCTCCACCGGGATGAGGTCCGCGATGATGGACAGGGACAGCGCCGTCGCCGGTCCGCCGAAGATGCCCGCGCACACCCGCGCCAGCAGCAGCGTGGACAGCCCCAGCGCCAGGCCCCCCGCCGCGGTGGCCGCGACGAGCCCCAGCATGCACACGGCCAGCGCCTTGCGCCGGTCGAAGCGGTCCAGGAAGTAGCCCCCCAGGAGCCCCGCCACGCTCGCGGCGGCGGTGTAGCTGCCGCCAATGGTGCCGATGTGCGACGACTCGATGCCCAGCCCCTTCGCGAAGTCCGGGCCCAGCGGCATCACCATCACGAAGTCGAGGATGTTGACGAACTGCACCGCGCCGATGAGCAGCACCACGGCGCGCTCGGACACGGGACGGGAGGGGGCGGCGGACTCGGGCATGGACCCTTCGAAGGAATCGCGGTGCGTCAGACGCGGAAGCGGCGGACCTCGGCGCGCAGGATCTCCGCCTGGCGCGTGAGGTTGTCGATGGCCTCTTCCAGCTGGCGCACCGAGCGCGTCTGGTGCTCGGACACGCCCTTGATGGTCTCCACGGCCTTGAGCACCTGCTCGCTGCCCTTGGTCTGCTCCTTCTGGGCGCGGTTCAGGTGGGTGACCATCTCGTTGATGCTCTCGATGGAGCGGGTGATCTGCTTGCTGCCGTGCGCCTGCTCCTGGCTGGAGCGCTGCACGTGCTGGGTGAGCGTCTTCATCCGCTCCGCGCTCTTCATGATCTGCTCGCCGCCCCGGGCCTGCTCGTTGGAGGCCTGGGAGATCATGGACACCGTGGCGGAGATGCGGTGGATGGCGGCCGTCACCTGCTTGCTGCCGCGCGCCTGCTCCACGGTGGCGCGGGCAATGGCCTTCACCATCTGCGTGGACTTCTGGGTGCTGTCGTTGATCTTCCGCAGGGCGCCTTCCGCCTCGCGGCCCAGCTGCACGCCCTCCTCCACGCTCTTGACGCCCTGGTTCATCACCACCACGGCGTTGCGGCTCTCCTCCTGCACGCCGCGGATGAGCTCGGCGATCTCCTTGGTGGACGCGCCGGTGCGCTCGGCCAGGTCCTTGATCTCCTCGGCCACCACCGCGAAGCCCTTGCCGTGCTCGCCCGCCTGCGCGGCGATGATGGCGGCGTTGAGGGCCAGCAGGTTCGTCTGCTCCGCCACGTCGTCAATGACGTTGAGGATGTTGCCAATCTCGCTGATGCGCCGGCCCAGGCTGTCGATGACGCCCGCGGCGGTGCGGCTGGTGTCCTTGATGCGGTCGATGCCGGAGAGCGTCTTGCGCAGGGCCTCCACGCCCGTCTGCGCGTCCTCGAAGACCTGCTCGGACAGGCGGGCCGTCTCATTGGCGTTGGCGTCGACCTGGCCGATGGCGGCGTCCATCTGGCTGATGGCGGAGGACGTGTCCTCGGTGGACGCGGAGAGGTCCTCGATGTTCTTGGCCACCTCCTTGATGGAGTACGTCATCTCCTCGATGGCGCTGGTGGTCTCCTCCACGCTGGCGGCCATGGCCTGGACGTTCTCCGCCACCTCGTCGTTGGTGGCGGCCATCTCCATGATGGAGGAGCTGCTCTCCTCCGCGCTCTGGTAGAGGACCTCCACGTTCTCCGCGATGCCGCGCAGGGAGGCCATCATCTCCACCATGGAGGAGGACGTCTCCTCCACGCGCGACTGCACGGTGCCCGCGCCGGAGGACACGGTGGTGCCGGTGCGGTGGATCTGCTCGATGACGCCGGCCACCACGTCGGACACGCCGCGCACGCGGCCCAGTGTGTCGCGCCAGGACTGGGCCATGCGGTTGAGGGCTTCGGCCAGCTGGCCCAGCTCGTCCTTGCTGTTGCGCACCTCCGCGCGGCCGGTGAGGTCTGCTTCCGCCAGCTTGCGCGCCATGGACATCATCGCGTCCAGCGGGTGGAGGATGAACGCGCGCGAGATGAGGAACGCCGTGAGGAGGAAGAGCACCAGGCCCACGACGAAGGCCAGCAGCACCGTGTGGCGCAGGGACTCGAGCACGCCCTCCAGCCGGGCCCCGGCCACCACCACGACGACCTCACCGGGCACGCTGTCCGCGAGCGTCACCGGCACGGACACGGCCCAGTCCTTGGAGTCGAACTTCGTCTCCGCCAGCGGCGGCAGGGGGCGCGACTGGAGGCGCTTCTCCAGGCCCTGGGTGAACCACTGGGGGGGCGTCGCGGGGTAGGTGGCGCGGGGCACGCCCTGGGCATCCAGGACGGCCACGACGCTGAAGTCGTCATCCTCCAGGTAGACCCCTTCCAGGGTGGGGACCGGTTGGGTCTTCGCCTGCTTTTCGACCAGGGCCTTGACCTCCCGGGCCTTGTTCTGGGCATGGAGCGCCATGCGTTCCCTCAGGTGGTTGTCCACCTGGAGGGGAACGACGAAGTAGAGCGTCCCCAGGATGACGGCCAACGCAAGACCGAACGAACCCAGGAGGATGCCCCGGAGACCGGGTTTCTTGAGGCGACGTGGCAAGGCCGGCCCACTGTAGGGAGGGTGGCCCGTCCGGGCAAGGAACGGACTTCCCCGCCTGCCGGGGCTGGACGCTGGGTTCCCGAAGGGAGGATGCGTAAGGTCCAGGGGATGACCGCGACCCTGCTGCTCACCGACCCGCTCTTCCTCCAGCACGACGCCGGTGAGGGCCACCCCGAGTCGCCCGCCCGCCTGCGGCGCATCCTCCAGGTGCTGGCGCGCAACCCCGTCGAGGGCACGGTGATGGCGCAGCCCCGCTCCGCCACGGACGCGGAGATTCTAGCGGTGCACACCCCCGCGCACCTGGAAGCGATGGAGAAGCTGGGGGGCCGCTTCGAGCGCATCGACGGGGACACGGCGGTGTCGCCGGACAGCATCGACGCGGCGCGGGTGGCGGCGGGCGCGGCGGTGCAGGCCGTGGAGCAGGTGATGGCGGGGCACGCGCGGAACGCGTTCGCGCTGGTGCGCCCGCCCGGCCACCACGCGGAGCCGGACCGGGCGATGGGCTTCTGCCTCTACAACAACGTCGCCATCGCGGCGGAGGCGGGCCGCCGGCTGGGGGCCGAGCGCGTGCTGGTGCTGGACTGGGACGTGCACCACGGCAACGGCACGCAGGCGGCGTTCTGGGGGCGGCGGGACGTGATGTACCAGTCGGTGCACCAGTTCCCCTACTACCCGGGCAGCGGCGCGGCGCCGGAGGTGGGGCGCGCGGAAGGCCAGGGCTTCACGGTCAACTGCGGCCTGCCGGGCGGCAACACGGACGCGGACTACGGGATGATCTTCCAGGAGCTGCTGCTCCCGGTGGCGCAGGCGTACCGGCCGGACCTGGTGCTGGTGTCCGCGGGGTTCGACCCGCACCGCGCGGATCCGATTGGCGGCATGGACGTCACCGAGCGCGGCTTCGCGGCGATGTGCACCGCCGTGCGCAAGCTGGCGGAGGAGGTCTCCGGCGGGAAGCTGGTGCTGGTGCTGGAGGGGGGCTATTCGCTGGAGGGGCTGTCGAACTCCGTGCACGCGTGCGTCGAGGTGCTGGCCGGGCGCGAGGACAGCTTCGCGCCCGGAGCCACCAACGCGGACGCGAGGGCGGCACTGGCCGCGAGCCGCGAAGCGCTCAAGCCGTACTGGGCCAGCGTGCGCTGACGCGCGACCGGCTCAGCCGCCGGACTGACGGCCTTCGATGGCGCACAGGAGCACCGCCGCGGCGATGCCCAGCCGCCGGTCCAGCCGGCGCTGCGTGTCCATGGAGAAGTCCAGGTCGATCTTCTGGATGAACGGGTTGAAGTGCTGCCGGAAGCTGAGCACCTGCTCACCGCCCAGGGTTCCGGTGAAGGTCTGCGGGAGGAGGTTGGTGAGGAAGCGCCGCACGAGCGCCAGCAGCATGCTGTCCTCTTCAATCCGCCCCACCTCCTGGCCGTCCACGTCCAGCACCAGCCACGTGTCACGCAGCATGGAGCTCAGGGCCTTGCGGCGCAGCGCGCCCACCCGTTCGCCGGTGGCCGCGTCGGTGACGTCGTAGGTGGCGCCGAAGTCCAGGATGCCGCGCGCCTGGATGGTGAGGAGCTCCTCCTGCATGTCCTCGCCGCTGTAGATGCGCAGGTCCTCCTTCAGCTTGAAGGCCTTCATCTTCGAGTAGAAGGCGACGTTGCCCGCCTCGTCGTAGATGTGGAACGCGCCGCCAAACAGCTTGAAGAACTTGCGGCGGATCAGGTAGCGGGACTGGCCGAGGCGCCCGGAGGCGAGCTCGCTCCGGGGACGGGTCTGGAGGGCGGAGGACATGGCCCTCCTCCCTAGCGCGAAGCGGCGCGCGGGGCCAGGGGGCTACTTGATGCCCTGCTTCGCCTTGCTCTCCGCCACGGCCTTCTGCGCGGTGGCGTGGATGTTGTCGAACTGGGCGCGGTACACGTCCGAGTGGCTCTTGCCCGTCGTGTCGTCCTTCTTGTTCTGGCGATCCCAGTAGCTTTCGAAGCTGGGGTCGGCGCCCTCCAGGCGCTTGCCGAAGCGGTCCATCTCCTTGGGCCAGCCCTGGTTGTCGATGCCGTGCTTCATCACGTCATGGTGGCGCTTGATGCCGTCGTACTCGATGCGCTCCATGTTCTGGGCGAACTTCTCCCGCCGGGCGCTCAGGTCCCCGCCGAAGGTCGGCTTGCCCAGCACGGCGTTGAGCTCGTTCTGGAAGGCATCGCTCGTGACCTTGCTGAACTTCTTCTGCTGCGCCACGTTGGTGGCCTCGAAGGCCATGACGCTGGCGCGCTTGGGGCCCGTGAGGTCCGGCCGCAGGCCGATCTGGTTGTCCTTCTTGTAGAACATGCCGCCATGGACCTGGTCCTTGGTGACGACATTGACCGGCTTGCCATCCGACGCCTTCGCGGCGTCCTCCGCCAGCGCCGCGTACTTCGGGTTCTTCAGCATCTCCTCGTGCGCCATCTTGTCGTAGACGGCATGCATCGAGGGGTCCGTGGGCGGCTTCTTCACCGGCTGCTGCTGCGTGGCATCAGGCCCCTGGGTCCGCTGCTTCTTCTGCGGCGGCCCCTCCACCGTGGGCTTGCGGATGGAGGAGGTGAGGTCGTCGTGCTTGCGCTTCACCGGAAGCGACGGGCCTGAGCTGAACTTGGAGATTCCACGGGGCATGGGGGCGCTCCTGAGGGGGAGGGGCTGGATGAACTGGAAGCGCAGGATAACGCCCGCCATGGCCCGGTGAACACGCCGCGTCACGCACGGCGTGTCCGACCTTCAAGCATCCATCAGTAGCAGAGGTAGTTGTCGTTCCAGGCGTGGGGGTCCGCGCCCTCGTGGATGAGCGTGCAGAGCTTGCCCGCGATGGGGCCCGCCTGCGACCACGACAGCTGCAGCGGGCTGTTGGTGGGCACGCAGAGGTAGTTGTCGTGCCACGTGTGCGCCGCGGGCTCGGAGCCCTCGGAGACCTGCGTGCAGCGCATGCCGGCGATGGGACCCGCGCTGCTCCACTGGAAGCCGTAGTTCACGGCCGAGCACAGGAAGTTGTCGTGCCACGTGTCCGGGTCGGACGACTCGTGCACCTGGGTGCAGTACCGGCCGGCGATGGGGCCCGACGAGGACCAGGCGAGGTCCGGCATCGTCTGGATGGCCTGGCGCAGGTTGGGCAGCCGGCCGATGTTGCGCGCATCCGCCGCCTGCGCCGTGCCCGTGCTGGCCAGCAGGCCGCGCACGTAGCGCGGGTCGAGCGCGCCCGTGCCGCGCGCACGCGCCACGCCCTGGAGGCTCAGCGCCGAGCCGGTGACGATGGGCGACGCGCTGGACGTGCCGCTGAAGGTGCCCGTGTAGTACTGGTCCTCGCCGTAGGCGGAGCCGAACAGGTCGCCGTAGCCCATGGTCGCCACGCTCTCACCCCAGCCGTGCACGTCCACGCGCGAGCCGAAGTTCGTCCAGCACATGGGCACGCGCGTGGTGGCGGTGCTCGCGCCCACCACGATGGCGCCCGAGTCGCGCACGTTGCGGTTGAAGACGCCGCCGTACGCGGCCTCGTCCAGGTTGGCGCTGCCGTTGCCCGCCGCCTCCACCACGGTGACGCCGTTGGCGGTGGCCGTGGCGATGGCGTCGTAGTTGGCCTGCCAGTACTCCATCGCGATGTAGTTGCACTGGCTCTGGTTGCAGGTACAGGGCGTGCTGTCCGCCGGCCCCTGCGCGTGCAGCTCGATCAGGATGACGCCGCCACGTCCCACGGCCGCCGCCGCGTTGGCGATGGCGGCGGCGGTGCCCTGCGAGGCCGCCGACACGCCCGCCGTCGCGCCGTGCGCGATGCCCGTCACGCCGTAGCCGTTGGCCGTGCCCACGACCTCCCCCAGCACCGCGGTGCCGTGGTTGCGCCAGCCCAGGTCGTTGTACTGCGCGCCCAGCTGCGTGAAGAGGGCCGGCATGTCCTCATGGGTGGTGCGCCAGCCGCCCTCGATGTCCACGAAGCGGATGCCCGCGCCGTTGCCACCGGCCACGCCCCACGCATAGCGCGCGTCCACGCCGCTGGGGGCCGCGTTGAGGTAGCCCTGGTTGCCCTCGTACAGCGGCGTGGTGGGGGCGATGTCCGCGGCGGCGAGCAGGGCGCGCAGCGCGGGCTCCATGCCGAAGTTCACCATGGCGGGCTCGGCGGGAGGCTCCGCGTAGGCGACCTCCACGCTGTCCAGCGCGTTGAGCGACGCGACGAGCTCCGCCACGCGCTCCGCGGTGGTGCCCGGCACGAGCGGCACCGCGTAGTAGAGGTTGAGGTCCGCCAGCTGGCGGCCACTCTCGGACTCGCCCAGCACCTTGCGCGCCTCCAGCGAAGCCTCCGCGTCCGTGAAGAGGCGGCGGAGCGCGGCGGCACGGGGCGCGCGCTCCAGCAGGGCCTGCGCGGTCTTCACGTCACCATCGAGCCGGGCCTCGGAGAGCCCCCGCCCGGCGAGCAGCGAGCGCTCGGACTCGGAGCGCTCCGCCGCGAGCGGGCGCAGCGCATCGCCACGCAGGCGCACGCGGCTGCCCTCCTGGAACTTCACCACCAGCCGCTCCACGGGCGTGCCCGACGGCAGCGCCTTCTGGAGGCGCTTGTCGGCGGCGGCGCGGGGCTGCAGCTCCTGGGGAGCCGCGAAGGCGGTGGTGCACAGCGTGAGCCCGACGAGCGCGCCCGTCAGGCGGGATGCGAAACGCGAAGTGGTCATCCGGTTCTCCGGGTGAGGAAGGGGACATCGCCGACGGAGCCGCCGGGCCTCCTGCCCGGTTCCTCCGTCGGCCCTCCACCCTAGAATGCCGGCCTGACATGGAATACGTCTAAGGCCCGACCTGACTTCAGGGCCCGCGTGGCCTCGTGTCCTGGAACGCTTCCAGCTGCGCGGCCAGCGCGCGCTGGAACGCGGGCCGAGCCTCGCAGCGTTCCTTGTAGGCCTTGAGCGAGGGATGGGCGTCGAGCACGTCCGTGTGCCGCAGGATGCGCAGCACCGTGGTCATCATCAGGTCCCCCACGGTGAAGCGGTCCTCCAGGTACGGGCGGTCTCCCAGCCACGTGGCCAGCTCGCCCAGGCGCTGGTGGATGTTCTTCACCACGTCGGGCCGGTGGAGCTTCGCCCACTGGGCATCCGGGACGAAGAGGTCGATCTCCGCGAGCTGCTGGATGTGGATCTCCAGCGAGTTCAGCGCCGCGAACAACCACGAGAGCGCACGCGCCCGGCCTGCCTCGTCCGTGGGGAGGAGCACGTCGCTCTTCAACGCAATGTGCACCAGGATGGCGCCCGACTCGAAGAGGGACAGGCCGTCCTCCTCGAACACCGGCACCTGCCCGAAGGGCTGCTGCATGCGGTAGTCGGCCGACCGCTGGACGTCGCCATCGATGAGCCTCGCCTGGTACGGCAGGCCCGCCTCCTCCAGCGCCCACCGCACCCGGAGGTCCCGCACCAGGCCCTGCGCGAACGGCGGCACCCACTTGAAAGCACTGACGGTGATCATGCCCGGCAGCCTCCCGTCACCCAGGCAGGCATGACCAGCGTCATCTGAAACGCCTGTCCACCTGGAGGCCCCTGCCCGGAGGACGATGCCCGTGTCGGGCCGGGTGGCCATCTCGTGCGCATGGGAGACGAAGCGCGCCGGGGCTCCGCACGGAGCCACACCTCGTGGCTCACCCGCGCCAGCCCGTTCCTGGCGTCGCTGCGTGGCTATGACCGGACGCGCCTGAAGAAGGACCTGATGGGCGCGCTCACGGTGACGGCGCTGCACATCCCGGAGGGCATGGCCTACGCGCAGCTCGCCGGGCTGCCTCCGCAGGCGGCGCTGTACTCCACCCCGGCGGCGCTGGCGCTCTACGCGCTGTTCGGCAGCTCGCGGCAGCTCATCATCGCGGTGTCCGCCAGCGTGTCGGTGCTCTCCGCCGCCACGGTGGGCGCGCTGGCGCAGCAGGGCACCCCGCGCTTCATGGCGCTCACGGCCGCGCTGGCCCTGATGGCGGGAGCCGTCGCCGTGCTGGCGGGCGTGCTGAAGCTGGGCCGCGTCGCGCAGTTCTTCTCCACCTCCGTGCTGAGCGGCTTCGTGTTCGGGCTGGCGCTCATCATCGCCATCAAGCAGGTGCCCAAGCTCCTGGGCATCGAGGGCGCGAAGGGAGGCTTCTTCGAGCGGCTGGGCTTCATCCTCTCCCACCTGGGACAGACGCATCCGCTGACGCTCGCCGTGGGAGCCGCGAGCATCGCGGCGCTGCTCTTGCTGGGGCGGGTGTCGCGGCGCATCCCGGCGGCGCTCGCGGTGCTGGTGCTGGGCATCGCCGTATCCTCCCTGCTGCACCTGGACGCGAAGGGGGTGGCCATCGTGGGGCATATCCCCGCGGGCCTCGTGCCGCCCCAGCTTCCGGACGTGGGGCTGAAGGACCTGCTCCAGCTGTTGCCGGGGGCGTGCGGCATCGCGCTGGTGGCGTTCGCGGAGGCCATCGGGCCGGCGCGCATGTTCGCCGCGAAGCACGGCTACGAGGTGGACCCCAACCGGGAGCTGGTGGGCCTGGGCGCCGCGAACCTGGGCGGCGGGCTCTTCCGGGGCTTCAGCATGGGGTGCAGCCTGTCCAAGTCCGCCGCGAATGATCAGGCGGGCTCCACCACGCAGGTGTCCTCGCTGGTGACGGCGGGGCTGACGCTGCTGGTGGCGCTGTTCCTCACCGGGCTGTTCCGCGCGCTGCCGGAGGCCACGCTGGGCGCCATCGTGGTGGTGGCCATCCTGGGGATGATGGACGTGAAGGCGCTGGTGCGGCTGGCGCGCCTGCGCCGGGGGGACTTCCTGGGCGCGGCGGTGGCGCTGGTGGCGGTGCTGGCCTTCGACGTGCTGCCCGGGCTGCTCATCGCGGTGGGCGTGTCGCTGTTCCTCACCGTCTACCGCGCCAGCCAGCCGCGCCTGAGCGAGCTGGGGCGGGTGCCGGGGACGCTGGACCTGGTGGCCACGCACCGCGAGGCCTCCGCCATCACCCTGCCCGGCCTGCACGTCATCCGGCCGGACGAAGGGCTCTTCTTCGCCAACGCGACGTCGCTGCGGGACGAGGTGCTCGCCCGCGTGCGCGACGCGAAGGTGCCGGTGCGCGAGGTGCTGCTGGACCTGGAGCTGACGGAGGACCTGGACGTGCCGGGTGCGGACATGCTGGCGGGCCTGCACGAGGACCTGTCGCGCCGGGGCATCACCCTGGCCCTGGCCCGCGTGCACGCGCCGACGCACCGGTTGCTGGAGCGCACGGGCGTGCTGGCGAAGGTGGGCCCGCGGAACGTGTACTCACAGGTGAGCGAGGGCGTGGAGGCCTGGATGGCGCGGCATGAGTCCCAGACCTGGCAGGAGTGGCGCCTCATCCAGGATGGGCTGTACCTGGTGCGCTCGCGGGTGGACGAAGCGGGCGCGGCGCTGCACGGCGAGGAGCGTCACCGGCAGGAGGACCTGCTCATCCGGCTGGATGAAGCGGACACGCGCATGCGGGAGCTGCTGCGGCACCTGCCGCATCCACCGGCGGATGATGACTCGCGGGGGCCCACGCACTGAGCCGCGCGGACCTGCCTCCTGAGCGCCCGCCCGCCCCCGGCTGCCGGAACGATGTGCGGACCGGCCCCCGTGGGCACCTCGTGCCCAGGAGGTGGCGAATGGCAAGCAAGGCGAAGTCCTCGGGCAACGGACACGGCAACGGTCACGGGAAGCAGGCGAAGCAGAAGCCCAACATCCTGGTCATCTGGGGAGATGACATCGGCTTCTGGAACATCAGCGCCTACAACCAGGGGATGATGGGCTACCGCACGCCCAACATCGACCGCATCGCGAAGGAGGGCGCGCTGATGACGGACTGCTACGGCCAGCAGAGCTGCACCGCGGGCCGCGCGGCGTTCATCACGGGCATGAACCCGCTTCGCACGGGGCTCACCACCATTGGCATGCCGGGCGCGAAGTACGGCCTGCAGGACTCCGACCCCACCATCGCGGAGATGCTCAAGCCGCTGGGCTACACCTGCGGCCAGTTCGGAAAGAACCACCTGGGCGACTCCAATCCCTACCTGCCCACGAACCACGGCTTCGACGAGTTCTTCGGCAACCTCTACCACCTCAACGCGGAGAACGAGCCCGAGTGCCCGGACTACCCCAAGGACCCGGCCTTCAAGGCGCGCTTCGGGCCGCGCGGCGTGCTGCACACCTGGGCCACGAACCGCAAGGACGTCACCGAGGACGCGCGCTGGGGCCTGGTGGGCAGCCAGCGCATCGAGGACACCGGCCCGCTCACGAAGAAGCGCATGGAGACGGTGGACGGTGAGTTCCTGAACGGGTCGCTGGACTTCATGGAGCGCGCGGTGAAGGAGGGCAAGCCGTTCTTCCTCTGGCACAACACCACGCGCAACCACGTCTGGACGTTCCTCCAGGAGAAGTACCGCAACGCCACGGGCTATGGCCTCTACGCGGACGCGATGCGGGAGCTGGACGACATCGTGGGCGTGCTGCTGGCGAAGCTGGACGAGCTGGGCATCGCGGACAACACGCTGGTGGTGTTCTCCACGGACAACGGCGCGGAGAAGATGGGCTGGCCGGACGGCGGCAACAGCCCGTTCCGGGGGGAGAAGGGTTCGACGTGGGAGGGCGGCGTGCGGGTGCCGTGCGCGGTGCGCTGGCCGGGCGTGGTGGAGCCGGGGCGCGTCATCAACGACATCTTCGCGCACGAGGACTGGATGCCCACGATGGTGGCGGCGGCGGGCGGCCCCACGGACCTGGTGGAGAAGTGCAAGCGCGGCTTCAAGGTGGGGAACAAGACCTTCAGGGTCCACCTGGACGGGTATGACCAGACGGGGCTCTTGGCGGGCACGGAGGAGGGCCGCCGGCACGAGTTCATCTACGTGCTCGACAGCGGCAACCTCGCGGCGGTCCGGTACAAGGACTGGAAGATCATCTTCAGCTACCAGGACGGCGAGGGCCCGGACATGTGGTTCAGCGGCAAGCGCTTCAACCCGGCGTGGCCCTACCTCATCAACCTGCGCTCGGACCCCTTCGAGTACGGTCCGCACTCCGGCCTGTACACGTCCTGGTACGGCGAGCGCATGTTCACCTTCGTCCCGGCGCAGATGCTGGTGAAGCAGTTCGCGGAGAGCCTCATCGAGTTCCTGCCCAGCCAGGCGCCGGGAAGCCTGAGCATCGGGCCGATGAAGGAGCGCGTGAAACAGAAGATGGCGGCGGCGCGCAAGCAGAAGGAGGAGCCCAGCATCAGCGACCAGGTCATGTCCCTGGCGAACGAGGTGGAGCAGTTCATCCACCGCTTCCAGCAATCGCACACGTAGCCCAACCCACCGCCACCGTCGGAGGGGGCATCGACGGCGGTGGCGGGGATTCCCTCTACTTCGGATCAGGAGGCCCCAGCTCCTGCGGGAGAGGCGTCCGGAGGAACTTCAGGCCCTTGGGCAACTGGATGACCTGGAAGCCCTGGCCGTCGATTTTGACGAGCGCACCATCGACGGCTTCTCCACTGGCCAGCCACGAATCCGCATCCGCCTGGGTCGCGAACTCTCTCGCGATGGGGACATGCGCCGACGCGTCAGAGAACTCCCGATGGTACTCAAGGAAGCCATCCAGCTTCTTGAGCCGGCGGAGGTAGAGCAATGAGACAGCAGCCAGTTGTACAGCTGCCTCTTCCTTGGAACCGGGCGGATAGCTCTTGCTCACGGCATCAAGGATTCTCAGCGTCGACTCCATCTCGAACTTCTTGGAAGCAGTCATGGCCTCGTCCTGTCCGCGGTCACTAGAGCGCAAGCGGGGCAAGAATCAACGCCCCTGATCCGCCAGTGGCGACGATGAACGCCACACCCGCGATGACGACGACGGTTCCCAGCGCCAACTCCGAGCGGTGCGCCCTCAGCCAATCGAGCGCTCCATCGATGTTCGAAAACCGAAGCTCCGCGACATCGCCTTTCTGGGGCGCCCGTTCTAGCGCCTCGATGCAATCCATGTAGCGTTCGCGGCACTCCCCCGTGCAGTACTCATGGTGCTTGCCAGAGCCCCGCTTGATGCTCGTCAGCGGCGGGGCGGAGTTCCAGCACCGGTCGAAGCACACGACATGTTCGGCGTCACAGTCGCGTCCGCCAGCACCGCCGATTCCACCTGCGTCTTCCGCGATGAGATAGACACGCGGTTCTGGCTTCTGGGCGTGTGAACACCCGCTGGATGCGGCGGCAGCGAGCAGGACCCACGCTCCAAGAGCCTTGGGCAGGGTTGCCTTCCGTCCTCGGACGCTTCGGGCCATCCAGGCTCCAAGCATGAGGGTCTTCGATAAAGGTTCGGCGACAGTGTATCCAGCCATCCCCGTCAACGCGCCGACACCCTCCCCGGCCCCCGGTGCGAGTGTCATTCCGCGCGCAGGGCCGGATGTTCTCCATTGGAGGACTTCCAGCCATGCACCGGAACGACATCCGTGACGCCGCGCCCGACTCGGAGCCCACCGACACCGCCGCGCGCCCTGGCCGCGCTCCGTTCCCGGACATGGTCTGGATTCCTGGCGGCACGTACTGGATGGGCTCCGACCATCACTATCCCGAAGAAGCCCCCGCCCATCAGGTGACCGTCTCCGGCTTCTGGATGGACCGCTTCACCGTGACGAACGAACAGTTCGCCCGCTTCGTCGAGGCCACCGGCTACGTCACCGTCGCTCAGCGGCCGCTCAACCCCGCGGACTACCCCGGCGCTCCTCCGGAGTCCCTCGTCCCCGGCTCGCTCGTCTTCCAGAAGGCCCAGGGTCCCGTGGACCTGGGCAACGTGGCCCACTGGTGGAGCTATGTCCCCGACGCCTGCTGGAAGCACCCCGAAGGCCGCCGCTCCTCCGTGAAGCACCGCCGCGACCACCCCGTCGTCCACGTCGCCTACGAAGACGCGGAGGCGTACGCCACCTGGGCCGGCAAGGCCCTCCCCTCCGAAGCCGAGTGGGAACGCGCCGCGCGCGGCGGCCTGGACCGCAACGAGTTCTGCTGGGGCAATGACTTCACCCCGGACGGCGAACACCTGGCCAACACCTGGCAGGGCTACTTCCCCTGGCAGAACCTCCGCGAGGACGGCCACGAGGGCACCTGCCCCGTCGGCGCCTTCCCTCCCAATGGCTATGGCCTCCACGAGATGGCCGGCAACGTCTGGGAATGGACCACCGACTGGTACCAGGAGCGCCACCAGGGCAACAAAGGCAAGGCGTGCTGCATCCCCGTCAACCCGCGCGGCCCCGCCACCGCCCAGGGCAGCCAGGACCCTTCCACGCCCGCCGTCACCATCCCGCGCCGGGTGCTCAAGGGCGGCAGCCACCTGTGCGCGCCCAACTACTGCCGCCGCTACCGCCCCGCGGCTCGCTCGCCCCAGGCCGTGGACAGCGGCGCCAGCCACATCGGCTTCCGCTGCATCGTGCGCCCTTGAGCGGCCTACGCGCTGCCGGCGCTGGGAGGCACGGGTGAGTCGCGCTCCACGGGCAGGCGCGGCGGCACCACCACCGAGGCGAGCACCAGCCCCAGCACCAGCTGGAGCGCCACCAGCAGCACGTTGAACAACCGCGCGTCGTCCGCGCCCGCGCTGCCCGCGCCGAGCAGCGCGACCACGGCCTCCGTGCCGATGAAGCCCGGCGCCAGCTGCAACATCCCGGGCATGATGACCGTCATGGGCATCCGGTCCCTCCCGCGCCCGTAGAGCAGCCCCGCCACGCCCAGCACGAACGCGGCCACCAGCGGACTGCCCCGGTCCCCGAGCAGCAGCTTCATCACCGCCTGCGCCTCGTAGGCGAGCAGCACCCCGCCGACAATCCACGCCACGTCCCGCGGCCGCCCCGACATGCACACCGACAGCGCCACGCCCCCCACCCCGACCAGGAGGAAGGTGAGCAGGGGCGGCAGCGCGTGCGCCTCGAAGTGCGGCGGCAGCGGCCCGCCGAAGCCCCAGAGCGTCCCCGCCGCCGCGATGCCCACGCCCAGCATCAGGAAGCGCATCACGCCGTACATGAGCCGGGGCAGGCCCGCCTCCACCGACTCCAGGGCCAGCTCCAGCGAGCCCAGCGTCACCACCATCGCGGGCACCAGCAGCGTCACCCCGCCGAACAGGGCCCGCACCACGCTGAAGCGCGGCAGGAGGAACGTGAACCCCAGGGCCACCAGCGTCCCCAGGAACGCCGCGACGAAGCTCTTCTGCAAGTCCAACCGCTGCGAGCGCAGCGTGCCGAAGTGGATGACGCCCGCGATGACGCCCACGAAGAAGGCCACGAACATCTCCAGCCACGCCCCGCCCACCCGCGCCGCCACCGCCGCGCCATAGACGCCGTAGGCCACGAACACGAGCCACTCCGGATACGGCGAGCGGGTCTTCAGGACGCGCTCCAGCTCCGCGCGGGCCTCGGGCAGCCGCACGCGCCCTTCATGGATGGCCTCCGCCAGCCGCAGCAGCGCCGCGGCCCGGCCCAGGTTCCAGTGCGGGTTGAAGGGCAGCCGCACGAAGGCCACCCGCGAGCGGCCCGGGGACACCACCTCCGTCAGGGCCACGCTCTGGAGCGTGAAGACCTCCATGTCCAATCCCCACGCCTTCGCCGCCCGGCGCACGCGCGCCTCCACCAGGGGCGCTGGCTGGTAGGCCAGGTGCAGGGCCTTCGCCAGGTCCAGCAGGAAGGCGGAGGCCGCCGCTTCGTCCACCGCACGGTCCGCCCCGGGCTCCTGCGTCATGGAGACTCCGCGGTGGGAGCCTCTTCCACGCCGGGCTTGCCGCCCGGGCCCCGCGTGTCCTTGAAGGAGAAGCTGGCGCCCACCAGCAGCGTGGCCTGGAAGTAGCGGACGTCCTGGCTGCGCGTGGAGGCGGACAGGCCCAGCTGCTGGAGCGTCTCCGAGAACCGCTCGGTCTGCTTGCTGCCCCACGCCAGGTTGCCGCCGAACGTGAAGCGCGAGCGGCCCAGGAGGAAGTGGACGCCCGAGGCGACGTGGTACAGGTCCCAGCCCCCGAGCAGCGCGTTCGTCCCCGGCGTCTGCTCCAGCGCGCTGAAGTCCGTGTGCCCGCTCAGGTACACCCGCAGCCGGTCCCCCAGCGGCTGCTCGACGCCCAGCGCCGCGTTCAACACGGGCTTGAGCGCGAAGGCGTAGTCCCCATTGATGATCTCCGTGGAGTCGCGCGGAACGATGGGTTCGGTGTCCACCAGCGTGAGGGAGGAGACGCGCGCGAAGCCCTCCACGGACGCGTACAGCGTGGTCGAGCCAAAGCTCCGGCTGACCCCGAGCGCCGCGGCCCAGGAGTTGCGGAAGTGCGCCGGCAGGTCCTCCTGGAAGTCGAACACGGGCGCGGGCGCGTTCGTGTCGAACCCCTGGGATTGGACGGCGCGCTCGAGCCCCGTGGAGCCCTGCCCCCAGATGGCCAGGCTCGGCGTCGTCAGGGTGAGCCCCACGGCCCACGGGCCCTGCTGGTAGCTGGCGCCCACCTTCAGCAACACCCGGATGTGGTCGACCTCCAGGTCGCGGCCCAGGGTCGCCAGCAGCCGCTGCCCGGCGTCACCGGAGCCCTGCGCGAGCGTCTGGAAGCGCAGCTCGTGGTGCCGGGTCGCGACGAACGGCGTCAACCCCAGGCCCAGGTGTTCGGTGATGGGGGTGGCCCAGGAGAGGCCCGTCCAGTACTCGCTCACGGACTGGTCCAGGCGCACGTCCGTGGACAGCGAGTCCAGGCCCTGCACGCCGCCCAGGTCCACGCCCGTCCGCGTGCCGCGCGTCTGCAGGCTGTAGGAGAAGCCCTGGCGCGTGAGCAGCGAGTAGGCCAGCCGGGACTTCCCCAGGAACTCGAAGCGCAGCGAGCCCGCGATCAACGACGGCAGCACGTCCACGTTGGAGTCGGACAGGTCCCTTCCCTGCCCCTGCCCGTCCTCCACGTGCACGGTCGTGTACTCGTACACGCTGCCGGTGAGCTCCAGCTCCGGCGCGCCCAGCAGCGCGAGCGCTCCGGGGTTGTAATAGACGGCGCTGATGTCCTTCGGGTCGCCCACGAAGGCGCCCCCCAGCAGCCACGCCCGGTTGCCGAACTGCCGCGTGTTGTAGTGCGCGTCCTGCGCCAGCGCCGGCATGGACACGAGCAGTCCCAGCACCGCGCCCATCACCGTGCTGCCCCGGGCCCTGGATTGGATTGGCGTCATGGCGTCAGTGCACCTGTGGCGATAGGGCGGGCGCGCCATCCGGGGCGGCCCGCGCGTCGTCTCGCGTTTCGAGGTAGGCGCGCACGGCCGCGCCCACCGTGGGGAAGAGCAGGTCCTGTCCAATCAGCGCGGCCAGCCCCGAGCGATTCAGCATCCGGCGCATGGGCGCGCGCGCCTGGGCCACGGCGAAGACGATGCCTTCCTCCGTGAGCTCGTGGCGCACCTGGTCCAGGCTCTCCGCGGCGGTGATGTCCAGGTCGAACACGGAGGACGCGTCCAGCACGAACCAGCGCACCGGCTGGCGCGAGTCCGCCACCAGCCGGTGCACCTGTTCGCGCAGGAAGCGCGCGTTGGCGAAGAAGAGGGGCGCGTCGAAGCGGTAGACGACGAGGCCGGGGAGGGTCTCCGCGTCCGCGTGGCCCTCCACGTCGTGCCAGCCGGGCAGCCCCTCGCGCTCGCCCAGGACGGCGTCGTGCGGGTGCGCCGCGCGGCGGATGAGGTCCACCAGCGCCAGCGCCACCGCGATGAGGATGCCCTGGAGGATGCCCAGGAAGAGCACGCCCAGCGTCGTCACCACCGCGAGCACCGCCTCCATCGGCCGCACGCGCCAGAGCAGGAGGAGGGGTGTCAACTCCAGCAGGTACACCGCCGCGACGATGACAATGGCCCCCAGCGTCACCAGGGGCAGGTGGGAGAGCAGCGGCGTGAAGAACAGCGAGAACACCAGGACCACCACCGCCGCGCCCACGCCGACCAGCTGCGTGCGCCCCTTCATGGACACGTTGACCGCCGTGCGCGAGTCGCTGCCCGTCACCGGGAAGCCCTGCGTGAGGCCGGTGAGCAGGTTGGCCGCCGCCTGGCCGAAGAACTCCTGATGGGTGTCCAGCCGGTAGCCGAAGCGGTCCGCGTAGATGCGGCCCGTGAGCACGGAGCTGGCGTAGTTCACCAGCGCGAGGCTGAAGGCCGCCGGCAGGAGCGTGCGCACGTCCTCGAAGCGCGGGGAGGGCAGGCCGAAGGCGGGCGCCGACGCCTCGATGGCCCCCACCACCTTCACGCCGCCGTGTTCCAGCTGGAGCCTCCAGGTCACCAGCGTGGTGAGCGCCACCATCACCAGCGGCGCGGGCCAGCGAGGCAGGAAGCGGCGCATGGCGACGAGCGCCGCGACGATGCCCAGCCCCAGGGTCAGCGTGGGCACGTGCGTGCGGCCCACGTTCGCCGCCACCTCGTGGAGCTGCCCCGCGAACTCGTTCGACCTGCGCTCCAGCCCGAACATCCGGGCCAGCTGGCTGCCGATGATGATCAGCGCCGCGCCGTTGACGTAGCCGATGAGGATGGGCCTCGACAGGAAGTCCGCCAGCGCTCCCGCGCGGCACAGCCCGCACAGCAGGCTCAGCCCGCCCACCATCAACGCCAGCAGCGCCGCCAGGGAGGCCAGCCGCTCCGGCCCGCCGGCCCCCACCACCGGGGCCAGCGCCGTCGCGGTGAGGATGGCCGCGCCCGCCTCCGGCCCCAGCAGCAGGTGGCGCGACGGGCCGAACAGCGCGTAGGCCAGCATCGCGAAGACGCCCGCGTACAGCCCCGCCACGGGACGCACGCCGACAATCTGGGCGTAGGCCAGCCCCTGGGGAATCAGCATCGCGCCCACGGTGAGCGCGGCCAGCACGTCCGCGCGCAGCCAGCGCCGCTCATACGTCCGCGCCTGCTCGACGCCCGGGAGCACCCGACTCAGGACCTGACCGGCCGTGGCCGCGGTGCGCTTCATGACCCTTCCCCCCCCGTGTGCCTGGCCTCCCGGACGCAAGGAAGGGTGGAGGCGCCCGGGGCTCACGGCATCACCCACCCGGGTGCGTTGCGCGCATCGGCTCCAGGACACGGAGGGTCTACGGGTTCGCGGAGGCCCGCCTGCCCGGCGGCAGCGTCGGCCCGCCTCCGCGCTCGGACGCCTGGTGGCGCGGGTTCCAGAGCAGGTACGGCACCAGCGCCAGGGTGCGGATGAGCAGGTACAGCCCCATGACGCCCAGCAGGCTCTTCATGGGATAGGTGCTGCCGCCCAGGCAGAAGGCGAAGGCGGGGTTGCCGAAGACGGCGGAGATGGCCAGCGCCGTGCGGTCCTCGGGCCGGGGGCGGCCGGCCACGTGGCCCAGCGCCGTGGAGCCCAGCGTCACCACCACCATCGCGACCAGGGCCCAGAAGGGGAGGCGCTTCAGCAGCGGGAAGCTCGCGGCGAGCAGCGCCAGCACGGCCACGCCCAGGGCGAAGTTGAAGTAGAGCTTCACCGGCCTGCGCAGCCGGCGTGCCCACACGGGCGACAGCTTCTGGAAGCCGATGCCCAGGGCGAAGGGGATGAGGAACGGGAGCATGACCCTGGACAGGAGCACCTGGTACGGCGGTGGCTGGATGGCCAGGGGGAACAGCTGCGCCAGCAGCTTCAGCGACCACGGCATCAACACGATGGCGACGAGCGACAGGGTGATGGACAGCGCCAGGGCCAGCGGCAGGTTGCCCTTCTGCTGCGACACGACGTTGAGCGCCATGGGCAGTCCCGGGCAGAACGCCATCAGCGCGATGACGCCCTGGGCGGTGGGCCCCAGCGGCAGCACCTTCACCACGATGATGGACAGCAGCGGCACGCCGATGAGGCACACGCCCAGCCCGCGCGCGAACGCCGGCTGCCGCACGCCCCGGCCCAGGTCCTCCAGGTGCCACGACAGGCCCTGCGACAAGCCGAGCGCGACGATGAAGGTCGAGATCATCAGCCCGATGAAGTCTTGCAGGGCGTGCATCAGCGGCCCTCCGGGAAGACGCGCTTCCAGTCCTGGCGCATGCTGACCACGGTCCAGCCGCCCTCGCGCGCGGCCTTCAGCGACGCGTCGTTCTTCTCCGCGTAGGCGAACTCGCGCTCCGCGTCGTCGTGGTGGATGAGCAGGGCGAAACCCTGGCGCGGCTGCTCCTTCGTGTACTGGAGCATCTGGATGTCACCGCCCGAGCGCACGTTGCCCGCCGCGAACACGGGCCGCCGGCCGATGTGCTGCTCGATGCCCACCGGCTTGCCGGCCTTGTCGTTGAGGTGGTCCAGGCGGGCCTCGCGCCGGAGCACCGGGTGGCCGTTGCCCTCGTCGAACTTCTCCTTGAGGTTGCTGCCGATGACCTGCTGGGGCGGGATGCCGTAGGTGTCCTCGGAGATGGCCCGCATGAAGTCGGTGCCGCCGCCCGAGGAGATCCACGTCTGGAAGCCGTTCGCGCGCAGGTACTGGAGCAGCTCCAGCATGGGCGTGTAGACGAGCTGCGTGTACGGCACGCCCAGCTTCGGGTGGCGCGCGGTCTGGAAGAAGGCGCGGGCCTCGCGGTCGAACTCCTCCTGCGTCTTGCCCGCGTGGGTGGCGGCGACCAGCTCCATCAACTGGGGCTCGTCCATGGCGGACAGCAGGGCCACGTCCCCTTCCAGCACGGCCTTGAAGGGCTGCCGCTTCGCGAGCGACGCGTCCTCCTTCACGCGGGCCTTGACCTGCTCCAGGAGGAAGGCGCCCTGCACGACGGGCTGCTCCTGCCAGAGCGTGCCGTCGTTGTCGAAGGTGGCGATGCGCTCCTCCGGCGGGATGAAGCCGGGGCCGCCCTCGGTGGTGGCGCGGGTGACGAAGTCGACGATGGACTGCTTCACCGGGCCGTCGTTCCAGGAGGGCAGCGGATCCGCCGCCAGCGCCTGGAGGGGAACGGCGACCAGCAGCGCGAGCGCCCAGGCCGGTTGCTTCCACGTACGTCGCCTCACGGCCGCCTCCTGTTCCCGTGCAATCCCAGACATCAGGAGGGTGGGAACGCGGAGGCGCCTCCACAACGCGGCGTGGAGGGCGCGGGAGGAGGGCCCGCTGTGCCCGGCCGTCAGTGGGGAGTCAGAGGCTCCCGCGCCACTGGCGGGAGCCTCCGGTGTTTGCGCGAAGGAGGAAGCGGCGCAGCACAGGCCCCCACGAGCCCCAGCAGCCACCTTCCTGTCCGGGCTCCCGCCATGTGCCTCCCCCGCCTGCGCTGCGCCCGGGAATGAAGCTGGTGAGGAAGTGGAGGCCGTCGCCACGGACCTTCAGTCTCACGCATCTGTCCGCTGACGCGGGCCAACGCCTGCTCACCCCGGGTCGAGATTCCAGGTGCCTTCGGCCCAATACTGGAGCGTCTGCCGCGCACCAAAGGGAATGAGCCCTGTTCCCTTCGCGGCCTCCTCCAGTACTGACCTGGCTTCTTCAGTGCGGTAACGCAGGAGGAATGCCGCCGCCATTACACGGACATCCATCCGCTCATGCTTGAGCAGCACACAAAGGGCCTCACGGCCAACGTCGCCCGACTCCAAGAGCTTGCTGACCGCGGCAATGTACTTCCGGGCGTGCTTGTTGCCCGCCCTCGCGTCCCCGCGGAACAGGGCCTCGTTCTGGGCCACGACATGGTGCGCGAACTGCTCCACGAGTTCCTTCAGCTCCATCACGAGTAATCTATACGGACATCCCGTGTCACCCCTCGGGCGTCCTGGCTTGGAATGAAGGTGGTCTTACGCGTGGCGCCAGCGCGCGGACAGCACGGTCAGGGCCATCAGCGCACTGCCCGCGCCTGCGAGGGCAATCAGGGGCCGCCGCAGCTTCGCGCCCAGAGCCTCCAGTGCTCCGGCCGTGATCTCCCGGCTCGTGCGCCGCACCAGCTCCTGGTTGCGCGGCGCCTCCCGCCAGCGGAGCTCCTCCTGCGTGAGCGCGCTCCCAGCCCCCCGCATGGTCGCGGCGGCGGTGCGCTCGGCGAGCGTCGCCAGCGCTTCGCCGGAGGCCATTGGACTCGACGCCAGCTCCTCGCGCAGGCCCGCCGCCAGTCCGCGCACCAGCCCCTG